>NZ_JBMYHI010000002.1:0-4800000 GCF_049844455.1 Streptomyces fractus | reverse complement strand
CCCTTTCCGCGCAACCACCCGGGCGCTTCACGTGTCTCACACAGCGCGCCCCCACTCTCAAGGGGCGCAATTTCAGGCACATTTGGAGCACTCGACTTGAAAACTGGCATAGCGGGCATAGCCGTTCTCGTCGCGGGAACCGTGATCACCAGCGGTGCGCTGACCACCACCGCCCAGGCCGCCACGGCCCCGGTCAAGCCGACCATCGCCGCGTCCGGCGGCTACGTGATGAACAACGGGACGGGGTCGAGCCTGTTCACGAAGGCCGCGGACACCCGTCGGTCCACCGGCTCCACCACCAAGATCATGACCGCGAAGGTGGTGCTGGCCCAGAGCAATCTGAACCTGGACTCCAAGGTCACGGTCCAGAAGGCGTACAGCGACTACATCGTCAGGAACAGCGCGTCGTCGGCCCGTCTGATCGTCGGCGACAAGGTCACCGTCCGCCAGCTGCTGTACGGCCTGATGCTGCCGTCCGGCTGCGACGCGGCGTACGCGCTCGCCGACAAGTTCGGCTCGGGTTCGACCCGTGCGGCGCGCGTGAAGTCCTTCATCGGCAAGATGAACAAGTCCGCCACCGACATGGGCCTGAAGAACACCCACTTCGACTCGTTCGACGGCATCGGCAACGGCGCCAACTACTCGACGCCGCGCGACCTCACGAAGATCGCGTCCTCGGCGATGAAGAACTCGACGTTCCGTTCGGTCGTGAAGACGACGTCGACGAAGCAGAAGGTGACGACGAAGTCCGGCGGCTACCGGTACATGTCGTGGTCCAACACGAACACCCTGCTCGGTACGTACTCCGGGACCATAGGCGTCAAGACCGGGTCGGGGCCGCAGGCCGGGTACTGCCTGGTGTTCGCGGCGACGCGGAGCGGTAAGACCGTGATCGGGACGGTGCTGAAGTCGACGTCCGTGAGCGCGCGGACGTCCGACGCGAAGAAGCTCATGGATTACGGGTTCAAGAAGTAGACCAAGTAGGTCCAGGTATATGAAGCCCCTCCGGCGATTGAGGAGCGGGGTCTGGGGCAGCGCCGCAGGCCGCAACCCCGTCGCCGGAGGGACATGCGATCAGGCCCAGGTAATGAGCCGCTTCGGGCGCTCCAGGATCGCCGCCACGTCGGCCAGCACCTTGGACCCCAGCTCGCCGTCCACCAGGCGGTGGTCGAAGGACAGCGCCAGCGTCGTCACCTGACGCGGCTTGACCTTGCCCTTGTGGACCCACGGCTGGAGCTTGATCGCTCCGACGGCGAGGATCGCCGACTCACCGGGGTTCAGGATCGGCGTACCGGTGTCGACGCCGAACACGCCCACATTGGTGATCGTGACGGTCCCGCCCTGCATGTCGGCCGGCGTCGTCTTGCCCTCGCGCGCGGTGGACACCAACTCACTGAGGGCGGACGCCAGTTCGGGCAGGGTCTTGGCGTGCGCGTCCTTGATCTTCGGCACGATCAGGCCGCGCGGCGTGGCCGCGGCGATGCCCAAATTCACGTAGTGCTTCTGGACGATCTCCTGGTTGGCCTCGTCCCAGGCCGCGTTGACCTCGGGGTTGCGCTTGATCGCGACGAGCAGCGCCTTGGAGATGAGCAGCAGCGGGTTGACCCGCAGACCCGCCATGTCCTTGTCGCCCTTGAGCTCCTCGACGAGCTTCATCGTGCGCGTCACGTCGACGGTCACGAACTCCGTGACGTGCGGGGCCGTGAACTTCGAGGTCACCATCGCCTGCGCGGTCGCCTTCCGCACACCCTTGATCGGGATCCGCGTCTCGCGGACGGAGTCGTACGAGGCGGGGGCGGGGGCAGAGGCGGGCGCGGGGGCCGCCACCGGCGCGGGGGCCTGTGCGGGTGCCTCGGGCGCCGCGGGTGCGACGGCTGCGTGCACGTCCTCACGCGTGATGATCCCGTCGGAACCGGACGGAATCACGGCGCCCAGGTCCACGCCGAGGTCCTTGGCGAGCTTGCGCACGGGCGGCTTGGCGAGCGGCCGGGTGAGGGTGGCCGTGCCATTGGTGGCGGGCACCGACTCGGCCTCGGCTCCCTTGCGGGCCCGCCGCTTCGTGGAGGACTCGGCGACCCCGTACCCGACGAGCACGGGTTGCCGCCCCTGAGGCTCGGCGGCCTCGGCCTCGGCCTCGGCTTCCGGCTCCGCGGCGGCAGGCGCGGGCGCGTCCCCCTCCACGTCGACCGAAATGATCACCTGGCCGACATCGACCGTCGTCCCCTCCGGGAAGAGCAGCTCCTTGACCACCCCGTCGTACGGGATGGGCAGCTCGACGGCCGCCTTCGCGGTCTCGACCTCGCACACGACCTGTCCGTCCTCGACGGAGTCGCCCGGCTGGACGTACCACTTGAGGATCTCGGCCTCGGTCAGGCCTTCGCCCACGTCGGGCATCTTGAACTCACGAGCCATGATTCAGCCCCCTCTCAGTACGCCAGCGAACGGTCGACGGCATCGAGCACCCGGTCGAGCCCCGGCAGGTACTCCTCCTCCAGGCGCGCCGGCGGATACGGCGCGTGGTACCCGCCGACCCGCAGCACGGGCGCCTCCAGGTGGTAGAAGGACCGCTCGGTGATCCTGGCCGCCAACTCGGCGCCGGAGCCGAGGAAGACGGGCGCCTCGTGCACGATGACGAGGTGGCGCGTCTTCTCCACCGACTTCTGCACGGCGTCGAAGTCCATCGGCGAGATGGAGCGCAGGTCGAGGACCTCCAGGGACTTGCCCTCCTCCTCGGCGGCCGCGGCAGCCTCCAGGCAGACCTTCACCATCGGCCCGTACGCGACGAGCGTCAGGTCGCTGCCCTCGCGCGCGACGGCGGCCTTGTGCAGATCGCCGGGCACGGCCTCCGTGTCGACCTCGCCCTTGTCCCAGTAGCGGCGCTTGGGCTCGAAGAAGATCACCGGGTCGTCGCTCTGGATCGCCTGCTGGAGCATCCAGTAGGCGTCGCTCGCGTTCGACGGCGAGACGACCTTCAGGCCCGACACGTGCGCGAACAGCACCTCGGGCGACTCGCTGTGGTGCTCGACCGCGCCGATGCCGCCGCCGTACGGGATGCGGATGACGACCGGCGTCTTGATCTTGCCGAGCGCCCGCGCGTGCATCTTCGCGAGCTGCGTGACGATCTGGTCGTACGCGGGGAAGACGAAACCGTCGAACTGGATCTCCACCACCGGCCGGTAGCCGCGCAGCGCGAGGCCGATCGCGGTGCCGACGATGCCGGACTCGGCGAGCGGGGTGTCGATGACCCGGTCCTCGCCGAAGTCCTTCTGCAGGCCGTCGGTGACGCGGAAGACGCCGCCGAGCTTGCCGACGTCCTCGCCCATGACGAGGACCTTCGGGTCGTTGTCGAGCGCCGTGCGCAGCGACTCGTTGATCGCCTTCGCGATCGGAAGCTTCTGTACCGCCATGGTCCTCAGACCTCCCCGTCGGCGAACGACGCCTGGTAGGCGGCGAATTGCGCGCGCTCCTCGTCGACGAGCGCGTGCCCGTCCGCGTACACGTTCTCGAAGATCGCCATGAGGTCCGGGTCCGGCATGGCCCGTACGACATCGCGTACTCGCTTGCCCAACGTCTCGCTCTCGGCGTCGAGTTCCGCGAAAAATCCCTCATCCGTGTCGGTTTGGGACTCCAGGTATGCGCGCAGGCGCAAGATCGGGTCCTTCGCCTCCCACGACACGCGCTCGTCGTCGGACCGGTACTTCGACGGGTCGTCGGACGTGGTGTGCGCGCCCATGCGGTACGTGAACGCCTCGATCAGCGCGGGCCCCTCGCCCTGCCGGGCCCGGTCGAGCGCCCAGCGCGTCACGGCGAGGCAGGCCAGCACGTCGTTGCCGTCCACGCGCACGCCCGGGAAGCCGAAGCCCTGCGCGCGCTGGTACAGCGGCACGCGCATCTGGCGCTCGGTCGGCTCGGAGATCGCCCACTGGTTGTTCTGGCAGAAGAACACCACGGGGGCGTTGTAGACGGCCCCGAAGTTGAAGGCCTCCAGGACGTCGCCCTGGCTGCTCGCGCCGTCACCGAAGTACGCGATCACCGCGCTGTCCGCGCCGTCCTTGGCGACGCCCATCGCGTAGCCGGTGGCGTGCAGGGTCTGCGAGCCGATGACGATCGTGTACAGGTGGAAGTTGTTGCTGTTCGGGTCCCAGCCGCCGTGGTTGACGCCGCGGAACATGCCGAGCAGGTTCGTCGGGTCGACGCCGCGGCACCAGGCGACGCCGTGCTCGCGGTACGTCGGGAAGACGTAGTCGTCCTCGCGGGTGGCCCGGCCGGAGCCGATCTGCGCCGCCTCCTGCCCGAGCAGCGACGCCCACAGACCCAGCTCGCCCTGGCGCTGGAGCGCCGTGGCCTCGGCGTCGAATCGACGCGTGAGGACCATGTCGCGGTACAGGGCGCGCAGCTCGTCGTCGGTGATGTCGGCGACGTAGCGGTCGTACACCGCGGTCTCCGCGTTCTTGACCCGCTTGCCCTCGGGGGTCAGCAGCTGCACCAGGTCGCTCTGCGGCGCTTCGGCCTTGGCGGCAGTGGTCTTGGCAGCGGCGGTCTTGCCGGGGGCTTTCTTCGCAGACTTCTTCGCAGCGGCCCGCCCCCGCGCCGGCTTCGCCTTCTGCGCGGCGGCAGTGCTGTCGGCACTGTCTACGGTCACGTGTGCTCCTCCGTCGGTCCGGCCCCGGGATTGCCGGATGGCCAGTCGGCTCGGCTCGCCTGATCCGTCCACGCACGGGGTGGGTGCGTGGTGCCGGCAACAGGCGTGACAAGTGCTCCGGCAAGCACCCTTCACCCAGCACGTTACCCAGTGGGTCACACATCTGCGAAACCCCATCTGACCTGCGATTTTGCTTGGATTTCCAAGTAAGTCGTTGGTTGGATTTCCTAGTATCGCGAGGGAAGACGAAGCGTCGCAGGTCACAGCTGTGCGACGGGTCCTGGATCTCAGCCTGGCAGGGGGCCGGAACACCGGCACGTTATCCCGGTCACCCCGCCATCATCTAGGGCGCGGCCAAGGTTCGTGTGTGAGACTGATGCCGTGCGCGAAGACGGAAAAATTACGGTATTTCTCCTCGACGACCACGAAGTGGTGCGGCGCGGGGTCCACGAGCTGCTCTCGATGGAGAACGACATCGAGGTGGTCGGAGAGGCCGGAACGGCCGCCGACGCCCTGGTGCGCATCCCCGCGACCCGGCCCGACGTGGCGGTGCTCGACGTGCGACTGCCGGACGGCAGCGGCGTCGAGGTGTGCCGCGAGATCCGCTCCCAGGACGAGTCGATCAAGTGCCTGATGCTGACGTCGTTCGCGGACGACGAGGCGCTCTTCGACGCGATCATGGCCGGCGCCTCCGGATACGTACTGAAGGCGATCCGCGGCAATGAGCTGCTCACCGCCGTACGGGACGTCGCCTCCGGCAAGTCGCTGCTCGACCCGGTCGCCACCGCCCGCGTCCTGGAGCGGCTGCGGGACGGCGGCCGCAAGGGCGACGACAAGCTCTCCGGCCTCACCGAGCAGGAGCGCAAGATCCTCGACCTGATCGGTGAGGGCCTGACGAACCGGGTCATCGGCGAGCGCCTGCACCTCGCCGAGAAGACGATCAAGAACTATGTGTCCAGCCTGCTGTCGAAGCTCGGCATGGAGCGCCGCTCCCAGGCGGCCGCGTACGTGGCCCGTATGCAGGCCGAGAAGCACTGACGCCTCCCCCGACCCCCTCCCGGGATGCCCGCCCGTCCAGGACCTATGTCACGCGTCCCTGGGGGCGGGCTCCTCTGTTCTGCCGGGGCGCACGCGGCGCAGAGTGGTGACATGCCCTCCGCCCCTCAGACCATGCCCCCGCAGGACCGGGACCGCGCCTTCGAACTGCTCACCCGCGTGCCCTACGGCCGCGTCGCGACCAGCATGCGCGCCCTGCCCTTCCTCGCCTCCGCCCGCCACATCGTGGCCGACGGACGGCTCCTGCTGCGCATGCACCGCGGCTTCGGCTACCACGAGGCGTGCATCGGCAGCGTCGTCGCCTACGGGGCGGACAACCTGGGCCGGGAGCGCCCCGGGGACGAGGGCCAGTGGTCGGTGCAGTGCGTCGGCACCTGCGAGCAGGTCGAGCCGACGAAGGCCGAGCTTGAGCTCTTCGGGGCCGCCCCGCACCACGCGGACGGCGAGCCCTTCGACCCGGTCTACCTGCGCGTCGCCCCGCAGTTCGTGACGGTGCACGAGCTGCGGGGCGGGTCGGCTCAGGTGGATTAGGGCGCAGGTGGGGCGCGCCCGGGTGGGTGGTTCTACTGGGTGCCGTCGCCGCCGGTGTCGCCGCCCGTGTCGCCGCCGATGACACCACCGTTGTCGCCGCCGGTGTCGCCACCCGTGCTGCCACCGTTGCCGTCGTCGGGCGCCGACGTGGTCGGCGTCGGAGTCGGGTTGGTCGACTTCGTGGGCGTCGGATTCTCGCTGGTCGGCTCGTCCGTGGGCTCATCGGACTGCGTCGGCGACGGGTTGGTGGTCGTCGGCTCCTGCGTCGGCGTGTAACCGGTGTCGCCGCCCGTGCTCGTGCCCGGCTCCTCCGTCGCGCCCTGCGACGAATCGTCCGAGGCCGACTTGCTGGGCTCCGAGGACTTCTCGGACTTGGTGGCGCTCGGCGACTTCTTGTTGCCGGGGTCCTTGTCGCCGTCACCACCGCTGCTGAGCGCCCAGGCGACGCCCACCGCGATCGCGATCACCGCGAGCACGGCGACGATCCACAGCTTGCCGCGGCCGCCTCCCTTGCCCCCGTTCCCGTTCCCGTCGAAGCCGCCGTCGTCGCCGCCCGGCGGGCGCAGCATCGGCTGCTGGGCCGTGCCGGAGTCGCCGGGGTGCTGCATCGCCGTGGTCGCGGCGACGCCCATCGCGGGCGTCGAACCGCCCTCGTGCGCGTCGACGGGGCCGGTGTTCCAGGTGCCGGTGTGGCCACCCTGCTCGTACAGCATCTGAAGGCTGTACTGGACGAGCCCGCGCATCTCCTCTGCCGTCTGGAACCGGTCGTCCGGGTCCTTGGCGAGGGAGCGCATGACGAGGCCGTTCAGCTCCGGCGGCACCTCGTCCAGAACCTCGGACGGCAGCACGGGGGTGTCCTGGACGTGCTGGTAGACCACGGACAGCGGGGTCTCACCGGTGAACGGCGGGCGCAGCGCGAGGAGTTCGTAGAGCAGGCAGCCGACGGCGTACAGGTCGGAGCGGTGGTCGACGGCCTTGCCGAGGGCCTGCTCGGGCGAGAGGTACTGCGGGGTGCCCATGACCATGCCGGTCTGCGTCATGGTCGACTGCGCGCCGTGCAGGGCGCGCGCGATGCCGAAGTCCATCACCTTCACCGCGCCGGTGTTGGTGATGATCACGTTCGCGGGCTTGATGTCGCGGTGCACGATGCCGTGCTGGTGCGAGTAGGCGAGCGCCTCCAGGACACCCGAGACGATGATCAGGGCCTGTTCGGCACCCGGCGCCTCCGCGCTGAGCAGGAGGTCGCGGATGGTGCGGCCCTCGACCAGCTCCATGACGATGTACGGGACGGTGCTCCCGGCGACGACGTCCTCACCGGAGTCGTAGACCGCGACGACGGCGTGGTGGTTGAGGCCCGCGACCGACTGTGCCTCGCGGGTGAAGCGGGCCTTGGAGACCGGGTCCTCGGCGAGATCGGAGCGGAGCAGCTTGACGGCGACCGTGCGCCCGAGGCGTACGTCCTCGGCCGCGAAGACCTCTGCCATGCCACCCCGGCCGAGTCTGCCGGTCAGTCGATACCGACCGTCCCCGACGAGCCCGCCGTTACCCCACATCTCCGGCGTCTCTGACATACCGCCGCCAGTCGCCTCGGGGTCGGACGGGCCCTGAGCGCGCTGCTGCTGTGCCATCAGTCCTCGCCGTCGTTTCTGTCCGTGCTGCCGGATCCATACATCGGAGTACGCGCGGTTGCGAAATACCGACTCCGTCGGGCCACGCTACAGGCATCGGCCACGTCGCCGTTCCGAGATGGACCGGACATCCAACCCGTTGTCGTGCATGCCCTGCAAATCGTGAGCAGGATATTTGTAGGCTGCCGATGACGATTCCGTGGTCACCCGAGGCGATCGGCACGCACCGCCCCGTGGCCAAGTTCACGCATACGTAGGGGCCCGTCCTGTGACGGGCCCCTACATGTGTGTCTGTTGACCTGTGCGCCGGCCTGGTGCGGGCCTGGCGGTGTCCTGGCGCCGGCCTGTCCGTCGGCCTAGAGGTACGGGCCGCCCGAGCGGCCGCCCGCGCGGGGGTCCTCGCCCTCTTCGTCGCCGCCGCCGACGCCGGGCGGCAGGGCCCGGCGCATCTGCTCGAGCTGGGCGCGAGCCGCCATCTGCTGGGCGAACAACGTCGTCTGGATCCCGTGGAAGAGCCCCTCGAGCCAGCCCACCAGCTGGGCCTGCGCGATGCGCAGCTCGGCGTCGCTCGGGGTCGCCTCCTCCGTGAAGGGCAGGGAGAGCCGCTCCAGCTCCTCGACGAGTTCGGGCGCGAGGCCGTCCTCGAGCTCCTTGACCGAGCTGGCGTGGATCTCCTTGAGGCGCTGCCGGCTCGCCTCGTCCAGGGGAGCCGCGCGCACCTCTTCGAGCAGCTGCTTGATCATGCTGCCGATGCGCATCACCTTGGCGGGCTGTTCCACCATGTCGGTCACCGGGATCTCGCGGGACTCGTCGCCGCCACCGCCGCCAAGCGCCATGCCGTCCTGCCCCACGACCAGGACCTGCGGGTTGTCCGGCGACTGTTCGTTCCTCGGCATCTCCATGCCGCCATTCTCTCGTACGTGTCTGTCACATCTCGGTGGTGCCCCCGTTAGGAGCTGATCCACCGTGTCGGGCGGGACGAAATCCGGCGTGCCTGTTTTATCCCGTCATGTGAGGCTTAGCACAAGCGTCTGGACGAACCGGGGACGGAAGGGGCTGGGGATGCGGCGGCGTCGGTGGGTGGCCGGGCTTCTCTCCTCCGTACCGCTGTTCCTGGCGGTTCCCGTGTCCCTGTCGTACGCCGCCGGGCCCTCTTCGTACGTCGCCGGTCCCCACGCCTACGTCGCCGAGCCCTCACCGCACGGGTCCCTCGCGGGGAGCCGGGCGGGCGTGGGCCGGACCCCGCCGGGGCGCGAACTGCCCACGCCGGCCGCCACCGGGGTCGTACTGCCCCCGGCCGCCACCGAACCGCCACCGGCCGTGTCGCGGGAACCGCGCCCCGAGCGCTCCGCCGCCCCGGAAGAACGGCAGGCCGTCGGCGAGCCCGGGGCCGGGCCCCTGGTGAACGTGCTGCCGCTGGGGGCAGGGCTGCTGCTCACGGGGCTCGGCCTCGGGTTCCTGGCACTGCGGCTGCGCCGGTGACCCCGGCGCCCGCCGGGGTCACTACGCGTTGGTGAGCAGGACCTTGCCGATGTGCCCCGACTCCTCCAGGACCCGGTGGCCCTGCGCGGCGTCGCTCATCGGCAGCGTGCGGTCCACGATCGGCCGCACATGGCCGCCCTCGATCAGCGGCCACACGTGCTCGCGCACGGCCGCGACGACCGACGCCTTCTCGGCCAGCGGGCGGGCCCGCAGCGTGGTCGCGGTGATGGCGCCGCGCTTGCCGAGCAGGGTGGCGATGTTCAACTCGCCCTTCACCCCGCCCTGCATGCCGATGATGGCGAGGCGGCCGCTGGTGGCGAGGGCGTCGACGTTGCGGTTCAGGTACTTGGCGCCCATGTTGTCGAGGATGACGTCGGCGCCCGCCCCGTCCGTGGCGTTCTTGATCTCTTCCACGAAGTCCTGCTCGCGGTAGTTGATCAGGATGTCCGCGCCGAGCTCCGCGCAGAAGTCGAGCTTCTCCTTGGTGCCGGCCGTGACCGCCACCTTGGCGCCGACGGCCTTCGCGAGCTGGATCGCCATGGTGCCGATGCCGCTGGAGCCGCCGTGCACGAGGAAGGTCTCGCCGGGCCGCAGGTGGGCGATCATGAAGACGTTGGACCAGACGGTGCAGGTCACCTCGGGCAGCGCGGCGGCCGTGACGAGGTCGAGGCCCTGCGGCACGGGGAGGAGCTGCCCCGCGGGGACGGCGACCTTCTCGGCGTAGCCGCCGCCCACGAGCAGCCCGCACACCTCGTCGCCGACCGACCAGCCGGAGACGCCGGTGCCGAGCTCGACGATCCGGCCTGCGCACTCCAGGCCGGGGTAGGGGGAGGTGCCGGGCGGCGGGTTGTAGAAGCCCTGCCGCTGGAGCAGATCGGCGCGGTTGACGGCGCTGGAGACCACCTCGACCAGGACCTCGCCCTCGCCGGGTACGGGGTCGGGGACCTCCGTCCAGACGAGTGCCTCGGGTCCGCCGGGTTCCGGGATCGTGATCGCATGCATGGCCGCGAGGCTACTCCCGTGGATCACTCGCGGGGAGAGGCTCAGCCGCGTGGAGAGGGCTTCATGTCCGGTGCCAGCTGGGTCATGGGCGTCACACGAGTGATCGTGATGAGGCGGTCCGTCAGCTTGAGCGAGCCGACGGCCGCGTCGTCGTACCCGAGCACCCGGTGCCCCCGGATGACGCTGACGACCAGGTCCTCTGTCTCCTTCGGCCGCAGACCGACCTCCGCCTTGGTGACCGGGCGTTCGACCAGGTCGAGACCGGAACCCTTCTGGATGAGGTCCTCCATGACCACGCCGGCGTGCGGGCTGAGCACCGACAGACCGAGCAGCCGGCCCGCCGCACTGGCGCTGGTGATGACGGCGTCGGCCCCGGACTGGCGCAACAGCGGCGCGTTCTCCTCCTCGCGGACCGCGGCGACGATCTTCGCCCCGCGGTTCAACTGCCGCGCGGTGAGCGTCACCAGGACCGCCGTGTCGTCGCGCTGCGTCGCGATGATGATCTTCCGCGCCCGCTGCACCTCGGCCTGCAACAGGACCGAGCTGCGCGTGGCATCGCCCGTCACGCCCGCGTATCCATGGGCGTTGGCGCTCTCGACGACCTTGGGGCTGGGGTCGACCACGACGACCTGCTCGGGCTTCAGTCCGCTCGCGCAGACGGTCTCCACGGCGCTGCGCCCCTTGGTGCCGAAGCCGACGACGACAGTGTGGTCACGCAAGGTGGACCTCCAGCGTTTCAGGCGCCATTCCTCCCGCGTCCGTTCGGTGAGGACTTCGAGCGTGGTGCCGACCAGGATGATCAGGAAGAGCACACGCAGCGGCGTGATGGCGAAGATATTGGTGAGCCGCGCCGCGTCACTGACCGGCGTGATGTCGCCGTATCCCGTGGTGGAGAGCGTGACGGTCGCGTAGTAGAACGCGTCGAGCAGGTCGACTTGGCCATCGGAGTTGTCGTTGTAGCCGTCGCTGTCGAACCACACGATCAGTGCGGTGACGACGAGCACGGTGAGCGCTATCAGCACGCGCCGGGCCACTTGGAGGAGCGGGCGCTCGACGACCTGCCGGGGGAGTTTCACCCGGTAGGTCGCGGTCCGCTCTTCCTCTTGGCGTGCGATGGCATCATCGCCGGCCAGTTTCACGTGAAACACCCTTCGTTTCCCGCCGGGTTGAGACCGGGCAGCCCAGGGTTCCACGACCACGGCAGGTCGAGGATCTCCACCTCCTGGCCCTCCGTGGCGCCGCCGGGCGGGATGACGGCGAGCCCATCGGCGGCCGCGATGCCGCGCAGCATGGCCGGACCGTTGTAGTGCAGGGGAACCGCCCACTCGTGCCCACTGCCGTCGTCCTGCCGCAGCACGATGGGGATGAGGCGGGTGTCGTGGGGGTGGCCGGGGGCGGGGGTGTGCAGGGGGGCGGTGTACGCGTCCGCGTTCCGGTCCCCGTCCAACCCCGCTCGCCCGTCGTGGCCTTGGCGCTGTGCGGAGCTGTGCGTCTGGTCCTGTGCCCGGCCCGAGAGCACCCGCAGCAACGGCTCGGCGAGCGTGAGCAGGCCGGAGACGGCGGCCAGGGGGTTGCCGGGGAGGCCGACCAGGTGCTGCCCCTCCTTGAGCCGGGCGAGCAGCATCGGGTGGCCGGGGCGGACGGCGACCCCGTCGACGAGGAGTTCGGCGTCGAGGGCGCGCAGGGTGGGGTGCACATGATCGACGGGCCCGGACGCGGTGCCGCCGGTGGTCACGACCAGATCGGTCCTGGCCTCCCGTACCGCCTTGAGCAGCGCCTTCGCGTCGTCACCGAGCCTGCGTACGGAGGTCACCTCGACGCCGAGCGCGCGCAGCCAGTGCGGGAGCATCGGGCCGAGCGCGTCCCGGATGAGGCCCTCGCGGGGGAGGCCCGCGGTGAGCAACTCGTCGCCGAGGATCAGGACTTCGACCGTCGGGCGCGGGACGACGGCGAGGGTGTCGTACCCCGCGGCGGCGGCGAGACCGAGGACGGCCGGGGTGACGAGGGCGCCTGTCGGCAGCAGCAGCTCGCCGCTGCGGCACTCCTGGCCGCGCGGGCGGATGTCCTGTCCGTGGGCGACCTCGCGCAGCGGGTGCAGCTGGCCGCCCGTGTCGATGTGGCCGTGCTCGCTGCGGATGACGGCCGTGGCGTCCGAGGGCACGCGGGCGCCGGTCGCGATCGCCGCGGCCTCACCGTCGGCCAGCGGGGCGGGCTGCTCATGCCCCGCGAGGAGCCCTTCGCCGCCCACGGCCCAGGGCCCCGGGCCCGCGACGACCCAGCCGTCCATCGCCGAGGTGTCGAAGGGAGGCAGGTCCGTCAGGGCGGTCAGCGGGGCGGCGAGGACCAGACCGAGCGCTTGGTCGAGGGGGACGCCGGTCGCTGCGCGGGGGCCGCGTTCGGCCCGGGCGGCGGTGCGGCGGGCCGCGGCCCAGGAGGTGGCGGCGTGACGGGAGGTGGGGCGGGACGGCGAGCCGGGGGTGCCGGGGGCCGGGGAGGTAGTGGAGGCCGTGGGGTCCGGGGAGGGCTCTGAGGTGGCCGGGGCGGGGCGTCGGCCGTCGGGCCGGGTGTCGTCGGCCCGGGGGGCGCCGGCCTGTGGGGTGTCGGGCCGGTTGTGGTGGGGCCGGTTGTCGTTCGCCAGGGCGAGCGCCTCGTCCACGTCGATGTCCATCGGGTCGACGTCGACCGGGGCGGTCCGCGCGGACCGCCCGCTGTGGGCGCTCATCCCGCGTCCGGCTTGGCGTCGGTCTCCGACGACCCGGGATCGGCCTCCTGCGCCCAGCGATTGGCGAGCTCGGCCGCCTTCGCCGCGGCCGATGCCACGGCTTCGGGGCCGCCTCCTGCCTGCGCCGCGGCGTATCCCACGAGGAACGTCGTCAGCGGCGCCGCGGGGCGCGCGACGCCGTGCGCGGCGTCACGGGCGAGGTCGAGCAGGACGCCCGTGTCGACGTCCAGGTCGATGCCCAGTTCGTTCTTGGCTGCGGTGATCCATTCGTCAAGCACTCGTCCATGCTCCCTGATACGTGACCGGGCGGCGGCGATGTCGTCCCAGGTGTCGCAGTCGAACGACGCGACGGGGTCGGTGATGCGGGTGAGGCTGAGGTTACGGGTGAGCAGACGCAGCGGCAGTCCGTTGAGGTCACCGTGTTCTGCCGCGAGTTCACCGAGTACCCGGCGCAGCGCCGCGTACCGGTAGACGGCGACGAGCGGCTGGTCACGACCGCCACCGTCGACCAGCAGAGCGCCGTCGGGCACGGCGGCGGGCGCGGCGGCGGCGTCGGGCGCGGCGTCGGCTGCGCGGTTGATTGAGCCGCTGGTTGCGCCGTCGACTTCGCTTTCGGCTTCGAGCGCGTCGGCTTCGGGCGCGTCGGTTTCGAGCGCGTCGGTTTCGAGCGCGCGGGCTTCGAGCGCGCGGGCTTCGAGCGCGCGGGCTTCGAGCGCGTCGAGGAGTCCTCGTACGGTGCGGTCCCCCAGGAACGGCAGATCGGCGGAGAGCACGACGACGCTCTCCGCCACAGGGCCCTGCCCGGACTCGAGCCCCCGGATCCCCGCCTCAAGCGCGGCGAGCGGCCCCCCACCCGGCGGATCCTCGCGGGCCCAGACGACGGGGCGCGCGGTGCGGCGTGGCTCGGCGACCACCACGGTGGCGCGGGCTCCGGCGCACGCCTGAAGGACCCGGTCGAGCAGCGCGCGACCGCCGACCCGCACACCGGGCTTGTCCGCGCCGCCGAGCCGCCGCGCGGCACCTCCGGCGAGGACGATGGCGTCGTACGCGTTCATCCCCCGAGTATGGGCTCACGGGCGATCATTGCCACCAGGCGGGAGGACGATCCTTGCCACCGGTCCTGCCGGTCACAGCGTGCGCAGCAGCACCGCCGGTTGTTCCACGCAGTCCGCGACGTACCGCAGGAAGCCGCCCGCCGTGCCTCCGTCGCACACCCGGTGGTCGAAGGTGAGCGAGAGCTGGACGACCTGGCGGACCGCCAACTCCCCTTCGTGGACCCACGGCTTGGCGGCTATTCGGCCGACGCCGAGCATGGCGGCCTCTGGGTGGTTGATGATCGGCGTGGAACCGTCGACGCCGAACACTCCGTAGTTGTTCAACGTGAAGGTGCCGCCGGTGAGTTCCGCGGGCGACAGCTTCCCGGCCCGTGCCGCCTCGGTGAGCCGGGCGAACTCGGCGCTCAGTGATTCGGCTCCGCGCGCGTGGGCGTCCCGTACGACGGGCACGACCAGGCCGCGGTCGGTCTGTGCGGCGAACCCGAGGTGCACCTCGTCGAGCCGGACGAGCTCGCGCCGCTCGGTGTCGACCGTGGAGTTCAGCTCCGGGTAGCGCGCCAGGGCCGCGGTGCAGATGCGGGCGAGGAGCGCGAGCACGGAGATCTTCGGGCCCCCTGCGGAATTCATCGCCACGCGCGCGTTCATGAGTTCCGTGGCGTCGGCGTCCACCCAGCAGGTCGCGTCGGGTATCTCGCGCCGGCTGCGGGACATCTTGTCGGCCACGGCTCCGCGAATGCCGCGCAAGGGTGTGCGGTGCTCCTGCGGGGCGGCGGCCGGAGCGGGGGCGGAGGCGAGGGTGCCCTCAGGGGCGGCGGGCGCCGCGTTGGCCGTGCTTGCCGCGTTCGCCGCCTTCGCCGCGTTTTCTACGTCGCTCCTGAGGATGAGCCCGTCGGGCCCGGACCCGGTCAGCTCTCTGAGGTCCACGCCACGGTCACGGGCCAGCTTGCGGACGAGCGGGGAGATCACGGGAACCGGGCCCTGGGCGCGCGGGGCGCTCTCCGGGGCGGCGGGCACGCTGTCCAGCGGCGCGGGCCGCACCCGCCTGCGCCGGGTCGGCGCGGTGGAGGTTCCGTACCCCACCAGCACGTTCCCCGACCCCTCGGCCTTCCCCGCCCTCTCGGTCTTCTCCGCCTTCTCAGGAGCCTCCTGACGCGTCCCCTGGCGCACCTCCTGGCGCGCCTTCGCGGGCCCCTCGGCGGCGGCCGAAGACCGCGCGGGAACGTCCGACAGCGGCACGTCGGACGGCGACTGCGCGCCCACGGCCACCATCAACAGCGGCGCCCCGACCGGCAGTTCGCTGCCCTCGTCGCCGAAGCGGGCCGTGACCACACCGCCGTACGGGCACGGCACCTCGACCATCGCCTTCGCGGTCTCCACCTCGACGACGGGCTGGTCGACGGCGACGACGTCCCCGACTCCCACCAGCCACTGCACGATCTCCGCCTCGGTGAGACCCTCCCCGAGGTCGGGCAGCTTGAACTCGAGCACCTGCGCCATTACCCCACCGTCCCTCACTGATCCCATTGCAGCCGGGCCACCGCGTCCAGCACCCGGTCCACTCCGGGCAGATGGTGCCGCTCCAGCATGGGCGGCGGATACGGAACGTCGAAACCGGCCACCCGCAGCACCGGCGCCTCCAAGTGGTGGAAGCACCGCTCGGTCACGCGCGCGGCGATCTCTCCGCCCGGCCCGCCGAAACCACCCGACTCGTGCACGACGACGGCGCGTCCCGTGCGCCGGACGGACTCGGCGACCGTCGCGTCGTCGAACGGCACCAGCGAGCGCAGGTCGACCACTTCAAGATCCCACCCCTCCCCCGGGCCGCCTCGGCCGCCTCCAAGCAGACGGGGACGGACGGTCCGTACGTGAGCAGCGTGGCACTGGTGCCGGGGCGGCGAACCACTGCCCTGCCTATCGGAAGAACGTCTTCCGGTGCCTCGGGGTTCCACGAATCCTTCGTCCAGTAAAGGCGTTTGGGCTCCAGGAAGACGACGGGGTCGTCGGAGGCGATCGACTGCCGCAGCAGCCCGTAGGCGTCCGCGACGGTGGCCGGCGTGACGACGGTCAGGCCCGGCGTCGCCATGTAGTAGGCCTCGGAGGAATCGCTGTGGTGCTCCACACCGCCGATCCCGCCGCCGTACGGCACCCGCACGGTGATGGGCAGCGGCATGGCGCCACGCGTGCGGTTGCGCATCCGCGCGACGTGCGAGATCAACTGCTCGAAGGCGGGGTACGCGAACGCGTCGAACTGCATCTCCACGACGGGACGGAGGCCGTACATCGCCATGCCCACGGCGGCGCCGAGGATGCCCGCCTCGGCGAGCGGGGTGTCCGTGCAGCGGTCCTCGCCGAACTCCTTCGCGAGCCCGTCGGTGATCCGGAAGACGCCGCCCAGGGTGCCCACGTCCTCGCCCATGACGTGCACGGCCGGGTCCTCGGCCATGGAGTCGCGCAGCGCGCGTCCGAGGGCTTGCGCCATGGTGGCGGGCTTGGTCGCGGGCTTGGCCTTCGGCGGCCGGGCCACGGTGGTCATGCCTGCTCCCCTTCAGCCTCGGCGTCCAGCTCGGCACGCAACAGTGCCGCCTGCTCTCTCAGCTGGGGCGTCTGCTCGGCGTACACGTCGCCGAACAGGTCCATGGGGTCGAGGGCGGGGTCCTGGTTCATGCGCGCGCGCAGCTCGGCCGCCTGCTGCTCGGCGCCGTCGCGCACGGCCTGGATGCCGTCCTCGTCGATGAGCCCGCGTGCGGTCAACTCCCGCTCCAGGAGCAGGATCGGGTCGTGCGCGCGCCACATCGCGACCTCGGCGTCGCTGCGGTAGCGGGTCGCGTCGTCGGCGTTCGTGTGCGCGTCCATCCGGTACGTGACGGCCTCGACCAGCGTCGGACCGCCGCCTTCACGCGCGCGTGCGACGGCGTCGCCGAGCACCTCGTGCAGCGCCGCCGCGTCGTTCCCGTCGACCAGGCGGCCCGGCATCCCGTACCCGACGGCCTTGTGGGCCAGGGACGGCGCCGCGGTCTGCTTGGCCAGCGGCACGGAGATGGCGAACCCGTTGTTCTGCACGAGGAAGACGACCGGCGCCTGCCACACGGCGGCGAAGTTCAGCGCCTCGTGGAAGTCGCCCTCACTGGTGCCGCCGTCGCCGACCATGGCGAGCGCCACCACATCGTCGCCCTTGAGTCGCGCGGCATGTGCGAGGCCCACAGCGTGCGGGAGCTGCGTCGCGAGCGGGGTGCACAACGGCGCGATGTGGTGCTCGCGCGGGTCGTATCCGGTGTGCCAGTCGCCGCGCAGCAGGGTCAGGGCCTGGACGGGGTCGAGGCCGCGGGCGACGGCGGCGAGGGTGTCGCGGTAGCTGGGAAAGAGCCAGTCCCGCTCCTCAAGAACCAGCGCCGCGGCGACCTCCGCGGCCTCCTGGCCGGTCGTCGACGGGTACACGGCGAGGCGGCCCTGCTTGGTCAGCGCGGTCGCCTGCACGTTGTACCTACGGCCGCGCACCACCTCCGCGTACAGGCGGCGCAACAGCTCGGGGTCGACGCGGGCGGCGGCGTCGGTACCGAGGACCCGGTGGGGCTCGGCGTCGGGCAGCAGCGGCGCGGGATCCGTGCGGGGCTGCCAGGCGGGCGGCGGGACGGGCCTGCCCTCGCGCGCGGCCCGCTGGTCCATGACCGTCATGACGACACCTCCTCGTGGGAGCGGCTCGGACGGCGCGTCGGTGTGATGCGCCTCACCTACCGATTGTTCGGTCGACGGCACATTTTGGCTACAGGCACCTCCAGGCTGTGGACAATCGGTTCTCCACAGCCTGAGATGAATGCAGTACGTCCATGGTAGGGAGGCGGGGGCACATGGCATCTGAACAAATGGCCGAAGGCTCCGGAAGCCCGGCGCCCGAGCCCGCGGCCCGCCCGCTGGACGCCATCGACCGGGACATCCTGCAGCTGCTGCTGAAGGACGGTCGCGCGTCGATACGCTCCGTCGCCGAGCAGGTCCATGTGTCCCGGGCGAACGCCTACGCGCGGATCAACCGTCTCATCGAGGACCGCGTGATCCGCGGTTTCGGCGCTCGCGTCAACCACGAGCGGGCAGGCCAGGGCGCCTCCGCCTACATCACGCTCAAGATCGTCCAGAACACCTGGCGGACCGTGCGCGAGCAGCTGCGCCGACTGCCGGAGGCCTCGCACATCGCGCTGGTCAGCGGCGATTTCGACGTCCTGATCCTGGTCCACACGGAGGACAACCGGGCCCTGCGCGAACTGGTCCTCACCAAGCTCCAGTCCATCCCCGAGGTGCTGAGCACGCGCACGCTGCTGGTCTTCGAGGAGGAGGACCTGGAGCCCGACTCCTGAGGACCCATGCGGGCCCACGCGGGCCCACAGGTCAGCCGGCCTTGCGCAGCCCCTGGAAGACCAGCTCGACCACGGCATCCGCCACCTCACGGTCGCCGAGCCCGCCACCGTCCGGCCGGTACCACTCCACCAGCGAGTTGATCATTCCGAAGACGAGCCGCGTGGCGAGCCGCACCTCGATGTCACCGCGCACGTCCCCGTCGGCCGCGGCCGCCCTGAGCAGCTGGGCGACCTGGTGGTCGAACTCCCTGCGCCGCTCCATGGCCCACCGCTCGGTGTCGGTGTTTCCGCGCACCCTCAACAGAAGTGTCACGTAGGGAAGTTCACCGGTGAGCACCTCGACCATGCGCCGCGTGACGTACTCCAGGCGCTCGATCGCGCGTCCCGCGCACGCGGGTTGCTCTTCGAGGATCCCGAACAGGCCGTCGAGCGCGCGGCTCACAGCGCGGCGCAGCAGCTCCTCCTTGCCCGCCACATGGTGGTAGATCGACGACTTGGAGATGCCGGCCGCCTTGGAGAGGTGCTCCATGGACGTGCCGTCGTAGCCACGCTCGTTGAAGACGGTGACCGCGACGGCGAGCAGGCTGTCGGGCGTGTAGGTGTCGCGGCGCGCACCCGTGTCCCGTCGTGCGGTGGTCATGCGGAGCCCTCCCACTTCCTGGGGGTGTACGAGTGCCGGCAGAGGGCGCCCACCACACCGACGAGGCGGTCATGTGCTGTCATGCACGTGATCCTCCCGTACCCCGTCGGACCCTGGGGCCGCGGGGCTCATCGGTCCGGTTTCCCGCGGCTTTTCCACAGCTTCGCCGCACCCCCTTGTCCCGACCGATCGTTCGGTTACTCTAACTCTGTTGGTCCGTTCCTGCCCAGCCCAGGAGGAGTTGGTCCCCCATGGCCGCCGCCGCACTCACCGAGCACGACCTGATCGCCAAGCACCGGCCGACCCTCGACCAGGCGCTGGAAGCGATCCGCACGCGCGCGTACTGGTCCCCGCACCCGGAGCACCCCAAGGCGTACGGGGAGAGCGGAAGCCTGAGCATGCCCGAGGGCAAGGCCGCCTTCGACGCCCTGCTCGGCACCCGGCTCGACCTCGGCCAGCCCGGTACGGACGAGTTCGTGGGCGGAGAAGTCTCGCCGTACGGCATCGAGTTGGGCGTCACGTATCCGCACGCCGACATCGACGTGCTGCTTCCGGCCATGCGCGCCGGTATGCGCGCGTGGCGCGAAGCTGGCGCCGAGGCGCGCGCGGTGACGTGCCTGGAGATCCTGTCCCGGATCAGCGCACGGACGCACGAGTTCGCGCACGCGGTCATGCACACCAGCGGCCAGGCCTTCATGATGGCGTTCCAGGCCGGCGGCCCGCACGCGCAGGACCGCGGCCTGGAGGCGGTGGCGTACGCGTACGTGGAGCAGGTGCGGACCCCGGACGCCGCGGAGTGGTCGAAGCCCCAGGGCAAGCGCGATCCCCTGGTCCTGGCCAAGGAGTTCACGCCGGTGGCGCGCGGCATCTCCCTCCTGGTCGGCTGCAACACGTTCCCTACGTGGAACGGGTATCCGGGACTGTTCGCCTCCCTGGCCACCGGCAACCCGGTCCTGGTGAAGCCGCACCCGCGCGCGGTGCTGCCCCTCGCGCTCACCGTGCAGGTGGCCCGCGAGGTCCTCGCCGAGGCCGGCTTCGATCCGAACCTGGTGGCGCTGGCGGCCGAGCGGCCCGGGGAGGGCATCGCCAAGACCCTGGCCGTACGCCCCGAGATCAAGATCATCGACTACACGGGATCCACCGCCTTCGGCGACTGGCTGGAGACGAACGCCCGGCAGGCGCAGGTCTACACGGAGAAGGCCGGCGTCAACACGGTGGTGATCGACTCGACCGGCGACTACAAGGGCATGCTGGCGAACCTCGCGTTCTCCCTGTCCCTCTACAGCGGCCAGATGTGCACCACGCCGCAGAACCTCCTGGTGCCGCGCAAGGGCATCACCACGGACGAGGGCCCCAAGGCGTACGACGAGGTGGTGGCCGACCTCGCGAAGTCGGTCGGAGGCCTGCTCGGCGACGACGCCCGGGCGAACGGACTGCTGGGCGCTCTGGTCAACCCGGACGTGAAGGCCCGGCTCGACGCGGCCCCCGGGATCGGCGAAGTCGCCCTGCCCTCACGGAAGATCAGCAACCCGGACTTCCCGGACGCCGTGGTCCGTACGCCGGTGATCGTGAAGCTGGACGGAGCGCGGAAGTACTGGGAGGGGCCGGACGCGGAGGCCGCCTTCATGAGCGAGTGCTTCGGCCCGGTGTCCTTCGCGGTCTCCGTCGACTCGACCGGTGACGCGGTGGACCTCCTGCGCCGCACGGTGCGCGAGAAGGGCGCCATGACGGTCGGGGCGTACACCACCTCCGAAGAGGTGGCGCAGGCCGTCGAGGACGTCTGCCTGGAGGAGTGCGCGCAGCTCTCGCTCAACCTGACGGGCGGGGTGTACGTGAACCAGACGGCGGCGTTCTCCGACTTCCACGGCTCGGGCGGCAACCCGGCGGCGAACGCGGCCCTGTGCGACGGCGCCTTCGTGGCGAACCGCTTCCGGGTGGTGGAGGTTCGGCGGGAGTCCTAGGCGCCCTAGGGAGCCTGGGTGCTGTGCGCGCTCCAGTGGAAGAGCGTCATGCCGACACTGGTGGCCAGGTTGTAGCTGGAGACCTGGGGCCGCATCGGCAGGGACACCAACTGGTCGGCACGCGCGCGTAGTTCGGCAGAGAGGCCACTGCGCTCGGACCCGAAGGCGAGCAGGGCGTCGTCGGGCAGCTTCAGGCCGCGGATGTCCGCGCCTTCGGGGTCGAGCGCGTACAGCGGCCCGCTCGGCAGCTCGTCGACCGCGAGCCGCTCCACGGCGGTCGCGAAGTGCAGCCCGGCCCCGCCGCGTACGACGGTGGGGTGCCAGGGGTCGAGGTCTCCCGTGGTGACGACCCCGGTGGCGCCGTAGCCGGCGGCGAGGCGGATCACGGCGCCCGCGTTGCCGAGGTTGCGCGGGTTGTCGAGCACGACGACGGGGGTGGTGCGTGCGCCGCGCCCGAGAGCGGCCAGATTGTCGGCCCGCGCGGGACGCCCGGCGAGCGCGGCGACCCCGGTGGGGTGCAGCCGCGGCACGAGCCGCCGCAGCACCTCGCCGGGAACCTCCACGAGGAGCCCCGCCAGGTCCCGTACGACATCGGGGGCGAGCTCGTCGGCCAGGGCGAGCGCGGACGCGCGGTCGACGGCGAGCGCGAGGGGGACGTCGGCGCCGAAGCGTACGGCGTGCTTGAGGGCGTGGAACCCGTCGAGCAGCACCGCGGAGTCCGCGAGCCGCCTCCAGGCCCGCACGGCGTCCTCGGCGGCCCCCGCGCTCTGCGGGTCCTCGGACCGCTCGTCCCGCATGCCGTCCGCGCCGTCCGCCGTATTCGTCCCGTTCACGGCAGGAAGCCTACGTGCGCACGGCCGACTGCTCCGCCGCCACCGGTTCGTCGTCGTCCTCAGCGGGCCGGTCGGGCGCGGCCACCGCCTTCGTAGAGGAGAAAACGCGACCACGCGCGCGTGCCACCCAGCCGCCGACGCGCACCAGGAAGGACGTCGGCAGGAACACCGCGTCCGCGGCGATCATCGCGAGCGAGAAGAAGGGCAGCCCGAGCACGACGGCGATGACCGCGTGCTCCAGCATCATGAACACCAACAGGACGTTCTTGAGGCGCCGGTTGAAGACGGTGAACGGGAAGGCGACCTGGACGGCCACGGTCCCGTACGTCACGAGCAGCACCATCGGGCCGAACGTGGTCAGCAGATCGCCCAGGGCGGGCCAGGGCGAGAAGTAGTCCAGGTGGAGCGGGTAGTAGACCGCGGTGCCGTCCTGCCATCGGCTGCCCTGGATCTTGTACCAGCCGGCCGTCGCGTAGATCAGGCACGCCTCGACCATCACCACGAGCAGTCCGGCGTTGTGCAGCAGGTTGGTGATCACGTCGCACAGGAGGCGGGAGTCGCCCTGCGGATCGCGGCGGTTCACGGACCACCACACCGCTTGGGCCGCCCACATTCCCCAGAAGAACAGCAGCCAACCGCCACCGACCTTCCCCGTGAACGTGACCGCGGCGAGGACGAGCCCCATGACCCACCACAGCACGATACCGAACCGGTCCTCGGCCCCCCGGCGCGCCCGGCGGGCGTCCAGCGACCAGACCTGCCCGCACCGCGTGAAGACGAGGTAGATCGACATGAGGTGGATGACGTTGTCGCCGCCGTCCCCCATGAAGACGCTGCGGTTCTGCAGGGACAGCACACCGATCATGAAGATGACCGACATGGTGCGGGTGCGCCAGCCCACCATCAGCAGCGCGGACGACACCACCGCCACTATGTAGACCAGCTCGAACCAGCCCTGCCCGTCGGACCACATGAGCGCGCTGAACGCGTGGTTGTCCTCGATGAGCTGCTGCGCCATGCCCCAGCTCCACGGCCCGTCCGGGCCGTACATCTCCTGGCGGTGCGGGAACTCGCGCAGCAGGAAGAGCAGCCAGGTCGCGGAGAACCCTATGCGGATCACGGCGCTCTGATAGGGGGCGAGCGCGGACGCGGTGATCCACTGGAGGCCGTCGCCCAGCCTCCGCTGCGTGCGTTCCACGAATCCCACGGAAGGTGCGCCGTTCACCGGACACCGCCCGCCGGGTTGTCCGCAGAAGACTGCGTCCGCACACGCGCGGCGCTGTCGAGCGGTGCGTCGCTGGAGGTGACCGTCCACCACGGCACCTGCCGGTAGACCGGCTTCTGGTTCACCTTCTCGTCACTCCACTTCGGGGGCGCGACACTGGTCGTCTTCGAGCGGATCTGGACGCGCTCGAGGCTCTCGCCCTTGCCCGCGGCTCCGAGCCGGTCGAGGCGCAGCACGAGGATGCGGCGCAGGTACTGCTCGGACAGGGTGCCGCGCAGACCGTTCGGCCGGTCCTGCGCGTCGTGGGTGCCCGTGTAGACGTCCCAGGCGCGGCGCAGTTCGTTCTGCTGCGTGTGGCTGGGCAGCAGGTTCCCGTCGATGGCGGCGCCGTCCTGCGCCGACAGTCCGTACCAGCGGGTCGCGCGCAGCTCGCCGTCAGGCGTGCGCACCTCGGCGCGCGCCTCCACCGCGATGTTCTGCTGCAGCGGATTGGGCGCGAACAGCTTCCAGTTCTGCTCGAACTCCGGGTAGACCCACGCCCCGACGAGCTCACCGTGCTGCTTGCTGATCGTGTTCGACGGCGCGACGTGCAGGAACACCATCAGGATGTGCACGCAGGTGACGAGCGCGACGCCGATGAGCGCGAGGACGGCGGTCAGCTGATGCCCGGGGGAGAGCGCCGCGATCCCGCGTCGCCCGGGCGCCTCGGACAGCTCCCCGGCCGGAGTCGGACCCGACTCCGGGCCCGAGGGACCCGTCGGGGTCGTCGGGCCCGACGGCTCGGGCAGGCGGGGTCGCGGCGGAGCCGATGGCTCCGTCGTGAGCCGGGCGCCCTCGTCCGCGGCGCCTGCTTCTGTCTCCATCGGTGCTCCCCGATCCCGATCCCGATCCGGTTCTGCCGGCCCCCGGTCCATCCGCCGCTCGGCGCCCCGCGACGAACCGGTTCCGAGCCGTCGCCGACGGGGCGGCGCACCGGCACCGTACTGGGGAGCGCCCGCACGGCACAGACATCCGAGGTTATCCACAGGCCGCCCGCACAGGGTTGACACCTTACGGCGCCGAGACCCACCATTGAATCCGACGAACCGAACGATCGGTCGGGAGCTGTGGGGCCCCGACCGAGGTCGGGCACCCAAGGTCGAGGGGGACCGGGCATGGCGACAGCAACGCCGCAGCACCGCGCAGCCGAAGCGCGGGCGGACGGCACCACCGAGCCGGGCGACGCCGCGTTCCAGGCCGGGTTCGACGCGGCGGTGGCGGCGGACGAGCGCATCGAGCCCCGCGACTGGATGCCCGACGCCTACCGCGCGACGCTCGTGCGCCAGATCGCCCAGCACGCCCACTCCGAGATCATCGGCATGCAGCCGGAGGCGAACTGGATCACGCGCGCTCCCTCGCTGCGCCGCAAGGCGATCCTGATGGCGAAGGTCCAGGACGAGGCGGGACACGGCCTGTACCTCTACAGCGCGGCGGAAACCCTCGGCACCGGCCGCGACGAACTGCTCGACAAGCTGCACAGCGGTCGCCAGAAGTACTCCTCGATCTTCAACTACCCGACGCTGACCTGGGCCGACGTCGGAGCGATCGGCTGGCTCGTGGACGGCGCGGCGATCACCAACCAGGTGCCGCTGTGCCGCTGCTCCTACGGTCCGTACGCGCGGGCGATGGTGCGGATCTGCAAGGAGGAGTCCTTCCACCAGCGCCAGGGGTACGAGCTGCTGCTCGCGCTCAGCCGCGGCACCGAGGCCCAGCACGCGATGGCCCAGGACGCCGTGGACCGCTGGTGGTGGCCCTCCCTGATGATGTTCGGCCCGCCCGACGACGAGTCCGCGCACTCCGCCCAGTCCATGGAGTGGAAGATCAAGCGCCACTCGAACGACGAACTGCGCCAGCGCTTCGTGGACATCTGCGTCCCCCAGGCCGAGTCCCTCGGACTCACGCTCCCCGACCCGGAGCTGAGGTGGAACGAGGAGCGGGGGCAGCACGATTTCGGACCCATCGACTGGTCGGAGTTCAAGGCGGTCCTCAAGGGCAACGGGCCGTGCAACGAACAGCGCATCACCCAGCGCAGGCGTGCCCACGACGAGGGCGCGTGGGTGCGCGAGGCCGCCGCTGCGCACGCGGCCAAGCACTCCCCGGCAGCTTCCGGAGCCACGCGAGCCGATTCCGCGCGAGCCGGATCGACACGAGAAGGCAGGGCGGCATGAGCGACACCCCGAGCACCTCCGGCACCGCGGACTGGCCCCTGTGGGAGGTCTTCGTGCGCTCCCGCCGCGGCCTCTCCCACACACACGCCGGCAGCCTGCACGCCCCGGACGCGGAGCTGGCACTGCGCAACGCGCGCGACCTCTACACCCGCCGCGGCGAAGGCATCTCGCTGTGGGTCGTGCCGTCCGCGGCGATCACCGCCTCCTCGCCGGACGAGAAGGACCCGTTCTTCGAACCCGCCGCCGACAAGCCCTACCGGCACCCGACGTTCTACGAGATCCCGGAAGGGGTGAAGCACCTGTGACGCGGCCCGGTACGACGCAAGCTCGCGCCCACGGCACGACGGACACCGCGTCCGCCGCCCTGGCCCTCGGCGACGACGCCCTGGTGCTCTCGCACCGCCTGGGGGAGTGGGCGGGCCACGCGCCGGTCCTCGAAGAGGAAGTGGCCCTCGCGAACATCGCGCTCGACCTGCTCGGCCAGGCCCGCGTCCTGCTGAGCCTGGTGGGCGACGAGGACGAGTTGGCGTATCTCCGCGAGGAGCGCGCCTTCCGCAACCTGCAACTGGTCGAGCAGCCGAACGGGGACTTCGCCCACACCATCACCCGGCAGCTCTACTTCTCGACCTACCAGCAGCTCCTTTACTCCCAACTGGCCGAGAAGGAATCCGAGTTCGCTCCGCTGGCCGCCAAGGCGGTCAAGGAGGTCGCCTACCACCAGGACCACGCCCGGCAGTGGACGCTGCGCCTCGGCGACGGCACGGAGGAGAGCCGTACGCGGATGCAGCGCGCGGTCGACGCGCTGTGGCGGTACACCGGTGAGATGTTCCAGCCGGTCCCCGGCCTGGACATCGACCCGCAGGGTCTGCGGGCGAGTTGGTCCACGATCGTCGCCGGCACGCTGCAAGAGGCGACGCTGACCGTGCCCGAAGGCCCGCAGCTCGGCGCCTGGAGCGCCGGAGCCGGTCGGCAGGGCGTGCACACCGAGCCCTTCGGCCGGATGCTCGCCGAGATGCAGCATCTGCACCGCAGCCACCCGGGGGCGTCATGGTGACCACCGCGCGCACCCACCAGGATCCGCAAGCCGGCCCGGACCGGCAGGAGCGGGCCCGGCAGGAGACCCCGCTCGAAGCCGAACTGCGCAGGCTCGCCGGGTCCGTGCCCGACCCCGAGCTGCCCGTCCTGAACCTGGAGGAACTGGGTGTGCTGCGCGCCGTGCACACACGCGAGCCCGGCCGCGTGGAGGTCGAACTGAGCCCGACGTACACCGGGTGCCCCGCGATCGAGACGATGTCGGCCGACATCGAGCGAGTGCTGCACGAGCACGGCATCCCCGAGGTCACCGTCCGCCCAGTGCTCTCCCCGGCCTGGTCGACGGACGACATCACGCCTGAAGGCCGCCGCAAGCTGCGGGAGTTCGGCATAGCGCCGCCGCGCACCACCCGCGCATCGGAGGCAGGGCCGGTCACGATCCCCCTCGGCCCCACCCGGCACGCCGCCTCCCCGGCCACCGCGGAGCCGATCGCCTGCCCGCACTGCGGATCGACGGACACCGAACTGCTCAGCCGGTTCTCGTCCACCGCCTGCAAGGCACTGCGCCGCTGCCTGTCCTGCCGTGAACCCTTCGACCACTTCAAGGAGTTGTGATGGCGAACGAAGGGGGACGGTCCCGCTTCCACCGGCTCCGCGTCGCGGCGGTCGACCGGCTCACCGACGACTCCGTGGCGCTGACCCTCGCCGTACCGCCCCAGCTGCGCGAGGCGTACCGCTTCACTCCGGGACAGCACCTCGCCCTGCGGCGCACCGTGGACGGAGCGGAGATCCGGCGCACCTACTCGATCTGCTCGACCGCCCCGGCGCGCGAGGCGCCGAGCAGCCTCCGGGTCGGCGTGCGCCTGGTCGACGACGGCGCCTTCTCCACGTACGCGCACAAGGAGATCGCCGTCGGTGACGAGCTGGAGGTGATGACGCCGGCCGGCCGCTTCACCCTCGACCCCACCCCCGAGACCGCCTCCGCGCACTACGCCGCGGTGGTCGGCGGCAGCGGCATCACGCCCGTCCTGTCCATCGCCGGCACCCTCCTGGAGCGGGCGCCGCACGCGCGGTTCTGCCTGATACGCAGCGACCGCAGCACGGCGTCGACGATGTTCCTGGAGGAGGTCGCCGACCTGAAGGACCGGTACCCGGACCGGTTCCAGCTGGTCACCGTGCTCTCCCGGGAGGAACAGCAGGCGGGCCTGGCATCCGGCCGACTCGACCAGGAGCGGCTCACCGCGCTCCTGCCCGCGCTGCTGCCGGTGGAGCGGGTGGCGGGCTGGTACCTGTGCGGGCCGTACGGACTCGTGCAGGGCGTCGAGCGGGCGCTGCGCACACTCGGCGTACGGCGCGAGCGCGTCCACGAGGAGATATTCCACGTCGACGACGGCCCGGCCCGGGACCGGCAGGCCGCGCCGACGCCCGCGCACAGCACGGTGACGGCCCAGCTCGACGGCCGTTCCGGCAGCTGGCCCGTCCAGGACGGCGAGTCCGTTCTGGAGACGGTGCTGCGCAACCGGCCGGACGCGCCCTACGCCTGCAAGGGCGGCGTGTGCGGGACCTGCCGCGCTTTCCTGGTCTCCGGTTCGATCCGCATGGACCGGAACTTCGCCCTGGAATCCGAGGAGACCGAGGCCGGCTACGTACTCGCCTGCCAGTCACACCCAACCACGGAGAACGTCCACCTGGACTTCGACCGCTGACCCCTTCGCCACCTGGCTCCACCGGGTAACGCCATCAGGCTGTCTGCACCACCGGGCCGCATCCCCGGGCCGCACCGCCAAGCCGACCGGCCGCGTCGCACCACCGGGCCGACCCACGGGACCGCACCGCCAGCCCGATCCGCCGCGTCGCTCCACCAGCCGACCGACCGGGCCGCACCGCTAGCCGATCCGCCATGCCAACCCACCGCATCGCCCCACCAGGCCGCCCCGCCGACCCAACCCGCCGCGTCGCACCGCCAGATCGACCCACCAAGCCGCCGCCCAGGCCGACCCACCGGGGCACTCGACCGGGTTACTCCACCGGACCGCCCCCGCCAAGCCACGCCACCAGGCCGCCCCGCCAACCCACCCCACCGGGTCGCCCGCCCGCCTGGCGCTGTTCCCTTCTCGTAGAACCTGTTCTATCTTGACGCCCCGTCAGATCGCGAGCGCGGTACGGGAGGAACAGGAGGAAAGGCCAGTGGACTTCACCTTCTCCGAGGAGCAACAGGCGGCCGTCGAGGCGGCGCGAGCGGTGTTCGGGCCGGTCGCGCCGGACAGTGTGCCCAGCCCCTCACTCACCTCGGGCGCGATCGCCGAGGACTTCGACCGGGCGCTGTGGGCGAAGGCCGCCGACGCCGACCTGCTCAGCCTGCTGATCGGGCCGGAACACGGCGGCGCGGGGCTCGACGCCATCGCGCTCTGCCTGGTGCTGCGCGAATCGGCCAAGGTCCTCGCCCGGATCCCGCTGCTCGAGCACAGCGCGGCCGCGACGGTCGTCCAGGCCTGCGGCGGAGCGGAGCTGCGGCAGGAGATCCTCCCCCGCGCAGCCCGCGGCGAGCTCGTGCTGACCGTCGCCTCCGCGGGCCACACCGGGCACGACCCGGCCGAACTGGCCGTCACCGCACGCCAGGAGACAGGCGCGGGACCGGGCGCCTGGGTGCTCGACGGCGTGCAGACGGCCGTGCCCTGGGCCTTCGGCGCCGACCGGATCCTCGTCCCGGCGCACACCGGCGAGGGCGAAGCGGTGCTCGCGGTGCTCCCCGGACCGTTCACCGACGTACCGGGGCTCACGCTCGCCGAGCAGATATCGACGACCGGCGAGCGCCAGGCCGAGGTGCGCCTCGACGGGGTGCGCGTGGAGGCGCGGCACATCATCGAGGACGCCACGGCCTGGTCCCGACTGCGCGACCTGCTCGCCACCGGCACCTGCGCGCTCGCGCTGGGCCTCGGTGAAGGCGTGCTCAAGATGACCAGTGACTACGCGGGCAAGCGCGAGCAGTTCGGTTACCCCATCGCCACGTTCCAGGCCGTGGCGGTGCAGGCCGCCGACCGCTATATCGACCTGCGCGCCATGGAGGCCACGATGTGGCAGGCCGCCTGGCGCATCAGCAGCGGAGCGAGCGGCCCGCTGCCGGTCGCGGGGGACGTGGCGGTCGCCAAGACCTGGGCGTCCGACGGCGTACGACGTGTCGTGCAGACCGCGCAGCACCTGCACGGCGGCTTCGGCGCGGACACGGACTACCCGCTGCACCGCTATCACGCGTGGGCCAAGCACCTGGAGCTCTCGCTCGGCCCGGCCGCCGCCCACGAGGAGGCACTCGGCGACCTGCTGGCGGCGCACCCCCTGGGGTGACCGGCCCGGAAGACGGCTCTCAGGCCACGGCGCCCGGCTGCCCGTTGTCGTCCACGACGGCGCGGCCGGCCGCCTCCCATGCCTGCATGCCGCCGTCGACGTTCACCGCGTCGACCCCTTGCTGCGCCAGATACATCGTCACCTGGGCGGAGCGCCCGCCGGAGCGGCAGATCACGTTGACCCGGCCGTCCTGCGGCGCCGCCTCGGTCAACTCGCCGTAGCGGGCGACGAATTCGCTCATCGGAATGTGCAGCGCACCCGCCGCGTGACCCGCCTGCCACTCGTCGTCCTCACGGACATCGAGGAGGAAGTCCTCATCCTTGAGCTCGTCGACAGCGACCGTGGGCACACCAGAACCGAAAACCATGCCCCCGACGCTACCCTCTCGGGCCCCGGAGTTCAGGAGGCGGTCAGCCGCTCCAGCTCGGCCTCCTGCTCGGCGACCTGCGCCAGCAGTTTCTCCGCGATCTCGTCGAGCAAGGTGTCCGGATCGTCGGGAGCCATCCGCAGCATCGCGCCGATCGCGCTCTCCTCCAGCTCCTGCGCCACCGCCGTGAGCAGCTCCTTGCGCTGCGCCAGCCACTCGAGACGGGCGTACAGCTCCTCACTCTCGGTCGGCTGCTGCTCGGGCGGCACCGGACCCGCGTCCCACTCCTCGGCCAGCTCGCGCAGCAACGCCGCGTCACCCCGGCCGTACGCCGCGTTCACCCGGGAGATGAACTCGTCGCGCCGCTCCCGCTCCCGGTCGTCCTGCGCCAGGTCCGGATGCGCCTTGCGGGCCAGCTCGCGGTAGAGCTTGCGGGCCTCCTCGCTGGGCCGCACCCGCTGCGGCGGCCGCACCGGCTGATCGGTCAGCATCGCGCTGGCCTCGGGGAACAGTCCGTCCCCGTCCATCCACCCGTGGAACAGCTCCTCGACGCCGGGCATCGGCATCACCCGCGCCCGCGCCTCGTCGGCCTTGCGGTGGTCCTCCGGATCACCGGTACGGGCCGCCGTCGCCTCCGCGATCAGCGCCTCCAGCTCGTCGAGCCGCGTGTACATCGGCCCGAGCTTCTGGTGGTGCAGGCGCGAGAAGTTCTCCACCTCGACCCGGAAGGTCTCCACGGCGATCTCGAACTCGATCAACGCCTGCTCGGCGGCGCGCACGGCCCGCTCGAGGCGCGCCTCGGGACGCTCCGCGCTGCGCTCTTGGGCCCGCTCGTTGAGGCGTTCCTTCAAGCGGTCCTTGAGGCGCTCCCGAGGTTGCTCCTCCGGCTGCCCTGCCACATCGTCGGTCTCCGGGGTCGTCACACGACCAGCGTAGGGCACGGTGTTGACCGCGCCGGAACGGCCGCGGCGGCCCACTCCTCAGACCCCGGCCTCGGCCGCCACCCGCCCCTCGCGCACGGCCCGCACCAGCTCCCCGTGGTCGGCCTCGGTCCGGTCCGCGTAGGCGACGGCGAACGCGGCCACCGCCTCGTCCAGCTCCTCGTTCTTGCCGCAGTACCCGGCGACGAGCCGCGGGTCGACACTGTGCGCGTGGGCGCGGGCGAGCAGGGCGCCGGTCATCCGGGCGTAGTCGTCCATCTGGTCGGCGGCGAGGGCGGCCGGGTCGACGCTGCCCTTGCGGTTCCTGAACTGGCGCACCTGGAAAGGCCGTTCGTCGACCGTGGTCCAGCCGAGCAGGATGTCGCTGACGACCTGCATCCGCTTCTGCCCGAGCACCACCCGCCGGCCCTCGTGCCCGACGGGCTCCGCCGCGAACCCGGCCGTCGGCAGGTGCGGAAGCAGCGCGGAGGGCCGCGCCTCCTTCACCTGCAGCACGAGCGGCTCGCCCCGGTGGTCGAGGAGCAGCACCACGTAGGAACGGGTGCCGACGCTGCCGGTGCCGACGACGCGGAACGCCACGTCATGGATCGCGTACCGCCCGAGCAGCGGCAGCCGGTCCGCGGACAGGGTGTCCAGATAGGGGCCCAGCGCGCTCGCGACGGCCGCGGCCTCCCCGTCGGGCACCGAGCGCAGCACCGGCTGCGCGTCCACGAACCGGCGCCCGCCGCCTTCCACCTCGACCGTGGACTTGGCCGCGAACCGCCCGCTGGTGTTCCTGCTGGCCTTCTCGGAGACCCGCTCCAGGGTGCCGAGCAGGTCGTGGGCGTCGGTGTGGGAGACGAGCTCCTCATCCGCGATCGCGTTCCACGCCTCCAGGGCGGGCAGTTTCGCGAGGAGCCGCATGGTGCGCCGGTAGGCGCCGACGGCGTCGTGCGCCGCTTCCTCGCAGGTGTCCTCGTCGGCCCCCGCTTCCCGGCCCGCGAGCACGAGCGATGTGGCGAGCCGCTTCAGGTCCCATTCCCAGGGGCCGTGCACCGTCTCGTCGAAGTCGTTGAGGTCGATGACGAGGCCGCCGCGCGCGTCCGCGTACAGGCCGAAGTTGGCCGCGTGCGCGTCTCCGCATATCTGGGTGCCGATGCCGGTCACCGGGGTGCGCGCGAGGTCGTACGCCATCAGCCCGGCGGAGCCGCGCAGGAACGCGAAGGGGGTGGCGGCCATGCGTCCGACACGTATCGGCGTGAGCTCGGGGATCCGGCCCCGGTTGGACTCCTCGACGGCGGCCGGTCCGTCGGGCCGGTCCGGGTCCACCGCGAAGTCCCGGTGCGCGGACCGCGGCACGCTCCCGCGCAGCGCCTTGCCCGCCGCCTTGGGCGATCCGCCCGAGCCCTCGCCGGCCTCCGCGAACCCCGGCACCCGCGGCAGCCGCCGCGCCCCGGCCACCCCAGCCACCCCGGTCGCTACGGACTCCGGCACCCCGCCCTGCCGCGGCACCGCCACGTGATCCGATCCGCCCATGCCTGACCGCCTCCCCCGTCCCGTAGAACGTCCCGTACGAACGCCGTGCACGCACGTCACGCACGAGGCCGTCCCCGCACGTCTCGTGCAATCGGTCACGACCGTACCGCCGGGCCGGAAAACCCGTCAGGGCCTGTGGAAAACCCTCAGCACGTGCACAACTCACTCACTCCACGAGCCCGTTACTTCCGGAACTCCTCCGGACACGTCCCGCCCTCGGCCCCCAGATACGTCCCGGCCCAGTCCCCCAACTCCCGCAGCGCGGGCTGCAACGCCGCCCCCGCCGCCGAGAGCCGGTACGAGACACGCAGCGGCGGCCCCTCGTCGACCTGCCGCACCACGAGACCGGCCGCGCCGAGCTCGGTCAGCCGGTCGGAGAGCATGCGTTCACTGATACCGGGGATCGCCCTGCGCAGGTCCGCGAAGTGCCTGGGACCGCTCATCAGGACGGACACGATCAGCCCCGTCCAGCGCTTGCCCAAGAGCCCGAAGACGCGCGTCATGCCGATGTCGACCGTCGAACACCTCTGGGGTTCGTGCGTCACGGCACCTCCCGCGCACGCCTCGCTCATGTCTTCCCCGCTGCCCACCATGCCTCCAGGGTACTGCGTTCTCGTACGGGGGTGAAAAAAAGTAAGCCCCTGTGCTATTACTAGTACTAGTTACATACTCAATTACCGCGCCCTCAACCTTCGCAGGGCGCACTCAACCCTCACGGGAGAGAACCATGGCCACCCTGCTCCACATCGACTCCTCCGTCTTCGACGGCCAGGCCTCCGCGTCCCGTGCCGTCACGGACGCGTTCCGCAAGGCCTGGCAGGAGCAGCACCCCGAGGGCACCGTCGTCTACCGCGACCTGGCCGCGAACCCGGTGCCGCACATCACCGCCGACGCCCACCTGGCCGGCTTCACGCCCGCCGACGCCCACACGCCGGAGCAGGCCGCCGCCTTCGCCGAGCGCGTCAAGCTCATCGAGGAGCTGGAGCAGGCGGACGCCATCCTGATCGGCGCCCCGATGTACAACTTCTCGGTCCCCTCCACGCTGAAGGCGTGGCTGGACAACGTGATCCTCATGGGCCGCACCTCGGGCCCCGAGACCCAGTCCGCCAAGGGCACCCCGGTCACCGTCGTCGCCAGCCGCGGCGGCTCCTACGCGCCGGGCACCCCGCGCGAAGGCTTCGAGTACGTGCAGAACTACCTCGGCGCGGCCCTGCGCGACGGCCTCGGCCTCGACCTGGACTTCATCGTCCCGGAGCTGACCATGGCCCCGCAGAACCCGGCGATGGCCGAGCTCGTCCCGCTCTACGAGGCCTCCCGCGACAAGGCCCTCGCGGACGCCCAGGAGAAGGGCAAGACCCTCGCCTCCCGCTTCGCCGCCTGAGCAGTGCCGAACAGCACTGAGCTGCACTGAGCTGCACTGAGCTGCACTGACGTGACATAACCCACAGGGCCGCGAGCCCTGTGGGTTATGTGCGTTGCTCCCCGGCAGGGGCAACGCAAAAGCCCCGCAGATCCAAGGATCTGCGGGGCTTTTCGCTGTGCGCGAGGGGGGATTTGAACCCCCACGTCCCGAAGGACACTGGCACCTGAAGCCAGCGCGTCTGCCGTTCCGCCACTCGCGCAATCGAGTGTGTCTTCCGAACTCTGCGCCCTTGCGGGCCCTGTGCCTTCCGACGAACAAAACATTAGCACGCTGCGGAGGGTGGATTCACACCCGTTCCGACGGCCCCTCGGAGGGCACCCGGAGCCTGGATCGCCCACGCTCCACAGCCGCGTACGGGACACTGTGTGGAGGCCACCTCTACGATCCCCAGACAAGGGGCCCGGTTGAGGGGCTGTGAGCGTCGACACTCATCGAGCAGGCGGACAGGGGGAACCAGCCGATTTCCCGACGCGTGGATACGATCAGTAAGCAGTACCAAGCAGGCAGGACGGCAAAGAAGGAGGAGGTGCCCCATGGGAGTCCTGAAGAAGTTTGAACAGCGCCTCGAGGGGCTGGTCAACGGCACCTTCGCCAAGGTCTTCAAGTCCGAGGTGCAGCCCGTCGAGATCGCCGGCGCGCTGCAGCGCGAGTGCGACAACAACGCCACGATCTGGAACCGCGACCGGACCGTCGTCCCCAATGACTTCATCGTGGAACTCAGCGCGCCCGACTACGAGCGCCTGAGCCCCTACTCGGGCCAGCTCGGCGACGAGCTGTCCGGCATGGTGCGCGACTACGCGAAGCAGCAGCGCTACAGCTTCATGGGCCCCATCAAGGTGCACCTGGAGAAGGCGGACGACCTGGACACGGGTCTCTACCGGGTACGCAGCCGCACCCTCGCGTCCTCCACCAGCCAGGACAGACCCCAGCAGCGCCCCGCCCCGGCCGCCCGGCCGAACCAGGCACCCGGTGGCTACGGATACCCGCAGCCCACCGCGGCCCCGCCGATGCCCTCGGCCCCGCCGCCGGGCCGTCCGGCACACGCACCGCAGTCGGCACCCGCGGCGCAGACCCAGCAGCCCGACGCGGGCCCGCTGCCCGGCGCCCGCGTGCGCCACTGGATCGAGATCAATGGCACACGCCACCAGATCTCGCGCGCCACCCTCGTGCTCGGTCGGTCCACCGAGGCCGACGTGCGGATCGACGACCCCGGCGTATCGCGCCGGCACTGCGAGATCCGGACCGGAACGCCCTCGACGATCCAGGATCTCGGATCCACCAACGGCATCGTGGTGGACGGGCAGCACACCACCCGCGCTACGCTCCGCGACGGCTCGCGGATCGTCGTGGGCCAAACCACCATCGTTTACCGGCAAGCCGAAGGGTGAAGCGGGGGCAATGTCAGAGCTGACCCTGACGGTCATGCGGCTGGGTTTCCTGGCCGTTCTGTGGCTGTTCGTGATCGTGGCCGTCCAGGTCATCCGCAGCGACCTGTTCGGTACGCGCGTCACCGCACGCGGCTCACGCCGTGACAGCGGACGCTCGCAGCAGCAGGCCGCACGACAGGCCGCCGCGCCTCCGCAGCAGCGGCAGCAGCAACAAGGGGGCGGAGGCCGCCAGCGGCGCGGCGCCCCCACCAAGCTGGTCGTCTCCGAAGGCACGCTCACCGGAACCACGGTGGCGCTCCAGGGGCAGACGATCACGCTCGGTCGTGCGCACGACAGCACGATCGTGCTCGACGACGACTACGCGTCGAGCCGGCATGCCAGGATCTACCCGGACCGGGACGGCCAGTGGATCGTCGAGGATCTCGGGTCCACCAACGGCACATATCTCGACCGGACCCGCCTCACGACGCCCCAGCCGATTCCGCTGGGTGCGCCGATCCGCATCGGCAAGACCGTCATCGAGCTGCGGAAGTAGTGCTACGTCATGAATGAGCGCGAGCGGAGCGAGCGGGCCGACGCGGACGTCCGGGCCCTTGCCGGCCCGGACACCGGCGCGCTCCCGACCGGAGGGTGGGCAGTGTGGTTCGACACGACCGGCTGTACCCGGAGTCTGAGCCAGCTGGGCAGGTGCGCATGAGTCTGTCACTGCGCTTCGCCGCCGGATCACACAAAGGCATGATCCGCGAGGGCAACGAGGACTCCGGCTACGCCGGCCCCCGGCTGCTCGCGATCGCCGACGGCATGGGCGGCCAGGCCGCCGGTGAGGTCGCCTCGTCCGAGGTGATCTCCACCATCGTCGCGCTCGACGACGACGTGCCCGGTTCGGACATCCTGACCTCGCTCGGCACCGCCGTGCAGCGCGCCAACGACCAGCTCCGCATGATGGTCGAGGAGGACCCCCAGCTCGAGGGCATGGGGACCACCCTGACCGCACTGCTGTGGACGGGCCAGCGGCTCGGCCTCGTACACGTCGGCGACTCGCGCGCGTACCTGCTGCGCGACGGCGTGCTGACGCAGATCACCCAGGACCACACGTGGGTGCAGCGCCTCGTCGACGAGGGCCGCATCACGGAAGAGGAAGCCACCACGCACCCGCAGCGCTCGCTGCTCATGCGCGCGCTCGGCAGCGGCGACCACGTCGAGCCCGACCTCTCCATCCGCGAGGTCCGGGCCGGCGACCGCTACCTGATCTGCTCCGACGGCCTGTCAGGCGTCGTCTCCCACCAGACGATGGAGGAGACCCTCGCCAGCTACCAGGGCCCGCAGGAGACGGTCCAGGACCTGATCCAGCTGGCGCTGCGCGGCGGCGGACCCGACAACATCACCGTGATCGTCGCGGACGTCCTCGACATCGACAGCGGGGACACCCTCGCCGGTCACCTCTCGGACGCACCCGTCGTCGTCGGCGCGGTCGCCGAGAACCAGCAGGCGCTGCACGAAGGCAGCGCGATGGAGACGCCCGCGGGCCGCGCCGCCGGACTCGGCCGCCAGGCCCCCGGCGGATCCCTCGGCGGAGGCGGCGAGTTCGGCCCGCCCGACAGCGGCGCCGTGGAGGGCTTCTCCTACTCGGACGAGGACTTCGTGAAGCCGCGGCCCCGCCGGAGGTGGCTCAAGAGATCCCTCTACACGGTGCTCGCGCTGGCCGTCATCGGCGGCGGGCTCTACGGCGGCTACCGCTGGACGCAGACGCAGTACTACGTCGGCACCAACGAGGCGCACGTGGCGCTGTACCGCGGCATCAGCCAGGACCTCGCCTGGGTGAGCCTGTCCAAGGTGGACAAGGACCACCCGGAGATCCAGCTCAAGTACCTGCCGCCCTACCAGCGCAAGCAGGTCGACGCGACCATCGCCGAAGGTGACCTGGCCGCCGCCCAGGACAAGATCCAGGAACTGTCCGCGCAGGCCACCGCATGCGAGAAGCAGGCCGCACGGGACAAGGCCGAGAACGAGAAGAACGCGAAGACCGGCGAGGGCGAAGCAGGCGGAACCTCCACGGGAGGCACGGCGTCAAAGGCGTCGTACCGCACCGTCACACCCACGCCGAACCCGTCGGACCCGTCCTCGTCACCGTCCGGAAAGTCCAAGACCTCTCCCACGCCCACCCCTGGCCCCACTCTTTCCGAGGAAGAGCAGCAGCTGGCCAAGGCGTGCGCACAGCAGTAGAAGCCGTTGGGGGCCTCAGCACGCCATGAGTAGTAACTCCACGACCCATACGTCGACCATTGGAGCGATCGGAGCACCCAGCCGGCGCAACACCGAGCTGGCACTGCTCGTGTTCGCCGTGATCATCCCGGTGTTCGCGTACGCCAATGTCGGCCTCGCCCTCGACGGCGCGGTCCCCACCGGCCTGCTCGGCTACGGGCTCGGCCTCGGCCTGCTCGCGGGCGTCGCCCACCTCGTCGTACGGAAGTTCGCGGCGTACGCGGACCCGCTCATGCTGCCGCTGGCCACGCTGCTCAACGGGCTGGGCCTCGTGGTCATCTGGCGCCTCGACCAGTCGAAGCTGCTGCAGTCGATCGACCAGGCCGGCAGCGCCGCACCCAAGCAGCTGATGTACACGGCCATGGGCATCGCGCTGTTCATCGTGGTCCTGATCTTCCTCAAGGACCACCGCGTCCTTCAGCGCTACACCTACATCTCCATGCTCGGCGCCGTCGTCCTACTGCTGCTCCCGCTCGTTCCGGGCCTCGGCCAGAACATCTACGGCGCCAAGATCTGGATCCACGTCGGCGGCTTCTCCATCCAGCCCGGTGAGTTCGCGAAGATCGTGCTCGCGATCTTCTTCGCCGGCTACCTGATGGTGAAGCGCGACGCCCTGGCGCTCGCCTCGCGCCGCTTCATGGGCCTGTACCTGCCGCGCGGCCGCGACCTCGGACCGATCCTCGTCGTCTGGGGAATCTCGATCCTCATCCTCGTCTTCGAGACCGACCTCGGTACGTCGCTGCTGTTCTTCGGAATGTTCGTCATCATGCTGTACGTCGCCACCGAGCGGACCAGCTGGATCGTCTTCGGTCTGCTGATGTCCGCGGTCGGCGCCGTCGGTGTGGCCACGTTCGAACCGCACATCCAGCAGCGCGTCGACGCCTGGCTCGACCCGATGAAGGAGTACATGCTCAGCCGGCAGGGCGTGCCCGGCCACTCCGAGCAGGCGATGCAGGCACTGTGGGCCTTCGGCTCCGGCGGCACCCTCGGCACCGGCTGGGGCCAGGGCCACTCCGAGCTGATCCGCTTCGCCGCGAACTCCGACTTCATCCTCGCCACCTTCGGCGAGGAACTGGGCCTCGCCGGCCTGATGGCCCTGCTGCTGATCTACGCACTGATCGTGGAGCGCGGCGTACGCACCGCGCTCGCGGCCCGCGACCCCTTCGGCAAGCTGCTCGCCGTCGGCCTGTCCGGCGCCTTCGCGCTCCAGGTCTTCGTCGTCGCGGGCGGTGTCATGGGCCTCATCCCGCTGACCGGTATGACGATGCCCTTCCTCGCGTACGGCGGTTCCTCCGTCATCGCCAACTGGGCGCTCATCGGCATCCTGATCCGGATCAGCGACACCGCGCGGCGGCCCGCACCCAGCCCCACGCCAAGCCCCGACGCCGAGATGACCCAGGTGGTCCGACCGTGAACAAGCCCCTGCGCCGCATCGCGATCTTCTGCGGACTCCTGGTCCTGGGCCTCCTGATCCGCGACAACTGGCTCCAGTACGTGAAGGCCGACTCGCTCGCCTCCGACAAGGAGAACCGCCGCGTCGCCATCGAGCGGTACTCGACGCCGCGCGGCGACATCATCGTCGACGGCAAGTCCGTCACCGGCTCCAAGGCGACCACCGGCACCGACCTGAAGTACAAGCGGACCTGGAAGGACGGGCCCATGTGGTCGCCCGTCACCGGCTACGCCTCGCAGGTCGTCGGCGCCAGCCAGATCGAGAACCTCGAGGACGGCATCCTCAGCGGCAACGACGACCGCCTCTTCTTCCGCAACACCCTCGACATGATCACGGGCAAGCAGAAGGAGGGCGGCAACGTCGTCACCACCCTCAACGCCGACGCGCAGAAGGCCGCCTACGACGGCCTGAAGAACCGCGGCAAGGGCGCCGTCGCCGCCATCGAACCGTCCACCGGCAAGATCCTCGCGCTCGCGTCCACCCCGTCGTACGACCCGTCGTCCTTCGCCGGGAACTCCACCGACGACAGCAAGACGTTCTCGCGGCTCGACAAGGACAAGGACAAGCCGCTCCTGAACCGCGCGCTGCGCGAGACGTACCCGCCCGGCTCGACGTTCAAGCTGGTGACGGCCGCGGCCGCACTGGAGAGCGGCAAGTACGACCCGGACCAGAAGACGGACACCCCGCTGCCGTGGACCATGCCCGGCACCACGACGCCGCTGAAGAACGAGGGCAACATCCCGTGTGAGAACGCGACGCTGCGGGTCGCCCTGAAGGTCTCCTGCAACACCGTCTTCGGCAAGATCGGCTCGGACCTCGGCAACGACGCGATGCGCGAGGAAGCCGACAAGTTCGGCTTCAACAAGGAGCAGTTCATCCCGGTCCGCTCGAACGCGTCGAACTTCGACAAGGACATGAACAAGTCCCAGACCGCGCTCTCCTCCATCGGCCAGTTCAACACCGCCACGACCCCGCTCCAAATGGCCATGGTCGCCTCCGCGATCGCCAACGACGGCAAGCTCATGGAGCCGTACATGGTGGACGAGCTGAAGGCCCCGAACCTCGACACCATCGAGAAGACCGACCCGAAGGAGATGAGCCGGCCGCTCTCCGAGGTGAACGCGACGAAGCTCCAGTCGATGATGGAGACGGTCGTCAACGACCCGGGCGGCACCGGCTCCAACGCCAAGATCCCCGGCGTCACCGTCGGCGGCAAGACCGGTACCGCCCAGCACGGCGTCGACAACAGCGAGAAGCCGTACGCCTGGTTCGTCTCCTACGCCAAGACCAGCTCCGGTTCGCCGGTGGCCGTGGCCGTGGTCGTCGAGGACAGCGCGGCCAGCCGTCAGGACATCTCCGGTGGCGGCCTGGCCGCACCCATCGCGCGAGACGTGATGAAGGCGGTCGTGGACAGCAAGAAGTGACTCGGCGGAACCCGAGTTCACCACTCCTTGTGAGCCCGGTCACTCGTTGTCCACATAGACGCACGTGGCGATACCGGTCCTGTCACGGGTCACGGTGGTGGCCAGGTCACGCTGAGCAAGCCGGGTACGGTATGCCCGGACAGCACACCGGCAGAGCCCGCACGGGACGGTCGGGACCGACGGAGAGGGCTGGTAGGTAATGGAAGAGCCGCGTCGCCTCGGCGGCCGGTACGAGCTGGGCCAGGTGCTCGGCCGTGGTGGCATGGCTGAGGTCTATCTCGCCCATGACACCCGGCTCGGCCGCACCGTGGCGGTGAAGACGCTGCGGGTGGACCTCGCGCGCGACCCGTCGTTCCAGGCCCGCTTCCGCCGGGAGGCCCAGTCGGCCGCCTCGCTCAACCATCCCGCGATCGTGGCGGTGTACGACACGGGCGAGGACTACGTCGACCAGGTCTCCATCCCGTACATCGTGATGGAATACGTCGACGGATCGACGCTCAGAGAGCTGCTGCACTCCGGCCGCAAGCTGCTGCCGGAGCGCGCGATGGAGATGACCGTCGGCATCCTCCAGGCCCTCGAGTACTCGCACCGCGCGGGCATCGTGCACCGCGACATCAAGCCGGCCAACGTCATGCTGACGCGCAACGGCCAGGTCAAGGTCATGGACTTCGGCATCGCCCGCGCGATGGGCGACGCCGGCATGACGATGACTCAGACCGCGGCGGTCATCGGCACGGCCCAGTACCTCTCGCCCGAGCAGGCCAAGGGCGAGCAGGTCGACGCGCGCTCCGACCTGTACTCCACGGGCTGCCTGCTGTACGAACTCCTTACCGTGCGGCCGCCGTTCGTCGGTGACTCCCCGGTCGCCGTCGCGTACCAGCACGTGCGCGAGGAGGCCCAGGCCCCCTCGGTCTTCGACTCCGAGATCACGCCCGAGATGGACGCCATCGTCCTCAAGGCGCTGACCAAGGACCCCGACTACCGCTACCAGTCGGCCGACGAGATGCGCGCCGACATCGAGGCCTGCCTCGACGGCCAGCCCGTCGCCGCGACGGCCGCGATGGGCGCCGTCGGCTACGGCGCCGGCCACCCCGACGACCAGCAGACCGCGATGCTGCGCCCGCAGAACGGCGCGGGCCAGACATCGATGCTGCCCCCGACCAACCCGGACGACGGCGGCTACGGCTACGACGAGCGGGCCGACCGGCGCAGGCAGGGCAAGAACCGCACGTCGACGATCTTCCTCGTCCTCGCGGGCATCCTGGTACTCGTCGGCGCCATCCTGATCGGCCGGGAGATTTTCGGCGGCGGAGGCGTCGGCAACGAGTCGTTCAAGGCCCCGAACTTCGTCGGCAAGACGGTCTCCGAGGCCAAGCAGATGGCCGAGAACCGCGACCTCAAACTGGACGCCGGCAAGTCGGGCCCCTGCGAGGACTACCCCAAGGGCCAGATCTGCTCGCAGAATCCGAAGTCCGGCACCCAGGTCGAGAAGAACGACACGGTCACGGTGTCGGTCTCCACGGGCGCCCCCAAGGTCTCCATCCCGGACGTCAAGGGCCTCTCCTACGACGAGGCCGTCTCCGAGCTGAACGACAAGGGCTTCACGAACATCAGCAAGCAGACCGAGGAGTCCGAGCGGACGCCCGGCACGGTCACCAAGCAGGACCCCGCGAGCGGCAAGGTCGAAAAGGGCACCGAGATCACCCTGACCGTCGCCAAGAAGAAGGCGCTCGTCACCGTCCCGAACGTGTCCGGCGGCAACCTCTCCTGCGACGAGGCCACCCAGCAGCTCAAGGACAGCAAGCTGGACGCGACCTGCACCGAGGAGGAGAGCACCGCGGCAGAGCCCGGCAAGGTCTTCGCCCAGAGCCTCGCAGCGGACAGCCAGGCGGAGCCCGGCTCCACCGTCACGCTGAAGGTCGCCAAGGCCGGCGCGCAGACCCCGGTCCCGAACGTGGTCGGCCAGAAGGTGAAGGACGCCAAGAAGATCCTGGACGACGCCGGCTTCAAGAACGTCCAGTTCGCCGACGGCGCCGACCAGGACGACAACGCCCGGGTCATCACCCAGGACCCGGCGGCCAACACCGCGTCCGACCCCGCCAACACCACGGTCACCCTGACCACGGTCGGCGGCGGCGGAAACGGCAACGGCGGCAACGACAACGGCGGCATCTTCGGCGGCAACCTCGGCGGCTGACGCCCCGCCACCCGCTTACGGCCGGAGCCCTGGCCCCCTCACACAGAGGGGGCCAGGGCTCCGGCCGTCGGCATGTACGGCAATCCGTACAAGCAACCACACACAGTTGCGAACGTCGACCGTATCTTCATATGTCCTGATTCGTTGATCGAGGTGCGGTGGAGTATCCGAACTCCCCGGAACGAAAGGACACTTGAGATGATCAACGAGACGGCCCTGCTGGAATCCAAATCCCTGCGCCACAGCGTCCTCGGCCGCACGGATGTGCTCGACAAGGTCAAGGCCCTGTCGCTGCTGCCGGACGGCATGCACGTGACGACGGCGATGGTCGCGGCGTACTTCGAAGTAGCAGAGACCGTCATCAACAACCTGCTCAGCCGCCACCGGCAGGAACTCACCTCCAACGGACTACGTGTACTGCGAGGCGCTGAGCTGCGCGAATTTAAGGAACTCAACTTGAGTTCCTATCCCGAGACTTATCCACAACCCCGCTCCAGCCTGGCCCTCTACTCCCGCCGAGCCATCCTCAACGTCGCCATGCTCCTGCGCGACAGCACCATCGCCCGCCAGATCCGCACCTACCTCCTCGACATGGAATACCTGGCCCGCACCCAACCAGTCGGCACTCAGGACCCGGCAGGCATCGACGCGCTCGACGCCCGCATCGACCAGCGCATCGCCGACACCCTCGGCAAGACCGTCGTCCCCATGTTCAACGCCCTGATCGAGACCTCCGGTGAACACCGCCAGGAACTGCTCGCCCTACGTGCAGGCATCCAGCACGTAGAGCGCCGAATGCGCCGCCACCACGCACGGCTCCAGAGGCTGGACGTATCCGTGGCGAGCAGCACCCACGCCGTCACCATGGCGGCCATGGACACAATGAACGGCTCGGAGTTCGAGGACCACGTCGCCACCCTGCTCCGCCGCGACGGCTGCACCGACGTCGTCGTCCGAGGCGGCCGTGGAGACCGCGGCGTCGACATCACCGCCCTCACGCCCGATGGCCGACGTGTCGCAGTCCAGTGCAAGAGGTTCGCCCCCTACCTCTCGATCACCAGCGCAGACATGCAGAAGTTCATCGGCGGCTCCAAGGTCCTTCGCATCTCCGACGTCTCACTCTTCGTGGCCACATGCCGCTTCACCACAGAGGCGGTCGACATCGCCACAGAGACCGGTGTCACGGTCGTACCCCGAGGCCTGCTGGAGGAATGGAGCACAGGAGCGCCACTCACCATCCTGAAGTGACCTCATCCTGAAGTGACCTCACCGAACATCAGCACCGCAGAAGACAAAGGGCCCGAAGCCGCAAGAGCAAGTTGCGGCTTCGGGCCCCGCTCATCGTAGGCGGACAGCCACCCGCCCTACCTCAGCTCCCTCGGCGGCGTCCGATCCGCGTCCACCTTGTCGACCCGCTCCAGCTCGCCCCACACCACGTACCGGTACGTGGACGTGTAGACCGGCGTGCACGTCGTCAGCGTGATGTACTTCCCGGCCTTCTTCTTCCCCGACTCCTTGGGCACCTTGTCGAGGACGTCCACGTTGTACTTCGAGGTCTCCGGGAGAACGTTGAAGACCTTGTAGACGTACCAGTCGTCCTTCGTCTCGAAGACGATCGGGTCGCCCTTCTCGATCTTGTCGATGTTGTGGAACTTGGCGCCGTGCCCGTCCCGGTGCGCGGCCAGCGAGAAGTTGCCGTTCTTCCCGTTCGTCGGCAGCGCCGCCTTCACGGGGTCCGTGTAATAGCCGGCGACACCCTCATTGAGGATCTTGGTGTCGGTGCCCTTCTCGACCAGCACCTCGCCCTTGGTCATCGCGGGCACGTGCAGGAAGCCGATGCCGTTCTTCGTGTCCAGGGCGCCGGGACCGCTGTTGCCCTTCCACTGGTCGCGCACCTTGTCGCCCTGCTTGCCCGCCGCACGATCCGCGACGACATTCGTCCACCACAGTGAATAGGCGACGAAGAGACCGAGGATCACGCCCGCCGTGATGAGCAGTTCACCGAAGACGCTGACAGCGGTCGCGATCCGGCCGCGCCGGGGCGACGGCGAAGGCGAGGCGTCTTTTGGTGCGGCTTCTTCCCCATGGTCGGTCGTCGCTGCCACTGCGTCATGCCCCGTCTCTGTGCGCCGTACTGCCCGATGCCTGGTGCCCGGTGGTCCCCGGTTATTCGACGAGCGCGTCCGGCTTGCCCTTGCTCCGCGGACGCTCCTCGACCATCTTGCCCCAGACGATCATTCGATACGTACTGGTGAATTCCGGAGTGCACGTCGTCAGAGTGATGTAGCGCCCCGGCTTGGTGAAACCGGAGCCCGCCGGGATCGGGTTGAGCACAGACGTGTTCGACGGCATCGTCTGCGGCAGGATGCTCGCCATTTTGTACACGTAGTACTTGTCCTGCGTCTCGACCACGATCGGGTCACCCGGCTCGAGACGGTTGATGAAACGGAACGGCTCACCGTGGGTATTGCGGTGCCCGGCGACCGCGAAGTTCCCCTTCTTCGCATCCGGCATCGCGGTCGGAATACTGTCCTTGTCGTAGTGCCCGACCATGCCCTTGTCGAGAACCTGCGTCTTGCTGATGCCCTCGGCGATCGGCACGACGACGTCCAGCTTCGGGATGTAGAGAATCGCGAAGCCCTGCCCCGGTTCGAACGCACCGGGCTTGCGCTTGCCGTTGGCCCAGTCGTCCTCAAGGCTGTGCCGGGCGCTGCCGGCGATGTCATGGGCCCTTATGTTCGACCACCACAGCTGGTAGGTGACGAACAGCAGCATCAACACCCCGATGCTGATGAAGACTTCACCGATCGCCCGGCTCGCGATCACCCCGGCACCCGGCTTGGCCGCACGCGCCGCGGCACGCGCCTCCATCCGGGTCAGCGGTCTGCCGTCCGCTCCCGCCTCCGACTCCTGCTCGCCGGCAGGCGCCGCCGAATGCCGTCCGCCGCCCCGCCGGGCGGCCTTCCTGCGCGCGGCCCGGCCACCGGTGATCGGCGAGGTCTCGACTATTCGCCGCGTGTCCGCGGTACGCAGGGCGACGGTCTCGTCATCCAGCACCGGCTGCCGCTCGGGCCCGGGCTCTTCCTGTACGGGGCTGTAGACGGGCTCAGAGGCCTGCTGCGGGGTGTGCTGGGCCTCGGGGGGTACGGACGCCGCCGGCCGCCCCGTGTCCTGCCGCTGCGCGCTCCCGTACCAGTCCTGTGCGTACCCCTGCGGGTCGTACCACTCGGGCTCCGGCTCCAGCTGTGGCTCCGGCTGTGACTCCTGCTCCTGCGCTCCCGACGGCCGGAACCACGGCGACGGGTGCTGCCCCGGCAACGGATCGTTCAGCGGGTCGTCGAGGCGGGCCACCGCATCCTCGAACCCGCCGGTCTCACCGTCCTGCTCGGGGCGCAACGCGGTCACGCCGAGGCCCTGCCCACGACCGGCGCGAGCCCGGCCGATCTGGCCACAGCGCCCTCGTCCCCACACTCGACGAGCCAGTTCGCGAGCATCAGGTGCCCGTGCTCGGTGAGCACCGACTCGGGGTGGAACTGCACGCCCTCGACCGGCAGTTCACGGTGGCGAAGCCCCATGATGATGCCGTCCTCGGTGCGCGCCGTGACCTCCAGCTCCTCCGGTACGGTCCCCGGCTCCGCCGCCAGCGAGTGGTAGCGGGTGGCCGTGAACGGGTCGGGAAGGCCCGCGAAGACACCCTTGCCCTCGTGACCGACGAGCGAGGTCTTGCCGTGCAGCAGCTCGGGCGCGCGGTCCACGACACCGCCGTAGGCCACCTGCATCGACTGCATGCCGAGGCACACACCGAAGACGGGCACACCGGTCGCCGCGCAGTGCCGCACCATCTCGATGCAGACACCGGCCTGTTCGGGAGCGCCGGGACCCGGGCTGAGCAGCACGCCGTCGAATCCGTCCTGCGCGTGCGAGGTCGTCACCTCGTCGTTGCGCACCACCTCGCACTCGGCACCCAGCTGGTACAGGTACTGGACGAGGTTGAAGACAAAGCTGTCGTAGTTGTCGACGACGAGAATGCGGGTCTTTCGCGTGCTCACTGGCCGTTCACCGTCACATCGTTGAAGGGCAGCAGCGGCTCGGCCCAGGGGAAGACGTACTGGAAGAGGACGTACACGACCGCCAGGGCCAGCAGGACCGAGATCCCTGCCCTCACCCAGGTGTTCCCCGGCAGATGCCGCCAGATCCAGCCGTACATGCCGGGCTCCCCTTCCACCGTTCTGCGATTACGGCACCAGACTAACGGCGCAGCGCTTTCGGTTTGCCTGCCTCTACAGGCTGAGTGGCATCAAGATGCCCCCAGACGATCAGCCGGTGACTGTGGCCCCACTCCGGCTCACACGTCGTCAGCGTCAGATAGCGCCCCGGCTCGTTGTAACCGGACTTCCGCGGCACCGGATCGATCACTCCGACATCGCTGGGCAGCGTCTTGTACGGCTTGGTGTCGATGACGTACGTGAACCAGGTGTCCCCGTCGGTGAGCACCACCGGGTCACCCGGCCTGAGCTTCGGGAAGTCCTTGAACGGGTCGCCGTACGTGCGCCGGTGCCCGGCGACCGCGAAGTTCCCCTTCTCCCCGAGCTGAGCCGTGCCCGCGTAGTGCCCGAGCCCCTTCTTGAGGGTGTCGACCTTCGTGTTCTGCAGCACGGGCTTGTTCCACGTGAAACCAAGCCGCGGGATGTACATCACACCGAAGGGCTTGCCGTCCTTGTACGGCCCCTGCTTCGGCGGCGCCGCACTGGTCTGGCCCTGGCCCCCGCCCTGGCCGTCGGACGTCGCACTGGCCACCGGCCGCTTCGCCCATTGGTCCTGGAGGTCGTCGATCTGGCTGCCCATCGCACTGTCGGCCTTCACACCGGTCCAGAACAGCACGTACGCGACGAACAACACGATCAAGGCACCGACAGTGATGCAGACTTCGCTGAATGTCCTGATGGCGACACGTACCGACACAGGTCCCCCAGTACGGCGGCTACTCCATGGCTAGTTCACGGGCTTCGCGTAGTGGAGATCCACTGTGCCCGAGTAACCGGGAAGAGTCACCGCCCCGTCGTCCTCAACTTTCCAGCCGAGCCCGTACGCGTTGACGTACAGCATGTAGTTCTGGATCTCCGGCGAGGCCGCGACCGCCTGCTTCAGCTTCTCCGGGTCCCCGACCGCGGTGATCTTGTACGGCGGCGAGTAGACGCGGCCCTGGAGGATCAGGGTGTTGCCGACGCAGCGGACGGCGGACGTCGAGATGAGGCGCTGGTCCATGACCTTGATGCCCTTGGCGCCGCCGTGCCACAGGGCGTTCACCACGGCCTGCAGGTCCTGCTGGTGGATGACCAGGTCGTTGGGCTGGGGATCGGGGTAGCCGGGGAGCTTGGGGCCGGCGTTCGGCGGGGCGTCGTCGAGTGTGACGGAGATCGCCTCGCCCTTCAGCTTCTTCGTCCCGGACGCCTTCTCCAGGCCGGTCAGCTTCTCGTCGTCGGCCTTGGACGAGCCGTTGTCCCGCTCGGCGAGGCGCTCGACGTCGCCGCGGACCCCACCGTTGACCGCTTCCAGGTTCTGGTTCTTGCGGCTGCGCTCCTGGATGAGGTCGGAGAGCTTCAGCAGCGACCCGTCCGTCCGGATATTGGTGCCCTTGGCCGTATTGAAACTGGTGAAGAAGATGAGGCCGGCGAGCGCGAAAACGCCGACGGTGAGCAACCGCACGGGCCGCAGGCGCCCACGAGCGGAACTCTTGGCAGAGTCGACGGAATTGCTCAACGTACCCTTATCTCCTTCGACGCCACGGAAGCACTACGCTAACGGACGCCCGGAGGAGCACGGGGAATCCCCACAACTTCCCCTTGTACGCTGCTCCGGAGCCAGCCCACGTACTCTGCGCGGCCACGCAGCGCATCGACAGGAGAGACCCTCGTGCCGAAGTCACGTATCCGCAAGAAGGCCGACTACACGCCGCCGACGGCGTCGAAGCAGGCAGCCAATATCAAGCTGACCAACCGCGGCTGGGTGGCACCAGTAATGCTGGCGCTGTTCCTCATCGGTCTCGTCTGGATCGTCGTCTTCTACGTGGCCGACGGCACGCTGCCGATCAAGGCGCTCGGCAACTGGAACATCGTCGTGGGCTTCGGCTTCATCGCCGGCGGCTTCGGCGTCTCCACCCAGTGGAAGTAGCCGCGACGTAGCTGTGGAAGCAGCTCTGGAAGTAGCTCTGCCCTGAGCTATCCACTGAGTTATCCACAGACCCGGGTTGATTTTCCACAGCCGTGGAAAAGGTCGCATGATCTGTGGATAACCCACTCGGCGTTGACACCGGTGTGACTGGTCCAACTCCGCTCGACCACCTGTTCGCCCCTTGTCCCTCCTGGTCAAACCCGGGTTGATGACAAGGGGCACAGCTGTTCCCCACTGGATGCACAAGATCCACCACACGCTGTGGACAACCTCGGTCATCATCCGTGGACAACCGGGCTCAGGTGAGCTGCGCGGTCCTGACGACGACGGTGACCAGCACGGCGATCAGAACCAGCACACAGGTCCCGTACTGCACGAGCGCGCGACGCTCCCGCGGGGCGTGGACCATGGCGTAGCCGACGATCAGGCCGCCGGCGAGGCCCCCGATGTGTGCCTGCCAGGCGATGTTGAAGGCCGGGTTGAACGTGAAGATCAGGTTGATCACGAGCAGCGCGATGACCGGCCGCAGATCGTAGTTGAGTCGCCGCATCAGGATCGCGGTCGCGCCGAACAGGCCGAAGATGGCCCCGGAGGCGCCGAGTGACGGCTGGTTCTGGGCGGCGAGCAGGTAGGTCAGGGCGCTGCCTGCCAGGCCCGAGACCAGGTAGAGCGCGATGTAGCGGGCGCGGCCGAGGGCCGCTTCCAGCGGGCCGCCGATCCACCACAGGCTGAGCATGTTGAAGGCGATGTGGACGTAGGAGCCGTGCAGGAACATCGCGGTGAGCAGCCGGTACCACTGTCCCTCTGCCACGCCTTCGAGGCCGCCGAGGTCGGGTACCCAGGCGAGGCCGAGCATTTCGAAGCGCTCGGTGAACCGGTCGCCGACCGTCATCTGCACGATGAACACGGCCACGCAGATCCCGAGCAGCACCTTGGTGACCAGGCGCGGGTCGGAGGTGATCGTGCCGCCTGCCATGGTTCTCGGCTGGTTCGCGCTGGGGGCGTGTCCCGTTCCCGAGCCGCCGCGCACGCACTCGGGGCACTGGAATCCGACGGAGGCGCTGACCATGCACTCGGGGCAGATGGGCCGCTCGCAGCGGGTGCAGCTGATGCCGGTCGGGCGGTCCGGGTGCCGGTAGCAGCCGGGCAGGCCCTGGGCGTCCTTCGGTTCCTGCGGGCTGCCGGGCGCCTGGTCCATGGCGGTCGTCCCCTCGGGTCTCGGGTCGAGTGGTGGGGTGGTGGGGTGCGATGTCGTCGGCGCCGCGCGGCTGCGCAGCGCGCCGCCCCGCCCCCGGGCCTACGAACAGGCGACGGACGGCGGGGCGTATTGGTTCCCTGCGGAGCTAGCGGGTCTCTACGGAGACGCTCTCGATGATCACGTCGTTGACCGGCCGGTCGGTGCGCGGGTTGGTCTGCGTGCCGGCGATCGCGTCGACGATCTTCTGGCTGGCCTCGTCGACGACCTCACCGAAGATCGTGTGCTTGCGGGTCAGCCAGGCGGTGGGCGAGACGGTGATGAAGAACTGCGAACCGTTGGTACCGGGTCCCGCGTTGGCCATCGCGAGCAGATACGGCTTGGTGAAGGCCAGGTCGGGGTGGAACTCGTCCTCGAACTGGTAGCCGGGGCCGCCCGTGCCGTTTCCCAGCGGGTCGCCGCCCTGGATCATGAAGCCGCCGATGACGCGGTGGAAGATCGTGCCGTCGTAGAGGGGCGCCGTGGACTTCTCTCCGGTCTCCGGGTTGGTCCATTCACGCTCGCCCTTGGCGAGCTCCACGAAGTTCTTGACCGTCTTGGGGGTGTGGTTCGGCAGCAGCCGGACCTCGATGTCGCCCTGGTTGGTCTTGAGAGTGGCGTACAGCTGCTCGGCCACGATCTGCCTTCCGTTGACATTTGTGCCCCCCGATCCTCGCACGGCGCATCGCTGGTGGTCCCGGACGGACTTGTCAGGGTTGTGCGGGGGTTTCAGTCGCCGAAAACCGGTCTACTCGCAGTCGAAGAGGCGCGCCCTGCCACGATCCGTGGCATTGTCGTCGCCAAGTCCCTTTATCAAGCCGTACCAAGCCTTACCACCGCATTGACGCTCCTGGCAGGCAGGATCCGCGAAAGGGTGGAAAGGTGAAAAACCTGTACGCCACCGAGGAGGAGGATCCCGTGACCCGCATCGACAGCGTGCGTGCCGCGACCGGCTCGGCCAAGGACAGCGTGCTGCATGCCGCGGAAGTGGTGGCGCCCTACGCCGAGTCGGCCAGGGACCGGGCCACGACGTACGCGCAAGAGGCGCGCGTCGCGCTCGGGCCCAAGGTTTCGCAGGCCGCGCACCAGGCGCGTGCCCAGTACGACACGCACCTCGCTCCGCGCCTCGAGCAGGCGCGGACGCATGTCCCGCCGAAGCTCGACCAAGCCGCGCAGGACGCTGCGGCCCGCACCCGCGAGGCCGCCCGGCAGGCGGCGGCGTACTCGAAGCCGCGCATCGAGCAGGCGGTGGCCGCGTCCGAGCCGGCCCGCAAGGAGGCCGCGGCCCGCGGCAGTGCCGCCTACTCCGGGCTGCGCGGCGACGTCTCGCCGAAGGAGATCCGCAAGCTGGTGCGCAAGCACGAGCGGCGGGCCCGCTCCGGCCGTGTCGCCAAGCGTCTCGTCGTGCTCGGCATCCTCGCGGGCGGCGCGTTCGCCGCGTGGAAGTGGTGGGACAAGCAGGCCAACCCGGACTGGCTGGTGGAGCCGCCGGCCGCCACCGAGGTCCCCGACAGCGCTCCGCTGACATCCGTCGACGGCAGCGGGCGGGACATCCTCGACCCGGAGGTGGAGGCTAAGCAGGCCGAGGCGGACACGTCCGTGGAGGACGAGCGCTGACACCCGATACGGCGAAAGCCCCTCCGACCAGGGCGAACCTGGTTGGAGGGGCTTTTTGTTGTGGAGCCTAGGGGAGTCGAACCCCTGACATCTGCCATGCAAAGACAGCGCTCTACCAACTGAGCTAAGGCCCCGAAAACGATGCGTCCCACCGGAGGGTTCGACCTCCGGTTCGGCACCGCAGACCAGAGTACCGGGTCACCCCCTGAATCCTGCAAAAAGATTGGGGGTCCCGGCGGGCGACCACGCTCCGTAAGATGCCCCCACGTGCTTCGCGGCAGCGAAGCACCGTACTTGGGGAAGCGATGGGGAGACGCAATGGACGCCGCACAGCAGGAAGCCACAGCAAGAGCCAGGGAGCTCCAGCGGAACTGGTACGGGGAGCCGCTGGGGGCGCTCTTCCGTCGGCTGATCGAGGACCTGGGGCTCAATCAGGCCCGCCTCGCGGGGGTGCTCGGGCTTTCCGCTCCCATGCTGTCGCAGCTGATGAGCGGTCAGCGCGCGAAGATCGGCAACCCTGCCGTGGTGCAGCGCGTGCAGCTGCTTCAGTCGCTCGCGGGGCAGGTCGCCGACGGCAGTGTCAGTGCGGCCGAGGCCATCGAGCGGATGGACGAGATCAAGAAGTCGCAGGGCGGGTCGGTGCTCACCAACACCGGGCAGGCGTCGAACAGTTCGGGCGCGCCGACGGTGAAGCGCGTGGTGCGTGAGATTCAGTCGCTGCTGCGCTCCGTCTCGGCCGCGAGCGACATCATCGAGGCGGCGGACACTCTCGCCCCCAGCCACCCCGAACTGGCAGAGTTCCTCCGGGTGTACGGCGCGGGGCGCACCTCCGACGCGGTCGCTCACTACCAGTCGCACCAGAGCTGACCCCGGCCTGGCGCGGCGCCGTGTCCGGCTCCGGGAGGGGAGCGACGCACGACCATGGGTGAGGTCTTCGCCGGCCGGTACGAACTGGCCGATCCGATCGGCCGTGGGGGAGTGGGCGCGGTCTGGCGCGCCTGGGACCACCGGCGCCGCCGCTATGTGGCGGCGAAGGTGCTGCAGCAGTCGGACGCGCACACGCTGCTGCGCTTCGTGCGGGAGCAGGCGCTGCGCATCGATCACCCGCACGTCCTGGCCCCGGCCAGCTGGGCCGCGGACGACGACAAGGTCCTGTTCACCATGGATCTGGTCGCGGGTGGTTCGCTCGTCCATCTCGTCGCGGATTACGGGCCGCTGCCGCCCCAGTTCGCCTGTGTCCTCCTCGATCAACTCCTCTCCGGACTGGCGGCCGTGCATGCCGAAGGCGTGGTGCACCGCGACATCAAGCCCGCCAACCTCTTGCTCGAGGCCACCGGCACCGGGCTGCCGCATCTGCGTGTGTCCGACTTCGGCATCGCGATGCGCAAGGGCGAACCGCGTCTGACGGAGGCGGACTTTGTGGTGGGCACGCCGGGGTACTTCGCGCCCGAGCAGGAGATGGGTGCGGAGCCCGACTTTCCCGCGGACCTGTTCGCGGCGGGGCTCGTCGCGCTTTATCTCCTCGAAGGTGCCAGGCCCGACTCCAAGGCGCTGATCGAACACTTCGAGGAACACGGCACCCCGCGGGCGCCGCAGGGCGTGCCCGGTCCGCTGTGGGGTGTCCTCGCCGGGCTTCTGCAGCCGGACCCCGATACGCGGTTCCGCACCGCGACCGGCGCCCGCAAGGCCCTTCTCTCCGCCTTCGAACTCCTCCCGGAACCGGGCCCCGACGACGAGCTGATCGAAGTCTTCGACCAACTCGGCCCCCTCCCCCCGGGCTTCACCCCCACCGGCCCAGCGGCACGCGGCCGCCGTGCCCGGCCGGTGGGCGGGACGGGGTCGCCGGTGGGCGGAGGAGGAACGCCCGCGAGCGGGGCGGGGGCGCCGATGAGCGGGGCCGGTACATCGGCCGGCGAGGCAGGTGCACCGGTAGGCGGGGTCGACCGGGAAGGGCAGGGAGCCGGTCCATCGCCACACGGGGCGGGGGTCCCGGTGCACGGGGCGGGAATGCCATCGCACGGCGCAGGGACGCCGTCGAACGGATTCGGCACAGCGGCCGGCGAGGCTGGCACACCGGTAGGCAGGGCAGACGCGGCTGGGCAGGGAGCCGGGCCTTCGCCGCACGGGGCGGGAATGCCATCGCACGGCGCAGGGACGCCGTCGAACGGGCTCGGCACAGCGGCCGGCGAGGCTGGCACACCGGTAGGCAGGGTAGACGCGGCTGGGCAGGGAGCCGGGCCTTCGCCGCACGGATCCGGGCCTTCGCCGCACGGGGCCGGGGTCCCGGTGAGCGGGCCCGGTACATCGGCCGGCGAGGCAGCTGCACCGATAGGTGGGGCCGACCCGGCCGGGCACGGAGCCGTGCCTTCGCCGCACGGCGCGGGGGTCCCGGTGCACGAGCAGTTGACGGCGGGGCGAGGTGCCGACCTCCCCGGCTACCCGGCTCACGGAGCGGGCCCTGTTGACCAAGGGACCGGTACGGGCGCATCGGTGCCACAGGTTCCGCCACCTCCCCCCAACACCCCGCTCCCACCACGTCCTTCGGCGCCGCCCGAGGCCTTGGCGTCCCCCACGCCCGCGGTGCCACCGACTCCAGCAGTGCCCCCGGAGCCCCGGATTCCTCCCGTGCCCGAGATGCCACCGGCCCCACCGACCACCGGCTTCACCCCACCGATCAGCCGCAGCACGCCACCAGCCACGCACACCCCGCCGCCGGTCGACCCCACGCCGCCACCGCGCCCCCCGGAACCGACACCCAGCCCCGACCCCGTACCCGTACGCACCCCCGTGCCCGACCCCTCTCCGGAACCGGCCGTCGAACCACCGCTTCACGCCCCGCACCCGTCCGCCCCCTCCCCGCTCGACCCTCCCCAGGCCCATCACTCTCTGTACGCATCCGGTGACGGAGAAGTTCCCGGGCCCCGGCCAGGACCACCCGCGAGGGTGACGATCCCGGTATTGCTCCTGGCCCTGGCCTGTTTCGCGGTGGGCATCTGGGCACTGACCCGCCCCTGACCGGTTCCCGCCGGCCCCCGCACCCGGGAGCCCGCCCCGCTCAGCCCCGCGCCCGCCGCACCTTCCGCACGGCGACCACCCGCCACAACGCCAGCCACAGCACCAGCGCACTCCCGGTCCCGACCCCGGCCACCCCCACCAACGTCATCGGATCGCCCCCTGTTGACGTAGCGGACGAAGCCACCGCCCCACCGGAAGCCCCACCTCGCCCACCCGCAGAACCAGAACCCGGGTCGCCACCAGAGCCCGGATCAGTACCCGCCCCCGAGCCGGACCTGGAGCCGGCGCCCGAGTCGGCCCCGAAGTCCCACTCCGCCCCGCCTTCCCCCCGCTCGGCGGCCGCCACATCCTCGTCCGTCACCTGGAACTCCCCCGGGTCCCGCACATAGTCGGGCGCCCGCTTCGCCGCCCCGTCGACGGCCACCCGCAACGTCATCCCGAGGCCCCCGGCCTCCTCCGCCATCGCCGGGTCGAGCGTGACCTTGACCCAGTACCAGCCGGCGAGCCCCATCGCCGCCTCGTCTTCGCGCGACAGCAGACGGTTCCCGTACGCCACGGGCGGCAACGGGTCGAACGCGGCCGACGTCGCGTCACCCGAGTACGTGGCGCCCTTCGTTGCCACCGGCGCCCGCGCGGGGTTGTACAGCTCCATGTCGAGCGCCCCCGGCACCACTTCCCGCTCCCGCTCCCGCCGCGCACCGCCACCCGCCGAACCGTCCAACTCGGCGCCGAAGGAGAGCTGTTGCCCCCAGTCGACCGGCACCCGGTAGAAGTGGCTCTGCCCCGGCCCGATCCGGTCCCTCCAGGCGCCGGGCTTCAGCGCCCTCGCATCGTTGAACCCGGTACCCCCACTGCGCCGCGCGCCCACCCCCGAAGGCAGCTCAGCCGGCTCCGACGGCCAGGACCGCGCCCCCGCGCCAGGTGCCGCGGACACCAGCCCCGGCTCGGTGGCCACCCGCAGTTCGAGCCCCCAGTCCCGATCGCTCGACCCGGCCGCCGCCACCCGCTCCACGACCACGTAGTACGTCCCCGCCGCCTGACACCGCGCCTCTCCCGGACGTACGGGACGCTCGACCGCCGCCGCTATCGGCCGCGGGTAGGAGCCGGAGCGGAACGTCGCACGCTCGGCATCGCACTGATTTCCCTGTCCGTCCCGCAACGACACCGCGATGCCGTCCGCGGCCGCCGCCTTCACGCCCGATCCGAGCGGCGGGACGGCCACGACCGAGGCGTACGCGGTGGCGGCCCCGTCCAGTTCGACGCGGTAGTAGGAGGCGACACCGTCCCCGGCCGCGAGTGAACTCCTGTACGTCTCACCCGTCTTGAGCTGCGCCGCCGTCGCGCCACTGGTCGCTCCGTCGACGGCTCGGGCGCCCTGGGCGAAGACATACGGATCGCCGTTGCCCGCCGCCGTCGCCGCCCCCGGCAGCGCCAGCACCAGGGCCGCGCACAGCCCCGCCCCGGCAGCGCCCCTCGCCGGGCCCCGGCCGCGCCGCCCCTTCCTCAGTCGCCTCAGGAGTCTCCCCATGAACGGCCATCCTGCCGTTCCACTCCGCACGGTGTCCGGCGTGCGACGGTTTCCCGCCACGCGATCGCATACGTAAAGGCGCCCCGGACAGCACAAAGCCCCGGCCGCTGCTGCGACCGGGGCCCTATGAAGAGACTGTTGTCGATACTCACGAACCCGTGGGCACGGAGTCAGTCGCCTCCGTCCACAGATCCTGCTCGGCGCGATCCGCCTGGATCTGGCGGTACACGAGGAGCCCGCCGATGGCGGCCAGTGCGACCAGGAGAAGCTTCTTCACCGCGCGACCTCGTCTTTCCTTGACGTAGGGGACTTCTGGCGCCCGACTATACACACCGATCGATACCGATCGGTGACCTGGATCCACCTCAACTCGGCCCCTGAAGACCGCGGTAGAAACGGCCGTTTACGCCCATCCGAGTGGTGTTCATCTGAATATCGACGACCCGCGAGCGTCGGTCCCGCACTCCCCGGCCCCCATCCACATCATGAGGAAAGTAAGCAAATCGCCCAACCTGAAAGCGAGGGGCCATGACCAAGCACAAGGTCATGACGCTGTGGACCGTCATCATCTCCGCATTCATCGCGCTCTTCTCGGCGCTCGGACTCACCTCCCCGGCCACCGCGGCCACTCCGACTCAGCAGTCGGAGAAGACCCAGACCGCGGCGGTCAGCACCCCCGCCCCCGCGGCGGCCCGCCCGTACTGGTCGTTCAAGCGGTCCCTGCCACCGACGATGAAGCAGCGCATCCGCGCCGAGGCCCACGGTTCCTCCCCGAGCGCCCGCCACCGCCCGCCGGCCGACACCGAGCAGCGCAACGCCGACAGCAACCTGGCGTCCGAAGCCCTCACCACGCAGCTGTAGTCCGCACCACGCAGCAGACGTAGACGCAGACGTAACAGAAGTACCAGCAGCACAGACGGAACAGCCGGGCGAACAACAACGCCCGGACAAGGCAGGATCGCGCAACCACGCAGTAGCGACACAGCAGAAGAAGCAGTCGCAGAAGAAGAAGCAGTAGAAGAAGCAGTAGAAGAAGCAGCAGAAGAACCGGCAGCACAACACGGCGACACAACAGAAGAGCAGGACTGTCGAACGAGGCCCCAGCCATCCCCTACGGCTGCGAGGGCCCATCGGCATGTCCGCCCGCACCGCGCCCGCGCCGCCACAGCACCATCCCGCCCCGCGCCGCATACAGCAGAAGACCCCCAAGCGTTTCCGCTTGAGGGTCCTCGTGATGTGTGGGGCTAACAGGATTTGAACCTGTGGCCTCATCCTTATCAGGTCGATCACCGGGAGTCGGCGACGTCGGCCAACCGGCTCTGCGCCTCGGTCGATCGTCCCCGGAGGTCCAGCGTCGACCGCCGCTGTTCGCACTTGTTGGTGTCAACCGCTGGTGTCAACCGCTCCATGCGGTCTTGACAAGCGTTGCCGCGTCCGCTGGTGATCGCCCGGACAGGACCTAGCCCTAGCCTCCACCCCGTCGATCGCTGGGAGCGCTCCAGATGCCTAGACGTTGGAGACGGCGCTGCCTGTAGCGCTCTCCCAAGGCCGTCAGCCCGAAGACGGCCCCCAGGGCTGCGCCCAAGCCGCCCGCGATCAACGCCTCGCCCAACGATTCATGATCCCCGAGTGTGGCCGCCACACAGAGGAGCGCGATTGGTACACCGGTACATACGCCGATGCCGATTGGGTGGCGAGCGGCGAAGCGCTGGGATCGAGTCGGTGGCTGCTGTCCGCCGAGCATCCGATCTATGGACCAAAAGGCGCGCTTGAGTTTGTCTTGGAGGGCGGGCACAGCCCGGAGTCTACGATCTCCCTTCACCCACCACTTTCCTCAGCTCCCATCCCGTCCGCCGTCGACCCACACGAATGTGGAGCGGGCGTGGCCCCTGGTGTCCAGGTGGAGCGCGCCACTGTACGAACGACCTGGACACCAGGGGCCACGTCTGCTCGGCTTTGCCTGGGTCGACGGTGGACGGGATGGGAGCCTTTCACGCAACCACCCGCGGACCCGCCGGCCGACAGCGGCGCCCCCTGCCCCCGGTGCCGGAGCGCCCCCGCCGGAGGCATCGTCTTTGACCGTGGCCATGGCGGGTTCTCCCACCCTCGCCCGCTTGTACGCGAGCGCGCCGCGTGGCGCGGCCAGCCGGTGGCGGAGACATGGAGGCGGGCCGCGCCTGGAGCGGCGCGCGCCCGCGCAGTGCGCGGGCCTTGATGAGGTAGTGAAACCTGTAACAGCTCTGAGTACGCGGCAAGTCAGAGCTTGGGCACTACCGGCTCGGGGAGCTTGTCGGCCCACGCTTCGAGGGCACTGACGGCTTCTTCGTGTAGCTCACCTTCGGCCGTCTCCTCACGCAAGGTTCGTTGGGTCGTCGGCGTCGCCAACTCCCGGTAGAACCAGAGGTCTTCGAACCCCCATTTCGCTACGTCTTGGCTGGTGGCACCGAACACAAGCCTGGGGATACGGGCCCAGTAGCACGCTGCCAGGCACATCGGGCACGGCTCACTACTGGCGTACATCACGCCGTCCTCGAACAGGTGCCGTTGCAGCTTCTCGCCAGAGTGCCGTAGCGCCATGATCTCTGCGTGTGCTGTTGGGTCGCGGAGTTCTACGACACTGCTTGTCCCCTCACCGACGATCACTCCGTCCACCACGACGATCGCCCCGAAAGGCGTCTTGCCCTCGTCTTCCAGCGCATGGCGGGAGATTGAGATCGCTCGCTTCAGGAACTTCTGATCAACGTCGTTCAGGGTGGTCATGCTTGACCTTCCTACGCCTTGATTGGTGTCGGCTTCTGAGGCCACGGTTCCAGCGGGGTTACGAACCGAAGTTCCGTACGGTCGGCGGGGTAGGTGGCATCGGAAATCTCGACATTGTGGTCATCGGCATCCAGGGAGATGCGACGACAGATGATCAGCGGGACACCATCGGGCAGTCCCCATTGTTGGGCCTCCGCCGTTGTCGGCATGCGGGCTGTGACCTGATCAACCATGCACATGATCTCGATGCCCACAGTTGAGAGTTGATGTTGCGTGCCGCCGGGCCACGGTTCGTTGTTCTCGTCCAGTAGAGCTGGGTTCGACTCCACCAAGGTCTTGGGGATGTACGACGTGCTGTACGAGAGGAGATGCCCAGTCCTCTCGTTGGTCGCTACGAAGCGACGTTGTAGAACCTCGTCCGTGGGCGCGATTCCGAAGAGTTCGGCGATCTCGTCACCCGCCGGCACGACCTCGTACCGAGTCGAGAACTGCTGGTTCTCGATCGACATCCCCAAGTTCGTCTCGGCCTCACCGACCTTGGACCGCTCCCCCTCAGGGCGGTACGCCAAGTCCTTCTCCGCTTGATGCCGATCCGACGATCGGATGACCTTGCCGGGCGGGATACGTACGACGGGGGCCTTCCCGCGACCACCGGTGATCAGACCCTGCGACCTGAGAAGCGAGATGGCCCCACGCGCCGAATTCGTTGAGCACTGCCATCGCGCACAGATGTCGCTCAACGTCGGCAGCGAGTCGCCCGGGGCGAGTTCGCCACTCTCGATCATCAGACGGATGTCATCGGCGATCTTCAGGTGGATCGGCGGTTCAACCGTGGTGCGTCGCGGTTCCATGCCAACCATCCTCCCAGGTTTGCCAGTTTGTGGGCAAACCCTTGCGCCCCACTACCTGAGTCGCTACTTTCGACATCGTGGGTTTGTGGGCAAACTCACGAAGATCTGAAGCGGGGCGACGCTCCTACCGCCAAGCAAGCGCGTCGCCCCTGATTCCCACGAAGGGAAGTTCCATGATGCATGTGACGCTGAGCCCCTCGCGACCTCTGGCCTTGGCTCCGGCGCTCCTCGACCGCGCTGAGGTCTCTGGGAATGAGCGGTCGGGGGGCGCAATGATCGCCTTCGACCTGACGTGCCTGACTCGCGATCAACTGACGGCGGCTCTCTACGCCTCCGATCGGTACGCCCGTCCGGTCGTGCCTCTCGGTGAACTGCGGGTCTCCGCCGCACAGGGAGTAGAGCGGCTGGGCGTCGAGCTGGATGAGTCGGCGCGGCGCTTGGGCGGATTCATCTGGATGCGCACCCTGGGATTGGCAACGCCGGAGCTTGTGGCCGATCACGAGTCTCGTTTCCCCGCTGGGTGGCGTCTGTCATGGGCGATGGACGCAGCGCTGACCTTGTGGCGCAGCTTTGAGAGCATCCGCCCTCGTGCGGTCACACGCGAACAGCTCGTCACCCCGCCCCGCCCGATCATCGACCACTGCCCGTGTCAGGGCTCGGGGTGGGTGACCGCGACGGTGCCCGGCTTCCTCACGCGCCAAGCCTGTCCCGCGCACGGAACTGGGGTGGCGGTGGCGGCATGACGACGACCCTGGACCGTACGCAGACCTCCTCGGGTAACGAGCGGCTGCGGGGCGCGATGATCGCCGCGAACGTCACGACTGAGGCCCTGGCCGAACACGTCGGCATCGACGTGAAGAGCGCGGAACGCTGGCTGTCCCTGGGCCGCACTCCGCATGCCCGGCACGCGCACGCCGCTGCCTCCTTCCTGCACGCCGACCCGTACCACCTGTGGCCCGCCATGGGGCAGCGCCGTCGCTCGGCGGTCGCTCCTCAGGCTGAGGTCGTCGCCTCCTACTCCACCCGGTCCACGGTCCCCATGGACCTGTGGCGCGACGTGCTCGCCTCGGCGGCGATGACGCTGGATCTCGCCGTGGCGAACCTGGTCTTCCTCGCCCACGTGGTCACCGACCTGCCCGACCTGATCGGAGAGAAGGCGGCTGCCGGGGCGCGGGTCCGGATCGTGATACCCGAGACACTGACCGGCCGCGCTCCGCAGATCGCCGACGCGCTCGTCGCCCTGGCCGACCGGCCCGGCATCCAACTCGCCACCCACGCCGGACTCGTCGCCGACGTCCTGCGCGCCGACGACGACCTGTTGGTCTCCACACCTGTGGACGGCATGATCCCGTCCCTGGCCCCGGTGCTGCACCTGCGCCGGCTGGGCACGGCTCCACTGACCGGCTGCTACATGGCCAGCCTCGATCACCTCGTGATGAGCGCGGAACCGTACATGCCCGCGCCGATCGTCTCCCTGCGGGCGGTGGGCGAGTGACCCACTTCCCCGTGGCGCCGGCTGCCGTCACCGACATGGCGGCGGCTGTGGGCACCGACCCGATCACCCTGGCCGACTTCCTGCGCGTCGCAAACGATCCCGGCTTCGAGCGGTGGCGTGAACAGATCCGGCGTACCGGCGGCTGCTCGAACCCGATCCGCCTGCAAGGCTTCAAGGTTGTCCGCGACGCGCAGACCGGGGCTGTCCTGGACGACTACTCGTACTCGACCGAGAACGAACCGGGCGGCTGCCTCCGCGTCGCCTGCGGCAACCGCCGTGCCTCGCGCTGCCCGTCCTGCGCCTGGACCTATGCGGGGGACACCTACCACCTGATCCGTTCCGGGATCACTGGCGGCAAGTCCGTGCCTGCCACAGTGCGCGATCACCCTCGGGTCTTCGCGACGCTGACGGCCCCTTCGTTCGGCCCGGTTCACAACCGGCCCGACTCCGGTCGCTGCCGCTGCGGGAGCTCCCACGCCGAGCATGACCCCGCGCTCGGCACGGCGCTCGATCCCGCCTCCTACGACTACGCGGGCGCGGTGCTGTGGAACAACCATGTCGGGGAGCTGTGGCGCCGGTTCACGATCTACCTGCGCCGTGAGATCGCCACCCGCGCGGGCCTGACCCAATCCGCCCTGAAAGAGGCGTGCCGGGTCTCCTTCGGCAAGGTCGCAGAGTTCCAGAAGCGTGGCGCCATCCACTTCCACGCTGTGGTCCGCTTCGACGGGCCTGAAGGTCCCGACTCGCCCCCGCCCGCGTGGGCCACGCTCGCGCTCCTGGACGAGGCAATCCGCGCGGCGGCTGCTCGCGTCACGGTCCCGATACCGCCCGCCGGCGGCGTCTTCCCGGCTCGCTCGCTGCGGTGGGGGCGGCAGATCGACGTGCAGCCGATCGGCGCCCTCGGACACGAGGAACTGACCGAACAGGCGGTGGCCTCCTACGTCGCCAAGTACGCCACCAAGGCCGCCGAGACCACCGGCACCGTGGACCGCCGGATCGGGGAACTGTCCGAGCTGGATGGGCTGCCGGGCCTGCCCGCGCACACCCGACGCCTGATTGAAGCCTGCTGGGACCTCGACGACGCGTACCCGGAGCGGATGCTGACGCGCTGGGCTCACATGCTCGGCTTCCGTGGTCACTTCTCCACCAAGTCCCGCCGCTACTCGACCACCCTCGGCGAACTCCGCCAGACCCGCGCCGACTACCGCGCCCGCGAAGAACGCCGCGAACGGGGCTGCTCTGAGGACCTCGACGACGCGGACGGCTCCACGCTCGTACTCGCGCACTGGACGTACGCCGGACACGGGCACACCCCCGGCGAATCCTGGCTCGCCCAGTCCATCGCTCGCGACCTCCAACTGAACCGCGAGACAGCACGCGAAGCGCGCGCCGACCTGCCCGACCTCGACGACATGGAGGTGTGGTCATGAGTGACGAACTGCTGACCGTCCCTGAGGTCATGGCCTGGCTCAAGGTCGGTCGAACGACCGTCTACGACCTGATCCGTACGCACCGCCTGTCCTCACTCACGATCGGCCGGAACCGTCGCATCCCGGCTGACAGCGTGCGCGCGTACCTGGCTTCGCGACTCGAATACGAGAGGGCTGCCTGATGGCCAAGCGTCGCCCCAATGGTGGGGGAACGATCACTAAGCGGAAGGATGGCCGCTACCAGGGGGCCGCCTACGTGACCGACACCGACGGCAACCGCGTCCGGAAGTACGTCTACGGCGTCACATATGACGAGACGTCAGAGAAGCTGGCCAAGCTTCAAGAGCAGGAGCGCAACGGCGTACCCGTCCCGGCCAAAACCTGGAACCTCGGGGAGTGGCTGGCCTACTGGCTTGAGTACATCGTGAAGCCAGAGCGCGAGTACAACACGTACGACAAGTACGAATCCAAGGTCAGGCTGTACCTCGTGCCGCACCTCGGCAAGAAGCCGTTGACCAAGCTCACCCCGGCACAGATCCGGGCGTTCATGGCCACGCTGACCCGCGAGAAGGTTGGCGCAGCGACCCGCTTCGAGGTCCTGCGAACGCTCCGGAACGCCCTGAACCGCGCTGTCCGCGAGGAACTGCTGATCCGGAACGTCGCCCTGCTCGTCGACATGCCCAAGGTCAGCAAAGACAAGGGCAGGGCATGGAGCGCGCAGGAGGCGATCACGTTCCTGCGGACGGCTCGGGCTCATCGACTGTATGCGGCCTGTGTCCTCGTGCTCGTTCTCGGACTGCGCCGAAGTGAACTGCTGGGCCTGCGCTGGCAGGACATCGACTTCGAGGCTCGGCAGTTCGAGCCGATCAAGCAAGTGCAGCGCGAGAAGGGCAAAGGGCTGATCCTTAAGGACCTCAAGACCGAGTCCTCACAAGCGGTGCTTCCCCTGCCGGAGTTTTGCGCCCGCGCGCTCGAAGAACGTCGGGAGCTTCAAGAGCTGGAACGGAAGATCGCTGGTGACCACTGGAAGCAGGCGCCGGGCCAAGACCTGATCTTCTCGTCCGAGCACGGCGGCATGATCGATCCCAATGGGTTCTCGCGAAGCTTCGGGCGCCTCGTGAAGCGGGCTGGTGTCCGCCGGCTCACGGTCCGACTTGCCCGGCACACCTGCGGGACCCTGCTCGCCTTCCTGAAGATCCACCCCAAGGTGGCGCAAGCGATCCTGCGGCACAGCCAGATCAGCATGACCATGGACGTCTATACCCACGTGGTCGCCTCTGACGAGCGGGAAGCGGTCGCGATGCTCGCGGAGCTGCTGGAAGATCCACTCATCGGCTGATGTCAGTCGTAGATGTCAAAGACCCCCAACCATGATCGGTTGGGGGTCTTTAAGCTGGTGGGGCTAACAGGATTTGAACCTGTGGCCTCATCCTTATCAGGGATGCGCTCTAACCAACTGAGCTATAGCCCCGCCGCGCTCTGCGGTGTGTGTCCCGCGCGCTGACTCCTGAAGATTAGCGCACTGGGGGGCCAGTCCCAAAATCGATAGTCCTGGCCCGCCCACCAGCGGGTCTTTACGGCCTCAGGAGGCCGGGGGGAACGGTCACTCGTCCTCGGCGAGCGTGAGCTCGATGCCGCCGACGAAGCCCGCGGAGAGGTTGTAGATGAACGCGCCGAGCGTCGCCAGGGCCGTGGCCAGTACGACGTCGATGACGGCGATGACCGTCGTGAACATCAGAACGCGCGGCAGCGACAGGAACGACTGCAGGTCGAAGCCGTTGGACTCGTTCGAGCCCGTGGCCTCGGAGATCGTGCCGCCGACCGTGGAGAAGACACCCATGGCGTCCATGACCATCCACAGCACGGCGGCCGCGATGATCGTGCAGATGCCGAGCGCGATGGAGAGCAGGAAGCTGACCTTCATCACCGACCACGGATCCGCCTTGGCGACCCGCAGACGAGCCTTGCGCGTACGCGGGGTGGTGCGCGCCCCGGTGCGCGGCCTGCGGACCGCGTCCGGCGCGTTCTGGTACGCCTGCGGCGGGTGATACGGCTGGGCCGGCTGCTGCGGCCTCTCGCCCGGCAGGGCGCCGCCGCCATCGGCCGCGTACTGCTGGGTCTGCGGACCTCGGGTGTCCGTCACAGTTCCCCCCGGGATCCATGAGACTCGTTCGAGTCAGTCGAGTCGGTAGAGCCTTTGACGTCGTCGACGTCGTGAGCGGAGCCACGGCCGCTCTCAGTATCCGTACCGGTGGATGTGCCGGTAGAGCCTGCGCCCGTGGCTCCGCTCACGATGACTCACTCCTCGCGCTACTCGGCCGAGGACGCTCCGCCCTCGTCCGTTTCGACGGCCGTCTCGCCCGCGGTGGAATCGTCGATCTCGGTACCGTCCGCGTCCTGCGGGACGTCACCGTCGACTTCCTCCGCCTCACGGCCGGCCTCGGCGTTACGAGCGATGCCGACGACGGCATCGCGCTTGCCCAGGTTGATCAGTTGGACGCCCATGGTGTCACGGCCTGTCTCCCTGACCTCGTTGACTCGCGTACGAATCACACCGCCGGACAGCGTGATGGCGAGGATCTCATCGGTCTCCTCGACCACCAGGGCGCCGACGAGCTCTCCGCGGTCCTCCACGATCCTGGCGGCCTTGATACCGAGGCCACCGCGACCCTGGACGCGGTACTCGTCCACGTTGGTCCGCTTTGCGTACCCACCATCGGTGGCGGTGAACACGAACGTACCGGCACGCACGACATTCATCGAGAGCAGTTCGTCTCCCTCGCGGAAGCTCATGCCCTTGACGCCCGACGTGGCACGCCCCATGGGACGCAGTGCGTCGTCCGTGGCGGTGAAGCGGATGGACTGCGCCTTCTTACTGATGAGCAGCAGGTCGTCCTCGGCGGAGACCAGCTCGGCGCCGATCAGCTCGTCGTCCGAACCGTCCGCCGCCTCGCGGAGGTTGATGGCGATGACACCGCCGGAACGCGGCGAGTCGTAGTCCTTCAGAGGCGTCTTCTTGACGAGGCCCGCCTTCGTGGCGAGCACCAGGTAGGGCACCGCCTCGTAGTCGCGGATCGCGAGGATCTCGGCGATCGCCTCGTCGGGCTGGAAGGCGAGCAGGTTCGCGACGTGCTGGCCGCGCGCGTCCCGCCCGGCGTCCGGGAGTTCGTACGCCTTCGCGCGGTAGACGCGTCCCTTGTTGGTGAAGAAGAGCAGCCAGTGGTGCGTCGTCGACACGAAGAAGTGGTCGACGATGTCGTCTTCCTTGAGCTTCGTGCCGCGCACGCCCTTGCCGCCCCGCTTCTGGGAGCGGTAGTCGTCGGTCTTGGTGCGCTTGACGTAACCACCGCGCGAGATGGTGACGACGATGTCCTCTTCGGCGATGAGGTCCTCGACGGACATGTCGCCTTCGAAGGGCACCAGCTTGGTGCGGCGGTCGTCGCCGAACTTGTCGACGATCTGCTGCAGCTCCGAGCTGACGATCTGCCGCTGCCGCTCGGGCGAGGCCAGGATCGCGTTGTACTCGTCGATCTTCTGCTGGAGTTCGTCGTGCTCCTGGACGATCTTCTGGCGCTCCAGGGCGGCCAGTCGGCGCAGCTGCATCTCGAGGATGGCGTTCGCCTGGATCTCGTCGATCTCCAGGAGCTCCATGAGGCCCCCGCGCGCGACGTCGACGGTGTCACTGCGCCGGATGAGCGCGATGACCTCGTCGATGGCGTCCAGGGCCTTCAGGAGGCCGCGCAGGATGTGGGCGCGCTCCTCGGCCTTGCGCAGGCGGAACTTCGTCCGGCGGACGATGACCTCGATCTGGTGCGCCACCCAGTGCCGGATGAACGCGTCGAGCGACAGCGTGCGCGGGACGCCGTCGACCAGCGCCAGCATGTTGGCGCCGAAGTTCGTCTGCAGGTCGGTGTGCTTGTACAGGTTGTTCAGCACGACCTTGGCGACCGCGTCCCGCTTCAGGACGATGACCAGGCGCTGGCCCGTACGGGACGACGTCTCGTCACGGACGTCCGCGATGCCGCCGACCTTGCCGTCCTTCACGAGGTCGGCGATCTTCTGGGCGAGGTTGTCCGGGTTGACCTGGTAGGGCAGTTCCGTGACGACCAGGCACTGGCGGTTCTGGATCTCCTCGACCGCGACGACCGCGCGCATCGTGATGGAGCCGCGGCCGGTGCGGTACGCCTCCTCGATGCCCTTGCGGCCCACGACGAGGGCGCCGGTCGGGAAGTCGGGGCCCTTGATGCGCTCGATGAGGGCGTCCAGGAGCTCCTCGTGCGAGGCCTCCGGGTTCTCCAGGCACCACTGGGCGCCGGCGGCGACCTCGCGCAGGTTGTGCGGCGGGATGTTGGTCGCCATGCCGACCGCGATACCGGCCGAGCCGTTGATCAGCAGGTTCGGGAAGCGGGCCGGCAGGACGGTCGGCTCCTGGGAGCGGCCGTCGTAGTTGTCCGTGAAGTCGACGGTCTCCTCGTCGATGTCACGGACCATCTCCATGGACAGCGGCGCCATCTTGCACTCGGTGTAGCGCATGGCGGCGGCGGGGTCGTTGCCCGGGGAGCCGAAGTTTCCGTTGGAGTCCACCAGCGGCATGCGCATCGACCACGACTGGGCCAGGCGGACCAGGGCGTCGTAGATCGAGGAGTCGCCGTGCGGGTGGTAGTTGCCCATGACGTCGCCGACGACGCGGGCGCACTTGTAGAAGCCCTTCTCGGGCCGGTAGCCGCCGTCGTACATGGCGTACAGGACACGGCGGTGTACGGGCTTGAGGCCGTCGCGTACGTCGGGCAGCGCGCGGGACACGATGACGGACATCGCGTAGTCCAGGTAGGAGCGCTGCATCTCCGTCTCGAGCCCGACGGGCTCGATGCGCATCGCGATGGCGCTGCCGTCCTCGTTCTCCGAAGGAGGCGGCGTGGGGGTGTTCTCGTCGGCCATTGCTGGTCAAGATCCTTTCTGCGCGGTCAGCTGAGACCGACTCAGATGTCGAGGAAGCGGACGTCCTTGGCGTTGCGCTGGATGAACGAGCGGCGTGCCTCGACGTCCTCGCCCATGAGGACCGAGAACAGGTCGTCGGCCTGGGCGGCGTCGTCCAGGGTGACCTGGCCGAGCACGCGGTGCTCCTGGTCCATGGTCGTGATGCGCAGCTCCTCGGCGTTCATCTCGCCGAGACCCTTGAAGCGCTGGACCGAGTCGTCGCGGATCCGCTTGCCCGCCTGCCTGCCCATCTCGATCAGGGCGTCGCGCTCACGGTCCGAGTACGCGTACTCGAAGTCGTCACGACCCCACTTGATCTTGTAGAGCGGCGGGCGCGACAGGAACACGTGGCCGGCTTCGACGAGCGGCCGCATGAAGCGGAACAGGAACGTCAGCAGCAGGGTGTTGATGTGCTGGCCGTCGACGTCGGCGTCCGCCATCAGGATGATCTTGTGATAGCGAAGCTTCTCGATGTCGAAGTCCTCGTGGACTCCGGTGCCGAAGGCCGAGATCAGCGCCTGGATCTCCTGGTTCTGCAGGATCTTGTCGATCCGCGCCTTCTCGACGTTGAGGATCTTTCCTCGGATCGGGAGGATCGCCTGGTACTGCGGGTTTCGGCCGGACTTGGCCGAACCGCCGGCGGAGTCACCCTCGACGATGAAGATCTCGCACTTGGTGGGGTCGTTCGACTGGCAGTCGGACAGCTTGCCCGGCAGCGACGCCGACTCCAGCAGGCCCTTGCGGCGCGTCAGATCGCGCGCCTTGCGGGCCGCCACGCGCGCGGTGGCCGCCTGGATGGACTTGCGGATGATGTCCGTGGCCTCGACGGGGTTCCGGTCGAGCCAGTCCTGGAGGTGCTCGTAGACGACCTTCTGGACGAACGTCTTCGCCTCGGTGTTGCCCAGCTTGGTCTTGGTCTGGCCCTCGAACTGCGGCTCGCTCAGCTTGATCGAGATGATCGCGGTGAGACCCTCGCGAATGTCGTCGCCCGTGAGGTTGTCGTCCTTCTCGCGCAGCAGCTTCTTGTCGCGCGCGTACCGGTTGATGAGGCCGGTCAGCGCGGCACGGAAGCCCTCTTCGTGGGTGCCGCCCTCATGCGTGTGGATGACGTTGGCGAAGGAGTAGACGCCCTCGCTGTAGCTCGAGTTCCACTGCATCGCGACCTCGATGGAAAGGAGCTTCTCCTTGTCCTCGGCCTCGATGTCGATCACGGAGGGGTGAACGACCTCGCCCTTGCGGGAGTTGAGGTACTTCACGAAGTCGACGATGCCGCCTTCGTAGTGGTACGACACCGAACGCGGCTCGAAGGCGGTGTCGTCGCCCGCCTCGTTCGTGTCCGCGCCCGCCGTGGCCTTCGCGATGTCGCGCTCGTCCGTGAGGTTGATCTTCAGGCCCTTGTTGAGGAAGGCCATTTCCTGGAAGCGCCGCGACAGCGTCTCGAAGGAGTACTCGGTGGTCTCGAAGATGTCGCCGTCGGCCCAGAAGGTGACCGCGGTACCGGTCTCCTCGGTGGCCTCGTGCTTCGCCAGCGGCGCCGTCGGAACGCCGGCCTTGTACTCCTGCGTCCAGCGGTGGCCCTCGGTCCTGATCTCCACGGAGACCTTCGTGGACAGCGCGTTCACGACGGAGACGCCCACGCCGTGCAGACCACCGGAGACGGCGTAACCGCCGCCTCCGAACTTGCCGCCCGCGTGCAGGACGGTGAGGACGACCTCGACGGCGGGCTTGCCCTCGGAGGGGATGATGCCCACGGGGATGCCGCGGCCGTTGTCGACGACGCGGACGCCGCCGTCGGACAGGATCGTGACGTCGATCGTGTCCGCGTGGCCGGCCAGCGCCTCGTCGACGGAGTTGTCCACGACCTCCTGCACCATGTGGTGAAGGCCACGCTCACCGGTCGAGCCGATGTACATGCCGGGTCGCTTGCGGACCGCGTCCAGCCCTTCGAGGACGGTGATCGCACTGGCGTCGTACGAGGCCTCTGTGGCCCCGACGTGCTCTTCGGCGTCGGTGGACGGGATGTTCTCGTTGGGGTTGCCGGAATCGGCCACGAAGCGCCCTTTCTGGCACAGCACAAGCCAAGCTCCCGGTTGGTGGCCGGAGCGGCTGCGGCGTGTTTGTTCGGTAAGCCCTGATCAGCGTTGCTCGGTGCGTCCCACAAGTGGGGCGGGATTGTCTCCCAGTGTACCGGTAGCCCGGACATAGATGGGGGTTTGGCGGTGCCTGAGTCCGCATGTGCCGCCCTCAACCGGTCTCGGCCGACTCCCCCTATGCGGTCCGGGGCTCCGAGTGGCTCACAGTGGCACTCAGCGCTTCGGGGTGTGAACCACCAGCTACGGCGGCCGATCGCTCACCCGTAGGTGTCGCCGGGACCCGTGCTTCCGGGGGCTCGCAAGGGGCCGTAGCGGCGCGGGCCGCCGCCGGGATTCTTGATGTCGATGCGCCGCACGGCTCCGTGCCCGAGGTCCTCGTTCAACCGCCTGACCAGCTGCGGAGCCAGCATCCGCACCTGCGTCGCCCAAGCCGTCGAGTCGCACTGCACCACCAGGACGCGCTCGTCCTCGTCGTACGTCTGCGGCACACAGTGCTTGGCGAGGTCCTCGCCGACGATCTGCGGCCAGCGCCCCATGACGCCGCCGACCGCCGCCGGGGTCTCCCAGCCGCGCTCGGTGATCAACCGGTTGATGGCGGAGCCGAGCCCCATCGGGTCCCGGCCGTCGGAGCGCGCCCCGGACCGCAGACCGCCGCCGCGCCGCGCCTGCTTCTTCTGCTGCGCGGAGTCACCACGCGCGCGTGCCGCCTCTTTCGCCGCACGCAGGGCGACGCGGGCCAGGTCGACACCAGAAGGCTCGGGATCGCCTTTTGGTTCCCGCGGGCCCTTCGCACCTTCGGGGGATTCTCCGGCGCTCACAGTCGCTCCACCGTTCCGTCCGACACCGCGTAGCGGGTGCCTGCCAGCACGCCCGGTACGTCGTCGTCGACGGCGGCCGTGACGAGAACCTGCTCACCGGGCGCCACGAGCTCCGCCAGGCGCTCCCTGCGGCGCGCGTCCAGCTCGGCGAATACGTCGTCGAGGACGAGCACCGGCTCGTTCCCCTCGGCGCTCAGCAGGTCGTACGAGGCCAGCCGCAGCGCCAGCGCGTACGACCAGGACTCTCCGTGGCTCGCGTAGCCCTTGGCGGGCAACTGGCCGAGCTTGAGGACCAGTTCGTCGCGGTGCGGGCCGACCAGCGTGACGCCCCGCTCGATCTCCTGCTTGCGCGCCCCTTCGAGGGCGGCGAGGAGCTGCTCGTAGAGCTCCTCGCGCGCGTGCCCGACGATTTCGGGGGACGAGGGCTTGTACTCCAGGGCGATCGGCCCGCCGCCGGGCGCCAGCTGTTCGTACGCCTTGTCGGCCAGCGGCTGCAGCGTCGCGATCAGGTCGAGCCGCTGCGCGAGGAGTTCCGCGCCCGCGCGCGCGAGGTGCTGGTCCCACACGTCGAGCGTGGACAGGTCCATCGAGCGCCCGCCGTGCCGCCGCGCGAGCGCCGCGGACTTCAGGAGCGTGTTGCGCTGCTTCAGGACACGGTCGTAATCGGAGCGCACGCCCGCCATCCGGGGCGAGCGGGCGGTGATCAGCTCGTCGAGGAACCGCCGGCGCTCACCGGGGTCGCCCTTCACCAGGGCCAGGTCCTCGGGCGCGAACAGCACCGTCCGTACGATCCCCAGCACGTCACGCGGCTTGACCTGCGAGGACCTGTTGATCCTGGCGCGGTTCGCCTTGCCCGGGTTCAGCTCCAGCTCGACGAGCTGCTGACGCTCGCCCTGCCGTACCTGCGCCCGGATCACGGCGCGCTCGGCGCCCATGCGCACCAGCGGAGCGTCCGAGGAGACGCGGTGGCTGCCGAGCGTGGCGAGGTAGCCGACGGCCTCGACGATGTTCGTCTTGCCCTGCCCGTTCGGACCCACGAACGCGGTGACGCCCGGGTCGAGAGGGACCTCGGCCCGGGCGTACGAGCGGAAGTCGGCCAGCGACAGATGCGTGACGTGCATGGTCGTGGGCCGACCTCCCCCAGAGTTCTGAACAGCGGTTTTCTAGCGGTCTTCGAGCAGTTTCTACAGGTGTCGCTTACTTGGACTCGACGGCGTGGCCGCCGAACTGGTTGCGCAGCGCCGCGATCATCTTCATCTGCGGCGAGTCCTCCTGGCGGGAGGAGAAGCGGGCGAAGAGCGACGCGGTGATCGCCGGCAGCGGCACGGAGTTGTCGATGGCGGCTTCCACGGTCCAGCGGCCCTCGCCGGAGTCGGCGGCGTAACCGCGCAGCTTGTCGAGGTGCTGGTCGTCGTCGAGGGCGTTGACGGCGAGGTCGAGCAGCCAGGAGCGGATGACTGTGCCCTCCTGCCAGGAGCGGAAGACCTCGCGGACGTTGTCGACGGAGTCGACCTTCTCCAGGAGTTCCCAGCCCTCGGCGTAGGCCTGCATCATGGCGTACTCGATGCCGTTGTGGACCATCTTCGCGAAGTGGCCCGCGCCGACCTTGCCCGCGTGGACGGAGCCGAAGTCGCCCTCGGGCTTCAGGGCGTCGAAGATCGGCTGAACCTTCGCCACGTCGTCGGGAGCGCCGCCGTACATCAGCGCGTAGCCGTTCTCGAGGCCCCAGACGCCGCCTGAGACGCCGCAGTCGACGAAACCGATGTCCTTGATGCCCAGCTCGGTGGCGTGCTTCTCGTCGTCCGTCCAGCGCGAATTGCCGCCGTCCACGACGACGTCACCGGGCTCGAGCAGCTCGGCGAGCTCGTCGACGGTGGACTGGGTCGCGGCGCCGGCCGGGACCATCACCCAGACCACGCGCGGGCCCTTGAGCTTGCCCACAAGCTCCTCGAGGCTGTGGACGTCCGCGAGGTCCGGGTTGCGGTCGTAGCCGTAGACGGTGTGGCCCGCGCGGCGGATGCGCTCGCGCATGTTGCCGCCCATCTTGCCGAGACCGACGAGACCGAGCTCCATCAGTGGTTCCTTACGTTGCGACGAGGCGTGAGGTGGTGCGGGGGCGGTACGAGACCACGCGCGCGTGGCGTCCCGTACCTGCGCCCGAGCCTAAACCCGGACGCTCCCGCACACCTGTGGACATAGCCGCTCAGGCGAACCCGCGCGGCCTGCCCCTCAAGGTCCTCAGCCGGAGAGCCGCACCGGCATGATCAGGTACTTGTACGCGTCGTCCGCCTCGGCGTCCACGGCCGGCTTGCCGGAGAGCAGCGCGGGCTTGGTGGACGTCGTGAACGACAGCTGGGCGACCGGGGAGTCGATCGCGCTCAGGCCGTCGAGCAGGAAGGTCGGGTTGAAGGCGATCGAGATGTCGTCGCCCTCCAGGTTGGCGTCCACCCTTTCCACAGCCTGTGCGTCGTCGCTGGAGCCGGCCTCCAGGATGAGCACGCCCTGCTCGAAGCTGAGCCGCACCGGGGTGTTGCGCTCGGCGACGAGGGCCACGCGCTTGACGGCCTCCACGAAGGGGGCGGTCTCGATGACGGCCACGGAGTTGAACTCCGTCGGGAACAGCGTGCGGTACTTCGGCAGGTCGCCCTCGAGAAGGCGGGTGGTGGTGCGGCGGCCCGCGCCCTCGAAGCCGATGAGGCCCTCGCCCGCGCCGGAACCGGCGAGCGCCAGCGTGACCGTGTCACCGCTCGTGAGCGCCTTGGCGGTGTCCAGGAGCGTCTTGGCGGGCACCAGGGCGACCGCGGACGCCTCCGGGTCCTCCGGCTTCCACAGGAACTCGCGGACGGCGAAGCGGTAGCGGTCGGTGGACGCCAGCGTCACCGTGTCGCCCTCGATCTCGATGCGCACACCGGTGAGGACGGGCAGCGTGTCGTCACGCCCCGCGGCAATGGCCACCTGCTGAGCGGCGGAGGCGAAGACCTCGCCGGGAACGGTGCCCGTCGCGGTCGGCATCTGCGGCAGCGCCGGGTACTCCTCCACAGGAAGCGTGTGGAGTGTGAACCGCGAGGAGCCGCAGACCACGGTCGCCCGTACACCGTCTGTGGAGATCTCCACCGGCCGGTTGGGCAGGGCGCGGCAGATGTCGGCAAGGAGGCGGCCCGATACGAGCACCGTGCCTTCTTCGTCGACCTCCGCGTCCACGGAGACGCGTGCCGAGACCTCGTAGTCGAAGCTCGACAGGCTGAGCGCGCCCTCCTCGGCCTTCAGCAGAAGGCCCGCCAGGACGGGCGCCGGCGGTCGAGCCGGGAGGCTGCGTGCCGCCCAGGCCACTGCCTCCGCGAGTACGTCGCGTTCAACCCGGATCTTCACCCTAAGCCGCCTCCTGCTGTTGCTGGCTGCTCGCCCTGCATCGGTCTTCGGTCTTCGGTCTGCATCAGCAGACGTGGTGTCTCTCGGCCCACTGCTGGGGAGAACACCGGGGACCAGTCTGACGCACAGCACTGACAGTCGTTGCCCGCCTCGGTCAAGTCGCGCCGAACCGAGGTCGAGGTGCCAGGAGCGAGTTGTGCACAGCCCCGTCTTCGAAACGAATTCCCAGCTCTTACTAGTTGGACGTAGTAGTAGGGGCTGTGGAAAGCGTGGATAACCTCTAAATCGCAGGTCAGAGGCGGTTTTTTGTCCACCGGGCCTGTGGGCCGAGGCGGTGGACAACCGGCCTTCGCTGTGGACAGCGAAAAGTTCTGCACACTCGATGCACAGGCTGGGGTCACTTCTCCCCAGCGCCGTCCCCAGCTTTACCCCGGTTCTCCCCAGCCCAACCGACCACCTTGGTGTGACGCCTTTCACTCGCGGAGGTGAGATGGCGCGTTGCGTTGCCGAACAGTGGACAGCCGTGTGGAGAAGCTACTGATCGCTGTGCACAACGGGCGCGATCCTGTGGGTTGCCGGTGGACAACATGATGCACAGCCTGTGGAGAAAAAATCTCTCCACAGGCTGTGGAGATCACTTATCCACGAATCCACAGCCCTCTGACCTGGGTTGATGCCCTGTCACCCCGGGGCGCTGTGGACGCTATCTGGACAACTTTCCAGTCCCCAGGGTGTGGACCGCAAAAACTAGGCAGATCTGTGGAGAACACCCGTAACGCGGCCGGGAATCGAACACCGGCTGAGCGTGAGGTGTCCTCGGACCGGTGGCCGGCATGACGCCGGGGACGTCCGCAGGCACCAAAAAGGGCGCTCCGGGAGTCGTTCCCGAAGCGCCCTGCGGCTCGTAACCGGCCTGCTGTCAGCCGTTCTTGATGCGGTTGGTGAGCTCGGTGACCTGGTTGTAGATGGAGCGCCGCTCGGCCATCAGCGCGCGAATCTTGCGGTCCGCGTGCATCACGGTCGTGTGGTCGCGGCCGCCGAACTGAGCGCCGATCTTCGGTAGGGAGAGGTCGGTCAGCTCACGGCACAGGTACATCGCGATCTGGCGGGCCGTCACGAGGACGCGGCTGCGCGAGGATCCGCAGAGGTCCTCCACGGTGAGCCCGAAGTAGTCCGCGGTCGCCGCCATGATGGCCGAGGCCGTGATCTCGGGAGCCGCGTCCTCGCCACCGGGGATCAGATCCTTGAGGACGATCTCCGTCAGACCCAGGTCCACGGGCTGACGATTGAGCGACGCGAACGCCGTGACGCGGATCAACGCCCCTTCCAGCTCGCGGATGTTGCGCGAGATGCGGGACGCGATGAACTCGAGCACCTCCGGAGGCGCGTTGAGCTGCTCCTGCACCGCCTTCTTACGAAGGATGGCGATACGGGTCTCCAGCTCCGGCGGCTGGACGTCCGTGATCAGGCCCCACTCGAACCGGTTGCGCAGCCGGTCCTCCAGGGTCACCAGCTGCTTGGGCGGCCGGTCACTGGACAGCACGATCTGCTTGTTCGCGTTGTGGAGCGTGTTGAAGGTGTGGAAGAACTCCTCCTGCGTCGACTCCTTGTCCGCGAGGAACTGGATGTCGTCGACCAGGAGGATGTCCATCTCGCGGTACCGCTTGCGGAAGGAGTCGCCCTTGCCGTCACGGATCGAGTTGATGAACTCGTTGGTGAACTCCTCGGAGCTCACGTACCGCACGCGCGTGCCCGGATAGAGGCTGCGCGCGTAGTGCCCGATGGCGTGCAGCAGGTGCGTCTTGCCGAGGCCCGACTCCCCATAGATGAACAGGGGGTTGTACGCCTTGGCCGGTGCTTCGGCGACGGCGACCGCGGCCGCGTGCGCGAAGCGGTTCGACGCGCCGATGACGAATGTGTCGAAGAGGTACTTGGGGTTCAGGCGTGCCGTCGGCTCACCGGGGCCGGTCGCCGGCGCGGGCTGGGCGGCCAGGGGGCCGGGCGCGCCACTGGGCACGCCACGATTGCCGTGTCCGCCGGGGCCGCCGGGTCCGTGCCCTGCGTCCTGGATCGGGCGACCGCCCATCGTGGGCTTGCCGCCGGGCTCACGCCGCTGCGGTCGCTCGCGCGAAGGGTCGTAGGAACCGCGCTCCTCATAGGACGACCGCTCTTCATAAGAAGAGCGGTCCTCGTAGGAACGGTCTTCATAAGGTCGCTCTTCATAGGCGGAGCGGTCCTCGTAGGAGGGACGGTCCTCGTACGCGTGGCGCCCGTCGCCCTTCTGCTCGTACGGGGGGCGGTCCTGCTGCTGGTCGTAGCGACCGCGCTCCTGCTCGTACGGCTGCTGTTCGTAGGGCGAACGCTCCTGCTGCCGGTAGTCGTGCTGCGGCTGCTGGGTGGGCGTCGCGTACGGGTCCCGCTCCGGGAAACCGAGCCGGGGCTGCTGCCAGTTGTACTCGTCCTGCTGCGGACGCGGCCAGGCGCCGGGCTCGGGGCGCTGGTAGTCCGGGTAGGCGGGGCGGGCGGTCGGGAGCTGGTCGGGCCGGGGCGCCGGGGGCTGTTCGGCTCGCGGGCCCTGGCCGTGCTCGTCGGCGCCGCGTCGCTCGTAGCCCTCGTAGGTCTCCCGGTTCTCGTACGACTCCCGGCTGTCGAATGCGTCGCGCGGCTGGCCGGGAGACGGTTGGGGCTCGGGGGCCTCGTAGCGGTGCTGGGGGGCCGGCGGAGGTGTGGGGGCGGGCGGCTCGCCCACGGAGTCGTCGACGGTGATCGCGATCCGGATGGGGCGGCCGCACTCGCGGCTGAGGGTCTCACTGACGACCGGGGCCAGCCGGCCCTCGAGTACGCCCTTGGCGAATTCGTTCGGAACGGCGAGCAGCGCGGTGTCGGCGACGAGCGCCAATGGCTGACAGCGCCGGATCCAGTGCTCGTCCTTCGTCTCGACGCCCTGCCCGCGGCCTTCCCCAAGGAGTTGCTCCAGAACTCGTGGCCACACTGCGGCAAGATCGGCAGGTACGTCAGCCACAGGGCACGCTCTCTCGCTGGTCCCACGAACGTGTGATTCCTGGGACGGATCGGGAAGAAAATCGGGTGGTGCGGTGAGAAGGGAACGAATCGGAGTTCAGCCACGGTAGTCAGCGCGACCGCTGCGGTTCAAGTTGTTGTCCCCAGCCTGTGGACAGTGTCCCTCGCATGACGCCGGTTTGACCGGATGGCGTAGCCGCGCGTACCGTGACCAGGTCGAGTTGTCGATGGCTGCTGCCGCCTGCCTCCGATGGGCAAGGTCACGATCCACAGTTCTTGCGGACCGTGTAGCGGTGCACTCGGGCGTATTCGCGAGCTACTCGTGGGCGCACGGTGACAGCCAGGCGATGTCCCGCCACCACACGTTTTTCAGGAGCCCCCGAGTGAGCAAGCGCACCTTCCAGCCGAACAACCGTCGTCGTGCCAAGACCCACGGCTTCCGCCTTCGCATGCGGACCCGCGCCGGTCGTGCGATTCTCGCCAACCGTCGTGGCAAGGGTCGCGCCAGCCTGTCCGCCTGATCACGTAATCAAGGTCATGACGTGCTGCCTACCGAGTATCGGCTGAGGCGGCGCGAAGATTTCGCGACCGCGGTACGCCGGGGACGTCGGGCCGGACGCCCGCTTCTCGTCGTTCACCTACGTAGCGGTTCAACGGACCCGCACGCGCCCAGGGAGACTCTCTCCCCGCCGCGTGCGGGTTTCGTCGTGAGCAAGGCCGTGGGTGGCGCCGTCGTCCGGAACGCGGTGAAGCGCAGGCTTCGCCACCTCATGCGCGACCGGGTGGCTTCGTTGCCCCCAGGTAGCCTGGTAGTCGTACGCGCGTTGCCCGGAGCGGGCGACGCTACCCACGCACAGCTGGCCCGAGACCTGGATGCCGCTCTGCAGCGGCTGCTGGGAGGGGGCGCGCGATGAAGTACCCACTGCTCGCCTTGATCAAGATCTATCAGTGGACCATCAGTCCATTGCTGGGTCCGGTGTGCAAGTACTACCCGTCGTGCTCCCACTATGGTTTCACCGCCATCGACCGGCACGGGGCAGTCAAGGGAACAGCACTCACCGCCTGGCGGATCCTTCGGTGCAATCCGTGGTCGCTGGGCGGCGTCGACTATGTTCCGCCACGCAAGCGTCCGCGCTGGCACGAGATGCTGCGCGAGGCATGGCGCGGGGACAAAAAAGCGGCCCCCGCCGTTGAGGGCGACAGCCCCTCTGCACAGGACAATAAGTCCGGAGCGACTTCGCCCAACGCCCAAGGAGCCTGATCAGGGACATGATTTCCGATATCGTCAACGCCGTATCAGGCGTTTTCGCGTTCCTCACGACCCCGGTGTCGTGGGTCATCGTCCAGTTCCACACGGTCTACGGGACGATCTTCGGCCCTGATACCGGCTGGGCCTGGGGCCTGTCGATCGTGTCCCTGGTGATCCTGATCCGGATCTGCCTGATCCCGCTCTTCGTGAAGCAGATCAAGTCGACCCGGAACATGCAGCTGCTCCAGCCTCAGATGAAGGCGATCCAGGAGCGCTACAAGAACGACAAGCAGCGTCAGTCCGAAGAGATGATGAAGCTGTACAAGGAGACGGGTACCAACCCGCTCTCCTCGTGCCTTCCGATTCTCGTGCAGTCGCCGTTCTTCTTCGCCCTGTACCACGTGCTCGCGGCCATCGCCGAGGGCAACACCATCGGCGTCATCAACCAGTCGCTCCTGGACAGCGCCCAGAAGGCGCACATCTTCGGTGCCCCGCTGGCCGCCAAGTTCACGGACAGCGCCGCCGAGGTCCAGGCCATGGGCGCCTCGCTGACCGACGTCCGCGTGGTCACCGCGATCATGATCATCATGATGTCGGCGTCGCAGTTCTACACGCAGCGCCAGCTGATGACGAAGAACGTCGACCTGACGGTGAAGACGCCGTTCATGCAGCAGCAGAAGATGCTGATGTACGTCTTCCCGTTGATCTTCCTCTTCATGGGCATCAACTTCCCCGTCGGTGTTCTCGTCTACTGGCTGACCACCAACGTGTGGACCATGTGCCAGCAGATGTACGTGATCAACCGGAACCCCACTCCGGGTTCCAAGGCCCAGGCCAAGATGCTCGAGGGTCTTCAGAAGCACGTCGTCGAGCACAGCGCCACGAGGAACAAGCGCGAGCGGAACATCGTCAAGGCGATCGTTGCCAAGGGCCGCGACCGTAATGAGTACGAGCGCAAGTTCATCAACGGGCTGAGCAAGGCCGGCCTCGCCGCTCAGGCCGACGGCACCGTGGCCAAGGGGTCCGCGGCCGCGGAGGAGCTGGACGAGGACGGAATGCCGAAGGGCGGCCCGAAGCGCCAGCAGCCCAAGCGCCAGTCCAAGTCGCAGCGCCAGTCCGGCGGCTCGACAGCTCAGGGCTCGACGCAGGACGACTCCCCCTCCTCCGAGAAGACCTCGCTGGAGAAGGGGGACGGGCCGCAGGACGCGAAGCCGCAGTCCAAGGCCAAGCAGTCCGGTGGCGCCAAGCCCGCGGGCGGCTCACAGCAGCGCAGCAAGGCCAAGTCCGGGCAGCGCAAGGGCGGCCCGCAGCGGCCGAAGTCCCCGTCCAAGAAATAATCCCTCGACCTACGCGTCGTAAGACGTTGGCGCAAGCCTTGACGCAAGAAGGAGCCCATCCCGTGACGGAAGGCACCACCGCCGCTGCTGAGGCTGGCGACACCCTGACCCGCCTCGAGCAGGAGGGTGAGATCGCCGCGGATTACCTCGAGGGTCTGCTGGACATCGCCGACCTCGATGGCGACATCGACATGGACGTCGAGGCCGACCGGGCCGCCGTGTCCATCGTCAGCGATGTCAGCAGCCGCGATCTGCAGAAGCTGGTCGGTCGCGACGGAGAGGTCCTCGAGGCGCTCCAGGAGCTGACCCGTCTCGCGGTGCACCGGGAGACCGGGGACCGCAGCCGCCTGATGCTGGACATCGCCGGCTACCGCGCCAAGAAGCGCGCCGAGCTCACCGAGCAGGGCGCCAAGGCCGCGGCCGAGGTGAAGAGCACGGGTGAGCCGGTCAAGATGGATCCGATGACGCCCTTCGAGCGCAAGGTCGTGCACGACGCGATCAAGGCGGCCGGCCTGCGCAGCGAGTCCGAGGGCGAGGAGCCGCAACGCTTCGTCGTCGTGCTTCCTGCCTGAACGGCAGCACGTCGCCTTCCGGCCCCGTCTGTTTCGCAGGCGGGGCCGATCTTTGTCAGCCTGTTAGTCAGCCACTTACTGCGGTAGAGCGGTACGGAAGGACGGTCCCCGTGACGGAGGCAGCAGAACTCCCCCCGGCTCCGGAGCAGGCCCGGGCGGTATTCGGCGAGCGCTTCCCGGACGCGGTCCGGTACGCGGAGCTTCTCGCTGATGCGGGAGTGCAGCGCGGCCTCATCGGCCCTCGCGAGGTGCCGCGTCTGTGGGAGCGGCACATCCTGAACTGCGCTGTGCTCTCCGAGGTGGTCCCCGAAGGCGTCACCGTGTGCGACGTCGGTTCGGGTGCGGGCCTGCCGGGTATTCCGCTCGCCCTGGTCCGCCCGGACCTCAAGATCACGCTGCTGGAGCCGCTGCTCCGTCGTACGACCTTTCTGACCGAGGTCGTCGAGCTGCTCGGGCTCGACCATGTGACCGTGGTGCGTGGGCGGGCCGAGGAGGTCCTCGGCAAGCTGACGCCCGTGCACGTCGTCACTGCTCGCGCCGTGGCCCCGCTGGACCGGCTGGCCGCCTGGGGCGTCCCGCTGCTCCGGCCGTACGGGGAGATGCTGCTCCTCAAGGGCGACACGGCAGAGGAAGAGCTCAAGAGTGCCGCCACCGCCCTGAGTAAGCTCGGCGCGGTCGAGACGTCCGTCCTGCATGTCGGAGATGGCATCGTGGACCCGCTGTCCACCGTGGTGCGTGTCGAGGTTGGGGAGAGCCCCGGCGGCGTGCGTTTCGCGGCCAAGCGCGCCAAGGCGGCCCGCACGGGCCGTGCCCGACGTAGGCGCTGACGACCAGCAGTACTCCACAAAAGCTGTCAAACGTACGCATCTCGGGGTGTCGCGCGAGAGTGCATCGCGCTGCGGTGCATCGTGTTTCACGTGAAACGTCGCTCACTGCTGCAGGGCATCATCAGTCGCGGCCGCGCGGCGGCCGCTCCCCGCGACCGAAAACCCCTCGGATCCCTCGATACGGACACGGAGTTGTCCACAGAGGGGGATTCGTCCACAGAAGCACGGGCCTCGCTGGTTCTTGACCCCGAAGGCATGGGAGGCTCTGTTCATTGCGAGCCTGAAGTCGAGGAGAGTGAATCCTTGCGGTCCGACGCCAACATCGCGGGACCGATGACCGATCCGGTCCCCGGTCCCCGTACCGAGTCGGCGGGGGAGGATGTTTCACGTGAAACACCGCCCCCGATGGACGACACACCCATCGGTCGCGCTGCCCAATTGGCAGTAGAAGCTCTCGGTCGTGCGGGCGAGGGCCTGCCACGACCCGAGCAGACCCGCGTCATGGTGGTGGCCAACCAGAAGGGCGGGGTCGGTAAAACCACGACAACGGTCAATCTTGCCGCCTCACTTGCGCTGCACGGCGCACGTGTCCTGGTGGTGGACCTGGATCCACAGGGCAACGCCTCCACGGCTCTGGGTGTCGACCATCATTCCGAAGTTCCCTCCGTCTACGACGTGTTGGTCGACAGCAAACCGCTCTCCGAAGTGGTCCAGCCCGTCCCCGACGTGGAAGGCCTCTTCTGCGCCCCGGCCACCATCGATCTCGCCGGTGCGGAGATCGAGTTGGTCTCTCTGGTCGCGAGAGAGAGCCGACTGCAGCGCGCCATCCAGGCGTATGAGCAGCCGCTGGACTACATCCTCATCGACTGTCCGCCGTCGCTCGGGCTTCTGACGATCAACGCCATGGTCGCCGGGGCGGAGGTGCTGATCCCGATCCAGTGCGAGTACTACGCACTGGAGGGTCTCGGGCAGCTTCTGCGGAATGTGGATCTCGTGCGTGGGCACCTCAACCCCGCGCTGCACGTCTCCACGATCCTGCTCACCATGTACGACGGCCGGACCCGACTGGCGTCCCAGGTCGCAGACGAGGTCCGTAACCACTTCGCAGGCGAGGTCCTTCGGACGAGCATTCCACGCTCGGTGCGTATCTCGGAGGCCCCGAGTTATGGGCAGACCGTGTTGACCTACGATCCAGGGTCGAGTGGGGCGCTCTCCTACCTCGAAGCGGCACGAGAGATGGCGCTGCGCGGGGTCGGGATTCACTACGACGCCCAGAACGCCCACACGGGCACTCAACTTGACCAGCACGGTACGTCGGAGGGGATTCAGTGAGCGAGCGACGGAGGGGACTTGGCCGAGGACTCGGCGCGCTGATCCCGGCTGCCCCCACACCCGAGAGGACAGGCCCGGCCACGCAGGCGGGAGGAGCGTCGACGTCTCCTGCCTCGGTGCCGCTGATGACAACCGAGCGTGGGGTGGCGGCCGCGAAGGTGGCCGCGCTGTCCCAGCCGCCTGTTTCACGGGAAACCGAGGAGCCGGCGACCACGACAGCTGAGGCCTTCGAGCGTCCGGCGGGGGCGCATTTCGCCGAGCTGCCGATCGACACCATCACGCCCAACCCGCGCCAGCCGCGTGAGGTGTTCGACGAGGACGCCCTTGCCGAACTCGTCACGTCCATCAAGGAAGTCGGCCTGCTGCAGCCTGTCGTCGTACGACAGGTAGGGGCCGGCGACTACGAGCTCATCATGGGTGAGCGGCGCTGGAGGGCCTGCCGAGAGGCGGGGCTCGAGCGCATCCCGGCGATCGTGCGTGCCACGGACGACGAGAAGCTCCTCCTCGACGCGCTCCTGGAGAACCTGCACCGTGCGCAGCTGAACCCGCTGGAAGAGGCCGCCGCCTACGACCAGTTGCTCAAGGACTTCAACTGCACGCACGATCAGCTGGCCGACCGGATCGGCCGGTCCCGCCCGCAGGTGTCCAACACGCTGCGACTGCTGAAGCTGTCGCCGGCCGTCCAGCGCCGGGTGGCCGCAGGCGTGCTGTCGGCGGGGCATGCGCGTGCGCTGCTGTCCGTCGAGGACTCCGAGGAGCAGGACCGGCTGGCCCACCGCATCGTCGCCGAAGGGCTCTCGGTGCGGGCCGTCGAGGAGATCGTGACCCTCATGGGGTCGGGGCCCAAGAACAACGCACGGGCCAAGGGGCCGCGCGCCGGCGCCCGGGTCTCCCCGGCGCTGACCGAGCTCGCCACGCGGCTCTCGGACCGTTTCGAGACGCGGGTGAAGGTCGACCTGGGGCAGAAGAAAGGCAAGATCGTCGTCGAGTTCGCCTCGATGGACGACCTGTCGCGCATCCTCGGCTCCCTCGCTCCGGGCGAGGGGCCGGTGCTCCAGAACGGTCTCCCGGAGGAGACCGACGACGAAGAACAGGACTGACCACCGCCCTGTTGCTCTCAGAGAGCGGGCCGTGTTCCGGCATGTACCGGAACACGGCCCGCTCTTTGCTTATCTACGGTATCGAGCGAATCCCATCGTGGTTACGATGCGACGGGAAGAGCGCATCCACCCGGCGGCACCTCAACAGGAGGCGGGTCATGCGATCGGTGAGTCGCACCGGACTGATGACCGCAGGTCTCGGCCTGGGAGCGGTCGGCGGATTCGTCGGCAGTCTGCTCAGGGAACGGAGCGCTCTGACGGCCGCCCGCGCAGCGGCGGGCGAAGGAAGCGAGGAACTGCCTTCATGGGGCGTCGGCTCGTACCGCTCACGCTGGACAACCTCCCGGACCTCCCCAAGCGTTGCCGTTCGTGTGTCTTCTGGGAGCTGGACCCGGTCAGTGGCCAAGCCGCGGTAAAGGCGGGAACGCCCGAAGTGGAGAAGGAAGCGTGGATCTCCGCTGTCCTGCTGGAGTGGGGCTCCTGCGGACGCGTCGTCTATGTGGATGACGTTCCGGTCGGCTTCGTGCTCTACGCGCCCCCCGCCTACGTCCCTCGGTCCACCGCCTTCCCGACAAGTCCTGTGTCCCCCGATGCCGTTCAGCTCATGACGGCCTGGATCTCGCCCGACTATCAGGGGCAGGGCCTGGGCCGGGTCATCGTGCAGACCGTCGCGAAGGATCTGCTGCGTCGGGGCTTCAAGGCGATCGAGGTCTTCGGGGATGCCCGGTGGAAGGGGCCCGCCTGTCTGCTCCCTGCTGACCATCTCTTGGCGGTCGGGTTCAAGACCGTGCGGCCCCATCCTTCGTATCCCCGGTTGCGGCTGGAGCTGCGGACCACGCTCTCCTGGAAGGAAGACGTCGAGATGGCCCTGGACAGGCTTCTGGGAGCCGTGCAGAAGGAACCCGCACTCCGGCCGCTGTGACCGTCGATGAGCCCTCACAACGGAAACGGGCCGACCCCGGAAGGGTCGGCCCGTTCGTGTTTCACGTGAAACAGCGACCGCGTTTGTGAAGCGGCGTCGCCTGACTACTCGGCGATGAAGTCCTCGAGGTCGCGCACGATGGCGGCCTTGGGCTTGGCACCGACGATGGTCTTGGCGACCTCGCCACCCTGGTACACGTTCAGGGTCGGGATCGACATGACGCCGTACTTGGCGGCCGTGCCCGGGTTCTCGTCGATGTTGAGCTTGACGACCTCGATCTTGTCACCGTGCTCGGCGGCGATGGCCTCGAGCGACGGAGCGATCTGGCGGCACGGGCCGCACCAAGCGGCCCAGAAGTCGACCAGGACGGGCTTGTCGCTCTTCAGGACGTCCTCGTCGAAGGTGGCGTCCGTGACGTTCTTCAGGTTGCCGGCCACAGCAGGCTCCTCATTTCTTGGGGGGGATACGTGAGTGGGAGTTCGGGTCAGACGCTGGCGGTCTGGGTCTTCTCGGGCTCGGCGGCCTCACCGTCAGCGAGAGAGGCCAGGAAACGCTCGGCGTCGAGAGCGGCGGAGCAGCCGGTGCCGGCCGCCGTGATCGCCTGTCGGTAGGTGTGGTCCACGACGTCGCCGGCGCCGAAGACACCAGTGAGGTTCGTGCGCGTCGAGGGTGCCTCGACCTTCAGGTAGCCCTCGTCGTCGAGCTCGAGCTGCCCCTTGAACAGCTCCGTGCGAGGGTCGTGGCCGATCGCGATGAACAGGCCGGTGACCGGCAGCGCGGAGGTCTCGCCCGTCTTCAGGTTGCGCAGCGTCAGGCCCTCGAGCTTCGGGTCACCCTTGACCTCGGCGACCTCGCTGTCCCAGACGAACTTGATCTTCGGGTCGGCGAAGGCACGCTCCTGCATCGCCTTCGAGGCGCGCAGGGTGTCGCGGCGGTGGACGATCGTCACGGACTTGGCGAAGCGCGAAAGGAAGGTGGCCTCCTCCATCGCGGTGTCGCCGCCGCCGATCACGGCGATGTCCTGGTCCTTGAAGAAGAAGCCGTCACAGGTCGCGCACCAGGAGACGCCGCGGCCGGAGAGCGCGTCCTCGTTCGGGAGGCCGAGCTTGCGGTGCTGGGAGCCGGTGGTGACGATGACGGCCTTCGCGCGGTGCACGGTGCCCGCAGTGTCCGTCACGGTCTTGATCTCGCCGGTCAGGTCGACGGCCACGACATCGTCGGGGACGAGCTCGGCGCCGAAGCGCTCGGCCTGGCCGCGCATGTTGTCCATGAGCTCGGGGCCCATGATGCCGTCCTGGAAACCGGGGAAGTTCTCCACCTCGGTCGTGTTCATCAGCGCGCCACCAGCGGTGACGGCGCCCTCGAACACGAGCGGCTTCAGCGACGCGCGCGCGGTGTAGAGCGCCGCCGTGTAGCCGGCGGGCCCGGAGCCGATGATGATCACGTTACGGACGTCGCTCACGGCTTGATTCCTCGTCTCTGCGGGACTGCTGCGTACTGCCAGGGGAGGCCATTCGGAGGACTCTCACCCCACCCAACGGATCCTACGGGGCATGCATTCCCGACGTGCCCGGGCACACCTAGCGAGTGTTCTTGGGCGCCCCGGAGCCGTGGTCGTAATCGTGCTTGTACAGCAGCGTGCCGGCTGAGGAGGAGGACGAGCCGACACAGGAGGAATCGATGACGAAGGCCGTGACCCGGTGGGCCGGGTCGGTCTTGTGGGGCAGCACGACGAGGTAGGCCTTCTTCCCGTCGTACGTGCCTGTCTCCGCGGCGAGGGGGTCCTCGTTCCGGTGGGTCCCGAGCTGGATGCACGAGGGAACCGAGACGACCCGCTTCTGCATCGGCGCCTTGGTGTCCTGCGTGGTGGGGCCCTCTTGTTCCGTGCTGAGCGTCGAGGGGCTGCCGAGTAGCGTCGTGACCTTCGTCTCCAGCGTGTCCTTGGCGAAGGTCGACGCGCTGTGGCCCTTTCGCGCGACCGGTGAGCCGCCCTCGTCGTTCTGGATGAGCAGCGCCCCCACACCGATCGCGGTGACCGTCAGGACGGCCCCGAGTACTGCACCGGTGCGACGACGGCTGCCGCGTGCCTTGCGCCCCGGGCCGGTGGCTCCGTGCGGGTGCCCGGCAGGACGGTCCGTCGCGGTCGATGTTTCACGTGAAACGGAACCCGTCTCACGGTCCCCTTCGAAGGACAGGGCGGCATCGATGCGGCTCGCGATCTCCTCCGGCATCCGTGGCGGGGCCGATACGGCACCGAGCGTGCCCCGGATCTCTTCCAAGGACGCGAGGACGTCGGTACAGAGCGCACAGCCGTCGAGGTGCTGCTGGACATCGGTCGTACGGGTGGGAGGCAACAGGCCCTCGGCGAGTTCGGAGAGTTCAGTGACCTCCGGGTGCTCTGCCGTGTCGGTCGTGGATGTCACGCTCGCCCACCTCCGCCCTTCACCGCAGTCGAATCGCCAGGTCCTGTCTCGTCACGAGGTCCCGCTGCGGGTGGGACGGATGCCCCCTGCGCCCGGTTCCTTCCAGGGGGCGGGTTCTCGCCAGCTTCCCGGCTCCCGCCCTCCGTGCGGAGGTGTGTCAGGAGCGGAAGCAGTTTGGCGCGGCCGCGTGCGCATCGGCTCTTGACCGTGCCGGTGGGCACGTCGAGGATCCGGGCGGCCTCGGCGACCGGATATCCCTGCATGTCGACGAGGACGAGGGCCGCGCGCTGATCGCTGGGCAGGACCGAGAGCGCCTCCAGGAGCTGACGGTGCAGATCGCCCCGCTCGACGGGGGCGTCAGCGGACTCGTGCGGTTCCAGGAGCTGGTCCAGGCGGTCGGCGTCGTCCACGGGCGAGGTCTTGCGCGAGGCCATCTTGCGGGCCCGGTCCAGGCACGCGTTGACGGTGATGCGGTGCAGCCAGGTCGTCACCGCGGACTGGCCGCGGAAGGTGTGAGCGGCGCGATAGGCCGAGACCAGCGCGTCCTGCACCGCGTCCGCGGCTTCCTCCCGGTCCCCCAGGGTCCGCAGGGCCACGGCCCAGAGCCGGTCGCGATGGCGCCGGACGAGTTCACCGAAGGCGTCCTTGTCGCCGGCGACGTGACGGGCGAGGAGGTCCTGATCGTTCGCTTCGCCGTAGGCGTCGTCCACTGTCGAACCCCCTCCCCGTAGTGCGCGCCATGTCCGTCAGCCGGTGAACTCCACATCGGTGATGCCCTGCTTGAAGCCCGCGCCGCTGTAGCCATCCTGGCCTGCGTGGGGCAGAGCGGTCAGCCAGACGAGCAGATAGCGCGTCTTGACCGGGTCATTGGACGTGATCTTGGCGGAGGTGGTCCTCGAATCCGTCTTGGGCCCGATCTGCTTCAGGCCGGACACCGAGCCCGGATCGAGGGACGGCGAGGCGTACAGGGAGACCGTGGTGTGGTCGCCGCCGTATCGGAGCCCTATCGAGGCGGCCGACACCTTCTTGGCGGAGCCGAGGTCGTAGACGATGCCGACGCCGGGCTTGATGACCATCTTCGGGCCGTCGACGAAGGACTTGGTCCGCCAGTACGTCGACGGGCTGTTGTCGTACGTCTTGCCGACGTCGCCCGGAGCCTGGGCGTCACCTTCGGCGACGAACTCCTTGGCGCTCTCGATGGAGATCGGCTTTGCGTCCTGCTTGCCGCCCTTGCCGCTGTCGTCCGAGGTGTCCGTGGATCCGGAGCTGCCCGAGTTGCCACGGTCCATGAGGGCGTCCGCGAGCTGCCAGCTGCCCAGGCCGAGGGCGGCGATGAGCAGCGCGGAGACGGCCCACTTGAGGGCCTTGCCGGTACGGCTCTGCAACGGGGGCGGCGGCGTGGGGACGGGCTGGGTGGCGAGTGGGGCGGTGCGGCCGTAGCTCCCCTGCTGGTACGTGGTCCGCTGGTACTCCGGGGGCGCCGTGAAGGCGGGCTCCGGCGGCCGGATCCTGGGCATCTCGCCGATGGCCTTCACCAGGTCCTCCGGCGTGGTGCACGGCGGCTCCTGGCGGGACGCGGTCGCCCCGTCGTTGGCCAGTGCGCGCATGGAGAGCTCCGCCAGACCTCGGTGGACGCCCGCGCGCACCTGGTCGGGGGCGATGAGGCCGACGCCCTTGGGTAGCCCCGAGAGGCCGTAGGCGTCGTCCTCGTACGGCCAGCGCTGGGTCAGGGAGGCGTACAGGAGGGCGCCGATCGCCTCGGTGTCTGCGCGCTGCGGGGTGTCGCAGGTGATGCCGCGCAGCGCCGCGTTCACGGCGAGGCCGCGGATGCGCCACTGCCCGGTGGAGGTGCGCAGCACGGCGCTCGGCGTCAGGCGCAGGTGGGCGAGGCCCTCCCGGTGGGCGGCCGCCATGGCGTGGGAGACCTGGTTGACCATCTGGTACGCGTCGTGCGCCTCAAGGGGGCTGAGGGCGAGCAGGGCGGTCAGTTCCGTGGCGTCGGGCAGCCACTCGTGGACGACGTAGACGAGATCGTTCTCCTCGACCGCGTCCAGCACCTGCACGAAGCGGGGGTCGCCCAGGAGGGCCGAGGAGCGGGCGGCGGCGAGCACCGACCGGCCCCTGGGGTGGTCGGCGGGCAGGATGTGCACACCGACGGCGCGGCGGAGCTTCTCGTCCACCGCACGCCAGCTGCTGAAACCGTCCAGACGGGTGACGCACTCCTCGAGCCGGTAGCGTCTGGCGAGCTTGTGACCGCTGTGCAGTTCGGGCGGCGACGCGGCGCCGGGGCTCATATGAGTCCCCGTCTCCGCGGTGTCCACGGCCTCCTCGCGCTCCGGCGCGTCCTGCTCCCCGATATCGGCCACCCCGTCGGCCGTGGCCTGCTCCGCCTTGTCCGCCTTGGCGGTCAGCGGCTCATCACCGCTGTTGTCGGCCACGCCGACGGCAGCCGTGCTCCGTTCCGCCACCGTCGTTCCTGCCTCCCCATCCGTTGCACTCACTCCGACGCCAAACCCAATTGTGCCCACAGTCCGGCGCTATGCACGACACGCGATGGCCGCCGATGGTTGCACGCGCTTGCGGCCGAGTCAGCGGCCGAGACGACCGCGGACCATGCCGACCAGCGAATTCAGTTCTTCGATCCTCATCTTGCGGGCTGCCACGTAGAAGACTCCGAGCAGCGCCGCACTGCCCACGACCAGTGCCGCGATCGAGCCGAGCACACCGTGGCCCAGCGCCTGCGTGACCGCGTACCCGATTCCGCCGCCGACGACCGTCGCCGGCAGCGAGGCGAGGCAGAGCCGGGCGTAGGTACGGACGACGTGCGGGCCGTCCAGGTCGCCGCCGAGCCGATTGCGCAGCCGCCGCCAGGCCACACCGACGCCGATCGCGTAGGCGATGCCGTACGAGAGTGCCATGCCGACGACGGCCCACTGCGCGGGAAGGATCAGGTAGCAGATGCCTGCTGCGGCGGCGTTGACCGCGGCGACGATGACCGTGTTGTAGAAGGGCGTGCGTGTGTCTTCGTACGCGTAGAAACCGCGCAGCACGACGTACTGCACGGAGTACGGAATGAGGCCGATACCGAACGCCATGAGGATGTAGCCCATGGACTGGGCGGACTCGACTCCGCTGGACCCGAAGAGCAGGGTGCAGATCGGGACGCCGAGCGCCACGAACATGAACGAGATCGGGACGATCGCCACGGCCGAGGTGCGCAGACCGGAGGAGATGTCGTCACGGACCGCGCCGGGGTCGCCGTCGTGGGCGGAGCGCGAGATGCGCGGCAGCAGGGCGGCCATGACGGAGACGGTGATGATCGCCTGCGGCATGCCCCAGATCAGCTGCGCGTTCGAGTAGCCCATGATGCCCGCGCCGGCCTGGCCGGATGCCTTGCCGGCCGCCGTGGCGAGCTGGGTGACGACCAGGACGCCCGCCTGGTTGGCGAGGACGAACAGGACGGTCCACTTGGCGAGCTTCACGGCCTTGCCCAGGCCGTGGCCTCTCCAGTCGAAGCGCAGGCGGAACCGGAAGCCGGTCTCGCGCAGGTACGGGATCATCGCGAGGGACTGCACGACGAGGCCGAGCAGGGTGCCGATGCCGAGGAGGCGGATGCCCTCGTCCGGGATGGTCGTGACGCCCATCTGTGAATCGGCCGCGGTCCCGTAGACCCAGATGAACAGGCCGAAGGTGAAGATCATGACGATGTTGTTGAGGACCGGGGTCCACATCATCGCGCCGAACTTCCCGCGTGCGTTCAGGATCTGGCCCATCACCACGTGGATGCCCATGAAGAAGATCGTGGGCAGGCAGTAACGGGCGAAGGCGACGCCCACGCTGTTGGCGTTCGCGTCGCCGGCGACCGTGTTCGACATCAGCTGGATCAGCAGGGGTGCCGCGAAGACGACGACCGCCGTGATGGCGGCGAGCGCCAGCATGACCAGCGTGAGCAGGCGGTTGGCGAAGGCCTCGCCGCCGTCCTCGTCCTCCTTCATCGCGCGCACCAGCTGCGGCACGAACACCGAGTTCAGACCGCCGCCGACGGTGAGGATGTAGATCATCGTCGGAAGCGTGTACGCGACGGTCCAGGTGTCACCGAGCAGTCCGGCGCCCAGCGCCGCGGTGATCACCATGGTGCGGACGAAGCCGGTGAGGCGGGACACCAGCGTGCCCGCCGCCATCACCGCGCTCGACTTCATGAGGCTGGAGGCGCGGCCGCCCTTCTTCGCCGCGGGCGCCGGGGCCGGGGTGGCGGCCGGCGGTGGCGGGGGCTGTGGAGGACCGAGCTGCGTGGTCGGGTTGTCGACGGGCTCGGCCGGCGGGCGGGCCCCGCTGTGGCCGGGCTGCTGGTCGCGGTACAGGTGCGCGAAGGCGTCCGGTTCGTGGCTCTCCTCCGCGGAGTGCGTCACCAGGTCGTCGACGCCCACGAACTGTGTCGTACGGGCGTCGTCGCCGTACGGCAGGTGCTGTGTGGGGCCCGCCGGCTCCGGCGCGGGCGTCTGCGCCCACACGCGGGGGTCGGGCTGGTACTGCTGCGCGGGCGGCGGCGCGTACAACGGCTGCTGCGCCGGCTGCGCGCCCGGAGGCGGCGGGGGGTGCGCGGCGCGGTCGTACAGCGCCTCGGTCACCGGGTCCTGGGCGGTCAGGTCGTGCGCCCGGTACGGATCCTGCTCGTACGCGTCCTGAAGGTACGCGTCCTGCGGATACGCGTCGGGAGCAGGCTGCGGCGGCGGCACCTGTCCCTCGGGCTGTGGTGAACCGGCGTACGGCCGGCCATCGCCCGAGGCAGAGCCGCCCGAGCCGTGGCCACGCTCACCGTCGTACGGCGCGTTCATGGTTACCCCACCTCATCGTCCCCGGCCCAGCGGCCCCGACATCGCTCAACGGTCCACTCTCTCACCCGTTCCCGACGGGTCCGTGCTTTCGGGAGCGGTGTCAGCCGTCGGGTCACTCGGCTGCTGCGGAACGTCTGCCCGTGCGGTGTCGGCCGGATCGCCGTCCGGCTCGTCGCCCTTGTCGTCGTCCGCGGCCACGGAGTCGCCCTCAGGGGCGTCCTCGGCGGGCTGCGCGGCGGCGGCACGCTTGCGCTGCTGGTACATCCGGTACCCGGCCAGGACGAGCAGCAGGACACCGCCGGCGATGACGAGCATCACGGTCGGGGTGACCTCGGTGACGTCGACCTTGAAGGCGAGCGGTTGGCCATAGGGCGCACCGTCCTGGGTGTACAGCTGGGCGTGCACCGTGATCGGGCCCGTCGCCTTGGCCGTCGTCGTGAACTTCACGGACTGGCTGTGCCCGCTGGCGATCTTCACTTCCTGGTCCTGGAAGGTGTCGCCGCCGATCTTGAGGCGGGTGCCGTTGCCCGACGTGAGGCGCAGCGTCAGGTGGTCGACGTCCTGCCACAGGTTGTTCTGCACCGACACCGGGATCGTCGCGCTGCGCCCGGAGAGCTTCACCTCGGACTTGTCGATCAGCGCCACCTGTTCGGTGAGGCCCGACAGATAAGAGGAGACGCCGTCGCGGAAGTTCCCCGAAGTGCCCGACTCCGTGCGCCACGACGTCGACATCTCCCGGTCCATCGCGCGCCCGAACGGCGTCACCACGCGGGACTGGTCGGTGAGGACGACCTTGAAGTTCTCGAGGTCGCGCTGGGTCGCCTGGATCTGCTCGAAGGCCGACTGCGGCAGCTCCTGCCTGCGCAGCGACGCGGGGTACGCGTTCGGGACACGCGTGGTGGCCCGGGGGTCGGGCTTCGCCTTCGCGGCGGCCGACAAGGTCTGGGACTGCGACCAGGTCCCGTCCTGCAGCGCGTGCAGCGCCTTGGCCATGGTCTGGGCCTGGCTCGCGGTGGGCATGCGCTGAGGGGCCACGACGACGCTGCGCTGCTTCTGGGTCTGCTTGTTCAGCATCAGGGACTGCGCGAGGAACTTCTGCACGGCGAGCGTGGAGTTCTCGGCGCCTGTCATGTCGCCCTGGAACGCGGTCGACAGGCGGCCGTCGGCGACCACGGCAGAGGCGCCACCGCCGATCGGACGGGCGGCGGACGGCGTGTACGTCAGCCCGCCGGTCTCCGGGAAGTGGTCGCTGCGCGCGATGATCTTGTCGGCGCCCGCGGACGTGGCGACCTTGACGATGTCCCGGTCGACGGCGCCTTCCGCGGGCCACGCGTACGACGTGTCCGGCTTGGTGTGCAGGATCGTCTGCACGGTCAGCGTGGCGGCGTCCGTGGCGTCCTTGAGGTGGCCGAGGGAGCCGGTGACCTTCGTGCCCGTGTGCGCGAGCGACGCGAGGTCCGGGTCGGCGAACGGAAGCGTGACCACCTTCTGGCCCTGCACGGCGGTCTCCAGGTCGCTCAGCCACTGCTTGGCGTCCGCCTGGTTCCTGCCCGACCTGAGCTTCCCGCCGGGGCCCTTGACCTTGTACGGCTCCGTCATGGCGTCGACCGACGCCAGCAGGTCGGGGTCGATCACCCAGGTCACGTCGAGATCGCTGCCGAGGGCCAGCATCTGCTGGAGGCGGCCGCCCGGGCCGATCTGCTTCGCCAGGTCGTTGTCGTCGAAGACCGGCGTCTGCTGTTCGTTCGCGCCCGTCTCGGCGGTGAGGTGGGAATCGGAGATCAGCGGCCACAGGGCCGTCGTCTTCGTGGTGGTGTCGGCTTCGCTCGGCTGCCAGGGCAGGAAGGTCCGCTGGATGCCGAGTGTCTGCTGGTACGGCTGCGCGGCCGTCTGTCCCATCAGGGCGACGCTGAGCTGGTAGACGCCGTCGGCGCCGAGGTGCAGGGCCTTGACGGGGACGGACAGCTTGAAGTCCTGCGCGACGCCGGGCGCCAGCTTGGCGAACTTCTTGCTGTACTTACCGGAGACCTCGCTGCCGTCCGCGGCGCCGCCCGTACCGTTCTTCGCGGCCTGGTCGACGGCTGTGCGGCCGCTGTAGGACGTGCCGACCCGCAGGCCCGCGTGGGCGCCGGTGACCGTCTGTTTGCCCTTGTTCGTCACCGTGCCGCTGACCGTCACCGTGTCGCCGTCCGTCGGCGCGCTGGGCGAGAGGGAATTCACGGCCACGTCGACCGTGCTGGTCCCTGTCGCGCCCGGGGCGGCGGCGGCCGGGGCTGCGGCAGGCAGCAGCGGCAGCGACGCCAGGAGCGGCGCAGCCGCGAGCAGGGCCCCGGTGCGCCGCAGCAGTCGCCGGGCAGGTGAGGGACTCACCGTTGGGAAGTCTGCCGCCTCGGCCACGTGGTCGTCCGTCCCTCGTCGTCGTCGGTGGTCGCAGATGTGTCCACGCATGGTAACGAGGAGCACTGTGGCTGAGTGCCACGGTCTGCCCGGCATGATCGTGGGGGCAACAGTAGGGGGCCGCCGATGGACTCCTGTCGCGGGCCCGGCAAACGGTTCGGCCCGGGCCGCCCGGGCCACGTACCCTGTCCTGTTGTGCCGAACGCCAATGAAGACAACCCCAGCACCCTGAGCCAGGTGCAGCACCGCGCGGTCAGCGAGCTGCTGCGGGTCTCGCCTGTCGCAGACGACCTCGCCCGTCGATTCCAGGAGGCCGGGTTCTCTCTTGCCCTGGTCGGTGGTTCGGTGCGGGACGCACTGCTCGGCAGGCTCGGCAACGACCTGGACTTCACCACGGACGCCCGTCCCGAGGACGTGCTGAAGATCGTTCGGCCGTGGGCCGACGCGGTGTGGGAGGTCGGGATCGCGTTCGGCACCGTCGGCTGCCAGAAGGACGCCCGCGTCGGAGAAGCTGATCATCGCTTTCAGATCGAGGTCACGACCTACCGCTCCGAGGCGTACGACCGCACCTCGCGCAAGCCCGAGGTGTCGTACGGCGACTCCATCGAAGAGGACCTCGTCCGCCGGGACTTCACCGTCAACGCGATGGCCGTGGCGCTCCCCGAGAAGGAATTCATCGACCCGCACGGCGGCATCAGGGACCTCTCCGAGCGGGTGCTGCGCACGCCCGGCACACCGGAGGACTCCTTCTCCGACGACCCGCTGCGGATGATGCGGGCCGCCCGCTTCGCCGCTCAGCTCGACTTCGAGGTCGCTCCTGAGGTCGTCGCCGCCATGAAGGCCATGGCGGGGCGCATCGAGATCGTCTCCGCGGAGCGTGTACGTGACGAGCTCAACAAGCTGATCCTCTCCGCGCACCCGCGCAAGGGCCTGACGCTGCTCGTTGAGACCGGTCTGGCCGATTCCGTGCTGCCCGAACTGCCCGCTCTGCGCCTGGAGCGTGACGAGCACCACAGGCACAAGGACGTCTACGACCACACGCTGATCGTGCTCGAGCAGGCGATGGCGTTGGAGACCGAGGGCCCCGATCTGACGCTGCGCCTCGCCGCGCTGCTCCACGACATCGGGAAGCCGCGCACCCGCCGCTTCGAGAAGGACGGCCGCGTCTCCTTCCACCACCACGAGGTGGTCGGCGCCAAGATGACGAAGAAGCGCATGACCGCGCTCAAGTACCCCAATGACCTGGTGAAGGACGTCTCGCGCCTCGTCGAGCTGCACCTGCGCTTCCACGGCTATGGCACCGGCGAGTGGACGGATTCCGCGGTACGTCGGTACGTGCGGGATGCGGGGCCGCTCCTCGGCCGGCTGCACAAGCTGACCCGTTCCGACTGCACGACGCGCAACAAGCGGAAGGCCAACGCTCTTTCGCGTGCGTACGACGGTCTTGAGGAGCGCATCGAGCGGCTTCAGGAGCAGGAGGAGCTGGACTCGATCCGGCCCGACCTCGATGGAAACCAGATCATGGAGATCCTCGACGTCAGCCCGGGCCCGGTGATCGGGCAGGCGTACAAGTTCCTGCTGGAGCTGCGCCTCGAGAACGGACCGATGGAGTACGACGCGGCAGTGTCGGCGCTCAAGGAATGGTGGGCCGACCGCTCTCAGGACTGAGACGTGCGGAACGCGTAGGGCTCTGTTTCACGTGAAACAGAGCCCTACGCGTATCTGGGGAGGGCGATGTTTCACGTGAAACGCCGCCGCCCGCGCAGCGTCAGAGTGGTCGCTGCGTAGAGGACCGCCACCAGGACCACCAGGGGGACCGAGCGGCCGTCCGGCGGAAGCATCAGGGCCGCCACTCCGGCCGCGCCGACGAAGGAGACGTTGACCAGTACGTCGTAGACGGAGAAGATCCGGCCGCGGAATCCGTCGTCGATGGAGGACTGGACGACCGTGTCGGTGGCGATCTTCGCGGCCTGTGTGGTCAGGCCCAGGACGAACGCGGCCACGACGATCGGCGCGGGTTCAAAGGTGAGCCCCAGGGCGAGTTCCAGTACGGATGCGGTGCCGGCGCAGAGGGCGATCCACCCGGCCGCGCCGAACCGCCGCGCGGCTGCCGGGGTGATGACCGCCGCAACGAAGAAGCCGACCCCCGAGACGCCCATGGCGAGGCCGAGCAGGGCCAGCCCTTCGGACTCCGTCGATGACCATGCGTACCGGCACAGCATGAGCACCATGACGAGCAGGGCGCCGTAGCAGAACCGCATCACCGTCATCGCGGCAAGTGCGCGTGCTGCGGGTGGACGCGAGACGAGGTGCCGGACGCCGGCGGCGAGATCCCGCGCGGTGCCGGCCAGTGCGACCCCCAGGCGCGGCTGGATCAACTCCGAATCAGGGCCGAGCAGTTGAGCGTCCATGCGTAGGGAGGCGAGCGCGGCACACAGGTACAGCAAGGCCCCGATGAGTACCACCGCGGCGTCCGAGTCGGCCGCGATCAGGCGGACGGCGAAGGCGAGGCCTCCGCCCAGCGTGGCCGCGAGTGTCCCCGCGGTCGGTGAGATGGAGTTGGCCATGACGAGGCGCTCCGCGTCCACGACACGAGGCAGTGCGGCCGAGAGCCCGGACAGAACAAAGCGGTTGACCGCGGTGACGCACAAGGCGGACGCGTAGAAGAGCCAGTCCGGGGCGTGGCTCAGCATGAGAGCGGCCGTCACGGAGGCGAGCAGCACCCGCAGCAGGTTGCCGTAGAGGAAAACCTGACGGCGTCGCCAGCGGTCGAGGAGGACGCCCGCGAACGGGCCCACAAGGGAGTACGGGAGCAGCAGCACGGCCATGGCCGACGCGATCGCGGCGGGCGAGGTCTGCTTCTCCGGCGAGAACACCACGTAGGTGGCGAGCGCCACCTGATACACGCCGTCCGCGCCCTGGGAGAGCAGCCGCAACGTCAACAGACGCCGAAAATCGTGCAGGCGCAGAAGTACGCGCAGGTCACGGACGACAGACATGGGGCACAGCCTCACACATGAGGCGGGCCCCCGGCTCGCACAAGGTGTGCGAGCCGGGGGCCCCAACAGCCTTCAGGAGGTGGGTGTTTCACGTGGAACACCCGGACCGTCCTTCAGGACAAGGTCAGCGCTCGACCTCGCCCTTGATGAACTTCTCGACGTTGTCGTAGGCCTCGTCGTCGAAGTACTGCACCGGCGGGGACTTCATGAAGTACGAGGACGCGGAGAGGATCGGGCCGCCGATGCCGCGGTCCTTGGCGATCTTCGCGGCGCGCAGGGCGTCGATGATGACACCCGCGGAGTTCGGGGAGTCCCAGACCTCGAGCTTGTACTCCAGGTTCAGCGGGACCTCGCCGAAGGCACGGCCCTCAAGGCGGACGTACGCCCACTTGCGGTCGTCGAGCCACGCGACGTAGTCGGACGGGCCGATGTGGACGTTGTTCTCGCCCAGCTCGCGGTCGCGGATCTGCGAGGTGACGGCCTGCGTCTTCGAGATCTTCTTCGACTCGAGGCGGTCGCGCTCCAGCATGTTCTTGAAGTCCATGTTGCCGCCGACGTTGAGCTGCATCGTGCGCTCAAGGCGGACACCGCGGTCTTCGAAGAGCTTCGCCATCACGCGGTGCGTGATGGTCGCGCCGACCTGCGACTTGATGTCGTCACCGACGATCGGGACGCCGGCCTCGGTGAACTTGTCCGCCCACTCCTTGGTGCCGGCGATGAAGACCGGGAGGGCGTTGACGAACGCGACCTTGGCGTCGATGGCGCACTGGGCGTAGAACTTCGCCGCGTCGTCGGAGCCGACGGGCAGGTAGCAGACGAGAACGTCGACCTGCTTGTCCTTGAGGATCTGGACGACGTCGACCGGGGCCTCGGGGGACTCCTCGATCGTCTCGCGGTAGTAGCGGCCCAGGCCGTCGAGCGTGTGGCCACGCTGGACCTCGACGCCCTTGTTCGGCACGTCGGCGATCTTGATGGTGTTGTTCTCGGAGGCGCCGATGGCGTCCGAGAGGTCCAGGCCTACCTTCTTCGCGTCGACGTCGAACGCGGCGACGAACTCGACGTCACCGACGTGGTAGTCGCCGAACTGTACGTGCATCAGGCCCGGGACCTTCGTCTCCGGGTCGGCGTCCTTGTAGAACTCGACGCCCTGCACCAGCGAGGCGGCGCAGTTGCCCACGCCGACGATGGCTACGCGAACCGAACCCATTCCGGTTGCTCCCTGTGTGTACTCGGTGAAGCCCTGACCGGGCTTCACGTGGCGGTGTCGTCGGACGGATCCGGCCGGGTGCTGTCCCGGTGCCGGGGCAGGCCGCCCGTCTCTCCAGATGTGTCCTGCTGAGCCGCGTCCCCCGGGCCGGAGCCTCGTTGGTCGCGGCCCGCGCGCTCGCTCTCGATGAGCTCGTTCAGCCAGCGCACTTCGCGCTCCACGGACTCCATGCCATGCCGCTGCAGCTCGAGCGTGTAGTCGTCCAAGCGCTCGCGGGTGCGGGCGAAGGAGATGCGCATCTTCTCGAGGCGCTCCTCCAGACGGCTGCGTCGGCCCTCGAGGACGCGCATGCGCACGTCCCGCGACGTCTGTCCGAAGAAGGCGAAGCGCGCGGCGAAGTGCTCGTCCTCATATGCATCGGGGCCGGTCTGCGAGAGCAGGTCCTCGAAGTGCTCCTTACCTTCCGCCGTCAACCGATAGACGATCTTGGCGCGACGCCCTGCGAGTGGAGCCGCGGGGGTGTCGTCGGGTCCTGAGCCCGATTCCTCGATCAGCCAGCCGTTGGCGACCAGCGTCTTGAGGCAGGGGTACAGCGTCCCGTAGCTGAAGGCGCGGAAGATTCCGAGTGAAGTGTTGAGTCGCTTGCGCAGCTCGTAGCCGTGCATCGGGGACTCGCGGAGCAGGCCGAGTACGGCGAACTCGAGGATGCCGGAGCGTCGGCTCATCGTCGCCTCCTCTTCTGCCGCGGTCCCTGTGTCGACTCTTTATGTCGAGCTGATGTATCGACTCGATACATCCCGACGATAGAACTGCTCTTCGGCTGCGGCAAGTGCGATCACGGTGAACGGCGTCACATCACTGATTCGTAGGAATCGAGTTGCCTGATTTGGGGTGAAGTTCGGCCCTAGGAGGGTTTTGACGGTGCGTAGTCTGTCCGCCATGCAGACCACCGGGAACCGAGTGACGCCTGTGAGCGTCGTCGTCCCCGGTGTAGTGCGGGTGAGTGCCGAGAGGGGCGCATCCGTACTCCGGGGGGACCGGAAACCAGACGCCGTTTCCAGGCGCGCGACCTCGCGCCTGCCCGAGGAGTAGTCGTTCGATGAGCGAGCACCGTCGCAAGCCGCCGCAGCCGCAAGGCGGTGGGCGCGCCGCGGCCCGTCGCGGAGCATCCGGAGCACCATCGGGCCGCCGCGCGGCACCGCGTGGAGGTTCGGCCTCGCCCTCCGCTTCCTATGACCCCCCGAGTTCAACGAGCCCGCACGGGAGTCCGGAGGAGGACCGCCCGTGGGGCGGTCGCGCCGAAGCACGTAGAGCGGCTCAGCGCGGTAGCCGGCGCAAGTCGTCAGGTGGCGCCGGAGGCGGCGGAGGTCGCCGCGGTGGTGGCGGCCCCGGCGGCCCCGGGGGCCCGTACGGCGCGGGGCACGGCGGCCCGGAGAAGAAGAGGTTCGTCGACTATCCGCGTGCGTACAAGCACGGCTGGCGGCGTTGGGTACCGTCCTGGCGCCTGGTGACCGGCATGTGCGTCGGTCTGTTCGGCAGCATGATGGTCGCGGCCGGTATCGCGTACGCGTTGGTGGGCGTGCCCGACCCGGCCAAGACGGCGACCGCGCAGAACAACGTCTACTACTGGTCCGACGGATCACAGATGGTCGCCACCGGTGGCGAGACCAACCGGCAGATCATCAAGTACGAGGACATCCCGAAGTCCATGCGCTACGCCGTCATGTCGGCGGAGAACAAGACGTTCGAGACGGACAAGGGCGTCGACCCGATGGGTATCGCCCGTGCCGTGTTCAACATGGCCAAGGGCGGCGAGACGCAGGGCGGCTCGACCATCACCCAGCAGTACGTGAAGAACGCGATGCTGGACGACCAGTCCCAGACGGTCACCCGAAAGCTCAAGGAGCTGTTCGTCTCCATAAAGGTCGGCCGGACCGTCGACAAGGACGACGTCATGGCCGGCTATCTGAACTCGGCGTACTACGGGCGCGGTGCTTACGGCATCCAGGCTGCGGCCCGCACCTACTTCGGCGAGGACGCGACGAAGCTGGACGCGAGCCAAACCGCGTTCCTCGCGTCCGTCCTGAAGGGCTCGACGTACTACGACCCGGCGGGCGCGCCCGGCATCGACCCGGTCAACGCGACGCCGCAGAAGAACCGTGAGCGCGCCACGAGGCGTTGGTCGTGGATCCTCGGCGAAGAGGTCAAGGACGGGCGGCTGAGCCAGGCCCGGCGAGCCCAGTTCAAGAGCTTCCCCAAGCTGAAGAGCCCGCGCGCCAACGCGCAGCTCGGCGGCCAGACCGGCTATCTCGTCGACCTGGCCAAGTCGAATGCCGTCAAGAACAGCAACGGCAAGATCACCGAGGACGACCTGCAGAAGGGCGGTTACGAGATTCACACCACGTTCAACAAGAACAAGGTGAAGAAGCTCGAGGACGCCGTGAAGAAGGTCCGCAAGGCGAACCTCGACAAGAACCGCAAGGTCAACGGGAAGTACGTGGACCGGCACGTCCAGTTCGGTGGTGCCTCCGTCAGCCCCAAGACCGGCGCGATCGAGGCCATCTACGGCGGTGAGGACGCCACCAAGCACTTCACCAATAACGCCGATGTCACCGGCGTCCAGGTCGGTTCGACCTTTAAGCCCTTCGTTCTTGCCGCCGCCTTCAAGTACGGCGTCAGGGACCCGAAGGGCCCCGAGGTCCAGGACGAGTCCCAGCGCACGATCGTCTCCCCCAAGAGCCTGTACAGCGGCAAGAACGGGCTCAAGATCAAGGACTGGAACGGGGACATCTGGACGAACGAGAAGGGCAAGCAGTGGAACCAGACCAACGACGGTAAGCAGTCGTACAACAAGCCCAGCTACCAGATCGATCTGCGTGAGGCCATGCGCGAGTCCGTGAACTCGGCCTACGTGCAGCTGGGCATGGATGTGGGTCTGAACAAGGTGCGGGCGGCCGCGAAGAGCGCCGGCATCCTGGACAACAGCTTCGCCGACTCCAACTACCCCTCGTTCTCTCTCGGTACTTCCGACCCCAGTGCGATCCGTATGGCGGGCGCCTACGGAACGTTCGCGACCAGTGGCCAGCAGAACGACCCGTACTCGGTCACGTCCGTCGACCACGAGGGCGAGAACGTCTTCCGGCACGAGACCAGGCCGAAGCGCGCCTTCGACACGAAGGTCGCCGACAACGTGACCGACGTCCTCAAGACCGTCGTCGACAAGGGAACGGGTACGGCGGCGCGGCTGCCGGGCCGTGATGTGGCCGGCAAGACCGGTACCACCGACGGCAACAAGTCGGCCTGGTTCGTGGGCTACACCAAGCAGTTGTCCACCGCGATCACGATGTACCGGATGGACGACAACGAGAAGTCCAAGAACCGCAAGTTCCTGGAGATGTACGGAACCGGTGGTCAGGAGAAGATCCACGGTGCGTCGTTCCCGGCCGAGATCTGGCACGACTACATGGCGCAGGCTCTGAGGGGCCAGCCGAACGAGCCGTTCCCGACGCCGGAGCCCATCGGAAAGGTCGTGGGCGCGACCCCGAGCCCCACGCCCACCCCGTCGGCCACGGAGACTCCGTCGGAGACCGCCTCGCCGACGCCGTCGACCAGCGAGAGCTCGTCGCCGTCCCCGTCACCCACGGAGACGTGCAGCAACTGGGACTGGGCCTGCAAGAACAACAACGGTGGGAACACCGGGGGTACGGATACCGGAGGCGGGACCGACGGCGGTGCGTCGTCGACGCCGAGCGACGGAAGTACCGACGACACCGGAGGCCCGGGCAACGGCAACGGCGGCGGCCTCTTCGGAGGCCCCGACAAGTAGCCGACCTGGCCACAACGCACCGTGTTTCACGTGAAACGCTGCGTGTTCCACGGCGATCGAGGGCCGTCACACCCATCGGGTGTGGCGGCCCTCGCCCCGTTCTCAGCCTCGTACGGCAGGATGTGCCGCATGCCCAGTGCAGAGACGACGAGCGCGAATCCGCAGCAGCCGGAGCAGGAGCCGGATCCGGCTCCTGAGCAGGTACGGCCGACCAGAGAGGACGAGGTCGCGGCCGTCGGGGCTGAGTTCATCGGTGGGCCCATCGGGCGACGAGCCCTGCTCGGGGTCTCCCGGTGGACGCCCGCGCGGGTGATCGCCCTCGTCATGCTCGGCATGTTCGCGCTCGGCATGGTGCAGAAGTTCCCTTGCTACGACGGCGCCTGGTTCTACGGCGCCAGCTCCCAGTACACGCACGCCTGTTACTCGGACATCCCGCACCTCTACCAGGGACGCGGCTTCGCCGATGGCCTCGTGCCGTACTTCGACAAGCTCTCCGGCGACATGGACTACCTCGAGTACCCGGTGCTCACGGGCTTGTTCATGGAGGTCGCCGCGTGGCTGACGCCGGGCAGCGGCTCCATCCAGCACCAGGAGCAGGTGTACTGGATGGTCAACGCCGGGATACTGATGATCTGCGCGGCGGTGATCGCCGTGTGCGTCACCCGCACCCACCGCAGGCGGCCCTGGGACGCCCTGCTGGTCGCTCTGGCGCCCGCCTTCGCGCTGACCGCCACCATCAACTGGGACCTCTTCGCGGTGGCGCTCACGGCGGCCGCGATGTTGATGTGGTCGCGGGGCAGGGCCTTCGCCTTCGGCGTGCTGCTCGGGCTCGCGACGGCCGCCAAGCTGTACCCGGTGCTGCTGCTCGGACCGCTCTTCGTGCTGTGCTGGCGGGCCGGCAGGTGGCGGGAGTTCGGCAGGGCGACCCTGGGCGCCGCCGTCGCGTGGCTGGCCGTGAACCTGCCGGTGATGATGCTGGCGCCCGAGGGCTGGTCGAAGTTCTACACGTTCAGCCAGGAACGCGGAGTCGACTTCGGCTCCTTCTGGCTGATCATCTCCCAGCACCGGGACACGCCCCTCGACACCAACGTCGTCAATACCTTGGCCACGACGCTGATGGTGCTGGCCTGCCTGGGCGTCGCGGCGCTGACGCTCACCGCACCCCGTCGGCCGCGCTTCTCCCAGCTCGCGTTCCTGGTGGTCGCGGCCTTCATCCTCACCAACAAGGTCTACTCGCCGCAGTACGTCCTGTGGCTGATCCCGCTCGCCGCGCTCGCGCGCCCCAAGTGGCGGGACTTCCTGATCTGGCAGGCGTGCGAGGTCGCGTACTTCCTGGGGATTTGGCTGTACCTCGCGTACACGACGAGCGGGGACAAGCATCAGGGGTTGCCCGAGGACGGATATCAACTGGTCGTCGCGGCGCACCTGTTGGGCACGCTCTATCTCTGTGCGGTCATCGTGCGGGACATCTGGCTGCCCGAGCGGGACGTGGTGCGCCGATCCGGCGAGGACGATCCCACGGGTGGCGTGCTGGACGGCGCCAAGGATGTCTTCGTACTGGGGCAGGCGGCTCGTCCGAGGCGACATCGGCATGCCGCCCATGTCTCGGAAGGGCCGGCCGCGGTGGACTGGGGCCGGTCGCCGGGGAGTTCACTCTGAGCGAACCCACTCGTTGAGGGCAACGAAAAGCGGGTCGGGCACCTCATGGGCGCCCGACCCGCTTTCGTGTGTCCTACGTGGACCCGGCACGCTCTACGTAGAGGCGTGCTCAGTGGTCAGCGATCCACGATCCGGTCGAACTGCGTGGTGGTGTGCCGGAGATGGGCCACCAGTTCCTCGCCCACCTGGGGCTCCGGGGCATCGGAGGGCACGAACAGGATCGACACCTGCATGTGCGGCGGCTCGGCGAACCAGCGCTGCTTGCCCGCCCAGACGAACGGCGCCAGGTTCCGGTTCACCGTCGCCAGACCGGCCCGTGCGACGCCCTTGGCGCGCGGCATGACGCCGTGCACGGCCTTCGGGGCCTCCAGGCCCACACCGTGCGACGTACCACCCGCCACGACCACCAGCCAGCCGTCGGAGGGGGCCTTCTGCTGGCGGTAGCCGAACCGGTCGCCCTTCGCCACGCGCGTGACGTCCAGGACGGCGCCGCGGTACTCGGTCGCCTCGTGATCACCCAGCCACAGACGCGTACCGATACGCGCGCGGAAGCGGGTCTGCGGGAACTGCTGCTGCAGGCGCGCCAGTTCGTCGGCCTTCAGGTGACTCACGAACATGGTGTGCAGCGGCAGCCGGGCCGCGCGCAGGCGGTCCATCCAGCCGATGACCTCCTCGACGGCGTCCGTGCCGTCGGTGCGGTCGAGCGGCAGGTGGATCGCGAAGCCCTCGAGACGCACGTCCTGTATGGCGTGCGCGAGCTGCGGCAGGTCCTGCTCGGTGACGCCGTGCCGCTTCATCGAGGACATGACCTCGATGACGACGCGGGCGCCCACCAGGCCGTGCACGCCGTCGACGGAGGAGACGGAGCGGATGACGCGGTCGGGCAGCGGAACCGGCTCCTCGCCGCGCCGGAACGGCGTCAGGACCAGCAGGTCACCGCTGAACCAGTCCTTGATCCGGGCGGCCTCGTACGTGGTTCCGACGGCAAGGACGTCGGTGCCGAAACGAGTCGCCTCTTCCGCCAGCCGTTCGTGGCCGAACCCGTAGCCGTTGCCCTTGCAGACGGGGACGAGCCCCGGAAACTGCTCGAGCACCTGCTTGTGGTGTGCCCGCCAGCGCGCGGTGTCGACGTAGAGCGTGAGCGCCATGGCCGGTCCCGGAACCTTTCGTGGAGAGTACGGAGCTAGGTGAGATTGTGCCGGGCGCTCAGCGCCGCGACATGTAGATGTCGAGCGCCTTGTGCAGCAGCTTGTTGAGCGGGAAGTCCCACTCGCCCAGGTACTCGGCTGCCTGGCCGCCCGTACCGACCTTGAACTGGATCAGGCCGAAGAGGTGATCGGTCTCGTCCAGCGAGTCGGAGATGCCGCGCAGGTCGTAGACGGTTGCGCCGAGCGCGTAGGCGTCGCGCAGCATCCGCCACTGCATGGCGTTGGACGGGCGCACCTCGCGGCCGATGTTGTCCGAGGCGCCGTAGGAGTACCAGACGTGCCCGCCCACGACGAGCATCGTCGCCGCAGCGAGGTTCACGCCGTTGTGCCGCGCGAAGTAGAGCCGCATCCGGTTGGGGTCCTCGGTGTTGAGGGCCGTCCACATGCGCTGGAAGTACGACAGCGGGCGCGGCCGGAAGTGGTCGCGCACGGCCGTGATCTCGTACAGGCGCTGCCACTCGGCGAGGTCCTGGTAGCCGCCCTGGACGACCTCGACACCGGCCTTCTCGGCCTTCTTGATGTTGCGCCGCCACAGCTGGTTGAACTGCTTGTGCACCTCTTCCAGGGAGCGGTTCGCGAGCGGCACCTGGAAGACATAGCGCGGCTGTACGTCGCCGAAGCCCGCGCCGCCGTCCTCGCCCTGCTGCCAGCCCATGCGGCGGAGCTTGTCGGCGACCTCGAAGGCGCGCGGCTCGATGTGGTCCGCCTCGATGTCGCGCAGGCGCTTCACGTCCGCGTCTTGGATGCCCTTCTTGATGGAGGGCGCGTCCCAGCGGCGAATGATGACGGGCGGGCCCATCTTCACGGAGAAGGCGCCTTGCTGCTTCAGATGCGCGAGCATCGGGCGCAGCCACTCTTCGAGGTTCGGGGCGTACCAGTTGATGACCGGGCCCTCGGGCAGGTACGCCAGATAGCGCTTGATCTTGGGGAGCTGGCGGTACAGCACGAGGCCCGCCCCGACCATTTCGCCGGTGCGCTCGTCGAACCAGCCCAGGTGCTCGGAGCGCCACTCCGCCTTTACGTCTGCCCATGCGGGGACCTGCATGTGGCTGGCCGACGGCAGGCTCTGGATGTACGCCAGATGCTGCTCTCGGCTGATGGTCCTCAGGGTCAGGCTCATTCGGGGCGCTCCTCGGGCTGGTGTGTCCCCATGGGTACAGGGGCTCCGGCTCTCGCGCCGAAGCCTACTGCGCCCTGTGAGCGCCCCGACCGGCCGTATGGGAGGTCGGCGGTGAAGGCGACCCCGCGGCGGCTCGTGAGACGGGCCGCCTCAGCCGATGACCCCGCCGAAGAGGCCCCCGTGGGCCATGCCGATGAAGAAGCCGATGGCCGACGCCCCCAGGCCGAGGATCAGGCCGAATCGTTCACGGGTCGTCTCGGAGACGAACTGGCCGTAGGCCCCGGTCAGGACGCCGACGATTCCGGCCCACGAGCTCAGCAGATGGAGGCCGGGCCAGAGCGAGGAGATGATCGCGATCGCTCCGAGCACCACGGTCACCCCGAGCAGGGTGTCCGGCAGCGGGTGGGGCTTGCCGTCCGTGGCGAAAAGGGACGAGGAAGCGGTGCTGTTGGGACGCATTACTTGTGCCATGGGGCACCTCCTGCGGAAGCGGCGCACGGTAGCGCCGTACACACCCGATGTGTACAGATTGCGGTCGGAGGCTGCCGGATTTCAACCGGAAGCAGAGGTGCGGGTAGTCTGTACGGTCTGCACCGGTGTCTGTTCACGCCCCGACCAGGGGCTCACTCCACTGATCAGGGCGGATCCGCTCGGCGGGACCCGATTGTCAGTGGTGGCCGATACCGTTGCTACGCATAACAACCCTCCTGCCACGGAACGACCGTGGCCGCTGAGTCCAAAGGAGGTGGGTTCCACATGCGTCACTACGAGGTGATGGTCATCCTCGACCCCGATCTGGAGGAGCGCGCTGTCGCCCCCCTGATCGAGAACTTCATGTCCGTTGTCCGTGAGGGCAACGGCAAGGTGGAGAAGGTCGACACCTGGGGCCGTCGTCGGCTCTCGTACGAGATCAAGAAGAAGCCCGAGGGCATCTACTCGGTCATCGACCTGCAGGCCGAGCCTGCGGTCGTCAAGGAGCTCGACCGCCAGATGAACCTGAACGAGTCGGTCCTCCGGACCAAGGTCCTCCGTCCCGAGACCCACTGAACTTCCTAGTTCAGTGAGTACGTCGGGTCGGGCATTCGAGTAGCAGCAAGCAGCCAGCAGCAAACCCGCCGAGAGGTTCCCCCATGGCAGGCGAGACCGTTATCACCGTCGTCGGAAACCTGACCGACGACCCCGAGCTGCGCTTCACCCCGTCCGGCGCGGCCGTCGCGAACTTCACGATCGCGTCGACGCCTCGGACGTTCGACCGTCAGACCAATGAGTGGAAGGACGGCGATGCGCTGTTCCTCCGCGCGTCGATCTGGCGTCAGGCCGCGGAGAATGTCGCCGAGTCGCTGACGCGCGGTATGCGTGTCGTCGCTCAGGGACGACTGCGGCAGCGTTCGTACGAGACCCAGCAGGGCGAGAAGCGGACGGTCGTGGAGCTCGAGGTCGACGAGATCGGCCCCTCGCTGCGCTACGCCACCGCCAAGGTCACCAAGACCCCCGGTCGTGGTGGCCAGGGTGGCGGCGGCGGATTCGGCGGCGGCCAGCAGGGCGGCGGCGGTGGCGGCTGGGGCGGCGGCCCCGGCGGCCAGCAGGGCGGTCAGGGAGGTGGCCAGGGCGGAGCCCCGGCCAACGACCCCTGGGCGACCGGTGCGCCGGCCGGCGGCGGCCAGCAGGGCGGCGGCGGTGGCGGCTGGGGCGGAAGCTCCGGCGGCTCCGGCGGCGGCTACTCGGACGAGCCCCCCTTCTAGGGATCACTCCCTGAGGGGACGGGGCTCGCACCCCACACTTCTTGATCACACAGGAGAAACACCATGGCGAAGCCGCCTGTGCGCAAGCCTAAGAAGAAGGTCTGCGCTTTCTGCAAGGACAAGGTCACGTACGTGGACTACAAGGACACGAACATGCTGCGGAAGTTCATTTCCGACCGCGGCAAGATCCGTGCCCGCCGCGTGACCGGCAACTGCACGCAGCACCAGCGTGACGTCGCCACGGCCGTCAAGAACAGCCGTGAGATGGCGCTGCTGCCCTACACGTCCACCGCGCGATAAGGAAAGGGTGACCGAAACATGAAGATCATCCTGACCCACGAGGTCTCTGGCCTCGGCACCGCCGGCGAGGTCGTCGACGTCAAGGACGGGTACGCCCGTAACTACCTGATCCCGCGGAAGTTCGCGATCCGCTGGACCAAGGGTGGCGAGCAGGACGTGGCGCAGATCCGTCGCGCCCGCAAGATCCACGAGATCGCCACCATCGAGCAGGCCAACGAGATCAAGGCCAAGCTCGAGGGCACCGCGGTCCGTCTGGCCGTCCGCTCCGGCGACGCCGGTCGTCTCTTCGGTTCCGTCACCCCGGCTGACGTCGCTTCGGCGATCGAGGCCGCCGGTGGCCCGAAGGTCGACAAGCGCCGTGTCGAGCTGGGCTCGCCCATCAAGACGCTGGGTGGCCACGAGGCCTCCGTGCGTCTGCACCCCGAGGTTGCCGCCAAGGTCAACATCGAGGTCGTCTCTGCCTGAGCACTGCTCTGAGCAGCGCTGAAGCGAATGTGGGGCCGCACCCTTCGGGGTGCGGCCCCACATGCTTGCTGGCTGCGTTTCACGTGAAACGGTGGAACGTCCTGCTTCGACGTACGTCCGGCTTTGGCTGCCTCGCGGTTTCACGTGAAACAGCTCGCTTCGCGTCAGCGAGTGAGCGAGTCAGCGCGTCAGTGAGTCAGCGCGTCGCGCCTGTCACGGCCCAGCGCCCCGAGCGGTAGCGGATCCAGAGCGTGATCATGCGCACCGTCATCATCAGCGCCATCGCACCCCACACCGCGGTGAGACCGCCGCCGAGGACGGGGACCAGCAGCGCCACAGGGGCGAAGACGGCGAACGTGACCAGCATGGCCCAGGCCAGATAAGGCCCGTCGCCCGCGCCCATGAGGACTCCGTCCAGGACGTAGACGATCCCGCAAATGGGCTGGGACAGGGCCACGACGATGAGGGCGGGCAGGGCGGCGTCCTGGACGAGCTGATCGCTCGTGAACAGCGGGACGAACAGTGGTCTGGCGACGACGATGAGTACGCCGAGGACGACTCCCGCGACGATCCCCCACTCCACCATCCGGCGACAGACCGCCCGTGCGCCCGGAGCGTCGTCGGCTCCGAGGTAGCGGCCGATGATCGCTTGACCGGCGATGGCGATGGCGTCGAGGGCGAAGGCCGTCAGGCTCCACAGAGACAGGATGATCTGGTGCGCGGCCACATCGGCGTCACCGAGCCGGGCCGCGACGGCTGTCGCGATCATCAGGATCGCCCGGAGCGAGATCGTCCGCACGAGAAGCGGCGCGCCTGCCTGGGCGCAAGCCCTGATGCCGGCCACGTCCGGACGCAGCGAAGCCCCGTGGCGGCGGGCGCCGCGGATCACGACGACGAGGTAGACGACGGCCATGCCGACCTGGGCGATGACGGTGCCCCAGGCGGAACCCGCGATGCCCAGGCCCGCACCGTAGACGAGCGCGACGTTCAGCCCGGCGTTGGCGACGAAGCCGGCGACCGCCACATAAAGAGGGGTCTTGGTGTTCTGCAGTCCGCGCAGCACACCGGTGGCCGCGAGGACGATGAGCATCGGGGGAATGCCGAGCGAGGAAATGCGCAGGTAGGTGATCGCGTAGGGCGTCGCCGTGTCGGAAGCGCCGAAGAGGTCGACCAGTGCCGGGGTTGTCGGCAGGGCGACGGCGACGACCAAGACACCGAGAAACAGGGCGAGCCAGATGCCGTCCATGCCCTGTTGGATGGCGGACTTCAGATCGCCGGAACCGACGCGCCGGGCAACCGCCGCGGTGGTCGCGTAGGCGAGGAAGACGAAGACGCTGACCGCGGTCTGCAGCAGGGCCGAGGCGACGGCAAGTCCGGCGAGCTGTGAGGTGCCGAGATGGCCGACGATGGCGCTGTCGGCCATGAGGAAAAGGGGCTCGGCGACGAGTGCGCCAAAGGCCGGAACGGCGAGGGCGACGATCTCTCGGTCGTGCCGGCGTCGGGCGGCCTTGGGTGTCGCGGGAGCCTGTGTCATGGGCACCAATCTAATCTTCCACAGGTAAGAGATGCAACGTTAGAGTGACCCTTACCTGCGGCGGTCTTCCGCGTGTCGCGCGGCGGGGCGGACGGAGATCTTGGGCCGACTGGGAAAGTTTTTCTTCTGCACAGCCGGTGGATGGGAAAACGGCAGGTCAGATGCTGTGTATGGAATCGCGTGAGGGCTTGTTCACAGGCCTGTCCACCGTGTCGTGCACAGGTTTTCCCGGGTTCTCCACAGCGAGGGGCCCGTCATCCACAGCGCCTGTGGATAACCAGATTGGCTGACGGTGCAGACACGCCTACCGTGGTGCGGCGCCCACCGTGTCCCGCGACCTCGGAAACCTCACAAATCCGACGCGTCAGAAGCGGAGTTGGGTCTCTTATTTGTCAGTGTCGTGCCGTAGGAATGAGGGGTACGGCGAGGTCCGCTCGGCGGACGGGAGGAGGCGGCCCGGTGAGTATCTCCGAGCCATTGGACGACCCCTGGGCCGAAGACGGTCCCAGCGATCGCCTCCCCCCTTCCCGGCCGTTCCGGGGCGGTGGCCGAGGTCAGGGAGACCAGCACGAGCGGGGCAGTGAGGGCGGCGGCTGGGACGAAGGCCCTGCCACCTTCGAGCGCGTTCCACCGCAGGATCTGGACGCCGAGCAGTCCGTGCTCGGTGGCATGCTCCTGTCGAAGGACGCGATCGCCGACGTCGTGGAGGTCATCAAGGGTCCCGACTTCTACAAGCCGGCCCACGAAACGATCTTTCAGGCGATCCTCGACGTCTACGCCAAGGGCGAGCCCGCCGACCCGATCACCATCGCCGCGGAGCTGACCAAGCGCGGCGAGATCAACAAGGTCGGTGGCGCATCGTATCTGCACACCCTCGTGCAGACGGTCCCGACGGCGGCGAACGCCGAGTACTACGCGGAGATCGTCCACGAGCGCGCCGTACTGCGCCGCCTTGTCGAGGCGGGCACGCGGATCACGCAGATGGGATACGCGGGCGACGACGATGTCGACGAGATCGTCAACAGGGCGCAGGCCGAGGTCTACGCCGTCACCGAGCAGCGCACCAGCGAGGACTACCTCCCGCTCGGCGACATCATGGAGGGCGCGCTCGACGAGATCGAGGCGATCGGTTCGCGCAGCGGCGAGATGACCGGTGTGCCGACCGGCTTCACCGACTTCGACTCGCTCACCAACGGTCTGCACCCGGGCCAGATGATCGTCATCGCGGCCCGTCCCGCCATGGGTAAGTCCACGCTGGCGCTGGACTTCGCTCGCGCCGCGTCGATCAAGAACAACCTGCCCAGCGTCATCTTCTCCCTCGAAATGGGGCGCAACGAGATCGCGATGCGTCTGCTGTCGGCCGAGGCGCGCGTGGCCCTGCACCACATGCGCTCCGGCACGATGACGGACGAGGACTGGACGCGGCTCGCGCGCCGGATGCCCGAGGTCTCGGCCGCGCCGCTGTACATCGACGACTCCCCGAACCTGTCGATGATGGAGATCCGCGCGAAGTGCCGTCGGCTCAAGCAGCGCAACGACATCAAGCTCGTGATCATCGACTATCTGCAGCTGATGCAGGCCGGTGGCTCGAAGCGCTCCGAGAGCCGTCAGCAGGAGGTCTCGGACATGTCCCGAAACCTGAAGCTGCTGGCCAAGGAGCTGGAGCTGCCGGTGATCGCGCTCTCCCAGCTGAACCGTGGCCCCGAGCAGCGCACGGACAAGAAGCCGATGGTCTCCGACCTGCGTGAGTCCGGCTCCATTGAGCAGGACGCCGACATGGTCATCCTGCTGCACCGTGAGGACGCGTACGAGAAGGAGTCTCCTCGCGCGGGCGAGGCGGACATCATCGTCGGCAAGCACCGTAACGGCCCGACGGCCACGATCACCGTCGCCTTCCAGGGCCACTACTCGCGCTTCGTGGACATGGCGCAGACCTGATCGGGGGACGTGTAGGGTCTCAGATTTCGTGGCACAGTCTCACGTCCGATGGCACATCGGCGGCACTTATGCCGTCTTCGTGAGACTCGCTGGTGGAGGCTCTCACCTTTTCGGGTGATGGAGTTCCGGCCCGCTCTGTCCGTCGTTGCTCTGCTGACACCCTTGGCTGTACGGGTCGTTGCTCGTGGGGTGGGGGTGCGCGATGGACAGCGTCATTGCGACGGTGAGTATCCGTCAGCAGCGTGGTGCCGTGGTGGAGGACCGGGACTGGCGTACGGCCCCTGTTGACCTCCTGCAGTCGGCTTGTCCGTGGCGAACGTTCCGTTGGTACAAGGGCCAGAAGCACTACTCGGGTATCTACTGGTCGGCGACGATGCGCGACCACGTGATCTACGAGTCGCGCCTGGAACTGTCGCGGTTGCTCTTCGCCGACTTCGATCCGTTCGTACGCGGCATCGTGGCCCAGCCCTTCCTGCTGAAGACGGTGCTGGAGGGGAAGGTGCGGCGGCACATCCCGGACTATCTCCTGTTCACAGGGCAGACGCCGGTGGTTGTCGACGTCAAACCGTTGCATCGGTTGTCCAAGCCGGAGGTGGAGTTCGCCTTCGGCTGGACGCGGCGGGTGGTGGAGTCGCGCGGCTGGAAGTACGAGGTCTGGAGCGAGCCCCCGGCTGTTGAACTGGGGAACATCCGGTTCCTGGCGGGTTATCGCAGGGACTGGCTGTTCAGCACTGAGGTATTGGAAGAGCTCCTGGATGCGGATCTCGACGGGCTTCGTCTGGGGCAGGTCGCGGAGTGTCTGCCGAATCGTCCGGAGTCTCAAGTCCGAGCCGCCGTCCACCACCTGCTCTGGATACAGGCTGTCGTCACCGAACTCGGTCGACCGCTGGGACCTTCGCACATTCTGAGGAGGGCAGCATGAGCAGGGCTGGGGCTCGCGTCGGAGTCGGTACGCGTTTCCGCTACGACGGGGAGACCGTCGAGGTGGTGGAGATGGCTGCGACCACAGCGGGCAACGAAGTGGTCTTGAAGGGTGGCCATGGGCGGCTTTTACGGCTGTCGCTCAAGGAGTTGCTGTTCTCCGACCGTGCTGTCATCAGTCCTGACGGACCTGGGCCGTCAGCGGACGACGAGGGCGAGATCGCCTCCGTGGTTCTTGGGCAGCTTGCTGAGCCGGAGAAGCAGAGGGTCCTGGAACGAGCTGAGCACGTTCGTGAGGTGTTGACGGGGTATCGGTCCGGCAGCCGCGAACTCGCACGAGACGGGGAACCGCGTCCCGAGTACTCGCCGGAGAGGCCGTTGGAGGCCAGATACGCGGCGAAGATCTCCGAACTCGGCGTGGGCCTGCGGACCTTGAAGCGGTGGATCGCCGAGTTCCGGAGCCACGGGGAAGCTGGGCTCGCTCCCCGAAGGGGACCGACGCGGAAGACGAAGATCGAGGTCGATGACCGGTGGGTGGAGACCGCGGTGGAGGTGATGGTCGAGCACTCCGACCAGTCGCGGCCGTCGCGGACGATGGTGATCGAGCGGGCCCGGGCCCGGGTGATTGCGCGGTTCGGTGAGGGGGTGGTGCCGCAGCCGAGTCGGGCGACGGCGTTTCGGCTGTTGGAGGAGTTGGAGCGTCGGCATCCGCTGTTCCGGCTGAGTACGAAGCGGAACCGGGACATCGCGGATCGGCCGAAGGGTCCGTACGGGAAGCTGCGGCCGACGCGGCCGGGTGAGTACCTGCTGATGGACTCCACGCGGCTGGACGTGTTCGCGTTCGACCCGCTGACGCTCAAGTGGGTGCAGGCCGAGCTGACGGTTGCGATGGACTGGTACACGCGCTGCATCACGGGGATCCGGCTCACGCCGGTCTCCACGAAGGCGGTAGATGTCAGCGCGGTGCTCTTCCAGTCGTTCCGGCCGAGGCCGGCGGGCCGGGACTGGCCGCGGCACGCGGTCTGGCCCGAGCACGGCATCCCCCGCACCGTCCTGGTCGACGTCGAGGGCGCCACCGGACCGGGCCTGGCCTCACCACCCCTGGTCCCGGAGACGCTGGTCGTCGACCACGGCAAGGTCTACGTCTCGGAGCATCTGACCAGTGTCTGCCGCCGGATGGGCATCTCCATCCAGCCGGCCCGGCTGCGGACCGGCCGTGACAAGGGCCCGGTTGAACGCTATTTCCGGACCGTGCGCGAGGGGCTGCTGCAACTGTTGCCCGGCTACAAGGGACCCGACATCCACTCGCGGGGCGAGAGCCCGGAGGACGACGCGTTCTTCTTCCTCGACGAGCTTGAGGCGATCATCCGGGAGTGGACCGCGACGGTCTATCACTGCAGGCCGCACTCCAGTCTGGTCGATCCGGGCCTGCCGGGGCTGCGGATGTCCCCGGCGAAGATGTTCGAGCACGGGATGACCAGGGCCGGTTACATCGAGGTTCCCCGGGATCCGGATCTCGCCTACGAGTTCCTAAAGACCGAGTGGCGCACGATCCAGCACTACGGGGTCGAGATCGGCCGCCGCCGCTACAGCGGCTCTGGCCTTCCGGAGCCGGGGACTCGAAGCCCCTATGACGGGCCGGTGAAGAACGGCTGGCCGTTCCAGACGGACCCGGACGACATCACTAAAATCTACTTCCGTAATCCTGTGACCCGGGCCTGGCACACGCTGGTGTGGGAACACGCGCCGTCGGCCGAGATGCCGCTGAGCGAGGACGCGTTGAGGTTCGCCCGGCAGCTGGCCGCCTCGAAGTATCGCTTTCCCGACGACCGGCTCGCCGTCGCCGAGCTGCTGGAGCGGTGGAACCTCGGACTGGGCACCACGATCGCCGAGCGGCGCATCGCCCTGCGGCTCTCGCGCGAGCAGGCCGCCATCGAACTTCCGCAGAGCGAAGAGGAGACGATCGTCTCCCTTCCATCCGTACGCAAGGCCCTCGGCGAGGCCGAGGAGGCTGCGGAACCGCACGAGTCCAACACGGCGGCGGAGACGGGGGACGACGACGAGGCCGATCTGGAGGATCTTGCCGAAGAGGGCGACTTCTATGCCGATGCGCTGGAGGACGTGTGAGCGACGGCGCTGTTCCGGAGGCGGACAATCTCGCCCTGTCGCGGAAGGAGGACTTCAAGGCGTTCGCCGAGAGTCCTCGCCGCGGTCGGCCCGATCTGCTGACCTGCGGGCAGCTGGAATCCCTGAGCGTGCGGGCGAGAGCGGACTACAACCGGCGGCGCCGGAAGTGGCATGCGAACATCGGCCCGGTCAAGACGCCGCAACTGGCCGAGCTTCACGAGGACTTGTGGGACATCGTCGACAGCAACGAGCAGGACGGCGACAAGGCCAAGGGAGCGGTGGCCGTCGACGCGTTCCCGGGGCTGGGCAAGACGACCTCGGTGCTGGCCTTCGCCCGCGACTTCCACCGCCGGGAGGTCGACGAGTCCGGTCCCTCCACGAGCCAGGGACACGAGCGGATTCCCGTCTGCCGGGTCGGGCTGACCGGGAACACAGGGATGAAGGACCTCAACCGGGCCATGCTGGAGTTCTTCGGCCACCCCGGAACTGGACGGGGCACCACCGCCCAGTTCGGACGACGGGTGCTGGACTGCGTGCTGTCCTGCGAGGTCCGCCTGGTGATCCTGGACGACCTGCACTTCTTGAAATGGGGAGAGAAGAGCGGCATTGAGGTGAGCAATCACCTGAAGTGGATCGCCAACGAGTTCCCGGTGACCCTGCTGATGGTGGGCGTCGAACTCGCCAGGAAGGGCCTGTTCGGCGAGGGCACGAACGGGCGCGACACCGCTCTGGCCCAGACCGGCCGCCGCACCACCCGCCTCGGACTCCGCCCGTTCACCATCGACACGGAGGCCGGACGCCGTGAGTGGCGCCAGATGCTGCTGGCCCTCGAACAACGCGTCGTGCTCACGAAAAAACACCCCGGCATGCTCGCGGACGAACTGTCGGACTATCTCTTCGCCCGCAGCACCGGACACATCGGCTCGCTGATGACGCTCATCAACCGCGGCTGCCAGCGGGCGGTCCGCACCGGGGCCGAACGGCTCGACCAGGAACTGATGGACCGGGTCAAGAACGACGAGGCATCCGAGGCCGCCCGCCTCGAACTCCAGGCCGCCCTGGACAAGAAGCGGCTGACCAGCCGCCCACGTTCCCGCAGCCGACGAGTGGCATGACACCGGTGGCCCGCACCCTGCCGATCCGGCTGCCACCCCTTCCCGGCGAGGCCCTGGACTCCTGGCTGGAGGCGACGGCCCGACGACTGGACACCACACTCGGCGATGTCCGGCTGCACTTCGGCTTCCCGGCCGGGCACCGGGCCGGGAATCAGTTTCGCGGCATTCCCGCGGACTGGACGATCGTCCTCGACGAGCAACTCACCGCCGCGGTCGCGCACGCCACCGGCACGGCCCCGGAGACGGTCACTGCCCTGACTCTGGCGCACTATGACGGGCGGGCACTGCACCTTGGTTCCGGAGGCCGGGCCGTCGCACGGCACACCCTCTGGGGCCGCGGACGCGGTTCCCGGTTCTGCCCGGACTGCCTCCAAGCCACCGACGGGCGCTGGCAGTTGTCCTGGAGGCTCGGCTTCTCCTTCGCCTGCACCCGGCATCGCCGCCTGCTGGCGGACCGCTGCCCGCAGTGCGGGCGGATTCCGCGGCTGCGGCCCCGCTCAGGACGATCCGTTCCCCGGCCCGAGCTCTGCGGCAATCCACCGACCCGCCCCGGCGGTCCGATATCAGCGGGCTGCGGCAGTGATCTGACCCGTGTCTCGACGCTCCGCATGCCTGCGGGCCATCCGGTCCTTGCGGCACAGGACCGGGTGATGGAGATCATCGACGGGGCAACGGTGGCCTTCGGCCCCTACCGGGCACTTCCCCAGCTGGCGCCCGCGGTGCTGGCCGACATCCGGGCCCTGGGCATCCGCACCCTCAGTGATCTTCCCGCTGCAGTCCTGCGGGAACAGATCCCGGCGGACATCGCAGAGGCGCAGCTTGCCACCGAGCCGGTCTTGCCGCACCTTCAACAGGCGGCGAACCGACCGGGGTTCATGGCGCCGCCCCGAGCCGCGGACGCCGCCGTCGCGGTCACCACGGCCCTGGACATCCTGCAGCGGCCAGGAATCCATCCGGCCGGCGAGGCTCTGCGCGGCCTGTTGAACGAAGTACGCGAGGAACTCGCGCAGATCTCGCCGACCAGCATCGACGACTGGGGCCGGGGCATCAGCCCCGTGCTTCAGTCCGTGCACCTGGCCGCACTTGCACCGTCCTTCCGCCCCAGCGATCACCTCCGCTACCGCACCACGACCGAAACCCCCCGCCGGCCGACACGGACCAGGCGGGACATCGAACAGCGAGCCTCGAAGATTCCCACGATGTTCTGGCCGTCCTGGACGGTCCGGCTCACACCGCCCGAGGGAATCTATGCGCGATCCCTGGCTCCCGTCCTCGCCGCCCTGCTGCTGATTCCCGGCGGCCGCATCTCCTTGGACCAGGCCGCCGGGCTGGTCGGCGACGCCACATACGGGATCGGGATCTCACGACTCCTCCAGGAACTCGACGGCCTTCCGCACTGGCCAGACATCCTCACGGCCCTGGACCGGCTCACCGACCATCTCGACGCCGCCGACGTCCCCATCGACTACGGCCGGCGCCGGACCCTCGACTACACCGGCCTGCTTCCCCATGACCGCTGGCTGGCGATCTGCCGCCGGACCGGAACCCCGCCGGGAACCGGCAGGCGCGAACGCATCGCCCGCAGCCAGCTCTTCCGCCGACTCAGCGGCATGCCCGCCGAAGCGGCCCCCGATCGCCAAGGCGGGCTCGACACCGCGGAATTCCGCGCGACGTCCCTGCACTTCACCGCACTCCAGACACCCGAACTCGCACAGGCCCTCCACCGGGAAGCCCTCAACTTCCTTGCCTCGCACCACATCCACGACGAGCCCGTGACCTGGCAACCATCCACCGCCCTGCTGGTCGGACTTGCCCTGCCCGGCCCCGATCCGGAAGGCATCGACCTTTCCCGCCTGCACCAGCTCGTTCGAGAACGCCGCAGCCCCGTTCAGCACGCGGCCCAGGTCCTGGGCACGACCGTTGAGGCCGTCCGACACGTCCTCGATGAACACCCAGCCCCCGCTCCCCCGCTGACACGGAGCGTCGCCAGGGCCACAGGCCGCATCCGCCAGGAAGCCCGGCAAACCATCCCGGTTGAGCACCTCGCCCATCTCTACCTCCGCGAGCACCTGTCCCTCCGGCAGATCGCCACCCTCACCGGCTTCTCCCGCCAGATGGTGGCCAGTCTCGCCAAGGAGTACGGCATCCCGCTCCGCGACGGTCCTCAGGACTACAAGCCCCGCGGCACGATCGAACGGGACTGGCTCATCGAGCAGTACGTCCACCGCCGCCGCACCCTGCCCGACCTCGCCCGCGAAACCGGAATGAGCCCCGCGAACATGGCCCGCTGGGCCCACACCCACAACATCCCACTGCGCCCACGCGGTGGAGCCAGCCACCACACGGCCCTCCGCGCCGCTGACGAAGCTGACGCTCTCCCTGCCATCCTCCGCAAGGCCCTCACCGGAGCATTCGCACGGCAAAGGCTCTCGCGATTCCTGGCTGCCCGGACCTACCCCACGCTTGGCGAAGCAGCCCGAGACCTCGGCATCCACCAGTCCGCTCTGGTGACCCAGATCAAGCGCCTCGAAGCGGACCTCGGACAGCCTCTCTTCGAACGAGCCGAGCGCGGCAGAGCCATGAAACTGACCCGGTTCGGGAAACGCATCGCCTCAGCAGCCCAGATGATCCCAGCTGAAGGCGAGTGCAGGGCCGGGAGATGATCACTTCATGACTGAGATCGTTCTGATGTCCGACCCGAAGGTCGCAGCCGTGCCTGTTCAGGAGTGTCGTGAACGGCTCGTGGATCTGCGACAAGACAGCCACCTGCTGGTCGACCAGCGGAAGTGGCAGGACTCTGCTGGGGCCTTCGCCTACCTACGGGAAGGCGTGCTCGAACGCCTCCTCAAGGCACAGGAACAGCTACCACAAGGGATGCGGCTACTGTTCGTCGAGGGGTACCGCCCACCGTCCCTGCAGCGGCACTACTTTGACAAGTACGCGTCCCAACTACGTGCTGAACATCCGGAATGGGCCGCTGAGAAGATCCGATCGGCAACCAGCCGCTACGTGTCCCCACCCGAGATCGCACCGCACAGTGCCGGGGCAGCTGTTGACCTGACGCTTGCTGATGACGACGGGGTCGAACTCGACATGGGTACGCGTGTGAATGCGACTCCGGAGGAGAGTGCGGGTGCTTGTTACACGCAGGCCGACAACATAAGCGATGAGGCTCGCTCCCATCGGGACATCCTGAGCGCCGCGCTCACAGCGGTCGGCCTGGTCAACTACCCTACAGAGTGGTGGCACTGGTCATACGGAGACCGTTACTGGGCCTTGGAAACGGGAGCGGCAGCCGCCCATTACGGGCCCAAGGAACTCGATCAATCGCAGATTCCTCAGCCGCACCAGAAGTAGTTCGCCCTCGGGTGCCGGCCGACGGCCTCGGCCGACACCCGAGGAAATGACAGGCTTCCTGAGACGAACTCGGCATGACACGGCGTGAGACAGCTTCAAGAGCCGCAGGTCAGAGGGATGCGCTATGTCATGGGCCACGAGATCCTACAGGACGGTCGGCTGAAGATCAGCCTGCGGTGAAAACCTCTCGACGCCGGTCGTCGGCCGGGATGGACTGGGCCCATGACGACATCCGCGGAAGAGTTGTTGCCCACCACCCGTCGCGCCCTCCTGCACCGCATCGCCGTGGCCCAGCGCGAAGGGCGGGCGCCCTCACTCGTGGCCGCGGTCGCGCGAGACGGTGAGCTGGTGTGGACCGGGTCGCGCACCTCTGTGGACGGGCACGGGCCGGACGAGCACGTGCAGTACCGGATCGGCTCGATCACCAAAACGTTCACGGCCGTGCTGGTGCTGCGGCTGCGCGACGAAGGGCTGCTCGACCTGACGGACCCGCTGGGGAAGCATCTGCCCGGCACCGGTGCGGACAGCGTCACGATTGCCGAACTGCTCGCCCACACCGGTGGGTTGGCGGCCGAGACGCCGGGGGAATGGTGGGAGCGGAGTCCGGCGAGCCTGCGCCCCACCCTCGCCGACGTCCTCGGTGAGCAGCCCTTCCGGCACCCCACCGGCCGGCGTCACCATTACTCCAATCCCGGCTATACGCTCCTCGGCGCCCTGGTCGAGGCAGTGCGCGGGGTGTCCTGGGAGGAAGCCCTGCGCGGCGAGATCCTCGAACCGTTGGGGCTGACCCGCACCAGCGCCCAACCACAGCATCCGCACGCCGGGGGCTGGGCCGTGCACCCGTACGCAGATGTGCTGCTTCCGGAGCCGAGTGAGGACCTGGGCCTGATGGCCCCTGCGGGTCAACTGTGGTCCACCACACGGGACTTGGCGGTCTTCGCGTCCTTCCTCGCGGTCGGGGACGACCGGGTGCTGAGTGCGGAGTCCGTCCGGGAGCTGCGTACCCCTGCCGCGCCGACGCTTCCGGGCGACTGGGGGTCCTCGTACGGGCTCGGCATGCAGGTGGTGCGGCGCGGCGGCCGCACCCTGGCCGGACACGGCGGCTCGCTGCCGGGGTTCGTGGCAGGGCTGTGGCTGTGCGAGGAGGAGGGTCTCGTGGCGGTGGCTCTCGCCAACTGCACGACGGGATTGCCCGCGGCGACGCTGGCCGCCGAGTTGCTGGGGATCGTCGCCGAAGCCGAGCCGAGGCTGCCCGCGCCATGGCGGCCGCTGCCCGAAGTGAAGGCGTCCGACCTGGGGTTGGTGGGGCCCTGGTACTGGGGGACGCAGGCGGTGGTGCTGCGCCTGGCGGCCGACGGTGCGGTGGAGGTGGGGCCGGCGGCCGAAGGTGGACGACGTTCCCGGTTCCGATCGAACGGTGACGGCACATGGACCGGGCTCGACGGCTACTACGCGGGGGAGCTGCTCCGGGCCGTCCGGCAGGAGGATGGGGCGGTGAACCACCTCGACCTCGGGTCCTTCGTCTTCACGCGGGAGCCGTATCCGGCCGGTGGGCCGGTTCCTGGTGGCGTGGATCCGGAGGGGTGGCGGGGCGTTCCCCGCTGAGGCGTAGCTCTGGCGGTCGGCTGTTTCACGTGAAACAGCCGACCGAACGGCTCCCGTGATCCGCCCCCGTGATCGACTTCCCGGGTCACAGTTGCAGCTTGAAGCCCATGTGTGAGCCCACGAAGCCGAGCCGCTCGTAGAAGCGGTGGGCGTCGGTGCGCGTGACATCGGAGGTCAGCTGTACCAACTGGCAGTCCTGGCGCCGGGATTCGTCGACGGCCCACTCGATGAGCTGCGTGCCGAGGCCGCTGCCACGTTCGTCTGTGTGGATGCGGACGGCTTCGATGATCGAGCGAGTGGAGCCCTTCCGGGAGAGCCCGGGGATGATGCTGAGTTGCAGTGTGCCGACGACGCGGCCTGCGCGTACGGCGACGACGAGGTGCTGATTCGCGTCGGCCGTCAGGCGTGCGTGCGCTGCGAGATACGGCGTGAGGTCCTCCGGTGACTCCCGCTTGGCGCCCAGCGGATCGTCCGCCAGCATGGCGACAATCTCCGGAATGTCCTCGGCCGCGGCCGGCCTGATCTCAAGATCTCCCATGGGCCGCAGCCTATGCGGGGCCCCCGACGACCGCGCCGGGCCCGGTCAGGCGACGGCGTGCAGCCCCTCGACCGCCTTGACGAGTGGGGCGAGCTCGGGATCCTCGGCCGCGGCGTCGAGGGCTTCCCGCAGCGCCGCGGAGTTCGTGGGGCGGGCCTCCTCGAGCAGCTTGGACCCGGCTTCGGAGACGTTCGTGTAGATGCCCCGACGGTCGGTCGGGCACAGGTAGCGGGCGAGCAGGCCGCGCTCCTCGAGCCGCGTGACCAGGCGCGTGGTCGCGCTCTGGCTCAGGACGACGGCGTCGGCCACCTGCTTCATCTGGAGGTGGCCGCCCTCCCCGTCGTGCTGACGGCTGAGGACGTCGAGCAGCGAGTACTCGCGCACGCTCAGCCCGTGTCGGGACAGCGCGCGCTCGATGTGGGACTCGATCTTCCCGTGCAGCAGCGAAAGCGCGCACCAGCCCTGTGAGAGGGCGGTCAGTGCGGGGTCTGTGGCGGTCATGGTCCGTGGTTCCTCCGTCCCGGAGCGACTCAGCCCAGGGTAGTCGATGACCGGGGTTGCCCGCGTTTGCAATTAACCAGCGTCTGCAATTATTGTCAGGTCCCGTAAAGCGCACCCGCAACAGTCTGGAAGGGGTCCCCCCATGCCTCTCGCGCTTCTCGCCCTCGCGATCGGGGCCTTCGGCATCGGAACCACGGAATTCGTGATCATGGGATTGCTCCCAGAGGTCGCGGGTGACTTCGGCGTCTCCATCCCCACGGCCGGCTATCTGGTGACCGGCTACGCGCTCGGTGTGATGTTCGGCGCCCCGCTGATGACCGCCCTGGGCACGCGCATCCCGCGCAAGCGGATGCTGATGCTGCTGCTCGGCTTCTTCATCGTCGGCAACCTGCTCTCCGCCGTCGCGCCCGTCTTCGCCGTCATGCTGATCGGCCGCGTGGTCGCCTCGCTCGCCCACGGCGCGTTCTTCGGCATCGGCTCGGTCGTCGCGGCCGAGCTGGTGGCACCGGAGAAGAAGGCCGGAGCGATCGCCATGATGTTCACGGGTCTGACCGTCGCCAATGTCGTCGGCGTCCCGCTCGGCACGTTCATCGGCCAGTCGGTCGGCTGGCGGGTGACGTTCACGGTCGTCGCCGGGCTCGGCGTCATCGGCCTCGCCGGTATCGCCAAGCTCGTACCGGACCTGCCCAAGCCGGAAGGCGTGCGGCTGCGTCACGAGCTGGCCGCGTTCAAGAACGTGCAGGTCGTTCTGGCCATGGCGATGACCGTGCTCGGCTTCGGCGGCGTCTTCGCGGCCGTCACCTACATCGCGCCGATGATGACGCACGTCGCCGGCTACGCGGACGGCTCCGTCACGTGGCTCATGGTCCTCTTCGGCCTCGGCATGGTCGCCGGCAACCTCACCGGCGGAAAGTTCGCCGACCGTGCCCTGATGCCCATGCTGTACGTGTCGCTGGGCGCGCTCGCTCTCGTGCTCGCCCTGTTCACGGTCACCGCGCACAACAAGGTCCTGGCCGCGATCAGCATCGTGCTGATCGGAGCGTTCGGCTTCGCGACGGTGCCGCCGCTGCAAAAGCGCGTCCTCGACCAGGCCTCCGGCGCCCCGACGCTCGCCTCGGCCGTCAACATCGGCGCCTTCAACCTCGGCAATGCCCTGTCCGCCTGGCTCGGCGGCATGGTGATCGCCGCGGGCCTCGGCTACACCTCCCCGAACTGGGTCGGCGCCGTTCTCGCCGCGGCCGCCCTCGTCCTGGCTGTGCTGTCCGCGGCCCTCGAGCGCCGCTCGCCCGCTCCGAGCGTGATCGTCGCGGCCGCCGAACAGCCGCGCGCCGAGCCGGCGCACCACTGACCCGCACCCCGGCCGACGGGGCCGATGACGCCCCCGCCCCGCAGCACCTCTCCGCACCATCCCGCAAGGAGCACCACCTCATGAGCACCACCGCCGTCGCCCCGCTCAGCACGCAGGACGCCGAGACCCTGGTCTCCGCCGCGCGCCTCGCCGCCGAGGCGGCCGGAGTCACCGTCAGCGTCACCGTCCTCGACGCGGGCGGGCACCTCCTGGCCTTCCGCCGTGACGACCGCGCCGTCCTCATCTCTGGCGAGACCAGCACGCGCAAGGCGTACACCGCGCTCCAGCTGAATGCCGCGACCGCCGACCTCGTCGACCTGGTCAAGCCCGAGGGCGCCTTCCACACCCTGCCCACCGCGCTGGACCGGCCGCTGCTGTTCATCGCCGGCGGCCTGCCGGTCCACCGCGACGGCCGACTCATCGGGGCCATCGGTGTCGGCGGCGGCGCCCCCGAGCAGGACCACGGCTTCGCCACCGCGGCCGTGGAGGCCCTCGCGTAGCAGCAGAAGCGCGTCCCGCGTCCGCCCCAAGTCGCCGCAGCACAGCGGTCCTTGGGGCGGACGCGTACTCAGCCCGCGGCCACGGTCAGCGGTGCGAAGCGGCGGGTCCAGTCGCCGGGCAGGTCCGAAGTTCCGTAGTTCATCACCGAGTTGAGGCCAGCGGCCTCGAGTCCGTGCTCCTTGAGCCACGACAGCAGCTCCTCGTGACGCACGTCGATGTCGGTGCGCAGCGGCTGGTCCGTGCTCGCCGCGAGCGAGGCCACAAGAGCTTGTGCCGTCGCGGTGTCGCGGGCGATGAGAGGTCCGACGACGTGGGTTTCCCCGTTGGGCCAGGCAGCCGCGAAACCGATGAGCCTGCCCTCGGGCCCACTGTCCACGGCCACCCGCAACTGGTCCGCGAAAGCCGGAAGTCGCGTGATGACATGCGTACGGTCCGGGCCGAAGACCTCCGAATCCAGGCGGAGGATCGCCGGGAGGTCCTCCGCCGTGGCAGCGCGGGTGGTGATATCGGGCAGGGGCCCGTCGGCGACGAAGCGGCCGCGGACCATCTCGGCCCGTCCCGTGACCTTGAAGCCCAACTCCTCGTAGAGCGGCCTCCCGTACGGCGTCGCGTGGAGGGTGAGCGGGGTGGTGCCCGCCCGCTCGACGATGTGGCGCATCAGACGCCTGCCGATGCCCTGCCGTGCGTGCTGTTCGGCGACCAGGACCATGCCGATCGCGCCGAGTTCGGGCCGGTCACGGGGGCCGTACTCGGTCAGTACGCACGCGCTGACGAGACCGCCGTCGGGGTCGTCGATGCCGTAGCCGGTACCGGCGGAGAGCAGCAGGCGCCATTTGTGTTCCTCACGGGGCCAGCCCCGGTTCTCGGACAGGTCGGCGCACGCGAGGACATCGCGCGGGGTGAGACGGCGGATGGGCAGGCCGGAGAGGGAAGGTGTCGACACGCAGGTCAGGCTGTCGGACTTCGCCCCATGGCGTCCACCGCTTTGTGGAGAGTGCCCCCGTGCTTTCGGTCGCGCCGGGAGTTTCACGTGAAACGTGGCGCCGAGGGGCGGCTCTCACCCGCGCTCGACGGCCCCGGACGGCGCGAATTGGCGCGCCGGGACCGGTAATTGACGAATTTACGAAGTGGCCGAGGTTCCCTTAATGCGCAGTTATGCCGGTAGGGGGTTGTCGACTTCGCGGCGGCCGGTATCGTCGGGTCCGGATCGCGCCGGGTGGCCGAAGAAGGCCCGAGGGGAAGCCCGTGGCGCGCGCAGGCCTACGCAGCCTAACGGGACGGAGAGATCGAAGACCTGCACTTTCCTCTTTGGGCTCTGGGCAATGACACCGGGTGGCATGGTGCCGTGAGAGGACTGCGGACAATGTCACACTCTTGCCTTACTTGTCAGTAGCCGTCCGGAATGCAGTGTTCAATGTGGACTGCATTGTTGTCGAGGCACGCGGGGGAAAGCCCACAGTTTCCGGGCGGGGAACAGCTCGGGAGTACGTTGACCGACCGAAATATGTTCGAGGCGAGGCACAGCATGGACGCTCCGACCACTACGCCGTCGGCCGATTCCGGTTCGGACGGTGGGGGCTGGTTCACGCCGCGCACGGCCCCGGCCCCGCAACCGACCACGACCGGTTCCGGCCAGGAGGCGACGCAGGAGGAGCACCGAATACCGGAGCCGCGTCAGGCGCCGGCCGAGCAGCAGACGCAGCAGCCCGCCCCGCCGCGGGCCGCCGAGACGCCGGGCCCGGACACCGCCTCCGCGAGCCCCGCTGCTCCCACCCATGCCTCCCCCGACGCGATCCTCGTCCGCCGCACGATGGAGGAGATCGGTCCCGTCGCGGACAGGGTCACCTCGTACTTCTACGCGCTGCTCTTCGTGCGTCACCCCGAACTGCGCCCGCTCTTCCCCGCGGCGATGGACACCCAGCGCGACCGGCTCCTCAAGGCGCTGCTGACCGCCGCCGAGCACATCGACAACAAGGACGTCCTCGTGGCGTACCTGAAGAATCTGGGCCGAGGTCACCGCAAGTACGGCACGCAGGCCGACCACTACCCGGCCGTCGGCGAGTGCCTGATCGCCGCGCTCACCCAGTACGCCACGACCACGTGGAACGCGGAGACCGAGGCCGCCTGGGTCCGCACGTACACGACGATCTCCCAGGTCATGATCGACGCGGCGGCCGAGGACGAGCTGAAGGCGCCGGCCTGGTGGATGGCCGAGGTCGTCTCGCACGATCTGCGCACCCCTGACGTCGCCGTCGTGACCGTGCGGCCCGATCAGCCCTACCCGTTCCTGGCCGGGCAGTACACGACGCTGGAGACGCCCTGGTGGCCTCGGATCTGGCGGCACTACTCCTTCGCGTCCGCGCCCCGCTCCGACGGGCTGCTCTCGTTCCACGTGAAGGCGGTGCCGGCGGGCTGGGTCTCCAACGCCCTGGTGCACCGCGCCCGCCCCGGCGATGTGCTGCGCCTCGGCCCGCCCGCCGGGTCCATGACCGTCGACCACACCACCGACAGCGGGCTGCTCTGCCTCGGCGGCGGCACCGGCATCGCGCCCATCAAGGCGCTCGTCGAGGACGTGGCCGAGCACGGGCACCAGCGCTCGGTCGAGGTGTTCTACGGAGCCCGCACCAACCACGATCTGTACGACATCGACACGATGCTGCGCCTCTCGCAGAGCCACGCATGGCTCTCGGTGCGGCCCATCGTCGACCAGCAGGCCCACCTCCAGCTGCCGGACGCGGTGCGGGAGTACGGCCCCTGGAACGAGTACGACGCGTATCTCTCCGGGCCGCCCGGCATGATCCGCAGCAGCATCGACACCCTGCGGCGCATCGGTATCCCCGGCAGCCGCATCCGGCACGACTCGGTCGAGGACCTGGTCGCGGCGGCGGACTGAGCCCTCGAAGCGCGGCGCCGTCACCACATCTCGTACAGCGGGACGTCAGCCCAGATCGGGTGCGTGCATCGCCCGCACGCCCTCGATGTTGCCGTCCAGGTAGTGACGCAGCGAGAGCGGCACCAGATGGACCGAGGCGATGCCGACGCGGGTGAACGGCACCCGGACGATCTCGTAGCTGCCGCACGGGTCCTCGACCTCGGGCCCGTGCCGCTCGTCGGTGTCCATCGACTCCAGCCGGCAGACGAAGAAGTGCTGGACCTTCACGCCGGTCGCGCCGCCGTCCTCGCCGATGTGCTCGACGGTGTCCACGAAGCAGGGCACCACGTCGACGATCTTGGCGCCGAGTTCCTCGTGCACCTCGCGATGGAGGGCGTCCACGACGGTCGAGTCCTCCGGCTCGACCCCGCCACCGGGTGTCACCCAGTACGGATCGACGCCGGGCTTGGTCCGCTTGATCAGGATCAGGTCGTCGCCATCCAGCAGGACGGCGCGTGCGGTGCGCTTGACCACGGGTCGGACGGTCATGGGAGAAATGTGGCCCGGCTGGTTCCACGTGAAACATCCCGCATCGCTCGGCGCCCCCCTCACGACCAGTCGACGGCAGCGCGCAGCAGCCACTCATGCGCCCGCGCGATGTGCGGCATGGCGAGTGTGCCGGTGCGCACCACCAGGAAATACGTACGCAGCGGCGGCACAGGCGGGTCGAGCAGGGCGACGATCTCCCCGCGCTCCAGGTTCTCCTGGCACAGATAGCGCGGCAGGACGGCGAGGCCGGCGCCCGCGATCACGCACGCGAGCACCGCGCGCAGATCGGGCACGACGACCGTGGCGGAGACAGCGGGCCGGGAGTCGAAGACGGCGGCCCAGTAGCGGCTGACCAGGGGCAACGACTCGTGCACCTCGACCACGGGGAACTTCTCCAGGGACGGCGCCGCGTCGCGGTGCAGCATGCCGCGGCCGATCCGGGCGGCCAGGCGCGGGGCGGCGGCCAGCACGTGCTCCTCGTCGCAGAGCGGAGTCGCCGTGAGCAGCGCGCCGCGCGGACGGGCCGTCACGATGGCCAGATCGTGATGCCCCGCCGCGAGCCCCTCCAGGGTTTCCTCGGCCGTACCGAAGCTCGCCCGTAACGCGATGCTCTGGCCGTCGTCCCGGGTCAGGGCCGTCAGAGTGGGCAGGGCGCGCTCCGCGGTGAACTCCGGAGGCCCCGCCAGGTGCAGGGTGCGTATGGGGGACTCCTCGTCGAGCCCGGCCTCGGCGATCTCCACGAGGGCGTCGAGATGCGGAGCCGCCTTGTGGGCCAGCTCGTCGCCGATCGTCGTCGCCGTCACCCCGCGCGCCTGGCGCAGGAAGAGCGGGCGCCCCAGCTGCCGCTCCAGCGTGCGGATCTGGGAGGTGACCGCCGGCTGGGACAGCCCGAGCAGCGCGGCGGCGCGGGTGAACGAACCGGCGCGATGCACCGTCACAAAGGTGCGCAGCAACGCGAGATCCATCGCGGCACGCCTCCCTCCCCAACCCCCGGCCGCGCCCAACTATAAATAAGTCGATAGGTCTCTGTCGCTACCGTGATTGGACACTGACACAGAGTCAACTAGCCTTGTTCGCGCGGTTCTTCGCGCGCGAGAACCGGGACGGTCCGAGCCACGAGGGGGAGGCTCGGACCGTCCGTTGTACGTAGCGCGGTACTAGTGCCCCGGCAGGGTCGGTTCGTTCTTGACCGGTTCGGGAAGACCGGCCCGGACCGCCCGCGTGCCGTCTCCCGGTTCCTGTGCCGAGGGCTCCGTCATGCGACCCGCCCCGCCACCGCTTCGCGCACGGATTCGAGAAGGCCCTCGCACGCCGCCTCGACCAGCCTCAGGCACTCCTCGAAGCCGCTGGTATCGCCGTAGTACGGATCGGGGACATCCAGGTCGGAGGCGTCGGCCGCGGGGTCGTAGGAACGCAGCAGGTGGACCTTCTCGGCGTCCTCGGGTGTCGGGGCCAGGCGGCGCAGGGCGCGCAGGTGGCCGTGGTCGAGGGCGACGACCAGGTCGAGGCGGGCGAACCAGTCGCGGTGGAACCGGCGGGCCGTGTGCTCGGAGGCGTAACCGCTCCCGGTGAGGACATGGACGGTGCGCGGGTCGGCGCCGTCGCCCTCGTGCCAGCCGTCCGTGCCCGCGCTGTCGACCTCGACGAGGCGATCGAGCCCCGCCTCCTCGACACGGGCGCGGAAGACGTGCTCGGCCATCGGCGAGCGGCAGATGTTGCCGGTGCAGACGAAACAGACGCGATAGGTCATCCTCGGACGCTCTCAGTCCTTGCCGTCGGGCAGCACGACGTTCAGCGCCCAGGAGACGATCGACACGATCAGGCCACCGAGGATCGCGGTCCAGAGGCCGGCGACGTGGAAGCTCAGGTCCACCTGGTCGGCCAGCCACGAGGTCAGCAGCAGCATCAGGGCGTTCACGATCAGCGTGATCAGGCCGAGCGTGAGGATGAACAGCGGGAAGGTCAGGAGCTTTACGATCGGCTTCACGATCACATTGACCAGGCCGAAGATGAGGGCGACGAGGACCAGCGTGCCGATCTTCTTGCCCGTGCTGTCGCCGGTGAGGGTGATCTTGTCGAGCACCCAGACCGCGACGGCCAGGGCCCCCGCGTTGGCGAGCGTCTTGACGAGGAAATTCTTCATGTGTCTGATCGTTGCAGACATGAGTGGTGACAGGGGTGGAGGGCGATGAAGGCGTTCCGGTTGGACGAGCTCGAGGCGGAGAGGGCCGCCAACGACGGGGCGTATCTGCAGTTCCTGCGGGAGCGCAATATGTCGGTCGGGCTGTACGCGCTCGACGCGGGCACGCAGGACCCGCAGCAGCCGCATCACCAGGACGAGGTCTACCTGGTGGTCAGCGGCCGCGGTTCGATCACGGTCGGCATGGAGACCACGCAGGTCGCCCGCGGCAGTGTGGTGTACGTGCCGGCCGGTGTCGCGCACAAGTTCCACCACATCAGTGAGGATCTGCGCGTCCTCGTCGTCTTCTCGCCTCCGGAGGGGTGACGTCGGCCCTGCGGACGGGCCCCACCTCGGGGTTCCCTAGGGGGCGGGTCAGGGGAGGACAAGGGATCGGAAGCGCCCGCACGGGCCTTCGACGTGCCAGCATCGACTCAGAAGCTCGAAGTGGAGGCTCCGGAGCAGAGGCTTCGGAGCACAGGCTTCGAATCGGAAGCATCGAAGAGACAACGAAGGAGCGATGGCAGTGCGAGAGATATTCGCGGACATGCCGTGGTGGGTGAAGTGGGTCGCGGTGCCGGTCATCGCCATCGTCGTGTTCGGCGGTCTGATCGCGAGCGTCGTCGGCTTTGTGATCGGCCTGCTGTTCAAGGTGCTCGTGTTCGCCGCTCTGGTGGGCGGACTCATCTACGTAGTGCGGAAGTTCATGGTCGGTTCGACGTCGCGGAGCCGCGACTGGTGACGTCGCGCACGCACTTGTGTGCGGATCCCGGTCGTTGCGGCGCGCGACCTTTCGCACGACCGGGGGAAGTTTCCTTGCGCGGCGGGCGCCAATCGGTGGCCAAGGGTTAGAGTCCGGAATTCGATGGCTTTAGCCCCCTGCGAGCCTCGAATACGCGGGGGTCCCCCACGCGCATCGGGAGTGAACCTTGGCCACGGTCGATACCGCACCCGCCGCCCAGCAGACACTCATCGGCTCCGTACAGCGGGCCATGCGACTGCTCGAGGCGGTTGCTTCGCATGACGACGGGGCGCCGGCCAAGCAGCTCGCGCGGGAAGCCGGCCTCGCCCTTCCCACGGCGTACCACCTGCTGCGCACGCTCGCTCACGAGGGATACCTCCGCCGGGAGAACGGCGTCTTCGTCTTCGGTGACGCCACCGAGCGTTTGAGCAGCAGTGGAGCACAGCAGAATCGTCGCAGCATGATCACCGACGCGCTGCGGCACTGGCGCGACACCATCGGCGTCCCGGTCTATTTCGCGGTCTACCGGGACGGCGAGATCGAGCTCGTCGCCGTCGCCGACACTCCGGCCAATCCGGCCGTCGAGGAGTGGGCCGACTTCCGGGAGACCGGCCATGCCCACGCCATCGGCCAGTGTCTGCTCTCCCAGCTCGACGAGGAGGCCCGCAGGGACCACCTCGACCGCTACCCCGCGCAGTCCATCACCCCGTACTCGGTCCGGGACGACCGCGCGCTGCTGCGGAAGCTGAGCCGGGTGGGCCGCATGGAACCGGTCGTCGAGCGCCAGGAGTACGCGCTGGGCACGGCCTGTGCCGCGTTTCCGCTGACGATCGGGTCGGCCGCGGCGACTTTGGCCGTTTCTCTCCCTTCCCATCAGGCGGAGAAACTGCTGCCCACAGCCCGTCAGTTGCAGCACGAGATCGGCAAGCTGGTAGGAACACTCGCCTTCTCTATCAGCATTTGAAAACTCACTCCTTGTGATCCTGTGTGTACGTTGAGCAAGATGCCAGCAGTGTCAGGGAGGTGATTCCTGGCCAATCGACGGCAAGTTGACGGGGTAGGCGATGCGCGAGTCGGTACAAGCAGTTCAGGCAGAGGTCATGATGAGCTTCCTCGTTTCCGAGGAGCTCTCGTTCCGCATTCCGGTGGAGCTCCGGTACGAGTCCACCGATCCGTACGCCGTGCGGCTGACCTTCCATCTGCCCGGGGACGCGCCCGTGACCTGGGCGTTCGGCCGGGAGCTCCTCGTTGACGGGGTCAACGGGGCAAGTGGCGAAGGGGATGTCCAGGTCACACCGGTGGAGCGGGTGGGCGGCACCGTCGGCGAGATGCCGGGAGAAGTGCACATCAGGCTCCAGGTCGGTGCGGACCAGGCCCTGTTCCGGGCCGGGGTCGCACCGCTCGTCGCGTTCCTCGACCGGACGGACAAGCTCGTCCCGCTGGGCCAGGAGGAGACGGGCGCCGACTTCGAGTCCGATCTCGACGAGGCCCTCGACCGGATCCTCGCCGAGGAACAGAGCGCGGGCTGACTCCCCATCGGCTCGTACGGCTTCAGCAGCGCGGTGCACCCGAGCAGTTCCGCGCCCTTCAGCGTTTACGCCGCCGGCCTCCGCCACCGCGTCCAGGAGCGGGAGCGGCCTCAGCGGGCCCCCGCCCCTCCGGGCGGTCGGCGGAGACCACGAGCGCGGCCAGTGCGGTGGTCACCGGTACCGAGGCGACGAGGCCGATCGAGCCGACCAGCGTACGCACGATCTCCTCGGCCACCAGCTCACTGTTGGCCACATCGGCGATGCTGCTCTGCGCGATCGAGAAGAGCAGCAGCAGCGGCAGCGCGGCGCCCGCGTACGCGAGGACGAGCGTGTTGACGACGGACGCGATGTGGTCGCGGCCGATGCGGATGGCCGCCCGGTACAGGGCGCGTCGGCCCAGCGTCGGGTTCGCCTCGTGCAGCTCCCACACGGCAGAGGTCTGCGTGACCGTCACGTCGTCGAGCACACCGAGGGAGCCGATGATGACGCCGGCGAGCAGCAGACCGCTCATGTCGATGTCCGGGTACAGGCCGTGGATCAGCCCCGTGTTGTCGTCGGTGTTGCCCGTCAGGGCCGCCCAGCCGATGAACAGCGAGCCCAACAGGCCGATCAGCAGCAGGGAGACGAGGGTGCCGAGCACGGCGACGGAGGTTCTGGCCGTGAGGCCGTGACACATGTAGAGCGCGATCAGCATGATCGCGCTGGCCCCGACCACCGCGACGACCAGGGGGTTCGACCCCTGCAGAATCGCGGGCAGGATGAAGAACGTCAGGACCATGAAGCTGATCGCGAGCGCGACGAGTGCCATGACGCCGCGCATCCGCCCCACCACGACCACGGCGACGGCGAAGATCCCGGCCAGCAGCACCATCGGAACCTTGCGGTTCACGTCGGTGACCGAGTACTGCAGGTCCTTCGGAGCGTCCGGCGCGTAGGCGGCGATCACCTTCTGGCCCTCGTGCAACTGCCGTGGTGAATCAGGCTGGACGACCTCGGTGAACGTGCGGCCCTTGTCCTTGCCGCTGTCGATCCGGATCGTCGCGTTCTCGCAGGTGCCACTGGTCTTCTGCCCGCCCGTGGTGCCCTGCTGCGCCGTGGGATCCCCGGTCGGGCTCTGCCCCTGGGCGTGCACGGACGAGCAGTCGACCTGCTGGACCCGGGTCACCGTCGCCTGCTGCGTCTGCCGGTCGAAGCCGACACCGCTGCGCTCGTGCGCCGGTGCGCCGCCCGGCCAGAGCACCGCGAGGCCCACGACGACCGCGACCGAGAACGGGATCAGAACGGCCGCGATGACTTTGCGCAGATGCCGCGAGACAGGCGCCGCCGGACCGTGGCTGTGGGAGTGCCCGTGCGGCGGGTGGGACGGCGGAGCTGGGGGCTGCTTGCTGGTGGTCACCGCCAGATCATCGCAAGAACGGAGGGGGCCCTCTGGCCAACGCGGCGTTCATGACGTTAGCGTGGAGCCGCTTTTGCCACCGCGGGAGCTCGGAGCACCGGGCTGAGAGGGCGCTGACCTTCGTCCCAGCGCGTTTCACGTGAAACAGCGTGGAGTTGCGTGATCAGGGACGGATATCGCTGCGTCGACCGCCGAACCTGTTACCGGGTAATGCCGGCGTAGGGAGTAGGTCTCATGACCACAACGGACGCGCACACGCCTGCCTCCAGCTCGACCGAGGAGACAGGCCGGTCCATCGGCTGGCACAAGGGGTACATCAGGGGCTCGCGCCCCGACCTCCAGGTGCCGGTCCGTCAAGTGCACCTCACCAATGGGCAGTCGGTGACGCTGTACGACACCTCAGGCCCGTACACCGACCCGACCGTCGACACCGATGTCCGCCGCGGCCTCGCGCCGCTGCGGGAGAACTGGATCATCGCCCGCGGCGACACCGCGGAATACGCGGGCCGCCCCGTCCGCCCCGAGGACGATGGGGTCAAGCACACGTCGCCGCGCGGCGGTCTGCGCAACCTGGACGCGGTCTTCCCCGGTCGGCCGCGCCAGCCGCGCCGCGGCCGGGACGGCCAGGCCGTGACCCAACTCGCGTACGCGCGCCGGGGGGAGATCACCCCGGAGATGGAGTACGTGGCCATCCGGGAGAACGTCGCGCCGGAGGTCGTACGCGAGGAGATCGCGGCGGGCCGCGCCGTGCTGCCCGCGAACGTCAACCACCCGGAGATCGAGCCGATGATCATCGGCAAGCGTTTCCTGGTGAAGGTCAACGCCAATATCGGCAACTCGGCCGTGACGAGCTCCATCGAGGAGGAGGTGGACAAGATGACCTGGGCGACCAAGTGGGGCGCCGACACGGTCATGGACCTCTCCACCGGCCGCAACATCCACACCACGCGCGAGTGGGTCCTGCGCAACTCCCCCGTCCCCATCGGCACCGTGCCGCTCTACCAGGCCCTCGAAAAGGTCGACGGCAAGGCCGAGGAACTGACCTGGGACATCTACAAGGACACGGTCATCGAGCAGGCCGAGCAGGGCGTGGACTACATGACGGTCCACGCCGGCGTCCGCCTCCCGTACGTGCCGCTGACCGCCGACCGCAAGACCGGCATCGTCTCGCGCGGCGGCTCGATCATGGCCGCGTGGTGCCTCGCGCACCACAAGGAGAGCTTCCTCTACGAGCACTTCGAGGAGCTGTGCGAGATCCTCGCGGCGTACGACGTCACGTACTCGCTCGGCGACGGACTGCGCCCCGGCTCGATCGCGGACGCCAACGACGAGGCGCAGTTCGCGGAGCTGCGCACGCTCGGCGAGCTGAACTCCATCGCCAAGCGCCACAACGTGCAGACGATGATCGAGGGCCCGGGCCACGTCCCGATGCACAAGATCAAGGAGAACATCGACCTCCAGCAGGAGATCTGCGAGGAGGCGCCGTTCTACACGCTCGGCCCGCTGACCACCGACGTCGCCCCGGCGTACGACCACATCACGTCCGGGATCGGCGCCGCGATGATCGCCTGGTGGGGCACGGCGATGCTCTGCTACGTCACGCCGAAGGAGCACCTGGGCCTGCCGAACCGCGACGACGTGAAGACCGGTGTCATCACGTACAAGATCGCGGCGCATGCGGCAGACCTCGCCAAGGGGCACCCGGACGCGCAGGCGTGGGACGACGCGCTCTCCGACGCCCGCTTCGAGTTCCGGTGGGAGGACCAGTTCAACCTGGCCCTCGACCCGGACACGGCACGGGAGTTCCACGACGAGACGCTGCCGGCGGAGCCCGCGAAGACGGCGCACTTCTGCTCGATGTGCGGGCCGAAGTTCTGCTCGATGAAGATCTCTCAGGACATCCGGCGCGAACACGGCAGCACATCCTCGGAGATCGAGGAGGGCATGGAGCAGAAGTCCAAGGAGTTCGCGCAGGCCGGCAATCGCGTGTATCTGCCGATCGCGGACTGACGGCGTGAAGGCATGACGGCGTGAAGGCATGGCCAGGTGACGGTGGGGCCCCTCGTGCACGAGGGGCCTCGTCGGCGGTCACGGCCCGGCGGTTTGGCCCGGTCGCCGGAGGGTCAGTCCGGCTGGTGGTCCGGGCCGCCGAAGTCCGGGCTGGAGAAGTCCGGGCTCGAATAGCCGGCGCGCTGGCCCGTGGCCGTGCCGCCGCCGTCGGGGCTGCTGAACCCCGGCCTGTTGTAGCCGAGTTGCGGCATGCGCCCGCCGGAGCCGCCGCGGCCCCCGAGGGGCGAGCCGCCGCCCGCCGAGGGATCCGCCAGAGCGTCCCGCAGGAACGGCAGGATGCCCCGGTCCAGGAGCGCGACGCGCCAGGCCTCCCTGGCCTGCTTCACTTCCTCACTCGCCTCGCCGTGCGCGCTCGCCTGGAGCGACGTCGACCCATTGCGCAGCGCCGCGATCAGCAGGCAGACGGCCGCGACGAGAATGCTCGCCGCGGTGATCGCGCCGAAGACCCAGCCGAAGGTGCGCAGGGTCCTGGCGAAGCCCGGCACCGGGGTGAGCATGCTCAGGACGTAGCCGACGATCAGGAAGATCAGGGCCGCGGTCCCGGCCAGGACCGGGACGAGCACGACGGCGACCGCGGCGACGCCCGGTCCCGTGCTCTCCCCGCTGGAGTTGGAGTTGCCTCCTTCGCGTAGCGGACGCAGGAGCCGCGGCGTGGAGCGCAGTTCCTCGCGGACATTGATGTAGCGCTGATACTCGTCGGCAGCCGCCGTGTTGATCAGTGCGGCGGCGCCGAGCGCCATGGTGCGCAGCTGTTCGGGGTTGAGCCGCTGGCCCATTGCGGCGAGTTCAGGCCTATTGGGTGCGGTACGCAGCGCGTCATCGAGGAGCCGCTCGAACTCGGGACGGTCCTCGTTCAGCAAATGCGGAGCGCTGTTCATGTGCATCCCCCGATGCTCCGTAGGGCTTGGTGGCCCGCATGGGTGCGAGCCGTCGGGCAGAAACGGAGGGGAGCCTGCTACGGATAAGCCGATGGTAGAGCTGTCACGGCACGCGGTGACAGGGGGTTTCCGGAAATTGGCCCGGAGGCCGGTCGGATCCTCCGTTTTCGCGTCTGCCCCGTGAAGTCTCAGACATCCATGGGGAGTTGCTGGACGAGCAGCTTTCCGGCCATGGTCACGCCGCCGTCCATGGCGATGGCCAGGCCGTTCGCGTACACGTGCGGGCCCTCGACGGGGGGCCTGCTGTCCTCGCTGTCCCCGTCCTCGCCACCGACCTCGCCGAGCAGGTACGGGATCGGGCTGTGGCCGTGCACGATGCGCGAGCCGCCATAGGCGTCGAGGAGCTGACGCGCGGCGCCGGGCCCCGATTCCTCGTCCTTGAACGCGAACCGCTTGGTGAACTTGCGGAACAGGTCCCAGCACTCGTCCGCGTCATTGCGCGTGAGGGTCTCGCGCACCGTGTCGTTGACGGCCTCGATGGAGTCGCCGTAGTCGAGATACGCGGTGGTGTCCGAGTGCGTGAGCAGATGGTCGTCCTCGATCTCGATCGCGTCGAGCCGGGACATCCACTGCAGATGCACGTCCTGGAGGCGGTCCATGTCGGCCTTCTGCCCGCCGTTGAGCAACCAGGCCGCCTGGAACGTGGCGGTGCCCGCTCCGGAGTTCACCGGCGTGTCGCCGAACCGCTTCGCGCCGAGCAGCAGCAGCTCGTGGTTGCCCATGAGCGCCTTGCAGTAGCCGCCGGCGGCCGCCGCCTCCGCGGACAGCCGCATCACGAGGTCGATGACGCCGATCCCGTCGGGCCCGCGATCGGTGAAGTCGCCGAGGAACCACAGGCGCGCGGTGCCCGCCGCCCAGTTGCCTTCCGCGTCGATCAGGCCCTTCTCGCGGAGGGCGGCGAGCAGCTCGTCGAGGTAGCCGTGCACATCGCCGACGACGTACAGCGGGCCGAGGCCCTCGTCCCCCGTGGGCGCGGGCCGCACGACCTCGATCGGGGCGGTGTCGCCCTGGTCGATGACCGGCAGATCGCGCTCGGTCGGCGTGTACCCGTCGGGATACGCCTCGGGATTGTCCGCGCCGGGCGCGGGCGCGGCGGGGTCCGTCGGCTGCACGTTCGCCGGTACGTCATGGACGTACGCGGGAACACGGAAGTCGCGCAGCGTCTCCGTGCCCGCTGCGGGTCCCAGACCGGCCCCCTGAGTCATCGACCCCTCCACCACCATTGCGCCGCCTGTGCACCGTATCGGACTGCCTGGTCGCAGCGGCCCGCGGTGTCGTGCGCCCATCATAGGAATGCGGCTCGCGCTGTGTGATGCACCAGGGGTGGTGAATCGGTGACGGGCGGCTGATCGCCGTGCATTTCTCCCGAATTGGTGTGGACTTTTCTCTTCGGATGAGTCGGTGGAGGGGGTCGGGTGGGGCGGTCAGCTCTGTCCCGGAGAGCGGGGAGGGCTGACCGTGGTGCGGTGCGGGCGCCGCTGGGACGAGGTCCGCACGATGAGTTCCGTCGGCATCACCTGTTCGACCGGCTGGTCGGAGTCGACCCCTTCGATGGCGTCGATGAGGAGCTGCACGACGGACGTCCCGATCCGCCGCGGTTTGAGCGAGAGGGTGGTGATGGGCGGTTCCGTGTTGGCGTAGACGTTCGACTCGCTACAGCACACGAGCAGCAGGTCCTCCGGGACGCGCAGCCCGTAGCGGCGCGCGGCGGCGAGCAGATCGGTGCCGTTGGGATCGAAGAGGCCGTAGACCGCGTCGGGGCGGTCGGGCCGGGCGAGCAGCCGGTCGGCTGCGACGGCGCCCGCACACGGGTCGTGCGCGGGGTACGACTCGTAGACCGGTTCCTGTCCGATCCGCTCGCACCAGCGCAGATACGCCGAGGTGGAGAGGTGTGTGTACGTGTCGGTGGTGGTGCCGGTGAGCAGGCCGATACGGCGGGCGCCGGACTCGGCGAGGTGGTCGAGGATGCCGAGCACGGCGGCCTCGTGGTCGTTGTCGACCCAGGCGGTCACGGGCAGGGTGCCCGCGGGACGTCCGTCGGAGACGACGGGCAGGCCCTGGCGGACCAGCTCGGCGACGACCGGATCATGGTCGGAGGGGTCGATGACGACGGTGCCGTCGAGGGCGACGTTCGACCAGACGTCGTGGCGTGAGGTGGCGGGCAGGATGACGAGGGCGTACCCGCGGGCGAGCGCGGCGGAGGTGGCGGCGCGCGCCATCTCGGCGAAGTACGCGAATTCTGTGAAGGTGAAAGGTTCATCCCCGTACGTCGTCACGGTCAGGCCGATGAGGCCCGATTTCCCGGTACGGAGCGTGCGAGCGGCGGCGGAGGGGCGATAGCCCAACCGGTCGGCGACCTCGCGAACGTGGCGTCGGGTGGCGTCCGGGAGCCGGCCCTTACCGTTGAGCGCATCGGACACAGTCGTGATCGAGACCCCGGCGGCTGCGGCAACGTCTCTGATGCCTGCCCGGCTCGGCCGGGTGCCCCTGCGGGTCGTCTCTGCCCGGCTCACCTGGTGCTTCCCTGCTGCTGTCATGGCGAGCCGATAGTAGGGCTCATTCGCCTGCATGGTGGGGGCGCATATGCAGGCGTTGACAGGCACGTTTCTGCAAGGTGATGACCCATCATCAACCTTGAAATAAAAGGGAGTTGAACGGCTGGGCTATGGCACTTCGCTTGTCGTCACGCATGGGCCTGCCAAGTCGGCGATGTTGCGAGTAGGTCTCAACTCACCTTCACGGGTGATGCGCGCCACGGCGTGAGCCACCGGCGCGCGCCAGGAAGAGGGGCGCTCCCCCCTCTCCGTACGCCTTGGGGAGGGCCCGGGACCCTCGCCATTGGGGAGTGCGGCGAATCCTCTTAAGGTGAGCAGTATTGGAACGGTGCCCACAAGGAGGACTGCGGTGAGCGAGATCAACCCCAAGCTGCGTGCGGAGCTGGCGGGGATCCCTGCCTACAAGCCCGGCAAGCCGGCCGCGGCCGGGGGGCCGGTGGCGTACAAGCTGTCCTCCAACGAGAATCCGTATCCTCCGCTGCCCGGAGTGATGGAGCAGGCGATCGCGGCCGCCGGGTCCTTCAACCGCTACCCGGACATGGCGTGCACCGGCCTGATGAACGAGCTGTCCGACCGTTTCGGTGTGCCCGTCACGCATCTGGCCACGGGAACCGGCTCGGTCGGCGTCGCGCAGCAGCTGCTCCAGGCGACCTCGGGGCCGGGTGACGAGGTCATCTACGCGTGGCGGTCCTTCGAGGCGTACCCGATCATCACGCAGATCAGCGGCGCGAAGTCGGTGCAGGTGCCGCTCACGCCGAGCGAGGACCACGACCTCGACGCCATGATCGACGCGATCACCGACCGCACGCGCCTCATCTTCGTCTGCAACCCCAACAACCCCACGGGCAACGCCATCCGGCGGGCCGAGCTGGAACGGTTCCTCGACCGGGTGCCCTCCGATGTCCTGGTGGTGCTCGACGAGGCGTACCGCGAGTTCATCCGCGACACCAAGGTGCCGGACGGCGTCGAGATCTACCGGGACCGGCCGAACGTGGCGGTGCTGCGGACCTTCTCGAAGGCGTACGGGCTCGCGGGCCTGCGCGTCGGCTTCGCCATCGCGCACGAGCCGGTCGCGGCGGCGCTGCGCAAGACCGCGGTCCCCTTCGGCGTGAGCCAGCTCGCGCAGGACGCGGCGGTCGCCTCGCTGCGCGCGGAGGACGAGCTGCTCGGCCGGGTCGGCTCGTTGGTGGCCGAGCGCACGCGGGTCGTCGAGGGGCTGCGGGCGCAGGGCTGGACGGTGCCCGAGACGCAGGCCAACTTCGTATGGCTGCGCCTGGGGGAGAAGACGATGGACTTCGCGGCGGCCTGTGAGCGTGCGGGTGTGGTCGTGCGGCCGTTCGGGGGCGAGGGTGTGCGCACCACGATCGCGGAGACCGAGGCCAACGACATCTTCCTGCGGACGGCCGAGGAGTTCCGCAAGGAGCTGTAGGGCGCCGCGCGTTGGGGCGCGGATCGTAGTGACAGGGGTCTCCCGTATTAACGGGGGCCCCCCCTTCGTATGCCGACCACCAGTACGACATAATGCTTGTGAATGTGAACGCGTTCACAAGCGTGTCCTGGTTCCTCCCAGGATTTGTGGGATTAAAGGGGCAAACTGCCGCTGTGACCACGGCGATGTAAGGAGAAGACGCAGTGGACCCGACAACGATCGCCCTCGCGCCGGAGACCCTGGCGCGATGGCAGTTCGGCATCACCACCGTCTACCACTTCCTGTTCGTCCCACTGACGATCTCTCTGGCCGCGCTCACGGCGGGCCTGGAGACGGCATGGGTGCGTACAGGCAAGGAGAAGTACTTCCACGCCACGAAGTTCTGGGGGAAGCTTTTCCTGATCAATATCGCGATCGGTGTGGCGACCGGTCTCGTGCAGGAGTTCCAGTTCGGCATGAACTGGTCGGACTACTCGAAGTTCGTCGGTGACGTCTTCGGTGCTCCGCTCGCGATGGAGGCGCTGATCGCCTTCTTCTTCGAGTCCACCTTCATCGGACTGTGGATCTTCGGCTGGGACAAGCTGCCGAAGAAGCTCCACTGCGCCTGCATGTGGATGGTGTCGATCGGCACGCTCGCCTCCGCCTACTTCATCCTGGCGGCCAACTCCTGGATGCAGCACCCGGTCGGCTACGAGATCGACAAGCAGACCGGCGTGGCCCGTCTCAACGACATCGGGCACGTTCTCTTCCAGAACACCGCGGTCGTCCAGTTTGCGCACACCGTCTCCTCCGCCTTCCTGACGGGCGGAGCCTTCATGATCGGCGTCGCCAGCTACCTGCTCTGGAAGATCAAGAAGAAGAAGGACGCCGGCGAGCAGGTCGACCGCAAGCGGACCATCACGCTGCGCAGCTCGCTGCGGATCGGCCTGGTCACCACGATGATCGCGGGTGTTCTCGTCGCCCTCTCCGGTGACCAGTTGGCCAAGGTGATGTTCAAGCAGCAGCCGATGAAGATGGCGGCGGCCGAGGCCCTGTGGGACACCGAATGCCCCGCCCCCTTCTCGATCTTCGCGGTCGGCGATGTGACGCAGGGGCGCAACTCCGTCGAGATAGAGCTTCCGGGGCTGCTGTCCTTCCTGGCCGACAGCAACTTCCACAGCTGTGTCCCGGGCATCCACGAGACCGCCAAGGCCGAGGCCGAGAAGTACGGCGGCCAGCCCAAGGACTACGTCCCGAACATCTTCGTCACCTTCTGGGGCTTCCGCCTGATGATCGGCATCGGGCTCACCGCGGCCGTCGCCGCGGGTGCCGGGTTCTGGCTGACGCGGAAGCGGCGATGGCTGTTGCCCGAGCATCGAAGGGGTGAGGACGAGATCCCCAAGCTGATGCTCACCAACAAGATCGAGCTCGGCCCGACCGTCACGAAGTGGGGCTGGCGGGTCGGCATGGCCTCGCTGATCTTCCCCTTCATCGCCAACTCCATCGGCTGGATCTTCACGGAGATGGGCCGGCAACCCTGGGCCGTCTTCGGCCTGTTCAAGACCAGGGACGCGGTCTCCCCCGGCGTCAGTCAGACCGAGATGGCGATCTCGCTGACCGCGCTGACCCTGCTGTACGCGGTGCTGTTCTGGATCAACGTGCGGCTGATGAAGAAGTACGCCGTCAAGGGTCCGGACACGGACGAGGAGCCGCCCACCAAGGACCCGAAGCTGCGTGGTCCTTCGGGGGACGACTCCGACGACGACGATGCCGACAAGCCACTGACCTTCGCGTACTGAGAGGAGAGACGCCATGGGCCTCAACGACTTCTGGTTCCTTCTGATCGCCGTTCTGTGGACCGGCTACTTCTTCCTCGAAGGCTTCGACTTCGGGGTGGGCATCCTGACACGCCTGCTCGCGCGCGACAGGACCGAGCGGCGTGTGCTGATCAACATCATCGGTCCGGTGTGGGACGGCAACGAGGTGTGGCTGCTCACCGCGGCCGGCGCGATGTTCGCCGCGTTCCCCGTCTGGTACGCGACGTTCTTCAGCGCCTTCTACATGCTGCTCGTGCTCGCGCTGCTGCTGTTGATCGTGCGCGTGCTGTCCTTCGAGTACCGGCACAAGCGGCCGGAGGAGAGCTGGCAGCGCAACTGGGAGCTGGTGCTCTTCGTCAGCTCGCTGCTGCTGCCGTTCCTGTGGGGCGTGATGTTCGCCGACATGGTGCACGGCGTGCCGATCAACTCCCAGCAGGACTTCGCCGGTTCGTTCGCCGACCTGCTCACCTGGTGGGGACTGCTCGGCGGGCTTGCCTTCACCGCCGTGTGCACGTTGCACGGAGCCGTGTTCACCGCGCTGAAGACGGAGGGCGACATCCGGGTGCGGGCGCGTGCGCTCGCGACGAAGTCGGGTGTGGCCACCGTGCTCCTGGGCGGCGGGTTCCTCGCCTGGATCCAGGTCGAGCGCGGAACGGTGTGGACCGCGGTGGCGTTCGCCGTGGCGGTCGTCGGGCTGCTCGGGACGCTCGCGTTCAACGCCAAGGGGCGTGAGGGCTGGGCGTTCTCGTTCAACGGGATCGCGATCGCCGCCGTGGTGGCGGTGATCTTCCTGTCCCTGGCGCCGAACGTCATGCCGTCCTCGCTCAACGACGCGTGGAACCTGACGATCGACAACACGTCCTCGGGCCCGTACACGCTGAAGGTCATGACCTGGGTCGCCGGGATCATGACGCCGCTGGTTCTGCTCTACCAGGGCTGGACCTACTGGGTGTTCCGCAAGCGGCTCGGCACGAACCACATTCCTGCCGAAGCGCACTGAGCTCCACCACGACGTGAGGGTGTGTTTCACGTGAAACCGATCGACCAGCGCCTGTTCCGGTACGGCCGGGCCGCTCGCCTCTTCATGATCGCGGTGGTGCTCCTGGGTGCCGCCGGGGCGGGCCTGGTCATCGCGCAGGCGATGCTCATCGCCGAGATCGTGGTGGGCGCGTTCCAGCACGGCCTCGACGTGGCCGAACTGCGCACGCCGCTGCTGCTGTTGCTGGCGGTCGCGGCCGGGCGTGGGGTCGTGGCCTGGCTGACCGAGCTGGCCGCGCACCGGGCGAGCGCGGCGGTCAAGTCGGAGCTGCGCAGGCGGTTGTTGGAGCGGGCCTCGCTGCTCGGTCCGGGGTGGTTGAGCGGGCAGCGCACCGGGTCTCTCGTGGCGCTCGCGACGCGCGGCGTGGACGCTCTCGACGACTACTTCTCGCGCTATCTGCCGCAGTTGGGGCTCGCGGTGGTGGTCCCGGTGGCGGTGCTCGCCCGCGTCGTGACCGAGGACTGGGTGTCGGCGGCGATCATCGTCGGCACCCTGCCCCTCATCCCGATCTTCATGATGCTCATCGGATGGGCGACCCAGTCCCGGATGGACCGTCAGTGGCGGCTGCTGTCGCGCCTGTCGGGGCACTTCCTGGACGTGGTCGCCGGCCTGCCGACCCTGAAGGTGTTCGGCCGCGCCAAGGCGCAGGCCGAGTCCATCCGCAAGATCACCGGCGAGTACCGCAGGGCGACGATGCGCACCCTGCGGATCGCCTTCCTCTCGTCGTTCGCGCTGGAGCTGCTGGCCACGCTGTCGGTCGCGCTCGTCGCCGTGACCATCGGCATGCGGCTCGTGCACGGCGAGATGGATCTGTACATCGGGCTCGTGATTCTGGTGCTCGCGCCCGAGGCGTATCTGCCGCTGCGGCAGGTGGGCGCGCAGTACCACGCGGCGGCCGAGGGGCTCGCCGCGGCGGAGGAGATCTTCGCGGTGCTGGAGTCGCCGCTGCCCGAGGCCGGCAAGCGGGACGTCCCTTCGGCCGGCGGGATCGGGTTCGAAAGCGTTTCTGTCCGCTACGAAGGGCGGTCTTCGGAGGCCGTCTCCGGTGTCTCCTTCACGGTGGCCGAGGGCGAGACGGTGGCCCTCGTCGGACCGAGTGGAGCGGGCAAGTCGACGCTGATCAGTGCCCTGTTGGGTTTCGTACGTCCTTGTAGTGGGCGGATCTCCGTCGGCGGCGCCGACCTCACCGAGGTGTCGCGCGAGGCGTGGCACGCGCGCGTGGCGTGGGTGCCGCAGCGGCCGCAGCTGTACGCCGGTTCGATCGCGGACAACGTACGGCTCGCGCGGCCCGAGGCCGATGACGCCGCGGTGCTCTCCGCGCTGCGGGAGGCCGGGGCCCTGGAGTTCGTCGAGGCGTTGCCCGAAGGCGTGCAGAGCGTGCTCGGGGAGGACGGGGCTGGGCTCTCCGCCGGGCAGCGGCAGCGGCTCGCGCTCGCGCGGGCGTTCCTCGCGGACCGGCCGGTCGTGCTGCTCGACGAGCCCACGGCCGCGCTCGACGGCGGGACCGAGGCGGGCATCGTCGACGCGGTGCGCAGGCTTGCGGTAGGGCGGACCGTGCTGCTCGTCGTGCACCGTCCCGCGTTGCTCGCCGTCGCCGACCGGGTCGTACGGATCGAGGCGCCCCGCGCGGTGCCGGCACAGGCGCGTGGCGCGGCGCAGGGGAGCCCGTCCGCGCAGGCCTTCGCCGATGCTGTCGAGGCCGTCCCGGTGGAGGCGCGCGGCGCCGTGCCGGTGGACCGGCGCCATGTGCTCGCACGGCTGCGCGACGCCGCCCGGCCTCGCCGCTCCCGGCTCGCGCTCGCCCTGCTGCTGGGCGCGCTTGCGCTCGGCAGCGCGGTCGGCCTGATGGCGACGTCCGGGTGGTTGATCTCGCGGGCCTCGCAGCAGCCGCCGGTGCTCTACCTGATGGTCGCGGTGACGGCCACGCGCGCGTTCGGCATCGGGCGCGCGATCTTCCGGTACATGGAGCGGCTCGTGTCGCACGACGCGGTGCTGCGGATGCTGGCCGACACCCGGGTCGCCGTGTACCGGCGCCTGGAGCGGCTCGCACCGGCCGGACTGCGCACGCAGAGGCGCGGCGACCTGCTCTCCCGGCTCGTCGCCGATGTGGACGCCCTCCAGGACTACTGGCTGCGCTGGCTGTTGCCCGCGTCGGTCGCCGCGCTCGTGGGCGTGGGGTCGGTGGCGTTCACCGCGTGGCTGCTGCCCGCCGCGGGCGCCGTGCTCGCCGTGGGACTGCTGCTCGCCGGGGTCGGGGTGCCGCTGCTGTCGGGCGCGGTGTCCCGGCGCGCGGAGCGGAGGCTGGCCCCCGCGCGCGGGGTGCTCGGCGCGTTGGCGGCCGAACTGCTCACCGGTACCGCCGAACTGACGGTCTCTGGCGCGCTGCCGCGACGTACGAAGGAAGCCGCGGAGGCCGACTCCGTGCTGACGCGGATCGCCTCGCGCGCCGCCACCGCGACCGCGCTCGGCGACGGGCTCACCGCGCTGATCACCGGCCTGACGGTGGCGGCCGCCGCGCTCGTCGGCATCCAGGGCGTGCGCACCGGGCAGCTCCACGGGGTCTCGCTCGCGGTCGTCGTCCTCACACCGCTCGCCGCGTTCGAGGCCGTCCTCGGCCTGCCGCTCGCCGTGCAGCACCGCCAGCGCGTCCACAAGAGCGCCGAGCGGGTCTACGAGGTCCTCGACGCGCCGGAACCCGTACGCGAGCCCGAGCGGCCCGCACAGGCGCCGCAGGACCCCTTCCCGCTCGCCGTGCGTGGTCTCACCGCCCGCTACGAGGGCCAGGAGCGGGACGCGCTCGCCGGCCTCGACCTGACGCTGGAGCGCGGCCGTCGCGTCGCCGTCGTCGGCCCGTCGGGATCCGGCAAGACGACCCTCGCCCAGGTGCTGCTGCGCTTCCTCGACGCGGACGCCGGGACGTACACGCTCGGCGGAGTCGACGCGTCGGCCCTCGACGGAGACGCGGTCCGGCGGCTCGTCGGGCTGTGCGCCCAGGACGCGCACCTCTTCGACAGCAGCCTCCGCGAGAACCTGCTGCTCGCCAAGAAGGACGCCAACGAGGACGACCTGTGGGCGGTCCTCGGCCGCGTACGACTTCGAGAGTGGGCGCAGGCGCTGCCGGACGGGCTCGACACCCTGGTGGGTGAGCACGCCGCGCGTCTCTCGGGCGGCCAGCGGCAGCGGCTCGCGCTCGCCCGCGCGCTGCTCGCCGACTTCCCCGTCCTCGTGCTCGACGAGCCCGCCGAACACCTCGACCTGGAGACGGCGGACGCGCTGACCGCGGATCTCCTGGACGCCACGCAGGGGCGGACGACGGTGTTGATCACACACCGGCTCGCCGGTCTGGAGGCCGTGGACGAGGTCCTCGTGCTCGACGGAGGCCGGGTCGCCCAGCGCGGTCCGTACGCCGAGCTCGTCGCGGTCGACGGGCCGCTTCGGGAGCTTCGGCGTCGGGAGGGCGCGGCGGAGGCGCTGGTCGTCGCGGAGAGCTGAGGACCCGCCTCGGCTCGTCCGCCTCCCCGGATCCCGACTTTCCTCGCCAATTGGCACTAATTAGGCTCGTCGCATGGCAGCACCCACGGACCCCGGCGCCTCATCCGCCGACGAGCCCGCCGCGGCTTCTCTGGAGGCGGCGACCGAGGCGACACGCAGCCTGCACGGGCTGTCGGCCGAGCTGACCGCCCGGTTGCCGCAGCTCCTGGAAGCGATGCGTTCCGTGGGCACAGGCCCCGAGCTGCACACCACGCTCGACCGGATCTGCGAGACGGCCGCCGAACTGACCGACGCCAAGTACGCCGCGATCGGCGTCGTCGCCGAGGACGGCGACGGGCTCTCGGACTTCGTCTACACCGGGGTCGACGAGGAGACCGCGCGGCGCATCGGGCGGCTGCCCGACGGGCACAGGGGGCTGCTCGGCGCGCTCATCCACGATCCCGTGACCGTACGCCTCGCGAACCTCGCGGACGACCCGCGCTCCTGCGGCTTTCCGGCGCACCATCCGCCGATGCACACGTTTTTGGGCGTCCCGATCCGCGTACAGGGCGAGATCTTCGGAAACCTCTACCTGTCGGAGAAGCACGACGGCGGCGAGTTCAACGACGACGACATGCACATGGTCCGCGTGCTCGCCACGGAGGCGGGCATCGCCATCGGCAACGCGCGTCTCTACGAAGCGGCCAAGCAGCGCGAGCGGTGGATCGACGGCTCGGTGGCGGTGACCACCGCGCTCCTTTCGGGCGGCGACGCCGACGACGCGCTCCAAGTCGTCGCCGAGCAGGCCCGGCATCTCTCCGACTCGGCGGCCGGAATAGTGATGCTGCCCGCGGAGGACGACGGCATGGAGATCGTCGCTGTCGACTCGGACGTGCCCTCCGCCGCACTCGGCGTGATCGTGCCGCATGAGAGCGAGATCATCTCCGAACTGCTCGAAGGACAGGCCGTGTTCGTCGACGACGCGGCCACCGACCCCCGCATGCTGACCGGTCTCGCGCAGGACTACGGGCCGTCCATGATGCTTCCCCTCCAGAGCGGTGGGCGCGTCCTGGGGACGCTGGTGATGACCCGCGCGCGTGGGCAGCGTCCCTTCTCCGAGGCGGAGCGCACCCTGGCCACCCAGTTCGCGTCCCAGGCCGCGCTCGCCCTGGTTTCGGCGGAGGCGCAGCGCGACCGGGAGCGTCTCGCCGTCCTGGAGGACCGCGACCGGATCGCGCGCGACCTGCACGACCTCGTCATCCAGCGCCTCTTCGCCACCGGGATGATGCTGGAGACCGCTCAGCGCCGCTCCGTGGTGCCCGAGGTGCAGACCGGCGTCGGCAAGGCGGTCGACGAGCTCGACACCACGATCCAGGAGATCCGCACCGCGATCTTCGCTCTCCAGCAAGGGCCGGCCGAGGCGCCGTCGGGCCTGCGAACCAAGGTGCTCCGCGAGATCAACATGGCCGCCGTGCCGCTCGGCTTCAAGCCCTCGCACCGCTTCCTCGGGCCCGTCGACACGGTCGTCGGTGAGCTCACGGGCAAGCACCTCATCGCGGCGCTGCGCGAGGCCCTCTCGAACGCGTTCCGGCACGCGGAGGCCGACCGTATCGACGTCGTCGTGGACGCCGACGTGGTCCTCCCCGACGGGTGCCAGGGCGTCCGCCTGACGGTCGCGGACGACGGCGTGGGCATCAAGGAGGGCGGCCGGCGCAGCGGCCTGAAGAACCTCCAGAAGCGGGCCGAGTCGCTCGGCGGCGCCAGCTGGCACGGGCCGGGGCTCGACGGGCACGGCACGACCGTGGTGTGGCAGGCGCCTCACTGAGGGCTGCGGGCGTACGGTCCGCGCGTGTGCGGGCTGCGCGCGTACGTGCTGCGGGCGTACGTGCCGCGGGCCGACCCCGCCCGACCCGGTTTGGCGGTACGTTCCTGCGCCGTACGGGGCACCCGTTCCCTCGGCCGTACCAGCCCCACAGGTGGCCCGGCGTGCGGCGGCCGACGATCCGATGCATGCGTCATGGACCACGCCGAACCAGCACATCGCTCGTCCTCCCGGTGCTGTTGTGCGCCCGCGTGGCCCTCGGTGGCCCGCCCACGGTCTCCGAGGGCGCGGAGGGACCCGAGGCGAGCGCGGACGTCGCGCGCCTCTACGAGGAGGCGTCCACGGCGACGCAGCGCTACGAAGCGGGCCGTAAAGCCGCCTCCGTGCAGGAGGCGCAGGCGCGGGCGACGGAGCGGCTGCTCGTGCGGGAGCGGCGGCAGATCTCCGTGCTCCACAACGACCTCGGCCGGATCGCCCGCGCCCAGTACCGCAGCGGCGGCGACATCCCCATCACGGCGCAGATGCTGCTGGCCGGGAACCCCGAGAAGCTGATGCACGGTCAACGAGCGGTCTGGCAGGCCGACCTGGCTCTCAACAACGCGGTGGACGAGAGCAGACGCGCGGAGCGCAAGCTCGCGGACGGACAGCGCAGGGCGGCGGACGCATGGCGCTCCCTCAAGGAGCGCAACGCACGGCTCGTCATCCTTAAGAAGGGCATCGAGACCAAACTCGAAGCGGCGCGATGGAAGCTCCAGGGGCAGGCGGACGCGTCGGTCACCGCCGGGAAGTGCCGGGGCGCCGTGCGCCTCAAGGAGCCGAAAAATTCAACTACGCGCGCGTGGCTGCCTCCTGTGGAGAAGTACGAGCTGTCCGCGGGCTTCGACAGTGCGGGCGCGCACTGGTCGCACCGGCACACCGGGCAGGACTTCGCGGTCGACATCGGCACGCCGGTGCGGGCGGTCGGCGCGGGCCGCGTGGTGAGCGTGTCCTGCGGCGGGGCCTTCGGCATCGAGGTCGTCGTGCGGCACCCCGGCGGCTACTACACGCAGTACGCGCACCTCGCCGCGGTCACCGTCGACCAGGGGCAGAAGCTCCGCGCCGGGCAATGGCTCGGCCAGTCGGGCACCACCGGCAACTCGACGGGGCCGCACCTCCACTTCGAGGTGCGGCTCACGCCGTATCTGGGGTCCGGGGTGGACCCGGTGAAGTGGTTCGCCGAGCGCCACGTGAAGCTGTAGGCGGCGTGGAGCCACCGGGCGGCGAGAAGCTGCCGAGCGGCGTGGAGCTAACGGGCGGGGGCGTGCGCGGCCAGGATGTCCTCGATGACGCGGGCCACGCCGTCCTCGTTGTTGGTCGCCGTACGACCGGTCGCCGAGGCCAGGACCTCGGGGTGCGCGTTCCCCATCGCGTAGGACGTGCCCGCCCAGGCGAGCATCTCCATGTCGTTGGGCATGTCCCCCACGGCGACCACCTCGGTGGGCGCGATGCCGCGTTCCGCGCAGCACATGGCGAGCGTGCTCGCCTTGGAGACGCCGGGGCCGCTGATCTCCAGGAGCGCGCTCGGGCTGGACCGTGTGATGGCCGCTCGGTCGCCCACACCCCCGCGGGCCAGCGCCAGGAACGCGTCGGGGTCGAGCTCGGGGTGGTACGCGAGGAGCTTGAGCACCGGCTGGTCCGCGACGGCCGCGCCCTCGAAGTCCGCGGCCAGCAGCTTCTCCGCGAGGGCGACCGTCTCTCCGGGGTCCAGGTGCAGCGGCGGGTACCCCGGCTCGTGGTGCAGGCCGCCGGTGCGCTCGACGGCGAAGGTGGTGCCGGGGGCGGTCTCCCGCAGGATGCGCACGACGTCGAGCGCGTCCGGGACCGTCAGCTCGCGGATCTTGACGAAGCGGTGCTCGCCCGCGTCGCCGTGCAGATCCACGACGGCGGCGCCGTTGCCGCAGATCGCCAGGCCGTGGCCGTGCACATGGTGGCTGACGACATCCATCCAGCGGGCCGGGCGGCCCGTCACGAAAAAGACCTCGATGCCGGCCTCCTCCGCGGCGGCGAGCGCGGCGACCGTACGCGGCGAAACGGTCTTGTCGTCGTGCAGCAGCGTGCCGTCGAGGTCCGTGGCGATCAGCCGGGGAGTGGGGGCGGAGGGGGCCGGAGTCCGGGGCCCGGGAGTCGGTGAGGTCACCGCCCCATGGTCGCGCATATGCGCGCACGGGCGTGCTGCGGGGCGCACAGATGAGTACGCACCTGGCTCACGCGCCCCGCCCGGATCCCGGCGTGACGGGGTCCCGATCAGCCGAGTTGGGCCAGGGCCTCCGTGGCGATCGCCTCGAAGGTCTTCTGGTCGGCCGCGAAGTCGGTGTCGGGGATCGGCCAGTGCAGGACGAGCTCGGTGAAGCCCAGCTCCCGGTGCCTGCCCGCGAAGTCCACGAAGGCGTCGACGGAGGTGAGCGGGCGGGCGCGGTCCGGGGTGAATCCGGTGAGCAGGATCTTGTCCGGTTCGTCCGCGTCGCGGCCGATGGCCTCGCACGCGGAGGCCAGCTTCGCGATCTGCCCGCGAATGGCCTGAATCGATTCCTCCGGGGTGCCCGTCTCGTACAGCTTCGGGTCGCCGGTCGTCACCCACGCCTGCCCGTGCCGTGCGGCGAGCCTCAGTCCGCGCGGGCCCGTCGCGGCCACCGCGAACGGCAGCCGGGGGCGCTGCACGCAGCCGGGGATGTTCTGCGCGCCGACGTCGCCGCCCGCCGAGTAGAAGGTTCCGTCGTACGAGACGGTGTCCTCGGTGAGCAGCCGGTCGAGCAGCGGGACGAACTCCGCGAAACGGTCCGCCCGCTCGCGCGGCGTCCACGGCTCCTGCCCGCTGTGCGCGAGGGCGCTCGCGTCGAAACCCGTGCCGCCGGCGCCGATACCGAGCGTGATCCGGCCACCGGAGATGTCGTCGAGCGAGAGCAGTTCCTTGGCGAGGGTGACGGGGTGCCGGAAGTTCGGCGAGGTCACGAGGGTGCCCAGGCGGATCCGCTCGGTGGCGGTCGCCGCGGCCGTCAGCGTCGGGACGGCCCCGAACCACGGTCCGTCCCGGAACGGCACGCGCCAGGACAGGTGGTCGTACGTGTACGCGGTGTGGAAGCCCAGCTCCTCCGCGCGCAGCCAGGTCTCGCGGGCGCCCTCGTGCCAGCGGCGGTGAGGCAGGATCACGGTGCTCAGGCGCAGCGGGCGGGAGGGGGTGGCGGGAGCGTTCTCGTTCATGCCTGCGAGCGTATGCGGATTTCTCTCGCATCTCGCCCGGAGCGCTCTCGGTCTCCTCGGGTTCCCCTCGGATTCCCGAGGATTCAATCCAGAAATTTTGGCCCGCATGTTTGATCCACAGCCAAGTCCAGTTATCCACAGGCCAGTTGGCGATTCTGTGGACAACTCTCAAGCAGGAGCGCCCCTTTGGTCAACTTAAGGCTTATTGTTGGCATTTGAGGTCAATGCGTCCAATGTCCTTGTCTGTACCTCGCGTTCGGCAGCCGCGACGATGAACGCCGAGACGTGCTCGGAGCCAACAAGCCCGCGTACAGCCCGCATTGTCTCCGCCGGTATGGCGACGGATTGCGGCTCATTCACCGTCTCGGCGACCGCCCCCTCCGCAAGGTGGCGGCGGAGGTGTTGGGTGGCGAACATCCGCATCGCACGGGCGAGTTCGGCGTCCACGGACTGCTGTGCGAGCGGCCGAAGTCGCCGCACGAGCGAGGCCGCCTCGGCCGCTTCCGCGTCCGTCGGTGGCTGCGGCCCGAGATAGCGCGCGAAGACGTGTTCGGTGGTGAACTCCAGGAAACGCGCCGCTATATGTTCGACGTGACCCCTCAACTCCCGTAGATGCCCGGAGATTGCGGACAGCGGAACGCCGGCAGCGTGCAACTCGGCGGCGACCGCCAGCTCTTGGGGGCTCGGAACGAGGAACTCGTCGTCCGCCCCGGGTACGCGCTCGAGCACGCCGAGTTCGAGCGCGTCCCGCACGGCGGCCTCGTCGGGCTCGCCGCCGAACCTCTCGTCCAGCTCCGCGCGCGTGATGCGTCCCGCCCGCTCGTCCGTCCACGGGCCGTCCACCTCCGCGACCAGACCGAGCACGCCGCCCAGGCCGCGCCCCGCGTCCCAGGCCTCCAGCAGCTCCTTGATGGACGCCAGGGTGTAGCCGCGGTCCAGCAGGTCGGCGATCCGGCGCAGCCTGGACAGATGCGTGTCCGTGTACACATTGGCCCGCCCGCGCCGCTCGGGCCGCGGCAGCAGTCCACGGTCCTGGTAGGCGCGGATGGTGCGGACCGTGGCGCCGCTGTGGTGGGCGAGGTCCTCGATCCGGTACTCGGCGGTCGACTCCTCCGCCCTCTCCCGTGCCTCCGGGGCGTCGGTGCTCACAGTGGTGGCTCCATCCGTGCGACCGCGCGCAGGGCCTTGGGCGTGAAGCGGGACATGAAGTGGGCGCCGCGGGCCTCCGGGGTGACCGGGACGACCGCCTTGTTGTGCACGACGGCGCCCAGGATCGCGTCGGCGACCTTCTCCGGCGGGTAGTTGCGCAGGCCGTACAGGCGCGAGGACTTCTTCTGGCGGCGCCGCTCCTCCTCGGCGTCGACCCCGGCGAAGCGGGCCGTCGCCGTGATGTTCGTGTTCACCAGGCCGGGGCAGATCGCGGAGACCCCGATGCCCTGCCCGGCCAGCTCGGCGCGCAGGCACTCGCTGAGCATCAGGACGGCGGCCTTGGAGGTCGAGTACGCGGGGAGCGCCTTCGAGGGCTGGTACGCCGCCGCGGACGCGGTGTTCACGATGTGGCCGCCCTGACCGCGCTCGGCCATCTGCTTGCCGAACAGCCGGCAGCCGTGGATGACGCCCCACAGGTTGACGTCGAGGACCTTCTTCCAGTCCTCCGCGGTGGTGTCGAAGAACGAGCCGGACAGGCCGATCCCCGCGTTGTTCACCAGGACGTCGACCACGCCGTACTCGGTGGCGACCTTCTCGGCGAGCTTCTCCATGGCCTGCTCGTCGGCGACGTCCACGGTCTCGCCCCACGCCTCGGGAGCGCCTATGAGCTGGGACAGCTCGGCGGTCCGCGCGGCGCTCTCGGCGTCCCGGTCGACGGCGACCACCCGCGCGCCGGCCTCCGCGAAGGCGAACGCGGTGGCCCGGCCGATGCCGCTGCCCGCGCCGGTCACCAGGACCAGCTGACCGGCGAACCGGTCCGCGTGCTTCCCGTCGGCCGCCGTGCGCGGCGCGGGCACCCCGGCCTCCTGCCCCTCGTGCGCGGTGACGAACTCGGTGATCCAGGCTCTGAGTTGGTCGGGCCGGGTGCGCGGAACCCAGTGCTTGGCCGGCAGCACGCGGCGCGTCAACTGCGGTGCCCACAGCTCCAGCTGGTCGTACAGCTTCGGCGACAGGAAGGCGTCCCCGAGCGGCGTGATGAGCTGCACGGGCGCGTGCGCGTACGCGTCCTCGCGCGGGCGCCGCAGTCGCGCCCGTACGTTGTCCCGGTACAGCCAGGCCCCGTGCGCGGCGTCCGAGGGCAGCGACGACGTCGGATAGTCGCCCGCGGGGACCCGCTCGACGCGCTCCAGGATCTTCGGCCAGCGCTTGCCGAGCGGACCGCGCCAGGCGAGCTCGGGCAGCACGGGCGTGTGCAGCATGTACACGTACCAGGACTTGGCGCCCTGGCCGAGCAGCTGGCCCACCTTGGCGGGCGTGGGCTTCTTCACGCGCTGCTTGATCCAGTGCCCGAAGTGGTCGAGGGACGGGCCCGACATCGACGTGAAGGACGCGATGCGGCCCTGCGTGCGCTTGACCGTGGCGAACTCCCAGGCCTGCACCGAGCCCCAGTCGTGCCCCACCAGGTGCACGGGCCGGTCCGGGCTCACCGCGTCGACGACCGCCAGGAAGTCGTCGGTCAGCTTCTCCAGGGTGAAACCGCCGCGCAGCGGCTTCGGAGCCGACGACCGGCCGTGTCCGCGTACGTCGTAGAGCACCACATGGAAGTTCTCCGCGAGGCGCGCGGCGACCTCCGACCACACCTCCTTGGAGTCCGGGTAACCGTGCACGAGCACCACCGTCGGCCGCTCGGACCCGCCGGGTTCCCCCAGCTCGACGACGCACAGCTCGATGCCGCCCGTGCGCACCCGGCGCTCGCGCGCGCCGTCGATCCTCATCAGGTCCGTCATCAGATGCCCTCCGCCCAGCGCCGCACGTGCGGCAGATCGTCGTCCAGCCAAAAGGCGCTCTCCTGCGGGTCCTTGGAGTCGGTGACCACGAGGAGCTCCTCGAACTTGGCGCCCGTGCCCCGGAATCCGAGGTGGGGCTCGACCGCCCAAAGACCCGGCCGCGGGGGATGGTCGGAGAACTTGTACGGCGACCACAGCGGCGACCAGCCGTCCCGGTGCCCGTGCAGCGCGTCGCTCGCGAGGCCCTTCAGCGACTGGGTGCCGAAGCCGAACAGCGTGGGGTTCACGCGCCGTTCCTTGACCCGGTCGACCTTGTGCGCGATCACGCCGAAGGGATACGCCCGGTGCCGGTTCGCGTAGCCCTGGCGGACCATCAACCGCTCCACATCCTCGTAGATCTCCCGCAGGGAGCGCCGCTCGCGCACCTCGCGCAGGATCAGCTCCCGGTGCGCCTGGAGGTCCGAAAGCAGCTTGTCGTGCACGGGGTTGAGGCCGAGGCAGCCCGAGTAGCCGATGTCCGCCGTGTAGCCCTGGTGGACCGGAGCCATGTCGAGGATGAAGGGCATCCCCGCCTCCAGCTTCCGGTTCGTCGGGAAGAACTGCAGCGGCACACGGAAGTTCACGAACGCCGTGCGGTCCCCGAACCAGGCGAAGGGCAGATGGAACCAGTCCCGCACCCCGCGCTCGCGCAGCCACTCCCGCTGCATCCGCGCCGCCTCGCGCTCGGTCACGCCCGGCTTCAGCTGCGCCGCGACCGATTCCGCGCACGCGTACGCGAGTCTCTGCACCTCTCTGAACCCCCGCAGTTCCGCCGAGAGTTCACGTACCACCGCTGAGGTCATGCCACCGTCCGTCCCGGTCACGGCCGCCGCCCCGGTCTCGTGACCGGCCCGTCGCCGTACGCGTTCGTAACTTGACACTGATGAATGTGACAATGCTTGACGGCGGCGTCAAGGGGTGTGCACGGGCTACTCAGGGTGGACCCCTAGGGCCCCGTAATACTCAGGTCTCATACGAGGTCGACCCCACGGTCTGACGAATCGTGTGGCGCGCGCCACTACCTTCGAACCGTGACTGTGATCGCGACCGAAAGCCTGAGCAAGCGGTTCCCCAAGGTGACCGCACTTGACCGGCTGACCATGGACATCGGGCCCGGTGTGACCGGACTCGTCGGAGCCAATGGAGCCGGCAAGTCCACCATGATCAAGATTCTTCTTGGTCTGTCCCCCGCGTCGGAGGGCCGCGCCGAAGTGCTCGGGCTCGACGTCGCGGACCCCGCGTCGGGCCCCAAGATCCGAGAGCGCGTCGGCTACATGCCGGAGCACGACTGCCTGCCGCCGGACGTCTCGGCGACCGAGTTCGTCGTCCACATGGCGCGCATGTCGGGCCTGCCGCCCACGGCGGCCCGCGAGCGCACCGCCGACACCCTGCGGCACGTCGGCCTGTACGAGGAGCGCTACCGCCCCATCGGCGGTTACTCGACGGGCATGAAGCAGCGCGTGAAGCTGGCCCAGGCGCTCGTGCACGACCCGCAGTTGGTGTTCCTCGACGAGCCGACGAACGGACTTGACCCCGTCGGCCGTGACGACATGCTCGGCCTGATCCGGCGCGTGCACACCGACTTCGGCATCTCCGTCCTCGTCACCTCGCACCTGCTCGGCGAGCTCGAGCGCACCTGCGACCACGTCGTCGTCATCGACGGCGGCAAGCTGCTGCGCTCCAGCTCCACCACGGACTTCACGCAGGCCACGGCGACGCTGGCGATCGAGGTCACCGACAGCGACGAACACCCGGACGGGACGAAGGCGCTCCGTGAGGCGTTCGCGCGGCGCGGCATCGAGACCAGCGCCGGCGGTGAGCTGCCCGGCGCCGGGCACACCGTCCTCCTCACGGCGCAGGGCGAGGAGACATACGACATCGTGCGTGACGTCGTCGCGGACCTCGGCCTCGGCCTGATCCGCATGGAGCAGCGCAGGCACCAGATCGCGGAGGTCTTCCGCCCCGAGGCCGAGGCGCCGCAGGAGCAGGGCTCCGAGCGCGCGGCGGCCTGGGCGGCCACCGCCGCATCGCAGCAGACGGGAGGCGCGGCGCGATGACCACCGAGCCCAGCGCTGTGGACCGCGCGTCCACCCAGATCCACAACATCGGCTACCGCCACTACGACGGCCCGCGCCTGGGTCGCGCGTACTCCCGCCGCTCGCTCTTCTCACAGAGCCTGCGCGGTGCCTACGGACTCGGCCGCTCGGCCAAGTCCAAGGTGCTGCCGATGCTGCTCTTCATCGTGATGTGCGTCCCGGCGCTGATCATGGTCGCGGTGGCCGTGGCCACGAAGGCGAACGACCTGCCCGTCGACTACACGCGCTACGCGGTCATCCTCCAGGCGGTGATCGGCCTCTACGTGGCGTCCGCCGCGCCGAACGCCGTCTCCCTCGACCTGCGCTTCAAGTCGATCCCGCTCTATTTCTCCCGCCCCATCGAGCGCGTCGACTATGTGGTCGCCAAGTTCGCCGCCATGGCATCGGCCCTGTTCATCCTCACGGTCGCGCCCCTGATCGTGCTCTACGTCGGCTCTCTGCTCGCCAAGTTGGACTTCACGGAGCAGACCAAGGGATTCGCCCAAGGACTGGTATCCGTGGCGCTGTTGTCGCTGCTCTTCGCCGGGATCGGACTCGTCGTCTCCGCCGTCACCCCGCGTCGCGGGTTCGGCATCGCCGCCGTCATCGCCGTGCTGACCATCTCCTACGGCGCGGTGTCCACGGTCCAGGCGATCGCCGACGCCCAGGACAACGGCGGGGCGGTGACCTGGCTCGGCCTCTTCTCACCGATCACGCTCATCGACGGAGTGCAAACCGCGTTCCTCGGAGCGAGCTCGTCCTTCCCGGGGGCACACGGACCCTCGGCCGGCCAGGGCCTCGTCTACCTGCTCATCGTCCTCGGGCTCATCGCCGGCTCCTACGGGCTGCTGATGCGCCGCTACCGGAAGGTCGGACTGTGACCACGATCAACATCGACCACGTCTCACGCTGGTTCGGCAATGTCGTCGCGGTCAACGACATCACGATGAACATCGCCCCCGGAGTGACCGGCCTGCTGGGTCCGAACGGCGCGGGGAAGTCGACGCTCATCAACATGATGGGCGGCTTCCTCGCCCCCTCGAACGGCTCCGTGACCCTCGACGGACAGCCGATCTGGCGCAACGAACAGATCTACCGGCACATCGGCATCGTCCCCGAGCGCGAGGGGATGTACGACTTCCTCACGGGCCGCGAATTCGTCGTCGCCAACGCGGAGTTGCACGGCCTCGGCGAGAAGGCCGCCGGGGAGGCGCTGGCCACGGTCGAGATGGAGTACGCGCAGGACCGCAAGATCTCGACGTACTCCAAGGGCATGCGGCAGCGCGTGAAGATGGCGTCCGCGCTCGTGCACACCCCGTCGGTGCTGCTGCTCGACGAGCCGTTCAACGGCATGGACCCGCGCCAGCGCATGCAGCTCATGGACCTGCTGCGGCGCATGGGGGACGAGGGGCGCACCGTCCTGTTCTCCTCGCACATCCTGGAAGAGGTCGAGCAGTTGGCCTCCCACATCGAGGTGATCGTCGCGGGCCGGCACGCCGCGAGCGGTGACTTCCGCAAGATCCGCCGCCTGATGACCGACCGACCGCACCGCTATCTGATCCGCTCGAGCGACGACAGGGCGCTGGCCGCCGTGCTGATCGCGGACCCGTCGACGGCGGGTATCGAGGTCGACCTCAAGGAGGGCGCGTTGCAGGTGCAGGCCGTCGACTTCGGCCGGTTCACGACGCTGCTCCCGAAGGTCGCGCAGGCGCACGGCATCCGGCTGCTCACGGTCTCGCCGTCCGACGAGTCCCTCGAGTCCGTCTTCTCGTATCTGGTCGCGGCGTAGGAGGCCCTGATGTACGACCCCACTGTCGCCCGACTCACCTACCGGGCCCTGCTCGGCAGGCGCCGGGCTCTCATCCTCTTCGTGCTGCCCGTCCTGCTGATCGTGATCTCCGCGCTCGTGCGCGGGCTCACGGGGGCCGACGACCAGACCGCGTCCGACCTGCTCGGCGGCTTCGCGCTCGCCACGATGGTGCCGCTGATCGGTGTCATCGCGGGGACCGGCGCCATCGGCCCTGAGATCGACGACGGGTCCGTCGTCTATCTGCTGTCCAAGCCGATCAAGCGGCCCACGATCATCTTCACCAAGCTCATCGTGGCGATCGGCGTGACCATGGTGTTCTCCGCCGTCCCGACGCTGATCGCGGGCTTCATCCTCAATGGCAACGGGCAGCAGATCGCCGTCGCCTACACGGTCGCCGCCCTGGTGGCCTCGATCGCCTACGCGGCGATCTTCCTCCTGCTCGGCACGGTCACCCGGCACGCGGTCGTCTTCGGCCTCGTCTACGCCCTCGTATGGGAGGCCCTCTTCGGGTCCATGGTCTCCGGGGCGCGCACGCTCAGCGTGCAGCAATGGTCGCTCGCGGTCGCCCAGAAGGTGGCCGGCGGCGACCTCGTCACCTCGGACGTGGGACTGCCGCTCGCGACGGTGTTCCTGGTGGTGGTGACGGTCCTGGCGACCTGGTACGCCGGGCAGAAACTGCGGACCCTGAAGCTGGCCGGGGAGGAGTAGCCCCCGCCCGTGGGCGTCGGCGAATAATTCGGTGGCGGCGAACTTCCGCGCGGGGCAGAGTAGTTGTGTCAGTGCGCCGACCGTGGCGTCCATGGACCGGGAGAGGAGCGCGGCGATGTTCTTCAGTAGTCCGTCGAGCTCCCGGCAGGGCGGCCCGAGGCAGGCTCCGGAGTAGTCATTGCACTCCGTCGAGCCCCGCTCAGGGTGTCGCCCGGGGCGGCCGCTTCGAGCGCGTGTCCTTCTTCCGTGGCACGCGGGCCGCCCACCCGTTGTATCGAGGCCCGGCCCCCGGCAGTACCGGGGCCGGGCCTCGATGCGCCTCAGCCGAGCAACCGCTCCAGCACCACCGCGATGCCGTCGTCCTCGTTCGACGACGTCACCTCGTTGGCCACCGTCTTGAGCTCCTCATGGGCATTGGCCATGGCCACCCCGTAGGACGCCCAGCCGAACATCGGAATGTCGTTGGGCATGTCGCCGAAGGCGATCGTGTCGACGGCCTTCGCGCCCAGCCGGCGGGCCGCCAGGGAGAGCCCCGTGGCCTTGGAGAGGCCGAGCGGGAGCAGCTCCACGATGCCCTCGCCCGCCATCGTGACGCCCACCAGGCCGCCGGCGACGCTGCGCGCGACCTCCGCCAGCTGGTCGTCGGTGAGGCCCGGGTGCTGGACGTACACCTTGTTGAGCGGCTGCGCCCACAGCTCCGCGAGTTCCGTGAACGGGACGACCGGGAGCGGGCCCTCCTGCACCTCGTAGCCGGGGCCGACGATGACCTCGCCCTCGATGCCGTCGCGGCTCGCGGCGAGCGCCATCGGGCCGATCTCGGCCTCGATCTTGGCGAGCGCGAGCCCCGCCAGCTGCCGGTCGATCGTCACCGAGGTGAGCAGCCGGTGCTCCCCCGCGTGGTAGACCTGCGCGCCCTGGCCGCACACCGCGAGGCCCTCGTAGCCGAGGTCGTCGAGGATGTGCCGGGTCCACGGCACGGCCCTGCCGGTCACGATGATGTGCGCGGCGCCCGCCGCGGTGGCCGCGGTGAGCGCGTCACGCGTGCGCGCGGAGACCGTGTCGTCGGACCGCAGCAGCGTTCCGTCGAGATCGGTCGCCACGAGCTTGTACGGAAAGGCGGGGGCGGTGGGAGCGGGGTGGCTCACTTGGCGTCGGCTCCAGGCTGTACTACAGGCTGCGCAGGCCGTTCAGGCTGCGATTACTTGGGGTCCAGGGTGGTGCGTCCCCCAAGGTAGGGCCGCAGCATCTCCGGAACCCGCACCGAGCCGTCGGCCTGCTGGTGATTCTCCAGGATGGCGACGATCGTGCGCGGGACGGCGCACAGCGTGCCGTTCAGCGTCGCGAGCGGCTGGGTCTTCTTGCCGTCGCGCATCCGGATCGACAGGCGGCGCGCCTGGAACCCGTCGCAGTTCGACGCGGAGGTCAGCTCGCGGTACTTGCCCTGCGTCGGGATCCATGCCTCGCAGTCGAACTTGCGCGAGGCCGAGGAGCCGAGGTCACCGGTGGCGACGTCGATCACCTGGAAGGGCAGCTCGAGACCGGTCAGCCACTGCTTCTCCCAGTCCAGGAGGCGCTGGTGCTCGTTCTCGGCGTCCGACGGGTCGACGTACGAGAACATCTCGACCTTGTCGAACTGGTGGACGCGGAAGATGCCGCGGGTGTCCTTGCCGTACGTGCCCGCCTCGCGGCGGAAGCAGGGCGAGAAGCCGGCGTAGCGCAGCGGCAGCTGGTCCGCCTCGAGGATCTCGTCCATGTGGTAGCCGGCGAGCGCGACCTCGGAGGTGCCGACCAGGTAGTAGTCGTCCTTCTCCAGGTGGTACACATTGTCGGCGGCCTGGCCGAGGAAGCCCGTGCCCTCCATGGCGCGCGGGCGCACCAGGGCCGGGGTCAGCATCGGCGTGAAGCCGGCCTCGGTGGCCTGCGCGATCGCCGCGTTGACGAGCGCGAGCTCCAGGAGCGCGCCGACCCCCGTCAGGTAGTAGAAGCGCGAGCCGGAGACCTTCGCGCCGCGCTCGACGTCGATGGCGCCGAGCGCCTCGCCGAGTTCCAGGTGGTCCTTGGGCTCGAAGCCCTCGGCGCCGAAGTCGCGGATCGTGCCGTGCGTCTCCAGGACGACGAAGTCCTCCTCGCCGCCGCGCGGGACGTCGGGGTGCACGATGTTGCCCAGCTGGAGCGCCAGGCGCTGCGTCTCTTCCTCGGCCTCACGCTGATCGGCCTCTGCGGCCTTCACGGCGGCGGAGAGCTCGCCCGCCTTCTTCAGGAGGTCCTGCTTCTCCTCGGGCGAGGCCTTGGGGATCAGCTTGCCGAGCGACTTCTGCTCGGAACGGAGTTCGTCGAAGCGGAGCCCGGACGACCTGCGCCGCTCATCGGCGGACAGGACGGAGTCGACAAGCGCGACGTCCTCTCCACGGGCGCGCTGGGAGGCGCGAACACGGTCGGGGTCCTCACGGAGCAGGCGAAGGTCAATCACCCCTCAAGGTTACCGTTGCCCGCTTCCGGCCCACGACCCGATATCCGTTGCACTCCGTTATGCCCTATTTGCCGGAATGTGAATTAAGGGTGGAGCGCGGCCGGAAAAGATCCACACGGGGCCCTGCGGAGCCCGTCAAGGAAAACCGCCACTTTCCCTTGAAAGGGGCAGGTGGGGCACTTCGCCTTGACCCGATCTCCGTGGTGCGGGCGGGACTTGGGGTCCCGCTGTCCACAGCGATGCACAGGCCGGAAAAGTTATCCACAGGCTGTGAAAACGATCTGTGGATGCCGGAAGAGATCATTCCGAAAGCCACATGCGTAACGAAGAATTCCCCTCTCAAACCGCGCGCAAGCTCACTTTCGGGTGGAAATGCTTCACTCCAAAGAGTTGATCAAAGGAAATGCCTGGACGAAGGGTGACCTGCCGGGCTGTGGACGCATCTGGGGGCCGTGGACCGATTTGTCGACCAACCAGCACCTTCCTGTCGACTTGTCCCCAGGTCGAGAAGGCGCCCTGTGGATAACTTCTGTGGATGAAGAAAATCCGCTGGTAGGACCGGGTGCACAGGCAAAAAGGAGCCGGATCCGGCGGTGGACAACCCGGGATCCGGCAGGGAACTACGGCCGATTACGGCCGGCGGGGGCCGATGCGCTAGAACCGGCCGTCCTGGCAGCGCGCCAGCCAGTCCGACGCTTCCACGAATTCGCCGTCCGAGGTTCCCGAGCGCGGCGGGCGCACGTCCTCGACGGCGACCCCGGCCCGCGGGTACGAGCCGAGGAAGCGCACCTCCGGGCACGCCCGCTTCAGCCCCATCAGTGCCTCCGCCACCCGGCGGTCCGCGATGTGCCCCTCCGCGTCGATCGCGAAGCAGTAGTCGCCGATGCCCGTGCCGGTGGGCCGGGACTGCAGCAGCACCAGGTTGACCCCGCGGATGGCGAACTCCTGGAGCAGCTCCATCAGGCCGCCGGGGTGGTCCTCGCGCTGCCAGATGACGACCGAGGTCTTGTCCGCCCCGGTGGGCGCCGCGGGCCGGGCCGGCTTGCCGACCAGGACGAAGCGGGTCTGCGCGTTCTCCGCGTCGTGGATCTCGGTGACCAGCGGCACGAGCCCGTACTTCTCCGCGGCGAACTCGCCGGCGAACGCGGCGTCGTAGCGCCCCTCCTGCACGAGGCGCGCGCCGTCCGCGTTCGAGGCCGCGGACTCCCAGGTCACGTCCTCGGCCAGGTTGTCCTTCATCCAGTTGCGCACCTGCGGCTGGGCGGCCGGGTGCGCGGTGACCGTCTTGATGTCGGAGATCTGGGTGCCGGGGCGCACCAGCAGGGCGAAGGTGATGTCGAGCAGCACCTCGCGGTAGATCATCAGCGGCTCGCCGGCGACCAGCTCGTCGAGGGTCGTGGTGATGCCGCCCTCGACGGAGTTCTCGATCGGTACGAACGCGGCCTCGGCCTCGCCGCCGCGGACGGCGTCGAGCGCGGCGGGCACGGACACGACGGGGACGAGTTCCCGGGTGGCCGTCTCCGGGAGCGTGCGCAGGGCGACTTCGGTGAAGGTGCCCTCGGGGCCGAGATACGCGTAGCTGGCTGGCATGGGCTCACCCTAATGCGCCGTACGAGGCCGGGCTCACGGATACGTCACGGGCCCCGGGCTCACGGATACGTCACGGGCCGCCCCGCCCGGGAACGGCGCCCCGCGCCCCGCTCCCACCCCCGCTTACCCCTCCAACAGGGCCTGTCCCACGTAGCCGCCCTTCTCGGCGCCGCCCGGCACCGCGAAGAGCCCGCTCGCCTCGTGCCGGATGAACGCCGACAGGGCGTCGCCCCGGTCGAGCTTGCGCTGCACCGGCACGAAGCCGCGCAGCGGGTCCGCCTGCCAGCAGACGAAGAGCAGGCCGGCGTCCGGGGCGCCGTCCTCGTCGTAGCCGTCGTGGTACGAGAACGGGCGGCGCAGCAGCGCGGATCCGCCGTTCTGATCGGGCCGGGTGATGCGGGCGTGCGCGTTGAGCGGGATGACGAGGTCGCCGTTCGCGTCCGTCTTCTCCAGGTCCGGCTCGGTGGTCTCCTTACCCCCGGTCAGCGGGGCGCCGCTCGACTTCTTCCGCCCGATGACGTGCTCCTGCGCCGTCGTCGACAGCTTCTCCCAGTCGTCGAGCAGCATCCGGATCCGGCGCACGACGACGTACGAGCCGTTCGCCATCCACGCGGGGGACTGCGCGGAGCCCAAGGCCGAACCAGAACCCGAAGCCGAACCAGAACCCGAACCCGAATCCGGCACGAAGATCCGCTTGTTGAAGTCCGCGTCGGCGGGCTTGGGGTTGCCCGTTCCGTCGACCTGGCCCATCAGATTGCGGACCGTCATCGGGTGGGCGGTGGCGCCGGGCGAGCGGTTGAAGCCGTTCATCTGCCAGCGCACCTTGGCCGCGCCGCCCGCGTCCTTCTGGATCGCACGCAGCGCGTGGAAGGCGACGAGCGGGTCGTTGGCGCCGATCTGTACCCACAGGTCGCCGTTGCTGCGCGCCTTGTCGAGGTGGTCGGAGTAGAAGTCCGGCAGCGGGTCGAGGGCGGAGGGGCGCTGCTTCTCCAGCCCCGTACGGGAGAAGAAGCTGTGGCCGAAGCCGAAGGTGACCGTCAGCGACGAGGGGCCGGCGTCCCGGGCCACATCCGTGTCGTCCGAGCCCGAGGGCTCACCCGCCATCAGCCGCTCAGCCGTCGCCGACCAGCGGCGCAGCAGGGCCGCCGCCTCCTTGCGCCCCGCGCCCGCCGCCAGGTCGAACGCGACGAGATGGCCGCGGGCCTGCATCGCGGTGGTGATGCCTGGCTGATGTTTCCCGTGAAACATCACCTCGTCCGCCCCGAGCGAGGTCAACGCCGCTTGCTGCTCGGGGGAGTTCGAGGACGCCACGGCGTACCCTGCGCCCGCACCGACGGCGCCGAGGGCCACGCCGGTGGCGCCCGCCGTCCCGATCAGGCGGCGCCGCGAGATGCCCGCGGCCTGCGGGGCGGACGCGGTGCCGCTCTTGGTCTCAGCCGTCTCAGCCGTGCCGGCCGTGTCAGCCGTGTCGGCCGTTCCGGCCGCGTCAGTCGTGTCAGCCATGGGGCGGGTCAGCCGATCTTCGCGTTCTTGTTGATGGTGATCTGGTCGATGTCCGACGTACGCACGGTCAGCGCGACCTTCCAGTCGCCTGCCACGGGGAGCTGCACGCCGCTCGCCGTCCAGTGTCCCGTGGCGATGTGGTCGGGCACGACGGGCAGCGGCCCGATCTTCCTCGCCTCCTGGGTGAGGGCGAGCTTCACCTCGGGGACGTCGAAGGCCTTGCCGTTCGGCCGCTCTATGTAGAGGTGCATTTCGTTGTTGCCGGTGCGCCCGGGGTCCATCTCCAGGAGGGCGGTGCCCTTGCCGTCCGCGCCGCCGGTGTCGAACGGAATCTTCAGGGAGACCGGACCGGACCGGGCCTGCGCGGCCGAGGTGGCGGACTTGGCCTCCTCCTCCGTGCGGCCCGGCTCGGTGGACGTCAGCACGGTGGTGACGGCGAGCAGGACGACCGCGATACCCGCCTCGACGAGCACCGAGCGGCGCAGCCCGAAGCGGTGCGGATCGGCGTCGCGCACCCGCTTCTCGCGGGCGCTCGCCATCGCGGCGCGCTGCCGGGCGAGTTGGGCGGCGCGCTCGGGGTCCGCGCTCTTCGCCCCGGCGGCCACGGAGACCGGCTCCTTCTCCTCGGAGGGCTTCTCCTCGACCGCCACCCCGGCGGCCACGGACTCGGTGATCCCCGCCGTCCACTTCCGGGAGATCCAGGCGACGCCGACGAGCACGGCGACAAGCCCGACCTTCACCATGAGCAGCTGCCCGTACGTCGTTCCGGTCAGCGCCGACCAGGAGCCGACCTGGCGCCACGACTGGTAGAGCCCGGTCGCGACGAGGACGAGGACGCTGCAGAAGGCGACTCGCGAGAAGCGGCGCACGGCCGAGGCCTCGATCGTCGGCACCCGGTACAGGGCGACGAGCAGCGTGGTCAGCCCGCCGAGCCAGGCGGCGACGGCCAGCAGGTGCAGTACGTCGACGGGCATCGCGAGGCCCGCCTGGAGGCCGGTCGAGGCGTGCTCGGCCATGGCCCAGGTGGCGGCGAGCCCGGCCGCGACGACGGCGCCGCCGATGGACAGTCCGAAGGTGAGATCGTTCCGCTCCTTCGCCTCCTCGCCCGCGCCCTCGCTCTCTCCGCTCGCCCCGCTCTCTCCGCTCTCTCCGCTCTCTCCGCTCTCACCGGTCTCCTCGCTCTTCTTGGCGTACGCGCCGAAGAGCACCGCGATGAAGAGGGCCGCCGCTGCGAGCAGCAGCAGCCGGGAGGTGAGCGCGGCTCCGGTCTTCGTCTGAAGGACCTGGCCGAGCAGCGACATGTCGAAGACGTCGCCGAGCTTCCCCGACCCGGTGTACGAGCCGCGCATCAGCAGCATGGCCAGGGTGGCGGCGGTGAGCGCGGTCCAGGCGCCGACCACGACGCGCTGTACCGGCTTGCTGCCCGCGCCGCGCCGCCAGCATCCGAGCACGAACGCGGCGCCGCCCACCAGCAGCGCGAAGCCCGCGTACGAGACGTAGCGCGCGACGCCGTAGATCACGCCGACGACTCCGCCGCCCGCGTTCTGGTCGGCCACCACCGCGGAGGTCTTGGAGGGCGCGCCGATGGAGAAGGTGTAGGCGCCGGCGACGGGGTGGCTGTCGGCGGAGACGACCTGGTAGGCGACGGTGAACGTGCCGTCGGGCAGGCCGGAGTGCAGCCCCACCGCGTACGTCGTGCCGCCCGGGTGGACGACCTTCCCGTCGTCGACGCGCTTGCCCGCGGGGTCGAGGACACGGACCGCGCCGTCGGAGATTGCGACGCTCTCGGAGAACCGGAGCGACACCTTCTTCGGCGCCGTGTCGACCACCGCTCCCTGCTTGGGATCGCTCCCGGTCAGCGCGGCGTGCGCGGACGCGGGGGCGGCGCCGGCCAGGAGTGCGCCGGTGACGGCGAGGAAGAGCAGCACCAGCTGCCAGGTGCGGGGAGCGATGGTCTTCACGTACAGGTCAGCCCCTTCAGTGCGAAGCGTGCGACGGGTTGTAGGTGGCGACCTTCACCGGGAAGGAGACCGTGACGGTCCCAGACTTGGCGAAGTGCAGCTTCACCGACACCTTGTCGCCCTCGGCGGGCCTGCGCTTCAGGTTCTCGAACATGAGGTGATTGCCGCCGCGTTCGAAGTCGAGCTCGCCGTTCGCGGGCACGGCGAAGGACGTCTGCTCCTTCATCGCACCGCCCTTGGTGCTGTGCAGCGTGACCTTCTGGGAAATGCCGCTGCTCACGGACGTGAGGGTGTCGGCGGCCCCCTTGTTGTGCACGGTGAAGAACCCGGCCGCCATGTCGCCGGAGGCGGGCGCGGGGATGAACGCGCCCTCGACCTTCACGTCGGGCTTGTCGGCGGCCTCGGAACCGGAGCCGCACGCGGTCAGGGCGAGCCCCGCCGCGAGCGTGAGGGCGCCGAGGGCGACGGTCGTGCGCCTCACGGCTTCGCCCCCTTGACGATCTTGGGGAGGTCCTTGGTGTAGTCGTCGACGGTGGCGTCCTCGCCGTACATCACGTAACCGTCGTTCGTCTTCGGCGAGAAGGCGACGACCTGCGTGCCGTGCACCGAGACGAGCTTGCCCTTCTTGTCCTTCCGCGTCGGCTCGATGGAGATGCCGAGGGTGCGGGCGCCGCCCTGGATGGTGGCGAAGTCGCCGGTCAGGCCGATGAAGTCGGGGTCCTGCGCCTTGAGCCACTTGCCGAGCACGGACGGGGTGTCGCGGCCCGGGTCGGTGGTGACGAAGACGACCTGCAGCTTGTCCTGCTCGGACTTGGGCAGGGACTTCTTGGCGACGGCGATGTTGCTCATCGTCAGCGGGCAGACGTCGGGGCAGTGCGTGTAGCCGAAGTAGATCAGCGTCGGCTTGTTCTTGGTCCGCTCGCGTAGATCGAACTTCTTGCCGTGGGTGTCGGTGAGGACCAGATCCGGCTTCTCGAACGGCTTGTCGAGGACCGTCGCGGCCTTCTTCGTACTCGTGTCGGACGACACCTCGGCGACGGGCTTGCCGCTGTCGTCGCCGCTGCCGCAGGCGGACAGGGCGAAGGTCGCCACGGTGACGAGCCCGACCGCGGCCAGCAGGCTCTTCCTGTTGAACTTCGTGTTCTTGCGGGGGTTGCGCATAGAAAAATGTCCCAGATGTGAGGTGGCCGGCGGATGCCGGGGTCGCCCACCGCGACCCCGGCACCCACCGAGGGTGGCTCAGCTGTTGGTACGCCGACGGCCCGCCATGACGCCGAACGCCACACCGGCGACGCCGATGACGATGCCGACGATGCCGAGGGCGCGCGCGGTGGTGTCGCTGGAGGAACCGCCGGAATCCGTGGAGGCCGCGGCGGCTTCCTTCTTGGTGCCGTTGTCGGAGCCGGAGTCGGAGGCGCCCGACGCGCCGTGCCCGTCGTCCGCCGCGGCGGAGAGCTCAAGGGTGGGCGCCGGGTTCTCCGGCTCCGCCTGGCCCTTCTGCTGCGGCTCGATCCAGCGCACGACCACCTTGTTGTCGTACGTCTGGAGCGCCTTGAAGACGAGCTGGTCGGTGTCGGTCGGCAGCTGGCCGATGGACACCGGGAACTTCTGGAAGTAGCCGGGCTGCACGCCCTTGTCCTTGCCCGAACCGGTCGCGGTCCAGGTGACCTTGGAGACGGCCTCGGTGATCTTCTCGCCGTGCATCTCCATCGGCTTGTCGAGCTTCGTCTTGGTGACGTCGGCCTTCCAGCCCGGCACCGGCTCGGGCATCACCGAGGCGAGCGGGTGCTCGGTCGGGAAGTTGACCTCGAGCTTGGTGGTCGCGGCGTCGTCGCGCTCATTGGGCACCTTGAAGTCGACGACGGCGTAGTCGCCCTTGGCGGCATCCCCCTCCGGCTGCACGCTCACGTGCGCGAAGGCGGGGGCGGACACGAGGACGACGGAGGAGACGGCGGCGGCACCGACGAGAGCGGCGCGGGACATCTTCTTCATGACAGGGAGAACTCCACGTTCAGCGGGATCCGGCGAAAGGTGAAAGGGCGCGACCGCGAAACACCGCGCCATACAGGCGGCGAGAAGCGGGTACGCGCGCGTGCCCACGGCACGTCTCACCCACGCAGTACGCGGTGGAGTACGCGTGCCGTTCAGGCAGCGAGAAGGAACGTGTCGACCACGGGCGGCCCGCGCCGTCGCACGGAGTGCTGAAGTGCCGCCGCCCGCAGGGCCGGTGGTTCGGCGAACCCGGCACGAGCGGCGCACGGCAGGGCGGGCGCACCCCAGAGCCCGGCCTTGAGAGCGCGTACGAGGCCGAGGGCGGCCCGCAGTGTACGGATGGGCGCCGCATGGCCGACGCACTGCGCGGAGAGCCGTGAGAGCCGCGCGATGCGGCTCAGGGCGAGGTCACCGTGGCGCAGCAGCCAGCCCGCGCCGACCGCCGCGAGCAGGTGCCCGATGACCATCGGAAGGGACGGCAGCAGCGACATCGTGGAGCCGGCCGCGCCCGCCATGTGGTGCGCCGCGTCGCCGGACGGCACGCGCGCGTTGTCGAGAATTCGCTGGGCCTGCGACGGGCTGAGCGTCGACGCGCCCGCCCCGCACATGAGCCTCGCGGCCCGCTCGACCGCCGAGGGTCCGCTCGACGGGTCGCTCATGGCCATGGCGTGCTGCTGACCGAGGCCGAAGAGGCTGTGCAGCGCGATCTGACCGGCCCCCAGCGTGGCGGCGATGCCCGGCAGCGACCGCTCGCGTCCCGCCAGCGGCAGGGCCACACAGAAGACGGCGAGGAAGCCGAGCGACAGCGTCCACAACGGGACGGTGGCCGTCGAACCGAGGACGTGCCCCGCCGCGGACAGCATGACGCAGACCGCGGCGAACACCGCGGCCCTGAGCAGCCGGAGATCGGCCGCGCTGCGCGCCTGGCGCTCGTGGGGGGCAGACATGGCGGCCTCATCATCGCACTGGCTTCACACGCCCCATACAGCAGGTCCGCAAGGTCCGGAATCTCCCGTACACCGCCGATCCCCGTATGCGCGTCGGCCGTATGGGCGTCATCACGTCAACTCCGCGATTGCGCCGGGCCGGTGGTGGCAATACGTATCGGTATGTCGAGTAGCGGCCGGGAGGCGGGAGCATGAGCATCTGGTGGTCCCTCCAGCTACGGCGCGATGCCGCGAGCGTGCCGCTCGCCCGGCGCCTCCTCATGGGCACCATGGAGACCGCGGGCGTCGACCCCGATGTCTCCTACGAACTGTCGGTCGCGCTCAGCGAGGCGTGTGCGAACGCCGTGGAGCACGGCGGGGAGGCGACGAGCGAGGCGACGGACGCGTTCCGGGTCACCGCCTACCTGGACGGCGAGATGTGCCGCATCGAAGTGGCCGACACCGGGCCCGGATTCACCGCGGCGGGTGGCCGCGCGGCGGTGTCCGTCCGCCCGGCGCCCGACTACGCGGAGCACGGCCGCGGCCTGTGTCTGATCCAGGAACTCGCCGACCATGTGCACTTCGTGAACAGGCCCGGCAAGGGCGGCGCCGTGGTCAGCTTCGACAAGATTCTCAAGTGGCGGGAGGACGCGCCGCTGATGGCGGTGTGAGCCCGTTCTTCGCAACCAGAGGCGCGTTTACGCGACAAGGAGGGCCGCACCATCGGGTGCGGCCCTCCTTGTCGCGTACTTACTGCTGCGCTCAGCCCTTCAGGCGGGCCATCCACGCCTCGACCTCGTCGGCCTTGCGGGGCAGCTCGGCCGACAGGTTCTTGTTGCCGTCCTCGGTGACGAGGATGTCGTCCTCGATGCGGACGCCGATGCCGCGGTACTCCTCCGGCACGGTCAGGTCGTCGGCCTGGAAGTACAGACCCGGCTCGACGGTGAGCACCATGCCGGGCTCCAGCGTGCCGTTCACGTACGACTCGGTCCGCGCGACCGCGCAGTCGTGGACGTCCATGCCGAGCATGTGACCGGTGCCGTGCAGGGTCCAGCGGCGCTGCAGCCCCAGCTCCAGGACGCGCTCGACCGGGCCCTCGACCAGGCCCCACTCGACGAGCTTCTCCGCGAGCACGTGCTGCGCGGCGTCGTGGAAGTCCCGGAACTTGCCACCAGGCTTGACGGCCGCGATACCGGCCTCCTGGGCCTCGTACACGGCGTCGTAGATCTTGCGCTGGAGCGCGTTGTACGTGCCGTTGACCGGCAGCGTGCGCGTGACGTCGGCGGTGTAGTACGTGTGCGTCTCCACACCGGCGTCGAGGAGGAGCAGGTCGCCGGAGTTCACCGGGCCGTCGTTGCGGACCCAGTGCAGCGTGCAGGCGTGCGGTCCGGCGGCGCAGATGGAGCCGTAGCCGATGTCGTTGCCCTCGACGCGCGCGCGGAGGAAGAACGTGCCCTCGATGTAGCGCTCGGAGGTGGCCTCGGCCTTGTCGAGGACCTTCACGACGTCCTCGAAGCCGCGCACGGTCGAGTCGACCGCCTTCTGCAGCTCGCCGATCTCAAACGCGTCCTTCACGACGCGCGCCTCGGAGAGGAAGACCTTCAGCTCGTCGTCGCGCTCGGCGGTGACCTTGTCGGTCAGGGCGGCCTCGACACCTGCGTCGTAGCCGCGCACGACGCGCACGGGCCCGGTGGCCTCGGAGAGCTCGGCGGCGAGCTCGCGCACGTCGGACGCGGGGATGCCGTAGTGCTTCTCGGCCTCGGTCAGCGAGTGGCGGCGGCCGACCCACAGCTCGCCCTGGCCGTCGAGCCAGAACTCGCCGTTCTCGCGGTTGGAGCGCGGCAGCAGGTACAGCGTGGCGTCGTGGCCGCCGGCGCGCGGCTCCATGACGAGGACGCCGTCCTCCGTCTGGTTGCCGGTCAGGTACGCGTACTCGACGGAGGCGCGGAAGGCGTACTCCGTGTCGTTCGAGCGGGTCTTGAGGTTGCCCGCGGGCACCACGAGGCGCTCGCCCGGGAAGCGGGCGGACAGGACGGAGCGGCGGGCGGCCGTCTCGGCGGCCTGGGCGATCGGCCGCAGGTCGTGCAGCTCGGTGTCGGCCCAGCCGGACTTCATGTTCTCGGCGAGCTCGTCGGACACGCCCGGGTAGAGGCCGTTCTTGCGCTGCTTGATGGGCTCTTCGGCCTCGGCGGCCTCCGGCCCCGCCGCGGCAGCGGCATCTTCAGCACGGTCCGGGTTGAGCTCCTCCGACACAGGTTCCTCCTCGACGCGGGTCCTCGGGATGCCTGGGTACGGCCGGAATGTGGCCTGATATGGCAATGGACCCCCTCCATCGTACGAGCGTACGGAAGGGGGTCCAGGGCCGGAGGGCCTGTTACACACAGCGTCTCGGAAGTCACTCGAAGCGCGCCGCGAGCAGCACCACGTCCTCCTCGCTCTCGGCCGTGTCGAGGCCGTCCGGGAGCACCGAACGCAGGACGTGGTCGGCGATCGCCCCTGGGTCGTCACGGATCGCCTTGGGCACACCGGCGGCGGCCGCGTGCAGCCGGGCGAACGCGCGGTCCATGGGATCGCCGGTGCGGCGCAGGAGGCCGTCCGTGTAGAGCAGCACGGTCTCGCCCGGTTCCGGCGTGATCTCCACGCTCGGCGCCTCCCAGCAGGCGAGCATCCCGAGCGGCGCGGACAGCGTCGTCTCGGCGTACTCGGTGCGCCGTTCGCCGATCACCAGGGGCGGGCTGTGCCCGGCTCCGGCGAGGACGATCTTGCGCTGTGCGGGCTCGCAGTACGCGAACAGGGCGGTCGCGCTGCGCGCCGGCTCGGTCAGGCGCAACAGAAGCTCCAGGTCGGACAGGACCGCCACCGGGTCCTCCCCCTCCATGACCGCGTACGCCCGCAGGGAGGCGCGCAGCCGGCCCATCGCGGCAACCGCGCTCGCGCCGGAGCCGCTGACCGAGCCGACCGCGAGCCCGAGCGCCCCCTCGGGCAGCGGCAGCGCGTCGTACCAGTCGCCGCCGCCGCGCGGCCCTGAGCGGTGCCGCGCGGCGAGCTGCACCCCGGCGACCCGGGGCAGGCGCGGTGGCAGCAGCTCGTCGGCGACGGTGTGTGACCACGCGCGCGTGCGCTCCAGTTCCAGGAGGCGGGCGAGGTGCTCGGTGGCGTAGCGCGCGTAGAGGCCGATGAGGTGGCGCTGGCGCTCGACGGGCTCGGCCGGTTCGTCGTAGAGCCAGACGGCGGCGCCGAGCCGGCCGGCCGCCTCGGTGGCGAGCGGCATCGCGTAACTCGCGGCGTAGCCCAGGCACGCGGCGACCTCCCGGTGGCGCGGGTCGAGCCCGTCCTCCGCGAGCAGATCGGTGTGTGCCTCGGGCTCGGCGGACAGCCCGTCGAGGATCCGCCCGTACGAGGTCGCGCCACGCGGCACCGTCTCGATGTGCCCGAGGTCGGGCCGGGACAGACCGAGGCCGACGGTGGTGTCGGGCCCGCGCCCGTCGCCCGGCTCCAGGGCGACGAGTCCGCGCCGGGCGCCCACCAGGGCGGCTCCGGCGCGCAGCAGTTCGTGCAGTGCGTCCTCGAGTGCGGCCGTGCGGGCCAGGCGTTCCGTGAGTTCGTGCAGCGTCGTGAGATCGGAGACCCAGCCCGCGAGCCGGTCCTGGATCACGGCTCCGGGTGCCACGGTGGAGGAAGTGACCTGCGACACGGGGGGAGCGGGCGCGACGCCGGTGGTGGGAGGGGGAACCTGTCCAGGAGGAGAATCGATTCCGGCCACTTTCGGCAGGCGTGGGGTTGTCATGGTTTCCGGCTTTCCGGCCGGTGCATATTGCTCATTAGCATCGCAAACCCCCATGTCATTCTGCGCCGCTAGCAATGCCTCCACATGTACACGGACTCGTTGGGGGATGTCCAGCATTGTCCGGTCAGGACTCCCGGTGTCTGCCGTGGTCAGCGGCATCCGCACTAAAAACGATCTCGGTTCTCATATGTGATCCCGTCCCGGTCCCGAGCCGATCCGGTTCGTTCGAAGATGGCCAAAAACCGCCTGGGGGAAGCGCCTGCTGCGGTCGACTGGCATTGTTCAGCTGTGGTCGACGGAGCGTCATAGCGGCCGCGATGGGTACGTACTCGGTGAAGACCAGGGGCAGTTGGGATCCGCCCGGAACCTGGTGACGGAACCGGGCGTCATAACCATCAGCGACCGTGTCCCATCCTCCCGTGGCGGAGGCGGCGAGAAATACGCGGGACGGCAAACGCCAGGCGCCGCCACCCCACGCCAGGCTTTTCAAGCACACAGCAGGCGCTCGGACTATAGGGGTTCCCCCTGCCTCAGGCCGGCGGTTCAGGCTGGGGTGCGGCGCTCCAACACGTACGCGCAGTGACTGATCGACACATGGTGTGATGTGGCCCATAGCGTTCTCTTCGGTCTACGGAAAGGAACGAGCGCTCATGCGCGAGATCCTCGGAAGGCGACGCAGGCTCCTGTCCAGGCGTGACAACGGGAAGTCTGACCTGATCAGCGCGGCCCTCACGTTCGCGACAGCGTGGCAGTGGCCGGTCCTGCCGGGCATAGGGCTCGAAGCGGGAGGCCGTCGTGACGGTGTCCGCTGCGCCTGCCCCGACCCGGAGTGCACGGTGCCGGGCGCGCACCCCTTCGACCCGGGGCTGCTCGCCGCGACGACCGATGAGCGCATGGTCCGCTGGTGGTGGACCAACCGTCCCGACGCGCCGATCGTGCTCGCCACGGGTGCCCCGTCCGGGACCTCCGTGGGGCGCGCGCCCTGCGCCGTGAGCCTCCCGGCCGTCCCGGGCGCCCGCGCGCTCGCCGCGCTCGACCGCAGGGACGTCCGGCTCGGCCCGGTGATCGCGACGCCGGAGCGGTTGGCGATCCTCGTGGCGCCGTACTCGATGGAGCAGCTCGGCGAACTCCTGTACGCGCAGGACTTTGTGCCCGGTTCGCTGCGGTTCCACGGCGAGGGCGGATATCTCGCCCTGCCGCCGTCGGTCTCGGGCGCGGGTCAGGTGCGTTGGGAGCGTGCGCCGCTGCCCGGCTCGGCGGCCCCGTGGGTGCCGGATGTGGAGGCCGTGGTCGGCACGGTGGTCGACGCCCTCACCCGTACGGGTGTGAGCGCGCCCGAATTGTAGCGGAATCCGGCGCGCGGCGGGCCGGTGGGCGGGGTGCGCGCCGATATCTTCGGCGCATGCCTCCCGCGCCACGCCTCCCCCAGTCCCCGGACGAGACCGAGCGGGAGCGGCCGCGTGCGCGACTTCGGCTGTTCGGTCTGCTCGCCGTGGTGGTTCTCACAGCGGCTCTGCCGCTGGCGGGCGCGTCCGCGGGGCCGGTGGACGACGGGCCCGCGCGGCAGTCGGCTACCGAGGCCCGTGCCACCGAGGCGGACGTGTCCGACGACGCCGACAAGGCGAACGCCGAGACGAACAGGCCCCCGAACGGCACCGGGAACGAAACCGGGGCCAGAACCGGGGACGAGAGCGCGAGCGAGAACGGGGACGGCAAACCGGCGGCGCGGGAGACCGGCAGGCCCTCCCTGCTGACCGGTCTCGGCCTGACCACCGAGGCCCACTGCGGTCCCCAACTGTCCGCCCCGGACGGAATCGAGGCGCAGACCTGCGTACTCGCCCAGGGGCACGACACCTGGGCGCGTACCTATTACCGCAACGCGACGGGCTCGGGTCTGACCGCCGTACTGACCCTGATGGCACCCGGCGGACGCACGGTGCAGCTGCACTGTGCGGTGGGCGCCGAGGACGAGCCGGGGATGTGCGAGACACCGCGGGGGCGTACGCGGGGAGAGCCCGATCAGTACGGGGCGGTGGCGGAGTACGCGAAGGGCGGGGAGAGCCCGCTGCTGCTGCGCTCCGGAAGCAACTCGGCGCCCTCGCACGGGGGTTGAGACCCGGCGGCGCGGAGCACACATGGAAGCGCCCGGTTGCTGGCGACGGGGGATGCACCAGCAACCGGGCTACTTGAACGGTAACAAGAGATCGCCGGTTAGCAAATTCGATCTCTTCTATTCGGACATGGATTTACCTGCAACTACCGGGAGTTGTGACCCGGCTCACCTCGCGGTTCGCAGTTCTGTTCCCGTCCCGATGGGCTGACTGGTCGGTCAGCCCATCCGAAGCTGTGCGTCAGCTGAGCGTCACCTGTCGGTTGGTGAGGCCCCCGCGTGCCCGACGCTCGTCCGGGGTCAGCGGTGCGTCCGTGGCCAGCGCGGCGGCCAGCCGCTCGGCGAACTCGGCGGCCGGCTTCTCGACGTCCTCCGCCTGTACCGAGCTGGGCAGGTCCCAGACCGGAACGGTCAGGCCGTGCGCCCTGAAGGAGCCCACCAGGCGGGTGCCCTCGCCGAGCGACGACGTGCCCGCCGCGTGCAGCCGCGCCAGCGCGTCGAGCAGCTTCTCCTCCGCGTGCGGCATGACCCACCGGAGGTGGTTCTTCTCCGGCGTCTCGCACCAGTAGGCGCTGTCCACGCCGGTGAGCTTCACCGTGGGGATCGCCGCGGCGTTGGCCCGCTCCAGGGAGGCGGCGACCTCGCCCGACGCGTTCTCCGAGTCCGGTACCCAGAACTCGAAGCCCGTGTGGACGATGGGCTCGAAAGCGCCCTCGGGGGCGAGCACGTCCTGGAGGCGCGGACCGTCGGCCGGCGCGCGGCGGGCCTGCACCGGGTTGCCCGGCTCCGCGGCCAGCGCGCGCAGCAGCGTGTCGGCCAGGTCGCGGCTGATGTCCCCGGAAGGCGTGTCGTTCTGCAGGCCGAGCAGGACCGAGCCGTCGTCGCGGCGCAGCGCGGGCCAGGCCATGGGGAGCACGGTGGCGAGGGTCACCGAGGGGACGCCCTCGGGGAGGCCGTCCTTCAAGGTCAGCTCGGCCGTCGCAGCGGGCACCAGCTCGCGCAGCGCGACCCAGTCGCCCTCGCCCGGCAGGCCCTCGAAGGGGCGCTGCACCAGCTCGGTCACGGCGTGCGCGGCGGCCCGGCCGTGGCAGGCCTTGTAGCGGCGACCGCTGCCGCAGGGGCAGGGTTCGCGGGCACCGACGACCGGGAGGTCCCCATCGGCGCCTCCGGCGCGGGCACCAGCGGTGACGTGCGGCTTGCCCTTGGTCTGCGGGCGCTTCTTGGCCATCTTGGGTGTCTCCCGGATACGGCTCTCGTACGTACGGCGCGAGCCTAGCCGCTCGTACCGACAAGAGGGGGATGCGCCCAACTGGCCGCGCCCGAGCGGCTTTCAGCCCAGGTCGTCGAAAGCGTCCGGGAAGTCCAGGTCGGCCAGGTCCGCGACGGGCGGCGCGGCCACCCGCGAGGCGAAGTCGTCCCGGCGCCCGGCCATGGACTCCGCGTGGACGTCCTTGTCGACGATCACCCAGACGGTGACCTCGCCGCGCATGCCGTCACGTACACCCCAGTCGTCGGCGAGCGCCGTGATGATGTTGAGCCCGCGGCCGCCGTGCGCCGTGATCGAGGGTGTGGCCGGAATCGGGCGGGTGGGCCCGCCGCCGTCCGTCACCTCGACCGCGAGACAGCCACGGTCGTCGACCCGCCATGCGGCGCGTACGTCACCGTCACCGGCCAGATCGTCACCGAGCGGCCGACCGTGCCGGCACGCATTGCTGAGCAGTTCCGAAAGGATGAGAACCGCATCGTCGATGACCGTTTCCGGCACGCCGCTGATGCGCAACTGTTCACGCATGCGACGTCTTGCCGCGCCCACGCCCGCAGGGCCATGGGGTACGGCCATGCTCGACGACGCAGGCACCTCCTGTGCCACCACCAACGCCACCCCCGAGACCTCCTTTGCCCCACGCCACGGTGTGAATGCCCCAATGGACTGGACCGGAAACCGGCCACGCCGCTTCCGGTGACGCACTCGTGATGATCGAATACGGTCCGAACGCGCCGGGGCACACCCTGTGACAGCGTTGGGCAAAGGTGGCCGGATTCAGCCCCTGTCCCGGCTCGCGCGGCCGTCCCCGCTTCAGGCCCTGCCGAGTTGGCGCAGCACCGCCGCCGGACGGTTGGTGATGATCGCGTCGACGTCCAGGCTCGCGCAGAGGTCGACGTCCTCGGGCTCGTCCACCGTCCAGACGTGGATCTGGTGACCCGCGCGCGCGAGTTTCCCGACGTACGCGGGGTGATTGCGCACGATCCGGATGCTGGGGGCCGCGATGTGCACGCCCTTGGGCAGGCGTCCTTCGCGGTGGCGGGGCGAGACGAACTGCATCAGGTAGACCGTCGGCAGCGTCGGAGATGCCTCCTGGACACGCGACAGGGAGCGCGCGGAAAAGCTCATCACGCGCACGCGTGAGGGCTCGTCGGGCGCGGGGGCGTCCAGGCCGAACCGCTTGAGCAGGAGCAGCAGCCGCTCCTCCACCTGCCCGGCCCACCGCGTGGGGTGCTTGGTCTCGATCGCCAGCTCCACCCGGCGTCCCGCGTCGGTGACCAGCTCCAGCAGGCGCTCCAGTGTCAGGACGGAGGTGTCGGAGGTGTCGGCCGCGCTGCCCGTCCAATCGGGGACCTCGTCGTGGCCCTTCCAGGACCCGAAGTCGAGGGCGGTGAGCTCCGAGAGCTCCAGGGCGGAGACGGCCCCGCGGCCGTTCGACGTACGGTTGACGCGACGGTCGTGCACGCATACGAGATGCCCGTCCGCCGTCAGCCGCACATCGCACTCGAGGGCGTCCGCACCGTCCTCGATCGCCTTCTTGTAGGCGGCCAGTGTGTGCTCGGGGGCATCCTGAGAGGCACCGCGATGGGCGACGACCTGAATGCGCTGCTGTTGTGCGAGGGTCACCGCGTCATGGTGCCACCGTGCGGTCGGCGGCCGGGAAAAGTTCGGCCCAGCGGATGCGTCCGTTTTGCCGGACGTAAAGGATGGCAGGGGACGCACAGGCTCGTCTTACGGTGGCCTGACGTCCCGTGGGAAAGGCTGACGGCGTACAACAGCACAAGTGGACCGTGACAGGACCATGCCGGGACGGCGTCGCGTGCGACAGTCGCCGTCCTTGAGCATCCAGACAGGACGGATCGGCGACGACAGCCGTGGATCGAGGAGAGAAAGCTGTGAGCACCGAGAACGAGGGCACTCAGGTACCGCCGGCCCCGTCCGCACCTCCTGTGCCGGTGGACGCTCCCGCTGCTCCCGCGCCGGCGCCCCAGGGGGCCGGACCTGACCCTGCGAGCCAGGAGCCGAAGACCGCCGACCACGGGGCGCCCGGAGCGCCCGGAGCGTTCGCGGCGCCCTCCGGGGGCGCGGCGCCGGGTGCGGCGGGACCGGCCCATGGCGGCGACTGGCCGCCCCCGCCTCCCGCCACGCCGGCCTACGCGTCGGGCGGTGGCGGCGGAGGCTGGGGTGCCTCGTACCAGCAGCCGCAGCCCAAGCCGGGCGGCCGGCGCGGTGGCCTGGTCGCCGGGATCATCGCGGCGGCACTGGTCGCGGGCGCGGTCGGCGGCGGCGTGGGCTACTGGGCGGCCGAGCGGGGCGACGGCTCGAGCACCGGCTCGACGACCGTCTCCGCCTCCAACCCGGCCGACCTCAAGCGCGACAAGGGCACCGTCGCGGGCATCGCCGCCAAGGCGCTGCCCAGCACGGTCACCATCGATGCCGAGGGCAACAACGGCGAGGGCGGCACCGGCACGGGCTTCGTGTACGACAAGCAGGGCCACATCCTCACCAACAACCACGTGGTGGCGGAGGCCGCCGACGGCGGCAAGCTGTCGGCGACGTTCTCGAACGGCAAGAAGTACGACGCCGAGGTGATCGGCAAGGCGCAGGGTTACGACGTCGCGGTCATCAAGCTCAAGAACGCGCCGGACAACCTGAAGCCGCTCACGCTCGGCAACTCCGACAAGGTCGCGGTCGGCGACTCGACCATCGCGATCGGCGCGCCCTTCGGCCTGTCGAACACGGTGACCACGGGCATCGTCTCCGCCAAGGACCGCCCGGTGGCCTCCAGCGACGGCACGGGCAACAGCAAGGCCTCGTACATGAGCGCCCTGCAGACGGACGCGTCGATCAACCCGGGCAACTCCGGCGGCCCGCTGCTCGACGGCAACGGGAACGTGATCGGCATCAACTCCGCCATCCAGTCCGCCTCCAGCGGCGGCATGGGCGGAGGTTCGGGCCAGTCCGGCTCGATCGGTCTCGGCTTCGCCATTCCGATCAACCAGGCCAACATGGTCGCCCAGCAGCTCATCAAGACCGGGCAGCCGGTCTACCCGGTGATCGGGGCCTCCGTCTCCCTGGAGGAGGGCACCGGCGGCGCGAAGATCACCGAGCAGGGCGCGGGCGGCGCCGCCGCCGTCACGCCGAACGGCCCGGCGGACAAGGCGGGCCTCAAGCCCGGCGACGTCATCACCAAGCTCGACGACCAGCCCATCGACTCGGGACCGACCCTGATCGGCCAGATCTGGACGCACAAGCCGGGCGACTCCGTGAAGCTCACCTACACGCGTGACGGCAAGGAGCACACGGTCGACGTGACCCTGGGCGAGCGCAAGGGCGACAGCTGACCGGGCCCGCGACCCGACCCGTTACCCTGGTGCCGCGCGTCGACGGTTTTCCAGACCGTCGCGGCGCGGGGTGGGTTGCCCGAGCGGCCTAAGGGAACGGTCTTGAAAACCGTCGAGGCGAAAGCCTCCGTGGGTTCAAATCCCACACCCACCGCGCAGTTGAGCGAGCCCCCGACCCGGGATCAGGGTCGGGGGCTCGCTCGTGTTCGGCGGGCCTCAAGGCCCCGCCGTGAGGCGCTCCGCCGAGGCGATCGTGGAGCGGGCCTCCCGCTCCGTCAGACCGGTGTGCACCGCAGCGTCCGCCAGGGCGTCCGCGAGGGCGTCGCCGACGCCGTTCTCGTACGCGCGGCAGGCCGCCCAGAAGAGGCGCGTGTTGCGCTGGCCCTCGTGGGCGCTGAGAACGAACTGGACGAGGCCGAGGCCGTGTTGACCCGGGCGGCCCGTCATGGGGTGGTGCGCGCGCGGCGGGGGCGTGAGCAGGCGCAGGAGCGCCGGTGGGCAGTGCGCGGGCGGCAGGTGCCCGGTGCCCGGGACCGTGCCGTAGACGCCGTGCTCGGTGCGGGAGCCGGGCCCTACGAGGTAGCCGCCGGCGCCCCGGATGTCGATGCCGGGGGCGAGGCGGCTCGCGGAATTGGGCACCACGGCGTCCGGCGGCCCGGAGAGCCACAGGTGCCGGCCGCCGCTCGGTGTGGCCACGACCACCGTGTCGGGGATCGTGAAGAGGTGCCGTAAGGCCAGCTCACGCAGGGAAGCGGAGGCGTCCGTGCCGGACTTGACGTCCAGGTCGACGCCGATGAGGTGGTGCGGCGCCAGCCCGCACGCGATGCCGTACCCGGTCGCCCGGGGAGCGGCCGCGAAGAGCGCGCGGATGCGGCGCGGATCGGTCGACGCGTCGTACACGCCGTGTCCCGGGAGGCCGCATTCGCCGTGGCAGCGCGGGGCCGAGGGCGGGTCGCCGCGGTGCGGTGAGGGGAGCGCGGGGAGCTTGGTCCTGGCCAGGGGGATGACGGCGAGCCCGCGTTCGGCGGCGGACAGGGCGTGCGCGAGGGCCAGGGTCGCGAGAGACGGGTGTGGTGGGCAGTGGGGCGGGTGCCGGTCCGTGGTGGCCATGCCCCTATTTTCGTACGCATGTTCGAAGAAGGGAAGTGGGGTCGGTCATCCGAGGGAAGCATTTACCAAAAATGTGCTGAAACGCTTCGTCGTTTGGGGCGTTTGGGCCGGACTGGTCCGCAGACGGCACACTCCGGCCTGAGCTGGGGTTTTCCGGGTGTGAAGAGGGTTTATCGACATGTCCTCACGCTTGCGAGCGAATAGCGGCTTCCGGGGTGGTTCGCCGGGGATTCGGTGGGCAATTCTGATCTCGCGACGTCGTGAACATCGCTGAGGCGGTCGGCCAACTGCCTTGGTACATCCCGTACTTAACGGGTGACCGGACCCCGTCCGAGCGCCCGGAGCGTACTTCCTGCCCTGGAGGAACAGACATGGCTTCCATCCGTACCGCCCGCGCCATCGCCGCAGTCGCAGCTCTGCCCCTTGCCGCAGCCCTCTTCTCCGGAGTGGCCATGGCCGACAACGGCTCCTTCGCGGACAACGGATCGAACGCGGGGGTGGCGACGGTCAGCGGCAGCGGTGTCGGCGACGACAACTTCGGCAACTCGTCCACCACGCAGCAGCAGGCCGTAGGCAACGGCGCCTCGAACCAGAACAACGAGGCTCAGGTGAACGGCTCGGGCTTCACGGCGATCGACCAGTCGAACGTCAACGTGAACTTCACCGAGCTCTGGTAACCCGCCGGCTCCTGCGCGGCGGGGGTCTTTCGTGGGGTGCGTGACAGTCTGCGCGGCGGTGCTTCGGTGCCGCCGCGCAGGCGTTCGCGCGGTGACGTGCCGATCTCTTGACACCCATCGGTATCTGACGGACAGTCAGAAACCCTTGTCGGTACGAGGCCAGTCCTGGAGGGCAGCCGCCGTGCACCTCGCCCCCACCGAGCGCCAGCGCGAGCTGCGCGCTCAACTGCGTGAGAGATTCCGTACGTTGATGCCCGGCGGGCCGCCCGCGGCCGATGATCCGAGCGCTCAGCGCCGACTGCTGCGCCGCATCGGCGACGAGGGCCTCCTGGGCCTCGGCTGGCCCGTCGAGTACGGCGGTCAGGGGCGCGGAGCGGACGAGCAGTTCGTGTTCTTCGACGAGGCGTACCGGGCCGGCGCGCCGGTCTCCATGGTCACGCTCAACACGGTCGGCCCGACGCTCATGAAGTACGGGACCGAGGAGCAGAAGGCCTACTTCCTGCCCCGGATCCTCAAGGGCGACCTGGTCTTCGCGATCGGCTACAGCGAGCCGTCGGCGGGCACGGACCTCGCGTCGCTGCGCACGCGCGCGGTGCGTGACGGGGCGAGCGGCGACTGGGTGATCGACGGGCAGAAGGTGTTCACGTCGAACGCGCAGAACGCCGACTGGATCTGGCTCGCCTGCCGGACCGATCCTGACGCGCCCAAGCACAAGGGCATCTCGATCATCCTCGTGCCGACCGACGCGCCCGGTTTCTCGTGGACCCCGATCGACACCGTCGGTGGCCTGACCACGACGGCCACGTACTACGACGGGATCCGGGTCCCCGCCTCGAACCTCGTCGGCGAGGAGAACGCGGGCTGGGGGCTGATCACCAACCAGCTCAATCACGAGCGGGTCGCCCTCGCCGCGATCGGGATGCAGGCCGAGGACTTCTACGAGCGGGTGGCGGATGCCGCCCGTACCCCTGATCCAGTGACGGGCGAACGCCGCGTTGACTCGTCCTGGGTCCGATCTCAGCTCGCCGAAGCGCATGCCCGGCTCGCGGCAACGCGCCTGCTCAACTGGCGTTTGGTGGGGGACGTCGGGGCGGGCCGGCTGGCCCCCGGAGACGCCAGCGGCGTGAAGTTCGCGGGAACGGAATCCGCGGTCGAGACGTATCGAATATGTCAGCAGATCGCGGGCGACGCCGGGTGGGTGCGGGCCGGTTCGCCCGGTGCGTTCGGCGATACGGGGGGCGGTGAAGCGGGTGTGGGCGCAGGCGAGTTGGAGCGGATGAACCGCGCGGCGCAGATCAACACCTTCGGTGGCGGGGTGAGTGAGGTGCAGCGCGAGATCGTGGCGACGATGCGGCTCGGGATGCGGAGGGGGAAGCGGTGAGCGCGGGAGTTGCGGGGCAGGAGTTCATGGGGCACGAGCCCTTGGCGTACGAGAAGTTGAAGACCTTCGAGGGGCGGGTCGCGGCCACCGAGGCCGAGGGCCTGGACCCGGTGAACGCGCCGATGATCAGGCACTGGTGCGAGGCCATGGGCGATACGAATCCCGCCTACGCGGGTCCTGACGCGATCGCGCCGCCGACCATGCTCCAGGCCTGGACGATGGCGGGCCTGACCAGCTACGAGGGGCGCTCGCCCGCCCATGACGAGCTGTTCGCGCTGCTCGACGGCGCGGGGTACACCTCGGTCGTCGCCACAGACTGCGAGCAGGAGTATCTACGGCCGCTGCGGCCCGGCGACACGATCACGTACGACTCGGTGATCGAGTCCGTCTCCCCGCTGAAGACGACGAAGCTGGGCACGGGGCACTTCATCACGACCCGGATGAACGTCCGGGTGGGCGGGGAGATCGCCGGTACGCATCTGTTCCGGATCCTGAAGTACACGCCGGTCAAGCGGAGTTCGGGCAGCGGGGCGGCGAAGAAGGACAAGGGCCGGCGGCCGAGGCCCGTGATCAACCGGGACAACGCGGGGTTCTGGGAGGGCGTCGCCGGCCACCGGCTGCTCATCCAGCGCTGCCGCGCGTGCGAGACGCTGCGCTTCCCCTGGCTGCCGGGGTGCAACGCGTGCGGCGGGCAGGCGTGGGACACCGTCGAGGCCAGCGGCGAGGGCACCGTCTACAGCTACGTGGTCATGCACCATCCGCCGTTCCCCGCCTTCGATCCTCCGTACGCGGTGGGGCTCATCGAGCTGGCCGAGGGCGTGCGCATGGTGAGCAACGTCGTGGGGGTGCCGAGCGACAAGGTGCGGATAGGGATGCCCGTACGGCTCGAATTCCTCTCTGTGGACGACGAGTTGGAGCTTCCCGTCTTCCGCGTGATCGACGACGCCCAGGGCGGTGAGGTCTGACATGGACTTCACCCCAACGCCGGAGCAGGAGGCGGCGCGGGACCTCGCCGCGCGCATCTTCGGCGACCTGTCCACGCCTGAGCGGCTCACGGCCCTCGGTGGCGGAACGGACGGCGAGCTCTGGAAGGAACTGGGCGCGGCGGGCCTCGCGGGCGCGGTGGAGGAGACGGGGCTGCTCGGGCTCGTCCTGATGCTGGAGGAGCAGGGCAGGACGACGGCGCAGGTGCCGTTCGCCGCGAGCTGCGTGTACGGCCTGCTGGCGGTGGCGGCGCACGGTACGGACGAGCAGCGGGAGCGGCTGCTGCCGGGGCTCCGGGACGGTTCGGCCGTGGCGGCGGGGGCGTTCCCCGCGCGCGGTGGGATCGTGGTGGACGCGCTGCCGGACGGTCGGGCGCGGCTGAGCGGGGCCGTGCCGTGGGTCCCGTGGCTGCGGGACGCGACGCATGTCCTGGTGGCCGTGCGGGGCGAAACCGGAAAAGATGTCCACAGCCTGTGGACAGTGCGGGCGCAGGACGCCGGGTGCGAGCCGGTCGAGCTGACCGCGCCCTGGTCCGCGGGTCGGCTCGTGCTCGACGGCGTGGAGGCAGAGCGGATCGGCGGACCCGAGGCCTACGAAGACGTGCTCGCGGCCGCTCGGACCGCCTTCGCCGGGCTTCAGGCCGGGGTCTGCGCGGGCTCGCTTGCCCGTGCCGTCGAGTACACGAACGAGCGGGAGCAGTTCGGCAAACCGCTCGCCGCCAAGCAGGGCGTCCAACTGCGCGCCGCGGAGGCGTACATGGACATCGAGGCGATCCGGGTCACCGCGTACGAGGCGGCCTGGCGGCGCGACGCCGGGCTCGACCACGGGAGCCATGCGCTGACCGCGGCCTGGTGGGCCGCGGAGGCGGGCAAGCGGGTCGTGCACACGGGCCAGCATCTGCACGGCGGCATGGGCGCGGACCTGGACCACCCGGTGCACCGGCACTTCCTGTGGGGCCGGCAGCTGGACGGATATCTGGGGTGCGGCGCCGAACTCCTGGAGGAGCTGGGCGAAGTGATCGCGTCGGGAGCGGGAGCGGGCGTGGGCGACGGAGGGGAGGCCGCATGAAGGCCGGAGCGCAGCTCGAGACGAAGGTCGGGGACGAGCTCGAGCCCTTGACGATCCCGATCACCCGGACGCTGATCGTCTCCGGCGCGATCGCGTCCCGTGACTACCAAGACGTGCACCATGACGCGGAGTTGGCGCGGCAGAAGGGCTCCCCCGACATCTTCATGAACATCCTCACGACGAACGGCCTGGTGGGGCGCTACATCACCGACCACTTCGGCCCCGGCGCCGTCCTCCGTAAGGTCGCGATACGGCTCGGGGCGCCCAACTACCCGGGCGACACCATGGTGTTGAGCGGCACGATCGCCGAGGTGGAGGGCGACACGGCGCAGGTGAAGATCGTCGGCAGGAACGGCATCGGCAACCACGTCACCGGCACGGTCACGGTCGTCGTCCCCGAGAGGAGCGCGGCATGAGCGTGCGCGGCAAGGACCGGCTCGGCGGTGAGGCCGCGATCGTCGGTATCGGCGCCACGGAGTTCTCCAAGGACTCGGGGCGCAGCGAGCTGAAGCTCGCGGTGGAGGCGGTGCACGCGGCGCTCGACGACGCGGGCCTGTCCCCGTCCGATGTCGACGGCCTGGTCACCTTCACCATGGACACCAACCCGGAGATCACCGTCGCGCAGGCCGCGGGCATGGGGGAGCTCTCCTTCTTCTCCCGGGTGCACTACGGGGGCGGCGCGGCCTGCGGCACCGTGCAGCAGGCGGCCCTCGCGGTGGCGAGCGGCGTGGCCGACGTGGTGGTCTGCTACCGGGCCTTCAACGAGCGCTCGGGCAGGCGCTTCGGCTCGGGCGTGCAGCACAGGGAGCCGTCGGCGGAGGGCGCGGCGCTCGGCTGGAACCTGCCGTTCGGGCTGCTCACCCCGGCGTCCTGGGTGGCGATGGCGGCGCAGCGCTATCTGCACACGTACGGGCTGACGCCCGAGGCGTTCGGCCATGTCGCGGTCACCGACCGCAAGTACGCGGCGACGAACCCGGCGGCGTACTTCTACGAGAAGCCGATCACACTCGCCGACCACGCGGAGTCCCGCTGGATCGTCGACCCCCTGCGGCTGCTCGACTGCTGCCAGGAGACGGACGGCGGGCAGGCGATCGTCGTCACCAGCGTGGAGCGGGCCCGCGATCTGCCGAACCCGCCTGCGGTGATCCGCGCGGCGGCGCAGGGCGCGGGCCGTGCGCAGGAGCAGATGACGAGCTTCTACCGGGACGAGCTGACGGGCCTGCCCGAGATGAGCGTCGTGGCCCGGCAGTTGTGGCGCACGGCGGGCATCGGGCCCGACGACATCGACGTGGGGATCCTCTACGACCACTTCACGCCGTTCGTGCTCATGCAGCTGGAGGAGTTCGGCTTCTGCCCACCGGGCGAGGCGGCCGGATTCGTGGCGGAGGAGAGGCTGCCGCTCAACACCCATGGGGGACAGCTGGGCGAGGCGTATCTGCACGGCATGAACGGCATAGCGGAAGGCGTGCGGCAGCTGCGCGGCACGGCTGTGAACCAGATACCCGGCGCGGCCACCACTCTGGTCACCGCGGGCACCGGGGTCCCCACATCGGGCCTCATCCTGGGGTCGGACGGCTGATCGGGGCCTGTGTCCGCCGTCCACGCCGTGCTCCCGCGCGAAGGGGAGTCAGGGCCGTCCCCCAGGGGACCTCACCCCCGACTCCACCTTCAGGAGGTGGGGCCAGCACCCCTCGTACAACCTGAGGCGGACGCCGCTTCGGGACCTCCGGCCGATCCCCGGGAGTAGGGGGCGCTCATAGCGTGGAGCCATGACCGCAACCCTGGTGCCTGTCTGCTCCAGCGCTTCCGAGGCCGCTCCGCGCACCCACGCGGGGACGCGCCCGGCAGCCACCGCGTACTCGGCGTATCCGTCGTTCGCGTCGTACGTCCGGGCGCGCCAGCCCGTGCTGCTGCGCACCGCCCGGTCGTTGACGTCGAACCCGTGCGATGCCGAGGATCTGTTGCAGACCGCGCTCGCGAAGACGTACATCGCGTGGGACCGGATCGAGGACCACCGGGCGCTCGACGGCTATGTGCGCAGGGCGCTGCTGAACACCCGGACCTCACAGTGGCGCAAGCGCAAGGTCGACGAGTTCGTCTGCGACGAGCTGCCGGAGCACCGGGAGACGCCGGCCGGGGACCCCGCCGAGCAGCAGGCGCTGCACGACGCGATGTGGCGCGCCATCACGAAACTGCCCGCGCGGCAGCGGGCGATGGTCGTCCTGCGCTACTACGAGGACCTGAGCGAGGCCCAGACGGCCCAGGTGCTCGGCGTCTCCATCGGCACCGTGAAGAGCGCGGTGTCGCGGGCGCTCGGCAAGCTCCGCGAGGACCCGGAACTGCGGCACACGGCGTGACCAGCGGTGGATCCAGGGTGATTCGCTGATCGATCATCCCGGGAGGTAGTGACATACCGGCCGGTATGCAGTGAGAATCAGCGGAACCCTACTGCTCCGTAGCGCCCACCGGGAGGACGCCGTGCTGAGCACGATGCAGGACGTACCGCTGACCGTGACCCGCATTCTCCAACACGGCGCGCGGGTGCACGGATCGTCCCAGATCACCACCTGGACCGGCGAGGCCGAGCCGCACCGCCGCAGCTTCCGGGAGGCCGCCGAGCGCGCGCACCGACTCGCGAACGCGCTGCGCGACGAGCTCGGCGTGCGCGAGGACGACCGGGTCGCCACGCTGATGTGGAACAACGCGGAGCACGTCGAGGCGTACTTCGCCGTGCCGTGCATGGGCGCGGTCCTGCACACGCTCAACCTGCGGCTGCCCGCCGCGCAGTTGGCGTGGATCGTGAACCACGCCGCCGACAAGGTCGTCCTCGTCAACGGCTCGCTGCTCCCGATGATCGCCCCGCTGCTCTCGAAGCTGCCGACGGTCGAGCACATCGTCGTGTCCGGGCCCGGCGACCGCTCCGTACTCGACGGGGCGCAGGCCCAGGTGCACGAGTACGAGGAACTGATCGCGGACAGGCCGACCACGTACGACTGGCCCGACCTGGACGAACGCCGGGCCGCCGCCATGTGCTACACCTCGGGCACCACCGGCGACCCGAAGGGCGTCGTCTACTCGCACCGCTCCATCTACCTGCACTCCATGCAGGTCAACATGACGCAGTCGATGGGCCTCACGGACGCCGACACCTCGCTCGTCGTCGTCCCCCAGTTCCACGTCAACGCCTGGGGACTGCCGCACGCCACGTTCATGACCGGCGTGAACATGCTGATGCCGGACCGCTTCCTGCAGCCCGCGCCGCTCGCCGAGATGATCGAGTCCGAACGCCCCACGCACGCCGCGGCAGTCCCCACCATCTGGCAGGGCCTGCACGCCGAACTCACCGCCAAGCCGCGTGACGTCTCCAGCCTCACCCAGGTCACCATCGGTGGCGCCGCCTGCCCGCCCTCGCTCATGAAGGCCTTCGACGAGCTGGGCATGCGCGTCTGCCACGCCTGGGGCATGACGGAGACCTCCCCGCTCGGCACGGTCGCCCGTCCCCCGGCGAGCGCCGCACCGGGCAGCGAGGAGGAGTTCGCGTACCGGCTCACGCAGGGCCGCTTCCCGGCCGGCGTCGAGGGGCGGCTCACCGGGCCCGGCGGCGAGGAGCTGCCCTGGGACGGCGAGTCCGCGGGCGAGCTGGAGGTACGCGGCCCGTGGATCGCCGGCGCCTACTACGGCGGCTCCGGCAATGAGGTGCTGCGCCCCGAGGACAAGTTCAGCGAGGACGGCTGGCTGAAGACCGGCGACGTCGGCACCATCAGCCCCGACGGCTTCCTCACGCTCACCGACCGCGCCAAGGACGTCATCAAGTCCGGCGGTGAGTGGATCTCCAGCGTCGACCTGGAGAACGCGCTGATGTCCCACCCGGACGTCGCCGAGGCCGCGGTCGTCGCCGTGCCCGACGACAAGTGGGGCGAACGGCCGCTCGCCACCGTGGTGTTGAAGGAGGGCGCGAGCGCCGACTTCGAATCGCTGCGCGCGTTCCTCGCCGAGAAGGTCGCCAAGTGGCAGCTGCCGGAGCGCTGGACGATCATCCCCGCGGTCCCGAAGACCAGCGTCGGCAAGTTCGACAAGAAGGTGCTGCGCAAGCAGTACGCGGAGGGGGACCTGGACGTCACCAAGCTGTGACGGCCTGTTTCACGTGAAACGGGGGCGGCCCGAAAGGGCCGCCCCCGTACGTGTGTTGAGCCCCCGTGTGGGTTGAGGCTCAGCGCTCGAGGCTCAGTTCGTGCCGATCTTCGCGAGTACGTCCACGATCCGGCCCTGCACCTCGGTGCTCGTCGACCGCTCCGCCAGGAACAGCACCGTCTCCCCCGCCGCGAGCCGCGGCAGGTCGCCGGGTTCCACGGCGGCCGTGTAGACGACCAGCGGAGTGCGGTTCAACTGCCCGTTCGCGCGCAGCCAGTCGATGATGCCGGCCTGCCGACGGCGTACCTGCAGCAGATCCATGACCACGAGGTTCGGCCGCAGCTCGGACGCGATGGCCACCGCGTCCGCGTCGTTCGCGGCCCGCTCGACCTGCATCCCGCGCCGCTCCAGCGTCGCGGTCAGGGCGAGCGCGATCTCCTCGTGCTCCTCGATCAGCAGCACCCGCGGCGGGTGCTGCTCGCTGTCCCGAGGGGCGAGCGCCTTGAGCAGCACGGCGGGGTCGGCGCCGTACGCGGCCTCGCGTGTCGCCTGTCCGAGGCCCGCGGTCACCAGGACCGGCACCTCGGCCGCGACGGCCGCCTGGCGCAGCGACTGGAGCGCGGTCCGCGTGATCGGCCCGGTCAGCGGGTCCACGAACAGCGCGGCGGGGAACGCCGCGATCTGTGCGTCGACCTCCTCACGGGAGTGCACGGTCACGGGGCGGTAGCCGCGGTCGCTGAGCGCCTGCTGCGTCGCCACGTCCGGCGCGGGCCAGACGAGGAGCCGACGCGGGTTGTCGAGCGGCTCGGGCGGCAACTCGTCGTCCATGGGCATCGGCTGCGGCCGGTTCGCGACCTCCACGGCGCCGCCGGGACCGTCCAGCGGCTCAGGGCCCTCGACGCCGTCCTGGTCGGGGGCGCCGATCGCGTACGCGCGACCGCCGCCCTCGGAGGCGTTCGGCGAGAGGAGCGGGGGCTGCGGGTGCGGCCGGGCCTGCGTGCCCTGCGGGGGCGTGCCGTGGGCGGTGCCCCGGGCCGGGGTGTTCGGAGCGGGGGGCTGTGTGGGGCTGCCGCCGGTGCCGCTGTTGGTGGCCTTGCCGGTGTCCGGCTGGTCCTTGCGGGCGTCTTGGCGGGCGTCCTGGCGGGCGTCCTGCCGGTTGGACAGCTTGCGTCGCCGTCCGGATCCTCCGGAACCGCCGAGCGTGCCGGAGCCGCCGAGGCTTCCCGAACCGCCTTGCGACTGGCCCTGCGTCTGCCCCTGCGTCTGCCCCTGTGTGGGGGCCTGTTGCGGCGTGGTGCTCGGCCGCGGCGGGGCCTGCGGCGGAAGCGGCTGGACCGGCGGCTGCGGACGACGCTGCTGCGAGGCGACCTGGCGCCCGAACGGCACGCCCTGCCCCAGCGTCCGCACGCTGAAGGCCCGCCCCTGCGTCGAGTTCGTGTCACCGGACGGGGCCTCGTCCTGAGCCTGGGGCTTCGGGGCCTCGGCGGGCAGCGGCTGGGCCGCGGGCCCCTCGGCCGGGGCCGTCGGAGCGCTCTCCGGTTCGTCGGCCTGGGCACCCTGCGCCGGGGGTTCCGGTTGGGCTCCGGGCTGTGCGGCCGACGGTGCAGCCGGCTGGGGGTCCGGCTGATTGCCCGGCTGATTGCCCGGCTGTGCGGCCGTCGGCTGGGGACCTGCCTGGCTCCGGGCTTGGTCCTGATTCTGGGGCCGGTCCTGTGGCTGGCCGGCCGACTTGTTCTCCGGCGGCAGCGCGGCGCCCGCGCCACCCGCCGTGGGCGTGCCCAGGGCGGGTGTGGGCTGCGCCGGGTGCGGCTGCGGCGGCGTGTGATCCGCGGCCGGGTGCGCCTCGGCGGTGTCGTGCTGGTGCGCCTCGTCCGGCAACGGGAGGGGCTGCGGCTGCGCGCCGCTTTGCTGCGTGTCCTGCGTGTCCTGCGTGTCCTGCGTGTCCTGCGTGTCCTGCGGTACGTCACCGGGGGCAGCCTGCGCACCGGTCTGCCCACCGGGCTGAACACCGGCCTGGGCCTGCGCCTGGGCCGCGGCCCGCGCTTCGGCCTCGGCTCGGGCTTCCGGTGTGCGGTCGGCCTCGGCGGGCGGCAGCGCGAACACCTCGCGCGGACCCGTCTGTTGTGCCCTCGCCTGCTGCCCACGCCCGCGAGCGCCCTGTGCGCCCTGTGCATTCTCTGCGTTCTGCGTGGCCTGCGCGTCCTGTGCCGGTTGGGCGCTGCCGATCGCGCGCCGCGCCCGCCGCCCGGACGGCTGCCCGGCACCAGCGCCCGCCAACTCCAGCTCGCCCTGGGCCGGTTCGGCGCCCTGCTCGGCGTCGGGGGTGGACCCGGACGGCAGCGCGGGCAGGGCAGCCTGCTCCTGCTGCCCGGCACGCCGCGCCCTGCGCCCCGACGGCGCGGGCACGCCCTGCGGCGGCACCGTGTCGCCCAACGCCGGGGAAGACGTCGCGTGTTCGGACGAGGTCACCACGGAGCCCTGGGCGGCAGCCTCCTCCGGGGCCGGCCGTCCGCGCCTGCGGCCCGTACCACTGGAGGGAGCCGCGGCCGGCTGTCCGCCGCCCGACACGCTGCTCTCCAGGAACGCGTCCGTCGAGGGACCTGCGGCCCGGCGCGCCCTGCGGCGCCTGTTGCCGCCACCGGTGGCCTGCGCGGGAAGGTTCGGGTTCGCCTCGGCGGAGGCCTCCTGGGACCCGGTGGCCTCGGAGCCCTCGACGGAGACGTTGGCAAGCACGCCGCCGGGCACCTCATCGGGACCCGTCCCCTGTCCGGGAACACCGCCGGCACCGGGAGCGCCCCCGGCGTCAGGGGCGCCCCCAGTCTCGGGAACGACCCCTGCCTCAGGAACGACGCCTGTCTCGGGAACGACACCGGCAGCGGGAACGACCCCGGCCCCCGTCCCGATCGGCACTTCGAGGACGTACGCGCTGCCGCTCATCCCCGGCATCTCGTGCGTCTGCAGCACACCGCCGTGCGCCCGCACGATGCCGTGCACGATCGGCTCGTGCACCGGGTCACCGCCCGAGTAGGGACCACGCACCTCGATGCGTACGTTCGTACCCCGCTGCGCGGCGGCCACGACGACGGTCGAGTCGACGTATCCGGGAGTCGCGGGCACCCGGGCGTTGCCGGTCGCGTCGATCCCGGCGACGTCGGCGATCAGATGCGCGAGCGCGGTCGCGAGCCGCCCCGCGTCCACCTCGGCCTCGATCGGCGGCGCGTGCACGGCGAACTGCACCCGGCCGGGCCCGATCAGCTCGACGGCCCCGTCGACACCGGCGGCCACGACGGCGTCGAACATGACGTTCGTACGGGAGAGCAGGGAACCGCCCTCGTCCAAGGTCTGATAGGCCAGCACGTTGTCGACGAGCGTCGTCATCCGGGAGTACCCGGCGGCCAGGTGGTGCAGCACCTGGTTGGCCTCGGGCCACAGCTGTCCCGCGTCGTCGGCGGCGAGCTGGCTCAGCTCGCGCCGCAGCTCGTCCAACGGCCCGCGCAGCGACTGCCCGAGCACGGCGAGCAGCTGCGTGTGCCGCGCGGCCAGGGCCTCGTAACGGTCCTTCTCGCGCTCCGCGAGCGCGGCGCCCCGCTCCTTCTCGGCGGACAACTCCTCGGCGTGCTGCTCGCGGACGGCGGCGAGTTCGCCGGTCAGCTCCTCGCGTACGGACGTGAGCTCGGAGCCCAGCTCGTCGCGTACGGAGGTGAGCTCGGAGCCCAGTTCCTCGCGCACCCGCTCCAGCTCGGCGGCGGCTTCTTCCTTGACCCGCCGCAGCTCGGCGGCGTGCTCGTCGCGCTCCCGCTCGGCGGCCTCGTCGCGGCGGGCGATCTCCTCGGCGTGCTCGGCGGCCAGCTTCTCGACGGAGCGGCGGTCCGCGAACGTCATGACGGCGCCGACCAGTTGATCCCCGTCGCGCACCGGCGCCGTCGTCATGTCGACGGGCACCTTGGCGCCGTTCTTGGCCCACAGCACCTGGCCGCGCACCCGGTGCTTGCGCCCGGAGCGCAGCGTGTCGGCGAGCGGCGACTCCTCGTACGGGAACGGTTCACCGTCCGGACGCGAGTGCAGGATGAGCGGGTGCAGCTCCTGCCCGCCCAGATCGCTGGCCCGGAAGCCCAGGATCTGCGCGGCGGCGGGGTTGACGAGAACGATCCGCCCGTCGGTGTCCGTGCCCACGACGCCCTCGGACGCGGCGCGCAGAATCATCTCGGTCTGCCGCTGCGAACGGGCCAGTTCGGCCTCGGTGTCGACGGCCCCCGACAGATCCCGTACGACGAGCATGAGCAGCTCGGAGCCGCTGTAGCTCTGGCCGCCGGAGCCGTACGGATCCACCGCGTCCCGCGCGCCGTCGGCGAGATTGGCGGAGGTCACCTCGACGGGGAACTCGCTGGCGTCGGTGCGCCGCGCGGTCATCCGCGTCGGCTTGGTCCGCCCGCGTTCGTCGGTCACGGTGTCGGGCCGGCGCATGGAGCCGGGGATCAGCCGTGAGTCGAACTCGGGCAGGAGGTCGAGCAGGCCGCGCCCCACAAGTGCCGTGCCCGGAGCCTCGAAGGACTCCAGGGCGATGGAGTTGGCGTTGACCACGGTTCCGTTGGTGTTGACGAGCAACAGCCCGTCCGGAAGCGCGTCAAGTATGGCTGCGAGGCGAGCAGCGCCTCGGGATGGCCTGCTGCTCACGACGACGGTTCCTCCCTGATTACTGCGACTTGCCGACCGCGCGAACCATCCTGCCTTGTGGTCCGCGGCGTATCACGGGAGGGAGTCTACGGGCAGAGCTTGGACTGGAGGCGCCGGATGCGACGGAGCCCACGTAGAGGATGTGGGGATCCCGAGCGGGCCGGGTCACGAGCCTGTGACCATTGGACCGAGGGTCACGGTCCCGTCGCAGGCAGCACGGGCTCCATCTGCTGCCACCGCGCGATCTCGCAACCATTGCTCAGCGCGTACGAGGAGTCGACGACGCGCCCGTGCCAGTTCCCCGTGACGCGGGCGGTGGCCGGGCCCCCGTACTGCATGGTGCAGCGCGCGTCGTCCGCGACGGGGGCGAACGGGTCCACGCCCTGCGCCTCCAGCTCGTCGAGCCGTCCGCAGGCCGCCCCGGGATCCGAGTGCGTCCCGCCCGCGGGCGAACACTCCAGCTCGTACGTCCCGTCGCTGCCGTTGTCCGAGTCGGCGACGGTGATGGTCAGGCGGTCGAGCCCGGCGTCCGCGTGCGCGGCGACGGGGGTGGCCGCGAGAACGGCGAGCGGCCCGACGACGGCCGCGACGGAGCCGAGGAGCCGAGAACCGGGGAGTTGAGAGGAAGACCGAGAAGAAGATCGGGGAGAAACGCGCATGAACATGCCGTGCTCAACGCCCGTACCCACCCCGACGTTGCGGCCCGACACCCCAGGCTTTGCCCTGTGGCCTGCCCTCCTAGTACCGTGGGGGGCGATTGGTGACGCGGCGTTCAGCTGTGTCATCATCTGCACGCACCCACTCGCGCATCCGCGAGAGGGAGCTGCGCTGGAGGCGTCGCCTAGTCCGGTCTATGGCGCCGCACTGCTAATGCGGTTTGGGGTTTACCCCCCATCGAGGGTTCAAATCCCTCCGCCTCCGCCCTCTGACCAGGGAGTTCATGTCGTAAGGCATGGGCTCCCTGAGTCGTTTCGGGAGCGCGGCCCGGTTTCACCGTTCCCGGCTCGTACGGGCCGTGGCACAGTCGTCGCCATGACGTTGGATGACCTGCCGGGTTGGTTGGTCGGCTGGTGTGCGGACCAGTTGGGTAGTGGGCCCGTCAGCGTGCTGTTCGAGCGGCGGTCGCAGTCGGTGGTGTTCGGACTGAGGCTGCTCGACGGGCGGGACGTCGTGGTGAAAGCGCGAGAGGACGACGGCCGGGCCGCTTCGTGCCTTGCCGCGCAGAGTCGGTTGGCGGAACGGGGATTTCCGTGCCCCCGACCGCTCACGCCCGTGGTCGGCGTAGGCGCGCTGGCCGTGCACGCCGAGGAGTCCCGGCCGGGCGGTGAACTGCTGGACGGCAACTCCCCGGACGTCGCTGCGCGCTACGCGGCCGTGTTCGCCTGGCTGATGGCCGAACTCGCCGAGGTGACGGTGGCGCCGCCGCTGCCGAATCCGCGCTGGGTGCGTTGGGACCATACGGATACGGGGACGTGGCCGGCCATCGGCTTCCTCGACGAGCGGGACCAGAGCGTTGTGCCCGAGTACGTCGTCGAGACGGCCGAGCGAGCCCGGACGCGGATGCTGGCCACCGACCTTCCGTGCGTGCTGGGTCACGCCGACTTCGAAGCGCAGAACCTCCGCTGGCACGACGGCGATGTGTGGGCCGTGCACGACTGGGACAGCCTGGCGTGGCAGCCGGAGGCGGCGCTGGTGGGTGCGGCGTGCGGGGCGTTCGCCAGCGTCTCGCCACCGACCTTGGCCCCGGTCGAGAGTTCGACCGCGTTCCTGGAGGCCTATCAGGATCTCCGGGGGCGTAGGTTCACGGTGGAGGAGCAGGAGATCGCGTGGGCCGCCAGCTTGTGGCCGGCCGCGCACAACGCCCGCTGGGAGGCGCTGCACGGCGACCCCCGGACCTCGACCTCCGGTGACGCCGTCCGCACACAGGCAGCGGAGCGCCTGCGCCGAGCGAAGGCCTAGTGCTGCGCCGCGGAAGTTCCGCCGATGGCCATCGGCTCGTTGACCCGGCATGGTCTTGGATCCCGATGATCGGCGTGTGCTGGAGGACCGGGTGCGTGCGCACACCACCCCGCAGCGTGCCGCCCGCCGTGCGCACATAGTGCTGCTGGCTGCGGGAGGGTGCCCTGTCTGGCGGATAGCGGAGATCGTGCGAGTGGATGTCTCCACGGTGGTGCGGTGGCGGGACCGGTTCACCAGGGAGGGAGTGGCCGGACTGGAGGACCGGCCCCGCTCGGGCAGGCCGCCCGTTTACGGTCCGGAGGTTCGGCTGCGGATCGTGGCGACGGCCACCAGCACCCCACCTCGTCCCTACGACGGCTGGTCGCACCGGCTGATCGCAGATCGCCTGGCCGACACGGGCGTCTCCGTCTCCCAGGTCGGACGCATCCTTGCCGCGCTCCAGGTCAAGCCGCACCGGGTCCGCGGCTGGCTGACCCGGCCCGCCGACCCACACTTCTTCACCAGGGCGGCCGAGGTGTGCGCCCTCTACCGCAACCACCCGCCGGAATCGGTGGTGCTCTCGGTGGATGAGAAGACCGCGATGGCCGCCCGCTCCCGCAGGCACCCCGACCGGCTGCCCGGCCCCGGCCGGGTGCGCCTGCGGGAGTTTGAGTACGTCCGTCATGGCACCGTCTCGGTCACCGCCGCGCTGGACGTGCACACCGGGCAGGTCGTCGTGGACGAGCTGCCACGCAATGACTCCGCGCACTTCGTGAAGTTCCTGGCGCGGCTGGACAGGTGCATCCCGGCCGGGCTGACGGTCCATCTGGTCCTGGACAACGGCGCCTCGCACACCTCCAAGGCCACCCGGGCCTGGCTGAGGCGACATCCCCGGATCGTGACGCACTACACCCCCAAGCACGCCTCCTGGCTGAACCAGGTGGAAATCTTCTTCTCTCTCCTGGCCCGTGCCGTCCTGCGCCACGGGGACTTCTCCTCACGCACCGACCTGCTGGAGAAAGTCACCGACTTTGCCGTCATCCACAACGAGACTGCCCACCCGTTTAGTTGGAACTACAACGGTCGGCCCCGCCAGACTGGGCACGAAAGCGCCGCCGCTGCGAAGGAACCGTGCCATGCCCACTGACTCCGTCCTGCAGATCAAGGTCACCCTGGCCGGCACCCACCCGCCGATCTGGCGACGACTGCAGGTCCCGGCCGACCTCACGCTCGACCGCCTGCACCTGGTGATCCAGACCGCGATGGGCTGGGAGAACTACCACATGCACCTTTTTGAGACCCCGGCCGGCGACTACGGGCGCCGCGACAGCGAGCTCGGCCACCGCGACGAACGCAAGGTCCCGCTCTACGCCGTCGCGCCCGCAGTCGGGGACAAGATCAGCTACACCTACGACTTCGGTGACGATTGGGTGCACCGCATCGAGGTGGAAGAGACCCTGCCCCGGGACCCGGGAACGGCCTACCCCCGCTGCTTGACCGGTCGCCGGGCTTGCCCACCCGAGGACTGCGGTGGTCCGTGGGGCTACGCGAACTTCATCGAGGCCATCACCGATCCCGACCATGAAGAACACGAGGAACTCCTGGAGTGGGTCGGCAGCGCCTTCGACCCCAGCCAGTTCGACGTCGAGGACGCCAACAAACGCCTTGCCGCCTGACGGCCACCGGCAGAACTTCCGCGGCGCAGCACTAGTGCTCCGCAGGAACGTTCACGGGCCTGTGCGGCTACCAGTTCGTGTGGCTGGGCATGCCGCACTTCCCGGAGGCGTCCGTCGTGGGGCAGTCACCCCAGCCGAGCCAGAAGAGCCCCAGGGCCAGCACCAGCGCGACGAGCATGACCACGCGCCCGGTGCGGGTGGGCAGGAACCGGCTTAGACGTGTGCCGGAACTGCCGAGTCGCCGGTCGCGGGGCACTGTGGCCCGGCGCAGGTTCCAGGCCCCGAAGACGGCGACGGTGAGGGCACCGAAGGCCGCGGACACCCAGCCGTCGTGGAACAGACCCTGGGCGACGTAGGCGACCATCCCGCCGAAAATCAGCGCGTACATGATCCGGACGAGCACCTTATTGACCATCTTCGGCCTCCGGCTGGCCGGTGCGGCGCCACCACCACTGGTGGATGAGATGGCCCCCGGTGGAGCTCATCCCCACGCTGATCACCATCTGCCAGTCGCCGATGACGAGCCCCATGGCGCCGAAGACGACGCCGGCGATGACGACGTTCACCGCGATCTCCCGGACGGTGAGCTGCTTCGGCGGGTCCGAGTAGGCGCCCATGAGCACCAGCCGCTGCTTCACACGCAGCTTCATCGGTTCGCCTTCGCCAGACGGACCGCGTCACGGACGTTCTTGACAATGCCCACGATCAGCACGCCGAGGACGGCCCCCAAGAGGGTCCACAGCCACCACGGCATGACAACGACGCCCTCGGATCCGGTTCCGCTCCAGACACTGCCGCCGACCCCTCCCGCGCTCATGCCTGCGCCGCTGACGACGGGCATCGCACCGAGCTTCTTCAGACGCTTGATCATCGGCGCCTCAACTCGTCGCGCATGAGCCGGCCGAGGTGCGTCAGCAGGGCTTGGCGTCGGGCGCGGCGCTTGCGGCGCTTCACGTACAGGTCCCAGGACAGGCAGCTGATGGGGAAGAGAGCGACGGCCAGCCAGAACCCGCGGGCCCAGCCGGTGTGGCCCATGACGCTGCCGACGGCGCTCATGCCCAGCCCGGCCACGCCGACGAGCTGCCACTTGTCCGATCGCGGCATCACGTGCGCCTCCGCCGGAAGAGGTGGACGGCGACGTCGGCCATGGGGCGTACGCCGTGATCGCGACGACCAGCCCGACGTCGACTTGCCAGGGTGCCGTCGAGATGGCCTCCCGCCGGATACATCACGTGCTGTCGCTCCCGCTCGATAAGCCCCCGGTTGTCGATGTGTCCGGGGGACGCTAGGCGGCGGGTCGAGCGCGATGGAAATTGATCACGGGGGTTCGTTGCGGGTCTCACACGTGTCGGGCTGACGTGCCCCGTGATGGCGCGGAGATCGGCACCAACTGGCACGGCCGGCCTTGGCCGCGAGCCGCCGAGGCGGGACAGCCACTTCGGGCGGTCTGCGATGACGCGACGCGGGGAGGCGCTCCTCGTCCTGGTTCGACGAGGGCAACGCACCGCCAATGCGGTTCGGGTTTGCCCCTTCCCGGTCCGTGGCCACCGGACGCCCCTCAGCGCGTTTTCGCAGGTCAGAAGAGGTGGGGCAATCGGATTTCACATGGCGGCGGCGGTCATGTAATGTTCTTCTTGTCGCCGGGACGGGCCGAAGGGCCGGGAACGGAGACAACAAAAAAAGAAAGACAAGCACTCGTAGCTTAACGGATAGAGCATCTGACTACGGATCAGAAGGTTGCAGGTTCGAATCCTGCCGAGTGCACACAGGTAAGAGGCCCCGGAGCAATCCGGGGCCTCTTGCGTTTTCGGGGTGTACAGCAGAGAAGTACAGCAACGACCGTGATCCTCAGCGGTCGAGGGGATCAGCTGGCGACCCCACGGCGGCGGACAATTGCCCGACCGCAGCGCGCACGTCCTCCTCGCTGGCTTCGGCGTACACCTCCAACGTCATGGCGATCTGCGAGTGCCGCAAAATCCGCTGAGCGACCTTGGGGTGCACCTTCAAGGCGACCAGGAGCGCGCTGCACGTGTGCCGGGTGTTCCGGAGCGGGATCACGCGGATACCGGCACGGCGCGCACGGAGCTGGAACATCCGGGTCAGGTTGCCCGGCTCGATCGGGGTGCCGTACTTCGTGGTGAAGACAAGCCCGCGGCCGTCCTGCCAGAGGTGGCCTGCCGCCTTGCGGTCCCCGGACTGCTGAGCACGCCGCATGCGCAGCGCGGCGAGACACACGTCAGGCAGCGGCAGGAAGTCGTCCGAGTCCTCGGTCTTGGTCTCGCGGTGCAGGATCTCGCGGCCGGCCCGCTGGATCTGGTGATCCACGTACAGCTCCCCACGCTGGAAGTCGACGGACTTCCAGGTGAGCCCCAGAACCTCACCGCGCCGCAGACCGAGACAGAGGACGAGCATCCACGCGGCGAAGAGGTGATCGTCGCGAGCGGCGGAGTCGGCGAGGAACTGGCTCGCTTCGACCACGGACCACGGCTTGATCTTCCGACGACGAGGCTTGGGGACGCGGACCAGGGAGGCGACGTTCTTGCCGATCTCCTCCTCGGTCACGGCGTGGGTGAGCGCGGCGCGCAGGGCATCGCGAGCCGCCTGGATCACGCGACGGGAGGGGTACGCCTCACAGCACTCGCCGAGGGCACAGCACCGCTGTCGAGATCGGGGCCGCTTGGCGTCTTTCCTCTGTGCGCAGCACTGGCAGATCGCACCCAGCTTGTTGATCCATTCGCGCACGTCGCGGACCGTGAGCTTGTCGATCCGCTTCGAGCCGAGGTGCGGATTGATGTACAGGCGCACGGATCCCTCGTACGAGACGTACGACAGCGGAGCGAGGTTGGGCTTCACGATCTCGCCCAGCCAGTAGGCGAGGAAGGTGGACAGAGTCCGGTGTCGAGTCGAGACCGGGCCCTTCTTGGCCTCCATGTGGAGCTTGAGCCACTTGTCGTGGACCTCATCGCGGGTCTTGCCGTACGCGTACTTGCGCTTGCGTTTGCCCTCCGGGGTGTCGACCCAGACGTACGCGGCGAAGCCGTTCTTGTACGGGTAGATCGAGCCTTCGCCGTTGCCTCGCTTGCCGCTCATGCGATGCCCTCCTCAGCTTCGCGGGCACGGCGCTCCACGTACTCGTCCACGTAGCGCGGGAGGATGCGGCGGTTGCGGCCGTCCTTGATGGAGCGGATCTCCCCGGTGAGCACGAGCATCTTCGTCTTGGACAGGCCGTAGCCGAGCATGTCGGCGACCTCTGCCGTGGTGTGCCATTTCCGTTGGATCACTGCTGCGGCTCCTTCCGAGGCGCGTTGGTCTTGCAGGGCTTCGCGTGCGGTTTCGCGGTTGATGCGGATGTCTTCGGCGATGCTCGCGGCGAGGGCGGATTCGCCGGGGGTGTGGCCGTGGCCGGCGTACTGCCAGTCGGCGAGGACGAGGGTGGTCTCGGGGTCGGGGAGGCCGAGGGCTTCGCGTTGCTGTTCGGCGCGGTAGTCGGCGCGGACCTGTCGACGGGCGCCGAAGGTCGAGGAGTAGGCGCGGGACTTGGTCAGGAAGTGGCCTCGGAAGCCGAGCATGTGGGCCCACGCCCAGAGCCGTCGTTCGGGGTGGAGCGGGTCGAGGTCGTGGCAGGCGCGGATCAGGCGTCGGGTGTGGTCGGGTACGTCGGTGCGGTCGAGTTCGGCGAGTTCGCCGATGCGTCGGTCGAGGGCGCCCGTGATCTCGGCGGCTTTGGTGGCGTACTTGGCGACGTAGGAGGCCACGGCCCCTTCGGTGATCTCGTCTCCGTCGTTGAAGGCGGTGATGGGGCGGACGTCGAGTTGGTCGCCCCAGCGCAGGGACCGGGCCGGCTGGTCACCTGCGGCGGGAACCTGCGCGGTCACGTACGGATGGGCCACGGCCGTGCGGATGGCGTCGGCGAGCAGGTCGTGGGTCGCCCAGGGCGGCGGGGTGGTGTCGGGCCCGTCGGGTCCGTCGATGCGGATCACGGCGTGGAAGTGGATCGCTCCGCGCTTTTGGAACTCGGCGACTTTGTTGAACGACAGCCGGGCCGTCTCGCGGAACGCGCTCTGTGTGAGGCCCGCGGCTCCTGCGAGTTCGCGGCGGAGCCGGTTGGTGAAGCGGTGCCACAGTTCGCCCGCGTGGTTGTTGAAGAGCACGGCGCCCGCATAGTCGTACGTTTCCGGGTCGAGGGGCGTGCCGAGGGCGGGGTCGCCTTCGGGGTGGTGTCTTCCGCAGCGGCAGCGGCCGGAGTCGGGCCGGTTGTGGACGGGGCCGAACGAGGGCGCCGTCAGCGTCACGAAGACGCGGGGGTGTTCGCGCACCGTGGCCGGGATGCTCATGCGGTCGTCGCCGGTCAGGCCCGCGCGCACCAGGTGGTAGGCGTCGCCCGCGTAGAGGTAGGCGCAGGGAGCGCAGCGGGAGGCGCGGCGGTTGCCGCAGGCGATACGCAGTCGGCCGCCGGGCTGCTCGCCGGAGCTGGAATGGTGCAGCACCGCGCCGGTGACCTTGTCTCGGACGACCGTCCAGCCAGTCAGGTGGATCGGATTGGAACAGCCACCTGTGCGGCGGATCTGCTCGCGCCACTCGTCGAAGTCGGGGGCGGAAGCGACGCGCAGGATGTCGGCGAGGACGATCGGGTCCAGCGTCTCGGTCTCAGGCACGGGCCATCACCAGCTCCCGGACCGCGTCGACGAGTTGAGGGGTCGGGGCCCACAGGCCGCGAGCGCCGGGCCACAACAGGGGCTGCCGCAGTGTGCGCACGTCGGTGAACTTCCAGTGCCACTGGTCGGAGGCGGACCACAGGGTGCAGTAGCCGTCGCCGGGGTGGCAGTCGACGAGCCGGCCCACGGCCAGGACCGCGCCCCGCGGTTGCGGGCGGGTGAGGAAGGGCCGGGCGAGGGGGAGGTTCCAGGCGTCGCGGTCGAGGGTGCGTCCGGCATGGATCAGGACCCAGCCCCGGTAGCCGGTCGACCAGTGCCGGTTCTCGATCCGCTTCGGGCCGTAGGCGATGCAGGACGCCCAGGGCTGCCACAGTGTCAGTGCCCGGATCTCCGTCGAGGTGGTCGTCACAGCACCTCCAGCAGGCGGGAGGCGATCCACTGGGCGACGTTCGCGGGCACGGCGTTGCCCGCCTGTTTGGTCTGCTCCCCGCCGTGACCGAGCACCTGATATTCGTCGGTGAAGCGTTGGGCGCGCAGGTGCTCGCGCGGGGAGAGCATCCGGAAGTAGCAGTCCTCAATGGTGATCTCGTCCGGGGCGTGGTCGGCGCTGAGGACCACTCCGGCGGATTCGCGGGTGGCGATCGTGTGCAGCGGCACGCCGGTGGTGGTGGGTCCGCCCTTGCGGTACGGGATCACGAGGCCGTGGTGGTTGCCTCCGGCGGTGATCGAGGCGAGCGGGTCGGCGATGGCGCGGGTGGTGGAGCCGCCGCCGCGGTGCTCGGTGATGAACGGGGCGGGCAGCAGGAGGGCTTCGCTGTCGCGGGTGGTGCGGGTCCGCATGGGCACGGTGGCGGGGGTGGCGTCGGTGTTCCAGCTCCCGCCGGCCGGGACCAGCAGCGGAGGGGGCACGGCCAGGCCGTCACCGATGCGGACCGTGCGGGTGGGCAGCGGAGCGGCGAGCGCGGGGAAGGCACGGCCGTCGCCGGTGTCGGAGTGGTTGACCGTGATCACGGCAGGGACGCGGTATTTGGCCAGTCCCAGCTTGATCTTGCGGAGCGTGGATGCGGCGAGGGGTCCACGGCCGTGGGCGGCGCGGTCGGCGATGCGGATGCCGGGGTCCGTCCAGTTGATCGCGGACGCGGCCGGGCGGACGTACGGCTCGACGAGCTGGTGACGGCAGGCGGTGTTCGGGCAGCGGTAGTCGTACTGCTGGCGGTACTTGCCGATCTTTCGGCCGTTGCGCCACGACTGCACTGCGCTGACGTCCTGCTCGCACACGGTGCACCAGGCAGCGGGCCGTACGTCGAGGTCCGGGACCCGCATGTTGGTGCGGGTGAAGACGATGAAGATCCGGTCCCGCCACTGCGGAGCATGCTCGTTGCCGTCGCTGTCACCGACGTGTGCGGCGGAGACCGAGACGACCTGATGGCGGAAGCCGAGGATTTCCATGCCGTGCAGCCACCAGGCGAACAGCGGCCAGGCGGTGGCGAAGCGGGGCACGTTCTCGCAGACCACGGCGTCGAAGTTGTGCACCTCAGCGGCGCGCAGGATGTCGTAGGCGGTCGCCCTGGTGCGCTCCCAGGCGGCATCGGCCATCGGGCCTTCGTCGAGGAGGTCGAGTTGTCCGGGGATCGCGCCGGGCTTGGAGCGGCTGATGCCGTCGGCGGGGCTTCCCTCGGTGCAGATCGGGGAGCCGACCAGGACGCGGGCTTTGGGCAGGCGGCGCATGTCGTAGTGGTCGAGGTCGACGCAGAGGTGTTCTGCCTCGGGGAAGTTCGCGGCGTGGGTCTCGACCGCGCGGTCCCAGTGGTTGGCGCCGAGGACGACGTCGAAGCCGGCCCGGCGGAAACCGTCGGAGTCGCCGCCTGCTCCGCAGAACAGGTGGATGGAGGTGGGGCGGGAGGTCGCAGCACGGCGCATCATCGGGCCGCCCCCGTCAGTGCGACCGGGCGTACGGTGTCCCGTGTCGGGCGGGTGCCGGTGCCGTGGCAGGCCGTGCAGTCGAGGGTGAGCGTGTGCAGGTGGCCGTGTGCGTCGCGGCCGAGGCCGGAGGAAACGGCGACGGAGGCGAAGCCGTCGCAGTTCGCGCACACCCGCGCGGAGGCGTTGGGCTGGTCATGCATGATGGTTCTTCCTTCCGGATCTCTTGGTTCGGGCAGGAGGCACGGCTCCGGAGCGGACGAAGACTTGGCGGTTTGAGGCCGCTCCGGGGCCGGTCAGCGGCGCTTGGCTTCGCTGGTGAGGATCGAGCGGGCCACCAGCGCGACGATGGCGAGGGATCCGGCGGTGATGGCGACCGCGAGGAGCATGGAGACCAGCACGGCGCCCACGACGAGGACCGCGGCGGTGCCGCCGCCGACGAGCAGGAGCAGCGCGCCAGGGGTGAGCTGCATCGCGGGCCGAGCGGGCGCGGACGCGGGGACGACCGGGGCCGGGGTGTGGGACTGGCAGCCGCAGACCGCCTGATGCGAGTCGTGCGGCGGGGCGACGGTTCCCAGGGTGGTGATGGTCGGGACGATCTCGCCCGTGGGCTGCTCGTTGACCGGGACGCGGGGCTTGAACATGGGTGGAACTCCTTTCAGATCAAGGTCACTTGTGGGTGGTGCCGTTGACGACGGAGGTTCCGGTCCTGGTGCCGGACTCGATCGCGGGGGCGAGGAAGGTGTCGGCCAGGAGGAAGCCGCCCAGCAGGAGGACGACGATCACCCAGGTCGGGGGCCGGTACAGGCGGATCCCGAAGTAGCCGAGTACGGCGACGACCAGGACCAGGGGCAGTTCGACATCCATGACGGAGGCGTCCTTTCACAGGAGTTGGGCGGCCAGGGATTCGGCCATCGGTCCGGGCACCCCGAGCCGGGCACGCAGGGTGTCGGCATCAATCGCGTCGCCGGTCGCGGCCCGGTGGGCGTCGGCGATCTTCCGGGCGCGTTCGACCAGCGCCGGAGGCACAGGCACCGCAGGAGCCGGAGCCGGAGCCGGAGCAGGAGCGGGAGCGGGCAGAGCGGGCGCCGCAGTCTCCGGGGCCGTGAGCGCGGGAGCAGGTTCCGGCTCGTGGGGCGATTGGTGTTCGGCGTCCGGCACAGGCGACGGGGTCTCAGGGGCGTTGTCGGGTGTGGGGTCGGGGTTGTGGGCGAGCAGGGTGCCGCCGAGGAAGGCGAGCGCGGGCCAGCCGGCGACGAGGAAGCGCAGCCATGCGGGGGTGTGGTCGAGGTCGAGGAATCCGGCGGTGGCGACGTTCGCGCCGAGCGAGGCGGTCAGCGCGACCAGGAACCAGCACCAGGCCAGACGACGGGTGCGTCCGGTGCGGAGCCGTCGCCAGGCGGCCACGAGCAGGAGGTCTACGGAGATGGGGTAGGCCCAGGCTTTCCAGCCGGTCTGTCCGGCGGCTTCGGCGATGTCGTGCAGGTGGGCGAAGGACAGCGCACCAGCGATCACGGCCTGTACGAGGACGGCATCCGGTCGGATCGAGCGGGTCATGTCTTCACCTCCTTCACAGGGGTTGGGGCCAGGACGGGGCGGGGATCAAGTCCGGCCGCCCCATCCCGGCGGGTGTTCAGTCGGCGAGTGGTGCGTCGCCGGAACCGAGGCAGGTCAGGCACAGGCCCGTTTGCCGGTCCTCGGTGCTCTGGCGTTTGCGGCCGACGCGGACGGAGACGGAGACCTCTCCGGAGCCCTTGCAGACCGAGCACTTCACCGGCTCAACAGGCGCAGCCGTGGGCTTCTTGCGGCGCGCAGCGGCCATGGCTCACCCCTCCGATCCGGGACGCTCGATGTCGCCGAAGCCGGGCGGGACGCCGTCAGCGGGCAGCGAGAGGGCCAGACCACCACCGACGACGTCGGCGAAGTCCCGGTCTGCTCCGGGGTGTTCGGCGTAGAGGACGAGGTCACCGATCATCAGGACCGTGCGGTTGAAGTCGTCGCAGCTCGCACACATCACGCTCAACCCGCCTTCGACAGGTCGACGGGAGCCGCAGCGCCCGCAGGAGCTTCCTGCGCGGTGGCCCACTCCTCGACCGCGGTGGCGTACTCGGCCACAGCCCGTACGAGGTCGTCGGCGAACGCGCGCTGCACGGCCGGGGGCTTGGAGTCGAAGAGCGAGACGCACAGCACCTGGCCGGTGTCGTCGAGGGCGAGGATCGGCGCGTGGTCGGTGCCGTAGGTGTGGCACCGGATGGTGGTCTCGGCGGTGGGGTGGAACGAGGCGGACAGGGTCATGACCGGGCCTTCCTTCCGGATTTCGGGCATGGCAGGGGTAGGGAACCGGCGCGAGGCGGTCACGCCGACCGAAGAGCAGAGGGGTTACGGGGCCGGTGCCGGAGCCGGCGCGGGCACCGTGGCGGGCGCGGGACGGAAGGCGTCCAGGGCCGGAAGAGCCGGGGTCAGGTGCGCGAACTCACGGCACACCGCGACCACTTCACCGATCGAGGTCTTCGGGGTACGGATCCGGGTCCAGGTGCCCGAGGAGTCCCCCGCCACGGCCATACCGGCACGCTCCGAGGCGATCGCGGTAGCGGCCTGCACGGCGAGGTCGTTGATGTCGCCGAGCCCCATTTCGGCGGTCTGCTTGTCGTTGCAGCGATGCGTGACCCGGTTGGTCAACTGCGCCCGCAACGCAGTGGCGCCCTTGCCCAGCTCCGAGCCGAAACGCTGTCCCGCGATCTCCAGGTGGATACCGACCGCGCGGGAGAGCTGCGCGAGGCGAACCAGTTGCGTGACCATGCGTTCGCGGCGGGCGGTGTCGACCTTGGAGGCGACGAGGAACAGTTCGGCGATCTCGTCGACCAGGACCACGATCGGCACCGGGCGCAGCTTGGCGGGCAGGCCCCAGATGTCGGAAGTGATGTCCTCCAGCGGGGTGTCCGGGGCAATGCCCTGATGCAGGCAGAGCAGGTCGAAGCGCTCTTCCATCTCGGTCACGAGCGCATCGAGCAGGCCGTCGGCCTCGTCCGGGGTGGTGGCCAGTGCGGTCAGCCGGGGCGCGAACGGGCCCTGCTCCACCCCGCGCTTGCAGTCGATACCGACCAGGGCGACATCCAACGGGGCCAGCGACTTGATCAGGCAACGCTGGAACATCGACTTACCGGACTTGGTGGCGCCCAGGACCAGACCGTGCGGCGAGTCCTGATAGTTGCGCACGTAGGGGCGGCCGTCCTCGCGCAGGGCGACCACGGCCGACAGCGGACCGGGAACCAGCCGGCGCGGCATCCGCACACGGGCCAGGACATCGAAGGAGGTCATGCTCAACTCGACGACACCCGGCTTGAGTTCGGCCACGTGCACGGAGTGCACACCCCAGGCGTGCCGCAGCCGCTCAGCAGACTTGACCACATGCTCGGGTGCCAGTCCGGCGGGAAGCTTGAGGCGCAGGCGCATGCCGGTCGCGGTGGGGTGGATCCGGCGCACCTTCGGCAGTCGCGGACGGGCCACGCGCTCGGAGCCGGATGCCTTCCTGGCGAACACCTTCCACCAGGGCGGGGCCACCGTCAGCTCACACGCTTCCAGCGTCTCCCGGTAGCAGGAGAACACCCGGAACAGCGCGGCCGGAAAGCCGAACAGGACCCAGTACACGGCCGGAGCCGTAGCCCGCAGGATCAGCGCGAGCACCACTAACGCGACGAGGAACCACAGCAGTTCACTCATCACCGGTCAGCCCTTGCCGTTCGAGCCGGCCGTCGTCAGGTTCTTCGACGTCACGGCCACCGCGCGGTAGCTGATGCCGTGCCCGAAGTCGTTCTCCCACGGACGGGCCACCAGACCGGGAAACTCCACCGGCATCCCCGGCACCAGGTCCGGCTGGATGCCGTCCTCGGCGACCACGACCGTCAGCGCGTCCGGACGACCGTCCACGATCACCGCCACGTTCACGTTGTGCAGGGTCTTGCCCGACGTGCGGTCGGTCGCGATCTCGCCGGTCTCCCGGTTCTTCACCTTCGGCTCCGGGGCCTGGATCAGCATGACCGTCATCTCGCGTGTGTCCACAGGGATCTGACGCATGATGGAACTCCCTTGAGAGAGGGGTGGGGAGCGGTGCGTTGCTTGGCGGTAGGGCACCGCTCCCGACTTTTAGGTCCCCATGGAGGGGACCTTTTCTGCCTCCCACCATGGGGGCGAATGAGTCCGCTTGTCAAGGACTAAGACGTCCCCCGATAATGGGGGGCATGGACCTGCATGAAGTGATCCGTAAGCGGCGCGGCGAGCTGGGTATGTCGCAAGCCGACTTGGCCACAGCGGCAGGCGTGGACCGGCGCCAGATTCGGCGGTACGAGGCCGGCGAGCAGCAGCCAGTGCTGTCCGTCGCCGTGACCATCGCGCACGCCCTTGGGATCACCGTCAACGAGTTGGCCGGCCAGCCTGCGCACCGAATCGACCTATCAGGCGCATGGTGGATGTCCTGGCAGACCTCAAGGGACGGCGAGGAAGCCATCGCGGTGCAGGAAGTCAACTTCGCTCAACAAGAGGAGCTGATTCACCTCGACACGGTGGCCCGCGGCCTCAGCGCCGAGCGGGGTGGATACCACTGGCGCGGTGAACTCCGACTGTGGGACCAAGAAGTCCTCATGGGGTGGTATGTGGCCAACGACGGCCCCGTGCGGTCGAAGGGGACCTTGTACTTCGTGCTTCACCCGCACGGCGGCAGCATGTCCGGTCGATGGGTTGGTCTCGGCTATGACGGCAAGGTCATGACCGGCTGGGGAACAGCGGCTCGGACCAAGGACGAAGCTCTGGAGCTGAATACGAGGCTTCGGGAGGATCAGGGAGAGTCCGCATGACAGACGTCTGCGCAGTGCTGATCACCGCACCAGATGCTGAGTGGCTCGCGTCCTTCGTGCGCGGTCTAGTAGACGATCGGCTGTGCGCTGCTGGCCACATCTCACCGGGCAGGTCCTTCTACAGGTGGGAAGGCGAAGTGCACGACGCGAGCGAAGCTCTCGCCACCTTGCGCACCGTGCCAGAGCGAGTCTCCGAGATCATGGATCGGACGCGCCGCGAGCATCCGTACAAGGTGCCCAGCATCATCACGATGCCGATCAACGATGCGTCACCTGCCTACCGCGCATGGATCATCGAGCAGTCGAATCCTCTTCCGTCGTAACCGCCGACAAAGCCCCACGCGGACAAACTTTCCCTACATCATCAAGGCTCGCTCCGCTCGCGGCACGGGTTCGCCCCGTGCCCACGATCATTGCCGGTCCAAGCCGCTCTTGCGGATCACACAGCGCCGACCCGCCGGTTGACGCCACCATGATCCGGCCTTGCAGGGGGAGAACCTCAACACCCGTAAGACCACAAGGCGCACGTACAAGAACACCCCTCACAAACACCACCAGGCCCGAGCCATCCCGAAGGATCGAGGGCCCCACCACGGGGCGGCGCCGGGCGGGCGCCGCCCCGCCGCCTAAATGTCTCCGCCGCCGGCAGCGGGGCGGCGCCCGCCCGGCACACCCCAAGGGCCATATCCAGCAACGAGCCAAGGAGGACCGGGGAGACTTCCGCACCACAGGTCAACGACGCTTTGGGGTACCGATCAGGCCGGATCATGGTGGCGTCAACCGGCGGACCAACGCCACATGATCCTCAACCGCTCATGGCCCGCAGATCGCACCGGTTCGCCACGGCCGCGGGCAAAAGCGATGCCTCCGGCGGGGGATCGGCCGGCACCGGGGGCCAGGGAAACGCTGCCGAGTGCGAGCCCGCGGGTGGTTGCGTGAAGGGCTCCCATCCCGTCCACCGTCGACCCAGGCAAAGCCGAGCAGACGTGGCCCATGGCGTCCAGGTCGTTCGTACAGTAGCGCGCTCCACCTGGACGCCATGAACCACGCCCGCTCCACTGCGTGTGGGTCGACGGCGGACGGGATGGGAGCAGGGGCAGCTTGCGGCTCGCCGGGAGGTGCAAATTGAGAGCCCCCGACCGATGTTGCTGGTCGGGGGCTCTCAATGACTGTGGCGGTGAGAGATTCGGTCCCACGGTTGCCTACACCTCTGCGACTCCTCGGCTCTGCGGCCGAATGGAGCTAAAACCGTCCGCGGATCTGCTTGCCGGTGTCACTCTCCGGCTGGTTCAGAGCGTCGTAGACCTTGTGGCCGGAGTCGCGGGCACCACCAGCCCAGGAAACGGCCCCCCGGTCGGTCACCTTGGCCGCGATGCCACCCCAGTACTTTGCCTCACGCTCCCACTTGACGTCCTCCAGCAGGCGCTCCAAGGGGACGCCCGCAGGCAGAGGGTCGGCACTCCAGGACATACTGCGATTCATGGTCGCGCCAAGGCCAGCCACAACGGCGGGGGCCGTGGCGGCAGTCTTGGCATGGAAAAGCGGCGCATTCTCCTGAAGGAATGTGCCCACAGCCTCCATGACCTCGCGCTGGACGACCACCCTGTCCGGACGCTCGCCGCTCTCATCGGCAGGGATGTCCTCGTGCTCGATGCCGGTTGACGCTGCATGGATGCCAGCCTTGCCGAGCATGGCCGTGGCGACGAAAGTTCGAAGGACCGACATCGTCATCCATTCAACCGCCTTGTCCGACACCTGGCGCTTGCCAGTGAGGATCAGGCTCGACAACGGAACCGAGGTATCACCGGTCGACACCTTCAGCGAGTCCATCAGCTTGCGCGTCACGGTGGTGCCGAAGTCGCGACCATCCATGGACATAGCCAAGGATTTGTCGACCGGCACACCCTTCAGGTTGCGGTCGTGGAAGATCTGACGTGCCGCCATGACGCTGATGCCGTGGAAGATTTCGAATGACAGCGGGACGGCGCCGAAATCGAAGTCTTCCCCCAAGTCGTACGCAGCCGGATTTGCCTTGATCCTGTGCCAGGCGGTGACCTGAGTCTCGCTGTCGAGAGCGAAGAGGCCATCCTTGATCGGCAGGGCCGACGAACCGTCTTCAGCGATGACGAGCGGGCGCGGGGACCACAGGGTGATCTGCGGAAGCGACCAAGCGTCGTCGTAGTCTCCTCGCAGGCCAGCCGCGATGTAGTCGGCATACTCGCCGACATTCTTCGCCTTCTTGGTGCCAGCAGTACCGAGGAGGCGCTGAATCTCTGCGCGCGTTCGTGCGTACTCGCCGATCGGCCTCCCAGCCTTCTGTGCTCTCTTGGTGGCGTCCTCGACCTCTTGCGGGTCATTAACGATGGCCAGCAGGTTCTCGCAGTCGATGACGCCGTTGGCCATAACCCCCTTGCGGATCTCTCGGAGGTCGGCGGGCAGGCCAGTAGTTACCGGCTTCAAAGATGCAGGCATGAGCAACTCCCCCCCTCACGGGCGCCATGTTGACGCTCCGTCATGTCCTGTGACCGTACCGGATACCGCGCCGTAGGTGCAACTGAGGTTGCCAGAATCACCAACAATCTGTTCCGCAGATCAGAATTTTTAACTGCGGTGTGCTCTGCGAGACCCCACATCCAACCGCGGCGGTTGATTTTCACGTTGACGGCTGTCCGCGGACACGGTCGGAAGGTCTCGGAGGCCTGGATCCGCTTCTGTCGTGACGGTCGCGTCCGGCGGCTATCCAGCGGTACGGCAACGAAGTGCCGCAACCGCAGCAGCTACCAGCGAACGACCACGTCGACCTGAAGCATTGATGCGGCCCGCATGACCGAGAACACCCGATCTGTACAGAGCGGCAGACCAGAAGGCCGGCCAGCGGACTGGACAGCTTGGCCGCAGGCTGAGCCGTCTCAGTTTCCGTCTCATTCGTCAGCGTCCGCCCCCGTTCACGAGGTACCGCAGACCGCCGTACACACAGCCACTGTCCCGGCATGAACGCAGGTGAACGGCCTTGGATCACCGGTCAACCTGGACGGTCAGGCTTGGAAAGCGTGTGGGGCGACGGCGGACGGGGCGGAGCTGGAGTTGAGCGGGTGAAGATTCAGTCTCGGGCGCATCAGTGGCTCTACGCTTGATCTCTCACAGTCGTAGAGGTCGGGGGATCAAGTGAGCGGTGAAGTCGTGCAGTTGATGGGGCAGGCTGGGCAGTATCTGGCCCCGGCGGTGAGTGCCTATGGGGCAGCGGTCCTGACTCGAGCGGAGAGCGCTGCGGTGGACGCGACCGCGAACGTGGGGCGGCGGATCCTGCAGACGGTATGGCGCCGACGTGACGAGCAGGGGCGTGCGGAGCTGGAGGCCGCCGTGCGGGATGTGGACGAGGCCCCTGACGATGAGGACTCGGCGGCAGCACTGCGCCAGCAGGTCAAGCGCGCGCTACGCGATGACGCGGAACTGCTTGCCGAACTGACCAAGCTGCTTTCGGCCGGGGGCGAGTCGGTGACGGTGACGGCTTCCGGTGAGCGCGCCATCGCCGCCAAGTCCATCACCAACGCCGCGACGGGAGACAACACGACATTTGGCGGTGACAGGCCGACCGATGTCTGAAGAAGCCGGCGCACACGCCTCAGGGCCGAGATCCATCGCCGCGCAGGACATCGGCGTAGCGATCACCGGCGACCACGCGCGCGTGGTGATGGTGCCCGCCAAAGCCGTGCAGTGGGCGAAGGAGGTGAACGCGCCGCCGGGGGCCGGTAACCTTCCCGAATCCGCATCCGGTGTGTTCATGGGCCGGGAGGCCGAGATCGCCACCGTGCGTCGGCTGCTGGCGGGCAGCGGGGAGGCCGCAGTCACCCAGGAGTCCGGGATACGGGCGATCCACGGGCTGGGAGGAATCGGCAAGAGCACACTGGCCCTGCACTACGCACACCGCTACCGCCAGGACTACACGCTGGTGTGGTGGATCACCGCCACCGACACCGAGCAGATCGTGAACGCCCTGGCCGACCTCGCCCTCTATCTGTGTCCGCAACTGGCATCGACCGCAGGACCGCCGGAACGGGCCGCGTGGGCGCACTTGTGGCTGCAATGGCATCCCGGATGGCTGCTCGTGTTCGACAACGTGGAAGACCCCGCCGACCTGCGACACTACCTCGGATCACTGCCGGACGGGCATCACCTGGCCACCAGCCGCATCGGAACCGGCTGGCATGCCATCGCTCCCACCATGGCACTGGGCCTGCTCGACGCCGACGCGGCCGAGTCCTTGCTGTCCACCCTCGCCTTCGGCCCCCACTACACCGCCAGCACGGATCAGCGGCAGCACGCACGGGCCCTCGCCGCCGAACTCGGACATCTGCCACTTGCGTTGGAACAGGCGGGGGCCTACCTCTACGAGACCGGCACCTCATTGACCGACTACCGGAGGTTGCTGGGGCGCGTCATCGACCGGGCGCCAGGAGGCATCGACCCAGAGCGCACCATCGCACAGATCTGGGAACACACGCTGACCGCCGTCGAACGCCGCAACCCACAAGCGGTCACGCTCCTGAACGCCATGGCCTGGCTGGCACCCGACGACATCCCCCGCTCACTGATCGCCCCAATGTGCCCCGATCCACTCGACCTCGCCGCAGCACTCGGTGCCCTGCACGCCTACAACATGATCGCTTTCAGCACCGATCGCCAGAGCATCAGCGTCCACCGCCTCGTGCAAACCGTCCTGCGCCACCAAAGTGCCCCCGATAAAGGCACTACGACCGGCCGTCAGAACGCCGAGCAGCTCATCCAGCAGGGCGCAACTGAGACGGACACCAGCTCCTCGCAGTGGGAACACCTGCTTCCGCACATCACAGCGCTCCTCGAGTCCACGCCCGACCACGGCACGGCCTCGACCGAAACCGCAGACGTCTACCTTGCCGCGGCTCAATATCTGGAGCGCCAGGGGCGAGACGCCCACACCATCCCGCTGCACACAGCCGTCCTCGCGCAGCGCAAGCAGGTGTTGGGCGACACCCACCCGCACACCCTGGCCAGCCGCAACAACCTCGCGCTTGCCTATCGATCGGCGGGCGACCTGGGACAGGCGATCCCGCTGCACACAGCCGTCCTCGCGCAGCGCAAGCAGGTGTTGGGCGACACCCACCCGCACACCCTGGCCAGCCGCAACAACCTCGCCAGCACCTACGAGTCGGCGGGCGACCTGGGACAGGCGATCCCGCTGTACAAAACCACCCTCGCGCTGTGCGAGCAGGTGCTGGGCGACACCCACCCCGACACCCTGGCCACCCGCAACAACCTCGCCCACGCCTACGAGTCCGCGGGCGACCCAAAGCGGGCGATCCCGTTGTTGGAAACCACCCTCACGCAACGCGAGCAGGTGCTGGGCGACACCCATCCCGACACCCTGGCCACCCGCAACAACCTCGCTGGCGCCTACGAGTCCGCGGGCGACCCAAAGCGGGCGATCCCGTTGTTGGAAACCACCCTCGCGCTGTGCGAGCAGGTGCTGGGCGACACCCATCCCGACACCCTGACCATCCGCAACAACCTCGCTGGCGCCTACGAGTCCGCGGGCGACCCAAAGCGGGCGATCCCGTTGTTGGAAACCACCCTCGCGCTGTGCGAGCAGGTGCTGGGCGACACCCATCCCGACACCCTGACCATCCGCAACAACCTCGCTGGCGCCTACGAGTCCGCGGGCGACCCAAAGCGGGCGATCCCGTTGTTGGAAACCACCCTCGCGCTGTGCGAGCAGGTGCTGGGCGACACCCATCCCGACACCCTGACCATCCGCAACAACCTCGCCCACGCCTACGAGTCGGCCGGCGACCCAAAGCGGGCGATCCCGCTGTACAAAACCAACCTCGCACAATGCAAACAGGTGCTGGGTGACACCCACCCCCACACACTGGCCACCCGCAACAACCTCGCGCTTGCCCGGCTGGCCGCCAGATCCGTACAGCAGCGAAGTACAGCAACCCCAGCAACCGACCACGTCCAACGCTACCCGCCTGGGGACGCAGAGTGACCGGTATGGCCGCATGTGACTGATCTGCATAGAGCTACGGATCAGAAGGTTGCAGGTTCGAATCCTGCCGAGTGCACATAGGCAAGAGGCCCGGACGAGAGTCCGGGCCTCTTGCGTTTTCGGGGTGTACAGCATCCTTCGGTTCCCCTGCGGGATGGGGGCTCCGCGTGGCGACGTACGCGCGACTGTGTGAGGTGCGCGCACGCATCCTGGGTGGCGGATGGGCTGTCGGGCGGATCGAGACGCTGCCCGCCCAGTGGACGATGACGGCGCGCGATCCCGATGGACGGCCTGTGGACATTCGCGCTCATCGCCCACGTACCGCGTCGTCCGCATCAAGCACTGCCTGACGACGGTGAGGCGGTGTTGTCAGTGCCGTGCGTCATCCTGGCTCGTATGACGTGGTGGTGCACCGGGATGCGGTGGCGTGGGGGTGGGCCGGTCTTCGGGTGGGTGGGGGACGGTGGGGGCGAGCGGGAGAGTGGGGTGCGGTTCGGGGAGGGGGTAGCTTTTCGGGTTGGCGGGGAGCGGCGGTGTCTCGGGGTGTGGCGGGGAGGGCGGTGGACCGTCTGTCCGGGGCGGGATGCCGTGCCGGTGCGGGGGACGCGGGCGCAGTGTGCGGAGTGTGCCGCGATCGACCGGGCGCGGTCCGTCGCCGCGGACACGATCGCCGATGACCCGCGGCCGTACCACGTGTATTTGGCGTGGTTCGGGGACGGGCTCGTGAAGGTGGGGATCACGGGTGTGGGGAGAGGGAGCGCGCGGCTGCTTGAGCAGGGGGCCGTTGCCTTTACGTGGCTGGGGCAGGGGCCCCTGATGGCGGCCCGGCGGGCCGAGGAGCTGCTGCGGGTGGCGCTCGGGGTGCCGGACCGGATTCCGTACGAGAGGAAGCGGGCCGTGCGGGGCGGGTTGCCGGAGGCCGGTGCGCGGGGTGCCGAGTTGGAGCGGGCGCATGCCGTGGCCGTGGGGCTCGACGGGTGGCCGGAGTCGTTGGAGCGGGTGCCGTGTCGGGTCGTGGATCACGGGGAGGTTTTCGGGCTCGCCGCGATTGATCGTGTGGACGCTGTCGTGAGCGGGCTCGGGGCGGGGGCCGTTGTGGCGGGGGAGGTCGTCGCGGCCGCCGGGCCCGATCTGCATCTCCTCGAAGAGGGCGGGCGGCGGCTCGTCGTCGATACGCGGGTGCTTGCCGGGTGGCCGTTGGAGAGGGTGCCGGAGGGGGCGAGCGGGGTCGGTGAGGTGGGGCTTGTGGTGCGGGAGGTGCCGGGGGTGCAGGGTGGGCTCTTCTGACCGGGCTGGCCGGTCGGTCGCCCCGTCCCCTTTTCCCGCGTCGGGGAACGAGGGATCGTATGGACATGAGTGATCACGCCGATGCGGCTGACGGGCCGGCGGACGGGACGTTGCCGTCGCCGTCGCCGTTGCCCGCTTTTGAACTGCCTTACTACGTCGTGGTGTTCAGCTCCGTGCGGACCTCGGGGGACCGTGGCTACGGGGAGGCCGCGGATCGGATGGATGAGCTGGTCAAGGAGATACCGGGGTACCTGGGGCACGAGTCCGCGCGCAATCCCGGTGGGCTCGGGATCACCGTCTCGTACTTCCGCGACTCCGCCGCCATCGAGCGGTGGCGGTCCGTCGGCGAGCACCGCGCCGTGCAGAAGCAGGGCCGCGCCGAGTGGTACGAGCGGTACACCGTGCACGTCGCCAAGGTCGAGCGGAGTCAGGAGTTCGAGCGTGACTGAGCCCACCCCTGTGCCCGACTCCGTGTCCACCTCCGTGCCCGGCCCCGACCCCGTGCCCGGGTCCGTGCCCACCACCCCCGTGCCCGACCCCGAGCCCGAGGCCCAGCAGGTCGCCGCGTTTCTTGAGCGGTACGGGCTGCCCGGCCTCGTCGATGTGCACACCCACTTCATGCCCGAGCGCGTGCTGCGCAAGGTGTGGGCGTACTTCGACTCCGCCGGGCCGCTCGTCGGGACCGAGTGGCCGATCACGTACCGCGAGGAGGAGGGCGAACGGCTCGCCAGGCTGCGGGAGTTCCGGGTCGAGGCCTTCACCTCGATGCTGTATCCGCACAAGGCGGGGATGGCGCGCTGGCTGAACGAGTGGGCCGCCGACTTCGCCGCCCGTACGCCCGACTGTCTGCACACCGCCACCTTCTTCCCCGAGCCGGGCGTCGAGGCGTATGTGCGCCAGGCCCTGGACGCGGGCGCGCGGGTGTTCAAGGCGCACGTGCAGGTGGGGGCCTACGAGCCGAACGATCCGCTGCTCGATCCCGTGTGGGGCCTGCTCGCCGAGGCCGGCGTGCCGATCGTGACGCACTGCGGGTCCGGGCCCGCGCCCGGAAAGCACACCGGGCCCGAGCCGATCGCGCGGCTGCTCGCCCGGCACCCGCGGCTGCCGCTGGTGGTCGCGCACATGGGGATGCCCGAGTACACCGATTTCCTCGCGCTCGCCGAGCGGTACGCGGAGGTGCGGCTGGACACGACCATGGCGTTCACCGACTTCGTCGAGCGCCATACCCCCTTCCCCAAGGGGGAGTTGGGGCGGCTCGCCGATCTCGGGGGCCGGGTGCTGCTCGGCAGCGACTTCCCGAACATCCCGTATCCGTACATCCATCAGCTGGAGGCCGTCGAGCGGCTCGGGCTCGGCGACGACTGGGTGCGGGCCGTGTGCAGGAACAACGCCGCCGAGTTGTTCGCACTCGGCTGAGCCCCCCCACCCGGCAGATCCGGCAGATCCGGCAGACCCAGGAGGCCCGCGCGGCGCCCCGCACACTCACCCGTTTCTCAGAGTTTTCACAGGTTCGGGAAAGGGTGCTCTCAGAGGCGCGTCGCAAGCTTGCGCCATGACCGCGACCTCGCCCCAGGGGCGTACCGAACTGCTGAGGCCGGACGGAAGCCCCGTCCGGGTGCTTGTCGTGGACGACGAGCAGTCCATCACCGAGCTGTTGTCCATGGCCCTGCGCTACGAGGGCTGGCAGCTCCGCACCGCGAGCGACGGGGCGGGAGCCGTGCAGACCGCACGTGAGTTCCGGCCCGACGCCGTCGTGCTCGACATGATGCTGCCGGACATGGACGGGCTCAGCGTCCTCGGCCGGATGCGCCGCGAGCTGCCCGAGATCCCCGTGCTCTTCCTGACGGCCAAGGACGCCGTCGAGGACCGGATCGCCGGGCTGACGGCGGGCGGAGACGACTACGTCACCAAGCCCTTCAGCCTCGAAGAGGTCGTCGCGCGGCTCCGCGGGCTGATCCGCAGGACCGGCGCCGCCGACCGGCGCAGCGAGTCCGTGCTCGTCGTCGGCGATCTGATGCTGGATGAAGACAGCCATGAGGTGTCGCGGGGCGGGGACAACATCCACCTCACCGCCACCGAGTTCGAGCTGCTCCGCTTCCTCATGCGCAACCCCCGGCGCGTGCTCAGCAAGGCGCAGATCCTCGACCGCGTGTGGTCGTACGACTTCGGCGGGCAGGCCAACGTCGTCGAGCTCTACATCTCGTACCTGCGCAGGAAGATCGACGCCGGGCGCGAGCCGATGATCCACACCCGGCGCGGCGCCGGCTACCTGATCAAGCCGGCGATGGCCGCCACCACGACGTCGTGAAGCGCAGGGGCCGGCCCAGACGCTCCGTACCCGGCTCGTCGTCACGGCCGTCGCGCTGATGGCCGTCGTGGCATCGGTGATCGGTGTCGTGTCCGCCGTGTCGTTGCACTCGTACCTGTACGACGAGCTCGACAAGCAGGTGCACGGCATAGCGATGCGGGCGAGCGGGCCGAAGGGCGACTTTCCCGGGGCCGGTCCCATGGGGCAGAAGGACTTCGGTGACCTGGCATTCGTGACCCTGGGCTCTCCCGAGGGCACCCTCGGAGCCGAGGTCGGCGACGGGCAGGCCACCGAAGGCAAGGTCAGCGTCGAGGCGACGAATCCCGAGGGCGGCAGGCAGCTCGGGACCGACGACCTGTCCCAGTCCGTACTCGACGCTCTGGAGGACGTCCCCCAGAGCAATGACAAGACCACGCACACCGTCGACCTGCCGGGCCTCGGCAGCTACCGGGTCCAGTACGTCTCCGGGGACAACGGCGACTTCTACGTGGGCCGCCCCACCGCCCAGGTCGACTCCACCGTCAACAAGCTCATCGTCACCGAGCTGCTCGTCGCCGCCGCGGCCCTCGTGGCGGCAGGCGCCGCCGGGGCGATCATGGTCGGCGTCAATCTGAGGCCGCTGCGCCGCGTCGCCGCGACCGCGACCCGGGTCTCCGAACTCCCGCTGCACAGCGGTGAGGTGACCCTCTACGAACGCGTCCCGGAGTCCGAGGCCGACCCGAGGACCGAGGTTGGCCAGGTCGGCGCCGCGCTCAACCGGATGCTCGACCATGTGCACGGCGCCCTCGAATCCCGCCAGCAGAGCGAGACGCGGGTGCGCCAGTTCGTCGCCGACGCCAGCCATGAACTGCGTACGCCCCTGGCCTCCATCCGCGGCTACGCCGAGCTGACCAGGCGCGGCCGCGAGGAGACCGGGCCAGACACCCGGCACGCGCTCGGCCGCATCGAGTCCGAGGCGGACCGGATGACCGGGCTCGTCGAGGACCTGCTGCTGCTCGCCCGCCTCGACGCCGGAAGACCGCTGTCGTACGAGCCGACGGACCTCTCGCCCCTCGTCGTCGACGCGCTCAGTGACGCCCGCGCCGCCGACCAGAGCCACACCTGGCGCCTCGATCTCCCCGACGAACCGGCCACCGTGCTCGCCGACTCCGCGCGCCTGCACCAGGTCCTCGTCAACCTGCTGGCCAACGCGCGCACGCACACGCCGCCCGGCACCACCGTCACCGCCCGCGTGCACCGGCACGGCCCCTGGGTCTGCCTCGACGTACAGGACGACGGGCCCGGCATCCCCGCCGAGCTGCTGCCGCGCGTCTTCGAACGGTTCGCGCGCGGAGACTCGTCGCGGTCCAGGAAGGCGGGGTCGACGGGCCTCGGCCTGGCCATCGTGCAGGCCGTCGCGGCGGCGCACGGTGGCGCCGTGACCGTCGACAGCGGGCCCGGCAGGACCGTGTTCACGGTGCACCTGCCGGCGCATTCACCGGCCGGCACCGCGCCCGTCACTATTCCGCCGTCGTACTCACAGCCGGAGCAAAGCTTCACCACACAGCCCTAACAGGGCAGTTGGCGAATGTCGCTGGCATGCGAACCGACTCTTCTCCGGGCATCGACCCCATCCCTTCCGCGAGCACCGTCTCCGCGAGGTTCGGGGCGCTGCCGGCGCGGGAGCACCTCCCTGCCGGCCGCGGCGATGTGCCGGTCCTGGACGTTGTCATCCCCGTCTACAACGAGGAGAAGGACCTCGGTGAGTGCGTGCGCAATCTGCACCACCACCTGGTCCGCACCTTCCCCTACCCCTTCCGCATCACCGTCGCGGACAACGCCTCCACCGACAGCACGCCGCAGGTGGCGCACGGCCTGACACAGGAATTCCGCGAGGTCCGGAACTTCCGGCTCGAACAGAAGGGCCGCGGGCGCGCCCTGCGGACCGTGTGGTCGGCATCGGACGCGCCGGTCCTCGCGTACATGGACGTGGATCTGTCCACCGACCTGAACGCGCTGCTCCCGCTGGTCGCGCCCCTCATCTCGGGGCACTCGGACCTGGCGATCGGCTCCCGGCTCGCGCGCAGCTCGCGCGTGGTGCGCGGCACCAAGCGGGAGTTCATCTCGCGCTCGTACAACCTCATCCTGCGCGGCTCCCTGCAGGCCCGCTTCTCCGACGCCCAGTGCGGGTTCAAGGCGATCCGGCGCGATGTCGCGCAGGTGCTGATGCCGCTGGTGGAGGACGCCGGCTGGTTCTTCGACACCGAGATGCTGGTGCTCGCCGAGCGGGCCGGGCTGCGGATCCACGAAGTGCCCGTCGACTGGGTCGACGACCCGAACTCGACCGTGCACATCGTCAAGACCGCGACCGACGACCTCAAGGGCGTCTGGCGCGTCGGCAAGGCACTCGCCACCGGCTCGCTCGCCCTCGACCGCCTCGCCCGCCCCTTCGGGGACGATCCGCGCGACCGTCAACTCACCGATGTACCCAAGGGACTTGCCCGCCAGCTGCTCGGCTTCTGCGTCGTCGGCGGGCTGTCGACGCTGCTGTACCTGTTGCTGTACTCCGGCTTCCGTACGTTCTCGGGGGCGCAGTTCGCCAACGCGCTCGCCCTGTTCGTCTCGGCGCTCGCCAACACGGCCGCCAACCGGCGCCTCACCTTCGGGGTGCGCGGCCGGGACAAGGCCGTACGCCACCAGGCCCAGGGCATCGTCGTCTTCGGCATCGGCTGGGCCCTGACCAGCGGCTCGCTCGCCGCCCTCAGCGCGGCCTCCGGCAACCCGGCGCACTCCACCGAGCTGATCGTGCTGATCGCGGCCAACCTCGCGGCGACGATCCTGCGCTTCCTGCTCTTCAGGGCGTGGGTGTTCAACGACCGCACCGACCAGGCCTCGTCGGCCCCGACGCCCGTGAAGAATCCGCAGGTTCCGCAGGCTCCGCAGGCCTGGGACGACGCGAACGTGCGGATGCACGCCGTCGGCGCGCATCACCACCACGACGACTCCGACTCCAGGATCCAGCGATGACCACAGACCTCCGAACGACCGACGACGTCGCCCAGGCGGCGCCCGCCGAGCCCCCGCCGCCAGGCACCGGGCACGGCCGCCCCAAGGCGAAGTTCCTGACGCGCGTGTGGCGCGGCCGCCCCGAGGACCCGCGCTGGGTGCGCCCGGCCTTCCTCGGCCTGCTCCTCGTCATCGCCGCCGCCTACCTCTGGAACCTCTCGGCCTCCGGCTACGCCAACTCCTTCTACTCGGCGGCCGCCCAGGCGGGCAGCGAGAGCTGGAAGGCGTTCTTCTTCGGCTCGTCCGACGCGGCGAACGCCATCACCGTCGACAAGCCGCCGGCCGCGCTGTGGCCGATGGGCCTGTCGGTCCGCGTGTTCGGCCTGAGCTCGTGGGCGATCCTCGTCCCCGAGGTGCTGATGGGCGTGGCCACGGCCGGCGTCCTGTACGCGGCGGTACGCCGCCGCTTCAGCGCCACCGCGGGCCTGATCACCATGGTGGTCTTCGCGACGACCCCGGTCGCCGCGCTGATGTTCCGCTTCAACAACCCGGACGCGATCCTCGCGCTCCTCATGACCGTCACGGTCTACTGCGTGCTGCGCGCCATGGAGAAGGGCCGCACCAAGTGGCTCGTCTGGGCGGGCGTCGCCGTCGGCCTCGCCTTCCTGGCCAAGACGTTGCAGGCGTTCCTGATCCTGCCGCCGCTGGCGGTTCTCTACGCGGTGTTCGCCCCGGTCCGGGTGCGCAAGCGGTTCGGTCAACTGGCCCTGTCCGCCGCCGCGATGATCGTGGCGGGCGGCTGGTGGGTGGCCCTCGTCGAGCTGTGGCCCGCGTCCTCGCGGCCCTACATCGGAGGCTCCCAGAACAACTCGTTCCTTGAACTGACCTTCGGCTACAACGGCCTCGGCCGCATCAGCGGCGACGAGACCGGCTCCGTCGGCGGCGGTGGCGGCGCGGGCGGCGGCACCGGGCAGTGGGGTGCGACCGGCCTCGACCGGATGTTCAACTCCGAGATCGGCAGCCAGATCTCCTGGCTGATCCCGGCCGCGCTGATCCTCTTCGTCGCGGGCGTGGTCCTGACGTGGAAGGCCAGGCGCACGGACACCGCGCGCGCCGCGTTCCTCGCGTGGGGCGGCTCGCTGCTGATGACCGGCCTGGTCTTCAGCTTCATGGCCGGCATCTTCCACCAGTACTACACGGTGGCGCTGGCCCCCTACATCGCGGCGCTGATCGGCATGGGCGCGACCGTGCTGTGGGAGGAGCGCTCGCGGATCACGGTGTCGGCGACGCTGGGCGTCTCGGTCGCGGCCACCGCCGTGTGGGGCTATGTGCTCCTCGGGCGGACCCCGGACTACCTGCCGTGGCTGCGGTGGGCGGTGCTCGTCGGCGGACTCGCGGCGGGCCTCGGCCTCGCCTTCGCCGGCCGTCTCAACCGTCAACTGGCGCTCGGCGTCGCCGGGTTGGGTTTGGTGGCGTCGCTGGCCGCACCGACCGCGTACACCATCAGCACGCTGAACACCGGGCACACCGGGTCGATCGTCACGGCGGGCCCCTCCGGGGCCAGCGCGATGGGCGGTGGGATGCCCGGCGGTGGCGGCAAGGGCTTCCCCGGCGGCGGCAAGCGCGGCGGAATGCCGGGCCAGCCCCCGACCGGCGGCAAGGCCAACACCAACGGCAACGCGCGCGGCGGCTTCCCCGGCGGCGGCATGCCTGGCCAGAACCAGGGCACCGGCAAGAACCAGAGCACCGGAAACAGCAAGAGCCCCGGCGCCAAGCAGAAGCAGGGCGGCATGCCCGGTGGTGGCGGAGGCGGCCGAGGCGGCGGCATGGGCGGCCTCCTCAACGGCGCCCAGGTCAGCAGCAAGGCCAAGAAGCTGCTCCAGAAGGACGCCGAGGACTACACCTGGGCCGCGGCCGCGATCGGCTCGCAGAACCAGGCGAGCTACCAACTGGCCACCGGGGACCCGGTGATGGCGGTCGGCGGCTTCAACGGCACGGACCCCTCCCCGACGCTCGCCCAGTTCAAGCAGTACGTCGAGGACGGCAAGATCCACTACTTCATCAGCAGCGGCTCCGGCGGCGGCATGGGCGGATCGAGCTCCGGCTCGTCCTCCAAGATCACGTCGTGGGTGAAGGCCAACTTCAAGAAGGTGACGGTCGGCAGTGCCACGTTCTACGACCTGACCCAGGCCAAGTAGAAAGCCGCTTGTACGGCGTACAACACACCCTCTACGGTGTACGGGAAGTACCAGTCCCGTACACCGTAGAGGAGTGTCCATGGCCCCCACGGCCGAACCGGCCACCCAGGCACCCCGGGCCGGCGCGGGTCACCCCCAGCGCTGGCTCATCCTCGGCGTCATCTGCCTCGCCCAGCTGACCGTGCTGCTCGACAACACCGTCCTGAACGTCGCGATCCCCTCCCTCACCAGGGAGCTGAAGGCCTCGACGTCCGACATCCAGTGGATGATCAGCGCGTACTCGCTCGTCCAGTCCGGGCTGCTGCTCACCGCCGGCAGCGCCTCCGATCGGTACGGCCGCAAGAAGATGCTCGCGGCGGGCCTCGCGATCTTCGGCATCGGCTCGTTGACCGCCGCGTTCGCGGGATCCACCGGGCAGCTGATCGCGGCCCGCGCCGGCATGGGGGTCGGCGGGGCGCTCATGATGACCTCGACGCTCGCGGTCGTCGTGCAGATCTTCAGCGAGGCCGAGCGCGTCAGGGCGATCGCCCTGTGGTCCACGGTCAGCACGCTCGGCTTCGCCGTCGGCCCCCTGGTCGGAGGGGTGCTGCTCGACCACTTCTGGTGGGGCTCGATCTTCCTCGTCAACATCCCCGTCGCGCTCATCGGCTTCGTCGCCGTGATCGCCCTGGTCCCCGAGTCGAAGAACGCGTTCGGCGACCGCCCCGACCTGCTCGGCGCGCTGCTCTCCACCGTCGGCATGACCGGCGTCGTCTACGCGATCATCTCGGGCCCCGACGACGGCTGGACGTCCGCGGCCACCCTCACCTCGGCCGCGATCGGCATCCTCGTGCTGGCCGCCTTCGTGGCCTGGGAGCTGCGGATCCCGTATCCGATGCTCGACATGCACTTCTTCCGCGACCGGAGGTTCACGGGCGCGGTGACCGGCGCGATCCTCGTCGCCTTCGGCATGGGCGGCTCGCTGTTCCTGCTCACCCAGCACCTCCAATTCCTGCTCGGATACGGCCCGTTGGAGGCGGGGCTGCGGACCGCGCCGATGGCGCTCACCGTCGTCGCGCTCAACCTCACCGGCGTCGGCGCCCGGCTGCTGCCCCGGATGGGCACACCGCTCACCATCGCGGCCGGCATGACATGCATGGCGGCGGGGCTCGCGGCCATCTCGCTGCTCGGCGGGGACGGATACGGCGGCATGCTGCTCGGCCTGATCGTCATGGGCGCGGGCATGGCGCTCGCGATGCCCGCCATGGCCAACGCCATCATGAGCGCGATCCCGCCGGAGAAGGCGGGCGTGGGCGCCGGGGTCAACGGCACGCTCGCGGAGTTCGGCAACGGTCTGGGCGTCGCCGTCCTCGGCGCGGTCCTGAACGCCCGTTTCGCGGCGCTCGTATCGGTCTCCGCGACCTCGTTCCCGGCGGCGCTGGCGGCGGCGGACTCGGCCGGGGAGAAGTCTCGTATCAGCGAAGCGTTCTCCTCCGGTCTCGAGACCAGCCAACTGGTGGGCGCGGTCGCCGTGCTCGCGGGCGGCCTGCTCGCGGCGGTGTTGCTGCGCAGGGCCGAACGGGCCGGACCGGCGGCGGCGACTTCCGCTTAGCATCGGTGCGGGCGGGGAGCGGTTCTGTGCGCAGGCCCGCCCCGCCCGCGTACGAGGAACCCCTGGGAAGGAACGCCATGGCGAAGGCAGCGCGGATGAGCGTCTGGCTCGAGGACACGGATGGCGCCGCGGAGCCCAGGATCAGAGCGTCGCGCGGCCGGCGGTCCGAGCAGCCCAGCGGTCTCGACCGGGAGCGGATCACCCGGGCGACGGTGCGGCTCCTGGACGAGGAGGGGCTCGCCAAGTTCTCGATGCGGCGCCTCGCGGGCGAGCTGGGCGTCACCGCGATGTCCGTGTACTGGTACGTCGACACCAAGGACGACCTCCTCGAACTCGCCCTCGACGAGGCCTTCGGCGAGCTGGAGATCCCGGACACGGACGCGGAGCGCCTCCCGGACTGGCAGACCCAGCTGCGCGAACTGGCCGCCACCTACCGGACGTTGCTCGTGCGCCACCCGTGGATCTCGCCGCTCGTCGGCAACTTCCTGAACGTCGGCCCGAAGTCGCTGCTGTTCTCGCGGGCGGTGCAGCGGGTCATCGCCCGCACCGGGCTCACGCTCGCCCAGCAGCGCGGCGCCGTCTCCTCCGTCTTCCAGTTCGTCTACGGCTACGGCACCATCGAGGGCCACTTCCGCCAGCGCTGCGCCGAGGTGGGCCTCACGCAGGACGAGTACTTCCACAAGGCGATGGCCGCGTTCTCCGTACCGGAGGAGATGGCGGACGACTTCTCGCACGCCGAGCGGATGATGGAGGCGGTGGAGGAGGGCGGCGACGTGAACGCGATGCGCGACGCGGATTTCCGGGTGGCGCTGGACCTCCAGGTGGCCGGCATCGAGGCGCTGGTGGCCCACCGCGCTTGACGCCACGGGGCTCCGCCCCGGACCCTGCGCCTCAATCGCCGGCGGGGCTTGATTTTTCAAGCCCGTCCGGCGATTGAGGACCGGGGTCCGGGGCAGAGCCCCGAGACCGTAACGCCGGTGCCGCCTAAGCCAACCTCGCCGGGAAGCCCCCGGTGGCAACCGGCCCCCACTTCTCCGGAGTGACCCGGATGATCGACTTCCCCTGCTTGACCATCGCCTCGCGATACTCGTCCCAGTCCGGGTGCTCCCCCGAGATGCACCGGAAGTACTCGACGAGCGCCTCGACGGAGTCCGGCGAGTCGATGACCTCCGCCGACCCGTCGATCTGCACCCACGGTCCGTTCCACTCGTCGCTGAGCACGACGAGGCTGACGCGCGGATCCCGCTTCGCGTTGCGCGTCTTGGCCCGCTCCGGGTATGTGGAAACAACAATCCGCCCGTCGCCGTCGACCCCGCAGGTCAGAGGTGAGGCCTGCGGGGTCCCGTCGGCGCGGGCGGTGATGAGGAGGGCGCGGTGCCGGGGGCGGACGAAGTCGAGCAACTCGTCCAGTGACACACGGGTGTTGGTCGCGATGTTCGGAGCCATGCTTCGCAGCCTAACCCCGGCCACCGACACCCGCAGGCGTCACATCTGCGGCAGCGCGTCGCCCTGTACGGCCTGGATGTCGAGCTCGACCTTCAGCGTCGCGCCGATCGCGGCGATGCCGGCCTGCACGACCTGGTTGTAGTTCATCGCGAAGTCCTCGCGCTTCAGCTCGGCCGTCGCCTTGAACGCGGCGCGCGTGCCGCCCCACGGGTCGGCGCCCGTGCCCAGGTAGCTCAGGTCGAGGTCGACCTCGCGCGCCACGCCGTGCAGGCTCAGCTGGCCGTGCACGGTCCAGCGGTCGGTGCCCGCGGGGTCGATGCCGGTCGACCGGTAGGTGATCTCCGGGTACGTCTCGACGTCCAGGAAGTCCGCGGACTTCAGGTGGCCGTCCCGCATGCCGTTGCCGGTGTCGATGGACGCCGACTTGATGACGGCCTCGACCCGCGACTTCTCCACGTCCTGCGCTATGTCGATGCGCGCCGTGAAGTCGGTGAACCGTCCGTGCACGGACGTGATCCCGAGGTGCTGCGCCGTCGCGGCGACCGACGAATGCGCCGGGTCGACCATCCAGGGCCCGGGCGGCGGCAGCTCGGCCCCGCCCTGTCGGTGCAGCACGATGCTGCCCACGTCGGCCCGTCCGCTCGCCGTCACCATCGCGGTGGAGGCGGCGGGGGCGTAGCCGACAGCGGTCACGATCACCGTGTAGGGACCGGGCGCGAGCGCGGCCGGGTCGTGCACGGCGCCCTCGTCATCGGCCTCGGCCCGCAGCACCTGCGATCCGGTCATGTCGGTCACCGTGACGACGGCGTGCGGCAGGGCCCACCCGTCCCGCGTGCGGATCCGCGCGCTCAGTCCCATGCTTTTGCTCTCCTAGCTCAAGTTCTCAGTCACGTACGGAATCCGGAGTGCTCCGGAAGGTCGTCCGTACGTGGACGGGCCCCGGTCGACGTGCGTCTCGGCCGTCCCCTGCCGATGGCGACGCCGCCGGTCCCGGGGCCCATTCTCACAACCGGGCCTGTGCGATTCACGTCCGCTCAAAGCGCGAACCGCTCATTCAGGTGGCCCGGGGCTCAATTACTCGCCGGGGTGCGCGAGTTCGATGTCGTGGCCGTCGACGCCGCTGCCGTTCACGCTGAGGCCGGTGGCCACCGGCGGGTAGCCGGTCGCGATCACGGTGTACTCGCCGCCGTCCAGGTCGGTGAAGGCGTACGCGCCGTCGTCGCCGGTGGTGGCGGTGGCGACCACGTTGCCCGCGGCGTCCACCAGCGTGACACGCGCGTCGTTCAGCGCGCGGCCCGCGGCCCGGATGGTGCCCTGGACCTGGGAGCCGGAGTGCAGGTCGATCTCGATGCGGGTGACACCGGAGCCGGTGACCTCGACCGGGAGCGCGGTCGGGCGGTGACCCGGCGCGTTCACGGCCACGGTGACCGGGCCAGGGACCAGCTCGGCGAAGGTGAACTCGCCGCCCGGCCCTGACTGACCGGTGGCGAGCACATCGCCGCGGACGTCGGTGACGATGACCATCGCCCCGGCGACCGGCGCCTTGGTCTCGCTGGCCCGCACCACACCGGTGAGGCCGCTGGTCCCGCTGAGCAGGATGTCGTACGTGACCGACTCCTCGCCCACCAGGACGGTGGAGGCCTGCGGCTGGTAGCCGTCGGCCGAGGCGATCAGGACGTAAGAGCCGGCACCGGGGGCGTCGACGCTGTACGAGCCGTCGCCCTGGGCCACGGCACGGCCCAGCTGACGGCCGCCGAGGGAGATCAGGGTGACCGCGGCGCGCGGCACCGGGGCGGACTCGGCGCCGCGGACGAAGCCGCGGACCGGGGTGCCGCCGACGGCCCCGTCACCGGCGGTGGCGGCGACGGCCGCGAGCCGCTGGGTCTGGGTGTCGGCCGCGGGCCGACCCGCACCGACGAGGCTCGGCACCTGCTCCGGCGCGGGCGCGGGGGCAGCGGCCTGGGCAGGCGCGGCGGCGGGCGTCGAATCGCCCTGCGCGGCCTGTTCGAGGGCTCCGGTGGTACGCAGGGGAACCTCCTTGATGAAGATCGTGAAGATGAATGCCAGGAACGCGACCGGCGCGGCGTACAGGAAGATGTCGGCGATGCCGCTCCCGTACGCGGCCTCCAGCCACTCGCGGATCGGACCGGGCAGCACGGACATGTCCGGCAGCGAACCGCCGCCCATGGCCTTGCCGGCCGCCTGCCGCGCCTCCGGGCTGAGGGAGCCGATGGTGTCGGTGGCGTGGGTGCTGATGCGGCTGGTCATCACGGAGCCGAGCGCCGAGACGCCGATCGTGCCGCCGAGGGACCGGAAGAAGGTCACCATCGAGGACGCGGAACCGAGGTCTTGGGGGGCGACCTGGTTCTGCGTGCTCAGCACGAGGTTCTGCATCATCATGCCGACGCCGAGACCGAGCAGCGCCATCCAGATCGCGACGCGCCAGTACGGGGTGTCGTACTCGATGGTGCCGAGCAGCCCCAGACCCGCGGTCAGGAACAGACCGCCGGCGACGAGCCAGGCCTTCCACTTGCCGGTCCGGGTGATGATCTGGCCGGAGACGGTGGAGGAGACGAACAGGCCACCGATCATCGGGATCGTCATGACACCCGACATCGTGGGCGTCTTGCCGCGCGCCAGCTGGAAGTACTGCGAGAAGTAGACGGTGCCCGCGAACATCGCGACACCGACGAACAGCGAGGCGAGCGACGCCAGGGTGATCGTGCGGTTCTTGAAGAGCCGCAGCGGGATGATCGGCTCGCTGGCCTTGGTCTCCACGAGCGTGAAGATCAGCGCCAGCACGATCGCGCCGCCGACCATCGTGTACGTCTGCCACGACAGCCAGTCGTACTTGTCGTCGGCGAAGGTCACCCAGAGGAGCAGCAGGCAGACCGCGGCGGTGATGAAGAAGGCGCCGGCCCAGTCGACCTTCACCTTCCGCTTGATCACCGGCAGGTGCAGCGTCTTCTGGAGCACGATCAGGGCGATCAGTGCGAAGGGCACACCGACGAAGAGGCAGTAGCGCCAGCCGAGCCAGTCGGTGTCGGTGATGACACCGCCGAGCAGCGGACCGCCGACGGTGGCGACGGCGAACGTGGCGCCGAGGTAGCCGGAGTAACGACCGCGCTCACGCGGGGCGATCATGGCGGCCATGATGATCTGCGCCAGGGCGGACAGACCGCCGGCGCCCATGCCCTGGATGGCACGGGCGGTGATCAGCATGCCCGGGTTCTGCGAGAGGCCGGCGACGACCGAACCCACCACGTAGACGACCAGGGCTATCTGGACCAGGGCCTTCTTGCTGAACAGGTCCGCCATCTTGCCCCAGAGGGGCGTGGTGGCGGTCATGGCGAGCAGGGAAGCCGTGACGACCCAGGTGTAAGCGGACTGGCCACCGCCCAGATCGCCGATGATCTTCGGCAGGGCGTTGGTGACGATCGTCGACGAGACGATGGCGGCGAACATGCCGAGCAGCAGCCCGGACAGCGCCTCCATGACCTGCCGGTGTGACATCGGGGCACCCGCTTCGGGGGCGGCCCCTGAATGCTTGGGATGGCTGCCCCGCACACCGGATGGTGTGGTTGTTGCCATGGGATTCCTTTTCTTACGTCTTACGCGGGTGTACGGGTGGTGGTCCGAGCCGTCGACTGGGCGATCGGCTCGGTGGCGGCCTGCGGAACCGTCGCTCGGGACCCCGTGGTACGGCAGTCGCCGAAGCTGTCGCGCAGTCGCGTCATGAGGGCGATCAACTGATCGACCTCGTCGTCGGACCAGTCGCTCAGCCGGTCGGCGAGCAGTTGGATGCTCAGTTCGTTGAGCACCTCCAGCTGCTTCGAGCCTTTGTCGGTGAGGCTGAGGATGCGCGAACGTTTGTCAGCGGGGTCGGGATGGCGCTCGATCCAGCCGCGGTTGGCGACGTGTGCCACGTGCCGGCTGGCCACGGAGACGTCCACGGCGAGCAGCTCGGCCATGCGGCTCATCCGCATGTCGCCGTAGTGCTTGAGCAGCGCCAGGACCGCGGCCGAACTCGGTTGGCAGTCGTGCGGAAGAATCCGCGCCATGTCCCTCTTGACGGATCCGAAGGCGCCCATCTGTCGCGCCAGCTCGTCGTAGTGACGTTGTGTGGCCACGGCACCTCCTGACCAAAAGATCTTTATTTGTTGCTTAGGGCAACCATAGAAGCAGTTGGTTGCCACAGGCAAACGAAACCGGGTGATCGAGAATAAAATCGCGGCAAAGATCGAGTGCAAATCAGTAAAGTCGCAGCTCAGGCGGCGTACATGCGGACTGTGGCGTACGTCGCTGCAATTCGCTAGGGTCCTGGCCCATGGCTAACAACCCCCAAGGCCCCGGCCCCCAGGGCACCAACGACCCCGCGGGCAACACCCAGATGTTCCGCGCCTTCGTCGACGAACAGCCTCCCGCGCGTCAGCAGGCGGCCGCCGCGAAGTCCGGTCCAAGCGTCGGCCTGATCATCGGCATCGTGCTCGCGATCATCGTGGTGGCGGGCGTGGCCTGGCTGGCGCTCAAGTAGACGGTTCCTGGAGGCAGTTCACTTCCAGTCGACGTCGACGTCCTTGGTCTCGAGCCGCATCCCGAGCGGCACCCGCCACTCGTCGACGCACACGGTCCACGTCTTCCGCTTCTTCTCCCCGGCCCCGATGGGGACGGGAGCTTCTTTTTGACGTCGATGGTCGACCAGTCGATGCCGAGGGCGCCGATCACGTGCGTCTCGAAGGTCACGGTGCCCGAACGCACCGGGCTGCCACCGGAGTTGTGCAGGGTCAGCGTCACGTCCTGACACCAGCGCTTGTCGGCGTCCTTGAGCACGGGGTCGCCGACCGTCTTGAGCGCGGCGGGGCCCGCGGGGGCCGAGGGCGACGACGAGGGGGTGTCGCCACGGTCGGCGGCGGCGCTCCCGGAACCCGCGGCGCTTCCTGAGTCACTGGAGCCGCCGGAGGGGTTGTCGGTGGCGGACGGTGTGCCGTCGGAGCCGGCGCCGGGGGATTCGCCGGGGACGTCGGCGGCCGGAGGGGCGCCGCCCGCGTCCGCACCGCTCTCCGTGCCCTTGTCCCCGCCGGCCTTGCCCGTCGCGCCCTTCCCGGAGGAGTCCGAGCCGCCAGGGGCGTCCGCCGCCGGAGAGTCCAGCGGTACGAGCTCCACCTTGCCGGTGGGCGCGACCCGGTCGCCCGGTGTGGTGGGCGCCGCTCCCGCCGCGCCCACGGCCACGTACGCGTCGCGCCCGCCGCCACCGTCGAGGGCGACGACGGCGCCCGCGCTCACGCACACCGCGGCGACCGAAGCGGCCCCGACGGCGACCTTCCTGTGACCGATCAACCAAGTCCGCAGCATCGCGCCAGTGTGTCTGACGCACCGTCAAATCGGAACCCCGCAGACCGGGCCGCGCGGATCGGCCGGCGGGATCGCTCTGCGGGGTCGGTCTGCGGGTCGGTCGGCCGTGTCAGTCGGCGATGAGGCCTTCCCGCAGCTGTGACAGCGTCCGCGTGAGCAGCCGGGACACGTGCATCTGCGAGATGCCGACCTCCTCGCCGATCTGCGACTGCGTCATGTTCGCGAAGAACCGGAGCATGATGATCTGGCGCTCGCGCGGCGGCAGCTTGGCGAGCAGGGGCTTGAGCGACTCGCGGTACTCGACGCCCTCGAGCGCCGTGTCCTCGTACCCGAGCCGGTCCGCGAGGGAGCCCTCGCCGCCGTCGTCCTCGGGTGCGGGCGAGTCGAGGGAGGACGCGGTGTACGCGTTGCCCACCGCGAGGCCGTCGACGACGTCCTCCTCGGAGACGCCGAGCACCACGGCGAGCTCCGGGACGGTCGGCGAGCGGTCCAGCTTCTGCGCGAGCTCGTCGCTGGCCTTGGTCAGGGCGAGCCGCAGCTCCTGGAGGCGGCGCGGCACGCGCACCGACCACGAGGTGTCCCGGAAGAACCGCTTGATCTCACCGACGACCGTCGGCATCGCGAACGTCGGGAACTCCACGCCCCGTTCGCAGTCGAAACGGTCGATCGCCTTGATCAGACCGATCGTGCCGACCTGGACGATGTCCTCCATCGGCTCGTTGCGACTGCGGAAGCGGGCCGCCGCGTAGCGCACCAGCGGCAGGTTCAGCTCGATCAGGGTGTCGCGGACGTACGCCCGCTCCGGGCTGTTCTCGTCGAGCGTGGCAAGGCGCAGGAACAGGGAACGGGACAGCGTGCGGGTGTCGATGGACCCGCTCGTCGGAGGTGTCACGGACACCTCGGGGCTCTCGGCGGCCTGGGCCGGAACCGAAGCGGGAACAGGAGCGTCGATCAGCGCGGCAGGCGTCTGCTCGCTCAGGTCATCGGTCGCGGCGGGCGCGCCGGGCGTGAGCGTGAGCACCTTCGAGCTGCCCTGGTCTGCGGACATGCCACCCCCTTGAGGTCGCGGACGGTCGCGGCGGACGCTCCCGTCAGGTAAGAGCGCAGCCTCCACCTGAATACCGGACGCGGGGCTGCGCCAAACGCCGTTCCAGCAGAATGTCACATGTCGGCAACACGCTGTAGTGACATGTCGACATGTATGGGATGGATCGGTGCAGGAAGCAGGGGGTGTGGCGGGAGATGGCGCCGATTCCCGCGGGAAATGCCCCGCGGGCCTTGTCTACCCGATCGAGCTAGGCATCGATCCTGTTTGCGGACCGAAGTCGAGCGAAGCTGCGGGCGAGGAGTCTTGACACGTGCATCTGCGAGACACCCAGCTCCGCGCTGATCTGAGATTGCGTCAGATTGCTGTAGTAGCGGAGCAAAAGGATGCGCTGCTCCCGCTCGGGCAGCTGTACGAGGAGGTGCCGCACGAGATCGCGGTGTTCGACGCCGTCCAGCTCCGGGTCCTCGTAGCCGAGCCGGTCGAGCAGTCCCGGCATCCCGTCGCCCTCCTGCGCCGCCTCCAGGGACGTCGCGTGGTACGAGCGGCCCGCCTCGATGCAGGCGAGCACCTCGTCCTCGCCGATCCGCAGCCGCTCGGCGATCTCGGCGGTGGTCGGGGAGCGCCCGAAGGCCGTCGTCAGGTCCTCGGTCGCGCCGTTGACCTGCACCCACAGCTCGTGCAGGCGGCGCGGTACGTGCACGGTGCGGACGTTGTCGCGGAAGTACCGCTTGATCTCGCCGACGACCGTGGGCATCGCGAAGGTCGGGAACTGGACGCCGCGGTCCGGGTCGAAGCGGTCGATGGCGTTGATGAGGCCGATGGTGCCGACCTGGACGACGTCCTCCATCGGCTCGTTGCGGCTGCGGAAGCGGGCGGCCGCGTAGCGCACCAGTGGCAGGTTCGCCTCGATCAGGGCGCCGCGCACCCGGGAGTGCTCGGGGCTGCCCGGCGGGAGGTCCTTGATCTGTGCGAAGAGGACCTGGGTCAGTGCGCGGGCGTCGGCGCCCCGGCTCTTCGCGGGGGCGGGCGGTGCTTCGGGCGGTGCTTCTTGAGGCGCAGTACTGGCCGGCACGGTCAACTCCACCTCTGTTTCCGTCAACTCATCGGTCAAAAGCGGTCATAGCATCACAAGACATGTGCACTGTGTGCAAGCACCGCATAACTCCGTGTTGAAGCCTGAGTTGGGGTACGAGAGGGGGTCCAGGACGCGCGAAAGCCCCTCACCGTTCCGGTGAGAGGCTTCTCGAAGGTGTGACGGTCCGGAGCGGGGGCTCAGAACTCGTAGTCAGCGATCACCCACGTGGCGAACTCGCGCCACAGCGCGACGCCCTCCTGGTGCGCGGGGTGCTCGATGTACCGCTTCAGGGCGTCGGTGTCCTCGACGGCCGAGTTGATCGCGAAGTCGTAGGCGATCGGCCGGTCGGTGATGTTCCAGTCGCACTCCCAGAACTTCAGCTCGGGGATCTTCCCGCCCAGCGTGCGGAAGGCCTCGACGCCCTCGGCCACGCGCGGTTCGTCACGGCTCACGCCGTCGTTGAGCTTGAAAAGGACCAGATGGCGGATCACGGGGTGCTCCCTGGGGTGCTGACGGGTGGCTTGCCGCTACTTCCCGCCGTTGACGACCCAGGTCATGAAGTCGCCTATGGACTGGGCGGCGGACGATACGCCTTCGAACCCTATCTGGACGTAATCGGCGGCTTTGGAGGGGTCGGTGATGATCACGTAGAGCACGAAGACCACCCCGACGAAGAGCGCGACTTTCTTCGACTGCACCACGTTGCCTCCCCGTACCCGTGTCTGATCCCCGCCCGGCCCCTGTCGGCCGGCGGCGAGTCTAACGCGGACGATCACCGACGCGACCTTTAAGGACCAACGGCCTCCGGTTGTGGGTCCTTTGCCGACTTCCCGCACCCCCGCAAAGGGGCAGTATTGGTGATGAGCCCGGAGGGTCTGGCAGGAATCCGAAGGGCAGGGACGCGACCCCGACTGCGGGGTCCGCGCCGCATCTTCCCCCTGAAGCGGCGCGGACTACGGGAGTCCGTCCTCGTCGGGGGGAGTGGTTTGTCCCCCCGATGCCACTCCCCCCGCCCCAAACAGAACGTGAAGCCCCCGACACCTCTGAAGAGGTACGGGGGCTTTTCCGTGTTCCTGCCTTCACCGGCGCGGAATCGTTCTGGCACATCCTCGGATGCATCTGGTTCGCGGCCGCCTACTTCGCGAAGATCCCGTCGAAGAAGGCCCTCAGCGAGTACGGGCTCTGCGAGATGACCAGCGCCGAGAAGTTCTGGTACGTGGTGCAGAACATCTGTTTCGGCTCCGGCTATCTGGCCAAGGTTCCGGTGAAGAAGGCGTTGTCCGAGGTCCGGTTCGGTGGCGGACAGCCGGCGCAGGCTCAGCAGTCCTGGCCGTCCGCGGCGGGGCCGCAGGGCGGCTGAGCGCGGCCGGGCAAAAGCGAAGGGCCCGGTTCGATGAACCGGGCCCTTCGTCTACCTGCGGTAGCGGTGGGATTTGAACCCACGGTGAGTTTCCCCACACTCGCTTTCGAGGCGAGCTCCTTCGGCCGCTCGGACACGCTACCGAGAGGAACTCTAGCCCAAGGTGGGCCGTGGTCCGAAATCCGTATCCCTGAAGAAGCGAGTGAGCTGCGTCGCACACTCCTCGGACAGCACCCCGGAGATCACTTCGGGCCTGTGGTTGAGCCGCCGGTCGCGGATCACGTCCCACAGCGAACCGGCCGCCCCCGCCTTCTCGTCCCGGGCCCCGTAGACGACCCGGTCGACGCGGGACTGCACGAGCGCGCCCGCGCACATGGTGCACGGCTCCAGGGTGACGACGAGCGTGCAGCCGGTCAGCCGCCACTCTCCGACCTCGCGCGCGGCCCCGCGCAGCGCCAGCACCTCGGCGTGCGCGGTCGGATCCCCGGTCAGCTCCCGCTCGTTGTGCGCCCGCGCGAGCACGGTGGTCCCGTCCGGCGCCAGCACGACGGCGCCGACGGGCACGTCACCGCCCGCCGCGGCGAGCCCGGCCTCGGCCAGGGCCTGCCGCATCGGCGGCTTCCAGGGGTCTCGTACGGGATCGGGGGCGGAAGCGGCGGCGTCGGAGGGGGTCACGGCGAGGAATCTATCCCCGTGGCGGTCAGCGCACCGTTTCGAGGACCTCCGATGCCCCCAGGGCGTCGGCGATCTCGCTCAGCGCGTCCGACCCGTCGAGGGTCAGCAGATCCTTCTCCGGGACGCCCAGGTCGGCCAGGACGTCGCTGTCACCGAGCGGGCCGGGCGGCACCACCTCGGCTTCGGGGGCCTCGTCGTCGGACACCACCTCGACGTCCGGTTCGCCGTCCTCCGTCCCGTCCAGGTCCAGGGCGTCCAGATCGTCGACGGCGTCCGAACCGTCCGGAGCCTTGCCGAGCAGCTCGTCGGTGAGCAGGATCTCGCCGTAGCTGCTGCGGGCGGCCGCGGCCGCGTCGGAGACGTAGATGCGAGGGTCCTCCTCGCCGTCGATACGGACGACGCCGAACCAGGCGTCCTCTTGTTCGATGAAGACGAGGATCGTGTCGTCCTCGGCGCCGGCCTCGGCCGCCGCCTCGCGGGCCAGGTCGGACAGGTCCGACAGGGTCTCCACGTCGTCGAGCTCTGTGTCGCTCGCTTCCCACCCGTCTTCGGTGCGCGCGAGCAGTGCGGCGAAGTACACCGTGACTCTCCCACTGGTCTCGAGGGGTGCCGGTCGGGAATCCCCCCGGCGGAGTTGTGGAGGCGGGGAGTGTAGTTCAAGCCCCGCCCACTCGGAATCGTGGCAGAAAGTCCGGCTCCAAGAGAGGTCTTCCGCGCGCTGTGTTCGTGGCGCGTCCTCTGCGGAGGTCCCGTGAGGCGGGGCTCCTGGCCGGATCGGCGGGGCCCGTCACCAGCGAAACGTGCGCATACGCATCTGCTGTCGCATCCGCGCGGCCCGGGCGCGGCGCGGCTGGACCCTGGCACGCAGCTCCCGCGCCTCGGTCAGTTCCCGCAGGAACAGGGCCCGCCTGCGCCTGCGCTCGGCGTCCGTCTCCTGCGCCGACCCCGGATCCGGCCCCGTCCTCGGCTCGGGCCCGGCCCCCGCCCCGCCCGTCTCCCGCTCGGACCGCTCCCGACGCTTCTCGTCCGCCATCGGCCACACCACCCCAGTCCGCCCAGTCGGCGCCAGTCGGCGAGTCCCTTCCACCTTCCCTCCGTACCGGCCGTTGATGCCACCGCACGGGGGAGCCGCGGCCCTGTGGCCCGGTTACTGTTGAGGACATGCGGATCCACGTCGTCGACCACCCTTTGGTGGCGCACAAGCTCACCACGCTGCGCGACCAGCGCACCGACTCCCCGACCTTCCGGCGCCTGGCCGACGAGCTGGTCACCCTGCTCGCCTACGAGGCCACCCGGGACGTGCGCACCGAGCAGGTCGACATCGACACCCCCGTCTCGCGGACGACCGGCGTCAAGCTGTCGTACCCGCGCCCCCTGGTGGTGCCGATCCTGCGCGCGGGCCTCGGCATGCTCGACGGCATGGTGCGGCTCCTGCCGACCGCAGAGGTGGGCTTCCTCGGCATGGTCCGCAACGAGGAGACGCTGCAGCCCGCGACGTACGCGACGCGGATGCCGGACGACCTCTCCGGGCGCCAGGTGTACGTCCTGGACCCGATGCTCGCCACGGGCGGCACGCTCGTCGCGGCGATCGAGGAACTGATCAAGCGCGGCGCCGACGACGTCACGGCCGTGGTGCTGCTCGCCGCCCCCGAGGGCGTCGAGATCATGGAGCGCGAGCTGGCCGGCACGCCGGTCACCGTCGTGACGGCCTCGGTCGACGAGCGGCTCAACGAGCACGGTTACATCGTCCCGGGCCTCGGCGACGCCGGGGACCGGATGTACGGGGTCGCCGAGTAGCCGACGCCGTACGGGAGACGCCGTACGGGAACGGAAAAAGCCGCGGACGGTCGTCCGCGGCTTTTCGGTTTTCGGAGGTCAGCAGCCCGGGGCGGACGCGGACGCCGACGGCTTCGGGTGGCTGAGCGCCGACAGCGCCTTGTCGGCGGCCGGCTTCTTCGTGAGCTTCTTGAAGCCGGAGCCGATGATCAGGTCGACCTCGGTCGGCTTCGCGCGCTTGTCCGCCTTCAGCTCCGCGCCGGTCAGCTGCGTACCGAGGACCGGGAGGGCGGCGTCCGTGGCCGCCGAGGCGCCGAGCAGTATGCCGGGGCCCTTGACCTTCTTGTCGTACGCCTTCGTCGCGTTGCCCACGTCACCGATCTTGAAGCCGCGCTTCTTCAGCTCGTCCGCGGTGTCCTTGGCCAGGCCGCCGCGGGCCGTGGCGTTCAGGACGTTCACCGTGATCTGGGAGGGGTTCGGCAGCTTCTGGGCCGCCTTGCCCGAGGAGGGCGACGCGCTCGGCCGCTTCTCGCAGGCGCCGGACTTCGCCCCCGCCGCGCTGGCCTTGTCGCCCCCCGTGAAGACGTCGACCAGCTGGAACGAGCCCCAGCCGATCAGCCCGATCGCGGCGACGGACGCGACGACCGCGAGCACGATCCTGCTGCGCGGACGCCCGCGCCGCATGCGGGGGTATTTGTCCCCGGTGATGCGGTACTTGCCGCCCATGCCGGGTGGAGTGAGCATGCTCATGAGCGCAGCGTAATCCTGTGCGGCGATGATGCCTATTAAATGATCACGGTCAGTCGCTCAGTCCAACCCAAAAGGGCCAATACGGCCCTGAGGCGCCGTCAGCCCGAAGTGCGGTCGGCCCGGACCGTCAGCCGAGTTCGAGCACGCGTGCGTGCAGCACCTGGCGCTGCTGGAGCGCGGCGCGCACGGCGCGGTGCAGGCCGTCCTCCAGGTAGAGATCGCCCTGCCACTTCACGACGTGCGCGAAGAGGTCGCCGTAGAACGTCGAGTCCTCGGCGAGCAGGGTCTCCAGATCGAGCTGGCCCTTGGTCGTCACCAGCTGATCGAGGCGGACCGGGCGCGGCGCGACGTCCGCCCACTGCCGGGTGCTTTCCCGGCCGTGGTCGGGGTACGGCCGGCCGTTTCCGATGCGCTTGAAGATCACACGGAAAGCCTACCGGGCGAGGCTCTCCGGGCGCAGCCATGGGGACGCGGTACGCAGCCCGGAAATACCGTGCTGAACCGGCTCCAACCGGGTCCAGTCGAGCCATGCACAGGGGCCTGAAATGAGTGGCGTCGTAGGTGAGTTGGTGAAAGGCGGGCGTGTTCGTGGCCCTTCCGGGGTAGTCGCCCGCGCTTCGTTGACGGGTGGTTCGACGGGTGGTTCGACGGGTGGTTCCCCGCGTCCCGTGCGGGGGCGCGGGGAACCGGTTTCAGCGGTCGTTCTTCTTGCCGGGTGTCCGCCGCTCGCGCGTGGCGGGCGGGGGCGTCTTCTCCGTGGCGGCGCGTTGGCCGCGTGCGGCCTCCGCGCGCATCAGGGCGCGCAGGAGCGCGTAGGGGTCCTTGGGCATGAGGGTGCTGCCGTCCTTTTCGAGGTCGTACGTGCGTGAGTGCTGACGGGGCGGGGCCCGTCAGCAGCGCAGGACGACGGTGCGCAGGGCGCGGTGGGACGGCGGCGCGGGGTGCGCCGTGGTGTCGGGGCGCGTGGCGGCCAGGGGGCGCGGTGAGGCGCACGAGGGCGGCGTCGTGAGGAGCCGGACGGGGTGTCCCGTCGGCAGCCGGAGGGCCTCATCGGAGGCGTCCCTGGTCCCCTCGCCCGGCTCGCAGGAGGAGGAAGAGGAAGGAGACGAGGAAGCGGCGGGCGGCGACGCAGAGGCCACGGCGGGTGCGGCGGCTAGCGGCGCGAGCAGCAGGGCGAGCAGCACCACGAGCGTGCGGAACAGGCCCTGGGCACGGTGGCCCGGGCCTGCGGCGGACGCGGCGGCGCTCATGCCCCGTCATCTGCCCACCACCGGCCACGAAGCGATCCACGGAGCCGCAGATCCGCCCTCATGGGTTACCGGGACCCGCATCCGGCTGACGTCGGTCAAGCCCCACTGCCCACTGCCCCGCTACTCGGCGGCCTTACTTGGCGGCTTTCGCGGCCTTCTCCGCCTTCGCGGCAGCCTTCATCTCCTGCTTGTGGGCGCGCACCTTGGTGAGGGACTCGGGCCCGGTGATGTCGGCGACCGAGCGGAACGCCTTCGGCTCGCCGTACGCGCCCGCCGCCTCGCGCCAGCCCTCGGGCCGCACTCCGAGCTGCTTGCCGAGGAGGGCCAGGAAGATCTGGGCCTTCTGCTTGCCGAAGCCGGGCAGCTCGTTCAGGCGCCGCAGCACCTCCTTGCCGGTGTCGACGCCCTCCCACACGGCGGCGGCGTCCCCGTCATAGTGCTCGACGAGGTACTGGCACAGCTGCTGCACGCGCTTGGCCATGGAGCCGGGATAGCGGTGCACGGCCGGCTTCTCGGAGAGCAGCGCGGCGAAGGCCTCGGGGTCCTGGGCGGCGATCTCGTACGCGTCGAGGTCGTCGACGTTCAGGCGGTCGGCGATGGTGCGGGGGCCCGCGAACGCCCACTCCATGGGTACCTGCTGGTCGAGCAGCATCCCGACGAGCGCGGCGAGCGGGCTGCGGCCGAGGAGTTCGTCGGCGGCGGGCTCCTGGGCGAGGTGGAGGGTGACGTCCATACGGCTCATACGTCGATGATCGCGCCGGGCCGCCCGCGTCGCCACGCCGGGGGTGCCGCCCCGGCGTGGCCCCGCGCGGCCACGATCGGGGGCCGTCGCGTCGCATAGGGGCGCCGTCCGAGGTAACCCTGACGTCATGACTTCCACGACGCCCGCCCCGTACGATCTCGCGGCCCTCGCCGACGACCATCTGACCGCGGCCCGCAAGGCAGAGCACGGCCGCAGCGCCGAACTCCTGATCAAGGAAGATCCGTTGCTGCGCCAGAGCGTCATCGCCCTGACCGAGGGCAGCAACCTGGAGGAGCACAACGCCCCGCCCGCGGCCACCCTCCAGGTGCTGCGCGGCCGCGTCCGCCTCACCGCGGTCTCCGGCGACGTCACCCTCGCGCAGGGGCAGCTGCACCCGATCCCGCAGGAACGGCACGGGCTTCTCGCGCTGACGGACGCGGCGGTGCTGTTGACGGCGGTCACCGCCTGACCTGATCGTGTTCCCGTCGCCACGGGAGCCCTGTTGACGGGGCTCCGCGGTTCGGGTTCTGCGCAAAGGAGTGCGGGCATGCCGTCGTACGAGGAAGTCTTCCGAGCGAGCACCGACGACCCCGAGGCCTTCTGGCTCGCCGCGGCCGCCGCGATCGACTGGGACACGCCCCCGACCAGGGCCCTCGACTCCTCGCGGGCCCCCTTCCACCGCTGGTTCCCCGACGGCGAGCTGAACGTCTGCCACAACGCGCTCGACCGCCACGTCGCTGCGGGCCGCGGCGCGCAGCCCGCCCTCGTGTACGACTCCCCGGTGACCGGCACCAACCGCACGTACACGTACGAGGAGTTGACCGACCAGGTCGCCGGCTTCGCGGGAGTACTGGCCGGTCTCGGCGTGACCCGAGGCGACCGGGTCGTCCTCTATATGCCGATGGTTCCGGAGGCCGTCGTCGCGATGCTCGCCTGCGCGCGGATCGGGGCGGTGCACTCGGTCGTCTTCGGCGGTTTCGCCGCGAACGAGCTGGCGGTGCGGATCGACGACGCGGCACCGAAGGTCGTCGTATCGGCGTCCTGCGGCATCGAGGGGGCGCGCGTCGTCCCGTACAAGCCGCTTCTCGACCGGGCGGTGGACCTGGCGACGCACAAGCCGGACGCCTGCGTGATCGTCCAACGCCCGGAGGGGCCGGCCGAGTTGGCGCCCGGACGGGACGTGGACTGGACGGAGGCGATGCGCGACGCACACCCCGCGCCCTGCGTCCCCATGGCGGCGACGGACCCCCTGTACATCCTCTACACGTCCGGAACGACCGGAAAACCCAAGGGAGTCGTCCGCGACTGCGGCGGCTACGCGGTGGCGCTGCGCTGGTCCATGGAGGCCGTGTACGACGTGGGCCCCGGCGAGACCATGTTCACCGCGTCCGACGTGGGCTGGGTCGTCGGCCACTCGTACATCGTCTACGCCCCGCTCCTCGCCGGTGCCACGACCGTCCTCTACGAGGGGAAGCCGGTCGGCACCCCGGACGCGGGCCAGTTCTGGCGGGTGGCGGCGGAGTACGGGGTGAAGACGCTGTTCACGGCGCCGACCGCGTTCCGGGCGATCAAGAAGGTCGACCCGGAAGGCGAGTTCACGCGCGCGTACGACCTCAGCGGCCTGAAGTACCTGTTCCTCGCCGGGGAGCGGCTCGACCCGGAGACGTACCACTGGGCGAGCGAACTGCTCGGCATCCCGGTGATCGACCACTGGTGGCAGACCGAGACGGGCTGGCCGATCGTCGCGAACCCGGTGGGCATCGAGGCGGCGCCGATCAAGGCGGGCTCCCCGACGTTCCCGCTGCCGGGATGGGACGTGCGCGTCGTAAACGGGGACGGCAAGCCGATGCCGCCCGGCGAGGACGGCGCGATCGTGGTCCGCCTCCCCATGCCGCCCGGCTCCCTCCCCACCCTCTGGAACGACGACGAGCGCTTCGTCTCCTCGTACCTCTCGGCGTTCGACGGCTACTACCTGACCGGCGACGGCGGGCACGTGGACGAGGACGGCTACGTGTTCGTGATGGGGCGGACGGACGACGTCATCAACGTCGCCGGGCACCGCCTGTCCACGGGCGGGATGGAGGAGGTGCTCGCCTCCCACCCGGACGTGGCCGAGTGCGCCGTGATCGGCGTCGCGGACTCCCTCAAGGGCCAGGTGCCGCGCGGACTGGTGGTGCTGAAGGCGGGCGTCACTTCGGACCCGTCGGTGGTCGAGGCGGAACTCGTCCAGCTCGTACGCGACCGGATCGGCGCCGTCGCGTCCCTGAAGGAGGTCGCCGTGGTGGCGGCCCTGCCCAAGACCCGCTCCGGGAAGATCCTGCGCAGGACGATGCGCGGAATCGCCGACGGCCTGGACGAACCAGTGCCGTCGACGGTGGATGACGCAGCGGTCCTGGACGCGCTCCGGCCGATCCTCACGCGCGGGTCAGCGGGTGCCGCCGAGCAGTGAACGGACCGCGACGCGGTCGAGGCTCGTCAGGGCGCGCACCAGCTGCGGCGTCAGGAAGACGAGCACGAACCCGATCGCGGAGACCGCGGCGATCTGGGCGGGCGACTCCACGTAGTACGCGTGGTGCACGCCGGCGTCGGTCGTGAAGTCGTAGATCCGGTAGCCGGGCCAGCCCACGTAGCGGTGGAAGACCCAGGAGTAGGTCGGGAAGAGCGCGACCACCCAGCCGGTGACCAGGAAGGTCACGGACAGGACGAACGACAGCACGCGCCACGGGAACATCACCGTGTGGAAGAGCAGCGCCTTCCACCCCGCGGCATCGGCGAGCCGCCCGCGCAGCCCGGCGCGCGGAGCGGAGGGCGCCGCCACGTCCAGGCCGAGCAGTGCACGCGCCCTGCCCCGCTCGGCCGCGCCGAGCCCGCGCGCCCCGGCCAGTGCCCCCGCGAGGACCGGCAGCCCGATCCACACGACGAGCGTGCTCACCCCCAGGCTGAACATCGTCACGGCGAAGACGAACCCGGCGATCGCGACCGGGAGCGACGTGATCGCGTACCCGATCTCCCGATAGGTGGCACCGGCGAACGGAGCGCGCCAGAAGCCGGGACGCGCCTCCGAGCGGGCCGGGACCCGGGGCATGGTCGAAGTGGTGCTCGCGTACGGCAGCGTGGTCGAGGTCATGCCACAAGCGTCGCGATTCGACGGCGCCGGGGACATGGGGCTGCGGGGTGTCTTGGGGGTGGGGTTTTCCCCAGGAGAGCGGGAGGGGACGTCCGCGCCGGGAAACGACGAAGGCCCGAACCGATCACTCGGTCCGGGCCTTCCGCCGGCGGAGGATACGAGATTCGAACTCGTGAGGGGTTGCCCCCAACACGCTTTCCAAGCGTGCGCCCTAGGCCACTAGGCGAATCCTCCGCCGCAAACAATACAAGACGCTGAAGGGTGCTCGCGACCACGTTGATGATCAAGGTCGTCGACGGATCGGTCGACCGATCAGGGGGTGGACCTCCGGGTTCTTTCCACGGTGGGGGATCGGGTACTGTTGGCGTCAGCCCCTCACGTGGCGCTATCTGACTGAACTCCCCCAGGGCCGGAAGGCAGCAAGGGTAAGTCGGCTCTGGCGGGTGCGTGGGGGGCGTTTACGTTTCCGGGGGCGGGCGATACCCGTGGGCGGGTCCGGTTGTCAGTGGGCGCCTATAACCTCGTATGCGTGTCGTCTCTCGCGCTCTACCGCCGTTACCGCCCGGAGTCGTTCGCCGAGGTCATCGGGCAGGAACATGTAACCGACCCGCTGCAGCAGGCGCTGCGGAACAACCGGGTCAATCACGCGTACCTGTTCTCGGGCCCGCGCGGCTGCGGCAAGACGACCAGCGCGCGCATCCTGGCCCGCTGTCTCAACTGCGAGCAGGGCCCCACCCCGAATCCGTGCGGGGAGTGCCAGTCGTGCCAGGACCTCGCGCGCAACGGGCCGGGGTCGATCGACGTCATCGAGATCGACGCCGCTTCGCACGGTGGTGTGGACGACGCCCGTGATCTGCGCGAGAAGGCCTTCTTCGGCCCGGCGAGCAGCCGCTACAAGATCTACATCATCGATGAGGCCCACATGGTCACATCGGCGGGGTTCAACGCGCTGCTGAAGGTCGTCGAGGAGCCGCCGGAGCACCTCAAGTTCATCTTCGCGACCACCGAGCCCGAGAAGGTCATCGGGACGATCCGGTCCAGGACGCACCACTACCCGTTCCGGCTCGTGCCGCCGGGGACGCTGCGCGACTACCTGGGCGAGGTGTGCGGCAAGGAGGCCATGGCCGTCGAGGAGGGCGTGCTGCCGCTCGTCGTCCGGGCCGGCGCGGGATCCGTGCGTGACTCCATGTCCGTCATGGACCAGCTGCTCGCAGGTGCGGGCGACGACGGTGTGACGTATGCCATGGCGACCGGCCTGCTCGGATACACGGACGGTTCGCTGCTCGACTCCGTGGTCGAGGCGTTCGCCACCGGTGACGGTGCCGCCGCCTTCGAGGTCGTGGACCGGGTCATCGAGGGGGGCAACGACCCGCGGCGCTTCGTGGCCGACCTCCTTGAGCGGCTGCGGGACCTGGTGATCCTGGCCGCCGTTCCGGACGCCGCGGAGAAGGGGCTCATCGACGCCCCGGCCGATGTCGTGGAGCGGATGCAGGCGCAGGCGGGCACATTCGGCGCCGCCGAGCTCAGCCGGGCCGCCGATCTCGTCAACGAGGGCCTGACCGAGTTGCGCGGCGCCAACGCTCCGCGGCTCCAGCTCGAGCTGATCTGCGCGCGCGTGCTGCTGCCCGCCGCGTACAACGACGAACGTTCGGTCATGGCCCGCCTCGACCGCATCGAGCGCGGCGGAGTCTTCACGCCGGGCGGGCAGGGCCCCGCGCCTTCCATGGCGTACGTGCCCGGGCCCGATGCCCATGGCGCTGCCCCGGCACAGGCGCCCGTGCCGCCCGTCGAGCCGGGGGGCGGGCCCGCGGCGGCCCGGGCCGCGGTCCGAGGCGGCGGGCCGGGCGGCGGACCCGGTGGCGGACCCGGCGCGGCTCAGGCTCAGGCTCCGGCGGCGCCGATGGCTCCGCAGGCGCAGGCCCCTGCTGCCCCGACCCCGGCCCCCGCTCCGACCCCCACCCCGGCTCCCGCCGCGCCCGTGGAGGCCCAGCCCGCCCCGGCCGCCCCCGGTTCCTGGCCCACCGCCGCCCCGGCAGGTGGTGGCGGTGCCGGTGCCGGTCGCAGGCCCGGCGGGTGGCCCACGGCCGCGGCCGCTGGTTCCGGCCAGCCGTCCGCCTCGGCCACCCCGCCCGCCCCGCAGCCGACGGCCCCGGCCCCCGGCCCTGCCCCGCAGCAGTCGGCGCCGCCCGCCGCGGCGGCCCCGGCCGGCGGCCCCGATCCCCGTACGCTCTGGCCGAACATCCTGGAGGCGGTCAAGAACAAGCGCCGCTTCACCTGGATCTTGCTCAGTCAGAACGCGCAGGTCACCGGCTTCGACGGCGCCACACTCCAGCTCGGTTTCGTGAACGTCGGCGCCCGTGACAACTTCGTGAGCAGCGGCAGCGAGGACGTACTGAAGGCGGCACTGTCCGAGCAGTTCGGGGCGAACTGGAAGATCGACGCCGTCGTCGACACGTCAGGTGGAGGCGGCGCACCCCCGCCGCCCGGTCCCGGCGGTGGATACGGCGGAAACGGCGGAGGCGGCTATGGCGGAGGCGGGTACGCGCCCGCCCCGGCACCGGAGCCCGCCCCGGCCCCCGCGCCACCGGCCCGGTCCCAGCCGTCCGCCGACCGGCCCGCTCAGCCCAGCGCGGAGCCCGCCCCGGCCCCCGCTCCCCAGGAGCCGCCCCGCCGTTCGGTGTCGGTGGAGGATGACATTCCGGAGGACGACGACCCGGACCTGGACGAGAAGTCGCTCTCGGGCCACGACCTGATCGTCCGCGAACTGGGAGCGACAGTGGTCGAGGAGTTCACGAACGAGTAGCGCGGAGCCCGCGCTGCTCGCAGGAGCCTGGAGGGCCAGTGGACTGGAGGAACCCACAAGCCCCGGCCGCCCCCGCCTTGGGTAGCCCGTACAAGACCACCCCGGCCGTACGGATAGGCTGACCGGCGTGAAGGTCCTCGTCATCGGCAGCGGCGCCCGCGAACACGCCCTGTGCCGCTCAATGTCCCTCGACCCCGACGTCACCGCCCTGCACTGTGCTCCCGGCAACGCAGGCATCGCCGAGGTCGCCGAGCTGCACGCGGTCGACGCCCTCGACGGCGCGGCGGTCACCGCCCTCGCCCAGGAGCTGGAGGCCGACCTCGTCGTCGTCGGCCCCGAGGCGCCCCTGGTCGCCGGTGTCGCCGACGCGGTCCGCGCCGCCGGCATCCCCGTCTTCGGCCCGTCCGGCGAGGCCGCCCAGCTGGAGGGCTCCAAGGCGTTCGCCAAGGACGTCATGGCCGGAGCCGACGTGCCCACCGCCCGCTCCTACGTGTGCACCAACGCGGCCGAGATCGACGAGGCGCTCGACGCGTTCGGCGCTCCGTACGTCGTGAAGGACGACGGACTCGCCGCCGGCAAGGGCGTCGTCGTGACCGACGACATCGAGGAGGCCCGCGCCCACGCGAAGGCCTGTGAGCGCGTCGTCATCGAGGAGTTCCTCGACGGCCCCGAGGTCTCCCTCTTCGCGATCACCGACGGCACCACCGTCGTCCCGCTGCAGCCCGCCCAGGACTTCAAGCGCGCGCTCGACGGCGACGAGGGCCCCAACACCGGCGGGATGGGCGCCTATTCGCCGCTCCCGTGGGCCGACCCGAAGCTGGTCAGGGAAGTCCTCGACACGGTGCTGCAGCCGACGGTCGACGAGATGGCGCGGCGCGGCACCCCCTTCTCGGGCCTGCTCTACGCCGGTCTCGCGATCACCAGCCGCGGCGTCCGCGTCATCGAGTTCAACGCCCGCTTCGGCGACCCCGAGACCCAGGTCGTCCTGGCCCGCCTCAAGACGCCGCTCGCCGGTGTCCTGCTGGCGTCGGCCAACGGCACGCTCGCCGACCTCGAGCCGCTGCGCTGGAGCGAGGACGCGGCCGTCACCGTCGTCATCGCCTCGCACAACTACCCCGGCACCCCGCGCACCGGCGACCCGATCACCGGGCTCGACGAGGTGGACGCGCAGGACGGGCCGAACGCGTACGTGCTGCACGCCGGCACCAAGCGCGACGCCGGGAGCGACGCGGTCGTCAGCGCGGGCGGCCGCGTGCTGTCCGTCACCGCGGTCGGCGGCGACCTGACGCAGGCCCGCGAGCGCGCGTACGCCGCCGTGGACCGCATCGGCCTCGACGGCTCGCAGCACCGCACGGACATCGCCGCGAAGGCGGCTTCCGGCAGCTGATGCCGACCGGTTCCGGGCGGGCCACACCCTCGCCTGCCCGGCGCCCGATGTCACCCACCTCTGCCCAAAGCCATTCCATCGAGTGACCGCTGGCCCAACCGGCTGACGAGGCCGGAACCCCCAACTAGGGTGCGGCGCACGGAGTTACGGCACCCGTGCGAGCCGCGCAGAACCAGACGGACCACCGGCATTGCGATGTCAGTGGCGGGTGCCATTGTGGGGGAGTGAGCAACGCCACCAGAGCTCTGCCGCGGGCCTCGGCCCCTGGCCGGGCACCAGGCAAGGGCAGCAGGGGGTGACATCGGTCGTGTCCGGTACGGGTGTGGAGATGGGTGCGCAGAGTGCGCGCTCCCGAGCCCTCGCCGTGCTGCGCATCCGCAGCAGGGCGACGGCTGTCGCGCTGCTTCCCGCAGCCGTTTCCGTGGTGCTGCTCGCGGGCGGCACCACCGGTCATCTGACGGGCGGGGGCTGGGACGTCGCGCGCGTCGTCGTGAGCGCGATCGCCCTCGTCGTCCTGCTCGCGGCCGCCGCCGTCGCCGTCGTCGTGGCGCGCGCCCGCCCGGCGGTCAGCCCGACGGTCCCGATCGTCGAGAGCACCGCCCCCGACCTGTACCGGCTGGTGCGCGATCTGGCGGACCGGCTCGACGTTCCGGCGCCCTCGGCGATAGCGCTCACGCCGGACTGCGACAGCTGGCTCGAGGACCGTACGCATCCGGCCCACGGCCCGCCCGGTGACCCCAAGGCCCCCGCCGCGCCCGTCCTCGTGATCGGATCCCCCTTCCTGTGGTGGATGCGGGTGGGTGAGCTGCGCGCGGTCCTGGCCCCGGTCGTCGCGGGTACGGGCCCTTCGGCGCACCCCGACATAGCGGCTGCCCGGCGCTTCATCCGTGGCCTGGACGCGGCGGTGGCGGTTTCCGCCGCCGGTGGCCGTGGGCCGGTGGCGCGTGTCGTGCTCGGCGGTGTCGGCCGGGTCGCCCGGCTGATGCTGACCGCGTGCCGGGTGCACGCGGCCGAGATGGAGCGCGGCGTCGCCGCGGCCGCGGCCGAGCGCGCCCAGGCGGTGGACTACGGGCTGCGGATCGTCGCCCAGGAGCAGGTCGGGCTCGCCTACGCGGGCTGGGACCGGTTGCTCACGCGGGTCGCGCTACCGGCCTGGCGGATGGGCCGCTGGCCCGCCCGGCTCGATGCGGGTGTGGTCGCGGCGCTGACCGAGCTGTCCCGGCGTGATCGCCTCGCGGCGCAGGACGGGAGCTTTGCCTCGCGGCTCGGTGAGCGTCCCGCGTGCGACCTGCTCGAAGAGCCCGGGACCGTCGACGAGGCGGCGTCGTTGCTCGCCGCGCGCCTCTTCCATGGTGGTCCGGCCGAGCGGGGGCCCGACTGGGCGCCGGTGGACTGGCAGGAGTATCCGGACGAGGTGGTGGACCGGAAGTGGCGGATGGATGCGGCTCGGTTGCATCGGGTGCTGGACACGTTGGGCGTACGGGTTCCCTCCGGGGGTGCGGAGGGGCCGACGTTGGCCCGCGTCCTGGATCACCTCTCGGCGGCGCCGTCCTCGGACCGGTCCCCCGACCCCACGCCTCGGGGCTCCGCGTCCGTCGCGGACCGGTCGCCCGACCCCACGCCTCGGGGCTCCGCCCCGGGCCCCGCTGCTCAATCGCCGCAGGGGCTTGATTTTCCCGCACCCGCCGCCGACGGGCTTGAAGCGTCTGCATCCGCCGACGGACTTGATTCTCCTGCGCCCACCGCGGGTGCGCTTGATGTCTCGGCACCCACCGCCGACGGCCTTGAAGCGCCCGCGTCCCCTGCCGACGGGCTTGAAGCGCCTGCATCCGCCGCCGGTGGGCTCGGTCGTTCGGCGACCGCCGCCGATGCGCTCGAAGCGCCCGCACTCACCGCCGACACGCCTGAAGCGCCCACATCCCCCGCCCATGCGCCGGAGGCGTCCGCCCCCTCCCCCGGCTTGTCCGACGGGTCGGGTGAAGGGGTTCTTGATGTGCTTTCTGCTGGGCTCGTTGCTGAGGTGGCCCGGGAGGAGAGTGTGGGGGGTGCGCCGGCGGTGGGGCAGGGGAGTCCGGACGGGGCGTTGTGGGACGAAGGGGCGTTGCCGTTGTTTCCGCTGCAACCGCCGCGCAGTGGGCGGGAGTTGCTGGCCGACCACGTCACCGCGATGGTCTGCTGCGCCGCCGTGGACACGGCGGGCGCGGCGCCTGGCCTGGACTGGCTGGACGGCCCCTCGCTCCTGGTCGACGGGGAGCGGACGGCCGACCTGGCGCCGCGCGTGCTGAGCCTCGTGGAGGACGGCGACGTGGAGCCGCTCAAGGACTGGCTGACCCGCCGGGGCATCCGCGCGGAGAAGCCGGTGCGCCTCGTGTGAGGCACTACCCCAACTCCCGGAAATCCGGAGGGAACTGTTCCACTCTCGTCAATTCACGACGAACGGTGACGGAGTGCGTGCGTAATGTGATGTGCTGGGACCGGTCGCGGACATGAGGCCGCGCGTGAGGGCTCGGGGGAGTGAGGGAGGGGAGCGGGCATGGGGCCGGACAGGGAGGGGCACCCGAAGGACCTGGCGAGCAGCGACATGCCCCCGCCCCGGCCGCGTACGACCCGCTGGGAATCAGGCGCGCTGGCGCACGCGGTGACGGACCCGTTCGGACAGGGACCGCTCCCCTGGCTGCGCGGAAGTGAGCATTACTTCGACGACACCGGACAAGTCGTTCCTTGGTACGCCGACCACGTGCCGCGTCCCGGCTCGCACGACATCCCGGCCCCCCGCACCAGCGGCCCCCGCACCGCCGACGACGTGCACCGCCAGATCAAGGGCTTCACCTCGACCGGCGCCGCGGCCCCCGGCGAGGCGATCGACTTCCACATCACGGTGGACCCGCCCCAGCAGTTCACCGTGGACGTCTACCGCATCGGCCACTACGGGGGCGACGGCGCCCGCAAGATCATCACGAGCCCGCGCCTGTCCGGCATCGTCCAGCCGCCCCCGCTGGCCGCGGACCGCACCGTCTCCTGCCACCACTGGTGGCTGTCGTGGCGGCTCCAGATCCCGTCGTACTGGAATGTCGGCGCGTACGTCGCCGTCCTCACGACGCTCGACGGCTATCGCTCGCACGTCCCCTTCACGGTCCGCGACGCCGAGCCCGCCGACCTGCTGCTCCTGCTCCCGGACATCACCTGGCAGGCGTACAACCTCTACCCGGAGGACGGGCGGACGGGCGCCAGCCTGTACCACGCGTGGGACGACGACGGCCGGCTGCTCGGCGAGAGCGAGGCCGCGATCACGGTCTCCTTCGACCGCCCGTACGCGGGCGCCGGCCTCCCCCTGCACGTGGGGCACGCCTATGACTTCATCCGCTGGGCCGAGCGGTACGGATACGACCTGGCGTACGCCGACGCCCGCGATCTGCACGCGGGCCGCATCGACCCGACCCGCTACCGGGGCCTCGTCTTCCCGGGGCACGACGAGTACTGGTCGGCGAACATGCGCCGCACGACCGAGCTGGCCCGGGAGACCGGCACGTCACTCGTCTTCCTCTCCGCCAACACCATGTACTGGCAAGTGGAGTTGGGCCCTTCCCCGTCCGGCGTCCCGGACCGGCTGCTGACCTGCCGCAAGCGCAGAGGCCCCGGAAAGCCCACGCTGTGGCGGGAGATCGACAAGCCGGAGCAGCAGCTCCTGGGCATCCAGTACGCGGGCCGCGTCCCCGACCCGCACCCCCTGATCGTGCGGAACGCGGACCACTGGCTGTGGGATGCGACCGGCGCGCACGAGGGCGACGAGATAGCGGACCTGGTCGCAGGCGAGGCCGACCGCTACTTCCCGCGCACGTCGCTGCCCGAGCACCAGGACCGGATCCTGCTCGCGCACTCCCCGTACCGCGACAGCGACAAGGCCCGCCGCCACCAGGAGACATCCCTGTACCGGTCCCCGTCCGGAGCGCTGGTCTTCGCGTCCGGGACGTTCGCCTGGTCCCCGGCCCTGGACCGCCCCGGCCACGTCGACCCGCGGATCCAGCGGGCGACCGCGAATCTCCTCGACCGCATCTGCAAACGGGACTGACGAGACCGAGCCCACAGCACGCCGGCTCGCCCCGTGGCCAAAACCCGCCCCCACGTACGGGAGAATCGGGGTACTCGTACAGACCCACGGGGAGGAACCATGTCCGGATTCGTCGAAAAGCCCGAGCCAGTACAGGTGCCGGGCCTGGTGCATCTCCACACCGGCAAGGTGCGCGACCTGTACCGGAACGAGGCGGGCGACCTCGTCATGGTCGCCACCGACCGCATCTCGGCCTACGACTGGGTGCTGCCCACGCCGATCCCCGACAAGGGAAAGGTCCTCACGCAGCTGTCCCTGTGGTGGTTCGACCAGCTCCAGGACCTGATCCCGAACCACGTCATCTCGCAGGAGCTGCCCGAGGGCGCCCCCGCCGACTGGGCGGGCCGCACCCTCGTCTGCAAGAGCCTCGACATGGTCCCGGTCGAGGCCGTGGCCCGCGGCTATCTCACCGGATCGGGCCTGGTCGAGTACAACGACTCGCGCACGGTCTGCGGCCTCGCCCTCCCCGAGGGCCTGGAGGACGGCTCCGAGCTGCCCGCCCCGATCTTCACACCCGCCACGAAGGCCGAGGTCGGCGAGCACGACGAGAACGTCAGCTACGAGGAGGTGGCCCGCCAAGTCGGCGCGGAGACCGCCGCCGCGCTGCGCCAGGCCACCCTCTCCGTCTACAGCCGGGCCCGGGACATCGCGCGTGAGCGCGGCATCATCCTGGCGGACACGAAGTTCGAGTTCGGCTTCGACAAGGACGGGACGCTGATCCTCGCCGACGAGGTGCTGACCCCGGACTCCTCCCGCTTCTGGCCGGCCGACCAGTGGCAGCCGGGGCGCGCCCAGCCGAGTTACGACAAGCAGTTCGTGCGGGACTGGCTGACCTCGCCGGCCTCCGGCTGGGACCGCAAGAGCGAGCAGCCGCCGCCCGCGCTCCCGGACGAGGTCGTCACCGCGACCCGCGCCAAGTACATCGAGGCGTACGAGCTGCTGACGGGCACGCCCTGGAACGCGTAACAAGACGCGGCAACGAGAAAGGCCCCCGGTCCTCGGACCGGGGGCCTTTCTTCATGGAGCGAACGACCGGGTTCGAACCGGCGACCTCAACCTTGGCAAGGTTGCGCTCTACCAACTGAGCTACGTTCGCAAGCTCCGCTTGCGCGGTGCCGCTGCGCCGTGGCGCGACGCCAACTATACCCAACCTCGCTCGCGTGCGAGACGCACCGCCGCGTGACGGTTCTCCACGCCGAGCTTCGAGACGGCCGACGAGAGATAGTTCCGGACCGTCCCCTGGGACAGCGCGGCCCGCTCCGCGATCTCCGACACGGGCGCGCCGTCGGCCGCGAGTTCCAGCACCTCGGCCTCGCGCGCGGTCAGCGGCGTGTCCCCGGCGGAGATCGCGTCGGCCGCCAACTCCGGGTCCACATAGCGGTTTCCGGCGTGCACGGTGCGGATGATCTCGGCGAGCCGCTGCGCGCTCACCGTCTTCGGTACGAAGCCGCGCACGCCCGCGGTGAGGGCCCGCTTCAGATGCCCCGGGCGCCCGTGACTGGTCACGATCATGGTGCGGCAGCCGGGCAGTTCGTCCCGGATCGATGTGGCCACACTCACACCGTCGGCGCCCGGCATCTGCAGATCGAGCACGGCGACGTCCGGCCGGTGCGCCCGCGCCATGGCGAGCGCCTCGGGCCCGCTGGCGGCCTCGGCGACCACGACGAGATCGTCCTCGAGCGCGAGCAGCGCGGCGAGCGCGCCTCGGATGAGGTGCTCGTCGTCGGCGAGCAGTACGCGCAGGCTCATCGGACGCCCTCCGCGGACGTCTCACGTACGCCGTCCGGTCTTCCCGCGTCCGCCACCGGCACCCTCGCCACCACCCGGAACACCCGCTCCCGCACCATCCCCGCCTCCAACTCCCCGTTCACCGCGGCCAACCGCTCCCGCAGCCCCGCGAGCCCGGACCCCTGCCCGCTCCCGGCGCCGGCCCCCGCTCCCGCGCCCGCTCCGTCGTTCTCCACCGTCAGCACGACCTCCTCCGCCCCGGTCACCAGCTCCACCCGGCAGGACTTCGCGTCGCCGTGCCGCAGCACGTTCGTCGTGGCCTCCCGCACCACCCAGCCGAGCGCCGACTGCACCTCGCCCGGAAGCCCGGCCGCGGAACCCGTGACCGTGCAGGCGATCCCGGCAGCGCTCAACACGCCCTGCGCACCTGCCAGTTCGACGCCGAGGTCGATCTCGCGGTACCCCCGCACCACCTCGCGGACCTCCTTCTGCGACTCCTGGGCGATGCGCTGCACCTCGGTCATCTGCGCCACGGCGTCCTCGGTCCGCCCGCGCCGCGCCAGCTGCACCGCGAGCTCGCTCTTCAGCGCGACGACGGACAGGTTGCGCCCCATCACATCGTGCAGATCGCGCCCGAACCGCAGCCGCTCCTCGGCGACGGCGAGCCGGGCCTCGACCTCGCGGGCCCGCTCGGACTCCCACATGACGGAGAGCGACCACGCGGAGCACCGGAACGTCAGCAGGGCGAGAACGGCGGTCAGGGCCAGCATCAGGGCCACGACCACGAGGCCGCCGGCCGAGGTGCCGATGGCCGCGGCGACGGCGACACCGGCCACGACGGCGACCGCGGCCCGCCGTGCGAAGGTCCGCACCGGCACCGTCAGCGCGTAGGCGCAGGCGAACGGCATCGGTGCGAACACCAGCGGCATGGAGATCAGGTCGGCCCGCACGCTGTCGGTGACGGTCAGCGCGACGATGAGCCCGAGTGCGATGACGGCCAGCGCGGCGCTCGCGCCCGTGAGGGCCCGGGGCACGGGGCGGCGGCCCAGATACTGGTCGAGACCGGCCAGCGCGTGCCGGTCGCCGATCACGCACTGCACCAGGTTCACGGCGAGCAGGGACCCGGCCAGGGCGTGCGGGACGGTGCCGTGCAGCACGCTGCCCGCGAGCCCGGTGACCGACCAGGCAGCGAAGAACAGCCAGTTGACCGCGCGCAGCGTGACCCTGGTCTGCCACTCGACCCGCTCGACCTTGCTCCGGTCCCGCCAACGAACCCGCACGTCAGCCCCTCTCAGCGCCGCGGTTCCCAGCGGAACCGCTTCTGCACAGCAAACACCGCGACCAGAATCCAGGCCACCGCGATGGCGATCGCCTTCAGGGACTCCCCGCCGGAGAGGGTGCCGCTCCAGCCGCCCCGTACCAGCGTGAGCGCCGACGTCAGCGGCAGCAGCTCGCACACGGCCGCCATCTTGTCCGGCAGGACCTCAAGGGGAACGACGGCCCCGGAGCCGATCATCGACACGAGCAGCATGGGCATCGCGGCGACCTGGGCGCTTTCCACGCTGCGGCTGAAGACCGTGGTGAGGGCGGCGAGCGCGACGCACAGCGGGATGCCCAACAGCACGCCGAGCACGACCAGTTGAGGCGCTTCGGGCGCCCCCGCGTCCAGCGCGAAGGCGCACACGACGGCCACCGCCGTGCACTGGACGAGTCCGATCACGACGGACGGCACCGCGGCCCCGCTGAGGATCTCCAGATCGCGCAGCTCCCCGGTGCGCAGCCGCTTGAGGACGAGCTCCTCGCGCCGCGACGCGTACACGCTCACCAGTGAGCTGTACACGGCGAACAGCAGTGAGAACGCGATCGCGGAGGAGATCATGACGGTTCCGAGGTCGAGCCCGACCCCCTTCAGATCGCTCTTGTCGACCGACCGGGAGACGCTGAAGGGCAGCACGAGCGGCACGAACACCGCCGTGAACAGCACGCCCTTGCTCCGCCCGATGAGCGTGAACTCGGCCCGCGCGAGCGCCTTGAGCCGCCCCGCCGAGGTGGTCATGGTCGTCGTCACGGCACTCATACCGCCATCTCCTTCTCCCGGTCCGGTGCCCCCGCGGAGCCCTTGGCGTCCTGCGCGATCCGCAGGAACGCCTCCTCCAGCGAGGCGCCGCGCACGTCGAGCCTCCGCAGCTCGATGCCCGCGTCCCTGGCCCACACGAGCACCCCGGTCGCGGCCCGCTGAAGGTCGTCGGTGCGCAGCCGGATCAGCCGGCCCTCGACGTCGTGCGTGTCGACGCCGAGCGAACCCAGGGGCGGCAGGTCGCCCACGAAGTACCCCTCGGGCAGCTCGAAGGAGATGTGCGAGGGCTGCGCGGCGACGACCTCGTCGACGCGGCCCTCGGCGGCGATCCGGCCCTCGTGCAGGATCGCGAGCCGGTCGGCGAGCTCCTCGGCCTCTTCGAGGTAGTGCGTGGTCAGCAGCACTGTGGTGCCCTCGGCGCGCAGCCGGCGCACCAACTCCCAGGTGTCGCGGCGCCCTTCGGCGTCGAGCCCGGTGGTCGGCTCGTCGAGGAAGAGCACCTCGGGCCGGCCGAGCAGCGCGAGCGCGAGGTCGAGCCGCCGCTTCTCGCCGCCGGACAGCTGCTTGACGCGCACCTTCCCGCGCTTGCCGAGTCCCACCGCGTCCAGGGCCTCACCGATGGGCCGGGCCCCGCTCGTGCACCCCGCCCACATCCGTACGGTCTCGGTGACGGTCAGCTCGCTGGGGAAGCCGCCGTCCTGCAGCATCACCCCGATCCGCGGCCGCACCCGGTCCCGTTCGCTGTACGGGTCGTGCCCGAGCACCCGCACTCGGCCACCGGCGGGGGCCGCGAGTCCTTCGATGAGTTCGACCGTGGAGGTCTTTCCGGCGCCGTTCGTGCCGAGGAGGGCGAAGAGCTCGCCGCGGCCCACGGAGAAGCTGACTCCGCGCACCGCCTCGAAGGACCCCTTGGTGCTGTCCCCGTACACGCGGCGCAGATCGGTGACGTCGATCACGCGCTCGTTGCTGGTCATGCGTCCAGCCTTCCGCCCGGGGCGGAAGGTCGGCAGTGCGCGCTGTCATCGGCTCGCATGACAAATGTCAGAGCGCCGTCGTGATCGATTCATGAACGACGAAAGCCCCGGTCCGTGAGGACCGGGGCTTTCGTTCTCTGAGCGAACGACCGGGTTCGAACCGGCGACCTCAACCTTGGCAAGGTTGCGCTCTACCAACTGAGCTACGTTCGCACTGCTTGCATCAGCCTACCGTATCCACCGAAGTGCTCGGTACGCGATGCAGAGCGGGTGACAGGAATTGCACACTGCGCCTTCCCCCTGGAAGGGGGATGTTCTGCTACTGAACTACACCCGCATGTACTCCGTGAGGTCCGGCCCTGCGGCCTCGCCCCTCGGCGTGCTCCAGACTTTAGCCGAGGGGCGGGGGTGCAACGCAAGTCGGTTGCCGCGACGGGATCCTGACGGCGGGCGCCGCGGGGCCGTGCGCGCTCAGTTGGCCTCGGCGAAGGCCTCGTAGACCCGCTTCGGGATGCGGCCGCGCGGCGGCACGTCGAAGTGGTTCGAGCGGGCCCAGGCGCGGACGGCGGCCGGGTCCGGGCTCAGATCGGTGCGCTTGTACGCCTTGCCGGTCTTCCCCGACCGCTTGCGGCCCGCCTCCAGGTAGGGGGCCAGCGCCTCGCGGAGCTGATGGGCGTTCGCCTTATTGAGGTCGATCTCGTACGACGAGCCGTCGAGACCGAATGTGATCGTCTCCGCCGCTTCCCCGCCGTCGATGTCGTCAAAGAGAGTGACCACGACACGCTGCGCCACGAATATCGGTCCCTTCGTCCAGCACCCCGCTTTGACGTGCGGTGATGCAGACTGTCCAGCTGTTGTCAGGCAATGCCCGGGCAATGCGGTGCCCCGAGTTCAGGCCGAGTGCCTGTATCTGCCAATTCCTTTTTACCCTGTCCGGCATTGCAGTGGGAAGACCAGTTAAAAGTCTCGGTGTGTCTCCACGGGCGGATATCCGGAGTCTTTCCCTTAACTTTCCGTGGGGATCTCATGTCGTTGCCATAACGTGATCCGCATCTCGTAGCTTCCTACTGTCTACGCGAGTAGAAAATTTGGGCAGGTACGCTGAACGGACCAGCTCAACCACACACCGGGAGTGCCAGTGGCACGCGTCGTAGTCGACGTCATGCTCAAGCCGGAGATCCTCGACCCCCAGGGCCAGGCGGTGCAGCGCGCGCTGCCGCGCCTCGGTTTCGACGGCATCTCCGACGTACGTCAGGGAAAGCGTTTCGAGCTCGAAGTGGACGGGCCGGTGGATGACGCCGCTCTTGCCCGTATCCATGAGCTGGCGGAAACCTTCCTCGCCAACACCGTGATCGAAAACTTCACCGTCAAGGTGGAAGAGCCCGCGGTGGGAGCCGAAAAGTGACCGCTCGTATTGGCGTCGTCACCTTTCCCGGTTCCCTCGATGATCGCGACACCCAGCGGGCGATCCGGCTTGCCGGTGCCGAGCCGGTCGCGCTCTGGCACAAGGACAAGGACCTGAAGCAGGTCGACGCGGTCGTCCTGCCCGGTGGTTTCTCCTACGGCGATTACCTGCGTGCGGGCGCCATTTCGCGTTTCTCGCCCGTCATGGAGACGCTGATCGAGCAGGCGAAGGCGGGCCTCCCGGTCCTCGGGATCTGCAACGGATTCCAGGTCCTCACCGAGGCCCACCTGCTCCCCGGCGCCATGCTCGGCAACGACCACCTGCACTTCATCTGCCGCGATCAGAAGCTGCGGGTGGAGAACGCGGACACCGCCTGGACCGTCGACTACGACGCCGGGCAGGAGATCCACATCCCGCTGAAGAACATGGACGGCCGCTACGTGGCCGACGAGCGCACGCTCGACATGCTGGAGGCGGAGGGCCGGGTCGCCTTCCGATACATGGACTTCAACCCCAACGGCAGCCTCCGTGACATCGCGGGCATCACGAACGCGGCGGGCAACGTCGTCGGTCTGATGCCCCACCCGGAGCACGCCGTCGAGCCCCTCATCGGGAGCGGCCGCACCGACGGCCTCCCGTTCTTCACCTCGATCCTCAAGAAGCTGGTCGCCGCCTCATGAGCCTCGACACCACAGAGAACGCCGCGAAGACTCCCGACGTCGAGCTGCCCTGGGCCGAACTCGGCCTGAAGAAGGACGAGTACGAGCGGGTCGTGGAGATCCTCGGCCGCCGTCCCACCGGCGCCGAGCTCGCCATGTACTCGGTCATGTGGTCCGAGCACTGCTCGTACAAGTCCTCCAAGGTCCACCTGCGCCAGTTCGGCGAGAAGGCGCCGCAGTCCGACGCGCTGCTCGTCGGCATCGGTGAGAACGCCGGCGTCGTCGACGTGGGCCACGGCTACGCCGTCACCTTCAAGGTCGAGTCGCACAACCACCCGTCGTACGTCGAGCCCTACCAGGGCGCGGCCACGGGCGTCGGCGGCATCGTCCGCGACATCATCGCGATGGGCGCCCGCCCGGTCGCCGTGGTCGACCCGCTGCGCATGGGCGCCGCCGACCACCCCGACACGAAGCGCGTGCTGCCCGGCGTCGTCGCCGGCATCGGTGGCTACGGCAACTGCCTGGGCCTGCCGAACATCGGCGGCGAGCTCGTCTTCGACGCCTGCTACCAGGGCAACCCGCTGGTCAACGCCGGTGCCATCGGCGTCATGCGGCACGAGGACATCCACCTCGCGAAGGCGTCCGGCGCGGGCAACAAGGTCATCATGTACGGCGCCCGCACGGGCGGCGACGGCATCGGCGGCGCCTCCATCCTCGCCTCCGAGACCTTCGACGACGCGAAGCCCTCGAAGCGTCCCGCCGTGCAGGTCGGCGACCCCTTCCAGGAGAAACTCCTCATCGAGTGCACCCTGGAGGCCTTCGCCGAGAAGCTCGTCGTCGGCATCCAGGACCTCGGCGCGGCCGGCATCTCCTGCGCCACCAGCGAGCTGGCGTCCAACGGCTCGGGCGGTATGCGCGTCGAGCTGGACGACGTACCGCTGCGCGACTCCACGCTCTCGCCCGAGGAGATCCTCATGAGCGAGTCGCAGGAACGCATGTGCGCCGTGGTCGAGCCGGAGAAGGTCGACCGCTTCCTCGAGATCTGCGAGAAGTGGGACGTCATCGCCACCGTCATCGGTGAGGTGACGGACGGCGACCGCCTGGAGATCTTCTGGCACGGCGAGAAGATCGTCGACGTCGACCCGCGCACGGTCGCGCACGACGGCCCGGTCTACGAGCGCCCGCTCGCCCGCCCCGACTGGCAGGACGCGCTCCAGGCCGACGATGCGGGCAAGCTGCCGCGGCCTGCTTCGAGTGACGAGCTGAAGGACCAGGTCCTCAAGCTCGTCTCCTCGCCGAACCAGGCGTCGAAGAAGTGGGTCACCCAGCAGTACGACCACTTCGTGCAGGGCAACACCGTGCTCGCGCAGCCCGAGGACTCGGGCATGATCCGCATCGACGAGGAGACCGGTCTCGGCGTCGCCATTGCGACCGACGGCAACGGCCGCTTCGCGAAGCTCGACCCGTACACGGGCGCGCAGCTCGCGCTTGCGGAGGCGTACCGGAACGTCGCGACGACCGGCGCCAAGCCCCTCGCGGTCTCCGACTGCCTGAACTTCGGTTCGCCCGAGGACCCGGCCGTCATGTGGCAGTTCGCGGAGGCCATCCGTGGCCTGGCCGACGGCTGCCAGCAGCTCGGCACCCCGGTGACCGGCGGCAACGTCTCGCTCTACAACCAGACGGGCGAGGCGGCGATCCACCCGACGCCGGTCGTGGCCGTGCTCGGTGTCATCGACGACGTCACCCGCCGCACCCCCGTCGGCTTCCAGGAAGAGGGCCAGCTCCTCTACCTGCTCGGCGACACCAAGGAGGAGTTCGGCGGTTCGGCCTGGTCGCAGGTCGTCCACGACCACCTCGGCGGTCTGCCGCCGCAGGTCGACCTGGAGCGCGAGCGTCTCCTCGGCGAGATCCTCATCTCGGCGTCCCGCGACGGCATGATCGACGCCGCGCACGACCTGTCCGACGGCGGCCTGATCCAGGCCGTGGCCGAGTCGGCGCTGCTCGGCGGCAAGGGCGCACGCCTGATCGTCCCGGAGGGCCTGGACGCGTTCACGTTCCTCTTCTCCGAGTCGGCCGGCCGCGCGATCGTCTCGATCCCGCGCAGCGAGGAACTCCGCTTCAACGACATGTGCGGCGCGCGGGGTCTGCCCGTCACCCGCATCGGTGTCGTGGACGGTGACTCCGTCGACGTCCAGGGCGAGTTCGTGCTCACCCTCGACGAGCTGCGCGAGGCGCACGAGGGGACGATCCCGGAGCTGCTCGCGTAGCTCCACTCCGTCCCACCACCGGCGTCGCACCACCTGTCGTACGGTTCCGTAGGCCCCGCCCGTCGCTTCGGGCGGGGCCTACGGTGCACAGGGGAGCAGGGGGAGGGTGCCGTGAAGGTCCCGGAGTGGGCGCGCAAGTCCGTGAACGTGGTGTTCTGCCTGACCGCGGTCGCCGGTATCGGCTGGGGCGGGCAGCAGATCTGGCAGGTGCTGAGCGCGCGGCACCAGATCGACGCGGCGTGCGCCGGGCTCGTCCCGGCGGGGCGGGTGCTCGCGCTGTCCCCGGCCGGCGGTTCGATCACGCACCGGGTCGCGGACGAGGGCACGGTGCAGGTCGCCGGCCTGGCCTCGGGCGAGGACTGCGAGATCTTCAGCACCGAGGCCGGTGAGGCGCGCGGTTCGGGCAGCGGCGAGCGCTGGTTCTTCACCGGCGCGATGGGATCCGTGTCCCAGGAGACGTACCGTCCCGAGGACCCCTGGGACGATCTGCTCGACCCCGGCGGCCCGTACACCAGCCACACCTACCCCGAGCAGCCACTCGGCGGCGGCATCGCGGGGACCGTGGGTGACACCGGGGTGACCGTGCAACTGCCGTGCGCGAAGGGCGAGTTGAGCGGACGGCCGGTGGGGACGCTGTGGGTGCGGGCCGGGTTGACCGAGTCCGACACTCCGTTCAGTGACGACGGGCAGCTCACCGCTCACGACCGGGACGTCCTCGCCGACACCGCCGTGATCACCGCCAACCGCCTTGCCGAGCACGCCGGTTGTGCGGACCGCCTGCCGGACGCCCCGGACGGCATCCCCGCGCTCACCGAGGGCCCGACCCCCGCGGCCAGGGCCTCGGGAACCTGTGACTGGTACCGGAGTTCGGGCCTGGCGGAGCGGCCCCTGTCGGCCGACCAGGTCCTGCAGAGCCGCGCGGACGACCGGGTGTGGGACGAGCGGTGCGCGCTGGTCCTCTCCCCGAAGCGGGCGAACGCCGTGTGGGACGCCAAGGGCGAGGGCCTGGACAACGTCTACTCCCCGGACCGCCCCGGCAGGTACTTCGCGTCCTTCCACACCTACTCCGGCGCCGCCGCCCGCGAGGTCCGGCTGGGCCGGAACAGCGCCTCGGCCGACCCGGTCGACGCCGAACCCGGCAAGGCGGGCCGCGCCCCCGGGGAGCCGCTCTGGTGGGCCTCCTCCGTCTGCGCGGGCAAACCCCGCATCCACACCCTGACCCTGTCCTCCGGCTACGCGAAGGTGGCCACGGCCGACCACGAGCGGATCTTCCGACGCTACGTCGACGCCCAGAGCCGCCGCCACGACTGCACGGACATCGCCTTCCCGCCGCATACAGACTTCCGCCGGTCATAGGGCCCCAGGGCCCCAGGGCTCTAGGCTCGACCCCATGCCACCGGCCAAGAAGAAGCGCCCCCGTGCCTACGACCCCGACAAGACCCGCACCGCCGTCCTGGCCCAGTTCGACAACGTGCGCAAGGCCGTCGAGGCCCTCACGCCCGAGCAGCTCGCGGCCCCGACGCGGCTCGGGGACTGGACCGTGCGGGAGCTCGCCGCACACATCACGATGGCGACGAGCGCCGTCGCCCGCGGACTCGCCGCGGCCGGCTCGGGCAAGGCCGAACTGACGCCGCAGGACTGGCCGATGACGTCGGCCCCGTACGCGCAGGACGTCGCCGAGTACGTGACGGGGCTCGCGGCGGACAACGACCTCGCGACGCTCTACGCCGACGCCGGGCAGAGCCTCGAACGGGCCCTCGCGGACCACCCCGGCGACGCGCTCGTCGCCAATCGCACCGGCCAGATGACGCTCGCGGACTACATGGTCACCCGCACCGTCGAGCTGACCGTCCACACCGACGACCTGAACGACGCCGTGCCGGGCCTCGACGTCCCGTACGACCGCCAGGCCCTGGCCGCCTGCACCCGGGTCCTCGCCGACGCCCTCGCCACCAAGGCCCCCGGCGCCTCCACCGAGGTCCGGATCCCGCCGTACGCCGTCGTGCAGTGCGTCGAGGGTCCGCGGCACACCCGCGGCACCCCGCCGAACGTCGTGGAGACCGACCCGCTCACCTGGATCCGCCTGGCCACGGGGCGTACGACCTGGTCGGCGGCGGTCGAGGACGCACTGGTGAGCGCGAGTGGGGAGCGGGCCGACCTGGCGGGACTGCTGCCGATCATGGCGTGATGCGCACGGGACGCGCGGCGGTCCGGAACCGGAATGCGGCCCGCCCCGTCCCATTGCCATGCTCACGCTACGTACATCCCGTACACGTGCCCTGATCAGCACCGCCGCCCTGCCGCTCGCCGCGCTGGCCACCGTGACCGCGTGCGGCGAGGAGAAGGCCGGCTCGACGACCGTCGGCGGGGCCCCGGTCGCCGGCGTCCACTGGAGCGTGCAGAGCGTGACGGTGGGCGGGAGGATGACGAAGGCCCCGGGCAGCGCGTACCTCGAGTTCGTCTCCGACGAGCGGGTGCGCGGCAATTACGGCTGCAATCACTTCGACGCCGCGGCCCGGGTCACCGGGGACAGCGTCGACCTCGGCAAGGCGAAGCGGACCATGATGCTCTGCGAGGACAAGGACGTACGCGCCTTCGAGGACACCCTGGCCGGCGCCCTCGCCGACAAGAACACGGTCAAGGCCGAAGGCGACAAGAACGACCGGCTGACCCTCACACGAGCGAACGGCGACACCGTCACCCTCGCCAAACAGCGTGACGCCGAGCTGGTCGACACCAAGTGGAACGTCACCAGCCTGAGCGCAGGCGACACCACCCGGTCCCTGCCGAAGGCCGCGCAGGGCAGGGCCCGCCTCGTCTTCGACAAGGACGGCCACGTCAGCGCCCGCCTCGGCTGCAACCAGGGCCGCGCCAAGGCCACAGTCAACGAAGGACACGTCACCTTCGGGCCGCTGACCAGCACTCGTATGGGCTGCATCGGAGCGGCGGGCGAGGTCGAGCAGGCGATGCTCGACGTCCTGAAGAACAAGGCGTCCTACGACATCCAGGGCGACGCCCTCACGCTGAGGAAGCCGGACGGCTCCGGCATCGGGCTCACCGCCGCGTCCGACTGATGAGTTGAGTCACATCCGCCCCGGTCAACCCGCGTAGCCCCGGTCCCCAATTCGGACCACTGAGGGATCACGACTACACTCGCAGGCGTGCCACGTGGTGACGGTCGACTCAATCACGACCTGCTCCCCGGCGAGAAGGGCCCCCAGGACGCTTGTGGCGTCTTCGGGGTCTGGGCTCCGGGTGAAGAGGTCGCAAAGCTCACTTACTTCGGGCTCTACGCCCTCCAACATCGGGGTCAGGAATCCGCGGGAATCGCGGTCAGCAATGGCTCCCAGATCCTCGTCTTCAAGGACATGGGGCTCGTTTCCCAGGTCTTCGACGAGACGTCCCTAGGTTCCCTGCAAGGTCATATCGCGGTCGGTCACGCCCGCTACTCGACCACGGGGGCCTCCGTATGGGAGAACGCCCAGCCGACGTTCCGCGCCACCGCGCACGGTTCGATCGCCCTCGGGCACAACGGCAACCTGGTCAACACGGCGCAGCTCGCCGAACTGGTCGCCGAACTCCCCAAGGAGAACGGCCGCGCGACCCAGGTCGCGGCCACCAACGACACGGACCTCGTGACGGCCCTGCTCGCGGGGCAGGTCGACGAGGACGGCAAGCCGCTGACCGTGGAGGAGGCGGCCCTCAAGGTGCTGCCCCAGGTCCAGGGCGCCTTCTCGCTCGTCTTCATGGACGAGAACACGCTGTACGCGGGGCGTGACCCGCAGGGCATCCGCCCGCTGGTCCTCGGCCGCCTGGAGCGCGGCTGGGTCGTCGCCTCGGAGACCGCCGCGCTCGACATCTGCGGCGCCAGCTTCGTCCGCGAGATCGAACCGGGCGAGTTCGTCGCCATCGACGAGAACGGCCTGCGAACGTCCCGCTTCGCCGAAGCAAAGCCCAAGGGCTGCGTCTTCGAGTACGTGTACCTGGCCCGCCCGGACACGGACATCGCAGGGCGGAACGTGTACCTCTCCCGTGTGGAGATGGGCCGCAAGCTCGCCAAGGAAGCCCCGGTCGACGCCGACCTCGTCATAGCCACCCCGGAATCCGGGACCCCGGCCGCGGTCGGCTACGCGGAGGCCTCCGGCATCCCGTTCGGCAACGGCCTGGTGAAGAACGCCTACGTCGGCCGCACCTTCATCCAGCCCTCCCAGACGATCCGCCAGCTCGGCATCCGTCTGAAGCTGAATCCGCTCAAGGAAGTCATCAAGGGCAAGCGTCTGGTCGTCGTCGATGACTCGATCGTGCGCGGCAACACGCAGCGCGCCCTGGTCCGCATGCTCCGCGAGGCCGGCGCGGCCGAGATCCACGTGCGGATCTCCTCGCCGCCCATCAAGTGGCCCTGCTTCTTCGGCATCGACTTCGCGACCCGCGCGGAGCTGATCGCCAACGGCATGACGGTCGAGGAGATCGGCACCTCGCTGGGTGTGGACTCGCTCTCGTACATCTCCATCGACGGGATGATCGAGGCGACCACCATCGCCAAGCCGAACCTGTGCCGTGCCTGCTTCGATGGCGAGTACCCGATGGACCTCCCCGACCCGGAGCTCCTCGGCAAGCAGCTCCTGGAGACGGAACTGGCCGCAGGCCCTGCGTCCACGGCTGCGTCCGACGCGATCCGTCGCCCGTAGACCCCGATTTCGCCAACCCGAAAGATCCCAGGCAATGTCTGAGACCCAGCCCTCCGGTGCCTCCTACGCGTCCGCAGGTGTCGACATCGAAGCCGGTGACCGCGCCGTAGAGCTGATGAAGGAGTGGGTGAAGAAGACGCAGCGCCCCGAGGTCCTCGGCGGCCTCGGCGGCTTCGCCGGCCTCTTCGACGCCTCGGCCCTGAAGAAGTACGAGCGCCCGCTGCTCGCCTCGGCCACCGACGGCGTCGGCACGAAGGTCGACATCGCCCGCCAGCTGGGCGTCTACGACACGATCGGCCACGACCTCGTCGCGATGGTCATGGACGACATCGTGGTGTGCGGCGCCGAGCCGCTCTTCATGACCGACTACATCTGCGTCGGCAAGGTCCACCCCGAGCGGGTCGCCGGCATCGTGAAGGGCATCGCCGAGGGCTGCGTCCTCGCGGGCTGCTCCCTCGTCGGCGGCGAGACCGCGGAGCACCCCGGTCTGCTCGGCCCGGACGACTTCGACGTGGCCGGCGCCGGCACGGGTGTCGTGGAGCACGACAACCTGCTGGGCCCGGATCGCATCCGTAAGGGTGACGCGGTGATCGCCATGGCGTCCTCCGGTCTTCACTCGAACGGGTACTCGCTGGTCCGCCACGTCCTCCTGGAGCGCGCGGGGATGGACCTGGGCGAGCACGTCGAGGAACTCGGCCGCACGCTCGGCGAGGAGCTCCTGGAGCCGACGAAGATCTACTCCCTGGACTGCCTCTCGCTCATCAGCACCACCGAGGTCCACGCCTTCAGCCACATCACGGGCGGCGGCCTCGCGGCCAACCTGGCCCGCGTGATCCCGGACGGCCTGCACGCCACGGTGGACCGCTCCACGTGGACCCCGGACCCGATCTTCGACCTGGTCGGTAAGAAGGGTCAGGTCGAGCGCCTGGAGCTGGAGAAGACGCTGAACATGGGCGTCGGCATGATGGCGATCGTGCCGCAGGAGTCGGTGGAGGTCGCCCTGGCGACCCTGGCCGACCGCGGTGTGGACTCCTGGGTGGCCGGCGAGATCGTCGAGCGCGGCGAGCACACCTCGGGCGCCGAGCTCACGGGTGACTACGCGAAGTAGTCCCCCGTGGGGGTGTGGGGGCGCCGCCCCCGCCCTGCCCCCCCTTGTACGGACAGCACAAAACCCGGTCCGGCGTGGTGACCACCCCGGACCGGGTGAAGTGCAGCGACGATGACGCCGCTGACGTGTTACGAGGTCAAGCGCCGCGGCGCTGTGACGAAGGACCGGACTGGCCGTCCTCGTCCTCGTCCTCGTCGTACGTATCCGCGTAGCGGGCGTACGGGTCGTCTTCCTCGTCGTCATCCTCGAAAGGCTCGCCGTTCGGCGGCTGATTCGATACTGGATCCGACGTGGATGCGCCTAGCTCGTTGGCCAGACGCGACAGGTCAGTCCCGCCGCTGTTGTACTTCAGCTGGCGGGCGACCTTCGTCTGCTTGGCCTTGGCCCGGCCGCGCCCCATGGCTCGACCCCCTCGGTGATGGGGCTTCATGGCCCCAGAGTCTTGACACGCGTACATGATCTGGAACGGACTCCCCGCAGGGAGACCGGTCCGTAGGGCTTCCACGGTACCTGAGCCCACGCCCATACGGTACGTCGCCCGCAGGACGCGCCTGGGCGCAGGACCAGCCAGGAGCCCTTTCCTCGCTGGTCAACCGCGATTTTAACCTCTTCCCGAGGAGCGACCCGCCGAGGGGCGTGACACTCGTTACGCGCCGGCCCCCATCAGGCCCGCCCGCGCGCCTCCGCCATCCGCTGTTCGGCGATCCGGTCGGCCGCGGCGGCCGGCGGAATGCCATCGACCTTCGCACGAGCAAAGATCGCAAGCGTCGTGTCGAAGATCTTGGCGGCCTTGGCCCTGCACCGGTCGAAGTCGAAGCCGTGCAGCTCGTCGGCGACCTGGATGACGCCGCCCGCGTTCACCACGTAGTCCGGCGCGTAGAGGATCCCGCGGTCCGCGAGGTCCTTCTCGACGCCCGGGTGCGCGAGCTGGTTGTTGGCCGCGCCGCACACCACCTTCGCGGTCAGCACCGGCACGGTGTCGTCGTTCAGCGCGCCGCCGAGGGCGCAGGGCGCGTAGATGTCGAGCCCCTCCACGCGGATCAGCGCCTCGGTGTCGGCGGCGATCGCGACCTCGGGGTGCCGCTCGGTGATCTGCCGCACGGACTCCTCGCGGACGTCGGTCACCACGACCTCGGCGCCGTCCGACAGCAGATGCTCGACCAGGTGGTGCCCGACCTTCCCGACGCCCGCGACGCCGACCCTGCGGCCGCGCAGCGTGGGGTCACCCCACAGGTGCTGGGCGCTGGCCCGCATGCCCTGGAAGACACCGAAGGCGGTGAGTACGGAGGAGTCGCCCGCGCCGCCGTTCTCGGGGGAGCGGCCGGTGGTCCAGCGGCACTCGCGGGCCACGACGTCCATGTCGGCGACGTACGTGCCGACGTCGCACGCGGTGACGTAGCGGCCACCGAGCGAGGCGACGAACCGGCCGTAGGCGAGCAGCAGCTGCTCGCTCTTCACCGTGTGCGGGTCGCCGATGATGACGGCCTTGCCGCCGCCGTGGTCGAGCCCGGCCATGGCGTTCTTGTACGACATGCCGCGCGCGAGGTTCAGCGCGTCGGCCACCGCCTCCTCCTCGGAGGCGTAGGGATAGAAGCGCGTGCCGCCGAGGGCCGGGCCCAGGGCGGTGTTGTGGAGGGCGATGACGGCCTTGAGGCCGCTGGCGCGGTCCTGGCAGAGGACGACCTGCTCGTGGCCGCCCTGTTCCGAGTGGAAGAGCGTGTGCAGAACGCCGGAGGCGTCGGAGGTGCCAGAGGTGGTGACAGCGTCGCCGGACACATCGGTCACTGTGGTGACTCCCAAGTACATAGCGGCGGTTGGGCGGAATCCCGTGCGGGTGGCGGGCCTTCCGTCGGTGCTTGTGGGCAAGAGATTAGAGCGTGCGGGGGCCCGCCACGGCCGCACTGCTCAGGATCACCCCCGGGCGCCCGCGAAGGCCGGAAGTACGGCCGAATCCCGTCGCGTCGCCACGTGGGACGATTTGCAGTGTTTTCCAGCCGGTGGGCGGGGGAGGGAGCAGCCGTGCCCAAGGTGTCGTCGGTGACCGTCCCGTACGCGTCGTATCTGCGCGTGTACGAACCACTCGCAGCCTTCCCGCAGCCCGAACGCGGCCATTGGGAGCGCTACGCGAAACGCGAGAGCCTCCCCTCCTACCAGGACGAACTGCGCCGGTCGCTGGCCGATCTGCTGCCCACGCCGCCGGTGCCCGTGCCGGTGCACGAGAGCGACGACGCGTTCGTGATCGTGATCGACGGGGTCGTGTGCGTCTGCCCGTGGCGCACCCGGCTGCGTGGCTGGCAGGCCCTGGACGAGTTGCCGGGTGAGCTGCCGGCCCCGGTCCTGGACGCGGCGATCCCTCCGGTGGTGCGCCGGCAGTCGGCCGCCGATTACGACCGCTGGCTGGAGCGCAACCCCGACGCCCGGCCGTGGATCCGCACGTCCACATGGCAGGTGCCGATCAACTGGTTCGTGCTCGTGTCGGACGACGAGCGCGAGTACGAGCAGAAGAGCGACGAGGACGGGGCGGCGGGCGGCGTCGGCGTACCGCGGCTTCGCTATCGCACTCCGATGGTGCAGGCGCGGCGCCGGGTCGCGCGGAGCCTGAAGGCGCTGAAGGACTCGATCGAGGAAGGCCCCCTGATCGACGGCCTGGTAGATGTGGGGCGCTGGCTGGAGGAGTTCCACCCCCGTTCGTACGTCGAGCTCGACTACGGCGGGCTCGTGCACGCCCTGCCGCAGGACTTCCTCGAGGAGGACCACTCGGCGGCGGATGTCGCCGAGGGAATCGCGGCGCTGCGCGTCGGTGACGAGGACGGTGCGGGAGAGGCGTACGCGAGGCTTGTGGAACGCTGGCGGTCGGCGCGGGACCGGCAGTTCGCGAACTGAATCCCCAAGTGACGCCGCTCACACCGGCCTTCGGGACCTACGTCCTGAACCGGGCTTTTGTGTCAAGCGTGACGGAGGGCACTTACGGGGACCTTGCGCCCATCACCCCTCCTCGTGCCAAAATAGGACAAGGAGTCCGGGGAGGGCTCCTTCCGTCCAACTAAGTCCAACCATGGACGGATTACTCAGCATTGCACTGCCGCTGGGGGGTCTGATGGCTCCTGGTCCGTCTGTGACTGATCGTCACTGTGGCGTGACTGTCCGCTATGGCACGGTCCATCGGCTTCCGTCGCTGATGAACACCTGGGAGGGCAATTCCATCGGTTTGGCCGACGTGGCTGGACGGATGGTGTAGTTGTAGTGCCGAGGACAAGCCGTTCGTCCTATAACCGACTCGACTCGCGTCCGCCATTTCGGGCAACGCGGGTCAAGGTGCAGAATTTAGAGGAATGAACCGAGAAGGTTCGGTTCTCCGAGGAGGCCGCTCATGACCGCTCGCACCCCTGATGCCGAGCCGCTGCTGACCCCGGCTGAGGTCGCCACGATGTTCCGCGTCGACCCCAAGACGGTCACGCGCTGGGCGAAGGCTGGCAAGCTCACGTCGATTCGTACGCTCGGCGGACACCGCCGCTACCGCGAGGCCGAGGTCCGCGCACTGCTTGCGGGGATCCCGCAGCAGCGCAGCGAGGCCTGAGGCACCGCACAACGCAGCACAACGGGCGTTTCGGGTCCCCCAACCCGTCACTCACCCACCCATAGCTCCACTCGACGCGGGTCCTGCCCCAACAGGACTCCTTCTTATGAAGACCGCCGAGGCGTCATCTCAACTGCCTCACGCGAGCGTCGTTCGATCGCGCTGGACTCCGCCGGGTCCAGCGCGATCTTTTTTGTGCGCGCGGGCCGGCCTGCGATGGGGGTTCATGTGCGCCTCTGTGGCCACCTGTCGGGGGTGGTGCAATTGCACATATTAAATTGAGCCGTTGTAGGGAGGGGGTAAGAAACGGTGTTTCCAAAACAAGTTCGGTGACACCCGTCACACGCCCCGTCGCTTGTTGCAGGTGACGCCCTTGCGCTAATGGAGGCTCCGGCGTCGGAGGGTACTCCTGGCGCGCTGCCGACTCTCCCTAGGCTGCCACCAGTTGAGGCCGCGCAGGGTCGGCTTTGGTCACCCCTTCGAGGGTCTTTGGTCCCCAACGGGCCCGCAGGCGCTCTCAGGGCGCTACAGGGGCCTTCGTGGCGTCCGATCGGGCCGCTGTGGCGATCGAGGTGGCGGGGTCGGGTGGGGCTCACGCCTTTGCGGTCCCACGGGCGAAACGAAAGAAGACCCGCACCGTACGGTGCGGGTCTTCTTCACTTGCGGTCCTGACGGGATTTGAACCCGCGGCCTCCACCTTGACAGGGTGGCGAGCACTCCAAACTGCTCCACAGGACCAGGTTTCGCGGCGCTTGTCGCTCGTTGCGCTGCGAGACAGGACTCTACAGCAGCGCAGGCCGTGCGGTCGAACTCACCGTGTGCGGTCGGCCGGTCACGGAACCTGGGCGTCGATCGCCTTCACGATCCGCTTGTCCGAGACGGGGTACGCCGTGCCCAGCGCGTGGGCGAAATAGCTGACCCGCAGCTCCTCGATCATCCAGCGGATGTCGAGCACCTCCTGCGGCACGGGCCGCCCCTGCGGCATCTGCTCGAGCAGCCACAGGTACTCGTCCCGCATCTCGTGGACCTTCTCCATGCGGGTGGTGTCCCGCTGGACGTTGGTCGGCATCTGCTGGAGCCGGCGGTCGGCCGCGACGAGATAGCGCATCAGGTCGGACAGCCGCCGCAGCCCGGTGGCCGTGACGAAGCCCGGCTTCACCAGCTCGTTCAACTGGGTGCGCACGTCCTGGAGGTTGGGCAGCAGCACCGCGCTCTTCGTGGACTTCAGCCGGCGCTCGCAGGCCTGCCAGGCCGCGAGGACCTGCTGCACCTGGCCGACCGCCTTCACCGTGGTGTCGACGATCTCCGCGCGCACCTTGTCGTAGAGCTTGCGGTACGACTCCTCGTCCCAGGCGGGACCGCCGAAGTCGCCGATGAGCTTGTCCGCCGCCGCCATCGCGCAGTCGTCGAAGAGCGCCTGGACGGAGCCGTGCGGGTTCGCGGACAGGGCGAGCTTCTGCGGGTTGGTCAGCTTGTCCGAGGCGAACTTGCCGGGGTTCACAGGGATGTTGCGCAGGATCAGCCGGCGCGTGCCCTTCCACATCGCCTGCGCCTGCTCGGCCTCGCTGTCGAAGAGGCGTACGGACACGGTGTCGCCGTCGTCGACCAGAGCCGGGTACGCCTTCACCGGCTGGCCGGCCCGGCGGGTCTCGAAGACCTTGGACAGCGTGCCGACGCTCCAGTCGGTGAGGCCCTTGCGCTCCACGGACGGGCCGCCGGAGCGCTCCGCGGTGGCCTTGGCCGCCTGCGAGATCGCCTGCCGGGCCTTCGGCTTCAGCTGGAGCCTCAGCGCCTCCAGGTCCTTGGCCTCGGCGAGCTTGCGGCGCCGCTCGTCGACGATCCGGAACGTGATCTTCAGGTGGTCCGGTACGCGGGACAGGTCGAAGTCGTCCGGCGAGACCGGGACGCCGACCATCTGCTGGAGCTCGCGCGCGAGCGTGACCGGAAGCGGCTCCTGGAGCGGCACCGCGCGGTCCAGGAACGCCTTCGCGTAGTTCGGCGCGGGCACGTAGTTGCGGCGGATCGGCTTGGGCAGGGACCGGATCAGCTCGACGACCACGTCCTCGCGCAGCCCGGGGATCTGCCAGTCGAAGCCGTCGTCGGTGACCTGGTTGAGCACCTGGAGCGGGATGTGCACGGTCACACCGTCCGCGTCCGCCCCCGGCTCGAACTGGTACGTCACCCGGAACTTGAGCCCGCCCTGACGCCACGAGTCCGGGTAGTCGTCCTTGGTGACCGCCTCGGCCGACTCCCGGATGAGCATGGAGCGCTCGAAGTCCAGAAGCTCCGGCTCCTCCTTCTGCTTGTGCTTCCACCAGGAGTCGAAGTGGGCGCCGGACACGACGTGTTCGGGGACCCGCTGGTCGTAGAAGTCGAAGAGCGTCTCGTCGTCGACGACGATGTCGCGGCGGCGGGCCCGGTGCTCCAACTCCTCGACCTCGGTGAGGAGTCTGCGGTTGGCGGCGAAGAACTTGTGGTGCGTGCGCCAGTCGCCCTCGACCAGCGCGTTGCGGATGAACAGCTCGCGGCTGACCTCGGCGTCGATCCGGCCGTAGTTCACCTTGCGCTGGGCGACGAGCGGGACGCCGTACAGCGTGACCTTCTCGTACGCCATGACGGCCGCCTGGTCCTTCTCCCAGTGCGGCTCGCTGTACGTGCGCTTGAGGAGGTGCTCGGCGAGCGGCTCGACCCACTCGGGCTCGATCTTCGCGTTCACGCGCGCCCACAGGCGCGAGGTCTCCACCAGCTCCGCCGACATCACGAAGCGCGGAGGCTTCTTGAAGAGGGCCGAGCCGGGGAAGATCGCGAACTTGGCGTTGCGGGCGCCGATGTACTCGTTCCGCCCGCGGTCGCGGCCGGCCTGCTTGGGGTCCTTCTGCGCGGACTCCTTGGACTCCTTCACATCTTTCATGCCGATGTGCGAGAGCAAACCAGCAAGGAGGGAGACGTGGACGGAGTCGCCTGCCGCAGGAGTGTCGGGGTCGCCCAGATGGATGCCCATCTGCTTCGCGACCGTCCGCAGCTGCGTGTAGATGTCCTGCCACTCGCGGATGCGCAGGAAGTTCAGGTACTCGCGCTTGCACATGCGGCGGAAGGCGGAGGAGCCGAGCTCCCGCTGCTGTTCCCGTACGTAGCGCCAGAGGTTGAGGAAGGCGAGGAAGTCGCTCGTCTCGTCCTTGAAGCGGGCGTGCTGCTGGTCGGCCTGCGCCTGCTTGTCGGAGGGGCGCTCGCGCGGGTCCTGGATGGAGAGCGCCGCGGCGATCACCATGACCTCGCGCACGCAGCCGTTCTTGTCGGCCTCAAGGACCATGCGGGCCAGGCGCGGGTCGACGGGGAGCTGGGCGAGCTTGCGGCCCTGCTCCGTGAGCCGCTTGCGTACGTCCTTCTGCGCGGGGTCCAACGCGCCCAGTTCCTGGAGGAGTTGGACGCCGTCACGGATGTTGCGGTGGTCCGGCGGATCGATGAAGGGGAACTTCTCGATGTCGCCGAGGCCCGCGGAGGTCATCTGGAGGATGACGGAGGCCAGGTTCGTACGGAGGATCTCCGCGTCCGTGAACTCCGGGCGGGCCAGGAAGTCGTCCTCGGAGTAGAGGCGGATGCAGATGCCGTCGGACGTACGGCCGCAGCGGCCCTTGCGCTGGTTGGCGCTGGCCTGGCTGACCGGCTCGATGGGCAGCCGCTGCACCTTCGTACGGTGCGAGTAGCGGGAGATGCGGGCCGTGCCCGGGTCGATCACGTACTTGATGCCGGGGACCGTCAGGGAGGTCTCCGCGACGTTCGTGGCGAGGACGATGCGGCGGACCGTTCCCGCGCCGGGTCGCTGGAAGACGCGGTGCTGCTCGGCGTGCGAGAGCCGCGCGTACAGCGGCAGCACCTCGGTCGCGCGGTATTTCTTCTTCTCCAGCGCGTCCGCGGTGTCGCGGATCTCGCGCTCCCCGGAGAGGAAGACCAGTACGTCGCCCGGACCTTCCTTCTGCAACTCCTCCACGGCGTCCGTGATCGCGGTGATCTGGTCGCGGTCGGAGTCGTCCGAGTCCTCTTCAAGCAGGGGCCGGTAGCGGACCTCGACCGGATACGTACGGCCGCTGACCTCGACGATCGGGGCGTCGCCGAAGTGCCGCGAGAAGCGCTCCGGGTCGATGGTCGCGGAGGTGATGACGACCTTGAGGTCCGGGCGCTTCGGCAGCAGCTGCGCCAGGTACCCGAGCAGGAAGTCGATGTTCAGGGACCGCTCGTGCGCCTCGTCGATGATGATCGTGTCGTACGCGCGCAGCTCACGGTCCGTCTGGATCTCGGCCAGCAGGATGCCGTCCGTCATGAGCTTGACGAACGTGCCGTCCTGGTCGACCTGGTCCGTGAACCGGACCTTCCAGCCGACGGCCTCGCCCAGCGGCGTGCGCAGCTCGTCGGCGACGCGCTCGGCGACCGTGCGGGCCGCGATGCGGCGCGGCTGGGTGTGGCCGATCATGCCGCGTACGCCACGGCCGAGTTCGAGACAGATCTTCGGGATCTGGGTGGTCTTTCCCGATCCGGTCTCACCGGCGACGATCACGACCTGATGGTCGCGGATCGCCTCGGCGATCTCGTCCTTCTTCTGGCTGACCGGGAGCTGCTCGGGATACGTGACGTCGAGGGCGGCGCGGCGCTCGCGACGGACGTCCGTGCGGACGGCGGCCTTCTCGGCCTCCGCGCCGATCTCCGCGACGACGGCGGCGCGGGCCTCCGGCTTACGGATCTTGCGGGCGCCTTCGAGCCTGCGCCCGAGGCGGTGCGCATCGCGCAGGGACAGCTCGGAGATCCGCCGCGCTACGGCGGCGAACTGATCGGCGGCGGGGGCAGGCTGCGTAGACATACGTCCTCAAGGATCTCACCTCGGGGAAATGTGTGGCGACCGGTTTTGTGGCCGGTGCGCCGGGGCGGCCGGGGCCCGTGTCCGGATGTAGAGCGCTGGCGCGTGGCTTAACGTGCGGATATGTCGCACATGCCCGATGAGCCGGAACCGGAGAAGGAGCACCCGCCGCACGGCGCGCACGGGCGCCCGCTGAGCGGGACCGAACGCTGGAAGGGATTCAAGAACTCCCCGTTCTTCCCGGCCTGCGTCCTCGTCCTGATCCTGTCGGCGGCGGCCGCCCTGTTCGCCGGCTCGTACACGTACTCCATGGCGAACCCGACGCCGCACAACATCCCGACCGGGGTCACCGGCGCGTACGACCAGGCCCAGGGGCAGCGGTTCCTCGGCGCGATGGAGAAGGCGCTCGACGCGCAACTCGACCTGAAGCCCTACGACTCCCGGACGGCGGCCCGCGACGCCCTCGACGCCCAGAAGATCTACGCGGTCCTCGACGTACGGGGCGGCGGTTCGCGCGTTCACCTCGACGTCTCCGGCGCCTCCGGGGTCACCGTCGCCCAGGTCTTCACCGAAGCGGCGCCGCCCGTCAGCAAGGCGACCGGCATCCCGGTGACGGTCAAGGACGTGAACCCGTTGCAGGGCGGGGACCCGCGCGGGCTCACGATCTTCTACATCACACTCGCCGCGGTGATCATCGGCTTCGTCGGCGCGATCCAGCTCAGCGTGCACGCGCGCGGGCTCAACCCGGCCGAGCGGATCGCCTTCACGATCGCCTACGCACTGCTCGGCGGTTTCGCGGTGGCGGCGGTCGCGGACTGGGGGCTCGGCGCGGTGGACCTGCCCTTCGTCGAGTCCTGGCTGATCCTCGCGCTGACGATGTTCACCTGCGGCATGGTCTTCACGATGTTCAACACGTTCTTCCACCGCTGGGCGATGATCCCGACCTGGGGCCTGCTGGTCCTGCTCGGCAATCCGGCGTCCGGCGGCGCGGTCGCGCCCCCGCTGCTCCCCACGGTCATCGGCCGCCTCGGCCAGTGGCTGCCACCGGGCGCCTCGTACAACGCCCAGCACACGGCGGTCTACTTCCAGGGCAACCAGCACGCCTTCCCGATCCTGGTGCTGGCCGGCTGGTCCCTGGTCTCCTGCGCCCTCTTCTGGTTCTGGCGCCATCGCCACCCGGGCGGCCGGGGGACGGGACCGCTGCACGCGGCGGCAGTGTGAAACCGCTGGTGAAACGCAATAGGCCCCGTCCGAAGACGGGGCCTAGTTCCTGTGGCTGGGGCCGGGATCGAACCGGCGACCTATCGCTTTTCAGGCGATCGCTCGTACCAACTGAGCTACCCAGCCACGAAGTTCACGAGGAACTTCAGCGGTCCTGACGGGATTTGAACCCGCGGCCTCCACCTTGACAGGGTGGCGAGCACTCCAAACTGCTCCACAGGACCTTGCTGTTGTGCGAGACAAGCGACAGCAAGTCTCTCACACGGTTGTGCGTGCCCCCAACGGGATTCGAACCCGTGCTACCGCCTTGAAAGGGCGGCGTCCTAGGCCGCTAGACGATGAGGGCTATCGGCCCGCCTGCGCGCTTTGCAGCGCGTCGGGGACGTGAGAAGCATATGGGATGCGGGGAGCTATCGCCAAAACGGTTTACGGGGAGCTCTCCCCAGGGCTCGGCGACGGGGTCGCGCCGGGCTGGTTCTCCTGCGGCAGATGGCGGCTGACCTCCGCCTTCGTCAGGCCCAGACCACCCAGCCTGATCTCGTCCCAGGCCTGCAGGCGCTTCGTCGTGCGGTCCAGATAGAGGACCGAGGCCTCGACCGGGTCGGGGTGACCGTTCTTGTTGTCGACCGCGCGCAGGCCGCTGCCGCCCGTCGAACCCTCGACGCGCAGCCGGGTGCCGAGCGGGAGCACCTCCATCTCCTGGTGGTGGATGTGGCCCGCGAGGACGAGCGGCACCTCGCCGTCCACCTCACGGGCCGCGGCCGGCTCATGGGCGAGCGCGATGTCGACCGGGGTGCCCGCCGCCCGCTGGTCGCGCAGCGCCGAGGCGAGCCGGATGCCCGCCAGGCGCTCGGCGGGGTCGCCCTGCGCCTTCACCGCGCGGTCCGGGGTGTACTGCGGGTCGCCCATGCCGGCGAAGCGCAGGCCCGCGACCGTGGTGGCCCGCCCGTCGTCGAGGACGCGGACGTTCTTGAAGCGCTTCTTGTCGGAGAGGTACTTCTGCGTCGCGTTCTTCGAGTCGTGGTTGCCGCGGATCCAGACGTAGGGCACGCCCAGCTTCCCGATCGGGTCGAGGAACGCGTTCTCGGCCTGCGAGCCGTGGTCCATCGTGTCGCCGGTGTCGACGATCGCGGAGATCTTGTACTGGTCCACGAGCGAGGCGATGATCTTCCACGACGCCGGGTTGAGGTGGATGTCCGAGACGTGCAGTACACGGATCGTCGAGGGGTCCGGCTGGTACGTGGGGAGCGTGGACGTCGCGTCGTACAGCTTGGTGACGTTCGTGACCAGGAGCGCCAACTCCTTCTGGTACGCGTCGAATTCGGTCACGATCGAGCGGGCGCTGCCGACCACGGAGGGCGCCGAGGAGAGCAGTCCGGAGAACTTCGGCTCCAGGACGGACTCCGGGTTCCACGTCGCGTACGCCGTACCGCCCGAGGCGGCGAGCAGGGTGAGCGCCAGGCCGCCGGCGGCCAGGGCGCGGCGCGGGCGGCGGTAGACCACGAGGCCGAGCGTCGTGGCGCCCGCGACCACCGCCACGCAGGAGCGCAGGGCCAGGTCGACCGTGCCGTGCTCGACGTCGCGCGCGACCTCGTCCTGAAGGCCCGCGAACAGCTCGGGGTGGTCGACGAGGGCCTGTGCGCGGACCGGGTCGATGCGGTCCACGTCGACGTCGAGACGGATCGGCGCCGTGTGGGAGCGCAGCTCCAGGGCGCCGAGCGGCGACACGTTGATCTTCGTACCGCCCGAGACCGAGGGGCGCAGCGTCATCTTCGTGTCCATCGGCCCCACGGGCGTGCGCACGCTGCCGACGATCAGCAGGCCGAGCCAGGCGCCGAGCAGCACGACGGCGACCAGGCCGAGCGCGCGTACGTAGGGGTGCGGCGGGTGGACCAGCTCGAGGACCGGGCGGGGGTGCCGGTCGCGGTAGTGGCGCAGCAGCGCCGAGGGTGCTGCGCGAAGGCGTCGCGTGCGGCGGCGGACTCCACGTATGGCGGCGGCGGGCGAGCGGGCCATTGCTCCCGTATGCCCAAGTGCACGGGTGGGTATGCGGGTTGTACCGGACAATGGCCGTGTGCTGGAGATGACGCGCGAGACGTTCGAGGAACTGGTCGCCGAGGATGTGCGGGTCGAGGGAGGACGTGGTCACGGAGACCGAGGTGCATGACAGCCCGCCGCACACTTCTTTGGGGGCTGTTCAGCTCACCGGGTGACGGGGCGCATGGGCCTGTTAACGGCGGCCCGGAGCCTTTGCCCCGATCAGCCCCAGCCCAGCTCGTGAAGGCGCTCGTCGCCGATGCCGAAGTGGTGGGCGATTTCATGGACTACGGTCACGGCGACTTCGTGGACGACGTCCTCCTGGGACGCGCAGTAGCGCAGGGTCGGGCCCATGTAGATGCTGATGCGGTCGGGGAGGACTCCGGCGTACCACTCGCCCCGGTCCGTGAGCGGAGTGCCTTCGTACAGGCCCAGGAGTTCGGGGTCGTCGGTGGGCGGTTCGTCCTCCACGAACACGGCCACGTTGTCCATGACCCGGGTCAGTTCCGGAGGGATCGTGTCCAGGGCCTCGGCCACCAGCTCTTCGAAGGTCTCGCGCGTCATCTCCAGCACACGGCCATTGTCCGGGATGAGCGGGCGGGTGGGGAGGTTGATCCTGCGTACGGGGATGCCGGCGTGAGCCGAGAAGCCCCCGCCGAGGAACGAGGGAGCGTCTGGCGGGGGCTGCGCGGGCGGCTTGGGCTGTCCGAGGTTTTCCGCCGGGCTGCTGAGGCCGTCGTCGGGCTGTTGGGCGACAGCCGGCGGGAGGGCTTCGAGGAGCTTGCCGGCGTCGCTGATACGGCTGGCACCCAGCTCCACGTATGCGCGTCCGGTCCCGGTGAGGCAACGGCCCGCAATACGCTTGCGATACGGCGTGACGGGACGTTTCGGTGCTCAGGCCGACTTTGATGTCTCTTCGGAAAGGCCTGTTCCTCGCATCGGGGGAACAGGCCCACAGATCGGCGCGAGCGGCTTCTCCGTGTCGTCGTCGGCGAGGGCGTGACTCGCCCCCGCCCCTTGCGGATCGTCCTCGCCCACCCACCAGAACCGGTCCATGGACGGCTTCACGCCCGACGTACGCGCTTTGGAGAGCCAAGCCCGGTTCAGGTTCTCGGTAAGACGTGTCCGATGGAACTTCTTGAACGCACGAGACTCCTCACCACTTGGGCATCGACGACGCGCGGCTGCACGCGCTCGGATACGGGTGAGGTCCCCGCGCTGATTGTGGGGGCTTTGTGCGGTGCTCGCGCGGCGCGTGTCCTCGTACGGGGGACAGGAGTTGGGAACGGTACCCCCCCATGGTGACCCCGTTCTCGTGCACCGGAGGTGCCCGCCCGTGCGCCAGCTGTCCGTATCGCAACGCGCCCTGTCGCTCAGCGCGCTCCGTCTGGGCCGGTTGGCCGCGACCACGGTGGCCGTCGCCGCGGCCGCCGGCTGCATGAGCGTGGGTGCCGACGGAGGCCACGCGCCCACCCACTCCCCGCCGCAGCGGGGCTCGGGCGCCGCGCCCGACGGCGGCGCCGAGGTGCCGGACGGCGGGGCGGACGTGGGCACGCGGGTCGGGAGGGCCTCGGCGATGCCGCCGGGCCGGTCGGCCGCACCCGAAGTCCCGGCCACGCCGTCGTCGGCCTCTCCCACCCCGCCGAAGGCGTCCGCCCCGGCCTCGGCGCCCACCTCGCCGTCCCGCAGCGCGTCGCGGCGCCCCTCGCAGCGGCCGGAGCCGCCCAGCGCGACGAGCACGCCCTCGCCCACGAAGTCGTCCCCCGCGCCCTCGTCGTCACCGCCGACCGCCGAGCCCTCGTCGTCGGCGCACGGGGAGACCGCGCAAGAGCGGGCCAGTGAACCGCGGCCGCAGGCGGGGGACCCGGCCTAGGTGTGAGCGGGGTCTCAAGGATCCGGTTTGCCTTGGGGGGTGGGGGGTGCGTATGGTGGTAGATCGTTTGATCCCATTTGCCCGGCGCCGTTAAGAGAGCGCCGCGTGGCGCGTACTCTCCCTTGCCGTGGCTGGACCGCATTGAGGCGGTCGATTTGCTGAATTGCGAATACACGGAGTTGCGGGCGCGTGCCGAGACTCCGGAAGGTTTCGCATTTCGCATGTCCATTTCCACTGAGAACATCGCCGACCAGGCCGTCGAGAACGACGTCGAGAACACCATCGACACCATCGACACCGACGCGGTCGACATCATCGAGAACGACGAGCCCACCCTCACCTTCGCCGACCTCGGTCTCCCCGAGCCCGTCGTCCGCAAGCTCGCGCAGAACGGTGTGACCACCCCGTTCCCGATCCAGGCCGCGACCATCCCGGACGCCCTGGCCGGCAAGGACATCCTCGGCCGTGGCCGCACCGGCTCCGGCAAGACCCTCTCGTTCGGTCTGCCGGTCCTGGCCCGCCTGGAAGGCGCCCGCAGCGAGAAGCACAAGCCGCGCGCCGTCATCCTCACCCCGACCCGTGAGCTCGCGATGCAGGTCGCGGACGCGCTCCAGCCCTACGGCGACCAGGTCGGCCTGAAGATGAAGGTCGTCTGCGGCGGTACGTCGATGGGCAACCAGATCTACGCCCTGGAGCGCGGCGTCGACATCCTCGTCGCCACCCCGGGCCGCCTGCGCGACATCATCAACCGCGGCGCCTGCTCGCTGGAGAACATCGAGGTCGCCGTCCTCGACGAGGCCGACCAGATGTCCGACCTGGGCTTCATGCCCGAGGTCACCGAGCTGCTCGACCAGGTTCCGGCCGGCGGCCAGCGCATGCTCTTCTCCGCCACCATGGAGAACGAGATCAAGACGCTCGTCAAGCGCTACCTGACGGACCCGGTCTCGCACGAGGTCGACAGCGCCCAGGGCAACGTCACGACGATGTCGCACCACATCCTCGTCGTGAAGCCCAAGGACAAGGCCCCGGTCACCGCGGCCATCGCCTCCCGCAAGGGCCGCACGATCATCTTCGTCCGCACCCAGCTGGGCGCCGACCGCATCGCCGAGCAGCTCCGCGACGCCGGCGTGAAGTCCGACGCGCTGCACGGCGGCATGACCCAGGGCGCCCGTACGCGCGTTCTCGAGGACTTCAAGAAGGGCTACGTCAACGCGCTCGTCGCCACCGACGTCGCCGCCCGAGGCATCCACGTCGACGACATCGACCTGGTCCTGAACGTGGACCCGGCCGGCGACCACAAGGACTACCTGCACCGCGCGGGCCGCACCGCGCGTGCCGGCCGCACCGGCACCGTCGTCTCCCTGTCGCTGCCGCACCAGCGCCGCCAGATCTTCCGCCTCATGGAGGACGCGGGCGTCGACGCCGGGCGCCACATCATCCAGGGCGGCGCCGCCTTCGACCCGGAGGTCGCCGAGATCACCGGTGCCCGGTCCATGACCGAGGTCGAGGCCGAGTCCGCGGGCAACGCCGCGCAGCAGGCCGAGCGTGAGGTCACCGACCTGACCAAGCAGCTGGAGCGCGCGACCCGTCGCGCCACCGAGCTGCGCGAGCAGGCCGACCGCCTGACCGCCCGCGCCGCCCGTGACCGCGGCGAGGACGAGGAGGGCGTGGCCGCGGCCGTCGCCGCCGCGCAGGAGGCCGCCGCCGAGCAGGCCGCCCAGGCCGCCGCCGCTGCCGCCGAGGAGGCGCAGCGCGCCGAGCGTTCGTTCTCGGACCAGCCGCGTCAGCGCCGCGACGAGCGGGGCAACTTCGAGCGCCGTGACAACCGCCGGGACAACGACCGTGGCGGCCGTTCTTTCGAGCGTCGTGACGACCGCGGTGGTGACCGTGGTGGTTTCCGTCGCGATGACCGTCGTGACGGTGACAAGGGTGGCTTCCGCCGGGACAACGACCGTGGTGGCCGTTCCTTCGAGCGTCGCGACAACGACCGTGGCGGCCGTTCTTTCGAGCGCCGTGACGACCGCGGTGGTGACCGTGGTGGTTTCCGCCGCGATGACCGTCGTGACGGTGACAAGGGTGGCTTCCGCCGGGACAACGACCGTGGTGGCCGTTCCTTCGAGCGTCGCGACAACGACCGTGGCGGCCGTTCTTTCGAGCGCCGTGACGACCGGGGCGGCGACCGTGGCGGCTTCAACCGCGACGACCGTGGCGGCCGTTCCTTCGAGCGCCGTGACGACCGCGGTGGCGACCGTGGCGGCTTCCGCCGCGACGACCGTCCCTCGGGCCACCGGGGCAGCGACCGTCCGTTCAACCGTGACCGCCAGGGCGGCGACCGTCCCTCCGGCGGCCACCGCCCCTACGGCCGCCGTGACGACCACCGTGGTGCCGGTTCCGGCACCGGCTCGTCCTTCGGCCGCCGTGACGACAAGCCGCGCTGGAAGCGCAACGGCTGACCGTCTCTGACGTGACAGGGCCGCGGCCCCACTCCCTCACGGGGGTGGGGCCGCGGCCTTTTTGGGCCTTGATCGGCCGCATGCGGCGCCCCCGGCGAGGGAATCGCTGGGGGCATGACAAGTGATGCCAGCAGAGCCACCGACGGGCCGGAGCCGGCCGTGGCCGCGGGCTCCGACGAGGAGCGCCTCGCCCAGCTCGGCTACACGCAGGTCCTCGCCCGCCGTATGTCGGGCTTCTCCAACTACGCCGTCTCCTTCACGATCATCTCGGTCCTCTCGGGCTGTCTGACCCTGTACCTGTTCGGCATGAACACGGGCGGGCCCGTGCTCATCACCTGGGGCTGGGTCGCCGTCGGCCTGATGACCCTCTTCGTGGGCCTGGCGATGGCCGAGATCTGCTCGGCGTACCCGACGTCGGCGGGGCTGTACTTCTGGGCGTATCAGCTGGCGCCGGAGAGGTCGGCGGCGGCGTGGGCGTGGATTACCGGTTGGTTTAATGTCCTGGGGCAAATCGCCGTGACCGCCGGGATCGACTTCGGTGCGGCGTCCTTCCTCGGCGCCTACCTGAACCTCCAGTTCGACTTCGAGGTGACACCCGGCCGCACGATCCTGCTCTTCGCCGGAATCCTGGTCCTCCACGGACTCCTCAACACCTTCGGCGTGCGCATCGTCGCCTTCCTCAACAGCGTCAGCGTGTGGTGGCACGTGCTGGGCGTCGCCCTCATCGTCGGCGCGCTCGCCTTCGCGCCGGACAGCCATCAGTCGGCGTCCTTCGTCTTCGGCGAGTTCGTGAACAACACCGGCTGGGGCAGCGGCGTGTACGTCGTCCTCATCGGCCTGCTCATGGCGCAGTACACCTTCACGGGGTACGACGCGTCGGCGCACATGACGGAGGAGACGCACGACGCGTCGACGGCGGGCCCGAAGGGCATCGTCCGCTCGATCTGGACGTCATGGATCGCCGGCTTCGTCCTGCTGCTCGGCTTCACCTTCGCGATCCAGTCGTACGACGGTGCGCTGAACTCGCCGACGGGCGCGCCCCCGGCCCAGATCCTCCTGGACGCCCTCGGCGCGACGGCCGGCAAGCTCCTCCTCCTGGTCGTGATCGGCGCCCAGCTGTTCTGCGGGATGGCGTCCGTGACCGCCAACTCCCGCATGATCTACGCCTTCTCGCGCGACGGCGCCCTGCCGTTCTCCCGCGTGTGGCACACGGTGAGCCCGCGCACCCGCACCCCCGTCGCGGCGGTCTGGCTCGCGGCGGCGGGCGCCCTGGTCCTCGGCCTGCCCTACCTGATCAACGTCACCGCGTACGCGGCCGTGACCTCGATCGCCGTCATCGGCCTCTACATCGCGTACGTCATCCCGACGCTGCTGCGGCTGCGCAAGGGCGACGCGTTCGAGCGGGGCCCGTGGCACCTGGGCCGCTGGTCGACGCCGATCGGTGTGGTGGCGGTGGCCTGGGTCGTCGTCATCACGATCCTCTTCATGCTGCCGCAGGTCTCCCCGGTCACCTGGGAGACCTTCAACTACGCCCCGATCGCGGTCCTCGTGGTCCTCGGCTTCGCGGGCACCTGGTGGGCGGTCTCGGCCCGCCACTGGTTCCTCAACCCGAACCACCCCCGCACCGCCGCCCGTCGCGCCGACCGCTCGTGACATGTGCCCAGCCCTTCTGAGTCCTTTCCACGTCCGGGCTTGCCCGGCAGCGTGACCTGGGCGGGGTTCATGCGTTCTTCAACGTGTTCCATACGGCCAGGTTGAAGAGGGGGAAGGTCATGGGGATCGCGGTGGGTACGTATGTCCGGGTGTCCGACGACGGGCGGGACGCCGAGGGTGAACACACCCGAGCAGGCGTGAGACGGCAGGATCACCGGTGCCGTGCATTTGCGGAGAGGCTCGGGTGGACCGTGGTCAGGACGTACGAGGACAACGACATCACCGCCGCCCATCCGGATGTCCGGCGTCCTGCCTTCGAGGAACTGCTGCTGGATCTCCAGTCAGGATTCGTTCAGGGTGTGGTGTTTCTGCACGCCGACCGGCTGGTCCGCATGGAGGCGGACGCGGCCCGCCTCACCGGACTGTTCCGGTCGGATCCGAGGCTGGTCGGCAGGGACTGCGAGGGCGGCACCGACCTGAGCACGGAGGCGGGCAGAGCCCTGCTCACCGTTCAGGCCGTGCTGGGTGGCATGGAGGTGAATGCTGTCCGCCGCAGACTGAACGGTGTGCACCGCGAGCTCGCGCTCCAAGGGCGCGCCCACAACGGTAAGCGCCCCTTCGGTTGGCAGCGGGACAACAGGTCGCTCGAGGCTTTCGAGTCAGGTCTGCTACGCCGAGCGATCCTCGATATCCCTGAGGGCAAGACGATCGCGGCGGTTCGCAAGGAGTGGACCGAGGCCGGGGTGAAGCCAACGGCCGAAGGCAGGGGACCGCTACGCGACGGAGTTGTCCGCAATAGGCTGCTCAACCCGCGGGTGTGCGGTTACCGCGTTTACATTTCAACCGCCGACCGTAAGGCCGCCTCGGTCCTCTGGCTGCCCGACCACGTGCTGACGGTGGACGGTGAACCGGTGGTCGGCGAGTGGGACCCCATCGTCACCCCGGAGGAGTGGCGTACAGCTGTCGATGTTCTGGCGGAACGCCGGGACAGAGCGAAGGCGGCCCGCACGACGCCTGGTGGTCACTCGCGCCAACACGCCACCTACTTGCTCTCGGGCATCGCACGATGCGGTACGTGCGGCAGCCGGATGTACGGCAAGGTCGACTACGCCGCGTTGCGGCACGGTCAGGAGATCTTCCGGTACCAGTGCGTCGTACGCGAAGGTGGGTGCGGCGGTCTGAAGCGTGTGGGGCCGCCCCTCGACGAGTTGGTACAGCAGGCTTACTTCGACGTGGCGAGGCGACGTGGCGAGGAACCCCACGAGGAAGCTGACGTCGATCGCTCGGCGGCCGTGGGGGTGCTTGCCTATCAGCAGCGCAAAAGATCGGCTGAAGCCATGCGCATTCGGGCCGAGACCGGTGAGGTGCTGGCCGAATGGGACACGTACACCGTGGACATGCGACGTGAGCGGCTGACCCGCGCGATCCGCGCCGTGTTGGTCCACAAGGTGGGGCGGGGCAAGAGGTTTGACCCTGCTGCCGTCGAGATCATCTGGCGATGAGCCCGACTTTCCGGGAGGTCCGTTCCGCAGACACCCATACTCGATCGGCTGGGCGGACGGGGGAGGCTATGCTCAGTGGTGCGTCGGCTCAGGTCGGCGCGTGGACCCTTAGCTCAATTGGCAGAGCAGTGGACTTTTAATCCATTGGTTGTGGGTTCGAGTCCCACAGGGTCTACGAATGTGGGGGAGGGGTTACCCCTTCTGACCTGCTACGCAGCGTCCGGGTCGGCTTCGGTCGGCTCGGGCGCTTCTTCGTTTGCGAGCCATTGCGTGAGCGATGCGTGAGCGGATGGGGCGGCAGGACGCCGGACGGACGGCTCCGGAGCGGCAGGCTTCGGCACGCGGGCGCGGGGGATCAGGCCTGCCGCCTTCTCCGCGATCTCTCGGTCGAGTTCCGGCAGCAGGCTCGTGTACGTGTCCGAGGTCAGCGCGATGGTGGAGTGCCGCAGGGTCGCCTTCACCGTGTGGATGTCGCCGCCACCGCCGTGCGTGAGCGTCGCGGCCACGTGTCGCAGGTCCCGGAGGGTGATGGGTGGCAGGTCGGTGGTGGCGAGGATGCGGCGGAAGGTCGCGGAGAGCGTCTCGGGGTGCAGCCAGGAGCCGTCCTCCCGGGTGAAGACCTTGCCGGTGTTCCGCCAGGCTGAGCCCCACTGCTTGCGTTCCTTGTCCTGGCGGACCTTGTGCTCGCGCAGCACGAGGACGTTCACGCCGGCGAGCGCGATGGTGTCTGCGCTGCCGCCCGTCTTGGGATCCGATTCGTACGTGTCCCAGCCGTCGACCACGATCTCCTTCGCGGGCGTGATCTGCGCGCCGTCGAGGTCCACCTCGTGCCAGTCCTGGCCGACTGTTTCGCCGCGACGGAGGCCGCGGGTACCCATGAGGTGGAAGGCCGGGTAGAGCCGGTCGTTCTCGGCCGCATCGAGGAGACACCTCGCCTCAAGCTCGCACGGTTCGCACGGGAAGCGCTGGTCCTGCGGACACTTCGTCCGCGCGGATGCTGCACCCGTACATTCCTGGCTGATGAAGAGGTGCGAGGGCACAACCTGTTCCGCAACAGCTGAGTCAGTACCCGTGGGCATGATCCACCAAGTGGATCATGCCCACGGGCGGATTTGAAGGCAAACAGTCCCCGTCGCGCTGCAGGAGGCAACTCGCGGACTCGGCATCGAAGGGGGGCGGTTCCGGTCCCGCTCGGTCTCTCTGGCGCTGGTCAGCGATCCGTTTTGCGTGAGAGGGCGTAGCCCCACGGATCAACCTCTGCGACGACCCATCACGAAACCCCGGGCACTTCGCGGTGACAGGCATTGGCATGAGCCCGCGCAGGCAGTCGTGGTGATCAAGCCCACGGACGCCCGCTTTGGGCCCGTGCTAGCCTGCGATCACATTATGGACGTCGGGTTCCATTATGTGGACACATGTTGAGGTTGGGCCTGGTCACCGTGCACATACTGCTGACTGAAGATGATTCGGATGTTGCAGAAGAGCTGTCCACAGCTCTGCGGCGGCACGGCCACGAGGTGACGCTGGCGGAGGATGGTCACTCCGCGCTTGCGTCTCACGGTGACGCCGAGCTCGTCCTTCTCGATCTGACCCTGCCGGACCTGGACGGTCTTGAGGTATGTCGGCGTATCCGGCACACCTCAACGGTTCCGATCATCGTGGTGAGTGCACGGGTTGACGAGATGGATCGCGTACTCGCCCTGAAGTCGGGGGCCGATGATTTCGTCGGAAAGCCCTATGGGTTCTGGGAGTTGTCCGCACGTATCGAGGCACTCATGCGACGTGTGGACCTGTCGCTACCGCCGTCCGCCTCCTCGGAGGAGTCCGAACCGGACGTGCTGCGGGTCGGTAACCTCACGATCGATCCGCGGCAGCGCCGCGTTCTCGCGGGGAGCCAGGAAGTGCCGCTGACGCGTACAGAGTTCGATCTATTGATGGCATTTGCGGCTGACGTCGGTGCGGTGTTCGAGCGGCAGCGCTTGCTGCGTGAGGTGTGGGGCGCCGATTGGCTGGGTTCTTCCAGGACTCTGGATGTTCACATCAATGCCCTGCGACGCAAGCTTGGTGAGATGCCCTGCATCGAGACTGTGCGAGGTGTCGGATTCCGGATGACGGTCAGGTGAGCGCCTGTGCGTTGGAGATACCTGATCGCCAACCTGAGTCTCGTCACGCTCATCGTCACGCTGCTCGGCTTGCCTCTCGCCTATTTCATCGATCAGAGCGCCTGGTCCGACCTGGAGAATGCCGGGCAGCTCGACCGTGCCTACCTGATCGCACCGATCCTCAGGCTCCCGGCCGGTGCCCTTTCCGCTCGTCTGCCGGAGGTGGTCCACGCCTTCACTGCTGAGCACGCGGCGACCGCGGTGGTCATCGACGACGCGGGACGTCCGGTTGCCATGGGTGGTCCGCGGTCCGCAGATCTGTACCGGTCGAACGCATCGGCCGTACGCCGCGCCTTCCACGGTGAGAACGTGATCGAACGCGGGGATCTGCTGCCCGATGCCGCCCGTCCTCTGGTCGTTGCCCAGCAGTGGAAACTGGCGGACGGACGCCATTACGCCTTCCTGATCGGAGCCCCCACCCGACAATTGCGGAGCACCGTCGAGCGGCGCTGGACCGTCCTCGGGGGAGCCGGGTTGGCAGCGATCGCATGCACCACCGTGATGGTGTGGCTTCTGTCGGTGTGGGTGCTGCGTCCGGTCGAGCACACCGAGGCAGCGGTGCGTGCCCTGGCTCGGGGGCACGACGTGGAGCGCATCTCCGTTCACTCCGGTCCACCGGAATTGCGCACGCTGAACGCGCATGTGAACCACCTCGCGGGCACAGTCCAAGCCCTCGTCGAGCGGCAGCGTTTCTTCCTCGCTGATGCCTCCCACCAGCTCCGTAACCCTCTGGTGGCGCTCAGCCTGCGCGTCGAGAACCTGGAGCCCCACGTCGCCGATGCCGGGCACGCGAGCTATCAGAAGGTGCTGCGTGACATCGCCCGGCTTCGGGAGACACTGTCCGAAATCCTCGACATCTCGCAGGTGGTCAACGAGGAACAGCGGATCACCGAGGTCGATCTCACCGCGATCGTGGCGGACCGTGTCTCTAGCTGGTCCGTGGTGGCCTGGGAGCGACGCATCCGAATTCATCGCGTGCAGGCCGGCGGTCTGAGTGCGCTGGCTCGTCCCGGAGCTCTGGAGCAAGGGCTCGACGTACTCCTCGACAACGCAATCAAGTTCAGCCCGGCCCACAGCACGATCACCGTCGCGGTCGAATCAGGCGACACCTTCGTCGATGTCCATGTCCAGGATCAGGGGCCGGGGATGACGGACTCCGATCGCGAGCGGGCACAAGGCCGGAACTGGCGGCTGCCGCAGTCGAAGTGCGCCGGCAGTGGACTTGGCCTGTCGATCGCCACGATGCTGGTGAGTTCGTCGGGTGGGCATCTCGACCTTCTCCCGGCCGAGGGTGGACGCGGCCTGGACGCCCGTATCCGGTTGGCGCTCCCTGTGTCACGCGACCACTGAACACGATCTTGCCGAAAGGCTTGCACAACGCTGTCGCGGACCTCGCACTTTCTTGACTGCGCCCTGTCGACGCGCCGATACGTTCTGTAAGACGTTGCGGGCGCCCCGCGAGGGAACTGCCCCAGAGGGCGGTCGCAACTGTCTGACGTATTCCGTCGCCTCGCGATCCGTGTGCGCCCGTGCGTCTTCAGCTCACTGTGATCGACGAAGAAAGCTATGTCATGAGCTCAACAAGTGCGCCCACCACAGGTGTGCCAGGGGCGTCGCAAGGTGGCCAGCCGGTCGGCCTCGACCGCGCCACGACTCTCCTTCTGTCCGTCGCCACCGGCCTGTCCGTGGCGGCCCTCTACTACGCCCAACCGCTCCTGCAGGACATCCGAGACGCTTTCAACCTCGGCACCTCTGGGGCTGGGCTCGTCGTTACGGTCACCCAGGTCGGCTACGCGGCAAGCCTGCTGCTCCTGGTCCCCTTGGGGGACCTGCTGGAGCGACGCCGCCTGGTCACGACCATGTGTCTGGTGAGTGCCGCCGCGCTCGCCCTGACCGGTGCGGCGCCGAACGCATCGGTGCTGTACGTGGCCAGCGCGATCGTGGGTCTCTTCTCGACGACCGCCCAGATGCTCGTCGCCTTCGCGGCCGGCCTCGCGACCCCTGAGACGCGAGGCAAGACCGTCGGCACCGTGATGAGCGGCCTCCTGCTGGGCATCCTGCTCGCGCGCACCTTCGCTGGCTACCTCGCCGAACTCGGCGGCTGGCGCACCGTCTTCTGGACCGCCGCCGTCCTCATGCTCCTCCTGGCTGCGGCCCTGCGGTCCCGGCTGCCGCTGACACCCCCGGCCTCCGAGCTCGGATACGGTGCGCTGCTGCGTTCGGTGTTCACCATCTTCAAGGAGGAGCGGGTCCTGCGCGTGCGTGCTGCGTACGGCTCGCTCACCTTTGCCGGCTTCAGCGTGCTGTGGACGCCCATCGGCTTGATGCTGGCCGCGCCTCCGTACCACTACTCGACCGCCACCATCGGGCTGTTCGGACTGGCAGGAGTGGCCGGTGCGGCCGCCGCCTCCGTGGCGGGACGAGCCGCCGACCGAGGTCGCGCACGCCTGGTGACCGGCCTGTGTGCGGTGCTGCTGACCCTCATGTGGATCCCGATGGGCTTCGGCCGACACTCGGTGATCGCCCTGATCATCGGCATCATCGGCTTCGACCTGGCCTGCCAGGCGATGCACATCACCAACCAGAGCCAGATCTACACGCTGCGCCCCGAAGCGCGCTCCCGGCTCACCGCCGCCTACATGACCTGCTACTTCGGTGGCGGCGTGATCGGCTCCGCGCTCGCCTCATTCGTCTACTCCGCCGCGGGCTGGGCCGGTGTGTCCTGGCTCGGCGCCGCCATCGGCGCTCTCGCCTGCCTGCTCTGGCTGGTCGACCCCGCCAAGAAGCAGCACTGACCCGCCTTCAACACCCGCTCCACGAAAGGCAGTCATGCCCACCATCGGCACGACGCGGGCACCCGATCGAGCCCGCACCTCCTCCGGCGAGACCCGCTGGACCACCTACTGGAACGTCCGCCGCGACGCCTTCGCCGCTGAATGCGAGGCAGCGCGCGCGGACCTGCTGGCCGACCTGGCCGACCCGGACACCGCACAGGCGCGGGTGCTCGAAGACATCGTTACCCTCGGCGCCGACTCGGTGCACTGGCGCGAGAGCGGCTACGACGCTGTCGCGGACACCGCACCGGGTACGGCCCGCGCCGAGGCTTTCCGCCGCCTGCTCCCGATCATGCGGTACGACGACTTCGCGCCGCTCGTCGAGCGGGAGACCCTCGCCAAAGGCGGCGTCCTGAGCTGCAGCCCGGTGCTGCGCTGGCTCAAGACCAGCGGCACCACCGGCAACTCGAAGCGGGTTCCCTACACCCGGCACTGGCTGACTTCCTACCGCATACCTGCCATGCAGGCCATGTGGGGCACGTACCTCGCCCTGCACCCCGAGATCCTCGACGGTCCCTACGCCACCCTGGACACCCAGACCGTTCGGGAGGGGGCCGCCGACTTCATCGAGGGCGTCGCGTACCAGGCGGTGAGCAACCGCCACCCGCGCCTCGGCGGCCTGGACTGGAATCCGCCGTGGTACGAGGCCCCGTGGATGGGCCCGGACACCCCGACCAGCCACGAGGGCCGGATGTACCACCGCGTCCGGCACCTGCTCGGACGGCCGCTTCAGGTGATCACCGCGATCAACCCGAGCACCCTGATCTCGCTGCGGGACCTGATCTCCGAGTTCGGCGACCGGCTCGTCGACGACGTACGCGCCGGCACCCTCGACGGCTTGCCATGGGGCGAGCCCGACATCGAAGGCGCCGATCGGTTGCAACTGATTCTGAAGGAGCCGCACTTCGCCCTCACCGACATCTGGCCGACGCTGCGGCTCTACAGTTGCTGGCTGTCCGCGTCGGCCGGGCTCTACCAGCGCAAACTGGACAAGATCCTTCCCGGCGTCGCGCGGCTGCCGTTCATGAGCTGCGGCACGGAGGGCGTCACCACGCTCCCGGTGGACGGGTCGGCCGACGCCCAGCCGCTCGCCGTCAGCCAGGCGTTCTTCGAGTTCGTACCCGCCGACGTACCGCTGGCCGAGCGGATCGCGGCCAGCGAGCCCGTACGCACCCTGCTCTTCGACGAAGTGGAGCCGGGCGCCGACTACCACCTGATCATGTCGCAGGGCAACGGCCTGTACCGGTTGTGGACCGGCGACCTCTACCGCGTCCACCGCGTCGTGGACGGCGTCCCGTGGGTCAGCTTCGTACGCCGCGACGGTTCGTTCCACTCCTTCACCGGCGAAAAGCTGACCGAAGGCCAGGTCACCGACGCGCTGCGCCGCGGCTTCGCCGACCTCGGCCTGGACATGGGCCTGTACCTCTGCGGCCCGCAGTGGGCCGAGCCTCCGCACTACGTCGCCGTCGTGGAGACCCGCGACGAGGACACTCACCGCGCCGCCGAGATCTCGGCCCGCGTGGACGACGTGCTGCGTGAGATCAATATCGAGTACGGGTCCAAGCGGGACAGCCGCCGACTTGACCCGATCCAGATCCATCTCGTGCCACGCGACGCGGTCGGCGCATACGTCGAGAGCCGGCGGCAGCAGGGCAACGCGGCTCAGTACAAGTACAAGCCGTTCCACACAGACGCCGAGTTCATCACGGCGTTCACCGGCTCTGAAGGGGACGTCCGTGTTTGACCTCAAGCGTGCGCCGCGCGACGTGCGCCGCGAGATCCGCCACGTCGACCGAGACGGCACCCGCCTCGCCCTCCACGTCTGGCGCCCCGAGCACCCCAAGGCCGCCGTCTTCTACTTCCACGGGCTGCAGAGCCATGCCGGATGGCTGTGGGAGACCGGCCCTCGGTTCGCTGAGAACGACGTTGCGTTCTACGTTCTGGACCGGCGCGGCAGCGGCCTGAGCGAGGGAGCCCGCGAAGAACTCGCCGACGCCGAAACGCTGTTGGCGGACTACACTTCCGGGGTCGCCGAGGTCCGTCGTGCGGAGGGGGACGACATCCCGCTCGGCCTGTTCGGGCACTGCCTGGGCGGCTCCTTCCTCGCCGCCCTGATGCATCACCCCGAGTTCACCGTCCCGTACGACGCGGCCGTCTTCTGCTCTGCCTGGCTCGGCAAGCTGCACGCCACCCTGAGCGAGGAGCAGCGCCGCGCGCTCGCCGCCGACGCAAGTGACGAGCTCTGGGACGCGGGTCTGGCCTCGTCCGAATTCACCGCCGATGTCCGCCTCCAGCGGTTCATCGACGAGGATCCGCTCGCCGTTCGCCGCCTCACGCGGCGTTCGCGGGCAGTCCTGCTCGATCTGGAGCGGCGCTACCTGGATCCCGCGAGGCCCCCGCTGCCGCAGGCGGCGAGCGCCTTCCTCTCGGGCCATGACGACCCCATCGTCGACCTCGACGACGCCCAGAAGGCGTTCATTCAGCTCACCTATGGCAAGGGCGAGCTGACGATGCTGCCCACGGACCGGCACTACCTGCTGTTCACCGAGGCACGGGACCGGCTGATCGACTGGACGTCTGCGTTCGTTCTGCTCAGCGGGGTCGACCATGTCGGCTGACCAGCGCGTGGCCGCCGTCAGGCAGCGCACCACGTCGGTCGAGGCGTTCTCCGCCCAGGTGCCCATGCAGCGTCCCTTCGCGCACGCCTCGCACCGCCGCGACATGGCCGACTCCGTGCTGGTGCGCTGCGAGATCGACGGCTTCACGGGATGGGGCGAGGGCGCGCCCCGCCCCTACGTCACCGGCGAAACCAGCGCCGGGGTACTCTCCGCCCTCAGCAGCGAGAACCCTGCACTCGTCCTGGAGGAGCTCGCTCAGGCCGCCACCTTCGAGGACGGGGTGACACGGCTCGCACGGCTCGACTTTCCCCGCCTGCTCGGTGGCGCCGTACGGGCACCAGCGGCAGCCGCTGCCCTGGAGACGGCGGCCCTGGATGCCTGGTGCCGACTGCACGACCGCCCGCTGCGGGACGCGCTGGTCGCAGCCGCCCCGCCTGGCACCCTGCTGGCCCGCCCTCTTGTGCGGCCCGCCGCCTTGGTGGTGGATCTCAGCCGTGATCCTGCCGGGCTTCTGGCGGACCTCGGTGAGGACGCCGTAGGCCGCCTGCAGCACGTCAAACTGAAAGCCTCGGCCGACCCGTACGAGACAGCCAAGGCTGCCGAGCTCCTGAGTGAGGCGCTGCCATCTGAAGCGACCTTGTCCGTGGATGCCAACTGCGGTTGGGATGCGGACGATGCACTGGTCGCGGCCGAACTGCTCGCTCCGGTCGTCGCCTGGATCGAAGAGCCGACAGTCGCCCGCTCCTGGGCAGTGCTGCGGCGCATCCGCGCGCGCACCGGCGCCCGCATCATGCTCGACGAATCGGCCGTGGACGTAGCCGACCTGGAGACGGCGTCAACGCTGCAGGCGGCCGATGCGGTGAACATCCGGATCTCCAAGTGCGGCGGCATCCTCCCCGCCCTGCAACTGGCACGACGTGCCGACGAACTGGGCATTGGTCTCCAACTGGGCGTTCAAGTCGCCGAGGTGGGCCCGCTGTGGGCCGCCGGGCGACTGCTCGCCGCCCACCTCCGCGACCCGCTCGCCATCGAGGCGGGGCGGCAGGACGAGTGGTTTCCCACCCCACTCACCGATCCGCCGTACCGGATCGACCGCAGCCACCACCTCGCTCCACCGCTGGACGGGCCCGGCCTCGGCCTCGTGCCCTCCCCGGAACTCCTCTCCTGTTGCCGCTCGGCAGCGACCACTGTCCAGTCCTGAACTACGCACCCCAGAAAGAGAAGTGATCACCGTGACCGACACGACCACCACCCGCCGCACCGCCCTGATCATCGGTGCCGCAGGGGGCATCTGTGCCGCCTTGTCCCGCAAGCTGGCCGAGCGCCGCGAACGCCTCGTCCTGTTCGACCGCGACGACGTGCGCGTCAAGGAACTGGCCGAGGAGCTGGCCGAGTTCACGGATGTTCGTGTCATCGTCGGCGACATCATGGACGTGCCGGACACCGAGCGACAGCTCGCCGAGCTCACCGGCGAGTGGGCGCCGACCATCCTGGTCAATGGCACCGGCGGCGACACCCGCGTCCTGCCGGTCACTGAGCTCGACGAGGACTTCCTGCGCGCCTCGGTGGCCGAGAACCTGGTTCCGGTGCTCACCGCCGTTCGCCTCTGCGTGCCGGCGATGAAGGAGGCCGGGTACGGCCGCATCGTCAACTTCACCTCGGCCGGGGGCCGGACCTACAGCCACTTCAACAACGCCGCGTACGTCGCAGCCAAGGCCGGCGTCATCGGCTTCACCAAGCAGACGGCATACGAACTCGCCCCGCACGGCATCACCGTGAACACCGTCGCCCACGGCCCGATCGCCACCGACCGTGTGGCCGGTGCCTGGGAGCGCCGTCCCGAGGAGCAGAAGGAAGCCGTCTTGTCGAAGATCCCGATGCGCCGCATGGGCACGGTCGCCGAAGCTGTGGGCAGCGTCCTGCACCTGACGTCCGAGGACTCCGGCTACAGCACGGGAGCGGTGATCGACATCAACGGCGGCATCTGGATCTGAGCCACGACCACCACCCCACAACCCCCACATCTACCAGGAGTCATCAGCCATGCAGGTTTTCGCAGTCGAGTGGTCGTACGCAGTGGACCGGGACGGCCGTCAGGCGGTCAACGGGCAGCACAAGGCCCATCTCAAGGAGCTCGCCGAACAGGGCGTACTCCTCGCCGGCGGCCCGCTGCCGCAGGACAACTCGGGTCTGCTGATCTACCGGGTCGAGGACCGGGCCGCGCTCGCCGCGCTCTTCCGCGACGACCCGTACATCACGGCCGGGTACGTCAAGCACAGCAGCATCCGTGAGTGGCAGATCAACTTCGGCCCGCTGGCCCAGTCGTGAAGCCGGGCAAGGTGGTCGTCATCGGCCGCAACTACGCGGACCGCACGGGCGACTCGGCCCCCGATCCCGCTGGACCCATCATCTTCCTCAAGCCCGCCACCTCGGTGATCGGTTCGGGCGGAACAGTGGAGGTGCCCGCCGACCTCGGCGAGGTCCGCTTCGAGGGGGAGCTCGCCGTCGTCATCGGCGAGCGGTGCAAGAACGTACCCACCACCCGGTATCGGGACGTCGTGCGCGGCTACACATGCGCGGACGACATCACCGCCTGGGACCTGGGCCAGGGCACCAGGCAGTGGTCGCGGGCCAAGAGCTACGACACGTTCTGCCCGTTGGGCCCGACCGTGGTCGAGGACCTCGACCCGGACGACCTGGCGATCGTGACGACCGTGAACGGGGCGGTTCGGCAGAAGGGCAGCACTTCACAGATGGTGCGCCCGGTGCCCGAGCTGATCGCCGCGGCCAGCCGCCTGATGACGCTGGAGCCCGGGGACGTGATCCTCACTGGGACACCGGATGGTTCGGGCCCGGTGCGGGACGGCGACGAGGTGCGGATCACGGTTGAGGGAATCGGCACACTGGCACACGCTGTCCGCATGGTCTGACTACCACTGTCTGTGGGCCGTTGAGACAGAGCCTCGTATTCGAGGTGACTGCGTTGGTTCAGTCACCGGAAGGCTCCTGTCATGCGTGAGCGATGCGTAAGCGGACGTAGCCCCACAGCCTGTCATGCGGCAAAACCAGTCATCTGGCGCCAGCTCTCTGACCTGAAGTTTCCGGACAACGCATCAGTCCTCGCGACCGTCAAACACAAGATCGCCGACACTTTTAATCCATTGGTTGTGGGTTCGAGTCCCACAGGGTCTACGAGTGCGGGGGAGGGGTCACCCCTCCGGCCCGGGCGCTGTTTTGCTTCCCGCGGGTGTGGGGTTGCCGGGGTGTCAGGAGGCCAGCTGGTTGAGCTTGCGGAGCTGTTGGTCGAAGACCCGGGCGGGGGCGAAGCGGTGCAGCATTCCCGCGCGGCGGGCCATGGGGCTCGCGGTGTAGCGCAGCTTGGGCTTCGCGGCGGTCGCTGCCGTGACGACGACCTTGGCCACGAGGGCGGGGGCGTCGCCGTTGCCGACGGCTTCCGCCATGACGCGGCCGACGGTGGTGCGTTGCTTGTCGTAGACCGGCAGGGGAGCGTCGGGCTTGGTGCTGTTGGCCTCGAACCCGGTCCTGCTGTAGGCGGGTTGGACGAGCAGCGCCCGGATGCCCTGGCCGCGTATCTCGTGGTCGAGGGACTCGGTGTAGCCCTCGATCGCGTGCTTGGAGGCGGCGTAGGCGGCCATGTACGGCTGGGGCAGGAATCCGAGTACGGACGAGATGTTGATGATTCGTCCTCGCCCTGCGGCGCGCATGTGCGGCAGGGCCGCGTTCACCATGCGCATGACCCCGAAAACGTTGGTCTCGAAGACGTCCTGGGCCTGTGCGACGGAGGTTTCCTCGGCCGCGGCGATCGAGCCGATGCCGGCGTTGTTGACCAGGACGTCGATCCGCCCGGACCGCTCGATCGTCTGCTGGACCGCTGCGGCGGCCGAGGCGTCACTGGCCACGTCGAGGTCGAGGAACGTCACGCCGTCGAGCGGCGGGACGCGCGAGGCGTCGCGGCTCGTGCCGACCACGTCGAAACCCGCCGCGACCAGCGCGGCCGCGGTTTCCCTCCCGATGCCGGACGATGCGCCCGTCACGAGTGCCACCGGCTGGTTCGTCGCCATCATGGGTTCCTGACTCAAGGGGAAACTGATCGGTCTCCAACCACCGTAAACCGATCGGTTTCCGCGTGCAAGGTTTCGCGTCAGTCCATCGTCGGCGCATCGTCAGTTCATCGTCAGCGCATGTCGGCCGCGTCGAGGAGGGTGGTCACCGTGGGTGTGACGAGTCCGGTCAGGTCGTCGGCCCGGATTCCCGCGCGGGCGCTGGCGCCGTCGAAGACCAGGCTGAGCTGGCGGGCGAGGAGGTCGGGGTCGCTCGCGCCACCCTGTTCGGCCTCGGCGCGGAAGAACGCCGTCAGGTTCCCCTTGACCTGGTGGGCCACCTCGCTCGCGGGGTGGCCCTGATCCTTGAGCTCGATCTGCGCGGCCAGGTACGGGCAGCCGCGGTACTCGGGCTCGCTCGCCTGCGATTCCACCTGCCCGAAGACGTACAGGATCCGCTCGCGGGGCGAACGGCCGTCGTCGGCCGCCGGCAGGAATCCGGCCACGAAGGCGGTGGCGCGCTCCTCCAGGCTCGCCGCCAGGAGTTCGTCCTTGCTGTCGAACAGCTGGTACATGGAGCGCTTCGACACCCCCGCCGCCCTGCACAGCGCCTCGATGCCGATGCCGACGCCCTCTCGGTAGGTGAGCGTGGCCGCGGCCTCCAGGAGTCGCTCTCGCGTGCTTGGCTTCACTTCGGTGGTCATACTGCGAGGTTAGTCCGATTCGGCCGCTGCGAAAACCAATCGGTTTACTGCTGCCGGCGCGCCTAGACTTGGCCGGCGCGGTCGAGCGTGGGTGTGTGGGACGGGAGCGAGCCGGTGGTGGCAGGGGTGGTCGGTGCGGGGCGGCGTGATGAGCCGTCGGCCGGCGTGCTCGCGCAGGCGGCCGAGGCGTTCGCTCTGCTGGCCTCGCCGACGCGGCTGCACATGGTGTGGGCGCTCGCGCAGGGCGAGAGCGATGTGAGCGGGCTCGCCGGGCGGGTGGGCGGCGCGCTGCCCGCGGTCAGCCAGCACCTGACGAAGCTGAAGCTCGCCGGTCTGGTCCGCTCACGCCGCGAGGGGCGTCGGCAGGTGTACTACGTCGACGATCCGGACGTCGTGACGGTGGTCCAGCTCATGATCGGCCAACTGACCGAACGCGCCGACCAGTCCGGGGCGCCCGTGCTCCGGCTGCGTGGTGCCGGGGCCTGAAGACGGCGGCCTCGCCTCCCGCGCCCTGCGGACCGCGCGGGCGTGGGAGGCGAGACCGGTTCTCCGCTCACCCGTAGGACAGGTTCGAGCAGATGCTCTCGTCGGCCGAGCGGGCGTTGGCGGCCACGCTGGACGGCACCGACGTCGGGGCCGGGGCCGCGGACGCGGTCGCGCCGGGGGAGTAGTCGGCACCGAGGACGACGCCGAGGCCCGGCTGGGTGCTCGCGGTGAGCTCGGCGCCCGGGAAGAGACCCGCGAGGGCCTTGGCATCGGACTTCTGGCCGGGCCCGTATGCGATCGATGTGACGCTCTGGTCCTGGGTCGCGGCGTTGGCCGTGCCGGTGACCGTGAATCCGTGTCCCTCAAGGCTCTTGGCCGCTTCGGCGCCGAGGCCCGGCGTGGTGGTGCCGTTGTAGACCGAGACGGAGGCGCCATGGCCCGACACCGTACGCGCGGCGGTCGCCGAGGGAGAGGCGGCGGACTTGCCCGCGTGCTTTCCGCCGGCGTTCTTGCCGTCGAGGGTGCGGTCGTCCTTGAGGGACGCCCACAGCGCGTCCGCGTCCGGGTGGACGACGGCGACGCGGCTGCCCTCGTACTTCCAGGGGATGGTGACGAACTTGACGTTGTGCAGGTCGATGTTCTTCAGCGACATGGAGAAGTTCAGCAGCTTGTCCGCCGAGCCGAGGCCGGGGTCCACGGTCATCGACTTCGTGGCGGCGTCCGCGAGCGGCAGCAGCTTCGTGGGCGTGAAGCCGTCGGACTTGATCTTCTTGATGAGGCTGGTGACGAAGGCCTGTTGGCGTTTGATGCGGCCGATGTCGGAGCCGTCACCGATCCCGTGCCTCAGGCGTACGTAGTCGAGCGCCTTCTGCCCGGAGACGGTCTGCTCGCCCTTCTTGAACAGGAGGTTGCCCTCCGTGGCCCGGCCGGGACTGAGGTCCTTCTGGTGGATGTCGTTCGGCAGACAGACCTTCACGCCGCCCACGACGTCGGTCAGTTTCGCGAAGCCTTTGAAGTCGACGACGACGGTGTGGTCGACGCGCAGCCCGGTCAGCTTCTCCACCGTGTTCTGGGTGCAGGCGGGGTTGCCCTTCGCGGTTTCCCCCATCGAGTAGGCCGAGTTGAACATCACGTCGCTCTGCGGCTTGCTCCAACTGCCGTCGGGGAGCTTGCACGCGGGGACGGTGACCAGGGTGTCGCGGGGGATGGAGACGCCGACGGCGTGCCGGTGGTCGGCGTAGACGTGCAGCAGGAACGCGGTGTCGGAGCGACCGATGTCGCCCTTGTCGCCACCGCCCAGGGCGCTGTTGCCGCCGGTGCGCGCGTCGGTGCCGACGACGAGGACGTTCTCGCCCTTGGACGCGGCGGCGTCCGGGCGGTTCTTGGAGACGCCGTCCGCGCCGAAGGTGTCGATGTTCCCGTTCAGCTTCAGGAACAGCCAGCCCGCGCCCGCGGTGACCAGGACGAGGAAGGACAGCCCTATGACGAGTGCCGGCCGCAGGCGACCGCGCCCCCGACGCCTGCGCCGCGCGGCGCGGCGGCCCCTCCCGGGTCGCGTGGGTTCGGCCCTCCGGCGACGGCGCCCGGGCGGCGCGGGGGAGGTCTGAGTCATCGCTGTGCCCTCACCTGTGCTGTGGCTGCTACGAGAGGGGACGTACGACGCCACCCTTTGGTTGTACGGTTGCGCAATGTAGCAAGCGCTGCTGAGGGTGCGGTACGTCCGCCATGCTCGCGGCCCGACCACGACAAGGGGTGGACGTCATGTTCCGCAACGCACTGGAGCCCTGGCATCTGCTGATCCTGGGCCTTGTGATCATCCTGCTCTTCGGCTCGAAGAAGCTTCCGGACACCGCCCGCTCGCTGGGCAAGTCGCTGCGCATCCTCAAGAGCGAGACCAAGGCCATGAAGGGGGACGGGGCGCGCGCCGACAGCGGCGACGCCGCGTCCGAGGTCGTCAGCCGCCCGGCCGGGGACTAGTCCGGGGCCGGGCGGTCGGTGACCAGGACCACATGGCCAGGGCCTCATGGTCACGTGGCGTCGAGGTCGAAGGCGACCGGCGCGCGGTCACGGCCCGTCGACGGCTTGGCCAGGCTGACGGCGGGCTCGACGGCGGGTTCCATGGCGGGCTCGACGGCGGGAGCGGCGCCACTGCCCCCGGTCGCGGTCGCCGTGGCGGCGTCCCGCACCGTGTCGACGGCTTCGGCCAGTTCCTGCCGGGGATCGAGTGCGTCCCGGATGTCGCCGAGTTCACGGCCGATTTCGGTGTCCGCGTTCAGGAGGTGTTTGCGGACGAACGTCTTCGGGTGCAGGTCCCGGACGTCGAAGTCCTGGAACTCGGGGCCGAGTTCGGAGCGGACCTCGTCTTGGGCGCTCTCGGAGAACTCGCGGATCTTGCGCACCGTACGGGCCGCGTTCTGGAGGAACTCCGGCAGTCTGTCCGGCCCGAACACCAGCACTCCGATGACGGCGATCGTGACCAGTTCCATCGGGCCCACGTCCGAGAACATCCGGCGCTCCTTGTCCGGCGACGGCGACGGCGACGGTGCGACGCTCCGCCACACAACGCTTTAGATATTGCGCAAGCAATGGAACCATTGTCGCGCCGCGGGCGTTGTTCCGGGTGACCGCACGCCGTGCAAGGCGGCTCGAACGATGGAGGTAGTAGTGGGAGTTTCCCTGGCCAAGGGCGGCAACGTGTCTCTCAGCAAGGAGGCGCCGGGCCTGACGGCGGTGCTTGTGGGCCTGGGCTGGGACGTGCGTACGACGACGGGTGCGGATTACGACCTCGACGCGTCCGCCCTGTTGTGCGACGGCTCGGGGAAGGTCGTCTCTGACCGGCACTTCGTCTTCTACAACAACCTCACCAGCCCGGACGGCTCCGTCGAGCACACCGGGGACAATCTCACCGGTGAGGGCGAGGGCGACGACGAGAGCATCAAGGTGAATCTCGCCGCGGTGCCCGCCGAGGTCGACAAGGTCGTCTTTCCCGTGTCGATCCACGACGCCGAGACGCGCGGCCAGAGCTTCGGCCAGGTCCGCAACGCGTTCATCCGCGTCGTGAACCAGGCGGGCGGTGCCGAGATCGCCCGCTACGACCTGTCCGAGGACGCGTCGACCGAGACCGCGATGGTCTTCGGCGAGCTGTACCGGCACGGGGCGGAGTGGAAGTTCCGCGCCGTCGGCCAGGGCTACGCCTCGGGCCTGGCCGGTATCGCGCAGGACTTCGGCGTGAACGTCTGACCTGGTTCCTGGTTCCGCCCGACCCGGCCCGCCGCCCATGCCGCGCGGCTCCGGGTCGGGTGAGGTCTGCCTCGATCTGTGAGATGTCCGTCTCCGTGGGCCGCGCGATCGGTGCGGGTTCACGGATGCACGGTGCACCTACTAACGTGCGGGGAATGTTCGGCAGCCACTTCGAGTCCGTAAACCCGGTAAGACGAGAAAGTCGACGTATGGGTTCCAGCACGACGAGGCGGCGGGAGGGCGTGGAATGAAGGAATCGGCGAACGCGTCGACGATGCCGCTGCCGCCGGCCCGGCCCATGGAGCAGCCTCCGGTCACCGCTCCGGCGCGGCCCGTTCAGGCGAAGCCCGGCAAGGCGCGCGACGCGTTCTACGACAACGCGAAGTACCTGGCGATCGTGCTGGTCGCCATGGGGCACTCCTGGGAGCCGCTGCGCGACATCAGCCGCTCGGCCTCCGCGCTCTACATCACGGTCTACACGTTCCACATGCCGGCGTTCATCATCATCTCCGGCTACATGTCGCGTTCGTTCGACGCGAGCCCCGGCCGGCTGAAGCGGCTGATCACGGGTGTGGCCGTGCCGTACGTGGTCTTCGAGGTCGTCTACACGTTCTTCAAGCGGTACGCCGGTGACGACCCGACCTATCCGATCAGCCTGCTCGACCCCTGGTACCTGACCTGGTTCCTGATCGCGCTGTTCATCTGGCGACTGACCACGCCGATCTGGAAGGTGGTCCGCTGGCCGATTCCGCTGGCGCTCGCCGTCGCGGCCCTCGCGTCCGTCTCACCGTCCATCGGCGACGACCTGGACCTGCAGCGCGTGCTCCAGTTCCTCCCGTTCTTCGTCCTGGGCCTGTGCCTGAAGCCCGAGCACTTCCAGCTGGTGCGCCGCAAGGAGGCGCGGATCGTCGCGGTGCCGGTCTTCGCGGCCGCGCTGCTGTTCGCGTACTGGGCGGCTCCGCGGATGAACGCGGCCTGGTTCTACCACCGGGACAGCGCGCAGGAGTTGGGCGCGCCCGGCTGGACCGGCATCGTCATGACGCTGGCCATGTTCGGCTGCTCGGTGATCCTCACGGCGTGCTTCTTCGCGTGGGTGCCGGGCCGCAAGCTGTGGTTCACGGCGCTCGGCGCGGGCACGCTGTACGGCTACCTGCTGCACGGGTTCCTCGCCAAGGGCTCGCGCTTCTGGGACTGGTACGACGTGGACTGGGTGCACAAGCCGCTCGGCATGGTCGGCGTGACCCTGATCGCCATGACGGTGATCACGGTGTTGTGCACGCCACCGGTGCAGCGGATGTTCCGGTTCGTGATGGAGCCGAAGATGGAGTGGGCGTTCAAGCGGGACGCGGCCCAGGTGGCGCGCGGGCGATAGCCCAGCGGAACCGACCTGCTCATGTGCCTCACACAGCGACAGTCTGTGTGGGGCACACGCCGTGGAAGCGCTTCCTCGCGCCTCCTTCGACCGGAGATACGGCGACTGTGTCCCCCCTGCCGGGGAACCTGTAACTCGACAGCCCTGTCGGGGTATCAGGGCGTCGGACCGACGAAAGGCAGGCAGGCATGGAGATCTCCGGCATCCTCACCGCGATCGTGATCGGCATCGTCATCGGTGTCCTGGGCCGCCTGGCCCTCCCCGGCCGCCAGCACATCGGCTTCCTGTGGACGATCCTCGTCGGCATCGTCGCGGCCCTGGTCGGCACGGCCATCGCCGCGGGCTTCGACGTCGCCGACACCAAGGGCATCGACTGGATCGAACTGGCCATCCAGATCTGCCTGGCAGCCGTCGGCGTCGCCGGCGTGGAACGCCTCAAGGGCCACCGCTGACAGCCCGGTCGCCTCAAGGGCCGCCGCTGACAGTCGCGGCCTAGGCTCGGGCCATGGCACCCATAGACGCGGAGATCGCACGCGACCTGGCCCCCACCGGGGTCTTGCGCGCCTCGCTCAACCTCGGCAACCCGGTCCTCGCCCAGGGCACCCCCGACGAGCCTTCCGGCGTCACGGTCGAACTCGCCCGCGAGGTCGCCGCACGCCTGGAGCTGCCGGTGCGGTTCATCTGCTTCGACGCGGCCCGCAAGTCGTACGCCGCGATGGCCGAGGGCCACGCCGACCTGTGCTTCCTGGCCGTGGATCCGGATCGCGAGAAGGACGTCGCGTTCAGCACGCCGTACGTACACATCGAAGGGGTGTACGCGGTACCCGTGGACGCGGCGTTCGGCTCTGCCGACGACGTCGACCGCGGCGGGGTGCGCGTCGGGGTCAAGAAGGGGTCCGCGTACGACCTTCACCTGAGCCGTACCCTGCGCCACGCCACAGTGGTGCGCGGCGACGAGGGGGTCGACACCTTCCATGCCGAGGACCTGGACGTAGCGGCCGGTATCCGCCAGCCGCTGACCGCGCACGTGTCCCAGCGGGCCGAACTGCGGCTGCTGGAGCCAGCGTTCATGACGATCCGGCAGGCCATGGGCACCACGAGGGAGCGGAGCCCGAGGACCACGCGGTTCCTCGACGAACTCGTGACCGAGCTGCTGGCGTCCGGGTTCGTCTCGGACGCGCTGCGCCGCTCCGGCCAGGACCCGACACTGGCCGCCCCCACGGCAGGTCGCGGATGCGGGGCCGCTGCCGGCCCGTCGTGCGACGACAGCGACCCCGTCGGGCCCTGAGGCGCATCCCCCCGATTCGCCCAGGGCCTGCAGGTCCCGTACGGGGAGGCCGTGGCCGCGGGAGTGGCCCGGCGTGCCCCCGCAGGGGACGATCAGAAACTCGGCTGCCGCGTGGGCGCCGACGCCCGGGGATCGGGGGCACGGGCAGCCGGTCACCGGCTGCCGAAGGTGAGACGAGTGAGAACGAGGTGGAGCGACAAAACCGTGCATGCTCCACTATCCGAACCATAGATGACCGATGTGGCCCTGAACAGAGAGCTGTCGCCCCGGAGTTGGCCGGAGGAACGACAGCCTCCTGCCGGTCGGCAGCGGTCCCGTTCAGATTCCGGCGAGGGGCGTGCACGAACGGTCAGGTGTGATCGGGCTGCGTGCGAACACCGTCGGGGTCCCGACATCCTGATCCCGCGCCGCACTGCGCCACCAAGGGCCGCAGTACGCTGCGAAAGCGGACGCCCCAGGCCCCGGCCCTCTCCGTGCAGTTCCGTACCGCGCAACAGAGGCCCTGCGCACTCGTCCGGTACCACCAGAGGAGATGGGGCCTGTGCACCCGCACCCCGACCTCTCCGTTCCATCCGAGCCGTCCGAATTCTTCGCCGGGTGTCGCGTCGTCCACCCTCGCGGCGAGGTGGATCTGACCACCTCCGCCGCCTTCGGGGAGTCCCTGGTACGCGCCCGCGGCGGCACCGGCCGGCTGTTCCTGATCGTCGACATGAGCCGGCTGACGTTCATGGACACCAGCGGCCTGGACCCGCTCTGCGAGGCATGGGAGGACTGTCGCGCCCGGCACGGCTGGCTGCGTCTCGTACGCGCCCCGACGAGCGCCCGACTGGTGCTGCGGGCAGCGGAAACGCTGCCCCACCTGCCCTGGTACGCCTCCGTCAGGGACGCCTGCCAGGGGATACCCTCCCAGCCCGGGCCAACAGGCGGCGGGCCGGCATGACCGGAACGGTGTGCGGCGACGGCGCCCGGACACGCGGACCATGACGGAGCGGGCACAGGTGATCAGTGACGGCATGGCCGGGGTGCTGCGCTCGCTACGTATCCCCCGCGAAGGCGGCGACCCGGCCGAGGCCTGCGCCCTGGCCCTCGGCGTTCCCGGTGTCGCGGTGTCCCTGCTCGTCGGCGACGGCCGGATGTCCGAACTCCTTTGGTGCTTCCCGGAATTGAGCGGACGCTTCGAGGACCTCCAGTTCACCCTGGGCGAGGGCCCCGGACCCGACGCGGTGCGCACCGGAGTGCCGGTCATCGAACCGAACCTCGGCCGGACCCGCTCCGACCGGTGGCCCGCCCTGCTGCCGTCCGCCCAGGAGTTGGGGGTCCGTGGGGTGAACTGCTTCCCGCTGGGAGCGGGCGCCGTCCGCCTCGGAGTGCTCACGGTGCTGTGCGACGGCACCGTCCTCTCCGAGCAGCAGTACGCCGATGCCACCGCGCTGTCCGCCGCGTTGACCGGCGTGGTGCTGAACGGGAGCGCGCTCGGCGGCGACGGCCGGGACCCGCAGGGCGGGGAGGGCTTCACGGGCGGGCTGCACCGCGCCGCCGTGCACCAGGCGACCGGCATGATCAGCGTCCAGCTGGGCGTGCCCATGGCGCAGGCCCTGCTGCGCCTGCGCGCCCACGCCTACAGCAGCGGTCTTTCTCTCGGGGAGGTGGCGGCCGACGTGGTCGCTCGCAGACTCCGGTTCGACGACGATGGAGACGACGACATGAACGGGCCGCACCCCCCCAACGCCGGAAAGGGATGATCGGCATGACCCGCGAACAACGCCTCGCGGAGATCTTCGTGGAGGTGGCGGACTCCCTCATCGACGACTTCGACGTGATCGATCTGCTGCAACGCCTGGCGGCGCGCTGCGTGGAACTGCTGGACGTCTCGGCGGCCGGGATCATGCTGGCCGACGTGCACAGCGAGCTCCAGATCATCGCCGCGTCCGACGAGCAGTCCCGGTTGCTCGAACTCTTCGCGCTCCAGCACGACCAGGGGCCGTGCGTGGAGTGCTACCGCTCGGCCCGGGCCCGTACCAATATCGACCTCACCGGCCCCGAGGCCAACACCTCCTGGCCCCATTTCGCGCCGCGCGCCCGCGCCACCGGCTACGTCATGACGCACGCGCTGCCGCTGCGCCTTCGGCACCGGGTCGTCGGCGCGCTCAACCTCTTCCACACCGTCGCGCGCCCGCTCAGCGACGGCGACATCGCGCTCGCCCAGGCCCTCGCCGACGTCTCGACCATCGCCATCCTCCAGCAGCGCACCTTGGAGCGGGCGCACATGGAGAAGAGCCAGGTGGAGAGCGCGCTGACGAGCCGTGTCCTGATCGAGCAGGTCAAGGGTGTGCTGGCGGAACGCTGGGACTCCTCGGTGGACGACGCCTTCGCCGCTTTCCGCTCGTACGCGCGCGCCAACCATCTGCGCCTGGCCGAGTTCGCGTCGCGGATCATCGACGGCACCTTCGACACCGCGGCCATCCCGCCGCCGCTGTCGTCCGCCGAGGGCGCGGGGTCCGAGCGCTGACCGGATGGCGCCGCGGCACCCGGCGTCTCACAGGTGGCGTCTCACAGATGGAGGAGCAGGGCCATGCGCGGGGCCCACATCGGGATGCCGTAGGAGTTGCCGGGGGCGTCCCGCCACCCCCACGACCGCAGCGCGGCAAGGGACCAGACGTCGGACCGGTCGACCAGGGTGATGCCCGTGGCGTGTCCGTGGCCGACGAGCAGCCGCCGCTGCATGCGCCGGGCCAGATTCCAGTCACGGTGCGGGGACAGGTCGCGCACCCGGCGCGGAACGATGATCTCCCGGATCTCGAAGAGCCCTGTACGCAGCGGGAACCCGTACGCGCACGCCGTCATCGTGGAGTTCTCCGCGACCAGCAGGGCGAACCCGGGGCGCCGCATGTCGAGCACCAGACGCCGGACGAAGGCGCGCGTCAGCCCCTCCCGCTGCCAGGTCTCCCCACCACAGTTGGCCGCGAACAGGGCGCCCAACTCATCGAGTTTATCGGCGACCTGATGGCGCGTCAGCGGGCGGATCCGCTCGGCTTCCCACGGCGAGGGGCCCTGCTCCCGGTCGGCCGGGGGCGCGCCGGTGTCGGCTGTCCGCAGAGGCGTGCCACCGGCTTCGCGCGGGGCCGTCACGCGCGGTGGAGGTCGCCGGGCGTGCCCGCCGCACGCGCCATGATCAGTTCCGCGGCATCCTCGGTGGACTCCGGAGGGACGACGAGGAGGTCCCAGCGGCTGTGCCCGGGGGCGACGAGGACGACGGTGTGCGCGGCGGTCGCCGTCAGCCGCCTGCGCAGCCGGACGACTTGACCGGCGACGAGCATCCGGCCGGGTGCCTGCGGCCACACCGTGCCGTCGAGCACGACGCTGCCGATGTGCCCCCACGCAGCGGGCAACCCCTGGAGCAGAGCGGGGAGTTCGGCGAGCACGTCGTACGAGCGCGGCCACCATGCTCCGTCGATGGCGCGGGGCGAGCCGAGACGGGGTGCCAGACGCAGCCGCAGCAGTGGCGGAGTGGGTATCGGCGTGCTCGGTGCGGAGGTCATGTGGTGCGCTCCTGCCGGCTTGCGTGGGCGTGTGGTCGCCGCTTCTCGACGGAGTCCGTCTGATGCGGCGAGGGGCGCGGCCGGGGTCGGGGGCTGCTCCCGAGCGAATGGCGAGGGAAAGAGTGGTGTCCGCCGGAGTGATCGGGTACCGGAGGGCCCCGCCGCCTTTACCGTACTCCTGCGCGCCGGGAAACGGTCTGGCCGTACGCTGGGCTCACCGGGTGCTTCCCGTACGCCGACTCCGTTCGACGTCGCTTCCGGCGCACCACGACACCGGGCCTGTTCCGCCGCGGCCCGCAGAAGGGCGTGCGTCATGAACGCACCGACCGCACACCGCAGTTCGGCCGATCCGGCGCGGGCCGGCACGCTGCCCGCCCGGCTCGCCCTGCGTCCGCCGACCTTCCCGGCGGGGCCGGTGTGCGGCGCCTGGTGGCCCCGCACCGACGACCTGGCGTGCGAACTGGCCGCGCTCACCGACGCGTTCAGCGCCACGCGCGGCCGTGTGACCCGGATCGCGTCCCACCGCGGAAGCTGGCCGACGGAGTCGCGCACCCTTCCCGTCAGGGGCCACACGGTGACGGCGTCCTGGTACTCGTCCGGCCTCGACCCGTACACGATCCGGCTCTTCTCCTACGGTCGCGGCCGCTGGGACCTGTTCGTCGTCCCGCCGGGCAGCGAGGCCGAGGCCGCCGCCCGGCTGATGACGGCGGCGTCCGATCCCGCCCTGCGTCTCACCGGGGCCGCGCTGATGGCGGCCGAGGGAGGCCGCGCCGCACCACGGACGAGTGACGGTTCGTGACCGGCCGCGCAAGGGCTGCCGGCTGACGCGGCACCGGGCCCCCGCCACCCCCGGCTACTTCATGACGTCGGCCCTGGCCGGGGAACTCGACACCGCGAGCATCCCCGCGCTCTGTCCTACAGCGTCCTGCGTGACCTGCTGCCCTTCCACGACCTCCGCGCGCAGGAGCGACCAGGCACTCCCTCCCGACCGGCGCAACAGATCCTGCGGAGGCCGCGCGCAGGCGTCAGGCTGCTGGACGAGTGAGTCCAGTGATCCGACCGGAGGTGTTGCATGGCAGCGGGCGCACGGACGCGATGCGTTCTTGTGGGGAGCCTCGTCCCCTTCCTTGTGGTGGCCGCGACGGCGTGCGGCGGGTCCACGCGGACCGACTCCGGCGTGGGAGCGCACCCCGAACACCGGCCCTCCGGCGGCCCGTTCGCACACCCGGGCGTCCTGGTCGGCAAGGGCCAACTGGCCGCCGTCCGCGACCACGTGGCCCGTAAACGGGAGCCGTGGATCTCCGCGTACAAGGAGATGAGCGACAGCAAGTACGCCGACCTCGACTACAAGGCCAAGCCGTACGCGACCGTGGAGTGCCCCTTCGACGCCGAGGCCGGACAGGGCTGCGTCGAGGAGCGCGAGGACGCCATCGCCGCCTATACCCAGGCCCTGCTGTGGAACATCACCCGCGACAAGGCGCACGCCGCCAAGGCCGTCGAGATCATGAACGCCTGGTCGGACAAGATCACCGAGCACACCGCGGACAACGCGGGACTCCAGGCCGCCTGGGCCGGCACGTCCTGGGCGAAGGCCGCCGAGCTGATGCAGTACACGTACAAGGACTGGCCGGACGGGCAGGAGCTGAAGTTCCAGCGGATGCTGCGCGAGGTCTATCTGCCCGAAGTGCGGAGTGGTTCCGCCGACTTCAACGGCAACTGGGACCTGGTGATGGCCGACGCGGCGATGAGCATGGCCGTCCACCTCAACGACCAGAAGGCCTTCGACCAGGCCGTCGGGCACTTCCGCGCCCGCGTCCCCGCGTACTTCTACCTGTCGTCCGACGGGCCGCTGCCGGTGAAACCGAAGGGCAGCGACATCGACACCCCGAAGAAGCTGCGGACGTACTGGTTCGGGCAGAAGACCTTCAAGGACGGGCTCGCGCAGGAGACCTGCCGCAACTTCAAGCACGCCAGCTACTCCCTCGCCGCCACCTCCCACATGGCGGAGACCGCCTGGCACCAGGGCGTCGACCTGTACGGGGAGGTGAAGGACCGGCTCGCCGCGGCGCTCGAACTGCACTCCAAGTACCAGCTGGGCGCCAAGGCCCCGTCTTGGCTGTGCGGCGGGAAGGTGCAGCGGGACATGGGCCCCGACACGGAGGTCGGCCTCCAGCACCTTCAGGGGCGGCTGAAGATGGACCTCCCGCAGACGGAGAAGCTCACCCACAAGCAGCGGCCGGAGGGGACGGACGACCTGTTCGTCGCGTGGGAGACGCTCACACACGCCGCCGCGTGAGCCGTCACGCGAAGCGATTCGCGTTCACTCCCCCTGATGGCGTAGAGTTGTGAACACAACGGCGCGGGGTGGAGCAGCTCGGTAGCTCGCTGGGCTCATAACCCAGAGGTCGCAGGTTCAAATCCTGTCCCCGCTACTGAAGACCGAGGCCGGAATCTCATCGAGATTCCGGCCTCGGTTTTTTTGCGTGTTGCGCCCGTCACGTTCTCCACCCGTACGGCCCACCCCTGCTCGCCCCCGCGCCCCCGTGCGGGAACTCTTGGTGAGACGCCGGAAGCTGGCAGGGAACGGCAGGAGACGAGTGGTGGGGCAGCGAAGAGGAGGCACCGGCGGGAGAGGGGGGCGGCACGGCTCCGAGGCCGCCTGCACCCGCCTCTTCCTGCGGCTGCTGCCTCTGCTGCTGGTCCTCGGCGGCGCGGCCTACGAGTACGCCACCCCCAGCGGCTTCCCCGGCGCCCCCTTGTTCAGCGCGGCGCCGCTGGTGGCCGCCCCGTTCTTCTCGCTCGGCGCGACGATCCTGGTCGGCGCGGTGTCGATCGGTGCGATCGTCGCCGTGCACCTGCGCTTCACGGAGCACCTTGACTCCGTGTTCGTCACCGAGATAGTCACCGTGGCCACGGTCTGCCTCCTGGCCTGTCTGCTCAACAGGATCGTGTGCCGAAGTCACGAACAGCTGGCCTCCGCCCGTGAGATCGCGCAGGCCGCGCAGCTGGCGGTGCTGCCCGAGCCGGCCCGGCGGCTCGGCGGCTTCGTGATCGCGGCGCGCTACGAGGCGGCGCAGGCCGACGCGTTCATCGGCGGCGATCTCTACGCGGTCCAGGACACCCCGCACGGCATCCGGATCATCGTCGGTGACGTGCGCGGCAAGGGGATGGGCGCGGTCGCCGCGGTCGCCGTCGTCATCGGCGCGTTCCGGGAGGCCGCCGAGCAGGAGGGCTCCCTGGAGGCGGTCGCCCAGCGCCTGGAGCGGGCCCTGGCCCGCGAGGGCACCCGGCGCAGCGGCATCGACGACTTCGAGGGCTTCACCACCGCGGTGCTCGCCGAGATCCCGCACGGCGTCGAGCTCGTCCGCGTCCTCAACCGCGGCCACCCCAGCCCGCTGCTGCTGCTCGGCGACGGCACCGTACGCGCACTCGAACCGTGCCAGGCGGCGCTGCCGCTCGGGATGAGCGAACTCGGCAGCTGGCCCGACCGTGCCGTCGAGGCGGCGTTCCCGTCCGCGGCCACGCTGCTGCTCTACACCGACGGGCTCTCCGAGGCGCGCGATCCGAGCGGCCGCTTCTACGATCCGGCGGCCCGGCTCTCCGGGCGCCTCTTCCCCGGGCCCGAGGAACTCCTCGCGTCCCTCGCCGCGGAGGTGCGCGCGCACACCGGCGACGGGACGAAGGACGACATGGCGCTGCTCGCCGTGCGACGCGGCTGAGTTCCTTGATCATTGTTACCAGAGGTAGCCGAACGGCGTCGCTCCGCATAACAATTGACGCACCATCAGTTGCTGGGATGTTTGCGAGCCGCGATCAACTCGCCCGGTTCCGCCCCTTCATGACCCGATAAGTCCTGGCCAGAGTCGTGAACGATCAGTGGGAAGCGCTTGGAATTACTGTCTGCTGTCTATTAACGTTCGATAACGCAGCGCGGTCGTCCCAGCCGTCACAAGAGACGGCTCCGTGCGCACACGCTTAATCCCGCAAGGGAACCGGGGAACCATCAACTTGGGGTGAATCGGACGCTCTTCCTGTCTCGGGAGGCGCCCGTAGGAGACCTTCCTGCTCCGAACCCGTCAGCTAACCCGGTAGGCGAGAAGGAAGGAAAGGAGAGCGCCCCCGTGGCGTCGAACCGGCCTGCCCCCGACTTCTTCTACGGCCCCGATGACGACTTCGGCGTCGAGCAGGAGTCCTGGGAGGAGTGGAATCCCACCGAGGAGTCCGTCGCTCCCCTTCGCGGCAAGCATCGCGTGGCCCGCCGCCGCGGTGGTTTCGCTCGTAGCTCCACTGTTCTCGGCGTCGGCGTGGTCGCCGCCGTCGGTGCGGGCGGCATCGCCACCGCACAGGGCGGCAAGCCGCCGGTCCACATCTCCATGCCCGACCTGTCCGCGGTCAAGGACTCGCTGCCCGAGGCCAAGTCGCTGCCGGGCGTGGGCTCGCTCATATCCCACGGTTCGGACTCCGGTTCCGACTCCGACGCCACGGCCTCCCCGCTGAGCGGCGCCGGTGTCACCCAGGCCGATGCCGCCGACGGGCAGACCGGCGCCGGCGAGGCGCTGCGGGCCCGCATCATGCAGCAGGCCGAGACGCAGCAGGACGCGGCCGACGCCTCGGCGAAGCAGGCGGCGGAGGAGGCGGCCGCGAAGCAGGCGGCAGCCGAGGCCGCCGCCAAGCGGGACGAGGCCGATGCCAAGGCCGCCGCCGAGAAGAAGAAGGCCGAGGCGGAGGCCCGCCGCAAGGCCGAGGCCGAGCGCCTCGCCAAGCTGGCCGCCAGCTTCAAGCTCCCGGTCGCCTCGTACACGATCACCGGCACCTTCGGTCAGCCCGGCTCCATGTGGTCCTCCGGGTACCACACGGGCCTCGACTTCGCCGCCCCCACGGGCACGCCGATCCGCGCCATCCACTCCGGCACGGTCACGGAGGCCGGCTGGGCGGGCGCGTACGGCTACCGCACGGTGCTCACCCTCGACGACGGCACGGAGCTGTGGTTCTGCCACCAGTCCTCGCTCAACGTCAGCGCGGGCCAGAAGGTCTCCACCGGCGACGTCATCGGCCGCGTGGGCGCCACGGGCAATGTGACCGGGCCGCACCTCCACCTGGAGGTCCACCCAGACGGGCAGTCCACCGGCGTCGACCCGGCGCCATGGCTGCGCGGCAAGGGCCTCACCCCCTGAGTCGCCGAACCCCGGCGGTCCTGGCGCTCACCCCCCGACGCCAGGGCCGCCGGTTTTGCACACCCTTTGGGTATCCGGCGGGGTGATCGTGGAACACCGTATTCCGTACGGGTGTTGAGTAACGGCATGACTTCCTCCACTCGATCTCTGCGCAAGCTCGGCAGCTCCGACCTCGAGGTCTTCCCGCTGTCCCTGGGGGGCAACGTGTTCGGCTGGACCGCCGACGAAGCCACGTCCTTCGAGGTGCTCGACGCGTACGTCGCCGCGGGCGGCAACTTCATCGACACCGCCGACGTGTACTCGGCGTGGGTGGACGGCAACCAGGGCGGTGAGTCGGAGACCGTCATCGGCAAGTGGCTGGCCTCGCGCGGCCGCCGCGACGACGTCGTCATCGCCACCAAGGGCAGCCAGCACCCCGAGTTCCAGGGCCTGTCCGCGGCCAACATCAAGGCCGCGGCCGACGCCTCCCTGAAGCGCCTGGGCACCGACCACATCGACCTGTACTACACGCACTACGACAAGCCCGAGGTGCCGGTCGAGGAGATCATCGGCGCCCTCGACGAACTGGTGAAGGCGGGCAAGGTACGCCACATCGCCGCTTCCAACATCTCCGCGCGGCGCCTCCAGGACTCCCTGGACTTCTCCGACCGCGAGGGCCTCGCCCGCTACGTCGCGCTCCAGCCGCACTACAACCTCGTCGAGCGCGACGCGTACGAGGGTGAGCTGCAGGACGTCGCCGCCCGCGCGGGCATCGGGGCCGTGCCGTACTACGCGCTCGCCTCCGGCTTCCTGACCGGCAAGTACCGGCCGGGGCAGCGCGTCGACAGCGCCCGCGCCGCGAAGGCCGGCGCGTACCTGGAGACGGAGCGCGGGCAGCGGGTCCTGACCGCCCTCGACGAGATCGCGCAGGCGCACGACGCCGAGATCGCCACGGTCGCCCTCGCCTGGCTCGCCGCGCAGCCCACGGTTACGGCGCCGATCGCGTCCGCGCGGACCGTCGAACAGCTCCCGGCGCTGCTCGCGGTGGCGGACGTGGAGCTGACGCGGGCGGAGCTCGACCGGCTCACGGCGGCGTCTCAGTAGCGGTACGGGTTGTCGTAGGTGTACGCGGGGCCCTGCGGAAGCGGGCTCGCGTACACCGGGGGCAGCCACATCGGCGCCGCGATCTGGGAGCCGTACGCGAGCGCCGGGCGCGCGTAGTGGCGCCGCGCCCACAGCGCCTCAAGGAGTTCCCGCTCCCGTACGACGAAGTCCGCGCCGGCCTTACCCCTGCGGCCGCGGTGGCGCAGCAGCGCGAGGGACGTCGCGCAGTCCTCGTACTCGGCGACCGCCGTCGCGGCCGCTCGACCGCCGTAGTGCGTCGCGAAGTCGCGGGCCAGGCGCCGTGCCTTGAGCGAGGCGAGCGCGAACGGCTCGGGCGGGGCGAGCCAGCCCGCGGCGACGTAGGCGGGCAGCTCCTGGCGGACGGTGCGCAGCTCGCGCTGGCGTACGTACACCGTGAGCCAGGTGAGGATGCCGAACACCGGCACCATGAACGCGGCGTACACCGCGAAGAAGCCGTACTCGCCGAACGATGACGAGCCGTTCCAGAACGCGTGCATGCCCATCGCGGCGAGCAGCCCGGCGAGCGGGAGCAGCATCCGGCACAGCCGCCCGCGGCCCGGCGCCATGGCGGCGGCGATGCCGAAGCCGATGCCGGTCAGCACGGTGAACAGCGGGTGCGCGAACGGGGACATCACGACGCGCACGAAGAAGGTGGCGGCGGTGACCGAGGTCAGGCCGGGACCGGTGCCGGACATCTGGTCGGTGCCGAAGGCGTTGCCGAGATAGAGGATGTTCTCGGTGAACGCGAAGCCGGTGGCGGTGACCCCGGCGATGACGACGCCGTCGACGATTCCGGTGAAGTCCCGTCTGCGGAACAGGAAGACGAGCAGCACGGCCGCCGCCTTCGCGGACTCCTCGACGATCGGGGCTATGACGGTGGCGCCGAGCGTGTCGGCGCTGGACGGGTCGGCGGTCGCGGTCTCTATCCAGCGGGTCGCGAAGCTGTTGGCGACGATCGCTATCAGCGCCGCCGCGCACGCCCCCCAGGCGAAGGAGAAGATCAGATTCCGCCAGGGTCCTGGCTGTACGCGGTCCAGCCAGCGGAACGCGGATATGAGGAGGGGGACGGGCAGCACGGCCAGCCCGAGCCCGACCAGGAAACCCTCCGTGCCGGTCTGCTCGCGGACGAGGGCGAGGATCACGGCCCCGGAGAGCGCGAGCAGCGTCGCCAGCGCGGTGGCCCGCACACCCTTCCGCTCCCACCAGCGCGGATGCCGGACAGCGCCCTTCGGGTGTGCGCCGAGGGCGTCGTCCTGGTGCTGCGGATAGACCGGATACGAGGCCACGCATTGACCCTAACGAGGGACGCGGCCCGCCGCGACGGGGCGCATCAAGCCTCGTCGGGTGATTGTGGCGAGGGGTCCGGACTCAGCGACGACGGAACAGCAGATCGCGCACCACGTGACTCTTGTCGAGCCCCTTGCCCTCGAAACGGGTGAGCGGCCGGAACGCGGGCCGCGGCGCGAACCCGCCACCCTCGATCGTGTTCTCGTAGTCGGGGTGGGCCTCCAGGACCTCGAGCATCTGCTCGGCGTAGTCCTCCCAGTCGGTCGCGCAGTGCACGAGCGCGCCCGGCTTGAGCGGGCCCGCCACGAGCGACAGGAATTCGGCCTGGATCAGGCGCCGCTTGTTGTGGCGCTTCTTGGGCCAGGGGTCCGGGAAGTAGACGCGCAGCCCGTCGAGGCAGTCGGCGGGGAGCATGTCGCGCAGCAGCACGATCGCGTCGCCGTTCGCCACCCGTACGTTGTCCGTCCCCGCGCGCTCCGCCAGGTTCAGCAGATTGCCCTGGCCCGGCGTGTGCACGTCGACCGCGAGGATGCCGGTCGTCGGATCGTCCTGCGCCATCTGCGCCGTGGCCTCGCCCATGCCGAAGCCGATCTCCAGGACGACGCGCTCGACGCCGGGGAACAGCTCCGCGAGGTCGAGCGTGCGCTGCCCGTCGATGTCCAGGCCCCACTTGGGCCACAGCCGCTGCAGGGCGTCGGCCTGCGCGTCGGTGACCCGGCCGCGGCGGGGCTGAAAGCTGCGGATGCGGTGCTCGTAGTGCGACCGCGCGGGGTCGGGCCGGGGCCCGTCGGGAAACCGCGGCTCGTTGGGGCGGGCGGTGGGCGCGGGGGTTTCAGACGACTCAGACACAGTGGAACCGATTTTACGGGCGCCCGGCAGCGGTCCGCTTCCAGCGGGGGCCGGTAAACCGAGCCCCTGCGGCGATTGAGCAGCGGGGTCCGGGGCGGAGCCCCGAGGCGTCAACCACGGCGCCGGGTCACAGCAACGCAAGCACCCGCCGCGCGATCTCCCGCCCGATCGGCAGGGACGCCGTCGCCGCAGGCGAAGGCGCGTTCAACACGTGAACCGCCCGCACCCCCTCCCGTATCAGGAAGTCGTCCACAAGCGTCCCGTCCCGCAGCACCGCCTGCGCCCGCACGCCCGCCGCCACCGGCACCATGTCCTCCGCCGTGACTCCGGGCACGAGCCTGCGCACAGCCTTGGTGAACGCCGCCTTCGACAGGGACCGGTGAACCTCCCCCGCCCCGTACCGCCAGTGCCGCCGCGCCATCCGCCACGCTCCCGGCCACGCCAGCGTCCCGGCGACCTCCCCGGGCCGGACGACCCCCCACCCGTAGCCCTCGCGGGCGAGCGCCGGCACCGCGTTCGGCCCCACGTGCACGCCGCCGTCGATCCCCCGCGTCAGATGGACGCCGAGGAACGGGAACGCCGGGTCCGGCACGGGGTAGACGAGCCCGCGCACCAGGTCCTGCCGTCCGAGCTCGAAGTACTCGCCCCGGAACGGCACGATGCGCATCTCCGGGTCGTCCCCGGTCAGCCGCGCCACCTCGTCGCAGCGCAGTCCCGCGCAGTTGACGAGCACGCGCCCGCGCACCACGTCCCCGGTTCTCGTCCGCACGGCGACGCCGCGGTCCGCGCGCCGGTCGACCTGCACGACGTCCGCCCCGTACCGGATCTCGGCCCCGGACGCCTCGGCGAAGCGCTCGGCGACCGCGCGGTAGTCCACGATCCCCGTCGTCCCCACGTGGATCGCGGCGAGGCCGCGCACCTCCGGCTCGTACTCCTGGATCTGCGCGGGGCCGAGCTCGCGTACCGGAATCCCGTTCTCCCGGCCGCGCTGGACGAGGGCGTGCAGGCGCGGCAGCTCCTCGCGCTCCGTGGCGACGATCAGCTTTCCGGTGACCTCGTGCGCGATCCCGTACTCCGCGCAGAACTTGACCATCTCGGCGGCGCCGCGCACCGCGAACCGTGCCTTGAGCGAGCCCGGCCGGTAGTAGATCCCGCTGTGGATGACCCCGCTGTTCCGCCCCGTCTGGTGCCGGGCCGGGCCCTCCTCCTTCTCCAGGACGACGACCCGGGTCCCCGGCGCCGCCCGCGACACGGCATACGCGGTGGAGAGCCCGACGATCCCCCCGCCGACCACCAGCACGTCCCCGTCATACGCAGCCGCCCCCACGGGCCTCACCTCCACTCCCGACACACCCAGCATCTTGCCCGACTCCACTGACAATCAGGCCGGGACATCGGATCGGACGGGCTCCGCCTCGCCGCCGCCCGTCACCGTCACCGCCCCCGTCGTCCTACGCCGGAGCCATCAGCAACGGCCGGGCCCGCTCCCGCAGCTCCACCACCCGCGGCTCGTCCCCGTACGGCTCCAGGCGGTGCAGCAGATCCTTCACGTACTCCGTCGTCCGCGCGGACGAGATCCGCCCGGCCACCTCGAGTGCCCGGGTCCCCTGCTCGCATGCCGCGTCCAGGTTCCCCGACTCCAGCTCGGCCACCGCGGACACCACGAGACGCAGCCCGTGCGAGCGCACGAACTCCTCCGTTGGCTTCGACAGCGCCTGCTCCGTGAAGCGCCGCACCTGACGGGGCGCCTTCAGATCGCGGTAGCACTCGGCCGCGTCCGCCGCGAACCGGTCGTACGAGTAGAAGCCGAGCCACGACGGATCGGAGTCGCCGTCACGGGCCCGCTCGAGCCACCCCTCGGCGGCCCGCAGCGCGCCCCCGGCCGCGTGCCCGTCACCGGTGCGCGCGTGCGCGCGTGCCTCGATGAGCCGGAAGAAGCTCATGGTCCGGGCCGTCGCGAGACCACGATTGCGCTCGATGGCGGCCTGCGCGAGGTCGACGCCCTCGTCACCGAAGCCGCGGTAGGTGGCCTGCAACGACATGGAGGCGAGGACGTACCCGCCGAGCGGCACGTCCGCCGCCGCGCGCGCGAGCCTGAGCGCCTGGATGTAGTACCGCTGCGCCGCCTCCTGCTGCCCGGTGTCGAACGCCATCCACCCGGCCAGGCGCGTCAGTTCGGCCGCCGCCCCGAACAGCGTGCGCCCCACTTCGTCCGAGTACGAGCCGAGCAGCAGCGGCGCCGCCTCGACCCGCAGGCACTCGGGCACCATCGACGAACGCCAGTCGCCGCCGCCGTACTTGGAGTCCCAGCGCCGCGCGTCCTCCGCGGCCTCGCGCAGCTTCTGCACATCGCTGTGGCCGACCTTCTGCGGCGCCCCGTCCTCCACATGGTGTGCCTCACGGGCCACCGACGAGTCGGCCGGGGTTATCAGCCACCGGGACGCGGGCGTCGCGTACGCGCTCACCGCGAACGAGCCGGCCAGCGACTGCCAGATCCCGCCGCTGCCCGCCCGCCGCCCGGCGAGGTCGAGCCGGTACAGCTCCGTCGCCGACTTCACCGCCGCCCGTACGTCGCGCGGGAAGGCGAGACCGACCTCGGGCGCGGGATCCGCGTCGGCCAGGCCGATCTCGTGCAGCGGCACGGGGCGGCCGAGCTTCTGGCCGATCGCGGCGGCGATGAGGTGCGGGGCCGCGCCCTGCGGAACCATGCCCTTCGACACCCAGCGCGCCACCGACGTCTTGTCGTAGCGAAGCGTCAATCCGCGTTGCGAACCAAGGTCGTTGACACGGCGGGCGAGTCCCGCGTTGCTGATTCCCGCGAGGGCGAGGACGGCGCCGAGCTTTTCGTTCGGCCCGCGTTGCTCCCTGGACATGAGCCACCCCTCGACACAGACGGCTGCCGCGCCGGGCACCACGCCGACTGTTTCGGCCTGGCATAACCGCGCGGCATTCGTACACCCAGCGTAGTTCGCCGCATCCCAAGCGTTAAGGGTCGTCATTCCGGATGGCGGGATTGTTGTCCGTACTGAAGTACGGCGCAGGCCACGCCGTGTGACCGTGTGCTCCGGGCGTGGTGCCGTGCGCCCGTGCGTGCGCTCTTACCCGGACGACAGGGCGGCGGTTGCATGGGACCTGCGTGGGTCGGCCCGCTGTACTGGATCCAGTGGGCTGGGGGACACCGCCGCCTACATCCCCGCGGGCGGCGGACCGGTCCGGGAGGCGATGTCCGCCTCCCGGACTGTGCGTTGCGCGCTGTGGCCGAAGCGGGGTGTTCAGCTCCGGCCATCAACGGCCGATTTGGCCGAATCTCGCCCCTGTCATCCGCACTCGCCCGGGTCGTACCACGGTTCAACTACGGCTCAAAAGGGGCGCATTAGGGGGAGCGTACGCCATTTACCGGCCGCTCCTTCCCTGCGTCGTGTCCCCTCCTCGGGGCCGCCTTCGTGGCAGCATGGGGATCCCTTTTGTTGTCCACAGCCTGTGGAGGCGGCGATGCGCTGGTTGGTGGGGTGGAGCAGTGCCGCCTCCGGGCCCGTTGCCCTCGGTTCCGCGGGTGCCATGGGAACGGAAGGCGAAACGGTACACCCGGTGGGCTCCCAACTCCTGTGGGGAGACCCGGATCCGCTGTGGGCGGTCGGTGACTGGCGCGCCGACGAAGTGCGCATCGTGAAGGCCGACGACCGGACGCGGATCGCCGTCCTCGGCGTCTGCGGAGCCTCCGACGAGCAACTGCGGGTGGGCCTGTTCGCCGCGCGCGGCGGCGCCCTGCGCCACCTCACGGCCTGGCCCGGCAGCTACACGGCCGTCGTCCAAGTGGGCCGCCGCGTCACGGTGGTGGGCGATCTCGCGGGCGCGCGCCCGGTGTTCCACACCCCCTGGGCGGGCGGCACCGCGTACGCGACGGCGGCGCTCCCGCTCGCCGATCTCATCGAAGCCAACCTGGACGTGGGGCACTTGGCCGCGCTGCTCGCGGCGCCCGACGTCCCGGAGGCGCTCCACGACTCGACGCCGTACCAGGGCGTGCACCGCATCCCGCCGGGTCACGCGCTGATCCTGCGCGCCGGGGCCCGCGAGATCGCCGGCTACGAGCCCGTGGCGTCGCTCGCCGTGGGCGCGGGGGCCGTCGACCCGGAGAGCGCCGTGGACGACGTCAGGGACGCCCTCGTGGAGGCCGTACGGACCCGGCTCGCGGCGCCCCGGCACGTGCCCGGCACCGACCTGGACCCCGGCCCCGTGCCCGGCATGGGCCCCGCCGAGCGGCGGGCCGCTCGCGGCATGCCCGTACCCGGCATCGGCGCCGACGTCTCCGGCGGACCGGCGTCCGGCACCCTCGCCCTCCTCGCGGCGGGCCTGCCGGGCATGCCCGGCACGGTCCTCGGGCACGGCACGGGCGCGGGCGAGCGCCTCCTGGCGGTCACCTTCAACGACCGCTCGTCGCGGGCCGAACAGCACGAGTCGGAGCTCGAGAGAGCCGGGGCGCTCGCCGCGAACCCGCGCCTCCACCACGTAGTGGTGGCGGCAGGCGAAGAGGCGCTGCCGTACGCCGAGTTGGACGGCCCGCTCACCGACGAGCCGAGCCCGTCCCTCGTCACGGCCGCACGCCACCGCGCGCGTCTCGTCTCCGGCAGCGCCGACCACTTCACCGGCTACGGGGCCCGCCAGGTCCTGGACGCCCACCCGGCGCGCCTGGCCGACCTGTTGATGGACCGGCGGCGGCGCCACATGGTGCGCCCCGTCGCGGCGCTCACGAAGGCGGACGGCTCCCTCACGGTGCCGGCGCGTGTCTACGGAGCGGCCAGAAAGCTCGCCCGTACGCCCTACAAGGCGGGCCTCGAAGGACTCTCCAGCCGATTGCTCCAGCGCAGTTTCGAGGAACCGGGCGGCGCCGTCGGGGCCTCGCTCGCCGCCCTCGCGTGGGCCAGACCGGGGCCCGCCGCGCGCTGGCTGACCGGCGAGGCCCTCGCTGAAGTATCGGTTCGCCTTCACGACGGCAAGACCCGACCGGGCCCGGGACCTGGCCAGCGCCCCGGAGAGTTCCGCGCCCGCGCGGGCCTCGCCCGGCACGCCGCGGACCTGCGCATCCTCGAACAGGCCGCCGAGGTCCGCTTCCAGCGCCTGCACGCCCCCTTCCTCGACAACCAGGTCGTCCGCGCCTGCCGCGCCCTGCCCGAGGCGCTGCGCGTCCAACCGGGGGCCCGCGCCGAGATCCTGCGCCGGGTCCTCGAAGGCGCGGGCGTCAGCGATCTGCCGCCCGGCTGGGGCGCCCCCTCGCACGCCTCGTCGTCCGCGGCGACCCGCGCCGGACTCCGCCTCGCCGCGGACCAGCTGATCGGGCTCTTCGACACGCCCCTGCTCGCGCAGACGGGCCTGGTCGAGGCCCGCGTGGTCCGCAAGGCCCTGCGCGCCGCGGCCGACGGCGAACCACTGCCGCTCGACGGCCTGGCGGACCTGGTCGCCCTCGAATTGTGGCTGCGCCGCCTCCTCGCCCGCCGCGGCACCTGCTGGACCGGCACCCCCGCACGCGCGCGTGCCGTGCCGACGGGAAGCGTCGTACCGGAGCGCGCCCTGGGAGCGGGGCCGAGGTAACCGAGGCAACGGCCCGACGGCCGGGAGCGGCGCGGCCGAGCAGGGGAAAAGACTGGGACCTCGCGCCGCTCAGCGGCGACAATGCCTCAGTGCAGTACAAGATCCTGGGGACCACACAGGCATACGACGACGAGGGCACAGCCGTGCCCGTGGGCGGCCCGCGGCTGCGCGCCCTGCTCACGTCCCTGGCCCTGCACGCCCCGCACACCGCCCCCACCGACGCGCTCATCGACGACGTCTGGGCCGACGACCCGCCCGCCGACGCCCCGGCCGCCCTCCAGGCGCTGGTCGGCCGGCTCCGCCGCGCGCTCGGCAAGGAGGCGGTCACCTCGGAGACCGGCGGCTACCGCCTCGCCGCGGGCCGCGGGGACGTCGACCTGTACGTCTTCGAGCGCCTGGCCCGTGAGGGCGCCGCGGCCCTCGCCGCGGACGACCCGGAGACCGCCGCCCGCACGCTGCGGGACGCGCTCGCCCTGTGGCGCGGCCCGGCCCTCGCCGACCTCCCCGACCACCTGGCCGCCACCCGGCACGAGGCCCGCCGCCAGGACGTCACCCGCGCGCGCGTGGAGGCGGATCTGCGTCTGGGCCGCGCCCACGACCTCGTACCGGAGCTGCGGGAGCTCACCTCCGCGCACCCGTACGACGAGCCGCTGCGCGCCCTGCTGATCCGCGCGCTGCGGGACTCGGGCCGGGGAGCGGATGCGCTGGCCGCTTATGAGGAGGCGCGTCGTGTGCTGGCGGACGGCCTGGGGGCGGACCCGGGGCCGGAACTCGCCGCTTTGTACGTGGAGTTGCTGAACGCCCCGGCTCCGAGCACCCACTCGGGGTTGACGTCTCGGGGCTCTGCCCCGGACCCCGCTGCTCAATCGCCGCAGGGGCTCAAATTGTCCGCCCCTCCGACCCGGACCGGCAACCTCCGTCCCCGGCTGAATTCGTTCGTCGGACGGGAACCCGAACTCGCCGCCATCCGTTCCCACTTGCGAGGAGAACGTCTGGTCACCCTCACGGGCCCGGGCGGCTCCGGCAAGACCCGCTTGGCGGAGGAGGCCGCCGCTCCTCTCCCGGACGCCTGGCTGGTCGAGCTGGCGCCGCTCGACGATCCGCTGGCGGTGCCGGGCGCGGTCGTCAGCGCACTGGACCTGCGGGAGACGGTCCTGATGACGAACGAGTTGTCGGCCCCGCAGACCGATCCGACCAGCCTCCTCGTAGAGCACTGCGCACACCGCAGCCTGCTCCTGATCCTTGACAACTGCGAACATGTCATCGGCGCGGCCGCCCAGCTCGCCGAGACCCTCCTCACGCGCTGCCCCAGCCTCACGATCCTCGCCACCAGCCGCGAGCCCCTCGGCATCCCGGGGGAGTCCGTGCGCCCCGTCGAACCGCTGCCCCCGGACCCCGCCCACCGCCTGTTCGCCGAACGGGCCGCCGCGGTCCGCCCCGGCTTCGAACCCGGCCGGTCCGCGGAGACCGCCGAGGCCATCGCCGAGATCTGCCGCCGCCTCGACGGGCTGCCGCTGGCCATCGAGCTGGCCGCGGCCCGCCTCAGGCTGCTCACGCCCCGCCAGATCGCGGACCGGCTCGACGACCGCTTCCGCCTGCTCACCGGCGGCAGCCGCACGGTGCTGCCCCGCCAGCAGACCCTCCGCGCGGTCGTCGACTGGTCCTGGGACCTGCTCGACGAGCGGGAGCGCGACACCCTGCGCGAGCTCTCCGTCTTCGCCGGTGGCTGGGACCTGGAGGCGGCGGAGGCCGTGTGCTCCACCAGCGAGGTCGCCGACGTCATCGGCTCCCTCCTGGACAAGTCCCTGCTCGTCGCCGCGCCCCAACAGGAGCAGCGCGGCGCCGGCATGCGCTACCGGATGCTGGAGACCATCCACGAGTACGCCACGGAGCGTGCCGCGCAGGCCCCCGAGCTCCTGGCAGAGGCCGAGCGGCGGCACATCGCCCACGTGCGCGCGCTGGTCGAGACGGCAGAGCCCAAGCTGCGCTCCGCCGAGCAACTCCCGTGGATCCAGCGCCTGGAGGCGGAGCTGGACAACATCCGCGCGGCGCTGACCCGCGTCACCTCCGGGCCGGGCCCCGTCGACCTGGAGTCGGCGATCGCCCTGGCGCTGCACATGGGCTGGTTCTGGTGGCTGCGCAACTACCGCCACGAGGGCTCGAACTGGGTCGAGCGCATCATGGGAATGCTGCCGGACGGCGTGCTCCCCGAGGACCCCGAGGACCCGATGTACTGGCCGCAGATGAACCTGCGGCTGCTCTCGCTGTTCCTGCTCTCCGAGATCTACCCGCAAAGCGTCGTCGCCGACGAGGAACAGCGTGCGTACGCACTGCGCGTGCAGTCCGTCTTCGCGCCGCCCAACCCGCAGGTCGCCCGCTTCCCCGGCATCATCTGGCCGTTCACGCTGTTCCACCTCGACGGGCGCGACATGCGCGCCCGTCTGGACGCCGCCGTCGCCAACTGCCGTCGCTTCGGCGGCGATTGGGAGCTCGGCGTCACCCTGATGTTCCGCGCGCACGTGGCGGTCGACATGCCGGGCAACATGAGCGGGGTCGACGACGACCTGGCCGAACTGCGGGTCCTGAGCCGCCGGGTGGGCGACCGCTGGATGCGGGCCCAGGTGTGCAGCGCGGCGGGCGAGGCCGCCATGGGGCGCGGCCGGTTCGAGGAGGCGAAGGCCGAGTACGAGGAGGCGCTGCTGCTCGCCTACGAAGTGGGGGCGTACGCCGAGTCGCCGTACCTCATGGCGCGCCTCGCGGAGATCGCCTTCCGCGCCGGCGACCGGGACACCGCGAAGAAGACGCTCGACATGGCGACCGACGAGGCGGAGCGGTACGGGGTGGTCGACTCCGCCGCCTTCGCCCGGCTGCTGCGGGCCTACCTCGCTCTCTCGGACGGTGACGTGGCCGCCGCGCGCGAGCACTGCGACGCCTCGCGCGCCGTGGCCGAGGGCGGCACCCCGCCACCGCAGTTCGTCGCGGCCCTCGGCATGGTCGACGCGCGCGTCACGGCCGCCGAGTCGGGCCCCGCGGCCGGCGTCGCGATGGTGGCGCGCCTGCTGCGCGACGACGTCCTCGGGCGGACGGCCGAGTCGGTGACGGCGGGCCTCGTCGACGTCGGGGCCGAACTGCACATGCGCGCGGGCGACATGACGCGCGGCGTGCGCCTGTTCGCGGCCGCCGACGTGCTGCGCGCCGATCTGCCGAGGTCGCTGCCGGAGCGCGAGGAGTACGAGGCCGCGGAATCCCGCGCGCGGGCCGAGCTCGGCGACGCACGGTACGAGGCCGAGCGCGCGGTGGGCGGCGCGCTCACGCACGAGCGTCTTCTGGCGGAGCTGGAGGCCGGCGCCGGCACCGGTACGGGCACCTGACGCCGGGGGCTCAGCTACAGGTGAAGCGGGACTCCGCCCAGTCGGCGACCGCCACCGAGTCGGCCGGGCTGTTCGGTTCGGTGACGAGCCGGATCGACTTCGCCCCTGCCACGTTCACATGGACCGGCACAGCGGCCTGACGGCCCTTGATCACGGACGAACTCCAGGCCTTCGCCCCGTCGACGTAGACGGAGAACCGGACGGCGCCGAGACCGAGCGTCATGTCGTCGACACCGGCATAGGCGTCGTACGCCGTGCAGCTCCGGTTGAGGTCGATGGTGACGGAGGACCGGGAGTGCACCGACACCCCGTTCGCGTACTGCTTGCCGGCGATCGACATGCCGTAGCGCTGCCACACCCAGCTGCTCTCGCCGAGGCGGATCTCCGGCTTCGACCCGTCCCCGACGGGGTCGTACTGCAGCTTGTTCACCTGGTAGACGGCCGGGGCGGGGGGTGGCGTCGGCTTCGGGGTCGGCTTGGGCGGAGTGGGCTTGGGCGTCGGCTTCGGCGGCGTCGGCTTGGGCGTGGGCTTCGGGGTCGGCTTGGGGGTGGGCTTCGGCGGAGTGGGCTTGGGCGTCGGCTTCGGCTTGGGCGCCGGTGGCTCCGGCTTCGGCTTCGGCGGCTTCGGTTCGGGCTTCGGCTTCTTCGGCTCGATCGGCTGCGAGGCGGGCGGCGGCGCCTTCTCGTGCGCCTCCGGCTTGGGCTTCGGGTCGCCGGTGAGCGCCATAGCCAGCGCGACGGCCGTACCGGCGGCCACCACACCGGCCGCGATCCCCGCCTTCGCGGGGGCCCCGAGCCCCTCGGACGCGGCGCCACCGGCGGCGCCGCCGCTCGTGGATCCGCTGCCCGAGGCCGCGGCCGCACCGGCCCCGGCCGCGCCCGCCGCACTCGCGGCGCCACCGCCGATGAACGCCGCCGCCTTCGCGTACCCGGCGGCGCCGAACCAGCCGATGACCGCGATCGGGACGACACCGGGGATGCCGCTGGCGACTTCCTTGATCTGGCCTGCCGCCAGGCGGCACTTGGCGCACTCCTCCATGTGCTTGCGCAGGCCCCGCTCCGCCCGCGTGCGCAGGCTGCCGCGCGCGTAGGCGCCGAGCCGGTCCGCGTAGCGGGCGCACTCCTCGGACTGGGTGAGCGTGGTCGAGACGTGTGCCTGGAGGTAGGCCTCCTTCAGGCCCTCGCGGGCGCGCTTGGCGAGCACGCGCGTGCCGTTGGCGTCGAGCCCGAAGAGCGTGGCGACCTCGCTGGGCGACTCCTCCTCGACCTCCGTGTGCCACAGCACGGCCTGCCAGCGCTCGGGCAGCGAGCGGAAGGCTTGCATGGCCATCGACTGCTCGGCCTCGTGCATCGCGAGGACGTCGGCGCCGAGGTCGAGCGTGTCGTCGTCCAGGGCCTCGGTCGAGCGGGCGGCCTGCGTGGCGAACACGGCGAAGTCGTCGACGAGGTGCTCGCGCTTCGCCGACTTCGTCCAGCCCGCGGCCACGCGGCGCACCGTGGTCAGCAGATAGGCGCGCACCGCGTGCTCGGGTCCGCTGCCGGCGCGCACGGCTTGCAGGGTGCGGGCGAAGACCTCGGCCGTGAGGTCGTCGGCGGTGTGCCCGTCGCGGCAGCAGGTGCGGGCGTAGCGGCGCACGGCGGCGGAGTGGCGGCGGTACAGCTCCTCGTAGGCGCTGTCGTCGCCCGCGCGCATGCGGCCGATCAGATCGGCGTCGGAGGACGGCGCCGGCGCCTCGCCATCGACGCCCGAGGAGCCGCTCTCGCGCTGGGGCGGTACGGACGTCTGCACGTCCGGCTGCTCGGCGGGCGTGCGCCCCGGTCCGCCCTGGCTCGGTACCTGCCGCGGGGGCGGGCTCCCGGCACTCGTCCCGCCGCCCTCCGGCCGCTGTTCGTCCCGCCCGTCAACGCTCATTGCGGAATGCCCCCGACCGCCCACTCTGACCCGATCACCGGGAAAGAGTGCCACACGCACGGGCCCCCGAAGTGGTTGCTGCACGGCAACCACTCATCCGTGGAGATTTCGCGTGCGCGACCCCTAAGGATCACCCGTTCGGGGAAGCCTCAACCACCGTCCCGTAAACGTCAGTTGACCGCGGGTGACCAGCTGGTCGACCCGCGGTCACTCCCTCGGAACGGTGAGGATCCGACCGGTCAGGCGGGCCGGGACCGCAGCCCTTCGAGCAGGATGTCGAGCAGCCGGGCGGAGGCCGCTTCCTGCTGCACGGCGTCCGGAAGCGACGGCGCCGCCGTCGCGATGACCAGCAGCACGTCCGACACGGTCACGTCGGCGCGCAGCTCACCGGCCTCCCGTGCGCGGTCCACGAGCCGGCCCACGACCTCGAGGAGCGCCGCGGCCCCCGTGTCGTCCGCGGGCAGGCCGTCGCCGACGGCCGACGGCTGCTGCTCGACGAGCCGCAGCTCCGGTGTCGCGGCACGCTGCTCGGGAACGCGCAGCTCGCCGCGCACCCCCTCCTCGGAGTCCGCGACCCCGACCCGCAGTACCTGCGGGGGCAGCAGCCGGCCCGCACCCGAGGCGACCGAGGTCCGCAGGAAGCGCGAGAGCGCCGACCACGGCTTGTCCTCCTGGCCGAGCGCCGTGCGCGCCTGGTCGGTCAGCCGCGCGGTCTCCTCCTCGGCTATCCGCCGCACCAGTACGTCCTTGCTGGGGAAGCGCCGGTACACCGTGCCCACCCCGACGCGAGCGCGACGCGCCACGTCCTCCATGGGCGCCCCGTACCCCAGCTCGCCGAAGACCTCCCTGGCCGCGCGCAGCACATGCTCAAGATTGCGCTGTGCGTCCACACGCAGCGGCGTGGAGCGCGAACTGTCGCCCGCCCCCCGCCCGTTGGCCCCCGAGGTCGCGCCCGAGGGCGCGACGGCAGAGGCTGAGGTCCAATGAGAGTCCTGAATGTGCATATGTGTTCCCCCGGTAATGACGTCTCCCCCCGGAGACACTCCCCGCCATTGTCTGTCGGAGCCAGAGGAACAGACAGCGATTTCCCGGACCGCTTCCTGATCCGCCCGCGTATCCCCCCAGACACCCCGACAGGAGACGAACATAGTTGAGCCGGAGGCGATTCAGAAGAGGCAGGTTCCGCACCGGCCGCCCCTCGAAAGAGGTACGTACGGGATTTAGCCATGACGGCCCCGACGCCCGGCTGCCCGGCCCGCACCCCCACTCCGGACGCTGACCTGCGAACCTCCCGCGTACGCGGGCCGACTGCCGGGACAGAAACGGTACTTCCGGTCGTCATACAAATGGTCGGGGCTGTGGACAAACGCATGGGCCCGATGCGTCATGGGAGGGTGAGGACTGCAATCTTCCGGGGTCGGCCCCCGTACCCCCGAGGTGTACGCGCATTGTCGTAGTCGGCGGCGGTTATGTCGGGATGTACACGGCTCTGCGGCTCCAGAAGAAGCTCAAACCGGAGCTCAAGAGCGGTGCCGTGGAGATCATTCTGATCACCCCCGACCCGTACATGACCTATCAGCCTTTCCTGCCGGAAGCCGCCGCCGGATCCATCTCGCCGCGCCACGTCGTCGTCGCGCTGCGCCGTGCGCTCGACCTGTGCCAGGTGATCGTCGGCGAGGCGCAGTCCATCGACCACGCCAAGCGCACGGCCACGTACACCACGCTGGCCAGCGACGAGGAGGGCACCGGCGCGGCCACCCTCACCTACGACGAACTGGTCCTGGCGCCCGGCTCGGTGTCCCGCACGCTCCCGGTCCCCGGGCTCGCCGACTTCGGCATCGGGTTCAAGACCGTCGAGGAGGCCATCGGCCTGCGCAACCACGTCATCGAGCAGCTCGACATCGCCTCCTCCACGCGTGACCCGGCGATCCGCGACGCGGCGCTCACCTTCGTCTTCGTAGGAGGCGGGTACGCGGGCGTGGAGGCGCTCGGCGAGCTGGAGGACATGGCCCGGTACGCGGCGAAGTACTACCACAACGTCAAGGCCGAGGACCTGAAGTGGATCCTCGTGGAGGCTTCGGGTCGGATCCTGCCCGAAGTGGGCCCGGAAATGGGCCAGTACACGATCCGTGAACTGCGCGGCCGCAACATCGACGTACGCCTGGAGACCCGGCTCGAATCCTGCGAGCACCGCGTGGCGGTGCTCAGCGACGGCTCACGCTTCCCGACGCGCACGGTCGTGTGGACGGCCGGCGTCAAGCCGAGTCCGCTGCTCGCCGCCACGGACCTGCCGCTGAACGAACGCGGGCGCCTCAAGTGCACCGCCACGCTCGCCGTCGACGGCGCCCCGCACGCGTGGGGAGCAGGCGACGCCGCGGCCGTCCCGGACGTCACGGCGCCCGGCAAGGAGTGCGCGCCCAACGCCCAACACGCGGTGCGCCAGGCCCGCACCCTCGGCGACAACATCGCGGCCTCCGTGCGCGGCGAACCGCTCACCGACTACGAGCACGCGTACGTGGGTTCGGTGGCGTCCCTCGGTCTCCACAAGGGCGTCGCACACGTCTACGGCCGCAAACTGAAGGGCTACCCTGCCTGGTTCATGCACCGCGTCTACCACCTCAGCAGGGTGCCCACCGTGAACCGCAAGGCTCGCGTCCTGACCGAATGGACACTCACCGGCCTGTTCAAGCGAGAGATCGTCTCGCTGGGCTCGCTGGAACGGCCCCGCGCCGAGTTCGAACTCGCGGCCGGAGCGGTCCCTCCTACGGACCCATCTGGGGGACCCTCCCGTGACACCCCGTCAGGGCCTCCGGAAAACCCGAAGGGGTCGCCCTGAGCGTGCTGTTGACGCCCCCGACGGACCGCCGGTGACCGCAGCGCGGAACCTCCGCGCGCGGACCGGCGTCTGACGTTTGTCAGTACGGTCGGCCAGACTGGTCCACGACCCTGGGCGGGCCCCTCGCCCGCCCTCGACCCCCACGAGGCTTTTCCCCTGTGAACTTCACGCGCTGGAGCGCCCGGCTCCCCGGAACGCAGCGCCGCGCGGCGGCGCGGGCCGACCACGGCGGACCCCACCGGGCGGACGGCGCGGTCCCCGCCGCCCGCGCCGAGCACCTGTCCGAAGCGGAGCCCGGCGAGGAGGGCGGCGTCGACGAGTTGCCCGTACGCGAGGTCCTCGACCGCATCCCCGCCCTCGTCGCCCTGGTGCACGGCCCCGAGCACCGCATCGCGTACGTCAACGACGCGTACGTCGCGGCCTTCGGCGAGCGCACCGCCGGCGAGCCCGCCCACGAGGCGCTGCCCGAGCTCGACGAGCTGAGCCTGCTCCCGTTCCTCGACCAGGTGCTGCGCAGCGGGAAGTCCCGCACGGTCAAGTCCCGCAAGACGTCCGGCGGCCGCTCGTACACCGTCACCTGCACCCCGCTGGAGACCGCGGAAGGACCCGGCGTACTGATCTTCGCGGCCGACGTCACGGACCACGCGGAGGCGGCGGAGCGCCTGCGCACCAGCGAGCGCGAACAGCGCGAAACGGCGGTCACCCTCCAACGCTCGCTCCTGCCACAGGAGTTGGAGGAACCGGACGACCTGCGGATCGCGGCCACCTATCAGCCGGGCGGCACCGAGGCCGCGGTCGGCGGCGACTGGTACGACGTGATCACCCTCGGCGGCGGCCGCACGGCCCTCGTGATCGGCGACGTCATGGGCCGCGGCGTCCGGGCGGCGGCGGTCATGGGCCAGCTCCGCACGGCGGTCCGCGCCTACGCCCGCCTGGACCTGCCCCCGCACGAGGTACTCCAACTACTGGACGGCCTCGCTACAGAAATCGACCCGCAACAGATCGCCACGTGCGTCTACGCCGTCCACGACCCGAACGAGGGCCGCCTCGTCTACGCGTCCGCGGGCCATCTGCCGATCCTCGTACGCGACGAGAACGGCACGATCCACCGCGGCGACGAGCCCACGGGCCCGCCGCTCGGCACCGGCGGCTGGCTGCACGCCTCGGGCTCGGTACCGCTCGGCGCCGGGTCCACGGCGGTCATGTACACCGACGGCCTGGTGGAGCGGCGCGACGAGGACATCGACGAGGGGGTGGCCGCGCTCGAGAACGCGCTGGCGGGCGCGACCGGCACGCCCCAGGTGGTCTGCGACCGGCTGATCCGCGCGGCCGGTGTCACGGCCGATCACGACGACGACGTCGCGGTCCTTGTCCTTCAGCACCCGGCCCGCAAGGGCACCGAAGGCGAGCGCTTCCGCAACGCGGCGCTCGAACTGCTCGGCGGCGTGGAGGCGGCGCCACGCGCGCGTGCCTTCGCGTCCGGCGTCCTCACCAGCTGGCGCTTCGCCGACGAACTCCACGACCTGGGCGTCCTCGCGGCCAGCGAACTCGTCGCCAACTCGCTCCAGCACGGCACCCCGCCCATGCGCCTTCGCCTGCGCCGCACGGACCGCCGCCTGATCATCGAGGTGACCGACGGGGACGACCACCTGCCGCGCCGCCGCCGCGCTGAACCGGCGGACGAGGCGGGGCGCGGCATCGCGATCGTCGCCACCATCGCCTCGAACTGGGGCTCCCGGCGCACGCCGGGCGGCGGCAAGGCGGTCTGGTGCGAGTTCGTACTCCCACCGGGCAAGCCCCAGGGAGCACCCCCGGCGTGACGGCTCAGCCGGATCAGCCGGACGTGGCGGTCGCGGGCTCCGGCGAGCTCTGCATCACCACACGGCTGCCGGCCAGCGAGGGCTGGTCCTGCACCGGCGTGAGCCGCTTGCCGAGCCGCAGCGCCAGCACGGTGATGGCCAGCGAGAACAGCACGAACGTCACGATGTAGGGACCGTGCAGCGCGGCCCCCATCGGCCCGCCCACCGCGGGCCCGACCGCCAGCGCGAGCTGCTTCACCAGCGCGAAGGCCGAGTTGTACGACCCGACCATCCCGGCCGGAGCGAGGTCGGCGACGAGCGGCGCCACGGTCGGCGACAGCATCGCCTCACCGAGGCCGAACAGCGCGTACGTGGAGATGAACGCGGCGGTCGCCATCGCCCGGCTCCCGTGCCCGACCCCCGCGTACCCGGCGAAGAGCCAGGCCACGGTCCAGATGAGCCCCACCGCGGCGATCACCCGCGTCCGCTTCCGCCGCTCGACGAGCTTGAGCACGGCGAACTGGGCGACCACGATCATCGCCGTGTTGGCGGCGAGCGCGATCCCGAGCGTGGACGCCGAGATCCCGGCCGCCTCGACGCCGTAGGCACTCAGCCCCGACTCGAACTGCCCGTAGCAGGCGAAGAACAACACGAACCCGAGCACGCACAGCTGCACCATTGCCCGGTGCCGCAGTAGTGCCCGCATTCCCCCCTTGCCCTCACCCTTCGGCACGGCCTCACCGAGAGCGGGTGCGTGCGGCATCCGCACGCTCAGCACGATCCCGGCGAGCACCAGGAACATCACCGCTTCGATCCCGAAGAGCAGCAGGAAGCTGTCCGGCCTGGTCTCGTCCACGATCTGGCCGCCGATGAGCCCGCCGATGCCGAGCCCCAGGTTCTGCAGGAAGAACTGCGTTGCGAACGAACGGGTGCGCGTCTCAGGCGCGGAGCACCACACGATCATGGTCGCGAGCGCCGGCTGAAGCACCGCCGTCCCGGCGCCCAGGACCGCGGCGGCCACGATGGCCGCCGGTTCATAGGTGGCGAACCCGAGACCGACCGCGCCCACGGACGCCACGAGCGAGGCCGCGACGAGCACGGGCAGCGGACCTCGCCGGTCGATGGCGCGACCGGTGAAGGGGAGGACGACGAGGGCGGCCATGGCGAAGGCGGCCAGCACGATCCCCGCCGCACTGGCGCCAAGACCTCGGACCTCCGCCACGTACACGTAGAGGAACGGAACCGTGAAGCCGATGCCGAACGCGCTCAGCGCGCTGCCCACCTGAATTCGGCGCATCGCGGCGCCCATCGCCCTGGTCACTTTCACCTGCCCTTTCACTGGCCCGCCCACTGGCGGGTCTTAGTACTGAAGACTTAGAAGCTAAAGTTCGAAGCTAAAGAGTACACACGCAAGGACTTCAACGCCAATCACTGCCGTGTCATACTTCGCGCCATGGCGGACACCCCAGGCGCGCCGGCGGCCGAGCCGACGCTCGAAGAGCAGATCGCCGCGTACCAGCGCGAGTTCCAGGCCCTCGACCCCCAGGTCGAGCAGATCGTCTCGGCACTCGGCAGGCTCAACCGCCGCATGAACGTGGCGTACGGACGCCAGACCGCGGAGATCGGGATCAGCAACACCGACTGGGAGGTCCTCAAGGCCCTCGTCCTCTCGGGCGACCCGTACCGCCTGGGCCCCGGCGATCTCGCCAAGCGCCTCGGCCTGACCCCCGCCGCCATGACCCACCGCATCGACCGCATGGTCCAGGAGGGCCTGGTCACCCGCGACCGCGACGAGAACAACCGCGTACGCGTCATCGTCGAGCTGACCGCGGAGGGCCGCGAGAAGTGGCTGGAGGCGATGCGCCTCGCGTCCGTCTTCGAGGAGGACCTTCTCCAGGACCTCAACGCGGCTGAACGCAGCGCCCTCGGCGAGGTCCTCACCCGTCTTCTGCGCCGCGTGGAAGACGCCCAGCCGGACGCCGGCGGACGCCTCAACGACCTCGGCTGAAGCCGGCCGGAGGGGAGGGTTGACACGGCCTTCCCCGGTCCGTAAGGTACCTCGGGTTGCCACGGGGCCGTAACGGTTCTTCGGCAGCCATCCGCCGCTCAAGCGGCACCCAATCTCAGCACGATCTCCCCCGGGATTGTTTTCGGCGTGCCCGAATTCAATTCCGAACCCCCGATTAGCTCGGGGGCCGGGAATCCGCTAAAGTTTGGAACGTCGGAACGGCCCAACAGTCGCGAGGACAAGCCCCACTGACTGGGAATCAGGCCCGAAAGGATCTGATAGAGTCGGACTCGCCGGAAAGCCGAAAGGCCGGAAAGCGGAGCGGGACCGAGGGAAATCGGCCGGTGAAACGGTCTGATAGAGTCGGAAACGCGAAACAGCAAGAACAATAGCAAGACCGAAGGGAAGCGCCCGGAGGAAAGCCCGAGAGGGTGAGTACAAAGGAAGCCTCCGTTCCTTGAGAACTCAACAGCGTGCCAAAAATCAACGCCAGATATGTTGATACCCCGTCTCCAGCATCTGCTGGGGATGAGGTTCCTTTGTAAAAAAACACAGCGAGGACGCTGTGAACGGTCGGATTATTCCTCCGACTGTTCCGCTCTCGTGTGTGTCGCCCCGATCACGGGGAAACATTCACGGAGAGTTTGATCCTGGCTCAGGACGAACGCTGGCGGCGTGCTTAACACATGCAAGTCGAACGATGAAGCCCTTCGGGGTGGATTAGTGGCGAACGGGTGAGTAACACGTGGGCAATCTGCCCTTCACTCTGGGACAAGCCTTGGAAACGAGGTCTAATACCGGATAACACTCCTGTCCTCCTGGATGGGGGTTAAAAGCTCCGGCGGTGAAGGATGAGCCCGCGGCCTATCAGCTTGTTGGTGAGGTAATGGCTCACCAAGGCGACGACGGGTAGCCGGCCTGAGAGGGCGACCGGCCACACTGGGACTGAGACACGGCCCAGACTCCTACGGGAGGCAGCAGTGGGGAATATTGCACAATGGGCGAAAGCCTGATGCAGCGACGCCGCGTGAGGGATGACGGCCTTCGGGTTGTAAACCTCTTTCAGCAGGGAAGAAGCGAAAGTGACGGTACCTGCAGAAGAAGCGCCGGCTAACTACGTGCCAGCAGCCGCGGTAATACGTAGGGCGCAAGCGTTGTCCGGAATTATTGGGCGTAAAGAGCTCGTAGGCGGCTTGTCACGTCGATTGTGAAAGCTCGGGGCTTAACCCCGAGTCTGCAGTCGATACGGGCTAGCTAGAGTGTGGTAGGGGAGATCGGAATTCCTGGTGTAGCGGTGAAATGCGCAGATATCAGGAGGAACACCGGTGGCGAAGGCGGATCTCTGGGCCATTACTGACGCTGAGGAGCGAAAGCGTGGGGAGCGAACAGGATTAGATACCCTGGTAGTCCACGCCGTAAACGGTGGGCACTAGGTGTGGGCAACATTCCACGTTGTCCGCGCCGCAGCTAACGCATTAAGTGCCCCGCCTGGGGAGTACGGCCGCAAGGCTAAAACTCAAAGGAATTGACGGGGGCCCGCACAAGCAGCGGAGCATGTGGCTTAATTCGACGCAACGCGAAGAACCTTACCAAGGCTTGACATACACCGGAAACGTCCAGAGATGGGCGCCCCCTTGTGGTCGGTGTACAGGTGGTGCATGGCTGTCGTCAGCTCGTGTCGTGAGATGTTGGGTTAAGTCCCGCAACGAGCGCAACCCTTGTTCTGTGTTGCCAGCATGCCCTTCGGGGTGATGGGGACTCACAGGAGACCGCCGGGGTCAACTCGGAGGAAGGTGGGGACGACGTCAAGTCATCATGCCCCTTATGTCTTGGGCTGCACACGTGCTACAATGGCCGATACAATGAGCTGCGATACCGCAAGGTGGAGCGAATCTCAAAAAGTCGGTCTCAGTTCGGATTGGGGTCTGCAACTCGACCCCATGAAGTTGGAGTTGCTAGTAATCGCAGATCAGCATTGCTGCGGTGAATACGTTCCCGGGCCTTGTACACACCGCCCGTCACGTCACGAAAGTCGGTAACACCCGAAGCCGGTGGCCCAACCCCTTGTGGGAGGGAGCTGTCGAAGGTGGGACTGGCGATTGGGACGAAGTCGTAACAAGGTAGCCGTACCGGAAGGTGCGGCTGGATCACCTCCTTTCTAAGGAGCACTTCTTACCAACTCCGGTTGGTCAGAGGCCAGTTCATCAGCGAACGTCTGATGCTGGTTGCTCATGGGTGGAACGTTGATTATTCGGCACACTTGACTGTCTTCTCCTTCCAGTACTGCTCTTCGGAGCGTGGAACGTTGAGGGAAGCTGCAAGGGTGTCGGGCACGCTGTTGGGTATCTGAAGGTACGGGCTGTAGAGCCTGATCCTTCAGTGCCGGCCCCAGTGCACTCGGACCGTAAGGGTTCGGGGTGATGGGTGGTTGGTCGTTGTTTGAGAACTGCACAGTGGACGCGAGCATCTGTGGCCAAGTTTTTAAGGGCGCACGGTGGATGCCTTGGTACCAGGAACCGATGAAGGACGTGGGAGGCCACGATAGTCCCCGGGGAGTCGTCAACCAGGCTTTGATCCGGGGGTTTCCGAATGGGGAAACCCGGCAGTCGTCATGGGCTGTCACCCGCTGCTGAATATATAGGCAGTGTGGAGGGAACGCGGGGAAGTGAAACATCTCAGTACCCGCAGGAAGAGAAAACAACCGTGATTCCGGGAGTAGTGGCGAGCGAAACTGGATGAGGCCAAACCGTATACGTGTGAGACCCGGCAGGGGTTGCGTGTACGGGGTTGTGGGATCTCTCTTCTGTCGTCTGCCGGCGACAGGACGAGTAAGAAACCGTTGATGTAGGCGAAGGACATGCGAAAGGTCCGGCGTAGAGGGTAAGACCCCCGTAGTCGAAACATTAGCGGCTCGTTTGAGAGACACCCAAGTAGCACGGGGCCCGAGAAATCCTGTGTGAATCTGGCGGGACCACCCGTTAAGCCTAAATATTCCCTGGTGACCGATAGCGGATAGTACCGTGAGGGAATGGTGAAAAGTACCGCGGGAGCGGAGTGAAATAGTACCTGAAACCGTGTGCCTACAAGCCGTGGGAGCGTCGCGCATTGAGTTTACTCAATGCGTCGTGACTGCGTGCCTTTTGAAGAATGAGCCTGCGAGTTTGCGGTGTGTTGCGAGGTTAACCCGTGTGGGGAAGCCGTAGCGAAAGCGAGTCCGAACAGGGCGATTCAGTAGCGCGCTCAAGACCCGAAGCGGAGTGATCTAGCCATGGGCAGGTTGAAGCGGAGGTAAGACTTCGTGGAGGACCGAACCCACCAGGGTTGAAAACCTGGGGGATGACCTGTGGTTAGGGGTGAAAGGCCAATCAAACTCCGTGATAGCTGGTTCTCCCCGAAATGCATTTAGGTGCAGCGTCGTGTGTTTCTTGCCGGAGGTAGAGCACTGGATAGGCGATGGGCCCTACCGGGTTACTGACCTTAGCCAAACTCCGAATGCCGGTAAGTGAGAGCACGGCAGTGAGACTGTGGGGGATAAGCTCCATGGTCGAGAGGGAAACAGCCCAGAGCATCGACTAAGGCCCCTAAGCGTACGCTAAGTGGGAAAGGATGTGGAGTCGCAGAGACAACCAGGAGGTTGGCTTAGAAGCAGCCACCCTTGAAAGAGTGCGTAATAGCTCACTGGTCAAGTGATTCCGCGCCGACAATGTAGCGGGGCTCAAGCGTACCGCCGAAGTCGTGTCATTCATACAACAGCCCCAACGGGTGTGTGGATGGGTAGGGGAGCGTCGTGTGCCGGGTGAAGCAGCACCGGAAGGTAGTTGTGGACGGTTCACGAGTGAGAATGCAGGCATGAGTAGCGATACACACGTGAGAAACGTGTGCGCCGATTGACTAAGGGTTCCTGGGTCAAGCTGATCTGCCCAGGGTAAGTCGGGACCTAAGGCGAGGCCGACAGGCGTAGTCGATGGATAACCGGTTGATATTCCGGTACCCGCTGTGACGCGAAAGACATCGAATCCAGTGATGCTAAGGCCGTGAAGCCGTTCCGGACCCTTCGGGGAATGGAAAGTGGTGGAGCCGCCGGCCCAAGCTGGTAGTAGGTGAGCGATGGGGTGACGCAGGAAGGTAGTCCAGCCCGGGCGATGGTAGTCCCGGGGTAAGGGTGTAGGCCGTGCGGTAGGTAAATCCGTCGCACACAAGGCTGAGACCTGATGCCGAGCCGATTGTGGTGAAGTGGATGATCCTATGCTGTCGAGAAAAGCCTCTAGCGAGTTTCATGGCGGCCCGTACCCTAAACCGACTCAGGTGGTCAGGTAGAGAATACCGAGGCGTTCGGGTGAACTATGGTTAAGGAACTCGGCAAAATGCCCCCGTAACTTCGGGAGAAGGGGGGCCATTCCTGGTGATGACATTTACTGTCTGAGCTGGGGGTGGCCGCAGAGACCAGCGAGAAGCGACTGTTTACTAAAAACACAGGTCCGTGCGAAGCCGTAAGGCGATGTATACGGACTGACGCCTGCCCGGTGCTGGAACGTTAAGGGGACCGGTTAGTCACATTTCGGTGTGGCGAAGCTGAGAACTTAAGCGCCAGTAAACGGCGGTGGTAACTATAACCATCCTAAGGTAGCGAAATTCCTTGTCGGGTAAGTTCCGACCTGCACGAATGGCGTAACGACTTCTCGACTGTCTCAACCATAGGCCCGGTGAAATTGCACTACGAGTAAAGATGCTCGTTTCGCGCAGAAGGACGGAAAGACCCCGGGACCTTTACTATAGTTTGATATTGGTGTTCGGTTCGGCTTGTGTAGGATAGGTGGGAGACTGTGAACCCTGGACGCCAGTTCAGGGGGAGTCGTCGTTGAAATACCACTCTGGTCGTGCTGGATGTCTAACCTGGGTCCGTGATCCGGATCAGGGACAGTGTCTGATGGGTAGTTTAACTGGGGCGGTTGCCTCCCAAAGAGTAACGGAGGCGCCCAAAGGTTCCCTCAGCCTGGTTGGTAATCAGGTGTTGAGTGTAAGTGCACAAGGGAGCTTGACTGTGAGACCGACGGGTCGAGCAGGGACGAAAGTCGGGACTAGTGATCCGGCGGTGGCTTGTGGAAGCGCCGTCGCTCAACGGATAAAAGGTACCCCGGGGATAACAGGCTGATCTTCCCCAAGAGTCCATATCGACGGGATGGTTTGGCACCTCGATGTCGGCTCGTCGCATCCTGGGGCTGGAGTCGGTCCCAAGGGTTGGGCTGTTCGCCCATTAAAGCGGTACGCGAGCTGGGTTTAGAACGTCGTGAGACAGTTCGGTCCCTATCCTCTGTGCGCGTAGGAATATTGAGAAGGGCTGTCCCTAGTACGAGAGGACCGGGACGGACGAACCTCTGGTGTGCCAGTTGTCCTGCCAAGGGCATGGCTGGTTGGCTACGTTCGGAAAGGATAACCGCTGAAAGCATCTAAGCGGGAAGCCTGCTTCGAGATGAGTATTCCCACCCCCTTTGAGGGGTTAAGGCTCCCAGTAGACGACTGGGTTGATAGGCCGGATCTGGAAGCACCGTAAGGTGTGGAGGTGACCGGTACTAATAGGCCGAGGGCTTGTCCTCAGTTGCTCGCGTCCACTGTGTTGGTTCTGAAACCACGAACAACCCCGTATGTCGGGCCACGACTACGGTGCGGTTGACAGTTTCATAGTGTTTCGGTGGTCATAGCGTGAGGGAAACGCCCGGTTACATTCCGAACCCGGAAGCTAAGCCTCACAGCGCCGATGGTACTGCAGGGGGGACCCTGTGGGAGAGTAGGACGCCGCCGAACTAATTTTATAGAAAAGCCCCGTGCCAATGGCACGGGGCTTTTCTGCGTTATGCGGGCTCCACCAGTTTCGCGTCGTACGCGACGATCACCGCTTGCACCCTGTCCCGCGCTCCCGTTTTCGCCAGGATGCGGGAGACATGGGTTTTCACCGTCGATTCGGCGAGGTGCAGGCGTTCGGCGACCTCGGCGTTGCTCCAGCCCTGGGCGATGACCGTGAGGATCTCGCGCTCGCGGTCCGTCAGGGAGGCGATGCGCGGATCGGCGGCCGGGGGAGTGCCCGCGGCGGCTGGGAGATGGTGGACGTACGCGTCGAGGAGGCGGCGGGTGAGGCTGGGGGCGACGATCGCGTCGCCGGCCGCCACCGCACGGATGCCCGCGAGGAGTTCCTCCGGGAGCGCGTCCTTGATGAGGAAGCCGGAGGCGCCCGCGCGCAGGCCCGCGTACGCGTACTCGTCCATGTCGAACGTCGTGAGGATGAGGATGCGCGGGCCGTCCGACGGGCCGGTCCCCGCGGTCTGCGCGATGATGCGGCGCGTGGCCTCGATGCCGTCCATGCCGGGCATGCGGATGTCCATCAGGATCACGTCCGGGGCGAGCTCGGCCGCGAGGCGGACCGCCTCCGCGCCGGTGCCCGCCTCGCCAGCGACCCGTAGGTCGTCCTGGCTCTCCAGGAGCATGCGGAAGCCGAAGCGCTGCATGGGCTGGTCGTCGACGATGAGGACGGTCGTCACGGTGTGGGGCCTTCCGGGATCGGGATGCGGAGGCGTACCCGCCAGCCGCCGGCCGGTCGTGGTCCGGCCTCAAGTGTGCCCTGGTAGAGGGCCGTTCGCTCCCGCATGCCGGTGAGCCCGCGGCCGGTGCCGGCCAGGTCGTCGGTGGTGGCGCCGCGGCCGGTGTCCGTGACGGTCACCGTCACCGCGTCGGGCGCGTACGCGACGAGCAGTTCGGAGGTGGCCGAAGGGCCGCCGTGCTTCAGGGTGTTGGTGAGGGCCTCCTGGACCACTCGGTACACCGTGAGTTCCAGGCCTGCGGGCAGCGGCACCGGTTCGCCCTCGACCTTCCGGACGACGGGGAGCCCTGCCGAACGTACGCCGTCGATCAGGGAGTCGAGGTCGTCGAGTGCGGGGGCCGGGGTCAGCTGGGCCGTGGGCGACGGGGATTCCTCGCCCAGTACGTCAAGGAGTCGGCGGAGCTCCGTCAGGGCGTTGCGGCTGGTGGTGGCGATGGCGGTGAGGGCCTGGCCCGCGCGTTCCGGGTTGCGGGCGGCGGCGTACGAGCCGCCGTCGGCGAGGCCGGTGATGACGGAGAGGTTGTGGCCGATGATGTCGTGCATCTCGCGGGCGATGCGGGCGCGTTCGACGGCGGCCGCGAGGAGGGCCTGTTGCTCGTTCTCGACCTCGAGCCGGCGGGCGCGTTCGACGAGGGCCCCGGTGTAGTCCTGGCGGGAGCGGACGGCGATGCCCGCGAGGGTGACCAGGGCGAGGGACCACAGCTGCGGCACGATCAGCTGGTCCCAACTGCCGTGCGGGAAGCGGAAGAAGCTCACGAGCATGGGCAGTACGGTCAGGGCCGCCGCCCCGCCGAGTGTCCTCAGGGGCAGCCGTAGCGCGATGTTGAACACGACGACGAACTGGGCGAAGGCGATCTGTAGCCAGGCCCCCGTCCAACTGCTGACCAGTGCCGTGGCCACCATCACCGCGAGGGCCGGGAGCGGGTGGCGGCGGCGCCACAGCACGGGGACGGACAGGCCGAGGCTCATCAGCAGCACCAGCCATTCCGCGACCCCCGGGTCCGCGGCCGTGGTGCGCCAGCCGCCCGTGCCGTCGGTGAGGGCGGCCGCCACGAAGAGCACCGTCACCAGGACGTCCCACACCAGCGGGTGGCGCCGGTCCTGGGCGCGCACCCGCAGCGTGGTGCGATGCAGGAACTGGCTCGTACGGGGCTGCGTCGGCGTCACGTGGACATCCTGGTCATACGTCGCGGCGCTTGAGAAGCAGCCCGGCCGCGGTGAGGACGACGGCGGCCCACACGACGAGGGAGAGGAGCCCGGTGCCGGGCGCGTTGTGGTCGGCCACCGGGATGATTGAGCCGAGGGACTCCGCCGACTTGGACGGGAAGTACTTCACGGCGCTCCGCACGGCGTCGTTGCTGATCATCTGGAGGACCTCGGGAAGGATCATGACGCCGCCGACGAAGGCGCCGATCGCGGCCGGTACGGAGCGGCAGAGCGCGCCGAGGCCGAGGGCGATGAGGCTCAGCAGTGTGATGCCGGCGGCGTTGCCCGCGAGGGCGCCGAGGACGCCGGAGTCCGTCAGGGACAGGGCCTTGTCGCTGTCGGAGAGCCAGATCTGGGCGAGCAGGAACGTGACGAGGTTCGTGGTGAAGGTGACCGTGAACGCGAGGGCCGTGAAGACGCCGGCCTTGGCCCACAGGACCGGCAGCCGGCGCGGGACCGCCGCCATCGTGGCGCGGACCAGGCCCGTCGAGTACTCGCTCGCGGTGACCAGGATGCCGAGGACGGCGACGCAGATCTGGGACATCTGGCTGCCGAAGAGCGTGAAGACGATCGTGTCGATGTTCGCGTCGTCGCCGTCGTAGGTGGCCCCCATCATCAGGCCGACCGCGACGACGAGCACGACGGAGAGCCCCAGCGTCCACCAAGTGCTGCGCAGCGTACGGAGTTTGTGCCATTCGGCGTGCAGGATGCGGGTCGGGGTCAGCGCGTAGGGCGTGGGCGCGAAGGGTGTGGGCGTGGGTGTGGTCGTGGTCATGCTGCTACTCCTGCCGGGGGCCGCGTGGCCGCCTGGTACTCGACGGCGTCGTGGGTGAGGTCCATGAAGGCCTGCTCCAACGACGCGGTCTGCGGGGTCAGTTCGAAGAGCGGGAGGCCGCTCGCGGCGGCGAGCCTGCCGATGTCGGGGGCGTCGAGGCCGCGTACGTGGAGGGTGTCGGGCGCCTCGGCGGTGATCTCCGCGCCGGTCAGCAGGGTGCGCAGGCGGTCCGCCTCGGGTGTCACCACCTTCACGTAGGCCGCTCCTGATTCGCGTACGAGATCGGTGACGGTCGTGTCCGCGAGGAGGCGGCCGCGGCCGATCACGACGAGGTGCTCGGCCGTCAGCGCCATCTCGGACATGAGGTGGGAGGAGACCAGGACCGTACGGCCCTGCTGGGCCAGGGACTTGAGGAGGGTGCGGATCCACAGGACGCCCTCGGGGTCGAGGCCGTTGACCGGTTCGTCGAGGATGATCGTGGCCGGGTCGCCGAGGAGCGCCGCCGCGATGCCGAGGCGCTGGCCCATGCCGAGGGAGAAGCCCTTGACCCGCCTGTCCGCCACCTCGGTGAGGCCCGCGAGGTCGAGCACGTGCTCGACGCGGGAGCGCGGGATGCCGTGGGTGAGGGCGAGTGCCGTGAGGTGGTGGAAGGCGGTGCGGCCGGGGTGGACGGCCTTCGCCTCCAGGAGCGCGCCGACCTCGGTGAGCGGGGCCGGGTGGGTGGCGTAGGGGCGGCCGCCGATCGTGGCGCGTCCCGCGGTCGGGGTGTCGAGGCCGAGGAGCATGCGCATGGTCGTGGACTTGCCCGCGCCGTTGGGGCCGAGGAAGCCGGTGACCGTGCCGGGTTCGACCGTGAAGGTGAGGTCGTCGACGACGGTTTTGCCGGTCTTGCCGCCGTAGCGTTTGGTGAGGCCGTGGGCTCGGATCGTCATATGGGTACGGTGCCGTGGGCGGGGCCCCGCGGGCGTCGGACCGGGGCATCGAGCTGCGGAAATGCCGTAGTACCGGGGTACTACGGGCCCTTAGGGTGCGGATGCATGGACTACGTGATCAGGCCCGTGCGGGCCGACGAGTGGCGTGCGGCGAAGGAGCTGCGGCTCGCCGCGCTGCGGGATCCCGCGGCGCCGCTCGCGTTTCTGGAGACTTACGAGGAGGCGGCGGCGCAGCCGGACGAGTTCTGGCGGGGGCGGGCCGAGCGGGCCGCGCACGGGACGACGGTCCTGCAGTTCGTCGCGGAGAACGCCGAGGGCGGGCGCTGGGACGGCAGTGTGGTGGCGCTCGTGGAGGAGGCGGGCTCCCTGGACTTCTTCGGGCAGCTCGTCGAGCGGCGGCAGGCGCAGCTCGTCGCGGTGTTCGTGCGGCCGGAGGCGCGGGGGAGCGGGGTGGCGGGGGCGCTGTTCTCCGCCGCAGTGGAGTGGGCGTTCGGGCTGGAGGGGGTGACGCGGGTGCGGTTGTACGTCCATGAGGACAATCGGCGGGCCGAGGGGTTCTACCGGAAGTTCGGCTTCGTCCACACGGGAAGGGTCGTCCCGAAGCCGGGCGCCAAGTCGGGCAAAAAGCCGGGCGCCAGGGCGGGCGACCCTTCCAAGGTGGATCGTGAGATGGAGATCGGGCGGCGTTAGCCGTACGGGTGCTCCGCGCGGGCCGTGCGCAGGGCGCGGGCCCACCAGGTCAGCTGGTCGAGCATGACCTTGGCGGCGCCGGCCGCGCCCTGCTCGTCGTGGGCCGGCCCTTCCTCGGCGAAGAGGCCGCCGTGGGCTTTGTGGAAGCTGACGCCGTCGCGGATCGTCGCGCAGTGCAACTCGGCGAAGACCAGGCGGAGTTGCTCCACGGCGCGGAGGCCGCCGCCCACGCCGCCGTACGAGACGAAGCCGACGGGCTTGGCCTTCCACTCGTCGTGGTGCAGGTCGATGAAGTGCTTCAGGTGGGCCGGGAAGCTGTGGTTGTACTCGGGGGTGATCACCACGTAGGCGTCGGCGGCGGCCACGCGGGCAGCCAACTCGGCCTGGGCCGGGGTGCGTTCGTGGCCCCAGTCGGGGTGGGTGTCGGGAAGGTTCAGGTCGGTCAGGTCGATGACGTCGTAGTGGGTTTCCGGGGTGTGGCGTTCGGCCTGGGCCGTGAACCAGGTGCTGACGGTGGGGGCGAGGCGGCCTTCGCGGGTGGATCCGACGACGATCGCTACGCGGAGCGGGGGTGTGGGCGTGGTGGTGGTCATGGTGCGGTCCTCCGTGTTATCGGGTCGACTTGGTGTGCGTTGATGTTTCGTTGCGCGGCGACGGGGGCTGTGCCCACCCGTTCCGCCATGCGGAACGCTTGCCCACAGCAGGGGTGAGGAGGCGGTTCACGAACAGGGCCAGTGCTGTCAGCAATGTCGTTATCGACCACAGCGTCACCTGCCACGCCTCCGTGAATTCCCGGGCGTGGCCGCCCGTGCCTGCTGTGATGCGGGCGGCCAACTCCGCCGAGCCCACCCGGGGTTCGAGGGAGGCGAGGAGGAGGGCGCCGAAGATCGTGAGCATGATGGCGCCCGTGCCGCCGCGAACCGTGTTGAGGAAGCCGGAGGCCATGCCGACCTCGGACGGGGCGACCATCGACATGGCCTGGGCGTCGATGATGCCGATGGACAGGCCCTGGCCCGCGCCGATGGTGAGCAGCGGGCCCGCGAGACCCAGGACGCCGATGCCCGGGTGGAGCGTCGTCAGCCACGCGTTGCCCGCCGCCAGCAGGAGCAGGGACAGGACCACGATGTGGCGGGCCGGCACGCCCCGGTTGACGAGGCGGGCGCCGAGCGGGGGCAGGGCCAGGATCGGCACCGTCAACAGCAGGAGCGTGAGGCCGGCCGTGCGGGCCGTCGTGCCGTTCGCGCCCTGGAGGTAGGTCGGCAGGAAGGTGAGGACGCCGGTGGTGCCCGCGCCGAGGCCGAAGGAGCCGACGGCCCAGCCGAAGAACGCCGGGTTGCGGGCGAGGCGCAGGTCGAGGATCGGGCGGCCGGTTCCGGTGCGGACGAGGCGCCGTTCGACGCGTACGAAGGTGAGGAGGAGGGCGAGGGACAGGGCCGCCGGGACGAGGGTCGGCGCCGCAGTCCAGCCGGACTTGGAGCCCTGCGTGATCGCGTAGAGGGCCAGGGCGAGGCCGGCGATGAAGGTGGCCGCGCCCGCCTTGTCGACGCGCGGGCTCGTGTCCGCCCGGGACTCCGGCATGAGGCGGGTGCCGGCGACGATGACCGCGCCCACGGCGACGTAGGACAGGAAGGTGGCGCGCCAGCCGACCGCGTCCACGAGCCAGCCGGAGAACGTCGGGCCGAAGGCGAGGCCGAGGCCCGCCGTGGTGCCGAGCGAGGCGAAGACGCGGGTGCGGGCGGGGCCCGTGAAGGTCGCGGCGAGCAGCGAGCCGCCGCTGGCCATCACGCCCGCGGCCCCGATGCCGGACAGGACGCGGGCCGCGTCGAGGAGCAGGATGTTCTGGGCGAGGGCCGAGGCGAGGGTGCCCGCCGTGTAGAGCGTGGCGCCCGCCGTGAGGATCCGGCGGCGGCCGTGGAGATCGCCGAGCGAGCCCGCGACCAGCATGAATGAGGACGCGGCGAGGAAATAGCCGACGACAACCCATTGCAGGGCCGGGCCGGACGCGTCGAGGTCGGCGCCGATGCGCGGGAGCGCGACCGTGGTGCCGGACATGGCCATCGGCAGGGTGAGCATGCCGAGGAGGACCACGAGGAGAGTGAACGTGGAGCGGCTGCCGCCGACTTCGCGGGCCGCCGAAGCCTGGGGTTCGGTTGCCATGCCGGTAAAGTACAACCGTGGTTGTAAGAAGTGCAACCGTCGTTGTACCTAGGTCTCTGTGCCTAGTCTGGACGGGGACGGAGCAGGACGGAGTGGCATGACACAGGAGTCGGGGCGTGGCCCGCGCAAGGGCACCGCCGAGAAGCGGCAGGCGCTGTTGCGCGGCGCGCGGACGGTGTTCGGGCGCGAGGGGTACGCGCGCGCGGGCATCGACGAGATCGCCGCGGAGGCGGGGGTCTCCACGCGCACGCTCTACAACCACTTCGGGGGCAAGGAGAACCTCTTCCGTGAGGTCCTGATCGACAGTGCCCACAACGTGACGGCCGCTCATGTCGCCCTGATCGACCGGCACTTGGGCACGGTCGTGGACGTGGAGAAGGATCTGCTCGGGCTCGCCCGGGAGTGGATGGGGCGGCGCGGCGACCATGAGCCGCACATGCTGCTCGTGCGGCACATCATCTCGGAGGGGGCGCATTTGCCCGCCGACGTCATCGAGGAGTGGCAGCGGATCGGGCCGCGGGCGACCGCGGAAGCGGTGCGCGCGGCGCTGCTGAGGCTCGGCGAGCAGGGCCTGCTGCGGGTCGACAAGGGCAACTCCCTTGAGGCCGCCCGGCACTTCCTGCTGCTGATCCCCGGATCCGTGACCGTGGACACGTTCTTCGGGGTGGTGCCGATGTCCGACGCCGAGATCGACGCCCGGGTGTCCAGCGGGCTCTCGGTGTTCCTGAAGCTGTACGAGCGGTAGGCCGCCGCCCTAGCCGAGGGGGAGTTCCGCGTCCGGCCAGCGGGTGCGGCCCTGTTCCCGGGACCGGAGCAGGGCCAGCGTGATCAGGCCCTGGTCCTTCCCGGTGGCCAGCAGCTCCGGCAGCTGGGGCAGCGGAGCCACCGCCGCGACGTCGTCGAGGACGAACGTCATTGGTGGGTCGAGCCGGCCGGCAGGTGACCGTGCGGCCACGCGGCGGCCGTGCTCGACCACGCTCGAGGCGAGGGCCGTGAGCAGCGGCATCGCGCCGGGCTGCCCCTTCGGGTCCTCGATGGGTTCACCGACCACATAAAGCGTGCCCCCTTCGTTCACGAAGGAATCCAGAGTGAGCGCATCCGTTCGGTTGGGCGTGCAGGCCTCGCGGATGTGCACCGAGAACAGGGACGACAGGGCGCGGGCGGTCAACTCCTGTGCCATGTCGCGGCGCTCGGGGTGCGAGGTGAGGGCGGCTTCGAGTTCGCCCGCGGTGCCGGCGGCGGCCTTCGGGTTCGTGCGGAGGATGCGGACGGCGTCCTGGACCTGGCTGCCCTGGGCCCAGCGGTGGACGTGGCGGAACGGTTTGCCGTCGACGGATGCCGCGTGCAGGTAGCTGCGCAGCAGGGTGGTGGCGGCGTCGGCCAGCGCCGAGTCCAGTTTGGCCGTGGGCCTTATCGGGGCGAGCAGGGCGGTGGCGCGCTGTGCCGCGGTGTCCTTGTCGGTGCAGCCGGAGGCCGGGTTCCAGTGCATGCGGGCGGGGGTGTCGCAGCGGTGGGTGGGGTCGTAGAGGAGGACGGGGCCGAGTTTGGCGCGGGCGTCCTTGGTCTCCGACCAGACCTCCGGTGACGACGTGATCACGAGGGCTGGGCCCTCGGCGTCCTGGATTGCTTCTACGGCCAGGGGGTGGCGGGCGGCTGGGGGGCCGAGGTGGATGGGTCCGCGTTGGGTGGGAACGGGTGTGGTTGCGGGAGCCGGGGTTGCGGCCTCGGGGCTCTGCCCCGGACCCCGCTGCTCAATCGCCGCAGGGGCTTGAAATGCCCGGTCGATCGGCGTCTCTGATGGTGCGGGAGGCGTGGCTGGGCTCGCGGGGCTCTGCCCCGGACCCCGCTGCTCAATCGCCGCAGGGGCTTGAATTACCCGCTCGTCAGGTGCCGGAGGGGCTTGGAATGCCCGACCGTCGGGCGCCGGAGGGGCTTGGAATGCCCGACCGTCAGGTGTCGGAGGGGACTTGAGTGGCTTTCGGTGGTCCGCCCGGAGTGCGCGCCAGCGGGTTACCGTGCCTGCGACGAAGATGGTCAGGACGACCAGGATCATCAGTTGGCCGATGAACAGGCCCCAGAAGAGGCCGTAGCCGGAGAGTTCCCCGGAGGGGGTGGCGGGCCAGGCGCCGGGGATGTCGTGGGGGCGGGCGATCAGTGAGCGCATGGCGAGCGGCGTGTTCGCGAAGGTCACGGCCGTCGGCCACGCGCCCTTCGTGAAGAGGCCCGCGAGGCCCGTCGCCGTCCACGCCAGGATCGTCATGCCCAGGAGGAACGCCAGGACCCCGACCAGCAGCCCGTCGGGCACACCGCCCCGCCCGTCCCGGTCGTCCCGGTGGTGTCCCCGCTCCATCCGGCGCCCCCGCTCGTCCCGCATTCCTGTCACGCCACCGTGGACTCGGAGCCGCCCAGGCGCTGCTCCACGAACGCGGCCGCCCGCTCCTCGGCCTCCAGCTCCGCCGCGTGCAGGGCGTCGTCCACGTACTGCTCGGCGGACGACTCCGTCATGGCGCGGTCGGTGAACACCAGTGGCCGTTCGGTCTCGGTGATGAGGTGTTTGACCACCTGTACGTTGCCGTTGACGTCCCAGACGGCGATGCCGGGGGAGAGCGTAGGGATGATCTCGACCGCCCAGCGGGGCAGTCCGAGCACTCGGCCCGTGGCTCTCGCCTCGTCCGCCTTCTGGGCGTAGATCGTCCTCGTGGAGGCCATCTTCAGGATCGCCGCCGCTTCCTTCGCGGCCGCGCCGTCGACCACGTCGCTCAGGTGGTGGACGACCGCCACGAAGGACAGGCCGAGCCGCCGCCCGAACTTCAGCAGGCGCTGGAAGAGTTGGGCCACGAAGGGGCTGTTGATGATGTGCCAGGCCTCCTCGACCAGGAAGATGCGCTTCTTCCGGTCGGGACGGATCCACGTGTGCTCCAGCCACACGCCCACGATCGCCATCAGGATCGGCATCGCGATCGAGTTCCGGTCGATGTGCGAGAGGTCGAAGACGATCAGCGGCGCGTCGAGGTCGATGCCGACCGTCGTCGGGCCGTCGAACATGCCGCGCAGGTCGCCGTCGACGAGCCGGTCGATGACGAGCGCCACGTCGAGGCCCCAGGCCCGGACGTCTTCCAGGGCCACGTTCATGGCCTCCGCCGACTCCGGTTCCGGGTGGCGGAGCTGCTCGACGATGTCGGTCAGGACCGGCTGCCGCTCGACGATCGTCTCGTTCACGTACGCGTGCGCGACCTTCAGCGCGAAGCCGGACCGCTCGTCGAGGCCGTGGCCGAGCGCGACCTCGATGATGGTGCGCAGCAGCGCCAGCTGGCCCGTCGTGGTGATCGCCGGGTCCAGCGGGTTGAGCCGGATCCCCATGTCCAGGGCGGCCGTCGGGTCGAGCCGGATGGGAGTTATACCCAGCTCCTCGGCGATGAGGTTCCACTCGCCGACGCCGTCCTCGCCCTGCGCGTCGAGGACGACGACCTGGCGGTCCTTGAACCTCAACTGCCGCAGTACGTACGTCTTCTCAAGCGCCGACTTGCCGTTGCCGGACTCGCCGAGGACCAGCCAGTGGGGGGCCGGGAGCTGCTGACCGTAGAGCTGGAAAGGGTCGTAGATGTAGCCCTTGCCGGAGTACACCTCGCGGCCGATGATCACGCCGGAGTCGCCGAGGCCGGGCGCGGCCGTCGGCAGATAGACGGCCTGCGCCTGCCCCGTCGACGTACGCACCGGAAGCCGGGTCGTCTCCACCTTCCCGAACAGGAACGCGGTGAAGGCATCGGTGAGAGCGGACAGCGGATCCCGCATAGTGCAGCGCCTACCTTCCGGCCGTGTCGGCGTACATCAGGAACGCGTACGTCTGGAGCATCAGGGTCATCGGCGGATGCCGGTGGCGAACGGCAGCGTGTTCACGAAGGCCCGATGGTGCTCGCGGTCGCACCACTCCAGCTTCAGGTACGACTTGCCCGCCGAGGCGCGGATGGTGCGCTTGTCGCGGGCGAGCGCGTCGGGGTTGCGGGAGGAGACCGTGATGTAGCCGACGAGGTTGACGCCCGCAGCTCCGCTCGCCAGGTCCTCGCCGCGCTGGTCGAGGCGGCCGTGGGCGGCGATGTCGCGGGGGTCGACGGTCCGGTTCATCTTGGCGGCGCGGGACGCCTCCGCCTCGTCGTTGGTCTTCTCGGTCAGCATCCGCTCGATGGCGACCTCGGTGGGTTCGAGGTCCATCGTCACGGCGACGGTCCGGATGACGTCCGGGGTGTGCACCAGGAGCGGCGCCAGGAAGTTCACGCCCACCGGCGTCATCGGCCACTCCTTCACCCACGCCGTGGCGTGGCACCAGGGCGCGCGGGTCGCCGACTCGCGCGTCTTGGCCTGGAGGTACGTCGGCTCCATCGCGTCGAGCTCGGCCGGCCAGGCGTTGCGCTTCGACATCGCCTGGATGTGGTCGATGGGGTGGTCGGGGTCGTACATGGAGTGGATCAGGGACGCGAGGCGGCCCTGCCCGAGCGGCTGCCGCACGCGGATGTCCGCCTCCTGCAACCGCGAGCAGATGTCGGTCAGTTCGCGCGCCATGACGACGGCGAGCCCGGCGTCCCTGTCGACCTTCTTGCCGCCCTTCGGGCGGGTGGCGCGGGCCATCGCGTTGGCCTCGGCGGCCAGGTCGCGCGTGAAGTGCATGCAGGCCACGAGGTACGCGCGGTGCTGCTCGCTGCTCGTCGAGACCATGGACTGGAGCTGGTCGTACGACTTCTGCAGCCAGCCGAGCGAGCGGTCGTCGCCGCGCACGGCGACGTCCTTGGCGTGCGCGTCGGGGTCGGCGGGCAGGGTGCGGGCGAGCATCTGGAGCCGGGTCACGAACCCGTCTCCGTTCGCGACGTGCTTGAGCAGCGTGCCGAACCGGTCGACCAGCGCCTCCTGGTCCTCCGAGTCGCGCAGCCCGACGCCGGGGCCCTCGATCTCGATGGCGGCGGTGACGGTGCGCCGGTCGGCGTGCAGCAGCACCGCGATCTCGTCGGGCCCGAACGGCGCGGCCAGCCACGTCAGCCTGCCGATGCCGGGGGGCGGGCCGACCTCGACCTCACGCCCGTCGAGCCGGGTGCCGGCCTCCATGGTGTGCGAACGGTAGGCGGTGCCGCGCTTGAGGGAGCGCTTGTAACTGCGGTTGATTTCGAACCACTTGTAGAAGGTGCGGTTCTTGTAGGGGACGTAGACCGCGGCCAGCGCGAGCATCGGGAAGCCGGTGAGCAGCACGATGCGCAGCGAGAGCACGGGGACGAGCAGCCCGCACATCATGCCGAGGAACGCGCCCACGACGATCATCGCGATCTCGCCGGACTCGCGGTTCTTGCCGACGATCGCGTTCGGCCGGGCGCGGCCGATCAGATATGTACGGCGGGGCGTGACCGGAGGGGACACGTGGGACTGGGTCGTCAACGCCCTGCACCTCCTTGCCAGTTGCCGTTCTTTCCGGTGTTACCGCTGTTGCTCCCGCGGTCGTTGCTCGCGTGCGGGGACTTCGACGGGCTCGTACGGGGCGGAGGTGCGGCGGAGGGGACAGTTCCGCCGCCTCCCCCTGCCCCGCCCTGCCGCGAACTGTGCGCGGCCACACCGCCGGACGCGGGGTTGGCGGGACGGGCCTGGGACGCGCCGCCACCGCCTGCCGAACCCCCGCTGTCCTGACGGCTGCTGTGGGTCTTGATGCCCTGCGAGACGAGCGCGGCGGGCGAGGAGATGACGGCGGCGGCCTTGCCCTCGGCCCCCTGCATGAGCCGGTTCTTCCTCACGTTGGCCATCTCGTCGCCGAAGCCGGGCACGAAGCGGTAGATCATGCCGCTCGCGAAGATGGCGAGCAGCACGATGGCGAGGCCGGAGACGATCGCGGCGAGCGAGTCGGGGCCCTTGTCGCTGCTGGACAGGGCGCCGGCGAGGCCGAGCACGATCACGATGACCGGCTTCACGAGGATGACGGCGATCATGACGCCGACCCAGCGGCGGACGTGGCCCCACAGGTTCTTGTCGACGAGCCCGGCGTAGACGACGACGCCGAGCAGCGCGCCCACGTAGAGCAGGACGGCGCGCAGATACAGCTCCAGGTAGAGCACGCCCGCCGCGACGATCGACACGAGTGACACGACGATCAGCATGATCGGCCCGCCGCCGATGCCGTCGCCCTTCTTCAGGGCTTCGGAGAACGTCCCGAAGAACGCGTCCGTCTGATTGCCCGTCGCCTTGGCCAGTACGTCGCTGACTCCGTCGGCGGCGGACACGACCGTGTAGAGGATCAGGGGGGTGAAGGCGGACGCGAGCACGGTGAGCCAGAGGAAGCCCACGGCCTCCGAGATCGCGGTCATCAGCGGGACGCCGCGCACGGCGCGCTTGGCCACGGCGAGCAGCCACAGCACGAGTGTGAGGATGGTCGACGCGGCGAACACCACGGCGTACTGCTGAAGGAACTTCTGGTTGGTGAAGTCGACGTTGGCCGTCTTCTGCACGGCGTCGCTGAGCTGGTCGACGGTCCACGAGGCGGCTTCGGCGCAGCCCTTGGCGAGGCTGGAGAGTGGGTCGAGCGGATTCGAAACGTCTGGCGTCCCGCCGGTCCCGGGGGATTGTCCGGTGGCGTCGTTGCCGCGTTCGCAGTACTTCCGCGCGGCGCCTCGGATGAGGTCGCAGGGGTTGTCGGACGGGTCGGGGTCCGGGGCCGCCCAGGCGCGGGTGGCCAGGAGGACCGCTGTGGCCTGCACGCCGGTGACCACGGTGGCGAGGGAGAGGGCGCGGCGTCGCCGGTTAGCGGGCATAGCTGAACCCTCCGTACTCCTTCACGGCCTTCGCCATGTCGTCGGCTGTGGAGGCACGCTGGTCGCGGCCGACCGGGACGGGGCCGTCCTTCTGCGAGAAGTCCGCCACCTTCCAGTCACCGTCCACCCAGCGCAGCTTGTAGCTGTTGGTGTACCAGCTCTCGGACACCGGGTTCTGTGTGCCCTCGCCGGCGAGGCCGAACAGCGACGAGTACCAGATCGACACCGTCGCCGCGTCGCCCTTGTAGGCCGTCACCTTGGTGCCCACCGGAATGGTCCGGGAGACGAACGTGCTGCCCTTCGGCGCGGAACCGTCCTTGTCGAGGCCGATGCCGGTCAGGAAGCTCTCGCTGGAGTACACCTTGTCGAGGTCGCCCCGCCGGGCGTGGGCGGCCGACGGCGTATAGACCTCGTCGACGATGCCGTCTCGTTTCGCCTTGTCGAACATGTCGGCCGAACCCAGCCGCACCGCATAATTGGCGGCAGCCGATTGCGCGCCCTGTTCGTCGTGGGCGAAGCCGGAGGCCACCGGCTTCGTCCCGGAGGGAGCCGTGGGGGCCGCCGCCGGCTTCGTACCGGAGGACGCGGACCCGGACCCGCCGGAGGCGTCATCGCCGCGGTTCGCGAACGCGATCGCCGCGATGAGCAACACCACCACGCCGACCACGGTCACCAGCGACCGGGACGGTGAACGCCCCGGTCTGCGGGCGGCGGTGCCCTCCGGGAGCCGCGTCCGGGTCTGCCCGGAACCCCCGTAGAGCTCGTCGTCCTGTGGACCGTCGGGACTCATTGCGCGCACGCCCCCTCAACCTTTCGCCGAACCACCGCATATGACGGTAGCCGTGCTGGTTTCCGCGCGGGCGCGGTGTGGTGACTCGACATCAGGGAGACGCAACCTCAGCCGGGAGCTAGACGGCCATGCCGTACACGATGGTGAACAGCGTGCCTAGTGAGCCGATGATGAACACCCCGGTCAGGCCCGCGATGATCAGGCCCTTGCCCTGTTCCGCGCTGAAGGTGTCGCGCAGGGCCGTCGCCCCGATCCGTTGCTTGGCCGCGCCCCAGATCGCGATGCCGAGGCACAGCAGGATGGCGACCGCCATCACGACCTCGACCATCACGCGTGCCTCGTTGCCCAGGCTCCCGAACGGGCCCCAGTCCGGGGCGATCCCGCCGATGATGGTGGAGATGTCGCCCTTTTCGGCTGCCAGCAGCATGTGTAACTCACCGCCCCATGTGGGTAGTTCTGTCGCCTCTGCCGCAGCGCAGAGGTCAGACCCATTCTTGCCCAGATTGGCTCCGATGCCTGCACACTTGGCGCCATTCCTTGGCCGAGTTCCTACGGTCCCATGCCTGAGGGCCCGCCCTTGAGGGGCGGTTCCGGATGCGAAGGAACGTACGGTTACTCTGTGTATCATGCCTGGTCACGCCGGGCAATGAAGCCTGGTCGTGGATAGTTCGGGCGGTCTCCGGCGGCGCGGCGTGCCCGCCCGTAAACTGAGCGCTCGTGTGTCCGGCCGCGGGTCGCGCCGGACTCCCCTGTGGCGAAGGGCGGTTGACGGTGCGTAAGGCGTGGATGCTCGCGGGTTCGGCCGTCGCCGGGGGGACCGGGTTCGTGGCGCTGCTCGTCTTCGGGACGTACATGGCGGCGGGGAGTCTGAGCAGCGGGGCGGGCCAGGGGGCCGTGGGGCTCGCGAAGGGGGCCGTGCCCGCCGCGTACCAGCCACTCGTGCAGAAGTGGGGCAACCTCTGCCCCGCCATCAATCCGGCGCTGCTGGCCGCGCAGCTGTACCAGGAGAGCGGGTTCAACCCGAAGGCGGCGTCGCCGGCGAAGGCGTACGGGATCGCGCAGTTCATCAGCGGGACCTGGGCGGCGCACGGGATAGACGGGAACGGGGACGGGCGCCGGGACATCTGGGACCCGGCCGACGCGATCCCGTCGGCCGCTTCGTACGACTGCAAGCTCGCCTCGTACGTGAAGGACGCGCCCGGCGACAAGACGAAGAACATGCTCGCCGCCTACAACGCGGGTTCGTACGCGGTCATCAAGTACGGGGGAGTGCCGCCGTACCGGGAGACGCAGAACTACGTGAAGGTCATCACGACGCTGGAGAAGTCCTTCGCGAAGCCCGTCGGACGCGTGCAGCCCTCGCAGCAGGCGGCGGCCGCCATCTACTACGCGCAGAAGAAGCTCGGCACCCCTTATCTGTGGGGTGGCAACGGCACGGCGGACCAAGATGGCCGATTTGATTGCTCGGGGCTGACCAAGGCCGCGTACGAGACGGTGGACATCGAGCTGCCGCGCGTGGCCAACGATCAGTACAACGCGGGGCCGCATCCGAAGCGGGACGAACTGCTGCCCGGGGACCTCGTGTTCTTCTCCGACGACCTGCAGAACAGCCGGGCCATTCGTCACGTGGGCATTTACGTGGGCGGCGGGTACATGATCGACGCGCCGCGGACCGGGGCCGTCATTCGCTTCGACCCCATCGACACCCCTGACTACTTCGGGGCGACCCGCGTCACGGAGGACGGCGCGAAGGCGTTGCCGACCCCCTCGCCGGAGGTCTGATACCGGCCGGGGCGGACCGTGAGTGGCTGGAACTCTCTGTTGTCCCATGGCCCTGAGCTGCGGGTTTGTGTCTCTCTTCGATAACGTCTGGGTGATCGTTCGGTGGATTGTGGAACGTAGGGAGTGGGACCATGCGTTCCTCTACCTGAATCGAAAACAACCACGGGGGTGGCTGAAGACGAAGGGGCCGCTGAACTATGGCTGGACTCGTGGCACTCGAAGCGCCCGCGACATCCGGATCCAACCCCGACGTCACGCTGCTCTACGACATCAACGGCCTGGCCGATGACGCTCCGCGCTGGTTCGACCGGACCATGGAGTTCGTCGGCGAGTACGGGATCCTGATCGCGCTCGTACTCGTCGTGCTGTGGTGCTGGTGGGGCGCGAGGAAGCGCGGCTCGCTCGACGACGCGGCGTCCTCCGTGGCCGCCGTCGTGTGGGCGCCGCTCGCCGCCGGCGTCGCCGTCCTCGTGAACGTGCCGATCCGGTCCTTCGTCGAGCGGCCGCGGCCCTTCATGGACCACCAGGGGCTCGAGGTCCTGGTCAAGGGGAAGACCGACTTCTCGTTCGTCAGCGATCACGCGACGCTGGCGATGGCCATCGGGGCCGGCCTCTTCATCGCCCACCGCAGGCTCGGGCTCGTCGCCATAGGGCTCGCCGTGCTCGAAGGGTTCTGCCGGGTCTTCATGGGCGTCCACTACCCGACGGACGTCGTCGGCGGGTTCGCGCTCGGCACGGCCGTCGCGCTGCTGCTCTCGCCGCTCGCCTCGGCGCTGCTCACGCCGCTGACGCGGGCCGTCGGGCGGGCGTCCGGGTGGGTGTCCCGGCTGGTGTGGGCGCCGAACGCGGTGGCGTCGGCCGTGGAGTTCCCCGAGTCCAGCGATTCGGCGGAGCCGGTCGAGGAGCGGGATCTGGCGGCGTAGCGCTTCCGCCGAGCCAGCCGGTTACAGGGCCTGCGGGAAGTCGAAGAAGCCCGACGGGTCGTACGTCCGCTTCACCTTCGCCAGGCGCGGCGCCGCGGGCCCGTAGTACGCCCGCTTCCAGTCCTTCAGGGTCGGGTCCGTGTAGTTCTGGTACGCGGCGCCCGAGGCGTACGGGCGCATCGACGCGTGGGCCGAGGACAGCCAGGCGCGGGCCGCCGAGCCCGACGTGTTCGGCTGCCACGACACGATGTACTGCGCGAGCATCCGCGCGCGGCGGTGGACGAACGCCGTCGCCGTCGGGTCCACGCGGTTGATCGCGCCGCCGAGCGCCGTGAGCGCCACCGAACCGGCTCCGGACGTCACGTTCTCCAGCTGCTTCAGGAGCGTGCGCGCGCCCGCGTCCGAGAGATCGCGGTCGAAGAAGTCGGAGGCGGCCGCGTACGTCTCGCGTTGCAGCGCGCCCGCCGTGTCGCGGCCCGGGGCGGCGCCGGGGAGGTGGCACTGCTCGTCCTCCGCGAAGGCCGAGCAGCCGGCGTACACCTCCATCGACTCCTCGTACGAGCGGCGCTTGAGGGAGACCGAGGTGGCCGGGCCCGGGCCGCCGGGTCCGTCGGCGAGACGGTCGACCGCGTTCTGCAACTCGCCGTACGTGCCGAGGGAGAACGCCGCGACCGAGACCGTCGGGTTGCCGCCGCGCGCGCCCGCGATGTGCAGCGAGGACCAGATCTCGTCGGCCTGGTCGGGGCCCCACTTCTGCCAGGCCTTGAGCACCGTCGCCGCCTTCGACCAGGGCCAGCTCATGTACGCGGAGACGGCCTGCGGCGCCGGGTGGGTCTTGAAGCGGAGCTCCGTCACCACGCCGAACTGGCCGTTTCCCGCGCCGCGCAGCGCCCAGAAGAGGTCCTTGTGCGACGTCGCGTTCGCGGTCAGTTCCTTGCCGTCGGCCGTGATGATCGTCGCCTGCGTCAGGCTGTCGCAGGTGAGGCCGTAGGCCCGCGAGACGACGCCGTGGCCGCCGCCGAGCGTGAGGCCCGAGACGCCGACCGTGGGGCAGGATCCCGCCGGTATCGTCACGCCCTTCGCGGCCAGCGCACGGTAGACGTCGATGAGCTTCGCGCCCGCGCCGACCACCGCCCCGGACCCCGACGCGCGGACGGTCCTCATCCGGGAGACGTCGAGTATCAGGTGACCGTTCCCGGAGGACCAACCCGCGTACGAGTGGCCGCCGTTGCGTATCGAGAGCGGGACCTTGTGCGCGCGGGCGTACGCGAGGGTCGTGCGGATGTCGTCGGGCCCCTGGACGTACGCGACGGCGCGCGGCTTCAACGCGTCGAAGCGGGTGTTGTAGAGCTGGTGGGCCGCCGCCCAGGAGGAATCGCCGGGGCGGACGAGGGAGCCGTCGAGGTCCTTGGCGAGCCCGGCGAGGTTCGCCGCGGCCCGCACCGTGCTGGACGCGCTCGCGCTGGTGGAGCGCACGGGGGCGGAGGAGGCCGCAGAAGACGGCGACGCGGAGTTCCCGCCCGAGGAACCGGAACCGGAGCCGGACGCGGAGCAGGCGCTCACCGCGCCGCCGGCCGTGAGTGCCGCGGCCGATGCCGTGATGAACGTGCGGCGTTCCATGCGGTTGTCTCCCTCGGCCACCTGTTCGCGTCCCGTTCGTCTCACGAGATACGAGACGTCATCCGGGGGCCGTGGGTTCCGTCAGGCGGCCGGGCCCGCCGAGCCGAGATGGTCCTCCGCGTCCGAACGGGCCTTGCTGCGTGCCCTTCTGGCCGGCCCCCGCCAGCCGCAGCTGCAGCGGGCCAGGCAGAAACGTCCCTGTTCCGCGACGGTGGTCGTATGCGTGTGCTGCTCTTGTGCCACACGGCCACGGTAGCGACTCCATGTAAACCCCCCGTTCGCGTGACGGCCGACCCTACTCGTCGTTAACCCCGACGACAGGGGTGGCCGCACACGCACGGAGCACGGACAGGCTTGGGGGTCGGACCAGCGATGGTGGTGCAGCAGCACGGGAGCGCGGCCGCTTCGGCGCGGGCGGCGGTGGCCGCTGCCGCGGTGGCGTCGGTGGTCGTGGGTGTCGGCGGGTGCGGTGGCGGCGCCGAGGGCGGGGAGCGGAACGCGGATCCGACGCAGACCGTGCGCGGGGCGGCCGAGCGGCTGGTCCGCGAGGGCAGTTCCCAGGCGCGTACGTCGATGGAGATGGCCAGCGGCGGGACCCGCGTCACCATCCACGGCGTCGGTGTCTACGACTACCGCAAGGGCCTCGGCGAGCTGCGGGTGCGGCTTCCGCAGGACGCGGTGGGCGACGAGGAGCACCGGCCGATCACCGAACTGCTCGCGCCGGGCGCCCTTTACATGAAGAACCGGGGCGCCGGTGTCCCCGCCGACAAGTGGGTGCGCGTCGACATCACGACGTTGACGGACGGGAATCTGGTCACCGGCGGCGCCACCGATCCGCTCGCCGCGGCCGAACTGCTGCGCGGCGCGCGGAACGTGACGGAGCAGGGCGAGACCGGCATCGCCGGCGTACGCACCAGGCACTACAAGGGGGACGTGCGGCTGAGCGCGGCGGCGAAGGCGGCTTCCCCGCTCCAGAAGAAGGCGCTGGCGGCAGCGGCGAAAGGGTTCCGCAAGGGGCGGGTTCCGTTCGACGTCTACGTCGACGACGAGGGGCTGATCCGCAAGGTCGTGCACCGGTTCACCTTCGCCAACGGGCAGCCGGAGAAGGAGGTGGCCGTGACGTCGACGACCCTGTACCGGGGGTTCGGGAAGCCGGTGAAGGTGCGGCTTCCGGCCAAGGGGGACATCTTCGCGGGGAAGGTCGCCGAGCCCCGTCCGTAGGCCTGTCGGGGGCCGGAAATGGTTCTTCCGTGCCATGCGCGGGGCGTGAGCCGGTCCCTACTCTAGGAAGTCGGCCATTGCGGCCACCGGCTGTAGGTCACGCGGCAGGAAGAGGTGATGAACGTGGCTCCCGTGGGTGGTACGGCGGTTCAGGACCACGTCGCCCTCGCCGAGATCGAGCTGTGCGGTGAGTTGATCATCGCGGCGTCCGCCGTCTCCGAGGGGCGGCTCAGCGTGGACCGGATCGACGAGGTGCTGCGGGTCGCCGAGGCGATGCCCGGCGGACCGGAGGGCGACCGGGGCTGAAACGGTGAGAAGGGGAGGGTGGGGAGGCCGGACCCGGCCTCCCCACCCTCCCCTTCTCATCCTTCTCACGGGTACTCAGGTGCGCAGCAGGCGCGCGATCGCCTTGGTGGCCTCTTCGACCTTCTCGTCGATCTCGGTCCCGCCCTTGAGCGCGGCGTCGGCGACGCAGTGCCGCAGGTGCTCCTCCAGGAGCTGGAGCGCGAAGGACTGCAACCCCTTCGTGGAGGCCGACACCTGCGTGAGTATGTCGATGCAGTAGACGTCCTCGTCCACCATCCGCTGCAGGCCGCGGATCTGACCCTCGATCCGGCGCAGCCGCTTGAGGTGCTCTTCCTTCTGATGGTGGTACCCGTGGATGCCGCGGTCGTGGTCGGTCACGATCTCGGCCTCGTCCGGCACAGCCCGCTGTTCCGCCTGCGTCGCGTCAGTCGTCATCGTGTCCGTCCTCCCGTGGTTGATATACCCCCTGTGGGTATATGGTACCGGATTTTCCGGGGGTCGTGCCGGTTCGTCCCGGCTGGGCCGGGCCCAGTGCTGATCACTGTGCCTGATGGGCGACACTGGGGAGACGCCGGTTAGCCGTGGCCGGATGATGCGCCTAGCATCAGCCTGACCGAATCCAAAGCACCCCGAGGACCCCACGTGCGCTTTCGTCTGACCCCCAGGGAGACGAGCTTCTACGACATGTTCGCCGCGTCCGCGGACAACATCGTCACGGGCTCGAAACTCCTGATGGAACTGCTCGGGGCGGATTCCTCCGCCCGGGCCGAGATCGCGGAGCGGATGCGGGCAGCCGAACACGCCGGTGACGACGCCACCCACGCGATCTTCCACCAGCTCAACTCCTCGTTCATCACGCCGTTCGACCGCGAGGACATCTACAACCTCGCGTCGTCCCTCGACGACATCATGGACTTCATGGAGGAGGCCGTCGACCTGGTCGTGCTCTACCAGGTCGAGGAGCTCCCCAAGGGTGTGGAGCAGCAGATCGAGGTGCTGTCGCGCGCGGCCGAGCTGACCGCCGAGGCCATGCCGAACCTGCGCACCATGGACAACCTCACCGAGTACTGGATCGAGGTCAACCGCCTCGAGAACCAGGCCGACCAGATCCACCGCAAGCTGCTCGCGCAGCTCTTCAATGGCAAGTACGACGCCATGGAGGTGCTGAAGCTCAAGCAGATCGTCGATGTGCTGGAAGAGGCCGCCGACGCCTTCGAGCACGTGGCCAACACGGTGGAGACCATCGCCGTGAAGGAGTCCTGAGGCCGGCTCATGGACACCTTTACCCTGATCGTGACGATCGGCGTCGCGCTTGGATTCACGTACACGAACGGTTTCCACGACTCCGCCAACGCCATCGCCACTTCCGTCTCCACGCGTGCGCTGACGCCCCGTGCGGCGCTCGCGATGGCCGCGGTGATGAACCTCGCCGGCGCCTTCCTCGGTAGTGGCGTCGCCAAGACGGTGAGTGAGGGGATCATCGCGACCCCGGTGGGTGACAAGGGGATGGGCATCCTCTTCGCCGCGCTCGCGGGCGCGATCGTCTGGAACCTCATCACCTGGTACTTCGGGCTCCCCTCGTCCTCCTCGCACGCCCTGTTCGGTGGAATGGTGGGTGCCGCCCTCGCGGGCGGGACCACCGTCTACTGGTCCGGGGTGTGGGAGAAGATCGTCATCCCGATGTTCACCTCGCCCGTGATCGGACTCGTCGTCGGCTACCTGGTGATGACCCTCATCATGTGGCTCTTCAGGCGTTCCAACCCGCACAAGGCCAAGCGCGGTTTCCGTATCGCGCAGACCGTCTCCGCCGCCGGCATGGCACTCGGGCACGGTCTCCAGGACGCGCAGAAGACCATGGGCATCGTCGTCATGGCGCTCGTCATCGGCGGCCACGAGAGCTACGACGACCCGATTCCGGTCTGGGTCAAGATCGTGTGCGCGGTGATGCTGTCGCTCGGTACGTACGCCGGTGGCTGGCGGATCATGCGCACGCTCGGGCGCAAGATCATCGAGCTGGACCCGCCGCAGGGGTTCGCGGCCGAGACCACGGGCGCGTCGATCATGTTCGGTTCGGCGTTCCTGTTCCACGCGCCGATCTCGACGACGCACGTCATCACCTCGGCGATCATGGGTGTGGGCGCCACGAAGCGGGTCAACGCGGTCCGCTGGGGTGTCGCCAAGAACATCGTCATCGGGTGGTTCATCACGATGCCGGCCGCCGCGCTCGTCGCCGCAGCGGCCTACGGGGTCGTGTATCTGGCCTTCGGCTAGACGACGCTCGGACAGTGAAAAGGCCCGCCCCTTTCGGGGCGGGCCTTTTCTGGTCCCCGTGGTGGCACCGCCATGCAGCACCACGGGGAGTCGGGGGTGTCGGCGGGTCAGCCGAAGCGGCCCGAGATGTAGTCCTCGGTGGCCTGGACGGACGGGTTGGAGAAGATGCGCTCCGTCTCGTCGATCTCGACCAGCTTGCCGGGCTGGCCGACCGCCGAGAGGTTGAAGAACGCGGTGCGGTCCGAGACGCGGGCCGCCTGCTGCATGTTGTGCGTCACGATGACGATCGTGAAGCGCTCCTTCAGCTCGCCGATCAGGTCCTCGATCGCGAGCGTGGAGATCGGGTCGAGCGCCGAGCAGGGCTCGTCCATGAGCAGGACGTCCGGCTCGACCGCGATCGCGCGGGCGATGCACAGGCGCTGCTGCTGGCCACCGGACAGGCCCGAGCCGGGCTTGTTCAGGCGGTCCTTGACCTCGTTCCAGAGGTTCGCGCCCTTGAGGGACTTCTCGACGACGTCGGCGAGCTCCGACTTCTTGTACTTGCCGTTGAGCTTGAGGCCCGCCGCCACGTTGTCGAAGATCGACATCGTGGGGAAGGGGTTGGGGCGCTGGAACACCATGCCGACCGTGCGGCGCACGGCCACCGGGTCGATGTGGGAGCCGTACAGGTCCTCGTCGTCCAGGAGCACCTTGCCCTCGACGCGGCCCCCGGGGGTGACCTCGTGCATCCGGTTGAGGGTGCGCAGGAACGTCGACTTGCCGCAGCCGGACGGGCCGATGAAGGCCGTCACCGAACGGGGCTCGACGGTCATCGAGATGTCTTCGATCGCCTTGTGGGCGCTGTAGTAGGCGGTAAGTCCGCTTACGTCGATTCGCTTGGCCATAACTACGTCACTACTTCCGCTACGTCGCTGAGTTGGTGGGGGCCGCCTCAGCGACCGGCCTTCGGGGCCTTCCAGCGGGCTACGCCGCGGGCCGCGAGGTTGAGGATCATGATGAAGGCGATGAGCACCAGGGCCGCGGCCCAGGCGCGGTCGAACGCCGCCTGGTTGCCGCCGCTCGTCGCGTACTGCTGGTAGATGTACAGCGGCAGCGAGGCCTGCGGGCCTTCGAACGGGTTGCCGTTGATCAGCGGGTTGCCGAAGACCAGCAGCAGCACCGGGGCGGTCTCGCCGGCGATGCGGGCGACGGCCAGCATGACGCCGGTCGTGATGCCGCCGATCGACGTCGGCAGGACGACCTTGAGGATCGTGCGCCACTTCGGGATGCCGAGGGCCAGGGAGGCCTCGCGCAGCTCGTTCGGGACGAGCTTGAGCATCTCCTCGGTGGAGCGGACCACGACCGGGATCATCAGGATCGCCAGGGCCATCGAGCCGGCGAAGCCGGAGAACCCGAAGCCGAGGATCAGGATCCAGAAGGACAGGATGAACAGGCCCGCCACGATGGAGGGGATGCCGGTCATGACGTCCACGAAGAACGTGACCGCCTTCGCCAGATTTCCGCGCCCGTACTCGACCAGGTAGATCGCCGTGAGCAGGCCGATCGGGACCGAGATCACGGTGGCGATGCCGACCTGCTCAAGCGTGCCGAGGATGGCGTGGTAGATACCGCCGCCCTCCTGGTACGCCGTGATGAAGCCCATCGAGTGGGACAGGAAGTACGGGTCGAGGACCTTGATGCCACGCGCGATCGTCTCGTAGACGAGTGACGCGAGGGGGATCACGGCGAGGATGAAGGCGACCCAGACGACGCTGGTCGCGAGCCGGTCCTTGGCCTGGCGGCCGCCCTCGACCTTGGCGGCGAGGCCGTACGAGACGAGGACGAACAGCAGGGCCGCGATCAGGCCCCACTGGACGCGGCTGTCGAGGCCGGCGCCGAGGCCGATGGCGCAGCCCGCGGCGATCGAGCCGATGGCGATGGCCCAGGGGGCCCAGCGGGGCAGGCGCGCGGCGCTCAGCACGCTGGGCGTACGCGGGGTGTCCGGCGTCTTGGCGGGAACGGTTGCGTTGCTCATGCGTTGGCCCCCGAGTACTCCTTGCGGCGGGCGATGATCAGGCGGGCCGCGCCGTTCACCAGGAGGGTGATGACGAACAGGACGAGGCCCGAGGCGATGAGGGCGTCGCGGCCCTGGTCGTTGGCCTCGGAGAACTTCGCGGCGATGTTCTGCGCGAAGGTGCCGCCGCCCGGGTCGAGCAGGCTGGTGTGGATCAGGAAGTCGGGGGAGAGGACCGTGGCGACGGCCATCGTCTCGCCGAGCGCGCGGCCGAGTCCCAGCATCGACGCGGAGATGACGCCGGAGCGGCCGAAGGGGATCACCGACATCCGGATGACCTCCCAGCGGGTCGCGCCGAGCGCGAGTGCCGCCTCCTGGTGCATCTGGGGCGCCTGCCGGAAGACCTCGCGGGAGACGTTGGTGATGATCGGAAGGATCATGATCGCCAGCAGGATGCCGACGGTGAGCAGGGTGCGCGGCGCGCCGCCCTGGTACTCGAGGATGCCGGTCCAGCCGAAGTAGTCGTCGAGCCAGTGGAACAGGCCGGTCATGTGCGGCACGAGGAAGAGCGCGCCCCACAGGCCGTAGACGATGGACGGCACGGCGGCCAGCAGGTCGATGACGTAGGCGATGATGCCGCTCAGCTTCTTCGGCGCGTAGTGCGTCAGGAAGAGCGCGATGCCGACGGCGACGGGCACCGCGATCACCATCGCGATGATCGAGGTGACGATCGTGCCGAAGGCGAGGACGGCGATGCCGAAGACGGGCGGGCTCGCGGTCGCGTTCCACTCGAAGGTGGTGAGGAAGTTGCCCTCGTTCTTCGAGAGGACCAGCGAGGCGCGGTAGGTCAGGAAGACCGCGATCGCGGCCATGATCACGAGCAGCAGGATGCCCGAGCCGCGCGAGAGGCCGAGGAAGACCCGGTCTCCGGGGCGGGTGGCGCCGCGGGCGGCGCGCTTCTGCTGGGCCGGTGTCGGCCGGTCGCTGGGCGCCGGTGGCGCCGGTGATTGCGTGGTTATGTCCATGGAGTTCTCCGGTCTGCGAAGTCCCGTACCGGACAGCGGTGTTCAGGGGGTACGGGGCTTCTGGCGGCGGTGCACCGGACGGTGCGGGCCACCCCCGTGAGGTGGCCCGCACGCTGGGTCAGCTGATGCTCGCGACCGTGTCGCGGACCTTCTTGTTGATCTCGGTGGGGATCGGGGCGTAGCCCAGGTCGGAGAGGGCCGCCTGGCCTTCCTCGGACGAGGTGTAGTTCAGGAAGGACTTGGTGGCGGGCAGGGTCTCCGCCTTGTTGCCCTTGTCGCAGACGATCTCGTACGTCACCAGGGTGATCGGGTACGCGCCCGCGGTCTTGGTCGCGTAGTTGAGCTCCAGGGCGAGGTCCTTGCCGGTGCCCACGACCTTGGCGTCGGCGATCGCCTTCGAGGCGTTCTCCGTGGTGGCCTTGACGGGCTGGTCGGCGCCGGTGTCGATGTCGACGGTCTTCACGCCGTCCTTGGCGTAGGACAGCTCGACGTACGTGATGGCGCCGTCGGTCTGCTTGACCTGCTGGGCGAGGCCCGAGGAGCCCTGCGCGGACTGGCCGCCCTTGGCCTGCCAGGCCTTGCCGCCCTCGTACTTCCAGTCGCTCGGGGCGGCGGCCTTCAGGTACTTGGTGAAGTTGTCCGTGGTGCCGGACTCGTCGGAGCGGTGGAAGGCCTGGATCTTGGTGGACGGCAGCTTGGCGTCCGGGTTCAGCTTCTTGATCGCCGGGTCGTTCCACTTGCTGATCTTCGAGTCGAAGATCTGGGCCAGCGTCTTGGCGTCCAGCGTCAGGTTGTCGACGCCCGAGACGTTGAACGCGACGGCGATCGGGCCGCCGACCATCGGCAGGTCGATGCCCTGGCCGCCCTTGCAGACCTTCTTCGAGGCGGTGACCTCTTCGGGCTTCAGCGCCGAGTCGGAACCGGCGAAGGCGACCTGGCCCTGGTTGAAGGCAGTGACGCCGGCGCCGGAACCGTCGGGCTTGTAGTTGAGCTGCACGCCGGAGCAGGCCTGCGAGTAGGCCTGGCGCCAGGCGTCTATGGCGTTGGCCTGGGCGGACGAGCCGATGCCGAGGAGCTGGCCCTTGGCGTCGTCGCACTTGATGTTGCCCGCCTTGGCCGAGGCGGTGGTGCCGCCCGAGCCATTGCTGGTGTCGTCGGAGCCGCACGCCGTGAGGGCCAGGGCGCCGGAGACGGCGAGAGCGCCGAGAGAGAGGGCGCGGAGCCGGTTCTTGCGCTGAAGCTTCACCTTCGGATGTTCCTTCCAGGAGCCGCCGGTCTTCTCTGTCTCTGTGGCGGCGTGCGGTCTGCGGTTGGTTTCAGTCGAGCGGTGGGCCGTTCCCGGGGACCGGGGACTCACCGCGTAAGGCTGAAATTAGGCAGATCAGGTGAAGCGGCCGATGGACGTGGGTGAACGCGGGGTGAACCTAAGCGGGCGGAGCGGTTAGGTAACGGTGTGGCTACGCTGCGTGTCCGTCAGGTGGTGTGAAGGGCGTCGAGGAGGGCGTCGACGAGGGTGCGGTCCCTGGGCTGGGTGAGGCGGGCCCGGGCCTCGGTGGGGGTGAGCCAGACGATGCGGTCGACCTCACGGTTCGGTGTGAACGTGCCGCTGGTCGCTTCCGCCGCCCAGTAACTGACCTTCTTGGGGCGGCCGTTCGCGAGGTAGCGGACCGTGGGGAGCGTGGCGCCGGGCGCGCAGTCGTGGCCGGTCTCCTCGCGCACCTCGCGCAGGGCGCCGGTGAGCACGTCCTCGCCGCGCTTGAGCTTGCCCTTCGGGTGCGACCAGTCGTCCCACTTCGGCCGGTGGACCAGGCAGATCTCAAGTCCCTGCGCGCTGTGGTGAGTTGGCGACCTGCGCCACAGGACGCAGCCTGCCGCGAGGATCGTGTGGGAGTCGTCCTGATGCACGGTCATGGGGTGCCCACCGCCTGTCGTTGCCATGCCTGTCCGAACGCGATTCTGGCGGCCGCGACCTCGTGACGCTGATCGGCGTGGAGCACACCGAGGGCGTACGCGGTCGTGGGCGCGATGCGGGGGGTGCGGGCCGCGTGGGCCGCGGCGGCGGCCGCCTCGGCGGCGTCCCTGTGGGCGTTCAGGGCGTCGGCCGCTTCGAGGAGCCGTACGTCCATGAGGGTGCCCGGGACCACTTCGCGGGCGTAGCGGTGCAGGCGCAGCAGGAGGCGCACGTGGTGCCAGGCGGCGTCGGCGTCCGCGTTGTACGGGTGGCTGGTGTGGCGGAGGGTGGTGGCGGCCTCGGTGAGGCGGGATTCGGCCTCCGTGGCGAGCTTCTTCAGCTCGGTGTCGGCGGTGGCGAGGGGGACGTCGCTGGCGAGCACGGCGACGTTGTCCGCGACCGCGTGGAAGCGGGCGGAGCCGAGGGCCTGGAGCGCGGTGCTGTGCGCCCGCGTCCTCGCGAGGGTGAGCTGGCGCTCCAGCAGGGCGGATGCCTTGGCCGCGCCGAGGGTGAGGGTCTCCCGCGGCTCGGGCTGCGGCGCCGGGGCCGGGGCCGAGGTATCGGCGCGCGGCGCCGGGGGCCGCCTTGCCCACCCTGCCGCCCGATGGGGTCTCCCCTGCTCGGAGCTTGTCGCAGAGCTTGGGGAAGGCAGATTGCCCAAGTCGGAACCGGTTCTGTCAAGCCGCTCCGGCGATTGAGGAGCGGGGTCCGGGGCGGAGCCCCGTGCGGGGGGCGTCGACAAGGCGTGCAGGGCCGAGGTCAACCGGTCGAGGCGGGCCGCATACGCGTGCTCCCGGGCCAACGTGCCCGACAACCACGCCAGTTCGGGCCGAAGCGCGTCCGACCACTCCGTGTCGAGGAGCGGGCGGAAGGTGTGCAGCGTGCCGCTGATCCGTCGCGCGGCCCGCCGCAGCTCGCGGGCCGCCTCCGCCGTGTCGCACGCCGCGCCGCTCTCGCGGTGCTGCCGCAGCGAGCGCAGGAACTCGGTGGCCCGGGAGCGGAGGTAACGCCCCAGGACATCGACATCGTTCCCGTTCAGCGGCTCGCTGGACTCAAGGTGTCGCTGTGCCACGCCGGCGCCTCCGGGCGTCTATGAGCATCTCCTGAACGTTGCGCAGGGGTTGGCCGGCCGGATCCTGCGAGTCGGTCGCGTGCCGGGTCCAGTTGCCGTCCGGGCCCAGGTGCCAGGAGGCGGTGCCGTCGGACATCCCCGTTTCGAGCAGTCGGTTGAGCGCCGCGCGGTGGGCCGGGTCCTCCACGCGGACCAGGGCCTCGATGCGGCGGTCGAGGTTGCGGTGCATCATGTCGGCGCTGCCGAACCAGACCTCCGGTTCGCCGCCGTTGCCGAAGGCGAAGACGCGGGAGTGCTCCAGGAAGCGGCCGAGGACCGAGCGGACCCGGATGTTCTCGGACAGGCCCGCGACGCCGGGGCGCACGGCGCAGATGCCGCGCACCCAGATGTCGATGGGGACGCCCGCCTGCGAGGCCCGGTAGAGCGCGTCGATGACGGCCTCGTCGACCATCGAGTTGACCTTGACGCGGACGTAGGCGGGGCGGCCCGCACGGTGGTGCTGGACCTCCTTCTCGATCCGCGTGATCAGGCCCGTACGAAGGGACTTGGGGGCGACGAGCAGACGGCGGTAGGTCTCGCGGCGCGAGTAGCCGGACAGCCGGTTGAAGAGGTCGGACAGGTCCGCCCCGACTTCCTGATTGGCCGTCAGCAGGCCCAGGTCCTCGTACAGACGGGCCGTCTTGGGGTGGTAGTTGCCCGTGCCGACGTGCGAGTACCTGACGAGCTGGTCGCCCTCCTGGCGTACGACGAGCGACAGCTTGCAGTGCGTCTTCAGGCCGACGAGGCCGTAGACGACATGGCAGCCGGCCTCCTCCAGCTTGCGGGCCCACTTGATGTTGGCCTGCTCGTCGAAGCGGGCCTTGATCTCGACCAGGACGAGCACCTGCTTGCCGGCCTCGGCGGCCTCTATCAGCGCGTCCACGATCGGTGAGTCGCCCGAGGTGCGGTACAGCGTCTGCTTGATGGCGAGCACGTCCGGGTCCGTGGCGGCCTGCTCAAGGAAGGCCTGTACGGAGGTGGAGAACGAGTCGTACGGGTGGTGGAGCAGTACGTCGTGGCTGCGCAGCGCGGCGAAGACGTCGGGGGCCGAGGCCGATTCGACCTCGGCGAGGTCGCGGTGGGTGCCCGCGACGAACTTCGGGTACTTCAGCTCGGGGCGGTCGATGCCCGCGATGGAGAAGAGGCCGGTGAGGTCCAGGGGGCCCGGCAGCGGGTAGACCTCGGCCTCGCTGATCTTCAGCTCCTTCACGAGGAGGCTGAGTATGTCCGAGTCGATGGTCTCCTCGACCTCCAGGCGCACCGACGGCCCGAAGCGGCGCCGCATCAGCTCCTTCTCCAGTGCCTGGAGCAGGTTCTCTGCGTCGTCCTCCTCCACTTCGAGGTCCTCGTTCCGCGTCAGGCGGAACATGTGGTGCTCCTCGACCTTCATGCCGGGGAACAGCTCGCCCAGGTGCCGGGGCGCGGCGATGACGTCCTCGATGGGGACGTAGCGCTGGGGCGAGGCCTCGAGGAAGCGGGAGAGCAGGGGCGGAACCTTCACCCGGGCGAAGTGGCGGTGGCCGGAGACCGGGTTCGAGACGACGACGGCGAGGTTGAGGGAGAGCCCCGAGATGTACGGGAAGGGGTGCGCGGGGTCGACGGCCAGCGGGGTGAGCACCGGGAAGATCTGCTGCATGAACAGCGTGTAGAGCCGGGCCTGCTCCTTCTCCGTCAGCTCGGTCCAGCGCACGATGTGGACGCCCTCGTCGGCCAGGGCCGGGGCGACCTCGTCCTGGTAGCAGGCGGCGTGCCGGGCCATGAGCTCGCGGGAGCGGTTCCAGATCAGCTCCAGGACCTCGCGGGGCTGAAGGCCCGAGGCGGAGCGGGTGGCGACGCCGGTCGCGATGCGGCGCTTCAGGCCCGCGACCCGGACCATGAAGAACTCGTCCAGGTTCGAGGCGAAGATCGCCAGGAAGTTCGCCCGCTCCAGGAGGGGGGTCGTCGGGTCCTCGGCCAGTTCCAGGACCCGCTCGTTGAACGCGAGCCAGCTGCGCTCGCGGTCCAGGAAGCGGCCCTGCGGAAGCTCCGCGCCCTCCTGCTGCGCGTAGTCCTCCTCGTAGTCGTCCGGGTCCGCGTCGATGTCGGCGACGATGCCGGCGAGCTTCGCGGCGGCCAGGTCGTACTCGCCGCCGGCCACGGGATGTGGCCGGTGCGCGGCGAGCGACCCCACGGACGGCTGGGGCTGCGAGGCCGAGGAGGCCGGAGCAGTGTCGGTCGTCTGGTCCTGTGCGGCGTTCGGCTGGCTCATGGCCCCATTCTTCCGCGTGGACGCCGTCCTGGGCGCGCCGACCGCGTCGGAATACGCGGGCGCGAGCGTGAGGCCGCCGCGGCGGGCGGGCTCGGAGGGTTCGGGGGCGGGGGGCTGCATTCCGTGAGCGTCGCAAGTCCGTCTGAATCGACGGTTACGGCGACATGACGTACGGGCTATGGGCGTGCGGCCCGCCGGGGTTCCCCCGGGGGCCGGGGCCCGCGCTATCTCGCCCGGCGGCGCAGGAGGTGGAACGCCGTCGCCGCGGCCACGCCGGTGAGGGCGAGGATCAGGCCCGTCTCGACGAGCTGGAGGGGCCAGAAGTGGGACGGCGGGTGGCCCTCGCGGTAGTAGCCCGTGATGTCGTGCGAGGTCAGGCAGGCGCGGTCGCCGACGCACAGGGGATCGGCGACGCGCGCGCCGGAGCCGGTCAGCGCGCCCTCGGCGGTCAGGGAGCCCGCGAAGGAGGGGTAGCCCTCGCGCAGGTCCCCGGTCACCGTGACCGTGGGCCACAGCCGGTCCCGGACGATGTCGAGCACGCTGACCACCACGGTCGTGGCGATCAGGGAGTACACCGACGCGGGCAGCGTCCGCCGGGTCAGGAGCGCCACGGCCGCGCCGATGGCCAGGCCGAGCAGCGGGAGGGCCACGGCCGTCGGGCCGAGGGCGTCGTAGGTCGTCGTCGAAACGTGCCAGCGGTTGTCCGAGAGGCCGGGGGCCGCCGAGGCGACGAGTCGACGAAGGAGAAGAAGGAGCGTCGTGCCGAGGACCAGGAAGGTCGCGGGTACGGCCAGCTTCATGGCGAGCCAGCGGGCGGGGGAGATGGACTGCGTCCACGCCAACTGGGCCGTGCCCGTGCTCAGTTCGCGCCCGATGAGCAGGCCGCCGGCGAACACCGAGACCGCCACCGGCACCAGCGTGATCAGCATGTCGGTGAGGGTGAGCACGTAGTGGTACGAGTCCGCGGTGGCGCCCTTGGCCGTGCAGGCCACCGCCGGGTCGCAGTGCGGGATGTCGAGCCCGGCCGTGCCGGGGCCCAACAGCCACAGGAGCAGCGCGCCCGTCACGACGACGAAGGCGATCCACAGCCAGGCGGCGACGCGGTGCAGCCGAAGGACCGTCCGGGGCAGGCCCAGGGAGATCGTGGCGGCGCTCATGCGGCGGCCTCCTTGGTGAGCGGTGCGACCGGCGGCTCCGGCCGGAACCGGCGCAGCACGAGGAACGCGGTGACGACGGCCAGCGCGGTGAGCCCGAGCAGGACGCCGGTCTCGGCGAGCTGGCGCGGCCAGAAGTCGGGGGAGGGGAGGTAGTGGCGGGTGAAACCGGTGATGTCGTGCCGGTCGAGGCAGTGCTGCGTCATGCAGCCGGGGTCGCTGATCTCCACCCCCTTCGACGTGATCGCCTTGCTGTGCACGGGGATCTCCGGCTGCTGGTAACTGCCCTGGAGCGGCCAGGAGTTCGAGCGGAAGGCGCCCACCAGGTACGTCACGATCCCGGCGACGGCCGCGGCCGGCAGCGCCCGGCGCAGCACCAGCGCGGCCAGCACCCCGACGGCCAGGCCGAACAGGGCGTTCGCCACCGTCGCGGGACCCACGGAGAAGTCGAAGTCGCGCGGTCCGATGCCCGCGACGAGCAGATGGTTGCGGCCGTCCCACACCAGGCGGTAGAGGATCACGACCAGCGTCGTGCCGACGGTGATGAGCAGCGCGGGCACGGTCAGCTTCGCGGCCAGCCAGCGGGCGGGGGAGACGGACTGGGTCCACGCCAACTGGGCGGTGCCCTGCTCCAGTTCGCGGCCGATCAGAGGCGCCGCCGCGAAGACGGCGATGACGCACGCGGCGATCCGGGCCAGCGTCAGCGGGTCGTAGAAGAGGGTGTTGAAGGAGTTGCCGATGAACGGCAGGAACGCGGAGAGCGCACCCTGCCACGCGTTGTCCTGTGCTCCGCCGTAGCCCAGCTTGTCGAACGCCGCCTGGGCGTCCGCCGAGCCGGGGCCCCACAGCCACAGGAGCAGGCCGAGGCTGACCGCCACGTAGCCGATCCAGACCCACATCGCGCCGCGGTGCAGTCGCAGGACCGTCCACACCAGGCCGTCGGGCCCGGGCTTCGTGCGGCGCACGGTGGAGGGGTCGGCGGGCCCGGTGGACTTGTTCATGGAGGGGGCGCTCATGCGGACACCGCCGTCCGGCGCGGGCCTGCCGTGGTGCCCGGCGTGATCAGGGGAGGGGCGTCGGGCGAGCGGAGGTGGGCCAGGAGCAGCTCCTCAAGGGAGGGCTCCTGGACCTGCCAGCCCTCGCCGACAGGGCCGTCCCTGCGGATCAGGGCGGTGACGCCGCGGCCGGAGGCGCGGGACTCGACCACCGTGTGCGTGGTGAGGTCGCCGCGGCCCGTGACCAGGCTGTGCGCGCCGATCAGATCGTCGATGCCGCCGCCGAGCCGGATCCGGCCGCCGCCGAGCAGCAGCAGGTGGTCGCAGGCGTCCGCCAGTTCGGTGACGATGTGCGAGGACATCAGGACGGTCGTGCCGTGCTCGGCCGCGTCCGCCATCAGCGTGCCCATCAGTTCGTGCCGCGCCAGTGGGTCGAGGTCGGCCATCGGCTCGTCGAGCAGCATCAGCTCGGGGCGCTTGCCGAGGGCCAGGGCGAGCGCGACGCGGGTGCGCTGGCCGCCGGAGAGCGAGCGGATCTTCGCCTTCGGGTCGAGCTCGCCCTGCTCGACGATCTTCGACGCGTACGCGGCGTCCCAGCGCTCCGGGTTGAGCGCGGCGCCCACCCGCAGGGTGTCCGCGACGGACAGCTGGGGGTACAGGGGCTTGCTCTGGGAGAGGTGCGCGACCTTCGCGCGGTGCGTGCCGGGGGCGGCGCCGAGCACGGAGATGCTGCCCGCGGTGGGACGCGACAGGCCGGCCGCGACGGTCAGCAGCGTCGACTTGCCCGCTCCGTTCGGCCCGACGAGCGCGCTGATCCGACCCGCGGGCAGCCGGAACGAGCAGTCGTCCAGGGCCGCCGCGGCGTGCCGTCCGTAGCGCTTGACGAGGCCGCTCGCCTCGATGGCCGTGCTCATGAAGTCCCCTTGGTCGTGGTGCCGAAGTGCGCCTCCAGGGCGCTGCCGAACAGGGCCGCGATGTCCTCGCGGTCGAGGCCCGCCTCCTTCGCCCTGCCCGTCCAGTCCTCGAGCTCCGCCCTCAGCGGTGAGTCGCCGGAGCCGGAGCCGAGCGTCGCGCGGACGAACGTGCCGAGCCCTCGCCGGGCCTCGACGAGTCCGGAGCGCTCCAGCTCGCGGTATGCCTTCAGCACGGTGTTCGGATTGATCGCCGTCGCCTCGACGACCTCGCGGGCCGTGGGCAGCTTGTCCCCGGGCTCGAGCAGTCCGAGCCGCAGCGCGTGCTCGGTCTGGTGGACGATCTGGAGGTAGGTGGCGACGCCGGTGTGGCGGTCGATGCGGAATTCGATGACCGGTTCCTGTGCCACGGCGTACCCCCTTTCACTAATCAAGTAGTGAAAGGGTGATGCAAGAGAGGGGGCGGCGTCAAGCGACGCCGCCCCCTCTCTTCGGGCCGTTCCGGGAGAATCCCAGAAAACCCCAGGTCAGGACTCGGTTCGGTACATCAGATCCGTCTCGAACGTCGTGAACCCGAGCCGCTCGTACACGCTCACCGCCGCCTTGTTGTCGGCGTCGACGTAGAGCATCGCGGTCGGAAGACCGGCCGCCGCCAGGTGCCGCAGGCCCGTCGCCGTCAGGGCCTTGCCGAGGCCGCCGCCCTGGCCCGAGGGCGTCACCCCGACGACGTACACCTCGCCGAGCCGCTCCTGCGCGTGCACCTTCGTCCAGTGGAAGCCGACCAGCTCGTCGCCGCGGAAGGCCAGGAAGAAGCCCGCCGGGTCGAACCAGGGCTCGGCCTTGCGGTCGTCCAGGTCGCGCTGGGTGAGGGAGCCCTGCTCGGGGTGGTGGGCGAACGCCGCCGCGTTCACCGCGAGCCACGCCTCGTCGTCCTGGCCGGGCACGAACGTACGGATCCTGACGCCCTCGGGCAGCACCGGCTCCGCGAGCTCCATGTTCTCCAACGGCCTGCGCATCTGCCGCAGTTCGCGGAACAGCGTCAGGCCGAGCACCTGGGCGAGATGGCGCGCCGCGCTGTGGCCACCGTGCGCCCACACCCGCATCCGCTTCCCGGAGGCCGCGAGCAGCGCGGCGCCGAGCGCCCGCCCGTGCCCGTGCCCGCGGTGCGCCGGGTGCACGACCAGTTCGGCGGCCGGGGCCTCGACGGGGTCGGTGTCCTCCAGCTGCGCGTACCCGACCAGCTCGTCGTCGACGGTGAGCAGCAGGTGGCGTACGCCTTCCCGCTCCCCTCCCCGCAGTTGCAGCCGGCCCTGCTCGGACACGGCCTGCTGGCCGTCCGTGCGGGCGGCCTCGGTGAGCAGGGCGAGCACCTTGGCGGACTGCTCGGGGGACAGGGTGGTCAGGGTGTCGATCCGGCGGCCCGAGGCGGTCGGATCACTGGTGGGGGCGGGGTCCGTGGTCATGGCTACGAGGGTACGGGTGGGCTGCCGCCCGGAACGGGTGCTGTTGCGCGGTACCGGGCTTACGTCGCGGGGCTCCGCCCCGGACCCCGCTGCTCAATCGCCGCAGGGGCTTGTTTTACTTACGCGCTACGCGCGTTGACCATAAGCTGCCCCCGGATTCGCAGAGACCGGCTTCGCATCGCACGGCATCCCCAGGGGGACCTCATGCACGCACAGATCAGGAGACCGGGGCGTCGTCTTCGGGCGGCGCTCGCCGCCGCGGCGACGCTCGTCACCGCAGGCGCGCTGATGGCCGCGCTGCCCGCCGGGGCGGCGCCGCACAAGGACGCGGCGGGCGGCCGCTACCAGGACGTACAGCTGCTGTCCTTCAACGACTTCCACGGGAACCTGGAGCCGCCGGCCGGTTCCTCCGGGCAGGTCACCGAGGACCAGGCCGACGGCACCACCAAGAAGATCGACGCGGGCGGGGTCGAGTACCTGGCGAGCTCGCTGCGCACGGCCCGCCAGGGACACCCGTACAGCGTCACGGCCGCCGCGGGCGACCTGGTCGGTGCCAGCCCGCTGCTGTCCGGCCTGTTCCACGACGAGCCGACCGTCGAGGCCATGAACAAGCTGGACCTGGACGTGACCTCGGTCGGCAATCACGAATTCGACGAGGGCTCGGCGGAGTTGGCCCGGTTGCAGAACGGCGGCTGCCATCCGAAGGACGGCTGTTACGAGGACGGTCGCACCTTCGAGGGCGCCGACTACCCCTACCTCGCCGCGAACGTCACCGACGAGAAGACCGGCAAGCCGGTCCTCGCTCCCTACTGGGTGTGGAAGCACAAGGGCGTGAAGGTCGGCTTCATCGGCGTCACCCTCGAAGGCACCCCGGACATCGTGTCGGCCGAGGGCGTCAAGGGCCTGAAGTTCCACGACGAGATCGAGACCGTCGACAAGTACGCGAAGATCCTCGACAAGCAGGGCGTGAAGTCGATCGTCGCGCTGATCCACGAGGGCGGCGCCCCGGCCTCGGCCTCGTACAACTACGACTGCGACACGGGCGGCGCCGGTAGCGGGATCTCGGGCCCGATCGTCGACATCGCCAAGGGCATCACGTCCAAGGTCGACGCCCTGGTCACCGGGCACACCCACAACGCGTACGCGTGCACGATCCCGGACCCGTCCGGCAAGCCGCGCATGGTCACGTCCGCGTCCTCCTACGGGAAGCTCTACACGGACACGACCCTGACGTACGACCGTGCCACCAAGGACGTCGTCCGTACGTCGGTGAAGTCGCCGACCTCCGCCAACCACGTCGTCTCGCGGACGCAGCCGAAGGCCGCCGACATGACGGCGCTGATCGGGCAGTGGAACAAGCTGGCCGCGCCGGTCGCGAACCAGCCCGTCGGCTACATCTCCGCCGATGTCCCCGGCCGGGGCGCCACGACCCCCGAGGCCCCGCTCGGCGACCTCATCGCGGACGCCCAGCTGGCGCACGCCAAGTCCCTTGATCCCAAGGCGGGTCTGGCCCTGATGAACCCGGGCGGGATCCGCTCCGACCTGGTGTTCAAGGCGAGCGGGAGCGAGGGTGACGGTGTGGTGACATACGGCGAGGGCTTCGCCGTGCAGCCGTTCAGCAACACCGTCAATCTGGCCGACCTGACCGGTGAGCAGCTCGTCACCGCGCTCAAGCAGCAGGTCAGCGGGGCGAACGCGGCCTCGCCGAAGATCCTTCAGCCCTCGGCGGGACTCACGTACACGCTCGACATGACCAAGTCGGGTGCCGACCGGGTCGTCACCGACTCGATCAGGCTGAACGGGGCCGCCATCGACCCGGCCGCCACCTACCGCGTCGCGATGAACTCCTTCCTCGCGGGCGGCGGCGACGGCTTCGCGGCGCTCGGGGCCGGCAAGAACCCGCTGGTCGGAAGCGATGACCTGAAGGCGTTCAACGACTACCTGACAGCCAACTCCTCGGCCTCGGACCCGATCGAGCCGCCGAAAGCGGACCGGATCACGATCGTCAAGTAGCTGAAACAGAGCTTGCATTGGGGTGGCCTACGGTTGAACAGTGGGTCACCCCACACTTGTGAAGGATGTTTGTGTGATCGGTGGGGGTGTGTGATGGAATCAACCGATGCGTACCCCCCACCGCATGGCCGACGACCCCACAGCCGACGACATAACCGACGACCACGCAGCGTTTGACGATTGGTTTGATGGCGGGACGGAGGATTTGGTTCCGCCCGGCCACAGGCGAGCCGGCCGGCGCAGGCGCCGAAGCCGCCTCGCCGGGCTCTCCTTCGCGCTGAAGGGCCTGATCGCGATTCTTGTCCTGTGCGGCTTCCTGGCCCTGGCCGACCGCTGGGCGGTGCTCTACGCCGAGAACAAGGCGGCGGACCAGATCAAGAAGCAGCTCAACCTGACGGCCGCGCCCGAGGTGCAGATCGAGGGCTTCCCGTTCCTCACGCAGCTCGCCGACCGCCGCATCGGCGAGCTGAAGGTGACCGTCCCCGACGTCGCCGCGGACCGCGTCACCCTCGCCAAGGTCTCCGCGACCGCGCACAACGTACGCATCAAGGGCTCGGGCCTCACCGACATCAGCGGCGCCTACGCCGACGCGATGCACGGCGAGGTGCTGCTCAGTTTCGCCGACATGAACAGGGAACTGGGCGCGTCCCAGGTCACGTTCAGCGGGCACGGGAAGAACAAGGTGCTCGCGCGCGGCACCCTGCCCGTCGCCGGGCACGACGTGAAGGTGCGGGCGGACGCGAACATCCAGCGGCTCGGCGCGTCCGGGATCTCCACCGACATCGACAACATGAGCCTGGCCGTCGGCGACCTCGCCACCTACCGCCCCGGCACCCGCGCCTCCGAGGGACTGCACCTCACGCGCGCGTCCGTGGACAAGCTCACCAAGCAGGCCGACAAGGCGCGCCAGCTGCTCGCCGTCCCCGCGGTGGTCAAGCGGCTCGGGGTCCCGGACAGCGCCGTGCGGCAGGCGCTGAACAGCGACGCGAAGCTGCGCGAGCTCACCGGGACGCCGCGCTTCGTGAAGCAGCTGATGGGCACGAACCTGATCGACATCGCGCTCGCCCACCCCGCGCTCCTGAAGAAGTTCGGCCTCGACCCGGCGCTGCTCGACGGCCTCACCCGCCTCACCAGGCCCGAACTCGCCGACCGCCTCTCCCTCGCCTTCCACCTGCCGAAGCTGCCGGGCGACGACGGATACGTGCGGCTTCAGGACGTGACCGTGGAGAAGGAAGGGATCCGGGTCGACCTGTCGGGCGGCGGCCTCTCGGTCGGCAAGTAGCCACCCGGGCCTACGGGATCTCCGGCGGTGGGGTCGGCGCGCCCGGCAGGGTCAGCGTGGCGACGGTGCCGCCGCCCTCCGCCGCCGAGAGCGCGACCTCGCCGCCGCTGGCCTCGACGGTGCGGGCCACGATCGACAGGCCGAGACCCGAACCCGGCAGGGCGCGCGCGGTCGGCGAGCGCCAGAACCGGTCGAAGACGTGCGGCAGTTCATCGTCCGGGATGCCGCGCCCGTGGTCCCGCACGGTGAGCGTCCCGCGCATCAGCCGGACCTCGACGCGGCCCTTGTACGGGCTGAACTTCACGGCGTTGTCCAGCAGGTTCACGATCGCCCGCTCGAGCGCCGCCGGCTCGGACCGTACGTACCAGGGGGCCAGCTCGGAAACGAAGGTCAGCTCGGGGCCGCGCAGCCGGGCGCGCTCGATGGCGCTGCGCACGGTGTCGTGCAGCGAGACCACCTTCAGCGGCCCTTCCGCCCCGGTCAGTCCCGTCCGCGACAGCTCCTGAAGGTCGCCGATGAGCGCGGCCAGCTCCGTCATCTGCGCCTTCAGCGAGGCCATCAGCGCCTGGCGGTCCTTCACGGGGATCGTGCGGCCCGTCTCCTCGATCCGGGTGAGCAGTTCGATGTTGGTACGCATCGAGGTCAGCGGCGTCCGCAGCTCATGGCCCGCGTCGGCGATGAGCTGCTGCTGGAGATCGCGGGAGCTCGCCAGCGAGGCGGTCATCGCGTTGAACGACGCCGCGAGGCGCGCGATCTCGTCGTCCCCCTCGACCGGGATCCGAACGGTGAGGTCCTCCGTTCTGGCCACGTGCTCGACGGTGTCCGTGAGCTGGTCGACGGGGCGCAGGCCGGTGCGCGCGATCCACAGGCCGGCGGCCGTGGAGCCGAGCACGCCGACGCCGCCGACGAGGAGCAGCAGCCAGGCGAGGGTCGTCAGCGGCTTCGTGATCTCGTCGAGGGGGGTGGCGATGGAGATCGCCGTGTCCTTGAGCGGGCTGTCGTTGAAGACGATGGGCACGGTGAGGACCCGCATGGCGCTGCCGTTCGCGGCGTCCGTGGAGTGCAGGGCCTCGCTCGACGACCCCTCGGCCACGTCGATGTCGGCCTGCTGCGCCGGGATCGCCGACTTGCCGCGCCAGGTGCAGACGTTGCCGTCCGCGGAGATGACCTGGATGGTCGGACCGGGAAGGCCGCGCTGATTCGAGGTGGAGGTGCAGGTCAGCAGGGCGCTGGCCTGACGGGACTGGTTCAGCGAGCCGACCTGCGCGTGCAGGTCGTGGTCCATCTGCGCGTACAGCTGTCCGCGCGTGATGAACCAGCACGTCACCGCCACCGCGGCCACCGCCGCCGCCACGGCCACCGCGACCAGCATCGCGATCCGCGACCTCAGGGGCAGCGACCGCAGTCTTTGGACGAGCTTGCTCACTCCGCGGCCCCGTCGGACCGCAGCACGTACCCCACGCCCCGCACGGTGTGCACGAGGCGCGGTTCGCCACCCGCCTCGGTCTTGCGCCGCAGGTACATCACGTAGACGTCGAGGGAGTTGGAGGACGGCTCGAAGTCGAAGCCCCAGACCGCCTTGAGGATCTGCTCGCGGGTCAGGACCTGGCGCGGATGGGCGAGGAACATCTCCAGGAGCGTGTACTCGGTGCGGGTCAGCTCGACCGCGCGCCCGCCGCGCGTGACCTCCCGGGTCGTCAGGTCCATGCGCAGGTCGGCGAAGGAGAGGGCGTCGGAGTCGGCGGCTTCGCCGTCGGCGGCCGCGTACGAGCTGCGGCGCAGCAGGGCGCGTACCCGGGCGAACAGTTCGTCGAGCTCGAACGGCTTGACCAGGTAGTCGTCGGCGCCCGCGTCGAGGCCGGTGACCCGGTCGCCGACCGTGTCGCGGGCGGTGAGCATGAGGATCGGGGTGGTGGAGCCGGTGGCGCGCATCCGGCGGGCGGCGGTCAGGCCGTCCATGCGGGGCATCTGGATATCGAGGACGACCAGGTCGGGACGGTACGAGGCGACCTTCTCCAGGGCGTCGGCGCCGTCGACCGCGACCTCGGTGCCGTAGCCCTCGAAGGCGAGCGAACGCTGGAGCGCCTCCAGTACCGCCGGCTCGTCGTCGACGATGAGGATGCGTTGCGGTTCGCCTTCGGCGGGACTCATGGTCAGCGTTTCCTGTCGGTGAGTACGGGTGGTTTGCCGGCGCCTATCAGCCTCGCACGCGCCCGCATGCCGGGCCCCTCCGGCGCTCGGTGGCCGGGTCAGCTGTCGGCGCCGCCGGACCGGAGGGTGTCCAGGTCGGCCTTGACCGTGTTGATCGGGATGGCGAAGCCGAGGCCAACGCTGCCGTTGCTGGATGACGAGGTGGAGGAGTCCGAAGCGGACGAGTACATCGCCGAGTTGATGCCGACGATGTTGCCGTTCATGTCGATGAGGGCGCCGCCGGAGTTGCCGGGATTGAGCGACGCGTCGGTCTGGATCGCCTTGTACGTCGTCTTGGACGAGCCGGTGTTCCCGTTGAACTCCTGGCCGCCGAACTCGAACGGCCACTCGTCGCTGCCGCCGCCCTGCTGTTGCTGCTGTCCCTCGTCGGTGGAGACGGTGACGTCGCGCTGGAGCGCGGAGACGATGCCGCTGGTCACGGTGCCGGTCAGGCCCTCGGGGGAGCCGATCGCGACGACGTCGTCGCCGACCTTGACGCCGGAGGAGTCGCCGAGCGTCGCGGCCTTGAGTCCGGAGGCGTCCTTCAGCTTGATGAGCGCGAGGTCCTTCTTCGCGTCGGTGCCGACGACGTCCGCCGTGTACGTCTTGCCGTCGCTCGTCGAGACCTTGACGGAGGAGGCGCCGGACACGACGTGGTTGTTGGTGACGATCTCGCCGTCGCTGGTGATGATCACGCCCGAGCCGGTCGAGGAACCGGAGCCGAGCGTCGCGTTGACCTCGACGATCGACGGGCTGACCGCCTCCGCGACGCCGGACACGGTGCCCTTCTTGCTGCTGGGCACCACCGTGGTGCTGGTGGAGGACGAGGCCGTGGAGGAGCCGGTGAACTCCTGGAAGGCGTACGCGGTGCCGCCGCCGACGGCCGCCGCCGCGACCGCCACCGCGGCGATGAGACCGGCCGGCCCGCGCAGCCGCTTCTTCTTCGGGGGCGTGTGCTGCGGCTGCCCGTGCGTGTGCTGCTCGTGCGTCTGCTCGGAGGAGAGCACCACGCCCGGCAGGTACGGGGGCTGCGGAGGATATGCCTGGGAGTCATCGCCGCTTCGGCGGTAGGTCTCGGTCATGGCACCAAGCCTGTGGCGCGTACATGAGAGCTGGCTGAGTGCGCCCTGAGAGTCCCGACAGAAGCCTGTTTGCCCGAAGTAAAGACCGGGCGGCGGAGCCTACGCGCAGCCGCAGGACTGCCGGACGACCAGCCGCGAGGGGAACAGCTTCAGCCGCTCGCGCCGCGACCCCGCCACCCGCAGCGAGTCGTCGAGGACGAGGTCCACGGCGGCCCGCGCCATCGCGGGACGGTCCGAGGCGACGGTGGTCAGCGGCGGATCGGTGAGCCCCGCCTCCTTCACGTCGTCGAACCCGGCCACCGCGAGCCCGTCCGGCACGTCGATGCGCAGCTCGCGCGCGGCCCGCAGCACACCGATGGCCTGGTCGTCCGTGGAGCAGAAGATCGCGGGCGGCCGGTCGGGCCCGGCCAGCAGGTCGAGCGCCACCTTGTACGCGTCGTAACGGTTGTACGGCGCCTCGAAGAGCCGGCCGTCGATGGACCGCCCCGCCTCCTTCATGGCGCGGCGCCAGCCCTCGACGTGGTCGGAGACCGGGTCGCCGACGGAGGGGGTGTCCGCGGTGCCGCCCAGGCAGGCGACGTACTCGTGGCCGTGCTCCAGGAGGTGGCGGGTGGCGAGCTGGGCGCCGCCCACGTCGTCGGTCACGACCGCGACGTCGTCGATCGCCTCGGGCCGCTCGTGCAGCAGGACGACGCGGGCGTCCCAGGCCTCGATCTCGTTCGCCGCGAGGTCGTTGAAACCGTGCGAGACGAGGATCAGGCCGGAGACCCGCATGCCCAGGAACGCGCGCACATAGTGGACCTCACGGTCCGACACGTAGTCCGAGTTGCCGACCAGGACCATCTTTCCGCGCTCCGACGCCGCCTGTTCGACGGCGTGCGTCATCTCCGCGAAGAACGGCTGGCGCGCGTCCGGCACGATCATGCCTATGAGGTCGGTGCGCCGCGAGGCCATGGCCTGGGCGACCCGGTCGGGCCGGTACCCCAGCTCCTTGATCGCGGCGAGCACCCGCTCGCGCGTGGCCGGGGCGACCGGCCGGGGTCCGTTGTTGATCACGTAGGACACGACGGCGGTCGAGGTACCCGCCAGCCGCGCCACATCGTCCCGAGTCACCTTGGCCACGCGCGGAGTCTACGCGGATGGACCACCCTCTGGGCAGGGCGTGAGCCGCACCGCTACCGGCGTACGGGGGCCGGGCGGCCCACTCCGTCCAGGGGGGACGGAACCTTGTCCGTGTTGGCAGTGTTTTCTGCTGATTCCGCGCGTCCTGCGATCTCTGCGTCGTCCGCCTTGTCCGTGGCCGCGGCCCGCTGCTCGGACTCCTGCTCCGCCCGCCTCTCGGCCCGCGCCTCGGCGTTCTTCTCCGCCTTCTTCTCCGGCTTCTCCGGAGTGACGAAGCGGTAGCCCACGTTGCGCACCGTGCCGATCAGCGACTCGTGCTCGGGCCCGAGCTTCGCGCGCAGACGTCGTACGTGCACGTCCACGGTCCGGGTGCCACCGAAGTAGTCGTAGCCCCAGACCTCCTGGAGTAGCTGCGCGCGCGTGAACACGCGGCCGGGGTGCTGCGCCAGATACTTCAGAAGCTCGAACTCCTTGAAGGTCAGATCGAGGACCCGGCCCTTGAGCTTCGCGCTGTACGTCGCCTCGTCCACCGACAGATCGCCGTTGCGGATCTCCATCGGGGAGTCGTCGGTGACGATCTGCTGCCTGCCCATGGCGAGCCGGAGACGCGCCTCGACCTCCGCGGGTCCCGCGGTGTCCAGGAGTACGTCGTCGATGCCCCAGTCGGCGGTGACGGCGGCGAGGCCGCCCTCCGTCACGACGAGCATCAGCGGACAGCCGGGCCCCGTGGAACGGAGCAGCTGACAGAGGCTGCGGACCTGGGGGAGGTCCCGGCGCCCGTCGATGAGGATGACATCGGCACCGGGGGTGTCGACGAGAGCGGGCCCCTCCGCCGGAGCCACTCGCACGTTGTGCAGGAGCAGGCCGAGAGCGGGAAGCACCTCCGTCGACGGCTGAAGGGCATTCGTAAGGAGCAGCAGAGAACTCATCGCCGCCCACCTGCCTGGGTCGTCATACGTTCGTGCACGGTTCGCTCGCCCATAACGTCTGGTTCCTCCTCGGGTCCCTACGAGGACGTTTGCGGCACTGCTTCGTACTGGCAGGGGACCCCGCGCCCGGGGGTCTGACCTGCTGTTTTGCCAGTGTTTCGGGGGCGTCGTATACAACGCTCCTGAAAGCACAAAAGGACCCGGGGGCTGCATTGCCCGAGTCCTCTTCCCAGCAGAATAGCCCACATGAGTTGGGGTCCGGCAGGTGACGAGCGTGGATCTTCTGTGTGGCCTGTCTCCGAACGGAGACGGCGCGTGATGCTCCGGACACGTGACGGAGTCGCCATCGACGCCTCCTACGAGCCCGGTCCCGGCGGCCCCGAGGCCCCGGCGATCGTGCTCGCGCACGGCTTCACCGGCGATCTGGAGCGGCCCCGGGTGCGCCGCGCGGCGGCGGTGTTCGCGCAGCGTGCGGCCGTGGTCACGTTCTCGTTCCGGGGGCACGGGCGCTCCGGCGGGCGGTCCACGGTCGGCGACAAGGAAGTGCTCGATCTCGCGGCGGCGGTCGAGTGGGCGCGTTCGCTCGGCCACGCGCGCGTGGTGACGGTCGGCTTCTCCATGGGCGGTTCCGTGGTGTTGCGGCAGGCCGCGCTGCACAGGGGGCGCACGGAAGCGCACGTTGACGGGGTCGTCGCGGTGAGCGCCCCCGCCCGGTGGTTCTACCGCGGCACGGCCCCGATGCGGCGGGTGCACTGGGCGGTGACCCGGCCCGCCGGGCGTCTGGTCAGCCGTTTCGGGCTGCGCACGCGGATCCACCCGTACGACTGGGACCCGGTCCCGCTCTCGCCGGTCGAGTCGGTCCCGCTGCTCGCGCCGACCCCGCTGCTCGTGGTGCACGGCGACCGCGATCCGTACTTTCCGGTCGACCACCCCCGGATGCTGTTCGCGGCGGCGGCCGAAGGGGACGCGGAGCTGTGGCTCGAACCGGGGATGGGCCACGCCGAGAACGCGGCGAGCGACGAGTTGATCGAGCGGATCGGGGCGTGGGTCGCGGCGACGCTTGCCGCACAATAGGACGCCGCACACAGTGCGGGACCGAGAGAAGTGCGGGACCGAGAGAGGAGTCGGGATGGCGCAGGGCACGATCCGCTTCTGGGCCGCGGCCAAGGCCGCCGCCGGCGTCGCGGAGGAGCCGTACGAGGCCGAGACCCTGGCCGCGGCGCTGGAAGCGGTGCGCACGCGGCACCCCGGCGATCTCGTCCGGGTGCTCCAGCGTTCCTCGTTCCTGGTCGACGGGGACCCGGTCGGGACCCGCGGCCATGAGACGGTACGGCTTGCCGAGGGCGGCACGGTCGAGGTGCTCCCGCCGTTCGCAGGAGGATGACACCCCGATGAGCAACAACCAGCAGTATCCGTACCAGTACGAGCCGCGGTATTCGCCGGAGCCGACGCAGCAGTGGGAGGGCAGCACGTGGGACACCCAGGTGCAGCCCGCGCCTCTGCCGCAGCAGCAGTGGACGTACGAGGCCGCGCCCGAGGCTCCCGCGCCGGCACCGCCACGGGGCTCTGCCCCGGACCCCGCCGCTCCATCGCCGCAGGGGCTCGAATCGCCCACCCGCGCTCGGAGGCGTGACGTGGCCCGGTCATCCATCATCGAGCCGGGGCTGCAGCCCGCCGCGCTCACCGCCGTGCTCGCCCTGTTGCTCGCGGGCGGCGCCGCCATCGGCTCGTACGCGCTGCTCGTCCCGCTGGTGGTGCTGCAGGCGGTCACGGCCGCGGGCTGGTTCCGGCTCAACGGGATGTGGCCCGCGCGCCAGGGCATCGCGCTCGCCTTCGCCGGCGGTGTCGTCGCGGATGTCGCGCTGCTCGTGGCGGGCCGGGACAACGGGCCCGCCGCGATCCTCGGCACGCTCGGCGTCTGGGTGCTGCTCACCCTGGTCCTCCAGCTGCGCTCGCACGCCGAACCGGACGAGCGGATGTACGGCCTGATGGCGACGGTCGCCTCCGCGGCGCTCGCGATCGTGGCGGCAGGACACCTGGCGGCCGAGCCCGACGCGGTGACGGTCGGCGGGGTGGCCGTGGCGGTCGCGATCCTGGCCCGCGCGCTGCCGCTGCCGACGGTCGTGTCCGTGATCGTGGCGTTGCTCGCGTCCGCCGGCGCGGGCATCGCGGCCGGCGGCATGACCGGCTTCGGCACGGGCGGCGCGCTCCTCGGCCTCGGCGCGGGCGCCTGCGCCGTCATCGGCCACCGCGTCGCGTCGTACGACTTCCCTTCCCGCTTCGTCCACATGACAGCAGGCATCGCCCTCCCACTGACCGCGGCAGCCCCCGCGATCTGGCTACTGGGCCGCGCCTTGGGCTAGAGCCCGGTCCGGTGGTCGTCGCGTACCCTCCCCGCCATGCGCGCACTGCGAATACTGCTCATATTTGTCGTCGTGGTCGGCGGCCTCTTCGTGGCGGCCGACCGCGTCGCGGTCCACTTCGCCGAGGGCAAGGCCGCCGACAAGATCCGCACGAGCGAAGGGCTCGGGCAGACCCCCGACGTGTCGATCAACGGCTTCCCGTTCCTGACCCAGGTCGCGGACGGCACCCTGGACGACGTCGAGCTCGGCATCCAGGACTTCGAGGCGAAGGGCGGCAAGAGCGACAGCGCCGGCATCCGCATCGCCGACCTCAAGGCCGAGCTGCACGGCGTGAAGTTCGACAGCAGCTACAGCTCCGCCACCGCCGACTCGGCCACCGGCACCGCCCGCATCGACTACGACGAGCTCCTCAAGGCCGTGAAGAAGGAGGGGCCGGCCCAGGTCGCCCCCGGCGTCACCGCGTGGATCGACGGCCTCGCGTACGCCGGAGACCACAAGGTCAAGGTCACCGTCGCGGTCAAGACCCCGCTCGGCACGGTGCGGCCCACGGTGCGCAGCACGGTCGACGTCAGCGGCGGCAAGCTCTCCGCGCACGCCGACAGCCTGCCGAACGTGGACGCGTTCAATCTGGCGGACGGCCCGCTCCGGGGCGTCATCGACTTCAAGCAGGCGCTCGACGACCTGCCGGCGGGCATCGAGCTCGACCGGGTCCAGGCCGTCGACCAGGGCATCGAGATCACGGTGAAGGGTTCGAACCTCGACCTGGTCGGGTAGGCCGGGAACGGGTCATGAGCACGGCGGTCCGTATCGCGAGACGACGGCGTCCGAAGAGCAAAAGCCGTCCGGGCCCAGGCGGGGCCCGGAGCGGCCGGACGGCGGCCCGCCCCGCGATCGTTCTCACATTGCGGACGATCGTGTCTCAGAATCCGACACGCCGGTGACACGGCCGCTCCCGCATCCTTACGATCGGGGCATGAAGCGACAGGCGGACCTCACGAAGCGGCGGGCAGTAGACCTGTGCCGCGTCGCCGCCATGCTCTGTCGCGCCGTCTGAGCGGGACGGCTCAACTCCCGCTTTCCATGGACCCCTTGAGATGACTCGGGGTCACCCGTGCACACCTCTGCACACCCATGTTTCGCATGCCGCCGCAACTGCCCCGGAGGAAGACAGCATGAGCCGCAGTGACGTCCTCGTAGACGCCGACTGGGTCGAGGCCAACCTCGACAACGACAACGTGGCCATCGTCGAGGTCGACGAGGACACGTCCGCGTACGACAAGAACCACATCAAGAACGCGATCCGGATCGACTGGACCAAGGACCTCCAGGACCCGGTCCGCCGTGACTTCATCGACCAGGCCGGCTTCGAGGAGCTGCTGTCGAAGAAGGGCATCGGCAACGACACGACCGTCGTCCTCTACGGCGGCAACAACAACTGGTTCGCCTCCTACGCGTACTGGTACTTCAAGCTCTACGGCCACCAGGACGTGAAGCTCCTCGACGGCGGCCGCAAGAAGTGGGAGCTCGACTCCCGCGACCTGGTCGACGGCTCGCAGGTCCCGAACCGCCCGGCCACGCAGTACAAGGCCAAGCCGCAGGACACCTCGATCCGCGCCTTCCGCGACGACGTCGTCAACGCGATCGGCAACCAGAACCTCGTCGACGTGCGCTCGCCCGACGAGTTCTCCGGCAAGCTGCTCGCCCCGGCCCACCTCCCGCAGGAGCAGTCGCAGCGCCCGGGCCACGTCCCGTCCGCGCGCAACATCCCGTGGTCGAAGAACGCCAACGACGACGGCACGTTCAAGTCGGACGACGAGCTCAAGGCGCTCTACGCCGACGAGCAGGTCGACCTGGCGAAGGACTCCATCGCGTACTGCCGCATCGGCGAGCGCTCCGCGCTCACCTGGTTCGTGCTGCACGAGCTGCTCGGCCAGGAGAACGTCAAGAACTACGACGGCTCGTGGACCGAGTACGGCTCCCTCGTCGGCGTGCCGATCGAGCTCGGCGCCAACAAGTAACCCCCTGTCCTTTACTTCCCTTCCTGACTTCCTAGGAGAGCAACATGTGCGGAGCGAAGGCCGGCGGCCCCGACGCCTCGACGATCAAGCCCGGTGAGACCACCATCCAGGGCCAGGTGACCCGCGACGGCGAGCCGGTGACGGGCTACGTCCGTCTCCTGGACTCGACCGGCGAGTTCACCGCCGAGGTCCCCACCTCGGCCACGGGCCAGTTCCGCTTCTACGCGGCCGAGGGCACGTGGACGCTGCGCGCCCTGGTCCCCGGCGGCCAGGCCGACCGTACGGTCGTCGCCCAGACCGGCGGCCTTGCCGAGGTCGCGATCGCCGTCTGAGCGGTCACACACGACGGCTGAAGGGCCGCACCCCGCCTGGGTTGGACGCCACTGGTACGGGTGCGGTCCTTCGGCATGTTTTCGGGCCCCGTACGGGCTTACGCTGAAGGTATGTACGCGCGGCGGAAGCACGTCTACTTCGCCATGATGGGCGTCTGCATCGGCCTGTTCGTGCTGGCCTGGGGCGTCGTGCGGCTCTGGTCGGTACCGGCGGCCGTCGCCATGTGCGTCGTCGCCATGGTCATCCCGCCCGTCGCCGCCATCGTCGCCAACCGGCGCGGCCCGGAGGACCGCTGGTGGGACGACCCCTCCGGTGACCAGAAGTCCGACGAGTGGTGGGACGAACTGGACGGCAAGAAGCGTCGCCCCTGACTCCCGCCCTGACCCCGCCCGGACACCCGCTGTGACCGACCTCGCCGAGAGCGCCCGTGCCCGGACGACTACAGTGGGGTCCGGCTCTGTTATCCGCATACGTTCCGCTCACCGAGGAGCAATCCCGTGCTTGAGGCCTTCTTCTCCACCCTTCTCGTCCTGGTCTGCGTCGGCGTCGTCGCCTTCGCGGGTCTGACCGTGAAGAAGCTGTACCAGGGCCAGCGCTGACCCCCCACTGAGAGACGTCTGAACCGCTCATGATCCAGATCCCGTCCGACCTGCACCCCGACCTCGTCCCCCTCGCGTTCCTCCTGGGCGACTGGGCCGGCGCCGGCGTCACCGACTTCCCGGGTGCCGAGAAGGCCAACTTCGGGCAGGAGGTCTCCTTCACTCACGACGGGCGGGACTTCCTGGAGTACCGCTCGCACACCTGGGTCCTGGACTCCGAGGGCAACAAGGTGAAGCCCCTCGAGTCCGAGTCCGGCTTCTGGCGGATCGGCAAGGACCGCAAGGTCGAGGTCGTCATGGTCCGCGACGACGGCGTCGTCGAGGTCTGGTACGGCGAGCTCGCCGACCAGAAGCCGCAGATCGACCTGGCCACCGACGCGGTCGCCCGCACCGCCGCCTCCGGCCCGTACAGCGGCGGCAAGCGCCTCTACGGCTACGTGAAGAGCGACCTGATGTGGGTCGGCGAGAAGCAGACCCCCGAGGTCCCGCTGCGCCCCTACATGTCGGCCCAGCTCAAGAAGGTCGTCTCGCCCGACGAGGTCGCCGAGATGGCGCGCAACCTCCCGGACATGCCGGACGACGGTATTGCGTTCTTCAAGTAGGGCGGATCGCTTTCTTCAAGTAGTTCTAGACTCGTCGGTGTGGTGAGCACCGAAGGCATCGACTGGAAGAGCGATCTGAGGCAGCGCGGCTATCGGCTGACGCCGCAGCGTCAGCTTGTCCTGGAAGCCGTGGACACCCTCGAGCACGCGACCCCCGACGACATCTTGTGCGAAGTGCGCAAGACGGCGTCGGGGGTCAACATTTCGACGGTCTACCGGACCCTTGAGCTCCTGGAGGAGCTCGGGCTCGTCTCGCACGCCCATCTCGGGCACGGCGCGCCCACGTACCACCTCGCCGACCGGCACCACCACATCCACCTGGTGTGCCGCGACTGTACGAACGTGATCGAGGCGGACGTGGACGTGGCGGCGGAGTTCACCGCCAAGCTGCGCGAGGAGTTCGGCTTCGACACCGACCTCAAGCACTTCGCGATCTTCGGGCGCTGCGAGAACTGCGCCGCGGACAAGGGGCGGACGCAGGAATAAGCGCGTCCGCCCACTCGTCGTAGTGTGTGTGAACATGCAGCGACATTCAACGAGCCCCCTGCTGGCCCTGCCCGGCGCCGTCCCCGCCGAGGGCGTGGACGAAGGCGTCGCCGCGCACTACGGAGACCTGTTCCGCGAGCAGCGCGCCCTCGCCGACGGGGCGGGCGTCGTCGACCTGTCGCACCGCGGCGTGATCACGGTCACCGGCGCGGACCGGCTGAGCTGGCTGCACCTGCTGCTCACCCAGCATGTGGAGCAGCTGGAGCCGGGCCGGGCCACCGAGGCGCTGATCCTCTCTGCCAACGGACACATCGAGCACGCCCTGTACCTCGTCGACGACGGCACGACGACGTGGGCGCACGTCGAGCCGGGCACGCAGGAGTCCCTCCTCGCGTACCTGGAGTCCATGAAGTTCTTCTACCGGGTCGAGACCGCGGACCGGACCGACGAGTTCGCCGTCGTGCACCTGCCGGCCGGGTCGATCGCTCCGGTGCCGGACGGCGTGGTCGTGCGCGAGACGCCGCACGGCCGCGATCTGTTCCTGCCGCGCGCCGACCTGGAGTCGTACGCGACCGAGAACGGCCCGGCGGTCGGTCTGCTCGCGTACGAGGCGCTGCGCGTCGAGCAGCACCGCCCGCGCTTCGGCTTCGAGACGGACCACCGCACGATCCCGCACGAGCTGGGCTGGATCGGGTCGGCCGTGCATCTGCAGAAGGGCTGCTACCGGGGGCAGGAGACCGTCGCCCGCGTGCACAACCTGGGCAAGCCGCCGCGGCGGCTCGTCTTCCTGCACCTGGACGGCAGCGAGGTGCACCTGCCGCCGCACGGCGCCGAGGTGCGGCTCGCCGCGGACGGCCCCGAGGGCCGCAAGATCGGTGTCGTGACGACCTCCGTGCGCCACCACGAGCTCGGCCCGATCGCGCTCGCGGTCATCAAGCGGAACGTGCCGGCCGACGCGGAGCTCCTCGCGGAGGCCACGGCGGCGGCGCAGGAAGTCGTCGTCGAGCCGTAGCGGCGTCCTGCGACTACATCTCCAGCAGCACCGTGAACGGGCCGTCGTTCGTCAGGGAGACCCGCATCTGCGCCCCGAACCGGCCCGTCGCCACGGTCGCGCCGAGCGCCCGCAGCTGCGCCACGACCTCGTCGACCAGCGGCTCGGCCACGGGGCCCGGCGCGGCGGCGTTCCAGGTGGGGCGGCGGCCCTTGCGGGCGTCCCCGTAGAGCGTGAACTGGCTGATGACGAGGAGCGGAGCGTCGATGTCGCTGCATGACTTCTCATCGGCCAGCATCCTTACCGACCAGAGTTTGCGGGCCAGTTGGGCCGCCTTCTCCTTGGTGTCCTCGTGCGTGACCCCGACCAGGACGCACAGGCCCTCGCCCTTGATCTCGCCCACGACCTGGTCCTCCACGACGACGCTCGCGCCGTCCACCCTCTGCACAACTGCTCGCATACGGCCATCATGCCGTGCGCCGATTTTCATGCCCCGCAAGGGGTTTGGCGCGCTCCCCAACCCCCCATCCGGGGCGGATCTGGGGCACTCGTGCCCGAACCGGCCACTGGGAGTGGCACCATGCTGACACGCGGTGCGTCGGTGGCGTGCGGCGCGGTCCGGTCGAGGGGACGGTAAGCACCATGGATACCCATGCCATGAGCCACACAACGAGTACGGGGCTGCCCGGGCAGCCCGTATCGCTGACGCACAGGGAACGGATGGCCCCGCTGACCCGCCCGCCGGCCCAGCGGACCGACAGCCCGGAGCTGCCCGCCGTGCCCGCCCCGGACCTGTCGGCCCTGCGCCTGCCGGAGCTGCGCACGCTGCGCCGCGACTCCCAGCAGAACGAGGCGGACCTGAGCTACGTACGACGTCTGCTGCAGGGCCGGATCGACATCCTGCGGGCCGAGCTGGGCCGGCGGAAGGACCCCGAGTCGCCGGTCGTGGACCGCCTCTCCGAGATCCTGCGGGACCAGCCGGCGAACCACCGCTCCTCCGCCCGGCACGTCACGGTCGGCATCCCGCACAGCGAGGAGTCCCGCCGCCTGGCCCAGGAGATGCTCGCCGAGGTCGAGCTCTCCGACCTGGTCGCCCGCACGGACGACGAGCTGCTCGCGGCGATGGGCCGCCTCGTCCGCTACGAACAGCAGGTCTCGCGCCGGCGCCACCAGCTGCAGCGCACGGCGGACGACTGCAGCGCGGAAATCGCTCGCCGCTACCGAGCCGGCGAGGCCCAGGTGGACGACCTACTGGGCCCGTCAGCAGGCCCTTCCGGTGATTGAGCCATATCAAGCCCCGCATTGGGACGAGAGCCAGCGGGGTCCGGGGTAGAGCCCCGCGGCGTAGGAAAACCCGAGCGACACATGCGTCCGCCGCCTAGCGTGACCCCATGAGTAGCCCCGCCACACCCCCGGATCACCGCGAAGCGATACACGTACGGGACGTCACCGAGGACGAACTGCCCGACTGGTGCCGCGCCCTCAACACCGGTTTCCTGCGCCCGCCGACCGCCTCACCCCAGACGGTCGCGAAGCGACGCGCACACTTCGACCTCACCCGCACCCGCGCCGCCTTCGCCCCGGCAGGGGGAGGCGGAACGCGGCAGGTCGCCACGTTCCGCTCCTTCGCGCAGGAGCTCACCGTGCCGGGCGGCGCAACCGTCCCCACGGACGCGATCACCAACGTCACCGTCAGCCCCACGCACCGCCGCCGCGGGCTGCTCAGCCGCATGATGGCCGCGGACCTCGCCGAGGCGAAGCAGCGCGGCGACGTCGCGGCGACGCTGATCGCGGCGGAGTACCCGATCTACGGGCGGTTCGGCTTCGGCCCCGCGGCCACGGCCACCGTGTGGGAGATCGACGTGCCACGGACCGGCCTCGACCCGCGTTGGTCGGGCCCGGACGACGGCGGCCGAGTGGACCTGGCGGACCCCGAGGAGGTGCGCAAGGTCGGCCCGGAGCTGCACGAGCGGCTGCGCGCCCGCGTCGCCGGCGTGGTGTCGCGGGACGAGCTGTGGTGGCAGTCCAGCACCGGCCTGTGGCCGACCCCGGAGGAACCGTGGACGGAGCCGTTCCACGCGGTGTACCGCAACGCGCGCGGCGAGGTGGAAGGCCTCGTCGTCTACCAGGCCGACGACCACTGGGGCGATGCCAAGCAGCCGCTGAACACGGCGCGGGTACGGCAGTTGATCGCCGTCACGCCGGCCGCCGAGCGCGCCCTGTGGACGTATGTCTGCTCCGTCGACTGGATCACCACGGTGCGTTCCGGGCTGCGTGCCCCGGACGACCTGCTGCCGCACCTGCTGCCCGACCCGCGCGCCGCCCGCGTCGTGACGCAGGCCGACTTCCTGTGGGTGCGGATCCTGGACGTCGTACGGGCCCTGGAAGCGCGCTCGTACGACACGAGCGGGGAGATCGCGTTCGAGGTGCTCGATCCCGCGGGACTCGCGGGCGGGCGGTTCACGTTGACGGCGGCGCCCGGCGGGGCGGTCTGTTCGCTGGGCACCGCCTCCCCGCAACTCACCGTCGATGTACGCGAGTTGGGGGCGCTGTGGCTGGGCGACGAGTCAGCGGTGCGGCTCGCCGCCCTGGGACGGCTCGTGGAGCATGAGGCGGGTGCGGCGGCCGAGTTCGGTGCCCTGTTGCGGACCTCGCGGCGGCCGTGGTGCCCCGACGTGTTCTGACGCGTCCTTACGTGCTCCGACGCTTACTGACCGACCGGGCTCCCGGCTCCCCTCCGGAAGGGAGCCCGGTCAGCCGCTCTGGGCGAGCAGCATCACGAGGACGACGGCCCCGATGCCGCTGATAACTGTGTTCTTGGCCTTGAGGCCGACGGAGAGAACGATGAAGGCGATGATGCCCATCGGCCCGTACTTCCACTGGATGAGCTGCTCGAACCCGATGGCGAGTGCGGCGACGACGATGGCGAAGAGCGGCATTGTCCAACCTCCTTCAGGACCTGCGGTCCTTGTGGTGACCAACTTCAGGTCCCCCGACCATGTCCGGGAAGTTGGTCACCAACTCAAGGGTAGTTATCTCCGCAGAAGGGCGGCTCATAACCACCTTCACCTCAACTCCCCAAAGATGGCGGGAAGTTGTAGGGTTTGGTTGTGAGTGGGGAGCATGCCGCCGTCAACGGACGGCCCAGGTCACAGCGGGAGCGACGCACATACCGCGAAGTGGCCGACGAGCTGCGCGACCGGATCACGTCCGGCCGCCTGAGTCCCGGCCAACAGATGCCTACACAGGCACAGTTGGCGGGCGAATTCGGTGTGGAGCGCTCCGCCGTACGTCAGGCGCTGCGCGTTCTGCAGTCCGAGAACCTGTTGGTGGACGCATCGAAGGGCAGCCCGGCCAGGGTCGCCCAGCACCCGAGGCCCGTGCTGTTCGGGCCCGAGGCGCCACCGCAGTCGACCATGGTGACGCTCGCTCCGCGCATCGCCGAGGCCTTCGCGCGGGGCGACGTGGAGATCGACGCCCTGTGCCTGACGGCGGTCTCGCTGACACTCGCGATGAGCGAACCGCTGCGCCTCATCCACGAGGGCCGTACGAAACCGGCCAGAGTGCGGGTGCGGGTGCTGCTGCCGAGCCGGGACATCGCCCTCGCGTTCCCCACGGCCGCGCCGCCGGTCGCGGAGCCCGGGTCGCGGGCCGTGGAGGCCTCGCGGGCGGAGGCGGCGGTGGGCGGCAGGCTGCGCCGCGACTGGCTGGCGCAGCGCAACGCGCAGGGGCAGGTGCTGCGCCACAATCTGCTGGCTCTGCGGGCCACGCACGACATGGACGTCACGGTGGAGTTCCGCGCGCTGCCGTTCACGCCGCCGGTCAAGCTCTACCTGCTCAACAGCAACGAGGCGCTGTTCGCGTACTACACGCTGGCCAGACGCGGCGAGCAGATCGACCACGAGCGGGTGGACGTCTACGACGCGCAGGGCTTGCGGCAGATGCTCTTCGCGTTCGAACACGGGGCGGGGCTGCGCGACACGACGTTCGTGGAGCAGTCCCACCTGTGGTTCAACGGCCTGTGGAACACGATCAGCCAGGACCTGACCTTCAGTACGTGACGGCGGGACGCGATGGTGGGACGCGGCGGCGGGTCCGGTCAGTGCAGCGCCGGCCCGGCCATCGTGAGCGCGAGCAGCACGCCTCCCAGTGAACTGCAGGTGGCGCTCCTGGCCTTGGCGCCGATGGCGAGCAGGAGCAGGCCCGCGAGGCCGGCCGGTCCGTAGTGCCACTGTGCGAGCTGCTCGAAGGTGATCACGACCACCGCGGAGAGGAGGCTCAGAACGGACATGGTGGTTCCTCCTGCTTCGGAGTGCGTTCGCCGATGGGTCTTACTTGGTCTCCTTCGCTGCCACCATTGGCCACCTTCTTCCAAGTTGGCGACCAACTGCACTGGAGTTGTCCCCACTTGGTCGTGGTATATAAACAGGAGGACGACAACTCGCGCCAAATCAGGGTGAGTTGTGGCGTTTGGTCGGTATCCAGGGGAGCAGAGCGTGGCGGACATGGCAGACGCGACACTGAACGGCAGGAGAAGGCTCACGGCCCAGGAGATCGCCGACCAACTCCGTGAGCGCATCAGGGCGGGCAGCCTGAAGCCGGGCGACCAACTGCCCACGCAGGCCACGCTCGCCGAGGAGTTCGGCGTCGAGCGCGGCACGGTCCGTCAGGCGCTGCAACTGCTGGAGACGGACGGCCTGCTGAGCAAGCGCAGCAAGGGCAGCCCGCCGCGCATCGCCCCGGGCTCCGCCGCGCGCGACGAGCCGCAGCCCTCGATGGTCGCGCTCGCCCCCCGCCTCGTGGAGGCCTTCCACGCCCCTCACGTGCGTATCGACGCCGTCTGCCTGACGTCCGAGACCCTGATGCTGGCCCTCGGGGAGCCGCTGCGCCACGTCCACGAGGGCCGCATACGCCCCGAGTCCCTCGACGTACGCATCCTGCTGCCCAGCCGCGACATCGACCTCGCCTTCCCGGTGCCGGTCCCGGGCGACAGCGACGGCGTCGACCACGACGAGGGGGTCGCCGTGCACAACCGCTGGCTCGCCACGCGCAACGCGCAGGGGCAGGTGCTCCGCCACAACCTGCGCTCCCTGCGCTCCTCGCACAACATCGACGTGCGGGTGACCTTCCGCGCCCTCCCCTTCACCCCGCCGGTCAAGCTCTATCTGCTCAACCAGTCCGAGGCCCTGCTCTCCTACTACATGGTCACGCGCCGCGAGGAGGAGATCGACAACGACACCAAGCTGGAGATGTTCTCGGCCACCGGCACGCAGGCCCTGCTCTTCTCCTTCGAGGAGCGGGCGGGCCACCGGGACCGGACCTTCGTGGAGGAGTCGCAGAAGTGGTTCGACGCCCTCTGGGAAACCATCACCTCCGACCTGACACTCTCCTAGTGACTTCAGAGACGACGAAGCAGACTGTTCCGGTGGCAGAAGAGACCGAATCAAGTCGGGAAACGACCGAGCCGTGCGACGCCCGCGAGTCGGGCACCCTGGCCGAGCTGATCACCGGCGCCCGTCATGTCCTCTTCGACTTCGACGGACCGATCTGCCGGCTGTTCGCGGGCCGCCCGGCGGCGGGGATCGCCCGGCAGCAGGTGGAGTGGCTGGATGCGCAGGGTCTTGGCGAGGTGCTGACGGACGACGAGCGAGCCGACACGGACCCGCACGGCGCCCTGCGCCGACTCGGCCGGGCGCGGCCGGACAGCGATCTGGTCCTCGAGATGGAGAGCCGGCTCACCGAGCAGGAACTGCGCGCCGTCGGCACGGCCTGGCCCACCGAACACGCGGATCCGCTGATCCGCACCTGGACGGCGGTCGGCGTGCGCCTCGCCATCACCACCAACAACTCGGCCGAGGCGGCCCGCCGCTACATCGCGAGCCGCGGCCTGTCCGGTTGCTTCGAGCCGCACATCTACGGCCGCACCCAGGACCTCGCCCGCCTCAAGCCGGACCCGTACTGCCTCACCCGGGCCATGTCGGCGATGGGCGCGTCGCCCGGCACGACGCTGATGATCGGCGACGCCGCGACGGACCTGGTGGCGGCACGGAAGGCGGGCGTCGCGTTCCTGGGTTACGCGCGTCATGCCCGCAAGGAGCAGGTGTTGCGTGAGGCGGGCGCCCGGCAGGTGACCGGCTCCCTGGAGCCGATCATCGACATTCTGCGGGGCCGCCGCTGACCTGCGGTTCCCTCGCCCTCTGCTGCAAGCCGGGTGGAGTTGGCAGCCAACTGCCGTAGAGTTGTACGGACTTGGTGGGGGGTGAGGGGAGATCGTCGTGGTGAACGAGAGTGTCGGGAGCGCCCCCAGACCCGCCGCCGAGGAGATCGCCGATGCCCTGCGGAAGCGGATCGTCAACGGGGACCTCATCTCCGGCCAGCGCCTGCCGACGCAGGCCGCGCTTTCCCAGGAGTTCGGCGTGGAGCGGGGCACGATCCGCAACGCGCTGCAACTGCTGCGTGCGGACGGCCTGTTGACGAACTCGGGCAGGGGCAGCCCGCCCACGGTGTCCCGCCTCGAACACCACTCCCCGCCGGGCGCACAAACAGCCAGAAGTATCCTGGGGCCCCGCCTGGTGGCGGCCTTCGAGGCGCCGCACGTCTACGTGGACGTGGTGAGCCTGACAGGGGAGACGCTGGTGACGGCCCTGGGAGAGCCGTTGCGCAAGGTGTACGAAGGGGTGCTGCGGCCGGAGTCCGTACGGGTGCGGATGGTGGTGCCGAGGCTGGGCGAGAACATCGACTACCCCGCGCCGACCGCCGGCTGGGGGGCCGACGAAAAGCTCGACGAGGCGGTCAGGCGCCGCAGCCGGATCCAATGGGACTCGCAGCGCATGGTGCTCGCAGACGCATTCAAGGGGCTGCGGGACAGCGGCGTCGACGCCACGTTCGAGTACCGCTTCGTCTCCGGCGTACCGACCCGGAAGGTGTATCTCCTGAACCGGCGAGAGGCGCTGGTCGGGCACTACGTTCCGGGGCGGTTCGAGCGGGAGATCGACGACTACGAAGCGGCGGACACGGTGGAACTCGTGGACGTGGCGGGCTTCGAGACCGAAATGCTGGCCTTCGAGCGCCCGAACGGCCCGGACCAGGCCGCCTTCGTGGACGGAGAACAGGCGATGTTCGACGGCCTATGGGAGCACGTGGCGCGGCGTCGTCAGGCTTGAGTGAGGCCCAGGAACGCCACCACGATCACGAACCACACCCAGGCCATCGGCCGCCGCTCGGCCGGCAGAAGCAGCGTGAGGGCGGTGAGGCCCACAAGGCCGAGGACCCCATACTTGGACTGGATGAACTGCTCAAGACCGTAGAGGAGTACGGGCGCCAGCAACTGCGGCAGCGGATTCATGGGTCCCCACCCTTCAACTGTCGGACCAGCCAGGCCAATTGGACTGCTGGACTTGAATTGGTCTTCCCCGGGTGGACAGATCGTTAAGCAACGTCCCTCAAAGGTAGGGAAGTTGACTGAATCTGGTGTGCCGTTGGGCTGGCAGAGGTACGTTCCCCGTGTGACGAACAGCCAGAGCGGGGCGAGCGGCGGCAGGGAGGTCTTCCGTGTGGTGGAGGAGCTCCGCTCGCGGATGGCCGGAGGCATGTACTCGCTGGGGTCACCGCTGCCGTCCCAGCGGGCACTGGCCGCGGACTTCGAGGTCTCACGGGACACGGTGCAGCGCGCCCTCGGCCAGCTGCGCGAAGAAGGCTGGATCGAATCGAAACAGGGCAGCGGGACCCGTGTCGTACGGGCACAGGAGGCACAGTCCTACACCGCGCAGGCGGCGAAGGACGGACGCGTGACGCTGCGCGGATTCTTCGACGAGGCGTTCGCCGGGCCCGAGGTGGTGCTCGACGTGTTCACCCTCACCTCGGAGTCCCTCGACATGCAGGTGAAAGGTCAGATCGAGCGGATGAGGATCGGAGAGGTGCGACCGCGGCGCATCGCCATCCGCATGCTGCTGCCCGACGAGTCACTCGACCTGCCGTATCCGCGGGCCCTCGACGATCCGGACGGTCGGCTCACTGCGCAGCTGAAGGACCGGTTGCTGGAGATCACACGCCGACACAGCTCGTCGATGCAGGTGGAACTGCGGCAGCTGGAGGCGGAGGAGCTCGTGGAGTCGGCGAGCATCGAGATCCGGCACGTGATGCTCACGCCGGCCTCGAAGCTGTACCTGGTCGGGGGCGAGCAGGCGCTGCACGGCCCGTACGAGGTCATCGAGCGCCCGATCGTGCTCGACGACGAGGTCACGGTCCGCGCTCTGGACGTGCTCGGCCTCGGAGCTCAGCTCACGCACTACGTCAAGGACGCCAATGAGGGCTCCCGGGGCTCGGTCTTCATGAAGAGCTGGCAGGCATGGTTCGACTCGGTGTGGGAGCACCTGGCGGTGCGCTGAGTCGATCGTCGGTCGAACGCCGTACCCGTGTGAGTGTTTCTTTACGTCCCTGAGACCGCTCACTGTGCCACTCCGGTCGTGAGGGCTCCGCACGAGGTCTACTGTGTGGCCCTGTTACGGCCCGTTGCATGAGTATTCAGGAGCGGCGTGTGGGCGCAGTCTGGCGCCGGGTAGTGGGGCGCGCGCAGCGCAGTGGTGAGCAGCTCAGCGGTCACCACAACCTCAACCATGTAGTGCGCTTGACCGCCGAGGAGGCCAGGGCCCTCGGCCGGCCGAAGGACTCCCAGGTCATGGTCCGGCAGCGCAGGAAGGACGCGGTGCCTGTCGTGATCAGGACCTGGCGCGACGAGCGTGAGGTCCTGGAGGCGCTGCGCGGGCACGAAAGGCCCGTACCGCAGTGCCTGGCGCAGTTCGAGCACGTGGGCATCCACAGCTATCTGGAGGGCACGCCGCTCGCCAGTATCTGCCGGAACGGCAAACCCGTGGACCCGCTGCTGATCCAGGCCTTCGCGGAACTGCTCGCGGGGATGGCGGGGGTGCCTGAGGACTCCCTTCCGCCGCGCCCCGAGCACTGGCCGAGGGACGGCGACAGCAGGGGATTCCTGCGCATGCTGATCACCCAGGCCGAAGATCAGATCCGCCTGCCCAACTGGCCTGAATTCGGTGGACTGTTCGTGGCACTTGGAGTGCCGGAGAACGCGCTGCCGCTGTATCAGCTGTGCGCGCCGAAACTGACTCCTCGCCCCTTTCAGCTCCTTCACGGGGACCTGCACCGAGGGAACGTCATCGTCACGCACGACGGCGATCCGCTGCTGCTCTTGGTGGACTGGGAGCTCGCCACATACGGGGATCCGCTCCACGACCTCGCCGTGCACCTGGTGCGCATGCAGTACCCGTCCGAGCAGCAGGCGGACGTGATCGAGCAGTGGCGCAAGGCGATGTCGTCCTCCGGCCGGCCGTTGGCGGCAGAGGGCCTCGACTCCGACCTCCAGCACTACATCGACTTCGAGCACGCACAGTCCGTGTACCCCGATGTGATTCGGGCGGTCGGCTCCCTCGGTGAGAGCTTCAGCCAGAGCGATCTGGAGCAGGCGGCGGCCGAGGTCCACCGGGCCCTGTCCGTGGCCCAGAACCCCCTGAGGCTGCGCAACGTGCTGGAACCGTCCGCGATCGAACCACTGCTCTACCGGTGGCGGGTGGCCAGAGACGGACGCCATCGCGGCAAGGTCTTCTCCAGGTTCATCCACTGGCAGCAGGACGCGCGGCTGCCCCTGCCCGCCGACTTCGGAGCGGAGGACGTCGAAGAGGCCCTGTGGGCGGAGGGCGTGGCTCCGGCATCGCACGTCTTCAAGGGCACCGCGCATTTGGGAACGTTCGTCGACGTCCGGGGATTCGGCCGGGTCATGGTGCGCCGAAAGGTCGGCACGCATCAGCCCATCGAGCCCAGGGTCCTCGACGAGCACGATGTGCTCCGGGCGATCGAGGAATCGGGCGCGGCCGTCAGCGTTCCCCGGGTGCTGGCGCTCGGGTCGAGCGATTTGAAGGACCAGTTCACGATCCAGTCGTACGCGGGTCATCCCCGCGACCGCGGCGGTCCCCAGCATCCGGAGCACGGGCTGCTGCCGGGCGAAGTGGTCGACCTGGTCGACCAGCTGTGCTGTCTCGCGCAACTCCGCGTGCCCGCTCAGGACATGGAAGGGCTCAGCTTCTATCCCTGGTTGTGCAAGCAACTCTGCCGCATGGTCGGCGACTTGGCTCCCCCGGCGAAGGACCTGGCGGGGCGGCTCGGGCTGCCGGATGAGGACGAGTTGGAGAAGCGGCTGCTGCGTCACCGCGTGGAGTGGCGGACCTACGGGCTCCTGCACGGCGACCTGAACCCCTGGAACCTGGTCCGGCGCGAGGACAGGATCGGCCTCACGCTCATCGACTGGGAGATGGCGATGATGGGTGACCCGCTGTACGACCTGGTGCGGCACATCCACCTGACGCCGACCACCAGGGAGGTCCGGGCCCGGATGTACGCCCGCTGGTCGCTGCAGATGCCGGAGGAGGAGTACATCCGAGGCTGGGAACGCGACATCGCCGTGTATGCGGGCCTCGAAGTGGTCCGATCCGCCTATGTCGACCTGGATCGCCTGGTCACCGGCTCCGGCCTGGACGCCCCGAACGTGCGACGGGCCGTGGGCTCGTACACGACGACGCTCCGCAAGGCCCTGGCCTGGCTGAAAATGCCCGCGGGATCGGCGCGCGCGGCCAACCCGTACCTTGCCCTGGCTCTGCCGCACGCATGACCATGACATGAAGAGGGCGGCGTCGGGGGAGGGCTGCGCATGTCACGTGGTGGAAGCAGCGGTACGGGCGGCGGCAGGGGCGGAATAGGGCGCGCGCTGCGCGCTTTCCAGCAGCGCGTCGAACCCACGGTCGTACGCGTCCTGTTGCTCGTCGTCTTCGTCACGGGGTTGACCGCCCAGTTCGTCACTCCACTCGGGAACGCCCTGGAGGGCAAGGCGTATCTCGTCGGCGCGCTGCTCAGCTTCGTCGCCTTCATCCTGTACGACGCGCTCAAGGAACTCACCGCCGCCGCCCGCCTCCCCGCCCGCCTGGAGGCGAACTCCCGGAACCTGGGCAACTTCGTGGCCGACGCCTTCGAGTCCCGCCGCGTGGAGATCAGCTTCTTCGGCTACACGGGGGAGACGCTCTACAACGAGCTGTACCACCGGCTCGAACGGCTGCAGGACGCGCCGGGGCCGACCCGACAGGTCACCATCCGCATGATCGTTCCGGACTTCTCCCAGCCCATGAACGTACCGTCCAAGGTCGGAGCGGACGGGGCGGCCGAGGACGCGCCGGAGTTCCGTCGTCGCATCGAGCTCAAGTGCCAGGAGTACGACCAGATACTCACCCGCCTCGCGGCCGGCCTGACCCGACGGGGGCATGTCGACGTGAACTGTGAGTACCGGGTGATCGCCGGCCCGCCGCTGCACAAGCTCTGCATCTTCAACCGCAAGCGCGTCCTGCACGGCCTCTACGACGTCTCTTCCAAGATGTCGATCGAGGGGCCCGAGTACTACGACCCCAAGGGCTACGACACCGATCTCACGGTGCTGGCCGCCGAGCGCCGGCCGGAGGACGAGCCGGCCGTCGGCCAGTGGGTCAAGCACTTCGACGACCTGTGGACCCTGGCCGCGCAGGCTCCGCGGTGGCGGCGCGCGGCGGCCGCCTGAGCCGGGGGACGTACCCTCCTCCCCATGACCGACCGCACCCCCGGCCTCCGCGAACTCAAGAAGCAGCGCACCCGGCAGACCCTCTCCGAGACCGCCGTCCGGCTCTTCATGGAGAAGGGGTACGACAACGTGTCCGTGGCCGAGGTCGCCGCCGCGGCGGAGGTGTCCAAGCCGACCTTGTTCCGGTACTTCGCCGCGAAGGAGGACCTGGTGCTGCACCAGTTCGCGGACCACGAGGACGAGGCCGCGCGGGTCGTCACGGGGCGGGGCGAGGGGGAAGCGCCGCTCGGCGCGCTGCGGCGGAACTTCATGGAGGGGCTGCGGCGGCGGGACCCGGTGACCGGGTTGTGCGATCACCCGGCGGTGCTCGCGTATCAGCGACTGCTGTACGGGACGCCGCAGTTGGTCGCGCGGCTGTACGGGTATCAGGAGCGGTCGGAGCGGGCGCTCGCCCAGGCGCTCGGGGGGCCCGAGGTGCGGGCCCGGATCGCCGCGGGGCAGATCGTGGCCGCGCAGCGGATCCTCGCCGGGGAGAACGTACGGCGGATCGTGGCCGGCGAGTCCGCCGACGAACTGGAGGCGGAGGCCGTGCGCACCGCCGAGCTGGGGTTCCAGCAGCTGGGGGAGGGCATCGGGCGCTGGTACGGGTGAGCGGCCCGACGTGCGGCCGGCGTCGGCCGCACGGTGCGGCAGCCTCCGGACCCGCAACTCCCGTGCCCCCGCTACCCCTTCTGTCGCGCCCGCCTCGCACCCGCCGGACTCGGCGCGGGAGTGCTCAAGTGGCCCTCGGCGAGCTGGGTCAGTAGACGCAGGAACGTCTCCCGGTCGCCCCGGGGGAACGACGCCAGGGCCTCCTCGTGGACCCGGTCCACGATCTCCTGGCTGCGCGCGGCCGTCCGCGCGCCCTCCTCCGTGACGGCGATGACCCGCGCCCGCCGGTCCGTGCTGGAGGGGCGCCGCTCCGCGAGCCCCGCCTTCTCCAGGGCGTCGACCGTCACGACCATCGTCGTCTTGTCCATGTCGCCGATCTCCGCGAGCTGATTCTGCGTGCGCTCTTCCTCCAGCGCGTGCACCAGCACGCAGTGCATCCGCGCCGTCAGCCCGATCTCGGCGAGCGCGGCGGCCATCTGGCTGCGCAGCACGTGACTCGTGTGGTCCAGGAGGTACGAGAGGTCGGGCCTGGTCCGGGTGGGGGCGGGCGTCATGGCGGTCATGAGGCCAGGTTAGTCGATCATTCGTTCCGAAGAATATCGTCTGCAACGAAACTATCTGCTACGGTCTTTATATCGACGCCGCCCGGCAGGGGTGGTGGACCGACCGAAGGGCAACGCCATGTCTGCCATGCCCGCACCGCCCGTCGGGGGAGCCGCCCGCTCCCGCTGGCTCGCCCTCGGCGTGATCGCCGCCGGCACTCTCATGATCATTCTCGATGGATCGATCGTCACCGTGGCGATGCCGGCCATCCAGGAAGACCTCAAGTTCAGCCCGATCGGCCTGAGTTGGGTCGTCAACGCCTACCTCATCGCCTTCGGGAGCCTGCTGCTGCTCGCAGGGCGGCTCGGTGATCTGCTCGGCCGCAAGCGGATGTTCTTCGCGGGGACCGCGGTCTTCACCGCCGCGTCCCTGTTCGCCGGGCTCGCCACCAGCCCGGCCGCACTGCTCGCCGCGCGCTTCCTGCAAGGGGTCGGCAGCGCGATGGCCGCCGCCGTCGGGCTCGGGATCCTCGTGACGCTCTTCGCCGATCCGGGTGAACGGGCGCGCGCCATAGGTGTGTTCAGCTTCACCGGGGCGGCGGGCGCCTCGATCGGGCAGGTCCTGGGCGGCGTACTCACCGACGCGCTCGACTGGCACTGGATCTTCTACATCAACCTGCCGATCGGCGCCGCCGTGCTCGCCCTCGCGGTGACCGCACTGCCGGGCGACCGCGGCATCGGACTGCGCGCCGGTGCCGACGCGTGGGGGGCGCTGCTGATCACGGCGGGGCTGATGCTCGGGATCTACGGTGTCGTCAACATCGAGGCGTACGGGGCGGGTTCGTGGCGGGCGGCCGGGATGGTCGTGGCGGGGCTCGTGCTCGTCGCCGGGTTCGTCGTTCGGCAGGCGCGCGCCCGGACGCCGCTCATGCCGCTGCGCATCCTGCGCTCGCGCGCCGTCGTCGGCGCCAACCTCACCCAGATCCTCACCCTCGCCGCCATGTTCGCCTTCCAGGTGCTCGCCGCGCTCTATATGCAGCAGGTGCTCGGGTACGGGGCCCTGGAGACCGGCCTCGCGATGCTGCCCGCCGCCGTCATGATCGGCGCGGTCTCGCTCGGCGTCTCGGCCCGGCTGGCCGGGCGGTTCGGGGAGCGGCGGGTGCTGCTCGCCGGTCTGGTCCTGCTCGCCGCGGCCCTCGGCTATCTCGCCCGGGTGCCCGTACAGGGGGAGTACGTCCCCGATCTGCTGCCCGTGATGCTGTTGGTGTCCGGTGGCGGCCTCGTGCTGCCGATGCTCGCCGGACTGGGGATGTCCGCGGCAAGCGAGGAGGACGCGGGGTTGGCCTCCGGCCTGTTCAACACCACTCAGCAGATCGGCATGGCGCTCGGCGTCGCCGTCCTGTCCACCCTGTCCGCCGCGCGTGCCGACTCCCTCATGGCGAGCGGGAGCGCGCGGGCCGCCGCGCTCACCGGCGGATACCGGCTCGCGTTCGCCGTCGGGGCCGGAATGATCGGGGTCGCCTTCCTGGTCGCATGGCTCCTGCTGCGGCGCACCGCCGCGCCCGCCCGGGAGACCGACGGCGCGGCGCCCACCGCTCAGCGCCGCCAGCCGTCGGGCGTGCGCAGCCCGTAGCCGAGAGCCCGGTCGGAAGCTATGTGCAGCAGCCAGCCGAGTATGAAGGTGAACAGCCCCACGTTGGCACCTGGTCCGTCGCCCGGGAGCAAGGGGACGACGACGAGCCCCAGAACCGGGACGATCGGCCGGTGGACGAGGTTGTAAGCGGCCACCTTGCCGCGTGGGAGTTGCCCGGGTTCGTGCGGCCCCGCCGGCCCGACGAACAGCGTCAGGTCGGGAGCGATGAAGCCCACGATGCCCAGCGGAATCGTCGCCCCGCCATGGTTGACCATCTCGAGCACGGTCCAGGCCAGCAGCAACACGGCGAGCAGGGCCCAGGCCCCACGGACCGGTCCCGAGGCCGAACTCCGGGTCGCCTTATGGTGCGTTGGAGATGTCATGCGCTCACTCCTTGCGAGGAGACGGCGATCTCCACCTCGCCCCGCTCGGTCAACGGGGCGTGGGTGGCCGAGGCCCGTCGCACCGCCCATTTCGATACGACTGTTTCGTTATTCAGAGTAGGCGGGGTCCACCATTTACGCAACCGTCGTAGCGTAATTGGTGTGCAATGGCGCGCAATGGCGGGCGCCCCGTCCGTGGTTCGTGGTGTGGAACACTTTTGCAAGCAGGTGCTTGCAAAAGTTAGCGCGGATGCGGCACCATCGACGTATGGCATCGCTCAACGTCGGAAGTCTCGGCGAATACCTGCGCGAGCAGCGTCGCAACGCGCAGTTGTCGCTCCGTCAGCTGGCCGACGCCGCCGGAGTGTCCAACCCGTACCTGAGTCAGATCGAGCGCGGGCTGCGCAAGCCGAGCGCGGAGGTTCTGCAGCAGGTCGCGAAGGCGCTGCGGATCTCGGCGGAGACGTTGTACGTGCACGCCGGCATTCTCGACGCCGAGCGGGAGCGGACCGAGGTGGAGACGCGCGCCGTCATCCTCGCCGACCCCTCGCTGGGTGAGCGTCAGAAGCAGGTGCTGTTGCAGATCTACGACGCCTTCAGGCACGAGAACGGGACCAGCAGCGATACGGACGGCGATGCCGAGCCCTCAAGCAGCAGTTGATGTGATCCGGGAGGACCACGCCATGGCCATCAAGGACGACCTGCGCAAGACCCTCACCGACCCGACCCCGCTCTACTTCGCCGCCGGCACCGCCGAGCTGGCGTACCAGCAGGCCAAGAAGGTGCCGGGGATCGTCGAGCAGCTGCGGAGCGAGGCGCCCGCCCGCTTCGACTCCGTGCGGCAGACCGACCCGAAGGACGTGCAGGAGAAGGCGACCAGCCGCGCCAAGGAGGCGCAGGCCACCCTCACGGCGAAGGTGAACGAGCTGGTCGCGGGCCTCGACACCGACCTGAAGAAGTTCGGCGAGAGCGCCCAGGAGTTCGCACTGCGCGGCGTCGGCTACGCGGCCGAGGCCGCCGTCAAGGCGCGCGAGACGTACGAGAAGGTCGCCGAGCACGGCGAGGAGGCCGTCAAGGCCTGGCGCGGCGAGGCCGCCGAGGAGATCAGCGAGCTCGCCGAGGCCGTCGAGCCCGACCCCGAGCCGGCCACCGCCTCGAAGCCGGAGGCCAAGGAGACGCCGGCCGCCGACGCGGACAAGACGGCCGCCGCCAAGAAGACCGCGGCCAAGAAGACGACCCCCGCGAAGAAGACGGCCCCCGCGGCCAAGAAGACCGGCTCCGGCTCCACGCCGCCCGCCAAGTAGGCCCTACGTCGACGGGCCGGGCGCTTGTGGAGTGTCCGGCCCGTCGGGCGGTACCGTGGCCGTGGTCGGAAGGTCCCGTACGTCGATTCTGGTGGTGGCGTTGTGCTGATGCAGGGTTTCGCCAATGTGATGTCGCTGCTGAACCTGGCGTTGATCGTCTTCAGCGGCTTCGCGCTCGTCGACGCCGCGATCCGGCGCGAGGACGCCTACCGCGCGGCCGACAAGAAGACCAAGCCGTTCTGGCTGATCATCCTCGGGCTCGCGTTCATCGTGAACTGGATCTTCGGCATCCTGTCGTTCCTGCCGATCATCGGGCTCATCGCGACCATCGTGTACATGGTGGATGTGCGGCCCGCCGTCCGGCAGATCAGCGGTGGCGGCGGGGGCCGCAAGGGCCGCGGCTCCAGCAGCGACGGCCCGTACGGTCCGTACAACGGCGGCCGCTGAAGCACCGGTTGCGCGCCGGGCCCCGGTTCGCGTCGGCTCAGCGGTCGAGCAGCAGGACCGCCACGTCGTCCGTCAGATCGCCCCCGTTGAGATCGCGCACCTCGTTCATCGCGGCCTCGAGCAACCCCTCACCGGTCAGGCCCTGCGCCCGCTGACGGCGGATCATCTCGACCATCCCCTCCTGGCCGAGCCGCTGCCTGCCCTGGCCGATCCGGCCCTCGATCAGGCCGTCCGTGTAGAGCATCAGACTCCACGAGGGCCCCAACTCGACCTGCATGCGCGGCCACCGGGCCTTCGGCAGCAGCCCGAGGGCCGGGCCGTTGTTCTCGTACGGGAGCAGGGTCGCGGGGCGTCCGGGGGTCGTTATCAGCGGTGCCGGGTGGCCCGCCAGGCACAGGCCCGCGCGCCGGCCGTCCGGCGAGATGTCGACCGTGCACAGCGTCGCGAAGATCTCCTCGTCGGGACGCTCGTGCTCCAGGACCTGCTGGAGCGTGGACAGCAACTCGTCCCCGCACAGTCCCGCGAACGTCAATGCCCGCCAGGCGATGCGCAGTTCGACGCCGAGCGCCGCCTCGTCGGGGCCGTGCCCGCAGACGTCGCCGATCATCGCGTGGACCGTGCCGTCGGGCGTGCGCACCGTGTCGTAGAAGTCGCCGCCGAGCAGTGCGCGGGAGCGGCCCGGACGGTAGCGGGCGGCGAAGCGCAGCGTCGAACCGTCGAGCAGCGGCGTCGGCAGCAGGCCGCGCTCCAGGCGGGCGTTCTCCTGCGCGCGGATCCGGGACTCGGTGAGCCCCTGCTGCGCGATGTCGGCGCGCTTGCGCTCCACCGCGTAACGGATCGCCCGGCCGAGCAGGCGTGAATCCAGCTCGTCGCGGAACAGGTAGTCCTGCGCGCCGACGCGGACCGCCTCCGCGCCGCGCTCGGCGTCGCCCGACGTGGTCAGGGCGAGCACGGCCCGGCGCGGGGCCAGGCGCAGCAGGTGCCGCAGCGTGCGCAGCTCGTCGTGGTGCTCCGGCTCCGCCCTGTCCGCCCTCGCGCCGGGCAGCGCGAGGTCCAGCAGGATGCAGCTGACGTCGTCGGTGAGCAGCCGCTCGGCCTCCGTGAGGTTGCGCGCGGTGCGCACGCGGATCGGCTTGCCCGCGGCGTCGGGCACCTCGGGGATGCTGAGGGAGCCCGCCGGGTCGTCCTCTATGACCAGGATCGTCAGACCGGTGGCGTCACGGTCGGCGGGGGCCGGCTCGTGAGCGGCTTCGTCGGTCCGTGTCTCCTGGCCGCGCTCGGCGCGCTGTGCGGCGTCGGTGTCGGGGCGGTCGGCGGTGGTCCGCCGCTCGTCCTGCGGGTCGTACGTGTCGGTCGTGGTGTGCGCGTCCTGAGCCTGACCACTTTCCACGGCCGGGATCGCTCTCTGCCGCGGTACGGGTACGGGCATCGCTTCGGTTTCCTTCCCTCCCCCCGAGGGCACGGCGGGGCGAAGGTCCTCGTCCCACCGACGGGGACCTTAGCGGTAGCCGCCGTCCGAACGGAATGGTGAGCGGCAAGGGGCCGGAGTCATATGCCGCCCCCCGTACCGGAATTGGGTGGGTTCCGTCCCCGGTCGGACGGGCCGAAGATGACGAACGTCACGCCGGGGCGCCGGAACCGCAGCGGCCCGAGTGCCGTGGGTCACGTGGGACACGTCACCCATCCGCACCCATGTCCGGCATCCCGCCATCCGCCCCTCAGGCGTCCGGCCTGACCACCCCGAGCATCGCCATGGAACCCGCGCCCGCGACCGTCACATTCCGCCCCGGACGGGGTGCGTGGATGATCGCGCCCTTGCCTATGTACATCCCGACATGGCTGGCGTCGTCGTGGTAAATGATCAGGTCGCCGGGGCGCATGTCCTTGATGTCGATGTGCTTCAGCTGCTTCCACTGCTCCTGCGACGTGCGCGGGATCGGCTTCCCGGCCGCTGCCCACGCCTGCGAGGTCAGACCCGAGCAGTCGAACGACTTCGGTCCCTCGGCGCCCCACACGTACGGCTTGCCCAACTGGTCGGAGGCGTAGCCCACGGCCTTCTCGCCGGCGGCCGACGCCTGGCCGCGGATCTCCTTCAGGACGCCGGAGGAGAGCCACTTCGTCTGCGCCTTCTGCTCGGCCGCCTCCTCGAGCTGGCGCAGCTCCTCGCGCTCCTTCTTGGCGAGCTTGTCCTCGATCTTCTTCGCGGCCTTGATCTGCTTCTCGATCCGCTGCTTCGCGGCGGCCTTCTTCTTGCGCCCCTCGTCCAGTGCCTTCCACTTGGCGGAGGCGGCGTTCGCGTACGACTCCAGGTCGTCCTGCGTCTTGCCGAGGCGGGAGATCAGGTTCCGCGTGGCCTGCTGTCCCTGGTAGGCGCGGCCCGCGTCGTCGAGGAAGCGGCTCGGGTCGCCGGCGAGCATGAACTGGGCCTCCTGGGAGATCCCGCCGGTGCGGTACTGCTCGCGGGCCGCCGCGCCCGCCTGCTTCTTGAGGCCGTCGAGCTTCTCCTGGCCCGCGGCGATCTTCCGGGCCAGCTTCACGATCTGGTCCGACTGGTCGGCGGCCTTCTCCTCCGCCGCGTTGTACGCGTCGGTGGCGACCGCGGCCTGGTGGTACAGCTTGTCGATCTTCTTGCGAACCGCCTCAAGGTCCTTGACCTTGGGGGAACTTGACGGTGTTGGGGAGGGGGACGGCTCCGCGTACGCCAGCCCCGTAGGCGTCAGGACGGTCATGGCGCACACGAACGCCAGGGCCGCCACCGTCGTCGTACTCCGCTTGCTCATCTGCTCCGCCCCCACAGCCGAGTCAAACCTGATGGACCGTCAGTAAGTCGAGCGCTCCGGGGATGGTGCCATGCGCGCCTCGAATCCGACAGACCCCGACGCGGTGTAACAACTGCCCCGCACCGTTCGACGAACGAGGCGTCGAGATCGTTCCCCCGGGTCCGTCGCGTCTCAGCAGCCCGCCGAAACCCGCCGCGGCGCCAACGCCCCCCACGCCACAGTCACTTCGCCCTGCCGCCAGCGCCCCGCCCTGTCCACCACCGGCCAGTCCGCCGACAGCTCCCGCACCGTCCGGATCCACCGCTGCCGCGCACCGTACGAGGCGTAGGGCGCGGCCGACGCCCACGCCCGGTCGAAATCGCGCAGGAAGGCGTGCACCGGCTCGCCGGGGACGTTGCGGTGGATCAGCGCCTTCGGGAGGCGCTCGGCCAGGTCGGACGGGGTGACCAGGGAGCCGAGCTGGGTCGCGAAGGTCACGGTGCGCGGGCCCTCGGGGCCGAGCGCCACCCACACGTGCCGGCGCCCGATCTCGTCGCAGGTGCCCTCCACGAGGAGGCCGTCCGGCGCGAGCCGCGCGCACAGCCGTTCCCACACCGCGGCGACCTGCTCCTCGTCGTACTGGCGCAGCACGTTCGCGGCGCGGATCAGGAGCGGGGGAGTGCTGAGCGGCACCTCGAAGCCGCCGTGCCGAAAGGTGAGCCCCTCCCGCTCGTACGGCTTCGCGGCGGCGACCCGCGCCGGTTCGATCTCGATGCCCACCACGCGCGCGTGCGGCGCCGTGCCGCGCAGCCGGGCCAGCAGTTCCACCGCGGTCCAGGGCGCCGCCCCGTAGCCGAGGTCGACCGCCACCGGGTCGTCGGCGCGGCGCAGCGCGGCGCCGTGCACGGCCGCGATCCAGCGGTCCATGCGGCGCAGCCGATTGGGGTTGGTGGTGCCTCGCGTCACGGTTCCCACGGGGCGGGAGGAGGGGCGCGGGCTCATGCCCCCAAGGGTATGCGTTGCGCAATGGGGGGCTTTGGTTGAGACCCGTACGGTAATGATTCGGCAAAGTGGAAATGGAGCGGCCGACTCCGGCGTTGCCCCCTTGGAAGAGGGCCTGTGCCCTCCGGTCGTCGTGCCCGCAGTACGCCCACCAAGGAGGGCCCGCCACGTGAGCCAGTACGTGACCAGGTTCCGCCGCTCCGGGGCTGCTCCGGCCCTGCTGCGGTTCCCCGGTGCGCATCGCCGCCCCCGCCGCGTCGCGATGCTCAGCGTGCACACCTCGCCCCTCCACCAGCCCGGGACGGGCGACGCGGGCGGCATGAACGTCTACATCGTCGAGCTCGCCAAACGGCTCGCGGCGATCAACATAGAGGTCGAGATCTTCACCCGCGCCACCTCCGGCGGCCTGCCGCCGGAGGTCGAGCTGGCGCCGGGCGTCCTCGTACGGCACGTGGACGCGGGCCCCTACGAAGGGCTCGCCAAGGAGGACCTGCCCGCCCAGCTCTGTGCCTTCACGCACGGCGTCATGCAGGCGTGGGCGGGCCACCGCCCCGGCTATTACGACCTCGTCCACTCGCACTACTGGCTGTCCGGCCAGGTCGGCTGGCTGGCCGCCGAGCGCTGGGGCGCGCCCCTCGTGCACGCCATGCACACCATGGCCAAGGTCAAGAACGCGTCGCTGGCCGAGGGCGACACCCCCGAGCCGGCCGCCCGCGTCATCGGCGAGACCCAGATCGTGCGCGCCGCCGACCGCCTCATCGCGAACACGGCGGAGGAGGCCGACGAGCTGGTCCGCCACTACGAGGCGGACCCCGGGAGCGTCGCCGTGGTGCACCCCGGCGTGAACCTGGACCGCTTCCGCCCCGCCGACGGCAGGGCCGCCGCCCGCGCCCGCCTCGGCCTGCCGCAGGACGCGCTCGTCCCGCTCTTCGCGGGCCGCATCCAGCCGCTCAAGGCGCCGGACATCCTCCTGAAGGCCGTCGCGGTACTGCTCGACGAGCGCCCGGAACTCCGCTCCCGCATCGTCGTCCCGGTGGTCGGCGGCCCCAGTGGCAGCGGCCTCGCCAAGCCCGCCGCGCTCCAGAAGCTCGCCGCGCGGCTCGGCATCGCCGACGTGGTCCGCTTCCAGCCGCCGGTCGGCCAGGACGCGCTCGCGGACTGGTTCCGCGCGGCCTCCGTCCTCGTCATGCCGTCCTACAACGAATCCTTCGGACTCGTCGCCATAGAGGCCCAGGCCGCCGGAACGCCGGTGATCGCCGCGTCCGTGGGCGGCCTCCCCGTAGCCGTACGCGACGAAAAGACCGGCTTCCTGGTCGACGGCCACGAACCCGCCCGCTACGCGCGCGTGCTCCGTGAGTTCGCCGACCATCCCCACCTTGTGGACACCATGGGCGACGCGGCCGCACGCCACGCCCTCTCCTTCGGCTGGGACACGGCGGCCTCCGCCACGGCGGACGTCTACACGGCGGCCGTGCAGGCGCGGCGCCGTCAAGTACCCTCGCACCATGGCTGACCAGCGACAGGCACACGACGTCATCGAGTCGACGCTGAAGGACGCCGAGCTGGAGTGGGAGAGCCCGGAGCCGGGCTCGTACGTCGTGAAGCTTCCCGGCACCCGCAAGCTCTCGACCACGCTGTCCCTGCGCGTGGGCCGGCACAGCCTCTCGCTCAACGCCTTCGTGATCCGCCACCCGGACGAGAACGAGGCCGGGGTGCACCGCTGGCTCCTGGAGCGCAATCTGCGTCTGTACGGCGTGAGTTACGCGGTCGACCAGCTCGGCGACATCTACCTCACCGGGAAGCTCCCGCTCGCCGCCGTCACCCCCGACGAGCTGGACCGCCTCCTCGGCTCGGTCCTCGAGGCGGCGGACGGCTCCTTCAACACGCTCCTCGAACTCGGTTTCGCGAGCGCGATCCGCAAGGAGTACGAGTGGCGGGTGGCGCGCGGCGAGTCGACGCGCAACCTCGACGCGTTCACGCATCTGACCCAGCGCCCGGCGAAGTAGCGCTTCCTCCGGGCTAGTTGAGGGCGACCATCCGGACGACGGTCACGGTCAGCACCGACCCGGAGACGTAGTAGAGGACTATCGCCCCGCCGACCGTCGCCTCGCGGCGGTCACGCTCTCCGGAGACCGTGGTGGAACCGTGGCCGTAGGGGTCGTGGGAGAGGGTGCGGGCCATTTCGGCGCGGAAGGCGTCCGGGTTCGCCATCTTGGCGAGGGTGTCGTCCGCGGGCGGTGCGTAGGCGACGCGGCAGGCGCCGCGCCTGCGTCTGCGGCTCAAGCCGGGCCCCGCCTCTCCGCCTCGTCGCGGGCGAGCCTGGCGAGGATCGCGTCGGCCTCCGGGTCCGGGACCGCCTCCAGCATCCAGTGCCGCATGACGGCGTGGATCTCGCCGACCCCCGCCGCGTTGATCGCCTTGTCGAACTCGACGCGGCGCTTCGCGTCCAGCGCGGCGCGGATCGCCGGAATGCTGTTGGGGACGTCGACCTCGACGCCGCCCACCAGCGTTCTGGGTGGTTCGTCAGTTCTGGAGGAGGTCCTGGAGGGTTCGGCCATGTACGGTCACGTACCCGCCGAACTGCCCGGTCAAGCGGGGCTGTTCTCCGCCTCCACGAGCGCCGCGGCGACCGGCTTCGCGGGCTGCGTGTCCGACAGGCCGCGCATCAGGAACCAGTAGCCGAAAGCGGTGACCGTACCGAGGATCGCGCACCCCGCCCACAGCCATCCTGCGCCCGCCGAATCGATCACCCAGCCGCCCGCGAGCGGGGCGACGAGGGCCGCCGCCGACCACGACATGGTGTAGACGCCCTGGTAGCGGCCGCGCCCTTCGGCGGGGGAGAGCCGGGCCACGAGCCCCGACTGCGTAGGCGCGTTGATCATCTCGCCGAGGGTCCACACCACGACCGTGAGCGCGTACGCGGCGAGCGATCCGGCGATGGCTGTGAGGGCGAAGCCGTACCCGATGAGCAGCGACGAGACCGTCAACAGGCGGCCCGGGTCCCGGCGTTCGATGAACCGGGTCAGCGGGATCTGCAACGCGACGATCACGATGCCGTTCACGGCGGCGACGAGCCCGACGTCCGAACTGCTCAGCCCGTTCTCACCCATGACGATCGGCAGGCCGACCGAACTCTGCGTGAACACCACGGCGACCAGGAACGAAAGCCCCACCATCAGCATGAAGCGGCCGTCGCGCAGCACGGTCCCCATGGTGACCACCGGGCTCGACGGCGCGCCGGGCACGATCGTGCTCGTCGGCCGCGACTCCTTCACCTTCACGAAGACGACGCAGGCGCAGGCGAGCGTCATGGCCGCCTCGACGAGAAAGCCCAGCGTGTAGCTCTGCGCGACGAGGAAGCCCGCGTACACGGACGAGACCGCGAACCCCAGGTTGATCGCCCAGTAGTTGAGGGAGAAGGCGCGGACCCGGTCCTCGGGGCGCACGATGTCGGCCATCATCGCCTGGATCGCGGGCCGCGAGGCATTGGAGGCGAGCCCGAGCGCGAAGCCGGTGACGGCGATGGCGGCCGGGTCGCGGACGAAGGCGAGCGCGGCGACCGTCGCGGAGGTGGCGAGCTGCGCGCCGAGCAGCGTGGGCCGCCGCCCGAGCCGGTCGGCGAGCACCCCGCCGAGCACGGACGCGATGACCCCGCCGAGGCCGATCAGCGACGCGACGAGGCCGGCGTACGCGGCCGAGAACCCACGCGAGGCGGTCAGGTACAGCGCGAGAAAGGTGAGAACGAAGTTTCCGAGCCGGTTGACGAGGGTGCTGGTCCACAGCCACCAGAATTCGCGCGGCAGCCCGGAGACGGAGTCCGTGGCGGCACGTCTGAGCGAGGCGACTGACATGGGTGCATCCCCCGAGGCCGGTGTAAGTAGTGCGGAAGGTTTACGTAACTTACGCACCGGGTATCCGCGCGCGCCACTCAATTGACGGGGACCGTCAATCGGCGGGCGCCGGACCGGTCGATTAGGCTCGGCTCCATGGCCGACGCACCGTACAAGCTGATCCTCCTCCGCCACGGCGAGAGCGAGTGGAACGCGAAGAACCTGTTCACCGGATGGGTGGACGTCAACCTGAACGAGAAGGGCGAGAAGGAGGCGGTCCGCGGCGGTGAGCTGCTCAAGGACGCCGGCCTGCTCCCCGACGTGGTCCACACGTCGCTCCAGAAGCGCGCGATCCGCACCGCGCAGCTGTCCCTCGAGGCGGCCGACCGCCACTGGATCCCGGTCCACCGCAGCTGGCGCCTGAACGAGCGCCACTACGGCGCCCTCCAGGGCAAGGACAAGGCGCAGACCCTCGCCGAGTTCGGCGAGGAGCAGTTCATGCTGTGGCGCCGCTCGTACGACACCCCGCCGCCGCCCCTGGACCGCGACGCCGAGTACTCCCAGTTCGAGGACCCCCGCTACGCGACGCTCCCGCCGGAGCTGCGCCCGCAGACGGAGTGCCTCAAGGACGTCGTCACGCGCATGCTGCCGTACTGGTTCGACGGCATCGTCCCGGACCTCCTGACGGGGAAGACGGTCCTGGTCGCGGCCCATGGGAACAGCCTCCGCGCCCTGGTCAAGCACCTCGACGGCATCTCCGACGCCGACATCGCGGGCCTGAACATCCCGACCGGCATCCCGCTCTCCTACGAGCTCGACGCCGACTTCAAGCCGCTCAAGCCCGGCGGCACGTACCTGGACCCCGACGCGGCCAAGGCGGCCATCGAGGCGGTCAAGAACCAGGGCAAGAAGAAGTAACAGCCCACGAAGAAGCCCCCTACCTGCGGTTTTCCCGCTGGTAGGGGGCTTTTCGCTGCGCCTGGGCCGTCTCTGGGCCGTCGGTGGTCAGAGGTGGCAGGACCGCAGTCGGTCCTGCCACCTCTGGGGCGTGGCCTCAGTTGCGACTGAACCGAACCCTGAACGACAGCAGGAAGCCAGCTGGGATGGCGATGATCGGTGCGCCTCCCTCCGACAAGGCCAGAAGCGTGCTGCCGACGCCGAGGCTGATGATGTCAGTCTCACGTGGGATCAGCTCGATGTGTAGGCCGCTACGTGGCACTATGGCCTTATCCGGGTGACACATGATTCCTCCGTACCAGGTTGGACAATATGTGCAGGCGGAGCGAGGGGCCGCTCATTGCCGTGGGCGGCCCCTCTTGATTCCGCTGCGACGTAATGGACAATAGACGTCCAGTGGCATACTTCCAAACCCGCAGCTTAAGGCCCTGCTGTTGCTCTTCCAGTGCATTGATGCGGAAGTCCGGATGGATATCGGCAGCTGTTGGCTGCCATGGTTCGCCTTGCTCCAGTCGCTAATGTGGTGTCCCCCGGTCGGCCGGTCGGGCGGCCGACCGTGCAGGCGGGAGGTCGGGTGACCCCCAGTCGGGCCGATGGCATGGCATCAAATCATGTCCCGTGAATTCTGAGAGGCACTTGTTTCGCGGATGGTGATTCCAAATCTTCCGAGCGTGAATTATGCCCCGTGAATTCTGGGAGGCACTTGTTTCGCGGATGGTGATTCCAAATCTTCCGAGCGTGAATTATGTCCCGTGAATTCTGGGGGATGTTCACGGTTGACGACTTCAGATCAACCGAAGATCGCTGCGATTGCCTTGCGGGTCCGCTCTTGACTAGACGGCATGAGGTGGGCGTATACCCGGAGGGTCAGGCCAGGGTCGGCGTGGCCCAGGTACTCGGCAAGGGCCTTGATGTTCTCGCCCGCGTCCAGGAGTACCGACGCGTAGAAGTGCCGCAGGGCGTGCATGCCGTTCTCGCGTGACTCCGCGTAGGACTCGCCCCGCTCGGGTGTGGGGATCACTCCGGCAGCAGCCAGCGCCGGTTTCCACGCCTCGTCGTTGAGCGAGGTACGCCAGACGTGCCCGCCGCGCGGTGCGGTGAAGATCAGCCGCTTGGTCACTGGCGGTCCGTCGGCGACCTTCCAGGGCAGCGTGATCTCGACCGGCGGGAACTCCTTCATGTGGGTACGGAGCGCGTCGGCGACGGGGCCGGGGAGTGGTGTGTCCCGGAGCTTGCCGCCCTTGGGTGGGGCGAAGACGGGCTTGCTCCGGCTCAGCTTGAGCTGCTGGACGACGTGCAGGGTCTCCGACTCGAAGTCGATCGCGTCGACGGCGACGCCGAGGATCTCGCCCTGACGGAGACCGCAGCCACCGCCGAGGTCGATCATCGACTGGTATCGCTCAGGCATGGCGGCCTGCACGGCGAAGACGCGCTCCGGTGTCCACGGGATGACGCGCTTGGTGTCGACCGTCGGCGGCCGGACCGAGCGAGCGGCACACGGGTTCCGGGGGAGGTGCCCGTCGTCGACCGCTGCGGACAGAGTGGCGCGCACGTTGGAGTAGATCGTTCGCGCATACGAGCCCCGGACGCCGTTCTCCTGGAGCTTCCGCACCCAGTCTCGGATGTGGGCCGGTTGGAAGGAGCCGAGTGGGCGCGCGCCCAGGTAGGGGAAGGCGTGCAGCCGGAGCTGCGACTCCATCGACGCCTGGGTGTTCGGGTCGGCGCCCTGGGTGGCTACCCATCGCTCCGCGTACTGCTGGAAGGTGATTCGGGCAGCTCGCGGGTCGATGTACTGGCCGCGCGCCATGTCGGCCTCTGTGTGGGCCAGCCACTGGTCAGCGAGCCGCTTCTGGCGGTCGGGGAAGCTCTTGGACTTTTCCGTACCGTCCGGGCCGATGTAGCGGGCTCGGTAACGCATGCCCGAACCGTAGCGGTCGGACTTCACCTTGCGGGTCTTGCCGTCCGGGCCGATCTCGCTCCGGTACCAGCGGTCTTGGACGTGCCCGGCCATCAGGCAGCCACCGCCATCTGAGACTCGACCCAGGCGCGTACGTCGGCGGGGTCGAAGCGAAGGTGCCGGCCGACGCGGAAGCCCTTCGGGCCGGTGCGCTTGCGGCGCCACTGGTAGACGGTCTCGACCGGGACGGCCAGGAGCTCGGCGACGTCGACCGGGGTCAGGTAGCGCTCGGGCAAGGCGTGCTGCATGGTCACCGCTCCTTCTCGTCGGCGAGGTCGGTCAGGGCTTCGCGGGCTGTCTCGCGGTTGAGTTGGAAGCCGCGGGCGATGGTGGCGGCCAGGGCGGACTCGCCGGGGGTGTGGCCGTGGCCCGCGTACTGCCAGTCGGCCAGGACGAGGACGGTGTCCGGTACGTAGTCGGGGTTGCCGAGGGCTTCGCGTTCCTGGGCGGCGCGGAAGTCGGCGCGGGCCTGGCGGAGTTCGCCGAGGGTGGTCGAGTAGCGGCGGGACTTCGAGGAGAAGTGGCCACGGAAGCCGAGCATGTGAGCCCAGGCCCAGAGGCGGCGGTCCGGGTAGAGCGGGTCGAGGTGCTTGCACGCCTCGATCAGGCGGCGGGTGTGGTCCGGGACCTGGTGGCGGTCGAGTTCGGAGAGTTCGCCGATGCGGCGGTCCAGGGTGCCGGTGGTCTCGGCGGCCTTGGTGGCGTACTTGGCGACGTAGGAGGCGACGGCCTGTTCGGTGATGTCGGAGCCGTCGCCGAAGGCCTTGACCGGGCGGACGTCGAGCTGCGTGCCCCAGCGGAAGGTGCGGGCCGGTTCGTCCTCGGCGGCCGGGACCGAGACGGATGTGTAGCTGTGGGAGGCAGCTGCGTGGATCGCGTCGGCGAGGAGCGTGACCGTGGCCCAGGACGGCGGCGGGGTCTCCGGGCCTTCCGGGCCGTCGATGCGGATCACCGCGTGGAAGTGCAGGGCGCCGCGCTTCTGGAACTCGGCGACCTTGCCGTACGAGAGGCGGGCGGACTCCTTGAGTTCGCGCTGGGTGACTCCGGCGCGGGCGGCGATCTCGCGGCGCAGGCGGGTCGTGAAGCGCATCCACAGGTCGCCTGCGTGGTTGTTGAAGAGGACGGCGGCGGCGTAGTCGTACGTCGTCGGGTCCAGGGCCGTGCCGAGGGCGGGGTCGTCGGTGGCGTGGCGGGTGCCGCAGCGGCAGGTGCCGGAGTCGGGGCGATTGTGGACCGGGCCGAAGGACGGGGCCGTGAGCGTGGCGAAGACGCGAGGGTGGTCGCGGACGGTGGAGGGGATGTCGCGGCGGTCGTCTCCGGCCAGGCCCGCCCGGATCAGGTGGTAGGTGTCGCCCGCGTACGTGAAGGCGCAGGACGGGCAGCGGGAGGCGCGGCGGTTTCCGCAGGCGAGGCGGAGTCGGCCGCCCGGTTCGGTCTCGGTGGAGTAGTGGTGCAGGGTCTCGCCGGTGGTCTTGTCCTTGGTGAGGGTCCAGCCGGTGAGGTGGATGGGGTCGGAGCAGCCGCCGGTGCGCTGGATCTGGTCGTGCCAGCGGTCGAAGTCGGCGGCCGAAGCCACCCTCAGCAGGTCGCCGAGGGTGGTCGGGTCGAGGAGCGTGTCAGGCATGGGCGCCCTCCCGCGTGATGCGGGTGCGGAGGACGACGAAGCCGGTGCCGTCGCAGGCCGTGCAGTCGGCGGTGATGGTGCGCAGGTGGCCGTGCCGGTCGCGGCCGCCGAGGGTAATGGCTACGGAGGCGAAGCCGTCGCAGGATGCGCAGATTCGGGACGGGCGTCGGGTGCGGGGCGTCATGCTGGGGGTTCCTTCCGGTTCTTGGATCGGTTGGGGACGGCTCCCAGGCGGTGGAGACTTGGCGGTTTCAGGCCGCCCGGGGGCCGGTCAGCGGTGCTTGTGCTCGGAGTTCATGAGCGAGCGGATGACGAGCGCGGTGATGGCGGTCGATCCGGCGGTGATGGCGACGGCCAGGAGCAGCGAGACCAGGACGGTGCCGAGGACCAGGACGACGCCCGTGCCGCCGACGACGAGGGTGATCAGGGCGCCGGGGGTGAGTTGGATCGTGGGGCGGGTCGAGGCCGGAGGCTGGGGTGCCACCGGGGCGGGCTGAGACTGCGTGATCGCCGTGGGCTCGACGGCGGCGGGCGGGGTGACCTGGCCGGTCGGGACGGGCATGGACGGGACCTTGGGGTGCAGCATCGGGACGTACTCCCTTCCGTGGGCGGTTACTTGACGGCGGTGTCGATGACCGGGGCGAGGACGCTGTCGGCGAGGAGGTAGCCGCCCAGGAGCAGGAGGGCGACGAGCCACCAGGGCGGGCGCATGAGCTTGATGCCGACCAGGCCGACGCAGGCGACGAAGAACCAGAGCGGGACGTCCATGGCGGTCTCCTCAGCGGACGCGGCAGCGGTGGGTGCGGGCGGCGAGCTGGGCGGCGGACTGGCTGGAGTAGTCCGAGGACCAGCCGCAGCGGTCGGCCGTGCACACGGCGTGCTTGGTCTGGCCGTGGCGGTCGCGGTGGGTTCCGACCTGGACCGGGCCGATCTGCATCACCGAGTGGAAGTGGTCGTGCGCGGGCATGTCGGATCAGTCCTCTCGGTGGGTGGGCTCGGGGAACTGGGCGCGGATGTCCTGGGCGGTGGCCGGGTCGGGGGTCTGTTCGGCGGCGGTGTCGGCGAGCAGGTAGGCGAGGTAGGGGCGGCCGGTGGCGGCCATCTCGTGGGCGGCGTCGAGGTAGTCGGCGGCGGTCAGGTCGGCGGGGTTGCTGGTCATGTCGGACCTCCCTGGTGGATCAGGTGAGTTGGGCGGCGATGGCGTCGGCCAGCTGGGGCGGGACGCCGAGTCGGGAGCGCAGGGCGTCGGGGTCGATGGCGGTGCCGGTGTTCGCCTGGTGGGCGTCGGCGATCTTGCGGGCGTGGGCGACGAGGGCGGCCGGGACGGTGGGAGTTGGGTCGGTTGGCGGCGCGTCTATGGGCGGCGTATTCGCGGCTTCGTCCTCGGCCGGAGGCTCTACGGGCTCCGGGGCCGCGCGGGTCGGCTGCTGGATTTCGGGCTCGGGCTCGGGTGCCGGCCGAACGGTTTCCCGCTCGACTTCGGCGGGCGCGGCCGTGGCCGTGTGGGCCAGGAGCGTGCCGCCGAGGAAGGCGATCGCGGGCCATCCGGCGACTCCGATCCGGAGCCAGGCGGGCGGGTGGGCGACGTCGAGGAGTCCGGCGGTGGCGACGTTGGCGCCGAGCGAGGCGAACAGCGCGACGGCGAACCAGGACCAGGCGAGCCGGGAGCGGCGGTCGTTGCGGAGCCGACGCCAGGCGGCGACCAGGAGCAGGTCGACGCTGACCGGGTAGGCCCAGGCCTTCCAGCCGTCCTGCCCGGCAGCGGCGGCCAGGTCGTGGAGGTGGGCGAAGGAGAGGGCACCGGCGATGACGGCCTGGACGAGGACGGCGTCCGGGCGAAGCGTGGTGCGGGCCGTCACCGGTCAGCCCTCCGAGGCGTCGTCGCTGCCGTCGTACGGCATGGGCGGCAGGACCCCGATCGGCAGGGACAGGGCGAGCGCGGGGGCGATGACCTCGACGAACGCGGCGTCGGTCTCGTAGCGGCGCTCGTACAGGTCGAGTGCGCCGAGGAGGGCGGCGGTGCGGGCGAAGTCCTCGTTGGCGTCCATGGGTTGCCTCCTGTTTTGGGCATGGGCGGGGTAGGGACGTGGCGCGGGGCGGTCGCGCCGACCGTGGAGCGAGGGGGAGTCAGGCCGTGACCGTGGCGGCCTTGGTGAGTGACACGGAGGACCGGGCGGGCGCGGGCACGGCGGGCCGGAAGGCGGCGAGCGCGGGCAGGTCCGGGGTTCGGTCGGCGTGGGCGTTGCAGAGGTTCACGGCGGCGCGCAGCGAGGTGTGCGGGGCGCGGATGCGGGCCCAGCCGCCGGTCGAGTCACCGGCCACGGCGACGCCGGGGGTGTCGGGTGAGATCTGGATGGCGGCGATCACGGCGTCCGGGGAGATGTCGCCGAAGGCCATGTTGGCGCTGGTCTCGTCGTTGACGCGGTGGGCGGTACGGCCGGTGAGCTGGGCGCGGAGCATCGTGATGCCCTTGCCGAGTTCGGAGCCGAAGCGCTGCCCGCAGACCTCCAGGTAGATCCCGGCGGCGCGGCCGAGCTGGGCGAGGCGGACGAGGGCCGTGACGATGCGGTCGCGGCGCTTTTCCTCGTCCTTGGTGGCGTACAGGGCGAGTTCGGCGACCTCGTCGACCAGGACGACGACGGGGGTCGGGCGCTGGTTGGCGGGCAGGTCCCAGATGTCGGCGGCGATCTCCGCGTCCGGGATGCCGACGCTGACGCGCTGTTCGGCGCGGATGAGCTGGTAGACCTCCTGCATGTGGTCGACGAGCGCGTCGAGGAGTTCGAGCGCGGTGTCGGGGTCGTCGGCGAGCGCGGAGAACCGGCGGGCGAGCGGGAAGAGTTCGACGCCCTGCTTGCAGTCGATGCCGACCAGGGCGACGTCGAGCGGGGCGAGGCCGCACACGAGGTTGCGCTGGTAGACGGACTTGCCGGACTCGGTGGCGCCGAGGGTGAGGCCGTGCGGAACGGCCCGGTAGTCGCGGTAGTGGATCGAGCCGTCCTCGCGCAGTGCGACCGGGACACGTAGCGGCGACGAACCGGCGGCGGTGCTGGGCGCAGGCATCTGCACCCGCTTGAGCACGTCGTAGCCGGTCATCCTCAACTCAACGACACCGGCGCGGAGTTCACGGGAGGCGACGCCCTGCATCCCGAAGGAATGGCGCAGCCGATCCGTGGCGGCGGAGAAGTCGAAGGCATCCTGGCCGGGGCGGAGCTTGAGCCGCAGGACGAGGCCGGTCCGGGTGGGCCGCAGCCGCAGGATGCGCGGCGAACGGGACTCGGGAAGTGGCCGGTTGGCCAGTCGGGCGAGTGCGAGGCGCCAGCGCGAGGGCGGGACCGTGAGCCCGCAGGCCTCCATCACGGAGGCGTAGCGGACCAGGAGCCGCAGCGACGCGAGCGCGGCGCCGAAGCAGACCCAGTACCAGGCGGGGCGCCGCCACCGCAGAAGACCTGCGGCGGCGGCCACCACCAGGAGCACGATGACGATGAACTCGCCCATGATCAGGCCGCCTTGGCCGTGGACGCGGAGGCGGCGAGCGAGGTGACGGCGACGGCGCGGAAGGCGATGCCGTGCCGCTTCTGCCCGTTGAACTCGTTCTCCCACGGGCGGGCGATCAGGCCGGTCAGCGCGACGGGCGTGCCCATCGTCAGCTCCTCGGAGACGCCGGTCTCGGGGACGGTGACGGACAGGATCTCCACCTGGTCGTTGGCCGCGAACATCACGTCCACGGTCATCAGCTTGCCGCCGGTCTCGACGTCCAGGGCGACCTCACCGGTCTTGCGGTCCTTGACCTTGACCTGCGGGGTCTTGGCGACCATGACGGTGGCGGCGGTGGTGTCGACGGGGATCTGACGTACAGAGATCACTCCTATGTAGGGGGCTGGACTCCGTTACTCATGTACATGAGTGACATGAAGAAGAGTGCAACACTCCTATACATGAGTCAACCCGCCGCGACAGAAAAGTCACGACGGGCTGCGGATCAGTGAGAGTGCGTCAGTCGGCGGCAGGGATCCGGTACTCGAAAAGGAACTGGTCAGCGGCCATGAGGGTGTCGCACACCTCGACCACGCGACCTTCGGTCGTACGGGCCTCACGAATCAGATGGATCACCGGGGAGCCGGGGCTCAGCGCCAGTTCGGACGCCTCCGCCTTGGAGGCCGGACGCCCTTGCAGCGTCTCGACGAACTCCGCGAACTCGTGCCCGTTGTCTTCGAGTCGGGCGTAAATGCCGCCACCGCCGGGGTTCTCGGCGAACAGCTCGGGGATGTCCTTCACGACGTCCCACGGGAGGTACGAGGAAGCCGTCTCGACCGGGGTGCCGTTGCGGAAGTAGAGCCGTCGGCGAGCCAGGACCTGAGTGCCGGCCGGAACGCCGAGCCGTTCGGCAGCATCCTCCGGGGCCTCCATCGGGCCGATGTAGAGCACGCTGACTTTCGCCGTGGCGCCGGACTGCGCGGACTCGGCGAGGTGGGCCGCCTTGCCTCCCTGGCGGTGCGAACGCCGGAAACGATCGGAGGAGCGCAGCCGTACCGGCGGCCGGTCCTTCACCATCGAGCCCTTGCCGTGCCGGGTCTCCACGAGCCCACTGGCCCGGACCTCGACCATCGCCTTACGGATCGTGCCGCCCGAAACGCCGTAGCGCTCGACCAGCTCCGACTCGCTGGGCACAAGCTCACCAGGCTTGATGACCCCTGCCCTGATCTGCTGAACAAGGTCCTCAGCGATCCGCACGTATTGAGGGACGGACCTCCCCTCTCCCACTGCAGTTCCCATAGTCCTTTTCTTCCTCCTATGCTCCTGTACATGAGTAACAGCGCCAAGGAAGGCCAGTCAACGCCACTGCACTCCGTGTCCGTAGCCGGAGTGGTGGTCCGCGATGACGGCCGACTGCTGGCCATCCGCCGAGCGGACAACGGCACGTGGGAGCTGCCCGGTGGCGTGCTCGAACTCGAGGAGAGCCCGGAGGCAGGCGTACGCCGGGAGGTCTGGGAAGAGACCGGCATCCACGTCGAGGTGGACGAGCTGACCGGCGTCTATAAGAACACCACCCGAGGCGTCGTCGCTCTGGTGTTCCGCTGCAAGCCCGCGGGAGGCGAGGAGCGCACGTCGGACGAGTCCACGGCCGTGGAGTGGCTGACGCCTGACGAGGTCAGCGAGTACATGTCCGAGGTCTACTCGATCCGGCTCCTGGATGCCCTGGACGGGGCAGGCCCGCATGTCCGAAGCCATGACGGCAAGCGGCTGACGCCAGCGCGATAGAACTTTCCCTACTTCATCAAGACCGGCTGCGCTCCGCTCCGCCGGGCGCGCTTCCCGGCTCCGCTGCCCTTCGCGCTCATGCCTTCGGCCCGCGCTACGGGCGCTACGCCGACGCGCGCCCACAAGTGGCTAGGCCGGGAACACGAGTCGAGCACCCGACACACACCGGCCGCGATCAAAGACGATGCCTCCGGCGGGGGATCGGCCGGCACCGGGGGCCGGGGGAAGCGCTGCCGAGTGCGGATCCGCGGGTGGTTGCGAGGGGCTCCCATCCCGTCCACCGTCGACCCAGGCAAAGCCGAGCAGACGTGGCCCATGGCGTCCAGGTCGTTCGTACAGTGGCGCGCTCCACCTGGACGCCATGAACCACGCCCGCTCCACTGCGTGTGGGTCGACGGCGGACGGGATGGGAGCTGAGGTTAGGTGGTGGGGGAGCAGCGTCGTCGTCTCACCTAACGCCCGAGTGGCTGTCAGTCCTCAGTGCTAGAACACCTGCATGACATACAGGTTCACGGCGCTGGTTGCGTGCGGGCTCGATGATCCAGAAATGGACGACTGCCTCATGGCAGGTGTAGCGGAGTCGGACAACGAGGATGCGTTCTCGCTGCTGTTCATGTGCGACTTCGAGGAGGCCGACGCACAGGAAGTGTCCCTAGGGATGGACACGCACTGCCTTGTCACGCCTGACCAGGGCACTGCCTACGGATGCGTGCGTGAAGTGCATCTGGAAAACGACGTGCTGCGGGTGATCCTGGATCCTGAGGCGCTGGACGACCTCGGACTTACCGACCCTATCGTCGAGGCACTGCTTCGCGCGCCAACAGAGGACTTGGCACGCATGCGTGAAGTCCTACCGCGCATCCTTCAATACGGGCGTCCGGAAGCCCGCCCCAGATTGATCAGTGCGTGACGAGAAGTTCGTGCCACCTTCGTGCCAGGTCGACCGGGGAACCACGGGGAACGGCAGGCATGAAGTCGGCCGTGCCGAGGGGCCGTTAGGCCGCTCCCACTCAGGTAAGGGCCCCAACTCCCCCTAGATCACCCGAGCTTCCCAAGCTCATGTCACGTAGCTACGTAGGCGAGAGATGTTCTGTCAGCGGCGACCAGTAGCCTGCGACGATCAGCCGTCGCGCGCCTGGAGGCTTCGTGGAAGCTACCGCTCTCGTCAGTCCCGATCGGTTGTGGTCGGCGCAGGAGGTCTTGGTGCGCCCGAGTCCTGTCCCGGCGGCGGCCGGGGTCTATGGGTGGCACTTCGAGCAGCCTCCCCACCCAGACCTGGAGGCCGGACGCCTGCTGTACGTCGGTATAGCCCCGAGGTTCATGGCGAACCGGACCAGCACGCAGAACCTGCGCAAGCGGGTGCGCTACCACTACCGGGGTAACGCGGCTGGTTCGACGCTGCGGCTCACCCTCGGCTGCCTGCTCGGCCTTGAACTGCGCCGCGTGGGCAGCGGAAAGCGGATGACCTTCGGCAGGGCTGGCGAGGCCACCCTGAGCCAGTGGATGGTGGACAACGCGCGGGTCTGCTGGACCGAGCAGAGCGAACCGTGGGGCCTGGAGTCACAGCTCATCTCCCAGCTTGATCTCCCCCTGAACCTCGACCAGAACCACCACAACGCATTCCACAGTCGGCTGAAGGAACTACGGGCCCAGGCGCGCCAGCGGGCGCGGGAGTTGCCCATCAGCTCGTAGGCCGGCGGATGGGCCGTGCCTGGGCCGTCCGAGGTCGCTCGACAGTACCCAAGGGCGACCAACGACGACCACCAGGCGCACGAGTCCACCGTCTCTGAACAGCGAAAACCCAGCTCACCAAGATCCCCGACAAGACCCAGGGCAAGAAGAAGTAACAGCCCCCTCCGTCAAAAGCCCCTGGGGCGTGCCGAACGTGGCGCGCTCCAGGGGTTTTTGACGCGGCGGCCTCCGCGTCGTGACGCCCCGCGATCTCCCGCGCGCACGCCACGGCAACTGCCGCGCTCGTGTGCGCCGTTGATGCGCCCGTCCCGATGGGCATGCAATGGGGGAAGGGCTCCACCGTGGGGTCCCGTCGAGGAGGGAACAACCATGGCCGCCGACTCCCCGAAGCCGAACCCGAACCCCGAAGTGCCGGTCGAAGTGGGCCGGACCGTACCGAAGTTGGTGCTGCTCGGAGCCTGCGGATGCGGCTCGGGCTGCGGCTGCGGCTGCCAGTCGGGCGCGCCGTGCAAGTGCGGGGGTTCCTGCTGAGCGCAGGGACCGGAAGACGCGTCCGACAGGGACGACAGGAGGGCCCCGCGCGAGCGATCCGCGCGGGGCCCTCTCCCTCGTACGGTCAGGCGCTGTCGACCGGCTGCGGCGTCTGCACCTCGTCCGCGTGCTCGCCCGTCACCAGGTAGACGACCCGCTTGGCCACCGACACCGCGTGGTCCGCGAAGCGCTCGTAGTAGCGGCCGAGCAGCGTCACGTCGACCGCCGTCTCGATGCCGTGCTTCCACTTCTCGTCCATCAGGTGCTGGAAGAGCGTGCGGTGCAGCAGGTCCATCTCGTCGTCGTCCTGCTCCAACTGCATCGCCAGGTCGACGTCCTTGGTGATGATGACCTCCGCCGCCTTCGCCATCAGGCGCTGCGCGAGCTGGCCCATCTCCAGGATGGTCGCGTGCAGGTCGTGCGGCACCGCCCGCTCCGGGAAGCGGAGGCGGGCCAGCTTCGCGACGTGCTGCGCCAGGTCGCCGCTGCGCTCCAGGTCCGCGCTCATGCGGAGCGAGGTGACGACGATCCGGAGGTCGGTGGCCACCGGCTGCTGGCGTGCCAGCAGGGCTATGGCCCGCGCCTCCAGCTCGTGCTGCAGATCGTCCACCTTCTGGTCGGAGGCGATCACGGTCTCGGCGAGCTTCAGGTCGGCGTCGAGCATGGCCGTGGTGGCGCGCCCGATCGCCGACCCGACAAGGCGGGCCATCTCGACCAGGCCCTCGCCGATCGAGTCAAGTTCCTCGTGGTACGCGTCACGCATACGGCGTTCCCTCTCTGTACCTCGCTACGTATGGACCCGGTTGGCCCCACGCTCCCACGTTCCGTGCTGTACGCGTCCGAATCCGGCACCACAAGTGAATCGACCCCGTACCCAAGGTGAACTCTGGGCGACGAGTGTTCGAGCTGCCACTCGGATGGCTGTGGAGGAGCGGCCGGAGCCGCATAACCTGAAGACATGGACGTGAACGCGGCGGTCGCCGCAGCGGCAGCGATCGCCGGAGTGTGCACCGGTGTCATCGCCATGCTGGCGTTTCGCTGGAGCGAACGCGACCAGAAACGCCCCACCCGCACCTCCCTGCACACGGACCCGGTCCTTCCGCCCGGCGTCGACACCGTGCTCTCCGTGCTCCGCTCCTCCGCCGTCGTCCTCGACGAGGCGGACAGCGTGGTCAAGGCAAGCTCGGCGGCGTACGCCCTCGGTCTCGTACGCGGCGGGAAGCTCGCGGTCGAACCGATGCTGCAGATGGCCAGGGACACGCGCAGGGACGGCGAGATACGCCAGGTCGAGCTCGATCTGCCGCGGCGCGGCACCGGCCGCGGCGACGCGCTCGCCGTGTCCGCCCGCGTCGCCCCGCTCGGCTCCCGGCTCGTGCTGCTGCTCGTCGAGGACCTCACCGAGGCCCGGCGCATCGAGGCCGTACGCCGGGACTTCGTGGCCAATGTGAGCCACGAGCTGAAGACCCCCGTGGGCGCGCTCTCGCTGCTCTCGGAGGCCGTCATGGACGCCTCCGACGACCCGGAGGCCGTCGAGCGGTTCGCCGGGCGCATGCAGAACGAGGCGACCCGGCTCACCAGCCTCGTACAGGAACTCATCGACCTCTCCAGGGTGCAGAACGACGACCCGCTGGAGGACGCCGAGCCGGTGCGCGTCGACGAACTCGTCGCCGAGGCCATCGACCGCTGCCGCCAGCCCGCCGCGTCGAAGCAGATCACGATGGCCGCCGGGGGCACGGCCGACCTGCGGGTCTGGGGGAACCGGGGGCAGCTCGCCGCCGCCCTCGGCAACCTCGTCGAGAACGCCGTCAACTACTCGCCGGCCCGTACGCGCGTGGGCATAGCCGCCCGCCGCGCCTCGGCGGGCGGCGGCGACCGCATCGAGATAGCCGTCACCGACCAGGGCATCGGCATCTCCGAGAAGGACAAGGAGCGCGTCTTCGAGCGCTTCTACCGCGTCGACCCGGCCCGCTCCCGCGCGACCGGCGGCACGGGCCTCGGCCTCGCCATCGTCAAGCACGTGGCGGCCTCGCACGGCGGGGAGGTGACCGTATGGAGCTCCGAGGGACAGGGCTCCACCTTCACCCTGCGGCTGCCCGAGGCGGCCGCGACCCGCACCTCACGCACCCCCAAGACATCCCGCACCAGTGGCCCCGGAGACGTACGCGACGAAGACGACGCACACGGGCCCGACGACACAACCGCATACGAATCCATTCCTGCCACTCCTGCCGCCCCGGAGGTCCTTCCGTGACCCGAGTGCTTGTCGTAGAGGACGAGGAGTCCTTCTCCGACGCCCTGTCCTACATGCTCCGCAAGGAGGGTTTCGAGGTCGCCATCGCGGCCACGGGGCCCGACGGCCTCGACGAGTTCGAGCGCAACGGTGCCGACCTCGTCCTGCTCGACCTGATGCTGCCGGGGCTGCCCGGCACCGAGGTCTGCCGCCAGCTGCGCGGCCGTTCCAACGTCCCGGTGATCATGGTGACCGCCAAGGACAGCGAGATCGACAAGGTCGTCGGTCTCGAAATAGGAGCCGATGACTACGTCACCAAGCCGTTCTCCTCGCGTGAGCTGGTCGCCCGCATCCGGGCCGTCCTGCGCCGCCACGGGGAGCCGGAGGAGGTCGCGCCGCAGGCCCTGGAGGCCGGTCCTGTCCGCATGGACGTCGACCGTCACGTCGTGACGGTGGGCGGCGGCAAGGTCGACCTTCCGCTCAAGGAGTTCGACCTTCTGGAGATGCTGCTGCGCAACGCGGGGCGCGTCCTGACCCGTATGCAGCTGATCGACCGGGTCTGGGGCGCCGACTACGTGGGCGACACCAAGACGCTCGACGTCCACGTGAAGCGCCTGCGCGCCAAGATCGAGCCGGACCCGGGTGCGCCGAGATACCTCGTGACGGTGCGTGGACTCGGCTACAAGTTCGAGCCGTAAACCGGCGACGTCCCCACCCCACGGGGAACCAGCGAACGGCGAGGGGCGGAACCCATTGGGTTCCGCCCCTCGCCGTTCGTTACCGCGTCTTGTTACTGCGTCAGTGACCCGCGGCGCTGTGCGACGCGGAGGCGGACGCCCCCGTCGAGGCGGAGGCGGAGCCCTTGTCGTTCGGCGTCGCGGACGTCGAGGCCGACGTCGACGGGGACGCGGAGGCGCCCGGCATGGCCGGCACCTCGCTCGGGCCCCACTTCTTGAAGTAGCTGTCGGCCGGCACCACGAACGCCTTCAGCTTCACGTCTCCGGCCTTGCTGAAGGAGAACGTGATCGGCTGCGCGTTGCCGTCGAGGACGGCGGTGCGGCTGTTGGGCAGCTCGGCGGAGGCGTTGCCCTTGCCGCCGAGGACGACGGAGCCGCCGGCCGGGACGTTGATCTTCGAGCCGCCCTTGGCGTCCGACAGCTTCGCGGTCTTGCCGACGCCGTCGACGGTGATCGCGTCGAGCGTCTGGGCGGTGCGCCCGTTGTTGAAGAGCGTGCCGGTGACGACGGCCGGGCCCTTGGACGCACGGTCCGGCTGGGTGATGACGGTGGCGTTCTGGATCTTGATGTCGCCGACCGAGGTCTCGGCGTTGTCCGGCTTGACCTCAAGTGTCTGCGCGTTGTTGCCGGCGCCGCACGCGGCGAGCGAGGCGATCGAGAACGCGATGGCGGCGGCGGCGAGGGAGCCGCGTCGAAGGCTGCTGCTCACGGCGGCGGCAACTCCTTGAACGTGGGCGGGCAAGGCGGCGAGGTGTAAAGCCGCCCTAAGGGTCTGTCAGCGGCCTTAGGTTACCGAGCCGTTCCCGCGCCGCCGCACCCGACCCGCCCCTCGATGCCGGACACCGTCCCCGGCTCCTCCACCTGCACCCGATCCGCACCCCGATCCGTGCACCGATCGCCCCACGTTCCCCATGGTCACCATTGGGTCGCGCAGGCCCCTTGTTCACCATTCACATAAGGCCTGTCCAGGTGCCGGGGCGGATATCCGGTAAGGAATGCGCGGGGGTCCGGAAAAACGATCACGGGGAGCCGTGATTCACGAAGATCAATTCCGGATTCCGCTCGAACGTACCTCCGGGTCCCTGAACGGACTAGCGAAAGTTCATCGCTTCGAAGCACGCAAACCGGGACTTTCGACCCCTGGAAGGCCCGCCGCGGCGGCGGTAGCGTACTCGTTTCGGCTTCCGCGAAGAACGGCTCCGACCTGCGAATACCCTCCTCCGGCACCCCTCCGCAGCACGTTCCCGATGGAGTTGTCAAGCCCCGAGATATGCCCTGACCTGCGAAAACGCCATTCAGAACCCGCCGTTTCCGTGTTACCCTGGATAGCCACGGAAGGGGTACCTGTCACATGACGTTCAAGGTTGGCGACACCGTGGTCTATCCCCATCACGGGGCCGCGCTGATCGAGGCTATCGAAACTCGCCAGATCAAAGGCGTGGACAAGACCTACTTGGTGCTGAAGGTCGCCCAGGGCGACTTGACGGTACGTGTGCCAGCGGACAATGCGGAGTTCGTCGGCGTGCGTGATGTGGTCGGTCAGGACGGGCTCGACCGGGTCTTCGAGGTGCTGCGCGCGTCGTACGCCGAGGAGCCCACGAACTGGTCGCGCCGTTACAAGGCAAACCTGGAGAAGCTCGCCTCCGGCGATGTCATCAAGGTCGCGGAAGTGGTCCGTGACCTGTGGCGTCGGGAGCGTGAGCGCGGACTGTCCGCGGGTGAGAAGCGCATGCTCGCCAAGGCTCGCCAGATTCTGGTGAGCGAGCTCGCACTCGCGGAGAACACGAACGAGGACAAGGCCGAGGCCCTGCTCGACGAGGTTCTCGCGTCCTGATACGCCGCAGCGACGCCATGTTCATCATGGTCATGCACGTAACGACTGCTGTCGCGTAAAGGCGTAAAGAACAATGCCGTGGTGCCCGATGACCCTGATGGTGTCGCCGGGCGCTGCGGCATGTTTGTACCCGTACATGCTTCGCGTGATTCCCACTGGTGTGCCGGGCCCGGGAAGCTGGCTCGACCAGTGTCACGGAAGGGTCCGGTCAAGGCGTCGCGCCCGGCACGCTGTGGCCATACCCACCTCTCCCGAGCGCACAAACCTGAACGGAACCGATGTCTGACGAAACGCGTCCCGTAGGCAGCGCAGTACGCACCGCGGCCGTGATTCCGGCCGCTGGACGGGGCGTGCGCCTCGGTCCAGGCGCCCCCAAAGCACTGCGCACGCTGAGCGGCACTCCGATGCTGATCCATGCCGTCCGAGCGATGGCGGCGTCCCGCGCCGTGTCCCTCGTCGTGGTGGTCGCGCCGCCCGACGGCGCCGCCGAAGTGAAGTCCCTGCTCGCCGATCACGCCCTGCCCGAGCGCACCGACTTCGTCGTCGTGCCCGGCGGTGAGAGCCGGCAGGAGTCGGTGCGGCTCGGGCTCGAGGCCCTGCCGGACGGCATCGACATCGTGCTCGTGCACGACGCGGCCCGCCCCCTCGTGCCGGTCGACACGGTCGACGCGGTCATCGAGGCCGTACGGGACGGGGCTCCGGCCGTCGTCCCCGCGCTGCCGCTCGCGGACACGGTGAAGGAGGTCGTGCCGAGCACCGACGGTTCGCCGGAGCCGGTCGTCGCGACGCCCTCGCGGGCCAAGCTGCGGGCCGTGCAGACGCCGCAGGGGTTCGACCGGGCGACGCTCGTGCGCGCGCACGAGGCCGTGACCGAGGACGTGACGGACGACGCCGGGATGGTCGAGCACCTCGGCCACCAGGTGGTCCTCGTGCCCGGGCACGAGGAGGCGTTCAAGGTGACGCGGCCGCTCGATCTCGTCCTGGCCGAGGCCGTGCTTGCCCGGAGGAGGGCCAACGATGGGTTCTGAGGGTTCCGGTCTCCCGGGCGTCGTGCTGCCGCAGGTCGGCATCGGGACGGACATCCATGCGTTCGAGGACGGGCGCGAGCTGTGGTGTGCCGGGCTGAAGTGGGAGGACTCCGGGGCCGGGCTCGCGGGGCACTCCGACGCGGATGTCGTGGCGCACGCGGCCTGCAACGCGCTGTTCTCGGCCGCCGGGCTCGGCGACCTCGGGCAGCACTTCGGTACCGGCCGGCCCGAGTGGGCGGGGGCGAGCGGGCTCACGCTGCTGGCCGAGGCGGCGCGCATCGTGCGCGAGGCGGGGTTCGTGATCGGGAACGTGGCGGTGCAGGTCGTCGGCCCCCGGCCCAAGATCGGCAAGCGGCGGGACGAGGCACAGAAGGTGCTGTCCGAGGCGGCCGGGGCGCCGGTGTCCGTGTCGGGCGCGACCACGGACGGGCTCGGGTTTCCCGGGCGGGGCGAGGGGCTGATGGCGGTGGCGACGGCGTTGGTGGCGCGGGGGCCGGTCGCCGGGTAATCCGTCGGCCACAACCGGGGCTCTGCCCCGGACCCCGCTGCTCATTCCCCGCAGGGGCTTGAGGTGGTGGCTTATTGCGAACCGGTTGCAGTTAGCATGGGCGGGCAGTGCGGTCCGTTCGTGGTGAAGGCAGGCAATGGGTGAATACGTGGTCCGCGTGGCCGAGGACGGCGACGTGGACGAGGCCCGGGCCGTCATGCTGGACACCGTGTACCGCGACCTGCGCTCCGGGTACGTGCCGCGCTGGCACGCCGACATCATCGACCCGGCCGCCCACTATCTGCGCCCCGAGCGCTGCACCCTGCTCGTCGCCGAGCACCGGGAGAGCGGGGAGATCGTCGCGACCGGCGCCGTCCGTGACCGCGGGCCCGCCGCGCCGCCCAACCCGCAATGGGTCGCCGACCGCTTCCCCTCCGGGTCCACCGCCCAGCTGTGCCGGATCTACGTACGCCCCGAGCACCGCAGGAACGGACTCGCGCGGGACCTCGTGCGGGAACTCGTCGACTTCGTGACCGGGGTCGGCGGGTACGAAGCCGTGTACCTGCACACCGACCCCGCCGTGCCCGGCGCCGAGCCCTTCTGGCGCTCGATCGCCCAAGAGGTGTGCGACGAGCGGGAGTTGCCGGGTGGCGGACAGGGCATCGTGCACTTCGAGCTGCCGCTGCCCGCGCCGGTTCCCGCGCCCGTCGGCTGATGCGGCGCCGCGGCTTTCTGCTGGCGGCGGCCGGGATCGGGCTGACGTCCGCCTGCGGCTCGTTCACCGGGACCGCGCGTCGCGGCCGGATCGCCGTCGACCTCGCCTTCGCGCCCACCCAGGGTCTTTCCCCGTACAGCGACGACGGGTTGCTGCTCAGCCGACTCGCCGTGGTGGACGGGCTCACGCGCATGGGCACCGACGGTGTCGTCCGTCCCGCGCTCGCCGAGAAGTGGGACCGCACGTCCGCCACCACCTGGGAGTTCACTCTGCGCGACGCCCGGTTCCAGGACGGCGGGCGGGTCACCGCCGACGCCGTCGAGGGGGCGCTGACGCGGGCCGGGCGGGCGAAGACGCAGCCTCGGGTGCTGAGCGACATGCGGCTCGCCGCGCGCGCCACGGGGGAGCGGACCGTGCGGATCACGACCGGCGCCGCCGACCCGCTGCTGCCCGCACGGCTCGCGAACCCGTCGCTCGCGATCTTCTCCCCGGCCGCGTACGGCAAGGACGGCGGCGTCGATCCCGTCGGGACCGCCACCGGGCCGTTCGCGCTGACGAAGGTGAACGGGGCCGTGTCCGCGGCGCTCGACCGGTTCGACGGGCACTGGCGCGGGAAGGCCGCGGCGCGCGGCCTCGACGTCACCTTCGTCGCCGACAACAACGCCCGTGCCAACGCGCTGCGTTCGGGCCAGATCGAGATCGCCGAGTTCGTGCCCGCCGCACAAGCGCTCGTCCTCGGCGACCGGGCGCGGGAGGTCGCCACCGTGCGCACCACGACCCTGTACCTGAACACGCGGACCGGGCCGCTCGCGGACGCCGGTCTGCGGGCCGCCGTGCGGGAGAACGCCGACACCTCCGCGCTCGCCCGCAGCGTGTACGAGGGGTACGCCACGCGGGGCGCGGGCCTGCTGGGCCCCGGTTTCGCCTGGGCCGACGGGAAGCAGCTCCCCGTCACCGGCCGGGCGAAGGCGGCGAAGCCGCGCGGGCAGGCGCTCACCCTCGCCACGTACACCAACCGGGCCGAACTGCCCGAGGTCGCCGCCGCGCTCCAGCAGCAGTTGCGGCGCGCCGGGTTCGCGGTGCGGCTCGTCGTGAAGGACTACGCGCGGCTCGAGTCGGACGCCCTGGACGGGGAGTACGACGCGTTCCTGATGTCCCGGTCCACCGCGCTCGACACCGGCGACCCGGTCTCGTACCTCGCCTCCGACTTCAGCAGCGGGGGCAGCTTCAACATCGCGCAGCTGAGCGACCGCGGGGTGGACCGTCTCGTGCGCGAGGCCGCCGGGCTCGAAGGGGCGGCGCGGCACCGGGCCACGCTGCGCGCCGAGGCCGCGATCCTCGGCACCGACGCGGCCGTGCCGATCGTCCACGAACAGCATTTGCAGGGCGTCGGGGCCGGGGTGCGCGGGGTCGTCCTCGACCCCTATGAACGACAGTTCGTCGGCTTGGAGACGCGCGCCTGATGCCTCGTGTCCGCAACAACCGGCTGAACGTGTCCGTGTCCCTGTCCGTGGCCGTCGGGAGGGTCGGCGCCGCCGCCGGGCTGCTCGTGCTCACCGCGCTGCTGCCCTGGCTGACCCGGACCGATCCCGCGCTCACCGTGCTGCACGCGCGCTACGGCGACGCGCCCACGACACCGAAGCAGCTCGCCGAGGTGCGCGGTCAACTCGGCCTGGACCAGGGCCCGTTCACGTTCATCGGGCAGTGGGTGCGGGGGCTCGCGCACGGGGACCTCGGCGCTTCGTGGGTGACCGGCGCCGATGTCGCCTCCGACGTGGGCTCCGCGTTCTGGGTGTCCGTGTCCCTCATGGCGTACGCGATGGTGGTCGCGGTCGTCCTCGCGGTGGCGCTGTGCGTGCCGACGCTCCGGCGCGCGCGGCTCGAACCGGCGCACGGGATGGGCGCGGGAGTCCTCGCCGCGCTCCCCGAATTCCTGCTGGCGTCCGTCCTCGCGACGCTGTTCGCCGTGCACCTCGGCTGGTTCCCGGCGCAGGGCTGGGCCTCGCCCGCCTCCGCCGTCCTGCCCGCGCTCGCCCTCGGCATCCCGGCGGGAGCCGTGCTCGGGCGGCTCGGCCAGGACGCGCTGCCCGCCGCGTTCGCCGAACCGTGGGTGCGTACGGCGAGGGCGAACGGCATGCCGCGCTCACGGATCGCCCGGCACGTGGCGCGGCGCGCGCTGCCCGCGGTGCTGCCGCAGGCGGGGCTCACGGTGGTCGGGCTCACCGGGGCCGCGGCCGCGGTGGAGGCGGTCTTCGCGATCCCGGGGCTCGGCGGCACGGCCGTCGCGGCCGCGCTCGATCTCGACCTGCCGCTGCTCCAGGGATGCCTGCTGGTGCTGCTGGGGCTCGGCGTGGCCGCGGCCGTCGTCGTCGGGCTCGTACGGCGCCGGCTGCTCGGTCCGGCTCTCGCGGCGGGCGCGCTGCCGGGGCTCGCGCGGGTGCCCGGGGGCGGGCGCGGGCGGCTGTACGCCGCCGGGGCGCTGGCCGCGGTGCTCATCGCGGTCATCGTGTGGGGGCTGACCCGCGATCCGCTCCAGGTCGACCTCGCCGCCAGGCTCGCCGGGCCGTCCGGCGCGCACCCCTTCGGCACCGACGCGCTCGGCCGCGACGTCCTCGCCCGGCTCGGCCACGGGGCGCTGCGCACGCTCGCCGTGGCGGCGGCCGTCTGCGCCGTGTGCTTCGTGGTGGGCGTCGGCCTGGGCCTCATGCGGTGGACCGCGGGGCTCACCGAGGTCGCCAACGCGATGCCCGCGATCCTGGCGGGGCTGCTGGTCACCGGCCTGTTCGGGGCGGGTGTCACGGGGGCGGCGGTCGCCGTCGCCGCGGTCGGCTGGGCGCCGCTCGCCGCGCACACGGCGGCCGTCGCCGAGGCGGAGCGGGGGGCCGGGTACGTCGAGGCCGCGATTGCCTCCGGCGCGGGGCGGTGGCAGGTGTTGCGGTGGCACGTGCTGAGCGCGGTGGTGCCGACGGTGGGGCGGCACGCGGTGCTGCGGCTCGCGCCCACGACCCTGGCGCTCGCGTCCCTCGGTTTCCTCGGGCTCGGTACGCAGCCGCCCACGCCCGAGTGGGGGCGGCTGCTGATGGAGAACCTGCCGTACGCGGAGCGGGCGCCGTGGTCCGTGCTGGCACCTGCGGTGGGCTTGGCCGGTGGTGCTGGCGTCCTCCGGTGGCCTCGGGCGGCGACGGTGACCAGTCGCGGGGCTCCGCCCCGGACCCCGCGCCTCAATCGCCGGCGGGGCTTGATTTCGCCGGACCGGACCTCGGCCGCTGTGCATCAAGCCCCTGCGGCGTTTGAGCAGCGGGGTCCGGGGCGGAGCCCCGAGGGCGCAACGCCGAAGCAGCGACTGATCCGCGGGCTCCCGCCCTACCTGCGACTCCTCGCCACCACCCAGCTCGCCTTCAACATCGGCTTCTACGCCGTGCTGCCCTACCTCGCCACCCACCTCGCCGACACCATCGGGCTCGCGGGCTGGGCCGTGGGGCTCGTGCTCGGGCTGCGGACCTTCAGCCAGCAGGGGCTTTTCGTGGTCGGGGGCGCGCTCACCGACCGGTTCGGGCCGCGGCCGGTCGTGCTCGCCGGCTGTCTGCTGCGGATCGCCGGGTTCGTGTGGCTGGCCTTCGCGGGGAGCACGGTCACCGTCGTCGCCGCGGTCGTGCTCGTCGGGTTCGCCGCGGCACTGTTCTCACCCGCCGTCGAGTCGGAGGCCGCCCGCGAGGCCGTCCACCACGAGCGCGCCACCGGCGTCCCGCGCGCCCAGGTGCTCGGCGTCTTCTCGGCGGCCGGGCAGGCCGGCGCGTTCCTCGGGCCGCTGCTCGGCACCGCGCTGCTGTACGCCGGGTTCCGGGCCGCGTGCCTGGCGGGCGCGCTCGTCTTCGTAGGCGTGTTCGCCGGACACGCGCGCCTGATGCCGCGCCGCGAGCGCGTGCGCGCCCGGCGCACGGACGGCGCCAGGACCGTCTTCGCGAACCCCCGCTTCCTCGCGCTCTGCCTCGCGTACAGCGGCTACCTCATCGCCTACAACCAGCTCTACCTCGCGCTGCCCGTCGAGATCACCCGCGCCACCGGCTCCCAGAAAGCGGTGGGTTTCCTCTTCGCGCTGTCGTCGCTGCTCGTCGTCGGCGCCCAGCTGCCCGTCACCCGCTGGTCGGCGGCCCGGATCGCGCCACGGGCCGCACTGACCCGCGGGCTGCTGCTCGTCGCGGCGGGATTCGCGACGGTCGCGGCCACGGCCCCGTACCTCCCGAGCCACACCCCGTACGCGCTGCTGCCCGCCTGCGCCCTGGTCGTGCTGCTCACGCTCGGCCAGATGCTGCTCGTCCCGGCGGCGCGCGGGCTCGTCCCGGACCTGGTGGACGAGCGGCACCTGGGCCTCGCGACCGGCGCGCTGTCCTCCGTGTCGGGGCTGGCCGTACTGGCCGGAAGCGCCGGAACGGGGGCGCTCCTCACCCTGCCGACCCCCGTCCTGTGGTCGGCGCTCGCCGTGGTGCCGCTGGTGGCGGCGGGGCTCGCCCGCTTCGTGACACCCGTGCGAACAGTGCGCCGAAATACCGGCGTCCCCGGGTGCGTTCCCGGAGGATCGGGTACGCGCCAACCGTCCCCCGAGAAGGAGTGAAGCCATGTCAGCCCAGCTGTCCGACGAGCTCAAGGCACTGCTCGACAGCAAGGTCTTCATCGCAGTAGCCACGATCCAGCCCGACGGGAGCCCCCAGGTCTCCCCGGTGTGGGTGAAGCGTGACGGTGAGGATGTCCTGTTCTCCACGACCGTCGACCGCCGCAAGACGAAGAACCTGTACGCGGACCCGCGCGTGACGGTCCTGGTGCAGCCGGCCGACAACCCCTACGCGTACGCCGAGATCCGCGGCACCGCGGAGCTGACCACCGAGGGCGGCCAGGAACTCATCGACGAGCTGTCGGTGAAGTACACCGGCAAGAAGTACGCCGAGTTCAACCCGACGTCCGACCAGGACGCCGAGCGCGTCGTCGTCCGCGTGCGCCCCCGCAAGGTCGTCGGCCGAGTCTGAGCAAATCAAGCCCCCACAAATCCAGCCCCTGCGGCGTTCGAGCAGCGGGGTCCGGGGCGGAGCCCCGCGACCGCACGCCCGGAAGAGCCGCAGGGGCGAGGGCCCTAGCCAACAACCCAGCCAACAACCCGGCCAACAACCCGGTGAACGGCCGGAGGCCATGGCACGGCTCCGGGCCTACTACCCTGGAGGGGTGACTATTCGCCTGTACGACACCAGCGCCCGGCAGATCCGTGACTTCACCCCGCTCATTCCGGGCTGCGTCTCGATCTACCTGTGTGGCGCTACCGTCCAGGCGGCCCCGCACATCGGGCACATCCGGTCGGGGCTCAATTTCGACATCATGCGCCGCTGGTTCACGTACCGCGGCTACGACGTCACCTTCGTGCGCAACGTGACGGACATCGACGACAAGATCATCAAGAAGGCCGGGGAGCAGAACCGGCCCTGGTGGTCGATCGGTTACGAGAACGAGCGGGCGTTCAACGACGCGTACACCGCGCTCGGTTGCCTGCCCCCGACCTACGAGCCGCGTGCCACCGGACACGTGACCGAGATGGTCGAGATGATGCGCGGGCTCATCGAGAGCGGGCACGCGTACGAGGCCGACGGGAACGTCTACTTCGACGTGCGGTCCTTCCCCGGCTATCTCGAACTGTCCAACCAGGAGCTCGACAACCTGCTTCAGCCCTCAGGCGAGGGCGAGACCGGCAAGCGGGACCCCCGTGACTTCGCCATGTGGAAGGCCGCCAAGCCCGGCGAGCCCAGCTGGGAGACGCCATGGGGCCGCGGCCGTCCCGGCTGGCACCTGGAGTGCTCCGCCATGGCCCACAAGTACCTGGGCAGCGCCTTCGACATCCACGGCGGCGGGATCGACCTGATCTTCCCGCACCACGAGAACGAGATCGCGCAGGCCAAGGCCTTCGGCGACGACTTCGCGACCTACTGGGTGCACAACTCCTGGGTCACGATGTCCGGCGAGAAGATGTCGAAGTCGCTGGGCAACAGCGTCCTCGTCGCCGAGATGGTCAAGCAGTGGCGGCCCATCGTGCTCCGCTACTACCTGGGCACCCCGCACTACCGCTCCACCATCGAGTACAGCGAGGACGCGCTGCGCGAGGCCGAGTCGGCGTTCGGCCGGATCGAGGGCTTCGTGCAGCGGGTGAGCGAGCTGGCCGGTGGCACGGTCGCGCCCTCGGACGAGGTGCCGCCCGCCTTCGCCGACGCCATGGACGACGACCTCGGCGTCCCGCAGGCGCTCGCCATCGTGCACACCGCGGTGCGGCAGGGGAACTCCGCCCTCGCCGCCGACGACAAGGAAGCCGCCGTCGCCCGCCTCGCCGAGGTCCGCGCCATGCTCGGCGTCCTCGGCCTCGACCCGCTCGACGAACAGTGGGCCGGCGGAAGCGACACCAGCGGCGAGGACCTGCACGGCGTCGTCGACCACCTCGTACGGCTCCTCCTGGAGCAGCGCGAGGCGGCCCGCGCCCGCAAGGACTGGGCCACCGCCGACGCCATCCGCGACCGGCTCAAGCAGTCCGGACTGACCATCGAGGACGGCCCCTCGGGGCCGCGCTGGACGCTCGGCTGACAGCGGCCGAGCACCCGGCCGAGCAGGCAAATGTGCCGCCCGGCGCTTCGGGCGGCACACTTCATAGACGTACGTACGCATCCACAGATCCACGTAAGAGACAGGTAGGTCATGGCCGCCAACAGCAACCGCCGCATGTCCGGCAAGAAGGGCGCGCAGGTAGGCAGCGGTGGCAACAGGCGCCGCGGCCTCGAGGGCAAGGGCCCCACCCCGCCCGCCGAGATGCGCAAGGGCCACGCCAAGCAGCGTGCCGCCAACGCCAAGGCCAAGCGCACCCAGGGCCGGCCCGCCAACCGCACCGGCGGTCCGCGCGGCAAGTCCACCTCCGAGATGGTCGTCGGCCGCAACCCGGTCGTCGAGGCGCTGCGCGGCGGCGTGCCCGCCACGACGCTGTATGTGCAGCAGTTCATCGACAACGACGAGCGGGTGCGCGAGGCCCTTCAGGTCGCCGGTGAGCGCGGCGGGATCCACCTCATGGAGGCCCCGCGCCCCGAGCTCGACCGCATGACCAACGGGCTCAACCACCAGGGCCTCGTCCTCCAGGTCCCGCCCTACGAGTACGCGTTCCCGGAGGACCTCTCCGCCGCCGCGTACGACGAGGGCGCCGACCCGCTGATCGTCGCGCTCGACGGGGTCACCGACCCGCGCAACCTCGGCGCCGTCGTCCGCTCCGTCTCCGCCTTCGGCGGCCACGGCGTCGTCGTGCCCGAGCGGCGCGCGGCCGGGATGACGGCGGGCGCGTGGAAGACGTCCGCCGGTACCGCGGCGCGCACGCCGGTCGCGCGCGCCACGAACCTGACCCGCACCCTGGAGCAGTACAAGAAGGAGGGCATCACCGTGGTCGGCCTCGCCGCCGACGGTGAGCACGCCGTCGGTGACCTGGAGGCCCTCGGCGGCCCCGTCGTCATCGTCGTCGGCAGCGAGGGCAAGGGCCTGTCCCGCCTGGTCGGCGAGACCTGCGACTACCGCGTCCGCATCCCGATGCCGGGCGGCGCCGAATCGCTGAACGCCGGCGTCGCCGCGGGCGTCGTGCTGTACGAGGCGGCCCGCCGCCGCGCTTGACCGCACGCCACTGTCCGGGCCTCGAGTTCCTTGACGGGGCCCGGACATTTCGGTGGGGTCGAGGCAGTGTCCTAAACACACATCACTCGGTTAGATGAGTGTGGACACCAGAACGCCCCGCACACCCTCGGGTGACCGCACGTCGGGATTCGACGACGGTCCCGCGCTGAGCATGGTGAAGGTTCCGTGCGATCCGGCGCAGGTCATCGTCAACCACGCGAGTTTCCGCGTGCAGCTCCCCACGGCGCAGCAGTCGCAACTCCCGCGCATCTCACGGCACTTGAGCGCCACGGGCGTGGCCGGAGCCGACGCGGCGACCACCCGCATCCCCGTCATCACCGCCGCAGGGACGCCGGGCGCCAGGCGGCGCCGCCCCGTCGTCATGAACGACGGAGGCCTCGACACCAGCGGGCTCCTGCAGGGCGCGCGCCGCTCCGGCGAACCGGACGACGGCGGCGCCACGCAGGTCATCCCGCGCGTCGACGAGCGCGACTTCGCCGACGACCTCGGCCTCTACCGCGACTCGCCCACGGACGAGCGCACCCAGGAGACACCCACCGTCGGCCCCTGGGCCGGCGAAGCGGACCAGCCCACGCGGATCCTGCCGCGCATGCGCCAGTCCGGCAGCGCCTTCGAGGAGACCGGCGAACTCGACCAAGTCCCCTACGGGGACGACGAGTTCGATGTGCGGATCGGCTCGCCGGAGGACGGCGCGGACGCCGGCTCCGACAGCGAGAGCACCGCCGCCCGCCGTTACGGCCCCGTCCGGCACGCCTACTATCCCGGCCGCCGGATGAACCTCGGCGTCGTGCTGCTCCCGCTGCGCGTCTTCCTCGGCTTCATCTCCATCTACGCCGGCATGGGCAAGCTCTGCGACCCCGTCTACTTCGACGGCGGAGAGCGCGGCTCGATGGTCAAGTGGCTGCACTCGCTGCACCCCTGGGCCCTCGCCGAACCGCTCCGCGACTGGGCGCTCCAGCACCCCGTCGGCGCGGGCCTCGTGATCGCCTTCCTCCAGGTCATCGTCGGCGTCCTCACCGTCCTCGGACTGTGGCAGCGGATCGCCGCGTCGGTCGGCGCGCTGCTCTCGGCCGCGCTGCTCGTCACCGTCAGCTGGAAAACCCTCCCCGCCTACGACGCGCCCGACATCATCTACCTCGCCGCCTGGTCCCCGCTGATCATCGCCGGCGCCCCCGTCTACTCCATCGACGGAAAGCTCGCAGGCGGCGCCTGGCGGCGGCTCGGACCGCGCGCCGCGCTGTGGGACCTGCGCGGCTACGTCCTGCGCCGCGGCACCGTCGTCGCGACCCTCGTCATCGGCGGCACCCTCCTCATCGGCTCGGTGCTCGGCGGCGCCGTCCGCGACGCCGACCGGGTCACCGCCCCGGGCCCCGGCGACGCACCGCGCAACGAGGTGCCCGGCTCGCCGCTCCCCTCCGAGCCCGGCAGCAGCGCCCCGAAGCGCCAGCACACCAGGAGCCCCTCGGCCTCGTCGTCCGACGCGCCGACGCAGGGCACCACGTCGAGCCCGTCCGGTTCCCCCAGCTCCGCGGGCGCGACCGCGGGCGCCACTAGCGGCACCACGACGACGCCGACCCAGGGCACCACCGCGGGCCAGGCCCCGCCCCAGCAGTCGGCGCCGCAGCAGCAGCCGCCGTCGAGCACCGGCGGCTCGCCGAGCTCGGGCGGCACCTCCTCCGGCGGCCAGGACAGCCAGAAGCCGGGCCTGGTGGGCGGACTGCTGGGCGAGTAACGCGCTCTTCCTCCCCGTACGACGATGGGGCCCCGCACGATCCACGTGCGGGGCCCCATCGACGTAGCGGGAAGCGTAGACGTAGAGACAGGAGGGCGGCTCAACGGCCCTGTGCGGCAAGCTCCTTCGCGGCCTCCGTGAGGTCCTTCGCCGTGTCGATCGCCCGCCAGTACGCGCCCTGCGGCAGCTGGAAGCCGGCCAGCCGCTTGGCGCGGGCCAGGCGCGGGAACGTGGTGCGCTCGTGGTCCCCGAGATCCGGCAGCAGGGACGTGAACTCGGCGGCGAAGACGTACACCCCCGCGTTGATCAGATACGGGGACGGCGGCGCCTCGACGAAGTCGGTGATGTGGCCGAACGCGTCCGTCTCCACGGCGCCCCACGGGATGCGCGGGCGGGCCAGCGCGAGGGTCGCGGTCGCCTCCCGCTCATGGTGGAAGTCGGCCATCTCGCGCAGCGAGAACCGCGTCCAGATGTCGCCGTTCGTGGCGTACCAGGGGCGGTCGGCGTGCGGCAGGTGCGCGGCCGCGAACTTCAGGCCGCCGCCGCGGCCGAGCGGCTCCTTCTCGACGACCGTGGTGACCCGCAGCGGCAACTCCGCCTGGGCGAGCCACTCCTGGAGCACCTCGGCGAGATGACCGCAGGAGACGACGGCGTCGGTGACGCCCTCCTCCGCGAGCCAGGTCAGCTGGTGGCCGATGATCGGTGTGCCCGTGCCCGGGATCTCCACCATCGGCTTGGGCCGGTCGTCGGTGTACGGGCGCAGCCGCGAGCCCTGGCCGCCCGCCAGGACCACGGCCTGGGTGGGCCGGTGGGGGTGCAGATGCGGGCCGTGCGCGGACGGTTCAGCGGTCGTCATGACCGGAACTGTACGTGCGCACGACCCGCGGGTACGCCAGCGGCTCGACGGTCGAGCGCGGCTCGGGGACCGGTTCGCGGCTCGGGGCCGGTCCGGCGCTCAGGCCCGGAAGCCGGCCACACCCGAGGCGAACGATGTGTCACAGACCGGTCGGGCGAACGACTGCGCGCGTGCCGGTCCGTAGGTCTCCACGGCGGCTCGGCCGAGGGCCTTGGCGATCGCCATGCAGTGCCGGGCGAGCGACGGGCGGCGGTCGATCTCCTGCTGGAGGTGAGTGAGTGCAACGCCGGGGTTCTTCTCCTGGAGTTCGAGGAGGAGGCGGTCGCGCAGCACGTCCTGGGGAGCGCGCGACTTGGCGCGCTTGGAGACGTCCTGTGAGGAGGCCGTGAGAACCGATTCCGAGGAATTCCCGGACCAGTTGACTCGGGTGACCGCGAGCGTCCCGGAGAGCACCAGCATCACCGGCAGGACGAAGGCGAGCGTACGGGCGGCGCGGCGGGCGGGGCCCCGGCCCCGGGCTCGGCGCGACTTCTGGGTGTAGTTGGCAGAGTGCGTCACGCGAGTGAGCGTAGCGCTCGGTGATGATTTGGCGACATTTGGTCACTCTGACGAGGGACGAGCAAAGAGGTTTTGTTGCATACGTGTTGACGTTGCTGGGCCAAATGCCCGGGTTGCCGGGGTATTTGTCGACAATGGCGAGCGAACGCGCGAGGGCCCCGCACCGAAGTGCGGGGCCCTCGCGGTCGGTTGTGCGGCCGTCAGCTGTCAGCTGTCAGCCGTCAGCCGTCAGTCGGAGAGGCGCTCGCCCGTGGAGGACGAGAACACGTGGGTCTCACCGGCGCGCGGCACGACGTGCAGCTGGGCGCCCTTCTCGGGCACCTGGCGGCCGTTCACGCGGACGACGAGGTCCTTGTGCTCGCCACCGACCTCGGCGGCGCCGTAGACGTAGCCGTCGGCGCCGAGCTCCTCCACCACGTTCACGGAGACCGCGAGGCCGGCCGGGGCGTCCGAGACGTCCTTGGCGAGGGACTTCGCGGCCTCGCCGTTCGTCTCGACGATGTCGAAGTGCTCGGGGCGGACGCCGACGTGGACCGTGCGGTCACCCTTGTCGGAGGCGGCCTTGAGGGCCTCGCGGCTGACCGGGACGACCGAGTTGCCGAACTTCACGCCGCCGTCGGTGATCGGGACCTCGACCAGGTTCATGGCCGGGGAGCCGATGAAGCCGGCGACGAAGAGGTTGGCCGGGCGGTCGTACATGTTGCGCGGGGTGTCGACCTGCTGGAGCAGACCGTCCTTGAGGACCGCCACGCGGTCGCCCATCGTCATGGCCTCGACCTGGTCGTGGGTGACGTAGACGGTGGTGATGCCGAGGCGGCGCTGGAGCGACGCGATCTGCGTACGGGTGCTGACACGGAGCTTGGCGTCAAGGTTCGACAGCGGCTCGTCCATGAGGAACACCTGCGGCTCACGCACGATCGCGCGGCCCATCGCCACACGCTGGCGCTGACCACCGGAGAGCGCCTTCGGCTTGCGGTCCAGGTACTCGGTGAGGTCGAGGATCTTCGCGGCCTCTTCGACCTTCGTCCGGATCTCCGCCTTGTTCACGCCGGCGATCTTCAGGGCGAAGCCCATGTTGTCGGCGACGGACATGTGCGGGTACAGCGCGTAGTTCTGGAACACCATGGCGATGTCCCGGTCCTTCGGCGGCAGGTGCGTGACCTCGCGGTCACCGATGCGGATCGCACCGCCGTTGACGTCCTCGAGACCCGCGAGCATCCGCAGGGAGGTCGACTTGCCGCAGCCGGACGGGCCGACGAGGACGAGGAACTCGCCGTCCTCGATCTCGATGTCCAGGCCGTCGACCGCGGGCTTGGTGGACCCGGGATACACACGGGTCGCCTTGTCGAACGTGACAGAAGCCATGGCTGTGAAGCCCCCTTCACCGGCAGGAACGTGCCGGACGATCCGTTGTAAAGAAGGTGAGCCGCCATGGCTGGTGCGCCACGGCGGTGTAGCACTGGTGTAGTCCACACGAGTGAACTGCTCGGACCTTAAGCGGCGGGCAGTGGGTTTGTCAGTACCCGGGAGCACGTGACCTTCGAGGAAATTTTCGATGGGTGCACGGCCGGGGTTGGTTACACTGCTCGGGCTGCCTCCTTAGCTCAGATGGCCAGAGCAACGCACTTGTAATGCGTAGGTCGTCGGTTCGAATCCGACAGGGGGCTCGTCAAGGCCCAGGTCACCGCGTGTGACCTGGGCTTTTTTGCTGCGTGTCGGGGTCAGTGGCGGCCCGCCACCCGGTCCGCCCACTTCGCCAGGCGGGACGAGTCGGACGTGTGGGTGGTCAGTTCGCGGCGGTCGGCTGCGTAGTACGTGGCGTACATGCCGTGGACGCCGAGCCAGCGGAGGGGTTCCGGTTCCCACTTGCGGACCTTGTGGTTGGCCCAGGGCAGGGTGGTGAGGTCGGTGGGGCCGGATTGGCCGGAGTCCTGTTGGACGAGGTCGCGGAGGGTGCGGGCGGCCAGGTTTGTGGTGGCTACGCCCGAGCCGACGTAGCCGCCCGCCCAGCCGAGGCCCGTCGAGCGGTCGAGGGTGACGGTGGCGCACCAGTCGCGGGGGACGCCGAGGACGCCGGACCAGGCGTGGTCGATTCCGATGCCGGTGAGCTGGGGGAAGAAGCGGGTCAGGATCTCGTACAGCGCCTCGATGGTCTTGGGCTGGGTGCGGCCGTCGTTGTCCGTCTTGGAGGCGTAGCGGTAGGGGACGCCGCGGCCGCCGAGGGCGATGCGGTCGTCGGCGGTGCGCTGGGCGTACATGTAGGCGTGGGCCATGTCGCCGAGGGTTTCGCGGCCTTCCCAGCCGATGGATTCCCATTGCGAGGCCGACAACGGTTCCGTGGCGATCATGGAGGAGTTCATGGGGAGCCAGGTGCGGCGTTGGCCCTTGAGGGAGGCGGTGAAGCCTTCCGTGCAGCGCAGGATGTAGGGGGCGCGGACCGTGCCGTAGGGCGTGATGGCGTGCTTGGGCTTGATCTCGGTGACGGGTGTTGATTCGTGGATCGTCACGCCGAGGGCTTCGACTGCTGACGCCAGGCCCTTGAGGAGTTTCACCGGGTGGAGGCGGGCGCCGTGCGGGGTCCAGGTGGAGCCGACGGCGCCGGCGACGCGGACGCGGTCGGCGGTTTCGCGGGCGCCGTGCAGGGTGCGGTCCTTCTCACCGTAGGTGAGTTCTGTTTCGTGGAAGGACTTGAGGCGCGTCAACTGGGCGGGTGTGTACGCGACTTCGAGTACGCCGCCGTGGTGGATGTCGGCGTCGATCGATTCGGCGCGGGCGACGTCGATGACCTCGGTGACGGTTTCGTTCATGGCCTGCTGGAGGCGGACCGCGGCGTCGTGGCCGTGGAGTTGGGCGTAGCGGTCGCGGCCCGCGATGCCGTTGTAGAGCCAGCCGCCGTTGCGGCCCGATGCTCCGTAGCCGCAGAACTTCTGCTCCAGGACGGTGATGCGCAGGAAGGGCGCGGCCTTCTTCAGGTAGTACGCCGTCCACAGGCCCGTGTAGCCGCCGCCGACGATGACGACGTCGGCGTTCGCGTCGCCGGGGAGGGGGTCGCGGGTGAGCGGGATGCCGTCGTCCGCGTACCAGAACGATATGCCGCCGTTGATCGTGCCGGTGGTTTCGCGGGGGCCACCGGGGCCGCTGATGCCGTTGCTCATGGCGCGGGACGTTACTGGGCGGCGACGGAATGCGGGAGGGGTGAGGTGATGGTTTCGTGGCATTTGTCGCCTGTGGGGTGATCGATGGACGAGCGCACGGTGAGTGGGAGCCGGATCGTGAACGTAAGGCCGAGGAATTCGGGGCGGTTCCGGGTCGCGGCGGTGGCCGTCGTCCTGCTCGCGGCGACGGCCACGGCCTGTGGTGACGACGGCGCCGGCGACGGCGGGGAGACTTCGGCGTCCGCCTCGGCCGCCCCCTCCGTGAAGCCGGCCGAGGACGCCGACGATCTGGCGAAGCTGCACGCGCGCGTGGACGGCGGAGACGTGATCGTCGTGGGCGACGCGAAGGCCCCGCACACGGTGAAGGTGTACGAGGACCCGCGCTGCCCGTACTGCAAGAAGTTCGAACAGGGCGGCGCCGAGGCGCTGACCGATCCGGTGGCCGCCGGGGACGTGAAGGTCGAGTACGTCATCGCCTCGTTCCTCGACGAGAACCTCAACGGCCACGGCTCGGTGAAGGCGGCGAACGCGCTGCGCGCCTCGGTGGAGGCGGGGAAGTTCCCCGTGTACCACTCCGCCGTGTACGCGAACCAGCCCGCCGACGAGACCACGGACGCGTACACGGACGCCTTCCTGCTGAAGATCGCCGGTACGGTCGACGGGCTGCGCTCGTCCGCGTTCGACGGCGCTGTGAAGGACATGAAGTACCAGGGCTTCGTGGACGCGGCGATGAAGAAGTTCCGCACCGACGGCATCGAGGGCACGCCGACGGTCTACGTGGACGGCGACAAGGTGACCCCGGAGAAGGCGATGTACGACGAGGACGCCTTCGAGAAGATCCTCGAGGACGCGGGCGTTCCCGATAATTGACCGGCCCCGCGAGCCGGTGGCGGCTTAGGGTCGGTCGCGTGATCGACGTACCGAAGGGCCTTGTTGAGTCGCAGCACGCGTACGCGGGGGAGGCGGGCCGCGCGTTCGTCGCGGCGCTGCCCGCGCGCGTGGAGGAGTTCCTGGAGCGCTGGGAGCTGACGGTCGACGGGCCGTTGATGCACGGGGTGGCCGCGCTCGTCGTGCCCGTGGTGGGCGACGGGCGGCCCGCGGCCCTCAAGTTCCAGGTGCTCGACGAGGAGACCGAGGGCGAGCCCGTCGCGCTGCGGGTGTGGGACGGCGACGGCGCCGTGCGGCTGCTCCGGTACGACGACGGGACGGGCACGATGCTGCTCGAACGGCTCGAATCCGAGCGGATGTTGAGCGTCGTGGAGGACTCGCGCAAGGCGGTCGTGGTGATCGCCGAGCTGCTCGCGCGGCTGACGGCGGGGCCCGCCCCGGAGGGCATGCGGCGGCTCTCCGACATCGCCGCGGGGATGCTCGCGGAGGCCCCGGACGCGCTGCGCCGGGTGGCCGATCCGGCCGAGCGCGCGCTGCTCGCCGACTGCGTGGCCGCCGTGCGGGAGGTCGCGGACGAGGCCGGGGATCGGCTGCTGCACTGGGACCTGCACTTCGACAACGTCCTGGCGTCCGGGCGTGAGCCGTGGCTCGCGATCGACCCGAAGCCGCTGGCCGGCGACCCGGGTTTCGATCTGTGGCCCGCTCTGAACAACCGCTTCGAGCCGGAGGAGACGGTGTGGCGGTTCGACGCGGTGAGCGGGGCCCTCGGGCTCGACCGGGAGCGGGCGCGGGCGTGGACGCTCGGCCGGGTGCTGCAGAACGCGCTGTGGGACATCGAGGACGGGCGGGAGCTCGGGGCGGTGGACCTGGAGATCGCGCGGACGCTGCGGGCGCATCCCAGGGGGCAGTAGGGAGGCGGCGGTGGGGGCGGCCGGGTTGTCAGTGCCGCGCATTAGTCTGCGGCCATGATTCGTACCGCCACCCCCGCCGACGTCCCCGTCGTCCACGCCATGATCCGCGAGCTCGCCGACTACGAGAAGGCGCTGCACGAGGCGCGGGCGAGCGAGGAGCAGTTGCGCGAGGCGCTGTTCGGCGAGCGCCCGGCGGCGTACGCGCACATCGCGGAGGACGCGGGGACCGGCGAGCCGGTCGGCTTCGCGCTGTGGTTCCTGAACTTCTCGACGTGGCGCGGTGTGCACGGCATCTACCTGGAGGACCTGTACGTGCGTCCCTCGGCGCGCGGCGGCGGCCACGGCAAGGCGCTGCTCACGGAGCTGGCGCGGCTCTGTGTGGAGCGGGGGTACGAGCGCCTGGAGTGGTCGGTGCTGGACTGGAACACGCCGTCCATCGAGTTCTACGAGGCGATGGGCGCGCGGCCGCAGGACGGGTGGACGGTGTACCGGCTGACGGACGAGGCGCTGAAGGCGGCGGGCGCGGTGTAGCCGGCGGCTGGCGCGAGGCCTCATTCTCTGACTACGGTCAGAGAATGAGTGAGACCGAGGACGGCGGCGTCGGCGTCGGCGTCGGCGACGTCGCGGGGGTGCGGCGGTTCAACCGCGTCGTCAGCGAGCGCGTCGGCGTGCTCCAGGAGCGGTTCCACGGCACCGACCGGCCGTACGGGCAGGCCCGGCTGCTGTGGGAGATCGGCGAAGCCGAAGTGCCGCTGGATGTACGGAAGTTGCGGGTGCGGCTCGGGCTCGACTCCGGGTACGTCAGCCGGCTGCTGCGCGCCCTGGAGGCGGACGGTCTCGTGGTGGTGGAGCCGCTGGAGCGGGACCGGCGGGTGCGTACCGCGCGGCTCACGGAGCGGGGGCGCGGCGAGTGGGCCGAGCTCGACCGGCGCAGCGACGAGGCGGCGGGCTCGCTGCTGGCCCCGCTGAGCCCCGCACAGCGGGGGCGCCTGGTCGCCGCCATGGCCGAGGTGGACCGGCTGCTCACGGCCGGCACGGTCACCCTGGACGACGTCGCGCCGGACCACCCGGACGCCGAGCTGTGTCTGCGCGGCTACTTCGCCGAGCTCCAGGAGCGGTTCGACGCGGGCTTCGACCCGGCGCGCAGCCTCCTGCCCGACGCCGGTGAACTCCGGCCGCCGCACGGACAGTTCGTCGTGGCCCGGCTGCACGGGGAGCCGGTCGGCTGCGCCGGGCTGAAGCTTCCGCCGGGCGGCGCGGCCGAGGTGAAGCGGATGTGGGTGGCGCCGCGCGTCAGGGGTCTCGGCCTCGCCCGCCGCTTCCTGGCGGAACTGGAGGCGCGGGCGGTCCGGCACGGTGCCGGGCTCCTCCGCCTGGACACCAACAAGGCGCTCGGCGAGGCCATCGGCCTGTACCGGGCGTACGGCTTCGAGGAGGTCGAGGCCTTCAATGACGAGCCGTACGCGCACCATTGGTTCGAGAAGCGGCTGAGCTGAGCGGTTGTACTGAGCGGCTGCGCTCAATGACTGCGCTCGACCGCTCAGCGCAGGAGGCCGTCGAGGACCATCTTCGCCGCGCGGTCGCGGGCCGCTGGGTCGCCGCTCGCGCCGCCCGCGTGCTCGGCCGCGCGCGCCGGTCACGGTTCCAGGATCACCTTGCCCGTCGTGCCGCGTGTCTCCAGGGCGTGGTGTGCGGCGGCCGCCTCGGCGAGCGGGAAGCGGTGGACGGCGGGGGTGAGGACGCCGCGGGCCGCGAGGTCGAGGGCGGCGAGTTCGAGGGTGCGCATGGGGTTGTCGCCGCCCGCCCTGCGCATCATCGGCGGGCCGAGGACCTGCTCCTGGGAGAGGCCGCGGCGGGCGAGTTCGGCGTCGTCGAGGAGGTGCGGGCCCTCGTCGGAGCCGATGCCCTGGGCGGACCAGCCGAAGATGAGGTGCTGGCCGCCGGGGCCGAGGAGGTCGAGGGCGCGCTCGGTCGTCGGGCCGCCGACTCCGTCGAGGAGGACGGTGGCGTCCCGGCCCCCGAGGAACTCGCGTGCCGCGGCGGGCCAGTCGGGGTCGTTGTAGTCGAGGGCGAGGTCGGCGCCGTTCGCCTCGACCGCCGCCGTTTTCGCGGGGCCGCCCGCCAGGCCGATGACGGTGCCGCCCGCGTGCTTCACGTACTGCACGAGGAGCGTGCCGATGCCGCCCGCCGCCGCGGGGACGAGCGCGACCGTGTCGGGGGTGACGGTGGTGAAGTTCAGGATGCCGAGCGCCGTGCGGCCCGTGCCGATCATGGCGACGGCGTGCGCCGGGTCCAGGTCCGCCGGGATCTCGTGGAGGCGGTCCGCGTCCGTGACGGCGAGCTCGGCGTAGCCGCCGGGAGCCATGCCGAGGTGGGCGACGGCCCTCTTGCCGAGCCAGGCGGGGTCGGTGTCAGGGCCGAGCGCCTCGACGGTGCCTGCGACCTCGCGGCCGGGGATCGTGGGCAGCTCGGGGAGGGCCGGGAGCGGCCCCTTGACGCCGGAGCGGATCGCGGTGTCCAGCAGGTGCACGCCCGCGGCCCCGACCGCGATCCGCACCTGACCGGGGCCCGGTTCGGGGTCCTCGGTCTTCTCGTACGTGAGGTTCTCGGCAGGGCCGAAGGCGTGCAGGCGGATGGCGTGCATGACAGCTCCTGGGGCGGTGGGCGGTGGCCCGTTCGTGCGGCCTGCGCCAGTCTTCGACCTCAAGCACGGTTGAGGTCAAGGCCGCGGGTGAGGGCGGGCCGCCGCAGCGCCAGCGTCGTCGCCTCGATGGCGCTCGTGCTGTGTTTTCCCGGGGGATGACCCCCGGACCCCCAGCCGGACATGCAGGTCGACCGGGAGCTGGTTCCGGCATTGCGCGGCGAACTTCGGTGAAGGCGGACTCGGAGCGTACGCCGGCCCCTGATAGGCCCGATGGCCGTGAGGCGGAGGTGTGGCCGCTCGTTCGGGTGATGAGATGGGAACTGGTGGCGGGCGCTCGTACGGATGCGTACGTACGTTGGTCATGAAGCTGGTTGTGCGGGTCAAACTCCTGCCGACGCCCTCACCGGCGGCGGCACTTGAGGCGACCCTGCGCGCTTGCAACGAGGCGGCCACCTGGGCTGCCGAAGTCGCCTTTACCGAGTGGGCGATGAAGCCCTTGGCCCTGCGCAAGCACACCTATCAGCAGATCAAAACCAGATGGGGCCTGGGCGCACAGGCGGCAGGCAAGCCGGTCATCTTCCGGGCGGATGCGGCGCAGCCGTACGACGACCGGATGTTGTCGTGGCAGCACGAGGCGCGGACGGTGTCGGTCTGGACGGTATCCGGGCGGATTTGTCGGGGTGGACCTGGGGATCGTGAACATCGCCACCACCTCCACGGGGAAGCAGCACAGCGGGCGGCGCCTGAACCGGCGCCGTCGTTCCGATCGGCATTTGCGATCCAAGCTTTCAGCAAAAGAACACCAAGTCGGCCAAGCGGCGGGCGAAGAAGCACGCGGGCAAGGAAGCCCGTAGGAACAGGGACATCAACCACAAGATCAGCAAGTGCATCGTGGCGGAGGCTCAACGCACCGGCCGCGGAATCGCCCTGGAGGACCTGACGGGCATTCGCGAGCGGGCACGGCTGAGGAAGCCCCAGCGCACCACTCTGCACTCCTGGTCGTTCCACCAGCTCGGTGACTTCATCGCTTACAAGGCAAAGCGGGTCGGGGCGCCGGTGGTGTACGTGGATCCGGCCTGCACGAGCCAGGAATGTTCCCGCTGCCATCACATCGAGAAAGCCAACCGGCCCTCCCAGGCCGTCTTCACCTGCCGGTCGTGCGGCTTCGCTGAGCATGCCGACCACAACGCGTCCCACAACATCAGCCATCGCGGCTGGTACGCGTGGGTCCGCGGGGCCGATTCACAGGCCCCTGCCCTCACCCTCATCACGTGAGTGCTGGATGCAGCCGGGCCTCGTCGAAGCCACCGACGACCCGAGCGCGCAAGCTCGGGACCCCGTCGTCCTTGGGTAGTTGACTGGGGGCGGGCAGCATGGGGTCATGAGCGACAGGCGTGGTGGTGCGGGTCGGGCCGGGGGATCGGCCCCGGCGAAGGTGAAGAAGGCGCGGCGGCCCCAGGTGCGGCTGCCTCCGTTGGCGCCGTGGGCGGGGCGCGGCCTCGAACCCGACGGGGACTACGACGGGGTGGAGTTCCAGGGCGTCGACTTCGCCGGGCAGGAGGGGATCGGGGCGCGATTCCTGGACTGCGCGCTGACGGCGTGCGCGCTCGACGAGGCGGGCCTCGCGCGGGCCAGATTCATCGACTCGGTGCTCAGTGACGTGCGGGGCGTGGGCACGGACCTGGCGGAGGCGACGCTGCGGGACGTGGAGGTGGTCGACGCGCGGCTCGGCGGGGTGCAGTTGCACGGGGCGGCCCTGGAGCGGGTGGTCATCAGGGGCGGGAAGATCGACTACCTGAACCTGCGGAAGGCGCGCCTCAAGGACGTCGTGTTCGACGGATGCGTGCTGGTGGAGCCGGACTTCGGGGGCGCGCGTCTTGAGCGGGTGGAGTTCGCGGGCTGCGCGCTGAAGGGCGCCGACTTCTCGGCGGCGACCCTGACGGACGTCGACCTGCGGGGCGCGGCGGAGCTGGGGATCGCGCGGGGCGTGGACCGGCTGGGCGGAGCGGTGATCTCACCGGCCCAACTCATGGATCTGGCAGGGGTGTTCGCGGCGGAGCTGGGGGTGCGGGTGGAGTAGACGCCCCGGGGTCCGGAGCGGTTACGGGAGGCGGGGGAAGCGGGCCTGGAGGTCCCACAGGGCCGGGTTGTCGGCCAGGTCCTCGTGCATGTCCGTGAGGTCGGCGAGCAGGTCGTGCAGGAAGTCCCGTGCCTCGCGGCGCAGCGCGGAGTGGGAGAAGGTCAGCGGGGGCTCCTCGGTCGGCATCCAGTCGGCCTCGACGTCGACCCACCCGAAGCGGCGCTCGAAGAGCATGCAGTCGCTGGACTCCGTGAAGTCCAGCTCGGCGTACTGCGGGGTCGCCGAGCGGCTGCCGCGCGGGTCCCGGTCCAGCTGCTCGACGATGTCGCACAGCGCCCACGCGAAGTCGAGCACCGGCACCCATCCCCAGGCTGTGGACAGCTCCCGGTCGGCCTTGGTGTCGGCCAGGTACACGTCGCCGCAGAACAGGTCGTGGCGCAGCGCGTGGACGTCCGCGCGCCGGTAGTCCGTCTGCGGCGGGTCCGGGAAGCGGCGGGAGAGGGCGTAACCGATGTCGAGCACGTAGGAGATGGTGTCATGCGCGAAAGGGGCGGGCTCACGGCAGCAGGCGCTGCTCCTTGGCGACGGCGACGGCGCCGGCCCGGGTGTCCACGCCGAGCTTGTCGTAGATCCGGCCCAGGTGGGTCTTGACCGTGGCCTCGCTGATGAACAGGGCCTTGGCGATCTCCCGGTTGCCGAGCCCGTGCGCCAGCTGGGCGAGGATGTCGCGCTCGCGGTCGGTGAGGGTGGGCCGCGGCTTGCGCATATTGGCCATGACGCGGCTGGCGACCGGGGCGGAGAGGGCGGTGTGCCCCTGCGCGGCGGCGTGGATCGCGGCGAAGAGTTCCTCCGGGCGCTCGGCCTTGAGGAGGTAGCCCGTCGCGCCCGCCTCGATGGCGCGGGTGATGTCGGCGTCGGTGTCGTAGGTGGTCAGGACCAGGACGTGCGGGGTGGGTGCCGGTCCCGAGGTGAGGCGGCGGGTCGTCTCCACGCCGTCCATGCCCGTGCCGAGCTGGAGGTCCATGAGGACGACGTCGGGCCGCAGCTTCGCGGCGAGCGCGATCGCCTCCTCCCCGGTCCCGGCCTCCCCGACGACCTCGATGTCCGGGGTGCTGTCGAGCAGCGCGAGCAGCCCGGCACGGACGACGATGTGGTCGTCGCAGAGGAGGATGCGGATGGGCTCCGTCATGACGGCTCCGTCTCATCGTCCGACCGCCGACGCCGGTCGGGCATGTCCGCGCCCGTGCCGGGTGAGTGGTCGTGGGCCTGGGGACGGGTGGGTATATCTGCGCCGGTGTCGGGTGAACGGTCGCGGGCCCGGTGCCGGTCGGGCACATCCGCCCCCGTGCCGGGTGAGTGGTCGTGGGCCGGGGGACGGGTGGGTATATCCGCGCCCGTGCCGGGTGAACGGTCGCGGGCCCGTTGCCGGTCCGGTACATCCGCGCCCGTGTCGGGTGAGTGGTCGTGGTCCGGGGGATGGGTGGGTATATCCGCGCCCGTGTCGGGTGAACGGTCGCGGGCCCGGGGACGGTCGGGCGCATCCGCCCCCGTGCCGGGTGAGTGGTCGTGGGCCGGGGGACGGGTGGGCAATTCAAGCCCCTGCGGCGATTGAGCAGCGGGGTCCGGGGCGGAGCCCCGAGGCGTCAACCCCGTCGCCGGTGACAGAGGGATCGAGGCGGACACCACCGCTCCCTCCCCCGGCGCCGACTCGAGGGACAACGTGCCACCCAGCTGCCGCACCCGCGCCCGGATCGCCGGAATCCCGTGCCCCCGCACCCCGGACCCCCCGGAGGGCAACGCGGCCGGATCGAACCCCCGCCCGTCGTCGGCGACGTCAAGCACGACCTGGTCGTCGAGCAACGTCAGCGTGAGCACGGCGCCACGGGCCGCGGAGTGCTCCCGCACGTTGGCCAGCGCGCCCTGCGCGATCCGCAGCAACGCCGACTGCACCCGGTCGGGCAGCCGGTCCGCACGCCCGTCGTCGTCGACCCGGACCTGCACGGTGAGCCGGTCCCCGGACTCCCGCGCCGCCACGGCCCGCAGCGCCTCCGCCAGACCACGGGCCAGGTCGGCGGGGGCCAGATCGTGCACGAAGCGGCGCGCCTCGGTGAGGTTGTGCTCGGCGATCGACGCGGCCGTGCCGACATGCGCGCGGGCCTTGCCGGGGTCGGCCTCCCACACCCGCTGCGCCGCCTGCAACAGCATTTGCTGGCTGGACAGGCCCTGCGCCAGGGTGTCGTGGATCTCCATGGAGAGCCGCTGCCGCTCGGCGAGGGTGCCCTCGCGGCGTTCGGAAGCGGCCAGTTCGCGGCGGGTGCGGATCAGGTCGTCGATGAGCCTGCGCTGCCGTGCGGCCTGCCGTTCCATCTGGAGGAACACGGCGGTGGCGATCACCACGACGGCCGGCGGGCCGAGCAGCAGGTCCGGGTCGAGGCGCCCGGCGAGCCGCAGCTGGGCGAGGATGACGAGCACCGTCAGGAGCCCCACCAGGACGAGCGCGGCGCGGGTCGGAAGCGTACGCAGGCCCGTGTAGAAGAGCGGCACGGCGCACCACGCGAAGCTCGGCGCGAGCACCACGAGCACCACCCACACCACGACCACCAGCGTCAGCCACACCCTCTGCCCGACCGTGGCCCGCTCCCCGACGCCCCGCACGAGCCCGGCCCCGTACACGAGCGCCAGGACCGCGGAGAGCGCGACGATCCACGGGGTGCGCCCGTCGTGCGAGTGGCGCAGCAGGAAGCGCGCCAGGGCCACGGCCAGGAGCAGGAAGAACGAGGCGTGCATGACGGCGGTGAGGCGGCGGAGGTCGGTGTCGTGGCCGTCGCTGTGGTGGACGCCGTCGTCGGCGCGCTCGCCGGTCGGCTCCGGCCGGTTGCGGGTCACGGGTCCCTGCACCTCCCTCACGGCGTCGACCTGGGCAAACAATCCCATTCTCGCCGGGTCGTACGCCCCTGGGGTCAACCGATCGGATGACCCCGACGTCGACCGCCCGGCGCGCCGCGTCGAGCCGGTCCGTCGACGGGTGCGGGCCGGTTCCGGACCCAGGATTGAGGGCAGAGCGGGACGGCGGAACGGCAAGCGCCTCCCGGTCGACCTCTCCTCCCGCACCTTCCCCATCCACTCTGGAGCCGTTCCCATGCAGCACGCCAAGAAGATCTCGAAGCGCACCCGCGTCGTCACCGGCACCACCCTCGCCGCCGCGATCGCCCTCGGCGGGTTCGGCGCGTACTCGGCGAGCGCCGCGGACTCGGAGCCGGCCGCGCGGGCCGCCGCCAAGCCCGCCGCCGTGAAGGCCGGCAACACGTTCGAGTCCACGCACCTCACCGTGGACGCCGCCACCGATGCCGCGCAGGCCGTCCTGAAGGCCGCGAAGAAGGAGAACCAGAAGGTCTCCGTCGCCGTCGTCGACCGCAACGGCAACACGATCGTCGAGCTGCGCGGTGACGGGGCGGGGCCGCAGTCGCCGGAGTCCGCCGTGAAGAAGGCGTACACCGCGGTGTCCTGGAACGCGCCGACGTCCGAGCTGACGAAGCGGCTTGAGCAGACGCCGAACCTGAAGGACATTCCCGGCACGTTGTTCCTCGCGGGCGGGGCGCCGGTTGCCTCCGGCGGGGCGCCTGTCGCGGGTATCGGTGTCGCCGGTGCGCCCTCCGGCGACCTGGACGAGAAGTTCGCCCAGGCGGGCGTGGCCACCCTCAAGTAAGCCCGTGCTTCGGTCCCGGGGCGCGTTTCACCGGCAACGGTGGTGCGGCCTCGGGGATCTGCCCCGGACCCCGCGCCTCAATCGCCGGCGGGCTTGATGTGGCCGTCCGAGCCTTTCACTGAGCGGACCAGTCACGATGTACGTGCACTCGATATCTACCGGCACGATCCTGCGGCGCGCAGGGGATCTATGGAGCCGCACCATGCAGCACACCGAGAACAACGACCGCACGCTCCTCGCCGCCGCCGCGCAGGGTGACGCCGACGCCGTACGGGGCGCGCTCGCGGCGGGTGCCGATGTCGAGGCCCGCGATCCGCACCGGCGCACGCCGCTGCTTCTCGCCTCCCTCAACGATCACGTCGCCGCCGCCGAGGCCCTCGTCGCGGCCGGGGCCGATCCCAACGCCCAGGACGACCGGGACGACAGCGCGTGGCTCGCGACCGGTGTCACCGGCTCCGTGGAGATGATGCGTGCCCTGCTGCCCGCCCGGCCCGACCTGAAGCTCACCAACCGGTTCGGCGGCGTCTCCGTCATCCCGGCCTCCGAACGCGGCCACGTCGACTATGTGCGCGCCGTGCTCCGGGAGACCGACATCGACGTCGACCACGTCAACCGGCTGGGCTGGACCGCCCTGTTGGAGGCCGTGATCCTCGGCGACGGCGGCCGCGCGCACCAGGAGATCGTCGAGCTGCTCATCACGGCGGGCGCCACCCCCGACCTGCCCGACGGTGACGGCGTCACTCCCCTTGAGCACGCCGAACGCCGCGGCTTCGCCGAGATCGCCGACCTGTTGCGGGCCGTGCAATGAGGCGCGCGGTCCTCGCGGCGGTCGCCGTCGCGGTCCTCGCCACCGGATGCGCCGCGACGCAGGACGAAAACAACCCCCGTACCAATAAGGCGAGTTCGCCCGCGAAGAAGCAGGCCCCCGAAACCTCCGAGACCCGCAAAGCCGCCCAGACCCCCGACGGCACCCTCCTCGTCGCCGACTTCGGCGCCGACACCGTCTCCTTCGTCGATCCGGACCCCGGCAAGGGCGCCTTCGACTCGGTGAAGGTCGGCCACGCCCCGTACGGGCTCGTCGTCGGTGACGACGGCCGGGCCTGGGTCGCGACCGCCGAGGGCGTCGCCGTCGTCGACACGGACAGCCGCGAACGCGAGGCCCTCATCCCGTACGAGACCGAGGGCCTCGGCCCGGTCACCGACGGCGAGTACCGCGGCGGCGGCATGGGCATCGCCCTCGCGCCCGACGGCAGGCACGCGTACGTCGGCGTCAATGTCCCTGACGGCAAAGGGGCGTTGGAGACCATCGACACCACGACCGGGAAGGTCACCGGCACCGCCTCCGTCGGGCGCCGGCCCTTCGACGTCGACGTGTCGCGCGACGGGCGGCAGGTGTACGCCACCGACCACGACTCCTTCGACGTCACCGTCCTCGACACCCGCGGCGGCGACACCCGCCGCATCGAGGTCGCCCCGTACGGCACCGAGGGTGGTCTCGGCTCGTGGCTGAAGCCGCACTACGCCGCCGTCCGCCCCTCCGACGGCAAGCTGCTCCTCCCCTTCGAGGGCGAGAAGCTCGTCGTGGTCGACCCGGACACCGGCCGCTCGACCGTCGAGCGGATGACCGCCAACACGCACCAGCACGGCGTCACGATCACCCCCGACGGGACGCTCCTCGCCGTCGGGACCGGGCCCATCGACCCGTCCACGGACGAGGGGCCCTCGCTCACCGTCCGTTCGCCCGGCGGCAAGGAGAAGGTCGTGCCGCTCGACGGTCCGCACGAGGACGTCGCCGTCTCCGCGGACGGCCGGACCGCGTACGTCACCGGAGGCTTCACCCGCGACGGCTACTGGAACGGCGTCACGGTCGTCGACCTCGACAGCGGCGACACCCGCCGACTGGCGGCGGGGGAGCGGCCGTTGGGGATCGCCGTCCTCTGAGGTCCTGTCGGACGTCCGTATCGGGGCAAGGGGGTCATAAGATCCTGGCGTGCGCCGCCGACTCAGACTCCCCGCAGCCCTCCTCGGCCTTCTCGCCGCCCTCGCCGCGTGCGACGGCGGCGTCCACGGCACCCCCGGCGCCTCCGGCCTGCGCGACCCGTACTTCCCCAAGCTCGGGAACGGCGGCTACGACGTCCGCCACTACGCCCTCGACCTCTCCTACGACCCGGACGCGCACCACCTCTCCGGCACCGCAGAGATCACCGCGAAGGCGAGCCAGGCGCTCAGCGCGTTCAACCTCGACCTGAAGGGTCTGACGGTGCGGAAGGTCACCGTCGACGGAGAGAAGGCCGTGGCGAGCCGCGCCGGACACGAGGTGACCGTGCGGCCGCACGACGAGCTCCCGAAGGGGCACACCTTCCGCGCCATCGTCCGCTACGAAGGCGTACCCGTCACGATCACCGACCCGGACGGCACGGGCGAGGGCTGGCTGCGCACCTCCGACGGCGCGCTCGGCCTCGGCGAACCGACCGGCTCCATGGCCTGGTTCCCCGGCAACCACCATCCATCGGACAAGGCGACGTACGACATCCGGATCACCGTCCCCAGCGGCGTACAGGCGGTGTCCAACGGCGAGTTGAGAAGCGCGAAGCGGTCGTCCGACGGGCGGCGCACCGCCTACGACTGGCGGGTGCGGCAGCCGATGGCGAGCTATCTGGCGACCGTCGCCATCGGCAAGTTCGAGACGGAGCGGAGCCGCACGCCCTCCGGGATCCCCGTCTACACCGCCGTCGACCCGGACGAGGCGAAGGCGAGCGCGAAGGTTCTCGCCCGGCTGCCGGAGGTCGTCGACTGGGAGGCGGAGAGGTTCGGCGCGTACCCGTTCTCGTCCACGGGTGCGATCGTCGACCGGGACGGCGACGTGGGCTACGCGCTGGAGACCCAGACCCGGCCCGTCTTCCCCGGCGCCCCCGATGTCGGCCTGCTCGTCCACGAAATGGCGCACCAGTGGTACGGCGACTCGGTCACCCCGAAGTCGTGGCGCGACATGTGGCTCAACGAGGGCTTCGCCACGTACGCGGAGTGGCTGTGGGACGAGGACCACGGCGGGGACACGGCGCAGCAGACCTTCGAGGCGATCATGAAGCGGCCCGCGAGCGACGGCGTCTGGTCCTTCCCGCCCGCGCGGCCGCCGAACGCCGCGCACCTCTCCGACACCCCGGTCTACGAGCGCGGCGCGATGGTGCTGCACGAGATCCGCAGAACGATCGGCGACGCCAAGTTCTTTGCCCTGCTGAAGAGTTGGCCGACCGACCACGCGTACGAGAACGCCGACACGGACGACTTCACGGCCTACGTGGAGCGCAAGAACCCCGGCAAGGGCGAGGCCCTCGCCGGGGTCTGGGAGACCTGGCTGTACGGGAACGGCAAGCCAAAGAAGGCTAGTTGACGTTCACGGCCTTCCAGGCGGCGGCGACGGTGGTCGCCTCCGTGCCGCTCGCGCCGTACAGGTCACCGGCCGCCTTGATCGTGGCCGCGCGCGCCGCCGCGTAGTCGGTCGTGGACGTCATGTACGTCGACAGCGCCTTGTACCAGATCTGTACGGCCTTGTCCCGGCCGATGCCGGTGACGGTGGAGCCGTCGGACGTGGGCGAGTCGTAGTTCACGCCGTTGATGGTCTTCTTCCCGCTGCCCTCGCTGAGCAGGTAGAAGAAGTGGTTGGCGACGCCGGACGAGTAGTGCACGTCGAGGCCGCCGGTGTTGCGCGACCAGGAGTCGACGGACTTGCCGTCCTTGCTGGGCTTGTCCATGTAGCGCAGCGGGCTGCCGTCGCCGTTGATGTCGATCTTCTCGCCGATGAGGTAGTCGCCGACGTCGGTGGAGTTGTTCGCGTGGAACTCCACCGCCGTGCCGAGGATGTCGGACGTCGCCTCGTTGAGGCCGCCGGACTCCTTGCTGTAGTCGAGGCCCGCGGTGGCGGCGGTCAGCCCGTGGCTCATCTCGTGCCCGGCGACGTCGAGCGCGGTCAGCGGGTGGGTGTTGCCGATGCCGTCGCCGTACGTCATGCAGAAGCAGCTGTCGTCCCAGAACGCGTTGACGTAGGCGCTGCCGTAATGGACGCGGGAGTACGCGGCCTTGCCGTCACCGGCGATGCCGCTGCGGTTCAGGGACTCCTTGTAGAAGTCCCAGGTCTCGGCGGCCCCGTAGGCGGCGTCGACGGCGGCGGTCTGCCGGTCGGCGGCCGTGCCGTCGCCCCACTTGTCGTCGGCGTCGTGGAAGAGCGTGCCGGTGCCGGACGTGCCGCCCTTCAGGTCGTACGTCTTGTGGCCGCCGCGCCCGCCGTCGACGAGGTCGTAGCCACCGGACGCGGCCGTGGAGCCGACGGTGACGCCGCCGCTGTACATGCTGGTGCCGGTGCCGTTCTCGATGGCCTGGTACTTGTACAGCACCTTGCCGTCGCCGGAGGCGTCGGTGATGACGTGCAACTCGCTGGGCGTGCCGTCGCGTTGGGTGCCCCTGACGACGGTCTCGTACGCGAGGGTGGGCGCCTTGCCCGCGTCGGCGGCCCAGACGACCTTGCGCGCGGAGCCGGCGGAGGCGCCCTTGACCGAGTCGCCCGCGGCGGACTTCGCGGACTTCTTCGCGGCGGCCGTGCCGGTTTCGGCGTCCGTGGACGCCACGGCTATGGAGCCCTTGCGCGCCTTGGTGGTGCCCTTGAGGTCGCCGCCCTTGGCGGTGTGCACGACGAGGTCGCCGCCGAGGACGGGCAGCCCGTCGAAGGTGCGCTCGTAGCGGGTGTGGGTGGTGCCGTCGGCGTCCTTGACGACGTCGCGGGCCACCAGCTTCTCGCCGTCGGCGAGCTTCAACTGGTGTGCGGTGGTGGGGGCTTCGGCCTGTGCGTCCTTGAGGGCGGTGGCCCGTTGCGAGGCGCTGAGGGGGAGCGCCGTGGCGCCTGCCGCACGGTCGGTGGCGGCGTTGGCCGAGGTGCCGGCCTGTACGCCGACGACCACCATGGCGGCGGACGCGACGAGGGCGGCGAAGCGGGGAGCGGTAGAGCGGATTCTCACTCGAACTCCTTAGGTACCCGTGTGGGGATGGGTGTGTGGGGGGTTGTGGAGGGAGAGTGGCATCCGCGATCAGTCCTGTGACAGAGACCTGTCAAAACTTTGCCGGTTCGTGTCCGAATGGCGCGGGTGGTTGTCCGTTAATCGATGGGTGGTGGCCGGTTCGGGCTTGTGTGTACCAGCCGATGGATCCGCACGACCTCTCCTCGACGGCCTCCGCCTGCGTCCGTCCTTGTGTCGCCGCACGTCGCTGCTCATAGCAGTCCGATCCACGGCGTGACCGCCCGCCGCGCTTGTGAGCCGCAGTACGGCGGAGGGCTTCCTCGGGCCTCAACTCTCTTTACAGGCTGCCGGGGCCGAGGTCGGGTGCCGGTGACTGCCGCCGCTTGCCGCGTAAGACGTTGTGTCTTACGAGACGGAACACGGGCTGGACGTCCTCACGGGCGACGGTAGTTCCCGGTCCGCGGCGATCCGGCAGGCAGTGCTGGAAGCCGCTCTGCGTAAGGAGCGGGCCGCCGCCATGCGGCGTGCGGTGCTGAAGATGCCGATAGGGGAGCTGGACGGGGTCGACGTTGGAGCGGAGATCGCGCGTGATCGCGAAAGCGGGCGCTGATGATCTATCTCGATACGGCCGCGGTGGTGAAGCTCGTCCACGCGGAGGCGGAGTCGCAGGCGCTGCGCGAGTGGCTCGATGAGCGGGCGGAGATCGGGTGGGCGAGCTCGGTCCTCCTGGAGATCGAGGCTGCGCGCGCGTTGACCCGTTATGCCCCGGATGCGGTGGTGCGGCTGCATCCCGTGCTCGATCTGATCGAGTTGATGGAACTCGATGCGGCGACCCGGATCCTTGCACAGACGGTGAAACCGGTGACTGTACGGAGCCTGGGCGCTGTGCACCTGGCTACGGCGTTGCGGATGGGCCCGCATCTCACGGCGTTTGTCACCTACGACAAGCGGCTGGCCGACGCTGCGTGTGACGCCGGACTGTCCGTTCAGGCTCCCACTTGAAGGCGGGGCGACTCCGGTGCGCATCGCACCGGAGTCGCCCCAACTGCCTTACGGAACGGTGAACGTCAGACGTTCACGCCGAAGTCCTGCGCGATGCCGACCAGGCCCGAGGCGTAACCCTGGCCCACGGCGCGGAACTTCCACTCCGCGCCGTTGCGGTACAGCTCGCCGAAGACCATCGCCGTCTCGGTCGCGGCGTCCTCGGAGAGGTCGTAGCGGGCGATCTCGGTGCCGCCGGCCTGGTTCACGATGCGGATGTACGCGTTGCGGACCTGGCCGAAGTTCTGCGTGCGGGTCTCGGCGTCGTAGATCGAGACCGGGAAGACGATCTTGTCGACGTCGGCCGGGAGGGCCGCCAGGTTGACGTTGATCGCCTCGTCGTCGCCCTCGCCCTCGCCGGAGCGGTTGTCGCCGGTGTGGACGATGGACTGGTCGGGCGTCTGCTTGTTGTTGAAGAAGACGAAGTGGCCGTCCGAGTAGACCTTGCCCTGAGTGTTGACCGCGATCGCCGAGGCGTCGAGGTCGAAGTCGGTACCCGTGGTGGTGCGGACGTCCCAGCCGAGGCCCACGGTGACAGCGGTCAGGCCCGGAGCCTCCTTGGTGAGCGAGACGTTGCCACCCTTGGACAGGCTTACAGCCATGGTTCGGGAGTCCTTCCCTCGTTTAAATACGGACGTACGTGGTTGTACGCGTGCAGCCGAAGCTACTCGTACCCGTATGAACGCCGTGAGGGGTGGAGAAGGTTCCAGGTCTCTTTACTTTCTTTACTCGGCTGAAAACCGGATGACGGACCGCCGTGCGCACGCGACCATGGACGCATGTCCGGTCCCTATCCCATCCGCGGTTCGGTCGTCCTCCCGGAGGCCGAGCTCATGTGGCGTTTCTCGCGGTCGTCCGGGCCGGGCGGGCAGCACGTGAACACCAGCGACTCGCAGGTGGAGCTCCGCTTCGACCTGGCCGCGACGAAGGCGCTGCCCGATGTGTGGAAGGAGCGGGCCCTGGAGCGGCTCGCGTCGCGCCTCGTGGACGGCGTGATCTCCGTACGGGCCTCGGAGCATCGCTCGCAGTGGCGCAACCGGGAGACGGCGGCGGTGCGCCTCGCGGCGCTCTTGGCGGAGGCGACCGCGCCGCCGCCGAAGCCGAGGCGGCCCACCCGTGTCTCACGCGGCGTCAACGAACGCCGCCTCCGCCAGAAAAAGGCCCGCTCCGACACGAAACGCGGCCGCTCGGGCCGGGATTGGTAGGCCTGGGCCCGTTCGCCCGCCGGCGGTTGAGGCGTGAGGCCCGGACAATCAAGCCCCGCCGGCGATTGAGGCGCGGGGTCCGGGGCAGAGCCCCGAGGCCCCAGCCGCGGCGCCGGTGTTGCGGTCCTGGGGCGCTGCCCCACACCCCGCTGCTCAATCGCCGCAGGGGCTTGAAAGGGGCAACCGCCCCGGGGGCACCTAGAAGGCTCTATCTCGCAGGGGCGTAAAGAACCAAGGCCTAGAAGCTGCGGTAGCGGCCGCGGAAGTAGAGGAGGGGGGAGCCGTCCGGGCTCGGGAGGGACGCGCTCAGGACCCGGCCGATGACCAACGTGTGGTCCCCCGCCACCACCGTGTTCTCCGTACGGCACTCCAGCGTCGCCAACGCCCCACCCACCAGCGGAGCCCCCGTGTGCTCGCCGCGTACGTACGGGATGTCCTGGAACAGAAGGCGGTCGCTGAGCCGGCCCTTCATGGCGAAGCGGCCCGCGATGTGGCTCTGGGACTCCGAGAGGACCGAGACCGCCCACAGCGGCTGGTCGTCCAGGAGGTCGTCCATGCGGGAGCTGTTGCGCAGCGACACCATCACCAGGGGCGGGTCGAGGGAGACGGACATGAAGGCCGTCGCCGTCATGCCCGCGTCCTCGCCGGCCGGCCCGTCGGGGTCGAGCTGCGGCTCGTGCGAGGTCAGCAGGACGACGCCTGCGGCCAGGCGGGACAGGGCGGCACGGAATTCGTCGTTGCTCACCCCCTCAGCATGCCCGGAGGGGGCCGTGGGGGCCGAGGAGGAGGGGACTGAAGTGGCAGGGGACGTCTTCAACACGTCTTAAACGCTAGCCCCGCGGTCACGCGCGCCGCATCGGGCCGATGGCCGAGGCCGGTCCTAGGACCATGGGCGCGGTTCGTGTTCAGGAAACACACAGAACCCGTCCGGTAATGCGCCCCAATCCTTCATCTCCTGCTGTGACTTGAGTCACAGGGGCCATAATTTGTTGACCCTGTGTACCGGGTGCACAGCTCGCTGTGATTCAGTGGCGTCGACACTGCTAATGAACGTGCTGCTGCACGTGCGAAGCGAACCGATCCGAATACTGGAGTGCTGTCGACGTCTCGGGGAGAACTGGGCATGGAGACCGAGTCGGAGCCGTACGTCCGTCTTGCGACCCTGCGTCAGCTGCACGAAGTGATGGCGGACATGAACACCGCCCGCAGTCTGGCCGACACCCTGCAGACCGTCGCGGACGGAGTCGTGAGCGGGCTCGGCTACGAGCTGGCGTGCGTGAACCTCGTACGGCCCGACGGTGACCTGGTCGTCGCCGCCTTCGCAGGCAACTCCGCGGCCGAGGCGCTGATCACCGGACGCGTCGGCTCCCGCGCCGCCTGGGACCGCCGCCTCGCCATGGGCAAGCAGTGGGGCGAGCTGCGCTTCATCCCGCACACCGAGGGCTGGGTCCTCGACGAGGACGACGTGCCGCAGTGGTTCACCGCGGGACCGCCGCCCCGCTTCGAGGACGAGTGGCACCCCGCCGACCGCCTCTTCGCCCCGATGTACGCGACGGGCGCCTCCGGCGGCGAACTCCTCGGCGTGATCTCCGTCGACCGCCCGCGGGGCGGCCGCATCCCCGGCGCCTGGGGCCGCGAGGCCCTCCAGATGTACGCCTTCCAGGCCGCCATCGCGATCAGCAACGCGCGCCTGCGGTCCAATATGCAGCGCGCCCTGGTCCGCCTGGAGCGCGAGCAGCAGGCGCTGCGGGCCAGTGAGGAAAGCTTCCGGCAGGCCTTCGAGTACGCGCCCTCCGGGATGGCCATCGCCGAGATGGGCGGCGACCAGCACGGCCGGATCCTGCGCACCAACGACGCGCTGTGCCGGCTCCTCGGCCGCCCGGCGTCGGCCATGCGCCGCTACTCCTTCTCCGACCTCGTGCACCCCGAGGACATCGGCACCCTGCTGCGCACCTCCGCAGAGGGCGGCCGCGCGGAGCTGCGCCTCGCCCGCCGCGACGGCACGTACGTCTGGGTCAGCCTGCGCAACTCGGTGGTCGCCGACGCCGCCGACGGGCCGCGCTTCCTGCTCACCCACGTCGAGGACATCGAGGAGCGCAAGCGCCGCGAGCTGCACCTCGCCCACCGAGCCTCGCACGACTCGCTCACCGGCCTGCCGAACTCGGCGGAGCTGCGCGCCCGGCTCTCCGCCCGGCTGTGCCGCCGCCCCCAGGAGGCCGGCCTCAACGCCATCGACTCCCTCGACGCGGCCTACGGCGACCACCGCGGCGCTGCCGCCGCGGGCGACGACGGGGCCGGGATCGGCTACGACTTCGGGGCCCCCGTCCCGCACCAGTCGAACCTCTACGACGGGTTCGACGGCTTCGACCACCATGTGCACGTCGCCGCGCCCGAGCCCGACGCGGCCTCCGGCGCCGACAACGGCACGAAGGGCCTCGCCGTCCTCTTCTGCGACCTCGACGGCTTCAAGTCGATCAACGACAGGTTCGGGCACAACGCCGGCGACGCCGTCCTCATCGAGGTCGCCCGCCGGCTGACCAGCGTCGTACGCGACGGGGACACGGTCGCCCGGCTCGGCGGTGACGAGTTCGTGGTGCTCGCCGACGGGCTTGGCCGCGAGGACGCCCAGGACCTCGCCGTCAGGTTGCGGAACGCCATCATTCCGCCGATTCGGGTGGATGGCAGGGCCGTGCGGGTAGGGGCCAGTTTCGGTATCGGCTGGGCCCACTGCGGGATGACGGCAGAGGAAGTGCTGCAATCCGCTGACCAGCGCATGTACGTAGAGAAAAGATCACGTAGTAAGCAGCACAGGCGGGCCGGATAGCCCCTAGATTGGGCGCGGTTCCGCGGTCCCGGTGAGGTCAAGGCCACGCCGTGGGGTCACTCGCAGCGGGTACCCTCGCCGAGGTAAGCAACGTGTAGGGAGTGATCTGGGATGGCGCCCGGCAACAACAGCGGGAGCACCACGCCCGAGGACGACGACCCGTTCGGCTATCTGTACGCCGACGGGCAGGCGGCCGGGGCGACCCCGCCGGAGGGCGCGGGCGGCGGCTACGGCTACCCGAGCCCGCGGTCCTCCTACCGGGCCAATCAGATCCGTACGGTCGGCGAGCGCCAGTACGGGCAGACCCAGCCGACCCAGGCGTACCAGCAGCCGAACGCGCACTACCAGGCTCCTGAGACGATGCCCGGCGGCGTCCCCAGCCAGCCGGGCCCGCCGACGGCGCCCATGCGCGGTGGCGGTCGCGGTCGCGGGCCCAATACGAAGGCGCTCCTGATCGGCGCGGTCGCCGTCGTCGCGGCCGTCGTCATCGGCATCGGCGTCGCCATGCTCAGCAACGACTCGGGCGACGACAAGGGCGAGGCCGGCGGCAAGCCGTCCGGCGGCTCGCAGTCGGTGCAGCCGAGCGAGCAGCCCTCGAAGTCGGCGTCCGCCGCGGCGGTCGACCTGCCCAAGACCGACGCGAAGGCGTTGCAGCTCAGCGGTGGCACGGCCACCGCGTCCGACGTGCAGGGCGCGAAGGCGGACGGCGGGGTGTACGTCGCCGGGTTCAACAAGGTGGGCGCGAGCCTGACCTGGACCGTCAACGACATCCCGAAGGACGGCGCGTACAAGCTGCACGTCGACTACGGGGTGCCCGGCAAGGACTCCGACGCCACGATCGACGTGAACGGCACGAAGCAGTCGCGGCCGCTGAACATGAAGAACTTCGCCGGGGCCAAGGAAGGCGACTGGGCGAAGGGCTGGACCAACACGTGGGCCATCGTCCAGCTCACCAAGGGGACCAACGCGATTACGGTCTCCTGTGACCAGGGCAACAAATGCGACGCCAACTTCGACCGTATGTGGCTCACCCAGGGCGGTTAAGCCCCTGCGAAGCCGCTGCGGCTCGGGGAGTTACGCCGCGCCGACCCGTTCGGCGACTGCCACCCGGCCCACCAGGTCCTCGTACGTCGCCGCGTCGAACTCGCCGGCCACCGGGGACACCACCGTCGCAGCGGACAGCGCCACCGCGCGAGCGAGGCGCTGGGGCCACGGCAGGTGGTCGGCCTGGCCGGAGAGCAGACCCGCCACCACCGAGTCGCCCGCCCCCGTGGGGTTGCCGCGCAGCCGGCCGGGGGCAGGGGCGCGCCACTCGCCGTCCGCTGTGAGGGCGCACAGCCCCTCCGCGCCGAGCGAGGCGACCACCGCGTGCGCGCCGCGCCGCCGCGCGTCCTTCATGGCCTGCAACGGCTCGTGGGATCCGGTGAGTTCGGCCAGCTCGTCCGCGTTCGGCTTCACCAGGTCGGGGCGGGCCGCGACGCCGCGGCGCAGCGGTTCGCCGCTGGTGTCGAGGAGGACGGGCACCGAGGCGGCCCGCGCGGCCCGTACGAGCGTCGCGTAGGCGCCGACCGGGACGCCCGGCGGCAGGCTGCCGCACAGCGCCACCGCGGAGGCCGAGCGCAGCAGATCCGCGTACGCCTCCTGGAAGGCCGCCCACTCGGCGGGCGAGATCGTCGGGCCCGGCTCGTTGAGCTGCGTGGTGTCGCCGGTCGAGGCGTCGGCGACGGCGATCGTGCGGCGGGTCGCGCCGGAGACGGGAACCAGGGCGTCCGCGACGCCCGGGGTGCCGAGCAGCTGGTCCTGGAGCGTGCGGCCCGTCGCGCCGCCCACGAACCCGGTCACGGTCACCTCGTGACCGAGCGCGGCCAGCACCCGCGCCACGTTCAGCCCCTTGCCGCCCGGCCGTTCGGTGACCTCGGTGACGCGGTGCGTGGCGTGCGGGCGCAGCGACCGCACCCGGTACGTGATGTCGAGTGCGGTGTTCAGCGTGACCGTGAGGATCACAGGACCCCACCCCCCTTACGTACTTTCAGTAACGGGGCCCGATCATGCCAAAGTCAAGGCGGTTGGCCCAGGCCGCGGACCAACCGCCTTGTATCGGCCGGGAGTTACGGACGCACCAGCCACTCGCCCTTGCGCAGCACGCCCTTGACGTCGAACTCCGCGTCGAGGACCACCAGGTCGGCGTCCTTGCCGGGCTCCAGGGAGCCCACCTTGTCGTACAGGCCGAGGAGCGCGGCCGGGTTGGCCGAGATGGCGCGGACGACGTCCTCGACGGGCAGCTTGTCGATCGTCACGGCCCGCTTGAACGCCCGGTCGAGCGTCAGCGTCGAGCCCGCGATGGAGCCGCCCTCCACGAGCCGCGCCACGGAGTCCTTCACCTCGACCTCCAGCGGGCCGAGCATGTAGCGGCCGTCGCCGAACCCGGCGGCGTCCATCGCGTCGGTGATGAACGCGACCTTGTCCGCGCCCTTGTGATGGAACGCCAGCTCCAGGGCGGCCGGGTGCAGATGCGTGCCGTCGTTGATCAGCTCGACGGTGATCCGGTCGTCCTCCAGGAGCGCCGCGATCGGCCCCGGGTCGCGGTGGCCGAGGCCGGGCATCGCGTTGAACAGGTGCGTGGCGACCGTGGCGCCCGCGTCGATGGCCTCCACCGTCTGCTCGTACGTCGCGTCGGTGTGGCCGATCGCGGCGATGACGCCGTGCTCGGCGAGCAGGCGCACGGAGTCGATGCCGCCGGGCAGTTCGGTGGCGAGGGTGACCATCCTGGCCTGCCCGCGGGCGGCGTCGATGAGCTTGCGGACCTCGGCCGGGTCGGGGTCGCGGAGCAGCGTCTCGTCGTGGGCGCCCTTGCGGCACGGGGAGATGAACGGGCCCTCGAAGTGGATGCCCGCGATCTCGCCGTGCTCGGCCAGCTCGGAGAGCAGCCCCGCGCGCTGCACGAGGAAGTCCATGTCGCCGGTGACGAAGGACGGCACGATCGTGGTCGTTCCGTGCTGCTGGTGCGTGCGCACCCCGAGGAGGATCTCGTCGATGGCGCCCGAGGTGAAGGACGCGCCGCCGCCGCCGTGGTTGTGCATGTCGACGAAGCCGGGGACCACCCAGTGGCCGCTCAGGTCGATGGTCTCGGCGTCCTCCGGGGCCGCTCCGGCGATCTTCCTGCCGTCGACGATGACGCGGCCGTCGGTGACGGTCCCGGTGGGCAGCACCACCTTGGCGCCGGTGAGCACCTTTGCTTCTGTCATCAGGCGGTTACCTCCGTGTTGTCGACGGCGAGCAGGTCCCAGGCGAGCAGTCCCGCGCCCAGGCATCCGGCGCTGTCCCCGAGGACGGCCGGGACGATCGTGGGGAGCGCCTGGAAGGTGACGCGCTCCGCGACGGCCGCACGCAGGGGTGTGAACAAGGTTTCCCCGGCCTCGGCGAGCCCGCCACCGATGATGAGCGTGCGGGGGTCCAGCAGAGTGAGCGCGAGCACGAGCCCGTCGGCGAGCGCGTCCACCGCGTCCTGCCAGACCCGGACCGCCTTCGGGTCGCCCGCGTCGACGGCCTTCGCGCAGTCCGCCGCGGTCGCCTTCTCGTCGCCGCTCGCCTCCTGCCAGGCCAGGGTGACCGCGGACGCGGACGCGTACCGCTCCAGGCAGCCGCGCTGACCGCAGCCGCAGGCCACGCCGCCGGGGCGGACGACGACATGGCCGATCTCGCCGGCGGAGCCGTGCGCGCCGGGCTCGATGCGTCCGTCGATGCCGATGGCGCCCGCGATCCCGGTGCCGAGCGGCAGGAACAGGAACCGGTCGGCGTCCTTGCCCGCCCCGAGCCGCCCCTCGCCGAGCCCCCCGGTGCGCACGTCGTGGCCGAGCGCCACGGGAATGCCGCCGAGCCGCTCGCTGAGCAGGGACCGCATGGGGACGTCGCGCCAGCCGAGGTTGGCCGCGAACAGGGCGATACCGGCGCTCTCGTCCACGACGCCGGGCACCGCGACCCCGGCGGCGCCCGCGGGTTCGCCGAGGTTCCGCTCGCCGTACGCGCGCAGCTCGGCGGCGAAGTCGAGGATCGACTCGACGACCGCGTCGGCGCCGCGCTCGCGCTGGGTCGCCCGGCGCGCCTGGTGCAGCAGATTGCCGTCGGCCCCGACCAGGGCGGCCTTCATCCCGGTGCCGCCCACGTCCAGGGCGATGACATGTTTCACGGGGGACAGTCTCGCGCGTCCACCCTTGAGAGGTCTAGTCCAGTCGCGCCTCGTTTCCGCTCCGGCGCCCATGTGGTGTAGACCTTCCGGGGGACCATGGGACAGGCCTGTGGCACGAGGGACACAGTTGGAGTGCGGCAGTGCGCAAGGGGAGGACGGCTCTGACCGTGGCGGCCGCGCTCGGGGTGGTGGCCGCGTCGTCGCTGCTCACCGCCTGTGGGAGCAGCGACTCGGACGATGTCACGCTGAAACTGGTCGCGGCCGACTACGGCGACTCCAGCGCCAACGGCTCCCAGAAGTACTGGGACGACCTCGCCGCCGCCTTCGAGAAGCAGCACCCGAACATCAAGGTAGACGTCGACGTCTACTCCTGGGACGTCGTCGACAAGAAGGTCAAGGACATGGTCGCCGCGGGCCACGCGCCCGACATGGCACAGATCGGCGCGTACGCCGACTACGCGGCGGCGGGCAAGCTCTACTCCGTCGACAAGCTGCTCTCCGTGCCGGTCCAGGCCGATTTCGTCGGCCAGATGAGCCAGGCGGGCGAGATCAAGGGCGCGCAGTACGGCATGCCGTTCGCCGCGTCCACGCGCCGCCTCTTCTACAACAAGAAGCTCTTCAAGCAGGCCGGCATCACGCCGCCGAAGACCTGGGCCGACCTCGTGTCCGACGCCAAGGCGCTCAAGGCGCAGGGCGTGCGCTACCCCTTCGCGCTGCCGCTCGGCACGGAAGAGGCGCAGGCCGAGACGCTGATCTGGATGCTCAGCAACGGCGGCGGCTACACCGACAACGTCGGCGGCTACGCACTCGACGACAAGAAGAACGTCGAGGCCATGTCCTGGCTGAAGAACAACCTGGTCACCAAGGGACTCACCGGCCCGACCGCCCCCGCCGAGCTCAACCGCACGCCCGCCTTCCAGGCCTTCGCCAAGGGCCAGGTCGGCATGCTCTCCGGCCACCCCACGCTGATGAACATGGCCAAGGCGAAGGGCGTCGACTACGGCGACGTGGCGATCCCGGGACCCGACGGCACGCCCAGGTCCACGATGGGCGTCACCGACTGGATGATGGCGTTCAAGCAGGGCGGTCACCCCAAGGAGACCGGGGCGTTCCTCGACTACGTCTACAGCAAGAAGAACGTTCTCGACTTCTCCCGCAAGTACACCGTCGCGCCGGTCACGGTCTCCGCGTCGACCGCCATGACGTCCTCGGCCAAGGACAAGGCGCTGCGCCCGTTCATCGACGAACTCGCGGGCGCCACGTACTACCCGGCCAACAAGACGTCCTGGCCCCAGGTCAGCGCCGAGATCAAGAAGCAGATCGGTTCCACCGTCACGCCGCAGGGCAGCGCGGCGGGCACCCTCGGCGCGATCCAGAACGACGCGGCGGCCGCGGAGTCCGCCGAGTAGCGTGACGGCCATGGAACCTCTCGGCGACCGCGAGTGCGCGGTGCTCACGTTCGAGGGCCGCGGGTGGCCCTCGCCGGGCGCCAAGGAGCGTGCGATCCGCGAGGAACTCGACCTGGCGCCGGTCCGCTACTACCAGCTCCTCAACGCACTCCTGGACGACCCCCGGGCCCTGGAATTCGCTCCGGTGACCGTCAATCGCTTGAGGCGCGTCCGGGACGCGAGACGCGCGGAACGCTGACCGTCGGTGCGAGCGGCACCTCGGTCGGCATCATCAAGCCCCTGCGGCGATTGAGCAGCGGGGTCCGGGGCGGAGCCCCGGGAGCGCAACCCCGGCTATCGTCAATCGCATGGCCAGCCATGAGCACGCACCACGGACAACCGCCGGCCGCGACGGCCTGGCCAAGATCATCTCCCGCCCCGAGCGGAGCGTGATCGCCATCGACTTCGACGGCACCCTCGCCCCCATCGTCCCCGACCCCGACCAGGCCCGCGCCCACCCGGCCGCCGTACCGGCCCTCGCGGCGCTGGCCCCCAAGGTCGCCTCCGTCGCGGTGATCACCGGCCGCCCCGCGAGCGTCGCGGTCCGGCACGGTGGCTTCGCGGGGGTACCCGGACTCGAACACCTCGTCGTCCTCGGGCACTACGGCGCCGAACGCTGGGACGCCGTCACCGGCACGGTCAGCGCCCCCGCCCCGCACCCGGGCGTGGCCACCGTGCGGGCGGAACTCCCCGGTGTTCTGGGCGAGTTGGGCCTGTGGCGCGACACGTACATCGAGGAGAAGGGGCGCGCCGTCGCCGTCCACACGCGCCGCGCGCACGACCCGCAGGCCGCCTTCGAGACCCTCCGCGAACCCCTGTCGGAACTCGCCGCCCGGCACGGCCTGATCGTGGAGCCGGGCCGCCTGGTCCTCGAACTGCGCCCGCCCGGCGTCGACAAGGGCGTGGCGCTCACCGAGTACGTACGGGAGGTCGGCGCGGAGTCCGTCCTCTACGCGGGCGACGACCTCGGCGACCTCCCGGCCTTCGCGGCGGTCGAGAAGCTGCGCTCGGACGGGCTGCCGGGCCTCCTGGTGGCGGCGGACACGGTCGTCCCCGAACTCGCCGACAGGGCCGACCTGTTGGTGGAGGGCCCCGCCGAACTCGCCGAGTTCCTCTCAGCTCTGGCGCAGCGCCTCTAGCTGGTCGAGGAACCACGCCCCCGGCGGCAGCGCCGTCGCCGCGGCGGCGAGCCGCTTCGTACGCTCCGCCCGCTCGTCCCGCGGCATGGCGAGCGCCTCCGCGAGGGCCCGCGAAGTACCGCTCACGTCATAGGGGTTGACGGTCAGCGCGTCCTCGGCCAGCTCCTCGTACGCCCCCGCCTCCCGCGAGAGCACCAGCGCGCACCCGTCGTCGGAGACGACCGGCACCTCCTTGGCGACCAGGTTCATGCCGTCCCGGATCGGATTCACCAGCGCCACGTCGGCGAGCCGGTACGCGGCCAGGGAGCGGGCGAAGTCGTCCTTCACGTGGAGCACGACCGGCGTCCAACCCTCCGTACCGAAGCGGGCGTTGATCGACTCGGCGACCCGCTCCACCTCGTCCGTGTAGTCCCGGTAGACGGCCAGGTCCTGCCGCGACGGGTAGGCGAACGCGACGTGCACGACCCGCTCCCGCCACTCGGGCCGCTCATCGAGGAGCAGCTCGTAGGCACGCAGCCCCCGCACGATGTTCTTCGACAGCTCGGTGCGGTCCACCCGCACGATCACCTTGCGGTCCTCGCCGATCTGCGCGCGCAGCGCCGTCAGCCGCTCCTCCACGTCGTCGCGGTGCGCCCGCTCGCGCAGGAAGTCCGCGTCGGCGCCGAGCCCGTGCACCCCGATCCGGGTCCCGGACGTGCCGCCGACGAGATGCGTACAGCAGTCGGTGAAGGCGTCCGCCCAGCGCCGCGTCAGGAACGCACAGCGGTCCGCGCCGAGCATGCCCCTCAGGACCTGATCGGCGATGTCGTCGGGCAGCATCCGGAAGTAGTCGACGGGCGCCCATGGGGTGTGCGAGAAGTGCCCGATCCTCAGGTCTTCCCTCAGCTCCCGCAGCATCCCCGGCACCAGCGTCAGGTGGTAGTCCTGCACGACCACCGTCGCGCCCGGCGCCGCCTCCTCGGCGAGCGCCTCGGCGAAGGCCCGGTTGTACGCCTCGTAGGACGCCCACTGCCTGCGGAACTCCGGGCCGAACGATGGCTCCAGAGGCGTCTGGTACAGCATGTGGTGCACGAACCACAGCACGGAGTTCGCGATCCCGTTGTACGCGTCCGTGTGCACGCCCGCGTCGATGTCCAGCATCCGCACCCCGGGCTCGGTGACCCCGCGGCGCACCGCCTCACGGTCGCCCTCGCTCAGCGCCGAGCACACCCACAGCTTGTCCTCGACGACGCTCAGCGCCGACACCAGACCGCCTCCGCCGCGCTTCGCCCCGATCCCGCCCGCGTCGTCGACGACGTACGAGACGGGGCCGCGGTTGGACGCGACGAGAACCTCAGCAGCACCATGCGTCGTGGAACTCATACGGGCACGCTAGCCCGGCCCGGAAACGTTCAAACGTAAGGCCGGGCCCCGGCGGGGCCCGGCCGTATACGACGACTGCGGTGGGGTCAGTGCTTGCGGCCGCGGACCGCGGCGAGGATCAGCGCGCCGAGCCCGCACAGCGTGACGGCGAGCCCGCCGTACAGCGGCAGATTCGAGTCGGAGCCGGTCTCGGCCATCTCGCCGGAGCTCGGCGGGTTCGGCGGGGTGGGCCGGGCCTGCGGGCTCTGGCTGCCCGTCGACGGGGTCGACGAGGGCTCAGTGGTCTGCTCACCCGGCTGCTCGGTCGGGCTCGGGCTCGAGGGCGGCGTCGGCGAGGGGCTGGTCGGCGACGGCGCCTGTGCCGCCTGCTGGATGACGGGCGCGATGCCGCACCGCGCGTCGGTGGAGCCCTCCTCGCAGTTGGTGCGCGGGGTGTCCGCGGTGACGCTGTTCGTGAGCTTGCCGTCGCCGCTCACCGGGTCGTTGACCTTCACGGAGTACGTGACGGTCGCGGTCCGTCCGGCCGGGATGTCACCGGTGAAGTCGACCTTCGGCTCGGTGTAGTCGACGTCGCCGATGCTCGCCTTGGCGTCGTTGTTGTACGTCGCGTCGTCGAGGTTCTCGGTGAGGTCGTCGGTGAACTTGGCGTTGGGGTACGGCAGCCGGCTGACGTTCTTCGCCTTCACCGTGTACGTCACCGTGTCACCGGGCTTCACCTTCGCCGGGCTCGCCGTCTTGGTGATCTCCAGGTCGGGCACCGGGACGGACAGGGCGAGCGCCGAGGGGACGTAGGTGTCGCCCTTGGTGGAGAAGTCCAGGGTGGTGGAGGTCGAACCGACCGGGATCGGCTCGGACCCGGCGGCCCTCGTGGAGCCGCTGCCCGTGACGTCGAACTCCTTCGCGTCGATGCTCAGGTTGTTGATCATCTTCGGGTCGAGGGCGCCGTCGTCCTCGGAGATGAAGAAGTTGTTGGTGTTGCCGGTGTGCGCCTCGGTGATGTTCTGCCCGCCGACCGCGAACTTGTCGCCCGGCGTGTTCCAGTCGCCCTCGTACGCGGTCACGCTGGCCCGCGGTGTGCCCGAGGTCCGGTAGAAGCCGTCGACGGTGACCCGGGTCGCCGGGGACGTGGAGCGCTGAAGGACGTGGCCGCCGTAGATGTAGACGTTGCGGCGGTCCGGCGCGTATTTGCGGTTCGGGGCGTCGTACTTGTAGACGACGGTCATCGACCAGCCGGCCACGCAGCCCTTGCCGGTGGGTGCCCAGATGTCGCCGACGGAGACCGGGACCGGGGTGCTGCTGCCTGTGACCCCGCTGAACAGGTCCGTGACGTCGGCCTCGCCCGTGTAGTAGTGCGGGCCGTTCGTGGAGCCGGGGTCCTTGACCAGGTTCCGGGGGGAGACCTTGGTCGGTGCCGCGCCGTTCACGCCGACCGAGGGGACCGCGTCCAGCGGGTCGCCGGGCGAGGGGTCCACGTCGGCACCGGAGATGTCGCAGCGCTTCATCTGCGCGCCGCTCGGACCCTTGTACGTGCCGTCGTTGCCGCCGTAGAAGAGGCGGGCGTAGGCGACCTCGGCGCCCGGCGGGACGGTGACCCGGCCGGTGCTGGAGCCGTAGCCTGCCGTCGTCCCTGCGGTGTTGATCCGCTGCATGACGAACGTGTTGTTGTTGTCCTTGCCCTGGCCGCTCGCGGCGACGGCGCAGCGCGAGGCCATGTCCGCGTCGTCCGTCGGGCAGCCCATGACCGTGTTGCCGATGGTCTTGAAGTCGCCGTAGATCGATTCGTCGTAGCGCTGGGCGAAGGGGGAGACCACGTCCGCGGCGGCGGGGCTCGGGGCGAGGCCCGTCAGGCAGGCGGCGAGGGCGGCGGTGACGGCGCAGGCCGCCTTGCCCTGAAGTTGTTTAAGCGACATAAAGGGCAATTTAGGCAAAACATACGATTATGCGGCGTTTATGCCACGCGACGCTCCGCATACTCACCGATTTCGATCATCGGCGGACGCTCCTCCGTGTCGACGGCGTGGGTACGCGGCTCGAAGCCGCCCTCGCCGCGCTCGAACTGGGTGAGCACCGGCCTGATCAGGTGCCCGCGCGCGAGGCGCAGCTGGGCGGTGCGGTAGATCGCCGCCGCCATCCTGCCGAGCGCCTGCCCGTCCTGGTGCCGGTGCTTGCGCACGCCGACGTCGACCTGGGCGAGCGCGTCCAGGCCCACGGTGTGCAGCGCGTCCACGAGCAGGCCGAGCTCCACGCCGTAGCCGACGGGGAACGGGAGCCGTTCGAGCAGCGAGCGCCGGGCCGCGTACTCGCCGCCCAACGGCTGGACGAATCCGGCCAGTTGGGGCCAGTGCAGATTGAGGATCGGCCGCGCCATCAGCTCGGTCACCCGGCCCCCCTGACCGGCGGCCCCGGCCAGCGGACGGTCGTACATCGCCTTCACGAAGTCCACGCCCGGCTCGGTCAGCAGCGGCCCGACGATCCCGGAGACGAAGTCCGCGGAGAACTCCTTCAGATCGGCGTCGACGAAGCACACGATGTCACCGGAAGTGACGAACAGGGAGCGCCACAGCACCTCGCCCTTGCCGGGCCTGACCGGAACGCGCGGCAGGATCGTGTCCCGGTGCTCGACGCGCGCGCCGGCCGCCGCGGCGACCTCCGAGGTGCGGTCGGTGGAGCCGGAGTCGATCACGACGAGTTCGTCGACGAGCGGCACCGCGTCGGTCATCAGCGCGCGCCGTATCTCGGCGACGATCTCGCCGACCGTCTCCTGTTCGTTCAGCGCGGGCAGTACGACACTCACCGTCTGACCCGACGCGCGTTTGGCGGCGATCAGCTGGTGCAAGGGATGGTCGGCCACGGCCCAGGAGCGCCTGCTCAGCCAGCGCTCGACCTCTTCCAGCACGGTCTGGGTTCCTTCCGTAAAGACCGTCGTACGGATCCGGATGTGATCCATCTCGCGGTTCGGACGACTATCTCAAGGGTCCGGGCCGTCGGTTACAGTCTTGAACAAGGCCGGTGACCATCGCATGTCGGGGGTCGCCTGCCGGTCACAACTGAATTCACACAACCGAATACCGCTCATCCAGAGGGGCAGAGGGATACGGCCCGTTGAAGCCCCGGCAACCCTCCAGCCGGTCTCGTCACGACAAGTCACCGTCGACGTCGCGAGGCTCCCGGCTAGTGAAGGTGCCAAATCCGTCTCGTGGCGAGATGCGTCGCGAGGAAGATGAGGAGAAAGGGCCTCGCCTCTCATGGCTGTACAGACTGTCGCCACCGAAACCACCGCCACCGTGGACCTGGGCCCCGCGTCCGGCCTCTCCTGCCGCGAGTGCGGCGCCGTCGTCCCGCTCGGCCCCGTCTTCGCCTGCGCCGAGTGTTTCGGTCCGCTCGAAGTCGCATACGACCTGCCCGTGGGCGACCCCGAGGCGCTCCGCAAGCAGATCGAGTCCGGCCCCGCCAACATCTGGCGCTACGCCCCGCTGCTGCCCGTCCCGGCCGACGTCGCCGAGAAGCCGAACCTGAACCCCGGCTGGACCAAGCTCGTCAAGGCCGACAACCTCGGCCGTGAACTGGGCGTCGCCGAGGGCAAGTTGTTCGTCAAGGACGACTCCGGCAACCCGACGCACTCCTTCAAGGACCGCGTCGTCGCGCAGGCCATCGAGGCCGCCCGCGCCTTCGGCTTCACCACCCTCTCCTGCTCCTCCACCGGCAACCTGGCCGGCGCCGTCGGCGCCGCCGCCGCCCGCGCCGGCTTCCGGTCCTGCGTGTTCATCCCGCACGACCTGGAGCAGGGCAAGGTCGTCATGGCCGGTGTCTACGGCGGTGACCTCGTCGCCATCGAGGGCAACTACGACGACGTGAACCGCTTCTGCTCCGAGCTCATCGGCGACCCGCTGGGCGAGGGCTGGGGCTTCGTGAACGTCAACCTGCGCCCGTACTACGGCGAGGGCTCCAAGACGCTCGCGTACGAGATCTGCGAGCAGCTCGGCTGGCAGCTCCCGGACCAGCTGGTCATCCCGATCGCGTCCGGCTCCCAGTTCACGAAGATCGACAAGGGCCTGAAGGAGCTGATCAAGCTCGGCCTCGTCGAGGACAAGCCCTACAAGCTCTTCGGCGCCCAGGCCGAGGGCTGCTCCCCGGTCTCCGTCGCCTACAAGGGCGGCCACGACGTGGTCCGCCCGCAGAAGCCGACGACCATCGCCAAGTCCCTCGCCATCGGCAACCCGGCGGACGGCCCGTACGTCCTCGACATCGCGCGCCGCACGGGTGGCGCGGTGGAGGACGTGAACGACGAGCAGGTCGTCGACGCGATCAAGCTGCTCGCGCGCACGGAGGGCATCTTCGCCGAGACGGCGGGCGGTGTGACGCTGGGCGTCACGAAGAAGCTCATCGAGGCGGGCCAGATCGACCCGTCGCTGACCACGGTGGTCCTGAACACCGGTGACGGGCTCAAGACGCTCGACGCGGTTGCCGATTCCTCGCAGGCCACCGCCACCATCCGGCCGAGCCTGGACGCGTTCCGCGAGGCCGGCCTCGCCGCCGATCTCTGAGTCCGACCGACACTTGTAGCAACAGGAGTTACCGCCATGAGCGTCAACGTTCGTATCCCCACCATCCTGCGCACCTACACCGGCGGGCAGTCCGAGGTCGCCGCCGAGGGCGCCACCCTCGCCGACGTCATCGCCGACCTCGAGAAGAACCACACCGGCATCGCCGCCCGCGTCCTCGACGACCAGGGCAAGCTGCGCCGCTTCGTGAACGTCTACGTGAACGACGACGACGTCCGCTTCGAGCAGGGCCTCGAGACGGCGACGCCGGACGGTGCAGGGGTCTCGATCATCCCGGCCGTCGCAGGTGGCTGATCTTTAGCGGGTCCGCACAGAGTCAACCGAGTTGCCCCCTCCGTGAGAGAAACGGAGGGGGCAATTCTGCATGGTTGAGCACGGTACAGTTGGGGAAGCTGCTGCGTTTCCCCGCGCGGTGCATGACGGGCGCATATGAGTTCTCGCCCGCGGCCCGACAAGAAGTAGCCAAAGTGCCCCGCCCTTTCGGGCCTTTTACGGCATTTACGCGGCCCGAGTTGCCCTGGGATCCGGTGAGTTGGCCCGGTTTCCCCGATCTGACGTGCCCAGAATTCTCGTCCGACTGACCTGTTGCAGACGGCAGTTGGGCAGATACATTCAGCCGCGGTCGACGCGTTCCGGCGCACACCCCCATATCCCATGGGGCGTGAGGTCTGACCCGGGTCCGCGAAGTGCGGTCCCGCGCAAGGGCCAGTAATAGGGGAGTTAGGCATGGCTCAGGGCACCGTCAAGTGGTTCAACGCGGAGAAGGGGTACGGCTTCATCGCGGTCGACGGTGGTGCGGATGTTTTCGTCCACTACAGCGCGATTCAGATGGACGGCTACCGCACCCTCGAAGAGGGGCAGCGGGTCGAGTTCGAGATCTCGCAGGGCCAGAAGGGGCCGCAGGCCGACATGGTCCGCGTGGCCGCCGGCTGAACGCGCGCGTCAGACTGCAAGCTTGTACGTCGCACGTCGTGGAGGGCCCGCCTCCCGGGAGACCGGGGGACGGGCCCTTCGTGCTGCCCGCGCTCACCTGCGGATCTGGGACAGGCGCTTGCACTCGCATGGGTCGAGTGCTAATCATTGGGCTTAGCACTCTCCCAGTGAGAGTGACAAAACTTGGATCGGGTCGGTGAGGTCCGCAGGCCGGGTGGGGCAAGGAACCACAAGGCGTGCAGGCCGTCCGTCGCGGGCACCAGCACGGTCCGTTTGCGTAATCCACCCCGTCCGGGAGGACCACTTCACATGGCCAAGATCATCGCGTTCGACGAGGAGGCACGGCGCGGCCTCGAGCGCGGCATGAACCAGCTCGCCGACGCCGTCAAGGTGACCCTGGGCCCCAAGGGTCGCAACGTCGTCCTCGAGAAGAAGTGGGGCGCCCCCACGATCACCAACGATGGTGTGTCCATCGCCAAGGAGATCGAGCTCGAGGACCCGTACGAGAAGATCGGCGCCGAGCTGGTCAAGGAGGTCGCGAAGAAGACGGACGACGTCGCCGGTGACGGCACGACGACCGCGACCGTCCTGGCCCAGGCGCTCGTTCGCGAAGGCCTTCGCAACGTAGCCGCCGGCGCCAACCCGATGGCCCTCAAGCGCGGCATCGAGCGCGCCACCGAGGCCGTCTCCGCCGCCCTGCTCGAGCAGGCCAAGGAGGTGGAGACCAAGGAGCAGATCGCCTCCACCGCCTCCATCTCGGCCGCCGACACCCAGATCGGCGAGCTCATCGCCGAGGCCATGGACAAGGTCGGCAAGGAAGGCGTCATCACCGTCGAGGAGTCCCAGACCTTCGGTCTGGAGCTCGAGCTCACCGAGGGTATGCGCTTCGACAAGGGCTACATCTCGGCGTACTTCGCCACCGACATGGAGCGTATGGAGGCCTCGCTCGAGGACCCGTACATCCTGATCGTCAACTCGAAGATCGGCAACGTGAAGGACCTCCTTCCGCTGCTCGAGAAGGTCATGCAGTCCGGCAAGCCGCTGCTGATCATCGCCGAGGACGTCGAGGGCGAGGCCCTGTCGACCCTGGTCGTCAACAAGATCCGTGGCACCTTCAAGTCCGTCGCCGTCAAGGCCCCGGGCTTCGGTGACCGCCGCAAGGCCATGCTCGGTGACATCGCCATCCTCACGGGCGGCACCGTCATCTCCGAGGAGGTCGGCCTCAAGCTGGAGAACGCCGGTCTCGACCTGCTCGGCCGCGCCCGCAAGGTCGTCATCACCAAGGACGAGACCACGATCGTCGACGGCTCCGGTGAGAGCGACCAGGTCCAGGGTCGCGTCAACCAGATCCGTGCCGAGATCGAGAACAGCGACTCGGACTACGACCGCGAGAAGCTCCAGGAGCGCCTCGCCAAGCTCGCCGGCGGCGTGGCCGTCATCAAGGCGGGCGCGGCCACCGAGGTCGAGCTCAAGGAGCGCAAGCACCGCATCGAGGACGCCGTTCGCAACGCGAAGGCGGCCGTCGAGGAGGGCATCGTCGCCGGTGGTGGCGTCGCCCTGCTGCAGGCCTCCGCGGTCTTCGAGAAGCTGGAGCTCGAGGGTGACGAGGCGACCGGCGCCAACGCCGTGAAGCTCGCGCTCGAGGCCCCGCTCAAGCAGATCGCCGTCAACGGTGGTCTCGAGGGTGGCGTCGTCGTGGAGAAGGTGCGCAACCTGACCGTCGGTCACGGTCTGAACGCCGCCACGGGTGACTACGTCGACATGATCGCCGAGGGCATCATCGACCCGGCGAAGGTGACGCGTTCCGCCCTGCAGAACGCCGCGTCGATCGCCGCGCTGTTCCTCACCACCGAGGCCGTTATCGCCGACAAGCCGGAGAAGGCGGGCGCTGCGCCGGCCGGTGGCGGCATGCCCGGCGGTGACATGGACTTCTGAGCCGTCTCGGTTCAGCCCGTCCGTAACCCCGAGGGCGGCACCGACTCTTCGCGAGTCGGTGCCGCCCTCGGGCGTTTCCGTGCGCTCACCCGTGGTCGATGCCTCGGGGCCCGCCCCGGACCCCGCGCCTCAATCGCCGGCGGGGCTTGAAAGAGCGAGGCTTGAATGGGCTGGGTTGGTCAGGCGGTCTTGACGGAGCCACCGTCGATGAGGTGGTCGGTGCCCGTCGTCGCGGCGGCGAGCGGGGACGCCAGATACGGCCCGACGCCGACCTGGACTGGGCGCGAACCGTGTATTACGCCCTCATCCACGAGGCCGCGATTCAGTCCCCGGAGACCGACGCCGCCGTGGACGCCCTGGCCACGCGAGTCGTGGATACGTTGCTGCACGGCGTGGGCACGCCGGCGTCCGGCTGACGCGGGTGGGCGTCAGGCGTAGTCCTTGAGCCTCTCGGTTTCGAGGGTGATGGTGACCGGGGCGGGGAGGCGGACCGTCGCTCCGTAGTGGTACGGGCGGCGGTTCTGGTAGACGTTGTCGCGGTCGACGAGGAGGTAGACGGGGATGTCCGCGTACGCGTAGGCGCGGGGCTTCTCCTGGCGGTCGTGGCGGTCGGCGTCGCGGTCCTTGGAGGTGACTTCGACAGCCATGAGGACGCCGTCGGGGGAGGCCCACTCGTCCTGTCCGGCGAAGTAGCCGATGGGGGCGAGAGCGCCGTCCGGTTTGATGCAGCCCTTTCTGTACGTGTCGATCCGTAGACCCTGCTCCGGATAGAGGGCCAGTTCGGGGCGCTGCATCATGCACTGGCGGATCAGCCACATGGTGATCTCTCCGTGGTCGCCGTCCGGCACGGGCTTGACCTCTAGCTTTCCGTTGAGGAGTTCCAAGGTCACCGTCTCGGGGGCGACGCGGGCCAGTTCCTCGAAGTCCTCGACGTCGATGGGGCCGTGCTTCACGAGCAGCCGTCCGTTCAGGAATTCGAGCTTGTTGCGCAGCGTCTCCGGAGCCTTTCGGTTCAGCTCCTCGAAGTCCTCGATGCTCATCTGAGGGCGGTCGGCGGTGCCAGGGGTCATGGGTGTGCCTCCTCGCCTCCATCGTGCCCCGGATGTACGGGTCCGGATCGTCGGCGCGGTCATACGCGTGCCCTTTCGGGGCGCGGGAGCATCGCCGCGCGGATCTCCGCGACGCGGGTGCGGACGGCTTCCGGGGTGAGGATGCCTGGGGGTGGGGAGGCGGGGCGGGTGCCGTTGCACGGGGTGCAGAAGCCGCCCGGCAGGGCTTCGGGGCGGCCGGGAGCTCGGCATTTCGCGCACTCGATGAGGCGGAGGACCGGGCGATTCACCGGTGGTGGGGGTGGCGGGGGAAGTTTGTCGGTCAGGCGGCGGAGCAGGAGTGCGGCCGGGCTGTGTACGGGTGTGGGGAGGCCGGCCGTCAGGGCGTGCAGCAGGGTTTCCTCGGTGGCGTTCCGCTCGAACCAGCGCTCCACCTCCGGTGCGAGCCGGTCGCATTCGGCGGCGGACAGGGCCAGCGACGGCGCCGTGCGGCCGAGGGCGGTGAGGAGGAGCAGTGCGCGGCTGCGGGTGGGGCGTGGAGGTGGTTCTTCGGGCGGCGCGTCCCGGCCCGTCTCCGGTACGTCGCCCCTCACGAATGCCGTCCACCACGCGTCGCCCCGCGCCGTGCGGGAGAACCAGGTGCGGGTGACCCAGCGTGCGCTCCCGGAGCCCTGTACGTGTTCGCGGCCGCGTCTCAAGTGACCGGCCCGGTGCAGGTTGTTGAGGGCGGTGCGCATCGCCGCCTGGCCGTACGGGAGGTGGTTGGCGAGCGTCTTCACCGAGATGTCCGAGCCGTCGGGCAGCCGGTCGATGTATCCGGCGATGTACGCCTCGCGGGCGGGAAGGTCCGCGAAGTCGGCCCTGGTTCGGGGGAGTTGGTCCGGCGCGGACCGCTTGCCGTAGCCCGGGTTCGCTTCGGGGTGGGGCGGGGTGGGCGATGCTGGGTGCGTCGGGGCGGGGGCGGCACTAGAGTTGGCGTCAGCCACGGGATCTCCTTGGGTGAGATCTTGATGGATAGGCCCCCGCATTGGTGTTACCGCACCGGCGGGGGCCGTTCGTATATCGGGCACGCTAGAGCGCGATTACCCTCCGTGGCAAGCCGGTGCCAGAAAGTGTCGGGTATTAGCGGACGTGCTCGTCGGCTTCGCCAACTCGCAGGGAGGGAGGGTGGGTTGAGACCCATCTCCCGATCCTTGAAAGCAGGGCTCGCGGCTCGGGGCTTGAGCCTCGGGGCGTTGGCTACGGGGTGCGGCGCAGGTCGGCGATGAACGCGGACCAGGCCGCCGCCCGGAGCACGAGCTTCGGGCCGGTGGGGTTCTTGGAGTCCCGGATGGGGACGATGCCCGTCACGGGCGTGTGGGTGTCGGCGACTTCGAGGCAGTTGTTGCCCTCGCCGCCGCTGTAGTTGGACTTGCGCCAGCTCCGGGCGGCGTCGTCGTCCGGGGCGTACTCAGGGGTGTGGTTCCTCATGGGCGTAATCCTGCGCCACGGAGTCGAGCAGAGCCAGGGACTGTTTCGGCGTGAGCGCGTTGGCCCTGAGCAGGTCGTAGGACAGTTGGTGGCGGGTGACGGTGGCCGGATCGTCCAACAGGCGTCCTGTTGCGGGGGCTTCGATCAGGGTGAGTGGCGGTGCGTCCTCGAAGTACATGAGCTTGAGTGATCCGTGCAGCGACGCGTGGCCGCCCGCCGCGAACGGGAGGACCTGGACAACTGCCCGGCGTCTGCGGACCAGGTCGGCGATGTGGCGCAGGTTCGCGGCGATCACCGCGGGGCCACCGACCGGTCGGCGCAGGGCCGCCTCGTCCAGGACCGCCCACAACAACGGGGTTGTTGGATTGTCGAAGAGGCGGGCGCGCTCGACGCGGGCCGACAAAAGCTTGTCGATCACTTCGTCCGGTGCCGTGGGCTGGTAGTCGAGGAATACCGCGCGGGCGTAGTCCGGTGTCTGGAGGAGTCCGGGGATGAGCATCGCCCCGTACTCCATGATCGTGGTGGCCAGCGCCTCCGCCTCGGCGGCTTCGGCGAAGTGCTCCGGGTGCTTCGACCTGTTCGCCTTTTCGCAGTTGCGGGCGAAGAAGCCGCCCGTCTTCAGCTCCTCGTCCAGGCGCACCGCCATGTCCGGCAGGATGCGCCGCGTGCCCGCCTCCATCTGGCCCATGTACGAGCCGCTGACGAACAGCAGCTCACCCAGGGACTGTTGGGTCAGGCCCGCTCTCTCGCGGGCGTGGCGGAGTTCTTCGCCGATCATCACGCGGCGCGACGACGGGTCGAGGTCCTTCGGTCCGGTCACGTGCATCAACTCCCGGTCCAGCAGCGGCGTCTGTTGGGCCGCTGCCCCTGGTCAGCGTAGAGCCGGGCCGGTCACCCTGAGTGGCGAAAGCGGAACTCGGAGTGGAGGAGTGCGTGATGGCGGTGCGGAGCGCGGAGCGGTTGCGGGTGGTCGAGGAGGTCGTCGCTCAACTGCGGGTGGAGACGGGGGTGTTGGGCATCGTGCTGCCGTCGCTGAGGGTCGACCCGGTGTCGGCCGCGGGCGAGGTCGGGTATCCGCTCGTCGACCTCGGATGCGTGAACTTCGATACGGCGATGCGGATCGTCGCCGTACTGCACGAGGGGCGGCGCGGCGCCTGAGCGGTCAGGCCGAGGACTGTTCGGAGAAGCTCTGCCAGGTGTCGCGGCCCGCGCGTGTGGCGCTGGCCGCCGCTGCCTGGGCCTGGTGGAAGGCGCGGGTGGCCAGCTCGGACGGGGGGACGTCCCAGGAGCCGGTCCAGGTGCGGCCCGCGCGGGCCAGTTCGTAGACGAGGACGCCGACGCCCGCCATCGCGGTGAGGGTGCCGACGCCGGTGAGGACCGCCCCGGCGGTCAGGCGGCGCCGGTCCGGGCGGAACTCGGTCCAGGAGATCTTCGAAAGGGTGCTGTCAGCCATGCGCTCAGGATGCGGGAGGGCCGGGCCGGGCGCACGTGGAGCGGTGACCAGTGGGTGACACGGCTCGTTGGGTGGGCATGACGAACAGCTTGCGTGTGCGGGTGACGGCGACCGTTCTGGCGGCGGGAGCGCTGGTGGGAGCAGGGGCTTCCGCGGCCTCCGCCGATCATGATCCGGTGCCGGAGGACTCGGGCACCGTGATCATGTCGGACGAGGAGTGGGAGGCGGCGCAGGCGCTGGGTGCGCTGACGGGGGTGCTGCGGCCGGGTGTGTACTACACCGGGTCCTACGAGCCGCTCCACTAGTCCGTACGTACGCGAAGGGCGGCACCCCATGCCGTGGGGTGCCGCCCTTTTGTGGTGACCGGGATCAGTGGTGACCGGGGTCAGACCTTCGCCGGTTCCTTCGGCTCGGGGCCCTTCGGGTCCGAGTCCAGGGCCGGGCCCGACGGGCCCTCCTCGGCACGGGCCTCGGGGGACTCGCCCGCGTCGACGTCCTGGTTGAACTCGACCAGCATGTCCTGCGTGAAGCCGAAGTAGTACGTCGCCAGGAAGCCGACGACGTAGCCGACGAGCAGGCCGCCCAGGTAGATCGCGCAGGTCATGCCCAGGCCGTGGTTGCCGTCGAGGAGCGGGAACAGGGCCCAGCCGGACGGGCCGATGGCGGTCGAGCCGACCTGGTAGCCGAGCATCGAGAAGACGCCGATGAACGCGCCGCCCGCCGCGCCGCCGACGCACGCCGTGATGAAGGGGCGGCCGAGCGGGAGCGAGACGCCGTAGATGAGGGGCTCGCCCACGCCCAGGAAGCCCGCCGGGAGCGCCGACTTGATGGTCTTGCGGATCGACTTGTTGTGCTTGAGCTTCTTGTAGACCGCGATCGCCGAACCGACCTGGCCCGCGCCCGCCATCGCCAGGATCGGCAGGAGGACGGTGTAGCCCTGCTGCTCGATCAGCGTGGTGTGGATGGGGATCAGGGCCTGGTGCAGGCCCAGCATGACGAGGGGGAGGAAGAGGCCGCCGAGGACCGCGCCGGCGAAGACGCCGGTGTTCTCCAGGAGCCAGTTGGCGCCCGTGCCGATGGCGGTGGAGACCTCGCCCGCCACGAACATCAGGCCGAAGATCGTGACCAGGCCGGAGATCAGGACGGTGAGCGTCGGGGTGACCAGCACGTCGAGCGACTCGGGCACCCACTTGCGGCACCACTTCTCGATGTAGACCGCGAGCACCGCCGCGCCGAGCGCGCCGAGGACACCGCCCTGGCCGGGCGACAGCTTGTGGCCGAACGCCGAGATGTCGGCGACACCCGGGTAGACGATGATCGCCGCGACGGCGCCGCCGATGATGGGCGTACCGCCGAACTCCTTGGCGGTGTTGTAGCCGACGAAGACCGCGATCAGCGCCATGAAGCCGGAGGCGATGGCGGCGAGCGCCGGGGTGACCGACGGCAGCCAGCCCAGGTTGATCATCAGGCCGTTGAGGCCGGCGATGATGCCGCAGCCGATCAGCGCCGGGATCAGCGGCACGAAGATGTTGGCGATCTTGCGCAGGAACAGCTTGAACGGGGTGGCGTTCTTCGCCTTCTGCTGCGCCTTGATCGCCGCGCCCTGGGCGGCGAGGTCGTCGGCGGAGGCGCCGGACGAGGCGGGCTCGGGCGCCGGGGCGGCGGCGGCCTCCTGGCGCCCCTCCTCCACGAGGGTCTCGAACTCGGGCGTGACCCGGGCGACCTTCCCCGGTCCGAGGACGATCTGGTACGTCTCGTCCTCGACGACGCCCATGACGTCGGGAAGCGCCTTGAGCGCCTCGTCCTGGACGAGCGAACGGTCCGCGAGGCCCAGCCGGAGCCGGGTCATGCAGTGGACCACAGAGGTGACGTTCGCTGCGCCGCCGACGAGCGGGAGGATCGCGGCGGCGACGGCGCGGTTCTTGTTCTCGGCGTTATCGGCCATGGTGCGTCTTGCCTTGCTGTGCAGGTGGATCTCGGGGACGGGTGGGTGCGGGGTGCGGGGGACTACTGGGTGGCGGCGGCCGCGAGGGCCGCGCGCAGGTGGCCGTCGGACTCCGTGAGGAGCCGGTCGGCGGTGGGGCCGTCGACGTCGCCGAGGACGACGAGGATGGCGTTCTTGACCTCGCCGTCGGTCGCGGCGAGCGCGGCCTCGATGGCGTCGTCGTCGGCGCCGGTGGCGAGGGCGACGATGCGGCGGGAGCGGGCCCGGAGCTTCTCGTTGGAGGCGCGCACGTCGACCATGAGGTTTCCGTACGTCTTGCCGAGCCGGATCATGGAGATCGTCGACAGCATGTTGAGCACGAGCTTCTGCGCCGTGCCCGCCTTCAGGCGGGTGGAGCCGGTGAGCAGCTCGGGGCCGACGACGACCTCGATGCCGTGGTCCGCGGCGGCGGCGAGCGCGCTGTCCGCGTTGCAGGACAGGCCGACGGTGAGCGCGCCGTAGCGGGCGCGGGCGTGCTCGACGGCGCCGATCGCGTACGGGGTGCGGCCCGAGGCCGAGATGCCGACGACGATGTCGTTCTCGGTGAGGTCGATGGCGTCCAGGTCGGCGGCCGCGAGCTCCTTGGAGTCCTCGGCGCCCTCGACGGCCTTGACCATGGCGGACGGGCCGCCCGCGATCAGGCCGACGACCTGGCCGTCCCACGTGTTGAAGGTGGGCGGGCACTCGGAGGCGTCGAGGACGCCCATCCGGCCCGCGGTGCCGGCGCCCGCGTAGATGAGGCGGCCGCCGCGGGCCATCCGCTCGGCGGTGCCGTCGATCGCGGCGGAGATCTGCGGGAGCTGGGCGGCGACGGCGGTGGGCACGGAGGCGTCCTCGCCGTTCATCAGCTTCGCGATCTCCAGCGTGGGGAGCTGGTCGATCTCGGCGAGTTCCGGGCGGAATGCCTCCGTCGTGAGCGTGGCCAGTTGCGCGCGGAGGTCGGCGTAGGGGGCGTCCGGGGTGGCGGTCATGGTGAGGGTTCGGCTCTCTGTGCGGGAGGGTTCTGTTGCTGTGGGACGGCGTCGCGGTCGCGGGGCGCTGCCCCGGACCCCGCGCCTCAATCGCCGGCGGGGCTTGAACTACTTGCACTGCACCGCCTGATGGCGGTGGGCCAGGGCCTCGTAGGACGCGGAGAGGGCCGGCGCCGCCGTCTCGTACGTGCGTTGGGCGATGCCCACGAACAGGCAGTCCACGACCAGGAGCTGGCTCGTGCGGGAGGACATCGCCGCGGGCCGCAGCTCGCTCTCGCGGGCGATGGACGTGGTCAGTATGTGGTCGGCGTACTGGGAGACCGGGCTGCCGGGGCGGCCGGTGATCGCGATCGTGGTGGCGCCGCGCTCGAAGGCGACCCGCAGCGGCTCGATCACGTCGCCGGTGGTGCCGGAGTGCGTGATCGCCACCGCCACGTCCCCGGAGCGGAGCGTCACCGCGTTGTGGACGGCCAGGTGCGGGTCCGAGTGCGCGTACGCGTGCCGGCCGATGCGCAGCAGCTTCTGCGCGAGGTCCTGGGCCACGAGGCCGGAGGCCGCCATGCCGTAGATCTCGACGCGGCCCGCGCTCGCCATGGCGGTCACGGCGGCGCCGAGCTGCGCGGTGTCGAGTGCGGCGGCGGTGTCGGCGAGGGTCTGCTGCTCGTCGTAGGCGAGCTTGGCGACGACGTCGGTCAGCGGGTCGTCGACGGCGATGTCCGCGGTGACGGCGGGCGCCCGGCCCGACTGCTGCTGGGCGGCGAGCCCGGCGAGCGCCAGGCGCAGGTCCCGGTAGCCGGGGTAGCCGAGGATGCGGGCGGTGCGCACCACCGTGGCCTCGCTGGTGCCGGTGAGCTCGGCGAGTCCGGTGACGGTCAGGGCGGCGCAGCCCGCCGGGTCCCCGGCGACCGCCTCGGCGACCCGCTGCATGGAGCGGGTCATGGACGGTGCGAGGGTGCGCACCTTGGCGGCGAGCGCCGCGGGGGCCGGCGGCGCGTCACCGGCGAAACTTTCCTTCACGTTGTTGCTCACGTAATGAAAGATATTTTCGGAGCCGGATCCGGTCAAGGGTCCTTCGTCCCGGAGGGGGGCTCGAAAGGGGGAGGGGCACAATTGGGGGTATGGACACCATCAGCCCCTTGGAGCAGGCCCTGCACGCGGCCCGCGCGCTCGTGCTCGCGGATCTGAAGGCGGGCGACGTCGCGGATTCGGACATCGTCTCGCTGGTGGAGGAGTCGATCGTGTCGCGGCGCTGGTGGGTGGAGCAGTGGCCGCAGGGGGTGGAGTTCGTGACCGGGCTCGTCGCCCAGGACGTCAAGGACGGAATCCTGGAGCGGCACGGCCGCTGGCCGCTGTGCCCGGTGTGCGGCCCCGGCTCGGGCGCGGAGGCCCCGCACGCGCTGGACGTCGAGCCGGAGCTGGGCGCGGACCCGCACTGGGTGTGCTCGGAGGCCGGCGTGAGCGTGGCGCCGGTCGGCGGCCTCGGGTCGGTGACGGGGTGACGGTCTACATAGATCCGCCGACCTGGCCGGGGCACGACCGCATGTGGTCGCACCTGGTCAGCGACGTCTCATACGATGAACTCCACGCGTTCGCCGAGGGGTTGGGCGTTCCGCCGCGCGCCTTCGAGCGCGACCATTACGACCTCCCTTCGCACCGGTACGGGGACGCGGTGCGCGCGGGAGCGGTCGAGATCGGCTCGAAGGAGCTGGTGCGCAGGCTGACGGAGGCGGGCTTGCGGCGGCGGAAGCGGCGGTCCGCGTAATTTCAAGCCCCTTCGGCGACTGAGGAGCGGGGGTCGGAGCGGAGTCCCGTGGCGTCGGGCACGCTCCCGGAACCGGTGACGACCTTCGACGCCGTACGCCGGTGCAGGCGCACCGACACCGTGGTCAACGCGAGCGCCACCACCGTCATCGCGCCCCCGGCCCACGCCGTGGCCGGATAACCGAGACCCGCGTCGATGACCGTGCCGCCGAGCCAGGGTCCGCCCGTGTTGCCCAGGTTGAACGCGGCGGTCGTGGTCGCGCCCGCCAGGGTGGGTGCGGCGCCCGCGACGTTGAACATCCGGGCGTTGAGGGCCGGCGCCGTGTAGAACGCGGAGAAGCCGAGCAGGAACGAAAGCACCACCGCCGCGACGGCGAACTGGCCGAGTACGGTGAGCGCCGCGAGGAAGACGGTGGACGCGGCGATGCCGGTCAGCAGGACGCCGAAGAGGTGCGCGTCGGCGATCCGCCCGCCGAGCGTCGAACCGGCGAGGGCGCCGAGCCCGAACAGTGCGAGGACCGCGGGGACCCAGCTCTCGGGCAGGCCCGCGACGTCCGTCAGGAGCGGCGAGAGATAGCTGAACGCGCAGAAGACGCCGCCCGCGGCGAGCGCGGTGACGGCGATGGACAGCCACACCTGACGGTCCGCGTAGATGCTCAACTCCCGCTTGAGGCGCGGCTGTTCGGCGGGCAGCGGAATCTTCGGCACGAGGGTCACGATGCCGACGAGGGCGATCGCGGAGGCGACACCCACCGCCCAGAACGCGGCGCGCCAGCCGAGCCCGTCGCCGAGGAACGCGCCCGCCGGGACGCCGAGCACGTTCGCGATCGACAGGCCGCCGATCATGACGGCCATGGCGCGGGCCCGCTGGTTCACCGGCACCATCGCGATGGCGACGGCCGCGCCGACCGCCCAGAACCCGGCGCAGGCGAGGGCCGATACGACGCGGGAGGCGAACAGGATCGCGTAGGTCGGGGCGAGCGCGCCCGCGACCTGGCCGAGGCCGAACACCGTGATGAGCGAGATCAGGGTGGTCCGGCGCGGCAGCCGCAGGGTCGCGACCGCGAGCAGCGGGGCGCCGACCACCATGCCGATGGCGAAGGCCGAGATCAGCAGTCCGGCCTGCGGGATCGTGACGTCCATGTCGTCGGCGACCGCGGGGAGGATCCCGGACAGCATGAACTCGCTGGTCCCGAGGGCGAAGACGCTGAGGCCGAGGATGTAGACGGCCAGGGGCATACGGGTGTTCGAGCGGGGGTCTGAGGGGCCGGGGGAGTCCGGGCTGGGCTGTGGGGACATGTAAGGAGCCAACCTGGGCGTGACAGGTGGCATTCCCGGACCGGCGGGTCGTGGCGCACTGTTCGTACGCCGTTCACACGCACCGCCGCATGCGCCGGGTCAGGGAGTCAGCAGATCCAGCTCGGCCGTCAGGTTCTCGCGGGCGGCGGACTCCCAGTGGGACCTGCCGTGCGGGGTGCGGAACAGCCGTGGCAGGTCGAGGAGTTGGCGCAGGACCCCGGCCCTGCCCTCGCGGAACGCCTCGTCCGGCACGAACGCGTACTCCTCGCGGACGGCCTTGGTGTACGCGGCGTAGGCGGGCGCGGGTGCGGCCAGGATCGCCAGGTCGGCATCGCACAGCGCCTCGCCGTCGGTGTCGCCGTCGGCCGGGTCGTGGGTGACGGTGAGGCGGACGAGGCGGGCCACCTCGGCGACACCCTCCGGGCTCAACCCGGCTTCCGGCAGGGCGAGTTCGGCCAGGGCCGCGGACCGCTCCTCGTTCTCGGAGCGGTCGGGCCGGTACACCGCGTCGTGGAACCAGGCCGCGAGCCGGACGAGTTCGGGCCGCTCCGCGTGCTCCTCCAGCACGTCGATGTGGTCGAGTACCGCCGTGAGGTGCTCGACCGTGTGGTACTTGCGCTGCGGCTCGGACCACCGGGCGAGGAGATTGTCGGCGTACGGGTACGGGTCGGGGGCGGTGCCCGCGGTCGCCGCCCGGAGTGTGCGGGCCCAGCGCTCGCGCAGGTCGGGGGAGACGGCGGGGCGGTCGTCGTACGTCATGGAACCGAGCCTAGCCCCGCCCGTATGAGCCCCTGCGGCGATTGAGCAGCGGGGTCCGGGGCGGAGCCCCGTGGGCGGGGGACGGGCGGCCGGAAACCCGTTGGCTCCCGGTGGCAGCCGTCCCGTACACTCGCCCGTCTCCCCCGCCTCCCCGCGCCGACACCCGCCGGCCGGCCGGAGCGCGCCGCCGACCGGACGGAAACCGGCCGGGAACGTTCTGTACGCGTACCTGGATCCGGAGGCAGAACCCCGTGAGCACGTCACCGTCGTCGTCCGCGCCCTCGACCTCACCGCTCGAGCGCGAGCGCGCGCACCTGGTCTCGTCCCGCTCCGCCCTGCGCGCGATGCGCGAGGACGCGGAGGCGCTCGACATCCGCGACGTCACCGCGAACTGGGTGAACACCGAGGTGCTTCAGCACCAGATCGACGAGCGGATCAAGGCGCTCGCCGACCTCAGCCACACGCCGCTGTTCTTCGGCCGCCTCGACTATCTGCACGCCCCCGGGGCGGACGTCGCCGAGGGGGCCGAGGGCGAGAAGTTCTACATCGGGCGGCGGCACGTGCACGACGCCGAGGGCGACCCGATGGTGATCGACTGGCGTGCGCCCGTGTCCCAGCCCTTCTACCGGGCCTCCAAGAAGGACCCGATGGACGTCGCGCTGCGCCGCCGCTTCGGTTACACGGGCGGCGACCTCACCGCGTACGAGGACGAGCACCTCACCGATCCGGCCGAGGCCGAGCAGACCAGCAAGCTGCTCCAGCAGGAGATCGAGCGGCCGCGTGTCGGCCCGATGCGCGACATCGTTGCCACCATTCAGCCGGAGCAGGACGAGATCGTCAGGAGCGGGCTCGCCGGTTCGGTGTGCGTCCAGGGCGGCCCCGGCACCGGCAAGACCGCCGTCGGCCTGCACCGTGTCGCGTATCTGCTGTACGCGCACCGGGAGCGGCTGGCGCGGACCGGGACGCTCGTCATCGGGCCGAACGCGTCCTTCCTCCACTACATCGAGCAGGTGCTGCCCGCGCTGGGCGAGCTGGAGGTCAAGCAGGCGACGGTGGACGACCTGGTCGCGCATGTGGAGGTGCGGGGCGTCGACGATCCCGCCGCCGCGCTCGTGAAGGGGGACGCGCGGATGGCCGAGGTGCTGCGGCGGGCGCTGCGCTCGCACATCACGCCGCCCACCGAGGGCGTCGTGGTGGTGCGCGGCTCGCGCCGCTGGCGGGTCCCGTCGTACGAACTGGAGGAGATCGTCCGGGAGTTGATGGCCCGCGACATGCGGTACGGGGCCGCGCGCGAGGCCCTGCCGCAGCGGATCGCGCACGCCGTGCTCGTCCAGATGGAGCGCGCGGGCGAGGCGCCCGACGACCGGGTGCAGAACGCGGTGGCGCGCAATGCCGCCGTGAAGGCCGTGGTCAAGGAGATCTGGCCGCCCGTCGACCCGGCGAAGCTGGTGCTGCGGCTGCTGTCGGACGGCGACTTCCTGGCCGAGCACGCGGATGGGCTGCTCGACGCCGACGAGCAGAAGACCGTGCTGTGGCAGAAGCCGGCGCGCAGCGTGAAGAGCGCCAAGTGGGCGGCCGCGGACGCCGTGTTGATCGACGAGGCATTCGATCTGATCGAGCGGACGCACTCGCTGGGCCATGTGGTGCTCGACGAGGCGCAGGACCTGTCGCCCATGCAGTACCGCGCGGTGGGGCGGCGCGCCACGACCGGTTCGGTGACCGTGCTCGGGGATCTCGCGCAGGGTACGACGCCGTGGGCGACGCGGAGCTGGGACGAGGCGCTGTCCCATCTGGGCAAGGCGGACGCGGTGGTGGAGGAGCTGACGCTGGGCTTCCGTGTGCCGGCCGACGTGATCACGTACGCGTCCCTGCTGTTGCCGGACATCGCGCCGGGGCTCACGCCGGTGGCGTCGGTCCGGGAGAACCCGGGGGCGTTCGAGGTGCGGCCGGTGAGCGGGGCCGGGGACGTGGTGGCGGCGTGCGTCGAGGCGCTGGGCAACGAGGGCTCGGTCGGGCTCATCGCGGCGGACGCGCGGTGCGAGGCGCTTGGCGCTGCGCTGGCGGAGGCCGGGTTGCGGTACCTCGCACCGGGCGAGGAGACGACGGCGGAGGCCCGCTTGACCCTGGTCCCGGCGTCGCTCGCCAAGGGCCTCGAGTACGACTACGTGGTCCTGGACGAGCCGGCGGCGGTGGTCGACGCGGAACCGGACGAGCGAACGGGTCTGCGGCGGTTGTACGTGGCGCTGACGCGAGCGGTATCGGGCCTGCTGGTGACCCACGCGGCACCGTTGCCACCACAACTGGGCTAGCCGGGGCGGGCCCCTCGTCACGGTTGCGCGGCACCGGGGGCCGCCTTGCCCACCCTGCCGCCCAAGGCGGCAGATTGCCCAAGGCGGCGGCGACACCTTCAAGCCCCGCAACGGATGGGCATTTCAAGCCCCTGCGGCGCTTGAGCAGCGGGGTCCGGGGCGGAGCCCCGATCTTTTCCAGCCCCGCCGGCGATTGAGGCGCGGGGTCCGGGGCGGAGCCCCGTGGCGTAGGAACGGGGGGCCGGGGCCCGCGGACTACCCGTCCAACGCCTCCCGCCACACCCGCACCGCATCCGCCGAAACCGCCCCCTCCCACCCCGCGGGGCGACTCGCCCCGCCGATGTGGAACGCCGAGACCCCGGCCGCCCGCAACCCCGGCACATGGTCCAGGCGGAGCCCCCCGCCGACCAGGATCCGCTGCTCGTACCCGGGCTCACCGGAGGCCGCGCGGGCCGCCTCCGCGAGGAGCACGTCGAGCCCCGCGTCCACCCCGTCCGCCGAACCGGCGGTGAGGTACGTGTCGAGCCCCGGCAGGTCGGCGAGCTGCTTGCGGAGCGCGTCGCGGTCGGCGGCCCGGTCGATGGCCCGGTGGAACGTCCAGCGGCAGCCGTCGAGTGCGGCCACGACCGACTCCACCGCGGCCAGGTCGGGGCCGCCCTGCTCGTCGAGGAACCCGAGGACGAACTCGTCCGCGCCCGCGGCCCGCAGCGCCTTCGCGGCCCGTACCAGCGCGGTCACGTCCTCGGGGGAGCCCGCCGCGAACCCGTCGGTCGCCCGCAGCATCACGCGCAGCCGGATGTCCACGGCGGCGCGGATCGCCGTGAACGTCTCCACGGACGGCGTGAGCCCGTCCGCGGCCATGTCCGTGACCAGCTCGAGCCGGTCCGCACCTCCGGCCTGAGCGGCGACGGCGTCCTCGGCGTCGAGGGCGATCACCTCCAGGACTGCACGCTCGCTCATGAGGCTCCAGACAGGTCTAGTCCAATGGTCCGCCTGCCCACTTTACGCCGCGGGTCCCGCGAGTGCGACCATTCCCCGCCGCGTGCCCCACCCCCTTGCGCCGGGTACCCCCAGGGGGTATAACTGGATCATATGGAGAGGTACCCATAGGGGGTACTCGAATCGTACTCGGGTACCCGGCCACACCCCGCAATCGAGGAGGCACCATGTCGGCGCACACCGTCGTCCCGCCCGAACAGGTGGAACTCGCGATCGGTGGCATGACCTGCGCGTCGTGCGCCGCCCGTGTCGAGAAGAAGCTGAACCGCATGGACGGCGTCGAGGCGACCGTCAACTACGCGACCGAGAAGGCCAAGGTCAGCTACGGGGACGGGGTGGAGGTCGCGGACCTCATCGCCACCGTCGAGGCCACCGGCTACACGGCGCAGCAGCCCGCGCCCCCCGCGTCCTCCTCCGGCAAGGCCGAAGGCGAAAGCGGCGGTGACGGCGCGGAGGAGGCGGAGGAGGACAGCCGCGAGCTGCGCACGCTGCGGGAGCGGCTGATCACCGCCGTCGTGCTCGCCGTGCCCGTCATCGCGATGTCGATGATCCCGGCGCTCCAGTTCGAGTACTGGCAGTGGCTGTCCCTGACCCTCGCCGCGCCCGTCGTCGTGTACGCGGCCTGGCCCTTTCACAAGGCCGCGTACACCAACGCGCGGCACGGCGCCGCGACGATGGACACCCTGGTCTCGGTCGGCGTCTCCGCCGCGTTCCTGTGGTCGCTGTGGGCGCTGTTCTTCGGCACGGCCGGCATGCCCGGCATGACCCACCCCTTCGAGCTGACCATCTCCCGCACGGACGGCGCCGGGAACATCTACCTGGAGGCCGCAGCGGGCGTCACCGCGTTCATCCTCGCGGGCCGCTACTTCGAGGCGCGCTCCAAGCGCAAGGCGGGCGCCGCGCTCCGCGCGTTGCTGCACCTGGGCGCCAAGGACGTCACCGTCGTACGGGACGTACGAGGCGGCGGGAGCCGCGAAGAGACCATTCCCGTGGGCGAGTTGAAGGTCGGCGACCGGTTCCTCGTGCGGCCCGGCGAGAAGATCGCCACCGACGGAAGTGTCGTCGAGGGCACCTCCGCCGTGGACGCCTCCATGCTCACCGGCGAGTCCGTACCGGTCGAGGTCGCGGCCGGGGACGCGGTCACGGGCGCCACACTGAACGTGGGCGGAAGGCTCGTCGTCGAGGCCACCCGCGTCGGCTCCGACACCCAGCTCGCCCGCATGGCGAAGCTCGTCGAGGACGCGCAGAACGGGAAGGCGGCGGCCCAGCGCCTCGCCGACAAGATCTCCGCGGTGTTCGTGCCGGTCGTCATCGCGCTCGCCCTCGCCACGCTCGCCTTCTGGCTGCTCAAGGGGGAGGGGCTGACCGCGGCCTTCACCGCGGCCGTCGCCGTACTGATCATCGCCTGCCCGTGCGCCCTCGGCCTCGCGACGCCCACCGCCCTCATGGTCGGCACGGGCCGCGGCGCCCAGCTCGGCATCCTGATCAAGGGCCCGGAGGTCCTGGAGACGACCCGCAAGGTCGACACGATCGTCCTCGACAAGACCGGAACCGTCACCACCGGACGGATGACGCTGCTCGGCGTGCACACCGCCGAGGGCGTCGAGCGGGCCGAAGTGCTGCGCCTCGCCGGGGCGTTGGAGCACGCGTCCGAGCACCCGATCGCGCAGGCCGTGGCGACGGGAGCGGCGGCCGAGGTCGGCACGCTGCCGACGCCCGAGGACTTTGCGAACGTCGCCGGGCTCGGTGTCCAGGGCGTCGTGGACGGGCACGCGATGCTGGTCGGGCGCGAGAAGTTGCTCAATGAGTGGGAGATCGGCCTCCCGGCGGGGCTCGCGAAGGCCAAGGCCGAGGCCGAGCAGGCCGGGCGTACGGCGATCGCCGTGGCCTGGGACGGCGAGGCGCGCGCGGTCCTGGAGGTGGCCGACGCGGTGAAGGAGACCAGCGCGGAGGCCGTCCGGCGGCTGCGCGGGCTCGGGCTCCGGCCGGTGCTGCTGACCGGGGACAACGAGGCCGTGGCCCGTTCCGTCGCCGCGGAGGTCGGCATCACGGATCCGGCGGACGTCATCGCGGAGGTCCTTCCGCAGGACAAGGTCGACGTCGTCAAGAGCCTTCAGGGCGAGGGGCGTTCGGTGGCCATGGTCGGCGACGGCGTCAACGACGCGGCGGCGCTCGCGCAGGCCGACCTCGGGCTCGCGATGGGCACGGGGACGGACGCGGCGATCGAGGCCGGTGACCTCACCCTCGTACGGGGTGACCTGCGGGCGGCGGTCGACGCGATCCGGCTGTCGCGGCGGACCCTGAACACCATCAAGAGCAACCTGTTCTGGGCCTTCGCCTACAACGTCGCGGCGCTGCCGCTGGCCGCGGCGGGGCTGTTGAACCCGATGATCGCGGGGGCGGCGATGGCGTTCTCGTCGGTGTTCGTGGTGGGCAACAGCCTGCGGCTGCGGAGGTTCAAGGCGCAGGTGTCGTAGGCCCGGTGTCGTAGACCGGGAGGGCGCCGTGAGGGGCGGTACAGTCGCCGGACTGTGACCGCCCCTTCACGCTGTGCGTACGCCCTTTTGTCGTTGTCCGTCGCCGCGCTGGCCACGCTCTGCGTGTGGCAGGGGGCGCCCATGGCGGACGTTCTCGTCTACCGGGCCGAGGGCGCCGCCGTGCTCGCCGGTGGCGGTGATCTGTACGGGTTCGCCGTCACGCGGTGGCAACTCCCCGCCACGTACCCGCCGTTCGCGGCGCTGCTCTTCGCGCCCACGGCGTGGGTCCCGCTGCCCGTCCTCAAGGGCGCCTTTCTCCTCGTCAACATCGCGCTGGTCGTGGTCCTGGTCCGGTTGTTCTGCCGGTTCGCGGGGCTGCGGGTGTCGCGGGCGGTGGTGGGCGCGGTCGCCGCGTTCGCGCTGTGGCTCGAACCGGTCTTCCAGACGGTCCTGTTCGGGCAGATCAACCTGGCTCTCGCGTGCCTCATCCTGTGGGATCTGACGCGGCCGCCCGGTGTGCCCGGCAAGGGCCTCGCGCTCGGCATCGCGACCGGCGTCAAGCTCACGCCCGCCGTCTTCATCGTCCACCTGTTCCTCACGGGAAGGCGGCGGGAGGTGGCGTGCGCGCTCGCCGGGTTCGTGGGCACCGTCGTGGTGGGCGCGCTCGTACTGCCGTACGCCACCTGGGAGTTCTGGACGCGGCGGCTCTACGAGACCGGGCGGGTCGGCAAGGCGTGGATCGTCGACAACCAGTCCTTGCAGGGGCTGGTGGCGCGGGTGCTGCACACCGCCGAACCGGGGTTGCTGTGGGCCGTGCCGGCCGGGGTCGTCGCGGTGGTGGGGCTGTACGCGGCGCGGCGCGCGCCGGCCGCCCGTGGGGTGGTCCTGGCGGCGTTCACGGCGCTGCTCGTCTCGCCGATCAGCTGGTCGCACCACTGGGTGTGGTGCGTGCCGCTGATCGCGGTGGTGTGGGCGGAGGGGCGCCGCCGCGCGGCGTGGGTGCTCGCGGCGGTCTTCACCGCCCGCACGATGTGGCTCCTGCCGCACGCGGGCCCGCTCGACCTCCACCTCACGTGGTGGCAACAACCCTTGGCCTCCCCGTACACCCTGCTCGGCTGCACCGTGCTCTGGGCCTCCCGCCCCCCTCCCGCGGCACCGGGGGCCGCCTTGCCCACCCTGCCGCCCAAGGCGGCAGATTGCCCAAGGCGCCACTGACCTCGTCAGGGCTAAGCACATCAAGCCCCTGCGGCGATTGAGCAGCGGGGTCCGGGGCGGAGCCCCGTGGCCGGTACGTCGGTGCGGCAAGGATCAGCCTCGCCGGCGATTGAGGCGCGGGGTCCGGGGCGGAGCCCCGTGGCGTAGGGACGGTCGACCGCAACAGGGGCGTAGGGTGCCGGCTCCCGGTGGGACGACGGGTCAGCTGTCCGCGAGGAGTTCGTCCGCGTCGACGATCCGGTACGCGTACCCCTGCTCCGCCAAGAAGCGCTGGCGGTGCGCCGCGAAGTCCTGGTCGATGGTGTCGCGGGCGACGACCGAGTAGAAGCGCGCCTCGTGCCCGTCCGCCTTCGGACGCAGCACACGGCCGAGCCGCTGCGCCTCCTCCTGGCGGGAGCCGAACGTTCCCGACACCTGGATCGCGACCGTCGCCTCCGGAAGGTCGATGGAGAAGTTCGCGACCTTGGAGACGACCAGGACGCTGATCTCGCCCTGCCGGAACGCCTCGAAGAGCTTCTCGCGCACCGCGTTCGTCGTCTCGCCCTTGATGACCGGCGCGTCCAGGTGCTCGCCCAGTTCGTCGAGCTGGTCGATGTACTGGCCGATGACGAGCGTCTGCTCACCCATGTGCTTGCGCACCAGCGCCTCGGTCACCTTCTGCTTCGTCGCCGTCGTCGCACAGAACCGGTACTTCTCCTCGGCCTCCGCGGTGGCGTACGCGAGCCGCTCGGAGTCCGTCAGGTTCACCCGGACCTCGACGCAGTCCGCCGGCGCGATGTAGCCCTGCGCCTCGATCTCCTTCCACGGAGCGTCGAACCGCTTCGGCCCGATGAGCGAGAACACGTCGGACTCGCGCCCGTCCTCACGTACGAGCGTCGCGGTGAGCCCGAGCCGGCGCCGCGCCTGGAGATCGGCCGTGAACTTGAAGACCGGCGCGGGCAGCAGATGCACCTCGTCGTAGACGACGAGCCCCCAGTCACGGGAGTCGAACAGCTCCAGGTGCGGGTACACACCCTTCCGCTTCGTCGTGAGGACCTGGTACGTGGCGATGGTGACCGGGCGGATCTCCTTCTTCGTACCGCTGTACTCGCCGATCTCGTCCTCGGTCAGCGACGTCCGCTTCACCAGCTCGTGCTTCCACTGGCGGGCCGAGACGGTGTTCGTGACGAGGATGAGAGTCGTCGCCTTCGCCTCGGCCATGGCGCCGGCGCCGACGAGCGTCTTGCCCGCGCCGCAGGGGAGGACAACGACACCGGACCCGCCGTGCCAGAAGTTCTCCACGGCCTGCTTCTGGTACGGGCGCAGCGACCACTCGGCCTCGTCGAGCGCGATCTCGTGCGCCTCGCCGTCCACGTACCCGGCGAGGTCCTCGGCCGGCCAGCCCAGCTTCAGCAGCGTCTGCTTGATCTGGCCGCGCTCGGAGGGGTGCACGGCGACGGTGTCGGCGTCGATGCGGGCGCCGACCAGCGGCTGGATCCGCTTCGAGCGCAGGATCTCCTCAAGGACCGGCCGGTCGGTGCTCGTGAGCACCAGCCCGTGCGCCGGGTGCTTGCTCAGCGTGAGCCGCCCGTAGCGGTCCATCGTCTCGGCGATGTCGACGAGCAGCGCGTGCGGCACGGGGTACCGGCTGAACTCCACCAGCGCGTCCACGACCTGCTCCGCGTCGTGCCCGGCGGCCCGCGCGTTCCACAGCCCGAGCGGCGTCACCCGGTACGTGTGGATGTGCTCGGGAGCCCGCTCCAGCTCGGCGAACGAGGCGATGGCCCGGCGGCAGGCGTCGGCGTTCTCGTGATCGACCTCGAGGAGCAGGGTCTTGTCGCTCTGGACGATGAGTGGACCGTTCACCTACGCACTTCCCTTCAGCACGGCCAAACGTCCAGTGTGCCGCATCCCGGCAAGCGCGTGGCGTCACTGCTCGGAGAGCTCCGCCACCCCCGTCACCCGGTGCAGCGGATACGTGCGGACCTCGTCGGCCGTGTGGTCGTAGGCCGTGACGAAGCCGCCCTCGACGCGGACGGGGGCGATGACGCGCTGGCTCGCGGCGCCCTCCGCGTTGACGTAGCCGATCCAGAGGGCCTCGCCGGTGAGGACCGCGGCCTGCATCGTGGCGAGGGTCTCGGCGGAGCCGGTGCGTGGCAGCTCGCCGTTGCCGGGGTGGGCGGGGGCCTGCTTGCGGGGGGCGGTGGAGGCGGCGTCGCCCGCGCGGATCGCCCGCAGCGCCGCGTCGATGAGGGTGTCGTCGGGCAGCGGCGGGCCGTCGGGGACCGGGTCGGGCGCGGTGCGCGGCGGGGTGCGGTGGGCGTGCGCGCGGGCGATCAGGACGTCGCCCTCGGGGGTCTCGGCGGCCGGGGCGAAGCCCATGGAGCGCAGGCCTTCGAGGAGCGTGCCGGGGTCGGCCTGCGCCGCGAGGACGGTCGGCGCGAGGCGGCGCAGGCGCAGCGGCGCGGACCGCCGGTCCGCCAGGATCTCGCCGAGCACGGCGTCGTCGTCGCACCGTACGTACGCGGAGGCCGCGCCGATCCGCAGGTGGCCGTGGCGCCGTGCGACGTCGTCGATGAGGTAGGCGAGGGGCTGCGGGACGGCCGTACGGGAGTGCCGGGCGAGGAAGTCGTGCAGGTCGGAGGCCGTGCGCCCGGAGTCGAGCGCGCGGCGCACCGAGCCCGGCGTGAAGCGGTAGACCGTCGCGCCACCCTTCGACTCGACGTCCGCGAGTACGGAGAGGGCGTCCGCGAGGGGGCGCTCCAGGGGGCCCGGGGCGACCGCCGTGAGGTCGGCCTGGAGGAGGACGTGGTCGAGCGGCTCGGGGAGCAGCGGCGCGAGGAGCTTCGCGGCGCGGGCAGCGGTGAGGGCCGCCTCGGCGGGCGAGAGGGGGTGCGGGGCGGCGTGGTCGTCGTCCGGCGACTGGAGCAGCGCTCTGCCGTGCGCCGAGAGCGCGCCGCGTCCGGTGACGCCGAGCAGCTCGGCCTCGGCGAGCGTCCACCGGGCGAGGCGGGTGCGCAGGTCGAGGGCGGCCGGGGACGGGCGTTCCCAGGTGAGGCGCTCGATCACGGAGTCGGGGTCGGGGGACGCGCCCTGCGGCAGCTCGTCGAGCAGCAGGGCGAGGACCCGGCCCCGTACCTCGGGAGCCGCCGAACGGTCCAGGTGCGGGCCGAGGGCCGACAGTGTCCGGTCCTTGCCGTCACGGCCGCCCACCAGGCCCGCCGTGCGGGTCGCGGGCAGCCATGCCGCCGCGAGCCGCTCCCAGCGCTCGGCGGGCGGCAGCAGCACCCACTCGTCGTACGCGGGTGTCGCGGCGTAGCGCTCGTCGGCCTCGCCGTCGGAGGCCAACAGGCCTGCCGCGTAAGCGAGTTCGACCCAGAAGGCGGCGGTCTGCTCGGTGCTGTCGAGGGCGACGGCGGTGCGCTTGAGGTCGCGGACGCTGAGGCCGCCCGCGCGGAGCACGGCGGGCCCGCCCTCGTCCCAGTCCTTCAGCAGCTCCTCGACGGTCGACACCGCCGTGTACGCCTCGGCGGCCGCCGCCGCGTCCACAACCTGTGGACGGTGCGTCGCCTTCTCCCGCACGGGCGGCGCGAGCGGTTCGAGTGTGCGGTGGGCGCGGCCGCCGCGCAGATGCAGCGCCGCCTCGCGGGGCAGCACCACGGTGCCGGGGTTGGTCGGCACGAGCAGGCCGCGGTCGAGCAACCACCGCAGGTGCGCCGCCGGTTGGGCCGTGACCTGGCCGTACGGCGGGCCCCAGACCAGCCGGTTCAGCACGTCGACGCTGTCGGCCGGCGCCTCGTCGAGCAGCGCCGACATCCGGTCCGGGTCGGTGAAGAGGTCGGTGAGCGCGGCCACGGCGGAGACCGGGTCGTGCGTCGACGGCAGGCCCGCCGCCGCGACGATCTCCTGCACACGCCCCGGCGACATCCCGGACGTGACCTCCGCGACGGTCGGGCCGAGGCCGGTCGGGGACGGGTGCTGAGGGGCGGGCGCGAGCAGTTCGCGGGCCGTGCGGACGAGGCGCAGCTGGTCGTCGCCGCCCCAGGCGAGGGCCTGACAGCGCAGCGTGGCGACGGCGCGGGGGAGCGCGGCGACGGAGTCCTCGCCGGGCAGCAGGGTCTCCAGCGTTCGGTACGTCGTCGGGTCCGGGGCCACCGCGAGGGCCTGCGCCACCTGCTGCGTGTACCGGTCCAGGCGCTCGAGGGCGCGGATCACCGAGGCGCGGGTGCCGGCGCGCGTGGCGAGCTGCGTCATGTCGTTCGGCACGGGGCCGAGCAGATCGGGGCGGGCGCGCAGGAGCGCCGCCAGGGACCCGTCGTCGCGCGCGCGGAGCGCTTCCGCGAGGGAGCGGGGGGCTGCCGCGGTCGTCTGCTCGTCGCTCATCCCACCCACGTTAGCGGCCTCGGAGCCCCGCACCGCCGTTACGGCCTCGGGGCTCCGCCCCGGCCCCCGCTGCTCAATCGCCGCAGAGACTCGATTTTCAACCCCCGACGGCGATCGAGTCGCACGAGCTCGTTTTTCAACCCGCCGCCGGCGATCGAGCCTTGCCGGTGATTGAGGCGTGGGGCGGGAGTTTCGAGCCCTGTCGGTGATTGAGGCGCACGAGCTGGAGTTTCAACCCCCTGCCGGTGATTGAGGCGTAGGGGCGGGAATCTTAAGCCCCGCCGGCGATTGAGGCGCGGGGTCCGGGGCAGAGCCCCGAGGGCGGAGGACGGACGAGCGTGACCATTCGCGATACCGTCGACGGGTCAACAGCGCCACCCCGGAGGGGACTTCGTGGGGATCGAGAGTGATCAGATCGTCTTCGACTACCTGAGCAAGGTCGGAGACCTGGCCCAGTCGCGGCAACTGCCGTCGTCGACCCGTATGCGCCTCGTCGCCGACCTCCGCACCGAGATCGACCGGCGCCGCGCGGCGGGCGGCGCCGAGAGCCCGGCCGCCGTGCGCAGGCTGATCGGCCGCATCGGGACGCCGGACCAGATCGTCGCCGGGGCCAAGGACGGCGACGGCACCTACGACTTCGGTGACGCGGGCGACGAGCCCGAGCAGGTCAGGGGCACACTCGGCCGGATCGTCCCGAAGGCCCGCGTGCGCCGCAAGACGGTGCAGGACGCGCCGCCCGTGGACGCTGACGAAGGGCCGCGGCCCGTGCACCTCGCGGGCACCGACGAGCTGGGCACGATCGAGGCCGCCGACTGGTGGCGCGCCGGGGGCGGCATCCCCGGCACCGAGGTCGACGACGTGCCGGGGTTCGTCGGAGGCATAGAGATCCCGGACATACTCAAGCCGCCGGGGGCGGGCCGCGGCCCCGACCTCCGTAAGCGCCCGGCCCCCGCACCGGCCGAGGACGAGGACGAGTACGCGTACGAAGAGGACGACGAGGACGACGACGTCGAGGACGCGGAGTCCGGCCCCGCCAGGGCCCGCCGGTTCCTGCCCCGCCGCGCGGCGGGCCGCGCCGTCCCCCGCGCCTTCTTCGGCCGCTCCTTCAACCAGCCCTTCCTGCTGCTCGCGGCCCTCACCCTGGTCGTCGGCGCCGTACTCGGCAACATCCTCGTGCTGCTGATCGGCTGGGCCGTCGTCTACCTGTCCCGGCAGCTGACCATGGGGCAGAAGAAGTGGGCGGTGTTCGGCCTGCCGGGGCTCGCCGCGGTCACCGGCGTCGTCTGGCTGTGGGGGCGCGGCGACGGGCGCTGGGGCGATCCGATAGCCGACGGCCGGCTCAGCGGCGCGCTCGACGAGACGTGGCCGTGGGTGCTGCGCGGCGCGGCGTTCGCCTCGGCGCTCTACCTGGTGTGGCGCGCACGCTCACCCAGGCTCTAGACCTCCCCGCACGCACACGCCTCACCGCGTCGCCAGGTCCGACTCCACCTCCGAGAGGATCTGGTTGGCCGCCGTGTAGCCGACACCCTGGGCCCACAGTTCGTCGTCGACGTTGTAGACCCGGTTGTCCCGCACCGCCTTGATGCCGCGCCACTGGGCGCTCGTGGTCGCCTCCGCGACCTTGGCCAGGCCCGGATTCCCGTACGTGGACGTGAAGATGGCGTCCGCGTCCGCCTCGCCGATCTGCTCGGGCGCCACGTCGTACGAGAGGCCGCCCCTGGCCCGGTTCGTGATCGCCGGGCGGCCGAGGCCCACGTCGGACAGGACCGTGGCGGCGGGGGTCCGCCTGCCGGAGACGCGGATGTCGGAGCCCGCGACGAACCGGACGAAGTTGACCTCGGTCCGCGCCGCCGCGCCCGCCCCGCCGATGGCCTTGGTGACCGCGGCGACGTGGTCCTTGTACTTGGCCGCGACCTGCTCGGCCCGCGCCTTCTCGCCGAGCGCGTCGGCGTGCACGAGGAAGTTCCGCTTCCACGCGTCGTCGGCGGACCCGGTGAGGACGGTGGGGGCGATGGCGGCGAGCTGCTTGTAGAGCCGCCCGTCGCCGGCCTTGTCGCCGATGATCAGGTCGGGCCTCAGCCCGGCGATCTTCTTGAGGTCGGGGCTGTTCCGCTCGCCGACCTCGGTGACGCCCTTGGTCCCCGACGACGGCAGGTACGAGAGGAAGGCATCGTCGGCGTCGGCCCGGGTGGCTCCCACGGGCCGCACGCCGAGCGTGACCGCCGAGTCGAGCCCCGCGGTGTTCAGGACGACCACGCGCTTGGGGCGGTTCTTGACCTTTACGTCGCCCATGGCGGTGCCGACCGTGTGATGTCCTGAGGCCTTGGCCGCGGGCTTGGCGGCGCTCCCGCCGTCGTCCGAACTGCAGGCGGAGAGGGTGAGCGCGAGGGCGGCAGCGGCGCCGACGGCGAGGCGGGTGTGGTTCATGGAGGCCCATGGTGCCCCTGGGATCGCCTTCGGGGAAGCCGTCACCGTAGAGGCAGAATGATCCCCATGGCTCCCCACACAGACCCCACGTCCCCGGCCGCGTCCCCGGCGCCGTCCTCGGGCCCCACCGTCGGCTTCGATCTCGACATGACGCTGATCGACTCCCGGCCCGGCATCCGCGCCACCTGGGTCGCGCTGTCCGAGGAGACGGGGCTGGAGATCGACGCGGATCTGATCGTGTCGCGCCTGGGCCCGCCGCTGACCGAGGAGTTGGCGTACTGGTGCCCGCCGGAGCGGATCCCGGCGATGGCCGACCGCTACCGTGAGATGTATCCCACATACGCCATCGAGGCCACGCTGCCGATGCCCGGCGTGCGCGAGACCATAGCCGCCGTGCACGCGGCGGGCGGCCGGGCCATCGTCGTCACCGCGAAGTACGAGCCGAACGCCAAGCTGCACCTGGCACACCTCGGCATCGACGCGGACGCCGTCATCGGCGACCTGTGGGCCGAGGGCAAGGGCCACGCGCTGCGCGAGCACGGCGCGAGCGTCTACGTGGGCGACCACGTCGGCGACGTGCGCGGGGCACGCACCGCGAACGCGCTGTCCGTGGGCGTCACGACGGGACCGTGCGACGCCGCGGAGCTGCGGGCCGAGGGCGCCGACGTCGTGCTGAACGACCTCACCGAGTTCCCGGCCTGGCTGGAGCGCTACGTCGCCGAACGCGCCTGACGGCGCTGCGCCGCGACGCCGCGGAGCACCCCGGCCGCGGCGATGAGGAACCCGACGCCCATCAGCATGCACACCGCGTAGGAGACGGGCGGGAACGGGTCGGTGTGGAGGAACAGCGGCGCCATCGTGACGAGGGTGGCGATCGCCCCCACGATGAAGACGATGCCGCCGGCTTTCACGAGGCCGTCGCCGGGGCCGGTCTCGGCCACCGCGGACTTGGCTTGGGTTTTGTCACGCACCCCACCAGGGTAGTTCCCAGCGCAGAGGGACGAACACGGGCCGAGCACAGACGAGTACGGAGCGGCGAGCGAACCCTCGGGCGACATCTTGTCACCGGGCCCGAGACCAATAGTCTTGGTGACGGCGGGTCGGACCACGGCCCGCTGTCCTGCTATCCAGACCCTTTACCCCAGTCATCCCAGCGTTTTCTTCTAGTACGAGGACGAGGACTTCACGTGCCTACCGGCAAGGTCAAGTGGTTCAACAGCGAGAAGGGCTTCGGCTTCCTCTCCCGCGACGACGGCGGCGACGTCTTCGTGCATTCCTCCGTACTTCCCGCAGGCGTCGACGCCCTCAAGCCCGGCCAGCGCGTCGAGTTCGGAGTGGTCGCAGGACAGCGCGGTGACCAGGCGCTCTCGGTCACCATTTTGGACCCGACGCCGTCGATCGCGGCGGCGCAGCGCCGCAAGCCGGACGAACTGGCCTCGATCGTCCAGGACTTGACGACGCTGCTCGAGAACATCACGCCGATGCTGGAGCGCGGCCGCTACCCCGAGAAGACCGCGGGCAAGAAGATCGCGGGTCTGCTGCGGGCGGTGGCGGACCAACTGGACGTCTGACCGCCTTTCAAGAGGCCACCGTCACGGGAAGGACAGCGCGTCCGGCCCGAGCGCCGGAACCAGCCCCTCCGCGGCAGCGCGTGTCAGCAGCCCGCGGATCGCCGCGTAGCCGTCCTCGCCGAGGTCGGCCGTGAACTCGTTGACGTACAGGCCGATGTGCTGGTCGGCGACGGACGGGTCCATCTCCTGCGCGTGCGCCATCACGTAATCGCGGCTGGCCTCGGGGTCGTCCCAGGCCATCCGCACCGACGTGCGCACGGCGTCCGCGTAGGAGCGCAGCTTCTGCGCGCCGAGGTCGCGGCGGGCGATGATCGCGCCGAGCGGGATCGGCAGGCCCGTCGTGGCCTCCCAGTGCTCGCCCATGTCGGCGAGCTTGTGCAGGCCGTAGTTCTGGTACGTGAAGCGGGCCTCGTGGATGACGAGCCCGGCGTCGATCTTGCCGTCGCGCACGGCGGGCATGATCTCGTGGAACGGCATGACGACGATCTCGCCGACGCCGCCACCCGGCACGGTGTCCGCGGCCCACAGCCGGAACAGCAGGTACGCGGTGGAGGTCTCGCTCGGCACCGCGACGCGCTTGTCGGACAGGTCCACGCCCGGCTCGCGGGTGAGGACGAGCGGGCCGCAACCGCGCCCGAGCGCGCCGCCGCACGGCAGCAGCGCGTAGTCGTCGAGGACGTACGGCAGGACCGCGTACGACACCTTGAGGAGCTCGAAGGCGTCCTCGCGGCGTTCGGCGACGCCGTTGGTGATGTCGATGTCGGCGAAGGTCACGTCGAGCGCGGGGGCGCCGGGGACGCGGCCGTGGGCCCAGGCGTCGAAGACGAAGGTGTCGTTCGGGCAGGGCGAGAAGGCGATACGGGTGGCCTCGGCCCCCGCTGCGGTGTCGGTCATGTGTTCTTCCAACTCTCCAGTACGGGCGCCGTCTTCCCGAAGGCGGAGGCCAGCGCGGCGAGCGCGTCACCGATGCGCCAGGCGTCGCGGTCGCGGGGGCCGACGGCGTTGGAGACGGCGCGTATCTCGGCCACCGGCACGCCGTGCGCGGCGGCGGCCTCGGCGACCCCGAAGCCCTCCATCGCCTCGGCGACGGCGCCCGGGTGGCGCTGGGCGAGCAGCGCGGCGCGGTCGGCGGTGCCGGTCACCGTGGAGACGGTGAGCACGGTGCCGACCGTGGCGGAGGCGGCCGACGCGAGGTCCCGTACGAGGGACTCCGGGGGTGTGTGGGTGACGGCGCCGAAGCCGAGTTCGGTGACGGGGACGAAGCCCTCGGCGGTCTCGGCGCCCAGGTCGGCGACGGTGATCGCGTCCGCGACCAGGACCGCGCCGGGTGCGGCCGTGAAGCCGCCGCCGATGCCGGCCGAGACGACCAGCGTGTACGGGGTGCCCGCGAGTTCGGCCCTGGTGAGCGCGGTCGCGGTGCCGGCGGCCGCCGCGGCGGGGCCCACGCCGACCGCTACGACATCGAGCGCGGGGTGGTCGCGCAGCGCGCCCGCCACCGCGTCCCGTTCGGCCGGGACCGCGGTGGCCACGAGGACATGCGGGGTGTTCGTCAGGAGTCCTTCTCGAGCTTGAACGACCACAGGCCGTACGCCTTGGAGTTGCCGCCCGACAGGATCGTGACGGTGGTCGCGGAACCGGAGGCGCCGTACTGCTGGTTGAAGAACACGCTGCCCGGGACCGTGCGGTACGTCTTCTTGCTGGAGTCCGTGAGCGGCTGGCCGTTCATCAGGAGCGTCCAGCCCTTGTCCGCGATCTTCGGGTCGACGCCGAAGCGGACCGTCGCGTCCGGGTCCACCTTGATGGACTTGGCTTCCTTGTCCTTCAGGCAGCCCTGGAGCGCGGTCGGCTTGAGCGCGTCACCGTCGTTGTAGCAGCTGGCCTCGGAGTTCACCGAGTTGCGGTCCACCGTGACGGTGGCCAGCGGAGTCGGCTTGTCGCAGGCGGAGAGGGCGAGCAGTCCGGCGCCGACAACACCGACGGCGGCAACGGCGCGGCGGTGGCGCTGGGCGAAACGCTGGGAGGTCATGGCGGAAGGCTATCTGGCGCCACCGCTCCCGCTCCGAGTGGGGGAGCGGGTGTCGCGTTTGGGACGCTACGCCACACGTGACCGGCGGGTGGGCCCGGCCTGGCGCGCCGACGACAGCAATCCGCGCACCGTGGACAGCCAGCCCGCCGCCACGATCCCCGCCGCGACCGCGAGACCGAGCACCCCGTTCAGCGGCAGCGCTATCCCGACCGCCCCGCCCACCACCCACGCCATCTGCAACAACGTCTCCGAGCGGGCGAACGCCGACGTGCGCACCGCCTCCGGGACGTCCCGCTGGATCGTCGCGTCGAGGGACAGCTTGGCCAGCGCCTGCGCGAACCCGGCGACCGCTGCCAGGCACGCCGTCATGACCGCGCTGAAGAAGACGGCGGACGCGACGGCCACACCGAGCACCACCGCGAGCACCGTCACGATGATGACCTCGGGGGCCCGCGCCTTCAGCCACGCCCCGACCGCCGTGCCCAGCGCGTTCCCCGCCCCCGCCGACACGCCCACCAGACCGAGCGACACGGCCGCGCTCTGCCCGGTCAGCGGATGCTCGCGCAGCAGGAACGCCAAGTAGAAGATCAGGAAGCCGGACAGACAGCGCAGCGTGGCGTTCGCGGCGAGGCCGTGGGTGACGGCCGGGCCGACCGTCCGCAGGCCCGGCCTGCGCGCCTTGGTCCGCGCGGGCCCGTGCAGATGCTCCTCGTCCGCCGCGAGCAGCGCCTTGCTCTCGCCGCGCGCCGAGTCCACCTTGTGCGGCATCGAGTAGGCGAGGAAGGCCCCGCACACGTACAGCACGAAGGCCCCGTACAGCGGCCAGCGCGACCCGAGCGCCTGGAGTCCCGCCCCGACCGGCGCCGCCGCGCCCGTGGCGAGCAGCCCGCCGAGCGTGACCCGCGAGTTCGCCTTCACCAGCGAGAAGCGCGGTGGCAGGAGGCGCGGCATGACCGCCGAGCGCACCACCCCGTACGCCTTCGACGCGACGAGGACGCCGAGCGCCGCCGGATACAGCTGGAGCGCGCCGCCCGACACGGCGGACGAGAGGACGAGGGCGAGCAGCGCCCGCGCCAGCATCGACGCGGCCATCGCGGCCCGCCGCCCGTGCGGCAGCCGGTCGAGCAGCGGCCCGATGACGGGCGCGAGGAGCGTGAACGGCGCCATGGTGATCGCCAGATACAGGGCGACCCGGCCGCGCGCCTCGTCCGTCGGCACGGAGAAGAACACCGTGGAGGCGAGGGCGACCGTGATCATGACATCGCCCGCGCCGTTCACCGCGTGCAGCTCGATCAGCTTGCCGAGCCCCGACTCGCCCGCGCCGTGCGCGTGCGTCGCTTTGCGGATGCCGCGTGCGGTGCCGGTGAAAGGGAGGTGCAGAGCGCGGCCGATTCTGCGAAGGGGAGTCGGCGCGTCCGACGCGCGCGACGACGAACCCGACGACGACTTGAACGACGACCTACCGGCAGCCACGCAGTCATGGTGCCCCTTGTTCGGGCGTACTAGTGCCGTTATGGACACGCTGGTCGGCTTTCCGGCCAGGTGCGCCTCGTACGTCGGTGTGGGCGCAGCGCGTCAGAGGAGGTAGCGTGCGTAGCGCGCCCGCGGCGGTTGTTCTCGGCCGCGCGCCTCTCGGCCATCCCGCAGAATGGATGGCGTAGGTGCGCCCGGAACGTCGGGCGCGGACGTCGACGCGGCCCTCCGGTCCGCTCCGTCCGCGCTCCCGCACACAGGACGGCGCACTCGTGAGACGGCGTAGGAGAGAAGCGATACCTGTGAGCGCAGCGACAACGCGAAGCCGCACCCCGGACCGCCTGTGCGCCGAGGCGGTGGACATCGCCCGGGCCGCGGCCGAGGAGGCCGCCGCACCAGGAGTGGTCGGCGAGCACGTCGAAACGGTCGTCGAGGGCGACCGTGTCGTCACGCACCTCTTCGAGTGCAAGGAATTCGGCTACCGGGGCTGGCGCTGGGCCGCCACCGTGGCCCGCGCCTCCCGCGCCAAGTACGTCACGCTCGACGAGGTCGTGCTGCTGCCCGGGCCCGACGCCCTCCTCGCCCCCGAGTGGGTGCCGTGGAGCGAGCGGCTGCGCCCCGGCGACCTCGGCCCCGGCGACCTGCTGCCGACCGAGGCCGACGATCTGCGCCTGGAGCCCGGCTACACCGGCGACGACGTGCCGCCGCCGAACTCTCCCGTGTCCGAGGACATGGCGGAGCTCGTCGAGGCGGAGGACGCCGAGGTCACCGAGGGCCCCGTCACGGCGCTGCCGGTCGCGCCGACCCGTGGCTCGATCGCGGCGGTCGCCGAGGAGCTGGGCCTGCGCCGGGCCCGCGTCCTCTCCCGGTACGGGCTGCATGTCGCGGCCGACCGCTGGGACGAGTCGTTCGGCGCGAAGACCCCCATGGCGCAGGCGGCCCCCGCCACCTGTGTCTCCTGCGGCTTCCTCGCGAAGATCGGCGGCTCGCTCGGCCAGGCCTTCGGCGTCTGCGCCAACGAGTTCTCCCCGGCGGACGGGCGCGTCGTCTCCCTGTCCTACGGCTGCGGCGGCCACTCCGAGGCGGCCGTCATGCCGAAGGCGCCGCGGCCGGCGCCGCCGGTGATCGACGAGACGATGGTGGACGTCCTGACCCTGCGCCCCGAAGCGGACGCGGGCTCGGTCGGAGCGGTGGCCTCCGGCAACGACGACGAGGACCTGGGGCACTCGTAACCTAATCAAGCCCCGCCGGCGGGTGAGTAGATCAAGCCCCGCCGGCGATTGAGGCGCGGGGTCCGGGGCGGAGCCCCGTGGCGTCAACCACGGTGCCGCCGCATGCTCACGGCAACACGGGGAACCCTGCGCGATACGGTTCGGCCGATCACGCCCACCCGCCCCAGAGGAGTCACCCGTGAGCGTCAGCAGAATCGCACCGGAGGGCGTCGACCCGTTCGGCACCGCGCGGCTGCGCCACACCGTGCTCCAGGCATGGGCCGGCAGCGCCGCCCGCTTCCGCGAGGACGCCAACGCCGAGGAGGACCTCGCGCTCGGCGGCTACCGCGACCGCCTCGTCGTCGAGCTCGCCCAGAACGCGGCGGACGCCGCCGCGCGGGCCGGTGTCGAGGGCCGTCTCGCGCTCACCCTGAAGGACGGCGTGCTCGCCGCCGCCAACACCGGCGCCCCGCTGGACGCGGCGGGCGTCGAGTCGCTGTCCACGCTCAGGGCCTCCGCGAAGCGGGAGGACACGAGCGGCGCGGTGGGCCGGTTCGGCGTCGGCTTCGCGGCCGTGCTCGCCGTCTCCGACGAGCCCGCGGTGGTCGGCAGGAGCGGGGGCGTGCGCTGGTCCCTGACGGACGCGCGGCTCGCCGCGGCGGACACGGCGCTGCGCAGCCCGGACCTCGGCGACGAGCTGCGCCGCCGGGACGGCCATGTGCCGCTCCTGAGGCTGCCGTTCGCGGCGGAGGGCTCCGCCCCTGAGCCGTACGACACGGTGGTCATCCTTCCGTTGCGGGATTCCGCGGCGGAGGCGCTGGCCGCGCGGTTGTTGGACGCGGTGGACGACACGCTTCTGCTTGCCCTGCCGGGGCTCACGGAGGTCGTGATCACGTCGGACGTGGGCACGCGTGTCCTGCGTCGCTCGGAGGAGCCGCCCTACGTCGTGATCGCCGACACGGGGTTGACGCCTCGGGGCTCCGCCCCGGACCCCGCGCCTCAATCGCCGGCGGGGCTTGATACGGTGCCGCGCGCCGATGCGACGGCTCCCGCCACGCGGTACCGGACCGTCACCCGTACTGGCGAGCTCGACACCGCCCTGCTCGCCGACCGACCCGTGGAGGAACGGCTTCGGCCGCACTGGGCCGTGACCTGGGCCGTCCCGGTCGACGCCGAAGGCGCACCGCGAAGGCCGCGCAGCGAACCCGTGCTGTACGCGCCCACCCCCAGCGACGAGGCCCTCGGCGTACCGGCCCTGCTCATCGCCTCGTTCCCGCTGGACACCGCGCGGCGGCACGTCGCCCCCGGCCCGCTCACCGACTTCCTCACCGAGCGCGCCGCCGACGCGTACGCGGAACTGCTCGGCGACTGGAGCCCGGTGGGCCCCGGCATCCTCGACCTCGTGCCCGGACCGCTCGGGAAGAGCGAGCTGGACGGGGCCCTGCGCGCCGCCGTCCTGGAGCGGCTGCCGCGCACCGCGTTCCTGCCCCCGGCGATCGACCCGGGAGGCCCCGAGGACGACCGGCCGACCTCCCTCAAGCCGCGCGACGCCGAGGTCGTCGAGGGCGCGGGCGCCGACACCGTGCGGGTCCTCGCCGACGTGCTGCCCAGCCTGCTGCCCGCGGGGCTCGAACGGCGCGTGGAACTGCGGACGTTGGGCGTCGCCCGCGTCCCGCTGACCGAGGCGGTCGACCGGCTCGCGGGTCTGGAGAAGGAGCCCGGCTGGTGGCGGCGGCTGTACGAGTCGCTGGCCGGCGTCGACCCGGACCGGCTCAGCGGGCTGCCCGTTCCCCTGGCCGGCGGCCGCACCGCCATCGGGCCGCGCCAGGTGCTGCTCCCCACCGCGGAGGCCTCCGCGGTCCCCGGTGAGGCGCTCGCCCGGCTCGGCCTCAAGGTCGCGCACGCCGACGCCGCCCATCCGCTCCTGGAGAAGCTGGGCGCCCTGCCCGCCACCCCGCGGGCCGTCCTGCGGACCCCGCAGGTGCGCGCCGCGGTCGCCGCGTCCCTCGACGACGAGGCGTCCGCCTGGGACGACGAGACCACGCTGGACGCCGACGAGTTGGCCGACGTCGTCCTCACCCTCGTCCGCGACGCCCACCTCGACGTGGGGGACGAGCCCTGGCTCGGCGCGCTCGCCCTCCCCGACGACGAGGGCGAACTCGCCCCGGCCGCCGAACTCCTGCTCCCCGGCAGCCCGATCGCCGAGGTGCTGCGCGAGGACGAACTGCCGTTCGTGGACGGGGAGCTGGCCGAGCGCTGGGGGCGGGAGCCGCTCGCCGCCTGCGGCGTCCTCGCGACGTTCGCGCTCGTCCGCGCCACCGACGTCGTGCTCGACCCCGACGAACTCGACCCGCGCGAGGGCGATTTCCCGGAGCCGGACGACGCCGGGCTCCTCGACGCCGTCGACGTGTGGTGCGAGGACGCCCTCGACCGGCTGCCCGACACGCCCGTCCCGCCGGTCGCCAACGAACTGATCGCCGTACGGGACCTGGACCTGGTCGACGAGGACCGCTGGCCGCAGGCCCTCGCGCTGCTCTCGCAGCCGCCGCTGCGCGACGCGCTCACCCAGCCGGTCCGCGTGCTGCTGCCCGACGGCACCCACGAGCTGGTCCGCCCGTACACGGCCTGGTGGCTGCGCGGGAACCCGGTCCTCGACGGGCGCCGGCCCGCCGGTCTGCGCGCCGAGGGCGGGGACCCGCTGCTCATCGGCCTGTACGAGCCCGCGGACGCCGCCGGCTTCGACGACGAGCAGGTCCTGCGCGCGCTCGGCGTCCGCACCTCCGTCGCCGCGCTGCTCGACGAGCCAGGCGGCGCCGCGGAACTCCTCGACCGGCTCGCCGACCCCGACCGTCCGGTCGGCGCCGCGCAACTGCACGCCCTCTACGGCAAGTTGGCCGACCTCGACCCCGAACAGGTCACCCTGCCCGACGAGTTGCGTGCCGTACGGGACGGGGAGGTCGTGGTCGTCGACGCCCGTGACGCCCTCGTCGCCGACGCCCCCGACCTGATCCCGCTCACCGAGGGCCGCGCGCTCCTCCCGGTCACCCCGTCGAAGGCCGCGCACCTCGCGGAGCTGTTCCAGGTGCGGCGCCTGAGCGAGGCGGTGGACACCGGGGCGGTCGAGGGCGGCGATGTGCACGAGGTGCCCGAGCCCGTGCGGGTCCTGCTCGGTTCCGCGACGCCGGCCTCGTACGTCGAGCACGAGGAGCTGTACGTCTCCGACGTGGAGGTCGACTGGTGCCGGACGCCGGACGGTGTGGTCCACGCGGCGACGCTGGAGGGCGTCGCGGCGGGCCTCGCGTGGGCGGCGGGTCAGTGGCCCCGCCGCTTCGAGGTCGCGGCACTCCTCGAGGACCCGTCCCGTACGGGTGAGCTGGCGCGAGACCGCTGGTTCGACTAGTCCCACGGCACCGGCGCCGAGGTCCCGGGGCTCCGCCCCGGACCCCGCGGGCTCTCGTCCCAAAGGCGGGCTTGATTTTCAAGCCCCTGCGGCGATTGAGCAGCGGGGTCTGGGGCAGAGCCCCAGGCCGCAACGCCTCACGCCGGAAACCTGCGCCCGACCCACCGCCACATGAACTCCAACCCGCACGCCGCCACACCCGCCACCCCGACGGCAGTCCACGGCATCACCGCCCCCACCAGCTTCAACGCGAAGAACTCCTGCAACCACGGCACGACAAGAACCAGCAGAAACCCGAACCCCATCGCCGCGACGAGCCCCACCCGCCACCACGTGTACGGCCGCGCGACGATCGCCAGCACCCACATCGAGATCAGGAAGAGCGTCAACGTCGCCGAACTGGTCTCCGCGGCGAGCGCGCCCGAACCGGAGTAGTAGTGCCGGGCGGTCAGATATGTCACGAACGTGGCGATCCCGGCGACACCCCCGCCGGGAATCGCGTACCGCATCACCCGCCGTACGAAGTTCGGCCGGGCCCGCTCCTTGTTCGGCGCGAGGGCCAGGAAGAACGCGGGGACGCCGATCGTCAGGGTCGACAGGAGCGTCAAGTGCCTTGGCAGGAAGGGGTATTCGACCTGGAAGCAGACCACGAGCAGCGCGAGGATCACCGAGTAGACCGTCTTCACCAGGAAGAGGGTCGCCACGCGCGTGATGTTGCCGATGACCCGGCGGCCCTCCGCGACCACCGAGGGCAGCGTCGCGAACGAGTTGTTGAGCAGCACGATCTGGGCGACCGCGCGGGTGGCCTCGGAGCCCGAGCCCATGGACACCCCGATGTCGGCGTCCTTCAGCGCCAGCACGTCGTTGACGCCGTCGCCGGTCATCGCGACCGTGTGCCCGTGGCGCTGGAGGGCGCCCACCATGTCCCGCTTCTGCTGCGGCGTCACCCGGCCGAACACCGTGCCGTCGTCGAGCGCGTCGGCCAGCTCCTCCGGTTCCTCGGGCAGCGTCCGCGCGTCGACCGTGCGCTCCGCCCCCGCGAGCCCCAGCTTCGCGGCGACGGCGCCCACCGACACCGCGTTGTCCCCGGAGATGACCTTGGCCCGGACGTCCTGCTCGGCGAAGTAGCGCAGTGTGTCCCCGGCGTCGGGGCGCAGCCGCTGTTCGAGGACGACGAGGGCGGTCGGTTCGGCGCTCTCCACGACCCCCGCGCCGTCGAGGCCCTCGAGCCCGCCGGGCGCACGGGCGAGCAGCAGCACGCGCAGCCCCCGCAGGTTGAGCTCCTCGGTCGCCGCGAGCGCCGGGTCGTCCGCGGGCAGCAGCACGTCGGGCGCCCCGAGCAGCCACGCGCTGCCCGTCCCGTCGCCCTCGCTGAAGGCGGCGCCGCTGTACTTGCGCGCGGAGGAGAACGGCAGGGCCTCGGTGCAGCGCCAGTCCTCGCTGTCCGGGTAGGCGTCGATGATCGCCTGGAGGGAGGCGTTGGGCCGCGGATCGGACTCGCCGAGGGCGCCGAGCACCTTCCGTACGTACGCCTCGTCAGCGCTGCCGTCGCCGTCGCGGAGCAGCCGCAGCTCGTGGACGTCCATGCCGCCCTCGGTGAGCGTGCCCGTCTTGTCGAGGCAGACCGTGTCGACGCGGGCCAGGCCCTCGATCGCGGGCAGCTCCTGCACCAGGCACTGCTGCCGCCCGAGCCGGATCACCCCGATCGCGAACGCCACCGACGTCAGCAGCACCAGACCCTCGGGGACCATCGGCACGATGCCGCCGACGGTGCGCGCGACCGAGTCCTTGAGGTCGTTGTCCTTGACCACGAGCTGGCTGATGATCAGGCCGAGCGCGGTCGGGATCATCATCCACTGCACGTACTTGAGGATCGTGGAGATGCCGCTGCGCAGCTCGGACTGGACGAGCGTGAACCGGCTCGCCTCCTCGGCCAACTGCGCGGCGTACGCCTCGCGCCCGACCTTCGTCGCGGTGAACGCGCCGCCGCCCGCGACCACGAAGGAGCCCGACATGACCTCGTCGCCGGGCTGCTTGAGGACCGGGTCGGCCTCGCCGGTGAGGAGCGACTCGTCGATCTCCAGGCCGTCGGCCTCCGCGCAGGCCCCGTCCACGACGATCTTGTCGCCGGGGCCGATCTCGATGAGGTCGCCGAGCACGATCTCCGAGGTGGGGACCGCGGCGCCGACCCCGTCGCGGCGCACCGTCGGCCGGGCCTCGCCGATCACGGCGAGCGAGTCCAGGGTCTTCTTCGCCCGCCACTCCTGGATGATGCCGATCCCGGTGTTGGCGATGATCACGAACCCGAAGAGGCTGTCCTGGATCGGCGCGACGCAGAGCATGATCACCCAGAGCACGCCGATGATCGCGTTGAACCGGGTGAAGACGTTGGCGCGCACGATGTCCGTCACGGACCGCGAGCTGCGCACGGGTACGTCGTTCACCTCACCGCGCGCGACCCGCTCCTCGACCTCGGCCCGGGTGAGGCCGGTCGCCCGTGACGACATCGGTATCGGTGCCGGGCCGACCGGATCGCCCGGATCGAGTTCGGCCCCCGCGTCGATATGCGTCATGAAAACGACGGTACGGGCGATTTCGGGGGTTTACCCCTCGGGTGTGGAAACCTCACGGTCCGTGCCCGCCGCCCGGGCGGCCGCCGCCCGCTTGAGCGCGGCGTCGCGCCCCCGGACGTACCAGATCCCGATCAGGCCGAGCCCGCCGCCGGCCAGGCAGCACCACACCCACCAGGTGATCCCGCGGTCCTCGAACCACCCGTAGAACGGCAGCTGTACGAGGAAGAGGACGAACCAGAGGATCGTGCCACCCGTGATGGTGGCGACCACGGGCCCCTCAAGGGGTTCCGGTGCCTCGTGCTTCGGGGTCCACTTCGCCATGTGCACAGCTTACGAGGACCGACCGACAACCCGGTACAAGCCCCTCGCCACAACGGTCTACGCGCGGAGATAGCAAATTCGGCCTCATATGTTCATACTGAAACAGCCTGACTCTGGCCACTTATGTTCGTATGAAACACCAGCGGAAACGTCGGGGAAACCCGCAGGTGACCACACGACGACCAGACTCGATCACGTACCCCGCCCGCATTTCACTGCTGAATACCGCTGAGGTCATCCATGTCCACTTCGGCCACCACCCCGGTCGATGTCAACGACTCGCCGCCGCCGGCCCCGAAGAACGGTTTCGACCGCTACTTCAAGATCACGGAGCGCGGCTCGACCATCCCGCGCGAGATCCGTGGCGGCCTCGCCACGTTCTTCGCGATGGCCTACATCATCGTGCTGAACCCGATCATTCTCGGTGGCGCGAAGGACATGTACGGGCACCAGCTGGACAACGGCCAGCTGGTCACCGCGACCGCGCTCACCGCCGCGTTCACCACGCTGCTCATGGGCGTCATCGGCAATGTGCCGATCGCGCTCGCGGCGGGCCTCGGCGTGAACACGGTCGTCGCCCTCCAGCTCGCGCCGCGCATGTCCTGGCCGGACGCGATGGGCATGGTCGTCCTCGCGGGCTTCGTCGTGATGCTGCTCGTCGCGACCGGTCTGCGTGAGCGGGTCATGAACGCCGTGCCGTACGGCCTGCGCAAGGGCATCGCGATCGGCATCGGCCTGTTCATCCTGCTGATCGGCCTCGTCGACTCCGGCTTCGTGACGCGCATGCCGGACGCCGCGCAGACCACGGTGCCGCTCCAGCTCGGCACCGGCGGTCACCTGATGGGCTGGCCGGTCCTGGTCTTCGTGCTCGGTGTGCTGCTGACCCTGGCGCTGCTCGTGCGCAAGGTGCCGGGCGCGATCCTGCTCGCGATCGTCGTCATGACGGTCGTCGCGCTGATCATCAATGCCATCGCGGACATCGACCCGGCATCCTGGGGCCTGACCGTGCCCTCCTGGCCCGGCAACCCGGTCGCCAGCCCGGACTTCTCGCTCATCGGGAAGGTCAGCCTGTTCGGCGGATTCCACAAGGTCGGCATCCTGACCGGAATCCTGTTCGTCTTCACCGTGCTGCTGTCGTGCTTCTTCGACGCGATGGGCACGATCATGGGCATCAGCGACGAGGCGCACCTGACCGACGACAAGGGTCAGATGCCCGGCATGAACAAGGTCCTGTTCATCGACGGTGTCGCCGTCGCCGCCGGTGGTGCCTCGTCCTCCTCGGCCACCACCTGCTTCGTGGAGTCCACGGCCGGTGTCGGCGAGGGTGCCCGCACGGGCCTCGCCAACGTGGTCACCGGCCTGCTCTTCGCGGTCGCGCTGTTCCTCACGCCGGTCGTCACGATGGTCCCGTCCCAGGCGGCGACGCCCGCGCTGGTCGCGGTCGGCTTCCTGATCCTGTCCGGGGGCATCCGTGAGATCGACTGGGACGACTGGACGATCGCCGTCCCCGCGTTCATCACGATGCTGATGATGCCGTTCACGTACTCGATCACGAACGGCATCGGCATGGGCTTCATCAGCTTCACGGTGCTGCGCGTGGTCGCGGGCCGGGCCAAGGAGGTGCCGGCCGCGATGTACGCCGTCTCCGCCGTGTTCGTCTTCTACTACCTGATGCCGGCGCTCGGCCTCACGTAGTCGCGCCTTGCGTCGTCATGCCTTACGTCGTCACGTCTCCGTAGAACCGCTCCGTCTCCTCGACGGCAGTCTTGAAGCGTTCGTCGAAGTCGTCCCGAATGAGCGTCCGGACCACATAGTCCTGGACGCTCATTCCTCTTTTCGCGGCATGCACCTTGAGCCGGTCGAGCAGCTCACCGTCGATCCGCAGACTGAGCACTGTCGATCCCATACGGACAGGGTTGCGGGCGGCCCTGACCTGTTGCGTCACTTTCCGCATCCGGCTCACTCATATGGGTGATGAAACTTTTCTGCGGCCCCGGTACGGGCGCGTACGTGGTCGGGATCACTGACTCGTCGCGTCCCCCTGGTAGTCGTTAGACACAGTAATGAGTTACTCTAACGAACATGCCAGACCTCTCCCATGGCGACGACGCAGCCGCCGTGAACTCCCTGCGTTCCGCAGTGATGCGCTTGTCGCGTCGGCTCAAGCACCAGCGGGTCGACGAATCGCTGAGTCCCACCGAGATGTCGGTGCTCGGCACCCTCGCCGGATGCGGCTCCGCGACACCGGGTGAGCTGGCCCGCAAGGAGCATGTGCAGCCGCCGTCGATGACCAGAATCGTCGCGCTCCTGGAGGCCAAGGGACTCGTCCGGCTCGAGCCCCACCCGGAGGACCGCCGGCAGAAGGTCGTCACCTCCACCGAGCAGGCCGAGACCATGCTCAAGGAGAGCCGCCGCAAGCGGAACGCCTGGCTGGCCAACCTCGCCGAGGGGCTCGACGAGGACGACTGGGCCAAGCTGCGCGAGGCCGCCCCCGTCCTGGAGAAGCTGGCCCACCTCTGAGCCCCCTGGTCGGGGGAACGACGACCGCCGAGGAGGCGAACCCACTTTGAGTACGGGATCCGGAGCAGACTCCGCCCCCGTCCCAGCCGCCCACGACCCGAATGCCCGCCCCCCACGCAAGCCCTCGATGTTCGCCAGCCTGAAGGTACGCAACTACCGGCTGTTCGCGACCGGGGCAGTCATCTCCAACACCGGCACCTGGATGGCCCGCATCACCCAGGACTGGCTGGTGCTCTCCCTCACGGGATCGTCCGCCGCCGTCGGCGTGACGACGGCCATGCAGTTCCTGCCGATGCTGCTCTTCGGCCTCTACGGCGGAGTGATCGCCGACCGGTTCGCCAAGCGGAGCCTGCTGTTCTGCACGCAGGGCGCGATGAGCCTGTCCGGCCTGTTCCTTGCCGCGCTGACCCTGTCCGGCAACGTACAGGTCTGGCACGTCTACATCGCCGCCTTCTTCACCGGCCTGGTCACCGTCGTCGACAACCCGACGCGGCAGTCGTTCGTGTCCGAGATGGTCGGCCCCGACCAGGTCCGCAACGCGGTCTCCCTCAACTCGGCCAACTTCCAGTCCGCCCGCCTCATCGGCCCGGCCGTCGCCTCCGCGCTGACCGCCGCCGTCGGCCCCGGCTGGGCGTTCCTCGCCAACGGCCTGTCCTTCCTCGCCCCGCTCACCGGCCTGATGCTGATGCGCACCCGCGAGCTGCACGAGATCAAGCGCGCCCCGCGCGGCAAGGGCCAGCTGAGGGAGGGCCTTCGCTACGTCTCGCAGCACCCCGAGCTGATCTGGCCCATCGTGCTCGTCGGGTTCGTCGGCACCTTCGGCTTCAACTTCCCGATCTGGCTGAGCGCGTACGCGGACGACGTGTTCCACGGCGGGGTCGGCCAGTACGGCCTGTTCAACACGCTCATGGCGATCGGCTCGCTCGCGGGGGCCCTGCTCGCCGCCAGGCGCCGCTCGACCCGCCTCAGGGTCCTCGTCGGCGCCGCGATCGGCTTCGGCGTCCTGGAGATGCTGGCCGCGTGGGCACCGGGCGTCTGGGCGTTCGCCCCGCTGATCGTACTGCTCGGCATCCTCGGCCTGACGGTGAACGTGACCGCCAACTCCACGGTCCAGATGGGCACGGACCCGGAGATGCGCGGCCGCGTGATGTCGCTGTTCATGATGGTGTTCACCGGCGGTACGCCGCTGGGCGGCCCGCTCTTCGGCTGGCTCGCCGACCAGTACGGGGTGCGGGTCAGCTTCGCCCTGGGCGGGGTGATCTGCGCGGCCGCGGCGGTCGGCGTCGGCCTGATGCTCGCCCGCGCGGCGAACCTCCGGCTGAAGGTGGACCTGCGGCGTGGCGAACGCCACGTCCAGTTCGTGCCGCGTGAGCTGGCGGCGGCGGCGTAAGCATTTAAGCCCCTGCGGCGATTGAGCAGCGGGGTCCGGGGCAGCGCCCCGGGACCGCAACGCCGCAGGGGCTTGACGTCTCGGGGCAAGGTCGCCGGATGGCAGTTCGCGGGCACGCGTTAGTCTCGTTGACGTGGACCCGAAGACCCGTAACCGGATCATGGCCGGTGTGCTCGTGCTGATGTTCGTCGTCGTGGCCGTCGCGGCGGCCGTCGGCCAGTAGCCGACCGACGGCCGCCGCGTACGCGCCGCTGCCCGGCTGCTACCAGGCGAAGGCCTCGGGGGACGGGCCCGGACCCGGGAAGATCTCGTCCAGGCCGGACAGCACCTCCTCGCTCAGCTCCAGCTCGACCGCGCGCAGCGCCGAGTCCAGCTGCTCCTGCGTGCGCGGGCCGACGATCGGGCCCGTCACGCCGGGCCGGGTGAGCAGCCAGGCCAGCGCCGCCTCCCCGGGCTCGATGCCGTGCTTGTCCAGCAGGTCCTCGTACCGCTGGACCTGCTCGCGCACCTTCGTGTTCTCCAGGGCGGAGGCGGAGCGGCCCTGGGAGCGGCGCTTGCCCTCGTTCTCCTTCTTGAGCACGCCGCCGAGCAGCCCGCCGTGCAGCGGCGACCAGGGGATGACGCCGAGGCCGTAGTCCTGCGCGGCCGGGATGACCTCCATCTCGGCGCGGCGCTCGGCGAGGTTGTAGAGGCACTGCTCGCTCACGAGGCCGACGCGGCCGTGCGCCTTCGCCAGCTCGTTGGCCTGGGCGATCTTGTACCCGGGGAAGTTCGACGAACCCGCGTAGAGGATCTTGCCCTGCTGGATCAGCACGTCGATCGCCTGCCAGATCTCCTCGAAGGGAGTGCGGCGGTCGATGTGGTGGAACTGGTAGACGTCGATGTAGTCGGTCTGGAGCCGCTTGAGCGACGCGTCGACGGCCCGCCGGATGTTCACCGCGCTGAGGTGGTCGTGATTGGGCCAGACCGGGCCGTCACCGCCCATGTGCCCGAACACCTTGGTGGCGAGCACGGTCTTGTCGCGCCGCTCGCCGCCCTTCGCGAACCAGGTGCCGATGATCTCCTCGGTACGGCCCTTGTTCTCGCCCCAGCCATACACATTTGCGGTGTCGAAGTAATTCAGACCTGCGTCGAGAGCCGCATCCATGATGCCGTGACTGGCGGCTTCGTCCGTTTGCGGCCCGAAGTTCATCGTTCCGAGAACGAGCCGGCTGACCTTGAGCCCAGTACGTCCCAACTGCGTGTATTCCATGGAAGCCAAGCGAACTCCTTGGAGTCCGCTCCATGCAAGAGGATCGGGGAGTCCGGTCTCTCCTCAATCCCGGCCGTGGGCCGCCGTCGTGTTGAGTAGGCGCTGCTTGAAGTCCATGGGGATCAGAACGTGAACCCGTCCGATGGGGTGCTGCCAGAACCTCTCATGGTCGTGGGTGGACCTGTGCAGAGCGGCGGGCGTTCCCGGAATCGGTTCGGCGTGGATGACGGCCCGGACCCCTGCGGCGCGCAGCTCTTTGCCCTTCTCGTGTTGGCTTGAGAGCGTGCGCCACCGCGTCCGGTAAGTCTCCCCGGTGAGGATTTCCTCCCAGGCGTCGGGCCGCGTCGGCTGGGCGATGAGCTGCTCGCGTCGTGCGTCGAGGCGCTTGTACGCCTCCTGGTACTCCTGCTTGCCCTGGGCGCTGCGATAAAGGCCGGCCTCTCGGTCCTCCCGCAGGTCCGCCAGTGCGCGGTTCACTTCCTCGATGTCGCGTGTGTAGTCCACTCCCGGACGGAAGACCTTCCTGACGACGTCGACGTCGCCGACCGCGAGTAGGAACGCCTGTTCAACGGCGTCCTCCAGCGTGTGCGCCGCGATGCCCTTGCTTCCGGCCGGGCATGGCTTGTGCGTGGTCCGAGAGGCGCAGCGATAGTAGGGCCAGCTGCGGCCGGGAGCGAGATATGCGGGCTCCCCGCATGTGCAGAACGCGACCTGGAACAAGGGCGATCCGCCCCTGCTACTGCCGCTGCGTTTGCTGGTGTTCTTGTCCAGCCTCTCATTGGCCAGCGCCCACGCCTCCTCCGCGATGAGTGGCTCCGCACGCTGGAGGGGGCGACCGTCCTTGCCCCGGACGACTCGGCGCAGTGTTGTCTTCTTCCCGCCGACCACCACCTCCTCAGTGACTTCCATCTGTCCCAGGACGCAGCGGGAGCGAACGACTTTGGCGGTGTTCGCGGCAGTCCAGCGGCTCCCCTTCGGGGGCTTGCCACTCCGGATCAGCTGGGCGTCCAGGGAGGTCGGGGTCTTGGACGGGTCCTCGTTGAGCCACTGTGCGATGCTGTTCGCCGACTCGCCGGCGATGAGGAGACGGACGATCTCTCGGAGCGTCCCGGCTGTGTCGGTCCCGTAGTCGTCCGGGACGAGCTTCCAGCCGTCGCCGGTTTCCTGTTTCTCCGCGCGATAGCCGTACGGAGTGCGACCTCCGGGCCAGCGCCCCTCCTCCACCAGGTGGTTATAGGACGATCTGGCCCTCGCCTTGATGGCCTCGAGCTCCCCTTCGGCGAACGACGCGATCAGGCTGAGGAGGAGTTTCCCCATCTGCGTGTTGAGGTTGATCCCCTCCTCCACAGTGGCGACTTCCTTGCCGTTCCTGTCGCACCAGTCCAGGAGGGTGTGCACGTGCAGGACGCGCCGCGAGAGGCGATCGATCTTGAGCGCGCAGATGATGTCGTACTCATCGGCGCGTGACTCTTCCATTGCGATCTGGTGCTCGATCGCGCTGACCTCCTTGCCGATGGTCGAAGGCAGCCACTTGCCGAACTCGGGGCGCTTCCACGGCTCCAGGCCGCCGGACACGTCGATGTCCTCGACCCAGCCCACGACGAGGTGCCCCTCCTGGTCGGCCCAGCGCTGGACGGACCGACGCTGACGCTCCGGCGATGTGGTCTCGTCCGACACCCTTGACAGACGAGTGACTCCCAGAACTCTCGCCATGCTCGTTCTCCCCCGCTCGCAGCCCTTGGCACGCCGCCGGTATCCACGACGGCGTTCCTAGTTCAACGAGATGTGGGACGCCCCGGTCACACAACCGCACGAAATCCCGCGGAAGGTCGAACGGCTGTCCGGTGCTGCCTCGGTGGTACCGCGTCGTAAGGCCCTCCGATCCCCCACGCCTGATGCAGCGCGTCCGCGAAGGCCGACGCCAGTTTGTGCTCGCCTGAGGCGTTGGGGTGGGTGCCGTCGTACGTGTCGTGGTGGATGTCGTACGAGTCCGGGACCGACGCGAGCAGGAGAGGGGAGCGGGGCTCGTCGAGGTCCGCGACCGCCTTCGCCAGGAGGGTGTTGAAGTGGGCGACCTCCGCGGCGAAGGGCGCGTCCGACTCCGCCCGGATGTTGGGGATCACCGGGAGCAGGACCATGCGGACGGCCGGGTTCGCGCGGCGGGCCCCGGCGACGAAGCGGCGCATGTTCTCCGCAGTCTGCTCGGCGTCGGTGTAGAAACCGAGGTCTATCAGGCCGAGGGAGACGAGGAGGACGTCCGCGCGGGCGGCGGTCACCGCGTCCGCGATCGTGGGCGCCATGTGCTGCCAGCCCTCGCCCCAGCCGGCGAGGTGGTGCTGCGGGAAGTCCGGGTCCGCGTACGCGTGGCTGTCGCCGTACAGGGCGGTGCGCGGGCCGACCAGGGTGTGCGGGACCGAACAGGCGCGCAGATGCTGCCAGAAGCGCAGGCGCCAGGTGTGCTCCCCGGCGCTCCCAATGGTCATCGAGTCGCCGACCGGCATGAACCTGAGCATCCGCTCATCATCGTCGATCACGCCGGGTGCGTGCGTGTGAGCCCCAACACGCCTGGCAAGCTGGGGGCATGCGTGCGTATGTGGGGGCGGCCGGGGTCGCCGCAGTCCTCTTCCTCGGCGCGGCCTCCGGTCCCGCGGTCGCCGACTCCCGCTCCATCGGATCCGACGGCTTCACGATCAAGGATCCGCGGATCACCGAGTCCAGCGGCCTCGCCGCCTCGCGCGCCCACCCGGGCGTCTACTGGACGCACAACGACAGCGACGACGGCCCGTTCCTGTACGCGATCGACGGCCGCACGGGGAAGACCGTCGCCACGGTCACGATGTCCGGCATCGGCTCCCCGCGCGACGTCGAGGCGATCTCCATCGGCCCCGACGGGAACATCTACGTGGGCGACATCGGCGACAACCTCGGCGGCAAGTGGGACCACGTGTGGATCTACAAGCTGCCCGAGCCGAAGAAGCTCGTCGACCAGACCGTGCGGGCCACCCAGTACGTCGTGAAGTACGCGGACGGACCGCGCAACGCCGAGGCGTTGATGGTGCATCCGAAGACGGGGCGCGTCTACATCGTGGAGAAGAACGAAGACGGCGGCGGCCTGTACGAGGGGCCCGCCACGCTGAACCCCTCCGCCACCAACACCTTCCGACGCGTCGCCGACATCGGCCTGTGGGCGACGGACGGCGCGTTCTCGCCCGACGGCGAACAGCTCGCCGTACGCGGCTACTTCGGCGGCGTCGCGTACAAGTGGAACGACGGGAAGCCCGAGCGCCAGGGCCAGTTGCACGTGCCGTTGCAGCCGCAGGGCGAGTCGGTGACGTACACGCCGGACGGAAAGACCCTGCTGTACGGGAGCGAGGGGCGCGACAGCGCGGTGCAGCCCGTGGAGGTCGAGGGCGCGGGCGGCTCGGGCGACGGCTCGAACTCACCCTCCGACAAGGGCGGTTCGGGCGACGGGGACGGCGGCGACGCCTTCACAGGGAAGGCCGGAGTGGTCGGCGCCGTCGTCGTCCTCATCCTGCTGTTCGGGATCGGCAGGCTGCTGCGCCGCCCCAAGAACCGCTGAACTACTCGCCCAGCACCCGCACTTCGTAGTGCACCGTCCGGTCCCGCCGCAGCTTGTGGGTGAGCGGCACGGCGACCCCGTGCATGACCGGGTGCTTGCGGCGGATCAGGGAGGCCGCGTGCCGGGCCTCCTCGCCGCCGTGGTCGAGGAGCCGGACGCGTCCCTTGATCGAGGGCCCGGTCGGTGCGCCGCGCGCCGTGGACGGCGCGATCTCCACCTCCGGGTTGTTGCGCATCCGCTTGACCTTCCACGCCTTGCCGAAGGTCCGGATGTACGCGTGGTCGCCCTCGACCGCGATGTTCACGGGAGTGCCGACGCCGGTGCCGTCCCTCTTGTGCGTGGTGAGCAGGACGGCGTACTGCTTGACGAACGGGGCGAGCGCGGGGCTCGGTTCGGGCTTGTCAGTCGTCATACGTCCATGAATGCACCGCTTCGGCGTTCTGTCACGTCTTGCCGTGCCCCGCGACGTAGACGTCGAGCCCGTCCAGGATCCGCTGCAGCCCGAACTCGAAGTGGTCGAAGCCGGTCGAGAACGTGTCCTCGGACAGGGACGCCATCACCGGGTACGCACCACTGGCTATTGACCGGCACCGTGGTGACGGCCGCGGGGCTCTGCCCCGGACCCCGCGCCTCAATCGCCGGCGGGGCTTGAAATGCCAAGCCCCACGGCCGGGTGGGCAAATCAAGCCCCTGCGGCGATTGAGCAGCGGGGTCCGGGGCGGAGCCCCGGGACCGTAACGCCGGGTGGGTCAGAGCTGGCCGATGACGTAGTCGATGCAGGCGGTCAGGGCCTGGACGTCCGCCGGGTCGATCGCCGGGAACATCGCGACGCGCAGCTGGTTGCGGCCCAGCTTCCGGTAGGGCTCCGTGTCCACGACCCCGTTGGCCCGCAGCACCTTGGCGACAGCGGCGGCGTCGATGCTGTCGTCGAAGTCGATCGTGCCGATGACCTGCGAGCGCTTCGCGGCATCCGTGACGAACGGCGTCGCGTGCTTCGACTCCTCGGCCCACGAGTACAGCCGCGAGGACGAGTCCTTCGTGCGGGCCGTGGACCAGGCGAGCCCGCCCTGGCCGTTGATCCAGTCCAGCTGCTCGGCGAGCAGGAAGAGCGTGGACAGCGCCGGGGTGTTGTACGTCTGGTTCTTGCGGGAGTTGTCGATCGCCGTCGGCAGGGAGAAGAACTCCGGGACGTGGCGGCCCGACGCGTGGACGCGCTCGGCGCGCTCGATCGCGGCGGGGGAGAAGATGCCGATCCACAGGCCGCCGTCGGAGGCGAAGGACTTCTGCGGGGCGAAGTAGTAGACGTCGGTCTCGGTGATGTCGACCGGGAGGCCGCCCGCGCCGGACGTGGCGTCCACGAGGACGAGGGAGCCCTCGTCCGCACCGGCCACGCGCTTGATCGGCGCGGCGACACCGGTCGAGGTCTCGTTGTGGGTCAGGCCGTAGACGTCGACACCGGCCTCGGCCTTCGGCTCCGGGTGCGTGCCCGGGTCGGAGGAGATCACGGTCGGCTCGGCCAGCCAGGGGGCGAGCTTCGAGGCCTTCGCGAACTTGGAGGAGAACTCGCCGAAGTTCAGGTGCTGCGACTTGTTCTCGATCAGGCCGTGCGTCGCCACGTCCCAGAACGCGGTGGAGCCGCCGTTGCCGAGGACGACCTCGTAGCCCTCGGGCAGCGAGAAGAGGTCCTTGACGCCGTCGCGCACGCGACCGACGAGGTTCTTCACGGGGGCCTGACGGTGGGAAGTGCCCATCAGGGACGTACCGGTGGCGGCCAGGGCGTCCAACGCCTCCGTACGCACCTTGGAGGGGCCAGCGCCGAAACGTCCGTCGGCGGGCTTGATGTCAGCGGGAATCTGGATCTCAGCCACGAAATGGAGGGTAGCCGGTGGGGTTTCACCGACCGCAAGGTGTTCGGTGGGTGAGATGCCCCGTCTCGCCCGCCGTCACGCCCAACGTCGCGGCGAGGGACGGCTACGGGCCCGCGATCTCGTGGGCCAGCGCGATCAGGGCCGGAATCGACGGATGGCCGGGGCCCTGGCGGCGGGCCAGGAGGACGGGGAGGTCGGGGGCGTCCGTGAGCGGCACATAGCTGACGCCGGGGTGCGGATGCAGGTCCGCGGTAGCCGCCGACGTCACGCCGACCGCCCGCTCCGCGGCGATCGCGGCCAGCCAGTCGTCGGTGTTGGCGACGGTCAGGCTGGCGGTGGGCCGGACCGCGGGCGGCCACAGGGTGAGGGAGGTCGTGCCGGAGACGGTGTTCAGGGCGATCACCTGGCCGCTGAGATCGGCGAGCGCCAGGCGCGGACGGCGGGCCAGCGGGCTGTCCGACGGCACCGCCGCGACCCGCGCCTCCTCGTGCAGCAGCTCGGTGATCAGGCCGGGCGTCTCGACCGGGCCGCGCAGCACGGCGAGATCGACGGCGCCGCGGCCGAGGCCCGCCGTGCGGTCGTCGATGCGCAGCAGTTCCAGCGGGACGTCCGGGTGTTCCTGGCGCCAGCGGCGCAGCAGCGGGGTGGTGAACGCGCCCGCGGCCGACCAGGCGTGGCCGAGGCGCAGCGGGCGGTGCGGGGCCCGGGCCGCGGCGAGCGCGTCCTCGAACGCGGCGACGGCGACGGCCGCCTTCTCGCGGAACGCGTGCCCCTCGGGGGTGAGGTCGAGGTGATGGGTGGAGCGGTCGACGAGCCGTACGCCGAGCGCGTCCTCGAGGGCCGCGAGCGTGCGCGAGACGACTGGCTGGGTGAGACGCAGCCGGGTGGCGGCCCGGGTGACGTTGCGTTCCTCGGCGACGGCGAGGAAACACCGCAGGTGGCGCAGCTCCGGTTCCCTGGTCATGTGTGTGGAGCATAACGGGGGCGCATTACGCATTTCACGGGGCATGCCGGGCGGATCTAGCGTGAAGCGTTACCTCGGCGTCTCTGTTCATCAGGATGGCCTGTAGCGTCTAATACATTGCACTTCCCGGTAAAGGCTTCAGAGGCCTTCAGAGATCCGGAAAAGACTTTCAGAGAGGGGTGGACCGTGAGCGGCCCGCAGACCGAACCCGTGGCCGTGGCGCAGGACGTCGCCCCGGCCGTGACCGCGAGCGCCGGCGCGGAGCCGTCGCGGCGCCGCGGCTCGCTGGGCCCGGTCGGCCTCGTCCTCGCGGGGTGCGTCTCGGTCCAGTTCGGCGCGGCGCTCGCGGTGAGCCTGATGCCGCGCGCCGGAGCGGTCGGCGTCGTCACCCTCCGCCTCGTCGTGGCGGCCGTGGTCATGCTCGTCGTCTGCCGCCCCAGGCTGCGCGGGCACTCGCGCGCGGACTGGGGCACGGTCCTCGCCTTCGGCATCGCCATGGGCGGCATGAACCTGCTCTTCTACCAGGCGGCGGCCCGGATCCCGCTCGGCATCGCGGTCACCTTCGAGGTGCTCGGCCCGCTCGCCCTCTCCGTCATCGCCTCCCGCCGTCTCGTCAACGTCCTGTGGGCGGGGCTCGCGCTGTGCGGCGTGTTCCTGCTCAGCGGGGCGGGGGACGGGCTCGGCGGGCTGAACCCGGCCGGCGTGGGCTTCGCGGTCGCGGCCGGCGCCTGCTGGGCGACGTACATCGTCTTCAGTGCCCGCACCGGCCGCCGCTTCCCGCAGGCCGACGGGCTCGCGCTCGCGATGGCGGTCGCGGCGGTCCTCTGTCTGCCGCTCGGCATCACGACGGCGGGCACGAAGCTGCTCGACCCGGTGACCCTCGGCCTCGGCGCGGCCGTCGCGATCATGTCCTCGGTCCTCCCGTACACCCTCGAACTCGTCGCCCTGCGCCGCCTGCCCGCGTCGACGTTCGCGGTGATGATGAGCCTCGAACCGGCGGTCGCCGCGCTCTCCGGCTTCCTCGTCCTGAGCCAGGACCTGGCCTGGTCGGAGGTCCTGGCCATCACGCTGGTGATCGCGGCGAGCATGGGCGCGGTGCGGACGCAGGTGGGGCGGAGGAAGGACCCCGCCGTCGTCCTGAACGACTGACGGGACGGACGACTGTCGGGCCGAACGAAGGCCGGGCCGAACGACTGGCGGCGCCGTCACTGCTTGCCGGTGCCGACCGGGTCCACGTACACCTTCTGGTCCGCGCCGTCGGAGACCGGGAGGTCGATGGCGACCGACAGGGCCTTGGTGTGGGTCTCGCCGGGCGGCGTGACGTGGAGGGCCGTGACGTGCACGCCGGTGCCGCCCGTGTTGTTCGGCGGGTAGTGGAGCGTGAAGCGGGTCGTCTCGCCGTTCCCGAGGACGACGGACGGCGACGCGAGGTCGCCGCGCTTGGCGCTCAGCGGCCCGGAGGCGTCCTGCGACAGGAGGTCGACGCCCGGAAAGCCCTTGAGCGAGCAGGCGTCGCCGGTGTTCTTCATGCTGACTATGAGCGTGCCCTCACCCATGCCGTGGGCGGTGGCGAACGCGAGGTTCGCCGTCTTGCACGGGCCGGTGTTGATCTGCCCGTGGCCGCTGCCCTCGGCGTCGGTGGCGGCCGGCTTCTCACCGGCGTCGGAGGCGTTCTTGCCGGAGGCCCCGCCGGTGCCGCCGGACGACGAGGAATCCGTGGACGGGCCGTCGTTCGTGCCCGCGGCGGAGTTCCCGTTGCCCTGGCAGGCGGTGAGCGAGAGGCCCGCGGCGAGGGCGACGGCGGCGAGGGTGAGCTTGCGAGCGCGCATGGTTTTCGTCCTTGACTCTTGGGCCAACTCTTGGGCCGTTGTGGGTTACTGGTCGTCAGGACCCGCCCGGCCCGCTGATCGTTCCGCCCGGCCGCCCCCTCATACATGGCTGTTACATATGCCTGGTCGGCCGTCACCGCCGGGACAGAGCCGTGACTCGGCGGACCTTGAACTCGCGCGCCACGTGTGGACCGAACAATCAGGAATCGAGAAGCGCGGACCCCGAGTCGCTTCTAGCCTCTTCGTCATGAACATCACCATTCATACGAGCGCCCTTCCGCACGACGACCCGGACGCCTCGCTCGGCTTCTACCGCGACGTCCTCGGCTTCGAGGTCCGCAGCGACGTCGGCCAGGGCCGGATGCGCTGGATCACGGTCGGCCCGGCCGGTCAGCCCGACACGTCCCTCCTCCTCGCGCCGCCGGCCGCCGACCCGGGCATCACGGACGACGAGCGCCGCGCCATCACCGAGATGATGGCCAAGGGCACCTACGGCTGGATCCTGCTGGCCACCCCGGACCTCGACGCCGTCTTCGAGAAGGTGCAGGCCGGTGACACCGAGGTCGTCCAGGAGCCGACCGAGCAGCCGTACGGCATCCGTGACTGCGCCTTCCGCGACCCGGCGGGCAACCTGATCCGCATCCAGGAACTCCGCTGAGGGCCGCGCCATGTGTCAGCCGGAGTGGCGGCGCGCACGCGTCGAGGCACAGCACCTGTCCGACCTCGCGCGGCTGCGGCGCGTCCGCGACCGCATCGACCGGGAGTACGCGCAGCCGCTGAACGTGGAGGCGCTCGCCCGCGACGCGCACATGTCCGCCGGGCACCTCAGCCGGCAGTTCCGGGCCGCGTACGGCGAGTCGCCGTACGCGTACCTGATGACGCGGCGCATCGAGCGTGCGACGGCGCTGCTGCGGCGCGGCGACCTCAGCGTCACCGACGTCTGTTTCGAGGTCGGCTGCGCGTCGCTCGGCACGTTCACCACCCGCTTCACCGAGCTCGTCGGTATGCCGCCGGGGGCGTTCCGGCGCCTCGCGGCGGACGCGGCGGCCGACGGCGCGGACGCCCCGCGTACAGGAGGTGACGCGGGCCCCGCGGTCATGGTGGAGGGGATGCCGGCGTGCGTCGCGAAGCAGGTGACCAGACCGGTCAGGAATCGAGAAGCGCCGGCGACGGGGGGCCCATAGCGTGATGGGTATGACATCCACTGAAGCCACAGCAGCCACCACGTCCCTCGCGTCCGTCACCATCGAGGTGGCCGACATCGAGGCCGCTCAGCGCTTCTACGCCGCGTTCGGTGTGGACACGCACATCCGCCTTCGGGCGTCCGAGGCGCACTCCGCCGGGTTCCGCGGTTTCACCCTGGCGCTCACGGTGTCCGGGCCCGCCACCGTCGACGGCTTCCTCGGCGCCGCCGTGGACGCCGGGGCCACGGTGCTGAAGCCCGCGGCGAAGTCGCTGTGGGGCTACGGCGGCGTCGTCCAGGCGCCGGACGGCACGATCTGGAAGGTCGCGACCTCGGCGAAGAAGGACACAGGGCCGGCCACCCGCGAGATCGACGAGATGGTCCTCCTGCTCGGCGTCGAGGACGTGAAGGCCACCAAGCAGTACTACGTCGGCAAGGGACTGAGCGTGGCCAAGAGCTTCGGCGGCAAGTACGCCGAGTTCGCCTCCAACGGGTCCGGCCCCGTGAAGCTGGCGCTGTACAAGCGCCGGGGCCTCGCCAAGGACCTCGGTGTCGCCGACGACGGCAGCGGCTCGCACCGCATCGTCCTCGGCAGCACGGGCGGCGCCTTCACCGACCCGGACGGCTTCGCCTGGGAGGCCGCCTGACCCCTGCCGCCCGACTCCTCGCGGGACGGGACGGACAACTCAACGGACGACTCAACGGACAGCTCAAGGGCCGGCTCAACTTCCATGCAAGCATGCTTGCTTGTTTCTTGGCCCCCTGCCATGCTCCAGGCACGCCGCACACCGCCGTGCCCGGAGGGGAGCGCACCGTGTCCGAACCGTCCGCCGTGTTCGAGGACTTGCGGGACGAGAGCGAGGAACTCGACCGGATCGTGCGGGAGTTGAGCCCGGCGCAGTGGGCCGCCCCGACTCCCGCACCCCGCTGGACCGTCGCCCACCAGATCGCCCATCTCGCCTGGACCGACCGCGCCGCCCTCCTCGCCATGAGCGACGCCGACGCCTTCGCGGGCGAGGTGGAGAAGGCGATCGCCGCGCCGGACTCCTTCGTCGACGAAGGGGCGGATGAGGGCGCCCGCCGGGACCCCGCCGCGCTGCTCGCCGGCTGGCGCGAGGGGCGTGAGCAGCTTCAGAAGGTGCTGCGCGCCGCCGCGGCCGACAAGACCCGCTTCCCCTGGTACGGGCCGCCGATGTCCGCCGCCTCCATGGCGACCGGCCGGCTGATGGAGACGTGGGCCCACGGCCAGGACGTGGCCGACGCGCTCGGCGTCGTACGGGCGCCCACCGACCGGCTGCGGCACGTCGCCCGGATCGGCGTGCGCGCCCGGAAGTTCGCCTTCGACGTGCACGGGGTCACCGCGCCCGAGGGCGAGTTCCGGGTCGAACTCGTGGCGCCGAGCGGCGAGTTGTGGACGTACGGGCCCGAGGACGCCGGGCAGCGGGTCACCGGGACCGCGGTCGACTTCTGCCTCCTCGTCACCCAGCGCGCGCACCGCACCGACCTCGACGTACGCGCCGAGGGCCCCGACGCCGACCGCTGGCTCGACATCGCGCAGGCCTTCGCCGGACCACCGGGGAAGGGGCGCGCGCCGAAGGAGGCCCGATGAGCGGGCCGCCGCTGCGGATCGGCAACGCCTCCGGGTTCTACGGCGACCGGTTCGACGCCATGAAGGACATGCTGACCGGCGGCGACCTCGACGTCCTCACCGGCGACTACCTCGCCGAGCTGACCATGCTGATCCTCGGCCGCGACCGCCTGAAGGACCCGAACCGCGGCTACGCGCGCACGTTCCTGCGGCAGTTGGAGGACTGCCTCGGTCTCGCGGTGGAGCGGGGCGTACGCCTCGTGTCCAACGCCGGCGGACTCAATCCGGCCGGACTCGCCGATGCCGTACGGGAGTTGGCGGCCCGGCTGGACATTCCCGTACGTGTCGCCCACGTCGAGGGCGACGACCTGCTCGGCACCGGGCGCTTCCCCGGCGCCCTCACCGCCAACGCCTACCTCGGCGGCGCCGGCATCACCGCATGCCTCGACGCGGGCGCCGACATCGTCGTCACGGGGCGCGTCACCGACGCCGCCCTGGTGACCGGGCCCGCGGCCTGGCACTTCGGGTGGGCGGGGGACGAACACGACCGGCTCGCGGGGGCCGTCGTCGCCGGTCACGTCCTCGAATGCGGGACGCAGGAGACCGGCGGGAACTACTCCCGGTTCGCGGGCCGCGCACGGCAGTTGGGCCGCCCCGGCTTCCCCCTCGCCGAGATCCACGAGGACGGTTCCGCCGTCATCACCAAGCACCCCGGCACCGGCGGCTTCGTCGAACTCGGCACCGTCACCGAACAGCTCCTGTACGAGACCGGGGGCGCCCGCTACGCCGGGCCCGACGTCACCGCCCGCCTCGACACCGTCCGCCTGGAACAGGAAGGGCCGGACCGGGTGCGCATCCACGGCGTACGCGGCGAGGCGCCACCGCCCACCCTCAAGGCCGGCCTCAACCGGCTCGGCGGGTTCCGCAACGAGGTCGTCTTCGTGCTCACCGGGCTCGATGTCGAGGCCAAGGCCGCCCTCGTACGGGAACAGCTGGAGGACGCGCTGCGGGGTGCCAAGTCGGCGCCCGAGCACGTCCGTTGGGAGCTGTCCCGCACCGACCGGCCCGACGCCGACACCGAGGAGACCGCGAGCGCGCTGCTCCGCCTCGTCGTCCGCGACCGGAACCAGGAGGCCGTCGGGCGCGCGCTGAGCGGTGCCGCGGTGGAACTCGCCCTCGCCTCCTACCCCGGCTTCCACGTCACGGCGCCGCCAGGCAAGGGCTCCCCGTACGGCGTGTTCGAGGCGGCGTACGTGCGGCGCGAGGAGGTGCCGCACGTCGCGGTCCTTCCGGACGGGGAGCGGCGGCTCATTCCCGTACACGTGCGAGAGACCCGCCCGCTCGCCCCCGTCGACGAGCCCGACCTCCCCGAGCCCCTGCCGCCGGGCCCCACCCGCCGCGCCCCCCTCGGCCTCATCGCGGGCGCCCGCAGCGGTGACAAGGGCGGTGACGCGAATGTGGGCGTGTGGGTGGAGAGCGATACGGCGTGGCGGTGGCTGGTCCACACGTTGACGGTCGACCGCTTCCGTGACCTCTTGCCGGAGACCGCGGCAACGGCGTTGCGGTCCCGGGGCTCTGACCCGGACCCCGCTGCTCGAACGCCGCAGGGGCTTGATGGGCCGACCGTGACAAGACACCCGCTCCCCAACCTCCGCGCGCTCAACTTCACGGTCGAGGGAATCCTCGGCGAGGGCGTCGCCTCGCGGCACCGCTTCGACCCCCAGGCCAAGGCCCTCGGCGAATGGCTCCGCTCCCGCCACCTCGACATACCGGAGGCCCTCCTGTGACCGTCCTGGCCAGCACCCTGGACCCCCGGTCCGACGACTGCGCCGCCCGCCGCACCGCCCTCCTCGACAAGCTCGCCGCGCTCGACACCGAGCACGCGAAGGCCGTCGCGGGCGGCGGCGAGAAGTACGTCGAACGGCACCGGCGGCGCGGCAAGCTGCTCGCCCGGGAACGCGTCGAGCTGCTGCTCGACCCCGACACCCCGTTCCTCGAACTGTCGCCGCTCGCCGCCTGGGACAGCGCCTCCCCCGAGTACACGGTCGGCGGCTCCCTCGTCACCGGCATCGGCGTCGTCGAGGGCGTCGAGTGCCTGATCACCGCCAACGACCCGACCGTGCGCGGCGGCGCCAGCAACCCCTGGTCCCTGAAGAAGGCGCTGCGCGCGAACGAGATCGCCCACGCCAACCGGCTCCCGGCCATCTCGCTCGTCGAGTCCGGCGGCGCCGATCTGCCCTCGCAGAAGGAGATCTTCATCCCCGGGGGCGGGATCTTCCGCGACATCACGCGGCTGTCGGCCGCCGGGATCCCCACCGTCGCCGTCGTCTTCGGCAACTCCACCGCCGGAGGCGCGTACATCCCCGGCATGTCCGACCACGTGATCATGGTGAAGGAGCGGGCGAAGGTCTTCCTCGGCGGCCCGCCGCTGGTCAAGATGGCGACCGGCGAGGAGAGCGACGACGAGTCGCTAGGCGGCGCCGAGATGCACGCCCGCACCTCCGGACTCGCCGACTACTTCGCCCACGACGAGCGGGACGCGATCCGCCAGGCCCGCCGCGTCGTCGCCCGCCTCAACCACCGCAAGGCGCACGCCGATCCGGGCCCGGCGACCCCGCCCAAGTACGACCCGGAGGAGCTCCTCGGCATCGTCCCCGACGATCTGAAGGAGCCCTTCGACCCGCGCGAGGTCATCGCCCGGATCGTCGACGGCTCGGACTTCGACGAGTTCAAGCCGCTGTACGGGGCGTCGCTCGTCACCGGATGGGCCGAGCTGCACGGCTATCCCATCGGGATCCTCGCGAACGCCCAGGGCGTGCTCTTCAGCGAGGAGTCCCAAAAGGCCGCCCAGTTCATCCAGTTGGCCAACCAGCGCGACATTCCCCTCCTTTTCCTCCACAACACCACCGGCTACATGGTCGGCAAGGAGTACGAGCAGGGCGGCATCATCAAGCACGGCTCGATGATGATCAACGCGGTCTCCAATTCGCGCGTGCCGCATCTGTCCGTCCTGATGGGCGCGTCCTACGGCGCCGGGCACTACGGCATGTGCGGGCGCGCCTACGATCCCCGCTTCCTCTTCGCCTGGCCGAGCGCCAAGTCCGCCGTCATGGGGCCGCAGCAGCTCGCGGGCGTGCTGTCGATCGTCGCGCGGCAGTCCGCCGCGGCGAAGGGGCAGCCGTACGACGAGGAGGCCGACGCCGGCCTTCGCGCCATGGTCGAGCAGCAGATCGAGGCCGAGTCGCTGCCGATGTTCCTGTCCGGGCGGCTCTACGACGACGGGGTCATCGACCCCCGCGACACCCGGACCGTCCTCGGCATCTGCCTGTCCGCGATCCACACCGCACCGTACGAGGGCGCCCGCGGCGGCTTCGGCGTCTTCCGGATGTGAGGGGCCACACGACCATGACCTCCATGATTTCCACCGTCCTCGTCGCCAACCGCGGCGAGATCGCGTGCCGCGTCTTCCGTACGTGCCGTGAGCTGGGCATCCGTACGGTCGCCCTGCACTCGGACCCGGACGCCGACGCGCTGCACGTGCGCGAGGCCGATCTCGCCGTGCGGCTCCCGGGGGCCACGCCCGCCGAGACGTATCTGCGCGGCGACCTCGTCGTGAAGGCCGCCCTCGACGCGGGCGCCGACGCCGTGCACCCGGGGTACGGCTTCCTCTCCGAGAACGCCGGATTCGCCCGCGCCGTCGCCGATGCCGGGCTCACCTGGATCGGGCCGCCGCCCGCCGCGATCGAGGCGATGGCGTCGAAGACGCGCGCCAAGGAGCTGATGGGCGTCGCGCCGCTCGGCCCCGACATCACCGCCGCCGACCTGCCGGTCCTGGTGAAGGCGTCCGCCGGGGGCGGCGGGCGCGGGATGCGTGTCGTACGCGAACTGGCTGATCTGGAAGGCGAGTTGGAGGCGGCGCGGGCCGAGGCGCTGTCCGCCTTCGGTGACGGTGAGGTCTTCGTCGAGCCGTACCTGGGAGGTGACGCGGGCGCGCGGCATGTCGAGGTGCAGGTGCTCGCCGACGCCCACGGCACCGTGTGGATCCTCGGGACACGGGACTGCTCGCTCCAGCGGCGGCACCAGAAGGTGATCGAGGAGGCGCCCGCGCCGGATCTGATACGCGGCGTATCAGATGTCATATACGAGATGGCGGAGCGGGCGTGCCGGGCCACCGGCTACGTCGGCGCCGGCACCGTCGAGTTCCTCGTCGCCGACGGGCGCGCCCACTTTCTGGAGATGAACACGCGGCTCCAGGTGGAACACCCCGTCACCGAGGCCGTGTTCGGCATCGACCTCGTCGCGCTCCAACTTCGGGTCGCCGAGGGCGAGGCCCTCGACCCCGAACCCCCGGCCCCGCGCGGCCACGCCGTCGAGGCCCGCCTCTACGCCGAGGACCCTGCCGCCTCCTTCGCCCCGCAGACCGGCACCCTGCACCGCCTGCGCGTCCCGCCCGCCGTCCGCGTCGACACCGGCTACACCGACGGCGACACCATCGGCGTGCACTACGACGCCATGCTCGCCAAGGTCGTCGCGCACGCCCCCACCCGCGCCGCCGCCGTCCGCGCCCTCGCCGGAGCCCTGGAGCGGGCCGAGGTGCACGGCCCCGTCACCAACCGCGAGCTGCTCGTACGCTCCCTGCGGCACCCGGAGTTCACGGACGGCCGCATGGACACGGGGTTCTACGAACGCCACCTCGACGAGCTGACCGCGCCCGCCACCGACCCGCACGCCCCGCTCGCCGCCGCCCTCGCCCAGGCCGCGCACGGCCACCGCTTCGGCGGCTTCCGCAACGTCCCCTCGCAGCCGCAGACCAGGCGCTACCGCGAAGAACCGCACGGCACCGAGCACGAGGTCCGCTACCGGCACACCCGCGCCGGACTCGCCTCCGCCGAAGGCGACGGCGATGGCGACGGCGACGTACATGTCGTACGGGCCTCCCCGGACCGCGTCGTCCTCGAAGTCGGCGGCGTACGAAGGAAGTTCGACGTGGCCGTCCACGGAGACCGCGTCTACGTCAACGGCGCCGCCCTCACCGCCCTGCCCCGCTTCACCGACCCCGGCGAGCAGCGCGCCCCCGGCTCCCTGCTCGCCCCCATGCCCGGCACCGTCGTCCGCGTCGCCGAAGGGCTGACCGAAGGCGCCGCCGTCACCGCCGGACAGCCGCTGATCTGGCTGGAGGCGATGAAGATGGAACACCGCATCCTCGCTCCCGCCTCCGGAACGCTCACCGCCCTGCACGCCACCGTCGGCCGCCAGGTCGAGGTGGGCGCGCTGCTCGCCGTCGTCCAGGCCGTAGTCCAGGAGGAACAGTCGTGAACGCTCCCGCCGCTCCCGCCGCTCCCGTCCTCGAAACCGAAGAGCACCGAGCCCTGCGCGCCGCCGTCGCCGCGCTCGGCAAGCGGTTCGGCCGCGACTACATGACCCGCGTGACCGCCGCCGAAGGCCACCCGCAGGAGCTGTGGGCGGAGGCCGCGAAGCTCGGGTACCTCGGCGTCAACCTGCCCGAGGAGTACGGGGGAGGGGGCGGCGGGATAGCCGAACTCTCCATCGTTCTGGAGGAGTTGGGGGCCGCCGGTTCGCCGCTGCTGATGATGGTCGTCTCGCCCGCGATCTGCGGCACAGTCATCTCGCGCTTCGGCACCGAGGAGCAGAAGCGGGCCTGGCTCCCCGGCCTCGCCGACGGCAGCCGCACCATGGCCTTCGGCATCACCGAACCCGACGCCGGATCCAACTCGCACCGCATCACCACCACCGCCCGCAAGGACGACGACGGCTCGTGGGTGCTGAACGGGCGCAAGGTGTTCATCTCCGGCGTCGACATCGCGGACGCCACGCTGATCGTCGGCCGCACCTCCGACGCCCGCACCGGCAAGCTCAAGCCCTGCCTGTTCATCGTCCCCCGCGACACCCCGGGCTTCGGGCGGCGCCGGATCGACATGGAACTCCAGGCCCCGGAGAAGCAGTTCGAGCTGACACTTGACGACGTACGGCTTCCCGCGGACGCTCTGGTGGGTGACGAGGACGCGGGGCTCCTCCAGCTGTTCGCCGGGCTCAACCCGGAGCGCGTGATGACCGCCGCGTTCGCCATCGGCATGGGCCGCTACGCGCTGTCCCGCGCCGTCGAGTACGCCCGCGAGCGCACCGTGTGGCGGGCCCCCATCGGCTCCCACCAGGCCGTCGCCCACCCGCTCGCGCAGATCCACATCGAGCTGGAGCTGGCCCGCCTGATGATGCAGAAGGCGGCCCGGCTCTACGACGCGGGCGACGACACGGGCGCGGGCGAGGCCGCCAACATGGCCAAGTTCGCCGCCGCGGAGGCCTGCGTGCGCGCCGTCGACCAGGCCGTGCACACGCTCGGCGGCAACGGCCTGACCCGCGAGTTCGGCCTCGCCTCCCTCATCGTCGGCTCACGGGTGGCGCGCATCGCCCCGGTCAGCCGGGAGATGATCCTCAACTACGTGTCCCACCAGACCTTGGGCCTGCCCAAGTCGTACTGATCCCAACTGGCCGCTGACCGCCCCAGGGCCTCCGGGAAGACTTCGCGCCGCCAACCGAGGGAGAGCTGATGGCTGTTGAGAACGCGTCCGGGAACCTGGTGGCGCACGCCCACGACCGCGGCGTCACCACCCTCGCCCTCGACTCGCCCGCCAACCGCAACGCCCTGTCCTCCGCCCTCGTCGGCGAGCTGGGGGAACGGCTGCGGGAAGCGGACGAGGACGGTGCCGTACGCGCCGTCGTCCTCACCCACACCGGCGGCACGTTCTGCGCGGGCGCCGACCTGAAGGACCCGCCCGACCCCGGCCGGCTCGTGGGGCTGCTGCGGCAGATCGTGGACCTTGGCAAGCCGGTCGTGGCGCGGGTCGACGGGCACGTACGGGCGGGCGGCCTCGGCCTGTTGGGGGCGTGCGACATCGCGGCCGCTTCCACGGCGTCGTCCTCGTTCGCCTTCACCGAGGTACGCATCGGGGTGGCGCCCGCCGTGATCTCGATGCCGCTGCTGCCGCGCCTCGACCCGCGCGCGGTGGCCCGCTACTACCTGACGGGCGAGCGCTTCGACGCGGCGGAGGCGGCGCGGATCGGCCTCGTGACGGTGGCGGGGGACGACGTCGACGGGGCGCTGGCCCCGCTCCTCGACGGGCTGCGCAAGGCATCCCCGGAGGGCCTGGCCGAGACGAAGAAGCTGCTCACGGTTAAGGTCCTGAAGGCCTTCGACCGGGACGCGGAGTCTCTGACGGCGCTGTCCGCGCGGCTGTTCGGCTCCGCGCACGCCCGCGAGGGCATGACCGCCTTCCTCGAACGACGGGACGCCGCATGGGTGTTGTGACGCTGCCGAAGCAGGACCGCTCGCGGGTGACGCGGCAACGGCTCCTGGAGTCCGCGGTCGCCTGCCTCGCCGCGCACGGGTGGGCGGGTTCCACGGTCTCCGTCGTCGCCGAGCACGCCGGCGTCTCGCGCGGCGCCGCCCAGCATCACTTCCCGACCCGCGAGGACCTGTTCACCGCGGCCGTCGAGTACGTCGCCGAAGAACGCTCCACGGCCCTGCGGGCGCTGCGTCCGCAGGGGCGGGCGGAGGCCGTCGCGGCGCTCGTCGACCTCTACACGGGGCCGTTGTTCCGGGCGGCGCTGCACTTGTGGGTGGCCGCGTCGAACGAGCCGCAACTGGGGGGACGGGTGACCGAGTTGGAGGCGCGCGTCGGGCGGGAGACCCATCGGATCGCGGTGGAGTTGCTGGGTGCGGACGAGTCGGTCCCCGGGGTGCGGGAGGTCGTCCAAGGTCTCCTCGACATGGCGCGCGGCCTCGGCCTCGCGAACCTCCTCACGGACGACAGGGCGCGCCGCGAACGGGTGGTGGCGGAGTGGGGGGCCCTGGTCGACCGCACCTTGGGCTGACCCGGCGTCCCTGTCCACCGGCACCGGCGTTACGGTCTCGGGGCTCCGCCCCGGACCCCGCTGCTCAATCGCCGCAGGGGCTTGATTTTCCGGCACCGGCGCTACGGCCCGTTCCGCCGCCCAATTTCCCACCACCCGCCCCCTCCAGGGGCTCGGCCTCACGGGGTGCCGCCACCGCCTTGGGCAACGCGCCGTCGGAACAGCTCCCCACCCCGGCGGTCGGCCGCCACCGCCTTGGGCAATCTGCCGCCTTGGGCGGCAGGGTGGGCAAGGCGGCCCCCGGTGCCGCGCAACGAACACCGGGGCCCGGCCACGGGTCGGCTACCGGGCGATGTCCCCGTAACCGCCGATCTCCTGCGGAGGACGGGACGCCGGCCCCGTGTAGCGGGCGGAGGGACGGACCAGCCGACCCGTACGCTTCTGCTCAAGGATGTGCGCGCTCCAACCGGCGGTCCTCGCACACGTGAACATCGACGTGAACATGTGCGCCGGCACCTCCGCGAAGTCGAGCACGATCGCCGCCCAGAACTCCACGTTCGTGGCCAGCACCCGATCGGGCCGCCGCGCGTGCAGCTCCGCCAGCGCCGCCTTCTCCAGCGCCTCCGCCACCTCGAACCGCGGCGCCCCCAGCTCCCGCGCCGTCCGCCGCAGCACCCGCGCCCGCGGGTCCTCGGCCCGGTACACGCGGTGCCCGAAGCCCATGAGCCGCTCGCCCTTGTCCAGCGCCCGCCGGACGTACGCGTCCGCGTCCCCGGTCCGCTCGATCTCCTCGATCATGCCGAGGACCCGGGACGGCGCACCGCCGTGCAGCGGCCCGGACATGGCGCCCACCGCGCCCGAGAGCGCCGCCGCCACATCCGCCCCCGTGGAGGCGATGACCCGGGCCGTGAACGTAGAGGCGTTCATGCCGTGCTCGGCGGCCGACGTCCAGTACGCGTCGACGGCCGCGACATGCTTCGGGTCCGGATCCCCGCGCCACCGCTTCATGAACCGCTCGACGACGGTGTCCGCCTTGTCGATCTCCCGCTGCGGCACCATCGGGAGACCCTGCCCGCGCGCGGACTGCGCGACGTACGACAGGGCCATGACGGCGGCGCGCGCGAGGTCGTCGCGGGCCTTCTGCTCGTCGATGTCGAGCAGCGGCTTCAGGCCCCACACGGGGGCGAGCATGGCGAGCGCCGACTGCACGTCGACGCGGATGTCACCGGAGTGCACGGGGATCGGGAACGGCTCGGCCGGCGGCAGGCCCGGGTTGAAGGCGCCGTCGACCAGCAGCCCCCAGACGTTCCCGAACGACACATGGCCGACCAGATCCTCGATGTCGACGCCGCGATACCGCAGGGCGCCGCCTTCCTTGTCCGGTTCGGCGATCTCGGTCTCGAACGCGACAACACCTTCGAGGCCGGGGACAAAGCCGGGCGTGGGGTCGGACATCAGGCGGCTCCTCTGGATGCGTGGGCGGCTCCGGGTGCCGGCGACACCCGCTGGTCTGGATCGAGGTACACCCGTGGTCTGGATCGGGGTACACCCGTGATGCCCCGTACGGCAGGCGGCTGAACCGTTTCGGCCCCTGGAAGATAACCCTCCGTGCCACAGTTGGCGAGGGCTCGCGGCACTCAGTGCCATGTTTCACCCTGCGTGCGTCTGTACCCGTCTGTCCGGCAGGATGACGCCGTGAGCGACCGTGACGATCCCGAACTCGACCTCGCCGACATGCGCGAGCAGTACCGCGCCAAGGACGGCGGCCTGCTGGAGGGGGACCTCGCCCTGCACCCGATGGAACAGTTCACGCGCTGGTTCAAACAGGCGGCGGCCCCCGGCTCCCCGCTGCCCGAGCCCAACGCCATGGTCGTCTCCACCGCCGACGCCGAGGGCCGCCCCAGCTCCCGCACGGTGCTGCTCAAGTCGTACGACGGGGCGGGCTTCGTCTTCTACACCAACTACGGCTCCCGCAAGGCGCGGGACCTCTCCGCGAACCCGCACGTCGCGCTGCTCTTCCCCTGGCACCCGATGGGCCGCCAGGTCCTGGTGTCCGGGACCGCGGAGCGCACGTCGCGGGCCGAGACGGAGGCGTACTTCCACACGCGCCCGCACGGCTCCCAACTGGGCGCGTGGGCCAGCGCGCAGTCGTCCGTGGTCGCCTCGCGCGACGAACTCGACGCGCGCTACGCGGAGTTGGCCGCACGCCACCCGGAGGGCACCGCGGTCCCCGTACCACCGCACTGGGGCGGCTACCGCGTCGCGCCGCGGACCATCGAATTCTGGCAGGGCCGCGAGAACCGCCTCCACGACCGCCTGCGCTACGTCCGCGAGACGGAGTCTCCGGCGACAGCGACAACCTGGCGAGTGGAACGCCTGAGCCCCTGATCACATCAAGCCCCGCCGGCGATTGAGGCGCGGGGTCCGGGGCAGAGCCCCGAGGCGTCAACCCCGCCGCCCGGTCACAACTCCGCCAGGACCCCGTCAAGGAACGGCTCGACCGCGGAGCGCCACGCCTCGGGCTGGTCGTAGTGCACCAGATGGCCCGCATCGCCCACCTCCGCGTACACCCCCCGAGGCAGCACCCGGACCATCTCCTGCGCCTCCGCCCGACCCAACTCCCCGTCGATCCCGCGCACCACGAGCGCCGGGCACTGGACGGCCGCCAGCTCCTCCCAGTGCGCGTCGAAGACCCACGTGGACCTCGCGGCAAGCATCTGCTGCCGCGAGAACACCGGCCGCCAGCCGTCCGCCGTCTCCGTCATCACCTCGGCGTAGAACTCCCCGCGCGCCGGATTGGGCCGCTCGACCCAGGGGTCGTCCTCCCCGAACCACTTCCGTACGTCCGCGAGCGTCGCGAACGGCAGCGGCCACGCCTTGAACCAGTCCTCCCACTCCCGCTGGGAGGCCGCCCCGAGCGCGGAGGCCCGCATGTCGCAGATGACCAGGCCGCTCACGAGGTCGGGCCGGCGGGCGGCGAGCTGCCACGCCGTGAGCGCCCCCATGGAGTGTCCGATGATGACCGCCGGTTCAAGGCCCAGCTGGACGAGCGCCGCCTCCGCGTCGAGGACGTACGCCTCCCGGTCGAAGGGGCCCTCCTGCGGCTTGTCGCTCTGTCCGTGCCCGCGCTGGTCAAGGGCGACCGCGCGATGTCGCTCGGCCAGCCAGCGCGTCGTACCCGCCCAGTGGGACGCCCTTCCCATGAGTCCGTGCAGCAACAGGACTCCGGGACCGTGGCCGGCCTCGCCCGTCTTGGGCGGGTCGGCGAATTCCCAGGCGGCCAGGTGAACCCCGCCTGCTCCGGTCACGTCGATGCGCCGTGCCATAGGCCCTGGCACCCCCTCGTGGTAGCGCCTGCAGTCGCGTACCCGCGCACGCTATCGAACCTGTTTTCGAAAGCGCGGTGCTCTCGGACAACACCCCTCATTTGAGTGACAGAACTCAAGGTATGACCGGCGCTGTCGAGGGGATCTCTTCAGCGGGGGGCGGACCGCTCGGGGAAATCGGTCCGAGGGAACCGACCCTGGGAGCTCGGGGCTCCGGGTCGGGACAGGGGAGGACAGGCCCCGGCGCCGCAAGGCGCCGGGGCCCTCTGCATGCGGTGCGGCGTTCGACGCCGCCTCCCGTGTGTCCCGTGCCCCCCAGGCCCGTCGCGCCCCGATCGGCCGGTCCATGCGGCCCCCTCTGGTCATATGCCTCACGCGACAGCCTTGCATGCCGAGCGTCCGATCGCTGCGGTTCCGCACAGTGAATCTTGTTTTCTGCGCGGAAGTGCAGCATGTGCGGATACAAGTCAACTTACCCGCACTGCACGGAAGTTGACGCCCGGCCCGCGGGCCGCCGCTCGGCTCAGCGCTTGGCCACGAAGACGTGCGAGGCGATCTCCGCCTCGAGCTCCGCCGCCTCACCGCTGCTGCCGACGAGTACCCCGCCGGGCGACTGCGTCACGCTGACCACCGAACCGGGCTGCACGCCCGCCCGGCGCAGCGTGTACATGAGCTGCGCGTCCGTCTGGATCGGCTCGCCGATGCGGCGCACCACGACCGTCTTGCCGTCGGCCCCCGGGTCGAGGTCGGACAGGGAGACCATTCCCTCGTCCAGGAACGGGTTCGCCCCGTCCTTCTCGCCCAGCTCCTCCAGGCCCGGGATCGGGTTCCCGTACGGCGACTCCGTCGGGTGGCGGAGCAGTTCGAGCACGCGGCGCTCCACCGCCTCGCTCATCACGTGCTCCCAGCGGCAGGCCTCCGCGTGCACCTGCTCCCACTCCAGGCCGATCACGTCCACGAGCAGACACTCCGCGAGCCGGTGCTTGCGCATGACGCGCGTCGCGAGGCGCCGGCCCTCGTCGGTCAGCTCCAGGTGTCGGTCGGCGGCCACGGCGACCAGTCCGTCCCGCTCCATGCGGGCCACGGTCTGGCTCACCGTCGGCCCGCTCTGGTCGAGCCGCTCGGCGATCCGGGCGCGCATGGGGACCACACCTTCCTCTTCCAGCTCGAGGATGGTGCGGAGGTACATCTCCGTGGTGTCGATCAGTCCGGACATACGTGCCCCTCGTGTAGCTCTCTAGCTTCGCGACAGCTCCGCTGGCTGACCGCGCAGCGTGTGCGCTGGCCCCAGGGCCCTTCTGACGGATCCTGCTGGAGTCGCGGGCCCTGGTACGCGCATCTGCGGCGTTGTCGTCGGTTGCCAACGCTCCGCGTTGACGCCCTCCTCCGCCTTGCAGCTGCACGTACCAGACCCCGCTTGCCCGCACCGTCCGATCACGCCCCCCAATCCAGCCTGATCCGTCAGAAGGGCCCTGGAACCCAGAACTCAATTCTGACGCATACCGCTGACAACCGTGACGCGCCAGGGAAACGACGGGCCAGGAGGGGCCGCGAACCGTATTGACAGAGCGCTGGTCCAGACCGCACCGTGATCCGCGAACGCGCCACGCACCACCGAGATCCGACCCGACGCACCAGGACCCAGGGGGCACGCCGATGAGCGAGAGCAGGCCGGCCGCGCAGTATCTCGACGCCTCCATCGGGCTCCTGGCCAGGATCCGTGACGAGGAGGGCGACAACATCGCCGCCGCCGGCACCCTCCTCGCCGACACCGTCGCCGACGGCGGCCGCCTCTTCGCCTTCGGCGCGGGCCACTCCGGGCTCGCCGCGCAGGACGTCGTCTACCGGGCGGGCGGCCTCGCCCTGATGAACCTGCTGTCGGTGCCCGGCACCGTCGGCGTCGACGTCATGCCCGCGACGCTCGGCTCCGCCCTCGAACGGGTCGACGGGCTCGCGGCGGCGGTCCTGGAGGCCAGCCCCGCGCGGGCGGGCGACGCGCTGATCATCATCTCCCTGTCGGGGCGCAACGCGCTCCCCGTGGAGATGGCCCTCAGCGCCCGCGCGGCCGGCATCAAGGTCATCGGCGTCACCTCCCTGTCGTACGCGACCGGGCCCGACGCCCCGACCTCCCGCCACGTCTCCGGCAGCTACCTGCGCGACCACTGCGACGTCGTCCTCGACTCCAAGATCGCGATCGGTGACGCCGAGCTCACTCACGAAGGCGTCGACACCCCGTTCGCGCCCGCGTCGACGGTCACCGCCAGCGCCCTCATGCAGGCGACCCTCGCGACCTGCGCCGCGACCCTCGCCGACCGCGGCATCCAGCCCCCGCTGCTGCGCTCGGGGAACGTGGACGGCGGCCTGGAGTGGAACGCGAACGTCTTCGCGGAGTACGGGGACCGGATCTACTACCGGCGGTGATCCGGGCCGCGCCGGACCCCAGGCCTTACTTGTCCGCCGCGAGCGCCCACGCCAGGTCCACTGCGCCGGCGATCCGCACCGCCACGCTCTCCGCGTACACGGCGTCCCCGCGCTCGAACCCGGCCCGGCTGGCGCCCCGCAGGAACGTCACCACGCCGACCGTCCGGCCCCGGCTGCGCAGCGCCGCGCACAACGCGTACACCGTGCCCTCCGGCCACTGCCGGTCCTGGGCCCAGTCCCCGCGCGCCGTGCCACCCTCCGCGGCGGTCCGCACCGACCCCGCCCGCTCCACGCACTGCAACGCGGGATGTCCCGCCGCGTACCGCACGGGCAGGGCGCCCCGCGCCACCAGCAGGCTCGGCCCCGGCGCCCCGGAGGGCGTGGCCGCGGCCCGCACGAGACGCAGCGGCTCCTCGCTCGCCACCAGGTCGATCACCGCATGGTCGGCGAACCCGGCGAGCGCGAAGTCCAGGTGCACGGTCGCCGCCTCGGCCGGGTTCTCGCACTCGGCGGCGGCCCGCGCCGCGCGGTGCAACTGCTGCGACCGGAAGCGGAGCTGCGCGGCCTCCTGCTCGTTCTGCTTGGCCTCGGTCACGTCCTGGAACAACCACCCGACGCCCAGCGGCACCGGCTCCTCCGCGAGCGGCGACGCCAGCCGCACGAAACCGCTGCGCCAGCACCGGCGTTCCGTGCGCCCACCGCTCTCGCCGGGGCGTCGCAACGTCACCCACACCTCCATCGGCGTCGGCGGCGGGCCCTCGGCGAGCACGTGCGCGAGCGCGCTCTCCAGCTCCTCCACGCCCTGCCCGACCAGATCCCCGAGCGGCCGGCCCAGCGCGGCGGTGCGCCCGGTTCCCATGGCGCGCGCGGCATGCCCGTTCACCACGGCGGGCCGCAGGTCCGCGTCGACCAGCACGACGCCCCACGCGGCGTCCTCGAACAGCGCCTCGCTCAGCGCGATGGACCGCTCCAGATCGATCTGCGTGTGCACCTCGCTGAAGGCGCAGTACACACCGGCAGGCTTTCCGTCGGGCCCGCGCACGGCGGCGGACTGCGTCCGCACGAGCACACGGCCGCCCTCCTTGGTGAGCAGCGCGAACTCGTTCACCTGACGTCCCGGGGCATGCATCGAGGCCAGGAGCCGGCCCTGCACCTCCTCCGCGTCGGCGGGCCGCACGGCCCACCCCGCGAATCCGCGCCGCCCCACGGCCTCCTCCGCCGACCAGCCGAGCACCCGCTCGGCCTCCCGGTTCCAATGGGTCACGACCCCATCGGCGTCGAAGGCGCACAACGCGGCGTCCATGCCGTCCAACAACGCGGCCAACAGATCGGCCCCGTCCGGCTCCGGCTCCTCGGGCCCGAGCGCATCAGTGGTCCCACTACGCCGGGAAGCACTCACCTGGCACCCCCTGCAGGCTGTGTCGGCGCGACGAATTCCTCGTACACCTCGTACTGCTCCAGATCATTCAACTCGAACGTGACGCATCCCACACGGAGTTCAGGCAAGTTCGGCGAAACCGAGGAGCACATACAACCAGCATGCATCGCATGACGACATTGCCCGACGGCCGCCCCGTCCCGCCCCCGGCCTCCGACGAACGCGCCACCCTCGAAGGCTGGCTGGACTTCCACCGCGCGACACTGGCCATCAAGTGCGCCGACCTGACGGACACGCAGGCACGCGCGCGTGCGATCCCCTCGTCGTCACTCACCCTCCTCGGCCTGGTCCAGCACCTGGCGGAGGTCGAACGCAACTGGTTCCAGCGGGTCTTCGCGGGCGCCCACGACACCCCACCGGTCCACGAAACAGCGGGCCCGGACGCCTTCACCCTCACCGAGGACCGCACCCTCCCGGACGCCCTCGCCCAATGGCGCACGGAGATCGCCCGCGCCCGCGAACTGACCTCCACCGCCTCCCTGGACACCACCGGCACCCTCTCTCCCGAGGAAGCCGCCTTCACCGGCGATCCCAAGGTCTCCCTCCGCTGGATCCTGACCCACCTGATCGAGGAGTACGCCCGCCACAACGGCCACGCGGACCTCCTCCGCGAGGCGATCGACGGCACGGCGGGGGCGTGACGCCCCGTCCCTTCAAAGCCGCGTAAAACCGGTTGAGTCACGTCATGAACGTTCCTAGGCTGTGGAGCACAGGCTGAAAGGAGGTGGTTCGGAGCATGTACGCACACCGGACGTCTGAGGTGACTGCGGGCTAGCGGCCCGACGTCGCATCTCGAATTCGGCGCCGGACCAGCGCGCGATATGTGCGTGCGGCCGGCCCAATCCCAAGCAGTCACCCGACCCGCGAGCCGCCGGTGCGTCCGGCCGGCTTCCGACCGTCTCGTACGGGAGGAACCATGGCTCGCGGGTCGTCTGCGTTTTCAGGGCTCCGGAGTTCCGGGCCGGGAGCCCTCAGCCCTTGCTCACCGCAAGCAGGATCTCCGGCAGGCGGTCCGCCGTGCGGGGGGCCGCCAGGCGCAGGCCGAGGACGGTCGCCGCCGCTCCGTAGGCCGCTCCGACCGGGAGCAGGATCCACGTCCAGGACGTCGCGTCCGTCGCGTGCAGGGCGATCGTCAGGGCCAGGACCGGGGTGCAGAGCAGGGCCGCCGCGACCATGCCGCCGAAGATGGAGATCCAGGCCAGGCCCGCCTGTCCCGGAGCGACGTTCTTGTAGCCCTCCTGCGGGATCGAGTACGGGAAACGGGCCGACGTCCACGCGCCGGTGGCGAGCATCGCGCCGAGCAGGGCGTAGGAGAGGCCGAGGACCTCGGGCAGGGTGGGCCAGGCGTCCAGCATGGCGGTGGTGATGAGCGTGACGAGCGTGGCGTAGGGCAGCGTGATCAGGAGCAGCGCGTACGCACGCGCGCGTAGTTCGACGTAGGCGTCCTTCGGTGACGCGATCGTCATCGCCACCATCCAGAACGCCGACGTGTCCTGGCCGAACTGGTTGTACATCTGGATGCCGAGCATCCCGGAGGCGAAGCACGCGAAGTAGACGGTGCCGGTGCCCTGGAGGGCGTTGAAGACGGGGACGATCAGGCCGATCGCGAGGGACGTGACCCAGGCGGCCTTGGTCTTCGGGTCGCGCCATACGTAGCGCAGGCTGCGCTCCATGACCGTGCCGGTACGGCCCTCGGGGAGGAGTCGGCGGCGTGTGCCGGTGCGGCGGCGGCCGGGGCCCGCAGATTCGATGGTGGAGCCGTCCGGCGCCGTCATCAGGCGCGTCAGGGCGCGCCGCCAGAGAGCCAGGAGCGCCAGCAGGGCCGCCGCGCAGAGCGCCAGTCGGGCCACCGCCGTCCCGTACGACGCCCTGCTCGCCGCGTCGACCGCCGCGATCGCCGACGCCGGGGGGATCCAGCCCAGGACCTTCGCCACCGGGTCGAGCGCGTCGACCCCGCCCGCCGCACCGAGCCGCTGCACCCCGAAGTTGACCAGCTGCGCGCCGACGGCGATGACGAGCCCGCTCAGGACGGCGAGGTCGCGGCCCTTGCGGCTGGTGAGCAGGCGGATGTTGGCGGCGGCCACGGTCCGGGCGAGGGCGACGCAGGTGAGGACGGTCAGCGGGACGGCCAGGACCGCGACCACCACCCCCGCGGCGCCGTGCGCCACCGCGTACGCGGCGCCGAACGCGAGGCACAGCGTGAAGAGCGGGCCGATGCCGACCAGGGACGCCACGAGGAGGCCGCGGACCAGCGGGTCGGGGCGCAGCGGGAGCATCGCGAGGCGGGTGGGGTCGAGGGTCTCGTCGCCGCTGGGGAAGAACAGCGGCAGGAACGCCCAGCCGAGCGCGAGGAGGGCGGTGAGGGGGACGCCGACCGTCGCGGCGTGCGCGTTGCCGTGGAGGAGGATCAGGCCGAGGAGCTGGAGCGCGGCGACGAGCGTCGCCGCGAGCAGTGAGGCGACGTAGGCGGCGCGGCGGCCGGCGGATTGGCGCAGGCCGTTGCGCAGGAGCGCGAGCTTCAGGCGGACCAGGGTGGTGGTCACGGGTTCCGTCCGGTGTCGTTGGGCTGAGACGGCGTTGCGGACTCGGGGCTCTGCCCCGGACCCCGCTGCTCAAGCGCCGCAGGGGCTTGATTTGTGCCGCCCAGCCAGTCCAGCGTTCCTTCCCCGCCCCGGTCGTTCGCACCCACCAGGTTCAGGAACGCCTCCTGGAGGGAGGTCGCCTCGCCGCGGACCTCCGCCAGCGGTCCCTGCGCCCGGATGCGGCCCGCCGCCATCACCGCGACCCAGTCGCAGAGCGACTCGACCAGTTCCATGACGTGGGAGGAGAAGACGACCGTCGCGCCGGAGCGTGTGTAGCGCTCCAGGACGCCGCGGATCGTCTGGGCGGACACCGGGTCGACGCCCTCGAACGGCTCGTCCAGGAACAGGACTTCGGGGTTGTGGAGGAGCGCCGCGGCGAGGCCGATCTTCTTGCGCATGCCGGTCGAGTAGTCGACGACGAGTTTGTGCCGGGCCCCGGCCAGGTCCAGTACGTCGAGGAGCTGGTCCGCGCGTTCGTCGACCTCGGCGCCCGGCAGCCCGCGCAAGCGGCCGGTGTACGCGAGGAGTTCGCGGCCGGAGAGGCGCTCGAAGAGGCGCAGGCCCTCCGGGAGGACGCCGATGCGCGCCTTGACCTCGGCGGGGTCGGCCCAGACATCGCGGCCGGCGACGTGCACGGTGCCCTGGTCGGGGCGGAGCAGGCCGGTGACCATGGAGAGCGTGGTCGTCTTGCCCGCCCCGTTCGGCCCGACGAGGCCGATGAACCGGCCGGCGGGCAGGGTGAGTTCGATGCCGGCGACGGCGGTCTGCTGGCCGAACGACTTCCATAGGTCGTGAACGCGTACGGCTGCGGTTTCCTCGGCCGAGGTCAACTGTGCCCGCCCTTCGTCGTCTTCGTCCGTCGGGGCACGATACGTCGGCCGGGGGCGGGCCACAGGGAGGCGCTACCCGCGCCGCCCCTCGCGCCCGCACGCGTACGCCAGCGGGGAGATGAGCTCCTCCGCGTCCGGGAGCCAGCGGTTCGCCGCGGTCGGGCGGCAGGCCCACTGGGCGGCGCCCCGGCTGCCGAAGCGGGTCGGGGGAGCGGCGACGTACCCGCCCTCGCCGAGTGCCAGCAGATCGAGGGAGGCGGGCGGCCAGCCCAGCTTCCGTACGAGGTCGGGGATCTTGACGGTCGCGCCGGGGAGGACGAAGAACTGCATGCGGCGGTCCGGCGTGCAGGTCACCGGGCCGAGGGTGAGCTCCATCCGCTCCATGCGGGCGAGGGCGAGGAAACCGGCGGTCTCCGGTACGTCGATCGCGTCGAAGGTGCGGCCCGTGGGAAGGAGGATCGACGCGTTCGGCTGCTTCGACCACAGGCGGCGGGCCACGGTCGCGCTGCCGGTCGACTGCGTCGCCCAGTCGGGGCGCGCGGGGTGCGCGCCGGGGGCGGGGCACTGGGCGGAGCCGCACGAGCAGCGCTGGACGCCGTCGCCCACCTCCAGCCAGGTGCCCGGGAACACGTCCCAGTGCCGCTCTTCCGCGTAGCGGACGGCGGTGTCCAGGAGCGAGTCGCCGCGCTGCTGCGGGATCTGTCCGGCGGCGGTGACGGGTGAGCTGACGTCCGAGGTGCCTGCGATGGTCTCTTCCACGTCGTTCTCAACTCTCGCCGCCACGGAGGGTTACGGGCGCACGTACGGGCGGGACGGGGGCATCGTTCCCGCACGTGGGGCGCATGGGTGCATGGGTGGGGGCGCGCGGGCGAGGAGGCAGCGGGTCATGGGTAGTGCGGGGAGATAACAAGAACGGCGACAAGTACCGGCGACGCGAACGACAACGCGAACGACGGCGCTGCGGAGTGGCGTCACAGGCGGGTAGTTGCCACCCGTTTGTGGTGCATCTTCCGTTTCCACTCAGGGCAGTGATGATCCAACGACCGGCTGTTGACCGGCAGTCGGACACCCGGACGGGCACAGCAGGGGGTACGTCATGGCCGCACGGCCTCTCGTAGCGCGACAGCCCAATGAACGGCTGCAGGCGCTCATCCAGGAAGCGGGCTGTTCGAACGCGGGGCTCGCACGCCGGGTCAACATGTGCGGTGCGGAGCACGGGCTCGATCTGCGCTACGACAAGACGTCCGTGGCGCGCTGGCTGCGCGGGCAGCAGCCGCGCGGCCGGGCTCCGGGGATCATCGCGGAGGCCCTCGGCCGCAAGCTCGGGCGCACGGTGACCATCGACGAGATCGGGATGGCCAACGGGAAGAACCTCGCCTCCGGCGTCGGGCTCCAGTTCTCGCCCACCGTGCTCGGCGCCATTGAGCAGGTGTGCGAGCTGTGGCGAAGTGACGTGGGGCGCAGGGACTTTCTCTCCGGTTCGTCCGTCGCGTCGTCGGCGCTCGTCGAGCCGAGCCGCGACTGGCTGATCTCCGTGCCGGACTCGCAGGTCGCTCGGGCCGCCGGGCCCAGGGTCGGGCCCTCGGACGTGGCGGCGGTGCGGGCGATGACGCAGGCGCTGACCGATCTGGACCACCAGTACGGGAGCGGGCACGTGCGCCCCGTGGTCGTGCACTACCTGAACAGTGTGGTGAGCGGGCTGCTCGCGGGCTCGTACCGGGAGGCCGTGGGGCGTGAACTGTTCTCCGCCGTCGCGCGGTTGACGGAGCTCGCCGGGTACATGGCGATCGACACCGGCCAGCCGGGGCTCGCGCAGAGGTACTACATCCAGGCGCTGCGGCTCGCGCAGGCGGCCGGTGACCGCGGCTACGGCGGGTACGTACTGGCCGCGTCCATGAGTCACCTGGCGGCGCAGCTCGGCAATCCGCGCGAGATCTCCCAGCTCGCCCGCGCGGCTCAGGAGGGGGCGCGCGGGCGTGTGACGCCGCGCGCTGAGGCGATGTTCCACGCCGCCGAAGCGCGCGGCCACGCACTCCTCGGGGACGCGAGGTCGGCGCAGTCCTCCTCCTCGCGCGCGGTCGCCGCAATGGAACAGGCCGAGGGGCGGACCGACTCCGGGGACGACCCGGTGTGGATCGCCCACTTCGACCAGGCCTATCTGGCGGACGAACTGGCGCACTGCCATCGCGACTTGGGCCAGTCCCGGGACGCGGCGCGGTGCGCCCAGGAGTCGTTGGACGGGCACCCGGAGTCGCGGGCGCGCCGACGCGCCATCGGACTCGTCCTGCTCGCCAGTGCGCAGGTGCAGCAGCGCGAGGTGGAACAGGCCTGTCACACGGGACTTCGGGCCGTCGAACTGCTCGGCACGGTGCGTTCGAACCGGGGCGCGGAGTATCTGGACGACTTCAGGGAGCGCCTCGATCCGTTCCGGGAGGAGCCCGTGGTGCGGGAGTTCGGGGCGCGTATGGAGCTTCAGGCGGCGTGAGCGGCGCATTCGCGTGGACATCGGCGGCGTACTCGTGTGACGTGAGGTGTGTCATAACGGGCAAGCCAGCGGCCGGTTTTGTTAGTCGCGTCACTGGGGAGGCTTCCGGGGTTTGAGGTGCGTAGCACGGGCGTACGAAGACCCGGTAGCGTGAGCCGACGATTCCGACCCCCTACGTAGGAGTCTTACGGTGACGGAGCAGAGCGGGCAGAGCGGGCAGGGCGAACGCCCGCACCTTCCGCAGGCGCGGCAGGCGCACGAAGGTGTCGTGCTGCCTGCCGACGGCGGTGAGCCCCTGTTGCCGGGCACGTACGGCGACCAGGCGGGTCCGGCGGGCGCGAGCCCGTGGGGGCAGCCCTGGGGGCCCGAATCCCAGCAGGCGCACAACGCCGGGCCGATGCCGACCTACGACGGGTCCGTGCCCACGTACGAGTGGGGCCAGCCGCAGGGCGCCGCGCCGATGCCGCCGCAGGACCCCGGTGCGCTGCCGCCCCAGTCCTACGAGTCCTACGGTGCCGCCCTGCCGCAGCAGCAGCCCGCGCAGGCGCTGCCGCAGCAGTACGCGCAGGCCGGCCCGCTGCCGCCCGCGGCGCCCCCGGCTCCCTCGGGACCCGCCCCCGGTGCCTACGACGGGGACGCCACGCAGTACATACCCCCGGCTCAGCAGCAGGCCGCCCAGCACGCGGCCGGCCCCGGCCTGCCGCCACAGGCCCCCGCCCCGGACGCCACGCAGTTCCTGGGGCGCGCGCAGCCGATGCCCGACGCGGCGCCGCCCGGATACGGGGGCTCCGCCGACAGCGAGGCCACGCAGTACATACCGCCGGTGCCGGGCCAGCCGATGCCGGGCCAGGCGATGCCCGCTCAGGAGCAGGGCTACGGCGTACGTCCCGGAGCGCCCGGTGAGCGGCAGCCGCCGGCCGAGTTCGACGCCCTGTTCCGTACGGAGCCGGAGGGCGGCGCCGCCGCGACGCAGCAGATGCCGCGCTTCGACCCGCACGCGGCGCAGGCAGCGCCCGGCGGGCCGGGAGCGCCGGGCATGACGCCGCCTCCGCAGCAGTACGGGTACGAGCCCCAGCCTCCGCGCGGCGGCAAGACCCGCACCGGTTCCAAGGTGCCGCTGATCGCCGCGATCGGCGTGGGCATTCTCGTCGTGGGCGTCGGCGCGGGCGCCATGCTCAGCGGCGGGGACGACGACAAGAAGACGGACGCGACGAAGAACGTGTCGAACTCGGCGCCCGCGTCCGAGTCGGCCTCACCGTCCGCCGACCCGGCCAAGGCCCAGGCCGTCGAGCTCGACAAGCTGCTCGGCGACTCCAACAACAGCCGCTCCGCCGTGGTGCGTTCGGTCGCGAACATCGGCAGTTGCAAGGCGCTGCCCCAGGCGTCGAAGGACCTGCGCAGCGCGGCGAACCAGCGCAACGACCTGGTGACCCGCCTGGGCTCGCTCCAGGTGGACAAGCTGCCCGACAACGCCCGCCTCACCGCCGCGCTCACCAGCGCCTGGAAGGCGTCCGCGGCGGCGGACAGCCACTACGCGAAGTGGGGCGACCAGGTCGCCGGCAAGAAGCACGCGCTGTGCAAGAAGGGCCACGCCAAGCCGACGTCCGAGCGCAGGGCGGGCGACAGGTCGAGCGGTACGGCGTCCACGCAGAAGCAGCAGGCGGCGAAGCTGTGGAACCAGATCGCGAGCAAGTACGGGCTGACCCAGCGCTCGGCCGTCCAGCTCTGACGGCTCACGGAGCGGCCGCGATCAGGAAAGCCCGGCGAGCGTGCCTGTCACGTCCACCGCGGACTTCCTGGTCGCCGTGAGCCGCCCCGAGACGACCTTCTGGAAGCTCACCCGCGCGTTGACCAGGCGCGGGAAGTCGCCGACCGGGGACATGTGGTCGTAGCCCCAGCGCAGCGGCGGGGTGAGCCCGCCCGTCGTCACCTTCAGGTCGTCGTCGAGGGCGGTGCGCACGGCGCGCGCGGTGACCGCGCCGTCGCCGACCGACTCGATGACCTGGCGCAGCACCTCGTACGCGATCCAGGTGGTCTGCACGCCCGCGTCCGCCGGGTCGATCCGGTTGTCGCCGAAGGCCTGCTCGTTGATCGCCCGCTTCATGGGGGCCCAGCGCTTGTCGCTCGACGCCGGGTACCAACTCGTGACGTACGCCCCCTCGTATGGGCTCTCCGGGCCGCCGGTGCGGTCGACGACGGTCTGGTCGACGCTGCCGAGGACGGTGGCGGTGCGCACCGAGGGGTAGTCCTCGCGCAGCCGCCGGAACGAGTCGAAGAACGTGTTCGTGCGCTCCCCGAGCACCGCCGCGACGCAGCCCTCGCCCTGCGGCGCCCGGCTCGCGGTGTCGAGGGCGCGGCGGGCCTGGTCGGCGTAGTCGGTGGCGTCGTCGGCGGCGAGCACGTCGTCGGCGGCGGGGCGGTGGCGCAGCGCGAGGCCCGCGTTGAGCAGGGGCGCGAGCTGGTCGCCCGCGATGGAGTCGGGGCGGATCAGGACGGTGCGGGCGCAGGGCCCGGACAGCTGGCGCCCGTTGCCGGCGAGGAGGGCGGCCTGTCCGCCGTTGACCGGGTACGACAGCGGGCTGGTGAACTCCGCCTCGGTGGCGCCGTAGCCGCCGATGTAGGGGATGCCCGCGGACTCCAGCGGGGGCAGGAAGGCGTCCGAGTGCTGGCTGTACGAGCCGACGACCGCCACGGCCTTGTGCTCGACGGCGGAGCGGGCGCACCTGGCGGCGTCCACGCTGTCGTTGTGGTCGTTGCAGGTGAGGACCTTCAGGGTGCGGCCGCCGATGCCGCCGTGGGCGTTGACCCAGCGCGCGTAGGCCCGCGCCATGGCGGGCATTCCGGGCATGTTCGTCGCCCCGGTCTTCTCAGGGGCCCACGTCATCACGGTCACCGGCTGATCCGCCGCGCCGTTGGCGGCGCCCGGGATGAGCCCGCACCCGGCGAGCAGTGCGGAGCCGAGGAGCACGGCCGCGGTGCGTATGTGGCTTCGGGGGGTGGTGCGCTTACGGGTGCTGGGGCGCCTGCCGGTCATGTCCCCGCACGATTCCGCCACACCGACAACGGTCGAGTGACCCGGGGTCAATGCGTGGTGACGATGAGGTGAATTGCGGGGGTCGTGCGGGGCCCGAGGGGCTGGGACGTACGATCGATGACCGTGCAAACCTCGGACAAGTCTTCCCGTCGCGGCCGTCGCTCAACGAAGATGGGCGGCATGCCACTCAACGACATGCCGTGGTGGCGCTGGCGCAGCAACGTGCGTTCCGCGCTGCACATGCTCTCCGACCCGTCGTTCCAGCGGGACGTCTGGCAGGCCGGCGTGGACGGATACGGAGACGTGACCGACGCCGTGTACCGCCTCGTCGAGGACACCTGGCTGGACAACTGGTCCGCCGAGAAATACGTCGGGACGATCTTCCGGGACTCGCAGGAGGCGGCGCTCGTCGACTCCGCCGTGCTCCGGGTGCTGCGGATCATGCACCAGGTGGGGCCCGACGCCCCGGTCGCCGCGTATCTGAACCACGAGGGCTGGCCGGACGCGGTCCGCGCGGCCCGCGACGCCCATGTGAGGCTCGCCACGAGCGACGGCGAGGACCCGGAGACGGTCCCGCAGACCCTCGAGGTGCTGCGGATCATGACGAGGGCGGCGTAACGCCGGGCAGCCCAGTGGGAGGGGCCGAGGGTATGGGACCCTTGGCCCATGAACGCGCAGTCCGCCCCCGGCCCCGAGCAGTACGTCCTCACCCTCTCCTGCCCCGACAAACAGGGCATCGTGCACGCCGTGTCGAGCTATCTCTTCATGACCGGCTGCAACATCGAGGACAGCCAGCAGTTCGGTGACCACGACACGGGTCTGTTCTTCATGCGCGTCCACTTCAGCGCGGACGCCCCCGTGTCGGTGGAGAAGCTGCGCGCCAGCTTCGCCGCGATCGGCGACTCGTTCCAGATGGACTGGCAGATCCACCGGGCCTCGGACCGGATGAAGGTCGTCCTGATGGTCAGCAAGTTCGGCCACTGCCTCAACGACCTGCTCTTCCGGGCGCGGATCGGCGCGCTGCCGGTCGACATCGCCGCGGTCGTCTCCAACCACACGGACTTCGCCGAGCTGGTCGCCTCGTACGACATCCCCTTCCACCACATTCCGGTGACGAAGGAGACCAAGGCGCAGGCCGAGCAGCAGGTGCTGGATCTGGTGCGGGCCGAGGGCGTCGAGCTGGTCGTGCTCGCGCGGTACATGCAGGTGCTCTCGGACGACCTGTGCAAGGCGCTCAGCGGGCGGATCATCAACATCCACCACTCGTTCCTGCCGAGCTTCAAGGGCGCGAAGCCGTACCACCAGGCGCATGCGCGCGGCGTGAAGCTGATCGGTGCGACCGCTCATTACGTGACCGCCGACCTCGACGAGGGGCCGATCATCGAGCAGGAGGTCGAGCGGGTCGGGCACGATGTCACGCCCGACCAGTTGGTGGCGATCGGGCGGGACGTCGAGTGCCAGGCGCTGGCGCGGGCCGTCAAATGGCACGCCGAGCGCAGGATCCTCCTGAACGGCCGCCGCACGGTCGTCTTCGCCTGATCGAGCCCCTGCGGCGATTGAGCAGCGGGGTACGGGGCAGAGCCCCGATCTTTTGAGCCCCCGCCGGGGTTGACGCCTCGGGGCTCTGCCCCGGACCCCGCGCCTCAATCGCCGGCGGGGCTTGATGAAGCCGAACCGGCGCTGGGCCGGGAAGGGCTACAGGCGGCTCAGGCCCGCTGTCGCGGAGAGGACGTCCTGGATGGCCTCGCGGTCGCCGACCTGACCCGCCGCGGCTTCCTCCGGCAGGACATGGCCCGCGGCGAGCCGGCAGAACTCGACGCCGTCCAGGGCGACATGGGCCACCTCCCGCTCGTCGGAACCCACCGCCGCGGGGGAGTCGAGGGCGATCAGCCACTCGCCGCCACCCGCCCCCTCGACCTCAAGACGCAGGCTGCGGCCGGGCCGCCCCGCGCCGACGAGCTCCCGGGCGGGAGCCGCGAGACCGTGCCGACGGCGCGTGGCCAGGGAACCGGGAAGCAGCCGCGCGGCGAGGTCGATCATCCGGTTGAGGTGCCGCGGGGCCGGGGCCTCGTACGGGTAGTCGATCGCGTCCGCGATGTCCCCGGCGTGGATCCAGCACTCGAAGGCCCGGTCGATCATGGCGTCGCGCAGCGCGAGCTCGAAATTGCCGTACGAGACCGGGAGTTGACCGGAGCCACCGGCGCGGCCCTCGTCCGAACCCGCGAAGGACACCGTGCGGATGACGGAGTGCGACTGCTCGCGCCACGGCGCCCGTACCGCGCGCGTGGGCGGGAAGTAGGACGCCTTCCAGTACGCCTTGGTGCGCGCGGTGGGGTCGAGGTCCCCGGCGCCCGGGCGCAGTGGCGATACCGCGGAGGAGTCCTCCAGGCCGAGGGCGCGGGCGACCAGGCCGTCGACACTGGTGAGGTGGGCGATCACCCCGGCGACCGTGGTCTTCTTGCCGACCTGCTCCGCCCCCTCGTACCAGCGCAGCCGCACCGGCGCGTGCCATTCGCCGTCGCCGATGTCCTGCAACAGCGCGTCGAGCCGGGCGGTCTCCGCGTCGTACGGGGAGGCCCAGCCGGGGACGGGGATGCGGGCGGGGCGCCGGGTGAGGCAGCCCTCCAGGACGCGGGAGCGCAGCATCGGGTCGAGGTCGAGGCTCTCCTCGGCGTGCAGCAGGCCGACGGCGTCGCGCAGCCGCAGCGCTTCCTCGGCGCACGCGCCGCAGCCGCCCAGGTGGACCTCGACGGCGGCCGCTTCCTCGGGGGAGCAGGCGGCCAGCGCCCAGGCGCCGAGCAGCGACTTGAGGACGCGGTGCTCCAGGACGGGCGGCTCGGCGGCGGGCGCGTCGGGCAGCGGGCGGCCGGTGTCCTCGACGGAGGAGCGGGGCGTCGGTATCCAGGGGCGGTCGGTCGGTCCTTGGCCCGCGGCGTCGCCCGCCGGCCGGCCGCCGCCGAACTCCTCGCCGCCTCCGCGCTGTTCGCGGCCTCCGGTGCCCTCGGGGTCCTCGCCGTAGGGGTCGAAGCGGTCCGGTCCGTTCGCCGCGCTCACGCCGGCCTCCCGTAGCCGCGGCCGGGAGGTGTGCCCGTGTTGTGGGCCGTCGACAGGAGCTGGAGGCCGAGGCGGAGCCTGCGGCGGGCCTCGTCCTCGGTGACGCCGAGGTCGGCCGCGGTCTGGCGGTAGTCACGGCGCTGGAAGTACGCGAGGTTGAGCGCTTCGCGCAGCGGGGCGGGCATGGACGTCACGATGTAGTCGGCGCGGGCCGCTGCGGAGGCGTGACGCACCTTGCGCTCCAGGTCCTCGGTGGTGCCGAGCCCGGTGCGCACGAGGGCGGCGGACTCGGTCTGACGCAGGCGCTGCACCGCGTGCCGGTGGGTGAGGGTGGCGATGAAGGAGCGCAGCGGGCCCTGCTTGGGGTCGTAGGACTCCGGATTCTCCCAGATCTGTGCGAACACGTCACGGGTGATCTGGTCGGCGGCCGTCTCGTCGTCGAGCACGCGGTGTGCCAGGCCGTGCACGAGCGAGGCGAACCGGTCGTAGAGCTCGCCGAGCGCCGCCGCCTCCCCGTGGGCCAGGCGCTGCTGCATCCTGCGGTCCCAGCGGGACGGGGTGTCCTTGGGCATGGGGCCCCCTCACCGACTGCCCGAACTACTTGCCTTGTACTCGAATGTAACGGTCGGCGCCGACAGCGCACGCGCCTTTGCCGCATTGTGCGCCCCGGGAGGGCGGCAGGTGGTAAAGACCATTCGCCCCGTGGGACCCGGTGAGCGATTCGGTTCACATGTGACCGGCCAGGGCTTAACCAGGCCATATGTGATAGGTCTGCGGGAGTGTTTCATCCCGGTGCGGCAGGGCAGCCGCGCAGAAGAAACGTAGGGACAGATTCCGCATCGTCGATATTCCCGAACGAGAGGCGTGGCGCGTGGCGCTCAAGGTGACCGAGTCAGGGCAGGGCGACTGGGCCGTCGTGTGCGCTTCCGGCGAGATGGACCTGGTGACGTCCCCCGCGCTGCGCCAGCAGGTGCACGAGGCGGTGGCCGACGGACGTCGCAGCGTGGTCCTCGACCTCTCCGACGTGCTGTTCTGCGATTCGAGCGGCGTCGGCGTGCTGATCGCGACGCGCCGCCTGATGCGCTCCTGCCAGGGCCGGCTGCGCCTGATCCTCCCGGCCCAGGGAGCGGTCGACGGCTCCCACGTGAACCGCGTGCTCGGCGCCCTCGGCGTCCGCCGCCTCTTCGACGTCTACCCGGACGTCGCCTCGGCGGTGGACGAGGACGCGGCACCGATGTCGGCGTAACGGCTTGTACCGGATTTTCACCGGCCTTGACACAATCGCCGCAGTTCGGGGCGTGCGCGCACGGGACCGTCGTACGCTCCGATGCGTACCACCCAACGACCCGAGAGGCGGCCCATGAGCATGGACGAGCGGAGGATCGCGGCCCGGTTCGCCGGCTTCGACCAGGACGGCAACGGATACATCGACCGCGAGGACTTCTACGTCGCCGCGAAGGCGCTGCTCGCCGAGTTCGGTGTCGCGGCGCGCTCCGGGCAGGGGCAGTCGCTGTTCGCGGGGGCCGAGGCGTTCTGGCAGGGCATGGCCGGGATCGCGGATGTCGACGGGGACCAGCGGGTGACCCGTGAGGAGTTCGTGACCGGGGCCGTGAAGCGGTTGCGGGACAACCCGGACCGGTTCGCCGAGATCGCCAGGCCGTTCCTGCGGGGCGCGATCGCGGTGGCGGGGGCGGACGAGGCCGGGGTCGATGTGGATACCGCGGTGCGGGTGCTGGGTGTGCTCGGGGTCGAGCCGGATGTGGCGCGGGAGGCGGCGGCCGCGCTCGACGCGGATGGCTCCGGCCGGGTCTCGGAGGATGCGGCCGTTCGCGCGTTCGCCCGGTACTTCACCGTCCCGGAATAGAGCCGTCGGCGGTTTACCGGCACCGGGGCTCAAAAGATCGGGGCTCTGCCCCGTACCCCGCTGCTCAATCGCCGCAGGGGCTTGAACTGCCGAACCGTTCCCGGAGTTTGTACTTCAGGACCTTGCGGAGGGTCTCGTTGCGTGGCAGTGCGTCCACCAACTCCAGTTGTTCCGGCAGTTTGAACGTGGACAGGCCCTGGTCGCGCAGGTACGCGGTGAGGGTCGGCATGGTCAACGGGGGCTCGCCCGCGCGGAGTTCGAGTACCGCGCACACCCGTTCCCCGCGTTCCGCGTCCGGGAGGCCGATCACCGCCGCGTCCTGGACGGCGGGGTGTTCGTGCAGCAGGTCCTCGATCTCCTTCGCGGAGATGTTCTCGCCCTTGCGGATGATGACGTCCTTGGCGCGGCCGGTGAGGACCAGGTGGCCCTCGGGCAGGACGTGTCCCAGGTCGCCCGTGATCAGGAAGCCGTCCTCGTCGAAGGCGTCCGCGCTCTGGCGCGGGTCCAGGTAGCCCTGGCAGACGGCCTCGCCGCGCAGCCGTACGTCGCCGTCGACGCCGGGCGGCACCTGCTTGCCGTCGGCGTCGACGACGCGGATCTCCATGCCCTCGGGCGGGCGGCCCTCCGTCGTCGCCAGGTTCTCCGCCGTGTCGTCCGGCGCCCCCATCGTGATCATCGGCACCTCGGTCATGCCGTATCCGTGGGTGAGCTGGACGTCCATCTCACGGACCACCGAGTGGTAGACCTCCGGCGGCTTCGGCGCCCCACCGCCCGCGAGCAGACGCAGCGTCGGGATCAACTTCCGTGACGGGTCCTTGCGTTGTTCCGTCAGGAACATCGAGTAGAAGGCCGTCGAGCCGCCCGCCACGGTCACACCGTGCCGCCGGTACTCGTCCAGCGAGTCCGGCATCGCGAAGTGCTCGAACATCGCCGCCGGGAAGCCGTACAGGAGAAGCATCACCGTGTAGTCGGGGCCCGCTATGTGCGCGAACGGGAAGGCCATCGAGCCGACATCCGAGGCGGACAGGTGCAGGGCGTGGGCGAGGCAGGAGCCGCCCGCGATGAGCGAACGGTCCGTGTGCAGCACGCCCTTGGGGTCGGACGTCGTGCCGGACGTCCAGTAGATCCAGCGGACGTCCGTCCCGGAGGCGGGCGGCGGTGGCAGTACGGACGGGTCGCCCTCCGGCAGGTCCTCGTACGCCTCGAAGACGCCCTTCGCGCCGAGGCGGCGCGCCATGTCGGTGTGGTCGAAGCCGCGCCACACGCCCGGTGTCGCGAAGAAGTCGGCCTTCGACTCCCGCAGCGCGAAGCCGACTTCGCGGTCCCGGTAGAACGGGATGATCGGCGTCTGGACCGCGCCGACACGGGCCAGCGCGAAGGAGAGCAGGGCCGTCTCGATGCGGGTGGGCAGCTGCCAGGCGACCACCGTCCCCGGGCGTACGCCCATGTCGTACAGGCCCGCCGCCACTCGCTCGCCGCGGGAGCGCAACTCGCCGAAGGTCAGCGTGCGTTCGCCCTGAAGGAACACCGGGCGGTCGGGGGTGAGTGCGGCGCGGCGTTCGACCAGCTCCCAGAGTGTGCGGGAGGCGCCCAGGGTGTGTGCGGTGTCGGTCATCTCCATACCCCTTCACGGCCACTGCCGCTAGCTGACGGGTTGTCAGATCTGACTGAGAGCGTAAGTCCGCGCTCCTTGTCGGTCCAGAGGTGCGGGGCTAGCCTGCTATCTGACGGGTCATCAGATACGGCGAGGGGCTGAACACTCATGACGGAACTGCCGCGCATCGTCAGCGTCGACGACCATGTGATCGAACCGCCCCATCTCTTCGAGACCTGGCTGCCGGCCAAGTACCGGGACAAGGGGCCGAAGGCGCTGACCGAGGGAATCGGCGAACTCGCCTACGTAGCGGGCAAGTACCAGATCACGATGGATCCGGCGGGGCCGCCCACGGACTGGTGGATCTACGAGGACCTCAAGTTCCCGTACAAGCGCAACATCGCTGCCGTGGGCTTCGACCGCGACGACATGACGCTGGAAGGGATCACGCGGGCCGAGATGCGTCGCGGCTGCTGGGATCCGAAGGCGCGTCTCGCGGACATGGACCTGAACCACGTCGAGGCCAGCCTCTGCTTCCCGACCTTCCCGCGCTTTTGCGGGCAGACCTTCGCGGAGGCGCACGACAAGGAGGTCGCGCTCGCCTGCGTGCGCGCCTACAACGACTGGATGGTCGAGGAGTGGTGCGGGGACAGCGGCGGCCGGCTCATCCCGCTGTGCATCATCCCGCTGTGGGACGTCGAGCTCGCCGTCGCGGAGATCCGGCGCAATGCGGCGCGGGGCGTCAAGGCCGTGACGTTCTCCGAGATCCCCACCCACCTGGGGCTGCCGTCCATCCACTCCGGGTATTGGGACCCGTTCTTCGCCGTGTGCGAGGAGACCGGGACCGTCGTCAACATGCACATCGGCTCCAGCTCCCAGATGCCGGCCGCGTCGCCGGACGCGCCGCCCGCGGTGCAGGCCTCGCTCAGCTTCAACAACGCGATGGCGTCGATGATGGACTTCCTGTTCAGCGGGGTGCTCGTGAAGTTCCCGCGGCTCAAGCTCGCCTACAGCGAGGGGCAGATGGGCTGGGTGCCGTACGCCCTGGAGCGCGCCGACGACGTGTGGGAGGAGCACCGCGCGTGGGGCGGCGTCAGGGACCTGATCCCCGAGCCGCCGTCCACGTACTACTACCGGCAGATCTTCTGCTGCTTCTTCCGTGACAAGCACGGGGTGGCGTCCATCGACACCGTCGGCCGGGACAACGCGACGTTCGAGACGGACTACCCGCACGTCGACTCGACCTTCCCGAACACCAAGGAGGTCGCCCTCGACCACGTGAAGGGCCTCGACGACGAGACGATCTACAAGCTGATGCGCGGCAACGCCATCCGCATGCTCGATCTGCCCCTCGACAAGGACCGCAAGTAGGGCGTCCGCCATGGACCTCACGTACACGGAAGAAGAAGAGGGGTTCCGGGCGCGGCTCCGGGAGTGGCTGGGCGGCGTGCTGCCCACGCTGCCGCCGAAGCCGTCGCCCGGCGACTGGCCGGGCAGACGCGCGTACGACACGGGCTGGCAGCGGCGCCTGTACGACGCCGGATACGGGGACGTGCACTGGGACGCCTCGCCCACGAAGCGGCTGCTCTTCCTGGAGGAGACGGAAAGAGCGGGCGCACCCTACGTAGGCGCGAACTTCGTCGGCGTGCTGCATGCCGGGCCGACCATCGCGGCCGAAGGGAGCCCCGAGCAGCGAGACCGGTGGCTCGCGCCGATCCTGCGCGGGGACGAGGTGTGGTGCCAGGGGTTCAGCGAACCGGACGCGGGCTCCGACCTGGCGGCTCTGCGGACGAAGGCCAGGCGCGAGGGCGACGAGTACGTGATCAGCGGCTCGAAGATCTGGACCTCGCACGCCGAGGTCGCCGACTGGTGCGAACTGCTCGTACGCACAGACCCCATCAGTGCCGCCGCCCCCAAGCACCGCGGCATCACCTGGCTCGCCATGCCGATGGACGCGCCCGGCATCACCGTGCGGCCGCTGCGCACGCTCGCCGGGTCGACCGAGTTCGCCGAGATGTTCCTCGACGACGTGCGGGTACCGGTCGGCAACCGCGTCGGCGCCGAGAACGACGGCTGGCGCGTGACCATGGTGACCCTGTCCTTCGAGCGCGGCACCGCGTTCGTCGGCGAGGTCGTCGCCTGCCGCCGGGTCCTCGGCGAGCTCGCCGCCCACGCGAAGAAGACCGGCCGCTGGGACGACGCGGTCCTGCGTCGCGAACTCGCCCTGCTGTCCGCCGAGTTCAGCGCCCTGTGGCGGCTCACCCAGTGGAACGTCAGCGAGGCGCAGGCGACCGGCGGAGTGCCGGGCGTGGGCGGCTCGGTCTTCAAGCTGCGCTACTCGCACGCCCGGCAGCGGCTCTACGACGCCGCGGCCAAGGTCCTCGGCGGCGCGGGCGCCCTCGACACCGACCAGGAGTGGACGCTCGACCGGCTGTCCTCGCTGTCGTACACGATCGCCGCCGGCACCTCGCAGATCCAGCGGAACATCGTCGCCGAACGGATCCTCGGGCTGCCGAAGTCTTCGAAGGGGGCACGGTAGGCGTGCATTTCCAACTGACCGAGGAACAGCGGGCGTTGCGCGACGGCACGCGGGACCTTCTTGCCGGGCGGTTCGGGCGGGACGCGCTGCGGGCCGCCGTCGACGCGCCGGACCTCGACCGCGGGCTGTGGCGCGAGCTCGGTGCGGCCGGGCTGTTCTCGCTCTGTCTGCCGGAGTCGGAGGGCGGGGTCGGGCTCGGGCTGCCCGACGCCGTCGTGGTGTTCGAGGAGGCGGGGCGGGCGCTGGTGCCGGGCCCGCTCGTGGCCACCTTCCTCGCGGCGGGCGAGGTGCCGGGCGCCGCGGCGGGCGAGACGGTGGTGACCGCGCCGTACGGCTCTCTGCTGCCGTGGCGGGACGCCGCGGACGTGGTGCTCGGCGACGTGTCCACAGCCCGCCCGATCGCCTCGGCGGACCCGCTCACCCCCCTGCACGCCCTCCCCGAGCCCGCCCCCGTCCCCCTCGAAGCGACCCTCCTGTACGCCGCCGAGCAGCTCGGCTCGGCCGGCCGGACGCTCGACATGGCGGTCCAACACGCCCGGGAACGCGAGCAGTTCGGATCACCGATCGGGTCGTTCCAGGCGGTGAAACACCTGTGCGCAGAGATGCTCGTACGGGTCGAGATCGCCCGCGCCGCCGTGTACGCGGCGGCCGTCACCGCCGACCCGGTCGAGGTCGCGGCGGCCGAGCTGCTCGCCGACGAGGCCGCCGTCCAGGGCGCCCGCGACTGCCTCCAGGTGCACGGCGGCATGGGCTTCACCTGGGAGGCAGACGTGCATCTGCACCTGAAGCGGGCCTGGGTGCGGGCCGAGTTGGGCGGCAGCGCGAGGGGCGCGGAAGAGGTCCTCGCGGCTGCGCTCTGACCTCCGTACGAAGACGGCCGCGCGTCCGGAAAGCGAACGCGCGGCTGTCTGAGCGGAGAGCCTGAGCAAGGATGCACGGACAGTGACCGTGCGTGGTTATCGGGTTGTGTCCTGCGCCTGGCTCGTCACGGCGCGGAGTCGGTGTCCCGCTCCGGTACCTTGTGGCAGATGCGAGTGGTGTTGAACCCGAGCGACGGCGCCGGTGTTGCCTCCGAGGCGGCTCCGGGGCCCCCGATGCGCGCCGCTCGCAGCGCAGCACGGGGCTTCGCGCCCGTCTGTTCGACCCCCGGCGGGACGCGTCGCACAGTATGCCGTACGGGTACTCCTTCGCGCTGGAATATGCCCGAAGCGCTTGTTGGGGTGACTGTACGTCAACCATGCTGTGTCTCACGGGGTTCACGTTCCGTGATCCCTCTCACTGGTCAGCACGGTAAGCGGCGCGAGGCAGTACTCCAGCGGTCCCGCCGGATTCGGATGGTGTGAGCGGTGCAGGTGCTTCAGGTTCAACTGGAGGTCGGGGCCGACCCCGCGGAGGTGGGGCGGGCCCGCAGGTGGGCGCGCTCGCGTCTCGCCGGTGCGGGCATAGAGGCCGATGAGTCCTTGGCGGAGACGCTGATTCTGATCGTCTCCGAGCTGGTCACCAACGCCGTGGTGCACACGGGCCATCCGGCCGTGCTGCGCATGGCGCTGCCCAATGGCGACCCGTCGGCAAGTCTCGGCACCGTCCGCGTGGAGGTCGCCGACACCTGCGAGCTGCCGCCGACGCCGCGGCACGCGGACGGCGAGGAGACGAACGGGCGGGGGCTCGAACTCGTCGACGGGCTTGCGGACCGCTGGGGCTGGCGCCCCGAGGGGGCGGGCAAGGCGATCTGGTGCGAGATCGACCAGTGCGCCGCGGTGACGACAGGCGCGTTCCCGGGTGTGACGTTCGAAGCGGTGTGACCGCACAGGAAGCGGCGCGGGCCCCGAAGGGTCCGCGCCGCTTCCTGCGTCCGTCCCGCGGGGAACCGTCCCGCGGGGAACGTCAGAACACCGCCACCGGAGCCACCGGCGTCCCCGTCCCGCCCTTGAAGGGTTCCGGCATCGCCGACAGCAGGAACGAATAACGTCCCGCTTCTCCACAGGCTGTGGACAAAGTTTCGAGATTCCAGTTCTGGCCCTGCAGCATCCCCATCTCGACCAGGTCGAGCGCGTGCACCGGCAGCCACAGGTTCTCGATCTCTGGCGGGAAGATCTCGAAGGTCAGGGTGTCGTTCGCGACCGCCGCCACGTCCCGCGCGTGGAACCACTCGGGCGTACGCACCGAAAGCCCCGGTGACGGATAGCCGTAGCCGTGCTTGTCGCCGGCCAGGTACACCTGGATCTGTCCCGTCCGTACGAGCACGATGTCGCCGGAGCGGACCGTGACCCGGCCGAACTCGGCGGCCTCGTCGAGGTCTTCGGGGGTGACGGCGTGGTCCCCGGGCAGCCGGTCGAGGCCCTTCGCCGCCGCCACGTCGAGCAGCACGCCGCGCGAGACGATGTACGGCGCCTTGTCGATGCCGCTGAACTCGGCGCCGTGGTGCGCCGTGATGGTGTCGGCGGGGCGGCCGTTGTAGAGCTTGCCGGAGTGTGAGACGTGGGTGAGGGCGTCCCAGTGGGTGGCCGCCTGGAGGCCCATCGTCACGGCGTCGTCGCTGGTGGCGACGGTTTCCGGGCCGAAGATCTCCTGGTTGATCTGCACCATCGTGTGGAACGGGTTGATGCGGCCGGGGATCAGCCCCGACTGCACACCGTCCTCCTTGAGGGGCAGCGCGAGGGGGACGCGGCGGCCCGTGCGGACCTCGGCGGCGGCCTCGCGCACGACGTCGTCGGTGACGAGATTCAGGGTGCCGATCTCGTCGGCCTCCCCCCAACGCCCCCAGTTGTTCACGCGTTTGGCGATGTCGTGGAACTCGGCGGGCAGGGGCATCGGGTCCTCCCGGGTCTTGTGTTCCCGTATCTGACGGGTCGTAGAATCCGACCGGAGTTGAAATCTAACGGGTCGTCAGAAACCGCGGGAAGGGGCCGGGCATGGGGAACTTCTTGGCAGGCAAGGTCGTCGCCGTCACGGGAGCGGGGCGAGGCATCGGACGGGCGGTCGCGCTCGCGTGCGCCGCAGAGGGCGCCAAGGTCGTCGTCAACGACTACGGGGTGTCCATAGAAGGCGGCGAGCCCACGTCGGAAGTGGCGCAGGGCGTCGTCAAGGAGATCGAGGCGGCGGGCGGCACGGCGGTCGCCGTGGCCGACGACGTGTCGAGCATGGCCGGTGGCCAGCGCATCGTGGACACGGCCGTGAACCAGTACGGGCGGATCGACGGGGTGGTGTGCGTCGCCGGGATCCTGCGCGAGCGGATGCTGTTCAACATGTCCGAGGAGGAGTGGGACCCGGTCGTCCAGACGCACCTCAAGGGCACCTTCACCGTGTTCCGCGCCGCGTCCGCCGTCATGCGCAAGCAGAAGTCGGGCACGCTCATCGGCTTCACCAGCGGCAACCACCAGGGGTCCGTCGCGCAGGCCAATTACAGCTCCGCCAAGGGCGGCATCATCTCGCTGGTGCGCAGCGCGGCCCTCGGGCTCAACAAGTACGGGGTGACCGCGAACGCCGTCGCGCCCGTGGCCCGTACCCGCATGTCGGCGAACGTGCCGATGGAGCTGAAGGAGATCGGGGAGCCGGAGGACGTCGCCGCCTTCGTCGTCTATCTGCTCAGCGAGCGGGCCCGCGAGGAGAAGATCACCGGGCAGGTCTACACGGTGGCCGGGCCGAAGATCGCCGTGTGGGCGCAGCCGCGCGAGCTGCGCGCCGGGTACGCGGACGGCGGGCCCTGGACGCCGGAGAAGATCGCGGACTTTCTGCCGGGGACGGTCGGCACCGACCCCATGCCGATGCTGGAGCAGCTTCAGGAGATGGCGCGGGCGGCGGCCGCCAAGGAACGACCCAACCAGTAACGGGGGTGGCCGGGCGTGGAGTTCGGGTTCGACAAGGCGGACGAGACCTTCCGCGGCGAGGTCCGGGAGTGGCTCGAGAAACATCTGGACGAACGGTTCACGGCCGCCGTGGGGCGCGGCGGCCCGGGCAGTGAGCACGAGGGCGGCAGCGAACGGCGCGCCTGGGAGAGGGAGCTGGGTACCGGCGGCTGGATCGGCATCGGCTGGCCCACCGATCCCGCGGCCGGCTTCGGCAACCGCGTCGCCACGCTGACCCAGCAGGTCGTCTGGGCGGAGGAGTACGCGCGCGTGCGGGCGCCGGGCCGCTATGGCCACATCGGCGAGAACCTCCTCGCCCCCACCCTGCTCGCGTACGGCACCGAGGAGCAGCAGCGCCGCTTCCTGCCCGGCATCGCGCGCGGCGAGGACCTGTGGTGCCAGGGCTACAGCGAACCGGGAGCGGGCTCGGACCTGGCGTCGCTGCGCACGTCCGCTTCGCGGGACCGGGACGGCCGGTGGCGGGTGACCGGCCAGAAGGTGTGGACGTCGCTCGCGCACGAGGCCGACTGGTGCTTCGTGCTGGCCCGCACCGACCCGGAAGCGCGCCGCCACAAGGGCATCTCCTTCCTCCTGGTCCCCATGGACCAGCCGGACCACATCGACGTTAGGCCGATCCGGCAGCTCACCGGGACGAGCGAGTTCAACGAGGTGTTCTTCGACGGCGCCGTCGCCGAGGAGGTCGTCGGCGGCGAGGGCGAGGGGTGGAAGGTCGCCATGGGGCTGCTCGCCTTCGAGCGCGGCGTGTCGACCCTGGCCCAACAGGTCGGCTTCGACGAGGAGTTGCGGACGGTCGTACGGACGGCCGTCGCGAGCGGCGCGATCGCCGACCCGCTCGTGCGCGCCGGGCTCGTACGGCTGTGGGCCGAGCTGCGCACGATGCGGTGGAACGCGCTGCGCACCCTCGGCGGCGCGCCCGACGCCGGTGCGCCGAGCGTCGCCAAGCTGCTGTGGGGCGGCTGGCACCAGCGGCTCGGCGAGCTGGCCCTGCGGGTCCGGGGCGCGGAGGCGTCCGTGGGCCCAACGGACTGGACACCCGAGAACGCGTACGAACTCGATGAACAGCAGCGACTTTTCCTCTTCAGCCGGGCCGACACGATCTACGGCGGCTCGGACGAGATCCAGCGCACCATCATCGCCGAGCGGGTGCTCGGCCTGCCCAGGGAGGCCACGTGAGGGGTGTTGTGTTCGACGGCCAACAGGCCGTCGTCGTAGACGACTTGGAGATACGGGACCCGGGGCCTGGGGAGGTGCTCGTCGGCGTCGCCGCGGCGGGTCTGTGCCACAGCGACCTGTCGGTGATCGACGGGACGATCCCGTTCCCGCGCCCGGTGGTCCTCGGGCACGAGGGTGCGGGCGTCGTCGAGGCGGTGGGTGCCGGTGTGACGCATGTGGCGCCCGGCGATCACGTGTCGCTGTCCACGCTCGCCAACTGCGGGGCCTGCGCGGAGTGCGACCGGGGCCGGCCGACGATGTGCCGCAAGGCGATCGGGATGCCGCAGAAACCGTTCGAGCGGCGCGGCAAGCCGCTGTTCCAGTTCGCGTCGAACTCGGCGTTCGCCGAGCGGACCCTGGTGAAGGCCGTGCAGGCGGTGAAGATCCCGAAGGAGATCCCGCTGACCTCGGCGGCGCTGATCGGCTGCGGGGTCCTGACGGGTGTCGGGGCCGTCCTGAACCGGGCGCGGGTCGACCGCGGCGACTCGGTCGTCGTCATCGGCACGGGCGGGGTGGGCCTCAACGTCCTCCAGGGCGCCCGTATCGCAGGCGCCCTGCGGATCGTCGCGGTCGACTCCAACCCGGCGAAGGAGGAGGTGGCGCGGCAGTTCGGTGCGACCGACTTCCTGACCGACGCCGCCGCCGTGCGGGAGGTGCTGCCGGACGGCGCCGACCACGTCTTCGAGTGCGTGGGCCGCGTCGAGCTGATCCGGGCCGCGATCGACCTGCTCGACCGGCACGGGCAGGCCGTGATCCTCGGAATGCCGGCGGCGAAGGCGGAGGCGAGCTTCGTGCCCGCCGAGCTGTTCCTCGACAAGTCGGTGCTCGGCTGCCGCTACGGCTCCTCGCGCCCCCAGCGCGACATCAAGCTGTACGCGGACCTGTACGCGCAGGGCCGGCTGCTGCTCGACGAGCTGGTCACGAAGACGTACCCGGTGGAGGACTTCGGCAAGGCGGTCGAGGACGCGGAGGCGGGGAGGGTGGCGCGCGGGGTCCTGACCTTCTGAGTCACGGACGGCGGTGAGGGGTGCGGCGACGGGGCCGCACCCTTTCGTCGCACCTCTTCCTTTCTGACGACCCGTCAGCTTCAATGGATTTCATGATGGGACACGCAGGGATGGCGGCCACGGTCGTCCGGTACCTCAGGTCGGTCGGTGCTCCCACCGCGGAGGCACCGCTGGAGGTGTTGCCGCGCCCGGATCTCCGGGCCGTCGGTGACGACGAGCGCGCACCCGTGGACCCGGCCGAATTCCGCCGCGTCATGGGCGAGTTCGCCAGCGGGGTGACCGTGGTGACGGCCGCCGAACCGGACGCGGGCCCCGCCGGCTTCGCCTGCCAGTCCTTCGCGTCGCTTTCCCTCGACCCGCCGCTCGTCGCGTTCATGGTGGCGCGGACGTCGACGACGTGGCCGCGGATCGCCCGGGCGGGATCGTTCTGCGTGAACGTACTGGGCGTGGACCAGGGCGAGTTGTGCCGGGGCTTCGCGGTCAGCGGGGCGGACAAGTTCGCCGGTGTCGCGTACGACGAGGCCCCAGTCTCGGGCGCGCCGCGGCTCGAAGGCGCCGCCGCGTGGATCGACTGCGCCATCCACGCGGTGCACACGGGCGGGGACCACCTCATCGTGGTCGGACGCGTGGCGGCCCTGGGGTCACAGGACGGCGGCGCGGAGCCCCTGCTCTTCCACCGGGGTACTTTCGGGGCCCTACGCGGCTGACGGGACGGGAGTGGCGTCCGCCCGCCCGCGCCGGATGACCAGCGACATCAGCGCGGCCGCCGCGCACAGCGCGCCCGAGGCGTACCAGACCACGTCGTACGAGCCGAAGGCGTCCCGCGCCACACCGCCGAGGAAGGCCACGATCGCCGCGCCCACCTGGTGCGAGGCGAGCACCCAGCCGAACACGATCGCGCTGTCCTCGCCGTAGTGCTCGCGGCACAACGCGATGGTGGGCGGCACGGTGGCGACCCAGTCCAGACCGTAGAAGACGATGAAGAACAGCATCGGCGGCCGGACGTCGGGCGCCAGCAGCATCGGCAGGAACATCAGCGAGACGCCGCGCAGCGCGTAGTACACGGCGAGCAGCCGACGCGCCTCGATCCGGTCGGTGAACCAGCCCGAGACGACCGTCCCGACGACGTCGAAGACCCCGACGACGGCGAGCAGCGACGCGGCCGTGGTGACCGGCATGCCGTGATCGTGGGCGGCGGGCACGAAGTGCGTCCTGACCAGGCCGTTCGTGGTGGCGCCACAGATCGCGAAGGTCCCGGCGAGCAGCCAGAAGGGCCCGGTGCGGGCGGCCTTCACGAGGACGGTGATCGCCCGCTTCCCCGCTCCCCGTACGGGCGCGGGCTTCGGCACGAACTCCTTGGCACCGTAGGGCTCGACACCGGCGTCGGCGGGATGGTCGCGCAGCAGCAGCCACACCAGCGGGACCACGGCGAGCGCCGACAGGGCCACGGTCACGGCGGCGGGCCGCCAGCCGTGCCGCTCGACGATCCACGACAGCAGCGGCAGGAAGACCAGCTGCCCCGAGGCCCCGGCCGCCGTCAGCACGCCGGTGACGAGGCCGCGTCGCGCGACGAACCAGCGGTTGGTGACGGTGGCGGCGAAGGCCAGTGCCATCGACCCGCTCCCGAGGCCCACCAACACGCCCCAGTACGTGACCAGTTGCCAGGAAGCCGTCATCCACACCGTGAGCAGCGAACCGCCGGCGATGACGGTCAGCGCGACGGCGACGACCTTCCGGATCCCGAACCGGTCCATGAGCGCGGCGGCGAACGGGGCCGTGAGCCCGTACAGCGCGAGGTTCACGGACACGGCGAAGCCGATGGTGCCGCGCGACCAGCCGAAACCGGTGTCCGGGTCGTGCAGCGGCTCGATGAGGAGGCCCGGCAGGGAGGCGAAGGCGGCGGCGCCGACGATCGTCACGAACGTCACGACGGCCACGGCCCAGGCGCGGTGGGGCCGCCTGCGGGGGCGTCGGCCCGGGGCATCCGGCCGCGCCGGTGTCTGCATCTGCGTCTCTGTCACCCGACAAGCCTCGAAGAAATCAGCACCCGGAACGAGTGGCCCGAATGCCATTGTTCGTTAGGATCGGGCCATGGCCTCCCGTAGTGAACGGCACACCCCGCACCGCGTCGCGGTGCTCGCGCTCGACGGCCTCATCCCCTTCGAGTTCGGCATCCCCCAGCGCATCTTCGGCCGGGCGCGTGATGCCGCGGGGGAGCGGCTGTACGAGGTGGTGACCTGCGCGGTCCGCGAGCCCGGCCGCGTACAGACCGACGCCGATTACGCGATCCACGTCGAGCACGGACCGGAGGTGCTGAGGTCGGCGGACACGGTGATCGTCCCGGCGTCGTACGAGATGGGCCCCGTCTACGAAGAGGGCGTCCTCACCCCGGACTTGGAGGCGGCGCTCGCCTGGATCCGCCCCGGTACGCGCATGGTGTCCATCTGTACCGGCAGCTACGTCCTCGCCGCGGCCGGAATCCTGGAAGGCCGGCCCGCGACGACGCACTGGGCGGACGCCGACCACTTCCAGAACCTCTTCCCGCACATCAAGGTCGACCCGAACGTCCTGTTCATCGACGACGGCGACGTGCTGTCATCGGCGGGCGTCGCGGCGGGAATCGACCTGTGCCTGCACCTGGTGCGGCGCGACCACGGAGCGGCGGTCGCGAACGATGTGGCCCGCCGCACCGTCGTACCTCCGCACCGGGACGGCGGTCAGGCCCAGTACATCGAACGCCCGCTTCCGGAGCCCCAGTTGGCGTCCACCGCGCGCGCCCGCGCGTGGGCCCTCGAGCACCTGGGGGAGCCCATCCAGCTCCGCGACCTGGCGTCCCGCGAATCCCTGTCCGTCCGCACGTTCACGCGCCGTTTCCGCGAGGAGGTGGGCGTCAGCCCCGGCCAGTGGCTCACGGGCCAGCGAGTGGAACGCGCCCGCCACCTCCTGGAGACGTCGGCCCTCTCCATGGACGAGGTGGCCCGCCAGTCCGGCTTCGGCACGGCCCAGTCCCTCCGCCAACACTTCCACGCGTCGGTGGGGGTGACGCCGACGTCGTACCGGAGGACGTTCCGGGCGGGGGTGTCGGGGGGAGCGGTGGGGCACGCGGGACCGCACTGAACTGTGACGGGAAATGACGGCCTGGTCGTCATCTCCCGTCACAGTCACGCGCTCAACCGTCTCAGCGGCCCCGGAACTCCGGCCTCCGGCGCTCCACGAAGCTCGCGACGCCCTCGTTCGCGTCGTGGGTGGACATGTTCAGCTCCTGAGCCGTGGCCTCCGCTGCGAAGGCTGTGGCGCGGTCGGAGTCGAGGCTTGCGTTGACCAGTTGTTTGGTCATCGCGAGCGCACGCGTCGGGCCCGTCGCGAGGCGTTCGGCCCACTCCCGCGCCACCTTCGTCAACTCGCCGTCCGGTACGACCCGGTTGACCAGGCCGAGGCGTTCCGCGTCGGCGGCGGGCACCGCGTCGCCGAAGAACATGAGTTCTTTGGCGCGTTGCGGGCCGATCAGGCGGGGGAGGAGGTACGCGCCGCCCCCGTCCGGGACGAGGCCGCGGCGGGCGAAGACCTCGATGAAGCGTGCCGACTCGGCGGCCAGCACCAGGTCGCAGGCGAGTGCGAGGTGCGCGCCGATGCCGGCCGCCGTGCCGTTCACCGCCGCGATCACCGGCTTCTCGCAGTCCTGGATCGCGGCGATCAGCCGCTGCGCGCCGAGACGGATCATTCGGGCGACGTCCCCCACGACCCGTTCCCCGGACTCCGGGCTCCCGCCCCGCAGGTCCGCGCCCGCGCAGAAACCCTTGCCCGTCGCGGTGATCACCACGGCCCGTACGTCCGGGTCCGCGGAGGCCTCGCCGAGCAGCGCGATGACGCGTTCCCGCTGGTCCCAGGTGACGGCGTTCATCGCCTCGGGGCGGTTGAGGGTGATCCACGAGACGCCGTTGTCAGTGGCGTGCAGTACCAATGAGGTCAGGGATTCTTCGGAGTGTTCGGAGTGTTCGGAGTGTTCGGGGTCTGCGGGGGAGGGCTTGGTCATGGGGGAGCTCCGTTTGGTCGGTGGGTGGTCAGCGGCACACCGCGAGCGCGTCGAGGGCGACCGCGCCCTGGCCGCGTGGCAGCACCATCAGCGGGTTGATGTCCAGCTCGGAGAGGTCGTCGCCGAGTTCGAGGGCCATCCGCTGCACGCGCAGAATCACCTCGACCAGCGCGTCGATGTCGACGGGGGGCGCCCCCCTGACCCCGTCGAGCAGGGCCCGCCCGCGGAGCTGGTCGAGCACGGCCCGCGCCTGACTCTCGCCGAAGGGCGGCACGGCGACGGCGGTGTCCCGCAGCACCTCCACGAGTACGCCGCCGAGGCCGACGGTCACGGTGGGGCCGAACAGGTCGTCGCGGGTGACGCCGACGACCATCTCGACGCCCCGCTCGACCATCTGGCAGACGAGCACGCCGTCCAGCTCGATGCCCTCGTAGCGCGCGATGTCGGTGAGTTCGCGATAGGCGTCGCGGACCTGGCTCGCGGACGTCAACCCGACTTTGACCAGGCCGAGTTCGGACTTGTGGGCGAGCTGGGGAGCCGATGCCTTCATGACGACCGGGTAGCCGACGAGGGACGCGGCCCGTACCGCCGCGGCGGCGCTCGTCACCAGTTGCTCGCGCGGTACGCGGATCCCGTACGCCCGCAGCAATTGCTTCGCCGCGTGCTCGCTCAGCTGGTGGCCCGGGCGCATCAGGGCCTGCGCCTTGCGGAACGAGGGGGAGGGCGTGCGCGGCGCCTCGTCGAAGGGGGAGACGTACGAGGCCGTGAAGCGGTGGTGGTCGAGGTAGGCGCGGACCGCGGTGATGCAGTTGGCGAAGGTGCGGAAGGTGGCCACGCGCGAGGAGCCGAGCAGCGTCGTGCGGTAGGCCTCCTCGGTGCCGACGGGGGAGCCCCACACCACGCACACCAGTTTGTCCGTCTGCTCGGCCGCGTCCGCCAGGTCCTGGGCCAGCTTGTCGCTCATGGGCGGGAAGGGGCCGGTGATCGGGCAGATGAGGACGCCGACGGACGGGTCGGCGAGGATCGCGTCGATGATCTTCCGGCCGCGCCAGTCGCCGACCGGGTGACCGCCGTTGTCGACCGGGTTCGCGACGCTCAGGTAGTCGGGTATCCACTGGTGCAGCTCGTCCTGCTTCTCCTGCGGGAGCGTGGGGAGTTGGAGTCCCGCTTCCGTCGCCAGGTCGGAGAAGTGGGCGCCGGTGCCGCCGGAGATCGAGTAGACGACGACGCCGTCGGCCTGCGGCGGCTTGGCGCGGGCGAGCAGGGCGGAGGTGTCCTGGAGCTCGTCGAGCCCGTCGACGCGGATGACGCCGAACTGCCGCATGGCGGCGTCCACGACGGTGTCGGCGCCGGTGAGCTTCCCGGTGTGGGAGGCCGCGGTGCGCGCGCCGGTCTCGGTCCGCCCGACCTTCACGGCGACGACCGGCACCCCTTCGCGCGCCGCCCGGTCGGCGGCGAGCAGGAAGGACCGCCCGTCCTTGAGGCCCTCGACGTAGCAGGCGATGGCGCCGACCTCGGGCCGCTGGGAGAAGTAGGAGATGAAGTCGGCGGTCTCCAGGTCGGCCTCGTTGCCGGTCGGCGCCCAGTGGGAGAGCCGGATGCCCAGCTCCTGGAGGGCGAAGACGGGGCGGCCCTGGTGGCCGGACTGCGTGATGAGCGCGATGGCCGGACCGTCCAGGTCCTCGCGGAAGCGCTCGAAGGCGTTGAGGTTGGTGTTCGGGCCCAGCAGCCGCAGCCCGGACCGCTCCACGGCGGCGGAGAGGCGCTCCTGCGCGGCCGCGCCCTCGCCGCCCGTCTCGGCGAAGCCGGACGCGAAGGCGACGGCGAACTTCACCTTGGTGTCCGCGAGTTGCTCGATGACGGGCAGCGGGTCGGCGACGAGGAGGACCGCGAGGTCGACCTGCTCCGGCAGCTCGGCGACGGACGGCGAGCAGGGCAGCCCGAAGACGGACTCGCGGGTGGGGTGTACGGGGTAGAGGCGGGCGCCGACCCGCTCCGCCCAGCTCATCAGCTGCCGCGTGATGCCGGTGTTGGGCCGCCCCTCGGCGTCGGACGCGCCGACGACGGCGACGGACTCGGGCCGGAAGAACCGGTCCAGATCCGGTACGTCGGAGTGCAGCGGTCGCCCGCTGACGTCCAGCTCTTCGGTTCCGGCCCGCCCGTGCACGGCGGGTCCGGGCTGCTCACCGCAGGCGATCACGCGGGCCCGGCGGGAGTCGGTGGTCAGGGTGCCGTACGTCGATCCAAGCATCGGTCCGCCCGCTCCTGTGTGTCAGCGACATCTCTTGCCTGTGCAGTGCCTCGAAGTCCCCCCGAGGAAAAACTGACGCATAGTCAGATTACTGAACTGACACTGTGTCAGGAACAGGGCTGCAGGCAAAGAGATGGGGCGAATGTTCCGCGGAGAGTGCTCGGTGCGTGCTGGGCGGGTGTCCGCGAGGCGGTCATGCGGGCAGTTGCGCGGCCACCGACTTGCCGATGCGGCCCGCGTCCAGGGCCAGTTCGCGGAGCATGCCGGAGATCGGGTTGGTGTATCCGGTGAAGTGGAGACCGGGGGCCGAAGCGGTCCGGCGCGGCCGCCCCGTGGCCGGGTCCAGGACGTCCAGGTGGCCGACCAGGTCCTCCAGGCCCTGTCGGTATCCGGTGGCCGCGATCACCGTGTCCGGGGTGACGCGGGTGCCGTCGGAGAGGACCACCGCGTCCGCGTCGAAGGAGGTGACGGCGGCGACGGGCTCGACCTTCCCGGACCGTACGGCGTCGATGAAGCCGACGTCCTGCACCGGGATGGCGCCCTCGCGCGCCCGTGAGTAGAGGCCGGTGTCGGGGCGCGGCAGGCCCTGCGCGGACAGGTCGGGCACGCTCATCCTGCCGAGCGGCACGGCGAGCCGGTCGACCAGGCCGACCGGCAGGCGCCGGCAGAGGATGCCGGTGCGCTGGGCGGGCCAGCCGAGCGTGGAGCGGCGCACGATGTGCGGCGCGGTGCGCACGGCGATGCGGACACGCGCGGCGCCGCCCTCGACGAGGTCGACGGCGATCTCGGCGCCGGTGTTGCCCGCGCCGACGACGAGGACGTCCTGGCCGGTGAAGGGGGCCGGGTTGCGATACTCGCCGGCGTGCAGCAGCTTCCCGGTGTACGTGGCGGCGCCGGGCCAGTCGGGCAGGTGCGGGGTGTGGTTGTAGCCGGTGGCGACGACCACGGCGGCCGAGGTCAGCTCGCGGCCGCCGGTGGCCCGCAGCAGCCACCCGGAACCGTCGGGGGCCCGCTCGACGCGGGTGACCTCGACGCCCGTGACGACTTCCAGGTCGTGGTGCTCGGCGTACTTCTCCAGGTAGCGCACGACGTCGTCGCGGGCGACCCAGCGGCCGAAGCGGCGCGGCATCGCGAGCCCCGGGAGGCCGGAGAGGCGGCGGGTGGTGTGCAGGTGGAGGCGATCGTAATGACCGCGCCAGGAGGCGCCGACGTGGTCGGACTTCTCCAGGACGACGGCCCGTACGCCGTGCGCCTCGAGGCCGACGGCCGCGGCGAGTCCGCCGGGGCCGCCCCCGATGACGTACACGGGCGGGCGTTCATGGCTGCGTGCCGGTGCGTGTGGGGAGTCGGCCATGTACGGAGCGTATTCCGGCGCCGGTTTGAGCGGGACCGGTCAAGGAGGAAACCGGTTGCGAATTGATCACGGGCCGCGAGCGGGCTCGCGATCGGGCCGCGCTCGGGGCCGCTCGGCCGTTGCTGTGTGCGGGGCCCTTGCGGAGGTGGCGCCGGATGCGTTGAACTGGCCTACCTGGTAACTGACGTACCGTCAGAAAATGGAGGAGGGGCCGGACTTCATGGACGCGATAGGGCTCAGCGGCGCCGAGTGGCTCGCCGTGCTGCGCATCGGGCTCGGCCTGTGGTGGCTGGAGAGCTGGCGGCACAAGGACAAGAAGGGCTGGTTCGAGCGCGGCACCGGCATCGCGTGGGCCGCGGACGTGGCGGGCAAACACAAGTGGAACGCGGTGCGCAGCGGCTTCGAGGTCGTCGTGAAGCCGCGGCCGAAGACGATGGCGTACGTCGTGGTCTATGCCGAACTGGCCCTGGGTGTCGGCCTGATCCTCGGATTCCTGACGCCGATCGCACTGGTCGGCGGGCTGCTGCTGAACCTTCTCTACTTCACGTTGATGATCCACGACTGGGCCGAGCAGGGGCAGAACGCGATGATGGGGCTCATCTCGCTCGTCGCGCTGTTCGCCATGTCCTGGCAGGCCTGGTCCCTCGACCACGCGATCGGACTGTTCTCGTGAGTGCTGCTTCCGCCGACGTACGTTTCGACGTTCCCGAGCCCGATGCCTTCACCCGCCCGTACTGGGACGCGGCCGCCGCGGGACGGCTGTTGCTGAGGCACTGCGGGGCCTGCGGGCGTGACCACCACTATCCGCGGGAGTTCTGCCCGTTCTGCTGGAGCGAGGACGGGCAGTGGCGGGACGCGAGCGGCCGGGCCACGCTTTACACGTGGTCCGTCGTGCACCGCAACGATCTGCCGCCCTTCGGGGGCCGCACGCCGTACACCGCCGCCGTCGTCGACCTCGCCGAGGGGCCGCGGATGATGACGGAGATCGTGGACTGCGCGGAGGCCGACCTGAGGGTGGGGATGGACCTGACGGTCGCCTTCCGGGAGAGCCGGGAGAGCCGGGATGGCGGGGACGACTTCACCGTGCCGGTGTTCAAGCCTGCGTCGTAGGGCCTTTGGGAGCGCCCCCGTCTACACGCCGCCCCCACGCGGTCACGGCCACAGCAGTTCCTTGGACCAGCCCTCCGCCGTGCGTCGGTACCTGAGGCGTACGTGACGTCGGCGGGCGTCGCCCTGGAAGAATTCCACCTCGTCCGGGGTCAGCTCGTAGACGGTCCAGGACGGGGCGGCGGTGTCCGGTTCGCGCCGCGCGCGCTCCCACGCCGCGTCCGAGGCGCGCTCCAACTCCTCGTAGGAGCCGAGCGGTTCGCTCTGGTGGCCGACGAGGGCGGAGGCGAGCGCGCCGGTCGAGCGGGCGTGCAGGTCGGCGTGGGCGACCTCGGGCGGCGCCGTGCGGACGGGGCCGCGGACCCGGATCTGGCGGCCCTGCACCGGCCAGTAGAAGCCGAGCGCCGCGAACGGGCGCGCGGCGAGCTGGCGGCCCTTCGCGCTGCCCGCGTGCGAGGCGAAGTGCCAGCCGTGCGCCTCGTCAGCGCCGTGCAGCATCACCGTACGGACATCGGCGCGGCCCTCAGCGTCCGTCGTCGCGAGCGACGGGGTGTGCGGCTCGGGCTGACCCGCCGCCACGGCCGCGGCGAACCACTCCGTGAACAGGGGGAGGGGCGCGGCGGGGGTGTCCCGCGGGTCGAAGGCGGGCAGCTCGGTGTCCCATACGCGCAGCGAACGCAGCAGGGCGTCGAGATCGGGTTCCGGTTCCATCCCCCGATTCTCGCTCCCGCCACTCAGTCCCGCCCCAGCACCACCGTCCCGGCCGAGCAGAACCACCCGCCCGTGCCGGAGGCCACCGCGAGGCGCGGCAGCGAGCCGTCCGCACGCCGTACCTGATGGCCGCCCGCCTCGCCGCGCAGCTGCCGGGCCGCCTCCACCAGGAGGAACAGGCCGCGCATGCCGGGGTGCTGGGCGGACAGGCCGCCGCCGTCCGTGTTCGTCGGGAGCTCGCCGTCGTGCAGGAGGCGGCCCTTCTCGACGAAGGCGCCGCCCTCGCCCTTCGCGCAGAAGCCGAGGTCCTCCAGCGTCACGAGCGTCATGTACGTGAAGGCGTCGTAGATCTCCGCGATGTCGATCTCGGCCGGAGTCACCCCGGCCCGCTCGAACGCCAGCCGCCCGCTCACCGCCGCCGGGGACACCGTGAAGTCGTCCCACTCCGACATCGTCGTATGGGACACGTGCTCGCCCGAACCCAGCACCCACACCGGCGGCTTCGCGCAGTCGCGCACCAGGTCCTCGGCGACCAGAAGCACCGCGGCCCCGCCGTCGGAGCGTATGCAGCAGTGCAGCTTCGTGAACGGGTCGGCGATCATTGGCCCGTCGAGCACCTCGTCGACCGTGATGGGGTCGCGGAACATGGCGTCGGGGTTGCGGGAGGCGTTCGCCCGCGCCTGCACCGCGATCTCGGCCATCTGCTCAAGCGTCGTGCCGTACTCGTGCATGTGGCGGCGGGCCGCCATCGCGTACTTGGCGATCAGCGAGTGGCCGTACGGCACCTCGAACTGGAGGGGCCCTCGCGCACCGAACGACAGATTGGACGTGCGGCGCTTCGCCTTGATGTCGGCGCGCGCCGTGGAACCGTAGACGAGGAGGACCGCGCGCGCGTGGCCCGCCCGGATCGCGTCCGCCGCGTGCGCCGCCATGACCTCCCAGGTCGAGCCGCCGACCGAAGTGGAGTCGACCCAGCGGGGTTTGAGCCCCAGGTACTCGGCGACCTCGACCGGCGCGAGGGTGCCGAGGCCCGCGCTCGCGAAGCCGTCGACGACGTCGGGGGTGAGCCCCGCGTCGGCGAGCGCCCGGCGGGCGGCCTGGGCGTGCAGGGCGTAGGGAGTGGCCTCGTCGACGCGGCCGCAGTCGGAGAGGGCGATGCCCGTGATGGCGACCTTGCTTCCCGTCTCAGTCATGAATCTGACGGTACATCAGATACGGGGGTGTGGAGGAGTGTGCGTGGCTCTGGGCATCCGGCGATCGCGGCTCTAACATGACGGCCCGTCAGAAAGGGGCCCACATGGACGCCAGGTTCACCGAGGAACAGCAAGAGATCCGCCGTACCCTGCGCGAACTCGCCACCAAGCGCTGCACCCCGGACGACGTCAAAACCGCCACCCGCACCCCCGCCGGCCATGACCTCGCCCTGTGGGGCACCCTCAGCGCGGAGCTGGGCCTTCCGGGGCTCGCGCTGCCGGAGGAGTGCGGGGGCGTGGGCGGAACCTTCGTGGAACTCGCGCTCGCGGGCGAGGAGTTGGGGCGGGCACTCGCGCCCACGCCGCTCCTCGCCACCAGCGGGCTCGCGGCCCCGCTGATCTCCGCGCTCGGCACCGACGCGCAGCGCGCCGCGCTGCTGCCGAAGATCGCCGAAGGCGCCCTGACCGCGACCCTCGCCGTACCCGGCACGGGCCTCGCCACCGCCCTCGGGCTCGTCGCCGACAACGCCGGGGACTGGGCGGGCGGCGGCCGGGCCGGCGGCGTGCAGGCCGGCCGGCGGGAGAACGGGTGGCGGCTCTACGGGCAGGCCGAGCAGGTGCTCGACGGCCACAGCGCGGGGCTGCTGCTCGTCGCCGCGCACACCGGGGGCTTCGCCCGCTCCCGCACGCTCCTGTTCCTCGTCCGCGAGGACGCCCCCGGCCTCGTCCGCGTACGGCAGACGGCGATGGACGAGACGCGGCCGCAGGCGCGCATCGAACTCCGCGATGTGGAAGCCGAGTTGCTGGGTGAGGAGGACGGCGATGTGAACGGGGCGCTCGCCGCCGTCGGGGACACCGCCGCCACCCTGCTCGCCGCCGAGGCCGTCGGTGCCGCGGACCGGGCCCTCGAACGGACCGTCGCGTACGTCAAGGAGCGGGAGCAGTTCGGCCGCCCCGTCGGGTCCTTCCAGGCCGTGAAGCACCGGCTCGCCGACGTCTACGTACAGGTCCAGGCGGCGCGCTCGGCCGCGTACTACGCGGCGTGGGCCGCGAGCACGGATGATGAGGCGCCGGTCGGCGGGCTCGCGCTCGCCCAGGCCCTTGAGGCGCTGCGCACCGGGGCCGGGGAGGCCGTGCAGCTGCACGGCGGCATCGGCTTCACCTGGGAGCACGACGCCCACCTGTACCTGAAGCGGGCCACCGGCGACGAGCTGCTGTTCGGGCCCGTGCACCTGCTGCGCGACCGCGCCGCGCAGGCCGCCGAGCTGTTCGCGCCGGCCTCCGGCCTGGAGGTGGCGGTCTGATGGCGCCGCCGGGCATCAAGCTGGTGCAGAAGGTGTCGTCGACGCGGACGTTCGGCCGCCTCGCGCCACACGTCATCCCCGTCCTCGACCGCACCGTGCACCGGCTCACGCGGGGAAAGGTGCTGCTCAGCGCGCAGATGCTGCCGGGTGTGATCCTCTGCGCGCGCGGCGCGAAGAGCGGGATCGAGCGGCGTACTCCACTCGCGTGCATGCCCGAGGAGGAGCGGGGGACCTGGCTGCTGATCGGGTCGAACTTCGGGCGGCCCGGGCATCCCGCCTGGACCGCGAATCTGCTCGCGCACCCGGACGCCGAGATCAACTGGCGCGGCGCGGACGTCCCGGTCACGGCCCGGCTTCTCCAGGGCAGCGAGCGGGAGGAGGCCTGGGCGGCGGCGCTGAAGTTCTGGCCGCCCTACGCCACGTACCAGCGGCGGGTGGAGCGGGAGATCCGGCTGTTCCGGCTCGAGCGCCGCTGAGCGGCCGGCCGGGAACTGCAACAGCGGCGGCTCACGTTGCACCACGCGAACCGCCGCTGCACGACAGGACCAGAAGAATTACTTGGCGGGCTTCTTTCCGGTCACGCCCAGGTGCACCAACAGCGCGAGGTTCGGCTTGAGTTCGGCCTGCTTGACGCCCCAGGTCTGGAAGCCCTTCTGGTGCGAGGCGACCGCCGCGAGCATCGCGACCAGCGAACCGGCGACGGCGGCCGGGCTCACGTCCTTGTCGACCTTGCCCTTGTCCTGAAGGTCCTTGACGGCGTCCGCGAGGGAGTTGTTCACCGAGTTCAGGATCTTCATCCGGAGCTTGTAGAAGCGCTTGTCGCCCTCGGCCGCGCCGAGGTCGACGACGCGCAGGATCGCGTCGTTCTTGCGCCAGAACTCCAGGAATCCGTCCACGAGTTCCTGCGCCGTGGTCCAGCCGGACTTGCCGACCCAGGAGCGGTCCGCGACCAGTTCGGTCAACCCCGCGCCCACGGTGGCCACTTGTTCGGCGATCTCCAGGACGGCGCCCTCGACATCCGGGAAATATTGGTAGAAGGTCGCGGGCGAAGTGCCCGCCTTTCGCGCGACATCAATGACTTTGACGTCCCGGTAGGGCGAGGAGCTGAGCATCTCGCCGAGGCAGTCGAGCAGCTTCTGACGTGTTGCCTGACCACGCCGTCCGGCCACGCGGCCGTCGACGGTCCGTACTTGTCCTGTCATGCCGTCAGCTTACCGAGGGGTGATCGGAGCGCGATCTGGCCGACTGCAAATGGGGTTGGCCGTCATGACCTCCGGTCAAATGACGCGCCGCGAGCGACCAGAATTGGCCAAACGTTCGAATTTAAAGCGCGGTGGTCCGTTCGGCCTGGTTAGCGTCACGCCCATGCGTCCCGCCCGCCGCGACAGACCCGACTTCCCCGAATTTCCCGAAGGGGCCCCGTGCTGGGCCGACGCCCGCCTCGCGGACGTCGAGGCGGGCAAACGGTTCTACGGCGACCTCCTCGGCTGGGCCTTCGACGAGGGCGCGGGCGCCGAGCGCGGCTACTACACGGCGGCCTACAGCGAGGACCTAGGCGTCGCCGCCCTCGCCCCCGCGAACCGGGGCGCCCGCTGGCGGGTCCACCTCGCCGTGCGCGACGCGTACGCCGCCGCCGAACGGGTCTTCGCGGCGGGCGGGCACATCGTGGCGGGACCGCTGTCCGGCGGGACCGAGGCGACGGTGGCGCTCGCGCGGGGGCCCGAGGGGGCGGCGTTCGTGCTGCGACAGGCGGGGAGTCACCGGGGCTTCGAGGGAGTGGGCGGGGTCGGGGCGTTCTGTGGCGCCGAACTGCTCACGCCGGATCCCGCGCTGAGCGATTCCTTCTACGGGGCCGTATTCGGAGAGGGGGCCTTCGCGGCGGCCGTCCGCCGTAGGGTCGTCCCCGAGGGGCCCGGCAGGTTCCTGCTCCACTTCGGCTGCGCCGACGCCGACGCCACGGCGGCGGCCGCGGTCCGCCTCGGCGGGCGGGTGCGGGTGGGGCCGCGCACCACGGCGTACGGACGGGTCGCCGTGATCGAGGATGATCAAGGGGCGGTGTTCGCGGTGTGCGAGCAGGCGTGAGGGGCCCCGAATGCTCCGAGACATCCCGTTTTGACCCGAGGTTCGCAACTGAGGGCCGAGACAGGAAGAATCGGGGTGCGTGCCGCCGTGGCGCTTCGGTGGTGAGACGCTGACGGGGGCCGTGAGTGCGGTGGCCCGCACGGGGAGGTGGCAGGCAAGTGGTGGATCAGCTGACGCAGCACGATCCGAGGCGGATCGGTCCGTTCGAGGTTCTGGGACGGCTCGGCGCGGGCGGCATGGGCCTGGTCTATCTGGCGCGCTCGGCCTCGGGCCGGCGCGTGGCGATCAAGACGGTGCGTACGGAACTCGCCGAGGACCAGCTCTTCCGGGTCCGTTTCACGCGCGAGGTCGAGGCGGCGCGGGCGGTGTCCGGCTTCTACACGGCAGCCGTCGTCGACGCCGACCCGCGCGCGGCCGTGCCCTGGCTCGCGACCGCGTACGTGCCCGCGCCCTCCCTCGAAGAAATAGTGAACGAGACCGGGCCGCTGCCCGCCCAGGCCGTGCGCTGGCTCGCCGCGGGCGTCGCCGAGGCCCTCCAGTCGATCCACGGCGCGGGCCTCGTGCACCGCGACCTCAAGCCGTCGAACGTGCTGGTCGTCGAGGACGGCCCGCGCGTCATCGACTTCGGCATCGCGTCCGGCGTCTCGAACACGCGCCTGACGATGACGAACGTGGCGGTGGGCACGCCCGCGTACATGTCGCCCGAGCAGGCGAAGGACTCCCGCAGCGTGACGGGGGCCTCCGACGTCTTCTCGCTCGGCTCGACCCTCGTCTTCGCGGCGACCGGGCACGCCCCGTTCCACGGCGCGAACCCCGTCGAGACCGTGTTCATGCTGCTGCGCGAGGGCCCGGACCTGGAGGGACTCCCCGAGGAGCTGCGGCCGCTGCTCGAAGCGTGCATGCAGATGGACGCGGCGCGGCGGCCCTCACCCGCCGACCTTCAGTCCCAGCTCGCCCCGCACCTGTTCGGCGCGGGCAGCGACGACAGCGGCACCGCGTCCGCCTGGCTGCCCGAGCGGTCCGTCGCGCTGATCGAGTCGCGCCGCGGCGGCCGCCCCGCCCCCAAGCCGCCCATGAACCGGGCGCCCGCCGCCCCGAACGGCCAGGGTGGCGCGCCCATCCCCGCCATGCCGTCGCAGCCGCCCGCCCCCTCGCCGATGGCCCCCGTGGGCGCGGACGGCTGGCGGCACTCGCCCGTGCCCGCGGGCCAGAGCCTCGTCGCGGACGGGCCCGTGCACCTCGCAGGCGCGCAGGTGCCGATCGGCCCCGGCCCGCGGGTCGCCGACGCGCGGGCCGCCGCCGTGAAGGCGCCGCCCGCCGAATCGGGCCTCGCCGGATCCTGGTCCCGCTCCAAACCCGCCGTGAACGGCTCGCACGAACCGGCCGTGCCCGCGCCCGCCGTGGCCGAGGGCGCGGCCTGGCGGCCCTGGCGGTTCCGCATGTCGAACGACGTGTGGGGCACGCCCAAGGTGGCGGGCGACCTCGTCTACGTCACGTCGTTCGAGGTGCACGTCCTGGACGTGGCCACCGGGCGGCGCCGCTTCAAGACCCGCGACGTCGCCTGGTCGATGGCGGTCGCCGACGGCTGCATCCACGCCTCGGACGGCCCCACCCTGTGGGCGCTCGACGCCCGCGACGGCAGCGACCTGTGGCGGATCCAGACCGACGCCTGGGTGTACGCGCTGGCGGCCGACCAGGGCACCGTCGTCACCGCCACCCGCGGCGGCGGCGTGCAGGCCCGCGAGGCCGTCAGCGGCGACGTCCTCTGGGAGATCACCGGCTGCCAGACCGACTTCGAGGCCGCGGAGGCCGGACCCGTCGTGCACGACGGCATCGTCTACGTATGGCAGGACGCGAGGCTGCGCGCCCTCGTCGCCCGTACGGGGGACGAGCGCTGGTCGTACCCGATCGGCGACGCGGCCTCCTGCGGCGGCGTCCCGATGCGCCTCACGCCGGCGTCCGACGGCTACGTGTACGTCGCCGCGGGCACCCGCGTCCTCGCCATCGACGCCGCATCGGGGCACGTCCGCTGGCACTTCGAGGCGCCCGCCGTGTTCCTCAGCCCGCCCGCGTTCGCCGCGGGCCCCGCGGTCACCGGCGGTGGCGTCTACCTCGTCGACCACCTCGGCACCGTGTACGCGCTCGACGCCTCCGACGGCCGTGACCGCTGGCGCATCGCGACCGAGGCCAGGCCCGCGTCGGTCGACCCGGTCCTCGTCGCGCAGGGCCACGTGCACGTCGGCAGCGGCCAGGGGCTCTACACGCTGGACGCCGTGACCGGCACCCCGAAGTGGCGCTTCCAGGCCGGCGGCGAGATCGTCGGGGCGCCCGTGGTGGCGGACGAGCGCATCCACTTCGGCTCCACGGACCACCTGCTCTACACGCTGAAGGCCGACGACGGCCGGCTGCGCTGGAAGCTCGCCACGGGCGGCGAGATCACGGGCACACCGGTCGTCAGGGACGGCGTCGTCTACGCGTGCAGCAAGGACCGCTGCGTGTACGCGCTGGACGCGGAGAAGGGGACGGGCACCAGCCGTTGAGCCGATAGGGTGCCCCGCGTGATGAAACGGGGACTGAAGCTGACAGCGGTGGCGGCGATGGTGGTGGTGGCCCTCACGGGGTTCACCACCGGCCGGGGCCACGGGCATTCGAAGAGCCGCGGCAGCGGCAGCGGGGGCGGGTGCAGCAGCTCCTCGCAGAAGCACGACTCGTCGTCCTCCGGCCTCTCCAAGGGAGGCAGCGGCTACAGCAGGCGCACCCGACACCGCACGCCCACGACGACGTCGACCTCGTCCGCGTCCCCGACGGGCCTGCGGAACGGCACCGTGGTGCTGATCAAGTGCGCGGACGCACGGCAGGCGTACGCCACCGTGCAGGTCACCAACCCCAACAGCAGGCGCGCGCGGTTCGACGTCCACGCCTCCTTCCTCGACGCGCGCGGCGCCGACGTGAGCGCCCTCTTCCACAAGGTGGAGGTGCCGGCGAATGGCAGGGTGACCGCCAAGGTGCCGGTCGGCGGCAAGGGCCTCGCCGCGAAGGTCGACCACTGCGACATCGACCCCGAAGCCCTCGTGCGGCGCTGACCGCGCTCAGCGCACCCTGAACTCCCGGCTCTGCGTACGGGAGTTGAAGAGCTCGGCCTGCCGCTCCGGGGGCAGGTTGCCCAGCTTGATCAGGTCCGGGGCGCGCGCGAAGGCATGCGACCGGGTGGCCTCCTTCGCCGCCCACAGCGCCTTCACCGTGCCCTGTACGGCTTCGGTGGGGTGGCCCGCGATGACCGTCGCGCAACGCACCGCGGCCTCCAACGCGCCACCGGGCGGCGTGAGTTCGGACACCAGGCCCGTCTCGTGCGCCCGCCGCGCCGACATCCGTTCCGCCGAGCCCATGAGGGCGAGCCGGGCCACCTCGCCCGGCGGCATCCGCTGCGCCAGGTGGATCGACTCGAAGGCGTTGACCATGCCGTACGTGGTGTGCGGGTCGAAGAACGTCGCCGTCTCGTCCGCCACCACGAACTCCGACTCGCCGATGAGATAGAACGCCCCGCCGCACGCCATGCCGTTGACCGCGGCGATGACCGGCTTCCACAGGTCGTTGGCCTTCGGGCCGACCGTGGGCAGCGGATCGTCCGCCGAGTACGGCGAGTCCGGCTGCGGCACGTCCCACCCGCGGTCGATGCCCGTGCAGAACGCCCGGTCACCGGCCCCGGTGAGAACGACCGCCCGTACGGTGTCGTCGAACCGGAACTCCCGCCACGTGGTCGCCAGTTCGGCGACCGTCGCCTGGTCGAGGGCGTTGAGCCGGTGCGGGCGGTCGAGGGTGACCGTGGCGACGCCCGTGCCCTTGTCGACCTCCGTGCGGACGCTCATGACCGCTCAAGGATCCAGCGCGGCACGGTCACCCCGTCGACCTCCGCGAACGCCACCTGCACCCGCGCGCCGATCTTGATGCGGTCCGGGTCCACGGAGTCGAGCGCGGCGTCGGCGGAGGAGACCAGATTGCCGACGAGCCGGATCCGGGGCGCCTCGGCCAGTTCGACGACGACCGCGTTGTACGGGGCCTGGGCGGCGTAGGCGGGAAGCAGGGGCGGGTGGGGGATGACGTAGGACCAGACGCGTCCGCGGCCGCTCATCCTGCGCCATTCGCTGTCGAAGGACTGGCAGTGCGGGCAGCAGGGGCGGGGCGGGAAACGGAGTTCTTGGCAGGTGGGGTTGGCGCAGGCCTGTATGCGGAGTTCGCCCTGGGCCGCGTAGTCCCAGAAGGGGGCGCCGTCGTCGTCGGGGGTGGGGGTGAGAAGTTGGGAGGTCGTCGTCGCGTCTGTCATGTGGCCGTCCCTTCGGGTAGGCAGATCAAGCCCCTGCGGCGATTGAGCAGCGGGGGCCGGGGCAGAGCCCCGAGGCCGCAACGCCGTGGCGGCGCAAGGAAACAACTAGGTGCGCAGCAGAACCGCGGAGGTGGGAACCCCCTCGCCCGCCGTCACCAGGCAGGTCTCCGCGTCGGGGACCTGCGCCGTGCTGACCCCCCGTAGCTGCTTCACGCCCTCGTTGATGAGGTTGAAGCCGTGGACGTACGCCTCCGACAGGCCGCCGCCGCCCGTGTTGATGGGGAGCCGCCCGCCGATCTCCAGGGCGCCGCCCTCCGTGAACGCCGCGCCCTCGCCGCGCCCGCAGAACCCGTACCCCTCCAGGGAGAGCGGGATGAGCGGGGTGAACGCGTCGTAGATCTGCGCGACGTCGACGTCCTCGGGGGTGACGTCCGCGTTCTTCCACAGATGGCGGGCCGCCGTCCACGCGGGCCCCGTCAGCGGGTCGTCGTTCCAGTAGTTGACCATGCCGTGGTGCTGCGAGGGCAGGCCCTGCGCCGCCGAGTGCACGTAGACCGGCTTCTGCCGGCAGTCGCGGGCGCGCTCGGCGGAGACGATGACGCAGGCCAGAGCCCCGTCCGTCTCCAGGCAGTTGTCGAAGAGGCAGAGCGGCTCGCTGATCCAGCGCGAGGTCATATACATGTCGCGGGTCATGGGCCGCTCGTACATCATCGCGGCCGGGTTCTGGTTGGCCCTGTTGCGGCAGGCGAGCGCGACGTTGAAGAGGTGGTCGCGGGTCGCGCCGTACTCGTGCATGTAGCGGCGGGCCAGCATGCCGATCTCGTCGGCCGGGCGGAGCAGCCCGTACGGCCGCGTCCACTGGGCGGGCGTGGGGAGTTGGACGGCCGTGTTCTTCCAGGGGCGCGGGCCCGAGCCCCGCTTGCGGGAGCGCCAGGCGATGCCGACGTTCGCCTGCCCGGTGGCCACCGCGGCGGCCAGGTGGGCGATGGTCGCGCACGAACCGCCGCCCCCGTAGCCGACCTTGGAGAAGAAGGTGACGTCGCCGGCCCCGATGGCCTTGGCGACCTCGACCTCGTCCGTCTCCTCCATCGTGTAGGAGGCGAAGGCGTCGACCTCGGACGGGGATATCCCCGCGTCGTCGAGCGCGTCGATGATCGCCCGGCACGCCAACGTCTTCTCGGATTCCGGGAGTTGCTTCGCGAAAGCCGTCTGTCCGATACCGACGATGGCCGTCGCGTCCTTGAGTCCCGCCATGGGCGCACCCCCAGTGCATGAATCCCGTGTACTGACAGCGCGTCAGGCTACAGCTAATCTGACGGATAGTCAGCTACGGCGTTGTGGGAGGTCGTTCGATGCGTACGGATGGCGAGTGGGGAACGGTCCCGGAGCTGGTGCGGGACGCGGCCGAACGGTACGGCGAGCGCGAGGCCGTGGTCGAGGGGCGCACCCGGGTCTCGTACGCGGAACTCGGCGAACGCGTCGAGCGGGCCGCCGCGGCGTGCATGGCGGCGGGCGTCGAGGCGGGGGACCGGGTCGCGGTCTGGGCGCCGAACACGCTGGACTGGATCGTCTCGGCGCTGGGCGCGGTGAGCGCGGGAGCCGTCCTCGTACCGCTCAACACCCGCTTCAAGGGCGGCGAGGCCGCCGACATCCTGGCCCGCTCCCGGGCCCGCCTGCTGTTCGTCACGGGCACCTTCCTCGGCACGTCCTACGTCGCGTCGCTGCGCCGCGCGCAGGAGGCGGGGGCCGAACTGCCCGCCCTGGAACAGGTGGTGGTGTTCGGCGACGGGACTCCCGAGGCTCCCGGCTACCGGAGCTGGAAGGAGTTCCTGGCCGCCGGCGACAAGGTCACGGCCGCCGAGGTCCGCGCACGCTCCGCCGCCGTCGATCCCTCCGCCGCCTCCGACATCATCTTCACGTCCGGCACGACGGGCCGCCCCAAGGGCGCCGTCATCACCCACGCCCAGACCCTGCGCGGCTACGAGATCTGGGCGGACCTCGCGGGCCTGCGCGAGGGCGACCGCTATCTGATCGTCAACCCGTTCTTCCACACGTTCGGCTACAAGGCGGGGGTCCTCGCCTGCCTGATGCGGGGCGCGACGATGGTGCCGCAGCCCGTCTTCAACGTGGACACGGCCCTCGCCAACATCGCGTCCGAGCGCATCTCGGTCCTGCCGGGCCCGCCCACGCTCCACCAGTCCCTCCTCGACCACCCCTCGCGCGACTCCCACGACCTGTCGGCGCTGCGGCTCGTCGTGACGGGCGCCGCGGTGGTCCCGCTGCGCCTCGTGGAACGGCTGCGCGGCGAGCTGAACGTGGCCACGGTCCTCACCGCGTACGGGCTCTCCGAGGCCAGCGGCATCGCCACGATGTGCCGCCGCGGCGACCCGGCGGAGGTGATCGCCGAGACGTCGGGGCGGGCGATACCGGGCACGGAGGTGCGGGTCGACTCGGCCGCCCCCGGTGAGCCGGGCGAGGTCCTGGTCCGCGGCTTCAACGTCATGCGCGAGTACTTCGAGGACCCCGCCGCGACGGCCCAGACGATCACCGCGGACGGCTGGCTGCGGACCGGCGACGTCGGGGTCATGGACGAGGCCGGCAACCTCCGGATCACCGACCGCATCAAGGACATGTTCATCGTCGGCGGCTTCAACGCCTATCCGGCCGAGATCGAGCAACTCCTCGGCCTGCACCCGGCGGTGGCCGACGTCGCGGTCGTCGGCGTCCCGGACGGCCGCCTCGGCGAGGTCGGCAAGGCGTATGTCGTGCGCAGGCCCGGCGGCGTCCTCACCGAGGACGACCTCATCGCCTGGTCCCGCCGCGAGATGGCGAACTACAAGGTCCCCCGGTCCGTCGAGTTCGTCCCGGACCTGCCGCGCAACGCGAGCGGCAAGGTCGTCAAGGGCGAGCTGCGGGCCGCACGCGCCTGAAGCCCCTCCGTCCTGGGCGGCGTCAGTGTGCGACGAACTGCGTCAGGATCGCCTGCACCTCGTAGATGTCGACCCCCTTGGTGAAGGTCTTCTCGATCGGCACCGAGTTCCCCGAGATCCAGATCTTGAGTTCGGCGTCCAGATCGAAGTGACCGGCCGTCTCCACGGCGAAGTGGGAGATGCTGCGGTACGGAACCGAGTGGTACTCGACCTTCTTGCCCGTCATCCCCTGCTTGTCGATGAGGATCATGCGCCGGTCGGTGAGCAGGATCGCGTCGCGTATCAACTGGTAGGCGCCGTATATCTGCTCGTTCTGACCGAGCAGCCGCCCGTAGTCCTGCGCCGCCTTGGCCGGGTCGATCGTGTGGGCGTTGCCGAACAGTGCCATCGGGATCCCCGTTTCGTCATCATGCTCTGCGGTCGTGCTGTCGTGCGGTCGTCCAGAGAACGGCCGCACGCGTACGAGGGTTCCCGACGGCCCGGCGGCCCCGGGAGGCGTCACCAGCTGATGGCGTCGTCCATCGACTGCTGCCAGTACGTGACCTGGATCGAGTCGTCGATGTGCAGGCCCTCGGCGGGCAGCGACGGGTGGGCGGCGGAGTTCAGGCTGCCGCCCGAGCGGTTCTGGAAGTACACCGTCAGATCGTTCGCGGTGTACCCGTTGGAGCCGCTGCCGTCGGCGGCGGACAGGCGCACGGACGCGTAGCCGGACTCGCCGGGCTTCAGCGTGACGACGGCCTGCGGCTGGGTGTTCTCGTCGACCGGGGGCACGGACTGGGCCCCGGTGAACCGGACGGCCGGGTAGCCGTAGAGGTAGCAGGTGCTGGAGCCCGTGTTGGTGACCGTGAGCAGCATGTGGTTGAGGGGGCGGGTCAGCGGGGCCGCGACGGTCTTGGTGTTGGAGCCCTGGCAGGTGACCGGGCGGGACCGGCTCGTGGAGGCGGCCGGCTGCTTGGTCGTGGCGGCGGTCGGCGCCTTGGAGTCCGTCTTCGCGGCGACCGGCGCGGAGGAGGAGGCGGAGGAGGAAGGGGAAGCAGAGGAAGCCGCCGACGACGCCGAGGACGCGCCTTCATCCTTGACGCCCGAACCGTCGTTGCAGGCGGTGAGCGAGAGCGCGGCGATCGCGACGGAGGCGGCGGCGGTCAGGAGGCGGACTCGGGAGGTGCGGTTACCGGACATGTTCGTGGTGCCCCTTGGGAGTTCGGTTCGGTGTGGTGCTTTGATGACCAGAGCTTGTGGGGCACTCCGTCCCGGCCGCCACACCTGGCGGCCAGTTGGGGACGCTGGAACGCCGAAACGGGCTCTGACCTGGGGGAACGTACGTCCCCTGGAACGCGGGAATGGGACACGGGGGCATGGAGGAACGGGTGTCTGGGGAGTCCGGGGACGAGTTCGCGGAGCTGCTGCGGGAGTTGAAGGACCGCTCGGGGCTGAGCTACGGCGCGCTGGCCAAGCGCCTGCACATGAGCACGTCGACGCTGCACCGCTACTGCAACGGCACCGCCGTGCCGACCGACTACGCGCCGGTGGAACGTCTCGCCCGCCTCTGCAAGGCGACCCCGGACGAACTGGTGACCCTCCACCGCCACTGGATCCTGGCGGACGCGACCCGCGGAAAGAAACCGGCATCTCAAGCCCCGCCGGCGATTGAGGCGCGGGGTCCGGGGCAGAGCCCCGCGACGTCAACCACGCCTCCCGCAAATGAAGCTCCCGACGACCCCGAGCCCCTCGTCACCGCCACCCCACCCGCCGCCCCGCGCCGCCGCCCCGCGCTCATCGCCTCCGCCGCCGCGATCACCATCCTGGCCGCCACGGCCCTCGCCGTGAACCTCGGCCACCGGTCAGGAGACGGCGACAGCGACCGGCAGCAGGCGGCCGGAGCCACCGCCTCCGGCTCCCCGTCGGCCCGGCAGGGCGCACACCGGGGCGAGCGCTCCCCGACCGCCTCGCGCTCCCCCTCCGCGAGCGGCTCCACGACGAAGAACCCCTCGCCCGGCTCGGCCAAGGGCGCGGCGTCCGCGAAGCCCGGCGCCCCCAAGGGCCCGGCCACCGGACCCGCCCCGCTGAACGTCGCCACGCGCCCCTACGTCTACGACAGCCCGTGCAGCCAGCACTTCCTCGTGAACAGCGAACCGGAACAGGTCGGTCCGCCCGCCCCCACCGAACAGGACGCACCGCGCTGGGCCGCCTCGTACGGCGCCGTCTCCTCGGGAGAGCAGCGTGTCGCCCTCACCGTGCAGGGCACCGGCAAGGAGACCGTGGTCCTCAACAAGCTGTACGTGAACGTCGTCAGCAGCGGCGCCCCGCTCGCCTGGAACGACTACTCGATGGGCGTCGGCTGCGGCGGCGGTGTCGGCACCAAGACGTTCGACGTCGACCTGGACAACGGCCGGCCCACCGTCACCACCAAGAACGGGCAGCGCGACTTCCCGTACAAGGTCAGCGAGTCGGACCCGGAGGTCTTCTACGTCAACGCGCACACGACCGGGCACGATGTCCGCTGGACCCTGAGCCTGGAGTGGACCAGCGGCGACCGCCACGGCACGGTGCGCATCGACAACGACGGCACCCCGTTCCGCACCAGCGCGAACGCCGGCCGTCCCGGCTACGACTACCCGCTGGGCGGCAGCGAGTGGATCGAGCGGGAGGCCGGGTAGCGGCCCGTCGTCAGATCCAGCCGCGCTCCTTGGCGAGCAGCCCGGCCTGGAAGCGGTTCGCCGCGCCGAGCCGCAGCATGATGTCCGAGATGTAGCGGCGGAACGTACGCAGCGAGACGCCCATCTCGCGGGCTGCCGACTCGTCCTTGTCGGCGCGGGTGAGGAGGTCGAGGACGCGGCGCTCGAGGTCGGAGAGCGGGGGTCCGGCCGCGTCGTTCGCGGCTTCGTCCGCCGGGAGTTCGCCCGCCGCGCCCCACACCTGCTCGAACCAGGCGACCGTGTTGGCGACCACGCCGGGCTGGCGGATGATCAGCGTCGCCCGCTGGTAGTCGTCCGGATCGGCCGGGACCATCGTTACGCCCCGGTCCCAGATCGCCATCCGCCGGATCGCCAGCTCCGTGAACCGCACCTCGGCGCCCAGTTCGGTGAGTTCGCGCAGATACGCGGTGGTGGTGGCGTCGGCCGCGGCCTCGGGCCCGACGACCGTGCGCCAGCGGATGCCGCGCCGCAGCATCCGCAGGTCGGACGGGCGGGCCTGCTCGATGTCCGCCCGGTCCCAGGGGCCCGGCACCAGCGCCATCAGCTCGCGGAAGGTGAAGAAGGCGAGATCACCGAGGCGTTCGCGGACCGCGTCGAGACCGTCGACGCGCTCGATCTCGCCGGCCGGGGCCTCCTCCACACCGTGCCGGTGGTCCTCGGAGAGCGAGGTGATCACCGAGCGGGCCGCCGTGACCTGGTCGCCCTCCGTCTTCAGCTCACCGAGCCGCCGCTCGATCAGCCACTCCACCGCCACCGCCGGATCGGACACCAGCACCGTGGCCCGGTCGGAGAGCCGCACCAGGTCCTTGGCCTGGAGGCCGTCCAGCGCCTCGTCGACCCGGTCCCGGTCCCAGCCGAGCGAGGCACACGCGTCGCCCGCGCCCCGGCCGGGCGATCTCAACAGATACCGGTACAGCCGCAGCTGCTCGTCCGTTACCCCCACCGCGGACAGACTCATCAACGCCCCCCAGCGTTCCACCATGTGACGGCTCGCTAGGGACGGTATGGCAACAAGCTGTCACGCGCTGCCCTTTCTGACCGTGGAGCCGCGGCGCCCGACTGATCAGTCTTGAGGCATGCCTCGATTCGCAGCGACCGCGGGCCGCCGCTCCGGCCCACCCGCCCCCACCAACGCCACGCACGGCGACGTCGTGCGGCTCGCCTCCGTGAGCAAGGTCTACGGCCGTGGCGCCGGCGCCGTACGGGCGCTGCGCGGCGTCAACGTCCTTATCCCGCGCGGGAGTTTCACCGCTGTCATGGGCCCCTCCGGCTCCGGCAAGAGCACCTTCCTGCACTGCGCCGCCGGACTCGACCGGCCGACGGAGGGCGCCGTGACCCTCGGCGGCCAGGAACTGACCAAGCTGAACGAGACGGAACTGACCCGGCTGCGCCGCGACCACGTCGGCTTCGTCTTCCAGGCCTTCAACCTGATGCCGTCGCTGACCGTCGAGCAGAACATCACGCTGCCGCTGCGCCTGGCGGGCCGCCGCCCCGACCGCGCCTGGCTGGCCAACGTCGTCGAGCGGGTCGGCCTCGCGGACCGCACCGGGCACCGCCCCGGCGAGCTCTCCGGCGGCCAGCAGCAGCGCGTCGCCATCGCCCGCGCCCTGGTCACCCGGCCCGAGGTCGTCTTCGGAGACGAACCCACCGGCGCCCTCGACACCATGACCGCGAAGGAGGTACTCGGCCTGCTCCGGGAGACCGTCGACGACCTGGGCCAGACCGTCGTCATGGTCACCCACGACCCGGTCGCCGCCTCGTACGCGGACACCGTGCTCTTTCTCGCGGACGGCGACATCGTCGACACCATGGCCGGGCCGACCGCCGAGCGCGTCGCCGACCGGATGAGCCGGCTGGGAGCGTGGGCCTGATGTTCGCTCTCGCCGTCAGTACGCTGCGGGCCCGCAAGGGCGCCTTCGTGGGCGCGTTCGTCGCCCTGCTGTGCGCGGCCGCCCTGGTCACCGCATGCGCCGCGCTCCTGGAGACCGGACTGCGCGGAAAGATCCCCACCGAGCGGTACGCGGGGACGTCGATGCTGGTCACCGCCGACCAGAACGTGCACTTCACCAAGGAGAAGAAGGGGAAGACGAAGACCAAGTCGAAGCCGCTGACCGAGCGGGCCTGGCTGGACGTCTCGCTCACCGACCGGCTGTCGCGCGTCGACGGAGTACGGGCCGTCGTTCCCGAACTCACTTTCCCCGCCCAGGTGTTGGCGCCCGGCACCGCCGGCGCGGCCACCTCCTGGGGCCACGCCTGGGAATCGGCCCGGCTCACCCCCTTCGCCCTGCGCTCGGGACACGCGCCCGGTGCCGGGGAGGTCGTCCTTGACGCCGCCGTCGCCCGGTCCGCCGGGGTCCGCGTCGGCGACAAGGTCACCGTGCAGTCCACCGGCGCGCCCACCGCGTACCGCGTCGCGGGAATCGCCGCCCCCAAGGGCCGCGACGCGCTGGACCGCCAGTCCACCCTCTTCTTCTCCGCAGCCGAGGCCCGCCACCTCGCCGCCCACCCCGGCCGCGTCTCCACCGTCGGCCTGCTGACCGCTCCCGGAGCGGACCCCACCGTCGTACGCGACAAGACCGCCAAGGCGCTGGCGGGCACCACCGCGCAGGTCCGCACCGGCGACGACCTGGGCCCCGCCGAATTCCTCGACGCCGGCAAGGCGCGCGTCAGCCTGGTCAGCCTCGGCGCCGCGATGGGCGGCACCTCGCTGCTGGTCGCGCTGCTCGTGGTCACCGGCACCTTCGCGCTGTCCGTACAGCAGCGGTCACGGGAACTGGCGCTGCTGCGGGCCGTCGGGGCCACACCGCGCCAGCTGCGGCGCATGGTCGGCCGGGAGGCGCTGGTGGTGGGGCTGCTGGCCGGGGTGCCGGGCGCGTTCGCGGGGCTGCTGCTGGCCCGCTGGATGTACGCGCGGTTCGTCGACATCGGCGCCCTGCCCGACACCCTGCACCTGACGCTGAGCGCCTTCCCGCCGCTGGTCGCCGTCCTGGCGACGTTGCTCGCGGCGTGGGGCGCGGCACGCGCGGCGGCCCGCCGTCCGGCCCGCGTCCGGCCCACCGAGGCACTGGCCGAGGCGTCCACGCCGGGCCGGCGGTTCAGCGTCGTCCGCCTGATCGCGGGCATCCTGGCGGCAGCCGGGTACGCGGTCCTCGTCGTCGTCCTGTCCGGACTGCGCACGGAAGCCGCCGCGACCCCGGTCACGTTCCTGACCGTCATCCTCGCCGCCGCCGCGACCGCCCTGCTGGGCCCGCAGCTCACCCACGTCGCGGCCGCCGTCATCGGCAGCGTCGTACGCCGCGTCTCACCCGCGTCCGGCTTCCTCGCCGACCGCAACGCCCGTACGAACGCTCAGCGTTTCGCCGCCGTCGTCACTCCGCTCAGCCTCGCCGTCGCGATGACCTCGACGATCCTGTTCACCCAGACCACCGCGAGCCACGCGGCCCACGAGGAACTGCTCGCCGGCACCACCGCCCCGTACGTCCTGAACGCGGCAGGACCCGGAGTGCCGAGGGCGGCGGCCGACGAGGCGCGCGAGGTGCCCGGCGTGACGGCGGCGACCGAGATCGTACGCACCCAACTGCGCGCCGGGCAGGACAAGTTCGCGGCGCAGGGCGTCACAACCGAAGGGCTGGACGCGACCATGGACCCGAAGGTGGTGTCCGGATCGCTGAACCGCCTCGCCGACGGCACCGTGGCCCTGAGCGAACTGACAGCCTCCACCAAGGGGGTTGAGGTCGGCGACCGGCTCGCCTTGACGATGGGCGACGGCACGAAGGTCCGGCCACGCGTCGTCGCCGTGTACGCACGCGGTCTCGGCTTCGGGGACGTACTCCTGCCCCACGACCTGGTCGCCGCACATGTCGACGTGCCGCTCGCCTCGTCGGTCCTGATCGCGGGGGAGCGGGTACGGGACGGGCAACTGCGGTCCGCACTGAGCGAGTTCGGCGCCGTACGCGTCCTCGACCGGGCGCAGGCCGACGCCGCACAGCGCGCCCAGGAAGGCACGCAGGCACAGGTCAACCTGGTCGCGATGGGCCTGATCATCGCGTTCACCGGCATCGCCGTCGTCAACACGCTGGTGATGGCGACCGCCGCCCGGCGCCGCGAACTGGCGATGCTCCGCCTGATCGGCACCACGGCACGGCAGGTACGGGCCATGCTCCGCTGGGAGACGCTGACGGTGGTGCTGCTCGCCGTGGCCCTCGGCACCGGCATCGCGTACGCCACGCTCAGCGCGTACAGCGCCGGGATGACGGGCAGGGCCGCCCCGTACGGGCCGCCGCCGACCTACCTCGGCATCGTCGCGGCGGCCGCCGCTCTCGCCTTCGCGGCGACCGCGCTGCCGGCCCGGCTGGTGCTGCGGGCCGAAGCGGCCGAGGCGGTGGGCGGCCGGGAGTAGCGCCCCGGCTCCCCGCCCCGGCCCTGCGCGGTGTGTGTACGGTCAGAGCTTCTCGGGCGTGCGGATGCCGAGGAGCGCCATGCCCCGGTGCAGCGTCCGCGCCGTCAGGTCGCACAGGAACAGCCGGTTCTCCACCTGCGCCGGCGAATCCGCCTTCAGGACCGGGCACTTGTCGTAGAACGTCGTGTACAGCGACGCCAACTGGTACAGGTACGCGGCCAGCTTGTGCGGCGCGTACTCGGCGGCCGCCTCGAAGACCGTGTCACCGAACGCGTCCAGGTGCAGGCCCAACGCCCGCTCCGCCGGGGCGAGTTCGAGCTCCGCGTGCGCGGCCGGGGACGTGGAGCCCGCCTTGCGCAGGATCGACTGGATACGGGCGTACGCGTACTGGAGGTAGACGGACGTGTCACCGTTCAGCGACACCATCTGGTCCAGGTCGAACTTGTAGTCGCGCGACGGCGACGTCGACAGGTCCGCGTACTTCACCGCGCCGATGCCGACCTGCGCGGCCCGCTCCTGGATCTCGGCCTCGGTGAGGTCCCGCGCCTTCTCCCGTACGACCTCGGCGGCGCGCTGCACCGCCTCGTCGAGCAGGTCCTCAAGGCGCACCGTCTCACCGGCGCGCGTCTTGAACGGCTTGCCGTCCGCGCCGAGCACCGTGCCGTACGCCATGTTGTGCGCGCTGACCTCGTCGGAGAGCCAGCCCGCGCGCCGGGCCGTCTCGAAGACCATCTTGAAGTGCAGCGACTGGCGGACGTCCACGACGTAGAGGAGCGAGGTCGCGGCCAGGTCCGTCACGCGGTTGCGGATCGCGGTGAGGTCGGACGCCGCGTAGCCGAAGCCGCCGTCCGCCTTCTGCACGATCAGCGGCACCGGCTGGTCGTCCTTGCCCTTGATGTCGTCGAAGAAGACGACGAGCGCGCCCTCGGAGCGGACCGCTACGCCCGACTCCTCCAGGATCCGGGCCGTCTCGGGCATGCCGTCGTTGTACGCCGACTCGCCGACGATCTCGTCGTCCCGGATCTCCATGTCGAGCTTCTCGAAGACCGAGTAGAAGTAGACCTTCGACTCGTCGACGAACCGCTGCCACAGGTCGAGGGTCTCCTTGTCGCCGGACTGGAGCGCCACGACCCGCTTGCGGGACCGCTCCTTGAAGTCCTCGTCGGAGTCGAAGACCGCGCGCGACGCCTTGTAGATCCGGTTCAGCGTCGACATGGCCTGCTCACCGTCGGCGTCCGTACCGGCCGCCGGCAGCTCGTCCGGGTGCTCGATCACGTACTGGATGAGCATGCCGAACTGCGTGCCCCAGTCACCGATGTGGTGGCGGCCGATCGTCCGCTCGCCCGTGAAGTCGAGCATGCCGCGCAGCGCGTCACCGATGACCGCGGACCGCAGGTGGCCGACGTGCATCTCCTTCGCGACGTTCGGCTGCGCGTAGTCGATGACCGTGACACCCGGCTCGGCCTTCGTCGGCACGCCGAGGCGGTCCGTGTCGGCCGCGCGCGCCGCGAGCGTGTCGGTGATCGCCTTGTCGGTGACCGTCACGTTCAGGAAGCCGGGACCCGAGACCTCGACATCGGCGATCAGCTCACCGTTCGTGATCTTCTCGACGACCTGCGTCGCCAGCTCCCGCGGGTTCGCCTTCGCCTTCTTGGCGAGGGCCAGAATCCCGTTGGCCTGGTAGTCGGCCCGGTCGCTACGTCGCAGCAGCGGGTCCGCGCCGCCGGCCTCCGGCAGGGCGGAGGTCAGGGCGTCGGCGAGGCGTGCGTTGACGGAGGCGGTGATGGACGGGACCGGGGCCATGGTTAAGGGCTGCCGTTCTGGTCGGGGCTGGGTTGAAACAGTCACGGCCAGTATCCCACGGGGCCGCAAAGCGATTTTTCGGCGCGCTCCCCACCCCACCGACAACACGTTTTCCCCCAGCAGCGAGTAACTGGGACAATGGCAGCGCGCGGAATGCAGCCGCGCATCCCCGAAGCAGGAGAGAAGGACGAGCCGACAGTGGCCCAGAGCACCGGAGCGGAGACCCCAGAGAACGCGGACTGGGTCTCCCGATACGCGGACGATGTCATCGCCGAGTCCGAGCGTCGTGCCCCGGGCAAACCGGTCGTCGTCGCCTCCGGCCTCTCCCCTTCCGGCCCGATCCACCTCGGCAACCTCCGCGAGGTCATGACCCCGCACCTCGTCGCCGACGAGATCCGCCGCCGCGGGTACACCGTGCGGCACCTGATCTCCTGGGACGACTTCGACCGCTACCGCAAGGTCCCGGCCGGCGTCCCCGGCACCGACGAGTCCTGGGCCGAGCACATCGGCAAGCCGCTCACGTCCGTGCCCGCCCCGGCCGGATCCGCGTACCCGAACTGGGCGGAGCACTTCAAGGCCGCCATGGTCCAGGCCCTCGCCGACCTCGGCGTCGAGTTCGACGGCATCAGCCAGACCGAGCAGTACCAGGCCGGTACGTACCGCGAGCAGATCCTGCACGCGATGAAGCACCGCGCCGACATCGACGCGATCCTCGACCAGTACCGCACCAAGAAGGCCCCCGCCAAGAAGCAGCAGAAGCCGCTGGACGAGGCCGAGTTGGAGGCCGCCGAGGGCTCCGGCGCCGCGTCCGAGGACGACGGCAGCGGCGGCGCGGGCGGCTACTACCCGTACAAGCCGTTCTGCGGCGAGTGCGGCAAGGACCTCACCACCGTCACGTCGTACGACGACGACACGACGGAGCTGTCCTACACCTGCACCCTCGACGGCTACACCGAGACCGTCCGGCTCAGCGAGTTCAACCGCGGCAAGCTGGTCTGGAAGGTCGACTGGCCGATGCGCTGGGCCTACGAAGGCGTCATCTTCGAGCCGTCCGGCGTCGACCACTCATCGCCCGGCTCGTCGTTCCAGGTCGGCGGCCAGATCGTCGGCATCTTCGGCGGCAAGCAGCCCATCGGCCCGATGTACGCCTTCGTCGGCATCTCCGGCATGGCCAAGATGTCGTCCAGCAAGGGCGGCGTCCCCACCCCCGGCGACGCCCTCCAGATCATGGAACCTCAGCTGCTGCGCTGGCTCTACGCCCGCCGCAAGCCCAACCAGTCGTTCAAGATCGCCTTCGACCAGGAGATCCAGCGGCTCTACGACGAGTGGGACAAGCTGAACGCGAAGGTCGCCGACGGCACGGTGCTGCCCGCCGACGCCGCCGCGCACAGCCGCGCCATCGGCGTCGCGGGCCGCGAACTGCCCCGCACCCCGCGCCCGCTGCCGTACCGCACACTCGCCTCCGTCGCCGACGTCACCGCCGGGGACGAGGAGCAGACCCAGCGGATCCTCTCCGAGCTCGACCCGGCGAACCCGGTCACGGACCTGGACACCGTCCGCCCCCGGCTCGACAAGGCCGAGGCCTGGATCACCAAGTACGTACCCGCCGAGTCCCGCACCATCGTGCGCACCGAGCCCGACACCGAGGCGCTCGCCGCGCTCGACGAGCAGGGCCGCGAATCCATCCGCCTGCTCCTCGAAGGCCTCGACGAGCACTGGTCGCTCGACGGCCTGACCCACCACGTCTACGGCGTTCCGAAGGTCCAGGCCGGCTTCCCCGCCGACGCCACCCCCAAGGAACTCCCCGCCGAGATCAAGGTCGCGCAGCGCTCGTTCTTCGCGCTGCTCTACCACCTGCTCGTCGGCCGCGACACCGGGCCGCGACTGCCCACGCTGCTCCTCGCCGTCGGCGCGGACCGCGTGCGGAAGCTGCTCGGCGCGTAAGTAACCAGATGTGAAGAGGGGCGGCACCGGATTCGATCCGGTGCCGCCCCTCACGCATGCCTACGCGTCTACGCGTAGTCGCTCATCATGTCCTGCTCGAAGCGGACCGCGAACTGGTTCATGTACCGGTTCACGTCCTCCGCCGTCAGCCGCTCCCCGTACTGCGCCTCCACGTTCGCCGCGAACGCCTTCGGCGTCGGCAGCCCCTCGCCCTCTATCGAGCCGCGGAACACCTGGTACAGCTCGTCGTCCGTCGGAGGCCGCTCGACGAGATCCGGAGCGCCGTCACCCAACGGCCGCGTGCCGCCCGCCCCGTTCGGCACCGGGAAGCCGGGCTCGGGCTCGATGACCGGCTCCGGCTCGGGCGCGCGAGGCGCCGGCACCGGGATCGGCTGTTGCTGTTGCTGTTGCTGTTGCTGCCGTGGCCGCGGGTCCGGTTCGGGCTCCGGGTGCGGCTGCGGCTGCGGCTCGAAGGACGGGTCGTAGTCACCGTGGTACTCCTTCGGCCGCGGCTCCCTGAACCACTGACTCGGCGCCTCCTCCACCGGCGCCTGCACCGGTGCGGCCCCGCGCTCCAGCTCACCGGCCGACACCCGCGGCGCGGCCGGCAGCAGCGGCGCCTCGATGCCCGCCGCCGCGAGCCCCTCCGGCGCGGTCTGCGCCAACGGCACCCCGTATCGCGCGAGCCTGAGCGGCATCAGCGACTCCACCGGAGCCTTTCGCCGCCACGCCCGCCCGAACCGCGAACGCAGCCGCGCCTGATAGACCAGCCGCTCCTGCTCCAGCTTGATGACCTCGTCGTACGAACGCAGCTCCCACAGCTTCATCCGCCGCCACAACAGGAACGTAGGCAGCGGAGACAGCAGCCAGCGCGTGATGCGCACGCCCTCCATGTGCTTGTCCGCGGTGATGTCCGCGATCCGCCCGATCGCGTGCCGCGCCGCCTCCACGGCCACCACGAACAGGACCGGGATCACCGCGTGCATGCCGGTGCCCAGCGGATCGGGCCAGGCCGCCGCACCGTTGAAGGCGATCGTGGCCGCCGTCAGCAGCCACGCCGTCTGCCGCAGCAGCGGGAACGGGATCCGGATCCACGTCAGCAGCAGATCCAGTGCAAGGAGCACACAGATACCCGCGTCGATACCGATCGGGAAGACGTACGAGAAGTTCCCGAAGCCCTTTTGCAGGGCCAACTCCCGCACAGCGGCGTACGAACCGGCGAAACCGATGGCGGCGATGACCACCGCTCCGGCGACGACCACCCCCACGAGTATCCGGTGCGTCCGTGTCAGCTTCAGTGGCGCGGCCACTCCACTTCCCCTCCAAGTTCCGGCTGTTGCGGCCAACAGACTGGCACATGCATGCGGACGAGCGGGGGCCGGTACGCGCGGAAGCCCGGCTCCCCAAGGGGGAACCGGGCTTCCGTCAGCAGGTCGGAGGCGGGTCGGAAGGGGGTGCGATCACGCGCCCTTCTTCGACTCCTTCGGCTCCTTCGACTCCTTGGACCCCGACGCGGAGGTCGACGGCTTCGCCGAGCCGCTGGCGTCGCCGCCCTTGGCGGACTCGATGACCTTGGCCACCGCTTCCTTCGCCGCCTTCTGCGCGTCCTTCGCCAGCGAACTCGCGGCCGGGGCGTCCTCGCCCGCCAGGCCCGAACCGTTGTAGTCGACCGTCACCACGACGTTGTCCACGCGCGAGACGACCGTCTGCTGCTTGGACGTGACGGTGTCCTTCTTGTCCTTGTACTTCCGGTCGTAGCTGATCTGCGTCGCCGCGTCGCCCGCCTTGGACACCGGCGCCGTCTTGACGCCCTTCGCGCCCTGCGTCGCCTTGGCGTCCTTGATCTGCTTCGCGTAGTAGCCCTCGGCCAGCTTGTCGCCGCTGCCCCGGTTCACATCCGAGTCGAAACGGACCAACGACACATTGAGCCAGCGGAACTGCGAGCCCTTCACGCCGTTGTTGTCCAGGCTGGACCAGGAGCAGTTCGCCCGCGTCGACTCGTCGTCGGACGCGCCGGCCTTGCTCTCGGCCTTCGGGACCAGATCGCCCAGCGTGCTCTTCGAGAACACCGAGCACGCCTGCGGCAGCTCCTTGTACGTCGCGGGCGCGACCTTCTTCGTCTTGGCGCCCGAGGTCGAGGCCGAGGCCTTCGCCTGCGAGTCGTCCTTCGCGCTGTCGGAACCGGAACCGGACGAGCAGCCGGCTACGACGAGAACCGCAGGCACGGCGGCCGCGCAGACAAGGGTGCGGGTGAGTCGCTTGGTCGGACGGTGCATGGTTCCTTCACTAGGACGCTGACAGGGCCACGGGCCCGACACGTGATGACCATTCGACCTTCACGAGTGGGGTCCGATGGGTCACCGTACGCCGTGCCCGACGCACGCGTCTCGCCTTCACCGCGCCACCCGGACGCCATCGGGCTGTGCCCGAATGCCCCTAATCGCCGAACTTGCCGACCAGGTTTCCGGCCAGGTTCCGCGCTGTGTCCTGCATTTCCTTGCTGTCCGGCACCTTCGCGGCGGTCGCCGACTGCACCTCGTACTGGACGGTCACCAACACATTCGACGTGCGGAACGCCACAGTCACCGTGCGGTGCCGACCGGTCGTCGGACCCGCCAGTACGTCATTGATGTACGCCTCGTCGCCGAGGTCGTCGAGCAGCCGCGGCTGAAGATCGCCGGGCGTGACGGAGGCGCTGGGGGAGTTGTCGGCGCCCGTGGACCCGGAAGGGGACGTGGAGGCGGAGGAGTCACCGGACGGCTCGTCCGACGCGGACGCCGACGGGGCCCCTGACCCCTTGCCCGACGCGGCCTCCGAGGACTGCGAGGTCTTCGCGGGGGCCGAGGTGCCGGACGGCGACGGGTCCGGCAGATGCGCCGCGTCCGCCTTCGCCGCGAACACCGTCGCCGCGCGGTCGTCATCGCTCACCGCCGTGTCGTACGACACCACTCGCTCGAAGTCGAGGCTCAGCCGATGCGTGCCGCCGCGGGCCGAATCGTCCTTCCACCGGCACCCGACCCGGCGATCCGTGTCGAACGTGACCGTGGCCACGCCCTCGTACGCCTTCTCCCGCTGCTCCGCGTCCGGGAGCTTCTTGATGCCGGGCAGCATCTCGTCCAGCGTGCCCTGGTCGGGCTGGCTGCACGGCTCGGGCAGCGTCCGGTACTTGCCCGGCTCCGCGGTCGACGTGGTCGCGCTCGGCTCGCCGGGCTTCGAGTCGTCGGCCCCGCCGTCGCCGTCGGAACCACTGGTGCAGCCGGCGAGCACAGCCGCAAGGAGCACGGCGACACCCGGTACGAACGCGTACGACTTCCGCTGCACCCTGAGGCTCCTCTCGGCGTCCTGCGCCTGGTTAATCGGTTGCCGCGGCGGGGCGGCCAATGGGCACCATGTCTATCGCACGCGCCGCCTGGAACGCCGGTCCGGCATCCGATTTGCCGTGCTGGCGCCGGTATTTGCGCTACATCCACTTCACTCGCTTCACCACATACGAACCAACTCATCCGATCCTCGGGGGATTTCATGTCATACGTAGAGGTTCCTGGCGCCAAGGTCCCGATCCGCATGTGGGCCGACCCGGCCACGGTGGACCCGGGCGCGCTGCAGCAGCTCCGGAACGTGGCGACGCTGCCCTGGATCAAGGGCCTGGCCGTCATGCCCGACGTCCACTACGGAAAGGGCGCCACGGTCGGCTCGGTGATCGCGATGCAGGGAGCGGTCTGCCCGGCGGCGGTCGGCGTGGACATCGGCTGCGGAATGAGCGCGGTGAAGACGTCCCTGACCGCGAACGACCTCCCGGGCGACCTCTCCCGCCTCCGCTCGAAGATCGAGCAGGCGATTCCGGTGGGGCGGGGGATGCATGACGAGCCGGTTGATCCGGGGCGGTTGCATGGGTTCGCGACCGGTGGGTGGGACGACTTCTGGGGGCGGTTCGACGGGGTCGCCGACGCGGTGAAGTTCCGGGAGGGGCGGGCCACCAAGCAGATGGGAACACTTGGCGGAGGCAATCACTTTGCAGAAGTGAACATTTGCGATTCTGGATCGGTGTGGCTGATGCTGCACTCGGGTTCCCGCAACATCGGCAAGGAGCTGGCGGACCACCACATCGGTGTCGCGCAGAGCCTCTCGCACAACCAGAACCTCGTCGACCGCGACCTGGCCGTGTTCATCGCGGAGACCCCGCAGATGGTGGCTTACCGCAACGACCTGTACTGGGCACAGGAGTACGCCCGCTACAACCGGTCGATCATGATGGCGCTCCTCAAAGACGTCATCCGCAAGGAGTTCAAGAAAGCGAAGCCGACGTTCGAGCCGGAGATCAGCGCTCATCACAACTACGTGAGCGAGGAGCGGTACGACGGCATGGACCTCCTGGTGACCCGTAAGGGAGCGATCCGGGCGGGCTCCGGCGAGTACGGGATCATCCCCGGCTCCATGGGTACGGGCTCGTACATCGTGAAGGGCCTCGGCAACGCGGCGTCCTTCAACTCCGCGTCGCACGGCGCGGGCCGGAAGATGAGCCGGAACGCCGCGAAGAAGCGCTTCTCGACGCGTGACCTGGAGGAGCAGACGCGGGGCGTGGAGTGCCGCAAGGACTCCGGTGTCGTGGACGAGATCCCGGGCGCGTACAAGCCGATCGAGCAGGTCATCGAGCAGCAGCGGGACCTGGTGGAGGTCGTGGCCAAGCTCAAGCAGGTCGTCTGCGTGAAGGGCTGACCTGCGCGGGCCGCGCGTACCCTGGGCCTCGGTTCAGTGAAGCGTCGCCGAAAGGTAGGGCACGACCATGGCTCCCGCCCCCGCATCCCGTATTGCCGTCGTCACGGGCGCGAGCAGTGGCATTGGTGCTGCCACCGCTCGGCGGCTCGCGGCCGAGGGGTATCGCGTGGTGCTCACGGCTCGCCGGGAGGACCGGATCGAGGCGGTCGCCAAGGAGATCACGGCTGCCGGGCACGATGCCGTCGCGTACGCGCTGGACGTGACCGATCGGGCTGCCGTCGACGAGTTCGCCTCGGCGTTCAAGACCATTGGGGTGCTCGTCAACAATGCCGGGGGCGCGCTGGGGGCCGATCCCGTTGCCACCGGGGATCCGGATCAGTGGCGGCAGATGTACGAGACGAACGTCATCGGCACGCTCAATGTCACGCAGGCGCTGCTACCCGCGCTCACCGCGAGTGGGGACGGGACTGTTGTCGTGCTGTCGTCGACCGCGGGGCACGGGACCTATGAAGGTGGTGGCGGGTACGTCGCCGCCAAGCATGGGGAGCACGTGCTCGCCGAGACGTTGCGGCTGGAGATCGTCGGGACGCCGGTGCGGGTCATCGAGGTCGCGCCGGGGATGGTGAAGACCGACGAGTTCGCACTGACCCGGTTCGGCGGGGACCAGGAGAAGGCCGCCAAGGTGTACCAGGGCGTGGCCGAGCCGCTGAGCGCGGACGACGTCGCCGACACGATCGGCTGGGCCGTGACCCGGCCGCCGCACGTGAACATCGACCTGCTGGTGGTGCGACCGCGCGCTCAGGCGTCCAACACGAAGGTGCATCGTGAGCAGTCCTAGCCCCGGGCAGGCTGGTGAGAGCGATCCGCTCGACGCGCTCCAGCGGGAGTACGACGAGCGGCGGCGCGCGGAGGAGAAGCGTGGCGAGCGGTACATGTGGTGGTACCTGGGGTACTTCCTGTTCGGCATCCACATCGTCGCGTTCGTGATGATCTTCGCGATCAAGCACGCCAATTAACGAGGCGTGTCCCCGACCGCGTACGCCGTCGGGGGCACGCCCACCGTCGCCGTGAAGTCCCGTACGAGGTGGGCCTGGTCCGCGTAGCCGAGGTCGGCGGCCAGTTCGGCCCAGTTGATGTCGCGGCGTGCCGCGGCGGTCTCCACTGCCTCGTGGATGCGGTAGCGCAGGATGCACCACTTGGGGCTGACGCCGACGTACGCGTGGAAGAGGCGTTGGAGCGACCGGACGGTCATGCCCTCGGTGCGCGCGAAGTCGGCCACGCGGCGCACTCCTCGGTCGGCCCGTACGCGGTCGACCAGGCCGATCGCGAGGTCGGCCTGCGGGTCGGGTTCGGCGGGGGCCAGTGGCAGCAGATACGCGTCGAGGGCGGCGATCCGGCCCGCGTCGTCGGCGTTCTCGGTGGGGGAGAGGATGGCCGCCGGGTCCGTGACCGGGAAGATCTCCTCGTAGGGCAGGACCCGGCCCGTCCACCGCGAGACCGGCGCCTGCGGCGCGAACGGCCGGAACGCCCCCGGCCGGAACTTCACCCCGCACACCTTCCCCCGCCCGTGGATCTTGCGCGTGTAGAGCCCGGGCGCGGCGACGCCGGTCAGCTCCCCGTACGGCGGCTGCCCGATGTCGTCCTGCTGGAAGGTGAGGTGGACGCACGGGTGGGGCAGCACGTGCGACGCGTACGGCTCCGGCAGGTCCCAGTCGATGAACCAGTAGTGCTCGACGTGCCGGCGCAGCGGCTCGGCGGGCTCGTGACGCCGCAGCCGCACGCGCGTGAGCAGTGCGGCCGGGTCGACGATCCCGCGGGTGTCGGGACGGCGGCGGTCCTGTGACATGCGGAGAGCGTAGAGCGGGGCACTGACAGTGGCCGTGGCGTCGGGCGTCGTGTTTCTTCAAGCCGTGCGGGGGCCGTGCTCGTAGCGTCGAGGTATGGACACGAACGAGAAGCAGACGGACATGAAGCCCCTGGGCGGGCTGCTCGCCGCGGCCGCCTCCCGTGCCGTTCCCGTCGTCGCCGGGATCGAGGACAAGGCCCTCGACGCCCCGACGCCGTGCGCGGACTACGACGTGAGGGCCCTGGCCAACCACCTTTTCCACGTGGTCGTCGAGTTCCAGAAGCTCGCGGTGAAGCAGGACTCCGACTTCACGTCCCCGCCGGACTACGTGGCGGAGGCCGGTTGGCGGGAGCGGTTCGCGCGTGAGGCGGAGGCGCTGGTCGAGGCCTGGTCCACGCCCGGGGCGGAGGAGGGGACGACCGGGGCGCTGAACATGCCGGCGCGGACCGTGGGCGGGATGGCGCTGCTGGATCTGACCGCGCACGCGTGGGATCTGGCGCGGGCGACCGGCCAGGAGTACGGGGCCGATCCGGAGGTGGTGGCGGAGCTCACGGAGGTGGTGGAGGGGCTGGCGCCGACGGGCCGGGAGATGGGGGCGTTCGGGGCGGAGGTGCCGGTGGGCGCGGACGCGGATCCGTTCGCGCGGATGCTCGCCGCCACGGGCCGGGACCCGTACGGGGAGTAGAGGGCGGTCCCGTCCCGGCCGGGGACGGGACGCCGGGAATAGCTCGCGGCGGCGCACCGTTCGACAGGTATAGTTGAAGCATCAACAACCTGCGGAAGGTGAGCAAGGTGAGCAGCATGCAGTTCGGGATCTTCACCGTCGGTGACGTCACCGTCGACCCGACGACCGGACGTGCGCCGAGCGAGCACGAGCGCATCAAGGCGATGCTCGCCATCGCGCAGAAGGCGGAGGAGGTCGGTCTCGACGTCTTCGCCACCGGCGAGCACCACAACCCGCCGTTCGTCCCGTCCTCGCCGACGACGATGCTCGGCCACATCGCGGCCCGCACCGAGAACCTGATCCTGTCCACGTCGACGACGCTGATCACCACGAACGACCCGGTGAAGATCGCCGAGGACTTCGCGATGCTCCAGCACGTCGCGGACGGCCGCGTCGACCTGATGATGGGCCGCGGCAACACCGGCCCCGTCTACCCGTGGTTCGGCAAGGACATCCGGGACGGCATCGACCTCGCCATCGAGAACTACGCGCTGCTGCGCCGCCTCTGGGACGAGGACGTGGTGACGTGGAAGGGCAAGTTCCGTACGCCGCTCCAGTCGTTCACCTCGACCCCGCGTCCGATGGACGGCGTCGCGCCCTTCGTGTGGCACGGCTCGATCCGCTCGCCGGAGATCGCCGAGCAGGCCGCGTACTACGGCGACGGCTTCTTCCACAACCACATCTTCTGGCCCGCCTCCCACACCAAGCAGATGGTGAACCTGTACCGGCAGCGCTACGCCCACTACGGGCACGGCACCCCGGAGCAGGCGATCGTCGGGCTCGGCGGCCAGGTGTTCATGCGGAAGAACTCGCAGGACGCGGTGCGCGAGTTCCGCCCGTACTTCGACAACGCGCCGGTCTACGGCCACGGTCCGTCGCTCGAGGAGTTCACCTCGCAGACGCCGCTGACGGTCGGTTCGCCGCAGGAGGTCATCGAGCGGACGCTGTCCTTCCGGGACTACGTGGGTGACTACCAGCGCCAGCTGTTCCTCATGGACCACGCGGGGCTGCCGCTCAAGACGGTCCTGGAGCAGCTCGACCTGCTGGGCGAGGAGGTCGTGCCGGTGCTGCGCAAGGAGTTCGCGAACAAGCGGCCGGCGAACGTGCCGGACGCGCCCACCCACGCCGCGCGTGTCGCCGCCAAGAACTAGGAGGTCAAGAGCGCATGAAGCTCGTCGTCGTCTCGGCGGGGCTGAGCGCCCCGTCGTCCACCAGGCTGCTGGCGGACCGGCTGGCCGCCGCGACCACGGAACGTGTGGTCGCCGAGGTCGAGGTGCTCGAACTGCGTGACTACGCCACGGAGATCGCCCAGCACTTCGTCACCGGTTTCCCGCCGGACCGGCTCGCCGCCGCGCTCGACGCGGTGGCGGCCGCGGACGGCCTGATCGCGGTCACTCCGGTGTTCTCGGCGTCGTACAGCGGGCTGTTCAAGTCGTTCTTCGACCTCATCGACAAGGACGCGCTGACCGGGAAGCCGGTGCTCGTCGGTGCGACCGGCGGCACGGCCCGCCACTCGCTCGTCACCGAGCACGCGTTGCGCCCGCTCTTCACGTATCTGCGGGCGGTCGTCCTTCCCACGGCGGTCTACGCGGCGTCGGAGGACTGGGGCGAGGAGGGCCTGGCGTCCCGGATCGCCCGGGCGGGCGGGGAGTTGGCGCGGCTGATGACGCCGTCCGGTCCCGACGTCGACACGGCGGCGGCGATCGCCCCGCGTTCCCTGCACGGAGCGGTCACCTCGGTGGACCCGGCGGACGGCTTCGAGATCGTCCCCTTCGCGGAACGCCTGGAGGCGTTGCGGGTCGGCTGACGCCGCGCCCTACCGTGCCCACCCTGCCGCCCAAGGCGGCGGGTGGGCATATCAAGCCCCTGCGGCGATTGAGCAGCGGGGTCCGGGGCGGAGCCCCGTGGCCGGGGCGGGCCGGGGCCGCGCGTTCAACCCACCCGGCGCCGCACCTTCGTCGCGAGTTTCTGCCAGGCCCGGCGCCGCCGACTCGCCCCCAGCTCCACGAAGAGCGCGGCATACCGCTCCACGATCGGCTCAGGGTCGTACCGGTGCGCGGAGGAGAGCGCCGCCGCCCCCATCTTCCGGCGGGCCGGCTCGTCCTCGATGAGGTCCATGACCGCCTCGGCGAGCGCACTCGCGTTGCCCACCGGGACGAGCCGGCCGTCGACGCCGTCCGTGATGATCTCGGCGGGCCCGAGCGGCGCGTCCGTGGAGACGACGGGCACGCCGCACCGCATCGCCTCGACCAGCGTCATCCCGAAGGACTCCGCGTCCGAGGCGCTCACCACGATCGACGCCCGCGCGAACTCCGGCTCGATCGGCGACACCGTCCCCATGAGGTGGGCCCGGCCGCGCAGCCCGAGCTCGTCCACGAGGGCCCGCAGGCGCGGTTCCTGCGCGCCGCCGCCGTAGATCCGCAGCTCCCAGTCCGGATGCTTCGCCGATACCGCGGTGAACGCCTCCAGGAGCAGGTCGTAGCGCTTGCCGCGGGCGAGCCTGCCGGCCGCGGCGATGACCTTCGCGCTGCCGTCCGACGGCGGCACGGCGGCCGCCGGCACGATGTTCGGCACGGAGAGGATCCGCACGCCGGGCAGCCGCATCCTCGCCCGGTACACCTCCGCGTCCTCTTCCGTGACCGTGACCAGGGCGTCAAGCGCCCGGTAGCGCTGGGCGAGCGTCCTGAGCAGCGCGCCGCTGTGCGCGTCGTGCCGCAGGTGTTCCTGCGCGATCCGCAGCGCCCGCTTCGGCCCCCACTCGGCGAGGTGCACATTGAGCCCGGGCCGCGTCCCGATGACGACGTCGGCCCCGCAGCGTTCCTCCAGGTACGCGCGTACGCGCATGTCGTGCAGGAGCGTGTACTGGTGGTGGCGCTTGTCGGCGGTGGGGTAGACCCTGGCCGGCTTTCCGTACGCGGGGTGGAGCGTGTCGGGCGTCCCGGCACGCAGGTCCACCAGCGGTACGAGGGTGATCCGCGGGTCGACCGGGAACCGGGGGGAATCCCGGTGCCGGGAGGCCGACACGATCTCCACCTCGTGGCCGCCGTGCTCGATGAGCGCGGCGGCGAGGTTGAGGGTGGTGCGCGTCGTGCCGCCGACGGCGTACACGTTGTGCAGCAGGAACGCGATCTTCATGCGTCCATGCCTTCCCCGGAAGGCGCGTGGTGCGGGCGGGAGCCGCGGAAGAAGCCCTTCGGCCGCCCACCGATCAGGCGATCCGCCGGCGCCCCGCCCCTGACCGTGCCGCTCGCCGGGCTCGGCGGGAAGGGCGCGCGGCGCCCTGTCGGACGGGCGCCGCGGCCGACATCATGGCGGCATGCGCTTCTCGGTCAACATCCCGAACTTCGGCGACTTCGCCGACGCCCGCACCGTCGCCCGCACGGCCGTCGTGGCCGAAGAGGCGGGCTGGGACGCCCTGTTGGTGTGGGATCACGTCGTGCACGACAAGAAGGTGCAGCGCGGCAAGCCCTTCGGTGACCCGTGGATGCTGCTCACGGCGGCGGCCCTGGCCACGTCCCGGCTCAAGGTCGGCACGCTCGTCGCGGCCGTGCCCCGCTACCGGCCCGAGCAACTGTCCCGCCAGGTCGCCACGTTGGACGCGCTCAGCGGTGGCCGTGTCGTGTTCGGCGCCGGTCTCGGCGGCCCCGCCGACGACGAGTACGGCGGCTTCGGTGACACCGTCGACCGGACCGTGCACGCCGAACGCCTCGACGAGGGCCTGGACTTGCTCGCCCGGTACTGGTCGGGCGGCACGGTGGACCACGACGGCGCCCACTTCCGCGTACGGGAGACGCAGTTGCTGCCCGCGACCGTGCAGCGGCCCCGGCCGCCCGTCTGGATCGGCGGCTTCTGGCCGGCCCGTCGGCCGATGCGCCGCGCGGCCCGCTGGGACGGCGCGGCCCCCTTGTTCGCCGACGCGCTGCACGGAGTGCCGCCGCACCCGGACCGGTTCGCGGACGTCGTGCGTTACGTGAACGAGCACCGGGAGTCCACGGAGGGCCCCTTCGAGTTCGTCGTCGGCGGGCTCACGCCGCCCGGCAAGGCGGCCGCGCTCGACGTCGTCGGCCCGCTCGCGGACGCGGGCGCCACGTGGTGGGACGAGCGGCAGTTGCAGACGGGCGGGTCGATCGACTCGTACGAGGCCGTGCTGCGCAGGATCGAGGCGGGGCCGCCGGTGCTGTAGCGCCCCGGCCCCCGCGAAGGCGTACTGCCTACGGCCACACCAGGCAGTACGCCTGATGCCCCGCGTCGTGCAGACGGTGGCTGAAGTCCTGCCACTCGTGCAGCAGTTGGTACACGTTGAACGCGTCGCGCGGGCCGCCGCGGTCGGGGACCGTGGACCAGATGAACGCCGCGGCGCCGACGGACTCCTCGCCGACCCCGCGCAGCGGGTCGACGACCGTCATGGGGAGCTTGACCACCGCGTAGTCGGGGTGGAGGACGACGAGTTCCAGGGGCGGAACCTTGTGCAGGGGTATGCCCTCGATGCCGGTGAGGACCATCGCGGCCATGGTCTCCGGCTTGATCTTGGTGAACATGCCGCCCATGCCGAGCTCGTCTCCGCCGAGCTCCTCGGGGCGCATGGAGATCGGGACGCGGGCAGCCGTGGCGCCGTCGGGCGCGCCGAAGTATTTGTAGGTCACCCCCACCCGGCCACCATTCCCGATGTCCCCGTCCCTGATGTCCCTGCCCTCGGTGCCCTCTATGCCTTCCACGCCCTCTTCGCGCCGGTGCTTCCCCCGCCGGGCACGCCGGGGGCCCAGGTCACCGGTCCCCTCGCCCAGTCCGCCACCGCGATGCATATCTCCACCCGACTGCTGTTCCCCAGGGCGCTCAAGCCCTTTTCTAGGCCGCGCGACCGCCTGCGCGCAACCCGATCATCGTGTCAGTGACCTCCCCCACGGTCCCCCGCCGAAACGTGTCGGCGCGCCGCGGCGCGAGGCAGAGTCTAGGTGCCCGCGGGTCCGCGCGCTGGGGCGCGCGAGGGTGGGCCGTACGCTGAGAGGTATGGCAGAGGCGAACAACACTCCCTATCCCTATGAGGCACCCGCGTCGCAGGGGCTTTTCGACCGTGCGGAAGCGGTGACGCCCGGTGGCGTGAACTCGCCCGTGCGCGCGTTCCGCGCGGTGGGCGGAACGCCCCGGTTCATGGTGTCCGGTAACGGTCCGTATCTCACCGATGCCGACGGGCGCGAGTATGTCGACCTCGTGTGCTCGTGGGGGCCGATGATCCTCGGCCATTCCCACCCCGAGGTCATCGCGGCGGTGCAGGAGGCCGTCTCGCGCGGCACCTCCTTCGGTACGCCGGGTGCGGGCGAGGTCGAGCTGGCCGAGGAGATCGTCGGGCGGATCGACCCCGTCGAGCAGGTGCGGCTCGTGTCGTCCGGCACCGAGGCGACCATGTCCGCGATCCGGCTGGCCCGCGGGTTCACCGGCCGGGCGAAGGTCATCAAGTTCGCCGGGTGCTACCACGGGCACGTCGACTCGCTGCTGGCCGCCGCCGGTTCGGGCGTCGCGACGCTGGGCCTGCCGGACACCCCGGGTGTCACGGGCGCGCAGGCCGGCGACACGATCGTCCTGCCGTACAACGACATCGAGGCCGTGCGCGCCGCGTTCGCCGCGCACCCCGGCCAGATCGCCTGCGTCATCACGGAGGCCTCGCCCGGCAACATGGGCGTCGTGCCGCCGAAGGCCGGCTTCAACCAGGGGCTCAAGGACGTGTGCGCCGAGAACGGCGCGCTGTTCGTCTCCGACGAGGTGATGACCGGCTTCCGTACGTCGAAGGCCGGCTGGTTCGGCGTCGACGGTGTGGTTCCCGACCTGATGACGTTCGGCAAGGTCATGGGCGGTGGCTTCCCGGCCGCCGCGTTCGGTGGCCGGGCCGACGTGATGGCGCACCTCGCCCCGGCGGGCCCGGTCTACCAGGCGGGCACGCTGTCCGGTAACCCCGTCGCCACCGCCGCGGGCGTCGCCCAGCTGCGACTGCTCGACGACGCCGCGTACGCCAAGGTGAACGCGACCAGCGAGCAGCTGCGCGGCCTGGTGAGCGAGGCGCTCACCAAGGAGGGCGTCGCGCACCGCGTGCAGAACGCGTCCAACATGTTCACCGTGTTCTTCACGGAGAACGAGGTGACGAACTACGACGACGCGAAGGGCCAGGACGCCTTCCGCTTCGGCCCGTTCTTCCACTCGATGCTGGAGCAGGGCGTGTACCTGCCGCCCTCGGCCTTCGAGTCCTGGTTCGTCTCGACCGCCCACGACGAGCGGGCGATCGAGCGCATCGCGGCCGCGCTGCCCGCCGCCGCCCGCGCCGCCGCGGAGGCCACCGCATGAGCGCCCCGAAGTCGGGCGACGACATCACCGTCGTCCATCTGATGCGCCACGGCGAGGTGCACAACCCGGACGGGATCCTGTACGGGCGCCTCCCCGACTACCACCTCTCCGACCTCGGCCGGCGGATGGCCGACCGGGTCGCCGAGCACCTCTCCGCGCGGGACATCACGCACGTCGTGGCGTCCCCGCTGGACCGGGCGCAGGAGACGGCGACGCCGATCGCGAAGGCGCACGGCCTCGACCTGGACAGCGACGAGCGCCTCATCGAGGCGGGCAACGTCTTCCAGGGCAAGACCTTCGGCGTCGGTGACGGCGCGCTGAAGAACCCGGAGAACTGGAAGCACCTCGTCAACCCGTTCAAGCCGTCCTGGGGCGAGCCGTACATCGACCAGGTCGTCCGGATGATGGGTGCGCTCGACGCGGCGAAGGACGCGGCGCGCGGGCACGAGGCGGTGTGCGTCAGCCACCAGCTGCCCATCTGGATCGTGCGGTCCTACGTCGAGAAGCGGCGCCTGTGGCACGACCCGCGCAAGCGGCAGTGCACGCTCGCCTCGCTGACGACGTTCACGTACCAGGGCGACAAGATCGTGTCCGTGGGCTACACCGAGCCCGCCCGCGATCTCGTACCCGCGCATCTCCTGGCGGGTGCCAAGCCCGTGAAGGGGAAGGACAAGGCCTTCGGGGCCTGATCCCGCGCAACATTCCGCTGAAAGGCCGCCGTCAACCCGGCGGCCTTTCGCGTACCTCTTCAAATCGCCGCAAAAGCGGACCGTTTACCGGAACCCGCGTGTTCCTCGTGCCCTCTTCCGGGGCGCCCCTGTGAATGGGGCAGCGTGAGGAATGGGGACGACGGTATGCGGGATGTGAGTCGCAGGGGGCTGCTCGGGCTCGGTGCGGGTGCGGCGACAGGAGCGCTGCTCGCCGGGTGCGGTACGGGCGGAGCCCCGAAGGTCACTTCGGAGCGGCACGGCAGGCCGGGCGCGCCCGCCCGGGCGCGGCTCCGGGCCATCGGCGACGGCTCGACGGCGTACACGGGGAGGCAGCCCCATCAGCCGGGCAGGCCCGAGCGGCTCGAACCAGGCCAGAAGCCACCGCAGTTCGTGGTCTTCTCCTGGGACGGCGCGGGCGAGGTGGGCAACGGGCTGTTCCCGCGCTTCCTGAAGCTCGCCGAGGACCACGGCGCGCACATGACCTTCTTCCTCTCGGGCCTCTATCTGCTGCCCGAGTCGAAGAAGCGGCTCTACCGCCCGCCCAACAATCCGGTCGGCGCCTCCGACATCGGCTATCTCACCGACGCCCACATCAAGGAGACCCTGACGTACGTCCGCCGGGCCTGGCTCGAAGGGCACGAGATCGGCACGCACTTCAACGGGCACTTCTGCGCGGGCACCGGCACCGTCGCCGACTGGACGCCCGCGCAGTGGCGCGACGAGATCGAGCAGGCGAAGTCCTTCGTCCAGAAGTGGCGTACGCACACGGGCTGGAAGGACCTGCCCGCGCTGCCCTTCGACTACGACAAGGAACTCGTCGGCGGCCGCACGCCCTGTCTGCTCGGCCAGGACGGCCTGCTGCCCACCGCCCGCGAACTCGGCTGGCGCTACGACGCGTCCTCGCCCGGCGGCGTACAGCGCTGGCCGCACAAGCGGCTCGGGATCTGGGACCTGCCGCTGCAGGCAGTCCCGTTCCCCGGTCGGAGCTTCGAGGTCCTCTCGATGGACTACAACATGCTCGCCAACCAGTCCCTCAACTCCACGCGCGCGCCCGCCGCCAACTACCCGGGCTGGCGCAAGCAGTCCGCCCAGGCGTACATCCAGGGATTCAAGCGGGCATACGAGACGAACCGGGCGCCGTTCTTCATCGGCAACCACTTCGAGGAGTGGAACGGCGGCATCTACATGGACGCCGTCGAGGACGCGCTGAAGCACATCGCGGCCACCGCGGAGAACCACGGTGACGTGCGGCTCGTCTCCTTCCGGCAGTTCGTCGACTGGCTCGACACGCAGGACCCGGAAACGCTGGCGAAGCTGCGTACTCTCGACGTGGGACAACAGCCCGCCGAGGGCTGGCGAAAGTTCCTCGCAAACCCCTCCTGAAGTGGGCTTTTCCCAGCGCGAGGGGGGTGCGGAAGATCCCCTAAACAGACATGCGAAACTTTTCACATGAGTGCCGCCTCCCGCACCCCCCGCACCACCGCGACGAAGCGCCGCGCCGCCCAGCTGACCGTAGGAGCCGCCGTGGCGGCCCTCGCGCTGACGGCCTGCGGCTCCGGCGGCACGTCGGGCGGCGGCAACAACACCAACTTCGTCAGCGGGTCCGGCTCCGGCGCCGTCGCCTCCGTCAAGAAGGGCGACCGGCACGACGCGCCCGACCTGAGCGGCAAGGACCTCGAGGGCAAGCAGCTCCACCTGTCCGACTACAAGGGCAAGGTCGTCGTCCTCAACGTCTGGGGCTCCTGGTGCCCGCCCTGCCGCGCCGAGGCCCCGAACTTCGTGAAGGTCGCCAAGGACACCGAGAAGCAGGGCGTCCAGTTCCTCGGCATCAACACCCGCGACACCAGCACCGAACCGGCCCAGAAGTTCGAGGAGAACTACGGGGTCCCGTACCCGAGCTATTACGACCCGACGGGCCGGCTGCTCCTCAAGTTCGAGAAGGGCACGCTCAACCCGCAGGCCATCCCCTCGACCCTCGTCGTCGACCGGGACGGCAAGATCGCGGCCCGCTCGCTCAAGCCGCTCAGCGAGAGTGCCCTGCGCAAGCTGCTCGCGCCGGTCATCGCGGAGAAGTGAGGAGTCGTGAGCTCCTCCCTCGTCGCACTCGCCTCCGGTGACACCGTCACGGACGGCGCGCTGCTCCTGGCCGTGCCGGTCGCCCTCCTCGGCGGCCTCGTCTCCTTCTTCTCCCCATGCGTGCTGCCGCTCGTACCCGGCTACTTGAGCTACGTGACCGGCATCACCGGCACCGATCTGATGGAGCAGCGGCGGGGCCGGATGGCGGCGGGCGCCAGCCTGTTCGTCCTCGGGTTCACCGCCGTCTTCGTCTCCGGCGGCGCGCTGTTCGGCTTCTTCGGCCAGACGCTCCAGGAGTACCAAGGGGTGCTGAGCAAGGTGCTCGGCGCCCTCATGATCGCCATGGGTGTCTTCTTCATGGGCTTCATGCCCTGGATGACGCAGCGGGAGTTCCGCTTCCACAAGAAGCCCGCCGCCGGCCTGGCCGGAGCCCCGGTCCTCGGCGCGCTGTTCGGCATCGGCTGGACCCCCTGCATCGGCCCGACCCTCGCCTCCGTGATCGGCCTCTCCTCGGTGCAGAGCACCGCCGGCCGCGGGGCCATACTGACCATCGCGTACTGCCTCGGTCTCGGCGTGCCCTTCGTGCTCGCCGCGATCGCCTTCCGCAAGGCGCTCGGCGCGTTCGGCTGGGTCAAGCAGCACTACACGTGGGTGATGCGCATCGGCGGCATCATGATGATCCTGACCGGAGTTCTTCTGCTCACGGGCGCGTGGGACGCCCTCGTGGGGCAGATGCGGACCTGGTCCACCGGCTTCCAGGTGGGAATCTGATCCATGAGCAAGACGACCGACGACGTACAGAGCAGTGACGTACAGAGCAGTGATGTACAGAGCGCTGGCGAAGCCACTGATCTCGAAGCCGCGTCCTCCCAGCTGAGCACGGCCCCCCAGGAGGACCGCGCGCCCAACCTGCCGAGGCTCGGTGTCATCGGCTGGGTCCGCTGGTTCTGGCGGCAGCTCACCTCGATGCGGGTCGCCCTGATCCTGCTGTTCCTGCTCTCCCTCGGCGCCATCCCCGGCTCGCTGATCCCGCAGCAGGGCACCGACCCGACCAAGGTCGAGGACTTCCGCAAGGCGCACGACGTGCTCGCGGGGATCTACGACAAGATCGGCTTCTTCCACGTCTACAGCTCGGTGTGGTTCTCCGCGATCTACCTGCTGCTGTTCATCTCCCTCATCGGCTGCATCGTGCCGCGCTCCTGGCAGTTCGTCGGGCAGCTGCGCGGCCGCCCGCCGGGCGCGCCCAAGCGGCTCACCCGGCTGCCCGCGTACGCGACGTGGCGCACCGAGGCGGACCCCGAGCAGGTGCGCACCGCGGCCCTCGCGATGATGAAGAAGCGCCGCTTCCGCGCGCACGTCGCGGGGAACGCGGTCGCGGCCGAGAAGGGCTATCTGCGCGAGGTCGGCAACCTCGTCTTCCACATCGCGCTGATCGTGATGCTGGTCTCCTTCGCCTGGGGTCAGCTGTTCAAGTTCGAGGGCGGCAAGCTCGTCACCGAGGGCGACGGGTTCGCCAACACGCTCACCCAGTACGACGACTTCAAGTCCGGCAACCTCTTCGACAGCGACCACGACCTGTCGCCGTTCAGCTTCACCCTCGACAAGTTCACGGCCACGTACGAGCGCACGGGACCCGAGAAGGGCACCCCGCGCACGTTCCGCGCGAACGTCAGCTACACCGAGGGCTCCGGCGACAAGACGAAGAAGGCCGCCATCGAGTCCAACCACCCGCTGGACATCGACGGCACCAAGATCTTCCTCAACGGGCACGGCTACGCGGTTCCCGTCACGGTCCGCGACGGCAAGGGCAAGGTCGTCTCCCAGCAGACCGTGCCGATGCTGCCGATCGACTCCAACATCTCCTCGCAGGGCGCCATCAAGGTGATGGACGGCTACCGCGACGCCAAGGGCAAGAAGGAACAGCTGGGCTTCGCCGCCTGGTTCGTGCCGACGTTCGCGGGCGCCGGCAAGGGCACGATGCTGTCCCAGTTCCCCGCGCTCGACTTCCCCGTCCTCGCGCTGAACGCGACGCACGGCGACCTCGGCGTCGACGCCGGCCTTCCGCAGAACGTGTACCAGCTGGACACCTCGCACATGAAGCCCTTCAAGGACTCCAAGGGCCAGGCGCTCAAGCAGCGGCTGCTGCCCGGCGAGACGATGAAGCTGCCGAACGGGGCGGGCTCCATCACGTTCGACAAGGACATCAAGGAATGGGTCACCTTCCAGATCTCCCACCAGCCCGGTGACACCTGGGCACTCGGCGGAGCCATCGCCGCGATCTTCGGCCTCGCCGGCTCCCTGTTCATCCAGCGCCGCCGCGTCTGGGTGCGCGCCGCCCCGGGTCCCGACGGCGTGACCGTCGTCGAGATGGCGGGCCTCGGCCGCAGCGAGTCCGCGAAGCTGCCGGAGGAGCTCGGTTCCCTGGTCGAGCAGCTCCACCGCGAGGCGCCGAGCGCGCCCGAGAGCACGGGGGCGGAGCCGGACGCACCGTCCGACGCCGACACCGCTGTGGTAACCGAAGGGGCCGAGACGTGAGACCCGCCGGCCGGGTTGAAACCAGCCCCGTAGAACGAGCGCAATCCTCCTGCCGACCTCACCGCCCGACCGCAAGTCGCCGGGATAACCACCCGAAGGAGTGCTGAGGTGACTTTTGCCGCCGCAGTCAACGAGAACCTGGCTCACACCAGTAATGTCCTCATCTACTCGTCGATGGCCGTGTATCTGCTGGCGTTCTTCGCGAACTTGGCCGAGTGGATCTTCGGCAGCCGCAGCAAGGTCGGCCGAACCGCCGCCGCGCTGACCGGCAAGGCCGAGACGGAAGCGGCCGCCGCGCCCGCCGTCACGGTCAAGAAGGAGGGCAGCACCGCCGTCCTGGAGCGGCCGAAGGTCGTGACGCGGGCCGCGGCCGGCGCGCGTGACGTGCCGGACGGGCCCGGTGCCGCCGGCGGTGACGTCCAGGGCGACATGTACGGGCGCATCGCCATCTCCCTCACGATCCTCGCCTTCATCGTCGAGCTGGGCGGCGTACTCACCCGCGCGCTCTCGGTGGAGCGGGCCCCGTGGGGCAACATGTACGAGTTCAGCATCACCTTCTCCACCGTCGCCGTGGCCATCTACCTGGTGCTGCTCGCGCTGAAGAAGAACGTGCGCTGGCTCGGCCTGCCCCTGGTCATCACGGTCCTGCTCGACCTCGGCCTCGCCACCACCGTGCTGTACACGTCCAGCGACCAGCTGGTGCCGGCGCTGCACTCGTACTGGCTGTACATCCACGTCTCGACGGCGATCTTCTGCGGCGCGGTCTTCTACGTCGGCGCGGTCGGTACGCTCCTGTACCTCTTCAAGGACTCCTACGAGAGCAAGCTCGCGAGCGGCGGCACGCCCGGCCGGTTCGCGACGTCCGTCATGGAGCGGCTGCCCGCCTCGCAGTCCCTGGACAAGTTCTCCTACCGCGTGAACGCGGCCGTCTTCCCGCTGTGGACGTTCACGATCATCGCGGGCTCCATCTGGGCGGGCGACGCGTGGGGCCGCTACTGGGGCTGGGACCCCAAGGAGACCTGGTCGTTCATCACCTGGGTCGCCTACGCGGCGTACCTGCACGCCCGCGCGACCGCCGGCTGGAAGGGCCGCAAGGCCGCCTACCTGGCGCTGATCGCCTTCGGCTGCTGGATCTTCAACTACTACGGCGTGAACATCTTCGTCACGGGCAAGCACTCGTACGCCGGAGTGTGACGCGTCGCCACCACCGTGGTGTGAAGGGCCGGTCCTACGGGGCCGGCCTTTCGCGTGTCACGGCGCGAGCGAGCGCCAGATCCGCTCCGACAGGATGCGCGCGGCCCGGTCGAGGTCGGTCTCGTGCGTCCCGGCGAGCCAGCCGCGCGCGAGACCGATGACCGGGCCGAGCACCAGGGCCTCGATGACCGGCGCGGGCAGTGGGGCGATCGCGCCGGAGTCGACGTGCTGCCGCATCCACTCGGTGAGCGGGGAGAGCCGGGCCTCCTGCGCGTCGCGCAACTGACGGGCCTGCGCCATGCCCACGCGGTCCGCGTACGAGGAGTGCAAGAGGCGGGAGGCGTCGGGGTGCTCCTGGATGAAGCGCAGATACGTTTCGACGACGGCGCGGATCCCCGTGCGCGGGGTGCGGGAGCGTTCGAGGGCCGCGGTGAGCTCGTCGAGGAGCCGGCCGAGCCAGCGCAGCAACAGCGCCTGGATCAGCCCGTCGACGCTGCCGAAGTGGTGGTACAGGCTGCCCGGACTGGAACCGCTCGTGCGCGTCAGGGAGTTGACGGTGATGCCCTGCTCGCCCGCGTCGGTGTAGACGCGCAGCGCGGCATCGAGGAGGCGGTCGACGGTTTCCGCGCCGCGCAGTTGCTTGGGGCTCATGACGACGACCAGCCTAAGGCACCGCCCGGGCTGTGTTTCTATAGTGAATTTCTAGAAAGCCACTCCAATTCAGTACGCTGCTGAGCCACACTGATCTCCTCGTGGGGGGAGCCAGGGGCAACCCTGGCCGGGGTCGTCGAGCGGCACGGGGGACCGTTCGACGACCCCGCGGAGACCCGTCACTCCGCCACGCGCAGCAGCAGCTTCCCGGTGCTCGTGCGTGAACCCATGAGGCGGTGCGCCTCGGCGGCGTCCGTGAGGGGGAACTCGGCGGTCACCGGGAGTTCGATGTCCGGCACGGCGAAGGCCCGTTCGGCGAGGGCCCGCAGCTCGGCGGGCGCGGTGCGGGCCAGGCCGAGGATCGAGAAGCCGCCCACGGAGAGCGCGGTCGGATACAGCTCGTCCTGTCCGACCTGCCAGGCAGGGGCGGATGACGCGTTGCCGAAGGACACGAGCCGGCCGAACACCGCGAGCGCCTCGCGCGTCTGCCGGAGCGTCTCGCCGCCGACCGGGTCGAGCGCCAGGTCGACGCCGCGGCCGTCCGTCAAGTCCCTTACGGCCGCGCCGAATTCATCGGCCGACACGACAGCGTCGTAGCCGTACCGCTTCGCGTACGCCGCCTTGGCCTCGCTCGACACGACCCCGATCACGCGGCCCGCCCCGGCCGCCCGGGCCAATTGCCCGGCCACCGTGCCGACTCCGCCCGCGGCGCCCTGTACGAGGACGCTCTCACCGGCTCGCAGACGGCCCACCGAGTGAAGCAGCGCGTACGCCGTCGGCAGCACGGTCGGCAGCGTCGCGGCTGTGCGCAGGGAGAGGCCGGCGGGGAGCGGGAAGGTGGTGACGGCGTCGGCGAGGGCCACCTCGGCGTAGGCGCCGGAGGCGGTCAGCGCGGCGACCTCCTGGCCGACCGCGAGGCCGGTGACTCCCGCCCCCAGCGCGCGAATCCGGCCGGACGCCTCAAGGCCCGGAACGTGCGGCAGCGCCTCCACCCGGTAGCCCTCCGAGCGGGCCTTGAGGTCGGCGAAGTTCACCCCGGTGTAGGCGACGTCGATGCTCACCTGCCCGGGTCCCGGCTCCGGCACCGCTACGTCCGCCGCCCGCAGGACCTCGGGGCCGCCGTACTCCTCGAACCGCACCGCACGCATGACATTCGCCTTCCGTCGCACAGGTAGAGGGGGCGAGTGTTCGCCGGTCGACGAACACCGCCTACCCAGACTGTACGACGCCGAGCGAACACTCGGCAATGGGCCTACCGGCTCATTCCCCGATGTCTTCGTTCCACAGCTCCGGCTTCGCCGCGATGAAGTCCTTCATCAGGCCGACGCACTCGGGGTCGTCGAGGAGCACGATCTCGACGCCGTGCTCGGCGAGCCAGTCGTGTCCGCCGTGGAAGGTACGGGCCTCGCCGATGATCACCCGCGAGATCCCGAACTGCCGCACCAGACCTGAGCAGTACCAGCAAGGGCTGAGTGTGGTCACCATCGTGGTGCCCTTGTACGTGCGCTGCCGGCCGGCCCTGCGGAACGCGTCGGTCTCCCCGTGCACGGACGGGTCGGCGTCCTGCACACGCCGGTTGTGGCCGCGGCCGAGCACCTTGCCGTCGGGGGAGTACAGGGCAGCGCCGATGGGGATGCCGCCTTCGGCCAGTCCGGACCTCGCCTCCTCCACGGCGGTGGCGAGCCAGGTGCGGGCGAGATCGGGATCCATGGTCGTACTCATTCGTCCTTCTTGTCGTCGTCCCGCAGGGACCGCAGGAACTCGGGGTTGTCGTCGGGCGCGACGAACCGCGCGGTTCCGCCGCCCGCCGGAGCGCGCCGCGGCCTGCCCGCGAACAGCCAGGCGATCGGTCCGAGCAGGACCTCGCCGAACAGCAGGATGATGATGACCCAGACCACCTTGGGCAGCCCGCGCACCTCCTTCTCCGGGGTGTTCAGGCAGTCGATGAACGCGTAGATCCAGAGCGCCAGGACCAGCAGGAACGGCAAGTAGCGCAGCATGGTGTCGCGATCCCCCAAGGAGCGGAACGGAGCCGACCTGGCCCCCGGTGACCGGGCCAGCGTAGTCGGTGCCCGATACTGGAACGCATGGCTTACGACGATCTTCGCTCCCTGCTCAGGGCTCTGGAGCGCGAAGGCGACCTGAAGCGCATCAAGACCGAGGTCGACCCGTACCTGGAGGTCGGTGAGATCGTCGACCGGGTGAACAAGGCCGGCGGCCCCGCCCTCCTCTTCGAGAACGTGAAGGGCGCGTCGATGCCCCTCGCGATGAACGTCTACGGCACCGACCGCCGACTGCTCAAGGCGCTCGGCCTCAAGTCGTACGACGACATCAGCGACAAGATCGGCGGCCTGCTCAAGCCGGAGCTGCCGCACGGTTTCGTCGGCATCCGTGAGGCGTTCGGCAAGCTCGGCGCGATGACGCACGTACCGCCGAAGAAGGTGAAGTCGGACGCGGCCCCCGTGCAGGAGGTCGTGCTGCAGGGCGAGGACGTCGACCTCGACAAGCTGCCCGCGCTGTTCACCTGGCCCGAGGACGGCGGCTCCTTCTTCAACCTGGGGCTCACCCACACCAAGGACCCCGAGACGGGCATCCGCAACCTCGGGCTCTACCGCCTCCAGCGCCACGACAAGCGCACCATCGGCATGCACTGGCAGATCCACAAGGACAGCCGGAACCACTACCAGGTGGCCGCCAAGCGGGGCGAGAAGCTGCCGGTCGCGATCGCCTTCGGCTGCCCGCCGGCCGTCACGTACGCGTCGACGGCGCCGCTGCCCGGCGACATGGACGAGTACATGCTCGCGGGCTTCATCCAGGGCAAGCGCGTCGAGATGGTCGACTGCAAGACGGTGCCGCTCCAGGTCCCGGCCAACGCGGAAGTGGTCATCGAGGGCTGGCTCGAGCCGGGCGAGATGCTCCCGGAGGGTCCCTTCGGCGACCACACCGGCTTCTACACGCCGCAGGAGCCGTTCCCCGCGCTGAAGATCGACTGCGTGACGATGCGCAAGCGCCCGCTGATCCAGTCGATCGTGGTCGGCAGGCCCCCGACGGAGGACGGCCCCCTGGGCCGGGCGACGGAGCGCTTCTTCCTCCCGCTCCTCAAGGTGATCGTCCCGGACATCGTGGACTACCACCTGCCGGAGTCCGGCGGCTTCCACAACTGCGCGATCGTCTCGATCGACAAGAAGTACCCGAAGCACGCCCAGAAGGTGATGAGCGCGGTCTGGGGCGCGCACATGATGTCGCTGACGAAGCTCATCGTCGTCGTCGACTCCGATTGCGACGTCCACGATCTTCATGAAGTCTCGTGGCGCGCGCTCGGGAACACGGACTACGCCCGTGACCTGACCGTGGCCGAAGGCCCGGTCGACCACCTCGACCACGCTTCCTACCAGCAGTTCTGGGGTGGCAAGGCGGGAATCGACGCGACGAAGAAGTGGCCCGAGGAGGGCTACACGAGGGACGGAGGCTGGCCCGAGATGGTCGTCTCCGACCCCCGTACGGCGGCCCTGGTGGACCGCCGCTGGAAGGAGTACGGACTCTAGTGACCTCAGCATCCGCCGCGATCCCGCAGCAGCCGGGACGCACCAAGGCGTTCCTGCGCCTGGTCATGATCGAGCACTCGGTCTTCGCGCTGCCCTTCGCGTACATCGCGGCCCTCACCGCGATGTTCGAGTGGGACGGGAACATCCACTGGGGCCGGCTGCTCCTGGTGACCATCTGCATGGTGGGCCTGCGGACGTTCGCGATGGCGGCGAACCGGATCATCGACCGCGAGATCGACGCCCGTAACCCGCGCACCGCGCACCGTGAACTGGTGACGGGCGCGGTGTCGGTGAAGTCGGCGTGGACCGGCGCGCTGATCGCCCTGGTCGTCTTCCTCGCCTCCGCGGCGCTCCTGAACCCGCTCTGCCTGGCCCTCGCGCCCATCGCGGTGATCCCGATGGTCGTCTACCCGTACGGCAAGCGGTTCACGAACTTCCCGCAGGCGATCCTCGGCCTCGCCCAGGCGATGGGCCCGATCGGCGCGTGGATCGCGATCACGGGCGAGTGGTCCTGGACGGCCGTCATCCTCGGCCTCGCCGTCGGCATCTGGATCGGCGGCTTCGACCTGATCTACGCGTGCCAGGACGTGGAGACGGACCGCGAGGTCGGCGTGAAGTCGGTCCCGGCGCGCTTCGGCATCCCCGGCGCGATCTGGGGCGCGCGCGTCTGCCACACCCTCACGACGGCCCTGTTCGTCTGGTACGCCCTGGCCACGGACGCGGGCACGTTCTTCTGGGTCGGCCTCGTGATCGTCGCGGGCGCGTTCCTCTACGAGCACACGATCGTGAAGCCCCACGACCTGTCCCGCCTGAACCGGGCGTTCTTCCAGGTCAACGGCTTCATCGGCATCGCACTCTTCGTGTGCGCGCTGCTTGACCTGCTGGTGCGGGGGCTGACGGTGTAGCGCGTTCGCGTCTACGGATGTGAGGGCGGCGGCACCCGATTCGGGTGCCGCCGCCCTCAGCCATGTTTTCGGAGGGCGGCGAGCGCCCGATGGACCTCGGCGCTGAATCGGCTCCGGCCGCGGAACACGTCGACGGCGGTGAACCGGAGCAGCGCACGCACTTGAGGGCAGGACTGGATGCGGTTGAAGCGGTCGATGTCGCGGCGATGGTGCTCGCGGGTGCCGTGGTAGGCGTATCCCTCGATCTCGACGGCGAGCCCTTCGGCCCGGAAGAGGAAGTCGACGAACACCTGCCGCCCCTCGTGCGTGATGAGCTCCGCCTGCGACTCGGGCCTGAGCCCCGCGTCCAGCATGGCCAGGCGTGCGACGGTCTCGGCCGGGGAACCGGATGCCGGGTCGGCGAGCCTGAGCCAGGCCTGGGACCGGCGGGGCGGGTGAGGGAGGTTCAGCGCGTCGGCGACGGCGGTGAGCCCGGTGAGGCGGGCCCGCCGCACCCCGTGGACGGTACGGCGGGTGACGGCGGATTCGACGGCGACCAGGGCGGCGTCGCGCGGTCCGGCGAGCAGCAGGTCGGTGACCGTACGGACGGGGGACGTCACGCGCAGCCCGCGCACCTCCCGTACCTCCGTCGGGTCGAGCCGGCTCCGGTGAGCCCGGCGGCGAAGGCCACCTTTGTTGTTCGTACGGAGCGTGGGGTCGGTGAACTCCGGGGAGGGCGGCGTCGGCCCCAGCGTTTCGATGCGCCACAGCCAGGCCGCCGCGAGGTGGCTGACGACGAGCCGGGGGTTGAGCAGCTGCTCGACCAGGAGCTGCGTCCTGAGGTCGATCTCCCTTCCGGGCGCGACCCGCGCACCGGCCCGCACGCGGGACCAGCCGTCGCGGGCGAGCGCCCGGTGCAGGGCCCGCATCGGCCACCCGGCGTCGAGCGCCTGTGCGGTGAGGAGGACCCCCTGCCGGGTGAGCGTGTCGAGTCCTGGACGCGGCTGCATCCCGCCAGGATGCCCCCGGCCGGAAACGCCCGTACGCCCCTGTGGACAACCCCACCCCACCCCTTCGGAGGGGCGGGGACTTTCGGACGCCCAGAGGCCTTCGTGAGGCCGGGGCGGTGTCCGGAAACCTCCACGGTTCGCGGTTCAAGGGGGGTGCCGGTACCACCAGCATCACGGGCGTCTGGTTCCGGCTTCCCGCGCTGCGGACCCTGAGGGGGCGGCGGCGCTCGGCACCGACGGAGGCGCCGCCGAAGCCATCCAGCGTGGAAGTGGAAGAGGACCAGATGCGTGTTGTGATCATGGGCGGGACATCGGGGATCGGCCTCGCCGCGGCCGAGCGTCTCTCCGCGGGAGGCGCCGAGGTGATCGTTACCGGGAGGGATCCCGAGAAGCTGGCCGCTGTGAAGGGGCGGGTGGCCGAGGCCGAGCAGGTGGACGGGACGGACGAAGGGGCCGTCGCCCGCTTCTTCGACCGCCTCGGCGAGTTCGACCACCTGGTGCTCGCCTTCAGCCCGGGGGCGCTCGGGCTCGGGCCGCTCGCGGAGGTGCCGCTCGCCGACGTGCGCGGCGCCTTCGACGGCAAGTTCTTCCCGTACCTGTACGCGGTTCAGCGGGCCCGCGTCCACGGCTCGGTCACCTTCGTCTCCGCCGCCACGGCGCGTGCGGCGTTGCCGGGGAGCGTGGCCCTGGCCGCCGTCAACGGCGCGATCGAGCGGATCGTGTCCCCGCTCGCCGCCGAGCTCGCCCCGGTGCGGGTCAACGCCGTCGCGCCCGGCGCCGTGGACACGCCCTGGTGGTCCTTCCTCCCCGAGGAGCAACGGGCCGCACAATTCGCCGCCGCGGCAGCGGACCTGCCGGTCAAGCGGGTCGGCCTGCCGGAGGACGTGGCGGGCGCCATCGCGTACCTCCTCGGCGCGGACTACGTGACCGGAACCGTGCTGCCCGTCGATGGCGGATTCACGGTCGCCTGACCGGTGACCGCGGCCAGCTCCGCGAACCTGCGCTCCAACTCTGTTCCGGGCGGCAGCAGATACGACACAAGCGTCTTGTCGTCGTTCGACAGGTGCAGCTTGACGTAGTCGAGCGTGACCTCGCCGAGCCGAGGATGGTCGACGGTGCGCGCCTGCGGGGCGAACGGGGCGAGGTCGCGGCGCTGCCACAGGCGGGCGAAGTCGGGGCTGGCCTCCGTCAACTCCTCGGCAAGCCCCGTGAGGTCGGGCGCAAGGACGCCCTCGCTCGCCTGGGTGCGGAACAGGGCGAGGGTGAGCGCCGCCTCGGCCTCCCAGTCGCGGGTCATGGCCCGCACTTCGGGGGAGGTGAACGTCAGCCACAGGACGTTGCGCCGCCGTGCGGGCAGCGCGCCCAGGTCTCCGTACAGCAGCTCGCAGCCCCGGTTCCACGCCAGGATGTCGAACCGGGGGTTCACGATGAACGCCGGGTTCGGGTCCAGGTGGGTGAGCAACAGTCGGTACTGGTGGGGGAGTTCGGGTGCCGGGTCGGCGTCCTCCGGTGGCAGTTCCCCGGCCAGCCGGAACAGGTGGGCGCGCTCGGTCCCGTCGAGCCCGAGCGCCCCGGCCAGCGCGCCGAGCACCTGCCGAGACACCCGGATGTCGCGTGCCTGCTCCAGCCACGTGTACCAAGTGATGCTCACCCCGGCGAGCGTGGCGACCTCCTCGCGGCGCAGACCCGGGGTCCGGCGGCGCCCGGCGTTCGGCAGCCCGGCCGCCTCGGGGCTGCGCCGCTCGCGTCGGCTGCGGATGAAGTGGGCGAGTTCGGTGCGGCGGTCCTGGGCGGGGGTCATTCGGTGCGGGCCTGCTTGAGGATTGCGGCGGCGTCGCGGGAGACGAAGGAACCCAGGCCTGGTTCGGTGTAGACCAGGCCTTCCTTCTTGAGGTTCTGGTTCACCTTCTGCGCGGTGGCGTTGGCGATCCCGAACTCCTCGCCGAGCTGGATCACTGACGGCACGCGTGTGCGTGGACCGTAAGTCCCGTCCTCGATGCGGCTTTTGATGATCGCGGCCACTTGGCGCCAGCGGGGGATGTCGGGCTCAAACTCCATCACCCCACCATGATGAGTGCACTGTGGACTGATGTGCGAGCCATGTCTGGCCTAGCATGCCTGTCGTGCCCTCGCTGGATTGGAGTACAAGAAGACCCCGGCGACGGAGGCAACCGTCCCGGGGCGTGGCATCAACCCACCCAAGGAGTTGACGCATGTCCGACTCTATCGCCGGGACCCTGCCCTGGATGACTCTCTTCCTGGCCTCGCTCGCGGCCCTGGCCTCTGCGGCCCGCGTGACATTCCCGCCACCGAGCGGGCAGCATCGCCGCGTCGTTCGCCGGCCCGCCCCGCAGGTCCGACGCCCCGAATCGCGCCTCGACGCGCACGACTCCCGCCTCGTCCGCCCCTACGTCATCGCCGTCGAACAGGCTGCCCGCAGGCGGGAGTTGCTGCTCGCGGACTTCGGGTACGACGGGCCAGGCCCATACGCCATCCATGGGCAGGAGGTAGCCGCATGAGCAAGGCCGTGTACGTCATCGGGGACCCGGGCAGTCCGGGTCCCGCCGCCCGGCGGCTGGCCGTCGAGGAGGCGGTGCACCTGGAGATGGCCGACACCCTGCGGATCGCCTCGCGGGTGAAGCGGTAGGGAAACGGATGACGCACGGCCGTACGCGTACGTAGCGTGCGGCCTACCATCGAGAGCAGGACACAGGGAGGCCACCGTGCGCATCGCGGACATCGACCGCCTGCACTCGCAGCTCAGCAAGCTGGAGGACATGTTCCCCGGCTATCTGTCAGAGATCGTCGAGGGCAGCCTTGTGATGAATGCGGTCCGGCCGTTCCACGGCAAGTCCATTACGCGTCTGTGGTCCGAAGTGGAGCGGCAGCTGCCGACAGCTTGGGCTCTGGTCACCGACGTGGCCTTCGTGTTCGACGATCAGAACGAGTTCTGCCCTGATCTCGCGGTCATCCCGGCCGAAGCGGAAGGCGAGAACCGTACCGAGTACTCACCGGACCTCATCGAGCTGGTCGCCGAGGTGGTGTCGCCGAGCAGCATCCGCCGCGACTACGAGATCAAGCCCCGTTGGTACGCGTCCCGCGGTATCGCCAACTACGTCATCCTCGACCCGCTCAAGGGCCACTGCGTGACCATGTGGAACCCCGGCCCCGAGGGCTACCGGGGCCAGGACACCATCCCGTACGGCACGGACATCACCATCGACTCCCCGCTCGGGAAACTGACGATCGCCACGAACCGCTTCCCGGTCGACCCCCACGCGCCCCATCCCGGTCAGAGCTGAGGGCGCGGGCGGCGGCGGAACACGAACGCCGCCGCCGCGCCCGCCAGCAGGCCGATCAGGTGGCCCTGCCAGCTCACCCCGTCGTTCGTGGGGGAGAGGCCCGCCAGGAACGACGTGCCCCAGTACGCGGCTATGAGGACGCCGACGACGATGCCGAGCGGGCGGCGCTCCACGAAGCCGGACAGGACGACGAAGGCGAACAGGCCGAATATCAGGCCTGAGGCGCCCGCCGTGTTGGTGTGTGCCGGGGCCACCAGCCACACCCCGAGCCCGTCCGCGACGACGATCAGGGCGCACGCCTTGAAGAAGCGGCGCAGCCCGCCGAGCGCCGCGACGAAGCCGAGGACCAGCAGGGGTATCGAGTTCGCCGCGACGTGGCCGAAGCCGAAGTGGATGAAGGACGCCGGGACGACGTCGATCAGCTCGGAAGGCTCGCGCGGCTGAATGCCGAAGGTGTCCAGCGCGTGTCCCGACGCCACGTCGACCACTTCGAGGAGCCACAGCAGCGCCACCCAGGCGAGCATCACCTTGCCCGCCGCCAGCGCCCGCCCTCGCGCCGCCCGGCGCCGCGGCGCCACTCGGCCCGATCCGTCGTCGTACGTCATCCCAGCCCCCGCCCGTCATGGAAAGAACGCTGACGGCCCCTGCTCAAGTTCCCCCGTGGGGCCGCCGGATAGGCTCGTGGTGTGGAGCACGACAAAGCAAGCAGCCGCAGGCCCTGGGTCGTCGGGGTGTCCGGAGCGTCAGGCACCCCGTACGCCGCTTCCGTGCTGCGCGCCCTGCTCGCGGCGGGCGAAGCCGTCGACCTCGTCGTCTCGCGGGCCTCGCGGCTCACGCTGCTCGACGAGACGGGGATCCCGCTGCGGGACGCGCACTGGCGCGAGGATCTGGCGGAGTGGCTGGCGCGCGGCGCCGACGGCAAGCCGGACACGTTCGGCGGGATCGACCTCTCCGGCGACGCCGTGCGGTACTGGCCCGCAGGCGATCTCGCCGCCGGGCCCTCCTCCGGCTCGTACCCGGTCAAGGGCATGATCATCGTGCCCGCCTCGACGGCGTGCGTGGCCGGTGTCGCGCTCGGGCTCTCGAAGGATCTGTTGCAGCGCGCGGCGAGTGTGACGCTCAAGGAGCGGCGGCCGCTGATCGTCGCCGTACGGGAGACGCCGCTGAACGGGCAGACCCTCAAGCACCTGGTCTCGCTCGACGAGGCGGGCGCCGTGGTGCTGCCGGCGTCACCGGCGTTCTACGCGGGGGCGACGCACATCCAGGACCTCGTGGACTTCGTCGCGGGGCGGACGCTGGACGCGGCGGGAGTGCCGCACACGCTGTACCGCCGCTGGGAGGGAGAGCTCGGTGGAGGCTCCCGTGAGCGTGAGTGAGGGGGCGCTCAGCGCTTCTTGGGCGCGGCGTGCCGGCCCTTCGTGCGCCGCGCGGGGGCGGGCAGCTCGCCGCGCGAACGAATGGCCTCGGCCTGCATCTCGCGCATGCGGGCGTACGCCATCTCGATCGTGAACACGCTGACACTCTCCTGGGGGTTCGATATCCAATGGATCGTCACTGATCCACGGGATGGACTTTAGATTTTGCGGGGACAAACCCTAGCGCGCCTTCGATCGTACACATAAGCTCGCGTCAACGCTGAACAATGAAAGGCATTGGACCTTATGGACGCCGTGGACAGGCAGCTCATCCAGGCCCTGCGCGAGAACGGCCGCGCCTCGTATGCGGAGTTGGGCCGGCTCGTCGGCCTGTCCGGACCCAGCGTCACGGACCGCATCAACCGCCTCGAGGCGGCCGGCGTGATCACCGGCTACCGCGCGACCGTCGACTCCGCCTCGCTCGGCCTCGGTGTCACCGCCCTCATCGGCATCTCGCTCTCCGACGCGGCCGACCACGAGGACGTGGCGCACCGCCTGCGCGATCTGCACGAGATCGAGGACTGCTGGTTCATCGCGGGCGACGACTCGTACATGCTGAAGGTCCGCGCGGGCGACGTGGACAGCCTGGAGCGGACGATCCGGCGTCTCAGCGGCACGAAGGGCGTGTCCCGGACGCGTACCACGATCATTCTCTCCACGAAGTGGGAGAACCGGGTGGGGGAGCTCCCCGAGGAAGCGTGAGGGGACGGGCCCTGCCGGGGCCTGTCGGTGCGACGGCGTACGGTGGGACGGTCGTTGAGCGAGGAGAGGTACGGGCAATGGACGCAGGGCTCAAGCGCGAGCTGGAGCAGAAGGTCAGGGACGGTGAGCGGCTGTCCCGCGAGGACGGCATCGCGCTCTACGAGTCGGACGACCTGGCCTGGCTCGGCGGTCTCGCCCACGAGGTGCGCACGCGTAAGAACGGCGACGTCGTGCACTTCAACGTCAACCGTCATCTGAACATGACCAATGTCTGTACGGCCTCGTGCGCGTACTGCTCCTTCCAGCGCAAGCCCGGCGAGAAGGACGCCTACACGATGCGCATCGAGGAGGCCGTCAAGCTCGCCCAGGCGATGGAGTCGGAGAACCTCACCGAGCTGCACATCGTCAACGGCCTGCACCCGAACCTTCCGTGGCGCTACTACCCGCGCTCCCTGAAGGCGCTCAAGGAGGCCCTGCCGAACGTCGGGCTCAAGGCCTTCACGGCGACCGAGATCCACCACTTCGAGAAGATCTCCGGGATGAGCGCGAGTGAGATTCTCGATGAGCTGATCGAGGCGGGGCTCGAATCCCTCACCGGTGGCGGCGCCGAGATCTTCGACTGGGAGATCCGGCAGCACATCGTCGACCACGACACCCACTGGGAGGACTGGTCGCGGATCCACCGGCTCGCGCACGAGAAGGGCCTCAAGACGCCCAGCACGATGCTGTACGGGCACGTCGAGGAGCCCCGGCACCGCGTCGATCACGTGCTGCGACTGCGTGAACTCCAGGACGAGACCGGCGGCTTCCAGGTCTTCATCCCGCTGCGCTACCAGCACGACTTCGTCGACATGCAGGACGGCAAGATCCGCAACAAGCTGCAGGCGCGGACGACGATGGCCACGGGCGCGGAGGCGCTGAAGACCTTCGCCGTGTCGCGTCTCCTGTTCGACAACGTGCCGCACGTGAAGTGCTTCTGGGTCATGCACGGGCTGCAGACCACGCAGCTCGCGTTGCAGCACGGGGCGGACGACATGGACGGCTCGGTCGTCGAGTACAAGATCACGCATGACGCGGACAACTACGGCACGCCGAACAAGATGACGCGTGAGGATCTGCTCGATCTGATCCGGGACGCGGGGTTCCGGCCGGTTGAACGGAACACGCGGTACGAGATCATTCGGGAGTACGAAGGGGCCGACCCGGGGCGGCGGGATGCGCCGCAGCCCATGAGGGTGTGAGGTCTACGGGTCCCGGTTGTCGCCGGGGCCCGTTTTTGTTCACGGCCGTCCGTCCGCCGGTCGCGGGGCTCTATATGGGCAGCATCATGTGGACGTCGTCGCGGTCGTCGCCCGGGGCTACGCGGATCGCGCCCGGGACGCGGCCGACCTCCTTGTAGCCGCACGCCGCGTAGAAGGCGTCCGCGCCCGTGCCGCCGCGGCAGGTGAGGCGCAGGGCCTCGATGCCCTCGAAGGTGCGCGCCACGTCGGCGGCGGCCGACATCAGGGCGCGGCCGTACCCCCTGCCCTGGTGCTCAGGGTGGACCATCACCGTGTAGAGCCACAAGTGGTGCTTCATCAGGCGGTGTTGGTTGTACGCGAGGAACGCCGATGCCGCGACGCGGCCGTGCTCGTCGCGGCCCACCAGGAGCCGGGTCCGGCCCCCGGCGAGGTCGGCGAGGCGCTTGACCAGTTCCGGGCGTATGTCCTCGGGCGTGACCGGCGGGACGAAGCCGACCGCGCCACCGGCGTTCGTGACGTCCGACCAGAGGGCGAGGAGCCCGTCGCGCAGATCGGGGTCGACGGCCGGGTCGAGTTCGAAGGTGAGGGGAGGTGTGGTGCGCATGGGCCCGAGCGTAACCAGAGGCGAGGTCGTGACGTTCGGACGTCCGTATCGGGACCTTCGACCGTAGGGGCGGCCTAAACACCGGGCGTAGCTTGTGAATGTATTCACGAGCGGACGCACCGCGAGGTGCACAAGGAAGAAGGCACGGCCATGGCTCTCCACGCATCGGACAGTCCCGCCCGACACGGCGCCACGGGCGCCCCGCGCCGCGGCGCCGGCAGCCACGACGACGTACTCGTACGCGCACCCGCCGCCCGCGGCGTCCTCGCCGCGTCCCGCGTGCTCGTCGGCTTCTACTTCCTGTGGGCCTTCCTGGACAAGGCCTTCGGCCTCGGCAAGGCGACGCCCTCCAGCGGAAGCTGGCTGAACGGCGGCAGCCCCACCGAGGGCTTCCTGCTGCACGGCACGACCGGCCCCTTCGCCCACATGTTTGACTCCGTGGCCGGCGCCTGGTGGCTCGACACGATCTTCATGCTCGGCCTGCTCGGCGTCGGCCTCGCCATGATCCTCGGCATCGGCATGCGGATCGCGGCCGCCGCGGGCGCGCTGATGATGGCCTTCATGTGGTTCGTCTCGCTGTGGCCCGCCAGCAACCCGTTCATGGACGACCACTGGATGATCGCCCTCGTCCTGCTGATCACCGCGGCCACCGGCGCCGGCCGGTACTACGGCCTCGGCGGGGTGTGGGCCCAGCTGCCCGCCGTCCGCAAGAACAGGTGGCTGATCTGACGCCCCCGGCCGCCGCGCGAGCCCCCGCTGAAATCGGGCGCCCCTCCCCGTGCTTCACTGGAGGGGCGCTCGTCCTGTAAGGGCACCATTTCGGAACGGAAGAGTGGATTGACATGCTCCGCTACACGCTGATGCGGCTCGGGATCTTCGTGGGCTGCTTCCTCGTCGTCTGGGGTCTCGTCGCCACCGGCATCGTGCCCGCTGGCATCGGCGGCTCCTACTGGCTGTGGATCGCGCTGCTCGGCCTGGTGATCTCCGCACCCATCAGCTACATCGTGCTCCGCGGCGAGCGCGACCGTGCCTCCAGGAAGGTCGTCGCCCGCGTGGACCGCGCCAAGGCGAACATGGCGGCCAACCGCTCCATGGAGGACGAGGCCGACGACGCCGCGCGCACCAACGCCCACACGCAGGAGGCGTGAACGCCCCCCTGCCTCTGTAGGGCCCGCGTAAGCTTCCTCACAGTCAGCACGACCCCGGCACCGGATCAGGTGCCGGGGTCGCCTGCATTTTCAAGGCAAATGCCGCTTTGGGCCCGTACGGGCACCTCATCCGCCCCAAAGAAGCCCTTTGATGTTCTCAAAGTCGCGGTGTTAACGTTCCTGTCATGAAGACATCAGCTGCGCCTCGAACCGCCATGAGCATCGCGCTCGTGGAGCGCCTGCATGTCGATCTCTGCCGCTGCATGTCCGCGGCCTGTCGCGCCTGATCGCGCAGTTTCGACTTCCTTGGCCGAAGCGATGCAGCGGCGCCGTTGACCACGTCCCACGGTCGCCGCTCCTGTACGCCGCAGTACACCCCTGACATGTCCCCGCGCGTCACCACTGGAGTGCCTCCGTGTCCGCGAACACCCCCGCAGCCGAACAGAAGTCCGGCTTTCGCATACCCAAGATCCCGTTCTGGGCGCAGATCCTGGGCGGCCTCGTCCTGGGTGTGCTGCTCGGCTGGCTGGCCCGCAGCCAGGACATCTCCTGGCTCGTCACCACCCTGCAGAAGGTCGGCGACACCTTCATCCAGCTCCTGAAGCTGGCCGTCGCCCCGCTCGTCTTCTTCGCGATCCTGGTGTCGATCACCAACCTCCGCAAGGTCAACAACGCCGCCAGGCTCGCCTCGCGCACGCTGATCTGGTTCATGGTCACGTCGCTGATCGCGGTCGTCATCGGCCTCGCCATCGGGCTGCTCACCAACCCGGGCGCCGGCACGGGCCTGACCCCGAAGGACGGCGCCAAGCCGGAACACGCCGGTTCCTGGCTCGACTTCCTCACCGGCATCATCCCCACGGACGTCGTCACGCCCTTCACCCAGCTGAACGTCCTCCAGATCGTCTTCATGGCCGCCGTCGCCGGCATCGCCATCCTGAAGGTCGGCGAGAAGGCCCAGCCGATCCTCACGCTCTCCGAGTCCGTCCTGGAGCTGCTTCAGAAGGCCCTGTGGTGGGTCATCAAGCTCGCCCCGATCGGCACCATCGGCCTCATCGGCAACGCCATCGCCACGTACGGCTGGAACCTGATCAGCAAGTACGCGACGTTCACCGTCGACATCTACGTCGGCTGCGCCCTGGTCCTCTTCGGCGTCTACCCGCTGCTGCTCGCCACGGTCGCCAAGCTGAGCCCGCTGCAGTTCTTCAAGGGCGCCTGGCCCGCGATCCAGCTGGCCTTCGTCTCCCGCTCCTCCGTCGGCACCATGCCGCTCACCCAGCGGGTCACCGAGCGCCTCGGCGTCCCGAAGGAGTACGCCTCCTTCTCCGTGCCGTTCGGCTCGACGACCAAGATGGACGGTTGCGCCTCGATCTACCCGGCGATCGCCGCGATCTTCGTCGCGCAGATCTTCGGCATCGACCTCAACGTCGGTGACTACCTGCTCATCGCCTTCGTCTCGGTCATCGGCTCCGCCGCCACCGCCGGTCTGACGGGCGCCACGGTCATGCTGACGCTGACCCTGTCGACGCTGGGCCTCCCGATGGAGGGCGTCGGCCTCCTCCTCGCGATCGACCCGATCCTGGACATGATGAGGACGGCGACGAACGTTGCAGGTCAGGCGCTCGTTCCGGTGATCGTCTCGGCCCGCGAGAAGATTCTCGACCGCGACGCCTACGACAACGCGACGTCCTCTCCGGTGGACGAGCCGCAGGAGGTGGCCGTGACGGCCGCCGCCTGACGTCCCCCAGGCTCGTCCCACACGAAGTCCCGCTTTCCGGTCCCCGGGGAGCGGGACTTCGTGCGTTCGCGGTCGATGGTCGTTGGGCGGGGAGGTTCGGTGGGGGAACTGCGTAGGCTGAAGGGTGCAGAGTGGGCGAGGGAAGGTGGCTGGGGTGGGCGGCGAGGGGCGGTCCGGGGTGGTGCGGCAGAAGAGGATGCCGCGGGCCGAGCGGGAGCGGCAGATGCTGGACGCCGCGGTGCGGGTGTTCGGGAAGCGGGGGTACCGGGCCGCGTCGATGGACGAGATCGCCGAACTGGCCGGCGTGTCCAAGCCGTTGGTGTACCTGTATCTGAACTCGAAGGAAGACCTGTTCAGCGCCTGTGTCCGCCGGGAGGCGAAGGCCCTGGTCGACGCGGTCCGGGCGGGCGTCCGCACGGACGTGGCCGCCGACCGGCAGCTGTGGGAGGGCCTGACCGCCTTCTTCGCGCACACCGCCGAGCGCCCCGACGGCTGGGCGGTGCTGCACAGCCAGGCCCGTTCGGGCGGCGACCCTTCCCCGAGCACTCCACTGCGCTCGAGCACGGGAGGCCCCATCGTGGCGGAGGTCGTCGCGATGCGCGAGGAGATCGTCGCGTTCGTGACCCAGCTGATCGCCGAGGCCGCCCGCGAGGCGCACGACAACCCGGAGCTGGCCGAGCGGGAGGTCGCGGGCCTCGCCCAGGCCCTGGTCGGCGCGGCGGAGGCGTTGGCGGACTGGGCGAACGGTGACGCGTCGGTGTCCGCGAAGGAGGCCGCCGCGACGCTGATGAACTTCGCCTGGTCGGGCCTCGGCAACCTGATGGACGGGCGGCGCTGGTCAGCCCGTTAGCGGCCGCACCTCGCCGGTGAGGTGCGTGCGGGAGCCGTCCGCCGAGCGCAGTTCGAAGGCCGGGCCCTGGGCCGCGTACACCACCTCGCCGGGCAGCAGCACCGGCGCCTTGAAGCGGGCCTGTACGTGGACGGGGCCGTGCGCCTTGTGCTCGGCCAGGGAGCGGGCCACCGTCCACATGCCGTGGGCGATGGCGCGCGGGAAGCCGAAGAGGCGGGCCGTGAGCGGGTGCAGGTGGATGGGGTTGCGGTCGCCGGACGCGGCGGCGTAGCGGCGGCCGAGGTCGTCGGCGAGCCGCCAGTGGGCGAGCTCGGGCAGCGGCTCCGCGGGGGCGTCCCGCGGGGGTGCGTCGGCGGTGGCCGGCGCGGAGGTCTTGTGCCGCGCGAGATACGTACTGGTCGACTGCCACACCGGTGCCCCCTCGGCGTGCAGCTCGGTGACGACGACGGCCTCCGTGCCGCGGCGGTGCGGCCTCAATTCCTTTACGTGGACGCCCAGTTCGTATGCCTCCGTGGCCGCCAGGTCGTGCTGCTGCGTGATCTCGATCGACGTGTGGACGAGGCCCAGCACGGGGAGCGGGAACGCGCGCTCCGACATCAGCCGCATGGCCAGCGGGAAGCCCAGGATGTGCGGATACGTGACGGGCAGCTCGGGCCGCTCGGTCGCGAACCCGCAGGCGCGTTCGTACGCGGTGAGGTGGCTCTGCGCGATACGGAGGCCGGGGACGGAGAGCCGGGTGTCGGGCAGCGGTGCGTCGTGGCGTGGCCGTTTGAGGGGGGACAGGGCGGCGCCGCGCAGCATGAGCGGGAGCAGGGAGGGCGTGGCGTCGAGGGCGACGGTGCGGGTCATTGCGGTCCTCGTGAGGGGTTGCGGGAGTGGGGAGTGGGGAGTGGTGGTGTGCCGACGGGGCCGGGGCGCCGCCTTGCCCACCCTGCAGCGCAAGGCGGTGGCAGCCACCCGCTTGCCCGGGCGGCGGGTGGGCCTATCAAGCCCCTGCGGCGATTGAGCAGCGGGGTCCGGGGCGGAGCCCCGAGGCCGGAGGGCGGTCGGCCGTACACGTCCCGCCCGCCCCGGAGGGGTTACGCTCCGAGCAAGGACTGCCCGCACACCCGGACCACCTGCCCGTTCACCGCCCCGGACCCCGGGGACGCGAACCACGACGTCGTCTCCGCCACGTCCACCGGAAGTCCGCCCTGCGCAAGGGAGTTCATGCGCCGCCCGGCCTCCCGGATGAACAGCGGAACGGCCGCCGTCATCTTGGTCTCGATGAATCCGGGCGCCACCGCGTTCACCGTCACCCCGTGCTCGGCGGCGGCCCGCGGCGCGAGGGACCGTACGAGGCCGACGATGCCCGCCTTGCTGGCCGCGTAGTTGGTCTGCCCGGCGTTGCCCGCGATCCCGGCGATGGAGGCGGTGGCGACGATCGAGCCGCCGCGGCGCACGGCCCCCGCCTTGAGCAGCGTGTCCGTCGTCCGCAGCACGCTCGCGAGGTTGACCTCCAGGACCGAACTCCAGCGCTCGGCGGGCATGTTGGCGAGGCGCCGGTCGCGGGTGATGCCCGCGTTGTGCACGAGGACGTCGAGCCCGTCGGGCACGAACTCCGCGATCCGCTCGCCCGCGTCGTCCGCCGTGATGTCGAGCGGCAGCGCGCGCCCGCCGAGCCGCTCCGCCACCTTCGCGAGGTCGGCCTCGGCGGACGGCACGTCGAGCAGGACGATCTCGGCGCCGTCCCGTACGAGGGTCTCGGCGACGGCCTCGCCGATGCCGCGGGCGGCGCCGGTGACGAGCGCGGTGCGCCCGGCGAGCGGCCGGTCCCAGTTCCCGGGGACGTTCAACTCGCCGTCCGTCCCGCCCACTTGAATGACCTGCCCGCTGACGTACGCCGACTTCGGCGACAGCAGGAAGCGCAGGGTCGACTCGGTGGCGGCCACCGGGCCCGCGACGCGCACCAGGTTGACGGTGCGCCCGCGCCCGATCTCCTTGCCGAGCGAGCGCACGAAGCCTTCGAGGCCCTGCTGCACGGCCGCCTGGTGGTGGTCGTCGGGCGACGGCGGCGCGCCGAGGACGACCACGCGGCCTCCCGTGGCGAGGTCGCGGACGACCGGGTGCAGCGCGGCGTGCACTTCGGCGAGGGAGTCGAGGCCGGTCACGGCGGTGGCGTCCACGACGGCCGCGGCGGGCCGCCCGGCGGGGGAGGCGGCCGTCACGACGTCGAGGCCGGTGCCGGCGAGGAGCTTCCCGAGCTCCTCGCGGTGCGTGGATCCGCCCGCCGTGAGGTGCAGCAACTGCCCTTCGAGGCGCGGGTGTTCGGCAGTGAAGCGGTGCAGCGGTGCGGGCTGCGGCAGGCCCAGGCGGCGGGTCAGGAAGCGGCCGGGGGCCGTGCCGGTGAAGTTCAGATAGCGGTCGGCCATTGTCCAGCTCCCAGCTCGGTCGTAAATTTACTACGGAGTAAGGTTACTCAATGGTCAGTACTTGTCGAGAGCTCAGGAGCTGCCGAACATGGCGCGAACCCCGAAGGGCCCTGCCGCCCCCGTCCTAGGAAACGCCCCGCGTCGCGTAGCCGTCGTCGCCGGTAGCCGCATCCCGTTCGCGCGCTCCGACGGCCCGTACGCGACCGCGTCGAACCAGGACATGCTGACCGCCGCGCTCGACGGCCTCGTGGGGCGGATGAAGCTCCACGAGCCGGGCGCCGTCGGCGAGTTCGTCGCGGGAGCCGTGCTCAAGCACAGCCGCGACTTCAACCTGGCGCGCGAGACCGTACTCGGCTCGATGCTGGACGCCCGCACGCCCGCGTACGACATCCAGCAGGCCTGCGGCACCGGTCTGCAAGCGGTGATCGCCGCCGCCAACAAGATCGCGCTCGGCCAGACCGAGAGCGCGATCGCGGGCGGCTCCGACACCGCGAGCGACGCCCCGCTGGGCGTCAACGACGAACTGCGCAAGATCCTCCTCGAGGCCCGCCGCGCCAAGTCGGCGGGCGCCAGGATCAAGGCGCTCGCCAAGGTCAGGCCGGGCCACCTGGTCCCCGACATCCCGCGCAACGCCGAGCCGCGCACCCGCCTGTCCATGGGTGAGCACGCCGCCGTCACCGCGCGCGCGTGGGGCATCGCCCGCGAGGACCAGGACCAGCTGGCCGCCACGAGCCATCAGCGTCTTGCGGCGGCGTACGAGCGCGGGCTCCTGGACGAACTCGTCGTGCCGTACCGGGGACTTGAGCGCGACCAGAACCTCCGGCCGGGTTCGACGGTCGAGAAACTCCGCACGCTGAAGCCGGTGTTCGGGACGAAGGGGCCCAACCCCACGATGACGGCGGGCAATTCGACGCCGCTCACGGACGGCGCGGCGGTCGTGCTGCTCGCGAGCGAGGAGTGGGCCGAGGCGCGCGGGCTCGAACCGCTGGCGTATCTGACCGCCTACGAGACGGCGGCGGTGGACTTCGTGGACGGTGACGTCAAGGGCGGTGAGGGCGACGGGCTGCTGATGGCGCCCGCGTACGCCGTGCCGCGGATGCTGGAGCGTGCCGGGCTCGGGGTCGAGGACTTCGACCTGTTCGAGGTGCACGAGGCGTTCGCCTCGCAGGTGCTGGCCACGCTCGCGGCGTGGGAGAAGGCGGGGCTCGCGCCGGTCGACCGGGACCGGTTGAACGTGGCGGGGTCGTCCCTCGCGACCGGGCATCCCTTCGCGGCGACGGGGGCGAGGATCGTCGCCACGTTGGCCAAGTTGTTGGCTGAGCGGGGTGGTTCGGGGCGGGGGCTGATCTCGATCTGCGCGGCGGGTGGTCAGGGCGTGACGGCGATTCTGGAACGGGCTTGACGCCTCGGGGCTCCGCCCCGGACCCCGCTCCTCAATCGCCGGAGGGGCTTGATGGGGCCGGGCTCGATTGGTCCGGGCTCGATTGTTGCGGGTCCAGTTTCAGGACTGCCTCCTCGTCCGCCGAGCCCGCAGGGGCCTGGTAGACGACCATGCGCTGGCCGCCCGTGCGGGCGAGCTGCATCACCTCGAAGGTGAGCGTCATCGCGCCGACCTTCGGATGCTCGAACGTCTTCGTGCCGCCGCTGCGCTCATGGACGTCGTACCGGTTCCAGATGCGGGCGAAGTCGGGTGACTTCAGGAGGAGTTCGCCGACCAGCGCCGTCATCCTCGGGTCGTCCGCCTCCGTGCCGCCGATGGCCCGCAGGTGGGCGACCGAGGCGGTCACCGTCTCCTCCCACGGCACGTACAGGGTCCGCCCGACGGGGTGCAGGAAGAGGTAGCGGGTGATGTTGCGCTGCTCGGCGGGCAGGTCCCACAGTCCGGGCAGCAGGCGCCGGGCCGCCGGGTTCGCGGCGAGCACGTAGTTGAAGCGGCTCACCACGTACGCGGGCAGCGGGCGCAGCGCCTCCAGCATGCGGTGCACCGAATCGCGCACGGTGTCGTCGGTGGTCGGGCGGGGCTCGGTGTGCCGGCCCGAGGCCATCTCGGCCAGGTCGTGCAGGCGCTCGTGGGCGTCGCCGCGCAGCCGCAGCGCGTGGGCGATGGCGTCGATCACCGCCGGTGACGGGTTGGTCTCGCGGCCCCGTTCCAGGCGCGTGTAGTAGTCGACGCTCACTCCGGAGAGCGTCGCCAGTTCCTCGCGGCGCAGTCCGGGCGTGCGCCGCAGGCCCGTGCCCGCGGGCAGGCCCGCGTCGGCCGGGGTGACCTGCCCCCTGCGGGCCCGCAGATAGCGGCCCAGTTCCGTGGTCTCAGCCATACGTGCATTGTCCACGGTCGTCGAGCGCCGTGGGGGGCCGTGTCAGGGCGTGGAACGCGGCGCCCCGGTGAAGCGCGGCCTGCCACCTTGCGCGCGGTGGCCGCAGAGTTGTCCTCGCTGCGGGTGGCCGGCAGGCAAGGGCCCAGGGAGTGCATGTCACAGGGCCGCGGCCCGTGCCTGCCGCCCACCCGCACTTCGAACACCGCGCCCCAGGAGGACCGTGTGACCACCGTCGCCGACAGAGCCCGTACTCGTACGCAACCCGTACCCGAGGACCCGGCCGTCGCATCCGCACCCCGCCGCACCAACGGCACCGCCGCGCTCCTGGCCGCGCTGCTCGGCTTCGCCGTGATCACCATCGACGTGTCGGCCGTGAACATCGCCCTGCCCGGCATCCGCGCCGACCTGCACAGCGGCATGACCGGACTGCAGTGGGTGGCGGACGCGTACACCTTGATGTTCGCCGGTCTGATGCTGTCCGCGGGGGCGCTGAGCGACCGCACCGGAGCCCGCCGCGCCTACGTCCTCGGCACCGCCCTCTTCACCTTCGCGTCCCTCGCCTGCGCCGTCGCACCCGGCCTCGGCGCGCTGATCGCGGCCCGCGTCGTCCAGGGCGGGGCGGCGGCCATCCTGATGCCGGCGTCGCTCGCGCTGATCCGGGAGGCGTACGACGACGCGCGGCGGCGGGCGCGGGCGATCGCCCTGTGGACGGTCGGCGGTTCGGTGTCGATGGCGGCGGGCCCGGTGCTCGGCGGCGTCCTCACCGAACACGTCGGCTGGCGTGCGGTGTTCTTCCTCAACCTGCCCGTCGGCGCGGCGATCCTGGCCCTGCTCACGAAGGTCGCCCCCTCGCTCCGCCGCCCCGCGCCGCTCGACATCCCCGGCCAGATCACCGCGGTCCTCACGCTCGCCGGGCTGACCTTCGCGGTGATCGAGGGCGGCACCATGGGCCTCGCGGCGCTGGCGGTGGCCGTCGTGTCCGCTCTCACCTTCTACGTGACGGAGAAGCGCCACCGCGCCCCGATGGTCCCGCTGAGCATGCTGCGCGACCGCACGGTCTCCGCGTCCCTCGCGATCGGTTTCTCCGTCAATGCCGGCTTCTACGGTGTGGTGTTCCTGCTCGGCCTCTACCTGCAACAGCTCCGGGGGATGTCCGCGACGGCGGCGGGCCTGGTGTTCGTGCCGATGGCGATGCTCACCACCGCCGCGAACCTGATCTCGCCGCACATCGCGGAGCGCTTCGGCCGCCGCCCGGTCATCGTCATCGGCCAACTCGTCCTGGCCCTCGCGATGTTCGCGCTGCTGCCGCTGACGGCGCACACCCCGATCTGGCTGCTTCTGACCCTCCTCGTCCCGACCGGCATCGGCGGAGCGTTCGCGATTCCCGCGGTGACGGCGATGCTGATGGACGCCGTCCCGGGCCCGCGTGTGGGTACGGCCTCCGGCCTCCTCAACGCCCTGCGCCAGACCGGCGGCGCCCTGGCCGTGGCCCTGTTCGGCTCCCTCCTCGCCGCCAACGGCAACGACACGTTCTCCCTGTGCGGGATGCGGGTGAGCCTGGTGGTGGCGGGTGTACTGCTGGTGGCGACAGCAGGAGCAAGCGGAACGCTGCTGCGCCGTTCAAGCACTTCAGGCCCCGCCGGCGATTGAGCAGTGAGGTCCGGGCAATTCAAGCCCCGCCGGCGATTGAGGCGCGGGGTCCGGGGCGGAGCCCCGCGACGTCAACCACGCCTCGGCGCAACACCACCGCTCACGCCGAACGCCCCCGCGCATACCGCCCGGGCGGCACCCCCACCACCCGCCGAAAACACCGCGTCAAATGCGACTGGTCATAGAACCCGCAGGCCTCCGCCACCTCGGCGGGGGCCTGCCCGCCGAGCAGCAGCCTCCGCGCCCGATCCACCCGCCGCGACATCAGGTACTGATGCGGAGCGATCCCGTACGCGGCCCCGAACGACCGCACCAGATGCGCCGGATGGGCATGCACGAGCCCCGCGGCCTCCCGCAGATCGACCCCCTCGGCGACCCGCGCGTCGAGCAGCTCCCGCAGCGCGACCGCGACCCGGCGATCGGGCGCGGGCCCCCGAGAACCCCGGCCGTCGACGAGCGCCGGCCGCAACCGCTCACGGAGCCGCTCGCCGACGAAGGTGAGCCGCGCCTCGGCCTCCAGCTCGTCGCCCGGCCGGGCGAGCGCGGCGTGCAGCTGCCCGATCCGCCGCCGCAGCAGCGGATCCACCAGGTCGGGCTGGTCCACGGCGGCCCCGATGAACGAGGCGTCGAGCGGCCCGTCGTCCGCCGCGTCCAGGTACAGGACCCGCTTGCGGAACCCGTCGGGCGTGGCGGCCTGCCCGTTGTGCGGAACGTGCGGCGGCAGCAGCGAGACGGTGCCGAGCGGCGTGCCGTGCTCGTGCCGCTCCAGGTCGTAGCGGACCGCGCCCTCGTCGACGATGAGCAGCGTCCAGGTGTCGTGCACGTGCATCGGGTAGGCGTGCCGCGTGAAGTGGGCGTGGAAGACCTCCGTGACGCCCGGCACCCGGGGCCGCCACGCGGTGATCTGTTCACTGCCGGTGGGCATGCAAAAAACGTACAAGACCAGCCGTCCGGGCGACCGGCAGTCTCAACCCATGAGCACCGAGACCACCGCCCCCGCCCCCGTCCGCTTCGACACCAAGATCGCCGTGCTGCTCCGCGACGACCTGGAGACCTGGCAGCGCCTGAACGTCACGGCGTTCCTGGTCAGCGGCCTCGGCCCGGAGGTGCCCGAGGTGATCGGCGAGCCGTACGAGGACGCGGACGGCACCCCGTACCTGCCGATGTTCCGCCAGCCGGTGCTGGTCTTCGAAGGCGGCAAGGACCTCCTGAAGACCGCCCACGAACGCGCCCTGCGCCGCGCGCTGCCCCGCGCCGTCTTCACGTCCGACCTCTTCGCCACCGGCAACGACACCGACAACCGGGCGGCCGTACGAGCCGTCGCCGCCATCGAACTGGACCTGGTCGGCCTCGCGGTCTACGGCCCGCGCAACGCGGTGGACAAGGTACTGAAGGGGGCCCGGATGCACCCGTGAGGCATGTTGCGGCAGCCCGCGCGACTGCGACCCGTACCTGCCCGGCACCACGGAACACGTAGCCGGTCGCCGGGTAGGGCTCACTTCATTCTGGGGCTCACTTCTTCCTTGGGCCCAGCAACTGCTCGCGCAACACCGTGAGTTGGTGGGACGTCTCCACGGCGAGCCCGCCCTCCAGCGTCGTCATCGCCAGGAGCAGCGCGTCCGCCACCACCAGCGCCGTCAGCGCCTCCGTGGTGATCCCCGTGGGCGTGTGCGGGGCCGTGAGCACCGCGTCGACCCGGCCCCCGTACCGCTCGGCCAGTTCGTCCGTCACCAGGACGACCCGGGCGCCGACCGCCCGCGCCCGGTCGATCAGTACCGTCAACTCGGGGAGGTCGCGGCCCGGTTGGAAGATGACGACCGCGTCGCCCTGGCGCAGCCGCAGCAGATGGTCCGCGAGGGCGAACCCCGTGGCCCCGGTGTACTGGGCCCGGCGCCCGACCCTGCCGAGCGCCAACGCCAGGTGCCGTGCGGCGAGCTCGGAGGCCGCGACCCCGTAGCAGTGGATCTCGCCCGCCTCCGCCAGGATCCCCACCGCCGCCTTCAGGGCCTCGCCCGGCGTCAGCCGCCGGGCGTGCTCGATGCGCTCGGCGGCCTCGTCGAACACCTCGCCCCAGATGGCGTCCAGGTCGCGGCCGACATGGTCGATGCGCTGCTTGAGCCGCACCTCGGGGGCGACCGCGGACGTGAGGTCCGAGGCCAACTCCCGCTTGAGCGCGGGCAGTCCCGCGTACCCGAGCCGTTGCAGTGTCCGTACCACGCTCGCGTTGCTGGTGCCGCTCGCCGTCCCCAGCTCCTGCGCGGATGCGAACAGGAGGGCCTCGGCGGGGGCGCTCACCAGGTACTGGGCCACGGCCCGCTCGGACGCGGACAGCTCGTCCCAGCGCTCGCGCACGGCGCCCCGCAGCCGGGCCGCCCCCTCGGTAATTTCCATTACAGCTCTTGACTCTCGTGTGACGACCGTTACTCTCCTGGGCAACACGTTCCAAGTGGAGAGCATCTCGTAATCGACGTTACAGCACGGTTTCGGGAGACGGACCCTCTCCGTGGCGAGGAGAACCATGGCATCCCGGACCCTCCCGGCCATCGACATCAGCGGCGCCCCCCTGGACCGCGGCCGCCAGTACGGCGAGGCCGTGCGTCCCCAACTGCACGCCGCCATCGGCTACTACGAGCAGGCCTTCGGCCAGTCCGCCGGGCTGACCTGGGACCGGGTCACCGCCCGCGCGGCCCGCTGGCTGGAGCCGGTGCGCGACTACGCCCCCGAACTCCTCGACGAGATGCGGGGGATCGCCGACGGGGCGGGCGTCGACGTCCTGGACGTCCTCGCGCTGAACGCCCGCGGCGAGGTCATCTACGACCGGTCGTTCAAGGACATGCGGGCCCCCCAGGAGTCTGAGGGTCCTGAGGAGCCCGCCGAGGGCTGCACCTCCTTCGCCGCCTTCGGCGAGGCCAGCGGCGACGGTCACGTGTGGGCGGGCCAGAACTGGGACTGGCGGGCCGGCGTCGCCGACACCGTCGTCATGATCCGGATCGAGCAGCCGCCCAAGCCCACCGTGATCATGCAGGTGGAGGCGGGTCAGATCGGCCGCCAGGGCGCCAACTCCGCCGGGATCGCCCTCAACGCCAACGGCCTCGGCGGCCGCTTCGACGACGCGATCGGCCTCCCGCAGACGGTCGTCCGGCGCAGCGTCCTCGACACCCACACCGTCACCGACGCCCTCGACGTGCTGTGCCGCACCCGCGCCCACATCGCCAGCAACGCCCTGCTGACCTGCCGCGAGGGCTTCGCCGTCGACCTGGAGACGACGCCCGCCGGCATCGGCTGGCTGTACCCGACGGACGGCCTGCTCGTGCACGGCAACCACTACCAGGCGGGCGTCCCCGCGGCCCTCGCCGTCGGCTATCGGCCGATGTCCTCCGACTCCCTGGTCCGCGTCCCCCGCGCCGAACAGGGCCTCGCCGCACTGCGCCACTCCGCGGGCCCCGACGAGTCCCGCAAGCTGATCAAGGACGCGATGTCGGACCACCTGGGCCTGCCCGAGTCCCTGTGCACCCACCCCGACGCCCGCGATCCGGAGGTCAAGCACTGGATGACGCTCGTCTCGTCCTGCGTGGACCTGACCAGCGGCGACTACCACGTCACCGCCGGCACTCCCTGCGACCGCGACTACCAGCACCTGCCCTGGAACCTCTACGACGGCCCGTACGGAGACGCCCGATGACGCCCATACCCCGAAGAGTGCCCGTCCCGGTCCTGCTCGCCACGGCCACCCTCCTCGCCGCCACCGCCTGCGCGGGCGCCGACCGCCCCGAGGGCGAGGGCGCCGGAACCCCGGCCGCCGACCTCAAGCTGCACGCGACCACTCCGGCCGCCAACGCCCCCGTACAGAAGGCCAATTGGCTCCTGGAGGACGAGCCGGACTCCCTCGACCTGGACTCGCAGGGCAGCAGCGCGGGCCGCGTCGTCCTCACCAACGTCTGCGAGCGCCTCTACCAGCTCCAGCCCGACATGACGACGAAGCCGCAGCTCGCCGAGAAGGCCGAGACGTCCGACGGCGGCCGGAAACTGACCTTCACCGTCCGCGACGACGTCACCTTCCACGACGGCACGAAGCTGACCGCCGACGACCTGCTCTGGTCGCTGAAGCGGCACGCCTCCAAGGACATGGAACAGTCCGACGAGTTCGAGAACGTCACCTCGATGAAGAAGACGGCACCGAACCGCGTCACCGTCGCCTTCAAGACGCCCGACGCCATGTTCCTCAAGGCCATGGCGGGCGACGCGGGCATCGTCTGGAACAAGAAGCAGGTCACCGAGGCGGGCAAGGAGTTCGGCACGCCGGGCCACCCCGACGCCTGCTCCGGACCGTACGAGCTGGGCCGCTGGAAGTCCGGCGACTCGATCACCATCCGCGCCTACGACGGCTACTGGGGCAGGAAGCCCCTCACCCGCGAGGTCGTCTTCCGCTGGGCCTCCGACAGCGCCCTGGTCAACGCGCTCAAGACGGGCGCGGCCGACGGCGCGTACGCCGAGTCCCCGAACACGGCGGCGGCATTGCGCGCCGACAAGGACCTGAAGCAGTACTACGGCCCCTCCACCGCCTCGCTCGCCCTCATCCCCACCGACCGCGGCGGCCTCACCGACCCGAAGATCCGCCGCGCGCTCTCGCTCGCCCTCGACCGCCAGGGCATAGCCGACTCCGGCTACGGCGGCCTGGTGCAGCCCTGGGCGTCGCCGGTCGGCTCGGGCGCCTGGGGCTACGAGAAGGACCGATTCGCGGCGGCGCAGGAGAAGTTGGCGGACCTCGCCCCCGCCTCGCCCACCGCCTCCGACATCGCCCGCGCCAAGAGGCTCGTCAAGGAGGCCGGCGCCCCCACGGAGCCCGTCGTCATCGGCACCGACGCGAGCCAGGGCCGCACCGTCATCGCGAACGCCACCCGCGCCGCCCTCCAGCGCGTCGGCATCCGCGCGGAGATCAAGACCGTGCCGACCGCCCAGTTCGAGGAGTTCTACAGCGACCCGACGGCCCGCGCCGACATCGACGTACTCGCGGGCGACTGGTACATCTCCAAGGCCGACCCGATGGGCTTCTACGACAACGGGCTCTCCGACTCCCCGAACAACTGGGTCGGCTTCAAGAACGCCTCGTACGACCGACAGGTGAAGAAGGCGCTCGGCACCCTCGACGACGCGGCCCGCGCGAAGCTCGCCGTCTCCGTCCAGCACGCCTTCGTCGCGTCGGCGGTGTGGATCCCGGTCGCGCAGGTTCCCACGATCCTCGTCCTGGACAAGAAGCTCACCGGACCGACCGCGTCCCAGTCCTACCTCTACTACCCGTGGGCCGCCCAACTCGGCGCGAGAAAGGGGTAGGTGATGATGAAGAGTCTTCCGTCGCGCGCCGTGGCGCACCTCTCGCGCCGTCTGGCCGGACTGGTCGCGACCCTCGTCGCCGCCTCGTTCGTCATCTTCGCCGCCGTGTACGCGGCGCCCGGCGACCCCGCGGTCTTCCTCGCCGGAGGCCGCGACAAGCTGACGCCCGAGCGGCTCGCGCAGGTCCGCGCGCAGTACCACCTCGACGAACCGCTCGTCGTCCAGTACGGCCGTTGGCTGTGGGACACCGTCCACCTCGACCTCGGCCGCTCCTTCAAATACGGCGACCAGGTGGCGGACCTCATCTCCTCCCGCCTCGCCACCACCCTCGAACTCGTCGCGTACGCGACGGTGTTGTACGTGATCCTCGGCGTCGGCGCCGGGATCCTCGCGGCGGTCCGGCGCTCGACGTGGGTCGACTCGGCGGTGGTCGGCGGCACCACGCTCGCCGCGTCCGTCCCCTCGTTCGTGGCCGCGATCGCCCTGGTCTCGCTGTTCGGCGTGCAGCTCGGATGGTTCCCGGTGACCGGCTCGGGCTCCGGCCTCGCCGGCACCCTGCACCATCTGACGCTGCCCGCCTTCTCCCTCGCCCTCGGCGCGCTCGCCATCATCAGCCGCGTCACCCGGCAGGCCATGGCTGACGCCTCCGCGTCCGACCACGTCGAGGCGGCCCGCGCCTCCGGTGTCCCGGAACGCGAGATCGTCCGCAGGCACGTCCTGCGCAACGCGCTCGGCCCCATCGTCACCATGTGCGGCCTCGTCATGGCGGGCATGCTGGCCGGCACCGTCGTCGTCGAGACGGCGTTCGGCATCAGCGGCATCGGCTCCCTGCTCGTGGGCGCCATCAACACCCACGACTTCCCGGTCGCCCAGGCGGTCCTCCTCCTGATGGTCACGGGATACGTGGTCGTGACCACGCTCGTCGACCTGGTCCACCCCCTCCTCGACCCGAGAGTGAAGGAGGCCCACGCATGACGGCGGCCCTCACCCTGACCCCGGTCGGCACCACACGGCGCCCGCTGGGCGTCACGCTCGCCGGGGCGGTGCTCGCGCTCGTGGTGCTCGCGGCGCTCTCCGCGCCCCTGCTCGCGCCCTACGCTCCCGACGCCATCGACCTCTCCGCCTCCCTCGTCGGCACCGGTGCCGACCACCTCCTCGGCACCGACTCCTCCGGGCAGTACCTGCTCTCCCGGGTGCTCTACGGCGCCCGGTCGAGCCTCGTCGCACCGGTCGCGCTGCTCGCGGTGGCGGCGGCCCTCGGCGTGACGCTCGGGGTGCTCGCCGCCTGGCGCGGAGGCTGGGTCGACACGCTCGTCTCCCGCTTGACGGACGTGATGTACGCCTTCCCGGGCCTGCTGTTCACGGTCCTGATCATCGCGGTGTTCGGCGCGGGCATGACGACCTCGGTCCTCGCGCTCGGCCTCGCCTTCACCCCGACCATCGCCAAGTACACCCGCTCCCTCGCGCTGTCCGAGGCCCGCAAGCCGTACGTCGACGCGTACCGGGTCCAGGGCATGGGCGGCGCCCGGATCTGCGCGCTGCACCTGGTCCCGAACCTGGGCCGGTCGATCCTCGGCTATCTGGTCGTCCTCTTCGGCGAGGCACTGATGTCCCTCGCGACCCTCTCCTACCTGGGCTTCGGCGCCCAACCGCCGTCCTCGGACTGGGGCTTGATGGTCCAGGAGGGCCAGGCCGCGATCGTCCAGGGCGCACTCCTGCCCGCCCTCGTCCCCGGCACGGCCATCGCCCTGGTCGTCGTCTCCTTCAACGTCGTCGGGGTCTGGGCCGCCGACCGCCTCGGAAAGCAGGACTGATGACGATGCTGCTCTCGATCGAGGACCTCACGGTCAAGGTCCCCGGCGCCGCCCGCCCCCTCCTCGACCAGGTCTCCCTGAACGTCGCCGAGGGCGAGGTCGTGGGCCTGGTGGGGGAGTCGGGCTCGGGCAAGTCGACGACGGCGAAGGCGGCGCTCGGCGTGCTGCCGGACGGAGCCACGAGCACGGGAACGGTCCGGGTCGACGGCTCGGACGTCCTGTCCCTGCGCGGAGAGGAGTTGCGGCGGCACAGATCGGACACGGTCGCGATGATCCACCAGGACCCCCGCGCCGCCCTCAACCCGGTCCGCCGCATCGGTGACTTCCTGACGGAACGCGGCGCGACGAAGGACGAGGCACTCGACCTTCTCGCCGCCGTGGGCCTGCCCGACCCCGCCCGGCACCTGCGTCAACGCCCGCACGAACTCTCCGGAGGCATGCTCCAACGCGTCGTCATCGCAGGGGCCTTGGCGTCCCGCCCCAGGCTGCTCCTCGCCGACGAGGCGACCAGCGCGCTCGACGTGACGACCCAGGCGGAGATCCTCACCCAGCTCCGCAAGGCGCGCGAGGCCCGGGGCGCCGGCCTCCTCTTCATCACGCACGACCTGCACCTGGCGGCGGCCTACTGCGACCGCGTCCACGTCATGTACGCGGGCCGTGTGGTCGAACACCGCACGGCGGACGCCCTGTTCACGACCCCGGCCCACCCCTACACCCGCGGCCTCCTCGGCTGCTCCCCGACGCTGGGCGAATCCCGCCCCCTCGCCCCGATCCCGGGCAAACCGCCGTCCCTCTCGGACACGTTCACCGGCTGCCCGTTCGCGGCCCGGTGCGCAGACGCGGAGGACGAGTGCCACACCTGGAAACCCAAGGCCCACGTATCGGAGGGCGCGACGGTGGAGTGCCGCCGCACCGCCGTGGGCGATCTGCCGCCTTGGGCGGCAGGGTGGGCACAGCCCCCGGTGCCGCGCAACGAGAAAGAGGGGGCGAACCCCAAGTGACCACGCAAGCACCACTCCTGGAGGTCACGGACCTCCGCAAGACCTACCCGGTCCCCGGCGGCAGCCACACCGCCGCGGACGCCGTCTCCTTCACCCTCGCCCCCGGCGGATCCCTCGGGATCGTGGGGGAGTCGGGCTCCGGCAAGACGACCGTGGCCCGCATGCTCGTGGGCCTGGTCCGCCCGGACCACGGCACCATCAAGGTCGACGGCACCCCGCGGCCCGCGAAACCCCCGCGCGGAAAGGCCCCCCGCCTGGCCCGCGCCCGCCAGATCCAGATGGTGTTCCAGGACCCCTACGTCTCCCTGGACCCGAGGCTCACCGCCGAGCAGTGCCTGAGTTCCGCCCTGCGTCTGCACGGCCGCGACGAATCCACCGCGGCCGACCTCCTCGACCGCGTGGGCCTCGGCGCACGGGAGGCGAAAGCCCGCCCCCGCCACCTCTCCGGCGGCCAGCGCCAACGTCTCGCCATCGCCCGCGCCCTCGCCGTCGACCCCCGCATCCTGGTCCTCGACGAGGCCGTCGCCGCGCTCGACGTCTCCATCCAGGCGCAGATCCTGCGGCTCCTCGACGAGATCCGCCAGGACACCGCTGTGGCCCTGGTCTTCGTCAGCCACGACCTGGCGGTCGTCCAGCACGTCACGGACGAGGTCCTGGTGATGCGGAGCGGGAACGTCGTCGAGCGGGGGCCCACGCGCCGCGTCCTGAGCGAGCCCACCGATCCGTATACACAGCTGCTGCTGGCGTCGGTGCCGGGGCGGGGCTGGGATCCGGCGGACGCGGTCGCGGCCCGCGCCGCACTCGCGTAGACCGCCGGAGAAAAGGCAGGAGCCCCGCTGCCATAAGGCGCGGGGCTCCTTGGGTACTGCGCTAGGTTCCGGATCAGAACACGGCAACTACCACCGTGTGATCGCGAACGATCAGACGGGGGTGACGTTCTCCGCCTGCGGGCCCTTCGGGCCCTGCGTGACGTCGAAGCTCACGGCCTGGTTCTCCTCGAGGGAGCGGAAGCCGCTTGCGTTGATCGCGGAGTAGTGGACGAAAACGTCCGGGCCGCCGCCTTCCTGGGCGATGAAGCCAAAGCCCTTTTCAGCGTTGAACCACTTCACGGTTCCGGTAGCCATAAGCCCTCCTATGGGCCATAGGGTCGCCCTGCTCCAGAACCTGCAAATGCACTTGCGAACAACTGCAAAAGTCTGAAAACGACGAGAGCCCGCGGTCACATGCTCCGCAGGCTCTGTACTGCAAGGGAAACCAAACTGCAACTTGCGGCGAGCCTAGCACGCAGGCAGCCGAATGCAATAGAGGGCAAGATCACTTCACCCGGAGGTTTGAAGGAGGCCCGAAGGGGGTTGACCCGACGGCGTGCCGGGCCCGGATCCCGCACCGTACCGCATGGGGTTTAGTCTCGCGATGTGGACAATTCTCCCGAGACCCTGAAGGCCGCGCGGCGCACCCGTCCGCGAGTGGGCCACATCCAGTTCCTGAACTGCATGCCTCTGTACTGGGGGCTTGCCAGGACGGGCTCGCTCCTGGACTTCGAGCTGACGAAGGACACGCCGGAGAAGCTGAGCGAGCAACTGGTGAACGGTGACCTCGACATCGGTCCCATCACCCTCGTCGAGTTCCTCAAGGCGGCCGACGACCTCGTCGCGTTCCCGAATCTGGCCGTGGGCTGCGACGGCCCCGTGATGTCCTGCGTGATCGTCTCGCAGGTCCCCCTCGACCAGCTCGACGGCCGGCGCGTGGCCCTCGGGTCCACCTCCCGCACGTCGGTCAGGCTCGCGCAGCTGCTGCTGGCCGAGCGCTTCGGCGTCCAGCCCGACTACTACACGTGCCCGCCCGACCTGGGCCTGATGATGCAGGACGCGGAGGCGGCCGTGCTCATCGGTGACGCGGCGCTGCGGGCCAATCTGCACGACGCCCCGCGGCTCGGCCTCCAGGTGCACGACCTGGGCGCCCTGTGGAAGGAGTGGACGGGGCTCCCGTTCGTCTTCGCGGTGTGGGCGGCGCGCAAGGAGTACGTGGAGCGCGAGCCGGAGATCACCCAGAAGGTGCACGAGGCGTTCCTGGCCTCGCGCGACCTGTCCCTTGAGGAGGTCTCCAAGGTCTCCGAGCAGGCGGCCCGCTGGGAGGTCTTCGGCGAGAAGATCCTCGAGGAGTACTTCACGACGCTCGACTTCCGCTTCGGGCCCGCGCAGCTGGAAGGCGTCACGGAGTTCGCGCGACGGGTCGGCCCCACGACGGGATTTCCCGCCGATGTACGGGTCGAGCTGCTGATGTCATGAATTCCCCCGGAGTGCGCTCATAGGCGGGCGCACTTCGGCGTTCTCCGACGCGGGATTCCGGAACTCCGCACGGGAATTCCGCTTCGGTGGGTGAATTCGGCGTGAATTCACAGTGATCCACCCGGTGCTCCCGATGTGTTCCGAATGTGTTCCGGAGCGTTCGAGAGGCGTGTGCGCGACTGAGGCGCGGGGCTACGCTGCCGGTGCGTGCGTGCGTGCACACGGGGGGAGGTCCGCATCATGCAGCCGCTTCAGACCGGCGAACCCACGGTGGTGGGGCCCTACCGGTTGCTCGGCAGGATCGGGTCGGGCGGCATGGGCCGGGTGTACCTGGGCCGCAGCGCCGGAGGGCGCACCGTCGCCGTGAAGATCGTGCACCCGCACTTCGCGCTCGACGACGAATTCCGGGCGCGCTTCAAGCGTGAGGTACAGGCGGCCCGCCGGGTGGGCGGGGCCTGGACGGCGCCGGTGCTCGACGCGGACCCGGACGCCGAGGTGCCGTGGGTGGCGACGGGCTACGTCGCGGGCCCCTCGCTCACCCAGGCCGTGAGCGCCGGTGCGGGCCTGCCCGAACACTCCGTACGGGTCCTGGGGGCCGGCCTCGCCGAGGCACTCACGGCGGTGCACGGCCTGGGGCTCGTACACCGCGACGTAAAGCCTTCGAACGTGCTGCTGACCCTGGACGGGCCGCGGCTCATCGACTTCGGCATCGCCCGCGCCACCGACGGCACGGCCTCCCTCACCTCGACCGGCGTCTCCATCGGCTCGCCCGGCTACATGTCGCCCGAGCAGATCCTCGGCAAGGGCGTCACCGGCGCCGCGGACGTCTTCTCGCTCGGCGCGGTCCTCGTGTACGCGGCGGTGGGGTCGTCCCCCTTCCCCGGGGACTCGTCGGCAGCGCTGCTCTACAAGGTCGTCCACGAGGAGCCCGAACTGGGCTCGCTGGCCGGTGAATTGCGGGACGTCGCGGCGGTCTGCCTCGCGAAGGACCCGGCCGCGCGCCCCGCCCCCGAGGAGGTCGCCCGGCGCCTCGCCCCGCAGGGCGCGGCGGGCCTCGTGCAGGCGGGGTGGCTGCCGGGGCCGCTGGTGGAGGAGGTCTCGCGTGGCGCGGTGCGGCTCCTGGACCTGGAGGGTTCCGCCACATCCGACGTACTGGACTCGGGGCTCACGGGCTTCAGCAGCCCCTCGGTGACCGGGAGTTCGGCGCCCGCGGGCGTCTTCGGGCCACCGGATCCGGCGTACGCGGCGGTGCCCCCACCTCGTACGGAGGAGCCACCACCCGCCAGGGAGGACGCGCCGCCCGGCCGGCTCTCGGTGTCCGTGTCGGCGACCTCGATCCGTGACACGCCGAACGGCAAGGGCCGCAGGGTCAGTTGCTCGGTGGCGCTCGCCGTGGCGGGCGCGCTCGCGGCGGTGACGGTCGGCGGGGTGTTCGTGTTCAACATGCTGCCGGGCGGGGGCGGCGGTGACGGCGGCAACGCGAGCGGCTCCCGGCCCTCCGCGTCCTCGACGTCGAAGGCGCCCCCGGTGCCGGACTTCTACGTCGGCACGTGGAAGGGGCCGGTGACACAGGCGGGCCTGGACGGCGGCACGTTCCGCGTCGACCTCAAGCAGGCCGCGCCCGGCAAGCAGGTCGGCAAGGTGACCTCGACCGATCCGCTGGGGGTCCTGAAGTGTGTCGACGTACTGACGCTGACATCCGCCGACGACAAGGTCCTGGTGGCGGCGGGCAAGGCCGCGCCGGGCAATCCGGACCTCTGCGCGAAGGGGCCGCACACCGTGCACCTCACCCGGCACGGCAAGTCCCTGAAATACACGTCCCAGTATCCGGACGCGGGCAATCCCGTGGCGGACCTCGACCGGGTCAAGGGCGGCTGAGCGGCCGGTGCGGAGCGGGGACGTACTGATCGCGGCGTTGTGGGGCGCCGCCTGCGGGCTGCTCCTGCCACGGGCCGCGTACCGCCTCTCCGTGGAACAAGGGGAGCCGTGGCGGGCGGCCCGCGGCTGGCTCGGGGTCCGGCCGGGACCGTCGGCGATCGGCCTCGCCGCCGTCACCGCGCTCGTCTGCGCGCTGCTCGCCGCCGCCACCGGCACCCGGCCCGAGCTCGGCGCCTGGCTGCTGCTCGCGCCGCTCGGCGTGCTCCTGGCCACCGTCGACTTCGCGGTGAAGCGGCTGCCGGACGTGCTCACCCTGCCGCTCGCCGCGCTCACCGTGCTCGCGCTCGGCGGGGCGGCGCTGCTGCCGGAGGCCGGCGGGGAGTGGACCGGCGCGCTGTGGGGCGCGCTCGGCCTCGGCGGCGGCTACCTGCTGCTCCTGCTCGTCTATCCGAAGGGGATGGGCTTCGGGGACGTGAAGCTGGCGGTGGGGCTCGGCGCGGCACTGGGCTGGTACGGGTGGGGTGTGCTGTTCCTCGGGGCGTTCGCGGGCGTGCTGTTCAACGGCCTGTACGCCCTGGTGCTCGTGGCGACGCGGCGGGCCGGGCGCGGCACCGAGATCCCGTTCGGCCCCTTCATGATTCTGGGCGCCCTCGCGGGGGTTCTGCTGGGCGCCCTGGGGGCCTGACGTACGCTGAGATTTCAGCTCAGACTCGGCGAGATTCCAGCTCGGACTCGTCGGAATCCTCCGAAAGGGGCTCGCCCGGTGACCGAGAAGGCCGCGCTTCAGTCCGTCCTCGACCGCGCCGCCGACGGTGGGCGGATCACCCCCGAGGAGGCCGTCGCCCTGTACCGCGACGCCCCGCTGCACGCGCTCGGCGCCGCCGCCGACGCGATCCGCCGCCGTAAGTACGCGGGCATCGAGCACATCGCGACGTACATCATCGAGCGGAACATCAACTACACGAACGTGTGCGTCACGGCGTGCAAGTTCTGCGCCTTCTACGCGGCCCCCAAGGACACCAAGAAGGGCTGGTCGCGCGACCTCGACGACATCCTGCGGCGCTGCGCGGAGACGATCGAGCTCGGCGGCACGCAGATCATGTTCCAGGGCGGCCACCACCCGGACTACGGCGTCGAGTACTACGAGGAGCACTTCGCCGCCATCAAGAAGGCGTACCCGCAGCTCGTCATCCACAGCCTGGGCGCCTCGGAGATCGAGCACATGGCGCGGATCTCCAAGGTGCCGGTCGAGGAGGCGATCCAGCGGATCCACACCGCGGGTCTCGACTCCTTCGCGGGCGCCGGCGCGGAGCTGCTCCCCGAGCGCCCCCGCAAGGCGATCGCCCCGCTCAAGGAGTCCGGCGAGCGCTGGCTGGAGATCATGGAGGCGGCGCACAACCTGGGCGTCGAGTCCACGTCCACGATGCTGATGGGCACCGGCGAGACCAACGCCGAGCGCATCGAGCACCTGCGCATGATCCGCGACGTACAGGACCGCACGGGCGGCTTCCGCGCCTTCATCCCGTACACGTACCAGCCGGAGAACAACCACCTGAAGGGCCGCACGCAGGCGACGCTCTTCGAGTACCTGCGGATGATCGCGATCGCCCGGATCTTCCTGGACAACGTCCGGCACATCCAGGGTTCGTGGCTGACGACGGGCAAGGAGGTCGGCCAGCTGTCCCTGCACTACGGCGCCGACGACCTCGGCTCGATCATGCTGGAGGAGAACGTCGTCTCGTCGGCCGGTGCCAAGCACCGCTCCAACCGCATGGAGATCATCGAGCTGATCCGCAAGGCGGGCCGCGTCCCGGCGCAGCGCGCCACGACCTACGAGCACCTCGTCGTGCACGACGACCCGGCGAACGACCCGGTCGACGACCGCGTCACCTCGCACATCTCGTCGACGGCGATCGACGGCGGGACGGCTCACCCCGAGCTGAAGCTCGTCTCCACCAACTGAGCGCGCGTTGCTGACACTTCACGTCGACGGCGACGACTTCTCCGTTCTCGTCGAGGGCGGGTCCGTCAAGGCGCTCGGACCGTACGAGGAGGTGGCCGCCGCCGCTCCGCAGGCGCGGGTGCGGCGCTGGCCCGGCATCCTGACGCCGGGTCTCCTCAACCCGTACGGTCCCGAGATCCTCGAGCACACGTACCACCCGGATCCGCGTGAGGCGGACACGTACGGGACGGTGCCGATCGGCGGGGAGCGGGCGCGGGAGATCTTCCGCGCGGACCCGTCCCGGCTGGGCGCGAGTGCGCGGCGGGGTGTGCAGCGACTGTTCGCGCACGGAACGGTGGCCCTCGCGGGGGAGTTGCGCGCCAAGCCGGTTCTTGAGGTGGTGCAGCGGTCGGGCCTCGTGTTCGCCGCTCGGCCCGATCGGCTGCCGGGGCCGGTGTCGCTGTCGCCGAAGCCGTTGGTGCTGTTGCCGGGGTTGGCGGTGGGCGGGCCCGCGCGGTTCGCGGTGTTCGACGTGGCGGACCGGGAGGAACTGGTGCGGCGTGGGGCTTCCACGTGCGTGGCGACGGTGGTCGGCGGCCGTCTGGTGTACCGCGGTCGGTAACCAGGCCACGGGGCTCCGCCCCGGACCCCGCGCCTCAATCGCCGGCGGGGCTTGATATGCGCACCCGTCACGAAGGCCGCGGCTATGGTGCTGCCACAATGGCCGGGTGACCCGTGCATCCCTGGACAAGCAGCCCCACGAAGTCGCCTCGATGTTCGACGACGTGGCGGAGAAGTACGACCTCACCAACGACGTGCTGTCCCTGGGACAGACCCGGCTGTGGCGCAGGGAGGTCGCCAGGGCCGTCGACGCCCGCCCCGCGCAGAAGGTCCTCGACCTCGCCGCCGGCACCGCCACCTCCTCGCAGCCCTTCGCCCAGGCCGGCGCGTACGTCGTGCCCTGCGACTTCTCCCTCGGCATGCTCCGCGTGGGCAAGCAGCGCCACCCGTGGATGCCGTTCACCGCGGGCGACGGCACGAAGCTGCCGTTCAAGGACGACACGTTCGACGCCGTGACCATCTCCTTCGGGCTGCGGAACATCCAGGAGACCGAGACCGCGCTGAGCGAGCTGCACCGGGTCACCAAGCCCGGCGGCCGCGTCGTCATCTGCGAGTTCAGCCACCCGACGTGGGCGCCCTTCCGCACCGTCTACACCGAGTACCTGATGCGCGCCCTGCCGCCGGTCGCGCGCGCGGTGTCCTCGAACCCGGACGCGTACGTCTACCTCGCCGAGTCCATCCGCGCCTGGCCCACGCAGCCCGAACTGGCCGCGCTGATGCAGAACGTCGGCTGGCAGCGGGTGGCCTGGCGGGACCTCACCGGCGGCATCGTGACGCTGCACCGCGGCTACAAGAAGGCGTGACGCGGACCCGGACCGCGTCACGGACACGGACTGAACGACCCGGCGCGCGCCGGCGGCTCGTCCGGTTCGCCGAGCTCCCTGCGCATGCCGCCGCCCCGTGGCCCCGGCGCCCGCGGCACGCGCACTCCCGCGCCGCCACCGCCCTCGCCGTCACCGAGGTCGAACCAGACCGTGACGACGGCGTCCCGCGGCACCTCGACACCGGGCAGCGGGTACTGGCGCACCACGTACTCCACCGCCACCCGGTCGAAGTCGTCCCGGTCCGCCGCCGCGATCAGCACGCCGTGCTCACGGGCCGCCTGACGCGCGTCGACCGCCATCAGGCCGACCAGCTTCGGCACGGGAACGTCCGGCGGCCCGGCGTCCGGGACCTTGGGCGTCTTGGGTGTCTTCACCACAGATGTCACCCCCAGGAGGTACCGGAAGGGTAGCCCCTGGGGTGTGCCGCCCGGAAGGTCCGGTCAGCGCTGCGAGCCGGGTCAGAGCTCCAAACGGAAGCAGTGACCCTGCTTCCCCGTCGGCGTCACGAACGTCTCGGCCAGCTCCATGCCCAGGCGCCGGGTCACCGCGATCGAGCGCTCGTTGAGGGCGTAGACCATCGCGACGACGCTGCTCGTGCCCGTCTCCCGTACCCGCTCCAGGGTTTGCCGCGCCGCCGCTGTCGCGTACCCCTGACCCCAGTACGCGCGCCCGAGCCGCCAGCCGATCTCGATCTCGCCGACCGGCCCCCAGGTGCCCGGCCAGGGCTGCGCGCCCGTGAACCCGATGACGTCGCCCGCGGCGTCGGTCATCGTCCACAGGCAGAAGCCGTGCTCCGCCTCGTGCCTGCGCTGCCGCGCGGTCAGCTCCTCGTACACGGAGAGCTCCGCCGACGCGCCTCCGTGGAACTCCATGACATCGGGGTGGTCGAACACCCTGTGCCAGGCGAGCGCGTCCTCATGGGTGGGGACGCGCAGGTCCACGGCGGGCAGAACTCGACTCATGGGCTGGCCCTTCGGTCGGGTGATCGCGGTCGCTGAATAGACTGCCCATGTCCGTGCCGGACGGCACACCGTTTTCGAGCCTGGGGAGAACCCGCCGTGACCGAGCAGCCCAAGCGACTCGCCGACAAAGCCGAGTACAGCGCGGACGTGATCGTCGTCGGGGCCGGACCCGCCGGTTCCACGACCGCCTACTACCTCGCCAAGGCCGGCCTCGACGTCCTGCTCCTCGAGAAGACCGCCTTCCCGCGCGAGAAGGTGTGCGGCGACGGCCTCACCCCGCGCGCCACCAAGCAGCTCGTCTCCATGGGCATCGACATCTCCGAGGAGGCCGGCTGGCTGCGCAACAAGGGCCTGCGCATCATCGGCGGCGGCGTCCGCCTCCAGCTCGACTGGCCCGACCTCGCCTCGTACCCGGACTACGGACTCGTTCGCAAGCGCGACGACTTCGACGAGCAGCTCGCGCGGCAGGCCCAGAAGGGCGGCGCCCGCCTGTACGAGCGGTGCAACGTCGGTGCCCCGATCATCGACGAGCGCACGGGCCACATCACGGGCGTGCACGCGAAGCTGGGCGAGGAGAAGACCCCGGTCACCTTCCACGCCCCGCTGGTGGTCGCCGCCGACGGCAACTCCACGCGCCTCTCGCTCGCGATGGGCCTGCACCGCCGCGAGGACCGCCCGATGGGCGTCGCCGTCCGTACGTACTTCACGTCGCCGCGGCACGACGACGACTACCTGGAGTCCTGGCTGGAGCTGTGGGACAAGCGCGGCCCCGGCGAGGACCGCCTGCTGCCCGGCTACGGCTGGATCTTCGGCATGGGCGACGGCACGTCCAACGTGGGCCTCGGCATCCTCAACTCCTCGAAGGCCTTCCGCGAGTTGGACTGGCGCGAGGTCCTCAAGGCCTGGTGCGCGTCGATGCCCGAGGACTGGGGGTACACCCCGGACAACATGACGATGCCGATCCGCGGCGCCGCCCTCCCCATGGCCTTCAACCGCCAGCCGCACTACACCAAGGGCCTGCTCCTGGTCGGCGACGCGGGCGGCCTGGTCAACCCGTTCAACGGCGAGGGCATCGCGTACGCCATGGAGTCCGGCCAGATCGCGGCCGACGTCATCGTGCAGGCCCACGCGCGCGCCACCCCCGCCCAGCGCGAACTGGCCCTCCACCGCTACCCGAAGGTCCTCAAGGACACCTACGGCGGCTACTACACGATGGGCCGCGCCTTCGTGAAGCTCATCGGCAACCCGAAGGTCATGAAGATCGCGACGCAGCGCGGACTGACGCACCCGATGCTGATGAAGTTCACGCTGAAGATGCTCGCGAACCTGACCGACCCGACGGGCGGCGACGCGATGGACCGGATCATCAACGGCCTGACGAAGGTCGCACCGAAGGCCTGACAGGGTGGTGCCATGATTTTCATCGCCGTGAAGTTCACCGCCCGCCCCGAGCACGCCGACTCGTGGCTGGAGAAGACCGCCGCGTTCACCGCGGCCACCCGTGCCGAGGAGGGCAACCTCTTCTTCGACTGGTCCCGCAGCGTCGAGGACCCGAACCAGTTCGTGCTCCTGGAGGGCTTCCGGGACGCCGACGCCGGCGCCGCGCACGTCGGCTCCGACCACTTCAAGGCGGGCCTGGACGCCATGGCTCCGCTCATCGCCGTGACCCCGGAGATCATCAACGCCGATATCCCGAACGAGGGTTGGGGCGAGATGGGCGAGCTGTCGCCGCGGTCCTGAGGACCCGGTTCGCTCCGCGTACGCCGAAGGCCGCCGCACCCCGCGAGGGGAGCGGCGGCCTTCGCCGTGTGTGCAGTGAGGCCCTCAAGGGGTCTCAGGCGGCTGTGTGCGGCCTTTGAGGGCCGCGGGGTCCCGGGGGACCCAGAAGTTCACAGGAACCTCGTAGAACGCTGGGGGAACGCTCAGAGGACGCGCACCGCGCCGGTCGGCTGGTCGTAGGAGAGCGGCTTCTCGACGACACCGGTCGACGAGTTCTGCGCGCCGACGAAGTTGCCGCCGCCCACGTAGATCGCCACGTGGTAGGCGCTGCCGGAGCTGCCCCAGTACAGGATGTCGCCGGGCTGCAGGTTGCCCAGGCCGACCTGGGTGCCCTGCGTGGACTGGTCCTGCGAGACGCGCGGCAGGTCGACACCGGCCTGCTTGTACGCGGCCTGCACCAGACCCGAGCAGTCCCAGGAGCTGGGACCCGTGCCACCGGAGACGTAGGCGTCGCCGATGTGCGACTTGACGAACGACACGACCGCGGCGGCGGAGCCGCTGGCCGGGGCGGGGGCCTCGTCGGACGCGGACGCCGTGGTCGCCTGGAGCGTGGTGCGCTCGCTGGAGCGGGAGGACTCGGCCTTCGCGGCGGCCTCGCGCTTGGCGGCGGCCTCGGCCTTGGCCTTCGCTTCGGCCTCCTTCTGGGCCTCGGCCTTCTTCTCGGCGGCGACCTGGTCCTTCTTCGCCTGGTCCGCGGCCTTGTCGAAGGCGGCGTCGCGCTCGGCCTGGACCTGGTAGTTGGCCGCGGCCTGCTGGGTGGCGTCCGCGGACTGGGCGACCTGGGAAGAGAGGTCGGTGGTGAGCGTGGGCATCTCGATGGTCTGCGTCACCGGCTCGGCGGCGTTGGCCGAACCAGCCGCACCAGCGACTGCCAGGGTGCTGAGGACGCCACCGGTAACTCCGGCGCGCAGGGCCAGCTTCGAGGCGCTGCGACGGGGCTTCCGGTGGCTGGGTATGTGAGCGGTGTGGGACATGAGACCAACCGGTATCAGGGCCTCCCCGATCCCTTCAAGAAACGTGTGGTGCGCCACAGTTGTGAAGCAGGGGGGTCGAAACCCGTGCCCGACAGGCTTTATTGACGCCGTAACGGGCAAATTGGACAGCCCCTCGCACGGCTCTGATCATGGGTTTTCCGCAATACGCCCGAATTGCCCGACGCTTACCACCCGTTGAGGCAGTTGGCCAAGCCCGGTTTCTGACGGTCCGCCGGATGCGTGACGCAGGTCACAAGCCAACCCTTAGGGGGTGCGGTGCACACGTCATGAACACATCTCGCGTCCACTTCCGTTCACACTCATCCCTCCAAGGTGTGAACGCCGCCCACTATCAGCCAACCCCGTCCAGCGCCAATTTGCTTGCAGTCGCCACGTCTTGATAGTGGACACACCCCTCCGACCAGGCGTGACGCGTCAAGTTGTCACCACTGGTGATCACTCAGGTGCTTCGCGTGTGAAGATCACCGCTCATCCGACTTCATGATCCTTCGTCAGGTGGTGGAGATCACAAAGTAGTTGGCGCACCCCGTGTCGCAGATCACAGAGTTGCAGGCATAGGATGCGGGGCAAGTTGGGCTTGTGACCCGCTTCACATGTAGGCGATCTTCGACGGTTCGCGGGGCGTGGGGGTGGGGCGCGAGTTCATGGCAACCGCCAGCAGTCAGTGCCGACTGAGAGGAGCGAGGAGCGGTGAACGCTTATGCGCCCATCCTCGTACTGGGAGCCCTCGGGGCAGGCTTTGCGATCTTCTCCGTGGTCATGGCCACGCTTATCGGTCCAAAGCGGTACAACCGGGCCAAGCTAGAAGCCTACGAGTGCGGGATCGAGCCGACCCCCACGCCGGCCGGTGGCGGGCGCTTCCCCATCAAGTACTACCTGACGGCGATGCTCTTCATCGTCTTCGACATCGAGATCGTCTTTCTTTACCCCTGGGCCGTCACCTTCGACGCCCTGGGGGTGTTCGGGCTCGTAGAGATGCTGCTCTTCGTGCTCACCGTCTTCGTCGCGTACGCGTACGTATGGCGGCGCGGCGGCCTGGAATGGGACTGAGCCCCGTATAGGGGAGACCAGGAGCCACAGACCAATGGGACTCGAAGAAAAGCTGCCGAGCGGATTCCTGCTGACCACCGTCGAGCAGGCCGCGGGCTGGGTGCGCAAGTCGTCCGTCTTCCCCGCCACGTTCGGGCTCGCCTGTTGCGCCATCGAAATGATGACGACGGGCGCGGGCCGCTACGACCTGGCGCGGTTCGGGATGGAGGTCTTCCGCGGATCGCCCCGCCAGGCGGACCTGATGATCGTGGCCGGGCGGGTGAGCCAGAAGATGGCGCCCGTCCTGCGCCAGGTCTACGACCAGATGCCGAACCCCAAGTGGGTCATCTCCATGGGCGTCTGCGCATCGTCCGGCGGGATGTTCAACAACTACGCGATCGTGCAGGGCGTCGACCACGTCATCCCGGTCGACATCTATCTGCCCGGCTGTCCGCCCCGGCCCGAGATGCTGATGGACGCGATCCTCAAGCTCCATCAGAAGATCCAGACCTCGAAGCTCGGCGTGAACGCCGAGGAGGCGGCCCGCGAGGCGGAGGAAGCGGCGCGCAAGGCGCTCCCGACGATCGAGATGAAGGGGCTGCTGCGGTGAGCGACGCGCACAGCGACAACAGCGACAAGGGATCGAACGGGGTCAACCCCGAAAAGGATCTCAGCGCTTCCAACCTTCCTGGGCAGCGCGGCGACCAGGGCGAGGAGATCCGCGTCCAGCGCGGCATGTTCGGCGCCAACAACGGCGGCGACACCTCCGGCTACGGCGGCCTCGTCCGCTCGATCCGGCTCCCCGGCGAATCCTCCCGCCCCTACGGCGGCTGGTTCGACGAGGTGGCGGACGAGCTGGAGGGCGCCCTGGAGGAACAGGGCCTCGTCCCCGAGAACGCCATCGACAAGACGGTCGTCGACCGCGACGAGCTCACCTTCCACATCGAGCGCGAGCACCTGGTCCGCGTCGCCCGCATCCTGCGCGACGACCCGGCGCTGCGCTTCGAACTGTGCACGGGGGTCTCGGTGGTGCACTACCCCGGGGACAAGGGCCGCGAGCTGCACGCCGTCTACCACCTGCGCTCGCTCACCCACAACCGGCTGATCCGCCTCGAGGTCTCGGCGCCCGACGCGGACCCGCACGTCCCGTCGCTTGTCCCGGTGTATCCGACGAACGACTGGCACGAGCGCGAGGCGTACGACTTCTTCGGGCTCGTCTTCGACGGCCACCCCGCGCTGACGCGGATCATGATGCCGGACGACTGGCAGGGCTTCCCACAGCGCAAGGACTACCCGCTCGGCGGCATCCCCGTCGAGTACAAGGGCGCCCAGATCCCGGCTCCGGACCAGCGGAGGTCGTACAGCTGATGTCTTCCACTCCTTCTGCCTCCTCCGCGTCGCCGCGCGAGACCACCGAAGGCGCCGTCTACACGGTCACCGGAGGTGACTGGGACGAGGTCGCCGAGGCGGCGGTCAAGTCCGACGACGAGCGCATCATCGTCAACATGGGCCCCCAACACCCCTCCACGCACGGGGTGTTGCGCCTGATCCTGGAGATCGACGGCGAGACGGTCACCGAGGCCCGCTGCGGCATCGGCTACCTCCACACCGGCATCGAGAAGAACCTCGAGTACCGCACGTGGACGCAGGGCACCACGTTCGTGACGCGCATGGACTACCTGACGCCGTTCTACAACGAGACGGCGTACTGCCTCGCCGTCGAGAAGCTCCTCGGCATCGAGGACGAGATCCCGGACCGCGCCAGCATCATCCGCGTGCTCCTCATGGAGCTGAACCGGATGTCCTCGCACCTGGTGGCCATCGCCACCGGCGGCATGGAACTCGGCGCGACCACGATCATGATCTACGGATTCCGCGATCGTGAACTCGTTCTCGACATCTACGAGTTGATCACCGGCCTGCGCATGAACCACGCGTACATCCGGCCCGGCGGACTCGCCCAGGACCTGCCGCCCGGCGCGGTGGACCAGCTCCGCGAGTTCGTCAAGAAGATGAAGAAGAACCTTCCCGAGTACGACAAGCTCGCCACCGGGAACCCCATCTTCAAGGCCCGCATGCAGGACGTCGGCTACCTCGACCTCGCGGGCTGCATGGCCCTCGGCGCCACAGGACCGATCCTGCGCTCCGCCGGCCTGCCGCACGACCTGCGCAAGGCCCAGCCGTACTGCGGCTACGAGAACTACGACTTCGACATCCCGACCGCCGACACCTGCGACTCCTACGGGCGTTTCCTGATCCGCCTGGAGGAGATGCGCCAGTCGCTGCGCATCGTCGAGCAGTGCCTGGACCGCCTGGAGCCCGGCCCGGTCATGGTCGGTGACAAGAAGATCGCCTGGCCCGCCCAGCTGGCCCTCGGCCCGGACGGTCTCGGCAACTCGCTCGACCACATCAAGAACATCATGGGCACCTCCATGGAGGCCCTCATCCACCACTTCAAGCTGGTGACCGAGGGCTTCCGCGTCCCGCCGGGACAGGCGTACGCGGCCGTGGAGTCGCCCAAGGGCGAGCTGGGTGTGCACGCCGTGTCCGACGGCGGCACCCGCCCGTTTAGGGTCCACTTCCGCGACCCGTCTTTCACCAACCTTCAGGCCATGGCGGCGATGTGCGAGGGCGGCCAGGTCGCCGACGTCATCGTCGCCGTCGCGTCCATCGACCCCGTGATGGGAGGCGTCGACCGGTGACCACCAGTTCTTCGGAGCAGGGCGTCAGTCTGGGCATGCCCCAACTGCCCGCGCCCGCCTACCCGGACGACGTCCGAGGCCGCCTGGAGGCCGACGCGAAGGAGATCATCTCCCGCTACCCCGGCTCCCGCTCGGCGCTGCTTCCGCTGCTGCACCTCGTGCAGTCGGAGGAGGGGCATGTCACGCGCACCGGCATGCAGTTCTGCGCGGACATGCTCGACCTGACCACAGCCGAGGTCACGGCCGTCGCGACCTTCTACACGATGTACCGCAGGAAGCCGAGCGGCGACTACCAAGTGGGCGTCTGCACCAACACGTTGTGCGCCGTCATGGGCGGCGACGCCATCTTCGAGTCGCTCCAGGAGCACCTCGGCGTCGGCAACAACGGCACCACGGACGACGGCAAGATCACGCTGGAGCACATCGAGTGCAACGCCGCTTGTGATTTCGCTCCCGTGGTGATGGTCAACTGGGAGTTCTTCGACAACCAGACGCCCGATAGCGCCAGGCAGCTCGTCGACGACCTGCGCGCGGGTGCGCAGGTGTCACCCACGCGCGGCGCCCCCTTGTGCACCTTCAAGGAGACCGCGCGCATCCTGGCCGGATTCCCCGACGAGCGGGACGGCGCCGTCGAGGCCGGCGGCAGCGCGGGGCCCGCCTCGCTGATCGGGCTCCGCCTGGCCAAGGGCGAGACGGAGCCCGCGCGCGTGGTCCACCCGCGCGGCGAGGGCATCGAGGGCGAACCGGCCCACGACCCGTCGCCCACCGAGCACTTGAGCTCGCACGACGCGCCGCAGGACACATCGGCATCCGACCCGCAGCACCCAGCGGGACCGACCGCCGAGGAGGGGGAGTGATGACCTTGGCAGCCGAGATCGACAACAACGACACCAGCCCGGAGAAGCTGCTCGCTCCGGTCCTGTCGGCCTTCTGGGACGAGGACAAGTCCTGGTCCCTGGACGTGTACCGCCGGCACGACGGATACGAGGGACTGCGCAAGGCCCTCGCCATGGCTCCGGACGACCTGATCGCCTATGTGAAGGACGCTGGCCTCCGCGGGCGTGGTGGCGCCGGGTTCCCGACGGGGATGAAGTGGCAGTTCATTCCGCAGGGAGACGGCAAACCGCACTATCTAGTTGTCAACGCCGACGAATCGGAGCCGGGGACCTGCAAGGACATCCCGCTCCTCTTCGCGAACCCGCACAGCCTCATCGAGGGCATCGTGATCGCCTGTTACGCGATCCGTTCCGAGCACGCGTTCATCTACTTGCGCGGTGAAGTGGTCCCCGTACTGCGGCGCTTGCACGAGGCCGTGCGCGAGGCCTACGCCGCGGGGTATCTCGGGCAGAACGTCCTCGGGTCCGGTCTCAACCTCGAACTCACCGTGCACGCGGGCGCCGGCGCGTACATCTGTGGCGAGGAGACCGCACTCCTGGACTCGCTCGAAGGCCGGCGTGGTCAGCCACGACTCCGTCCTCCCTTCCCTGCGGTCGCGGGCCTCTACGCGTGCCCCACTGTCGTGAACAACGTCGAGTCCATCGCATCAGTTCCCGCGATCATCAATCGGGGCAAGGACTGGTTCAAATCGATGGGGAGCGAGAAGTCCCCGGGCTTCACGCTCTACTCGCTCAGCGGCCACGTCGCGAGCCCCGGCCAGTACGAGGCCCCGCTCGGTATCACGCTGCGCCAGCTGCTCGACATGAGCGGCGGCATGCGTCCGGGCCACCGCCTCAAGTTCTGGACCCCGGGCGGCAGTTCGACCCCGATGTTCACCGAGGAACACCTCGACGTACCCCTCGACTACGAGGGAGTCGGCGCCGCCGGATCGATGCTCGGCACCAAGGCGCTTCAGTGCTTCGACGAGACGACCTGCGTCGTGCGCGCGGTCACGAGGTGGACCGAGTTCTACGCCCACGAGTCCTGCGGCAAGTGCACGCCGTGCCGCGAAGGCACCTACTGGCTCGTGCAGTTGCTCCGTGACATCGAGGCAGGCAAGGGCACGATGTCCGACCTCGACAAGCTGAACGACATCGCCGACAACATCAACGGCAAGTCGTTCTGCGCCCTCGGTGACGGCGCCGCCTCGCCGATCTTCTCCTCGCTCAAGTACTTCCGCGACGAGTACGAGCAGCACATCACGGGCAAGGCCTGCCCCTTCGACCCGGCCAGGTCCACGCTGTGGGCCGGCCGGGGCGACAAGCACCGCACGGAGGTGAACGCATGACTGTGACCGCTGGCGCTCCCTCCGGGGGCGGTGAGGCGGCGGTTCCGCCCGAGGACCTCGTCTCGTTGACGATCGACGGCATCGAGATCAGCGTCCCCAAGGGGACCCTGGTCATCCGGGCCGCCGAGATGCTCGGCATCGAGATCCCGCGTTTCTGCGACCACCCGCTGCTCGACCCGGCGGGTGCCTGCCGGCAGTGCATCGTGGAGGTGGAGGGCCAGCGCAAGCCGATGGCGTCCTGCACCATCACCTGCACCGACGGCATGGTGGTCAAGAGCCAGCTCTCCTCCCCGGTCGCCGAGAAGGCGCAGAAGGGGGTCATGGAGCTGCTGCTCATCAACCACCCCCTCGACTGCCCGGTCTGCGACAAGGGCGGTGAGTGCCCGCTGCAGAACCAGGCGATGTCGCACGGCCAGGCCGACTCGCGCTTCGAGGGCAAGAAGCGCACCTACGAGAAGCCCGTCCCGATCTCGAAGCAGGTGCTGCTCGACCGCGAGCGGTGCGTGCTGTGCGCCCGCTGCACCCGGTTCTCCAACCAGATCGCGGGCGACCCGATGATCGAGCTGATCGAGCGCGGCGCGCTCCAGCAGGTCGGCACGGGCGAGGGCGACCCCTTCGAGTCGTACTTCTCCGGGAACACGATCCAGATCTGCCCGGTCGGCGCGCTGACCTCGGCGGCGTATCGCTTCCGCTCCCGCCCCTTCGACCTCGTCTCCTCGCCGAGCGTGTGCGAGCACTGCGCGGGTGGCTGCGCGACCCGCACCGACCACCGGCGCGGCAAGGTCATGCGCCGCCTCGCGGCCAACGACCCCGAGGTCAACGAGGAGTGGATCTGCGACAAGGGCCGCTTCGGCTTCCGCTACGCGCAGAAGCCCGACCGGCTCACCCACCCCCTCGTACGGGACGCGGAGAGCGGTGAGCTGCGGCCCGCTTCCTGGCCGGAGGCGCTGGAGACCGCCGCGCGCGGGCTCGCCGCCGCCCGCGGCAGGACCGGTGTGCTCACCGGTGGCCGCCTCACCGTCGAGGACGCCTACGCGTACAGCAAGTTCGCGCGCGTGGCGCTCGACACGAACGACATCGATTTCCGCGCGCGCGTGCACAGCAGCGAGGAAGCCGACTTCCTGGCGGCGCGCGTCGCGGGGCGCGGACGCGACCTGGACGGCAGCGGCGTCACCTACAAGGCGCTGGAGAAGGCCCCCGCGGTCCTCCTCGTCGGGTTCGAGTCGGAGGAGGAGGCGCCCGGCGTCTTCCTCAAGCTCCGCAAGGCATGGCGCGGCCACGGACAGAAGGTCTACTCGCTCTCCACGCATGCGACGCGCGGCCTGGAGAAGGCTGGTGGCACGCTGCTGCCCGCCGCTCCCGGCACCGAGCCCGAGTGGCTGACTGCGTTGTCCGAAGGCGTGCTCGCCTCCGGTGTCGGCCTCGAAGGCGGCGGAGCGGACGCAGCGCAGGCGCTGCGCGGTGAGGGCGCCGTGATCGTCGTAGGGGAGCGGCTCGCGGCCGTGGCGGGCGGTCTCACCGCCGCCGTACGGGCCGCGTCCGCGACCGGGGCCCAGCTGGTGTGGATCCCGCGCAGGGCCGGTGAGCGCGGCGCCGTCGAGGCGGGCGCGCTGCCGTCGCTGCTGCCGGGCGGCAGGCCCGCGACCGACCCGCGCGCGCGGGACCAGGTCGCCGCCGCCTGGGGTGTGGCCGAACTGCCGCACAGCTTCGGGCGGGACACCGGGCAGATCGTGGAGGCCGCGGCCACCGGCGAACTGGCGGCCCTTGTGGTGGCCGGCGTCGAGGTCGCCGACCTGCCGTCCCCGGTGCGCGCGCGTGAAGCCCTTCACGAGGTGGGTTTCCTGCTCTCCCTGGAGCAGCGGCCCAGTGAGGTCACCGACCACGCCGACGTCGTCCTCCCGGTGGCCGCGGTCGCCGAGAAGGCGGGCACGTTCCTCAACTGGGAGGGCCGCGCCCGGATGTTCGAGGCCGCGCTGAAGCCCGACCAGATGACGCGGCGCGTCGCGCCCACGGACGCGCGCGTGCTGCAAATGGTGGCCGACGCCATGGACGTCCACCTCGGGCTTCCCGATCTGCGTTCGCTGCGCGGCGAGTTGGACCGCCTGGGCAACTGGGACGGGCCGCACGCCACTGAGCCCCTGGAGACGACGGGTCAGCTGCCGCGCCCCTCCTCCGGAGAGGCTGTCCTCGCCGGACATCGGCTGCTGCTCGACCTGGGCCGCCTCCAGGAGGGCGACGACGCGCTCGCCGGCACCCGGCACGCCGCCCACGCGCGCGTGTCCGCCGCGACCGCCGCGGAATCGGGCGTGAAGGACGGCGACGTACTGACGGTCACCGGTGCGCTGGGCAGCGTCGCGTTCCCGCTCCAGGTCACCGAGATGCCCGACCGCGTCGTGTGGCTTCCGCTCAACTCCGAGGGCGGCGGCGTCGCTTCGGACACCGGTGCCGTCCCCGGCGACCTGGTGAAGATCGGCCCGGCCGTCGCCGCCGGGGCCCCGGAGGTGCAGTCATGAGTCCCATGGCACTGAGCCCGACGACATTGAGCCCACTGGCTCTTGAAGACCTCTCCATGTTCGGCCGCGACCCCTGGTGGCTCGTCGTCGTCAAGGCGGTCTTCTGCTTCGCCTTCCTGATGGTGACCGTGCTGTTCTCCATCGTGTGGGAGCGCAAGGTCGTCGCCTGGATGCAACTGCGCATCGGCCCGAACCGGCACGGCCCCTGGGGCATGCTCCAGTCGCTCGCCGACGGCATCAAGCTGATGCTCAAGGAAGACGTGATCGTCAAGCGCGCGGACAAGGTGGTCTACATCCTTGCGCCGGTCGTCGCCGCGATCCCCGCCTTCATGGCGATCGCCGTGATCCCGTTCGGCCCGTCGGGCAACGAGATCTCGATCTTCGGCCACCGTACGACGATGCAGCTCACCGACCTGCCGATCGCGATGCTCTACATCCTCGCGGTCGCCTCCGTCGGCATCTACGGCATCGTCCTCGCGGGCTGGTCGTCCGGGTCGACGTACCCGCTGCTCGGCGGCCTGCGGTCCTGCGCGCAGATGATCTCGTACGAGATCGCGATGGGTGCCGCGTTCGCCTCGGTGTTCCTGTACTCGGGCTCGATGTCGACCTCGGAGATCGTCGCCCAGCAGCACGACCGCTGGTACATCGTCCTGCTGCCCGTCTCGTTCCTGATCTACATCGTGACGATGGTCGGCGAGACGAACCGCGCGCCGTTCGACATGCCGGAGTCCGAGGGCGACCTCGTCGGCGGCTTCAACACCGAGTACTCGTCCATCAAGTTCGCGATGTTCATGCTCGCCGAGTACGTGAACATGGTGACGGTCTCGGCGGTGTCGGTGACGCTCTTCCTGGGCGGCTGGCGCGCACCGTGGCCGATCTCCACGTTCTGGGAGGGCGCGAACCACGGCTGGTGGCCGATGCTCTGGTTCGTCATCAAGGTCCAGGTGCTGCTGTTCGGCTTCATCTGGCTGCGCGGCACGCTCCCACGCGTGCGCTACGACCAGCTGATGAAGCTCGGCTGGAAGGTCCTCATCCCGGTCTCCGTGGTGTGGCTGATGCTGGTGGCGACCGTGCGGACGCTGCGCAACGAGAACTACGACTTCGCCTCCATCGCCCTGTACGTCGGCGCCGCGATCCTTGTGATCCTGCTCCTGTCGTTCGTCGTGGACATCTTCCGCGACCGCGGGGCCAAGCAGCGGGAGGCCGCGGAAGAGCCCGTCGCCTTCGACCCGATGGCGGGCGGATTCCCCGTGCCGCCGCTGCCCGGACAGACCCTGCCGCCCGTGCCGCGCAGGCGGTCCCGCCGGGAGCGGGAGCTGATTGTCAGTGGTGGCCCCGATACTCAGAGTGACGAGTCGCTGGGTGGATCTCGAGAAGGAAAGGAGGCGTCCGATGGCTGACGAGAGCAGCTCCGGCCGACAGAAGGACACCGAGCCGGGGTTCCAGAACCCCGTCGCCGGCTTCGGCGTGACCTTCAAGGCCATGTTCAAGAAGCGGCTGACCGAGCAGTACCCGGAGCAACCGAAGACCACTGCTCCCCGCTTCCACGGCAGGCACCAGCTCAACCGCCATCCGGACGGCCTGGAGAAGTGCATCGGCTGCGAGTTGTGCGCCTGGGCCTGTCCCGCGGACGCGATCTACGTGGAGGGCGCGGACAACACGGAGGAGGAGCGCTACTCACCGGGCGAGCGCTACGGCCGCGTCTACCAGATCAACTACGCCCGCTGCATTCTGTGCGGACTGTGCATCGAGGCGTGCCCCACGCGCGCGCTGACGATGACGAACGAGTTCGAGCTGGCCGACAGCAGCCGCGCCAACCTCATCTACACCAAGGAGCAGCTGCTCGCCGGGCTCGACGAGGGCATGGTCGACAGCCCGCACTCGATCTTCCCCGGCACGGACGAGCAGGACTACTACCGGGGTCTCGTCACCGAGGCGGCGCCCGGCACGGAGCGCCAAGTGGCCGTCTCCAAGGGCGAGAAGCCAGACGAGGCGGTCGCCGAAGAGGCAGAGGAGGTGGACGTATGAGCGCGCAGCTCGCGGCATCGGTCACTTCCACCGGCGAGGCCTTCCAGTTCTGGGTCCTCGGCACGGTCGCCGTCATCGGCGCCCTGTGCACGATCCTGATGAAGAAGGCCGTGCACAGCGCCCTGTGTCTGGCCGGCACCATGATCATCCTGGCGATCTTCTACCTGGCCAACGGGGCGTACTTCCTGGGCATCGTGCAGATCGTCGTCTACACGGGCGCGATCATGATGCTGTTCCTCTTCGTGGTCATGCTCGTCGGCGTCACCGCGGCCGACTCCCTCACCGAGACCATCAAGGGGCAGCGCTGGCTCGCCGCCCTGTGCGGGCTCGGCTTCGGGGTGCTGCTCATCGCGGGGATCGGCCACGCCTCGCTGAAGCAGTTCAACGGACTGGGCAAGGCGAACGCCGGGGGGAACGTGGAGGGGCTCGCATCCCTCATCTTCACCAAGTACGTCTTCGCCTTCGAGATCACCGGCGCCCTGCTGATCACGGCCACCGTCGGCGCGATGGTGCTCACGCACCGCGAGCGCACCGAACGGGCCAAGACGCAGCGCGAGTTGGCGCAGGAGCGGGTGCGCGAGGGCAAGCACCTCCCGCCGCTGCCCGCCCCGGGTGTCTACGCCCGGCACAACGCGGTGGACATCGCGGGACTGCTGCCCGACGGCACGCCCTCGGAGCTCACGGTCATGCGGACACTGCGCGAGCGCGGCCAGATCCGGGACGTCTCCGGTGAGGCGATGAGCGATCTGAAGGCCCTGGAGCAGCGGTCGGCCGACCGTCTGGAGCGCTCGGACGCCGAGCGGGCCGAGGAGGCGTCGAAGTGAATCCGGTCAACTACCTGTATCTCGCCGCCCTGTTGTTCACGATCGGCGCCACCGGCGTGCTCATCAGGCGGAACGCGATCGTCGTGTTCATGTGCATCGAGCTGATGCTGAACGCGTGCAACCTCGCGTTCGTCGCGTTCTCCCGTATGCACGGCAATCTCGACGGCCAGATCATCGCGTTCTTCACGATGGTCGTCGCCGCCGCGGAGGTCGTCGTCGGGCTCGCGATCATCGTGTCGCTGTTCCGTTCCCGCCACTCGGCCTCGGTCGACGACGCCAGCCTGATGAAGCTGTAAGGGGTCGGAGATAACGTGGAGAACCTGATTGCGCTGCTGGTAGCGGCGCCACTGCTCGGAGCGGCCGTACTGCTGTGCGGCGGGCGGGCGTTGGACCGGGTGGGTCATCTGCTCGGCACGCTGCTCGCGGCCGTGTCCTTCGTGATCGCCGTCGTGCTCTTCTCCGACATGCTCGGCAAGGGCCCCGACGACCGCACGCTCAGCCAGCACCTGTTCAGCTGGATCCCCGTCGAGGGCTTCCAGGCGGACGTCGGCTTCCATCTCGACCAGCTGTCGATGACGTTCGTCCTGCTGATCTCCGGTGTGGGCACGCTGATCCACCTGTACTCGATCGGCTACATGGAGCACGACGAGCGGCGCCGCCGCTTCTTCGGCTACCTGAACCTGTTCGTCGCGGCGATGCTCCTCCTGGTCATCGCCGACAACTACCTGCTGCTGTACGTCGGCTGGGAGGGCGTGGGCCTCGCCTCGTACCTGCTCATCGGCTTCTGGCAGCACAAGCCGAGCGCGGCCACGGCCGCCAAGAAGGCGTTCCTGGTCAACCGTGTCGGCGACATGGGCTTGTCGATCGCCATCATGCTGATGTTCACGACGTTCGGGACGTTCACCTTCGGGGACGTCCTCGGCGGCGTCGGGGACACCAGCGAGGGCAAGCTCACGGCGATCGGCCTGATGCTGCTGCTCGCCGCCTGTGGCAAGTCGGCCCAGGTGCCGCTGCAGTCCTGGCTCGGGGACGCGATGGAGGGCCCGACCCCGGTCTCGGCCCTCATCCACGCCGCGACGATGGTGACCGCCGGCGTCTACCTGATCGTCCGCTCCGGCGCGATCTTCAACGGGGCGCCGGACGCGCAGCTCGTCGTCACCATCGTCGGCGCGGTCACGCTGCTGTTCGGTGCGATCGTCGGTTGCGCGAAGGACGACATCAAGAAGGCCCTCGCGGGTTCGACGATGTCGCAGATCGGCTACATGATCCTCGCCGCGGGCCTCGGCCCCATCGGCTACGTGTTCGCGATCATGCACCTGGTCACGCACGGCTTCTTCAAGGCGGGCCTGTTCCTCGGCGCCGGTTCGGTCATGCACGGCATGAACGACGAGGTCGACATGCGGAGGTTCGGCGGCCTGCGCAAGTACATGCCGGTCACCTTCGTGACGTTCGGCCTCGGGTATCTCGCCATCATCGGCTTCCCCGGCCTGTCCGGCTTCTTCTCCAAGGACAAGATCATCGAGGCGGCGTTCGCGAAGGGCGGCTCCGAGGGCTGGATCCTCGGCTCCGTCGCCCTCCTCGGCGCGGCCATCACCGCGTTCTACATGACCCGCGTGATGATCATGACCTTCTTCGGCGAGAAGCGCTGGCAGCCCGATGCGGAGGGCCATGAACCGCACCCGCACGAGTCCCCGTCCTCCATGACGATCCCGATGATCGTGCTGGCGGTCGGCTCGGTCTTCGCCGGTGGCTTCTTCTCCATCGGGGACCGCTTCCTGCACTGGCTGGAGCCCGTCACCGGGCACAGCCACGGGCACGCGCCCATCAGCGCGGGCGTGGTCACCGGAGCCACCATGGTGTGCCTGGTGATCGGTGTGGGTCTCGCCTGGGTCCAGTACGGGCGCCGCGAGGTCCCGGCCGTCGCCCCGCGCGGCTCGCTGCTCACCCGCGCCGCGAGGCGTGACCTGCTCCAGGACGACTTCAACCACGTCGTCCTGGTGCGCGGCGGCGAGCACCTGACGCGCTCCCTCGTATACGTCGACCACACTTTGGTCGACGGGGTGGTCAACGGGACGGCGGCCTCGGTCGGCGGCCTCTCCGGTCGGCTGCGCAAACTCCAGAACGGCTACGTGCGCTCGTACGCCGTCTCGATGTTCGGCGGCGCGGCGGTCATCGCCGCGGTGACCCTGCTGATGAGGGCGGTCTGATACCGATGTCCTTTCCTCTGCTGACAGCGACGGCGGTACTGCCGGCCGTGGGCGCGATCGCCACGGCCGCCGTGCCGGCGAAGCAGCGCACCGCGGCCAAGTGGCTCGCGCTGCTGTTCTCGCTCGCCACCCTGGTGCTCGCGGCGGTGGTCGCGGTCCGCTTCGACCCGGGCGGCGGACGCTTCCAACTCACCGAATCCCACGCGTGGATCAAGGACTTCGGGGTCCGCTACGAACTGGGTGTGGACGGCATCGCGGTGGCGCTGATCGCGCTCACTGCGCTGCTGATCCCGTTCGTGATCCTCGCGGGCTGGCACGACGCCGACCCGCAGGAGACCGGCAACACACGGTGGCGGCCGACCCAGGGCTTCTTCGCCCTGATCCTCCTCGTCGAGGCGATGGTGATCATCTCCTTCGAGGCCACCGACGTCTTCGTGTTCTACATCTTCTTCGAAGCCATGCTCATCCCGATGTACTTCCTCATCGGCGGCTTCGGGGACCGGGCGGGTCCGCACGGCGAGAAGGAGGCCGCGACCCAACGTTCGTACGCGGCCGTCAAGTTCCTCCTCTACAACCTGGTCGGCGGCCTCATCATGCTGGCGGCCGTCATCGGCCTCTACGTGGTGGCGGGGAGCTTCTCGCTCCAGGAGATCGCCGCCGCGCGGGCCAGTGGCTCGCTCGACATGGCGACCAACACCGAGCGGCTGCTCTTCCTGGGCTTCTTCTTCGCCTTCGCGGTGAAGGCCCCGCTGTGGCCGCTGCACACGTGGCTGCCGAACGCGATGGGGGAGGCCACCGCCCCGGTCGCCGTACTGATCACGGCAGTTGTCGACAAGGTCGGCACGTTCGCGATGCTCCGCTTCTGCCTCCAGCTGTTCCCGGAGGCGAGCAAGTGGGCGACGCCGGTGATCCTGGTGCTCGCCCTGATCAGCATCGTCTACGGGGCGCTGGTCGCGGTCGGCCAGCGCGACATCAAGCGCCTTGTCGCCTACGCGTCGATCTCGCACTTCGGCTTCATCATCATGGGCATCTTCGCGATGACCAGCCAGGGCCAGTCCGGGGCGACGCTCTACATGGTCAACCACGGGATCTCGACGGCGGCGCTGATGCTGGTCGCCGGCTTCCTGATCTCGCGGCGCGGCTCGCGGCTCATCGCGGACTACGGAGGCGTGCAGAAGGTCGCCCCGGTGCTCGCCGGCACGTTCCTGATCGGCAGCCTCGCCACACTCTCGCTGCCGGGCCTCGCGCCCTTCGTGAGCGAATTCCTGGTCCTGGTCGGCACGTTCACGCGTTACCCGGTGATCGGCATCATCGCCACCGTCGGCATCGTGCTCGCCGCGCTCTACACGCTGGTCCTCTACCAGCGCACCATGACGGGCCCGGTGAAGCCGTCGACCGAGGGCATCGGCGATCTGCGAGTGCGTGAGCTCGCGGTCGTGGTCCCGCTGATCGGCGTACTGATCTTCCTGGGCGTCTACCCGAAGCCGCTCACCGAGCTGGTGAACCCGGCGGTCAAGCACACCCTGTCCGACGTCCACAAGAAGGACCCGAAGCCGGAAGTGGAGGCGGCTCACAAGTGACTACGTCAGCCGTCCACAGTCTGTGGACAACTGCCGCCGACCCGATCTCGAAGATCGACGCACCGAAGATCGAATACGGGCAATTGTCCCCGACCTTGATCGTCCTCGGTGCCGCCGTCGTGGGGATCCTGGTCGAGGCCCTGGTGCCGCGCCGGTCCCGCTACTACGTGCAGGTGTTCCTCGCCGTCGTCGCCCTCGCGGCCGCCTTCGCGGCGGTCGTGGGGCTCGCGGCCGGCGGGTACGGGACGACGAAGGCGCACATCGCGGCCATGGGCGCGATCGCCGTCGACGGCCCGGCGCTGTTCCTGCAAGGGGTCATCCTGCTGTCCGGCCTTGTCGCGATCTTCACGTTCGCCGAGCGGCGGCTCGACCCGGAGGCACACGGCAACCGCGTTGACTCGTTCGCCGCGCAGGCCGCCTCCGTGCCCGGCAGCGACAGCGAAAAGGCGGCCATAAAGGCCGGGTTCACCACCACCGAGGTGTTCCCGCTGGCGCTCTTCGCGATCAGCGGCATGCTGGTCTTCCCCGCGGCGAACGACCTGCTGACGCTGTTCATCGCCCTGGAGGTCTTCTCGCTCCCGCTGTACCTGCTGTGCGCCGTGGCCCGCCGCAAGCGGCTCATGTCGCAGGAGGCCGCGGTCAAGTACTTCCTGCTCGGCGCCTTCGCGTCCGCCTTCACCCTGTTCGGCATCGCGCTCCTGTACGGCTACGCGGGCTCCGTCTCGTACGCCACGATCGCGAGCGTCGTCGACGGCTCGATCCAGAACGTGGACCCGGCCCTCGCCGACACCATGGGCAACGACGCGCTGCTGCTCATCGGCATGGCGCTCGTCGTCATGGGCCTGCTGTTCAAGGTCGGTGCCGTCCCGTTCCACATGTGGACGCCGGACGTGTACCAGGGCGCGCCGACACCGGTGACCGGGTTCATGGCGGCGGCCACGAAGGTCGCGGCCTTCGGCGCGCTGCTGCGGCTGCTCTACGTCGTGCTGCCGGGGATGCGCTGGGACTGGCGGCCGGTCATGTGGGCCGTCGCCATCGTCACGATGCTGGCCGGCGCGATCGTCGCGATCACGCAGACCGACATCAAGCGGCTCCTCGCGTACTCGTCGATCGCGCACGCCGGCTTCATCCTGGCCGGTGTCATCGCGACGACACCCGACGGCGTCTCGTCCGTCCTCTTCTACCTGGCCGCGTACTCCTTCGTGACCATCGGCGCCTTCGCCGTGGTGACGCTGGTGCGCGACGCGGGGGGCGAGGCGACGCACCTGTCGAAGTGGGCGGGCCTCGGGCGCAGGTCGCCGCTGGTGGCGGCGGTCTTCGCGGTGTTCCTGCTCGCGTTCGCCGGTATCCCGCTGACCTCCGGGTTCGCGGGCAAGTTCGCCGTGTTCAAGGCGGCGGCCGAGGGCGGTGCGGGCGCGCTCGTCGTGGTCGGTGTCGTGTCCTCCGCGATCGCCGCGTTCTTCTACATCCGCGTGATCGTCCTCATGTTCTTCAGCGAGCCGAAGGCGGACGGGCCGACCGTGGCCGTGCCGTCGCCGCTGACCATGACGACGATCGGGGTGGGCGTGGCCGTCACGATCGTGCTGGGCCTCGCGCCGCAGTACTTCCTGGACCTGGCGAGCCAGGCGGGAGTGTTCGTGCGATAGCGGCGGCGGCGCAGTCGTCGTGTTCTTCGTGGGAGCCCGGTCCCTTGGTGGGGCCGGGCTCTCGCGCGTATGGGGAGCGCGGAGGAAGCGGGGCGCGACCCCCAACCTGTGGATAACTTTCCGGGGTGTCAGTCCGGACCCCTATCGTTACTGGAGAAGTCGAGACGAGCTGGACGCACGGGGGCAGGGCGATGGACGGGACACAGGTTATGAGCGAGGTGACCGGGAGCGAGGCGCTGGCCACGCTCCATCGGGTCTTCGGGTACGACGCTTTCCGCGGCGAGCAGGAAGCGATCATCGATCACGTGGTGGGCGGCGGGGATGCCGTCGTACTCATGCCGACCGGTGGCGGCAAGTCGCTCTGCTACCAGATCCCGGCGCTGGTCAGAGCGGGCACGGGGATCGTCGTGTCGCCCCTGATCGCGCTCATGCAGGACCAGGTGGACGCGCTGCGGGCGCTCGGCGTGCGCGCCGGGTTCATGAACTCGACGCAGGACTTCGAGGAGCGCCGCCTCGTGGAGGCCGAGTTCCTCGCGGGCGAGCTCGACCTGCTCTACCTGGCGCCGGAGCGGCTGCGCCTCGACTCCACGCTCGGCCTGCTCTCCCGAGGCAAGATCTCCCTCTTCGCGATCGACGAGGCGCACTGTGTGGCGCAGTGGGGCCACGACTTCCGCCCCGACTACCTGACCCTGTCCGTGCTCGGTCAGCACTGGCCCGACGTGCCGCGCATCGCCCTGACCGCGACGGCGACGCACGCCACGCACCAGGAGATCACCGAGCGCCTCGGCATGCCGGACGCCAAGCACTTCGTGGCGAGCTTCGACCGGCCCAACATCCAGTACCGGATCGTCGGCAAGAACGACCCGAAGAAGCAGCTGCTGTCCTTCCTCAAGCAGGAGCACGAGGGCGACGCGGGCATCGTCTACTGCCTGTCCCGCAAGTCCGTGGAGGCGACCGCCGAGTTCCTCAGTAAGAACGGGATCGAGGCGGTCCCGTACCACGCGGGCCTGGACGCGGGCACGCGCGCGAGGCACCAGTCGCGGTTCCTGCGCGAGGACGGCCTCGTCGTCTGCGCGACCATCGCGTTCGGCATGGGCATCGACAAGCCGGACGTACGGTTCGTCGCCCACCTCGACCTGCCGAAGTCCGTCGAGGGCTACTACCAGGAGACCGGCCGCGCCGGGCGCGACGGGCTGCCGTCGACGGCCTGGATGGCGTACGGGCTGCAGGACGTGGTGCAGCAGCGGAAGCTGATCAACATGGGGGAGGGCGACGAGGCGTTCCGGCGCCGCGCCTCCGCCCACCTGGACTCGATGCTCGCGCTGTGCGAGACGGCGCAGTGCCGCCGGGCCCAGCTGCTCACGTACTTCGGGCAGGAGGGCGCCGAGTCCTGCGGCAACTGCGACACGTGCCTGTCGCCGCCCGAGACGTGGGACGGCACGGTCGCCGCGCAGAAGATCCTGTCGACCGTGGTGCGGCTGGAGAGGGAGCGGCGGCAGAAGTTCGGCGCGGGCCAGATCATCGACATCCTGCTGGGCAAGCGCAGCGCCAAGGTCATCCAGTTCGACCACGACCAGCTCTCCGTCTTCGGGATCGGCGAGGAGCTGGCCGAGGCCGAATGGCGGGGCGTGGTGCGGCAGTTGCTGGCGCAGGGACTCATCGCGGTCGAGGGCGAGTACGGGACGCTGGTGCTCACCGAGGAGAGCGGCACCGTGCTCGGGCGGCAGCGGGAGGTGCGGCTGCGCAAGGAGCCGAAGCCGGCGCCGCGTGCGGCGGCGGCCCGTGAGCGCAAGGCCAAGACGCCCGCCGTCGAGCTGCCGGCGGAGGTGGCGCCGGTCTTCGAGGCGCTGCGGGCCTGGCGCGGGGCGCAGGCGAAGGAGCACGGGGTGCCGGCGTACGTCATCTTCCAGAACGCGACGCTCAGCGAGATCGCGCTGCAACAGCCAACGTCCCTCGCCCAGTTGGGCACGATCGGCGGGGTCGGAGAGAAGAAGCTGGCGACGTGGGGAGAGGGCGTGCTTGGGGTTTTGGCGGGTTTGCGGGGTGAGGCCCCTACCGGGGTGGCGCCGTCCTCCGGGGCAGGGCGGGGCGACGAGCCCTGGCCCGACTATGTGGGCCAGGAGCCGCCGCCCGAGGGCGAGCCGGTGCCGGAGGATGTCGACTGGTAGGACGGGGTTGCGGTCACGGGGCTCTGCCCCGGACCCCGCGCCTCAATCGCCGGCGAGGCTCAGAGTGCCGATGGCACGATCCGGCCAGTGACCTCGCCCAGTTGGACCCTCGCTCCGTCCGGGCCGGGGGCCCAGGCGGAGAGGGTGACCACGTCGCCGTCCTCCAGGAAGCCGCGCTTGCCGTCGGGGAGGTCCAGCGGCTGCTGCCCGTTCCAGGTGATCTCGATCAGGGAGCCGCGCTCGTTGTCCTCCGTGCCGCTGATCGTGCCTGAGCCGTAGAGGTCGCCGGTGCGCAGGGAGGCGCCGTTGACCGTCATATGGGCGAGCATCTGGGCGCCCGTCCAGTACATGCCGGAGAAGGGGGGCTCGGAGATGACCTGGCCGTTGAGGGTGACCGTGATGCGCAGGTCGTAGCCGGCCGGGTTGGCGGTCGCCTCGGGGTCGCTGTCGTCCAGGTACGGCAGCAGCGGCACCGTCCGCTCCGGCGGGCCCACGCGGGCCGCGTCCAGGGCCTCAAGTGGCGTGATCCACGCGGAGATCGACGTGGCGAACGACTTGCCGAGGTGCGGGCCGAGCGGCACCGTCTCCCAGTTCTGGATGTCCCGCGCCGACCAGTCGTTGAGGAGGCAGAGGCCGAAGACGTGGTCCCGGTAGGAGGACAGCGGGACCGGGGTGCCCTGCCGCGACGGGACGCCGACCACGTAGCCGACCTCCGTCTCGATGTCGAGGCGGACGGACGGGCCGAAGACCGGGGCCGGGTCCGCCGGGGCCTTGCGCTGGCCCGAGGGGCGCACCACGTCCGTGCCCGAGACGACGACCGTGCCGGAGCGCCCGTGGTAACCCACCGGCAGATGCTTCCAGTTGGGCTTCAGGGGCTCCTCGTCGGGACGGAAGAGGCGGCCGAGGTTCGAGGCGTGGTTCTCGGACGCGTAGAAGTCGACGTAGTCCGCGACCTCGAACGGCAGGTGCAGGGTGACCGAGGAGAGGGGGTGCAGGAAGGGGCGGACGACCTCGCGGTGGGCCGGGACGGTGACCCACGCCGTCAGGGCGCGGCGCACGTCCGACCAGGTCGTACGGCCCGCCGCCAGCAGGGAGTTGAGGCTCGGGCGGGCCAGGACCGTGACGTAGGGGGAGCCGAGGGCCGCGGCGGCGGCGCCCGCGTCCAGGACGTGATCCCCTATCCGGACGCCCACCGAGCGCTCGCCGCCCGAGGCGTCGTCGGTGAGGGAGAAGACTCCGTACGGAAGGTTGTGCGGGCCGAAGGGGTGGCCTTCGGGAAGGTCGAGTGGGTCGAGACGGTCGAGCGGGGTGTGCTCGGAGGGGGTCTCGGACGCGGAGGTGGCTGCGGGTGCCATGCCTGCGGGCCTCACTTTCCATTCGGGTGCGCCACACGTTACGTGGGAGGCGCGGGTTCGCGGCAGTGCCTAAAGAGTTCGCAATGTCCGAATGACCCGTTGATGGAGTGGTGGGTTCCGGCTTAGCGTCAATGTCCGGTGGGCACGGACGGGGCTGGACCCCGTATTCAAGGTCCGGGTCCGAGGGGGGACACGTGGGGGGACCCGTGGCCGGGAGCACCGGGAGTGTCGGCGGCGCTGGAGGCGTGCCGTTCGCCGTGGACCGTGATGTCCCGGGCCTGATCGTGAAGTTCGGCGACTACCCGCTGCATCACGGAGGGGTCGGCGCGATCCGCAGCCTGGGTCGCCTCGGCGTGCCGATGTACGCGATCACCGAGGACCGCTACACACCCGCGGCTGCCTCGCGCTATCTCCGCCGGGCCTTCCCGTGGCGTACGACGGGGACGGAGGAGCCGGAGCGGCTCGTCGACGGTCTGCTGCGCGTCGCCCGCGGGATCGGCCGGCCGACGGTGCTGATCCCGACGGACGAGGAGGCGGCGGTCCTGATCGCCGAGCACCAGGACCCGCTCGCCGCCGCGGGCTTTCTCTTCCCGCGCGTGGAGCGGGAGTTGCCGCGCCGTCTCGCGAGCAAGCAGGGCCTGCACGAACTGTGCGTGGAGCACGGCATCCCGTCGCCGACGGCCGCGTTCCCGGATTCGTACGCGGACATCGAGGAGTTCGCGGTGAAGGCCCGATTCCCGGTCGTGGCGAAGAACCGGGAGGCGTTCACGCGGCGCTCGCGGCCCGCGGTCAACGGGACCACGAGGATCGCGACCCCCGAGGCGCTGCGTCAACTCGCCCTTGACTGGGGCGAGAAGCCCGGCGTGATCCTCCAGGAGTATCTGCCGCGCGAGGACGCCGAGGACTGGATCGTGCACGCGTACTTCGACCAGGACTCCACACCGCTCGCGATGTTCACCGGCGTCAAGGTCCGCTCCTGGCCGCCGCACGCGGGCATGACGGCGAACGCGTATGTCGTCGACAATCCGGAACTCGCGGACGTCGCCGCACGTTTCATCAAACAGATCGGCTTCACCGGAATCATCGACCTCGATCTGCGCTTCGACCGGCGCGACGGACAGTACAAGCTGCTCGACTTCAATCCGCGGATGGGCGCCCAGTTCCGCCTCTTCGAGAACGAGGCGGGCGTCGACGTCGTCCGTGCCATGCACCTCGCACTCACCGGCCGCACCGTTCCGGAGGGGGAACAGCGGGCGGGACACCGCTACGTCGTCGAGAACATCGACCTGCCGGCCCTGCTGGCGTACCGGCGCAGCGGCTATACGACCCCGCACGCCCCGTCCCGCGCGAGCGGCACGGAGCTTGCGTGGTGGGCGGCCGACGATCCGCGGCCGTGCTTCACGATGCTCGCCCGGCTCGTACGGCCCGGGGCGAAGCATCTGTACCAGCTGTGGCGGGCAGGCCGCCGCGGCGGCAGTACCGGTTCGGGCGGCGGACGCGGCGGCCGGACCTGACCGAAGCAGGCGAAGCAGATGGCATGACGTCGTCCTGGGGAGGGGCTTCGTGAATCATCCGGTAGCAGTCATAGGTGCGGGCCCCTACGGCCTGTCCACCGCCGCCCACTTGAGGGCGCGCGGCATACCCGTCAGGGTCTTCGGGGAACCCATGGTGAGCTGGCGCTCGCACATGCCCGAAGGCATGATCCTCAAGTCCGTGCCGTCCGCGTCGAACATCGACGCGCCGCAGCGCGGACACAAACTGGTCGACTACTGCGACGCGGCAGGGATCAAGCGGCTCGTCACGGACGAGGACCTGATATCCGCCGACACGTTCGTGGCGTACGGAGACTGGTTCCAGAAGAAGCTGGTGCCCGAGCTCGAGCGGGTCCGGGTCGTCTCCGTGGACCGGCGCGGCCGCGAGGGCTTCGAGCTGAAGCTGGACTCGGGCGAGCAGTTCACGGCGCGGGCGGTGGTCGTCGCCACCGGCCTGTCCGGCCTGGAGCATCTGCCGGGGGAGTTCGCCGCGGCCGTGCCGGACGGACCCGCCCCCACGGGCCCTGTCTCGCACAGCGCGCAGCACCACGACCTGACCCGGTTCGCCGGTAAGGAGCTGATCGTCGTCGGCGCGGGCCAGTCCGCCCTGGAGACGGCGGCGCTCGCGGCGGAGGCGGGCGCGAGCGTGAAGGTGGTCGCGCGCGGCAAGGGCCGGGTGCGCTTCGGGGCGCCACCGTGGAACCAGCCGAAGTTCCGCCCGGAGACCCCGTTCGGCAACGCGTGGTCGCTCTACGCGCTCACGTACTACCCGCACCCGTACCGCCATCTCCCGCCACAGGCACGGCACTTCCTGGTCAGGAGGGTGCTCGGGCCGCTGGGCGCGTGGTGGCTGAAGGAGCGGTTCGAGGGCAAGGTCGCGGTGCGCGACGTCGCGGGGATCGAGCGCGTGACGGTGTCACAGGGCGCGCCCGTCCTGAGCGTGCGGACGCTCGGCGGCCGCTCCGACGATCTGTCGGCCGACCACGTCATCGCGGCGACCGGATACCGGGTGGACCTGGCGGCGATGCCGTTCCTGGGGGAGGGGCTGCGCACGCGGCTCGCCACCAGCCGGGGCACGCCGCGGCTCGGCGCCGGCTACGTCTCGTCCGTCCCGGGCCTGTACTTCACGGGCATGCTGGGCGGGTCCTCGTACGGGCCGGTCATGCGCTTCGTCTGCGGTACGGAGTTCGCCTCGCCCCGGCTCGCCGCGCATCTGGCGTCCCACGCGTGACGGGTGCTGCCTGCAACTACCGCGGCGTTCAACCCGGTTGACCGCGCAGGGGCGTAACCCGTACAGATGACACGACCACGTCGTGACCGGCCGAACCTCGCCAGGGCGGCCGGTACGCGACGGGTCGAGGGGGCGGCCGGTCCGTATTCTTCGGATCATGTCCGCACCCGCATATGCACTCATCGCCACTGACCTGGACGGCACGCTGCTGCGCGGCGACGACACGGTCTCCGACCGGACCCGCGACGCCCTGGCGGCGGCCGTCGCCGCGGGCGCCCGGCACATCGTGGTGACGGGGCGGCCCGCGCCCCGCGTGAAGCCGATCCTCGACGACCTCGGCGGGAGCGGGCTCGCCGTGTGCGCGCAGGGGGCGCAGCTGTACGACGGGGTGCGGGACCGGCTGCTGTGGTCGCTCACGATCGACCGGGACCTCGCCGAGCAGGCCCTCGGCAAGATCGAGGCCGAGGTCGGACAGGTGTACGCGGCCGTCGACCAGGACGGGGTGGAGGGCCTCACGCTCATCGAGCCCGGCTACCTCATGCCGCATCCGACGCTGCCCGCCGTACGGGTGCGGGGGCGGGCCGCGCTGTGGGACCGGCCCATCAGCAAGGTGCTGCTGCGCCACCCGTCCCTGTCCGACGACGAGTTGGCGGCGGTGGCGAGAGCCGCGGTGGGGCCGCTCGCCACCGTCACCATGTCCGGGCCCGGGACGGTCGAGTTGCAGCCGCGTGGTGTCACCAAGGCGACCGGGTTGAGCCTCGCCGCGGAGCGGCTTGGCGCCGGGGCCGCCGACACGGTTGCCTTCGGCGATATGCCGAACGATGTGCCGATGTTCGTGTGGGCGGGGTGCGGGGTGGCGGTGGCCAACGCGCATCCGGAGCTCAGGGCTGTCGCCGACGAGGTGACGTCGTCGAACGAGGAGGACGGGGTTGCGGTGGTCCTGGAGCGGCTGTTCCGGTGAACCGGTCCCACGTCACGGGGCTCCGCCCCGGACCCCGCTGCTCAATCGCCGCAGGGGCTTGATATTTGCTCACCCGCCGCTGACGAGCTTGGTCAAGCCCACCAGGCGCTGGTGGGCTTGACCAAGTCGGGGTCGATGGAGGGTCAGCCTGCCGTGCGGGGGATGCGGTGTTCCCAGGTGCGGTGGAAGAGGACCTCGTCGCCGTCGCGGCACACCACCTCGCTCGACGTGAGGAACTCGTCGGCCGTGCAGGTGATCTCGGAGCGGGTTTCCACGTGGGCGTCCCAGCCCGTGTCAGGGCGGTGCAGGCGGATCGTCCAGTCGGAGCGGGTGCGGGCGGACAGCGGGTCGGACTCGTTGATGACGTACGTCTCGAGCGCGTCCTCGGTGAACTCCAGGCCGTCCGGGTACAGGCGCGTGCCGCCGTAGCGCGGGTCGACCTCCAGGCGCCATTCGCCCTTGGCCACGTCCCGTACGACGAGGCGCTCGGGCCGCGGCCCCTCCAGCGTCTCCGGGTAGACGACGCCCAGGGGTTCGGACTGCTCGGGGGCGCCGAAGGTGATCTCGCCGCCCGACTCGGCGCCGCGCACCGGCAGTTCCAGCGTGCTGCCCACCGGGTCGAGCGTGAACCCGGCCTCCGAACCGGCCTGCGGCCAGATCCACGGCCAGTACGCGGACGAGACCGCGAGCCGGATGCGGTGGCCGGCCGGGAAGGCGTGGCCGATGCCGTTCAGCTCGAAGGTGACGTCCTCCGTGGCGTCCGGCTCCCACGGCACGTTCTTGGAACGGCCGTGCCGCGACGACAGGTTCAGCACGCCCCGCGTCACGAGTGTCGAGGAGCCGTCCGGTGCCACGTCGCACACCCGCGCCACGACCTGCCCGCGTTCCACCGGGCACGTCAGCCGCAGCGTCACGCGCGGCCGGCCGAGGACCCGTACCTCCTGCGGCACCTCGAACTCGAAGCACGCCGACTTCGCGTCCTCCTCGCGCTGGTCGGGCGGCAGGTCCGCGTCGTTCCCGAACGGGAAGAAGCGGCCCGCGTCCACGCCCGTGTGCTGCGGTGAACGCACGATCTGGGGCGGGCCCTGGAGCGCGTACGAGGCGGGGGCGACGTTCGGCGAGGGCCACGACGGGTCGCCGACCCAGCGGCCCGGCAGTTGGTCGTAGACGGTGGCCGGCGGGTGCGAGTCGCTGATCCAGGAGCGGAGCTTCGGCTCGGCCATCACCCCTGTGTCGTCGCCCTTCAGCCAGTGGTCCCACCAGCGCAGCGTCTCCTGGAGGAAGCCGATGGCCGGGCCCGGCGGCAGGCCGCGGTCCGGGTACTGGTGCGACCAGGGGCCGATGATGCCGCGCATCCGCTCGTCCGGGAGGTGCTCGGCGAGGCGCAGCACCGTGTCCCGGTACGGGTCGTGCCAGCCGCCGACCGCGAGCACGGCCGCCTTGATCGCGGAGTAGTCCTCGCAGACGCTGCCGTGCCGCCAGTAGTCGTCGCGGGTCTGGTGGTCGAGCCACGTGTGGATGAACGGGTCGACGGCGTCGAGCCGCTTCGTCCACATGTCCTTCCACCCCTCGCCCACGAACTGCGGGTCCGGCGGCCGGGACACGAACGCGAGCATCGTCGCCGCCCACGCGTGCATGTCCACGGCGAGCACGGAGCCGCCCATGTAGTGCACGTCGTTGTCGTAGCGGTCGTCCGCCGAGCAGACGGTGATGATCGCCTTCAGTGGCTCGGGGGCCAGGGCCGCGATCTGGAGGGAGTTGAAGCCGCCCCAGGAGATGCCGAACATGCCGACCTTGCCGGACGACCAGGGCTGAGCGGCCAGCCAGTTCACGACCTCGACGCCGTCGGCGAGCTCCGTCTCGGAGTACTCGTCGGTCGGCATCCCCTCACTGTTGCCGTGTCCGCGCACGTCGACGCGCACGGAGGCGTAGCCATGACCCGCGTACCAGGGGTGCCGCTGCCAGTCGCGCGGCGCCGTCCAGTCGGAGAGCCGGTACGGGAGGTATTCGAGGAGGACGGGCACCGGTTCCTCGGTCACCGGGCGCCACACGCGGGCGAAGAGCGTCGTCCCGTCGGAGAGGGGTACGCGGATGTCCTCGCGGACCGTTCCGAAGGGGAACTCGGTCCTGATGGTGGGAGTCGTCGTCATGGGAGAACCTCAGTGAACGGGGTGCATGGTGCGGCGCAGCCACGGCGCCAGGGCGATCACGGCGACACCGACCGCGACCGCGATCGCGCCGTTGACGCCGAAGTAGGCGGGGTTGGAGACCTCGCCGTAGAGCTTGACGACCTGGGCCTGGATCCCGTTCGCGAGTGCGAGCGAGAGGAACCACAGGGCCATGGTTTGGCTGGCGAAGGCCTGCGGCGCGAGCTTGGTCGTCGCCGACATGCCCGACGTCTCGACGAGGATGTCGCCGAGCCCGAGCAGCAGATACGAGCCGACGATCCACCAGACGGCCATCTTGTACGTGTCGTCGCTGTGGCCCGAGGTCGGCAGGGCCATCAGCAGGAACGACAGGCCGCCCAGGACCACGCCGATCGCGATCTTGTTGGAGGCGTGCGGCTGGCGCGGGCCCATCCGCGCCCAGACGGCGGCCACGACGGGCGCGAGGGCCACCTCGAAGGCGCCGAGCGCGGAGGCGTACCAGCTGGCGGGGAACTCGAAGCCGAGGATGGTCGTCTCGGCGTTCGACGCGGCGAGCAGCATCATCGTCGAGTACGCCTGGAACAGGATGAAGTTGAAGGCGACCGAGGCGATGAAGAGGACCAGATACGGCTTGAGCCGGCCGCGTTCCTCCGCCGTGACCCGCGGGCTCTTGAACATCACCACGAAGTACACGATCGGCGCGATCACCGAGATGTACGTGAGGACGTCGACGAAGCGGCCCATGGTCAGCCACCCGGCGAGGGCCAGGGCCACCGCGACCGCGGCCACCACGACGGCGCCCACGATCATCAGCCGCACAGCCCGGCGCATCCCCTCGGGCGGCAGCGCGTACTCGGCGGCCTCCGTGCGCCCGGCCAGGTGACGGCGGCCCGCGACGTACTGGATAAGGCCGAACGTCATGCCGATCGCGGCCGCGGAGAAGCCCCAGTGCCAGCCCTTGTGGTCGCCGAGCCAGCCGGTGATCAGCGGGCCCGCGAACGCGCCGATGTTGATGCCCATGTAGTAGAGCGCGAAGCCGGCGTCGCGGCGCTCGTCGTCGGTCCGGTACAGCTTGCCGACCATCGAGGCGACATTCGGCTTGAGCAGGCCCGTACCGGCACTGATCAGGCCGAGTCCGACCCACGTCATCGTGGGTGTCGGCACCGCCATCGAGTAATGTCCGCAGGCGATGAGGATGCCGCCCCACAGGACGGCGCGGTACGAGCCGAGGATCCGGTCGGCGAGCCAGCCGCCCGCCACCGAGACGAGGTAGACGAGCGTGCCGTACGCCGCCGAGACCGAGGCCGCGTTGCCGGGGTCCATGCCCATGCCGCCGTGCGCGACGGTGTCGGCGAAGTACAGGACGAGGATGGCCTGCATGCCGAGGAACGAGAAACGTTCCCAGACCTCCAGGCCGGAGAGCGTCAGCAGCCCCCTCGGCTGGCCGAAGAAGGCCGTGTCGTCCTCGGGGGGCGGTGCGCTGCCCGTGTCGTTCTCGGTGCGGGACAAAGTGCGTACTCCAGGTCGTCTGTGCTGATCAAGAACATACCGGTGGTGTCGCGAAGCCGCCTGGTCCAGGGTGTTCGGGCGGGCGCCACCTGTGATCGAAACGCGACCGGATACGCTGACTTGAGTGATGGCAGCGACACATCGACAAACCGTGTCATCGACCGAATGATCGACCGAGTTCGCCATGTGATCGTCAGCAGACAGGAGACCCACTCGTGACCGTCGTCGGGACTTTCGGTCTTAGCGTGCGGGACCAGGCTCTCGAAGCCGATGTCCAGGCCGGATTGGCGGCTGTCGAGGAGGGACTGCTCGAAGCCACCAAGAGCGAGGTTCCCTTCATCACGGAGGCCGCCCGGCACCTGGTGCGCGCCGGGGGCAAGCGGTTCAGGCCGCTGCTCGTGACCCTCGCGGCCCAGTTCGGTGACCCCTACGCACCGGGCGTCGTGCCCTCCGCCGTCGTCGTCGAGCTGACGCATCTCGCGACGCTCTACCACGACGACGTGATGGACGAGGCGGACGTGCGGCGCGGGGTGCAGAGCGCCAACCAGCGCTGGGGCAATTCGGTGGCCGTGCTCACCGGCGACTTCCTGTTCGCGCGGGCCTCGCACATCCTCGCCGACCTCGGCCCCGACGCCGTCCGGATCCAGGCGGAGGCGTTCGAGCGCCTCGTCACCGGCCAGATCCTGGAGACGGCGGGCCCGGCCGACGGGCGCGACCCCGTCGACCACTACCTCGACGTGCTCAGCGGCAAGACCGGCTCGCTCATCGCGGTGGCCTGCCGGTTCGGCGCGATGATGTCCGGCGCGGACGAGACGGTCGTCGATGTCCTCACCCAGTACGGGGAGCGGCTCGGCGTCGCCTTCCAGCTCGCCGACGACGTCCTCGACATCGCCTCCGACTCGCACGAGTCCGGCAAGACGCCCGGCACGGATCTGCGTGAGGGCATCGCCACGCTGCCGGTGCTGCGGCTGCGTGAGAGGGCCGAGCGGCTCGGTCTCGCCGAGGACCGGGAGCTGGTCGAGCTTCTCGACTCGGACCTGAGCGATGACGCGCGGCTGGCCGATGCGGTGGCGCGGTTGCGGGTGCATCCGGCGTTGGAGCAGGCGCGGCGTGACACGGTTCGCTTCGCGGAGGAGGCGAGGGCGGCGCTTGTGCCGTTGGCGGAGTGCCAGGCCAAGGTGGCGCTCGGGGAGTTGTGCGACGCGGTGGTGCATCGGGCGGGCTGACCTCCGCCGGTCTCGGGGCTCTGCCCCGGACCCCGCTGCTCAATCGCCGCAGGGGCTTGATGTGCGGCTCTGCCCCGGGCCCCGCTGTTCGATCGACGCAGGGGCTTGGTGGGGCGTCCCCTAGGTGGGGCCGGGGTGTGTCATCCCGTAGGCGTACGCGGAGTTGATCCCGGGGGCTGACGCTTCCCTGTGGCCGGTTTGGTCAGATTGGGTACACCACTCCAGACCAATCCGGGTGAGAATGGCGGCTCGGGGTGGACGCAGACTGGACGAGTGCACAGGACGGTAAGCCGCCGCCGATCACGGAGGTAGGGCAAGAAGATGGCACCGTACGCATCCGAAGACAGCGAGAGCGGCGCGCGCCGCCGCAAGGCCGTGCGCTACGCGGTCCCCGTCGCCGTGGTGGGGGTGGCCGCGGCGACGATCGGGCTCGTTCCGGCGCTCGCCAGCTCGGGCGACCCGAACCTTCCCGACATCACCGCGCGGCAGCTCATCGAGAAGATCGCGAAGTCGGACACCGAGCAGCTCTCCGGCACCGTGAAGATCCAGACGGATCTGGGCCTGCCCTCGGTCGGCGGCTCCGCGGGCGGCGGCCTGATGGGCGGCGGGGAACACGAGGGCGGCAAGTCCTCGGCCGACCCGCAGTCGAAGCTGACCGAGCTGGCCACCGGCTCGCACACGCTGCGCGTCGCGGCGGACGGCGCGGACCGGCAGAAGCTGTCGGTCCTCGACGACGCGTCCGAGTACAGCGTGATCCACAACGGCGACGACGTGTGGGCCTACGACAGCAAGTCGGACGAGGCGTACCACGCGAAGCAGCAGCAGGGCGAGCACGCGAAGAAGGCCCCGAAGGGCGTTCCGGCCACGCCGAAGGAGCTCACGGACGAGATCCTCAAGGCCGGTGGCGACACCACGTCGTTCGCGGTCGACGGCACCTCGCAGGTCGCGGGCCGGGACGCGTACCGGTTGCAGATCAAGCCGAAGCAGTCCGGTTCGACGGTCGGCGCGGTCACCGTGTCCGTGGACGCGAAGACCGGTACGCCGCTGAAGTTCTCGCTGACCCCGGCGGGCGGCGGCGCGGCCGTCGTCGACGCGGGCTTCACCAAGGTCGACTTCGCGAAGCCGGCCGCCTCCACCTTCGATTTCAAGCCTTCCAAGGGCATGAAGGTCACCGAGGCGGACGAGATGAAGAAGGCGCCGCGGCACGAGGGCGTCGCCAAGCCAGAGGACCTGAAGGCCGGCGACCTGAAGGCCGGCGGGCTCGACGACCTGAAGGTCATCGGCAAGGGCTGGACCTCGATCGCCGAGCTGAAGCTCCCGAACGAGGCCGGTGGCCTGGCCTCGGGCAAGGGCTCGGCCGAGATGCCGCCCGACGCGCAGAAGTTCCTGAGCTCGCTCGGCGACCAGGTGAAGGGTGAGTTCGGCTCCGGCACCGTCTACTCGACCCGCCTCGTGAACGTACTGGTCACCCAGGACGGGAAGGCGTACGCCGGCGCGGTCACCAAGGACGCGCTGGTGAAGGCGGCCAACGCGGGCTGACGGCACGGAAGTTCGAGGTGAGGGGGCGGTGCGTACCGCCCCCTCACCTGTTTGTACGTCGGTGTATGTACGCAGGCATGGGAGGGGCATGGAGGAGCAGCCGGTCATCGAGACACGGGAGCTCAGCAAGCGGTACCGGGGCGGGCAGCTCGCCGTCGACGGACTCAGCCTGAGCGTCCCGCAGGGCGCCGTCTTCGGCTTCCTCGGGCCGAACGGCTCCGGGAAGACGACCACCATCCGGATGCTGATGGGCCTGATCGAGCCGACCTCGGGGGCCGCCCGGGTCCTCGGCCGTCCCATGCCCCGCGCGGTGCGGACCGTGCTGCCGCAGGTGGGCGCGCTGATCGAGGGGCCCGCCCTGTACGGCTTCCTCACCGGCCGGGACAACCTGCTGCGTTACGACTCCGCCGACCCGACCGCCGACCCCCGCACCCGCAAGGAGCGCGTCGGGCAGGCGCTCGACCGGGTGGGTCTGACTGCCGCGGCGGGCAAGAAGGCGAAGGCGTACTCGCTCGGTATGAAGCAGCGGCTCGGCCTCGCCGCCGCCCTGCTGACGCCGCGCCGGCTGCTCGTCCTCGACGAGCCGACGAACGGCCTCGACCCGCAGGGCATGCGCGAAATCAGAAGCCTGGTGCGGGAGTTGGCCTCCGACGGCACCACCATCTTCCTGTCCTCGCACCTCCTCGACGAGATCGAGCAGGTCTGCACGCACGCCGCGGTGATGGCGAGGGGCCGCCTCCTCACCCAGGGGCCGGTCGCCGAACTGGCCTCCGGGGTGCGCGGAAAGCTCGCCGTCACCACCCCCGACCCGGCCGACGCCGCCCGCGTCCTGAAGGAGCACGGGCTCACCGTCCTCGACACGGAGGAGGACCGGGTCACGGCCGAACCGCCGCCTCCCGGAACGGACTTGGCGGAGCTGAACGCGGCACTGGTCACCGCGGGCGTACGCGTACGGGGATTCGGCGTCGAGCGGGCCTCGCTGGAGGACGCGTTCGTCGCGCTGACGGGGGAGGGCTTCGATGTCGCGGGCTGAAACGACGGCGCGGGCCGAAACGCCCGGCGCGGCGCCGACGAACCCCCTGTGGACCCTCGGCCTGCTGCGCAGCGAGCTGACCGTGACCCTGCGCCGCTGGCGCACGCTCGCGCTGCTCGCGGTCCTCGCCGGCGTGCCGATCCTGATCGGTGTCGCCGTGAAGATCGAGACGAGCGGGGACGGGGCGGCCGGCGGCGGTGGGGGCGGCGGTCCCGCGTTCATCGCCCAGATCACGAACAACGGCCTGTTCCTGGTGTTCACCGCGCTCGCCGCGACACTCCCGTTCTTCCTGCCCATGTCGGTCGGCGTCATCGCGGGCGACGCCGTGGCGGGCGAGGCGAACGCCGGGACGCTGCGCTATCTGCTGGTCGCGCCCGCGGGCCGGACCCGCCTGCTGCTCACCAAATACGCGACCGTGCTCGCCTTCTGCCTGCTGGCGACGCTGGTGGTGGCGGTCTCCGCGCTCCTGACCGGGCTGCTGCTGTTCCCGCTCGGCGACGTGGTCACCATCTCCGGCACGCGGATCGGTTACGGCGAAGGGCTGTGGCGGGCGTTCCTGATCGCGCTCGTGGTCGCGGCGTCCCTGGTCGGCATCGCGGCCGTCGGGCTCTTCGTCTCGACGCTCACCGGCAGCGGCATCGCGGCGATGGCGACGACGGTGGGCCTGCTGATCACGGTCCAGATCCTCGACCAGATCCCGCAGCTGCACGCGATCCAGCCCTACCTGTTCTCGCACCAGTGGCTGTCCTTCGCCGACCTGATGCGCGCACCGGTGTACTGGGACGACGTGGTGAAGAACCTCGAACTACAGGCCCTGTACGCGGCGGTGTTCGGCTCGGCGGCGTGGGCGCGGTTCACGGCGAAGGACATCACGTCGTGAACCGCGCCGGGCGGAGCGGTCAGCCGGCCCTGGTGGGGTAGGGGGCCTCGGCCCGGTCCCTGGCCGCCGCGGCGCCCCGCGTCGGGCGGTCACCGCGCCACGGCCGGGCGAGCAGGAAGCCGACGGGGGCGCCCACGAGCACGGAGGAGTGGAACGGCCAGAAGTTCCAGTCCAGGCCGGGGAAGAGCGCGTACGGGGTGCCCGAGACCGAGGGGGAGAAGAACGTGACGAGCAGGACCGCCGCCGTGCTTCCGTAGACGCAGCGCTTCATGGCCGCCGCGGACATGGGGCGGTCGCTGCGCAGCCCGTGGATGACGAGCGGGAGGACCGCCGAGGTCGTCATCGTGTACGACAGGATCAGCCAGAACTGCGGGCTGACATCGGGGGTGAGGGCGGCGAGCAGAATGCTCACGCCGCCGATGGCGACCATGGTGAGACGGGCGCGGCCCGCGCTGACGCTCTTCGTGCCGTCGGCCTTGAGTCCCCCCGGCTTGGTCACCGCACCGCCCGCGCTGAGGTCGCGGACGACGGAGGCGGCAGCGGAGAGCAGGAGGACGGCGGCAGCGGCGAGGACCATCAGGAAGGTGGCGCAGAGGACGAACAGCAGCCACTTGCCGAGCCCGTCCTCGCCTCCGTCCAGGGCGATGGCGAGGCGGGCGATGATGTTCCCGCCGAACTGCCCCTGCGCGACCAGCTTCTTCTCGGGCACGAGGGCCGCCGCGCCGAAGCCGATGAGGGCGGCCATGGCGCACATGGGGGCGATGACGGCGAAGCCGACGCCCGCGACGCGGCGTGCGTCGGCAGGCTTCGGGGCGTCGGTGAAGCGTGCGATGAGGTACGGCATGAAGGCCGCGCCGGTCAGCACGCAGAGGCAGAAAGCGGCGAGGTCGATGAAGCCGATGGGGCCGTCGCCGAAGAGCTGGCCCAGCGCCAGATAGCCGGCCGAACCTGACCGGTGCCGGTCGGCGGCGTCGAAGATCGCTCCGAAGCTTCCGCCGAACCTGACCAGGACCAACAGGCTGAGGAGCGGGGCGATGACCACCAGACCGGCCATCTTGGCCATTTGCAGCACGGTCGCCCCGCGGGTGGCGCCGATCGCCGCGCAGGAGACGATCAGCGCGCCCAGGAGCACGATGAGCAGCTGCCGGGTCCCGAGGTCGGTGATGCCGACCATCTGGGCCGTGTCGCCCAGCGGCTGGAACTGGGCGGTCAGCAGCGGCACCGTAGCGGTCAGCATGGCGAAACCGGCGGCGCGGCGGCCGGGCCCCGGCGGCAGATGGCGGGCGACGGTCTCGCCGAACGAGCGTCCGCCGACGCCCGCGAGGCGCTTCGCCAGCCACTGCCGCATCAGCAGCGGTGACAGGGCCGCGGCCAGGGCGACGATCAGGCCGTCCCCGCCGGCCACGGCGACGACCCCGACGAGGTACATGACGGCGGCGGCGTTCGCGATGTCGCCGGAGTAGGCGAATCCGGTCATGCGGGTGCTGAGGCGGTTGTTCTCGCTGACGCGGAAGAACTCGTCCCCGACGCGGAGGTCGGGGCTGGCCCACATCGACAGGAACAAGCAGGCACCGATGAAGAGGAGGAACAGGAGCAGGGCGATCACGAGCCCGCCGGTGAAGTCCCCCATCACGAACCGCCTCTGTGCGCCGGGCGCGGTGCGGTGCGGGCGCCCAGGAGGCGTGCGTAGGTCAAGGCTCCTCCAGGAGCAGAATGTGCGGCTTCAGGCGCGGGCGGGACGCGGCATGGGCATCGACCGCCCGGACGGTCGAGCACACGTTACCGGCGGTTCGGAGGAGCGCCACGAGGCGAACAGGGGGGATTCCGCGAAGAGTTGGTGACCGACGGTGGGGCTACTGGAGGCAGAACTCGTTGCCCTCGGGGTCGGCCATCAGCAGCCACTCGCCGCCCTGCGCCTTCACCTCGTGCAGGAGGCGCGCGCCGAGGCCGGTGAGCCGCTCGGCCTCGGCCGCCCGCTGCCCGGCCCCGGAATGTACGTCGATGTGCAGCCGGTTCTTGCCGGTCTTCGCCTCGGGCACCCGCTGGAACAGGATCCGGCGGCCGAGCCCGGTGCCGGTGTCCGCGTCCACCGGGTCGTCGGGGTGGCGCACGGCGACCAGGTCACGGAAGGACCGGCGCCCCCACCGCGTCACGGTGTCCGCCTCGCTCACCGCCCCGAACCCGAGGAGCCGTTCGATGAGCGCGGCGTTGTCCTCGACCTCGTAGCCGAGGGTGGCCGCCCAGAACTCGGCCAGTGTGTGCGGGTCGGCGGCGTCGACGACGAGCTTCCAGTGCAGGGTCATGCCCCAGTTATAGGCCGAACTTCCTCCGCGGGAGCGGAAGTTGACGAATGGCGCGCCGCCTCCGCCGCCGCCTCGGCCAGCCGGGCCCGATTGACCCGCGCCGTGCGCAGCGCGTCCCAGGTCAGCACGGCGAGCGCCAGCCACACCAGGGAGAACCCGGCCAGCCGCTCGGCGGGCATCGCCTCGTGGAAGTACCAGACCCCCAGCAGGAACTGGAAGACGGGCGTCAGATACTGCAGGAGCCCCAGCGTCGACAGCGGCACCCGGATCGCCGCCGCCCCGAAGCAGACCAGCGGAAGGGCCGTGATCAGCCCGGACGACGCGAGCAGCGCGGCGTGCCCCACGCCCTCCGTGCCGAACGTCGACCGCCCCTGCGCCGTCAGCCACACCAGATAGGCGAGCGCGGGCAGGAACTGCACGACGGTCTCGGCGGCGAGCGACTCCAGGCCGCTCAGGTTCACCTTCTTCTTCACGAGCCCGTACGTGCCGAACGAGAACGCGAGCACCAGCGAGATCCACGGCGGCTGCCCGTATCCGATGGCGAGCACCAGGACGGCGACGACCCCGGTCCCGACGGCCGCCCACTGCGCGGGCCGCAGCCGTTCCTTCAGGAGCAGGACGCCGAGCGCGATCGAGACGAGCGGGTTGATGAAGTACCCGAGCGAGGCCTCGACGACATGGCCGGAGTTCACGGACCAGATGTAGACGCCCCAGTTGACCGTGATGACGGACGCGGCGATCGCGACGAGCCCCAGCCGCTTCGGCTGCCGGATCAGCTCGCGCGCCCAGTCCCACTTCCGTACGAAGAGCAGCGCGAGGCCCACGACGACCAGCGCCCACACCATCCGGTGCGCCAGGACCTCCACGGCGCCGGCGGGCTTGAGCAGGGGCCAGAACAGGGGGACGAGGCCCCACATCCCGTACGCCGCGAACCCGTTGAGGAGTCCGGTGCGCCCCTCTTTCCGGCTCTCCCCCGGTCCGTCCGGCGCCGCGCCCGCTCCGTCCTGCATGAACCCTCCCTCGTGACACACGGCCGACCCGGCGGCGGCCCCCACGAAGGTAGCGCCGCCGGGCCCCGCCCGTCATGCCCGTATCGCCATACGGTCCTGACGTCTGTGCCCAGTCTGTGCCCAGGGGGAGAGGGCTGCGCCTAGCGCAGTGCGTCGGCGATGGCGTCGGCGATCGGGGTGGTGGGGCGGCCGATGAGCCGGGCCAGGTCGCCGTTCTGCCGGGCGAGCAGCCCCTTCTCGACCGCGGTGTCCACGCCCACGAGGATGTCGGCGAACGGGGCGGGCAGCCCGGCGCCGACCAGGATCTCCCGGTTCTGCTCGGGCGTGACGGCCCGGTAGACGATCTCCTTGCCGGACTGCCGCGCGACCTCGGCGGCGTACTCGGCGAGCGACCACGCGACGTCGCCGCTCAGCTCGTACACCTGGTTCTCGTGGCCCTCACCGGTCAGTACGGCGACGGCGGCCGCGGCGAAGTCCGCGCGCGACGCGGAGGCGAACCGGCCCTCGCCCGCGTTGGCCACGACGGCGCCGTGCTCCAGGACCGGGCCCAGGTTCTCGGTGAAGTTCTCGTGGTACCAGCCGTTGCGCAGGAACGTGTACGGCAGACCGGAGTCGAGGATCGCCTGCTCGGTGACCTTGTGCTCGTCGGCCAGCGCGAAGTCGGCGTCCGGGCCGCCGAGCACTCCGGTGTACGCGAGCAGGGCGACGCCCGCCGCCTTCGCCGCGTCGATCACGGCCTGGTGCTGGGCGGCGCGCTGCCCGACCTCGCTGCCGGAGACCAGCAGGACGCGGTCGCCCGCGCGGAAGACGCCGTCGAGCGTCTCGGGCGCGCTGTAGTCGGCGACGCGCAGCTCGACCCCGCGACCGGCGAGGTCGGCGGCCTTGGCCTTGTCCCGCACGACGGCGGCGATCTCGGCGGCGGGGACGCCCGCGTCGAGCAGTTGCGTGACGACCAGGTGGCCGAGGTGGCCGGTGGCACCGGTGACGACGAAGCTCATGTCTGAAATCTCCCTGATGTGGCGGTTCTCCCTCACTGTACGTCCGGCACTGAGGATTCGTAAGTACCCACTTTGAAGTAAGGTACTGACGTGACAGTGAGCAGGCTTCTGGAGTGGACGACGGCGACCGGTGAGGGCATGTGCCCGCAGCGGCTCGTCCTTGAGCACGTCACGAGCCGGTGGGGCGTCCTCGTGCTGCTGGCGCTGGAGGAGCGGTCGTACCGGTTCAGTGAGCTGCGCCGGGCGATCGGCGGGGTCAGCGAGAAGATGCTCGCGCAGACGCTCCAGACCCTGGAACGGGACGGTGTCGTCCACCGCGACGCCAAGCCCGTGATCCCGCCCCGCGTCGACTACTCGCTCACCGGGCTAGGACGTGAGGCCGCCGCGCAGGTCCGCGCGCTCGCGGACTGGACGGACCGGCGACTGCCCGAGGTGCAGGCGGCGCGCGAGGCGTACGACGAGGCCAGGCCCTCCTGAAACGTACGGGGCCCGGGCGCGGTGTTCCGCGTCCGGGCCCCGGCGTGTGCCTGTGGGGCGCTCAGCCCACGACGGTCCAGGTGTCGCCGCCGGCGAGCAGCGCGCCCAGTTCGCCCTTGCCGTCCCGCTCGATCGCGGCGTCGAGCTGGTCGCTCATCTGCACGTCGTAGACGGGCCGTTCGACATCGCGCAGGACGCCGATCGGGGTGTGGTGCAGGGTGTCGGGGTCGGCGAGCCGGGAGAGCGCGAAGGCCGTGGTCGGGGTCGCCGCGTGGGCATCGTGGACCAGGATGTCGCCCTTGTTGTCCTCCGTGACCGGAACGATCCGCAGGTCACCGGTGGCCGCGTCGCGTACGACGCCCTTCGAGGCCTCGGCCCCGAAGGTGATCGGCTGCCCGTGTTCGAGGCGGATGACGGCTTCCTCGGCCTGCTGCTTGTCCTTGAGGACCTCGAAGGCGCCGTCGTTGAAGATGTTGCAGTTCTGGTAGATCTCGACGAGCGCCGTGCCCTGGTGGTCGGCGGCCGCCCGGAGCACCGACGTGAGGTGCTTGCGGTCGGAGTCGACGGTCCGGGCCACGAAGGACGCCTCCGCGCCGATGGCGAGCGACACCGGGTTGAAGGGCGCGTCGAGCGAGCCCATCGGCGTCGACTTGGTGATCTTGCCGACCTCGGACGTCGGGCTGTACTGGCCCTTCGTCAGGCCGTAGATCCGGTTGTTGAACAGCAGGATCTTCAGGTTCACATTGCGGCGCAGGGCGTGGATGAGGTGGTTGCCGCCGATGGACAGCGCGTCGCCGTCACCGGTCACCACCCACACGCTCAAGTCCCGCCTGGAGGAGGCGAGTCCGGTGGCGATGGCGGGGGCGCGGCCGTGGATGGAGTGCATCCCGTACGTGTTCATGTAGTACGGGAAGCGGGACGAGCAGCCGATGCCGGAGACGAAGACGATGTTCTCCTTCGCCAGACCGAGCTCGGGCATGAAGCCCTGCACGGCGGCGAGGACCGCGTAGTCGCCGCAGCCGGGGCACCAGCGCACTTCCTGGTCGGACTTGAAGTCCTTCATGGACTGCTTGGCCTCGGCCTTGGGGACCAGTGACAGAAGCGTCTCCGCGCCGTCCCCGGTCTCCCCGGCGCCCTCTTCCGTGGCCGGTCCGCCGGCCTCCCTGGGCTGCCTGGTCTGCGTGTCAGCCATCGATGGCCTCCTTGAGAGCGGTGGCGAGCTGCTCAGCCTTGAACGGCATTCCGTTGACCTGGTTGTAGCTGTGCGCGTCGACCAGGTACTTCGCCCGTACGAGCGTGGCGAGCTGACCGAGGTTCATCTCGGGGATCACCACCTTGTCGTAACGCTTCAGGACCTCGCCCAGATTCCGCGGGAACGGGTTGAGGTGGCGCAGATGGGCCTGCGCGATGTGCTCACCGGCCGTGCGCAGGCGGCGCACCGCGGCCGTGATCGGGCCGTACGTCGAGCCCCAGCCGAGGACGAGCGTGCGGGCCTCGCCGGTCGTGTCGTCGACCTCGAGGTCGGGCACCTCGATGCCGTCGATCTTCGCCTGCCGGGTGCGGACCATGAAGTCGTGGTTGGCCGGGTCGTACGAGATGTTGCCCGTGCCGTCCTGCTTCTCGATGCCGCCGATCCGGTGTTCGAGGCCCGGCGTGCCGGGGATCGCCCAGGGGCGGGCCAGGGTCTGCGGGTCGCGCTTGTACGGCCAGTAGACCTCGGTGCCGTCCTCGGTGGTGTGGTTCGGCCCGGAGGCGAACTGGACGCGCAGGTCCGGGAGTTCGTCGACCTCGGGGATGCGCCACGGCTCCGAGCCGTTGGCCAGATAGCCGTCCGAGAGGAGCATGACCGGGGTGCGGTAGGTGACCGCGATCCGGACGGCCTCCAGCGCGGCGTCGAAGCAGTCGGCGGGGGTCCTGGGCGCGACGACCGGGACGGGCGCCTCGCCGTTCCTGCCGTACATCGCCTGGAGCAGGTCCGCCTGCTCGGTCTTGGTCGGCAGGCCGGTCGAGGGGCCGCCGCGCTGGATGTCGATGACGAGCAGCGGCAGTTCGAGACTCACGGCGAGGCCGATCGTCTCGGACTTGAGCGCGACACCGGGGCCCGAGGTCGTGGTGACGCCGAGGGACCCGCCGAAGGCCGCGCCGAGCGCGGCACCGATCCCGGCGATCTCGTCCTCGGCCTGGAAGGTGCGCACGCCGAAGTTCTTGTGCTTGCTGAGCTCGTGGAGGATGTCGCTCGCCGGCGTGATCGGGTACGAGCCCAGGTACAGCGGCAGATCGGCCTGCTTCGAGGCGGCGATCAGCCCGTAGGACAGGGCCAGGTTCCCGGAGATGTTGCGGTAGGTGCCGGTCGGGAAGGCGGTGGAAGCGGGGGCGACCTCGTAGGAGACCGCGAAGTCCTCGGTCGTCTCACCGAAGTTCCAGCCCGCGTGGAACGCCGCCAGGTTCGCCTTCATGATCTCGGGCTTCTTGGCGAACTTGGCCTTGAGGAACTTCTCCGTGCCCTCGGTCGGCCGGTGATACATCCACGACAGCAGGCCGAGCGCGAACATGTTCTTCGAGCGCCCCGCGTCCTTGCGGGAGAGCTCGAACTCCTTCAGCGCCTCGACGGTGAGCGTCGTCAGCGGCACCGGATGCACGTGGTACCCGTCGAGCGACCCGTCCTCGAGCGGGCTGGTGTCGTAACCGACCTTCTGCATCGCCCGTTTGGTGAACTCATCGGTGTTGACGATGACTTCGGCGCCGCGCGGCACGTCCCCGATGTTCGCCTTCAATGCGGCCGGGTTCATCGCCACCAGCACGTTCGGGGCGTCGCCCGGCGTGAGGATGTCGTGGTCGGCGAAGTGGAGTTGGAAGGAGGACACGCCCGGCAGGGTCCCTGCGGGGGCGCGGATCTCCGCCGGGAAGTTCGGCAGCGTGGAGAGATCGTTGCCGAACGACGCGGTCTCCGAAGTGAAGCGGTCCCCCGTGAGCTGCATGCCGTCACCGGAGTCACCCGCGAACCGGATGATCACCCGGTCCACGCGCCGTACGTCCTTGCTCGATTGTCCCGCCGACGTGCGCTGCCCGCCGACAACTGCGCTGTCGGTCCCGTCGGCCTGCTCGGTGGTGCTACTGACCTGGCTGGTCACTGAACTGGACCTCCCTCGAGGCGGCTGTGCGGGCACGGCCGTCCCACCGGCCCTCCCACGGCTCCACCCTACGTCTGTAAGGGTCGCCTTCCTGAGGCGATTCGCATGGTGGACCGCCAAATGAGACGGCGGGTCGCCCCGATTTGTGTGGTGATTCCCCCTGTGGGGGACGCGCTCGGCCGGTCGATGGTTCTTCGGTGTACCTGGGCGTGCTCCGGTGTACTTCGATGTGTCGTCGGTGCGTCTGCAGTGCATCTTCGATGCCTGCATTATCTGACAGGGTGTCAGGTAATCAGGAGTTCAGGTAGGTGAGGACCGCCAGAACGCGGCGGTGATCCCCGTCACTCTGGGACAGGCCCAGCTTCAGGAAGATGTTGCTGACGTGCTTCTCGACCGCGCCGTCGCTCACCACGAGTTGCCGGGCGATCGCCGAGTTCGTACGTCCCTCCGCCATCAGCCCGAGCACCTCGCGCTCGCGCGGCGTGAGGTTCGCCAGCACGTCCTGCTTGCGGCTGCGCCCGAGCAACTGCGCGACCACCTCGGGGTCGAGCGCCGTGCCACCCTCGGCGACCCGCACCACCGCGTCCACGAACTCCCGGACCTCGGCGACCCGGTCCTTGAGCAGGTACCCGACGCCACGGCTCGACCCGGCGAGCAGCTCGGTGGCGTACTGCTCCTCCACGTACTGCGACAGGACGAGCACCCCGAGGTCGGGGAACCGGGCCCGCAATCGCACCGCCGCGCGCACGCCCTCGTCCGTGTGCGTGGGCGGCATCCGTACGTCGGCGACGACCACGTCCGGCAGCTGTTTCTGCTCGCCCAGCTCGATGATGGTCTTGACCAGCGCTTCCCCGTCGCCGACACCCGCGACGACCTCGTGTCCGCGGTCCGTGAGCAACCGGGTCAGGCCCTCCCTGAGCAGCACTGAATCCTCGGCGATGACGACCCGCACCTTGTCCTCCACGTTCTTGAGCCCCCCAGCACACGAGCGTCCCGACACGGTGCGCGCCGGGATCGTCCGATCCTCATGCCCCAGCATTCCAGGATCGGGGGGTACAGGTGTGGGAGCGGACACCTCCGGTTGGGGGAGGCCCCTTCTTTGGCGCCGATGGCCGGTTCACGAAGGGCGCCCCAATAGAGCCCTCCGGCGCCGGAGGGCGGGCCAATTGAGTCCCTCCGGCGACGGGGGCGGACTAATCAAGCTCCTCCGGCGACGGGGGGCAGGCTAATCAAGCTCCTCCGGCGGCGGAGGAGCGGTTCCTCAAGCCCCTCCGGCGATTGAGGAGCGGGGGTCCGGGGCGGAGCCCCGTGACCGAGGACCGGTGCCGCGCAACGGATGAGGCGGCACCGGCCACGGGAAGCCGGTGCCGCGCAACGGGAAGCCGGGGCCCAGCCACGGGTAGGCCGGGGGCAGGCCCCGATGCCGCGCAGCCACCCCCCCCCCCCGGGCTCACCCCCCTGTCACGCCCGCCGCCACGGCAACTCCGCCGTCACCCGCGTCGGCCCACCCGCCGGCGACTCGACCACCAAGATCCCGTCGACCGCGTCGAGCCGCCCAGCCAACGCCGCCAACCCGCTCCCGCCGGAGGCCACCGCTCCGCCGGCCCCGTTGTCGTACACCTGCACCATCAACCGGTCCCGCGCCCGCCACACGTCGACCTCCGCCCGCGTCGCCCCGCTGTGCTCGCTCACGTTCTGCAGGAGTTCCGAGACGGTGAAGTACGCGATGCCCTCGATGGCCGGCACCGGCCGCTCCGCCAGGTCGACCTCCACCCGCACCGGCACCGCACACCGCGACGCCACCGCGGACAACGCCGCGTCGAGCCCCCGGTCGGTGAGCACCGCCGGATGGATTCCGCGCGCCAGGTCCCGCAGCTCCTGGAGCGCCGTCTTCACCTCACCGTGCGCCTCGTCCACCATGCGCGCCGCCGTCGCCGGGTCCTCGCTCAGCTTCTCCTTGGCCACCCCGAGATCCATGGCCAGGTTGACGAGGCGGGCCTGCGCCCCGTCGTGCAGATCCCGCTCGATGCGCCGCAGGTCCGCCGCCGCCGTGTCGGCCACGACGCCCCGGTCCGACTCCAGCTCCACCACGCGCGACGCGAGCCGCGAGGGGCCGAGCAGCCCCACCACCATCAGCCGGTCCACCGTCGTCAGCGCCCGGATCACCCACGGCGTGGCCAGCGTGACGAGCAGCCCGAGCGCCGCGGTCACCGTGATCTCGAAGGGGTTGTCCAGGTACACGGCGTGGCCGGCGTCCCCGTACAACTGAATGCCGTCCTGCCCCACGTACGTGGGGAACACCCAGCGCCACAGCGGATACGTGAGCATCGTCCAGCCGGTCACCCAGAAGCTCAGCCCCACGGCGAACCCGAACACCGCCCACGGCATGTGCAGCACCCCGTACAGCAGATGCCGCCACGAGACGCCGCTCTTCAGCGTCGCCCCGATCCACCCCATCGGCCCGCCCGTGCGCGGCCGCAGCGGCTCCGGCGTGCCGACCTCGACGCCGAGCAGCCCGCGCGCCCGCACCCGCTCGAGCGCCCCGAGCCCGCGCGCCCCGGCGAGCGCCGCCGCGAGCACCGGAACCCCGATGAACGTGATCAGCAGGCCCACACCGAGCGAGGTCATCGTCACGGCCCACACGAACCCGATGATGCTGAGCGGCAGGCTGAGCAGCAGATACCCGAACTCCCGCCAGGTCCGCCCCTCGATCGGCGCCCGCAGCCCGGCCGGCAGCCGCCGCAGACCCCGGCGGGGGCCGGAACCGGCGCCGCGACCACCGTCGAATCCGTAGCCGTGGCCGTAGCTGTATCCGTGGCCGGCGTCGCGGTCCTCGTCGTACGAGTACGCGTGTGCGTCGCTCTGCTCGCGATATCCGTACTGGTGCGTGGCCATCGGTGTCCGTCCGTTCTGCTCAGGGCTGCTGAGGCCCACCGGGGGAGCCGTCGCTCTGCTTACTCGAGCCCTGCTACTCGGGCTCGGCCTTTTCGGGCTCTGCCTTCTTGGGCTCCGCTTTCTCGGGCTCTGGTTCAAGCCTCCTCGCGGGCGCGTCCCGCGACCATGCGGCGGGTCGGCGTCTTCGACCGGGGGTTTTCCCTACCCCTGCCGTATCGGCTCGGTCCTGTCGCGCCACGGCAGCTCCGCCGTGATCATGGTCGGGCCGCCGTCCGGCGAGTCCACGACGAACAGTCCGTCGACCGCGTCGAGCCGCTCCGCGAGGCCCGACATGCCGGTCCCCTTGTCGAGGCTCGCGCCGCCCCGCCCGTCGTCCCACACCTGTATGAGCAGCCGGTCCTGCGAGCGCCACACATCCACCGAAGCGGACCGCGCGCCGCTGTGCTTGCTCACGTTCTGGAGCAGCTCGGAGACCGTGAAGTACGCGATGCCCTCGATCGCCTCCGCGGGGCGGCCCGGCAGGTCCGCCGTCACCTTCACCGGCACCGTGCAGCGCGAGGCCACGGAGGACAACGCCGCGTCGAGCCCCCGGTCGGTGAGGACCGCCGGGTGGATGCCGCGTGCCAGGTCCCGCAGCTCCTGGAGCGCGAGCTTGACCTCGCCGTGCGCCTCGTCGACCATCGCCGCCACCACGTCGTCGGCCTGGCCCTCCAGAAGCTTCTCCTTCGCGAGACCGAGGCCCATGGCCAGATTGACCAGGCGGGCCTGCGCCCCGTCGTGCAGATCGCGCTCGATGCGCCGCAGGTCGGCGGCGGCCGTGTCGACGACGACGCCCCGGTCCGACTCCAGCTCCTCGATCCGCCGCTCCAACTCGTCGGAGGGGGAGAGCAGCGCCCGCACCATCACCCGGTCCGCGTTGGCCAGGCCGCGCACGATGAACGGCAGCACCGGCCACAGCACGAACAGGCCGACCAGCGTGAGCGCGAACGTCAGCACGGCCCACGGCAACCGGATCACTTCGTACAGCACCGTGCGCCAGCCCACCGGGTCCTTGAGTCCGGTCCACAGCCAGCCGAAGAAGCCGCCCGCCCGCCGCATCGGCAGCGGGCTCGGCTCGTCGATGCGCACGCCGAGCAGTGCCCGCGCCCGCCCGCGCTCCGCCTTGCCGAGCACCCGCGCGCCCCTGAGCCCGGCGGCGATCAGCGGGAGCCCGATCACCGTGACCGTGAGCCCCGCGCCGAGCGTCACCATCGTGACGGCGTACACGAATCCGAAGACGGACAGCGGGAAGCTGCTCAGGAGATAGGCGATCTCCTTCCACGTGGCGCTGTCGTACCCGAGGCGTGGCGGGGGCAGCACCGGATGGTCTTCGGGGGTGTCGAGTGGCTCGGTCATAGCGGCAAGAGTGCCCTGGCCCGGGGCGGGGCGCCATGAGGACGACCGCCAACTTGAGCGGGGGTTAACCCCACCACGAGCCCCCTCTTGCCCAAGCCCCTCGCCCCGGGCTGCTTACCTTCCCTTTAACAGGGCCTAGACTCCCGTGCGTACAGATCGTCGAACACAACGAACTCGCGAGGGGCGCAGGTACGTGACGGGATCGGACGTGACCGTCATCGCGGCGGACTACTTCCAGTCGTACTCGGTCGTCGGACTGCTCGCCGTCGTCGGCGTGCTCTTCGTCGCCGTCGCCTTCGGCTCGGGGAAGCTGTTGCGCCCGGTGGTTCCCACCAGGGAAAAATTCCTCACGTACGAATGCGGCGTCGACCCCGTCGGCGACGGCTGGGCCCACACCCAGGTCCGCTACTACGTGTACGCCTTCCTCTACGTGATCTTCGCGGTCGACTCGATCTTCCTCTTCCCCTGGGCCACGGTCTTCGCCGCGCCGGGATACGGCGCGACGACCCTCGTCGAGATGTTCATCTTCCTGGGCTTCCTCACCGTGGGCCTGCTGTACGCATACAAGAAGGGCGTCCTTACATGGGCGTGAGTGATGTGACTCCCTCGGAGCCGGTGTACCTGCCCGAACCGAAGAAACTGGGCGTGCTCTCGCGCCTGGCGCCCGAGCCGATGAAGGTGGTCCTCAACTGGGGCCGCCGCTACAGCTTGTGGGTCTTCAACTTCGGACTCGCCTGCTGCGCCATCGAGTTCATCGCCGCGTCCATGGCGCGCCACGACTTCATCCGGCTCGGCGTCATCCCCTTCGCGCCGGGCCCGCGCCAGGCCGACCTGATGGTCGTCTCCGGCACGGTCACGGACAAGATGGCACCGGCCGTGAAGCGCCTGTACGAGCAGATGCCGGAACCCAAGTACGTCATCTCGTTCGGCGCCTGCTCCAACTGCGGCGGCCCGTACTGGGACTCGTACTCGGTGACCAAGGGCGTCGACCAGATCATCCCCGTGGACGTGTACGTGCCCGGATGCCCGCCGCGACCCGAGGCGCTGCTCCAGGGCATCCTCAAGCTCCAGGAGAAGATCGCGCGCGAGTCGCTCGGCGAGCGGTACGCGTCCGCCGACGCGGCGGCGGGCCGGCCCTCGGCGGCGGCGCTGAGCAGCGGTCTCGTGCAGCCGCCTGCGCCCTCCGGGGGTGAGCGATGAGCTGGCTCCCCGCCCCCGTCGAGGAACTGTTCGGCGCGGAGGCGACGGTCGGGGAGGCGTACGACCTGCTGACCGTCGATGTGCCGGCGGCCGAGTGGATCGCGGCTCTGACGACGGCCCGTACGACTCTGGGGTGCACCTACTTCGACTGGCTGAGCGCCGTCGACGAACCGGAGGCCGGTTTCCGCGTGTGCGCGCACGTCGCCGCCGTGGCGCCCGGGTCCGTACGCCGTCTGCTGCTGCGCACGACCGTTCCGCACGCGGCACCCGTGCTCGCCTCTGCGGTCGACGTGTACGCGGGCGCCGCCTGGCACGAGCGCGAGACGCACGAGATGTTCGGCGTCGACTTCACCGACCACCCGGGCCTCGACCCGCTCCTCCTGCCCGACGGCTTCGAGGGCCACCCGCTGCGCAAGGACTTCGTGCTCGCGGCCCGCGTCGCGAAGGCGTGGCCCGGGGCGAAGGAGCCGGGGGAGTCCGAGCACGGCGGCCCCAAGCGGCGCCAGATGCTGCCGCCCGGCGTCCCCGACCCGAACGAATGGGGGCCGATGAAGGGGCAGTTGCCGCCCGCCCCGGCGCGGCCCGCCCGTGGAGCGCGAGCCGCGGGGGCCGGTGCGGCCGGTCGCGCGGCGGGCGCGGAGCGTCCCGCGCGGCGTACGAGGTCCGCGAGCCAGGGCTCGGCCAGCCAAGGTTCGGCCGGCCAGGCGGCCACGCCGGCGGACGGGCCCGCGCAGGCGCCCCGCTCCAGCGACGCGCCCTGGCACCACGCCAAGCCCGCGTTCGACGAGCAGTCGAAGAAGCCCGAGTCCACGGAGGCGGAACCGAAGACCGCCCCGGCCCCCGAGAACGCGGAGAACCCCGAGAACCCGCAGACCCCCGAGAACCCGCAGACCCCCGAGAACCCGCAGAACACGACGGACAACAACGGAGGCAACGAGTGAACGACGCTCTCGACGTCGCCCTGCGCCTCGTCGTCGTCTTCGTCGCCTTCCTGGTGCTGCCCCTGGTCGTCGGCCAGACCGAACACAAGGTCATGGCGCACATGCAGGGCCGCCTCGGCCCCATGTACGCGGGCGGTTTCCACGGCTGGGCCCAACTGGTCGCCGACGGCGTCAAGTTCGCACAGAAGGAGGACGTGGTCCCGGCCGACGCCGACCGCCGCGTCTTCCAACTCGCCCCGGCGATCGCCCTCCTCCCGTACCTCCTCGTGCTGCTCGCCATCCCGGTCGGCCCGGGCGACGGCGCGGTCGGCGCCGTCATCGACGCGGGCATCTTCTTCGTCCTCGCGGTCATGGGCGTCGGCGTCCTCGGCTCGCTGATGGCGGGCTGGGCGAGCGCCAACAAGTTCTCCCTCTTGGGCGGCCTGCGCACGGCCGCCCAACTCCTGGCGTACGAACTCCCGATGCTGCTCGCGGCGGCCTCCGTGGCGATGGCCGCGGGCACGGTCTCCCTCCCCGGCATCCTCGACGCCTTCGAGTGGTGGTGGCTGCCCTGGCAGATCGTGGGCGCCGTCGTCTTCTTCGTGGCGGGCCTCGCGGAACTCCAGCGCCCGCCGTTCGACATGCCGGTCGCCGACTCCGAGATCATCTTCGGCGCGTACACCGAGTACACGGGGCTGCGCTTCGCCCTGTTCCTGCTCGCCGAGTACGCGGGCATCGTGGTGCTCTGCGGACTGACCACGGTGCTCTTCCTGGGCGGCTGGCACGGGCCGTGGGGCGCCGAAGGACTGGGCTGGGTGTGGACCCTGCTCAAGACCGCGGTCCTGGCCTTCGTCGTCATCTGGCTCCGCGTCACGTACCCCCGACTGCGCGAGGACCAGCTCCAGAAGCTCGCCTGGACCACCCTCGTCCCCCTCGCCCTCGCGCAGATCGCGCTCACCGGAATCGTGAAGGTGGCGATCAACTGATGCCCGCGAACTTCCCGGGGTCCGGCCTGGCCAAGGGCCTCGCCGTCACCCTCCGCACGATGACGCGCAAGACCGTCACCGAGCAGTACCCCGAGGCCCAGCCCGAACTCCCGCCCCGTACCCGCGGCGTGATCGGTCTGTTCGAGGAGAACTGCACGGTCTGCATGCTGTGCGCCCGCGAGTGCCCCGACTGGTGCATCTACATCGACTCCCACAAGGAAACGGTGCCGCCCACGGTGGAGGGCGGCCGCGAGCGCAGCCGTAACGTCCTCGACCGCTTCGCCATCGACTTCTCCCTCTGCATGTACTGCGGTATCTGCATCGAGGTGTGTCCCTTCGACGCGCTGTTCTGGTCCCCGGAGTTCGAGTACGCCGAGACCGACATCCGCGAACTCACCCACGAACGCGACAAGCTCCGCGAGTGGATGTGGACCGTCCCTTCCCCACCCGCCCTCGACCCCGCAGCCGAAGCCCCCAAGGAACTCACGTCAGCCCACAAAACGGCGGACAAACTGTCGGCGGCCCAGGAGTCGGCGGCGCAGCAAGCGGCGGCCCAGGAGTCGGCGGCGCAGCAAGCGGCGGCGCAGGGGTCGGCGGCCCGGGAGCCCGCGGCTCAGGAGTCCGCGGCTCAGGAGTCCGCGGCTCAGGAGTCCGCGGCTCGGGAGTCTGCGGCTCGGGAGTCTGCGGCTCGGGAGTCTGCGGCTCGGGAGTCTGCGGCTCGGGAGTCTGCGGCGCAGGGGGCGGCGGCCCGGGAGCCCGCGGCTCAGGAGTCCGCGGCCCAAGAGCCCGCCGCCCAGGAGCCAGCGGAGCAGGAGGCAGCGGCCCAGGAGTCGGCAGCGCAGGAGCCTGCGGCTCAGGGGCCTGCCGCCCAGGCCCCCCGCGCCGGGGACCCGTCGGCGTTGGCCGATGGTCCGACGGAGAGCCGGACGGAGAGCCCGAAGGACAGTCCGAAGGAGAGCCCGAAGGACAGTCAGACGGACGGTCCGAAGGAGAGCCCGACGGAGAGCCCGACGGAGAGCCCGACGGAGAGCCCGACGGAGAGCCCGACGGAGAGCCCGACGGAGAGCCCGAAGGACCCCGGAGAGGAGCCCACCGCATGACCCTCGCCGTATCGGCGGCCGTCGCCACGGCAGCCGACAGCCCCGGGTGCCTCTCCCCGTCGGGCGTCGAGATCGCCTTCGTGCTCGTGGGCCTCGTGACCTTCGCCGCGGCGATCGTCACCGTCACCACGAAGCAACTGGTGCACGCCGCCCTGTGGCTGGTCGTCGCCCTCGGCGGGCTCGCCGTCGAGTACCTCCTGCTCACAGCCGAGTTCATCGCCTGGGTGCAGGTCCTCATCTACGTCGGTTCCGTCGTGGTCCTCCTCCTGTTCGGCCTGATGCTGACCCGCGCGCCCATCGGCCGCTCACCGGACGCGGACAGCCCCAACCGCTGGGCCGCCCTGACCGTGGCCATCGCCTCCGCCGCCGCCCTGGTCTGGGTCGTCGTCGACGCGTTCCGGACGACCTGGATCGACCTCGACGGCCCCGTGCAGGGCAGCACGGACGTGACCGGCTCGATCCTCTTCAAGCACTGGGTCCTGCCGTTCGAGGCGCTCTCGGTCCTGCTCCTCGCCGCCCTGGTCGGCGCGATCGTCCTGTCCCGCAGGAAGAACACGACCCCGGCCCCCGCGGCGTCCGAAGGAGAGGGAACCCGCTGATGCACCTCGCCTACCCCGCCGTCCTCTCCTCCCTCCTCTTCTGCACGGGCCTGTACGGCGTACTGGCCCGCCGCAACGCGATCCTGGTCCTGATGTCGGTCGAGCTGATGCTCAACGCCGTCAACCTGAACCTCGTCGCCTTCGACGTCTGGCTGCGCGACACCCTGCACGCGGGCCAGGCCCTGACCCTGTTCACCATCGCCATCGCCGCCGCCGAGATCGGCATCGGCCTGGCGATCGTCCTGGCCGTGTACCGGGCCCGCGGCACGTCGGACATCGACAAGCTCCGCGACTCCGCCGAGCCCCACGACCCGGACGACGACCCGCACGACCCGTCCGACGCCGACGCGGCAGCCGACGCCCCGGCGCCGACGGCGGACAAGAAGGCCGAGGCCACCGCGTGACCACGACGAACCTCGCCGTACTCGTCCCCCTCCTGCCGTTCCTCGGCGCCGTCGCCGGCCTGCTCCTCGGCCGCACGGCCCCCGGCTTCGCCCGCCCGCTGGCCGTCCTGCCGACGCTGGCCGCGCTGGTCCTCGCCGCCGTCGTCGCCCTCGACCAGGGCGGCGGCACGGGCAACGGAACCACCGCCCTCGACGCGCACACCCAGCTCGCCCCGACCGGCTCCGTGCCGATCGAACTCGCCCTGCACATCGACGGCTTCGCCGCCCTCGTCGCCCTCCTCGTCGGCCTGGTCGCGACCTGCGTGCAGATCTACTCGACGGGCTATCTGCGCGACGACCCGCGCTACCCCTCGTACGCCGCCCTCGTCTCGCTCTTCACCTCCGCGATGCTCCTGGTCGTCTACTCGGGCGACCTGATGGTCCTGCTGGTCGGCTGGGAAGTCATGGGCATCTGCTCCTACTTCCTCGTCGGCCACTACTGGGAGACCCCCGAGGCACGGGCCGCCTCCCTCAAGGCGTTCCTCGTCACGAAGCTCGGCGACGTCCCCTTCCTCATCGGCCTGTTCGCGCTCGCCGTGGACACGGGCTCGTTCCGCATCACGACGATCCTGGGCAAGGTCACCAGCGAGGGTGGCCTCGACCACCCGACCCTGATCGCCCTCCTGCTCCTCGCCGGTGTGGCGGGCAAGTCCGCGCAGTTCCCGCTGCACACCTGGCTGCCCGACGCGATGGCGGGCCCCACGCCCGTCTCCGCGCTGATCCACGCCGCGACGATGGTCGCCGCCGGCGTCTACTTCGTCGCCCGCCTCCTCCCGGTCTTCGCCGCCTCGCAGGCAGCACTGATCGTGCTCGCCGTCATGGCCGCGGTGACCATGGCGGGATCGGCCCTCGCCGCGCTCGCCCAGGACGACATCAAGCGGGTCCTCGCGTACTCGACCGTCGGCCAACTCGGCTACATGACCGGCGCCCTCGCCGTCGGCAACCGCGACGCCGCCGTCTTCCACCTCCTCGCGCACGGCGCCTTCAAGGCGCTGCTGTTCCTCGCGGCCGGCGTGATCATCCACGCGGCCGGCACCAACTCACTGGCCGCGATGTCCCGCATGAAGGACCTGCGCGACCGCGTGCCCGACGCCTTCTGGACGATGACCGTGGCGCTGCTCGCGCTCGCCGCGATCCCGCCGTTCAGCGGCTTCTTCTCCAAGGAGGCAGTCCTCGGCGCCGCCGAGCACACCGCCACCGGCCACGAGAACGGAGCCCTGTCCGCGCCGACCGCGGCCGGCTGGATCGTCCTCGTGGCGGGCCTGATCACGGCCTTGCTCACCGCCGCCTACGCGACCCGGCTCTGGCTCCTCGCGTTCAGGGGCAGCGGCGCCGCGGCCCCCGACCACGGCAAGCAGCCGGTCACGATGAACGTCGTCCTGTGGGTCCTGGCGATCCCCTCCCTCGCCTTCGGCCTGACCACGGGCGTGCTCCCCGACTGGTTCGACGGCACGTCCCTCACCCCGACACTGACCACCTCCGTCCTAGGCACCGGCTTCGCCCTCGTCGGCGGCCTCGTCACCTACGCGGCCTGGCGCCACACCACCGCGATGGCGGCCCGCCGCACCCCGATCGGCGCCGTCGCCGTCGACACCGAGTCCGGCGACGCGGGCCTGGTCGAGGCAGAGGCGATCGCGACGCACACCCCGGCGTACGGCGACATTGCGAGCGCCCCCGACCCGGCCGACCCGGGCCGCCTCCTGCTCGGCCCGCTGCACCGCCACGCGGCCGTCGGCTTCCACCTCGACGCCGTCTACGCGGCGCTGTTCGTCCGCCCGGTGCAGGCCGGCGCCGCACTGGTCCGCTTCCTCGACCGCGCCGTCGTCGACACCTACGTACGTGGGGCGGCCGAAGCGCCGAAGGCGCTGGGCTGGGCCGTGCGCAGGGCCCAGACCGGAAACGTGCAGACCTACCTCAGCGCTCTGCTCGCAGGCACCGTCGTCCTGGTGGTCGCCGTCGTCCTCGTCGCCACCGCCGGAGCGTGAGCAGCCGTGATCGATATCAGCGAATCCGTGATGCAGCTTCTTCTCGCATTGATCGTCGTCGGCCCGCTCATCGGCGCCGTCCTCGCCCTTCTCCCGGCCCCGCCCGGGCTGAAGGGAAACTCCCCTGACCAGGCCGTGCTCCGCCACGGCGTGACCGTGACCGGCGTGATCCTCATCGCCGCGATCGTCCTCGCGCTCGGCTTCGACCACGACCAGCCGTCAAAGATGCAGGCCACGACCGACATCAGCTGGATCCCCGCGCTCCACGTGCGTATCCACCTCGGCATCGACGGCATCTCCCTCCCCCTCCTGGTCCTGACCGCGCTGCTGACGTTCCTCTGTGCGCTGTACTCCTACTTCAAGATGCCGAAGGGGCCGTCCCCCAAGGCATTCGTCGCCCTGATCCTCGTCCTGGAATCGGGCACGCTCGCCACCTTCGCCGTCCTGGACCTCCTCCTCTTCTTCCTCGCGTTCGAGATGGTCCTCATCCCGATGTACTTCCTCATCGCCCGCTGGGGCGGTGAGCAACGAGCGCAGGCCGCCTGGAAGTTCATCCTCTTCACGCTGCTCGGCTCCGTCGTGATGCTGCTCGGACTCCTCCTTATCGGCGTTAAGTCGGGCACGTTCGACATGATGGCACTCGCCACTGACAAAGGCCGGGGCCTGACCGCATCCGTGCAGGTCATCGCCGTTCTGGCGATCGGGATCGGGCTCGCGGTGAAGGCCCCGATGTGGCCGCTGCACAGCTGGCTGCCCGACGCGCACACCGCCGCGCCGACCGTCGGCTCGGTCCTCCTCGCCGGGGTCCTGCTGAAGATGGGTACGTACGGGTTCGTCCGGATCCTGCTCCCCATCGCGCCCGACGGGATGCGGACGTTGGCGCCGTACCTCGCCGCGCTCGCCGTCGTCGGGATCATCTACGGGTCCCTGGCCTGCCTGAACCTCGCGAAGCAGGGCGCGAAGGGCGACCTCAAGCGCCTCATCGCGTACTCCTCCGTCGGCCACATGGGCTTCGTGCTGCTCGGCATCTCGACGATGAGCCCGACCGGCGTGAACGGCGCGCTGTTCGCCAACATCGCCCACGGCCTCATCACCGGCCTGCTCTTCTTCCTCGTCGGCGCGCTCAAGGACCGGACCGGCACCAGCGACCTCGACACCCTTGCCGAGCACGGCGGCATGGCCCTGTACGGCAAGGCGCCGCGCCTCGGCGGCCTCCTCGCGTTCGGCGCCGTCGCCTCGCTCGGCCTGCCGGGCCTGGCCGGGTTCTGGGGCGAAATGCTCGCGCTGTTCGGCGCGTTCAAGCCCGCCGACGACCTCAGCCGCCCGGCGTTCCTCGTCTTCATGGCGATCGCGGCCTTCGGCACGCTGCTCACCGCCGCGTACATGCTCATCGTGGTCCGCCGCGTCTGCATGGGCCCCCGCCCGAAGGAGGCCCCGGCCGACCCCGTGCTCGCCGATGTGCGGGGCTACGAGTTCGCCGCCTGGACCCCGCTCGTCGCCCTCACCGTCCTCGCGGGCCTGTGGCCCGCAGCCCTGCTCGGCCTCACGAACCCCGCCGTGCAGAAGCTCCTCGCAGGAGGCCTCCAGTGATCGCCGTCGCCGCGCCCTCCGTGGCGTCCCTCGTCCAGTCCGTCGACTGGGTCGCCATCGCGCCGCCCACGATCGCGGCGGTCGTGGCCCTCGTCGTACTGGTCGCCGACCTGTTCCTGGCGGAGCGCCGCAAGCCGGTCCTGGGCTGGATCTCCGTCGCGGGCCTGGCGGCCGCGGCGCTCGCGCTGCTGCCACTGATCGGGGACGAGCGCTCCACGTTCTGCCTCAAGGGCGCGCCGTACGACGCCTGCAGTTACACGGCGGACCGCTTCACGCTCGTCATCCAGTTCCTGGTCCTGGCCGGCGCCCTGCTCACCGCTCTGCTCTCGATCAGCTCCCTCAAGGACGCCAAGAACGCGGGCAAGCCGCTCCCCGAAGGGGAGTTCTGGTTCCTCCTGCTGTCCTCCGCCGCGGGCGCGGCCCTGCTGCCCGCCTCCCGCGATCTGGCCACGCTCGTCGTCGCCCTGGAGGTCGCCTCGCTTCCCGCCTTCGCCCTCGTGGGCCTGAAGCAGGGCGACAAGCGCTCCTCCGACGCGGCCCTGAAGTTCTTCCTCTCCTCGGTCACCGCCACCGCGGTCACCCTGCTCGGCGTGAGCTTCGTGTACGCGACCACGGGCACCCTGCACCTCACACGCGTGGCCACCGAACTCACCCACGTGGACGGCCAGTTCCACACCCTCGCCCAGACCGGCGTCGCGCTCACCCTGGTGGGATTCGCCTTCAAGACGGCCGCCGTGCCGTTCCACTTCTGGGTACCCGACACCTACGTAGGCGCGCCCTTGCCGATCGCCGCCTACCTGTCGGTCATCGGCAAGGCCGTCGGCTTCTCCGGCCTCATCCTCGTCACGGTCGTCGCGTTCCCCTCGTACGCCGACGTGTGGGGCCCGGCCCTCGCCGCGCTCGCCGCACTCACCATGACCGTCGGCAACGTGGCTGCCATCCGCCAGCAGGCCACGCGCGCGTACAGCGCCGTCCGCCTGCTCGCCTGGTCCTCCGTCGGACAGGCCGGCTACCTCCTGGTGCCGATCGCCGCGGCCGCGTACTCCGACGACCCCCAGAAGTCGATCGGCTCCACCCTCGCGTACGCCCTCATGTACGCCGCGGTGAACCTCGGCGCCTTCGCCGTGGCCGCCCTGGTCGCCCGCACGAAGCCCCTGAACCGCATCAGCGACTACCGGGGCCTGTACGCCTCGCACCCGCTCGCCGCGCTCGTCCTGGGCTTCTTCCTGCTGTGCCTCGCGGGCCTGCCGCCGGGCATCATCGGCCTGTTCGCGAAGGTCACGGTCTTCTCGGCGGCCGTCGACGCGGGCCTCGGCTGGCTCGCCGTCGTCATGGCCGTCAACGTCGTGATCGCGCTCTTCTATTACCTCCAGTGGACCGCGACCCTTTTCCGCGCCCCTGAGGGCGAACTTGTCGCCCACCGCGCGTCCAGGCCGCTCACGGCGGCGATCGCCGTCACAGCCGTCATCGGAGTGGCTCTCTCCGGAGCCCCCCAATTGGTCCTGCGTTTTGCCTCGACGGGCCTCTTCTAGGCACCCTCGTACGGCACACACGTACGGGCCGCTCTCCGGCCCCACACCAATGACCACAGCCCCACACCAAGGAGACAGGCGTCGTGCTGAGCGGGTTCAAGGACTTCATCCTTCGCGGAAACATCATCACGATGGCCATCGGCCTCGCGGTCGGAACCGCGTTCACGGCTGTGGTCACCGCACTCAGTACGGCGTTCATCGCGCCGCTCATCGGCATCGCCACGCAGTCCACCGGTGACTTCGGCGAGGCGCACTTCACGGTCGAGGGCACCGACTTCCCGTACGGCAAGTTCGTCAGCGCGATCATCGCCTTCCTGATCACCGCCGCGGTGCTCTACTTCTGCATCGTCGTCCCGATGATGAAGCTCCAGGCGCGCCTGGACCGCGGCAAGCCCGTCGACATCAAGGCGGCCCTGCGCGACTGCCCGCGCTGCTACACCCAGATCCCCGGCATCGCCACCCGCTGCGCGCACTGCACGAGCGAGATCGAGGCCGACCCGGAGGCCCTGGAACTGGCGGGTCTGCCGCAGCAGCGCTGACCCGGTCGGCCTACAGGCCCGCATGGCCCGTCCCGAGCGGACAAGGGAACTCGTCCTCCTCGTCTGGCGTTGACCAGTCAGGGAGGGTCCACTGGACGTGGAAGACGCACAGGCTCCAGACCCAGTGGAAGCAGCAGATACGCAAGCAGTGGGTTCCCCTGCCGCACCATCAGGAGGACGTACCGTGCACCGCCGGCACAACGGGTTGAAGACCGCCGTACTCCTCGGAGGCCTGTCCGCCCTCATCCTCGTCATCGGCAGCTTCTTCGGCCGTACGGGGCTCATCGTCGGGCTCGTCATCGCCCTGGGGACGAACGCGTACGCGTACTGGAACAGCGACAAGCTGGCCCTGCGCGCGATGCGCGCCCGCCCGGTGAGCGAATTCGAGGCGCCCGCGCTGTACCGGATGGTGCGCGAGCTCTCCACGCAGGCGCGTCAGCCCATGCCGCGCCTGTACATCTCCCCGACGGAGGCGCCGAACGCGTTCGCGACGGGCCGCAATCCGCGTAATGCCGCCGTGTGCTGCACAGAGGGAATCCTGCGCATCCTGGATGAGCGCGAGCTGCGCGGTGTCATCGGGCACGAGCTGAGCCATGTCTACAACCGCGACATCCTCATCTCCTCGGTCGCCGGAGCCCTCGCCTCCGTGATCATGTTCCTGGTCAACTTCGCGTGGCTGATCCCGGTCGGCCGCTCGAACGACGACGACGGACCCGGCATCTTCGGAATGCTCCTGATCATGATCCTGGGGCCGCTCGCGGCCTCCCTCATCCAGCTCGCCATCAGCCGCTCCCGCGAGTACGAGGCCGACGCCTCGGGCGCCCAGCTGACCGGTGACCCGCTGGCCCTGGCGAGTGCCCTGCGCAAGCTCGACGCGGGTACGAAGCAGTTGCCGTTGCCGCCCGAGCCGCGCATCGAGACGGCGAGCCACATGATGATCGCGAACCCCTTCCGCCCCGGCCAGGGAATGTCGAAGATGTTCTCCACGCACCCGCCGATGGCGGACCGCATTTCCCGGCTCGAGCAGATGGCAGGTCGCCAACAGTGAAGACAATCCTGAACGTCATCTGGCTGATCCTGAGCGGTTTCTGGCTGTTCCTCGGCTACGTTCTGGCCGGCCTTCTGCTGTGCATCACCATCATCGGGATCCCGTTCGGCATCGCCTCCTTCAGGATCGGCCTCTACGCCCTGTGGCCCTTCGGGCAGACGACGGTCGAGCGCAGGGACGCGGGCGCGCCCTCCTGCGTCGGCAACGTCCTGTGGCTGATCCTCGCGGGCTGGTGGCTGGCCCTGGCGCACATCTTCACGGGCCTCGCCCTGTGCGTGACGATCATCGGCATCCCGTTCGGCATCGCCAACTTCAAGATGATCCCGATCTCGCTGCTGCCGCTCGGCCGCGAAATCGTGCCCACGGACCAGCCGTTCGCGACGCGCTAGACCGAGCCGTCTCCGGCTACGCGCGCGTAGCGGGCGTACCGGGCGCACGCGAAGAACTTCAGGCGCCGCCCCGCGAAGGGGAGTTCCCGGCTGTGCAGTGCGCCGCACACTCAAGGGCTCGTGCAACCACACCATGCCTATCTGTCGTCCTTCTGGGCAGCAGGGAGCCAGGGCGACGACGCACTCGGCGCCCGGCAAGAGTGACGCAACAAGGCGCTGCGGCAAGGCAGTAGGCGCCACAGCACTACAGAAGGGCAGAACGCGGCATGGGCATCATCGGCTGGATCATCCTTGGACTGCTGGCCGGTGCCATCGCCAAGTTCCTGTTGCCCGGCCGGGACCCGGGCGGCTTGATCGGCACCACCCTCATCGGCGTCGCGGGTTCCTTCATCGGCGGCTGGATATCGTCCCGTTGGCTGGACCGCCCCATATCCACGGACTTCTACGACGGCGCGACCTGGGTCGCCGCGATCGGTGGCGCCCTCGTCCTCCTGATCGCCTACCGCATCTTCTTCGGCGACTCGCGCGGTCGCCGCTGAGCCGCAGCCGGCAGCAAGAAGGGGGCGGCACCCGCCGGGTGCCGCCCCCTTCGCTCACGTAGACCGCTGCGGGCCGTGAAACGCCCTTGTAGGCGGTCCTACCGGTAGTTCACGAACTGCAGCGCGAAGTCGAAGTCCTTGCCCTTGAGCAACTGCTGGACGGTCTGCAGGTCGTCACGGCTCTTCGAGCTGACGCGCAGCTCTTCGCCCTGCACCTGCGCCTTGACGCCCTTCGGGCCCTCGTCGCGGATCGTCTTCGCGACCTTCTTGGCGTTCTCCTGGGAGATGCCTTCCTCGATGGAGGCGAAGATCTTGTACTCCTTGCCGGAGAGCTGCGGCTCGCCCGCGTCCAGCGACTTCAGCGAGATCCCGCGCTTGACCAGCTTGGTCTGGAAGATGTCGAGGATGGCCTTGACCCGCTCCTCGCCATTGGCCTCCATCAGGATCTTCTCGCCGGACCACGAGATGGACGCGCCCACGTTCTTGAAGTCGTAGCGCTGCGAGATCTCCTTGGCGGCCTGGTTGAGGGCGTTGTCGACCTCCTGCCGCTCGACCTTCGAGACGATGTCGAAACTGGAGTCGGCCATGTCCTGTGGCTCCTTGTATCGGGGGTGGATCGGGTACTGGTCGGCTTCCGAACGGGGTCTGCTCGGGTTCCGACCGGGTTCTGCTCGGGCTGGGCGCCGGGGAGGCCCGCCGAGAGCAGCCTAGCCACCGTGCCGCGCCCGGCCGCCGATCAATCGGGTGGCGAAGCACCCCTGTGCATCAGGTATTGTTTACGTCGTTGCCAGCGAGCACCGCCGCAAGGCGGGGCCCGAGGCAGCGAACCCAAGGCGGTGTGCCCGAGCGGCCAAAGGGAGCAGACTGTAAATCTGCCGGCTCAGCCTTCCCAGGTTCGAATCCTGGCGCCGCCACTTGGAAGCAAAAAGGCCCCTGGCCTGCTGAAACAGCAGGCCAGGGGCCTTTTTGATGTGTGCTCCGGGCGGGGCTGGACTGTCTCACTCTCTCTCGGTTTCGAACGCTCCGTCTCAGAGTGTGTGGACGGGGCGTGGACGGGATTCTCGGGGCCTCAGCCTCGCCCGTTCAGCCGAGCGGAGATCTTGGCGTTCGCGGCCTCGTCTCCGTCGCTGAGGAACTTCGCGTACACGCGGAAGAGCACCGCGACGCTGTGCCCCGCCCGCTTGGCCACGAGCTGAGGTTCCACGCCGGAGCTGAGCCACGTGGAGACCGCAGCGTGACGAAGGTCATAAGGGCGCTTCGCGAGTGTCGAGGCTCGCTGAGCAGGCGTGAGAGCCCGCCTGCGGGCCTCTGCCCAGACCTCCCCGTACCCGGTGTCCTGGATCAGGCCGCCGCGGCTCGTACGGAACAGGCGACCATCGGGCGCGGTGCCGTATGCCGTGATGTGCCAGCGCAGTAGCGCGACCAACTCCGGTGGGATGGGGACGGCTCGCATCGCCTTTCGCGGGCGGTGCTTCAGGCCCCGCTTGTCGTGAGCCTCGCCACTGTCCGTCCACGCCGACCCTGAACGCGGGCGGGTTTCCCGCAACCGCAGTGCTCCCCAGCCTCGGCGCGGAAGTTCGCAGTCCTGCTCTCGCAGGCCGATGACTTCGGCTGGCCGCGCCGCCCCGTAGTAGATGCACCCGAAGAACGCCACGAGTCGGCGACCCCGAGGACTCTGCTCGCGCACGGCCGTCAGGAGCGCCGCACCCTGCTCGGGGTCCGGCACGCATTCCGGGTCCACCTCCTCTTCGACCTGCTCCGGCAATTTCCACCGGACTTGGGGGAGCGGGTTGTCGTTCAGAAGCCCGGCGTCGACCGCATAGACGAGCGCGTTGTGGAAGATCGCGCGCTTACGGCGGATGGAGGAAGCCGCGGCGGTCGTGCCGTCCAACTTCTTTGTGAGAGCGTCAAGCGCTTCGCGTACCCGCATCCGGTCAGCAAGGGCCGAAGTGGGGAGGGACTTTCGCTCGAACCAGGCGAGCGTCTTAGCGACATCCGCCGGCGGTTCCTGGTCCCATCGGTTCTTGTTGAACGCCCAGCTATAGAGCGCCGTGCGAACGGCGTGAACGTCGGGCATTCCCCGCGTGTCCTTGACCAGCGCGGGCGTCACGCTCGCCATCGCTTCGGCGAGCGTCCGCCGTGTGGAGCCGGGGGCGTGGGTCCACTTCATCTCGATGTATCGGCGGGCGTGCTCGTACCAAGTGACGTCCCTTTCCTTTGCAACCAACGACTTAGGCATTCCGCTGCTCACCTCGAACGGTTCGCCCTCACGAGCCGCCGTGATGAGCTGGGCACGTCGGCTCTCTGCGAGGCCGAGAGTCATGAACGACTCCGAGTGCGCCTTGGTGCCGACCTTCCAACGGAGCTGGAACGGCTTCCGATAGTCGCGCTTTCGGATCGCCCACACCCGCACGGTGTAGCTCCACTCCACTACGCAGCCTCCATCGTGTTGAGAAAGTCGTCCAAGTCGCTGCGCCATACGCGCAGATGTCCGTTCGGGAGGCGGTGGGCCTCGGGGCCCAAGCCGCGATTGCGCCAGCGGTACCAGGCGGCACGACTGATACCGATCTCGTCCAAGACCACGCTCAGGGGGAGGAGTTCGTCGGCGGACTTGCGCTTGCGGGGCGTCGTCATACGCGGGTCTCCTCTGCGAACTCGGGGCCCTGCGAAGGGAGGGCCAGCGCCGCAGAAACCGCAGAATCCGCAAAAAGGTGGGTGCGGGCGGTCTGACCTGCGGCGTCGGGGGTGTGGGGGTGGTTGCCGCAAAAATCGTGGGAATCGCCGCAGAAATAGGCGGCGGGGCCGGGCCGGTGCTGGGGCCCGGCGGCGGTGCTGATTTGTGCGGCGGTTTCGCGGGTTTCTGCGGCGGTGGGCCGCGCGGGGCGTCGCCGCAGGTGGGTGGGGGTGGATCGGGGTTTCTGCGGATTCTGCGGTTTCTGCGGCGGGACTCCCGTGCGGGAGTGGGCGCGCGGTCTCATGCCTTGGCCTCCCGCACGGTGGGGTGGATGACGTAGCGCGGGGCCGGCGGGCGCCCGCGCTTGCCCGTGCGGGGCGGGGTCTCGCTGCGCAGGTAGCCGTGCTCCTCCAGCAGCGCGACGGTGGGCTCCAGGTCGGCGACGGTGGGGAACTCGGAGCGGGAGACCTTGGCGAACAGGTCGCGGCGGGTCACGCTCTCCCACCCGTTGTCCTCGATGACCGACAGCAGACTGCGGGCGCGGGCGAGGGTGGCGTCGGCGCCCATGAGGTCGAAGACGGTCAGGGCGTGGGCGGCGAAGTAGTCGCCCAGCTCAACGGCGGCGCTCATGGTGTCGGCGCTGATCGGCTTGGTGTAGCCGGTCTCCAGGTGCTCGCCCAGGTGCAGCAGGCCCGCGATCCGGGCGGTGGCGCCCACGAGCTTGCTCGCCCACTCGGTGACGTGCCCCAACCTGCCGCCACGGGCGCGAAGCTGCGGCTCCACGCGCTCGTTGTACGCGCCCAGCACCGCGTCAGCCTCGGGGGTGAGACGCAGGATGGCGGGGTCCGTCCACTCGGCGAGCGAAAGCGTGAGCCCGGTGACGGTGCGCTCGTAGCGCTCGGCGACGTGCTCGGATACCTGGTCGGGGTTGGCCTTGCGGTAGCCGACCAGGGACTCCGGGAGCGCGTACAGGAAGCGCGCGAGCAGCCCGCGGCCGTCCATCACGCGGTTCTGCCCGATGTCCTTGAGCACGGAGGGCTGCACCGCCAACCCCATGGTCAGGGCCGGGGATTCGATGCTCTCGGCGCGGGTGCGCCGGTCCACGCGCAGCCAGTCCCCGGCGTGGCCCTTGAGGAAGACCTCCATGTTGGGGGTGCCGGAGTAGCGGCCCGCGATGATGTCGAAGATGCCGCCCTCGGCGGACATCACCGAGAGCCGTCCGCCCTGCTCGCTCATGAGCGTGGTGACGGTCTCCGGGGTGGAGTCGTCGGCCAACAGGCGAGGCGAGACGGGGACTTCGGCGCTGTCGGCGGCCTGTGCGAGCGCGATGGCCTCGGCGGTGAGCCCGTCGCGCTCCGCGCCCTCGGCCTTGGCGGCCTGCGTGGCGGCCTTGTCGGCGGCCTCGCGGGCCATCTTTGCGGTCACCTCGGCCTCGGCGATGCGCCCGGCGGCCGAGGACGCGAGCAGCTTCTCGGCGGCCCGCAGCGGGGATGTGAGGGCGGAGAAGACGGCGGACTTGCGGTTGCCGGGCGGGAGCGCGACGACGGTGAACAGGTTCGTGGGCTCGCGCCAACGGCCGCGCAGCTGCACGATGACGCGCCCGCCGGCCGCCGTGGCGAGCACGGCGAGCGCGAGCGTCCCGGCGAGGTCGGCGGGGGTCTGCGTCTCCTCGGCCACGGCGTCCACGAACTCCCGCAGCCAGGTGGGCAGGACGTGGCTGGGGAAGGGCGGAAGCTGCGGCTGTGTGGTGAGCGGGATGGGCTCGCCCCACGTGCCCGGCAGGCTCTCCGCGCTCGCCGCGAGGGCCTCGCGCAGGTCCTCCGGGGTGGCGTCCGGGGTCATCCCGGCCTGGACGAGCCGGGTGCCTGCCTCGATGCTGCGGCGGCGCTGTGCGTGGCCGTGCACGATCTCCGCGTAGTAGGCGGCGTTCGAGGCGGAGGGCACGGCGCCCACGAGGGTGTGGAGGTAGGGCCGGCCGCCGATGCGGGGTAGGTCGCCGGTCTGTTCGAGGTGGTGCCCGAGCGTGATCGGGTCGACGGCGTGGCCCTGGCCGTGCAGGTCGAGGATCGCGCGGTGGATGGTCTCGTGGGCGGGCCGGTAGTGGTCGGCGGGCTCCATGAGCGCGGACACTTCGGCGATGACGTCCGGGGCGAGCATGAGGGCGCCGACGACGGCCTGTTCGGCCTCCACGTCGTTGGGCGGGGTGAGCGTGAAGTCGTCGGAGGCGGCGGTGCGGTCACGCATCGGCAGCACGCGGGCGTGCTGTCCGTGCGCGGGCTCAGGTGTCATGCTGGGACCTCTCCTTATTCCGTTGGAGGGATGGGAGAAACCGGGCGGGCGCGGTCTTGTGGTGAGAGGCGCCCGCCCGGGCGTATCTACAGCTCGTCGGTGTCAGGCACCGGGCCGGACCAGCCGAGCGGGGAAAGCGCGTTGTGAGCGCGGTCGAGTTGCTCGGCGAGTGTCTGGGCGATGAGTGCTGCGGAGCCGAGCGCGGAACGGGTTTCCGCGACGTGCTCGTCGGGGCTTCGGTAGTCGGCCGTGACGTTCCCGGCCTTGCCCAGCCGATCCATGAAGGTGGAGAGCTGATCGAAGCTCTGCGGAAGGCGCTGGGTGAGCATCTTGAGTGAGGCGACCACGTCGTACGCGTCGCTCGGGTAGGTCAACTCGCCCTTGATGAGCTGGGTGGCGTGGTTGAGGCTGCGGACCGCTTCAGCGGCCTGATCCGCCAGTGCGGCGGGGGTGGGGTGCGTGGTCATGCGACGTTCTCCTCAACGGTGTTCGGGACGGGGCGGGTTCGGTGCTGGGGGAAGGCGATGACGGCCGCGCCGGGCTCGCTGTCCTCGGCCTGCGGGGCGGGGTGCGGCTCGCCGGGGCCTCCCGGCGTCGTGGTGGGTGTCAGGGCGGCGGCGAGGGTGTTGTCGGCGCGGCGGGCGCGGGCGTGGCCGGTGAAGGTGATCGCTGCGAACAGGGCGGCCGGGGTGGCGAGCGTGGCGGCGGCGAGGAGGTCGGCGTTCATGACCGCTCCTGCTCGACGACGTCCAGGAGTTCGGGCAGCGTGCCGCCGAGGACGGCGAGCCGGTCGCGGATCGCGGCCCAGGACGTGGTGTCGATGCTCATGAGTGCGGCGATGGTGGCGGGTACGTCGCCGCGGGCGTGCGCTTCCAGCGCGGCGCGCAATTCGCCGGCGGCCATCAGGGTCGGGTGCTGGGACATGCTGTCGGTCCTCCTCACAGTTGCTGGAACGCGTCGATGACGGCGGTGGTGAGTTGGTTGATGGGTCCGGCCGCGCCGGTGGAGGCGAGGAAGAAGCCGAAGGCGGCGGCGATGAACGCGCTGCCGTAGCCGAGCGTGTGACTGCGGAGCAGGAGGAAGAGGACCAGGCCGAACAGGGCGACCAGGGAGACGGTCAGCGCCATGTCGGGGCTCCTTTCGAGGTGTTGAGGGCGCGGTGTCAGCGGGTGCCGTCGTGGTGGATGCCGAGCCAGAGGTTGTAGAGGTGGCGTCCGAGGCGGATGCGCTTGCCGGTGGCCTTGCAGTGGCGGCAGTCCTTGCCGCGCTTCATGCGGCCTTTGCGGTCGGTCTTGATGTCGTGGCCCATGCCGTCGCAGCGCGGGCAGTCACGGAACGGGACCGCCGCACACGCCGCGATGTAACACAAAGTGATGACGGCTATGGAGGCGATAGCGAGCAGGGTGGCACTCATGACAGGGCCCTCCCAGGCGGTTTCCAGGGGTTTTCGCAGGTGGGCCGCTATCCGCTAGCGGCCTGATCAGGGCAGGTTTGGGGCGCTAGCGGGGCCGCTAACGTTAGCGGGGGTTGCCGCTAGCGCTAGCGGCCCCGGACCGTCAGGACGCGTCCCGCTTTCCGTCACGCTCCGCAATCGCGGTGGTGATGTGGGAGCGGTCGATGCCGCGCCGGTTGACGACCTTGCCGTCCACGCGGCGGCCCACCTGGATGGTGGTGATGCCGTGCGGCTTGAGCGCGGCGGCGAGCGCGTCGGGCTCCCAGCCGTCGTAGACCTCCGGCCGCAGCTCCGCCAGCCGCGCGACGACCGTCTCGGACCACGCCTTGGCCTCCTTGGCGGGGACCACGGCGAGGATGTCGGCGAGCAGGTCGTAGTTGCTCGCGACCATCTCCGGCTCCTCGCCGAGCGCGTAGCCGGAGAGCAGGCCGGCCTTTTCGCGGGCGGCGCGGGCGCGGGCGGCGATGCGTTCGGCGCCGGGGGCGTCGACGAACACGGAGCGCACGATGCGGGCGTCCGAGCCCTCGCCGACCAGGTAGTGAATGCCCTTGTCGGCCCAGGCGAACATGGTCGCCCGCACTCCGCGCTTGTAGGCGGAGGTGCCCAGCACCATGTCGTTCTCCAGCTGGCCCATGACCTTCAGGCACAGTCGCAGCGACGCGTTCGCGGAGATGCCGGTGGGCAGCGCCTTGGCGTCGGGACGCTGCGTGGCCAGCAGGACCACGATCCCGGTGGCCGGGCCGCGCTTGACCATGTCGGTGAAGATCTCCTCGAACTCCTTGCCGTGCTCGGGGTGCTCGAAGAGGACCTGGCACTCGTCCACGCCGAAGATGATCGGGTGCAGGCCGAGCGAGGGCTTGGAGGCGAGTTCGCTGGTCACCTTGGACTCCGGGCAGATGTCGCGCGGCAACGCCCGGATCGCCTTGGTGCGGCGGCGCAGCTCCTCGCGGACCGCGCGGGCATCGTGCAGCACGTAGAGGATGGCTTCGTCGTCGTCTCCTGCCGCGTGGCGGTGGGAGACGGCGTTGCCGACCGGATCGAGGTCGCCGGTGCCCTTCATGTCGTACGTGTGCAGCTCCGCTCGCTGATCCAGTGCCGCGATCAGCAGGAGCAGGCGCAGGAGGAACGTCTTGCCCATGCGCGGGATGGCGCCGATGATCCCCGCGATGTACATCAGGGTCAGTTCGGTCCAGCGTCCGCGCTGGTCAGTGCCGTAGGCGACCGGCTTGAACAGGTCGACCGTCCCGGACTTGGCCAGCGCCCAAGCAGGCTGCTTGGCACGGGACATGTCCTGATCGCCTACCCACAACACCAGGTGCCCGGTGTGCTCGTCCGGCACCGCCTCCGGCCACACACAGCCCAGCGGGCGCCGCAGACCCGAGGCGAGGCGCTCGCGCTTCTCGATGATGTCCGTGACGGTGACGCCGTAGGGCAGGTTGCCCTCGGCGCGCCAGCCGGGCCCATCCCTGGTGATCGGGGCGGTGAACTCGAACCCGTCCCGGCCCTTGCCCTGCGCCTGGTTGATCGCGGGAATGCCCAGCGAGCCGAGCGCCCGCAGCACGATGTCGCTGGTCAGCTTGGTCGCCTTGGGCAGCTCCACCGCCCGCTGGATGACCGGCTCATCCGCGCGGCGGCCGTTGAAGCCGAGCGCCATGACCAGCGCCGACACGGAGACGGCCTGAAGCCAGGTCGGGGCGAGGACGTACATCGCCAGCGCCGTGCCGAGCCCGACGAACATCGCGAGCACGCTCACCAGCGTGCGGAGTCGGACGCGGCCGTCGCGCTGCCGGGACAGCTTCAGGTACTCGGCAGCGTCCTCGCGCCGCACGGCGGCCAGCCGGACGGGCTCGCCCTCGCGGTCGGCCACCCACCGCATCGTGGAGCCGACGAACTTCGCCGCCCCGGCCGGCGCCTGAATGGTCAAGCGCAGGACATACACCGGGGAACGCAGCGCGTGATACCCGGTCGAATGCAGGTAGTGCCGACCGACCCACGCGGTGGCGGTCTTCAGCTCCGCGATCGAGCGCAGCCAGACCGGGACCACCTCGCGCCGGGTTGCGTTCATCAGGCGGCCCAGATAGCTGGGGCCCGTCGCTCGGGCCGACTGGTCGACCATCACCCGCTCACGCGAGTCGCCTGACTCTGTGTCGCCGGCGTCGGCCGACGAGTCGAGAGCCGGGTCGGTCGACTCGGAACGGGCCGTGCGGGCCTTGTCGAGGTCGACCACGTTGTCGCTGGCCTCGGTGCCCATTTCGGCTTCGAGTCGGTTGAACAGTTCGTTCTCGTCGGGGTGGTTCACTGGGGCTTCCTTCCAGAGATGGAGGGGTGAGTCGGGGCTCGGTCATCGCTTTGGTCGGTGGAGGCCGAGCCCCGACGCGGGAGAACGTACGGCCGCTACGGGCCGGTAACCCGGAAGAATTTTCCGGGCAGAACCCAGCTCCGGGTTCGGGTCACAGAGCGAACAGGTCGCCCTGATCGGTGGGCGGAGCCGTCTGTTTGAGTGCCAGACGGCCCGCGGCGGTGTGGCAGCCCGGGCACCACGCGACCAGCTCCCCGGCGGGCATCGAGGCGGCCGTCACCGGAGAGGCGAGCGGGTCGGCGGGGGCGGCCATCAGGCGCACCCGGTGTCCGTGCTTGCTGGTGTAGCCGTCGTGCTCGTGCGGGCAGCGGCCCTCGCCCTTGGCGTGCGGGTTGCCGCACTGGCCGGTGCACTGGCAGCGGTAGCCGGCCGCGCCGACCACGGTGTTGAAGACGGTGGCGCCGACGATGGGTTGTGACTTCATGCTGCGGCCCTCCCGTGCTGCTCGGGTCGGGCTCGGTCCGCCAGCAGGCGGAGGGCGGTGGCCGCTTGGAGCGGGACCACGCCGTTGCCGAGCGCCTTGAGCTGCTGGGTACGGGGCAGGTCGGGCACGGCGGTGACGTGGCCAGCGGGCAGGCCCATCATCCATTCGACGAACGCGGGACTCAGTCGACCTCGATCGTCAGTTGCCCAGGGGGCACGGCGACCCGTCGCCGCTTCCCACCGCGTGATCGCCGGGGCGTAGCGGCCCCAACGCTGCGGGCCGCGTCCGTCAGCGTCTCCCCGTGCCCCCAGTCCGGGTTCGCTCCGCTGCTGCTCTTGGAGTCCGTCGCGGTCGGCGTCGGCAGCAGTCGAACCACCGCCGACGGCAGGGCCAGATCGCCCTTGCTGCCGCGCTGGTTCGGGCCCCCCTTCCCCCCGTCCGAGGCCCTCGGCGTGGGAAGTAGGGACACAGCCGTTCGCAGGTCCGGGCCGCCTTCCCCGTGTACTCCCGCGCCGTTCGTGTCGGATGTCCGTGGTGTCGGCAGGAGCTGCACCACATTCGGTAGAGCGTCCTCGAACCCCCGGCCCCGAGAGTCCCGGGCCCGTGGCGTCGGAAGCTGTGGCGAGGACGATGAGCCGGCGGCGCTGGTGGGGAGCGTCGACCTCGTCCGCGCGTACAACGCACCACTCAGCATCGAACCCGAGGTCGGCAAGGTCGCAGAGGACAGTGTCGAAGCCGATTCGAAGGTGGTTCGCGACGTTCTCAAAGACCGCGAGGCGGGGTCGAAGAACCCGAAGGGCACGGGCAATGTACGGCCAGAGGTGCCGCTCATCAGCGGTTCCTTTCAGCTCGCCGGCCAGGGAGAACGGCTGGCACGGATAGCCGCCGACCACGATGTCCACGGGCTCGACGTCGCGCCAGTCCACGGCCGTCAGGTCCCCGAGGTTGGGCACCTCGGGATGGTGGTGGGCGAGGATGCGGGCGGCGCCGGGGTCGTTGTCCGCGACCCAGGCGAGCGTGCCGCCGAACACCTCTTGGACGGCCGTGTCCAGGCCGCCGTAACCGGTGCACACCGAGCCGATCCGGAGCCCCATCACGCGGCCAACCGGTCTTCTCGGATGTCCTGCAAGCGGGCACTGACCCAACCCACGGACCAACCCGTCCGGTCCGCGATGGCACGCACGGAGTCACCGGCGGCGTGCCCGTCATGGACTGCGGTGAGCGCGTCGGCCTCGTTCATCTTGTGCACTGTCGTGGTGTTCACCGGGCGCGGTGCGGGAGTCGCCTTGGGGCGTGCGGCGCGTTCACGAGTGGCGGCCGCAGCGCGTTCACGAGCCTCACGTTCACGCTGTTCACGCTCGGCCCGCTCCTGCTGTTCACGGCGCTCACGAGCGGCCCGCTCGCGCTCCTCACGCTGCAGCTCGTACTGGCGCTGCTCGCGCCGTTCCTGCTCCTGCCGTTCCGCCTCTTCACGGCGGAGCCGCTGCTCGTGTTCGCGCTGCTCACGGCGTTCTGCCGCCTCCCGCTCGGCCCGCTGGGCTTCGAGGTGTTCGGCATGCTCGCGCTTCTCGCGCTCGACGCGTTCACGGGCTTCGCGCTCGCGTTCACGCTCATCGCGCGCGGCCTGTTCACGGGCCTGCCGTTCGGAGCGTTCACGCTCGGCCTGCTCTGCTTGTTCACGGGCAATCTCATCGAGCCTGCGGGTGATCGCGCGGCGGTAGGCGAGCCCGGCCTCACCGGTCGCGATGAGCAGGACCGGGGCGGTGAGGTGAACACCCACGCCGACCAGATTGCCGCTGAGCGCGGAGTCGCCGATGTTGAGCGCGACCGTCATCAATCCGGTGAGCCAGCGCAGGATGGCCGGCCACCGTCCGGCGTCTCCTCCGAGCCGGGCGACCGTGGAGTCGAGGCGGATCACGATGACCACGGCGGAGTCGACGACGAGCGGCAGGATCGGTGCCGTCCAGCCCCACCCGTCCGGGGTCACGCGCTCGACGAGCGGCGTGACGGTCAGGACGCTGAAGAGGATCGCGCCGAACGTGATGGTCCAGGTGCCCAGGCTCAGGGTGCGCTCGGCGCCCGCGATCTGCTTGGGCGTCATCGCAGCCACCTTCATGCCGCCGCCTTCCGCACGCGGCGGGAGCGGCGGACGGGCCGCGCGAGCGGCACGACGTTGAACAGGTCCGGGGCGTGCTCCTCGATGGCCTCGGCGGCGATGCGGAGCGCGTCGTCGGGGAAGTGCTGGTTCTCGGCGAGGATGTCGCGGGCCGCGTCCAGGCGGGCCGCGCGCTCCATCTCGCTCTCGCCCTCCACGCCGAGCCAGAGTTCGACCGGGGTGCCGAGGGCGAGTTCAACGAAGTCGGTGCCGTCAACGGCCTGGTGGTCGCCGATGTACGTACGCATGGCGTGCTCCTGAAGTTGGAGGGATGGAGAAGGAACCGGGCCGCTCGCGGTGCCTTGGTGAGAGGCGAGCGGCCCGTCAGCCTCAAGCCGCATGGCGGCGAGGCGGCGCCCCGGCCGGGAGTCGAACCCGGCCTTCGACCATCGGGGCGGTAGAAGCGGTCAGGACAGGCCACTGATGGCCAGCGCGGCGATGACCAGGGCGGTCAGGTGTGCGGTCTGGTCGACGTGGGCGGCGCCGCCGTGCTGGGCGAATCCGGCCTGCCGGGCGAACGCCATCCAGCGGGCCACCGGCCAACGTCGGTCGATGACCGCGTGCGTGGCGCCGATCCAGAGAACGCCGGCCGCCACCGAGATCAGGTTCAGGTCCAGATCGAGCACGGCGGCGCCGATGGCGAGCGCGGCCACGGTGGCCGCGACGTGGGTCAGGGCGTGGGCGAGGTTGGCCCGCCACCCGCAGGCACCCGCCCCGACCTTGTGCCGGGCCTGGTGGTCCGTCTGGAGCGGGTAATCCGACAGCAGGTGAGCGACGTAGAGCAGGACGAACAGCGATGCGAACACGGGGCTTTCTCCCTGGTCTGCGAAGGGGCTGGGCTGTGCTGTGCTGTGGATTAGCTGATGTGGACGTTGCCGCTGGTCACGCGGCGGCGGACGTTCAGGTGACCAGCACCCGTGATGGACGCGTTGCCGGAGGTGACGTCGACCGCGAGGCGACCGGAAGACTGCGGGGTGGCGGCCATCCGGACGTTGCCGGAGGTCATCGTCAGCCGGGCGTCATGGCCGCTGTAGGCGCCGACCGTGAAGTTCCCGGAGGTGAGGTTCGCGGCGAGCGAGCTGGTCACCTCGGCGATCCGGATGCTGCCGGAGGTCATGCCGGCGTCCAGGGTGCCGATCCGCTCGGCGGTGACGGTGCCGGAGTAGCCGTCGTAGTCGAGCCGGGCCAGCTCGCCCGTGACCACGGTGTCGGCGGAGTGCGTGTTGATCTGTGCCTCGGACCGGGCGGGCAGGTAGACGGTCGCCTCGATCGGCGTCGGCCCGGAAGCGTCGCCCGCGCTGTCTGCGGTGACTTCGCGGCCGTTGATGAAGACCCGGCCGCCGCGGTTGCCGGAGACGTAGACGTTGCCGCCCACGAACGAGACGCCGCTGCTGTTCCCGGAGAAGGTCATCGTGTTGCGGCCCACCTGGATGGTGGTCTGGCCCGCGCCGCCGGAGCCCTCGACGTCCGGCACGCGGACCATGACGCGCTGCCCGCTCTGCTCGACGACGGTGTCGCGGATGGCGTCGGCGGACGGGCCCGAGGTGGCCTCGGTGGTCAGGACGATGCGGGCTTGCTTGAGCGTCGGGTCGACGGCGAGGCGGATGCTGCCCGCGTCCATCGTCAGGGCGAGAGCGATCGGGCCGAAGTTGTCCACGGAGATGGTGCGTTCGGTCATGGCCGACTCCTGAAGAGATGTTGGAGGAACGCGCGAAACGCGCGAGAGAGAGCGGCTGCGGCCTTGCTGTGGTGAGAGGCAGCCGCCCAGCACCCCGGAGCGGATTCGATCCGCCGCCATCGCGGCTGGTCCGGGGCTCGCAACGCGGTGCGCTGCGAAGGGATGCGCTTGTTCCGCGCACAGGACAGAACCTGTGCGCGCCCGCCCCTCGGGCTTGTGAGGTGGGGCGGGATTCCCTCAAAGCTCACTGTTGAGTTCTCAAAGATCTGTCGCTTCCTTCGAGCCCGTTTCACGGAGCCCTCCGGGCGTTCATGCAGGTCAATCGGGTCGTGCATGCCAGTTGGTGGCCCTTCCGGACCCCCTGCTGACACGTAACAGCATGTACTAGTACGTGACATCGCGCAAGAGTGCCGCGCAATGAACGTGCTAGGTCGTGCTAGTGGGTACGCTCGGAAGCGTGACGATCGCTGAGGACGACCCCAGACAGCCCTACGAACAGGCAGCCGAGACCCTGCGACGCGAGATCAGGGATGGAGTGATCAAGCCCGGCCACAAGGTCGGGTCCGTGCGGGATTTGGCGGACCGTTTCCACATCTCGCCGACCACCGTGCAGAAGGCTCTCGGAGTCCTTCGCGACGAGGGACTCGTGATGACGACCGGGCGAGGCAGTTATGCTCGAGACCCGAAGCAGGCCGCCGAAGCCAGTGGGGCCGGCGTCAGCCCGGACCTCTCGGAAGTCCTGCGCCAACTCGAACATGTCACCTCCCAGCTCTCGGAACTTCGCGGCCGGGTCGAGAAGCTGGAAGCGAGTCGCACCGGCCGCGCTGACGAGAACAAGTAGGCCCGATTCGACGCCGGTTGACAGTGGACAGGGGTTAACACCCCCTCTGTGTTACCTGTTAACGCCCCACGTCAGCGGTGTTATGGGCACCATGGAGTCCGCTACACCGTCTGACGTTGGGGGAGTCATGGAAACCAAGCTGAAGGCCGCGCGGCGTCACCGCGGCTGGACGCAGGCCGAGTTGATGGACTCGTTGGAGGACGCCGCGGCCCGGCTCGATATCGAACTCCCGTCGCGCTCCAGCTTGAAGACGCAGGTCTCCATGTTCGAGAACGGGCGCCGCACGCCCGGCCCCGACTACCAGAGCCTCTTCTGCGAGGTCTACGAAGCGACGCGCAAGGATCTCGGGTTCGCCCTGGAAACCGCACCGTCGCAGCTCGATGCCTTGCCCAAGCTGCCAAGCCCGCGCGGTCCCGCCCCGACGGCGACGCCGGAGGTCCTCGGCTACCTCAAATCCGTGTTCGTGCAGCACGCCCAGGCGGAGCCGCTGGTCGGGCCCAGGTTCCTTGTGCCGCCGGTACTCAGCCAAGTGCCTCTCATCGAGCAGCTCTGCCGGGACGCCACGGGCCCGATGCGGGGCGACGTCCTCCGCGTCGGACTGCGGTACACGGAGTTCCTGGGGTGGCTCTACCAGGACTCGGGCGACTCTGAAGAGGCGATGTTGTGGACGAACCGGGCCCTCGACTACGCCTACGAACTCGATAACCCGACCTTGAGCGCGTACGTCTTCCAGCGGCGCGCCAACATCGCGACCGAGGCTGGCCGAGCGGGCTATGCCCAGGGCCTGGTAAATGCCGCGCTGAACTACTCGGGTCGGATCCCGACGCAGATCGAGGCTGTCGCCTTACGAGCGCGAGCGAACGCGCACGCCGAACTGGGCAACGCGAGCGAGACCGCGCGAGCACTCGACCAGGCGCGCGTTCTCGCGGACAAGCCCCAAGGGGACGACGACGGCCTCGCGCCGTACGTGTCGGTCGAGTACATCGACATGGAGGCGGCCAACTGTGCCATCGCGCTCAGCCGCCCCGAGGACGCGGTGCGGACCCTGGAGGAAAGCCTCACCCGGTGGCCCGCCCAGCAGCAGCGCGACCGGGGCCTCTGCCTCGCCCGGCTCGCCACGGCGTACGCACAGAATGAAGACCTGGAGGGCGCGGTCCGCGCGGGCATGCAGGCGGTATCTATCGCCCAGGCCACCGGATCGGCGAGGATCTTGGCAGAGTTGACCCGGCTGCAAACGCACCTGGTGCCGTTCAGGAAGCTCGTAGAGATTGCTGAACTCAACCGGGCCGTGGGCAGTATGAAGGCGACCTGACGACACCAGAGGAGAGCTGTGAGCCTGCTTCCCACGATCACAACCACTGACGTCCAGGAACAGGAACCCCGAGTCGCCATCCTGCCGATCGGCTCGTACGAGCAGCACGGCGCCTACCTGCCGCTCGTCACGGACACAGCCATCGCGTGCATCATCGCCCGCGAGATCGCGGCGGCATACCCGGTGCTCCAGCTCCCTCCTGTGTCGATCGCGTGCAGCCACGAGCACGGCACGTGGCCAGGCACGGTGAGCATCAGCGCGCGGACGCTGCACGCCGTGGTCAGCGACATCGCCGCGTCCCTTGAAGCCCAGGGCGTCCGCAAGCTCGTGCTGGTCAACGCCCACGGCGGCAACTACGTGCTCTCGAACATCGTCCAGGAAGCCAACCTCACCGAACCGCGGATGACGCTCTTCCCGCAGGGACGCGAGTGGAACAGGTCCCGCGAGCGTGCCGGCCTCGTGTCCGACGCTCACGGCGACATGCACGCGGGGGAGATCGAGACGTCCATCCTGCTCCACGCGGAGCCGAGCCTCGTGCGTGAGGGATACGAGACTGCCGACCACGACGGCGGCGAGCGGGCGTTCCTCCTGACGCATGGCATGAAGGCATACACAGAGACGGGAGTCATCGGCTTCCCCTCTTACGCGACAGCGGAGAAGGGTAAGGCGGTGCTGGCGAGCCTCGTGGAGGACTTCGCGGCACACATGGGGGCACTGGGGGAGTCTTGAACCCGCGCTGATCAGCCTCTTTTGTCCGCCAAGGCTGCGCGTGCAAGGCGCGTAAAGCGGTCCTGTGCAGACCGGGCTTCCGCGCGGAGAGCGATCAGATCTACGCCCGCAAGCGACTCCAGTTCGGGGTGGGGGTGCTCGGCGTCGTCGCCTACCTCGCGCCAGACAACAGCACCGTTCCATGTGGCAAACGCATCCATGAGGCCTTCGGCAGCCCTCGCGAGGGGCTCGGGCCCTTCCAATTGAGCAGTCGAACTCGCTCTAGCCAGGGCCTCTAGGAGCCCGGTCTCCTTGCGTGGAAAGGGCACCCCTGCCCGGGCAATGGAGGTAGTTCTGGGGCTTAGGTCCCGGAACAAGGCGTGTGCAGCGTCGAGTAGCCCAGCGTAGGAGTCACGCCTCAAGTTCCGTTGCCAGTGAGTACGTTGTGCCCGTTCCTGGGATCGGCCCGTCACCATTGCGGCGAGGATGGCTCCGGCTGCTCCTACGGCAGCGCCCGCAGTTCCCGCGACGGCCCCCACGATCGCGATTCCGGCTGAGTCCATTGGTTCTAACCGGACTGCTGAAAGAAGAAGCCGAACGGATCTTCACGCCCGGTGGCATGTACGGCACATTGGTTCATGTCTAGTTCTCTGTCGCCGAGACTTGCCACGAAATCGCGGGAGTTAGACCAGTCAGCGCGTAACTGTCGACCTAGAGTCAGGCCGACCACCTTGGTGGCTCCCCGCTCCTTCAAAGCGTGGGCAGCACTGCCCATAGTGCCACCGGTCGTGTATGTGTCGTCGAAGAGAAGTATTCGCTTCCCTGATACCTCTGGGCTCGCGGTGAATAAGTCCGTGATTATTCGGCCACGCCTGGTTTCGGCCCTGGAGGCGTGATTCTTTACTAAAACCTCCCTCGTCCACTCGCTCGGGAAGTTTCGCACTCGACTGATGATCTCATCGAGGTGACTCACGCCATTACGGGTCGTATTGTGAGACGGTATTGTGACCTTGAGGTCGAAGGGTCCACCGTACGAGTTTTCTATGCACCGTGCGTGGTATTGCATGAAAGTCCAGAGTAAGGAGCCCAGAGGGAAGCGCAGCCATGCGTCAAGGGGTTCGTTCTTTGCTCGCCAAAGCATGCCTTCGAAGCCATCGCGCAGCGAGTAGCATATTGGTATCAAGCCATCAAGCACATGCGTGAAAGTCGAGCGACAGTCAAGGCAGAACTCGTAAGGGGTTCCGAGGTACCCGATGGGTGTTGGGGTTTTGCATAATGCACAGCAAACGGCAACGTCGGAGTCGATTACCGAAGGTGCTACGTGCTGCTGCTGTAGCCACTGGATCCAGTCCTTGGTGCTCCAACTTGCGTCCCTCGGGCGAATGAAACGGCGGTACGACACCCTCGACCCCCCCTGTGCGGCCTGATCCCCTACGAAAGGCTAAGCGCACATTCGGTCGTTGGGCAATCACTTGGCGTCAAGCAGGAGCTGTGTTGGGGCGCTGGCCGCCTCTGTCGGACGCTCAGGGCCGTCGAGCAGCTCGATCATTTGTTCGACACCCGTCACCATCGTGGCCCGTTGCGCGTCAACCATCTTGTGGGCCCAGGGCTGGCTGTCGACGAGGGATTGCAGTAGTAGGACGCTCCTTCCCTGTTCGGCAGCAATGCGGGCCTGCATTTTCGCGCCAGACGTACCGGACGCCTCGATTACGACACTTCCCAGGCTGATCCCGGAAGTCACGTGGTTCCGGCGGGGGAAGGTGTCGCGACCGGGGGAACGCGTCGGCCAGAACTGGGAAATGAGGAGTCCTGTGTCGGCGATCTCTTCTGCTAGGTCCCAGTTCTCTTTCGGGTAGCACCGCGTGATTCCGGTTCCGATTACCGCGATTGTCCTTCGCCCGAAGTGCAGTGCAGTGCGGTGTGCTTCTGTGTCCACGCCTCGTGCCAGACCAGAAGAGATCGCGAATCCGGCTTCGCTTAGCTCTCGTGAAACCCTGCGTGCCCGCGAGAGGCCGATTTCGCTCGCGTCACGTGTTCCTACGACGGCTACAGAGCGTGCGTCCCCGCTCTGGTCCAGCTTCCCTCGGTAGAAGAGGAACGGAGGGAGATCTGGGACGGTACGCAAGTTCGCGGGGTAATCCGGATCTAGGACAGTCACTAGGCGGGACTCGACCGCGTCTGCCTTCTGTAGCTCATCCTCGACGCGAGGCAGGTGCGTGCTGAGAGGCTGGTCTTGCAGCGCTTGCCGCAGGATAGGTACGGCTTTGCGTGCTGATGCCGAGTCTTCCGGAATGAAGCCTTCGCAGAGGTCATCTAGGTGGCCGTTCAATGCCGCCCGTGCGAGGACTGACCAGTCAACGCTCTTGCCCTCCGTGCGGAGGGAGCACAGGGCTAACAGGCGTAGGTGTGCTTCATCGATCATCGTCTGCTCCTTCTACTCAAAGATCACTGTTCGAAGGATCGATGACTGAAGTTTAGTGGGGCCTGGGGACAGGGGGCTATAGGTTGGCACGATGGCGCGGTGCCGACTGCCAGACGTGCTCTTTCCGGCGTGTGAATCGGCGACTGTGCCGGCGTGCTGGGGTGCGTGTCAGGGATCGGGGCTGCATGGTTGCACCTTCGGCCGGCCGAGGTGAGTGTGCAGGTGGGAGTACGGCCTGGCCGTCAGGCGACTGATAGTGCTCGGTGCCTTCAACTGGCCTTGAAGCGTGTGCTTGGGCGCCAGACCAGCTGTTCGAAGATCTATGGACGTTGCTCTGACGGATGGTGCCGCCGGCACCGGCTCATCTGCAGGGTGGAGGGCGTCGTCGGCGAGGGGCGCAGCGGGCCGACGCTCCCTCTAAGGGCCGGTGTTCCCACAGGTCACGGTGGAAACGCGTGTCTCCTGAGCGCAGACTGAAAGGAGGCTCGGGGGGTCGACGTCACTGCTGAGGTGCGACGTGGAAGTGACCCGGACCGTAATAACGGTGATCGGCGGATTGCTCGCACTCATAGGTCTCCTGCACGGCTTGATCGAAAACAAGCGGCATCACGTGCGCGAGACGGAGGCCTTTTACCTGCGGCTCTATTGGGAGCTGATGAAGGATCTCCCTGATTGGGTCGTCATGAATCAGCAGCCTCCCCCCGCCTCTACGGCAGAGGACAGCAGTGCCGACGCGGAGAAGATGAAGAGGCTCGATGAGCTCGCCCACCGGTACCTACGGTTGACACAAGACGAGTTCTCACAGCGCAAGCGCGGGCTCGTGTCCGACGCCACCTATCGCGAGTGGGCCAGAGGCTTCTACACCCAGTTGAGGAACAAGCCGATGTGCGAACAGTGGCATCGAATCGTTGACGGTGACCTGCGCCAGGGGAACGAGAGCAACTTCAGCCACATCCGTGCGTTCGACAAGCAAGAAGTAGCAGAGCACGGCCTATACGACCCGTGCAGGATGTGGTGGGGGCGGCGCTGGTGGCGCGGTCTGAGCCCGGGGACGTGGTGGTGGCGCTATCGCTGTATCAACCTGCCTGGTGAAAAGCCCGAGGATCGACTCCTCACCCGCATGAAGCGCAAGCTGCGCAGTCGTAACGCCCGTGACGCACCCTGACGGTATGGCCCTCAACCAACCGGTAGTGATCTATCCGCCCGACGAGGACGGCGGTCGACGTGTACGCGTCGACGGAACGATCCTCGGGAGGGCGTTCTCAGTGCGAGACGTGGCGGCGTTCCTGCAGGACGCTGGCCTTCAGGAATTCGACGAGATGGACGTGGTTAGGTCACCGCTCATCAAGTGGCGCGGCGGCGGATCAGACGTCTGGATGCACTGATCACGGAACCTATGCGTTGCTCGCTGAGGGGAAGGGCGTCAGCGGAGCTGGTGGCCTCGCAGGTCACAGGCGCACGGTATGGCTTATGTGGGGTGTCCTGACGCCCCTGGCGGACGTCGCACGCATTAGGCGCCGGCAGGCCAGCCATTACGATCACGCGCATGCCTCCGCACCCGCGCCTTCCCACTGTCATCGACGCCGCCAATGCCTTATCTGCCGGGCTGCGAAACCCTTCGCTGTTGGTGGGCCTTCACCGTGACATCCACGGCTTGACCGGGAAGGACGGCAAGAAGCTCGGACACTCGGCGAAGCAGTACGCCCTGCGGTGGGGGGTTTTCACGATGTCCCACGCCGCCGTCGAAGCCTTCTTCAACGACGTCCTTGCCCTCGATCCGGCCCGGACGCGGCCCCTTCCGCTCAACCCGGACAAGCTCCGCAACGAGGGGCAGCAGCACGGGGTCCGGCTGTTCACCAACGACTGGGGGGTCCGTACGAGGATTCTGGGCAACGCCCCCGGGAATCGCTCGCGTTGGAACGCTTACGTAGGTACCCAAGCGGTGCAGCTGTACCTCGCCGACATGAAGAACCTCCGCGACATCCTGAGTCACGGCGGGGACCCATACACGGTGTCGAACCGGTCCGGCGCGTTGTGGCCCCTGAAGGGGGGCAGGCACTCGATGCGCCTCATGGGTGCGGAAGGCTTCATCCAAGCGTGCTGCGACCTCGCCTCGCAGACCGTGCTTGCCTACGGCGGGAGCTCTGCTGACTTCCCCGAGTGGCCCGAACCTGAGCGGTCGGGGCTCTCTGCGGAACGGCGTCCCTCGCTGCCGCTGTTGAGCTGATCCCGTCCCGTCTGGCTAAAGCGGTGGGATCGCACCTCAGCGCACGGGGCGGGCGCCAGGGATGCCGCCCCACACATAGCGGCCGGAGCGCTTCGCTGAGGTAGTTCCGGAGTGCGGTTCCTGGGTCGTCCATGGACGACGCGTGGACGGAGGAACCTGCGGGTTGTGCGGGGTGCAGTATCCACGCAGGTCAGGCCGGGTGGCCTGGCTGATTCTTCAGGTGACTGTAAATCTGCCGGCTCAGCCTTCCCAGGTTCGAATCCTGGCGCCGCCACACTTGGGGAAGCCCCCTCTGAACTGCGTAAAGCAGTTCAGAGGGGGCTTCGTCGTGTTCGGGGTGATCTTTCGGGTGGAATCGAAATCGAGTGATATGCGTCACGTTGGCGGGACGTGTGGAGATCTCCGCAGCCCGCTCGCTCACCCTTGTGTGGCGGATGGGACGCCCATAGGGTGAGCCGCCTTGTGGTGGCAAGCAGAGGCGGGGCGGCATGCGCGTTGGGCTGGTGACCATGCCCTGGCACGCGATCGACCTGCCCTCCCTCCAGGTGGGCCTGCTGCACCAGCTGCTGCGGGAGGTCCGCCCGGCCGACGAGGTGCGCGAGTTCCACGGTTCGCTGCGCTGGGCGGAGCTGCTTCTCGAACGCTCGGGCGGTCGCTTGAGCCCCAGCGACTACGAAGCGATCGGCAGCGACTCGATCTTCCACGGGATCGGCGACTGGGTGTTCTCCGGAGTCCTCTACGACGACGAGGACTGGGGCGCCGCGCGGCTGCGGGCGTACGCGCGCGAGCGCGGTGTGCCCGACAGCACCCTGGAGACCGCCTTCGAGATGCGGCGCCATGCCGCCGCGTACATCGAGCGCTCCGCGACCGAGGTGCTGGCGCAGGAGCCCGATGTCGTCGGTTTCACGAGCACGTTCATGCAGAACGTGGCGTCCCTCGCCCTCGCCAGGGAGCTCAAGCGCCGTCACCCGAAGCTGACCGTCGTCTTCGGGGGCAGCAACTGCGAAGGCCCCATGGGTCACGCCCTGCACCGCAATCACCCCTACGTGGACCATGTGGTGCGCGGCGAAGGGGAGTACGCCTTCCCGGCCCTCCTCGCCCACCTGGACGCGGGCACGCCCCCCGACGACGTTCCTGGGCTCTGCTGGTGGGACGGCGGTGTCTCGCGGGTCAACACCGAACCTCAGCGCACTGTGGCTCCGGCCCACATACCGTCGCCCGATTATGATCAGTGGCAGGCGGAGATCGAGGCGTCGCCGGTCCTCGAACACGTGTATCCCAAGCTGGTCGTCGAGGGCGCCCGGGGCTGCTGGTGGGGCGAGAAGCATCACTGCACCTTCTGCGGCCTCAACGGCAGCACCATGACGTTTCGCGCCAAGCCCGGCGAGCGGCTGTGGAGCGAGATCGAACGCCTCGTGCGCCGCCACCGCATCCTCGATATCGTCACCGTCGACAACATCATCGACATGGCGTACTTCAAGGACTTCCTGCCGCTCGCCGCCGACAGCGACTGGGACCTGCGCATCCACTACGAGGTGAAGTCCAACCTCAACCGGGAGCAGATCGGCCAACTCGCCGCCGCGGGCGTGGTACTGATCCAGCCAGGCATCGAAAGCCTCAGCAACCGCGTCCTCGACCTGATGGACAAGGGCGTCACGGGCACCCGCAACATTCGCACGTTGCGCGAGTTCGACAACCACGAGATCACCTGCACCTGGAACTACCTCTACGGGTTCCCGGGCGAGACCGTGCGCGACTACGCGCGCGTGCTCGACCAGATGCCCGCCCTCGTGCACCTCCAGCCGCCCAGCGGCGCCTTCCGCATCCAGCTGGAGCGCTTCAGCCCGCACTTCACCGACCCCGCCCTGGGCTTCGGCAAGCGACGCCCCGCCGACATGTACCAGCACGTGTACGAGCTCCCGGAGTCCGAACTCGCCGACCTGGTCTACCTGTTCGACACCGAGAACGCCGGCATCGGCGGCGACACGGAGGACCGGCTGCTGCGGGCCGTGGCGCAATGGCGCGCGCAGCACGCCACGTCGACCCTCGTCATGGAGCAGGCGGGCGAGGACGAGAGCACACTCCTCGTACGGGACCGCCGCGAGGGCTGGCCGCGCCGCACCTACTGGTTCAACGGCTGGGAGGCGGCCGCTCTGCGCATCCTGGAGGAAGGCGCCGGCGAACCCGCCCTGCAACGCAAACTCGCCGACGCGGGCCACGACGTACCGGCCGAAGAGCTGGGGGAGTGGGTCGCACAGGCCGTCACCTTCGGCCTCCTCTTCCGCGACTCCGGCACCTACGTGACCCTGCCCACCCGCGCCGCGCCGATCCGCGTCAAGAACGAACCCTCCGCGCCCACCGCCTCAGCGGCCGCCGGATGACCGCGCTCCCCGCCCTCGTCCCGCACCGCGTCATCGGCACCCGGGTCCGCGTGACCCAACCGCTGCCCCTGCACGGTGACGGCCGCGCCACGACCCGGGCGGTCCAGTTCCTGCGCGAGTGCCAGGCGTCCGGGCTGAGCACCCACTGGGAGACGGCCCCCGTCCCGCGTCATACGTATGACGGGCCCGAGGCTCCTGAGGGTGCGGCAGGTGTTACGTATGACGTCCCCACCCTCGCGGACCGTGTCACGTATAACCTCCGCACCCTGCACCACCTCCCGCCACCGGCCCAACAGCCCGACGAACCAGGCGAGTTGACGACCTGGCGGGCCGAACACACCTACGGGATGCTCTACCACCGCCGCGGCCCGGGGTTCGTCACCGTCATGGACCGCCGCGAGCGCCCCGCCTCGGCACGGTTCACGCTCGACCACCCCGACCTGCTCACCGCATTCGACGCACTGAGCGACGCCACACGACTCGACACGCTCGCCCCCGCCCACCAGGAGGCGGCCCTCCACCTGGCGGAGGAAGAGCTCGCGTTGATCGTGGACGGGTGGGCGGTGGCGCTGCCGCCACGCATGCGCCGCTGGCCCGTGCCGTGCATGGGGATCTGACGCAGCGCCGAAGCAGGCGCAGTACAAGAAACCCCCTCAGGAACCTTCCTGAGGGGGTTTCACCGTGTGCCGGTGGCGATCACGACGCAGACTGAAACCATGCCGACCACATCCCGCCGCCGACACTGCCCCGAATGCCGCCGCGAGATCGCGGTCGTGGCGGGCCGCTTCGCCCGCCACGATCCTCCCGGCACCCGCGCCGCGGGAGAGCTGGTCTCCTGCCCCGGTTCACGCCGCCCCGCCCAGCTCGGCGCCGTCCAGGACGCGCTCGACGGGTACGTGGTCCCGCATGTGCCGGGCCAGATGCCGCTGTTCTGAGGCGGCCGTTCCGAAGGCGGCAGTTCTCGATGCAGCCGGGTAGCCGGCCGGGTAGCCGGTTTGAGGCTCAGGCGCGGCCAGGTCACCCGCCCGCTGCGTACGCGACTCAGTTGCCCGCTACCGACTTCACCGCGACCGTGACCGGCGTGGAGCCCGAGATCAGCTCCAGCGTCAGCCCCGCCGTGGCGGGCGTGTCCACCAGCTCCGCGAGGACGGCCGCGACGTCGTCGCGCGGCACGGGACCGCGCCCGGTCGAGGCCTCCAGACGGACGAGCCCGGTCCCCGCGTCGTTCGTCAGCTGACCGGGCCGCAGGATCGTCCAGTCGAGCCCGGTACGACGCCGTACGTCGTCGTCGGCCGCGCCCTTGGCCCGCAGATACACGTCGAAGACGTCGTCGCCCTGGTGCGCGGCGTCCGCGGCCATCGCCGACACCACGATGTAGCGGCGCACCTTGGCCCGCTCCGCGGCGTCCGCGAACAGCACGGCGGCGTCCCGGTCCACGGTGTCCTTTCGGCCGGCGCCGCTGCCCGGACCCGCGCCCGCCGCGAAAACGGCCGCGTCCGCACCCTGCAGATGCGCCGCGACCTCCTCCACGGACGCCGACTCCAGGTCGCACAGAACTGGCTCCGCGCCGGCCGACCGCAGGGTGTCGCCCTGCTCCGGCTTGCGGATGATGCCCGCCACTTCGACCCCGCGCGCGGAGAGCAACCGCTCGAGCCGCAGCGCGATCTGACCATGACCCCCAGCGATGACAATGCGCATGCCTTCGACGGTACGCCCGGGACGGACGGTTCACCGTGCAACCATGCGCGCCCCGGTCCCGTACGGGTGTTCAAGCGGGGCCCCCACCGCCGTACTTGGCCGCCCGTCCCTGCCGCGGCAGATCGAGGGCGACCGCGGCGGCCGAGTCGCAGTACTCCCGCACCGCGCTGGTCCGCGCCACGACGCGCCCCCGGTGCACGACGATCCGGCTGTACGCGAGGGAGAGCACCCCGGCGAGCCGCTCGCCCCGCACCGCGAGCAGCTCCGCGGGGAACCCCGCCTCCACGCGCACCTCGGGCAGGCCGAGCGCCGCCCTGGCCGCCGAACTCACCGCGTCGTAGGCGTCCTCCGGGCGCATCCCGTAGCGCGAGGCCAACAAGTAGGCGGCCTCCAGTGGGTCGCCGCGCCCCACAGGGTTCGACACATCGCGCAGTGCCCCGCTGCCCGCCGCGACCGGCACCCCGGCCGCCCGCAGCAGCCGCACCGGCGCGACGGCCCGTTCGTCCACCCCCGCGCACCCTCCCTGGGGCAGGCACGTCACCGTCACCCCGGCGGACGCGAGCCGGTCGACGGCGGGCCGTGCCACGTCCTCCGGCAGCCGGGAGAGCCCGCCCAGCGGTCCGACGGTGACGCCGGCGCGCAGCCCGCCGACCGCCGCCGCGAGCCGCCCGAGCCGCACCGGATCGGCCCCGTCCGTGTGCAGGTCGACCGGGCACCCGTGTTCGGCGGCGACTTCAAGCACCGCCTCCGCGTAGCCCGTTGGGTCGGGGTCCAGATCGGGGCAACCGCCCACGACGGAGGCGCCCATTTTGACGGCGTCCCGCAACATGGCGAGCCCGTCGGCCCCGGCGAGCCCGGTCAGCAGCCGGGGCATCGCCACCGTTCGCAGATCCGCGAGCCCCACCAGCGAACGTCGCGCCTGGAGTGCCGCCTCCATCGAACCGAGCCCCTCCATGTCGCCGATCCGCACATGGGAGCGCAGGGCGGTCGCCCCGTGGCCGAGCTGCAGCAGGGTGCTCTCGGTGGCCCGGCGCTGGACGTCCTCGGGGCCGTACGGGACAGGGCCCTCGCAGTCGGCCGACAGAGCCGTGTCCCCGTGCGCGTGCGGCTCCACGGGCGCGGGGAGCAGCAGCCAGCCGGTGAGGTCCAGGCGCGAGCCGTGGGCGGTGAGGCTGCCGGCCGTGCCGACCGCCTCGATGCGCCCGCCGTCGAGCCGCACGTCCACGGCCCTGCCGTCGGCGAGCCGGGCGCCGCACAGCAGCAGACCGGAGCCCTCGGGCACGTCGGGTGACGGTGGCTGCTGTGAGGGGCGGTGGGACATCGCGCTCCTGAGGGCTCGGCGAGGACGCGTAACGCGCGTCACGCGCGTAAGAGGACGCGTATCGCGCAGAACAAGATCACGCAGGGTGGGTCGAGCCTAGGACCGTGACAGGGGCGCTTCGAGGACCGCCGAAATAGTCGTACTGGTGAGGTCCGAGGGGCTCATGTGCCCGTCGCGGGAAGGCCGCATCGTTCCCGGCGGGCGGGGGCGCGAAACGGATTTGGGCGATCGGCGCGCAACCGTGTAATGTCTTCCTCGCTCGCCCCAATAGCTCAGTCGGTAGAGCGTCTCCATGGTAAGGAGAAGGTCTGCGGTTCGATTCCGCATTGGGGCTCTGGTGCAGACGTCGTTCGCGTCGCTTGCATCACAGCGGTGTAGCTCAGTCGGTAGAGCAAGCGGCTCATAATCGCTGTGTCACCGGTTCAAGTCCGGTCACCGCTACTGACAGTAGCCGATTGTGGGGTCGGTCCTTCGATCGGCTACTCTTCTATGCGTTAAACTATTTGTCCCATCCGTTCGTCAAGGAGTGCACTCACGTGGCTGCCACCGACGTCCGCCCGAAGATCACGCTGGCCTGCGTGGAGTGCAAGGAGCGGAACTACATCACCAAGAAGAACCGGCGTAACAACCCGGACCGTCTTGAGATGAAGAAGCACTGCCCGCGTTGCAACGCGCACACCGCGCACCGCGAAACGCGATAAATCAGGCTCGTACACGAGGCCGTCCCCACTTCGGGGGCGGCCTCGTGTCGTTTCGTAGATCAGGCAGATCGAGAAGACATCCAGGAGGTGCCGAGCCCATGGCGCTCGACCAGTCCTTCGTGGGGCGGACCTATCCGCCCACCGCCCCGTACGAGGTCGGCCGGGAGAAGATCCGTGAGTTCGCGGAGGCGGTGGGGGACACGAACCCCGCGTACGTCGACCGTGCCGCCGCCGAGGAGCTCGGCCACCCCGATGTGATCGCCCCGCCGACCTTTGTGTTCGCGATCACTTTCAAGGCCGCGGGTGAGGTCATCCACGACCCGGAGCTGGGGCTCGACTACAGCCGCGTCGTGCACGGTGACCAGAAGTTCGCCTACACGCGCCCCGTGCGGGCCGGCGACAGGCTGACCGTGACCTCGACCATCGAGGGCATCAAGTCGCTCGCGGGCAATGACATCGTCGACGTGCGGGGCGAGGTGCACGACGAGGCCGGTGAGCACGTCGTGACCGCCTGGACCAAGCTCGTCTCGCGCGCCGCAGAGGAGGCCTGATCATGGCGACGACCATCAAGTACGCCGACGTCGAGGTCGGCACCGAGCTGCCCGCGCAGTCCTTCCCTGTGACGCGTGCCACGCTCGTGCAGTACGCGGGCGCCTCCGGTGACTTCAACCCGATCCACTGGAACGAGAAGTTCGCGGTCGAGGTCGGCCTGCCGGACGTGATCGCGCACGGCATGTTCACGATGGCCGAGGCGGTCCGTGTCGTCACCGACTGGACCGGCGACCCGGCCGCCGTCGTCGAGTACGGCGTCCGCTTCACCAAGCCGGTCGTCGTGCCCAACGACGACAAGGGCGCCGAGATCGAGGTCAGCGGCAAGGTCGCGGCCAAGCTCGACGACAACCGCGTGCGGGTCGATCTGACCGCCATGAGCGCGGGGCAGAAGGTGCTCGGGATGTCGCGGGCGGTCGTTCAGCTGGCCTGATCGCTGCCGTACGTAGCTGTGTGTAAGGGGCGTTCTCCATGGAGAACGCCCCTTACGCGTGCCCCTCCCCGGAAGGGTTGACGTAGATAGTGATTGGCCACTAACTTTGTCGCATGGTCAGGATGAGTGCGGAGGAGCGGCGCGAGAGCGTCATCCGCGCGGCGGTCACCGAGTTCGCCCGCGGTGGCTACAACGGCACGTCCACCGAGGCGATCGCCAAGCGGGTCGGTGTCTCGCAGCCGTATCTCTTCCGGCTCTTCCCGGGTAAGCAGGCCATCTTCCTCGCGGCGGCCCGGCGTTGCTGCGCGAACATCACCGAGGTGTTCCGCAAGGCGGCCGAAGGGGTCGCGCCCGAGGAAGTCGAGGCGGTGCTGGGTGGCGCCTACCTGTCGCTCATCGCCGACGACCCGGACATGCTGCTCATGCAGATGCAGATCTACGTGGCTGTGGCCGCCTCTGAGGCGGCCGGCGACCCGGAGTTCGGCGAGGAACTGCGCGGGGCGTGGACGGAGATGTACGACACGGTCCTGATCGCCCTGGGCGCCGATACCGAGCAGACGACCCAGTTCCTCTCCTACGGAATGCTGATCAACGTCCTGGTCTCGATGGGCTTCCCGCCCGATCATCGCGTCTGGGTCGGCTGCGGCCTGAAGAAGTGAGTGCACCGTGCGTGGTGTGGGCCGCCTTTTTGCGTCCACGCAAGTTAGTCATCAATAACTAACCAAAGATCACTGGGGGAAGCGATGTCACGGAAAGCAGCACCAGTACGGACGGCAGCACCAGAACGGAAAGCGGCACCAGAGCAGCGCAGGGGAGCAGGAGCCCTGTGGGCCCTCGTCATCACCAGCGTGGCCGGATTCATGGCGGCCCTCGACAACCTCGTCGTCACCACGGCTCTGCCGTCCATCCGGCGGGACCTCGGCGGCGCGCTCGACGACCTGGAGTGGACGGTCAGCGCCTACACGCTCACCTTCGCCGTCCTGCTGATGTTCGGCGCGGCGCTGGGCGACCGCTTCGGGCGCAGGCGGCTCTTCCTCGTCGGGCTCGCGGTCTTCACCGGGGCCTCCGCCGCCGCGGCCATGGCGCCCGGCATCGATTCGCTGATCGCGGCCCGCGCCGTGCAGGGCGTCGGAGCCGCGATCATGATGCCGCTCACCCTGACCCTGCTCACCGCCGCCGTCCCGGTGGCCAAGCGCGGCCTGGCGTTCGGGATCTGGGGCGCGGTCAACGGGCTCGCGGTCGCCTCCGGTCCGCTCATCGGCGGCAGCCTCACCGAGCACATCTCCTGGCACTGGATCTTCTGGCTGAACGTTCCGCTGGGCCTCGCCCTGCTGCCGCTCGCCCGGCTGCGCCTGAAGGAGTCGTACGGCTCCGGAGCCCGGCTCGACATCACGGGCACCCTGCTCGCCAGCGGCGGCCTGTTCGGCATCGTGTACGGCCTGGTGCGCGCGCCCGTCGTCGGGTGGACCGACACCCTCGTCCTGACGGGCCTGTTCGCGGGGACGGCGCTGCTCGCCGGGTTTGTGCGCCACGGGATCCGCAACGAGAACTCCATGCTGCCCATGCGGCTCTTCCGCTCCCGGGCCTTCTCCGGCATCAACGCAGCGAGCCTGCTGATGTTCCTCGGGATGTTCGGCTCGATCTTCCTGCTCAGCCAGTTCCTGCAAGGCGTGCTCGGCTACTCGCCGACCGAGGCGGGCCTCAGGATGCTGCCCTGGACCGGAATGCCGATGCTCGTCGCACCGATCGCCGGGATCCTCTCGGACCGCATCGGCGGCCGGCCCGTCGTCGCGGCGGGACTGTTCCTCCAGGCCGTCGGGCTCGGCTGGTTCGCCGCCGTGGTCTCCGCCGACGTCTCGTACGCCGCCCAGCTGCCGGCCCTGATCGTCAGCGGCGTCGGCATGGCCCTCTACTTCGCCCCGGCCGCCAACCTGGTCATGTCCAGCGTCCTGCCGCAGGAGCAGGGCATCGCCTCCGGCGCCAACAACGCGCTGCGCGAGGTCGGTGGTGCGCTCGGCATCGCGATCATGTCGTCGGTCTTCTCGGCTCAGGGCGGCTACGACTCCGCACAGCACTTCGTGAACGGGATCGAGCCCGCGCTGTGGGTGGGCGCCGCGATGGTGGCCGTGGCCGGTGTCGCCGCCCTGTTCATTCCACGGCAGGGGCGCACCACGCCCGTCGTGCGGGACCCCGAGCCTGCTCCGGCCCTGGAAAACGCCTGATCACGCACCTTCTGGACCCTGTCCGTGTGGGAGTCGCGCGAGGCCCTGCGGGACTTCGCGGTCACCGCGCCGCACGCAGGGATCTCCATTCCACTGGAAGGACGTCCTGTCGTGCTTTCAGTGAGCCCGGCCACGGCGGCCCCGTCCGAGCGGCGGGGCCGTTCTCGTACCCTTGAGCGCGTGCAGGAACTCCACGACGCCCCTCTCGCCCCCCTGACCACCTTCCGGCTCGGCGGGCCCGCCACCCGGCTGCTCACCGCGACCACCGACGCCGAGGTGATCGACGCGGTGCGCGAGGCCGACGCCGCCGGTACGCCGCTGCTGATCATCGGCGGCGGCAGCAACCTCGTCATCGGCGACAAGGGCTTCGCGGGCACCGCCCTGCGCATCGCCACCAAGGGCTTCGAACTCGACGGTACGAAGCTGGAACTGGCGGCCGGTGAGGTCTGGACCGACGCCGTCGAGCGCACCGTCGCTGCCGGGCTCGCGGGCGTCGAGTGTCTCGCCGGGATCCCCGGCTCCGCGGGCGCGACGCCGATCCAGAACGTGGGGGCGTACGGCCAGGAGGTCTCCTCCACGATCACCGAGGTGATCGCCTACGACCGCACGGCCGGCGAGACCGTCACGATCCCGAACGCCGAGTGCGCCTTCTCGTACCGGCACAGCCGCTTCAAGGCCGAACCCGACCGCTACGTAGTGCTGCGCGTGCGGTTCGAGCTGGAGGACGCGGGCGGCCTCAGCGCGCCCCTGAAGTACCCGGAGACCGCGCGCACCCTCGGCGTCGAGGCGGGCGAGCGCGTGTCCGCCGCCCTCGCGCGCGAGACCGTCCTGAAGCTGCGCGGCGGCAAGGGCATGGTGCTCGACCCGGAGGACCACGACACCTGGTCGGCCGGCTCGTTCTTCACCAACCCGATCCTCACGGACGCTGAGTTCGCGTCCTTCCACGCGCGCGTGGTCGAGCGTCTGGGGGCGGACGCCAAGGCGCCCGCCTTCCCCGCGGGGGAGGGCCTCACCAAGACCTCGGCGGCCTGGCTCATCGACAAGGCGGGCTTCACCAAGGGCTACGGGACCGGCCCCGCCCGCATCTCCACCAAGCACACCCTTGCCCTGACCAACCGCGGCGAGGCCACCACGGAGGACCTGCTCGCGCTCGCCCGCGAGGTCGTCGCCGGGGTCAGGGACGTCTTCGGCGTGACGCTGGTCAACGAGCCGGTGACGGTCGGCGTCAGCCTCTGACCCGCCCCCGGCACCCCGCCCCCGACCCGCCGGCTAGTAGGCGACCCCGACGCCCTGCTTCACCGTCGCCGGGTCGTCCACCATCGCCAGCATCGCGTGCGCCACGTCCGCGCGGCCGGCGAAGCGCCCCGCGCGCGGGAAGCCGCCGACGACCGTGCGATACGAACCCGTGAGCGGCTTGTCCTGGAGGCGGGGCGGCCGCACCGAGGTCCAGTCCGTGGCGCTGCGCGCCAACTCGGCCTCCATGGCGGTCAGATCGACGTAGACGGCCTTGAGGGCCGCGCCGACGACCTTCATCATCAGCCGGTCGGCGAGCGGCGACTTCTCGGGCTGCGGGCCCACCGGCGCCGCGCTGACCACCACCAGCCTGCGCACGCCCTCCGCCTCCATCGCCTTCAGGACCGACCGTGTGAGCTCGGTGGCGATGCCCGCGTCCGCACGCCTGCGGGCGCCCAGACCGGACAGGACGGCGTCCCGGCCCGCGACCGCCGGGCGCAGCGACTCCGGGTCCTTCAGGTCGGCGCGGACGACCTCCAGGTGCTCGCCGGTCACCGTGAGCCGCGCGGGGTCGCGGACCACCGCCGTGACCTCGTGCCCGGCCGCCAGGGCCTGCCTGACGATCTCCTGTCCGATCCCGCCGGTCGCACCGAAAACCGTGAGCTTCATGGCGTGCCTCCTGGTGTGCGTCGTGGGGTGGGTGAGTGTTCACTCACCCGGGTTCAGCTTTAGAGTGAGTGAGTACTCACCCCCGCGTCAAGCTTGGTTGGAGACCGCATGGACCAGAAGCCGACCCGTGTCCGCATCGTCGAGGCGGCCCATGAACTCATGCTGAGCATTGGTCTCGCCCGCACCACCACCAAGGAGATCGCCAAGGCGGCGGGCTGCTCGGAAGCGGCGCTCTACAAGTACTTCGCCAACAAGGAGGAGCTCTTCGTGACGGTGCTCAACGAGCGCCTCCCGAAGCTGGGTTCCCTGCTCGGCCGGCTCCGCACGGAGGGCGCGGGGGACCCCGGCCGCACGGTCGAGCAGAACCTCACGGAGATCGCCCACGAAGCGGCGCTCTTCTACGAGCAGACGTTCCCGATGGCCGCGTCCCTGTATGCCGAGCCCAAGCTCAAGCGCCGCCATGAAGAGGTGATGCGGGAACTGGGTTCAGGGCCGCACAAGCCGATCCAGGGACTGGACGCCTACTTGCGGGCCGAACAGAAGTCCGGTCGCATCAGCGCCGAAGCCGACACGTATGCGGCCGCCTCGCTCCTTCTGGGCGCGTGCTCCCAGCGCGCCTTCGCCTACGAGATGTCCCCGGACCGCAGACCGCCCCAGCCGGTCGACGAGTTCGCGGCCGACATCGCGCGCACGCTCCTCAACGGGATCGCCTGAGCCTCCCGCCCCTCACGCGGCCAGCCACTCCTCGATGCCGCCCAGAAGCTTCTCCTTGACGTCGTACGGCGCCGCGGAGCCGCGCACCGACTGCCGGGCCAGCTCGGCCAGTTCGGCGTCGGAGAAGCCGTGGTGGCGCCGCACGAGCTCGTACTGGTCGGCAAGGCGCGAGCCGAAAAGGAGCGGGTCGTCGGCGCCGAGCGCCATCGGCACCCCGGCCTCGTACAGCGTCCGCAGAGGCACGTCCTCGGGCTTCTCGTAGACGCCGAGGGCGACGTTCGAGGCAGGGCACACCTCGCAGGTCACGCCCCCGTCCGCGAGGCGCTTCAGCAGCCGGGGATCCTCGGCGGCCCGCACGCCGTGGCCGATCCTCGTGGCGTCCAGGTCATCGAGGCAGTCGCGCACGGACGAGGGCCCGGTCAGCTCGCCCCCGTGCGGCGCGCTCAGCAGGCCGCCCTCGCGCGCGATGTGGAAGGCCCGGTCGAAGTCCCGCGCCATGCCCCGCCGTTCGTCGTTGGAGAGCCCGAAACCGACGATGCCCCGGTCCGCGTACCGCACCGCGAGCCGCGCCAGCGTACGGGCGTCCAGAGGGTGCTTCATGCGGTTCGCGGCGACCAGGACACGCATCCCGAGCCCGGTCTCCCGCGCGGCGCTGTCCACGGCGTCGAGGATGATCTCCAGGGCGGGGATCAGGCCCCCGAGCCGCGGCGCGTACGACGTCGGGTCGACCTGGATCTCCAGCCACCCGGACCCGTCCGCGATGTCCTCCTCCGCGGCCTCCCGCACCAGACGCTGGATGTCCTCGGGGGCCCGAAGGCAGGACCGCGCGGCGTCGTAGAGCCGCTGGAAGCGGAACCAGCCGCGCTCGTCCGTCGCCCGCAGCTTCGGCGGCTCGGCCCCGGTCAGCGCCTCGGGAAGCCGCACTCCGTACTTGTCGGCGAGTTCCAGCAGGGTCGTGGGCCGCATCGACCCGGTGAAGTGCAGATGCAGGTGGGCCTTCGGCAACTGACGTACATCACGTCCTACACGCTCCATCCCAAGATCCTGCCGTACGCACCTGTCGTACCGGTAGCGCCTTTCCACCTTCGGGGACCCGTCCGAACGAACAAGCGGGCCGCCTCCATAGGGAGACGGCCCGCCTGCACACGCTTGCGCGGAAGCTCAGTCGCGCGCCTCGGCGAGCAGCTTCTGGATGCGCGAGACGCCCTCGACGAGGTCCTCGTCACCCAGCGCGTACGAGAGCCGCAGGTAACCCGGCGTACCGAAGGCCTCGCCCGGAACCACCGCGACCTCGGCCTCCTCCAGGATGAGCGCGGCCAGCTCGACGGAGTCCTGCGGGCGCTTGCCGCGGATCTCCTTGCCGAGCAGCCCCTTCACCGACGGGTACGCGTAGAAGGCACCCTCGGGCTCCGGGCAGACCACGCCGTCGATGTCGTTGAGCATCCGCACGATCGTCTTACGACGCCGGTCGAAGGCCTCGCGCATCTTCTCCACGGCCGTCAGGTCGCCGGACACGGCGGCGAGCGCGGCCGCCTGCGCCACATTGGAGACGTTCGACGTGGCGTGCGACTGGAGGTTCGTCGCGGCCTTCACGACGTCCTTCGGGCCGACGATCCACCCGACGCGCCAGCCGGTCATCGCGTACGTCTTCGCCACGCCGTTGACGACGATGCACTTGTCGCGCAGCTCCGGGAGCAGCGCGGGCAGCGACGTGAACTTGGCGTCCCCGTAGACGAGGTGCTCGTAGATCTCGTCCGTCATCACCCACAGGCCGTGCTCGACGGCCCAGCGGCCGATGGCCTCCGCGTCGGCCTCGCTGTACACCGCGCCCGTCGGGTTCGACGGCGACACGAACAGCACGACCTTCGTGCGCTCGGTGCGCGCGGCCTCCAGCTGCTCCACGGAGACGCGGTAGCCGGTCGTCTCGTCGGCGACGACCTCCACCGGCACACCGCCCGCGAGCCGGATCGATTCCGGGTACGTGGTCCAGTACGGGGCCGGGACGATGACCTCGTCGCCCGGGTCGAGGATCGCGGCGAACGCCTCGTAGATGGCCTGCTTGCCGCCGTTCGTCACCAGGATCTGCGAGGCGTCGACCTCGTAGCCGGAGTCGCGCAGCGTCTTCGCGGCGATCGCGGCCTTCAGCTCGGGCAGACCGCCGGCCGGGGTGTAGCGGTGGAACTTCGGGTTCTTGCAGGCCTCGATGGCCGCCTCGACCACGTAGTCGGGCGTCGGGAAGTCGGGCTCACCGGCGCCGAAGCCGATCACCGGGCGCCCGGCGGCCTTGAGGGCCTTGGCCTTGGCGTCGACGGCGAGGGTCGCGGACTCGGAGATCGAGCCGACCCGGGCCGACACCCGACGCTCGGTGGGAGAGGAACCTGCGGACGGAGAAGGAGTTGCAGCGCTCATAACCCCATCGTTCCAGACCGGAAACCCGCCCGGCACACGGGTTTCGAAGACCATGGGATTCGGCCTTGATCCACTCGCGGCTGTTGCTCGTTCGACGGAGGGCTCCGGAACACGTACACTCACTGCTCGTTGGCCTTCACCGGCCGCGCCTTCCGACCGCACTCCGTGCGTCCGGGCGGATGCGGTACGTTGGGGGAGACAAAGGGTCGTAGCTCAATTGGTAGAGCACTGGTCTCCAAAACCAGCGGTTGGGGGTTCAAGTCCCTCCGGCCCTGCTACACACTCCTTCGCCAGGATGTGTGCGCATGTACGTACTGCATTGCACCGCCGTGCGGCTCCACCGGGCGCGGCACGGCCACGACCCGGAATCAGGTGAGGACGAGTGACGGACGCCGTGGGCTCCATCGACAAGCCTGATGCTGAGGCGCCGGAGTCCAAGAAGGCCCGCAAGGGCGGCAAGCGCGGCAAGAAGGGCCCCTTCGGCCGTCTCGCGCTCTTCTACCGCCAGATCGTCGCGGAACTCCGCAAGGTCGTCTGGCCGACTCGCAATCAGCTCTCGACGTACACCACAGTGGTGATTGTGTTCGTCGTCATCATGATCGGTCTTGTCACCGTGATTGACTATGGCTTCAACCACCTTGTCAAGTACGTATTCGGCTGAGCCGAAAAGCGGAGGGCGCCGTGTCCGGCGCCCCTTTCGCGCGTTCCACCCCTATGTATCCAGGAAGAAGCAGCCACAGTGTCTGACCCGAACCTGAACGAGGCGATCGAGCCGGTCGAGTCCGCTGAGGACGAGCTCGACATCGTCGAGGCGGCGGACGCCGAGGACCCGGACCAGGCAGAGGCTGCCGACATCGCCGCCGGCGAGCCCGCCGAGGAAGCCGCGGTCGAGACCGTGGTGGACGCCGACGCCGAGGCTGAGGAAGCTCAGGCGGACGAGACCCCGGCCGAGACCGACGCCGAGGCCGAGGAAGCCGTCGAGGCCGTCGAGGAGGAGCCGGTCGACCCGATCACCGCGCTCCGCGAGGAGCTGCGGTTCCTGCCCGGCGACTGGTACGTCATCCACACCTACGCGGGCTACGAGAAGCGCGTGAAGGCGAACCTGGAGCAGCGCGCCGTCTCGCTCAACGTCGAGGAATTCATCTACCAGGCTGAAGTCCCCGAGGAAGAGATCGTCCAGATCAAGAACGGCGAGCGCAAGAACGTCCGGCAGAACAAGCTGCCCGGTTACGTGCTCGTCCGCATGGACCTGACGAACGAGTCCTGGGGCGTCGTCCGGAACACGCCCGGCGTCACCGGCTTCGTGGGCAACGCCTACGACCCGTACCCGCTGACCCTGGACGAGATCGTCAAGATGCTCGCCCCGGAGGCCGAGGAGAAGGCCGCCCGCGAGGCCGCCGAGTCCGAGGGCAAGCCGGCGCCGCAGCGCAAGGTCGAGGTCCAGGTCCTGGACTTCGAGGTCGGCGACTCGGTCACCGTCACCGACGGCCCGTTCGCGACGCTGCAGGCGACGATCAACGAGATCAACGCCGACTCGAAGAAGGTCAAGGGCCTCGTCGAGATCTTCGGCCGCGAGACCCCGGTCGAGCTGAGCTTCGACCAGATCCAGAAGAACTAGCCCTTACCGGCGCCTTCTGGGCACAAGCTTCCGAACAGGTCAGGCGGGGCTCCACAGCCCGTCTGACCTGCTCGGTTTTTAGCCGCGCATGGATACCCGTTATCGTTGTGCGGTATGCCTCCATCCGGATGATCCCAACGGTCGTTCATGAGGATGGCGGCTGAACACTCTCACTAAGACCCGGAGAGAGAGCACATGCCTCCCAAGAAGAAGAAGGTCACGGGGCTTATCAAGCTCCAGATCCAGGCCGGCGCCGCCAACCCGGCCCCGCCTGTCGGCCCCGCGCTGGGCCAGCACGGCGTGAACATCATGGAGTTCTGCAAGGCCTACAACGCCGCGACCGAGTCGCAGCGCGGTTGGGTCATCCCGGTGGAGATCACGGTCTACGAGGACCGTTCCTTCACCTTCATCACCAAGACCCCGCCGGCCGCGAAGATGATCCTCAAGGCCGCTGGTGTCGAGAAGGGCTCCGGCGAGCCGCACAAGACCAAGGTCGCCAAGATCACCGAGGCGCAGGTCCGCGAGATCGCCACCACCAAGATGCCCGACCTCAACGCCAATGACCTGGACGCCGCGTCCAAGATCATCGCCGGCACCGCCCGCTCCATGGGCGTCACGGTCGAGGGCTGACCTCCACCTCGTAGATCCATCCGTGGCAGGGCCTGCTCGGCCCGCACCACGACTCCTCTAGAACTCAGGAGAAGCAAGTGAGCAAGCGCAGCAAGTCTCTCCGCGCTGCGGACGCCAAGGTCGACGGGGCCAAGCTCTACGCCCCGCTCGAGGCCGTCCGTTCTCGCCAAGGAGACCTCCACGTCGAAGTTCGACGGCACCGTCGAGGTCGCCTTCCGCCTGGGCGTTGACCCTCGCAAGGCCGACCAGATGGTCCGCGGCACCGTGAACCTTCCGCACGGCACCGGTAAGACCGCCCGGGTCCTGGTCTTCGCGACCGGTGACCGTGCTGCGGCCGCGGAGGCCGCCGGCGCCGACATCGTCGGCTCCGACGAGCTGATCGCCGAGATCGCCAAGGGCGACCGTCTGAACGAGTTCGACGCCGTCGTCGCCACCCCGGACCTCATGGGCAAGGTCGGCCGCCTCGGCCGCGTGCTCGGCCCGCGTGGCCTCATGCCGAACCCGAAGACCGGCACTGTGACCCCGGACGTGGTCAAGGCAGTGAACGAGATCAAGGGCGGCAAGATCGAGTTCCGCGTCGACAAGCACGCGAACCTGCACTTCATCATCGGCAAGGTGTCCTTCGACGACACCAAGCTGGTGGAGAACTACGGCGCGGCCCTGGAGGAGATCCTCCGCCTGAAGCCGTCCGCCGCCAAGGGTCGCTACATCAAGAAGGCCGCCATCAGCACCACGATGGGCCCCGGCATTCAGCTCGACTCCAACCGCACCCGGAACCTCCTCGTCGAGGAGGACCCGGCCGCGGTCTGAGCCCCACAGGCTCGCTGAAGTCGGCGACGGGCCCCGCACCTTTCGAGGTGCGGGGCCCGTTCCGCTTTTCCGGCCCGTACGGCGGGCCGGCTGCGCTAGCTTCGCGGTGACCGACTGGGGGAGTGGATGCTGCGGTACGCGCGCGTGGTGGCCCTGGCCGCCGTGGGCATCCTGCTGACGTCCTGCGGCGGGGCACAGGAGCACGGGGCCGGTGAGGGACGCGAAGCGCGCGAGGCGTTGCGCACGGCCCGGCAGCGGGTCGTCGCGGCGGGCTCGGCGCGCGTCGACGCGACGATGGTCACCGGCAAGCGGCTGACCTCGCGCAGCACGGGCGCGCTCGGCTGGTCGGACGGCGTCGAGGGCACCCTGACCGTACGGGTCACGGGCGGCGAACTGGCCGCCTCCACGCGCGCGTTGGGCGGCGACCCGTCCCAGACGCGCTTCCTGCCGGACGCCCAGTACACGCGCATGAGCGACCGGTTCGCCGAGCTCCAGGGCGGCCGGCACTGGATCCGCCGCCCGTACGACACCCGCGGCGACCTCACCCCGGCCGCCCCTCTCAAGGCCCTCGCCGGGGCCGAGGACGTCCGTACGGTCGGGCGGGAGGCCGTGCGCGGCACACGGACCACCCACTACCGGGGGACGTCCGGCGGCCGGCACATCGACGTATGGCTCGATGCCCGGCATCTCCTGGTGCGGCGCACCCAGCACGTGGGCGACTTCACGGTGACCGTCCACTACCGCGACTACGGAGCCCCGGCCGCGGTCGCCCGCCCGGCCGCACGCGACACCGTCGACTTCGCGGAGGTCACGGGGGCCGGATGAAGCTGTGGGCGGGCTGTCCGAGGCGTCCGCTATCGTGCGGACAGATCGAGACGCTCCAAGGGGTGGGATTCAAGATGACTGTTTCTGTACGACGTGTGGTGGGCGCCGCCGCCGTCACCGCGCTGCTGTGTTCGGCCGTCGCCGCCTGTGGTGGCGGGGACGACAAGGGCAGCGAGAAGAAGGCCTCCGGGACGGGGTCCCAGTCGGTCTCGCAGGCCGTCACGGCCGCGTACAAGAAGACCTCCGCGGCCAAGTCCGCCAAGGTCGAGATGACCATGAAGACGCCGACGGCGGCCCAGGGCGGCGGCGACATGAAGATGTCCGGCACCATGGGCTGGGACCCGACCGTCATGGATATGACGATGTCGGGCGCCGCGCTCTCGGCCGGCGGCTCGGACGCGCCCAAGAACATCCGCATGCTCATGCAGGACAACGTGATGTACATGGACATGGGCGCGGCAGCGGCCAAGGACATGGACGGCAAGCGCTGGATGAAGATGGACCTCGCCGCCATGGCGAAGAAGTCCGGCGACGAGAAGATGGCGCGCCAGGTGACCGGCAGCCTGGACAGCATGAACCAGGACCCGGCCCAGCAGATCGCCGTGCTGCTGGACTCGCCGAACCTGAAGCACCTCGGTTCGGCCACGGTGGACGGAGCCGAGACGGAGCACTACAAGGGCAAGCTGACGGTCGACGAGATGCTCGCGAAGAACGACTCGCTGAAGGTCCTCAGCAAGTCCGAGCGCGACCAGCTGCTCAAGAACGTCAAGAAGGCCGGTATCAAGACCTACGACACCGAGCTGTGGATCAACAAGGACGACCTGCCGGTCCGGCTCGACGTCACGATGGACAGCTCGCAGGGCGCCATCCAGATGTCGGAGAAGTTCTCCGACTACGGCGCCGCGGTGAAGGCCTCCGTGCCGCCCGCGAGCCAGACCTTCGACATGATGCAGATGCTCAAGGAGCTCGGCGGGGCCTCCGGCGCCGGGAGCGGCGCCGGGTCCACCTCCGGTCTTGACAGCGGCGCCTGAGCGGATTTGCTCGACACGCCCCTTTTCACGTAACCTTCCACAGAAGCCAAAGACCGCTGGTCGTTGCCGTCCGCTCGCAAGAGAGTTCGGTGGCCGAAGGATCCGCTGAATGTGCGGACGACCCGCGCAGGTGACTGTGGAAGTGCTCCTGGAATCCCCTCGGGGAAGCCGGTCGAGCTCACGCCCCGTGCGCCTGCGCCGGGGCGTTTTGTATTCCCAGCCTCCTTGCGAGCGGTCCTCATCACCCGGAAGGAGGCCGACGCTCTATGCCGACGCCCGACAAGGCTGCCGCGGTAGCCGAGCTCACGGACAAGTTCCGCAGCTCGAACGCCGCCGTGCTGACCGAGTACCGGGGTCTCACCGTGGCCCAGCTCAAGCAGCTGCGCCGTTCGCTCGGTGAGAACTCCGAGTACGCCGTGGTGAAGAACACGCTGACCAAGATCGCGGCCAACGAGGCCGGGATCAACACGCTGGACGACCTGTTCAACGGTCCGACGGCGGTTGCCTTCGTCACCGGTGACCCGGTGGAGTCGGCGAAGGGTCTTCGTGACTTCGCCAAGGAGAACCCGAATCTCGTCATCAAGGGCGGTGTCCTTGACGGCAAGGTGCTGTCCGCCGACGAGATCAAGAAGCTTGCGGACCTCGAGTCCCGCGAGGTTCTGCTGTCCAAGCTGGCCGGTGCCTTCAAGGCGAAGCAGTCGCAGGCTGCCTCCGTCTTCAACGCGCTGCCGACGAAGCTCGTCCGCACCGTGGACGCGCTCCGTGCCAAGCAGGACGAGCAGGGCGGTGCCGAGTAACTCGGCTCGCTTTCTGATCCTCGCCGCCTGAGACGGCGGCAGGGATCGCAGCGGGCCCGAACGTACGCCCGCCTCACCCAGTACATCCGGCACCTGCCGATTTAGTGGAAGGACCGCCATCATGGCGAAGCTCACCCAGGACGAGCTGCTTGCGCAGTTCGAGGAGATGACCCTCATCGAGCTCTCCGAGTTCGTGAAGGCTTTCGAGGACAAGTTCGACGTCGAGGCTGCCGCTGCCGCCCCGGTCGTCGTCGCCGGTGGTGCCGCTGGTGGCGCCGCCGCCGAGGCCGCCGAGGAGCAGGACGAGTTCGACGTCATCCTCACCGGCGCCGGTGACAAGAAGATCCAGGTCATCAAGGTCGTGCGCGAGCTGACCTCCCTGGGCCTCAAGGAGGCCAAGGACCTCGTCGACGGCACCCCGAAGCCGGTCCTCGAGAAGGTCGCCAAGGACGCTGCCGAGAAGGCCAAGGAGCAGCTCGAGGGCGCCGGCGCGGCCGTCGAGGTCAAGTAAGACCTCTTCGAGTCTGTCGACTCCTCTCCGGTGAAATTGCTCCCCCGGGAGCTGTAACGCCGAGGTACCGAAGGGCGATCACCCAACTGGGTGGTCGCCCTTCGGCGTTGTCCGGATCGCAGGCCGAGGGTGCCTTGCGCTGTCGGGCGCGCAGAGTATGGTGATCTTCGTTGTGCCTGGCGCCACCCCTGTTCGGCCAAGAGGGGGCCTTGACGAACAGCACGCAGCGCGCAATTCTCAGGACGCGTCGTCACAACGATCCGGATCCGAGGCATGGATCGACGGCGAAGAGGGCAGTAAGGATGTGCGCTCAGCGCACAGGGAACGCCGCAGACGGTGAACGGTTGAGAACAACGAGGGTCTCAAAAAACCCGCACTGGACATCAGTGGGCCTTCTGGCTACACTGTCCCTTTGCGCTGCCTGTTAGCTGCTCCCTGCCCGTCACCAGGGGCATGCCCTCGCCTCAGCACTGTGGATTGAACCGGCTCTGACCTGGCTACAAGCCAGATTCAGATCAGGGGCTCTGTCCCGTTGTATGGCTTGGGACCGGTACGCGCGTAGTGAGTCCGAGCCCTCGGAAGGACCCCCTCTTGGCCGCCTCGCGCAACGCCTCGATCGCGAATACGAACAACGGCGCCAGCACCGCCCCGCTGCGCATCTCCTTTGCAAAGATCAAGGAGCCCCTCGAGGTTCCCAACCTGCTCGCGCTGCAGACCGAGAGCTTTGACTGGCTGCTCGGCAACACCGCTTGGCAGAGTCGGGTCGAGGAGGCTCTGGAGTCGGGTCACGACGTCCCCACGAAGTCCGGTCTGGAGGAGATCTTCGAGGAGATCTCCCCGATCGAGGACTTCTCCGGGTCGATGTCCCTGACCTTCCGCGACCACCGCTTCGAGCCCCCGAAGAACTCGATCGACGAGTGCAAGGAGCGCGACTTCACGTACGCGGCCCCGCTCTTCGTCACGGCCGAGTTCACCAACAACGAGACCGGCGAGATCAAGTCCCAGACGGTCTTCATGGGCGACTTCCCGCTCATGACCAACAAGGGCACCTTCGTCATCAACGGCACCGAGCGTGTCGTTGTTTCCCAGCTGGTCCGCTCGCCGGGTGTCTACTTCGACTCCTCCATCGACAAGACGTCCGACAAGGACATCTTCTCCGCCAAGATCATCCCGTCCCGGGGTGCCTGGCTGGAGATGGAGATCGACAAGCGCGACATGGTCGGTGTGCGCATCGACCGCAAGCGCAAGCAGTCCGTCACCGTTCTCCTGAAGGCTCTCGGTTGGACGACCGAGCAGATCCTCGAGGAGTTCGGCCAGTACGAGTCCATGCGCGCCACCCTGGAGAAGGACCACACCCAGGGCCAGGACGACGCGCTGCTCGACATCTACCGCAAGCTGCGTCCGGGCGAGCCCCCGACCCGTGAGGCCGCGCAGACGCTGCTCGAGAACCTCTACTTCAACCCGAAGCGCTACGACCTCGCGAAGGTCGGCCGCTACAAGGTGAACAAGAAGCTCGGTGCCGAGGAGCCGCTGGACGCCGGCGTGCTCACGACCGACGACATCATCGCCTCCATCAAGTACCTCGTGAAGCTTCACGCGGGCGAGACGGAGACGGTGGGCGAGTCGGGCCGGGAGATCGTCGTCGAGACCGACGACATCGACCACTTCGGCAACCGTCGTATCCGTAACGTCGGCGAGCTCATCCAGAACCAGGTCCGTACGGGTCTCGCCCGTATGGAGCGCGTCGTGCGTGAGCGCATGACGACCCAGGACGTCGAGGCGATCACGCCGCAGACCCTGATCAACATTCGCCCGGTCGTGGCGTCGATCAAGGAGTTCTTCGGCACCTCGCAGCTGTCCCAGTTCATGGACCAGAACAACCCGCTGTCGGGGCTGACGCACAAGCGTCGTCTGAACGCCCTCGGCCCGGGTGGTCTGTCCCGTGAGCGGGCGGGCTTCGAGGTCCGAGACGTGCACCCCTCGCACTACGGCCGCATGTGCCCGATCGAGACCCCTGAGGGTCCCAACATCGGTCTCATCGGTTCGCTCGCCTCGTACGGCCGGATCAACCCCTTCGGCTTCATCGAGACGCCGTACCGCAAGGTGACCGAGGGCGTCGTAGGCGACGAGGTGGACTACCTCACCGCCGACGAGGAGGACCGCTTCGTCATCGCGCAGGCCAACGCGCCGCTGTCCGACGACATGCGTTTCGCCGAGGCCCGCGTCCTGGTCCGCCGTCGTGGCGGAGAGGTCGACTACGTCCCCGGTGACGACGTCGACTACATGGACGTCTCGCCGCGCCAGATGGTGTCGGTCGCGACCGCGATGATCCCGTTCCTCGAGCACGACGACGCCAACCGTGCCCTCATGGGCGCGAACATGATGCGTCAGGCCGTGCCGCTGATTAAGTCCGAGGCGCCGCTCGTCGGCACCGGCATGGAGTACCGCTGCGCCACCGACGCCGGCGACGTGCTCAAGGCCGAGAAGGACGGTGTGGTCCAGGAGGTCTCCGCGGACTACATCACCACCGCCAACGACGACGGCACGTACAGCACGTACCGCCTGCACAAGTTCTCCCGCTCGAACCAGGGCACTTCTGTCAACCAGAAGGTCGTCGTGGACGAGGGCGCGCGGATCATCACCGGCCAGGTCCTGGCCGACGGTCCCGCGACCGAAGAGGGCGAGATGGCCCTCGGCAAGAACCTGCTCGTGGCGTTCATGCCGTGGGAGGGTCACAACTACGAGGACGCGATCATCCTGTCGCAGCGCCTCGTGCAGGACGACGTCCTCTCCTCGATCCACATCGAGGAGCACGAGGTCGACGCCCGTGACACCAAGCTCGGCCCGGAGGAGATCACCCGGGACATCCCGAACGTCTCCGAGGAGGTCCTCGCCGACCTCGACGAGCGCGGCATCATCCGTATCGGTGCCGAGGTCGTCGCCGGCGACATCCTCGTCGGCAAGGTCACGCCCAAGGGTGAGACCGAGCTGACGCCGGAGGAGCGCCTGCTCCGCGCGATCTTCGGTGAGAAGGCGCGCGAGGTGCGCGACACCTCGCTGAAGGTGCCGCACGGTGAGATCGGCAAGGTCATCGGCGTCCGCGTCTTCGACCGTGAAGAGGGCGACGAGCTGCCGCCGGGCGTGAACCAGCTGGTTCGTGTCTACGTGGCGCAGAAGCGCAAGATCACGGACGGCGACAAGCTGGCCGGCCGACACGGCAACAAGGGTGTCATCTCCAAGATCAACCCGATCGAGGACATGCCGTTCCTTGAGGACGGCACCCCGGTCGACATCATCCTCAACCCGCTGGGTGTCCCGTCCCGAATGAACCCGGGACAGGTCCTGGAGATCCACCTCGGCTGGCTCGCCAGCCAGGGCTGGGACGTCTCCGGTCTCAGCGAGCAGTGGGCCCAGAGCCTGCAGGCGATCGGCGCCGACCAGGTCGAGCCGCGTACGAACGTCGCGACCCCGGTCTTCGACGGTGCGCGTGAGGACGAGCTCGCGGGTCTGCTCGAGAACGCCCGGCCGAACCGTGACGGCGACCGCATGGTCCTCCCGTCCGGCAAGGCGAGGCTGTTCGACGGCCGCTCCGGCGAGCCGTTCCCGGACCCGATCTCGGTCGGGTACATGTACATCCTCAAGCTGCACCACCTGGTCGACGACAAGCTGCACGCCCGGTCGACCGGCCCGTACTCGATGATCACCCAGCAGCCGCTGGGTGGTAAGGCTCAGTTCGGTGGCCAGCGCTTCGGTGAGATGGAGGTGTGGGCGCTGGAGGCGTACGGCGCCGCTTACGCCCTCCAGGAGCTGCTGACGATCAAGTCCGACGACGTCACCGGCCGCGTGAAGGTCTACGAGGCCATCGTCAAGGGCGAGAACATCCCCGAGCCCGGCATTCCCGAGTCCTTCAAGGTGCTCATCAAGGAAATGCAGTCCCTGTGCCTCAACGTGGAGGTGCTGTCCTCGGACGGCATGTCCATCGAGATGCGCGACACCGACGAGGACGTCTTCCGCGCAGCGGAGGAGCTCGGCATCGACCTGTCCCGGCGCGAGCCGAGCAGCGTCGAAGAGGTCTGACGGGAGTCCGGTAGGGGCCCGGCAACGGGCCCCTACCGACCCCTCGACCCCCGTTTCAGACCACAGACTTACAACCCTGAGAGGGATTGACGCATAGTGCTCGACGTCAACTTCTTCGATGAGCTCCGGATCGGTCTGGCCACCGCTGACGACATCCGTCAGTGGAGCCACGGCGAGGTCAAGAAGCCCGAGACCATCAACTACCGCACCCTCAAGCCCGAGAAGGACGGACTCTTCTGCGAGAAGATCTTCGGTCCGACCCGGGACTGGGAGTGCTACTGCGGTAAGTACAAGCGCGTCCGCTTCAAGGGCATCATCTGCGAGCGCTGCGGCGTGGAGGTCACGCGCGCCAAGGTGCGTCGTGAGCGGATGGGTCACATCGAGCTGGCCGCTCCCGTCACCCACATCTGGTACTTCAAGGGCGTCCCGTCGCGTCTGGGCTACCTGCTCGACCTCGCCCCGAAGGACCTCGAGAAGGTCATCTACTTCGCGGCGTACATGATCACGTTCGTCGACGAGGAGCGCCGTACCCGCGACCTGCCCTCCCTCGAGGCGCACGTCCAGGTCGAGCGTCAGCAGATCGAGAACCGCCGCGACTCCGACCTGGAGGCCCGCGCCAAGAAGCTCGAGACCGACCTGGCCGAGCTCGAGGCCGAGGGCGCCAAGGCCGACGTGCGCCGCAAGGTGCGCGAGGGTGCCGAGCGCGAGATGAAGCAGCTGCGCGACCGTGCGCAGCGCGAGATCGACCGTCTGGACGAGGTCTGGTCGCGCTTCAAGAACCTCAAGGTCCAGGACCTCGAGGGCGACGAGCTGCTCTACCGCGAGCTGCGTGACCGTTTCGGCACGTACTTCGACGGTTCGATGGGTGCCGCGGCGCTGCAGAAGCGTCTGGAGACCTTCGACCTCGAGGAGGAGGCCGAGCGCCTCCGCGAGATCATCCGTACCGGCAAGGGCCAGAAGAAGACCCGTGCGCTCAAGCGCCTCAAGGTCGTCTCCGCGTTCCTGCAGACCAGCAACAGCCCCAAGGGCATGGTGCTCGACTGCGTGCCGGTCATCCCGCCGGACCTGCGTCCGATGGTGCAGCTGGACGGTGGCCGCTTCGCGACCTCCGACCTGAACGACCTGTACCGCCGCGTCATCAACCGCAACAACCGCCTGAAGCGCCTTCTCGACCTCGGTGCGCCCGAGATCATCGTGAACAACGAGAAGCGCATGCTCCAGGAGGCCGTGGACGCCCTCTTCGACAACGGTCGTCGTGGTCGCCCGGTCACCGGTCCGGGTAACCGCCCGCTGAAGTCCCTGAGCGACATGCTCAAGGGCAAGCAGGGTCGTTTCCGTCAGAACCTTCTCGGTAAGCGCGTGGACTACTCCGCGCGTTCCGTGATCGTCGTCGGCCCGCAGCTGAAGCTGCACCAGTGTGGTCTCCCGAAGGCCATGGCACTGGAGCTCTTCAAGCCGTTCGTGATGAAGCGCCTGGTTGACCTCAACCACGCGCAGAACATCAAGTCGGCGAAGCGCATGGTCGAGCGCGGCCGCACGGTCGTGTACGACGTCCTGGAAGAGGTCATCGCCGAGCACCCGGTTCTCCTGAACCGTGCGCCGACGCTGCACCGCCTCGGCATCCAGGCCTTCGAGCCGCAGCTGGTCGAGGGCAAGGCCATTCAGATCCATCCGCTCGTCTGCACCGCGTTCAACGCGGACTTCGACGGTGACCAGATGGCCGTGCACCTGCCGCTCTCCGCGGAGGCGCAGGCCGAGGCCCGCATCCTGATGCTGTCCTCGAACAACATCCTCAAGCCCGCCGACGGCCGTCCGGTGACGATGCCGACCCAGGACATGGTCCTCGGTCTGTTCTTCCTCACCACCGACGGTGAGCTCCGTGACGTCAAGGGCGAGGGCCGCGCGTTCGGCTCCACGGCCGAGGCGACCATGGCGTTCGACGCCGGCGAGCTGGCTCTCCAGTCGTCCGTCGACATCCGCTTCCCGGTGGGCACCATGCCGCCGCGCGGCTGGACCCCGCCGCCCGTCGAGGAGGGTGAGCCCGAGTACCAGCCGGGCGACAGCTTCCGGCTGCGGACGACCCTGGGCCGCGCGCTCTTCAACGAGCTGCTGCCCGAGGACTACCCGTTCGTCGACTACTCGGTGGGCAAGAAGCAGCTCGGCGAGATCGTCAACGACCTGGCGGAGCGCTACCCCAAGGTCATCGTGGCGGCGACGCTCGACAACCTGAAGGCGGCCGGCTTCTACTGGGGCACGCGCTCCGGTGTCACCGTGGCCATCTCCGACGTCGTCGTTCCCGAGGCGAAGAAGGCGATCGTCGCCGGGTACGAGGCTCAGGACGAGAAGGTCCAGAAGCAGTACGAGCGCGGTCTCATCACGAAGGAAGAGCGCACTCAGGAGCTCATCGCGATCTGGACCAAGGCGACCAACGAGGTCTCCGAGGCGATGAACGCGAACTTCCCGAAGACCAACCCCATCTTCATGATGGTTGACTCGGGTGCCCGAGGAAACATGATGCAGATGCGTCAGATCGCGGGTATGCGTGGTCTGGTGTCGAACGCCAAGAACGAGACGATCCCGCGCCCGATCAAGGCTTCGTTCCGCGAAGGCCTTTCGGTGCTCGAGTACTTCATCTCGACTCACGGTGCTCGTAAGGGTCTGGCGGACACCGCCCTGCGTACCGCCGACTCGGGTTACCTGACCCGTCGTCTGGTGGACGTCTCGCAGGACGTCATCATTCGCGAGGAGGACTGCGGCACCGACCGTGGCCTCAAGCTCCAGATCGCGGAGCGTGGCGCCGACGGCGTGCTGCGCAAGACCGAGGACGTCGAGACCAGCGTCTACGCCCGCATGCTCGCCGAGGACATCGTCGTCGACGGCAAGGTCATCGCGCCGGCCAACGTCGACCTGGGTGACGTGCTCATCGACGCCCTCGTCGCCCACGGCGTCGAGATCGTCAAGACCCGCTCGGTGCTCACCTGTGAGTCCGCGGTCGGCACCTGTGCCTTCTGCTACGGCCGCTCGCTGGCCACCGGCAAGCTGGTCGACATCGGTGAGGCGGTCGGCATCATCGCCGCCCAGTCCATCGGTGAGCCCGGTACCCAGCTGACGATGCGTACCTTCCACACCGGTGGTGTGGCAGGTGACGACATCACCCAGGGTCTGCCCCGTGTCGTCGAGCTCTTCGAGGCTCGTACGCCGAAGGGTGTCGCCCCGATCTCCGAGGCCGCGGGCCGTGTCCGCATCGAGGAGACCGAGAAGACCAAGAAGCTCGTCGTCACCCCGGACGACGGCAGCGACGAGACGGCGTTCCCGATCTCGAAGCGTGCCCGTCTCCTGGTGGGCGAGGGCGACCACGTCGAGGTCGGCCAGAAGCTGACCGTGGGTGCCACCAACCCGCACGACGTGCTGCGCATCCTCGGCCAGCGTGCGGTGCAGGTGCACCTGGTCGGCGAGGTCCAGAAGGTCTACAACTCGCAGGGTGTGTCGATCCACGACAAGCACATCGAGATCATCATCCGGCAGATGCTGCGCCGCGTGACGATCATCGAGTCCGGCGACGCGGAGCTGCTGCCGGGCGAGCTGGTCGAGCGCTCGAAGTTCGAGGGCGAGAACCGTCGTGTGGTCACCGAGGGCGGTCACCCCGCCTCCGGCCGTCCGCAGCTGATGGGTATCACCAAGGCCTCGCTGGCGACGGAATCCTGGCTGTCGGCCGCCTCCTTCCAGGAGACGACCCGAGTCCTGACGGATGCGGCGATCAACGCCAAGTCCGACAGCCTCATCGGCCTCAAGGAGAACGTCATCATCGGTAAGCTCATCCCGGCCGGTACGGGTCTGTCCCGCTACCGCAACATCCGGGTGGAGCCCACCGAGGAGGCCAAGGCCGCGATGTACTCGGCCGTCGGCTACGACGACATCGACTACTCGCCGTTCGGCACCGGCTCCGGCCAGGCCGTTCCGCTGGAGGACTACGACTACGGTCCGTACAACCAGTAGGCGAGAAGCCGCTTGAAACCGCAGGGCGGTCACTCCGGGTAGAACCGGGGTGGCCGCCCTGCGGCGTGTTGGCGCATGATGGACGCCACAACATGTCCGGGTCCCGGGGGAGTGGTCTCGTGTCGAATCCGTCGTGGCAGCCGGCCCCGTGGCCGGGCCCGCAGGGTCATCAGCCGTCGATGCTGGCCGCGCACGCGGACCGGGAGCGCGCCGTCGACGTGCTCCGCGCCGGGTTCGCCGAGGGGCGGCTGCAGCAGGGCGAGTACGAGAAGCGGATCGAGCGGGCCTACCAGGCGCGCACGGTGGGGGAGCTGGCCATGCTCGTCGCCGATCTGCCGCAGGGTCCTGCGCCCCAGCAGCAGATGGTGGGTGTGCCCCGGACGTTCCTGCCGTTGCCCCCGCCGCCCCCGCCGACCAACGGGAAGGCGATCGGGGCGCTGGTGTGCGGTGTGGGCACGTTCTTCAGCGTGGGGGTCTCGGCTGTCCCTGCCGTGATCCTGGGGCACATGGCGCGCAAGGAGATCCGGGAGCGGGGCGAGTCCGGCGACGGGATGGCGGTCGGCGGGCTGGTGCTCGGGTGGCTTTCCCTGGCTTTCTGGGCCCTGATCTTCGTCGTGATCGTCGCTTCTGCGGCCGCGCATCCGTAGCAGCACGCCCGGCGTGTCCTGGCTCCGGGGTATTTGTTTTGACCACAGCGTATGAGATAGGTACGCTCAGACCTTGTGCCTGGGGTGTGCCTGGGCTCGTGTGCGTGTCATCAGCCGCACGGCGAGTCCGATCCGGCCACCGCAATCTGTTGCCTTCCCGCCTTCGGTGGGGGTCTGCAGTATTCGACACACCCGACCGCGTGGGTCGGGAAAGTTCCAGGTTAGCTTTACTACTCGGCACACAGAAACCGGAGAAGTAGTGCCTACGATCCAGCAGCTGGTCCGGAAGGGCCGGCAGGACAAGGTCGAGAAGAACAAGACGCCCGCGCTTGAGGGTTCGCCCCAGCGCCGTGGCGTCTGCACGCGTGTGTTCACGACCACCCCGAAGAAGCCGAACTCGGCCCTCCGTAAGGTCGCGCGTGTGCGTCTGACCAGCGGCATCGAGGTCACGGCCTACATTCCGGGTGAGGGACACAACCTGCAGGAGCACTCCATCGTGCTCGTGCGCGGCGGCCGTGTGAAGGACCTGCCCGGTGTTCGTTACAAGATCATCCGCGGTTCGCTTGACACCCAGGGTGTCAAGAACCGCAAGCAGGCCCGCAGCCGCTACGGCGCCAAGAAGGAGAAGTAAGAATGCCTCGTAAGGGCCCCGCCCCGAAGCGCCCGGTCATCATCGACCCGGTCTACGGTTCTCCTCTGGTGACCTCCCTCATCAACAAGGTGCTGCTGAACGGCAAGCGCTCCACCGCCGAGCGCATCGTGTACGGCGCCATGGAGGGCCTGCGCGAGAAGACCAGCAATGACCCGGTCATCACGCTGAAGCGCGCGCTGGAGAACATCAAGCCGACCCTCGAGGTCAAGTCCCGCCGTGTCGGTGGCGCGACCTACCAGGTTCCGATTGAGGTCAAGCCCGGCCGCGCCAACACCCTCGCGCTCCGCTGGCTCGTCGGCTACTCGCGCGCCCGTCGCGAGAAGACGATGACCGAGCGTCTGACGAACGAGCTGCTCGACGCCTCGAACGGCCTCGGTGCTGCCGTCAAGAAGCGCGAGGACACGCACAAGATGGCCGAGTCCAACAAGGCCTTCGCGCACTACCGCTGGTAGTCGCAACCCACATCGAGACCGAGAGAAGACTGAAGCCTTATGGCTACCACTTCACTTGACCTGGCCAAGGTCCGAAACATCGGCATCATGGCCCACATCGACGCGGGCAAGACGACCACCACTGAGCGGATCCTGTTCTACACCGGCGTCTCGTACAAGATCGGTGAGGTCCACGACGGCGCCGCCACGATGGACTGGATGGAGCAGGAGCAGGAGCGTGGCATCACGATCACGTCTGCTGCCACCACTTGCCACTGGCCGCTCGAGGACAACGACTACACGATCAACATCATCGACACCCCCGGGCACGTCGACTTCACCGTTGAGGTGGAGCGCTCCCTGCGTGTGCTCGATGGTGCCGTGACGGTGTTCGACGGTGTCGCCGGTGTTGAGCCGCAGTCCGAGACGGTGTGGCGTCAGGCCGACCGTTACGGCGTGCCGCGCATCTGCTTCGTCAACAAGCTGGACCGTACCGGCGCCGAGTTCCACCGCTGCGTGGACATGATCTCGGACCGCCTGGGCGCCCAGCCGCTCGTCATGCAGCTCCCCATCGGGGCCGAGGCCGACTTCCAGGGTGTCGTCGACCTCGTCACGATGAAGGCGTACGTCTGGTCGGCCGAGGCCGCCAAGGGCGAGGCCTACGACACCGTCGAGATCCCCGACACGCACAAGGAGGCTGCGGACGAGTACCGCGGCAAGCTCCTTGAGGCCGTCGCGGAGAACGACGAAGAGATCATGGAGCTGTACCTGGAGGGCCAGGAGCCCTCTGTGGAGCAGATGTACGCCGCGATCCGTCGTATCACCATCGCGTCCGGCAAGTCCGACGGCACCACGGTCACCCCGGTGTTCTGCGGTACCGCGTTCAAGAACAAGGGCGTTCAGCCCCTGCTCGACGCGGTCGTGCGCTACCTGCCGACTCCCCTTGACGTCGACTCCATCGAGGGTCACGACGTGAAGGACCCGGAGAAGGTCATCGCGCGCAAGCCGTCCGAGGACGAGCCGCTGTCGGCCCTCGCCTTCAAGATCGCGAGCGACCCGCACCTGGGCAAGCTCACCTTCATCCGGGTTTACTCGGGTCGCCTGGAGGCCGGCACCGCGGTGCTGAACTCCGTCAAGGGCAAGAAGGAGCGCATCGGCAAGATCTACCGTATGCACGCGAACAAGCGTGAGGAGATCGCGTCGGTGGGCGCCGGTGACATCGTCGCCGTCATGGGCCTGAAGCAGACCACCACCGGTGAGACGCTGTCCGACGACAAGCACCCGGTCATCCTGGAGTCCATGGACTTCCCGGCGCCGGTCATTCAGGTCGCCATCGAGCCCAAGTCCAAGGGTGACCAGGAGAAGCTGGGTGTCGCCATCCAGCGTCTCGCGGAGGAGGACCCCTCCTTCCAGGTGCACTCGGACGAGGAGACCGGCCAGACCATCATCGGTGGTATGGGTGAGCTCCACCTCGACGTCCTTGTCGACCGCATGAAGCGGGAGTTCAAGGTCGAGGCCAACGTCGGCAAGCCGCAGGTCGCGTACCGCGAGACCATCCGCAAGACGGTGGACAAGGTCGACTTCACGCACAAGAAGCAGACCGGTGGTACCGGTCAGTTCGCCAAGGTGCAGATCTCGATCGAGCCGATCGAGGGTGGCGACGCGAGTTACGAGTTCGTGAACAAGGTCACCGGTGGTCGTATCCCGAAGGAGTACATCCCTTCGGTCGACGCCGGCTGCCAGGAGGCCATGCAGTTCGGCATCCTCGCCGGTTACGAGATGACCGGTGTCCGCATCACGCTGCTCGACGGTGCCTTCCACGAGGTCGACTCCTCCGAGCTCGCCTTCAAGATCGCCGGTTCGCAGGCGTTCAAGGAGGCCGCGCGCAAGGCCGGTCCCGTGCTCCTCGAGCCGATGATGGCCGTTGAGGTCACCACGCCCGAGGACTACATGGGCGAGGTCATCGGTGACGTGAACTCCCGCCGTGGCCAGATTCAGGCCATGGAGGAGCGCGCCGGTGCCCGTCTCGTGAAGGGCCTGGTTCCGCTGTCGGAGATGTTCGGCTACGTCGGCGACCTCCGCAGCAAGACGTCGGGTCGCGCGAGCTACTCGATGCAGTTCGACTCCTACGCCGAGGTTCCGCGGAACGTCGCCGAGGAGATCATCGCGAAGGCCAAGGGCGAGTAACTCACTCGAGTTCACGCTTTAGGCTTGACTCCGGAGCTCTTGGGGCATTTCCCGGCAACCACCGCGAAATGCCCCGAGGTCCCGGCTTTCCAGCAAAGATCACCTGGCGCCGATGAAGCAAGGCGTACAGAACCACTCCACAGGAGGACCCAGTGGCGAAGGCGAAGTTCGAGCGGACTAAGCCGCACGTCAACATCGGCACCATCGGTCACATTGACCACGGTAAGACGACCCTCACGGCCGCCATTACCAAGGTGCTGCACGACGCGTACCCCGACCTGAACGAGGCCTCGGCCTTCGACCAGATCGACAAGGCTCCTGAGGAGCGCCAGCGCGGTATCACGATCTCGATCGCGCACGTCGAGTACCAGACGGAGGCGCGTCACTACGCCCACGTCGACTGCCCGGGTCACGCGGACTACATCAAGAACATGATCACGGGTGCCGCGCAGATGGACGGCGCCATCCTCGTGGTCGCCGCCACCGACGGCCCGATGCCGCAGACCAAGGAGCACGTGCTCCTGGCCCGCCAGGTCGGCGTTCCGTACATCGTCGTCGCCCTGAACAAGGCCGACATGGTGGACGACGAGGAGATCCTGGAGCTCGTCGAGCTCGAGGTCCGTGAGCTCCTCTCCGAGTACGAGTTCCCGGGCGACGACGTCCCGGTCATCAAGGTCTCGGCGCTCAAGGCGCTCGAGGGCGACAAGGAGTGGGGCGAGTCCGTCCTCAACCTGATGAAGGCCGTCGACGAGGCCATCCCGGCCCCCGAGCGTGACGTCGACAAGCCGTTCCTGATGCCGATCGAGGACGTCTTCACGATCACCGGTCGTGGCACCGTCGTCACCGGTCGTATCGAGCGTGGCATCCTCAAGGTCAACGAGACCGTCGACATCATCGGCATCAAGACCGAGAAGACCACCACCACGGTCACCGGCATCGAGATGTTCCGCAAGCTGCTCGACGAGGGTCAGGCCGGTGAGAACGTCGGTCTGCTCCTCCGTGGCATCAAGCGCGAGGACGTCGAGCGCGGCCAGGTCATCATCAAGCCCGGTTCGGTCACGCCGCACACCGAGTTCGAGGCCCAGGCCTACATCCTGTCCAAGGACGAGGGTGGCCGCCACACGCCGTTCTTCAACAACTACCGTCCGCAGTTCTACTTCCGTACGACGGACGTGACGGGCGTTGTGACCCTCCCCGAGGGCACCGAGATGGTCATGCCGGGCGACAACACCGAGATGTCCGTCCAGCTCATCCAGCCGGTCGCCATGGAAGAGGGCCTGAAGTTCGCCATCCGTGAGGGTGGCCGGACCGTGGGCGCCGGCCAGGTCACCAAGATCAACAAGTAAGCATCGCTTACCTGTTGAGTCCCTTCGGGGCTTGATACCTGGTAGCTCCTAGAGCACCTGCTCCTAGAGCACCTGAGAGGGCCCGTACGACTTCGGTCGTACGGGCCCTTTCTGCTGTCCGCGCGTCGTCAGGCGCGCGCCTGCGTGGGCCGCCACAGCCACGGGCGGGCGTCGGGGGAGAGGCCCGCGGCGGTGGGGCCGCGGGAGGTCAGGGCGAGGGCCGGGCCGTCCAGGGTGGTCGGCGGCGCGCTCGGGCGGATGGTGCGGCCCGCGTGGTGCAGCCCGATGGTGCCGTCGGTGTCACGGCCGAGGAGGTACGTGCCCGCTGCCGCCACCGGCCCGTAGCCGGGGAAGTCGACGCGCGGGCCGCCAGTGGCCAGCAGCGCGGCGGAGGCGGGCGGACGGTAGTAGAGACGCCCACCGGACGCGGCGACGGCGTCAGCGGGCGTGGGCAGGCCCGACAGCGGCGCGGGACCGTCCGGGGTCCAGTGGTGGACGGTGTCGCGCCCAGGCGCGTACACGTGCACCTGGTCGTCGTCGCCGACGACCGCCGTGAGGCCGTCCTGGACCGGGCCGCCGCCGAGCTCGCGCCACGGGGACCAGACCCCGGACCGGTCGCGCACGCGCGTGCTGATGCCCTGCCCCGCATTGCGTACGAAGAGGTGGACGCGGCCGTCCGGGGCGGCGACAGCCACCGGGACGCCGATGCGGCGGCCGCGGTCGGGATCGCTCTCCGGGTTGCCGAGGCCCTTCCACGCCTGCCGTTCCAGGGCCACGATCTCGCGCACGTCGGCGCCGTTCTGGACGGCCGCGAGGCGCAGGCCGATGACGAGGTGGCGGCCGTCGGGGAGCGTGACGGCCGTGAGGGCGGGCGCCAGCGGGCCGCCCCCGAGGTCGGCCGGGGCGCCGAACACGCCGTCCTTCTCGGTGTACCGGACCGCGCGCAGTCCCAGCACGCCGTACGCGGTGAGCCGCCCGTCGGCGTCCGGGGCGAGGGCGAGCCGGGGCCCCGGGTAGCGGTAGTGGGTGGCGCGGACCCAGCCCTTGCGGTTGGTGAGGGGGCGGTCGCCGCCGACGTTGTAGTCGCCGCAGCCGGAGGGGTTGCCGCAGCTCCAGTCGGGGGCGGCGCCGTACGGGACGAGCTGGGCGGCCTTCGCCGTGAGGACACGCGGCGGCAGGTTCTTCGGCCAGTGGTTGTTGTAGTAGCCGCGGAAGGCGGTCACGGCGAACGCGGGCGGCCCGCCCTTGGCCCGCTGCGCCCAGCGGATCAGCGCGGCCCAGCTGAAGCAGGCGACGGCCGTGTGGTCGGCGTGGTCGGAGTAGCCCGGCTGCTCGCTGTCGCGTATCTGAGTCAGCCGGTCGCTGTGCTGGATGTCGGGGTCCGGGTCCAGGGTGTGCACGAGGGTGGGGCGGTACCGCTCGAAGAGCGCCACGAGCACGTCGACCAAGGACTCGCTGTCGTACGTCTGGACGGTGTGCAGCGGGGAGCCCACGGGGACGAGGGTGCGCAGCAGGAGGCCGGGCTCGCGCCAGAGCGCGGGGACGCCCATGTGCCCCTCAGGCGTGTGCATGGCGAGGTTCAGATGCACCAACTCGACGCTGTGGAGCCGGTGTTGGAGCGAGTCGATCTCGACCCGGAAGCCGCCGGGCAGCTGGACCGCGGTCGTGGTCCAGGGAGTGAAGACGGGCAGCCCGAGTTGGGTCGCGTACGACTGGCGCAGACCCTGGTGGCGGGCCGAGGAGTAGGCCGCCTTGTCGGGGGCGGGGGAACGGTCGGCCGGCGTCTTGTTGCGGCCGTCGGCCTCGCCCGCGGTGACGTAGACGCAGACGAGCGGGGTGCCCGCGTCGAGGGCGTGCCGGGCGTCCGGGTTCATGAAGTACAGGTCGTCGTCGGGGTGGGCGAGGACCTGGAGCAGCAGGGCGCGCTCGGCCTGGGCGGCGGTGCGGCCGGTGGCGGGGGAGGGGGCGGTGGTGCGCGCCGGCGCGGGGGCGGTGCGGGAGCAGGCGGAGAGGGTGCCCGCGGCGGCGAGCGCGGCGACGCCCAGGAGGGCGCTGCGGCGGGCCGGGCCGTGCCCAACGGCCGTGTACGGATGGGGGGTTGCAGGTCTGTCCCGCACGATGGCGCCAACTCCGTTCGCTGCCGAGGCAGCGTTCGGGGGTGGGGCGCTCGCCTCTGTTCAGGTGGTTCACCTCAACAGAGGGGCAATGGGACGCCCGGGTTCCGGTGACGCTGAGATCCGGTCCGGGGGCTCCGTGTGTGCGGGACACTTCGGGACACGGACACCCCTGGTTTGACCTTCGTCACTGAGGGGGTACTCTCTTCGGCTCGATTGGCCCCGGACGTGCCCTGTATGGCAGACTGTCGGGGTTGCTCGGTTGAGTGCCGATGCTGCGCGCCTCCCGCCGGGAGGACCGGAAGCGAGTCCCACAGTACTCGTCGGCTGTATCTATCCCTCGGGGTAGCAATCGGCCGGACGTACGGGAATCTTTCGGGAAGCGTCAGCGCGGTTCCTCTGCCAGGCACTCGGTGGGTTTCTTCCCCCGTGTACATGCGGTCCAGGCCGCAGACCCCTTAGCAGGGACATCCATGCGGATATTTCTGTCAGCGGGACTGCGACACGCCCGACCGCGTGGGGCGGAGGAAGTGTGAAACAGGGCCCCCGGGTTCCAGAGCGTTACGAGAGACAGGACTACTAAGTAGCCATGGCGGGACAGAAGATCCGCATCCGGCTCAAGGCCTACGACCACGAGGTCATCGACTCCTCGGCGAAGAAGATCGTCGAGACGGTGACCCGCACTGGTGCGTCGGTCGCGGGCCCGGTGCCGCTGCCTACCGAGAAGAACGTGTACTGCGTCATCAAGTCGCCGCACAAGTACAAGGACTCTCGCGAGCACTTCGAGATGCGCACGCACAAGCGCCTCATCGACATCCTCGACCCGACTCCGAAGACCGTTGACTCCCTGATGCGACTCGACCTTCCGGCCGGCGTCGACATCGAGATCAAGCTCTGAGGGCCGGTGATCTGAAGATGACTAAGCCGATCAAGGGCATCCTGGGCGAGAAGCTCGGCATGACGCAGGTGTGGGACGAGAACAACCGTGTTGTTCCGGTCACCGTCGTCAAGGCCGGTCCGAACGTGATCACCCAGGTTCGCACCAACGACGTCGACGGTTACGACTCCGTCCAGCTCGCCTTCGGCGAGATCGACCCGCGCAAGGTGAACAAGCCCCTCAAGGGCCACTTCGCCAAGGCCGATGTCACCCCCCGTCGCCACCTCGTCGAGATCCGTACCGCTGACGCCAGCGAGTACGCCCTCGGCCAGGAGATCACCGCTGAGGTGTTCGATGGCGGCGTCAAGGTCGACGTGACCGGCCAGAGCAAGGGCAAGGGCTTCGCCGGCGGCATGAAGCGCCACAACTTCGCTGGTGGCAAGGCATCTCACGGTGCCCACCGCGTGCACCGCAAGCCGGGTTCCATCGGCGGTTGCGCCACCCCCGGCCGTGTGTTCAAGGGCACCCGCATGGCGGGCCGCATGGGCAACGAGCGGGTCACCACCCAGAACCTGACCGTCCACGCCGTTGACGCGGAGAAGGGTCTGCTGCTCATCAAGGGCGCGGTTCCTGGTCCGAACGGCGGCCTCGTCCTGGTCCGTACCGCGACCAAGGGGGCCTGAGGTAACCGATGAGCACTGTTGACATCCTTTCGCCGGCGGGCGACAAGGCCGGGTCCGTCGAGCTCCCCGCGGAGATCTTCGACGTTGAGAAGATCAGCATTCCGCTGATCCACCAGGTCGTCGTCGCACAGCTGGCCGCTGCCCGTCAGGGCACGCACAAGACCAAGACCCGTGGCGAAGTCCGCGGCGGTGGCAAGAAGCCGTACCGCCAGAAGGGCACCGGCCGCGCCCGTCAGGGCTCGACCCGTGCGCCGCAGTTCGCCGGCGGTGGCGTCGTCCACGGCCCCGTGCCGCGTGACTACTCGCAGCGGACCCCGAAGAAGATGAAGGCTGCCGCGCTGCGTCACGCCCTCACCGACCGGGCCCGCAACGCTCGTATCCACGTCGTTTCCGGCGTGGTCGAGGGCGAGGTCTCCACGAAGGCCGCCAAGACGCTGTTCGGCAAGATCTCGGAGCGCAAGAACCTGCTCCTGGTCGCCGACCGCGCCGACGAGGCCGCGTGGCTCTCCGCCCGCAACCTGCCCCAGGTCCACATCCTGGAGCCGGGCCAGCTGAACACGTACGACGTTCTCGTCTCGGACGACGTGGTCTTCACCCAGGCCGCTTTCGAGTCCTTCGTGTCTGGCCCCAAGGCCGCTGACACCGAAGGGAGCGAGGCCTGATGGCTACGCGTCACCCGAGCATTGCGCCCAAGGCCGCCAAGGCCGCCAAGGCCGCGCGCGTCGCCAAGGCGAAGCGCATCGCGACCGAGGGCAAGATCGCCGTTGAGCCCACGCCGCTGAGCAAGTCCTTCTCGGACCCGCGCGACGTCCTCGTCAAGCCGGTCGTCTCCGAGAAGTCGTACGCGCTTCTCGACGAGGGCAAGTACACGTTCGTCGTGGCCCCCGGCGCCAACAAGACCCAGATCAAGCAGGCCGTCGAGGCGGTCTTCTCGGTCAAGGTCACCGGCGTCAACACGATCAACCGTCAGGGCAAGCGGAAGCGTACGCGCACCGGGTTCGGCAAGCGTGCCGACACCAAGCGCGCCATCGTGACCCTCGCTGAGGGCGACCGTATCGACATCTTCGGCCAGGCCTCCTAACGGAGACCCTGGTCCGAATATCGGACGAGGACTGAGAAATGGGAATCCGCAAGTACAAGCCGACGACGCCGGGCCGCCGTGGCTCCTCCGTCGCCGACTTCGTCGAGGTAACGCGGTCCACGCCGGAGAAGTCGCTGGTCCGCCCGCTGCACAGCAAGGGCGGCCGTAACAACGCCGGTCGGATCACCGTTCGCCACCAGGGTGGCGGACACAAGCGCGCCTTCCGCGTGATCGACTTCCGTCGTCACGACAAGGACGGCGTGCCGGCCAAGGTCGCTCACATCGAGTACGACCCGAACCGCACTGCGCGCATCGCGCTCCTGCACTACGCGGACGGCGAGAAGCGCTACATCCTGGCGCCGCGCGGTCTCGCGCAGGGCTCCAAGGTGGAGAACGGCCCCGCCGCCGACATCAAGCCCGGTAACAACCTGGCGCTCCGCAACATCCCGGTCGGTACCACGATCCACGCGATCGAGCTCCGTCCCGGTGGTGGCGCCAAGTTCGCCCGCTCCGCGGGTGCCTCCGTGCAGCTGCTCGCGAAGGAGGGCTCGATGGCCCACCTTCGTATGCCCTCCGGCGAGATCCGCCTGGTCGACGTGCGCTGCCGCGCCACCGTCGGCGAGGTCGGCAACGCCGAGCAGAGCAACATCAACTGGGGCAAGGCCGGCCGCATGCGCTGGAAGGGCGTCCGCCCGACCGTGCGTGGTGTCGTGATGAACCCGGTCGACCACCCGCACGGTGGTGGTGAAGGCAAGACCTCCGGTGGACGCCACCCGGTCTCGCCGTGGGGTCAGAAGGAGGGTCGTACTCGTGATCGCAACAAGGCGAGCAACAAGTACATCGTCCGCCGCCGCAAGTCGAACAAGAAGCGCTAGGAGCGGGTTTAGATGCCGCGCAGTCTCAAGAAGGGACCCTTCGTCGACGGCCACCTCGTGAAGAAGGTGGACGCTCAGAACGAAGCCGGTTCCAAGAACGTCATCAAGACCTGGTCCCGCCGCTCGATGATCATTCCCAGCATGCTGGGTCACACGATCGCGGTGCACAACGGCAAGACCCACATCCCGGTGTTCGTCACCGAGTCGATGGTCGGCCACAAGCTCGGCGAGTTCTCGCCGACGCGCACCTTCCGGGGTCACGTCAAGGACGACCGGAAGTCGAAGCGCCGCTAAGGCGGGGTGGAATCGACTATGACTAACACCGAAGGGACAACCATGGAAGCCAGGGCCCAGGCGCGGTACATCCGCGTCACGCCCATGAAGGCCCGCCGCGTGGTGGACCTCATCCGTGGCATGGATGCCACGGAGGCTCAGGCGGTCCTGCGTTTCGCCCCGCAGGCCGCGAGCGTGCCGGTTGGCAAGGTGCTGGACAGCGCCATCGCCAACGCTGCACACAACTACGACCACCCCGACGCCTCTTCGCTGGTCATCAGCGAGGCGTACGTGGACGAGGGTCCGACCCTGAAGCGGTTCCGTCCGCGCGCCCAGGGCCGGGCCTACCGGATCCGTAAGCGGACCAGCCACATCACCGTGGTCGTCAGCAGCAAGGAAGGAACCCGGTAATGGGCCAGAAGGTAAACCCGCACGGGTTCCGGCTCGGTGTCACGACCGACTTCAAGTCGCGTTGGTACGCCGACAAGCTGTACAAGGACTACGTCAAGGAAGACGTCGCCATCCGTCGGATGATGACGTCCGGCATGGAGCGCGCCGGCATCTCGAAGGTTGAGATCGAGCGCACCCGTGACCGCGTGCGTGTGGACATCCACACCGCGCGTCCCGGCATCGTCATCGGCCGCCGTGGCGCCGAGGCCGACCGCATCCGCGGTGACCTCGAGAAGCTCACGGGCAAGCAGGTCCAGCTGAACATCCTCGAGGTCAAGAGCCCCGAGACGGACGCTCAGCTGGTTGCTCAGGCCGTTGCCGAGCAGCTGTCCTCCCGCGTCTCCTTCCGTCGCGCCATGCGTAAGAGCATGCAGGGCACGATGAAGGCCGGCGCCAAGGGCATCAAGATCCAGTGTGGCGGTCGTCTCGGCGGTGCCGAGATGTCCCGTTCGGAGTTCTACCGCGAGGGCCGCGTGCCCCTGCACACGCTCCGCGCCAACGTGGACTACGGCTTCTTCGAGGCCAAGACGACCTTCGGCCGCATCGGCGTGAAGGTCTGGATCTACAAGGGCGACGTCAAGAACATCGCCGAGGTTCGCGCCGAGAACGCCGCGGCCCGCGCCGGTAACCGTCCGGCCCGTGGCGGTAACGACCGCCCGGCCCGTGGTGGTGGCCGTGGCGGCGAGCGTGGCGGTCGCGGTCGCAAGCCGCAGCAGCAGTCCGCGCCGGCTGCGGAGGCCCCCAAGGCCGACGCTCCCGCCGCAGCTGCCGCTCCGGCTGAGAGCACCGGAACGGAGGCCTGACCGAAATGCTGATCCCCCGTAGGGTCAAGCACCGCAAGCAGCACCACCCGAAGCGCAGCGGTATGTCCAAGGGTGGCACGCAGGTTGCGTTCGGTGAGTACGGCATTCAGGCCCTCACCCCGGCGTACGTGACGAACCGTCAGATCGAGGCCGCTCGTATCGCCATGACGCGTCACATCAAGCGTGGCGGCAAGGTCTGGATCAACATTTACCCGGACCGCCCCCTCACCAAGAAGCCTGCCGAGACCCGCATGGGTTCCGGTAAGGGTTCCCCGGAGTGGTGGGTCGCCAACGTCAAGCCCGGACGCGTCATGTTCGAGCTGTCGTACCCCAACGAGAAGACCGCGCGCGAGGCGCTGACTCGTGCGGCTCACAAGCTGCCGATGAAGTGCAAGATCGTCAAGCGCGAGGCAGGTGAAGCGTGATGTCGGCCGGAACCAAGGCGTCTGAGCTGCGCGAGCTGGGCAACGAGGAGCTCCTCAACAAGCTCCGCGAGGCCAAGGAAGAGCTGTTCAACCTCCGCTTCCAGGCGGCGACGGGTCAGCTCGAGAACCACGGCCGGCTCAAGGCCGTCCGCAAGGACATCGCGCGGATCTACACCCTCATGCGCGAGCGCGAGCTGGGCATCGAGACGGTGGAGAGCGCCTGATGAGCGAGAAGACTGTGACTGAAGAGACTGCCGCCCGCGGCTTCCGCAAGACCCGTGAGGGCCTTGTTGTCAGCGACAAGATGGACAAGACCGTCGTCGTCGCTGTCGAGGACCGCGTCAAGCACGCGCTGTACGGCAAGGTCATCCGCCGTACGAACAAGCTCAAGGCGCACGACGAGCAGAACGCTGCCGGCGTTGGCGACCGCGTCCTCCTGATGGAGACGCGTCCGCTGTCGGCGAGCAAGCGCTGGCGCATCGTCGAGATCCTCGAGAAGGCCAAGTAATTCTCTGAGGCATCCCTCAGAGTTCGTTCCGCCAGGCTCGGCAGGGGCTCTCTCGTAAGAGAGCAGCCCCTGCCGGGAACCGGCAGACAATCAGGAGATAGACGTGATCCAGCAGGAGTCGCGACTGCGCGTCGCCGACAACACGGGTGCGAAGGAAATTCTCACCATCCGTGTTCTCGGTGGCTCGGGTCGCCGCTACGCGGGCATCGGTGACGTCATCGTCGCCACCGTCAAGGACGCGATCCCCGGTGGCAACGTGAAGAAGGGTGACGTCGTCAAGGCGGTCATCGTTCGCACCGTCAAGGAGCGCCGCCGTCCGGACGGCTCGTACATCCGCTTCGACGAGAACGCCGCCGTCATTCTGAAGAACGACGGCGACCCTCGCGGCACCCGTATCTTCGGCCCGGTGGGCCGTGAGCTGCGCGAGAAGAAGTTCATGAAGATCATCTCGCTCGCGCCGGAGGTGCTGTAAGCATGAAGATCAAGAAGGGCGACCTGGTCCAGGTCATCACCGGTAAGGACAAGGGCAAGCAGGGCAAGGTCATTGCCGCTTACCCGCGCGACGAGCGCGTCCTGGTCGAGGGTGTCAACCGGGTCAAGAAGCACACGAAGGCCGGCCCCACCGCCAGCGGCTCGCAGGCCGGCGGCATTGTGACCACCGAGGCCCCCGTCCACGTCTCCAACGTCCAGCTGGTCGTGGAGAAGGACGGCGCCAAGGTCGTCACGCGTGTCGGCTACCGCTTCGACGACGAGGGCAACAAGATCCGCGTTGCCAAGCGGACGGGTGAGGACATCTGATGACGACCACCACCACTCCGCGTCTCAAGACGAAGTACCGCGAGGAGATCACGGCGAAGCTGCAGGAGGAGTTCTCGTACGAGAACGTCATGCAGATCCCCGGTCTCGTCAAGGTCGTCGTGAACATGGGTGTCGGCGACGCCGCCCGTGACTCGAAGCTCATGGACGGTGCCGTCCGTGACCTGACGACGATCACCGGTCAGAAGCCGGCCATCACCAAGGCCCGCAAGTCCATCGCGCAGTTCAAGCTGCGCGAGGGTCAGCCGATCGGTGCCCACGTCACGCTCCGTGGCGACCGCATGTGGGAGTTCCTGGACCGCACCCTGTCGCTCGCGCTGCCGCGCATCCGCGACTTCCGTGGTCTGTCCCCCAAGCAGTTCGACGGCCGTGGCAACTACACCTTCGGTCTCACGGAGCAGGTCATGTTCCACGAGATCGACCAGGACAAGATCGACCGCGTCCGGGGTATGGACATCACCGTGGTCACCACGGCGACCAACGACGACGAGGGCCGTGCCCTTCTGCGTCACCTCGGCTTCCCGTTCAAGGAGGCGTAAGCGAGATGGCGAAGAAGGCTCTTATTGCCAAGGCTGCTCGTAAGCCGAAGTTCGGTGTCCGCGGCTACACGCGCTGCCAGCGCTGCGGCCGTCCGCACTCCGTGTACCGCAAGTTCGGCCTCTGCCGCGTGTGCCTTCGTGAGATGGCTCACCGTGGCGAGCTGCCGGGCGTGACCAAGAGCTCCTGGTAGTCCCCTAGTTGGGATTGCCCGGATCTCTCGGTAAGTAAAGGGTCGGCAGAGCCCGCCCCCCACATGGCTTAGGCTTGTGGGGTTGGGCTCTGCTGCCCTACCGACTTACTACGCCGTAGGTCCCCGCGCCGCACCCGTCCCGCCCCTGTGTGGGGAGAGGGATGGCGCATACAGGAAACCCCGGCGAGAGAGGCCGAAGGCCAATTCATGACCATGACTGATCCGATCGCAGACATGCTTACGCGTCTGCGGAACGCGAACTCGGCATACCACGACTCCGTGTCGATGCCGCACAGCAAGATCAAGTCGCACATCGCGGAGATCCTCCAGCAGGAGGGTTTCATCACCGGCTGGAAGGTCGAGGACGCCGAGGTCGGCAAGAACCTCGTCCTGGAGCTGAAGTTCGGCCCGAACCGTGAGCGTTCGATCGCCGGCATCAAGCGCATCTCCAAGCCGGGTCTGCGTGTTTACGCGAAGTCCACCAACCTGCCGAAGGTTCTCGGCGGCCTGGGCGTGGCGATCATCTCCACGTCCCACGGTCTCCTGACCGGCCAGCAGGCAGGCAAGAAGGGCGTGGGTGGGGAAGTCCTCGCCTACGTCTGGTAGCGGAAGGAATCGGAGGAAACAGCTATGTCGCGTATTGGCAAGCTCCCCATCACGGTTCCCGCCGGCGTGGACGTCACCATCGACGGCCAGACGGTCGCGGTCAAGGGCCCCAAGGGTTCCCTCAGCCACACCGTCGCGGCGCCGATCGAGATCGCCAAGGGTGAGGACGGCGTGCTCAGCGTCACCCGCCCGAACGACGAGCGTCAGAACAAGGCCCTCCACGGCCTGTCCCGCACGCTGGTGGCGAACATGATCACCGGCGTGACCACGGGTTACGTGAAGAAGCTCGAAATCAGCGGTGTCGGTTACCGCGTCCTGGCGAAGGGCTCCAACCTGGAGTTCTCGCTCGGCTACAGCCACCCGATCCTGATCGAGGCGCCCGAGGGCATCTCCTTCAAGGTCGAATCGGCGACCAAGTTCTCGGTCGAGGGCATCGACAAGCAGAAGGTCGGCGAGGTTGCGGCCAACATCCGCAAGCTGCGCAAGCCCGACCCGTACAAGGCCAAGGGCGTCAAGTACGAAGGCGAAGTCATCCGCCGCAAGGTCGGAAAGGCGGGTAAGTAAGCCATGGCATACGGTCAGAAGATCGCTAAGGGCGACGCTTACAAGCGTGCGGCCATCAAGCGCCGCCACATCCGTATCCGGAAGAACATGTCGGGTACGGCCGAGCGTCCGCGCCTGGTCGTGACGCGCTCGAACCGGAACATCGTGGCGCAGGTCATCGACGACGTTAAGGGTCACACCCTCGCGTCGGCGTCGACCCTGGACACGTCGATCCGCGGCGGCGAGGGCGACAAGTCCGCGCAGGCCAAGTCGGTCGGCGCCCTGGTCGCCGAGCGCGCCAAGGCCGCCGGTGTCGAGGCTGTCGTGTTCGACCGTGGTGGTAACCAGTACGCCGGGCGCATCGCTGCCCTGGCGGACGCCGCCCGCGAGGCCGGACTCAAGTTCTGAGTCCTGGTTCCGTAGCTAGCGGAAACAGAGAGAGGTAATTCCAATGGCTGGACCCCAGCGCCGCGGTGGCGGTGCCGGTGGCGGCGAGCGGCGGGACCGGAAGGGTCGCGACGGTGGCAACGCCGCCGAGAAGACCGCGTACGTTGAGCGCGTTGTCGCGATCAACCGCGTCGCCAAGGTTGTGAAGGGTGGTCGTCGCTTCAGCTTCACTGCGCTCGTCGTAGTGGGCGACGGTGACGGCACCGTGGGTGTCGGTTACGGCAAGGCCAAGGAGGTGCCGGCCGCCATCGCCAAGGGTGTTGAGGAGGCCAAGAAGCACTTCTTCAAGGTCCCCCGTATCCAGGGCACCATCCCGCACCCGATCACGGGCGAGAAGGCCGCGGGCGTCGTCCTGCTCAAGCCTGCTTCCCCCGGTACCGGTGTTATCGCCGGTGGCCCGGTGCGTGCCGTGCTCGAGTGCGCGGGCGTGCACGACATCCTGTCGAAGTCGCTCGGTTCGTCGAACGCGATCAACATCGTGCACGCCACGGTGGAGGCCCTGCGTGGTCTGCAGCGTCCCGAGGAGATCGCGGCCCGCCGTGGTCTGCCGCTCGAGGACGTCGCCCCCGCGGCCCTGCTGCGTGCGCGTGCCGGGGCTGGTGCTGCGTAATGGCACAGCTCAAGATCACGCAGACGAAGTCGTACATCGGCAGCAAGCAGAACCACCGTGACACCCTGCGTTCCCTTGGTCTCAAGGGGATCAACACGCAGGTCGTCAAGGAGGATCGTCCCGAGTTCCGCGGCATGGTGCAGACCGTCCGCCACCTCGTGACGGTCGAGGAGGTCGACTGATCATGGGTGAGCAGAACCCGCTCAAGATCCACAACCTCCGTCCGGCCCCCGGCGCCAAGACCGCCAAGACCCGTGTCGGTCGTGGTGAGGCGTCGAAGGGTAAGACGGCCGGTCGTGGTACCAAGGGCACCAAGGCCCGTTACCAGGTTCCGGAGCGCTTCGAGGGTGGCCAGATGCCCCTCCACATGCGTCTCCCGAAGCTCAAGGGCTTCAAGAACCCGTTCAAGACCGAGTTCCAGGTCGTGAACCTGGACAAGCTGGCTTCGCTCTACCCCGAGGGTGGCGAGGTCACGGTCGAGGGTCTGGTGGCCAAGGGTGCCGTGCGCAAGAACAGCCTCGTCAAGGTCCTGGGCCAGGGCGAGATCTCCGTGGCGCTGCAGGTGACGGTCGACTCCGTCTCCGGCTCCGCCAAGGAGAAGATCACCGCCGCAGGCGGTACGGTCACCGAGCTCGTCTGAGGCAATCAGGCGTCTCGATGACGTGAACGTCCCTACCGGGGATGCCCCACATATGGGGCATCCCCGGTTGGTCGTTCCAAGGGGGGCACTTACGCCGGTAAGGTGGCGTCCGCTGTTAAGTTCCGGGCTCAGTGTGCCCCCGGCACCAAACCCGGTTCTTGGCCGTTAGACCGTTTACGTATTTGTCGAATCCTCAAGACCGTCACCTCTGACGCACGCGCGCGGGGGTCGCAGGAGGCACCGTGCTCACCGCGTTCGCCCGGGCGTTCAAGACGCCCGACCTGCGCAAGAAGCTGCTCTTCACGCTGGGCATCATCGTGATCTACCGGCTCGGGGCGCATATCCCGATCCCCGGCGTCGATTACCAGAACGTCCAGACGTGTATGAACCAGGCAAACTCCAGCTCCGGCCTGTTCGGTCTGGTCAACATGTTCAGCGGTGGCGCGCTGTTGCAGATCACGGTCTTCGCGCTCGGCATCATGCCGTACATCACCGCGAGCATCATTCTGCAGCTGCTCACCGTGGTGATCCCGCGCCTGGAGGCCCTCAAAAAGGAGGGCCAGGCCGGCACGGCGAAGATTACGCAGTACACGCGCTACCTGACCGTGGCGCTCGCCATCCTTCAGGGCACCGGCCTGGTCGCCACCGCCCGTACCGGCGCGCTCTTCCAGGGCTGCCCGGTCGCCAGTGAGATCGTCCCGGACCAGTCGATCTTCATCACGATCACGATGGTCATCACGATGACCGCCGGCACCTGCGTGATGATGTGGCTCGGCGAGCTGGTCACCGACAAGGGCATCGGCAACGGCATGTCGATCCTGATGTTCATCTCGATCGCCGCCACCTTCCCGTCCGCGCTGTGGTCCATCAAGAAGACGGGCTCGCTGGCCGACGGCTGGATCGAGTTCGGCACCGTCATCCTCGTCGGCCTGGTCATGGTCGCCCTGGTGGTCTTCGTCGAGCAGGCCCAACGCCGTATCCCCGTGCAGTACGCGAAGCGCATGATCGGGCGCCGTTCCTACGGCGGTACGTCCACGTACATCCCGCTCAAGGTGAACCAGGCCGGTGTGATCCCGGTCATCTTCGCCTCGTCGCTGCTCTACATTCCGGCTCTGGTCGCCCAGTTCGCCGGGGGTGATTCGCAATGGAAGGTCTGGATCGACGACCACCTGACCAAGGGAAATCACCCGATTTACATCGTCACGTACTTCCTCTTGATCGTGTTCTTCGCCTTCTTCTACGTGGCGATCTCGTTCAACCCCGAGGAAGTCGCCGACAACATGAAGAAGTATGGTGGCTTCATCCCGGGCATCCGGGCTGGCCGACCGACCGCTGAGTACCTTTCGTACGTGCTCAACCGGATCACCTGGCCGGGTTCGCTGTATTTGGGCCTGATCGCTCTCGTGCCGACGATGGCGTTGGTTGGTTTCGGGGCAAACCAGAACTTCCCGTTCGGTGGCACGAGCATCCTGATCATCGTGGGTGTCGGCCTGGAGACGGTGAAGCAGATCGAGAGCCAGCTCCAGCAGCGCAATTACGAAGGGTTCCTCCGCTGATGCGTATCGTCCTCGTCGGGCCGCCCGGTGCTGGCAAGGGAACGCAGGCCGCGTTCCTGGCCAAGAACCTGTCGATTCCGCACATCTCCACGGGCGACCTCTTCCGTGCCAACATCAGCCAGGGCACGGAGCTGGGCAAGCAGGCCAAGTCCTACATGGACGCCGGTCAGCTGGTTCCGGACGAGGTCACCATCGGGATGGCGAAGGACCGCATGGAGCAGCCGGACGCCGTGAACGGCTTCCTGCTGGACGGCTTCCCGCGCAACGTCTCGCAGGCCGAGGCGCTCGATGTCGCGCTCAAGGCGGACGACGTCACGCTGGACGCGGTTCTGGACCTGGAGGTCCCCGAGGACGAGGTGGTCAAGCGCATCGCCGGCCGCCGCATCTGCCGTAACGACTCGGCACATGTCTTCCACGTCGAGTACAAGCAGCCCGAGACCGAGGGTGTCTGCGACACCTGCGGCGGGGAGCTGTACCAGCGTGACGACGACAAGGAAGAGACCGTGCGCAAGCGGCTCGAGGTCTACCACACGCAGACCGAGCCGATCATCGACTACTACCGGGAGCAGGGGCTCGTCGTGACGATCTCCGCCCTGGGCAAGGTCGAGGAAGTCACGGCGCGGGCCATGGAGGCCCTGAAGCGCTGAGCGCTTCCGTAGCACGTGCCTGAGGCCGCGGTTCCCCGTCGGGGGGATCGCGGCCTTAGTGTTGGTCGGGACTGGACGTACGTAACCCTCGTACCGGATGACGGAGAGCGCAGGCCCCCATGGTGCAGATCAAGACCCCCGACCAGATTCGCAAGATGCGGGAGGCGGGGCTTGTCGTCGCGGCGATCCACGCGGCGACCCGTGAGGCGGCCGTGCCGGGCGCGACCACCAAGGACCTGGACGAGGTCGCCCGCAAGGTGCTCGCCGAGCACGGGGCGAAGTCCAACTTCCTCGGGTACGGGGGGTTCCCCGCGACCATCTGCACCTCGAAGAACGAGGTCGTCGTGCACGGCATCCCGAGCGACGAGGTCGTCCTCGAGGACGGCGACATCATCTCGATCGACGCGGGCGCCATCGTCGACGGGTGGCACGGCGACGCGGCGTACACCGCGTTCGTCGGGTCGGGCCACGCCCCCGAGCTGATCGAGCTCTCGCGGGTGACCGAGGAGTCCATGTGGGCCGGCCTCGCCGCGATGAAGTCGGGCAACCGGCTGGTCGACATCTCCCGCGCCATCGAGTCGTACATCCGCCGGCAGCCGAAGCCCGGTGGCGGCAAGTACGGCATCGTCGAGGACTACGGCGGCCACGGCATCGGCACCGAGATGCACATGGACCCGCACCTGCTGAACTACGTCGAGCGCCGTCGCGGCAAGGGCCCGAAGCTGGTCCCCGGCTTCTGCCTCGCCATCGAGCCGATGGTCTCCCTCGGTACACCGAGGACGGAGACGCTCTCGGACGACTGGACCGTCATCACGACCGACGGCACCTGGTCCTCTCACTGGGAGCACTCGGTCGCGCTCACGGAGGACGGGCCGCTGGTGCTGACCGCTCCCGACGGGGGCAAGGCGAAGCTGGCCGAGCTGGGCGTTACGGCTGCGCCGGATCCGCTGGGCTGATCCCGTCAGGACGGGCGGGTCGGGGGCTTATTGATCTCCCGGGTGGGGCAGAATCATCCGGGGGTACTGACGTAGACTGACTCGTCGGCTCTCGTGTATGCGCATGTCTCCATGCGGGCACGGAAGTCGATCAAGGTAGTCGATTCGAAGGGCGAAGCGTGGCCAAGAAGCAAGGTGCCATCGAGATCGAGGGCACTGTCGTCGAGTCTCTGCCGAACGCCATGTTCAAGGTCGAGCTCCAGAACGGCCACCAGGTCCTGGCACACATCAGCGGCAAGATGCGCATGCACTACATCCGTATCCTCCCTGACGACCGGGTCGTGGTGGAGCTGTCTCCGTACGACCTCACGCGTGGCCGGATCGTCTACCGGTACAAGTAGATCTTGCCCTAGTCCCGCCTCGGCGGGCCGCCGGCAACTGACCCGGAGAACCTCACCCATGAAGGTCAAGCCGAGCGTCAAGAAGATCTGCGACAAGTGCAGGGTGATCCGCCGTCACGGTCGGGTCATGGTGATCTGCGACAACCCGCGCCACAAGCAGCGCCAGGGCTGACGCAGACCCGCATCACTGCAGTTCGATCGCAGAGTTCGCGCGACGCAGCACATTGAGTACATACGCAGAGCCCGCCGGCGACGGTCACGTCGTGGCGACACCTTCGGTCGGAGGCCGAGGACCCAGTTCGTACCAAATCTTCCAAACGAAGAGGACGGCGGCTGGGAGTGGTTCTGCTACAGACCTCCGAAGAATCAACAGGAGCCATGAATGGCACGCGTTGAAGGTGTTGACCTCCCGCGCGAGAAGCGCATTGAGGTCGCCCTCACCTACGTGTTCGGCATCGGCCGCACGCGCGCCCAGCAGACGCTGGACGCGATCGGTGTCGACCGCAACGTCCGCGTTCGGGACATCACCGAGGAAGACCTCGTGAAGATCCGCGAGTACGTGGACCAGAACTTCCAGACCGAGGGTGACCTCCGTCGCGAGATTCAGGCCGACATCCGCCGCAAGGTCGAGATCGGCTGCTACCAGGGTCTGCGTCACCGTCGCGGCCTGCCGGTCCACGGCCAGCGCACCAGCACGAACGCTCGTACCCGCAAGGGCCCGCGTCGCGCCATCGCCGGTAAGAAGAAGCCGGGCAAGAAGTAGTCCTCAGCGGACGCTCATCAGCGGTCTTCGCTGTAGGACCGACCACCTCCCTGTAGGAGAACGACATGCCCCCCAAGGGTCGTCAGGGCGCTGCCAAGAAGGTGCGCCGCAAGGAAAAGAAGAACGTCGCTCACGGCCACGCGCACATCAAGAGCACGTTCAACAACACGATCGTGTCCATCACGGACCCGACCGGCAACGTGATCTCGTGGGCCTCCGCCGGCCACGTCGGCTTCAAGGGCTCGCGCAAGTCCACGCCGTTCGCCGCGCAGATGGCCGCCGAGTCGGCTGCCCGCCGCGCGCAGGAGCACGGCATGCGCAAGGTCGACGTCTTCGTCAAGGGCCCGGGTTCCGGTCGCGAGACCGCCATCCGTTCGCTCCAGGCGACCGGCCTCGAGGTCGGCTCGATCCAGGACGTCACGCCGACGCCGCACAACGGCTGCCGTCCCCCCAAGCGTCGCCGCGTCTGATTCCGGTCAGCGACGCAGGCCGTTTGGTCTGAGTTTTTCGGGCGGTACGGCCTTTGTACTGGGCCGTACCGCCCGTACTCTTGACAGGTACGACATCAGGCTCCGCCTGGTGGTCTCAGGGCATCAAATAGTGGGTGCCCCTGACTGAAGGATTCACTTCATGCTGATTGCTCAGCGTCCCTCGTTGACCGAAGAGGTCGTCGACGAATTCCGCTCCCGGTTCGTGATCGAGCCGCTGGAGCCGGGCTTCGGCTACACCCTCGGCAACTCCCTCCGCCGCACGCTCCTCTCGTCGATCCCCGGCGCTGCTGTCACCAGCATCCGTATCGACGGTGTCCTGCACGAGTTCACCACCGTGCCGGGCGTCAAGGAGGACGTCACCGACCTCATCCTGAACATCAAGCAGCTGGTCGTCTCCTCGGAGCACGACGAGCCGGTCGTGATGTACCTGCGCAAGCAGGGCCCGGGTCTGGTCACCGCCGCCGACATCGCGCCCCCGGCCGGTGTCGAGGTGCACAACCCCGACCTCGTCCTCGCCACGCTCAACGGCAAGGGCAAGCTGGAGATGGAGCTGACCGTCGAGCGCGGTCGCGGCTACGTCTCCGCCGTGCAGAACAAGCAGGTCGGTCAGGAGATCGGGCGCATCCCGGTCGACTCGATCTACTCGCCGGTTCTCAAGGTCACGTACAAGGTCGAGGCCACGCGTGTCGAGCAGCGCACCGACTTCGACAAGCTGATCGTCGACGTCGAGACCAAGCAGGCGATGCGTCCCCGTGACGCCATGGCCTCCGCCGGTAAGACGCTGGTCGAGCTGTTCGGTCTCGCCCGCGAGCTGAACATCGACGCCGAGGGCATCGACATGGGTCCGTCTCCGACGGATGCCGCCCTGGCCGCCGATCTGGCGCTGCCGATCGAGGAGCTCGAGCTCACCGTTCGGTCGTACAACTGCCTCAAGCGCGAGGGCATCCACTCCGTGGGTGAGCTCGTCGCCCGCTCCGAGGCCGACCTGCTCGACATCCGCAACTTCGGTGCGAAGTCGATCGACGAGGTCAAGGCGAAGCTGGCCGGCATGGGCCTGGCCCTCAAGGACAGCCCGCCCGGATTCGACCCGACCGCCGCCGCCGACGCCTTCGGCGCCGACGACGACGCGGACGCGGGTTTCGTGGAGACCGAGCAGTACTGAGTCGCTCCGCTTCGGCGGGCGGATCACTTGCTGCGGAGCCGTGGTTGCGGTTGCGCAGTTCCCCGCGCCCCCTATCGGGGGCTCGGGGTCTTCGACGGGCAATCCCGCTCGCTCGAATACTGACCCTGGTACCTAGTACGGCCGGGGCAGACACCTAGGAGAAACATCATGCCGAAGCCCGCCAAGGGTGCCCGTCTGGGCGGCAGCGCTGCGCACGAGAAGCTGCTCCTCGCGAACCTCGCGAAGTCGCTCTTCGAGCACGGCAAGATCACGACGACCGACGCCAAGGCCCGTCGTCTGCGTCCGTACGCGGAGCGTCTGGTCACCAAGGCGAAGAAGGGCGACCTTCACAACCGCCGTCAGGTGCTCCAGGTCATCTCGGACAAGGGCGTCGTCCACACGCTCTTCACCGAGATCGCCCCGCGCTACGAGAACCGTCCGGGTGGTTACACCCGTATCACCAAGATCGGTAACCGCCGTGGCGACAACGCGCCCATGGCTGTCATCGAGCTGGTCGAGGCCCTGACGGTCCAGCAGCAGGCCACCGGTGAGGCCGAGGCCGCCACCAAGCGTGCCGCCAAGGACGCCGAGGCCGCCGAGGCGCAGACCGAGGCTCCGGCCGAGGCTGCCGCTGAGGAGCCCAAGGACGCCTGAGGCTGACGCCTTGTGTGTGAGCGGGTCCGCCCTTTGGGGCGGGCCCGCTTTCCGTTTCTCCAGTTAAGGACTGTTTGTTGTGAGTGATGAGGTGGCCGAGGGGTTCGTGCGGCTGCGGCTCGATGTGAGTTATGACGGCCGGGACTTCTCCGGGTGGGCCAAGCAGGCTTCCGGGCGGCGGACCGTGCAGGGGGAGATCGAGGACGCGCTGCGTACGGTGACGCGGTCCTCGGAGACGTATGACCTCACGGTCGCCGGGCGGACCGACGCGGGGGTGCACGCGCGGGGGCAGGTGGCGCACGTGGACCTGCCGTCGCAGGTGTGGGGCGAGCACCGGGAGAAGCTGCTGAAGCGGCTCGCGGGGCGGCTGCCGAAGGATGTGCGGGTGTGGTCGGCGGCCGAGGCGCCGAGCGGCTTCAACGCGCGTTTCTCGGCGATCTGGCGGCGGTACGCGTACCGGGTGACGGATCATCCGGGCGGCGTCGATCCGCTGCTGCGGGGCCATGTGCTGTGGCACGACTGGCCGTTGGACGTCGACGCCATGAACGAGGCCGCGGAGCGGCTGCTCGGCGAGCACGACTTCGCCGCCTACTGCAAGCGGCGTGAGGGCGCGACCACCATCCGTACGCTGCAGGAACTCAGCCTCGTGCGCGACGACGACGGGATCGTCACCGCGACCGTGCGGGCCGACGCCTTCTGCCACAACATGGTGCGGTCCCTGATCGGGGCGCTGCTGTTCGTGGGCGACGGGCACCGGCCGGCCGACTGGCCCGGCAAGGTACTGGCCGCGGGCGTGCGGGACTCCGCCGTGCACGTGGTGCGGCCGCACGGGCTGACGCTGGAGGAAGTCGGTTACCCCGCCGACGAGTTGCTCGCCGCGCGCAACAAGGAGGCACGCAACAAGCGGACACTCCCGGGCGCCGGATGCTGCTGAGGGCGGCGCCCGGGGCGGTGGAGCGCGTGGCGGTCAGCCCGACGTGGCCGCCGCGGAGGCCTGGATCTCGCCGCGCCGTTTGATCTGCTGGAAGGTGAATTCCTGGAGGTCGTCGCCGAGGGAGAACACCATGGTGTCCTTCTTCGTGGCGTCCTGGCCGTTGGTGAGGCCGCCGTTGGTGAAGTACGTGTAGCGGCCCACCGAGTTGGCGGTCTGGCGGCACACCGTGGTGCGGCAGAACGTGGGTACCCCGGAGCCCGGCAGCGAGGTCACCGTGCCGTCGAAGTCGTACTGCTCCTTGGCCTTCGTCGCCTGCGCCTTCGTACCGAAGACGGCGACACCGATGGTGACCGCGGAGTTGCCCTTGTAGTACGTGGCACGGATCAGCTGGTTGCAGTCGTTGCTCTTCAGCACCCCGGCGAGGCCCTTCTGCGCGGCCGAGGCGCAGTCGGTGGTGCGGGCCGTGGCGCCCTTCGTGTAGACGCGGTCACCGAAGGTGAGCTTCTTGCCGGGGAAGAGCGTGTCCGCGGTGAGCGGGGCCTTGTCCTTCGCGGCGGTGTTGATGAAGTCGTTCGGGTCGAGCGGGGGCGGTGGGGTCGTCGCGTCGAAGGACGGGGCTCCGGACTTGCCCTGGCTGGGGATGTCCGCCGTGCTCGGCAGCTGGTCGGCCGGTTTGTTGGCGTTCTCGTTGCTCTTGTTCGTCGAGACGATGCCCCACGCGACCGCCGAGCCGACGGCGAGCGTGGCCACGACCGCCCCGCCGATCACCATCCAGCGCTTCTTTCGCGCGCGTGCCTCTGATGCCTCCGCGAGCGACGCCCAGTCCGGGGTCGACCCGCCGTCATTGGGCCCCCACGGGGATCCCCCTTGCCCGAAACTCATGGGGCGCATCTTAGAGGTACGGCCTCGTGTGGCATCTCCCTCGTCCCGTGGTGGAGGTGTGAGGGGTTGCGCCGCGTTAGCGTGGAGGGGACACGGCAGAGCGGAATCCACGGCCTCCGGAGCCCCGGAGGCTCGCGTTTTGACCCATCCGGGGCAGCGCGGGTATTCTCGATCGTTGTTATACGTATTGGCCTGGTCGTCAACAGGCGAGAGGCCCTTACGTAGGTTCCCTGGAGCAGTTACCAGTGGACGGCATACGGGCGCTGAACCCGGCACTGTCGTCCCCAGCTGCACGATCGCTTCAGTGATGCCATGTTCAGCACCCATCTACTGAAGAAGAAGGCTGCGAAGTGCGTACGTACAGCCCCAAGCCCGGCGATGTGACTCGCCAGTGGCACGTCATTGACGCGCAGGACATCGTCCTGGGCCGTCTGGCCACCACTGCCGCGACCCTCCTCCGTGGCAAGCACAAGCCGACCTATGCCCCCCACATGGACATGGGCGACTTCGTCGTCATCGTCAATGCGGACAAGGTGCACCTGTCCGGCAACAAGAAGACCCAGAAGATGGCGTACCGCCACTCCGGCTACCCGGGTGGTCTGCGCTCCGTCCGCTACGACGAGCTTCTGGAGAAGAACCCGGAGAAGGCCGTCGAGAAGGCCATCAAGGGCATGCTTCCCAAGAACACGCTCGGCCGTCAGATGCTCTCGAAGCTGAAGGTCTACTCGGGCGACACGCACCCGCACGCTGCTCAGCAGCCGGTGCCGTTCGAGATCACCCAGGTCGCGCAGTAGTTCCGGCCACACCCCCTAAGACAGAAAAGAATCTGAGGAGAATCGTGGCCGAGACCACTGCCGAGACGCCGGTCGAAGAGATCGCCGACGTCGAGAGCTACACCACCGAGTCCGACGCCCCCGTCGAGGGCGAGTACACCTCGGAGTCCAACCCGGCGCGCTTCGGTGACCCGCAGCCGGCCGCCGGCCTGGGCCGTCGTAAGAACGCCATCGCGCGCGTTCGCATCGTGCCCGGCACCGGCAAGTGGAAGGTCAACGGGCGCACGCTCGAGGACTACTTCCCGAACAAGGTCCACCAGCAGGAAGTCAACGAGCCCTTCAAGGTGCTCGAGCTCGACGGCCGCTACGACGTCATCGCCCGCATCTCGGGTGGCGGCGTCTCCGGTCAGGCCGGCGCCCTGCGCCTCGGCGTGGCCCGCGCGCTGAACGAGGCCGACGTGGACAACAACCGCGGCGCCCTCAAGAAGGCCGGCTACCTCCGCCGCGACGACCGTGCGGTCGAGCGCAAGAAGGCCGGTCTCAAGAAGGCCCGCAAGGCCCCGCAGTACAGCAAGCGCTAAATTCCGCTGCCTGCTTGTTTTTCCGTTCGCCCCGGCGGCACGTATCGTGCCGCCGGGGCGTTCGGCTTATGACGATGTGTTGGTTCGGAGGACATCAAGGTGGGACGACTCTTCGGCACGGACGGCGTGCGCGGCGTGGCCAACGCGGATCTGACGGCGGAGCTCGCGCTCGGCCTGTCGGTCGCGGCGGCACATGTTCTGGGCGAGGCAGGCAGTTTTGAGGGCCATCGCCCGGTGGCCGTGGTCGGCCGTGATCCGCGCGCCTCGGGCGAGTTCCTGGAGGCCGCGGTCGTCGCGGGCCTGGCCAGCGCCGGAGTGGACGTGCTGCGCGTGGGCGTGCTGCCGACGCCCGCGGTGGCGTACCTCACGGGCGCGCTGGGCGCCGACCTCGGCGTGATGCTCTCCGCGAGCCACAACGCCATGCCGGACAACGGCATCAAGTTCCTCGCCCGCGGCGGCCACAAGCTGGACGACGCCCTGGAGGACCGCATCGAGGCGATCTACGAGGAGCACGGCACCGGTGCCCCGTGGGCCCGTCCGACGGGCGCGGGCGTCGGACGCGTGAAGTCGTACGACGAGGGGCTCGACCAGTACATCGCCCACCTCGTGGGCGTGCTGCCGAACCGGCTGGAAGGCCTGAAGATCGTCCTCGACGAGGCGCACGGCGCGGCCTCGCGGGTCTCCCCGGAGGCCTTCACCCGCGTCGGTGCCGAGGTCGTCACGATCGGCGCCGAGCCCGACGGTCTGAACATCAACGACGGCTGCGGTTCGACCCACCTGGACCTGCTGAAGGCCGCCGTCGTCGAGCACGGGGCCGACCTCGGCATCGCGCACGACGGGGACGCCGACCGCTGCCTGGCCGTGGACCACACCGGATCCGAGGTCGACGGCGACCAGATCATGGCGGTGCTCGCGCTCGACATGAAGGAGCGCGGCGTGCTGCGCGACGAGACCCTCGTCGCGACCGTCATGTCGAACCTAGGCCTGAAGCTGGCGATGGAGCGCGAGGGCATCAACCTCGTGCAGACCGGCGTCGGCGACCGGTACGTCCTGGAGAACATGAAGGAGCACGGGTACGCGCTCGGCGGCGAGCAGTCCGGGCACGTCATCGTTCTCGATCACGCCACGACCGGTGACGGCACGCTGACGGGCCTGCTGCTCGCGGCGCGCGTCGCGCAGACCGGGCGGACGCTGAAGGACCTGGCGGGCGTCATGGAGCGGCTGCCGCAGGTGCTCATCAACGTGCCGGACGTGGACAAGTCCCGCGTCACCACGTCCGAGGAACTTCAGTCGGCGGTGGCGGACGCGGAGCGTGAACTGGGCGCGACCGGGCGGGTGTTGCTGCGCTCGTCGGGTACGGAGCCGCTGGTGCGGGTGATGGTCGAGGCCGCGGACATCGCGCAGGCCCGGTCCGTCGCCGAGCGCCTGGCCGACGTCGTGAAGTCGGCGCTGGGCTAGGTCCTAGCTCTTCGCGAGCTTTCTGGCGGTGCGTTCGCGCTGCCTGGCCCAGAGGTACTTCTGGGTGAGGAGCGTGAACGTACCGGCGAGGACGATCCCCAGCAGGTTCAGCAGGAGTTGCTGGGTCGAGCCCAACATCTGCTTCGTGTCGCCGTAGCTCAGAGCCACCGCGGCGTTGGCCGCCGCCGGGACCGTGGTCACCGAGATGGCGACGCCCACCAGGGCACCGGACTTCGCCGAGGTGAGCGAGAGCGTGCCGGCCGCGCCCGCGAGGACGGCCACCACGAACGAGAACGCGTCGGGCTCCCACACGAACCCGGTGTTGGGCCGGCTCGCCTCCAGCTTGTCCTCGCTGAACAGGTGCATGGCGTCCATGAAGTAGCTGAAGCCCACCGTCACCACCATCGCCACCGCAAAGCCGACGAGCAGGGCGACCAGGGAACGCCACGCCAGGCGCGGCGCCTTGCGCACGATCGCCGTGCAGAACCCGGCGAGCGGGCCGAACTCGGGGCCGACCGCCATGGCGCCCACGATCAGGATCGCGTTGTCGAGCACGACGCCGCACGCCGCGATCATCGTCGCGAGGACCAGGAACGCCACGTACGTGATCGTGAGCGTGGACTCCTCGTGCGTGGCGTCCGTCAGCTGCTCCCACAGGACCGCGTCCGCGCCCTCGCCCGGCGCCTCCTCCTCGGCCTTGTCGGCGCGCAGGGACAGCGACAGGTCGATGTTCTCCACGGAGATCGAGCCCGACCGGTCGATGCCCAACTTCCGCAGCCCGCCGATGAGTTCGTCACCGGCCTCGCGGGCGACGTCGCACATGACGACATCGCCCGACGGGTTGCGGGCGCAGTCCGGAAGCACCACCAGGTGCGTGGTGCCGGTCGTCTTCTCGATGAGACGCACCACGTCGTCCGTGGTGCCGGACGGCGTGATCAGGCGCAGATGCAGCATGGGGACTTTCTAACAGCTACAGCTTGCGTAGACGCAGGCGCTGCACCTTGTGGTCGGGCCCCTTGCGGATGACGAGTCCCGCGCGCCCGCGCGTGGGGGCCACGTTCTCCAGGAGGTTGACCTTGTTGATGGTGCGCCAGGTGGTGCGCGCGTAGTCGAGGGCCTCCTCCTCGGAGACCTGGGTGTACTTCCTGAAGTACGAGGACGGGTCCTGGAAGGCCGTCGCGCGCAGCTTGCGGAAGCGGTTGAGGTACCAGGCCTCGATGTCCTCGGCGCGCGCGTCGACGTACACGCTGAAGTCGAAGAAGTCGGCGAGGCCGACGCGGGTGCGGCCGTCCTTGCCGGGCAGCGCGGGCTGAAGCACGTTCAGACCCTCGACGATGAGGATGTCGGGGCGGCGGACCGTGAGCTTCTCGCCGGGGACGATGTCGTAGATGAGGTGGGAGTAGACCGGGGCGGTCACCTCGTCCTTGCCCGCCTTGATGTCGGCGACGAAGCGGGTCAGGGCGCGGCGGTCGTACGACTCGGGGAAGCCCTTGCGCGACATCAGGCCGCGGGCCTCCAGTTCCTTGGTGGGGAGCAGGAAGCCGTCGGTTGTGACCCGCTCGACGCGCGGGTGCTCGGGCCAGCGGGAGAGCAGGGCCTGGAGGAGGCGGGCGACGGTCGACTTGCCGACCGCCACGGAGCCGGCGACTCCTATGACGAAGGGCGTGCCGGACTGGGCGGCCTTCTTGTTCGTCTCGCCGAGGAACGTGTTGAGCGCCCCGCGCAGGCCGTCGGTCGCGCCCACGTACAGATTCAGCAGACGGGAGAGCGGCAGATAGATGTCGCGTACTTCGTCCAGGTCGATGACGTCACCGAGGCCGCGCAACCGCTCCAGCTCGTCCGCGGTCAGCGGCAGTGGCGTCTTGTCGCGCAGTGCGCTCCATTCGGTGCGGGTGAGGTCGACGTAGGGAGTCACCTCCGGCTTCTGCCGGTGGGCGCTCCGGGAGGTCGCTTGTGGTTTGGACTCGGAGACCGGAGAGATCACAGTCCATTGTTACGGCAGTGTGGCCCGCTGCGGCAGGTGGGGTGTGTCACGCCGGGGGATGTGGGAACCCCGTTCGTCACAGCTTCGCCACAGGCGTGGACCTCACGTGGGGGTGGCGATACATTCCGTGCACCCGTGGGACGGAACTCTGCTCGCGGGGCGGGAGGGGACCGGTAATGGCCGCGCTTCGTGTGCCGAATTTCGTCCGCCGCAGGTCGGCGAGTGCCTACGTCATGGATGACTGGGAGAGTCACGTCCGCAGCGAACTCGCGCTCGAGCTGCCCGACGAGGACATCGGCGAGGATCTGGACGACTGCCTCGACTTCTACCGCTTCGGCAGCAAGCCGCGCTGCGAGGAGATCGAGTACCTGGAGCTCGTGCGGGACGCGCGGGACCGGATCGCCAGGGGCCGGACGGCCTGAGGCCCGATGCCGGGCCCGGCGACCGTAAGGTCTGCTGCATGAGCATCATCGGGGTCGGTATCGACGTGGCCGAGATCGAGCGGTTCGCGGCGTCGCTGGAGCGTACGCCGAGCATGGCCGATCGCCTTTTCCTGGACGACGAGCTGCTGCTGCCCAGTGGGGAGCGTCGCGGGATCGCCTCGCTCGCCGCGCGGTTCGCCGCGAAGGAGGCCGTCGCCAAGGCGCTCGGCGCGCCGGCCGGTCTGCGCTGGACCGACGCCGAGGTGTGGGTCGAGGAGAGCGGGCAGCCCCGGCTCCGGGTGACGGGGACGGTGGCCGCGCGGGCGGCGGAGCTGGGTGTGCGCGGGTTCCATGTGTCGCTGAGCCATGACGCGGGGGTCGCGTCCGCGGTGGTGGTGGCCGAGGGGTAGGGCCGGCGCCGCTGCCCCGCCCCTCGGCCGGCCGGTCCGAGGACCTGTCTTAGCGGTGGCGGAACACGATCCGGCCGCGTGTCAGGTCGTACGGCGTGATCTCCACCTGGACCCGGTCCTCCAGCAGGATCTTGATGTAGTTCTTGCGGATCTTGCCGCTGACGTGCGCGAGCACCCGGTGCCCGTTGTCGAGCTCCACGGTGAACATCGCGCTGCGCAGGCACTCGACGACGGTGCCCTCGGCGTGTACGCCGCCTCCGGTGTTCTTGGTCATCGGACCAGCTCCAGTGCGCGGTTCACGCGCCGCGCGCCGATGCCGTCGAGCAGGGCCGTGGCCGCTTCGTTCGACTCGTCCACCTCGGCCGACGTGGTCTGCACGCCGGAGCGGTGCAGGGTGTTCAGTACGTCGGCCAGGAGGGCCCGCGCGACGCCGCGGCGCCGCGCGTCCTCGCGGACCGCGAGCAGGCCGATGCGGGGACGCCGGGTGGCCGTCGCCAGGCGAAGGAGGCCCAGGTAGGCGCCGTCCGGGGCCTCGGCCACGGTGTACTTCGTCGGGTCGACGACCGTGACCCCTGGTGGCAGCGGCCGCACCTCGGCCGGCATGGTGTGCCAGCCGACCGTGGCCTCGACCTCGTCCCGGATCGTGCGGTCGAGGGCGCGCAACCGCGTCCCGTCCGCGGAGCCCGCCGGGACGACGGTGACGCCCGCGGGCGGGCGCGTCGCGCCGAGTCCCGTGACGGCGGGGTCGGTGGGCAGCGCGTACTCCCATTCGCCGCGGCCGACGGTGAACCCGAACTCCCGCCATTTCGAGGTCAGTTCGGTGTCGCTCTCGTCGACCACGGTGTGCAGCGGGCCCGGCAGGTCCGCGAGCAGGGTTTCGGCCAGGGCCGCGAACGCGGTGTCGTGCCAGGCGTCGACGCTGATGAAGAGGCGGCCGTCGGGCCGGTGCGCGGCGTGGCCGCGGCCGATCACCTCGTCGTCCTCCAGGGCGTGCCACTGGTGGTCCGCCACGCGTGTGACGACGAGCGGGAGCGGGGGTGTGGGGCGGGTGCTTTGTGAGTTCATCGGTGTCTCCTCTCGGGAGGCCCTCGATCTCGGTTTCTCGAGATTCTCGGGGGCGCTCCCGGCGACACCTGCTGTCAGCCGCCGGACCGTGACGAGCTGAGGGAGCACCCATGGGTGACTGCGTTCACGGGTCTCACCTCCCAGTTATGACTGCACGGTCGTCGACGACGGTAGCAAGGGGCGGCCCTCAGGCGAAGCGGTTTTCCGTGACGTCCTGCCAGGCGTTCCGCAGCGCCCCCGCCACGTCCTGTGCCGAGACCGGCGCCCCGTCCGCCGCGTGCCGCGCCGCGAGCCCGTGCAGATGGGCGCCGACCGAGGCCGCGTCCAGCGGGGCGAGGCCCGCCGCGAGCAGGGAACCGGTCAGCCCGGAGAGCACGTCGCCGCTGCCCGCGGTGGCGAGCCACGGGGTGCCGGTGGGGTTCACGCGGGCCGGGCGCGTCCCGTCCGGCGGCGAGACCAGGGTCGTCGAGCCCTTGAGGAGGACCGTGGCGTCATAGCGGTCCGCCAACTTCCGTACGGACGCGAGGCGTTCGGCCTCCACCTCGTCGCGCGTCACACCGAGCAGCGCGGCCGCCTCCCCGGCGTGCGGGGTCAGCACGGTGGGCGCCGAGCGGGCGCGGACCGTCGCCGGGTCCGCGAGGCGCAGCCCGTCCGCGTCGATCAGGACCGGGACGTCGGAGGCCAGGACGTCGTGCAGGCCCGACGTGTCGTCGCCGAGGCCGGGGCCGATCACCCACGCCTGGACCCGGCCCGCCTTCGCCGGCGGCCCGGCCGACACGAGCGTCTCCGGGAAGCGGGCGAGCACCGCGTCCGCGGCCGGACCCACGTACCGCACGGCACCGGCCCCGCCGTGCAGCGCGCCCGCCACCGCCAGGACCGCCGCGCCGGGGTAGCGGGCCGAGCCCGCGACGATGCCGACGACGCCGCGCCGGTACTTGTCGCTCTCGCCGGTGGGCCGGGGGAGCAGGGCCGCCACGTCCGCGTACTGGAGCGCCTCCAACCCCGTTTCGGCGGGGGCGAGTTCGAGGCCGATGTCGACGAGGCGGAGCGCGCCCGCGTACGCGCGGGCCGGATCGATGAGCAGGCCCGGCTTGTACGTTCCGAAGGTGACGGTCGCGTCCGCCCGCACCGCTTCGCCGCGCACCTCGCCGGTGTCGGCGTCCACGCCGCTCGGGAGGTCGACGGCCACGACGGTCCCCCGTGCCGCGTCGGCGAGTTGGGCCGCGCGGGGGCGCAGGCCGCCCTTGCCGCCGATGCCCACGATGCCGTCGACGACGAGGTCGGCGCGGCCCACGCGTTCCGTGGCGCTGCCGTCCTGCGCGTCGAGGACCGTGCCGCCCGCCGCGCGCAGCGCCGCGAGGCCCCCGGCGTGCGCCCGGTCAGGGGAGAGCAGCAGCGCCGTGACGCCCGCGCCGCGCCGCGCCAGGCGGGCGCCCGCGTACAGGGCGTCGCCGCCGTTGTCCCCCGAGCCGACGAGGAGCGTGACGCGGGAGCCGTACACCTTGCCGAGGAGGTCGGCGCAGGCGGTGGCGAGCCCGGCCGCGGCGCGTTGCATCAGCGCGCCCTCGGGCAGCCGCGCCATGAGGGCGCGCTCGGCGGACCTGACCGTCTCTACGTCGTGAGCGAGTCGCATGTCGTCGAGTGTCTCGCAGCGGCGCCGACCCGGCCGAAGAGTTTTGTGCCGGATGTGCCGGATCGGGCAACGGATTTCGTGTCACACCCCTCTGAGACACTGACCTCACCATGAACGAGAACGTGACTGCCCCGCTCCGCGCCCGCGCCGAGATCGACCTGGCCGCGCTCAAGGCCAATGTGAGGGCCCTGCGCGCGCACGCGCCCGGGGCCGCGTTCATGGCCGTCGTGAAGGCGGACGCGTACGGGCACGGCATGCTCCCGGTCGCCCGCGCCGCCAAGGAGGCGGGGGCCGAGTGGCTGGGGGCCGCCACCGCCGAGGAGGCGCTTGAGCTGCGCGCGGCGGGCCTCACCGGGCGCATCCTGTGCTGGCTGTGGGTGCCGGGCGGGCCTTGGCGGGCGGGCATCGAGGCCGATCTCGACATGTCGGTGAGCGGCATGTGGGCGCTGCGGGAGGTCGTCGACGCGGCGCGCGCGGCGGGCCGGGTCGCCCGTATCCAGCTGAAGGCCGACACGGGCCTCGGGCGCAACGGCTGCCTGCCCGGCGACTGGCCCGAACTGGTGGCGGAGGCCCTGAAGGCGCAGCGGGCCGGGTTCGTGAACGTCACCGGCCTCTGGTCGCACTTCGCGTGCGCCGATGAGCCGGGGCACCCCTCCATCGCCGCCCAGCTGACCGCCTTCCGGGAGATGGTCGGGTACGCGGAGGGCAAGGGCGTCACACCGGAGGTCCGGCACATCGCCAACTCGCCGGGGACGCTGACCCTTCCCGAGACGCACTTCGACCTCGTGCGCCCCGGCATCGCGATGTACGGGATTTCGCCGAGCCCCGAGGTCGGCGCGCCCGGGGACTTCGGGCTGCGCCCCGTGATGACGCTGAAGGCGAATCTCGCGCTCGTGAAGCACGCGCCGGGTGGACTCGGCGTCAGTTACGGGCATCACTACGTCACGCCGGGCGAGACGACGCTCGGCCTCGTCCCCCTGGGCTACGCGGACGGCATCCCGCGACACGCGTCCGGCACGGCCCCGGTCCTGATCGGCGGCAAGCGGCGCACGATCGCGGGCCGGGTGGCCATGGACCAGTTCGTCGTCGACCTCGGCGGCGACGAACCGGCCGCGGGGGACGAGGCGGTGCTCTTCGGACCCGGTGACGACGGCGAGCCGACCGCCGAGGACTGGGCGGTCGCGGCGGGCACCATCGCGTACGAGATCGTCACGCGCATCGGTTCCCGCGTACCGCGCGTCTACGTGGACGAAGAGGGCGGCGCCACGCGCGCGTGACCGGCGTCACGGCTTGAGGGTCCACCGACACGGCCGTCCGAACCGCCACCATGTGAAGCAGCAACGGAACGGGTAACCGAACAGCGGACGACAGGCAGGACGCGGAGCAGGGGAGCGGCACGTGAGCGAGAGCAGCGCACCGGCCACGGCGGCGGCCGTCGTCGAAGCGGCGGAAAGGGCCGCCGCGTCGGGGAACTGGCGGCGGGCCGGTCTCGCGGGCGCCGCCATAGGCGTGGTCGCGGCCGGGGCAGCGGCGGGCGTCGCGATCGAGCGGCTGACCGTGGGACGCGGGATGCGCAGGAAGGCGCGGCTCGCCCTCGACGCGTCGGGTCCCTACGGAGCACTGCGCGGCGTGCCGGGAAAGGCGTACGCGGAGGACGGCACGGAGCTGTACTACGAGGTGGACGAGGCGGACCCGGCGGCCGGTGGGACGACGCCGCGCATACGCCGCCTGTTCGGCCGCAAGACCCCGGCGCCCGTCACCGTCGTCTTCAGCCACGGCTACTGCCTGGGCCAGGACTCCTGGCACTTCCAGCGCGCGGCCCTGCGCGGCGTCGTCCGCTGCGTGTACTGGGACCAGCGCAGCCACGGGCGTTCGGGCCGTGGCGTCGAGCAGGTCGAGGACGGGGTGCCCGTCTCCATCGACCGGCTCGGCGGCGACCTGAAGGCCGTCATCGACGCGGCCGCGCCCGAGGGCCCGCTCGTCCTCGTCGGCCACTCCATGGGCGGCATGACCGTGATGGCGCTCGCCGACCGGTGTCCCGAGCTGATCCGCGACCGGGTCGTGGGCGTCGCCCTCATCGGTACGTCGTCGGGGAAGCTCGGCGAGGTCAACTACGGGCTTCCGATGGCCGGGGTGAACGCGGTGCGGCGGGTGCTGCCCGGCGTGCTGAAGGCGCTCGGGCAGCGTGCCGAACTGGTGGAGAAGGGGCGCCGTGCGACGGCCGACCTGTTCGCCGGGATCATCAAGCGGTACTCGTTCGCCTCGCGGGACGTCGACCCGGCCGTCGCCCGGTTCGCCGAGCGGATGATCGAGGGGACGCCGATCGACGTGGTCGCCGAGTTCTACCCGGCGTTCGAGGAGCACGACAAGGCGGACGCCCTGGCGCGCTTCGCGGACCTGCCCGTGCTCGTCCTCGCGGGGGAGCACGACCTCGTCACGCCGAGCGACCACAGCGAGGCGATCGCGGCGCTGCTGCCGGACGCCGAGTACGTGCTGGTGCCGGACGCCGGGCACCTGGTGATGCTGGAGCACCCCGAGGCGGTGACGGACCGCCTCGCGGACCTTTTGGTGCGTGCGGGAGCCGTCCCCACAGCCGCTACCGTGGGGATTTATGGAGACACCGGCAACACCGCACAGCCCGGCGGCTGAGCCCGCCACCGAGCCCGCGACCACCCCCGTCAGCACGGTCACCGTCACCGTCAACTCCCCGGACGAGATGCGGGAGTTGGGGCTCGCCCTGGCCAAACAGCTGCGCCCCGGCGACCTCGTGATGCTCACCGGCGAGCTGGGCGCGGGCAAGACGACACTGACCCGCGGGGTCGGCGCGGGCATGGGCGTACGGGGTGCGGTGACCTCGCCGACCTTCGTGATCGCCCGCGTGCACCCGCCGCTCGGCGAGGGCCCGGCCCTGGTGCACGTCGACGCGTACCGGCTCGGCGGCGGGCTCGACGAGAATGGAGGACCTCGACCTCGACGTGTCCCTGCCGGACTCCGTGGTCGTCGTCGAGTGGGGCGACGGCAAGGTCGAGGAGCTGTCCGACGACCGGCTGCACGTGATCATCGACCGGGCCACCGGCGACACCACGGACGAGGTCCGGGTCGTGACATTCAACGGCATCGGGGAGCGGTGGACCGAGGCGGACCTGGGGTCCCTCGCCGGCTGACCGCGCCACCCGCACGTATCCCGACAGGGCGTCGGCAAATTCTTGCGCGGCGCGGCTCCGGCGTGTTCACATGGAGACCGGTGCTGGTTAGGTCTACCTAACCACGTCCCCTCGACCGCCGCCGGGAGGCATCATGTCCACTTCGGAACGTGAAGGTGCGCGCGCAGTGTCGATGCGGGAGCTGTTGGCGTCGTGCGCGGCGGCGCGGGCCGTTTCCACGCCGCCGAATCCGCCGCGGCGGGTCGATTCGTCGTTGCGCCGCGACGGCGTCGCGGACTCGGGGCGCTGCCCCGGACCCCGCGCCTCGAGCTCCCCCAGCTAACGCTGGGAGGTGCCCCCTGCGGGGCTTGAAATTACTTGACGACGACGACCTTCGCGCCGATCGTCGCGAACTGCCACATCTCGTCGGCGTCCTTGCGGGACTCGCGGATGCCGCCGGTCTGCTTGCCGGGGTCGGGGGCGGCCGTCGAACCGTTGACGGCGGCGCTGAAGCCGATCGCCACGCCGTTCGTCGTGGCGAACCGGACCACGTGCTCGATCGGGACGCCGTCGGTGCCGGTGACCGAGCCGGAGCGGGAGGTCACCGCGTACGAGCCGGGCGCCGGGTCCACCGTGCCGGGCGTCACCCGGAACGTCGACTGCGTCTTGTTGCCCGCGCCGACCAGCCACACCCGGTCGCTGTCCAGCGCGTACACGACACGCTCGCCCTTGCCCGAGCCCGCGGGCAGGGCCTTCGGGTCCGTCTTCTTCTTGGGCGCCTTCGACGCCGAGGCGGAGGGCGAGGAGCCCTCCTTCTTCTCGGCGAGGTCGGAGGGCGCGCTCGCCGACGCCTGGTAGGCGAGGAAGCCGACCACGGCGAGCGCTGCCGCCGTGAGCGCGGTCACGAATCCGGTGCTGCTCCGTGCCACCAGGTGCCTGCCTCTCAAGTACGAACCTCAGGGTGACGGTAGCAGTCGAGGCCCGGCGGCCCGGCCTTGCGGGAAGTACGGACGTGTCCGCCTTCAGGTGGTCGTAGGCTGTTCGCGTGCTGTTGCTCGCTCTGGATACCGCCACCCCCGCCGTCACCGTCGCCCTGCACGACGGGACCTCCGTCGTAGCCGAGTCGAGTCAGGTGGACGCTCGCAGACACGGGGAACTGCTACTGCCCGCCGTCGACCGGGTGCTCACCGAGGCCGGACTGCGGCTCGACGCCGTCACCGGGATCGTCGTGGGCGTCGGCCCCGGCCCCTACACCGGCCTGCGTGTCGGCCTGATGACCGCCGACACGTTCGGCCTCGCGCTCGGCGTGCCCGTGCACGGGGTGTGCACGCTCGACGGCCTCGCCTACGAGGCGCGGGACGCCATGGACGGGGAGGGCCCCTTCGTCGTCGCCACCGACGCGCGGCGCAAGGAGGTGTACTGGGCGCGCTACGAGAACGGGCGCACGCGGGTCACCGAGGCCGCCGTCGACCGGCCCGCCGACATCGCCTCCGTCGTTCAGGGCCTGCCCGCCGTCGGCGCCGGCGCGCGGCTCTACCCGGACACCTTCCCGGACGCGCGCGGGCCCGAGAACGTGTCGGCCGGCGCGCTCGCCGCCCTCGCCGCCGAGAAGCTCGCCGCGGGCGAGGAGCTCCTCGAACCGCGCCCCCTCTACCTGCGCCGCCCCGACGCGCAGGTCCCCAAGAACTACAAGGTGGTCACCCCCAAGTGACTGCCGTGGACGTATCGTTGCGCGAGATGCGCTGGTGGGACATCGATCCCGTCCTCGCCCTGGAGAAGGAACTCTTCCCGGACGACGCCTGGTCGCGCGGCATGTTCTGGTCCGAACTCGCGCACGCCCGCGGCGTCGGTTCCACGCGGCGCTACGTGGTCGCGTACGAGGACGAGAGGCTGGTCGGATACGGGGGCGTCGCCGCCTCCGGGGACCTTGCCGACATCCAGACCATCGCCGCAGCCCGCGACCACTGGGGCACCGGGCTCGGCGCCCGGCTGCTCACCGAACTCCTGCGGCACGCCACGGCCTTCGAGGTCGACCAGGTGATGCTCGAGGTGCGCGTCGACAACACGCGGGCACAGAAGCTGTACGAGCGCTTCGGCTTCGAGCCGATCGGCTTCCGGCGCGGCTACTACCAGCCCGGCAACATCGACGCCCTCGTGATGCGCCTGAACACCGGCACCGCAAGCGACTCATCAAGTGACTCATTGAGCGAAGAGAAGAACCATGGCTGACGAACCGCTCGTCCTCGGCATCGAGACCTCCTGCGACGAGACCGGCGTCGGCATCGTCCGCGGCACCACCCTGCTCGCCGACGCCGTCGCCTCCAGCGTCGACGAACACGCCCGCTTCGGCGGCGTCGTCCCCGAGGTCGCCTCGCGCGCGCACCTGGAGGCGATGGTCCCCACGATCCAGCGCGCCCTGAAGGACGCGGGCGTCACGGCGAAGGACCTCGACGGCATCTCCGTCACGGCCGGGCCCGGTCTCGCGGGCGCCCTGTTGGTCGGGGTGTCGGCGGCCAAGGCGTACGCGTACGCGCTCGACAAGCCGCTCTACGGCGTCAACCACCTCGCCTCGCACATCTGCGTCGACCAGCTGGAGCACGGCACGCTGCCGGAGCCGACGATGGCGCTGCTGGTGTCGGGCGGCCACTCGTCGCTGCTGCTCTCCACCGACATCACCTCCGACGTACGGCCCCTGGGCGCCACCATCGACGACGCCGCCGGTGAGGCCTTCGACAAGATCGCGCGGGTGCTGAACCTCGGCTTCCCGGGCGGGCCCGTCATCGACCGGTACGCGAAGGAGGGCGACCCGAACGCGATCGCCTTCCCGCGCGGACTCACCGGGCCCCGCGACCCCGCGTACGACTTCTCCTTCTCCGGCCTGAAGACCTCCGTGGCCCGCTGGATCGAGGCCAAGCGGGCGGCGGGCGAGGACGTGCCGGTGCGTGACGTGTCGGCGTCCTTCCAGGAGGCCGTCGTGGACGTGCTGACCCGCAAGGCCGTGAGGGCGTGCAAGGACCAGGGCGTCGACCACCTCATGATCGGCGGTGGCGTCGCGGCCAACTCGCGGCTCCGCGCCCTCGCCGAGGAGCGCTGCGAGCGGGCCGGGATCCGGCTGCGGGTGCCGCGTCCCAAGCTGTGCACGGACAACGGCGCGATGGTCGCCGCGCTCGGCGCGGAGATGGTGGCCCGGAACCGGACGCCGTCCTCGTGGGACCTCCCCGCGGACTCCTCGCTCCCGGTGACGGAGCCGCACGTCCCCGGCCATCACGACCACGTGCACGAGGTCAGCAAGGAGAACCTGTACTCATGACCGTCGCGCTGATGTGGGAGGCCCGCGCCGTCGAGGGGCGCGGCGACGAACTCCTTGCCTGGGCGAAGGCGCGGGTCCTGGAGCGGGAACCGGAGCGCCGCGAGACGTTCCGCGCCCCGCAGGACCGGGTCCTCGTCATCACGTGGTGGGACGCGGAGTACGACGCGGAGCTGCCCGAACTGCCGGAACCGGGCGACGAGTTGGTGACACGCGCGGTGCACCGCTGGCGGTTCGAGGCGGCCTAGGTCTTCAGCGGGTGTACGTCAACAGGTAGCGCCAGAACAGCAGTTGACGCACTTCACTGCCGGGCAGCAGTCGCACCGCCTCCCGACGAATCTCCGGCAGCCGCATCTCGGGCCGCCGCACCGGCGCCTGCGGCGGGGGAGTGTGGAGCAACCTGCCGCCGGGCGCGAGGGCCTCACGGAACCGGGTCAGCGTCTCGAACGCCATGTGGTGCAGACTCGCGAGACAACTGATCACGTCATAGTGACCGGACGGGAGCGTTCAGCCCCTCCGGGGTGGGCGACTGTCGTTCTGGTTGCGCGGCACCGTGGCGCCGCCTTGCCCACCCTGCCGCCCAAGGCGGCAGATTGCCCAAGGCGGCGGCGGGTGGGTGAAATCAAGCCCCGCCGGCGATTGAGGCGCGGGGTCCGGGGCGGAGACCCGTGGCGTCAACCGACCGGGCCGCCGACAAGCATCGTGGGTGCGCCCGCGACCCGCGTGAGGAACACCGTGACCGCCTGCTTCCCGAAGGGCTTCGGCATCACCTTGCGTCGCAGCTCCTCCGGCTCGACCGCCGACCCCCGCTTCTTCACCGTCAGCACACCGACCTCCCGCTGCCTCAGCAACGCCTTCAACTTCTTCACGTTGAAGGGGAGTTGATCGGTGATCTCGTACGCGGCGGCGTAGGACGTGGGCCGCAACTCGTCCCCCGTCACATACGCGATCGTCTCGTCGACGAGCCCGCCGCCGACCTCCTCCGCCACCTCGGCGACCAGGTGCGCCCGGATGACGGCGCCGTCCGGCTCGTACAAGTACCGCCCGACGGGCCGCACTTCGGGATCGGGCAGCCCGCGCCCGGCCAGCCGGCGCGCCCCCGGAAGCAGCGTCGCCCGCATCCGCCCCGGCTCCGTGCCGAACCACAGCACGGCCTCCTTCACATCGCCCCCGTCCGAGATCCACTCGGCGTCGGCCTCCGCGGGGATCGCCTCGTGCGGGATGCCGGGGGCGATCTTCAGCGCGGCGCGCGGCGCCTTGAGCGCGGCGGACACGGCCCAGGAGAGCGGAGGCGAGTACGCCTCGGGGTCGAAGATGCGGCCCCGGCCGCCCCTGCGCGCCGGGTCCACGAACACCGCGTCGTACGCGCTCGTGTCCACCTCGGTGACGTCCGCCTCGCGCACCTCGATGAGCCCGGCGAGCCCGAGCGCCTCGGCGTTCGCCCGCGCCACCGCGCACGTCAACGGGTCCCGGTCGACGGCAAGCACCCGGATCCCCGCGCGGGCGAGCGCGATCGCGTCGCCGCCGATGCCGCAGCACAGGTCGGCCACGGAGCGCACACCGAGCCGCTCGAAGGCGCCGGCCCGGTACGTCGCCACGCTCGTCCGCGTCGCCTGCTCGACCCCGTTCGGCGTGAAGTACATCCGGGCCGCGTCCTCGGCCCCGAACTTCGCCACCGCCCGCTGCCGCAGCCGCGCCTGGGCGAGCGCCGCGGAGACGAGCTCGGCCGGGTGCTCGCGGCGCAGCTTCGTGGCGAGGGCGAGCTCCTGGGCCGGATCGTGATCGCGCAGCTCGTCGAGCAGGGCCAGCCCCTCGGGGGCCAGGAGGGCGAAGAAGTCGTCGGGCGAAAGGGAGGAGCTCACCCGGTCCATTGTGGGCCAGGCGGGCGACGGTGCGCGCCAGGCGGCGGTGTCGGCCCAGGAACGGGCCCGTGAGCTGCCAGGATCCGGCGCCATGCAACTAGTACGACAAAACGAAAAAAGCGGCAGAAAGTTGGCCAGGAGGAGACGCGGCACCCGCCTCCTGGGCGCGCTGCTCGCCGCCTCCGCCCTCGCCACCGGATGCGCGGCCGGCGACGAAGCCGAGCGGGCCCCGGTGAAACCGGCCCCCGGCCAGCAGGCGCACAAGGGCCTCCAGGCGCCTCCCGCCCGCGCCCTCAACTCGTACGCGACCGAGCTGCGCGCCCAGCGGGCCGCACTCGTCGCGGCGACGAAGCGCTGGGGCCTCGCCGACGTGCCGCTGACCGCCCCGCGCCCGCCGGCGAAGAAGCCGGTCATCGAGGCGCGGACGGGCTTCGAGGTCGACGGCCAGAAGGAACTCGGCCTGCCGCCCGTGTTCACGACGGTCCCGACCAAGGACAAGGTCGTCTTCCTCACCATCGACGACGACTCCGAGAAGGACCCGCGGTTCCTGAAGATGATGAGCGAGCTGCGCATCCCGTACACCGCGTTCCTGACCGACTCCGAAGTCCGCCCGGAATACGGCTACTTCAAGAAGATGCAGGCCCGCGGTATCACCCTCAACAACCACACGCTCCACCACCCGTTCCTGCCCGGCCTGTCGTACGCGCGCCAGAAGCACGAGATCTGCGGCATGCAGGACGTCATCGAGAAGAAGTACGGCAAGCGGCCCACGCTCTTCCGCCCGCCGTTCGGCGACTACAACCAGGACACCCTGCGCGCCGCCAAGGCCTGCGGCATCGAGTACGCGCCGATCTGGAACGCCGAGGCGTTCGTGGACCGCATGGACTATCGCGAGTGGGACCGGAGCATCCATCCGGGCGACATCCTGCTCACGCACTTCAGGGGCCGCGAGGACTGGAAGGGCACGATGCCCGACATGATCCGCAACCTGATGAAGTACCTCACCGACAGGGGCTACGCGGTGGCGCGCCTGGAGGACTACCTGTGACACCGCGCGGGCCGTGGGCGCGGCCGCTCGGCCGCGCCCTGGCCGCCGTACTGCTCACCGCACTGTTCACCGCCCCACTCGCCGGGTGCGCACGGGAGGCCGCCCCGCCTCCGCGGCCCGCGGCGGGCGCCGGGGCGGCGGTCCCGCAGGTCCCGCCGGTCGTCTCCCGTGTCCCCACCCGCGACAAGGTGGTCTTCCTCGCGTACGAGGACGGGGTCGGGGCCGGGCGCGACCCCCGCTTCGTCGACCTGGTCCGCGACCGGCGCCTCCCGGTCTCGCTGTTCCTCGCGGGCCCGGGCGGGGGCAGCCTCGGCGAACTGAGCGCCCTGGGCGCCCGGGTGCAGAACCGCACCCTCACCCGGGCCCTGCTGCCCGGCCTCGGACACGTGGAGCAGCACGCCGAGATCTGCGGCCAGCGCGACCGCGTCGAGGCCCGATTCGGCGCGGCGCCGCGGCTGCTCCACCCGCCACGGGGCGCGTACGACGCGGACACGCTCCAGGCGGCGGCCGAGTGCGGCGTCGACGCGATCGTCCTGTGGCGCGGTCCTGCGGGGCGGCTGCGGCCCGGCGACATCCTCGGGGCCCGGGCGGAAACGACGCCGGGTCTCCTGCGCCGTATCGAGCGCGAGGGGTACGAGCCGGCGGCCCTGGAGGACTACCTGTGAGCCGCGCCGGAGCGGAGACCTGGGCAGGAAGTCTCGGAGTCGGTTAGCAGTCCGCTTGACCGAGTGCTAATCGCGGTCATAGTCTCGGCTCTGGCACTCACCACTGGAGAGTGCCAACAGCGACGGGCAGGTCCGGCACCCGCGACGACGGATCCACCTGGTCGCCACCCCAGACTGTTAACCCCGTGAGATCTCCGAAGGGGGAGACCGGATCGTGACGACCACCAGCTCCAAGGTTGCCATTAAGCCGCTCGAGGACCGCATTGTGGTCCAGCCGCTCGACGCCGAGCAGACCACGGCCTCTGGCCTGGTCATTCCGGACACCGCGAAGGAGAAGCCCCAGGAGGGCGCCGTCCTCGCCGTGGGCCCGGGCCGCTTCGAGAACGGCGAGCGCCTTCCGCTCGACGTCAAGGTCGGCGATGTCGTGCTGTACAGCAAGTACGGCGGCACCGAGGTGAAGTACAACGGCGACGAGTACCTCGTCCTCTCGGCTCGCGACGTGCTCGCGATCGTCGAGAAGTAATTCACCCAGCTTCACCGAAGCAGATGCTTTGAACCGCGCCCCTGGCCCCCGCTGAGAATGCCGGGTGCGAGGGGCGCGGTTCGTTTCGAGAGGACTGATTCAGCTCCATGGCGAAGATCCTGAAGTTCGACGAGGACGCCCGTCGCGCCCTCGAGCGCGGCGTCAACAAGCTTGCCGACACGGTCAAGGTGACGATCGGCCCCAAGGGCCGCAACGTCGTCATCGACAAGAAGTTCGGCGCCCCCACCATCACCAACGACGGTGTGACCATCGCCCGTGAGGTCGAGGTCGAGGACCCGTACGAGAACCTCGGCGCGCAGCTGGTGAAGGAGGTGGCGACCAAGACCAACGACATCGCGGGTGACGGTACGACCACCGCCACCGTCCTTGCCCAGGCCCTGGTCAAGGAAGGCCTGCGCAACGTTGCCGCCGGCGCCTCCCCGGCCGCCCTGAAGAAGGGCATCGACGCCGCGGTCAAGGCCGTGTCCGAGGACCTCCTCGCGACCGCCCGCCCGATCGACGAGAAGTCCGACATCGCCGCCGTCGCCGGTCTGTCCGCCCAGGACAACCAGGTCGGCGAGCTCATCGCCGAGGCGATGGACAAGGTCGGCAAGGACGGTGTCATCACCGTCGAGGAGTCCAACACCTTCGGCCTGGAGCTCGACTTCACCGAGGGCATGGCCTTCGACAAGGGCTACCTGTCCCCGTACTTCGTCACCGACCAGGAGCGTATGGAGGCCGTCCTCGACGACCCGTACATCCTGATCCACCAGGGCAAGATCGGCTCGATCCAGGACATGCTCCCGCTCCTGGAGAAGGTCATCCAGGCCGGTGGCTCCAAGCCGCTCCTGATCATCGCTGAGGACGTCGAGGGCGAGGCCCTGTCGACCCTGGTCGTGAACAAGATCCGTGGCACGTTCAACGCCGTGGCCGTGAAGGCCCCCGGCTTCGGCGACCGCCGCAAGGCGATGCTCCAGGACATGGCCACCCTCACCGGTGCCACCGTCATCGCCGAGGAGGTCGGCCTCAAGCTCGACCAGGCCGGTCTCGAGGTGCTCGGTTCCGCGCGCCGCGTGACCATCACCAAGGACGACACCACCATCGTCGACGGTGGCGGCAAGTCCGAGGACGTGCAGGGCCGCGTCGCGCAGATCAAGGCCGAGATCGAGAACACGGACTCCGACTGGGACCGCGAGAAGCTCCAGGAGCGCCTCGCGAAGCTGGCCGGCGGCGTCTGCGTGATCCGCGTCGGTGCGGCCACCGAGGTCGAGCTCAAGGAGAAGAAGCACCGTCTGGAGGACGCCATCTCCGCGACCCGCGCCGCGGTCGAGGAGGGCATCGTCTCCGGTGGTGGCTCCGCCCTGGTGCACGCCTCCAAGGTCCTCGACGACTCCCTCGGCAAGGAGGGCGACGAGGCCACCGGTGTCGCCGTCGTCCGCCGCGCCGTCGTCGAGCCGCTCCGCTGGATCGGCGAGAACGCCGGCCAGGAGGGCTACGTGATCGTCTCCAAGGTCAAGGAGCTCGAGAAGGGCAGCGGCTACAACGCCGCGACCGGCGAGTACGTCGACCTGGTCAAGGCCGGCGTCATCGACCCGGTCAAGGTCACCCGCTCCGCCCTGGAGAACGCCGCCTCCATCGCCTCCCTGCTGCTCACGACCGAGACCCTGGTCGTCGAGAAGCCGGCCGAGGAGGAGCCCGAGGCCGCCGGCCACGGGCACGGCCACTCGCACTGACGCGCTCCGCTCCGGCTGAAGCGCCCGAGGCCCGGCTCCCCGTCGCGGGGAGCCGGGCCTCGGCCTTTTCGCGTGAGGGCAACTCCCTTACTGCGGGCCGTACTTGCGGCCCGTGCGGGACGTGATGCCGCCGAGGACCGCGCGCGGGGTCACCTTCACCACGCCCATCAGGGCCTTGTACCGGGGGTCGGGGATCGAGAGGGTCCGGCCCCGCGACAGGTCCGCGAGGGCCGCCGCCACCAGCTTGTCCGCGTCGAGCCACATCCACTTCGGGATGTTGCCCGTGCCCATGCCTGCCCGCTCGTGGAACTCCGTACGGACGAAGCCGGGGCACAACGCCATCAGCCGCACCCCACTGCCCGCGAGGTCCTTCGCCGCGCCCTGCGTGAACTGCACGACCCACGCCTTCGAGGCGCCGTACGTGCCGCGCGGCACGAAGGCCGCCACCGACGCCACGTTCACGACGCCGCCGCGCCCGCGCTCGCGCATCGCCCCCGCGGCCGCCGACGTCAGCCGCAGCACCGCCTCGCAGTGCACCTTCAGCATCGTCAGCTCGTCGGCCATCGGGACGTCCAGGTAGTGCCCCTTGTTGCCGAACCCGGCGTTGTTGACGAGCAGGTCGACCGCCGCCCTACGGTCCGTCAGCCGCGCCTCGACCGCCGCGATTCCGTCATCCGTGGCCAGGTCGGCGGTGAGCACTTCGGCCTCGATGCCGTGCCGGTCGTGCAGCTCGGTCGCCTGCTCGTGCAGCCGCTTGGTGTCGCGCGCGACGAGCACCAGGTTGTGTCCGTCGGCGGCGAGCCGCCGGGCGAACGCGGCGCCGATGCCCGCGGTGGATCCGGTGATCAGGGCGGTAGTCATGCGCCCAGGTTAATCTCGCGCGGCACCGGGGTTCTCCGGGCTGTACCGCGGCCGGGGCCACCGTTCTGGGCGCGCGGCACCGGGGGCCGCCTTGCCCACCCTGCCGCCCAAGGCGGCAGGGTGGGCAAGGCGGTGGCGGCCATCCGCATGCCCCAGGCGGCGAGTGGGCAAGATCAAGCCCGACTTTGGGACGAGAGCCAGCGGGGTCCGGGGCGGAGCCCCGAGGCGTGGGGACGGTCGCCCGCAACAGGACTACGAGCCGTACTTCTCCACGTACTCCCGCGCGGAGCGCTCCGCCTCCGGGTGCAGCGCGGCACCGGCGGCCAGCAGCCGGGGGAGGAGCGACCGCTCCGTGGTCACCGCGCGGAACTGGAACGCCACCGTCACCTCGTGCTCCGGCCGGTGCACGATCTCGATGGGGTCGCCCGCACGGATCTCGCCCGGTTCGATCACCCGGAAGTACGCCCCCGGCGCCCCCTCCCGCGTGAACCGCTTGACCCAGCCCCGCTCGCCCAGGTGCCCCTGGAAGGTCCGGCACGGGATGCGGCTGGAGGTGACCTCCAGGAGAAGATCCGCCCCGACCCGCCAGCGCTCGCCGATCTTCGCCCCCGACACGTCGATCCCCTCCGTCGTGAGGTTCTCGCCGAACGTGCCGCTGGGCAGCGAACGGTCGAGCTCCTTGCCCCACGCGTCCAGGTCCTCCCGCGCGTACGCGTACACGGCCTGGTGGTCCCCGCCGTGGTGCCGCAGGTCGCACACCGCGTCCCCGGCGAGCCCGCTCGCGCCGACCCCCTCGGGGCCGGGCGCCGACACCAGCACGGGGCCGGTGACCGGCCGCTTGTCGATGCCCGTGACCCCCTCGGGCTGGTCCGTGTACTCGGCGGGCTCGGGCCGCCCCAGATTCAGCGACAGAAGCTTCATGCGCGGAACGCTACGGGACCGACACCCAAAGCCGCTACGCATTATTCGGCGCGAAACCCAAGAGTCGCTTATGCTTGACGGGTGATCGAGGCCCGTCATCTCCGCGTCCTGCGCGCCGTCGCCGCCACCGGCTCCTTCTCCGCGGCGGCCCGCGAGCTGGGCTGCACCCAGCCCGCCGTCAGCCAGCAGATGAAGGCCCTGGAGTCCTCGGCAGGCACCCCGCTGCTGATCCGCACCGGCCGCGAGATGCGCCTCACCCAGGCCGGCGAGGCCCTCGTGCGGCACGCGTCGGGCATCCTCGCCGGGCTCACCGCCGCCGAGGAGGAGATCGCCGCGATCGCGGGCCTGCGGGCCGGCCGGGTCCGGCTCGTCTCGTTCCCGAGCGGCAGCTCGACCCTCGTCCCGACGGCCCTCGCCGCCCTGCGCGCCGAACACCCCGGCACGCGCGTGTCCCTGGTGGAGGCGGAGCCGCCGCGCTCGGTGGAGATGCTGCGCGAGGGCGACTGCGACGTCGCGCTCGCCTTTCGGTACGAAGGGGCGCACGCCTCGGAGGACTGGGACGACCTCGTCGTGCGGACGCTGTTCGCGGACCGGCTCGTGGGCCTCGTGCCCGAGGGGCACGCGCTGGCCGGAGCGGGCTCGGTCACCATCGACGCGTTCGCGGACGAGCCGTGGATCGCGGGCTGCCCGCGCTGCCGCCGCCAGCTGGTCGAGGTGTGCCGGGGTGCGGGGTTCGCCCCGCGCATCGACTTCGCGACGGACGACTATCCGGCGGTGGTCGGTCTCGTGAGCGCCGGGCTCGGCGTGGCGGTGCTTCCCGAACTGGCCATCGAGTCTGTTCGCCCCAAGGGTGCACGCACAGTGACCGTGGAGCCCGCGGTGCGGCGCGAGATCGTCGCGCTCACCCTGCCCGATCTGGCCCAGGTGCCCGCGGTCGGCGCGACCCTCGACCACCTCGCCAAGGCCGCGACACGCTGAACGCGGAGGAGGGCGCGGCTCGGCGCACCGACCTCCCCCGTTCATGCAGAAACGTTCCTTCAGTTGCGTGCGCCGCTCGTGGCGGCCTGTCCTCCGCTCGGGGCCGACGCCGTGACGAGCCGGTTGCGGGCGCGTCCCATCAGCTCTTCGCGCTCGTCCTCGGTGAGCCCGCCCCACACGCCGTACGGCTCACGCACCTGTAGGGCGTGAGCTGCGCACTCGGCGCGTACCGGGCACCTCATGCAGACCTCCTTGGCCGAGTTCTCACGGGCGCTGCGTGCCGCCCCACGCTCGCCCTCCGGGTGGAAGAAGAGCGAGCTGTCCACCCCGCGGCAGGCCGCGAGGAGCTGCCAGTCCCACAGATCGGCGTTCGGTCCGGGAAGGCGGGAGAAATCTGCCATTGCTGTGTCCCCTTGTAGCCGTTCAGACGCGGATACGGTGCACATGACCGTACATCTACTGTCTAAGGAGATGAAAATATGACTCATTGCGAATCTAGCTACAGACACCAGCAAAAGGAAGGAAAACCTTCCAAATGGGGCATAGCTTGTGATGAAACCTTGTGGGTCCGCCGCGCCGTCCACACCGTGTTCGCGCCCTCACGTAGAGTGCCGAAGGAGGCCGTCCGACCCGTAACTCTTTCGAGTGACCGTCGTTGAGAAGTGCGGAGGCGGTTGAATGAACAAGCGCTCGGGCAGGTGTCCGATTGCCTTGTTGAGTGTCGACCGCACAGGTGACGATTCGTACACAGCCTGGAGGCTCAAGGTGACGCGCATCAGCTGCGGAGGACGGTCATGACATCCGTCCTCGTCTGCGACGACTCCCCGCTTGCCCGAGAGGCGCTGCGCCGCGCGGTCGCGACCGTGCCCGGCGTCGAGCGCGTGACGACCGCGGCCAACGGCGAGGAAGTCCTCCGCCGCTGGGGCGCCGACCGCTCGGACCTGATTTTGATGGACGTACGCATGCCCGGTCTGGGCGGCGTCGAGACAGTGCGGCGGCTGCTCTCCGCCGATCCCGGTGCGCGCATCATCATGCTCACCGTGGCCGAGGATCTGGACGGGGTGGCCCTCGCGGTCGCCGCCGGCGCCCGCGGCTATCTGCACAAGGACGCCTCGCGCGCCGAACTGCGGGCCACCGTGACGCAGGCGCTCGCCGACCCGACCTGGCGGCTCGCCCCGCGCAGACTGCGCTCGGCCGAGATGGGGGCCGCCCCCACGCTCACCGCGCGGGAGATCCAGGTGCTCGAGGGCATGAGCCACGGACGGTCCAACGCCGAGATCGGGCGCGAGCTGTTCCTCTCCGAGGACACGGTCAAGACGCACGCGCGTCGCTTGTTCAAGAAGCTCGGCGCCTCGGACCGTGCGCACGCCGTGGCGCTCGGGTTCCGCTGGGGCCTGGTTCGCTGACGAGCCGCTGATCGGCACACCTCCGCGCCCTCCGGGGCGCGGTGGACCCGCCGTGAGGGAGGCCGCTCCGGCCCGTCGCGCCGCGACTTTTCGACGCTTCGCGCGCGATGCCGCATCCTTGGGGGTGTGGAGTTCCTCGGGGACGAGTCGGGCGAGCAGGGTCAGCGAGAGGGGAGGGCGCAGGAAATGAGTTCCGGCGCACCTGCTCATAACGCTTCGGTGCACAACTACGGGCACGGTGTCACGGACCAGAAGGCGCCGGGGCACCATGGACCGATGCGTGACGACGAGGCAGCGACTCCCCAGGGGGTCATCGGTACGCTCGTCGGCCGCGCCGTCGACGGCGACGAGCAGGCCACGCACGATCTGCTCGCGCATGTCCATCCCCTCGCGATCCGCTACTGCCGCACGCGTCTTTCCCGGCTTCCGGGGGACGCGCGGCACTTCGTGGAGGATCTCGCCCAAGAGGTCTGCGTCGCGGTGCTGCTCGCGCTGCCGCGCTACAAGGACACCGGGCGGCCCTTCGAGGCGTTCGTCTTCGCCATCGCCGCGCACAAGGTCGCCGATCTGCAGCGGGCGGCCATGCGCGGCCCCGGATCCACGGCCGTGCCCTCCGACGAGATGCCGGAGCGGCCCGACGACTCCCTCGGCCCGGAGGAGCGTGCGCTGTTGAACAGCGACGCCGCGTGGGCCAAGAAGCTGCTCGCCAACCTCCCCGAGAACCAGCGGGAGCTGCTCCTGCTGCGCATCGCCGTCGGGCTCACCGCCGAGGAGACCGGGCAGATGTTGGGCATGTCACCCGGCGCCGTGCGCGTCGCGCAGCACCGGGCGCTGAGCCGACTGCGGGCACTCGCCGAGCAGTAGCGCGAGGCCCCGGCCGTGCACGTGTGAACGTCCAAAGAATTCCGATGATCTTGATCGTGGAATGAGACACCCTCGCGGGCCGTTAGCATGGACATCCGCACCGATCAAGGCCATTTGGGGAAGGTGTCATGACTGCAAACGTCGACGGAGTGCCCGAGAAATTCGCGACACTCGGGCTGACCTACGACGACGTGCTGCTGCTGCCGGGCTCGTCGGACATGGCGCCCGACCAGATCGACACCGCCTCGCACGTCTCGAAGAACGTGCGGGTGAACATCCCGCTGCTCTCCGCCGCGATGGACAAGGTCACCGAGTCCCGGATGGCCATCGCCATGGCGCGCCAGGGCGGCGTCGGCGTGCTGCACCGCAACCTGTCGATCGCCGACCAGGCGAACCAGGTGGACCTCGTGAAGCGCTCCGAGTCCGGCATGGTCACCGACCCGATCACGGTGCACCCGGACGCGACGCTCGCCGAGGCCGACGCGATCTGCGCCAAGTTCCGCATCTCCGGCGTGCCGGTGACCGACGGCGGCGGCAAGCTGCTCGGCATCGTCACCAACCGCGACATCGCCTTCGAGAACGACCGCAGCCGTCAGGTCCGCGAGGTCATGACGCCGATGCCGCTCGTCACGGGCAAGGTCGGCATCTCCGGTGTCGACGCCATGGAACTGCTGCGCCGCCACAAGATCGAGAAGCTTCCGCTGGTCGACGACGCGGGCATCCTCAAGGGCCTCATCACGGTCAAGGACTTCAAGAAGGCCGAGCAGTACCCGAACGCGGCGAAGGACTCCGAGGGCCGGCTGCTCGTCGGCGCCGCGGTCGGCGTCGCCGGTGACGCCTATGAGCGGGCGCAGGCCCTCATCGAGGCGGGCGCCGACTTCATCGTCGTCGACACCGCGCACGGCCACTCGCGGCTCGTCGGTGACATGGTCGCCAAGATCAAGTCCAACTCGGGCGGCGTCGACGTCATCGGTGGCAACATCGCCACCCGCGAGGGTGCCAAGGCGCTCATCGACTCCGGCGTGGACGGCATCAAGGTCGGTGTCGGCCCGGGCTCCATCTGCACCACGCGCGTCGTCGCCGGCATCGGCGTCCCGCAGGTCACGGCCATCTACGAGGCGTCGCTCGCCGCCAAGGAGGCCGGTGTTCCGGTCATCGGTGACGGCGGTCTGCAGTACTCCGGTGACATCGCCAAGGCGCTCGTCGCCGGCGCCGACACCGTGATGCTCGGCTCGCTGCTCGCGGGCTGCGAGGAGTCGCCGGGCGAGCTGCTCTTCATCAACGGCAAGCAGTTCAAGTCGTACCGCGGCATGGGTTCGCTGGGCGCCATGCAGACGCGCGGCGACCAGAGGTCCTTCTCCAAGGACCGGTACTTCCAGGAGGGCGTCGCTTCCGACGAGAAGCTCGTGCCCGAGGGCATCGAGGGCCAGGTGCCCTACCGCGGCCCGCTGTCGGCCGTCGTGCACCAGCTCACCGGCGGGCTCCGCCAGTCGATGTTCTACGTCGGCGGGCGCACGGTCCCTGAGCTGCAGGCCAACGGCAAGTTCGTCCGGATCACCTCGGCGGGCCTCAAGGAGAGCCACCCGCACGACATCCAGATGACGGTCGAGGCGCCGAACTACAGCCGTAACGGCAAGTAGGCGTAAGCAGTACCAGTAACCGCAGGTCAGACGTGGTGGGGTGGCCCCGGAACAACCGGGACCGCCCCACACGCGTGTGTCAGGGATACTGGACAGGCAAGGCCCAAGTGGGACCCAGATGTGAAAGGCGCCCCCCAACGTGACTGAGATCGAGATCGGGCGCGGCAAGCGCGGCCGCCGCGCGTACGCCTTCGACGACATCGCCGTCGTTCCGAGTCGGCGCACCCGCGACCCGAAGGAGGTCTCGATCGCTTGGCAGATCGATGCCTACCGCTTCGAGCTGCCGTTCCTGGCCGCCCCCATGGACTCCGTCGTCTCGCCGGCGACCGCCATCCGCATCGGTGAGCTGGGCGGACTCGGTGTGCTGAACCTCGAGGGCCTGTGGACCCGTTACGAGGACCCGCAGCCGCTGCTCGACGAGATCGCCGAGCTGTCGCCCGAGGCCGCGACCCGCCGCCTCCAGGAGATCTACTCCGCGCCCATCCAGGCCGACCTGATCGGGCAGCGCATCAAGGAGGTGCGCGACTCCGGTGTCGTCACCGCCGCCGCGCTCTCCCCGCAGCGCACCGCCGAGTTCTCCAAGGCCGTGGTGGACGCGGGCGTGGACATCTTCGTGATCCGTGGGACGACGGTTTCGGCCGAGCATGTCTCCGGTGCCGCCGAGCCGCTCAACCTGAAGCAGTTCATCTACGAGCTGGATGTCCCGGTCATCGTCGGTGGCTGCGCCACGTACACCGCCGCGCTGCACCTCATGCGGACCGGTGCCGCCGGTGTGCTGGTCGGCTTCGGCGGCGGCGCCGCGCACACCACGCGGAACGTGCTGGGTATCCAGGTGCCGATGGCCACGGCCGTGGCCGATGTCGCCGCCGCGCGCCGCGACTACCTGGACGAGTCCGGTGGCCGCTACGTGCACGTCATCGCCGACGGCGGCGTGGGCTGGTCCGGCGACCTGCCCAAGGCCATCGCCTGCGGCGCCGACTCCGTGATGATGGGGTCCCCGCTGGCCCGCGCCACGGACGCGCCCGGCCGCGGTCACCACTGGGGCATGGAGGCCGTCCACGAGGACGTGCCGCGCGGCAAGAAGGTCGACCTCGGCACGGTCGGCACGACCGAGGAGGTCCTGACCGGCCCCTCGCACACGCCCGACGGTTCGATGAACTTCTTCGGCGCGCTGAAGCGGGCCATGGCGACGACCGGCTACAGCGAGCTCAAGGAGTTCCAGCGGGTCGAGGTCACGGTGGCGGATGCCACGCACAAGCGGTAGCGCTGACGCCGAGTCGTAGCGAGCGGCGGGTGGGCCTCATCGGGAAGGTGGGGCCCACCCGCTTTTTGCGCTCACGCGGCGGAGCCGCATATCGATACAGCCCCGCGCCCCTGAAAAGCGCCCCCGAACAGCTACAGGCGGTGTGCTGCGCCCGCAGGTGTTGCTCCTCTTGTGTCCAGGAGCAGTTGGGCTTTGACGGACAGGCCCTGGAGGTCGTACGTGCGGTGTTGTTGCAGCAGGATCGTCAGGTCGGCGTCGGCCGCCGCCTCGTAGAGGGAGTCGGCGCGCGGGACAGGGCGGTCCAGGACGTTCCAGGACGGGACGTACGGGTCGTGGTAGCTGACGGCGGCGCCGAGCTGCATGAGGCGGGTGGCGATCTCCTCGGCGGGGGCGGCCTGCTGGTCGGCGAGGTCGGGCTTGTAGGTGACGCCGAGCAGCAGGACGCGGGCGCCGCGGGCCGACTTGCCGTGCTCGTTGAGGAGCGTGGCCGCGCGCTGGACCACGTACGACGGCATGTGGTGGTTGACCTGGCGGGCCAGTTCGACCATGCGCAGCGGGCGCGTCGGGAGGTGCGGGCCCGAGAGGTCCTGGGCGAGGGCGTGGCCGCCGACGCCGGGGCCAGGGCGGAAGGCCTGGAAGCCGAAGGGCTTCGTCTCCGCGCAGCGGATGACGTCCCACAGGTCGACGCCCAACTCGTGGCAGAGCACGGCCATTTCGTTGACCAGGGCGATGTTGACGTGCCGGTAGTTGGTCTCCAGGAGGTGCACGGTTTCCGCTTCCCGCGGGCCACGCGCGCGTACCACCTTGTCGGTGAGGCGGCTGTAGAAGGTGGCCGCCGACTCGGTGCAGGCGGGGGTGTGGCCGCCGATCACCTTGGGGGTCGACGTGTAGGGGTGCAGGCGGTTGCCGGGGTCGACGCGGCCGGGGGCGTGGGCGAGGTGGAAGTCGCGTCCCGCGCGAAGGCCCGAGCCCTCTTCGAGGACGGGGAGGAGGAGCGTCTGCGTGGTGCCCGGCGGCACGGGCGACTCGATGATCACCGTGGTGTGCGGGCGGAGCCGGGCGGCGAGGGTGCGGGTCGCCTCGACGACCGGGGTGAGCATCGGCGCCCCGTCGGGGCCCTGCGGGGTCGGTGCGCAGATCACGGCGGTGCGGACGCGGGCGAGCTCGGCGGCGTTGGCCGTGGGGCGGAAGCCCGCGGAGAGCATGCGGCGGAGGTCGGCGGCGGTCAGGGCCGCCGCGTCGCCGCCGCTGGGCAGCCGGCCCGCCGCGAGATCCCGGGCGCGGGCCGGATCGTGGCCGATGGTCGCGATCCCGGCCGCCACGGCGGCCTGCGCGAGGGGCAGGCCGAGGTGGCCGAGGCCGATGACGGCGAGGTCTGCGGGCATGGCGGTTGCCGTCCTTTCCCGAGGAGCGGACCGGTCATTAGCCGGAGCGGGACGAGGGCGCAAGCCCTGTGGACAGGATGAGCGAGCGCACTGTCAGACTAGGAGTAAATATGACCGATATGTGGCATTGCGCGGAGATGGATTTGCGAGTGTTGCGCCGCGAGTCTCCGCAGGTTGTCCACAGGTGCACGCCCGCTAGTGGCCCGAACCGGTCAGCGGGTGAAGAATCGGGGCATGTAGGAAGCGCGCAGCGGGTGCTTTGCGGGTACGCGAGGCCGGGCACACCACACGCGTGAGCCACGCCGACGACAGCGGGAGGCAGCAGTGAAGGCAGCGACACTGGGACCCGAGCAGCGTGCACAGGCCCTGGCGGCCATGGCCGAGCGCGAGCTGGACATTCTCGTGGTGGGCGCGGGAGTGGTCGGCGCGGGCACGGCGCTCGACGCGGTGACCCGCGGCCTGTCCACCGGGATCGTCGAGGCGCGGGACTGGGCCTCCGGCACGTCGAGCCGTTCCAGCAAGCTGATCCACGGCGGGCTCAGGTATCTGGAGATGCTGGACTTCGCGCTCGTACGGGAGGCGCTGAAGGAGCGCGGGCTGCTGCTCGAACGGCTCGCGCCGCACCTCGTGAAGCCGGTGCCCTTCCTGTATCCGTTGCAGCACAAGGCGTGGGAGCGGGTGTACGCCGGGTCGGGTGTCGCCCTGTACGACGCGATGTCGATGGCGCGCGGGCACGGGCGCGGGCTGCCGATGCACCGGCACCTCACGCGCAAGCACGCGTTGCGGGTCGCCCCCTGCCTGAAGAAGGACGCGCTGGTCGGCGCGCTGCAGTACTACGACGCGCAGATGGACGACGCCCGGTATGTGGCGACCCTGGTGCGGACCGCCGCCATGTACGGCGCCAAGGCGGCCAACCGCGCGCGCGTGACGGGTTTTCTGCGGGAGGGCGAGCGGGTCGTCGGCGCGCGGGTGGAGGACGTCGAGGGCGGCGGCGAGTACGAGATCCGCGCCAAGCAGGTCGTGAACGCGACGGGCGTGTGGACCGATGACACGCAGGCCATGGTCGGCGAGCGCGGGCAGTTCCACGTGCGGGCGTCCAAGGGGATCCACCTTGTCGTTCCGAAGGACCGGATCAATTCGACGTCCGGGTTGATCCTGCGTACCGAGAAGAGCGTGCTGTTCGTGATTCCGTGGGGGCGGCACTGGATCATCGGCACGACCGACACGGACTGGGACCTGGACAAGGCGCACCCCGCGGCGTCCAGTGCCGATATCGACTACCTGTTGGAGCACGTCAACTCCGTGCTCGGCGTCCCGCTCTCGCGCGATGACGTGCAGGGCGTCTACGCGGGACTGCGGCCGCTGCTCGCCGGGGAGTCCGACGCCACCAGCAAGCTGTCGCGCGAGCACACCGTCGCGCACCCCGCGCCGGGCCTCGTCGTCGTGGCCGGCGGCAAGTACACGACGTACCGGGTCATGGCCAAGGACGCCGTCGACGAGGCGGTGCACGGGCTCGACCAGCGGGTCGCCGAGTGCGTGACCGAGGAGGTGCCGCTGGTGGGCGCCGAGGGGTACCGGGCGCTGTGGAACGCGCGGGCGCGGATCGCCGCGCGCACGGGGCTGCACGTGGTGCGCGTCGAGCATCTGCTGAACCGGTACGGGGCGCTCGCCGAGGAGGTGCTCGAACTGGTCTCGTCCGACCCGGGGTTGGGCGCGCCGCTGACCGGCGCCGACGACTATTTGCGGGCCGAGGTCGTGTACGCCGCCTCGCACGAAGGGGCGCGGCACCTCGACGACGTGCTGACGCGGCGCACGCGGATCTCCATCGAGACCTTCGACCGGGGGGCGCGGTGCGCGCGGGAGGTGGCGGAGCTGATGGCGCCCGTCCTTGGCTGGGACAAGGACCAGGTGGAGCGCGAGGTCGAGCATTACGAGAAGCGGGTGGAGGCGGAGCGGGAGTCGCAGCGGCAGCCGGATGACCTCACGGCCGATGCGGCGAGGTTGGGGGCGCCGGACATCGTGCCGCTTTGACCTCCGGTGGGGCGGGTCGCCGTTGCGGGAGCCGGTGTTGCGGTCGCGGGGCTCTGCCCCGGACCCCGCTGCTCAATCGCCGCAGGGGCTTGAATGGCCCAGCTGCTCAATCGCCGGCGGGGCTTGATTGTGCGGGGCTTGGTGGGCAGAACTCCGATGTGAGCAGGGTGCGTTCGATGGTGGCTTCGTCGGACAAAGTCGCCTTTGTCGTGCGGTAGGTGACGACTTGTGAGCCGGTTCTCGTCGCTGCCGTGCGGACGTAGGTGTGGGCGATGCGGCCGTTGTGGCCCCAGACCGTGGTGCCGCAGGGGAGTTTCTCCGGGTAGAGGCCCATGCCGTAATGGCCGTCCGTGGGGCGGGTGTTGAGCATCGTGTGCAGGGAACCGGGTGGGAGGAGGTGGCCTTCCAGGAGGGCGGCGTAGAAACGGTTCAGGTCGGGGAGGGTGGAGATCAGTTCGCCGGACGCTCCGGCCGTGCGCGGGTCGAGGCGGACCGCGTCGGGGCCGTGCGGGCTCGGGACCGCGGTGCGGGTACCGGGGAACGTGGTGCCGGTGAGGTGCAGCGGGTCGATGATGCGGCGGCGTACCTCCGTGGCGTAGGAGCGGCCCGTGACTTGATGGATGATCATGCCCAGGAGTACATAGTTGGTGTTGGAGTACGACCAGGTGCCGGGCCGCGTGGTCCGGGGCTCGGACAGGGACAGTGCCGCCACCGCCCTCGGGGTCAGCGGGACGCGTCCGCGGGTCTCGGCCGTGAAGTCGTAGAGGCCGCTGGTCTGGGTGAGCAGCGAGCGGACCGTGAGGTCGCCGGCGGCGGTGAGGGACGGGAGGTAGACGGTGACGCGTGCGGCGAGGTTCACCCGGTGTTCCGCGGCGAGTTGGAGGATCACCGTCGCGATGAAAGTCTTGGTGATGCTGCCCGCGCGCAGATGATCGGAGCGGCCGAGGCCGGGGCTCGTGGTGATGAAGTGGCCGGTGGAACCTTCGGTGGCCAGGAGCGCTGCCGACGGGGCCTTGCCTCGCGTCACGAGCAGCGGAAGAGTGTCGTCCGCGGGTGCCGTCGGATGCGGCGTACCGCTCGGGGCCAGGCACAGAATGGCCGCGGCCAGCGTTGTGGCCAGGAGTGTCCGGAGCGCGGGCAACGACGGGTCCCTTCGGGGGTGCGGTCCGCCATTGTGGGACGTTCTTGTGCGTGTCGGGTGGGGGTGACCCGGCGCGCGGAGTGGTGGTCCGGTGATGGGACAATGAAGGCTCTGTCAGGGCGGGTTGCTAGAGGGGACGCATGTCGGAGGCGGAGCGGGCGGGCGAGGCCCGTGAAGACAAGGGCACTCGCCAGGATTCATCCGGTCGGGACGCCGAGGCGGCGCCCGTGAAGGCCCCGGAGGGCCGGCTCCTCGCGGGCCGGTACCGGCTCGGCGACGTGCTCGGCCGGGGCGGCATGGGCACCGTGTGGCGGGCCAAGGACGAGACCCTCGGGCGCACGGTGGCGGTGAAGGAGCTCCGCTTCCCGAACGCCATCGACGACGACGAGAAGCGCCGCCTGATCGCGCGTACGTTGCGTGAGGCGAAGGCGATCGCGCGGATCCGCAACAACGGCGCGGTGACGGTCTTCGACGTGGTCGACGAGGACGACCGGCCGTGGATCGTCATGGAGTTGGTCGAGGGCATGTCCCTCGCCGAGGCCATCCGCGAGGACGGGCTCCTCGGACCCCGGCGGGCCGCCGAGGTCGGGCTCGCCGTGCTCGACGTGCTGCGCGCCGCGCACCGCGAGGGCATCCTGCACCGCGACGTGAAGCCCTCCAACGTGCTGATCGCCGAGGACGGCCGGGTCGTGCTCACCGACTTCGGGATCGCGCAGGTCGAGGGCGACCCGTCCATCACCTCCACGGGGATGCTGGTCGGTGCCCCTTCGTACATCTCGCCGGAGCGCGCCCGCGGTCACAAGCCGGGCCCCGCGGCCGACATGTGGTCGCTCGGCGGTCTGCTGTACGCGGCCGTGGAGGGCGTCCCGCCGTACGACAAGGGGTCGGCGATCGCCACGCTGACCGCCGTGATGACCGAGCCGGTGGACCCGCCGAAGAACGCGGGGCCGCTGGAACCCGTGATCTACGGGCTGCTGGAGAAGGACCCCGACCACCGGCTCGACGACGCGGCGGCGCGGGCGATGCTGGGCGACGTCATCCACGCCCCGGAGCCGGAGCCGGCCCCCGAGCCGGAGCCGGTCGAGGCCACGAAGGTGGTGCCACTGCCGCCCGCTCCCGCGCCGAAGAAGCGCAAGGAGCCCAAGGACAAGGGCAGTTCGGCGGCGCGGGCGGCTGCCGCCAAGGCCGCCGCCGCCTCGGCCGCGGCCGGTGTCGCCGCCAGGAGCGGAGAGGCCGCGGAGAAGATGCGCGGCGCCCTGACGAACGTACGCAAGGCCGCCGCCGCCGCGACGGCCCCGAAGGCGAAGACGGAGGAGCCCGCCGCGACCGCGCCCGCGGGCCCGGCCCCAGGTGGTGCGCGCCCCGGTGGCGCGGCCGTCCTCGCGGACGCGCTGCGGGGCCGCTCCCTCGTCATCGGCGCGCTCGTCGTCGCGCTCGTCGTGCTCGCCGGCGTCCTGGCCCTCGTCCTGAACGGCGGGGACGGCGCGGACGCCAAGGGCGGCGACAAGGGCGCGTCGTCCGGTGCCACGGCCGGCACGGACGACAAGAACCCCGGCGGCAACAAGGACGCCGGCAAGGACAAGGGTTCCGGCGACGACAAGAAGCCCTCCGAGAGCGCGTCGGCGAGCGACTCCGCGTCCGCCTCCGCCAGCGCGAGCTCCAGTGCCTCGCCGAGCGGTGGTGACGCCGGCGGGAAGTCCGGCGCGGCCGCCAAGGAGACGTACAAGCACTCCCAGGGCTTCTCGATCGGGCTGCCCAAGGGCTGGAAGTACGCCTCGTCGGACCGCGCGGGCGCGCGCTTCACCGGGCCCGACGGGCAGCGGCTGCTGGTCGGTTGGACCAGCCAGCCGAAGTCCGACCCGGTCGCGGACTGGCGCAACCAGGAGCGGAGCATGCACCGCCCGCAGTACGACCGGGTGCGCATAGCGTCGGCGGACTACCGCGGCTGGAAGACGGCCGACTGGGAGTTCACCTACGTCGACGGGGGCACCAAGTGGCACTCGATCGACCGGGGGACCGTGGTGAACGGCTCGCTGGGATACGGGCTGATGTACACCGCCAAGGACTCCGCCTGGGGCGGCGAACAGCGCAAGACGACCTGGAAGACATTCACACAGACGTTCAAGCCCAAGTCCTGAACCAGGGGGGCGCCCGGCACGTATCGTGAATGTTTGCGGACCGTGCGCAGTCGCTCGGCAGAGCCTGTGGAACAGGGGGAGGCGTCGTGGACGAGTACGCGGGGCGGGTGCTCGCGGGCCGGTACCGGCTGCCGGTCCTCTCCTCCGACGCGTACGAGTCCGCGGCCGAGACGCGGGCCTTCGACACGTACAGCGGGCAGGAAGTCCTCGTGCGGCAGGTGCCGTTGCCCGAGGTCGTCGAGGCGGAGATCCTTGACGCCGACGGACTTCCGGAGGGCTTCAGGCCCGGCGGCGACACCGGGCGGGAGGCCGCCGAGCCGTCCGTGGCGCGCGCCGTCGAGGCCGTGCAGGCCGCCGCGCGCATCCCCGACCACCCCCGCCTCGACCAGGTCTTCGACGTGTTCGCCGAGGGCGGCTCGCTGTGGATCGTGAGCGAACTGGTCGCGGCGCGGCCGCTGTCCGCGTTGCTCGCCCGGGGGCCGCTCAGCCCGTACCGGGCCGCCGAGGTCGCCGCCGACGTGCTCCTCGCGCTGCGGGCGCTGCACGCGCACGGGTGGGTGCACAGGAACGTCACGGCGCGGACCGTGCTCGTCTGCGACGACGGGCGGGTGATGCTCACGGGGCTCGCCGTGGGGGCCGCGGAGGAGGCGTTGTGCGGGTACGACGTGGTGCCGGCTCCTCCGGAGGAGGATGAGGACGGCGTCGAGGAAGCGGTGCCGGTTGCCGCCGGCGGTTTGGGGAAACCCGTGGTGCCGGCGGCCCGTTGGAGTGAGCTGATATCCGGGGGTGACGACTCGGGGCTCCGCCCCGGGCCCCGCTCCTCAAACGCCGGCGGGGCTGGATTTGTCGGCGGGGCTGTCTCTGCCGAGCGGTCCCGTCAGGTGCGCATGACCGTCGTCGGGCCCGTCACCGAGCGGTGGGCGCCCGAGCAGGCCCATCCGGTGCAGGAGAACTGGCAGTTGGCGGCGCCCGTCGGGCCCGCCACCGACCTGTGGGCCCTCGGCGCGCTGCTGTTCCGCGCCGTGCAGGGGCACGCCCCGTACCCGGAGGAGTCGACGCCGGAGCTGGTGCAGATGGTGTGCGCCGAGCCGCCCGCGTTCGCCGAGGAGTGCGGGCCCGTGCGGCCGGTCGTCGAGTCGCTGCTGCGCCAGGACCCCACCGAGCGGCTCGACATCGAGGAACTGCGCGGCTGGCTGCGGTCGTTGGTGCGCTCCGCGCCGGAACCGGAGGCCGGGGCGAACGTGATCCCCGCGCCCCCCTTCGACGCGGGCCGGCTGCCCGTCGTACGCCGCAGGGGAGAGCTCGTCCGCAGGCGCCGGGCGCGGGTTCCGGCCACCTCGGGGCAGCACGGCCGGCACAAGCGGGGCCGGGCCGTGGAGCGGGCGCCGCGTCCCGCGCGTGCTCCCCGGGAGCGGCGGCCGAGATCGCTCGGGCGGTGGCTGCTCGTGCTGATCCTGCTCGGGCTCGTGGGCGCGGTGGTGTACGCCATGGTGTTCATGCCGAAGGCGGACCAGGGCGCCGGGCCAGGGGCGTCGGGCGCCGGGCAGGAGAACGCCGCGGGGGCCGCGCCCTCCGCCTCGTCGGAGAACCGAGGCAAGCCGTCACCGGAGCCGTCGAAGACCGCGACATCGCCTGCCGGGAAGCGCAGTTCGACGCCTTCCTCCACCGAGCCGCAGTCCGACGTGGCCCCCGGTTTCGTCCTGCGCAAGGACGCCGCGGGTTTCGAGGTGGCCGTCGCCAAGGGGTGGCAGCGGACGGGGAAGAACGGGCGGGGGCAGGTCGTGTACGCGCACGGCGCCTTCGAGCTGATCGTCGTCCCCGGGCGCGACTCCACGGCGACGTACGGCAAGGACCCGATGAAGTACCAGCGTGAGGACGAGCGCGAGTTGCAGCCGTTCCGGGACTCCACGTGGGCGACGTCGAGCGGTATGAAGAGCATCGACGTCGGTGGACGGACCATGGCCGAGGGGCAGTTCACCTGGCAGGGCTCCGACGGGCGGGAGATGTACGTCCGCAATCTCGCGATGGTGGTCGGCGGCAAGTACCACGTGGTGCAGGTGCGCGGTCCGGAGGCCGAGCGGGACGAGGTCACACGGCTGTATCAGCAGGCGTACTCGACGTATCGCCACGGCGGTTGAGCCCGCGACGAAGCGTCACAGTGCGGTCTCTGTGCCACCCCTGCTGTTCCTTGCGCGGCATCTGATCCCTAGTGTGAACCGCGTCGACACATTAGCGGGGAAACGTGAATCAGATGCAGGGCGAGGTCCTCGCCGGCCGGTATCGGCTCGGTGAATCCATAGGACGCGGCGGCATGGGCCGGGTCTGGCGCGCGCACGACGAGGTGCTGCACCGCACCGTCGCCGTGAAGGAGCTGACGGCCGCCCAGTGGGTGGCCGAGGCCGACCGTGCCGTGCTCCTCGCCCGTACGCAGACGGAGGCGCGCGCCGCCGCCCGCATCAATCACCCCGCCGTCGTCACCGTGCACGACGTGCTGGAGCACGACGACCGGCCGTGGATCGTCATGGAGCTGGTCGAGGGGCGCTCGCTCGCCGACGCGGTCAAGGAGGACGGGCGCGTCGCCCCCGCCGAGGCCGCCAGGATCGGCCTGTGGACGCTGCGGGCGCTGCGCGCAGCGCACACCGCCGGTGTGCTGCACCGGGACGTGAAGCCGGGCAATGTGCTGCTCGCCAGCAATGGTCAGGTGAAGCTCACGGACTTCGGTATCGCCCAGGTCGAGGGCGACTCCACCATCACGCGGACCGGCGAGATAGTCGGCTCCGTGGACTACCTCGCGCCCGAGCGGGTGCGCGGCTCCGAGCCGGGGCCCGCGTCCGACCTGTGGGCGCTCGGCGCGACGCTCTACACCGCCGTGGAGGGGCTCTCGCCGTTCCGACGCACGTCGCCGATCGCCACGATGCAGGCCGTCGTCGAGGACGAGCCGGAGGCGCTGGAGAACGCGGGGGCGATCGGGCCCGTCATAGGCGCGCTGCTCAGCAAGGACCCGGCCGCGCGGCCGAACGCCGACGAGGCCGAGGCGATGCTCGCCGAGGCGGCGGAGGGCCGGCGGGCGAACGCGGCGCAGGCGTACGTTCCGACGCAGGTGAACGTGCCGGCGCAGCCGACCGTGGGGCGGGACGCCCTTCCTACGTCGGCCGTTCCTGCGCCGGCACCTACGCCTGCGCCTGCACCGCAGGGCTATGCCCCGGCCCCCGTAGCTCCATCGCCGCACGTGCCCGACTGGCCCGCTGCCGCTACCCGTCCCCAGAGCGGGCCCCGTTCCCCCCGCAACTGGCCGAAGGTGCTTGCCGTTGTCCTGGCCGCCGTGCTCGTCGGCGGCGGAGGTGCGCTCGCCGCCATGTACTACACCGAACACCGTGCTGCCGAGAGCGACAACGCGGCGGCGGAGAAGGACCCGGGCAACCGGGGCGGGGACGACGGGAAGGACGAGGCGGTCCCCGGGGACGGCTCGATTCCCGACAGCTGGGTGCGGCGGCGCGACGTCGAGGGGTTCAGCCTGATGCTGCCGCCCAGCTGGCAACGGCAGCAGGAGGGCACGCAGATCGACTACACGCCCGACGGCGGGCAGCGGTTCGTCCGGATCGCCATCGACAAGGACTCCGACTGGCAGGACTCGTACCAGCACCAGCTGGACCTGGAGAAGGGGCTGCGGCCCAAGCTGCCGGACTACCAGCGGGTGTTGCTGCAGTCGAACACGTTCCGGGACCGGCCCGGGTCACTGTGGGAGTTCACCTGGACCGCGGGGACGCAGGACACGACATCCGGTCCGCGGCACGCCATCGAGCAGACCTACCGGGCGCACGACGGTACGGAGTACGCCATCTATCTGTCCGTGCCGGCGGCCAACTGGCCCGGTGCACGACAGCAGTTCGACGCGATCCTGCGCGGATGGCGGCCCTCGCGAGGATAGCCAGGTGAGGGGCCCTGGCCGGAACGGTGCAGTCCCTGTGAACAAGCGTGCGGCATGATGGGGCGCATGGGGACCGAGGGGGACAACGCCCGTGTGATCGCCGGGCGTTACCGGCTGGAGGCCAGAATCGGGCGCGGCGGCATGGGCGTCGTCTGGCGGGCCTCCGACACGCTGCTCGGGCGCCGGGTCGCCGTCAAGGAACTCGCCATCGACGAGACCCTCTCCGACGACGAGGCCCACCAGCAGCGGGAGCGGATGCTGCGCGAGGCGCGGGCCGTGGCGCAGCTCCAGCACGCGAACGTGATCGTCGTGCACGACGTGGTGCTGTACGAGGGTCACCCGTACATAGTGATGGACCTGGTGAACGGGGATTCGCTTGCCGACCGCATCGCGCGCGAAGGCCCCGTCGAACCTCTCGAAGCCGCCCGGATCGGGCTCGCGCTGCTCGGCGCGCTGCGCGTCGCGCACGCCTCGGGCGTGCTGCACCGGGACCTGAAGCCCGCGAACGTACTCCTGGAAAGCTCGACGGGCCGGGTCGTCCTCACCGATTTCGGGATCGCCCAGGTCGAGGGCGCCACCACGCTCACCGAGAGCGGCGGCTTCGTCGGCTCGCCCGAGTACACGGCGCCGGAGCGGATGGCGGGGGAGCGGGCCGGGGCCGGGGCCGACCTGTGGTCGCTCGGGGCGCTGCTCTGCGCGGCCATGAGCGGTGAATCCCCGTTCCGCCGCGACTCGTTGGGCGGCATCCTGCACGCCGTGGTCTACGAGGAGATCAGGCCGCCCGAGGAGGCCGAGCCGCTGCTCCCGGTGATCCGCGGGCTGTTGGAGCGGGACCCCGCGCGCCGGATGAACCTGGACGAGGCCGAGCGGCTGCTGCGCGCGTACATCGCCACCGGGGCGACGCCGCAGCCCGCGCCGCCCCTCCCGCTCGTGCCGCGGGTGCTCTACACGCCGACGGAGCTGAACGTTCCCGCGGCCCGGCGCAGACGCGTCGTGTCGACCCGGGCGCTGCTCGTGGCCGCGGCGCTGGTGGCGGCGGTCGCGGGGGCCGGGATCGCCACCGCGGTGCTGCTGGCCGGTGACGGCGGCAAGACACCCACGCCGCCGCCGACGACGACCGTCTCCGCCTCGACCCGTACGCCGTCACCCTCCGGTTCGCCGACCTCCACCGTCACCGTGACCCGGCCGGGGACCCGTACGCCGGGCGCCGGGGCCCCGTCGGGGTATCGCACGGTCGCGGACCCCGAGGGGTTCCGGCTCGCCGTGCCCGAGGGGTTCACGCGCTCCGTGGACGGGCCGCGGATCTTCTACATGTCGCCCGGGGAGACCTACCGCATCGGCATCAAGGTGGGGCGCGCGGAGAGCGGCGGCCCCCGTGCCGTGCAGCGGCGCTACGACGCCGAGGGGCCGAGGAACAACCCGGGTTACCGCGCCGCGAAGGTCACCGACACCTCGCACAACGGGCGCGACGCCGCGCTGTGGGAGTTCACCTGGGACGGGTTCAGCGACGCGGAGGGCGCCCGGCGCACCATCGACCTGTGCTGGGAGGAGGGCGGCCGGATGTACGACGTGTGGGTCTCGGCCCCCGTCGGGAAGACCGCGCGGGCGCGCGCCCACTTCGACGCGGCGGTCGACACGTTCGCCGTTTCATGACGGTGAGGGCGGGCTCGCATCAGCGTGGTCACAACTCCGTGATCCCAGTGGTTCCAGGACTGCCCGCGCGATAGTGATGGACCCATGAGTGACAACGGGGGAGCCGCACACGGCCCGAACGAACCCACCAGCTTCGCCCTGCAGCCGCCGCACGTGCCGCACCCGGGCAACCCGTACGCCCGGCCCACGGAGGCCGCACCCGCCGAGGCCACACCCACCCAGCCCGTGACCGGGCAGCAGGACCCGGGCGCGGGGCGGCTCGTGGCCGGGCGCTACCGGCTGCTGAGCAAGCTGGGGCACGGCGGCATGGGCACGGTGTGGCGGGCGAAGGACGAGACGGTGGACCGCGAGGTCGCCGTCAAGGAGCCGCGCCTGCCGGACCACCTCCCGGAGCGGGAGCGGGCCAACGCCTTCGAGCGGATGCGCCGCGAGGCCCGCGCCGCGGCCCGGCTCGACCACCCCGCGGTCGTGAACGTGCACGACGTGGCCGTCGAGGACGGCCGGCCGTGGATCGTCATGGAGTTCGTGCAGGGCCGCTCGCTCGGAGCCGTCCTCCAGGAGGGCACGCTCGGCGTCCGCGAGGCCGCGCGCATCGGCCTGGAGGTGCTCGGCGCCCTGGAGGCCGCGCACGCCGCGGGGATCCTGCACCGCGACGTGAAGCCGGACAACGTGATGCTCGGCCGCCACGACCGCGTGATCCTCACCGACTTCGGCATCGCCCAGATCGAGGGCGAGACGAATCTGACCGACACCGGCGGCTTCGTCGGCTCACCCGAATTCATCGCGCCCGAGCGCGTGTTGGGGCAGCGTCCCGGTCCGGCCTCCGACCTGTGGTCGCTCGGCGTCGTCCTGTACGCGGCGACCGAGGGCGTCTCCCCGTTCCGCCGCAACAACACGCCCGCCACGCTCCAGTCCGTGCTGAACGCGACACCGGCCGCGCCCGCCGCCGCGCGGGGCCCGCTGGCCGACGTCATCAACGGCCTGCTCCAGAAGGACCCGGCGCACCGGCCGAACGCGGCGCAGGTGCGCGTCCTCCTGGAGAAGGCCGCCGAGCCCCCGTCCCAGGCGCCCACGCAGGTCGTCCGGATCGGCTCGGCCCAGGGCGGCCTGCGCCTGAGCCGCAAGGCCCTCCTGGGTATCGGCGCGGGCGTCGTGGTGGTGGCCGTCGCGGCGTACCTGGTCCTCGCGAACCCGTTCGCGGGGCCGCTGCCGGACGGGTGGAGGACGCACGAGGCGAAGAACCTGGGCGTGACGGTCGCGGCGCCGGCCGCGTACGAGAAGTCGCTGCCCGACGACACCGACACCGACAAGAACTGGGTGAGCTACACCGACCCGAGCGGCGCGGTGTCCATCACGGCCTACCACGACAAGAAGGGCGACACCGGGGTCGACATCGCGTCCAGCTCCGTGGCGCAGGCGTACGGCGACATGGACAAGATGCGCGCCGACGGCGACGCCGAGTTCACGTCCATGAAGAACGCCAAGGGGAGCACGCGCGAGACCACGTTCCACGACAAGAAGGCCGCGGTGAACACCGTCGCGTACGACGACACGTCGGACTCGACGGACGACCCGAGCGCGCGCGAGAGCAAGATCTTCTACTACCGCTCCACGGGCGGCGACATGTACCAGCTGTGGATCACCTATCCGAGCAAGGGCGATCTGACCGGGCGCGGCCGGGAGGTCGCGGAGGCCGCCATCGCGAACGTGGACGTCAAGACGCTCTGAACCGGCGGACGTTGGCGGCAAAGCCCTGATCAGCGGCTTTGCTGCCAGCGATCACTGGCGCGGTGTGTGCACTCGGTGAAACCTGTTACCGACGGGTACCGAAAGCGGACGTCCGGACTTACGCTCGCCGGTATGACGCAGTCGCAGGCCACTCCCGAGCACGTGGCAGAGAAGCCCCGCACGAACCCGGTCGCGGCAGCCCCCGAGGGGGCCCGCACGGCCGTCGACGTGGTCACGCCCGACCTGATCGCCCGCCTCACGCGGGACGTCGTCGGCTCGGGGCGGACGGCGAACCACACGCCGTTCACCGGCGAGAAGCTCGCGGACCTGCCGGAGTCGACGCCACAGGACGTGGCCACCGCGTTCGAGCGGGCCCGCGCCGCCCAGGAGGTCTGGGCGAGGACGCCCGTCCGCAAGCGCGCCGCCGTGCTGCTGCGCTTCCACGACCTGGTGCTCGCCCGCCAGGCCGAGGTGCTCGACCTGATCCAGCTGGAGACCGGCAAGGCCCGCCTCCACGCGCACGAGGAGGTGCAGGCCGTCGCGGTCGCCTCCCGGCACTACGGCCGCAAGGCGCCCTCGTACCTGAAGCCCAAGGGGCACACCGGCGCCGTCCCGACGCTGACCAAGGTGACGGAGCTGCGCCAGCCACGCGGTGTCGTCGGCCAGATCGCGCCGTGGAACTACCCGCTGGAACTGTCGGTGGGCGACGCGCTCCCCGCCTTCGTCGCGGGCAACGCGGTCGTCATGAAGCCCGACACGGAGACCTGCCTGACCGCGCTGTGGGCGCGCGACCTGCTGATCGAGGCGGGCCTGCCGTCCGAGGTCTTCCAGGTCGTCATCGGCGAGGGCCCGGTCGTCGGCCCCGAGCTGGTCAAGCACGCCGACTACGTCTCGTTCACCGGCTCGACCCGCACCGGACGCGAGGTCGCGCAGGGCGCCGCCGCCCGCCTCGTCGGCGTCTCCCTCGAACTCGGCGGCAAGAACGCCATGCTGGTCCTCGAGGACGCCGACGTGGAGAAGGCCGCGGCCGGCGCCGTACGCGCCTGCTTCTCGTCCGCGGGCCAGCTGTGCATCTCCATCGAGCGGCTCTACGTCCACGAGTCGATCGCCGACGAGTTCGTGGCCCGGTTCGCCGCCCGGACCAAGGGCATGCGGCTCGGCCGCTCCCTCGCGTACGGCGCGGAGATGGGCTCGCTCGTCGGGCAGCGGCAGCTGGACACGGTGACGCGGCACGTCGACGAGGCCGTCGCGAAGGGCGCCACGCTCGTCGCGGGCGGCCACGCGCGACCCGACATCGGCCCGTACTTCTTCGAGCCGACCATCCTGGACGGCGTCGAGGCCCCGATGGCGGTCTGCACCGAGGAGACCTTCGGCCCGGTCGTCTCCGTCTACCGCTTCAGTGACGAGGACGAGGCGATCGAGCTCGCCAACTCCACGGCGTACGGCCTGAATTCCTCGGTCTGGACGAAGAGCGCCAAGCGCGGCCACGAGGTCGCGGCCCGCCTTCGCACCGGCACCGTGAACATCAACGAGGGGTACGCCCCCGCGTACGGCAGCGTCCAGTCGCCCATGGGCGGCATGAAGGAGTCCGGCCTCGGCCGCAGGCACGGCTCCGAGGGCATCCTCAAGTACACCGAGGCCCAGACGGTCGCCCACCAGCGCGTGATGCCGATGGCCCCGTCGTTCGGCATGGACGACGAGGCGTACGCGAAGTTCATGAGCGTGAGCCTGTCGGTGATGAAGAAGTTCCGCCTGAGGTAGCCAACGGCCGCTCCAACGTTCAAAGTTCAAAGGAGAACGCACACGTGACGCAGGACGGCTACGACTACGACGTGGTGGTCATCGGCTCCGGCTTCGGCGGATCCGTGTCCGCCCTCCGGCTGGCCGAAAAGGGCTACAAGGTAGGTGTGCTGGAAGCGGGCCGCCGCTTCACCCCGGACACCCTCCCCAAGAACTCCTGGGACCTGAAGAACTACCTCTGGGCCCCCAAGCTCGGCATGTACGGCATCCAGCGCATCCATCTGCTCGGGAACGTCATGGTCCTGGCGGGCGCCGGGGTCGGCGGCGGTTCGCTGAACTACGCCAACACCCTCTACGTGCCGCCGAAGCAGTTCTTCGACGACCCGCAGTGGGCGCACATCACGGACTGGCAGGAGGAGTTGAAGCCGTATTACGACCAGGCGCAGCGCATGCTCGGCGTACGGATCAACCCGACGATGAGCCCCGCCGACGTGCACCTGAAGGCCGCGGCCCAGTCGATGGGCATCGGCGACACCTTCCACCTGGCCCCGGTCGGCGTCTTCTTCGGCGACGGCAAGGACGCGGAGGGCGAGTCGAGGGCGGCCCCCGGCGGGCAGGTCGAGGACCCGTACTTCGGCGGCGCGGGCCCCGCCCGCAAGGCCTGCACCGAGTGCGGCGAGTGCATGACGGGCTGCCGCCACGGCGCGAAGAACACCCTCAACGAGAACTACCTGTACCTCGCCGAGAAGGCGGGCGCGGTCGTCCACCCGATGACCTCGGTCGTCTCCGTGACCGACGACTCGCGCGGCGGCTACGCGGTCGCGACGCTGCCCACGGACGACAAGAAGGCGGCGGGCCGCACCTTCACCGCGCCCAAGGTCGTCATCGCCGCGGGCACGTACGGCACGCAGACCCTGCTGCACCGGATGAAGGCGAACGGCCAACTGCCGCACCTGTCCGAGCGCCTGGGCGAGCTGACCCGCACCAACTCCGAGGCCCTGGTCGGCGCGCAGACCACGGACCGGCGCTACAAGAAGAAGCACGGTTTCGCGAAGGCCGACTTCACCAAGGGCGTCGCGATCACGTCCTCGATCCACCCGGACGAGAACACGCACATCGAGCCGGTCCGCTACGGCAAGGGCTCGAACTCTATGGGCGGCCTGTCGATCCTCCAGGTCCCGTACGCGGAGAGCTCGTCGAGGGTGGCCGGCTGGCTGGCGAACGTGGTCAAGCACCCCACCCTGCTGGCCCGTTCGCTCTCCAACCGCCGCTGGTCGGAGAAGACCATCATCGGCCTCGTCATGCAGTCCCTCGACAACTCGCTGACCACGTACCTGAAGCCGGACGGCGTCGGCAAGGGCCTGCTCACCGCGCGGCAGGGCCACGGCGCGCCCAACCCCAAGCAGATCAAGGCGGCGAGCGAGGGCGCTTCCGCGATCGCCGCCGAGATCAACGGCTTCGCGGGCTCCAACGTCGGCGAGCTCATGGGCACCCCGCTCACCGCCCACTTCCTGGGCGGCTGCCCGATCGGCGACTCGGCGCAGACCGGCGTGATCGACCCGTACCACCGGGTCTACGGGCACCCCGGCATCTCGGTCGTCGACGGCGCCTCCGTCACCGCCAACCTCGGCGTGAACCCCTCCCTGACGATCACGGCGCAGGCCGAGCGGGCCCTGTCGTACTGGCCGAACAAGGGCGAGGAGGACACCCGCCCGGAGATCGGCTCGGCGTACCGGCGGCTCGCGCCCGTCGAGCCGAAGAACCCGGCGGTCCCGGCGGAGGCCTTCGGCGCGCTCAAGCTTCCGCTCCTCGCGATACCGGAGGTGCCGCCGAAGAAGGAGCCGCTGCAGTCCAGCTGATCCCCCCCCAGCTGGCCCCTTCCGGCGGCACGAGCGATACGAGAAGGACCCGCACCCCCCTCCGAGTGCGGGTCCTTCTCGTACGTACGGACGGCTACGCCTCGTTGCTCACTTTGCGGCGACGCACGGCGTACACGACCCCGGCGCCCGCCACGACGGCGAGACCGGCGGCCGTGCCGAAGACCGGCAGCGTGGAGCCGGCCCCGGTCGAGGCGAGCGAGCCGTCGGCCGGGGTGCTGCTCGCCTGCGGGGACGGGGCGTTGGACGCGGAAGCCGACGCGCTGGGCGAGGCCGATGCCGATGCCGAGGCCGTGGGCTTCGGGGAACCGGTGTGACCGCCGGCCGGTGGCACATGGCCGGTGGCGGTGCCCGCGGCGAGGATGTCGAAGTCCCAGTACGCGTCCTCGGGCACGCTGTGGCCACAGACGCCCTCGGGGTCCACGCTCACCGCGAGGGCGAGCCCGGCACCGGCGCCGGCCGGGGTCCTCGCGTCGACCGAGATCCGCAGCTTCACATCGGAGTGCGCGCCACGGGCGAGCGGGCCCGAGGCCGGGAACGACGCGTCGTGCTCGACGTTGTTGTCGAGGCCCCGCCACGCGGTCCCGTCGAACCACTGCAGGCGCAGGTACCGGCTCGTGTCCGACTCGTCCTCGTACGCGAACGAGAACGCGTACACCTGCGCCCGGGCCGAGGCGAAGTCCTGGTCGGTCATGTTCGTGACGCGGAACGTGAAGCCGTGCCACCCGGACCCGGCGACGATCTTCGACGGGAGCCCGCGCAGCTCGGCGAAGGTCCCGGGGCTGTTCTCGGCCGCGGTGCACTCGTCGGACGGCTGGGTCTTCCCGGCCGTGTCGGTCTTCTCGCCGTCCGCCTTCTTCGCCCGCGGCGCCTCGGGCGCCACGGGCTTCGCGGTGGAGGGGTCGGGTGACGCGGTGGCCGGCGCGGACGCGCTCGGCGACGTGCTCACCGAGGGGCTCGGAGCGGCCGTCTCGGTGGCGGTCGTGGTGTCCACAGGCGCCCCGTCCGCGAACGCGGCGGGGGCGGACAACAGGGCGATCGGAGCGAGCGCGGCGGTCGCGGCCGCCGACGCCAGTGCACGACGAAGTTTCATCGGGTCCTCAGAGGGCTGGGAGATTCCGCTGAAGTGACCCGTGATGGCCAAAAAGGGTTGTACGGAGGCCGGTCGGCCTCGGGCGTCCCCGAGGCCGACCGTTCTCTGGTGTGACCGGGCTGCTGTCCCCTGCCGTCCGGTCACTTGTCTGGAGCGAGGTCCCACGACGTACGGCATGACCGTGACGTCTCAACGCTCCAGCGGAGCCACGCGTGGTTCGGTTGGCCCGCCCCTGGCTGGCACGGACACCGGGACCAACGAAGCCTGTGCCAACGGGTCACGCGCCGTATGGGTGAGGACGCAACCGAACTGAGGTGCCCCCGACGGTCAGACCCGGCCCCGGCACAGTTCGAGCAGCGTCATGGCGAGCGAGGTGCCGGGCTTGCCGAGCGCGTCCCTGTAGCGGCCGAGCACCTCGTTCTCGCGCGACAGGTTCACCCGCCGCCCGCCGGAGGCGATCCGTGCCTCCTGGACGACGGCGGAGACGGCCATGCGCTCCTGGACGAGGCCGATGATCCGGTCGTCGAGCGCGTCGATGCGATCACGGGCGCCGGAGATGACGTCGGCGGTGGTGTTCTCGGTCGTGGCGGTCATGAGGGCTCCTCGGTGTGATGGGGGAGCCCCGGACCGGCAAGCCCCGGAAACGCCAGACGCCCCGGACCTTGTCGGCCCGGGGCGCCTGGTGAAGTGCTTGTCAGTGGTTCAAGCAGCACGACCATGGCACCCGGCGGGCCGGCTGCCATAGGTAAAGACGAAGGTCGTGAGCGAGAGCATGGGGCGAGTATACGCATCAAGCCCCGGCGGCGATCGAGCGGCGGGGTCCGGGGCGGAGCCCCGCGACGCCGACCACGGGTGACGTACCCGGTAGAATCGGCCACACGACCCCCAGCTCAAGCCGCCGGAAGGCAACCCGTGTCATCAGCGACTTCCGCTGCCGCCGCCCCCGACACCGTCCTGGTCGTCGACTTCGGTGCGCAGTACGCCCAGCTCATCGCCCGCCGCGTCCGTGAGGCCCGGGTCTACAGCGAGATCGTGCCGAGCACGATGCCCGTCGCGGAGATGCTCGCCAAGAACCCGGCGGCGATCATCCTCTCCGGTGGCCCCTCGTCGGTCTACGCGGAGGGCGCCCCGCGCCTGGACCGCGCGATCTTCGAGGCCGGCGTCCCCGTCTTCGGCATGTGCTACGGCTTCCAGCTGATGGCCACGGCCCTCGGCGGCACCGTCGACGACAACGGCGCCCGCGAGTACGGCCGCACCCCGCTGACCGTGTCGAAGGGCGACTCGACGCTCTTCGAGGGCACCCCGGCCGAGCAGCCCGTGTGGATGTCGCACGGCGACGCCTGCTCCGCGGCGCCCGAGGGCTTCACGGTGACGGCGTCCACGGATGTCGTCCCGGTCGCCGCCTTCGAGAACGACGCGAAGAAGCTGTACGGGGTCCAGTACCACCCCGAGGTCATGCACTCGACGCACGGCCAGCAGGTCCTGGAGCACTTCCTGTACCGCGGCGCCGGCATCGAGCCGAGCTGGACGACCGGCAGCATCGTCGAGGAGCAGGTCGCCGCGATCCGCGCCCAGGTCGGCGACAAGCGCGCGATCTGCGGTCTGTCCGGCGGCGTGGACTCCGCGGTCGCCGCGGCCCTGGTCCAGAAGGCCATCGGCTCCCAGCTGACCTGCGTGTACGTCGACCACGGCCTGATGCGCAAGGGCGAGACCGAGCAGGTCGAGAAGGACTTCGTGGCCGCGACCGGCGCGAACCTCAAGGTCGTCGACGCCTCCGAGCGGTTCCTGAACGCGCTGGCCGGGGTCTCCGACCCCGAGGGGAAGCGCAAGATCATCGGCCGGGAGTTCATCCGCGTCTTCGAGCAGGCGCAGCTGGAGATCCTCCAGGAGGACGGCCCCGAGGTCGCGTTCCTCGTGCAGGGCACCCTCTACCCGGACGTCGTCGAGTCCGGCGGCGGCACCGGCACGGCGAACATCAAGTCGCACCACAACGTCGGCGGGCTCCCCGACGACATCGAGTTCGAGCTCGTCGAGCCGCTGCGCCAGCTGTTCAAGGACGAGGTCCGCGCCGTCGGCGCCGAGCTCGGCCTGCCGGACGAGATCGTCCAGCGCCAGCCGTTCCCCGGCCCCGGTCTCGGCATCCGCATCGTCGGCGAGGTCACCAAGGACCGCCTGGACCTGCTCCGCGAGGCCGACGCCATCGCCCGCGAGGAGCTCACCGCGGCCGGCCTGGACCGCGAGATCTGGCAGTGCCCGGTGGTCCTGCTCGCGGACGTCCGCAGCGTCGGCGTCCAGGGCGACGGCCGCACGTACGGCCACCCGATCGTCCTGCGCCCCGTCTCCTCCGAGGACGCCATGACGGCGGACTGGACGCGGATGCCGTACGACGTGCTCTCGAAGATCTCGACGCGGATCACCAACGAGGTCAAGGACGTCAACCGAGTCGTCCTCGACGTGACGTCGAAGCCCCCGGGCACCATCGAGTGGGAGTAGTCCCCACGACCGCGTGAGAGTGCCGCCCTGCCGATCCGGCGTGGGCGGCACTCCTGTTTTTACGTGCGCTTCATCGTCCGGACCGCTTCGCCCGGCGTCCACACCTGCACGACCAGGTACTTGTCGTCCTCGATGAACGTCCTGGTGACCTCGGTGAGTTCGGTGCGGAACAGGTGGAAGTCGTCCGGGTCGGGGACGGGGACCCGGTCGGTGTAGCGGGCGATCGTCGCCGGGTCCTCGACCAGGTACGCCCGGCCGCTGATCCGGGCGTCGCCGCCGCCCATGGTCTGGCCCTCGCCCGGGTTGGCCTGCACCGCGAACCGCGGGTCGCGCAGCAGGTCGCGGGCCTTGAGCGAGCCGGGCATCATGCCGAGCCAGAACTCCCCGTTCAGGAACCGGACTTCGAGGCCGCTGGTGCGCGGCGAGCCGTCCTTGCGCAGCGTGGCGAGGACGTGGTGGAGGTGCTGCCCGAAGCGGTCCTCGACCGTCTTGGCGAGGGCCGGTTCGGCTTCGGTGAAGGTGGCCCAGGTGGCCGCGTTCGACGTCATGGGGCGAGTCTCGCGCGCAATCCCGACGTCTCCTGTCCGGTATCCCCGCGCGTATCGCCGCATTCTTTTCACACACCGGCCCTGTCACCTTGCCGGTCGCGGAGGTACCTTCCGCACCATGTCGACGCAGAACCCCGCCCCGATACCCCACGACCAGCTGCAGTTCGCGATGCCGCCCGTGCACGAGAACCATGCCGACGAGCGCAGGTACCGCAAGGAGCGGCTTGCCGGCGCCCTGCGCGTCTTCGGGCGGTTCGGGTACGAGGAAGGGGTCTCCGGGCACATCACCGTCCGCGACCCGGAGTACGACGACTGCTACTGGGTCAATCCGTTCGGCGTGCCCTTCAGGCACGTCACGGTCAGCGATCTCGTCCTCGCCAACGGGGACGGGCAGGTCGTCGACGGCCGGTTCCACGTCAACCAGGCCGCCTTCACCACGCACGTCGCGGTGCACCGGGCCCGCCCCGAGGTGGTCGCGGTCGCGCACTGCCACTCCACGTACGGCCGGGCCGTGGCCGCGCTCGGTGAGCTGATCGAACCGATCACGCAGGACGCCTGCGCGTTCTACGAGGACCACGCGCTGCTCGACGAGTACACGGGCGTCGGCGTGGACCCGGAGGAGGGCAAGCGGATCGCCGTCGCCCTCGGCTCGTACAAGGCGCTCGTGCTGCGCAACCACGGGCTGCTCACGGTGGGCGACTCGGTGGACGCGGCGGCCTGGTGGTTCATCGCCCTGGAGCGGGCCTGCGAGGTGCAGTTGGCGGCGCGCTCGGCGGGGCGTCCGGTGCTGATCGACCGGCGGCAGGCGGTGGCGACCCGCGAGCAGACGGGCAGCGATCTCGTGGCCTGGATCAACTACCAGAGCCTGTGGCAGGACATCACGCGCAGCGAGCCGGATCTGCTGTCGTAAGGCTCAACTCCTGTGCTGCTAGCGGAAGTCGCGCAGCACCACGCGTTTCGTCATCTCGAACTCCTCGTCCGTGAGTACGTTCTGGCGGTGCAGCTCGCCCAGTTCCCGCAGCCGTCGCAGCAGGACGTCGTGGTCGGCCCGCCGGGACGGCAGCGGGGGAGTGCCGCGGGGTGCCGAGGGGTGCGGGAGGCGGGCCGTGACCGCCGCCGCGACGAGGGCGGTCAGCAGGTCCTTGCGGGCGTTGCCCCACAGGTCGAGGGCGTACGGGTCCTTCTCCGCCGGCAGCTTGGAGTACGGGGAGCCTTTCGGGACGAAGCGCAGCACCCCGTCCTCGTAGCCGGAGTTGGGGACCCACTCCACCTCGTCGAGGTCGTCGAGCGAGATGACGCGCGGGCCCGTCGAGCGTTTGACCCGGTCCGAGGTCTCGCTCCAGTCGATGCGGACCCGGCTGCCGTCGAACGAGACGAGGCCGTCGCTGGAGCGCACCGAGACCGGTACGGCGGGGCCCGGGACGAGGTACGACTCGGCGGGCCCCGGCGGGAGTTGTTCGAGCAGCAGGGCCCGGCGGATCTCCTCGGCGACGTACTCGGCGATCCCGGAACGGTCCGCGTCGACGGTCAACCGGTACGGGTCGGCGGTGTCCGGGAGGCGGCCGCCGGTGGCCTGGAGCAGCGGATCCGCGGCGTCGCGCAGCGTGAGGCGAAGACGGCCGCGTCTGCGCTCGGGCTCGTAGGCGACACCGGAGACGGCCGTGAGCGGCACGTCGATCTCGCCGTAGGTCTGCCGCAGCAGGGCGACCGAACGGTGCAGACCTGGGGTGATGCGGACGGTGTTCCCGTCGAAGGCCCAGGTTCCGTCACGCTGGATGATCTCGGCCATACGGAAATTCTCGCAGTGACGTCAACACTCCGGTCAATGCAGGTCAAAGCCATTCACCCTTGAGGGGTGGGCCCGTGCGACGTCACGCCCCCGGCGTGCGGCACAATTCCCCTTCAAGGTGCGGAAGTTGACGAGGGTGGGGCGGCGGCAGTGGCGGTGCAGGAAGCGCGGAACGACCGGACGGCGCACGAGGGCGGGTGCACCTGCGGCGACTGTCCGCGGGGGGCGCGCGAGGGGCACCGCAGGGCCGTCGCCCGATTCGCCGCGAAGCGGGACGAGTTGGCGGCGGGCCGGGGCCTGCCCGCGGCCGTTGCGCATTCGGCCGGGGCGTCCCGGCAGTGGATCTCCGACGAACTCACCCAGTCCGCCCGGGCGATGGCCGACCGCGGCCGCGAGGAAGGCGTGTCCTGGCTCACCCGGCTGTGGCCGCGCACGCTGTACGTGGTGTGGGGCGGCGTGGGCGCGCTGCTGATCGGCCAGGCGCTCACCGCGATCGGCGCCGGCTGGACCGCCGTCCGCACGGCGGGGCTCGTGGCCGCGCTCGTGGTCGCCGGGCTGCTCACCGCGGCCGGGTATCTGCACCGGGCGCGCGGCGGCGTGCTCGCGCCGCTGACCGGCGAGGACAACCGCCTGTCGACCTCGCGCGCGGTGGCGTGCGGTGTGCTCCTGCCGACTCTGTACGCGATCCTCGTTCTCGCCGGTGAACTGGCCCTCGCCTCGGGCCCCGCCCGGCGTGACGCGCTCATCGACGGCCTCGAACTCGCCCGTGGCGCAGGCCTGTTGACGGTCCTCGCGATGGTCTGCGGGGTCGCCGTGCTGGTACGGCGCGTGGTGGGGGTCCGCGTCGCCGGGCAGCGGCTGCAGAAGCTGCCGGCGCCACGGCCGCGCGCCGCCGACCTGCTCACCGACGACTCCGGGCGCGGCAGCTTCACCGACATCCAGTACGTCGCCGTGGGCGCGGCCGTCGTCGTCTGGGCGGTCGTCCGCCTCGCCCGCCGCCCCGACCAGCTGCCCGACCTGCCGTGGTCCCTCGCGGTCCTGGTGGCCGTGTCCGCGGCGACGTATCTCGTCGGCAAGTACACGGAGGGCGGCCGGCCCGTGATCCTGTCCGTGGTGCGGGCGCGGGAGGCCGGCGACCTGGACGCGCCGATCCGCACCGGCGACGACATCGAGATCCGCGGCTCCGGGTTCGTGCCGCCGGGCGCGGGCACCGTGGACCAGCTCGCGCGGGTCGCCGTGCGCATCGGCCCGGTCCACGTCCATGTGCCGCTCGTCCCGGTCCCCGGCGGCTTCACCAACCCGACCGACGCGCTGCTCACCGTGCCGGTCCCGGTCGACGTGGAGCCGGGGCGGGTCGAGGTGCAGGTGATCACGGCGGCGGGTGTCGAGACGAACCGGTGCGGCATCGACGTCGCCGACTGAGGCGGCCGAACGGCCTCGGCGTTGAGCCGGGGCGTGCTCTCGTACGTATGGTCAAGTAAAGACACCAGGCGCGAGAGGCGGCAGAGCGGCTATGGCGCACAGCATGCGATCCGACCTGACCACGAACTACGGCCCGTCCCCCGGCAGCCGGCGCGACACCGCCCAGCGGTACGCCCTCCTGCCGCTGCGCGTCTTCCTCGGCGTCACGTTCATCTACGCCGCCTTCGACAAGCTCACCGACAGCGCGTTCTTCAAGGCCAGTGGGGGCGGCTCCATCGGCGACCAGATGCGGGGCGTGCGGGACACGTCCGCGATCCCGGCGCTCGTCGACCTCGCCCTGAAGTCGCCGGCCGGGTTCGGCTACGCGATCGCCTTCGGCGAGCTGGTGGTCGGGATCGGGACGTTGCTCGGTGTGCTTGCGCGGCTCGCGGCGGTCGGCGGGGCGCTGATCTCGTTGAGCCTGTGGTTGACGGTGAGCTGGGCGACGGAGCCGTATTACCTCGGGAACGATCTGGCGTATCTGATGGCGTGGCTGCCGCTGGTGTTGGCGGGGGCGGCGGTGTGGTCGGTGGATGCGTGGTGGCGGGGCCGGAGGTTCAGGTCGTCCGAGTATTGAGGCGGATGTCGTTGCGGCCACGGGGCTCCGCCCCGGACCCCGCGCCTCAATCGCCGGCGGGGCTGGAAAGATTGGGGCTCCGCCCCATGCCCCGCGCCTCAATCGCCGGCGGGGCTTGATTTGGCTCAATCGCCGCCGAGGGGTGGTCGATCAAGCCCCGCTTTTTGTACGAGAGCCAGCGGGGTCCGGGGCAGCGCCCCGTGATCGCAGCCCCGTCATACGCCGGACCGTTCCCACGACCGCCGCCAGGCACAGCCCACCGCACACCAGTGGAATCCCGGCGAACCAAGGGACGACCCACGCGCCTCCCGCGTCGCCGAAGTAGACGACCGCCGTCGTCATCAGGACCAGCCCGGCGATCAACCGGCCCGGACGGAAGTCACTGCGCACGGTCCACCTCCACCTCTCCGAGTCCGACTTCCACGTGCACCTCGACGGTGCCGCCGCCCTTCGCCCCGCTGTCCGCCGCCGGAATCGTGACGCGCCGGTCCAGGTCCGGCCGGACGTCGACGTCGCGCGACACGTCCTCGGGGAGCCGGATGGCGCCGACCCCGACCTCCAGATGCAGCTCGGCGTCGACGCCCGGGGGCAGCACGATCCTCGCCCGGCCCGCGCCCACCTCGACGTGCGTGGACGTGGTGGCCCCCTTGGCGACGTCCACGTCGGACAGGTCCAACGTGCCGACGCCCGAGTCCAGTTCGTAGTGCGGCCGCACGTCCGCGGCGCGCGCGGGCGTCCAGTCGGTGCGGGCCCACTGGGTGCTGATGTTCGCGGGCAGCGCGGCGGACGCCGTGAGCAGGCCCGCCGTGATCAAAGCGAGGAGGATCGAGCCGACGCCGGTGCGGCCGCGGAAGGCGCTCACCGCGATGCCCAGGCCGAACACGGCGAGCGCGCAGGCGAGTCCGGTCTGCACGCTGGCGCCGAGGGTGCGCTCGTCCCAGGTCACGCCGGTGCCGATGCCGCCCGCGATCAGCGCGCACAGGAACGTGAGTGCCCCGATGCCGCGCGGTCCCGCCGGCTGCGGTGGCCCGGCCGGCCTGGCGGCGACGGACCCGCGCCGGGAGCCGAACCGTGCCGCCGCCGGACGCTCCTCGACGCTCGGAGGACCCCAGAGGTAGCCGGTGCCGCCGTCGTGCGTGCCGTCCTTCACGATCGGGTCCCGCCACCAGGACGGTCCGCGGGCGACCGGCGGCGCCTGCGCCTCCGGCGGCGCGTCCGCGACGGCCTGGGCGGCCACCGGGTCGGGGTCGGCGGTGCGCCGCGCCTGCGACCAGTACCCGGCGCCCGCGAGGAGCAGGGCGAGCACGACGGCGAAGGTGAGCGCGCCGCCGTTGTTCAGCATGGAGAGAAAGACGCCGCAGCCGACGAGCGCGGTGACGATCGCGGCCAGGCCGGGACCGTCCACCCGCCCCGTGAGGAGCTTGCGGAACTCGTTCTCGTCCTCGTCGTCGTACGGCGCGAACAGCCAGGCGAAGCCGTAGAAGATCAGCCCGACGCCGCCGGTCACCGAGAGCACCGACAGGCCGATGCGGAAGATCACCGGGTCCATGTCGCAGTGCCGGCCGAGCCCCGCGCACACCCCGCCGAGCGTCTTGTACCGCCGGTCCCTGCGGAAGCCGCGCAGCGGCCGCTGTGGCCTCGCGTCCTCGGGGGGCGCGTCTTCGGGGGGCGCGTCGTGAAGGGGCTGCTCCGTCATACGTACATCGTGACGGCCGGGGCCCGCCCGCGGCAGTCGGGACAACCCTGGCCGAACCCTGAGATCGTCCCTGAGGAGCCCTCCGGCCCGGCCCCGCACCGGAAGATCAGGGAAGTATCCGGGACCGACCCTGATGCCCGGCCCCGTACCGCATGTGACGATCGGTGGCATGCCGGAAGCAGCGCCCGCCCCTCTCGCCGAGGACCGAGACGACCCGCGGCCGCCGCGCAAGCTCTACCGCAGCAGTGACGGACGCTGGCTGGGCGGAGTGGCGCGGGGCCTCGCGGGGCATCTCGGGCTGCCCGTGATCTGGGTGCGCCTGGTCTTCGCGGGCCTGTTCATGGCGGACGGGCTCGGGGCGCTGCTGTACGCGGCGTTCTGGTTCTTCGTGCCGCTGGGCGTGGGCGGACTCGGCGCGGACCGCCCACCCGTCTTCAGCACGGAGACGTCCCCCGACGGCCGCCGCCGGCTCATCACGCGCAAGCCGGACAAGGGCCAGATCCTCGCCCTGCTCCTGATGGTCGTCGTAGCGATGATCTTCGTGGAGAACGTGAACCTGACCGGCAACACCAAGGCGTATCTGATCCCCACCGTGCTCGTCGCGGCGGGCGTCGCCCTGGTCTGGCGGCAGGCCGACAACGCGCGCAGGGCCCGCTGGATGGAGGTCGGCCGCCGCAAGCGCACGCTGAGCCTGGCGCGCGCGGCCTCCGGGGTGCTGCTCGTCGGCGCGGGCGTCACCGGCATCTTCGTCACGCAGGGCGCCACCGAGCACATCGGGCCGATCCTCCAGGCGGCGCTCGCCGTCCTCGTGGGCGTCGCGCTCCTCGCGGGCCCGTATCTGATCCGTATGACGCAGGACCTCTCCGAGGAACGCCTGATGCGCATCCGCGCGCAGGAACGGGCGGAGGTCGCGGCGCATGTGCACGACTCCGTGCTGCACACGCTGACCCTGATCCAGCGGGGCGCGGACAACCCGGCCGAGGTGCGCCGCCTCGCCCGTGCCCAGGAACGCGACCTGCGGGCGTGGCTGTACAAACCGGCCGCCGCGGAGAACCCGCAGGAACCGGAGACGGTGGCGGAGGCGGTCAAGCGCAACGCGGCCGAGGTCGAGGACAAGCACGGGGTCCCGCTGGAGGTCGTGGTGGTGGGCGACGCCCCGCTCGACGAGCAGTTGTCGGCACAGATGCAGGCCGCGAGGGAAGCGATGGTGAACGCCGCCAAGTACGGTGGCGTGGGCGGCGCGGTCCAGGTGTTCGCGGAAGTGGAGTCCACCGGCGAGGGGGTCGAGGTCTTCGTGTCCGTACGTGACCGGGGCCCCGGCTTCGACCTCGACTCCATCCCGCCCGACCGCATGGGCGTACGAGAATCGATCATCGGCCGGATGGAACGCAACGGCGGGACGGCCCGGCTGCGGGCGGTGCCGGACGGCGGCACGGAGGTCGAACTGACCATGAAGAGGGCGGAGAGGACGTCATGACCGACGAGGCAGCTCAGACACGACGGGTACGAGTGGTCCTGGTCGACGACCACCGCATGTTCCGCACCGGCGTCCAGGCGGAGATCGGCCGCACCGAGGAGACGGGCGTCGAGGTGGTCGGCGAGGCCGCCGACGTCGACCAGGCAGTCACCGTGATCACGGCGACGCGGCCCGAGGTGGTCCTCCTCGACGTGCACCTCCCCGGCGGCGGAGGCGTCGAAGTGCTGCGCCGCAGCGCCCAGATGATGGCGGACGCGGAGCACCCGGTGCGCTTCCTGGCGCTGTCGGTCTCGGACGCGGCGGAGGACGTGATCGGCGTGATCCGCGGCGGCGCCCGCGGCTACGTCACGAAGACGATCACCGGCACGGACCTCGTGAACTCCATCTTCCGCGTCCAGGAGGGCGACGCGGTGTTCTCGCCGCGCCTCGCCGGCTTCGTCCTCGACGCCTTCGCCTCGACGGACGCGCCCCCGGTGGACGAGGACCTGGACCGCCTCACGCAGCGCGAGCGGGAGGTGCTCCGCCTCATCGCCCGCGGATACGCGTACAAGGAGATCGCGAAGCAGCTCTTCATCTCGGTGAAGACGGTCGAGTCGCACGTCTCGGCGGTGCTGCGCAAGCTCCAGCTCTCCAACCGGCACGAGCTGACGCGGTGGGCGACGGCGCGGCGACTGGTGTGAGCCCCGGCCGGCCGGGGCGAAAACCGCTTGGGCGGGCGGCGTCCGCCGTGCCTCAATGGACCCCATGATGTCCGCCGACCGCCTGCTCGCCTTCGCGGCGATGTCCTTGCTGCTGATCGTCGTCCCCGGCCCGAGCGTCCTGTTCGTCGTCGGCCGCGCTCTCGCCCAGGGCCGCCGCGCCGCGCTGACGACGGTCGCGGGCAACACGCTCGGGGCCTACGTCCTCGTGATCGCCGTGGCCCTCGGCATCGGCTCGCTGGTCGAGCGCTCGGTGGCGATCTTCATGACGCTGAAGCTGGTGGGCGCGGCGTACCTGATCTACCTGGGCGTCAAGGCGTTCCGGGGCCGCCGCTCGCTGCGCGCGGTGTTCGAGGAGGAGCGGGGCCAGGCGGGCCGCGGCGGCACCCTGCGCACCCTCTGGGAGGGCTTCGCGGTGGGCGTCGCCAACCCCAAGACGATCGTCTTCTTCGCGGCGGTGCTGCCACAGTTCGTCGACCGGGAGGCGGGGCACACGGTGCTCCAAATGCTGCTCCTCGGCCTGGTGTTCAACGTCATCGCGATCGTCTCGGACAGCCTCTGGGGCCTCGCCGCGTCCACGGCCCGCACCTGGTTCGCCCGCTCCCCGCGCCGCCTCGCGGCGGTCGGCGGCACGGGCGGCCTCGCGATGGTGGGCCTCGGCGTGACGGTGGCGGTCACGGGGAGGGCGGAGTGATGCCGAGCGTCGACGTATCGCCCGAGGTCACCATCGCGTACGACACCTTCGGCGACCCCGCGGACCCGGCGGTGCTGCTCGTGATGGGCTTCGGCGCGCAGCTGATCGCCTGGGACGAGGACTTCTGCCGGGCCCTCGCGGAGCGCGGCCGGCACGTCATCCGCTTCGACAACCGGGACTCCGGGCTGTCGACGAAGTTCGACGAACACCCCGTGGACATGGGGAAGTTCATCGCCGCGGTGAGCACGGGAGACATCCCGACGGCGGTCGCGATGATCCCCTACCGGCTGCGGGACATGGCCGACGACGCCTTCGGCCTGCTCACGGCGCTCGGCATCGAGCGGGCGCATGTGGTCGGCGCGTCGATGGGCGGCATGATCGCCCAGGCGATGGCGATCTCCCGGCCCGACCGCGTCCTGACCCTGACCTCGATGATGTCCACGACGGGCGAGCCCGAGTACGGGCAGTCGTCGCCGGAGGCGCAGGCGGCGCTGTTCGCCCCGAAGCCGGCCGACCGGGAGGGCTACGTCGCGGCGGCGGACCGCTCCCTGGTCTGGGCGTCGAAGCGCTACGGCGATGCCGCCGAACTCCGCGACCTGGCCGCCCGTAGTTACGACCGCGCCTACTACCCGGCGGGGGTCGGACGCCAGCTCGGCGCGATCGTACTCAGCGGCTCGCGCGCGGACGCCCTGCGCGAGCTGCACATGCCGACCCTGGTGATCCACGGCCTGGACGACACACTCATCGACCCCAGCGGAGGCCGCCGCACCGCGGAGCTGATCCCCGGGGCCGAACTCCTGCTGCTCCCCGACATGGGCCACGACCGCCCGCGCGAGCTGTGGCCGCGACTCATCGACGCCCTGGCGGACCACACGGAACGAGGAGTGTGAGGGGCGGGGTGACGGACGACGTGACGGACGACGGCTACTTCGGCGCGAACGTCGCGGCCGACTACGACGACTCCTCCGCGGACATGTTCACCCTCGAGGTCCTCGACCCCACGGTCGACCTTCTCGCCGAACTCGCGGGCGACGGTGCCGCGTTGGAGTTCGCCATCGGGACGGGCCGCGTCGCCCTGCCGCTCGCCGCGCGCAGCGTCGACGTGCACGGCATCGACCTGTCGCGGGCGATGGTGGAACGCCTGCGGGCCAAGCCGGGCGGCGCCGGGATCCCGGTCACCATCGGGGACTTCGCCACCACCCGCGCGGGGCGTGCGGACTTCACCCTCGCCTACCTCGTCTTCAACACCGTCATGAATCTGACCTCGCAGGACGCGCAGGTCGACTGCTTCCGCAACGCCGCCGCGCATCTCGCGCCTGGTGGCCGCTTCGTCATCGAGGTCGGCGTGCCGGACCTGCGGCGGCTGCCGTACGGACAGGTGGCCGTGCCGTTCGAGGTGAGCGAGAACCGGTGGGCCTTCGACCGCTACGACGTGGCGACGCAGGCCATGAGCTCGAACTATGTGGAGGTGCACCCCGGGACCGGGAAGGGATCCTTCTGGACCATCCCCTTCCGCTACGTCTGGCCCGCCGAGCTCGACCTGATGGCGCGGATCGCCGGGCTGCGGCTGAGCGAGCGGTGGGACGGGTGGACCAGGAAGCCCTTCACGAGCGAGAGCCGGGGGCACGTGTCGGTGTGGGAGAAGCCCGTGTGACCGCCGGTGCGGCGTCACGCCACCCGCGTAGCTCCCGCGAACGGCATCTCGTCGATCGGGGCCACCCGTACCGGGGCGCTCGGGTTCGGGGCGTGGATCATCTTGCCGCCCCCGATGTAGAGGCCCACGTGGCTGATCGAGGAGTAGAAGAAGACCAGGTCGCCCGGCTGGAGCTGGGACTTCGGGACGCGCTGTCCCGCGTCGATCTGGGAGTACGTCGTGCGGGGGATCGACACCCCGGCCGCCTTGTACGCGGCCTGCGTCAGGCCCGAGCAGTCGAAGGCGGAGGGGCCGGTGGCGCCCCATACGTAGGGGCTGCCCAGGGCGCCGTACGCGAAGGAGATCGCCGCCTTGGCGCGGGAGTTGGGGGCCTGGGAGAGGTCGGCGCGTTCCACCGAGCGTGAGGCGTGCTCGCTCGTCGGCGTCGCGGGGGTGAGGACGCGCTCCTGGGGGGTGAGGCGGTCGAGGAGGCGGCGGGCCTCCGCGAGTTTTCGCTTCACCTTCTTCTTGTTGTCCTCCAACTCGGCCTTTTTGGCGCGGAGTTCGGAGAGCGTGTCGTCGGCGTCGCCGCGCAGCTGGTCGATCTCGCGGAGTTCGCCCTGTACGCGGGTGACCGCGGCGGCCTGCCGCGCGCCGACGCGCTCCGTGAGGGACGCCTTGTCGAGGTAGGCGTCGGGGGTGGAGGAGAGGAGCAGCTGGACCGACGGGTCCACGCCGCCCGTGCGGTACTGGGATGCCGCCACTGAACCCAGCCTCTCGCGCTGGGAGTTGAGGGATTCGGTACGCCGGGAGGCCTCGTCCTGGAGGGTGTCCACCTTCTTCCGCGCTCCGTCCGCCTTCTCCTTCGCCCCGTTGTACTTCTGGGTGGCGACCTCCGCCTCCTGGTACAGCTTGTCGACCTTGGCCTTCACCTGGGCGGGGCTGAGCTCGGGCTCCGCGTGCGCCGCCCCGCCGTCGAGGGCGGTGACGGTGGCCGCGGAGGCGAGGGCGAGGGTGGCCGCGGTGCGGGCCCTGCTCCCGCTGAGCGAACGCGGTCGGGGCTTGCGGTGCGCTGCCGGCACTGGTTGCTCCTTTTGGACGGCCTGGGGCGGCCTTCCGAGACGTACGACCGCCGGTCGCGCGTCCGGCGGCGGCCCGCACAGGGGGAGCGGGTCGCCGCCGGACCTTTCTCGGCGGTGGTGTCCGACTGCCGCCCCTGGCCCGGGCGGCGGTGGGGAGTCGGTCACCTGAGGAAGGACGCTAAACCTCGGCGTAACGGGTTGGTGCCGGATTGTTCGCAACTGGTCTGTTTGTTACGGACAGTGGCGGAAAGTGACAACAGGGCGGCAAAGGGGTGCCCGTAGTGGGCCATGGGCGTCCGGTTAGGCTCCGGACCATGGACGTACTCATCCACCTCTTCGTCGGCCTGCACATCATCGGCATCGCCTCGCTGCTCGGCGGCTTCCTCACGCAGATGTCGGCGATGAAGGAGGGCGCGGCCCGCTTCAACAAGGCGATGCTGCACGGCGCGCTGACCATGCTGGTGACCGGCGTCGCCCTGGTCGGCCTCAACCAGGCCGACGGCAGCACCGTGAACAACATCAAGATCGGCGTGAAGCTCGCGCTGCTGATCGTGATCCTCGGCATCGTCTACGTGAAGCGGGACGAAGAGAAGGCGGAGAAGGGCCTCTTCATCACCGTCGGCGCGCTCACCGTCGCCAACATCTTCATCGCGGTGCTCTGGACCTGAGCGACCGCACGCACCGTACGTACGGAAGGGCCCGGCAGGACGCACCTGCCGGGCCCTTCCGCGTACGTGTGTCAGGCGGGGCGCACCACGCTGTGGATCGCCGACGTGCCGTCGTAGTAGATCGACTCCTCGCGCACGACCGCGCCCGGCTTCGGCGCGTGGACCATCATGCCGTCGCCCATGTACATGCCCACGTGGCTGATGTCGTCGTAGAAGAACACCAGGTCACCGGGTTGGATATCGGAGAGCGGCACCGTCTTGCCGACCTCGACCTGGTCCCAGGTCGTCCGGGGCAGCGAGATCCCCGCCGACTTCCACGCCGCCTGCGTCAGACCCGAGCAGTCGTACGAGTCCGGCCCCGTGGCGCCCCACACGTACGGCTTGCCCTCCTGCGACTTGGCGAACGCGAGCGCCTGCGCGGCCTTCGTGGCGTACGAGGCGTCCGAGGAGGATCCGGAGCCGGATGACGAGTCGGACGAGGAACCGGAGGAGGACGAACCGGACGACTGCTCCCGCGCCTTCTCGGCCGCCCTCTCCTTCTCCGCCTCCGCGGCCTTCTGCTTGGCGGCCAGCTCCTTGGCCTTCTTGCGGGCCTCTTCCTCCTTGGCCTTCTGGATCTCGGCGAGCCGCGCCTTCTCCTTGGCGGTCAGCTCGGCCAGCAGCTCGCGCGCGTCGGAGAGCTTCGTCTGGACGGTCTCCTTCGTCGACCTCAGTTCGGCCTGCGACTCGGTGAGGTCCTGGAGGCTCGACTGAGCCTCGGTGCGCTTCTTCGCGGTCTCGCGCGCCTGCGTCTGATAGTCGTCGATCGACTTCTTCTGCTCGGCGGTCAGCCGGTTCATCAGCTGGCGCTGCGAGAAGTAGTCCTCCGGATCGTCCGCGAGGAACATGGTCGCGGTGTCGCTCACGCTGCCCGAGCGGTACTGCTCGGCGGCGTATCTGCCGAGCTTCTGGCGGGCCGTGTTCATCTCGTCGGTGCGCTGCGCGACATCGTCGAGGAGCTTGTCGACCTGCTGTTTCTTGGAGTCGGTCCGCTCCTTCGCGCCGTTGTACTTCTGGGTGGCGACCTCGGCCTGCCGGTACAGGGTGTCGACCTTCTGCTGAACCTCTTCGAGGCGCGGCTTCGACGGCTGCGCGGGCGCGGCCTGTGCCGTCTGCGAGAGCAGGGCCACGGAGGTGAGGGCGGCGGTGGTGATGCCGACCGCGGGGGTCGTGCGAAGGCCGCCGGTCATCCGGGAACGGCTGCGGGGCTTGCGGTGCGACGCCAAGGCAGGCGACTCCTTCCGTCGTCCGCCTACCGGGTTAGCTGTCGGGTTCGGGCGTGGTACGCGGAAGGCTGCCCTACGGTCGGCTGACCGATTCACCCCAAGGTCGGTTGGGTCCCCGGTTCCCTGCCTTACGGCGTACGGAACTCGGCGGGGGCTGCCCGCTCGCCGCGACATCCGCGGGCGGGGGGACGGGCTGCCCGGCTGCACCGTAGCCAACTCGTGTGGCTGCTGTGAAGGTTGATGTTCGATATGCCCGATACATTTTCGTGATCTGCCACCTGGAGGGCGCCCGGAGTTCCGAAGGCAGCCACGGGTTGTCAAAGGCAGCCACGGGTTGTCAGTGGGGCGGCTTAGACTCGTAGAGCGATGAGCAGCCTCTTTGACGACAGCTTCCTGACCGGCCTCCGACACGGCGCGGAGGAGCCCCCGCCGCCGCCCCCGGACCCCGAGTACGACGACGGGGCCGCGGAGCCGATGCCGGACGACCTGTTCGGTGGGAAGCTCGGCGCGCCCGCGGGCAGGGACGCGCACTACCGGGACGGCGCCCCGCGCCCGGTCCTCGACTCGGCCTCCCTCCTGGAGGGGCTGAACGAGAACCAGCAGGCGGCCGTCGTGCACGGTGGGAGCCCGCTGCTCATCGTCGCGGGCGCCGGTTCCGGCAAGACCCGCGTCCTCACGCACCGCATCGCGTACCTGCTCGCCGAGCGCGGCGTGCACCCCGGCCAGATCCTCGCGATCACGTTCACGAACAAGGCCGCCGGCGAGATGAAGGAGCGCGTCGAGGACCTGGTGGGCCCGCGGGCCAACGCGATGTGGGTGTCGACGTTCCACAGCGCCTGCGTCCGGATACTGCGCCGCGAGTCGAAGAAGCTGGGCTTCACGTCCTCCTTCTCGATCTACGACGCCGCCGACAGCAAGCGGCTCATGGCGCTCGTCTGCCGCGACCTCGACCTGGACCCGAAGAAGTTCCCGCCGAAGTCCTTCACCGCCAAGATCAGCAACCTCAAGAACGAGCTGATCGACGAGGAGGACTTCGCGGCGACCGCGGCCGACGGTTTCGAGAAGACCCTCGCCCAGGCGTACTCGATGTACCAGGCACGCCTGCGCGAGGCGAACGCGCTGGACTTCGACGACCTGATCATGATGACGGTGAACATGCTGCGGGCGTTCCCGGACATCGCCGAGCACTACCGCCGCCGCTTCCGCCACGTCCTCGTCGACGAGTACCAGGACACGAACCACGCGCAGTACGCGCTCGTGCGCGAGCTGGTCGGCCCCACCGAGGGCGAGGGCGCCGACCCGGCCGAGCTGTGCGTCGTGGGTGACGCGGACCAGTCGATCTACGCGTTCCGTGGCGCCACGATCCGTAACATCCTGCAGTTCGAAGAGGACTACACGAACGCGACGACGATCCTGCTGGAGCAGAACTACCGCTCCACGCAGACGATCCTGAGCGCGGCGAACGCGGTGATCGAGCGCAACGAGTCGCGCCGCCCCAAGAACCTGTGGACCAACGAGGGCCCCGGCGCCCAGATCACCGGCTACGTCGCGGACACCGAGCACGACGAGGCGCAGTTCATCGCCGACGAGATCGACCGGCTCACGGACGCGGGCGACGCGCAGGCGGGCGACGTCGCCGTCTTCTACCGGACGAACGCGCAGTCCCGTGTCTTCGAAGAGATCTTCATCAGGACCGGCCTGCCCTACAAGGTCGTCGGCGGCGTCCGCTTCTACGAGCGCAAGGAGGTCAGGGACGTCCTGGCCTATCTGCGCGTGCTCGCCAACCCCGAGGACTCGGTCCCGCTGCGCCGCATCCTCAACGTGCCCAAGCGCGGCATCGGCGACCGCGCCGAAGCGATGATCGACGCCCTCTCCCAGCGCGAGAAGATCTCCTTCCCGCAGGCGCTGCGCCGCGTCGACGAGGCGTACGGGATGGCGGCCCGCTCGGCGAACGCCGTGAAGCGGTTCAACACGCTGATGGAGGACCTGCGCACGATCGTGGAGTCGGGCGCAGGACCGGCCACGGTCCTCGAGGCCATCCTCGAGCGCACCGGATACCTCGCCGAGCTCCAGGCCTCCACCGACCCGCAGGACGAGACCCGGATCGAGAACCTTCAGGAACTCGCCGCCGTGGCCCTGGAGTTCGAGCAGGAGGCCGCCGCGGGCGACGGCACGGCGGAGGGCGGGACCGCGGAGGCCGAGACCGAGGAGGGCGGGACCGGGACGGGCGGCGGGGGACTCTCCGACTTCCTGGAGCGCGTCGCCCTCGTCGCCGACTCGGACCAGATCCCCGACGAGGAGGACGACGGCAGCGGTGTCATCACACTGATGACGCTGCACACCGCCAAGGGCCTGGAGTTCCCGGTCGTCTTCCTGACCGGCCTGGAGGACGGCGTGTTCCCGCACATGCGCTCCCTCGGCCAGGCCAAGGAGCTGGAGGAGGAGCGCCGCCTCGCGTACGTGGGCATCACGCGCGCGCGACAGCGCCTCTATCTGACGCGTGCCTCCATGCGCAGCGCCTGGGGCCAGCCCTCGTACAACCCGCCGTCCCGGTTCCTGGAGGAGATCCCGGCCGGTCACCTGGACTGGAAGCGCACCGGCCCGTCCACGCCCGCGGCCTCGACCAAGAGCATCGGCGGCGGCATCGCGGCCTCCCTGTCGTCCTCGCGCTCCCGCACGGGTACGACGCCGGCCTTCGCCACGAGCCGGGCGAACTCCAAGCCGGTGGTGGCCCTTTCCGTCGGCGACCGCGTCACGCACGACCAGTTCGGGCTCGGCACGGTCGTGGGCGTGTCGGGCACGGGCGACAAGGCGGAGGCGTCGATCGACTTCGGCGACCCGAAGCCGAAGCGCCTGCTGCTGCGGTACGCCCCGGTCGAGAAGCTGTAGCCGCCGCGCCCCTTCCTTCCTTACGTACGAAGGGGGGCGGCTCAGTTCGGGTTGAGGCCGTGGCTGCGCAGCCACGGCAGCGGGTCGACCGCCGCGCCGCCCGCGGGCCGCACCTCGAAGTGCAGGTGCGGTCCGGTCGAGTTGCCGGAGTTCCCGGAGTGCGCGATCACGTCACCGGCCTTCACCGGACCGCTCATCACGGTGTGCGAGGACAGGTGGCAGTACCAGGTCTCCGTGCCGTCCTTGGCGGTGACGATGGCCATGTTCCCGTACGCGCTGTTCCACTGCGTGCGCACGGTGCCGTCCGTCGCGGCCATCACCGGGGTCCCGTAGGAGACGGGGAAGTCGATGCCGGTGTGCACGGACATCCAGTTGACGCCGGCCTGCCCGAAGAAGGCGCTCAGCCCGTGCTGCTTCACCGGCAGCACGAACTTGGGCCGCGCCGCCTCCTTGCGCGCGGCCTCCTCGGCGGCCTGCTTGCGCGCCGCCTCCTGCTTGGCCTTGAGGTCGATCCGCTCCTGCGTGCGGCTCGCCCGGTCGGCGAAGTCGCCCGCGTCGGCGGACAGGTCCTTCAACTGCGAGTCCAGCTTGTTGTTGGCGACGGCCGGCTTCACGGCGTGCGCGTCCGAAGCGGCCGCGGCCTGCGTCTCCTTGCCGTCGTCCCCGCCGCCGCCGACGCTCGCCGCGGCGATCCCGGCGACGCCGACCACACAGACCGACGGCACGACGACGGTGATGAGCGCGGACCGCTTGGCCGGCGGACGACGGCGGCCGGTACGACCACGGGAGACGTTCTTCCCGGCCCTGCGTGTCGCGGGCTTCGGGGCCGCGGGGGCGGCCGCGGCGGACTCGGTGGGGGAGTCGAGGTCGAGGACGGGCCCGTGCGCGTGGTCCGCTTCGGGGGCCGGCTCCTCGATCGGCTCGGGCTCCGACGCGGACTCCGGTCCCGGGGTGCCGACGGCTTCGGCGGTGTCGGTGGCGTTCCACTGCGTGGCGTCGTACGCGCCCGTGTCGTAGGCGGTCGTGCCGAAGACCGGGGCCTCGAAGGTGTGGGTGAAGCCCTGCGTGTCGTGCGGGTCGGGCGCGCCGAGCACGTCGTGCGTGCTGAAGGTCTGCGTCTCGAAGCCCTGTGCCTCGAAGTGCTGCGCCTCGAACCCCTGCAACTCGAAATTCTGGGTCTCGAAGGACTGAGTCTCGAAGCTCTGAGTCTCAAAGCTCTGGGTCTCGTAGGAGGGGGATTCGAAGGACGGGGCCTTGAAGGTCTGCGTGTCGGGGTGTTGAGCCGCGTACATCTGCGCCTCGTACGCCGACGTGTCCCACTGGCCCGTCGCGTGCTGCTCGGCCATCGAACGGGGCTGCTGCGCCGGGATGTCGGCGACCTGCTCGTACCCGCCGGTCGACCAGGCGCCGGTCGTGTCGTAGGAACCGGTACCGAAGGAACCGGCGTCATAGGTGCCGGTGTCGTAGTACCCGGAGGCATAGGGGTCGGCGTACTGCTGCTGGGGGGCCGTGTGCCACTGGCCGGTCGCGTGGGAACCCGGTTCGTAGGGGTCCTCTGCCATGTCGCCGAAGAGCGGATCGCTTGCGAAGCTGGTCGCGGAGTAACCGTCGTACGCCGCATAAGGCGCGGTCCCCGACGGATTGCGGTCGTTCACCAACTTCTCTTTCGCCTCGACAACAGGGGCTGCCAGAGCAGTGCGGTGACTGTACCCGTCGGTACGAGGGCGCGACAATCTTCATCGGGTTTCCGGCCCGGGGGAAACGGGCAATCAGCCGCCTTTGGGTGGACTGTGGACAGTTCCTTGGCCCTGAGTTCGAGACCCGTTCGATGAACTGGGCGCGGATGGACGCGGATCGCGCGTGGATCGGGACGCGGATCGAGGCGCGGATCGGGAGGTCAGGCGACCGTCAGGCCGCCGCCTGTCTTGTCGGCGGTGCGCGCTCCTTCCGCGTGCTCCGCGTCGAGTGCCTGGCGGATGCCGACCGCGACGGCCGGGTGAACCGGCAGCGCGAGGTGGCCGATGCCCGTGACCCGTACGTTCTGCGCGAGCAGATCCGCGTGGTCCACACACGCCGTCTCGAGCGGAAGCATCAACTGGTCGAGGTCGCTCCAGAAGCTCACGAAGCGCGTACGACAGCCGGGCGCGGGCCGCTTCAACTCCTCGACGACGGACGAGCCGGGCCGCATCTGCCGGACGATCGGGTGCGCGTCCGCGAGCGGCGCCACGCGTGTGCCGCCGTGCGGGGTGCCGAGCGTGACGAGCGTGCGCACCCGCGTGTCACCGCCGAGGCGCTGCACGTAGTAACGGGCTATCAGACCGCCCAGGCTGTGCCCCACTATGTCGACCCTGTCCTGGCCCGACCGCTCGCACACCTCCTCCACGTGCCGTGCGAGCAGCGTGGCCGCGGTGCGGATGTCGCAGGTGAGCGGGGAGTAGTTGAGCGATTCGACGTGCTGCCTGCCGTGCTGCGCGAGGGAGCGGCGCAGCAGGACGAAGACCGAGCGGTTGTCGATGAAGCCGTGCAGCAGGAGGACCGGGGGCTTGGCCGGAGCACTCCGCTGGGCCGGGGCGCTTTTCTTGGGCGGGGTGCTCCTCTTGGACGGGGCGCTCTTCTTGGACGGGGTGGATTTCGCGTCCACTTCCACGTCATCTACGTCTTCTACGTCTTCTTCTATGGCCACCGGGACGAGGGCCGAGGGGTGGCGGGGCAGCGCCAGGGGCTGCCTTCGCTCCGGGAGGATGCCCGAGGGGTAGAGGAGCAGATGGCCCGCGAGGATCGCCAGTTCCAGGGCGGTCGCCTTCAGGAGCGCGATCGAGAGTCCGGCCAGTCTCGTGGGCAGCAGGTGGCAGAAAGGGCGAAAGGGCAGGGTCCTCGTGACCTTCATCGGTCAACCTCCCGTCGGCACACGAGAGGACGCCTCTGTCCCCCGTGTGCGCTCATGAGAGCCGGCCGAAGCGGTCCCGCGCCGCCGCCCGTGCCCGATGCGCCGACTCATCGGTCCGAACGGCAGCCGGAATCACCGGGCCACCGTGCCGTGCGGCTGACGGCGCGGTGGCGCGGAGACTTCGAAGCGGCTCCCTCGCGCCTGTCCCGGATGTGACGGTGAGTCCTGCCTGTGGCAGTCGCGGCGCGCAGCGAATGTGTCCCACTGTGTGATTTCCCCCTCGGTACGCACCGCGAAACGGCGGCTTGCGGGATGCTGTCGATAACGTTCGTTCACTTCGGGCATCAGTCTTTTGAACAGTCGCTTCAACTTTTGCTTGAGCAGTCGTTTCAGGGAGGCAGTGATGGGTGTGGCAGCCGGGCCGATCCGCGTGGTCGTCGCGAAGCCGGGACTCGACGGCCACGATCGTGGGGCCAAAGTGATCGCGCGGGCGCTGCGCGACGCCGGGATGGAGGTCATCTACACGGGCCTGCACCAGACGCCCGAGCAGGTCGTGGACACCGCCATCCAGGAGGACGCCGACGCGATCGGGCTCTCCATCCTGTCCGGGGCGCACAACACGCTCTTCGCGCGCGTCATCGAGCTCCTCGCCGAGCGTGACGCCGCGGACATCAAGGTCTTCGGCGGCGGCATCATCCCCGAGGGGGACATCGCGCCGCTGAAGGAGAAGGGCGTCGCGGAGATCTTCACCCCGGGCGCCACGACGGCCTCCATCGTCGACTGGGTCCGGGCGAACGTGCGCCAGCCGGCGGCGTCCGGCGGCTGACCGCCCACTTTCCCGCCGCGGGGGCACATCAAGCCCCTGCGGGTGGGCGGGCAAAATCAAGCCCCTGCGGCGATTGAGCAGCGGGGCCCGGGGCAGAGCCCCGAGACCGCAACTCCGGTGCAGCGCAACATGGGCGCGGGGCTGCATCACGGCGGAGCCAGTTCGTCCCGCATCGCCCCGCGCAGCCGCAACGTGCCGGCGAGGCGTTGGAACGCCTCCGTCCAGTACCCCCCGGCCCCGGGCGCCGAGCCCTCCGGTTCCTCCACGGCGGCTGTCAGCCCGTCCAGGCGCGACACCTCCTCGGGGTCCAGGCAGCGCTCCGCGAGCCCCATCACCCCGCTGAAGCTCCACGGGTAACTCCCCGCGTCCCGCGCGATGTTCAACGCGTCGACCACGGACCGCCCCAGCGGCCGCGCCCACGGCGTGCCGCACACCCCCAGCAACTGGAACGCCTCGGACAGCCCGTGCGCCGCGATGAACTCCGCGACCCAGTCCGCCCGTTCCGCCCCCGGCAGCGCCGAGAGCAGCTTCGCCCGCTCGGCGAGCGACACCGCGCCGGGCCCCGCCGCGTCCGACGCCGTCGGCGCCCCGAGCAGCGCCCTCGACCAGCCGATGTCCCGCTGCCGGACCGCCGCCCGGCACCATGCCGCGTGCAGCTCCCCGCGCCAGTCGTCGGCGACCGGCAGCGCCACTATCTCCTCCGGGCTCCGGCCGCCGAACCTGTCCGGCCACCGGCCGAGCGGTGCCGCCTCCACCAACTGCCCGAGCCACCACGCCCGTTCACCCCGGCCCGTCGGTGGCTTCGGCGCGACGCCGTCCCGCTCCATCCCCGCGTCGCACTCGTGCGGAGCCTCCACGACGATCACCCCCTCGGCGCGGTCGAGCGCCACGCAGGTCAGCGCCCGGTCCGCCATCCGCGCGGCGAGCGCCGAGCGGGGGAGCGCGGAGAGCAGCTCGGCCGCCGTCGCCCGCACGTTCTTGCTGCGGTCGGTCAGCGCCTGCTCCAGGAACGGCTCGTCCGCGTCGCCGAGCCCCGCGCGCAGCGAGTCGAGGAACATCAGGCGGTCCTCGGCGCGCTCCGTGCCCCAGGTCCCCGCCAGGAGCGTCCGGGCGGCGGCCGGGTCGTGCGCCCGTACGGAGGCGAGGAGCGCCACCCGCTCCGCGAACAGGCCCTCCTCCCACCGCAGATGGACCTGCTCGCTCTCCTGTGGCGCCGGCAGCGCCGCGCCGATGCCCGGTGTGGCGCGCAGCGCGAACTTCCAGTCCGGGTTGAGCCGGGCCAGCCATCGGGCGCGCGGCCCCGCGAAGGTGAGGGCCGGCGGGCGCAGGTCGGTGCGGCCGCGTGCCGCGTCGAGCAGTGCGGGCAGCAGCTCGGGTGGGGGCGCGTATCCGTGCGCGTTGGCCGTGGCCAGCCATTGGGGGAGGAGTTCGAGGAGGTCGGGGGCGGTGCCGCGGCGTGAACCGGTGCCGCCGGAGCGGTCGGTGAGCAGCATCGCGAGTCGCCGGCGCGCGGTGGGCGGCAGCGGGGGGCGTGGGTCGTCCTCGGCGCGGTCCGGTAGTGCGGAGGCCGCGGCGGGGCGGAGGCCGGCGCGGCGGCGCACGGTGTGTGCGGCGGCCTCGTCGAGGAGGGAGAGCGGGGGGCGGTCGGAGCGGCGGTCCGTCCCGAGCAGGGCGGCGCTGACCAGGTCGTCCCAGGTGGTCGTCGTTGGCATGGGCCTCTCCGTTGTGCGCTCAGTGTTTGTGGGCGGCGTGTTCTGTTCACCGGCACCGGCGTTGCGGCCACGGGGCTCTGCCGGTCTGTTCACCGGCATCGGCGTTGCGGCCACGGGGCTCTGCCCCGGACCCCGCTGCTCAATCGCCGCAGGGGCTTGAATGGCCCACCCGGCGCGAGGGGCGTCAGTGGAGGGGGACGAGGTGGTTTTGGGTTGGTTCCCAGGTGGTCAGGGGGCGGAAGCCCGAGGGGCCGCATTCGCCGAAGACGGGGACCGGGGTGCCTCCCGAGACCGCGACCAGGCGCCACAGGCCGGGGGACGCCGCCGCGTGTGCGGTGAGGGGGAGGGCCGACTTGCCTTCGCTGTCGGCAAGTTGCCAGTGGCCGTCCGGGGTGCGCGTCGGTATCACCTCCGCGAGCGTCACCGGCCAGGACTCCAGCCAGGGGTCGGCCGCGAGCGCCGCGCCGTAGGCGGCGAGACCGGCGGTCACGTCAACTCCACTGGGGCATATGGCGTCCGGCATCACTTCGGGCGAGGTGAACTGCTCGCCCAGCTCGGCCCGGAGGGTCCCCGCTCCCGGGTACGCCGACACCGCGGCGTCGAGCGTGCGCCCCGGCGGCAGTGCCAGCGCCGGTGCGCGGCCGGCCGCCCCGTAGGAGAGGAGCAGAACGGTGCGCGCGCTCCGCGTGCCGTGCAGCCATATCCGGCGCGTGGTGAGGTGGCCGTCCGCCGTGTCGTACTGGGAGAGGACCAGCCAGCGGTCCCGCAGCGGAGGCTCCCGGTCCGAGGCCGGCAGGCCCACGCGTGAGCGGACCGTCGCCGCCAGGTCGTCGGGCAGGGCGTCGCGGCGCAACCAGCCCTGGTCGAGGAGGTGGAGCAGCGCGCACGCCTCGAGCAGCCGCACCGGCCAGCCGGGGCCGGACGCCGGGATCGCCCCCAACTCCCGTACCCGCGCGGCAAGTCCGGGCGCCTGCGCGTCGACCATGCGCGCGGCCGTCTCCTCCCACAGCCCGTACCCTGACTGCTCCGCCTGCGCGAGGCCGCCGCGCAGCAGGTCGGCGAGGCGCTGCTCCAGCTCTGTCGCGCCCGCCGTGATCCGCTGGGCGCGGCGCTCGGCTCTGCGCCGGGCCGCCTCCGGATCCGCGGGGGCGCTGCCCGGGCCCGCCGCCGACGCCGCGGGCTGCCGGGAATCGGCCCGCTTCCGCCGCCCCGCCAGCCACGGCTCGGCCCACTCCGGCGGCGACTGGCCCGCCGGCACCTGCGTATCTCCACCCGCCCACAGGAGCAAGAGCCCGAGCGCGTGCTTGCACGGGAACTTGCGGCTCGGGCAACTGCACTTGTACCCCGGCCCGGCCGCCCCCGAGCCGCCCCCGCCGATGTCCACGACCGTCTGGTACGGCTTGCTGCCGCTCCCCTTGCACAGTCCCCATACCGCCCCCTCGTCCGAATCCTCCGCGCCCGCGGAACTCCCGGTACCCGACCACGGGCCCGGGCCCCCGAGCCTGCTTCCCGCCTTGCGTGACGCGGCGTCAGGCGCCAGTGCGAGCACCTGATCCGTCGTCCAGCGCACCCCCAGCTGATTCATGTCCTCGACGGTAGGTCCCACCACTGACAATCCGTCCGGGAACGGCCCTGACCTGCGGCGACGATGCGGCCGACGCCGATTGTCAGTGGCGTGGTGCACGGTGGAACCCATCACGCGGCGAGAGCGTTCGACGGCTCGTCGTGCGGGTTCGAGTTGGGCGAGTTGGAGGGGGACAGCCATGACCATTTCCACCGAGAGCCGGGTCGAGGACGAGGCGCTGCGGCCGCACGCCGAGGACGCGTTCGCGGAGGAACTCGCGGTGCTCGCCGCACAGGACGACCGGCCGCGGCCGGCCCGCTGGCGCCTGTCGCCGTGGGCCGTCGCGACCTATCTGCTCGGCGGCGCGCTGCCCGACGGCACGGTGATCTCGCCGAAATACGTGGGCCCGCGGCGCATCGTCGAGGTCGCCGTGACGACGCTGGCGACCGACCGGGCGCTGCTCCTGCTCGGCGTGCCCGGCACCGCCAAGACCTGGGTGTCCGAGCATCTCGCGGCCGCCGTGAGCGGGGATTCGACGCTGCTGGTGCAGGGCACGGCGGGGACGCCGGAGGAGGCCATCCGGTACGGCTGGAACTACGCGCAGTTGTTGGCGAACGGGCCGAGCCGGGACGCCCTCGTGCCGAGCCCGGTCATGCGCGCGATGGCGGAGGGGATGACCGCGCGCGTCGAGGAACTGACGCGCATCCCGGCCGATGTGCAGGACACCCTGATCACGATCCTGTCCGAGAAGACCCTGCCGATACCGGAGTTGGGGCAGGAGGTGCAGGCCGTACGCGGCTTCAACCTCATCGCCACGGCCAATGACCGGGACCGCGGGGTCAACGAGCTGTCGAGCGCGCTGCGGCGCCGGTTCAACACGGTCGTGCTGCCGCTGCCCGCGAACGTGGAGGACGAGGTCGACATCGTCTCGCGCCGGGTCGAACAGGTCGGCCGTGCACTGGAGTTGCCGAGCGCACCCGACGCGATGGACGAGATCCGTCGCGTCGTCACCGTCTTCCGTGAGCTGCGCGACGGTGTGACGGCCGACGGGCGGACGAAGGTGAAGTCCCCCAGCGGCACGCTGTCGACCGCCGAGGCGATCTCCGTCGTCACCAACGGGCTCGCGCTGTCCGCCCACTTCGGGGACGGCGTGCTGCGACCCTCCGACGTGGCCGCCGGAATCCTGGGCGCCGTGGTGCGTGATCCGGCGGCGGACCGGGTCGTCTGGCAGGAGTACCTGGAGGCAGTGGTGCGCGAGCGCGACGGCTGGAAGGACTTCTACCGGGCCTGCCGAGAGGTGAGCGCATGACGACATCAACGGCGGCGGCGCCACCGGCCGCGGGGCCCGTACTGCTCGGCGTGCGGCACCACGGGCCCGGCTCCGCGCGCGCCGTGCGCACCGCGCTCGACGCCGCGGAACCGCGGATCGTACTGATCGAAGGGCCACCGGAGGCCGACGGCCTGGTGCCGCTCGCCGCAGAGGCCGGCATGCGGCCGCCCGTCGCGCTGCTCGCGCACGTCGTGGACGAGCCGGGGAGGTCGTCGTTCTGGCCATTCGCCGAGTTCTCGCCCGAATGGGTCGCGATCCGCTGGGCGTTGGCACGTGGCGTGCCGGTGCGCTTCATCGACCTGCCGGCCGCGCACAGCCTGGCGCTGCGGGCCGAGGACGACTGCGCGCCGCAGGATCCCGAGGACGAGGACTCCATGCGCGTCGACCCCCTGCGGGTCCTCGCCGAGACCGCCGGGTACGACGATGCGGAGCGCTGGTGGGAGGACGTCGTCGAGCACCGCGACGGCGACGCCTTCGCCGCGCTCGGCGAGGCGATGGGCGCGCTGCGGGAGACGTGCGGGGACGGGGGACACGGGCGCGACCTGGTGCGCGAGGCGTACATGCGGCTCCAAGTGCGGGCGGCGCAGCGAGAGTTCGGGGACGACGTGGCCGTCGTGTGCGGGGCGTGGCACGTGCCCGCGCTGCGGCAGCGGCCGACCGTCGCGGCCGACCGCGCCCTGCTCAAGGGGCTGCCGAAGGCGAAGGTCGACATGACGTGGGTGCCGTGGACGCACAGGCGGCTGGCCCGCGTGAGCGGATACGGGGCGGGCATCGACTCGCCCGGCTGGTACGGGCATCTGTTCAGCGCGCCCGACCGGCCCGTGGAGCGCTGGCTGACCAAGGTCGCCGGGCTGCTGCGCGAGGAGGACCGCATCGTGTCCTCCGCCCATGTCATCGAGGCCGTACGCCTCGCGGAGGCGCTTGCCGTGATGCGCGGGCGGCCGCTCGCGGGGCTCACCGAGACCACCGACGCGGTGCGGGCCGTGCTGTGCGAGGGCTCGGACGTACCGCTGGCGCTCATCCACGACAAGCTGGTCGTGGGTGACGTGCTGGGGGAGGTGCCCGAGGCGGCGCCCGCGGTGCCGTTGCAGCGAGACCTCACGCGACAGCAGCGTTCCCTGCGGCTCAAACCGGCCGCGGAGGAGAAGGAGTTGGACCTCGATCTACGGGGCGACACCGACGCCGCGCGCAGCCGCCTGCTGCACCGGCTGCGACTCCTGGGCGTTGCCTGGGGAGCGCCGGCGCGATCGGCCCGCGGCTCCACCGGGACCTTCCGCGAATCGTGGCGGCTGCGCTGGGAGCCGGAGCTGTCCGTGCGGGTCGCGGAGGCCGGGGTGTGGGGGACGACCGTGCACGCCGCCGCGACCGTCAAGGCGGAGACGGACGCGGTCGCCGCGAGGGCACTCGCCGACGTCACGGCGCTCGCCGAGGTCTGTCTCCTCGCGGGGCTCGCGGACGCGCTGCCGACGGTGATGCGGATCCTCGCCGACCGCGCCGCGCTCGACGCGGACGTCGGTCATCTGGCCGGGGCCCTGCCCGCGCTGGTCCGTGCCCTGCGCTACGGCGACGTCCGCGGCACCGACACCGGCGCCCTCGCCGAGGTCGCGGCGGGCCTGGCCGAGCGGGTCTTCGTCGGCCTCCCACCGGCCTGCGCGGGGCTCGACGCGGAGGCGGCCGGGGAGATGCGCGGCCATGTCGACGCGGTGCACTCGGCCGTCGCGCTCCTGGAGGACGCCGGAGTACGCGAGCGCTGGCGGACGGTGCTGCGCGTGCTCGCGGAGCGGGACGGCGTGGCCGGGGTGATCCGGGGGCGGTGCGCGCGGGTCCTCCTCGACGAGGGCGTGCTCGACGAGGAGGACGCGGCCCGGCTGATGAGCCTCGCGCTCTCGCCCGGCACCGCGCCGGCCGAGGCGGCGGCGTGGATCGAGGGCTTCGTCGGGGGCACGGCCGGCGGTTCGGGCGGCGGGCTGCTCCTGGTGCACGACGAGCGGCTCCTGGGCCTGGTCGACGCGTGGCTGACGGGGGTGTCGGGGGACGCGTTCACGGACGTACTGCCGTTGCTTCGGCGCACGTTCTCGGCGTACGAGCCGGGCGTGCGGCGGACCTTGGGCGAGCTGGTCAGGCGCGGGCCCTCCGGGGGCGGGCGGTCCCCGCTCGCCGGCGGACCGCGCGGCTTCGCCGAGGAACTCGACATGGAACGGGCGGACGCGGTACTGCCGGTGCTGCGCCTGCTGCTCGGGGCGGGGGCGGGGGCTGGTGACGGTGGCGGAAACGACGAGGGCGACAACAGCCTTGAGGGGGTGGTGGCATGACCGGCATCGATACCGACACACAGACCGACACCGGGACCGGCACGGACGAGCGGCTGCGGCGGTGGAGGCTTGTGCTCGGCGGTGCGGACGCGGACGGCACCGGTTGCGGGCTCGACGGGCAGGACGCCGCGATGGACGGCGCGCTCGCGGCGCTCTACGGCTCGGGTCAAGGAAAACAGCAGGTCCCCGGCGGCAGCCGGAGCGCGGGGCTCGGGGCGTCCGCTCCGGCCGTGGCCCGCTGGCTCGGCGACATCCGGACCTACTTCCCGTCCTCCGTCGTCCAGGTCATGCAGCGGGACGCCATCGACCGGCTCGGGCTGTCCACGATGCTGCTCGAACCGGAGATGCTGGAGGCCGTCGATGCCGACGTGCACCTCGTCGGCACCCTGCTCTCGCTCAACAAGGCGATGCCCGAGACGACGAAGGAGACGGCCCGCGCCGTCGTGCGCAAGGTCGTCGAGGACCTCGAGAAGAAGCTCGCGACGCGCACCCGTGCCACCCTCACCGGCGCCCTCGACCGCAGCGCCCGCATCCAGCGCCCGCGCCACCACGACATCGACTGGAACCGCACCATCGCGGCCAACCTCAAGCACTACCTGCCCGAGTACCGCACGATCGTGCCCGAGCGGCTGATCGGGTACGGGCGCGCGGCACAGTCCGTGAAGAAGGAGGTCGTCCTCTGCATCGACCAGTCGGGCTCGATGGCGGCATCCGTCGTCTACGCCTCCGTCTTCGGGGCCGTGCTCGCCTCCATGCGCTCGATAGCGACGCGGCTCGTCGTCTTCGACACGGCCGTCGTGGACCTGACCGACCAGCTCGACGACCCGGTCGACGTCCTGTTCGGCACCCAGCTCGGCGGCGGCACCGACATCAACCGGGCGCTCGCGTACTGCCAGTCGCAGATCACCCGCCCCGCCGAGACCGTCGTCGTCCTCATCTCCGACCTCTACGAAGGGGGCATCCGGGGCGAGATGCTGAAGCGGGTCGCCGCGATGAAGGCGTCGGGCGTGCAGTTCGTGACGTTGCTCGCACTCTCCGACGAGGGCGCCCCCGCCTACGACCGGGAGCATGCCGCGGCGCTCGCGGGCATCGGTGCGCCGGCCTTCGCCTGCACCCCGGACCTGTTCCCGGACGTCATGGCCGCCGCCATCGAGAAGCGTCCCTTGCCGATACCGGATTCCCCATCAGAAAAGGGTGCACCCGCCGCGAACCGGATATGAGTGCCCATCGGTAACAGGGGGCTTGCGCCGCCTCCCTCGCCCCGTGCGAGGATTCGGCCACCGTGACTTCCCCGATGGCATTTCCCGCCCCCGTCGCGCGCCTGGTGCGTGCGACGGCAGGACGGCGTGCGCTGCAACTGGCGCTGCTGTTCGGCGGGTTGTTCGTCCTCGGGATCGTCTGCGGCGGCCGGGCGCAGGCGGACGGCTTGCCCGACGCCGGGTCGCTCCGCTCGGGGCACGTGGCGGTGCGGGAGCATGTCGCCGATTCCGCGCGTAAGTTGCGCGAGGCGGGTTCCGGCGAGACCCCGACTCCCTCGGGGGCCGTCGGGAACACCGGGGCGCCCGACGCGTCCGGCCCCTCGACCGCGACGTCGGCGGGGGAAGCGGGCCAAGCAGGGCAAGCGGAGGAAGGGCCGAAGGCGCGAGCCGTCGAGCACGCGTCCGCGCCCGCATCTGCGCCTGCCGCACCTGCGCCCGCCACGGTTCGGCCCACCCCGCAGACGCAGACGCAGACACCGAACCCGGTCGACGCGCGACAGGCCCCCGGCTCCGAGCACACCTCCGAAGTGCGGCACCTGGCACGGCCCTTGCATCATGAGCCCACCGCACCCAACGCACCCACCTCGCCCGGCAACCCCACCGCACCCGCCATACACACCCACGTGCGGCCGTACCTCGAGGCGCTCGGGGGCGACCCGGCCCGCCTGCGTTCCGCGGTCGACGCGTTGCGGTATCTGACGGAGCCGGTCGGCGAGACTGTGCGCCAGGTGACGGGACCCGTAGAGGAGTTGGCGACGCGTGCCGTCGCGGAGCTCGTCGGAGCGGTGCCGGAGCAGCTGACGCACGGTCGGCTCGGCGGGATCATCGCCATCGTGGACCCCGCCGACCCCCGGCCCGAGACGCCCGCCGCGACCACACCGCAGCAGCCGGACACCCCGGCGGCGCAGGGCGACCGGCACGGCGCGGCCGAGGCCCGGTCCCACGCCGCGCCGCGCGGCCCGCAGGCGTACGACGTCGCGCGGTTCGGCGACGTGGAGAAGACGCACGCGGGCGCGCGGGCCGAGGCGCGCCCCGCGTCACCCTTCGTGCCGCAGCGTCCCGACGGTGGGCCTTCGGCCGGCACGAGCGTGGGCGACGGCGGTTCGTCGCGCCACGGTGATCTGCACGCGGCGGCGTTCGGCGGCCGTGCGCCCGTACTGCTCGCGTCCGGCGCCACGGCGTCCGCGGGCACCGCGCCGGTGATCGACCGGCTTCGCGACATTCCTGAATTCCCCGGCTAGGGCAGCCCTTCCCCGCTCGCGACCTGCCGCGCGGGGGCGGAACAGGTCTGCCCACCCGTGAAGTGAATTCAGTGAATTCGAAGGAACTGACGTAACCATGAACAAGAACATCCGCCGCTCCATCGTGATAGCCGCCGGCGTCTCCGGCGCCTGGGCGCTCGGCTCCGCCGTGGCCAGCGCCGACGAGCTGCCCGCGCACTCGCTGTCCGTGCCGGACGTCGCCGGCGACACCGCCTCCGACGTGCAGTCGGACGTGCAGGACACCACCTCGCACGTGACCGACAAGCTCGCCGGCGACGTCGCCGGCAACCAGGTGACGGGCAAGGTCGCCGACAAGGTCGACCACGCCCAGGTGACCCACAAGGCCAAGGCCGCCGCTCAGCACGCCAAGGCGCAGGTCCGGTCGACGGCCCACCAGGTCCAGGCCCCCACCCTCTCGGACGTCCAGGACAAGGCCGCCGACCACGTCGCCGGCCTCAAGGACAACGCCCCCACCACCGTCTCGGACGTCAAGGACAATGCCGCCGGGCACGTCGCCGACGCCCAGGGCCGCGCCCAGGAGGGTGTCGACTACCTGTTCGGCCCGCTCGACGCCTTCGCCCCGCAGCTCCAACAGGAGCTGACGCAGGCGGCCGCCCAGGCCCCCGCCTACGTACAGGACAACGCCCAGAGCACCGCCCAGGGCGCCGTGCAGAACGTCCGCACCAACACCGCCCCGGCCGTCGGCGAGACCGCCGACGCCGTGCTCCCGCCGGTCGCGGCCACCGCCGTGCACGGCGTGCTGCCGGTCGCCGGTCAGGCCGTCGGCGACGTGACGACCCTGGCGGGCGGCGCGGTCGGCGACGTGACGCCGTTCGCGCAGACCGTCGTCGGCGACAACGTCGCGCCCTTCGCCACCGGTGTCACCGGCCAGGTCCAGCCGCTCGCGCAGGGCGTGGCCGGCGACAACGTGGCGCCGTTCGCGCAGAGCGTGGTCCAGAACGACGTCACCCCGTTCGCGGGCGGCGTCGTGGACGCGGTCCAGCCGCTCGTGCAGACGGTCGTCGACCAGGTGCGGCCCGTCGCGCAGGGCGTCGGCTCCAGCGCGCAGGGCCTGACGCAGGGCGTCACCGGCGACGTGACCCCGTTCGCGCAGGGCGTCGTGGGCGACAACGTGGCCCCCTTCGCGCACTCCGTGGTCGGCGACAACGCGGCGCCGCTGGCCCGCGGCGTGGCCCACGAGGCCACCCCGTTCGCGCAGGACCTGACCGGCACGGTGCGCGCCGACGCCCAGCCGCTCGCGGGCAACGCCGTCACCGGTGTCCAGGGTGTCGCCGGTTCCGTCGCGCCCAGCTACCTGCCGGGCGTCTGACCGACGACGCAGTCGTACCCGCACGGTCGAAAGCCATCGGCCGGAGCGGGTCGCTCTCCGAAATCGGGAGGCATCACGGCGGGTGGTCCGCTTGGGGACGCGACCACCCGCTGACCTGCGGCCTCACCGAGCGCACCCCCGCTCGGTGAGGCCGCTTCCGTCTCCCGGGACCCGCGGCACCGCGCCAAATAGCACCACAAACAGGACGCTCTGTGATGGGTATCACCGCTCAGGTGTGATCTGCGATTTAGAAGCCGTCCCTGAGCGGCGATAACCTGCGAGACGGACATGCCGCGTACTCGGCCACCGTGTACGCCTCCCAAGTGACAGCAGCGACAGCACTCGTAGCGACAGCACTCGTCACGTGTGACAGCGGAGTCACGTTGCCCCTCGCGGCACGCCCACGCAGATAACGAACCGCGAGATCACTGATAGGGACGGACGCGCGTGGACCTGTTCGAGTACCAGGCGAGGGACCTCTTCGCCAAGCACGGTGTACCGGTGCTGGCCGGTGAAGTCATCGACACGCCTGAGGCGGCCCGCGAGGCGACCGAGCGTCTTGGCGGCAAGTCCGTCGTCAAGGCGCAGGTGAAGGTCGGCGGCCGCGGCAAGGCCGGCGGCGTGAAGCTGGCCGCCACCCCCGACGAGGCCGTGCAGCACGCGACCAACATCCTCGGCATGGACATCAAGGGCCACACGGTCCACAAGGTGATGATGGCCGAGACGGCTCCGGAGATCGTGGAGGAGTACTACGTCTCCTTCCTCCTGGACCGCACCAACCGCACCTTCCTCTCCATCGCCTCCGTCGAGGGCGGCGTGGAGATCGAGGAGGTGGCGGCCACCCGTCCGGAGGCCGTCGCCAAGACGCCGATCGACGCCAATGAGGGCGTGACCCCCGAGGTCGCCCGCAAGATCGTCACGGACGCCAAGTTCCCGGCCGACGTCGCCGACCAGGTCGCCGAGATCCTGCAGACGCTGTGGAAGACCTTCATCGAGGAGGACGCCCTCCTCGTCGAGGTCAACCCGCTCGCCAAGGTGAAGTCCGGCAAGGTCATCGCCCTCGACGGCAAGGTGTCGCTGGACGAGAACGCCGACTTCCGGCACCCCGACCACGAGGCCCTCCAGGACAAGGCCGCGGCCGACCCGCTCGAGGCCGCCGCCAAGGAGAAGGGCCTCAACTACGTCAAGCTCGACGGCGAGGTCGGCATCATCGGTAACGGTGCCGGTCTGGTCATGTCGACGCTGGACGTCGTCGCGTACGCCGGTGAGAACCACGGCAACGTGAAGCCGGCCAACTTCCTGGACATCGGTGGCGGCGCCTCCGCCCAGGTGATGGCGAACGGCCTGGAGATCATCCTCGGCGACTCCGACGTCAAGTCGGTCTTCGTCAACGTCTTCGGCGGCATCACCGCCTGCGACGAGGTCGCCAACGGCATCGTCCAGGCGCTTGCCCTGCTCGAGGAGAAGGGCGAGAAGGTCGAGAAGCCCCTCGTCGTCCGCCTCGACGGCAACAACGCCGAGCTGGGTCGCAAGATCCTCTCCGACGCCAACCACCCGCTGGTGCAGCGCGTGGACACCATGGACGGCGCGGCCGACAAGGCCGCCGAGCTCGCGGCCGCGAAGTAAGGGACGAGGGACAGAACAGCCATGGCTATCTTCCTCAACAAGGACAGCAAGGTCATCGTCCAGGGCATGACCGGTGCCACGGGCATGAAGCACACCAAGCTCATGCTCGCCGACGGCACGAACATCGTCGGCGGCGTGAACCCCCGCAAGGCCGGTACGTCCGTCGACATCGACGGCAATGACATCCCGGTCTTCGGCACGGTCGCCGAGGCGATGGAGAAGACGGGCGCCAACGTGTCCGTGCTCTTCGTCCCGCCGGCCTTCTCCAAGGCCGCGGTCGTCGAGGCCATCGACGCGGAGATCCCCCTCGCCGTCGTCATCACCGAGGGCATCGCCGTCCACGACTCCGCCGCGTTCTACGCGTACGCGAAGTCGAAGGGCGACAAGACCCGCATCATCGGCCCGAACTGCCCCGGCCTCATCACGCCGGGCCAGTCGAACGCCGGCATCATCCCGGGCGACATCACGAAGCCGGGCCGCATCGGCCTGGTCTCGAAGTCCGGCACGCTGACGTACCAGATGATGTACGAGCTCCGTGACATCGGCTTCTCGTCCGCCGTCGGCATCGGTGGCGACCCGGTCATCGGCACGACGCACATCGACGCGCTCGCCGCGTTCGAGGCCGACCCCGAGACCGACCTCATCGTCATGATCGGTGAGATCGGCGGCGACGCCGAGGAGCGCGCGGCCGACTTCATCAAGGCCAACGTGACGAAGCCGGTCGTCGGCTACGTCGCGGGCTTCACGGCGCCCGAGGGCAAGACCATGGGCCACGCCGGCGCCATCGTCTCCGGCTCCTCCGGCACCGCGCAGGCCAAGAAGGAGGCCCTCGAGGCCGCCGGCGTCAAGGTCGGCAAGACGCCGACCGAGACGGCGAAGCTGGCGCGCGAGATCCTCAGCTAAGAGGCTCTCCTACGCAGCTCAGTGGGCCCGCACCGGCGACGGTGCGGGCCCACTGGCGTTGTCGCGGAAGCCGCGCTATTCGGTCCGCGGCGTGAGCCGCTCGGGCCCTCCGCTCAGCCGCTCCCGCAGCTCCTTGCGCAGCTCCAGGTCCGCGGGCGTCAGCCGTTCCGGACCCGTCAGCGGCGGAACGCCGGCGATCGGTGAACCCGGCGCCGGGACCGGCTCGTAGTGCGTGGGCGCCACCCGCACGGTCAGCGCCGTCGCGCCGATGATGAAGACCGTGAACGCGACGGCCGCCCGCGTCAGGAACCGGGTGCGCCGCTCGCCGCCGCTGCGCACCACCGTCGACACGGGCGCGTCCAGCTTCTCCGCGCCCGCCAGCTCGGTCAGCCGCCGGTGCAGCTGCTCGGGGACCGCGAGCTCGGGCAGCCGCTCGGCGACGGCCTCACGGGCGTGCAGGATGCGGTTCGCGGCGGCCGGGGTGCTGGCCTCCGTCTCCGCCGCGGTCTCCGGCAGATCCAGGCCCACCCCGTCGTACAGCAGCAGCGTGCGCCGGTAGACCGGCGGCAGGTCCAGGAGCGCGCCGAGCAGCTCGCGGTCCTCCGGGGTGGCCGGCGGCGCCTCCGGCTGGCGGTGGCCGGGGCGCAGGCCGTGCCACGGCGACATCGCGTACTCGTACGCCGCCGCCCGCACCCAGCCTGCCGGGTCCGGGTCGACGGCCACCTCGGGCCACTGCTGCCAGGCCTGCTGGAAGGCGCGCTCGACGGCCTCGCGGGCGAGGATCCGGCGGCCGGTGAGCAGATAGGTCTGCCGCACGAGGAACGGCGCGGCGTGCGCGTAGAGCGCGTCGAAGGCCTCGGCGGCGGTACGGGCGGCGTGGGGCGCCGCCGCGACGGGTTCCGGCGCGGGGTCGGGCTCCCGCTCCGCCACGACGGTGGCCGTGACGGTGCCGGCGGAGGAGGCGGTGACGGCGGCGGTGGCCCCGGCCTTCGGCGGTGCGGGTTCTTGTATCGCGGCGGCCTCGGGGGCCGGCCCCGCCGTCTCCGGTGCCGGCTCCTCCGCTGCGGTCAGCTCCGCCAGGAGGCGCGCGTACGCCTCCCGCTTCTGACCCTTTGGAGTGGTGCGGCCGGCTTCCCAGCGGCGGACGGTTTCGCGTGTCACGCCGACCCGCTCGGCGATCTGGTCCCGGGACAACGAGCCGGCCTCGCGGAGCCTGCGGCGCTCCTTGGGCGGCGGCAGTGGGGTGGCAGCGCCCTGCGTCATCGTGAACTCCACACACCCTTTCGTGCGAAAAAGAACATAAACGTATCTTGTGCGACACATCCGGGCTTCGCCTGTTGCGCGAGGTAAGGGCGTGTCGTTGGGAGCATGGGCCGGTGACCCAAATGACCGGCCTTGGACTGTCGTTGCCCCTGCTCCTGACCCGGCTGCGGGAACGGGCCCCGGGTCCCGTCGGGGCCGCGCTGCGCGGGGCCCTCGCGGCGGGACTCGGGCTCGGGGCGTGCGCCGTGCTTGTGATGGTGCTGTGGATCAGCTCGCCGTTCCCCGACAGCGGTTCCGGCGGTGCGCTGCACACCGCCGCCGCGCTGTGGCTTCTGGCGCACGGCGCCGAAGTGATCAGAACGGACACCCTGTCCGGGGTGCCGGTACCCCTGGGCGTCAGTCCGCTGCTGCTGCTCGCGCTGCCGGTCTGGCTGGTGCACCGGGCGGCGCGGGACGCGGCGGAGGAGTCCGAGTCCGTTGCGGGTGTGTGGGCCGGAGTGGCGCTCGGCTATCTGTCGGTGGCGGCCGCGGCGACGTACTACTGCGCGGGCGGTGAGCTGCGCCCCTCGTGGGTGAGCTGTGCGGCGCACCTGGTCGTGCTCGCGGTCGCCGCGGCGGGGGCCGGGATGTGGACGGCGCACGGGCGGCCGTACGGCCCGCTGCCGGGTCCGCTGTCGGGACTGCTCCCGGAGGGGTTCGTACGGGAGGTGGCGCCGGTCGCCGTGCGGGCGGCGCTGGCCGGGGTGCTCGCGCTGGTCGCGGGCGGGGCGCTGCTGGTGGCCGGGATGCTCGTGTGGCACGGGGAGGCGGTGCGGGAGTCGTTTCTTCAGCTCACGGGGGCGTGGTCGGGGCGGCTCGCGGTGCTGCTGCTCTGCGCGGGGCTCGTGCCGAACGCCGCGATCTGGGGCGCCGCGTACGCGCTGGGGCCCGGGGTCGTGCTCGGGGCCGGGCACACCGTGGGGCCGCTGGGGAGTTCCGGGGCCGCGACGCTGCCCGCCTTCCCGCTGCTCGTGGCGGTGCCGAAGGCCGGGGACGGGTCGCCGCTCACGTGGGCCGTGGGGGCGGTGCCCGTGGTGGCGGGAGTGGTCGTGGCGGGGTTCGTCGTGGCGGCCGGAGCGGGGTGGACGTGGCGGCGGACCGCGGGCGGGGTCGCCGTGGCCGGGGCGCTGTGCGGCGTGGCGATGGGCTGCCTGGCCGGGGCCGCCGGTGGGCCCCTCGGCCGGTCGGTGCTCGCGGAGTTCGGGCCGGTGGGGTGGCTGACCGGGGCGGTGGCCGCGGGGTGGGTCTGTGCCGTGGGGGTGCCGGTGGGCTCGGCGGTGTGGTGGTGGCGGGAGCGGGCGGGGCGCGGGCCGGAGGCGGAGTCGGGGCTGGAGCCGCAGCCGCAGCCGGAGGCCGGCCTGGAAGCGGTCACCTCGCCGGAGTCGCCGCTGGAGCGCTACGACTTCTTCGACGACGCTTTCCGCCCGGAGCCGTGACCGTCCCCCACCCCGCCCCTTCCCGAAAGTCCTGCCGGACGGGCCTGCTCAATCGCCGCAGGGGCTTGAAATATCAAGCCTCAGCGCTCACCCAGCAACGGCCGCAGCTCCTTCGGCAGAAGGTCCTCGCAGGACTTCTTCGCCGCGTTGGTCAACGCGTCCGTGCGGCAGTCGTAGTACTCGCTGTAGACCATCCTCGCCGTGAACAGCGACGCCACCATCGCGAGCGCGAGCGCACCCGTGACCAGGCCGCTGATCGCCGCCGTCGTCTGCGGCCGTGTGGCCTCGGGGCCCGCGGGGCGGGGCGTCGCGGGGGCCGGGGCCGGGGTGTCCGGGTCCGCCGGGCGGGGCTTCATGCGCAGCGCGCTCACCCCCCAGTACAGGGCGAGCACGCCGAGCAGCAGCGCCACGTACGGCCAGCTGAACAGGGCGAAGAAGAAGCCCCACATGCCGGAGAGCAGCGCGTAGCGCGCGCGGCGCTGGGCCGGGTCCGTCGGGTCCCAGCGCATGCCGCCGGGGCCGGGGCCCTGCCCGCCGTTCTGCCCCTCGGGGCCGCCGCTCCCGCCGGTGCCCGGCCGGTCGCCGAAGCGGCCGCCCTGGGCGCGGCCCGGCTGCCGGTCGCTCCACTGGCCGCCCCAGGGGGAGCTGCCCCCGCCCTGACCGGAACCGGATCCCGAGTCGGAGTCCGAGCCCTCCGGGCGGCGCGGCTGCCACGGCCGGTCGGGCGCGTCCTCGGCCGGCGGCGCGAACGGATTGCTGTCCTTGGTGTCGTCCGACTCCTTGGACGGCGGCGACGGCGGCGTGGGTCGGCCTTCGCGCGGCAGGACGGCGCCGGTGGGCAGCGTGAGGCGAAGGCTTCGGTCCGGCATCAGATGTGCGTCTTCCCCTAGGTCGGCGGTCACGGGAGCCGCTTGGCGCGGCCCGGGCGTGGCGTTCTTCACGTCAACGTCCGATGGCCGCTCAGCGTTCCGTTCCGCCGACGCTACCTGTAGACCCGCCCGTCTCCCGCCGCCGCCCTTGCAAAGTATTGCTGCGCAATGCCCCTCCCGATCCCCCGTCCCGTGGGGGCCATCGGCAGTGCCGGTATCGTTGCTGCCGGTCGGCCGCTTCGTAGGGTTCCCCGTATAGGGGAGGGCGAAGCGTTCATGCGAACGCACAAAGATGCGCCGCAGGGGCCGACCGCGCACCGTAGCTCCCCTAGAAAGGGCCCCGTCGTGGCCAAGGCCAAGCGCCTCGTCGTGCTGGTCTCCGGATCAGGTACGAATCTGCAGGCACTCCTCGATGCGATCGCGGCACAGGGGTCCGACGCGTACGGCGCCGAGATCGTGGCCGTCGGCGCCGACCGGACGGGCATCGTCGGCCTGGAGCGCGCCGAGCGCGCGGGGCTGCCCACGTTCGTGTGCCGCGTGAAGGACCACGCCACCCGCGAGGAGTGGGACCGCGCGCTCGCCGAGGCCACCGCCGCGTACGAGCCGGACCTGGTGGTGTCGGCGGGGTTCATGAAGATCGTGGGCAAGGAGTTCCTGGCCCGCTTCGGCGGGCGGTTCGTGAACACGCACCCGGCCCTGCTGCCCAGTTTTCCCGGTGCGCACGGCGTGCGGGACGCGCTCGCGTACGGCGCCAAGGTCACCGGCTGCACCGTCCACTTCGTCGACGACGGCGTCGACACCGGTCCGATCATCGCGCAGGGCGTGGTCGAGATCGTGGAAGAGGACACGGACGACGGTGAAAGCGCTCTGCACGAGCGCATCAAGGAAGTCGAGCGCACGCTGCTCGTCGATGTCGTGGGGCGGCTCGCCCGTAACGGCTTCAGCATTGAGGGACGAAAGGTAGTTATCCCGTGACCGCCGAAAGCAACAAGCGGCCCATTCGCCGGGCGCTGGTCAGCGTCTACGACAAGTCGGGTCTGGAGGAGCTCGCGCAGGGGCTCCACGCGGCGGGCGTCGAGCTGGTGTCCACCGGTTCCACCGCCGCGAAGATCGCCGCCGCCGGGGTGCCGGTCACCAAGGTCGAGGAGCTGACCGGTTTCCCGGAGTGCCTCGACGGGCGCGTGAAGACCCTGCACCCGAAGGTGCACGCCGGCATCCTCGCCGACCTGCGCCTGGAGGACCACCAGAAGCAGCTCGCCGACCTCGGTGTGAAGCCGTTCGACCTGGTGATCGTGAACCTGTACCCGTTCAAGGAGACCGTCGCCTCCGGCGCGAGCCCCGACGAGTGCGTCGAGCAGATCGACATCGGCGGTCCCTCGATGGTCCGCGCCGCCGCCAAGAACCACCCGTCGGTCGCGGTGGTCGTGAACCCGGCCGCGTACGGGGACGTCCTGAAGGCCGTCACGGACGGCGGCTTCGACCTGGTGGCCCGTAAGCGGCTCGCCGCCGAGGCGTTCCAGCACACCGCCGCGTACGACGTGGCCGTCGCCTCCTGGTTCGCCGACGACTACGCCGCCGCCGACGACTCGGGCTTCCCGGACTTCATCGGCGCCACGTACGAGCGCAAGAACGTGCTCCGTTACGGCGAGAACCCGCACCAGGGCGCCGCGCTCTACGTCGACGGCACCGGCGGTCTCGCGGAGGCCGAGCAGCTGCACGGCAAGGAGATGTCGTACAACAACTTCACGGACACGGACGCCGCGCGCCGTGCCGCGTACGACCACGCCGACCCGTGCGTCGCGATCATCAAGCACGCGAACCCGTGCGGTATCGCCGTCGCCGCCGATGTCGCCACGGCCCACCGCAAGGCGCACGCCTGTGACCCGCTCTCCGCGTTCGGCGGCGTGATCGCCGTGAACCGGCCGGTCACCAAGGAGATGGCGGAGCAGGTCGCCGACATCTTCACCGAGGTCATCGTCGCGCCCGACTACGAGGACGGCGCCCTCGAAGCCCTCACCAAGAAGAAGAACATCCGCGTTCTCCGGGCGCCCAACGGGCCGTCCGCGAAGGTCGAGACGAAGCAGATCGACGGCGGCGCGCTCCTCCAGGTCACCGACCGCCTTCAGGCCGACGGCGACAACCCGGCGACCTGGACGCTCGCGACCGGAGACGCCCTGTCCCAGGGCGAGTTGGACGAGCTGGCGTTCGCCTGGAAGGCGTGCCGCGCGGTGAAGTCCAACGCGATCCTGCTCGCCAAGGACGGCGCCTCCGTCGGCGTCGGCATGGGCCAGGTCAACCGCGTGGACTCCGCGAAGCTCGCCGTCGAGCGGGCCGGCGAGGAGCGGGCGCGCGGCGCGTACGCCGCCTCCGACGCGTTCTTCCCGTTCCCGGACGGCCTGGAGATCCTGACGGCCGCGGGCGTCAAGGCCGTGGTCCAGCCGGGCGGTTCGGTCCGCGACGAGCTGGTCGTCGAGGCCGCGAAGAAGGCGGGCGTGACGATGTACTTCACGGGCACGCGCCACTTCTTCCACTGATCCACGGCATCGCACGACGAATCGCACGACGAAGGGCCCGCCGGTCGAGACCGGCGGGCCCTTTCGCTGCGGACCGCGTCAGGAGTTCGTGACGACGGCGGTCTTCGCGGCCTTGTCGTGCCAGCCCATCAGGCGGCCCGACTTGTCCCAGAACGGGGACAGGAAGACGAGGAGCTGGCCGATGCCGCAGGCGATCACACCGGCGATCGGGATCAGGATGCGCACGAGCGCACCGCCGAAGCCCGGCTTGCCGCCGTTCTCGGAGTTGACGACGCGGATGCCGACGGCCATCTTGCCGAGCGTGGCGCCGACCGTGGCGATCATCAGCCACTCGTAGAGGAACGCGATGAGGTACAGGACGCCGACGACCGCGAAGATGGAGGCCACCGCGCTGGACGAGGCGTCGTTCACGCAGGACGAGTAGTCCGACGCGTACGGGTCGCAGTCCTTGACCGAGGACACGGAGCCCACGACGCCCACGAAGGTGAGGATGGTGTTGATGATCCCGATCAGGACGCCGTCGATGAGGCGGCCGCCGAAGCGGCGGCCCATCGAGGCGGGGGCGCCGGGCCCCGACTGCGGGAAGTAGCCGCCCGGGCCGCCGGGACCCTGCGGGTACGCGCCGTACGGCTGCCCCGGCTGCTGCTGGGGGTACCCGTAGGACTGGCCGGGCGGCTGCTGCTGCGGGTAGCCGTAGCCCTGCGGCGGAACGCCCTGCGGGGCCTGCTGGGGATACTGGCCGGGCTGCTGGGGCGGCTGCTGGCCGTAGGGGTTGTTCTGCGGCTGTTGTGGCTGCTGGCCGTAGGGGTTGTTCTGGTCGCCGAAACTCATGGCGGGGGTTCCTCCGTTGATGACGCGGGGACGGCGCGGATAGCGAAGAGGAACGGGCCAGGTGTATGACCGCGCGAGTAAACGAACTCCCCCGAGCTGCCCCCTGCCGCCGCCTCCCCGACTCCCCGCGGCAATGCACCGAGTCATGCTCCCGTGCGCGCGGGAGGGCTGTCCAGCCGACGTGTGTACTTGTTGTGCAAGTGCAATGTGGGGCGCCCGGAAGAGTGCGTGGTCAAGCAAAGGTACGAGAAGCGGCCAGGGGCGAACTTGGGCCATGACACACCCCCCTGCGAGAATGGCCCCATGACCGCCCAGATTCTCGATGGCAAGGCCACCGCAGCCGCGATCAAGTCCGATCTGACCGCCCGCGTGGCGGCGCTGAAGGAGAAGGGGGTCACGCCGGGTCTCGGCACGATCCTCGTAGGGGAGGACCCCGGAAGCCAGAAGTACGTCGCGGGCAAGCACCGCGACTGCGCGCAGGTCGGCATCGCGTCGATCCAGCGCGAGCTGCCCGCGACGGCCACGCAGGAGGAGATCGAGGCCGTCGTCCGCGAGCTCAACGAGGACCCGGCCTGCACCGGTTACATCGTGCAGCTGCCGCTGCCCAAGGGCATCGACGAGAACCGCGTCCTGGAGCTGATGGACCCGGACAAGGACGCCGACGGCCTGCACCCGATGAACCTCGGCCGCCTGGTGCTCAACGAGCCGGCGCCGCTGCCCTGCACCCCGTACGGCATCATCACGCTGCTCCGGAAGCACGGCGTGGAGATCAAGGGCGCGGAGGTCGTCGTCGTCGGCCGTGGCGTCACGATCGGCCGGCCGATGCCGCTGCTGCTCACCCGCAAGTCGGAGAACGCGACGGTGACGCAGTGCCACACCGGCACCCGTGACCTGTCCGCGCACCTCAAGCGGGCCGACATCGTCGTGGCCGCCGCGGGCGTGCCGCACCTGATCAAGCCCGAGGACGTCAAGCCGGGCGCCGCCGTGCTCGACGTCGGCGTCTCGCGCGACGAGAACGGCAAGATCGTCGGCGACGTCCACCCCGGCGTCACCGAGGTCGCGGGCTGGATCTCGCCGAACCCTGGCGGCGTCGGCCCGATGACCCGTGCCCAGCTCCTCGTGAACGTGGTCGAGGCCGCCGAACGGGACGCGAACGGTGTCGGCTGAGGCGGCGGGCGCCGCGGGCGCCGCTGGCGGCGGGTTCGGGAGTGCGTCCGGGGCGGCTTCCGCGGGAGTGTCCGGACGCGCCGCGATGAGCGCCGCGGAGGACGCGCCTGACAGCGCGTCCGCAGACGCGTCCGCAGACGATTCCGCAGTTGGCTCCGCAGGCGGGAAGAAGACCGGTAGCCGGCGTTTCCCGCTCTTCACGCGTGACACCGCGCGACCGGAGGGCGGCGGCCGGGCCGCCGGCGGGGACGCGCCCGCGCCCGCCCGCCAGTGGCCGCTGATCGCCGTTCTCTCGGTGACCGCGCTCGGGCTGCTGCTGACCGCCTTCGGCCTTTTCCGCGTCGGCACGATCCTGGTGGGTGTCGCGCTGATCGGCGGGGCCGTGCTGCGCTGGCTGCTGCCGGACGTCGGGATGCTGGCCGTGCGCTCGCGCTTCACCGACATGATCACGTGCGCGGGCCTCGGCATCGTCATCGTGCTGCTCGCGATGATGGCGCAGCCCGACCCCTGGCTGAAGCTTCCGTTTCTTCAGGACACCCTCCACTTCACGGTGCGATGACCTGTCGGCGAGCCACTGACAACCCCAAGTGACAGGCGGGGCCTCCTCATTGGAGGCCCCGCCTCCCTTTGTGGTGATCTCCAGCACGTTCTCCGCGTTTTCCGCACGCGGGGCCCGCTGCACGCTGTCGAATGACCCCGTGCGCCCCCGGACCGGGAACCTGACACCCGGTTTCCCGCATCTCAATGGGTAGCCAGTGGGGGCCGAAGCGCGAAGCGCGGCGCGGGGGGACAGGGCTCGCGGGGGGATCTAGGGGGAAGGGCGATATGCCTCGTTGGAAGGCGCTTCCGGATGAACTCGACCCACAGGTCAGGGAGTTCACCGGACAGCTGCGCCGGCTTGTGGACCGCAGCGGCCTGGGGATCGCCGCGCTCGCGGACCGTACCGGGTACAGCAAGACGTCGTGGGAGCGGTATCTGAACGGGCGGCTGCTCGCGCCCAAGGGTGCCATCGTCTCGCTCGCCGAGGTGACCGGCACCAATCCCGTTCATCTGACGACGATGTGGGAGCTCGCGGAGCGCGCGTGGAGCCGTTCCGAGATGCGCCACGACATGACCATGGAGGCCATCCGGATTTCCCAGGCGCGGGCCGCGCTGGGCGAGTTCGGGGGGCCCGCGCAGGCCACGCAGACCAAACCGGCCAAGCAGAACAAGCAGGCTCAGCAGGACAAGCAGGCTCAGCAGGGCGGGGCGAAGAGCCCGACCGTGCCGCCGCAGGCGTCCGCGCCGAGCATCGACCAGTTCGGTCCCGCTCCGGTGCTGCCGCCGGAGGAGCCGCCGCGGGGCGCGGTGCCGGGCGGCGGGGGCGGCAGGCGCCGGCTGCTGATGTTCGGGGCCGGGGCGCTGGGCGCGGCCCTGATCGTCGCCATCGGCTTCTTCGTGCTCAACGGGAAGGGGGGCGACGGAGCCGAGGCCAGGAAGTCGCCCTCGCCGAGCGCGAGCGCGCCCCAGCTGCCCGACGGCGTGAAGTGCGTGGGCGCGGGCTGCGGCGGCAAGGACCCAGAGGCGATGAACTGCGGCGGTGACCTCGCCCAGAACTCGACGGAGGCCGTGATCGGCTCCGTGACCGTCCAGGTCCGCTACAGCAAGACGTGCAAGGCGGCGTGGGGCCGGATCCAGGGCGCGGCGCCCGGGGATGTCGTACGGCTCCAGAAGGGTGCCGCGTCCTCGAAGAAGGGCACGGTGAGCGCCGCGGACACGGACGCGTACACGCCGATGATGGCCGTGGACGCGGCCTCCGACGTCAAGGCGTGCGTGACGCTCGCGAGCGGACAGAAGGGCTGCACCAAGTAGCTCCGCAGCGGTTCCGAGGCAGCTCCGCGCGACGGGGCATGGGTGCGCCGCTTCGGGGAAGGCGCAGCACTACCCCCACGGGATGACGCAGTGGCACCCCCACGGCGGCCGTTCGAGCCTTTCTCTCCCGGGCCCGGACGGCCGTCCTCGTGTGGGGCGGGCCACATGTACCTGTGGTTCCCGTGCGGGCGGGGCGCGATAGCCTGACGAAAGGATCTCTTGATACCAAGAGATCGATCAAATTGACCTGCTGTCCTACGGAGAACGCCATGACCCGCACTCCCGTGAACGTCACCGTCACCGGCGCCGCCGGCCAGATCGGCTACGCACTGCTCTTCCGCATCGCCTCCGGCCAGCTGCTCGGCGCGGACGTGCCGGTCAAACTGCGTCTCCTGGAGATCACCCCGGCGCTCAAGGCCGCCGAGGGCACCGCCATGGAGCTCGACGACTGTGCCTTCCCGCTGCTTCAGGGCATCGAGATCACCGATGACCCGAACGTCGCCTTCGACGGCGCCAACGTCGGCCTCCTCGTCGGCGCCCGCCCGCGTACGAAGGGCATGGAGCGCGGCGACCTGCTCGAGGCCAACGGCGGCATCTTCAAGCCGCAGGGCAAGGCGATCAACGACCACGCCGCGGACGACGTCAAGATCCTGGTCGTCGGCAACCCGGCGAACACCAATGCGCTGATCGCCCAGGCCGCCGCCCCGGACGTACCGGCCGAGCGCTTCACCGCGATGACCCGCCTCGACCACAACCGCGCGCTGACCCAGCTCGCGAAGAAGTCGGGCGCCACGGTCGCCGACATCCAGCGCCTGACGATCTGGGGCAACCACTCGGCGACCCAGTACCCGGACATCTTCCAGGCCACCGTCGCCGGCAAGCCCGCCATCGAGGCCATCGGCAACGACGAGGCGTGGCTGGCCGAGGACTTCATCCCGACCGTCGCCAAGCGCGGTGCCGCGATCATCGAGGCCCGTGGCGCGTCCTCGGCCGCCTCCGCCGCCAACGCCGCGATCGACCACGTCCACACGTGGGTCAACGGCACGGCCGAGGGCGACTGGACGTCCATGGGCATCCCGTCGGACGGCTCGTACGGCGTGCCGGAGGGCATCATCTCGTCCTTCCCCGTCACCACGAAGGACGGCAAGTACGAGATCGTCCAGGGCCTGGAGATCAACGAGTTCTCGCGCACGCGCATCGACGCGTCCGTGCAGGAGCTGGTGGACGAGCGCGAGGCCGTCCGCGGCCTGGGCCTCATCTGATCCACTGATGCGCGCCTGACGCTCATGTGACCCGCGCGGTCGCGGCGGTTGCCCCTCGGACATCCCGGTGTCCGAGGGGCAACCGCTTTTCTGTGGTCCCACCACGGACCCATGCGGAGTATCCAGTTCTGCATGTCACCGAGACGTCCTATGCTTCTCCTGCATCAACTGCCGCGCGTGTACGGGCAGTTCGAACAGTCATCATCGATGGCAATGTCGGGGGAGTGGTGTGAGCACCGCCTATGTTCCAGAGCAGTCGTCATCCGGGACCGATGTCGGGGCGGTGGGGCCACCCCCGCCGACGAAACCGCCGCACGCCAGCGAGGCCACCCGGCTGCTCTGCGCCGGCGCCTATCTCGACCAGTCCTACCGCGACCGTGTCATCGAGCAGCTGCATCTGTACGAGCAGCGCATCGTGGCGCCCTCGCTCGGCTTCGACGCGGCCCGCGTCCTCGCGCACGCGTTACGCGCCCGGCGCATCGAAGTGGCCTGGTCCGCGGCCGTGCTCGGCCTGTGGGTGGTGGGTCTGCCGCTGACCGACTACTGGATCCTCGCGTTCCTGCTGCCGTCCGCGCTGCTCGCGCTCGGCGTCTGGATCCGCGGACCCGGCAAGCGGCCGCCGGTCTACCGCCGGGTGATCGCCTGGTACGTGCGCTGGTGGGGGCGGATCCTGCTGGCGATGCTGCTGGTCTCCACCGTGGCCATGGTCGTCGGCGGAGGCGAGGACAGCTACGACAGCACCTCCTACGAGGTCCGCTCGGGCCTCAGTGAGAGCCTGCCCTCCGCGGTGAGCTGGATGGTTCCCGAGAGCACCGGCTCCGGTGACGCCCTGCACGGCTGGCTCACGCTGCTCGTGCTCGCCCTGATCGCCGGGTGCGTGGGCGCCCAGTGCAGCCAGTTCGCCCGCGCGCTCGGGGCCGAGCTGTCCGAGGCGCGGTTCGGGGACGCGTCCGCCGACCCGGCGGAGAGCGCCGAGGGCGCCCGCTTCCAGCGAGTGAAGCGGCGGATCAGGGAGGAGCAGCACGCACCGCTGATCATGTACCACGCGGTCCGCCCGTTCTGCGGGGCGGGCGAACCGGTCGACACCTGGACCCTCGCCGTCGAGCTGCGTCCCGACGGGATGAAAAAGCAGCAGCCGCTCAACAACCGGAAGATCCTTGAGCAGATCCGGCCGCTGCTCGAACAGCTGCGGCTGCCCGCCGAGTTCGCGGGCACCACCGTGCGCGACCGGCTGCGCCGGCTGGAGATCGACGAGTGCGTCTTCCTGCCCGCCGAGGGCCTCGCGCACCGGCAGGACGCCCCGTACCAGGAGGAGAGGTTCGAGGAGCACCGGGCCCGGTCCGTCGAGGAAGGCGCGGAGAAGCGTCGGCACTTCCTGCGGATCCGGGTCGGCGGCTGGGAGGAGGAGCTGGTCGTCACCGTCTTCGTCCGCGTCCACACCCAGGGCCGGATGCTGATGCTGGAGATCGCGCCGCACGTCCTCGCCCCGGTGCGCGAGCCGTTCCAGAACGCGGACCGCGCCGCCCACCAGTTCCGCCAGAACAACCCGGTCGGCAAGGCCGCCTGGGCCTTCGCGCGGGTGGCGGGCTCGCCCGTGCGCTCCCTCGTCACCATCGGCCGCTGGGCCGGTTACGGCTGGCAGGTGCTCACCGGCGGGCACAGCGGCGCGCTGCCGGACGGCCCCGCCCTGTCGGTGCGCGAGCTCGGCTCGGAGGGGCCCGGCTCGCAGTTCCAGCAGATGGACGTCGAGCGCTACCTCAAGTCGATCCAGGACCGCATCGCCAACGGAGTGCTGCACGCGCTCGCCGAATCCGGTTACCAGACCGGCGAGTTCGTCCAGAAGATCGTGAACATCAGCAGCGGCGGCGTGAACATCGACCGCGTCGAGGACTCCACCTTCGCCGTCGGCTCGCACGCCCGCGCGACATCGGGAGCGCCCGGCGGCACCCGGAACGAGAAGGGAACCGACGACCATGGCAGCGAGTGACGAGCCCTCGGTCACCATCGGTGACGTCCACGGCAGCACCTTCGCCATCGGCAGCCACGCCCACGCGGAGAGCCACACGAACAGCGCGCCGCAGAACGACGAGGCGATGCGGGAGCTGCTGGAAGCGGTGCGCGCGCTCCGCGCCGACCTGCCCCGGCTCCGCGACGACGACGGACGGGTGCGCACCCTCGACGCCGAACTCGCCGAGACGGAGGGCGAGATCACCCGCACCGGCAGCACCCCGCCGAGCCGGATCGAGCGGCTGCGCGCGCTGCTCGGAGACTCGCAGGCGGTCGTCTCGCTGCTCTCGTCGGCCGGCACGGTCGCCGCGATGCTGGGGAACATGAGATGAGCGGAAGGCACTGGAACGAGGAGACCCAGCGCTGGGAGGAGGCGGGCTCGGGCCCCGGCTCTGTCTCGTCGCCGCCTCCGCCGCGCCCGGAGTACGCCCCGCCGGCGCCCTGGCCGGGCCCCGAACCGCAGGAGCCGTCCCCGTCGCCGCCCGGCCGGGGCCGGCGCTTCGCCCTCGTCATCCTGGCGGCGGCCGTGTTCGGCGCCGCTGTCGCGACAGGGGCGGTGCTGATGACCCGCGGGGACGACCCGGTGCCCGACCCGAAGCCGAATCCGACGTCCCCGAAGCCCATCCACAGCTCTCCGACACCGCCACCGTCCCCCACCCCCTCGCCGAGCGGGGAGCTTCCCGCCGGCTACCGGCAGGTGAAGGACGCGGCGGGCTTCACGCTCGCGGTGCCCGACGACTGGGACCGCAGCGAGAACGAGCAGGGGGTGTTCTACACGTCGTCCGACGAGGCCTCGCTCATCCAGGTCTTCACCATCACGGAGCCGGACACCACACCGCTCCAATCGCTCCGGGTCGCGGCCGGGAACCTCTCGACGAGCCTTTCGAAGGACGGGTACGAGCAGTCCTCACTGAAGGAGACCCCGGCCCCCGAGGGGGCCTCGGACGACGTGACCGACGACGCGGCCGAGCTGGTCTACGCGTACGACAGCGAGAAGCTGGGCGCGCGCAGAAAGGTGGTCGACCTCGCGTTCACCGCGCAGGACGGCACGCAGTACGCGGTGCTCGTCGCGGGCCCGGAGACCGAGTGGCCCGCGCAGAAGGCCCGGCTCGCCACCGTGCTCTCGCGGTTCAAGGGGGAGTGAAAGGGCGCGGGCGGTCGGCCCTGCTCTCACGCAGCGTCGCCGCCCACACCCGCGCCGTGTCGTGACACAGCGCACTTTCGTCGCCGTACGGGCATGCTTCCCACACGTCGGGGCAGGGGCTTCCGACGTCACCGAGAGAGCGCCAGAAGGCGTTTGCGGTACTCGGGGACATTCCCGGAACGGAAGGCGAAGCAGGTCGTGTCAGTGCAAAACACCATTCATGTCGACGGAGAGTGGCGCGGGGCCGCGGCAGGGGCCACGCGCGAGATCCTCGACCCTGCGGATGCCAAGCCGTTCGCCGTGATCGCCGAGGGTGGCACCGAGGACGCGGACGCCGCGATCGCCGCCGCCCGCAAGGCCTTCGACGAGGGCCCGTGGCCGACCACGCCCGTCGCCGAGCGCGCCGCGCTGCTGCGCCGCGTCGCCGACCTCCTCGTCCGCGACCGGGAGAAGATCGGCCTCCTGGAGAGCCGGGACGCGGGCAAGACCGTCGAGGAGGGCCGCGTCGACGTCGACTGCGTCGCCGACGCCTTCCGCTACTTCGCCGACCTCGTCATCGGCGAGGGCGCGGGCCGCGTCGTCGACGCCGGTTCCGACGACATCCACAGCGTCGTCGTGCACGAGCCCGTCGGCGTCTGCTCGATGATCACGCCGTGGAACTACCCGCTCCTCCAGGCGAGTTGGAAGATCGCCCCGGCGCTCGCCGCGGGCAACACCTTCGTCATCAAGCCGAGCGAGATCACGCCGCTGACCACGGTCGTGCTGATCGAGCTGCTGGTCGAGGCCGGGCTTCCGCAGGGCGTCGCCAACATCGTGACCGGCCCCGGCGCGACCGTCGGCGCCCGCTTCGCCGACCACCCCGACGTCGACCTCGTCTCCTTCACCGGCGGCCTGATCAGCGGCACCAAGGTCGCGCAGGCCGCGGCCGTCTCCGTCAAGAAGGTCGCCCTCGAACTCGGCGGCAAGAACCCGAACGTCGTCTTCGCCGACGCGTGCGAGACGGAGGAGGGCTTCGACACCGCCGTCGACCAGGCCCTCAACGCCGCCTTCATCCACAGCGGCCAGGTCTGCTCCGCCGGCTCCCGGCTCATCATCGAGGAGTCCGTGCGCGAGCGCTTCGTCGCCGAACTCACCCGCCGCGCCGAGAAGATCCGCCTCGGCCGCGGCACCGAGGACAACGTCGAGTGCGGCCCGCTCGTCAGCGAGCCGCAGCGCGCCAAGACCGAGGACTACGTCGCCTCCGCGCTCGCCGAGGGCGCCGTGCTGCGCTGCGGCGGCAAGCGCCCCGAGCCCAGCGACGTGCGGCCCGCCACCGGCTACTTCTACGAGCCGACCGTCCTCGACCAGTGCCACCGCGAGATGCGCGTCGTCCGCGAGGAGACCTTCGGCCCGATCCTCACCGTCGAGACGTTCCGCACCGAGGACGAGGCCGTCACCCTCGCCAACGACACCGAGTACGGCCTCGCGGGCGGCGTGTGGACCGCCGACGCGGGGCGCGCCCGCCGCATGGCGCGCCGCCTGCGCCACGGCACCGTCTGGATCAACGACTTCCACCCCTACCTCCCGCAGGCCGAGTGGGGCGGTTTCGGAAAGAGCGGCGTCGGGCGCGAGCTGGGCCCCGCCGGGCTCGCCGAGTACCGCGAGAGCAAGCACGTGTACCAGAACCTGGCGCCGAAGCCGGTCCGCTGGTTCGCGGGCTGACGTCGTCCGTGGTCGTGGCCTCGCGTCCGTGCGCGTAGGCCGTGTGAACGTCTCGGGGCTCTGCCCCGGACCCCGCGCCTCAATCGCCGGCGGGGCTGGAATTTGTGGATTTCTTGGAGCTGAGCAGAGCAATGTCTGAAAACACCTACGACTACGTCATCGTCGGTGGCGGCACCGCGGGATCGGTGATCGCCTCCCGGCTCACCGAGAACCCGGACGTCACCGTCGCCGTCATCGAGGGTGGCCCCAGCGACATCGACCGCGACGACGTGCTGACGCTGCGCCGCTGGCTCGGCCTGCTCGGCGGCGACCTGGACTACGGCTACACCACCACGGAGCAGCCGCGCGGCAACTCGCACATCCTGCACAGCCGCGCCAAGGTGCTGGGCGGCTGCTCGTCGCACAACACGCTCATCTCGTTCAAGCCGCTGCCCGGCGACTGGGACGAGTGGGCGGCGGCGGGCGCCGAGGGCTGGGACCACAAGACGATGGACCCGTACTTCTCCAAGCTCCGCAACAACATCGTCCCGGTCGACGAGAAGGACCGGAACGCGATCGCGAGCGACTTCGTGGCCGCCGCGCAGGCGGCGACCGGCGTCCCGCGCGTCGAGGGCTTCAACAAGGGCCCGTTCAAGGACGGCGTCGGCTTCTTCGACCTCGCGTACCACCCCGAGAACAACAAGCGCTCCAGTGCCTCGGTGGCCTACCTCCACCCGCACATGGAGGCCGGCGACCGCCCCAACCTGACGCTCCTCCTTGAGACGTGGGCGTACAAGCTGGAGTTCGACGCCTCGGACGAAGGGCTGACCGCGCGCGGCGTGCGCGTGCGCGGCAAGGACGGCGCGGAGAAGCTCATATCGGCGCGCACCGAGGTCCTCGTGTGCGCCGGAGCCGTCGACACGCCCCGCCTCTTGATGCACTCCGGCATCGGCCCGAAGGCCGACCTGGAGGCCCTCGGCATCCCGGTCCTGCACGACCTGCCGGGCGTCGGCGAGAACCTGCTCGACCACCCGGAGTCCGTCATCGTCTGGGAGACGAACGGCCCGATCCCCGAGAACAGCGCCATGGACAGCGACGCCGGCCTGTTCATCCAGCGGGACCCGGAAGCGGCCGGGCCCGACCTGATGTTCCACTTCTACCAAATCCCGTTCACGGACAACCCGGAGCGCCTCGGCTACGTACAGCCGGAGCACGGGGTGTCCATGACGCCGAACATCCCCAAGCCGAAGAGCCGCGGCCGCGTCTACCTGACCAGCGCGGACCCCGAGGTCAAGCCCGCCCTCGACTTCCGTTACTTCACGGACGAGGACGACTACGACGGCAAGACCCTCGTCGACGGCATCAAGATCGCCCGCGAGATCGCCAAGACCGAGCCGCTGGCCGGCTGGCTCAAGCGCGAGGTGTGCCCCGGCCCCGACGTCACGGACGACGAGGCGCTCAGCGAGTACGCGCGCAAGGTCGCGCACACCGTCTACCACCCCGCGGGAACTTGCCGCATCGGTGCTGCGGACGATGAACTCGCCGTGGTAGACCCCCAGTTGAAGGTCCGCGGGCTGAATTCCATCCGTATCGCCGACGCGTCCGTCTTCCCGACGATGCCCGCGGTGAACCCGATGATCGGGGTGCTCATGGTCGGGGAGAAGTGCGCCGAACTGCTGGGTGGTGATGCGTGATGAGCGCGACGATGACTTCTGTGGACGCTGGTGAGCGGACCGGTTCCGAGACCGTGTTCGCCGTGCGCAACCTGTGGAAGGTGTTCGGCCCGAAGGCCGAACGCGTCCCGGGCGACGCCGAGTTGACGGACCTGAGCGCCGCCGAGCTGCGCGAGCGGACCGGCTGCACGGCCGCCGTTCGCGATGTGTCGTTCGACGTGAAGCGGGGCGAGGTCTTCGTTGTCATGGGCCTGTCGGGCTCCGGCAAGTCGACCCTCGTACGCTGTCTGACCAGGCTCATCGAGCCGACGTCCGGCACGCTGGAGATCGACGGCGAGGACGTCCTGGGCATGGACAAGTCCCGCCTGCGCGAACTCCGCAGGCACCGCGCGGCGATGGTCTTCCAGCACTTCGGCCTCCTCCCGCACCGCACGGTCCTCGACAACGTCGCGTACGGCCTGGAGATCCAGGGCGTGGGGCGTGCCGAGCGCCGGGCGAAGGCGATGGAGGTCGTCGCGAAGGTCGGCCTCGACGGGCTGGAGCAGCGCCGCCCCGGTCAGCTGTCCGGCGGCCAGCAGCAGCGCGTCGGCCTGGCGCGGGCGCTGGCGGTCGACCCCGAAGTCCTCCTCTTCGACGAGCCGTTCAGCGCGCTCGACCCGCTGATCCGGCGCGACATGCAGGAGGAGGTCGTGCGCCTGCACCGCGAGGAGGGGCGCACGATGGTCTTCATCACCCACGACCTCCAGGAGGCGCTGCGCCTCGGCGACCGCATCGCCCTGATGCGCGACGGCAAGGTCGTCCAGCTCGGCACGCCCGATGAGATCGTGGGCGCGCCCGCCGACGACTACGTCCGCGAGTTCGTCCGCGATGTGCCGCGCGAGCAGGTCATGACCGTACGCAGGGCCATGCGGCCCGCCGATGCGGACGAGGCCGACCGCGGTCCTTCGATCGCGGCCGATGCCACGGTGTCGGAGGCGATCGAGGCGGTTGCTTCCAGCGGGTTCGCCGTGCGGGTGGTGGACCAGGGTGAGTGTGTCGGCGTGGTCGACCACGAGCTTCTGCTGGGCGTTGTGGCCGGTGTGTCGTCCGACGCGGGAGCCGTTCCTACGTCTCGGGGCTCCGCCCCGGACCCCGCGCCTCAATCGCCGGCGGGGCTTGATTTGCCCACCGCCGCCGAGGGCAAGAAGGCCGACGAGGGTACGGAGGCGGGCTGATGGCTGCTGCCGTAACGGCTGCTCCGGCCACGAGTACCGCTGAGCAGCCCCGTCCGTTCTGGCGCAACCGCGCCCTGGGCAAGATCGTCCTGCTCGCCGTCGTCGCCGCGATCCTCGTGCCGCTGGCCCACGCCAAGTGGCACAGCGGGACCTGGCCGCACGCCCTCACCGTCGACCTCACCGAACCCCTCGGCAAGGCCACGGACTGGGTGATCGACAACCGGGACAGCCACCCGCTGTTCCTGTACTTCTTCGGCTACATCAGCAACGCGGTCGTCCTGTCCGTGCGCGCCGTATACCTGGTCCTGCTCGCCATGGGCTGGGCCGGCGTGACGGCGGCGGCCGGGCTGATCGCCTGGCGGGTGGCGGGCCGGCGCCTCGCCGCGTCCGCGGTCGTCGCGTTCCTGGCCTGCGGCGCCCTCGGCATGTGGGTGCCCACCATGCAAACCCTCGCCCTGATGGTGATCGCCGTGCTCGTCTCGGTGTTCCTCGGCGCGGTCCTCGGCCTCGCCGCGGGCCTGAGCGACACCATGTACCGGGGGCTGCGCCCGGTCCTCGACACCATGCAGGTGCTGCCCGCCTACGCGTACCTGCTCCCGGTCGTCCTCATCTTCGGCATGGGCGTCCCGGCCGCCGTGCTCGCCACGGTCGTCTACGCCGCCCCGCCGATGGCCCGCCTCACCGCGCTCGGCCTGCGCTCCGCGGACGGCGGCGTGATGGAAGCCGTCACCTCGCTCGGCGCGACGGCCCGCCAGCGACTCCTCTCCGCCCGCCTCCCGCTGGCCCGCAAGGAGCTCCTCCTCGGCCTCAACCAGACGATCATGATGGCGCTCTCCATGGCCGTCATCGCGTCCGTGATCGGCGCGGGCGGCCTCGGTGACCGCGTCTACCAGGCGCTCGCCTCCGTCGACGTCGGTGCCGCGCTCGCGGCCGGCATCCCGATCGTGCTGCTCGCGGTCGTCCTCGACCGGGTCACGGCCGCGGCCGGAGCCCGGATGGGCTCGCACGACCCGGCCGCCGTGCCCGCGAAGTGGGACGTGCTCGCCGTCGTCGTCGGCACCGGGGTGGTCGCCGTCGTGGGCCGCCTCGTCGGCCGCCTCGACTGGCCCGACTCCTGGACCGTGAACATCGCCACGCACGTCAACGACGCCGTCGACTGGATGACGGACCACCTGTACTCCGGCGTCCCGTACATCGGCGGCACCGCCGACTGGGCCGCGCACTTCACCACGGGGATCCTCAACCCCGTGCGCGACGGCCTCACTTGGCTGCCCTGGTGGTCGGTGCTGCTGATCGTCGCCGCGCTCGCCTGGCTGATCGGCACCTGGCGCACCGCGCTCACCGCGGTCCTCGCGATGGCGGGCGTCGGCGTACTGGGCGTGTGGAAGCCGTCCCTCGACACGCTGTCGCAGGTCATCGCGGCGGTCGCCGTCACGCTGGTCCTCGGCTTCGCGATCGGTATCGCCGCGGCCCGCAGCGAGCGCTTCGAGCGGTTCCTGCGCCCCGTCCTCGACGTCTTCCAGACGATGCCGCAGTTCGTGTACCTGATCCCGGTCGTCGCGCTCTTCGCCGTCGGCCGCGCCCCGGCGGTCGCCGCCGCGGTCGTCTACGCGCTCCCCGCCGTCGTACGCATCACGACACAGGGCCTACGACAGGTGGACCCGGCCGCGATGGAGGCGTCCCGCTCGATGGGCGCGACGGCGGGCCAGCAGCTCCGCCAGGTCCAACTCCCGCTCGCCCGCCCGGCGTTGCTGCTCGCCGTCAACCAGGGCATCGTCCTGGTCCTCGCCGTCGTCATCATCGGCGGTCTGGTCGGCGGTGGCGCGCTCGGCTACGACGTCGTGTTCGGCATCGCCCAGGGCGACCTCGCCACGGGCCTCGTCGCGGGCGCCGCGATCGTCTGCCTGGGCCTGATGCTCGACCGGGTGACACAGCCGACCGGGCGCCGCGAGAACGCCGGAAAGGGGGCCTGACATGGGTATCGGTATCCGAACGCGATTCCGTACGCGCATCAGCACACGCCTGACGCCGCTGAAGGCGGTCATCGGTGTGGGGACGTTGCTGGCGGCCACCGGCTGCGGCGCGGCCGACATGACCAAGCAGTCCTCGCCGTTCGCCAACGCGCAGGGCGCCAGGACGGTGACCCTCTCGGTCCAGTCCTGGGTCGGCGCGCAGGCGAACGTGGCCGTCGCCAAGTACCTCCTGGAGCACGAACTCGACTACCGCGTCGACACCGTGCAGGTCGACGAGGTCCCCGCCTGGGACGCCCTCAGCCAGGGCCGCGTCGACGCGATCCTGGAGGACTGGGGCCACCCCGATCAGGTGCAGCGCTACGTCAAGGACAAGAAGCTGATCGAGCCGGGCGGCGACCTCGGCGTCACGGGCCACATCGGGTGGTTCGTCCCGACGTACTTCGCGAAGAAGCACCCGGACATCACCAATTGGAAGAACCTGAACAAATACGCCGACCAGCTCAAGACGGCGGAGAGCGGCGGCAAGGGCCAACTCCTCGACGGCTCCCCGTCGTACGTGACGAACGACAAGGCGCTGGTGAAGAACCTGAACCTGGACTACCAGGTCGTCTTCGCCGGCTCCGAGGCCGCGCAGATCACGCAGATGAAGCAGTTCGCCAAGCAGAAGAAGCCGTTCCTGTCGTACTGGTACACGCCGCAGTGGCTCACGAAGCAGGTGCCGATGACGGAGGTGAAGCTGCCCAAGTACAAGGAGGGCTGCGACGCCGACCCGCAGAAGATCACCTGCGCGTACCCGACGACGTCGCTCCAGAAGTACCTGAACACGGACTTCGCCAAGCACGGCGGCGAGGCGGCGCAGCTCCTGAAGAACTTCAAGTGGACGACGGACGACCAGAACGAGGTCTCGCTCCTGATCGCCGACAAGAAGCTCACGCCTGAGGCCGCCGCCAAGAAGTGGGTCGACACGCACGAGTCGACGTGGAAGTCCTGGCTCCCGAAGAAGTAGCCAGGAGAAGAAGCCGGAGGGGACTGTGACGGCTGACGACACGTGGTCGTCGCCAGCCGTCACAGTCCCCTCCGGTCCAGGCGCCGCGCACGCGGGCCGGAACAGCTGGGACCCGGACGCCACGCTCAGCGCAGGCTCTCCGCGATCTTCCGTACCGCCTCCATCGCCCGACGCTGCAAGCCAGGGCCGAACGTGACGCGGGTCGCGCCCAGTTCGCCCCATTCGCGGGGTGACGGGCCGCCAGGGGGTGCGCCCACGTTGAGTGGGCCCGTGATTCCGGAGCGCAGGGCGGGCAGCGCGTCCGCCGGGGCGCCGATCGGGTAGACGCAGTCCGCGCCCGCCGCCACGTACAGGCGGGCGCGTTCCACCGCCTCGTCGATCGGGTTCGCGGCGCCGCGGATGAACGTGTCGACGCGCGCGTTCAGGATGATGCGGTCGCCCGCCGCCGCGCGGACCTCCGCCAGCCAATCCGCGTGCTGCTGAGGGGACTTGAGGGTGCCGTCGGGGGCCGAGTCCTCCAGGTTGCAGCCGACCGCGCCGGTTTCCAGGAGGCGTTCCACCAGTTCCTTCGGCGCGAGCCCATACCCGCCCTCGATGTCCGCCGACACCGGCACCGACACCGCGCGCACGATCCGGTGGACCGCCGCGAACATCTCGTCCGCCGGGGTCTGCCCGTCCTCGTGGCCGAGTGATGCCGCGACCCCGGCGGACGGAGTCGCGAGGGCCGGGAAGCCGGTCTCCTCGAAGACGCGGGCGCTCGCCGCGTCCCACGGGCCGGGGAGGACGAGAGGGTCGCCGGGGGAGCGGTCGTGGTGCAGGGCGCGGAGCTGCTCGACAGGGCTCACCATGCGGGGCCTCCTGGTTCGATGCGACGGCTCACCATCAGCCGGTTCCAGTTGTTCATGACCGTGATCGAGGCGATGAGGTGGGCGAGTTCGGGCTCGGTGAAGTGCCGCGCCGCCGTCTCGTACGTCTCGTCGGGGACGTAGCCGTCCGTCAGGAGCGTCATGGCGTCGGTGAGCGCGAGCGCAGCCCTTTCCCGGTCGTTGAACGCGTCGCCGGCCTCACGCCACGCGTTCAGCAGCGCGATGCGTTTCCCGGATTCGCCGTTCTTCCGCACCGCGATGTCGACGTGCATGTCCAGGCAGAACGCGCACTGGTTGATCTGCGACGCCCGGATCGCCACCAGTTCGGTGAGGACCGGGTCGCCGAGGCCCTTCTTGGCCGCCGCGCTGAGCGCCTGCATCGCCGTCCGGACCCCGGCGTCCAACTGCCGTGTGCGCACGGTCACTTGTAGTCGCCCGGCGTGTAGTGACCCGGCGACTGGCGGGTCGAGACGCCGAACCGGTTCCAGGCGTTGATCACCGTGATCGCGGCGATCAGCTGGGCCAGCTCCTGATCCTCGTAGACCTTCGCCGCCCTCTCGTACACCTCGTCCGGCACGAAGCCGTCGGTGAGGACCGTGATCGCTTCGGTGAGCTCCAGGGCCGCGATCTCCTTCTCCGTGTAGAAGTGCTTCGACTCCTCCCACGCGCTGAGCTGGATGATCCGCTCCACGCTCTCGCCCGCCGCGAGCGCGTCCTTCGTGTGCATGTCGAGGCAGAGCGCGCAGCGGTTGATCTGCGAGGCGCGGACCTTGACCAGTTCGGCGATCTTGGGGTCCAGGCCCGCGCGGGCGGCCGCGTCCAGCTTGATCATCGCCTTGAAGACCTCGGGAGCGTGGCGGGACCAGTCGAGGCGGGGGGTGTGCTCGTGCACGTACACGGGGTTCGCGGTGCTGTTGGTGGTGCTGTTCTCGGTGCTGTTCTCGTTGTTCGTCATGCTTCGAGCCTACGGAGGAAGTAGCCCAGGAGTATGGTCCATTTACGTGGAAGAATCTTGGGCCAATTCGGCCTCCGGGCGAGCGCTCGGCATCGACCTGCACCTCGACACCGGCGGCTCGGGAGGCGTGCGCCGCGGCCTCACCGACGCGCTCCGCGAGGCCGTACGCGGCGGGCGACTCGCCCCCGGCACCCGGCTGCCCGCCTCCCGCACCCTCGCCGCCGACCTCGGCCTCGCCCGCAACACGGTCGCCGACGCCTACGCCGACCTCGTCGCCGAGGGCTGGCTCACCGCCCGGCAGGGCTCCGGCACCCGGGTCGCCGAGCGGCCGGGGCGGGCGCCGACCCCGGTCCCCGCCACCAACCGCGTCCCCTTCGGCGGCCACCGCTACGACCTCATGCCCGGCCGCCCCGACCTCGCCTCCTTCCCCCGCGCCGAATGGCTGAAGGCCGCCCGCCGCGCCCTCACCACCGCCCCGAACGAGGCCCTCGGCTACGGCGACCCCCGCGGCCGCCCCGAACTGCGCGCCGCCCTCGCCGGCTACCTGGCCCGCGCCCGCGGCGTACAGGCGTCACCGGAACGCATCGTCGTCTGCGCAGGATTCGTGCAGGGCATGATCCTGCTCGGCGAGGTGCTGCACGGGCGCGGTGTGCGCGATGTCGCCGTGGAGTCGTACGGGCTCGGTCTTCACTTGGGGTATCTGACCCGGCCCGGACTCCGCACTCGACCGCTCCCATTCGACCAAGAAGGAGCGGACGTGCGGGAGTTGGGCTCCGGCGAGAGGGCTGCCCTGCTCACGCCCGCCCACCAGTTCCCCCTCGGCGTCGCCCTGCACGCCCGCCGCCGCGCCGCCGCCGTCGACTGGGCGCGCCGCACCGGCGGGCTGATCCTGGAGGACGACTACGACGGCGAGTTCCGCTACGACAGGCAGCCCGTCGGCGCCCTCCAGGGCCTCGACCCCGACCGCGTCGTCTACCTCGGCACGGCGAGCAAGTCCCTCGCCCCCGGACTGCGGCTCGGCTGGATGGTGCTGCCCGCGCCGCTCCTCGACGAGGTCGTCGCGGCCAAGGGGTACACCGACTGGTCCTGCGGTGTCCTCGACCAGCTCACGCTCGCCGAGTTCCTCGAATCGGGCGCGTACGACCGTCATGTGCGCGCCTCACGGCTCCGCTACCGGCGCCGCCGCGACCAGCTCGTCTCCGCCCTCGCCGAGCGCGCCCCGGCCGTGCGCGCCACCGGCATCGCCGCCGGACTGCACGCCGTGCTCACGCTCCCGCCCGGCACCGAACGGTCCGTCGTGCAGGCCGCCGCCTGGCAGCGCCTCGGCATCGCGGGCCTGGCCGAATTCCGGCACGAGGACGCGCCGCCGCCGGAACACCCCATGGACGCCCTGGTCGTCGGCTACGGCACCCCGCCCGACCACGCCTGGCCGGGCGCGTTGGATACCCTGTGCCGCGTCCTGCCCTAGGGCAGCACACGCACGTACACGCACGCGACGGGGGAGAACTTCATGACGGACAACACCACCCAACGACGGCTGCGCTCCGGCACCGTCGCCCTCGGCGGCCTCGGCCTGCTGGCCGCCGCGCTCACCGCCTGCTCCTCGGACTCCGACGTCGACAAGCGCTGCATCGACCGCAACAGCTACAACGCGGGCAAGGGTTACAAGGTCGTCTCCGACAAGTACTGCAAGTCCTCGTCCAGCACGACCGGCAAGTCCTCGGTCAACGGCGGCTGGTACTACGGCGGTTCGAAGAAGGGCAGCCGCGTCGGCGGCGGCTCCTTCACCAAGTCCTCCGGCGGAGGCGGTGTCACCCGCGGCGGCTTCGGCGGCGGCAAGGGCGGAAGCTCCGGCGGCTGAGCCGGAGGCGACCAGTACCCATGAAGCGCCACACCATCACCCCGCGCCCCGACTGGCAGCGAACCGTCGAGGAACAGGGGCTCATCTACCCGCTCACCCGCTACCCCGACGACTCCCTGCGCCCCTACTGGGACGAGAGCGCCTACTACGAGTTCTCCCTCCCCGAGGTCGAGGCGCTCGAAGAGGTCGTCGAGGAACTGCACCGCATGTGCCTCGCCGCGGCCGAACACATCGTCCGCACCGACCGCTTCGCCGACCTCGGGATCACCGACCCGCGCGTCGTGGCGGCCGTCACCGAGGCCTGGCAGCGGCGCGCCGAACTGCCGTCCCTCTACGGCCGGTTCGACCTGCGCTACGACGGCACCGGCCCCGCGAAGCTCCTCGAGTACAACGCCGACACCCCCACCTCACTCGTCGAGGCCGCGAGCCCCCAGTGGTTCTGGATGGAGGAGCGGTTCCCCGGCGCCGACCAGTGGAACTCGCTCCACGAGCGGCTCGTCGACGCCTGGAAGAAGCAGGCCGCCCTGCTCCCGCCCGGCAGCCCGCTCCACTTCGCGCACTCCTCGGCCGACGAACTCGGCGAGGACCTCATGACCGTCGGCTACCTGAAGGAGACCGCCGAACAGGCCGGCCTGGACACCGACTGGATCTCCATGGAGGAGATCGGCTGGGACAGCCTCTCCGGGCGCTTCGTCGACAACCAACTCCGGTTCATCCGCAGCTGCTTCAAGCTGTACCCCTGGGAATGGCTCACCACCGACGCGTTCGCCCCGCAGGTCCTCGGCAGCCTCGACAACGGCGGCGGGACGGGCACGACGATGTGGATCGAGCCCGCCTGGAAGATGCTGCTCAGCAACAAGGCGCTGCTCGCGGTGTTGTGGGAGCTGTACCCGGGCCACCCGAACCTGCTGCCCGCCCACCTCGACGGACCGCGCGAACTCGCCTCCGCCGAAGGGCCCGGCTACGTATCGAAACCGCTGCTCGGCCGCGAGGGCGCCGGCGTCACGATCCACGCACCCGGATCGTCCGCGCCGACGGAATCCGAAGAGGCCCGCTGCTACCAGCAGTTGAGCGAACTGCCCGACTTCGACGGCAACCGCGTCGTCCTCGGCGCGTGGGTCGTCGGGGACGAGGCGGCGGGCCTCGGCATCCGGGAGTCGGCGGGGCTGGTCACGGACGAGTACGCCCGCTTCCTGCCCCACGTCATCCGCTGAGCCGTCCGACGGATCAGGCGCCCAGCACGGCCCGCAGCTGATCGAGTCCCCAGTCCAGATCGTCCTTGCTGATCACCAGCGGCGGGGCGATCCGGATGGTGGACCCGTGCGTGTCCTTCACGAGCACGCCCCGGTCCATCAGCTTCTCCGAGATCTCCCGGCCCGTCCCGTACGACGGGTCGATGTCGACGCCCGCCCACAGACCGCGCCCGCGCACCCCGGTGACCTTCCCCGTTCCGGTCAACAGGCCCAGTTCGGCGTGCAGATGCTCACCCAGCTCCGCCGCCCGCTCCTGGAACTCCCCGGTACGCAGCATCGCGATCACCTCGAGGGCGACGGCGCAGGCGAGGGGGTTCCCGCCGAACGTCGACCCGTGCTCGCCCGGCCGGAACACCCCGAGCACGGCCTTGCTCGACACCACCGCCGACACCGGCACGACGCCGCCGCCGAGCGCCTTGCCCAGCACGTACACGTCCGGCACCACACCCTCGTGCTCGCACGCGAACGTACGGCCCGTCCGGCCGAGCCCCGACTGGATCTCGTCGGCGATGAACAGCACGTTCCGCTCGCGCGTCAACTGCCGCACTCCGCCCAGGTATCCGGGCGGCGGCACGAGCACGCCCGCCTCGCCCTGGATCGGTTCGAGCAGCACCGCCACCGTGTCGTCCGTGACCGCGGCCCGCAGCGCGTCCAGATCCCCGTACGGGACGATGTCGAAGCCCGGCGTGTACGGGCCGAAGTCGGCGCGCGCCTCCTCGTCCGTGGAGAAGCTGACGATGGTCGTCGTACGCCCGTGGAAGTTGTCGCTCGCGACCACGATCCGCGCCCGCCCGTCCGGCACGCCCTTGACCCGGTAGCCCCACTTCCGGGCGGTCTTCACGGCCGTCTCGACGGCCTCCGCCCCCGTGTTCATCGGCAGCACCATCTCCATGCCGCACAGCTCGGCGAGCTCCGTGCAGAACTCGGCGAACCGGTCGTGATGAAAGGCCCGCGACGTCAGCGTCACCCGCTCCAGCTGCGCCTTCGCGGCGTCGATGAGCCGGCGGTTGCCGTGCCCGAAGTTGAGCGCCGAGTACCCGGCGAGCATGTCGAGATAGCGCCGCCCCTCGACATCCGTCATCCACGCGCCCTCGGCGGTCGCGACGACCACGGGAAGCGGGTGGTAGTTGTGCGCGCCGTGGTCCTCGGCGCGGGCGATTGCTGCTTCGGTAGCACTCACGGGATCTCCGTTCGTCGCGGCTCGTGGCACCGCACGTAGCGCTGGGCGTGGGACGGGCTTGTGGCCCCTTCCTATCGTCGCTCGCGATGTGGACGTGGAAACCTCGCCGGACGACGCGCCCGCAGTGCTTTCCCAGGAGGGGGTAGCCCCCGGACCCCCAGGCGGACAGGCAGGCCGTTCGGTGTGACCCGTGCAGCCTGCACACCGCGAACCTGAGTAGGGTGAGGGCAGGGCCGTGACTGGCGCGCTGGGATGGGATCGACCATCGGGAAGCGGCCCGAGCAGTGAGTGCCGTGCGCCTGGGCCGAACCGTGAACCGACCGCGTCCGGAGGCTGCCCCATGACCGAATCCCCGCTGACCCCCGAGTCCACCGCTTACCGTGCCGCCCTCGACGTCGTGCGCGCCGTGGAGCCGCGCGTCGCCGACGCCATCGGCCAGGAGCTCACCGACCAGCGCGAGATGCTCAAGCTGATCGCCTCGGAGAACTACGCGTCCCCGGCGACGCTGCTGACCATGGGCAACTGGTTCAGCGACAAGTACGCCGAGGGCACCGTCGGCCGCCGCTTCTACGCCGGCTGCCGCAACGTCGACACCGTCGAGTCCATCGCCGCCGAGCACGCCCGCGAGCTGTTCGGCGCCCGGCACGCCTACGTACAGCCGCACTCCGGGATCGACGCCAACCTCGTCGCCTTCTGGGCGGTGCTCGCCGACCGCGTCGAGGCGCCATTCCTCGCGAAGACCGGGGTCCGCCAGATCAACGACCTCACCGAGGCGGACTGGGCCGAACTGCGCCAGGCCTTCGGCAACCAGCGGATGCTCGGCATGTCGCTGGACGCCGGCGGCCACCTCACGCACGGGTTCCGACCCAATATCAGCGGAAAGATGTTCGATCAGCGCTCCTACGGCACCGACCCCGCCACCGGGCTCATCGACTACGAGGCGTTGCGTGCGCAGGCCCGTGAGTTCAAGCCGATGATCATCGTCGCCGGGTACTCCGCGTACCCGCGCCTCGTGAACTTCCGGATCATGCGCGAGATCGCCGACGAGGTCGGCGCGACGCTCATGGTCGACATGGCGCACTTCGCCGGCCTGGTCGCCGGAAAGGTGCTGACCGGTGACTTCGACCCGGTGCCGCACGCGCAGATCGTCACCACGACCACCCACAAGTCGCTGCGCGGGCCGCGCGGCGGCATGGTGCTGTGCGACGACTCGCTGAAGGACCAGGTCGACCGGGGCTGCCCGATGGTGCTCGGCGGGCCGCTGCCGCACGTCATGGCCGCCAAGGCGGTCGCCCTCGCCGAGGCGCGGCAGCCGGCGTTCCAGGACTACGCGCAGCGCATCGTCGACAACGCGCGGGCGCTGGCGGACGGGCTCATGCGGCGGGGCGCGACGCTGGTCACCGGCGGCACCGACAACCACCTCAACCTCATCGACGTGGCGTCCTCCTACGGCCTCACGGGACGCCAGGCCGAGTCCGCGCTGCTCGAATCCGGCATCGTCACCAACCGCAACGCGATCCCGGCGGACCCGAACGGGGCCTGGTACACCTCCGGCATCCGCATCGGCACGCCCGCGCTGACCACGCGTGGCCTGGGCACCGGTGAGATGGACGAGATCGCGGCGCTCATGGACCGCGTGCTGACGGCCTCCGAGCCGGGGACCACGAAGTCCGGGGCGGTGTCGAAGGCGAGCCACGTCCTGGAGCCGAAGGTCGCGGACGAGGTCGCGCGGCGTGCCACGGATCTCCTGTCCGGCTTCCCGCTGTACGGCCGGATCGACCTGGGCTGAGTCGGTCCTTCCGGGCGTGGGGCGGGGCTACAGGTCGATCAGTTGTTGCCGCGGTTCCCGTGGTCCCCGCTCCCGCCCCCGTCCCCGTACACGTATGAGCCATATCGCCCCCGCCGCGGCAAGCCCGGCCGCGAGGCCGGTCAGGCCCCACCACACCGGGGCGCGGGAGGTCGTGGTGGGCGGCGGCGCGGGCGGGAACACTCCGGCCCCCGTCAGTTGGTCGACCAGGTGCGGGGAGGCGTGGTGCCAGCGCAGGTCGTCGTCGTTCACGTCGACCTGCGGGTCCGTTCGGATCCACGGCGTGCCGTCCTTCGCGAAGATCAGCTGGTCCTGGCGCTCGATGACCGTGTCGGTGCCGGGCGCCCGGTGCGTCTGGGGCCAGCCCGCGACACCGGTCAGGCCCCACACGACCGTGGCCACCACGGGTGGGAAGTGCCCCTCCTGCCAGGCCTCGGGCACGCGCTCAGTCACCGTGTCGAACCCCGTGGTCAACCGCTCAAGACGGGTGAAGTTCCGGTCCTCGTAGTGCACGGCCACCGAGGGTCCCGCCTTGGCGCCGGGGGCGATCACCACCGCCAGATCCGGCACATCCATCCCGCCGGGCTGCGCGGGCCGGGCCTGTGCCGCGGGCGCGGCCGCCAGCAGCAGCGCCACCACCACGAGCACCACCCGGGCCCACCGGGGCCCACCCCCTCGTGCGTACTGCATCGCCACCCCCGTCGACGCGCCCCCGCGTGACTCCCGCCACACCGCCAAGCTACCGGCGCCCACTGACAACGACCAGGTCGCACCCCGCGGCGCGTAAGGACCTTTGGCCGCTGCGGAGCTGTGCGGTGCACCTGAGACAATGAGGCACATGGCCTCTGATGTTCGCCCTCGTGTGCTCTCCGGTATCCAGCCCACAGCCGGCTCGTTCCACCTCGGCAACTACCTTGGTGCGGTCCGCCAGTGGGTGGCGCTGCAGGAGTCCCACGACGCCTTCTACATGGTGGTGGACCTGCACGCGATCACCGTGCCGCAGGACCCGAAGGAGCTGCGGGCCAACACCCGGCTCGCCGCCGCGCAGCTGCTGGCCGCGGGGCTCGACCCGGAGCGGTGCACGCTGTTCGTGCAGAGCCATGTTCCCGAGCACGCGCAGCTGGCCTGGGTGATGAACTGCATCACCGGTTTCGGCGAGGCGAGCCGTATGACGCAGTTCAAGGACAAGTCGGCGAAGCAGGGCGCGGACCGGGCGAGCGTCGGCCTCTTCACGTATCCGGTTCTCCAGGTCGCCGACATCCTGCTCTACCAGGCGAACCAGGTTCCGGTCGGTGAGGACCAGCGCCAGCACATCGAGCTGACCCGCGACCTCGCCACGCGCTTCAACGGCCGCTTCGGCGACACGTTCACGCTCCCGGCGCCGTACATCCTCAAGGAGACGGCGAAGATCTACGACCTTCAGGACCCGTCGATCAAGATGAGCAAGTCGGCGTCGACGCCGAAGGGCCTCATCAACCTGCTCGACGAGCCGAAGGCGACCGCCAAGAAGGTCAAGAGCGCCGTCACCGACACCGACACCGTGATCCGCTACGACGCGGAGAACAAGCCGGGCGTCAGCAACCTGCTCACCATCTACTCCACCCTCACCGGTGCCGGTATCCCGGAACTGGAGGAGAAGTACGAGGGCAAGATGTACGGTGCGCTGAAGACGGACCTGGCCGAGGTCATGGTGGACTTCGTGACACCGTTCCGGACCCGCACCCAGGAATATCTGGACGACTCGGAGACGCTGGACTCGATCCTGGCCAAGGGCGCGGAGAAGGCGCGGTCCGTCGCCGCCGAGACCCTGTCCCAGGCCTACGACAAGGTCGGCTTCCTGCCCGCCAAGCACTGAGCCGAGCGCGGAGAGTCCGCAGAGCGCGATGCCGCCCGCCCGCCACACGACGACAGGAGTATGACGTGGGGACCGTAACGATCGGTGTTTCGATCGCGGTCCCGGAGCCTCACGGCAGCCTGCTCCAGGAGCGGCGCACGGGCTTCGGCGACGCCGCGGCGCACGGCATTCCCACGCACATCACCCTGCTCCCGCCGACCGAGGTGGACGGCGGCGACCTCACGGCGATCGAGGCGCACCTGGAGGAAGTGGCCTCCGGCGGGCGCCCGTTCGCGATGCGGCTGTCCGGGACCGGCACGTTCCGGCCGCTGTCACCCGTCGTGTTCGTGCAGGTCGTCGAGGGCGCCGAGGCCTGCACGTGGCTGCAGAAGCAGGTGCGGGACGCGTCGGGCCCGGTCTCCCGCGAGCTGCAGTTCCCGTACCACCCGCATGTGACCGTGGCGCACGGCATCGACGAAGCGGCGATGGACCGCGCGTTCGCGGAGCTCGCCGAGTACGAGGCGGCCTGGGCGTGCACCGGGTTCGCGCTCTACGAGCAGGGCGCCGACGGAGTGTGGCGCAGGCTCCGGGACTTCGCCTTCGGCACATCGTCACTCCCCGCACAGCCCTCGGGCCGCACAACCCGCGGCCCGAAACTGCCGGCGAGCTAGGACCTGCCGTTCGGATCAGACCGGGCTCGCGGGGCCCGGCCTGATCCAAACGGCAGGCCCTGGGCCCTGGCCGTCACACCGGCAGTCGTCGGAACAGTGGGCGCGGTACGTGTCGCAGTGCCGACATCACCACGCGCAGTGTTCCCGGTACCCACACCGTTTCCGACCTGCGTCGCAGCCCCGTCTCGATGGCTTGCGCAACTGCGCCGGGCGTCGTGGCCATCGGGGTCTCCGCCAGTCCGGCCGTCATCTTCGACCGTACGAAGCCGGGGCGGACGATCATGACGTGCACGCCCGTCCCGTGCAGCGCGTCCCCGAGGCCCTGCGTGAACGCGTCGAGGCCCGCCTTGCTGGAGCCGTAGATGAAGTCGGCGCGGCGGGCCCGCTCGCCCGCCGCCGACGACAGGACGACGAGCGAGCCGTGGCCCTGGGACTGCAACGCCCGCGCGCACACGAGGCTCGCGGAGACGGCGCCCGTGTAGTTGGTCTGCGCGACGCGGACCGCCGACATCGGGTCGTCCTCGTCGTGGGCCTGGTCGCCGAGGATGCCGAACGCGAGCAGCACCATGTCGATGTCGCCGTCGGTGAAGAGCTTGCCGAGCGTCTCCTCGTGCGTGGCGGGGTCCAGCGCGTCGAAGGGGACCGTACGCGTGTCGGCGCCCAGGGCACGGAGTCCGGCCGCGGCCTCGTCGAGCGCGGGGGAGGGGCGGCCCGCCAGCCATACGGTGCGGGTGCGGCGGGCGACGAGGCGGCGGGCGGTCGCCAGGGCGATCTCGGAGGTGCCGCCGAGGACGAGGAGGGACTGGGGGGTGCCGAAGGCGTCTTTCAACGGGGTCTCCAGGGAGGCGGGTCGGGCGGGTGGCCGGTCACAGGTCCAGGCGCCGTGACAGGTCCGAGCGGAACACCCCCCGCGGGTCCCAGCGCGCCCGCAGTGAGCGGAAGTCGTCGAGGCGCGGGTACATGGCGGTGAGCAGCTCGGGCCGCAGCCGGGAGTCCTTGGCGAGGTGGACGCGCCCGCCCGCGGCGGCCACCTCCTCGTCCAACTCGTCGAGGAACGCGCCCAGTTCGGGCAGGTTGGCGGGGATGTCGAGCGCGAGGGTCCAGCCCGGCGTCGGGAACGACAGCCAGCCCGGGTCCCCTTCGCCGAAGCGCTTGAGGGTGGCGAGGAGGGACGGGCAGCGGCGCTCGGCGACGCGGTGCACGATGCGGCGCAGCGCCTCCTCCTCGCCGTGTCCGACGACGAACTGGTACTGCACGAAGCCGCCGCGCCCGTAGACGCGGTTCCAGTGCGGGACGCCGTCGAGCGGGTGGAAGTACGCGGAGAGCTTGCGCAGTTCGCCGGTGCGGGCCCTGGGCGTCCCGCGGTACCGGAGCTCGTTGAACAGGCCGACGCTCGTGCTGCCGAGCAGCCCCTCGGGGAGGAAGTCGGGCGCCGCGGGGAGGCGGGCGGGGCGGAACTCCAGCGGGGTCCTGCGGGCCCGTGCGGGCAGCGCGTCGAGCGGCGCGTGTTCGGCGCTCGTGAGCACGCCGCGGCCCGTCGCGGCGCCGCGCGCGAGCAGGTCGACCCAGGCGGCGGCGTAGCGGTGGCGGTGCTCCGTGGCGGCGAGCCGGGCCATCAAGTCGTCGAAGTCGGCGGCCCGTTCGGTGTCGACCGACATCAGCGACGTCTCCACGCGCTGGAGTTGGACGGTCGCCGTGAGGATGATCCCGGTCAGGCCCATGCCGCCGGCCGTCGCGTCGAACAGTTCGCTGCCGCGCTCCACGACGCGTACCCCGCCGTCGGCGGTGAGGAGTTCGAGCATGGGGACGTGGCGGGCGAAGGAGCCGCGGGCGTGGTGGTTCCTGCCGTGGATGTCGGCGCCGATCGCCCCGCCGACCGTGACATAGCGGGTGCCGGGGGTGACCGGAACGAACCAGCCGAGGGGGAGCAGCACCTCCATCAGGCGGTGCAGCGAGACGCCCGCGTCGCACAGCACGGTGCCGCCTGCGGCGTCGATGGCGTGGATCCGGTCGAGGCCCGTCATGTCGAGGACGTCCCCGCCCGCGTTCTGCGCCGCGTCCCCGTACGCCCGGCCGAGCCCTCGCGCGATGCCTCCGCGGTGTCCGGCGGCGGCGCAGTCCCGGACGGCGACGACCGCTTCCTCGTAGGAGCGGGGGCGGATCACACGGGCCGAGGTGGGGGCGGTGCGGCCCCAGCCGCTGACCGGTACGGAGTGCTCGGCGGAGGGAAGAACGGAGAGGGGGGATACGGGGTCGGTAGCGGGGTCGGCAACCATGACGGCGACCGTATCGCCCGAAGGTGCGAAGTTTGTCGTAAACCTTGCGATCCCTCACCGGAACGGGTGATCGAAGCGGGCTTGGAGGGCAGGCTGAGATCATGGATTGGCTGAAGAAACTCCCCGTCGTCGGGCCGCTGTTCGCCCGGCTGATGCGGACCCACGCCTGGCACGCCTACGAGCGCCTCGACGCGGTCCGCTGGTCCCAGCTCGCCGCCGCGATGACGTTCATCAGCTTCCTCGCACTGTTTCCGCTGCTCACGGTCGCCGCGGCGGTCGCCGCAGGAACCATGGGGCCCGATCAGCAGCAGAAGCTGGAGCAGACGCTCAGCGACCAGGTCCCGGGCATCTCCAACCAGTTGGACATCGGGGCGCTGGTCGACAACGCCGGCACGATCGGGCTCATCGCCGGGGCGCTGCTGCTGTTCACGGGCGTCGGCTGGGTCGGCTCGATGCGGCAGTGCCTGCGGGACGTGTGGGAACTGCCCGACCCCGACGAGAACCCGATCATGCGCAAGCTCAAGGACGCCGGGGTCCTCGTCGGGCTCGGCCTCGCGGGCATCGTGTCGATCGCGGCGTCCGCCCTCGCGGCCACGGCCGTCGACTGGACGGCCGACCAGGTCGGCATCGACAAGGCGGGCTGGGGCGGCTTCCTGCTCCAGGCCGCGGCCTTCGGGATCGCGGTCCTCGCGGACTTCCTGATCCTGCTCTACGTCCTGGCCCTGCTGCCCGGGGTGCAGCCGGGCCGCCGCGACCTGGTCACCGCGGCGCTGATCGGGGCGGCGGGCTTCGAGCTGCTGAAGCTGGTGCTCAGCGGCTATATGAAGGACGTCGCGGCGAAGAGCATGTACGGCGCGTTCGGCACGCCCGTGGCCCTGCTCCTGTGGATCAACTTCACCGCGAAACTGCTGCTGTTCTGCGCGGCGTGGACGGCGACGAGCCGAAAGGGCCTGCGCAAGACGGAAGAGGCGGAGGAAGAGGCCGAGGCGGAGGAGATCAGCCCTTCGTGATCTTCAGCGGCCACTTCTTCCGCACCACGAACACCGCTCCCGCCAGCACCACGAGCACCCCGCCGACGATGGCGAGCGCGATCCCGACCCCGCTGGAGCCGCCGGACGCGACGGCGGCGTGCGCGGCCGACTTGGCGGGGCCCGCGTCACCGGGGCTCGGGGACGCCGCGCCCGCGGGCGTCTCGCTCCGCGGCCCGACGAGATGGCCGACGGGGGAGACCTTGCCGTCGGCCTGGAACCCCCAGTCGAAGAGCCGCGTGGTCTCCTTGTAGACCGCCTGGCTCTCCTTCGCCTTCGGGTTCATGACGGTGACGAGCAGCACCCGGTCGCCGCGCTCGGCGACGCCCGTGAACGTGGCTCCCGCGTTCGTCGTGTTGCCGTTCTTCACGCCCGCGATGCCCTTGTACGCGGGCAGGCCCACGGAACCGGTGAGCAGCCGGTTGGTGTTCTGGATGCCGAACTGCTTGGTGGTCTTCCCCTTCTTCTGCTTCATGGGGAACTCGGCGGTGGCCGTGGCGGCGTACTCCCGGAAGTCCTTCTTGTGCAGCCCGGAACGGGCGAACAGCGTCAGGTCGTACGCGGAGGAGTGCTGCCCCGGCATGTCGTAACCGTCGGGGCTGACGACGTGGGTGTCGCCCGCCTGCAACTCGTCGGCGTGCGCCTGCATGTCCTTGACGGTGCGGGCGACGCCCTGGTTCATGGCGGCCAGGACATGCACCGCGTCGTTGCCCGACCGCAGGAAGACGCCCAGCCACAGATCGTGCACCGAGTACGTGAAGCCCTCCTTGACGCCCACGAGGCTCGACCCGGCGCCCATCCCCGCCAGGTCCGAGGGCACCACCTTGTGCGTCGTCGTCTTCGGGAACTTCGGCAGCACGGTGTCCGCGAACAGCATCTTCAGCGTGGAGGCCGGCGGCAGCTCCCAGTGCGCGTTGTGCGAGGCGAGCACCTCACCCGACTCGGCGTCCGCCACGAGCCACGACTTCGCCGTCAGATCCTTCGGCAGGACGGGCGCGCCGCCCTGAAGGTTGACCTGCGTCCCCGGCTTCCCCAACTGGGCGCCGCCCACCTGGGACATCGACGCGGGCGGCTTGTCGTCCTTGTCCTTGTCCGCGGCGACCGCGGGCAGCGCCCCGGCGAACGTCAGGGCGGAGGCGGCGATCAGCACCGCGGCCTTCTTCAAATGCGACGTCGGTCGCGCGGCGTGGAAGTCGGACACGCTGGTGAAGGTACCTGTACCTGCCTTGTAAGTCTCCACCGCTGCGTGCTGTGTTCGCGCCGACCCACCCCGGCGGCGGTGCGCGAGACCGCGCGGCGATACTGAGGGTATGAAGCTCAGCCGCCCCGTGTCCTGGTTCCTGCTCGCCTTCGGGGTGTGGAGCTGGGTCATCTGGATCACTTTCGTCAAGAATCTCGTCAAGGACGGCAGCGGCCTCGCCTTCGACGACGCCGGCGATCCGACCGCGTACTTCTGGGTGCATCTGACGCTCGCCGTCGTCTCCTTCGTATTGGGGACGGTCGTCGGGGGCATCGGGTTGCGTTCCGTGCGCACACTGCGTCGGACCTCATAGGCGTCCGGGCAGATGGTCGTCGTCTTCGTACTCGTCGCCGCCGTTGTCCTCGCGGTGTTCGTGGCCCTGCATTACTACGCGTGGCGTCGGCTCGTGCGTGGGACGACCGGCAAGGGTGGGTGGCCCAGGCGGGTCGGCACCTTGGTGTTCGTGGTCGGGCCCGTGCTGATGTTCGCGGCGCTGGCGGCTGAGCGGGGCGGGGCGCCGTTTCTTGTGCAGCAGGTGCTGGCCTGGCCCGGGTTCCTGTGGATGGCGTTCGCGCTGTATCTGCTGCTCGCGCTGCTTGTGGGGGAGGTCGTGCGGCCCCTGCTGCGGCGGGTTCTCGAGCGCGGGAGGCCCGCCGTCGTCGCCGCTGAGGAGACCACGGTGCGTGTTCCGGTGCCGGAGCTGCGGGAGCTGGAGCCGGTCGCAGGGCTCGGCCGCGCACCCGCGCCCACCCGGCGCCTCGTCCTCGCCCGGACCGTCGGCGCCGCCGCGACCGTGGCCGCCGCGGGGGTCGTGGCCGGGGGCGCGTACGGCGTGCTGAAGGGGCCGGCGGTGAAGCGGGTCACCGTGCCGCTGGCCAAACTGCCGCGCGCGGCCCACGGGTTCAGGATCGCCGTGGTCAGCGACATCCACCTCGGGCCCGTGCTCGGGCGGGGCTTCGCCGAGCGGGTGGTCGAGACCATCAATGCCACGCAGCCCGATCTCATCGCCGTCGTCGGGGATCTCGTCGACGGGAGCGTGGAGGATCTCGCGCCCGCCGTCGCTCCGCTCGCGAAGCTGAGCGCCCGGCACGGGACGTACTTCGTCACCGGGAATCATGAGTACTTCTCCGGCGCCGATCCCTGGGTGGAGCACGTGCGCGAGCTCGGGCTGCGGCCGCTGGAGAACGCGCGTGTCGGTGTCGGCGCCTTCGATCTCGCGGGCGTCAACGATGTCTCCGGGGAGAACTACGGCGAGGGCCCCGACTACGCGAAGGCGCTCGGCGACCGGGACACCTCCCGCGCCTCCGTCCTCCTCGCCCACCAGCCCGTGATGATCCACGAGGCGGTGAAGCACGGCGTCGACCTGCAGCTCTCCGGGCACACGCACGGCGGCCAGCTGTGGCCGGGCAACTTCGTCGCGGCCGCGTCCAATCCGACGCTCGCGGGCCTCGACCGGTACGGCGACACCCAGCTGTACGTCAGCCGGGGCGCGGGCGCGTGGGGGCCGCCGGTGCGGGTGGGCGCGCCGTCCGACATCACCGTGGTGCAGCTGGCTTCCCGGCAGGCCTGAGCTACGCCCTTCTGCGGCGGCCCGTCGGCTTCGCGCGGCGGCGCAGGGCCAGCAGGCCGCCGCCGGCGAGGGCCGCCAGGGCCATGGAGCCGCCGAGCGCCCAGTCGTCGCCGTGCGAGCCGGTGGACGTGCTCGCGGCGGGGCCCGCGCCCGCCACGTGGGGCGCGCGCGTCGACTTCGGGCGCTCGCTCAGCGGTGTGACCAACTCGCCGACGGGCCGCACCTTGTTCGCGGCCGCGAAGCCCCAGTCGAGCAGCGCGGCCGTCTCCTCGTACACGGCTTCGTAGCCGGACTTCGGGTGCATCACGGTGACCAGGAGGGTGCGGCCGCCGCGGGTGGCGGCGCCGGTGAAGGTATTGCCCGCGTGCGAGGTGTAGCCGTTCTTGACGCCGATGAGGCCCTCGTACGGGGTGACGCCCTGCCCGGTGAGGAGGCGGTCGGTGTTCTGGATCTGGAACGTCTTGGAGCCGCCCGCGGGGAAGTCGGCGACCTTGGTGGCGCAGTAGCCGCGGAAGTCGTCGTTCTTCAGCCCGGCGCGGGCGAACAGCGTCAGGTCGTACGCGGACGAGACCTGCCCGCGATGGTCGAAGCCGTCCGGGCTGACGACGTGGGTGTCGTTCGCCTGGAGGTCCTTCGCGCGGGCCTGCATCTGCGCGACCGTCTTGTCGATGCCGCCGTTCATCGAGGCGAGCACGTGCACCGCGTCGTTGCCGGAGCGAAGGAACACGCCCTGCCACAACTGGTGCACGCTGTACGTCGTCCCGGCCTGGACGCCGACGAGGCTGGAGCCGAACGGTATGTCCGCGAGGTCCTCGGCCGTCACCTTGTGCCGCATCGTGTGCTCGAACTTCGGCAGCACGGTGTCCGCGAACAGCATCTTCAACGTGGAGGCCGGTGGCAGCGGGCGGTGCCCGTTGTACGAGGCGAGCACCTCGCCGCTGTCGTTGTCGGCGATCAGCCACGCCTTCGCGGCGAGCTTCGGCAGCTTCGGCGCACCCGCCCCGCGCCGCACCTGCACGCCCGAGGCCGCGAGCCTCGCCCCGCCGACGGCGGAGGAGGCGGCGGAGGCGGTCTGCGCGGGCAGCGCGAGCGCGGCGGCCGCACCCGCGCCGAGGCCGAGGGCGGTGCGGCGGGTGACGTGCGAGGACGAAGTGGAGCCGGGCATCCCGTGAAGGTACAGGCCAAAGGCCGGGTAAAGAGAAGCGGGTCCCGCCGGAGGGCTCAGTTCCGCGCCAGTTCCGGTCTCTTGAGGTAGTCCGTGAAGCCGATGACGTTGCCCCAGGGGTCGGCGAATTCCACGACGTGGCCGGTGGAGGTGGAGAAGGGCGGGTCGAGCAGGTCGATGCCCGCGGCGCGCAGTGTGTCGGCCGTCGCGCGGGCGTCCGGTACCTCCAGCCACAGGCGTGCGGCGGGCCAGGCGGGCGGTCTGTGGCCGAAGCCCTCCTCGGCCCGAAGGAGCAGCCCGGGCGTCTCCTTGCCGGCCGCGAGGAGTGCGATGCCGGCCTCGTCGATGCGGCACTTCACGGGGAACCCGACGCGCTCGTAGAAGGCGACGGCCTCGGCCAGGTCGCCGACGGGGAGCAGGGTGTTGTCGAACCCGAGGATGTCCAGCTCATGTGACATAGCGTCAGATTAGCGAGCAACTGGGCAAAAACGGCGAAGGCCCCACTCCCGGGAGGGAGCGGGGCCTTCGGGGCCCTGCGGCGAAGTGCCGGAAGGTCAGAAGCGGCGCGTGATCAGCGCCCGCTTCACTTCCTGGATCGCCTTGGTGACCTCGATGCCACGCGGGCAGGCGTCCGTGCAGTTGAAGGTCGTGCGGCAACGCCACACACCGTCACGGTCGTTGAGGATCTCCAGGCGCTGCTCCCCGGCCTCGTCACGCGAGTCGAAGATGAAGCGGTGGGCGTTCACGATGGCGGCAGGACCGAAGTACTGGCCGTCGTTCCAGAACACCGGGCAGGACGACGTGCACGCGGCGCACAGGATGCACTTGGTGGTGTCGTCGAAGCGGGCCCGGTCCTCGTCGGACTGGTGGCGCTCACGCGTCGGCTCGTTGCCCGTCGTGACGAGGAACGGCATGACGTCGCGGTACGCCTGGAAGAACGGGTCCATGTCGACCACGAGGTCCTTGAGGACCGTGAGGCCCTTGATGGCCTCGACCGTGATCGGCTTCTCTGGGTTGATGTCCTTGAGCAGCGTCTTGCAGGCAAGACGGTTCTTGCCGTTGATCCGCATCGCGTCGGACCCGCAGATGCCGTGCGCGCAGGAGCGACGGAACGTCAGCGTGCCGTCCTGCTCCCACTTGATCTTGTGCAGCGCGTCGAGAACCCGCTCCTTGGGGTCCATCTCCAGCTGGAAGTCCTGCCAGTTCGCCTCGTCGGAGACCTCCGAGTTGAACCGGCGCACGCGCAGCGTGATCGTGATGTTCGGGGTGTCGGCGAAGCCGGGCTCGGGAGCCGCGGTCTTCTCCATGGTGGGAGTAGCCATCAGTACTTACGCTCCATCGGCTGGTAGCGGGTCTGGACGACCGGCTTGTAGTCGAGACGGATGGACTCGCTGCCGTCGTCGCCGACCTCGCGGTACGCCATGGTGTGGCGCATGAAGTTGACGTCGTCGCGGGTGGGGAAGTCCTCGCGGTAGTGACCGCCGCGCGACTCCTTGCGGGCCAGGGCGGAGGTCGCCATGACCTCGGCCAGGTCGAGCAGGTTGCCCAGCTCGATGGCCTCAAGGAGGTCGGTGTTGAACCGCTTGCCCTTGTCCTGGACCGAGATGTTCTTGTACCGGGCGCGCAGCTCGGCGATCTTCTCGACGGCCGTCTTGATCGTCTGCTCGGTGCGGAACACCATCACGTTGGCGTCCATGCACTCCTGGAGCTCGTTACGGATCACCGAGACGCGCTCGGTGCCCGTGGAGTCGCGCAGCATCTCGATGCGCTCCTCGACGAACGTCGACGGGTTCTCCGGCAGCTCGACGAACTCGGTCTTGTGCGCGTACTCGGCGGCCGCGATGCCCGCACGACGCCCGAAGACGTTGATGTCGAGCAGCGAGTTGGTGCCGAGGCGGTTGGCGCCGTGCACGGAGACGCAGGCGACCTCACCGGCGGCGTACAGGCCGGGGACGACAGTGGTGTTGTCCGCGAGGACCTCACCCTCGACGTTCGTCGGGATGCCGCCCATGGCGTAGTGCGCGGTCGGCTGGATCGGGATCGGGTCCGTGTAGGGCTCGATGCCGAGGTAGGTGCGCGCGAACTCGGTGATGTCCGGGAGCTTCGCGTCGAGCTGCTCCGGCGGCAGGTGCGTGAGGTCGAGGTAGACGTGGTCGCCCTCGGGACCGCAGCCGCGGCCCTCACGGATCTCCGTGTAGATGGAGCGGGACACGACGTCACGGGACGCGAGGTCCTTCATGACCGGCGCGTACTTCTCCATGAAGCGCTCGCCGTCCTTGTTACGGAGGATGCCGCCCTCACCACGGGCGCCCTCCGTGAGAAGGATGCCCATGCGCCAGATGCCGGTCGGGTGGAACTGGAAGAACTCCATGTCCTCCAGCGGGATCCCGCGCCGGTAGCAGGCGGCCTGGCCGTCGCCGGTCAGGGTGTGCGCGTTGGAGGTCACCTTGAAGAACTTGCCGGTGCCGCCGGACGCGTAGATGACCGACTTCGCCTGGAAGACGTGGATCTCGCCGGTGGCCAGCTCGTAGGCGACCACACCGGCGGACTTCTTGACGCCGTCTTCCTCGACGATCAGCTGGTCCAGGACGTAGAACTCGTTGAAGAACTCCACGCCCTCCTTCACGCAGTTCTGGTACAGCGTCTGAAGGATCATGTGGCCCGTGCGGTCCGCGGCGTAGCAGGACCGGCGCACGGGCGCCTCGCCGTGGTTACGGGAGTGACCGCCGAAGCGGCGCTGGTCGATGGTGCCGTTCGGGGTGCGGTTGAACGGCAGGCCCATCTTCTCCAGGTCGAGGACCGAGTCGATGGCCTCCTTCGCCAGGATCTCGGCGGCGTCCTGGTCGACCAGGTAGTCGCCGCCCTTGATCGTGTCGAAGGTGTGCCACTCCCAGTTGTCCTCCTCCACGTTGGCGAGCGCGGCGGCCATGCCGCCCTGCGCGGCGCCCGTGTGGGAGCGGGTGGGGTAGAGCTTGGTCAGCACGGCGGTGCGGCTGCGCTTCGTCGACTCGATGGCCGCGCGCATGCCGGCGCCGCCGGCGCCGACGATGACGGTGTCGTACTTGTGAATCTTCACGGTTTCTCGCCTCGGCTTAACGGATGTTGGGGTCGAAGGTGAAGATCACCAGCGTGCCCAGCAGGACGGTGAAGACCGTCGCGGCGTACAGCAGGCCCTTCAGCCACATACGGGTCTGGGGGCGCTCGGCGTAGTCGTTGATGACGGTACGCAGGCCGTTGGCGCCGTGCAGCATCGCGAGCCACAGCATGAGCAGGTCCCAGCCCTGCCAGAACGGGGACGCCCAGCGGCCCGCCACGAAGGCGAAGCCGATCTTGGAGACGCCGCCGTCGAGGACCAGCTGGATCAGCAGGTGGCCGAGGACCAGGACGACGAGGACGACACCCGACAGGCGCATGAACAGCCATGCGGCCATCTCGAAGTTGCCGCGCGTGGAGCGCGGGGTCTTCGAGGTGCGCTTGCGGGGGGCCTCGATGTACGGGGCCGGGTTGTCGACGTCGTAGAGCGAGACGCCCTCTACAGGGCCGACGCCGGACGACGCGGGGGTGGTGTCAGCGGACATATCTGGCCTCAGCTCCCGAAGAGTGCGCGGACGGCGTGGCCGAGGACGGGGTACAGGGCCCCGACCATGAGGACGATCCAGATGCCCATGACGGTCCAGAGCATCTGCTTCTGGTAGCGCGGGCCCTTCGACCAGAAGTCGACGGCGATGACACGCAGGCCGTTGAGCGCGTGGAAGAGAATCGCGGCCACGAGGCCGTATTCCAGAAGCGCGACGATCGGCGTCTTATAGGTACCAACGACATCGTCGTACGCCTCAGGGGAGACGCGGACGAGAGCGGTGTCGAGGACGTGCACGAACAGGAAGAAGAAAATGAGGACACCGGTGACTCGATGAGCCACCCACGACCACATGCCTTCCCGGCCGCGGTACAGCGTTCCAGCCGGCACGGAAGAACCCTCCGGGAGCGGGGACTAGAGCCGCGCCGCCACGCGTAAGCAAATTGATACAGCAGTGTCGGGCGGGCCCAGCCGGGTACGGTCCACCGGCCGCTCGTCATCGTATCGACGAGTTGTCGGGACACTCGCACGGGGGCCTTATGTGTGATCAAACAGGCAATCAAACAGGCACGTACGGGCTATTGATGCCGGTTTCCCGGCCGGTTTCGCGGTCGGTGTCCCGACGGGTCAGCCGGGCGAGCCGGCCCCGGGCGAGTCGGCGCAGCTCCTCGGCGGCCAGTTCGCGCTCGTGCACCGGGTCGTGGCCGAGCCGGGTGCGCAGGCCCGCGAGCAGGTGGTCGAGGGCCTCACCGGGTGCGATGTCGTCCAGGCAGATCACGAAGGGGTGGCCGAAGCGGGTCTGGTACGCGCCGTGGGCCGCGAGCAGCGCGGTGCTCGCGGCGGCGTAGGCATCGGCCTGCGGCAGCGGCAGGTCCTCGGCCATGAGGGCCTCGGTGACGTCCGCGGGCGCGAGGTCGTACGCCGCCTCGTCGGACGCGGCGAGCAGCGCGTCCACGTCCGGGTAGGGGCGGTGCGCGGCGACCCGGCGTGCCCAGGCCCGGCTGCGGCAGCATGTGTGCAGCAGCTGCTCGGCGGCCTCCCGCGACAGCGCGTTGAAGCGCGCCAGGCCTCCGGCGGGGCCGGAGGCCGTGGCCTGGACCGGTATGGGCAGACGGCCGGGAGTCTGGAGGGGGCTCAGCGGGGGCCTCCGGCGGGCGCGGGCGGGGTGGTTGTGGCGTAACGCTAGCGATGGTGCTCCGCGGGTGGCCGGTAGACGGGGGAATTTCACTCGGACGGGCCGGTTTGCGGGGGTTGGGTGGACGGTACGCGCGAGTCGCGTTCTTTGTTCGGTTCTCTTTGCTGCTGTCCGACTCGTCGTGGTTGCGTTTGCGCAGTTCCCCGCGCCCCCTTGGGTCCACCGTTAACGTCGGCGGCGTACGTGTCCGGTCGATCGGGTTCAGCGAGGTGTTCGTGGAGAAGGAGCGGCAAGCTCTGAAGGTCGTCGCCGTCGGGGTCGTCCTGGTCACGGCCGTGGGGTGCTCGGGTGGTGGCGGGTCCCCGTCGGACGGGAAGTCGGCGACGTCCGCGGCGCCCTCGCCCACCCGCTCGTACCCGCTGTCGAAGCCCGCGCACACGATCCCCGAGGTGCGCGACTTCACGCCTGCGCACGGGCCCGGCTGGAAGCCGGACGGCGGCAGGGTCGTCGTGAAGGACGGCGAACTGGCCGACGAGGGGCGGCTCGTCGCCGACGAGCTGGGCCTGAAGTACGCCGGGGACGGGAGCGCGGGGGCCGGCGACGTCGAGCTGGCGATCGGCGGGAAGAGCGGGGCGAACCCGGAGTCGTACCGGATGTCCGTGAAGGCCGGAACCGTGCGGATCTCCGGGCCGAGCGACACCGGCGTGTTCTACGGGACGCGCACCCTCAAGCAGGAGGTGCACGGCGGTGCGAAGGCGCCGGAGGGTGTCACCGCCGACGAACCCGCCAAGCCGCAGCGCGGGTTCAACCTCGACATCGCGCGCAAGCACTTCACGGCCGACTGGATCAAGGACCGCATCCGGGACATCGGGGACCTCAAGTACAACCAGCTCGGTCTGCACTTCTCCGACGACCAGTCCTTCCGGATCGAGTCCGACTCGCATCCGGAGGTCGTCTCCAAGGACCACCTGAGCAAGGCGCAGGTGAAGGACATCCTGCGGCTGGCCGCTCAGCGGCACATCACGGTCGTGCCGGAGATCGACTCGCCGGGGCACCTCGGCGCGGTGATCGCCGCGCATCCCGATCTTCAGTTGCGCGACGCGAGCGGGGTGGCGGCGCGCGGCGCCGTCGACATCTCGAAGCCGGGCGCCGCGAAGATCGTCGACGATCTGCTGAAGGAGTACGCGCAGCTGTTCAAGGGTGCGTACTGGCATCTGGGTGCCGACGAGTACCGGGCGCTGATGAGCGAGAATCCCGAGGCCTCCTACCCGCAGCTCGCCGCCGCCGCTCGCGCGAAGTACGGGGCGAACGCGAAGGTCCAGGACCTCGCGCAGGGCTGGCTCAATGACCGGGCGAAGGCGATGGAGCCGTACGACCGGAAGCTGAAGGCCTGGAACGACGGGTTCTACAAGGGCGGGGTCGTCGACGCCGACAAGGGCATCGAGGTCGCGTACTGGACCGGCAAGGAGATCGGTGCGCGCGAGCCCGTCGAGTACCTGGAGGAGGGGCGGAAGATGACGAACTACAACGACGAGTTCCTCTACTACGTCCTCGGGCAGCCGAACACCTTCGTGTACCCGACCGGTGAGCGGATCTACAAGAGCTGGACGCCGCGCGTCGTGCGCGGGACGAGCCCGGTGCCCGCGAAGTACGACGACCAGATCCTCGGCGGCTCCTTCGCCGTGTGGTGCGACATCTCGGGGGCGCAGACCCCGGCGCAGGTCGCGAAGGGCGTCCGGATGCCGCTGCGGGCGACCGTGCAGAAGCTGTGGGACCCAGGGAAGCCGGAGCTGAGCTGGCCGAAGTTCGTCGAGCTGGCGGACAAGCTGGACGGCTGACCGCCCCGATCCGTCGTTTGATCCGTCGTTCTGGTGGCGAAGTCCCTTACGGCTGTGGTCTATTCGGCCGCAGGTACGACGTATGTGGCGTACACCGGGACGGGGGGAACGGGCATGGGGTACTGGGGCTACTACGTGGTCGCGAGAAGCGGTCAGCCGCTGGACAAGTGCGAGGCCCTGAGCGGGGTGCGCGAGGAGCTGACGCTCCTGGAGGAGCGGGCCGGCGACTGGCAGGTGTGGGAGTGCCCCGGTGGCGGCGAGCAGGCGCGGGACGTGGGCAGCATGAACGCGCTGGCGGCGGAGACCGGGGCGCCCGCCCTGTTCGCGTACGTCATGGACTCCGCCTGCGCGGTCGTCGAGGCGGCCGGTCCTGAGAGCGGCTCGTGGACGGCGTGCCTGGGGCGCGCCGCGATGACCCGGTACATCGGCGGGGACGAACGCGCCCTGGAGGACTACTTCCTGCCGCCGGGCGACGCCGCCGAGCGGGCCGTCGGCTGGGCCGGCGAGTGCGGTCGCGAGGTGCCGCTGGAGCCGCTCGACGAGGTGCTGCGCGCGGCCGCCGAGCCCTCGGCCGAGGAGCTGTTCTTCCGCTTCCTCGACCGGCTCGGCGTGCGAGGGCTGTGACGTTCCGTGGCGCGCGGGCGCAGTTGGTTACGTAGGCGGCAAGGGGAATTGCCGGGTCCGCGTCCGGAGGAGCGTTACGTCCATGAGCCTGGTGGAACTGATCGCGCAGGCCGATGAACGCGGCCTTGCCACGAGTGGGCTCGGCTGCCTCGACCGGTGTGTTCCGCTGCTCGGCGTCGGCGGTCCCGGCGATCCCGAGGAGGACGTGCTGCGCCCGCTGTGGGCGAGCCTCGCGGAGGACGGCGCGGACTGGGGCGCGCGGCTCGTGGCGGCGCGCGGTGCGCTGAGCGGCGCCGAGGGCGAGGGCGAGGCCGCGGAGCTGGTGCGGCGGATGCTCGGGGCCGCGCCCGAGCGGGCGGTGACCGAGGCGTGGCGGGAGTGGGCGGACGCCTGCTCGGTGGCCGCGCTCCAGGTGCACCGGATGCTCGATGTGGCGCAGGACCGGGCGACCAGCGTGAGCGCGCGCCGCGAGGGCCGCACCGACGGGATGTCGCCGCTCGTCGCGGCCGAACTGCGCCGCCAGACCCAGATCCTGGAACTGCTCGCGGGCGGTGGCGCGGGCGGGCTGCGGCAGGCCCTCGTCGTCTCGACGGAGGGGCGCAGAGTGCTGCGGGCGGCCGTCTCGCGGCGCGCGCGGGGGACTGAAAGGTGAGGGCCGTGGGGGCTTGGCGGCCCCCACGGCCCTCACCGGTGCAACTCGCCCGCTACGGAGCCAGGTTGGTGCCCAGGCGTGCCGTCGCCGGGGTGCCGAGCGTGGTCTTCGTGAGGTTCTCGGTCGAGGAGAGGCCCAGACCGCTGGAGTTGCTCGGTACGTAGGTCAGCATGCCCTCGCCCGTGTTCTCGCCCGCCGAACCGATCACCAGGTCGGTGCGCCCGTACCCGGAGAGGTCGGTCAGGGCGACCGCGGAGCCGAGGTTGTCGTCCGTCTCGGTGGAGCCGGGGACGCCGCTGGTGTCCTGCGTGACGGTGAGCGCGCCGGTGCCGGTGATGCCGCTCGAAGTCCCCTTCAGGAGGATCGAGTTGCCGGCGTTGGAGCGGTTCGAGGTGCGGGTGATGTCCTCGTTCGGGGCGCCCGCGAACACGTCCGCGTAGCCGTCGAGGTTGTAGTCGCCCACCGCGATGGAGGCGCCCATCGCGTCGCCCGCCTCGGCGGCGCCGGGGACGCCCGACGTGTCCTGGTGGACGGTCTTGGCGCCCGTCGTCGTCAGTCCGCCCGCGGCCGTGGACGTGGCCGGGGAGCCCTTGACGAAGGTGACCTGGCCGCCGGCGTACGCGCCCGACTCGGCGGTGTACGGCTGGCCGATGGCGATGTCGTCGACGCCGTCGCCGTTGATGTCGCCGGCGCCGATGGAGCGGCCGCCCTTGACGGACAGCGTGGCCGCCTTGCGCAGGCCGCCGGAGCCGCCCTTGTACCAGACGACCTTGCCGATGCCGTCGCCGTCGCGGTAGTTGAGCGCGACGTCCGCGTAGCCGTCCTGGTTGAAGTCGCCGGACGCGGCGTCCTCGTAGGACAGGTTGTCCTCGGTGGTGGTGATCGTGGAGTCGGTGTCCCAGCCGTCGCCGTAGCGGGCGCTCCAGGTGCCGCCGGTGCCGGTGGAGGCGGCGAACACGTCGGCCTTGCCGTCCGCGTTGAAGTCGCCGACGGCCACGGCGGAGCCGAACCTGGCGTCGGTCAGCTCGTAGCTGCCGTCGATGTTGACGCCGGTGCCGGAGGTGAAGTCCGGGCCGTTCAGGATCGTGTACGCGCCGCGGTTGGAGTGACCGCTCGTGTCGTCCTCGCCGGGCTGGCCGACGACGATGTCGGTGTAGCCGTCGCCGTTGATGTCGCCGGTGGCGGTGGACGCGCCGAACTCGTCACCGCTCTCGCCGGTGCCCGGCACGCCCGAACTCGACTGCGAGATCAGCTTCCTGCCGGTGGCCGTGGGCCCGGAGACGCTGCCGGGCACGAGGGCGATCTGGCCGCCGCTCGACCCCTTCGGGAGGCCGGCGACGATGTCGTCCGTGGCGTCGCCGACGACGTTCTGGGACGCCAGGGCGTGCGAGACGCCCGGGGCGGCGGCGAGCGTCGCGATGCGGCTGAGCTTCGGGTACAGGTTCGCGCCGGGGCACGCGGTGGAGTTGGTGTCCCGGTGGCCGAAGACGCGGGGGAGGGTGATGGTCGAGCCGTCGGCGACCTTGTTGCCGTCCTGGCCGAGCGTGCCGTTGGACGTCAGCGTCACCTTGTCGGTCGCCTTGATGCCGTACTGGCCGAACTTCCAGGCGGTGACGCGGGCGATGGCGTCGAGCGCGGCCTTCGTGGGCTTCGCCGACTCGAAGTTGCCGATGTACGAGATGCCGACGGTGTCCGTGTTGAAGCCGTAGTCGTGGGCCCCGTGCACCGGCAGGTCCATGCCGCCGGTGCGGCCCTCGAAGATCTGGCCGCAGCGGTCGACCACGAAGTTGTAGCCGATGTCGTAATAGCCCTTGGCGACGTGGTCCTGCTGGATCTCGCGCAGCCGCTGGGCGCTCTGCGCGCACGGAATCTGGTTGTCCAGGTCCACGCCGGTGTGGTGCACGACGGCGGCCTTGATCTCCGTGTCGTACGTGGGAGTTCCGTCGTGCGGGAGGCCGGGGCCCCACACCGACTGGGGGATGATGTTCGGCTTCACGACCGTCGACGGGCGGGCCGGGGGCGGCGTCTCGTCGGAGGTGAACGCGGCGGGCTCGGGGGCGCCCTTGCGGGTGCCCGTGCCCGGGTCGATCAGCTTGACGTCCATCCCGGACGGCAGTCCTGACGCCTTGCCGTCGGCGTCGACGACGCGTACCTCGACGCCGTTCGCCGGGCTCCGTGTCGGCACGGACGCGGTGCCGCCGCGGATGTCGGTGCCCTCGCGCTCGGCGCCGTCTGCGTCGTTGGTGTCCTTCGGCAGGGTGGTCCAGGAGCCCCACGCGCCGGACTTCGCGTCCCGCGCCCGGAACTGGGCCGAGCCGTCGATCCCGTCCTTCGGGTTCTTCCACGTCACCGACACGGCGTTGAACGGCTCCGTCGACTTCTGCGGAACGACCTTCCGGTCCGCCTTCGTCTCCAGGCTCAACGTGTGCACGGCCGCCGCCCGGTACGCGGCCGTCCCGGCCGCCTCCGTGCCGGGATCGGCCATCGCGTACGACACGACTCCGGCGCCGCCGACCACGACCGCCCCCATCGTGATCCACGCTCTCCGCTTGAGACTCAGCGGCTTGTACGCGTGCGATCTGCGCGCGTCCGCCGCTTTTTCTCGCGAATGTCGCGGGCTCAATTGCCCCACCCCTTGATGAAGTTCACATGGACCCCGCGTGTCACGCGGGTAGATGCTCTATCCAGCGAACGACCGTCGAAATACGTCACAGGTTGCACGGGTGTGGCGTACGTCACTGCGTGGGGCCCTGTGACGTTTTTGTGGAGGGCGGCGCTGATCCGGTCAGGGGGTGACCGGTTGGGCCAGGGAGGGGAACCCCGTCGTGCGCAGGCGCAGGACGGGGAGCTGGGCGCGGCCGTCGCGCGGGCCCAGGAGGGCGACGAGGCCGCCTTCGCCGTCGCCTACCGGCTCGTACAGCCGGGGCTGCTCGGGTATCTGCGCGGGCTCGTGGGCGACGAGGCGGAGGACGTCGCCTCCGACGCGTGGCTGGAGATAGCGCGGGACCTCGGCAGGTTCCGGGGTGGCGGGGCCGGGTTCCGCGGGTGGACCGCGACCATCGCGCGGCACCGCGCCCTCGATCTGCTGCGCCGTCAGAAGGTGCGGCCGCGGCCGTCCGTCCTGGAGCAGGACGTGCTGGAGCTGCCCGGCGGGCACGACACCGCGGAGCAGGCCCTGGAGGTCCTCTCCACCGAGCGGGCGCTCGCGCTGCTGGACCTGCTGCCGCGCGATCAGCGGGAGGCCGTGCTGCTGCGGGTCGTCGTCGGACTCGACGCGCCCGCCGCCGCCCGGGTCCTCGGCAAGCGGCCGGGAGCCGTGCGCACGGCGGCGTACCGGGGGCTGAAGCGGCTCGCCCGGCAGTTCGGGGGCGGCGGAGCGGGCGGGCATCCGGTGTGACGGATCGGGTGCCGCGCACGCTGGGGGAGGCGAGATGACTGCGCATTCCCCGCCGCCGGTCGAACCCGGCGACGAAGCCGACGGAGCGGGCCGCGCCGTCGACCGGTCCTCGGTCGGCGCGCTGCTCGGCGACGCCGTGCGGGGCGCCACCCCGCCCCCGGGCGCCGCCGAAGGAGAGCGGCGGGCACTCGCCGCGTACCGTGCGGCCCGCGCGTCGGGTGCGCTCACCGCGGCGCCCCGCCGGCGCGACGACTGGCGCCCGGGCGGACCCTAGGTGTGCTGTCTCGGCACGTTGGTGACGGCGGTCCGGAAAAGCGGGACGGCCGAGGTCGCCACCCCCCACAGGAGAGACCCCGGCCGCCGCGCGTTACGGGTCGCGAACGGCCCGTACTTATCTCAGCGCCGCCGGTGCGTTTTCTGTCACACCGCCCTGAGACACCGTTGGTTGCAAGTTGTACGAACATGGACGCGAGGACGTTTCAGGCCGTAGCGTTCTGGTTCGCGCCGGACGTGCGCACTCGTTCGGACGGCGCACACGGCTTCACGGCCAGAGCAGGGCAGGGGCAGGGAGTGCTGGGGGACGACGCGGAGCTGACCGCCGCGGTGCTTGCGGCGCGGGACGGGAGCGAGGCCGCGTTCCGGACCGTGTACCGCACCGTGCACCCACGGCTGCTCGGATACGTACGCACGCTCGTCGGTGACGCGGACGCGGAGGACGTCGCGTCGGAGGCCTGGCTTCAGATAGCCCGGGACCTCGAACGGTTCGAGGGCGACGCCGACCGGTTCCGCGGCTGGGCAGCCCGGATCGCCCGCAACCGCGCGCTCGACCACATACGCATGCGGGGACGCCGGCCCGCCATCGGCGGCGACGAGACCGAGCTCACCGGCCGACCCGCCCTCTCCGACACCGCCGACGAGGCCATGGAGTCACTGGCCACCGGCAGCGCCATGGAGCTCATCTCCAAACTCCCGCAGGACCAGGCCGAGGCCGTCGTGCTGCGCGTCGTCGTCGGGCTCGACGCGAAGAGCGCCGCGCAGACCCTCGGCAAACGGCCCGGCGCGGTCCGCACCGCCGCGCACCGCGGCCTGAAACGGCTCGCCGAACTGCTCGGCGCGGCCGAACCCACGGCGGCCGGGAACGCCGCCGACTCCCTCGAAGCGGTACCGACTCCACGGCGTGACCGCACCCGTACGGCGACGTCCGCCGGTGTGACGCATTCGCGTTCGCGGACGCAGAAGGACATGTGATGGCCGACGAGCACGACAAGTGGCTTAACCGCGACGCGGCGGACCGCCTGCTGCGCGGAGAGGCCCCGGCCGTCTCCGGTGATGCCGCCCTGCGGGCCGACCGGCTGACCGCCGCGCTGTACGCGCTGACCGAGGTGCCGGCCGGGCCGGAAGGTGAACTCCCGGGTGAGGACGCCGCGTTGAAGGCGTTCCGCGAGACGCGCGCCGTCGCGGCTGTGAACGGCGCAGTGGACGGCGCAGCGAACGGTGCTGTGAACGGGACCGAGGGCGGCGCGGCGAACGGGGCCGAGAGCGGCGGGGTGAGCAGGGCCGCGAGTGGATCCGCGCGTGCGGGCCGTGTTCGGCGGTCCGCCGGATCCGCCCGGTCCGCCCGGCCCGTGTCGAACGCGCCCGGGCGGCGTTCGCTCTGGGGGCGGCCCGTGCGGCTCGGAGCCGTCGCCGCGTTCGCCGCGTGCATGGTCGGCGGGGTCGCGGTCGCCGCGGGGACCGGGGTGCTGCCCTCGCCGTTCCGCGAGTCGGACGACCCGGCGCCGGCCGCGTCCGTGTCCGCCGCCGCGAGCCCCGACCGGCCGCTCGCCTCTTCCTCCGCGGGGGTCACCGAGGACGGCCACGCGGTGCCGGGCCCGACGAAGCCGTCCGGCGCCTCCGGCAGCGGGTCCGCCTCCGGCTCCCCGTCCCGCGGCCACGGCGAGGCCGGTCCGGGCGACGGCCGCACGTCCAAGGGCCGGGGCCAGGGTCAGGACCAGGGGCAGGGCCCCGGATCGAACGCGAGCGGCAACCAGATGGCGAAGGGCCAGGCGCGCAAGCTCGTCGACACCTGCCGCAAGTACCGGGCCGGGGAACTCGGCGCCGGGGACGTGCGGCGCCTGGAGTCGTCCGCGAAGGCCCTCGGACAGGACACGCGGAGCCTCGGCCGCTTCTGCGACCGCGTCCTGGCCCGCGCCGGAACCTCCGGCGCGGCGGCCGGCGAGACCACCTCGCAGCACACGGACAACAAGAGCGACTCGGGAAGCACGAGCGCCTCGGACAACGGCAACGGCAACGGTTCGGGCGGCAAGGGCGGCGGCGAGAACGAGGGCGACAACGAGGACGAGGACGGGGACCCGGGCGCCACCGCGAGCCCCAGCGCGAGCACCGGTCCCAGCCCCGACGCGGCCTCCGGCCCGAGCCCGAGTCCCAGCGCCGGCTCCACTGCCGGAGCCGGCGCGACTCCGTGACCTGCGGAAACGTAACGGGTCAAAAAGGTTGCGCTCCAGGTGTGACGTTTCTGGACGGCGCGGCGCAGTAAAGAGTGAGCCGACTGGTCATCGGCCGAGCACGAGCCCGGGTTCCCCCCCGTACCTGTGGCTCGGTGCCACTGGCGCGGGTGGGACACGTTCCCCCGGTCCCACCCGCGCCACTCACCTCCTCGCCCGCTGGGGCTCACCAATAGACGACGACTTTGTCGCCGGTCCTCACCTGCGCGAACAGCCTGGCGATCGTCCGCTCGTCCTTGACGTTCACACAGCCGTGCGAGGCCCCCGCGTACCCGCGCGCCGCGAAGTCCGACGAGTAGTGCACCGCCTGGCCTCCGCTGAAGAACATCGCGTACGGCATAGGGGTGTCGTAGAGCGTCGAGACGTGGTGGCGAGACTTGAAGTCGACGTGGAAGACGCCCTCGCGGGTCGGTGTGTACTGGGACCCGAACCGCACGTCCGTCGTCAGCACGCGCCTGCCGTCCACCATCCACGCCAGCGTGCGGCTGGTCTTGCTGATGCACAGCACCCGCCCCTTCATACAGCGCGAGTCCGGCTTCGCCGGAGGCTGCCCGCCGAACGCGTACAGCTCCCACTTGGTCGGCTCGTGCGTCATCCGCAGCAGCCGCTTCCACGTCACGGTGTCCGTCTCACCGGTGCGCGGCAGCCCGCGCTTGCCCTGAAACCCCTTGACCGCCTCGGTGGTCGACGCGTCGTACGTGCCCGAGGGCCCGGTGAAGAGCCAGGCCACCTGGCGCAGCCGCGCCTGTAGTTCCCGTACGCCCTTGGCCTTGTCGCCCGGGGCGAGGAGGACCTTGGGGGAGGGTTTCGCGGAGGCGGAGGCCGACGGCTTGCCGTCGTCGCCCGGGGACGGTGTCGCCTTCTGCGCGGGCGACGACCGTGCCGGGGTCGCGCGCCCGCCGTGTTCCACCGCCTGGGCCGTGCACCCGCCGACCAGGGCCAGCACCCCGGTGACCGCGATCGATGAACGTAGGACAGCTGTCCGCATGACGTCCCCCCGCCTGCCGCGCCGCTCTCTCGTGTCACGTCAGATGCTGCCCGCGCCGAAACGTCCTCGAACTCGGCGTGCGCCCCAGGTGGTGGCGGGCATGTGATGACGAGGGGCAAACGCGGGAAAGTCTGTGAGCAAGGTCCCAGCGCGCGGCTCTCCACTGGCCGCACGCCCGCCGCTACAGTCCGTCGCGAGGGTCGTTCACTACTGGCAAGTAATCAGCAATTCATCGGCAAGCATCGGCAAGTCATCGCTGGAGGCACAACCATGGCGCGCGAATCCGAGTCCGGACTGCCCATCGAGCCGGTTTACGGCCCGTCGGCCCTGGAGGGCTGGGACCCGGACCGGAAGCTGGGCGAACCGGGCTCGTATCCCTTCACGCGCGGTGTGTACCCGACGATGTACACGGGCCGCCCGTGGACGATGCGGCAGTACGCCGGATTCGGCACGGCCACCGAGTCCAACGCCCGCTACAAGCAGCTCATCGCGAACGGCACGATGGGCCTGTCCGTCGCCTTCGACCTGCCGACGCAGATGGGCCACGACAGCGACGCCCCGATCGCGTCCGGCGAGGTCGGCAAGGTGGGCGTCGCGATCGACTCCATCGAGGACATGCGCGTCCTGTTCGGCGGCATCCCGCTGGAGAAGGTGTCCACGTCGATGACGATCAACGCCCCGGCCGCGCTGCTGCTCCTGATGTACCAACTCGTGGGCGAGGAGCAGGGGGTGGCGGCCGACAAGCTCACCGGCACCATCCAGAACGACGTGCTCAAGGAGTACATCGCCCGCGGCACCTACATCTTCCCGCCCAAGCCCTCCCTGCGGCTGATCGCGGACATCTTCAAGTACTGCAAGGCCGAGATCCCGAAGTGGAACACCATCTCGATCTCCGGCTACCACATGGCCGAGGCGGGGGCCTCGCCCGCGCAGGAGATCGCCTTCACGCTCGCCGACGGCATCGAGTACGTCCGCACGGCCGTCGCGGCCGGCATGGACGTCGACGACTTCGCTCCGCGCCTGTCGTTCTTCTTCGTCGCCCGTACGACGATCCTGGAGGAGGTCGCCAAGTTCCGTGCGGCCAGGCGGATCTGGGCGAAGGTGATGAAGGAGGAGTTCGGCGCGAAGAACCCCAAGTCGCTGATGCTCCGCTTCCACACGCAGACCGCCGGTGTGCAGCTCACCGCCCAGCAGCCCGAGGTGAACCTCGTGCGCGTCGCGGTCCAGGGCCTCGGCGCGGTCCTCGGTGGCACGCAGTCGCTGCACACGAACTCCTTCGACGAGGCCATCGCGCTCCCCACCGACAAGTCCGCGCGGCTCGCTCTGCGTACGCAGCAGGTCCTCGCGTACGAGACGGACGTGACGGCGACGGTGGACCCCTTCGCCGGTTCGTACGTCGTCGAGAGCATGACGGACGACGTGGAGGCCGCGGCCCTCGAACTCATGGACAAGGTCGAGGAGTTGGGCGGCGCGGTCAACGCGATCGAGCGCGGCTTCCAGAAGAGCGAGATCGAGCGCTCCGCCTACAGCATCGCGCAGGAGACCGACGCCGGTGAGCGCGTCGTGGTCGGCGTCAACCGCTACCAGCTCGACGAGGAGGAGCCCTACGAGCCGCTCCGCGTCGACCCGGCCATCGAGGCCCAGCAGGCGGAGCGCCTCGCGAAGCTGCGGGCCGAGCGGGACCAGGGGGCGGTCGACGTGGCGCTCGCCGCGCTGAAGAAGGCGGCCGAGGGCGAGGACAACGTCCTCTACCCGATGAAGGACGCGTTGCGCGCCCGCGCGACGGTCGGAGAGGTCTGCAATACGCTCCGCGAGGTTTGGGGGGCGTACGTGCCGTCGGACACGTTCTGACGGTCGTTTCGCTGCGCCGGGGCCGGGCTCGCGGGGCTCTGCCCCGGACCCCGCGCCCCAATCGCCGGCGGGGCTCGAGCGGTCCGGACGGCCGTGCGAGACTCGGTGGATGCTGGGTGTCATCGATCTTCCGACCTATCTCGCGGGCCTCGCCCTCATCATCCTTCTGCCGGGGCCGAACTCGCTGTACGTGCTCTCCGTCGGCGCCCGCCGCGGCATACGCACCGGCTACAAGGCGGCCGCGGGCGTGTGGTGCGGGGACACCGTCCTGATGACCCTCTCCGCCGCCGGGGTCGCCTCCCTCCTCCAGGCCAACGCGGTGATCTTCGGGATCGTGAAGTACGCCGGCGCCGGCTATCTGACCTGGCTGGCCATCGGCATGCTGCGCGCCGCGTGGAGCATGTGGCGCACCCGCAAGGAGCGGCTCGCGGCCGAGAGCGGCGTCGCCGAGGAGGAGCCCGCCCAGGAGCGGCCCTTCCGCCGCGCCTTCGTGATCAGTCTCCTCAACCCCAAGGCGATCCTGTTCTTCATCGCCTTCTTCGTGCAGTTCGTCGACCCGTCCTACGCGTATCCCGCCCTCTCCTTCGTGGTCCTCGGCGCCTTCGCTCAGGCCGCCAGCGTGCTCTACCTGTCCGCCCTGATCTTCAGCGGCACGAAGCTGTCCGCCGCCTTCCGCCGCCGCAGGCGCCTCTCGGCGGGCGCGACCTCGGCGGCCGGCGTGCTGTTCCTCGGCTTCGCCGTGAAGCTCTCGCTGTCCAGCGTGTAACGCCTGCGGCGGGTCCGGTCACGCCCGTGGGGTGTGGCCCGGGGCAACGGGCGTGCCGTGGCGGTGAGGCTGCACGAGAGTGCGCGTGTATTCCTCCAGCCCCTCCGCCGTCTCCCCGGCCCACGCCACGTAGCCGTCCGGGCGGACCAGGAAGACGCCCGTGCCGTACGCCTCGTAGGGCGGGATGCGGGTCGTGCGCATGAAGTCGTCCTTCAGGGACGGGAGTTCGGCGCCCGTGCCCACCGTCAGGAGCGTCCAGTGCGGCCCCCGGAACACGTCGAACAGCCGCACCCCGCCGCGCCGGCCGTCCGGAGCCCGGTCGCAGCGCGTCCTCCGCCGGGCCCGGCCGGGTCTCCCGGGTCAGCGTCGACTCCCGGTAGCCGATGCCCAGTTGCCGCACCTCGCCGCCGCGCCGCGTGGGCGTGCCCCCGGCGCTCGCGCGGTGGATGCGGGTGCTGATGCCGAGGATGCCCGCCGCCACCGGTATCCGCTCCTCCTCGTACGTGTCCAGGAGCCGGTCCTGCGCCCCGGACAGCACCGCCGCCAGCTTCCAGCCCAGGTTGTACGCGTCCTGCACGCTCGTGTTCAGCCCCTGGCCGCCGCGATGTGCTCCTCGGAGAGCGAAGTGCGGGTCGCCAGGAGCTTGGTCACCGCCTCCGGTGAGGTGTCCACCGTCGACGAATCGTCCGCGAACTGCGCCGCCAGTTGGAAGACCCGGCCCTCCGGCGCCTTCGGCCACACGTGCCAGTGCGTGTCCGGAAGTGGTGCGTCGTCCGTGAGGCGTACGTCCGCCACCAGCATCGGCTTCGGGTCCACCGTCTCCCCGGTCATGCCGATCCCGAGCGACCTGCGGACCGTGGAGCGGCCGCCGTCCGCGTCCTGCGCGATGCCGCTCAGCGCGCCGCCGAAGCGGACCTCGCCGCCCAGCTCCCGCAGGGCAGTCAGCTCTTCGCGGCGTACGACGAGCGGTTCGAGGAGGGGCTGCGGCTGATCGTCGCGGGGATCGAGGCGCGCTACGGAGTGCGCTGAGCGGACGCGCCGACGGGCTGCCCGGCCGAGCCACCGGCCCCCGGCGCCCCCGCCCCCGGCTGCCGGTTGAGCGATCTGCGCAGCAGCGGCGTCGCCCACTTCTCGACGTAACGGTTCAGCAGCCAGGCGAGCGTCAGCATCAGGGCGATCGTCGCCGCGAACGTGGCCCACGACGGCAGCCCGACGCGGCGGTGCAGGGCCGCGACGGCCACCCAGCCCAGGTGCTCGTGGACCAGGTAGAAGGGGTACGTGAGGGCGCCCGCGACCGTCAGCCAGCGCCAGTTCGCCCAGCGCGTCCAGCCCACCGCGATCGCCGCCACCGCCGCGAAGCCGAGCGTGACCACCACGACGATCCCGAACGACGAGCGGTAGGAGAAGAAGTCCGGGTTCGGCGCGTGCCACGTCCGGTCGACCGCGAAGTGCTGCCCGATCAGCCAGCTCACCGCGACGATGCCCCACGCCGTGACGTCACGGCGGTCGCGGTGGACCAGGTACAGGCCGATGCCGCCGATGAAGAACGGCGCGTACTCCGGCATCAGGACGAGCGTCGCGAGCGGTTCGCCCGAGCCCTCCGCGAACACCGCGGCCAGCGTCCACACCGCGCAGAACAGCACCACCCGGTGCCGGGTCGCGCCCGGCAGGACGACGCAGAGCGCGAACAGGGCGTAGAAGCGCAGCTCCGCCCAGAGCGTCCAGCACACGCCGAGGACCCGGTCCACGCCGAGCGGCTGTTGCAGCATGGTCAGGTTCACGAGCGCGTCGCTCGGCGACACCGCCTTGTACACCACGGCCGGCAGCGCGAACACGGCCGTCACCAGGACGATCGCCACCCAGTACGAGGGCAGGAGGCGGGAGGCGCGTGAGGCGAAGAAGGAGCGCAGGGGTCTGCCCCAGCCGCTCATGCAGATCACGAAGCCGCTGATCACGAAGAAGATCTGCACGCCCAGGCAGCCGTACGCGAACCAGCCGTGCAGGGACGGGAATTGGGTCTGCGGCGACGACCCCCAGGCCTGGGAGATCTCGCCGTCCCTGCCTCCGTAGTGGTACGCCGCCACCATCAGCGCCGCGATCAGCCGCAGCCCGTCCAGGGCGTACAGGCGGGAACCGGCGCGCGCGGGCACGGCCTTCGTCTGCGGTTCGGTCTGTGGCGCGGGCAGTGGGGGCAGCGTCGTGCCGGGAGCCGTCATCCGAGGGCCGCCCGCTTCAGGGAGCGGGCCCGCTTCGCGACCCTGCGCACCGTCGCGTTGCGCGGGATGAAGGCGAACTGGGACGGGAGTGCGCCGGGCAGGGCGAGGGAGGTCAGTCGTCGGCGCTTGAAGTAGCGCCAGGTGCGGTCGTCGAGGCGGGACTCGAGGTAGCGCTCGGCGGGGCGGCGCAGGTCCGGGTAGATCTTGGCCTGCATGGCGTAGCCGACCGCGCGCAGCAGCTCGTGCAACTCGCCTACGGGCAGCGGCTGTTCCTGCGCCTCCACCGCCGTGCGGTCGGCCAGGTCGGGCAGCAGCGCGTCGACGATGGTGACCGGCACCCGGTTGCTGTTCTGGTACGGCGTGAGGCGGTCAAGGAGCGTGGACGTGCCGATGCGCGCCACCGGGATGCCGTACAGGGCGCTCGCGGTGAGCAGCGCGGTGGAGAAGCAGCCGACGACGAGGACGGGCCGCATCCGCTGGTAGAGGACCTCGGCGAGGACGGGCGTCTCCAGGACGGTCAGCTCGACACCGAGGCGCTCCGCCTCCTTCTCCAGGACGCGCGACCAGCGGGCGGGCGCGGTGGGGTGCGGCTTGAACACGACGTGCTTGTGGCCGAGTTGGGCCGCGCCCCGCATCATCCGTACGTGCATGTCCTCCTCCTCGTCGGCACTGAGGATGCCGAGGGCGGAGAGGTACTGGCCGAGGAGGAGCGCGGGTTCGCCGGGGAGGCGGGGCAGTTCGCCCGCCGCGTCGCCCAGGTCGGCGAGGACCTTGAGGAAGACCTCGGTGGGTACGACCTCGGGCTCGACGCCGAACTCCGTGAGCAGCAGCGGCTTCAGGCCCGGCACCAGGTCCAGGTGGAGCAGGCGGCGGACCCGCGTGCCGATCAGCGGGTCGATCTTGTTGCGGGTCGGTCCGTAGCTCATCAGGCCGTCCGCGTACACGTCGACCGGGGCGCCCGCGAAGATCTGCGCGACGGACATCGCCGGGCTGACCTGGATGGACTCCACGGCCAGTTCGACCTTGTCGTCGCCGAGGTCCCACAGGAGCCGCAAGTAGCGTTCCCACAGCGGGATGTCGTCGGTGCGCGGCGACCAGCTGCCGGGGTGGAAGGGGGCGATCGCCTCGTTCCACGACAGGACGCCGTCGAAGCGGCCCCGCAGTTGCTCGAAGCCGGGCATCTCGTCGACGGCGGGGGTCGTCTCGGGCGTCGCCGCGTTGTTGGCGATCAGCAGCAGCGTGCGGTCCGCCGGGGTGAACCGGTCCGCGTCGAGGGCCGCGGCCAGGGTGGCGGCGCCGTACAGGGTCGAGGCCAGCAGGATGCGGGTCGTCATGCCGTGACCTCCGCGCCGACCGGGCGGCGGCGCAGCCGGCGCAGGCGCGTCGCCCGCTGGCTGTCCATCGAGTCGAGCGCGTCGTCGAGCACCCGCTGCGGCATGCGCTTGAGCGCGGCCGCGCTGAGCGACTTCAATGTGCGGGCCACGGGAGGTTCGAACCTTTCGATGGATCCCAAGTGGTGGGAAATGATGGCGCAGTACGTGCGCACGGCCTTCGGCAGAAGCAGTTCGGCGTCCCGGTCCTGCGCCGTTTCCCGGACGACCTGATCGAATGCGCGGATGAAATCGAGCTGACGTACGTCACCGATCTGAGTGAGCGAGGACGAGACGCCGCGGCGATAGAAGACGCCCAAAGTGCTGACCGCGGCAAAGGATTTCGCCTCGCGGTGCAGCCGCCAGATCCAGGGCCGGTCCTCCGCGGTGCGCAGACCGTCGGTGAAGTGCAGCAGCCCCTGGTCGGCGAGCCGCCGGTGGTACATGCCGGCCCACGCGTACGCGTAGTCGACGGCGGTCGAGCGGTCGGCGGGCAGGATCGCCGCGCGCGGGTCCATGACGACGTCGCGCAGGCCGTGCGGGAAGCGGTGCACCGAGCGGGCCCGCGCCGTGCACTGGACGTGGTCCGTGCGCACGAAGTCGCAGCCCAGGCCCTCTATGGCGGCGAGGAGACGGGCGTAGTAGCCGGGGGCGAGCCAGTCGTCGCCGTCCAGGAAGGCGAGATATTCGCCGCGGGCCCGGTCGAGTCCGGTGTTGCGGGCGGTCGCGAGTCCTCCGTTCCGTTCGTGTCGCACGACGACCGCGCCGGGCAGCTCGCGCTCGGCGCGCGCGAGAATGTCCGGTGTCTCGTCCTTGGAGCAGTCGTCGACGAGAATGAATTCGAAGTCGTCGCGTGCGTTCGCTCGCAGACTTCTGAGGGTGTCGGGCGCGTATTGCTGCACGTTGTAGAACGGCACGATGACGGAGAGCTTGACCACGACGGTGACGTTAGGGCGCGGCCCGGCATTCGTCTTGACCGGTGGCTTGATGTCAGGTGAACGAAGCGTGGCGGGACTGTGAACCGGCCCTGGCGCAGGGCGTTTCCGGGGTCGATTCGCCATTCGTCGGTGTGCTGTTAACCGTTTGTTGCATTCTGGTTGGGCCGCGGCTCGGAATTGCTTCCTAGGTTTTCCAGCGTGCCAGTAAGGAACGGAAATGCGCTCAGGGTCGCCGTGCTCGCGGACTCCGACACCCGGTGGAAGTGGGGGTCGCTCACCGCCTCCCGCATCGCCCCCGACAGTGTCGCCCTCGACGGCTATCTGCTGCGTGGCCGGGCCACCCCGACCCCGCGCCAGCTCCGCGAGATCGGTGTACGCGCCGACAGTCTGCGCGAGGTCACCGCCGTCGAATTCCTGCGGGAGATGAAGTCCGCGGACTACGACGTGGTGCTCCTCGCCGTCGTCGGCGGGGGAGTCCAGGCCGTCCTGCACGGCCTCGCCCACGCCTGGCGGGGAGCCGAGCGGCGCCCCGTCGTCGTCACCGGCTATGTCGGCGTCGTGTACGAGAAGCTCGCCGACGGTCTCCTCCTGCGGCACGGCGCCGACGTGGTGCTCGCCAACTCGGCCTACGACGCGGACCGGTTCCGCGCCGTGTACGAGGGGGTGGGCGCGGACGCCTCCGCGGTGACCGAGTGCGCGCTGCCGTTCCTCGGCGGCGAGCCGTACACCGGCGCACACGACCCGTACACGGTGACCTTCGCGGCCCAGCCGTCCGTGCCGGACACGGCGGCCGACCGCGACTACCTCCTCGACCGCCTCGTGCGGCACGCCGAGTCGCACCCCGACCGCGAGGTGCTGCTCAAGCTGCGCAGCAAGCCCGGCGAGCACACCACGCACATCGAGGAGATCCCCTACCAGAAGCTCGCGCAGCGCCGCGATCTGCCGGCCAACTTCCGCCTCGTGTACGGGAACATGGGCGAGGTCCTCGACCGTACGGACCTGCTCGTCACGGTCAGCTCCACCGCCGCCCTCGAATCCCTGCACCGGCGCATCCCGACCGCGCTGCTCACCGATCTCGGCGTGCGCGAGGCGCTCGGCAACCACCACTTCACCGGGTCCGGCTGCCTGGTGTCCTGGGACCAGCTGGACGACGGGGCGCTGCCCGAGCCCGATCCCGTATGGCTGAAGTGCCAGGGCGTCGCCGCCGACGGCACGTACGGGAGCGCCTTCGACGGCGCGCGGGCCCGGGTCGCCGAGCTGCTCGGCCGGGACCCGGCCCCGCTGTCGCCCTACTACAGCCGCACCACCGCCCCCGGCTATCTGCCGCGCATCCTCGCCCGCCACCACCTGGCGCCCGACGGCTCCCCGCTGCCCGGCGCGCCCGCCGCGGACCGGGAGCCGGGCCCCGTGCGACAGGTCGTGCGCCGGGCCGCCCGCGGCGCCTACCGGCACGGAGTGCAGCGCGTCGCCCCCGTGATCCGCCGGATGGGGGAGCTGTGACCCCGCCTCTGAGGAACGACCAACTCCCTGAAGGAGAAGCGCACATGACCGACCTCGAGACGGTCCAGGCCGCCCCGGAGGCGGGCCTCGCCGCCCCCGTACGCCGCGTCCTCGCCGTGATCCCCGCCCGTGGCGGCTCCAAGGGCGTACCGGCGAAGAACCTCGCGCCGGTCGGCGGCGTGCCCCTCGTGGCCCGCGCGGTGCGCGAGTGCCTCGCCACCCGGCAGGTCACCGACGTCGTGGTCTCCACCGACGACGCCGCCATCGCCGCCGCCGCGCGGGACGCGGGCGCCGAGGTCGTGACCCGGCCCGTCGCCATCGCCGGCGACAAGTCCAGCTCCGAGGCCGCCGTGCTGCACGCCATGGACGCGCACGAGGCGCTGCACGGCGCGGCCGTCGACGTGGTGCTGCTCGTCCAGTGCACCAGCCCCTTCCTCGTACGGGAGGACATCGACGCGGTGGTCGGCGCGATCCTCGACAAGGGGGCCGACAGCGCCCTCACGGTCGCGTCCTTCCACGGGTTCGTGTGGCGCGACGCGGCGGACGAGCCGCAGCAGACCTCCGTGCAGCAGGCCGCGGTCGAGGGCGGCGGCGTCGCGGTCCTCGCCGACCGGAAGACCGCGACCGGCGGCTACGGCGTCAACCACGACAAGTCGCAGCGCCAGATGCGCCAGGACCGGCCGCAGGACCTCCTGGAGACCGGCGCCGTCTACGGCATGGAGACCAGCGGTTTCCGCCGCCACGAGCACCGCTTCTTCGGCCGCACGGAACTCGTGCGCACCGACCCCGCGCGGGTCCTGGAGATCGACGACCCGCACGACCTCGCGCGCGCCCGCGCGCTGGCCCCCCTCTTCGACCAGCAGTCGGCGCTTCCCTCCAAGGAGGACATCGACGCGGTCGTCATCGACTTCGACGGCACCCAGACGGACGACAAGGTGCTGATCGACTCCGAAGGACGGGAGTTCGTCACCGTGCACCGCGGTGACGGCCTCGGCATCGCGGCCCTCCGCAGGAGCGGCCTCGAACTGCTGATCCTGTCCACGGAAGTGAACCCGGTCGTCGCCGCTCGGGCCCGGAAACTCAAGATCCCGGTCCTGCACGGCATCGATCGCAAGGACCTCGCACTGAAGCAGTGGTGCGAGGAGCAGGGCATCGCGCCCGAGCGCGTGCTCTACGTCGGCAACGACGTCAACGACCTCCCGTGCTTCGCCCTCGCGGGCTGGCCCGTGGCGGTCGCCAGTGCCCATGACGTCGTGCGCGGCGCCGCACGCGCCGTCACCACCGTCCCCGGGGGCGAAGGCGCGATCCGAGAGATCGCCAGCTGGATCCTCGGCCCTTCTCTCGACTCCCTCGACAAGTAAGGAACGCAGAACATGACCGCTCAGACCTCTCCCAACTCCCGTATCCGCAGCTTCGGTTCGCGCGAGGCCGGCCCCGGCCGCCCCGTCTACATCACCGGCGAGATCGGCATCAACCACAACGGTGACCTGGAGAACGCGTTCCGGCTGATCGACGTTGCCGCCGAGGCCGGCTGCGACGCCGTCAAGTTCCAGAAGCGCACCCCGGAGATCTGCACGCCGCGCGACCAGTGGGACATCGAGCGGGACACCCCCTGGGGCCGGATGACGTACATCGACTACCGGCACCGCGTCGAGTTCGGCGAGGACGAGTACCGCGCCATCGACGAGTACTGCAAGAAGCGCGGCATCGACTGGTTCGCCTCCCCGTGGGACACCGAGGCCGTCGCCTTCCTGGAGAAGTTCGACGTCCCCGCCCACAAGGTGGCCTCCGCGTCCCTCACCGACGACGAGCTGCTGCGCGCCCTGCGCGCCACCGGCCGCACCGTCATCCTCTCCACCGGCATGTCGACGCCGAAGCAGATCCGCCACGCCGTCGAGGTCCTCGGCTCGGACAACATCCTGATGTGCCACGCCACGTCGACGTACCCGGCGCAGGCCGAGGAGCTCAACCTCCGCGTCATCAACACCCTCCAGGCCGAGTACCCCAACGTCCCGATCGGCTACTCCGGCCACGAGACCGGCCTGCAGACGACCCTCGCGGCCGTCGCCCTCGGCGCCACCTTCGTCGAGCGCCACATCACCCTCGACCGCGCCATGTGGGGCTCCGACCAGGCCGCCTCCGTGGAGCCGCAGGGCCTCACGCGCCTCGTGCGCGACATCCGCACCATCGAGGAGTCCCTCGGTGACGGCGTCAAGAAGGTCTACGAGTCCGAGCTCGGCCCGATGAAGAAGCTGCGCCGCGTGCCGGGCGTCGTCGCCGAGACGGAGATCGCCGTCGCCGCCGGTGAGCCGGTGGGCGTCTGACGGTCAACGGATCGACTCGTGGGCGGCCGGGCGCGGTGGAGACCGCGCCCGGCCGCCCCGGCGCCCCTGGGAGGGCCCGCATGTCCGGCAGTACGTTGTGCTTCGTCGAGAGCCCGGTACAGCTCCTCAACGTCCTGGAGTGGGCGCACCACCAAGAGGTCACCGCGACCGTCGTGGTGCTCTCGCCCACCGACCCGATGACCCGCGGCCAGCTGCGCCGCATGGCCGAACTCGCCCGCACCGAAGGACACACGGTGCGCTGGGAGGAGGCCCGCGGCGGCGCGGCCGCGCCCTTCCAGACGATCGGCGGGCTCGCCCCCTCGCTGCGCAGGGCCGACCGGATCGTCCTCGGCGACCCGTTCTCCCGCTACGTACAGCTGCTGCTCACGATCACCCGTGCCCGCGAGCTCGTCGTCGTCGACGACGGCACCGCCACCATGGAGTTCGTCGCCCAACTGGTGCGCGGCGAACGGTTCGTGCGCTGGCACCGGCGCGGCGGCAGGGCGAACCCGCGCGACCTCGTCTTCGGGCCCGTCGCGGCCGCCGCCCGCCGCAGGCTCACCGGGCACGCCCGCCGCGACTCCGTCTCCGTGTTCACGTCGATGCCGGTGGCCGAGGCCCCCGCGGGCGTCACGGTGACCGCCAACGACTACGCCTGGACCCGCGCCCGGTTCGGCCCGCCCCGGATCACGCGCGGCGCCGACATGGTCGGAACCTCCCTGGTGGAAACGGGAGTCGTCGACCTGGAGCAGTACCTCGGCGCGGTCCGCTCCCTGGCCCGCGCGCACGGCGCCACCCGCTATTTCGCCCACCGCCGCGAGAGCGCCGACAAGCTGCACCGCCTCGCCGCGGAGACCGGCCTGGAGATCGTCCGCCCCGATCTCCCCCTGGAGCTGATCGCCCGGCGCGGCCCCATAGGCCGCACGATCCTCAGCTTCCCCTCGACCGTCGTGCACACCCTGCCGATCGCCCTCGCCGGTACGGGCGTCAAGGTCGCGGTGTGCGAGATCGACCCGGCGTGGCTGCGGCAGGGGGTCTCCGACCACGCCCAGGGATTCCTGGCGGGGATCTCGGGGTCGGCGCGGGGCGCGGTGCGGGCCGTGTAAACCGGTGGCCTCCGGGCCGCCCGGGCGCGTACCCTCGCCCCTGTGACCAGCCCCGAGTCCGACAGACTCCGGCCACCGGCAGCCGTCCGGTGGCCTTCTTCCGCGCACCGCTGAGGCCCCAGGCCTCCGCTGACGCGCGCGCTGTCACCCATGCCACCGCACGGCCTGCCGGAACCGCGACCAGATCCTTCTCCTCTCCACGGTCCCGGAGTCCGTCGTGCCCTTCGCGCTGTACCTGCTCGCCCTTGCCGTCTTCGCGCAAGGAACATCCGAATTCATGCTCTCGGGGCTCGGCCCCGACATCGCCCACGACCTGGGCGTCTCCATCCCCGCCGCCGGCGCGCTCACCTCCGCCTTCGCCGTCGGCATGATCGTAGGGGCGCCGCTCACGGCGGTCCTCGCCGTGCGGTGGCCCCGCCGCCCGGCCCTCTTCGGCTTCCTCGTCGCCTTCGCCCTCGTCCACGTCGTCGGCGCGCTGACCAGCAGCTTTCCCGTGCTGCTCGGCACGCGCGTCGTCGCGGCGCTCGCCAACGCCGGATTCCTCGCGGTCGCCCTCGCCACCGCGGTGAGCATGGTCGCCGCCGACGCCAAGGGCCGCGCCACATCGGTCCTGCTCGGCGGCACCACCCTGGCCTGCGTCGCGGGTGTGCCCGGCGGGGCGCTGCTCGGCCAGTTCCTCGGCTGGCGGTCCGCGTTCTGGGCCGTCGCACTGATCTGCGTCCCCGCGATGATCGCCGTGCTGCGGTCGGTGCCGGCGGAGTCGGGGCCGGGAGCGCCGCGCGGCTCCTTGCGCGCCGAGGTGCGAGCCCTGCGCGGCCCGCGGCTGCTCACCGTGCTGCTGCTCGGTGCGCTGGTCAACGCCGCCACGTTCTGCACGTTCACGTACCTGGCGCCCGTCGCCACGGAGGTCACCGGGATCGGCGAGTCCTGGGTCCCGGCGCTGCTCGCCCTCTTCGGCCTCGGCTCGTTCGCCGGGGTCAGCGCGGCGGGCCGGCTCTCGGACAGGTACCCGAAGCGGATCCTGGGGCTCGGCGGGGCGGCGCTCCTGCTCGGCTGGGTCCTCTTCGCCCTCCTCGCGGGCGACGTCCCGGCGACCCTCGTCCTCGCCTTCGTCCAGGGCGGCCTGTCCTTCGCGGTCGGCTCCACCCTGATCACGCAGGCCCTCTACGCTGCGTCCGGCGCGCCCACCCTCGCGGGCGGCCTCGCCACGGCCGCGTTGAATGTCGGCGCGGCGCTCGGCCCGTGGGCCGGCGGGCTCGCGATCGGGGGCGGGCTCGGGTACCGGGGCGTGATGGGGGTGAGCGCGTTCCTCGTGGCCCTCGCGTTCGTTGTGACGTGTGTCGCACGAGTGGCGCGCAGGAGGGCCGGTGGCGGGGCCACCGATGAGGCCGTCGTCGCGGGCTGAGGTGCAGGTGGGGATGCAGGCCGGGATGCAGGTCGAAAAGAAACGTCATACCCTTCCTGTGCGATCCACATGCGCATCGCGGCCATATTTCTTACCCCAATAAGGCTGAACTTTTGTTGATCGCGGGTTAGTTGGCCCCTGCATCGCCCTACCCTTCAGAGGGTGAACCAGTTGAAGTCCCGAGAGTCAGAGGCCGAGAAGCCCGGGGAATCCGTGCCGGGCACCGCACTTGCGGGTGCGCTGCCCGAGGCGCTGCGCGCCGAACTCGTCGCCTTCCGGCGCGACATGCACATGCACCCCGAGCTGGGAAACCAGGAGTTCCGCACCACCGCGGCGCTCAAGACCCGGCTCGAGCAGGCCGGGCTCGCCCCGCGCCTGCTCGGTATGGGCACCGGCCTCATCTGTGACATCGGCACCGAGGACGGTCAGTGGCGCGGCGGGCGCGGCATGCTCGCGCTGCGCGCCGACATCGACGCGCTGCCCATCCCGGACACCAAGGCGGACTGCGCGTACCGGTCGACGGTGCCGGACCGGGCGCACGCCTGCGGGCACGACGTGCACACCACGGTCGTGCTCGGCGCCGGGCTCGTCCTCGCGGAGCTGCACCGCAAGGGTCAACTGCCGCACCCCGTAAGGCTGCTGTTCCAGCCGGCGGAGGAGGTGCTGCCCGGCGGCGCGCCCGACGCGATCGAGTGCGGTGTCCTCGACGGCGTACGCAGCATCATCGGTGTGCACTGCGACCCCAAGGTCGACGCGGGCCGCATCGGGATCCGTCCTGGGCCCATCACCTCGGCCTGCGACCGCCTGGAGGTCACGCTCGACGGCCCCGGCGGCCACACGGCGCGCCCGCATCTGACGACGGACCTGGTCACCGCCGCGGCCAAGGTCGCCACGGAGGTCCCGGCGCTCGTCGCCCGCCGCGTCGACGCGCGCTCGGGTCTTGCCGTCACGTGGGGCCGCCTGGAGACGGGGCACGCGTGCAACGTGATCCCGCAGCACGCCGAGCTGTCCGGCACGGTGCGGTGTCTGGACCTGGACGCGTGGCGTGCCGCGCCGGATCTGGTGCACGGGGCGATCCAGGAGATCGCCGACCTGTACCGGGCGAAGCCGGTGGTCAACTACATCCGTGGAGTGCCTCCGGTCGTCAACGACCCGGTCGTCACTGACCTGTTGAGGGATGCGATGGTGGCCCGCCGCGGTGTCGACTCCGTCGAGGACACCCAGCAGAGTCTCGGCGGCGAGGACTTCTCCTGGTACCTGGAGCACGTCCCGGGCGCGATGGCCCGCCTCGGCGTGAAGCCCCCCGGCGACCGGGGCTCCCGCGACCTCCACCAGGGCGACTTCGACGTGGACGAGTCCGCGATCGCGGTGGGCGTGGAACTCTTCACGGCGGCGGCGCTGCTGGACATCTCGAGCCCCGCCGGAGATTGAGGCGCGGGGTCCGGGGCGGAGCCCCGTGGCCGGGGGGCGGTTAACCGCGACGTAACGGGCTACCGGCACAAATAGATAACGGCGCCGCACAACCCCCTGACCCGCCACGCTACGCGCGTTACGCTCCGCCGAACTCAGCGCCCTGCACGGCGTGTTGACGAAGGAGCACCTCACCATGCGTCCATCTCGTACGTCCCGGCTCACGCACATCTCCGTCGCCGTCATCGGTCTCGCCCTCGCCGCCACCGCCTGCGGCGGCACCAGCGCTGACAAGGCGAGCGACGACGCCAAGGACAAGAACCTCGGCCTTGCCATCTCCTACGACGTCGGCGGCCGTGGCGACCAGTCCTTCAACGACGCCGCGTACGCGGGCATGGTCAAGTCCGACAAGGCGTTCGGATACAAGAGCGACGACCAGGAGCCCAGCGACGGCGAGAGCGACGCCGACAAGATCGCGCGGCTCAGCTCGCTCGCCAAGAAGGGCTACAACCCGGTCATAGGCGTCGGCTTCGCCTACGCGCCCGCCGTGAAGGCCGCCGCCGCGAAGTACCCGAAGACCACCTTCGGCATCATCGACGACTCGACGATCCAGGCGAAGAACGTCGCGGACCTCGTCTTCAGCGAGGAGCAGGGCTCGTACCTCGCCGGTGTCGCCGCCGCGAAGGCCACCAAGTCGAAGACCGTCGGCTACGTCGGCGGCGTGGACGTACCGCTCATCCACAAGTTCGAGGCCGGCTTCGTGCAGGGCGTGAAGGACACCGACCCCAAGGTCAAGGTGCTCACGCAGTATCTGACGGAGACCGCCCAGGAGGGCGGCTTCTCCAGCCCCGACAAGGGCAAGACGGCCGCGGAGGCCCAGTTGGAGAAGGGCGCCGACGTCATCTACCACGCCGCCGGCCTGTCGGGGCAGGGCGTGATCGAGGCCGCCGCCGCGAAGAAGAAGTTCGCGATCGGCGTCGACTCCGACCAGTACCAGCAGAAGCCCCTGGCGAAGTACAAGGACTACATCCTGACGTCCGCGACGAAGGACGTCGGCCGCGCGGTCTACGAACTCGCCAAGTCCGTGCACGACAAGAAGCCGCTGACCGGTGTGACCCGGTTCGACCTCAAGGCGGGCGGCGTCGGCATCACCGACACCAACCCGAAGTACAAGGAGGTCCCCGGCCTGGTCACGGCGGTGGACAAGGCCAAGCAGGACATCATCGACGGCAAGATCAAGGTGGCGACGAAGCCGTAACCGGCACCGCGCCCCGCACACGCGCCGCGCCCCGGCTTCCACGACGAAGCCGGGGCGCGGTTGCAGTACGGACCGGTAACGGTCTCCATGAGGGTCTTCAACGCGCGTTCTACGCGCGTTAATCTGCGGCGAAGCCAGCGCCGTCCGGTCCGTCGTCGGTGCTCGTACGTACCTCTGTACCTCTAGGAGCTCAATCCATGCGCCGGGTTTCCCGCATAGCGCTCGCAGGCACTGCGACCGTCGCCCTCGCCACCTCGCTCACCGCCTGCGGCGGCACCTCCAGCGAGGCGGCCAAGGACAAGAACGGTGGCAAGGCCACTGGCATCGCCATCTCCTACGACGTCGGTGGCCGCGGCGACCAGTCGTTCAACGACGCCGCGTACGCGGGCATGGTCAAGGCCAAGAAGGAGTTCGGCTACAAGGGCGAGGACCAGGAGCCGACCGACGGCGAGACCGACGCGGACAAGACCGCGCGCCTGGTCTCCCTCGCCAAGGCCGGCTACAACCCCGTCGTCGGCATCGGCTACGCCTACGCGCCCGCCGTGAAGGCCGCCGCCAAGAAGTACCCGAACACCACCTTCGGCATCGTCGACGACGCCACGGTCCAGGCGAAGAACGTCGCCGACCTCGTCTTCAGCGAGCAGGAGGCCTCCTACCTCGCCGGTGTCGCCGCCGCCAAGGCCACGAAGACCGACACCGTCGGCTTCGTCGGCGGCGTCGACGTACCCCTCATCCACAAGTTCGAGGCGGGCTTCACGCAGGGCGTGAAGGACACCAAGCCGAAGGTCAAGGTCGTCACGCAGTACCTGACCGAGACCGCAGACGAGGGCGGCTTCTCCAGCCCCGACAAGGGCAAGACCGCCGCGTCCGCGCAGATCGAGAAGGGCGCCGACGTGGTCTACCACGCGGCCGGCCTGTCCGGTCAGGGCGTGATCCAGGCGGCCGCGGCCAAGAAGGTCTGGGCGATCGGCGTCGACTCGGACCAGTACTCGCAGACGGCCCTCGCCAAGTACAAGGACAGCATCCTGACTTCGGCGACGAAGAACGTGTCGGAGGCCGTGTACAACCTGGCCAAGTCGGTCCAGGATGGCAAGCCCGAGACGGGGGTCGTCACCGGTGACCTGAAGTCGGGGGAGGTCGGCCTCGCGGGCTCGAACCCGAAGTTCTCCGGTGACGAGGAGATCCAGAAGGCGCTGAAGACCGCGAAGTCGGGGATCACCAGCGGCAAGATCAAGGTTCAGAGCAAGCCGTAATCGCGGCGACATGAGTGCGGAACGGGGTGCGGGGAGCCTGTGCTCACGGGAGGGTCCGTGAGCACACACAGCACAAGGGCTCCCACCGCGCCCCGTTCGCAGACGTAGGGGCTCCAGCGCGGTGACGAACGGCGCCCGGCCCCCTTCTTCGTCCCAGGAGAGTGCGCCATCAACGCGTCAAGCAGCCCGCCGGCCGTCGAGCTGACCGGCATCACGAAACGCTTCCCCGGCGTCGTCGCCAACCACGACATCCACCTCACCGTCCACAAGGGCACCGTGCACGCCCTCGTCGGTGAGAACGGTGCGGGCAAGTCGACGCTGATGAAGATCCTCTACGGCATGCAGAAGCCGGACGAGGGCACGATCGCCATCGACGGGACCACCGTCTCGTACTCCTCGCCCGCCGACGCCATCGCGCGCGGCATCGGCATGGTGCACCAGCACTTCATGCTCGCCGACAACCTCACGGTCCTCGAGAACGTGGTGCTCGGCAGCGAGGAGCTGTACGGGATCGGGGCGCGGGCCCGCCGCAAGATCCAGGAGATATCCGAGCGTTACGGCCTGGGGGTGCGCCCGGACGTACGCGTCGAGGACCTCGGCGTCGCCGACCGGCAGCGCGTGGAGATTCTCAAGGTCCTCTACCGGGGCGCCACGACGCTGATCCTCGACGAGCCGACCGCGGTGCTCGTGCCGCAGGAGGTCGACTCGCTCTTCGACAACCTGCGCGAGCTCAAGGCCGAGGGCCTCTCCGTCATCTTCATCTCGCACAAGCTCGGCGAGGTCCTCTCCGTGGCCGACGAGATCACCGTCATCCGGCGCGGCACGACGGTCGGCACCGCGGTCCCCGCCGAGACGACGCCGAAGCAGCTCGCCGAGCTGATGGTCGGCTCCGAACTGCCCACGCCGGAGACCGCCGAGTCGACCGTCACCGACCGCGCCGTGCTGAGCGTCGAAGGCCTGCGGCTCGACGCCGAGGGCGGCAGGCCGCTCCTCGACGACATCTCCTTCACCATCCACGCGGGCGAGGTCCTCGGCCTCGCGGGCGTGGAGGGCAACGGGCAGACCGAGCTGATCGAAGCGCTCATCGGCCTCAAGCACGCCGACTCCGGGACCATCGGCCTGGCCGGCCAGGAGATCACCTCCTGGGCCACCCGCAGGCGCCGCGAGCAGGGCGTCGGCTACATCCCGGAGGACCGCCACCGGCACGGCCTGCTCCTCGAATCGCCGCTGTGGGAGAACCGGATCCTCGGCCACGTCACCGAGAAGCCCAACGCGCGCGGCGTCCTCGTCGACATCAAGGCGGCGCAGGCCGACACCCGCCGCATCGTCGAGGAGTACGACGTCCGCACCCCCGGCATCGACGTCACGGCCGCGTCGCTGTCCGGCGGCAACCAGCAAAAGCTCATCGTGGGCCGGGAGATGAGCCACAAGCCGCGCTTCCTCATCGCCGCGCACCCGACGCGCGGCGTGGACGTCGGCGCGCAGGCCCAGATCTGGGACCAGATCCGCGAGGCACGGCGCGAGGGCCTCGCCGTACTCCTCATCTCCGCCGACCTGGACGAGCTGATCGGCCTGTCCGACACCCTGCGCGTGATGTACCGGGGCCGGCTCGTCGCCGACGCCGACCCGGCGACGATCACGCCCGAGGAGCTGGGTTCGGCCATGACGGGCGCCGCCTCGGGCCACCTGGAACACGTAGAAGAGCCTGCGGTCCCCGCAGCGCGCGAGCCGGAGGACGAGTCCTGATGGCCATGGGAATGGCGAAGAAGTTCGACAGGGAGCGGCTGCTCCTCGGCGTCGCGGGCCCGGTCATCGCCCTGGTCACCGCTGTCGTCCTCACCTCGGTGGTACTGCTCGCCTCGGGCAAGTCGCCCATCGAGCCGTACAGCATCATGTTCGAGCAGGCGACGTTCTCGGACGTGCAGGTCCTGATCATCAATCAGGCCGGCATGTACTACCTCGCGGCGCTCGCGGTCGCGATCGGCTTCCGCATGAACCTCTTCAACATCGGCGTGGACGGCCAGTACCGGCTCGCGGCCGTGGTCGCCGCGATCGTCGGCGCGAAGGTGGCGCTGCCGGGCTTCGCGCAGGTCCCGCTGCTGATCATCGTCGCGATGCTGACCGGCGCCATGTGGGCAGGCATCGCGGGCCTGTTGAAGGTGACGCGCGGCGTCAGCGAGGTCGTCGCGACCATCATGCTGAACTCCATCGCGTCCAGCGTCATCGGCTACCTCTACCTGCCCAGCGTCTTCGGCGTGCAGGTCGGCAACAACAAGACGACCGGCGTGATGCACGAGTCCGGCTGGTTCCCCGGCATCAACATGGGGGACGCAGGCGAGATCTACGGCTTCGTGGTCATCGCCGCGCTGCTCGGTGTCGCCTACTGGTTCGTCCTGGGCCGCACCCGCTTCGGCTTCGACCTGCGCGCCACCGGCGCCTCGGAGTCGGCAGCCGCGGCCTCCGGTGTCGACGCCAAGCGCATGGTGCTCACCGCGATGCTCGTCTCGGGCGCGCTCGCGGGCCTCGCCGGTCTGCCGCTGCTGCTCGGCGACACCCACACGTACTCGCTGACCTTCCCGACGACGATCGGCTTCCAGGGCATCACCATCGCCCTGCTCGGCCGCAACTCGCCGGTCGGCATCGCCTTCGCGGCCCTGTTGATCTCCTGGCTGGAGAAGGCCTCGCAGGAACTCGACCTCCAGGGCTACGACAAGGAGATCGCGGTGATCATGCAGGGCATCATCACGATCGCCGTGGTGGTCTCCTACGAGGCCGTACGCGTCTGGGGCCAGCGCCGCCAACAGCGCAGGGTCGGCATCGAACTCGCCGTGGCCGCGGCCTCGGGCAACAACGACAACGACATGGAGAAGGAGGTGGCTGCCCGATGAGCACGGTCCTCGTCGACAAGAAGGCCGCGTCGCAGCCCGCACCGGGCGGCCGCCGAAAGCTCTCACTGCCGGTCCTGATGATCGCCATCGCCGGTGTCCTGGTGCTGACCTCCCTGGTCCGCCTGATCACGGACGCCGACGGCATCACCAACGTCAGCCAGATGGCGACGGCCCTCCAACTCGCCGTCCCCATCGGCCTCGCGGGCCTCGGCGGCCTGTGGTCCGAGCGCGCGGGCGTGGTCAACATCGGCCTCGAAGGCATGCTGATCCTCGGTACGTGGTTCGGCGCGTGGGCCGGTTACCAGTGGGGCCCGTGGGTCGGCGTGTGCGCCGGCATCATCGGCGGCGCGATCGGCGGCCTGCTGCACGCGGCCGTCACGGTCACCTTCAACGTGAACCACATCGTGTCCGGTGTGGCCATCAACATCCTCGCGCTCGGCGCCACCCGCTACCTCTCCAACTTCACGTTCGAGGGCGTCGAGGGCGGCACGACCAAGCAGTCCCCGCCGGTCGACTCGCTCGGCACGTTCAGCGTCCCCGGCCTGTCCGACTGGCTGACGACGCTGAACGAGAAGCACTGGTTCCTGCTCTCGGACATCGCGGGCCTGCTTGGCGGCCTGGTCACGGACCTGTCGCCGCTGACGATCATCGCGGTGGCGCTCATCCCGTTCACGTGGTGGGCGCTGTGGCGCACGCCGTTCGGCCTGCGGCTGCGTTCCTGCGGCGAGAACCCGGTCGCGGCCGAGTCCCTCGGCGTCAACGTGATCAAGTACAAGTACCTGGCGGTCATCATCTCGGGCGGCCTCGCGGGCCTGGGCGGCGCGTTCCTCTCGATCGTCGCGAACCCCTTCTATCTGGAGGGCCAGACGGCGGGCAAGGGCTACATCGGCCTCGCCGCGATGATCTTCGGCAACTGGATGCCGGGCGGACTCGCCCTCGGCGCGGGCCTGTTCGGCTACACCGACAGCCTCCGGCTGCGGGGCGGCACGGAGAACGTGCACGCGCTGCTGCTCCTGGTGGCGATGCTCCTGGTGATCGCGGCGATCTGGACGCTGATGAAGAAGAAGTACGTCGCCGGTGTCGTCTGCGCCGTGGCCGCCGCCGGTGCGGCAACCTGGTACGCGACCACCGACGATGTCCCGCAGCAGCTCGTGACCGCTGTCCCGTACATCGCCACGCTGCTGGTCCTCTCCTTCTCGGCCCAGCGCCTGCGGATGCCGAGGGCGAACGGCCAGCCGTACCGGAAGGGCCAGGGCACGTGAGCGTCGACTGGGAGTCCCTGCGACAGGCGGCACGCGAGGCGATGTCGCAGGCGTACGCCCCGTACTCCGGCTTCCCGGTCGGCGCGGCGGCGCGGGTGGACGACGGCAGGGTGGTCACCGGCTGCAACGTCGAGAACGCTTCGTACGGCCTCGGCCTGTGCGCGGAATGCGGCCTCGTCTCGCAACTGGTCGCCACGGGCGGCGGCCGCCTCACCCACTTCACGTGCGTGGACGGCAAGGGCGAGCTGCTGATGCCGTGCGGCCGCTGCCGGCAGCTGCTGTACGAGTTCGGGGGCCGGGAGCTGCTCCTTGAGACGGGGGCGGGGGTGCGGACGCTGGGGGAGATGCTGCCCGAGGCGTTCGGCCCCGAGCACCTCGTCTGACGGGTGTCGGCGGGGGCGGATGTCACACGCGCGGGCCGTCCGGTGTCTTCATGTCGAACGGCCGGGAGGAGCAGCCCGGCCAAGGACACTGAGAAGGTGGACACGATGGCGCTTCGCATCGCGAAGGCGGAACTCCCCAAGGAACTCGAGCAGGGCATGGTCGACCAGCTCGGCGCGGTCATGGAGCCCGCCGAAGTGCTCTGGCACAACCCCAAGGTCGCCCAGGACGGCCTCGCGCTCGGCCGCCAGGTCGCCCAGTGGGACGCGGCGGACGAGAGCCTCAAGTCGTTCGCGCACATGGCGGTGGCGGCCCAGGTCGGCTGCAGCTGGTGCCTCGACGTCGGCTACTTCCAGGCGCGGAACGAGAACCTGGACCTGAAGAAGGCGAGCCAGGTCCCGCGCTGGCGCACCTCCGACGTCTTCACGGCACTTGAGCGGGACGTCATGGAGTACGCGGAGGCCATGACGAACACGCCGCCGACCGTCACCGACGAGCTGTACGCGGGCCTGCTCGACCGGATCGGCCCGGCGGCGATGGTCGAACTCACCACGTACATCGCCTTCGTCAACTTCTCGACGCGTGGCAACACGGCCCACGGCATCAGCTCGCAGGGCTTCTCGGAGGCGTGCGAGATCCCCTTGGAGGCGCGCGCGTAATGGCCGAGCCGTCTTCGGACCCCTTCGTCACCCACCGCAGCCTGCTCTTCACGGTCGCCTACGAGATGCTCGGCTCGGCGGCCGACGCGGAGGACGTGTTGCAGGAGTCCTGGCTGCGGTGGGCCGACGCGGACCGGACCGAGGTGCGCGACCCGCGCGCGTACCTCGTCCGGACCGTCACGCGCCAGTCCCTCAACCGTCTGCGCACGCTGTCCCGCCGCCGCGAGGACTACGTCGGCCAGTGGCTCCCGGAACCCCTCCTGACCAGCCCCGACGTGGCGGAGGACGTCGAACTCGCGGAGAGCGTCTCGATCGCCCTCCTCACGGTCCTCGAAACCCTCGGCCCGACGGAACGCGCGGTCTTCGTCCTCCGTGAGGTCTTCGACGTCCCGTACGGGGAGATCGCCGAGGCCGTCGGCAAGTCCGCGGCCACGGTGCGGCAGATCGCGCGCCGTGCCCGCGACCACGTGGCGGCCCGCCAGCCGCGCGTGAAGGTGGCGCGCACGGAACAACAGGCGGTGGTGGAACGGTTCCTGGGGGCCATGCGTACGGGCGACCTCCAGGGCCTGATGGAGGTCATGGCGCCGGACGTGGTGATGATCGCCGACGGCGGCGGGCACGTGGCCGCGGCGCTGCTTCCGCTGCACGGCGCGGACGTGGTGGCGAAGCTGCTCGCGACGGCGAAGACCAAGGTGACCGAACTGGCGGCAACCCCGGTGTGGTTCAACGCGTCCCCGTCGGCCCGCCTCGACTTCGACGGCGAACCGGCGGCGTTGAGCGTGGTGGTGTCGGGCGACCGCATCACGCACATCTACGTGATCCGCAATCCGGGAAAGCTGACACGGATCGACGAGGAGACACAACTGACGAGGTAGACACCCACCGCCCATCAGCCCCGCGACCGCAACCCCGGCGCGGCGGAACCATTCCGGCCCTACCCCCTCCGCACCATCTCCGCGATCCACGTCGGCGCATACGGAGACGTACACCCCCGCGGCGTCGGATAGTCCTTGAGTACACCGAGCCGCTCGCCGATGGCAACAGCCCGGGCACGATGCTCGGCATGCGCGATGCCGATCTGCGCGAGGCACGTGTTCATCGACCACTGCAACCGGTCCGGCGCACCCGCCATCTCCGCCTCGATCACATCCAGCAACCCCGTCAGATCGAGCCCCTCCGGCTTCTTCGTCACGCGGTCCGCGGTCAGCGCCCACCCGGCGGCCGCGACCGCCGGCTCCTTGTCGCCGAGCCAGGCCACGCGCAGCGCCTCGACGTGCGAGCTCTTCTTCACCACGTAGTTGACCAGCCAGTCCTGCACCTTCGGGGCGCGCGCCTGGCGCAGCATGGTGTCCAACTCGTCCGCCTCGAACGCCTTCGGCCGGCAGATGAGGAGCGCGAGCAGCCGCGCCGCCGTGTCGCCGGTGGCCCACAGGTCGACCGCGAGGTCCTGTCGTGTCTTGAGGCGCTTCGCGATCGCCCGTAGCTTGCCCAGGTTCACGCCGTGGTCGTCGCCGTGCTTCTCGTTGACGGCGCGGGCCCTCGGGTCTTCGAGTTCGGCCAGCTCGGCCAGCAGCTCGGGCACCGTCGCGGCGGTCGCCTCGGTCTCGGGCACAGCGATCTCCTGTTCGTCACGGGGGTTCCCACGGTACGGCGGGGGAGGACCCGGCGGCACACTTCACGTGAAGCGTCTATGCGCGTAGAGTCGCCGCCGAGCCCGTGGAGCGTGCCGGGTGCGGCACGCTGTGCTGAACCGTTGGAGGATTTGCCATGGACGTCATCTCCGTCATCCGCACGAAGCGGGATCGCGGACGCCTCACGGACGCGCAGATCGACTGGGTCGTCGACGCGTACACACGGGGGGACGTCGCCGACGAGCAGATGTCGGCCCTCGCCATGGCGATCTTCCTGAACGGGATGGACCGCGGAGAGATCGCCCGGTGGACCGCCGCGATGATCAACTCCGGGGAGCGGATGGACTTCTCGGGGCTGCCGCGGCCCGCCGCCGACAAGCACTCCACGGGCGGCGTCGGCGACAAGATCACGCTGCCGCTCGCGCCCCTCGTCGCGGCCTGCGGCGCGGCCGTCCCGCAGCTGTCGGGGCGCGGCCTCGGCCACACCGGCGGCACGCTCGACAAGCTGGAGGCGATCCCCGGCTGGCGCGCGGACATCACCAACGACGAGATGATGCGCACCCTGGAGGACGTCGGCGCCGTCGTCTGCGCGCCCGGCAGCGGCCTCGCCCCCGCCGACAAGAAGCTCTACGCTCTCCGCGACGTCACGGCCACCGTCGAGTGCATCCCGCTCATCGCGTCCTCGATCATGTCGAAGAAGATCGCGGAGGGCACGGGCTCGCTGGTCCTCGACGTGAAGGTGGGCTCGGGCGCCTTCATGAAGGAGATCGGCCCGGCCCGCGAACTCGCCCGCACGATGGTCGGGTTGGGCACGGACCACGGGCTGCCGACCGTCGCCCTCGTCACCGACATGAACACCCCGCTCGGGCTGACCGCGGGCAACGCGCTCGAAGTCCGGGAATCCGTCGAGGTGTTGGCGGGCGGCGGCCCCGACGACGTCGTCGAGCTGACCCTCGCACTCGCCCGCGAGATGCTCGACGCGGCCGGCCTCAAGGACGCCGACCCGGCGAAGGCCCTTGCCGACGGCCGCGCGATGGACGCGTGGCGGCGGATGATCGCCGCGCAGGGCGGCGACCCGGACGCGGCGCTCCCGACGGCCCGGGAGACGCACGTCGTGACGGCGGCGGAATCGGGCGTCCTCACCCGCCTCGACGCGATGGGCGTGGGCCTCGCCGCCTGGCGCCTCGGCGCGGGCCGCTCCCGCAAGGAGGACCCGGTGCAGGCGGCGGCGGGCGTCGAACTGCACGCCAAGCCGGGGGACTCCGTCTTCGCGGGTCAGGTGCTCATGACCCTGCACACGGACACCCCCGAGCGATTCGCGTACGCGCTGGAGGCATTGGACGGCGCGTACGACGTCGCCCCCGCGGGGACCGATTTCACGGCACGCCCCATCGTGCTGGAGCGAATCGCCTGACGGCGCGCCCTGGGTGGCCGGTCCCGACGCCGGGCCGGTCACCCCAGCAGCGCCGCCACCACGACCAGCGCCGGGACCGACACCATCGTCGACAGGAGGATCGACTCCCGCGCCAGGCGCTCGCCCACCCGGTAACGGCTCGAGTACGTGAAGATGTTCTGGGCCGCCGGAAGCGCCGACGTCACCACGACGTCGAGCAGCCGCGCCCCGTGCAGGCCGAACACGAAGGACGCCAGCGCCCACGCCACCACCGGCTGGCCCACGGCCTTAAGCGCCGTCGACAGCAGCACCGGCACCCGGTCCGCGCCCCGGCCACCCGGCCAGGAACTCCCGCACAGCGAGATGCCGAACGCGATGAGGATCGCGGGGACCGACATGTTCGCGATGAGTTCCAGCGGGTCGAAGATCGGGGAGGGGACCGTGATCCCCGTGGCCGACACCAGCACCCCGGAGAGCGAACCGATCGCGACCGGGTTTCGGAACGGCGTGAGCAGCCGCTGGCCCCACGTCGGTCGCGCCGTTCCGGACGCCGCCTCCGACAGGTCGAGGACCGTCAGCGCCACCGGCGTCACGACGAGTTGCTGGAACAGGAGGACCGGGGCGACGAGCGAGGCGTCACCGAGGACGTACACCGCGATCGGGATCCCCAGGTTCCCGGAGTTCACCAACGACGAGCACAGCGCGCCGATCGTGGTGCGGCCGGTGCCCCAGCCGCGTACGACGCCCACCGTGATGAAGATCCCGGCCACCGCCGCCGAGGAGATCGCCGTCACCAGGAGGCTCGGCGAGAGGATCACGGCCAGGTCCGCCTTGGCCAGCATGGTGAACAGGAGCGCGGGCGAGGCCACATGGAACGCCAGCTTGTTCAGGACCTCTCGGCCGTTCGCGCCCAGATAGCCGCGCCGCCCGATGACGTAGCCGACCGCGATGACGATCGCGATGACCGCGAAACCGTTGAGTACCCCCTGCACGCGTCAAGACTCCGTCGCCGACGGATCTCCGGTCAACGTTGATCCACTATGCGAATCAACGTGACCTGGGCCACGCGCCCTTACGCGGAGGGGACCGATGAATTCCGCCCCGCCGCACGGTCATTCGTACGTGGCCGCTTCCTCGCTCCCTTCCGAGTCCTCGCCCGTCGTGGTGCTCGCCGGGCCCATCCGCTCCGGCGACGCGCCCCGGCTGTGCGAGCGCCTCCACGCCGCCCTGCCGGGCGCGCCGACCGTGATCTGCGACGTCTCCGGTGTGACCACCGCCGACCTCACGACCCTCGACGCGCTCGCCCGGATGCAGCTCGCCGCCCGCCGCGCCGGGTCACGGATGGTGCTCCGCGACCCGCCCGCGGGACTCGCCGTGCTCCTCGGACTCGCCGGTATGGCCGACGTGCTGGGAGCGGCCGCCCGCGACGGCTCAGGCGTCGAGATGGTCCGGGACGCCGAACAACGGGAACCAGCGCTGCGTGTCCAGGAAGCAGTGGTACCCCGCGATCCGCCCCGCTGAGAACTCGATGACCTGGATCGCCCAGGGCGCGAAGCCCCCCTTGTCCGGGTCCGGCTTGTAGTGGGCGAACGCCGGTGTCCCGTTCGACACCACCGGCAGCAGTCGGGAACCCGCGCAGGACGCGCCGATCGTGGTCATGAAGCCCGTGATGTCCTCGGGGCCGCGCAGCCACAGGTCGAACGGCGGCATCGTCATGATGGCGTCCTCGGCGAGCAGCTCGGTGAGGGCCTTCATGTCGTAGCCCTCGAACGCCGCGATGTAGCGCTCCAGGAGCTTCTGCTGCTCCTCGTCGAGCGGATCGGCGGTCGCGGAGTCCGCCGGCGGGGCGTCCGCCAGCGTCGCCCGCGCCCGCTGAAGCGCGCTGTTCACCGACGCCACCGACGTGTCGAGCAGGTCCGCGACCTCCTGCGCCTTCCACGCGAGGACCTCGCGCAGGATCAGCACCGCCCGCTGCTTCGGCGGCAGCTGTTGCAGCGCCGCGACGAACGCGAGCCGCACCGACTCCCGCGCCACGGCCGCCTCCGCCGGATCGTGCACCGTCGGCAGCACGCGCGCGTCCGGAATCGGTTCGAGCCACACATTGTCGGGGCGGGGGTTGAGCGCGGCCTGGGCGAGCGGGGCCGCCGCCGTCAGGTCCATCGGGCGGGCCCGCTTGTTCCCCGCGTTCAGCGAGTCGAGGCACACGTTCGTCGCGATGCGGTACAGCCAGGAGCGCAGGCTCGAGCGGCCCTCGAACTTGTCGAAGCTGCGCCAGGCCCGCACCATCGTGTCCTGCACGGCGTCCTCGGCCTCGAACGCCGAGCCCAGCATCCGATAGCAGTACCCGGTCAGCTCGACCCGGTGTTTCTCCAGGTCGTCGAGCCCGGCCTGTGTCGCGGTGTCACTCATGTTCAACGCCCCCATCGCCGCTGTGAGTTCCAGCACGACGAAAGCTACCGCAGCCCACTGACAACGGCCCCCCGACCGGGAAAATGCCCAGGTCAAAAGGGAGCCGTCGAAACGCCGGAGGCAGTTGTTCAGGTCGCCGCGCGTGTGCGGGCCGCGACGTTGGGTGTCAGTGCGCCGCGACCGCGCCGCCGCCCGTCCGGTGCCGCGCGGACCGGGCCGCGTACGTGCCCCACACCGTGATCGCCACGACGCCGAGCACCGCGAGGAAGCCGAGGCCCACCGTTCCCGACCAGCCCGCCGCGTGGAAGGCGACGGCGCCGACGGCCGAGCCGACGCTCGACCCGATGTAGTACATCGTCTGGTAGAGCGCGGAGGCCTGCGCCCGCCCGTGCGTGGCGGTGTGGCTGACGGACGACGAGGCCGTCGCGTGCCCCGCGAAGAAGCCCGCCGTGATCAGCACGAGCCCGAGCAGTACGAGCACGAGGTTCGGCACGAGGGCCAGCAGCAGCCCCGCCATCGTCGTGCCCGCCGCCAGGTACAGCGTGCCGCGCCGGCCGAGCCGCGTGACCAGGCGCCCCGCGGCGGCCGAGGAGACGGTCCCCACCAGGTAGACGATGAAGATCGAGCCGACGACACCCTGCGGGAGGGAGAAGGGCGCCGCGGACAGCCGGTAGCCGATCACCGTGTAGACCCCGCCGAACACCATCATGAACAGCGCGCCGATCAGGTACAGGCGCCGCAGCAGCGGGTTCGCGAGGTGGCTGCCCACCGTCGCGGCAAGGGCGCGCGGGCGCAGTGAGCCCGGCGTGAAGTGGCGCGGTGTCGGCAGCAGCATCCGGAACGCGACGGCGCACGCCACCGCGATCACACCGATCACCCCGACGGCCACCCGCCAGCCCCAGGCCTGCGCGAGCCAGCCGCCGATGATCCGGCCGCTCATGCCGCCGATGGAGTTGCCCGCGACGAACAGTCCGATGGCCGCGACCAGCGCCTTCGGCCGTACCTCCTCCGCCAGGTACGCCATCGCGGACGCGGGCAGGCCCGCGAGAGCGGCGCCCTGGAGCGCGCGCAGCGTGATCAGCACGCCGAGGTTCGGGGCGAAGGGGACAAGCAGCCCCACCGCGACGGCGACCGACAGCGAGGCGGTCATCACCGTGCGCCGCCCGAACCGCTCGGACAGCGCGCTCAGCGGCAGCACGCACACCGCGAGCGCGAACGTCGCCGCGGACACCGTCCAGGCCGCGGCGCTCGCGCTCGCGCCGTAGCCCGCGGAGATGAGGGGGAGCAGGGCCTGCGTCGAGTAGAGGAGCGCGAAGGTGGCGACTCCGGCGAGGAACAGGGCGAAGCTCATGCGGCGGTAGCCGGGGCCGCCGGGCGTCAGCCGGGTGTCGGCGGTGGGCTGGGTGGCGGCGGCCGCGTCGGTGGCGGCGGCCGCCGGGCTACTGGCAGGTGACATGTCCCGAACGTAGGCTCACCTGGATTCATGCGTCCAATGCATGGACAGCCCATAATCGTTCCCATGGAGCATCAGCACAGTTCACGGGGTCCGCAGTCACGCGGTAGTGATCCTGACGACACCTGGGAGACGCGCTCCGGCGACGAGCTCGTGCGGCTCCTCGCCCCGCGTCTCGCCCACTTCGCCGGGGTCGCCCGCACCGAGCACGTCACGCGCGCGGCGCAGGAGATGAACGTGCCGCAGTCCACGCTCTCCCGCGCCCTGGTCCGCCTCGAACGCGACCTGGGCGTCGACCTGTTCGCCCGGCACGGCCGCACGGTGTCGCTGACCCCCGCGGGACGCACCTTCCTCTCCTCGGTGGAGCGCGCGCTCGGCGAGATCGAGAAGGCGGCCGAGTCGGTGCGCGCCGACGCCGACCCCGAGTCCGGCAAGGTCGCCTTCGGCTTCCTGCACACCATGGGTACGGAGACGGTGCCCGGCCTGATCCGCGCCTTCCGCGCCGAACACCCCCGCATCCGCTTCAGCCTCGTGCAGAACTACGGGGAGGCGATGCTGGAGCGGCTGCGCGCGGGCGAGCTCGACCTGTGCCTCACCTCGCCCGTCCCGGACGCGCCGGGCCTGGTCGCGCGCCGCCTCGACGAGCAGCGCCTGCGCCTCGTCGTCCCGGACCGGCACCGTCTCGCCGGCCGCAAGCGCATCCGCCTGGAGGAGGCCGCCGAGGAAACCTTCGTCACCCTCGAACCGGGCTACGGGCTTCGCCGCATCTGCGACGACCTGTGCGCCGAGGCCGGGTTCACGCCGCGGATCGCGTTCGAGGGCGAGGAGGCGGAGACGCTGCGCGGCTTCGTCGCGGCGGGGCTCGGGGTCGCGCTCCTGCCGCCGCCGACCGTGCCGCGCCCGGGAGTCGTGGAGCTGGCGGTGACCGGGCAGCGGGCCGTGCGGGAGATCGGCGTCGCGTGGCTGGACGGCCACCCGGACACACCCCCCGTAGCGGCCTTCAAAAAGTTCCTGCTGTCCCGCAGGGGCAGACTCCTCCCGGAACACGCGTCAAGCCCCGTCGGCGATTGAGCAGCGGGGTCCGGGGCAGAGCCCCGCGACCGAAACGCCGGTGGGGCGCCCCACGCTCAGAGCGTCCGCCCGAACCCCGCCGCCAACGGCATCCGCAACCCCAGTGGCGGCGGCGCCGCGAGCGCGTCCTGGAGCGGGCGCGAGAACGGCTGCCCGAACAGGGTGCCCAGGACGAAGTCCACGGCCAGGGAGGCGACTTCGAAACGGTGCTGCGCCAGGCCGTGCCCGTCCGAGTGCACCTCGAAGCGGCACACGTCGCGGTTCGCCTTCTTCGCGCGGCCCGCCAGCCGGAACGACAACTCCGGGTCCGTGCGCCGGTCGTCGGTGCCGTGCACGATGAGGACCCGGCGGCCCGCGAGCTGCTTGACCGGTTCGAGCGGCGCCGCCACATCGTCCTCCGGCAGCCAAGGCGCGAGCGCCATCACGGAGTTGACGGCCTCGTGGCCGCCCGCGTGCAGCGCGGCACGGCCGCCCATGTCGAGGCCGGCGAGGCAGATCGGTACGTCGCCGTAGCGGCGCACGACCTCGTCGGCGGCCCACCGGGCGTCGCGCGCGAGTTCGGCCTGCGATTCGTTCCAGCCGCGGTACCGGTACTGCACGACGTGGGTGACCAGGCCCGCGTCCCGCCCCGCGCGCGTGAGGCGGCGCGCGAGCGGGCGCAGCGCGGCCCGGTCCACCGCGGAGGTTCTGCGGGCCGACGTCTCCTCGCCCGCGGGGAGCAGCAGCACGACGCCGCCCACCGCTCCCGGCACCGGCCCGGCCGCCCTGGCAAGCCGCGCCTCGCGGCCCTGCGTCGCTCGCTGCTGCATGACAGCACAGTGTCAGAAGCCCGGCGCACGACGCCGGTCGACGGGTCACTGTTGCGTATCGACGGATCACGTCCGGGTGATCTCCGGCTCCCCGGTCGCGGCTTCGTCGCTCCGCGCAACGAACAGGCAACGAACCGCAGCGATCTACGCGCGTAGGAGTTAGAGTGCGGAAATGACGAGCCCGATCACCGCGAACCCCAACAGCCCCCGGGTGCCGACCGCCGAGCAGATCCGCCGCGCGCCCAAGGTGCTCCTGCACGACCACCTCGACGGCGGGCTGAGGCCCGGCACGATCGTCGACCTGGCGCGCGAGCAGGGGTACGAGAACCTGCCGGAGGCCGACCCCGACAAGCTCGGCGTCTGGTTCCGTGAAGCGGCCGACTCCGGTTCCCTGGAGCGGTACTTGGAGACGTTCAGCCACACCTGCGCCGTCATGCAGACGCGCGAGGCGCTGTTCCGGGTCGCCGCCGAGTGCGCCGAGGACCTCGCCGAGGACGGCGTCGTCTACGCCGAGATCCGCTACGCACCCGAGCAGCACCTGGAACAGGGACTCACCCTCGAAGAGGTCGTCGAGGCGGTCAACGAGGGCTTCAGGGAGGGCGAGCGGCGCGCGAAGGAGAGCGGGCACCGCATCCGCGTCGGCGCCCTGCTCACCGCGATGCGGCACGCGGCCCGCGCCCTGGAGATCGCCGAACTCGCCAACAGGTACCGGGACCTGGGCGTGGTCGGCTTCGACATCGCGGGCGCCGAGGCCGGCTTCCCGCCCACCCGCCACCTCGACGCCTTCGAGTACCTGAAGCGGGAGAACAACCACTTCACGATCCACGCGGGCGAGGCCTTCGGGCTGCCGTCCATCTGGCAGGCCCTCCAGTGGTGCGGCGCGGACCGGCTCGGGCACGGTGTGCGCATCATCGACGACATCAAGGTGGAGGCCGACGGCGGCGTGCAGCTGGGCCGGCTCGCCTCGTACGTGCGCGACAAGCGGATCCCGCTGGAGCTGTGCCCCTCGTCGAACCTGCAGACCGGTGCCGCGAGTTCCTACGGGGAGCACCCCATCGGGCTGCTGCGAAAGCTGCACTTCAGGGCGACGGTCAACACGGACAACCGCCTCATGTCCGGTACGTCGATGAGCCGCGAGTTCGAGCACCTGGTCGACGCGTTCGGTTACACGCTCGACGACATGCAGTGGTTTTCTGTCAATGCGATGAAGTCAGCATTCATTCCTTTCGACGAACGACTGGCGATGATCAATGACGTCATCAAGCCCGGATATGCCGAGTTGAAATCCGAATGGCTGTTCCGTCAGACCGCTTCCACCAGCGGTTCTGTCGTCGAGTAGGGCCTTTCGGGGGGACGTTGGCACGGCCGGGAACGATTGTTCCCGGCCGTTTTTCCCGGCGGTTCGCTGTTTGCGGGTGCAGCGAAGGAATGTTTACGGTCGTGGACCGCTCATTCCCCCGTCATCGTCAAGAGGACGCATTTCACAATGAAGCACTCTGCTGCCAAGACCCTCGGTGTCGCCGCTCTCGGAGCCGCTTTCGCCGCCGCCGGTGCCGGCGCCGCGAACGCCGCCCCGGCCGTCCCCGACGCCACCGACGCCGTCGGGTCCGTGACCTCCGCCCTCCCGCTCGAGAACGTGACGTCGACGCTCCCCGGCGCCGAGTCCCTGAGCGGCGCCCAGACCGCGGTCGACAACGGCCTGCACACCGCCGGCCCGGTAGTCGACCAGGCCACCAAGGCACTGCCCACCGACGGCGGCAACCCCGTCTCCGGGCTGCTCGGCGGCCTGCCGGTCGGCCCGCTGGGCGGCTGACCCACCGCACACGCCGAAGGGGCGCACCCGCGATCGAGCGGGCGCGCCCCTTCGGCGTGTGTGAGCGGACGTCACCAGGCCTGGCGGACCTTGTTCTCACTCGGGAACAGGACCCACAGCGCGATGTAGAGCAGGAACTGCGGTCCCGGCAGCAGGCACGAGAGAAGGAAGATCACGCGCATCGTGGTCGCGGAGGTGCCGAAGCGCCGTGCCAGCGCTGCGCACACTCCGCCGATCATCCGTCCGTTCGTGGGGCGGGCAAGGGCGGTCATGGTGGGCTCCTTCGCGAACCGTATGTCTTCGGTGTGTGGTGCTTACGTCTTCGAAGGTACGGCGGTCGACCGGGTAAAACGTCAGCTCACGGGGCGATGCCGACCCTGGAAATCGTCGGGGTCGGACCCTGAGCCGGCTCCTGCGGGGGGAGGGGCCCGTACTCGGCCCTGCGGCGGAGCCGGGAGCGCAGGACGGGCACCACGAGGAGATGGGCGAGCGCGACGCCCACCGTGTTCAGGAGCAGCGAGTCGATGTCCACGACCTGACCCGGCACGCCGGTCTGGAGCAGTTCGATGCCGAGCGATATCAGCGCGGCCACGGCGACCGTGCGCACAAGCGAACCCCACGGCGACACGTAGAGGCGGCCGCCCGCGACGGGCAGGAGCACGCCGAGCGGGGCGAGCAGCGCCAGTCCCTCGCCGAGCCGCAGCGTCGCCTCGCGCCAGCCGAGCGCGAGGTCGTAGCGGATGCCGGCCAAGGGGTGCAGGTTCGCCGCGCTGACCCAGGGCACATCCAGGGGGCGCAGCGTGAACCAGGCAACGAAGAGGAGATGCGCGGCGAGTAGGGCGATCCCTGCCGCACGGAAACGGACGGCGGCCCTGTGGCCGCTCGAGCGATGGCGCTGCACGCCCCCCTAGACGCCGGGTGCGGGAGGATCGGTTCCGCGTTCGTCAGTCCAGGGTTCTCGTCGGTGCCGGGATCAGGCCCGGGCGGGCCTTCAGGGCCTCCGTGCAGGTGTACTCGCGGGGCGCGGTGGCGTCCGGGCCGCCGAGGATCACGTGGTCGTCGCCCTCCGCCGTGGCCTCGCTGTTGGCGAGCGTGCAGATGACCTGGGCCAGCGCGTAGGGCGACAGGTCGTCCGGCGGGGCGCTCAGGCGCAGCGCGTCCGCGGGGTCGCCCTCGCGCGGGCCCGAGACCTTGAGGCCGGAGCGGACGTCCGTCGTGTAGCCCGCCCTCTTCTCCTCGCCGGAGGGAGCCGTCGCCAGCTGCGCCAGGAGCTCCCGGGCCACCACGACCCGGTCGGACGACTGGCCGCGCTCCAGCGTGATGGTCCGGTCGACGGTGACCAGCTGCGACGTACAGACCAGATAGACCTGCACCGGGAACTCGCCGCCCGCCTGCGTCCCCACCTTGTCCGAGCCCGACAGGGAGCAGCCCACGCGCGTGGGCGCGGCGCCGAAGTCGGTCGGCACCTCCGTGGGACGGATCCCGCACCCGGCGAGCAGCACCGACGCGAGGCCGATGAGCACCCAGGGGCGTACGCGTCGCGTCACTTCGCGGCACCGCCTTCCCGCGCTTCTTCGGCGTCCTCTTCCGCGGGCGTCAGGGGATCCGTGTCCCGCGGCAGGTACAGCGTGAACACGGCTCCGCCTTCGGGGGAGTTGGCGGCGCCGATCCGGCCGCCGTGGATACGGGCGTTCTCCATGGCGATGGACAGGCCGAGGCCGCTGCCCTCCGAGCGGGGCCGCGAGGCGCTCGCCTTGAAGAACCGGTCGAAGACGTGCGGCAGGACGTCCTCGGGGATGCCCGGGCCGTGGTCGCGTACGGAGATGACGACCTCGGAGCCCTCGCCGTCGCGCCCGTGGGGTTCCACCCGTACCGAGACGCGCACGGGGGACCCGCCGTGCTTGAGCGCGTTGCCGATCAGGTTCGCGAGGATCACGTCGAGGCGGCGCGGGTCGAGGCGGGCCGTGATGCCGCGCTCCGCGTCGAGTTCGACGGCGTCCAGCCAGGCGCGGGCGTCGATGCAGGCGGTGATCTGGTCGGCGAGGTCCACGTCGTCGAGGACGAGCTTGGCGCTGCCCGCGTCGAAGCGGGTGACCTCCATGAGGTTCTCCACCAGGTCGTTCAGGCGCCGGGTCTCGCTGACCACGAGACGTACGGCCGGTTCGATCATCGGGTCGACCGAGCCGGTCTCGGCGTCGAGTTCCTCCTCCAGGACCTCCGTCACCGCGGTGATCGCGGTCAGCGGCGTGCGCAGCTCGTGCGACATGTCGGCGACGAAGCGGCGCGAGGACTCGTCGCGGGAGCTCATGTCCGCGACCTTCTTCTCCAGGTTCTCCGCCGTCTTGTTGAACGTACGGGACAGCTCGGCGAGTTCGTCCGTGCCGGAGACGCGCAGACGCGTGTCGAGCTTGCCCTCGCCGAGGCGGCGCGCGGCGACCCCCAGGCGGTGCACGGGCTTCAGCACCGTCGTCGCGGCAGCCTGCGCGAGCAGCGCGGAGCCGACGAGGGCGAGCGCGGTGGCGATGCCGAGCGACCAGGCGAGCGAGCTGAGGTCCTTGGCCTCCGGCTCAAGGGACTTGAGCATGTAGCCGGTCGGCCCGTCGTCCACGGTGGCGCCGCCGACCAGGTACGGGGTGTCGTCCTGCGTGACGCGCTGCCAGTACAGGTGGTACGCGTGCTTGTTGCCGCCGTTGATCGGCTGCTTCTCGGTCACCGCGTCCTGAAGCGACTTCGGCACATCGGCGACGGTGAAGGCGTCCAGGTCCGAATTGCCCACCACCGGGCGGCCGTTCTCGTCCTTCGCCATGAGCAGCACGCTGAAGTGCTGGCTGCTGCCCGCCATCAGGTTCGCCGCGTGCTGCAACTCGCCCTGTGTGGGCTGCTTGGGCAGCGCCGCCGCCCGGTTCTGCATCTCCTGCTTGAAGTCGCTGAGCGCCGAGTCCTGCGTGCGCGTGAGCACGGCCTCGCGATTGAGCCAGTACGCGATCCCCGACGCGGACACCGCCGCCGTCAGGGCCACGAGCGCGAACACGACGACCAGGCGCAGCCGCAGGCTGGTGAAGCGCAGGCCGGCGAGCAGTGTCTTCTTGGCCGCGGCCGCGCCCCGGAGCTTGTCGTGCGGTTTCGTCACTGAGGCGTGTCCAGCCGGTAGCCCACCCCGCGCACCGTACGGATCAGGGTCGGCGACGACGGCACGTCCTCGACCTTCGCGCGAAGGCGCTGCACGCACGCGTCGACGAGCCGCGAGTCACCGAGGTAGTCGTGCTCCCACACCAGGCGCAGCAACTGCTGCCGGGACAGGGCCTGTCCGGGCCGCCGGCTCAGCTCGAGCAGCAAGCGCAGCTCGGTGGGCGTCAGTTGCAGATCCTCGCCGTTCTTCGTCACCGTCATCGCGGCACGGTCGATCACCAACGAGCCGAACGAAGCGGCATCGTTGGCCTCCCGCTCGCCGCGCCGCAGCACCGCGCGGATCCGCGCGTCGAGCACGCGCCCCTGCACCGGCTTCACGACGTAGTCGTCGGCACCGGACTCGAGGCCCACCACGACGTCGATGTCGTCGCTGCGCGCGGTCAGCAGGATGATCGGCAGTTGGTCGGTGCGCCGGATGCGCCGGCACACCTCGAAACCGTCGATGCCGGGCAGCATCACATCGAGGACGATCAGATCGGGCCGCTGCTCGCGCAGCAGCTTCAGACCGTCCTCTCCGGTGGCAGCGGTGGCGACCCGATGGCCCTGGCGCGTAAGTGACAGCTCCAGGGCCGTACGGATGGCGTCGTCGTCCTCGATCAGCAACAGGGAAGGCACAGGCGCCATTCTGGCCCATCAGGGGCCTTCAGTTCGACCGAGTGTGCCCTTCAGGTGCGGGGAAGGGGCCCGGGGAAGGTCCGGCCACGGCCGGGCGGGGCCGCTTCCTCCACACCTGCTCCCCAATGCGGGAGCCGCTGTGACAGGCCTGTGACAGTTGACGGACACCGTCATGAACTCGGCCCGGCAAGCTTTTGGTCATCGCGAAGAACGACCGCGACGACGACGCAGAAGTATTCGGTACTCCACGACGGGGGGCGCGAGATGAACACGCTGCACAGCACCACCTCAAGCGCGGTTGTCACGCGTCTGCACGACTTGGGCCGAGTGGCTTCGGAGCGTCCCGGTGCCGTGACCGGGCGGGGGTGCGCTCGCGGCACCGGGCGTCAGCACACCGGGCTCATGACGGTGGTTGACACGCGGGAGGCGGTGGCTGACCGTGGCCATGGGGATGGCCAAGGGGAAGCCACGTACAGGGGGGACTCGGGGGAACGGCGCGGGACGTCCTTGTCGGAGGCCGAGTTCACGGCCTACGTCCAGGAGCGCCGCGCCTCCCTGTACGCCACCGCCTACCACCTGACCGGTGACCGGTTCGAGGCCGAGGACCTGCTCCAGAGCGCGCTGTTCTCGACGTACCGGGCCTGGGACCGGATCAGCGACAAGGCGGCCGTGGGCGGCTACCTGCGCCGCACCATGACGAACCTGCACATCAGCGCGTGGCGCCGCCGCAAGCTGAACGAATACCCGACCGAGGAGCTGCCGGAGACGGCGAACGACACGGACGCCATGCGCGGCACGGAGCTGCGCGCGGTGCTGTGGCAGGCGCTGGCCCGGCTGCCCGAACTCCAGCGCACCATGCTGGTCCTGCGGTACTACGAGGGCCGCACGGACCCGGAGATCGCGGAGATCCTCGACATCAGCGTGGGAACGGTGAAGTCCAGCATCTGGCGCTCGCTGCGGCGACTGCGCGAGGACGAGGTGCTGAGCTTCGGCCGTGACCAGGAGGAGTCCTTCGGCGAGCTCGTCGCCTGAAGGCCGAGGGGGGAACGGGGCCTGTTCGGGGGAGCGGGTCTCGGCACGGGGGAGCAGTAGGGGGGTACGGGGGAAGCGAGCGGGACCGGAAGGCCGGGGGGTCTTTCTGGTCCCGTTCCGCGTATCAAGCCCCTGCGGCGTTTGAGCAGCGGGGTCCGGGGCGGAGCCCCGAGACGTCGACACCGTTGCGGGCCGAAGCTACGCGGCGCGTGCCTTTACGCAACGCCCCGCCGCGGCAGCGGCCACGCGGCCAAGCGCCTGCTCCTTGCCGCACGCGTGCGCGCCGAGGGCCACCTGCCGGGCCACGATGGACCGCTCCGTCCGCATCAGCCGCCAGCCGCGCCGCAGCAGGAACGGCACCGACTTGCGGCCCTCCTTGAGGTCGCGAAGGAGCCGGCGGCGGAACGTCGTCGAGGGGCGGCCGCGCAGGCACAGCGCGTCGGCGAGCACCCCCACCTCCCGGCAGCGCTCCACGATGTCCGCCGCGAAGATGCCCTCCGCGATGAACAGCGGCGTGCGCTCGATGTCCAGCGTCTCCTCGCCCACCCGCGAGCTGGAGGAGATGTCGTAGACGGGAACGCTCGTGCGGCCCTTCGCGCACAGCGCCACGATCGCGGCGACCGCGACGTCGGCGTCCCAGGACAGCGGTGAGTCCCAGTCGATGTCCGAAGTGCCCTGCACCAGCGGCAGCGTGGGGTCCCCGGCCTCTTTGTAGAAGTCGTCGAGGCACAGGACGGGCAGCCCGGAGCGGGCCGCGAAGGACGACTTGCCGGAGCCCGAGGGGCCGCAGAGCAGGACGACCCGCGTCGGTATCGGAGGATGCGAACTCACGAGACACCAGTGTGAGGCATGGCGACCGCGCCGCCTCCCCGCGTGGTGCCGTTGTGGCACGCACCACGCCAACTACCCTGTGTACCCACATGATTACGCAGACGAAAGGTTTCGGGCGGAACACCATGGCACGACACGCAGACCACAAGTCCTCCGTGCGGCGCACCCTGATGCGCGTCGGACTCACCGTGACCGCGGCAGGCGCGGTCGTCGTCGCGGGTGGTGCCGCCGCGAGCGCGGCGCCGATCCCGCTGCCGCAGACGGCGACCGGCGACTCCAACGTCGACGCGGCGGCCGGTGGCGTCTCGACGGCGCTCGACTCGGCCACGTCGCACGGCCTCGGCACGCTGAAGAAGCTGCCCCTGGACCCGCTGGCCGGGACCGGCGTCGACCCGCTGGACAACTCGATCGGTACGCAGGTCGCCGACTTCATGCCGGTCAGCACGGCCGCGGTCACCGGTCCGGTGACGTCGGGGGCGTCGCTGGAGGAACTGCCCGTGGTGGGGCCCGCGACGAGCGTGCTGCCGGGCTGACCGCCACGGCCGCCCGGGACGCTCCCTCCCGGAGCGTGACAGCGGCCCCGGCTCCTCCTGGACGGCGGAGGAGCCGGGGCCGCTGCCTGCCCGGGCGGTGACGTTCCTAGTACGAGGACCCGGACGCGCCCAGCGAACCCGTCGGGTGCCAGACCGTCTTGGTCTCCAGGAAGTACGTCAGGCGGTCCGTGCCCGGGTCCGCCGTGAAGTCCTCCACAGGCTGTGGACGACGTACGCGCTTCAGGTTGTCGGCGGCGGCGATCTCGAGCTGCTTCGCCAACTCGGCGTCGGCGCCCGTCAGATCGATGCCGTTCACGTCCTGGTGCGCGGCGAGCGACGGCGCGATCTCCGCCGCCTTGCCGGACAGGACGTTCACGACGCCGCCGGGCACGTCCGAGGTCGCGAGCACCTCGCCCAGCGAGAGCGCCGGGAGCGGCGACTTCTCGCCGGCGATCACGACGACCGTGTTGCCGCTCGCGATGACCGGGGCGATCACCGAGACCAGGCCGAGGAACGACGAGTCCTGCGGCGCGACGACCGCGACGACGCCGGTCGGCTCGGGCGTGGAGAGATTGAAGAACGGCCCGGCCACGGGGTTCGCGCCGCCGACGACCTGGCCGATCTTGTCGGTCCAGCCCGCGTACCAGACCCAGCGGTCGATCGCGGCGTCCACCACGGCGGCCGCCTTCGACTTGCCGATGCCCTCCGCCTCGGAGACCTCGCGCACGAACTGCTCGCGCCGGCCCTCCAGCATCTCGGCGACGCGGTACAGAACCTGGCCGCGGTTGTACGCCGTCGCGCTCTGCCAGCCGCCGAAGGCCTTGCGGGCGGCGACCACGGCGTCACGGGCGTCCTTGCGGGAGGACAGCGGTGCGTTGGCCAGCCACTCGCCGCTCTTGCCATCGGTCACTTCGTACACCCGGCCGCTCTCGGAACGCGGGAACTTCCCGCCCACGTACAGCTTGTAGGTCTTGAAGACGGTCAGTCGCTCAGACATCGAGATAGGCCTCCAGACCGTGACGGCCACCCTCGCGGCCGAAGCCCGACTCCTTGTAGCCGCCGAAGGGCGAGGTCGGGTCGAACTTGTTGAACGTGTTGGCCCAGACGACCCCGGCGCGGAGCTTGTTCGCGACCGCCAGGATGCGCGAGCCCTTCTCCGTCCAGATGCCCGCCGACAGGCCGTACTGCGAGTTGTTGGCCTTGGCGACGGCCTCGTCCGGCGTACGGAAGGTGAGCACGGACAGGACCGGGCCGAAGATCTCGTCGCGGGCGACGGTGTGCGCCTGCGTGACGTTCGTGAAGAGCGTCGGCGCGAACCAGTAGCCGGAGGACGGGAGTTCACAGGGAGCCGACCAGCGCTCGGCGCCCTCGGCCTCGCCCCGCTCGGTGAGCGCGGTGATCCGGGCCAGCTGTTCGGCGGAGTTGATGGCGCCGATGTCGGTGTTCTTGTCCAGCGGGTCGCCGAGGCGGAGGGTCGTCAGGCGCCGCTTCAGAGAGTCGAGCAACTCGTCCTGGATCGACTCCTGGACGAGGAGGCGGCTGCCCGCGCAGCAGACCTGGCCCTGGTTGAAGAAGATGCCGGTGACGACGCCCTCGACGGCCTGGTCGATCGGGGCGTCGTCGAAGACGATGTTCGCGCCCTTGCCGCCGAGTTCGAGCGTCAGCTTCTTGTCCGTGCCGGCGACGGTGCGGGCGATCTCCTTGCCGACGGCCGTCGAGCCGGTGAAGGCGACCTTGTTCACGTCGGGGTGGGCGACGAGCGCCGCGCCCGAATCGCCGTACCCGGGAAGGATGTTGACGACGCCCTTCGGCAGGCCCGCCTGGCGGCAGATGTCCGCGAAGAAGAGCGCGGACAGCGGGGTGGTCTCGGCGGGCTTCAGCACGACGGTGTTGCCCGTCGCGAGCGCCGGGGCGATCTTCCACGCCAGCATCAGGAGCGGGAAGTTCCAGGGGATGACCTGGCCGGCGACGCCCAGCGGCTTCGGCGCGGGACCGAATCCGGCATGGTCGAGCTTGTCCGCCCAGCCCGCGTAGTAGAAGAAGTGCGCGGCCACGAGGGGGAGGTCGGCGTCCCTCGTCTCCTTGATCGGCTTGCCGTTGTCGAGCGTCTCCAGGACCGCGAGTTCGCGGCTGCGCTCCTGGATGATGCGGGCGATACGGAAGAGGTACTTGCCGCGCTCGGCGCCCGGCAGCGCGGACCACTTCTCGAACGCCTTGCGGGCGGCCTTCACGGCGCGCTCGACATCGGCCTCACCGGCCTGCGCGACCTCGGAGAGGACCTCCTCGGTCGACGGCGAGACGGTCTTGAAGACCTTGCCGTCGGCGGCCTCGGTGAACTCGCCGTCGATGAACAGCCCGTAGGAGGGCGCGATGTCGACGACGGACCGCGACTCGGGCGCGGGCGCGTACTCGAACACAGATGTCTGCTTTTCCGTAGTCATGGTGTCTCAGTCCACCGTCACGTAGTCGGGACCGGAGTAGCGGCCTGTCGCCAGCTTCTGACGCTGCATCAGCAGGTCGTTCAGGAGGCTGGAGGCGCCGAAGCGGAACCAGTGGTTGTCGAGCCAGTCCTCGCCCGCGGTCTCGTTCACGATGACCAGGAACTTGACGGCGTCCTTGGAGGTGCGGATGCCGCCCGCGGGCTTCACGCCGACCTGTACCCCGGTGGCGGCGCGGAAGTCGCGTACGGCTTCGAGCATGAGGAGGGTGTTGGCCGGCGTCGCGTTGACCCCCACCTTGCCCGTGGAGGTCTTGATGAAGTCGGCCCCGGCCAGCATGCCGATCCAGCTCGCGCGCCGGATGTTGTCGTACGTCGAGAGCTCACCGGTCTCGAAGATGACCTTGAGCCGGGCGGCGCCGGAGGCCTCCTTCACCGCGCGGATCTCGTCGTGGACCTTCATGTAGTCGCCCGCGAGGAAGGCGCCGCGATCGATGACCATGTCGATCTCGTCGGCCCCCGCGGCCACGGCCTCCCGTACGTCCCCGAGCTTGACCTCGAGGGCGGCGCGGCCCGCCGGGAAGGCGGTCGCGACGGACGCGACCTTGACGTCCGTGCCGGCGACGGCGGCCTTCGCGGTGGCCACCATGTCGGGATAGACGCAGAGCGCCGCCGTGCGCGGGGTGCCGCGGTCGGTCGGGTCCGGGTTGATCGCCTTCGCGCCGAGGGCCCGGACCTTGCCCGGGGTGTCGGCGCCTTCCAGGGTCGTCAGGTCGATCATCGAGATGGCCAGGTCGATGGCGTACGCCTTCGCCGTGGTCTTGATGGAACGGGTCCCGAGCGAAGCGGCGCGCGCCTCCAGGCCGACCGCGTCGACGCCGGGCAACCCGTGCAGGAAGCGGCGCAGCGTGCTGTCGGACGCGGTGACGTCGCTGAGAGCGGGTGCGGGTGCAGAACTGGGCATGGTCACGAGGGGAGCATATCTACGCGCGTAGCGGCTTGTACAGGTCGGGGTTTACGGTTCGGGGCGACGTGGTTGCGGTCGCGGGGCTCTGCCCCGGGCCCCGCTGCTCAATCGCCGCAGGGGCTTATATGGCCCAGCTGCTTGATACGGGTCTTGACGGGTCGGGCACAATCGAGCCATGACGAGCAGCCAGACCACGCCTCCGCAGGTACGGGACCGCATCTATCGGTCACCCGCCGGTATCGCCGGCGGTGTCGTGCTGATTCTGATCGGGGCCTGGCTGGGGATCGACGCGGTGGTCAACGGGATCGGGGGCACGCCCTGGACGGCGCTCGCCGCGCTCCTGTTCGTGGTGCCGCTCGTCGTCGCGTTCACCATCAGGCCGGCCGTCTTCGCGAACGCGGAGCAGCTGCGCGTGCGCAACCCGTTCCGTGACATCACGCTGCCGTGGGCCGCGGTCGCGGGCCTCAAGTCCGGGTACTCGAACGAGATCGTCGACCAGGCCGGCACCAAGTACCAGCTCTGGTCCATCCCGGTGTCGCTGCGCGGCCGGCGCAAGGCGCAGCGCCAGCAGATGCGCGCCACCACCAAGGGCGGTCGCACGGCCACCGGGGCCAGCGGTCTGCCGGTGACGGAGCAGCGGGCGACCGGCGACCAGGCGATGGACGAACTGCGCGAACTGCACGAGGCACACGCCGCGGCCGAGACCACTCAGGGCACGGTCAAGGTCCGCTGGGCGTACGAGATCATCGCCCCGGCGCTGGCGGGCGCGGTACTCCTCGCGGTCCTCATGACGCTGGGCTAGCGCGGCAGGTATATATCGAGCCCCTGCAGGGGGTCCCCCCGGACGGAGTCTGGGGGAGATTGAGCAGCGGGATCCGGGGCGGAGCCCCGAGTCCGCAACGCCGGGGCGGCGTCAGATACCCGCCGCAACCGCCAGATCCCGCTTGATCGCCGCGAGGCGCTCCGCCGCGGTGACCCGGGCCGCGGGCAGGGCGAACCGCTCCGCCACCGGCACCACGACCTCCAGGTAACACTTCAACTTCGGCTCCGTCCCCGACGGCCGCACCACGACCCGCGCCCCATCGAGGACGTACCGCAGCCCGTCCGTGGGCGGCAGCCCGCCCGCCCCCTCGGAGAGGTCGTCGGCGCGGCTGACCGCGAGCCCCGCCAGCTCGACCGGCGGAGCCTCCCGCAGCCGGCGCATCGCGTCCGCGATGACCGACAGGTCCTCGACCCGCACGCTCAACTGGTCCGTGGCGTGCAGCCCGTGCGCGAGCGCCAGGTCGTCGAGCGCGTCGAGGAGCGTGCGGCCCTGCTCCTTCAGCTCGCTCGCCAGCTCGGTCACGAGCAGCGCGGCCGTGATGCCGTCCTTGTCGCGTACGCCCTCGGGGTCGACGCAGTAGCCGAGCGCCTCCTCGTAGCCGTAACGCAGGCCCTCGACGCGGGCGATCCACTTGAAGCCGGTCAGCGTCTCCTCGTAGGGGAGCCCCGCAGCCTCGGCGATCCGGCCGAGCAGCGAGGACGACACGATCGACTCGGCGAGGACCGTGGCGTCGCCGCTCACGCCCCGCTTCACCAGGTGCGCCGCGAGGAGCGCGCCCACCTCGTCGCCGCGCAGCATCCGCCACTCGCCGCCCTCGGGCACGGCGACGGCGCAGCGGTCCGCGTCCGGGTCGTTGGCGATGATCAGGTCGGGGGTCGCGGACTGCGCGCGGGCCGTCGCGAAGGACAGGTCCATCGCCCCCGGCTCCTCCGGGTTCGGGAACGTGACCGTGGGGAAGTCCGGGTCGGGCTCGGCCTGTTCGGGCACGAGCACCGGCTCGGGGAAGCCCGCGCGGGCGAAGGCGGCGAGGAGCGTGTCCTTGCCGACGCCGTGCATCGCCGTGTAGACGGCGCGGGCGCCGCGGGGCGACCCGGGCGCGAGGACCGCGTCCGTACGCGCCAGGTACGCCTCCAGGACGTCCTCACCGAGCGTCTCCCAGCCCGACTCCGCACGCGGCACGTCGTCCAGCGACGCCACCGCGTCGATCTCGGCCGCGATCTCCGCGTCGGCCGGCGGCACGATCTGCGAGCCGTCGCCGAGATACACCTTGTAGCCGTTGTCCCGCGGCGGGTTGTGCGAGGCCGTGACCTCGACGCCCGCGACCGCGCCCAGGTGCCGTATGGCGAAGGCGAGCACGGGGGTGGGCAGCGGGCGGGGGAGTACCGCGGCGCGCAGCCCGGCGCCCACCATGACCGCCGCCGTGTCGCGCGCGAAGTCCGCCGACTTGTGCCGCGCGTCGTAGCCGATGACGACCACTCCGTCCGTCTGCCCCTTGGCCTTCAGGTACGCCGCCAGGCCCGCGGCCGCGCGGATGACCACCGCGCGGTTCATCCGCATCGGGCCCGCGCCCAGCTCACCGCGCAGCCCGGCCGTGCCGAACTGGAGCCTCCCGGCGAAACGCTCGCCGATCGACTCCAGATCCCCGGCCTCGATGAGCTTGGCCAGCTCCTCGCGGGTCTCCGCGTCGGGGTCCTCCGCCAGCCAGGTCTTCGCCCGGTCGAGCAGTTCGCTGCCAGATACGGTCACGGTTCGCATTCCTTACGGGGAGTTCTTGGCCTACCGCAACCCCGTTGCGGACCCGCGCCTGGAAGGGCGGGGCCCAGGGGCTTGCATGGATCAGATCTTCGCGAGGACCTTGGTCAGCAGGTCGCCCATGGCGGAGGCCGAGTCGCGGCCCGCCTGGAGGACCTCTTCGTGGTTGAGCGGCTCGCCGGACAGGCCCGCCGCCAGGTTCGTCACCAGGGAGATGCCGAGCACCTCGGCGCCCGCCTCACGGGCCGCGATGGCCTCCAGGGTGGTGGACATGCCGACCAGGTCGGCGCCGAGGACGCCGGCCATCCGGACCTCGGCGGGGGTCTCGTAGTGCGGGCCCGTGAACTGGGCGTACACGCCCTCTTCCAGGCTCGGGTCGATCTCCTTGCACAGCGCGCGCAGGCGCGGCGAGTACAGGTCGGTGAGGTCGACGAAGTTCGCGCCGACGATCGGCGAGGCCGCCGTCAGGTTGATGTGGTCGGAGATGAGCACCGGCTGGCCGGGGCGCATGCCCTGGCGCAGACCGCCACAGCCGTTGGTGAGCACGACGGTCTTGCAGCCCGCCGCGGCGGCCGTGCGCACACCGTGCGCGACGGCGGCGACGCCGCGGCCCTCGTAGAAGTGCGTGCGGCCCAGGTAGACCAGGGCGCGCTTCCCGCCGACCTGGTACGAGCGGACCGTGCCGCCGTGGCCCGCCACCGCGGCGCCGGTGAAGCCGGGCAGCTCGGTGAAGGGGAACTCGGCGGCGGGCTCGCCCAGCGCCTCGGCGGCGGGCGCCCAGCCGGAGCCCATCACGAGGGCGACGTCGTGGGTCTCGGCGCCCGTCAGCTCGCGCAGGCGCGCGGCGGCGGCGTCGGCGGCGGCGTAGGGATCGCCCTTGAGGTTGTCCGGAGTAAGAGAAGCGTTCACGCCGACGAGGGTAGCCTGTCGCTGCCTACGCGCGTAGATGTCGGAGGTCACGTCCTTGTGATCGTTGCTTTGTCGTTTCCGACGAACGGGGCGGACGCGAAGCGTTTCGGCGCGCCGTCCTCAGCAGGGCCGCTTGCGCAGCTCCATCGCGTAGTCGTGCGGCGCGCCCGCCGACTCGGCCGCGTCGGCGATCTCGCCCAGGTACCGCGCCGAGGGGAGGCCGCCCTCGTAACCGTTCAGTACATAGAGCCACGCGGGCTCCTCGCCCTCCAGGGTGTCCACGCGCACCCGCATCCGCCGGTAGATGTCGAGGCCGACACCCTCCCAGCGGTCCATCGACTCCTCGTCCATCGGGGCGATGTCGTACAGCGCGACGAAGACCTGTGAACGCGGCGCCTCGACGATGGTGGCGAGTGCGCCCTCCCAGCCCATGTGCTCGCCCCCGAACGTGAGCCGCCAGCCGTTCAGCCAGCCGGTCGCGCGCAACGGCGAGTGCGGAGCGCGGCGCGTCATGAGCCGCGCGTCGAGATTGCCGGCGTACGCGGCGTAGAGCGACATGGGACCGAGCGTACGTCAGACGGACCACGTGTCCCGCGAGTAACCGCAGCACCCCTCTTAAGAGGGGATACGCGTTCTTCAGGGCCGGACGGGGGCCCCGGCTCGGTGCGGGCTTGAAGGGTGCGGGACAATGGGGCATGTGACTCGGATCGTGATCATCGGTGGCGGACCTGGCGGATACGAGGCGGCGTTGGTGGCCGCGTCTCTCGGCGCGGAGGTGACCGTCGTCGATTGCGACGGCCTCGGCGGGGCGTCGGTGCTGACCGACTGCGTGCCGTCGAAGACCTTGATCGCCACGGCCGAGGTGATGACCACCTTCGACTCTTCTTATGAAGAGCTCGGCATCATCGTCGAGGACGACACCCCCGATCCGGACAGCCCGGCCCGCGTCGTCGGCGTGGACCTCGGCAAGGTCAACCGCCGTGTGAAGCGCCTCGCGCTCGCCCAGTCCCACGACATCACCGCTTCCGTCACGCGTGCGGGCGCGCGCGTGCTGCGCGGCAAGGGCCGCCTCGACGGCCAGCAGGCGCTCGACGGCTCCCGCAAGGTGATCGTCACCGCGGCCGACGGCAGCGAGGAGACCCTCGTCGCCGACGCCGTGCTCCTGTGCACCGGCGGCCACCCGCGCGAGCTGGCCGACGCCCAGCCCGACGGCGAGCGGATTCTCAACTGGACGCAGGTGTACGACCTGGACGAGCTCCCCGAGGAGCTCATCGTGGTCGGTTCCGGTGTCACCGGCGCCGAGTTCGCGGGTGCCTACAAGGCGCTCGGCTCCAAGGTCACCCTCGTCTCCTCCCGCGACCGCGTGCTGCCCGGCGAGGACCCGGACGCCGCCGCCGTCCTGGAGGACGTGTTCCGGCGCCGCGGCATGAACGTCATGGCGCGCTCCCGCGCCGCCTCCGCCAAGCGCGTCGGCGACCGCGTCGAGGTCACGCTCTCCGACGGCCGGGTCATCTCCGGTACGCACTGCCTGATGGCGGTCGGCGCCGTCCCCAACAGCGAGGGGCTCGGCCTGGAGGAAGCGGGCGTCAGGGTCAAGGAGTCGGGCCACATCTGGACCGACAAGGTCAGCCGCACCACCGCTCCCGGCGTCTACGCGGCCGGTGACGTGACCGGGGTCTTCGCCCTCGCGTCGGTCGCCGCCATGCAGGGCCGCATCGCGATGTACCACTTCCTGGGCGACGCGGTCACTCCGCTGAACCTCAAGACGGTCTCGTCGAACGTCTTCACCGACCCTGAGATCGCGACCGTCGGCTACACGCAGGCCGATGTCGACTCGGGCAAGATCGACGCCCGCGCCGTCAAGCTGCCGCTGCTGCGCAACCCGCGCGCGAAGATGCAGGGCATCCGGGACGGCTTCGTCAAGATCTTCTGTCGTCCGGGCACGGGCATCGTGGTCGGCGGAGTGGTCGTCGCGCCGCGCGCTTCGGAACTGATCCACCCCATCTCGATCGCGGTCGACAACAATCTGACGGTCGAGCAGATCGCGAACACGTTCACCGTGTACCCCTCGCTGTCGGGTTCGATCGCCGAAGTGGCGCGGCAGCTGCACACGCGGAAGACCGCAGAAGAGGGCTGACGGTGGTCAACGGGCCGCAGGTCACGGTGAGTTGCGGCCCATGCGGGGGGCATAGGCGCGATGTATAGGCACCCCGTCACGCCTATACCACTTCCACCCTTCTTGTGCGAACAGAATCTGTAAATCGGCGCAAACTGCTGAAAGCAGACGGTCGTTGGGGTTACTGTCAGTTTCGTGTTCGCTGCAGAACGTCGTCAATTGATCCTCGAAATGGTGCGAGCCAACGGAGCGGTTTCGCTCCGTGAGCTCGCCCGCGTCGTCCAGACCTCTGAAGTGACCGTACGGCGGGACGTGCGCGCACTGGAGGCAGAAGGACTCCTCGACCGCCGGCACGGCGGTGCGGTATTGCCGGGCGGATTCACGCGGGAATCCGGCTTTCCGCAGAAATCACATCTCGCGACCGCAGAGAAGACGGCCATCGCCGATCTCGCCGCGGGTCTCGTCGAAGAGGGCGAGGCCATCGTGGTGGGCGCGGGGACGACCACGCAGGAGCTGGCCCGCCGGCTCGCGCGTGTGCCGGGCCTGACCGTGGTCACCAACTCCCTCCTGGTGGCACAGGCACTCGCCCATGCCAACAGGGTCGAGGTCGTCATGACCGGTGGCACGCTGCGGGGTTCCAACTACGCGCTGGTGGGCAGCGGGGCGGAGCAGTCCCTCCAGGGGCTGAGAGTGTCGCGCGCCTTCCTGTCCGGCAGTGGTCTGACCGCCGAGCGCGGGCTCTCCACGTCCAACATGCTGTCGGCGTCCGTGGACCGGGCGCTCGTGCAGGCCGCGTCCGAGGTCGTCGTGCTCGCGGATCACTCCAAGCTCGGTACGGACACCATGTTCCAGACCGTGCCGACCGATGTGATCACGCGTCTCGTGACCGACGAGCCGCCGGCGCACGACGACCGGGCGGCGACGGAGCTTCAGGCGCTGGCCGATCAGGGCGTGCAGGTCGCTGTCGCGGGGGCCGGGGCGGAGGACCCTACCGGGGGCGGTGAGGCCGTCCCGGCGCGTCAGCAGCGTCGGGATGTGCCCTTGCCGGGGCAGCGGCGTGGTCAACTCCCGGGCGGCCATTCGCTGCGTGCCGCTTCCCTGGATGCCCCGCCCGAGCGGTCGGCCCGGGTGGCCGATTTGCGGCGCCGGTGACGTTTCGCCCATCCGGCGTCGCGCTTCTGGCGCGCTGCCCCAGACCCCGCTGCTCAATCGCCGCAGGGGCTTGATCGTTAAGCCCCTGCGGCGATTGAGCAGCGGGGTCCGGGGCGGAGCCCCGAGGCCGCAACGCCGGTACCGGTCAACAGGCGATCCCGCGCAACGTCAACCGCAGCAGGCGGTCCGCCAACCCCGGGTCCGACGGAGTCTCCTCCGCCGCGAGGGCGATCGCGTTCGTGAGCTGCAGGAGGTCCGCGATGGAGACGTCCTCCCGCACCGCCCCCGCCCGCTGCGCCCGCGAGAGCAACGCCTGGCCCGCCTCCCGCATCGGATCACTGCACCGGGCCAGCGCCGAACTCGCGTCCTGCGACGCCGACATGAGGGCGCGGGACAGCCCCCGGTACTCGCTCGCGTGCGTGATGATCTCGCGCAGCCAGGTCACGAGCGCCGTACACGGCTGCGGAGCGTCGAGCAGCGCCCGGGAGCGGGCGAGCAGATCGCTCACGGCCTCCTCGAAGACCGCGCTCATCAGCGCGTGCCGGTTGGGGAAGTGCCGGTACAGCGTGCCGATGCCGACCCCGGCCGCGCGGGCCACCTCCTCGAGGGACGCGCCCGTGCCGTGCTCGGCGAACGCGAGCCGGGCCTGCGCGAGCAGCCGCTCGTAATTGCGGCGTGCGTCCGCGCGCATACGGCGCGAGCGGTCGTGCTCGGCTGTCGTCATCGGGTCTCCCTGGGCGTGCGCGTGTCTGGTGCGCAGGACTTCAAGGATGCCCGATCGCGGGACCGCGCCGGTGCGGAGGGATCGCTACCGCAGTAGCGTCGACGCGGAGGGCGCATACGCGGGAAGCCCTGGAGCGCGGCATGGACATCAGTGACGCGGGCCGGCGAGGAGTGCGGCAGCTCGTCGGGGAACTCGAAGAGGCCGTGGACGTCGACGAGTTGCGCTCCCGCGCGGTCAGCGGCCTCGCCCGGCTCATCCCGGCCGACGGCGCGCAGTGGTACCACTTCGGCGCGCACGACGGCAGCGTGCGGGCGCTCGCGCTGCCCGCAGAGTCCTTCCACAGCGACCCCGCCGTCATCTACGACCATCCCGTGGACCACCCGCTGACCGGCGCCATGCTGGTGTCCGGGACGGGCGGCGCCTGGCGGGTCAGCGACGCCGCGGCGGACCGCGACTGGCGGCGCACCCACTGCTACAACCTCGACTTCCGCCCCTTCGGGATGCACCGCCACCTCGTCGCCAGCGACCGGGACGAGGCGGGCGTCACGGGGTACGCGCTGCTGCGCGGCGGCAGCGACTTCACCGAGGAGCAGCGGGACCTGCTCGGCTACGCCCAGCCCCACCTCGCGGCAGCCGAACGCCTGTTGGCCGAGCGGCAGCGGATGTACGCGCTGCTCGCCGCCGCGCTCGCGTCCGCCGGGCAGCCGGGGCGTGGCGTCGCCGCCGTGGCCGTGGACGGGGTGGTGCGGGCGCTCGACGCCGTCGCGGCGGAGCTGCTGCCGCGCCTGGACGGCGATCCGCGGATCGGCCTCGGGGCGCCGCCCGGCGCCGGCCGCGCCTTCCGGGCGCACGACATCGACGTACGAGCGGTGGAGTGCGCCGTGCCGGACGTGCCGCGGCTCCTGCTGCTGCGGGACGTCGCGCCGGGCCGCGCCGCCGCCCGCGCCCTCGGCCTGACCGAGCGCGAGCACCGCACCCTGGAGCACATCGACGCCGGCCGTACCCCGGTCGAGGCGGCGCGCGCGATGGGCATCTCGCTGACGACCGTACGAGGTTATGTGGCGTCCCTGCACCGCAAGTTGAACGCCGGCCACACGGCGGCGCTGCTGCGCGCGGGACGCGATGCGGGGCTGTTGGGGGAGTGAGGGGCGCCCCTCAGAATTGACGGATGGCCCGCCCGGGGGGATCCCGCTTGACTGGTGGAGTCCAGTGGCATCCACGGGCATCAGGGGGAACGCCATGACCGCCACACCGTCGTCCGCGCACATACCGGCAGCCGCTCCCGGGGTCGCCGTCGAACGGATCCGCCCGCTGCGGGCCGTCATGGCCGCGGTGCTCGTCCTCGGGCCGCTGTGCTTCATCGTCGCCTCACTCCTGGCTCCGTACGACATGACCGAGGACAAGGTGGCGAACATCGTCGCCGACATCGCCGCCAACGAGGGCCGGGAGAAGGCCGCCGCCTGGGTGTGGCTGGCCCTGGGGATCGGGATGGTCGCCGCGAGCCTGCTGGCCGCCGTGTACGTCATGGCGCGCTCCCCGAAGCTGGGGCTCGCCGGGCTGCTGCTGTTCGGCGGCGGAGCCGTGGCCGCCAACATAGCGCCGTCGTACGACTTCGTGACGCTGGCGGGCCTGGACAAGGGCGTCGGCCAGGTGGACATCGTGAAGATTCTCAAGGGCGGCGACAGCCTGGCCATGCCGGCGGTCGCCGGGGTCTGGTTCATCGCCGGCATCGTCTTCGGCGCGATCGTCCTCGGCATCGGCCTGCTGCGCAGCCACGCGGTGCCGGCCTGGGTGGCATGGGCGCTCATGGCCTCGATGCCGTTGAACGTCGTCGGCTGGATGACGGGCGTCTCGGCCCTCGCGTTCGCGGGGTTCGCGCTGCTGGCCATCGCCTTCGGAATGGTGGGCCTGGACATCGCCCGGCACGGTACGGGCTGGGTGCGCGCCAATCCGTGACCGCGCCGATCCGTGACCGTGACGGCCGACCACGAACGGCCGAGGGCCCGCCGACCAATGGTCGGCGGGCCCTCGGCGTATGACGAGTACTGCGTCAGTCCTTGATCTCGCAGATCGCGGCGCCCGAGGTGAGGGAGGCGCCGATCTCGGCGGACAGGCCCTTGATGGTGCCCGACTTGTGGGCGTTCAGGGGCTGTTCCATCTTCATGGCCTCCAGGACGACGATCAGGTCGCCCTCCTTGACCTCCTGGCCCTCCTCGACCGCGACCTTGACGATCGTGCCCTGCATCGGGGAGGCGAGGGTGTCGCCGGAAGCGGCGGAGCCGGACTTCTTGGCGGCGCGCCGCTTGGGCTTGGCGCCGGCGTTGAGTCCGGTGCGGGCCAGGGACATGCCCATGCCCGCGGGCAGGGAGACCTCCAGGCGCTTGCCGCCGACCTCGACGACGACCGTCTCGCGGCCCGCCTCGTCCTCGTCCTCACCGGCCGCCGGGGCGGCGAACGGCGGGATGTCGTTGACGAACTCGGTCTCGATCCACCGGGTGAAGACGGTGAACGGGTCCTCGCTGCCGGTCAGTTCGGGGGCGAACGCCGGGTCGGTGACCACCTTGCGGTGGAAGGGGATGGCGGTGGCCATGCCCTCGACCTCGAACTCGGCGAGCGCGCGCGAGGCCCGCTGGAGGGCCTCCTTGCGGGTGCGCCCCGTGACGATCAGCTTGGCGAGCAGGGAGTCCCAGGCCGGGCCGATCACGCTGCCGGACTCGACGCCCGCGTCCAGGCGGACACCCGGGCCCGCGGGGCCATCGAACTTGGTGACGGTGCCCGGGGCGGGCAGGAAGCCGCGGCCCGGGTCCTCGCCGTTGATGCGGAACTCGAAGGAGTGGCCGCGCAGTTCGGGGTCGCCGTAGCCGAGCTCCTCGCCGTCGGCGATGCGGAACATCTCGCGGACGAGGTCGATGCCGGCGACCTCCTCGGTGACCGGGTGCTCGACCTGGAGACGGGTGTTGACCTCCAGGAAGGAGATCGTGCCGTCGGCGCCGACGAGGAACTCGACGGTGCCCGCGCCGACGTAGCCGGCCTCCTTGAGGATCGCCTTCGACGACGCGTACAGCTGCTCCAGCTGGGCCTCGGAGAGGAACGGCGCGGGGGCCTCCTCGACGAGCTTCTGGTGGCGGCGCTGCAGCGAGCAGTCACGGGTGGACACGACCACGACGTTGCCGTGCTGGTCGGCCAGGCACTGGGTCTCCACGTGCCGCGGCTTGTCCAGGTAGCGCTCCACGAAGCACTCGCCGCGGCCGAAGGCGGCCACCGCCTCGCGCACCGCGGAGTCGTACAGCTCGGGGACCTCGTCGAGGGTGCGGGCGACCTTCAGGCCGCGACCGCCGCCGCCGAAGGCGGCCTTGATCGCGATCGGCAGGCCGTGCTCCTCGGCGAACGCGACGACCTCGTCGGCGCCCTCCACCGGGTCCGGCGTGCCCGCGACCAGCGGGGCGCCCGCGCGCTGCGCGATGTGCCGGGCCGCGACCTTGTCTCCGAGGTCGCGGATGGCGTGCGGGGGCGGGCCGATCCAGATCAGCCCGGCGTCGAGGACGGCCTGGGCGAACTCGGCGTTCTCCGACAGGAATCCGTAGCCGGGGTGGATGGCGTCCGCGCCGGAGTCCTTCGCGGCCTGGAGCACCTTGGCGATGTCCAGGTAGCTGGTGGCCGGGGTGTCCCCGCCAAGGGCGAAGGCCTCGTCGGCCGCACGGACGTGCAGAGCGTCCCGGTCCGGCTCGGCGTAGACGGCGACGCTCGCGATCCCCGTGTCCCGGCATGCCCGGGCCACGCGGACAGCGATTTCGCCACGGTTGGCGATGAGCACCTTGCGCACGATGGCTCCCTCCTTGCTGTGTCTTCCCGGGGGCATCCCCCGGACCCCCGGCCGTGGTCGCCCGAGCCGGGGCGGTCGGCGGGTCACCGTGAAGCTTGACTCACTGAAACAAGCTGAGTTTAGGGACTGCCGACACGGACCCACGAGCCGTCCCCGGGCGTGAGCTTGCCCACACGGAGTGTCACCCGGGGGTCGGCCGGACCATGAAATCCCTTGTCGCGCCTGGATACGCGCGATTCCTCACCGCAACCCTAGCCCGCCTCTGTGGCCAAGGTCTCTGTGAGACCGTGCTGCGGCCCGTCGGCATTCTTTGTGGAGTCCCTACGAATGGCCCAACGATTCTTTGCCTTCTGCAGAACCCTTGTACCGGGGTTTACCCGTTAGTAGCGTTCGGGATGTCTTGACCGTACTAGCGGTAACAGTCAGCGGAAGTGGGTGGGACCGGTGGCACGCAGGCCGGTGGCGTGGGTGGCCGCGATCGTGATGGTCGCGGAGGCGTTGGGGATTGCCTTTCTGAACTGGTTCCTCGGCCTGATGGTCGACAACCAGGAGATGTCCCTGGCCGGTCTGGCCCCGCGGGCGATGTCGGTGGGCGCGTGGGTCGCGGGTGGCCTGTTCGGGCTGTATCTGGTGCTGTGCGGGATCGTGCTCGCGCGCACCGCGATCGCCGATCGGGCGCCGGGCACGGTCGGGCGGATCCTGCTGATCAGCGCGGCCGTGGTGCACGGCCTGCTGGGCGCGTTCTCGATCAGCCTGGTGGGCTGGTTCAGCTTCGTGTTCATGATGATCGTGCTCGCCCTGCTCGTGCTGACGCTGGTGGCGTACGACCGGCACGAGCAGGGGGAGCGGGGGACGCAGGGGGACACCCCCGCGCAGAACGGTCCCGCTACTCCGCCGGCGCCCACAACTCCGTGATGCCGACGCCCAGTTCGGCCAGCAGGCGGCGGACCAGGGGCAGCGACAGGCCGATCACGTTGCCGTGGTCGCCTTCGATGCCGTCGATGAACGGCGCCGAGCGGCCGTCCAGGGTGAACGCGCCCGCCACGTAGAGGGGTTCGCCCGTCGCGACGTACGCGGCGATCTCCGCGTCGCTCGGCTCGCCGAACCGGACGACGGTGGAGGCGGTCGCCGAGACGTACCGGCCGGACTCCGTGTCGTACACGCAGTGGCCGGTCTGCAGTGTGCCCGCGCGGCCGCGCATCGACTTCCAGCGGGCGGTGGCCTCCTCGGCGTCGGCCGGCTTGCCGAGCGCCTCGCCGTCGAGGTCGAGCACGGAGTCGCAGCCGATGACGACGGCGCCGTGCGCCTCGGGCCGCGCCGCGACCACCGACGCCTTGGCCTCGGCGAGGGCGAGGGCGAGTTCAGCGGGTGTCGGGGCCGTCACGGCGTCCTCGTCGACCCCGCTGACGATCACCTCGGGAGCGAACCCGGCCTGCCGCAGCAGGCCGAGGCGGGCGGGGGACTGGGAGGCCAGGATCAGCCGGCGTGGAGCAGTCATGCGGCTCAGGTTATCGACGTGGAGCCACAGGGCACTTACGACCTGGGGAGCAACATGGCTCGGCGTCGCGACGCCCGGCACGGCCGCTCGCGGCGTTGCCGACATGTCCGAGTAGCTCCTCCCCCAAGCTCTTAAGGAGCAGGGGGACCCCCTCGAGGACATCCCGGCGCCTTGCGATCGACCGCACCGGACGCCGCTCCTTGTCCCGAGCCCTGTTGCTCCCCAGGTCGTTACGCGATCCCCAGCATCAGGAACGCGACGACCATGGCCAGTGCCACCACGAAGCCCGCGCGCCGCAGCATCGCCTGCGTTTCGCGGAGCTCCTCGGGGGGCTCGTCATCGGGGTCGGACCACAGCACATACAGCATGGTGCTGCTCGCGCGAGCGGGGCGCCTGAGTACGCGTACTCAACCGCCCCGCCGCGAACGACTCATTCCCGGCTCTCTACGTCAACTACGCGGGCCAGTAGGTACGGGACCAGCTCGACGCACCCGGGGCCGGCAGCCGGTGCCGGGCGATGCGGGACGGGTCGGACCACGCGCCCGCCGCGCCCCGGTCCGCCGCCGGGGCGTCCGGGACCGCCGCGGCGCGCGCCTGGACCACCGCCAGTGCGGCGGCCAGCTCCTCGGGGGTCGGATTGCCCCGTACGACCTTGATCATCACAGCGGCGCTCCTTACAGCGGGATGTTGCCGTGCTTCTTCGGGGGCAGTGATTCCCGCTTCGTACGCAGCTGACGCAGGCCGCGCACGACGTGCGAGCGGGTGTCGGAGGGCATGACCACCGCGTCGATGTAACCGCGCTCGGCAGCCGTGTAGGGGTTGAGGAGGGTGTCCTCGTAGTCCTGGATGAGCTGGGCGCGGGTCTCCTCGACGTTCCCCGCTGCCTCGGCCGCGGCGATCGTCTTGCGGTGCAGGATGTTGACCGCGCCCTGCGCGCCCATGACGGCGATCTGCGCGGTCGGCCAGGCCAGGTTGAGGTCGGCGCCCAGGTGCTTGGAGCCCATGACGTCGTAGGCGCCGCCGAAGGCCTTGCGCGTGATGATCGTGATGAGCGGGACGGTCGCCTCGGCGTACGCGTAGATCAGCTTGGCGCCGCGCCGGATGATGCCCTCGTGCTCCTGCTCGACGCCCGGCAGGAAGCCCGGCACGTCGACGAAGGTCAGGACGGGGACGTTGAAGGCGTCACAGGTCCTGACGAACCGCGCGGCCTTTTCGCTCGCGTGGATGTCGAGACAGCCGGCGAACTGCATCGGCTGGTTGGCGACGATGCCGACCGGGCTGCCCTCGACGCGGCCGAAGCCGGTGATGATGTTCGGCGCGAACAGCGACTGAGTCTCGAAGAAGTCGGCGTCGTCCACGACGTGTTCGACCACCGTGCGCATGTCGTACGGCTGGTTCGCGCTGTCCGGGATGAGGGTGTCGAGCTCGCGGTCCTCGTCGGTGAGCGCGAGGTCGGCCTCCTCGGGGAAGGACGGCGGCTCGCTCAGGTTGTTCGACGGCAGGTACGACAGCAGCGACTTGACGTACTCGATCGCGTCCTTCTCGTCGCCCGCCATGTGATGCGCGACACCGGAGCGCGAGTTGTGGGCGCGGGCGCCGCCCAGCTCCTCGAAGCCGACGTCCTCACCGGTGACCGTCTTGATGACGTCGGGTCCCGTGATGAACATGTGCGAGGTCTGGTCGACCATGACCGTGAAGTCGGTGATGGCGGGGGAGTACACGGCGCCACCGGCGCACGGTCCGACGACCAGGCTGATCTGGGGGATGACACCCGACGCGTGCGTGTTGCGGCGGAAGATCTCGCCGTACATGCCGAGGGCCATGACGCCCTCCTGGATGCGGGCGCCACCGGAGTCGTTGATGCCGACGACCGGGCAGCCGGTCTTCAGCGCGAAGTCCATCACCTTCATGATCTTCTGGCCGAAGACCTCGCCGAGGGCTCCGCCGAAGACCGTGAAGTCCTGCGAGAACACCGCGACCGGGCGGCCGTCCACGGTGCCGTATCCGGTCACGACGCCGTCGCCGTACGGCTTGTTGGCATCGAGTCCGAAGTCCGTGGAGCGGTGCCGGGCGAACTCGTCCAGCTCCACGAAGGAGTCCTCGTCGAGCAGCAGCTCGATCCGCTCACGTGCGGTCAACTTGCCTTTGGCGTGCTGCTTTTCGACCGCGCGGGCGGAACCCGCGTGGGTCGCCTCGCCGATCCGGCGCCGCAGATCCTCGATCTTGCCTGCGGTCGTGTGGATGTCGGTCTGCGCTGTCGGCTGTTCCAACTCGGACATCGGGATGCGGCTCCCTGCCTGCTTCGACGCTGCTCACGGGGACGGTTCGGGGAAGTTCAAAAAAGGGGAGTGGGGCTACTGATTCGTAGCGTAGTGGCCTGAATACCGTTCAGCAGTGCGGTCTTTGCCACACCTAGGCTGGGTTGCATGACGCCGCGAGATGGTTCAGACGTACCCGCCAACCCCTGGTCCGACCTGGACAGGCCGCCCCTGGCCGAGTCCGGCCTGCGCCGGTCCCTCGTGCGGGAAGGGGGGCTGTGGTCGTCCGTGGAGGTGGTGCCCCGCACGGGGTCCACCAACACGGACCTGGTGACCCGGGCCTCGGCGGGGCCCGTGGCCGAGGGCACCGTGCTCGTCGCCGAGGAGCAGAGCGCGGCGCGCGGGCGGCTCGACCGGAGCTGGTCGGCGCCGCCGCGCTCGGGCCTGTTCTTCTCCGTGCTGCTCAAGCCGGGCGAGCACGAGGTGCCGGTGGCACGCTGGGGGTGGCTGCCGCTGCTCACCGGGGTCGCGGTGGCCACGGCGCTCTCCTCGGCGGCCGGCGTCGACACCGCCCTGAAGTGGCCGAACGACGTGCTCCTCACGGTCGACGGCGACGAGCGCAAGGCCGGCGGCATCCTCCTGGAGCGGGCCGGCGCGGACGGCGTCGTGATCGGCGTCGGCCTGAACGTGTCGCTGCGCGCCGACGAGTTGCCCGTCCCCACGGCGGGTTCGCTCACGCTCGCCGGGGCGAAGGTCTCCGACCGGGAGTCGGTGCTGCGGTCCGTGCTGCGTTCCCTGGAGCGGTGGTACGTCGAGTGGTGCGCGGCCGAGGGCGACCCCGGCCTCTCCCGGCTCCAGGAGGCGTACGCGGCCGGCTGCGCCACGCTCGGCCGCCAGGTCCGGGCGATCCTGCCGGGTGACCGGGAACTGGTGGGCGAAGCGGTCGCCGTGGACGGCGACGGCCGCCTCGTGATCGCCACGGAGGCCGGAACCCGGGAGGCGGTCGGCGCGGGCGACATCGTTCACCTGCGGCCCGCCTGAGACAGGTCCTGGATCACGACACCACCCGGAAGCGAACGGAGTGACGTGGGGCACAGGGGCTGCCGTAGAGTTGAGGCCGGTCGATACCTGACCGCGGCAGATCGGAAGGGCAGCAGGCGTGACCGTCGACGACTCGGGCTCCGGCACGGGCTCTCCCACCGACCCCGAGAAGCCGGAAGGTGCGGAACCGGAAGACGCAGAGACCGAGGATCCCCTCGCTCTGCGGCTCGAAGGGCTCATCCTCGGGGCCGAGCGCAGATACACCCCTTTCCAGGCGGCGCGCAGCGCGGGCGTCTCCATGGAGCTGGCCTCCCGGTTCTGGCGGGCCATGGGCTTCGCCGACATCGGGCAGGCGAAAGCACTGACCGAGGCGGACGTGCTGGCACTGCGGCGCCTCGCCGGCCTCGTGGAGGCGGGGCTGCTCAGTGAGGCCATGGCCGTACAGGTCGCCCGGTCCACCGGACAGACCACCGCGCGCCTCGCCGAATGGCAGATCGACTCGTTCCTGGAGGGCCTCACCGAGCCCCCGGAACCCGGCATGACCCGCACCGAGGTCACGTACCCGCTGATGGAGCTGCTCCTGCCCGAGCTGGAGGAGTTCCTGGTCTACGTGTGGCGCAGGCAGCTCGCCGCGGCGACCGGGCGCGTCGTGCAGGCCGGTGACGACGAGGAGATGGTCGACCGGCGGCTCGCCGTCGGCTTCGCGGACCTCGTCGGGTTCACGCGGCTCACCCGGCGCATGGAGGAGGAGGAACTCGGCGAGCTCGTCGAGGCCTTCGAGACCACCGCTGCGGATCTCGTCGCGGCGCACGGCGGCCGGCTCATCAAGACCCTCGGCGACGAGGTCCTGTACGCGGCCGACGACGCGGGCATCGCCTCCGAGATCGCGCTGCGCCTCATCGAGACGATGAGCAACGACGAGACGATGCCGGAACTGCGCGTCGGCCTCGCCTTCGGCACGGTCACCACGCGGATGGGCGATGTCTTCGGCTCGACCGTGAACCTCGCGAGCCGCCTCACGTCGATAGCGCCACGGGACAACGTGCTGGTGGACGGCGCCTTCGCCCAGGAACTGATCAGGATCGGGGAGACGCCCACCTCCGAGGCGGAGGCCGCGGCCGAGGCGCAGAAGGCGAAGGAGGACGGCGAGGAGCCGCCCACCTACCGGTTCGCGCTCCAGCCGATGTGGCAGCGGCCCGTGCGCGGCCTCGGCGTCGTGGAGCCCTGGACGCTGACCAGGCGCACCTGACAACCTTGGCGGTTAACTGGCGTTAACCGAAGGGGTCTGTCATGGGTGACGAGCGGCGGTTCGGGGAGTTCGTGGCGGTGCGGCGCCATGAGGGCGGGACGGTCGCCGAGCTGGTGCTCGACCGGCCGAAGGCCATGAACGCCGTGTCGAGCGACATGGCCCGCTCGATCACCGGCGCCTGCGAGGCCCTCGCGGGCGACCGGGACGTCCGGGTCGTCGTCCTGACCTCCAGCGCCGAGCGCGCCTTCTGCGTCGGCGCCGACCTCAAGGAACGGGGCTCCTTCTCCGACGCGGACCTGCTGCGCCAGCGGCCCGTGACCCGCGCCGCGTACACGGGCGTCCTGGAACTGCCGATGCCGACGATCGCGGCCGTGCACGGCTTCGCGCTCGGCGGCGGCTTCGAGCTGGCGCTCGCCTGCGACCTGATCGTGGCCGACGGGACGGCCGTCGTGGGTCTTCCCGAGGTGTCCGTCGGCGTGCTCCCGGGCGGCGGCGGTACGCAGCTGCTGCCGCGCCGCGTCGGCGCCGCGCGGGCCGCCGAGCTGATCTTCACCGCGCGCCGGGTGCGGGCGGCCGAGGCCGGGGAGCTCGGGCTCGTGGACCAGGTCGTGGAGGCGGGCGCGGACCGCGAGGAGGCGCTCGCGCTCGCCGCGCGGATCGCCGCGAACTCGCCGGTCGGCCTGCGCGCCGCGAAGAAGGCGCTGCGCCTCGGGCACGGCCTCGACATGCGGGCGGGCCTCGAGGTGGAGGACGCGGCATGGCGGTCCGTGGCGTTCTCCGGGGACCGGGCCGAGGGGGTGGCCGCCTTCAACGAGAAGCGCGCCCCGCAGTGGCCGGGCGAGTGAGCCGATTGAGCCCCGCCGGCGATCCGGCGCATCACGTTCCGTGACCGCGACGCGCCGCAAAGCCCCTAATGGGCCGCACTGAATTCACCGAAATGCCGGAATCATCCCTACTCTGGAGTGATGGGTGACGACGTTCGGCTACGCGCCGTGGTGACGCTCGCGCAGGGCATGGCCGCTGCGCGGAGCCCGCGCGGCTCCTGGCGCGCGGCCGCGCTCGGCGCCTGCCGCGCGCTGTCCGGGAGCTTCGCCGCGCTCTCCGTGTGGGAGCGCGAGCGCGGCCGGCTGCGCGTGCTCGTCAACGTGGGGGAGCTGGCCGAGGGCGAGGAGGAGTTCCCCGACGGCGAGGGTTACCCGGTGCACCGGTTCCCCGAGATCACCGAGTTCCTGCACGAACGGTGGGCGAAGGGCGGTGAGCCGGACGCGTGGGTCGAGACGGCCGAGGGCCCCGTGGATCGCGCCGGCTACTGCCACCAGCGGGTCGCCGCGCTGCGCCGCCGGGGCCGCGGCTGCTGCGTCGTCGCGCCGATCGTGCTGCACGGGCGGGCGTGGGGCGAGCTGTACGTGGCGCGGCCGACCGGGGCCGAGGTGTTCGACCGCTCCGACGCCGACTTCGCCACGGTCCTCGCGGCGGTCGTCGCGGCCGGCATCGCGCAGACCGAACGCCTGGAGGAGGCGCGCCGGCTCGCCTTCACCGACGCCCTGACCGGCCTCGCCAACCGGCGCGCGGTCGACATACGCCTCGACGAGGCCGTGGAGCGCCACCGGGCCGACGGCTCCGTGGTCAGCCTCGTCGTCTGCGACCTCAACGGTCTGAAGCGGGTCAACGACACCTTCGGGCATGCGGCGGGCGACCGGCTCCTCGAACGGTTCGGCTCGGTGCTCTCGCTGTGCGGGGCGATGCTGCCGGGGGCGCTCTCGGCGCGGCTCGGCGGCGACGAGTTCTCGCTCGTGGCCGTGGGGCCCTCGGCCGACGAGGTGGTCCGGGTGGGCGACGAGATCTGCTCCCGGGCCGCCGAGTTGGACCACGGCGACGGTGTCGCGTGCGGCATCGCGTCGACCGGGGACCCGATCGGCGAGGTGGACAACGCGCGGCGCCTCTTCCGCCTCGCGGACGCCGCGCAGTACAAGGCGAAGGCCCTGCGTGCGGCGAAACCCGTGGTGGCCGGCCGCGACGGCGGCCTCGCCGACCCGGTGGTCCGCCTCGCGGACTCCCCGCCACCTGCCGCGGGCGAGGGGGAGCGGCGCCGGATCAGGGGCCTGGAGCCCGACAAGAGGACCGAACGCAAGTAGCGCCCGGGCCGCGGCAGTTGCGGTGGCGGCTACGCCTCGTACGCCCTGCCCCTGCGCACCGAGTACGTCACGAAGCCGACGCCCAGGCCGAGGAAGGCCGAGCCGCCGATCACGTACGGCGTCGTGTCCACCTGTCCCGTATCGGCCAGCCGGAGTTGACGGTCGGACTGCTCGGTGACCGTCGTGGCGGTGCGCTGCTGGTCGGCACGGGCGATGTGCTCCGGGTTCGCCGTCGCTGTGGGAACGAACCACAGCGCGCCGAGGAGCGCCGCGGCGGCGGTGGCGGTGAACAGTGATCGACGTGCGGCAGACACGGAAGCGATCCCCCTTGTGGCGCTGGCGAATTGGCCGTGTGGGCTCATGTTAGTGACAGAGGTGGGTCACAGGAAAGTCACGGGGCGGATGGGTCGTACGCTCCGGCCATGAGTACTGATGACACGTCACGCTTTGTTCGGCTCAAGGTGGAATTGGTCCTGGAGGTCGCCGACGCGGAGGCGCTGACCGGGGCCGCGCTGCAGCGCGTCGCGGAGGACGAGGAGACCGGGCCCGAGGAGCGCGCGCAGGCGGTGAGCGCCGTCGAGGAGGACGAGGCGGAGGCGGTCGCGTATCTCGTGGATCCGTTCGATCTGGTCGCCGATGTCCCGGGGGCCGAACTCGTGCAGGCCTCCTGGTCCAGCGAGCAGGTCGACTACGACCCCGACTCGCCGGATTGGGACCTCGGCGAGGATGATGATGAGGAGGGGGACGCGGAAGACGGCGTGTAGCGGTCCTTGAAACGGGAACCCTGGGCGGCAACCGCTGCCCGGGGTTTTGTCGTCCCTGGTGAGGGGCCCGACGTGGCCTTGACCACACCGGCGGTTCTTCGGGAACGGGACGAACCGGTCAAGGCGTTCACTGGGTACGAGGGGACTGTTGTGTCCTCTTGGGTCCCCTGTCGGCCGGGCTCGGGGCGGCCGACAGCGGGGGAATGCGGCGAAGTCGGGAAATTCGGCGACTATGGAGATGCGTGTGATAACGGACGGTAAGCGGCGCAAGGGTCTGATGGCCGCGTCCGCTCTGCTCGGCGGTGTGCTCGTGCTGACGGCCTGTGGCGGCGGCGACGAGGGCGGCGGCTCGGGCAAGAAGGAGTCGCAGGCGCAGGCCGACGAGGCCGCGGCGAAGAAGACCTCCGAGGCCGACATCAAGATCGCGCCGAAGGACGGCTCCGACAACGCGAGCATCAACAGCGCCGCGAAGGTCACCGTGAGCAAGGGCACGCTCACCGACGTCACCATGACCACGGCCGACGGCACGAAGGTCGACGGCCAGATCTCCGCCGACAAGAAGAGCTGGAAGCCCACGAACCAGCTGGAGCGGGCGACGAAGTACAAGATCGCCGCCGAGGCGAAGGACTCCGACGGCCGCGCGGCCCACGAGAACTCGCAGTTCACGACGGTGTCCCCGGCCAACAGCTTCATCGGCAACTTCACGCCGGAGGACGGCTCGACCGTCGGCGTCGGCATGCCCGTGTCGATCAACTTCGACAAGGCCATCAGCAACAAGGCCGACGTCCAGGACCACATCACCGTGACGTCCAGCAGCGGGCAGGAGGTCGTCGGGCACTGGTTCAACGACACCCGGCTCGACTTCCGCCCCCAGGACTACTGGAAGGGCGGCTCCACGGTCACCATGAAGCTCGACCTGGACGGGGTCGAGGGTGCGAACGGCGTGACCGGTGTGCAGCAGAAGACCGTTTCGTTCAAGATCGGGCGCAATCAGGTCTCGACGGTCGACGCGAAGACCAAGATGATGACGGTCACGCGGGACGGGAAGACGATCAAGACGATCCCGATCTCCGCCGGTTCGCCCGAGCACAAGACGTACCAGGGCCAGATGGTGATCTCCGAGAAGTTCAAGGAGACCCGGATGAACGGCTCGACGGTCGGCTTCACCAACGACGACGGCAAGGGCGAGTACGACATCAAGGACGTGCCGCACGCGATGCGTCTGTCGAACTCCGGCACGTTCATCCACGGCAACTACTGGGGCGCCAAGTCGATCTTCGGTGGGGCGAACACCAGCCACGGCTGTGTCGGGCTTCAGGACGCCAAGGGCGCCAATGACAGCAGCACGCCGGGCGCCTGGTTCTACAACAACTCGATGGTCGGCGACGTCGTCGTCGTGAAGAACACCGGCGACAAGACGGTCCAGCCGGACAACGGGCTCAACGGCTGGAACCTGAGCTGGTCGCAGTGGAAGGCCGGCTCCGCCGGGTGACGACGGGCCGGGTCATACCCGGCAGGGGTCTCATGTCCTTCTCATGACGGCCTCACGCAACACTTACAACGCCGCCATAGTTTCGCCGCAGCGGGAGCCGGAGCGTCATCGGACGCCCTGGCTCCCGCTGATTCCTTATCAAGCGCCCCCTTCGCGGTGGGCCGTCATCGGCGAGGCTTCGATGTTCTTCACCTATCTCCGGCGTGAGCTGCGCCGTCGCAGAAAGGCGGCGCTCGTCGTCGCCTCCGGGCTCGCGCTCGGGATCGCGCTCGTCATCGTCGTCGGCTCGGTGTCCTCCGGGATGAACACGGCGCAGGACAAGGTCCTCCAGTCGCTGTACGGCCTGGGCACGGACATGACCGTCACCAAGGCCGCGAGCGCGCCGAAGGAGGGTGACAGCACGGGCCGGCCGAGGTTCAACTTCGACGCCAAGGACGGTGACTCCGGTGACAAGGAGCAGTCCAGCGACCGTGTGATGGTGCAGGGCTTCCAGACCCTCGCCGACTCCACGGTCTCGAAGGTCGCAGGCCAGAAGGGTGTCGCCGACACGGTCGGCGGGCTCAGCCTGCGGGTGATGAAGGTCAGCGGCCAGTTCACGCGCGGTCAGTTCAAGCAGGACCAGAGCAACGGCGGTACGCGGGGCGGTCCCGGCGGCCGTGAGGGCGGTCAGCCGCAGGGCCGCGTGCAGGGCGGCGGCGCCAACTTCGACGTCAACTCCTTCTCCGTCTACGGCACCGACGTCACGCGGCAGAAGCTCGGCCCGCTGACCTCCTCGAAGATCACCAAGGGGCGGAGCTTCAAGACCTCCGAGACGAACGCGAAGGTCGCCGTCGTCGACTCCTCGTACGCGAAGGAGAAGCAGCTCGCCGTCGGCGACAAGGTCACGGTCAAGGGCGTCAAGTACCAGGTCATCGGCGTCGCGACCGCCGACAGCGGGGACGCGGCCGCCAACCTCTACCTGCCGCTGAAGCAGGCCCAGACGCTCGCGGACGCCAAGGCCGAGGTGACGACGGTCTACGTCAAGGCGACGGACTCGCAGCAGATCGACGCGGTGAAGTCGACGATCCAGAAGAACATCGCCGGCACCACCGTCACCACCTCCGCCGACCTCGCCGACACCGTCTCGGGCTCCCTGTCGACCGCCTCGAACCTGGCCTCCAACGTCGGCAAGTGGCTGTCGATCGCGGTGCTCGTCGCCGCCTTCCTGGTCGCGGGGCTGCTCACGTCCTCGGCCGTGTCCCGGCGGGTACGGGAGTTCGGCACGCTCAAGGCGCTCGGCTGGACGTCGGGCCGGGTGACGCGGCAGGTCGTCGGTGAGGCGGTCGTCAACGGGCTGATCGGCGGCGTCCTCGGCATCGCCGTCGGACTCGCGGGCGCCTACGCCGTGACCGCGATCAGCCCCACCCTGTCCGCGCAGCTCGGCGGCGCGACCCGGGCGGGCGGCGGCCCCGGGGGCGGAATGGGCGGCGGCATGGGCGGCGGAATGGGCGGCGGAATGATGCGCCAGGCGGCCGGTGGCGGCGGAAAGACCCTCGACGTCGCGCTCAGCGCGCCCGTCTCCGCCACCACCATCGCCCTCGCGGTCGGCCTCGCCGTCGCGGGCGGGCTGATCGCCGGCGCGTTCGGCGGCTGGCGGGCCTCGCGGCTGCGCCCGGCCGACGCGCTGCGTCGCGTCGAGTAGTACCCGCGGTCACGCCAATCACCTTACGTAGTACAGGAGTTGCACCATGTATCAGCTCACCGGCGTCACCAAGAGGTACCGGCGCGGCAAGGACACCGTCGACGCGCTCGCGGGCGTCGACCTGGACATCGGCGACGGCGACCGGCTCGTCATCCAGGGCCCCACGGGCGGCGGCAAGTCGACCCTGCTCCAGATGCTCGGCGGGCTCGACCGGCCCACGGCGGGCAGCGTCGTGCTCGACGGGGTCGACCTGGCGACGCTGCCGGAGGCCCGGCTCACCAAGGTCCGCGCCGAGTCCATCGGCTTCGTCTTCCAGTCCTTCAACCTCGTCCCGACGCTCAGCGCGCTGGAGAACGTCGAGACGGCCCTCGTGCCGCTGCGCCTCAAGAGCGCCGAGCGGCGGGAGCGGGCCGCGGAATCGCTGCGGTCCGTCGGGCTCGGGGAGCGGCTGCGGCATCTGCCGGCGGAGCTGTCCGGCGGCCAGCAGCAGCGCGTCGCCATCGCGCGGGCCCTGGTGAAGAACCCGAAGGTGCTGCTCGCCGACGAGCCCACGGGCAACCTCGACGAGTCGATGCGCGACGAGATCATGGACGTACTGGAGGAGCGCTGGAAGGAGCACGGGCTGACCTTCGTCATGGTCACCCACGACTCGGCGATCGCCCGGAAGGCGCCGCGCCTCGCGACGATCGACAAGGGACGGATCACGATCACGGAGAACGCCTCGGCGGCGTGACCGGGCGCCCACAGGTGTCGTCGAGGTGAACACGTTCCGGGCAAAGGGTTGTGCTCGAAACGGAAGGTGTGCCGTTTGTCACGTGCCACACCGGTCCCAGATGTTTGTCAATGCCCCAATTCCCCTACGGTCACATCAATACACTCGCCTCCCATGTGTGAGTGGAACGTGGAGAACGGGCACCGAATGTGGTCGCTTCGCCGGGGCCGGGCCCGCGACCGGGGCCGGTCGGGCGGCGACGCCGGCGCCGACGCCTGATGGGGGCACGGCACAAACAGGCGCGGGACCCGCGGGCGCACTGGCTGCTGCTCGCCCTCACCCTGCCGGTGCTGCTCGGCGCCCTCCTCTTCCAGGGCTGGACCCAGAACGAGGTGGACGGCGCCAGGACGAAGCCTGCCTGCACGCAGCCCGTGCCGGCGGCGGCCTCCGGCGCGGGCCCGGTCCTGTCCATCGACGGCGGCCGGGTGCACAGCGCCTCGATGCGGCCCGGCACCGTCGCGCTCACCTATGACGGCGGCCCCTACCCGAAGGCGACGCCGAAGCTGCTCGCGCTGCTCAAGAAGCACCACGCGCACGCCACGTTCTTCCTCAACGGCGCCAAGGCCGCGCAGTACCCGAAGCTGGTCGAGCGGATCAGGGCCGAGGGGCACGACATCGGCTCCAACACCTACACGGGCGCCGACCTCGGCAGCTCGTCCACGGTGCGCAAGAAGCTCGAACTCGGGCTCACCCAGAGCGCGTTCGCGGGCAGCGGCGGCTTCCGCACCACGCTCCTGCGGATGCCGATGACCACCACCGTCGCCACGATGTGCGGCGGCGAGTGGCCCGCCGCGCAGGCCGCGTCCGCCGAGGGCTACACCCTGGTCGCGGCCGACGACTCCGGGCAGCGGGCGCGGGACGGCCTGGTGCGCCAGCTCAGCCAGACCTCGCTCGGCTACCGCGAGACGCAGAAGCTCCTCGCGAACCCGCAGGCCGAGAACTTCGCCACCATCACGGAGGGCGCACAGACGAACCGGCAGGCGACGACCGAGGTGGCCGCGCCCGTGCGCTGGCTCGGGCAGGGCCTGATCTGGTTCCAGACCCTCGGCCGCAGCTTCGTCTCGGCCATCTCGTGGGTGCTCATCGCGGCAGCCGCCCTCGGTGTGCTGCGCCTGTTCGTGCTCGTCCTGTTCGCACGCGCGCACGTCAGGCGCCTGGAGCGGTTCCGCCCCGGCTCGCCCTGGCTGCGCGAGATCCGCGATCCGGTGACCGTGCTCGTACCCGCGTACAACGAGGAGGCGGGCATCGGCGCGACGCTGCGCTCGCTGCTCGCGTCCACCCACCAGCCGATGCAGATCATCGTCATCGACGACGGGTCGAGCGACCGCACGGTGCGGATCGCGGCCGAGTACGCGGCCCGCGACGCGCGCGTGCAGGTGCTGTGCCAGCCCAACTCGGGCAAGGCGGCGGCCCTCAACCACGGTCTGAGGTACACCCGTTGCCCGTACGTCGTGATGATCGACTCGGACACCGTCTTCGAGGCCGACGCGATCCAGCGCCTGATCCAACCGCTGGCGCACCCGGCCGTCGGCGCGGTCAGCGGCAACACCAAGGTCGGCAACCGCAAGCGCCTCCTTGGCCGTTGGCAGCACCTGGAGTACGTCTTCGGGTTCAACCTGGACCGCCGGATGTTCGAGGTCCTGGAGTGCATGACGACCGTGCCCGGCGCGATCGGCGCCTTCCGGCTCGACGCGCTGATGGGCGTCGGCGGCCTGAGCGAGGACACCCTCGCCGAGGACACCGACCTCACCATGGCGCTGTGGCGGGCCGGCTGGCGGGTCGTGTACGAGGAGACGGCCGTCGCCTGGACCGAAGTGCCCACCTCCCTGCGGCAGTTGTGGCGCCAGCGCTACCGCTGGTGCTACGGCACCCTTCAGGCGATGTGGAAGCACCGGGGCGCCGTCCTGGAGGTCGGGCCCGCGGGCCGCTTCGGGCGGCGCGGCCTCTCCTACCTGTTCCTCTTCCAGGTCGTGCTGCCGCTCCTGGCCCCGATGATCGACGTCTTCATGTTCTACAGCGCCGTGTTCGCCGGTGACACGGTCACGTCCGTGGTGGCCTGGGTGGGCTTCCTCGCCCTCCAGATGGCCGTCGCCGCGTACGCCCTGAAGCTCGACGGAGAGCGCAGGCGCACGCTCTGGTCGTTGCCGCTCCAGCTGTTCGTGTACCGGCAGTTGATGTATCTCGTGGTCATCCAGTCCGTGGTGGCCTTCGTGGGCGGCAGCCGGTTGAAGTGGCAGCGCATGCACCGTTCCGGAACGGCCGCCGCGGCGGCCCAGCACATCGTCAGGACGGCCGACGAGCCGGACCTGCCGGTCGCGAGGTGACGATCCTGAACCCCAGCGCGTACGACACGTACGAATACGACACGTACGAAGTCGATCACCATCCGTTCGACCCGGTGCCGGCCAACAGGCCAGGCGGGCGGGCCGGCGGCGGGTACAAGCGCAGTGAGCGCGAGCCCAAACGCAAGCGGAAGCGCGGCAAGTTCGGGCTCGCGGTGCGCGGCCTGTGCCTGCTCGTGCTGCTCGCGGTGCTGGCGGGCGCGGGGACGTACGTGTGGGCGGGCACCCGGCTCGACGGGGAGGTCGACCTGGCCTCGCTGCCGACGCGGGCCGCGCCGGGCAAGGGCACCAACTACCTGATCGTGGGCTCCGACAGCCGCGAGGGCCTCAGCGAGAAGCAGGCGAAGAACCTGCACACCGGCTCCGAGCTCGGCTCCGAGGGGCGCCGCACCGACTCGATGATGGTGCTGCACACGGGCGCGCACGGCACCACGCTCACCAGCCTGCCGCGCGACTCCTGGGTCACCATCCCGCCGTACGTGGACCCGAAGACCGGTATCCACCACAAGCCGGCGAAGAACAAGCTCAACGCGGCGTTCTCGCTCGGCGGCCCCGAACTCCTGGTCCGCGCGGTCGAGTCGAACACCGGGCTGCGGATCAACCACTACACGGAGATCGGATTCGCCGGGTTCGTCGGCATCGTCGACGCGGTCGGGGGCGTGCCGATGTGCGTCGACCGGCACATCGTCGACGACAAGTCGGGACTCGACCTGACCAAGGGCTGCCACAACCTGACCGGCCGCGAGGCGCTCGGCTTCGTCCGCCAGCGCCACCAGGAGAAGGAGGGCGACCTCGGCCGCTCCCGCAACCAGCAGAAGTTCCTCTCGGCGCTCGCCAAGAAGGCCTCGTCGCCCCGGGTGCTGATGAACCCGTCCACCGTGTACGGCACGGCGGGAGCGGGCCTGGACACGCTCATCGTCGACAAGTCGACCGGGGTCCCGCAGCTGACCCGCCTGTTCAAGGCGATGCAGGGCGTGTCGTCGGGCCAGGGCAGGCAACTGGGCGTCCCCGTGGGCACGTTGGGCTTCGCCACCTCCAAGGGCAGCGCGGTCCTCTGGGACAAGCAGAAGGCGAACCTGCTCTTCTCCGAGCTGCGTGAGGACCGGCCGGTCACCCTCCCGGGCTGAGCCGGCCGCTCCGGTTGCGCTCGTCGCTGACAGCGTGGCCGGGGCGGCCCGCCGGTGCTTGTGTGGAGGCATGACGACTCAGACGGTCGAGTACATCCGGTACCACATCCCCGAGGACCGATCGGCGGAGTTCCTGGCGGCCTACACGCGCGCGGCCCGACAGCTCGCCGCGTCACCGCACTGCGTCTCGTACGAACTCACCCGCTGCGAAGAGGACTTCGAGCACTACGTCCTGCGCATCGTGTGGACGTCGACCGAGGACCACCTGAAGGGCTTCCGCGCCTCCGAGCTCTTCCCGGAGTTCCTGACCGAGATCCGCCCCTACGTCGGGTACATCGACGAGATGCGCCACTACACGCCGACCACGGTGCGCGGCACGGGCTCGTCGGACCCCACGCTCTACGCCTGGGCGGGCGGCGCCGAGGCGTTCGGCCGTCTGACGTCGGTGTTCTACGAGAAGGTGCTGAAGGACGACCTCCTCGGCCCGCTCTTCGCCGACCTGCCGGCGGAGCACGCGGAACACGTCGCCCTGTGGCTCGGCGAGGTCTTCGGCGGTCCCTCGGCCTACTCCGAACAGTACGGCGGCCACAGCCACATGGTCGCGATGCACGTCGGCAAGGGCGTCACCGAGCCGCAGCGCCGCCGCTGGGTCAACCTCATCCAGGACGCGGCCGACGAGGCCGGCCTGCCGACGGACGCGGAGTTCCGCTCCGCGTTCCTCGCGTACATCGAGTGGGGCACCCGCCTCGCCGTCCACTTCTCGGGCCCGGACGCGCAGCGCCCGGCGGAACAGCAGGTCCCGCACTGGACGTGGGGCGCGGCCCCGCCGTACCGATCAGACTCCGCCGGCGTTTGAGGCGTGGGTCCGGGGCGGAGCCCCGAGATGTCTACAGCTTCGCCCGCAACGAGTCGTCCACACCCCAACTCGCCAGCAACCGCAGCCCTTCCGCCGACGCGGTCCCAGGCTCCGCGTGGTACACGGACAAGAACTGACCGTCGTCGTCCGGCAGGTGCAGCGTCTCGTACGCGAGCGTCAGCTCACCCACGAGCGGGTGCCGCATCCGCTTCACGCCGTGGCCCTTCTCCTTCACGTCGTGCGTGGCCCACAGGCGCCTGAACTCCTCGCTCTTGACGGAGAGTTCACCGACCAGGGCCGAAAGTTCCGGGTCCTCCGGGTTGCGGCCCGCGTACAGCCGCAGGTAGCTGACCATGTCGGTCGCCTTGGAGTCCCAGTCGACGAACAGCTCCCGGTAGTCCGGGTTCAGGAACGTGAGCCGCGCCCAGTTCCGCTCCGCGCGCGGCAGCCGCCCCCAGTCGCCGAACAGGGCCGCCGCCATCCGGTTCCAGGCGAGGATGTCGGAGCGCGCCCCGCCGATGTAGGCGGGCACGCCCTCCAGCGAGTCGAGGAGGTGCCGCAGCGCGGGCCGCACGTGCTGCTGCCGCTTCGGCGCGGGAGCCTTGCGGCGCTGCCGCGTCGGCCTGGCGAGGTGGACGAGGTGCGCGTGCTCCGTGTCGCTGAGCCGCAGGGCGCGCGCGATCGCGTCGAGCACCTCCGCCGACACATTGCGCCCGTTGCCCTGCTCCAGGCGCGTGTAGTAGGCGACCGAGACCCCGGCGAGCTGCGCCAGCTCCTCGCGCCGCAGCCCCGGCACCCGCCGGCGCCGCCCCATCGAGGCGAGCCCCACGTCCTCGGGCTTGAGCCGGGCCCGCCGGGTGCGCAGGAACTCGCTCAGCTCGGCGCGCCGGTCCAGGTGCTCCGGCTCCGGCCGGTCCGCCGCCGCTTCCCCGGTCGCATCGTTCTCGTCCATGCTCTCCAGTATTCCCGGTCGTACGACCGGGAGCCTGACCCCGCCAGTAGTAGGACCACTGAACGTACGCAAAGCGGTGACCTGCGTATTCTTTGGTGATCCGGGCGGGCCGGTAGCAGGCTTGGGGCCATGACCACGACTGTTGCCGCATACGCCGCGCCCAGCGCCAAGGCTCCGCTGGAGCGCACCACCATCGAACGCCGCACCGTCGGCGAGCACGACGTGCTGATCGACATCAAGTTCGCCGGGATCTGTCACTCCGACATCCACCAGGCCCGTGAGGGCTGGGGCGAGGCCATCTTCCCGATGGTTCCGGGCCACGAGATCGCCGGTGTCGTGGAGGCCGTCGGCGCGGGCGTCACCAAGTTCAAGGTCGGCGACCGCGTCGGCGTCGGCTGCATGGTCGACTCCTGCGGCGAGTGCGAGCCCTGCAAGTCCGGGTTCGAGCAGCACTGCGTCAAGGGGAACGTCCAGACGTACAACGCCGTCGGCAAGGACGGCGAGCCCACCTACGGCGGTTACTCGCAGAAGGTCGTCGTCACCGAGGGCTTCGTCGTCACCATCCCCGAGGGCCTCGCGCTCGACGTGGCCGCGCCGCTGCTCTGCGCCGGCATCACCACGTACTCCCCGCTGAAGCACTGGGGCGCGGGCCCCGGCAAGAAGGTCGCGGTCGTCGGCCTCGGCGGCCTCGGTCACATGGGCGTCAAGATCGCGCACGCGCTCGGCGCGGAGGTCACGGTCCTCTCGCAGTCGCTGCGCAAGAAGGACGACGGCCTGAAGCTGGGCGCCGACCACTACTACGCCACCAGCGACCCGGCCACCTTCCAGGAGCTGGCCGGCACCTTCGACGTGATCCTCTCCACGGTGTCGGCGCAGGTGGACTTCGGCGCGTACCTGAGCCTGCTCAAGACGGGCGGCGCGCTGGTCAACGTCGGCGCCCCCGAGGAGCCGATCTCCCTCAACCTGTTCTCGCTCATCGGCGGCAACAAGGTGCTCGCCGGCTCCATGATCGGCGGCATCGCCGAGACCCAGGAGATGCTCGACTTCTGCGCCGAGCACAACCTGGGCGCCGAGATCGAACTGATCGAGGCCAGCCAGGTCAACGAGGCCTACGAGCGCGTCCTGGGCTCCGACGTGCGCTACCGCTTCGTGATCGACGCGGCGACGATCTGAGCGTCGCCCGCACCCCTTCCATGACTTGATGAGAGGTCATGGCCGCCCTCCCCGGGCCCCGGCAGGATCGCCCCCGTACCCACCAGATCCTGCCGGACCCGAGGGAGGGCTCTTCCATGAACGCCTACGGCCGAGGTGCTCAGGGAATCCGTCGCGCCCGCACTCCCTCAAGTGTCGGCGTGACCTTCCGGAGCAGGCCGTCCGGACCGAACACGGCCCGGTCGATGGTGGTCTCGCGGTGCGTGCCGTCGCCGCCGGGGATCGCGAAGCGGTGGTAGCAGATGTACCAGTCGTCGGTGCCGGGGACCTGGAGCAGCGAGTTGTGCCCGGTGCCGAGGATGCCCTGGGCCGGGTCCTTCTCCAGGATCACGCCGCGGTAGGTGAACGGCCCGTACGGGGAGTCGGACGTGGCGTATCCGACGCGGTAGTTCTCGCTGCCGGTGTCGTCGATCGAGTACGTCAGGTGGTAGATGTCCCCGCGCCGGGCCATGAAGAGACCTTCGCGGAAGTCCTGAAGTCCCGTGATCCGACGCACCTTTGAGGCGTCGTACGACGTCATGTCCTCGCCCAGTGGTACCACCCACGCCGAGCCGTTGCCCCAGTACAGATACGCCTGGCCGTCGCGGTCCGTGAACACGGCCGGGTCGATGGCCTGACCGCTGCCGTCCGGGTTGGCGGGGATCAGGGCCTTGCCGCTGTCGGTGAACGGCCCGGTGGGGGAGTCGGCCGTCGCCACGCCGATCTTCGCCTCGGCGCAGTAGTAGAAGAAGTACCGGCCGTCCCGCTCGGCGATGGTGGGCGCCCAGGCGCGGGCGTCCGCCCAGCTCACGTCCTTGCCGAGGTCGAGGATCCGGCCGCGGTCGGTCCAGTCGACGAGGTTCTTCGACGACCACACGTTGAACGTGGTGCCGCCCCAGCCGGGGAACCCGTCGGTCGTGCCGTAGATGTAATAAGTGCCGCCGAACGCGACGATGTTGGGGTCGGCGTGCAGCCCCGGCAGGACCGGCGTGCGCATCTCGACCGCCGACACCTTCCACCGGCGACGCTCGCCCCGCGCCGAGGTCACGGTGTACGTCACCGGCTCGCGCAGATCCGTCCGCCTGCCGCTCGCGGGGCTGATCCGGGCGCCGGGCGCGAGGGCGAACTCGGGCCGCAGCCGCCGCAGGTCGGTGCCGGGCTTCACGGGCAGCACGACGGTCGAGCCGTCCGCCTCGATGACGGCGGGCACCTTCAGCTCGTCGAGGTCCACGCCGCGCACCAGGGTCGCGTTGGCGGGCAGCGCGGCGATCTCGTCGGCCGACAGCGCCCGGTTGTACAGCCGGACGTCCCGCAGCCGCCCCTTCAGGGTGTGGTCCGAGGTGTACTGGGATCTGCCGAGGTAGTTCGCGGTGGTGCGGCCGCCGCCGATGTCCGAGGGCAGGAGCGTGAGCGCCGTATCGCGCGCGACGACCTCTCCGTCGACGTACAGCAGCGCGGTGTTCCCTTCGATGGTGTACGTCACCTGCTCCCAACGCCCGCGCGCAAGGCCCCTGTTGGCCTTGGCCTCCTGCTCCTTGCTCCAGTTGCCGTCGGACAGGGCGGCCCGCAGCCCGCTGTCGGCGGAGCCACCGGTCGCGAAGAGATAGCCGTCGCCCTTGCCGTCCGCGCCGGTGTTCCCGAACCCGTACAGGAAGTACGGCGTCTGCTGGTCGTCGTCCACCCACACATCTGCGGCGACGGTCACTGCGTCCACCCCGGCCAGCAGATCGTCCGGGAGCTTCACGTGCCCGCTCGCGCCGCCGAGCACCAGCGCGCCGTCCGCCCAGCTCGCGTCGCCCGCGACGGTGCCGTGGTAGCCGTGCCCGGAGGCGTCCCGCGCGTCACGGGCGAGCGGCCAGCGGGCCACGAGCCCGTCCTTGTCCGCGAGCACGGGCGCGACACCCCACTTGGCCTGGATCCGGTCGTACTCGGCCTTCGTGACCGGGAGTACGGTGCCGTGCCGGGGCGCGGACGGCAGCCGGTACTCGGCGGCCTTGGTCCACTTGCCGCCCGCGAGGTCGGCCGACTCGAAGGGCATGTAGCCGGTGGCGGTGTAGTCGTCGATGAACAGGTACCACTTGTCCTCGGTGTTGGACCTGAAGACCAGCGGCCCCTCGCCCTGCGCCATGGAGCCCATGCCGATGCCCTCGGCGACGGTCGCCCACGACGGGGAGAGCAGGTCCCGCGACTTCTCCTGGAGGATGAACTTCCCGTACGGCGACTGCGACGCGCTCCGCTCGTCCTTCGTGAACCGGTAGTACGTCCCGTCGTGGGCGATGACGGTCGAGTCGATGACCGAATACCCAGGGTCGTTCCACACCTTGGCCTCGCTGAACGTCACGAAGTCCTCGGTCGTCGCGTACAGCATCCGGTTGTACGTGTCCGCGGTGTGGCCGGGATCGTCCTCGGCGTACAGCTTCGACGCCCAGAACACGACGTACGCGCCGAGCTCGGTGCTCCAGTACGCCTCGGGCGCCCAGGTGTTGCCCGCGGTCTCCGGGGACACCTGGACCGACCTCGGCCCGCTCCACTCCACCAGGTCCGCCGACTCCCACACGATGATCGACCGGCTGCCGTGCCGCTGGACCTCGTCCCAGCCCTTGCCCTGGTAGATCCGCAGGTCGGTGGCGATGAGGAAGAACCTGTCGCCCTCGGGGGAGCGGATGACGAAGGGGTCGCGCACGCCCTTGTCGCCGACGGCGGAGGTGAGCACGGGCTTGCCGCCGTTCAACTCCCGCCAGTGCAAGGGGTCGTTGCCCCGGCTGAGCGCGAGGTGGATCTGCTCACCGTCCGCGGTGCCCTCACCGGTGAAGTAGACGAACAGATAGCCCTCGTACGCCGGGGCGGCGGCGCCCTGGGCCCGGGCGGGTGCGGCGAGCGCGCCGGCCGCGAGCGTGAGCGCCCCGGCGGTGAGCAGGCCCCGCCGCGACAGGTGGGCGGCGGGCAGGCGGGATATGTCGTTACGCGGCATGCGGTCCTGTCCTCGGGGTGACGGGGGCGTGCTGGCCGGTGCGCACAGGGGTGTCGGCGGTGGCCAGTGAAGAAGCCCCCGCCCGCCCGGTCAAGATCCCGGACGAGGATTGGTCCGAGAAACCGAAGGACGGTCGGCATGCCGAACGAGGAAGCGGGTGGAAGGGGTGAAAGCGGACTAGGGGTGGAGGGCGGTCACAGGCCGGACGGTTGGCCGGACAGCCAGTCCGCGTGACGCTCGCGGAAGCGGTCCCGCTCGGCGGGCGAGTCGAGGATGACGTCGGCGCCGCCGTCGTACGGGTGGTGAATGCGGCGAAGTCCCGTATCGGTGAGGAACACGTCGACGAGCACCTCGTCCGCGACGGCGCGCAGCAACTCGTCCACGCAGCCGGTCCGCCATGGGCGCCGGTCGGCGTAGAGGTGCGTGTAGGTGTGGAACTCCGGGTCGGGATCGTCCTCGTCCGCCTCGGTCCACCACAGGACGCCGTCCGGGTGCAGGGCCTCGCGCGGTGATCGCCATCCCGGCGGGCCGGTGCGCGTGGGGGACCAGTCCTGGGTGACGACGAAGACCTCCTCGCCGCGGAACAGTTCGTCGAGCACGGTGTTGCAGCGGCCCAGCGCGACCGCGTACTCGCCCTCGTTCCCGGGGTACCGCTTCGATGCGGGCAGGCTGTGAAAGCGCACCCACCGGTCCGCGTACGCCGTGCGGAACCGGTGGGCGATCGGCGGGCACGGGCCGCGTCGCTCGCGCCACAGCGCGGCCAGGGACGGGTCAGTGTCCGGCACGGGACGCCACCAGATGTTCCACCAGCCGCTCCTGCCCGGGATACACCCGCTCCGCCGGAACCAGCCGGGCCGCGGACTCCTCGTCGCCGGCCGCCACCAGCGCCCGCACCTCACGCGCCAGCGGCGTCACGTCCTTGATCGACACCGTCCACTCGTCCGCGTACTGCCGCACCGCCTCCCCGGACAGGCCGAGCTGCAACGACCGGTGCGGCAGCGGTCGCATCCGCAGATCGCGCTCGGGGTCCCACTGCACGCGGGCGGGCGACCGCCTCAACTCCCGCTTCCAGGAGGCCTGATCGGTGTGCACGCCCCGCGTGTAGCTCGACAGGCACGCGTGCCGCACCGCCCACTCGAAGCCGCCCCGGTCGATCTCGACGGCGAGCACGACGTCCTGCCCGGGCTTCGTGGCCCAGCCGCAGCGGTACATCATCCACAGGAACGAGGGCTTGATCCACGTCATGCGATCCCGCTTCCACAGCGACGGGAAGCGTCCCTCGCGCGCGGCGGGCAGGCCGATCTCCGCCGGGTACGCCTGGTACACGGTGACGGTGGACTCGGTGTGGCTCGCTCGGATCTCGTGCTGCGCGGGCGGCGTGGTCATGGAGGCAGAGTGGCCGAGAAGGAGGGGAGGGAGCCACCGGTTTTACCGCCCCATCGGGGGAGGATGCACCGCTTCCACGCCCAGTCGCCTGGTCGCCCGGTCGCCCGGTCGCCCAGGCGCCCAGGCGCTCAGTGCCGCAACGTCGCCGGGCTTCCGCCGTTCGCCTCGTAACCGGCGACGGCGAGCGCCCGGTACACCGCGTACGAGGCCGCCGGGTCGTGCTCGGCGGTCCACGGGATCGCGCCCACGTGCCCGTCGACATGCACCAGCTGCTGCATCGCCTCGGACCAGCGCTCGCTGCGCACCAGGAAGAACACCAGCAGGTGCCGTACGTGCGCGAGCATCGGGTCGTCGGGACGCGCTGCGTGCACCGCGAACAGCGCCCCGTGCAGCGCCTTCGTGACGACCTCGCTCTCGTAGAAGCCACGCACCAGGTTCACGTCGGGCACGTGCTCGTACAGCGCGAACAGCGGCAGCGCCGCCAGCAGCGAACCGCGCGGCGCACGCGCGGCGGCGGCCTCCGCGAACGAGAACGCCTGCTCGCGCGAGCCGTGCCACTTCTCCGTCCAGTAGCGAAGACCGGCCAGATGCGCGCCCATGTGCCCCGGCGCGGTGTCGAGGATCTTCAGCCACAGTTGCTCGAACTCGGCCTGGGAGTAGCCCAGTCCGCGCGCGACCGCGAGATGCGTGATGTGCGGGACGGGGTCGCCGGGGGCCAGCAGCGCCGCCTGCTCGCAGGCATCGCGCGCCTCTTCGAGGACGATCCGCTGCTCATCGGGGGTGCCGCCGCCGCGCCACGCCTGCTGCACCAGGAACTCGGCGAAGACTTGCGCCCCGCCCGCGTCCTTCGGCGCCTGCGACCGCCACGCGTGCAGCCACCCGGCACCGAGCCGCGGCGTCTGCTGGGCCTCGAGGGCGGCGGCCCCGGCGATCGCCTGCACGCGCTCCCACCGGGTCTCGGTCTCCTTGCCGGTCCCGGCGAGCAGCTGGGAGGCCGCCGTGAAGTCCTGGTTCCGCTGCACGACCGCCATCACGTCGAGCAGGTCCTCGTCGGGACCCGGCAGCCGCACGTCCAGGTCCTCCTGCATCATGAACCCGTAGTCCGCCGGGTCCGCGGCGTCCGGTGAGCCCGGTGCGACCTGCCGAATCCCGCCGCGGCGGCGCAGCAACTGCGACACCACGAGCCCGATCATGACCGCGGCCATCAGACCCCAGAGAATTCCCATATCAACAACGCTAACGTGCCGGTCCGACACGTGGTTCCCGACCGCGTTCCGACCGCGATGGCGACAAGCGGCGGCGACAGGCGATGGCGACAAAAGGGCGCTGCGCCCCACCTCCACGCGCCCGAGCGCCTACGCTCGGCCCCCATGAGCGACACGCACAGCCACAGCGGCCACGCCCCGCGCGGCTTCGAGACCACCGCCATCCACGCCGGCAACACGGCAGACCCCGTGACCGGCGCCGTCGTCCCGCCGATCTACCAGGTCTCCACGTACAAGCAGGACGGCGTGGGCGGCCTGCGCGGCGGCTACGAGTACAGCCGCAGCGCCAACCCGACCCGTACCGCCCTGGAGGAGAACCTCGCCGCGCTGGAAGGCGGCCGGCGCGGGCTCGCATTCGCCTCCGGGCTCGCCGCCGAGGACTGCCTGCTGCGTACGCTGCTCAGCCCCGGCGACCACGTGGTCATCCCGAACGACGCCTACGGCGGCACGTTCCGGCTGTTCGCGAAGGTCGTCTCGCGTTGGGGCGTCGAGTGGTCGGTGGCGGACACCAGCGACGTCGAGTCGGTGCGCGCCGCGATCACCCCGTTGACGAAGGCCGTGTGGGTGGAGACGCCGTCCAACCCGCTCCTCGGCATCACCGACATCGCCGCCGTCGCCCAGGTCGCCCGCGAGGCCGGGGCCCGGCTCGTCGTCGACAACACCTTCGCGAGCCCCTACCTCCAGCAGCCGCTCGCGCTCGGCGCCGACGTCGTCGTGCACTCGATGACCAAGTACATGGGCGGCCACTCCGACGTCGTGGGCGGCGCCCTCGTCGTGGGCGACGACGCCCTCGCCGACGAGCTCACGTTCCACCAGAACGCCATGGGCGCCATCGCCGGCCCGTTCGACTCCTGGCTGGTGCTGCGCGGCATCAAGACGCTGCCCGTCCGCATGGACCGGCACAGCGAGAACGCGACCCGCGTCGCCGACATGCTGTCCCGCCACCCGCGCGTGACGAAGGTGCTCTACCCGGGCCTGCCCGAGCACCCCGGCCACGAGATCGCCGCGAAGCAGATGAAGGCGTTCGGCGGCATGGTGTCCTTCCAGGTCGAGGGCGGCGAGGAGGCGGCCGTCGAGGTCTGCGACCGGGCGCGCCTGTTCACGCTGGGCGAGTCCCTCGGCGGCGTCGAGTCCCTCGTCGAGCACCCCGGCCGGATGACGCACGCCTCCGTCGCGGGCTCCGCCCTTGAGGTCCCCGCCGACCTCGTACGCCTCTCCGTGGGCATCGAGTCGGTCGACGACCTGCTCGCGGACCTCCAGCAGGCGCTCGACGAGAAGTAACGCTCCCTGTACGGGAGTTCACCAGCCGGTCAGTTGTGGAGTCGTCGTCGAGGGCGGCTCCACCCACGGCCGCTCGACCATCGCCCACACGACGAACGTGACGACGGCGACGACCAGCACGAACCACAGGAACCGCGACACCGCCCGGCGCCGCTTGCGCGCGCGTCCGCCCTTGCGCATCGCGTCCGCACACAGCTCCGCCGGCACCACCGGCGCGGGCCCGCCGTCGAGCACGGCACGCACGGCCGCCTCATTGCGCTCCTGGAGACTCATGCCGGCGCCGCTCCCCGCAGCTCGGCGGGCGCGGGGCCGCGCGGCGGGTGCAGGACGAGGGCCATCGCCCGCGCGTGCACGGCACGGACGCGCTCCACCGGCAGCCCGAGCAGCGACGCGGTCTGCTCCTCGCCGACCCCTTCGAAGAGCCGCAGCACGAGGACGAGCCGCTCCTGGGGGCTGAGCCATCCCAACGCGCCGCCACGCGCGCGATGTTGCCGCCACGTGCCGCGCGCGAACCGGGTGGCCAGCTCCTTGCGCGTGCAGTCGTAGGGATCCTCGCCCCGAAGACGGTCCCAGGAGGCGTACGTCCGGCCGAGGGCGGCCGTGAGCAGCTTCCGCGCGCGCGGGTTGTCGTCCGCCGGTTCCCCCGTCAGCAGCGTCGCGGCACGCAACAGCCGCCCGGCCGCGCCCGCGACGAACGCCTCGAACTCACGGGCTCGGCGGGCGTCTCGCAACGCCTGCCGTTCGCGCACCCTTCATATGAGGCCGACCACGGCTCCCTGGTCAAGAGGCGGGAGCCGCTCACGCCGTACCGGTGTGCCCGGGAACCGTCAGGAGTCGGCCGGCGGCGTCGGCTGCCCGTGGCGCGCGGACAGCGCGGTATTGAAGCGCGCGAGGAGCGCGCAGAACTGCTCGCGCTCCTGCGGCTCCCACTCCTGCGTCAACTGCGCCATCAATTCCTGCCTGGATGTGCGTACCTCGTCGAGCCGCGCCGCACCGCGCGGCGACAACTGCAACACCACCGCACGTCCGTCCTCCGGGTGAGAGGTGCGCTTGACGAGACCCGTGTCGACGAGCGGGGCGACCTGCCGGGTCACCGTCGAGGAGTCGATCCCCATGCTCGACGCGAGGGCCTTGACGCCCATCGGGCCTTCCTTGTCGAGGCGGTTGAGCAGCAGGTAGGCCGCTCGGTCCATCGAGTTGCGCACCTGCCCGACCCCGCCGAGCCGGGTCTGTTCGGCGCGGCGGGCGAAGACCGCCACCTCGTGCTGGAGCGTTTCGAGGAGGCCGGGGTCACCAGCGGTCGTCATGTCCATCGTTTCCTGTGGTGTGGGCATGGCCGGGGGCTCACTTCATGCGTGGGTGTGGATTGCACTGGATTGGCCCACAGGGTACGCGGCGAAAGCGCTGGCCGTACCGGCCGTGCGCAATCCGGTCTCGCAGCGTGAGCATCCCGAGAGGCGTGCGCCGTGAGCTGCAAGACTTTCGTCATGAGCAACAGCGCGTCTGACTACTTGCCGACCTCGCCCTCCTCGACGGCCGCGGTGACCCTCGACGACGTCCGCGGCGCACAGAAGATGCTCTCCGGGGTGGCGCGGGTGACGTCGATGGCGCACAGCCACCACCTCTCCCAGCTGGCCGGGACCCCGGTCCACCTCAAGTGCGAGAACCTCCAGCGCACCGGATCCTTCAAGCTGCGCGGCGCCTACGTGCGGATCGCGGGCCTGCTGCCCGAGGAGCGGGCCGCCGGGGTCGTGGCCGCGAGCGCAGGCAACCACGCGCAGGGAGTGGCCCTCGCCTCCTCGCTCCTCGGCGTGCGCTCCACGGTGTTCATGCCGGTCGGCGCGCCCCTGCCGAAGGTCGCCGCGACCCGCGAGTACGGCGCCGAGGTCCGCCTGCACGGCCAGGTCGTCGACGAGACCCTCGCGGCGGCGCAGGAGTACGCCGAGAAGACGGGGGCGGTGTTCATCCACCCCTTCGACCACCCGGACGTCGTCGCGGGCCAGGGCACGCTCGGCCTGGAGATCCTGGAGCAGTGCCCGGAGGTGCGGACCATCCTGGTCGGCGTGGGCGGCGGAGGACTCGCGGCCGGCATCGCGGTCGCGGTGAAGGCGCTGCGGCCCGACGTGAAGGTCATCGGCGTCCAGGCGGCGGGCGCGGCCGCGTACCCGCCCTCGCTCGCCGCAGGGCACCCGATCGCGATCCAGGCGCCGTCCACGATGGCCGACGGCATCAAGGTGGGCCGACCCGGCGACGTCCCGTTCGCGCTCGTCTCCGACCTCGTCGACGACGTCCGTACGGTCTCGGAGGACGCGCTCTCCAGCGCCCTGCTGCTCTGCCTGGAGCGCGCCAAGCTGGTCGTCGAGCCCGCGGGGGCGAGCCCCGTCGCGGCGCTCCTGAGCGAGCCCGGAGCCTTCGAGGGCCCGGTCGTCGCGCTGCTGTCCGGCGGCAACATCGACCCGCTCCTCATGCAGCGCGTCCTCACCCACGGGCTGGCCGCGGCGGGCCGCTACCTGTCGCTGCGGCTGCGCCTGACCGACCGCCCCGGCGCCCTGGCCACGCTCCTCCAGGTGTTGTCGGTGGCCGACGCCAACGTCACCGATGTGAGCCACGTACGGACCGATCCGCGGCTCGGGCTCACGGAGGCGGAGGTGGAGCTGCACCTGGAGACGAAGGGGCCCGCGCACTGCACCGAGGTCGGCGCGGCGCTGCGGGAGGCGGGCTACACCGTCATCGAGTAATACCGTCGCGGTACGCGATGTATCGCGTTAGTGTTTCCCGTGCGGCGCGCTTCACTCGTTCGGCAGGCAACCTGAACCCGGCAAATTTACACTTTCCTCACATAGTCGGTCAGCGGTAGCCACCACACACTGGGGGGACCACATGCCAGGCGCCATCTACGCCGAAGGTCTGGTGAAGACCTTCGGCGACGTAAGGGCCTTGGACGGCGTCGATCTGGACGTACCCGAGGGCTCGGTCCTCGGCCTGCTCGGGCCGAACGGGGCGGGGAAGACGACAGCCGTGCGCTGCCTGACCACCCTGCTCACGCCGGACAGCGGCAAGGCGGTCGTCGCGGGCATCGACGTCGCGAAGCACCCGAACGAAGTGCGCCGCTCCATCGGCCTGTCCGGCCAGTTCGCGGCGGTCGACGAGTACCTGACCGGGCGCGAGAACCTCCAAATGGTCGGGCAGCTCTACCAGTTGTCGAAGAGGGACGCCAAGAAGCGGGCCGTCGAGCTCCTCGAGCGCTTCAACCTCGCGGACGCGGCGGACCGCCCCTCCAAGACGTACTCGGGAGGCATGCGCCGCCGCCTCGACCTGGCGGCCGCCCTCGTCGTGTCCCCGCCCGTCATGTTCATGGACGAACCGACGACCGGCCTCGACCCGCACAACCGGCAGCAGCTGTGGGAGGTGATCCAGGAACTGGTCGCCGGCGGTACGACGCTGCTGCTCACCACCCAGTACCTCGAAGAGGCCGACCACCTGGCGCACGACATCTGCGTCGTGGACCACGGCCGCGTCATCGCCCGCGGCACCGCCGACCAGCTCAAGGCGCAGACCGGCGGCGAGCGCGTCGAGGTCGTCGTGCACGAGCGCGAGCACATCGAGACCGCGCGCGAGATCCTCGCGGGGTTCGGCAAGGGCGAGGCCAAGGTCGACCAGCACACCCGCAGGCTGACCGTCCCCGTCACCGGCGGCGCGAAGCTCCTCGCGGAGGTCATCCGCGACCTGGACGCCCGCGGCATCGAGATCGACGACATCGGCCTGCGCCGCCCGACCCTGGACGACGTGTTCATCTCACTGACCGGGCATGTCGCCGAGGAACCCGCGCCCGACGCGGACGAGCCGGTCGAGGGCCCGAAGGGGGCGAGGAAATGAGCGCCTGGAGCGACTCCCTGGTCGTCGGCAAGCGGAACCTCATTCGCATGACCAGGATTCCCGAGATGATCCTTTTCGGGATCATCCAGCCAGTGATGTTCGTGGTCCTGTTCACGTACGTCTTCGGCGGCTCGATCGCCATCCCCGGCGCCGGGGTCAGCGCCGACGCCTACAAGGAATTCCTGATGGCCGGCATCTTCGCCCAGACCGTCACCTTCGCCACGGCGGGCGCCGGCGCGGGCATCGCGGACGACATGCACAAGGGCCTCATCGACCGGTTCCGTTCGCTGCCCATGGCGCGCGGCGCCGTGCTCACCGGCCGCACCCTCGCCGACCTGGTGCAGACGGCGGTGACGCTGGCCGTGCTCGCGGTGGTGGCGCTGCTCGTCGGCTGGCGGACGCACGAGAACCTCGGCAAGGTCCTGGCGGGCTTCGCCCTGCTCCTGCTGCTCGGGTACGCGTTCACCTGGATCGGCGCGCTGATCGGCCTGTCGGTGCGCACCCCGGAGGCGGCGACCTCGGGCGGCCTGATCTGGCTCTTCCCGCTGACGTTCATCTCGAACGCGTTCGTTCCGGTCAACGGCATGCCGAAGGTCCTCCAGTACATCGCGGAGTGGAACCCCTTCAGTGCCACGGTGGCGGCGGCCCGCGACCTGTTCGGGAACACGATCGACGGCGTGCCGAAATCGGTGACCGGCGCCTGGCCGATGGAGCACCCGGTCTGGGCCTCCGTGATCTGGTCCGTCCTGATCATCCTGGTCTTCCGCACCCTCGCGGTCCGCAAGTACCGCAAGGCGGCCTGACGCGTGAGTGGGGCCCCGCGGCGTGCACGCCGCGGGGCCCCACTCATGTACAGCTGTGGCGCGTCAGCCGTTGAAGGGCTCCGCCTTGAGGATCTTGACCGAGGCCTTCTTGCCGTTCGGCAGTTCGTACTCGGCGTCCTCGCCCACCTTGTGGCCGTTGACCCCCGTACCGAGCGGGGACTGGGGCGAGTACGTCTCGAAGTCGCTGCTCGCGTACTCGCGCGAGGCGAGCAGGAACTCCAGGGTGTCGTCCTCATCGCCGTCGAAGGCGATCGTGACGACCATGCCGGGCGCGACCACGCCGGTCGCGGCCGGGGCCTCGCCGACCTTGGCCTTCTCCAGGAGCTGCGTCAGCTGGCGGATGCGGAGCTCCTGCTTGCCCTGCTCCTCCTTGGCCGCGTGGTAGCCGCCGTTCTCCCGCAGGTCGCCCTCTTCGCGCGCCGCAGCAATCTTCTGCGTGATCTCCTCGCGCGCGGGACCAGACAGGTACGCCAGCTCGTCCTTGAGCTTGGTGTACGCCTCCTGCGTCAGCCAGGTGACGTCTTCGCTGGTCTGGGTCACAGGTCGCTCCTCGTAGGTACTGGGTATACAAAGCATCGCCCTACTCAGAAGGATGTTCCCTACTGAGTGGGCGAAACCACGAGCCTAACAATTCAGGCGTGAAAGGGGGAGGACAAAAGGCATCAGTGTTGCGTCGGCGCAGGTCAGAGCCCGCCGTTTCACCGTCCCGTATCGACAATCAGGCGGCGATCAGTCGGCGTGGCAGCCCAGGAGCTCCGCGGTCGTGCCGTGGCCCGCCGTCTTCAGCGTGACGACCTTGTCGATCCGATCGGTCTTCTGGTCGAAGCGGAAGTCGGCGCGTCCCACCTCGGCGCCCGCGGCGTCCTGCGAGCGGATCGTGCAGTAGCCGGTGGCGTCGGTGTCCTTGCGGATCTCCATGTGGACCTGGACGTCGTGCTTGCTCGTGTCGAAGGCGATGACCTCGCCGCTGAACTTGCTGCCGCCGACGACGTAGTACCAGCCGAACCAGATCATCAGGGCCGCGAACAGGGCGCCGAGGACGATCCCGGCGATCTTCAGCTTGCGGTCGGCGCGGCCGTCGGCGGAGCGCGAGGATCCGTATCGGCCCTCGGGCAGCTGTTGCACGGCGCTCATCCGCCAGTTCCTCTCGCGTCGCCCGACATGTTCGCCATGTTCCAGGGCACCGGAATTTTCCGCCCCCCGGTTCCGTCACTATAGAAGCCGCCCACGACGCACCAGGAACCCGGGCGCCCCATATCTCACCGAGGAACTTCTCTTGACTGAGCAGCTGCGACTCATGGCCGTTCACGCCCACCCCGACGACGAGTCGTCGAAGGGCGCGGCCACGATGGCCAAGTACGTGTCCGAGGGGGTGGACGTGCACGTCGTGACCTGCACGGGCGGCGAACGCGGCTCCATCCTCAACCCGAAGCTCCAGGGCGACAAGTACGTCGAGGAGAACATCCGGGAGGTCCGCCGCAAGGAGATGGACGAGGCGCGCGAGATCCTCGGCGTCAAGCAGGACTGGCTGGGATTCGTCGATTCGGGGCTGCCCGAGGGCGACCCGCTGCCGCCGCTCCCGGAGGGCTGCTTCGCCCTGGAGGACGTCGACCACGCGGCCGGCGCCCTGGTCAAGCAGATCCGCGCCTTCCGCCCGCAGGTCATCACGACGTACGACGAGAACGGCGGCTACCCGCACCCCGACCACATCATGACCCACAAGATCACGATGGTGGCGTTCGACGGTGCGGCCGACGCCGAGAAGTACCCCGAGGACGAGTTCGGCCCCGTCTACCAGCCGAAGAAGCTCTACTACAACCAGGGCTTCAACCGGCCGCGCACCGAGGCGCTGCACAACGCGCTCCTGGAGCGCGGCATGGAGTCCCCGTACGGGGACTGGCTCAAGCGCTGGGACGACATGGCGCGCGCCGAGCGCACGCTGACCACGCACATTCCGTGCGCCGACTTCTTCGGGATCCGCGACAAGGCGCTGATCGCGCACGCCACGCAGATCGACCCCGACGGCGGCTGGTTCCGCGTGCCGATGGACATCCAGCAGGAGGTCTGGCCGACCGAGGAGTACGAGCTCGCGAAGTCGCTCGTCGATACCTCCCTCCCCGAGGACGACCTCTTCGCGGGCATCCGACACAATGCCTGATGTGAACGCGAATCTGGCATTGACCCATCTCGTCCCCCTCGCCGCCAAGGAGGTCGACGAGAACAAGGTGACTCCGGGTGTGCTCGGCTTCATCGTCTTCGCCGTGATGGCCGTCGCGGTCTGGGGCCTGATGAAGTCGATGAACAAGCACATGGGCAAGGTCGACTTCAAGGAGAAGTCCGACGAGCCCGCCGGTGCGACGAGCGGCAAGGACGCCGGGCGGACGTCCGCCTGAACCCGCCGTCGGCCCCGCGCACGCGAGCGCGCGGGGCCGTTGCGCTGCCCACCGCGCGCCCCCGCCTGTCATGTTCAGGGCGGACTGCCGGACGGGCGCCCGGCCAGGCCTAGGTCCTGTCTTCAAACTCCCGTCTGCGTCGCGGCGCCTGGCACGCACCCTCGCGGCGTTGCCGAAGAGCCCGAGTAGCTCCGCTACTAGGACTCTCCGGCGCCTTGCGATCGCACGCACCAGGCGCCGCGACACCGCCCTGCGGGCGACGACGGGAGTTTGAAGACACTCCCTAGGTCCGCTGGGCCTCCTTGGCCACGCCCATCACGTCCCGCGCGTGCCGGTTCGGCACCATGCCGAGGCGCCAGGCCTGCCAGCCGGCGTCCAGATCCACGCCCCGCTCCAGGAGCAGCTGGTACGCCTCCACGTAGTCGTCGAGCTTGCCGTCGCGGGCCGGATGCGTGGCGCGGGCGAGCTGGGACAGCTCCTCCTGGGCCACCGCCGTGCCCACCTCCGAGCCGCCGGGGGAGGCGTACGGGAGCAGGGTGCAGCGCAGGAACGTCGCCCAGTCCTCGCCCCTCTGGTCCTCGTACCCGGCGAAGATGGCCGCCGCCTCCTCGCACAGCTCCATCGCCTGCGCCAGCCGCGCGTTGCCCGCGTCGACCACCGCGAGCTCCAGGCACGTCCACCCCTCGCCGTGCGGCACGCCGATGCGCTGGAAGTCGGCGCGGGCGTCGACCAGGAGCTGCCGGGCGAAGCCGGAGTTGCGCAGCGAACCCGTCTGCGCGGCCCGCTCGTCGCGGGTGACGCGCGCCGAGTGGTGGCGGGCGCAGGCCAGCCCGTACACGTCGCGCATCCGGGAGAACATCGTGCGCGAGCGCTCCAGCTCCCGCACCGCCTTGTCGAGGTCGCCGGTCTCCTCCAGGGCCTGACCCAGGTAGTAGTACGTCCACGCCTCGCCGCGCGCGTCCTCGTTCTCACGGTGCCGGGACGCCGCCTGGCGCAGCCCGTCGACCGCCGCGGACGCCTCGCCGTCCATGAGCCGGGCGCGGGCCAGCTCGGTCAGCGCCCAGGCCTGGCCGCGGCCGTCGCGGGTCTGCCCGTACAGGTCGAGCGCGGCCCGCAGCTCCTCCTCCGCGCGCGGCACGTTGCCCATCCGCAGGCACAGCTGGCCGAGCTGGAAGTGCGCCCATGCCTCGCCGTGCAGCGACTCGTTCTCGCGGTGCAGGGCGAACGCGTCGGTGAGCAGGGCCAGCGACATGCGTACGTTCGCGCGGTCGCGCTCGACCGCCGCGAGCGCGTGCAGCGTCCAGCCGCGGTCGCCCTTCGTCTCCGGCGTCGTCTGAAGGTCGAGCGCCTCCCGCAACTTGGCCGCCGCCTCGGTGAGTTGGCCCTGGTGGTGCAGGGTGATGCCGAGCGAGCACAGCGCGCGGCCCTCGCCCGCCCTGTGGTGCGCCTCGCGGTAGAGGTCGACCACCGAGGACAGCGTCGTACGCGCCTTGTCGAGCTCGCCGAGCTGACGGGCCGCGATACCCGTGCGCCACTGGACCGAGCGCATGAGCAGGCCCTGGTCGATGGACTGCGTCAGCTCCTGGATCTCACCGAGCCGGTAGAGGTCGCCGCGCAGCAGGCAGTAGTCGCACAGCGCGCCGAGCAGGCCGAGCACGGCGTCCTGGTTGACGCCCTCCGCGTGCCGCAGCGCCGCCGTGATGAAGCTCGACTCGTCGTCCAGCCAGCGCAGCGCCGCGTCCAGGGACGTGAAGCCGTGCGGCCCGGTCTGGCCCGCGCGCGTCGACATGTTGCCGTCGACCAGGCGGATCACCGAGTCGGCCAGGTCCGCGTAGTTCTGGATCAGGCGCTCCTGCGCGGCCGTGCGCTCCGCGGGCTCCTCCTCGTCGGCGAGGCGGGCCTGGGCGAAGGCGCGGACGACGTCGTGCAACCGGTAGCGGCTGCCGCGCACGTGGTCGACGAGCCCGGCCCCGGCGAGCGCCGTCAGATACCGCTTCGCCTCCGCCGTGTTGGTGGCGAGCAGCGCCGCCGCGGCGGCCGACCCGAGCGAGGCCCGCCCGGCCAGCGCGAGCCGCCGCAGCAGCCGCCTGCCCTGTTCGGACTGGTCGGTGTAACGCAGCCACAGCACCCGCTCGACCGGGTCCACGGGACCGTACGCGGCGAGGTCGGCGGCGAGCTGACGCGTCGTACGCGGGCCGATCGCGGACCCCGCGACACGCAGCGCGAGCGGCAGGTCACCGCACAACTCCCTTACGGCATCCGTGGATTCGGCGTCGTAGGGGCCGCTCGGATCCTCCGCGGCCTCCCGCAACAGCTCCTCCGCGCCCGCCGCGTCCAGCGCCCGCACCGGCAGGTGGTGCACCCAGGCGGGCGTGTCGTCGCCGAGCTCCAGGGGCTCGCGCGAGGTGACGATCACGAGGCTGTCGGAGCGCTCCGGGACGAGCGTACGGACCTGCTCGGCGCCCGCCGCGTCGTCGAGCACGATCGTCACGGGCAGCCCGGTCAGATGCTGGTGGTACAGCTCGCTGAGCCGCTTGACCTGCTGCTCCTGCGACGACCGCTCACGGAAGAGCAACTGCTCGCGCGGCGCCCCGAGCCGGTTCAGCAGGTGCAGCAGGGCGTCCCGCGTGGGCAGCGGCGGCGCGTCCGGGCGGTCGCCGCGCAGATCCACCACGCACGCCCCGCGGAACTGGTCCCGCAGCTCGTGCGCCGCGCGCACCGCGAGCGTCGTGCGCCCCGCGCCCGGATCCCCGTGCAGCACCACCACGGTCGGCCGGGTCTCGGTGCTGGCCCGCGCCGCGTGCACCCACTGCGCGATCTGCGACATGGCGGCCCGCCGCCCCGCGAACGGCCCCTCGGGCTCCGGCAGTTGACCGAACGACTGCTCAAGCACGCTCCTGCGCCGCGCCGCCGCACTCTTGTCGGTCCGCCGCAACTGCGGCGTCGGTTTGTTCGAACCCCCCGCCCCCGTCGACGCCGCGAGCACCCGCTGCTGATCGAGGAACGGCCTTATACCCCGCACTTCCAGCGCCGTCAGCCACTGCAACCGCAGCTGCTCGGGCCCGCCCGGCTGATTGCGCGCCCCGGCGCTCCGGCTCGCGGCCGGCACGTGCAAAGCGGTCACCTTCGCGACGGTCGCCGCGGACCCCAGCACGGCGACGGCGACACCCGCCCCCACGGCCGTCCCGGCCCCCGACCCCAGCACCAGATCCGCCACACACGCGGTGACGGCCCCAACCCCCGCCACCATCAACGGCGTTGACCCACCCTCCTTGGCGAACCGCTGCCCGAACGACATCCGCCCCGCGTCCGCCTCGTCGAGGGCCCGGGTGAACGCGTCGTACTCCTCGGCCGCGCTGCGCCCCATCGCGTCGAGCGCGCCCTTCGCCCGCGACAGCAGCACGCCCCCGTCCGCACGTCCGCCCGACCGCCTGACCTCTTCCTCCACGGCCCGAGCCAACAGCCGTTCGGCTTCCGCCCGATGGCTGTCCCGCATCTTCGGTCCCCCTCCGGTGGCGACAGTACGGGTCAAGTGTGCTGCGTATGGGGTGTCGGCGCGAGGGTCCAGGCGATCAGAGACGCGACGTGGATCGCCATGAGCGAGGATGGGAGACATGCCGAACCGACTGGCCCATGAGACGTCCCCCTACCTCCTCCAGCACGCCGACAACCCGGTGGACTGGTGGCCCTGGTCGACCGAGGCCTTCGCGGAGGCGCGGCGGCGCGGGGTGCCGGTGCTGCTCAGCGTCGGGTATTCGAGCTGTCACTGGTGTCATGTGATGGCCCACGAGTCCTTCGAGGACGAGGCCACCGCCGCCGTCCTGAACGACAACTTCGTCAACATCAAGGTCGACCGCGAAGAACGCCCCGACGTCGATGCCGTCTACATGGAGGCCGTGCAGGCCGCCACCGGCCAGGGTGGCTGGCCCATGACCGTGTTTCTGACGCCGGACGCCGAGCCGTTCTACTTCGGTACGTACTTCCCGCCGGAGCCGCGGCACGGGATGCCCTCGTTCACCCAGGTCCTGCACGGCGTACGGGACGCCTGGACCGAGCGGAACGGCGAGGTCACCGAGGTCGCCGGGAAGATCACCGCCGATCTGGCCGGGCGCGAACTGCCGTACGGGAACGCGGAGTTGCCGGGCGAGAACGAGTTGTCGCAGGCGCTGCTCGGGCTCACGCGCGAGTACGACGCGACGTACGGCGGTTTCGGCGGCGCGCCCAAGTTCCCGCCGTCCATGGTGATCGAGTTCCTGCTGCGGCACCACGCGCGCACCGGCGCCGAGGGTGCGTTGCAGATGGCTACGGACACCTGCGAGCGGATGGCGCGCGGCGGGATCTACGACCAGCTCGGGGGCGGGTTCGCGCGGTACTCCGTGGACCGGGAGTTCACTGTTCCGCACTTCGAGAAGATGTTGTACGACAACGCGCTGCTCTGCCGCGCCTACGCCCACCTGTGGCGCTCCACGGGCAGTGAGCTGGCCAAGCGCGTCGCCCTGGAGACCGCCGACTTCATGGTGCGGGAGCTGCGGACGAACGAGGGCGGGTTCGCGTCCGCGCTCGACGCCGACAGTGAGGACCCGGTGATCGGGAAGCACGTCGAGGGCGCGTACTACGTGTGGACGCCGGGGCAGCTCGCCGAGGTGCTCGGGGAGGCGGACGCGGAGGCCGCCGCCCGCTACTTCGGCGTCACGGACGAGGGCACCTTCGAGGAGGGCGCCTCCGTGCTCCAGCTCCCGCAGGAGGACGGGGTGTTCGACGCAGGGCAGGTCGAGCGGATCCGGGAGCGGCTGCGCGAGGCCAGGTCCCGGCGGCCCGCTCCCGGGCGGGACGACAAGGTCGTCGCCGCGTGGAACGGGCTCGCGATCGCCGCGCTGGCGGAGACCGGCGCGTACTTCGGCCGGCAGGACCTCGTGGACGCCGCCGTGTGCGCGGGCGACCTGCTCGTACGCCTGCACATGGATCCGCTGGCCCGGCTCGCGCGGACCAGCAAGGACGGGCGCGTCGGGGCGAACGCGGGCGTCCTTGAGGACTACGCCGATGTCGCGGAGGGCTTCCTCGCGCTCGCGTCCGTGACCGGTGAGGGCGTGTGGCTGGAGTTCGCCGGGTTCCTGCTCGACCACGTCCTCGACCGGTTCACGGATCCGGAGAGCGGCGCGCTGTACGACACCGCCGCCGACGCGGAGAAGCTCATCCGCCGGCCCCAGGACCCGACCGACAACGCGACGCCCTCGGGGTGGACCGCCGCGGCGGGCGCCCTCCTCTCGTACGCGGCGCACACCGGCTCGGAGCCGCACCGCACCGCCGCCGAGCGCGCCCTCGGCGTCGTCAGGGCGCTGGGCCCGCGGGCGCCGCGGTTCATCGGGAACGGGCTCGCGGTCGCCGAGGCGCTGCTCGACGGGCCGCGCGAGATCGCCGTGGTGGGGGAGGTCGGCGGGCGGATGCATCATGCGGCGCTGACCGGGGCCGCTCCCGGGGCCGTCGTCGCCGCGGGACCCGAGGGCAGTGACGAGCTTCCGCTGCTGGCCGACCGGCCGCTCGTCGACGGGAGCGAGACGGCCTACGTGTGCCGGCACTTCGTGTGCGACGCGCCGGTGACCGATGTCGACGGGCTGCTGCGGATGCTGGGGTAGCGCGGGCCCCTCAGAGGCCGTGCTGCACCGTGTCGAGGGCGCGCAGCACCGGCTCGGTCATGTCGCCCTCGTAGCCGTGCTCGGCCCAGTGCCTGACCGCCTCCAGCAGCGCGGCGATCAGGGACATCGCGTACACCCGGACCTCCAGCTCGCCCGCGTCGCGGCCGGTTCGCTCCGCCAGCACCCGGCACAGCAGCCGGCCCGTCTCCGACATCGACTCCATGAGACGGGAGCGCACCGCGGGCACCTCCGTCTGAAGGCGCAGGCGCAACATGGTCACTTCGGGGTCCTCGGACTCCGCCGCGAGACGCAGGCTTTTGGTGATGACGTAGCGCAGCGAGTCCACGAGGGACTCGTCGGCGGGGCGGGCGAGCAGCTCCCGTTCGAGGATCGGGTCGAACTCGTCCGTGAGGACGATGTCCTCCTTGGTCGGGAAGTACCGGAAGACCGTGGACGGAGACACCTCGGCGGCCTCGGCGATCTGCTCGACCGTCGTCGCGTCGTATCCCTGTTCCTTGATCAGACGGTAGGTCGCCTGCCGGATCGCCTGCCGGGTCTTGATCTTCTTCCGTTCGCGGAGCCCGGTCCTGGGCTCCGCGAACGGGGTCTGCGCTGAGGCGGTCATGCCCGTCATTGTCGTCCAGCGGCGCCCGGCACGGCCACTTCCCCGTCCGCGGGCCGCGGCTCGCCGGGGGGCAGGAAGAACGCGGCGAGCGCCGCGGCCGCGAGGGCGACGGCGCCGGTGACCACGAGGGCGAGGTTCATGCCGTGTACGTACGCGGCGTTGGCCGAGGCCGCGAGGGCCGGGTCTCCGACGGCGCCCGCGACCACGTGGGCGCCCATGACGGAGTCGCGGGCGGTGCCGGCCGCCGCGTCCGGCAGACCTGTCGTCGCGAGGCGTGCCGTGTACGCGCCCGCGACGAGCGCACCCAGCAGGGCGACGCCGAGCGCGCTGCCGGTCTGCCGCACCGTGCTCAGGAGCCCGGAGCCGCGGCCCGCCTCGTGCGGAGGCAGGGCGGAGATCGCGCCGGTCATCGCGGGGATCATGGAGAAGGCGAGGCCGACGCCCGCGATGGACAGCCACAGGGCCGTGAAGCCGTAGCCGGACGTGGGCGTCGTTCGTGCGCCGAGGAACGCGGCGAAGGCGAGCACCGCCAGGGCGCCCCCGACCGTCAGGCGTGCCCCGGCCCGTGCGATCAGCGGCCCCGCGAGCCGTGCGGCGAGCAGCATGCCGCCGATCACCGGCAGGATGCGCAGGCCGGTGCCGAGCGAGTCGGTGCCGAGCACGGCCTGCAGATACGGCGGCAGCAGGAACAGCAGTCCGGCGAAGACGAAGTTGCCGAGCGTCGCGGTGGCGGTGTGGGTGAGAAAGGCGCGGTGGGTGAGCAGCGCGAGGTCGAGCATCGGCCGGCTGCCGCGCCGGTCGCGCAGGACCAAGGTGCCGAGCAGCACGACCGCCGCCGCGAATCCACTGATGACGAGCGGGTCGGTCCAGCCCCTGCCGGGGCCCTCGATGATCGCGTAGATGAGGGTGCCGAGGCCGAGCGCCGACAGGGCGGTGGAGACGACGTCGACCTTGGGCGCGGCCGGGTCCTTGCTCTCGGGGAGCAGGAACAGGCAGGCGGTGATGCCGATCGCGACCATCGGTACGTTCAGTACGAACACCGAGCCCCACCAGAAGTGGTCGAGCAGCCAGCCGCCGATGATCGGGCCGAGGGGCATGCCGAGCGCGGACGCCGCCGAGATCGCGCCGATGGCCTTCGTCTGCTCCTCGCGCGGGAAGAGCGAGGGGATCACGGACATCGCGAGCGGCATCACGAACGCGCCGCCGACGCCCATGAGGGCGCGGGCCACGATGACCTGCTCGACGTCGCCCGCGACCGCGCCGACCAGCGACGCGGCGAGGAAGACGCCCAGTCCGGCGATGAGCATCCGGCGCCGCCCGAACCGGTCGCCGAGCAGTCCGGCGGGCAGCAGCAGTGCGGCGAACACCACGATGTACGCGTCCGCCATCCACTGCTGCTCGCCGGTGGTGGCGCCGAGCTGTTCGGCGATCGTCGGCAGCGCGACGTTCAGGATCGTCAGGTCGAAGCCGAGCACCAGCATGCTCGCGACCAGGGCCCCGAGGGCCCACCAGCGCCTCGGATCGGGGCGCGTCTTCAACTGCTCCGTGACAGTGACCATAATTTGAGAGTAACTCTCAAATTCGAGTGACTGTCAACGGAGGGCCTCCCGGAAACGCGAAATGGCCGCGGCAAGCGAGCCGCGGCCATAGGGAGAAGAGGGCGTGTCAGCCGTGCTGGTACGCGACCAGCGAGATGCCGACGTAGTGCACGATGAACGCGGCGAGCGTGAGCGAGTGGAAGACCTCGTGGAAGCCGAACCAGCGCGGGGAGGGGTTCGGGCGCTTGATGCCGTAGATGACGCCGCCCGCGCTGTAGAGCAGCCCGCCGACGATCACGAGGACGAGCACCGCGATGCCGCCCGTGCGCATGAAGTCCGGCAGGAAGAAGACGGCGGCCCAGCCCATCGCGATGTAGCACGGCGTGTAGAGCCAGCGCGGGGCGCCGACCCAGAACACGCGGAAGATGATGCCCGCCGCGGCGGCCCCCCAGATGCCCCACAGCAGCCACTGCCCCTTGGTGCCGGGCAGCAGCAGCATCGTCAGCGGCGTGTACGTGCCGGCGATGATCAGGAAGATGTTCGCGTGGTCGAGGCGGCGCAAGATTCCGCCCGCGCGCGGCCCCCAGTTCCCCCGGTGGTAGAGGGCGCTGACGCCGAACAGCAGGCAGGCGGTCAGCACGAAGATGCCGCACGCGACCCGGCCGCGCGTCGAGTCCGCGAGTGCCGTGAGGAAGATGCCCGAGATCAGCACGGCGGGGAACATGCCCGCGTGCAGCCAGCCGCGCAGTCTTGGCTTCAGCACGGAGGGCTGGGCTGCTGGGACTTCGGGCTCCTCGGTGGCGACGCTCATCCCCGCATGGTACCTACGCGACCGTAGGTAACGGACAGGGTCAGTGGCCGGGCTCACAGTGAAGTGGCCATGCTCACCTCGCTCACCTGTGAGGCCCCCTGGACAGATGGGCGTTTCGGTCGGATGATCAAATGAGTGCGGTCGGCACCGGATGAGCGCCCACTGAGCTCCAGTGGATTGGGAGGCGCAGCGTCCGGGTCGCAGCCCCCACGGGGCAATCAACCTCAAAACCCTCATTTAGGAGCGATCGTGGCGCGCGACATCGCGGCTCCCTCCCTGGACACCCTCCCGACGAACCACCAGGAACTGATCTCGTGGGTCAACGAGATCGCCGAACTGACGCAGCCGGACAGTGTGGTCTGGTGTGACGGCTCCGAGGCCGAGTACGAGCGCCTCGCGGAGGAGCTCGTCGTGAAGGGGACGTTCAAGAAGCTCGACCCCATCAAGCGCCCCAACTCGTACTACGCCGCTTCCGACCCGTCCGATGTCGCGCGGGTCGAGGACCGTACGTTCATCTGCTCCGAGAAGGAGGAGGACGCCGGTCCGACGAACCACTGGAAGGCGCCCGCCGAGATGCGGGAGATCTTCCGGGGGAACGAGGGGAACGGGGGGATCTTCCGCGGCTCGATGCGCGGCCGGACCATGTACGTCGTCCCGTTCTGCATGGGCCCGCTCGGCTCGCCGCTCTCCGCGATCGGCGTCGAGATCACCGACTCGGCCTACGTGGCCGTGTCCATGCGCACGATGACCCGGATGGGGCAGCCGGTCCTCGAGGAATTGGGTGAGGACGGCTTCTTCGTGAAGGCCGTGCACACGCTGGGCGCCCCGCTGGGCCCCGACGAGGCGGACGTGCCGTGGCCGTGCAACTCCACGAAGTACATCTCGCACTTCCCCGAGGACCGCGAGATCTGGTCGTACGGCTCCGGCTACGGCGGCAACGCCCTGCTCGGCAAGAAGTGCTACGCGCTGCGCATCGCGTCCGTCATGGCGCGCGACGAGGGCTGGCTCGCCGAGCACATGCTGATCCTCAAGCTGACGCCCCCGCAGGGTGAGTCGAAGTACGTCGCCGCCGCCTTCCCGAGCGCCTGTGGCAAGACGAACCTCGCGATGCTGGAGCCCACGATCTCCGGCTGGACCGTCGAGACGATCGGTGACGACATCGCGTGGATGCGGTTCGGCGAGGACGGCCGGCTGTACGCGATCAACCCGGAGGCCGGATTCTTCGGCGTCGCGCCCGGCACCGGTGAGCACACCAACGCCAACGCGATGAAGACCCTGTGGGGCAACTCGGTCTTCACGAACGTCGCGCTCACCGACGACAACGACGTGTGGTGGGAGGGGATGACCGAGGAGACCCCGGCGCACCTCACGGACTGGAAGGGGAACTCCTGGACGCCCGAGTCCGCCCGCGAAGCAAATGGATACCGTCCGGCCGCGCACCCCAACGCGCGCTTCACCACTCCCGCCTCGCAGTGCCCGATCATCGCGCCCGAGTGGGAGGACCCGAGGGGCGTGCCGATCTCGGCGATCCTGTTCGGCGGGCGTCGCGCCTCGGCCGTGCCGCTGGTCACGGAGTCCTTCGACTGGAACCACGGTGTGTTCCTCGGCGCGAACGTGGCGTCGGAGAAGACGGCTGCCGCCGAGGGCAAGGTCGGCGAGCTGCGCCGCGACCCGTTCGCCATGCTGCCGTTCTGCGGCTACAACATGGGCGACTACATGGCGCACTGGGTGAAGGTCGCCGAAGGCAAGGACGCGGCCAAGCTGCCGAAGATCTACTACGTCAACTGGTTCCGGAAGAACGCGGACGGCAAGTTCGTGTGGCCCGGCTTCGGTGAGAACTCGCGTGTCCTGAAGTGGATCGTGGACCGTCTCGACGGCCGCGCCGAGGGTGTCGAGACGCCGATCGGCATCCTGCCGACCAAGGAGTCCCTGGACACGAAGGGCCTCGACCTGGCCGACGCCGACCTGGACTTCCTGCTGACGGTGGACAAGGAGGCGTGGCGTGATGAGGCGTCGCTCGTCCCCGCGCACCTCAACACGTTCGGCGACCACACGCCGACGGAGCTGTGGGACGAGTACCGCAAGCTGGTGGACCGCCTCGGCTGACGCCGGAGACCGGACATGGGTGGGCCCCCGCACGCGCCGCGTGCGGGGGCCCACCCATGTCTTTGCCTAGGCGGCGACGAGCGCGTGGGCCTCCATGCGCTGCGCGGCCAGGATCGCGGCGGCGGTGTCGGCCCGGGAGGCCGCGACCACCAGGGCGCGGCCCGCGAGGGCGTGCGCCCGCTGGTGCAGCGCGCCGATGCCGGGTTCGTGGATGGCCGCGGCCACCGACGCGCGGACCGGCATCAGGCCTCCGCGCAACCGTGCCACCTGGGTGGCCAGTGCCTCGGCCGCCTCGTCCAGGTCGGCGCTCGGCGTGAGGTGGCGCAGCTCGTCCGTCACGGCGAGGAGCGCGGCCAGGTGCCCGGCGAGCTGGATGTCCAGCTCCTCCTCGCGGGAGCGGTGCGGGAATTCGCCGCTGTCGGCCGCCGTCGAGTGGACCGACTTGGTGCGGATCGGCTCGTACATGGGAGGCCTCCAGGGCATGCGTGGCAGCTTGGCCTCCATCGTACCTTAGATCTTGTCTAAGTTAGAACTTGTCCAAAGTAGGAGTGTCACGGCTGGCTGTAGCCGTCCAGGAAGTTCCCGATCCGGGTCACCGCCTCCGTCAGCTGCCGGGTGTCGGGCAGCGTGACGACGCGGAAGTGGTCGGGCTCCGGCCAGTTGAAGCCGGTGCCGTGCACGACCATGATCTTCTCGGCCCGCAGCAGGTCGAGCACCATCTGCCGGTCGTCCTTGACCTTGAAGACCTTGGGGTCGAGGCGCGGGAAGAGGTACAGGGCCCCCTTGGGCTTCACGCACGTCACGCCCGGGATCTGGGTGAGCAGCTCGTACGCGACGTCCCGCTGCTCCTTCAGCCGCCCGCCCGGCAGCACCAGGTCGTTGACCGTCTGGCGTCCGCTGAGTGCCGCGACGACGCCGTGCTGGCCCGGCATGTTCGCGCACAGGCGCATGTTCGCCAGGATCGTCAGGCCCTCGATGTACGACTCCGCGTGCGCGCGCGGGCCGGAGATCGCCATCCAGCCGACGCGGTAGCCGGCCACGCGGTACGCCTTCGACATGCCGTTGAAGGTGAGCGTCATCAGGTCCGGCGCGATGGCGGCGGTCGGGGTGTGCGTGGCGTCGTCGTAGAGGATCTTGTCGTAGATCTCGTCGGAGCAGACGAGGAGGTTGTGGCGGCGGGCGATGTCGGTGATGCCGCGCAGCATCTCGTCGCTGTAGACGGCGCCGGTGGGGTTGTTGGGGTTGATGATGACGATCGCCTTGGTGCGGTCGGTCACCTTGCGCTCGATGTCGGCGAGGTCCGGCATCCAGTCCGCCTGCTCGTCGCAGCGGTAGTGGACGGCGGTGCCGCCGGAGAGCGAGACCGCGGCCGTCCACAGGGGGTAGTCGGGGGCGGGGACGAGCACCTCGTCGCCGTCGTCGAGCAGTCCCTGCATCGCCATCACGATCAGCTCGGAGACGCCGTTGCCGATGAAGACGTGCTCGACGTCGGTCTCCACGCCGAGGGTCTGGTAGTGCATCATCACCGCGCGGCGGGCGGCGAGGAGGCCCTTGGCGTCGCCGTAGCCGTGGGCGTCGCCGAGGTTGCGGAGCATGTCCTCGAGGATCTCCGGCGGGCACTCGAAGCCGAACGCCGCCGGGTTGCCCGTGTTGAGCTTCAGGATGCGGTGCCCTGCCGCCTCCAGCCGCATCGCTTCCTCGAGAACCGGGCCCCGGATCTCGTAGCAGACGTTGGAGAGCTTGGTCGACTGGATGAGCTGCATCCCCAAACTTTACGGCCGCGTTTCGGGATGCCGCGCACCCTTTGTCGGCCGGTGGGGCGGCGCGGGCGGCCCCGGTTTCGGATGCGGTGGCACGCGGTGCCGGATGCCTCCGGAACGGCGGGTTCCGGGGTGGGCGGGGCTTGGATGGGGCGGGTCGCGGGGGCGGGTGAGATGGGCCACGCCAGGCCGACGGGTGCGCTGCTCGACGTGTCTAATCGCGCGTGTGTTCGAAACATTCGCTACGGTGGAGGCATGCTTCAGGGATCGCTGTTCGATCAGGCCGAGGACATCGCGCTCGGCGGGCTCGGTGCGGTGCGGCGCACCGTGCTCGGTGACGGGGCCTGGATCGACGTCCTGCCGGGCTGGCTGAGCGGGGCCGACGAGCTGTACGAACACCTCGCCGCGCGCGTGCCGTGGAAGGCCGAGCGGCGGCAGATGTGCGAGCGAATGGTCGACGTGCCGCGACTGCTCAAGTTCTACGGGGCGGGGGAGCGGCTGCCGCACCCCGTGCTCGACGCGGCGCGGGACGCGCTGTCGGCGTACTACGCGCGGGAGTTGGGCGAGCCGTTCAGCACGGCGGGCCTCTGCTACTACCGGGACGGGCGGGACAGCGTCGCCTGGCACGGCGACCGGATCGGGCGCGGTGCCCGCGAGGACACGATGGTCGCCATCCTGTCGGTGGGCACGCCGCGGGACCTGACGCTGCGGCCCGTCGGCGGCGGCCCTGTCGTACGCCGTTCACTCGGACACGGCGACCTCATCGTCATGGGCGGCTCCTGCCAGCGGACCTGGGAGCACGCGATCCCCAAGTCCGCCCGCGCGGCCGGCGGCCGGATCAGCGTCCAGTTCCGGCCGCACGGGGTGCGCTGATCAGACGGTCCTGCGCACCGAACGGCCCGCGAGGACGTCCGTGCGCTTGCCGTCCTCGATCACGAACCGGCCGTCGACGAGGACGTGCGGGATGCCGACCGGCAGCGTGCGCGGCGCCTCGAACGACGAGCCCGCCGCGACCGTCTCAGGGTCGAACAGGACCAGGTCGGCGCGGTGGCCCTCGCGGACCAGGCCGCGGTCCGGCAGCCGCAGGCGGGCGGCCGGACGCGAGGTCAGGTGGGCGACCGTCTCCTCGAGGGACATGACGCCGAGGTCGCGCGCGTAGTGGCCGAGGTAGTGCGGGAACGTGCCGTACGCGCGCGGGTGCGGCTTGTAGCCCTGGAGGATGCCGTCGCTGCCGCCCGTGTGCACGGAGTGCTGCATGATCGCGCGGACGTTGTCCTCGTGGCCGACGTGCTGAAGGATCGTCGAGCCGAGCTTGTCGTTGATCAGCAGGCGGCGGGCGGTGACCCACGGTGCCTCGCCGCGCTCGGCGGCGGCCTGTGCGACGGTCTTGCCGACGCAGGACGCGAGGCCCGGGTCGGAGACGCCCGAGATCTCGATCTTGTCCCACTCGATCGGCACGCCGTGACAGCCGTCCGCGCCGATCTCCTCGACGTGGTGCCGGATCCGCTCGGCCGTCTCGTCGTCCTGGAGGCGGGCGAGGGTCGCGTCGGGGCCGCCCTCGTTGGCCCAGCTCGGCAGCATCGCGACGAGCGTCGTCGCGCCCGGCGTGTACGGGTACGTGTCCAGGCTGATGTCGGCGCCGTCCGCGATGGCCTCGTCGAGGAGGGCCAGCAGGTCGACGCCCTTGCCCTTGTTCACGCCGAAGTTCATGGTGGCGTGCGCGAGGTGCAGGGCGCAGCCCGCGGTGCGCGTCAGCTCCACCATCTCCCGGTACGCGTCGAGGGCGCCGGCGCCGTAACTGCGGTGGTGCGGGCAGTAGTAGCCGTCGTACGAGGCCACCACCCGGCACAGCTCGGTGAGTTCGGCGTCCTTCGCGTACATGCCCGGGGTGTAGGTCAGTCCGGACGACATGCCGACGGCGCCCTGCTCCATGCCCTCGGCGACGAGCTGCTTCATGCGCTCCAGCTCGGCCGGCGTCGCGTCCCGGTCGTCCCAACCGACGGCGTACATCCGGACGGTGCCCTGCGGGATGAGGTACGCGGCGTTCACCGCGATGCCCTGCCGGTCGATGCGGTCCAGGTACTCGCCGACCGTGCGCCAGTCGAAGTCGATGTCGCTTCCGTCGCCGTTCCAGCCGGTGATGGCCTGGCGGACCTGGGCGAGGGTGCGGTCGTCGACGGGGGCGTAGGACAGGCCGTCCTGGCCCAGCACTTCGAGGGTGACGCCCTGGGCGGCCTTCGCGCTGTGGTCGGGGTCGCGGAGCACGGCGAGGTCGCTGTGCGCGTGCATGTCGATGAAACCGGGGGAGAGGGCGAGGCCCTCGGCCTCGACGGTTCGCTGCGCGGTGGGGCGCGGGCCGTCTCCCTCGCGGCGGATCTCGGCGATCCGGCCGTCCTGTACGGCGACGTCGGCTCGGTAGGACGCGCCGCCGCTGCCGTCAATGACACGCGCGTCGCGGATGACCAGGTCCATGGGGGGTGCCTCTCGTTTTTCAAGCCCCTGCGGCACCTTGCCTCAGGCGGGGGGTGGGCATTTCAAGCCCCTGCGGCGATTGAGCAGCGGGGTCCGGGGCGGAGCCCCGTGGCGTGGGCGGCGGCGGGGCCGGGGCCGTCGTTTCGGCGCGCGGCGCCGGGGTGCCGCCTTGCCCACCCTGCCGCCCAAGGCGGCAGATTGCCCAAGTCGGCGCAGCCGGCCCCGTATCGGACTGCCTAGAAGTACGTGCGGATGTAGTCGACGACCGTGCCGTCCGCTTCCACCAGAGGAATCAGCTGCCACTTGTCGAACGACGTGCAGGGGTGGGACAGGCCCATGCCGAGCCAGTCGCCCACCTCGACATCCGCCCCCGGCTCCGTGCGAACCCACCCGTGCTGGTCCGAGAGGCCCGTGACCGCGACACCCGTGGCCTCCCGCACCTCGCCCGTCCGCGCGTCCCGGACGACCTGCGCCTCGGGCAGGTCGATGTCGTACGCGGCGTCCCGCTTACCGGCGTTGGTGAACGCCTGCTCGTCGTTCGGCCGGGAGACGAACTGCGCCCACAGCCGGAACGCCGGGTGCAGCGCGCCCTCCTCCGGGACCCGGTTGAACGGGGTCAGGTGCCGGTAGTGCCCGTCGTCGTGCGAGACGTACGCGCCCGAGCGCAGCAACTTGAGGACAGGGGCGCCCAGTTCAGGGATCTCGGCGAACACGTCCGCCACCGCGTCGAACCACGCGGAGCCGCCCGCGCTCACCACGATCTCGTCGAGGCCCGCGAACCGTCCCGCCTTGTCGAAGTCCGCGAGCAGCGCGACGAGGCGGCGCAGCCACGCGCGGACCCGCTCGCCGTCCGCGTCCGGCACCTCGCCCTCGTAGCCCGCGACGCCGACCAGCCGCAGCTTGTCCGAGGAGGACACCGCGTCGGCGATCGCCGCGCAGTCCGCCTCGGTACGCGCCCCGGTGCGCGCGCCGTCGCCCGCGCCCAGCTCCACCACCACGTCGACCGGGCGGCCCGCGCCGGCCCCGGCGAGCGCGGCCTGCATCAGTTCCACGCCGCGCACGGAGTCGACGTAGCAGACGAAGCGAAAGGAGGGGTCGGCGTCCAGCTCATTCGACAGCCACTTCAGGGCCGCCGCGTCGACCAGTTCGTTCGCCAGGAAGATCCGGTCGATGCCGAACTCCCGCGCCACACGCACCTGGTGGGGCACGGCGAGGGTGATGCCCCACGCGCCGCGCTGGAGCTGCCGGTGGAAGAGCTGCGGGGCCATCGACGTCTTGCCGTGCGGGGCGAAGGCGAGGCCGTGGCGGGCGGAGTACGCCTCCATGAGCGCCAGGTTGTGCTCCAGGCGCTCGGCGGAGAGGGCGAGGACGGGGGTGGTGAAGCCGTCCGTGAAGAGGTTCAGGCGGCGGGCGGCCAGCTCGCCGACCGTCGCGCCGTCCGCCTCGGGAGGCAGGCCCTTGAAGCGGAAGTCCACCCGCTCCGTCGCCAGTTCCTCAAGTCGAGCGGTGCGGCGCTCGGCGGCGGACCCGGCGTTCTCGGCGGGCTCGGCGTTCTGGGCGGTCACGGCGCCTCCTCCAGGCAGCCCGTTGCACCATTTGCAACGGTCATTGCGTATGTCGCTTCATGCTGTCTAACATCCGAGCCAACGTCGGGTCAACGGAGCCCGAAGTCCCCTGCCGCGAGGAGTGCGACCCATCGTGACCGCCACCGGACCCGCAGTACCGACCAGCGCATCCGCCGCCGTCGCCCCCGACGTCGTCGCGCTCGGCGAGTCCATGGTCACGTTCCGGCCCACCGTGCCCGGGCGGCTCGCCGACGTGCCCTCGTTCGATCGCGGGATCGGCGGCGCCGAGTCCAACGTGGCGTGCGTGCTCGCCGCCGCCGGGCACCGCTCCGCCTGGGTCAGCCGCGTCGGCGCCGACGGGTTCGGCGACCACCTCGTGGAGGCCATCGGCGCGTACGGCGTCGACACCTCCGCCGTACGGCGCGATCTGCACCGGCCCACCGGCATCTACTTCCGCACGGCGGGCGACCGGGCCACCGCCGCCCACGAGGTCGCCTACTACCGCGCCGGATCCGCCGCCTCCGCGATGTCCACCGCCAACCTGGACCTGGACGCGCTGCGCTCCGGCCGGATCCTGCACCTGTCCGGGATCACCGCCGCGCTCTCCGCCGGCTGCCTCGACCTGCTGCGCGAGCTGACCGCCCCGCGCGCCGGCCGCCCCCTCGTCTCCTTCGACGTCAACTACCGGCCCGGCCTGTGGTCCGGCTCCGCAGAGGGCCCCGAGGTGCTCCTGGAACTCGCGCGCGGCGCCGACATCGTGTTCGTCGGCGACGACGAGGCGGAGGACGCCTGGGGCATCACCGGCGGACCCGACGCCATCCGCGACGCGCTGCCCGAGCCCGCGCTGCTCGTCGTCAAGCGCGGCGCCGACGGCGCGATCGCGTACGACGCCGATGGACGCCACGAGGAGCCCTCCCCGCGCGTGGACGTCGTCGCCGCCGTGGGCGCCGGCGATGCCTTCGCCGCCGGATTCCTCTCCGCGACCCTGCGCGAACTGCCGGTCGCCGAACGCCTCCGGCACGGCCACCTCTGGGCCGCCGTCGCCCTCACCGAGCCCGGCGACCTCGCCGCGCCCCCGAGCCGCGCCCGGGCGGACCGCCTGGTCGGCCTCGACGCCGCGCGGTGGGGGACACTGCACGTCGGCCCCGGTTGGGCGGCAGCCGATGCCGCCGACGGACCGGCCGCAGAGGAGGTACGTACGCCATGAGCCAGACCGTCGACCGCGCGCTCAGCATCCTGCCGCTGCTCGCCGAGGGACCCGCCGACCTGGGCCAGGTCGCCGACCGCCTCGGCGTGCACAAGTCCACGGCGCTGCGCCTGCTGCGCACCCTGCACGAGCACGGCCTGGTCTACCGCCAGACCGACCAGCGCTACCGCCTCGGCGCCCGGCTCTTCGCGCTCGCCCAGGAAGCCGTCGAGAACCTCGACGTCCGCGAGATCGCCCACCCGCACCTCGTCGAGCTCAACGAGAAGGTCGGGCACACCGTCCACCTCGCCGTGTACGCGGAGAACGAGGTCCTCTACATCGACAAGGTCGAGAGCCGCTACCCGGTGCGCATGTACTCGCGCGTCGGCAAGCCGGTCGCCATCACCGTGGCCGCCGTCGCCAAGCTGCTGCTCGCCGACCTGTCCGAGGCCGAGCGCCGAGCCCTCGCGGAAAAGCTCGACTACCCCATGTACACGTCCCGTTCCACCCCCAACGCCGCAGCGTTCCTGCGGGAGTTGGAGAAGGTGCGCGAACAGGGCTGGGCCACCGACCTCGGTGGCCACGAGGAGTCCATCAACTGCGTCGGCGCCCCCATCCGCGGCGCGGACGGCCGGGTCGTCGCCGCCATGTCGGTCTCCGCGCCGAACGTCGTCGTCACCGCCGAGGAACTCCTCACACTGCTCCCGCTGGTGCGCCGCACGGCGGAAGCCATCAGCCGGGACTACTCCGGTACCCCTCCCAAGTAACACCCTCCCGAGTAACACCCCTCCGAAGGAAGCAAGTTCATGACCGAGAAGACCGCTCTCACGCCCGCCACCCACACCACCCCGCCGGCGAAGTTCTCCCACGGCGTCAAGAAGGGCAACATCCTTCAGGTCGCGGGTCAGGTCGGCTTCCTGCCGGCCGAGGAGGGCAAGGCCCCGACCCCCGCGGGCCCGACCCTCAAGGAGCAGACCCTCCAGACCTTCGCCAACGTCAAGGCGATCCTCGAAGAGGGCGGCGCGAGCTGGGACGACGTCATGATGATGCGCGTCTACCTCACGGACGTCGACCACTTCGCCGAGATGAACGCCATCTACAACGAGTACTTCGAGGGCGAGGGTCTCAAGGAGGCCCCGGCCGCCCGCACGACCGTCTACGTCGGTCTGCCCAAGGGCCTGCTCATCGAGATCGACGCGCTCGCCGTCCTCAGCTGAGCCCTCTCCCCGCATGACCGGTGCGGCGTCCCCGACAGGGACGCCGCACCGCGATCCCTCCTGCTCGGAAACGCCGGAAGCACCCCACGCCCCCCCCATGTACTTACGAGGTCAACGATGTCCCCGTACGCCCCCCTCGCGTCCGCCGCCGCGGACCAGCCGGAGCACACCGGCGGTCTGCTCCTCCTGATACCCGGCACGGCCGGCCTGCTCACCGTTGCCGTACTCGGCATCGTTCTGCTGCTCTTCCTGATCATCAAGGCCAGGCTCCAGCCCTTCGTGGCCCTTCTGACGGTCTCCATCGCCGTCGGCCTCGCGGCCGGCCTCTCCGTCACCGAACTCTTCGGCACCGTCCAGAAGTCCACCGCCACCTCCGTCATCGAGAACGGGATGGGCGGCACCCTCGGACACATCGCGATCATCATCGGCCTGGGCACGATGCTCGGCGCGATCCTGGAGGTCTCCGGCGGCGCCGAAGTCCTCGCGTCCCGCCTGATCCACCTCTTCGGCGAGAAGCGCGCCCCCATCGCGATGGGCCTCACCGGCCTCATCTTCGGCATCCCCGTCTTCTTCGACGTCGGCATCTTCGTGCTCGCGCCGATCGTCTACGCGGCCGCCAAGCGCGGCGGCAAGTCGATCCTGCTGTACTGCCTGCCGCTGCTCGCCGGCCTGTCGATGACCCACGCGTTCCTGCCCCCGCACCCGGGGCCTGTCGCCGCGGCCGGACTGCTCCACGTCGACCTCGGCTGGGTCATCCTCATGGGCATCGTCTGCGGCATCCCCGCCGTGCTCGCCGCGTGGGCCTGGGCCGCCTGGATCGGCAAGAAGATCTTCGTGCCCGTGCCGCAGGACATGGTCGAGGCCGCCGACGAGGCGAAGGCCGCGCTCGCCGAGGAGCAGCGCAAGGACGGCATCACGCCCCGCGAGGACCCGGTCCCGCTCGGCATCGTCTTCACGATCATCGCCATCCCGCTGGTGCTGATCCTCGCCGCGACCTTCTCCTCGATCGCGATGGACCCCTCCACGGCCCGCTCCGTCATCGAGTTCTTCGGCAACCCGTTCGTGGCGCTCACCATCGCGCTGTTCGCCTCGTACTACCTGCTCGGCCTGCGCCGCGGCTGGTCCCGCAAGTCCCTGGAGACGGTGTCCACCGCGTCCCTGAAGCCGGTCGCCAACATCCTGCTCGTCGTCGGCGCGGGCGGGGTCTTCGGCGCCGTCCTCCAGGCGAGCGGCATCGCGCAGGCGCTGTCCGACACGTTCAGCAGCATCGGCCTGCCGATCATGGTCCTCGCGTACCTGATCTCGCTGGTGCTGCGCGTCGCGCAGGGTTCGGCGACGGTCGCCATCGTCACCACGGCCGGCATCGTGGGCCCGCTGCTGCAGGCGGGCGACTACTCGCAGCCGTACACGGCCCTCGTCATCATGGCGATCTCGGCGGGCTCCATCTTCGCCTCGCACGTCAACGACGGCGGCTTCTGGATGGTCTCCAAGTACTTCGGCATCTCCGAGCGCGACACCCTGCGCTCGTGGACGGTCCTGGAGTCGGTCCTCTCGATCGCCGGCTTCGCGGTTGCCCTGGTGCTCAGCTTCTTCGTCTGACCCTGCGCACCGCCCCTCGCCGGGGTGCCCGCACGATGCGTGCGGGCACCCCGGCGAGGTCGTTTTCGCAGGCCCGGGCTTTGTCGTGGTTTTGCCTCCCGTCTTCTCCGCCATGACCGACGCGTTGTTACGGTCGTGCCGAACCAGGGCTCAAGAGGGGGGAGTTGAGCATGGCGGCCGGTTTCTCCGTCGACCTTGACGCGCTGCGTGGTGCGGCATCCGGAATCACCACCACGCTGGACGCGATGGCCACCAAGAAGGTCAGCGACATCGACGCTCCGGCGGACGCTTTCGGCCACGACGAACTGGCCGCTGCGGTCGACGACTTCTGCGATCGCTGGAACATCGGTGTCACGCACCTTGCCAACGACGGCGCGGAAGTGGCCGACCGGCTGAACCACTGCGTCAAGAGCTACGAAGCGGCCGAGCGGTACATACAGATATCCATGCAGGGCATTCTGCGCTCGTCGACCGGTTCCGATCCCGGGGCGTCCTGATGGCCGAACTCGGAGAGACGTCCGACCCCCGTGAGCTGGTCCCCGGTGACCCCGAAGGGGTGCTCTCGACCGCGCAGTCCATGCTCGCGTACGGCGATACGCTCGTCGAGGCCGGCGAGGGCCTGGCGAAGGTCGACACCGAGGAGGGCTGGCGCGGCCCGGCCGGGGACGCCTTCCGCGGCCGCTTCCACGGCGAGCCCAAGAAATGGGTCGAGGCGGGCGGCGACTTCCACGCAGCCGCGCACGCCCTCTACGACTACGGTCACACGCTCAGCGCGAGCCAGCGGCGCGCCGCCGACGCCATCTCGCAGTACGCGCGGGGCGAGGCGGCGACGAAGGTCGCCCAGCAGACCCACGACCGGAAGGTCGACGACGCCCGCGGCAAGGGCGACAACACCGACATCCCCTTCCACGACCCGGGCGAGGCGGACCGGGCCGCGGCCCGCGGGCAGTTGGACACCGCGCGCGGCAACGTGCGGAGCGCGGGCCACACCGCCGCCGCCTCGGTGAAGAAGGCGACGCAGGACGCCCCGGACCGCCCGGGGTTCTGGTCCAAGGTGGGTGACGCCCTCGGAGATGTGGGGGACACCCTCGCCGACGCGGGCAAGACAGCCGTCAACGACCTCGCCTCCTTCGGCAACGCCATGGTCCAGCACCCGGGGGACAGCATGGCGCTGCTCGGCGGTGCCCTGCTGACCGGGGTGAGCGCCGGCGGCGAGGGCCTCGGCGTCGCCCTGGACGCCACGGGCGTAGGGGCCGTCGCCGGAGTGCCGCTGAACGCGGTCTCCGCCGCCGGCATGGCCGCGGGCATCGGAATCGCGGGCGCGGGGGCGGCCGACCTCGCCCAGCACGCGGGCAGCGACTCGAAGGCGGAGCCGCTGCGGATGAACAGCGAGGGTTCGGGCGGCAGCGGCGGCTCGGCACAGCAGCCGGCGTCCGAGCTGATCAAGAACGGGCAGAAGTACGAGGGCACCGGCGCCCGGACCGGGCGCGGGGGCCTCAAGCTCCCCAAGGAGAACGGCCCCAGCGACGGGACCCTGTACAAGACCGATCCGCAGACGGGCAAGGTGACCGGCTACTCCACCTATGATTCCGAAGGCCGCGCACTCAAGCGCGTGGACCTGGAGGGTGCCTCGCACAACGGCGTGGACACACCGCACGTCGTAGAAATGAAGCACAACACCAACCCGGCGACCGGACAGGTCCGGGTGAGCGAGTCGAAGAACGTGCGCAGCGCGTTCCCCTGGGAGATCCCGTGAGCAGCAGCAATCCGTCGTGGACCGAGCGTCGGCTGCCGGCCTTCTTCAAGCAGTGGCGCACCGAGTGGCAGGACGAGGAGCTCGGTCCGGACAACTACCTCGACTTCGAGGGCGGCCTGAGGTTCGTGCTGGCCGCGGCCTGGCTGTTCTGTCCCGAGACGGTCGAGTACCGCGGGTGCGTGTTCCTGAAGGACCGGTTCTTTCAGGACACGGTCGACGACTGGTTCGCCAAGCTGGGAGACGACCGCGCGAGCATCGAGCGCGTCGTCAACGGGGTCAGGCTGTGGGACATGTTCATGAACACCGAGCTGACCGATGACGACCAGCTCGGCGAAGAGCTGCCCCAGCTCGCCCAGGCGCTCGGCGAGTGCTGGCAGTCGATCCTGGTGCGGCGCTACCCCGATCGGGAGATCACCGTCGGCGTCAGCGACGAGGAGGACGGCTCCTACGGGCCGACGGTCACGTTCTGGACCGCGGCCGGGTAGCGCACAGCGGCGTACGCCATACTTCCGCCCGTGGAGCAGCGTATGGAGAACGAGAAGGTCACGCCCGTCACCGGTGCCGGCTTCGACCCGGCGCACATCCCCGGCCTCACGCCCCCCGCTCGGGAGCAGGAGGCCGAGGAGGCCACCGAACCGGCGGAGGAGGTGACGCCGGAGCCGGAGGCGGCGGCGGACGAGGAGCCCACGCGGGAGGAGCCCCGGGAGGACTCCCCCGAGGAGGAGCCCGACGCCGAAGGGCCCGTCCTCGAGGCCAAGGACCGTCGCGGCTCCATCACCGTCGACGCGAAGGGCGTCCGGTTCACGCTGGACGACCAGGAGGCCGACTTCACCTGGGACGAGATCAGCGCGGTCGAGTTCGGCACCGCGCGCAAGCGCCTCACGGTGACGGTCCACATGCCCAACAGCCGCTGGTTCCCGAACGACGTCGAGGCCCCCGACAAGGCCCGCCTCGCCGAGTGGACGGACCAGCTGGACAAGGCGCTGGACACGTACTTCGAGGAATGAGTTCCTGACGGCCCTCTTGCCAGCGGCGCCGCTTTGCGCACCCTTGGTGTTCATGGCGGACACCACGGGCACCCCAGGAACCGGCAGCACCACCTCCTCCGAACCGCATCCCCGCAAGTCCAGCTGGAAGTACATCGGCCCCGGCATCGTCGTCGCCGCGACGGGCGTCGGGGCGGGCGATCTCGTCGCCACCCTCATCGCGGGCAGCAATTTCGGCTACACCCTGCTGTGGGCCGCCGTCCTCGGCTGCCTCGTCAAGATCAGCCTCGCGGAGGCGGCGGGCCGATGGCACCTGGCCACGGGCCGCACCCTGTTCGACGGCTGGGCGAGCCTCGGCAAGTGGACCACGTACTTCTTCGTGATCTACGCGGTGATCTGGGGCTTCGTGTACGGCGCGGCCGCGATGTCGTCGAGCGGACTGCCCCTGCAGGCGCTGTTCCCGGGCGTGTTCCCGGCGGACTGGTCGATCAAGCCGTGGGCGATCCTCAGCGGCGTCGTCGGCCTGGCCTTCGTCTGGTTCAACAAGTACGCCGTCTTCGAGAAGGTCATGACGGTGCTCGTCGGCGTCATGTTCGTCGTCACCGTCTATCTGGCGATCCGCGTCACCCCGAACCTCGGCGACGCCTTCGCGGGCCTGCTCCCCGTGCTGCCCGACGAGAAGGACTCGATCCTCAACACGCTCGGCCTGATCGGCGGCGTCGGCGGCACCATCACCCTTGCCGCGTACGGGTATTGGGTCAACGCGAAGGGCTGGACGAACACCTCGTGGATGAAGGTGATGCGGCTCGACAACCGGGTCGCGTACATCACCACCGGCATCTTCGTCGTGGCGATGCTGTTCGTCGGCGCGGAACTCCTGCACGCGTCGCACACGGCGATCGCCGACGGCGACAAGGGCCTCGTCGACCTCTCCAAGATCCTGGAGGACCAGTACGGCACGGCGACGGCGAAGATGTTCCTCATCGGCTTCTTCGCGACGTCCTTCACCTCACTGATCGGCGTCTGGCACGGCGTGAGCCTGATGTTCGCCGACTTCGTCGAGCGCTACCGCCTCTCGCGCGTCGTGACCGGCGAGGAAGTGGCGCGCGGCGACCGCGAGAAGGGCTGGCCGTTCCGCGCGTTCCTGCTGTGGATGACGTTCCCGCCGATCATCCTGCTCTTCCAGGGCCAGCCCTTCCGCCTGGTCATCATCTACGGAGTCCTCGGCGCGGCCTTCATGCCGTTCCTGGCGCTGACCCTGGTCTGGCTCCTGAACTCCTCACGCACCCCGGCCAGTTGGCGCAACGGCTGGCTGAGCAACGGCATGCTGACCATCGCGGGCCTGCTGTTCGTCGTCCTGTGCGTGAAGCAGATCTGGGACGTGCCGTGGGGGGACTTCTTCTGACGCGCCCGTGCCTAGGTCCTGTCTTCAAACTCCCGTCGTCGCCCGCAGGGCGGCGTCGCGGCGTCTGGTGCGTGCGATCGCAAGGCGCCGGGAAGCCCTAGTAGCGGAGCTACTCGGGCTTTTCGGCAACGCCGCGAGCGTGCGTGCCAGGCGTCGCGACGCAGACGGGAGTTTGAAGACAGGGCCTAGGGGACCTCCTGGATTTTGGCGGCGACGATCTCGCCGTCCTGCACGGTGTACGTACCCGCGTATGTGCGCACCGTCCCGTCCGTCTGGGACGCCGAGATCCGCGCGTCGACCTGGCCGGATCCCTGGTCGGCGACCTCGACGCTGATGTGGTCCGTCGTGTCGAACCCCGCCGACCAGTCGTCGAAGGAACCGGAATCCAGGTTCGAGCCGCCCAGGTCCCAGGCAGCCCTGAAATCACGGGCGTTGATGTAGTCGTAGTACGTCGTGACGACGGTCTCGTCCTCTGCCGCCTCCGTCTCCGTCTCCTCCGGCTCCTCCGTGTCATCGGGCTCGGAGGAGTACGAAGGGAGCTCGGTGGCCTGGTCATACGTGTCGGCGTCCGGTTCGGTCGTGTCGGTCGTCGTCGCCGGGGTCAGGGGGGCCGCCTGCGGCGCGCTTCCCTGTGAGTCGTCGGGGCTGTTGGCGACGCTCACCCCGACCGCCACACCGGCGACGACGATCACGGCGACCAGAGCCGCGGGCAGCCAGCGCGGCAGCCTCGTCGAGCCCACGCGCACGTATTCCGGGGTGTCGGTCGGCGCGGCCGGCCGCGGACCTTCCGGTGCTCCGCCCTCGTGCGGCGCCCCGCAGCCGGGGCAGAGCGGCCGCTCCGGTTCCTGGACGCGTACGCCGCAGTGGATGCAGTAGCGCATGCCCGTCGCCTACAGACCCCGTACGGCTTCTTCGATGGTCACCGTCAGGGAGGCCAGCGCGGCGAATCCCGGAACGGCGTCCACCAGGCCCCGTACCATCCGCCGCAGCACGCCCAGACGGGGCTCGGGAGCGGCCAGCTCGTCACGCGCGCTCTGCGCGAACTCCGCCAGATCGGCGCGCTCGGGGTGGTCCGACGCGTTCAGTTCACCGATCAGGCGGGCCAGCAGATCGCTGATCTGCGCGGGGGTCAACGGCTCCGCGCCGTCGGACCCGTCCGTGGGGCCGACCGTGCGGAAGTCGACGCGCGCGTTGCTGCCGCTGGCCACGACCGTGTGTGTGACCTTCGCGTTCCCCGTGGCGATCACGCCGTCGTTGCTGCGTCCGTCCATGTCCGTACCTGTCCCTCTGTCGGGTCTTTGCGGGTGGTCAGTCCGTGTTGGGCCGCGGGATCTTGCCGAGGATGGCCGAGATCCGGGACCGGTCGCCCGAGGCGACGGAGCTGGACTCCACGCTGGCCCCCGCGGTGGCGATGATGCCGTTGTTGATGATCAGTTCCTGGCGGCGCTTGAGGTCCCCCGGATCGATGTCGTGGGCCTCCGCGAACTCCACCAGCGCGTCGAGGACCCGCCGTTCGACGGCTTTGAGGACCATCCCGGAGTCGGTCCGCTGGAAGTGACGGCGGTGCTCTTCGGCCGAGGCGAGCCTGCGTACGCCCTGGCGCGCGCCGTAGTCGAACATCTTCAGCTGCACGATCTGCCGCCGCTGCCTGCGCCGCCTGCGGTTGATACGGAAGTCGGGGGAGAAGCCGGTGACGGACCGGAACGGGGCGGCGAGCAGCACGAACGGCGTGCTGAACGCGGTCTGCCCCAGCAACTCGAGGAACTCGCGCGGCGACGGGCTCGGCATGAGGGAGTCGATGGCCCGGTAGCGGTCCCGCAGCGGGCACAGGACCGTGGGCACCGCTTCCACGAACAGGGTGGAGTCGGAGCGGACGAACCGCAGGAACACCGAGGTCACCAACTCCCCGCCCCAGCCGGTGGAATGGATCGCCAGATACGGCCGCGCCGCGTCCTCCGGCACCCGCTTCAGGGCGTTCACCCGGTCGTCGCCGAGCTCGGCGACGGGCCGCCCCAGCGGATCGGGCAGGAACCGTTCGTCGAACCGCACCGCCGAGCCGTCGACGAAGACCCGCTCCTCGATCTCCAGGCAGGGCAGCGAGAGCGATCCGACCCGGGCGGCCACATGCGCGTAGAGGTCCGGCACGTCGAACTCCGCCGGGGTGACGCCTTCGCCCCCGGAGCGCGTCACGTCGAACAACAGCGACCAGGAGTCGAGTTCCGTGCCGTACGCGGCGAACGGGGAGAATCCGCTGTACGCCGTGACGTTCCCGTCGGCGTACCCCTTGATCTCCTGGAGTCGCCGCCCGGCGTCGTCGTTGGGCGGCGCGGGCGCCTTTCCCGGGTCGAACCGGTCGGGGCGCAGCCGCTGAAGACGCTCGCCGTACGTGGTGGACAGGGTGAACACCAGGACGGTCAGCCAGGCGAGGAAGAGCAGGAGCAGGAAGAAGACGTTCGCGAGGTTGCCCGTCAGCACCATGCCGATCAGCGCCAGGAGTTCGACGGCCAGCAGCAGATCCCGGGCGTGCCGCCGGGCGTTGGCCTCGTAGGCGTACCGCAGCACCACGGGAACGTCGCAACCGGGAGCGGGCGCCACGCCCAGGTGCGGCTCGGCAGCGACGTCCTTGATCAGTGAATCGGCGTAGTCCCGGTCGAGGAAGACCGCGGCGCACATGTACCGCGTCAGATCGGTGCCCCTGCCCCAAGAGGGAACCGTGGGTACTCGCGCTCGGCCGCGGCTCGGCAGGGCGCCCCCGCACTCTCCGCAGAACGCGGCGCCCTGAACGGTTGTCGCGGAGCACTCCGCACATGTGTCGACAGCACCGACCGCCTGGCTCATCTCATCGCACCCCCGTATGTGAGTGGGCCACACAGTCAAGTGCACCACTCGCGCAAGGGGCTGGAGGGGAACGGGCGAGCTCCCGCACAACACCTTCACCTCAACTCCCGTGTGAGCCACGGCTGTTGAGTTCACGGGGCAGTGTCGCCGGGGGTGCGGCGGCACTGCCCCGTGAGCCGAGGGCTACAGGCCGTGCACGTGCGGTCCGACGGTCGAGGACCACGCGTTGCCGGAACTGGCGTCCCAGTTGGTGGACCAGGTCATCGCGCCGCGTAGGGCGGGGTAGGTCTTCGACGGTTTGAACGAGCCGCAGTCGGTGCCCTTGGTGAGGCAGTCGAGGGCGGCGTTCACGACCGAGGGGGCGACGTAGCCGCTGCCCGCCGCGCTCGACGAGGCCGGTGTGCCGATGCCGACCTGCGAGGGGTCGAGGCCGCCCTCCAGCTGGATGCAGGCGAGTGCCGTCAGGAAGTCGACGGTGCCCTGGCTGTAGACCTTGCCGTCGCAGCCCAGCATCGAACCGCTGTTGTAGTACTGCATGTTGACGACGGTGAGGATGTCCTTGACCGCGAGCGCCGTCTTGAAGTACTCGGCCGAGGTCGACTGCATGTCGATGGTCTGCGGCGCCATGGTGAGCACGAAGCCGCTGCCGGCCTTCGCGGCGAGTGACTTCAACGCCTGTGACATGTAGGTGGAGTTGAGGCCGTTCTCCAGGTCGATGTCGACCCCGTCGAAGCCGTACTCCTGCATGAGCGCGTACACCGAATCGGCGAAGTTGGTGGCGGAGGCCGCGTCGTTGACCTGAATGGTGCCCTTCTCGCCGCCGATCGAGATGATCACGGACTTGCCCGCCGCCTGCTTGGCCTTGATGTCGGCCTTGAAGGCGTCCTCCGTGTAGCCGCCGAGGCCGGCCGAGTCGAGCGTGAAGTCGACGGCGCCGGGCGTCGTGGTGGCGTCGGCGAAGGCGACGGCAACGATGTCGTACGCGTCCGGGACGTCGGCGAGCTTCTGCACGGTCGCGCCGTTGTTGAAGTTCTGCCAGTAGCCGGTGACGGCGTGCGCCGGGACGGCGGCCGTGGAGTTCGTGGTCGTACTTGCCGTACTCGCCGCATTCGCCGTACTTGTCGTGGCGAGGCCGCCCACGGCGAGCGCCGCCGCCGTGAACGCGCCAAGAAGCACGCCGAGCCGCGACCGTCTGCGATAGGAATGCGCCATTTCTTCCTCCAAGTGGGGGGAGCGCTCCCGGCACCGAAGTGGGGGAGATGTGGGGGGAGTTGGGGAAGCAGCTGCTGGCCGTACAAACTGGTCCAGACCAATGTGCTTGTCAAGGGGCGGCGACGGCGCTTCTTCGCCAACCCGCCGCCAACCCGCGCCCATCGCCCCGTGAACAGTGCGAAGTGGGGTGTTGCGGGGCGGCTGCGTGGATATGGTGCTGAGGCAGCGGCACCGCGAGGTGCTGCTGGAGGGACACAGAGCGACGACCGGGGGGTTCACGCGTGCCGACTGCCATAGCCGTGACCGACCCCGACCTGGTCCTCGCCTCACCGGACCGGCACACGCCGACCGCCACCGTGCTGCCCGTGGGCGAACCCCAGGAGAAGTATCCGCTCGACCGCGCTCTGACCGACGTACACACACTGATCGAACAGCACGGGTATGTGATCGTGCTCTGCCCGGAATCGGCGCCGGACGCGACCGTGCACCGGCTGCATTCGATACGTTCCATGCTGGAAACCGACCGGATCGCGATCCTGCGCCCCGCGCTCCCGCCCCTGGGGCTCGCCGTACTGGCGCTGCAATTGCGCCAGTTGTCGATCTGCGACTTCAGCCCGGGCGTCCTCGCGTCGGCGGCCAGGCTGCTTGCGCATTACGTGTACGCGGGCGCGGTGGTGGGATCCGTGGCGAAACTGGACCGGGTCCCGGTCTCCCTGAAGGCGCACGCGAAATCCTGGTCGCCGAACGCCCAGTTCGCGGTAGTCGCCTCCCCGCAGCCCCAACTCCTGCGCCTGACCGGCTCGGAGACACCGACGGGCCCCGCCTTCGGTACGCGCATGGTCTACGCCGTCGGTCAGCACACCCCGGACTGGCTCACCGGCGTCCTCGCCCCCGCCTGGCGGGTGCAGGGGGTGTCGCGGACGCGGCTGCCGGCCGACTCGCCCCGCTGGTGGGCGACGGGCAAGCCGGGCAGCCCCGGCCGCATCGTCGAATTCGCGGCAGCCATCCCCGACATCTCCGTGCTCTACCAACTGGTCTCGTCCGTCCGCCGCGAGCAGTGCCACTGGTGCGGCCTCGAACTCATCGGCGACCGCTGCGGGTTCTGCTCCGCGCCGCTGGCCGGGGACGCGCCACCCGATGGCGCGGGCGCGACGGCGCACTCGGCGCTCGCGCCGGCGGCGGGCTCGACCCGAACGGCGCTCCCACGCGCGCCCCACCACTGACCCCTATCGCCGCCCTCACCGTCCCTGCCGGCCCCGAGCAACGAGGTTGTCCCGTCCATGAACTCACGTCAGCGTCGCGGCGTCATACTCCTGGTCGTCTCGGCCCTGTGCGCCATCGGCGCGTTCGCCGGTGTGCTGGCCGTGATCCGTGACGTGGACTCGAAGGTGGCGCCGGAGACGGACGCGTACGAGCTCAAGCAGGACGTGTCCCCGTACAAGCAGCTCACGGCGGACCAGTTCGAGAAGGTGCGGATGCCGAAGCGGTGGTTGTCGGAGACGGCGGTCACCGACCTCGGCGACATCCGCGGCAAGATCGCCGTCACGCAGCTCAAGAAGGGCTCCCTGCTCCAGTCCGACATGATCGTCGACCGCCCGAAGCTGGAGGCGGGTCAGCAGGAGATCGCCATCATGATCGACGCGGAGACCGGCGTCGCCGGGAAGATCAACCCCGGCTCGAAGGTCAACATCTACGCCACGTTCAAGGCCGAGAACGACAAGCAGCACGACCAGTCCAAGGTCATCGTGGAGAACGCCGGGGTCATCGACGTCGGCAAGCTGACCCCGATCGACCAGCAGGGCGCCGCGGACAACGAGAACTCCGTCCGCCGCCAGGGCGAAGCGGTCCCGATCACCTTCGCCCTCGGCCCCGCGGACGCCCAACGAGTGGCCTACGCGGAGTCCTTCGCGACCCACGTACGCCTGGCCCTGGTGGCCCCCGGCGCCACCGAGAAGATCACCCCGGAGGACCGCTCGTACACGCTGGAGGCCGACAAATGACCCCACCCCAAGCCCTGGGTCCGGCACGGCCCCATCGAGCGCCGGCGCCGGTTCGGCCAATTCATGTGCTCGCGTCGGTCCGGCCAATTCCTGCCCTCGCGCCGGTCCGGGCAAATCAAGCCCGTGCGCGGCTTCGGGCAATTCAAGCGCCGGTAAATCAAGCCCCTGCGGCGATTGAGCAGCGGGGTCCGGGGCGGAGCCCCGCGTCCGTAACGCCGGTTCGGGTATTTCAAGCCCCGCCGGCGATTGAGGCGCGGGGCTCGGGGCAGCGCCCCGCAACCGTAACGCCGGTCCGGCACCCGGGCCCGGGGCCCCGCCCCGCACCCGCACCCCCGGTTCCGCGAAACGGAGCGTCCCGCCGATGACCACCCGCATACTCCCGGCCATCGCCGACCCGGAAACCGCCAGAGGCCTCGTCACGCTCCTCTCCCAACTCCCCGACGCCGAACCCGCCCCACCCGTCCCCGACGCCACCTCCCTCCTCGACACCCTCGCCGCCCTCGCCGCCGAGTCCCTCGACGAGCTCCCCGAAGTCGTCCTGGTCCACGAACGCATCGGCCCCGTCCCCGCCCTCGACCTCATCCGCGACCTCGTCCTCCGCTTCCCCGCGGTCGGCGTCGTCCTGCTCACCGCGGACACCGGCCCCGCCCTCCTCACCGCCGCGATGGACAGCGGAGCGCGCGGCATCGTCGCGTTCCCCCTCGGCTACGACGCCCTCGCGGAACGCGTACACGCCGCGGCCGCCTGGTCGGCCGGCATGCGCCGCCACCTGGCCGGCGGCACGGGAACCGAACTCGTCCCCGCGGGCGGCGGCGGCCGCGTCGTCGCCGTGGCGGGCGCGAAGGGCGGAGTGGGAACGACGGTCACCGCCGTCCAACTGGCCCTCGCCGCACGGGCGTCCGGCCGCACGACCGCCCTCCTGGACCTCGACCTCCAGTCCGGCGACGTGGCCTCCTACCTCGACGTCCAGTTCCGCCGCTCCGTCGCCGACCTCGCGGCGATCCGCGACATCACGCCCCGCGTCCTCCAGGACGCCGCCTTCGCCCACGAGTCCGGCGTCGACCTCCTCCTCGCCCCCGCCGACGGCGAACGCGGCGAGGACGTCACGGACCGCGTGGCCCGCCAGGTGATCCACGCCCTGCGCGCCCGCTACGACGTGGTGATCATCGACTGCGGTACGCAGATGGGCGCGGCGAACACGACCGCCATCGAACTCGCCGACCAGGCCGCCCTGTTGGTCACCCCGGACGTCGTGGCGGTACGCGCGGCGAAACGCATGGTCCGCCTCTGGGACCGCCTCCAGATCCGCAAGGCGGAGGAGACCCTCACGGTCGTGAACCGCCACGCCCGCGCGGCGGAGATCCAACCGCCCCTGGTGGAACGGGTAACGGGCACGAAGACGACCCGCACCTCCATCCCCGCCGCGTACAAGGAACTCCAGGCGGCGGTCGACGCGGGCCGCATGCAGGACCTCGACAACCGTTCCTCGGTCAAACAGGCGCTGTGGGCGCTGGCGGCGGAACTGGACCTCGTGGCCACCCCCGCACCCCCGGCATCGGGCCGCCGCGCCCGCCGCCGCGGCTCCGACAAGGGCGCGGTGACCCTCGAATTCGCGGCGATGTTCCCGCTGGTCCTGGTCGTCCTCGCCCTGATGTGGCAGTGCGTCCTGTACGGCTACACGTACTCCCTGGCGGGCAACGCGGCGGACGAGGCGGCACGCGCGGCGACATCGGCGTATGCCTCCGGCGCGGACGGCCAGGGCGCGTGCGACGCGGCGGGCCGCAAGAACCTGCCGGGGGCCTGGCAATCGGCCACGATCAGCTGCCCGGACACCGGCGGCGTGGTCACCAGGGCCACGGTCAAGGTCGACGTCCCCCTCTTCTTCCCGGGCGTGAACCCCGGTTGGTCGGTCACGGGCGAGGCGGGCGCGGCAACGGAGGCGGACCGGTGACACATCAAGCCCCGCACTTGGACGAGAGCCCGCGGGGTCCGGGGCAGTGCCCCGAGACGTCAACCCCGCCGCGCCGAAAGGTATCCGGCGACCGCGGAGTCTCCATGCTGGAGTTCGCCGGCTTCCTCCCCTTCCTCCTGGTCATCGGCATGGCCGCGATCCAGTTGGGCCTCGTCGGCTACGCCGCGAACCAGGCAGGCTCCGCCGCCCGCGCAGCGGCCCGCGCCGAATCCCTCACCCCCGGCACCGCCCAGACGGCAGCCGCCGCCTCCACCAGCTCCTGGCTGCGACCGATGGCGGAGCCCAACGGCACCGACGACACGGTGACGTACACCGTGACCGTGCACGTACCACCGGTCATCCCGCTCTTCGACGGCTGGAACGTCCACCGCACCGCGACCATGCCGAACGACCGTGAGAACGAGGGGAGTTGACCTGACGCATGAGCCTTCGCTCACGAGTGATCGCCACCCGCGACCCGGCAGACGGCGGCCCCGGAACCGCTACACCCGCCGACCGCGACGAGGGCCTGGTCGCCGTCTACCGCACCAAGCTCCTCGAAGAGATCGACCTCGCGGAGATGTCGTCCCTCCAGGCCGCCGAACGCCGCGTCCGCCTGGAGCGCGTACTCGGCCACATCATCAGCCGCGAGGGCCCGGTCCTCTCCTCGACGGAGCGCACCCAGCTGATCCGCCGCGTCGTGGACGAGGCCCTCGGCCTCGGCATCCTCGAACCCCTCCTCGCGGACGCCTCGATCACCGAGATCATGGTGAACGGACCGGACTCGATCTTCGTGGAACGCGCGGGCCGGGTGGAACAACTCCCGCTCCGCTTCGCGTCGGCCGAGCAGCTCATGCAGACGATCGAACGCATCGTCTCCACGGTGAACCGCCGCGTCGACGAGTCCAACCCGATGGTCGACGCCCGCCTCCCCACCGGCGAACGCGTCAACGTGATCATCCCGCCGCTCTCGCTCACCGGCGCCACACTCACGATCCGCCGCTTCCCGCGCGCGTACAGCCTGAACGAACTCCTGGAACTCGGCTCGCTCGACGAACACATGCTGATGTTCCTCGCGGCCTGCGTCCGAGCCCGCTTCAACATCATCGTGAGCGGCGGCACGGGCTCCGGGAAGACCACCCTCCTGAACGCCCTCTCGGCGCTCATCCCGCCCCACGAACGCATCATCACGATCGAGGACTCGGCGGAACTCCAGCTCCAGCAGGACCACGTGATCCGCCTGGAGTCCCGCCCCTCGAACGTGGAGGGCAAGGGCCAGATCACCATCCGCGACCTGGTCCGCAACAGCCTGCGCATGCGCCCCGACCGCATCATCGTCGGCGAGGTCCGCGGCGGCGAGACCCTCGACATGCTCCAGGCCATGTCGACCGGCCACGACGGCTCGCTCGCCACGGTCCACGCGAACACGGCGGAGGACGCCCTCACCCGCCTCCAGACCCTCGGCTCCATGTCGGAGGTCGACGTCCCCTTCGAGGCGCTGCGCGACCAGATCAACTCGGCGGTCGACGTCCTCATCCAGCTCACGCGCGCCGCCGACGGCTCCCGCCGCGTCACCGAGATCGCCCTCCTCATCTCCCACGGCCGCGAACAGTTCAAGATCGCCACCGCGACCCGCTTCGTCGCGCAGCCCTACGTCTCCGGGGCCACGGACGACGAGATCCGCCGGGTCCGCGGCTACTACGAGCACCTCCCGCTGCCCCGCGTCCTCGCCGACCGGCTGTACGTGGCGGGGGAGGCGGTGCCACCGGCGTTCGGCGTCGTGGAATCGGTGGACGTACGCAACACGAGGGAGGCGACAGGATGACGACACCGGTCCTGCTGACCCTGGGCGCCACCGTCCTCGCCTGTGTCGTCGCGATCGCGGGCATCCACACCCTGGCCTCGGGGCGGGCCCGGCGCCAGGACCTGGTCGAGCGCCTGGACACGTACCCGGCAGGCGGCGGCCCGGCCGCCGTCGGCGCGGGCGGCCGCGCCCGCCGCTTCACCGCCATCGACCGCCGCCTGCGCCGCACCCGCCTCGGCCGCTCGGTGCACCTGCGCCTGTCGGCGACGGGCCTGGACGTGACGGCGGGCGAGTTCTCGGTCTACGTGGCCGTGGTCGCGGTGGGCCTGTGGCTGCTCGCGGCGTCGACACTGGCACCGTTCTTCGGCCCGATAGCGGCACTGGTGACCATCTACAGCGCGCTCATCTTCCTCAACTGGCAACGCCAGAAGCGCATCGAGGCGTTCATCAACCAACTCCCGGACGTCGCCCGCCTCCTGGCGAACGCGACGGCCGCCGGCCTTGCCCTGCGCACCTCGCTCGCGATGGCGGCGGAGGAGCTCGAAGCTCCCGCGGGCGAGGAACTCTCGCGCGTGGCCGACCAGTTGGCGCTCGGCCGCTCGGTGGACGACGCCCTGGACGAACTGGCGACCCGCCTGCCCTCGCGCGAACTCGTCGTCCTCGTGACGACCCTCGTCCTGTCCAACAAGGCGGGCGGCACGGTCGTCTCCTCGCTGCGCAACCTCACAAAAACCCTGGAGGACAGGAAGGAGACCCGCCGCGAGATCCGCACGATGCTCTCCGAGGTGAACGCGACGGCCTTCACGGTCCCGCTCCTCGGCCTCGGCTCCCTCCTCCTGATCAACTCGTCGAACGACGGGGCGCTGGCGCGGGTGACGGAGTCGGGAGTGGGCCGCACCCTGATCCTGATCTCGCTGGCCCTCTACGGCATCGGCTTCTTCGTGATCCGCCGCCTCGGACGGATCGAGGTGTGAGCGAACGATGTCCACAACGATGATCGGCGTACTGCTCGCGGCCCTCGCGGGGGTGGCGACCCTGGGCATCTTCCTGGGCGTGCGCATGTACCGGGCGGACGCCAAGGTCCCCAGCGACCTGGCCCTCGCCCTGGAGGTGGGCGCCAGCCGGGTCTCCACCACCGGCTCCGCGGTCGACCGCCTCGGCATGCGGTTCGCGCCGCTGGTGCTGCGCCTGATGGGCCCGCGCCGCGTGGACGCGAAGCGCCGGAAGATCGACATGGCGGGCAACCCCGGCGGCCTGACGATCGACCGCTACGCCGCGCGGCGTGCGGTGTACGGGGCGTTCGGCCTGGTCATGGGCCTGGTCTTCCTCTCCGCCGACAGCCCGCTGTTCGGGCTCCTGACCCTCGCGTTCGGCGCGTTGGCGGCGGACGCGCTCATCTGGCAGGCGGTACGGGAACGCAAGGAAGTCATCGACCGCACGCTCCCGGATTTCCTGGACGTCCTCGCGGTGGTGGTCTCGGCGGGCCTCGGTTTCCGCCAGGCGCTTGACCGGGTCTCGGAGAAGTACGAGGGGCCGTGGGCCGACGAACTCCGCATCACCCTGCGCCAGATGGACATGGGCGTCCCCCGCCGCCAGGCCTTCGACGAACTCCGCCGCCGTAACGCCTCCGAGCAGGTGGCCCAGTTCGTCTCTGCGCTGCAACAGGGCGAGGAACTGGGCTCCCCGATCGCGGACACGCTCATCCAACTCGCCACGGACATGCGCCGCACGGACGCCCAGAACTCCCGCCGCAGGGCGGCGAAGACGATTCCCAAGGCGACGATGGTGACGCTGGTGTTCATGTTGCCGGCGACGATGATCCTGATCGCTACCGGAATGTTCCTGGGGTCGGGCACCAACTTCGGTTCGATCTTGGGGCGCTGATGCACCATGACGAGTCCGGCAACAAGGCGACAACTTCCGGCCAAGAACGTCCTCTTAATTTGCGAAAGCGGGTGCGGAGGGTCGCAGTTCACGTACGTTGCGTGTGTTGATTTGGTTGCCTCGATGGAGGCGACGGAAGGGGGATCCCGTGATCAGGGACAAACTGCTCGGGGCGTGGTTGATGTGGACCAATGCGTTGGGAGAGCGGGTTCGCGGAGACCGGCGGGATTCCGGGGCCGGGTTTGTGGAGTATGCGGGGCTGATGATTCTGATCGCGGGGATTTTCGTCGCGATCGATCAGTTGGGATTGGACGGAAAGATCGGCACGGCCATTGGCACCGCGGTGGGCCGCGTTACGGGTGGCGGCTGAGTATCCGTCTGCCGCGAGGCGATCGTGGTTCGACGTTGCCGATCTACATCTGGCTCACCGGCATTCTGCTGTTCGCCGCGTTCGCCTTTTTCGCTTTCGCTCAGGCGGCATCCGCCCGCAACGGTGCTCAGTCCGCCGCTGACGCCGCTGCGTTGGCAGCAGCGCAGTCCGCCCGTGACGAGCTGATGCTCGGGCTGGGCGACGCGCTCGAAGGCGGCGACAACTGGCTGGACTGGCTGGACGGGATGGACCCCAAGGACGACGGTGCGCCCGGGGCCGCGGCGGGCCGTCTGGCAGCGGCCAACGACGCCAAAGTGGTGGACGGGCCGGCCTTCATAAAGGTCAACAACCATCCGGGCTACCAGGTCGGCGTGGAGACCCTCCACACGGTGGGCGACACGATCATCCCCGGCACGGAGAACAAGACGGCGAAGGCGCACGCCACGGCGGTGATCCAGCCACGCTGCGACGTCCCCGTGGACGCGGACCCGAAGAAGCCCCTGAAGCTCACCTGCGACGGCAAGCCGCTGAAATTCGACCCGGAGGACTTCAACCTGGACGACCTGCCGGACGCGTCCGACCTGTTCGCCGTCCGCCTTGCCGACTGACGAGAGAGGGAAGCCGCAGCGATGAACCTTCGGCGTACGACGACCACCCGCCGGGCACTGGCTGCGGCAACGATCGCGGCCGGCCTGGTCCTGTCCGTGGCGGGCTGCGGCGGTGGCGGTGACGAGAACGAGGGGGACGCCGCGAAGTCCTCGGCGCCCGCGCAGCAGGGTAGCGACAGCAAGTCGAAGCCCTCGGCGCCCGCGACGGACAAGACGCTGGTCGAGGTGAAGGGCAACGGCATCACGCTCGCGGTCACGTCGGCGACGCGTGACCAAGGTGGCTTCCTCAACGTCACGGGAACGGTGACCAACGGGACCTCGGCGTTGTGGCTCGGTACGGATTGGAAGAGCGACGAGACCGAACTCCAGGGCAACGGTGGCTCCATCGCAGGGGCGAGCCTGGTGGACCAAGAAGGCAAGAAGAAATACCTGGTCCTCCGCGACACCCAGGGCCGATGCCTGTGCACGAAATTCGAGGGCGGTATCGACCAGGGCAAGAGCGCCGACTGGTTCGCCCAATTCCCCGCCCCGCCGGAGGGCACGAAGTCGGTCCAGCTCCAAGTGCCCACCATGCCCCCGGCCCAACTCAACCTCACCGAGGGCGAGTAACCATGCCCCGACGTCACCGGACCGCCACCGTCCTCACCGCCGCGACCGCCCTCCTGCTCACCACCGGCGTCGCGGTCGCCGACGACGAGCCCACAGGTGCCCCGCCCGGCAGCACCAGCAGCTCACCGCCGCCCTCGGTGGACGCCAACAGCCCGGGGCTGAAGCTCGCCGACGGTGCGACGCTCGCGCCCGCCAAGGTGCTGGACATCAAGTCGGTCGTGGAGGACCTCTCCGGTGAGGAACGCCGTACGGACACCAATGAGAACGTGACGTTCGCGCTCCAGGCCGAGGTCCTCTTCCCCAAGGACAGCTCGAAGCTGAACCCCGACGGGAACGCCCGGATCCAGGCCATCGCCGACGAGATCGAGAACCAGAAGGCAAGCTCCGTACGCGTCTTCGGGTTCACCGACAACCTCGGCTCGTACGCCCACGGGCTCAAGCTGTCGAAGAATCGCGCGGAAGCCGTCCACGAGGCGCTCACCGCGGCGCTGGGCGCGCAGGGCGCGGACATCACGTTTCAAGTCAGGGGCTACAGCGAGGACTACCCGATCGCGGACAACGACTCGGAACAGGGCCGCAAGAAGAACCGCAGGGTGGAAGTCTCTCTCCCGAAGTCGGACTGAGAACTCAGCGGGCCAGTTTCACGAGCAGCGTCGCCACATCCGCGAGGAACTGTAGCCACGGCCGGACCCGCTCGGCTCGCCGCCCGACGCGCCTGCCCCAGCCGCGGCCCCGCCGCTCGCGTCGCTGCTCGCCCCGGTCCCGCACTCGCTGCAAGGACCTGATCCGCGTCGTCCCCATACGCTTACGTCGCCTCATGACGCGAGGCTAGTGAACGCGAACTCCCGCCTACAGTGCGGAGTTTGGTCAAACCGGCGGCCGGGTTCTTGTGGGTAACCGTCACCGACTCAGCTCTTGTCCGACTCTTCGCCTCCGGCCTCCGGGTAGGCGATGAACGTCCCCTTGGAAGGCAGCGTGACTACGAGACCGCGTTCGCGCAGTTCCTTCACGGCTCGGCGGATGGAGAGGTAGGCGACGCCGTACTGCTCCGCGAGGTCGCGTTCAGCAGGGAGGCGTGACCCCGGGCGCAGTGTCCCGTCGGCGATCTGCCCGGCGATGTAGTCGGCCACCTGCATGTAGACGTAGGCGATCTTGTCCGGGTCGACCGGATGCCGGTTCCGTCCTGACTCTTCTGCCATTCGAACAATGTACGACGGTCGTGAGCTGCCCTTACGTATGGAGTGCAACTAACCGCTATGCATGGCTACGTTCCGGCACTATGGTGAACGCAGAAGACCCCGGCGACGGGTGGAGCCGTCCCGGGGCATGGTCAACGCCTCGTAGGAGCGTCAACATGCTGGATCGTACTCTCCGAGCCCTCTGCTGGGCCTTACGCCTCTGTATGCCCGCCCCAACCGGCCGCCACCGTCAGTTGGTTGCGGTGACCCACGCCCCCGTACTGCCGGGCGGCCCGCCGCCCCGCTTCACGGAACGGCTCGATGGAGCGGCCAGCGCCATCGTGCGGCCGTACGTCTACTTGGCCACCGTCGGGATCGACGTGGGGCCGCGTCCCGAACTCATCCACGGGGGTGCCCGGTGACGAACGACCCACCCCGCCCGCCGCGCCGCATGTGTGCCCGCTGCCAACGCACCACCGACGAACCGGTCCTGGTCCACGAAGTGCACGCCCCGACGGGCCCCGGCTTCAACGTGTATGCGTGCCCGGAGTGCGCCCCGAGCTACCCGCCCATGGTCGACCCGCTGGACATCCTCGACAGGGCTCATCGGGTCGGTCGGGCCCGCCGTGACACGGATCAGTCGATTGCCACCGGCAGCCGCTCCACCCCGTAGACGATCGACAGCTTGCGGAACTCCAGTTCCGAGGGCTCCACCGCGAGCCGCAACTCCGGGAAGCGCCGCACCAGTTGGGGGAAGGCCGCGCGCAGTTCCATCTTGCCGAGTTCCGCGCCGATGCAGCGGTGGATGCCGTAGCCGAACGCCAGGTGGGACGAGGTCGGCGGGCGCGCGGGGAGGAAGGCGTCCATGTCGTCACCTTCCCCGCCCAGGCGGGGATCGCGGTCCGCCGCGCTCAGCGAGACGATGACTATGTCGCCGGCGGCGAGCTGAACCCCGCCGATCTCGATGTCCTCGCGCGCGAAACGCGGGAAGGCGGTCTGGACGACCGTGAGGTGGCGCAGGAGTTCGTCGACGAAGGGGGCCGCGACCGTCGCCGGGTCCTCCGCGTCGCGCAGCGCCGTGAAGTGCTCGCGGTCCTTGAGCATGATCATGGTGCCGAGGGCGATCATGCTCGCCGTCGTCTCCAGGCCGCCGGTCAGGACGCCGTCCGCGAGGCCCGTGAGCTCCTCGTCGGTGATGTTGTCGCCGTGCTCGCGCACCAGCATGCCGAGCAGGCCCTCGCCGGGGTTGCGGCGCTGCTCCGCGACGACGCCGCGGAGGTAGTCGAGCGACTGGGAGACCGCGCCGAACGAGGCCCCCGCACCGCCCAGTACGTCGAAACGGGCGACCGAGAACTGCTGGAACGCGTCGCGCTCCTCGTACGGGACGCCGAGGAGTTCGCAGATGACGAGCGCGGGGACCGGCATCGCGAAGTGCTCGACGAAGTCGGCCGCGCCGTCGGGCGACTCGCGGGCCGCCTTCTCCAGCTGCGCCAGCTGCTCCTCGATGATCGCGTGGATGCGCGGCGTGAGCCGGGACAGCCGGCGCATCGTGAACTCGGGCGTCAGGAGGCGGCGCAGCCGCGTGTGGTCCGGCGGGTCACAGAAACCGAGGCCGCCGGGGTGCTGCTCCGCCTCGGCGCCGCCCACCCCCACCAGGTTGCGGAAGTCGTTGCTGAACGCCTTCGCGTTGCCGAGGACCTCCTTCGCCTCGTCGTAGCCGGACACCAGCCACACCGTCATGCCGGGCATCGGCAGTTTGCTGACGGGTTCGCGGTCGCGCAGCGCACCGATCTCGGGGACCGGGTCCACGCCCTCGCGGCGCAGCGGCAGCAGCACGGCGTCGGGAAGTCTCGACAGTACGGACAGGTCGAGACTTCCTCCCTTTCTGCGAAGCCGGGAGAAGTAGAGGCGGGTCAGCCAGGTCGCTATCGCGGAACGTACGGACATGTGCTCGCATTTCTGCGGTGAGGCGGTAGGACGGACGGGCCTGATGGAGGTGTGGGGGGCTGGGCAATGCCGGTGGGGAACGCCAAGGGTACGTGCGATCCCCCTGTTTTACGGAAGAGGGGCAACCCCCGGACCGCCCCGGGGGCTACCCCTAGTACAGGCGAAGTACGGGCGAAACCGAGATGAATCCGACCCCATGTGACTGCGATCATGCGCAGCATGACCACTTCCGACAACCTTCGTCCCACTCACGCGGACCGCCCCTACGACGAGCTCGTCGCCGAGGCCGTCGCCGCACCCACCGAGGGCTGGGATTTCTCCTGGTTCGACGGACGGGCCACCGAGGAGCGTCCCTCGTGGGGGTATGCCCGTCTCATGGGGGAGCGGCTCGCGGGCGTGGAATCCGCCCTCGATCTGCACACCGGTGGCGGCGAGGTGCTGAACCTGGCGCCGAAGCTGCCGCCCCTGATGGCCGCGACCGAGGGCTGGCCCCCGAACGTCGAGAAGGCCACCCGCCTGTTGAGCCCCCGCGGCGTGGTCGTCGTCGCCTCGCCCGACGACGCTCCGCTGCCCTTCGCCGACGCGGCCTTCGAGCTGGTCACCTCCCGCCACCCGGTGAAGGCGCACTTCGCCGAGATCGCCCGCGTGCTGCGTCCCGGTGGCACGTATTTCGCCCAACACGTGGGCCCCAGCAGCGTGTTCGAGGTCGTCGAGTACTTCCTGGGGCCGCAGCCGGAAGCGACCCGGCGCGGGCGCGACCCGCACGACGAGGCGCAGCGGGCGCGGGAAGCCGGACTGGAGATCGTCGATCTGCGCGCCGAGCGGCTGCGCATCGAGTTTCACGACATCGGGGCCGTTGTCCACTTTCTTCGCAAGGTCGTGTGGATGGTGCCGGGCTTCACCGTTGACGCGTACGATCCCCAACTCCGAAGCCTGCATGAGCAGATCAAGCGGGAAGGCCCGTTCGTGGCCCACAGCACCCGGCATCTCATCGAGGCCCGCAAGCCGTAGCCGGCGGCCCGGCCGCCCGGGCCGTCCCCGTAACTCTGGCCCCTACAGGCGTCTCGCGTAAGGTCCCGCCCCATGAGCCACACGCAATTCAGCCAAGCTTTCCTTTACGAGACCGAGCGGCACGCGGCGTGGGGCGGCGCTCAGCTCGAAGCTCTCATGGCGTTCCTGCCCGACGGGTCGTGGACGGCCGATCTGCCGACGTGCCGCTACCGGCAGGGCAACGTGGACCTGCGCGTCGGGGTCCTCGGCACCTATGACGCCGCCCAGCGGTCGTGGATGTGGGGCTGGGCCAACCCCGAACTGCGCGGGACGCCCGTCGCGGCGCTCTCCGAGCAGGTGGGGCGTTTCGGCCAGAGCCAGGGGATAGCCGAGTTCACGACCCAGGTGCTCGACCTGTCCGGCTTCCCCGAGCCCCGGCGGGCCGCCGAGACCCTCGCCTTCGCGGGGATGGGCGTGACGGGCGCCCCCGGCTACATCAGCGTGCCCGCGAACCCCGAGACCCAGGTCTACTTCCTGCCGGAGGACCCGCAGGTGCCGCGCGCCGCCCTCGACCCGGTCACGCTGCCGCGCACGCTCGTGCAGGCCGAGGGTCTGCTCGGCGTCGACGCCCGGCGCCTGGTCGCGGGCTTCTTCGATCACCACGGGGTGGCGTACCGGGACAACGGCGGGCAGATAGCCGCGGAGCTGCCCGGTTCCGTCCCCGCCGAGATCGGCTTCGACGAGGCGGGCCGCATCGCCGGCATCCGCCTCGCGTTGCACTGAAGTCGGCGCGACCGCGGGAAGCTATGCCTCGTCGCGCAGTCCGAGGCGCAGGTGCTCCACATGGAAAAGCGCCTGGTCGAGCAGCTGCGCGACGTGGTCGTCATACAGCGCGTAGACGATCGAGCGCCCCTTGCGCTCGCCGCTGACCAGGCCCAGATTGCGCAGCAGTCGCAGCTGGTGCGAGCACGCGGACTGTTCGAGGCCCGCCGCCTCCGCGAGGTCGCCGACCGCGCACGGCCCCTCCTGAAGCCGGGCCAGGATGCGCAGCCGCGACGGGGTCGCCAGGGCCTGGAGCGTCGCCGCGACCTCGGCGGCACCTACGGCGTCGAGCCGCTCGCGGGTGCTGCTCTTGTGATCGATTCCATGGCCCATGGGCTCATCGTATCCACGTGACGACCGACTGCCATGGCATGCATGAAGAGGTCTTCATGTGTTCCTGTATCGTGAGACCCATGCCCGCACCCGTGTCCGCCTCCGTGCCGCCCGAGGCCGCCGCACCCGCCCCCGCCGCGCCGCGCGCCGCCCGCGGCGCCCGTACGCCGCTGCTGGCCCTCCCCGAGGCGCGCTGGGCGGCGGCCGCCACCGCCGCCTTCCTCCTCGCCCTCCCGCTCCAACTCCTGGGCACCACCGCCTGGTTGTGGGGCCCGCTGTACGCCGTCGCATACGTGGCCGGGGGCTGGGAGCCCGGGCTCGAAGGCCTCAGGGCGCTGCGCGAGAAGACCCTCGACGTCGACCTCCTGATGGTCGTGGCCGCGCTCGGCGCCGCCGCGATCGGGCAGGTCATGGACGGCGCCCTGCTCGTCGTGATCTTCGCTACGTCCGGTGCCCTGGAGGCGCTCGCCACCGCCCGCACCGAGGACAGCGTGCGCGGACTGCTCGACCTGGCCCCCGCGACCGCCACCCGCCTCACCTCCGGCGGCGCGGAGGAGACCGTCCCGACCTCCGAACTCGCCATCGACGACGTCCTGTTGATCCGCCCCGGCGAACGCGTCGGCGCCGACGCCCGCGTCGTCGACGGCGCGAGCGACGTCGACCAGGCCACCATCACCGGCGAACCCCTCCCCGTGCCCAAGGCCGTCGGCGACGAGGTGTTCGCCGGAACACTCAACGGCACCGGGTCGCTGCGCGTCCGCGTCGCGCGCGACCCCTCCGACACGGTCATCGCCCGCATCGTCGCCCTGGTCGAGGAGGCCACCCGCACCAAGGCGCCGACCCAGCTGTTCATCGAACGCGTCGAGCAGCGCTACGCGCTCGGCATGGTCGCCGCGACCCTCGCCGTCTTCCTGGTCCCGCTCGCCCTCGGCGACGCGCTCACGGACGCGCTGCTGCGGGCCATGACGTTCATGATCGTGGCCTCGCCGTGCGCGGTGGTGCTCGCGACGATGCCGCCGTTGCTGTCGGCGATCGCGAACGCGGGCCGCCACGGCGTGCTCATCAAGTCGGCGGTGGTGATGGAGCGCGTCGGCCGCACCGACACGGTCGCCTTCGACAAGACCGGAACCCTGACGGAAGGCGTCCCCCAGGTCACGGAGGTCCGCCCCGAACCCCCGTACACCGAGGCCGAGTTGCTGACCCTGGCGGCCTCGGTGGAGCAGCGCAGCGAACACCCGGTGGGCCGGGCGATCGTCACGGCGGCCCACGGCAGGGGTCTGGCGCTCCACCCCGTGGAGGCTTTCGAGTCGGTACCGGGCAAGGGCGTCTCGGCCAGGGTGTCCCGGGCCGCGGCGCACACAGGCGCCCCCACCGAAGTCGCCGCGGGCTCCCCGGCCCGCATGGGCGTGCCACCCACGACCACCCCCGGCACCGAGGTCGCCGTCATGGTGGACGGCAAGCTCGCCGGCCGCGTCACCCTGACCGACACCCTCCGCCCCACCGCCCCGGAGGCGGTCCGCGCGCTGGCCGCCCGCACGGGCACCGCGCCGATCCTCCTCACCGGCGACCACGACCACGCCGCATCCGCCGTGGCGCAACAGGTCGGCATCGCCCCGGGCGACGTACGGGCCGGCCTGCTGCCCGACGAGAAGGCGCACGCCGTACGCGAGCTGGCGGACGCGGGCCGCACCGTCCTCCTGGTCGGCGACGGAGTCAACGACGCACCCGCGCTCGCCGCGGCGCACACCGGTGTCGCCATGGGCCGCGGCGGCTCCGACCTGGCGCTCGAAACCGCGGACGCGGTCCTCGTACGGGACGAGCTGGGCGCACTGGAGCGCACGGTGGCGCTGTCCAGGCGTGCGCGCCGCCTCGTCGTCCAGAACCTCGTCATCGCGGGTGTGTTCATCGCCGGACTCGTGATCTGGGACCTGGCGGGGCACCTGCCGCTGCCGCTCGGCGTCGCGGGGCACGAGGGCTCCACCGTCCTGGTCGGCCTCAACGGCCTTCGCCTGCTGCGCGAACGCGCCTGGACGCGCTGAGAGCCTGTGAACAAACCCCCGCCTGCGCTGCGGCGTCCGGCACGCACGCTCGCGGCGTTGCCGAAACATCCGAGTAGCTCCGCTACTAGGACGCTCCGGCGCCTTGCGATCGCACGCACCGGACGCCGCAACGCCCGCCCTTCGGGCGGACGGCGGGGGTTTGTTCACAGGCTCTGAGCGACCGATCCGGATCGTTATCGATACGCGATCGAATGCCGCTTAAGAATCACGTAAGTTCAGACCAACGGCAATTCGCGTGAGCAAAGCTGCGCGTCGGTACCGCGCAGTGGAGGGGGCTGCGCGGTACCCCGGCCGCAATCGCGCCATTCATCCCTGGCGGAATCCTTGGCGGGCCCGCAGGGCCGCCCGCGTGTCAACCTCGCGTGTGACACGGGAGAGGGACGCCACGCCGGGGGCGCCGACCCCCGAATCCGGGCCGCGAACCCCGTCGAACCTGCTGCGGGACGGCCTGTGGGGCGGCTTGAAAGCCCCCTCCGGGCGTCGCCGTACGACTTCGGAGCGTAGTTGTGCACGCCGATGCGAGCGGCGGCACTTACGAAGGGTTATGGTGGAAACCCCCCCTCGGGCCGGTCCGTATCCCCCCCACGGACCGGCCCGTTTTCTGTCCCGGACTTCTCCGGGTGAACCCGCGCTCCCGGTCAGGGAGTTCAGCGCCGGCCGTTCCAGATGTTCGTGCCCGCCGTGGAGACGGCGAACGAGTCGATTTCGGTCAGCTCCTCGTCGGTCAGCTTCGGGCCTTCGAGCGCCGCCAGGTTCTCCTCCAGCTGCTTGGTGCTGGAGGCCCCGATCAGCGCCGACGTCATCCGCTCGTCCCGCAGCACCCAGCTCAGTGCCATCTGCGCGAGGGACTGGCCGCGGCGCTGCGCGATGTCGTTCAGCCCGTTCAGCCGGCGGACGACCTCGTCGCTCAGCAGGTTCGGGTCGAGCGACTTGCCCTGCGTCGCGCGCGAACCCTCCGGGATCTCCTTCAGGTACTTGCCGGTCAGCAGGCCCTGCGCGAGCGGCGCGAAGGAGATGCAGCCCATCCCGGCCGCCTCCAGCGTGTCCAGCAGATTGTCGTCCTCGGTCCAGCGGTTGAGCATCGAGTACGAGGGCTGGTGGATGATCGCCGGGACGCCCATCTCCCGCAGCAGGCGCGCCGCTTCGGCCGTCTGCTCGCTGCTGTACGAGGACACACCCACGTACAGTGCCTTGCCCTGGCGCACCGCCGAGGCGAGCGCGCCCATCGTCTCCTCGAGCGGAGTGTCCGGGTCGAAGCGGTGCGAGTAGAAGATGTCGACGTAGTCGAGGCCCATCCGCTTCAGGGACGCGTCGAGCGACGACATGAGGTACTTGCGGCTGCCCCACTCCCCGTACGGGCCGGGGTGCATGCGATAGCCCGCCTTGGTGGAGATGACCAGTTCGTCGCGGTACGGGGCGAAGTCCTGGGCGAAGATCTTGCCGAAGTTCAGCTCCGCGCTGCCGGGCGGCGGCCCGTAGTTGTTCGCGAGGTCGAAGTGTGTGACGCCCAGGTCGAAGGCGCGGCGCAGGATCGAGCGCTGGGAAGCGAGTGTGCGGTCGTCCCCGAAGTTGTGCCAGAGTCCGAGGGAGACGGCGGGGAGCTTCAGGCCGCTGCGGCCCGTGCGCCGGTACTCCATGGAACCGTACCGGCCCGCCGAGGCGACATAAGGAGAGGTGTCGTTCATGGCTACGAAGCTACGTCAGGTCCCTGACACCCCATAGCCGACACCTGAGTACGCCCGAGTAGGCTTCCGCCTTCGGGGACTTCCATCTGTACGGAGGGCAAAAAGACCGTGAACCTGCGCGACAGGCTGCGCGGCCTGCTGGTCAGGCTGTACGCACGCCGGGTGGAAGGCCACCTGGACCACGACCAGGCGCCCAAGCACATCGGGGTCATCATGGATGGCAACCGACGCTGGGCCAAGGCCGCCGGATCCACCACCGCCCAGGGCCACCAGGCAGGCGCGGACAAGATCGAGGAGTTCCTCGGCTGGTGCAGCGAGACGGACGTCGAGGTCGTCACGCTCTGGCTGCTCTCGACGGACAACTTCGACCGCGCCCAGGAGGAGCTGGTCCCGCTCCTCGGCATCATCGAAGGCGTCGTCCGCACGCTCGCCGAGGACGGCCGCTGGCGCGTGCAGCACGTCGGCAACACCGACATCCTCCCCTCCGGCATGCAAGCCGTGCTCAAGGAGGCCGAGGAGTCCACCGCGGGTCGCGACGGAATAGTGGTCAATGTCGCGATCGGCTACGGCGGCCGCCAGGAGATCGCCGACGCCGTCCGCTCCATGCTGCTCGACGCCTCGGACAAGGGGCACTCGCTCGAGGACGTCGCCGAGACCGTCACCGTCGACGCCATCGGCAAGCACCTTTACACCAAGGAGCAGCCCGACCCGGATCTGGTCATCCGCACCAGCGGCGAGCAGCGCCTGTCCGGTTTCATGCTCTGGCAGACGGCGCACTCCGAGTACTACTTCTGTGATGTTTTCTGGCCGGCCTTCCGGAAGGTCGACTTCCTGCGCGCGATGCGCGACTACGCGCTGCGTCACCGCCGTTTCGGCGGCTGACTCCCGGTCACCGGGAGACGTACGTCATCAGGAGTTAACGCACGCGCCGTCATGTGCTTTTGCATGGCGGCGCTTGTTCGAGGGAATAAGCCTTCCAAGTCGGTGTCCGAGCCAAGGACACCGCATCTCAGCGGACGGCACGGGGCCGTCCGCCCGGGAGGCCCTTTGCACCAGGACGACCGTACGCAGGTTGGTACGGAAGACGACTTGGGGGGCCGGTTCTCGGCCCGCGCATCGCGGCCCATGAACCGGCCCCGAAAACTCCGTCGCTCCCCGACCTCTTCCGAGGGGGTACGTCCTTCCGTGGTGACCAGCAACAAGCGCCTTCCCAAGCCCGACCGGCGCACTTATGTTCTCGACACCAGCGTCCTGCTGGCCGATCCGAACTCCATGACGCGGTTCGACGAACACGAAGTCGTCCTTCCTGTCGTCGTGATCACGGAATTGGAGGCCAAGCGGAATCATCCGGAGCTGGGTTATTTCGCCAGGCAGGCACTGCGCCTGCTCGACGACTACCGGATCCGCCACGGACGCCTGGACGCGCCGATCCCGACCGGCGAACTGGGCGGCACCCTGCGCGTCGAGCTCAACCACTCCGACCCGAGCGTGCTGCCCTCGGGCTACCGCCTGGGGGACAACGACAGCCGGATCCTGGCGGTCGCCCGCAATCTGCAGGCCGAGGGGTACGACGTCACCGTCGTGTCGAAGGACCTGCCGCTGCGGATCAAGGCCTCGTCCGTGGGCCTCCTCGCCGAGGAGTACCGCGCCGAGCTCGCCATCACGGACTCCGGCTGGACCGGCATGTCCGAACTGACGCTGCCCGCCGAGCAGGTCGACCTCCTCTTCGAAGAGGACACCCTCTACGTCCCCGAGGCCGCCGACCTCCCCGTGCACACGGGCCTGACGATCCAGTCCGAGCGCGGAAAGGCGCTCGGCCGCGTCACGCCCGAGGGCAACGTCCGCCTGGTGCGCGGCGATCGGGAGGCCTTCGGCCTCAAGGGGCGCAGCGCCGAGCAGCGGATCGCCCTCGATCTCCTGCTCGATCCGGACGTCGGGATCATCTCGATGGGCGGCCGGGCCGGCACCGGCAAGTCCGCGCTCGCGCTGTGCGCGGGCCTGGAGGCCGTCCTGGAGCGGCGCCAGCACCAGAAGGTGATGGTCTTCCGGCCGCTCTACGCGGTCGGCGGGCAGGAACTCGGCTATCTGCCGGGCAGCGAGGCCGAGAAGATGGGGCCGTGGGCGCAGGCGGTCTTCGACACGCTGTCCGCCGTCACCTCGCGCGAGGTGATCGAAGAGGTCACCGCCCGGGGCATGCTGGAGGTCCTGCCGCTCACCCACATCAGGGGCCGCTCGCTGCACGACGCGTTCGTGATCGTGGACGAGGCGCAATCCCTGGAGCGGAACGTCCTTCTGACGGTCCTTTCACGCATCGGGGCGAATTCGCGTGTCGTCCTCACCCATGACGTCGCGCAGCGCGACAACCTCCGCGTCGGCCGGTACGACGGCGTGGTCGCGGTCGTCGAGAAGCTGAAGGGACATCCGCTCTTCGCGCACGTCACGCTCACCCGATCGGAAAGGTCGCAGATCGCGGCCCTGGTGACCGAAATGCTGGAGGACGGTCAGATCTAGCCCGTACAGGGCCTGTTCGTCCCTTTTGGCGCCGTTCGGCAAGGCCCGAGAGCCTAGCCGGGCGGCGCCACGGCGTGTGCTCGTTTCCGAAAAACCCGGGGAGCAAACGGGGTGTGACCTTTCACACGCGGTGGGGAATTGCCTTGCCATGCCCCGATGCGGCAGAGTCACGGTCCTGTCAGGCCCCGCATACGACACTTGCGTGCCCCCAGCGGTACGAAACCACAGCAGCACCCGCTGCATCTGAACTACATAGAGGCCGTCGTATGCCGCCCGAGCACCATGCGGCGCTCCCGTCACGGGAGTTGTCCACCGGGCCCGTGTCTCCCGTGACCCCGCAGTTGGGAGACCAGTGTCAGGGGCACGATTGCGTCCGCGACGGTCACGCTCAAGCGGGCGATGCTGGAAGGAAACCGTGTGAGCCGGATTTCGGTCCGGGGATTCGCAGTGGCCTCGGCCACCGCGGTCACCACAGTCGGCGCCGTCGTGGGTGTTGCCTCGGGCAGCACCGGTCAGCCCTCCGCTCCGGAGGCTGAGGCAACGGCGAGCGACTCGACCCTCCTCGCTGATATCCCTGCTGGTCAGCAGGCGCAGGTGCAGACCTCGTCGCTGAAGCAGCAGGCGCAGACCCAGGCCATCGCGGCCGACACGGCTGCGCAGAAGTCCGCCGAGGAGTCCGCCCGGAAGCAGGCAGCAGAGGACGCGGTCGCCAAGCAGCAGGCCGCACAGGACGCCAAGGAAGCAAAGGAGAAGGCCGAGAAGGAGGCCAAGGAGCGGGAGGCAGCCAAGAAGGCCGCCGCCAGCCGCTCGGCCACCCGCGACGCCTCCGACTTCGCCAGCCAGGCTTCGTACAGCGTCGCCCAGGTGCAGTCGATGGCCCGTCAGATGGTGTCGTCGGGTCAGTTCCAGTGCTTCAGCAACATCGTGGACCACGAGTCCAGCTGGAACTACAAGGCCACCAACGCCTCGTCCGGTGCCTACGGTCTCTTCCAGGCTCTGCCCGGATCCAAGATGTCGTCGGCGGGCGCGGACTGGCAGACGAACCCGGCCACGCAGATAAAGTGGGGCCTCGGTTACATGAACGACCGCTATGGCAGCCCCTGCGAGGCCTGGTCGTTCTGGCAGGCCAACAACTGGTACTGAGCGACCGGCAGTTCGCAACCTCACGGAGCCCCTCACCGTCCTCACGGTGAGGGGCTTCGGCGTGCTCGCACGGTACGGTCGGTGCCACAGGCTCAAAGAGGACGGATGATGTCGCGAGTTCCAGGGTGGCTCGGCCGGGTCGGCGCGGGAATCAGCAAGATGGGCGAGCGCCTGGACGAGCGCCGCGCGGAGGCCGAGCGGGCCGAGGAGGACGAACTGCCGGCCCCGCCGACAGCCGCCCCGGCCAGGGCTCCTGACCCGGAGCCGGGTGCGCCGGGCCCGGACGAACCACCGCCCGAGCACGACACCGGCTCGGGCACGGGCCGGGTGCCCGCCCCGCCCGCGTACGCGCCGACCGTGTCACCGCGGCCCGAGCCGGTCGTCGCCGTGCCGTGGGGACTTCGGGTGGCGGCGGAGGCGGGCTGGCGGTTCCTGGTGCTCGCCGGGACGCTCTGGGTCCTGATGAGGGTCATCAGTTCGGTGCAGCTGGTGATCTTCGCGTTCATCGCGGCGCTGCTCATCACCGCGCTGCTCCAGCCGACGGTGGCGCGCCTCATGCGGCGCGGGGTGCCGCGCGGCCTCGCCACGGCACTGACCGCGATCCTCGGCTTCGTCATCATGGGGCTCGTCGGCTGGTTCGTGGTCTGGCAGGTCCAGGAGAACATCGACCAGCTGTCCGAACAGGTCCAGGACGGCATCGACGATCTGCGCCGCTGGCTGCTCAACAGCCCCTTCCACGTGACCGACGGCCAGATCAACGACATCGCGAAGTCGCTGCGCGACGCGGTCGGCGCGAACACGGACGAGATCACGTCCGCCGGCCTGGAGGGCGTCACCGTCATCGTCGAGGCGCTGACGGGCGTCCTCCTCACGATGTTCTCGACGCTGTTCCTGCTCTACGACGGCCGGCGCATCTGGGAGTGGACCCTGGGGCTCGTCCCGGCGCAGGCGCGTCCCGGCATCGCGGGCGCGGGACCGAGGGCCTGGCGCACGCTCACGGCGTACGTCCGCGGGACGGTGATAGTGGCGTTGATCGACGCCATCTTCATCGGCCTCGGCATCTTCTTCCTGGGCGTCCCGATGGCGGTGCCGCTGGCCGTCTTCATCTTCCTGTTCGCGTTCGTCCCGCTGGTGGGCGCGGTCGTCTCCGGCGCGCTCGCGGTGGTCGTCGCGCTGGTGACACAGGGCGTGTTCGTCGCGGTGATGACGCTGGGCGTGGTGCTCGCGGTGCAGCAGATCGAGGGCCACATCCTGCAGCCGTTCATCCTTGGCCGCGCGGTGCGGGTGCATCCACTGGCCGTGGTTCTGGCGGTCGCCGCGGGGGGCATGGTGTCCGGGATCGGCGGAGCGGTGGTGGCGGTGCCACTGGTGGCGGTCACCAACACGGTCGTCGGTTACCTGCGGGCGTGGTCCCGGGAGGCGCATCTCGGCCATGCGCCGGAGCCACATGGCGCGACGGCGGTCGACATCGCGCCCAAGTCGCCCCAATAAAGCCCCTGCGGCGATTGAGCAGGCGGTGCCGTGGCTGAGGCCTCGGGGCTCCGCCCCGGACCCCGCTGCTCAATCGCCGCAGGGGCTTAATACAACTGGTTACGCCAGCGCGTCTTCCGCGTCGAGGGTGACGCCCACCGCCTGGATCACGGAGGCGATCTTGAAGGCCTCCTGCACGACCTCGCGGTCGACACCGGCCTTGCGCAGCACCTGCTCGTGCGAGTCGAGGCACATCCCGCAGCCGTTGATCGCGGAGACCGCGAAGGACCACAGCTCGAAGTCGACCTTGTCGACGCCCGGGTTGCCGATGACGTTCATCCGCAGACCCGCGCGCATCGTCCCGTACTCGTTGTCCGAGAGCAGGTGACGCGTGCGGTAGAAGACGTTGTTCATCGACATGATGGCGGCAGCCGACTTCGCGGCGGTGTACGCCTCCGCCGACAGGTTCGCCTTCGCCTCGGGCTCCAGCTCGCGCAGCACGCGCGGGGACCGGGAGGCGATGGCGGTCGCCAGAACGGTGCCCCACAGCTGCTGGGCCGGGAGGTCCGAGTTGCCGATGACCGAACCCAGGTTGAGCTTCAGGTCCTTGGCGTAGTCCGGAACGGCGGACTTCAGTTCATCGAGGGCCATGCTCACTCACCGGCCAGCAGCGCGACCGGGTCCAGGGTGTCCTCGCCCTGGGTCCAGTTGCAGGGGCAGAGCTCGTCCGTCTGGAGGGCGTCGAGGACCCGGAGGACCTCCTTGGGGTTACGGCCGACGGAGCCGGCGGTCACCATCGTGAACTGGATCTCGTTGTTCTGGTCGACGATGAAGACGGCGCGCTGCGCGAAGCCGTCCTCGCCCTCGATGCCGAGGTCACGCATGAGCTCGTGCTTCGAGTCGGCCATCATCGGGAAGGGCAGGTCCGTCAGGTCCGGGTGGTCCTTGCGCCAGGCGTGGTGCACGAACTCGGAGTCGCCGGAGAAGCCGAGGATCTGGGCGTCACGGTCGGCGAACTCCTCGTTCAGCTTGCCGAACGCGGCGATCTCGGTGGGGCACACGAAGGTGAAGTCCTTGGGCCACGCGAAGACGATCTTCCACTTGCCCTCGTAGGTCTTGTGGTTGATCTGCTCGAACTCAGAGCCCTTCTCCAGCGAGACACAGGCAGTCAGGTCGAACTCGGGGAACTTGTCACCGACAGTGAGCACACGAACTCCTTGCAGTAGGAAGCGCCCCTTTTGGGGGTCTTTCCATGGGTTGGACTGCTCAAGATCGTGGCACAGGGTGCATTGATTATGGAAATAGCTAGACTCGGTCATGTTGATCGGAGGTGGCTATCAGTGGGTACCCAGAACGGAAAGCCCGTGGGGGTCCGGCGCAGGCAGCCGAGCCTGGCGCAGCTGCGGGCGTTCGCCGCGGTCGCGGAGCATCTGCACTTCCGGGACGCGGCGGCGGCGATAGGGATGAGTCAGCCCGCGCTGTCGGGCGCGGTCTCGGCGCTCGAGGATGTGCTGGGCGTGACCCTTGTCGAGCGTACGACGAGAAAAGTACTGCTCTCGCCGGCCGGGGAGCGGATCGCGGTGCGGGCGCGGGCCGTGCTCGACGAGGTCGGCGCGCTCGTCGAGGAGGCCGAGGCGGTGCGGGCGCCGTTCACCGGGGTGCTGCGGCTCGGGGTGATCCCCACGGTGGCGCCGTATCTGCTGCCGACCGTGCTGCGGCTCGTCCACGAGAGGTACCCGGATCTGGACCTCCAGGTGCACGAGGAGCAGACGTCGTCGCTCATCGAGGGGCTCGGGGCGGGGCGGCTCGATCTGCTGCTGCTCGCCGTGCCGCTCGGGGTGCCGGGAGTGACCGAACTCCCGCTGTTCGACGAGGACTTCGTGCTCGTCACGCCGCTCGACCACTGGCTCGGCGGGCGGGAGGGGATCCCGCGCGAAGCGCTGCGGGAGCTGAACCTGCTGCTCCTGGACGAGGGGCACTGCCTGCGCGACCAGGCCCTCGACATCTGCCGGGAGGCGGGCCGCGACGACGCACCCGTCGCCACGACCGCCGCCGGGCTCTCCACGCTGGTCCAACTCGTCGCGGGCGGCCTCGGGGTGACGCTGCTGCCGCGCACCGCCGTGTCCGTCGAGACCAGCCGGTCGAGCCAGCTGCTCACCGGGTACTTCGCGGAGCCCGCACCCACGCGCCGCGTGGCCTTCGCCATGCGTACGGGGGCGGCGCGCGCCGCGGAGTACCGGGAGTTGGCGTCGGCGCTGCGGGAGTCGCTGCGGACCCTGCCGGTTCGCGTCGCGCCCGACGGCGCGTGACGCCACGGGGTGCCCGGTCTTTACGACGGGTCGCCGGACGGCGGCCGGCCCCGCCCCGGCATGGGACCCGCTGAACCCGGCAGGCGCCCCGCCTCCTTGAGGGCCCGGCGCAGCAGGAACTCGATCTGCGCGTTGGTGGAACGCAGTTCGTCGGAGGCCCACCGGGCCAGCGCGTCGTGCACGGCCGGATCGAGCCGCAGCAGAACCTGTTTGCGGGGCGCTCGGGGGCTCACTGGTAGAGCGTTCCCGTGTTGAGGACGGGCTGCGCGGCGCGGTCCCCGCACAGGACGACGAGCAGGTTGGAGACCATGGTCGCCTTGCGCTCCTCGTCCAGCTCCACGAAGTCCTGCTCGGCGATCCGGGCGAGCGCGGCCTCGACCATGCCCACCGCCCCGTCGACGATCTGGCGACGGGCCGCCACGACCGCGCCCGCCTGCTGGCGCTGGAGCATCGCGGAGGCGATCTCGGGGGCGTACGCGAGGTGCGTGAAGCGGGACTCGATGATCTGGACGCCGGCCGCCTCCACGCGCGCGTGAAGTTCGAGTGCCAGCTTCTCCGTGATCTCCTCGGCGTTGCCGCGCAGCGACAGGCCGGCCTCGTCGTGGGCGTCGTAGGGGTACTCGATGGCGATGTGCCGGACGGCCGCCTCGGTCTGCGTCGAGACGAACTCCAGGAAGTCGTCGACCTCGAAGGACGCCTGGGCCGTGTCCTCGACCTTCCAGACGACGACCGCGGCGAGCTCGATCGGGTTGCCGTACGCGTCGTTGACCTTCAGGACCGCCGTCTCGTGGTTGCGCACACGGGTCGAGATCTTGGTGCGCGAGGTGAGCGGGTTGACCCACCGCAGGCCGTCCGTGCGGATCGTGCCCCGGTAGCGGCCGAAGAGCTGGACGACGCGGGCCTCGCCGGGCGCCACCATGTTCAGGCCCGCCATGGCGAAGACCGAGGCGATCGCGACCACGATGCCGACCGCGATGAGCGCCCCCTTGGCGCCCCCCGAGTCGGTGGAGCCGGCGATCGCGATCAGGGCCGCGCCGATGATCAGGCCGATGAGGCCGAGCAGCAGGGCGAGTCCGCCGCCGATGCTGTGGGCCGTGGACTCGCGTACGTGCGCCTTCGGCATCTGTACGTCTGGAGTGTTCGGTGTGGCGTCCGTCTCGGACATGTCCGTCCCCGTATCTCTGAGCTGGTCGTTCGTGGCCTCGCTGCCGCGAACGCGTTCTAGCAAAGTGATATCACTTTATCGCGTCCGGCAACCATCCGCACGTCTCACTCGTCGGTTCCCATGGGGCAGGTGCTGATTGTCACGTCCGATATGGCCGAATCAACGGAGATTCGACATAAGTGACGGGTTAGGTTCTTGAGCCGATTCAGCACGATCGTGAGAACTGGAAGAAGCGGAGCGACAAGGTCATGGGCCGAGCGGATGCGAGGAAGGCGCGCAAGCGCGCGGCGCGGCCGTCGGGCATACGCCGCTTCTTCACCTGGAAGAAGCTCCTGGGCACGTTCTTCGGGCTCGTGCTCCTGTGCATGGGCGCGTTCATCGTGCTGTATCTGGTGATCGACGTACCCGAGGGCAATCCCGACGCCCAGGTCCAGAGCAACGTCTACAAGTACAGCGACGGCTCGACGATGGCCCGCACCGGCAAGGTGAACCGGGAGCTCGTCGACCTGGCCGAGGTGCCCAAGCCCGTCCAGCACACGTTCGTCGCCGCCGAGAACAAGACGTTCTACACGGACAAGGGCGTCGACCTGAAGGGCACCGCCCGCGGCATGCTCAACACCGTCATGGGCAAGGGCAAGCAGGGCGGTTCGACGATCACCCAGCAGTACGTGAAGAACTACTACCTGACGCAGGAACAGACCGTCTCCCGCAAGCTCAAGGAACTGGTCATCTCGCTGAAGGTGGACCAGAAGCAGTCCAAGGACGACATCCTCGCCGGGTACATCAACACCAGCTACTACGGCCGCGGTGCCTGGGGCATCCAGGCCGCCGCCCAGGCGTACTACGGCGAGGACGCCAAGGATCTGACCGTGCCGCAGGGCGCGTACCTCGCAGCGCTGCTCCAGGCCCCGAACCAGTACGACTGGGCGATCGCCTCCGACACCGGCAAGCGGCTCGCGCAGGCGCGCTGGAACTACGTGCTCGACAACATGGTCGACATGCACTGGCTGAGCGCGAGCGACCGGCAGGGCATGACGTTCGACAAGCCGATCCCGCCGAAGGCGGCCTCCGGGCTCAAGGGCCAGGAGGGGTACCTCTACAGCGCCGCGCGCGACGAGGTGATCAAGGAACTGAACCTCACCGCGGCGCAGTTCGACGCGGGCGGCTACACGGTCACCCTCAACATCGACCGCAAGAAGCAGAAGCAGCTGGAGAAGTCGGTCAAGCAGCAGCTGGACGACAACCTCGACCGCAAGGACAAGAAGGCCGACGCGCGCGTGCAGGCCGGCGCCGTCTCCGTCGACCCGAAGACCGGCAAGGTCCTCGCGCTGTACGGCGGCGAGGGGCTCAGCGAGCACTACGTCAACAACGCGACCCGCACCGACTACCAGCCCGCCTCCACCTTCAAGCCGGTGATCCTCGCGGCCGCCCTGGAGGACAAGGCGACGACGCAGTCCGGCCAGAACATCACCGCCGACACGATCTACGACGGCACCAGCAGGCGCCCGGTCGTCGACAACGGCGAGAAGGTCGGCTTCGCCCCGCCCAACGAGGACAAGAAGAGCTACGGCCCGGTCACCGTCCAGACCGCCATGAACAAGTCCATCAACTCCGTCTTCGCGCAGCTCGGCGTCGACGTCGGCATGGACCGGGTCATGGCGACGGCGAAGAAGCTCGGCATGGACTCGGGCGACCTCAAGCCGTTCCCCGCGCAGACCCTCGGCACCATGGGCGCGAGCCCGATGGAGATGGCCGGCGTCTACGCGACCCTCGACAACCACGGCAAGAAGGTCACCCCGCAGATCGTGAAGTCGGTGTCCAAGCAGGGCGAGAAGGTGCCGCTGGAGGACCCCGTCGGCGATCAGGTGATCAGCCGCGGCGCCGCCGACTCGGTGACCTCGGTCCTGACCGGCGTGGTCGACGACGGTACGGCGAAGAGCTCGGTGCGCGACAACCCGTCCCGCGAGGGCCAGCAGGTCGCCGGCAAGACCGGTACCTCCGACGACAACAAGTCGGCCTGGTTCACCGGGTACACGCCGGACCTGGTCACCTCGGTGGGCCTGTTCGGTGAAGGCGCGCTGAAGTCGTCCGAGGCGGGCGCGCACGTGTCCATGGAGGGCGCGGGCGGCCTGCCGCGTGTCGACGGCGGCAGCTTCCCCGCCCGGATCTGGGCGCAGTACACCTTCAACTCGTCCAGTGCGAACGGGAAGTTCGACCTGGACACCGACATGGGCAAGGCCGTCCAGCCCACGACGACCGCCCCGGCCACCCCGACCGAGGAGCCGTCGACCGATCCGACGCCGACCAAGTCGGAGTCGACCGAGCCGACGCCCACCCGGTCGACGCCGAGCGAGACGCCGACCAGCGAGACGCCGACCGACGAGCCGACGCAGACGCTCCCGGTCCCGACCGAGACGACGTCCCCGAGCTGGCCGGACGATCCGGTCGAGCCCGAGAACGGCGGCGGGAACAACAAGAACTGACGCGCTACGCGCCGGTGCCGAGCCAGGTGCGGGCCGCTCCCAGCAGGGCCCGCACCCCCAGCTCGATCGTCGGGTCCTGCAACGGCGCGTACTGCGGCGAGTGGTTCACCGGGATCTCGGCGGGCAGACCGCGCGAGGCGAGCGTGCCCGCGTCGAGCCCCGCGAAGGCGGCCGGGTCGGCCCCGCCGAAGTGCCAGAACACCGAGGGCACACCGAGTTCCTTGCCGAACAGGCCGAAGTCCTCGCTGCCGTTGATCGGCTGCGGAAGCACGAGCACGCCGTGCTCGCCGAGCGCCCCGCGCAGCCCGTCGATCGTCGTCGCGGTGGCGTCGTCGGTGTTCTCCGTGACGGGGAAGGAGCCGAGCGAGGTGAACTCCGGCTCCTTCGGCGAACCCGAGGCCGCCGCCTCCGCGGCGACGATCCTGCGCACCGAGGCGAGCACCCGCTCGCGCACCACGGGGTCGACCGAGCGGATGTTGAGCTTGAGTTCGGCCTCGTCCGCGATGATGTTCTCCTTCGTGCCGGCGTGGATCGAGCCCACCGTCACGACGGCGGCCTGCGAGGCGCCGACCTCGCGCGAGACCACGGTCTGCAGGCGCATCACGACGGCCGCCGCGAGGACCACCGGGTCGACGGTCGACTCGGGCGTCGAGCCGTGCCCGCCGCGCCCGAAGAGGCGTACGCGGTAGCTGTCGGAGGCCGCCATGACCGGTCCGGGCCTGGTCACCGCGACGCCCGTGGGGAACGGGCCGACGTGCTGCCCGAGGCACACGTCCGGCTTCGGGAACCGCTCCGCGAATCCGTCGTCGAGCATGTCCCTGGCCCCCTGGCCGATCTCCTCCGCGGGCTGGAACACGGCGACGACGGTGCCGCTCCACGTGTCCCGCTCCGCCGCGAGCAGCGCCGTCACGCCCAGCAGACACGTGACGTGCATGTCGTGGCCGCAGGCGTGCATGACCGGTACGTCGTTGCCGTCGCGGTCGGTGCCGCGCGCCACGGACGCGTAGGGCAGACCGGTCGCCTCCAGGACGGGCAGGCCGTCCATGTCGGCGCGCAGCAGCACGGTCGGGCCCTCGCCGCTGCGGAGGACTCCGACGACGCCCGTGCCGCCGACGCCCTCGGTCACCTCCCAGCCGCCCTGTTCGCGCAGCCGGGCCGCGACGATCCCGGCGGTGCGGGTCTCCTGGAGGGAGAGTTCGGGGTGGGCGTGCAGGTCCCGGTAGAGGGCGCGCAGGGACGGCAGCAGGCTGTCGAGGGTGGTGGCGGTGGCGGTCGTGGTGGTCATCGGGGCTCGCTTTCTACGTCTGCCTTTACGGATACGGGGGTGGGCCCGGCGTCGTCGGGCAGCCGCAGCGCCCGGCGGAAGGCGGGCGTGGTCTGCGGGGTGACGCAGGCGAGGACCGCGGCGAGCACCGCGCCGACGACGAGGAAGCCGAACGCGGCGCCGAATCCGGCCGAGTCCGCGAGCATCCCCATCGCGGTCGGCGCGACGACACCGCCGGCCTGCCCGCCGAAGGTGATCAACCCGGCGGCCGCACCGGCCAGTTCGGGCGGCAGGCTGCGCAGCGGCACCGCGAAGACCGGCATATAGCTCAGGGAGGCGGCCGCGATCGCCACCGTCATCCAGCCGATGAACGCGAAGGTGCTCGATGCCGTCGCCATCAGCAGCAGCGCGATGGAGGAGACCGCCATGGCGGGCACCACGATCTTGCGCTGGTTGCCTTCGAAGCGGTCCGTGAACCGGCCGCCGACGATGATGGCGACGGCCGCCGCGGCCGCGGGCAGGATCGACAGCGCGCCCGCCGAGGTCAGCGCGAGCCCGCGCTCCTCGTTGAGGTACGAGGGCACCCAGGTGTTCAGGCCCCACACGATGATGTCGTAGCCGAAGAACATCCCGGCGAACGCCCACATGGTCCCGGAGCGGATCACGGTGCGGGCGGAGCCGGTGGGCCGTGCGTCGCCCTCCGTCCGCTCCCGCTCCGGCAGCCACAGGCGCACGGCCGCGTACACGAAGACGCCGACTCCGGCGACGGTGAAGAACGCCGAGCGCCAGCCGAAGTGGGCGATGAGCGGCGCGGCGATCAGCGGGGCGATGACCGCGGCGACGGCGTTCGACGACTGCACGACGCCATTGGCGCTCATCCGCTGGCCCGGCGTGGTCCGCTCGCTCACGGCCTTCATCGAGGCGCCGGGGAAGATGCCCTCGGCGACACCGAACAGGAAGCGCACCACCAGCAGGATCGCGAAGGAGCCCGCGAGCCCGGTGAGCGCCGTGAACGCGGACCAGACGAGCAGCGCCCAGCAGGTGACCCGCTTGGCGCCGTACCGGTCGGCGAGCATGCCGCCCGGGATCTGGCAGACGGCATACGCCACGAAGAACACGGAGACGGCCAGGCCCTGCTGGGCGCGGCTGAGGTCGAATTCGTGGCCGATCGAGGGCAGCGCCAGATTGATGACCAGACGGTCGATGTAGTCGATCAGCCAGGCGGCGAAGAGCAGCGTGACCGTGATCTTGGCGCCCTTGTCGAGACGCTCACGTGCGGGGCCTTGCGAGGGTGGGACCACAGGCACTCCTTCTAGAGTGGGCGTGCTGGTGTGGGGGACGGCTCGGAAGTGGGGACAGAATCCGGCCGCCGTGCGAGAAGGGGCCTCAAATGCTGGAAAACGGCGGCGTGCACGGCCTGGCGCCCGAATCCGCCGCCTTCGAGGAGGCCGACCTCGCCCTGATCGACGCCCTCCAGACCGACCCGCGCGCCCCGTGGAGCCGGGTCGGCCCGGCCGTCGGCATCGACGCGACGACCGCGGCCCGCCGCTGGGCACGCCTGGAACGGGCGGGGCTGGCCTGGGTGACGGCCTACGCGGGGCCGACGACGGCCACGGTCGCCTACATGGAAGTGACGTGCACACCGGGCGAGTTGGAGGAACTGACCGCCCGGCTCGTCCGGCTGCCGTGGGTGTTCAGCGCGGAGCACGTGGTCGGCGATTACGACCTGCTGCTCTCGGTCGCGGCGCCCGACCTGCCCGCGCTCGGGCGCCGGGTCAGCGACGACCTGGGCCGGCTGCCGGGCGTGCGCGGCACCCGGACCCGGCTGAGCATGCGGCTCTACCAGGAGGGCAGCGGCTGGAAGGTGCGCGCCCTCGACCGGGCGGGGCGCGCGCGGCTCAGCACGGCGGGACCCGGGCCGGCCGCGCCGTCGCGCGCGTTCCGGCCCCGCGACGAGGTCGACCTGGCGCTCCTGCGCGAGCTGGGCGCGAACGGCCGTGCCGGGTACGCCGAGTTGGCGGCGGCCGTCGGCGTCGGCGAGTCGACCGTGCGGCGCCGGCTCGCGCGCGAACTGCGCGACCGGGAGGTCCTGCTGCGCTGCGATCTGGCCCAGCAGCTGGCGGGCTGGCCGGCCCTCGCCACATACCGGGCGACCGTCCCGCACGGCGAACTCGACCGCACGGGCGCGGCCCTCGCCCGCCTCCCGCAGATGCGCCTGTGCACGTCGGTCACCGGCTCCTGCAACCTGCTCTTCCAGGTCTGGCTCCGCGACCTCGGCGGCATGGCCACCCTGGAGGCCGCCTTGGACGACCGCTTCCCCGCCCTGCGCGTCGAGGACCGCACGGTGACGCTGCGCACGGTGAAGCGGATGGGGCGGGTGCTCGACGACCGGGGGCGGGCGACGGGGTATGTGCCGGTGGGCTTCTAGTCGCCTGGTCGCCTAGCCGCCGCCGTGCGCGCCGTCCGAAGGGTGCGCCGCGCGCCACGCCGTCATCGACGCGTCCCAGCCGTCCCCGGACAGCGCCGTCAGCGACGCCGGGAAGAGGCCGTCCTCCTCCTTCGCGATGTGCCGGTGCAGTTCGTCCGTCTCGTCCTTGAGGCGCTGTACGTCGCCGGGGTCCGTGAGGTCGAGGGTGGGCAGCAGCGCGCCGAGTTCGCGGTGCTCGGCGACCAGGGCGTCGATGTAGTCGGCGTACTCCGGGTCGTCCCGCATCACCGCGAACAGGCCGTCCTCCTCGCCCTTCCAGTGCGAGGCGAGCTCCCGCGTCATCGTGTCGACGAGCGTCCGCGCGGCCGTCACATCGCCGCGCTCCAGCGCCCGCAGCGCGTCGCCCGCGGCGTCGGTGACCCGCTCGTGCTCGGCGATGAACTCCTTGATCAGCGGGATCTCACGGCATCCGCAGTAGTGGCACATGGCCACATATTTACGGCACCTGCAGCTCGAACCAGACGACCTTGCCCGTGGACAGGCGCGTCGCACCCCACCGGCGGGCGAGGCGGTTCACCAGGTAGAGCCCGCGACCGCCCTCGTCCGTCGCCCGCGCCTGCCGAAGGCGCGGCAACTGCGGTACGTCGTCGCCCACTTCGCAGCGCAGCACGTCGGTCCGCAGCAGGCGCAGCGTCACCGGACGGGTGGCGTAGCGCACCGCGTTCGTCACGACCTCGCTGACCAGTAGCTCGACCGAGTCCGTGAGCTCCTCGAGACCCCAGCGGTCCAGCGCGCTGCGAGCCAGCCTGCGGGCCCGGCCCGGCGCCGCGTCCTCCGGCTCCAGGGTCCAGTACGCGACGTCGCTCGGCGCGATCCCGTCGAACCGGGCGGCGAGCAGCGCGATGTCGTCGTCCCGGTCGCCCGGGCCGAGCATGTCGAGGACCTCGTCGCACAGCGCCTCAAGGGGCGGCGGATGGTCGGGACCGGTCAACTGCGCGGTCGCGGCGAGCCGTTCACGCAGCTGCTCTATGCCCGTCCATACGTCGCGGAGGCGGGACTCGACGAGCCCGTCCGTGTAGAGGAGCAGCGTCGCGCCCGCCGGGGCGTCCAGCTCGACCGCCTCGAAGTCGACCCCGCCGACGCCGATCGGCGCGCCCGGCGGCACCCGCAGCACCTCGGAGCGGCCGCCCAGGTGCAGCAGGACGGGCGGCGGATGCCCGGCGTTGGCGATGGTGATGCGGTGCGCGACCGGGTCGTACACGGCGTACAGGCAGGTGGCCATGCGGTCCGTGCCGAGCCGCTGGGCCTGCTCGTCGAGGTGGTGCAGGACCTCCTGCGGGGGCAGGTCGAGCCCGGCGAGGGTCTGCGCGGTGGTGCGCAGCTGGCCCATGATGGCGGCCGACGTCATCGAGTGCCCCATCACGTCGCCCACGACCAGCGCGACGCGGCTGCCCGGCAGGGGGATCGCGTCGTACCAGTCGCCGCCGACCCGCGCCGTCTCCGCCGCCGGCAGATAGCGCGAGGCGAGTCGCACCCCGGTGGGGTTGGGCAGGGTCTCCGGCAGCATCGTGCGCTGCAACTCGTCCGCGATGTACGCCTCGCGCCCGTAAAGCACCGCCTTGTCGATGCCGAGCGCGCTGTGCGTCGCCAACTGCCCCGCCACCAGCAGGTCGTCGGCGTCGAACGCGAGCCGGTCGGGGCGGCGCAGGAACACCGCGGCGCCGATCACCCGGCGCCGGCCGCGCAGCGGGGCCAGGATCGCGCGCTGCCCGCCGGGCAACGGCCGGTCCGAGCCGAGGAGTTCGGGCAGCGCGGCGAGCGCCGCGGGCGCGTCGGCGAACACGGGGCGCACGCCGCGCAGCACCTCGGCGAGCGCGCCACCGGAGCGCACCTCGCACAAGTCGGCGCAGCCCGCCGTCAGTTCGAGCTGCGGGGTGAGGGGGATCGCGAGTCCCGCGCCGTCGGTGTCCGAGTCCGAGGCCGTGTCGGTGGCGTCCGGGATCCGGTCGGTGCGGCGCAGGCGCAGCACCATGGGCCCGGTCGGCCGCTCGTCGCCCACCGGCAGCGGCTCGCGCAGATACACGAGGATCGCGTCGGAGAACGTGGGCACGGTCGCCCGGCACAGGCCCATCACGATCTCGTCGAGGTCCAGGCCGCGGGCGATCCGCCGGGTCGCGGCGCCGACGAAGCGGAGCCGGTCGCCGTCGCGCCGCATCGCCGTCGGCTGTCCGCCGGGGCGCGGCTGCCCGGTGCGGCGGTCCGCCCCGTCCGGCGGCCCGGGGCGCACCGGCTCGGGCGACGGCGCGGCGGGCTGCGCGTGCTCGGCGTCCGCGGCGGAACCGCCGGCGCGCCGCGGCTGTTCCGGCAGGCCGCCGGAGGCCTCGCCGGAAGCCGGGGCGGAGGTCTCAGGGGTGTGCCGAAGGGCCCCGCGGGGATCGGCGGGGCGGGCCGCCGTGCCGTGGTGGCGGCCTTCGTGGGAGGTGGGGTACTCCGTCACGCGTGTCGATTCCGTCCGTCCGGGGCTGCGCGCCGCGTCACTGGCCAGTGCGCCGGCAGTTGGGGAACAGCTGGGGCCAGGGCCTGTCGGGGGTGGCGCCGCTGCCGGTGACCTGCGGCGTGTCCCGTAGGGGACCGGATACCCGGAACCCGCGCTCCGGGAACGGAATCCGCACGGGCGACCACGCCGGGGACCTGCGGGCAGCGCCGCTCGCGGTCCCGGCTGCCGTCTTGTCCCGGCCCGCCCACTGCGTCGTCTCGCCCACGTTCACGGTCCAGCCGCCCCTCGATGACCTCGTTGACATCGTGTCAGACCAGTTGTGCGTGCCAAGAGTTGTCCGTAGAACCCGCACATTCGGACGGGTGCTGTCTTGCGGAGGACGATCCTACGGTTACCCCATGGGGGCGCATCAAGGGTCTCATGAGGACACGTGCGCGGGCGTACGGTCCCAGTCGGCGGGAAGGGCGGGAACCGGCCACGCCGGGTCCGGGCGCCAGTGCTGCCAGCCCTCCGAGAACGGCCGCCGCCAGTTCTCGATCTCCTCGACCGCCCGGCGCCCCGCGGACCGCACCTCGGACGCCTGTGCGGGGCTCATCAGGCCCACGGCCTGCGCCTGCGCGAACTCGTCCTCGTCGTGCCAGCGCCAGCTGCCGTCCGGATACACCGACAGGTCGAGGAAGTGGTCCTCCGAGTCGACGCCCGCGGCCCAACGGGCGCGCGGCGCCTCCAGGTTCACGTACCAATTGCGGAACCTCCAGCCCGGCTCCCAGAACAGCCACACCGACCAGGGGTCGCCGGGGCGCGCGAGCTTCAGCACGCCCGTGCCGAACCAGCGGTCGCGCTGCAGGGTGCGGGGCTTGGTGTAGCGGGTGGCGAGCGGCTCGCGGTGCACGGGCGTGCCGTCGGCGAGCACGGGCTTCACGCACTCGGTGCCGGGTGCCATCCACACGGCGAGCAGCTCGTCGGTGTCCTGGACGACGGTGACCGGACGGCAGATGTGGAAGCCGTCGCCCCCGTTGGCGCGGTAGCGCCACAGGATCGGCTCACCGGGCGCCCAGCGCCCTCCACTCTCGGTCATCCGGTACTCGTCTGTCATGCACAGATATTAGGTGCCAACGGCATACGACGCTGCGGTGCGCATCACGAATACGCCATCCGGCCACGCGGGGACACGGATCCGGTCACGCGCGCTCACGGGTGGGTCATCCGCAGGACGTCGAGCGCCTCGTCGAGCTGCTCCTCGGTGAGGTCGCCGCGCTCCACGTAGCCGCCCTCGATGACGACCTCCCGGACGGTCTTCCGCTCGGCGAGGGACTTCTTGGCGACCTTGGCGGCCTCCTCGTAGCCGATGTACTTGTTGAGCGGCGTGACGACCGAGGGGGACGACTCGGCGTACTCGCGGGCCCGTTCGCGGTTGGCGGTGATGCCGTCGACGGTGCGGTCGGCGAGCAGCCGGGACACGTTGGCGAGCAGCCGGATCGACTCCAGCACGTTCTTGGCGATGACCGGGAGCATCACGTTCAGCTCGAAGTTGCCGGCGGCGCCGGCCGCGGCGACCGTCGCGTCGTTGCCGGTCACCTGGGCGGCGACCATCAGGGTCGCCTCGGGAATGACCGGATTCACCTTGCCCGGCATGATCGACGAACCGGGTTGCAGATCCGGGAGGTTGATCTCCGCGAGCCCGGTGCGCGGCCCGGAGGCGGCCCACCGCAGATCGTTGGCGATCTTCGTCAGGCCGACGCCGATCGTCCGCAGTTGACCGCTCGTCTCCACGATCCCGTCACGCGCGCCCTGCGCCTCGAAGTGGTCGCGGGCCTCGGTCAGCGGCAGCCCCGTCGCGCGCGCGACCTCGGCGATGACGGCGGCGGAGAAGCCGGGCGGGGTGTTGATGCCCGTACCGACCGCCGTGCCGCCCAGGGGGAGTTCGGCGAGGCGGGGGAGCGAGGCGGTCAGCCGCTCGACGCCGTAGCGGACCTGCGCCGCGTAGCCGCCGAACTCCTGGCCGAGGGTCACCGGCGTCGCGTCCATCAGGTGCGTACGCCCCGACTTCACGACGTCCGCGAATTCCCGGGCCTTGCGCTCGAGGGACGCGGCCAGGTGTTCGAGGGCCGGGATCAGGTCGTGGGTGACGGCGGCGGTGGCGGCGATGTGGATGGAGGAGGGGAAGACGTCGTTGGACGACTGCGAGGCGTTCACGTGGTCGTTCGGGTGCACGTCGCGGCCCAGGCGCTCGGTCGCGAGCGTGGCCAGCACTTCGTTGGTGTTCATGTTCGACGACGTGCCGGAGCCGGTCTGGAACACGTCGATCGGGAACTCGTCGTCCCAGCGGCCCTCCGCCACCTCGGCGGCCGCCGCGGCGATGGCCTCGGCGATGTCCTTGTCGACGACCCCCAGCTCCGCGTTCACCCTCGCCGCCGCGCCCTTGATGCGGGCGAGGGCCTCGATGTGGGCGCGCTCGATGCGCTGACCGGAGATGGGGAAGTTCTCCACGGCGCGCTGGGTCTGGGCCCGCCACTTCGCGGCGGCGGGGACGCGGACCTCGCCCATGGAGTCGTGCTCGATGCGGTGTTCGCCGGCGTTGTCGCTCATGCCTCGTACAGCGCATACGAAGGTGGGGTTGTTCCGGAACACCGGAACAACCCCACCAAAGAGTGGTGCCTACGCCTGGCCGGGGCCGCGCACCGGGATGTGCGTGAAGGTCGGCTCGGGTGCCGGGTTCTGGAAGAAGTCGTTGCCCTTGTCGTCGACGACGATGAACGCCGGGAAGTCCTCGACCTCGATCTTCCAGACGGCCTCCATGCCGAGCTCCTCGTACTCGACGACCTCGACCTTCTTGATGCAGTCCTGCGCGAGGCGCGCGGCGGGGCCGCCGATGGAGCCGAGGTAGAAGCCGCCGTGCGCGTCGCACGCGTCGGTGACCTGCTTGGAGCGGTTGCCCTTGGCGAGCATGACCTTGGAGCCGCCGGCGGCCTGGAACTGCTCCACGTAGGAGTCCATGCGGCCGGCCGTGGTCGGGCCGAAGGAGCCGGACGCGTAGCCCTCGGGGGTCTTCGCCGGGCCCGCGTAGTACACGGGGTGGTCCTTCAGGTACTGCGGCATCTCCTCGCCGGCGTCGAGCCGCTCCTTGATCTTGGCGTGCGCGATGTCGCGCGCGACGACGAGCGGTCCGGTCAGGGAGAGGCGGGTCTTCACCGGGTGCTTGGCGAGCTCGGCGAGGATCGCGTCCATCGGCTGGTTGAGGTCGACCTTCACCACGTCGGACTCGTCGAGGTGCTCGTCCGTGGTCTCCGGGAGGAAGCGCGCCGGGTCCGTCTCCAGCTGCTCAAGGAAGACGCCCTCGGCGGTGACCTTCGCGACGGCCTGGCGGTCGGCGGAGCAGGACACGGCGATGGCGACGGGGCAGGAGGCGCCGTGCCGCGGCAGGCGGACCACGCGCACGTCGTGGCAGAAGTACTTGCCGCCGAACTGCGCGCCGATGCCGATCTTCTGCGTCAGCTCGAAGACCTTGTCCTCGAGCTCCTTGTCGCGGAAGCCGTGCCCGAGCTCCGAGCCCTCGGCCGGGATCTCGTCCAGGTAGTGCGCGGAGGCGTACTTGGCGGTCTTCAGGGCGTACTCGGCGGAGGTGCCGCCGACGACGATCGCGAGGTGGTACGGCGGGCAGGCGGCCGTCCCCAGGGACCGGATCTTCTCCTCCAGGAACTTCATCATGGAGGACTCGTTCAGGACGGCCTTCGTCTCCTGGTACAGGAACGACTTGTTGGCCGAGCCGCCGCCCTTCGCCATGAAGAGGAACTTGTAGGCGTCGCCGTCCGTCGCGTAGAGCTCGATCTGCGCGGGGAGGTTGGAGCCGGTGTTCTTCTCCTCCCACATGTTCAGCGGGGCCATCTGCGAGTAGCGCAGGTTCAGGTTCTGGTAGGCGTCGTAGATGCCCTTGCTCAGCGCCTTCTCGTCCTCACCTTCGGTGAGGACGTTCTGCCCGCGCTTGCCCATGACGATGGCGGTGCCGGTGTCCTGGCACATGGGGAGCACGCCGGCGGCCGCGATGTTGGCGTTCTTCAGCAGGTCGAGCGCGACGAACTTGTCGTTGCCGGACGCCTCGGGGTCGTCGACGATGCGGCGCAGCTGCGCGAGGTGGGTCGGGCGCAGGTAGTGCTGGATGTCGTGGATGGCCTCTTCGGCGAGCTTGCGCAGCGCCTCCGGCTCGACCTTCAGGAACGTACGGCCGTCCGGCCCCTCAGCGGTGGAGACACCCTCCGAGGTCACCAACCGGTACGTGGTGGGGTCCTCACCTTGGGGAAGCAGATCGGTGTACGCGAACTCAGGCATCTCGCCCATTCCTCACTCGACAGACATCAGCTGGCATCCGTTGGCAGCGCCAACCAGCGTAGAACCTGGTCGAGCGGTCGAGGCTGTGAGGTAAGGCTCAGTTGTGCGGCGGGGTGCGCGGAGCGGTGTCGCATGGAGGGGGTGTCGCGATCTATCGCGTTTCGGTAGTCTGCTGTCGTGGACCTTCAAAAGCGCCCTTCGCAGCCCGCGCCCAGCGCTCCCGTGGCGGAGCCGACCGACCTGCGCGCGTCCGACGCCGACCGCGACCGGATCGCGGACATCCTGCGCGAGGCACTCGCGGAAGGCCGGCTCGACGCGGAGGAGCACGCCGAGCGGATCGACGGGGTCTACCGCGCCAAGACGGTCGGTGAACTGGAGCCGCTGGTGCGCGACTTGCCGGGCGCCCACGCGCCGCGCCGCCCCGCGCCCGAGCCGGGTCCCGCCCCGAGCCGTCCGGTGCCCGGCTCCGTCCCTGCGGTGCCCGACGAGAACCTGGTGGCGGTCCTCAGCTCCACGACGCGCAAGGGCCGTTGGCGGGTGGGCCGCCGCACGCACGCGTACGCGATCTTCGGCAATGTGGAGATCGACCTCAGCGAGGCGATCTTCGAGTACCCGCAGGTGTACATCAAGGCGGTCTCCGTGTTCGGCAACGTCGAGATCCGCGTCCCCGAGGACATCTCGCTGCGCGGCAGCGGCGCGGGCGTCCTCGGCAACTTCGAGGTGGACACGCTGGACGCGCGCGAGCCCGAGGCGCCCGTCGTGTACGTGGACGGGGTGGCGGTCCTCGGGAACATCGAGGCGAAGCCGAAGCGCGGCAAGCTCATCCAGAACCTGGAGAAGCACCTGCGCAAGCACCTCGGCTGACGGCCCGGCCCCGGTGGCTTTTGAGCGGTGAACTCCTGTATGTGCTCGGGAACTTCCGTGCTTCGGAACTCAGTGCATAGGAGCCGACACAGCGGGTAGAGCTTGCTGCATCGTCGCCCGCTCGCGATAGCCGTCGTCAGCCGTCGTCAGGAGTAGACCGTGCTGCACCCGCCGCATCAGTCCCTGCAGGTCGCCGCCGTACCGCAGCAGCGCGAGCCAGTCAGGGGCAGGGATCAGGACGCTCCATGGCACACGGAGGCCGTGTGCAGGCGCGATGAGGCGGGACTCTTCTTCGCCCCCTCCAAGGAACCGACCGCCGCGCGTCTGGCGCGCGAGGAGGCGGCCAAGCGGGTCTGTGCCCGCTGCCCCGTCATGGTCGAGTGCCGGGAGCACGCGCTGCTCCAGCCGGAGCCGTACGGCGTGTGGGGCGGCCTCACGGCGGCGGAACGCCGCGTGGTGCTGGCGAGGCGGCGCCGCCGCGAGGTGGAACTGAAGAAGGCGCCACGAACGGCCCTGGCCGGTTAATTCAAGCCCCGCCGGCGATTGAGGCGCGGGGTCCGGGGCGGAGCCCCGAGACGTCAACCCCGGACCCGCGCGACCTACTTGGCCCGGTCGAAGTCGATCGCGCTGTAGGCCCGCAGCTTGCTCAACCTGTGCGTCGAGTCGATCTGCCGGATCGTCCCGGACTTCGACCGCATCACGAGGGACGACGTGTGCGCCCGCTCGGAGTCGTACCGCACCCCGCGCAGCAGCTCACCGTCGGTGATCCCGGTCGCGACGAAGAAGATGTTCTCGCCCGACACCAGGTCGTCCGTGGACAGCACTCGGTCCAGGTCGTGCCCCGCGTCGATCGCCCGCTGCCGCTCCTCGTCGTCCTTGGGCCACAACTTGCCCTGGATCACGCCGCCTAGGCACTTGATCGCGCAGGCCGAGATGATGCCCTCGGGCGTACCGCCGATGCCGAGCAGCAGGTCGACGCCGCTGCCCTCGCGCACGGCGAGGATCGAACCGGCGACGTCGCCGTCCGAGATCAGCTTGATGCGGGCGCCGGTCTCCCGGACCTCCTTGATGATCCCCTCGTGCCGCGGCCGGTCGAGGATGACCACGGTGATGTCCTCGGGCGCGCGCTTCTTCGCCTTGGCGACGCGGCGGATGTTCACCGACACCGGGGCGTTGATGTCCACGTAGTCGGCGGCCTCGGGCCCGGTGACCAGCTTGTCCATGTAGAACACGGCGGACGGGTCGAACATCGTGCCGCGGTCGGCGGCGGCGAGCACGGCGATCGCGTTCGGCATGCCCTTCGCGCAGAGCGAGGTGCCGTCGATCGGGTCGACGGCGATGTCGCACTCGGCGCCCGTCCCGTCGCCGATGCGCTCCCCGTTGAAGAGCATCGGGGCCTCGTCCTTCTCGCCCTCGCCGATGACGACCACGCCGTTCATCGAGACGGTGGAGACGAGGGCGCGCATGGCGCGCACGGCCGCGCCGTCCGCGCCGTTCTTGTCGCCGCGGCCCACCCAGCGCCCCGCGGCCATGGCCGCGGCTTCGGTGACCCGGACGAGTTCCAGGGCGAGGTTGCGGTCGGGGGCCTCGGAGGGGACCTCGAGTTCGGACGGAAGCTGGTGATGCTCGGTCATCGAGACGCACCTTTCTGTTCCGGGATTCACCGGATTGTTCGGCTTCACCGGGATACGACGACGGCCGGACGAGGGGTTGGTATAGGGAGGACTCTATCGTCAGTCCGACAATCTGAGCAGACCGCCCCACGGATGAGCGGGCCGGTCGACGGCGGACCGCGCGAATCCGGACCTCCCGGCAGAGATCATCCGGCGACCTGCGACGATGGGGCGCGTGGCAGCAAGAAACGGTAAGAAAACGGTCGGCAGCCTGGTCCTCTCGCTCGGCGTCTGTGTCGTCGCGGCCGGCGTGATCTACCTCTTCGTCCCGCACGACGATTCCGGGGAGCCGCAGGTCAAGCGCGTCGACTACAAGGTCGAGCTGTCGACGGCCCGCCGTGCGGCGCCGTACCCGGTGGCCGCGCCCACGGGCCTCTCGCACGACTGGAAGCCGACGTCCGTGCGCTACCAGGGCACCGCGAACGACGCGTGGCACCTCGGGTTCCTCGACCCGGACGGGCAGTACGTCGCCGTCGAGCAGGCGTCCGGGCCGTCGAAGGGGTTCATCAACGAGGCGAGCCAGGGCGCCTCCGCGACCGGCCGGACGCAGCGGATCGGCGGCGAGACCTGGGAGCGCTACAAGGGCGAGAAGTACGACGCCCTGGTGCTGAAGCAGAAGGGCTCCACCACGATGGTCACCGGCACGGCCGGCTTCGACCAGCTGGCGAAGATGGCCGGGGCGCTGGACATGAAGCGCGAGAAGGTGTGACCGCTCCGGTCACCACTAGGACGCTCCGTTCACCACGCACGAGGAAGGGCCCCGGCCGAAGCCGGGGCCCTTCCTCGTAGGCGTACGTACGCGCGGGACTCAGACGGTCGTGATGACCTGGTCCTGCTCCAGGCGCGGGGAGCGCGGACTGCATTCTCCCGGGGGATAACCCCCGGACCCCCAGCCGGACAGGCGGGGGGTCCGGTCGGTGTGGGGTGGACTCAGATGGTGGTGATGACCTGGTCCTGCTCCAGGCGCGGGGAGCGCGGGAACCAGGCGTCCTCGCCCGGCTTGCCGATGTTGATGACCATCAGCGGGGCGTGGTCGTCGTCCAGGAACTCCTTCTGGATGCCGGCGAAGTCGATGCCGGTCATCGGGCCGGCGGACAGGCCCGCGGCGCGGATGCCGATGATGAAGTAGGCGGCCTGCAGCGTCGCGTTCAGCGTGCCGGCCTGCTCGCGGACCGGGCGCTCGGAGAAGAACATGTCCTTGATCGCCGGGGCGTGCGGGAAGAGCTGCGGCAGCTCCTCGTGGAACTCGTGGTCCGCGGAGAGGATCGCGACCAGCGGGGCGGCGGCGGTCTTCGGCTGGTTGCCCTCGGCCATGTGCTTGACGAGGCGCTCGCGGGCCTCGGGGGAGCGGACCAGGGTGATGCGCAGCGGCGACTGGTTGAAGGCGGTCGGGCCGTACTTGACCAGGTCGTAGATCGCGGCGACCTGCTCGTCGGTCACCGGCTCGTCCGAGAACGTGTTCGCGGTACGGGCTTCGCGGAACAGGAGGTCCTGCGCGGCGGGGTCAAGAACGAGAGACATGGATCAACCTTCTCGGTGCGACGGTCACGGCTGCGGCGATCCGTTCTGTCCGGATCGGCCCACATGAAAGACCGTACGCCGATGAGGTTCAACCTTCAACCAAACTCTTCGTGACGCTGTTCACAAGAAGGTCACCGGCGGGCCGCGGGGCGGCCAGAGGCGGCGTCACTCCTCGTCGGCGTCCTCGGTCTCCCCGGCTCCCTCCTCGCCCTCTTCCGTGAGCGCCGCGTCCAGGCGGGCACGCGCGCCGTCCAGCCAGCGGCGGCACACCTTCGCCAGCTCCTCGCCGCGCTCCCACAGCGCGAGGGACTCCTCAAGAGACGTGCCGCCGGCCTCCAACCGCCGTACGACATCGATCAGTTCGTCCCGCGCCTGCTCATAGCCGAGCGCCTCGTCGGCCGCCTTGGTCGTCATGCTGTCGTCCGTCCTCACGCTTCGTCCGCCGCCGCGGCGGCGTCTGTTGTTACTCGTACGGTGAATTCGCCCTCGGCGACGCGGGCCCGCAGCTCCTCGTCCCCCGCCACCTCGTCCGGCGCGCGCACCACGTGCCCGTCCGCCTTCTGGAGCACCGCGTAGCCCCGCTTCAGGGTGGCCGCGGGGGAGAGCGCCACCACGCGCGCGTGCGTGTGCGTCAGCTCCGACTCGGCGCGGTCGAGGAGGTGGCCGAGGGTGCGGCGGGAGCGCTCGGTCAGCGCCGCGATCTGTTCCTCGCGCTCGTCGACCATGCGGTGCGGGTCCTCTATCGAGGGCCGGGCGAGCGCCGCGGCCAGGCCCCGCTCCTCCCGCTCGATGAGCCCCTCGACGCTGCGCCGGGCCCGGTCCCGCAGGAAGCGCACCCGCTCGTACTCCTCGCCTACGTCCGGCACGACCTTCTTCGCCGCGTCCGTCGGCGTCGAGGCCCGCAGGTCGGCCACGTAGTCGAGCAGGGGGTTGTCCGGTTCGTGGCCGATCGCGGAGACGACGGGCGTCCGGCACGAGGACACCGCGCGCACCAGCTGCTCGTCGGAGAACGGGAGCAGGTCCTCCACGCTGCCGCCGCCGCGCGCCACGATGATCACGTCGACGTCGCCGATCGCGTCCAGTTCCTTGACGGCCTGCACCACTTGCGGCACCGCGTGCACGCCCTGCACCGGTACGTTGCGCACCTCGAAGCGGACGGCGGGCCAGCGGTGCCGCGCGTTCTCCAGCACGTCCCGCTCCGCGGCCGATGCGCGGCCGCAGACCAGGCCGATGAGCTGCGGCAGGAACGGCAGCGGTTTCTTGCGGTCGTCCGCGAAGAGGCCCTCCGCGCCCAGCGCCTTCTTCAACTGCTCCAGGCGCGCCAGCAGTTCACCGACGCCGACCGGGCGGATCTCCGCGGCCCGCAGCGAGAGCTGGCCGCGCGGCGCGTACCACTCCGGCTTCGCGTGCACGACGACGCGGGAGCCCTCGCGCACCACGTCCGCCACCGCGTCGAACACCTGCCGGTAGCAGGTCACCGACACCGAGATCTCGTGCGACGGGTCGCGCAGCGTCAGGAACACGACGCCCGCGCCCGGTCTGCGGGACAGCTGCGTGATCTGTCCCTCGACCCACACGGCGCCGAGCCGGTCGATCCATCCCCCGATGAGCCGCGACACCTGCCCGACGGGCAGCGGGGCGTCCGCGGACGTGTTGACAGCCATGCCGTGAGCGTAGTCGCAGGCACCGACATCGCAGGTGGACGTCCCCATCCTCCGTACGGCGGGCAGCCGGGCGTGGCTCTGCGGCCGTCCCGGGGCGTGCTCCTAGCGTCCGGTCATGCGAAAAATGACAAATGCCGCAAAAGTGATCCCGTTCGCGGGGTGCCTGGCGTGCGCGGTGGCGGTCGGTGCGCTCGCGGGTACGCCGTCCGGCGCCGCCGCACCCACCCGCGACACGGTCTCGCTCGGCAACCCCGTGGCGGGCAACAACGGATTCGGCGTCGTCACGGAGGGCGACGCCGTCCTCGGCAGCACCGAGTCCGAGGGCCCCGTCGCCATCGGCGGCGACCTCACCTTCGGCTCCGGCTACAACGTCGCCCTGAACCACCTCGGCAACTACGTCGCCCCCGGTGACAGCAACCCCACCGCGCTGCTCGTGGGCGGCGGGATCAACCACGACGACAGCGCGCCCGACGGCGTCCTCAAGGTCCTGCGCGACGGCTACGTCAAGATCGGCAACCTCAGCAACAGCAGCGTCCTGAACCAGGACGACAACGGGGCCTCCGTCCATACGCACATCACCCGCAAGGGCGCCGACTACAACTCGGCCTCCCGGCTGGAACTGACCACCACGCAGCCCATCTCCTCCGTCGGGCAGCGGCCCATGGACTTCGCCTCGCTGTTCACGGCCTACCGGGAGCGCGCCGAGGCCATGGCCGGCTGCGCGAACACGGTGAAGCTGCGCGACGGCGACGGCAACGCCCTGGACGGTCCTTCGCAGATCCCCGCCGACGGCCGGGTCCGCGTCTCCCTCACTCCGGGCAGGACCAACGTCCTGCATCTCACCGGCGAGCAGCTCAACAACATCGGCGAGATCACCTTCGACGACCAGCCGAGCGCGGACACCCCGTTCCTCGTCGTCGTGGACACCACGGACACCGGCTCGCGGTTCACCTGGCACACCCCGAACCTCGCGGGCGTCTCCGGCACGCAGGCCCCCTACATGCTGTGGAACTTCCCCGACGCCACGGACATCACGGTGGCCGACGGCGACACGGTCGAGGGCACGGTCTTCGCGCCGAACGCGAAGATCACCGACCTCGATCCGTCGAACATGGAGGGCGACGTGATCGCGAAGGAGCTGGTGGCGGGGCCGCTCGACCCGGTCACCAAACAGACCGTCAACGCGGGGGAGATCCACTACTTCCCGTTCGACGCGCAGCTGTCGTGCGAGGGCCGGTCGACGGACGAGACGCCGTCACCGTCCGACAGCCCGAGCGGATCGCCCTCGGAGCACGAGGTGCCGCTGCCGTCGCCGTCGCCTTCGGACAGCGACTCGCCGTCACCCTCGGACAGCCCGAGCCCGACTCCGTCCTCCCCGCCCTCGGCGGAGAGCCCCGTGCCGTCGCCGTCCGGCACCCCGCCGACGACGCCCACGACGTCCTCCTCGACTCCCGCGCCCGCAGGCGGCTCCCCGCTCGCCCACACCGGCTCCGACCGGCGTCAGGCCGCCGCCCTGGGCGGGATCGCGCTCGCCTTGGTGGCAGCCGGCACCGGTGCCGTCCTGCTCGGCCGCAGGCGCGGACGCGGCCGCCACTGACCCGCGTACGAGGCCGGGGCCTCAGTCGGCCGTGCCGCCGCTCGCCGGTGGCACGGCCGGCTCAGGCCGCACCCGCTGCACCGCGAGCACCACGAGCCCGATGGCCAGCCAGATCGCGCCGACCACCTGCGCCGTCGAGGACGCCTCCACGATCACCGCGACGGTGATCGCCGCGCCGACGACCGGAATCAGGACGTGGCGCCACCAGCTCACCTCGCCACCACGGCGGCGTACCGCGAAATACCCCACCACGCTCGCGTGCAGCAACGTGAAGGCCGTCAGGGCGCCGATGTCGACGACCGAGACCAGGTGGTCCATTCCGTCGTCCCGGCTGGCCGCCCACACGGCCGCGACGAGCGTGATCACCGCGGCGAGCAGCAGCGCCACCCGCGGCACCCCGGAGTACGTCCGCGACAGGGCCTTCGGCAGGCGCCGGTCGCGGGCCATCGCGAAGAGCAGCCGCCCGGCCGCCGCCTGCCCGGCGAGCGCCGCGAACGCCGCGCCGATCGCCTTGCTCACCGCCACCAGGTCGTGCAGCCACGACCCCACGGACGCGTCCACGGCGTCGTAGAAGGCGCTGCCCTGCTTTCCGGGGTCGGTGGCGAGCTGCGCCGACGTGGTGGGTTCGAGCAGTGCGACCAGATAGGTCTGCACGACGAACAGCACGCCGGTGAAGACGAGGCAGAACAGCACCGCCCGCGCGACCTTCGCCGAGCCCCCGGTGACCTCCTCCGCGAACGACGCGATGGCGTCGAAGCCCAGGTACGAGAGGACCGCCACGGACACCGCGCCGATCACCGCCGACAGCGCGAACGCGCCCTGCGTGCCGTCGCCGGTCAGCGGGGACAGCCAGTCGCGCTGCGGCCCGTCCGTGGCCAGGACCACGATCGCCGAGACGACGAAGACCAGCAGGACCACGACCTCCAGCGCCAGGACGGCGAACCCGACCCGCGCCGCGGCCCGCACACCCCACAGGTTGAGCAGCGTCGTGATCACCACCGCGAGCGCCGTCCACACCCACTGGGAGACCGAGGGGACGAGCGAGTTCATCGCGATGCCGGCGAAGAGATACGCGACCGCCGGGATCAGCACGTAGTCGAGCATCGCCATCCAGCCCGCGATGAACCCGGGCCCCTTTCCGAGACCCGCGCGCGCGTAGGCGAACACGGAGCCCGCCTGTGGGGCCACCTGCACCATCTGTGCGTAGCTGAACGCGGTGAACGCCATCGCGATCGTCGCGACGATGTAGACGAGGGCGACCGCGCCATGAGATTTCGCGTCCAGGGTGCCGAAGACGCCGACGGGCGCCATGGGGGCGATGAAGAGGAGCCCGTAGACGACGAGGTCCCGGAAACCGAGACTGCGCCGCAGCGCCGTCTCTTCCTGCGTGACGTGGGGGGTGTCGCCGGACATCGTGCCTCCGTTACTTGCTTTGACCCCAGTCTCCCCACCGGGACGATCTTTGGCTCCCCGGGGTCGCCCTTACGATGGGGGCATGACTGCTACGCCTGGCTCCCGCCGCGTCCTGCTCGCCGCCCCCCGGGGCTACTGCGCCGGTGTGGACCGTGCCGTGATCGCCGTCGAGAAGGCCCTCGAGCAGTACGGGGCGCCCGTCTATGTCCGCCACGAGATCGTGCACAACAAGTACGTCGTGCAGACCCTGGAGCGGAAGGGAGCCATCTTCGTCGAGCAGACGGCGGAGGTTCCCGAGGGCTCCATCGTGATGTTCTCGGCGCACGGTGTCGCACCGACCGTCCACGAAGAGGCCGAGCGCGGCAAGCTCGCCACCATCGACGCCACCTGCCCCCTGGTGACCAAGGTCCACAAGGAGGCGATCCGCTACGCCAACGACGACTTCGACATCCTCCTGATCGGACACGAGGGCCACGAAGAGGTCATCGGCACGTCCGGCGAGGCCCCCGACCACATCACCCTCGTCGACGGGCCCGAGGACGTCGACAAGGTCGAGGTCCGCGACCCCGAGAAGGTCGTCTGGCTCTCCCAGACCACCCTCTCCGTCGACGAGACCATGGAGACCGTCGACGCCCTCAAGGGCAAGTTCCCGCAGCTCATCTCGCCGCCCAGCGACGACATCTGCTACGCGACCCAGAACCGCCAGCTCGCCGTGAAGCAGATGGGCGCCGAGTCCGACCTCGTCATCGTCGTCGGCTCGCGCAACTCGTCGAACTCCGTGCGCCTCGTCGAGGTCGCCAAGCAGGCGGGTGCCAAGGAGGCGTACCTCGTGGACTACGCCTCCGAGATCGACGAGTCCTGGCTGGACGGCGTCACGACCGTCGGCGTCACCTCCGGTGCCTCCGTCCCGGACGTCCTCGTCGAGGAGGTCCTGGAGTACCTGTCGCAGCGCGACTTCGCGGACGTGGAGATCGTGAAGGCGGCCGAGGAGTCGATCACGTTCTCGCTGCCCAAGGAGCTCCGTCGCGACCTGCGCGCGGAGGCCCAGTCCCTCGTCGGTGGCGCGGAGGGTTCCGCTTCCAAGGAGTGACTGTCGGTCTCCCGTCGTAACGTGGAGTCATGCAGATCTTCGGTGTGGACATCGGCGGATCCGGGATCAAGGGCGCCCCGGTCGACCTGGAGCGCGGCGATCTCGCCCAGGAGCGCCACAAGGTGCTGACCCCGCACCCGGCCACGCCCGAGGGCGTGGCCGACGGGGTCAAGGAAGTCATCGACCACTTCGCCGATGTGCGGCCCGACCGGGTCGGCATCACGTTCCCGGGCGTCGTCACCGGCGGCGCCACGGTGCGCACGGCGGCCAATGTCGACAAGAGCTGGATCGACGTGGACGCGCGGGCCCTGCTGAGCAAGAAGCTCGGCGGGCTCCCGGTCACGGTGCTCAACGACGCGGACGCCGCGGGCGTCGCCGAGATGAACTTCGGCGCGGGCCGCGGCCGCAAGGGCACCGTGCTGCTGCTCACCTTCGGTACGGGCATCGGCAGCGCCCTGTTCAGCGAGGGCGTCCTCGTGCCGAACACGGAACTCGGCCACCTGGAGCTGAACGGGCACGACGCGGAGAAGCACGCCTCCACGAAGGCCCGCGAGGACCACGACCTCAGCTGGGAGCACTGGGCGCACCGCGTGCAGAAGTACCTGGCGCACGTGGAGATGCTCTGCTCGCCCGAGCTGTTCATCATCGGCGGCGGCGTCAGCCGCAAGGCACACAAGTTCCTGCCGCTGATCGAGGGCATCAAGGCCGAGATCGTCCCGGCCGAGTTGCAGAACAACGCGGGGATCGTGGGAGCGGCGATGTCGGCATCGCGCGCGTAGTGCTCGTTTCGTGCGGGTCGGCTACGCGGTACGGCGCCGCGGTCCCGGCGCCTGGGACGAGGACTGTGACGAGGACTGCGCCGAGGCCCGGCCCGCGGGGGACTGGCGGGCGGCGGCCCGGCGCACCGCGGCCCGCCGGGCCATGAGCCGCACCTTTCGCACGGTCACGAGCACGCCGGTGATGAGCGTCCCGCCGTACAGCCAGATCGCGTTCATGGCGAGCGTCGTCGCGAGCCCCATGACCTGCGGCCCGAAGCCGCCCGTGCCCTCGGAGATCGGCACGATGCCGACGGCGAACGCGATCGGGACCACGACCGGCGCCGTCACCAGGTCCGCGCCGCGCACCCACAGCGCCGTGAGCCCGCTGACGAGCAGGAACAGCACGCCGTAGACGGCCGGGGAGCCCGCGAACAGGAGCCGGTCGAGGAACCCGGAGACCAGCATCGCGGCGACGCAGAACAGCCCGCTGCCCCGCCCCGTGAGCCGCGGTTTCGGGAAGCGGAGGGGGCGGCGCCCGGCAGCCGGCCGGCTCCCGCGGACGGCGCGGTACACGGTGGCGGACTCACCGGACGGCGCGGCGCCGTCCTGCCTGTCCTTGCCGCCCTGCGCCTGCGGCGGAAGCGGGGGCGTGCGGCGGGGCCTGGCCTGCGGGGGACGCGTCCTGGGTTGCTCCACAAGCCCAACATAGATGCGCTTATGTGCCCAATAGGCCAAGGGACACGCACTTTGGCGGAGCTTGACCGCGCTTGGCCGAAGACGGCCGGGTCGGGCGAGGCCGTAGACTGGTGGATCGCCCAGCCCCACACCCACCCCACCACGTACGGGAAGTCGCAACGTGTCGCTCACGATCGGAATCGTCGGTCTGCCGAATGTCGGCAAGTCGACCCTGTTCAACGCCCTGACCAAGAACGACGTGCTCGCGGCCAACTACCCGTTCGCCACGATCGAGCCCAACGTGGGCGTGGTCGGCGTCCCGGACACGCGTCTCACCAAACTGGCCGAGATCTTCAACTCCCAGAAGGTCCTGCCGGCCACGGTCGACTTCGTCGACATCGCGGGCATCGTGCGCGGCGCCTCCGAGGGTGAGGGCCTGGGCAACAAGTTCCTGGCGAACATCCGCGAGTCCGACGCGATCTGCCAGGTCATCCGCGCGTTCCAGGACGAGAACGTCGTGCACGTCGACGGCAAGGTCGCGCCCAAGAGCGACATCGAGACGATCAACACCGAGCTGATCCTCGCCGACCTCCAGACCATCGAGAAGGTCCTCCCGCGCCTCCAGAAGGAGTCGCGCATCAAGAAGGACATCGGCCCGAAGGTCAAGGCGGTCGAGGCGGCCAAGGAGATCCTGGAGAAGGGCGAGACGCTCTCCTCCGCGGGCATCCTCCAGGGCTCCGACGCCGAGGAGCTCCTCCACGACCTGCACCTCCTCACGACGAAGCCCTTCCTCTACGTCTTCAACGTCGACGAGGACGAGCTCACGGACGAGGCCTTCAAGGAGGAGCAGCGCGCCCTCGTCGCCCCCGCCGAGGCGATCTTCCTCAACGCCAAGCTGGAGGCGGACCTCGCCGAGCTCGACGAGGAGGAGGCCCTCGAACTCCTCCAGTCCGTCGGCCAGGACGAGCCGGGTCTCGCGACCCTCGCCCGCGTCGGCTTCGACACCCTCGGCCTCCAGACCTACCTGACGGCAGGCCCCAAGGAGTCCCGCGCCTGGACGATCAAGAAGGGCGCGACGGCCCCCGAGGCGGCCGGTGTCATCCACACCGACTTCCAGAAGGGCTTCATCAAGGCCGAGATCATCTCCTTCGCCGACCTGGTCGAGACGGGCTCGGTCGCCGACGCCCGCGCGGCCGGCAAGGCGCGCATGGAGGGCAAGGACTACGTGATGCAGGACGGCGACGTGGTGGAGTTCCGCTTCAACGTGTAGTGGGTAACGTGTCATCGCGTCGCTGATCTGGCGAATATGCAGATCAGACGGGGTCCGATCCTTCGGGGTCGGGCCCTTCGCGGGTTCAGTGGCAACCGGCGAGTCAGTGGCAACCGGCGAGGGGGAAGTAATCTCCTTGTTACCAACATCGTCGTTAGGGTCATGCGAACGGCGGCTCCGCCCCGAACGCGCCCCCTGGGCCCCGGCGTCGACCTGGACCATCAACCACCGGCAGGGGCCCGGACCTCGCCGTCTTCCGCAGCGCCCTGGAGGACGCGGACGTAGCGGCCGTACTCGAACTGTGGCGGGACCCGAACTCGCCCTGGTCTCCGGGGTGTCCGCACTCGGCGCGGATTGCGTGCTGCCCGCCCCGGCCGGCACCTACACCCTGGAGGCCCGCCGCCGCGGCCGCGCCGCCGCGAGGCCCGCCGCGCCCACCAGGAGCAGCACCACGATCGTGCCCAGGGTGAACGTCTCGAACGTGGTGCGGGAGACGCCCCACGTGTCGGCGAAGTCGTAGTCGATGCCGAAGGCGGATTCCAGGACGCCGGGGAAGAGGGCGGCCCAGGAGCCGACGAGGATCCACGCGTAGACGAGGGCCGCGCAGGCCATGAAGCCCCGGTTGCCGAAGGGGACTTGGTAGGGGCGGGGGACCTCCGGGCGGCGCAGGCGCAGGACCACCAGGGCGGGGACGACCAGGAGGTAGGAGAGGAGCAGTGTCGTCACCGCCACCGTCAGGACCACGCCGAAGATCGCGCCCGTGTCGCCCTTCACCAGTTGCATCGCGGCGAGCATGAACACCGTGGCCACCGCGCCGGAGAGCAGGTTCGTGCGGACCGGGGTGCCGAGCTTCGGGTGGAAGGCGCCGAGCGCGCGGCTGAAGAAGCCGCCGTCCGCCGCGGCCATCGCCTGCATGCGGTCGCTGACGATCATCCACGCGCTGCCCTGCGTGAGGAGGGCGAAGACGAACATGACCGCCGTGGTGGTCAGGAGGGGGCCCGCCGCCGGGCCGTAGACGTCGAAGACCAGGCGGACGCCCTCCATGAAGCCGCCGATGCCGGTGACCTTGGAGGCGGGGACCACGGCCAGGAGGGCCAGGACCGGGAGCAGGTAGCAGGCCGCCGCGATCGTCGCCGAGCGGCCCAGCGCCGCGGGGACGTCGTGCTGCGGGTCGTGCATCTCCTCGCCCGCCGCGTTCGGCGCCTCGAACCCCACGTAGGCGAAGAGCAGGATGGGGACGAGGGCGAGGAAGCCGGCTGTCGTGGGGGCGAAGTGGGCCGAGCTCAGGCCCTGGAAGCCGTGTTCCGCTCCGTAGAGGATCGCGGTCAGTGTGAAGAGGGCCAGCGAGAGGACCTTCACCACCGCGCCCGCCGTCGTGATCCATTTGCCGCGGCTGAGCGAGACGATCGCCGTGAGGATCGCGATCCACACGAAGAGCAGCTTGAACGTGTAGTCGAGATACGTGCCCGAACCCAGGTGGAAGACGAAGCCGTCCCAGGTCTCGGCGGCCAGGAAGACCAGCGAACCGCCCAGCCAGATCGGGTTGGTGACCCAGTAGAAGAGCGTGGTGAGGGCCGCTGCCGGGCGGCCCAGGGCCAGTTTCACCCAGACGTACGGGCCGCCCTCCTGCGGGAACGCGGCGCCCGTCTCCGCGAACAGCAGGGCGTAGGGGAGCAGGAAGAACAGGGCGATGGCCGCCGTCCAGGTGGCCGCCTCGCCGCCGCCGGTGGCGATCTGGCCGATGGTGTCGAAGGAGATCACCGCGGCCACGGCCATGGCCGTGATGTCGAAGCGCTTCAGGCTGCGCTTCAGGTTCGAGTCCGGGTCCGGTCCGGTGTCGTGCGGCGTCTGTGGTTCTGCGGAGGGGAGGTTCGTCGACACGGGCAGTTCCTAGGGGGTCAGGGGGTCGGGGACTGCGAGGGCCTGAACAGGTGCGGGACAAGCGGGATGCGGGGCCCGGCGGTGCGTACCGCCGGGCCCCGTGGTGTCACGCCTCCCGGATCTCGCCGGAGGCGTCCGTGCGCTCCAGTACGCCGCGCAGGGCCGACGCCACCTCCTTGGTCTCGGCCTCCGTCATGATCAGCGGCGGGGACAGGACCAGGCTGTGCGCGGAGTCGCGGACGATGACGCCGGTCTCGCGGCGGATCACGTCGTGCGGCATCCGGTCGGGGTTCAAGGGGAGCGGGGCGCGCGTGGCGCGGTCCGCGACCAGCTCCACCGCGAGCATCATGCCCACCGAGCGGATCTCGCCGACGATGGGCAAGTCACCCAGCTGCGACTGGAGTTCGCCGTGCAGCGTGGCGCCGATCGTCTTCGCCCGCCCCAACAGGCCCTCCTTCTCGATGACATCGAGGTTGGCGAGGGCGACGGCGGTCGCGACCGGGTGGCCGTTGTACGTGTAGCCCATCGGGAAGCCGTGGTCCCGGAGCAGCACCTCCGCGACTTGGTCGGCGACCATCAGCGCGCCCAGCGGTACGTAGCCGGAGGTGATGCCCTTGGCGGTGACGATGATGTCCGGGGTGACGCCGAAGTGCTGGGCGGCGAACCACTCGCCCACGCGGCCGTACGCGGTGACGACCTCGTCGAAGATGAGCAGGATGCCGTGCCGGTCCAGCACCTCGCGCACGCGCGGCCAGTAGTCGGCCGGCGGGACGAGCATGCCGCCGACGCCCATGATGGGCTCGCCGATCATCGCCGCGATGTTGTCCGCGCCGATCTCCGCGATGCGCTCCTCCAGTTCGCGGATGAGGAAGTCCGTCGGGTCCTGGCCCGCGTACAGCTCCGTGCGGTACGGCCACGGCGGCGTCAGGTGCGAGACGTGCGGCATCATCGGGGCGAAGCCCTCGTGGTACAGCGGGAATCCGGTGGCCGAGCCGCCGCCGTAGCCGATGCCGTGGTACGCCTTGTCGCGCGCCAGGATCCAGGTGCGGTCGGTGTCGCCGCGGCGGTGGTGGTAGTAGCGGGCCATCTTGATGGCCGCCTCGTTGCCCTCCGAGCCGCCGGACGTGAAGTACACGTGGTTCAGCGGGTCCGGTGCCAACTCGGCGAGGCGCGTGGCGAGTTCGATGGCGCGGTCGTTGGAGAACTCCCAGAAGCTGGTGAAGTACTCCAGCTTCTTCATCTGCTCGTGGGCGACGTCCGCCAGGTCCTCGCGGCCGTGGCCGACCTGGGCGAGCCACAGGCCGCCGGTGGCGTCGAGGTAGTCGCGGCCCTCGGAGTCGGTGAGGCGGCAGCCGTTGCCCGACGTCATGATCACCCGCTCCTCGGTGGTGCCGGGGAGGTAGGGGTGGATGATGTGGGCGCGGTCGGCCGCCAGGAGTTCCTGGTGCTGCATGGGGGTGTCCCTTCGTGCGTACGGTGTTCAGGCTGCGGGTGCCGTGAGGGTGAGGGCGGCGAGTGCCAGGGCCTTCGCCGTGTCGAGAAGGTCGTCGATCTCGATGTACTCGTCGATGGTGTGGAGGGTCGGGGAGCCGTCGGGCCGGGTCGCGGTCGGGCCGAGGCAGACGGCGGGGGTGTCGGCGAGGCGGGTCAGGGTGGCCGCGTCGGTCCAGGACGGCTCGCCGAGGATGCGGGGTGTACGGCCGAGGGAGCCCGACGCGGACTCAAGTGCCGTCACCACGGCGTGGGTTCGGGGCACTTCGGCGGGTGGCAGTTCGGTGTCCCAGGTGAGACGGGGCGGGTGTGCGGTGAGCCAGCCGTCGGCCGCGCAGGCCTCCCGTACGGCGTCCTCGATCTCGGCGCGCACCTTGCTCGCCCAGCCGTCGGCGTCGGCCTGCGCCGGGAGGTAGGTGACGTCGAGGCCGACCTCGCACGAGGCGGGGTAGGTCACCCACCATTCGCCGCCCTTGATGGTGGTCGGCACGATCGACGGGGGCGGCAGGAGCGGATGGACGTGGGCCGGGTCGCCGGCCCAGCGTTCGCGCAGGGACTGGAGTGCGGTCAGGGCCGGGAGAGTCTTCTCGATGGCGTTGACCGCGCCGCCCGTCCTCCAGTCACCGGGCGGGTACTCGGCGTGCCCGGGGCGCCCGTCGACGGTCAACGTGCCGCCCAGGATGCCGCGTTGGGCGGTGACGACGTCGAGGTCGGTGGGCTCGGGGACGATCGCCGCGTCCGCCTTCACCCCGTACGCGAGTGAGGCGAGGGTCCCGGCGCCGTTCCACTCCTCGTCGGTGACGGTGTTGAGCAGCAGGTCCCCGGGGAGCCGGACACCGAGGGCGGCGAGGGTCTCCGCGGCGATCACCATGGCGGCGATGCCTCCCTTCATGTCGCAGGTGCCACGCCCGTAGAGGCGCCCTTCGCGGACCTCGGCGCGGAACGGATCGCTGGTCCACTCCCCACGAGGCTCCGCCGAGACGACGTCGATGTGGCCGTTGAACAGGAGGGTGCGGCCGCCGCCGGTGCCGGGGAAGCGGGCGACCAGCTGCGGGCGGCCGTCGAAGCCGAGGCCTTCCGGTGTCTGCGGGGAGCGGGGCAGGTCGGAGGGCTTGGGGGTCACCACGTCGACCGTCGCGCCCGCCGCGCGGAGCCGGCCGGCGAGGTGGTCCTGGAGGTCGTGCTCGGCGCGGTGCCGCTCGTCGGCGGAGCCGCGCACGGTGGTGTCGAAGGCGACCAGCTCCGACGTGAGCGCCACCAACTCCTCGCGCTTGCCGTCGAGTTCGGCGAGGACGCGGGTGCGTACAGACTCGCTCATCCGTACGTCACCCACGTCGTCTTCAGGCCCGTGTACTTGTCGAAGGCGTGGAGGGAGAGGTCCCTGCCGTAGCCGGACTGCTTGAAGCCGCCGAAGGGGGTCATCGGCGACAGTGCGTCCACGGTGTTCACCGAGACCGTGCCCGCCTGGAGGGCGTCCGCCGTGCGGTGGGCGCGGGCCAGGTCGCGCGTCCAGACCGAGGCCGCGAGCCCGTACGGGGAGTCGTTCGCGAGCCGGACCGCTTCCGCCTCCGTGTCGAAGGCGTGCACCGTGAGGACCGGGCCGAAGAGTTCCTCGCGGGCCAGTGGCGCGTCCGGGGCGAGGCCCGTGACGACCGTCGGGAGGACGTAGGCGCCGGGGCGGTCCGGGCGGGCGCCGCCGCACACCACGGTGCCGCCGGACTCGGCGACCGCCTTGGTCACGCGGACGGCCTGCGCCTCGTCGACGAGCGGGCCGAGCGTGGTGGCGGGGTCGAGCGGGTCGCCGGGCGCGAACGCGGCGGCACAGGCGGCGACGCGCGCCGTGAACTCCTCCGCGACCGAACTCTCCACGAGGAGGCGGGTGTTTGCCGAGCAGACCTGACCGGAGTTGTAGGCGAAGCCCGCCGCGGCGGCTTCGGCGGCCGCGTCCAGGTCGGCGTCGGCGAACACCACGTTCGGGCTCTTGCCGCCCGCCTCCGGCCACACCTGCTTGAGGTTGGACTCGGCGGCGTAGGTGAGGAAGCGGCGGGCCGTGGCCGTGGAGCCGGTGAAGGCGATCGTGTCCACGTCCCCGTGGCGGCCGAGGGCCTCGCCCGCGCGCTCGCCGAGGCCGGGGACGACGTTGAGGACACCGGCCGGGAGCCCGGCCTCCACCGCGAGTTCGGCGAGCAGCAGCGCGGACAGCGGGGACTGCTCGGCGGGCTTGAGGACGACGCTGTTGCCTGCGGCGAGGGCGGGCGCGAGCTTCCAACTCGCCATGTCCAACGGGAAATTCCACGGCACGACCGCACCGACCACGCCGAGAGGCACGCGCCGTACGAGGGCCAGGTTGCCGGGCGGCGCCGGGGCCACCTCGTCGTACAGCTTGTCGGCGGCCTCCGCGTACCAGGCGAAGACACCGGCCGCGCCGGGCACGTCGGTGCCGTAGGTCTCGGCGATCGGCTTGCCCATGTCGAGGGTGTCGAGGAGCGCCAGCTCGCGGCCGTGTTCCTCGATGAGTCCGGTGAGCTTCAGCAGCACGCGCTTGCGGGTCCCGGCGTCCGCGCGCGACCAGTCACCGGCCTCGAAGCTGCGGCGGGCGGCCCGTACGGCGGCGTCGACGTCCGGGGTGTCGCAGGAGGCGACCTCGGCGACGGTGCGGCCGGTGGCCGGGTCGACGGTCGCGAAGGTCGCGCCGGATGCCGCGTCGCGCCAGTCGCCGTCGATGAACGCACGGGTACGGAAGGTGAGTTGACCGGCGAGGCTCGCCCAGTCCTGGTGCGTGTACGTCATGCTGCGGGCACTCCTGTGCTGGTCGGTGCGGGGTCGGGTGCGGGGGAACGGCGGCGTGCGCCACGGGCCGCGAGCAGCCAGTAGAGGGGGACCGTGACGACCAGGCCCGCGATCCAGCCGAGGTCGGTGTCCCCGAGGGCGTGGGCCAGCGGGCCCGTGTAGAGGGACTGCGCCATGAACGGGATCTCGACGAGGATGCCGATCGCGTAGACGGCGAGCGCCGTGACGTTCCAGCGTCCGTAGCCGCCGCCGTCGCGGGCGAAGAACGACGGCACGTCGTACTCACCGTGCCGGATCAGGTAGAAGTCGACCAGGTTGATCGCCGTCCACGGGATCAGGACGTACTGGAGTACGTAGATCAGGTTCAGGTAGTTGTTCATGAAGCTGTCGGCGAGGGCCAGGGCGAGGGCGACCGAGAGGGCCGTCAGGACCGTGCCGATCACCGCACGGCCCGTGGCGCGGGGCAGCCAGCGGTGGGCGAAGGTCTGCACGGCGGTCACGGCGCAGAGCACCGCCCCGTACAGGTTCATGGAGTTGGTCAGCATCGTGACCAACGCGAAGCTCCAGAGCGTGAGTTGACCGAGCACGGACCCGAGGAGGTGGTTGAGCGCCGCTATCGGGTCGCCGTTCCCCGCGATGCCGATCGCCGCGCCGACGACCATCGGGATGACGCTGCCGAGGACGCAGCCCGCGTACGTGCACCAGAGCGTGGAGCGGACACCGGCGCGGTCGGCCGGCATGTAGCGGGAGTAGTCCGAGACGTACGGCGCGTACGCGATCTGCCAGAGCGCGCCGACGGACACCATCCCGAGGAACCCGGCGAGGCTGAACCCGCCGGTGGTCAGGAAGTCGGAGGGGAGGCCGCCCGTGAACAGGTAGACCGCGCCGATGACCTGGATCGCGCCGAACGCCCAGGTCGTCCACGAGCCGATGCGGTGCATCAGGCGATAGCCGACGATGGCGACCACGAGGCTGATCACCGCGCACAGCAGCACGCCGGTGCTCTCGCCGACAGGGGTGACCTGGCCCAGCGACTGCGCGCCCACGACCAGGTTCGACGCGAAGAAGCCCTGGTACATGACGATCACGACGAGCACGACCGCGAGGGCGCCGACGCTGCCGAACTGGCCCCGGCTCTGGATCATCTGCGGCACCCCGAGCTGCGGCCCCTGCGCCGAGTGCAGCGCCATCAGGAAGCCGCCGCCGAGGTGCCCGACGAGCAGGGCGGCCAGGCTCCAGTAGAAGGAGAGGCCGAACGCGGTGGGTGCCAGGGCGCCGGTGACGACCGTGAGCGGGCCGAGGTTGGCGCTGAACCAGATGGTGAACAGGTCCCGGGTGCGGCCGTGCCGCTCGTCCGCGGGCACCACGTCGATGGTGCGGCGCTCGATGCGTTCGACGTGCTCGACGTGCTCGGGCTCCATGACGCCTCCACGAGTTCTTTGAGCCGAGATTCAAACAATCCGTGAGAGGCCAGTCAATGGGTTCAGAAGGATCTGCTTGATTTTCTTGAACCGCGTAACAGAGAATTAACCCCATGGGAAAACCGGGGAGACCGAAGAACCAGACGGCGCGGCGTCTCGCACTCGTGGACGCGGCCGGGCGTGCCATTACGGAGCGCGGCCTCGACGGGCTGCGCATCAAGGACATCGCGGCGGAGGCCGGCATGTCCGCGGGCTCGGTCCTCTACTACTACCCGGAGCTGGACGAGCTGGTCCTTGAGGTGCACCGGGGCGCGGTCGAGCGCTTCCTGGCGGCGCGGCACGAGGTCACCGACGAGGTGGCCGACCCGGTGGCCCGGCTGCGCGCGCTGATCGGCTCCGGGTTGCCCGCCGACCCCGGCGACGCGACGCACGGGCTGCTCTTCGAGCTGCACCGGCGGGCCGACCGCAGCCCCGGACACGCCGAGTTGATGGCGTCACTGTTCGCCAGCGAGGTCGGCCTGTACGCCACCGCGCTCGAAGTCGGCGCCGCCACAGGGGTGTTCACGCTGACGGCTCCCGTCGGCGACCTCGCCCGGAATCTGGTCGCCCTGGAGGATGGCTACGGCCTGCACATCGTCAGCCGCAACGCGGCGCTGACCCGGACCGAGGCCCAGCGCCTCATCCGGAGCCACGCGCGCGTGGTCACGGGCTGCGCCGACCTGTAGGGCCTACGGCCGGTCGGCCGTCTCCCGCAGTACGTCCATCACCGCGCGGGCCCGCGCGCTCTGCGTCATGCCGCCGAGCGAGGCGATCCTGACCTCCAACGGGCGCCCGGCGTCCCGGAGTTCGAGCTCCGCGATCTCACCCCCGCCGTACGTCAGGCCGGTCGCGGGGCGCTGGTTGAGCACGGAGTAGCCGAGGCCCCGGGCCACCATGGAGCGCACCGTCTCGTAGCTGCGGGTGCGGTAGCGGACGTCGGGGGCGGTGCCGGTGGCGGCGACGAGGGAGCGGAAGTAGTCGCGGCTGTGCGGCAGGTCGAGGAGGACGAGGGGCTCCGCGGACAGCTCGGCGAGGGACACGCTGCCCTGGCCGGCGAGCGGATGGTCGGCCGCGACGATGACGTAGGCGGGGGCGTGGGCGATCGTCTCGCTGCGCAGCTCCGGCTCGGTGGACAGGCCGAGGTCGTAGGTGAGGGCGAAGTCGATGCGGCCGGACGTCAGTGCCTCGACGAGCTCGTCCGCCTCGGCCTCCACCACGTCGATCTCGATGCCGGGGTGGCGGCGCGTGCACTCGCTGAACAGCCGCGGCAGGTAGTACGGCGCCAGCGTCACGAAGCAGCCGACCGACACGGGTCCCGACAGCTCCGCGCCGTCCCCGCGCGCCTCCCGTTCCACCTCGCGCGCGCGGGCGAGCAGGTCACGGGCCTGCGCCCGCAGCCGCTCCCCTGCGGGGGTCAGGGTCAGGCCCCGGCCCCTGCGGCGGATGAACAGCTGCACCTGGAGGTCGCGCTCCAGGTGGTGGATGGCGGCGGACACGGCGGACTGCGCGATGTGCAGCTCCGCCGACGCCTCCGTCATCGAGCCGCGCTCGGCGGCGACCAGGAAGTAGCGCAGCTGGACGAGCGTGAAGCCGAGCGGTGACGTCATGCGAGCGACCCTAAGCCGACGGCACGTGCTTCCCCGCCGACACGTCCTCCGCGTGCAGCAGCGCCGAGCCCGCCGTCTCCTTCAGGGACAGTGCCGCGACGAGACCGCCCACGGCGAACACCATCAGGTACGGGCCGGGCACCAGCGTGCTGCCGGTCGCCGAGATGAGCAGCGTCATCAGGTACGGCACGGTGCCCGCGAACAGCGCCGCCGTCACGTTGTAGGAGATGGAGAGCCCGCTCTGCCGGGTGCGCGTGGGGAAGACCTCCGCCGACCACACCGCGTACGTGCCGAGGATCGCCGCGAGGATCGCGCCGAGCGCGAGGCCGCCGATCCAGGTCCCGGCCATCCCGGTCCGCATCAGCCAGAACGCCGGGGTGGAGACGACGAGCAGGGCCCCCGTCGCCCCGATGAACACCGGCTTGCGCCCCACCCGGTCGGACAGCGCGCCGAACAGCGGCACGAGCACGAGGCCGAGCAGGGAGATGACGGTGGAGAGGAGGGCGGCGCTGTCGGCGGAGTGGCCGAGGTGGTCCGTCTCGTACGTGACCAGGTAGGTGAGGACCGCGTAGAACGGCACGTGCATGGCCGCCATCAGGCCCGCCGCCTGGAGCAGTTGGCGCTTGTGGGTGCGGAGCAGTTCGCGGGCGGGGCTGCGCGGGACCGTGTCGTTCGCTTCGAGCGCCCGGTACTCCGGGGTGTCCTCGATCTTGTTGCGGATGATCACGCCGATGATGCCGAGCGGCGCCGCGATCAGGAACGGGATCCGCCAGCCCCACGCGGTGAGTTGCGCGTCGTCGAGCCCCGAGGACAGCAGCAGGAAGACGAACGAGCCGGCCAGGAAGCCGAGCAGCGAGCCGACCTCCAGCCAGCTCACGCCGAAACCGCGGCGGCGGCGCGGCGCGCTCTCGGCGAGGAAGCTGGCCGCGCTGCCGAACTCGCCGCCCGCGGCGAAGCCCTGGATGAGGCGGAGCACCACCAGGAGGATCGGCGCCGCGATGCCCATCGAGTCGTAGCCGGGGAGCAGTCCGATCGCGAGCGTCGCGCCGGACATCATGAAGATGACCAGGGACAGCGTGCGCTTGCGACCGATCTTGTCGCCGAGCGGCCCGAAGACCAGGGCGCCGATCGGCCGGACGCCGAAGGACACCGCGAAGACGCCGAACACGGCGAGCAGCCCGGTCGTGCTGTCGTCGGAGGGGAAGAACACCGTCGCGACGGTGCCCGCGAGATACGCGTACGCCGCCCAGTCGAACCAGTGCACGAAGACGCCGACGGCCCCGGCCGCGACGCTCCTGCGCAGCGTCGCGGGGTCGGCGGGCGCGTCGGTCGCGGACTGCTCGGTCACGGTCATGTCGTCGCCTCCTCGGACGGTCCGGCCCGGTCCACGCCCGTCCACGCCAGCGCGACCGCCGCGTCGAGCAGCGCCCGCTCGGCGGTGGCGCCCACGCAGTACGCGGCGAACTCGTGCTGGTGGTTGGTGGCGGGCAGGGAGCCGATGCCGATGTAGGGGTGGATGGCGGGCACCACCTGCGACACGTTGCCCATGTCGGTGGAGGCGCGGTTCATGCGCGCGGCCTGGCCGGGCGGCGCGAACTCCCGCCCGAGAGCCAGCGCGTTGGCGCGGTAGTGCGCGAGCGCGCTCTCGTCGGCGCGGAACTCCGCGTACGGCTTGCTCTCCGGCTCGACGGCCAGGTCGCAGCCGGTCGCGAGGGCGCCCGCCTCGAAGGCCCGCATGACACGCGGCTCCAACTCGGCCAGTTCCGCGAGGGTTTCGGCCCGCACGTACCAGCGGCCCGAGGCGCGCTCCGGAATGGCGTTGGGGGCGTCACCGGCGTGCGTCACGACGCCGTGCACGCGCGCGGAGGCCGGGAGTTGCTGGCGCAGCAGGCCGATGGCGACCTGCGCCACGGTGAAGGCGTCGGCCGCGTTGATGCCGGCCTCCGGGTAGGCGGCGGCGTGCGCGGACTTCCCGGTGTACGAGACCTTGGAGTGGCTGACCGCGAACGGCTGCGCCTCGGCGACGTCGACCGGCGCCGGGTGCGCCATCATCGCGAGGTCGACCCCGGCGAAGGCGCCCCGGTCGAGCAGCTCGATCTTGCCGCCGCCGCCCTCCTCGGCGGGGGTGCCGTAAACCTCGACGGTGAGTCCCAGGTCGTCGGCGACGGCGGCGAGTCCGAGGGCGGCGCCGACGGACGAGGCCGCGATGAGGTTGTGTCCGCAGGCGTGCCCGAGGCCGGGCAGCGCGTCGTACTCGGCGCACAGAGCGATGCGCCGCGGCCCGCTGCCGAAGGAGGCGTGGAACGCGGTGTCCAGGCCCAGGTACTTCGACGTGACGTCGAACCCGGCCCGGTCCAGCAGCCCCGGCACGGCGGCGGCCGCCCGGTGCTCCTCCCAGGCGGTCTCCGGGTCGGCGTGCAACTGCTCGGACAGCGCGATCAGTTGCACGGCGTGCCGGTCGACGGCCTGCCGGGCCGCCGCCTTCAGCGGGCCGCCCATCACTCGTCCCCCGGAACGCCGTACGAGGGCGAGCTCGCCGGGTCGAGGCCGCGCGTCACGTAGTCGTCGCGCTGCGGCAGCCAGACGTCGAGGAGTTCGCCGAGCCGGTCGATCGGGTCGTCCGCCCAGTCGATCCGCAGGTCGGTGACTCGCCAGCCGACGTCGGCGACGACCGCGAGGCCCGCCGAGTGCACGGGACCCTCCTCGCCGCCCGCCGCGACGGCGGCCTTCATAGCGGTGATCAGCCGCTCCTCCAGCTCCCCGGAGGCGCCGGCGTACGCGTCGAGGAGCACGCCGGGGATGTGCTTCCCGGAGAGCATGTTCCCGGCCGCAACCGCGCCGTCGGCGGTGGCGGAGGCGTAGGTGCCGAGGGTGTGCGGGCCGCTGTACGCGAAGCCGGGGCCCGACCGCCCGAGAACCGTCAACTGCCGGTAGGCGATGGTCTTTTCGTTGCGCGCCGCGCCCGTGACCTCGGCCAGCGCGCGCTCCGCGTCACCGTGTCCTTCGAGGGCGTCGAGCAGGCTCGTGCCGAGCGTCGGGTCGGTGATGTTCTGCGAGCTCGCCGCGCCGACGCCGGGCCGCAGATGGGCGATGCGGGCGGCGACCGCGGGGCTCGACGAGCTGCCCGCGATGCCGAACCGCTCACCGTCGCGTACCACCAGGGAGAACGTCATGCCCGGGCCTCCTTCGACGACTGGGGGATCACCGCGATCGCGTCGATCTCGCACAGCCACTCCGGGCGGGCGAGCGCCGAGACGACGATGCCGGTGGAGATGGGGTGGACGCCCTTCGTCCAGCGGCCGACGGTGCGGTACACGGCCTCCCGGTAGCGCGGGTCGACCAGGTAGATCGTGAGCTTGACCAGGTGTTCCATCCGGCTGCCCGACTCCTCGAGCAGCATCTTGATGTTCGCCATGGCCTGCTCGGCCTGCGCCTGCGCGTCACCGACGCCGACGTTCTCGCTGGTGTCGAGGTCCTGGCCGATCTGGCCGCGGACGTACACCGTGTCCCCGGCGACGACGGCCTGGCAGAGGTCGTTGTCGAGGTTCTGCTCGGGATAGGTGTCGCGGGTGTTGAACGGCCGGATCCGGGTGTGCCCGCCGGCCACGATCGGGGCGTTGGCCATGCTTCTCAGCTCCTCAGTTACTGCCGTACGCGAGGTATCCGCGCCGGGTCGTGATGTGGTCGGCGACGTACTTGGCGTCGTGCCAGACACCCCAGATGAAGCTCGACCCGCGCCGGGACAGCCACGGCAGGCCGAGGAAGTAGACGCCGGGCTCGGTGGAGACCCCGCGGCGCTGGTCGGGGCGCCCGTCCTCGTCGTACGCGTCGACGTCGAGCCAGCTGTAGTCCGCGGCGAAGCCCGTGGCCCAGACGATCGAGGTGACGCCGGCCCCGGCCAGGTCGAGCGCGAGCCGGGGGTCGGTCACGCACTCCGGGTCGGGGCCGAGGACGTGCGCCTCGGGCTCCTCGGGGAGGTCGAGGCCGTTGCGTTCGGTGTACGCGTCGGCGGCCCGCAGCAGCTCCAGGTACTTCTCGTCGCCGAGCGCGATGTTCTCGGCGAGGTCGGGCGCGAAGCTCAGCACCCCGTCCTCGTACGCGGAGGTCATGCCGAGGAGTTCGATGCCGGTGCCCGCCAGCTCGCGGAAGTCCACGGAGTGGCCGCCGCGCGCCCCGCTGACCGCGATGGTCACGTGGGCGGCGCCCTGCGGCGGCGTCGTCAGGTCCCACAGGCCGAGCACGCCGAGCCACCAGCAGAAGTCACGCCCGCGGTACTGCCGCGGCGGGCGGTCGTGCGGCCCCACGGACAGGAACACGCGGCGGCCCGAGCGGCGCAGCTCGTCGGCGATCTGCACGCCCGACGAACCCGCACCCACCACCAGGACCGCGCCCTCGGGCAGTTGCCCCGGGTTGCGGTACTCGCTGGAGTGGAGCTGCGTGCGGACCGCGCCCTCGGGGACGATGGGCGGGATCACGGGCCGCTGGAAGGGGCCGGTCGCGGCCACCACGAACCCCGCGTCGATGGTGCCCTCGGACGTCTCGACGCGGAAGCCGTGCCGCCCCTCGTGCTTGCGCACCTTGGACACCTCGACGCCGCAGCGGACGGGGGCGTCGATCTTCTCGGCGTACCGCTCGAAGTACTCGGCGACCTGCTCCTTCGTCGCGAAGGCGTCGGGGCCGACGTCGGGGAACTCCAGGTTCGGGAACCGGTCGTGCCAGGCGGGCCCGTTCGCGACGAGCGAGTCCCAGCGCTGGGTGCGCCACCGCTCGGCGATCCGGTCCCGTTCGAGGACGATGTGCGGTATGCCCTGCGCGCCCAGGTGCTCGCTCATGGCGATGCCGGCCTGGCCCGCGCCGACGACGACAACGTCCGTTTCTTCACTGGGGTTTGCCGCGCGAGGCTCTGGCTCGGTGCCCGGATCGGCCGGCATTTCGGCTGGGGGTCCGGGGGTTACCCCCCGGGAGGATGCAGTACTGGGCACTTGAGCCTCCACTCGGGTCGTGCGGTGGGAGCCATCCTTCGCCGCACCCTCAACGCTGTCCAACAGATGTTTCCGGGGTGAGTGATCTGTTTTTCAGATGTGGGTCGGGCGTCCCTGCCGGACACCGCCTAGGGTCGTGCCGTGACCAGCGAGCCGAAGCCGACCCAGCCCCCCGCTCCCCTCGACGGCCTCGACCGCCGGATCGTCGCCGCCCTGCAGATCGACGGCCGGGCCTCCTGGCGGCGGATCGCCGATGTGCTGGGGGAGCCGGAGCGGAAGGTGGCGCGGCGCGGGCACCGGCTCGTGGAGAGCGGGGACGTCGCGGTGCGCGGGCTCGTCGTGCGCGGCGAGACCGTGATCCTGCGGATGAACTGTCGGCCGGGATCCGTGCGGGAAGCCGCCCTCGCCACGGCCCGGCGGCCCGATGTCGTCTTCTCGTACGTGCTCGCGGGCGTCGCCGACTGCGTGGCCGAACTCCAGTGTCCGCCCGCCCAGTTGGGCCGCCTGATGCTGGACGAGGTGCCCGCCCTTCCGGGGCTCGTGCAGCAGCAGGTCTCGCCGGTCCTTCGCTACTTCCGCACCGTGCACGAGTGGTCGCCGGGCATCCTCGACGACGCCGAGGTCGAGGCGCTCGGGGGCGGCGAGCGGCAGGACGACCGGGTGGGCCTCGACGACGTCGAGCTCGCGCCCGACGAGGAGGCGATCCTGCGCGCCCTCGCCGCGGACGGGCGGTGCACGAACGATGAACTGGCCGCCGTCGCCGGGGTCTCGGTCGCCACGGCCAGGCGCCGCGTCGACGCGCTGAGCCGCGCCGGGCTCGTCAGCATCCGCGCGGTCGTGGAGCCCGCGCTGCTCGGGCTGCCCGTGCAGGCGCTGCTGTGGATCAGGACCCGGCCCGGCGAGGTCGAGGAGGTGGGGCGGCTGCTCGTCGATTCGCCGCTGGTGCGGTACGCGGCCGTGGTCATGGGGGAGCACCAACTGCTCGTCGACGTGACCCAGCCGTCGAAGGCCGCGCTGCACGCCTTCCTGACGGAATCCGCGTGGGTGCGCAGGGCCGAGTCCGTGCAGTCCCACCTCGTGGTCGAGGCGTGGAAGCGCAGCGGAGTGACTGTAAACGCCAAGTGGGTGCGGAGTTCGTCTGAAAAGTTCATCCAGCGCGAACCATTGACTTAAAAGGTCAGGCCGCCGCAGTGTGAGGGCGCACACAGTCGCCTCCTGCCCGAGGACGGTCATGCCCGTACGCCCCACCGATTCCGACGCCCTCTGCGGGCTCGACGCCGTCGAGCTCGCCGGACGGATCCGCCGCCGCGAACTGTCGGCGCGCGAGGTCGTCGCCGCCCACCTCGACCGCATCGAGCGCGTGAACCCCGCGCTCAACGCCATCGTCACGCTCGACGCGGAAGGCGCGCTCGAAAAGGCCGGGCAGGCGGACGAACTGGCGGCGTCGGGAACCGAGTTGGGGCCGCTGCACGGGCTGCCCATCGCCTTCAAGGATACCCACCTCACCCGCGGCATGCGCACGACGCACGGCTCGCCGCTCTTCGCCGACCACGTCCCCGACGAGGACGAACTCCTCGTCGAGCGGGTCCAGAACGCCGGCGCGATCCGGATCGGAAAGACCAACGTCCCCGAGTTCGCGGCCGGTTCGCACACGTTCAACCCCGTCTTCGGCGCGACCCGGAACCCGTACGACCGGACGCGCTCCGCCGGAGGCAGCAGTGGCGGCGCCGCCGCCGCGCTCGCCGCCCGGCTCACCCCGATCGCCGACGGCAGCGACATGGGCGGCTCGCTGCGCAACCCGGCCTCGTTCTGCAACGTCGTCGGCCTGCGCACCACCCCGGGGCGCGTGCCCTCGCTGCCCTCGGGTGACCTGTGGGAGACGCTCGGCGTCGCCGGGCCGATGGGCCGCACCGTCGCCGACGTCGCGCTGCTCCTGTCGGCCATGGCGGGCCCGGACCCGCGCTGCCCGCAGTCCCTGGAGACCCCCGGCTCCGCCTTCCGCGCCCCGCTGGTGGGCGACCCCGGCGGACTGAAGGGGCTGCGTGTCGCGTACGCCCCCGACCTCGGCGGCCGCGTCCCCGTCGACCCCGAGGTCCGCGAACTCGTCGCCCGGCAGGTCAAGGTGTTCGAGGCGGCGGGCGCGCACGTCGTCGAGGACTGCCCCGACCTGGACGGCGCGGAGGACGTCTTCCGCACGCTGCGCGCACAGGCCTTCCGCACCGGCCTCGGCCCGCTCCTGGAGACCTCCCGCGAGCAGCTCAAGCCCAGCCTGATCTGGAACATCGAGGAGGGCCTGAAGCTCACCTCCGCCGACCTGGCCCGCGCCCGCACCGAGCACACCCGCATCCACCTCGCGGCCGCCGGCTTCTTCGAGCGCTACGACGTGCTGATCGCCCCGGTCAGCCAAGTCCTGCCGTTCGACGTCGACATGGAGTACCCGACCGTCATCGACGGTCAGCCGCAGCACACCTACCTCGACTGGATGCGCTCCGCGTATCTGCTCACCGTCCTGGGCGCACCCGCCCTCTCCGTCCCCGCCGGCTTCACGGACACGGGACTCCCGGTCGGCCTTCAGATCGTGGGCCCGCCGCGCGCCGAACGCGCCGTCCTCGAAGCCGGCGCCGCCTACGAGGCCGCCACGGGACACGGACGCCGGGTGCCCACTCTTTCGTAGTGCTCAACTCCCGGGTACGGGAGCTGACTTGAGACCACCGCTGGAGCCCCGATGAGATCTCCGCACGCGCTCTGGGCCGCAGTGCCCGTCCTGGCCTTCCTCAGCACTCCGTTCCTCCCGTTCGTCAACGGGCCGCACCTCTGGTTCGGCCTCCCGTCCGTCCTGGTGTGGTGCCTGCTCTGGACCGTGGGCACCACGGTGTCGCTCGTGCTCGTCGACCGCGGTACGCGGTCCCGCGGCGGTTACGAGGACGAGAACGAGGAGGTCGCGGCGTGAACAGCACCATGGTCATCACGGTCCTCGGCATCGTCGCCATCGCGGTCGTCGGCGTCTCGGGCCGCCGCGCGCCCAGCAAGGAGCTGGGCGAGTGGACGGTCGCCAAGCGCGGCTTCTCCACCTTCACCACCTGGTTCCTCCAGGCGGGGGAGGCCTTCACCACCTTCAGTTTCCTGGGCCTCGCCGGCATCGCCTTCGGCGGCGGCGTCGCCGCGTCCTTCGCGGTCTGCTACCTCGCCATCAACTTCGTCCTCCAGTACTTCACCGCTCCCCGGATGCGCCAACTCGGCCAGCGGGGAGGGTACTTGACGCAGGCCGACTTCTTCGTCGACCGCTACCGCAGCCCGCTGCTCGGCAAGGTCGTCGCCGTCGTCGGCGCCGTGTTCCTGCTGCCGTATCTCCAGCTCCAGATCACCGGGCTCGGCATGATCGTGCAGCTCGCGACCGGCAGTCACACCGGCGGCAACCTGAGCATGGTCCTCGCCACCGTCCTGACCGTCGCCTTCGTCCTGTGGTCGGGCATCCGCGGCATCGCGCGGGTCGCGTACCTCAAGGACGCGCTGATGATCATCGGGCTCGTGGTGCTGGTCGCGGGCGTCGCCCTGTCGGTGCACGGCGGCATCGGCGGCCTGTTCGACACGATCCGCGACAGCCACCCGCAGCTGCTCACCCTCGACCAGGAGGGCTACGACGGCACGTTCTTCGTCACCGCCGTCATCATCTCCGGCATCGGCGGCGGCCTCGGCACCATGGCCCACCTGTGGCCGCCGGTGCTCGCCGCCCGCAGCGGCCGCGTGCTGCGCTCCAACTCGATCTGGCTGCCCCTCTACCAGATCGCCCTCGGCATCCCGATCGTCATCGGCTTCGCGGGCGTCCTGCTCGCGAAGAAGGGCACCGAGCCCAACGGGGTCGCCCTCACCCTCGCCGGACAGACCCTGCCCGGCTGGCTCGTCGGAGTCGTGGCGGTCGCCGCGGCCTCCGCCGCGATGGTGCCGTCCGCGGCCATCGTCGTCGGCATCTCCAGCCTGCTCTCCCGCAACCTGCTGAGCGTCCGCAACGAACGCGCCCAACTGCGCACCAACCACCTGTGCGTGGTGGCCGCGGCGGGCCTCGCCCTCGTCCTCGGCCTCACCCGCCCCGGCCTCCTCTCCGACCTGCTGCTGCTCACGTACGGCGGCCTGACCCAGCTCGCCCCGGCGATCGTGATGGGGCTGGCGAAGAAGGTCAGGCTCGGGGCCGTGCCCGCGCTCATCGGCATCCTGACCGGCGTCGCGGTGCTCGCCTGGCTGACCTTCGGCTCCGTCGACGTCGGGACCGTGGACACCGGCCTGATCGCGCTGGCCGTCAACCTCGTCGTCACGACCGGTGCCCAGCTCGTCCTACGCTCCCGGCCTCAGGAAACCGTCAACTCGCCGACGGACTCGGCCGATTCACCGGTCTCGGTGAGCCGCACGTAACGCCCGACCGTCACGCTGTCGAACGGCTTCCAGTGCTCGCCGTCGGGCGAGGTGTCGACCCGGTACTCCTTGGCCCCGCTCACCTCGACCTTGTTGACCGGACGCACGCCGCCCAGGTCCACGGTGAGCGAGGCGCCCGGTCCGACCGGGCGCCAGGTCGTGGCCGGGTTGCCGTCGACGGCCGCGCCCGCGTACTGGCCCGGGTCCTCCGACGTCGCCGTCGCGGGCTCGCAGCGGGCCACGTCGGTGGTCGGCGCGCGGTCGGGGCGGCGGGTCGGCAGGGTGAGGCCCGCGCCGGTCACCGTCCTCCGCCCGCCCGGCGTGTCGACGGCGAAGGGCGCGCCGCCGGTGAGCTTGACGGTGGTGTTCTCCGGCCCGATCCCGACGTCGTACGTCCGCCCCCGCCATTGAAGTCCCTTGACCTTCACGCCGGTCGAGAGCTGCGGCGGCAGCATCGGGTCGAGCCGCACGGCGTCGCCGTCCTCGAACCGCATGCCGGTCAGCCCGTGCGTGAAGACCTGCAAGAAGCCGCCCTTGCCGGTCAGGAAGTCCTGCGCGGGCGTGCCCGCGAGCGCGTCCCCCGCGCCCGCCTTCTCGCCCCGCGACTCCGAGAACGTACCGAACGGGCCCCGGAAGAACGGCCGCGAGGCCCGCTCCAGGAAGGTGTACGTCGAGCAGCCCGGCTCGCCGATCCTCGCGGCGGCGACCGCGTGCACCGAGTCCGTCATCGCCGGGCCGTCGCGGTCGGTGTGCGCCGCGTAGTAGTCGAGGGTCGCGGCCGCGGCGCCCTTCGGCATCGGCTTCCAGTCCAGCGGATACAGCAGCAGCACGGCGTCCGCCTGCTTGATGTCGGCGCCCTTGTCGATGTCGTAACCGTCGTACTGGAGAAAGACCTTGCGCTTGGCGTCGTACGGGATCCGGAGCCGGTCGGCGATCCGCTTCCAGTCCGCCGGGGCCCGCTCGCCGAGCAGCGCGGCGGCCTTCGCGGCGTCCCGCAGCGAGGTCGCGGCGACGGCGTTCGTATAGACCCCGTCGTCGACACCGTTGCTGTACTCGTCGGGCCCCGCGACGTCCTTGATGGAGTACGTGCCGTCCTTCTCGTTGGGCGTGACGCGTGAACTCCAGTACGTGGCAAGGCCCTTGAGCAGCGGCCAGCCGCGTTCGCGCAGCCACGCGCGGTCGCCGGTCGCCTGGTAGTACTGCCAGGCCGCGAGCGCGATGTCGCCCTGGAGGTGGTTCTGGGTGACGCAGTGCGGAGGGTTCCAGCTCTGGCACTCCTTCCACAGCGAACCCGAACTCGCGCTCGTCCAGGGGTACATGAGCCCCTTCTGCGAGGTCCTCAGCGCGTTGTCGGCGGCGGCGCCACGCGTCCGGTACCGGTATTCGAGCACCGGCTTCGCCAGCTCGGGACGGGTCGCGAGCAGCGACGGATACATCCACGTCTCGGCGTCCCAGAAGACCATGCCCGCGTAGTTGTCGCTGCTCAGGCCGGTGGGACCGATGCTGTTACGGGCGCCGGGGCGCAGCGAGGAGAGCAGTCCGTACTGTGCGGCGCGCAGCCGCGACTGGAGCTCGGGACGGCCCGGCGTCTCGATGTCCGAGGCCCACAGCTTCCGCCAGGCGGCGTTGTGCCGCAGGACGAGCGCGTCCCACCCCGCGGCAGCGGCGCGCTTCGAGGCCCGTACGGCATCGGCCCGCGGATCGCTCGACGTGAGCGCGGTGTCCACGCCCACGTACTTCGTGACGTCGTACGCGACACCGTCCGTGGCCCGGAAGTCCGCGGACTGGCCGGTGCCGAGGGCGCCCTTCGCGGCGCGGGCGGTGTGGGTGCGGCCGGGGGAGCGGAGGGTGGAGGCGACGGTGCCGGCGGTCCCTGAGCCGTCCGTGCGGAAGCCGACGGCGGCGGTGCGCTTGCCCGCCGGGCCGCTGCCGGTGCCGGTGATCCGGCGGGCGCCGCGCTCGTCGATCCGGTCGGTCACGGTGACATCGCCCGACCAGTGGGGTGTCACGCGCAGCCGCACGGCGCCGACATGCGGATCCGCCCGGTCGGCGAGCACCTCGTACGCGAGATCGGTGCGCTTGCCGTCCTTGTGCACCCACGTCACCTCGGTACGGACGACGCCGCAGCGCATGTCGACACTCTGCCGGTAGCCCGTGGTGCGGCTGCCCGGCCCGTACGTCTCGCCGCGCGCCCGCACGTCGAGGGTGGTCCAGGTGGGGAGCGCGGCGACGGCTTCCCGGTGGGCGGTGCTCCTGGGCCCGCGTCCGTAGAGCCCGGAGACGAACGCGCCGTCGTACGGGGGCGTGTAGAGCGGCCACCCGGTCTTGGCGTCCTTCTCCCCGGTCCGCGCGTAGCCGGAGCCGACGGGCGGGACGCGCACACCGAGATACCCGTTGCCCGCGTAGGCGTGGTACGGGCTCGCGGCATCGGCGGTCCGGGTACTCAGCGCCCAACCGGGCCCGCCGCAGCCGGGGTCGGCGGCCGGCGCGGCGTGCGCGGGCGGGACGAGGGTGGCGCCGACGGTGAGGGCGGCGATGGCGATGAGACGCGCTGACTTCATGGGGAGAGAGTGGTCCGCGCCCCGAGCATGTCCCTGCACGCGCGCCGACAAGTCGCCCATTCAAGCCCCAACTAAAGCCCCTGCGGCGATTGAGCAGCGGGGTCCGGGGCAGAGCCCCGAGACGTGAGCGACGACCACCGCAACAGAACGCCCCCGGTTCCCTAACCTCACCCCATGAGCCTCACCACCTACTGCCCCGCCGACGGCACCCGCGTCCCCGCCGACTCCCTCGCCTGGCGCTGCCCCACCTGCCACGGCCCCCTCGACCTCGACTATTCACCCACCCCGAGCCCGCTCAAGTCCCTCACGGGCCGCGTCAGTTCGATGTGGCGCTACGCGGAGTGCCTCCCCCTGCCACGACCGGACTGCACCCTCGGCGAAGGGCGGACGCCCCTCGTACCGCTCACCGCCCACGTGGACGCCAAGCTGGACTTCCTGATGCCCACGCTCTCCTTCAAGGACCGCGGCGCGGTGATGCTCGCCGCGCTCGCCACCCGCCTCGGCCCCGAACGCGTCATCGCCGACAGCAGCGGCAACGCAGGAACCGCCATCGCCGCCTACTGCGCCCGCGCCCGGCTCGCCTGCACCGTCTACGTCCCCGAAGGCACGTCCGCCAAGAAGCTGGAACAGATCCAGGCCCACGGCGCCCGCCTGGAAGTCGTCGAGGGGGACCGCGAGGCCACGGCCCGCGCGGCGCGCACGGCCGCCGACGAGGACGGGGTGTTCTACGCCAGCCACGTCTACAACCCGTACTTCCTGCACGGCACCAAGACGTACGTCCACGAGCTGTGGGAGGACATGGGCGGGCGCCTCCCCGAGGCCCTGGTCCTCCCCGTCGGCAACGGAACGCTGCTGCTCGGCGCCGCCCTCGCCGTCGCCGAACTGCACCATGCCGGGCTGATCGACCGCCGCCCCGCCCTGCACGCCGTGCAGTCGGCCGCGGTCGCCCCGCTGGCGCGGGCGTGGCAGGCCGGGTCGGACGAGATCGTGGTCGACGCGGCTCCGGCGCCCACCGCCGCCGAGGGCATCGCCATCGCCGACCCGCCGCGCGCCCGCCAGATCTTGCGCGCCGTACGCGAATCGGGCGGCGCCTTCCACACGGTGACGGAGGACCAGATCCGGCACGCCCAGCTCGACCTCGCCTCCCGCGGCCTGTACGTCGAGTCGACCGGGGCGGTGTGCTGGGCCGCGACCCGTGAGGGCGGGAGCCTCGGCAGCCGGAGCGCGGTGGTCCCGCTGTGCGGCGCGGGGCTCAAGACGGGGCTCGTCCCCGACCCCGGAAACGTATGAATGCTCGAACCGTGGTCCGATGTGTGAATGACGCACTACCTGGGCAAAGTCGCTGCGTAAAGGCCTCTGACGTCGTCCGACGCCGGAAGTCATCACATCGAGTGATTCTTTGGCCTTTGCTTGCACGCCTCAACCCACGGTTGCCACGCTGTTGCTGTCTGTCAATCTGATGGGGATCTGAGGGGACAACCAGTGACATTCGGTGAGCAGCCGGCGTATCTCCGCGTTGCGGGTGATCTCCGCAAGAAGATCGTCAGCGGGTCGCTGCCGCCGCACACCCGCCTTCCCTCACAGGCCAGGATCCGTGAGGAGTACGGGGTTTCGGACACGGTGGCCCTGGAGGCCCGCAAGGTCCTGATGGCGGAAGGGCTCGTCGAGGGCCGGTCCGGCTCGGGGACCTATGTGCGCGAGCTGCCCGTGCCGCGCCGCGTCGCCCGCTCCGGGTACCGGCCGAGCAGCGGTTCCACACCGTTCCGCCAGGAGCAGGCCGACCCGGAGGCGCGGGGGACCTGGGAGTCGCGCAGCGAGCAGATCGAGGCGGTCGCCTCCGTCGCCGAGCGGCTCTCGATCCGCGCGGGCGACCGCGTGATGCGCACCAAGTACGTGTACCGGGACGCGGGCGAGGCGATGATGCTCGCGACCTCGTGGGAGCCCCTCGCCGTGACGGGGCGCACGCCGGTGATGCTCCCGGAGGAGGGCCCGCTCGGCGGCTGCGGCGTGGCCGAGCGCATGGCCGCGATCGACGTGATTGTGGACAACGTGACGGAGGAAGTGGCCGCCCGCCCCGGCCTCGCCGAGGAGTTGAGCGCGCTCGGCGGCGTGCCGGGGCACGTCGTGATCGTCATCCACCGGACCTTCTTCGCCTCGGGCCGGCCCGTCGAGACGGCCGACGTCGTCGTCCCCGCGGACCGCTACCGCATCGCATACCACCTGCCGGTGAAGTAGGCCCTGGGGCGCCCGATGTCCGGGGCGCCCCGTCCGGGTGGCGTGATCGGGAGTTAACCGTGGCCCAACTCCCGTAACAGGCAGGCAATCGAGCGCTGCCTCGGATTGTCATGTACGGCTCCTACCTTCCTGCTCCGTAGGCATTTGGTATACCGCCGACGGAGGAACGGGTAGCCGCCATGACCGAAACCGCCGTACCCCACGCAGACCCGGCGTCCGGGCCGCCCGCAGGAGGGCCCGACGGGCGGGCCCCGAAGCGCAGTTACGCCAAGCTCGCCGCCGACGAGTCCCGCGAGGACTACTCGCTGCGGTACGCCCCGCACTCCTACCGGCGGTGGTCCGAGACCACGGTCGCCTCCACGGCGCTCGGCGGCATCGCCTACCTCGCGGACTTCGCGATCGGCGCGTCCATCGTCTTCACGTACGGATTCACCAGCGGACTCGCCTCGATCCTGTGCGCGGCGACGATCATCTTCACCACCGGCATCCCGATCGCCCGCGCCTGCGCCAAGTACGGCCTGGACATGGACCTGATCACCCGGGGCGCCGGCTTCGGCTACTTCGGCTCGACGCTCACGTCCCTCATCTACGCCTCGTTCACCTTCATCTTCTTCGCGCTCGAAGGCTCGATCATGGCGCAGGCGATGCACGAGGTCTTCGGACTGCCGCTGCCCATCGGGTACTTGCTCACCACGCTGATCGTCATCCCGATCGTGTTCCGCGGGATGGGCGCGCTCGCCAAGGTGCAGGCGTGGACGCAGCCGATCTGGCTGATCGGCCTGGTCCTGCCCTTCGTGATCCTGCTCTTCAACTCGTCGGGATCCTTCGGCGACTTCACCAGCTTCGGCGGCACCCAGGGCGCGGGCAGTGGCTTCTCCTGGCTCGGCTTCGGGCTCGGCACCGGTGTCGCGCTCTCGCTCATCGCGCAGATCGGCGAGCAGGCCGACTATCTCCGGTTCATGCCGGCCAAGACGGAAGCGAACAAGAAGCGATGGAATCTGGCCGTTCTCGCGGCCGGCCCCGGCTGGGTGATCATCGGCGCCGCCAAGCAGATCGGTGGCGCGCTCCTCGCCTTCGTGGCCCTCGAGGCCGTCGGCAAGACGCACGCGCTCGAACCCATCGCCCCGCAGGTCGAGGCGCTCAAGCCGTGGCTCGGCTCGGTCGCGCTGCCTGTCGCCGCGCTCTTCGTCGTGGTGTCACAGATCAAGATCAACGTCACCAACGCGTACAGCGGTTCGCTGTCCTGGTCGAACTTCTTCTCCCGCGTGACGCACCGGCACCCCGGCCGCGTCTGGTACATCTTCCTCAACCTCTCCATCGCGCTGACGCTGATGGAAATGAACATGTTCGCGGCCCTGAACAAGCTGCTCGGCTTCTACTCGAACGTGGGCATCGCCTGGATCGCGGCCGTCGCCGCCGACCTCGTCATCAACAAGCGGGTGGGCTGGAGCCCCAAGTACATCGAGTTCAAGCGGGCGTACCTGTACGCGGTGAACCCGGCCGGTTTCGGCGCCATGGTGGTCGCATCGGTCGTCTCGATCCTGGCGTTCTTCGGGCTCTTCGGTGAGTACGCCGAGGCCTTCTCCACCTTCATCGCCGCGGGCCTCGCGCTGGTCCTGTGCCCGCTCATCGCCTGGGCCACGAAGGGCAAGTACTACCTGGCGCGGCCGAACCCGGTGAACGGTCCGGACGTCGAGCTCGCGGCGGGCACCGACATCACGGCCACCCACACCTGCACCGTCTGCGAGACGGCGTACGAACTCCCGGACATCGCCGACTGCCCGGCGCACTCCGGCCCGATCTGCTCGCTCTGCTGTTCCCTCGACGCCGACTGCGGCGACGCCTGCACCAAGAAGCCGACGGGCGAACCGGTGCTGATGCCGATGCCGACGGTGCGTACGCACTGAGTCCTTACCGGCGATGACGGAGGGGGCGCACCCACGCGGGTGCGCCCCCTCCGTCTGCCGTCCGGATACTCGCCCGATGGCTTGTTGCGTATCTCTTTGTGCCAATCCGTATCCGGTGCGTGAAGGTCAGGCGTAGGCTCGGGCATATGCGGTTTGCGGTTTCCTCGGGGTTGGGAGGCAGGGCGCGATGCGAGTCGAGGCCGGGGCGGCCAGGGAGGGGCGGAGCGCGATGAGCGACAGCACGACCACACTTCCGTGGCTGGTCATCCGCGAGGACGACAACGGGAACCGCTACCGGGTGGGCCGTTACGCCACGAAGGCCGAGGCCCAGCGCATGGCCGACAGCCTCGACGACCGCAGGGGCCACGAGCCGACGTACTGGGTGGAGCGCCTGGGGCAGGGGCGGAACAACACGGCGCTCTGACGGAAGTCTAGGGCGTGTTTCGAAAGTCCCGTCTGCCTCGCGGGGCCTGGCACGCACGCTCGCGGCGTTGCCGAAATGCCCTAGTAGCTCCGCTACGAGACCATTCCGGCGCCTTGCGATCGCACGCACCAGGCCCCGCGAGGCCCGCCCTCCGGGCGGACGACGCTACTTTCGAAACACGCCCTAGGCTCCGGCGCATGCCCCCTGAGTCACCATCACCGACCGTCGTGGTCGCCGCGGCCCTGTACGACGCCGATGAGCGGCTGCTCGCCGCGCGGCGCAGCGCACCCCCCGAACTCGCGGGCCGCTGGGAGCTGCCCGGCGGCAAGGTCGAACCCGGCGAGACGCCGGAGCGGGCGCTCGTCCGCGAACTGCGCGAGGAACTCGGCATCGAGGCCGAACCGCTCGCCAGGGTGCCGGGTGAATGGCCCCTGAAAGCCGGATACGTCCTGCGGGTCTGGCGCTGCCGCCTGCTCTCCGGCACCCCGCGCCCCCTCCAGGACCACGACGGGCTGCGCTGGCTGACGGAGGACGAGGTGTGGTCCGTGGACTGGCTCGACCAGGACGTCCCCGCCGTGAAAGAGGTCCTGCGGGATCCCGCCTGACGGGGCTCGTGCCGGCTCCCCACGCGCCTCGCCTACGCCGTCCGTGCCACGGCGCACCCCACTTCGCGATAGCGCGCCACCTGGTCCGGGTATATCCCGATTAACCCTCTGAAACCGGACAGGGTCCTTCGCGGGCCAGGGATGTGATCCGCGTGCTCCACACCGAAGGCGACTGCGTCGAGTGGGCCTTTCCCGCCGACCCGTCCGCCGTCCGCAGAGCGCGCGCCGAGGTGCGTACACAACTCGTCGCATGGGAGCTCGAAGAGCTCGCCGATATCGCCGCGCTGCTGGTCAGCGAGCTGGTGACCAATTCCCTGCGCTACGCGTCCGGGCCCATCGGCGTACGGCTCGCCCTCCCGCCCGCCCCCTCCGGAGTCCTCCTGGTGGAGGTCTCCGACCCGCTGCCCGACCCGCCCTGCGCCCGCGCCGCGGCCCCCGACGAGGAGGGCGGGCGCGGGCTGCAACTGGTGGCGGAGGTGTCGCGGCGCTGGGGCACACGGCCGGGCGGGGAGCGCTCGGGCGGGCAGACGGGGAAGACGGTCTGGTTCGAGCTGGCGCTGCCGGGTTAAGAGTCGGCCGAGTGGGACAGACGCGGGGGTGAGGGACGGGTGTGAGATGCCGTGTGTGGGCGCACCCGCACCCTGGGTACGGAAACAGACGGTCCCGACAGGCCAAAAAGCGTCGGGACCATGGTGTGATCGTGAACACCGTGTTGCGCGGCTCCGTAGTGCTGGATACTGCGTGCAGCCGCCTCGGTGACCGGTGCCGGACGCGGTGAGCTGGAGGGGACGGTTCGCGTGAGCGAGATACCAGCGAAGGGCAGGGTGTCCGAGGGCCCCTCGGGCGCGGCCTCGGCGCCGCGCGCGGAGCGGGTGCCTCCGGGCGGTGACGCTCCCGATGCCGCGGGCACGGAGCGGGCGGAATCGATCCCGGAAGCGGAATCGGGCGCGCCCTCGGCCCTTCCCGAGGAATCCTTCGGCCGGACCGACCTCTGGCAGGCGAGCCCACCGGGTTCGATCTACGACTACATCAAGGTCGCCTCCTTCTCGATCGGCCCCGACGGCGCCATCGACCAGTGGAGCCGCCGGGCCGCCCAGCTCTTCGGGCTCCCGCCCGAGGACGCCGTGGGCAAGGACCCCATCGAGGCCTTCGTCCCCACGGACCTGCGCGAGCGCGGCCACCGCAAGATGGCGGAGATCCTGGACGGGCAGGAATGGACGGGCGTCGTCCCGTTCCGGGTGCCGGCGCCCGACCCCTCGGAGGCGACGGAACGCTCAGGGGCGAAGGAAGCGGAACCGCGAGCGGAGGCGCCGCTCGCGGCCGGCGGCGGGCCGACCGGGCTCGCCGAGATCTACGTGATGCCGACGACTACGGAGTCCGGCGAGCGCGCCGCGGTGTGCATCGTCGTCGACGTGCGGACCCTGCGCCACATCGAGACCGACCTCGCCGCCTCGCAGGCGATTTTCGGCCAATCTCCCTTCGGTTTCCTCCTGTTCGGCACCGACCTCAAGGTCCAGCGCACCAACCGCACCCTCACCTCGGTCTTCGGCGGACACGTCGACGACCACCGGGGCCGCACCGTCCACGACTATCTGCCACGGCACGAGGCGGACCGCGTGCAGGGCGCGCTGCGCCGGGTCCTGGAGACCGGTGACGCGGTCACCGACATGCAACTGGTCGGCCCCGCCCCGGAGTCCACCGAGCGGCGCCACTGGTCCATCAACCTCTACCGCGTGCACAGCGGTTCGGGCCGCCCCATCGGCGTCGCGGGCCTCGCCACCGACGTCACCCGCAGGCACGCCGCCGCCCGCGAGGCCGCGCACGCCCGGCGCAACCTGGCGCTCCTGAACGAGGCGGGCTCCCGTATCGGCAACTCGCTGGACCTGGAGACGACCGCCCGCGAACTCCTCGACGTCGTCGTCCCCGGCTTCTGCGACCTCGCGTCCGTCGACCTGTACCAAGGGCTGCTCGCGGGGGACGAGGCCCCGCCGGGCCTCGCCGACGGCAGCGCCGAGCTGCGCAGGGTGGCCGCCGCGAGCGCCGTCGCCGACGTGCCGTTCCTCGACCTGGGCGGCGAGGCCCCCGTCAGCGTAGGGGCGGTGCACCGCTTCGCGTTCAACTCGCCCTGCGCGCACGCCCTGCGCACCGCGCGTCCGCAGGCGCTGCCCACCGAGCAGCGCGGCCTCGTGCAGTCCACGCTCGCCGTGCCGATGGTCGCGCACGACACGGTCGTCGGGCTCGTGCAGTTCTCCCGGACCAAGGGCAGCGAGCCGTTCACCGAGCGGGACCGGGCGCTCGCCATGGAGCTGGCCTCGCGCGCCGCGGTCTGTATCGACAACGCGCGCCTGTACCGCCGCGAGCACGAGCGCGCGCTGATCCTGCAACGCTCCCTGCTGCCGCCGGACGACCCGGAGGCGGCCGGCCTCGACATCGCCTGCCGCTACCGGCCCGGCAACGCCGCGACCGAGGTCGGCGGCGACTGGTTCGACGTCATCGAACTCCCCGGACACCGCACCGCGTTGGTCGTCGGCGACGTCATGGGCCGCGGCCTGCGCGCCGCCGTCGCCATGGGCGAACTGCGCACCGCGGTGCGCACGTTGGCCCTGCTCGACCTCGAACCCGCCGAAGTACTCAGCGCGTTGGACGAGATCGCCCGCGGACTCGGCACCCCCGGCGGCGTCCAGCAGGGCACCCGCCCCGCCCGCTCCGCGCGCTCCTTCGGCGGCGAGGACCTCTCCGAGGTGTACCTCGCCACCTGTGTCTACGCGGTGTACGACGCGGTCACCCGGCGCTGCACGTTCGCCAACGCGGGCCATCTGCCGCCGGTCCTCGTCGAACCCGGCGAGAGCGCGCTCATGCTCGACGTGCCGCCCGGGATGCCGCTCGGCGTCGGCGGCGAACCGTTCGAGGAGGTGGAGGTGGAGCTGGCGGAGGGCTCGCTGCTCGCCCTCTACACGGACGGCCTGGTGGAGTCCCGCGACCATCCGCTCGACGAGGGCCTCTCGGCCTTCCGCAACGCGCTCGACGACCCGCCCGCCCGTCTCCCGACCGCCACCCCTCAACGACCGGGCTCCGCCCGGGCACCCTCTGATGCCCTGGAGGACGTCTGCGACCACGTCCTCAACACCCTCGACACCCATCACGGCGAGGACGACATCGCGCTCCTCATGGCCCGCGTGGAGGGGCTGCCGAGCGAGAACGTCGGGGACTGGACCCTGCCGCGCGAGCCGAAGTCGGTGGGCAGGGCCCGCGAGTACGCGCGCGAGCAGCTGTCGAGCTGGGGCATGGACAGCCTCGTCGACACGTCGGAGCTGCTGGTCAGCGAGCTGGTCACCAACGCGCTGCGGTACGGCGAGGGGGACATCAGGCTCCGCCTGCTCCTCGACCGGACGCTGGTGTGCGAGGTGTGGGACGCGGGTCTCGTGCAGCCGCGCCGCCGCAGGGCGCGGGACACGGACGAGGGCGGCCGCGGGCTTCAGCTCGTCGGACTGCTGAGCGCGGCGTGGGGCTCGCGCCGTACGCCGCGCGGGAAGACGGTCTGGTTCGAGCTGCCGCTGCCGGACGGGGAGACGGGCCTCGCGGATCCGACGGAGGCGCTGCTCAGCCTGTTCTGACCGCCGTTCCCCGTGACCGCTGGTGGTGACGCCGGACACATCACTCCACCCCCCTTTGCATGGTCATGCATCATCATGCATACTCTTCCTATGTCCAAGGTCCTCACATCCCTCCCGGCCGGCGAGCGCGTCGGCATCGCCTTCTCGGGCGGCCTCGACACGTCGGTCGCCGTCGCGTGGATGCGTGACAAGGGCGCCGTCCCGTGCACGTACACCGCCGACATCGGCCAGTACGACGAGCCCGACATCGACGGCGTGCCCAGCCGAGCGAAGGCGTACGGCGCCGAGATCGCGCGCGCCGTCGACTGCAAGGCCGCCCTTGTGGAGGAGGGCCTTGCCGCGCTGACCTGCGGCGCGTTCCACATCCGCTCCGGCGGTCGCGCGTACTTCAACACGACGCCGCTCGGCCGTGCGGTCACCGGCACGCTCCTGGTGCGGGCGATGCTGGAGGACAACGTCCAGATCTGGGGCGACGGCTCGACCTACAAGGGCAACGACATCGAGCGGTTCTACCGCTACGGTCTGCTCGCCAACCCGAATCTGCGGATCTACAAGCCGTGGCTCGACGCGGACTTCGTGACCGAGCTCGGCGGCCGGCAGGAGATGTCGGAGTGGCTGGTCGAGCACGGCCTGCCCTACCGGGACTCGGCGGAGAAGGCGTACTCCACGGACGCCAACATCTGGGGCGCCACGCACGAGGCCAAGACGCTCGAGCACCTGAACGTCTCGCTGGAGACGGTCGAGCCGATCATGGGCGTCAAGTTCTGGGACCCGTCGGTGGAGATCCCCACCGAGGACGTCACGATCGGCTTCGAGAAGGGCCGCCCGGTCACGATCAACGGCAAGGAGTTCGCCTCCGCCGTCGACCTGGTGATGGAGGCCAACGCGATCGGCGGCCGCCACGGCCTGGGCATGTCCGACCAGATCGAGAACCGGATCATCGAGGCCAAGAGCCGCGGCATCTACGAGGCGCCGGGCATGGCCCTCCTGTTCGCCGCGTACGAGCGCCTGGTCAACGCGATCCACAACGAGGACACGGTCGCCCAGTACCACGCGGAGGGCCGGCGCCTCGGCCGCCTCATGTACGAGGGCCGGTGGCTGGACCCGCAGGCGCTGATGATCCGGGAGTCGCTCCAGCGCTGGGTCGGCGCCGCGATCACCGGTGAGGTCACCCTGCGGCTGCGGCGCGGCGAGGACTACTCGATCCTCGACACGACGGGCCCGGCGTTCTCGTACCACCCGGACAAGCTCTCCATGGAGCGCACCGAGGACTCGGCGTTCGGCCCGGTCGACCGGATCGGCCAGCTGACCATGCGCAACCTCGACATCGCCGACTCGCGCGGCAAGCTCGAGCAGTACGCGACCCTCGGCCTCCTCGGCGAGGGCAGCCCGGTCGCCGGCGCGGCCCAGGCGGCCGTGACCGGCCTGATCGGCACCATGCCGCAAGGCGGCGCCCAGGCCATCGCCTCCCGCGGCGAAACCTCCGCGGAGGACGAGGCGCTGGACCGCGCGGCCATGGAATCCGGCACGGACTGACTCCGTCGAACCCGGCCACAGATTGGGGCGCCCCGCATACGGAGCGCCCCATTCTGCTTACCCGACGGCCCCGCGAGCGCGGCGCCCACCCCAGCCTCACGCCGCGCGCGCAAATCAAGCCCCACGGCGGGTGGGCAATTCAAGCCCCGCCGGCGCTTGAGGCGCGGGGTCCGGGGCGGAGCCCCGTGGCGTGTGCGCGCGGCACCGGGCGCCGCCTTGCCCACCCTGCCGCCCAAGGCGGCAGATTGCCCAAGGCGACGGGTGGGCAAATCAAGCCCCTGCGGCGATTGAGCAGCGGGGTCCGGGGCAGCGCCCCGTGGCCGCAACGACAGTCGCCGCCGCAACCTACGGCCCGCCCTCCAGCGCCCGCACCAGTTCCACCGCCGCGCCGAGCCGCCGCTTCTCGCGCGCGTCCAGCGTCGGATTCCCCGCGCGCCGCGCGTGCACCTCACCGAGGAAGTCCTCACCGAGCCGCGGATGCGGAGCCGCGAGCAACACCCCGAGCGCCTCCCGCGCGGCCCCCGCCTCCACCCGCCCCGGATCCACCGCGACCTCCGCCAGGATCATCGCCGACATCGCCCAGTCGAGTCCGGCCGCGCCCACCTCCGCGTTGGCCCAGTCGATTACGACCGGGCCCCGCCGGGTGCGGAGCACGTTGTCCGGGTGCAGGTCGAGGTGGAGGATCCGTCCGCCGGGCCGTGCCGGGACGGTGTGCAACTGCCGGAGAAGGGCGGCCAGTTCACGGCCCGCCTCCGCCGGCCCCAGCTCGCCCCGCACCATCGCGTCCAGTTGCGTAGGCCCCTCGAACCGCTCCAGTACCAGCTCGCCGGGCGCGAGCCCCGCGTCCGCCCGCACACGGGGCGCGGGAAAGCCGTGCGCGCGCACGTACTCCATGACCTCGCCCTCGCCGCGCGCGTCGAGCCCGTCGCGGTAGCGGCGCAGCACCCACTGGCCGTCGAGGGCGTAGACGTCCGCGGTGCGACCGCGGCCGATCAGCTCTTGCCGCGTCGTCGGATCTTGTTCCCCAGCCACACCACCGGATCGTACTTGCGGTCAACTGCCCTTTCCTTCAAGGGGATCAGGGCATTGTCCGTGATGTGGATGCCCTCGGGGCAGACCTCCGTGCAGCACTTGGTGATGTTGCAGTAGCCGAGCCCGTGCTCGTCCTGGGCCGCCCGCTTGCGATCAAGACCCTCGTCCCCCGCCGCGTCCAGCGGATGCATGTCCAGTTCCGCGACCCGCATCAGGAACCGCGGCCCCGCGAAGGACGTCTTGTTGTCCTCGTGGTCACGGACGACGTGACAGGTGTCCTGGCACAGGAAGCACTCGATGCACTTGCGGAACTCCTGCGAGCGGTCGACGTCCTCCTGCATCATCCGGTACTCACCGGGACCGACCCCCGCGGGCGGCACGAAGGCCGGCACCTCGCGGGCCTTCTGGTAATTGAAGCCGACGTCCGTCACCAGATCCCGTACGACGGGGAACGCCCGCAGCGGCGTGACCGTGATCGTGTCGGACCGTTCGAAGACCGACATGCGCGTCATGCACATGAGCCTCGGCCGCCCATTGATCTCCGCCGAGCACGAACCGCACTTGCCCGCCTTGCAGTTCCAGCGGACCGCCAGGTCAGGAGCCTGCGTCGCCTGGAGCCGGTGGATGATGTCGAGGACGACCTCGCCGTCGTTCACCTCGACCTTGAAGTCCTCCAGGTCGCCCCCGCCGACGTCGCCCCGCCACACCCGGAAGGCCGCCTCGTAGCTGCTCACTCGAAAAGCTCCTCTTCGGCCAGGTACTTCACCAGCTCCTCCTTCTCGAACAGGGCGAGCAGGTCGGGGCGGATGGGTTCGGTGGTCTCGCGGCTGAGCGTGATCTGGCCACGCACCGAGTCCGTGGCCGCCAACCCGCCCGTCGGATCACGGAGTTGGCACAGGAGATTCGCGCGCCGCCACTCCCGGTTCATCCCCGGATGGTCCTCGCGGGTGTGCCCGCCGCGCGACTCCGTCCGCTCCAGCGCGGCCCGCGCGACGCACTCGCTGACCAGCAGCATGTTCCGCAGATCGAGCGCCAGGTGCCAGCCCGGATTGAACTGCCGGTGCCCCTCGACCCCGGCCCGCCGCGCCCGCACCCGCAGATCCGCCAGCTTGCGCAGCGCCTGCTCCATCTCGCCCTCACGCCGGATGATGCCGACGAGGTCGTTCATCGTCTGCTGGAGCTCCTGGTGCAGGGTGTACGGATTCTCGGGCGTGACGCCCTCCTCCTGACCCTCCGCCGAGAAGGGGCGCAGCGCCTCGGCCGCCGCCGTGTCGATCTGCTCGTCGGCCACGGCCGGCGGAGCCGTGCGGCGCGACACGGCGTACGTCGCCGCGTGCAGGCCCGCCCGCCTGCCGAACACCAGCAGGTCGGAGAGCGAGTTGCCGCCGAGCCGGTTCGAGCCGTGCATGCCGCCGGCCACCTCACCGGCCGCGTACAGGCCCGGCACTCCGCGCGCCGCCGCCGTGTCCGACTCGACCGCGATGCCGCCCATCACGTAGTGACAGGTCGGCCCGACCTCCATCGCCTCCGCCGTGATGTCGACGTCCGCCAGCTCCTTGAACTGGTGGTACATGGACGGCAGTCGACGCCGGATGACGTCCGCCGGCATACGCGTCGACACGTCCAGGAAGACGCCGCCGTGCGGAGAGCCGCGGCCCGCCTTCACCTCCGCGTTGATGGCCCGCGCCACCTCGTCGCGCGGCAGCAGTTCGGGCGGGCGCCGGTTGTGGTCCGGGTCCTCGTACCAGCGGTCGCCCTCCTCCTCCGACTGCGCGTACTTCTCCTTGAAGACGTCGGGGACGTAGTCGAACATGAACCGCTTGCCCTCGGAGTTGCGCAGCACCCCGCCGTCGCCCCGCACCGACTCCGTGACCAGGATCCCCTTCACCGAGGGCGGCCAGACCATGCCCGTCGGGTGGAACTGCACGAACTCCATGTTCAGCAGCGGCGCGCCCGCGAGCAGCGCCAAGGCATGTCCGTCACCCGTGTACTCCCACGAATTCGACGTCACCTTGAAGGACTTGCCGATGCCGCCGGTCGCCAGGACCACGCTCGGCGCCTCGATGACGAAGAAGCGGCCGCTCTCGCGCTCGTAGCAGAAGGTGCCGGAGACCTGGCCCTCCTCGTCCTTGAGGACGCGGGTGACCGTGCACTCCTGGAAGACCTTCAGGCCGGACTCGTAGTCGCCGGTCTCCTTGAAGTCCTGCTGCTGGAGCTGGACGATCTTCTGCTGGAGCGTGCGGATCAGTTCGAGGCCCGTACGGTCGCCGACGTGCGCGAGCCGCGGGTACTCGTGCCCGCCGAAGTTGCGCTGCGAGATCCGCCCGTCGCCGGTGCGGTCGAACAGGGCGCCCCAGGTCTCCAACTCCCATACGCGGTCGGGGGCTTCCTGCGCGTGCAGCTCCGCCATCCGCCACTGGTTGAGGAATTTGCCGCCGCGCATCGTGTCGCGGAAGTGGACCTGCCAGCTGTCCCCGGAGTTCACATTGCCCATGGAGGCAGCGATGCCGCCCTCGGCCATCACGGTGTGCGCCTTGCCGAACAGTGACTTGCAGATCACCGCCGTACGGGCGCCCTGCTCCCGCGCCTCGATCGCGGCCCGCAGCCCTGCGCCACCGGCGCCCACCACGACAACATCCCACTGCTGCCGCTCAACCGCACTCATCACAAGCCCCAACCATTAGAAGAACCGCGGATCGTCGAAGACACCGGACGCGACCAGATACACATAGAAGTCGGCGAGCGCGACGCTCACCAACGAAGCCCAGGCGAGCAGCATGTGACGGGCATTCAGTTTTCCTACCCAGCCCCAGAGCCGATAGCGCACCGGGTGTTTCGAGAAGTGCTTGAGGCGTCCGCCCACGATGTGCCGGCACGAGTGGCAGGAGATCGTGTAGGTCCAGATCAGCGCGATGTTGACGAGGAAGACCAGGCTGCCGAGGCCCATGTGGCCCCACTCGTAGTTCTCGTCGCGGAACGACAGCACCGTGTCGTACGTCAGGATGCAGGCGACGAGGACGGCCGCGTAGAAGAAGTAGCGGTGGATGTTCTGAAGGATCAGCGGGAATCGCGTCTCGCCGCTGTACTTCTTGTGCGGCTCCGCCACCGCGCAGGCCGGCGGCGACGCCCAGAAGCCGCGGTAGTAGGCCTTGCGGTAGTAGTAGCAGGTCAGCCGGAAGCCGAGCGGGAAGATCAGGATCAGCAGCGCGGGGGAGAGGCCCCACCAGCCGCCGAAGATCTCCCAGTTGGGGCCGTGCCGCATCGGCTCGCAGTTGTCCGCGAGGCAGGGCGAGTAGAACGGCGAGACGTACGGGGCCGCGTAGTAGTCGGCGTTCGCGAAGGCCCGCCACGTCGAGTAGACGATGAAGGCGAGCAGTCCGCCCGCGGTCGCGGCCGGGGCCAGCCACCAGCGGTCCGTACGCAGATGGGGCGCGGTGATCGCGGCACGGGTCCGGCCTCGGACGCCGGTGCCGCCTTCGGTATGGGGGTCTTCGGTACTGGTGGGTTCCGTGCCGGTGGCCAACGAAGCCTCCGCTCGCAGGGACGGGGGATGGGGGTGTGCGAAGAGGGCGGGTGTACGGGGTGGGGGGTCAGGGCGCGTGCCGGTCCCGCGCGCCGAGTCCCTCGTCGTCCGAGTCGGTCCACAGGGACCTGTCGTACGGGGCGTCGGGGATCGTCACGAGGTCGGGGCGGTGCGGCGTGTCCGGGCCCGCGGCCGACTCGCGCAGCAGGGCGACGCTCTCGCGCAGATGCGCCGTGTCGGCGCGCACCCGGCGCAGATCCGGGCCCCCGGCGACGCCCTCGAGCTGGGGCTGGAGGCGCCCCACGGCGCGCGCGAGATCGTCGACGCAGCGCTGAACCGCCGTCAAGTCGTCGTACAGGGACATGACTTGGCCTCACTTCCGCTGGTGCGGCGGAGTTGCTCATGCGCCTGCGAGTGTCGCGCGTCACATTGCCGTTTGTGAAGGGATCCGTGCGGATTGCCGGTGTACGCCGTGGTGCGCGCCCGCGAATTCGCGCCGCCGGTGCGGGCCCGCGGGGCGCCCCGTTGGGCCGCACGAGTGGCTTCGGGGCGCCCTGCGGGCGTGTCGGACGGCGCCCCTGTCCCCATCCACTTCAGTTGGCCGATAGATGTGATCAGCTCCATATACCGCCAAACGAGACAAAAACGGCCAGCCCCGGAGGTACCCGTGATGCCCCACGTCCCAAGGCGCCCAGGAGCCGCCGCACGCTCGGCCGCGTTCCTCGTGAGCGGCGCGCTCGCCGTCACCGCGCTCGCCGGGTGCGGCTCCGACGACAAGGCGGGCCGGCCCGCCGCCGGACCCGACGTCGCCTCGGCCGCCCGTACGCAGGTCAAGGACGGCGGCACGCTGCGATGGGCGATCGACGACGTGCCCCAGACCCTCAACTCCTTCCAGGCCGACGCGGACGCGGCCACGAACCGGGTCACCGGGGCCGTGCTGCCCTCGATGTTCCGGCTCGACGCGCAGGGGCGCCCGCAGCCCGACCCCGACTACCTGGAGAAGGCCGAGGTCATCAAGACCGAGCCCAAGCAGGTCGTGCTGTACAAGCTGAACCAGCAGGCGGTGTGGAGCGACGGCCGGGAGATCGGCGCCGCGGACTTCGCCGCGCAGTGGCGCGCCCTGTCGGGGAAGAACAGCGCGTACTGGACCGCCCACAACGCCGGGTACAACCGCATCGAGAACGTCGAGCGCGGCAAGAACGACCTGGAGGTGCGGGTCACGTTCGCCAAGCCGTACGCGGACTGGCGCTCGCTGTTCTCGCCGCTGTACCCCAAGGACGTCATGGGCACCCCGGACGCCTTCAACGAGGGCGCGCGCGGCAAGCTCAAGGTGACCGCGGGCCCCTTCGCGCTCGACAAGCTCGACCGGGGCGGCAAGCAGGTCACGCTGGAGCGCAACCCCCGCTGGTGGGGCCGCCCCGCCAAGCTCGAGAAGCTGGAACTCACGGCCGTACCGCGTGACAAGCGGGCCGCCGCGCTGGCCGCGGGCAAGTTGGACCTCGCCGACGTCGACCCCGAGGCCGCCGAGCGCATCGCGTACGCCGCCCGCGACAAGGGCGCGTCGGGTCCGCTCGCGCACGGTCCCGGCGCCGGCGTCACCTCAGGTGAGGCGCTGCGCTCGTGGGCGCGGGCGCACAACGAGGACTGGGAGGTCGCCGAGGCGGAGCTGGAGGCCCGCGCGAAGACCCGCAAGGCCGTCAAGAAGTACGCGAAGGAGCAGGCGGGCCTGGGCGGTTTCGTCGTCCGCAAGTCGCTCGAACCCGCCTACACGCAGCTCGCCCTGAACGGTTCGAGCGGTCCGCTCGCCGACGAGCGGGTGCGCCAGGCCGTGGCCCGCGCCCTCGACCGCTCCAAGCTCGCCCAGAGCGTGCTCAAGCCGCTCGGCCTTCCGGCCGCGACCGTCGGCAGCCACCTCGCCCTCTCCGGGCAGGCCGCCTACGCCGACAACAGCGACGCGCTCGGTAAGCAGGACGCCGACAAGGCGCAGGCGCTGCTCGCGGAGGCGGGCTGGGTGCGCGGCGGCCCGGTCGAGGAGAAGAAGGAGAAGCCCAGGACGGCGGGCAGCAAGGCGGAGGGCGCGGCGGCCGAGTCCGACGACGGCACGTACATCATGGGCGAGGACGACCAGAAGCCGGCGGACGACCGGAAGGCGGACGACGGCGGTGGGTCCGGCGACGACGCCAAGCCCGGCGACGCCGCGCCCCCGCTGTTCGGCCCCGGCGCCCTCGCCGCCGCACAGCACTCCGCGCTGCTGCACCAGGCCGACGCCGCGAAGGTGCGCTCCGCCGAGCGGGAGGGGAAGCACGCGGGCGACGCCAAGCAGGGCGCGGCCCCCGGCGCGTACGCCCCGAAGGGGACCCCCGCCCCGCAGCAGGCCGCCGCCAAGGATTCCGGCGAGGCGGGCGGCAAGGAGGGCGCCAAGGCCGGCGCCGCCTCGGGGCAGCTCGCCAAGGACGGCAAGCCGCTGACCCTGAACTTCGTGCTGCCCTCCGGCCCCGACGCCGAGCAGTTGCAGTCCGTCGCGGACCGGATCTCGACCATGCTGCAGAAGATCGGCGTCCGCACGGACATCACGAAGGTCGACGACGCGACGTACTTCAAGGACCACATCGCGGCGGGCGATTACGACCTGGCGCTCTACTCGTGGCCCGCCTCCGCCTACCCGGCCACCGACGCCCGCCCGATCTACGCCAAGCCGGTCCCGGCCGCCGACGGCGAGCTCACGGTCGAGCAGAACTACACCCGGGTCGGCACCGACCACATCGACCAGCTCTTCGACCAGGCCGTGGGGGAGCTCGACCAGGACAAGGAGCGCTCGCTCGTCCGGCAGGCCGACGAGCGCATCTGGGCCGCCGCAGGATCGATTCCGCTCTATCAGCGGCCCGAACTGGTGGCGGCGAAGTCGAACCTGGTGAACGCCGGGGCGTTCGGCTTCCAGGAGCCCTCCTACGAGGACATCGGCTTCCTGAAGCCGGGGGCGAAGGCCACCGGCTCACCCACAGCGGAAGCCGGCTGACCTGCGGTTTCTCCGGACGGGCCGGCGTTTTCGCGGCGGCCCGTCCGGCCCGGCTGAGCCGGCGGCCGCGAGGCCACGTACCATGGGGTGAGGCCGTGGCGTGTCCAGCCCGGCAGGGCGTGCGTACCAAAGAAGTACGCGCAGCCGACCTTCACTCCGGGAGTACGCCGCAATATGGCCACGCGCCACGACATCCGTAACGTCGCCATCGTCGCCCACGTCGACCACGGCAAGACGACCATCGTCGACGCCATGCTCAAGCAGGCCGGCTCCTTCGCCGCCCACGCAGCAGAGTCGCTCGACGACCGCATGATGGACTCGAACGATCTGGAGCGTGAGAAGGGCATCACGATCCTCGCCAAGAACACGGCGGTGAAGTATCACCCCAAGGATGGCGGCGAGGTCATCACGATCAACATCATCGACACCCCCGGCCACGCCGACTTCGGTGGTGAGGTCGAGCGCGGTCTGTCGATGGTGGACGCGGTCGTGCTGCTCGTGGACGCCTCCGAGGGCCCGCTCCCGCAGACCCGCTTCGTGCTGCGCAAGGCGCTCCAGCAGCGGCTGCCCGTCATCCTGTGCATCAACAAGACGGACCGCCCCGACTCGCGCATCGACGAGGTCGTGAACGAGGCGTACGACCTCTTCCTCGACCTGGACGCCGACGAGGACCAGATCGAGTTCCCGATCGTCTACGCCTGTGGCCGTGACGGCATCGCCTCGCTGACCAAGCCGGAGGACGGCACGGTCCCGGCGGACTCCACCAACCTGGAGCCGTTCTTCTCCACGATCCTGGAGCACGTCCCGGCCCCGACGTACGAGGAGGACGCGCCGCTCCAGGCCCACGTCACCAACCTCGACGCCGACAACTTCCTCGGCCGTATCGCGCTGCTCCGCGTCGAGCAGGGCGAGCTGCGCAAGGGCCAGACCGTGGCCTGGATCAAGCGCGACGGCACGATCTCGAACGTCCGGATCACCGAGCTCCTGATGACCGAGGCGCTCACCCGCAAGCCCGCCGAGAAGGCGGGACCGGGTGACATCTGCGCGGTCGCCGGTATCCCCGACATCATGATCGGCGAGACGCTCGCCGACCCGGAGAACCCGATCGCGCTGCCGCTGATCACGGTGGACCAGCCGGCGATCTCCATGACCATCGGTACGAACACCTCGCCGCTGGTCGGCCGCGGTGGTGGCGGCAAGGGCGCCGACGCCAAGACGAGCGTGAAGGACCGCAAGGTCACCGCCCGTCAGGTCAAGGACCGCCTGGACCGCGAGCTGATCGGTAACGTCTCGCTGCGCGTCCTCGACACCGAGCGCCCCGACACCTGGGAGGTGCAGGGCCGCGGTGAGCTGGCGCTGGCCATCCTCGTCGAGCAGATGCGCCGTGAGGGCTTCGAGCTGACGATCGGCAAGCCGCAGGTCGTCACCAAGGAGGTCGACGGCAAGACGCACGAGCCCGTCGAGCGCCTCACGGTGGACGTCCCCGAGGAGCACATGGGCGCGGTCACGCAGCTCATGGGCGTCCGCAAGGGCCGCATGGACAACATGTCGAACCACGGCTCCGGCTGGGTCCGCATGGAGTTCGTCGTCCCGTCCCGTGGCCTCATCGGCTTCCGCACGGAGTTCCTGACGAACACCCGCGGCACGGGCATCGCCCACTCCATCCACGAGGGCCACGAGCCGTGGTTCGGCACGCTGACGACCCGTAACAACGGTTCGCTGGTCGCCGACCGCGCCGGCTCGGTCACCCCCTTCGCGATGATCAACCTCCAGGAGCGCGGTGTGCTGTTCACCGAGCCCGGCACCGAGGTGTACGAGGGCATGATCGTCGGTGAGAACTCGCGCGCCGACGACATGGACGTGAACATCACCAAGGAGAAGAAGCTCACCAACATGCGCGCCGCGTCCGCGGACTCCACGGAGAACGTGGTCCCGGCCCGCAAGCTTTCCCTGGAGCAGTCCCTGGAGTTCTGCCGCGACGACGAGTGCGTCGAGGTGACCCCGGAGGCCGTCCGCATCCGCAAGGTCGTCCTGGACCAGAAGGAGCGCGGCCGCAGCGCTTCACGCGCGAAGCACAACTGACCTATCGGTCAGTAAGGCCTGTTGGGCCCGGTGTCCCCTTTGGGGGATTCCGGGCCCTTTGTCGTTGCGTGATCACGATGCATTTCCCGACCTTCTCCGCAACTCGGTTTCACCCCAAGGGCGTTCGATAGTCGGTACGGGATGACCGTTAGGTATGTAACGCGTCCGTTTCGCGGCCATCTATCTCGGATCGATTTGTCCAGATTTTGGAAGATGTACACAACAGATGTGATCGAACCGAGACCAGAAGGGTGTGGTCGGCGGGTGGCCCATGACTAATAGTTGTCCGCGTAGAGCTCGGGTCAATGGGTCACGCGCAGTGGGAAGCGCCGACTCACGAGCACACTGGGGCACTTGAGACGTTTTGCCGTCAGGGGTGGCGGCAGCGGCCGAGGGGTGCCCGTTTCTGCAGTGAACAAGTGGACTCATGAGGAGGAACCCATGCGTGGTGCCAAGAGCGCCAAGTGGGTGGCGATAGCCGGCGTGTTGGCGCTGGGCGGCACAGCTTGTGGCGGTGGTAGCGACAGTGGTGACGACGCCGGCAAGAAGGTCGATCCCAAGGGGATCGTGAGCTACGCGAATGGTGAGCCGCAGAACTCGTTGATGCCGGCGAACACCATGGAGGCGTACGGCAGCGTCGTCATCGACTCCCTCTTCACGGGTCTGGTCGGGTACGACAAGTCGGGCGACATCACGTACGAGAACGCCGAGTCGGTCACGCCGAACAGCGACAACAGCGAGTGGACCGTCAAGCTGAAGCCGGGGTGGACGTTCCACAACGGCGAGAAGGTCACCGCCAAGTCGTACGTCGACACCTGGAACTGGGACGCGAACCCGGCCAACGGCCAGCAGAACAGCGCCTGGTACCGGGACATCGAGGGGTACGACAAGGTCCACCCCGAGAAGGGCAAGGGCACGGGCACGTCGATGTCCGGCCTGAAGGTGGTCGACGACAACACCTTCACCATCAAGCTGTCGAACCCGATCCCGTACTTCGCGTACAAGCTCGCCTACTCCTCCTTCTACCCGCTTCCCTCGGGGGCGCTGAAGGACCCGAAGAAGTTCGGCGAGAACCCGGTGGGCAACGGCCCGTACAAGTTCAAGAGCTGGGAGCACAAGAAGTCGATCCAGGTCAGCGCCTGGTCCGGCTACAAGGGCACCACCAAGCCGAAGAACGGCGGCATCAACTTCAAGGCGTACACGTCGCCGCAGGCCGCGTACAACGACCTGCGCTCCGACAACGTCGACTCGATGCCGCTGGTGCCGGACAGCGAACTCGCCAACTACAAGCAGGACTTCGGCAAGCGCGCGATCGACTCCGACTTCTCGGCGCTGAACACGATCAACCCTGCCTTCTACACGAAGCAGTGGAAGAACATCGACATCAAGGTCGTCCAGGGCCTGTCGATGGCGATCGACCGTCCGACCATCGCCAAGACCACGTTCTTCGGCAACCGTGAGCCGGCCACCGGCTGGGTCGCCAAGGGTGTGAAGGGCTACCAGAAGGACGCCTGCGGCGAGTACTGCAAGTACAACCCCACCAAGGCGAAGCAGCTCATCAAGGAAGGCGGCGGCGTTCCTGGCAACAAGATCTCGATCCAGTACAACGCCGACCAGCCGCACAAGGGCTGGGTCACCGCGGTCTGCAACAGCATCACCAAGGCGACCGGCGTGAAGTGCGTCGGCGACCCGGTGACGGACTTCCAGGCGGACACCGAGATCCGTGACCAGAAGAAGGTCAAGTCGATCTACCGCTCCGGCTGGGTGCTCGACTACCCCTTCAACGGCAACTTCCTCGCCGACCTGTACGGCACCGGCGTCGACGGTAACAAGGGCGACTTCTCCGACCCGAAGTTCGACAAGCTGGTCAAGAAGGCCGACCAGGCCAAGACGGTCGACGAGTCCGCGAAGCTGTACCAGGCTGCCGAGAAGGAACTGCAGAACACGATGCCCGGCATCCCCACGTTCTACAACAAGATCAACTCGGCCTACTCGAACAACGTGAAGAAGGTCGAGTTCGACCAGGCCGGCGACCCGATCCTCTGGAACGTCGAGGTCTACAAGAAGTAAGTCGCTACGGAGCCATCCGTCCCGCAGCGGCGTCCGGCGATCCCGGGCGCCGCTGCGGGCGGCTCCGACTTGGACGGAGGCACCTATGGGGCGCTACGTCGCGAAGCGACTGCTCCAGATGATCCCGGTGTTCATCGGGACAACCCTGTTGATCTTTCTCATGGTCAATGTGCTCCCAGGCGATCCCGTACGGGCGCTGTGGGGAGACAAGCCGCCGGACCCCGCGCAGGTGGCCCAGATCCGGCACGACCGGGGGCTCGACCTGCCGTTGTGGCAGCAGTACATCCACTACATGTGGAACCTGCTGCACGGGGACTTCGGCAACACCATCGCGGGTAACAGGCCCGTGCTCGACCAGATCAAGCAGGCTTTCCCGGTCTCGATGCGCCTCGCCGCCATGGCGTGGACCTTCGAACTCGTCGTGGGAATCACGCTCGGGGTCATCGCGGGTGTCAGGCGCGGCAAGGTGATCGACACCTCCGTGACCCTGTTCACCCTGCTGGTCATCTCCATCCCCATCTTCGTGATCGGCCTGGGGTTCCAGCTGTACTTCGGAAACAGTCTGGGCTGGATCACGCCCACGGTCCAGGACTCCACGGATCTGGGGCAGTTGGTGGTGCCCGCGTTTGTGCTCGGCATGGTCGGCCTCGCCTATGTGGCCCGCCTGACCCGTACCTCCATCGCGGAGAACCGGTCCGCCGACTACATGCGCACCGCGGTCGCCAAGGGGCTGCCGAGGAGGCGCATCGTCACGGTGCACCTGCTGCGCAACTCCCTCATCCCGGTGGTCACTTACCTCGGAACCGATATCGGCACCCTGATGGGCGGCGCGGTCATCACCGAGGGCATCTTCAACGTCACCGGCGTCGGCAACCTGCTCTTCCAGGCACTCGCCCGCCGTGAGGGAGCGGTCATCGTCGGCATCGTGACCGTCCTGGTGCTCGTGTACCTCCTCGCCAGCCTGCTCGTCGACCTGCTCTACGCGGTCCTGGACCCGAGGATCCGTTATGCCTGACCTCACCAAGACCGCCGCGGACGAGGCAGCCACCGTGGTGGCCGGCACTCCCGTCGCAGCGGAGGCCGGTCCCACCCCCGAGAGGGCGCGCAGTCTCGGCGCCGACGCGTGGCGGGATCTGCGCCGCAATCCACTGTTCGTGGTGTCGGCGCTGCTGATCGTGCTGCTCCTGCTGGTGTCGGCCTTTCCCGGCCTCTTCACCGGCGCCAGCCCCACCCTGGGCGATCTGAGCAAGCACTACCTGACCAAGCCGAACCTCGGCCACGCCTTCCAGGACGACTGGTTCGGGTACGACGGTCAGGGCCGCAGCCTCTACGCGCGTGTGGTGTACGGAGCCCGCAACTCCATCATCGTCGGCATCGGCGTGACGCTCCTCGTCACCGTCTTCGGCGGGCTGATGGGCATGCTCGCCGGCTACTTCGGCGGCTTCTGGGACACGCTCATCTCCCGGCTCACGGACGTGTTCTTCGGTATCCCGTTCATGCTCGGCGCGATGGTCGTGCTCAACGCCTTCACCAACCGCACGGTCTGGGTGGTGATGGGGGCCCTGGCGTTCCTGGGCTGGACGCAGATCGCCCGTGTCATGCGCGGCGCGGTCATCACGACCAAGCACGCCGACTACGTGATGGCGGCCCGCGCGCTCGGCGCGGGGACCAAGCGCATCCTGTTCAAGCACATCCTGCCGAACGCGATCGCCCCGGTGATCGTCGTCGCGACCATCTCGCTGGGGACGTACATCGTCGCGGAATCGACGCTGTCCTACCTGGGGCTCGGGCTCGGCGACAACGCGGTCTCCTGGGGCGGCGACATCTCCGACGGCACGCAGTTCATCCGCAACTTCCCGCATGTGCTGCTGTTCCCGGCCGGCGCTCTGAGCCTCACCGTTCTGGCGTTCATCATGATGGGTGACGCCGTGCGCGAAGCCCTCGACCCGAAGCTGCGCTGAGGGAGGCGTACGTGACCATCATGGACCAACCCGTGAACGTCCCCGTTCCCCGCTCGGGCGAGGACGGCGACGGCAAGCTGCTCGAAGTGCGCGACCTGCACGTCGAGTTCCACACCCGCGACGGCGTGGTCAAGGCCGTGAACGGCGTCGACTACAGCGTCGACTCCGGCGAGACGCTCGCCGTGCTCGGCGAGTCCGGCTCCGGAAAGTCCGTGACGGCGCAGGCCGTCATGGGCATCCTCGACATGCCCCCGGGCAAGATCCCGCAGGGGCAGATCCTCTTCCGCGGCCAGGACATGCTGTCGATGTCCAACGAGGAGCGCCGCAAGATCCGTGGCCGGCGGATCGCGATGATCTTCCAGGACGCGCTGTCGTCCCTCAACCCCGTCCTTTCGGTGGGGTACCAGCTCGGCGAGATGTTCCGGGTGCACGAGGGAGCCAGCCGCAAGGAGGCCAAGGCCAAGGCCATCGAGCTGATGGACAAGGTCAAGATCCCGGCCGCCAGTGCCCGGGTCAACGACTACCCGCACCAGTTCTCGGGCGGCATGCGCCAGCGCATCATGATCGCCATGGCGCTGGCCCTGGAGCCCGACCTGATCATCGCGGACGAGCCGACGACGGCCCTGGACGTGACCGTGCAGGCCCAGGTGATGGACCTTCTCGCCGAACTTCAGCGGGAATACCACATGGGCCTCATCCTGATCACCCACGACCTCGGCGTCGTCGCCGACGTCGCGGACAAGATCGCGGTCATGTACGCGGGCCGGATCGTGGAGACGGCGCCGGTGCACGAGCTGTACAAGCGGCCCGCGCACCCGTACACGCGGGGACTTCTCCACTCGATCCCGCGCCTGGACCAGAAGGGACAGGAGCTGTACGCGATCAAGGGGCTGCCGCCCAACCTGCTGAAGATCCCGAGCGGTTGCGCCTTCAACCCGCGCTGTCCGAAGGCCGAGGACATCTGCCGCACGGATGTCCCGTCGCTGGCCCGGGTGACCGAGCAGGACGGCACCGAACTGGTGGGCCGCGGCAGTGCGTGCCACTTCTGGAGGGAGACGATCCATGGCTGAGAACCCGAAGGACGAGGCCGCGGACGCCACTCCGAACGTGGCGGAGGTGGAGGTCGTCGACGCTCCTACGGAGGACGCGGCGGTCGATGCCATCGAGGCCCATGTCGACCGCGGGGAGCCGATTCTCCAGGTGCGCAACCTGGTGAAGTACTTTCCCCTGACCCAGGGCATTCTGCTCAAGCGGCAGGTCGGCGCCGTCAAGGCCGTCGACGGGATCTCCTTCGACCTCTACAAGGGCGAGACCCTGGGTATCGTCGGCGAGTCCGGCTGTGGCAAGTCCACGGTCGCGAAGCTCCTGATGAACCTGGAGCGGGCGACCGCGGGGGAGATCTTCTACAAGGGCCAGGACATCACCAAGCTGTCCGGCCGCGCCCTGAAGGCCGTGCGCCGCAACATCCAGATGGTGTTCCAGGACCCGTACACCTCGCTCAACCCCCGTATGACGGTGGGCGACATCATCGGTGAGACGTACGAGATCCATCCCGAGGTGGCCCCGAAGGGCGACCGGCGCCGCAAGGTGCAGGACCTCCTCGATGTCGTCGGGCTCAACCCCGAGTACATCAACCGCTATCCGCACCAGTTCTCCGGCGGCCAGCGGCAACGCATCGGCATCGCGCGGGGCCTGGCGCTCAACCCCGAGGTCATCATCTGCGACGAGCCGGTCTCGGCGCTCGACGTCTCGGTGCAGGCCCAGGTCATCAACCTGATGGAGAAGCTGCAGGACGAGTTCAACCTGTCCTACCTCTTCATCGCCCACGACCTGTCGATCGTCCGGCACATCTCCGACCGCGTCGGCGTCATGTACCTCGGCAAGATGGCGGAGATCGGCTCGGACGCCCAGATCTACGATCACCCGACGCACCCGTACACGCAGGCGCTGCTCTCCGCGGTCCCGGTCCCGGACCCCGAGGCCCGTGAGGGCCGCGAGCGCATCCTGCTGTCCGGCGACGTCCCCTCGCCGGCCAACCCGCCCTCCGGCTGCAGCTTCCGCACCCGCTGCTGGAAGGCGCAGGACAAGTGCGCGCAGGAGACCCCGCTGCTCGCGATCCCCGAGCGCTTCAAGGCCTCGGACACCCTGGCCGCCCACGAGTCGGCGTGCCACTTCGCAGAGGAGAAGGACGTGGTGCACGCGGCGTAGGCCCGCCGCCGCCCACGGAGCCGGCCGCACCCCCCGCCTTCGAGCGGGGGACGGCCGGCTCCGTCGTTTCCAGGAGCTCGGATACCTCGCCGAGTAGCGCTGGGAGAACGGGTGCAGCATGCGGCTCGGGCCGACGTATCTCGTCATCGAGCAGTCCCCGGCGCTGAGTTCGGCCCGGCACGACCGGCTGGCGCCGGGCCTGAATCATCTGGCGTTCCATGTCCGGGACGCCGATGAGGTGGACCGGCTCGTGGAGCGGGCCGCCGGGCGCGGGGGGGGGGGGGGGGGGCGTTCTGTTCGGTGGGTTGCCAAATAGATTCTGCAAAAACTCTTTTGTAGAAACGGGGGGCGGCTTAGGGTCACGTCATGGCCGACGACGACCGCAAGCGCGTACTCGATCCCGAGCAGGACGCGGCAGCGCTGAAGGCGCTGGCTCACCCCCTGCGTATCCAACTGCTCGGGCTGTTGCGCCTGGATGGCCCTGCCACCGCTACCGAGCTCGCGGTCAGGGCGGGGGAGTCGTCGGCCTCCACCAGCTACCACCTGAGGGTCCTCGCGAAGTACGGGTTCGTGGCCGAGGCCGAGCACCGGGACGGGCGCGAGCGGCGCTGGCGCTCCGTGCACGCCGTCACCTCGTGGAGCAACGAGGCCATGCACGCCTCGCCCGGCGCCCGCCACTTCGTCAGTGAGATGCGGGGCCGCCAGGTCGAGCACCTGGGCCGTTCCCTCGCCCGCCACGAGGCGGATCTCGCCGAGGGACGCCTCGGCCCCGAGTGGGTGGAACCCTCCGGCATCAGCGACACCATGTCCCGGCTCACCGCCCGGTCGCTGACCGAGCTGATGGCGACGATCGACGCGAAACTCGACGAGCTGACCCGACGTGATGCCGAGGACCCGGACGCCGAGCAGGTCGTGGTGGTCGTGGCGGGCCTGCCGGTCGCCCCTCGCGCGGCAGAGACCGCCCCGGACGCCCGATGAACCCCCGGATACCCGACCCGCGCTCCGCTCGGCGCCGCTACGCCACCGTCAGCGCCCTGTTCTGGCTCCCGGTCGGCATGTCCATCGCGCCCAAGGTGCTGCTGCTGACCGAGCGTGGCTTCGCGATCGGCGCCATCACCGGCTTCGTCGCCGCGCACTCGCTCACGGCCGCCGCACTCGAACTGCCCACCGGGGGACTCTCCGACGTCCTCGGGCGCCGCCCGATCCTCGTCGCGGCCGGCGTGCTCGACCTGCTCGCCCTCGCCCTGATCGGCCTCGGCGCCACGGCGCTGCCGGTAGCGCTCGGATCCGTACTGCTCGGTGCGGGCCGCGCGCTGTCCACGGGCCCCGCAGAGGCCTGGTACGTCGACACGGTGCAGGCCGTGGAGGGGCCGGGCGCCGACCTGCGTACCGGCCTCGCCCGCGGCTCGGCCGCCTCCTCCGCCGCGCTCGCCGCGGGCACCCTGATCGGTGGCGCTCTGCCGTGGCTCCTCGGCCTCGGCCCCGACCCCGGCGCGTGGCTCGCCGGGGCGACGTCCGGTTACGTGGTGCCGCTGGCCGTGCCGATGCTGCTGGGGGTGATGGTCGAAGTCGGCTTCGTCGCCTACGTGTTGCTCGCGCTGCCCGAGCCGCCGCACGACCCCGCCACCCTCTCCGGCGTGCTCCGCGGTATCCCGGCCACCGTCCGCGACGGACTGCGCCCGGCGGGCCGTGACGCGGTGGTGCGCCGCGTACTGCTCAGCGCGGCCGCGGCGGGCGCCGCCCTCGCCACCCTCGAACTGCTCACGCCGGGCCGGACGGCCGCGCTGACCGGGGCGTCGGAGTCCGGCGCCCTCGTGTTCGCGGGGCTCGCCTGCGCCGGATACGTCTGCTCCGGTGTGGGCAGCCACCTCGCCCCGCTGACGGCACGCCGCGCGGGCGGCGGGGAGCGGGCGGTCCTGGTGGGCCTGGGCGCGGGCGCCCTCGGCCTGCTGCTGCTCGCCGCCACCGCGGCATTCACCGGCCCGGCCGTCACCCTCCTCGCGATCGCGGGGTACGGGCTGGTCTACCTGGGCCTCGGTGCGGCGGGCCCGAACGAGAACGAACTGCTGCACCACCGGGTGGAGCGGGAGGGCCGGGCGACGGCCCTGTCGGTGCAGTCCCTGGCGCTGCAACTGGCGGTCGCGGTGGCGGGGTTGGCGATCGGCGCGTTGCCCGCGGGACCGCTGCCGTGGCTGGTCGGCGGGGCCGCCATGGCGGCGGGGGCGCTGCTGTGGGTACGGCGGACCGGTCAGCGCCCGTCGCCGTCACCCGCCTTCCCGTACCGGCGGAAGCCGACGGTCTCCACGGACCAGGGACCTAAGGGGACCGTGTCACCGTAGACGGACGGCACGAAGGCCCGCACCGAAAGATTCGGCGCGGGCCTTCTCCCCGGAGAACCGGGAGCGTCCATGGCTCGGGTCAATGGGCCGACGTTCCGGTTCCGAAGTACGGAGCCGGGGCGGGAGTTGGGGTGGTGCCACGGCCCCGTACCGGGGGGTCTGGGAGGAACTAGAGCGCCTTGCGGGCCGCCGGGACGGTCGCCGTGGCCGGCTCCTCGGGATGGTGGCAGGCGGTGAGGTGGCCCTCGCGGTTGCCCTCGATGCGGACCAGCGGCGGCGCCTGACTCGCGCAGATCTCCGTCGCCTTCCAGCAGCGGGTGCGGAAGCGGCAGCCGGAGGGCGGGTCGATCGGCGAGGGCACGTCACCGGTGAGGCGGATGCGCTCCACGACCGGGGCGTCGTCGGCGCTCGGCTCCGGGACCGCGGAGAGCAGCGCCTTCGTGTACGGGTGGCGGGGCCCGCCGTACAGGTCCGCGCGGTCCGCGATCTCCACGATGCGGCCGAGGTACATCACGGCCACGCGCTGCGAGAAGTGCCGTACCACGGCCAGGTCGTGGGCGATGAAGACGAAGGCGATGTCCAGCTCGCGCTGCAGTTTCTGGAGGAGGTTGACCACCTGTGCCTGGATCGAGACGTCGAGGGCCGAGACCGGTTCGTCCGCCACGATCAGCTTCGGTTCGAGCGCCAACGCCCGGGCCACACCGATGCGTTGCCGCTGGCCGCCGGAGAACTCGTGCGGGAAGCGGTTGTAGTGCTCGGGGTTGAGGCCGACCGTCTCCAGGAGCTCGCGTACCCGCTTCTCCCGGCCGCCCGCGGGGTCGATGCCGTTGATCTCCATCGGCGCCGAGATGATCGTGCCGACGGTGTGCCGCGGGTTCAGGGACGCGTACGGGTCCTGGAAGATCATCTGGATCTCCGAGCGGACCGGCGCGAGCCGCTTGCGGTCCGCGTGCGTGATGTCCTGGCCTCGGTAGGTGATCTTCCCGGCGGTCGGTTCGAGGAGCCGCGTGATCAGGCGCCCCGTCGTCGACTTGCCGCAGCCCGACTCGCCGACCAGGCCGAGGCTCTCGCCCTGTGCGACCTGGAAGTCGAGGCCGTCCACGGCCTGCACGGCGCCGATGGTGCGGCGGATCGGGAAACCGCCCTTGATGGGGAAGTGCTTGGTGAGGCCGGAGACGTCCAGCAGGGGGGTGGTGTCGCTCATCGTGAATCCCTGAAATCCCTCTGTGTGTCCGTCAGTTGGTCCGGGCAGCGGCGCCGGCCACGGTCAGCTCGGCGAAGAACTCCGCACGCTGCTCCGCCGTGAGGTGACAGGCGGGCGCTCGCTCCCCGGTCGCGTCGAGCCGCGGCTCCTCGGTGACGCAGCGCCCGCCGCCCACCTGCTCGACGAAGGTGCACCGGGGGTGGAAGCGGCAGCCGGTCGGCGGGTTGAGCAGGCTCGGCGGGGTGCCGGGGATGGGCGACAGGGGGACGTCGACCGGCGCGGTCAGGCTCGGCATGGATCCCAACAGGCCCCAGGTGTACGGGTGCTGTGGCTTTCGCAGCACCTCGGCCTTGGTCCCGCGCTCCACGCACCGGCCGCCGTACATCACCAGCACGTCGTCCGCGATGTCGGCGATGACGCCGAGGTCGTGCGTGATGAAGACGATCGACGTACCGAACTCCTGCTGCAGGTCCTTGAGCAGGTCGATGATCTGGGCCTGCACCGTCACGTCGAGCGCCGTCGTCGGCTCGTCCGCGATCAGCAGCGCCGGGTCGCAGACCAGCGCCATCGCGATCATCGCGCGCTGCCGCATGCCGCCGGAGAACTGGTGCGGGTAGTCGTCCACGCGCAGGTCCGGCTGCGGGATGCCGACCTTCGTGAGCATCTCGACCGCGCGGTCCCGCGACTCCTTCTTCGAGGCCCCGGTGTGCTTGCGGTACGTCTCCGCGATCTGCCGGCCGATGGTGTGGTACGGAGACAGGGAGGCCAGCGCGTCCTGGAAGATCATGGCCATCTTGTTGCCGCGCAGCTTCTCCAGCTCCCGCTCGGAGGCGGTGAGGAGCTCCTGCCCGTCGAGGACGATCTCGCCGTCCAGGTGGGCGCGGTCCCGGTCGTGCAGGCCCAGGATCGCCATGTTGGTCACGGACTTGCCGGAGCCGGACTCGCCGACGATGCCGAGCGTGCGGCCGCGTTCGAGGTCGAAGCTGAGCCCGTCGACGGCCTTGACGACGCCGTCCTCCGTGGAGAAGTGGACGTGCAGGTCGTTGACGGCGAGGAAGGGTGCGCTCATGGGTGTTGCTCCTAGGCCAGCCGCACGCGCGGGTCGATGAGGGCGTAGACGGCGTCGACCACGATGTTGAAGACGACGATGGCCGCGGCGGCCACGAGGACGACACCGAGCAGCGTCGGCAGGTCGTTGGTGTTGACCGCTTTCACGGACAGCAGGCCGATGCCCTGCAGGCTGAACGTGGACTCGGTGATGATCGCGCCGCCGAGCAGCAGGCCCAGGTCCATGCCGAAGATGGTGACGATCGGCGCCATCGCCCCGCGCCAGGCGAACCGGAAGAAGACCGTGCGCCGCGAGAGGCCCTTGGCGCGGGCCGTGCGCACATAGTCCTCGGTCAGCTTCTCGACCATCTGGGAGCGGGTCATACGCGTGTAGTTGGCGGTCCAGATCAGCGACAGCACGATCCAGGGCAGCAGCAGCCCCTTGGCCCACGCGGCCGGGTTCTGCGTGAACGGCGTGTACGAGGCACGGTCCATCAGGTGCCACTGGTCGACGAAGTAGTACGTGGCGATGATGCCGACGACGTAGATCTGCACCGAGGAGGCGACGAGCGAGGCGGAGCTGGCGACCTTGTCGAGCGCCTTGCCCTGCTTGGCGGCGGCCAGCATGCCGGTACCGACACCGAAGACCACGAAGACCACGGCGGAGCCGATGGACAGCGAAATGGTCGTTGGGAAGCGGTCGAGGATCGTGCCGAGCACCGGCTCGCGGTTCTGGAACGAGAAGCCGAGGCACGGCGCGGGGCAGTGGCCGAACGAGGAGTAGTCGCGCCCCACGAACACGCCCTGGAGCCAGTGCCAGTACTGCACCGGCACCGGGTCGGCGATCCCCAGGTTCTTCTTCACCAGCGCCAGCGTCTCGGGCGTGCAGACCTTGCCGCAGGCGATGCGGGCGGGGTCGCGCGGGGCGGCGTAGAACAGGACGAACACGAAGGCGCTGATGATCAGCAGGATCACCAGGGCGCCGAAGGCGCGTCGAAGGATGAAGCGGAGCATGGCAGTTGGGTTTCCTGACGGATGCCGACAGGCCTCGGTGCGGCCTGGATGAGGAAGGGCGGCGGGGGTGCCCTGGGGGGCAAAGCACCCCCGCCGGGAGAGGTGCTCGTCAGGCCTTCACAAAGGTCTTGTAGAGCAGCGTGGCGGAGAAGTTCGGGTCGAACATCGCGCCGCCGACCTTGGAGCCGCTGATGTACCAGCGGCGCTGGAAGGTCTCGGGGATGATCGGCGCGAGCTCCTTCATGATCCGCTTGTCCAGTGCGGCCCAGGCCTCTCCGGCCTTCTTCTGGTCGGTGATGGCCTCGTTCTTCTTGATGCCCTCGTCGATCCAGTCGGCCTTGACCTGCGAGACGTTGTTCATGCCGTTGCCGATGGAGGCGCTGTCGAACAGCGGCTGCACCATCGTGAAGGCGGTCGGCCAGTCGGGCGACCAGCCGAACCACATCACGTCGTAGTCGTTGTCGACCTGCTGGACCTGGTCGTAGTACGTCGTGGAGTCGATCGGCTTCATGACGGGCTTGAAGCCGGCCTCCTTCAGGGCGTTCTCGATGACGACCTTGGTCTTGTCGTAGACCGGGTCCTGCTCGTAGGCGTAGACGATCTTCGTGCCGAGCTTGCCGGCCTTCTTCAGCATCTCCTTGGCGCGCTTCGGGTCGCCCGCGGGCTTCTTGAGCTTGCCGTAGAGGTCGTACTTCTCGTACCCGATGATGTCGGGGCTGAGGATGCTGGTCGCGTAGTCGCCGGCCGAGGCGCCGCCGTAGATCTTGCGGATCTGCTCCAGCGGCCAGGCGACGTTGAGGGCCTGGCGCACGGCGACGTCGGTGACGCGCTTGCAGTTGATGGCGTAGTAGTAGCTGCCGGTCAGCAGGCCGTTGAAGGTGCGCTGCTTCAGGTCCGGCGTGCTGAGCACCTTCTGCATGCGCTCGGCCGGGATGCCCTTGTAGATCGACACGGCGTACTGGTCGTGGCCCTGGTCCGCGATGAGGCGGTCCGTGGAGTCGAGGCCCTCGACGCCGAAGGTGAACTCGAAGCCGTCCGGGTAGGCGTTGCGGATCGAGTCCGTCGCCGGGTCCCAGTGCTTGTTGCGCACGATGGTCATCGACTTGTCGGTGATGTGCGCCTTGATCTTGTACGGGCCGCTGGAGACCGGGTTCTTGTCGTACTTCTCCTTGGTGTCCAGCTTCGCCGGCGTCGCGGCGTAGGAGTGCATCGCCAGCGTGAAGTTGAAGTCCGGACGCGCTTCCTTGAGGTGGAAGGTGATCGTCTTCTTCTTCTTGTCCGTGACGATCGCGTCGAGGTGCTTGCCCTTGTACGGGCCCTCGTAGTGGTCACGCCACTTGGCGTCGTCGCCGGTCAGCGCGATCTGCGCGTAGGTGGCGCCCTCGGTGATGAAGGGGGCCCAGGCGCGCTCGAAGCCGTGCCGCACGTCCTCGACGGTCAGCTCGCTGCCGTCGTCCCACTTGAGGCCGTCCTTGAGCGTGAACGTCCACGTCTTGTTGCCGTCGGAGGCGGTGCCCGTGTCGGTGGCGAGGTCGCCGACGAGCTTCTGGTGACCGGCCGCGTCGACCTTGTAGCCCGTCAGGCACCGCGCGTAGAGCAGCGCGACCGTGGAGTTGAACGCGTAGTAGATGCGCTGCGGGTCCAGGTGCGAGAAGTCGTCGGGCGAGTAGCCGTAGATCGTGCCGCCCTTGCGCGCGCCCTTGACCTCGGGCGCCGGGCCCTTGGAGTCCGCGGCGGTGCCGATCTGGACCGTGGCGCCCGTGTACTTGGTGGCGCCGCCATCGGCGCCGCTCTTGCCGCCACCGCCGGCGTTGCCGCTGCTGCATGCCGTCAGGAGCGAGCCCGCGCCGATGGCGACGGACGTACCGATGACGAAGTTTCTCCGCGAAAGGGACATGGCTTCCTGCCCTGGTGCTGGTTGGGGAGTGAGCTTGCCGGTCGGGCCCCGTCGCCCGGACCCGCATGAGGGGGGTCTGAGTGAGGAGGCCTCAGCGCTTGGTCTTCGGGTCCATCGCGTCCCGGACCGAGTCGCCGAGCAGGTTGAACGCGAGGACGAAGATGACCATCGACAGGCCCGGAACGAGCATGAAGGTGATGTCCGCCTGGTAGGTCTTGGCGGCGTTCTGGAGCATCACGCCCCAGTCCGGTGTGGGGTTGGTGAGGCCGACGCCCAGGAAGGCGAGACCGGCCTCGGTCGTGACGTACATGGGGAGCGCGAGCGTCGCCTGGATCAGGATCGGCGTCCACAGGTTGGGCAGGAGCTCCTTGAAGATGATCCGTGCGGGCGAGGCGCCGGTGACCTTCGCCGCCTCCACGAACTCCCGCTCGCGGAGGGCGAACACCTCGCCTCTGAGTAGACGCGCGACCGACGACCAGCCGAAGGCGGTCATCACCAGGATCAGACTGGTGACGGTCAGCCACACCGGGGTGTTGTCCTCCGGCGACACGAAGATCGAGATGACGACCGGCCAGAAGGCGATGAAGAACAGGGTCTGCGGGAAGGCGAGCAGGATGTCGATGACCCAACCGACGAAGTAGTCGGTCTTGCCGCCGAGGTAGCCGGCGCTCACGCCGATGACGATGCCGAGCACGGTGGTCAGGATCGTCGCGATGCCCGCGATGAACAGCGAGTTGCGGATGCCGTACAGCAGGAACGTGAAGATGTCGCGGCCGAGTTGGGGCTCGATACCGAGCCAGAACTGGCTGCTGATCCCGCCGTTTGCCTTGACCGGGTACCCGAAGTCGTTGAGCAGGCCGCCCTGGTTCATTCCGTACGTGGTGTACGGGTCCTTGCCGTAGAGCTTGGCTATCAGGGGGGCCAGGATCGCGATCAGGACGAAGAAGGCGACCACGTAGGCCGACACCACGCCGGTACGGTCCCGCTTGAAGCGCCGCCAGGCGAGCTTGCCGGGGGAGAGGCTCTCGTCGCCACGGGCGGGGGACGGTATCGCGGTCTCTGGTGCGTCGTCGTCCGGCATCACCTCAAGGGAGGCGGTGGCGGGCGGGGTTGGGGTCGTCATGTTGCTCCAGGCCCTGAGGGTCCACATGGGCACGGGGCGACCCGTGCGCTCAGCGGGACCTTTTCAAGGCCCGGATGTACGGTCAACGAATTCTTGAGGTCTTGGACCCGACTTTGAATCCTTGGCCCCTGCTTTGCTCCGAGTAGGCGTGACAGTGGCCCAGGCTTGATGAAGTCGAGGGACGCAAATGGTGCCCTATGGGGGCCACTTGGGGCGACAGGTTCGTTATACGGACGTGTGTGTCTCGCTATACGTACACGCCGGCCCGCTCACGCGGCCCCGGTGAGGTGGTGTCGGCGGCCTGACAATCCTGGCCACCTGGGCCCCGCCCCCACCCTCAGATGGGTGACATAACAGGCGTATCGGCCGCCCCCCAGGTCCAATGGGCGCAAGGCTCGTCCCCGTACCGCCCTCTGGAGGACCCTGATGCGCCTCGGCCTGCGTACCGGCGCCCTGGCCGCCGCCCTGGTGCTGGCCGTGCCATGGCTCGCGTCCTGCGGGGCCACGGCCACCGAGTCGGGGATCGTGCGGGCGAAGTGGGGCGACCCGCAGAACCCGCTGGAACCGGCGAACACCAATGAGGTCAACGGCGGCAAGGTCCTCGACATGATCTTCCGGGGGCTCAAGCTCTACGACCCCGAGACCGCGAAGCCCGAGTACGCCGTCGCCAAGTCGATCACCAGCGACGACGCGCAGAACTTCAAGGTCACGCTGAAGGACGGCTGGAAGTTCGCGGACGGCACGAAGGTCACCTCGCAGTCCTTCGCCGACGCCTGGAACTACGCCGCCTATCTGCCGAACGCACAGATCGGCGCCGACTTCTTCCGCTACATCGACGGGTACGACAAGGTCCACCCCGACAGCGGGAAGCCCACCGCGAAGAAGCTCTCGGGGCTCAAGGTCGTCGACGACACGCACTTCACGGTCAAGCTGAACCAGAAGTTCTCGCTCTTCCCCGACATGCTCGGCTACGCCGCCTTCTCCCCGCTGCCGAAGAAGTTCTTCACCGACCACGACGCCTGGCTGGAGAAGCCCTTCGGCAACGGCCCGTACGCGGTGACGGACTACGAGCGCGGCGGCCGGATGAAGCTCCGCCTCAACGAGCAGTACAACGGCGCCAAGCCCCGCAACAAGGGCGTCGACCTGCTCGTCTACACCGACGACAACACCGCGTACACCGACGTCGTGGCCGGTCAGCTCGACGTGACCGACGCCGTGCCGGCCGAGCAGCTCAGCAACCTCCACAAGGACATCGACAACCGGTACATCAACACCCCCGCCGGCATCATCCAGACGCTGATGTTCCCCATGTACGACAAGAGGTGGGACACCGCCGACGCCCTCAAGGTCCGCCGGGGCATCTCGCTCGCCATCAACCGCGAGCAGATCACCGACAAGATCTTCCAGAAGACCCGCATCCCCGCCCAGGACTGGACGTCCCCCGTGCTCCGCAAGGAGGGCGGCTACAACCCCGACATCTGCGGCGACCGCTGCACGTACGACCCCAAGAAGGCCAAGCAGCTGATCGACGAGGGCGGCGGCTTCCCCGGCGGCAGGCTCGTCCTCAGCTACAACGCCGACACCGGCAACCACAAGCAGTGGATCGACGCCATCTGCAACAGCATCAACCGGGTCATGGGCAACTCGAAGTCCTGCGTCGGCAACCCCGTGGGCACCTTCGCCGACTTCCGTACGCAGATCCAGAGCGGGAAGTTCAGTGGCCCGTTCAGGAGCGGGTGGCAGATGGACTACCCGTTGATCCAGAACTTCCTGCAGCCCGTCTACACCACGGGCGCCCCCAGCAACGACGGCAAGTGGAGCGACAAGGCGTTCGACGCGCTGATCAACAAGGCGAACGCGGACCCCGACCCGGAGAACGCGATCAAGGACTTCCAGAACTCCGAGAAGATCCTCGCCGAGCAGCTCCCCGCCATCCCGCTCTGGTACCAGAACGGCACCGCCGTCTACGGCACCCGCGTGCACGACGTGAAGCTCAACCCCTTCAGCGTGCCGGTCTTCGAGGAGATGACCGTCGATGACTGAGATCCGCGACCGCTCGGGTTACGTGAGGGAGGTGCCGTGGGGCGTTATGTGATCCGACGGCTGCTGCAGATGATCCCGGTGTTCATCGGCACCACGCTGCTGATCTTCCTCATGGTCAACGTCATGGGCGACCCGACCGCGGCGCTCTGCGGCGACAAGGCCTGCGACCCGGCCACCCAGGCGGCGCTGCGCGAGCAGTTCCACCTCGACAAGCCGCTGGTGCAGCAGTACCTGATCTACCTCGGCAACATCTTCCAGGGGGACTTCGGCACCGCCTTCAACGGCGACTCCGTGGCCGACCTGATGCTGCGCGCCTACCCCGTCACCATCAAGCTGACGTTCGTGGCGATCGTCTTCGAGATCGTCATCGGCATCGGCCTCGGCGTCATCACGGGGCTCCGGCGCGGCAAGCCCATCGACACGGGTGTGCTCGTGCTGACGCTCGTCGTGATCTCCGTGCCGACGTTCGTGACCGGGCTCGTCGCCCAGCTCCTGTTCGGCATGCAGTGGGGGATCGTCAAGCCCTCGGTGGCGTACGAGGCGCCGCTCGCCGAACTGATCCTGCCGGGGCTCGTCCTCGCCTCGGTCTCCCTCGCGTACGTGACCCGGCTGACCCGCACCTCCGTCGCCGAGAACGCCCGCTCCGACTACGTTCGCACCGCCGTCGCCAAGGGCCTGCCGCGGCGCCGCATCATCTGGCGGCACCTGCTGCGCAACTCGCTGATCCCGGTGGTCACCTTCATCGGTACGGACATCGGCGCGCTGATGGGCGGCGCCATCGTCACCGAGCGGATCTTCAACATCCGCGGCGTCGGCTACCAGCTCTACCAGGGCATCCTGCACCAGTCCTCGCCGACCGTGGTCGGCTTCGTGACCGTCCTGGTGATCGTCTTCCTGCTCGCCAACCTCATCGTCGACCTGCTCTACGCCGTCCTTGACCCGAGGATCCGCTATGCCTGAGCCCGTCACTCCGGTCACCGTCGAGGCCCAGCTGACGCCGGGCGCGCCCGAGGGCGGCGGCGCCGAGGGGCCCGCACGCTCCCTGTGGTCGGACGCCTGGCGCTCGCTGCGCCGCAATCCGGTCTTCATCGTCTCGGCGCTGATCATCCTGTTCCTGGTGATCGTCGCGATCTGGCCGCAGCTGCTCGCGGGCGGCGACCCCAACGACTGCGACCTCGCGCACGGTCAGGACACCGCCAGCTCCGGGCACCCCTTCGGCTACGACGCGCAAGGCTGCGACGTCTACACGCGCACCGTGTACGGGGCCCGGGCCTCGATCACCGTCGGCGTGTGCGCGACCGCCGGGGTCGCGATCCTCGGCGGGATCCTGGGCGCGCTCGCCGGGTTCTTCGGGCGGTGGGCGGACGCCCTGCTGTCCCGCGTCGCCGACATCTTCTTCGGCATCCCGGTCATCCTCGGCGGCCTCGTCCTGCTGTCGGTCGTGACGTCGACGACGGTGTGGCCGGTGGTCGGCTTCATCGTGCTGCTCGGCTGGCCGCAGATCTCCCGCATCGCGCGCGGCTCCGTCATCACCGTCAAGGAGAACGACTACGTGCACGCCGCGCGCACGCTCGGCGCCTCCAACTCCCGGATCCTGCTGCGGCACATCCTGCCGAACGCCGTCGCCCCGGTGATCGTCGTCGCGACCATCGCGCTCGGCACGTACATCGCCCTGGAGGCGACGCTCTCGTTCCTCGGCGTCGGCCTCAAGCCGCCCGCGGTCTCCTGGGGCATCGACATCTCGAATGCCGCCCCGTACATCCGCAACGCCCCGCACATGCTGCTGTACCCGGCGGGCGCGCTGGCCCTCACGGTGCTCGCGTTCATCATGCTCGGCGACGCGGTGCGCGACGCCCTCGACCCCAAGCTGAGGTAGTCGCACATGGCTTTGTTGGAAGTACGCGACCTGCACGTCGAGTTCCGTACGCGCGACGGCGTCGCCAAGGCGGTCAACGGCGTCAACTACACCGTCGACGAGGGCGAGACGCTCGCCGTGCTCGGTGAGTCGGGATCCGGCAAGTCCGTCACCGCGCAGGCCGTGATGGGCATCCTCGACATGCCGCCGGGCCGGATCGCCAGTGGCGAGATCCTCTTCAAGGGCAAGGACCTGCTGAACCTCAAGGAAGAGGAGCGGCGGAAGATCCGCGGCGCCGAGATGGCGATGATCTTCCAGGACGCGCTGTCCTCGCTGAACCCCGTCCTCACGGTGGGGGAGCAGCTCGGCGAGATGTTCGTCGTCCACAAGGGGATGTCGAAGAAGGACGCGCGGGCCAGGGCCGTCGAGCTGATGGACCGGGTCAGGATCCCCGCCGCGAAGGAGCGGGTGAGCCAGTACCCGCACCAGTTCTCCGGCGGTATGCGCCAGCGCATCATGATCGCGATGGCGCTCGCGCTCGAACCCTCGCTGATCATCGCCGACGAGCCGACCACCGCCCTCGACGTCACGGTGCAGGCCCAGGTGATGGACCTCCTCGCCGAGCTGCAGCGCGAGCTCAACATGGGGCTCATCCTCATCACCCACGACCTCGGGGTGGTCGCCGACGTCGCCGACAAGATCGCCGTGATGTACGCGGGCCGGATCGTCGAGCAGGCGCCGGTGCACGAGATCTACAAGGCGCCCGCCCACCCGTACACCAAGGGCCTGCTCGAATCGATCCCGCGCCTCGACCAGAAGGGGCAGGAGCTCTTCGCCATCAAGGGGCTCCCGCCGAACCTCATGCACATCCCGCCCGGCTGCGCCTTCAACCCGCGCTGCCCGATGGCCCAGGACGTGTGCCGCACGGACGTCCCGCCGCTCGCCCGCGTCTCCGACGACCGGCGCAGCGCCTGCCACTTCTGGAAGGAGACGCTCGATGCCGCAACACGGTAAGCACGTGAGCAAGGACGACCTGAAGCGCGAGGGCAGGATCGCCGAGCACCTCCTCCACAAGGCGCAGGCCGAGAACGACTACGCGGCGCACAGCTCGCCCTCCGGGCACGAACCCCTGCTCCAGGTACGCGGGTTGACCAAGCACTACCCGCTCACCCAGGGCGTCCTCGTCAAGAAGCAGATCGGCTCGGTGAAGGCCGTCGACGGCGTGGACTTCGACCTCGGGCAGGGCGAGACGCTCGGCATCGTGGGCGAGTCCGGCTGCGGCAAGTCGACCGTCGCGAAGATGCTGGTGAACCTGGAGCGGCCCACGGCCGGCGTCATCAAGTACAAGGGCGAGGACATCACCACGCTGTCGGGTCGCGCCCTCAAGGCCGTCCGCCGCAACATCCAGATGGTGTTCCAGGACCCGTACACGTCCCTGAACCCCCGGATGACCGTCGGCGACATCATCGGGGAGCCGTACGAGATCCATCCCGAGGTGGCCCCGAAGGGCGACCGCAGGAAGAAGGTCCAGGACCTCCTCGATGTCGTCGGGCTCAACCCCGAGTACATCAACCGGTACCCGCACCAGTTCTCCGGCGGCCAGCGCCAGCGCATCGGCATCGCGCGCGGGCTCGCGCTGCGCCCCGAGATCATCGTCGCGGACGAGCCGGTGTCCGCGCTCGACGTGTCGGTGCAGGCCCAGGTGATCAACCTCCTGGACCGGCTCCAGAACGAGTTCGACCTCAGTTACGTCTTCATCGCGCACGACCTGTCGATCGTGCGGCACATCTCCGACCGGGTCGGCGTGATGTACCTGGGCCGCATCGCCGAGATCGGCTCGGACGCCGAGATCTACGACCACCCGACGCACCCCTACACGCAGGCGCTGCTCTCGGCGGTGCCGGTGCCCGACCCGGAGGCGCGCGAGGGCCGCGAGCGCATCCTGCTCTCCGGCGACGTCCCCTCGCCCGCCAACCCGCCCTCCGGCTGCCGCTTCCGTACGCGCTGCTGGAAGGCGCAGCAACGCTGTGCGGACGAGGAGCCGGTGTTGGCCGTGCCCGAGGTCTTCCGCGGCGGCGACACCCCGGCCAGCCACCCGTCGGCCTGCCACTTCGCGGAGGAGAAGCAGGTCGTGCCGACGGACTAGCTCGTGTGATGCCTTTACACGCAGGCAACCCGGCCGACCCGACGCCGATATGCGCGCGCGCCAGAGTGTCTCGCGTACGGCCGTGCGGGTGCCGTAAGCCGGGCCGGAGCGATCATGTCGCTCCGGCCCGGTTGCCGTTCGGCAGGCCCTACAGCCCCAACGACCGCTTCAGGAAGTCGACTTGGAGCAGCAGCAGATTCTCGGCGACCTGTTCCTGGGGCGTCATGTGGGTCACGCCGGACAGCGGGAGCACCTCGTGCGGGCGGCCGTCGGCCAGCAGCGCGGAGGACAGCCGCAGGGCGTGCGCCACGACCACGTTGTCGTCCGCGAGGCCGTGCACGATGAGCATCGGGCGGTGCTGCTCGGCGGCGCCCGTGAGCCCGTCGTCGGTCACCAGGGAGCTCTTCGCGTACGTCTGAGGGGAGGCGCCCGGGTCGCCCAGGTAGCGCTCCGTGTAGTGCGTGTCGTACAGCCGCCAGTCCGTGACCGGGGCGCCCGCGATGCCCGCGTGGAAGACGTCGGGGCGGCGCAGCACGGCGAGCGCCGACAGGTAGCCGCCGTAACTCCAGCCGCGCATCGCGACCTTGGACAGGTCGAGCGGGAACCGGCCGGCGAGCGCGTGCAGCGCGGTGACCTGGTCGTCGAGGGTGAGCGTGAAGTCGCCGTGGACCGACTTCTCGCGGCCGGGCGAGATGCCGGGCGTGCCCCGGCCGTCCGCGACGATCACCGCGAAGCCCTGGTCGGCGAACCACTGCGAGGTCAGATGCGGGTTGTGGGACGCCACGACGCGCTGCCCGTGCGGGCCGCCATAGGGGTCCATGAGGACCGGGAGCGGACCGTCCCCCTCCTCGTAAGAGGAGGGCAGAAGAACGGCGCACGGGATGCCCTCGGCCTCCGTGAGCGTCACGCGCGGGGTGAGCAGCGGGCGTTCGGCGTGCGAGGCGATGTCGACCGTCTTCTCGGCGGACTTGCCGTCGCGCTTCACGCGCGCGTGCGCGCCGGGTACGTTCGGCGTCGCCGAGACGAGGACGGTGACGTCCCCGGCGCGGACCGCGGAGTGCACGCCGGGCTCCGTGGTGACGCGCTGCACCCCGAGCTCATTGACCCGGTAGACGTGCACCTCGCCGGTCTCCGGGGACTCGGCGTCGACCCCGGCCGAGGCGGAGACGAGGACGTCGCTCTCGCCGACGTCGAGCACCGCGCGCACGTGCAACTGGGGGCCGGTCAGCGGCCGCTCGCCCACCGCGAGGACCCGCGCGCCGCCCTCGTCGGCGATCCGCACGAGCTGCCCGCTGGGCGACCAGCAGGGCACGCCGGGCAGCAGCTCCAGCCACGCGTCGTCCTCGTCGGCGTGCACCATCCGCGTCGAGCCGTCGTCCGTGTTGACCGCGAGGTAGAGCGCGCTGCGCTGGTCGCGGGCCTGGACCAGGAGCAGCGGGGCGCCGTCCGCCGACCAGTGCACGCGGGCCAGGTACGGGTACGCCTTGCGGTCCCAGGTCACCTCGGTGCGGTCGCCTTCGAGGTCGTACGCGAAGAGCCGCACGTCGGCGTTGGGCGTGCCCGCGCGGGGGTAGGCGACGCGGGCCGGCTCCCGGTCCGGGTGCGCGGGGTCGGCGATCCACCAGCGGCGCACGTCCGCGTCGTCGGCGCGGGCCACGAGCAGGCGGTCCGAATCGGGCGACCACCAGTGGCCGCGGTACCGGGACATCTCCTCGGCCGCGGCGAACTCCGCGAGCCCGTACGTCACGGTCCCCCGCTCATGCGGCTCCGGCTCCGCGAGCGCCCGGTCGTCCCCGCCCTCCGCGCCGACGACACGCAGCGCGCCTCGGGAGACGTACGCGACGTGCCGCCCGTCGGGCGAGGGCCGCGGGTCCAACACGGGCCCCGGAACCCGCAGTTCCCGAGCGGTGCCCACCCGCAGCTCGGCCGTGAACAGGCGCCCCGACAGGGCGAACGCGGCCAACTCGGCGGCGGCGTCCGTGGCGTAGCCCACGATGCCCGCGCCGCCCTCACGGCTGCGCTCGCGCCGGGCCCGCTCCTCGGCCGACAGGTTCTCCACCGCCCCGCCGAGCAGGGCCACCGGATCGGCGGCCACCCGTTCCTGACCACTCGCCACGTCAAGCACCCACAGCGCGTTCGCCCGATCGGTACCCGAGGAGGAACGCAGAAACACGACACGCTCGCCGTCCGGCGCCACCGTGAAGGCGCGCGGCGCCCCCAACGTGAAGCGCTGGGTACGCGCGTGCTGACGGGGGAAGGTCTCGATGGTCATCCAGGCAGCCTAGGAGAGATGTGGTCTGCGCGCCCCCGTGCGCTCCCGGCCGCATCGGGTGCTCCCCGATCGCGACTCGTGCGCGGGCACGGATAGTTATGATCGTTAGCACTGTGTGGGTACGAGTCCGTCGGCGACCGGATCACTTTGGAGGAGGACCGCTGTGGCACTCTCGATCTCGGCCGTGGTGCTGTTCGCGATCATCGTCTTCATCCTGATCAAGAAGTCGGGCCTGAAAGCGGGGCACGCGGTGGTGTGCGTGCTCCTGGGTTTCTACCTGGCGAGTTCGTCCGTCGCTCCCACGATCAAGGAGCTGACGACGAACGTGGCGGACATGGTCGGCGGCATCAAGTTCTAGCGCGCCCACTGGCCGCGCCCGGTGTCGGTGCGGCGTTCTAGGCTGTGGGCATGACGGAAATGCCAGGTAGGCGCCTGCTCCTCGTGCATGCGCACCCCGACGACGAGTCGATCAACAATGGCGCCACCATGGCCAAGTACGCCGCCGAGGGCGCCCAGGTCACGCTGGTGACCTGCACGCTCGGCGAAGAGGGCGAGGTCATTCCGGGCGAACTGGCCCATCTCGCCCCGGATCGGGAGGATCTCCTCGGCCCGCACCGGATCGGCGAGTTGGCCGCCGCCATGAAGGAGCTCGGCGTCACCGACCACCGCTTCCTGGGCGGTCCCGGACGCTTCCGCGACTCCGGAATGATGGGCGCCCCGCAGAACGGGCGGGAGGGCGCCTTCTGGGCCGCCGATCTCGACGAGGCCGCGGCCCACCTCGTCTCCGTGATCCGCGAGACCCGCCCGCAGGTCCTGATCACGTACGACCCCGACGGGGGCTACGGGCACCCCGATCACATCCAGGCCCACCGCGTCGCGATGCGCGCCGCCGACCTGGCCGCCGAGACCGCCTTCCGCCGCGACCTCGGGGAGCCGCACGCGATCGCCAAGATCTACTGGAACCGCGCGCCGCGCACGGTCGTCGAGGAGCGGTTCCGATGGCTCGCGGGCGTGCTCGACGCCACCCCCTTCGACGTCGCGGCCGTGGTGGACGACGTACCGGGCGTCGTCGACGACGAGCGGATCACCGCGGCGATCGACGGCCGGCCGTACATCGAGCGGAAGGCGGCCGCGATGCGCGCGCACGCCACCCAGGTCGACGTGCCGGACGCACAAGGCGTGTTCGCGCTCTCCAACAAACTCGCGCAGCCGCTGTTCGACATCGAGTACTACGAGTTGGTGCGGGGCGAGCCCGGATCGCCGTACGAGAAGGACCTGTTCGAGGGTCTTGAGGGAGTGACCGAGCGATGAGCGGCGACAAGAGCGGGCGGGCCGCGGCGTCCAGCGGCAGGGCCGTCCCCGGCGGACCGGCGGCGCGGAACGTCGACCTGCCCTTCGGCTTCGGCGGATTCAGCGCGGGGCGGACGGCCGCCCTGCTTGTCCTTTTCGTCCTCGGTGTGGTCGTCGCGGCCGGCGGCGCGCTCGTCCAAGGGGGCTGGTTCCCGGGCGGGTTGCTGCTCGCGCTCGTCGGCGCGGCCGGCCTGTTCCACGGAGGGGCGCGGGTGACGGGCGGTCGCGCGGGGGCGGTCGCGCCCGCGGCGGGCTGGGTGCTCACGGTGATCCTGCTCACCGCGAGCCGTCCCGAGGGCGACTTTCTGTTCGGCGCGGGAGCCGGCTCGTACCTCTTCCTCCTCGGAGGGATGGCTGTCGCTGTGATGTGCGCCACCTTCTGGCTGCCCGGGCAACCACCCGCGCCCACCGCCCGACTTGGGAAGTGACGTAGCACTTTGGGTCGTCGTGCGGCGCGTACGGTTCCGGATTGGTCATCCGTCGCACGGTGACTTCCGGCGGCGGCCAGTATGGTGGTGCGCGCCGCCGAGCAGCCCGCGAGAGGTCGAGACGGGCGGCGGAGCCAACCGGGAGAACCTGCCTTGAGTCGTGAAACTGACAGTTCGTCCTCCGGGCCCCAGGGGCGCGGCGCTGCCGCCTACCCGTCGGGGACGCCTCCGTACGGATCGCCCGCGCAGGGCGCGGCGTCCGGTGACGCCGGTCCGACGCCGCCGGGCGACCAGGACGCCCCGGAGTCACCCAAGACCGAGACGACGCTGACGACCCGGATCCGGATCAACATCCCCGGCTCCCGGCCGATCCCGCCTGTCGTCATGCGGACGCCGATGAGCGATGTCGACGCCAATCCGGAGAACGGCGGCGGCAAGCGAGCCGACGCCGGTCCCTCCGCCTCCGCGCCGGACGCGACGCAGGGTGGCCGTCCCGCGTCGCCCGCCTCGTACGGCGGCCCGGCGGACGCGGGCTCCGCGCCCGCCGCCCCAGAGGCGTCCGCGCCCAGCGCCCCCGCGCCGCAGCGCGGGGAGAAGACGAGCGACTGGTTCGCGCCGCGCAAGCCGCGCGGCGGTGCGGCCGGTCCGGCGACCGGCGCGGTTCCGACGGTGGGCGCGGGTGGCCCTGCCACCGGCGCGGGCGGCTCCGCCATGGGTTCCTCCACGCCGCCGGCCCCGGGCCCCAACAGCGGTGGCCCGTCCGGCACTTCGGGCGGCCCGATGGGCGGCCCGATGGGTGGTCCCACCGGCGGCCCCGCGGGCGGCCCGTCCGGCGGGCCCTCAGGCGGCTCCGCCGGAGGCTCCTCCGGCGGGTCCTCCGGAGGGTTCGACGTGTCCGGTGCCGTGGCGGCAGGCCCCCTCGGTACGGGCGGCGCCTCGGGCCCCCGCGACGACCTGCCGTTCTTCTCCGCCAACCAGGCCCCCGGCGCGCCCGACCGCGGCGAAGGACCCACCGGACCAGGACCCGTGGGCCCCACCACCGGCCCGGCCGCCGGCGACGGCCCCATGGTCCCGCCGAACGCCCCCAACCCGCCCGTCCCGGGCGCAGGCCAGTCGCCGCCCCGGATGAGCGACGACACCGCGATCCTCACGCCGCAGAAGCCGGCCCCGGAGCCGCCCGGTGGCGGCAACTCCAGTGGCAACGTCTCGGGTGACACGCTCACCAGCGGCATGCGGGTCGTCCCCTCGGCCGGCGGCGGCCCCAAGTCCCCCGGCGCCTCCGACCCGTTCCAGCAGGGCGGCCAGGACAGCCCCGCGGTGCACGCCCCGCCGAAGCTGCCCGACCCGGTGCCGACCACTCCCGCGCCCAAGAAGAAGGGCCGCAACAAGCTGGTGCTGCTCGGCGTGGGCGTCGTCGGCGTGGCCGGAGTCGCGTACGGCGCCGGCCTGTTGATGAACCACTCCGACATCCCGAAGGGCACCACCGTCGCCGGCGTCGACATCGGCGGCGGCACCCGCGACGAGGCGACCACCAAGCTGGAGAACGCCCTCGGCAAGCGCACGGATCAGGCGCTGAAGCTGCGGATCGGAGGCAAGACCGTGGCGATGCGGCCGGCCCAGGCCGGTCTCTCCTTCGACACCGCGTCGACCGTGTCCGCCGCCGCGGGCAGCGACTACAACCCGGTCTCGGTGATCGGCTCGCTGTTCGGCAACGAGCGGGTCGTGGCCCCCGTCATGCCCGTCGACGAGGAGAAGCTGGCCGCGTCCCTGCAGCGGGCCGCGGGCGGCGCCGCCGCGTCCGGCGAGGGCACGATCAAGTTCGAGCCGGGCAAGGCCGTTCCCGTCTACGGCAAGACCGGCAAGGGGCTCGACATCGCCCAGTCGGCCGCCGCGGTCAAGGACGCGTACCACGCGCAGGTCGAGACCGGCGCCTCCGGAGCGGTCCCGCTGGCGACGTCGACGCAGAAGCCGACGATCTCGGACGCCGAGGTCGACCGGAAGATGCAGCAGTTCGCGGAGCCCGCGATGTCCGGACTGATCACGGTCAAGGCGGGCGGCGCCTCGATCCAGTTCGGCCCCGACAAGTCGCTGCCGAAGATCCTCAGCGTCCAGCCGGTCAACGGGAAGCTGGTCGAGAAGTACAACCTCCCGGAGCTCAAGAAGCTGTACGGCACGACCTTCGACGGCGTCCTGGTCACCCGCGGCACCGGCAAGAAGACGCCGGTCCAGCCCACGGACGTGGCCGCCGCCATCGGCAAGGCGCTGCTCGGCAAGACCTCCGCCGAGCGCACCGCGGAGATCCAGACGAACGCCTCGTAGCTCCGCGGGCGCACCCGCGTCACGAGTCCCGCATGACATCCGTCATGCGGGACTCACGCTTCACGACACTGCCGCGCACCCCTGTCGACCGGCGACGCTGTATGCCATGACGACACACGCAGCGGTCACCTTCAGCGGGGTGACGAAGACGTACGGCGCCGTGCGGGCGGTCGACGGCCTCAGCCTCGAACTGCACGCCGGCGAGACGGTCGCCCTGCTCGGCCCGAACGGCGCGGGCAAGTCCACCACCCTCGACCTGCTCCTCGGCCTGCGCCCCGCCGACACCGGCGAGGTCCGCGTATTCGGCGCGAGCCCGCGCGAGGCGATCACGGCGGGCCGGGTCGGCGCCATGCTGCAGAGCGGCGGCCTGATGGACGAGGTGACCGTGCGTGAGCTCGTCCAGCTCGGCTGCGCCCTGCACCCGAAGCCGTACCCGGCCGATGAGGTCCTGGCCCGCGCGGGACTCACGCAGATCGCCGACCGCAAGGTCAACAAGCTCTCGGGCGGCCAGGAGCAGCGCGTCCGCTTCGCCCTCGCCACGGCCGGCGACAGCGACCTCATCGTCCTCGACGAACCGACGACCGGCATGGACGTGAGCGCCCGGCAGGCGTTCTGGGCGACCATGCGCGAGCAGGCCGAGCAAGGCCGCACGGTGCTGTTCGCCACGCACTACCTGGAGGAGGCGGACGCGATCGCCGACCGCGTCCTCGTGCTGCACCGCGGCCGCCTCCTCGCCGACGGCACGGCCGCCGAGATCAAGGCGAAGGCCGGCGCCCGCAGGGTCTCCTTCGACCTGGAAGGCGAGATCGACGAGCCCGCCATCGAGGCACTCCCGTTCCTGACCGCCGTGTCCGTCAGCGGCCAGACGGTACGCATCCAGTCCACCGACGCCGACGCGACCGTGCACGCGCTCTACGGGCTCGGCGTCTACCCCCGCAATCTCGAGGTCGCCGGACTGGGCCTGGAACAGGCCTTCGTGGCGATCACCACGGCAGAAGAAGCGGCAGAAGAAGCGGCGGAAGCAGCGGCTCAGGAGGCCAAGGTCCGATGAACAGCCTGATCAAGCTCGAACTCACCCGCGCCCTGCGCAACCGGAAGTTCCTGTTCTTCTCCGTGATCTACCCGTCCGTACTGTTCCTGCTGATCGCGGGCAAGGCCGACACCTCGACCATGGTCGACGGCACGGGCCTGAACCTGCCCGCGTTCATGATGGTCTCGATGGCCTCCTTCGGCGCGCTCACCGCCGTCCTCATGGGCAACAGCGAGCGCATCGCGAAGGAGCGGGAGAACGGCTGGGTACGGCAGTTGAGGCTCACCACGCTGCCCGGCCGCGGCTATGTCCTCGCGAAGACCGCGAGCGCCGCCGTCGTCTCGCTCCCGTCCATCGTGGTCGTCTTCGTCGTGGCCTCGGCCTTCAAGGACGTACGGTTCGACGCCTGGCAGTGGCTCGCGCTCACCGGCTCGATCTGGGCCGGCAGCCTCGTCTTCGCCGCGCTCGGCGTGGCCATCGGCTACCTCGCCTCCGGCGACGCCGTCCGGCCGATCACGATGATCACGTACTTCGGCCTGTCGATCCTGGGCGGCCTGTGGATGCCGACCACGACGTTTCCGCAGTGGTTGCAGGACATCGCCAAGTGGCTGCCCACGCACGCGTACGCTGCCCTTGGCCAGGCCATCGAGCTGGGCAACGCCCCGCACACCAAGGACATCGCGCTGCTCGTCGTGTACTTCCTGGCCTTCGCGGGCGGCGCGGCCTGGCTGTACCGGAAGGACACGTTGAAGGCGTGAGCACGGAACTGGACGGGCGGGGCGAGGACACGCTGCCGAAGATCGGCCGGCCGCCGGAGAACCGCCGCGAGACCCTCTTGAAGCTCCTCTGGATCGGGATGTGGCTGGCCTTCCTCGGCAGCCCGGTCGCCGACCTGGCGCGGGGCGACTACAGCCCGACGGGCACGGTCCTCGGCACGCTCGGCCTGGTCGCCTTCATCGGCTGCTACATGGTCCTCGTCATGCGCCGAATGGCCAGGCCGGCGGGACGTCTCGCGGTGTACGCCTCCCTGGCCGTGCTGCCGGTGCTCGCCGTCGTCCTCTCCCTGACCCTCGGGGCCGACTGGCTCGTCCTGTTCGTGTACATCTCGGTGGCCTGCGGGGCGGTCCTGCCGCTGCGCTGGACCCGGCTCGCGATCCTCGCGTCGACGGCCGTCATGGTCGGCGCGGGACTGCTCCTCGACACGGAGCCGCAGTACTGGCTCCTGGTGCCCGCCCTGCTCTCGGGCTTCTCCATGATCGGCGTACGCGAACTGGTCCGTACGACCAGGGAGCTGCGGGAGGCCCGCGCCCAGGTCGCCCAGCTCGCCACCAACGAGGAGCGCCTGCGCCTCGCCCGCGACCTGCACGACCTGCTCGGCCACTCCCTCTCGCTCATCACGCTCAAGAGCGAACTGGCCGGACGGATGCTGCCCGACCACCCCGACAAGGCGGCCGACCAGGTCGCCGACATCGAGAAGGTCAGCCGGCAGGCCCTGGTCGACGTACGGGAGGCCGTCAGCGGCTACCGGCGAGCCCGGCTCGCCACCGAACTCGCGGGCGCCGGGGCCGCGCTGACCGCGGCGGGCGTCACCGCGGACGTGCCCTCCGAGGCGCCGGAACTGCCCGAGAAGCAGGAGTCGGCGCTCGCCTGGACGCTGCGCGAGGCCGTCACCAACGTCGTACGGCACAGTGGCGCGCGGCGCTGCGTCGTCGACGTCACCCGCCGCGAGACCCTCGAAGGGCCCCGCGTCGAACTGACCGTCGAGGACGACGGCTCGGGCCCCTCAGGAGCGCCCCCGGGCAACGGCCTCACCGGCCTCGCCGAACGCCTCGCGGCGGCCGGCGGCACCCTGGAGACGGGCGCGGCACGCGGCGGAGGCTTCCGCCTGGTGGCCCGCGTCCCGGCGGTGTTCGTAGGATCCGCCACATGAGCCCGATCAAGGTGTTGCTGGCCGAGGATCAGTCGATGGTGCGCGAGGCGCTGGCCGCGCTGCTCGGGCTCGAGCCGGACATCGAGGTCGTCGCGCAGGTGGCGCGCGGTGACGAGGTGGTGGCGGCCGCCCGCGCGCACGCCGTGGACGTGGCGCTCCTCGACATCGAGATGCCCGGCTGCACCGGCATCGAGGCGGCGGCAGCGCTCCGCGAGGCGCTCCCGGAGCTGAAGGTCGTCGTGCTCACCACCTTCGGCAGGCCCGGCTATCTGCGCAGCGCCATGGAGGCGGGCGCGGCCGCGTTCCTGGTCAAGGACGCCCCCGCGGCGCAGCTCGCCGAGGCCGTGCGCACGGTGCTCGCGGGCGAACGCGTCATCGACCCCTCGCTTGCGGCGGCGGCCCTCGCGGAAGGCGCGAACCCGCTCACCGACCGCGAGCGCGAGGTGCTGCGGGCGGCGGCGGACGGCCGCACCAACGCGGAACTCGCGGTCGCCCTGCACCTGTCGCAGGGCACGGTCCGCAACTACCTGTCGGTGGCGATCCAGAAGCTGGCGGTGCGCAACAGGGCGGAGGCGGTGACCGTCGCGCGGGAGAAGGGCTGGCTGTAGGCCTTTTCCCGGGCCCGGCGGCTCAGTTCAGCATCGCGCGGGCCGCCCGCGCCTGCTCCCGCACCGACTCCGCCGCGCTCTCGTCGACGGCCCCGACCACGTCCGCGTACGCCTCCAGCTCCATCGCCCCGTTCACGAAGTCCCCGCGGCGTACGAGGAGCTGGGCCCGCTCGTAGCGCAGCCGCGCCGGGTGCGCGGGCAGCAGCAGCGACAGCTCCACGGCCCACAGCGACACGTCGGAGCGCTCGGGCCGCGTCGCCGCCCACGCCCGGATGTTGTTGAGGATCCGCAGCACCACGTCCAGCGGATCGGCGGGCCGCAGCATCGACGGATCCAGCGGTCCGCCCGTCGCCCCCGCCACGAGCGTCTGCGCGTCGGCCCCCGTCAGCACCCGCCCGCCGTCGAACGGGTCGGCCAGCACCTGCTCGTCGGCGGGACCGAAGCCGACCACGAAGTGCCCCGGCAGGGCCACCCCGCACACCGGCGCCCCGGCCCGCCTCGCCACCTCGATCCACACGACCGACAACAGGATCGGCAGCCCTCTGCGGCGCCGCACGACCTCGTGCAGGAGGGAGGACTCCAGGCGCTGGTAGTCGTTCGGCGTGCCGTGGAAACCGGTGCGCGCGCCGAGCAGTTCGGCGCACGCGGCGGCCCAGCCGTGCGGCGAACCGGGCCGGTACGGCAGCCGCCCGGAGAGCTCGTCCAGCTCTATCTGCACGGCGTCCATACCGGCCTCGTCGAGCGAGGTGTCGCCCTGCGCTGCGAGCAGCAGACACAGCTGCGCCAGATCGGGCCGCTCGGACCGCGCCTCTTCGGCGAACCGCCGCCGCAGCTCCGTGGAACGGGGGGAAAGGTGGGGGGACATACGTGCCTCGTGCCCTCTCAGGCCGATCGATACGGCATCAATCGCCACGGCGTCAGCCGACGTTCGGATCCGGAGCACGATAGTGGTGCTGTGTCTCCCGGGGGCGACCCCCGGACCCCCGGCCGCGAAACCGCGTCACTCGCCGCGCCGTTCCGGAGCACGATAGTGGTGGTACGCGTGGTGTGTGGCGAAACCCAGGCGGTCGTAGAGGGCGCGCGCCCCCTCGTTCTCGGCCTCGACCTGGAGCCAGGCCGCCGACGCGCCCTCGTCGAGCGCCTGGCGGGCCAGCGCCGTCATCACGTCAGTGGCGAGCCCCCGCCGCCGGTACGCAGGGGCGACCTCGACGGCGGCGAACCCGGCCCACCGCCCGTCGACCACGCACCGCCCGATCGCGGCGGGCACATCACCGTCGCCCGGCACGGTCGCGAACCATACCGAGGGACCGGCGCACAGCACCTTCAGCGCTACCTCGCTCGCCCCTTTGCGCTGGTAGCGCGCGAGCCACGCCCGGTCCGGCTCGCGGCTCAGCAGCACCTGAGGCGCGTCCGGCGCGTCCCCGATGGGCGCGAGCGCGGCGATCCGCAGCTCGGCGCTCACCTCGCGCGCCCACCCGCGCTCCTCAAGAGCGGCGCACAGCACCTCCTGCGCCCCCTCGGCCCCGGTCGCCGTCTGCGCGTACGCCGGAAGGCCACGGGCCGCGTACCACTCCTGTACGTGGCTCAGCGCGTCGTCGAGCGGACGCCCGGGGTCACCCAGGGGGAGTACCGAGTTGGCCCGCCGGGTGAAGCCCTCGGCCGCCCTCAACTCCCACTCGCCGAGCCGCTCGCTCTCGATCGGCCGCCAGGCTCGCGAGGCGACGCGCGCGAGCTCCGGATACGTGGCCGAAGGACCGCGGCGACGGGCCGGCGCGGCCGGCACGACCTTCCCCGCGACCAGCGCGGACTCCTCGATCCGCACACCTTCACCGTTTCTCCGTGTGACGAGGAGCACACCGTCGTTCCACGATGTGAGAACACCGACCGTGTCGGTGAATTTTCGACCCGCGGAATCTTCCCCGCTCACCCGTCGCACAGAGACGCGTTTCCCCACGTCAGCGGCGGTAATACGGACTTCGAGCCGTCCGCCCGCAGTGAATTCCACAGCTCGGTCCACCCCTCCTGTTCGGATCATGCCCAGGAACGGAGATACTAGATGCGGGCATCGACGACGCCGCGCTCCCGCGCGCCAGGCGGCGGAGCCTGCGGAGGCCCGCCAGCGCCCTATCGAGGAGGAACGACAGCGTGACCTACGTCATCGCGCAGCCTTGTGTCGACGTCAAGGACAAGGCGTGCATCGAGGAGTGCCCGGTCGACTGCATCTACGAGGGCAAGCGGTCCTTGTACATCCACCCGGATGAATGCGTCGACTGTGGCGCCTGTGAGCCGGTCTGCCCGGTCGAGGCGATCTTCTACGAGGACGACACTCCTGAGGAGTGGAAGGACTACTACAAGGCGAACGTCGAGTTCTTCGACGATCTCGGTTCGCCCGGTGGTGCCTCGAAGATGGGCCTGATCGACAAGGACTACCCCTTCATCGCCGCGCTGCCGCCGCAGAACCAGTAATTTCTGAGTTCAGCGGTACGCACAGGCGCTGCCCCGGTCCCGTACGGCTCTGACTGCCGTACGGGACCGAGGCATTTGTTCACCACCCCGTAAGAGAGCGAGCCACCCAGGTGTCCACCGTCCCGGCCCCCATCGATCGCCTCCCCACGTTCCCCTGGGACAAGCTGGAGCCGTACAAGAAGACGGCCGCGGCGCACCCGGACGGCATCGTCGATCTCTCCGTCGGCACGCCCGTCGACCCGGTGCCCGAGCTGATCCAGAAGGCGCTGGTCGACGCCGCGGACTCGCCGGGCTACCCGACGGTCTGGGGCACCCCCGAGCTGCGTGACGCGCTCGTCGGCTGGTGTGAGCGCCGCCTCGGCGCCCGTGGCTTCGACCACACGAACGTCCTGCCGGTCGTCGGCTCCAAGGAACTGGTCGCCTGGCTCCCCACCCAGCTGGGCCTCGGCCCCGGCGACAAGGTCGCCTACCCTCGCCTCGCGTACCCGACGTACGAGGTGGGCGCCCGCCTCGCCCGCGCGGACTACGTCGTCTACGACGACCCGACCGAGCTGGACCCGACCGGCCTGAAGCTCCTGTGGCTCAACTCCCCGTCGAATCCGACGGGCCGGGTGCTCGCCAAGGACGAGCTGAAGCGCATCGTGGACTGGGCGCGCTCGCACGGCATCCTGGTCTTCTCCGACGAGTGCTACCTGGAGCTGGGCTGGGAGGCCGACCCGGTCTCGGTGCTGCACCCGGACGTCAACGGCGGCTCGCACGAGGGTCTCGTCGCGGTCCACTCGCTCTCGAAGCGCTCGAACCTGGCGGGTTACCGCGCGGCGTTCATCGCGGGCGACGCCTCGGTCCTCGGCCCGCTCCTCCAGATCCGCAAGCACGGCGGCATGATGACCTCCGCGCCGACGCAGGCGGCCGTCGTCGCGGCGCTCGGCGACGACGAGCACGTGCGGGTGCAGCGGGAGCGCTACGCGGCCCGCCGCGAGGTGCTGCGCTCGGCCCTGCTGGCCCACGGCTTCCGCATCGAGCACAGCGAGGCGAGCCTGTACCTCTGGGCGACCCGCGACGAGTCCTGCTGGGACACGGTGTCCGCCCTGGCCGACCTCGGCATCCTGGTGGCCCCCGGCGACTTCTACGGCGAGGCCGGCGCCACCTTCGTACGCGTGGCCCTGACGGCCTCGGACGAGCGTGTGGCGGCGGCGGTGAACCGGCTGGCCTGACGGGGGCGTCGGCCCGACACGGCACAGGAACGGGGTGCCGGGAGCAGAACGCTCCCGGCACCCCGTTCCGTTGAACCCGGAGATCAGCCGATCGGCAGATCGCCCAGCGCGCCGGTCGGCAGGTTGCCGCCACCCACCGGCAGGCCGCCGTCGGTCGCGGCCCCGGCCGTCTCGCCGAGCACGTCACCCGCGCTGCCTGCCGCCCCGCCCGCGGCCTTCTGCGCGGCGGGCGCGACGGTCTTCGCACCGGAGCCCACGACCTTGCCCGCCGCCGGCACGGCCTTCTGGACGGCCTTGCCGCCGGTGGCACCGGCGAGACCGGTGGCCTTCTGCGCCGCGCCGTCGACGGTGCTGCCCACGTTCGCACCGTCCAGGGCGGTCACACCGCCCAGGTCGGTCGTGGCCGGGAGGTCGACGGCACTCGCGGAGCCGGCCGCACCGACCACGGGCGCCGCTCCTGCCGCTACGAGCAGCGCGGCACGGGCGATCCGGCGGGTCAGGGGGAGGGACATGATGCTCCTTAGACGGGAGAGAACGTTTGATGTCCGGCTGCCGTGCGGCGATCGGACGCCGTGACAACCGCCCCAGGCCCCCGGAAGGTTGCGGGTCGGAAACGTAAAGGGTTCGCAATGCGTCGCATTATCAGTTGTGGGCAGAAACGGGCAAAGTGTACGCATCGCCGACCGCTGCAGAACCCTTACAGCGCCCTGCCCGCAAGGGTCTTGGGGGTGAGGCCCCCTCTCACTCGAAGGTGCCCTGTCGGCGTCCACCCGGCATGATCCGCATTACCCGTTCGAGTGAGGGTCCGGACTACTGCCCAGTGACGATTCGGACCTCGTCGACCGACATCGAGGCCGCCTTGCGCCATTTGTGCCCGGACTCGCCGGCGGTCCACTCGCGGCCCGCGTAGGAGACCCGCTCGATGCGCAGCGCCGAGGAGTTGGCCACCGCCCACTGCGCCAGCTCCCAGCCGCGCTGCCGCTCCCCGCCCTCGGCCGAGTCGACGGTGGCGGGCACGGGGACGCGTACGGAGCCCTTGCCCGGCCCCTTCGCGGGCGCCACGTCCCGCCCGAAGTCGCGGGTGAGCGCGGCCCGCACGCGCGCGGGGTCGCCGGACCGCGCGCCGTCGGCACCGGCCGCCCGGCCGTCGCAGGTGAGCGACGCGGCGGCGCGACCGGTCAGTGAGGCGGCCAGCAAGGTGGCATCCGGCTCGTGCTTCGCGTACGCCTGCGGGTAACCGCTGAGCTGCACGCGCTGCGCGGCGGCGGTCAGCGGGAGCCGCGAGTAGCCGGGGATCTTCGCCAGGTGCGCGTAGAAGCGCTCGGACGCGTACGCCGGATCCATGATCTGTTCCGCGGTGCCCCAGCCCTTCGTGGGGCGCTGCTGGAACAGGCCGAGCGAGTCCCGGTCGCCGTGGCCGATGTTGCGCAGCCCCGACTCCTGAAGCGCCGTCGCCAGGGCGATCGTGATGGCGCGCTCGGGCATGCCGCGCGAGGTGCCGACGGCGGCGATCGTCGCCGCGTTCACCGCCTGCTCGGAGGTGAACTCGTACGTCGCCCCGGCGCCCTCCTGGGTGTTCGCCGAGATGACCGTGCATCTCGGCTTGGAGCGGCCCCCGGTGGCGTACTGCACGGCCACGTACGTGGCCACGGCGAGCAGCACGACGAGGGCCGCGCCGATCCGGAGGAGGCGGCCGCGCCGGACGAGAGTGGGGGGCTCAGGCACGCGTCCAAGGTACTGGAGTCCACTGACAGGCCCCCCGCCCCATGGGTATTAGGCTCGACGGCATGGACCGCACCCCCCTTGACCTCACTCAGGACGCCGCGCGCCTCACCGCGCAGTTGGTCGACTTCGCCTCGCCCAGCGGCAGCGAGAAGGAGCTCGCCGACGCGATCGAGGGGGCCCTGCGGGAGCTGCCGCACCTCACGGTCGACCGGTACGGCAACAACATCGTGGCCCGCACGGACCTGGGGCACGACGAGCGGATCATCCTCGCGGGACACATCGACACGGTCCCGATCGCCGACAACGTGCCCTCGCGGCTCGACGAGAACGGCGTCCTGTGGGGCTGCGGCACCAGCGACATGAAGGCGGGCGTCGCGGTCCAGCTGCGGATCGCGCAGACGGTCCGAGAGCCCAACCGCGACCTCACGTTCGTCTTCTACGACAACGAAGAGGTCGCCGCACACCTCAACGGGCTCGGGCATGTGGCCGACGCCCACCCCGACTGGCTGGAGGGCGATTTCGCGATCCTCCTGGAGGGGACGAACGGCGATGTCGAGGGCGGCTGCCAGGGCACCCTGCGCGTCATCCTGAAGACCAAGGGCGAGCGTGCCCACTCCGCGCGCGCGTGGATGGGCAGCAACGCGATCCACGCCGCGTCCCCCATCCTGGAGCGCCTCGCCGCCTACGAGCCGCGCAAGCCGGTCGTCGACGGCCTGGAGTTCCACGAGGGCCTCAACGCGGTCCGCATCGAGGGCGGCGTCGCCACCAACGTCATCCCGGACGAGTGCGCGGTCACGGTCAACTTCCGTTACGCGCCCGACCGGTCGATGGAGGAGGCCGAGCGGTTCGTCCGCGACTTCTTCGCCGGCTGCCCCATCGAGGAGTTCGTCGTCGACGACCACACGGGCGGCGCACGGCCCGGACTCAACCACCCCGCTGCCGCCGCCTTCGTGGCCGCCGTGGGCGGCGAGGTGCGCCCCAAGTTCGGCTGGACGGACGTCTCCCGGTTCAGCGCGCTCGGCGTGCCCGCGGTCAATTACGGCCCCGGCAACCCGATCTTCGCGCACAAGATCGACGAGCGGGTCGACACCTCGCTCATCCTGGAGGGCGAGAAGCGCCTGGCCGCCTGGCTCACGGCCTCCTGACCCCCGGCTTCCTGATACTCGGCTTCCCGATACGCCGAGGTCCCGCGCCTGTAACCCGCGTAGACCTACCCTTGCTCTACGTAAGTGCGTGATACCTGCGCAGGAAGGGAGCAGACGATGAGCAACCCGGAGGGCAAGCGACGTCCTGTGGAGCAGCGGACGGGGCCGGTGGTCCGGCGCCGCGACCAGATGCAGCCAGGGACGAGCGACCAGCGTCTGCTCGACACCGAGGGCCCCTCGGGGTGGGTGCACACCGACCCGTGGCGGGTCCTGCGCATCCAGTCGGAGTTCATCGAGGGCTTCGGCACGCTCGCCGAACTGCCGCCCGCGATCAGCGTGTTCGGCTCGGCGCGCACCCCGGAGGACTCCCCGGAGTACGCGGCGGGCGTCGCGATCGGCAAGGCGCTGGTGGAGGCCGGGTTCGCGGTGATCACTGGTGGCGGCCCCGGCGCCATGCAGGCGGCCAACCAGGGCGCCGTGGAGGCCAAGGGCACCTCGGTCGGCCTCGGCATCGAGCTGCCCTTCGAGCAGGGCCTCAACCCGTACGTCGACCTGGGCCTGAACTTCCGCTACTTCTTCGTACGGAAGACGATGTTCGTGAAGTACGCCCAGGGGTTCGTGGTGCTGCCCGGCGGCCTCGGCACCCTGGACGAGCTGTTCGAGGCGCTCACCCTCGTGCAGACCACGAAGGTGACGCGCTTCCCGATCGTCCTCTTCGGCTCGCAGTATTGGAGCGGCCTGGTCGACTGGCTGAAGAACACGGTGATCGCCCAGGGCAAGGCATCGGAGGCCGACCTGATGCTGTTCCACATCACGGACGACGTGGAGGAGGCGATCACGCTGGTCACCAAGGAGACCGGTAAGTAGGCCCCTGAAGACGGCTGTTACGCGAGTCCCCGGCGGGCGACCGCCGGGGGCCGGTGTCCCGCGATGGACGCCACCATGTCCAACACCTGCCGCGTCTCGGCGACTTCGTGCACGCGGTAGACCTGCGCCCCGAGCCACGCCGACACCGCCGTGGTCGCGAGCGTCCCGATGACCCGCTCCTTGACCGGCTTGTCGAGGGTCTCGCCGACGAAGTCCTTGTTGGACAGCGAGACGAGCACCGGCCACCCGGTGTCGACCATCTCCGGGAGCCGCCGCGTCGCCTCCAGGGAGTGCCGCGTGTTCTTCCCGAAGTCGTGCCCGGGGTCGATCAGCACCGACTCGCGCGGCACCCCGAGGGCGACGGCCCGCTCCGCGTAGCCGACCGTCACGTCCAGGATGTCCGCCATCACGTCCTCGTACGTCACCCGGTGCGGGCGCGTGCGGGGCTCGGCGCCACCCGCATGCGTGCACACGAGGCCCACCTGGTGGCGCGCAGCGACCTCCGCGAGCTTCGGGTCGACACCGCCCCACGCGTCGTTGAGGAGATCCGCGCCCACCTCGCACACGGCGTCGCCGACCTCGTGCCGCCAGGTGTCGACGCTGATGATCACGTCGGGGAAGCGGCGCCGCACCTCGGCGACGAAGCCGACGGTCCGCCGCGCCTCCTCCTCGGCGGTGACCTCCTCGCCGGGACCGGCCTTCACGCCGCCGATGTCCACGATCATGGCGCCCTCGGACACCGCCTGCTCGACGCGGGCGAGCGCGGGCTCGTCCCGGAACGTGGCGCCCTGGTCGTAGAAGGAGTCCGGGGTCCGGTTCACGATTGCCATGATCACCGGCTCGTGCTCACCGAATTCGTGCTGGCCCAGCCTGAGCATCCCCTGTGACTCCCCTTCTCGTTCCTGGTTGAACGTCGTCTGCGACCTTAACTGTCAGTGCGGCATGGCACGATCGAGGCCTGACGGTTGAGGGCCGCCCGGCCCGGTCGAACGCAGGGGACGGCAGACATGGTCATGTTCTTGTTTCTGGTCGCCGCGCTGGTCGTGGTGATCGCGGCGGTGACGTTCGCGGTCATCGGCGGCGGCGACAGCGGCGCGCTGCGCGACGAGCCGTCCCAGTTCTACGCGGACCCGCTGCCACCCGACCGCCCGCTGGCCCCGGCCGACGTGGAGGCGCTCCGGCTGCCCACGGCGGTGCGCGGCTACCGCATGGCGGAGGTGGACGACGCGCTGAACCGCCTCGGGGCCGAACTCGCCGAGCGGGACGCGCGGATCTCGGAACTGGAGGCCGCCCTCACCTCGGCCCACACCCGGTCCGGCCCGCAGCCGCCCGAGCCGGGACCGGACACGGGATACGCGCCACCTGGTGAGTACGGATTCGGATACGGGACGGGGGAGGGATTCCGGTGAGTGAACCGACAGAGGGCGTCGGGGGCGCCGTCCCCGGGCCCGACGGAAAGCCGCGCTGCCCCTGGGGCCTTTCGACCGAGGACTACATCGCGTACCACGACGAGGAGTGGGGCCGCCCGGTCCACGGCGACGACGCGCTGTTCGAGCGCCTCTCCCTGGAGGCGTTCCAGTCGGGCCTGTCCTGGATCACGATCCTCAGGCGCCGAGAGGGCTTCCGCGCCGCGTTCTCCGGCTTCAAGATCGCCGACGTGGCGGCCTTCACGGACGCCGACCGCGAGCGCCTGCTCGCCGACGCCGGCATCATCCGCAACCGGGCCAAGATCGACGCCACGCTGGCCAACGCGCGCGTGCTCGTGGACTGGGCGCCCGGCGACCTGGACAAGCTGATCTGGTCGTACGCGCCGGACGCCGGCACGCGCCCGGCCCCGAAGGCACTCGGCGACGTGGCGGCGATCACCGACGAGTCGAAGGCCCTCTCCAAGGAGCTGAAGAAGCGAGGCCTGCGCTTCGTCGGCCCGACGACGGCCTACGCGCTGATGCAGGCCTGCGGGCTGGTCAACGACCACCTGGCGGACTGCGTGTTCCGCGCGCGTACGAAGGTGTGAGTCCGGTGTGAACCGGCTCAGCGGCCGAGGTACTTCGGCCGCTCCTTCGCGAGGAAGGCCTGCACCGCGATGGTGTGGTCCTCGGAGGCACCGGCCCGCGCCTGCAGCTCGTCCTCCTTGTCGAGGGCCTCGTCGAGGGAGTGGTCCCCGGCGAAGGCGAGGGACTCCTTCAGGGCCGCGTAGGCGACGGTCGGGCCCTCGGCGAGCGTGCGCGCCACCTTCCTGGCCTCTTCGGCGAGCTCGGCGGCGGGCACGAGCCGGTTCGCGATCCCCAGCTCGTATGCCTCCTGCGCCTTCAGGGAGCGCGGGAAGAGCAGCAGGTCGGCCGCGCGGCCGGGGCCGATCAGGCGCGGCAGCGTCCAGGAGACCCCGGAGTCGGCGGTGAGCGCCACGCCCGCGAACGAGGTGTTGAACGACGCGCTGTCCGCCACGATCCGGTAGTCGGCACAGAGCGCGAAACCGAATCCCGCGCCGGCCGCCACGCCGTTCACCGCGGCCACCACGGGCTTCGGCATCTGGGTCAGGGCCCGCACGATCGGGTTGTAGTGCTCGCGCACCGTGTTCATGGTGCGGCCCTCGCCGGACTCCCGGTCCGCCAGCAGCGAGCCGACGTGCTCCTTGAGGTCCTGGCCCACGCAAAACGCCCGGTCGCCGGCCGCTGTCAGCAGCACCGCCCGCACCGCCTCGTCGGCGGCGGCCGCCTGCACCGCGTCGCGGAAGGCGACCTTGGCCTCGGTGTTCATCGCGTTCATCGCCTCGGGGCGGTTCAGCGTGATCGTCGCGAGCCCGTCGCTCACCTCGTAGAGCACGGTGTCGGCCATGGGACTCCTCCTATGCGGTCGCTCAGTCGTCCGTGCTCAGCATGACGTAGATCACGACCCATGGAACGCCCTCGGCATGTGACCTGCGTCTAACAAATTCGCGTCGGTAGAACGCCGAAGATGGCGCAGTATCGCAGTCGGATCCCCGAATTGAGTGGTTTTGGTCAAGGGCGTTGCGCAAGCGATGCCGACCGATGTTGGTCATCGGGTCCCGCGATGCGGGATAATGGCCTGGAAGCAATGTGTTCGATGCCGGTGACGTGTGCCCATCCATAGGGCCGTCGGCTGACGATGAGCTGGTTTCAGGAAGGGGAACGAGCATGGCGGCCATGAAGCCGCGGACGGGTGACGGCCCGCTCGAGGTGACCAAGGAGGGGCGGGGCATCGTCATGCGCGTTCCGCTCGAAGGCGGCGGTCGGCTCGTGGTCGAGCTGACGCCGGACGAGGCGAGCGCCCTCGGTGACGAACTGAAGAAGGTAGTGGGCTGACACCTTCTGCGCCCGCGTCCGCTCTCCGCCGAGGCGGGGTCGGACCGGTCGTCGGCTGACGCGCGAGCGACCATACCTTTTCGACTGCCCCGGCACACATTTGATGCCGGGGCAGTCGTATGTGTAGAGGGAGATGGCGGGCGGGGCCCCACCGGGCCGCCCGCCTCAGCGCTTGACGGCGCAGAGCAGCCCGTCGCCGACCGGCAGCACCGACGCCACCAGCTCGGGGCTCTCCCGCACGGCCCGCAGCAACTCGCGCTGGCGCACCACTTCCACCGGCTGCGGCCCCGAGTCGACGGTCCGCCCCTCGGCGAAGACTCCCTGGAAGACGACCAGGCCACCGGGCCGGAGCAGGCGCAACGATTCAGCGAAGTAATCGAGGCACTCCAGCCGGTCGCCATCGCAGAAGACCAGGTCGTACCCGCTGTCGGCGAGCCTCGGCAGCACCTCCAGGGCGCGGCCGGGGATGAACCGGGCCCGGTTGCTGGCGAAGCCGGCCGCACGGAACGCCTGGCGCGCGAACTGCTGACGCTCCGGCTCGGGGTCGACCGTGGTGAGGACGCCGTCGGGTCGCATCCCGTGCAGCAAATGGACCCCGGACACGCCCGTGCCCGTACCGATCTCGGCGACGGCTTTGGCCCCTACCGTGGCAGCGAGCATCCCGAGCGCCGCGCCCGCGCCGGGGGACACCGGGTACACCCCTGCCTCGCGGGCCCGGTCACGGGCCCAGCGAGTCGCGTCGTCCTCGGCGACAAAGGCGTCGGCGAACGCCCAACTCGTCTGCCGGTTGCCGGTAATGGCCCTCTCCCGTCCCCGTGGATGCCTGCGCGTGACTTTATCCGTTGGTGGCGGGAACTCGCAGATGGGACCGCGCGTTTGAACAGGCAGGGGGAAAGAGCAGGCTGGACAAGGGGAACAGCGGGGGAGAGCGCGATGGCGGCAGCCGTGCGGGCGGCGGTCGAGAAGCGACCGGCAAATCTGAGTAAAAACACTTATCCGGAGCTAACGGACGGAGTGGTTATGGTAGGTGCTCCACTGGACACCACCAGAGCCGATAGGGGAGGTGCGGCTGCGCCTGTGGATCGGGGAGGAGTGCTTCGGCGTCTTCTCAGGTCGTCGGGTGAGCCGAAATCCGTGACCAACACCGCTGACCGAATCCGCACCGTTGACTCCGCGCAGACCGCGACCTTTGCCGCCGATGCGGAATCGCAGGCGTGGACTCCCCCCTCGTGGGAGGAGATCGTCAGCACGCACAGTGGCCGCGTCTACCGTCTCGCCTACCGCCTGACGGGGAACCAGCACGACGCGGAGGACCTCACGCAAGAGGTCTTCGTCCGCGTCTTCCGTTCGCTGTCGACGTACACGCCCGGCACCTTCGAGGGCTGGCTCCACCGCATCACCACGAACCTGTTCCTCGACATGGTCCGTCGCAAGCAGCGCATCCGCTTCGACGCACTGGGTGACGACGCCGCCGAGCGGCTGCCCAGCAGAGAGCCGTCGCCGCAGCAGGTGTTCAACGACGCGCACTTCGACGCCGACGTCCAGCAGGCGCTGGACACCCTCGCGCCCGAGTTCCGCGCCGCCGTCGTCCTGTGCGACATCGAGGGCCTCTCCTACGAGGAGATCGCCGCGACCCTCGGCGTGAAGCTGGGCACGGTCCGCAGCCGTATCCACCGCGGCCGCTCGCAGCTGCGCAAGGCGCTGCAGCACCGCTCGCCCGAGGCCCGCAAGGAGCGCCGCACGCTCGCGACAGCCGGTGGGACGGGCGCCTTCCCCATCCTTGGAGGAGGGGGCGCGCCCGCGTGAGTGGATCACGTCTCAATCCTGCCGAACGCCAACAGACCGCGGCCGACGAACACCTGGGGGACAGGCTGGCTGCCCTGGTCGACGGCGAGTTGGACCACGACGCCCGCGAGCGCGTCCTCGCGCACCTGGCCACGTGCGCCAGGTGCAAGGCCGAGGCCGACGCCCAGCGCCGCCTCAAGAGCGTCTTCGCTCAGGCGGCCCCGCCGCCGCCCTCCGAGAGCTTTCTCGCCCGCCTCCAGGGGCTGCCCGCGGGAGGTGACGCCGACGATGGCACACCACCGTTCGGGGGAGGCGGATTCGGCAGTGGCCGACCCCTCGGCGGGGTCCGGGGCTTCGGCCAGGGAGTCTTCGACGTAGACCCGGAGCCCTTCGGCTACGCGCCCTCCGGGGCGCACGCCGCCGTCCTCCCCAGTGACCAGCGCGGTTTCCGCATCCACGAGGTGTCCCGTCCCGACCGGCACGAGAGCGACCGTGGCTCGCGTTCCCGCCGCTTCGCGTTCGCCGCGGCCGGTGCGGTGTCGCTGGCCGCGATCGCGCTCGGCGGGGTCACGACCGCGGCCCCGATCGACAGCGCCGACGCGCGCGGTGGCGGCTCCGGCAGCAATGTCACGCCGATGCGCAGTCAGTCGGCCGGCGCCGCCGCGGCGTCGGACACGCAGCGCCGCAGGTCGAACTCCTCGCTGCTCGGCCAGCGCGGGGGTGCCCTCGCGGCGCCCGTCTCGCCGACCGAGGCGGGTGCGCCGCTGCTGCCCGGCGGGGGCCACGCGGAGAGCGCGGACTATCCGTTCTCGACGCCGCTGCTGGCCGGTGCGGCCCGCATGTCGCCTCTCATACGCCCCGCCGCCCCAGCGGTCTCGGTCGCGGCGCGGCCCGCCGCCCCGTCCTCGGCCTCGTCCGACGTCTCCTCCTTCGGGTCGACGGAGCCCGGCATCGCCGCCGCCTCGGCGTCGTCGCCGACCGCGTCGTCCCGTCCTTCGTCGCTGCGCTGACACCCTCTGCGCCCGCGCCGTCGAACCTGGTTGAATCCAGGTGAGGCGGTGCGTCGGGTGCTGATCCGGGTCGCGCGCGTGGGAGCCGGCGGCGTCGTGCCGTGGGCCGGGCTTGGGGAGAGCGGCGGGACATGGACGAGGTCAAGCACTTCTCCTCCGGTGGTGAGGCGGGGGACGTAGGCCCGGCCGAGGGCTCCGCCCCGGACCCTGCTGCTCAATCGCCGCAGGGGCTTGATTTCGCCTGCTCGCCGCAGAGTCTCGGTGAAGAGGGCCCGAGTGACCCTTCGGCTTCCCGGCGTCGGCGGAGGCGTCGGCTCGTGGTCGGGGCCGTGGCCATCGCCCTGGTCGCAGGAGGCATCGGTGGGGCGATCGGGTCGTACATGGAGCGGACCGGCATCGGGGCGCGCATCCAACTGCCGCAGGCCGACGCCGAGTCCAAGCACCGGGACCCCGACAGCGTGGCCGGTATCGCGGCGCGCACCCTGCCGGGCGTCGTCACCATCCACACCTCGGGATCCTCGGAGGAGGGCACCGGCACCGGCTTCGTACTCGACGGCCAGGGGCACATCCTCACGAACAACCACGTCGTGTCGTCGGGCGACTCCCACGGTGAGATATCGGTCACGTTCTCCAGTGGTGAGAGCGCCCGGGCCGAGCTGGTCGGGCACGACAGTGGCTACGACCTCGCCGTGATCAAGGTGTCCGGGGTGGGCGGGCTCAAGGCGCTGCCGCTCGGCAACTCCAAGAACGTGCAGGTGGGCGACCCCGTCGTGGCCGTCGGAGCCCCCTTCGACCTGGCGAACACGGTCACCTCCGGCATCATCAGCGCCAAGGGCCGCCCCATCACGGCGGGCGGCGAGAAGGGCGACGGGAGCGACGTCAGCTACGTGGACGCGTTGCAGACCGACGCACCCATCAACCCCGGCAACTCCGGTGGCCCGCTGGTCGACTCGAAGGCCCGCGTCATCGGCATCAACAGCGCGATCCGGTCGGCCGACACCGGCGGTTCGGAGCTGCCCGAGGGGCAGTCGGGCTCCATCGGCCTCGGCTTCGCGATCCCCGTCAACCAGGCGAAACGCGTGGCGGAGGAGCTGATCAACTCCGGGCGGGCGACGCATCCGGTGATCGGGGTCACCCTCGACATGGACTTCAAGGGCGACGGTGCCCGCGTCGGCACCAAGGGCAACAGCGGCGGCTCAGCCGTCAGTCCGGGCGGCCCGGGCGCCAGGGCGGGGATCGAGCAGGGCGATGTGATCACCGAGGTGGACGGCGTCCGCGTGCACTCCGGCGAGGAGCTGATCGTCAAGATCCGCACCCACCGACCCAAGGACAAACTGGTCCTCACGGTCGAACGGGGAGGAAAGGAGCGGGAGATGTCGCTCGTTCTCGGTTCCGCCGACGGGGGCTGACCGATTCCTGACCCGCTCCTGACCGACTCCTGACCGGTCCTGGTTCGGGATGCGCGATCCTGGAGGTACCCCGGTGGCTACCGAATGGACAGGTGGGCCGGGTACCGTGGACCGGGTCCGCTGCCGGACCCTGCCAAAGACCTGCTGCTGTTGATCGACCGCGGGCCGAGGACACGCTAGGAGCGCAAGGTGTTCAACGATATTGGCCCGCTGGAGGTCGTGACGATCGTCGTGCTGGCCGTTCTCGTGTTCGGCCCCGACAAGCTTCCCAAGGTCATTCAGGACGTTTCCCGCACCATTCGCAAGATCCGGGAATTCTCGGACAGTGCGAAGCAGGACATTCGCGACGAACTGGGCCCGGAGTTCAAGGACTTCGAGTTCGAGGACCTGAACCCCAAGACATTCATCCGCAAGCAGTTGGACAGTGACGAGCTGGGGCTCAAGGAGATTCGCAACGGCTTCGACCTGAAGAAGGAGATGGCCGAGGTCTCCGACGCGGTGCACACCGTCGGTGAGCTGGAGGACTCCGGCTCGTCGAGCCGCTCGGGCGGCGGTGGCCGCGTCGACATGCAGAAGCGGCCCGAGGCGGTCGACATGCAGAAGCGTCCCGAGAAGTCCGAGAAGCCGGCCGCCATCGAGCCGCCGCCCTTCGACGCGGACGCGACCTGAACCATCCCGAACCACCCCGAACACGGCTGAACCACGCCTGACGAATCGTGGCCCCGCGCAACCGGTGTGGCATCCTGCCTTGTTGTTGCTCGGACTCGACGTGAGAACGCCCGAGGGGGGTGGGCCGCGCCGGTCCGTAACTGAGCGAGGAGGCGGCCGGGTACATGGAGACGACGAGTCGGGTAGGCGCGCAGGCGCCGGCCGAGGGGGCCGGCGAGGCTCTCACGGCCCGGCGCACGGTCGACGGCTACCTGCTGGCGCCCTTCCCGTGGTACGGCCTCGACGAGGCCTTCACGGGACCGCGCTGGCTGATGCAGGTCGGCACCACGGCGGACGGGTCCGTCGAGCACGGTTCGATCGGGCACGGTGACGAGCCCTCCGTACGCAGCGAGCTCACCGAAGACACCGAGCGGTTCGCGGTCGTGGTGACCGTCGCCGCGAATCCGGTACGGCGCACCGCCGACGGCACCGGCGTCCTGGAGGCCACGTCCGTCTCCTCGGCGGCCTGGCTCGCCGGCGTCGGACTGCTCTCGTACACCTGGCCGGTGCAGATGGACCACACGCTGCGCGACGACTGGCTGGAGCAGCAGACCGAGACGGCATGGGTGCTCGCCGACGACCTCGCGTCCGAGGACTGGGCGACGCTGACGCTGCCGGTGGACGGGGTGCCGACCCCGTTCCACTACCGGGAGTCCGAGTACGGCTGGGTGCTCGCCGGCTCCACGCAGGCCGGGGTGCACCTGGGCGCGTACGGGCGCGGTATGAGTGCGTACGGGCTCGGGTTCTCCGTCGTGAAGGACGTCGCGGCGCTGGAGCCGGAACCGGAAGCATGACGTAGAACGGCGGGCCGCCCGGAATGGGCGGCCCGCCGTTCTCTCACAGCTCGCGAGTTCTCACGGCTCGCGTTCTCTCACGGCTCGTCAGGATCAGAGCCAGAAACCAGAGCTCAGAACTTGTTGCGCGGCGTGATCCCCAGCGACATCCCCGACAGGCCGCGCTGGCGCCCGCTGAGCTTGTCCGCGATGCCGCGCAGCGCCGAGCCCGCGGGGGAGTCCGGGTCGGTGAGCACGACCGGCTTGCCCTCGTCGCCGCCCTCGCGCAGGCGTACGTCGATGGGGATGGACCCGAGGACGGGAACGTCCGTACCCGTGGTCCTGGTCAGCCCCTCGGCGACCAGCTTCCCGCCGCCCGTGCCGAACACGTCGACCATCTCGCCGCAGTGCGGGCAGGGCAGCCCGGACATGTTCTCGACGACGCCGACGATCTTCTGGTGGGTCTGCACGGCGATCGAGCCGGCCCGCTCGGCGACCTCGGCGGCGGCCTGCTGCGGCGTGGTGACGACCAGGATCTCGGCGTTCGGGACCAACTGGGCGATCGAGATGGCGATGTCGCCGGTGCCCGGCGGCAGGTCGAGCAGGAGCACGTCCAGGTCGCCCCAGAACACGTCCGCGAGGAACTGCTGGAGCGCGCGGTGCAGCATCGGCCCGCGCCACACGACCGGCGCGTTGCCCGGCGTGAACATGCCGATCGAGATGACCTTCACGCCGTTCGCCGACGGCGGCATGATCATGTCCTCGACCTGGGTGGGCTTGCCGTCGGCGCCCAGCATGCGCGGGACGCTGTGCCCGTAGATGTCCGCGTCGACGACTCCGACCTTCAGGCCGTCGGCGGCGAGCGCGGCCGCCAGGTTCACGGTCACCGAGGACTTGCCGACGCCGCCCTTGCCGGAGGCCACCGCGTACACGCGGGTCAGCGAGCCCGGCTTGGCGAACGGGACCTCGCGCTCGGCGGTGCCGCCGCGCAGCGCGGTCGCCAGCTCCTTGCGCTGCTCGTCGCTCATCACGTCGAGGGTGACCTGCACATCGGTCACGCCGTCGACGCGCGCGACCGCGTCCCGCACGTTGTTCTCGATCGTCGAGCGCATCGGGCAGCCAGAGACGGTCAGATACACGGTGACCGCGACGACTCCGTCCGCACCGATGTCCACCGATTTGACCATCCCCAACTCGGTGATGGGCCGGTTGATCTCGGGGTCGTTCACTGTCGCGAGTGCCTCGCGCACCGCGTCTTCCGTAGCCATGCACCCGAGTCTACGGCGGGGTAACCCACCCCCGGAAAGCCCCGTCAGCGGTCGTCTACGTCACGTCCCCGCTCGCGCTCCCCGGGGAATACACCGGATCCCGGAGCGGACCGCCGCTGCTCCTCCAGTTCCTTGATGAGGTCCTGCAGCTCGGAGCGGATCCAGTCGCGCGTCGCGACCTCGCCGAGCCCGATCCGCAGGGCCGCCATCTCGCGGCTCAGATACTCGGTGTCGGCGATGGAGCGCTCGTTCTGCTTGCGGTCCTGTTCGAGATTGACCCGGTCGCGGTCGTCCTGCCGGTTCTGCGCGAGCAGGATCAGCGGGGCGGCGTACGAGGCCTGAAGCGACAGCATCAGCGTCAGGAAGATGAACGGGTACTCGTCGAAGCGCAGATCGGGGGGCGCGACGATGTTCCACACCACCCACACGATGATGATCACCGTCATCCAGACGATGAACCGGCCCGTCCCCAAGAAGCGTGCAATCCGCTCCGAGAGCCTGCCGAAGGCCTCGGGGTCGTAATCGGGGATCAGCTTCCGCTTCGGCGCGCGCGGCTGGTCGAGCCGGATGCGCGGCCTGCGCGGTGCGTCGCGCTCGCGTTCCTCAGTTGGCACGGTTCACCTCCCCGACCTGCCCGGAGAGGTGGAACTCCTGCTCGCGCCAGTCCTCGGGCAGCATGTGGTCCAGTACGTCGTCCACGGTCACGGCGCCGAGCAGCGAGCCGCCGTCGTCGACGACGGGCGCGGCCACCATGTCGTACGTCGCGAAGAACGCGGCGATCTCCGGCAGTCCGGCCTCCGGGGTCAGGGCCTGCAGATCCTCGTCGAGGATCGAGCTGACCATCGTGTACGGCGGGTCGCGGAGCAGCCGCTGGAAGTGGATCGTGCCCAGGTACTTGCCGGTCGGCGTCTCGTCCGGCGGCCGGCACACGTACACCTGCGCCGCGAGCGCGGGGGACAGGTCGGGGTTGCGGATGCGGGCGAGGGCGTCCGCGACCGTCGAGTCGGGGCGCAGCACGATCGGCTCGGTCGTCATCAGGCCGCCCGCGGTCCGGTCCTCGTACGCCATCAGGCGCCGTACGTCCGCCGCCTCGCTGGGCTTCATCAGGTCGAGGAGGCGTTCCTTGTCGTCCTCGGGGAGTTCGCCGAGGAGGTCGGCCGCGTCGTCCGGGTCCATCTCCTCCAGGACGTCGGCGGCGCGCTCCTCCTTCAGCTTGCCGAGCACCTCGATCTGGTCGTCCTCGGGAAGCTCCTCCAGGACGTCGGCCAGGCGTTCGTTGCTGAGCGCCGCGGCGACCTCCGCGCGGCGCTTGGGGGAGAGGTGGTGCAGCACGTTGGCGAGGTCGGCGGGGCGCAGTTGCTCGAACGTGGCGAGGAGGCTCTCGGCGCCCTGCCCGTGCTCCTCCAGGTTGAAGCCGTCGACGCCCGACCAGTCGACGGTGATCGCCTCGCCCTTGGCGCGCCGGAACGCGCCGCGCTTCGGGGAGTTCTTCCGTACGAAGACCCGGTCGATCTCCCAGTCGCGGCGCGCGGGCAGCTGCTGGATGGCGACGTCGAGGACGGTGACCTCCTCACCGGTCTCCACGAGCCGGACGCGCCGGTCGAGCATCTCGCCGAGGACCAGGCGTTCGGTGGGCCGCTGTTCGAAGCGCCGGACGTTGAGCACGCCCGTGGTGATGACCTGGCCCGACTCGATCCCGGTGACACGGGTCATCGGCAGGAAGATGCGCCGCCGGGTCGACAGCTCGACGACGAGCCCGAGCAGCCTTGGCGGTCTGCGGCTCGCGCGCAACATCGCCACCAGGTCGCGCACACGGCCCACCTGATCGCCGTTCGGATCGAAGACGGCGATGCCGGAGAGGTGCGACACGAAGATCCGGGGAGCGCCTCCAGCCATACCTTCGCGCGCCTCCTTCCGTGTTTCATTCGCTTTCGTCCGGATATGCGGGCAATTTCTCGCCCAGGCTAGCCGCTCCCCGTTCCCCGCGCCTTTGCGCGTCGGCCACCCGACCAGGGCGGGTAACCGCAGATCGCGGGGGTACGCTGCCGTACCTGTCCCAGCCCAAGCCGCCGTACGAGAGGTAGTCCGCCCGTGACCCTGCGCCCCCTCACCCGTCGTACCCGCAGGACACTCATGGTGGGCGTGATGTGCGCGGGGCTCGCGGTGGGCCTCGCCGCATGCGGTGAGGACGATCCGGACGCGGGGACGAACGGGGTCGGCAAGCTGACCCCGGCCAAGATCCAGTCCCGTACGGTCCGGGAGGCCCGCGGCGCCGACGCGGTGCGGGTCGCCGGCGCGGTGGTCGTCAACAAGAAGACGTACAAGCTGGACATGAGGCTGAAGGCCGACGGCGGCACTGGGTCGGTGAGCACCGGCGGCGGCACGTTCCGGCTGCTGCGGGTCGGCGACCACCTGTACCTCAAGGCGGGCGCCGGTTTCTGGACGCATTCCGAGGACGGCAAGGGCGGGCACGGTTCGGGCAACGCCGCGGAGAAGCTCGACGGCAAGTACGTGCGGGTGCCGAAGGGCGATCCGGCCTACCAGCGACTGAGCACGTTCACCGACAAGGGCGTGCTGCTCGACGGCCTGCTCGCCCTGCACGGCACGCTGGCGAAGGGCGAGCGCGGCTCGGCGGGCGGTGTCCGCACGGTCGAGCTGACCGGCGACAAGGGCGCGGGCGGCACGCTCGACGTGTCCCTGGAGGGCGGCGCGTACCCGATGCGCCTGGAGCGGGCCGGGGGCGCGGGCACCATCCAACTCAGCGACTGGGGCAAGAACTTCACGCTCCGCGAACCCGGCTCCACGGAAACGGTCGACTACGGCCAGGCCCTGCCGGGGTGACCAAATCAACGACGCTTTCGCCGCGCCAGAAGCTTCGGCAAGCCTGCCGGAACCGGATTCCGCGTCGTGGCCGGTGACCCCACCGGGGCCGCCGCCAGCGACCCCTCGGGCACCGGCTCCGTAGGACCACCGACCGGCTCGAGCCGCAGCACCCGACACTCCCGGGCCCACCGCTCCAGCATGGTCTCCGCGTCGGGCGCGTTGAGCCGCTTCCCCTTCAGCTCGCCCACCACCGCCTCGTACGCCTCCGTACCAGCCGTCTGCTCGACCACTGTCGCCCGCCAGCCGACGAGCCGTCCGCCCTTGTCCTTGCTGCGCACGGTGACGACGGCCGAGCCGCCGTCGACGAGGTCGGGCAGCGGCTGCTCGCCGGGCCCGTCACCGACGAGGCACGCCGCGCCCTCGTGCCACACGTGCCACAGGGCCCGCTCCACGCCCCGCTCCCCGCGCACCCAGATCAGCCCGGACTTCTTCGTGGCCTCCTCGACGAGGGCGGCGTCGAGCAGTTCAGCAGTCGTCATACGGCAAGCGTAGCCAGCGCCACTGACAGCACGGGGGAGTACCTAGAGCCACCCGTTGCGCTTCAGCGTCCGGTGGATCGCGAAACAGGCGGCGACGGTGACGCCGAGCACCAGGGGGTAGCCGAACCGCCAGTGCAGCTCCGGCATGTGCTTGAAGTTCATGCCGTACACACCACAGACCATGGTCGGTACGGCGATGATCGCGGCCCACGAGGTGATCTTGCGCATGTCCTCGTTCTGGGCGACGGAGGCCTGCGCCAGATTGGCCTGGAGGATCGAGTTCAGCAGCTCGTCGAAGCCGATGACCTGCTCCTGCACGCGCTCCAAGTGGTCGGCGACGTCCCGGAAGTACTTCTGGATGTCCGGGTCGATCAGCCGCATCGGCCGCTCGCTGAGCAGCTGCAACGGACGCCGCAGCGGGGCGACGGCCCGCTTGAACTCCAGCACCTCGCGCTTGAGTTGGTAGATCCGGCCCGCGTCCGAGCCGCGCGGGGAGCCCTTGCCGGGCTGCGAGAAGACCTCGGTCTCGACCTCGTCGATGTCGTCCTGCATCGCGTCGGCCACGGCCAGGTACCCGTCGACGACGTGGTCGGCGATCGTGTGCAGCACAGCGCTCGGGCCCTTGGCGAGCAGCTCCGGGTCGTCCTGGAGCCGGTGCCGCAGCGCACGCAGCGAGCCCTGGCCGCCGTGCCGGACCGTGATGAAGAAGTCCCGGCCGGTGAAGCACATGACCTCGCCGGACTCCACGATCTCGCTGGTGGCGGTGAGTTCGGCGTGCTCGACGTAGTGGATGGTCTTGAAGACGGTGAACAGCGTGTCGTCGTAACGCTCCAGCTTGGGCCGCTGGTGGGCGTGGACGGCGTCCTCGACGGCGAGCGGGTGCAGCCCGAACTCGGCGGCGATACCGGCGAATTCCTCCTCGGTCGGCTCGTGCAGACCGATCCAGGCGAAGCCGCCGTCGCGTCGCACCTGGTGCTTCGCCCCACCGGGCGTGAGGCACTCGGAGGACGGGACACGGACCCCGTCGCGGTACACGGCACAGTCCACGACGGCCGAGCAGGCCGCCGCGTCACGCGTGAAGTGGTCCGAGGGGAATGCGGCGCGTGCCTCATTGGCGTACGGGGCGACGCTCTTGCGCAGCGAGGGACGGACGGCGGCTCGCAGGTCGCGCATCATCGACATGGGCAGGCTCCTTCGCGGGCGGGAGTCGCCGCGCGTCGGGTGGAACCACCCGGAATGAGGACGTCCTGGTCAACCGGGAACCGGGACATGCTGCACGTCCACAAAGCGGGAAGCACCGCACCGACACTGGGCGGCTTCGCTGACTGATTCAGATCGCGACGTCCGGGGCGGGCGTCGGTGAGATCAGGGGAACGAAGTGCTCTTCCGGCAGGCGCGGCCAGCACGGGATACGGCTGACTGCGGGTGAGATGAGGCCCTGGGCCCTACAGGCCGGAAGAACCGGTAGTACTGCACGGTCGACTTCGATCCATGACAGCCCCACCTCCTCCGGCCGGTCCCCCGTGGGGGACGAGAAACGGGTCGGTTTTCCGACGGGCTCGCGGGGGCCCTCGGCGGACACGCACTGCGTGTTGTCCCGACCAGCGGCCAAGACTATCAGCCGACCGGCGAAAGCGGGCCCCGTCCTTACCCGTTGAGCGCGATGTCTATGCTCGCGGGATGGCAGAAGTTCTCGCGCTGGTGGAGGCGCGACTCAGGACAACCCTGGGTGAACCGGACGCACGCGCGGCGGTCACCTTCCTCGGCACCGACCGCATCGAGGTGTTGCGCTTCACAGACGCCGACCAGCACGTGGTGCGCTACGCCACCCTCGGCATGTCCGCGTCCCCCATGGCCGACCCCACGGCGGCCCTCGCCGACCCCGTCAAGGGGCCCCGCGCGGAGCTGGTCCTCACCGTCCGCGCCGGCCTCGCCGACACCGACAAGGTGCTGCGCCCGCTCGCGGTCCTCGCGGCCTCCCCGCAGGTCGAGGGCATCGTCGTGGCACCGGGCGCGTCGCTCGACGTGGGCGAACCGCTGTGGCCCGCCGCCCCGTTCACCTCGGCCCTCGTCGCGGAGCCGGGCGGTCTGATCGAGGACCTGGATCTGGACGAACCCCTGGACCCCGTACGGTTCCTGCCGCTGCTTCCCATGACGCCGAACGAGGCGGCGTGGAAGCGGGTGCACGGAGCCGCCGCGCTCCAGGAGAAGTGGCTGAACGGCGGAACGGACCTGCGCGACCCCCTGCGCAAGTCCGTACCCCTGGACTGAGAACCCGTCAGCCGGCCTGAGAACCGGCCGGCCGGCCCGAGAACCGGTCAGCTCGCGTAGACCGAGACGCTGTCCTCGGTGGCGTGCTTCGGCTCCAACTCCTCGGCCTCGTGGGTGAGTGCGCTCCTGCGTACCCAGACCACGACCGCGCCCAGCACCGCCGTGATCGCGGCGACCACGAACGGGATGTGGATGTTGCTCCACTCCTCGATCTTCGGCGCGAAGAACGGGGCCGCCGCGGCGGCGAACCACCGGACGAAGTTGTAGCCGGCGCTCGCCACCGGCCGCGGCGCGTCCGAGACGCCGAGCGCGAGCTCGGTGTAGACGGTGTTGTTCACGCCGATGAACGCGCCGGACAGGATCGTGCAGACGATGGCCGCGGTGTGGTTGCCGTACCCGAGGACGAGCACGTCCACGGCGAGCAGCACGAGCGAACCGCCGAGCACCTTGAGTGAGCCGAACCTGGCCTGCATGCGCGGCGCGACGATCACCGAGAACAGCGCGAGCAGCACACCCCAGGCGAAGAACACCGCGCCCGATTTGTACGGGGTCATGTTCAGCACGAACGGCGTGAAGGCCAGCACCGTGAAGAACGTGTAGTTGTAGAAGAAGGCCGAGATCGCCGCCGACGCGAGGCCGCCGTGGCCGAGCGCCTTGATGGGATCGAGGATCGAGGTCTTCTGCGCGGGCTTCGGCTGCTCCTTCAGGAACACCGTGATGCAGAGGAAGCCGACGGCCATCAGCGCTGCGGTGCCGAAGAACGGGTAGCGCCAGCTGGCGTTGCCGAGCAGGGCGCCGACGAGCGGCCCGCAGGCCATGCCGAGCCCGAGCGCGGACTCGTAGAGGAGGATCGCGGCGGCGCTGCCACCGGCGGCGGCGCCGACGATGACCGCCAGCGCGGTCGACACGAAGAGCGCGTTGCCGAGACCCCAGCCCGCGCGGAAGCCGACGAGCTCGCCGACGGAGCCCGAGGTGCCCGCGAGCGCCGCGAAGATCACCACGAGGGCGAGGCCGACGAGGAGGGTCTTCTTGCCGCCGATGCGACTGGAGACGAACCCGGTCACCAGCATGGCGATGGCGGTGATCAGGAAGTACGAGGTGAAGAGCAGGGAGACCTGGCTCGGTGTCGCTTCGAGGCCCTTGGCGATCGACGGCAGGATCGGGTCGACGAGGCCGATGCCCATGAAGGCGACGACGGATGCCCCGGCGGTCGCCCAGACCGCCTTCGGTTGACGCAGGATGCTGCCCGCACCTGCGTCGAAGGTGTCCCCTTCGGCGGGACCTCCTGTACTGCCTGTACTGCTGTGGCTCATGCCTGCTGCTCCTTCGGGTCCTTGGAGTCCTTCGAGCCGTCCGAGTCTTCCGACCGGATCGTTGGCGTATACGCATAATAAGTTAGAGCAGCTAATTAGTGCAAGCTACATCTACCTGCCCTGGTGGGGTCGCCACGGCGGTGCCCTCCGGACGGGTGATCGTCCTTGACGCGGCGCGGGACGGGGAGGACCGTGGGGCCTTATGAGGGGCGAACCCAGTTGCCCGAAGTGTGGTGGCCGGGTCAGGGCTCCCGGACTCTTTGCCGACTCCTGGCAGTGCGATGTGCACGGGACCGTGCACCCGATGCAGCCCGTGATCCCGCCCAGCGTCGAGGCGCTCGGCGTCGTGGTGCACCGCGCGCGTGTGCCGGTCTGGATGCCGTGGCCGCTGCCCGTCGGCTGGCTGTTCACCGGCGTGGCCAACGCGGGGGACGAGCGGCACGGCGGCCGTGCCACCGCCGTCGCCTGCTCGGGTCCCGGGCCGCTCGGCGGCCCCGGTGAGCTGGTGCTCGTCGCCGAGGAGCTGGGCGTCGGGCTCGGCGCGCGCTACGCGGGGATCGACGGCCCCGACCCCGGCCCGTACATGGAGGTCTCGGGGCCCCCGCAGGCCAAGGTGCTCGCCGCGGGCCGGCCCACCCCGTTGTGGCACGTCTCCGGTGCGCCGGACGACCGGGCGGTCTTCGCCGGCGAGGCGCGCGGCCTGTGGCTGTGGGCGGTCGTGTGGCCGGAGCAGACGGGGATGCTGATGTACGACGAGCTGGTGCTCACGGACCTGCGGGACGCGGGGGCCGAGGTGGATCTGCTGCCGTGCGGGGCGCTGTCGCCGCGCATCATGCCGTAAGGGTTCAGCGCCCGGTTCGGTGGTGACGGGGGTGCGGGAATCCCCGTTATCCTTGAGCGGTCCCCGTCAGCCGTCGAGCCTGGAGTACGCAGCCGTGCGCATCGATCTGCACACCCACTCCACCGCCTCCGACGGCACGGACAGCCCCGCCGAACTCGTACGGAACGCCGCCGCGTCCGGCCTGGACGTCGTCGCGCTCACCGATCACGACACCACGCGCGGGCACGCCGAAGCGTTCGCGGCCCTGCCCGAGGGGCTCACCCTCGTCACCGGCGCCGAGCTCTCCTGCCGCCTCGACGGCGTGAGCATGCACATGCTGGCCTACCTCTTCGACCCCGAGGAGCCGGCCCTGCTCGCCGAGCGCGAGCTGGTCCGCGACGACCGGGTGCCGCGCGCCAAGGGCATGATCGCCAAGCTGAACGAGCTCGGCGTCCCCGTCACCTGGGAACAGGTCGCCCGGATCGCGGGCGACGGTTCGGTCGGCCGCCCGCACGTCGCCACGGCGCTGGTCGAACTCGGCGTCGTCCCCACGGTCTCGGACGCCTTCACGGACGACTGGCTCGCCGACGGCGGGCGCGCGTACGCCCCGAAGCACGAGACCGACCCCTTCGAGGCGATCCGGCTCGTCAAGGCCGCCGGTGGCGTCACCGTGTTCGCGCACCCCGCCGCCGCCAAGCGCGGCCGCACCGTGCCCGAGTCGGCGATCGCGAAGCTGGCGGAGGCCGGGCTCGACGGCATAGAGGTCGACCACATGGACCACGACGCCGCGACCCGCGACCGCCTCCGCGGCCTCGCCGCCGACGTCGGCCTGCTGGTCACCGGGTCCTCGGACTACCACGGCAGCCGCAAGACGTGCGTGCTCGGCGAGTACACCACCGACCCCGAGGTCTACGGGGAGATCACGCGGCGTGCCACGGGCGCCTTCCCGGTGCCGGGCGCCGGCGGACGCGGCGCCTGACGCGCCCCGTAGTCACCTCGACCCACCCTTCCGCACCACTCTCGCAAGGCACCCCACCGTGTTCGACGCTGCCGTTTTCGGATCCCTTTTTCTCACGCTTTTTGTGATTATGGATCCCCCCGGAATCACCCCGATCTTCCTCGCCCTCACCGCGGGCCGCCCCGCCAAGGTCCAGAAGCGCATGGCCTTCCAGGCGGTCTGCGTCGCCTTCGGCGTCATCGCCGTGTTCGGCGTTCTGGGCAACCAGATCCTGGCCTATCTGCACGTGTCCGTCCCGGCCCTGATGATCGCGGGCGGTCTGCTGCTGCTTCTGATCGCGCTCGACCTCCTGACCGGCAAGACGGACGAGCCCAAGCAGACCAAGGACGTGAACGTCGCCCTCGTGCCGCTCGGCATGCCGTTGCTCGCCGGGCCCGGCGCGATCGTCTCCGTGATCCTCGCCGTGCAGGACGCGGACTCGGTGGGCGGCCAGATCTCCGTCTGGTCCGCGATCATCGCGATCCACGTGGTGCTGTGGCTGGTGATGCGCTACTCGCTGGTGATCATCCGCGTCATCAAGGACGGCGGTGTGGTGCTGGTGACCCGGCTCGCGGGCATGATGCTCTCCGCGATCGCGGTGCAGCAGATCATCAACGGCGTGACCCAGGTGATCCAGGGCTCCTGAGGGCGCCGGACCACAGCGAAGCCCCCGTACGCATCGTGCGTACGGGGGCTTCGAAGTGTGTGAGTCGCTTACGCCGTTACGAGGCGGACGACTCTGCCGGGCGGATGTAGAGGCGCTGCCCGATGGCGGCGGCCTGCTGAACGATCCGGTTGACGGAGGCGGCGTCCACGACGGTGCTGTCCACGGCGGTGCCGTCGACATCGTCGAGTCGCATGATTTCGAAGCGCATGGGCTTCTCCCTTCGTCTGGTGATCCTCCTGAAGGAGAACTACTGGTGCGGGGGCTTCTCAGCTTGCTCCCGCGGTACGGCCGGGCGGTTGCCCGGCCGTTAAGAGTGAATTGCGCGGCAGCGGTGTCGCGCGTTCCTGTGGGTACAACGAGTTGTCCGCTGCAAACATTCCCTACGCTAAGGAAATTTTTCGATCGGCTAATTACTCGTGCGTCAGTAGTGCCGCGAGAGGCCCGTGAGGTGCTGTTTCGTGCCGTTCTACGCCGCCGGATGCCGGTCCCAGAAGGCGGCGAGCGCGGCGGCGGTGGCCTGCGGCTGGTCGGTATTGGGGGAGTGCTCGGCCCCGGCGACGACGGTGCGCTCCGCGCCGAGGCGCGCCGCCATGTCGTCGAGGAGCGGCACGGGCCAGGTGTCGTCCCGCTCGCCCGACAGCACATGTGTCGCGAGGCCGAGCGCGGCCAGCTCGTCGACCCGGTCCGGCTCCGTGCGCAGCTGCTCCGCCGTGGCGATGAGCTGGGCCGGGCTGTTCCGCATCCAGCGGCGGCGCAGGTCCTCGCCGTCACCGCGCAGGTCGGCGGCGTCCTCCGGGGCGTCCAGACCCTGGATCGCCTCCCACACCTGGGCCATGTCGAGCGCGGCGAGGGCGTCCTGGAGCAGCTTGGCGCGCTCCTGCTGGGGGCGGGCTACGGCGGCGGGCCCCGAGGACATCAGCGTGAGCGAGGCGAACGGCGCGGGGTCCTCGATGATCGCCGCGCGCGCGACGAGCCCACCGAGCGAGTGCCCCAGCAGATGCACCCGGCCGGCTCCTGCGTCGGCTTGGAGTGCTGCCGTCTGTGCGAGTACGTCGCGTGCCAACTCGCGCTGCTGGTAAGGCCGTTCGTCGCCCTTCGGGCCTTCCGACTCGTACTGCCCGCGGCCGTCCACGGCGACGGTCCGGTAACCGGCCGCGCTCAACGGGGCGTGCAGCTCGATGAAGTCCTCCTTGCTCCCCGTGAACCCGGGAAGCAGCAGGGCGGTCCCCCGAACCGGGCCCTCGGCCGGCTCGCCGGTGAGCGCGGCGAACTCGCCACGGGCGGTGCGGAGGCGGTGCGCACGGGTGCCGGGCGGCGGGGTGAAGGTCGCGGGCCTGCTCATGCGTCGAGATTACGGGCAGCCACCGACAACGAAGGCCCGGACCCCGCGGCAGCGGGATCCGGGCCTTTCGCCGTGGACCGATCAGGCCTCGGGGGCCTCGACCTTCTTGCGCGTACGACGCGGCTTCGTCTCGGTCGCCTCGGCGGCCGGCTCGGCCTTCTTGCGCGTCCGCGCCGGCTTCGCCTCAGCGGCGTCGACGACGGGCTCGGCCTTCTTACGGGTCCGGGTCCGCGCGGCGGGCTTCGCCTCGGCAGCCTCCGCGGTGTCGACGGCGGCTTCAGCCTTCTTGCGCGTACGACGCGGCTTCGCCTCGGTCGCCACGGCCGCCTCGGCGGTCTCGACGACGGGCTCGGCCTTCTTGCGGGTGCGGGTCCGCGTGGCGGGCTTGGCCTCGGCGGCCTCCGCGGTGTCGACCGCGGCCTCCGCCTTCTTGCGCGTACGCGTACGGGCCGGCTTCGCCTCGGTCGCGTCCGCCGCCTCGGCGACGGGCTCGGCCTTCTTGCGCGTCCGCGCGGGCTTCGCCTCGGTGGCCTCGACGGTGTCGACCGCGGCCTCCACCTTCTTGCGGGTACGCGCGCGGGTGGCCGGCTTGGCCTCGGCCGCCTCCGCGGTGTCGACGGCGGCCTCCGCCTTCTTGCGGGTACGGGTCCGCGTGGCGGGCTTGGCCTCGGTCGCCTCGACGGTGTCGACGGCGGCTTCCGCGGTCTTGCGCGTACGGGTCCGCGTGGCCGGCTTGGCCTCGGCTGCCTCGGCCGTGTCGACCGCGGCTTCCGCCTTCTTGCGGGTGCGCGCGGGCTTCGCCTTCGGCTCGGCCTGCTCCGGCTCGGCGGCCGCCGGCACGGCTTCCACCGTCTCGACGACGGGCTCGGCCTTCTTGCGCGTACGACGACGCGGCTGGGCGGGGATCTCCGCCTCGACGGTCTCCACGACCGCCTCGGCGGCGGGTGCCACCGGCGCGGCCGACGGGGCGGAGCCGGCGCCACCGCGCGTACGGCGACGACGACGCGGCGTCCGCGGCTCGGCGGACTCCTCCACGGGAGCGGGAGCAGACGCGGGGGCGGAGGTGGGCGCGGGTGCGGCCGTGGCCTCCCCGGCGCCGACCGGCTCGCCACCGCGCATACGCCGACGGCGGCGCGGCGTGCGCGCCGGGCGCTCACGCTGTTCGCGCTGCTCGCGGTCCCGATCACGGTCACGGTCGCGGTCGCCCCGGCCACCACGGCCGCCGCGCGAGGACGACGCCCCACGGCCACCGGTCTCGCCCAGGTCCTCGATCTCCTCGGCCCCGAGCCCGGCGCGCGTGCGCTCCGAGCGCGGCAGAACACCCTTGGTGCCGACCGGGATGTTGAGCTCCTCGTACAGGTGCGGCGAGGAGGAGTACGTCTCGACCGGGTCGTTGAAGTCCAGGTCCAGCGCCTTGTTGATCAGCTGCCAGCGCGGGATGTCGTCCCAGTCGACCAGCGTGATCGCGATGCCCTTCTTGCCCGCGCGGCCGGTGCGGCCGATGCGGTGCAAGTAGGTCTTCTCGTCCTCGGGGGACTGGTAGTTGATGACGTGCGTCACGTCGTCGACGTCGATACCGCGCGCGGCGACATCGGTGCAGACGAGGACGTCCACCTTGCCGTTGCGGAAGGCGCGCAGCGCCTGCTCGCGAGCGCCCTGGCCCAGGTCGCCGTGGACCGCGCCGGAGGCGAAGCCGCGCTTCTGCAGCTGGTCGGCGATGTCCGCGGCCGTCCGCTTCGTCCGGCAGAAGACCATGGCGAGCCCGCGGCCCTCGGCCTGCAGGATCCTCGCGACCATCTCGGGCTTGTCCATGTTGTGCGCGCGGTACACGTGCTGCTTCGTGTTCGCGACGGTCTGGCCCTCGTCGTCCGGCGCGGTGGCGCGGATGTGCGTGGGCTGCGACATGTAGCGGCGGGCCAGGCCGATGACGGCGCCCGGCATGGTCGCCGAGAACAGCATCGTCTGACGCTTCGCCGGCAGCATGTTGATGATCCGCTCGACGTCGGGCAGGAAGCCCAGGTCGAGCATCTCGTCGGCCTCGTCGAGGACGAGCGCCTTGACGTGCGAGAGGTTCAGCTTCTTCTGGCCTGCCAGGTCGAGCAGTCGGCCGGGCGTACCGACGACGACGTCGATGCCCTTCTTGAGGGCCTCGACCTGGGGCTCGTACGCACGACCGCCATATATGGCGAGAACGCGCACGTTGCGCACCTTGCCGGCGGTCAGGAGGTCATTGGTCACCTGCTGGCACAGCTCGCGCGTCGGAACGACGACGAGGGCCTGCGGGGCGTCGGTCAGCTGCTCGGGCGTGGCCCGGCCGGCCTCGACGTCCGCGGGGACGGTGACGCGCTCCAGGAGTGGGAGGCCGAAACCGAGGGTCTTGCCCGTACCGGTCTTCGCCTGGCCGATGACGTCCGAGCCGGAAAGGGCGACGGGGAGGGTCATCTCCTGGATGGGAAAGGGATTGATGATGCCGACGGCCTCAAGGGCCTCCGCGGTCTCGGGAAGAATGCCGAGCTGACGGAAAGTCGAAGTCTGCGTAGTCAGGGTGTTGCCTCTTCTGTGAGGTGCGGCGCGAGGCGAACGCGGGGGTCGTGACCGTGCCGGTCGGTACACCGGACTCGAGCCGCGGTCTGCGGGGATCGGGTGGACCGGATGGCGCGGGACCACTGCCGACGCTCGAGCGCTCGTGCCGCTGAGGGCCCCTCCTCAGATCCGTACGCCTTGTGACGTACGACCCGGAGGGCTGTCGGGTCGGAGCCGATCGGGCCTCCGACCGGGCATCCTCATTCTTGAGGCCCGTCGCATATACGCGCGCACGCACCTTTTCGGCGCCTTGCACTCGGCGGGCTCATTACCACCATACCCCGGAAACGCGCATGTGCGTTGGCCGAATGGGTCACGTAGCCGTTGTCACACTCCTTGACCAGGGACTTCCGCGACGCGAAGAGCGGGCTATTGTGCGCTTCATGGAGACGCCTGACAACGCCACGCCGACCGCCGACGCACCCCAGTCGAACCAGGGCCTCACCGGTATCGCCGCCCAGGACTGGGCCACCGCGTCCGCGGACGAGAACTACCGCGCCGCCGTCGTCGACCTGCTGGGCGCGCTCGCGTACGGAGAGCTGGCGGCGTTCGAACGGCTCGCCGAAGACGCGAAGCTGGCGCCCACGTTGGCCGACAAGGCGGAGCTGGCCAAGATGGCGTCCGCCGAGTTCCACCACTTCGAGCAGTTGCGCGACAGGCTCTCCGCGATCGGCGTGGAGCCGACCGACGCGATGGACCCCTTCGTCGGCGCCCTCGACGGCTTCCACCGCCAGACCGCGCCGTCGGACTGGCTGGAGGGCCTGGTCAAGGCGTACGTCGGCGACGCGATCGCGTCCGACTTCTACCGGGAGGTCGCTGCCCGCCTCGACTCGGACACCCGGTCGCTCGTCCTCGCCGTGCTCGACGACACCGGCCACGCGTCGTTCGCCGTCGAGAAGGTGCGCGCCGCGATCGACGCCGACCCGCGCGTGGGCGGCCGGCTCGCGCTGTGGGCGCGGCGGCTCATGGGGGAGGCGCTGTCGCAGTCGCAGCGGGTGGTCGCGGACCGGGACGCGCTGTCGACGATGCTGGTCGGAGGCGTGGCCGACGGTTTCGACCTGGCCGAGGTCGGCAAGATGTTCTCGCGGATCACCGAGGCGCACACGAAGCGGATGGCCGCGCTCGGACTCGCCGCCTAGCGGCGCCTTCGGGTTCCGCTGTTTCGGCTGCTACGCGGACGGGGTCAGCTGCTGTCGCGCTCTGCCACGGGTGGGGCGCAGCAGCAGCGAGAGCAGGGCCACGGACATCGCGACCGCGCCCACGAGCGTGGCGATCGCGTGGTCGGGACCCAGCGCGCTGTGGGTGACGAACGCCCCGAACAGGGCGCCCGCGACGCCGGTCGGCAGCACGAGTGTGCGGGACGGCAGCCGGTGCGGCAGACGGTGACCCGCCCCGAGGGCGAGTGCCATGCCGAGCAGTGCGGAGCCGAGAGCTTCGAGAAGCATGGTGCGGATACCTCCCGCGCGGCCAGTAGGTGCACATCGGACGTAGCCGGTCTACCCCTGGCCTCCCGGACGCAACCCTCCGCGCGAGGACCGACCGCGAGTTCGCTGTGAACATGCAAAAGGCCTGATGGCGGCTGTGCCATCAGGCCTTTCACGTTCTGTCCGCGCGTCCCTTCCGGGAGGCTCTACAGCGGGCCGAAGCCCACCTTCCGCGCCGACGGTTCGCCGAGCTCGACATAGGCGAGGCGCTCGGCGGGGACGAGGACCTTGCGGCCCTTCTCGTCCTTCAGGGAGAGGAGCTGGGACTTGCCGGACAGCGCCGCGGACACCGCGCTCTCGACCTCCTCGGCGGACTGGTCGCTCTCCAGAACGATCTCGCGAGGCGTGTGCAGCACGCCGATCTTGACCTCCACGGCCTTGTCCCTCCGACGATCCGTGATGTGCGCGGAACACCGCGCCGTACCCAGCAAACATTAGCCCGGCCAGGCGAGAGTCCCGGCGCCACGGCTGCACGCCAAGAGCGAACAGCCGGACGGGAACAAAGTGCGCCGTGTGGCCGGGGTGCCCGCGCGCGGGCGCGCGCTCAGTGGCGCGCGCTCAGTTGTGCTCCGCGCCGTGCAGCGGGAAGCCCGCGATGCCGCGCCAGGCGAGCGACGTCAGCAGTTGCACCGCGGTGTCGCGCTCGACCGGGCTCGCGCTGGACAGCCAGTAGCGCGCGACGACCTGCGAGACGCCGCCGAGGCCCGTCGCGAGAAGCATGGACTCGTCCTTGGACAGGCCCGTGTCCTCGGCGATCACGTCCGAGATCGCCTCGGCGCACTGCAGGCTGACCCGGTCGACGCGCTCGCGCACCGCCGGCTCGTTCGTCAGGTCGGACTCGAAGACGAGTCGGAACGCGCCGCCCTCGTCCTCCACGTACGCGAAGTAGGCGTCCATGGTCGCCGCGACGCGCTGCTTGTTGTCCGTCGTGGAGGCGAGCGCCGTGCGGACCGACTGCAGCAGGGATTCGCAGTGCTGGTCGAGCAGCGCCAGGTAGAGCTCGAGCTTGCCGGGAAAGTGCTGGTACAGCACCGGCTTGCTGACGCCGGCCCGCTCGGCGATGTCGTCCATCGCGGCCGCGTGGTACCCCTGCGCGACAAAAACCTCCTGGGCCGCGCCCAGAAGCTGATTGCGTCGGGCACGGCGCGGCAGGCGTGTGCCCTTGGGGCGCGCTGCCTCCGTCTGCTCGATGGCTGTCACGCCGCCTCCCAAGATTGTCCGTGCGCGGTGTGCGCCGCGACGCCATCGTACTTTTGAGTAACCCTGATGTGCGCGGTGCGAGCGCAGAATTTCACGGACCGGACTTCTGTGAAAACCGCATGTAGCGAGCCCGATGTCACATCTGTGGTCACAAATGGGTGGATCGTGGCGCACCGCTCACCGGTAGTCGTCCTCGTCGATCGCGACGACGCGGGCCTGCTCCGCGCGGTCCGCCTCGTTCGCGGTGTCCGGGTCGGCCTCCGTGTCGGGCTCGTCGTCCTGCTCGGGCGCGAGGTCCGTGTACTGCTCAGCGGTGTCGGCCTCGGGGGCCTCCACGCCCGCCTCTGCGGGGCGCTGCTCTGCAAAGGTCTCGGGGTCGCTCGGGTCGACCGTCATCGGTGGCTCCCTTCCTCACCTGTCCGTGCGTGGACGGGTGCCCAGATATCGAGCGTAGGAGACACCCGATCGGGGCGCGACGCGATCTTTCTGCCCCGGTGGAGCTGCCGGGCCGTGCGGCGTTTGGATCTGTGACGGCGAACACGCGATCCACTGCGTGATCGTCTCGTAACATATGTCGCATGTCTTCGACCGAGTCGCCGCGCGTGCCAGCCGTCCTCGCCGCCGCGACGCCCACGCCGGGCGCCGTCGAAGTCGCGGAGGGGGAGCACCTGCGATCGGTCGCGCTCCCCGGGCTGACGCTGTCGGTCAGGGCCCGCCCCGGAGCGCGTCAGGGGCTGCCGCCCGCGCTGTACGTGCACGGGCTCGGCGGATCCTCGCAGAACTGGTCGGCGCTGATGCCGCTGCTCGAGGACGTCGTCGACGGGGAGGCCGTCGACCTGCCGGGATTCGGCGACTCGCCGCCGCCGGACGACGGCGACTACTCGGTGACCGGGCACGCGCGCGCGGTCGTCCGTTATCTCGACGCGCAGGACCGCGGCCCTGTGCACCTCTTCGGGAACTCGCTGGGCGGAGCCGTCGCCACGCGCGTGGCCGCGGCGCGCCCCGATCTCGTGCGCACGCTGACCCTGGTGTCGCCCGCGCTGCCGGAGATCCGGGTGCAGCGCACCGCCCTGCCGACCGGCCTGCTCGCGGTGCCCGGCGTCGCGCCGCTCTTCACGCGCCTGACGAAGGAGTGGACCCCGGAGCAGCGGGTGCGCGGCGTCATGGCTCTTTGCTACGGGGACCCGAACCGGGTCACGCCCGAGGGCTTCCGAGCGGCCGTCGAGGAAATGGAACGGCGGCTTCAGCTGCCGTACTTCTGGGACGCGATGGCCCGCTCCGCGCGCGGTGTCGTGAACGCGTACACGCTCGGCGGGCAGCACGGCCTCTGGCGGCAGGCCGAGCGGGTGCTCGCGCCGACGCAGCTCATATACGGAGGGCGTGACCTGCTGGTCTCGTACCGGATGGCGGCCCGCGCGGCGCGTGCCTTCCGGGACTCGAGGCTGCTCACGCTCCCGGACGCGGGGCACGTCGCGATGATGGAGTACCCGCGGACGGTCGCGACGGCGTTCCGGGAACTCCTCGCCGACACCGAAGCGTTGGACAAGAGGCGCGGGAGCGCCAGTAGTGTCGGTGGTGCCGTGAGTGACAAGTCCGGCACCGACGACCACACGACATTGGGGAGCTGAGGCGGCCTGTGGGACGGCATAGCCGCCGAGGATCGGCAGACGGCACAGAGGACGCCGTCGACGTACAGGTGGAGGCCGAGGCGCACGCCCCGTCGCGGCCGGGCACGGGCACCGGGCGCAGGCGAAGGGGGCCCGCCGAGGCGCCGCCCGCGCCGACCCCGCCTTCGGCGTCCGGGCGTGCTCCCTTCTCGGGGCACAGTTCCGCGCGTCCGGGGGCCGGGCCGGTGCGTGGCGGCCACCCCGAGCCGCGGGAGCCGGGCGGCGGCTGGGGCGCGTCCGTGCCGCGGGTCGCGGGCCCCGTCGCGTCGGCGCGCGGCCCCGAGCACGGTGTGACGGTTCCCGCCGATTCGGCGCTGCCGGGGCCGCGGCCCCGGCAGGAGCGACCGGATCAGGGTGCGCGGGATCAACGCGCGGCGGATCAGGGCGCGCGGGATCAGGGTGCGAGTGATCAGGACGCGCCGGTTCAAGGAGCGTCGGTTCAGGGGCATCCGCGGCAGGATTACATCGACGCGTTCGACGGCTCTACGGGTGCGGGTTTCAGCGCCTCCGCGGGTCTCGACACCCCCGCGCGTACGGATCCGTACGCGCGCGTGGCCGAGTGGGACGCCGAGCCGCCCGCGCCGCCGGAGGACCGGACGCCGGTCGAGTCCGGCGGCGGACGCGAGAAGCGTGGCAGAGGCATGACCTTCACGGGCATCGCCGCCGCGGCCGTCATCACCGTGCTCGCCGTGGTCGTCGCGGGGCAGGTCGCCGACAAGGACGGCGACTCCGCGGGTGACGCGCGGGCGCAGGCCGCCGAGGGTGGCCGCCCGAACGGTGGCTCCGCCTCGCGCACGGACCAGCGGGCCGCTCCGAAGGAGACGGCGAAGGCCGCCCCGGCGACGTACGGGCAGAAGATGGCCAAGAAGTACCCGCTCGCGGCGGATCTGAAGGCATCCGGTTCGTTCGCGACGGTCCCCGGGGCCGACAAGGCGCCGGGCAGCGGGCAGAAGTTCCGCTACCGCGTCGACGTGGAGAAGGGGCTCGGGCTCGACGGGGCGCTGTTCGCGCAGGCGGTGCAGAAGACCCTGAACGACAAGCGGAGTTGGGCCCACGACAACGCCCGCACCTTCGAGCGGGTCTCCTCCGGGAAGCCGGATTTCGTGATCACACTCGCGAGCCCCGGCACGACGGCCGACTGGTGCCAGAAGTCGGGCCTCGACACGACGCAGGACAACGTGTCGTGCGACTCCGCCGCCACCGACCGCGTGATGATCAACGCGTATCGGTGGGCCCAGGGCTCGAAGACGTACGACGACGTGCTCGGCGACACCGCCATCTACCCGTACCGGCAGATGCTCATCAACCACGAGGTCGGGCACCGTCTCGGCTTCAACCACGTGACCTGCTCGCAGGACGGCGCGCTCGCGCCGGTCATGCAGCAGCAGACGAAGTTCCTGACATCCGGCGGGATCACGTGCAAGCCCAACCCCTGGGCCTTTCCCAAGGGTTGACGCTACGTAGCTATCCGTAGCCGTTCGGTCTCATAGCGCGACCAAACGTCGCGCGTGCGGGAAAGTTACGCCCGTTCACCCCTTTTGGTGGCGTGATGGACAACCGTCCATCACGCCACCGGCATGTCCGCATACGTTCGTCCCGCTGCGAGCCGCCAACCCAACGGCGGCTCCCTGTACGGGAGATCGGGGGTGTACGCGTGCGCATCGGACTGCTGACCGAGGGTGGTTATCCGTATGTGAACGGTGAGGCCAGACTCTGGTGCGACCGGCTTGTGCGCGGGCTCGAGCAGCACGAGTTCGACATCTACGCGCTCGCCACCAGTCAGGAGCAGGAGGACGCGGGGTGGCTCGAACTGCCGCCTCAGGTCATGCGCGTGCGGACCGCGCCGATGTGGGCGGCGGCGGGCGCCGGGAGCGAGAGCGGCGCGCGCGACGGCGCGTTCGGGCGGCGGGCCCGGCGTCGCTTCGCCGCGTTGTACCGGGAGCTGGTCGAGGCCGTGGTGTCGGCCGGCGCGACGTCGGATGACATGGGGTCGAGCGAGGCGGACCGTTTCGCCAACGCGCTGTACGGGCTTGCCGAACTCGCCCGCGACGAGGGCGGTCTCGGCATCTCCCTGCGTTCCGAGGCTGCCGTACGCATCCTGGAGCGCGCCTGTCGCGCGCCGGGCGCGCTCCGAGCGGTGCGCGCCGCCCGCGTGCCCGATCTGCTCGCCTTCGCCGCGCACGTGGAGCGTGAACTGCGGCCGCTGTCGCTGGACTGGTACGAGGACGGGTCCGGGTTCGATGCAGCGGGCCACTCGTCGGGTCCGGTGGCGGGTTCGGTGTTGGGTTCGGCGTCGGAGGAGGTGTCGGGGGCTTCGGCTTCGCCGTTGGGCACGTCGTCGGGTGTGTCGTCGCGTGCGTCGGCGGGTTCGACTTCGGCTTCATCTTCGGCTTCGTCTTCGGCTTCGGCTTCAGGTTTCTCCACCGGGCTGTCCGGAGGGGGCGGGCTCGCGTCCGTCGATCTCTGCCACGCGGCCTCCGGCGGCGCGGCCGCTCTGCCCGGCCTGATCGCCAAGCGCTTCTACGGGGTGCCGCTGCTCGTCACGGAATACGGGGTGCAGCTCAGGGCCCGGTACATCGCCGCGGGCGACGCCGAGTTGAGCGCGCCGGTGCGCGCGCTCCTCGCCGCCTTCCACGGTCGGCTGGCCGCCGAGGTCTACCGGCAGGCCGCCGTGATCACCCCCGGGAACGCGCACGCGCGGCGCTGGCAGGAGCGGTGCGGTGCCGACCGCGCCAAGCTGCGCACCATTCACCCCGGCATGGAGGCCGGCCACTTCGCCGAGGTGGGTGAGCGGGAAGGGCCCGGCGACCCGGACACCCTCGTCTGGGTCGGGCGCATCGACCCCTCCAAGGACCTCATCTCCCTGCTGCACGCGTTCTCCGAGATCCGCAAGGAGGAGCCGAAGGCCCGGCTGCGCATCGTGGGAGTGCCTGAGGCGGGTTCGGGTCCGGGGGCCGCCGCGGGCGCGGGGCTTGTGGGCGGCGGCGGATGGCCGGCCGACGGATTCGTCTCCGGAAGGGCGCCCGGTGGGCACTGTGGCGGTGGGGCGGACGCCTCGGAACTCGCGGCGGACCGCGAGGCCGCGCTGTACCTCGGGCACTGCAAGGCCCTCGCCGCGCAGCTCTTCCCGGACGAGGCGGAGGGGATCCACGCAGTGGGCGAGAACCCCGTCTCCTTCGAGGAGTTGGGCTCCCCCGAGGCCCCGGACCTCGCCGATGTCTACGGATCCTGCGGTGTCGTCGTCCTGTCCAGCGTCGTCGAAGGCTTCCCGATCAGCCTGGTCGAGGCCATGTTCTGCGGGCGCGCGACGGTGTCCACGGACGCGGGCGCCGTCGTCGAGGTGATCGGTGGCACGGGGCTCGTGGTGCCGCCACGCAACCCGCGCGCGCTCGCCGAGGCGTGTGTGGCGCTGCTGCGCGACCCCGCGCGGCGCGAACGGCTCGGTGCGGCGGCTCGGGCGCGCGCCCTGGAGCTGTTCACCGTTGAGCAGAACATCACGGCATTTCACAGCATTTACCTGGAGATCGTCTCGCGCTGCCCGGTGCGCCGGGAGGTCGTCGACGACGCGGGCACCCCTTTGCCGTTCGCCTACCCGCCGGAGGCCCATGTGCCGGGCCGCTGGACCACGCAGAGCTCGGGCGACCGGGGCGGCGCGTGGCTGGCCGGACGCTCGGGCGGGGCTGCCGGGACGAGTTGGGGAGCCGGTGGTGGTGCGCGGGAGCAGTTGGCAGGGATGACGCAGGGCTGCGGGAAGGCGGACGGATGACCGGGCGTATCAGCGAACGCACGAGTGAGCGTGCCGCGTTCGGCGACACCGATACCGGGGGCGACGCCGATGCGCCCCGAGTACCGGTGAGTGCCGGGGCGTGGGGCGCGGGGTCGGCGGAGGCGCTGGGGTCGCGCGGCGGCGACGGCGAGGCGAACGACGACCCGGCCCCCACGGACCAGGCCGACATGGCGGACCTGGAAACGGGCTTCCTGCGTGACCCCGCCGCGTGGCGATCCTCTGTGTTCGGGGACGGGGACGGTGTCCGGGGCCCCGGAGGCGGCGAGGGAGCTGGCGTCGGCGATAACGGCGGTGCCGGTGCCGGTGTTCGTGCTGATGTCGCGGAGTTCTTTGGTGCCGGGGTCCGTGATGCGGGGTCCCGTGACGTGGGGTTTCGTGATGCGGGGTCCGGTGACGTTGAGCGGAGTGACGTCGAGGCCGTTGGTCTTGAGCCCAGGGACGTTGATCGCGGGGGAGTTGAGCCGCGCGGCAGCGAGTCCAGTGGTGCTGAAACGGCTGGTGCCGGAACCAGTGGCGTTGGCCTCGATGGTGCCGATTCCCGCGGCGCCGATCCCCGTGACGTCGACTCCTGTGCGGAGGCTGACCATCGTGCGGATGGTGCGCGGCTCGTCGGCCCTGCTCGTGACGAGTCCCGTGACGCCGATTCCCGCGGCGTCGACTCCTGTGCGAAGGCCGGCCACCGTGCGGATGCCGCGCGGGTCGCTGGTCCGAGCGGCGACGAATCGCGTGACGTCGATCCCCGTGGCATCGATTCCCGTGCGGAGGCTGACCATCGTGCGGACGCTGCCTGGGCCGTTGGTCCGCGCGGCGGCGATTCCCGTGACGTCGATTTCCGCGGCGACGACCCCCAGGACGCCGATTCCCGCGCGGAGGCCGAGCACCGTGCGGATGTTGCGCGGATCGTCGGTCCGCGCGGTGACGACTCCCGTGACATCGATTCCCGCAGCGCCAACTTCCGGCCCGTTCACCGCCGTTCCGGTGCCGACCCGGTCAAGGGGCTGATGCACCGGCACCGTGAACTGTGCGAGCGGGCCGTCGACCCGTTGGAGATCGCCGCAGGGCTGGAGGCCCATGGCGTTACCGACAGGACCGCCGCGCGCTTCCGCCACAAGGACGTGTTCTCGCTCGCCGAGGAGATGTACGCCCGCGCGTCGAGGGACGGCGACCCGTACGAGCCCGTCGTCGAGGTCACCCGTCCCACCACCGGCGTGCGCGGCCTGTGGGCCGCACTCGCGCTGCTGCCGGGAGCCGTCTGCGCCCTCACACTGTTCGGCCTGCACGCCACGGCGGGCCCCGCTCGGGCGGCCATCGGCCTCGTCGGCGTGCTCGCCGCCCTGGTCGCCCTGCGCGCGACGCTGCGCCACGGGCCGCTGCGCACGGTCGGCGGCCCCTCCGCCCCCTCGGCCCGGCTGTGGTCCTGCTGGTTGCTCGCGTACGCCCTCCTCGGCGACGGCCTCCTCGACGCCGCGCTCGCGGGCGGGCCCGACGAGCCCTGGGCCCCCGCGGCCGCGCCGCTGGCCGCGCTCGCCGTCGCCGTGGCACCGGCCACCTGGTGCGCCCAGCTCTTCTCGGGCGGAGCGCGGCGCCGCCTCGCCACCAGCCGCGGGCTCGCCGAGTTCGCCGCCTCCGTACGCCCGTTGCTCCTCGGGGCCGTGACCCTGTTCACGCTCGCCCTCCTCGCACTCCTCGTGCTGGCCGGGGCCGTACTCGACGAGAAGGTGGACTACGCCGGAGTGGGCGCCCTGGGCGTTCTGCTGCTGCTCGCCCGCCTCCTCGCCGCGCACCGCCGTACCCACGCCCCCGCCGTCGCGCTCGGCGCCGCCGTCGCCGTCGAAGTCCTGGCAGTCGCCACGGTCTTCGCCGCACGACTGCCCGGCTGCGACGTCCTGGGCCTGCCCGTCGAGACCGCGGTCGACGCGGTCGGCACGGGCGTCGTACCGACGGTCGCCTGCGCCGTCGCCGCCCTCGTCCTCCTCGTGCACGCCACCCGCACCCTGACCCGGGCCTCCGCCCACGCGAACGCGGACGACCCCATCGGCTGGGCGCCATGACGGCCACGACCGCGACCCCCGGTATCGCCGGCTCCGTCGAGCACACCGTGCCGCCGCGACCAGCACACGCCAGATGACCGGGACCACCCCATTTCCGCGGGGCCGACACCGCGGAGCCATCCGAAGACCCAGGGCAACCCTCATAAGGAGAACGCCAGATGACCACCCCTCCTCCCGGAGGCGCCGGATACGCCGGATACTCCGGACCTCACGGGCAGCGCGGAAGCCACGACCGGTGCGCCACGCGCGCGGCGCGCGGAGTGCACGGCGCCCTCGGAGCGCTCCGAGGGACCGGAGCGCGAACCCTGGGAGGCACCCGATGAGGGTTCTGCTGATCGGAGCCAACGGGTATCTGGGCCGCTTCGTCACCGACCGCCTGCTCGCCGACCCCGCCGTGCAGCTCACCACGCTCGGGCGGGGCGACGACGCCGACGTCCGCTTCGACCTCGCCACCGGCAGCCCTGGCGCCCTCACCCGCTTCCTGGACGCCGTCCACCCCGGAGTGGTCATCAACTGCGCCGGCGCCACCCGCGGCGGTGCCCGCGAACTCACCCGGCACAACACCGTCGCCGTCGCCACCGTCTGCGAGGCCCTTCGGCGCAGCGGCTGCGGCGCCCGCCTCGTGCAGATCGGCTGCGGCGCCGAGTACGGGCCCTCGCAGCCCGGCTCGTCCACCGCGGAGGACGCGGTACCCCGGCCCGGCGGTCCGTACGGCGTCAGCAAGCTCGCCGCCACCGAACTCGTCCTCGGCTCCGGCCTCGACGCCGTCGTCCTGCGCGTCTTCTCGCCCGCGGGCCCCGGCACCCCGGCCGGCTCCCCGCTCGGCCGGCTCGCCGAGGCGATGCGCCGCGCGATGCAGGCCGGTGACGGCGAACTGAAGCTGGGCGGACTCGGCGCACAGCGCGACTTCATCGACGTACGGGACGTGGCGCGCGCCGTGCACGCCGCATCGCTCTCCGCCGCGCAGGGCGTCATCAATATCGGCTCGGGCCGCGCCGTGCGACTGCGTGACGCCGCCGCCGTGCTCGCCCGCGTCGCCGGATTCGCCGGGTCCCTCCACGAACTCGACGGCCCCGCCGTCGGGATGCGGACATCCGTCGCCCACCCCCGCTCCGAATCCGACCACGGGATGCCACCGTCCCCGGCCGCGTATCCGTACCCCGACGGCTGCGGCAGCTGGCAGCAGGCCGACGTGCGCACGGCCCGCGACCGGCTCGGCTGGCGTCCCCGCATCAACCTCGAAGAGTCCCTCGCCGACATCTGGATGGAGGCGGCATGCCGTATCTGACCCCGACCGCGACCGGCCTGTCGAGCACCGACGTACGACTCGGCTTCGGCATCCCCGGTTTCGCGCACCCCCTCGTCGCACCCACGGAGTGGGCCGAACTCACCCGCCCCGCAACGCCTTTGCACTGGGTTGTTCTGAATGTCGCCAATGGTCCGGGATCCCGCCCCGACCAGCACTGCCTGGAGGCGGTGGGGCGACTCCGGCAGGCCGGGGTGCGTGTCCTTGGTCACTTGGACCTGACCTATGGCGCCCGAGCCTTCGGTGAACTCGTCTCCGACGCGCACCGCTTCCTCGACTGGTACCAGGTGGACGGCTTCTACTTCGACCGCTGCCCCACCGAGCGGGCCGCGCTCCCCGAGGTCAGGCGTGCCACCACGACCCTGCGCGCCCTCGTCGACGACGCGTACATCGTGTTCAACCACGGCACCCACCCGTACCCCGGATACGCCGAGAGCGCCGACCAGTTGGTGACCTTCTCCGGCCCCTGGAGCGACTATCGCTGGTCCCAGGTCGCCGAGTGGACCGCCGACTATCCGCACGAGCGGTTCTGCCACTTCGTCCACGGAATGCCCCTCGGTCACCTCGAGGAGGCGCTGCGCATCGCGCGCTGGCAGGGCGCGGGCACGATCTACTTCACCGATCGCACGGACCGGGGCGGCTCGACCGACCCCTGGGAGGGGATGCCCGGTTACTGGGACGAAATCGTCTCGCGCATCGGACGCGGTGTCTCGGAATGAAGGAGGGCGTGGCAGTGTTACAGACGGAACAACCGTACGTAGATACCGACCAACGGAGTCCCCGTGTCGCTGCCACCCCTGGTCGAGCCAGCTGCTGAGCTCACCGTAGACGAGGTCCGCAGGTACTCCCGCCACCTGATCATCCCCGATGTCGGGATGGACGGGCAGAAGCGGCTGAAGAACGCCAAGGTGCTCTGTGTGGGCGCCGGTGGCCTTGGCTCGCCGGCCCTCATGTACCTGGCCGCTGCGGGCGTGGGCACGCTCGGCATCGTGGAGTTCGACGAGGTCGACGAGTCGAACCTCCAGCGCCAGATCATCCACAGCCAGGCCGACATCGGCCGGTCCAAGGCGGAGTCCGCGAAGGACTCCGTCCTCGGGATCAACCCGTACGTGAACGTGATCCTTCACGAAGAGCGGCTTGAAGCCGAGAACGTGATGGACATCTTCAGCCAGTACGACCTGATCGTCGACGGCACGGACAACTTCGCGACGCGCTACCTCGTCAACGACGCGTGCGTGCTGCTGAACAAGCCGTACGTGTGGGGTTCCATCTACCGCTTCGACGGCCAGGCCTCGGTCTTCTGGTCCGAGCACGGGCCGTGCTACCGCTGCCTGTACCCGGAGCCCCCGCCCCCCGGCATGGTCCCCTCCTGCGCCGAGGGCGGTGTCCTGGGCGTGCTGTGCGCGTCCATCGGCTCCATCCAGGTCACCGAGGCGATCAAGGTCCTGGCCGGCGTCGGCGACCCGCTGGTCGGCCGCCTGATGATCTACGACGCCCTCGAGATGCAGTACCGCCAGGTCAAGGTCCGCAAGGACCCCGACTGCGCGGTCTGCGGCCCGAACGCGACCGTCACCGAGCTCATCGACTACGAGGCCTTCTGCGGCGTCGTGTCCGATGAGGCGCAGGAGGCCGCCGCCGGTGCCACGATCACTCCGAAGCAGCTCAAGGAGTGGATCGACGACGGCGAGAGCATCGAGATCATCGACGTCCGCGAGCCGAACGAGTACGAGATCGTCTCCATCCCGGGCGCCAAGCTGATCCCGAAGAACGAGTTCCTCATGGGCACGGCCCTGGAGAGCATGCCGCAGGACAAGAAGATCGTCTTGCATTGCAAGACGGGTGTCCGCAGTGCGGAAGTTCTCGCCGTGCTGAAGTCCGCGGGCTTCTCGGACGCCGTGCACGTCGGCGGCGGCGTCATCGGCTGGGTCAACCAGATCGAGCCGGACAAGCCGGTCTACTGAGCCTCGGCTCGGCCCCTGTGAGCTGATCGGACGGGCCTCGCGCACAGTGCGCGAGGCCCGTCCGCCGTATCGGGGCGGACGTTCGCCGTCAGGGGCACACCTTGCCGTCGCGCGGTATTCGACCCTCCAGGAGATACGCGTCGACCGTCGAGTCCACGCAGGCGCTGCCGACGCCGTACGCCCCGTGCCCTTCGCCCTTCCACGTCAGCTCGATGCCGACGCCGGCGCCCAACTCCTCGGCCATGCGGCGCGCCCCTTCGTAAGGCGTCGCCGGATCGCGGGTGTTGCCCACGACGAGAACCGGCGCCGCACCCCGCGCGCTCACATCCGGTTCGTCCCACTGGCCCGGGACCGGCCAGCCATGGCACCAACCCGCCGTGTCCCAGCCCATGTACGGCCCGAACACGGGCGAGAGCTCCCGGAACTTCGCCAGCCGCTCCTTCGTCTGACGCACCGTGGGGCGCGCCTTGTCGTCGAGGCAGGAGATCGCCCGCTGAGAGTGACTCGCGGTGCCGTAACGCCCGCTCCCGTCACGGTTGTTGTACGAGTCGGCGAGGGCGAGCAGGGTCGAACCGTCGCCCCGCTCCGCGTCCCGCAGGCCTCGCGTCAGAGCTGCCCAACTGGTCTTGCTGTACAGGGTGACCGCGATGCCGGTCGTCGCGAGTGATTCGTTCAACTCCCGGCCGCCCGGGGTCGGCAGAGGTTTCGCGTCGAGCCTCTTGAGGAGCGCGGCGATCTCGCGCGTGCCCTCCCGGGGATCCTTGGCGCGTGACCTGAAGTAGTCGTCGAGGGCCCGCTGGAATCCGCGGGCTTGGCTCTCGGCCTGCCCGACGCGTCCCGCCGTCGGATCCACGACGCCGTCCAGAGCGAGCCGGCCGACCTTGTCGGGGAACAAGTGGGCGTAGACCCCACCCAGTTCGGTGCCGTAGGAGACGCCCATGTAGTGCAACTTCTTGTCACCGAGGACCTGACGCGTCAGGTCCATGTCGCGCGCGGCCTCGATGGTCGACACATGGGCGAGCAGTGCTCCGGCCTGCCTGCCGCAGCCCTTGCCGAACGCGACGGAATCCTGGAGATACGCCGTCTCCTCCGCCGTGGTGTCAGGCGTGAGGTCGATGGACTCGGCCGCCTGCATGCCTTTGTCGCTCCGACAGCGCAGCCCGCGGCTCGCCGAGACGCCGCGCGGATCGAACCCCACCAGGTCGTACCTCTCACGCAGCTTCGCGTACTGCGGGGCGAAGGCCGGCAGCAGATCCACCCCGGAAATTCCGGGGCCGCCGAAGTTGAACAGCAGGGAGCCGATCCGGTCGCTCCGGTCGCCTCGCGCCTCGGTCCGGATGAGGGCGAGGTCGATCGTGGGGCCGGACGGCTCGGCGTAGTCGAGCGGGGCCTTGAGCGTCGCGCACTGCCAGTCGGAGCCGGGCGCGCGCGAGCCGGCCTGCGCACGGCACCGGCCCCAGTCGAGGCGCTGGTCGGTGAGTGAGGACGGGAGGGCGGGGGAGTCGCTCTCGCCCGGCGCCATGTCGGCGGGTCGTGAGGCGGATGCCGACGGTGGCTTCGGATCGCTTCTGTCGTCGCGCTCGCCCGAGCCGCCGCAGCCCGTGACCGGCCCGACCGTCAGCACGACGGCCGCGGCCAGGGCGAACGCGCGGACGCCCCTTCCCCAGCGTGCGTGTGCGCCCGCGGACGCACACGAATCCTGTGCCGCCATGGCACCTCCCCCCTCAACTGCCCCCGTTCGAAAGACAGTCAAGCCATCGTAGGAGCGCCCACGGACATCCGGCTCGGCCTGTGGACAACTCCTGGATCACTTGCAGACCGTTCCCTCGTTCGGGGGTTTCCCGCTGAGGAGGTAGGTGTTCACGGCGCCGTGCACGCACTTGTTTCCGCTGTCGTAGGCCCCGTGCCCCTGGCCGTCGTACGTCAACTCGACGCCCACGTCCCCGCCGAGCGCGTCGACCATCTTCTTCGCCCCCTCGTACGGAGTGGCCGGGTCGCCGGTGTTGCCGACGACGAGGATCGGGGCGGAGCCGGACGCGCTGACGTCCGGGTGCTCGGCGGCCCCGCCGACGGCCCAGCCGGAGCAGTTGAGCATGCCCCACGCCAGGTAGTCGCCGAACATCGAGGACGCCTCGCGGAACTCCGGCAGCTTCGCCTCGACGTCCTTCGTCGTGTAGCGGGGCTTGTCGTCGGCGCAGTTGATGGCGATGTTCGCGGCCTGCATGTTGCTGTACTTGCCGTCCTCGTTGCGCCCGTTCATCGAGTCGGACAACGCCATGAGGATCTTGCCGTCACCGTTGTAGGCCTGCTGGAGGCCCTCGGTCAGGTACTCCCAGAAGTCCTGCGAGTACAGGGCCTGCGCGACCCCGTTGGTCGCCGCGGTCTGCGTGAGGTCGCGCGGGAAGATGCCCGGGATCGGCTTCTCCTCGAGTTCGTCGAGCAACTTGGCGATCTTCGTCTTGACGTCCTGCGGAGTGTCCCCGACGGGGCAGCCATCGGCCTGGGACGTGCAGTGCTTCGCGTAGTTGTCGAGGGCGAGCTGGAACCCCTTCGCCTGGCCGAGCGCCCCCTCCTCCGGGTCCTGTGTGGGGTCGACGACGCCGTCGAACACGGCGCGGCCCAGCTTCTTGGGGAACAAGTGGGCGTAGACACCGCCCAGTTCGGTGCCGTAGGAGATACCGAAGTAGTGCAGCTTGTCGTCGCCGAGGACCTGGCGCATGAGATCCATGTCGCGGGCCGCGTCGGTGGTGCGTACGTGGGGGAGGACGGTGTCGGAGTTCTTCTCGCACGCGCCGTTGAATGTCTTGATGTTGTCGACGAGCTTCTTCTGCTCCGCGGTGTCGTCCGGCGTCGAGTCCTGCTGGAAGTACTCGTCGAGCTGCTTGTCGTCCTCGCACTTGATGCCCGCGCTGCGGCCCACCCCGCGCGGGTCGAAGCTCACGAGGTCGTAGCGAGTGCGCAGCTTGGCGTACTCGGAGCCGAAGGCCGGGAGAGTGGTGACCCCGGAGCCGCCGGGACCGCCGAAGTTGAAGATCAGCGAACCGATGCGCTTGTCCTTGTCTCCGCTCGCCTTGGCGCGGATCAACGCCAGGTCGATCGTGTCGCCCCGGGGTTCGTCCCAGTCGAGCGGCGCCTTCATGGTGGCGCACTGCCACTCGGCGCCGCCGGGAAGCGGGGAAGGCGCCTCGCCGCCGCCCTGGGACTCCGCGGGTGCCGGGCAGTCCTTCCAGCTCAGCTTCTGGGACGGAAGATCCACGTCGTCGTCCGTGTCGCTGCTGCACGCCGCGAGCGATACGGACAGCAGGGTGGCGGCGGTCAGGGCAGCGGTACGGGACCAGGACGGATTGGGCATGCGTCCATCCTGCGGCGGCGGGGTGCGGGGCGCTCGGGCTGAAGGCTGTGCGAGTGAGGTCCTCGCTACCCGTAGGACGTACACGTCGCCTGCTCCCTCAGAAGGAGCCTAGAGGGCGCCCTTCCTCGTCAGGTGGTTGAAGAACAGCCAGCCGGGGAGGACGGGCAGCCACAGTGTGAGCAGCCGGTACAGCAGGACCGCGGGCGCGGCCACCTCCTTGGGCAGGCCGACCGCGATCAGACCCACCGTCAGGGTCGCCTCGACGGCACCCACACCACCCGGCGTCGGGGCGGCCGAGCCGAGCGCGTTACCTGCGAGGAAGACCACCGCGACGCTGGCCAGGCTGATCGACGTCTGGGTCTCGTCCCCGAAGGCGCGGATCGAGGCGTCGAGGCACATCACGAAGCAGGCGGTCAGCAGCAGCATGCCGCCGATGCCGGTGAGCAGCTTCCGCGGCCGCTGGAGCACATCGAGCATGCGCGGCACGACACCCGCGAAAAGTGAGCGCACGCGCGTGACGACGAATTTCCGCAGGAACGGGATCGACGTCATGACCAGGACGAGCACCGCGACGGTCAACAGGCCCGCGATGACCGTGCGGGACGGCGACAAGGAGGGCGTCTTCTCCGTCCCTGTCAGATAACCGAAGGTCAGCAGCAGCAGGATGTGGCTGCCCATGCCGAACAGCTGCGAGGCGCCCACACTCGCCACGGCGAGCCCCGGACGTACCCCCGAACGCTGCAGAAAACGCGTGTTGAGCGCCACGCCACCGACCGCCGCGGGCGCCACGATCTTCACGAAGGAGCCGGCGACCTGGGCCGCGACGGCCCGCATGAAGGGAACACGTTCCGGCACGAAGCCGAGCAGGCTCATCGCGGCGGCCACGTAGCTGAGCGCGGAGAACAGCACCGCGAGGCCGACCCAGCCCCACTCGGCCTCGCCCACGATCGCCCCGAAGTCGATGTGGGTGAGCTGCGACAGCAGGAAGTACGCGCCGATCGCACCGGCGATGAAACTGATCAGCGTGCGCGGCCTGATGCGCTCCAGGCGGGCCGGTTCGACGGGCGCCTGGGGCCGGATGCGCAGCACCTGGTGGCGGATCTGGGTCAGCAGATCCTCCTCGCGGGCCTCTTCCACGGCCTCGTCGATGGCCCGCTTCTCGGCCTGCCGTTCCGCCTTCTCGGATTTCTTCTCGGCGCGTACCGACACCTTTCCGGCGTCCTCGGCGGTGGTCTCCTCGATGCGCGCCTGCTTGGCCTTGCTGGACGCCTCCAGGACGGCCTCGCGCTCGCGCTGGGCACGCTCACGCCCGAGCTTGCGCAGCGTCGCCCTGGTGGAGCGGGTGAGCGCGATCGGCTGCAGCAGCGGCAGACAGTCGGCGATCGCGTCCGGGCCGAGGACTCCCACGGCGGACGCGACGGTGCGCTCGGCGCCCGCCCGAAGCCCGAGCGTCGTGAGCAGCTGGGCGATGTCCATGCGGAGCACGAGCTCACCCGCGGCGATCTCGCCGCCGCGCAGATCCGTGAGGATCACGGTGCCGGAACGATCCACCAGAATCGCGTCGCCGGCCAGCCTGCGATGGGCGATCCGCCGTGACTGGAGAGCCTGGACCTGATGCCACGTGTCGCGCATCAGCTCATCGGTGATCTCGGCGTCGGGCAGCGAGTCCAGGGACCGGCCGCCGACGTGCTCGTAGACGAGCATGACGGCATCGGGGCCGAGCTCGGACGTCGCGATCAGCCTCGGTGCGTTGGCCCCTGCGGCGATCGCCGCGTAGGCGAGCAGCGCCTCCTGCTCCAGGGCCTGGCGCAGCGACTGGAGGCTGCGGCGCTGCGTGATGCCGCGCAGCGTCAGACGTCGCCACACGCGGTAGAAGAATCCCTGCGCCTGCTGCTCCCGGTCCACCACGGTGACGTCGAGCGGTGGTCCGTCCTCCAGGGTGACGAAGTAGCGCCGCCCCCGGTCGCCGTTCTCCGTGGTGCCCTCATGGGCTTCCTCACGGGAGGCGCTGACGGGGTGGAAGCCGACGTGGCGCAGGCCCGCGAGGAGCGTCTGCCCTGTAGGGCGCACGTTCGGGGAGCCGACGGCGTACAGCGTTCCGTAGGCGACGGTCCAGCCGATGAGGACCGTCAGGATGATCGAGAACGGTGTCGTGTAGCCGGTGACGAGCATCGCGAAGGCGTCGAGCAGCAGGACCACCCACAGCACGACGCGCCACCGTGGTCGCCGGGACATGCCGACGGCCGTCATATAGGCGATGACGGGCGCCAAGTAGCCGTGCACCGGGTCGGTCAGCGCGTGGATGTCGCCGGGCGAGACAGTGGTGAGCGCTTCCTGGATGGACTGCGGGGCGCCCTTGGCGACCCAGAGGTCCGTCGCGAGCGTCACTCCGTGCGCGAGGACCGCGGCGAGCACTCCGTCGGCGATCCGCAGGCCGTCCCGCTTGATGAGCCGCTCGATGGCGAACGCGACCGGCACCAACAGGATGGCGATGCTCGACGCGAGACCCGCGAACTTGGTCAGCAGGTCCGGTGCCTGGCCGGTGCCCTTGTCGATGTCCTGGGCGAAGCCCGAGGTCGTGCCGTGCGCGAACGCCGCGATCGCCAGGATCACGACGATGGCGAGCAGGCCGACGAGGAGCCGCATGAGGTCGGAGGGTCGGTGTACGCGCGCGGGGAGCAACGGTTCGTCACCGTCCACCTGCTCCGCGTGTACCTCCCCCTCGGCACAGTCGGGGTCGTGCAACGGTTGCTCGGGCTTCGCTTCGGCGGCCTGATCGGCCGCTTCGTCAGGGCGCGCCGGTGCCACAGAGGTGCCCTCCGCCTTGTCGGGGTGCACGCTCTGCTGCTCCGTGGTCTCTTCTTGATCTCGTATCACCAGTCACCGCCCGCACGATGGTGGCATGCCGCACCGTCATAGGGGGGCATCAGGGTGCATTCGAGGAGGCGGGATCCTCTGGCGGGCGTCGCCGTCCGTGCCTGCCCGGGCCGCCTCCTGTACGCCGTTTCGTACGTCGCTCCGCGCTGTCGGTGGCGTGCGGCAGGATGGGTCGGATGAGCAAGGAGAGCGAACCGGCGGGAGAGCTTCCCGCGTACGCGGAGCGGGTCCTGGACGTCGCGGAGCTGATCCCGCGCGGGCGGGTCATGACCTACGGGGACGTGGCCGAATGGCTCGAGGAGGGCGGGCCCCGCCAGGTGGGGCGGGCGATGGCTCTCTACGGAGGCGCGGTTCCGTGGTGGCGTGTGGTGCGCGCCGACGGGCAGCTCCTGCCGGGGCACGAGCTGCGCGCCCTCGAGCGCTACGGGGAGGAGGGCACGCCCTTGCGCGAGGCCTCCCGGGCCGCCGAAGGGCACCTGCCACGCCTCGACATGAAGCGCGCGCGGTGGGACGGCCGGGAGGGTACGGAAGCTCACAATTGACAGCTTCGGCCATCCCGCGCGCGGGTGGGGTGCCGGTGGCCCGTATGGGGGAAGCGGGGCATGTGGGGCACTTCGGCGGCCCCGTGTCCGTTGGTGAGACCGGGCACATCTGTGCCCGAGGGAGTGCGGGAGAGGCGCCGGAAGCCCGGCTTCCGCCACACTCGACGGCGTAGCGTCGACGGCACCGTCGATGGCAGACACCTCCTTCACCCCATGGCCACCGCTTGGCGCGGACGGCACTTCGACCACCAGCACACCCACCAGGACCAGCGATCCACGTGAGCTCCTCCTCGTCCACCCGGCACCTGTCGCAGCATCAGGTTCGACAGGGGCTCCCCGGTGCGTACCGACTGGTGCGTACCCCGCCGGCTCCGGTGGACCCCCCTCGTCTGGACGCACATCAGCGTGCGGTGGTTGACCATGCCCACGGGCCGCTCCTCGTCCTGGCCGGCCCCGGCACGGGCAAGTCCACGACTCTCGTGGAGGCCGTCTCGGCGCGCATCGCCAAGGGCACCGACCCCGAGCGCATCCTGGTACTCACGTTCAGCCGGAAGGCCGCGGTCGAACTGCGCGACCGGATGGCCCAGCGCATCGGCGCCGCACACGCCCCACAGGCGACGACGTTCCACTCGTTCTGTTACGCCCTGGTCCGTGCCCACCAGGACGCGGACCTCTTCGTCGAGCCCCTGCGGCTGCTGTCGGGCCCCGAGCAGGACGTCGCCGTAAGGGAACTGCTGGCGGGACAGATCGACCTGGAGCAGGCGGGGCTCGCGCATGTGCGCTGGCCGGACGAGCTGCGCGCGTGCCTCACCACGCGGGGCTTCGCCGACGAGGTGCGCGCGGTCCTCGCCCGCAGCCGTGAGCTGGGCCTGGGGCCGGCCGCCCTGGACGCCTTCGCGCGCCGCATCGGCCGCCCGGACTGGCGGGCTGCCGCCACGTTCCTTGCCGAGTACCTGGACGTCCTCGACGCACAGGGCGTGCTCGACTACGCGGAACTGGTGCACCGCGCCGTGCTCCTCGCGCGCCGCACGGAGGTCGCGGACCGGCTCGCCACGCAGTACGACGCCGTGTTCGTCGACGAGTACCAGGACACCGACCCCGCCCAGGTGCGGCTGCTGCACGCTCTCGCGGGCGGGGGGCGCACGCTCGTCGCCTTCGGCGACCCGGACCAGTCGATCTACGCGTTCCGGGGCGCGGACGTGAACGGCATCCTGGACTTCCGTGACGACTTCCCCCAGGCGGACGGCGCCCCCGCCCCGGTCGAAGTGCTCACCACGTCCCGGCGTTCCGGTGCCCGTCTCCTGGAGGCGACGCGCCGCATCACCCAGCGGATGCCCCTGACCCGGCTGCCCGCGCACAAGGTGCGTGCCCACCGTGAGCTGTCGCCCGTACGCGACGGGGGCAGGGCCGAGGTCTACACGTACCCGACGTCCGGTACGGAGCTCGACAACATCGCGGACATCCTGCGGCGTGCCCACCTGGAGGACGGCATCCCGTGGAGCGACATGGCCGTCCTGGTGCGCGCGGGCTCGCGCAGCATCCCCGCGGTGCGGCGCGCGCTCACGGCGGCCGGCGTCCCCCTCGACATCGACGGCGACGACCTGCCGCTGCGCCACGAACCGGCGGTCACGCCGCTGCTGACGGCCCTCAAGGTGGTGGCCCGGGCAGCCGCCCCGGACACCCCGGACACCCCGGACACCCCGGACACCTCAGAGAATGCGGATACTCCAGACGCTCCGGAAGGCGAGTATCGGCTCGACACCGAGACGGCTCTCGAACTCCTGGCCTCGCCGCTCGCCGGCATGGACACGGCCGATCTGCGCCGCCTCGGGCGCGCGCTGCGCGAGGAGGAGCGCGCGTCCGGGAACGCGCTGCCGCCGCCCTCGGACGAGCTGCTCGCGCGCGCCCTGATCGAGCCCGAACGGCTCGCCCTGCACGACCCGGCGTACGCCCGCGGCGCGCAGCGTCTCGGCGCGCTGCTCGCCACCGCCCGCCAGAAGCTCGCCGACGGCGGCACCGCCGAGGAAGCCCTCTGGGAGCTGTGGAACGGCACCTCCTGGCCGGGGCGGCTCGAACGTGCCGCGCGCCGAGGCGGCGCGGCCGGGCGCAACGCTGACCGCGACCTGGACGCCGTCTGCGCCTTGTTCGCCGTCGCCTCGCGCGCGGAGGAGCGCACCGGAGGCCGTGGCGCCCGCAACTTCCTGGAGGAACTGGAGGCCCAGGACATCGCGGCCGACACCCTCGCCGGACGGGCCGTGCGCCCCGACGCCGTGCGCCTGATGACCGCGCACCGCTCCAAGGGCCTGGAGTGGCGGCTCGTCGTCGTCGCGGGCGTCCAGGAAGGGCTGTGGCCCGATCTGCGGCGCCGCGGCTCACTCCTGGAGGCCGACCGCATCGGACGCGACGGCCTCGCCGAACCACTCACCCCCGGGGCGCTGCTCGCGGAGGAACGACGTTCTGTTCTATGTCGCCGCCACGCGCGCGAAGGAGCGGCTCGTCGTCACCGCGGTGAAGGCGCCCGCGGACGACGGCGACCAGCCGTCCCGGTTCCTGACCGAGCTGGGCGTGGAACCCAAGGACGTCAGCGGGCGCCCGCGCCGCCCTCTGGCGGTGGCCGCGCTCGTCGCCGAACTGCGCGCCACGACGGTGGACCCACGCGTCTCCGAAGGGCTGCGAGAGGCCGCCGCGCGTCGCCTCGCCCAGCTCGCGGCGCTCAGCGACGACGACGGCAGACCGCTCGTACCGTCCGCCCACCCGTACCGCTGGTGGGGCATGTACGAGCCGACCGAGAGCAAGGTCCCGCTGCGTGACCGGGACAAGCCCGTCGTCCTCTCAGGAAGCGCCCTCGACCAGCTGGCCAACACCTGCGCCCTGCAGTGGTTCCTCGGCCGCGAGGTGAAGGCCGACGCCCCCGCGACCGCGGCCCAGGGCTTCGGCAACGTCGTGCACGTCCTGGCCGACGAGGTCGCCTCCGGGCGCACCCCCGCAGACCTCGACGTCCTCATGGAGCGCCTGGATTCCGTGTGGGACTCCCTCGCCTTCGACGCGCCCTGGAAGTCGGCCCAGGAGAAGGAGAACGCCCGCGCCGCGCTCGAACGGTTCCTTCAGTGGCACGTCATGGACCGCACGGGCCGCACCGCTGTCGCCAGCGAGCACGACTTCGATGTGACGCTCGAGGCGGGCTCCTACGAGGTGCGTATTCGCGGATCCATGGACCGTGTGGAGCGAGACGCCGAGGGCCGCGCCTACGTGGTCGACTTCAAGACCGGCAAGCAGGCACCGAGCGCCGCGGACGTCGCCCGCCACCCACAGCTCGCCGTGTACCAGCTCGCCGTGAACGAAGGTGCGGTGGACGACGTCTTCGACGGGGCTCGACCGCACCCCGGAGGAGCGGAACTGGTGCAGCTCCGGCAGGGCGCCGCCAAGAAGGACGGCGGCGAGGCCCTGCCGAAGGTGCAGGCGCAGGAGCCCCTCGAAGGGGAGTGGGTCGGCGACCTCCTCGCCACCGCGGCCGGCAAGGTCCTCGACGAGCGCTTCGTACCGACCACCGGGCAGCACTGCACGCACTGCGCGTTCCGTGCCTCGTGCAGCGCGCGTCCGGAGGGCAAACACGTCGTCGAGTGACGTGCGCCTCGACTGAGCCGGAACAGACCGGCGCTGTCAGTGGTGCCGGTTAGCCTCGATGAGGTGACCACGCGCCTCACCGACCCCGAGCAGCTCAAAGAGCTGCTCGGCATCCCGTTCACCCCGGAGCAGACGGCCTGCATCACCGCGCCGCCCGCCCCGCAGGTGATCGTGGCCGGAGCGGGCTCCGGGAAGACGACGGTGATGGCCGCGCGCGTGGTCTGGCTGGTCGGCACCGGCCAGGTCGCCCCCGAGCAGGTCCTGGGCCTCACGTTCACCAACAAGGCGGCCGGGGAACTGGCCGAGCGTGTCCGCAAGGCCCTGATCAAGGCGGGCGTCACCGACCCCGATGCCATCGACCCGGACAACCCCCCGGGCGAGCCCGTGATCTCCACGTACCACGCCTTCGCCGGCCGTCTGCTGACCGACCACGGCCTGCGCATCGGGCTCGAACCCACGACGCGGCTGCTCGCAGACGCCACCCGCTTCCAGCTCGCCGCGCGCGTGCTGCGCGAAGCGCCCGGCCCCTATCCCGCCCTCACCCGCTCCTTCGCCGACCTGGTCAGCGATCTGCTCACCCTGGACGGCGAGCTGGCGGAACACCTCGTACAGCCCGGCAAGCTGCGCGCGTACGACCATGAGCTGCTGCGCGCCCTCGAAGGCGTCAAGCTCAGCAACGCAGACCTGCGCAAGGTGCCCGAGGCGGCCGCCGCGCGCCTGGAGCTGGCCGAGCTCGTGGGGCACTACAGGGACGCCAAGCGCTCGCGGGACCTCCTCGACTTCGGCGACCAGATCGCCCTGTCGGCGACGCTGGCCGACACGCGGCCCGAGGTCGGCGAGATCCTGCGCGACGAGTTCCGCGTGGTCCTGCTCGACGAGTACCAGGACACGTCCGTGGCCCAGCGGATCCTGCTCGCGGGCCTCTTCGGCGGGGGAACGGGCCACGCGGTGACCGCGGTCGGCGACCCCTGCCAGGCGATCTACGGCTGGCGCGGCGCCTCCGTCGCCAACCTGGACGACTTCCCGCGCCACTTCGCGTACGCGGACGGCCGCCCGGCCACCCGCTTCGCGCTCAGTGAGAACCGGCGCAGCGGCGGCCGCCTGCTCGACCTCGCCAACGGGCTGGCCGAGCCGCTCCGGGCGATGCACGCGGGCGTGGAGGCTCTGCGCCCCGCCCCCGGAGCCGAGGCCGACGGTGTCGTGCGCTGCGCCCTCCTGAGCACGCACAGCGAGGAGATCGACTGGCTCGCCGACTCCATCGGCCACCTCGTCGCCACGGGTACGGCGCCCGGTGAGATCGCCGTGCTGTGCCGCACCGCGACCGACTTCGCCGAGATCCAGGGCGCCCTGGTCGCCCGGGACATCCCCGTCGAAGTGGTCGGCCTCTCCGGCCTGTTGCACCTCCCGGAGATCGCCGACCTGGTCGCCATGTGCGAGGTCCTCCAGGACCCCGGTGCCAATGCCTCCCTCGTACGACTTCTGACCGGCCCGCGCTGGCGCATCGGCCCGCGCGACCTCGCCCTCCTCGGGCGGCGTGCACGCTTTTTGGTCTCCCACGCGCGCGGGGGAGAGGACGACGATCCGGACCGGCGCCTGGCCGCGGCCGTCGAGGGGGTCGACCCCTCCGAGGTGATATCGCTCGCGGACGCGCTCGACACGTTCCTGGAGACGTCGACCGACGCCGGAGAGGACGACGACGGGCTGCCGTTCTCGTCGGACGCGCGCGTGCGCTTCGCCCGGCTCGCCACCGAACTGCGCGAGCTGCGCCGCTCGTTGTCCGACCCCCTCATGGACGTGCTGCACCGTGTCCTGGCGGTCACCGGCCTGGAGGTCGAACTCTCCGCGTCCCCGCACGCGTTGGCGGCCCGCCGGCGCGAGACGCTCTCCAACTTCCTCGACATCGCCGCGTCCTTCGCGGCGAACGACGGGTCCGCGACGCTGCTCGCCTTCCTCGGATTCCTGCGCACCGCGGCGCAGTACGAGAAGGGCCTCGACAACGCGCTGCCCGGCGGCGAGGACACCGTGAAGGTGCTCACCGCTCACAAGTCCAAGGGCCTCGAATGGGATGTCGTCGCCGTTCCCGGCCTCGTCAACGGCACGTTCCCGAGCACCCAGGGCCGTGAGAAGTGGACGGCACAGGCCAAGGTCCTGCCTCACGAACTGCGCGGTGACGGCGCGACGTTGCCCGCGATCGAGACGTGGGACTCCAAGGGCATGAAGGCGTTCCACGCCGACATGAAGGACCACCAGCACACCGAAGAGCTGCGCCTGGGATACGTCACGTTCACGCGCCCGCGCTCCCTGCTGCTCGGATCCGGGCACTGGTGGGGACCGTCCCAGAAGCGCACGCGCGGCCCGTCGGACTTCCTCCAGGCGCTGTACGAGCACTGCGCCGCCGGTTACGGCGAGATCGAGGCCTGGGCGGACGAACCGGCGGAGGACGAGGAGAACCCTGCCCTCCAGGAGAACTCGGTCGAGCACGCCTGGCCGCTGCCGCTGGACGAGGAGGCGCGGGCGCGGCGCCGGGCCGCCGCCCACACGGTCCTCGCCCACTTGGAGCGCACCGCGGGGCCCGAGGCCGCGCACGCACACACACAGACCCACCCCGCCGCCCTCGACGAGCCGCCGTTCGAGGACCCCGACTGGCCCCCGCCGCCCGAGGACGACGAGCCTCCCTACGACCCGTACGAGGACGACTACGTCCCGGACGAGGGCGATCACGGCCTCTACGAGAACGATCACGACTCCTACGAAGGCCATCACGACTCTTACGAGGGCGACGCGCCCCCGGCCGGTGCCCACGCGCGCGTGGGCGAGCCCGAGCCGGCGGCCCCGGTCGTGCCGCACCCCGCTCCCGCCCCGGAAGCCGAGCTCACCCCGGAGGAGGCACGCACCATCGCCTCCTGGGACCGTGACCTGGAGGCACTGTCGGGCGAGCTGTTGCGCGCCCGCGCCGCCGTGCGCGATGTTCCCGTCCCGCACACGCTCACCGCGTCCCAGCTGCTCCGGATGGCCGCCGACCCGGACGCCTTCGCCCAGGAACTCGCGCGCCCCATGCCCCAGCCGCCGCAGCCGGCGGCCCGCAGGGGCACCCGGTTCCACGCCTGGATCGAAGCGCGCTTCGAAGAGCTGCGGCTGCCCATGCTCGACCCGGAGGAGCTGCCCGGCAGCGACGCCGAGATCGCGGACGAGCGCGACCTGGAGGCACTCAAGGAAGCCTTCGAGCGCACCCCGTACGCGCATCGCTCGCCCTACCGGGTCGAGACGTCCTTCCAGCTGGCCATCGCGGGCCGCGTCGTCCGCGGCCGCATCGACGCCGTCTACAAGGAGGGCGACGGCGACGGGGCGACGTACGAGATCGTGGACTGGAAGACGGCCCACCGGAAGTCCGCCGACCCCCTCCAGCTGGCCGTCTACCGGCTCGCCTGGGCCGAGCAGCAGGGCGTTCCCCTGGAAGCGGTGAGCGCCGCCTTCCTGTACGTACGCACCGGGGAGACGGTCCGGCCGCGTCGGTTGCCCGGCCGGGAGGAGCTGGAGCGGCTCCTGCTGGAGGACCCGCAGCAGCCGGTGGAGCCCGTGGAGGAACCGCCGGACGAACACGTTCGGGCGGGCGGATAGGCTCGTGGCCATGAGCAAGCCCGTTGACACTGCCGTCAGCACAGTCCGTGCGTATGTCGAGAACCACCGTGAGGCGTTCCTCGACGACCTCGCCGCGTGGCTGCGGATCCCTTCCGTGTCCGCCCAGCCCGATCACGCACCGGACGTGCGGCACAGCGCCGAGTGGCTTGCAGCGAAGCTCGCCGCGACCGGCTTCCCGACCACGGAGGTGTGGGAGACGGCCGGCGCCCCCGCCGTGTTCGCGGAATGGCCCTCAGGCGACCCCGAGGCCCCCACGGTCCTCGTCTACGGGCACCACGACGTGCAGCCGGCCGCTCGCGAGGACGGCTGGGACACCGACCCCTTCGACCCGGTCGTCGTCGGAAACCGCCTCCACGCGCGCGGGGCGGCCGACGACAAGGGACAGGTGTTCTTCCACACACTTGGCGTGCGCGCCCACCTGGCCGCGACCGGCCGCACCGCCCCCGCGGTCAACCTCAAGTTCCTCATCGAGGGCGAGGAGGAATCGGGTTCCCCGCACTTCCGCGCCCTCGTGGAAGAACACAAGGAGCGCCTGGCCGCGGACGCCGTGATCGTCTCCGACACCGGCATGTGGTCCGAGGACACCCCCACGGTGTGCACCGGCATGCGCGGCCTCGCCGACTGCGAGATCGAGCTGTACGGCCCCGACCAGGACATCCACTCCGGCTCGTTCGGCGGCGCCGTCCCGAACCCGGCGACCGCGGCGGCCCGCCTCGTGGCCGCGCTGCACGACGAGCACGCGCGCGTGGCCGTCCCGGGCTTCTACGACGGCATCGTGGAGCTCACCGACAGGGAGCGCGAGCTCTTCGCGGAGCTTCCGTTCGACGAGGAGCAGTGGCTGCGCACGGCGAAGTCCCGCGCCACCCACGGAGAGGCCGGGCACAGCACCCTGGAGCGCATCTGGGCCCGCCCCACCGCCGAGGTCAACGGCATCGGCGGTGGTTACCAGGGCCCCGGCGGCAAGACGATCGTGCCGTCCTCCGCGATGCTCAAGCTCTCCTTCCGGCTGGTCGCCGGGCAGGACCCGGACCACATCGAGAAGGCCGTCACCGCCTGGGTCGCCGAGCAGCTGCCCGCGGGGATCCGCCACACGGTCACCTTCGGGTCCGCCACCCGCCCCTGCCTCACACCGCTCGACCACCCGGCTCTGAAGTCCGTCGTACGTGCCATGGGGCAGGCCTTCGAGCAGAAGATCCGCTTCACGCGCGAGGGCGGCTCGGGCCCCGCGGCGGACCTTCAGGACGTCCTGGAGGCGCCCGTGCTCTTCCTCGGCATCTCCGTCCCCTCCGACGGCTGGCACGCCCCCAACGAGAAGGTCGAACTCGACCTCCTCATGAAGGGTGTCGAAACAACCGCCTACCTATGGGGCGATCTCGCGGAGAGCTGGGCAGATGCACACTGACTGAGGCGCCCGCACCCACCTCGCCGAACCGCCCGCCGAACCACCCTTTCCACCGGGGGAGTTGGAAGCACTCGTGACCACCTGGACCGACCGAACCGCCGATCTCGCCGCAACGCGACCCCTCTCGCTCTCCGCGCCGAGCGGAATCGACCGCGCGGCGCACCACCGCCTCGACGAGGCCTGGCTCGCCGCCGCGTGGAGCCATCCCACGACCCGCGTCTTCGTGGTCTCAGGTGGTCAGGCGCTCATCGACGAGACACCGGACGGCACGACGGAACTGGTCATGACCCCGGCCTTCGAGGCGCCCCTCACCGAGGCGCATCGCTACTTCCTGGGCACCGACGAGGACGGCGTGAGCTACTTCGCGCTCCAGAAGGACACGCTTCCCGGGCGCATGGACCAGTCCGCCCGCCCGGCCGGCCTGCGCGAGGCGGGGATGCTCCTCTCGCAGCGGGACGCGGGCCTCATGGTGCACGCCGTCGCCCTGGAGAACTGGCAGCGCCTGCACCGTTTCTGCTCCCGCTGCGGCGAACGCACCGTCATCGCCGCCGCGGGCCACATCCGTCGCTGCCAGGCCTGCGGAGCCGAGCACTACCCGCGCACCGACCCGGCCGTGATCATGGCCGTGACGGACGAGCAGGACCGCATCCTGCTCGGCCGCCAGGTGCACTGGCCCGAGGGACGCTTCTCGACGCTCGCCGGCTTCGTCGAGCCCGGCGAGTCCATCGAGCAGTCGGTGCGGCGCGAGGTCTTCGAGGAGGCGGGTGTCGTCGTCGGTGACGTCGAGTACGTCGCCAGCCAGCCCTGGCCGTTCCCGTCCAGCCTGATGCTCGGCTTCATGGCGCACGCCACGTCCTTCGAGATCAACGTGGACGGTGACGAGATCCACGAGGCACGCTGGTTCTCCCGCGAGGACCTGCGGGCCGCCTTCGATTCCGGCGAGGTCATGCCTCCCTACGGGATCTCGATCGCTGCCCGGCTGATCGAGCTCTGGTACGGCAAGCCCCTGCCGAAGCCCAGCGACGCGCTGTGAGTTCCCTGAGTCAACCTCTAGGCGGTTTTGGGCATGTCGAGCGCCGGTTTGATCTTGTTGTTGGCTTGATGGATCTCGGGGTCGTAGCAGGTGCCGGTGCGCCAGCAGGCCCAGATCACACGGAGCCACGAGCGGGCGAGGATGCGGGCCGAGTGCGGGTGGCGTTTCTTGGCGGTCCGGGCGTCGTTGTAGATCTTTGCGGCCCAGTCACTGCCGTGTCGGCTGTTGTCGGCGTAGGTGACGATGGCCTGCCGGGCACGTCTGTTGGTCGCGTAGCGGAAGGTCACCACGCGGGACTTTCCGGATGCCCGGGTCACCGGGACGACGCCGGTCTCGGCGATGAACTGCTCGCTGGTGCGGGAGCGTTCGAGGATCGGGCCGAGCTCACCGATGATCTGGCCGAGATTGACCGTGCCGATGCGGGGCATGGTCGCGAGGAGTGGCGCGTAGGGGTGGGTGGCTACCGCGTCCGCGATGGACTTGTCCAGGGCCTGGATGGTCGCGCGGATGCCCCGCACGAGCTGGACCTGGGTGCGTACCAGCTGTCCGACGACGTTCTTGCTGAGGCGGGAGGCCGCGGTGGGAGCGGAGCGCAGGCGCCCGATCAGGACGCTGCCGGGGCGCTTTCCCGAGTATCCCTGCCGTTTGCACCAGGCTTCCAGTCGTCCGGCGGTGAGCTCGGCGGCCGCGGACGGGGTGGGGTATCGCTCCAGGAAGGTCAGCGCGATATCGCTGTCGAGGCTGGAGAAGACGGCCTTGCCGCCGGGCCAGTGTGCGTCCAGGAGGGCCGCGAGCTGGTTGACAGCCGCGATGCGGGCCTCGACGTGATCGGCCCGCTGCCGAGTGAGGGCCTGCAGGTCCATGGTGGCCTGCTCGGTGGGCTCCAGGCGGGGCAGGAAGTGGCCGTCGGTGCGCAGGTAGTCGGCGAGCTTGAGGCTGTCGCCGGCGTCCGTCTTGGCCTTGGATGCGCCCCATCGCGGGCGCATCGCGTGGAAGGCGTTGGGATGCACCGGCACCACGGGGTGCCCGGCGGCCAGCAGCCTGTCCACGGCCAGGCCGCGGGTAGTCTCGATGGCCACCGGAAGGTCCGCCGGGGCACCGCACTTCGCCAGCTTGGCCAGCGTCCTGGCGATGCCGTCCTCGGTGTGCGAGAACTCCCAACGGTCAACCCTCGCACCAGAGTTGTCCATGACCGTCACGTCGTGGGTCTCGGTCGCCCAGTCCCAGCCGATGTACACGAAAGAAGCACCTCTGTGTCGTGCGCCAAGGACCTGCCCGGTGGTGAGGACGTCTGCCGGGAGCTCATTAATCGGCCCTCTGCGGGGCGTGTCCCTGAAGCCGATCAGACGGCCTCGGCCCGGCGGGGCTGGCATAACTCACAGTGGCCGTCGAGCAGCTCGCGACACAAGCCATGCACCCACCGGGACCGAGAGGTCACAACCCTACTCGTGAGGGCTGCAGAAGGGATGGTCCTCTAATGAGCGATCTGCGGGCCCGCTGACCTCGTGCGAGGGTGGTCCCAGGAGCCCTGACGCAAGGGGGCAGGACCATGGCAGGCTCTGCGGAACAGCGCAGGCGCGAAGAGGAAGCGGCGGCCCGGCGGCGCGAGTGGGCGCTCAGGCGCCGGGGCAACCAGGACATCACCGGCAATCGAGCGGCGAACCTGCTGACGATGATCGTCTTGCTGGCCTTCCTCGCCGTGCTGGTCGTGCTGCTGGTCGTCTGACCCGAGCCCGGACAGCGGAAAGCCCCCGTACCCGTGGGCGGGCGGGGGCCATTCGCTCGGGGCCGGGTGGCTCAGGCGGCCATGGCCTGCTTGACCTGGGCCAGCGACGGGTTCGTCATGACCGACTCGGAGCCGCTGTCGGACACCACGAGGAGCGTGGGGACCGTCTGGTTCCCGCCGTTCGCCTTCTCGACGAACGCCGCGGATTCCGGGTCGTGCTCGATGTTGACCTCGGTGTACCCGATGCCCTCACGGTCCATCTGCTTCTTCAGCCGCTGGCAGTAGCCGCACCACGTGGTGCTGTACATCGTCACAGTGCCCGGCATTTCCTCGCGCTCCTTAGGTGGCTGGCGGTGCGTGTTCGCAATGAGTCGAACGTACGCGACCCGGCGACCATTCCCGCACGTCGAACGCATTGGTACGACTAACGGTCGGCGCCTGTGGACAACGCGACGCATCCGTCCCCGCGGACCTGGCAGCATGGCGGGGTGACAGCAGCAACGCACTCCACCCTGTTCCCGCAGGATCCCGGCCGTGGCCAATATTCGGCTCCGCCGAGTGACGCCGACGCGGTGCTCGAGGGGCTCGACCCCGAGCAGCGCGCCGTGGCGACGGCCCTGCACGGTCCGGTGTGTGTGCTCGCGGGCGCGGGCACGGGCAAGACGCGGGCGATCACCCATCGCATCGCGTACGGCGTCCGCGCCGGGATCCTCCAGCCCAATACCGTCCTCGCCGTCACCTTCACCAACCGTGCCGCCGGTGAGATGCGCGGCAGGCTCAGGCAGCTCGGCGCCGTGGGGGTGCAGGCCCGCACCTTCCACTCCGCTGCCCTGCGCCAGCTCCAGTTCTTCTGGCCCAAAGCGGTCGGCGGCGAGCTGCCCCGGCTCGTCGACCGCAAGATCCAGCTCGTCGCCGACGCCGCGGCCGCCTCGCGCCTGCGCCTGGACCGCGGTGAGCTGCGCGACGTGACCGCGGAGATCGAGTGGTCCAAGGTCACGCAGACCGTCCCCGGTGACTACGCCGCGGCGGCGCACAAGGCGGGACGCGAAGCGCCCCGGCATCCCGCGGAGATCGCCCAGATCTACTCCGCGTACGAAACCCTCAAGCGGGACCGCTCCGTCATCGACTTCGAGGACGTCCTGCTGCTCACCGTGGGCATCCTCCAGGACCGGCAGGACATCGCCGAGCAGGTCCGCGCCCAGTACCAGCACTTCGTCGTCGACGAGTACCAGGACGTCAGCCCGCTCCAGCAGCGCCTGCTCGACCTGTGGCTCGGCGAGCGCGACAGCCTCTGTGTCGTCGGTGACGCCAGCCAGACGATCTACTCCTTCACCGGCGCCACCCCCGACCACCTGCTGGGCTTCCGCACGCGCCACCCCGGTGCCACCGTCGTCAAGCTGGTCCGTGACTACCGCTCCACGCCCCAGATCGTGCACCTTGCCAACGGTGTCCTGACCAGAGCGAGCGGTCGCGCCGCCGAGCACCGCCTGGAACTGATCTCGCAGCGCGAGGCGGGCCCCGAGCCCGCCTACGTCGAGTACGCCGACGAGCCCGCCGAGGCCGAAGGCGCCGCGCGCCGCATCCGGGAGCTGATCGACTCCGGGGTGTCGGCCGGCGAGATCGCGATCCTGTTCCGGACGAACGGGCAGTCGGAGATCTACGAACAGGCACTCGCCGACGCGGGCGTGCCCTACCAGCTGCGCGGCGCCGAGCGCTTCTTTGAGCGGGCCGAGGTGCGCAAGGCACACCACGAGCTGCGTGCGGCGGCCCGCTTCGGGGACAACGACGCGGGGCTCGACGAGGCCGTCGATTTGCCCTCCCAGGTCAGAGCCGTCCTGTCCGGCGCGGGCTGGACCACCGAGCCGCCCGCGGGGTCCGGTGCCGTGCGCGACCGCTGGGAGTCGCTCGCCGCCATCTACCGGCTCGCGGGGGACCTCGCGAGAGCCGAGCCCACCGCGACCCTGAGCGCCTTCGTGGCGGAACTCGACGCGCGGGCGAGCGCCCAGCACGCCCCGACCGTGGAAGGCGTCACCCTCGCCTCGCTGCACGCGGCGAAGGGCCTCGAGTGGGACGCGGTGTTCCTGGTCGGCCTCGCCGAGGGCATGATGCCGATCACCTACGCCAAGACCGACGAGCAGATCGAGGAGGAGCGGCGGCTCCTGTACGTCGGGGTGACCCGCGCGCGCCGCCATCTCGGTCTCTCCTGGGCGCTGTCCCGCTCGCCGGGCGGCCGCCCGAACCGCAGGCCGAGCCGCTTCCTCGACGGGCTGCGGCCGGGGTCGACGGGGTCGGTCGGGCGCGGGGCGATCGCGGGACGTGGCGGCATCGAGTTCGGAACCCCTGCGGGCACCCGCGAGTCGCCCGCCACCACCCGCCCCAGGGGCGACCGGAAGGTGGCCCGCTGCCGCGTGTGCGGGCGCACCCTCGAGGCCGCCGAGATGAAGCTGATGCGCTGTGAGGACTGCCCGTCGGACATGGACGAGGGGCTGTACGAGCGACTGATCGAGTGGCGCGGTCGCACGGCGGCGGGTCTCGGCCAGCCCGCGTTCTGCGTCTTCACCGACAAGACCTTGATCGCCATCGCCGAGACCGCCCCCGAGGACGCGGCCGAACTGTCCCGCATCCCGGGCGTCGGGCGCCGGAAGTTTCGGACGTACGGATCCGACGTCCTGGCTATTTGTGCAGGTCAGGCGATTGATGATCAGTTCGACGAGGAGACGGGCGACGACTGAGGCGAACTCGTCGAGAAAATAGTTTGCGCAGGCCCCAACAATCCCCATAGGTTCTAAAGCACGAAAGCAGAGGCCTTCTCGGAGGCCCTGGTTCCGTGTTGTACTTGAATGCCGTCGGATCGGTTCGCACCGATCCCAGAGACGCCGAGAGGAGGCGATTCCAGTGATCAGCATCAACGCCAGCTCCATCAGCACCGCCAAAATGACCGATCTCTCGGTCGTCGCTTCCTGCCTGCTCGGCTCCTCGAACCCGGGCACCGGTCTGTCTGGCGTCTCCGCCATGCGTCCGGAGTCCGGCGTCTCCCTCGCGGGTCTTCCCATCCGCGAGCGCAATGAGCGACCGACCAAGGCACCGGAAGCAGTAGCGACGGCACAGGCTCAGGCCTATGCCTTTGCGGCGGCCGGTGCCGGATTCCGGAAGCAGACGACGCAGCACCACACGATGTGGGCCTTCCGTGGGCTCAAACCCTGGAGTGATCCAGCCTGACGAGATCAGGCAGGCGCCTTCAGGGCCGCGGAACCCCACCCGGGATCCGCGGCCCTTCTGTTTTCCCGGAAGATCCAGCGATCTTCCGAGGGACCAGAGCGCAGGGGCCTCGGGACAAGAAAAGAACCCGGTACCACCGCCACCCGGCCCACCGGCCGGACGACCAGACGAGGAAGAAGACACCGTGCAACTCGAAGCGCACGCCCCGTCCGTACCGCCTTCAGACCCTCTTTCCCCGCCCGTGTCCACGGAGGACTCCACCTTGAACCCGCTGACCGCGCTCACCGCGCTCGACGACGCCATCGAGAACCTCGACGTGCCCGTCCCCTGCCGTGCCTATGACCCCGAGGTCTTCTTCGCGGAGTCGCCGGCGGATGTCGAGTACGCCAAGTCCCTCTGCCGTACCTGCCCGCTGATGGAGGCCTGCCTCGCCGGCGCCAAGGAGCGGCGTGAGCCCTGGGGCGTCTGGGGTGGCGAACTGTTCGTCCAGGGCGTTGTCGTCGCCCGGAAGCGGCCGCGTGGCCGCCCGCGCAAGAACCCGGTCGTGGCATGAACACCCCCGGAACGATCGACCGCCCCCTGACGCACGACCCCAAGAAGCAGGCCCCGATGAAGCCGTCCACGAGCGAGCCCGCAGGCTCCGCGATCCCAGACTTCACCACCGCCGGCGCGAACGAGTCGCGCCAGAACAGGACCCGTCAGATGCAACTCATCCCAGAAGCCCTGGCTCGTGCGCATATGCACGAACAGCTGCGCGCGGCCGAGAGCGAACGCCGGGCCGTGCGCCTGGTCACCGCCCGCCGGATGCAGCGCCGTGCCGAGCGCGCTTCGCTGCGCGCCCGGCGTGCGCTCGCCATGGCCGTCATGCAGTGACGCAGTAACCGAACCGTCGACCCGATGCGTCGGCACGCGCCGCGACAGTGCGGCTGCTCCCTCGGGGGCCGGTCCGAAGCGGACCGGCCCCCGAGGCGTGTGGCGCCCGGCGTTCATCGGCTCATCGCGTTATCGTCGCCGAGTGACGTCTCTTCCTGGCGGGGACTCCGCGCAGCAGCCGGACCACGAGAGCCTCGCGTGCGCGCGGTGTGGCACGACGGTCCGGGAAGCACCGCTGACATGGACGTTTTCCGTCGAGGGCGGTACCCGGCGGTACTTCTGCGAAGCCTGCGCCCGGGAGAACATCAGGGCCATCGAGGGGCGGCTCGACTCCGACTGGTGGTGATCAGGCCTCCGCCGCCGGCCAGTCCTCGACCTCCGCCGCGTCCTCGGCCGCAAAGCCCGGCACCCATGCCTCCAGCTCGTCCCGCAGCCGCACGGTGGCCCCGAGCTGGCAGAGCACCCCGATCGTGCTGAGCGTCACCCGATGTATCAGCAGATACGACGGCGGCAGGTTGAGCTGCTTGCCGAGCTGATGGGCGGGGGAGCGGGGGTCGGCTATCCGGGCGGCCTGATTGCGCATCCAGGAGCGGGTGAACGTGAAGGCGTCGACGCGGGCGGGCTCGATGATCGGCAGCAAGTAGTCGAGCACCGCGTCCGGTTCGAGCTCGATCGACTCCTTGACGAAGCCTTCCTCGCGGAGCAGTTCGTAGACCGCCTCCGCCTCCCCGTCGAGCGTTCTGCGCAGGGAGGCGCCGATCGGCTCGGGCAGGCCGCCGGGCAGCCGATCGACCGTGCCGAAGTCGAGGACGCCGAGCCGCCAGCCGCCCTTCTCGTCGGGCAGCAGCCGGAAATTGCCCGGATGGGGATCTGCATGCAGCAGGCCCGTGCGCGCGGGCCCCGAGAACAGGAAGTGGGCCAGTAGCTGACCCGCGCGATCGCGCTCGTCCTCGCTGCCGTTGTCGATGATCTCGGCGAGCGGTGTCCCGTCGATCCACTCCGTGACCAGCACCTGCTCGCGCTGGTGCACCACGTGCGGCACCACGACGTCGGGGTCGTCGTCGAACTCCTCCGCGTGCGCCCGCTGGGCCTGCGCCTCCAGCGCGTAGTCCAGCTCCTCCGAAACCCGGTCGCGCAACTCGGTGATGAGCGGCTTGATGTCCATGCCCGGGATCAGTGGCCCCAACAGGCGTGCGAAGCGGCTCAGTTGGCCGAGGTCCGACAGCAGTGCCTCGCCCGCGCCCGGGTACTGCACCTTCACGGCGACCTCGCGGCCGTCGTGCCAGACGGCGCGATGCACCTGCCCGATCGACGCGGCGGCGGAGGGCTTGTCCTCGAACTCCAGGAACAGCTCGCGCCATTGCTCGCCGAGCCGCTCGTCGAGCACCGCGTGCACCGTGCGCGTCGGCATCGGGGGCGCGGCTTCCTGGAGTTTCGTCAGAGCGGCTCGATAGGGGCCCGCGACGTCCTCCGGGAGGGCGGACTCGAAGACGGACAGCGCCTGCCCGAACTTCATGGACCCGCCCTTGAGTTCACCGAGTACCTTGAACAGCTGATCCGCCGTCCGCTGCTGCAGTTCCCGCCCGACGAGCTCGGCGGACTTGCCACCGATGCGTCTGCCGATGCCCCAGGTCGCTCGACCCGCGAAGCCGATCGGTAGCGCTGCCAGCTTGGCGGTACGGGTAACCGCCTTCCGGGGAAGATCAGACATACACCCCTCCAAATGCCGAACAGCCATGCCGCGCATGCCCGGGTGCCGTGGTACCGACAGCCATTGCCTACCCCGCCATTGTGTCGTGCGGCACGGCGTCCACGGAGACCTCCTGCCCGTTACCTCTCTCACCCGCACCGCACGGGCACTGCGGATGTGGCCATACCGGGCGGGCATGCCAGTCAAGGCCCGGCGCGGCCGCCTCCCAGCGCGCTCCCGTGCTCGACGGCAACTCCCCGTCGAGGAAGGCCAGTCCATGTGCCGCGGCGAGGCCCGCGACAGCGGTGGCAAGGCCCAGGTCGCAGGCCTGCACCTGACGGCCGGCAGACCCCGAACTCCACTGGGCGAGCAGCCGGGACCAGGCCGGATCGCGGTCCGCGCGCCCGAGGAGCAGACAGTGCGCGCAGCCGGTCCCGCCGGGCAGCACCAATGGCCCGACCACGCCGGTGGCCTCGACGACGCCCGCGTACAGGTGGGGAATACCGGCTGCCAGCAGGTCCTCGACCGCGGCCGGGTCGGGGGAGTGGACCGCGAGTCCGTCCCGCGGGGCAATGATCACGAGGGAGAGCGGGGGCTCCTCGGGGTCCGGCTCCGAAAGACGCGCGGGATTCGATGCGCGCCGGTCGGGGCGCGGTGGCCTGGCCGGCGCCATCGAGCGCACCACCCGCCGTGCGGACACGTCCCGGCGCTCGCCCGTCGCCTCCACCGGATGTCCGCCGGGCGCCACGTCCCATGGTTCGACGCATCCGCCGTCCCGCACGTCGACATGGCCGACACCCGCGGACGCAAGCACCGAGGCGATCACCGTGCCCAGCCGTCCGGCGCCTCTTACCTGGACCCGCATCACGCGCCGGGCGGTCAACTTCAGTATCGCTTCGCCCGGTTCGGATGTTGTGACCGTCAACGCGGCGTGGTCGGGGCGGAGCCGGTCCATTGCGTTCTTCTGTTTGCGCAGTTCAGCGCCGGGTGTGCCGCCGCCGGTCGCGTCGTCGAGGAGTCCCGCTCCGCTCAGCCGCTCCAGGAGCGCGTCCACATGCCCGTCCGGAAGGCCCATCCTCCGGGCCTCTTCCCGCAGGAGCGGGACTCCGCGGGTGCCGTCGAGCAGTGCCAGGAAGCTGCCGGTGGCCGTGTCGACCGGGCCGAGTACCACCGCGTGCGCCGGCGTGAGCCCGAACTGCACCGTGTTCAGGTCGTGCCAGCCGCGCCGCAGGGCCGGCTTGAGGATCGGATGCATGGCTGTCCCCCGTGCTGTGTCGACGGCTCCGTTCCCGTCGATCGACCGCCAGCATGCCCGGACTGCCGGAGCCGTGCGGAAAGTTGTCCACAGGCTGTGGGTGATAGTCGTACTAATCGAGGGGCGGGTCGCGGGGCCGCACCGAAGACTTCCGGAGGCGGGACTTCCGCCCGGTCCACCGGGTAACGTCGGGGCGTGTCCGCCGACCCACTGCACCGTGCCACGAACACGCAGCGCAGCACGACCAGCCCGCCCCCCTCAGGCGGCCTGGGGGCGAGCGCGGTCGAGGTGCGCAGAAGCTCCCGGCGTCGCAGGACCGTCTCCGCGTACCGAGAGGGCGATCGCACGGTGGTGCTCATCCCGGCCCGCATGTCGGAGGCCGAGGAGAAGCGTTGGGTGGGCGTCATGCTCGACAAGCTCGCCGCGCAGGAGAGCAAGCGGGTGCTCGGCGACACCGAGCTGTCGGAGCGCGCCGAGCGTTTGTCGGACCAGTACCTCAAGGGTAAGGCCCGCCCCGCTTCGGTGCGTTGGGTCACGAACCAGAACACCCGGTGGGGTTCATGCACTCCGGCGGAAGGCAGCATCCGGCTCTCCCACCGGCTGCAGGGCATGCCCGAGTACGTCGTCGACTACGTACTCATCCATGAACTCGCACACTTGTTGGTCCCCGGCCACGGGCCGCGGTTCTGGAGGCTCCTGGAGGCGTACCCGCGCACGGAGCGGGCGCGCGGGTATCTCGAAGGCGTGGTCGCGGCCGACCGGCTCCCGCATCTGCCCGCCGCGCGCGGCGACTGATCGTCCTTCAACGAGGCTTCTGTACCAGGGGCGTACCGACTTCTCCCGTTGTCGGTGATTGCGGATAGCCTGACGCGACGCAATAACCATCGGGATGGGGGACGGTCGTTACGCATGGCCAGGGAATTCCAACGCGGCCACAAGGCCAAGATCAGTGACCTCACCGCAGGCACGGATCTGTACGTGGGTGTACAGATCACCGGCCCCGGACTGAGCTTCGACATCAGCTGCTTCGGCCTCGACGCCGAGGAGCGGCTGTCCGACGACCGGTACTTCGTCTTCTTCAACCAGCCGAAAACGCCCGAGGAGTCCGTCCAACTGCTCGGCGCCCAGGCCGGTGACACGGAGTCCTTCCGCGTCACACTCGAGAAGATTCCCGCGACCATCCAGAAGCTTTCGTTCACCGCGACCATCGACGGTGCGGGGCAGATGTCGCAGGTCGCGCCGGGATACATCCGTATCGTCGCCGGTGGTGAGGAAGTCGCGCGGTATTCCTTCCAGGGTGGTGAGTTCTCCACCGAGCGCGCGGTGATGCTGGGCGATTTCTACCTGAAGGACGTGTGGCGGTTCGCCGCTGTCGGACAGGGCTTCGACGGGGGCCTCGACGCGCTGCTGAAGAACTTCGGTGGCGAGGTCGCCGAGGAGGAGCCCGCCGCCGCGCCGGAGCAGTCCGCGGCCCCCGGCTTCGCGCCTCCCGCCCAGGCCACCGCACCGCCGTCCTTCGCGGCCCCGCCCGCGCCGGCTCCGGCACCCGCTCCGTCGCAGCAGAACCCCGCCCCGGCGCAGGCCCCCACGCCCCCGCCGGCTCCGCCTGCCCCGGCGCCTTCGGTGCACGCGGCGCCCACCATCGCCGCACCGCTCGTCACGCCGCCCGGCACGGTCCCGCCGCCGCCCCCGGCGCCGAGTGCTCCGAACCCGTACGGCCAGCAGCCGCAGTTCGGCCAGGTTCCAGGCCAGGGCGGCGCATCCCTGCCGCCCGGATACGGCCAGCAGCCGCAGACGCCGCCCGCTCCGCAGGGCTTCGGTCAACCCCCGGCCGCCCCCTCACCGCAAGGCGCTCCGCAGGGCATCCCGCAGCAGGCCGCCGCGCCGGGCGTGGCCGCCGCCCTGGAGAAGTTCCGTGAGGCTCCGACGGGGCAGCGCTGGACGCTCCAGAACAAGAAGCTGATCCGGGTCGACCTCGGAGCCAGTGGTGACCAGCCCGTCCTCGCCCGCCAGGGCAGCATGGTGCTCTACCAGGGCAAGGTCGAATTCAGCTACAAGGGCGCCGGGTTCGCGGGCCGCATCGTGGGCAACGCCACCGGGCAGGAGATGCAGCTGATGCGCTGCACCGGTCGCGGCCAGGTCTTCTTCGCGGAAGAGGCCACCCACGTGCACCCCATCGAGCTCCAGGGTGACGCGATCTGCGTCTCCGCGGAGAACGTCCTCGCGTTCGACGAGAGCCTGCAGCACGAAGTGCGCAGGATCGAAGGGCACGGCATCCCCGGAGGCGCCCTGTTCGTGCTCCAGTTCCAGGGCACCGGGACGGTCGTCGTGAAGACCCACGGCACGCCCGTCGTGCTGCCGGTCACGCCCACCACGTTCGCCGACTCCAACGCCGTCGTCGCCTGGTCCGCGGCCGCGCAGGCGATCGTCTCCAACCAGGTCCGCATGCGCCGCAACGCCTATCCGGGCGACAGCGGCGAAGGCGTCAACCTGCAGTTCCGGGGCGCACCCGGCAACTTCATCGTCGTCCAGCCGTACGAGGTCTGAGGGAGCCCGTCATGAACCAGCCGCTCGCGGGCTTCGCCCCGACACCGGTAGCCGCCCGCATGGAGAACCACGGCAGCAACATGCTGAAGGTCGCCATGCAGACCGGAAACGACCTCTTCGCGCGCGTGGGCTCGATGGTCGCCTACGAAGGGTTCGTCCAGTACGAGCCCAACCCGCCCGCCGTACGCCAGATCGCCCGTGACTGGATCACCGGTGAGGGCGCGCCCATCATGAAGTGCTCCGGCGACGGCCTGCTCTACCTCGCCGACTACGGCGCCGACGTCGTCGTCATCAACCTCGGCGGCGAGTCGATCTCCGTCAACGGCACCAACCTCCTCGCCTTCGACGCACACCTCCAGTGGGGCGTCGAGCGCGTCAAGGGACTCGCCAAGTTCACCGGCCAGGGCCTGTGGAACATCACGGTCGGCGGCCAGGGGCACGTCGCGCTGACCTCCCGCGGCACCCCCATCGTGGTCGACTGCGGCCGCGGCGAGGACGAGACCTACGTGGACCCCGACGCGCTCATCGCCTGGTCGCCGAGCCTGAAGGTCAAGGGCAAGCGCAGCTTCAGGGCCGGCTCCCTCATCGGGCGCGGCAGCGGCGAGGCCTACCAGATGGGCTTCTCCGGGGAAGGCATCGTCGTCGTACAGCCCAGTGAGGACAGCACCGACCGCCTCCGAGTCCGGGGCTGAGGGGGAGCGAACACACCATGCAGAGTCCGCTTTTCGCGTACACCGAGCAGCAGACCCAGGAGCGCTACACGGTGCAGAACCCGCAGATGCTGCGGGTCGCCCTGGAAGGCCACGACGACATCCTCGCCCGCAAGGGCGCGATGGTCGCCTACCAGGGGCTGATGGAGTTCGACGGCGAGTACCAGACCTCCGGGCAGCAGCGCGCCCGCGCGCACACCGGCGAGGGCCTCAGCCTGATGCGCTGCCACGGGCAGGGCGTCGTCTACCTGGCGAACCTCGCCCAGTACATCCACGTAGTGGATGTCGAACAGGACGGCCTGACCGTCGACAGCAGCTACGTGCTGGCGATGGACTCCTCGCTGCACCACGAAGTCGTCGCCGTGGACAGCCAGTTCGGCATCTCCGGCTCCGGCAAGTACCAGCTCAACATCACTGGCCACGGCAAGGTCGCGCTGATGACATCCGGCCAGCCGCTGATGCTCCAGGTCACCCCCGACCGGTACGTCAACGCCGACGCGGACGCCATCGTCGCCTGGTCCACCGGGCTCCGGGTGCAGATGCAGGCGCAGACGCATTCGTCCGGTGTCTGGCGGCGCCGGGGCAACACCGGCGAGGGCTGGGAGCTCAGCTTCATGGGCAGCGGTTACGCGCTGGTCCAGCCCAGCGAGCTGCTGCCACCGCAGCACGCGGCCGGCGGGGGCCTCGCCGCGCAGTACGGGATGGGACAGCAGGGCGCCCGCGGCCAGAACCAGGGCAACGTCTGGAGCTAGGGCCCACGTGACGGGCACGCACACGGGTAAGGGGCGAGCGCCCATGGCGCTCGCCCCTTACCCGTGCCTCTCTAGAGCCGTGCCCGCGTGGCCTCCACCAGGCGGACGACGGAGGCGTCGGCGACGTCCGCCACCTCGTCGTAGCCGAACCAGCGCAGGTCCAGGGACTCGTCACTGATGGCTTCCGTGGCGTCCGCCGGGGCGAGCGCCGCGTACTGCACGTCCAGGTGCTGGGTGCACGGCCCCGGAATCGGGTGCCGGTCCAGGCGGACCGGGCCGCCCTCCAGGAGGGTGAGGCCGGGGATGCCCGACTCCTCCGTCGCCTCACGCAGGGCCGCGGCCCGCAGCGTCGGGTCGCCCTGCTCGCAGTGGCCGCCCATCTGAAGCCACATCTGAAGCTTCTTGTGGAGCGTGAGCAGCACGCGCCCGCGCGCGGGATCGACGACCAGGGCGCTCGCCGTGATGTGCCCCGCGGTGCAGAGCTTCCACAGGCCGTGGGCGCCGTGCTCCGACAGGTGGTCCAGGTAGGCCTGGCGCAGTTCCGGCTGGTCCTCGTAGCTCTTGAGCACGAGGACCGTGTCGTCGTACAGGCTCACTTGTCGGAGTCGCCCTCGCCCTTGTCGTCCTCGTTCTCGGTCTCGTCCTTCTTGAGGTTCGGCTTCTCGGTGGAGCCGCCGCTCGCCGCCTCGCCGAGCATCTTGTCGATCTCGGAGAAGTCCAGCTGCTCGTCGCGGTGCACGAAGCCGTCCGGGTCGTCCAGGTCGGACGCCGTCGGCAGCATGTCCGGGTGCGCCCACAGGCCGTCACGCCCGTCCACACCGCGCGCGTCCGTGAGCGAGGCCCACAGGCGCGAGGCGTCACGCAGGCGCCGCGGACGCAGCTCCAGGCCGATCAGCGTCGCGAACGTCTGCTCCGCGGGACCACCGGTCGCGCGGCGGCGGCGCAGCGTCTCCCGCAGCGCGTCGGCGGACGACAGGCGCGGCTTCGCGGCCGCGTGGACCACCGCGTCGACCCAGCCCTCGACGAGCGCGAGAGCCGTCTCCAGGCGGGCCAGAGCGGCCTTCTGCTCCGGGGAGTCCTCCGGCTGGAACATGCCCTGCTGGAGCGCTTCCTGGATCTGCTCGGGGTTCTGCGGGTCGAACTGCCCGACGACGTCCTCCAGCTTCGAGGTGTCGACCTTGATCCCGCGCGCGTACCCCTCGACCGCACCGAACAGGTGCGAGCGCAGCCACGGCACGTGCGAGAACAGCCGCTGATGAGCGGCCTCGCGCAGCGCCAGGTAGAGGCGGACCTCCTCCATGGGGACGCCGAGGTCCTTGCCGTACGACTCGATGTTCAGCGGCAGCAGCGCGGCCTTGCCGGCCGGGGCCAGCGGCAGGCCGATGTCCGTGGACCCGACGACCTCGCCCGCGAGCACGCCGATGGCCTGCCCGATCTGCTGGCCGAACATGGCGCCGCCCATGGAGCGCATCATGCCGATCAGCGGGCCCGCCATGGCCTGCATCTCCTCGGGCAGCACGTCACCCATGGCCATGCCGACGCGCTCGGCGACCGGGTCGACGAGCTCCTTCCACACCGGGAGGGTCGCCTCGACCCACTCGGCGCGGCTCCAGGCCACCGCCGAGTGCGCGCCCGAAGGCAGCGACGTCGCGTCGTCCAGCCACAGGTCGGCCAGGCGCACGGCCTCCTCGACCGCGGTGCGGTCGGAGGGGCCCACGCTGGTGTCCTTGACGCCGTCCTGCGTGCCCTGCGAGACGGTCTGGCGGGCGATGTCCTTGGCCATGTCCCAGTTCACCGGCCCGCCCTCGTAGGAGAGCATCTGGCCGAGCTGCTGGAAGGCCGCCCCCAGATCGTTCGGATTCATCGAGCCGAACATGGCCGCGAACGGGTTGTCCCCGCCTTCGCCGCCCGGGCCGCCCGCGCCGGGCAGGCCCGGGAACCCGAATCCGAACGGGCCGGCCGGTCCCTGACCGCCACCGCCCTGCTGGTCCTTCTTCTTGCCCTCGTCGCCGTCTTCCGGCTCCTCCGGCGGAAGGCCGAAACCGAATGGGGTGTCACTCACGGGATTCCTCGGCTGGTTGGGCCGCCGGTTTCTGGGCCCGGCGGCGACTGCCCGACTACACACCCAGCGTAGACACCATGACCGGATCGGGCCTCAGTGCTTCGCCGACTCATGGCCTGCGGCAGGATGGATGCCTCCTGGTACGTACGCGTCATACAGGTACGTACTGAAGACAACCGCTGGAGACGCCCGGTGAGTTCCCCAGATCCGCAGGTTCGCGCAGCGCGAAACCCATCATCCCGTCCAGCCGCCCGCGGTCCCGTCGTCGCGGTCACCGGTGCCGCGTCCGGCATCGGCGCCCTGCTCACCGAGCGGCTCGCCGCGTCGGACGAGATCAAGCAGGTCCTCGCCATCGACGAGCGGCGCGGCGAGTGCACGTCAGCGACCTGGCACGTCCTGGACGTGCGGGACCCGGCCATCGCCGAGAAGCTGCGCGGCGCGGACGTCGTCGTGCACCTGGCCCTCGACCTCGACCTGGAGTCCGACCCCGCGGCGCGCACCGCGTACAACGTGCGGGGCACCCAGACGGTGCTCACCGCCGCGGCCGCCGCAGGCGTGCACCGCGTCGTCCTGTGCACCTCGACGATGGTCTACGGCGCCCTTGAGGACAACGAGCTTCCGCTCGCCGAGGACGCGGAACTGCGCGCCACCGCGGAGGCGACGGGCGTCGGCGACCTCCTGGAGGTCGAGCGACTCGCCCGGCGCGCCCCCCGCGCACACCCCGGCCTGAACGTCACGGTGGTGCGCCCCGCGGTGCTCGTCGGCGGCACGGACACGGCGCTCACCCGGTACTTCGAGTCGCCGCGCCTCCTCGTGGTGGCCGGTTCGCGGCCCGCCTGGCAGTTCTGCCACGTGGACGACCTGTGCAGCGCCCTGGAGCACGCGGCCCTGGAGAAGGTCGACGGAGAACTCGCGGTCGGCTGCGACGGCTGGCTTGAGCAGGAGGAGGTCGAGGAGCTCAGCGGCATCCGGCGCATGGAGTTGCCCTCCGCCGTCGCCCTGGGCGCCGCGGCCCGGCTGCACCGGATCGGCCTGACGCCCTCCCCGGCGGGCGACCTCGCCTACACGATGTACCCGTGGGTGGTCAGCGGCAGCCGGCTGCACGAGTCCGGATGGCGGCCCCAGTGGACCAACGAGGAGGTCCTCGCGGAACTGCTCGAGGAGGTCGCGGGCCGGCGCACCGTCGCGGGCCGACGCCTCGGCCGCAAGGACGCGACGGCGGCCGGTGCCGCGGGCGCGACCGTCGCCCTGCTGGGCACGGCGGCCGTGGTGCGGCGGGTGCGGAAGGCGCGACGGCGCATCTGAGGACCGAGCACCTGAGGACCGCGCACCTGTAGGAGGCTCCAAGCCGGTACGCGCGCGTGCCGGTCGAAAACGCTATTCACGGTTGTCGGCGGCGTGCGGCACGATGAGGGCATGGCACCCATCGAGCACGAGCACCCCGGCGAGCTGACGGCACAGGACCCGATCAAGCTGCTCGCCGTCCGAGAGACGCCGCTCTCCGTCGACGAGGTCTTCCGGGCCGTCGGTGACGACGCGGCGGGCGGCACCGCGCTGTTCGTGGGGACCGTGCGCAACCACGACGGCGGGGCCGACGTGGAGAAGCTGGGCTACTCCTGCCACCCCACCGCCGAGGCGGAGATGCGGCGCGTCGCAGAGAAGGTCGTCGCCGAGTACCCCGTGCGCGCCCTGGCGGCCGTACACCGAGTCGGCGATCTGACGGTGGGTGACCTCGCCGTGGTCGTCGCCGTGTCCTGCCCGCACCGCGGAGAAGCCTTCGAGGCCTGCCGCAAGCTCATCGACGACCTCAAGCACGAAGTGCCCATCTGGAAGCACCAGACCTTCTCCGATGGGACGGAGGAGTGGGTGGGAGCCTGCTGAGGCTCCAGTTGCGTAACCGCCCCCCTGCCGTGAGCGTTGGGACTGCGGATGGTTAATCTGCTGATACGTCAGTGGCAGTCGCTCATGGGGTCGGGAGGTCGGCATGGCAGCGCTCCTGTGGTTGCTCATTCCGGTTGTCGCTGCGGTGGCCGCCGGGGTCTGGGGCATCTGGGCCGGCCGTCAGCGCCACAAGACCGGTGACGTCACGGAACTCAGTGGTTACGCGCGCTTTCGCGAGGCGATGGAGAAGTCGCACCAAGGGACCTGACGGGCCCGGCCCCACAGGTGCGTCGACAGACTCGTCCCGTACTGTCGTTCCATGCCACGCCGCACTGCGACGATGCTCGCCTCGACCCTGATGCTGATCGCGCTCTTGTGCGCGGGGGTGCTCATCAAAGTGCCCTACGCGGAGATGTCGCCGGGACCGACGGTGAACACCCTCGGGGACCACGGCGGCGAGCCCGTCATCCAGATCTCCGGCCACAAGACGTACGAGGCGTCCGGCCACCTGAACATGACGACGGTCCGCGTCACCAGCGCCGACTACAACATGAACCTGGTGTCGGCCGTCTACGGGTGGCTCGCGCACGACAGCATCGTGGTGCCGCACGAGACGCTCTACCCGGACGGCCAGACCGAGCAGCAGTCCTCGCAGCAGAACGCCGAGGAGTTCAGCCAGTCCCAGGAGAGCGCCAAGGTGGCGGCGCTGCACGAGATGGGCATCCCCGTGAAGTCCTGGGTGATCGTCTCCAGTGTCGTCAAGGACAGCCCCGCGCAGGGCAGGCTGCACGCCGGTGACGTCATCAAGTCCGTCGACGGCACCAAGGTCACCAAGCCCACCGACGTCGCCAAGCTCGTCACCCGGCACAAGCCGGGCGAGAAGGTCGTCTTCACGGTCGTGCCCGTCAAGGAGGCGGCCGCAGCCGAGAAGGCCGGCAAGGAGGCGACCCGTACGGAGAACGTGACGATCAAGACGGAGAAGGCCGAGGACGACCGCGCGATCGTCGGCATCCAGGCGGGGACCGACCACACCTTCCCGTTCCAGATCGACATCAAGCTCGCCGACGTGGGCGGCCCGAGCGCGGGCCTGATGTTCTCTCTCGGCATCGTCGACAAGCTCACGTCGGACGACCTGACCGGCGGCAAGTTCGTGGCCGGCACCGGCACCATCGACGACGACGGCAAGGTCGGCCCCATCGGCGGCATCGGCATGAAGACCGTCGGCGCGCGCGCCAAGGGCGCGCAGTACTTCCTGACGCCGAAGGACAACTGTGCCACCGCGGCCAAGGACACGCCGGACGGGCTGACGCTGGTCAAGGTGAACACCATGGACGACGCGATGCACGCCCTGAAGGACATCCGCAGCGGCGACACGGCGGACCTGCCCACGTGCACGGCCAAGAGCTGAGCGGGCGCGAACACCGCACTACGTAGAGGGGCGCCACCGGAACCCACCGGTGGCGCCCCTCTACGTAGACGAAGAAAACGTCACTCGGAGAACGTCACCGACAGGGCCTCCGCGAGCCCCGGTACGAGATTCGAGCCCGTGAGGACCTCCGTCGTCGCGTCCTTCTCGCGCAGCCGCAGCGCCGAGTCGCGGGTGCCGTCGCGCAGGACGCCGACCGTCATACGGACCTCCTGGCGGTCCGGGTGCTCGGCCACCCACTTGGTGAGCTTCGCGTCGCTGAGGCCCTCAGGGACGGACGCCTCCGCCGACGGCGGCAGCATGAGGCGCTCGACCGTCAGTGCGCAGCCCACGACGGCGTCGGGCCACGCGATGGTGCCGAGGAACTCGTCCAGCGGCTTTCCGGCAGGGATCTCGTCCTGCTCGATGGGGGTGAGGCCGGGGGCCTCCTGCTCGCCCTCGAGCCCGAGCTGGGCGGCGAGAGCGGGTTCCTGGGCGCGCAGCGCGGCGGTGTCGACGAGGGCGAAGAGGCGAGCGGGCTGGTCCCAGCCAAGCCCGGCGGCGTACTCGTCGATCTCGAGTACGGCTCGGGTGAGGGGGCTCGCTGCCATGGGAGTGTTGGACATGGTCACAATCCTGCCTCGTTCGTAGCCCGAACCGGGAACTGAGTAAAGCGTGAGTAAGTTGCATAGGTGATGGGTCCGCGATCTCGGGGGCCCGACCGACCGATCGAATACCGAACTTCGAGGTGCACACCTTGGCTTTCCAGATGCCGGACCGCGGCGGGGGCCCGACGGGACCGCGGATCAGAGTCGGCCGACCCTCCCGGCGTGCCCGGACGCTGTTGTTGACGCTGGGCGTCCTGGCCGTGCTCGGCATGGCCTTCGTCATGTTCGCCGGATTCTGGACCGACTGGCTCTGGTACCGCTCGGTCAAGTTCTCGTCCGTCTTTACGACCCAACTGTGGACGAAGATCGGGCTCTTCTTCGTCTTCGGACTGCTGATGGCGCTGGCCGTCGGCGTGAACGTCTGGCTGGCGCATCGGCTGCGTCCGCCGCTGAGCGCCATGTCGATGGAGCAGCAGAGCCTCGACCGCTACCGGATGGGCATCGCGCCCTTCAAGCGATGGCTGCTCGTCGGCATCACCGCCCTTGTGGGCCTGATCGCGGGAGCCTCGGCCGCCAGCCAGTGGCGTACGTGGCTGATGTTCGTGAACGGCGTGCCGTTCAACCAGAAGGACCCGCAGTTCCACATGGACGTGTCCTTCTACGCGTTCGATCTGCCCTGGTACCGCTTCCTGCTCGGCTTCGGGTTCGCGGCAGCCGTCATCGGCCTGGTCGCCGCCGCGCTGACGCACTACCTGTACGGCGGCCTGCGGATCACCAGCCCGGGCGCGCGTGCCACGGCCGCGGCGACGGGGCATCTCTCCGTCCTGCTGGGCGTGTTCGTCGCCCTGAAGGCGGTCGCGTACTGGCTCGACCGGTACGGGCTCGCGGTGAAGCAGAGCGACTTCAAGGCCACGGACAACTGGACGGGCCTCAGGTACGTCGACGCGAACGCGTATCTGCCAGCGAAGACGATCCTGTTCTGCATCGCCGTCATCTGCGCGATCCTCTTCTTCGCGACCCTGTGGCGGCGCACCTGGCAGCTCCCGGTCATCGGCTTCGGCCTGATGGTGCTCTCGGCGATCCTGATCGGTGGCCTGTACCCGGCCATCGTCCAGAAGTTCCAGGTCCAGCCGAACGAGCAGTCCAAGGAAGCCCCGTACATCAAGAAGAACATCGAGGCGACCCGTAAGGCGTACGGCATCGACAAGGCCAAGCCCGTGGACTACAAGGGCAAGGGTTCGGACGACGCCAAGAAGCAGCGGACGGAGTCCGACTCGGCGGCCAGCTACCGGCTGAACGACCCGAACATCGTCTCGCCGACCTTCCAGCAGCTCGAGCAGCAGCGGAAGTACTACCAGTTCCCGACGACCCTGGACGTGGACCGCTACAACGGCCAGGACACCGTGGTCGGCCTGCGCGAGCTGAACCTGAGCAAGCTCGACAAGCGCAACTGGATCAACGACCACTTCGTCTACACGCACGGCTACGGCGCCGTGACGGCGAAGGGGACGGCGACCTCCGGCGGCGCCCCGCAGTTCACCGAGTCGGGCCTGCCGACCGGCGGCGACCTGGGCAACTACAACCAGCGCATCTACTACGGCGAGAAGACGTCGCAGTACTCGATCGTCGGTGGCCCGCAGAAGGAGCTGGACTACGAGCAGGACGACGGCACGCAGAAGACGACCAGCTACAAGGGCAAGGGCGGCGTCAATCTGGCGAACCCGCTCAACCGCGCCGCGTACGCCGTCGCCTTCAGCGAGCCGCAGATCCTCTACTCGGGGGCCATCGGTGAAGGCTCGCGGATCCTCTACAACCGCACTCCCAAGGAGCGCGTCGAGGCCGTCGCGCCGTGGCTGACGATCGACGGAGACCCGTATCCGACGGTCGTGAACGGCAAGATCAAGTGGGTCATCGACGCCTACACGACGTCGAACGGCTATCCCTACGCGTCCCGTACGACGCTGGGCGACAGCACCGCCGACTCGCTCAACGAGGCGGACAGTCAGCGCGCCGTGGTGGCCCAGCAGAACCAGGTCAACTACATCCGCAACTCGGTGAAGGCGACCGTCGACGCGGGCACGGGCGAGGTCAAGCTCTACACGTGGGACGACAAGGACCCGGTCCTCAAGACCTGGAAGAAGGCGTTCCCCGGCACGGTCGAGCCCAAGAGCGCGATCCCGGCGTCCTTGAAGGAGCACCTGCGCTACCCGCAGGACATGTTCAAGGTCCAGCGTGAGCTGCTGAGCCTCTACCACGTGACGAACTCGAACCAGTTCTACAACGCGTCCGACGCGTGGCAGGTGCCGAACGACCCGACCAAGAAGGACAACAGCGCGGTCCCGCCGTACTACCTGTCCATGAAGATGCCGGGTCAGAACAGCCAGCAGTTCTCGCTGACGACGACGTTCACGCCGAGCGGGCGGCCCAACCTGAGAGCGTTCATGGCGGTCGACGCCGACGCGACCAGTAAGGACTACGGCGCAATAAGGCTGCTCAGAGTCACCGAGGACAAGGTCGCGGGACCCGAGCAGGTGCAGAACACGCTCAACTCCTCGAACACCGTGGCCAACTGGGTGCGCGATATGAAGGGTGCCGACTCGACGGTCCTGTACGGCAATCTGCTGACGGTGCCGCTCGACAAGGGCTTCCTCTACGTGGAGCCGATCTACGCCCAGGGCCGCAATGCCGAGTACCCACTCATGCGCAAGGTCGCGGTCTCGTACGGCAGCAAGATCGGGTTCGCGGACTCGCTGTCCGAGGCGCTCAACCAGGCCTTCGACGTGAACGCGGACACGCCATCCGAACCGGAGAAGCCCGGCGGTACCCAGCCGCCGGAGAACTCGACGGTGAAGGAGGCGCTCTCGGACGCGGACAAGGCGTTCCAGGACGGCCAGAAGGCCCTCAAGGACAACGACTGGACCGCGTACGGCAAGGCCCAGGACCGGCTGCAGGACGCCTTGCAGCGCGCCGAGGACGCGCAGAACAAGGCCGACAAGGCGGCAGGGGACAACAAGAACGGCAAGAGCGACAAGAACAGCGACAACAAGGAGGCGGCCGGCGGCTGACCGGTCAGGTGCCCCCTCCGCGCCGTGGTACGGTTTCAACACAACGGCGCGGGGTGGAGCAGCTCGGTAGCTCGCTGGGCTCATAACCCAGAGGTCGCAGGTTCAAATCCTGTCCCCGCTACTGATGATCGAAGGCTCGGAAGCTAAGGCTTCCGGGCCTTCGGTGCGTCGGGGCCCCTGATGTCATGAGCCACTGGCATGTGCGAAGCGTGTGCGAACGATGCCCCGCTCGAGGGGAGTTGAGAATTCCGTGTTTCACTTGTCGCCCTGTGGGCATGTCGACAAAACGCTGAAGTGACCTCACTGGCTGCGGTATACCAGGTGTACCCAGGTTGCAGGTGGTGCGACGATGGACGTTATGGGGGACAAGGCAACTCTGTTGGAGACAGGGCGGTTTGTGCAGCCGACAGATCGGGACGAACCCGGCGAGGCTGCGGAAGAAGCACGCCAGCGGCTGGCCGCGGAGGCCGGCGACGTCGAGGCGATGAGCGTCCTCGGCGCCATGCTGCTGCGCCGCGGAGATCTCGCCGGAGCCGAGCCCCTTCTTCGTGCTGCCACCGGCGCGGGTGACCGGGCCGCTGCCAACAACCTCGGAGTCCTGCTCCACCAGCGCGGTTACGCGGACGAGGCCGCAGGCTGGTGGCGCGTCGCCGCCGTCGCGGGCTCCGCGCCCGCCGCGCACGCCCTCGGCCGGCACTTCCGCGAGCGCGGTGACGAGCCCGCCGCCGAGTACTGGCTGCGCCAGGCCGCCGAGCACGGCCACACGCTGGGCGCGTACGCGCTCGCCGATCTTCTGGAACACCGCAGCGACGTCGGCGCCGAGCGCTGGATGCGGGTCGCCGCGGAGCGCGGGCACCGTGAGGCCGCGTACCGGCTCGCTCGCGCGCTCGACCGGAAAGGCGGCGCCGACGTACTCGTCTCCGGGGACGGCAGGAACCCGGCGGAGGAGGCCGAGCAGTGGTATCGGCAGGCCTCCGCGCGCGGGCACCGGCGGGCCGCGCTGCACCTCGGCTCGATCCTGGAGAAGCGCGGCGAGCTGAAGGAGGCCGGGCGCTGGTACTTGACGTCCGCCAAGGACGGTGAGGCGCGCGCCGCGTGCGCCCTCGCGTTCCTGCTGCGCGACGCGGGCGATGAGGAGAGCGCCGCCGTGTGGTGGCTGCGGGCCGCCCAGGACGGCGACGGCAACGCGGCGAACGCGCTGGGCGCGCTGCACGCCGAGCGCGGCGAGACGCAGACCGCCGAGCGCTGGTACCGCGCGGCCATGGACGCGGGCGACATCAACGGCGCGTACAACCTCGGCCTGCTCTGCGCCGAGCAGCAGCGCACCGCGCAGGCCGAGGGTTGGTACCGGCGCGCCGCCTACGCGGGTCACCGAGAGGCGGCCAACGCGCTCGCGGTGCTGCTCCTGCAGAACGGGGACGCGGTCGGCGCCGAGCCCTGGTTCTCCAAGGCCGCGGAGGCCGGCAGCGTCGACGCGGCGTTCAACCTGGGGATCCTGTACGCGAGTCGGGACGACGAGGCGGCAGCGTTGCAGTGGTACGAGCGGGCCGCCGCCGGTGGGCACACCGAGGCGGCGCTGCAGGCCGGCATCGCGCGCCAGCGTGAGGGTGACGAACAGGCCGCCGAGCGGCACCTGCGGTGTGCGGCCGGGGGCGGCAGCGGAGAGGCCGCGTATCGCCTCGCCTCGCTGCTCGATGTGCGGCGGCCGCCTGCGGTTCGGCACGAGCTGGGGGAGCCCGTCACCGAGAAGAGCGAGTGCGAGGAGTGGTACGAGCGGGCTGCCGAGCACGGGCATCGGCGGGCGCAGGTACGGGTCGGGATGCTGGCCGCCGCGCGGGGCGATGTGGTGGAGGCGGCGCGGTGGTACCGGGAGGCCGCGGAGGCCGGGTCGCGCAACGGGGCGTTCAACCTTGGGCTGTTGCTCGCCCGGGAGGGCAGTGAGCCGGAGGCGGCGTTGTGGTGGACGCGGGCGGCCGATGCGGGGCATGGGCGGGCGGCGCTTCGGCTTGCGTTGCTGTGTGCGCGGCGGGGTGATCTCGCCGAGGGGCAGAAGTGGGCGTCGCGGGCGGTGGAGTTGGGCCCCGCGGAGGTTGCGGAGCGGGCGGGGCGGTTGCGGGACGCGTTGCGGCAGGAGCTGTCGGCGTAGCGTCACGCGTGTGCGGCCTGCACCGGGGTTTCCGGCTGCGCCGGGGCGGGGCGCGATACATGTGCGGCCTGCACCTGGGTTCTCGGCTGCACCGGGGCCGTGGCCCGACGCGTGTGCGGCCTGCACCGGGCGCCGCCTTGCCCACCCTGCCGCCCAAGGCGGCAGATTGCCCAAGGCGGGGGTGGGGTCGACCGCGGCGGGTGGGGAGCGTTTTCCGGCGGCGGGCCGCCGAAGGCGGGGGTGGGGTCGACCGCGGCGGGTGGGGAGCGTTTCCTGGCGGCGGACCGCCCAAGGCGGAGGTGGGGTCGACCGCGGCGGGTGGGGAGCGTTTTCCGGCGGCGGGCCGCCGAAGGCGGGGGTGGGGTCGACCGCGGCGGGTGGGGAGCGTTTCTCGGCGACGAACCGCCCAAGGCGGGGGTGGGGTCGACCGCGGGGGGTGGGGAGCGTTTCCCGGCGGCGGGGCGCCGAAGGCCTGGTGGTCCACCGCGCTCGCACGTCCGTTCCCCGCGGAGCGGTTTGCGCTGGTCGGGGGCGTGCCGTACTGTTGGGTTCACCGACGCGGGGTGGAGCAGCTCGGTAGCTCGCTGGGCTCATAACCCAGAGGTCGCAGGTTCAAATCCTGTCCCCGCTACTGAAGGCCTGAGGCCCGGAACCAGAAATGGTTCCGGGCCTCAGGTGTTTCTCAGGGGGGGCTCAGGGCTTGTGGCCGACCGCCTCCTCGTACAGCTTCCTGTTCACCGTCTTCGACTCCGGCAGCGGGTCGCCCTCGGAGACGCCCGCCGCCTTGTACGCGGCCTGCAGCCGGTCCGTCGTGCCGGAGCGGATCTCCCAGTCCATCCGCAGCGACGGCGTCTCCTCCAGGACCTTCTTGTCCGTCTTCAGGAGGCTTGCCAGTTCGGTCACGAAGGCGGGGTCCTTCTTGTAGTCGCCCCGGAAGTACGTGTTCACGGTGCGGATGTACGCGCGCAGGAGCGCGACGCCCGCGTCCGGGTCCTTGGTGAGCAGGTTCGGGCCGAACAGCATGCCGCCGAGCGGCTCGCCCTGCGGCTGGCCGCCGAGGAACGCGTAGCGCTTGTCGCCGTCGACCTTGCGCCAGATCGGGTCGAGGAGCCAGGCCGAGTCGACGCCGCCGTTCTGGAGCCCGGTCAGCACGTCGGCCGAGCCGAGCTGCTGGAACTGGATCTTGCTGAGGCCGCCGCCGTGCTTCTTCAGGGCGATGTTCATCGGGTACGAGGCGACCGATCCCTTGCCGATCAGCGTGCCCATCTTCTTGCCCGCCATCCGGACCTGCGACGCGCTCTGCCCCTTCTTGAGGCGCACCCACAGCCCGCTCTTGGACTTGGGGTCGGGGGAGAAGTTGCCGGACACCCACTTGATGTCGAAGCCGCCGAGGATGCCGTTCATGACCGCCGCCTCCGGGGCGGCCCACTGGGCGTCGATGTCGCCCTTGGCGAGGAGGGGGAGGGCGTCGGGCGTGGGGAGGACCTTGAGCTTCACATCCAGGCCCTCCTTCTTGAACTCGCCCTTCTTGACGGCCATTTCGAGCGGGGCGACGTACTCGGCGCTCAGCGTGCCCGTCGCGATCGTCAGCTTGCGGGGCTTGCTGAGCTTGACCGGGGCCGGCGCGCCCTTGTCGCAGCGGGCCGGCGCGCGGCCCGGGGAGCGGTCCGCCGGATCGGTCCAGGAGCCCTTGCCGCAGCCCGCGACCGCCTTGATCGCACGCGGCTTGGCCGCGGCGTCGGAAGACGAGGTGTCGTTCTTCGCGCAGGACGTCGTGCCGAGCAGCAGGGCGCCGGCCGCGAGCAGGGTCGTACCTACGTATCTGGTGCGCATGGAGCCTCCGTACGGGGTGCGAATGGTGGGCGTCAGGACTGGCCGCGGCCGCGGTCGCGTGGCGCCCATGGGGTGAGGAACCGGCCTGCCAGGCGCACCAGTTCGGAGAAGAGGACGCCGAGGGCGGCGACGCAGACGATGCCGACGAACATCACGTCGTTCTGGAAGAGGGCGCGGGCGTCGAAGATCAGATGGCCGAGGCCGTCGTTCGCGGCGATCTGCTCCGAGGCGACGATGACCAGGACCGCGACCCCCGCCGCGATGCGCGCGCCGACCAGGACGGCGGGGAGCGAGGCGGGGAGGAGTACGTGGCGGAACATCTGCCAAGGGGAGGCGCCGAAGACCTGGCCCGCGTCCCGGTGGCCGGTGGGGACGGAGATCACCGCCGCCATCGTCGAGATCCATACGAAGAAGAAGACCGTCGCCGCGACGAGCGCGATCTGCGGTCCCTCGCCCAGGCCGAACATGTTCAGGAAGATCGGCAGCAGGGCGAGCTTCGGGACGACGTAGAGGGCGTCGAGGAGAGGTTCGAGGGCCGCGCGGACCAGGGAGATCGAGCCCATGAGGAGGCCGAGGAGGTAGCCCGACACCGTGCCGATGACGTAGCCGGCGAGGACCCGCTTCAGGGTGGCCCACACGTCCGGCCACAGCTCGCCGTCGGCCGCGCGCTGCCAGCCGTCGGCGAGGATCGTGGACGGGGCCGGGTAGACGCGCGCGTCGATCCAGGACTGGGAGGCCGCGAGCTGCCAGAGCAGGATCAGGACCACGGGGACCGCGACCGCGAGGGAGAGTTCGAGGGCGCGGCGCCTGCGCCGTGCGCGGACGGGGTGGAGCTCCTCGGGGCCCGGAGCGCGGACCAGCAGGCCGTCCGTGGCCTTCGTCTGGGTGAGGGAGCTCATGCCGGGACCGCCTCCTGGTGCACCTCGCCGCGCAGCAGATCCCACAACTCGCCCTTCAGGGACGTGAATTCGGGGGTGTCGCGGATGTCGCCGGTGCGCGGGCGCTCGAACGGCGGCCTGCGCTCGGCGATCACGCGTCCCGGCCGGGCCGACATCACCAGGACCCGGTCGCCGAGGACGATCGCCTCCTCCAGGCTGTGCGTGATGAAGAGCGTGGTGGTCCGCGTCGTCTGCGTGAGCGCCAGAAGCTCGTCCTGGAGGATCGTGCGGAGCTGGGCGTCGAGGGCCGCGAAGGGCTCGTCCATGAGGAGGATCTCCGGTTCGACCGCCAGCGCCCGCGCGATCGCGACGCGCTGGCGCATGCCGCCGGAGAGGGCGGACGGGTACGCGTCGGCGAAGTCGGCGAGGCCCATCCGGCCGAGCCAGTCGCGGGCGCGGGCGTTCGCCTCCTTGCGCGGGGTCTTCTGGATGTCGAGGCCGAAGCGGACGTTGGCCAGGACCGTCTTCCAGTCGTAGATCCCGTAGTCCTGGAAGATCATGGCTGCCGGCCGGGCGCTCGTCGTACGGATCTCCAGGGTGCCGCTGGACGGACGGGTGAGGCCAGCGGCCGTCCGGAGCAGGGTGGACTTCCCGCAGCCCGAGGGGCCGACCACACAGACGAACTCGCCGGGGGAGACCGCCAGGTCGAGCGGTCCGAGGGCGTGCGTGGTGCCGAAAGTCCTGGTGAGTGCGCGGGCTTGGAGCTTGGGATGCATGGGCCCTCCGGGGTGCGGCGGATTCACGTGGGCGACCGCGAGAATATGACGACCCGTCAGATTGCGGAAGGGGGTGCGTGGTCGGCGCACGCGTGGCCGGGTGGCGCCGCCCGGTGGGCGCACAGCAAAAGGCCCGCACCGTACGGTGCGGGCCTCATCGGCTGAAGAGGGGCTACGCCTTCGCGGCGCAGTCCGGGCACAGGCCCCGGTAGGTGACCTCGACGTCCGAGATCGTGAAGCCGAAGCGCTCGCCGGACGGCAGGGCCGTCAGCGGATTGCCCGTCGGGTGGACGTCGCGGATCTGGCCGCACAGGTCGCAGACCAGGTGCTGGTGCGGGCGGTGCGCGTTCGGGTCGTAGCGCTTGGCGCGCTTGTCCGTCGCGACCTCGATCACCTCGCCGAGCGAAACCATCTCGCCCAGCGTGTTGTAAACGGTGGCCCGGGAGATCTCCGGAAGCTTCGCTGTCGCCCGCGCATGCACCTCGTCAGCGGTGAGGTGTACGTGGTCCCCGTCGAGAACCTCGGCCACGACGCGTCGCTGCGCGGTCATCCGCCAGCCGCGTCCGCGCAGCCGTTCCAACAGGTCACTCATAAGGACCAGCCTAACAGTCAGGGGACCTGGGCCCCGATTGGATGTGACTTTGGAGCTTTCCTTGACTTAGACATTGTCCATTGTAGGATCAGGCTCGGCTATAGCCAAGCGACAGGACGACTCGGGAAGGGCAGCCAATGTCCGAGAAGAACGAAGAATTTGTCACGGACCCCAACGCGGAGGCGGGCGGTTGTCCGGTCGCGCACGGCCGAGCCGCGCACCCGACGCAGGGTGGCGGCAACCGGCAGTGGTGGCCCGAGAGCCTCAATCTGAAGATCCTTGCGAAGAACCCGGCCGTGGCGAACCCGCTGGGTGAGGAGTTCGACTACGCCGAGGCGTTCAACTCTCTGGACCTCCCCGCCGTGAAGCGGGACATCGCCGAGGTCCTGACCACCTCGAAGGACTGGTGGCCGGCCGACTTCGGGCACTACGGCCCGCTGATGATCCGTATGGCCTGGCACTCCGCCGGTACGTACCGGATCAGCGACGGCCGCGGTGGCGCGGGCGCGGGCCAGCAGCGCTTCGCCCCCCTGAACAGCTGGCCGGACAACGGCAACCTGGACAAGGCCCGCCGCCTGCTCTGGCCCGTGAAGAAGAAGTACGGCCAGAGCATCTCCTGGGCCGACCTTCTGATCCTCACCGGCAATGTCGCCCTGGAGACCATGGGCTTCGAGACCTTCGGCTTCGCCGGCGGCCGCCCGGACGTGTGGGAGCCGGACGAGGACGTCTACTGGGGCCCCGAGCAGATCTGGCTCGACGACAAGCGCTACACGGGCGACCGTGACCTCGAGGACCCGCTCGGCGCCGTCCAGATGGGTCTCATCTACGTCAACCCCGAGGGTCCCAACGGGAACCCGGACCCGATCGCCGCGGCCCGCGACATCCGTGAGACGTTCCGCCGCATGGCGATGAACGACGAGGAGACCGTCGCCCTCATCGCCGGTGGCCACACCTTCGGCAAGACGCACGGCGCGGGCGACGCGGACCTCGTGGGCGCCGAGCCCGAGGGCGCGCCGATGCAGCAGATGGGCCTCGGCTGGAAGTCGGGGCACGGCTCCGGCAAGGGCCGCGACGCCATCACCTCCGGCCTCGAGGTGACCTGGACCGAGACGCCCACGCAGTGGAGCAACTACTTCTTCAAGAACCTCTTCGAGTACGAGTACGAGCTCACGCAGTCCCCGGCCGGGGCCAACCAGTGGGTGGCGAAGAACGCCGAGGCGATCATCCCGGACCCCGAGGACCCCTCGGTCAAGCGTCTCCCGACGATGCTCACCACGGACCTCTCGCTGAAGTTCGACCCGATCTACGAGCCGATCTCGCGGCGCTACTACGAGAACCCGGAGGAGTTCGCGGACGCCTTCGCCCGCGCCTGGTACAAGCTGACGCACCGTGACATGGGACCGGTCGTCCGCTACCTCGGCCCGGAGGTCCCCTCCGAGGAGCTGATCTGGCAGGACCCGCTGCCGGCGAGCGAGGGCGAGGCCATCGACGCCTCCGACATCGCCACGCTCAAGCAGCAGGTCCTCGCCTCGGACCTCACGGTCCCGCAGCTGGTGTCCGCCGCCTGGGCCTCGGCCTCCTCGTTCCGCGGCAGCGACAAGCGCGGCGGTGCCAACGGCGCCCGTATCCGCCTCGAGCCGCAGCGCGGCTGGGAGGTCAACAACCCGGAGAGCCTCGCGCAGGTGCTCCGCGTGCTCGAGGGCATCCAGGAGTCCTTCAACGCCGCCGGCGGCAAGAAGGTCTCCCTGGCCGACCTGATCGTGCTCGCGGGCTCCGCGGCCGTCGAGCAGGCCGCCAAGGACGGCGGCGTCGAGGTCGAGGTGCCGTTCACGGCGGGCCGTGTCGACGCCTCGCAGGAGCAGACGGACATCGAGTCCTTCGCCGCCCTCGAGCCGAAGGCCGACGGCTTCCGCAACTACGTGGGCAAGGGCAACCGCCTCCCGGCGGAGTTCCTGCTCACCGACAAGGCGAACCTGCTGACCCTCAGCGCGCCCGAGATGACCGTCCTCGTCGGCGGCCTGCGCGTCATCGGGATCAACACGGGCGGTTCGAAGCACGGCGTCCTGACCGACCGGCCGGGCACGCTGAGCAACGACTTCTTCGTCAACATCACCGACATCGACACCCAGTGGGAGTCGACGTCGTCCGCGCAGGACGAGTTCCAGGGCCGCGACGCCTCGGGGCAGGTCAAGTGGACCGGCACCCGCGCCGACCTGGTCTTCGGCGCCAACTCCGAGCTGCGTGCGCTCTCCGAGGTGTACGCGAGCGACGACGCCAAGGAGAAGTTCGTGAAGGACTTCGTCGCGGCGTGGGCGAAGGTCATGGACCTCGACCGGTTCGACGTGCGCTGATCGAGAACCGTTGAGCACAGCGGGCCGGTTCCCTCACGGGGAGCCGGCCCGCTGTGTCGTGTCCGGGCCCGTCGTGTCTAGGCCGGGAGCGGGGCGGGTCGGCGCCGGGCCGGGGCCCAGCGGCGGATGATGTCGCGGACCGAGACGATGCCGACCGGCTCTTGTCCCTCGAGCACGATGAGATGCCGGAAGCCGCCGTGCGCCATGGCGGCGGCGGCCTCGTCCACGGTCCACGAAGGAGTGGCGAAGACGACGTCCGTCGTGGTGTGCGCGCCGGCGGTCTCCAGGTCCGGATTCTGGTTCCGGCCCAGGGCGTTGAGGATGTCGCGCTCGGTCAGGATCCCGATGCCGCTGCCGTCCGGGTCGAGGACGACGGCGGCGCCGACGCGGCGCTCGGACATCAGCCGGGCCGCCTGGCGCAGGGTGTGGTTGGGGCCGATGGTGAGGACCATCGTGCTCATGGCGTCACGGACGAGCATGGATGGAGCCACCTTCCTGTGTGAGGCACTTGTGGAACCGGTCCTGTGTCGAACGAGAAACGGTTCACAAGTTCACAAGTGGGGGGACTCTCAGAGTTGCAGGTAAAGGGAGTGTCAACAAGGGGGCGCGGGAGGCGAGTTCAGGCGCGCGAGTGACTCAACACGCGCTCACACCGAAGCGCGCAGGTAACTCAGCAACTGGTCGTGCAGCAGGCCGTTCGAGGCCGCCGCGTTGCCGCTGTGCGGGCCGGGGCGTCCGTCGAGCCCGGTGTAGCTGCCGCCCGCCTCCGACACGACGATCGCCGGCGCCGCCATGTCCCACAGGGAGAGCTCCGGTTCGGCGCACATGTCGATCGCCCCCTCGGCGACCATCATGTACGGCCAGAAGTCCCCGTAGCCGCGCGTGCGCCACACGGCCCGCGTCAGGTCGAGGAACCCGTCGAGCCTGCCCTGCTCCTCCCAGCCGGTCAGCGAGGAGTACGCGAACGAGGCGTCCTCCAGGCGGCCCACCTTGGAGGCGTGGATGCGCGTTGCGGAGGTCAGGCTGCGGCCCGTGTACGCGCCCGCTCCCTTCGCGGCCCACCAACGACGCTGGAGCGCGGGGGCGGAGACGACGCCGACGACCGGCTGGTAGCCGCCCTCGCCCGCCTCCATCAGCGAGATCAGCGTGGCCCAGACCGGGACGCCGCGCACGTAGTTCTTGGTGCCGTCGATCGGGTCGATGACCCAGCGGCGCGGGCCCGTGCCCTGAATCCCGTACTCCTCGCCCAAGATCGCGTCGCGCGGCCGGGCCCGTTGCAGATTGCCGCGGATCAACTCCTCGGCGGACTTGTCGGCCTCGCTCACCGGAGTCATGTCCGGCTTGGTCTCCACCTTCAGGTCGAGAGCCTTGAACCGGTCCATCGTCGCGGCATCGGCGACGTCCGCGAGGACGTGGGCGAGCCGCAGATCATCTTGGTAGTCGGGCATGAGTGAACAGTATCGATCGTGATACGCCGACTGCTACAGGGACCGATCCGGCGGCGGGCCCGGTGTGCTCGACGTGAGGCCTTGACACCGCGTACGAGCGCGTCAACTCTGGCCACACAGGCCTTACGAAGCCCGGCGAACCGGGGAGGCGACCATGCCCGCAGCGCGGGAATCCCTATTGGAAGCGGCCTACACGGCGCTCGCGCGGCGACCCTGGGGCGGGGTGCGGATGGTCGACGTGGCGGCCGTCGCCGGGGTCTCCCGGCAGACCCTCTACAACGAGTTCGGCAGCAAGGAGGGGCTCGCGCGCGCCCTCGTACGCAGGGAGGCCGACGCCTATCTCGCGGGCGTGGACCGGGTCCTGAAGGAGGGCGGGCTCGACGGTGTGGCCGAGTGGACCGTCGCCAGCGCGCGGCGCAATCCGCTGGTGCGGGCCGTGCTCACCGGGTGCTGGAGCGAGCGCCTGCCCTCGCCGACGCTGTCCGCCGTGCCGTCCTCCTCGTCCGTGCCGGCCCAGCGCCGGGCGGACGGTCCGCTGCCTGCGCCCGGCGACTTCGTGGCCGCGGTGCGGGACCGGAGCGTGGCCGCGCTCGGGGTGCCGGGCGTGGCGAAGAGCGAGACGGAGGCGCTGGCGCGGGACTGCGAGGTGGCGGTGCGGCTCGCGTTGTCCTGCGTGATGGCGCCGCCGGGGGAGGGCGGGGTCGCGCGGATGGTGCGCGAGGTCGTACGCCGGTAGCAGTGACGCCGGTGGAACGGACGCCGGTGGAACGGGCGGCTCAGTGCGCCGAGCCCGAGAGTTGCAGGCCGATCACGCCCGCGATCACCAGGCTGATCGAGACGATCTTGAGGACCGAGACCACGTCGCCGAGGAAGATCATGCCGTAGATCGCCGTGCCGGCCGCGCCGATGCCCGTCCACACCGCGTAGGCAGGACCCACGTCGAGCTTCTTCAGGGAGAGCGTGAGGAGGCCGAAGCTGCCGAGGGCGAACGCGGCGAACGCGATCGTCGGCCACAGCCGCGTGAAGCCGTGGGAGAGCTTCAGACAGACGGCGAACCCGGTCTCCAGGATCCCCGCGACGACGACCAGCAGCCACGCCATGTCCTTGTGCCTCCCGCGTTCCACTGATCTCTGAGTGCCCGTGATCTTGCGTCCGGCTTGGTGCGATTATGCCCTTACCTATGTGGCGCGGCAGCAAACAAGTGCGAGTTCAGTCGCCCTCGCGGCGCTCCCGTGTCGCGAGGAGGCGGCGCAGCGAGTACAGCCGGGCCGGATCCGCGTGCCCCTCCTCCACGTAGGCGTCCAGGGCGCAGTCGGGCTCGTCGTGGCTGCACGCGCGCGGGCAGTTCTCCGTGCCCGGCTCCAGGTCGGGGAAGGCGTGGATGACGCGCGACGGGTCGACGTGGTGCAGTCCGAACGACCGCACGCCGGGCGTGTCGATCACCCAGCCCGCGTCCCCCGACAGCGGCAGCGCGAGTGCCGACGTCGTCGTGTGCCGGCCGCGCCCCGTCACCGCGTTGACATGCCCTGTCGTACGCCGCTGATCGTCCGGCACCAGGGCGTTGACCAGCGTCGTCTTGCCGACGCCGGAGTGCCCGACGAACGCGGTGATCTTCCCGTCGAGCTGCTCTCGCACCCGCTCCACGGCCGTGCCGTCCTCCAGCTCGGCGCGGCTGGTGACGACGTACGGGATGTCGAGCGCCCCGTACAGGTCGAGCATCGCGTCCGGCGGGGCGAGGTCCGACTTGGTCAGGACGAGGAGCGGTGTGAGGCCGCCGTCGAACGCCGCCACCAGGCAGCGGTCGATCATGCGCGGGCGCGGCTCCGGGTCGGCGAGCGCGGTGACGATGGCCAGCTGGTCGGCATTGGCGACGACGACCCGCTCGTACGGGTCGTCGTCGTCCGCCGTGCGGCGCAGCAGGGAGCTGCGGCCCCCGATGCGGACGATGCGCGCGAGGGTGTCCTTCTTGCCGGACAGATCGCCGACGACGGAGACCCGGTCGCCCACGACCGCCGCCTTGCGGCCCAGCTCGCGGGCCTTCATGGCGGTCACGGGGACATCGTCGATGAGGACGGTGAGGCGGCCGCGGTCGACCGTGAGGACCATGCCCTCGGCCGCGTCCTCGTGCTTGGGACGGATGTTGCTCCGCGGCCGGTTGCCCTTGCGGTTCGGGCGCTGGCGGATGTCGTCCTCGTCGGTGTGCTTGCCGTAGCGGCGCATCGCGATGTGCCCCTACGCCCGGTCGGTCCCGAGCATCGCGGCCCACATGTCGGGGAAGTCCGGCAGCGTCTTCGCGGTGGTCGCCACGTTCTCGATCTGTACGTCCTTGACCGCGAGGCCGATGATCGCGCCCGCGGTGGCCATGCGGTGGTCGTCGTACGTGTGGAAGATCCCGCCGTGCAGCTTGCGGGGGCGGATGTGCAGACCGTCGGCGGTCTCCGTCACGTCACCGCCCAGCTCGTTGATCTCCTTGGTGAGCGCGGCGAGGCGGTCCGTCTCGTGCAGGCGCAGGTGGGCGACGCCGCGCAGCGTTGACGGGGAGTCGGCCAGGGCGGCCACCGCGGCGATGCCGGGGGTCAGCTCGCCGACCTCGCTCAGGTCGACGTCGATGCCGTGGATCGAGCCCGAACCGGTGAACTCGAGCCCGCGCTCGGTCAGTTCACAGCCGCCGCCCATCCGCGTGAAGATGTCGCGCAGCGCGTCGCCGGGCTGCGTGGTGTGCTCCGGCCAGTCGGGGATCGTCACCTTGCCGCCGGTGACGAGGGCCGCCGCCAGGAACGGCTGGGCGTTCGAGAGGTCCGGCTCGATGGTGATGTCCCGGCCGAGCAGGGCGCCGGGCGTGACCCGCCACACGTTCGCCTCGCCGCCCGACTCCGGGGAGTCGACCTGGGCGCCGACCGCCCGCAGCATGTCGACCGTCATGCGGATGTGCGGCATGGAGGGGACGGACGAGCCCGTGTGCCGGATCTCGACGCCCTGGTTGAAGCGGGGGCCCGACAGCAGCAGGGCGCTCACGAACTGGGAGGACGACGAGGCGTCGATCTCGACCGGGCCGCCCTCCAGGGCGCCCCCGCCGTGCACCGTCAGCGGCAGCGCGCCGCGCCCCCCATCGTCGATCCGGGCGCCCAGCGCGCGCAGGGCGTCGATCACGCCGTGCAGCGGACGCTCGTACGAACGCGGGTCGCCGTCGAACCGGATCGGACCGTCGGCGAGCGACGCGACCGGCGGCAGGAAGCGCATCACGGTGCCCGCGTTGCCGACGTCGACCGTGGCGGGCCCCTGAAGGCCGGACGGGATGACGCGCCAGGCCTCACCGGACCCGTCGGGACCCACGCCTTCTTCGATGCCCACGCCCATCGCGCGCAGCGCGGCCGCCATCAGCAGCGTGTCGCGGGAGCGCAGCGGGCGGCGCAGCCAGCCCGGCTCCGCGGCGAGCGCGGCGAGCACGAGCGCCCGGTTGGTGACGGATTTGGACCCCGGCACCTGAACAGTCGCGTCGACGGCTCCGCTCGCGAGAGGGGCGGGCCAGAGGGCGGTGTGGGCCGGGTTCGTGGTCATGCCCCAACTCTAGTCGGCCCCCGGGAAGGCACCTGCTCACAGCCCCAGCAGCCAGCGGCCACCGCCGAGCAGTGAGCACAGTGAGACGGCGTGGAAGAAAAACAGCCACATTCCCGCGGGGACGTGCGTGAGGCGCGAGAGCTGGTCGGCGTCGGAGTCTCCGGCGCCTCCCCTATGGCGCTTGCGCTGCAACTCGAAGGCGGGGCGTACGCCGCCGAGCAGCAGGAACCAGACGACGGTGTACGCGAAGGCCGCCTGGACCTGCGGCCCCGCGAGCCAGGAGACGAGGAGGAAGGCGCCGCCCGTGATCACCACGGTCAGCGCCCCGTACGCGTTCCGGATCATCACCAGCATCAGGACGAGCAGCGCCGTGGCCAGCCACAGCAGCAGCGTGATGTGCCCGTCCGAGAGCAGCGCCGCGCCGCCGAGGCCGAGCAGCGGCGGCGCCGTGTACCCGGCGGCCGCGGTCAGGATCATGCCGAGCCCGGTCGGCTTGCCCCGGCTGACGGTCAGGCCGCTGGTGTCGGAGTGCAGCCGGATGCCGTCGAGCCTGCGGCCCATGAGGAGCGCGATCAGGCCGTGGCCGCCCTCGTGGGCGATGGTGATGGCGTTCCGGGTCAGCCGCCAGATGTTGTGCGGGACGATCACGGCGAGCGCGACGACGGCCGTGGCGATCGTCACCCACTGGTCGGGGTCGGACTGGGTTCCGAAGATCCGGTCCCAGAGGCTGGCGTCCATGTGTTTCGGCTGCTCCCGTTCGGGTTCGGTGGCGGGTCGGCATCTGGCACTGTGGCACGTATGTGCGGACGTTATGCATCGAGTCGCAGGCCCGAGGATCTCGCAGGAATCTTTGAGATCGAGAAGTGGGAACCGGAGGAGGCCTATGAGGCCGACTTCAACGTGGCTCCCACCAAAGAGGTCTACGCGGTTCTCGACCGCCCGGTGAAAGACGCCGACGACCCGCGTCCGGTTCGCCAGCTGCGCAAGCTCAAGTGGGGGCTCGTGCCGTCGTGGTCCAAGACGCCGGAGGGCGGCGCCCGCATGATCAACGCGCGGGCCGAGACCGTGCACGAGAAGCCCTCGTACCGGCGGGCCTTCACCACGCGGCGCTGCATCCTGCCCGCGGACGGCTATTACGAGTGGGTGACCGCGGCGGCCGAGCGCGACCTGGAGGTCGAGGGCAAGAAGAAGCGGCCGCGCAAGCAGCCGTACTTCGTGACGCCGGCGGACGGATCGGTGTTCGCCATGGCGGGGCTGTACGAGTTCTGGCACGACCGCACGCTCCCGGACGAGCACCCGCTCGCCTGGTGGGTGACGTGCTCCGTGATCACCACGGAGGCGGAGACCGGGCCGCTCGGCGTGGCGCCGAAGGAGGGGCCGCGGTCACTCGCCGACATCCACCCCCGGATGCCGTTGATGCTGACGCCGGAGCGGTGGGACGCGTGGCTGGACCCGGCGCGTACCGACGTCGAGGACCTGCGGGCGCTTCTCGCCCCTCCTCCGGAGGGGCTGATGAAGGCGTATCCGGTGTCCACGGCCGTGAGCAACGTGCGGAACAACGGGCCGGAGTTGCTGAAGGAACTGGAGGGGCCCGAGGAGGGCACGCTGTTCTAGGCGGCGCCCACGGTGCACGATGGCCGGGTGACCAGCACCACTGAACTCGTCCCCACCGAGACCGGCGACGCCCGCATCACCTGGCACCCCGCCAAGAAGCCGAAACTGGTCCTGGCCGCGAGCCACGGCGCCGGTGGCGGTATCGAGGCCCGCGACCTGGTGGCCCTCGCCGCCACCCTGCCCGCCCACGGAGTGACCATCGCGCTCGTCGAGCAGCCCTGGCGCGTCGCGGGGAAGAAGCTCGCGCCCGCGCCGAAGACGCTCGACAAGGGGTGGCGGGGGATCTGGCCAGCGCTGGAGAAGCCCGGCCTCCCGGTGATCGCCGGGGGCCGCAGCGCGGGCGCCCGCGTCGCCTGCCGGACCGCGGGGGAACTCGGCGCCGCCGCGGTGCTCGCGCTCAGCTTCCCGCTGCACCCGCCGGGCAAGCCGGAGAAGTCGCGGGCCGAGGAACTGCTCGGCGCCGGCGTGCCCACCCTCGTCGTCCAGGGCGGCAACGACCCCTTCGGGAAGCCCGCGGAGTTCCCCGCGACCGGCACGTACGAACTCGCCGAAGTCCCCTATGGGGACCATGGATTCGCCGTCCCGAAGCGCGCCGACATCACCCAGGACGAGGCCCTCGCCGTCATCACCGACGCGGTCACGAAGTGGGCCGGATCACTCGTCTAGCGTCCGGGAATGTTGAGAGCGGTACGGCTGTTGTGCGGACTGTCGGTGCACAGAGTTCGTACGAGAGGAAGTCCGCCGCATGGGTTCAGTCGCTTGCCCCAGCCGTGCCACCGCTCCTGACCTGGAGTGGAGCGTGCTGAGCGCGGCCAAGACCGCTCCTGTTCGGGCGGCGGGCGGACCGGATCGTCGTCTATCCTCCGATTCGAGCGGGGTCTCGTTCGTCCCCGCGACGTCGCTTGAGGAGGTGGGTCCGGTCACAGGGACCGACGCAGGGACCGAGCACGGCCAGGCGGACGAGCGCCCGGAGAGCACTGCTGAGCGCAACGCCCGCTTCGAGCGGGACGCGCTGGAATTCCTCGACCAGATGTATTCGGCGGCGCTGCGCATGACGCGCAACCCGGCCGACGCCGAGGACCTGGTGCAGGAGACGTACGCCAAGGCGTACGCCTCGTTCCACCAGTTCCGTGAGGGCACGAACCTCAAGGCGTGGCTGTACCGGATCCTGACGAACACCTTCATCAACTCGTACCGCAAGAAGCAGCGCGAGCCCCAGCGCAGTGCCGCCGAGGAGATCGAGGACTGGCAGCTGGCCCGGGCCGAGTCGCACATGTCGACCGGTCTGCGCTCCGCCGAGTCGCAGGCGCTCGACCACCTGCCCGACTCGGACGTGAAGCGGGCCCTGCAGGCGATCCCCGAGGAATTCCGCATCGCGGTCTATCTCGCCGACGTAGAGGGCTTTGCGTACAAGGAGATCGCGGACATCATGGGAACACCTATCGGTACGGTGATGTCCCGGCTGCACCGTGGCCGTCGCCAGTTGCGCGGCATGCTCGAGGACTACGCCCGTGACCGCGGGCTCGTCCCGGCCGGTGCCGGTCAGGCGAACGAAGCGAAAGGCTCGGGCTCATGAGCTGCGGAGAGCCGCACGAGACGGACTGCAGTGAAGTCCTGGACCATCTCTACGAGTTCCTCGATCACGAGATGCCGGACAGCGACTGCACCAAGTTCGAGGTGCACTTCGAGGAGTGCTCCCCGTGCCTGGAGAAGTACGGCCTGGAGCAGGCCGTGAAGAAGCTGGTGAAGCGGTGCTGCGGTCATGACGACGTACCCACCGACCTCCGGGCCAAGGTCATGGGGCGGATCGAAGTGATCCGCTCGGGCCAGGCCACGCCCGAAGAGGGCATGGGTAACCCGCTCGCCTGAGCCGCTTCGGCGCCTTGTTCACCCGATCGTGCGAATCCGGGGCCCACGGCCCCGGCAATCCCCGCGATGCCGCGCGAGCGCCTTCCCACGCGTCCTATCCTCCCTGAACTGGACGCCTTGGGGAGGGAGTTGAGGCATGCGGTCGGTTCCGCCCGTGGCCCGTGCGTATGTGCTCCTGACCGCAGCTCTCGCCGCTTTCTGCGCCGCGCCCGCGTTCTCCGCCGCCACGTCGTGGCCCGGCGTCGCCCTGCTCGCGCTCCTCTACGCGGGATGTGAGCAGCTCGGCCGCTGCCGGCTCATCGGGCGGCGCGCGCCCAAGGGGATGGGTACCTTCTTTCCCGTACTGCTCGCCGGGGCGTTTCTGCTGCCACCGGCCGCCGCCGCGCTCGTCGCGCTGCCCGGCGCCCTGCTCGCCTCCGTCGAGCGGCGACCCGCGTGGCTGCGCAAGGTGTGGCGCGCGGCCCAACTCGCCCTCGCCTCCTGGGCCGCGGCCCAGGTCTTCGGGGCGCTCGGCGGGCCCGACGCGGTCTCCGCGCTCTCCGGGCCCCGGTTCCCCTACGCGCTCGTGCCCGGTGGCGCCGCGGTCCTCGCGTTCTGCGCCGCGCTCACCGTGCTCGACGGGGGCGTGCTCGCCGCCGCCGAGCGGGTCCCGGTGCGCAGCGCCTGGCGTGGGCTCTTCCTGCGGATGCTCGCGCCGGTGGCCGCGCACGGGCTCGCCGGTCTGGTGATGGCGACGATGTGGACGAGTTCGTACGGTCCGCTCGCCGCGCTGCTCGTGCTCCTGCCGATGTACATCTCCTGCTGGGTGTTCGCCCAGTACCAGCGGGAGTGGTCGGCCCACCAGGCCACGATCCGGGCGCTCGTGCAGGCCGTCGACATCAAGGACGGGTACACACGCGGGCACAGCGAGCGGGTCGGTCAGGCGTCGATGATGATCGCGCGCGAGCTCGGGATGGCGGGCGAGCGGGTGGAGGCGCTGCGGTTCGCCGGGATCCTGCACGACGTGGGGAAACTCGGCGTGCCCACACGGCTGTTGCGGAAGGACGGACCACTGACACCCGAGGAGCGCGAGGTCATTCAGCTGCACCCCGAGTACGGGCACGAGATGGTGCGCGGGATCGCGTTCCTCGGTGAGGCGCGGGCCGCGATCCTGCACCACCACGAGCGGCTCGACGGGAGCGGCTATCCGTACGGGCTCGCGGGAGCGCAGATTCCGGAGTTCGCGCGGGTGGTGGCGGTCGCGGACGCGTTCGACGCGATGACCTCCACACGCACGTACTCGCGGGCGCGGCCCGTTCCGGTGGCGTTGGCGGAGCTGGAGCGATGTGCCGGCTCGCAGTTCGATCCGGTGATGGTGGAGGCGCTGGTGCGGGTGCTGGTGCGGGACGGGTGGCATCCCGTGGTGACGGCGGACGAGGCGGTGGTGCCCCCGCCCCGTCCGGAAAGCGTCGCCGCTCCGCCGGCGGCGTCCCTGTGACGGCGGCCGAGCCGGAGCACGGCGCCGAAGGAAGCGACCTGCCCAGGGCGGGGCGGGTGCCCGGAGTGCTCGTGGTGGTGTTCGGGATCGCCGTGGTGGTCGCCGCCGTGGCCCTCGGGGACACCGTCTGGCACGGCGTCGTCGAGCGGGGGAACGCCCTCGCCTTCGGGGTGCTCGTCGCCGTGGGGGAGCTCACGCGATGGGGCGGAGCCGAGGACCGGGAGGCCGCGCCGCTCGGGTCCGCGGGGGCGCTCGCGTACGCGCTGCTCGGGGAGGTCGCGGGGCGGCCCACGCACCACGGCGCGCTACAGGTCGTCGCGATCGTCGTCGCCGGCACACTCGTCGGCTGCGTACCGCACGTGGCGCGCGGCAGGGGCGCCTCGCTCGACCACGTGGCGCGGCGCGTGCTCACCGTCGGGTTCGCCGCCATCTGCTTCCAACCGCTCTACAACCAAGGCGTGTTGGCGGAGTGGTTCGGCGACGGGGCGTACTACGCGCTGCTCCTCATCGGGCTGCTGGTGCTGACCGCGCTGTGCGACGCCGTGCTCGCCGCCGCCATGGCGCACGCCAGGACGCGCTGGCCGTTCGGCCCGCTGCTGCGCGACGAGCTGCGGGCGATGCTCGGCATCGGCTCGGCCGTGTGCGCGACGGGGGCCGTCATGGCGCTCGCCGTCGCCGTCGCCGGGCTGTGGGCGCTGCCCCTGATCAGCCTGCCGCTGCTGCTCACCCAGTTGGCGTTCCGGCGGTACTCCGTGGTCAAGGCCACGTACCGGCAGACCATCACCTCACTGGCCCGCGCCACCGAGATCGCCGGCTACACCCCGCACGGGCACGCCCGCCGGGTGGCCGCGCTCAGCCGGGCCGTCGGCCGCGACCTGGGCCTGTCCCAGCCCGACCTGTCGGTGCTGGAGTACGCGGCGCTGATGCACGACATCGGGCAGCTCTCGCTCGTCGACCCGGTGGCCGAGGGCGCCACCGCCGCGCTGCCGCCCGCCCAGCAGCGGCGGATAGCCCTGCTCGGCGGCGCCGTCGTCCGCCAGACCGGGGTGGACACCCAGGTGGCCGTGGTGGTCGAGCGGCAGGCCGATCCGTACCGCGAGCAGCCGCTCACCGCCCGGATTGTGCGGACAGCGAACGCGTACGACGAGATGGTGAGGGAACAGGGACCACAGGGGCCGCTCAGGGCGCTGGAGAGCCTGCGCCTGGCCACGGGCCGCGACTACCAGCCAGAGGTCGTGGAGGCGCTGGCCAGGGTGGTTTCCACGGCCGGTCTGAGCCTAGGGTCGGTTGGGTAACCCATGGGTAATGAGCGGTCGTCCGACCGTACGTGGTTGGATGCGAAGCAAGGCAGAAAACGCAGAGAACTCGAAGTCCGGGGGCACAGCCTCGAGTATCGGCAGGCGGGAATCGTGAGGATCTTCGGCAAGGGACGGCACCGGCCCTCCGCCTCCTGGCGGCAGGCCACGGATCGCGCGTTCACGCTGATCGGCGACGGCCGGTACGAGGACGCGGGAGCGCTGCTCACGCGGGCCGCCGACCTGGAGCCCTGGCTGTCGGAGTCCTGGTTCAACCTCGCGCTGCTGCACAAGTTCCGGCACGACTGGGAGCAGGCCCGCACCACGGGCCTGCGGGCCGTCGCCCTGCTCGAGAAGGAGGGCGGGGCACCGGACTGGTGGAACGTGGGCATCGCCGCCACCGCGCTCCAGGACTGGCCGCTCGCGCGCAGGGCCTGGCAGGCGTACGGGCTGAAGGTGCCGGGCGGCGTCGCCGCCGCCGGTGAGCCGACCGGGATGGACCTCGGGAGCGCCGCCGTACGGCTCTCGCCGGAGGGCGAGGCGGAGGTCGTGTGGGGGCGCAGGCTCGACCCCGCGCGCATCGAGCTGCTCTCGATCCCGCTGCCGTCGTCCGGGCGGCGCTGGGGTGAGGTCGTGCTGCACGACGGCGTCCCGCACGGTGAGCGGACCACGGCGTCCGGGCACTCGTACCCGGTCTTCGACGAGATCGAGCTGTGGGCGCCCTCCCCGGTACCCACCTGGGTGGTGCTGCTCGAGGCCGCCACCGAGGACGACCGGGACGCGCTGGAGCGGCTGGCCGCCGACGCGGGCTTCGCCGCCGAGGACTGGTCGTCCTCCGTACGGCTGCTGTGCCGGACGTGCTCCGAGTCGCGGATGCCGTCCGACGAGGGGGACGGCACGCATCTCGATCCGCACGACCACAGCGAGCCGGGGCACCCCGGCCCCCTCGGGCACCGGACCGACGGGCAGCTGTGGGTGCCGGAGCGGGAGTGCGGGGTGGCCGCGCCGGCCTCCCTGGTGCGCGGGCTGCTCGACGGGTGGGTCGCGGATTCGCCGGACTCCCGGGACTGGCGGGACCTCGAAGAGGTGTGCTGAGCCGCGCCGCGGAGCCCCCGTACCCTGTTAACCAGCATTCTCACCCCGTTTCCCAGGAAGGCTCGCGCCCGTCATGGCTCAGCAGGACACCGATCAGCAGCACACCGATGGGGTCCTCCCCGTGGACGACGAGGGTTTCGTCATCGACACCGAGGACTGCGAGGCGCGGGAGGCGGCGTACCGGGAGCGCGGCACGTCGCGGCCGATCACCGTCGTCGGGAACCCGGTGCTGCACAAGGAGTGCAAGGACGTCACCGAGTTCGACGACGAGCTGGCGAAGCTCGTCGACGACATGTTCGCGAGCCAGCACACCGCCGAGGGCGTGGGCCTCGCCGCCAACCAGATCGGCGTCGACCTGAAGGTCTTCGTGTACGACTGCCCGGACGACGACGGCGTGCGGCACACCGGCGTCGTCTGCAACCCGGTCCTGCGCGAGCTGCCCGCCGAGCAGCGCCGCCTCGACGACTCCAACGAGGGCTGCCTGTCCGTGCCGACGGCGTACGCCGAACTCGCCCGCCCCGACTACGCGGTGGTCGAGGGCCGGGACGAGAAGGGCAACCCGATCACGGTGCGCGGCACCGGCTACTTCGCGCGCTGCCTGCAGCACGAGACCGACCACCTGTACGGCTACCTGTACATCGACCGGCTGTCGAAGCGGGAGCGCAAGGGCGCGCTGAAGCAGATGGAGGAGGGGACGCCGCGTTACCCGGTGGTCCCCAACGACTGAGCAACTGCCGTTCCCCGTGGGGGAACTGAGGCGTCACGCGGCGTCCGGTGCGGAAGTGACTTCCGTCCGGGCGCCGTTCGCATGCTCAGGAAGGGGCAGGGGACCCGGCCGCGTACCGCCCGAATCCGGTCATGGCACGTGAAGAATCAGGAAGTGGGGGGTAGTGAGGGGAGCAAATCCGTTCCCAAGGCGGTCAGTTATGGTGCTGAATAGAAAGCGCGGGGTAACACAACGGCGCGCGACCGGCACAGCGGGAGGCGCGCGCTGCAGGCCACAGAGAGGGGTTACTACGTGCCTGCTTTCTCACATACGCCGGTACCGGCGGCTGTGGCGCTTCCGGTCGTCGAGGGTCGGTTTCCTCGTCGGCTGCACCCGTATTGGCCGAAGCTCCAAGGAAGGACCAGGTCCTGGCTCCTGGAAATGGAGCTCATGCCACCCGACAAGGTGGCCAAGTATGCCGACGGCCTGTGCTATTCGGACCTCGTCGCCGGCTACTACATCGGCGCACCCGACGAACTGCTCGCGACGATCAGCGACTACAGCGCGTGGTTCTTCGCCTGGGACGACCGGCACGACCGTGACGTGATCCACGGCCGCGCGGACGCCTGGCGGCGGCTCGTCGCCCAGTTGCACGCGGCGACCGAGGCGCCCGAGCTCCACCTGGACCACAGGGATCCGCTGGTCGCGGGGTTCGCCGACTGCCTCCAGCGGTTCTACGGCTCGCTGAGCCACACCTGGAACGTGCGGTTCGCCCGCCATTTCCACCCGGTGATCGACGCATACGACCAGGAGTTCAGGAACCGCACGACGGGGACCGTCCCCGATGTCGACGCGTACATAGAGTTGCGTCGGCAGACCTTCGCGCACTGGATCTGGATAGATCTGCTCGAGGCGACGGCGCAGTACGAACTCCCGGCATGGGTGCGCAGAACGCCGGCGTTCATGCGTGCGGCACTTGCCGTCCAGGACTTCTCCGCCTGGTACAACGACCTGTGTTCACTCCCCAAGGAACTCGCGGGGAACGAATTCCACAACCTCGGCATAAGTCTCATCGAGCATGAGGGACTTTCCGTCGCCGAAGCCTCGGCGGAAGTACGTCGCCGCGTCCTCGGGTGTGTCGACGATTTCCTGGAGGCGGAAATCGAGGTCGGGAATATCGCGGACGGCGTCGAGACGCTCGGAGAAAAAGGGAAAGAACTCTCCGCGGCCATGAGGTCGTGTCTGGAGAACATGCGGAACTGGTTCAGTTCCGTCTACTGGTTCCACCACGAATCCGGCCGATATCAGGTCGACGACTGGGAGGACCGCAGCAACCCGCCGTACGTCAGCGACGAGCCCGTCGGCGGCGCCCCCGCGCCCGGCACGGGTCGCGTCCCGAGGCAGGCTCCCCACCGGATCCCCGACCGGATCCCCGAACAGGCAGGTGAGTGCGCATGACTGTGGAATCCACGCTGCCGCCCCCGGCGCCCGGCCAGGCGGGAGCGTCGCTGCCGCCGCTCGCACCCGGCGGCGCGCCGCTGCTCGGCCACGTCCCGCAGATGCTCCGCGACCCGCTGGCCTTCCTGACCCGGCTGCGCGACGGCGGGGACGTGGTCCGGCTGCGGCTCGGCCCCAAGACGGTCTTCGCGGTCTGCGACCCCGTACTGGTCGAGAAGCTCCTCAAGAGCCCGGACTTCCTCGTCGGCGGCGCGATGTGGGACACCCTCGAGGTGCTCCTCGGCGAGGGCGTGGCGAGCAGCAACGGGCAGAAGCACCGGCGCCAGCGCCGCGCCATCCAGCCCGCGTTCCGGGCCGAGCGGATGGCCGACTACGCCACGTTGATGGCGGAGGAGGCGCAGGCCGCGGCCGACCGCTGGCAGGACGGGCAGACCGTCGACATCAACGCCGAGATGTTCCGCCTGGCGGCCCGGATCACGGCCCGCGCCATGCTGCACATCGACGCGGAGGACGACCGCTCGGACCGCCTCGGCGAGACACTGGGCACGGTCTTCGCCGGCATGTACCGGCGGATGATCCTTTCCTTCGGTCCGCTGTACCGGCTGCCCCTGCCGGCGAATCGGCGCTTCGAGCGCGCGATGGCCGAATTGCACCGCATGGTCGACGAGATCATCGTCGAGCGAAGGGCCCAGGCGGCCGAAGGAATCGACACGGGGGACCTTCTCGCGGCATTGCTCGACGCGCACGACGATGACGGGGAAGCGGTCACCGATCAAGAGATCCACGATCAGGTTCTCGCCCTCCTGTTGGCCGGAGGCGAGAATGTCTCCAAGACGCTGGCATGGACGCTCGGACTCCTCGCCGAACACCCCGACCACGAAAGCCGGTTGTACGAGGAGGTTGAATCGGCTACCGGTGGCGTCAGGCCGGTGGCTTTCGGTGACCTCGGGAATCTCGCATATATGCGGAATCTCGTTACCGAGTCGATGCGTATTCGCCCCAGCGTGTGGATATTCACGCGCATATCGGCGGTCGATACGGTGCTCGGTGAGTATCGCATTCCGGCCGGGACGGACATCATCTACAGTCCGTACGCGATGCAGCACGACCCGCGCTCGTTCGAAGACGTCGACGTCTTCGACCCCGACCGCTGGCTGCCCGAGCGTGTCACGGACGCCGCGAACGTGGCGCACCAGCCGTTCGGCACCGGCAACCGCAAGTGCCCGGGCGATCACTTCAGCATGGTCGAACTGTCCCTGATCCTGGGCACGTTGGCGTCCCGGTGGCGCTTCGAGAAGGTTCCCGAGACGGACGCGGCGGCGAAACTGGGGATCACCATCGGCCCCAAGAACGGCAACCTGCGCGTGCGGGCCCGCAGTTGAGCGTCCGGTGACCGGTCCGGACGCTAGGACGCGAGCCGTACGCGGAACGTCCTTCTGAAGGCGTTGGGCGTCGTGCCCAGCGCCTTCATGAACTGATGGCGCATCGCCGCCGCGTTGCCGAACCCGGCGCGCGCGGCGATCGCGTCCACCGTCTCGTCCGTGCGTTCCAGCAACTCCTGGGCGAACAACACCCGTTGGCGAAGCAACCAACGGTACGGCGTCGTCCCCGTCTCCTGCTGGAAGCGCCGAGCGAAGGAGCGCGGGGACATGTGGGCCCGCGCGGCGAGCTCCTCCACGGTGACCGTCTCGTCCAGGTGCCGCTCCATCCACGACAGCACCTCGCCCACCGTGTCGCAGCGCGTCGCCGGCAGCGGGCGCTCCACGAACTGGGCCTGCCCGCCGTCCCGGTGCGGCGGAACGACCATGCGACGGGCGATCGCGTTGGCGACCTCGGCGCCGTGCTCGGTCCGCACGATGTGCAGGCAGGCGTCGATGCCCGCGGCCGTCCCGGCGGAGGTGATCACCGGGCCCTCGTCGACGTACAGCACGTCGGTGTCGACGCGGGTGCGCGGGAACCGGGTGGCGAGCTCGCGCTCGTAGCGCCAGTGCACCGCGCAGCGGCGCCCGTCGAGCAGGCCCGCCGCGCCGAGTACGAACACGCCCGAGCACACGCTGAGGACGCGCGCGCCCCGGTCGACGGCGCGCCGCAACGCGTCGAGCAGGGCGGGCGGGAACCCGCCGGGCGGCTCCACCGCGGCCGGGACCGTGATGAGGTCGGCCTCCTCCAGGCGTTCGAGCCCGAAGGGCGTGGAGACGGTCATGCCCGGCACGTGCGTGCCGAGCGTCGGACCCGCGGCGGAGGCCACCGCGAAGTCGTACACAGGCAGTCCGTCCTCGCTCCGGTCGAGGCCGAACACCTCGCAGACGACGCCGAGTTCGAAGGGGTGCACGCCGTCGAGCAGCACTGCGGCCACGTTTTTCAGCATGCTCGGCAGTATGCCGCAGCCGTGGCAGTAATTCGAGGGTTGCTGGCGGTCCTGCCACTGCCGCGTGGCGGCGGGCGGGCGGAGAGTGGAGGACATGAACACAGCGATGAACTACCTCGCCGTCCTCTTCGTCTTCCTCCTCCTGGCCGCCCCTTCCCTGTACGGCATGGCGCACGACCGCCGCATCGACCGCCAGCTCCGGGCCGCCGCCGCGGCGCGGAGCACCGACAGCCGACACGTCCGCTACGAGAGGGTGGCCTGAGCGGGCCGCCGCCCGAAGGCCAGCAGATGCGAGCCGGCCACGAGCAGCTCCGGGTGCGCGTCGGCCATCCGGGCCGCAGCGAGCGCCGACCTGAACAGCCCGGATTCCATGGGGAGTTGGTGCCCGGTCGCGGTCTCGACGGCCTTCAAGAGCGCGTCGCCGGGCCCCTCCACCCCGTACAGCCGGACGCCTTCGAACCCGGCACCCCGCACCTCCGCCGCCAGATCCTCGGCCCGGTGGAAATAGGCGAAGGTGAACTCCCGCCCCTCGTTCACCCCGGTCGCCAGAACCCGCCCCGACCGTTCCTCCCGCCCGTCAAGATGCAGCCGTCCGTGCGACACGTGGTCGAAGAGCGCCGCGTAGCGCTGGATCCCGGCGACCACCCCGCCGGGCCGCACCACTCGCAACGCCTCCCTCAACGCCCGCTGTCGGTCCGCCAGTTCGGGCAGGTGGTACAGCGGTCCGAGCAGCAGCACGATGTCGTACGAGGAGTCGGCGGCGCCCAACTCCCGGGCGTCACCGACCTCGACCGTGCACCCGGCGTCCGCCGCCTCCCGCACGTGCCGCTCCACCGGGTCGACGAGATGGACGCGGTACCCGTCCTCGACCAGCCAGCGCGCGTGCGCGCCGGGTCCGCCGCCGACGTCGAGCACGCTCGCGGGCGCGGCGGGCAGGTGCCGTCTCAACAGCTCCTGCGTTCGGACGAGCTCGAGCATGCCGGCGGCGGACGAGGCCAGCCGGGCGTGCTCGTCGTAGCGGGTGGAGTAGTAGGCGATGACTTCGTCTGCGACCTGGGGTGCCGTCATGCCTCGAAATTGTGGCGAAGGGCCGGCGGGTGGCGCATCCCCATATGTGCCGTCCGCCGGGCCTTCGGCCTGCTTGCGGTCAGAAGTCCTCGTCGAACCCGACCGAGCCCTCGACCGCGACCTGGTAGGCCGAAGGGCGCCGCTCGAAGAAGTTGGTCAGTTCCTGGACGCCCTGGAGCTCCATGAAGGAGAAGGGGTTCTCCGAGCCGTAGAGCGGCGCGAAGCCGAGGCGCTGGAGGCGCTGGTCGGCGACGCACTCCAGGTACTGGCGCATCGAGTCGGTGTTCATGCCCGGCAGGCCCTCGCCGCACAGGTCCCGCCCGAACTGCAGCTCGGCCTCGACGGCTTCCTTGAGCATGTCAGTGACCTGCTGCTGCAATTCGTCGTCGAAGAGATCCGGCTCCTCCTTGCGGACCGTGTCCACGACGTCGAACGCGAAGCTCATGTGCATCGTCTCGTCGCGGAAAACCCAGTTGGTGCCGGTGGCGAGGCCATGCAGCAGGCCGCGCGAGCGGAACCAGTACACGTAGGCGAACGCCCCGTAGAAGAACAGGCCCTCGATGCACGCCGCGAAGCAGATCAGGTTGAGGAGGAAGCGGCGTCGGTCCGCCTTGGACTCCAGGCGGTCCAGCTGCTCGACCGAGTCCATCCATTTGAAGCAGAACTCGGCCTTCTCGCGGATCGACGGAATGTTCTCCACCGCCGCGAACGCCGCCGTCCGGTCCTCCGGGTCCGGGAGGTAGGTGTCGAGCAGCGTCAAGTAGAACTGGACGTGCACGGCCTCCTCGAAGAGCTGGCGGCTCAAGTACAGCCGCGCCTCGGGGGAGTTGATGTGCTTGTACAGGGTGAGGACCAGGTTGTTCGCGACGATCGAGTCGCCCGTCGCGAAGAACGCGACCAGGCGGCCGATCATGTGCTGCTCGCCCGGCGACAGCTTCGCGAGGTCGGCGACGTCCGAGTGGAGGTCGACCTCCTCCACGGTCCAGGTGTTCTTGATGGCGTCGCGGTAGCGCTCGTAGAAGTCCGGGTAGCGCATGGGGCGCAGGGTGAGTTCGAAGCCCGGGTCGAGGAGGTTCTTGTCCGAGGAAGAAGTGGTCATTACTGGCAGGCCTCGCAGGACTCGGGGTTTTCAAGGGAGCAGGCGACGGCTTCCGGGTCGGGCGTGGCCGTCTGCGCGGGGACAGTGCTGTTGCCCGCCGCCCGTGCGATGCGCGTCGCGGGGCGCGAGCGCAGGTAGTACGTCGTCTTCAGGCCCGACTTCCAGGCGTACGCGTACATCGAGGAGAGCTTGCCGATGGTGGGCGTCTCCATGAAGAGGTTCAGGGACTGGGCCTGGTCGAGGAACGGGGTGCGGGCCGCCGCCATGTCGATCAGGCCGCGCTGCGGGAGCTCCCACGCCGTGCGGTAGAGGGCCCGGACGTCGTCCGGGACCCACGTGAAGTCCTGGACGGAGCCGCTCGATTCGCGCAGCGCCTCGCGGGTCTGCGCGTCCCACACGCCCAGCTTCTTCAGCTCTTCGACGAGGTAGGCGTTGACCTGGAGGAACTCGCCGGACAGCGTCTCCCGCTTGAAGAGGTTGGAGACCTGCGGCTCGATGCACTCGTAGACGCCGGCGATGGAGGCGATCGTGGCGGTGGGCGCGATGGCCAGGAGGAGCGAGTTGCGCATGCCGACGTCGGCGATGCGTTCCCGCAGGGCGGCCCACCGCTCCGGCCAGGTGAGCGTCGCGTCGTAGTGGTCGGGGTGCAGGACGCCGCGTGCCGTACGGGTCTTCTCCCAGGCGGGAAGGGGGCCGTTCCGCTCGGCGAGGTCGGCCGACGCCTCGTAGGCCGCGAGCATGATGCGCTCCGCGATGCGGGTGGACAGGGCGCGGGCCTCCGCCGAGTCGAACGGCAGGCGCAGCTTGAAGAAGACGTCCTGGAGGCCCATCGCGCCGAGGCCCACCGGGCGCCACTTGGCGTTGGAGCGGCCGGCCTGGTCGGTCGGGTAGAAGTTGATGTCGACGACGCGGTCGAGGAAGGTGACGGCCGTACGGACCGTCTCGTCGAGGCGCTCCCAGTCGATGTCACCACCGGACACGAAGGCGCCCAGGTTCACGGAACCCAGGTTGCAGACGGCCGTCTCCCCGTCGTCCGTCACCTCCAGGATCTCCGTGCACAGGTTGGAGGAGTGGACGGTGTGGCCGGGCTCGGCGGTCTGGTTGGCGGTGCGGTTGGCGGCGTCCTTGAAGGTCAGCCAGCCGTTGCCGGTCTGCGCGAGGGTGCGCATCATGCGGCCGTACAGATCGCGGGCGGGGATGGTCCGCTGGGCCTTCCCGTCGGCCTCGGCCTTGCGGTACGCGGCGTCGAACTCCTCGCCCCACAGGTCGACCAGCTCGGGTACGTCGGCGGGGGAGAAGAGGGACCACGGCTCGTCGGCGTTCACCCGGCGCATGAACTCGTCGGGGATCCAGTGCGCGAGGTTCAGGTTGTGGGTGCGGCGCGCGTCCTCGCCGGTGTTGTCTCGCAGCTCCAGGAACTCCTCGATGTCGGCGTGCCAGGTCTCCAGGTAGACCGCCGCGGCGCCCTTGCGGCGACCGCCCTGGTTCACGGCGGCGACCGAGGCGTCCAGCGTCTTCAGGAACGGGACGATGCCGTTGGAGTGCCCGTTCGTGCCGCGGATCAGTGAACCGCGGCTGCGTACACGGGAGTACGAGAGGCCGATGCCGCCCGCGTGCTTCGAGAGGCGGGCGACCTGGTGGTACCGGTCGTAGATCGAGTCGAGCTCGTCGAGCGGGGAGTCGAGGAGGTAGCAGCTCGACATCTGGGGGTGGCGGGTGCCGGAGTTGAAGAGGGTGGGGGAGGAGGGCAGGTAGTCGAGGCGGCTCATCAGGCCGTAGAGGGAGGCGACTTCGTCCAGGGCGCGGACGCTGTCGTCCTCCGCGAGGCCGGCCGCCACGCGCAGCATGAAGTGCTGCGGGGTCTCGATGACCTGCCGGGTGATCGGGTGGCGCAGCAGGTAGCGGCTGTGCAGGGTGCGCAGGCCGAAGTAGCCGAAGCGGTCGTCGCCGGCGGTGTCGATGAGCGCGTCGAGGCGCGCCGCGTGGACGCGTACGAACTCGGCCGTGCGGTCCGCGATCAGGCCCTCGCGGTGGCCGACGGCGACCGATTCGGTGAAGGACGTGACGCCCTGCGAGGCGGCCTCGGCGGTGATGGAGCGGGTGAGGAGGCGGGCGGCGAGCCGGGAGTAGGTGGGGTCCTCGGAGATCAGCCCGGCCGCGGCCTCGGTGGCGAGATCGCGCAGCTCGGCCTCATCGGCCCGCGCCGAACGGCCACGCAGCGCGGCCGCCGCGATCCGGCCGGGGTCGGCGTCGGGGAGATCGGCGGTCAGCTCGGTCAGGGTGCGCAGCAGGGCTGCACCCGGGCCGTCCTGGGGGGTGGCTGAGACCGGTTCGGCGGGCGCGATGGTCACGTTGAGGCTCTCCCTCGCTCGGCTCGAGGCCTGCGGGGAGGAGGTGGCAGCGCGGGCGCGCAAACGCGGGCCCTCGTCCACCGGCCCTTTCCGCGAGGCCCGGACGTCGTCGACGCCCGGGCCGGTCGGCTCGGGCGTGCCGTCGACAGGTCATCGGACTCGCGTGAGCGCTTTTGTACGCCTACGCACACCGTTGCGGGACAGTTCCGGATTCGCACCGGATTCCCCTGTGGTGACAGCGAGAGCGAGCATACATGTTGTGTCGGGTCCTCGTGGCAGCCCCATATGTTGTGTCGGTGTTCCTTTCCCGCGCCCAATCCCTCAGTCGGCCGCCAGCTTCAACTCGTACGCGCGCAGCGTCACTTCCGGGATCGGGGCCCAGTCGCGGTCCGGGATCCGGGTGAAGCCGAGGCGTTCGTAGAGGCGGTGCGAGGCGGTCGCGAGCGGCTGGGTGCAGAGCACGACCGCGGTCTTGCCGGCCGCGCGGGCCCGGTCGATCACGGCCCGCACGAGCGCCTCGCCGACGCCCTGCCCGCGTGCCTCGACGGCGACGGCCAGCATCCGGAACTCGGCCTCCGAGGGGCGCGCCAGCTCCGCGTACGGGTGGTCGTGCGAGGAGACGTAGGTGACGCCGCCGAGGACCCGGCCTTCCGGGTCCTCGGCGACGAGCACCTCGGCCTGCCGCGCGCGTTTCTCGACGTCGCGCAGTTCGGCGGCGTACCAGTCGTCCTCGCCGAACGCGAGGAGGCCGCTGCCGAGATAGGCGCGGGCGCTCAACTCGCCGAGCGCGGCGTACTCATCGGGGCGCACTGTTCTGATCACGACGCCATGGTTACGCGACCCCCGGCCCTGGTCGCAACGCTTTCCGGAAAATGCGTCGGGCCCCTCCGCGGGGGAGGGGCCCGACACGCGCGTGTACGGCTCGACTAGTGGCCGGCGCCCGCCGTGATCGGCAGGTCGACCTGGACGCCCTTGTCGCCCGCGTCGGCCGTGTAGTCCTCGCGGGTCGTCTCGTCGACGCCGTCCGGGGCCTTGACCGCCTTCAGGACGAAGGTCAGGACGACGGTGACGACGACGTTGAGGACGAACGCCGTGAAGCCGATGTAGCCGATCTCACCGATGCCGGGGATCTCCGCCGACGAGCCGCCGAAGTGCTTCTGCGTCGGCGACGCGACGCCCCACGCGGCGAGCGTGCCGTACACCATGCCGACCGCCCAGCCGGCGAGCAGCGCCCAGCGGTGGAACCAGCGCGTGAACAGGCCGCCGACGAGGGCCGGGAAGGTCTGCAGGATCCAGATGCCGCCGAGCAGCTGGAAGTTGATGGCGACGGTCTTGTCCATGGTGAGGACGAAGGCCAGCGCGCCCACCTTCACGAGCAGCGACACCAGCTTGGAGACCTTGGTCTCCTGCGCGGGCGTCGCGTCCGGCTTGATGAAGTCCTTGTAGATGTTGCGCGTGAACAGGTTCGCGGCGGCGATGGACATGATGGCCGCCGGGACCAGCGCGCCGATGCCGATGGCGGCGAACGCGACGCCCGTGAACCAGTCGGGGAACATGTCCTCGAACAGCTGCGGAATCGCCAACTGCCCGTTCTGCACCTTGATCCCGGCCGCGATCGCCATGAACCCGAGCAGCGCGAGCAGGCCCAGCATCAGCGAGTACAGCGGCAGGATCGTGGTGTTGCGGCGGATCACGTTGCGGCTCTTGGAGGAGAGCGTCGCCGTGATCGAGTGCGGGTACATGAACAGCGCCAGGGCGGAGCCGATGGCGAGCGTCGCGTACGTCCACGTACCCGATGAGCCCGGAGCGAGCCCGGCGACCGGTTTGCCCGCCGCCTTGTTGGCCGCGTCGAACTTGTCGCTCGCCGCGGCGAAGATGTGCTCGAAGCCGCCCAGCTTGATCGGGATGTAGATGATGGCGACCGCGATCACGAGGTAGATCAGGCCGTCCTTGACGAACGCGATCAGCGCCGGGGCCCGCAGGCCCGAGGAGTACGTGTACGCGGCCAGCACGGCGAAGGCGATCAGCAGCGGCAGGTCCTTGACGAACCAGTTGGTGTCGTCGCCGCCGCCGACGCCCATCACGTCCAACACGGCCTGGATGCCGACCAGTTGGAGCGCGATGTAGGGCATCGTGGCGAGGATGCCGGTGATCGCGATCGCGAGCGAGAGGCCCTTGGAGCCGAAGCGGCCGCGCACGAAGTCCGAGGTCGTCACGTACCCGTGCTTGTGCGAGACCGACCACAGGCGGGGCAGGAACGTGAAGATCAGCGGGTACACGAGGATCGTGTACGGCACCGCGAAGAAGCCGGAGGCGCCGGCCGCGTAGATCGCCGCGGGGACGGCCACGAAGGTGTACGCGGTGTAGAGGTCGCCGCCGAGCAGGAACCAGGTGATCCAGGTGCCGAACGAGCGGCCGCCCAGGCCCCATTCGTCCAGCGAGGCGTCATTCTCGGCCTTCCGCCAGCGCGCCGCGAGGAAGCCCATGACCGTCACGGCCACGAAGAAGATGATGAAGACGGTGAGCGCGACACCGTTGACCCCGCCGTTCACGCCTGGCCTCCAGCCGACTGAGCAGACTTACGGGCGCGCTGATCGCGCTGCCACAGCTTGTACGCGATCATCGTGAGCGCGGTGGAGATGAGCACCCAGAGCATCTGGTACCAGTAGAAGAACGGGACGCCGATGAGCGTCGGTTCGACCTTGGCGTAGGAGCTGACCCAGAGCATCGCGACGAACGGTGCGACCAGACAGAGTGCAATGATCACGCGGACCGGCGTGACCACCGGTTGTTTCACTTCAGGCGCATCGGACATGACGCGGCTCCGTCCCCTCACTCATCAGAGATCCCACTTATCTCATGTTTAACGTGCGGGAAATCTAAGCGAGAGTCTTGATCTATGGAACCCCCGTCCGGATAACGGACGTGTCCGGGGGGCCGCTCAGCAGCAGCGGAACCCCTGTCGCGGATCCGATTCCTGGCGGTCCGTCCGCATGCGCTCGAAGTCGCGCCGGGACGGTACGGACGCGCCCGGGTGTGTCTCCCCGAGGTGCGTCACGTACCGCTCGTAGGCGCTCTCGTCCGTCAACTCCCGGACGAACCACCGCACATACCTAGCCACCCGTAGCACTGCCGACGCCGGCATCGCGCGCCTCCGCCTTCTCCTCCTGTGTGGGGACGAGCCCGGCCGGTGCCACCAGCGTGGACTCGACGTACGGCGCCTCGCTCAGCTTCGACGATTCCGGGTTCCGTACGTGCTTCACGCATACCCGCAGCGCGTCGAGGACCACCACGATGACGAGGAGGGCGAGCGCGGCCGAAAGGACGCCGTCCACCGTGGAGTTGGTGACCACGGTGTGCATGTCGTCCATGGTCTTCGCGGGCGGCAGGACCTTCCCGGCGTCGATGGCGTCCTGGTAGTTCGAGCGCTGCTGGAAGAAGCCGACGCGCGGGTCGGACGAGAACACCTTCTGCCAGCTGGCGGTCAGCGTCACGACGGTGTCCCAGACCAGCGGGATCCCGGTGATCCAGGCCCACTTGAGCCGCCCCGACTTCACGAGCAGCGTCGTGCAGACGGCGAGGGCGACGGCCGCGAGCAGCTGGTTGGAGATGCCGAAGATCGGGAAGAGCTGGTTGATCCCGCCGAGCGGCTCGTGCACGCCGACCCACAGGAAGTAGCCCCACAGGCCGACGACGACGGCGCTGGTGAGCAGGAGCCCCGGCTTCCAGCTGATGTTCTTGAACGGCTTGTAGACGTTGCCGAGCATGTCCTGGAGCATGAAGCGGCCCACGCGCGTGCCCGCGTCGAGCGCGGTCAGGATGAACAGCGCCTCGAACATGATCGCGAAGTGGTACCAGAAGGCACGCAGTCCGCCGCCGGTCACCTTCGAGAAGATCTCCGAGACGCCGACCGCGAGCGTCGGGGCGCCGCCCGTACGGGACAGCAGGCTCGCCTCCTCGACCTGGTGCGCGGCCTGCGCGAGGTCGGCCGGCGAGATCGAGTACCCGAAGCCCGCCACGGCCTGGGACGCGGACTGCACGCTGTCGCCGATGACTCCGGCGGGCGCGTTCATCGCGAAGTAGAGCCCGGGGTCGATGATCGAGGCGGCGACGAGCGCCATGATCGCCACTGCCGACTCCATCAGCATGGAGCCGTAGCCGATCATCCGGACCTGCGTCTCCTTCTGGATCATCTTCGGCGTCGTGCCCGACGAGATCAGCGCGTGGAATCCGGACAGGGCGCCGCACGCGATGGTGATGAAGACGAAGGGGAACAGCGAGCCCGCGAAGACCGGGCCGTCGCCGCGCGAGGCGAAGTCGGTGACCGCGTCCATCTTCAGCGTCGGCAGCGCGACCACGACGCCGATGGCGAGCAGGCCGATGGTGCCCAGCTTCAGATACGTCGACAGGTAGTCGCGCGGCGCGAGCAGCATCCACACCGGCAGGACCGAGGCGACGAAGCCGTAGATCACCATCCAGATCACGAGCGTCGACGGCGCGAGCGTGAAGGTGCCCGCCCATGAGGACTCGGCGACCCAGCGGCCCGCGATGAGCGCGATCAGCAGCAGCGCGACGCCGATGAGCGACACCTCGGACACCCGTCCGGGGCGCAGCACCCGCAGATAGAAGCCCATGAGCAGCGCGATCGGGATGGTCATCGCGATGGAGAAGGTGCCCCACGGCGACTCCGCCAGCGCGTTCACCACGACGAGCGCGAGCACCCCGAGCAGGATGATCATGATGGCGAAGGCGGCGACCAGGGCGGCGGCCCCGCCGAACGGGCCGATCTCCTCGCGCGCCATCTGCCCGAGCGAACGCCCGTCGCGCCGCGTCGAGAAGAACAGCACGACCATGTCCTGGACGGCGCCCGCGAAGATCACGCCGACGATGATCCAGATGGTGCCCGGCAGATACCCCATCTGCGCGGCGAGCACCGGCCCGACCAGTGGTCCGGCCCCCGCGATGGCCGCGAAGTGGTGGCCGAGCAGCACCCGCCGGTCGGTCGGGTGGAAGTCCATTCCGTTGCCCAGCCGCTCGGCGGGCGTGGCCCGTTTCCCGTCGACCTTCAGCACCTTGTTCGCGATGAACTTCGCGTAGAAGCGATAGGCGATGGCGTACGACCCGAGGGCGGCGGCCACCATCCACGCGGCGGAGACGTTCTCGCCCCGGGAGAGTGCGAGTACGGACCAGCCGGCCGCGCCCACGAGGGCGACGACGGTCCACAGGATCACGGTTCTTGGAGAAGCGGTACGCACTGGTGGGTCCTCCCCGTCCATGCGACGACGGGAGGACCGTAAGCCAGAGAATGTGAGCTGCGCTACACCGCGTGCGGGAAAGCGTCTACTCCGTTATCGGGAGCGGGAGTTGGGGCTGCGGAGGGGATCAGTCGACGGGCCGCTTCAGCCGCGCGACGAACTTGTAGCGGTCGCCGCGGTACACCGACCGCACCCACTCCACCGGCTGTCCCGAACCGTCGATCGAGTGGCGGGAGAGCATCAGCATCGGCAGGCCCACGTCCGTGCCGAGCAGGCCCGCCTCGCGGGGTGTCGCGAGGGAGGTCTCGATGGTCTCCTCGGCCTCGGCGAGGTGCACGTCGTAGACCTCGGCGAGCGCCGTGTAGAGGGAGGTGTACTTGGCGAGGCTGCGGCGCAGCGCGGGGAAGCGCTTCGCCGACAGGTGCGTGGTCTCGATCGCCATCGGCTCGCCGCTCGCGAGGCGAAGGCGTTCGATGCGCAGCACGCGGCCGCCGGCGGAGATGTCGAGGAGGTGCGCGAGCGTGTCGTCGGCGGTGACGTAGCCGATGTCGAGCAGCTGGGACGTCGGTTCGAGCCCCTGGGCCCTCATGTCCTCGGTGTACGAGGTGAGTTGGAGCGCCTGGGAGACCTTCGGCTTCGCGACGAAGGTGCCCTTGCCCTGGATCCGCTCGAGCCGGCCCTCGACGACGAGCTCCTGAAGGGCCTGGCGGACGGTGGTGCGGGAGGTGTCGAACTCGGAGGCGAGCGTGCGCTCGGGCGGGACCGGGGTGCCGGGCGGCAGCGTCTCCGTCATGTCGAGCAGGTGCTTCTTGAGGCGGTAGTACTTGGGCACGCGTGCGGTGCGGACGGGCGCCCCGCTCTCGTTCTCCGCACTGCTGACGTCGGTGCTCATGCTCCGCCTTCCCGGCTCCGGTGCCGATGTGGCCGACGTCCCCGTCGGCCACGGCTCACATCGTGGCACGGCTCGCTCGGAGGGACTCCCTTTGAGGCTTCTCGCACGCACCGTGATCCCTTCTTATACCGCCCGGTGACCGTCTGGTCTAGTCCACCCGCCGCAGTTGGTTGCCGGGCCCAACGACCGTGCCCCGACTGGCGGGTGTCGGTCCGGTAACGGACGCGGAGACCTCTCTCGGCCACCCTTGACAGCCCTATTGGTCTGGGCCAAGCTCCCCGTACTGGTCTACACCATTAAAGATCAGGTCCCAGTCCCGCGTGCACTACTCGTCGTATGCGCCGCTGTGGGTGGGGGGGTTGCTGGCATCCCTGAGGAGGGTGACGTGAAGCGCAAGCTCATTGCGGCCATCGGCGTCGCGGGCGTGTTGGTCTCGGTCGCGGCGTGCGGCGGCGACAACGAGGACGACGGCAAGAAGGCGGGTCCCGAGAGCTTCAAGGGACAGACGCTGACGGTCTGGGCCATGGACGGCTCCACGCCGGCGAAGTGGACCAAGGACCTGCAGGCCGCCTTCGAGAAGAAGACCGGCGCGAAGCTGAAGTTCGAGACCCAGAAGTGGGACGGCATCCAGCAGAAGATCACCACCGCGCTCTCCGAGCCCACTCCGCCGGACGTCATCGAGGTCGGCAACACCCAGACCCCGGCGTACGCGGCCACGGGCGGCCTCGCCGACCTGAGCGACCTCAAGAAGGAGATCGGCTCGGACTGGGCCGAGTCCGTCTCCAAGTCGTCGGTCTACGAGGGCAAGCAGTACGCCGCGCCGTGGTACTTCGCCAACCGCGTCGTCGTCTACAACAAGAAGGTCTGGGCCGACGCCGGCATCAAGGACACCCCGAAGACCCGCGACGAGTTCCTCAAGGACCTCGCGGCCATCGACAAGAAGACCGACGCCGAGCCGATCTATCTGCCCGGCCAGAACTGGTACTTCTTCGACGGTCTGACCATCGGTCAGGGCGCCGACCTGGTGAAGAAGGAAGGCGACAAGTACGTCTCCAACCTCGCCGACCCCAAGGTCTCCGCTGCGATGGAGATCTACAAGAAGTACGCCGCGTACTCCAAGGCCCCCAAGGACAAGGACGAGGCCACCCCGCAGCAGGCCGAGGTCTTCGCCAAGGGCAAGACCGGCGCCTTCATCGGCATGGGCTGGGAGGCCGGCACGGCCGTCGCCGCCAACAAGAAGATCGAGAAGGACATCGGCTACTTCACGATCCCGGGGGAGAGCGCCGACAAGCCCGAGGGCGTCTTCCTCGGCGGCTCGAACTTCGCGGTCGCCGCGGGCAGCAAGAAGCAGGAGCTCGCCAAGGAGTTCTTGAAGCTGGCCCTGGGCGACAAGTTCGAGGGCGCCCTCGCCAAGGAGAACGGCGTCATCCCGAACAAGAAGTCCCTGGAGAGCAACCTCAAGGGCAACGAGGTCGCCGAGGCCGCCGCCCCGGCCGCCGAGTTCGGCGGCACCACGCCGCTGATCCCCGAGTGGGCCGCGGTGGAGAACACCCCGAACCCGATCAAGAACTACATGACCTCCGTGCTGAACGGTAAGTCGCCCGCCGCCGCCGCGAAGGCGGTCGAGGGCGAGATCAACAAGCGCCTCGCGCAGAAGAACTGAGCCGTGCCGTGCCGGGGGCGTTCGACACGTCCCCGGCACGGATGCGCTCGACCGTACGGCCACAGAAGAAATGGCGAGTCATGTCAGTGCAGACCGAAGGCACGGACACGGCCGGGGCGACCGGTGTCCGCAAGTCCGAGGCGCCGCCCCCGCGTGATCCGGCGAAACCGGCGAGGAGCCGCGGCACCGCCCCCTACCTCCTGCTGCTTCCGGCGCTCGCGGCCACGCTGATCCTGCTCGGCTGGCCGCTGGTGAAGAACGGCATGCTGTCGTTCCAGAACCTCAACCCGCGCCAGCTCATCCTCCACCTCACCGAGTGGAACGGCTTCGACAACTACACGGAGGTCCTGGGCGGTTCGGACTTCTGGCGGGTCGTCGTGCGCTCGGTGATCTTCACCGCCGCCAACGTGGTGCTGATCATGCTGCTCGGTACCCTCGTCGGCCTGCTGCTGGCGCGGCTCGGCAAGCGGATGCGGCTGCTGCTCCTGCTCGGCCTCGTCCTCGCCTGGGCGATGCCGCTCCTCGCGGGCACCACCGTCTTCCAGTGGCTGTTCGCCCAGCGCTTCGGTGTCGTCAACGGCCTCCTGAACCAGCTCGGCTGGCACTCGATGGCCGACCACAACTGGCTCGACACCCAGTTCTCCACCTTCGCGGTGATCACCCTGCTGATCGTCTGGCAGTCGATCCCGTTCGTCGCCATCAACCTCTACGCGGCGACCACCACGATCCCGAAGGAGCTGTACGAGGCCGCGTCCCTGGACGGCGCCGGCGCCTGGACCTCCTGGACCTCGGTGACCTGGCCGTTCCTCAAGCCCTTCCTGCTGGCCACGACGTTCCTCGAGGTCATCTGGGTGTTCAAGGCGTTCCCGCAGGTCTTCGCGATGAACGAGGGCGGCCCCGACCGGCTCACCGAGACCCTGCCGATCTACGCGTTCGTCGAGGGCATGGGCAACCAGCACTTCGGCATGGGCGCGGCCATCTCGTTCCTGACGATCCTGGTGCTGCTGGTCATCACCTCGTACTACCTGCGCATGGTGCTCAAGCAAGACGATGAACAGGGGGCCGAGCTGTGAGGCGCACACTCTTGGGACGCCTGTGGCCGGGCGCGACCGCCACCGTCCTCTTCGTGATCTTCGCGTTCCCCGTCTACTGGATGTTCGCCACGGCCTTCAAGCCGACCAACGACATCCTCACGGACAACCCGGTCTGGTTCCCCACGAACATCACGTTCGACCACTTCGACCGGGCCGTGCACGCCGACCACTTCTGGACGCTGGTGGGCAACTCGCTCACCGTGACGCTGCTTTCGGTGTCGATGTCCCTGGTCATCGCCCTGGTCGCGTCCTTCGCGCTCGCCCGGATGCGGTTCAAGGGCCGGCGCGGCTTCCTCGTCGTCTTCATGCTCGCGCAGATGGCCCCGTGGGAGGTCATGGTCATCTCGATCTACATGATCGTGCGCGACAACGACATGCTCGACAGCCTGGTCCCGCTGACCGTCTTCTACACGATGATGGTGCTGCCCTTCACGATCCTGACGCTGCGCGGCTACGTCGCCGCGGTGCCCAAGGAGTTGGAGGAGTCCGCGATGGTCGACGGCTGCACCCGCACGCAGGCCTTCATCAAGGTGATCTTCCCGCTGCTCGCGCCTGGCCTGATGGCCACCTCGCTGTTCGGCTTCATCACCGCGTGGAACGAGTTCCCGCTCGTGCTGATCCTCAACAAGAGCGTCGAGAAGCAGACGCTGCCGCTGTGGATCTCGCAGTTCCGCACCGCCTTCGGTGACGACTGGGGTGCGACGATGGCGGCGTCCTCGCTGTTCGCCCTGCCCATCCTCGTCCTCTTCGTCTACCTCCAGCGCAAAGCCGTCAGCGGCCTCACCGCCGGCGCCGTGAAGGGATAACGCCCCCCGATGACGACATTGACACGTGGTACCGACACTCTGACGCGTGACGCCCTGACCGTCCTGCAGCCCGGGTTCACCGGCACGTCGGCGCCGGACTGGCTGCTCAGGCGGCTGGGGGAGGGGCTCGCCTCGGTCGGGCTCTTCGGCCGCAATATCGCGACGCCCGAGCAACTGGCCGCCCTCACCGCCCAACTGCGGTCCGAGCGCGACGACGTCCTGGTCGCCATCGACGAGGAGGGCGGCGACGTCACCCGCCTCGAGGTGCGCACCGGCTCGTCCTTCCCGGGCAACCACGCGCTCGGCGCGGTCGACGACACCGCGCTGACGAGGGACGTCGCCTCCGAGCTCGGCCACCGCCTCGCCGCGTGCGGGGTCAACCTCAACTGGGCGCCGTCCGCGGACGTCAACGCCAACCCGGACAACCCGGTGATCGGCGTACGTTCCTTCGGCGCGGACACCTCGCTCGTGGCCCGGCACACCGCCGCGTACGTCGAGGGCCTCCAGTCCGCCGGCGTCGCCGCCTGTACGAAGCACTTCCCGGGGCACGGGGACACGGCGGTCGACTCGCACCACGACGTGCCGCGCATCGACGTCGATCTGGACGTGCTGCACTCCCGCGACCTCGAGCCGTTCCGGGCGGCGATCGCGGCGGGTTCGCGGGCCGTGATGAGCGCGCACATCCTGGTGCCCGCGCTCGACCCGGAGTACCCGGCAACGTTGTCGCGCCGCATCCTCACGGGGCTGCTGCGCGAGGAGTTCGGCTACGAGGGCCTGATCGTCACGGACGGCATGGAGATGAAGGCCATCTCCGGCACGTACGGCATCGAGCGCGGCAGCGTCCTCGCCATCGCCGCGGGCGCCGACGCGATCTGTGTGGGCGGCGGGCTCGCCGACGACGACACGGTGCTGCGGCTGCGGGACGCCCTGGTGGGCGCGGTGCGCTCCGGTGAACTCCCGGAGGAGCGGCTCGCGGACGCGGCGGCGCGGGTCCGCGCGCTGTCGAAGTGGGCGACGGCGTCCAGCCGTTCGGGCACCGGGGCGGCGGCCGGTCGTGACCCCGAGGTCGGACTGGCCGCGGCGCGCCGCGCGGTCACGGTGACCCGGGGGGACGGCGCCGCGCCGGCCTCGGGACCCGTACATGTCGCGGCCTTCACGCCTGTCGCCAACATCGCGGTCGGCGACGAGACTCCGTGGGGCGTGGCCGCCGAGCTCGAACGCCTGCTGCCCGGCACCACCACCGGCTCCTACTCCGGTGCCGACGCGGGCACCGCCGCACTCGCTGCCGCGGGGGAGCGGCGAGTGGTGGCGGTGGTCCGCGACGAGCACCGGCATCCGTGGATGTCCCGGGCCCTGGACGACCTGCTGGCCGTCCGCCCGGACACGGTCGTCGTGGAGATGGGCGTCCCGCAGGCGCCGCCGCGTGGTGCTCTGCATATCGCTACGCATGGTGCGGCGCGGGTCTGCGGCGTCGCTGCCGCGGAGGCGATCGTCGGCGGTTGAGGCCACCCGTGGCCAGGCCTCGGGGCTCTGCCCCGGACCCCGCTGGCTCTCGTCCAAGAGCGGGGCTTGAAAGTACGGTGCCGGTCACCCCGCTCGGGGTGACCGGCACCGTCGCGTAGGGGCGGGGCCTACAGCCCCTGCCACTCCGGCTTGTTGGCGTACGTGTGGCGGAAGTAGTCCGCGAGCTTCAGCTTCGACGCGGCCGCCTCGTCGACCACGACGGTCGCGTGCGGGTGCAGTTGCAGCGCGGAGGCCGGCACCACGGAGGCGACCGGGCCCTCGACGGTCGCGGCCACCGCGTCCGCCTTGCCCTCACCGGTGGCGAGCAGCACCAGGTGCCGCGCCTCCAGGATCGTCCCGATGCCCTGCGTGATCACATGCCGCGGCACCTGGCTCAGGTCCCCGTCGAAGAAGCGCGCGTTGTCCGCGATGGTCTGCTCGGTCAGCGTCTTGATGCGGGTCCGCGAGGCGAGCGAGGAACACGGCTCGTTGAAGCCGATGTGCCCGTCCGTGCCGATGCCGAGCAGCTGAAGATCCACGCCCCCGGCCTCGACCAGCGCGCTGTCGTACGCCTCGCACGCGGCCTGCACGTCGGCGGCGCTGCCGTCGGGTCCCATGAACGCCGCCTCGCTCAGCCCGAGCGGCTCGACGACCTGCCGCAGCACCGTCGCCCGGTACGACTCGGGGTGCCCGGTCGGCAGTCCCACGTACTCGTCGAGCTGGGCGATCCGCGCCTTCGACGCGTCGACCGCACCGGCGCTCACCTGGGCCGCCAGCGCCTCGTAGATGGGCAGCGGAGTCGAGCCGGTGGCCACCCCGAGCAGTGCGTCGGGCTTGCGCCGCAGCAGCTGGGCCATGGCCTCGGCGATCAGCTCGCCACCTGCCTTGGCGTCCGGAACGATCACAACTTCCACGCTGGGCCTGCCGTTCTGGTCAGAGGAGACGGGATGACATGTGGTATAGACCAATCTAACAGAGCGCGACCCTGTCGGTCAGGCCCTTCGCCACACCTCTTCGTCCATGCTCGGCGCTGCGCTGTGGCTCGGCACCTCGAAGCGTCCGGTGGGCGGCGCGGGCCCCCTGCGGCCACAGTGGAGGGTGTCGGCCCGGTCCCCGTCCGCCCACCGGAGGTGCCCGTATGAACGCCACTCCGTCCGACCCGGAGCGCCCCGGTCGGATCATGACGCGGGAGATGCACGAACAGCCCGACGTGCTCCGGCGTCTCCTCGCCACCGGAGCCCCGCGCATCCAGGAGGTGGCCCGCCGGGTCGCCGACCGCGCCCCCCGCTTCGTCCTGCTCACCGCCCGCGGCACCTCCGACAACGCCGCGCTCTACGCCAAGTACCTGCTGGAGATCCGGCTCGGCCTGCCCTGCGGCCTCGCCTCGATGTCCACCACGACGGCCTACGGCGCCCGCCCCGATCTGCGCGACGTCCTCGTCGTCACGGTCAGTCAGTCCGGCGGCTCGCCCGACCTGGTCGCCTCGACGAAGGCCGCCCGCGAGGCCGGCGCGATCACCCTCGCCGTGACCAACAACCCGGACTCCCCGCTGGCCGCCGTCTCCGAGCACCACATCGACGTCATGGCCGGACCGGAGAAGGCGCTGCCCGCGACGAAGACGTACACCGCCTCGCTGCTCGCCCTGTACCTCTTCGTGGAGGGCCTGCGGGGCGGCGACGGGGCGGCCGCCGGCGTGCTGCCCGACCACGCGGCCCGGGTCCTCGCACGCCAGGACGAGGTCCGCGCCCTGGCCGCCCGCTACCGCTTTGCCGGGCGCATGGTGATCACGTCCCGCGGCTACGGCTATCCGACGGCCAAGGAAGCGGCCCTCAAGCTGATGGAGACCAGCTACATCCCGGCCCTCGCGTACTCCGGCGCCGACCTGCTGCACGGCCCCCTCGCCATGGTCGACAACATCTCCCCGGTGATCGCCGTGGTCACCGACGGCCGGGGCGGGGACGCCCTGCAACCCGTCCTCGACCGGCTCCGCGGGCGCGGGGCCGATCTGATGGTGGTCGGCCCCGAAGCCCAGGTGGCCCGCGCCTCCGCCGGATTCGTCCTGCCGACCGCCGGGGTGGCGGAGGAGGTGCAGCCGGTCCTGGAGATCCTCCCGCTCCAGCTCCTCGCGTACGAGGTGACCATCGCCCGTGGCCAGGACCCCGATGCCCCGCGCGCCCTCGCGAAGGTGACGGAGACCCGCTAGGACCTGTCTTGGGGCGCGTGGGGCTCAGGTGGCGTGATCGTCGGAGAAACAGACGACAACAAACCTCTGCCGACGCATAGACATGGGAGAATGGTCTAGTCCACAATGCGTAACTGAAGCTTCCGCCCTCCCCGCACAGGAGGACGGACAGAGGACCCGACGCTCTCTGCCCTGACCGCGTCGGATCCTCGATCGGCAGCCGGGAACCGCACACCTGGAAGCCGGTGCACCTGAAGGGCTGCGGTGCCAGGGAAAGGGCTGAGGGTCCCGACCCCCGGCGCCGCGGCCCGTCGGTCTTTTCGGCCCCCCGCACCCCGCCGGTTAAGCTCGGCCCGTGCCCTCCATGAACGATCTCGTCCGCCAGCACACCGCCCTCGGTGACTCCGATCTCGAGTGGCTCCATCTGCTGGTCTCGGAGTGGCAGTTGCTCTCCGACCTCTCCTTCGCCGACCTCGTCCTGTGGGTTCCCACCCACGACGGGACGCGATACGTCTCCGTCGCCCAGATGCGGCCCAACACCGGACCCACGTCCTACCAGGACGACATGGTCGGCCATCTGGTCCCGCGCGGGCGCCGCCCCATGCTGGACGTCGCGCTCGACGAGGGGCGCATCGTGCGCGAGGGCGACCCCGAGTGGCGCGAGGAGGTCCCGGTGCGGGTGGAGTCCATCCCCGTACGCAGGGAGGGCCGCGTCCTCGGCGTCATCGCGCGCAACACCAACCTGCTGACCGTCCGGACGCCCTCGCGCCTGGAGCTGACCTATCTCCAGTCGGCCTCCGACCTCGCGCAGATGATCGCGGCCGGCACCTTCCCGTTCCCGGACCAGCAGGTCGACATGGACGCCTCCCCGCGCGCGGGCGACGGCCTGATCCGGCTCGACGCGGACGGCGTGGTCCAGTACGCCTCGCCCAACGCCCTGTCCGCGTACCACCGGTTGGGCTTCCAGGCCGATCTGGTCGGCCACCACCTCGGCACGACGACGGCCGAACTCGCCCCGTCGCGCGGCCCGGTGGACGAGGCGCTCGCCAAGGTCGCCAGCGGATGGGCGCCGCGCGAGTTCGAGATCGAGGGCGAAGAGGGCTCGATCCAACTGCGGGCGATCCCGCTCAAGCCCAAGGGCGCGCGGATCGGTTCGCTGGTCCTGCTGCGCGACGTCACCGAACTGCGTCGCCGCGAACGCGAGTTGATCACCAAGGACGCGACCATCCGGGAGATCCACCACCGGGTGAAGAACAACCTCCAGACGGTCGCCGCCCTGCTCCGCCTCCAGGCCCGCCGCATCGGCTCCGACCGGGGACGCGAGGCGCTGGAGGAGGCGGTCCGCCGGGTCGGCTCCATCGCGATCGTGCACGAGACGCTCTCCCAGAACCTGGACGAGCGCGTGGAGTTCGACGAGATCGCCGACCGGGTGCTCGCCATGGTGGCGGAGATCTCACCGGGTCAGGTGGCGGCCCGGCGCACCGGCCACTTCGGCATCCTGGACGCCGAGGTCGCGACCCCGCTGTCCATGGTCCTCACCGAGGTGCTGCAGAACGCGCTGGAGCACGGCTTCCGGCAGGGCGACACCGGCACCGTCGAGGTCTCGGCCGTGCGCGGCGGCACCAGCAAGGAGGCCCGACTCCTGGTCACCGTCCAGGACGACGGCGTCGGCCTGCCCGAGAACTTCGACCCCAAGCGCGCCGGGAACCTGGGCCTGCAGATCGTACGCACGTTGGTGGAGGGCGAGTTGGGCGGAACGTTCGACATGGTGCCCGCACCGGAGCGCGGCACGCAGGTCATCCTCGACATCCCCGTACGCAGCAGCAAATAGCCGTACGCGGCGCGAACGCCCGGGCCCGAACGGCGGTGCCCGAACAGCAGTGAGCCCCGGACCGTCATACGGTCCGGGGCTCACTGCTCGCGTTGCTCGGGTCATGTCCCGGGCTGAGCCTGGGGGAGCATCGGGGGGTACTGCGCGCTGCGGCTCGGGGGCGGGAGATGCGTACGCGATGTACGCGCCGCCGGGCTCAGGCTCGATACGGGGTGGGGATCAGGCGGAGGCCTGACGGGCCCGGTTGCGAGCGGCGCGGCGCTTCATCGCGCGGCGCTCGTCCTCGCTGAGGCCACCCCAGACGCCGGAGTCCTGGCCGGACTCGAGCGCCCACTGCAGGCACTGCTCCATGACGGGGCAGCGGCGGCAGACGGCCTTGGCTTCCTCGATCTGCAGCAGCGCAGGACCGGTGTTGCCGATGGGGAAGAAGAGCTCGGGGTCTTCCTCGCGGCAAACGGCGTTGTGACGCCAGTCCATGGCTGCTACCTCTCCTTGGTATTACGTGCAAGTTGCTTGTGAATGTGAACGCTTTCACGAATCCCTCAACAAGTGAACCGGACGAACGTCACATCTGCGACGGATGTCCGTTGCTTTGAGGAGGGGATTCGGGCTCTCTGTGGGGCCGATGTTTCGGGCCGTCCCGAGCGCCATGTAGAGATTCGCAAACCTCGGCGACGGATACAACCCCTTCCGGAAAGTTTTTTTTGATTCCTCGGTGTCGGCTAGGTCACAGCCGTACTTCCATGGGGTGGATGCTGGCCCAAACGTTCGAGATGAAGGACTTTAGTCCCTTCCACTCACACAATCACACGCAGTGCACGGCGTACGCCTGTGAACGTCACGCTGGTCCGCAGTCCCAGGTGGTCACCGTCCATCTGAAGGGGCAGAGGCGCCTTCGAATGCAAGGTGAAGTCCGTCAGGTCGTGGAGCGTGACCGCGTTCTTTCCGTGCGGACCGCGCTCGGGCGTCGAGGCGAGCAGCTGGGTCCCGTAGCGGGCCACCGCGGGAGTCGAGAGTTTCTTGAGTCCCAGCACGTCAAGGCCGGTGTCGAAGGACGCCTGGGGCGTCGGATACAGCGGCCGGTTGCCCAGGAAGGACCACGGCGACGTGTTGCTGACTATGGAGACGACGAGATCCGTGACCGGATCCTCGCCCGGCCGTTCGAGCGTGATCGTGCCGTGCCGGCGGTCCGCCTCGCCGAGGAACTGGCGCACCACCTGTCGCACGTACAGGGCATGCGTCGAACGCTTGCCGCGCTCCCGCTGTTGCTCCACCCGGCCCACCACGCCCGCGTCGAAGCCGAGGCCCGAGGCGAACGTGAACCAGCGGGACGGCACGCCCTCGTCCTCCGTGCCCGCGGTGCCCGTGGCGAGGCCGAGGCCCACCGTGCGCCGCCGGCCCTCGCGCAGGGCGTCCAGGAGCTGCCCTGTGGCCTCCACGGGGTGGTTCGGCAGGCCGAGGGCGCGCGCGAAGACGTTCGTGGAGCCGCCCGGGACGACGGCGAGGCCGGGCAGCCGGTCGAGGTCGGGGCCGTGGTGCAGCAGGCCGTTCACGACCTCGTTGACCGTGCCGTCGCCGCCGAGGGCGACGACCAGCTCGATGTCCTTGCTCTCCGCGGCCTGCCGGCCGAGGTCGCGCGCGTGGCCCCGGTACTCGGTGGTGACGGCCTCGAGCTTCATCTCGCTCGCCAAGGCGTGGATCAGCACGTCACGCGTGCGCGCGCTGGTGGTGGTTGCCGCCGGATTGACCACGAGAAGTGCACGCATGCAAGGCAGCGTACCCAGCGCCCTTGATCGCGCCCAGACCGAGGTGGGCCTCGGGCGCGGGTCCACACACTTTCCGCGCGGGCTTCGCGCGCGGGGTCCGGGCTTCGGGGCGGCGCCGGCGGGCGGCTACTCTGCAAAGGTGACCTCAGAGCAGAACCCCGCCCCCGAACCTGTCGAAGAAGACGGCCCGCGACCCGGTCGGCTGACCGCCGCCGCGGCCCTGGCCGGGCTCGAAGGGCTCGCGCTCGCCGTGGGCGGTGCCTCCATGCTGGTCGCCGGCCTTGCCGGGCACCCGGACAACCCGGAGCAGGCCGCCACCGGCGGTGTCACGCTCATCGTCCTCGCGCTGCTGCCGCTGTTCGCCGCGCGCGGACTGCTCGCCCGCAAGCGCTGGAGCCGCGGCCCCGCGATCATCACGCAGATCATGGCGCTGCCGGTCGCCTACACGCTGCTGCAGGCCGACAGCATGGCCATCGGGGGCGGCATCGCGCTCGCCGCCGTGGCGATCGCCTCGCTGGTGCTGCTCGTCAATCCCGAGACCACGCGCGCGTTGGGCATCCGTACGCCGGGGTCCTCCCAGTAGCCCGTCACTCTTAGTGCACACGAGAAGGCGCCCGCCGCGGATCCGCGGCGGGCGCCTTCTCGTGTGCGTACGTGGGTCACTCCTCGACGAGGAGCCGGTCCCGGAGCTGGGCCAGCGTGCGGGCCAGCAGGCGGGAGACGTGCATCTGAGAGATGCCGACCTCCTGGGCGATCTGCGACTGCGTCATGTTCCCGAAGAACCGCAGCAGCAAGATGCGCTTCTCGCGCGGCGGCAGGTCCTCCAGGAGCGGCTTGAGGGACTCGCGGTACTCGACGCCCTCCAGCGCCTCGTCCTCGGAGCCCAGCGTGTCCGCGACCGCCGGGGACTCGTCGTCCGTGTCCGGGACGTCCAGGGACAGCGTGGAGTACGCGTTGGCCGACTCCAGGCCCTCCAGGACCTCCTCCTCGGAGATGGCCAGCTTCTCCGCCAGCTCATGGACCGTGGGGGAGCGGCCGTTCAGCTGGGACAGCTCCGCGGTCGCCGTCGTCAGAGCCAGGCGCAGCTCCTGGAGGCGGCGCGGTACGCGCACGGCCCAGCCCTTGTCGCGGAAGTGCCGCTTGATCTCACCGACCACCGTCGGCGTCGCGTACGTGGAGAACTCCACGCCGCGCTCGGGGTCGAAACGGTCGACCGACTTGATCAGGCCGATCGTCGCGACCTGGGTGAGGTCGTCCAGGGGCTCGCCGCGATTGCGGAAGCGGCGCGCCAGATGCTCGACGAGCGGCAGGTGCATGCGGACGAGCTGATTGCGCAGCTCCGCGTACTCGGGGCTGCCGTCCTTCAGGGTGCGCAGCTCGATGAACATCGCCCGCGCGCCGCTGCGGTCCGTCGGATCGTGCCGGCCGTGCCGCTCACCGTGTCGCTCGTGGTCGCTCATCAATCCCGCCCGTCGCGCGTCCGATCCCCCTGAGCCCCCGCGAGGTACGGCCCCCTGGGTCGGCGCTGCCTGCTGTGCCGCGTCGGCCGCCGGATCCGCCGTGTCCGCAGCGTCCTCTGGGTGTGGCAGGGCCTGCTGCTCGGGGATGCCGGTGGTCGGCCGCCGCATCCCGCCCGTGCCGTCGGCCGGGAGATCCCGTGTGCCGCGCTTGTCGTCCCGCACCGGACCGTCCCCGTTCCTCACGTCGGGCCGGGGCCCGCGCCGCGCTTCTTGTAGAGGCTGATGGAGACGGTCTTGTCCTCGGCCACCGTGGAGTCGACCTGGCCCGCGAGGGCCGACAACACCGTCCACGCGAAGGTGTCGCGCTCGGGAGCCCGGCCGTCGGTCGTCGGCGCGGAGACCGTCACCTCCAAGGAGTCGTCGACCAGCCGGAACACGCAGCTGAGCACGGAGCCCGCGACGGCCTGCTGAAGCAGGATCGCGCAGGCTTCGTCGACAGCGATGCGCAGGTCCTCGATCTCGTCGAGGGTGAAGTCCAAACGCGCTGCGAGGCCGGCCGTCGCCGTACGCAGCACCGACAGGTAGGCACCCGCAGCCGGGAGTCGGACTTCCACGAAGTCCTGATTTCCGGGGTCGCCTGCGATCTGGGACACCCTCACCTCCAAGGTGGTACAAGCACTTTCGGGCCCCGGAGGTGTCGTCCCCCGGCTGATGCGCCACTTATATCTGCGGTGACGCTACCGCGCGCCCGACTTTCCTGTCCCGGGGACCCCTGGCCCACTGCTGTCACTCATAGTAAGCCTACGGGTACGGACAGTGGCTAGAGGGCGTGCGGGCCCAATTGGAAAGAGCGGGCGCCGGTTTGACGTACCCAGGCGTCAGTGGATCGAACCCCGGAGGGGCCGGGCATCCGCCGGGTCAGACGAGAAGCGAGTCGACAAAGCACCAACGCCAGCTCTCACCAGGCTCGAAGGTGCGCATCACCGGATGGCCCGTCTCGGCATGGTGGGCCGTCGCGTGCTTGTACGGGGACGAGTCGCAGCACCCGACGTGACCGCAGTCCAGACACAGCCGTAGTTGCACAGGGTGACTGCCGACGGCCAGGCACTCCAGGCAGGTCTCGCTCAGAGGTGCGGGCTCGGGGTGCGGCAGCGCGGCGATGTGCGAGCACTCGTTCATGATGGCCAGGTTACGACGGGCGGCGCCGAGCAGGGCGGTGGAAGGCGGGTCATGGACGTATTGCCTCTGGTGGGTCTGATCGCCGCTAGCGCGGCAGTGGCGGGGGCGGCGCGCAGGACGCCCGTCCCCGCACCGCTCCTCCTGGTCGCCGTCGGCCTGATCGCGTCCTACGTGCCGTGGGTCCCGCAGTACGTCCTCGACCCGCACATCGTGCTGCCGCTGATCCTGCCCCCGCTGCTGCACACCGCCGCCCTGGAGAGCTCTTACCTGGACCTGCGGGCGAACATCAGGCCCGTCGCGCTGCTCTCCGTGGGCTACGTCCTGTTCGCCACGCTCGCGGTGGGCTGGCTGGCGTACGAGCTGATCCCGGACCTGCCGCTGACGGCCGCGCTCGTCCTGGGGGCGGTGATCGCGCCGCCGGACGCGGTGGCGGCCACGGCGATCGCCCGTCGGGTGGGGCTGCCCTCCCGGATCACCACGATCCTCCAGGGCGAGTCCCTGGTGAACGACGCGACCGCGATCACCGCCTACAAGGTGGCGCTCGCCGCAGCGGTGGGAGAGGGCGCGAGCTGGGCGGGCGGGATCCAGGAGTTCCTGGTGGCGGCCGTCGGCGGGGTCGGCGTGGGCCTGCTGCTGATGGTGCCGCTGCACTGGTTGCGCACGCACCTGAAGGAAGCGCTGTTGCAGAACACGCTCTCGCTGCTGATCCCCTTCGTCGCGTACGCGGTCGCGGAACAAGTGGGGGCGTCCGGGGTGCTCGCCGTCGTGACCGTGGCGCTCTACCTGGGGCACCGCTCCTGGCAGGTCGATTTCGAGACACGGCTGCAGGAGACCGCGGTGTGGAAGGTGGTCGCGTTCATCCTGGAGTCGGCGGTCTTCGCGCTCATCGGCCTCCAGCTGCGCTTCGTCCTCGAAGGGCTCGGCGAGTACAGCGTGTGGCAGGCCGTCTGGTACGCGGTCGGGGTGTTCGTCTTCGTGGTCGTGGTCCGCTTCGTGTGGTCGTATCCGGCCACCTATCTGCCGTGGTGCTTGTCGTCCCGCATCCGTGCGCGAGAGAGCGACACGGACTGGAAGCGGCCGCTGGTCGTGAGCTGGGCCGGCATGCGGGGCGTGGTGTCGCTGGCCATCGCGTTCTCCATTCCGCTGGTCACGGAGGACGGGGAACCGTTCCCCTCGCGCAACCTGGTGCTCTTCCTGACCTTTACGACGGTCATCGGCACGCTCGTCGTCCAGGGCCTCACGCTGCCGCCGCTCATCAAGCTCCTCAAGCTCCCGGGCCGGGACACGCAGGCCGAGACGCTCGCCGAGGCCCAGGCGCAGAACGCCGCCTCCGTGGCCGCGGAGGAGCGCGTGGAGGAGCTGATGCGGGACGAGCGCAACTGCCTGCCCACACCGCTCCAGGACCGTCTCCAGACCGTTCTGGAGCGGCGCCGCAACTCGGTGTGGGAGCGGCTCGGGCAGGCCAACCCGGTGACCGGTGAGTCCGCCGACGACACGTATCGCAGGCTCGCGCGGGAGGCGATCGCGGCCGAGCGCGAGGTCTTCGTACGGATGCGGGACGAGCGGCGGATCGACGACGAGATGCTGCGGACGCTGCTCCGCAAGCTCGACCTGGAGGAGGCCGCCGCCTATCGGGAGGTCGACGACTGAGCGTCCTCGAACGGGGCGCCCGTGATCACCGCGGCGAGCGTCGTGCCGCGCGGGAACGCGCCCTCCTGTGCGAGGGCGACGAGAGCGTACAGCGCCTTGGCCACGTAGAGGCGCTCCACGGGCACGCCGTGGCGGGCCTCGAAGTCCTCGGCGAACGCCGCGAGTTCAGCGGGCACGCGCGCGTAGCCGCCGAAATGGAATCGGTCCTCCACGCGCCAGGAGCCCCGCGGGCCGCCGAACGCGGCCTCTTGCAGGGCGCGCACGTCGGCGTCCAGGAACCCGCCCTTGAGGACGGCGACGCCCACGGCGCGCTGCTCGGGGGAGAGCCCGGCGGCGAGGCCCGCGAGGGTGCCGCCCGTGCCGCAGGCCAGCGCGACGACATCCGCGTGGCCGCGCAGCTCCCGGCCGAGGTCCGTACAGCCCTGAACGGCGAGGGAGTTGCTGCCGCCCTCGGGCACCACGTACGCGTCCCCGGCGTCAGCGGCGTCGAGCAGCCCGGCCAGCACGTCCGGATCGGTCTTGCGTCGGTACGTCGACCTGTCGACGAAATGCAGGCGCATCCCGTCGGCCGCGCAGCGCGACAGGGACGGGTTGAGCGGGCGGTCGGCGAGCTCCTGGCCGCGGACGACGCCGATGGTGGGCAGGCCCAGGAGGCGGCCCGCCGCGGCCGTGGCCCGCAGGTGGTTCGAGTACGCCCCTCCGAAGGTGACGATCGCGCGGCCCCGCGCCGCCGCCGCGTTGATGTTCGGCGCGAGCTTGCGCCACTTGTTGCCGATCAGGTCCGGGTGGATCAGGTCGTCCCGCTTGAGCAGCAGCCGCACGCCGTGGCGCCCGAAGCGCTCGTCGTCGACCTCCACGAGAGGAGACGGGAGGCGCGGGCGCAAGCCGGAGGCGGTGGGGCGGGACACCCGGCCATTGTCGGCCACCCGGCCGAGTTCCCGCCTGCTCGACGGTGGGCGGCTACTTGAGCCGGTCCCCGATGCGCTTGCGCATGGACGCCATGGTGAAGCCCTTGGGGTCGACCTTCCCCGGCTGCCACTCCAGGTGGCCGATAACCGAGCGCTCGGTCCAGCCGTGGTGGCGGCAGACCGCCGCGGCGGCCCGCTCGATGGCCTCCAACTGGGCGGCGGGCCAGGGGTCCTCCCCGTCGCCGAGGTTCTCGCACTCGAAGCCGTAGAAGCGGCTGTTGCCGTCGGTGTTCGCCTCGTTGTCGTGCGGCAGGGCCTTCTCCGCGATCACCGCGCGCAGCACGTCGTCGTCGCCCAGGCCCGCGTGGTTCGCCCGGCCGTAGCCGACCAGGTGGACGTGGCCGTCCTTCGTGATGACCCCGTGGCACAGCGGGCCCGGCAGGTTCGCGTGGCCGTCGCGGCAGACGCGCACCGTGCTGGCGCTCCCGGAAGTGGCGGTGTGATGGATCATCACCCCGTTCAACGGGCCCCAGTCGCCGATGTGATTGCGGTTGTGATGCCGCCAGTCGCCGACTTCGACCACCGTCAGGCCCTCGTCCTTGAGGGCCTTGATGAAGCTGTTTGCGGACATGGGTGGGGCCACGGCCGCCTCCTTCGCGGGAGCGACGGCCGCCGACTGCGCACCGTCTCGTACGGTTCGCTTTTACCCGGAACCGCCGTTCAGCGACCTACTGTTCGCATAACGTGCACAAGGTTCGCGGCGTCGGCGGCCAGGTCGCTCAGGCGCGCAGGGCGCCGTCCCCGTTCGCCGCGATGTGCGACTCGAGGGCCTGCAGCGCCTGCTGGGTCGCCTCCGGGCTGCCGGTGCCCTTGCGCTCCGCGTAGTACGCCGCGCCCAGTCGCTTCAGCAGGTCGCCGCCGGCACGCTGCGCCTGCACCTCGTCCAGCTTCTGCTTGCCCTGCGTCAGGCCGCGCTGCGCCTGCTCCTTGGCCCGGTCCATGAAGCCCGCCATGGTGATCAACCTTCCCGTCTTCGCCGTTCTCGTCTTTACCGTTTCCTGACCAACGCGCGCCGGGATCTTCGAGTTCCGGCCGGTGGCGGAACTCGGTCCGGGAGCGTGCGGAAGTGCCCACCCAATGCCCCGCCCGTCCGTCATCCATTCCCGCCCGTTTGTGTAATGGTGCGAGCGCGCTCCGTGCTGAAGGCTTGTCCATGCAGGTCAGTTCATGATCGGGAGGGCATTGCACATGTCGGTAGGCGAAGAGGTCCGCGAGCAGACCCCCGGACCGCAGAAGAGTCTGGGCACGTCCGCGGCGCGGAACCTGGCCACGACCACCAAGTCCGCACCGCAGATGCAGGAGATCAGCTCCCGCTGGCTGCTGCGGACGCTGCCCTGGGTGGATGTGAAGGGCGGTACGTACCGGGTCAACCGACGGTTGAGCTACTCGGTCGGGGACGGCCGCGTCACATTCGTGAAGACGGGGGACGACGTCCGGGTCATCCCCGCCGAGCTGGGGGAACTGCCCGCGCTGCGGGGGTACGAGGACGAGGACGTCCTTGCCGAGCTCGCCCAGCGCTGCACCCAGCGGGAGTTCGCGGCCGGCGAACTGCTCGCCTCCTTCGGTAGCCGGGCCGACGAGGTTTACCTGCTGGCGCACGGGCGCGTGGAGAAGGTCGGCACCGGCCCTTACGGGGACGACGCGGTGCTCGGAGTGCTCGCCGACGGCGCGTACTTCGGCGACCAGGCACTCCTCGACCCGGAGAGCATCTGGGAGTACACGGCGCGGGCGGCCACCGCGTGCACCGTGCTCACGCTGTCGCGGGGCGACTTCGAGCAGGTCGCCGAGCGCGCCGAATCGCTGCGTGGCCACCTCCAGCAACTGCGCTCGCTCCCCGAGCAGCGGTCCAACCATTACGGCGAGAAGGCGATCGACCTCGCGGCCGGCCACGTCGGGGAAGCCGTCCTGCCCGGCACCTTCGTCGACTACGAGCCCGCGCCGCGCGAGTACGAGTTGAGCGTCGCCCAGACCGTGCTGCGCATCCACTCGCGCGTGGCCGATCTCTACAACCAGCCCATGAACCAGACGGAACACCAGCTCCGGCTCACCGTCGAGGCGCTGAAGGAGCGCCAGGAGGACGAGCTCGTCAACAACCGGGAGTTCGGCCTGCTCAACAACTGCGAGTACGACCAGCGCCTGCAGCCGCACGACGGAGTGCCGAGCCCCGACGACATGGACGAACTGCTCAGCAGGCGGCGCGGCTCCAAGCTGTTCCTCGCGCACCCGAAGGCGATCGCCGCGTTCGGCCGCGAACTCAACAAGCGGGGCCTGGCCCCCGAGAGCATCGACGTCGGCGGGACCCGCATCCCGACCTGGCGCGGTGTGCCGATCTATCCGTGCAACAAGATCCCGGTGTCGGACACGCGAACCACATCCATCATCTGCATGCGTACGGGAGAGGAGGACCAGGGCGTCATCGGACTGCGCCAGTCCGGCATCCCGGACGAGATCGAGCCGAGCCTGTCCGTGCGGTTCATGGGCATCAGCGAGCAGGCGATCATCTCGTACCTGGTGACGACGTACTACTCGGCGGCGGTCCTGGTGCCCGATGCGCTCGGAGTGCTGGAGAACGTCGAGGTCGGCAGGTGGCGGTGACGAGCCGCGCCCCGTCCGCCGGGTTCCCGCCCGACCGGGCGGGTACACCGAGGGGGTACGCGCCCACCCGCAGCGGAACCGCCACCGTCCGCACCCTTTCGGGGGTGAGCCCATGACACAGCCGGCCGTGGATGAGCAGAGGCGCGTGGCAGCAGAGGCGGCCGGTGCGGCCGCGGCGGAGGGGCACGAGGCGCAGGAGGCGTCGGCGATCCTGGCGCAGGCCAGGGCCGCGGTCGACCCCGAACTGCGGCGGGCGGTCGAGGCCCTGCCGGGATCGATGCGCCGCGTCGCCCGCTACCACTTCGGCTGGGAGCACGCCGACGGCACGCCCGCGACGGGGAACGCGGGGAAGGCCGTGCGGCCCGCCCTCGTGCTCGCCGCGGCGCGGGCCCTCGGCGGGCGGCCCGAGCGGGCGGTGCGGGCGGCGGCCGCCGTGGAGCTGACCCACAACTTCACGCTGCTGCACGACGACGTGATGGACCGGGACGCCACCCGCAGACACCGGCCCACCGCGTGGGCGGTGTTCGGGGACGCCGACGCGATCCTCACGGGCGACGCGATACAGGCCCAGGCGCAGCGCCTGCTCGCCGAGGAGGGGCATCCGGTGGCCTCGGCCGCGGCCGCCCGGCTCGCGGCCTGTGTGGTGGAGCTGTGCGAGGGCCAGGCCGTCGACGTCGCCCTGGAGGGACGGGACCCGGCGGACGTGTCCCTGCCGGAGACGCTGGCCATGGCGGAGGCCAAGACCGGGGCGCTGCTCGGCTGCGCGTGCGCGGTGGGCGGGCTGTACGCGGGGGCGGGCGAGGAGGAGGTCGAGGCGCTCGACGCGTTCGGGCGCTGCGCCGGCCTCGCGTTCCAGCTGATCGACGACGTGATCGGGATCTGGGGCGACCCGGTCCGCACCGGCAAGCCGGCCTGCGCGGACCTGGCCGTGCGCAAGAAGTCCCTGCCCGTGGTCGCCGCGCTCGCCTCCGGCGGGGCGGCGGCGGACGAACTGGCGGCGCTGTACGGGCCGCCGGGGCCGACGAAGGAGGGAGTGGCGGAGCTGGAGGCGATCGCGCTGGCCGTGGAGCGGGCCGGTGGCCGGGACTGGGCGCAGGCGCAGGCCGCGGACCACATGTCCCGCGCGGTGGACCGCTTGTCGCGGGCGGTCCCGGTTCCGGAGGCGGCGGACGGTCTGCTGTCCCTGGCGGAGTTCGTCACGCGCCGCGGGTACTGACGCCTGCCGACCGGGCCGCCGTCGTGTGCCGACGGCGGCCCGGCCGGCGGCCCCGCGGCCCGGCAGTGGCACCGGTGGCCTCCCGGCCGGTGGGGGGACTTGATCGTCTAGAGTGCCAACGGGCGTACAGGGCACGCGGGTTGAGTGAGGGGCGATGTTGGTGGGTGTGGGGATTCGGCGGGCCGGGGCAGCGGACCGGGAGCTCGTGGTGCGGCTGCTCGACGAGGCGTTCATGGACGACCCGGTCAGCGGCTGGGTGTTCCCCGGTGAACAGCGGCGCAGGGAGCGGCACTCCGGGCTCATGGCGGCGTTCACGGACGCGACGTTCGCGGACGGCTTCGTGGATCTCACCGAGGACGGCTCGGCCGTCGCCCTGTGGGTCGACATGCCGGCCGACCCGGAGGACGAGGGCGAGGAGGACGTGCCCGCGCAGGTACGGGCGGCCGTCGACCCCGACAACGTACGGGTGGAGCAGATAGCCCGGTGGACGGCGCAGGCGCATCCCGTGGGCCGGGCGCACGCCTACCTGTGGATGATCGGCGTCACGCCCGAGCGGCAGGGCCGGGGCCTGGGGACCGCGCTGATGGCGCCGGTGCTCGAGCGCTGCGACCGCGAGGGGCTGCCCGCCTACCTGGAGGCCAGCAACCCGCGCAGCCGGGAGCTGTACGAGCGCCTCGGGTTCGTGTTCACCGGGACGGCGATCGACCTGCCGGACGGGCCGACGATCTGGCCCATGTGGCGGGAGCCCGACGCCGGTTGACGCCGCCGTGAGCCGGGCGGCGGCCGGTCAGGCGTCGGGGAAGCTCGCGAAGTACGTCGCGGCCATGTCCTCGTCGCCGTGCCCCTGCTCGGACGCGCGCTGGAAGCGGTCGCGGGCGGCCGCCACCGCGTCCACGCGGATGCCCGCGCGCTCGGCCGCGGCGAGCACCAGGCCCGCGTCCTTCGCCGCGTTGTCCACGGAGAAGCTCGGGGTGTAGTCGCCGCCGCGGATGGCCGCGGACTTGTTCTGGAAGTACGCGTTGTCCAGCGGCCCGCCGGTGATGGCTTCCACCAGGTCGTTCGCGTCCACGCCGAGCCCGCGGGCCAGCGCGAGGGCCTCGCCGACGCCTGTGGTCAGTGCGATCACCCAGGAGTTGAGGGCGAGCTTGAGGCGGCTGGCCGGACCCGGCTTGCCGTCGCCGACCCACAGCGTGCGGGAGCCGACGGCGTCGAAGAGCGGCTGAACGGTCTCGCGCGTGGCCTCGGGGCCGGCCGCGAGCACGGTCAACGCGCCCTGTTCGGCGGGCTGCCGGGTGCCCAGAACGGGCGCGTCGACGAAGAGGAGTCCGGCGCGGGCCGCGTACTCGGCCAGCTCGTCGACGCCCTCGCCCACGGTTCCGGACTGCACCCACACGGTGCCCGGCTTCGGCGTGGCCTCCCGGACGACGTCCAGGGTGCGCGGCCCGTCGGGCAGGACGGTCAGGACGACATCGGCGTCACGGACCGCGTCGGACGCGCTGTCCGTGACCGTCACGCCGTCGGCGGCCAGCGGCTCGGCCTTCGTACGCGTCCGGTTCCAGGCGCGCACGGTGAACCCGGCGCGGGCCAGATTGCGGGCCATCGGCGCTCCCATCGTGCCGGTGCCGAGCACGGCGACGACGGGGCGGGCGGCGGACGGGGCGGTGCTGCTCATGAGCGAACTCCCTGGGTGCGGTGTGTGCGGGTGTGTCCTCCGGGGGTCTCCACCTCAGACGCTAGCCCGTACCGAGGTCTCCATCGCGGCGACGAACGCCTCCCGCGTCGCCTCGTCCACCAGGTCGAGCGAGAGATACGGGTTGAGGTCCTCCAGCTCCACGAGGAGCAGCCCGCCGTCCGGGGCGCGGCAGGCGTCGACGCGCTGGATGCCGTGCGGGAGCGTGTTCCACTCGACGAAGGAGCGGGCGAACTCCCGGTCGGCGGCGGTCGGTTCGTACGGGCGCAGCTCCCAGCGGCGCGCCGGATCGGGCGCGTACAGGGCGTACAGCAGCTGGTCGTCGACGAAGTAGAACGACACCTCGTAGGCGAAGTCGATGCGCGGCTGCACCAGCAGGCCGTCCCCGAAGGAGAGTTCGGTCAGCTCGGCGGGGGGTACGGCGCGCAGGCCCACCGAGTCCGCGCCCAGCTTCGGCTTCGCGATGTACGTGTCGGCCTTCGGCAGCCGGTCCAGGTCCGCCGCCCGGTCGACCGTCGGGATGACCGGATACCCGCCCGCGGTCAGGTCCACGAGGTACTGCTTGCCGGCCATGTCGCCGCGCCCGGTCAGCGGGTTGTAGACGTTCGTGCCGCGTTCCAGGGCCCGCGTGCGGAACTCGTCGTACGCCTCCTGGTAGCCGAGCACCGGGCCGCTGTTGCGGACCACGACGGCGTCGAAGCCGTCCATGAGCGCGGTCGCGTCCAGCGGGTGGCACAGGGCGAGGTCGAACGCGGAGCGCAACCGGGAGGTGAGGTGGATGTCCTCGTCGCAGTAGCGGCGCCCCCGGGCGGGATACGCGAGATCGGTGACGTAGAGGACGCGGGGGCGGCGCGGGGACAAAACGGGACTCCTGATGGTGCCAAAAGGGTGATGCCGAAGAGGGATGCGCGAGGGGTGATGCCGAAGGGGCCCGGTCGGGCGGCAGTGCCGCCCGACCGGGCCCCTTCAGAGGTTCACGGACCCGCGGGGGTGCACCGCCCGCCGGTCGCCGGTGTGAACAGGACCTGGATCAGGCCTTCTTGGTCTCCCAGAAGATCTTGTCGATCTGGGCGATGTAGTCCAGAGCCTTCTGGCCCGTGGCCGGGTCCGACGAGCCCTTGGCGGCCGAGAGGGCCTTCAGGGTGTCGTTGACCAGCTGGTGCAGCTCCGGGTACTTCTCGAAGTGCGGCGGCTTGAAGTAGTCGCTCCACAGCACCGAGACGTGGTGCTTCGCGAGCTCGGCGCGCTGCTCCTTGATGCCGATGGCACGCGTCTGGAACTGCGGGTCGTCGTTGCCGGCCATCTTCTCCTGGACGGCCTTGACCGACTCGGCCTCGATGCGGGCCTGGGCGGGGTCGTACACGCCGCAGGGGAGGTCGCAGTGAGCGCTGGCCTTCACCTTGGGGGCGAACAGGCGGGAAAGCATGTAGCTGTTCCTTCCTCGTGATCGTCTTCTCGGGTGCGACATTACTCCGTGGGGAACGGCTTTTCTCGGGTGCCCCCGGGGGCTTAGGACAAAAGTCCGGGGTGAGACCCAGACCCGTGCGTCTGGTGGAGGATGGGACGGTAAGGGCAGCGGTCCGGCGGGAGTGGCTGCGCAGGCAGCGGTGGGAACCGGGGAGGTTTTCTGATGCCCGAGGCGATCGAGGAGATGCGCGAGGCGAAGGTGCCGTTTCAGATCATTGAGGTGGAGGGGCCCTCCATGGTCCCGACGCTGTACCCCGGTGACTGGATGCTGGTGCAGCACGGGGCGCGGGTGCGGGCGGGCGATGTGATCGTCCTGCGCCACCCCTTCCAGCAGGATCTGCTGGTGGTGAAGCGGATCGCCGAGCGGCGCGAGGGCGGTTGGTGGGTGCGCGGCGACAACCCGGGCGCCGGGGGCGACAGCACGGTGTACGGGGTCGTGCCGGACGAGCTGGTGCTCGCGAAGGTGCGCGGCCGGCTGCGGCGCCGCAGGCCGTGGGCCGAGGGCGAGGGTCAGCGCTCGGTGACGGCGGTGCTGTCCTGGGTCTTCTCGGCCGTACGTCCGGTGCTCTCGGACCGGTCGGCCTCCAAGCGCTTGCGGGCCCGGTAGGCGGCGACGTTCGCGCGGGTCGCGCAGCGGTCCGAGCAGTAGCGCCGGGAGCGGTTGGTGGACGTGTCCAGGAAGGCGTTGCGGCAGGGCGTCGCCTCGCACAGGCCGAGGCGGTCGACGCCGTACTCGGTGAGGTGGAAGGCGAGACCCATCGCGGCGATGGCGGCGTAACCGGCCGTCGCGTTCGACGGGTGGTCGGACAGATGCAGGTGCCACAGCGGACGGCCGTCGTCGTCGCGGTGGTTGTGTCCGGAGATCTGCGGGCTCACCGGGAACTCCAGGAGCAACGAGTTCAGCAGGTTCACCGCGAGTTCCTCGTCGCCCCCGGCGGCCGCCTCGAACACCGCGCGCAGCCGTCCTCGTACGCCCCTGAAGCGGGTCAGATCGGCGTCCGTGGCGCGGCGGGCCGCGTCCTTGCTGGCGCCGAAGAGCTCGCGCACCGCCTCCACCGACGTCAGGGAGTCCTTGCCGCGCATCGGCTCCTCGGTGTTGACGAGGCGCACGGCATAGTCCGAGTAATAGGCCAGTTCCACTTGTAGTCCTTACCGGTGCGCTCTATCGTCGTGTTGAGCGAGGGTAATACTCGCTCGCGACTTAAGGGTATTACGGGAGGGTTCATGTCCGAGACCGCCGCCACCACTCGTACCACCGACTGGCGAGCCTGGCAGGAGAGCTGGGACCGCCAGCAGGAGTGGTACATGCCGGACCGCGAGGAGCGGTTCCGGGTGATGCTCGACATGGTCGAGGCGTTCGTCGGCCCCGCGCCGCGCGTGCTTGACCTCGCCTGCGGCACCGGCAGCATCACCGACCGGCTGCTCACGCGGTTCCCCGACGCCACCAGCGTGGGCGTCGACCTCGATCCGGCGCTGCTCGCCATCGCGCGGGGCACGTTCGAGGGGGACGGGCGGGTCGAGTTCGTCACCGCCGACCTCAAGGATCCGCGCTGGACGAAGGCGCTGCCGCACGATGCGTACGATGCCGTGCTCACCGCCACCGCGCTGCACTGGCTGCACTCCGAACCCCTCGCGACGCTCTACGGTCAGGTCGCCGGGCTCGTCCGCGACGGCGGCGTCTTCATGAACGCGGACCACATGATCGACCAGACGACGCCGCGGATCAACGCCGCGGAGCGGGCGCTGCGGCATGCGCGGATGGCTGCCGCCAAGGGGGACGGCGCGGTGGACTGGGCGGATTGGTGGGCCCTCGCCGCGGAGGATCCGGTGCTGGCGGGGCCGACGGCCGAGCGGTTCGAGATCTATGGGGAGCACGCGGACGGGGATACGCCGTCGGCGGCGTGGCATGCGGCTGCGCTTCGCGCGGGCGGGTTCGGGGAGGCGCGGGCCGTGTGGTGTTCGCCCTCCGACGCGATGGTGTTGGGCGTGAAGTAGCCCCTGCGGCGACGGCGTTGCGGTCGCGGGGCGCTGCCCCGGACCCCGCTGCTCAATCGCCGCAGGGGCTTGATTCGCTCAGCCGCCGCTCGCGGAGCGGAGTGTTACAGCACCTTCGACAGGAAGGACTGGGTGCGTTCCTGCTTGGGGTTGGTCAGGACCTCGCGGGGGTCGCCGGATTCGACGACCACGCCGTCGTCCATGAAGACCAGGCTGTCGCCGACCTCGCGGGCGAAGCCCATCTCGTGCGTGACGACGATCATCGTCATGCCGGACTCGGCCAGGTCGCGCATGACGTCGAGGACCTCGCCGACCAGCTCCGGGTCGAGCGCCGACGTCGGCTCGTCGAACAGCATCAGTTTCGGTTCCATCGCGAGCGCGCGGGCGATCGCGACGCGCTGCTGCTGGCCGCCGGAGAGCTGCGAGGGGTAGCTGTCGGCCTTGTCGGCGAGGCCGACCCGGTCGAGCAGTTCCTTGGCCCGCGTACGGGCCTCGGACCTCGACTGCTTCTTGACCTGGACCGGGGCCTCCATGACGTTCTCGACGGCCGTCATGTGCGGGAACAGGTTGAAGCGCTGGAACACCATGCCGATGTCCCGGCGCTGCTGTGCGACCTCCCGGTCCCGCAGCTCGTACAGCTTGTCGCCCTGCTGCCGGTAGCCGACCAGGCTCCCGTCGACGTACAGCCGCCCGGCGTTGATCTTCTCCAGGTGGTTGATGCAGCGCAGGAACGTCGACTTTCCGGAGCCGGAGGGGCCGATGAGGCAGAAGACCTCGCCCTGCTTGACCTCCAGGTCGATGCCCTTGAGGACCTCGACGTGGCCGAAGGACTTGTGGACCTGCTCGGCCTTGACCATGGCGTGCTGCTCGGTCATGCCATGCCTCCGTTCGGGCGGCCCAGGGAGAACAGGCTCCCGCGCACCTTCTGCCAGGGGGTGGGCGCCAGTTGGCGGCTCGTGCCGCGGGCGTAGTGCCGCTCGATGTAGAACTGGCCGATGCTGAGGATCGACGTCATGACCAGGTACCAGGCGGCGGCCAGGAAGTACATCTCGACCGGCGAGCCGGACTGCTGGCCGATGTCCTGCGCCGCCCGGAACAGGTCGGGGAACTGCACGGCGGACACCAGCGAGGTCGTCTTCAGCATGTTGATGACCTCGTTGCCCGTGGGCGGCACGATCACGCGCATCGCCTGCGGGATGATCACCCGGCGCAGCGTCTTCGCGTGGCTCATGCCGAGCGCGTGCGAGGCCTCGGTCTGACCCTCGTCGACCGACTGGAGGCCGGCTCGGCAGATCTCCGCCATGTACGCGGCCTCGTTGAGGCCGAAGCCGAGCAGCGCCGTCAGGAACGGCGTCATGAAGGACGACCAGTAGTCCTTGTAGATCGGCCCGAGGTTGATGTACTCGAAGACCAGGCCCAGGTTGAACCAGACGAACAGCTGGACCAGGACCGGGGTGCCGCGGAAGAACCAGATGTAGAACCAGGCGATGGAGCTGGTCACCGGGTTCTTCGACAGGCGCATCACGGCGAGCAGGATGCCGCCGACGATGCCGATCACCATCGACAGGACCGTCAGGAGCAGCGTCTTGCCGGCTCCGGTGATGATCCGGTCGTCGAAGAAGTAGTCCGGGATGGCACCCCAGTTGATCTTGCCCTGCGCGAACGCGTAGACGATCAGGGCCAGAACGGCGACGGCGATCAGCGCCGAGAGATACCGCCCGTAGTGCCGCACCGGGATGGCCTTGATGGCTTCCGGCGGGGCCGCGGACGGCGTGCCCTCGGGCCCGCCGTCCGTCTTGTCTATGTCAACAGACACGGATGTTGCCTTTCACGACGTCGCGGACGTCCATGACGTGAGCCGCGCGGTCAATGACGTGGAACGCGCGGTCACTTGCCGCCGTTGAGGGACGCCGACTTCACGGCACCGGCCTCGACGCCCCACTTGGCGATGACCTTGTCGTACTCGCCGTTCTTGATGATCGCGTCGAGCGCGGCCTTGATCGCGTCGCGCAGCTGCTTCTGGTCCTTGGAGACCGCGATGCCGTACGGGGCGGCCTCGACCTGGTCGCCGACCATCTGGAAGTCCTTGCCGCCGCCCGAGGTCTTCACCGCGTACGCGGCGACCGGGAAGTCGGAGGAACCGGCGTCCGCGCCGCCCGAGCGCAGCCGGGTCTGGGCCTGCTGGTCGTCGTCGAAGGCCTGGATGCCGAGCTTCTTGCCGGACGGGCACTTCTTGGCCTGCGACTTGGCGAGGTCGTGGGAGACCGTGCCGCGCTGCACGACGATCTTCTTGCCGCAGAGGTCGTCCCAGGTCTTGATGCCCTGGGTCTTGCCCTTCGGGGTGTAGATCGAGACGCCGGCGTTGAAGTAGTCGATGAAGTCGACGCCCGAGCCGACCTTCTTGCCGGTGTCGGAGTCGATGCCCTCCTGACGGTCCTTGGTGTCCGTCATGGCCGACATGGCGAGGTCGTAGCGGTTCGACTTCAGGCCCGTGACCAGGGTGTCGAACGTGGCGTTCTGGAACTGGAACGTCACGCCGAGCTGCTTGCCGAGCGCCTTCGCGAGGTCGGGGTCGATGCCGATCGCCTTGCCGGACTTGTCCTTGAACTCGACGGGCGCGTAGGCGATGTCCGAGCCGACCCGGATGACGCCCTTGTCGCGGATCTCCTTGGGGAGCTTGTCCGCCAGCGGCGCGGACTTCGAGCCGCCCTTGGTGCTGTCGGACTTGGTCTGGTCACCGCAGCCGGTCAGCAGCAGAGTGCCGGCGACCGCGATCGCGCCGACCGCGGCTATCCGGGACTTCGCGGACTTCGCGGTCGTGCGCTGGGTGGTGCTTGCGGTCATGGTTGGTTCCTCCGGCTGGGTGTGGGAGTTGCCGTGCTGGTCGCCCTGGCACACACCTTCGGGTGTCGCGACCTCGTGTGATGAGGCATCTTGCCATTCGGACTCGCCGATTCAGGAGGTCGGCCATGTCAAAATCGGATAACGGGTGTCCGAAGAGTGCCAACCACCCCCGGTTTCAGGGTGCATGGGGAGTGCAGCATCTGCGGATCTTTCGCCCCGTGGCCGGAGATCCTCCGGCGGACCGCCCGCTGTCTCACCATTCGGGCGGACTTCCCTCGTTTTGTGCGATCGACTTGTGGACTTGTCCATATATTCGGCTATGAGTCATGTCACCGAGGCGTGATCGATCACGGGCGGGCTCGTCCCCGACACCGCCCGTCGGGTAAGAAGGTTCTTTACACCCCTCATCCGGGGCTCAGGGCGCGCGTGCGGCGCGTCCGTCGCGCAGGTGCCCACAGGGCGGCCCACAACAGGACCGTCCGGCGCGTGCGCGGTGCCCGCCCGTCCCTCAATCAGGGACGGAACCACCCTCAACCTGTGCAACATGACTTAAGGGGTCAGAAAAGTGGCAGCGGAGATCGTCAACCCTCGCAGCGACGCGAGTACCGGCAACGAGGGCTCCGACGAGCCCTTCGATCCGGCCTTCGCGCTGCACCGTGGCGGCAAGATGGCCGTGCAGGCCACCGTGCCGGTCCGCGACAAGGACGACCTGTCCCTGGCGTACACGCCCGGCGTCGCGAAGGTGTGCAGCGCGATCGCCGAGCAGCCGGAGCTCGTTCACGACTACACGTGGAAGTCCAGCGTCGTGGCCGTCGTGACGGACGGGTCGGCCGTTCTCGGACTCGGTGACATCGGTCCCGAGGCCTCCCTCCCGGTAATGGAGGGCAAGGCCATCCTCTTCAAGCAGTTCGGCGGCGTGGACGCGGTGCCGCTCGCGCTCTCGACGAACGACGTCGACGAGATCGTCGACACCGTCGTGCGCCTCGCCCCGTCCTTCGGCGGCGTGAACCTCGAGGACATCTCGGCCCCGCGTTGCTTCGAGATCGAGCAGAAGCTCCAGGAGCGCCTCGACATCCCCGTCTTCCACGACGACCAGCACGGCACCGCCGTCGTGACGCTGGCCGCCCTGAAGAACGCGGCCCGGCTCAGTGGCCGCACGCTCGGTGAGCTGCGCGCCGTGATCTCCGGCGCCGGTGCGGCGGGCGTCGCGATCGCGAAGTTCCTCCTCGAAGCGGGTCTCGGCGACGTCGCGGTCACGGACCGCAAGGGCATCGTCAGCCGGGACCGCGAGGACCTCACACCGGTCAAGCGCGAGCTCGCCGAGATCACCAACAAGGCGGGCCTTTCCGGCTCCCTCGAGGACGCCCTCGCGGGTGCCGACGTCTACATCGGCGTCTCCGGCGGTACGGTCCCCGAGCCCGCGGTCGCCTCCATGGCGAAGGGCGCCTTCGTGTTCGCGATGGCCAACCCGAACCCCGAGGTGCACCCCGACATCGCCCACAAGTACGCGGCTGTCGTGGCGACCGGGCGTTCGGACTTCCCGAACCAGATCAACAACGTGCTCGCGTTCCCCGGCATCTTCGCCGGCGCGCTCCAGGTCCGGGCCTCCCGGATCACCGAGACGATGAAGATCGCGGCGGCCGAGGCGCTGGCCGCGGTGGTCGGTGACGAGCTGTCCGCCGAGTACGTGATCCCGTCGCCGTTCGACGAGCGGGTGGCGCCGGCCGTCACCGCGGCGGTCGCAGCCGCCGCTCGGGCGGAGGGTGTGGCGCGCCGGTAGTCCGGTTCGTGCGGAGTTCGTTCCGCTTGGTGAAGGCCCCGCTCCGGCGGGGCCTTCGTCGTAACTGGGGTCACAGCGCGGCATGGTTCCCCGGCCTGGTCCCGCCGCCTATCGTCAAGGTCATGTTCGCCGCCTACGCAGCCCGAATCGACCGTGACCAGCCGCTGAACGGACTGGAGTTGGGGGAGCAGCCCGCCCCCGAGAACCGGCCCGGCTGGACCACCGTGAACGTCAGGGCCGCCTCTCTCAACCACCACGATCTGTGGTCGCTGCGCGGGGTCGGCCTCGGGGAGGAGTCCCTGCCGATGATCCTCGGCTGCGACGCAGCCGGGACCGACAGCGAGGGCAACGAGGTCGTCCTGCACTCCGTCATCGGCCAGACCGGATACGGGGTCGGGCCGCGCGAGAAGCGCTCCATCCTCACCGAGAAGTACCAGGGCACCTTCGCCGAGCAGGTCACCGTGCCCGAGTGGAACGTGCTGCGCAAGCCGAAGGAGCTCTCCTTCGAGGAGGCCGCGTGCCTGCCGACCGCGTGGCTCACCGCGTACCGGATGCTCTTCACCAACGCGGGCGTACGGCCCGGTGACTCGGTCCTCGTGCAGGGCGCGGGCGGCGGGGTCGCGACGGCCGCGATCGTCCTCGGCAAGGCCGCGGGCCTGCGGGTCTTCGCGACCAGCCGCGACGAGGCGAAGCGCAAGCGGGCCCTGGAGCTCGGTGCCGTGGAGGCCGTGGAGACGGGGGCGCGGCTTTCGCAGCGGGTGGACGCGGTGATCGAGACCGTGGGCGCCGCCACCTGGTCGCACTCCGTCAAGTCGCTGAAGCCGGGCGGGACTCTGGTCATCTCGGGCGCGACGAGCGGGCCGAACCCGCCCGCCGCGGAACTGAACCGGATCTTCTTCCTCGAACTCAAGGTCGTCGGCTCCACCATGGGGTCGAAGGACGAGCTGGAGGACCTGCTGTCCTTCTGCGCGGCCACGGGTGTCCGGCCGGTGATCGACGAGGTGCTGCCGCTGGACCGGGCCCGCGAGGGCTTCCAGAAGATGGCCGGTGGCGAACTGTTCGGCAAGGTCGTGCTGAGCGTCTGACGCCGCGGCCGCGCGGCGAGGGGCGTACCGGCGGCCTGCCGGGCGCCCCTTTTCGCGCCCGCTGTGCCGGGCCCTACGCCTTCGGTGTCCGCAGTGTCGCCGCGATATGGGCCGCCGCCGCCGACAAGTGGCGGCGGGTGTCCCGGAGTTGGGGCTCCGTCACGCCGTGGTCGCGGGCCGCGTCGCGAATGTCGTCGCGGAAGCGGTCCAGGAGGCGGTCCAGGTCGCGGGCCGGGTCGCCGCTGGAGTCCTCCGAGGCCCAGGACGGGACGTACTCGGCGGGCACCTCGTCGCCCGGGGGGCGGTACTGGGGGTCGGCCGGGGCGGTGTGCCCGGCGTCCTTGCTCCAGGACTTGCCGAACTCGCCGAACTCCTTGGCCAGTTCGGTCAGTCCCTCACGCACCCCCGTCGGCCAGTCGCCGCGCGTGAAGTGGTCCTGCACCTGCTCCTGGACGCGCTTGGCCATGCGCTGGAAGTCCTCCGCCGCCTGCGCCCGCACCTGCTCCTGCGACTCCTTGGCCTGGCGGCGCGCCCGCTGGGCCTCCTCGCGGGCCCGGCGGCTCTCGTCCTTCGCGCGCCGCGCCTGCTCCTTCCACTCGTGCTTGGCCCGCCGCACCTCCTCCTTGGTGGCGCGCCAGGCCTCCTTGTCGGTGAAGTCACCCGGCTCCGCGCGGGTCTGGGACGCGGCGGCACGCACCTCGCGGCGCAGATCGCCCGCCGCTCCCCGCACGTCGGCCCGGATCTCCGCCGCCAGCTCGGCCACCGACTCACGGATCTCCAGCTCCAGGTCGGCCAGCTCGCCGCTGCGGTCGGCCAGCTCGGCCCGGCCCGCCTCGGTGATCGCGTAGACCTTCCGGCCGCCCTCCGTGGTGTGCGTGACCAGGCCCTCCGACTCCAGCTTGGCGAGGCGCGGGTAGACCGTGCCGGCCGAGGGTGCGTACAGGCCCTGGAAGCGCTCCTCCAGGAGGCGGATGACCTCGTACCCGTGCCGCGGCGCCTCGTCGAGCAGCTTCAGCAGGTAGAGACGCAGGCGGCCGTGGGCGAAGACGGGGGGCATGTCAGAGCACCTTCTTGTCGGCGGGGTCGGCGTCCTGCGGCTCGGGGGTGTCCGAGGGCTCCTGAGGGTGCGGGTCCTGAGGGTGCGGGGCCTCCTCCGAGGGGGGCCTGCGCAGCAGGGCGATCGACCCGGAGACCGTCGTCGCCTTCAGTTTGCCGGTGCCCGCGCCCAGGCGGCCGGTGATCTTGTGTGCGCCCCAGGTGCCCGCCACCCGCAGGTCCTCGAAGGCGTTCGACACCGCGCCGCTCGCCGTGTTCGCCTCGACCTCCGTGTCCGCCGGGTGCGGGATGCGGATGGCGATCTCGCCGGAGACGCTCGTCAGGCTCACGTCCGTGGGCCCCGCGGGGTCCAGGTCCACGATCATCGACCCGCTCACCGTGTCCGCCTTGACGAAGGAGCCCGAGCCGTCCACGACGGTCAGGTCGCCGGAGACCGAGTTGAACCGGAGGTCGCCGGTGACCGCCTGTGCCTCGACGCCACCGGACACCGTGCTGGTGCGCACCGGGCCCGTGACGCCGACGAGTGTCGTGTCGCCCGTGACGCCCTTCACCTCGGTCACCCCCTCCGTGCCCGAGACCACGGCGCCGGCGCCGACCACGCCGACCTCGACCCGGGTGTCCGCCGGGACCGCGAGCGAGACGACCGCGCTGCGGTGCCAGCCCTTGCGGTCGAGCCATTTGAGGAAGCCCTTCCAGGGCAGGTCGTCGTACGCGACGGTGAGGGTGCCGCCCGACTGCGTCACGCGCAGAGGCGGTCCCTCGATCTCCGAGACCTCCAGGCGGGCCGGGCCCTCGGCCGTCCCCACCACATTCACCGCACCACTCACGATGCGTACGTGCAGGGCCGACACCGGCTCGTCGAAGACGAGCTTCTGCGGCTCCGTGACGGACCACTCGGGCATGGTGCGACCTCCTTGACGGCCAGGAGTGAACGCGCCATATCGCGTCCTCTGTCAAACACGATATATCGCGGTTGGGGAAAGTCAAGACTGTCGCGGAAGTCCGTGCCCCGACGCCCGGTGGGCCGTCCAATTGCTGCGGAAATGCACCGACTTGCCCTAGCGTGGGGCCATGTCGTCCCTCGAACCCGCCGGTGCGCTGCTGCTCTGCCGTGCCGAACCGTCCGTCGTCGGGCCCGCCGCCCAGCTGCTGCGCGAGCGGATGCTGCTCACCCGCGCCGGAGACGAGTGGAGCGTCCTCGTACCGGAGGCGAAGCCGTGGCTGTCCATGGAGGACGGCGGCGGCGAACCCGTCGACCGGGTGCTCGGCGGCTGGGCGGGCGCGCTCGCCGTCGGCGCGACCTGGCCGGTGCTCGCGCTGTGGTGGGACGCCGACCGCAGCGGATTCACGCTGGCGTCCGGCTTCCGTCGGCCCGTCGGCTACGAATGGCTCGCGAACGGCACCCCGGTCGGTGAGGCCGAGGCGCTGCGCACGTTCGCGGCGCGCCTGGGCCTGGATCCCGTACTCGACCTACAGGCCCTCGAAGCCCTCGCCAAACCGGACACCAACACCGGCACCAGCGACACCGACAGCGGCGGCGTGAACGACGCCCGCGCCCGCATGCTCGGCCTGCTCGCGGTCCTCACCCGCACCGGCCTCTCCCTCCCCACCGGACTGACCCCCGGCGAACCCGCCGACCGGCTGCGCGAGGTCGCGCGGATCCAGCCGGACGCGCAGCAGGTCAGCTGGTCGGGCTGGCGCGACGCCGTGCACGCCGAGCTCGACGTCGTGGAGGCCACGAGCGTCGGCCCCTGGCTGCGCGGTCCCAGGGCACGGCTGATCGCCGCTGCCCAGCTCGCGGCCGGGCTGCCGCTCACCGTGCACGGCCTGCGGCGGCGCAGCGGTGGTTGGACCACCGCGGGGGCGCTGCTCCTGCTGCACGGGGCGCTGGGATTCGCGTACGAGAGGATGCGCGCGGCGCGAAAGACCCCCTGGACGCAGTGACCAGCCCCCGACCAGCCCCCGACTAGGCCCCGACCAGGCCCCGAAGGGGCTACTGGATGAGTCCCCGGATATGCCCCCGAGGGGCTACTCGTCCTCGTCGTCCTCGTCGTCGAGCCGCGCCAGCCACGTGGCGAGCCGCTCCACCGGGACCTCGAAGTCCGGATTGAGGTCGACGAACGTCCGCAGCTGCTCGGCGAGCCACTCGAAGGTGACCTCCTCCTCGCCGCGCCGCTTCTCCAGCTCTTCGATGCCGCGGTCCGTGAAGTACATGGGGCTGTTTCTCCTGCGTGCGGGGCCCACGCGGGCGCGCGGGCGTGGTGTGACTGCCCACCAAGCCTATGGGGACGGGTGACCATGAAGCCCGCCCGAGGGGTAGCTCCCGCTCATCCAGGGAAGGACCCTTGTCCCGCAAGGCAGGTCGCGGGGAACGGAAAACGGGGGAGCGGTATGGGGCAGGAAGTGACCAGGGTCGCGCGGATCGCGCTGCCGGACGGGACGCCGGTGTGGGCCCGGATATCCGGCGATCCCGATGAACTGGGCGTACGAGAAGGTGAGTTGTCGTTCTCCGACACCGGATTCACGGACCGTGTGGAGGCGAGCGTCGAGAGCCTGCACGCGCTCGTGACGGGCGTCGCGCGCTCCCTCGCGCGGCCGCTGCGCGCCGTGCGCCCCGACGAGGTGAGCGTCGAGTTCGGCGTCGAGCTGACGGCCAAGGCGGGCAAGGTCGTGGGGCTGCTCGCGGACGGTGAGGCGAAGGCGGGCATCAAGGTCACGCTGACCTGGAACGAAGGACCGCCCGACCTGGAGAACCCGCAGGACCCCGCCACCCTCGCGGCCGGCGGCACGCCACCCGCTCCCCGCGCGGCCACGGGCGCGTCACCCGGCGCCCAGGCGCACGGGGGAGCCGACCCGACCGTCGCCGGGGCCGGGGCATGACACCTGGGCGCGACGGGGGCGCACAGGGCAAGCGGGATGGCGCCCTCCATGCACTGCGTGAACTCGTCATGGCGGCGACCGTGCGCATTCATCGCACGGGGCCCGGGTATGCAGCCGACGAACCCGAAAGCTTCGTCGGGAGCGGCTTCTTCATCGCCCCGAACTGGGTGTTGACCTGCGCACATGTGGCACGCGGCGGGGAAGGGGGCGAGCTGACGGTGGCCTACGAGAGCGGCACCGGCCGCGGCACGTCCCACGTACCGGGGGAGGTCGTGGCCACGCTCCCGGAGGGCGTCGACCAGGCGGTGCCCGGCAAGTGGCCCGTCCCCGACCTCGCCCTCGTGCGGCTGCGCGAACCCGTCGACCATGAGTGCGTCTACGTAGCCGAGCGGCCCGCCGTGTACTACAGCGAGGGCGAGGTCTTCTACGCCGGATGGACCGTGGTGGACGGACAGATGAGCCGCCTCGACGGGCCGATCGCCGTCAAGGGCACCCTCGGTGGCTCGTCCTCCGGCGTACTGCGCCTCGGGGAGAACGACCTGCCGTACGGGATCTCCGGCGGCCCCGTCGTCGACCCGGTGCGCGGCGAGGTCATCGGCGTACTGAAGTCGCGCGCGGACCACGGGCGGGGTGGCACGTCCATCGGGACCGAGCAGTTGCGCACGCTGCCGGGTCCGGTGCCGGGGCAGGCCGTGTGGGCCGAGCACGAGGACCTCTACCAGGCCGTCTTCCACGCCCACGACCGCTACCACCGGGACCGCCAGCGGCAGTCGCGGCCCGCGCGCAACACGTGGGCCGACGTGCAGAACCGGCTCGGCGCGCGGCCGGGGCGGACGCTCACCCCGGGCGAGCGCGCCCAGTTGCTCGGCCGGCTCGCCGACCTTCCGCCCCCGGTCAGCACCCGCGGTCTGCTCGACATCCTGGAGTCGCTCCCGGAGTTCGAGGGCGACATACCGCTGCCGTCGCCGCGCGGCTGGCGCGACGGGCTCGGCGCCCTGTACGAGGGCGCGCGCGACGAGGGAGTGCCCGGGCTCGTGCTCGACTACGCGATGCAGGCCCTGCTGGCCGAGCGCCCCTTCGTCACCCCGGGCACGACGGGCGCGGAGGAGTCCCTGTGGGAGTGGGTGCGGCAGGCCGCGGAGGGCTGGCTCGACGGGACGCGCAGACGGCGCATCGAGAAGCAGTGGGCCGAGCGTCCGAAGCGCATCACGGCGCCCTGCACCGGGCCGAAGCCGCCGCGGGACCCCGCGACCCGGCACACCGCGCTGCTCGAACTCGTCGAGCGGAGCTGGGAGCGTGGCCGCTGGGACTGGCAGGTGTACGTGACCAGGCCGGGGGGCGCGCGTGACTGCGTGCAGCAGGACGTGTGCACCCCGACCGACGCCCTCCCGGAGCGGCTCGCCGCGCCCCTCGCGGAGGCCTTCCGGCAGTGCGACGAGCCGGGTTGGCCCGCGATCCTCCAGGTGGTGCTCCCGCACGCCCGCCTCGACCTGCCGGTGGACGCCTGGCGGACGCGGCCCGACGAACCGCCGCTCGGCGCGCGCGGCCCCGTCGTGCTGCGCTGCGGGGACCGGGACCGGCTGCCGGGCGAGCACGGCTTCGCGGAGTGCGACCCGGCCCCGCCCGAGTGGGACGAGGACCGGGCGGACCGCTGGCGCTGGCTGCACGCGCACAACGCCACGGCCGAGTTCCTCGACTGCGACCAGGGAGTGCCGAGGCCGGTGCCGGAGGGCTTCGCGTTGCGCAATCTCCCGTCCGGATCCGTACCGGTGATGTGTCGCTATGGAGAGCACCATTACGAGGACGACACCGTGGCGCTGGCCCGGATACTGCTGGGCGGCTTCGGTGTCGCCCTGTGGCGCCGCGGCCCGGTTCGCTCGGCGGCGGTGTGCGGAGAGTTCCACCGCGGCGCCGCCGTCACGGTCGCCGACGCGCGCGGGGCACGTCATCTCCCGGAGCGGGTCCACGAGTTGCGCAGAAAGCTCCTGGAGAGCCACACGGAGGCGTACTGGGCGGACGGGATCGCCCTGATCTACGACGACCCGAACCTGGATCTGCCGGGCGCGGGAGAACTTCTGGAGGCGCCGTGACGCCACGGGCCGTCACAGAGACCTTCAGGCCAGCTCCCCACGGAGCCCTTACCAGCGCCACCAACCATCGATACCGTGAAGCACGTCCCTTCGACTGCCCCGCTGGACGAGTGACGACGAGGACCGGATCATGACCGAATCCAGTGAGTGGCTCATCTACCGTGGCGCCGGCGAACCCCACGAGGGCCTCGACCGCCTGCCCCCGCCGCCGCCCTGGCGCGACTTCTCGGGGCGGTCCGGCGACGCGTCGGCCGCGGGGGACGGTTCCGAGGACCGCAGGCTCGGCGCGCACCGGCACCTGGCGGAGCTGCACAGGCCCGGCGCCGAAGAACTCGAAATGATCAACGCGGCGCTGTACCTGCGCCGCCCCCTGCTCGTCACCGGAAGCCCCGGCGCGGGCAAGAGCACCCTCGCGCACTCCGTCGCGTACGAGCTGGGTCTGGGCAACGTACTGCGGTGGTCCATCGTCAGCCGGTCCACGCTCGCGGACGGCCTCTACCACTACGACGCGATCGCCCGCCTCCAGGACGTGCAGATCGCGGCGCAGGGCGGGTTCGGCTCCGCGGCCGGGTCGCCGGGGGCCGTCGAGGGCATCGGGAGCTATATCCGGCTCGGACCGCTGGGCACCGCGCTGCTGCCGTCGCCGACGCCGCGCGTGCTGCTCATCGACGAGCTCGACAAGAGCGACATCGACCTGCCCAACGACCTGTTGAACGTCCTGGAGGAGGGCGAGTTCGCGATACCCGAACTGGAGCGGGTCGCCGACCGGTTACCGGGCGGAGAGGCGGAAGTACTCACCTCCGACGGCGTCAAGGTACGCGTCCGTGACGGCCGGGTGCGCTGCAACGCCTTCCCTTTCGTCGTGCTCACCAGCAACGGCGAGCGCGACTTCCCCGCACCGCTGATGCGCCGCTGCATCCACCTCGAACTCGGCAGGCCCGACCACAACCGGCTCGCCACCTTCGTCCGCGCCCACCTCGGAGACGAGGCGGCACGCGCGGGCGACGATCTGATCAATCGGTTCCTGGAGCGTTCCCGTAGTGAACTCCTTGCCACCGACCAGCTGTTGAACGCGATCTATCTGACCGACGCGGCCGCCCCCACCAGCCGCGAATCCTTCGCCGACCTCCTGATCCAGCGACTCGACCGCCCGAGGTGAAGCGGTGACTCCCGACGCGACGGCGCGTCAGGGTCCCGGTTCGCCCTCGGAGCCCGGACGCCAGGGCGGCGACCCCGTCGCCGAACTCATCGCCAGGCTGCGGCAGATCGGGCTCGACCCCGACGCCGAAGGGCTGTGCGACGCGCTGTGGCTGGCCCGCTACGCGCGCCCGGCGCGGCCCACGGAGCGGCAGGAGCCCGTCCCCGGCGAGCGGCCCGCCTACGAAGGGCCGCGGCCGACGCAGGTACCGGCCACCCCGCACCCCGTGCCCGAGGAGCGCGAGCCCGAGCGGCCCGCTCCCCAGGTGTACGACGAGGGCGGCGACCGGCGCGTCGCCCTGTACCCCGTGCCGCGCTCCGGCAATGGACGCGCGCGTGGGACCGGCCGCGCCTCTCCGCTCCCGGTGGGCGTCCCGGCCGCGCCCGCGTTCCCCGCTCCGCTCGAACTCCAGCGCGCCCTCAGGCCGTTGCAGGGCTACCGCAGCGCCGCGCCGCCGCTGCGCTCGGTGCTCGACGAGACGGCGACCGCGGAGCGCACCGCGCGCGCGGGCGGCCTCGTCCTGCCCGTGTTCCGCGCGGTGACCCGCGCGGACGCACGGCTGAGTCTCGTGATGGACGCCTCCTCGTCGATGCGCGTGTGGGACCGGATGTTCACTGAACTGGAGCAGGTCTTCGGCCAGTTGGGCGCCTTCTGGGACATCCAGGTCAGCTATCTGCACGAGGGCCCGGACGCGCAGGCCGCCGTCAGCCGCAGCCCCGAGCTGTACGGGGCGCCGCTGCACTCCGCCGACCGGCTCAGCGACCCGTCGGGCCGCCAGGTCACCCTCCTCGTCAGCGACTGCGCGGGCCCCCTGTGGCGCAGCGGCCGGGCCCACCGGCTCCTGCCGCAGCGCATGTGGAACCGGACCCGGCTCCCGGTCACGTACGGGGAGTTGAGCCGCGGGGAGGCCCTGGGCGGCGCCGCCGCGCTGCGCGTGCGGACGGTCGCGGGGCCGTCGGCGCCGGGCCGCGCGGGCGCGCTCCCGGTGCCCGTCCTTCCGCCGGAACCGATGGCGCTCGGCGCCTGGGCGAGGCTCCTGTCGGGGGCCGGCGCGGGGCCGGTCGCGGGGGCCGTCGGCTGGGTCAGGGCGGACCAGCGGCGGGCCTCGGCGGGGCGCCAGGCGCAGCGACCCTCGGTGCTCGAACTGGTCTCCCGGTTCCGCTCCACCGCCTCACCCGACGCGAGCCGGCTCGCCGGATTCCTGGCGGCGGCCCCGCTGTGCCTGCCGGTGATGCAGTTGGTGCAGCGGACCATGCTGCCCGGCTCCGGCCCGTCCGAACTGGCCGAGGTGCTGCTCAGCGGGCTGCTCACCCGGGCCAAGGAGGACAACGGCGGCGAGGGCGTGCAGTGGTACGAGTTCGCGCCGGGCGTGCAGGAGTCGCTGCTCGGTCCGCTCGGCAGGGACGAGGCCGTGCTGGTCCTCAAGCACTGCTCGGAGTACATAGAGGCCCGCTTCGGCAAGGGCGGCCCCAACTTCCCCGCCCTCGCGCTGGCCCAGCTGGGCGACGGCGGCGTCGGCGGCGGCATCGGCGTCGGCGAGGAGGACGGGGGAGCGGGGCGCGCGTCCGGCACCGGATACCGGCCCCCGCACACCGTCGGCGGCGACAACGGTGACGTCGGGGCGAACGGCGTCGACCTGGTCCCGCAGCCCTTCGCCGAGGTCGCCGCGCGAGTCCTGGAGCGCTTCATGCCCTTGCCCGAACAGTTCGCGCTGTACGGGCGCCCGGGACAGGACGGGCAGCCGCGGGAGGCGCGGCCCACCCACCCCGCCGTCACCCGCGCCCGCGCGCTCGCCGCGCGCTTCGACGCCGAGCGCATGGTGCAGGACCTCATCGACGCGGTGCAGCTGCTGCGCGGTGCCACCGAGCACGAGCCGCCCACGGAGCGGGACTTCGAGCTGTGGGCCGAGTACGCCCACTGTGTGCTGCGCCTGTGGGAGGTGCAGGGCGGGGCGGAGCTCCTGCGCGAGGCCGAGCAGGCGGCCGAGAGCGCCGCCGCCCACCCGCACGCGCTGCGCGAACGTGCCGTCCTCGCGCGCGTGCTCTCCACCGCCGCCACCGACCGCAGGCGCCGTGGCGACCGGACCGGCGCGCTCGAACTCCTGCGCAGGGCCGACCGCGAGTACGCGGTGGCCTGCTCGGCGCCCGACCTGGCGGAGCAGGAGGCGCTACGGCTCACCCTGGAACGCGTAGGAGCCTTGGAGGCGCAGTGGCGGCTCGGCGGCGACAGCGCGCTGCTCCAGGGCGCGGTCGGCATGCTGGAGGCGTTCGTCGACACCTGGCAGGGCCGTAGCCAACCGCCCGAACTCCCGCTCGCCCACGGCCGGATCCTGCTCAGGCTGTCCAGTGCGGCGGCCGACGGCGAGCAGGCCGTCAAGTACGCGGAGCAGGCCGCCGTCTCGCTGCACGCCGCCCTGACCGGCGAGGCGGAGGACCCGGGCGGCGTACCACGGGTGCGGGTGCTGCTCGACCTGGTGGACGCCCTGCTCGTCTCCGGCGACGCCCTCGACGAGGCGGCGGCACGGGTCGACGAGGCGCTCGCGGCGGCCCACGACCAGCGGCTGCGCGCCGCGGTCCTGCTGCGGGCCGCACGCGTCGCCCGGGCCCGGCACGCGGAGTCCGGCGACCCGCGCGAACTGCAGGAGGCCGCACGCCACTTCGAGCAGGCGGCGCACTGGATGCCGAGGGACTCCGCGGACCACGCGGACGCGCTCGCCGAGTGGGGCGAGGTACTGCTGTGCAGGGCGGGCGCCGAACCGGCCACGCCCGCCGAGCAGGACGCGCTGTCGCGGGCGATCCGGGTGCTGCGGGACTGCCGCGCCCAGACCCCGGCGGGCAGCGCGCGGCTCGCCCACCGGCTGCTGCTGCTCGGCCGCGCCCTGATGTTGCGCTACCGCGCGCGTGGGGACCGCGTAGACCTGCGCGAGGCCGAGTACCTCCTGGGTCTCGCCGCCGCGGAGGCGGACGACTTCCTGCCGGCCGCGCGCAGCTGGCTGGAGCTCGGCCAGGTGAAGTTCGAGGTGTTCCGCAGCCTCGACCGCCCGGCCCGGCTCGACGAGGCGGTGGACGCGTTCCGGTACGCCGCCGAGTCGGCCCGCGGCGCCGAGCGGGAGGCCGATACGGACCGGTCCCGCAACGAAGCCGTCCTTCTCGGCGCGCAGGCACACCACTTGCGGGGTATGTCCTACGAAGCGGCGGCGCGCCCGCGTGCCGCCCGCGAGGCCTATCGGGCGGCACGCCGCGAGTGGTCGAGGCTGCCCGAGGACAACGTGACCAGGAGCGGACCGACGGCGTGGCAGACAGCGGAGCGCCTTGCCGAGCTGAACTGACACCGGGCCGTCGGCCGGGGAGAGGGGAACGCCATGGACGCACAGGAGCCGAGCCAGGAGCCGGCCGAACCGTGCCCGGACCTCACCGCCCTGAGCCTCGCCGGACTGCGCGAGGCTCAACACCCCGTCCTTGACGCGGTATTGGCGGATCTGCGAGAGCGCGAGGAGCGGCCGGGCGAGATGCTCTGGGGGTTCAACAGCGCGCTCTGACGCGGCACGGTCGCGCGCGGAGCTGGTTTCGGCCGCCCCGCGCGAACGAACCGGACAACGTTGAACAGACCACGTTTGTGCCGCGCGCCCCACCGGGAAGGCGCCCCGTACGCGCGAGCCCGTTCTGCGGGCGCACGGTATGGGGGGTACCGGAGTGGCTGGAGTCGCTGGAGTCCCCGAGGGGGCCGCCGCCGCACGGGAGCCACATCAACGGCCCGCTCCCTTCCGGCAGTTCGTCGTGAAGGTGCACGGCCGCTGCAACCTCGCCTGCCGCTACTGCTATCTGTACGAGGGCCCCGACCACACCTGGAGCACCCGCCCCGCCGCCGCGTCACCCGAGGTCCTCGACCGCACCGCGACCAGGATCGCCGAGCACGCGCGCGTACACGCACTCCCGCATCTCTCGCTCGTCCTGCACGGCGGCGAACCTCTGCTCGCGGGCGCCGCGACGCTCGGCCGCTTCACCGCCCTCGTCCGCGAGCGGGCCCCCACGGGCTGCGAGGTGCACGCCGTCGTACAGACCAACGCCACCCTGCTCACCGAGCGGCGCCTCGCGGACCTCGACCGGCACGGCGTCCGCGTCGGCATCAGCCTCGACGGCGGCCTGCCCGTCCACAACGCACGCCGGGTCGACCGGGCCGGACGCCCGTCCTGGGCCGCAGCCACCCGTGGCGCGCGCCTGGTCGCCGAGCGCTTCCCGGACGCGTACGCCGGGATCCTCGCCGTGATCGACCCCGCGCAGGACCCGGTGGAGACGTACGAGTCGCTGCTCACGCTCCGCCCGCCGACGCTCGATCTGCTCCTGCCGCACGGCAACTGGTCGGCACCACCGCCCGGTTGGGAGCCGAGCGGCACCGTGTACGGCGGCTGGCTGTGCGCCGCCTTCGACCGGTGGTGGGGCGCCGGACACCGGGAGACGCGGGTGCGCCTCTTCGAGGAGTGCCTGGCGCTGCTCCTCGGCCTGCCCTCGGCCGTCGAACCGCTCGGCCTCGCCCCGTTCGACGCCGTCGTCGTCGAGACGGACGGGACGATCGAGCAGGTCGACTCGCTCAAGTCCGCCTACGAAGGCGCGGCGTGGACCGGGCTCGACGTCTTCCGGCACGACTTCGACGCGGCGCTCGCCCACCCCGCCGTCGCGGCCCGGCAGGCGGGCGCCGCCGCGCTCGCCGCCGACTGCCGGGCCTGCCCGCTGCTCGACGTCTGCGGCGGTGGCCAGTACGCCCACCGTTACCGCGCGGGACACGGGTTCGCGAACCCGTCCGTGTACTGCGCGGACCTGCAGCGCTTCATCCGTCATGTGGCGGCGGTGCTCACCGCGGACACGGTGCCCGCCGCCCACCCCGAAGGGGACTCCCCTTGACCTCCGTCATGCTTCCGGCGATCCCGGACCACGCCCTGACCGAACTCGGCCGCACCGAAGGCGGCCCCCAAGCCCTCACGCTCCTCGTCCGCGCCCAGGACGCCCACAGACTGCTCACGCTGCGCGCCGTGCTCGACGCCGCGACGGAAGCGGACCCACGGCTCTGCCCGCCACCCGCCCGCAGGCGCCTCCGCCAGGACTGGGCGCTCATGGAGGCGGCGGACGCCACGACCCCGCGGCCCGCCGACTCGCCCGCCCGCGAACGCCTCCTGCACCCCCTGGCGGGTCCCTGGGCCCAGCGCTGCCTGGCGCTGCTGCGCACCGATCCCACCCGGCCCGGAGCGCACGGGCGCAGCCGCGAACTCACCCGGGAACTCGCCCACTTCAGCGCGATCGCCGCCGCGGCCGCCGCCCGCGCGGGCGTCTCCTTCAGCGTCCGCATGACGGCTCGCGACGGAGTCCTCGGGCTGCCCTCGCTCGGGGCGCTGCACACGTCGGCGCCGGACGACACGGCGTACGAAGTCACGTACAAATACGGCCAGTTGAAGATCCGCGGTCGCGGCTCCGCCCCCGTCGTCGTCCGCCTGGAGCGCGGCACCGGAGCCTGGTCCGACGACCCCGCCTGGACACCCGCGTACGCCCTCCCCGGTCTCACCGCGGGCGTGGACCCCACCCCGCTCGACGATCTCGACCCGTACCGCGGCGCGGAGGGCAGCGCTCACTACCGGGGCGCGGGCGAGCCGTTGGCCCTCGACGACGCCGAGCGCAAGCGCTGGCTGCAGGCCTGGTCGGGCACCGCCGTCGAGCTGCTCCTCGGCGGCGAACAGCGGCTCAACGAGGCCGTCGCCCTGCTGCGCTGCCTCGTGCCGCTCACCGCGCCGCCCGGCTCCGACCCGCACGACGCCACGGCCGGCACGTGCAGCGGCACCCGGCGCGAGGCCTTCGGCGCCGTCCTCAGCAGCACTCCGCCCACGGCCCCGGTGTTCGCGGCGACCCTCGTCCACGAGCTCCAGCACACCAAGCTCCTCGCGGTCGCCCAGCTGGTGCCGCTCCACCGGGCGGGCGGCGCGGCCCGCTACTTCGCGCCCTGGCGCCCCGACCCGCGCCCCTTCGACGGGCTGCTCCAGGGCGCCTACTCGCATCTGGCGCTCGCCGACTTCTTCCAGCGGCGCGCGCTCCGCGTCGGCGGCATCGCCGAGCGCGAGTCGGCGTGGGCCGTGCACGCGCGCTGCAAGGAGCAGGTGGGAGCCGCGCTCCCCGCCGTCGTCGGCTCGACGGACCTCACCCCGCAGGGGCGGCGCCTCGTGGACCAGATGGTCGCCACGTACGAACGGCTCGACGAGCACCCGCCGCCCCGCGGACACACCGCACGCGCGCGTGCCTACGTCGACGCGGCCCGTACCCTGTTCGCCGCACGCCGGATGCGGTCAACTGGGTGATATTCACGCCCGGTTGGGGCGAAGATCTGGGCATGGACGGGAAGGGACACGGGCACGGCGCGCGGAGCCGGGGCAGGGCCGTCCCGTCCCTGTCGCGGTGTCGTGCCGAGGTTCTACCATTACGTGCCGGGAGGCCGCTGCATGTCTGCAATCCGTAGGCCGGTCGGAGCCACCGGCAAGGGGGCCGGGAAATCCACGGTCACCATCAGCTTCGCCGGGTTCAACCGGGCCTGGGCGGCCTGGATCGGGGACCGGCTCGAGCGGCGCGGCCTGCGGGTCGTGTACGCGCGCTGGGACTCCCGCGCCGACGTACCGCTCGCCGACCTCCTGGGCGACCTGCTGCTCGCCGAGGGCCGGGTCCTCGTCATCGTCAGCGAGTGGTACTTCCAGCTCGGCCCGCGCACCCACGAGGAGTGGAACGCGGCGCTGCGCCGGATCGTCGCCCCCGATGCCGCCCGGTTCGCGGCCGTCTCCGTGACCACCGCGCCGCTGCCCACCGCGACGACCGTGCTGGCCGCGACGCAGCTCACCAACATGGGCGCCGACGAGGCAGAGCGCCGCCTGCTCGACCGGCTCGACCTCCCTACGGACCCGCTGCCCGAGCTTCCCACCGGCGAGCGGCGCGGGCCGCGCTTCCCCGCCTCCATGCCCGAGGTGTGGGGCGGCGTACCGCGCCGCAACACGCGCTTCACCGGCCGCGAGCCGCTGCTCAACGAGGCGTACCACCTGCTCCAGGGCGCCGAGTCCGGCGCGGGCGTCCTCACGATGCACGGCATGTCCGGGGTCGGCAAGACACAGCTCGCCGCCGAGTACGTCTACCGCTTCGGCTCCGAGTACGACGTCGTGTGGTGGGTCAACGCCGAGGGCCGGGTCACGTACCGCCGTCTGATGGCCGAACTCGCCCCGAAGCTCGGCCTGTCCACCGGGCCCGAGTACGGCGAGCGGCTGCGCGCCGTGCGCGACTCGCTGCGCCGGGGCGACCCCTACGGACGCTGGCTGCTCGTCCTGGACGGCGCCGACGAACCCGACCAGATCTGGGACCTCGTGCCCACCGGACCGGGACACGTCCTGATCACCTCCCGGAACCCCGAGTGGACCGAGCACAACAGCAAGCTCCTGGAGGTGCCGGTCTACTCCCGCGACGAGTCCGTGGCCTTCATCCGCCGCCGCGCGCCCCGGCTCTCGGAACCGGACGCCGACCAGCTGGCCGAGGCCCTGGAGGACCTGCCGCTGCTGCTCGACCAGACGGCCGGCTGGCTCAACGACTCGGACATGTCCGTCGAGGAGTACATCGGGCTCCTCGAAGGCGGCATCGACCAGGACGTCGTCAAGGTCTCCGCGGACTTCCCGGTCGCCTTCCAGACCGCCTGGTCGATCCTGCTCAACAAGCTGCGCGAGACCGTTCCCGAGTCCATCGACCTGCTGCGCCTGTGCACGTTCTTCGCTCCCGGCTTCATCCCCGTACGCCTTCTGCGGGAGATGCCGCACGACGAACTCCCCGAGCAGGTCGCCGGGTTGCTCAACGACCCGCTGCTGTGGAACAAGGCGATCAACCAGCTGCGTCAGTACTCCGTCGTCCGCCTGGAGTCGCACGAGACGGTGGGCGACGAGTCCGGGGCCGCCGGGGAGTCCCTGTACCTGCACCGCATGGTCCACCAGATCGTGCACAAGGACATGCCCGACGAGGACCGGCGCGAGTTCATCGACGTCGTCCGCAGGGCGCTCGCCGCCGCCGATCCCGGCCGGGCCACCGACACCCGCCTGTGGGACGAGTACGCGGCGATCGTGCCGCACCTGAAGTACGCCGACGTCCTGCACAGCAAGGACCGCAAGGTCCAGAACATGGTCCTCAACTGCCTGCGCTACATGTACTTCACGGGCGAGTACGTCTCCGGCATCAAGCTCGGCGAGCGCGCCCTCGCCACGTGGCGGCGCCGGCTCGGCGAGACCCACCAGCGGATCTGGGACCTCTCGTACCACCTGTCGAACCTGCTGCGCGCGGCCGGCGAGTACGAGCGCGCCGAGGAGATCGGAAGGATCGCGGTCGACCATCTGCTGGCGGAGCGCGGCGAGCAGGACCTGGACTATCTGCGCGCCAACATGGGCCGCGGCGCCGACCTCTGGGGCCTCGGCCGCTACGAGGAGGCGCGCGAGCTGTATGACTGGCTGTACCCGGCCTACCGCGACCTGCTCGGCGAGCAGGACTCCCGGACCCTCAACGCGCTGAACAACCTGGGGTTCGCGCTGCGCCTGCTCGGCCGCTACAAGGAGAGCCTCGACATCGACCGGCGCACCCTTGAGGCGCGCAGGCTGCTGCTGAAGAGCCGCCACCCCTGGGCGCTGTTCTCCGAGATCCACTACGCGACGAACCTGCGCCTCCTCGGCCGCTACACCGAGGCCGAGTCCATGCAGGGGAAGAACGTGCGGGAGTACCGCCTCGTCATGGGCGGCGACAACCCGCAGACGCTGCTCGCCGAGCACAACCTCGCGCAGTGCCTGTACCGGCTCGGCGACCACGGCCGGGCGGGCCCGCTGTTCACCCGCGTACGTGAGCGCTACGAGCGGCAGCTCGGGGAGAACGACCCGCAGACGCTCGCGGCCGCCGTCAGCCACAGCTGCTTCGCCCGCGAGCACGGCGACATCGACCAGGCGCGGGAGACCAGCGAGTACGTCCTCGCGCGTTACGAGCAGAGGCTCGCCGAAGGGCACCCCTTCATCGCCGGAGGCCGCGCCAACCACGCGCTGATCCTGCGCAGCGTGGGCGAGCGCGACCAGGCGCACGCGCTGATCGAGCAGGCGATGACCGACATGGCCGCGGCGGTCGGCGAGAACCACCCGTGGACCGTGGGCTGCGCCGTCAACGCTTCCGCCCTGCGCAACCTCGTCGGCGACACCGAGTCCGCGGCCGCCCTCAGCAGGTCGGCCGCCGCCCGCGCGACGGAGACCCTCGGCCGTACGCACCCGCTCACCCTCACGGCGCGCGTCGCGCACGCGGCCGACCTGCGGGGCCTCGGCGACCGGCAGGAGGCGGAGAAGACCGAGCAGGAGGCGCTGTCCGACCTGACCGCGACGCTGGGCAAGCAGCACATCCACACCGTGTCGGCGCGGGCCCGCAACCGGCCGTACTGGGACTTCGAACCACAGGTGACGTGAGCGCACCCCGATAGGCCGAAGGCCCGGCCCCCTCGAAAGGGACCGGGCCTTCGGCCTTGCTCGCTGTGCTTCTTCGGGGCTTACGCCTCGAACACCTCGCGCACCAGCTGCTCCTGCTCCGCCTGGTGACGCTTGGCCGAGCCGACCGCCGGGGACGAGCCGTGCGGCCGCGAGATGCGGCGCAGGCGCTCGGCGCCCGGGATGTCGGCGCCGACGGCCAGGTCCAGGTGGTCGATCAGGTTGAGCGCGATGAACGGCCAGGCACCCTGGTTCGCCGGCTCCTCCTGCGCCCAGAGGTACTTCTCGGCGTTCGGGAACTTGGCGATCTCGGCCTGGAGCTCGGCACCCGGCAGCGGGTACAGGCGCTCGACGCGGATGATCGCGGTGTCGGTGACGCCGCTCTTCTTCCGCTCGGCCTCGAGGTCGTAGTACAGCTTGCCCGCGACGAAGACGACCTTCTTGATGGCCTTCGGGTCCGTCGCACCGGAGTCGACCTCGGTGTCGCCGATGACCGGGCGGAAGCCGCCCGTCGTGAACTCCTCCACCTTCGACGCGGCGGCCTTGAGGCGCAGCATCGACTTCGGCGTGAAGACCACCAGCGGCTTGTGGTGCGGGTTGTGCACCTGCCACCGCAGGAGGTGGAAGTAGTTCGACGGCAGCGTCGGCATGGCGACCGTCATGTTGTTCTGGGCGCAGAGCTGGAGGAAGCGCTCCACGCGCGCGGACGAGTGGTCCGGGCCCTGGCCCTCGTAGCCGTGGGGGAGCAGGAGGGTGACGCCGGACGTCTGGCCCCACTTCTGCTCGGCGGCCGAGATGTACTCGTCGACGACGGTCTGCGCGCCGTTGACGAAGTCACCGAACTGCGCCTCCCACATCACGAGGGACTCGGGGCGCGCCAGCGAGTAGCCGTACTCGAAGCCCATGACCGCGTACTCGGAGAGCAGCGAGTCGTAGACGTTGTAGCGGGCCTGGTCCGGCGACAGGTAGAGGAGCGGGGTGAAGTCCTCGCCCGTCTTGTTGTCGATGAGGACCGCGTGGCGCTGACCGAAGGTGCCGCGGCGCGAGTCCTGGCCGGACAGCCGGACCGGCGTGCCCTCCAGGAGCAGCGAGCCGAGGGCGAGGGTCTCGCCCATGCCCCAGTCGATCGTCCCGTCCTCGATCATGGCCGCGCGGCGCTGCAGCTGCGGCAGCAGACGCGGGTGCACCGTGACGTGGTCGGGGATGTTGACCTGGGACTCGGCGATGCGCTTGACGACCTCCTGGGAGATCGCCGTCTGCACCTGCACCGGGAACTCGGCCTGCGGGTCCGGCACCTCGGCCGCGGCCGGGTGCGAGACGGCCTCGCGGACCTCGGTGAAGACCTTCTCCAGCTGCCCCTGGAAGTCCTGGAGCGCCTGCTCGGCCTCTTCGAGGGTGATGTCGCCGCGACCGATGAGGGACTCGGTGTAGAGCTTGCGCACCGAGCGCTTCTTGTCGATCAGGTCGTACATCAGCGGCTGCGTGAACGCCGGGTTGTCCGACTCGTTGTGACCGCGGCGGCGGTAGCAGATGAGGTCGATGACGACGTCCTTGTTGAACGCCTGGCGGAACTCGAAGGCCAGACGGGCAACGCGGACGACGGCCTCGGGGTCGTCGCCGTTCACGTGGAAGATCGGCGCCTCGATCATGCGGGCCACGTCCGTGGCGTACATGGAGGAGCGCGAGGACTCCGGGGCGGCGGTGAAGCCGACCTGGTTGTTGATGACGATGTGGACCGTGCCGCCCGTGCGGTAGCCGCGCAGCTGCGACATGTTGAGCGTCTCGGCGACCACACCCTGGCCCGCGAAGGCCGCGTCACCGTGCAGGGCGACGGGCAGGACCGTGAAGTCCGTGCCGCCCTTGTTGATGATGTCCTGCTTGGCGCGGACGATGCCCTCGATGACCGGGTCGACCGTCTCCAGGTGGGACGGGTTGGCGGCCAGCGAGACGTTGATCTGCTCGCCGTCCAGGCCGGTGAAGGTGCCCTGGGCGCCCAGGTGGTACTTCACGTCGCCGGAGCCGTGCATCGACTTCGGGTCGAGGTTGCCCTCGAACTCCCGGAAGATCTGCGCGTACGACTTGCCGACGATGTTCGCCAGGACGTTCAGACGGCCGCGGTGGGCCATGCCGATGACGACCTCGTCGAGGCGGTTCTCGGCGGCGGAGTCGATGACCGCGTCGAGCAGCGGGATGACGGACTCGCCGCCCTCCAGGGAGAACCGCTTCTGGCCGACGTACTTGGTCTGCAGGAAGGTCTCGAAGGCCTCCGCCGAGTTCAGCCGGCGCAGGATGCGCAGCTGCTCCTCGCGCTCCGGCTTGGCGTGCTGCCGCTCGATGCGGTCCTGCAGCCAGCGGCGCTGCTTCGGGTCCTGGATGTGCATGAACTCGACGCCGGTGGTGCGGCAGTACGAGTCGCGCAGCACGCCGAGGACGTCGCGCAGCTTCATCATCGACTTGCCGGCGAAGCCGCCGACGGCGAACTCGCGCTCCAGGTCCCAGAGCGTCAGGCCGTGCTCGGTGATGTCCAGGTCGGGGTGCTTGCGCTGCTGGTACTCCAGCGGGTCGGTGTCGGCCATGACGTGGCCGCGGACCCGGTAGGAGTGGATCAGCTCGAAGACGCGGGCGGCCTTGGTGACGTCGTCGTCGTGCGAGGCGTCGATGTCCTTGAGCCAGCGGACCGGCTCGTAGGGGATCCGCAGGGCCTTGAAGATCTCGTCGTAGAACTCGTTCTCCCCGAGGAGGAGGTTCGCGACGATGCGCAGGAACTCGCCGGAGGCGGCGCCCTGGATGACCCGGTGGTCGTAGGTCGACGTGAGCGTCATGACCTTCGAGATGCCGAGCTTGTTCAGGGTGTCCTGGGACGTGCCCTGGAATTCGGCCGGGTAGTCCATCGAGCCGACGCCCATGATGACCGACTGTCCGGGCATCAGGCGCGGGACCGAGTGGACGGTGCCGAGGCCGCCGGGGTTGGTCAGGGAGACCGTGACACCGGTGAAGTCGTCCATGCCGAGCTTGCCGTCGCGGGCGCGCCGGACGATGTCCTCGTAGGCCTGCCAGAACTCGAAGAAGTTCAGCGTCTCGGCCTTCTTGATGCCCGCGACGACCAGCTGACGGTCGCCGTTGGGCTTCACGAGGTCGATGGCCAGGCCGAAGTTGATGTGCTCCGGCTTGACCAGCGTCGGCTTGCCGTCCTTCTCCTGGAAGGAGTAGTTCATCGACGGCATGGCCTTGATGGCCTGCACCATCGCGTACCCGATGAGGTGCGTGAAGGAGATCTTCCCGCCGCGGGCGCGCTTGAGGTGGTTGTTGATGACGATGCGGTTGTCGAACAGCAGCTTCACCGGGACCGCGCGCACGGACGTCGCCGTGGGGACCTCGATGGACTTGTTCATGTTCTTCGCGACGGCGGCGGCGGGGCCGCGCAGCGTCACGAGCTCGGGGCCGGCAGGGGCCTCGGTCGTCACTTCTTCAGCCTTCTTCGGTGCGGGAGTGGCAGGCTTCGCGGCCTGAGCGGGCGCGGCGGCGGACTTCGGCGCGGTGGGCGCGGCCGGAGCCGGGGACGCGGCGGGCTTCGCGGCGGCAGCCTGTGCGGGAGCTGCGGCTGCGGGCTGCGCGGGCGCGGCGGGGGCCTGGGCTGCGGGTGCGGCCGGGGCCGCGGGCTTCTCGGCCGGCTTCGGGGTCGTCGCGGCCCCCGCGGCCGCGGCACCTGGCTTGTAGTCGGCGAAGAAGTCCCACCAGGCTCGGTCAACCGAATTCGGGTCCTGGAGGTACTGCTGATAGATCTCGTCGACGAGCCACTCGTTGGGGCCGAAGGCGGCCGCAGGGTTCTTACCCTGCCCGGCTTGGTCGGTCTCGGTGGAGATGCTCGAGTTACTGGGGGACTGTGGCGACACGGCGGTAACCGCCCTCTTCCGCTTCTCACAAGGTGATGGACAGCGGGAATAAAGGCTACGCCTCCATTCGCGGGACGTGCAGGCCGGGCCGGTCATCCGTCACGTAAGTCACATCGGAAGTCGCGTTTCGGGCCGGGAAATGGCGGGAAACAAGCGGGGTTTCGGAACGTTCGGATGCGCGCCCGGCGTGTTCGTGTGTGCCCGGCGCGCTCTTGACCCTTGCCTGACCGAAACCCTACGTCAACTTTGCGTTCCGGGCTCTCCCGGAAGGGTGACCTTGATCCGGCAGCCCCGAGCGGATTCGGCCACCCGGATCTGTCCGCCGTGCAGTTCCACGGCCCAGCGGGCGATGGCGAGGCCGAGGCCCGTGCCGCCGTCGCCCTTGCCCTTGTCACCGCCGGAGTCGGCATCGCCCCGGTTGAAGCGCTCGAAGACCCTGTGCCACTCGGACTGCGGGATGCCCGGGCCCTCGTCGAGCACCTCGAGGTCGAGCGACTCGGGGTAGGGGCCGCGGCGGGCGAGCACGGTGACGCGACCGTGCTGCGGCGAGTGCTTCACCGCGTTGTCGATGAGGTTCGCGACGACCTGGTGGATGCGCTCCGGGTCGGCGTGCGCCGTCAGCTCGGGCGGCGAGACGTCGAGGTGCAGATGGACGTCCGTACGCGTATGGGTGCCGGAGCCGGAGGCGAGTCCGGCGCGCTGGGAGACCGCCATGTTGGCCTCCTTCAGGACGCCCGACAGATACGGCCAGACCTCGAAGCGGCGCGTCTTCAGCGGGACGACGCCGTTGTCCAGGCGGGACAGGTCGAGGAGCGTGTCGACGAGGCGGCCGAGCCGCTCCGTCTGTTTGAGCGCCGTGCGCATCGTCTCGGGATCGGCGGACATCACGCCGTCGACGACGTTCTCCAGAACCGCGCGCAGGCCCGCGATGGGCGTGCGCAGCTCGTGCGAGACATTCGCCACGAGCTCCTTGCGCTGCTGGTCCTGGGCCGCCAGCTCGTCGGCCATGCGGTTGATGGTGACCGCGAGGTCGCCGATCTCGTCGCGCCGGCCCGCGCCGCGCACCCGGCGCGAGTAGTCACCGTTGGAGATGAACCGGGCGACCGTGTTCATCTCGTCGAGCGGGGCCGTCAGCGAGTGCGCCACGAACTGCGTGATCAGCAGCGTGGCGATGATCGAGAACACCGTGATGAAGCGCAGCTCCGTCGCCGTGTACATCGCCACCATGAGCAGGCCCGTGGTGATGAAGACGGAGACGACGACGAGCGTGCCGAGCTTCGCCTTGACGGAGAAGGGGCGCAGACCGCCGGACGCCCACTGAGGGTTGAACGGCGGCCGGTGCGGCCGCCCGCCCGATGCCCGGTTCCGGTCCCCGCCGCTCACGGGTTCGGCGTCTCCAGCGCGTAGCCCACGCCGTGCACGGTGCGGATGCGCTCCGCGCCGATCTTCCGGCGCAGCGCCTTGATGTGGCTGTCGACGGTGCGGGTGCCCGAGGCGTCCGCCCAGTCCCACACCTCGGCGAGCAGCTGCTCACGGGAGAGGACCGCGCGCGGCGTGTTCGCCAGGCACACGAGGAGGTCGAACTCGGTGGGAGTGAGGTGCACGTCCTCGCTCCTGACCCGCACGCGGCGCTGCGCGTGGTCGATCTCCAGCTCGCCGAGCCGCAGTATGCCGCTGCGCGGCGTCGTGGCCGCCAGTGCGGCCCGCTCGACCCGGCGCAGCAGCACGTGCACGCGCGCCGCCAGCTCCCGCATGGAGAACGGCTTGGTCATGTAGTCGTCGGCGCCGACGCCGAGTCCCACCAGCATGTCCGTCTCGTCGTCGCGCGCGGTGAGCATCATGACCGGCACCGGGCGCTGGGCCTGCACGCGGCGGCAGACCTCCAGGCCGTCGAAGCCGGGCAGCATGATGTCGAGGATCAGCAGGTCGGGCTGCCAGGCCTCGGCCGTGTCCACCGCCGCCGGTCCGTCCTGCGCGGTTTGCACGAGGAATCCCTCGGCACGCAGTCGGGCGGCGATGGCATCGACGATGGTCGGATCGTCCTCGACGACCAGGACCCGTCGCTGGGCTCCCTGAGTCGTCGTGGTGGTGTTGTGGGAGGTGTGTGTCTGCTCCATCGCCCCGCCCCTGAGTGCGCGCCGTCGTGACGCGCTTGACGCTTGAATGATCGGGTTTCGGACGTCAGCGTACGGGGAGTTACCGCCGGTCGGCTACGTGGGCCTCAGTGCGAGGTGCACCACGTCAGGGACGCCCCGGACAACCGGGATCTCTTCGGTGCGCACCGCCTGGAATCCGGCATTCCGCAAGGTTTCTTCGAAATTTGCTGACGGCTGTGCGGACCATACGGCGAGAACACCGCCCGGGTCGAGTCGGTCCCTGCAGGCGGCGAGGCCGGACGGTCCGTAAAGGGTGTCGTTGTCCTCGGTGACGGTCCAGTCGGGACCGTTGTCGATGTCGAGGCAGAGCGCGTCGTAGGTGTCCGTGGTCGTCCGCAGATGCCGTACGAGGTCGGCCTCGACGATGTCCGTACGAGGGTCGGCGAGCGCCTTCGCGGACAGCTCGCGCAGCGCGCCGCGCAGGTGCCAGTCGATGATCGCGGGCTCCCGCTCGACGACGGTGATGCGGCCCCAGCGCGGGTCGGCGGCCGCGTGCGCGAGGGAGAAGCCGACGCCGAGGCCTCCGATGAGGACGCGCGGCTTCTCGCGCCCGTCCAGTGCCGCGAGCGCCGAGAGCGCCGAGTCGACGAGCCGCCGCTCGGAGCGGCCGTCGGAGGTGTCCATCAGGAACGTGCCGTTGGCGATGATCTGGAGCAGGTCGCCGTGACGGCGCAGGACCACCTCGCCGAACGGGCCTTCGCGGCGATCGAGGACGACGGGTGGATCGGGGTGGTGCAGGGTCGTCATGGCCGCCATTGTGGCCGACGGTGCGGGTGGCCCGCGGGCATTTTCTGTGGCCCACGTCTCACATGGCGCTCGTCACAGAGGGTGATCCGCGGGAACCCCGAACCGGGCCACGCAGTGCCACAACTGCTTGATGTACTGCAGGACTTCATCCGGATCGCCGTACGCGGCCCAGTCCAGCGGAGACGTGACGGCGGAGGCCGCCGCGCGCCCGATCGCGGCGGCGTCGATCCCGCCCCCGTCGGCGAACCGCTCGCTCACCCGCGCCGCGACGGAGGGCAGCGCGGGCCCGCGGAAGGCCGCGAGTTCGTCCTCCAGACCTGCCGGGTGCAGCACGAACCCCGGGTGCCACTCGACCGGGACCCCGAGGCCTTCGAGGTGCCTGCCCGTGCGGGTGCCGCGGTACGACGGGTCGAGGACGAGCGCCTCCGCGTCCCTGGCCAGGTGGATGTCGCCGTGCACCTGGGCCTCTACGTAGAAGTCGAGCGAGCGCCCCGGGGGCCGGGGTCGGGCATGCGGCAGCGCGCGGATCTCCGCGACCGGGTCGGCCCCCGCGACACCGAGCGACTGCCCGCTTGCGGCGGCGTCCGCCACGACGGCGGCGAGCACGGGGTGCAGGGCGTCGAGCGTGCCGATGTCGGCCGGGCCGACGTGGCTGTCGCCGAAGCAGAACGTGGCCCGCTCGCCGACCTCCTGCCGCAACTGCACGTGGCACGCCCCGAACCGCGGTGCGCCCCCGTCCGCGTGCCGCATCAGGTTCAGGGCCCCGTACTTGGGGCGCTCGGAGGCGGCGGCCCGCTGGTACGCCCCGCCGAACAGTGCGTGCTCCCAGTTGTCCCGCAGCCCGCCCGTGTGCGCGCTGCGGCTCCCGTTCGACAGGCCCGTCTCGTACTGGCTGCGGTAGACGCCGTCCGCGGTGAGGCGCTCGGCGACGGTGGCGCGGGGGCCGGTTCCGGGCGGGACGCGGTCCGGGTGGAAGTTGAGGGTGACGCGGGCGTGCGCGCGCAGCGTCGCGATGAGCGCGTCGGCCTCGTCCTCAGTGACCCCGTGCCCCCTCAGCCGCGCGTGCGCCCCGGCGAGCCCCGCCCGTCCCGCCGCGCGCACCTGCCGCAGGGCGGCGCCCTGCGCGGTGGTGAGCGTGAGCACGGTGGCGTCCATCGCCCCAGTCTCGGCGCGTTCCGCCGACCTGGGCAAAGGAATTGATACGCCACAGGGGGGGATAAAGCCCCGCCGGCGATTGAGGCGCGGGGCCCGGTAGGTGTGATCGCTGATAGCGAACGCCCATGGCGGAACATCTGGGAGCTGTCGAGCATTGAGTCCTTGTAACTCAACTTGACTGCCAAAGGGGAGATCATGGCTTCGACGTCCACACCGCTCACCCTGCCCGTGCTGCCGCTCGACGACGAGGTCGTGCTGCCCGGAATGGTGGTGCCCCTGGACCTCAGCGACACCGACGTACGAGCCGCAGTGGAGGCCGCGCAGGCCGCCGCGCGTACTGGACCCAGCAAGCCGAAGGTGCTGCTTGTTCCACGCGTCGACGGGACGTACGCGAACACCGGCGTGCTCGGCACCGTCGAGCAGGTCGGCCGCCTCGCCGACGGCGACCCCGGCGCGCTCATCCGCGGCGTCGGCCGTGTGCGCATCGGCGCCGGTACGACCGGGCCCGGCGCCGCCCTGTGGGTGGAGGGCCTGACCGTCGAGGAAGAGGTGCCGGACCCCCTGCCCGGCGCCGTCACCGAACTCGTCAAGGAATACAAGGCGCTCGCCACGAACTGGCTCAAGAAGCGCGGCGCCTGGCAGGTCGTGGACCGCGTCCAGGCCATCGACGACGTGTCCGCGCTCGCCGACAACTCCGGCTACTCGCCGTTCCTCACCACCGCCCAGAAGGTCGAGCTGCTCGAAGCCGCCGACCCGGTGGAGCGGCTGAAGCTCGCCACCCAGCACCTGCGCGACCACCTCGCCGAGCAGGACGTCGCGGAGAGCATCGCCAAGGACGTCCAGGAAGGCGTCGACAAGCAGCAGCGCGAGTTCCTGCTGCGGCGCCAGCTCGACGCCGTCCGCAAGGAGCTGCGCGAGCTGAACGGCGAGAAGGGCGAGGGCGAGGAGTCCGACGACTACCGCACCCGCGTCGAGGCCGCCGACCTGCCCGAGAAGGTCCGCGAGGCCGCGCTCAAGGAGGTCGAGAAGCTGGAGCGGGCGAGCGACCAGTCGCCCGAGGGCTCCTGGATCCGCACCTGGCTCGACACCGTCCTCGAACTGCCGTGGAACGAGCGGACCGAGGACGAGTACGACATCCAGGGCGCCCGCGCCGTCCTCGACGCCGAGCATGCGGGCCTGGACGACGTGAAGGAGCGCATCACCGAATACCTGGCCGTGCGCAAGCGCCGCGCGGACCGTGGCCTCGGCGTGGTCGGCGGGCGGCGCGGCGGCGCCGTGCTCGCGCTCGTCGGCCCGCCCGGCGTCGGCAAGACCTCGCTCGGCGAGTCCGTGGCGCACGCGATGGGCCGTAAGTTCGTCCGCGTCGCGCTCGGCGGCGTACGGGACGAGGCGGAGATCCGCGGCCACCGGCGTACGTACGTGGGCGCGCTGCCGGGCCGCGTGGTGCGCGCCATCAAGGAGGCCGGATCGATGAACCCGGTGGTCCTCCTCGACGAGGTCGACAAGGTGGGCTCCGACTTCCGCGGCGACCCGGCCGCGGCGCTGCTCGAGGTCCTCGACCCGGCACAGAACCACACCTTCCGCGACCACTACCTGGAGGTCGAACTCGACCTGAGCGACGTGGTGTTCCTCGCCACCGCGAACGTCCTGGAGGCCATCCCGGAGGCCCTGCTCGACCGCATGGAGCTGGTCCGCCTCGACGGCTACACCGAGGACGAGAAGGTCACCATCGCCCGCGACCACCTGGTGCCGCGCCAGCTGGACCGCGCCGGGCTCGCGGTCGACGAGGTCACCATCGGCGACGACGCCCTGCGCAAGCTCGCCGGCGAGTACACGCGCGAGGCCGGCGTCCGCAACCTGGAGCGGTCCGTGACACGCGTGCTCCGCAAGGTGGCCGCACAGCACGAACTGGGCGAGCGGGAGCTGCCGTTCACCGTCGGCGAGGGCGATCTGCGCGGGCTCATCGGGCGGCCGCACCATGTGCCCGAGTCGGCGCAGGACCCGGCCGAGCGGCGCACGTCCGTGCCGGGCGTGGCGACGGGGCTCGCGGTCACCGGAGCCGGTGGTGACGTGCTCTTCGTGGAGGCGTCGCTCGCCGACCCGGAGACGGGCGCGGCGGGCCTGACCCTCACAGGTCAGCTCGGTGACGTCATGAAGGAGTCGGCGCAGATCGCGCTCTCCTTCCTGCGCTCGCACGGCGCCGAACTGGAGCTGCCCGTCGCCGACCTGAAGGAGCGCGGCGCGCACATCCACTTCCCGGCGGGCGCCGTCCCGAAGGACGGGCCGAGCGCGGGCGTCACGATGACGACGGCGCTGGCGTCCCTGCTGAGCGGGCGGCTCGTCCGCACGGACGTGGCGATGACCGGTGAGGTGTCGCTGACCGGGCGCGTGCTGCCGATCGGTGGCGTCAAGCAGAAGCTGCTGGCCGCGCACCGGGCCGGGATCACGACCGTCATCATCCCGAAGCGGAACGAGGCGGACCTGGACGATGTTCCTGCGGAGGTGCTGGAGAAGTTGGAGGTGCACCCGGTGAACGATGTGCGGCAGGTGCTTGAGCTGGCGCTGGTGCCGGCGGATGTGGCGGTGCCGGTGGCCGCCTGAGCCTGCGACGGGGCCGGGGTCCCGGGGCTCTGCCCCGGACCCCGCTGCTCAATCGCCGCAGGGGCTTGAAAGGCTCAACCGTCGCAGGGGCTTGAAAGGCTCAATCGCCGCAGGGGCTTGAAAGGGTCAATCGCCTCAGGGGCTCGATGAAGTCAGCCAGCCCCTCAGCGTCGCCCGCACCCCCGCCTGAAAACGTGTCTGGGCGTTCAGCATTGTCATCAGGCGGGTGATGCGGCGGCGCACCGTGTGGACGTGGACGTCGAGGCGGCGGGCTATCGCCTCGTCCTTGAGGCCCGAGGCCAGGAGGGTGAGCAACTCCCGGTCCTCGTCAGTGATGTCGCCGTCGGGGGAGTCCGCGCCGATCGGCACCGCCCGCTCCCACACCGCGTCGAAGAGCGGGACGAGGGCGTGGCTGAGCAGGGAGTCGCCGACGACCAGGGCCGAGGCCGTCGGGTCCGCCGCGTCCGTCGGCGGGAGCAGGGTCACCCTGCGGTCCACCGTGAAGAGCTTCGTCGGCAGGTCCTTGCCCACCCGGATCTGAACGCCCTGCGTGGCAAGGTCGTTGAGGCCCCGCGCGCGCCCCGCGAACGTGAGGCCCTCCCGGTCCACCACCACCCGCACCCGCGCCCCGCGCCGCACCGGGGCCGCCACGTCGAGCGGCGTCGGCATGCCGTCCGGCTGGCTGGAGGCGTACGGCGGACGGTCGAGCAGCGCCACGTCCGTGGTGGCGGAGGCCAGCATCGCCGCGACGCGCTCCGCGATGGCCCGGCCGCCGCGCACCGTTTCGATGCCCATCGCCCGGACGTCCGCGGGCGTGGCGGTCAGTAGCCCGGCCGCCAGCCGGTCCACCGCTCCCGTCAGGTCCTCCAACTCCGCCGAGCGGCGCAGCAGTTCCGCCTGGTGCCGGTGGATCAGGTTGCGCAGCGCCGTGGCCGGGGGCACCGCGAGCGGGAGGGCGGCGCCGCTCGGCGGCGGCAGCGTGCAGCCGCGCTCCGCGAGATGGCCGAGGGCGTCCGAGACCCGGCGCGCGGGCAGCCCGGTCGCGCGGGCGAGCGCCGCCCGTGAGTCGAGGTCGGCGGCGCCGAGCAGCGCCTCGTAGACCCTCAGTTCGCTCTCGCCGAGGCCGAGGGCCCGCCATTGCGCGTCGTCGTGCCCAGCCGGTGTCATCAGGGGATTTTCCGCCGAACCCGCAGGCCACACAAGTGTGCACGTCCACAAGTAAGCACCTGGAACGCATTGTTCACGTGAGGGCTCCGGTATTTGCATGGCCGCATCCGACATCCGTTCATGCATCAGTGGCCCCGGAGGGGAACCGTGCGGACCTCAGGACGTATACGTACATCTCGCATACGTAGAGACAGAAGCCCCGGCACAGCCGTCGGGCAGGGAGTGGCGGTGCTCCTCGCCGCCGCGGGGCTCGTGGTGGCCGGTCTGCCGGCCGCCCATGCCGCTCAGGCCGACCCGGTGGCGCCCGCCGCCGACACGGACACCCCGGCCCTCGTCACCGGCCTGCACGAGGCGGTCTCCGCCACGGACAGCCCCGCCGACGCGGCGCGCGGCCACCTCAAGGCGGAGCGGGGGCGCTATCACATCGCCGACACCTCGGCGAAGGATCTGACGTCCCTCGGCACCGAGACTGGCAAGGGCGGCAAGGAGACCGTTCGGCTCCAGCAGAAGTACAAGGGCGTCGAGGTGCTCGGCGGCCAGTACGTGGTCCGGATGGAGAAGAAGTCCGGGAAGCGGACCGTCACCGGCACCTCCGGCAAGTACTTCACGGAACTGAAGCTCGACACCGTCACGCCGAAGGTCTCCGAGAAGGTCGCGGTGCGCCGGGCGATCACCGCCGTCGGCTCGCAGCTCGGCGGGGCGCCGCTGCACGCCCCGGCCAAGGGCGAGAAGCGCGACAGGACCCCGCTCACCGGCAAGGCCACCGGCCTGACGATCCTGCCGCAGGGCGACGGCGTGCTCACCCGGCACATCACCGTCACGGGCACCAATCCGGCCGACGGCACGCCGGTCAAGCAGGAGGTGTACGTCGACGGGCACTCCGGTTTCCCGCTGACGCAGTACAGCTCCATCAAGACGTTCGGCGCGACGGACACCGCGACCGGTGACACGGACGGGGCGGCCGCCGCCCCCGGCGACACCTCCGCCGCCGCCACACAGCTCGTCGTCAAGGGCTCCGGCACCCGCTACAACGGCCAGAAGGCCGACCTCAACCTGTACCAGGGCGCCGACGGCGCGTACCAAATGCTCGACTACGGGTTCCGGGACGCCGCCACCCCGTACAGCGGGCCGCTGCTCAAGACCTACGACGCCCGTGGCGTCGACGTCTCGCGCGCCTCCGGCGTCTGGCCCACCGGCATCGACGTCTTCAAGTCAGCCACCCCCGAGTTCGGCGCCGACGCCACCAACTCCGGTGCCGTGGACGCCCATTGGGCCGCCAACAAGGTGTACGCGTACTACAAGAACCACTTCGGCCGTAAGGGGCTCGACGACAAGGACGGGTTCATCAACTCGCTCGTCGGCGTCACCGCCAACGGCCAGCCGTACGACAACGCCTTCTGGGACGGTTCCAAGATGGTGTACGGACAGGGCGGCGGCGACTACCGCACCTTCTCCGCCGACACCGACGTTGTGGGCCACGAGATGACGCACGGCGTCACCGAGCACACCGCGAACCTCGTCTACGCGGGCCAGTCCGGCGCGATCAACGAGGCGATATCCGACTACTTCGGCAACGCCATCGACCTGGAGGCCAACGGCCAGTCGATGGACGACCCGGACGCGGGTCTGCTCGGCGAGGACCTCTGCACCACCAAGGGCCCGCGCGAGTGCGCCCTGCGGGACCTGGACAACGACATGACGACGTCCAAGGACTTCATCGGCGTCTCCTACCGCGCCGACAGCGGCGGCGTGCACCTCAACTCCCCGATCTTCTCCGGCGCGTTGTGGGACGTCCGCCACGCCCTCGGCGGTGAGCTCGCCGACCAGATCGTCTACCGCGCCCTGACCGCGTACATGACGCCGCTCGACGGCTTCACCGAGGGCCGCGCCGCCGTCATCGCCGCCGCCCAGGAGCTGGGCGCTACGAAGGCCCAGGTCAAGACCGTCCAGGACGCCTTCGCCAAGCACGGCATCGTGCCCGGCTGGGAGACGAAGCTCGGCGTCGACACGGACACCCTGCTGCCCAAGGTCAACGTCTCCGGAACCGGCGTCGCCGCGGGCAACGGAACGTACGCCGTCTCCCGCTCCAACGAGGACGGCAGCGAGCCGTACTCGGTGTGGGCGGGCAGCACCAGCGGCTCGGGCGCCCCGCAGCAGCTGAGCGGGAACAACGGCAACTACAACGTCTACGCCAGCACCGACGGCAAGAACGTGGCCTGGGCCGAGTTCGCCGCGGACTCGGTCCACTTCCACGTGCGCCCGGTCAGCGGCGGCGTCGACAAGGTCGTCGGCGGGACCGCCAGCAACATCTCCGGGATCGTCCTGAACGGCGACATCCTCGCCTACACCGCCCCGGACCCGTACTACGGCCTGCAGCACGTCATGTACCTCAACATCAAGACCGGCGAGGTCAAGCAGGTCAACGACAGCTACGCCGTCTCCACGGCGCTGCCCTCGGTCCGCGACGGCAAGATCGCCTACGCGAAGATGTGGGCCGAGCCCGACAACTACAAGCTGGGCGTCGAGGTCCTGGACACCGCGACCGGCAAGACCACGCTGATGCCCGTCGACAAGGACAAGACGGCCGGCATCGGCCAGACCGCCCTCACCGACGACGGCGTCACCTGGATCGAGGACGACGACATCACCGACTCCGGACAGGCCGCGGTCAGGCGCGCCGCGCTCGACGGCTCGGGCGCGACCACCCTCACCCCGGAGTCCGGCACCGGCTCCCTGTACGCCTACTCGCTGACGGCCTCGGACGACGCGGTCACCGTCACGACGCTGCCACCGGCCGCCTCGTACGACAACGCGACGCTGCCGAAGCTCTACCAGGTCACGCCGGACGGCAAGGGCGGCGCCCAGCGCGTCTCCTGCAACCGCGGCGACCAGATCTACGCGGCCGCCGACACCGGCAAGCGCGTCCTGTGGCTGGACGGCACGACCGGCTACACGAACCTCGTGAAGCGCGACCGGCCGGCAGGCAAGTGCTGACCGGCGGCATGTGAACGGGGCGGCGGCCGGACTCCCGGAGGGGGGAGCCCGGCCGCCGCCCGCACGCGCGGGCTCAGCCGTTGGCGAGCGCCACGACGCGGTCGAGCGCGCCGTTGAACTTGTTGTGGTCACCGACCGTCGGTCCTGACGACGTGTACTGCCACATGGTCTGGTACGCCCAGCCTGCGGGAAGCGTCCCGACCGTGCTCGCGTAACGGGCGATCCACAGCGGGTTGTCGGCCGCGAAACCGCCGTAGTCGCCCGTGCACTGGGTCCACCAGCTGGTCGCCGTGTAGATGACGGCGTCGCGTCCCGTGCGGGCCTTGTACTGGTTCAGGAAGTCCCGGATCCACGTCACCATGGCGCTCTGCGTCTTGCCGTAGCAGGCGGCGCCGTACGGGTTCCACTCGATGTCGAGCGCGCCCGGCAGCGTCTTGCCGTCCTTGGACCAGCCGCCTCCGTGGTCCACGAAGTAGTTCGCCTGAGTGGCGCCGCCCGTGGTGTCCGGGGTCGCGAAGTGGTACGCGCCGCGGACCATGCCCACGTTGTACGAGCCGTTGTACTGCTGCGCGAAGTACGGGTTCGTGTAGTACGTGCCTTCCGTGGCCTTGGTGTAGGCCCAGCGCACGCCGCTGTTCCAGAGCGTCGACCAGGCCACGTTGCCCTGGTGGCTGGATACGTCGACGCCTTCGGTCTGTACGGCGGTGGCGCCGCCGCCGGGCGGCAGGGAGCCGACGCCGTCGTGCGCGGCTACCCCCATGCCCATGTGGGCCTCGCCGCGCGCGGGCGGGTCGGCGGCCTGCGCCGCGCCGGGCAGCGCGAGGAGGAGGGAGAGGGCCGAGAGCAGGGCGCCGGTGATTCCGAGGCGGGTGCCGCGTCTGCGGCGGGTCGGGGCAGGTCTGTGCACGGGCATGAGCGGCCTCCGAGAACGACGTGGGGTGACGTGCGGTGGCGCCGGTGCGCTCGATGGTGTGTACATGCCGCGAATGGGCAGTGAAAAAACTCTACGCATGTAGACCCAGGGGTGGGAAGAGGGGGCGGTGTGTGCCGTTGGTCTACTCCTGCGAAATACTGGTGGAACCACGGTGATGACCGTGATGGGCGAAAACTTGGCGATTCGGGAAGCTCCGGAAAGTAGGGGAAAATCTGGCCATGGGTGCTGACGTGGGCGAAGACGGAAACGGCGGGCGGCGGAGCGCGGAGACCGAACCGCGACCCGGCGCCGCGGCGACGGCTGTGGACGGCGAGTTCCTGGCCCTGGAGCGCGAGTTGACCGTCTTCCTGCGCCGGGCCCGGGCCTCGTCCGACGAGATGGCCCGCGAGGTCCACCCGGACCTGGAGTCGGCGGCGTACGGGCTGCTGGTCCGCCTGGAGGAGTGCGGCGCCCAGCGGGCCACCGAGCTCGCCGGGTACATCGGCGTCGGCAAGGCGACGATGAGCCGCCAGCTGCGGGCCCTGGAGGAGCTCGGCTTCGTCGACCGCGAGCCGGACCCCGTCGACGGCCGGGCGTGGCTCGTCTCGCTCACCGAGTACGGGCGCGAGCACTTCGGGCGGGTCCGCAACGCGCGGCGCATGCGGTACGTGCGGCAGCTGGACGGGTGGGACCGGCGCGAGGTGGCGGAACTGGCGCGGCTGCTGCACCAGTTGAACGCCGGCGCCGAATAGTTCTGCCGCACCGGCGCTCAGGCCTCGGGGCTCTGCCCCGGACCCCGCGCCTCAATCGCCGGCGGGGCTTATGGGAGCTCCACGTACGCCAGCGTCGCGTCGTCATGGGTCTTGCTGCGGCGCAGATACGTGCGGGTCTCCGCGTCCGCGTCCTCCAGCGCTCGGACCCGGGACACCACCGCCTCCGCGCCCTCCTTGCGCACGAGGGTGAACAGATCCGCCCAGTCGCCCTCGCGGAACTTCTCCACCCAGCGCGTCACGCCGTCCGTCATCGCGGCGAGCGCCCGCACCTCGCCGCGGGGGAGCGTGCCGGTCACCGCGCGCCGCGCCACCGACGGGTCCGCTGCGGCCGTGAAGAAGCCGCCCTCCTTGTTACGCACCGTGGCGTCGGCCACCTCGTTCGAGACGAGGTGGGCGCGCGGGACCCGGTCGAGGCGGTCGTCGAGCAGCGGTGTGACCGTGCCGTCGGGGGCCTCGACGAGCAACGCCGAGTCGGAGAGCACCAGATGCTCCACCCGCTCCGCGTCCCAGCGGGCGAGCACGACGGTCGCCTGCGGAGTGCGCGGGTGAGAAAGGTCACAGGTGTCCCGGTGGGCGTCGGCGGTCCGGGCGATCGCCGCGCCGAGCGCCTCGGCGAGGCTCATATCCCGCCGCGAAACGGACAGTTCGGCCAGCGCTCCGCCGAGGCGGGCGGTGAACCACGGGACGGAATGCAGGCAGCCGGCGTCGGTGGCCGGGGGAGTGACCCCGTCGAGGACGACGAGCGATCCACCGTGCCCGGCGGCCGGTGCGGCCACCGATACGTAGTCCTCGTTCGGTCGCTCGGCGGCGCCCGGCTCGGTGGTCAGTTCGATGCGCATGCGGTCAGTCTGCATGAGGCGCCCTCACGGAGCGGTGGTGCGCCGCGAGTTGGGACGAGCCGATCCGTAGGGATTCTGTGCAGAAAAGGCGGCGGGCCGAAGAAGCTTCTGAGCGCCGGGTTTGCGCGGAATGATCGCTTCCGTCGGAGGTGTGGCGGGGCATCTTGCCAAAGGCCGCCGAAGACGTCCAACCCGCGCGCGGTTGACAGAGGGTGATCGCGGCAAGGGAACTTGCTCCCCAACTCCCGCTCGATGTTCACTCCTTCGGGTGGCGGGCGAGGTGATGGGCGCCCCCTGCCCACCGGCACTGGAAGGGTCAGGGGCCAGGCCAGGAGGGTCATGAATGTTGACGCTGCGTCACCGGACCCATGGGTAGGACGAGTCAGGAATGCGAGCATCAGTGGGGAACACCTCCGACGGTAATGGGGCCAGTGGGCCGGGTGTGTCGGGTGATGTCGCACCGGGTCAGGCACCCGAGGTGAGCCGCACGGGTTCGGGCCGGGGCAAGCGCGCCCGGGTCCGCAGCCGGCTGATCGTGGCGGTGGCCGTGGTCGCCGCTGCCGTCGTCGGCGCCGGGGCGCCGGTGATCGTCGGCGCCTCCGACCGCGTGAGCGAATCACAGGACCTGGTCGACGAGGCGCAGCAGACGCAGAGCTCGCTCGCCCTCTCGCACGCGCTCGCGGACGAGCGGGACGAGGTCACCCGGTTCATCGCGGGCGGTCGCTCCAAGGGCGAGGGACTGAGCGAGGAGCGCGGGGCCCGCGTCGACCGCCAGGTCGACGAGCTGCGCGTGGACGCGCCCGCCGCGCTGCGCCGCACGCTCGACGAGGTCTCCGCCGTGCGCCGCTCCGCCCTCACCGGCAAGGGCTCCGCCCTGGAGGCGTACACCGCGTACTCGCGCTCCATCGGCGAACTGCACGCGCGCGCAGAGGATCTGGCCGAGCGGATACCCGTGCGCGCGGGTTCGGGCGCGTACGCCCTCGCGGACCTGGACCGCGCCGTCGAGCAGGCGTCCGCCGCGCGCGGCCTGCTGCTCGCCGCGCTCGCCGTGCCCCGCAGCACGACGACGCAGATCGACCCGGCGACCGGCCTGCGCAAGGCCGTCGTCGGCGAGTCCTCCGCCGCCCGCGGCCAGCGCGACGCGCTCAGCGCCGAGGGCCAGCGGGCCAGGGTGCGCGAGCAGGCCGCGCTCGACGACTTCCACGACTCGGGGACGAACGCCGCGGTCACCGCCTACGACTCCACCGTCACGGGCCCGGACGTCACGCGCGCCGAGACGTATCTGAAGCACCTCGCCGACGCCCCGACGCTCAGCGCGGCCGAGCTCCAGTACAACCCGAAGAGCGTCGAGGACGCCCTCACCGCCCGCATCGACCTCATGCGGGGCGCCGAGGCCGCGCTCGGGGACCAGCGGGTCAAGCGCCTGGAGCAGCTGCGCGACGACGACGTCACGGCGCTCGAGATCAGGATCGCGCTCGTCGGCGTCTGCCTGCTCGCCGCCGTCGGCGTGGCCATGGCGACGGCCCGCTCGCTGACCCGGCCGCTCGCCGCGCTGCGCATCGGCTCCGCGCGCGTCGCGGGCGACCCCGCGGCCGAGGACCCGGTCAAGTTCACCGGCCGCAACGACGAGTTCGCCCAGGTCGTCGACTCGATCAACGCCCTGCACGCGCACGCCGTCGGGCTGCACGGGCGCATCGGCACCCTGGAGTCCGACCGCAAGCACCTCGTCGGCGAGCGCCAGCGGATGGCCGACGACCGGGACCGGCTGCGGGCCGAACTCGCGGACACCGCCCGCAAGCTGGACCGGGTCAAGCACTCGATCCACGGCACGTTCGTCAACCTCGCGCTGCGCACCCTCGGGCTCGTCGAGCGCCAACTCGGCGTCATCGAGGGCCTGGAGGAGCGCGAGCAGGACCCGGAACGGCTCGCCACGCTCTACAAGCTCGACCACTCCGCCACCGTCATGCGGCGGCACAGCGAGAACCTCCTCGTCCTCGCGGGCACCGAGCGCGGTCCGCAGCACGGCGGTTCGGTGGCGCTCGTCGACATGGTGCGCGCCGCCGTCTCCGAGATCGAGCGCTACGAGCGGGTGCGCATCGCCGCGCTGCCGCCGCACGCGCACATCGCCGGATTCGCCGCCGACGACCTCAGCCACCTCATCGCCGAACTCCTGGAGAACGCCACGTCGTTCTCGCCGCCGGACGCCTCCGTCGAGGTCTCCGGCTGGCTCCTGGAGAGCGGCTCGGTCATGCTCTCCGTCCAGGACGAGGGCATAGGGATGACCGACGAGCGGATGCGCGAGCTGAACACCCGGCTCTCCTCCTTCACCGCCGAGGAGGCGCACGACCCCGAGGACGTCGACGGGTTCGGGCTCGGCCTCTACGTCGTCGCGCGCCTCGCCGTGCGCCACGGCGTGCGCGTCCGGCTGCGCGAGCAGAAGCAGGGCGGGGTGGCGGCCGTCGCCGTGCTGCCCGCCTCGCTCTTCGCCGCCGCGCCCGCGGCCTCGGTGCCGCCCGCCGTCCTGGTGCCCGGCGCCGCGCCCGCGGTCCGCCTCGCGGGCTCCGAGGCGGAGGCCAACTCCAATGAGCTGTACGGGCGTACGGAGCCGGAGCACCAGCTTCCGGCGTACGGCGACCCGCTGATCGAGGCGGCCGAACAGGCCGTACGCGATTCGGTCGAGCAGCCCGCGGAGACCCCCGCGGAAACGACCATGGAGCTGAGTACTCCGGTCCCGCCCGAGCCCGAGCCCGAGCCCGAGCCCGAACCGCGGCCCGAGCCGGCCCCGGCTCCGGAGCCCCGATCCGTCGCCGAGGTGCCGCACCCGCGCGCACCGCGGGACGAGCAGGACGGGCCCGCCGGTCACCCCGAGCAGCTTGACCAGCGGCTCGACCGGCAGCCCGAGCAGCGGCCCGAACCGGCCGAGCGCGTCACCGCCAAGGGCCTGCCCAAGCGCACCCCGAAGGCGGCCGCCCCCGCCCCCGCCCCGAAGCCGCGCACCGGCTCCGTGGACGCGGAGGCGCTGCGCCGCAAGCTCGGCGGGTTCCACCGCGGGGCCACCGCGGGCCGCCGTGACGTGACGGCGGAGTTCGCCGACAACCCTGGACGTAGAAGTGAAGCCGAGGGGGACACAGCTGAGGAGGCAAGCAGTTGACTGCGCCCACCCCTGCACTCAACGGACTCAAGGGAATGAACGGTCTCAGTAGCGAGGCACGCAATCTGCACTGGCTGCTCACCGACCTGGTCGGGGAGGTGCCAGGGCTGCAGTCCGTCGCGGTCGTCTCGTCCGACGGGCTGCTCCTGCTCTCCTCCGACCCGGGCCGGCACGACGCGGCCCCGGCGACCGACCCGAGCACAGGCCCCAAAGGGTCGAGCGCCGACCTGGCGGCCATCGTGGCCGGGCTCGGTTCGCTGACCATCGGAGCGGCCAAGCTGATGGACGGCGGAGGCATCAAGCAGACGATGGTCGCCATGGAGGAGGGAAGCCTCTTCGTCATGTCGATCAGCGACGGCTCCCTGCTCGGTGTGCACGCCTCCGCCGACTGCGACATGGGCGTCATCGCGTACCACATGGCGCTCTTCGTCGGGCGTGCCGGGCACGTCCTGACGCCCGAACTCCGCAGCGAGCTGCGCCAGTCGATGGAGGCCACCCGATGACCCCCGGCACCTCAGGCAGTGCACACGGTACGAACGGTACGAGCAGGACGTTCGGCTCGAGCAGGCTTCCCGTACGCGGTGGCGATCGCAGGCCCGCCCGCGTGCGCCCCTACTCGCTGACCGGCGGCCGCACCCGCTTCGGCCATGTGCTGCTCGTGGAGACGTTCATCGCCAGCACCGCGGCGATCGAGGGGCCCGACGAGCGCCCGGAGCTGGGCAAGGGCGGGCTCGCAGGCATCATGCCGGAGATGCACGCCATCGTCGCGCTGTGCCGCCGCATGCGGACGGTCGCGGAGATCTCCGCGCTGCTCAAGATGCCGCTCGGCGTGGTGCGTGTGCTGCTCAGCGACCTCGCCGACCAGGGAAAGATCCGTGTATACGGAACAGGCCACGGCCCCGGACAGCCGGACCGGGCACTCCTCGAAAGGGTGTTGAGTGGACTCCGCCGCCTCTGAACTGCTCGGCGAACTGCCCATGGAAGAAGAGCAGTTGCAGGCCTGGCAGACCGACAGGACCAGGGCCCCCGTCGCCACGAAGATCATCGTGGCGGGCGGCTTCGGCGTCGGCAAGACGACCCTGGTGTCGGCCGTGTCCGAGATCCAGCCCCTCGAGACCGAGGCGCTGATGACGCAGGCGAGCGAGGAGACCGACGACCTCACCGCGACGCCCGGCAAGAACACGACCACGGTCGCGATGGACTTCGGCCGCATCACGCTCGACGACGACCTGGTCCTGTACCTGTTCGGCACGCCCGGCCAGCAGCGGTTCTGGTTCATGTGGGACGACCTGGTGCGCGGCGCGATCGGCGCGGTCGTGCTCGCCGACACCCGCCGCCTGAAGGACTGCTTCCCGGCGCTCGACTACTTCGAGAGCTGCGGACTTCCCTACGTCGTGGCCGTCAACCACTTCGACGGCACGGAGGAGTTCGCGCCCGACGACGTACGGGAGGCGCTCACCGTGCCGCCGCACGTACCGGTGCTGATCATGGACGCGCGGCGCCGCATCGCGGCGGTCGAGACGCTCCTGGCGCTGGTCGGCCACGCGCTGGACGCCACTCCCGAATAGTGCCGCGGTCCCGGGTCACCTGGGTCGATTACAGTCGCCAAGCCCGCCCCCCATACATTAGTTACGGCAGTTAAGGCAGTCTCATATGTCGCGGAAGATACTCGTCGTGGGAGCCGGCCAGTCCGGCCTCCAGCTCGCCCTCGGCCTGCAGACCCAGGGGTACGAGGTCACCCTGATGTCCAACCGCACCGCCGACGAGATCCGTTCCGGGCGGGTCATGTCGACGCAGTGCATGTTCCACACGGCGCTCCAGCACGAGCGCGACCTCCAGCTCAACTTCTGGGAGTCGCAGGCCCCGCGCATCGAGGGCCTCGGCGTCTCGGTGGCCGCGCCGGGCTCGCACGACCCGGGCCCCACCCAGCGCGCCATCGACTGGGTGGGCAGGCTCGACGGCTACGCGCAGTCCGTCGACCAGCGCGTGAAGATGGCCGGCTGGATGGAGACGTTCGCGCAGCGCGGCGGGCAGCTCGTCATCCACGGCGCGGCCGTCTCCGACCTCGACTACTTCTCCCGCACGTACGACCTGGTGCTGGTCTCGGCGGGCAAGGGCGAACTGGTCTCGATGTTCGGCCGGGACGCGTCGCGGTCCCCGTACGCCGAGCCGCAGCGGGCCCTCGCGGTCGCCTACGTCCACGGGATGGGCGTCCGCCCCGAGCACCCGGACTTCGACGCGGTGCGCTGCAACCTGGTGCCCGGCGTCGGCGAGCTCTTCGTGATGCCCACGCTCACCACGTCGGGCCGCGCGGACATCCTCTTCTGGGAGGGCATCCCCGGTGGCCCGCTGGACGCGTTCAAGGGCGTGAAGGACCCCTCCGAGCACCTGGCGCTGACGCTGGAGCTGATGGAGAAGTTCACGCCGTGGGAGTACGCGCGCGCCACGAAGGTCGAACTGACCGATGCGAACGGTACGTTGGCCGGCCGCTACGCCCCGACCGTCCGCAACCCGATCGGCCGGCTGCCCGGCGGCGGGGCGGTGCTCGGCGTCGCGGACGTGGTCGTGGCGAACGACCCGATCACGGGGCAGGGCTCCAACTCGGCCTCCAAGTGCGCCGCGTCGTACCTCGCCGCCATCGTCGAGCACGGTGACAAGCCGTTCGACGAGGAGTGGATGCAGTCGGCGTTCGACCGGTACTGGGAGACGGCGCAGCACGTCACGAAGTGGACGAACACGATGCTTCAGGCGCCGCCGGAGCACGTCCTCAATCTGATCGGTGCGGCCGGTCAGCTCCAGCCGGCCGCCGACCGGTTCGCCAACGGGTTCAACGACCCGTCCGACTTCGAGAACTTCTTCTACGAGCCGGAGAAGACGGCGGCGTACTTGGGTTCGCTGACGGGCGCGTGACGAGCTTCTGACCAGCGGCGCGGCTGTCGTTGTTGGTCGTTGTTGGTCGACCTGGGCCACCCTCGGACGGCCCAGTGACGGCCCGAGCGAGAAGGTCATTCAGCCGCCCTCTCTACAGAGCAGAGGCCTGCCGGATATCCGACAGGCCTCTCGCTGGTCACCCGGCCCACTGATGTGCAGGAAGCCGTGGCTGGGCGCTACTGCGGAAGAAAGCCCGGCTTCTCTTGCCCGAGCGCGCGCAGGTGCCCCAAGTACTCCTGAGCGGCAGGCTCGGAGCTGTATCGACTCCTCATCTCGGCAGCGAGTTCGCGACTGGTCATGATGAGCGAGGGGACCGATTGGCGATCGCCTTGGAGAGCGCGTTCGCCCATCATCAGGGCCTGCTCCAGGTCGCCTTCGCGAGCGGCCGTGACGCCGAGCGTGATCCTGGCCTCCGAATTGCGCATAGGGCTGCGCTCAGTACCGTCGAAATCTGTTCCGGCCCTCAGGACTTCTTCCGCGAGCGTTCGCGCGATCTTGTCCTCTCCGACCAGCCGATAGCAGTCCATCGAGTAGAAATCGAACTTGGCGGGGTCCACCACGAAGTGGTTGTCGAGGTTGTCAGGGTGCGGCATACCTTCGAGCAGTCGGCGTCCCTTGTCCAAGGCGACCTCGACCTGTCGGCGATCGCCGAGACGCGCCCACGCCTTGGCTTCCTGACCCGCGAGTTGCACTGCCACGCTGTGATTCGGCGCCACCTCCGCGCCGGCCCGCGCTGCCGCGATCACGCCTCGATAGTCACCAGTGGTGAGAGCGAACCATGCCCGCATCTCATGAGCCCACCCGGCCACCTCTGCATGATCTGCTTCGGACGCAAGCGAGAGTGCTGCCTGGCGGGTCGACTCCGCCGCATGCCGCTCTCCGGAGTCGTATTCGACACAGCCGACGAGGAGCGCCAGCCAACCGGACAGCGCGAGCACCTCGCGATGCTGGGAAAGAGTGAGGCTCTTGTTGTGGAGTTCGACGACCCGCCGCAACCACTGCCGCCCCTCAATGAGGAGCTGAGCACTGGGCATGAAGGGGTACTCCGAGCACAGCCGATCTGTCGTGATCCGCAGAGCATCGAGGGTCGCACTGTCGACGTCGGACCTGTTGAGGCGACTGACGATCTCCAGCGTCTCCATGCCGCTTGCCGCAAGGATCTCTTTCTCACCGTCACGCCGTGACGGCGCCGGGAACAGCGCGTGTGTCACCGTGCCAAAGAGTTCCGCGATGATCGGTTGGTAGAAGTCATTCGGCGCCGTGCCTGACTCCCAGCGCTTCCACTGGCGAATCATGCTGTCCTCTGCGGGCAGCTCCGTGGGCGCGTGCGCCCGTAGGGCTCGGACCGCATCTCGCTGCGACCAGTCGCGCGCCGCTCGCTCCGCAGCGATGCGCCGTGCCCATGCAGGCCTGTCGTCGGTCATGCGCCCTCCTCTGAGTGCCTAGTCCGAGTGTCTCCCGCGAGCAGGGGGGACAGGGAAGGGGACAGGGGGGTGTCACTGGACATGTCCCCTGGACAGTGCGGCTGCCCCCAGGCTGTCACTTACATCACACCCTCCGTGATCGGCATTCTGGTTTCCGATCAAGCACCACCCGGCACGGAGCGGGTTTCGAGCGCTTCGAGCCTTTCAGTCAACGTCTGGAGCTGGGAGCGGATTTCCTTGATGTCGTCGCGAACGTCGCTATCGGGTGAGGAACCGTCGCTGACGAAGTTGCCGAGGTTGCCGGCCGACACGATCAACCCTTCGGCTCGGAGTGCGGCTAGCCCGTTCTGGATGGTCTGGCTCGCGTACCCGAAGCGGTCCATCAGTTCGCGTTGCGACGGGATTTTCTCCCCCGGCTTCATTCTCTTGATGTCTTCGCGCAGGGCGTCCGCGACCTGCACCGCTTTGGGCTTGGGCCCTCCTGTGACAGTCATGCTCTGAGCCTACCCACCACAGCGAACTAGAGCGCATCACCGCACGAAGGTTGTGCACCACAGCAGACTAGTGCAAGCTAGTCAGTAAGCGGTCGCCCGGAAAACGGGGTGGCAGTGGTTTGACCTGCACGAATGGGCGCTGAGTCTCCGGATTCGGCGCCAAGGGGCCCGGGATAGATCGGGCCGAGGTGTACCGGCGCCTTGTCATTGACCGGATGGCTTAGACCGCAAGGTCACGTCTCCACACGCCTACCACGTGGTCATGCCGCGCTACCTGATACGGGCGCGGCACCCGCGAAGGAGACACCGCATCACCTCAACTTCCGCCGCGCTCTCTGCGGCGGCCGGTTGCCTCCGTCGCTCGTCTCGTACGAGCGGCGCCGAGGGGAGCCGGATCTACCGACTTCAACGGCGCGCGGCCCCGGTGCTCGAACACCGGGGCCGCTGTTCGGGCCGTTGCCCACCGCTAGGGAGACCACGACCCATGGAACACATCGTCACTGTTCAGGACGCTGTTACCGCATTCGCTCCGTTCATGGAGCCGACGAACGCCGAGCTGGACGCCATCGAGGCCGAGATGCCCGTCATCCGCGCGGAGGTGGAGCTGCTGGACGCGCAGATCATCACCATCGACCGCACCCCGTGCGAGCTGGACGAGCGGCGCATCCGCCGGGCCCGCCGGCGCGTGCTCGCCGCCCACCGCGACCAGCTCAACGGCACCGCCGTGCAGACGGGCGGTGTCGCATGATCCGCATCGTCACCCGCAAGCACCTCGCTCGGCTCGAAGCCGACACGCACGCCGCGTTCGAGCGGGCCCGCGAGACGAGCGATGCCGCGAACAAGGCGACGGCCCGGCACGCGGACGAGCTGGCCGCCGCCACCGGCCGCGCCAAGCGTGCCGAGGAGAGCAAGAACGAAGTCGGCGCGATGTTCACCGGCGCCGTGGCCGAGCTGGCCGCCGCGCAGCAAGAGCTTCTGCTCAAGGGCAACGAGCTGCGGCGCCTGCGCGAGGAACTGGCCGAGGCGTGCAAGGCGGCCCGGCAGGTGTTCGTGCTCCTGCACTACGGCACTCCGGTGATGGTCTACGGCAGCCGTGAGGACGCGTACGCCGACACCGCCACCCACCACGCTCCGGCCGACAAGTGGGGTCCTGTTCATCGGTTTTGGGCGGATGCGGAATGGCTGCTCGCGGCGTTCATCTACGACGCCGCTTCGCAGGGCTTCCGTGGCTCGCTGGAGCCGGTGGCTGAACCGGTCGGGGGTGCGGCGTGAACAGTGTTCAGACGCGTTCAGCCGAGCGCGCACTGTCGGGCGGCACGTGGTTGATCGTGTGCGGCGCGATGCTCTACTCGATCCTCACCGTCACCCCGCTCATGGCCAAGCACACCGCCCCTGAGTGGGCCTGGACAGCGCCGATCCTGCCGCTCGTCGTGGACGCCGCTGTCGTCATCGTGGTCAAGCTCGATGACGTCCTGGCCCGTCTCGGTGGGCACGGCGGTAAGTGGCCCATCGCCCTGCGCTGGATGACCGGCCTCATGACCTGGGCGCTCAACATCGCGGACTCCGCGCTGAAGAAAGACCTGGTCGGGGTGGCTGTCCACTCGGTGGCGCCGCTGCTGCTCATCGTCACGGCGGAGACCAGCCTCGCCTACCGGCGGGCCCTGGCCGCCGCCCAAGCAGCCCTCAAGGCTGAGCAGACGGCCGAGCGCGAGCAGCGCGAGCAGGCGGCCCGCGAGCGTGCCGAGCGGGCCCGTGCCGAGGCCCGCGAGGAGCGCGAGCACGCCGCCGCCCTGGCGCGTGAACAGCGCGAGCACGAAGCCCACCTGCTCCGTGAACAGACGGAGCGGGAGGAGCGTCAGCGGCGCGAGGAGCGCGAAGCCCGCGAGCGGGCCGAGGCTGCCGAGCGGGAGGCCCGTGAACGCCGTGAACGCGAGCGTGAACAGCGTGAACAAGAGCGGCTGCGCCGTGAACAGCAGGCCCGCGAGCGGGCCCAAGCGGAACAGCGCGAGCGCGCTGCGGCGGCCGAGCGTGAACGCCGTGAACGCGACGAGCAGGCGGCCCGTGAACGCGCCGCACTACTCGATCGCGGCCCGGCTTCGAGCAAGCTGCCCGAGGACGAGGCGCGCCGGATCGTGGCCGCCGCGAGCAGCACCGGGCTGTCGGTGCGGCAGGCGGCCGAGCTGTGCGGCTGGTCGGTCGGGTGGGTGTCCTCCCGCTACGCCGAGCACCGCGAGCCCGACGCGGGCCGCCGCGTTGAACTCGCCATCGCGAGCAACTGATGGCCGCCCTGCCTACCTACCCGTGGCGCCTGGCCCCGGACGGCTTCGCGACCTATCGCCAGCTTCGTGCCCTCGGACTGCGGCCCGGCGGGCAGGAGGTGGCCGCGCAGGTGGAACGGCCCCGCCGGCGGCGGGGCCCGCTGGTCGCCTACCTCTACCGCATCGACGCCGCGAAACCGGTCCGTCCGATGACTCCGGCCCGGTGGGCGGCCCTGGCCAAGGCCAACGCCGCCCGCCGCACCTGCCCCGAGTGCGAGCGCGATGCCGGTTACGTCATCCCGCCGACGCTCGGCATGTGCTCCACCTGTGCCTTTCCCGACACCACCGGCCTGGAGGCTGCGTGATGGAAAACCTCCCCGCACAGCGGCCGTTGACGGTCGTTCAGCTCCCCGACGGCACCCACACCTACGCCGACCCCGCCTCCCTGGCGGTGCAACAGCAGGCGGGTCCGCAGGTGGTCCACATCCACCAGGCGCCCCCGGACCGCACGGTGCAGCGCATCGCGCTCGGCTCCGGCATCGGGGCCGGGACGGTCGCGGCCGGTGTCTACTTCGGCCCGCTGCTCGTCGGCGTCCTGACCGCCATCGCCGCGAACCTCGCGATGCTCGCGTTCATCACGCTCCTCCTCGGGTGGGCCGTGGTCACCGTGGTCCGCGCCGTGTCCGACAGCGGCAAGACAGGCGGCAAGAAGAGCCGCCGGGGCCATTGAGCAACTCGCGCCCCTAAACGGCCCGTAGAGCGCTCGAACCCCCTCGCGCGGGGTGGGAAACCCCCGGCCCCATGAACGGCCTTTCAGGGGCCCGCGAGGGGGTTGCACGGCCCGCTTTTCGACTGTCCCTCGCGCGCGGGCGCGTAGGGCCCCACCCCTCCCCCTTGCTCAACTCTGCAACGTCGCAGGTCAGATGCGGTTGCGGGGGTTCAACCGGTGCCGTCGGCGCAACCGACGGCGCCGCTGCCTGCAACTCGCTCGGGCCGACGGCCCTCATCCACGGTCTTGGAGGACTCTCGTGGACTGGAAGAAGGCATGGACGACCACGACCAACACCACCAACGGCGCGCTGGATTCGCTCTCCCCGGTGTGCGCTCCCTTCGCGGCGCGCTGGGATCAGGAGGCGGACCGGCGCAACAAGCTGCGCACGCCTGAGCACTTGAAGACGCTGATGGCCGCGCAGAAGGAGCACAACGCTGCGCGTTCCACGCTGTCCACGGCCAAGTCGCAGCACCACACGGCGCGGGCCGCGACCCGCAATCCGTTCTCGGCCGCGCGGCGCGCCGCGCGGGTCGCGAGCAAGGCAGCCGCGCGGCACGAGCGCGACACCAACGCCAAGCTCAAGGCCGCGCGGGTGAACTACCCGAGCACGCTCAAGGCCCGCGCGATCCAGGCGCATTCGGCGCACGCCGTGCCGAGCGTCCTCGCGTCCGCGCTCATGTCCACCTCGCATCTGACCGTGTGGCCGGCCACCACGTCGGCGCTGCTGATCGGCGCGAACGTGGCCGGGCTCGCGCTCGGCCGGCGCACCCTGCGGGTGCCGGTGGATGAGTCGCTGTCGCTGGAAGAGCGGCAGCTCATGGAGCGTCTCGACCCGTCGTACTGGGTCGAGCACGCGGAGGACCGGGGCCTGTCCGGGACGGTCACCACGCCCCCGGCCATCGAGCCGGGCGGCATCCGCTGTGAGGTCCGCCTGGACGGCACGTGGACGGTCAAGACGCTCGCGGACAAGGCCGACTCGGTGCGGGCGCTGCTCGGGGCCCGCACCGCGCTGCGGATACGGATCACGTCCGCCTCGCGCGGTGGCTGGGCCGTGCTGTCGCTGGCGACGCGTTCGGCAGCCGCGGGCGTCTCCTCGCTGTGGACCCCGGAGCGCATCCCCGACGACCCGATGGTGATGAGCCTGGGTCTGGACACCGAGACCGGGGATGAGGTCCTGGTCCCGTTCGACGAGCGGCTGTTGGTCTCCGGCGCGTCCGGCACCGGCAAGTCCTGGTCGTTCCGCCCGCTCATGGCCACCGCCCACCTGCGCGGCGACCTGCTGCTGATCGACGGCAAGGGCGAAGAGGCCAACATCTGGGAGTCGGTCTGCCGCGTCGCCGTGGAAGCCGACGAGATCGCGGCAGCCATCGACGACGCGCACGCGGAGATGACCCGCCGCAAGCACGACATGAAAAAGCGCGGCATCAGCGTGTGGGACGGCCGACAGCTCACCGTCCCCATCGACGAAGGGCAGGTCGTTCTCGCGGCGATCGCGCGGGACAGGGACCGGCTTCAGCGGCTGATCGAACTGTCCTCGCTCGGCCGCTCGCGCGGTGTCGTGTTGTGGTGGGCCACGCAGTACCCGCTCACCGACGGGTCCGCGCCCGGCGTGCACAAGCTGATCGCGCCCAACCTGCTCACCCGGTTCTCGCTGCGGGTGGCCGGTACAACTCAGGCGCAGGTCGCGCTCGACGACTGCGCGCACTACGCGCCCCACCAGATCCCCGACGGCCGCGAGTACCGGGGCCACGGCTACCTCAAGGGCTACGGGCCGCGCATGCTGCGGACCTGGACCCTCGACGACACGGGCGTCCGCGCCCTGCCCAAGTCGATCTGGAGCCCCGAGCAGGCCACCGAGGAATCGGCGCCGCGCACGCCACTGCGCCTGGTCAAGGACATCGCCGCCGCACCGGCCGGTGCGGCGACCAACCGGGACAAGGTGCTGGACGCCGTGCAGGCGGGCGCCCGCACGGCCAAGGCCGTGGCCGACGCGACCGGCCTCAACAAGGGCACCGTCTCCCGCGAAATCAAGGCCCTCACCGCCAGCGGGGCCTTGCACCGCACCGCCGACGGCCGACTCCTGCCCGGCCAGCGAGCAGCCTGACCGTTCCCACGCACGACGGCGGCGGCCCCCTTCCGCCAAGAACCGGGGCCGCCGCCAATCCACCAACCTGTGGAGGACTCCAGCATGACCCAACCCACCGACATCCGGCGAGACGGCCACCGGCCGTTACTGCTGGATCTCTTCTCCTGTTCCGGCGGCGCCGCCACGGGCTACGCCCGCGCCGGATTCTGCGTGCACGGATGCGACATCGCCGACCGGCCCAACTACCCGTTCACGTACCACCGGGGCGATGCGCTCGAATACCTCGCCCACCTGATCACCACGGGCGAGATCGAGCGGTATGCGGCCGTGCACGCCTCCCCGCCGTGCCAGGACAAGTGCGCTCTGACCGTGGGCACGAACCAGTCCCAGGGCTGGGGCGGCACCCACGTCGATCTCGTGGCACCCACCCGTGAACTGCTCGACCGGACGGGTCTTCCGTACGTGATCGAGCAGCCCAACGGCCGTGCGGAGATTCGCAAAGACCTCACGCTGTGCGGCGAGATGTTCGGGCTCGGGGTGATCCGGCACCGCAACTTCGAGTTGGGCGGCTGGTCCATCGAGCAGCTGGCGCACGTCCCGCACCGGGGCCGGGTTCGCGGCTACCGGCACGGCAAGTTCTACGACGGCCCGTACGTGGCCGCGTACGGCAACGGCGGCGGCAAGCCGAGCGTCTCGGAGCTTCAGGAAGCGCTCGGCATCACGTGGACGAATGTGCGCGAGGAGCTGACCGAGGCCATCCCGCCCGCCTACAGCGAGCACATCGGCCGCGCTTTCTTCACCACGGCCGCGCTGGGGGTGGCGGCGTGAACGAGCTGCACACCATCGCCTTGGACCTCGCCGAAGCCGGGGTCCCTGTACTGCCGCTGCGGGTAGGCAAGGTCCCGTTCGGCAACTGCCGGACCTGCGCCAAGAACGCGTGCGGCGGCCGGCCGAACATGAGGACCGCCGGGCCGTGCCACTGCCCGGCACCGTGCCACGCATGGGCCGCCGCCACGACCGACACGGACGTCATCGGCTCGCGTCTGTGGCGGCGCGCGTGGGGGCGGGCGGCTGCGGTCGCCTACCACCCCGGTGGGGCCGGGCTCACCGTCGTCGACCTCGACGACGCCGACGCCGTGGCCTGGGCCCGCGAGACCCTGCCGCCAACCCGGACCGTGGGCACGACGCGCGGTGAGCACTGGATCTACCAGGGCGTCATGCGCTCCGTGAACGCGGTCCGTGACGGCGTGGACCTCAAGTCCACGATGTCCTACGCCCGATGGCTCGGCACGGGCACCGGCGCCCTCGCGCCCCTGCCCGACGTCGTACGCGCCCTCGCCGACAAGGCTCCCGCTACGGTCCGGCCCGAGGCGTGCACCGTCGCGATGCCCGCCGGCGCCGGGCCTTGCCGCCATCGCACGCCCGCGTTCCTGGAGCGCGGTATCGCGATGGCCGAGCAGCGCATCGCCGAGGCCCGTAGCGCCGTGCACGCGACCGTCTACTGCACGTTCCTGGCGGTGCTGTCCACGCACGGCCGGTGCGGCTGCCTCACCGAGGACCACATCGCGCGCCTGTTCACGGCCGCGCAGACCAAGGGCGAGACGGCCCGCCACTGCACCGAAGCGTGGACCAACGCCCGTACGAAGTTGGGACTGTGAGCATGAGCGACGAGGACAAGACCCCGGCCCGCGAGGTCATCGCCGACTACGCACAGGCCCACTTCCGCTACTTCCGCACCGCCGACGGCACCGTCTACGCGCAGAAGAACGGCCACCCCGTCGCCCGCCCCATCCGCTCTCAGGGAACCTCGGGCAGCCACCGCCAGGAACTCATGGTCGGGCTGTTCAACGACGGGCGTGGCGTCTTCAACGGCACCGCCCTCAAGGAGGCGTTGGACTTGATCGAAGCACTCGCGATGAAGCAGGAAGTACAGCAAGTGCACATCCGCGTCGCGCCCGGATTCGACGGCGCGACCTGGCTCGACCTCGGGCGCAACGACGGCAAGTCGATCCGCATCCACCCCGCCGGATGGGACATCCTCACGCCCGACCCGGCCGAGGTGTGCTGGCGGCGCACCCAGCTCACTGGCGAACTGCCGCTCCCTGTGAAGGACACGGACGGCAAGGGCATCGATCTGCTGCTGCGGCTGTGCAACTTCGCCAACGCGGAGACCGAGGCCCTGGCCATCGCGTGGCTGATCGGCTGCCTCGGCCCGTCCGTGCCCGTGCCGGCGCCGTTCCTGACCGGGCCGCAGGGCGCGGGCAAGTCGACCGGCGGGCGGATGCTCGTGCGCATCATCGAGGGCATGAGCGGCGACCTGCGCCGCGCCCCAAAGGACGAGGAGAACCTGACGGCGGCTGTCGCGGCCGGATGGGTCACCGCGCTCGACAACCTCTCCTACCTCTCCCCGGACCTTTCCGACGCGATGTGCTGCATCGTCACCGGGGCCGAGACCGTCAAGCGGGCGCTGTACACCGACGGGGACGTGGTGCGGGCCCGCTACCGGCGCCCGCTGCTGATGACCGGCATCGACGTGGGCGTCATCCGCCCGGACCTCGCCGAACGGCTGCTGCCGCTACGTCTGGAGCGGCCCAAGGTGCGCAGGACCGAGGCGGAACTGTGGGCGGAGTACGAGGAAGCCCTACCGATCGTGCTCGGCTCGCTGCTCGACCTCACGGTCAAGGTCCGCGCCGCGCAGGCCGAGATCCCCACGGACCTGCGCATGGCGGACTTCGCGCACCTGTGCGCGCAGCTCGATGAGGCCACCGGGTTCGGGGCGCTGAGCGCCTACCGGCGCAGCCTGGACGACCTCAACGACGACGTGATCGAAGGTGACCTGCTGGCGCAGACCGTCCTTCAGCACGCTGCCACCATCGAGCCGGGGCGCGATCAGCGGATGCCGTCGGCCGAGTGGCTGGCGACCCTCAGCGTGCTCTACAGCGGCGAGGACTGCCGTCCGATGCCCAAGGGGTGGCCGACCACCGGCAAGGTGCTCTCCGACCGTCTCAAGCGGCTACAGCCGACCCTCGCCGCGCGGGGCGTGTTCATCGATTGGGGCCGCACCAGTTCGGCCCGCTACATCGAGATGAGTCGCCCGCCGGTCGAGCTGCTGAGCGAGCAGCAGCGGGCGTTCTGACCTGCGGCGATAGGGCCGCCCCTGAACAAGCAAGAAGAGCACCCGGCGCCGCGCAGAGTGCTCTTCTTGCTGTTCGGCGGCTTGCCGCCGCCCGAGGACGTGCCGCGAAGCGGCTCCTTCTACGCCCTTCGCTTTTCGCTCGTGAGAGCCGCGCACTACCAACAGACACCCCCTCTTTGTCCGAAGGAAAGAGACCCTGCGTCACCCCCGTCACGACAGGGCCGGGAACGGTTCTGACCTGCTGTTTCGGGGTGACGCAGACCGCAGATCGCTGCGTCATCGTGCGTCACCCGCGTCATCCCGTAACAGGGCCCCTGTGTCACCGATGACGCGCCGTCACGCCCCTGCGTCACGCCAAAACCGCAGGTCAGGGTCCACGCATGACAGACGTGACGCGATGACGCAGAAATCCCAACCTCGGACACACACGCCGCCAACCCACATGCACCGCGACTCAACTCCCGAGGACGCCATGAGCCGACCCCGTTCCGCTCAACCTGACCCCCGCGCCACCCTGCGCGGCGGCCTCCCCGACCGGTACCTCACCCCCGACGACATCGCCGAGATCTTCGGCGTCCCCCTCGAAACCGTCTACCAGTGGCGCAAGAAGCGCTCCGGCCCGCCCGGCTTCCGCATCGGCAAACACCTGCGTTACGACCCTGCCGACGTGCAGACCTACGTCACCGAGCTGCGGCGCGTGGACGCCGACGCCGCCTGACTTCGCAGTCGAACTCCACTGTTCCACCCCTCAGGGAGGGCCACTCCGTGGCCCTCCCTGAGCGCTGTCGAGAAGGGACCGCGCCACATGGCAGGCCACATCCAAGACCGCTGGTTCAAGACCGACACCGACGACGACGGGAACCCCGTCCTCGGCAGTGACGGCAAGCCTTGCCGCGTAAGGTCCGACCGCTACGGCAAGGGCATGCGCTACCGGGCCCGCTACATCGGTCCCGACGGGACCGAGAAGTCAAAGAGCTTCCCCGACGGCCAGAAGCGCCGTGCCGAGAAGTGGCTAAGCAGCATCGAGACTGACATGAGCAGCGGGCAGTACGTCGACCCGCGCGCGGCCAAGAAGACCTTTCAGCAGTACACGGAGAAGTGGCTGAGCACGCTCGGATCGGACCCCAACACCCTGGAGTCCATGCGGTCCCAACTCGGGCTGCACGCCTACCCGCACATCGGGTCCCGCCCGCTCGGGTCGTTCAAGCCGGAGCACATCCGTGAGTGGGTGGCCGTGCTCGAAACGAGCGTGCCCGGCTCGTACGGCCGGATCATCTACGCCAACGTGCGGTCCGCACTGAACGCGGCCGTTGACGACGGCTACCTGAGCCGCAACCCCATTTCGGCCCGCTCGGTGAAGCCGCCGGCGGTTGACTCGAAGCGCATCGTGCCGTGGACGGACGAGCGCGTGTTCGCCGTGCGGGATGCGCTGCCGGAGCGGTACCAGGCGATGGTCGACCTGGGCGCAGGGTGCGGCATGCGGCAAGGGGAGATCATGGGCATCGCCGTGGACGCGCTCGACTTCGAGTCGGACACGCTCCACGTGGTTCAGCAGCTCAAGCTCAGCGAGAGTAAGCCCGTGTTCGCCCTCCCGAAGGGCGGCAAGACGCGGGACGTACCGCTACCGGGGCCGGTGGCCGATGCGCTCCGGGCCCACATGAAGCGGTTCCCGCCGGTTGAGATCACCTTGCCGTGGCGGAAGGCTGACGGGCCGCCGGTGACCCGCCGAATCGTCTTCACGGCGCCCCGTGGCAACCACGTATGGCGCACGACCCTGAACGAGGAGGCATGGAAGCCCGCCCTCGTCGCGGCCGGAGTCATCCCCGAGCCGGAGACGAAGGGTGACGCGTACGCGGCAGCTCGGGAGCACGGCATGCACGCGCTCAGGCACTTCTACGCGTCCGCACTTCTGGACGCGGGGGAGAGCATCAAGGCAGTCAGCGAGTACCTTGGGCACAGCAACGCGGCCCTGACGCTGAGGATCTACGCCCACCTCATGCCGAGCAGCCAGGAGCGTACGCGGACAGCTATCGCGACCGTCTACGACAGGGCACAACGATCGCTCTGACGGCCCACAGACGGCCCACGGCCCCTGACGGGCCCACCAGTTGGGGCGAAACCCCTGGTAGGAAGCCTGTCAGGCCGTGAGCTTGCTTCTCCGAGCCGGAGAAGACGGCGGCGTACCTCAACTCGCTCACGGGCGCGTAACCGCTCCGCGGGTGGCGGGCCCGCGCCTCGGGCGATCCGGCCCCCGGTGCCGCGTGTCGGGACGACGGCGTTGCGGCCTCGGGGCTCTGCCCCGGACCCCGCGCCTCAATCGCCGGCGGGGCTTGAAATGCCCCGCCGGCGCTCAGCCCGTTGGGGCACCCGCCGCCCCGTACCCCGCATCGCCACCCGCCTTCGCCCCGCTCGGCAGGGCCGGCGCCCGGTAGCCCGTCATCGGCGGTGCTCCCGGGTCCGGGCGGACCGCGCCGAGGAGGGGGTTCGCGGCGATGGGGGAGACCTTGACGCGGGCGCCGGGGCGGGGGGCCTGCACCACCATGCCGTCGCCCAGGTACATCGCCACGTGCGTGGCCTTGGGGAAGTAGATGACCAGGTCACCGGGGCGCAGCTCCGACATGGGGACGCGTGGCAGCGACGCCCACTGTTCCTGCGACGTCCGCGGGATGACCCGCCCGGCGTGGGCCCAGGCCTGCGACGTGAGGCCCGAGCAGTCGAACGAGTCCGGCCCCTCCGCGCCCCAGACGTACGGCTTGCCGATCTGGCGGACGGCGTAGGAGAGCGCCTCGTCGCCCGCCTTCGACGGGGCCCTGCCCGTCGAACTCAGCGCTCCGGACGCCATGAACGTCTGCTGCGCCCGGGACGTGCCCTGCGCCTCCAGGCGTGCCACGTCCGCCAGTTGGTCGGCGCTGAGGGAGGCGAGCAGCTGCTCGACCTCCTTCAGCCGGTCCCGTACCGCGTCCCGTTCCTTCTTCTGCCGCTCCGCGAGGCGCAGCTGAGCGTCCAGCGCGCCCCGCGCCTTCGTCGCCAGCGCGTCGGCCTTCTTCTCCTGCCCGGTGAGCCGGTCGACGGTGGCCTGCCGCTCACGCGCGGCCCGCCGCATCACATGGCCCTCTTCGAGCGCCCGCTGCGGATCGCGCGCGAGGAGGAGGCGCAGGTAGGGGGAGAACTCGCTGCGCCCCTGGTACTGCTCGCGCGCGAGCCGCCCGGCGTCGGTGCGGCTGCTGTGCAGCGACGTCCGCGCGGCGGCCAGCTTCTTCGCGAGGCCGTCCGCGTCCTTGCGGCGCTCCTTGAGTGCCTCCTCCGTCGCGTTGTACGTCTCCGTGGCCGCCTCGGCGTCCTGGTACAGGCGCTGGAGGTCCGAGAGGAGGTCGGCGACGGACTGCGTCCCGCCGGCCCCCGGCCGCGGCTCGGGCCCCGGCGCCGCACCCGCGGGCAACGGCGTGAGCAGCACCCCCGCCACGGCCACCGCGCACACCCCCCTTACAAGCCTGCCTGACACCTGATCACCTCCGGTGCGGGGCAGCCTCCGTGCCCCACACCGTGAACATGAACAGAAAGGCGGGCCGCCCACGCGTCGGGCTGCTCGCTTCGGCGCAACTCCGCCACCCGTCCGGTGTCCGCCCGGCGAGCCGCCTTTACGCCTCCGGCGGCCGCGTCTCCCGCGACCCGGTCCTCGACCACGGCCACTTGACCGCCCGCTCGACCTTCCCGTCCGGCGCGAACACGTAACGCCACTTCGCCACGAGCCGCACCCGTTTCCCGTCGGGCACGGCCTCCCGTACGTACACGAGCACGGTGTCCGGGCCCCCGTCGGCGTCCGGCACCGGCACCTTGTACGCCTTGGGCGGATTCCCGGTGGCGGTCACGAACACCGGCAGCACCCGCCCGTCGAGGGGCCCGCCGACAAAGGGGAAGTCTTCGCTCTTCACGCCACCAGTGTCACGCAGAGCGGCACGCGGCGCGGGTCACAGCAGGTGCGCCGCATCGCTCACCACCGGCAGCACCCGCCGCGCCAGTTCTCCCACGGGCCCGTCCGGCGACTCCAGCGCGAGCGCGTGCCGCACCACGTCCGCGGTCTGCGGGTCACGGCCCGCCGTCGCCGTCAGGACCGCCATGAACTGGTCGACGAGGCCGTCGCGCAGCTCGTCCAGCGGCGGCTGCTTGTCCTCGTCCAGCCAGATCAGGGAGGCCGCCTCCACCGCCGTGATCCACATCCGGACGGTCATCCGCAGGCGGGGCCCGGGCGAGGCCTGGCCGAGGTGGCTGAGGATGTGCTCGGCGGCGGCCCTGCGCACCCCGTCCACGATCGCCGTCGTACGGGAGGTCTCCACGACGCTGCCGCCCTGGAGCAGCGCCGCGAAGCCCATGTCGTGCTGGTCGACGAAGCCCAGGTAGCGGTCGAGCGCGCGGGTGAGGCGCGCGGTGAGCGGGCCCTCCGGGGGTTCCGCGAAGCACTGCTCCAGGTCGTCGGCGGCGGAGCGCAGCGCGGCCTCGTACAACTGCTGCTTGCCGCCGGGGAAGTAGCGGTAGACGAGGGGCCGGGACACCCCGGCGACCTCCGCCACGTCGTCCAGCGAGACCTCTTCCGGGGCCCGGTGCGCGAACAGCGACAGCGCCGATTCGAGCAACTGCGCCCGCCGCACCTCGACGCTGAGCCGCTTGTAGGCGGGCGTACCGGTGGCCGAGGTCATGCTCCGAGCGTAACCGGCACCGTCACCCGCGGCGTCAGGCCAGAAGTCCCGAGGAGCGCCACATCTGCCGGCCGACGCCGCGCAGCACCCCGATGTCGTCGAGGAAGTCGGTCAGGCGCTTGGCGCCGGACTGCATGACCTCGCGGCGGTGGCCGCTGGCCTTGACCTGGGCCATGGCCTCCTTCTTGTTCAGGCCCACGTTCTCGTACACCTGGGGGTTGATGAACGCCACGGAGAAGACGCGGGCGAACTCGCCGGAGGTGAGGCGGGTGAACTCCTGCGACCAGCGCGGCGCCGTCATCATCTGGCGCCGCAACTCCTCGCGCGCGTACCGGACATGGCGTGCCTCCTCCACGACGTGGATGCGGGTCACGCCGCGGATGAGCGTCTGCACGCGCTCGTCGGGGAACGTCAGCCGCTGCATCCAGTCGAGGACCTCCTCGCCGAGCAGCGTCGCCGTGAACGAACCGGGCGTCGTGGAGACGGTCTTGAAGAGGCGGCCCAGGTTGTGATGGACCGGCGCCACCGGGTACCACGGCGTATCGCCGCGCTGGATCAGCCGCGCGAACATCTTCGAGTGCCGGCACTCGTCCTCGATCTCGGTCAGCGCGTACCGCACGTGCGCGCTCGTCGCCGCCTTGTCGTACACGTGGCGGACGAGCAGCTGCATCAGGATCAGCTCGAACCAGATGCCCAGCGATGCCAGCGCCGCCGCCTCGTGCTGCGACAGCTTGATCCGCTGCTCCTCGCTCATCCGCTTCCACAGCGGCGTGCCGTAGAGCGACACCAGCTCGGGCGGCCAGAACCACTTGCCCTCTTCGAAGGGAGCGTTCCAGTCCAGCTCCTTGTCCGGGTCGAAGGAGTGCTTGGCGGAAGAGTCGAGCAGCCGCTCGGCCACCTGCTCCCGGTCCTTGAGCAGACCGAGCGCGTCGCGCAGTCCCGCCAGCGCGTCGGCTTCCGTCATGGTCGTCATGGCTGTCCCCACCTCGTCGTACGGGTGTTCATCGGGCACCGCGGGTTACCGGCGGTCACGCCCGCCTCCGCTCTTATGAGACTGCGCGTCAGCAAGGCCGTCAATCCCTTGCGCACGACTTGTTGACCCCGCGTCTACCACCGTGTGAGCCTGCCAGCATGGCGACGCATGAGCTGTACACCAAGGTCCCCGATGGGTCCAACTGGCAAGTACCCTCGGCCAGTTCGGCTCGCCTCAGCTGGGAGTACGACGACGGGCGCGACCGCCTCCTGTCCCTCTACCAAAAGGGCAAGGACAAGCAGTGGGACGGCGCCAAGCGGATCGACTGGGACCTGGAGGTCGACCCGTACGACCCCCTCGGCACCCCCGACGACGCGCTGGCCCTCTACAACACGCCCTACTGGGCGAAGATGACCGACAAGGACAAGGCCGAGCTGCGAAAGCACTCCGCCTCCTGGCAGTTCAGCCAGTTCCTGCACGGCGAGCAGGGCGCGATGGTGTGCGCCGCGCGCATCGTGGAGTCCGTGCCGGACCTCGACGCCAAGTTCTACTCGGCGACGCAGACCATGGACGAGGCGCGGCACGCGGAGATCTACGGCCGCTTCCTGCACGAGAAGCTCGGCATGCTCTACCCGATCAACGACAACCTGCAGTCCCTGCTCGGCGACACCCTGCGCGATTCCCGCTGGGACATGCCGTACCTGGGCATGCAGGTCCTCATCGAGGGCCTCGCCCTCGCCGCCTTCGGCCTGCTCCGCGACACGACGGACAAGCCGCTGCCCAAGCAGATTCTCGCGTACGTGATGCAGGACGAGGCCCGGCACGTGGCCTTCGGGCGGATGGCGCTGCGCGACTACTACAAGCAGCTCAGCGACGCCGAACTGCGCGAGCGCGAGGAGTTCGTCATCGAGGGCTGCTACCTGATGCGCGACCGGCTGCGCGGCATCGAGGTCCTGGAGAACTTCGGCATCCCCAAGGCGGACGCGGAGAAGTACACCGAGCAGTCCGAATTCCTGGCCATGTTCCGGCAGTTGCTGTTCTCGCGGATCGTCCCGTGCGTCAAGGACATCGGACTGTGGGGCAAGCGCCTTCAGCAGGCCTACGTCGACATGGGCGTGTTCGACATGGGCAACTCCAACCTCGACCAGCTCATGGCCCAGGACGAGGAGATCGCCGAACAGCTCGACGCGCAGCGATTCGCGGCGGAGGAGCAGGCGCGGGTGGCGGAGGTGTCGGAGGCCGTCGAGGCCGGCGAATCAATCTGAGCCAAGGACCGCTTCCATCACCGACTTGGCGATGGGCGCCGCGCTGCCGCCACCACTGATGTCGTCACGGTTCGCGGCCGCGTCCTCCACGACGACGGCGACCGCGACCTTCGGCGTCGCGGCGCCGGACTTCTTGGCGTAGGAGATGAACCAGGCGTACGGCGTGCCCTCGTTGTTCTCGCCGTGCTGCGCGGTGCCGGTCTTGCCGCCGACGGTCGCGCCGGAGATCCGCGCCCCGGTGCCCGTTCCCTCGGAGACGACGTCCTCCATCATGGTCTGCAACTGCGTCGCCGTGTACGGGGACATGACCTGCTTGTAGGTGTCGTCGCCGGTCTCCGAGACCGTGTCGCCGTCGTTCGTCGTGGTCTTGTCGACGAGGTGCGGCTTCATCAGGGCGCCGCCGTTGGCGACGGCCGACGACACCATCGCCATTTGCAGCGGCGTCGCGGCGGTGTCGTACTGGCCGATGGAGGAGAGCGCCAGCTGCGAGTCGTTCATGTCGGTGTCGAAGTTCGACTTGGCGGCCGCCATCGGGACCTTGATCCCGCTGTCGTTGAAGCCGAAGTTCTCCGACATCTTCACCATGTCCGAGAGCCCCGTCTTCACCCCGAGGTTCGCGAACACGGTGTTGCAGGAGACCCGCAGCGCGTACTCCAACGTTGCGTTCGTGCAGGCATCCGACGCCGACTCGTTCGTCAGCTGTGTCGTCGTGCCCGGCAGGGTGTACGGGGACGGGGTGTCGGTCGACGCGTTGATGCCGCCCACGACGTTGTTCTCCAGGATCGCGGCGGCCGTGACGACCTTGAATGTGGAGCCCGGCGGATACGTCTGGCGCAGCGCCCGGTTGAGCATCGGCTGGTCCTCGGACTTGTTCAGCGCGTCCCACGCGTCGGTCGAGGAGGAGCTGGTGCCGGCGATCCTCCCGGGGTCGTACGACGGGGTGGAGACCAGCGCCAGGATCTTCCCGGTCGACGGGTCGATCGCCGCGACCGCGCCCTTCTTGCCGCCGAGCCCGGAGTACGCGGCCTGCTGCGCGCGGGCGTTGATGGTGGTCTTCACGTTGCCGCCGGGCTCCTGGACGCGCGAGATCTCGTTCCAGAACGGGACGGGGGACAGCATCGGGTCGGTGCCGGAGAGGATGTCGTCCTCGGCGCTCTCCACGAACGTCGTGCCGTACGTCTGCGAGGCGTAGCCGGTGACGGGGGCGTAGAGCGGCCCGTTCTTGTACGTCCGCTCGTAGCGCAGCGACTCCCCGGTGTCCTTCGATCCGGTCACCGACTTCCCTTGTACGAGAATGTCGCCGCGCGGCTGTCCGTAACGCTCGATCGTGGAGCGCCGGTTGGCCGAGTTGTTGTCGAGCTTGTCGGCCTGGAAGAACTGGATGCGGGCCGCGTTGATGAGCAGCGCGACCAGCAGGATCAGGCAGAAGACCGAGGCCCGGCGGATGTACTTGGTCACTTGGCGCCCTCCACGGGGTCCGAGGCGTTCTCGGCGGACGGCGGCAGCAGCTGGCTCCGCGCCCGGTCGCTGACCCGGATGATGATCGCGACGATGATCCAGTTGGTGACGAGGGACGAACCGCCCTGCGCGAGGAACGGCATCGCCATGCCGGTGAGCGGGATGAGCCCCATCACGCCGCCCGCGATGACGAAGACCTGTAGCGCCACGATCGAGGCGAGCCCGATGGAGAGCAGCCGGCCGAACGGATCGCGCAGCGCGAGCCCCGCCCGGTAGCCGCGCTCCACGAGCAGCGCGTACAGCAGGAAGATCGCGGTGAGCCCGGCGAGCCCCAGCTCCTCGCCGGCCGTCGCCAGGATGAAGTCCGACTTGGCTGCGAAGCCGATGAGGATGGAATGCCCGAGGCCGAGGCCCGTGCCGAGCATGCCGCCCGCCGCGAACGCGAACAGCGACTGCGCGAGCTGGCTGGCGCCCTGGCCCGCGTCGATGGACGCGAAGGGGTGCAGCCAGTCCTCGACGCGGCTGTGCACATGCGGCTCGAACGAGGCGACGATGACCGCGCCCACGGCCGCGAGCACGAGCCCGATGGCGATCCAGCTGCCGCGGCCCGACGCCACGTACAGCATGATCACGAACAGGCCGAAGAACAGCAGCGAGGTGCCGAGGTCGGTCTCCAGGACAAGCACGCCGACGGTCATCAGCCAGATCACCAGGATCGGCGCGAACACCCGCATCGTCGGGAACTGGAACTTCCAGTACTTCTTGCCGGTGTACGCGAGGGCGTGCCGGTTGGCCGCGAGATAGCTGGCGAAGAAGATCGCGAGCAGGATCTTGGCGAACTCGCCCGGCTGGATGGAGAAGCTGCCGATCCGGATCCAGATCCGGGCGCCGTTCACGGCGGGGAAGAAGATCGGCAGGATCATCAGGACCAGGGCCGTGACCACGCAGATGTACGCGTATCTCTGAAGCACCCGGTGGTCGCGCAGGAAGAGCACGGTGAGGATGAACAGGGCGACGCCGAGTGTCGACCAGATCAGCTGGGTGGGCGCCGCCTGGTCGCTCGGGGTCTCCAGGTCGAGCCGCCAGATCAGCACCAGGCCGAGGCCGTTGAGCAGCACGGCGATCGGCAGCACCAGCGGATCGGCGTACGGGGCACGGAAGCGGACCACGAGGTGCGCGACGAGCGCGAGCGCCCCGAGCCCGGCGCCGTAGCCGAGCGCCCCGCCGGGGACCCTGCTGTCCTTGGCGAGCCCGACGTCGATGTATCCGTAGACGCTGAGCAGCACGGCGACGACGAGCAGGGCCAGTTCGGTGCCCCGGCGCCGGGGGACGCGCACAGCGGGCACCGCGGAGGAGGTGTTGGTTCCCGACGTACCCGATGATCCGGTCATACCGGGAACGTAGCAAGCAACTACCTGATATCAGCTCATGTCAGCACCAGCGCGGCACGGCGCCGATGTTCTGGATGTACTTCGCCGAACCCCACGCCCATGTGCCGTCGGTGAGGAGGTACCAGTACGAGTTCCCGCCGACGCTGTCGCCCGAGGTCTTGCAGAAGATCGGGACGATGGCGCGGTACGGCTCGGAGCGGACGACCTTGGCGCCGCGGGTCGGGGCGTCGCGCAGCAGCAGCCCGGACTTCGCGATGACGCGGCCCTTGTAGACCGGCGGCCGGTCGCCGGCGCCGTGGGAGCCGCCGGTCTGGGCGACGGCGGGGACGGCGGCGGTCGTGACGAGGGTGGCGACGGCGGCGATGCCCACGCCGAGACGGGTGGTGAGGGACATGCGAGTCCTCCTGGGGCGGGAGTGAGGGACGTGAGGGGACGGGACGGGACAAGCGGGGTGTGAGGGGCGAGAGGGAGTGCAAGAAATACCCTTGAACGCCCGGTTTCACCCTAAAAGCGGCACGCAGGGCACGCAAAAGGTCACTCTCCGCTACGGGTCCCGGGGTCCGCCCCCTCGTACGGAAGCGTCAGCGTCGCCACCGCGCCGCCGTCCGGCGCGTTCGTGAACTCCAGCCGTGCGCCCAGGACTTCGGCCTGCCCGAGCGCGATGGTCAGGCCGAGCCCGTGCCCACGGGCGCCGCCCTCGGTGCGGAAACGCTGCGGTCCGTGCTCCACGAGATAGCCGGGATAGCCCGCGCCGTGGTCGCGCACCGTGATCACCGGCCCGTCCACGGTCAGGGTGACCGGCGCGGCGCCGTGCCGGTGCGCGTTCGCCACGAGATTGCCGAGGACCCGCTCCAGGCGCCGACGGTCCGTCAGCACACAGACGTCCCGCACGACATCGACCTCGGTGTCCGTGCCGGACGCCCGCACCACGCGCTCCGCGACCGGCCCGAGCCGGTTCTCGTCCAGGTCGAGGCGCTCGCTGCGCGCGTCGAGCCGGGAGATCTCCAGTAGGTCCTCGGTGAGCGTGCGCAGGGCGGCGACCCGGTCCCGCACCAGCTCCGTGGGCCGCCCCGGCGGCAGCAGCTCGGCGGCGGCGTGCAGCCCGGTCAGCGGCGTGCGCAGCTCGTGCGCGACATCGGCGGTGAACCGCTGCTCGGTCAGGATCCGGGCCTGTAGCGAACCGGCCATGCTGTCGAGCGCGCCCGCGACATCGGCCACCTCGTCGTGGCGCCGCCCCGGATCCTTCGTCCGGCGGTCGTCGACGCGCGCGTCCATGTCGCCCGCGCTGATCCTGCGCGCCACCCGCGCCGTCGCGTGCAGGCGCCGCGTCACACGGGTCACCGCGAACGCGCCGACCAGCAGCGTCGCCCCGATCGCGAGCACGGACGAGGTGAGGATCGCCCCGTCGAGCCCGTCGATGGTGCGCCTGCCCTGCGCGAAGTCGACCCGCACCGCGAGGGCCCGCCCGCCGCCCCGGCCGGTGGCCGCGGGGCCCGCCGCCCACATGGTCGGCCGCTCCCCGTACGCGGCGATCATCGTGCCGCGCTCCCCGCGCGCGGCGAGGGCGCTCAACTCGGCGGGCAGGCCCGGCGGATCGAGGCCCGCGCCCGGCGCGAGCCGGCCCCCGGCCTCGTACCGCTTGGTGCTGGACTTCAGGAGGGTGAGCGCGCGTTCGCGGGCCTGCCCCGTCGTCTGGTCGGTGACCGAGACGTGCACCAGGACGCCGAGCAGCGCGGCGAGCGCACAGCACATCACGGTGATGAACACGGTCGCCTTCCACGTCAGGGACGCGGTCCAGGCGGGCAGCCGCGGCGCGCGCGGACTCATGAGCGGCTCGGTGACGGCATGCCGGGGGTGGGCGCGGATCCGGTGCGCAGGATCTCGTCGCGGGTCGGCAGCATCGCCTTCTGGTGACCGTCGTACGACCAGGACGTGCGGTACTCGTATCCGGTCAGGTCGGCGGCGGCGCGCACCACGATGTTCCGGCCCGCCAGATGCACGTTGATGACGGCGTCCTTGTCGTCCATGATCTGCGTCAGCTTCCCGCCCGAGTACGTGTACGCCTGGACGTACGCCTGGCGGTGCGGGGCGCGGACGGCGACCAGCAGGTCGTCCCGGCCGTCGCCGGTCAGATCCCGGTAGTACCCGCCGAGCACGGGGCAGTCGCCTCCGCCGTGCGGGTCGGGGCAGTCGGCGACGTCCGACGCGACGTCCTTGTAGTCGTCGGGCGCGGCCGCGACGCGCGCCCGCACGATCGTCACCGGGGCGACCTCGCGCAGCTTCCCGCCCGGCACGTCGACGCCCTTGACCACCGCCGTTTCCCCGGCGCCGTAGTCGTCGGCGGCGCGGGTCGCGGGCGGCAGCGAGGGCCACAGGCGCTCGGGGCCGACGGCCGTCGGCGTCGGGCCCGCGCTCTCCAGGCCGCCCTGGTCCCCGCAGCCGGCGCACACGCAGAGCAGCGCGGCGGCGGGCACGGCGAGCACCGACCGGGCGACGGTTCGAGGGCAGGGTCTGGGCGTCACTGCACTCCTGCCTGCCGGGTCGAACGGGTCGCGTTGGACATCATGCCGGGCCTGCGGGCTTCTTGCCCTGCGGCATGGCTTGCTGCTCCCATGGTCGTGGGGTGATGGGGCATGAGCGGACTGCGCGTCATACCGACCTGGCGGCACGGCCAGGAGTGGCTCTACGTGTGCGGGGACGACGGCACGAACGTCGCCTGGTACGACCGGGACGCGGGTCGGGTGAACCTGCTCAGCGAGACCCGTCGGGCGGATGTGCTCGACGTGCTCCGCCCGTTCATCACCGGCCAGGTCGCCGTCGGCCCGCCCCCGGTGCCCACCCCCTCCGAACTGGCCGGGCTCACCCTCCACCCCGACGACGACCTCGCGCCGAACCGGCCGGGCGAGGCCCTCGTCATCTCCCTGGACCGGGACCCGGGCCCGCAGCGCCGGCTGCGCACCGACCCGCGGCGCAGGGCGCTCGCCGCGCAGGCGCGGGTGGGGGAGGTCCTCGACGGCCTGGAGGCGGTGGGCTGGCGGGTGCTGCACTCGGTGCCGCTGCCCGGCGGGTCCCACATCCACCACCTGCTGATCGGCCCCGGCGGCCTGTTCGCGCTGCACACCCTGCCCGCGCGCAGGCAACGGGTGCGGGTCGGCGCCGCCGAGGTGACGGCGGGCCGCGGGGAGCCGCAACCCCTGCTGCGCCGGGTCCGCGCCGACGCCTCGCGGGCCTCCTTCGCCCTCACCGCGGAGGTCCGGGCGGGCCTGGTCCTGGTGGAACCGTCGACCGTGGAGGTGACGACGCCACCGCGCGACGTCCGCCTCTTCACGGACACGAACCTGCCGACCCTCGCCCGCACCGGCGGCCTCCTCAAACCGGCGGACGTGGAGGCACTGCACATGATGGCGCGGGCCCGGGGAACGTGGTCCCGCGTGTGACCCAATCCAGCCCCTCCGGGGTGTTCTTTTCAAGCCCCGCCTTTGGGACGAGAGCCAGCGGGGTCCGGGGCAGAGCCCCGCGACCGGGTCACCATCCGCGTCAGGGAAGCACCCCCGCCCGCCCCGCATCGAACAACGGCCCAAGCAAATCCCCGTACCGCCGAAGCCGCGCAACAACGTCCCCCGCAACAAAGACCAGTTCACCCGCGGAACCGCACCCCTCGACCTCCTCCCACGTCACCGGCGCCGACACGGTCGGCTCCGCCCGGGCCCGCAACGTATAAGCCGTCGCCGTCGTCTTCGCCGCGGAATTCTGACTGTGGTCGACGAACACCTTCCCGGTCCGCAGATCGCGCGCCATGCGGTGCACGACGAGCCGCGGCAGCGCCCCCTCCGCCTCCCGCGCGAGCCCCTTCGCGTACGCACTGACCCGCTCGGACGCCGTGGGCACCAGCGGCACGAGCAGATGCAGCCCCTTGGACCCGGACGTCTTCGCGTACGCGTCGAGCCCGTCCCGCGCCAGCCGCTCCCGCAGCCAGCCGGCCACCTCGCAGCACTGCACGATGTCGGCCGGTGCGCCCGGGTCCAGGTCGAACACGAGCCGGTCCGCGCGCCCCGGCGCGTCCGCCCGCCACTGCGGTGTGTGGAACTCGGTGACCAGGTTCGCCGCCCACATCAGCGTCGGCAGGTCCTGTACGAGGATCTGCCGCGAGACCCCGTCCGAGCGCGTCACCTCGGCCGTCTCCACCCAGGAGGGCGTCCCCGGCGGCACGTTCTTGGCGAAGAACCGCTGGCCCTCGGGCCCGTCGGGGAAGCGCAGGAAGGAGACCGGGCGGTCCCGGAGGTGCGGGAGCAGTGCCTCGGCGGTCGTCGCGTAGTAGTGCAGCAGCTCGCCCTTGGTGAACCCGGAGGCCGGATACAGCACCTTCTCCAGATTGCTGAGCGTGAGCCGCCGCCCCTCCACTTCTGTGATGGGAGCCATACGGTAATACTCTGGCAATCCGGCACGTTATGTCCGCAATGTCGCTTGTCGGCGCGAACCGGGAGGTCCACCGTGCGCTCCATATGGAACGGCGCCATCTCCTTCGGCCTGGTCAGCATCCCGATCAAGCTGGTCAACGCCACCGAGAACCACTCGATCTCCTTCCGCCAGATCCACCTGGAGGACGGCGGCCGCATCCGCTATCACAAGGTGTGCGAGCTGGAGGACAAGGAGGTCGCGAACGACGAGATCGGCAAGGGGTACGAGGACGCCGACGGCTCGATCATCCCCATCACCGAGGACGACCTGGCCCAGCTCCCGATCCCCACGGCCAAGACGATCGAGATCGTGTCGTTCGTGCCGGCCGAGCGGATCGACCCGCTCCAGATGGGCACGGCGTACTACCTCCAGGCCAACGGCGTCCCGGCCGCCAAGCCGTACACGCTCCTGCGCGAGGCGCTCAAGCGCAGCAACAAGGTGGCCATCGCCAAGTTCGCGCTGCGCGGCCGGGAGCGGCTCGGGATGCTGCGGGTCGTCGACGACGTCATCGCGATGCACGGACTGCTCTGGCCGGACGAGATCCGGGCCCCCGAGGAAGCCGCCCCCGACTCCCACGTCACGGTCCGCGACGCGGAACTCGACCTGGCGGACGCCCTGATGGACACGCTCGGCGAGGTCGACATGGACTCGCTGCACGACGACTACCGGGACGCCGTGGAGGAGATGATCGAGGCGAAGTCGTCCGGCGCCGAACCGGCCGGAACCCCCAAGAAGTCGGACGGCGGAGGCGGCAAGGTCATCGACCTCATGTCGGCGCTGGAGAGCAGCGTACGGGCGGCCAAGAAGGCGCGGGGCGGGGGCGGCGGCGAGGACGTGGCCGAGGTGACGGAGCTGGCGTCGCGGTCCGGTTCCCGTACGAGCAAGAAGGCGGCGCCGAAGAAGGCCGCGGCGAAGAAGACGACCACGAAGAAGACCGCGGCCAAGAAGACGACGGCCAAGAAGACGGCTTCCAAGTCGGCAAAGAAAAAGCCGACGCCTCGCAAGAAGACGTCGGCCTGAGCATTCAAGCCCCGCCTTTGGGACGCGAGCCAGCGGGGCCCGGGGCAGAGCCCCGAGACCGCAACCCCGCCGCCGAGCTAGCGCGCCTTGGCGAGCTTCGCGGCGTCCCGCTTGAACGCCCACTCCATCTTCGGCTCCATCACGAACCGGAACACCCGCTGCACCGGTGGCGTGCACAGCACGGTGATGAGGGTTCCCGCGAGCAGCGTCACCACGACCTCACCCCACGGCGTGTGCATCCAGGCGTTGTCGTACCAGTCCCAGAAGCGCGAGCCCTTGGCGACGAAGCCGTGCAGCAGGTAGCCGTACAGGGTGCCCGCGCCGAGCGCCGTGAACCACAGCTTGCGGCCCGGCACCCACGCGAAGAAGCAGGCGGTGAGGATCACCGAGCAGCCGAACATGGCCAGCGTCATGACGATGCCGGTCCAGCCGGGTGCGCCCAACTCCTGCGCGCTGTCCCGGTGGTACGTCCACGCCGCAGTCATCCGGGGCGCCGCCCAGTACGCGAAGAGCAGCGCGGCCGCGAAGACCGGCACCGCGACGATCCGCGCCTCCTTGCGGCGCACCAGCTGGAAGTGCTCGGGCTTGAGGCACAGGCCGAGGACGAAGAACGGGAGGAACTGCAGCAGGCGCTGCATGTCCAGGTCGTCGCCGATGCTGGGGGAGACGGAGGCGAGCGCCGCGATGGCGAGCGCCACCGGCAGCGGCCAGCGGATCGTCTTCCAGATCGGCGTGCTCAGCCGCCACACGAACAGCGAGACCAGGAACCAGGTCAGGTACCAGGGGTCCAGGAGGCTGAAGTCGTATCCGGGGTCGTCACCGGCGTACCGCTTGAAGAGCGTGTAGGCGACCTCGAACACCACGTACGGCACGGCCACACCCGTGATCAGCCGCTTCAGCCGAGCAGGGCTCGCGTCGAACGACCGCGAGAAGTAGCCGGAGATCACGATGAACGCCGGCATGTGGAACGTGTACACGATGATGTACAGGGCGGAGGCCGCCCGGCTACCGTCGCGCAGCGGCTCCCAGGAGTGGCCCATCGCGACCAGGACGATGGCCAGGTACTTCGCGTTGTCGTAGAACGCGTCCCGCGCCTTGCCGGACTTCGGAGTCGCGGTGGTGGCCGGCGCGGCCGCGTGTCTCCTGGACGGAGTGCTCGCGGGCGGTGCGACGGTCTCCTGCTGATCGGGCAGCGGGGCCCGATGAGCCGCGAGCTGTACCGGTTCGCTCACGATCCCTCCCGTTGGGAACCCCGGCTACCGGATACGCATCTTCCTGGATTCGTGAGGTTCAAGTGGCTGCGAGACATCGACCGAACCGTAGTCATGCCGTGGGGCACGAGTAAACCTGGATCGGACCCGCGTGGCGCCTCTCACAGTCCTGATCAGGAATGACAAACACTCAAACGGATTCTCCGCTGGTCTCCGTAGCGAGAAGTCGACAACGGCCGAAAGTGGCCGTCAGCCGAGCCCGGCCTCCGCGACCCTCCGCAGCAGCTCGTGGAGCGTCTCGCACTCGTCCGGGTCCAGCGGCGCGAGCAGCTCGCTCGTCACGCGCAGCCCCGCCTCGTCCGTGCCGCGCAGGAAGTCCCGGCCGTCGTCCGTGAGCACCACGATCCGGCTGCGCCGGTCGCCCGGGGACGGCCGCCGCTCCACGAACGAGGCCTTCTCCAGGTCGTCGACGAGGCCCACGATCGCGCTCGGGTCGTAGCCGAGCTGCACGCTCAACTCCCTTTGCGGCGCGCCCTCGCCCGTGGCCAGGAAGCGCAGTACCGCGTAGTGCCGCAGGCGCAGCCCCGACTCCTGGAGCGAGGCGTTGAACAGCTGCCCCGAGCGCAGCCCGAGCCGGTACAGCAGATAGCCCGTGTCGGCGTGCAGTCCGCGCATCCATGGCTCGTGCGCGTCGATCGGGGCGGGGGTCATGGGGTCTCCCTGGGGTGGGCCTGCGGCGTGACGCGACAGTCTCTCGCACATGCGGGTCGGCGACAACTATTGACGTCACCAATTATTGCTCTTAGCTTCCTTCTTGCCCCTCGTATTACCCCGTCCATCGCCCCCGCATTGCCGCAGGAAGGGATCCACACGTGTCCATCGATCTCACTGGAAAGGCGGCCGTGGTCACCGGCAGCGGCCGTGGCCTCGGCCTCTCCTACGCCCACACCCTCGCCGCCCACGGCGCCTCCGTCGTCATCAACGACGTCGACGAGGCCGTCGCCGAAGCGGCCGTGAAGTCCATCCGCGAGGCGGGCGGCACGGCCGTCGCAGAGGTGGTCCCGGTCGGTACGGCCGAGGCCGCGGACCGCCTGGTCGAGCGGGCGGTGAGCGAGTTCGGCCGCCTCGACATCCTGGTGACCAACGCCGGCATCCTGCGCGACAAGGTCCTGTGGAAGATGTCCGACGACGACTTCGACGCGGTGGTCACCACCCACCTGAAGGGCACCTTCACCTGCGCCCGGGCCGCCGCGGTCCGCATGCGCGAGCAGGGTGAGGGAGGCACGCTCGTCCTCGTCGGCTCGCCCGCGGGACAACGAGGCAATTTCGGCCAGACGAACTACTCCGCCGCGAAGGCCGGCATCGTCGCCATGGCCCGTACGTGGTCGATGGAGCTGTCCCGCGCGAACATCACGGTCAACGCGATCGTCCCGGTCGCCGCGACGGCCATGACGGAGACGATCCCGGCGTTCGCCCCGTACGTCGAGGCCCTGCGCGGCGGCGAACCGCTCCCGTCCTTCCTGCGCAAGGGCGAGGGCTTCGGCACACCGGAGGACTGCGCGGCCCTCGTCCCCTTCCTCGCCTCCGAAGCGGCCCGCTCCGTGACGGGCCAGGCGATCGGCATCGGCGGCGACCGGCTCACGCTCTGGTCGCACCCGCAGGAGATCAAGTCGGCCTACGCGGACGGGGGCTGGACCCCGGACACGCTCGCCGACGCCTGGCCGACGTCGGTCGGCGCCGAACTCGAGACGGTGGGCATCCCGGCCCCGAAGATTCCGGAGGCATGAGTTGAGCACGCAGAGCACGGGCGGCCCCATGAACATCGACGAGCTGGCGGCCATCGACGTCCACACCCACGCGGAGGTCTCGTCCAAGGGAAAGGCATCCCTCGACGACGAACTCCACGAGGCCTCGTCCGCGTACTTCAAGATCGAGGGCAACCGGAAGCCGACCCTCGAGGAGACGGCGGCCTACTACCGCGAGCGGAAGATGGCCGCCGTGATCTTCACGGTCGACGCCGAGTCCGCGACCGGCACGGAACCCGTACCGAACGAGGAGGTCGCGGAGGCCGCGGCCGCCCACCCGGACGTCCTGATCCCCTTCGCCTCGATCGACCCGTTCCGCGGCAAGGCGGGCGTGAAGCAGGCCCGCCGCCTCGTGGAGGAGTACGGGGTGAAGGGCTTCAAGTTCCACCCGTCCATCCAGGCCTTCTTCCCGAACGACCGCTCCGTGGCCTACGAGCTCTACGAGCTGATCGAGGAAACGGGCACGATCGCCCTCTTCCACACCGGCCAGACGGGCATCGGCGCGGGCGTGCCGGGCGGCGGCGGGATCCGCCTGAAGTACTCGAACCCCCTGCACGTGGACGACGTCGCGGCCGACTTCCCGCACATGAAGATCATCCTGGCGCACCCGTCGTTCCCCTGGCAGGACGAGGCGCTGGCGGTGGCGACGCACAAGCCGGGCGTGCACATCGACCTCTCCGGCTGGTCCCCGAAGTACTTCCCGCCGCAGCTGATCCAGTACGCGAACACGCTCCTCAAGGACAAGGTCCTGTTCGGCTCGGACTACCCGGTCCTGACCCCGGACCGCTGGCTCGCGGACTTCGCGAAGCTCCAGATCAAGGACGAGGTCCGCCCCAAGATCCTCAAGGAGAACGCGGCCCGCCTGCTGGGCCTGACGAAGCCGTAGCGGGCACAGCCGTAGTAGGCGCCGGAGCCATAGGAGGCACGGATGCGCAACGAGGGACTGGGGTCATGGCCCGCACGCCGGGCCCGCAAGACCCCGCACCGCACCGCCCTGATCCACAACGGCACGGCGTACTCGTACGCCGACCTGTACGACCGCACGACCCGCCTGGCGCACGTCCTGCGCTCCCAGGGCGTGCGCCGCGGCGACCGTGTCGCGTACCTCGGCCCGAACCACCCCTCGTACCTGGAGACGCTGTTCGCGGCGGGCACCCTGGGGGCGGTCTTCGTCCCGCTCAACACGCGCCTGTCGCCGGCCGAACTCGCGTATCAGATACGGGACTCAGGAGCGCAGACCCTCCTGCACACCGGAGACGGGGAAGCCGCCGAGGCGCTGTCGGTCCCGCTGACGATCGAGGCCGAGGGGGCCGGATACGAGGAACTCCTCGCGGCCGCCCCGTCCGCCCTGTCGGACCCGGTCGACGAGGCGGTCGGCGGCGACGACCTCTGCCTCATCATGTACACCTCGGGCACGACGGGCCGCCCCAAGGGCGCCATGCTCACCCACGCCAACCTGACCTGGAACGCGATCAACGTCCTGGTCGACCACGACCTGATCGCGGACGAGGTCGCCCTCGTCTCGGCGCCCCTGTTCCACACGGCGGGCCTGAACATGCTGACGCTGCCGGTGCTGCTCAAGGGCGGTACGTGCGTCCTGGTGGGCGCCTTCGACCCGGCGGCCACGTTCGACCTGGTGCAGCGGCACGGGGTGACGTTCATGTTCGGCGTCCCGACGATGTTCGACCTGCTGACCCGGCAGCCGGCGTGGCAGGCGGCCGACCTCTCCTCCCTCCGCATCCTGACTTGCGGAGGAGCCCCGGTACCGCCCCCGCTGATCGCGGCGTACCAGGAACGCGGCCTCACCTTCCTCCAGGGCTACGGCATGACCGAGGCGGCCCCCGGCACCCTCTTCCTCGACGCGGAACACGCGGTGACCAAGGCGGGCTCGGCGGGCGTGCCGCACTTCTTCAGCGACGTACAGGTGGTGGGCCAGGACCTGACCCCGGTGGACGTCGGCGAGACGGGCGAGGTGGTGGTCCGCGGCCCGCACGTGATGCCGGGCTACTGGGGCCTGCCGGCGGAGACCGAGGCCGCCTTCTCCGACGGCTGGTTCCGCACCGGGGACGCGGCACGCGTGGACGCCGACGGCTACGTCACCATCGTCGACCGCTTCAAGGACATGATCATCTCCGGCGGCGAGAACATCTACCCCGCCGAGATCGAGGCCGCCCTCCTCGCACACCCCGACGTGGCGGAGTGCGCGGTGATCGGGATCCCCGACGAGAAATGGGGCGAGGTCCCCCGCGCGATCGTGGTCCCGCACCCGGGCACCACCCCACCCCCGAGTCGATCCTGGCCTCCCTCTCCGGCCAGTTGGCGAAATACAAGATCCCCAAATCCCTGATCCTGACCGGCGAACTCCCTCGCACGGCATCCGGAAAACTCATCAAATCCCGCCTCCGCACGGCATACGGCACCACGCCCGCGCCCAACGAACAGGACACCTGACAGCAATGACGACGACGCTCACGGTGAACGGCCTGGCCGAACTCACGAAGCTCACCGGAACCGACCTCGGCACCAGCGACTGGCTCGAGATCACCCAGGACCGCATCAACACGTTCGCAGACGCGACGGGCGACCACCAGTGGATCCACGTGGACCCCGAACGCGCCGCGGCGGGCCCCTTCGGCGCCCCGATCGCCCACGGTTACCTGACCCTCTCCCTCTTCATCCCCCTCTTCACCGACCTCCTGGACGTCCAGGGCGTCACGACGAAGGTCAACTACGGCCTCAACAAGGTCCGCTTCCCCTCCCCGGTCAAGGCGGGCTCCCGCATCCGGCTGGCGGCGAAGGTGGCATCAGTGGAGGAGGTCCCCGGGGGAGGAGCCCAGATCACGATCGACGGAACCATAGAAATCGAGGGCGCCCCCAAGCCCGCAGCAGTCCTCCAAAGCGTCTCCCGCTTCTACGCCTGACCGGCTGTTGGGTGCGGGACCCGCAACCCGCACCCAGCCAGGGTTCATCGCTCGGACGTGGTGACGGGCTCGCGGACTTGTGAAGGCGAGTTCGTTCGGGAGGAACGGGCCAGTGCCGCCGTGAGGACCGCCATGGCGACGACGAGCGCGACGCTGATCCAGGCCGCGGTCACGGTGGCCGAGGCGTAGCTGGACGCGCCTGCGGGGTGGGTTCCGAGTGCGTTGAAGAACACGGTCCCGATGACCGCGAGGCCGGCCGCGCCGGCGAACTGTTGCGTGGTGTTCAGCATCCCGGAGGCGATTCCGGCTTGCCGGGGTTGCACACCGGCGAGGGTGGCACCGATCAGCGCCGGGAGGATCAGGGTGTTACCCAGGCCCATCAGGGCGAGTTCTGCGGCGAGCCAAAGGACCCCGACGTGTCCGCCCTGGCGGTTCAGCGTGAGGGCGAGGGCAAGGTTGGCGAGAAGGTCGATGGCGCAGCCGAGCAGTATGACCTTGGTCGTGCCGTAAGCGACGACCCATCGCTTCCCCACCAGCGGTGCGACGACTCCGGCGACGGCCATCGGCGCGAACGTCAGCCCGGCCTGTACCGGGGTGAGCCCGAGGCCGTTCTGGAGCAGCAGGCTGACCACGAAGATGCTGCTGGTGAAGTAGCTCATGAACGCCACGCTGACGGCCAGGCCGGAGCTGAACGTACGGACCCGCAGGAGGGACAGGTCCAGCAGCGGTGCACTCCCGCGTGCGAGCATCCGACGCTCGTACGACAGGGTCAGCAGAGCGGCCGGAACGGACGCGACGAGCAGGACCCAGCACCACAGCGGCCAGCCCTGACCGCGACCGAGCATCAGCGGCACCAGGGCGAGTGCCAGTGAACCGGAAACACCCAGGACGCCCACGGGGTCCAGAGCGGCGGGCCGACCGGCCGCACCCCGGGGCAGCACACGTGCGGCGAGGGCCAGGACGACGACTCCGACCGGCATGTTGAGCAGGAAGATCACCCGCCATCCCAGGCCGAACACATCGGCATCCAGCAGCAGTCCGCCGAGGACCTGGCCGAACACTCCGCTGACGGCGGCCGTCACGCCGAACCAGGCCAACGCTCTGGGGCGTTCCTCCGCGGCGAAGTTGCCCATGATCAGGGCCAGGATCTGCGGCACCATCATCGCCGCCGTCAGCCCTTGCAGCAGACGTGCCGCTACCAGCTGACCAGGGGACTCGGCGATGCCGCACAGCACCGAGGCGAGCGTGAAGGCCGCCATGCCGAGGAGGAACATCCGGCGGTGGCCGACCAGGTCACCGAGGCGCCCACCGGTCACCAGCCCCGCAGCGTACGCGAAGGCGTATCCCCCCACCACGAGCTCCAACGCCACCTGCCCGGCGTGCAGTTCGTGCTGCAGTGACGGGACGGCGACGTTGACCACGTTGAGGTCGAAGCCGTACATGAACATCGCCGCGAGGACGACCGGCAGCAGCAGCCGGTGGCGGCGTTCAGATGTATCCATGACACTCCCCAGAGGTGTTCGATGAATATCGACGACGTCGAAACTCATCGAACACTACGAGGAAGTTCGACATACGGAAAGCCCCGATCTACGATCCGTACGTGACGGTGATGACGGACGGGATGCACCCCGATGTGAGCGAGCTGCGGCTCGCCAAGGTGCTGGCGGCGCTCGGCGATGAGGGGCGGCTGGCCACCGTGCAGGCCCTTGCCCGACTCGGGGAGTCGGACTGCACCAGGCTCCAGGCCGACGCGGGCCTGACGATGAGCCGATCCACGTTCTCGCACCACCAGAAGGTGCTACGCGAAGCGGGAGTCCTGCACGCGCGAGTCCAAGGTTCCCAACGGTTCCTCACGCTGCGCAGGGCCGACCTGAACGCCCGCTTCCCGGGACTGCTCGACGCGATCCTCGCCTCGCCCGCTGCCCGCCCACCCAACGGTTAGGCCCGAACTGCGTCACGAACAGCCGTGGACAACGAGAAAGAGCGGGAGTCAGTGACACTGACTCCCGCCCTCTTCTTCAGGCATCCGCCCAGCTCAGCGCATGATTCTCACTGACTGTGTGGCGAGTGCCCCCGGCAGGATTCGAACCTGCGCACACGGCTCCGGAGGCCGTTGCTCTATCCCCTGAGCTACGGGGGCGTGTGTCGCGTGGTGCTTGGCGACGGGTAGAACACTACCAGCTCCTTTGAGGTCCTCAGGAACGGGTTATGGCGCGGGGGGACGGCGGGGTTCGGGTCGCCTGTACGGGGCGGAAGTGGGGAAAACCCGGACGCGGTGGCCGGTGTCGACCTACTCTCGAGTTGTGCCAGGCGCGTCCGGCCGAGTCCTTGTCGTGGACGACAACAAGGTCATTCGGCAGCTGATCAGGGTCAATCTCGAGCTGGAGGGCTTCGAGGTCGTGACCGCGGCCGATGGTGCCGAATGTCTGGAAGTGATCGACCAGGTGCGGCCCGATGTCGTCACGCTCGACGTCGTCATGCCCCGGCTCGACGGGCTGCGGACCGCCGCGCGGCTGCGGGCGGATGTCCGTACGCGTTCGCTGCCCATCGTCGTCGTCAGCGCCTGCACCCAGTACGAGGTCGAGAGCGGGCTCGATGTGGGGGTCGACGCGTTCTTGGCCAAGCCCTTCGAGCCCAGCGAACTGGTGCGTGTCGTAGGCCAGTTGAGCGAGCAGGGGCGCGCGGGGGTCGGTTCCGCCGGTGGCTCTCGGGCGGGCGCCGTGCGTGCCGTGAGGGCCGCCGAAGACTCCGAGCAGGCCACCCGCACCGCCGACGCCTGAGCACCTTGCCGCCCAGGTGCCCCGTCCGTATCCCGGACTCAACGGGAAACCGGGTCGCCTGCCCACCCCCCTCCTCCCATACGCTTGTCCCGTGACCCCCGCCGAGCTCTCCCGCACCGTCCTGCGCGCCGTACGTCGCGCGGTCGACGACGGTGAGCTCGACGCGGCCGTGTGCGCGGCGGGGGAGGGGCGGATCGTCGTCGAGCGGCCGCGGGCCGGAGGGCAGGGCGACTACGCCACCAACGTCGCGCTGCAGCTCGCCCGCCCCGCCGGCCGGCCCCCGCGCCAGGTCGCCGAGATCCTGTCCCGTCGGCTCGGCGAGAGCCCCGGTATCGCCGAGGTCGCTGTCACCGGACCCGGCTTTCTCAACGTCACGCTGCGGGAATCCGCGTCCGCGACCGGCGCGCTCGTCGCGGAGATCCTGCGCGCCGGGGCCCGGTACGGCTTCGCCGAAGGGCACAGCGGCCGACTCGTTCAGCTCCACGCCCCCGACGAGGTGCGCGCTCTCGTCGTCATGGATTCCGTCGCCCGTCTCCTGCGTTCCCAGGGTGTCCTCGTGCGGACCAGTTGTGCGGGTCGGCCCCGGCCCGAGTGGGGCGACGTCCTCGGCGTCCAGGTCGACGCGAGCGGCAGCCTCGACGACCCGGCCCCCCTCGACGTCAACATCCGGCCCGTGCCCGCCCCCGCCGACCCCGTGCCCCTCGGCCGCGACGCCGCCCGCTGGGCCCTCCTCCACCCCGCGGGCCACGACCGCCCCCGGATCGGCGGCGAGAGTCACGGACACGGCGGATGCGACAGCTACGACGGGCGCGACGCGCACCTCATCCAGCGTGAGAGCAACCCCCTCTTCCGCGTCCAATACGCCCACGCCCGCACCCGCGCCCTCACCCACAACGCCGCGGATCTCGGTTTTACCGCCGACACGACCGGACAAGACGTACCCCGCATACCCGCCGTACCAGGCGCCCCCGCCGCACCAGGCACACCCGCCGTCCCCGCCACACCCGGTCAGCAAGATCTCGTCGCCGTCCTCGCCGACCACCCACGCATCCTGCGCACCGCAGCCGAGCAGCACGCCCCCGACCGGCTCGCCCGGCACCTCGTCGGCGTCGCCGACATCTTCATGGCCTCGCTCCATCCGGCCGTACTGCCCCAAGGCGAGGAGAAACCCTCGGCCGCCCACCGTGCCCGGCTCGCACTCGCCGAAGCCGTCGGGACGGTGCTCGCAGGCGGCCTGACCCTGCTCGGCATCGACGCCCCCGCACATCTGTGACACAGAAGTAGACGAAGAGAGCCACCGCAGCCATGAGCCGTTCCGCACACCCCGCCGGCCCCCGTCACGCCGACGTCCTGCCCGAGGGCCACTACAACAGCGCCCCGCCCACCGACCTCAACGTCCTCGACCCGAAGGTGTGGGCGCGGACCGTCGCCCGTACCGGCGACGGCGCCGTCACCGTCGGCGGCGTCGAAGTCGCCCGGCTCGCCGAGGAGTTCGGCACCCCGGCGTACTTCCTCGACGAGGACGACTTCCGCGCCCGGTGCGCCGCCTGGCGCGACGCCTTCGGTCCCGACGCCGATGTCTTCTACGCCGGTAAGGCCTTCCTGTCGCGTGCCGTCGTGCGGTGGCTGGACGAGGAGGGGCTGAATCTGGATGTGTGTTCCGGCGGTGAGCTCGCCACCGCGCTCTCCGCCGGAATGCCCGCCGAGCGCATCGCCTTCCACGGCAACAACAAGACCGAGGAAGAGATCAGCCGCGCGGTCCAGGTCGGCGTCGGGCGCATCGTGCTCGACTCCTTCCAGGAGATCGCGCGCGTCGCCCACATCGCCGACGGCCTCGGCAAGCGGCAGCGCGTGCAGATCCGCGTCACGGTGGGCGTCGAGGCGCACACCCACGAGTTCATCGCCACCGCGCACGAGGACCAGAAGTTCGGCATCGCCCTCGCCGACGGGCAGGCGGCGGAGGCCGTGCGGCGCGCCATCAAGCTCGATGGCATCGAGCTCATCGGGATCCACTCCCACATCGGGTCGCAGATCTTCGACATGGCCGGCTTCGAGGTCGCCGCGCGCCGCGTCGTCGGCCTGCTCGCCGAGGTGCGGGACGAGCACGGCATCGAGCTGCCCGAGATCGACCTCGGTGGCGGGCTCGGTATCGCGTACACGAGCGAGGACGACCCGCGTGAGCCGCACGAGATCGCCAAGGCGCTGAACGAGATCGTCACGCGTGAGTGCGAGGCGGCGAACCTGCGCACTCCTCGCATCTCCGTCGAGCCGGGGCGTGCCATCGTCGGCCCGACCGCCTTCACGCTCTACACCGTCGGCACCGTCAAGCCGCTCGAAGGACTGCGGACCTACGTCTCCGTCGACGGCGGCATGTCCGACAACATTCGCACCGCGCTCTACGACGCCGAGTACACCGTCGCCCTCGTCTCCCGCACCTCCGACGCCGCCCCGATGCTCGTCCGTGTCGTCGGCAAGCACTGTGAGAGTGGCGACATCGTCGTGAAGGACGCGTTCCTGCCTGCCGATGTCGCTGCCGGTGATTTGATCGCCGTGCCGGCCACCGGCGCGTACTGCCGTTCCATGGCCAGCAACTACAACCACGCGCTTCGCCCGCCGGTCGTCGCCGTGCGCGACGGCGAGGCCCGGGTGATCGTGCGGCGCGAGACGGAGGAAGATCTCCTGCGGCTCGACGTCGGATAAATGAAATCTACGTCTCACGATCCGGACCCCGGGCTGAAACCCCGGTTCGGTGGGTGAGACTGGTCCCACCGCAGAAACACGTAGCAGTAGAGGAAACGAGGTCGGATGATGCGTACGCGTCCGCTGAAGGTGGCGCTGCTGGGCTGTGGGGTTGTCGGCTCAGAGGTGGCGCGCATCATGACGACGCACGCCGACGACCTCGCCGCCCGGATCGGTGCCCCCGTCGAACTCGCGGGTGTGGCCGTGCGGCGGCCCTCCCGGGTGCGCGAGGGAATCGATCCTGCCCTGGTCACCACCGACGCCACCGCGCTCGTGAAACGCGGTGACATCGACGTGGTGGTCGAGGTCATCGGTGGCATCGAGCCCGCGCGCACCCTCATCACCACCGCCTTCGAGCACGGCGCCTCCGTCGTCTCCGCCAACAAGGCGCTCGTCGCCCAGGACGGCGAGGCCCTGCACGCCGCGGCCGTGGAGCACGGTGAGGACCTCTACTACGAGGCCGCGGTCGCCGGCGCGATTCCGCTGGTCAGGCCGCTGCGCGAGTCGCTCGCGGGGGACAAGGTCAACCGCGTCCTCGGCATCGTGAACGGCACGACGAACTTCATCCTCGACGCGATGGACACGACCGGCGCCGGCTACCAGGAGGCGCTCGACGAGGCCACCGCCCTCGGATACGCCGAAGCCGACCCGACCGCCGACGTCGAGGGCTTCGACGCCGCGGCCAAGGCCGCCATCCTCGCCGGCATCGCCTTCCACACCCGCGTACGCCTCGACGACGTGTACCGCGAGGGCATGACCGAGGTGACCGCCGCCGACTTCGCGTCCGCGAAGCAGATGGGCTGCACCATCAAGCTGCTCGCCATCTGCGAGCGGGCCGCCGACGGGCAGTCCGTCACCGCCCGCGTGCACCCGGCGATGATCCCGCTGTCCCACCCGCTGGCCTCCGTGCGCGGCGCGTACAACGCCGTGTTCGTCGAGGCCGAGGCCGCGGGTCAGCTCATGTTCTACGGGCCCGGTGCCGGCGGCTCGCCGACCGCGTCCGCCGTACTCGGCGACCTCGTCGCCGTCTGCCGCAACCGCCTCAACGGCGCGACGGGACCCGGCCAGTCCGCGTACACACAGCTGCCCGTCTCGCCGATGGGCGATGTCGTGACGCGGTACCACATCAGCCTCGACGTGGCCGACAAGCCGGGCGTACTCGCCCAGGTCGCGACGGTCTTCGCCGAGCATGGCGTCTCCATCGACACCGTGCGGCAGTCGGGGAAGGACGGCGAGGCGAGTCTCGTCGTCGTCACCCATCGCGCGGCGGACGCGGCCCTCACCGGGACCGTGGACGCGCTGCGTCAGCTCGACACCGTGCGCGGTGTCGCCAGCATCATGCGTGTTGAAGGGGAGTAGCAGGGATGACCGGAATGACCCACCAGTGGCGCGGCATCGTCGAGGAGTACCGGGACCGGCTCCCGGTGACCGACACCACGCCGGTCGTGACGCTGCGCGAGGGCGGCACGCCGCTCGTACCCGCGCAGATGCTCTCCGAGCGCACCGGCTGTGAGGTGCACCTGAAGGTCGAGGGCGCCAACCCGACCGGTTCGTTCAAGGACCGCGGCATGACCATGGCCATCACGAAGGCCAAGGAGGAGGGCGCGCAGGCCGTCATCTGCGCCTCCACCGGCAACACCTCGGCCTCCGCCGCCGCGTACGCCGTGCGCGCCGGGATGGTCTGCGCCGTCCTCGTGCCGCAGGGCAAGATCGCCCTCGGCAAGATGGGCCAGGCGCTCGTCTACGGCTCGAAGATCCTCCAGGTCGACGGCAACTTCGACGACTGCCTGAACCTGGCCCGCAGCCTCTCCGAGAACTACCCGGTGGCGCTGGTCAACTCGGTGAACCCGTACCGCATCGAGGGCCAGAAGACGGCCTCGTTCGAGATCGTGGACGCGCTCGGCGACGCCCCCGACATCCACGTGCTGCCCGTCGGCAACGCCGGCAACATCACGGCCTACTGGAAGGGCTACAAGGAGTACGCGGCCGACAGCGTCTCCTCCCGTACGCCCCGGATGTGGGGCTTCCAGGCCTCGGGCTCCGCGCCGATCGTGCGCGGCGAGATCGTGAAGGACCCGTCGACGATCGCGACCGCGATCCGCATCGGAAACCCCGCCTCGTGGCAGTACGCGCTCGCCGCGCGCGAGGAGTCCGGCGGCTTCATCGACGAGGTGACGGACCGTGAGATCCTGCGCGCCTACAAGCTGTTGGCGTCCCAGGAGGGTGTCTTCGTCGAGCCCGCCTCGGCCGCGTCCGTGGCCGGTCTGCTGAAGGCCGCCGAGCAGGGCAAGGTCGACCCCGGCCAGAAGATCGTCTGCACCGTCACGGGCAACGGTCTGAAGGACCCGGACTGGGCCGTCGCCGGCGCCCCGCAGCCCGTCACCGTCCCGGTCGACGCCGCCGCGGCCGCCGAGCGCCTCGGCCTCGCCTGAGCCGCACCGCCACGGCGGGCGGCTTTAGGCGACACTGACACCTCGTCAACTGGGCGTTTCCGTACAGGGGGTGCACAGGGGGGCTTACGACACGCATCGTGCGCCTCCTGTGCGCCCTATGTCGCCACGGAACCTTCCTTCGATAAGCTGTGTCGAACCCGCCCACCGCATATGCCGTGGTGCCGCCGCTGCTTTGTCGATCGCGGCCCGGGTGTCGACGCACGCATCACCAGAACATCGACGCATCACAAGACATCGGAAGTTCTCGAAACATCCCGCAGCTCAAGGAGAGTCATCGACCGATGGCCGGTCCCGCTTTCCGCGCCGCCGCCGTCAGGGTGCGCGTCCCCGCCACCAGCGCCAATCTCGGCCCGGGCTTCGACAGCCTCGGCCTGTCGCTGGGGCTCTACGACGACGTGGTCGTCAGGGTCGCCGACTCCGGGCTGAACATCGACATCGCAGGCGAGGGCTCCGAGAGCCTGCCCCGCGACGAGTCGCACCTCCTCGTACGGTCCCTGCGCACGGCCTTCGACGCCCTCGGCGGACAGCCGCGCGGGCTCGAGATCGTCTGCGCCAACCGCATCCCGCACGGCCGTGGCCTGGGCTCCTCGTCCGCCGCGATCGTGTCGGCCGTCGTCGCCGCGCGCGCCGTGACGATAGGCGGCGCCGCCCTGCTCGACGACGCCGCGCTGCTCGAACTCGCCACCGAGATCGAGGGCCACCCCGACAACGTGGCCCCGTGCCTGCTCGGTGGCTTCACCATCGCGTGGACGGAGACCGGCGCGGGCCGGGCGATCCGTCTCGACGCCGCCAGTTCCATCGTTCCGGTGGTCTTCGTCCCCGGAAAGCCCGTCCTCACCGAAATGGCGCGAGGACTGCTGCCGCGCACCGTCCCCCACGTGGACGCCGCGGCCAACGCGGGCCGGGCGGCCCTGCTCGTAGAGGCCCTGACAAGGCGCCCCGAGCTGCTGCTCCCGGCCACCGAGGACCGACTTCACCAGGAGTACCGGGCGCCGGCGATGCCGGAGAGCGCCGCACTGGTGGAGCGGCTGCGGGCCGACGGGGTGCCCGCGATGATCTCCGGAGCGGGGCCGACGGTCCTCGCTCTGGTGGAGGAAGAAACGGCCGACAAGGTCGCCCGGCTGGCCGGGGAGGGGTGGGCGGCGAACCGCCTTGACCTCGATGTCGACGGAGCGAGCGTGCTGCCGCTTGGCTCCTGACACCCGGTTGCCGGAATACGAGAGGGGGAATGTTTGTTGGATCCGGTAGTGTTAACCTCAAGTCTGCACCCGGCCCTACCATGGCGAGGTGCTGTGTGTCCCCGTCAGGGACAACCATTCTTCCGGGAGCCTCCCCAGCTGTTCCGTGCGTTCTTCTCGCATGCCGAGACGTGGCACTGAAGAGTGGCGAGCACGCTCCGGAACCGGCGTGATCGAGCCGCGTGACACAGAAATCCAGTGCACCCGCGGAATCGGGCTACGCCGTCACCACCGAATTCTTCCGCCTCTTCGGCGGACAACCGCCCCGGCACGGTCCGTACAGGCAGGACCTCCGCCGGACAGCACAACCGGTCGCCGAGCCAGACAGGCCGACGTCCGCTCCAGGGAAGGACCCTTCGTGAGCGACACCACCGATCTGATGGGCGTGACTGCCGACAGCTCTGCTGCCGCGCCCGCCGCGTCCTCTGCGGACGCCTCCGCTGCGCCCGCCGCCGGTGCTTCGGGCTCCCGGCGGCGCCGCGGTACCGGCCTTGACGGCATGGTGCTGGCCGAGCTGCAGCAGGTCGCATCGGGCCTCGGAATCAAGGGCACTGCGCGCATGCGCAAGAGCCAGTTGATCGAGGTCATCAAGGAGGCCCAGTCCGGGGAGGCAACTCGCAGGCCCCCGCGAAGAGCGCCGACGCCGCCGAGACGAAGCCGAAGCGGCGGGCCACCTCGAAGGCCCGCACCGGCGACGAGCCCGCGGCAGACGCGGCGCCCGCGAAGTCGGCTGCCAAGGCGGACAAGGCCGAGACGGCCGACGTCAAGGCGAAGAAGGCCACCGCCCAGCAGCAGATCGAGATCCCCGGCCAGGGCGCCAGTGACGAGCAGCCGGCCGGCGAGCGTCGTCGCCGCCGTGCCACGTCCGAGGCGGGCAGCCCCGAGACGGTCACCGCCGAGGCCAAGGCCGACACGCGGCAGGACAAGCAGGACCGCCAGCAGGAGCGTCAGGACGGCGGCGACGGCAACAAGGGCGACGGCGGCCAGGACGGCAACCACGAGGGCCGTCGCGACCGCCGGGACCGCGGCGACCGTGGTGACCGCCGGGAGCGTGGCGACCGCGGTGACCGTGGTGGACGCGACCGTGACCGCCGCGGCGGCAAGGGCGACGACCAGGGCGGCAACAACCAGCAGGGCGGCGGCCGGAACAACCAGCAGGGCGGCGGCGGCCGGAACAACCAGCAGGACGACGGCTACGACGACGACGGCGGCGGCCGCCGCGGGCGCCGGGGCCGTTACCGCGACCGCCGTGGGCGTCGCGGGCGCGACGAGCAGGGCTTCGGCAACGAGCCGCAGATCTCCGAGGACGACGTCCTGATCCCCGTCGCGGGCATCCTCGACATCCTCGACAACTACGCCTTCATCCGTACGTCGGGCTACCTGCCGGGTCCCAATGACGTCTACGTCTCCCTGGCCCAGGTCCGCAAGAACGGCCTGCGCAAGGGTGACCACGTCACCGGTGCCGTACGTCAGCCGAAGGACGGCGAGCGCCGCGAGAAGTTCAACGCTCTGGTCCGCCTCGACTCGGCGAACGGCATGGCGGCCGAATCCGGCCGCGGGCGCCCGGAGTTCAACAAGCTGACGCCCCTCTACCCGCAGGACCGCCTCCGCCTGGAGACGGACCCGGGTGTGCTGACGACGCGCATCATCGACCTCGTCGCGCCGATCGGTAAGGGCCAGCGCGGTCTGATCGTGGCCCCGCCGAAGACCGGCAAGACCATGATCCTGCAGTCGATCGCCAACGCGATCACCGTGAACAACCCCGAGTGCCACCTGATGGTCGTCCTCGTCGACGAGCGTCCGGAAGAGGTCACGGACATGCAGCGGTCGGTGAAGGGCGAGGTCATCTCCTCGACCTTCGACCGTCCGGCCGAGGACCACACCACGGTCGCCGAGCTCGCCATCGAGCGCGCCAAGCGCCTCGTGGAGCTGGGTCACGACGTCGTCGTGCTGCTCGACTCGATCACCCGCCTGGGCCGCGCGTACAACCTCGCGGCGCCGGCCTCCGGCCGCATCCTGTCCGGTGGTGTCGACTCGACCGCCCTGTACCCGCCGAAGCGCTTCTTCGGTGCGGCCCGCAACATCGAGGACGGCGGCTCGCTGACCATCCTCGCCACCGCCCTGGTGGACACCGGGTCCCGCATGGACGAGGTCATCTTCGAGGAGTTCAAGGGCACCGGCAACGCCGAGCTCAAGCTCGACCGCAAGCTCGCCGACAAGCGCATCTTCCCCGCGGTGGACGTCGACGCGTCCGGTACCCGTAAGGAAGAGATCCTGCTCGGCAGCGACGAGCTGGCGATCACCTGGAAGCTGCGTCGCGTGCTGCACGCGCTCGACCAGCAGCAGGCGATCGAGCTGCTGCTCGACAAGATGAAGCAGACGAAGTCCAACGCGGAGTTCCTGCTGCAGATCCAGAAGACGACGCCGACGCCGGGCAACGGCAACGACTGACGCTTCACCGGATTCCGAGGGCTGGGCCCCGCCGCTTCGTGCGGCGGGGCCCAGCCCTTTCCCGTACGTGGTCCCGTGCCTGGCCGGGACGTTTCGGGGCACTCGTCGGCCGGAGACCTTCACCACACGTATAAGGATCTGTGCCCTCTGTGAAGCATGCGGCACATGGGCGTGAAAGTGCAGGTGAGAGGCTTGCTGCTGCCTGGTCCCACTACGTACGGTCGCCGTTCCGCCCCAGAATGCGCACACGTGTTTGTGCAACCCTTCTCTGCGGTCCGCCGTCACACCGAGTGAACGCAGAAGCGGACCGAAGGACCAGAAGCAGACGAACCTGCGAGGAGTTATGCCGGACCGTGACAGCAAGCCCGGGCGCCACCGCAGCGCCAAGGGCAGCCGCCGCAAGGCCCGCAGTGGGCGCAGCAAGGCGCTGCGTATCGCGGCGTGGAGTGCCGCGGGCGTCGTCGTCCTCGGTGGAACAGGCTTGGGGTACGTCTACTTCCAGCTCAACGGCAACATCAAGAGCGTCGACATCGACTCGCAGCTGGGCACCGACCGCCCGCAGAACGTGGACAACGGCTCACAGGACATCCTCGTCCTCGGCTCCGACACCCGGGCCGGCGCCAACGAGAAGGTCGGCGGCGGCGCCGACGAGGGCTCGGCGCGCTCGGACACCGCGATGGTCGTCCACGTCTACAAGGGCCACAAGCGGGCCAGCGTCGTCTCCATCCCCCGGGACACGCTCGTCGACCGCCCCTCGTGCACCGACAAGAAGGGCAACGAGTACCCGGCGCAGAACGAGGTCATGTTCAACTCCGCGTACTCGACGGGCGGCGCCGCCTGCGCGGTCAAGACCGTCGAGTCGATGAGCGGCATCCGGATGGACCACTACGTCGAGGTCGACTTCAGCGGCTTCCAGAAGCTGATCGACGACCTCGGGGGCGTCAAGGTCACCACCACGAAGGCGATCGACGACCCGGACAGCCATCTGAACCTCAGTGCCGGCACGCACAAGCTCAGCGGCAAGCAGTCGCTCGGCCTCGTCCGCACCCGGCACGGCGTCGGCGACGGCAGCGACCTGGGCCGCATCCAGCTCCAGCAGTCGTTCATGAAGGCCCTGATGGACCAGATCAAGAGCGTCGGCGTCTTCACCAGCCCGAGCAAGCTGTACGCACTCGCGAACACCGCCACGAAGACGGTGACCACGGACTCGCAGCTGGCCTCGGTCAAGGACCTGACCTCGTTCGCGAGCGGGCTCAAGGGCATCGGCTCCGGCGACATGAACATGGTGACGCTGCCCGTGCGCTACGACCCGAACGACGCCAACCGCGTGCTGCTCGACGAGACCGATTCGGCGAAGGTCTGGAAGGCCCTCAAGGCCGACAAGGCCGTCCCGAAGTCGGCCACGGCGGACTCCGCCAAGGGCTCCGCCGACAGCGTCGTGAAGTAGCTCCGACCCCCTCGGGGAGCGGCCGGGAATACTTCCGGGCCCTCCCCGGTTTTGGGGGATACGGCCAGTCCTGGCAGACTGGTACGTCGGCCCCGGTTCACGCTCCCGCATCCCGCGTCAGCGACCCGGAGCCCTCCATGAACCTAGGAGACACCTTGAAGCGCGACATCCACCCCGAGTACGTCGAGACGCAGGTCTCCTGCACCTGCGGCGCGTCGTTCACCACCCGTAGCACCATCTCGTCCGGCACCGTCCGTGCCGAGGTCTGCTCCGAGTGCCACCCGTTCTACACGGGCAAGCAGAAGATCCTCGACACCGGTGGCCGTGTGGCCCGCTTCGAGGCCCGCTTCGGCAAGGCTGCCGCTGCCAAGAAGTAGCGAAGCTCCAGCGCCGGTCCACGGTGCCCCTGTTCGCGCGGGGGCACCGGGACCGGCGCTTTGCGGTGCAGCCCCTTTTGATCCCCCGTAACTGCAGGAGCCGGAGATGTTCGAGGCCGTCGAGGAACTGATCGGTGAGCACGCCGATCTGGAGCAGAAGCTCGCGGACCCCTCGGTCCACGCCGACCAGGCGAACGCGCGCAAGCTCAACAAGCGCTACGCCGAGCTGACCCCGATCGTCGCCACGTACCGCTCCTGGAAGCAGACCGGGGAAGACGTCGAGACGGCCAAGGAGTTCGCCGCCGACGACCCGGACTTCGCGGCGGAGGTCAAGGAACTCGAGCAGCAGCGCGAGGAGATCACCGAGAAGCTGCGGCTCCTCCTGGTCCCGCGCGACCCGTCCGACGACAAGGACGTGATCCTCGAGGTCAAGGCCGGCGCCGGTGGCGACGAGTCCGCGCTGTTCGCCGGTGACCTGCTGCGCATGTACCTGCGCTACGCCGAGCGCGTCGGCTGGAAGACCGAGATCATCGACGCCACCGAGTCCGAGCTGGGCGGCTACAAGGACGTCCAGGTCGCCGTGAAGACCAAGGGCGGGAACGGCGCGACCGAGCCCGGCCAGGGTGTCTGGGCCCGCCTGAAGTACGAGGGCGGCGTGCACCGCGTGCAGCGTGTGCCGTCGACCGAGTCGCAGGGCCGCATCCACACCTCCGCCGCCGGCGTGCTCGTCACGCCCGAGGCCGAGGAGGTCGACGTCGAGATCCACGCGAACGACCTGCGCATCGACGTCTACCGCTCGTCAGGACCCGGCGGGCAGTCCGTCAACACGACCGACTCCGCCGTCCGCATCACGCACATCCCCACCGGCGTCGTGGCTTCCTGCCAGAACGAGAAGTCCCAGCTGCAGAACAAGGAGCAGGCGATGCGTATCCTGCGCTCCAGGCTCCTCGCAGCGGCGCAGGAGGAAGCGGAGAAGAACGCCGCCGACGCCCGCCGCAGCCAGGTCCGCACCGTCGACCGCTCCGAGAAGATCCGCACGTACAACTTCCCGGAGAACCGCATCTCGGACCACCGCGTCGGCTTCAAGGCCTACAACCTGGACCAGGTGCTCGACGGCGATCTCGACGCCGTGATCCAGGCGTGCGTCGACGCGGACTCGGCCGCCAAGCTCGCCGCCGCGTAGAACCGCACCGCCCGCCCCGTACGACAGCTCAGCCCGGAGGATCAGCGTGCAGCAACATTTTGGGGGGCGACCCCCGAACCCCCGCAGCGTGCTGCTCGCGGAAGTGGCCCAGGCCACCCAGCGGCTCGCCGACGCCGGCGTGCCCTCGCCGCGCAATGACGCGGAGGAGCTCGCCGCCTACGTGCACGCGGTCAAGCGGGGCGAGCTGCACACCGTCAAGGACGTGGACTTCGACGCCCGGTACTGGGAGACGATCGCGCGCCGCGAGGCCCGCGAGCCGCTCCAGCACATCACCGGGCACGCGTACTTCCGCTATCTGGAGCTCCAGGTCGGTCCCGGTGTCTTCGTGCCGCGCCCGGAGACCGAGTCGGTCGTCGGCTGGGCCATAGACGCCGTGCGCGCGATGGATGTCGTCGAGCCGCTGATCGTCGATCTGTGCTCCGGCTCAGGCGCCATCGCGCTGGCGCTCGCGCAGGAGGTCCCGCGCTCGCGCGTGCACGCCGTGGAGCTGTCCGAGGACGCGCTCAAATGGACGCGCAAGAACGTCGAGGGGTCCAGGGTCGACCTGCGTCAGGGCGACGCCCTGACGGCCTTCCCGGACCTCGACGGCCAGGTCGATCTGGTGATCTCCAACCCGCCGTACATCCCGCTCACCGAGTGGGAGTACGTCGCCCCCGAGGCCCGCGATTACGACCCGGACCTGGCCCTGTTCTCCGGCGAGGACGGCCTCGACCTGATCCGCGGCATCGAGCGCACCGCCCACCGTCTGCTGCGCCCCGGCGGCATCGTCGTCATCGAGCACGCGGACACGCAGGGCGGCCAGGTGCCGTGGATCTTCACCGAGGAGCGGGGCTGGGCGGACGCCGCCGACCACCCCGACCTCAACAACCGCCCGAGGTTCGCGACCGCCCGCAAGGCGCTGCCGTGACCGACGCGTTGTCCTTTCAGTTTGACGATTTCGAGCGATCCGCAGATCAGCACACCGAGCAGGAGGCCCGCTAGATGGCACGGCGTTACGACACCAACGACGCAGTCGACCGCGCTACCGGTCTGCGTGAAGCCGCCTCCGCAGTCCGCCGCGGAGAGCTGGTCGTGCTGCCCACCGACACCGTGTACGGCATCGGTGCGGACGCCTTCACGCCCGAGGCCGTCGGTGACCTCCTGGAAGCCAAGGGCCGCGGCCGCAACATGCCGACGCCCGTCGTCATCCCGTCGCCGAACACGCTGCACGGTCTCGTCACGGACTTCTCCGAGATGGCCTGGGAACTGGTCGACGCGTTCTGGCCGGGCGGCCTGACCCTCGTCGCCAAGCAGCAGCCGTCGCTTCAGTGGGACCTCGGCAACACCAACGGCACCGTCGCGATCCGCATGCCGCTGCACCCCGTCGCCATCGAACTGCTCACCGAGGTCGGCCCGATGGCGCTCTCCTCGGCGAACCTGACGGGACACCCCTCGCCCGAGGACTGCGACGCCGCGCAGGACATGCTCGGCGACTCCGTCTCCGTCTACCTCGACGGGGGGCCGACGCCCGGCAACATCCCGTCGTCCATCGTCGACGTCACCGGCAAGGTCCCGGTCCTGCTGCGCGCGGGCGCGCTGACCGCGGACGAGCTGCGCAAGGTCGTACCCGACCTCGAGGTGGCGAATTGACAGCCCCTGAGACGGGGCGTGGCATAGGCAACGGGTACGTACGCACGCCGGCACTCCCCGGCGACACCTTCCGCATCCTCCACGTCAGCACCGGCAACGTGTGCCGCTCGCCGATCACCGAGCGGCTGACCCGGCATGCCCTCGCGGACCGGCTCGGCGCGCCGCTCGCCGGCGGTCTCGTCGTGGAGAGCGCGGGCACCTGGGGCCACGAGGGCGCGCCCATGGAGGCCAACGCGGAAACGGTCCTGGCCGACTTCGGCGCGGACGCCTCAGGCTTCGTGGGCCGCGAGCTCCTCGACGACCACGTCATAAGGGCCGACCTGGTCCTCACCGCGACCCGCGACCACCGCGCGCAGGTCATCTCCATGGGCCACAGCGCGGGCCTGCGCACGTTCACGCTGAAGGAGTTCACGCGGCTCGTGCAGGCCATAGACCCGGCCACGCTGCCGGACCCCCTGGAGTCCGGCGTGGTCGAGCGCGCCCGCTCCCTGGTCCGCGCGGCGGCCGCTCTACGCGGGTGGCTGCTCGCCCCGTCCGTGGAAGCGGACGAGGTCTACGACCCGTATGGCGCCCCCCTCCCGTTCTTCCAGTCGGTGGGCGGCGAGATCAACGAGGCGCTGGCCCCGGTGGTGACAGCCCTGACGGGCGTCCACAAGTAAGCCCCTGCGGTGGTTGAGCAGCGGAGCCCCGTGGCGTGAGCCCGGGCGGCCGTAACCGCACGGATCTACATTGGAAGGCACCCACCTCCCCGACGCGAGGCCCGGAGCCGACCATGCCGGTGATGACAGAACCCGCAGCCACAGCGGAGCTACAGCGGCAAGACCCCGAAATGGCCGAGATCCTCCTGGGGGAGGCGGCCCGCCAGGCCGATTCCCTTCAGCTCATCGCCGCGGAGAACTTCACGTCACCCGCGGTCCTCGCCGCCCTCGGCTCCCCGCTCGCCAACAAGTACGCGGAGGGCTACCCCGGCGCCCGCCACCACGGCGGCTGCGAACTCGTCGACGTCGCCGAACGCCTCGCGGTCGACCGCGCGAAGGCCCTCTTCGGCGCCGAACACGTCAACGTGCAGGCGCACAGCGGCTCTTCGGCCGTGCTCGCCGCGTACGCCGTACTGCTGAAACCCGGCGACACCGTCCTCGCGATGGGCCTGCCGTCCGGCGGCCACCTCACGCACGGCTCAGCGGCCAACTTCTCCGGCCGCTGGTTCGACTTCGTCCCCTACGGCGTCGACGCGGAGAGCGGGTTCATCGACTACGAGGAGGTCCGCGCGGCGGCCCGCGCCCACCGGCCCAAGGCCATCGTGTGCGGCTCGATCTCGTACCCCCGGCACATCGACTACGCGGCCTTCCGGGAGATCGCCGACGACGTGGGCGCCCACCTCATCGCCGACGCCGCGCACCCCATCGGCCTCGTCGCCGGGGGAGCGGCCCCGAACCCGGTCCCGTACGCCGACATCGTCTGCGCCACCACGCACAAGGTGCTGCGCGGACCGCGCGGCGGGATGCTGCTGTGCGCGGCGGAGCTGGCCGACCGCGTCGACCGGGCCGTCTTCCCCTTCACCCAGGGCGGCGCCCAGATGCACACGATCGCCGCGAAGGCCGTCGCGTTCGGCGAGGCGGCGCGGCCCGCCTTCACCGCGTACGCCCATCAGGTCGTCGCCAACGCGCGGCTGCTCGCGGGCGCGCTCGCGGCGGAGGGCTTCGGCGTCACCACCGGCGGCACCGACACCCATCTGCTGACCGTGGACCCGGCCCCGCTCGGCGTCGCGGGCGCGGTGGCGCGTGGCCGGCTGGCCTCCGCGGGCATGATCCTCGACACATGCGCGCTGCCACGCTGCGGAGCAGCTGATGTCACGGCCGAGGCTGGCCGCGGTCTGCGCCTCGGCACCGCCGCCGTCACCACACAGGGCATGGGTGAAGCAGAGATGGCCCGCGTCGCGGTGCTCCTGTCGGGTGTCGTACAGGGCGTTCTCGACGTCCGGACGGTGCGCGAAGAGGTGCGCGAGCTGGCCGGAAGATTCCCCCCGTACCCCGCCTGAAACGGGGTAGGCGGCCGACAAGACACCCCTTGCGACGCACCAGTACGTCTCCGGAACCGTCAGCCGTGCAACCATCGTCGCTACCCGGAAGTCCCCAACCCTAAGCACGCGAGACTAGGGTGTGGGGCTGAGATGGCCAGCGATACCTGTGGGGAAGCCCGTGCGTGAATACCTGCTGACGCTCTGCATCACGGCCGCGGTGACCTATCTGCTCACAGGCCCGGTGCGGAAGTTCGCGATCGTGGCCGGCGCCATGCCGGAGATCCGTGCGCGTGACGTGCACCGGGAGCCCACGCCGCGGCTCGGCGGTATCGCCATGTTCTTCGGACTGTGCGCGGGCCTGCTCGTCGCGGATCACCTCACCAACCTGGACAAGGTCTTCGAGTCCTCGAACGAACCGCGCGCGCTGCTCTCCGGCGCCGCGCTGATCTGGCTGATCGGCGTCCTGGACGACAAGTTCGAGATCGACGCCCTCATCAAGCTCGGCGGCCAGATGATCGCCGCGGGCGTGATGGTGATGCAGGGCCTGACGATCCTGTGGCTGCCGATCCCCGGTGTCGGGACGGTGTCCCTCACCCAGTGGCAGGGGACGCTGCTCACCGTCGCGCTCGTCGTCATCACCATCAACGCGGTGAACTTCGTCGACGGCCTGGACGGCCTCGCGGCCGGCATGGTGTGCATCGCCGCCTGCGCGTTCTTCCTGTACGCGTACCGGATCTGGTACGGCTACGGCATCGAGTCCGCGGCCCCGGCCACGCTGTTCGCGGCGATCCTGATGGGCATGTGTCTGGGCTTCCTGCCGCACAACATCCATCCGGCGAGAATCTTCATGGGCGACTCGGGCTCCATGCTCATCGGCCTCGTCCTCGCGGCCGGCGCGATCTCCATCACGGGCCAGGTCGACCCGGACGCGCTGAAGCTCAACCTCGGTGGCTCCACCCGGGACACCACGCACGCGATGCTCCCCGTCTTCCTGCCGCTGCTGATGCCGTTGACGATCATCGCGATCCCGTTCGCCGACCTCGTCCTCGCGATCGTGCGCCGCACCTGGAACGGGCAGTCGCCGTTCGCCGCGGACCGCGGGCATCTGCACCACCGGCTCCTGGAGATCGGCCACTCGCACTCCCGCGCGGTGCTGATCATGTACTTCTGGTCGGGCCTCATCGCCTTCGGCGCGGTCGCCTACTCCGTGCACTCCGCGTCCGGGATGTGGGTCATGCTCACCATCGTCGCGCTGAGCTTCGTCGGGCTCGTCATGCTGCTGTTGCCGCGCTTCACACCGCACGCGCCGCGCTGGGCCCAGCACTTGGTGCCGCCGCGCTACCGGCGGCCGGCCGGAGTCGCGGAGGGGGACGAGGCGGCCGAGCCGTCCGAGACCTCCGACGGCGAACCGGACCGCAGCCGGATTCCCGCAGGAGTCAACGGGGCGACGGCGATTGGCGCTCGTTCGCGCTTCACGGATCGGCGTAAGGCCGGAACGCCCCGTTGACGGGGGCGATCACGATGCCTGAAATGAGCCCAATACCAGACATGTTGACCTCGCGGCTGCACAGACGCGCACGTTCCCCCTCACGTGTGACGGTTGGCACACCTTCTAGGTAAAGACCGCATCAAATAGTTTGTGATACCGTTCACGAAGCCGGGGGAAGGACCGAAAGGCCGTAGTGCGACGGTCATTTGGCCCGAATCGGACTGCCGTATCCCCGGACTACGCTCGTCCATGACGACACCTGCCCCACACCAGTAAGCGGAGCTGCCGCCATGCCGTCCAATGACGCACGGACCCTTCTTCACACCGTCGTACCCACCATCGCCGCAGGCGTGATTGCCGCGGTGGTCAGTGGTGTGGTTGCGGGCGGCAAGGGGGCCATCGGTGCGCTGGTCGGTGCTCTGGTGGTGATCGTGTTCATGGGCCTCGGGCAGGTCGTGCTGATTCGCACGGCAAAATCGCTTCCGCAGTTGTTCCAGGCGATGGGGCTGATGCTCTACGTCGCCCAGCTGTTGCTGCTCATGATCTTCGTGGCCATCTTCAAGGACACGACTCTGTTCAACCCCAAGACCTTTGCCGTCGCTCTGGTCGTTTCGACCGTGGTGTGGATGGCCGCTCAGGCCCGCGCGCACATGAAGGCCAAGGTTTTCTATATCGACCCCGAGGCGGCGCCCGGCTCCAAGGGGACCGGGTCCGGTGAGAAGGCCGAGAAGACCGGGTCGTCGTCGTGAGAGGTAGGGCCGGGATAAACGCCCGTTCGGCGGGCTGCTATCGTCCGGTGCCAACTGCGGCATCGCCGGCGCGGGCACGAGAGCTGACGCCTGCACGATCGCGAGGCTCACTGCCTGCCCGCCGCCCCCACGCCCGAAACACCAGACCGGTGCCGATCCGCGGCTGCACGCCGCACCGACACAACGAGGTTGCCGTACTTATGCGTCACGCCGAAGGAGCCCGCGGTGAGTGCTGACACGACCCAGCTCGCCTTTGACTGGAGCTGTCGGATCATGTCCGACAACGGATGCGGCTTCCCGGCGCCGGGCCTGCACTCCTTCCTGTTCGAACCGATCGCCGACTTCGGCTGGTTCTACTTCAACAAGGTGATGCTGCTCGCCCTGCTCACCACCATCGTCATCTGCTGGTTCTTCTACGCCGCGTTCGGCCGCTCGAAGGTCGTGCCCGGGAAGATCCAGATGATCGGTGAGGCCGGCTACGACTTCGTCCGCCGCACCATCGTCTACGAGACGCTGGGCAAGAAGGAGGGCGAGAAGTACGTACCGGTCATGGTCTCGATGTTCTTCTTCATCTGGATCATGAACGTCTGGTCGGTCATTCCGCTGGCCCAGTTCCCGGTCTCGTCGGTCATCGCCTACCCGGCGATCCTTGCGGCCCTCGTCTACCTGATCTGGGTGCCGCTGACCTTCAAGCGCCATGGTTTCGTGGGTGGTTGGAAGAACATCACCGGCTACGACCCGTCGCTCGGCGGCATCAAGTGGCTGGTCTCGTTCATCGAGTTCTTCTCGAACCTGCTGGTCCGCCCGTTCACGCACGCGGTCCGACTCTTCGCGAACATGTTCGCGGGTCACCTGATGCTGGTGATGTTCACCGTCGCCTCCTGGTACCTGCTGAACAGCTGGATGATCCCGGCCGCGGGCGTCTCCTTCGTGATGACGATCGCGATGATCCTCTTCGAGCTTTTCGTTCAGGCCGTCCAGGCGTACGTCTTCGTCCTCCTGGCCTGCACGTACATTCAGGGCGCTCTCGCCGAGCAGCACTGAGCCCCACCCCGTCCAACCACCCCCAGGTCGTCCGGTGGACAACCCCCACCGGTTCGTAAAGAAAAGGAAGTAACGGCATGTCCGCGTCCATCGAACTCGCCGCTGGCGTCTCCGGCTCCCTCGGTTCCATCGGTTACGGTCTCGCCGCGATCGGCCCCGGCATCGGTGTCGGCATCGTCTTCGGTAACGGCACCCAGGCCCTGGCCCGCCAGCCCGAGGCTGCCGGCCTGATCCGCGCCAACCAGATCCTCGGCTTCGCCTTCTGTGAGGCGCTCGCCCTGATCGGCATCGTTATGCCGTTCGTGTTCGGTCAGTAATTACCGCGTACTGACTGATCACTTTCGACGAAAGGCACTGATGTGATCGCCAACCTGGTTGCACTCGCGGCCGAGGAGAAGCAGAACCCGCTTCTCCCGCCCGGCCCCGAGCTGCTCATTGGCACCCTTGCCTTCGCCATCGTCTTCTTCTTCTTCGCCAAGAAGCTCCTTCCGCGCATCAACAAGACGCTGGAAGAGCGCCACGCGCAGATCGAAGGCGGTATCGAGAAGGCCGAGGCGCTTCAGACCGAGGCCCAGAGCGTGCTCGAGCAGTACAAGGCTCAGCTCGCCGAGGCCCGGCACGAGGCCGCGCGGCTGCGCCAGGAGGCGCAGGAGCAGGGTGCCTCGCTCATCGCCGAGATGCGTGCGGAAGGCCAGCGGCAGCGTGAGGAGATCATCGCCGCCGGCCACTCGCAGATCGAGGCCGACCGCAAGGCCGCCGCTCAGGCGCTGCGTCAGGACGTGGGCCTGCTGGCCACCGACCTGGCCGGCAAGCTGGTCGGCGAGTCCCTCGAGGACTCCGCCCGGCAGTCGCGCACGATCGACCGCTTCCTCGACGAACTCGAAGAGAAGGCAGAGGCCGCTCGATGACCGCCCACGGAGCGAGCCGCGAGGCACTGGCCGCCGCGCGCGAGCGTCTGGACGCGCTGACCGACTCCACGTCGGTCGACGCCGAGGCGCTCGCCGGTGACCTGGCCTCGGTGACCGCGCTGCTGCAGCGCGAGGTCAGCCTGCGGCGGGTCCTGACCGACCCGGCGCAGGCCGGTGAGGCCAAGGCCGAGCTCGCGAGCCGCCTGCTCGGCGGCCAGGTCGGCGGCGAGACCGTCGACCTGGTGTCCGGCCTGGTCCGCTCCCGGTGGTCGGCCTCCCGCGACCTGGTCGACTCCCTGGAGGAGCTGGCCAACACCGCGGACCTGACCGCGGCGCAGAAGCGCGGTGACCTCGACGACGTCGAGGACGAGCTGTTCCGGTTCGGCCGGATCGTCTCCTCCAACACCGAGCTGCGTGCCGCACTGACCGACAAGTCGGCCTCGGCCCCGGCCAAGGGCGAGCTGGTGAAGCAGCTGCTCGACGGGCGGGCCAAGCCGACCACCGAGCGGATCGTCGGCCGTCTTGTGACCGCGCCGCGTGGACGTAGCCTGGAAGCGGGACTCGAGTCCCTCTCCAAGCTCGCCGCCGAGCGTCGCGAGCGCATGGTGGCGGTCGTCACCACGGCGGTCCCGCTGAGCGACGCGCAGAAGCGGCGTCTGGGTGCGTCCCTGGCGAAGCTCTACGGGCGTCAGATGCATCTGAACCTGGACGTGGACCCCGAGGTCCTCGGCGGGATCAAGGTGCAGGTGGGCGACGAGGTCATCAACGGCTCCATCGCGGACCGCATCGAGGAGGCCGGCCGCCGCATGGCCGGCTGACCGCAACAAGCTCAAAACGTACGACTACGGCCCTAGTTGGGCCGTGCAGAGGATTCCTGGGGGCCCGCGGCGTAGCCGTTGAGGTACACAGCCCCAGACCCCCCAAGAACACTTCGGGCCCAACAAGGAGAGCAGGGAACCCAGATGGCGGAGCTCACGATCCGGCCGGAGGAGATCCGGGACGCGCTGGAGAACTTTGTCCAGGCGTACAAGCCGGACGCGGCCTCGCGCGAGGAGGTCGGTACGGTCACCCTTGCCGGCGACGGCATCGCGAAGGTCGAGGGTCTTCCCTCGGCCATGGCCAACGAACTGCTGAAGTTCGAGGACGGCACCCTCGGCCTCGCACTCAACCTGGAAGAGCGCGAGATCGGCGCCATCGTCCTGGGCGAGTTCAGTGGCGTCGAGGAGGGACAGCCGGTCACGCGTACCGGCGAGGTCCTGTCCGTCGGTGTCGGCGAGGGCTACCTGGGTCGCGTCGTCGACCCGCTCGGCAACCCGATCGACGGCCTCGGCGAGATCGAGACGTCCGGCCGCCGCGCCCTCGAGCTGCAGGCCCCGGGCGTCATGGCCCGTAAGTCGGTGCACGAGCCGATGGAGACCGGCTACAAGGCCGTCGACGCGATGACCCCCGTCGGCCGTGGCCAGCGTCAGCTGATCATCGGTGACCGCCAGACCGGCAAGACCGCCCTGGCCGTCGACACGATCATCAACCAGCGTGACAACTGGCGCACCGGCGACCCGAAGAAGCAGGTCCGCTGCGTCTACGTCGCCGTCGGTCAGAAGGGCTCCACCATCGCCTCCGTGCGCGGTGCCCTCGAAGAGGCCGGCGCGCTGGAGTACACGACCATCGTCGCCGCCCCGGCGTCCGACCCGGCCGGCTTCAAGTACCTGGCGCCGTACACCGGTTCGGCCATCGGCCAGCAGTGGATGTACGAGGGCAAGCACGTCCTCATCATCTTCGACGACCTCTCGAAGCAGGCCGACGCCTACCGCGCCGTGTCCCTGCTGCTCCGCCGCCCGCCGGGGCGCGAGGCCTACCCGGGTGACGTCTTCTACCTGCACTCGCGTCTGCTCGAGCGCTGCGCGAAGCTGTCGGACGAGCTCGGTGCCGGTTCGATGACGGGTCTGCCGATCGTCGAGACGAAGGCGAACGACGTGTCGGCGTTCATTCCGACCAACGTCATCTCCATCACCGACGGTCAGTGCTTCCTCGAGTCCGACCTGTTCAACGCCGGTCAGCGCCCCGCGCTGAACGTCGGTATCTCGGTCTCCCGTGTGGGTGGCAGCGCCCAGCACAAGGCCATGAAGCAGGTCTCCGGCCGACTCCGTCTGGACCTCGCCCAGTACCGTGAGCTGGAGGCGTTCGCCGCCTTCGGTTCCGACCTGGACGCCGCGTCGAAGGCTCAGCTGGAGCGCGGTATGCGCCTGGTCGAGCTGCTGAAGCAGGCCCAGTACCAGCCGATGGCCACCGAGGACCAGGTCGTCTCCGTCTGGGCCGGTACCAACGGCAAGATGGACGAGGTGCCGGTCGCCGACATCCGCCGCTTCGAGAAGGAGCTCCTTGAGCACCTGCACCGCAAGGAGCAGGGCCTCATGACCTCCATCAAGGAGGGCGGGAAGATGTCGAACGACACCATCCAGGCCATCGACGAAGCCGTCGCCGACTTCAAGAAGCAGTTCGAGACCTCGGACGGGAAGCTTCTCGGCGAGGACGCTCCGGCCGCCGCCAAGTGACGTAAGGAAGGGACCTGACTCATGGGAGCCCAGCTCCGGGTCTACAAGCGTCGCATCCGATCCGTCACCGCGACCAAGAAGATCACCAAGGCGATGGAGATGATCGCTGCCTCGCGTGTCGTCAAGGCACAGCGCAAGGTGGCGGCCTCCACGCCGTACGCGACCGAGCTGACGCGCGCGGTCACGGCGGTGGGGACCGGGTCGAACACCAAGCACCCGCTGACGACCGAGTCGGAGACGGCGACCCGTTCCGCGGTTCTGCTCCTCACGAGCGACCGCGGTCTGGCCGGCGCCTTCAACTCGAACGCCATCAAGGCCGCCGAGCAGCTCACCGAGCGGCTCGAGGCCGAGGGCAAGGAGGTCGACACGTACATCGTCGGCCGCCGCGGTCTGGCCCACTACAACTTCCGCGAGCGCAAGGTCGTGGAGTCGTGGGCGGGCTTCACCGACGAGCCCACGTACGCGGACGCCAAGAAGGTCGCGGCCCCGCTGATCGAGGCGATCGAGAAGGAGACGGCGGAGGGCGGCGTGGATGAACTCCACATCGTCTACACCGAGTTCGTCTCGATGATGACGCAGACGGCCATCGACGGCCGGCTGCTGCCGCTCAGCCTCGAAGAGGTGGCGGAGGAGTCGAAGGCGTCCGGCAAGGGCGACGAGATCCTTCCGCTGTACGACTTCGAGTCGTCGGCGGAGGACGTCCTCGACGCCCTGCTGCCGCGCTACGTCGAGAGCCGGATCTACAACGCGCTGCTCCAGTCGGCTGCCTCCAAGCACGCCGCCACGCGCCGCGCGATGAAGTCGGCGACCGACAACGCGGGAGAGCTGATCAACAACCTCTCCCGTCTTGCCAACGCGGCCCGCCAGGCCGAAATCACCCAGGAAATCAGCGAGATCGTCGGTGGCGCCAGCGCCCTGGCCGACGCGAACGCGGGGAGTGACAAGTAATGACGACCACTGTTGAGACCGCGACGGCCACGGGCCGCGTCGCCCGGGTCATCGGCCCGGTCGTCGACGTGGAGTTCCCCGTCGACGCGATGCCGGACATCTACAACGCCCTGCACGTCGAGGTCAACGACCCGGCCGAGGACGGCAAGCGCAAGACCCTGACGCTCGAGGTCGCCCAGCACCTCGGTGACGGCCTGGTCCGCGCGATCTCCATGCAGCCGACCGACGGCCTGGTCCGCCAGGCCCCGGTCGTCGACACCGGCGCCTCCATCACGGTGCCCGTCGGCGACTTCACCAAGGGCAAGGTGTTCAACACCCTCGGCGAGGTCCTGAACGTCGACGAGCAGTACACCGGCGAGCGCTGGGGCATCCACCGCAAGGCGCCGAACTTCGACGAGCTCGAGTCGAAGACCGAGATGTTCGAGACCGGCATCAAGGTCGTCGACCTTCTCACCCCGTACGTCAAGGGTGGAAAGATCGGCCTCTTCGGCGGTGCCGGCGTCGGCAAGACGGTGCTCATCCAGGAGATGATCTACCGCGTCGCCAACAACCACGACGGTGTCTCCGTGTTCGCCGGTGTCGGCGAGCGCACCCGTGAGGGCAACGACCTCATCGAGGAGATGGCCGAGTCCGGCGTCATCGACAAGACCGCGCTTGTCTTCGGTCAGATGGACGAGCCGCCGGGCACCCGTCTGCGCGTGGCCCTCGCGGGTCTGACCATGGCGGAGTACTTCCGCGATGTGCAGAAGCAGGACGTGCTGTTCTTCATCGACAACATCTTCCGCTTCACGCAGGCCGGTTCCGAGGTCTCGACCCTCCTTGGTCGCATGCCCTCGGCCGTGGGTTACCAGCCGAACCTCGCCGACGAGATGGGCCTCCTCCAGGAGCGCATCACCTCGACGCGTGGTCACTCGATCACGTCCATGCAGGCCATTTACGTGCCCGCGGACGACCTGACCGACCCGGCCCCGGCGACCACGTTCGCCCACCTCGACGCGACGACGGTGCTTTCCCGTCCGATCTCCGAGAAGGGCATCTACCCGGCCGTGGACCCGCTGGACTCCACGTCCCGCATCCTGGACCCCCGCTACATCGCGGCGGACCACTACAACACGGCCATGCGTGTCAAGACGGTCCTCCAGAAGTACAAGGACCTTCAGGACATCATCGCGATCCTCGGTATCGACGAGCTCGGCGAGGAGGACAAGCTCACTGTCCACCGCGCCCGTCGCGTGGAGCGCTTCCTGTCGCAGAACACCCACGTCGCCAAGCAGTTCACCGGCGTCGACGGGTCGGACGTGCCGCTGGACGAGACGATCACGGCCTTCAACGCGATCATCGACGGCGATTACGACCACTTCCCGGAGCAGGCGTTCTTCCTGTGCGGTGGCATTGAGGACCTCAAGGCCAACGCCAAGGAGCTCGGCGTCTCCTGAGCCCCGTGCTCGCAGGGAGGGTCGGGGGTATGTCCCGGCCCTCCCGTCACGCCCACTAGACTTTGAACCGACACCCGGCAGCGGATGCCGCCGGGTGGTGACCCGAGGAGCCCACCTTGGCTGCTGAGCTGCACGTCGAGCTCGTCGCCGCGGACCGCAGTGTCTGGTCCGGCGAGGCCACCCTGGTCGTCGCGCGTACCACGTCCGGCGACATCGGCGTCATGCCCGGTCACCAGCCGCTGCTCGGTGTGCTGGAGTCGGGACCCGTGACGATCCGTACGACGGACGGGGGGACGATCGTGGCGGCTGTCCACGGCGGTTTCATCTCGTTCGCCGACAACAAGCTGTCCCTGCTGGCCGAGATCGCCGAGCTTTCGGACGAGATCGACGCCCAGCGGGCGGAGCGGGCGCTGGAGCGCGCGAAGTCGGACGCCGACGCGTCCGCGGAGCGTCGCGCCGACGTACGACTCCGTACGGTGGCGGCGCGCTGAATCCAGCGAGCCACATGATGTACCTCAGCCGCGGTCCAGGCCGGAGATAATCTCCGGACCGGGTCGCGGCTGAGGCGATCTACCGGTAGTTGCTGTTTTTGCAGTTCCGTTATCAGGCATCCGGTGCCTGATCGGTCGAGAAGCGAGGAGGTCGGTGCGGATGGTCCTCGTTCTCGTGCTGTGCGTGGTCGCGGTCGTCGTGCTCGTGGTGGTGGGGCTTGTCGCCTTCGGGGTGCGGCGGCGGCTCATCCAGCGTTCCGGTGGCACGTTCGACTGTTCGTTGCGCTGGGACGCGCCGGCGCCCGACGAGGCCGACGCCTCCGGCAAAGGGTGGGGCTACGGCATCGCCCGCTACAACGGCGACCGGGTCGAGTGGTTCCGCGTCTTCTCGTACGCGCCCCGCCCGAAGCGGATCCTGGAGCGGGCGGCCATCGAGGTCACCGGGCGGCGGTCCCCGGAGGGCGAGGAGGAACTTGCGCTCCTCTCCGACGCGATGATCCTGGCCTGTACGCATCGCGGTACGCGTCTCGAACTCGCCATGTCCGAGGACGCGTTGACCGGTTTCCTGGCGTGGCTCGAGGCGGCGCCTCCGGGCCAGCGGGTCAACGTGGCGTAACGCCTCGGGGCTCCGCCCCGGACCCCGCTGCTCAATCGCCGCAGGGGCTTGAAAACGGAAGAAGCCGGGCGCACGGGGGGCGTTCCCGTGGGCCCGGCTTCGGCTTTGGGGCCCGCTACTTCAGGCCGGAGTTGATGGCTGTGACCAGTTCACCGTTCGCGGTGTCTCCCGAGAACTCCCAGAAGAACGCGCCGCCCAGGCCCTGCGACTTGGCCCAGGTCATCTTCGAGCCGATCGTCGCCGGGGTGTCGTAGGACCACCAGTCCGAGCCGCAGTACGCGTACGCCGTACCGGCGACCGTGCCGTTCGACGGGCACTTGGTCTTGAGGACCTTGTAGTCCTCGATGCCCTGCTCGTACGTGCCGGCCGCGGGACCCGTGGCCGTGCCGCCCGGCTCCTTCTGCGTGACGCCGGTCCAGCCGCGCCCGTAGAAGCCGATGCCCAGCAACAGCTTGCTCGCCGGGACGCCCTGCGCCTTCAGCTTGGCGATCGCCTCGGCGGAGTTGAAGCCCTGCTGCGGGATGCCGGAGTACGAGGTGAGCGGCGAGTGCGGGGCCGTCGGGCCCTTCGCGTCCCAGGCGCCGAAGAAGTCGTACGTCATGACGTTGTACCAGTCGAGGGACTGGGCGGCGCCCGCGTAGTCGTTCTTCTCGATCTTGCCGCCGGAGGAGGCGTCGGCCGTGATCGCCGCCGTCACCAGGTTCTGCGAGCCGAACTTCGAACGCAGCGCCGTGGACAGCTTCTTGAGCGCGTCCTGGCCGCTCGTGTCGCAGCTCAGACCGCACGCGTTCGGGTACTCCCAGTCGATGTCGATGCCGTCGAAGACATCGGCCCAGCGCGGGTCCTCGACCAGCTTGTAGCAGGAGTCGGCGAACGCGGCCGGATCCTTCGCGGCCTCACCGAAGCCGCCGGACCAGGTCCAGCCGCCGAAGGACCAGAGGATCTTGAGGTTCGGGTGCTTGGCCTTCAGCTGGCGCAGCTGGTTGATGGCGCCCCGCAGCGGCTGGTCCCAGGTGTCGGCCTGCCCGGAGACGGAGTTGGCGGCCGTGTACGCCATGTCGGTGTCGGCGTAGGAATCGCCCATGGTGCACTTGCCGCCCTGGACGTTGCCGAAGGCGTAGTTGATGTGCGTGACCTTGGCGGCCGAGCCGGAGGTCTCCAGGTTCTTCGGGTAGTACTGGCGGCCGTAGACGCCCCAGTCGGTGAAGTAGCCCAGGTTCACCTTGCCGCCGGTGCCAGGGCCGGGGTCCGTGCCGCCGCCCGTCGTGTGCACCTTGACGGAGCCGGACACCGGGCCCGTCTGGTCGGCGGTGTCGCGGGCCCGCATCGTGTACGAGTAGTCGGTGCCGGCGCTCAGCCCCGTGTCGGTGTACGAGGTGCCGGTCACCGTCGCGACCTTGGCGCCGTCGCGCAGCACGTCGTAGTTCTTGACGCCCTTGTCGTCGGTGGCGGCTCCCCAGGACAGCTTGGCGGAGGTGTCGGTGACGCCCGATGCGGTCGGCGTGCCGGGAGCGGAGGGTGCCGCGTCGCCGGGTACGTCGCCGCCGTCGCAGGAGGCGCCGTTGAGCTTGCAGCCCGTGGGGGCGCCGGAGCCGGTGCCGTTGAAGCCGAAGGAGACCGAGGCTCCGGGGGCGAGGGACCCGTTCCAGGAGAGGTTCTTGCCGGTCCAGTGGTCGGCGGAGTTGGTGACGGTCGCGTCCCAGGCCGAGGTCACCTTCGTACCGGACGGGAAGTCCCACTCGACGGCCCATGAACTGACCGCGCTGGTACCGGAGTTCTTGATGGTCCACTTGCCCTCGAAGCCGCTGCCCCAGTCCTGGGTCTTGGCATACGTGGCGGTGACGGTGGAGGCGTCTGCGGCGGCGTGGGAGGGGGTGGCGAGGCCGACGAGGGCGGCGGCCGGGAGGACGAGGGTCGCGAGTGCCGCGGTCCCTCTGTGCCGAAGTCTCTTTCTGGGCGGGTCGGTCGGGTGCATCGGATGCATCGGGTGCTCCTCGGGAGGTCCGGGGTCCGTGATGGGGGTGGAACCCTGCGACGCCCATGAGCACCGGAGTGGGGGGTGTGCTCACCGCAGTGCGGCGAGAATAGAAAGGTCTGGACCAGCGGTCAAGGTCTAAACCAATCACGGCTTTCGGCCAATTTCCTGGGCCAGTACGGCCGCCTGGACCCTGCTGCGGAGGTTCAACTTGGCCAGCAGGCGGCTGACATGGGTTTTCACCGTGGCCTCGGCCATATCGAGGCGGTCCGCGATCTCCGCGTTGGACAGGCCCTGGCCCAGGCGGTCCAGGACCTCGCGCTCGCGGCGCGTCAGGGTCTCCAACTCCGCGGGAGGCGCCGCCTGTTCACCTCCGGTGGGGTGCGCGAACTCGGCGATGAGCCGGCGCGTGACGGCTGCCGCGATCAGCCCCTCGCCGCGCGCCACCGTCCGTACGCCCTCGATCAGGTCCTTCGCGTCCGCGTTCTTGAGCAGGAACCCGGACGCCCCCGCGCGCAGCGCCCCGAAGACATACGCGTCGAGGTCGAAGGTGGTCAGCACGAGCACGTCGGCGAGCCCCTCGGCGACCACCGCGCGCGTGGCCGAAACCCCGTCGAGCCGCGGCATCTGTACGTCCATCAGGACCAGATCGGCCCGCAGCTCGCGGGCCAGTTCCACCGCCCGCTCGCCGTCCTCGGCCTCGCCGACGACCTCGATGTCGGGCGCGCTGTTCAGAATGAGCACGAGCCCGGCCCGTACGGCGGACTGGTCCTCGGCGACGAGTACGCGGATCACTCGGTGACTCCTTCCAGGGGGAGGCGGGCGCACACCCGCCAGACCTTTCCGCCCGCGGTGTCGGGCCCCGCCTCGAACGTGCCGCCGAGCAGCGCCGCCCGCTCCCGCATCCCGACGAGCCCGGCACCGGAGCCCGGCGCGCGCGGCCCGTCCCGGTCACCGTACGGACTGTCGACCCGCACCTCGACGCGATCGGCGGAGCGGTCGACGGCCACCGTGACCGGGCCCTGCGCCGCGTGCTTGAGCGCGTTCGTGAGGGATTCCTGGACGATGCGGTAGGCGGCGAGCTCGACCGGCGCGGGCAGGCCGGTGACGGCGCCGGACACGGCCAGCCGGACGTCGAGACCGTTCGTGCGGGACTGCTCGACGAGGGCGCCGAGGCCCGCCAGGGTGGGCGCGGCGAACGGCTCGGAGTCCTCGCCCGCGTCCCGCAGGATGCCGATGAGGCGGCGCATCTCGGCGAGGCCGTCGACGCTGTTCTCGCGGATCGTCGTCAGCGCCGTACGCGTGGTGTCCGGATCGTCGAGGGAGAGCGCGGCCGTGGAGTGGATCGCGATCGCCGACAGGTGGTTCGCCACCATGTCGTGCAGCTCGCGGGCCATCCGGGCGCGCTCAGCGGTCACCGCCTGCGCCCGGTCGAGCTCGGCGAGCAGCGCGGTCTGCTCGGCCCGCAGCCGCTCGGCCTGCGCGGCCTCGCGGTGGCCGCGCACCAGCAGGCCGGTGGCGGCGGGACCGAACGCGACGAGTCCGGTCGCGACACCGATCAGGATCGCCTCCGGCTGCCGCAGCCAGGCGAAGAACCCGAGGGTGACGGCGACGGTCACCAGGCCGGTGACGACCGGGAGGCGGCGGGCCGCGGCCGGGGTCCCGTACAGCGCGGCCGCGTACATCAGGTCCGTGTACATGAGCACCGTGGCCAGGCTGCCCTGCGTGAACTGGTCGGCGATCAGGACGAGCGTGCCGGTGACGACAGCGAAGCGCGGGTTGGTGCGGCGCAGCAGTTCGAGACCCGCCATCGCGACGAGCGGCACGAGCACCCAGGAACCGTAGAAGACCCGTCCCGTGTTCATGCCGAGCCCGACGCCCCACAGCACGAGCCCGCCGAGCAGCCCGCCGACGGCGATGCGCACGTCGTCCCGGTGCGGACGGGGAAGGGCGGTGGCCTGCATACCCCCATCCAACACGGCCGCAGCGATCCTGCCATGGTGCCGCGGGACGAGCGGGGGAGCGGCGGCACTACATCGAAGGATGCAGTCCCACTTCGTCATGTACGACGACGATCACGCGGCCCCCGGCAGGGAGCCTGGAAGTGGGGAACGAGAGGAGTCCACCGTGATCGTCACGCTGATCGTCATCTGCGAGGTCGCCTTCTGGGTGCTCCTCGCCGCAGGCCTCGTCCTGCGCTACTGGGCGAAGATGCCGCGCGCGAGCGTCGCCGTGCTGCTGTGCGAGCCGCTCCTCGAAGTGCTGCTGCTCGTCGTCACGGCCATCGACCTGAAGAACGGCGCCGAGCCGGACTGGAAGCACGGCCTCGCCGCCGTCTACATCGGCTACTCCGTCGCCCTCGGCCACTACACGGTCAAGTGGGTCGACGTCCGCGTCGCCCACCGCTTCGCGGGCGGCCCGCCCCCGTCGACGCCCAAGTACGGGGTGGCGCGCGCGATCCACGAGTGGAAGCTGGCCGCGCGCTGGATCCTCGCCGCCGTCATCGCGATGGGCCTGTTGCAGGCGGCGATCTGGTACGTGGGTCCCGACGGGGCCACCGATTCGCTCACGCAGTGGCAGCAGCGCATGCTCTTCCTGATCGCGATCAACGTGATCATCGCGCTGAGCTACACGGTGTTCCCGAAGAGGGCCCCGGCCGTGACGACGAACAAGGGATAGGCCCTAACGCTCGCCGCCCGGCACCCACAGCACGTCCCCGACCTCCTTGTTCGCGATGCGGGCCAAGATGAACAGGAGGTCGGAGAGGCGGTTCAGGTAGGTCGCGGTGAGCGGGTTCATCGTCTCGCCGTGGACCTCCATCGCCGCCCACGTCGACCGCTCCGCGCGCCGCGCGACGGTGCAGGCCTGGTGCAGGAGGGCCGCGCCGGCGGTGCCGCCCGGCAGGATGAAGGAGCGGAGCTTCTCCAACTGCTCGTTGAAGTGGTCGCAGTCCGCCTCCAGCTTGTCGACGTAGAACTGCTCGACACGCAGCGGCGGGAACTCGGGGTTCTCGACGACGGGGGTGGAGAGGTCCGCGCCGACGTCGAACAGGTCGTTCTGCACGCGCACCAGCACCTTCACCACCTCCTCCTCGAGGCCGCCGAGGGCGATCGCCGTGCCGATGACGGCGTTGGCCTCGTTGGCGTCCGCGTACGCCGAGATCCGCGGATCGGTCTTGGCGGTGCGGCTCATGTCGCCGAGGGCGGTGCTGCCCTTGTCTCCGGTACGGGTGTAGATGCGCGTCAGATTGACCATGCGACCACCCTAATTAGTCCCGCCCGTCACCCACCGCCGCCCTTGAACGAAGCCCTGCGGGCTGCCCCTATTGTCTGGCCCGCCGGAAGCCGCGTGTGCCGACCGTCACGGCGAGCGCCGCGAAGGCGAGCGCGACCAGCACCCCGTACAGCATGTTCGCCGTCGCGTAGTGGCCGACGTACGCGTCCCGCATCGCGTCCACGAGGTAGCGCAGCGGCATCACGTGCGAGAGCGCGTCCAGCCAGCCGGGTGCGAGGGCCATCGGCAGCATCAGGCCCGAGAGCAGCATCGACGGCATGGTGACGGCGTTGATGACGGGCCCGAACTCCTGCGGCGTACGGGCCTTGAAGGCGAGCGCGTACGACAGGGACGCCAGCGACACCGTCAGGAGCGCCACGAAGGCGAAGCCGATCAGGATGCCCGCGAGCGGTGCCCGCAGGCCCATCGCGAGCGCGGTGAGCACGAGCAGTACGGCCTGGAAGGCGAACAGCGCGGTGTCGCGCAGCACGCGGCCGAGCAGCAGCGCGAGCCGGCTGACGGGCGTGACCTGCATGCGCTGGACCACTCCGGTGTTCTTCTCGAGGATGATGCCGAAACCGCAGAACGCGGCGCCGAACAGGCTGAGTTGAAGCAGCAGGCCGGGCACGAGCACCTGCCAGGAGCTGCCGCTGGAACCCAGCGGGAGGCCGGTCAGCAGCGGACCGAAGAACAGCAGGTACAGCAGCGGCATGAGGATGCCGAAGAGCATCTGGAACCGGGAGGAGAGGGTCTGGCGGGCGTAGCGCCCGAAGATGATCGCGGTGTCGGAAGCCAAGGTTCTCATCGTGCTCACACCGCCACCGGGGTCGTGTCCACGGGTGCGGGACCGCGCCCGGTGATCGCCAGGAAGGTGTCCTGGAGCGTCGCGTCGATCGACCCGCCGTGCGCCAGCTTGAGTGCGCTGGGCGTGCCCTCGGCGGCCACGACTCCCTTGTCCACGACGACGATCCGGTCCGCGAGCGCGTCCGCCTCGTCGAGGTAGTGCGTGGTCAGGAAGACGGTCGTGCCGTGCTCCGCGCGCAGCCTGCGGACCAGGTCCCACAGGTCGGCGCGGCTGCCGGGGTCGAGCCCTGTCGTCGGCTCGTCGAGGAAGAGCACCTTGGGGTGGTGAACGAGCCCCATCGCGATGTCGAGGCGGCGCCGCTGCCCGCCGGAGAGCGCGGCGGTTCTGCGCTCCATGAGGCCCGTGAGGCCGAGATCCGCCGCCAACTCCTCGGCGCGCGCGGCGGCCCGGGGCTTCGGGAGGCGGTAGAGGCGGCCCTGCGTGACCAGTTCCTCGCGCACGGAGACGTTCGGGTCGACGCCGCCGGACTGGGCGACGTAGCCGACCGAGCGTCGCACCCCCGCGGGGTCGCTCGCCAGGTCGTGTCCCGCGACGGTGGCCGCGCCGCCGGTGGGCGCGAGCAACGTGGCGAGCATCCGCAGAGTCGTGGTCTTGCCCGCGCCGTTCGGGCCGAGGAAGCCGAGGATCTCGCCCGGCTCGACGCGCAGGTCGATGGAGCGGACCGCCTCGACGGGGCCGTTCTTGGTGGTGAAGGTCCGGGCGAGCCCGGACGCGCTGATGACTGCCATACGAGCCAGAAAAACAGAGTCGCTGAAATTTTGCAACGTCCCCAAAATTTCAGCGAGGCCAGCAAACCCGTAGAATCGGCGCATGGCAGAAGGGCTCAGGGAGCGGAAGAAGCGGCAGACCAGGCAGTACATCTCGGACGTGGCGACCGGGCTGTTCCTGGAGCGCGGCTTCGACGCGGTGACCGTCGCGGAGATCGCGGACGCGGCGAACGTCTCCGTGAACACCGTCTACAACTACTTCCCGGCGAAGGAGGACCTGTTCCTCGACCGGTCCAAGGGCGTCGTCGACCGCATGTCGAGATGGGTGCGCGCCCGAGACGCGGGGGAGTCCGCGGCCGCCGCCGTGCTGCGCGAACTGCGTGAGGAGATCGAGTCGGTCTCGCCGCGCGTCGGACTCATGGACGGCTACAGCGAGTTCATGCGCGTCGTGCACGCCGCACCCGCCCTGCGCTCCCGGCTGTGGGCCATCCAGCAGGAGGTCCACGACAACCTCGTGGAGACGCTGCGCGAGGAGACCGGCGCCGCGGGGGACGACCCGCTGCCGGACCTGATCGCGGGTCAGATCGGCTGGGTCCACCAGACGGTGATGGCGGGCATCGGGCGCCGGATGGTCGAGGGCGGCAGCCCCGCCGAGGTCTCCCGTCAGATGCTCGACGTGCTCGACGAGATGGAGGAACTTCTGAGCGAGAAGGTGCTCAACTACGCCGTCCGTGACGCCTGATGACCATGAATGATCGATCACTGCGCCGGACCAGTGTGATGTCCGTCATTCGAGACGTGACGCGCATCTCTTAGCGGTCACACGGCCGCTCACGGGCGCTAGTGTCCGCCGGAGAACAACGTAAACAGCGGTTAAGCGGTCGCGCGGGACACGCGGTTAGGGGACGTACGTGGCAGGGAAGCTCGCCGTCATCGGAGCCGGCCTCATGGGGTCGGGCATCGCTCAGGTCTCCGCCCAGGCGGGCTGGGACGTCGTGTTGCGCGACGTCACCGACGAAGCGCTCACGCGCGGCACCGACGGCATCAAGGCCTCGTACGACAAGTTCGTGGGCAAGGGGAAGATGGACGCCGAGGCCGCCGAGGCGGCGCTCGGCCGCATCACCGCGACCACCGACCTGGACGCGGCGGCCGACGCGGACGTCGTCGTCGAGGCCGTCTTCGAGAAGCTCGAGGTGAAGCACGAGATCTTCCGCGCGCTCGACAAGATCGTGCGGGACGACACCGTGCTCGCCTCGAACACCTCGGCCATCCCGATCACCAAGATCGCGGCGGCGACCGCGCACCCGGAGCGCGTCGTCGGCGCGCACTTCTTCTCGCCCGTGCCGATGATGCGGCTGTGCGAGCTGGTGCGCGGCTACAAGACGAGCGACGAAACACTCGCCACCGCGCGGGAGTTCGCCGAGTCCGTCGGCAAGACCTGCATCGTGGTGAACCGGGACGTCGCCGGCTTCGTGACGACCCGTCTCATCTCCGCCCTCGTCGTCGAGGCCGCGAAGCTGTACGAGTCGGGGGTCGCCACCGCCGAGGACATCGACGTCGCCTGCAAGCTGGGCTTCGGGCACGCGATGGGGCCGCTCGCCACCGCGGACCTGACGGGCGTCGACATCCTGCTGCACGCGACCGAGAACATCTACACCGAGTCGCAGGACGAGAAGTTCGCGCCGCCGGAGCTGATGCGCCGGATGGTGGACGCCGGTGACATCGGCCGCAAGAGCGGGCAGGGCTTCTACAAGCACGCTTGATCGCACAGCTGATGCCATGTCACCCCTCGGGGTGAATTCGGTATCGGTTCGCTTACAGACGGCAACTTTCGGCCCCCGCGGCCCGTCAGTTGCAGTGACATACCCAGATCACCCGGATCACCCAGATCACCCAGATCACCTGGATCACATGAACAGCTGAGTACCGGCTCAGAAGCAGTCGCGTACTCCGACCACGCCGAGCACTTCTGTATTTCCCACGGGGAGCGCATATGTACATCAGGGGCGACCACGTCGAGCTGGTCGTCGGGGGCCGCCTCGACGTCCGCAGCGCGGCGGACGCCCGTTCGGTCCTGCACACCGCCGTCGACGACGGAATCGGCGACCTGGTGCTCGACCTGTCCGAACTCGACTCCTGGGACGCGACGGGGCTCGGTGTCATCATGGGCGCCCACCGCCGCGCGGGCCGCTGCGGACGCCGGCTCGTGCTGCGCCGCGTGCCGCCCCAGATGCAGCGCCTGCTCGTCGCCACCAGACTGCACCGGATCCTGGCCATCGAAGGCGGCATCGGCGTCGAGTCCCTGCCGCGCGTCTGAGGCGGAAGGCCGCGCGCGGCCGGGAGTTGCGCGGCCGAACCGGAAGCCATGCCCCCGGAAGGCGTGAACCAGTCATTCCGGTGGGAATCGCCGCCAATCCTCACGAGACTGTGACGTCTCGGGCGACGCGGTACCTCCTGGCGTCGTAGATACTGAGCGAAGCGACAGCGCGGTGCGCACAGGCCGGGAGGGGCAAGCGGCACACCACGCTTATGGGGGGCTTTGACGATGGACCCGACGAACCGGGGACCGGAAGATTTCAGCCAGGAACGGCACGACGGGACGGGGACCGGCGGGGCGCGCCCGCGCCCGCCCCGCGACCCGTCGCCCGACTACGCCCAGGCGTCACCCGCGCTCGCCCGCACCGTGCGACTCGCCTCGGGCGACCACCTGCTGACCGTCAATCCCGTCGACGGCAGCGAGATCGAACCCTGCCCGCCCGGTGAGCGCCCGGACCGGCCCGCCAAGTACGACGCCACGGAGCGTGCGGCGCTCGCCCGCGCCGCCCGGCCACCGCTGCCGCCCGGCCCCGCCCAGCCCCAACTGCCGCTCCTGGAGCGGCAGGAGGAGCGGGAGCGCCTGGTGCGGCTCCTGGCGCGCGGCCGCTCCGTACGGCTCACAGGGCCCCGCGGATCCGGGCGCACGGCGCTGCTCGACCAGATCACCGAGGACTGCGCCGACATCGCGCCCGACGGCGTCGTCCGCCTCTGCGGCCACCGGCGCTCCGTCGAGGACCTGCTGTACGAGCTGTTCGGCGCGGTCCACAAGGCGCCGCTGCACCGCCCCGACCGCGCGCTGCTGCTCGAACTCGTCCACGAGATCGGCGCCGTCGTCGTCCTCGACGACCTCGAGTTCGGCGGCGCCGCGCTCGACGAACTCCTCGAAGCGACGCCCGAGTGCGCCTTCCTGCTGTCCGCGACGCCCGACGTGCCGGCGCCGTCCGCCGACTCGCACGTCGAGGAGGTCTTCCTCGCCGGGCTCGGCCGCGGCGGCGGACAGGAGCTCCTGGAGCGGGCCGTCGGCCGGGTGCTCACCGACGAGGAGGCGCAGTGGGCCGCCGACCTCTGGTTCGAGTCCGAGGGCCTGCCGCTCCGGTTCGTCCAGGCGGGCGCCCTGCTCCGGCAGCGCGACCAACTCCGCACCGACCCCGAGGCGTTCGACGCGTTCGGGTACTACGAGGGCCCCGACGCGGCACCGGTCGACGCGCCCTTCGACGCCGACGGGCACGACGTGCCGCTGCCCGGGCTCGCCGAGGCCGCGGCGCCCGCCGCGCTGCTCGCGTCCCGGCTCGGCGCGTCCGCGCGCGCCACGCTGGAGTTCGCGGTCGCGCTCGGCGGCGAGATCCCGCACCAGGCGCATCTGCCGGCCATCGTCGGTGACACGCACGCCGACGCGGCCCTCGCCGAACTCGTCGCCGGCGCCCTCGTCACCCCGGTCGGCGGCCGCTACCGCCTCGCGGCCGGCGTACGGCAGCAGCTGGAGGCCGCGGGCTACGCGGCCGACTCCGCCGCACGCGGGCGCACCGCCGCCCAGCACTACGCCTGGTGGGCCGCGCACCCGTCCGTGGCGCCCGAGCGGGCGGCCGCCGAGTCCGACGCGGTGCTCGCGGCCCTCGCGGCGACGACGGACCCGGAGGCGTCCGTGGAGCTGGCCCGCGCGGCCGCGCCCGCGTTCGCCGCCGGGCTCGCCTGGAGCGCGTGGGAGCGCGCCCTCAGGTCCGGCCTCGAAGCCGCGCGCGCCACGGGACAGGTCGCTGAAGAGGCGTACTTCCACCACGAGTTGGGCATCCTCGCGCTCCTCGGCGGGCAGCTCGACCGGGCGCGCGTCGAGCTGGAGGCATCCATCGCGCTGCGCGGCGCCGTCGCCGACAAGCACGGCACGATCGCCGGGCGCCGGGCCCTCGCCCTGGTCGCCGACCGCTCGGGCGGCGCGCTGACCGGTGGGCGTACGGCGGCGGGGGAGGAGGTCCCGGACGCGATGTCCGAGGAGTCGGCCTCGCCGCCCGGCGGAGTCCCCGCGTACGCACGGTCCGAGGCGCCGAGCGAGCCCGACACGCTGCTGACCCGTCAGGCCGCCCTGCCCACACCGCCCGCACCGCCCGTGGCGCCCGCCCCGACCGTCGTCGGCGCCAAGGCGCCCTCGCGCAAATCGGTGGTCGGCGGAGCCCGGCGCAACATGGTGGCGGCGGGCGCGGGCGCGCTGCTCGCGGCGGTGCTCGGCACGGTCGTCACGCTCGGCGCCACGTCGGGCAACGACGACCCGCCGTCGGACAGGGTCGACACGAAACCGTCGGCGACGGCGGGGGAGAACGGCGGGGACCTGGGCGCCGACAAGGCGGGCGGCGGCGGTGACGACGGCACGACGAGCGCGGCGCCGACCGACCCGGGCAAGGACGGCGTCCTCGGGACGGCGGACGACCCGACCCCGTCGAGCGGGGCGAGCGACGGGCCCTCCGGCTCGCCGAGCGGCTCGAAGACCCCGGACGACCCGACGAAGTCGCCGAGCAAGTCGCCCACGAAGTCCCCGACCAAGCCGCCGACCAAGACCCCGACGAAGCCGCCCACTTCACCCCCGACGAAGCCGCCGACCACCCCGCCGACGACGCCACCGACAACTCCTCCGACGACACCGCCGACGACCGGGCCAACGACCCCGACCACGGCGAGCGGCCCCATCACGACAACGCCGGGCACTCCGACCATCTGAGCCCCGGCGGCGATTGAGGCGCGGGGACCGGGGCAGAGCCCCGAGACGTCAACCCCGGACCCGCGCGACGCTCAGAAGAGGCGCAGCTTGTCGTCCTCGATGCCTCGCAGCGCGTCATAGTCCAGCACGGCGCAACCGATCCCCCGGTCCGTCGCAAGCACCCGCGCCTGCGGCTTGATCTCCTGCGCCGCGAAGACACCCCGCACTGGGGCAAGGTGCGGATCCCGGTTCAACAGCTCCAGGTAGCGCGTGAGTTGCTCGACACCGTCGATCTCGCCACGGCGCTTGATCTCGACGGCCACGGTCTGTCCGTCGGCGTCCCGGCACAGGATGTCGACCGGGCCGATCGCCGTCATGTACTCGCGGCGAATGAGCGTGTAGCCGTCGCCGAGCGTGTCGATGCGGTCGGCGAGCAGCTCCTGGAGGTGGGCCTCGACGCCGTCCTTGATGAGGCCGGGGTCCACACCGAGCTCGTGCGAGGAGTCGTGGAGGATCTCCTCCATCGTGATGATGAGCTTCTCACCCGCCTTGTTGACGACGGTCCACTTGCCCTCGTCGTCCCCGGTGCCCTCCTTCAGGGTGCACGGCGGCGACATCCAGTTGAGGGGCTTGTAGGCGCGGTCGTCCGCATGGATCGAGACACTGCCGTCCGCCTTCACGAGGATGAGGCGGGGTGCCGACGGGAGGTGGGCGGTGAGCCGGCCCGCGTAATCCACGGAGCAACGGGCGATGACGAGACGCATGGTCGGCAACGCTACTCGAACCCCACGGCTCCACGCACTTCGCCCTAGTAAGCACGGTAAGCACGCGTTCACCATTGGCCGGTTGTGTACGAACGAATACTCCTACGCCCTGTTGCCGTTCGGACACGTTGCCTACCGTAGAAGACAGGAGGTCGCGGCGCGTGCACGCTGCGTGTTCCACGGGCCGTGCGTGCCGAGGCTTCTGCCCTGTCCGTCAACCCCCGCTCCCCGGGGGTGCGAGAGGAGAACCCATGTCGCTCGACGTCTCACCGGCACTGTTGGAACAGGCCGAGCGAGGCGAGGTTGACGAGAAGGACTTCGTCGACTGCGTCCGGACCTCCCTGCCTTACGCATGGGAGATGATCAGCTCCCTGGTGGCTCAGCTGAAGGTCGACGGCGGAGCGTTCGCCGACAACCAGACGCCGCCCCCGGACGAGCAGGCGCGCGGACAGCTTCTGCGTGCGCTCGCGAGTGACGCCATACGTGGGGCGCTGCAGCGGCACTTCGGTGTCCGCCTCGCGTTCCAGAACTGCCACCGGGTCGCGGTGTTCCCGCAGGACCCGGCGGTGGACGAGACGCTCGCCCGCTTCACCTCGGCTCGCAACCAGCTCCTCAACCAGTCACCGGAACTGCGTGACTGCTGAGGGCTGAGGGCGGAACAGCCTTTGCCTGTCGGCCCGTACGCGGGAGGTGCATCTGTACGGGCCGGCGGGTGCCGGGGTGAAGTCCCCACGGCGTCAGTCGAGTTGTGGCAAGACCTCGGCCCCCAGGCGCCGGACGTTCTCCTCCGTCGCCGTGAGATCCCCCGAACCCTCGACGAGCAGCGCGAACCGGGTGATCCCCGTCCGCTCCGAGGTGGCCGCGAGGCGGTCCGCGCACAACTGCGGCGTGCCCACCGGGTGCAGGGAACAGAGCAGCTCCGTGTACGCGTACGGGTCGCGCATCGCCCGCGCCCTGCCGTCGACCGTCACATGGGCGTCGAGCCCCTGCTTCAGCCAGCCGGGCATCGCCTTCAGGAGTGTCTCCGCGGCCTCCGACTCGGTGTCACCGATCTGGGCGACACCGCCGGACACGTGCGCCGCCGCGTAGACCTCCTCGACCGAGCGGCCGGACTCGCGCGCGCGGCGCCGCCACAGGCCGACCATCTCGGCCTTCTCCTCGTCCCCGATGTGCATGCCGAGCAGCATCGGCAGACCCCGCTCGGCGGCGAGCCGCACGCTCTTCGGCGACGTACAGGCGACGATCACTTCCGGCCCTTCCTGGCCCGCGTCGCCGACGGCCCCGCCGATCGCCTCGGTCGGGCGCGGCACGACCGGGACCTCGCGGAAGGCGAAGCGCTCCCCGGAGCCCCCGACGCGCTCGTCCCGGAGCCACTTGAGGAGCAGGTCGAGGGATTCCGGGAACCCCTTCTCGTACGCCTCGAGGCCCGCCCCGAAGACCTCCAGGTCCACCCAGGGCCCGCCCCTGCCGACGCCGAGCGAGAACCGGCCGCCGGACGTGACGTGCAGCAATGCCGCCTGCTCGCCGAGGGCGACCGGGTGCGCGGTGGGCAGCACGCTGACCGCCGTGCCGACCCGGAGTGTGTTCGTGCGGCCGAGCAGCAGCGCGGCCAGTGTGACGGCCGAGGGACAGGTCCCGTACGGCACGAAGTGGTGCTCGGCGAGCCACACCGAGTCGAGCCCCGCCTCTTCGGCGACCTCCGCGGACCGCACCGCGCGGTGCAGGGCCTCTCCCTGCCCCTGGCCCGGAAACTGGGCCGCCAGTACAAACGTCCCTACACGCATCGCACTCCTGCCTCTCTTGGCGCCGACGCGGGCACTCCCCCTGAAGGCAATAACGGTTGGCAAGTGCCAAGGACACGGCCTCCCAAGAAGATTGGCGGATTTTCCGGCAAGTCTTGACGAGACCCCCGCAGCACGGTCCGCGAGTACCTCCCGGCCTTCGGCGTAGGCTTGATACGACCTCCCGCTCCGTTCACACATCCCGAGGTGAGACGTGTCCCCGCGCCGCAACCGCCCGAAGGCAGGCGGATCGTTCAGCAACAGCGAGTCCACCAGGGGCGGGGACGAAGCGAGGCGCTACGGCGGGTTCCAGTCCACGGAGAGCTGGCAGGGCGAGCAGTGGAGCCTGCGCCATGTGGCGGGCGCGAGCGCGGCCGGAAAGACGTACCGCTGCCCCGGCTGCGACCAGCAGATCCCCTCCGGGGTCGCCCATGTCGTGGCCTGGCCGGAGTACGGGGGAGTGGACGACCGGCGGCACTGGCACAAGGCGTGCTGGAACGCGAAGGACCGCCGCACCACGAAGGTGCAGCGGTCCAGGAACGCGCCGAGGTACTGAGGCCGCCGGGCCTGAGGCCCTTATACGTCTATACGTCGCGGTTGTTGAGCGAGAGGAACGCGCCGCCGAGCGCCACCGCGGTGATCCCCGCCATGATCCACAGCGGCTGCCAGCCGGTCGGGCCCGAGCCCGCGGTCACCGAGTTGTCGTAGAGCACGGCGAGCTGGCTGGGGACCGAGTACTCAAGGAGCGCCTGCTGCAGGTCCTTGAGCGACTCCGCGAACATGAAGATCGCCATGACGAGTGGCAGCAGCACGACGCCGACCATGATGGTGATCGCGCCCGCCGAGTGCCGTACGAGGGTGCCGACGGCGAGGCCGAGCAGGCCCAGCAGCGCGACGAACAGGCCGACGCCGAGCGTCGACTTCGCCCACGTGCCGCCCGCCGGGGAGCCCGCGCCCACGATGCCCACCTGGAGCGCGCCGACGAGCGCGGCGAACACGGTCGTCAGCACCGTGACGAGCAGGAAGAAGACGATCGCCTTGGCGGCGAGCACCCGGCTCCGGCTGGAGCAGGCCGTCATCGTCGTACGGATCATGCCGGTGCCGTACTCGGAGGCGATGGTGAGGACGCCGAGGGTCATCACGCAGATGGTGCCGAGCAGTGTGCCGAAGAAGCCGAGGCTGAGCACCTGGTCGCTGCTGGGCGACGAGTTGTCGTCGGCGGCGACCACGGCCGCCGAGGCCAGACCGAGTCCGACCATCAGCACGATCATCACGCCCAGCGTCCACATCGTGGAGCGCACGGAACGGATCTTCGTCCACTCCGACGCGAGCGCGTCGCCGAGGTGCGCCTTGCGGATCGGGATGGGCGAGGCGTACGAGGCACCGGGTGCGGCGAGGGGCGGGGGCGGCGTGCTCATCGGGCGTCCTTGTCCATCGGCGGGGCGGTCGGGGGCATCGGGGCCGCGTACGGATTCTGGTCAATGACGGGCGGCTGGACCGGGGGCTGCATCGGTGCCTGGGGCGGTGGCGGGGCGTACCAGCCGGGCTGGCCCTGGCCGGGCACGGGCATCTGGGCGGGCGGCATCGCGCCGGGCGGCAGCGGCTCGTGCAGGCCGGCGCGCTGGTCGGCGGTCGAGCGGAAGTCGACGGCGCCCTGCGTCATCCGCATGTACGCCTCTTCCAGCGAGGCCTGGTGCGGAGACAGCTCCCACAGCCGTACGTCCGCGCCGTGCGCCAGATCGCTGATGCGCGGCAGCGGCAGGCCCGTGACCCGGAGCCCGCCGTCCTGCTCGGGCATCACCTGGCCGCCCGCCTCGGTCAGCGCGGCCGTCAGCTTCTCGCGCTGCTGCGGCTCGCTGTCGGGGGTGCGCACCCGCGCGAAGCCGGCCGAGTTGTGCGCGATGAAGTCCCGCACGCTCATGTCGGCGAGCAGCTGTCCGCGCCCGATCACGATCAGGTGCTCGGCCGTGAGCGCCATCTCGCTCATCAGGTGCGAGGAGACGAAGACCGTGCGCCCCTCGGAGGCGAGCTGCTTCATCAGGTTCCTGACCCAGAGGATGCCCTCGGGGTCCAGCCCGTTGACCGGCTCGTCGAAGAGCAGCACCTGCGGGTCGCCGAGGAGCGCGGCGGCGATGCCGAGCCGCTGCCCCATGCCGAGCGAGAACCCCTTGGAACGCCGCTTCGCGACGTCCTGGAGCCCGACGACGCCGAGCACCTCGTCGACCCGGCGGGCCGGGATGCCGGAGAGCTGGGCCAGGCTCAGCAGATGGCTCCGGGCGGTCCTGCCGCCGTGCACGGCCTTCGCGTCGAGCAGCGCGCCGACCTGGCGCGGCGCGTTCGGCAGCCTGTTGTACGGATATCCGCCGATGGTCACATGGCCGGCGGTCGGCTGGTCGAGGCCGAGGATCATGCGCATCGTCGTGGACTTGCCCGAACCGTTCGGCCCGAGGAATCCGGTCACGGTCCCCGGCCGTACCTGGAAGGAAAGGTTGTACACGGCTGTCTTCGCGCCGTAGCGCTTCGTCAGGCCGACTGCCTCGATCATTCTCCGCACCCATCGGAAGGTTCTGAGAGTTCAGGACGTCGGGGCACACGCCCCCCGTAAGAGTTAGGAGGGTATACGCGAGCTGACGGTTCCGGCCAAGAGTGCGTAAAGGGTCGGACTGGTCCGTGTGGTGCCTACGCGTCCCGCTTCTTCAGCAGCGCGTATCCGACGATCAGTGCCACCGCCACCCACACCAGTAGGATCGCGAGCCCGCCCCACGGCCCGTACGGCGCGTCGTCGCTGGGCGGGTCCACCACCTGCATGATCTTCAGGCCCGCCTGGTCGGGGAAGTACTGGGCGACCTTCTTCGTGGCCGAGACGCTGCCGAGGATCGGTGAGACCAGGAAGAAGAACGGCATCAGGATGCCGAGCGAGAGCATGGGGGAGCGGAGCATCGCCGCGACGCCCATGGAGAACATCGTCATCAGCGTCATGTAGACGGCGGCGCCGAACACCGCGCGCAGCACGTTCGGGGCGCCCAGGTCCGTGCTGTGGTCGCCGAGCATCAGCTGGCCGAGGAAGAACGACGCGAAGCTGGTGACCAGCGCGACGACGAGGGCGAGCAGCGCGGCGACCAGAACCTTGGAGAAGAGGAACGTGCCGCGCTGCGGGACCGCCGCGAGCGAGGTGCGGATCATGCCCGTGCTGTACTCGCTCGCGACCACCAGGACCCCGAAGACCAGCATCGCGAGCTGGCCGAGGGTGAGGCCGGAGAAGGAGATGAAGGTCGGGTCGAAGGTCAGCTTGTCGCCGGTCGACATCTTGTCGAACTCGTTGCTGGTGAGCGCGCTGATCAGCATGCCGAGGCCGACGGAGACGATCACCGCGAGACCGAGCGTGAGGGCCGTCGAGTTCACCGATTTGATCTTGGTCCACTCGGAGCGGAGGACCTGGGCCGCGGCCATCTCAGGCGCCCTTCTCTCGGTTCGCTTGATCCCAGCTCGAACCCCAGGCGGACTGCTGCGGGTTCTGTGGGGTCTGCGGGTTGGGGGGAGTCTGCGGGTCTTGCGGGGCCTGCGGGCCTTGTGGGTTTCCCTGTTCCGGTGCGTCCGTGTGCGCGTGGTACTCCACCGACTCCGCCGTCAGTTGCATGAACGCCTCTTCCAGGGAAGCCTGCTGCGGGCTCAGCTCGTGCAGGACGAGCTGGTTCCGCGCGGCGAGCTCGCCGAGCTCCTCGGCAGGGTGGCCGTCCACTTCGAGGGCGCCGCCGGACTCCACGACAGTGATGCCGGCCCGGTGCAGCACGTCGAGCAGGCGCTCGTGCTGGGGCGAGCGCAGCCGGACGTAGGAGCGCGAGTTCTGCCGGATGAAGTCCGGCATCGACATGTCGGCAAGCAGGCGTCCCTGTCCGATGACCACCAGGTGGTCGGCGGTGAGCGCCATCTCGCTCATCAGGTGGGAGGAGACGAAGACCGTACGGCCGGCGGTCGCGAGGGATTTCATCAGGTTGCGGATCCAGTGGATGCCCTCGGGGTCGAGCCCGTTGACCGGCTCGTCGAACATCAGGATCTGCGGGTCGCCGAGCAGCGCGCCGGCGATGCCGAGGCGCTGGCCCATGCCGAGCGAGAAGCCCTTCGCCTTCTTGCGGGACACGGCCGTGAGGCCGACGGTGTCGAGCACCTCGTGGACGCGGCTCCTGGGGATGCCATTGGACTGCGCCAGGCACAGGAGGTGGTTGTAGGCGCTGCGGCCGCCGTGCATCGCCTTCGCGTCGAGCAGCGCGCCGATGTAGCGCAGCGGGTCCTTCAGCTGGGCGTAGTGCTTGCCGTCGATCCGGACGTCGCCGGCGGTCGGGTTGTCGAGGCCGAGCATCATCCGCATCGTGGTGGACTTGCCCGCGCCGTTCGGGCCGAGGAAGCCGGTGACGATTCCTGGCCGGACGGAGAAGGTGAGGTCGTCCACGGCCGTCTTCTCGCCGTAGCGCTTGGTCAGCCCCGAGAGCTCGATCATGCGGCCCACGCTAGAACGTGACAAAGCCCCCGGCCACTTAAGTGTGACCGGGGGCAATATCAAGCCTCGTCGGCGTCCATCAAGCCCCGCCGGCGATTGAGGCGCGGGGTCCGGGGCAGAGCCCCGCGGCCTCAGCCCCGGCGAAGGGTGCATGACTCGGGGCTCCGCCCCGGACCCCGCTGCTCAATCGCCGCAGGGGCTTGATTGCCCCGCCGGCGCCGAAGAACTAACGGGACTGCTGCGCCGGCACTCCGCGGGAGATGGGCTCCTCCGCCTCCGGGGCACCCGCGGCAGCGACCGCCGCGCCGGTGAGCGTGGCCAGCATCTCGCGGACGTTCGTCAGCTGCGCGTTGATCGAGTCGCGGCGGTTGGTGAGGGCCGCCAGCTCGCGCTCGGACTCGCTGCGGATGCGGTCCGCCTTGGCGTTCGCGTCCGCGACGATGTCCTCGGCCTGGCGCTGGGCCGTCTCCACCGTCTGGCGGGCACGCCGCTCCGCGTCCGTGCGGAGCTTCTCGGCCTCCAGGCGGAGCTGCTCGGCGCGGTGCTCGATCTCGGCGAGGCGCTTCTCGGCCTTGGCCTGACGCGAGGCCAGGTCGCGCTCCGACTGCTCGCGGCGCTTGGCCAGGTTCGTCTCGAAGTCGGCGGCGGCCTGAGCGGCCTTGGCACGCGTCTCCTCGAAGAGGGCGTCCGCCTCCTCGCGCTTGGACTGCGCGTCCTTCTGCGCCTCGGTGCGCAGCGCGGTGGCCTCGCCCTTGGCCTTCTCGACGATCCGAACGCCCTCGTCCTCGGCCTTCGACTTGCGCTCGGCGGCGAACGACTCCGCGTCGTTGCGCACCTGCTGGGCCGCGGACTCGGCGAGCTCCCGGTGCTGCTCGGCCGCCCTGCGGGCCTCTTCGCGCAGGTCCTTGGCCTCCTCCTCGGCGAGGCGGAGGATCTTCTCGACGCGCGCGCCGAGGCCGGCGTACGACGGCTCCGCGTCGTTCACCTGCGCCTGGGCGTTCTGCGTCTCGAGGTGGAGTTCCTCGATGCGCTTTTCCAGAGCAGTGATACGGGCAAGAGCACTGTCACGGTCGGAGACGAGCTTGGAGATCCGTTCGTCCACCTGAGCGCGGTCGTACCCACGCCGCACAAGCTCGAAGCCGTAGGGGGAAGTGTCGCTCATGGGGTTCCTGTCGAATGAGACCGGTGAGGTGATAGGGGGAATCCTAGGGGGCGTAGCGGCGTGTCATCGGGCAGATGTCGGATTGATCAGCCTTCAGCTCTAGAATGTCACCCCTTTTGAGTGGCGTAAGGACGGAGTGCTTGCCAGAACAGGGCCAAAGGTCCTTGGCGAGCACGGTAGTTGGCCGAAAGGCTAGCCCTCCGAGCCCTTGCCACCCGAACGTGTGGCCCCCGCCGCAGCCCCCGCCTTGACGCCCCCGTCCTTGCCTCCCCCGCCGGACGGAGCCTCAAAACTCTCCAACGCCTCCAGCACGTCCTGGACACGGGAGATCTCGGCATTGATGTCCTCACGGCGCCTGACCAGCACGTCGAGGTCCCGCTGACCCTTTTCGATCATGGCGGTCGCCTCCTGTTCGGCGTCCGCCTTGATCTTGTCCGCCTCGCGGGACAGCTCGGCCTTCTTCTGCTCGGCTTCCTTGAGGAGTCCTTCGGCCTTCTTCACGGCCGCGATCCGGACGCTGCCGGCCTCCGAATTCGCGTCGTTCAGCAGCTCCTTGGCCTTTGCCTGTGCCTCGGAGAGCTGCTCCTCCGCGGCCTTGACCAAGGCGTCGCAGCGCTCGCCGGCGCTCTTCATGGCCTCGGCGGACTCGCGGCGCGCGCGCTCGTGCAGTTCCTCGATCTCGGCCGTGATCCGGTCGCGCAGCTCCTCGGCGCGCTCCCTGATCTGCGTCGCGTCCCTGCGGGCGCCGACGAGCAGCTCGTCCGCGTCCGTACGGGCCTTCTCCACGATCGAGTTGCCCTCGACGGTCGACTCCGCGACCAGGCGCTCGGCCTCCGTGCGGGCCGCGCCGACCATCGTGTCGGCCTGCGACTCGGCGTCGGCGGTCGTCTTCTGCGCCGCCTCCTGCGCCTCGCGGGTCAGCTTGTCGGCCTCGGTCGCGGACTCCGTGATGAGCTTGTCGACCTGCTCCGCGGCCTCCGTGCGCCGCTTGTTGGCGTCCTTGCGGGCCTCGTCCAGGGTGCGCTCGGCCTCCTCGCGCGCGGCCGTCGTGATGCTCTCCGCCTCCGCCGCCGCGTCCGCCTTGACGCGCTCGGCCTCCGTACGGATCCGCTCGGCGTGCTGCTGCGCGGACGTGACCGTCTCGGCGGCCTCGGCGCGCAGCCGCTCCGCGTCGCCGGACGCGTCCGAGATCAGCTTCTCGGCCTTGGCCACGGACTCGGTCCGTACGCGCTCGGCCTCGGCCCGCGTCTCGTTGGTCAACTGCTCGGCGGCGGCCGTCGATTCGGCGCGCAGCCGCTCGGCCTCGGTGCTCGCGTCGCCGACGAGCTTCTCGGCCTTCGCGGTGGACTCGGAGCGGACCCGCTCCGCCTCCGCGTTGGTCTCCGTCGTCAGGCGCTCGGCCTCGGCGGTCGCCTCGGTGATCAGCGTGTCCGCCTGCTCGGCCGCGTCGGAGCGGATCCGGTTGGCGTCCTCGCGGGCGTCCGCGCGAGTGCGCGAGGCGTCCTGGTCGGCCGCCGCACGCAGGTCGGAGGCCTCCGTGCGGACCTGCTGGGCGTGCTCGGAGGCGTCCGTGCGCAGCCGCTCCGCCTCGGTGAAGGCCTCGGAAACGGTGCGCTCCGCCATCGCCTTGGCGGCCTCCGCCTCGGCGGTCGCGTCGGAACGGAGCCGGTTCGCGTCCTCGCTGGCGCGCTCGCGCTCCGCGTAGGCGTCGGAGCGGACCCGGTCGGCCTCCTCCTGTGCCTCCGTGCGCGTGCGCTCCGCGGCGTGCTCGGCGGCGGACCGCAGCCCGGTGATCTCCTCCTGGGCCTGCTCGTGAAGCCCGGCCACGGAGTCGCGCACCTGCTGAGCCGTCTGCTCGGCGGTGGAGACCATCTCGGTCGCCCGCTGGTCCGCCTCCTCGACCAGACGTACGGCCTCGGCCTGCGCCTCGTCGACGCGGGCGCGCGCCACGGCGAGCAGTTCCTCGCTCTGCTCGCGGGCCCGCGAGCGCTCCTGCTCGGCCTCCTCGCGCGCGCCGGCGAGCGTCTCCTCGGCCTCGCGGCGGCGCCGCGCCGCCTCCTCCTGGGCGGCGGCCAGCGTCTCCGCGGCCTCCTCGGCGATCCGCTCGGCGGCGGTCCGCGCCTCGGCGCGGGTCCGGTCGGCGGACTCCTGCGCCTCCGTCTTGAGCCGCTCGGCCTCCGCGGCGGCCTCGGACCGCAGTCGTACGGCGGCGTTCTCCGCCTCGGAGCGGGTCGTCGAGGCGTCGGACGCCGCCTCGGTGCGAAGGCGCTCGGCCTCCGTCTCGGCCTGCGCCTGCACCGTACGGGCGCGCTCGGCGGCGTCCGCACGCAGCCGCTCGACCTCGTCGGCCGCCTCGCGGCGCAGCGTCTCGCCCTGCTCCCGTGCCTCGTTCAGCGCCGTCTCCGACGCGGTCAGGCGCTCCTCGGCCTCCGTGTGCAGGCGGGTCAGCTCGCGGGCCGCCTCCTCCTGCTTGGCCCGCATCGCCTGCTCGGCCTCGTCCTTGAGCGCCTGCGCCGCGCGCTCCGCCTCGGCGCGGGTGGCCTCGGCCTGCTCCTCGGCCTCGGCGCGGTACCGCTCGGCCTCCGCGCGCGTGCGCTCCAGGGTCTCCTCGGCCTGCTTGCGCAGCGACGTGGCCCGCTCGATGGCCTCCGTACGGACGCGCTCGCTCTCCGTCGTCGCGGCGGTCCGCAGTTCGTCGGCGTCCGCCTTCGCCTTGGAGAGCAGCTGCTCGGCGGTGCTGGCCGACTCCTCGATCTGCTGGACGGCCTCGCGGCGGGCCTCGGCCCGGATCCGCTCGCCCTCCTCGACGGCCTCGGCCCGCAGCTGCTCGGCCTCACCGCGCAGCCGCCGCGCCTCCTCCTGGAGCTCGACGGTCTTGGCGCGGTACTCCTTGGTGTCGTCCTTGGCCGCGCCCTTGAGCTCGGTGGCCAGGTCGTGCGCCTCGGCGCGCAGCCGGTCCGCCTCGGCCTCGGCGTCGGCGCGCAACCGCTCCGCCTCGTCGGCCGCCGCCTTCGTCGTCGCCTTGGCTTCCTCGGACGCCTTGTTCAGTACTTCTTCCGCCGTGCGGGCGGCCTTCGCGAGCTCGCCCGCGGTCTCCTCGGCGGTGACCGTACGGGCCTTCTCCTTGGCGTCGGCGATCAGCTTCTCGGCCTCGGCGCGCGCGTCGGCGACGACCTGCTCGGCCTCCGACTTCGTGGTCTCCGCGTCCTTGGTGGCCTCCTGGACGAGACGGGCCACCTGCTCTTTCGCGGTACGGGTGCGCTGCTCGTTGGCCGCTTCGACGCTCGCGAGCTGCTTGCCCGCGGCCTCCTTCGCCTCCGCGAGCACCTTGTCGGCCTCGGCGCGGGCCTCGCGCAGCGCGGTGTCCGCCTCGGCGATCTTCTGCTCGGCGGCGCGGCTCAGCTCGCCGGACCGGCGGCGGGCCTGCTCGGACTCCTCGCTCGTCGACGTCCGCAGCTGCTCGGCGTGGTCGGTGGCCTCCTGCGCCTGCGTCGACGCGGCGTTCAGCAGGCGCTCGGCGTCCTGCCGGGCGCGGGCCAGGATCGACTGCGCCTCGGCGCGCGCCTCCTCGGCCTCGGAGGTGAGGCGCCGGCGGGCCTGGTCGGCGACCCGCTCGGCCTCGGCGCGGGCGGCGGCGAGCGCCTGGTCGGCCTCGGCGCGCGACTCGTCGAGGAGGCGGCGGGCCTGCTGCTCGGTGCGGGCGCGCAGCTGCTCGGCCCACTGCACGTTCTCGTTGACGTGCGTCTCGACCGTGCGGCGGCGCTCGGCGAGCTCCTGGTCGAGCTGCTGGCGGCGGTTGACGGCCTCCGTGTGCAGCTCGGACTGGAGCCGGGACTGCTGCTCGGCGTGTTCCTGGAGGATCCGCTGGGTCTGCGCGCGGGCGTCGCGCAGCTCGCGCTCGGCGTCGGCGCGCAGCTGGTCGGCCTGGATCTGCGCGTTACGGAGGAGCTGCTCGGCCTGGTAGCCGATGTCCGACCCGTCGTAGGCAGGCCGGGACGCGAGGCTGCGGCGCGCCTCGTGCAGCTTGGCGCGCAACACCTCCACCTGGTAGCCGAGGTCCTCGGCGTGCTGGACGGCCTTCTCCCGATCGGTCTTCAGCCGGTCCATCTCGGCTTCGAACCGCGAGAGATGGTCGGTCTCAGCCGGCCGTCGGCCGTCCTGGCTCTCATAGCCCCGCACTGCGCGGTCCCATCCGTCCCCTGGTCGCAAGTTCTTCTTACGAGCCCCGCCCGTCTCGCGAACGGGGCCCCCGGGGAATGGTGTCAGATCGAATCAGACGGTGCCGTCGGACCGGCTCGGCTGACGCCGTGTGCTGCCCGACTTGCCCCGACCCTCGTCCCCCGATACCCGGACCCCGGCCCACGACTCGCCGTTGGTGACGGCAGCCGCCCCACAACCCTACCGGCCCGGCTATGTGGAGGTCAGTGCTCCGCCGAGTCCTTCGGTGCGGCGGTGACGAGTTCGGTGAGTACGCCGTGGCAGTCCTTGGGGTGCAGGAACGTGATGCGCGAGTCCATCGAGCCGCGCCGGGGCTCGTCGTAGAGGACGCGTACGCCCTTGTCCTTGATGTCGTTCGCGTCGGTGTCGACGTCGGCCGTGCCGAAGGCGATGTGATGCACACCCTCGCCGTTCTTGGCCAGCCACTTGCCCACGGCGGAGTCGTCGCGGGTGGGTTCGAGCAGCTGGAGATAGGTGGCGCCCCCGTCGCTCGTCCCGTTGACCTTGAGCATGGCCTCGCGCACGCCCTGCTCCTCGTTGACCTCGGAGTGGTACACCTCGAAGCCGTACGTGGCCCGGTAGAACTCGACGGTCTTGTCGAGGTCGAAGCAGGCGATCCCGATGTGGTCGATTCGCGTCAGCATGCTGTAAGTGCAGCGCGGTTCGAGGCGGTTACGCAACGTGCGCGCGATCACACTCGTGCGGCGATGACGCGGGCCGTACCGGTCAGTACCTTTCTAGGTAAACCCTCGTTCACTCCTCACCTCCAAGGGGCCGTGCCTCATGTCAGGAACGACCGGTACCACCTCAGTGATCGTCGCGGGCGCGCGAACGCCCATGGGCCGCCTGCTCGGCTCGCTCAAGTCCTTCTCCGGAGCCGACCTCGGCGGCTTCGCGATCAAGGCCGCCCTCGACCGTGCGGGGATCGGTGGCGACCAGGTGCAGTACGTGATCATGGGCCAGGTGCTGCAGGCCGGGGCGGGGCAGATCCCGGCGCGCCAGGCCGCGGTCAAGGCGGGCATCCCGATGAACGTCCCGGCGCTCACGATCAACAAGGTGTGCCTGTCCGGGCTCGACGCCATCGCGCTGGCCGACCAGCTCGTTCGCGCCGGCGAATTCGACGTGGTCGTGGCCGGTGGCCAGGAGTCCATGACGAACGCCCCGCACCTGCTGCCGAAGTCCCGCGAGGGCTACAAGTACGGCGCGGTCGAGATGCTCGACGCGATGGCGCACGACGGGCTCACCGACTCCTTCGAGAACATCCCCATGGGTGCCTCGACGGAGAAGCACAACACCCGCCTCGGCATCGCCCGTCCCGAGCAGGACGAGGTGGCCGCCCTGTCGCACCAGCGGGCCGCCGCGGCGCAGAAGAACGGCATCTTCGAGGCCGAGATCACGCCCGTCGAGATCCCGCAGCGCAAGGGCGAGCCGGTCGTCTTCAGCAAGGACGAGGGCATCCGCGCGGAGACCACCGCGGAGTCCCTCGGCAAGCTGCGCCCGGCCTTCGCCAAGGACGGCACGATCACCGCCGGCACCTCCTCGCAGATCTCGGACGGGGCCGCGGCGGTCGTCGTCATGAGCAAGGCGAAGGCGCAGGAGCTGGGCCTCGACTGGATCGCCGAGATCGGCGCGCACGGTAACGTCGCGGGGCCGGACAACTCGTTGCAGTCGCAGCCCTCGAACGCCATCCAGCACGCCCTCAAGAAGGAGGGCATCGGCACGGAGGACCTCGACCTCATCGAGATCAACGAGGCCTTCGCGGCGGTCGCCGTGCAGTCAATGAAGGACCTCGGCGTGTCCTCGGAAAAGGTGAACGTCAACGGCGGGGCCATCGCCCTCGGTCACCCGATCGGCATGTCCGGCGCCCGCATCGTCCTGCACCTCGCCCTGGAGCTGAAGCGGCGCGGCGGCGGCGTCGGCGCGGCCGCCCTGTGCGGTGGCGGCGGTCAGGGTGACGCGCTGGTCGTGCGGGTACCCAAGGCGTAACACGCCTTTGTCAGTGGCTGTGGCTGTGGCTTGAGCGAACGGAGCTGTGATGCAGGACGTCCCCACGTTGGTCGCGCAGGCGAGGGAGGGCAGGCCGCGTGCGGTGGCCCGGCTGATCTCGCTGGTGGAGGGGGCGTCCCCGCAGCTGCGCGAGGTCATGGCCGCGCTGGCCCCGCTGACCGGGAACGCGTACGTGGTCGGGCTCACCGGCTCGCCCGGTGTCGGCAAGTCGACGTCCACGTCGGCGCTCGTGAGCGCGTACCGGCGGGCCGGGAAGCGGGTCGGCGTGCTCGCCGTCGACCCGTCGTCGCCGTTCAGCGGCGGCGCGCTCCTCGGCGACCGGGTCCGGATGTCCGAGCACGCGTCCGACCCAGGCGTCTACATCCGCTCCATGGCCACGCGCGGCCACCTGGGCGGCCTGGCCTGGGCCGCGCCACAGGCGATCCGGGTCCTCGACGCCGCCGGCTGCGACGTGATCCTGGTCGAGACGGTCGGCGTCGGGCAGTCCGAGGTCGAGATCGCCTCCCAGGCGGACACGTCGGTGGTGCTCCTCGCGCCCGGCATGGGTGACGGGATCCAGGCGGCCAAGGCCGGAATCCTGGAGATCGGCGACGTGTACGTGGTCAACAAGGCGGACCGTGACGGGGCCGACGCCACGGCCCGCGAGCTGAACCACATGCTCGGCCTCGGCGAGTCCCGCGCCCCCGGCGACTGGCGCCCCCCGATCGTGAAGACGGTCGCCGCGCGCGGCGAGGGCGTCGACGAGGTCGTCGAGGCGCTGGAGAAGCACCGGGCGTGGATGGAGGAGCACGACGTGCTCTCCGAGCGCCGTGCGGCGCGCGCGGCCCGCGAGGTCGAGACGATCGCGGTGACAGCCCTGCGCGAACGCATCGGCGACCTTTCGGGCGACCGCCGCCTGGGCACCCTGGCCGAACGCATCGTCTCCGGCGACCTCGACCCGTACCGCGCGGCGGACGAACTGGTGGCGGGCCTGACGGGCCACTGATCCAAGCCGCCTGCGGCGGGTGGGCATTTCAAGCCCCTGCGGCGATTGAGCAGCGGGGTCCGGGGCGGAGCCCCGCGACCGCAACGCCGATTCCGGCCGAACCTCAGTCATCGTCCGACGAGTGATCCACGGTCACCGCCCCCGACCGGAGGTCCACATGCCAGTCGTGCTGCGCGCCGTTCGGTGACGTCGTCTCGACCTCCCAGACCTTGACCGCGCCGTCGTCGTCGGCGTCCACGGAGGTGACCGTGCCCTTCGGGGCCGCGGCCCTGGCGGCGTCCTCGGCCGACGTCGACGCGTCCTTCAGGACCGCCGCGACTCGGGCCGCGCTGTCGTCGTCGTCGCGCTCGGTGTGGGAGCCGAGCACCTTGCCCGTGCCGGGGTCGACATCGACGTGCTGCCACGTGGCGCCGGAGCCGATCACGTCGACCTCCCAGACGAGGCGCCCGTCGTCGGAGTCGAGGTCGGCGCCGACGGCCGTACCCGGTGTGTGCTTCAGGGCGGCGGCGATGGCGTCCTCCGCCGACACCTTGGCGCCCTTGGCCTCGTTGGCCTCCTCCTGCGCGTCGCTCACGCCGTCGTCGTCCTTGACCCGTACGGACGACTTGGTCGCGCTCGACGAACCGTCGTCGTCGGACACCGCGACCGCGGTGGCCGTGCCCCCGCCCAGCAGCGCGACGGCGGCGATGGCGGAGATGACAGTGGTACGGCGCTTCATGGGGTTCCTCCCGTGGTGGTGTTCCGACGAGGAACACACTGCCCGGACGACCCTGAAGCCCCGCTGAAGAAGCCTGAAGGGTTCTTCAGGTTCGACCTGACACCCTTGCCCCCATGCGCTTGTTGATCGTCGAGGATGAGAAGCGGCTCGCCCTGTCGCTGGCCAAGGGCCTCACCGCCGAGGGCTACGCCGTCGACGTGGTCCACGACGGCCTCGAGGGCCTGCACCAGGCGAGCGAGGCGGCATACGACCTGGTCGTCCTCGACATCATGCTGCCCGGCATGAACGGCTACCGCGTGTGTGCCGCCCTGCGCGCCGCGGGCAACGACGTGCCGATCCTGATGCTGACCGCGAAGGACGGCGAGTACGACGAGGCCGAGGGGCTCGACACCGGCGCGGACGACTATCTGACCAAGCCGTTCTCGTACGTCGTCCTCGTCGCGCGCGTGAAGGCGCTGCTGCGGCGCCGCGGGAGCGCGGGCGCGAACCCCGTGCACACCGTCGGGCCCTACGCCGTCGACACCGCCGCGCGCCGTGTCACGCACGCCGAGGACGGCGAAGTCGCGCTCACCACCAAGGAGTTCGCGGTCCTGGAGCAGCTCGTGACGCGTGCCGGTGAGGTCGTGTCCAAGGGCGAGATCCTCGACCACGTATGGGACTTCGCGTACGAGGGGGACCCGAACATCGTCGAGGTGTACGTCAGCGCGCTGCGCCGCAAGCTCGGCGCCTCCCTCATTCGCACGGTGCGCGGCGCCGGGTACCGGTTCGAGGTGCCCCGATGAGCGCGCCGAGGAGGCGCTTCAGCTCCGTACGGGCCCGCGCCGCCCTCGCCGCCACCCTCGTCGTCGCGGTCGCCCTGGTCGCGGCCGGCGCCACCGTGCTGCTCTCGCTGCGCGGCAACCTCACCGATCAGGCGGGCGGCGACGCCGACTCCACCGCCCGCCGCGTCGCCACCTCCCTGGCCACCGGCACCGCGCCCGACGCGCTCGACCTGGACGACGAGGACCCGGTCCAGGTCGTCGACGAGGACGGCAGGGTGCTGGCCGCGTCCGAGGACCTGGAGAAGATCTCCGGCACCGGCGTGAGCGACGTGAAGCCCGCCGCGGCGCGCCCCGATGACGACGGCGACGACGACGGGGGAGACGACGACAACCGGAACGGCAGCGTCTCCGACCACACCGACTACACCGACGGCAGCGCCACCATCGACGGCGACAGCGCCGGCTACCGCTTCGCCTCCGTCGAGGTCGAGGACACCGCGTACGGGGATCTGACCGTCCACGCGGGCGGCTCCCTCGAGGCCGAACAGAGCGCGGTCAGCACGGCGTTGACCTCCATGCTGATCGGCTTTCCCGTGCTGCTCGTCATCGTGGGCGGGGTGACGTACCTGGTGACCCGGCGCGCGCTGCGGCCCGTGGAGGGCATCCGCGCCGAGATGGCCGCGATCACGGCGTCGCAGGACCTGGGGAGGCGGGTGCCGGAACCGGACACCCACGACGAGGTGGCCCGGCTCGCCGGCACCACGAACGAGACACTCGCGGCGCTCGAGGCCTCCGTGGACCGTCAGCGCCGCTTCGTCGCCGACGCCTCGCACGAACTGCGCAGCCCCATCGCCTCGCTGCGCACCCAGCTCGAAGTCGGCGCGGCCCACCCGGAGTTGCTCGATGTGGACGGGGCCGTCGAGGACACGGTGCGGCTCCAGGAACTGGCGGCGGATCTGCTTCTGCTGGCCCGGCTCGACGCGGGGGAGAGGCCCGGCGGCGCCGAGGTCGACCTCGGCGCCCTGGTGCGCGAGGAGCTGTCACAGCGCACGGGCGACCGCGTCCCCGTCGCCGTGGAGGTGAGTGCGGTGCCTCAGGTCAGCGGCTCCCGCGGCCAGTTGGCGCGGGTCCTCGCCAACCTCGTGGACAACGCGCAGCGGCACGCCCGCGCCGGGGTCCGGGTGGCGGTGCGTGCGCAGGACGGACGGGTGGTGCTGACGGTCGCCGACGACGGAGAGGGGGTGCCGGAGGGCGAGCGGGAGAGGATCTTCGAGCGGTTCGTACGGCTCGACGACGCGCGCACCCGGGACGGCGGCGGGGCCGGTCTCGGCCTCGCCATCGCCCGGGACGTGGCGGAGCGGCACGGCGGCTCGCTCACGGTGCGGTCCGCGCCGGAGGGCGGCGCGCTCTTCGAACTCGCGCTGCCCGCCGGCTAGCGGCTCAGAGGTGCGTCACGGTTTGCCGCGTTGCGAACGCAGGTGTTCCGCGATGGGGGAGAGGGCCTGGCGCAGGCTGCCCAGCTCCTGTGCGGAAACGAGGTCCACGAAGTTTCTGCGGACGGACGCCACGTGGTGCGGGGCGACCTTCCGCATGGTCTCCATGCCGTGGTCGGTGAGCACGGTGTAGAGGCCCCGGCGGTCCGACTCGCAGTTCTCGCGGCGGACCAGGCCGGCGTTCTCCATGCGGGTGATCTGGTGCGAGAGCCGGCTCTTGGACTGCAGGGTCGCGGCCGCGAGGTCGCTCATCCGCATCCGGAGATCCTCCGCCTCGGAGAGGTTCACCAGGATCTCGTAGTCGTTCATCGTCAGGCCGAAGGGCTGGAGATCCTTCTCCAGCTGATAATTGAGCAGTCTGTTGACCTCCAGGTGGGTGCGCCAGGCGCACTGCTCCTCGTCGGTCAGCCACGGCGTGGCCGTCTGGGTCTCCATGGAATCGATTCTACCTAAGAAGTTGAAAGGTGAACGAATGTGGGGGGTGACACTGCGCACCCCGGCACACCCAAGGGGTGCGGACTCAGGAAAATGGGGTCACGCGTTCGACGTCACACTCCGCAGACTACCGCTCACAGCCCGAAGCGACGCTGGAGGTCGCCGAGCTGTCCGGGAAGACGCGGTGCCGCCGACTGGCCTCCGGACGCCCCTCCTCCACCGGGAACTCCTCCCTGGTGAGGTACGTCACCCACCGGCTGTTCCGGCATCAACGACTCGCTGGATTGCAGCAGCACCGTCCCCGCGCCCACGAACTCGAACTGATGCTCCTCGCCCGAGACCCCGCCGATGCCCGTCATCGCACGTAGACCGCCGATCACGCCCGTCAGGTATCCGTGGTCGTAGTGGTGGCACGGCGAGGGGCAGTCGGCCCAGCCGACGAGCGCCTGCGGATCGACCCTGATCGGCGGCTCCATGAACACGACCGGACCGTTTGACGCCGCAACGAATTTGCCGGTGCCAATGAGTGTGAGGAAGCCGGGAACGATCGACTGCTTCAGCGCGAGAGTTGGCTGAAAAGCGAGCAGATTCCCCGCGCGGATGGTCAGGTTCCCGTCGTCGAGGTCGTACGAGTTCACGTCGAAGGCCCGGTCCGCGAGCAGCATCTTGCCGCTGCCCTCCGCGACCACCCAGTCGCTCGCGTGCAGCGGAGAGTGGAACGAGGTGCGCACGAGCCGGTCGAGCCGGCCGTGCCCGATGCCGTTGAAGTCGATCCGCCCGTAATGGGCGATCATCTTCCCCTTCTGCAGGAACCACTGGCTGCCCCGCAGTTCCACGCAGAACGTGTACGCGTTGACGTTGTCGTCGACCGGCAGCGTCGCCGGGTCGTACACGATCGGGGTCACAGCTTTTCCTCCGACGCCTGGACGTACACCGCACCGCTCCCGCTCAGCTCCAACTGGAACGCCTCGCCGCTGCCGCGCCCCACCATGTCCCGCCAACCGAGCGCCGTGGACAGCTTGTTGCGCACGTCGCCGTGGTGCGCCACGTACGCCTGCGGGTCGACGTGCACGGACCGGCCGGGGGAGATCGGGACCTCGATGACCCCGCCGTGCGCCATCACCGCCACCGAGCCGTGCCCCTGCAACGTCGTCGTGAACAGGCCCTGCCCGGTCACCTGGCCGCGGACCATGCCCATCACGCCGCCCTGCGCGCCCATGAACATCGTCCCCTGCCGCAGCGCCCCGTCGAAGGCGAGCAGCCGGTCCGCCTCCACGTACAGGGTGTCGCCGGACAGCGTGATGACCTGCACGTGGTGTCCGCCGTGCCCGAACAGCACGGTGCCGCTGCCCTCGACCGTCATCAGCGGCGTCGACTCGTTCGCGACCCGCCGCCCGATCATGCCCATCACGCCGCCCTGCCCGCCCTGGACGTTCGGGGTGAAGGAGACGTCGCCCTTGTACGCGAGCATCGCGCCGCGCTGGCTGTAGAGCCGCTGCCCCGGCACGACGGTCGCCTCGACCATCTTCGAGTTGACCTCACGGAACGCCGCCGCCGTCGTCATACGTCCCCCGCGATCGTGTTGCGCTCACTGGGCTGTACGTAGACGAGCCCGTCGCCCTCGAAGAGGATCTGGAAGGCCTCGCCGCCGCCCTCGCCGAGGAACGTGCGGAAGGTCACCCCCGACTGGAACGACTGCCGCAGATTGCCCTGGTGCGCGATGTACGCGCCGGGGTCGACGGTCAGCGGGTAGTCGCCGCTGACCCGGAGCACCACGGCCGGCCCCTCGCTCATGATCGCCGCCTGGCCGTGGCCCTCGACGGTCGTCGTGAACAGGCCGTTGCCCTGGGAGGCGCCGCGTACGCCGGTGAAGGAGGTGCCGGTGCGCAGGCCGGCGTCCGTGCAGAGCAGGTTGCTCGACTCGACGTAGAGCTTGTCGCCCCGCAGCCCGACGAGGTTGATCTCGCTCGCCCGGTCCGCGAACCAGCAGGTGCCCTCCCCTTTGACCTCCATCACGGTCAGCTGCTCGCCGGTGACGCGCCGGGTCACCATGCCCCGCAGCCCCTCGCCGCCCCCGCTCAGCTTCTTGAACGCCATCCGGCCGTCGTACGCGACCATCGAGCCGTTCTTCGCCTTCACGCTGTCGCCTGTCATGTCGACGGCCAGCACCTTGCTGCCCTGTAGTCGGAACGTAGCCACGAGGTCGAAGGTAGCCGCCGACGGGAGCCCGCCGACAGGCCCCCATCGGAGCGATGCCACAATGGGAAAACGCTTGTGCGTACATTCACAAGATCAATGACCGTCCGCCCGCTCAGCCGAAGGTGCACCTGTGGACCTCAAGACCGCCTCCGCCCTCCGACGCCTCCGCCTGGTCTCCGCCCCGGAGGCCGTCTCCTTCCTCCTGCTGCTGATCTGCTCGGTCCTCAAGCGGACGACGGACTTCAACGCGGTGCCCGTGATGGGCATGGTCCACGGCGTCCTCTTCGTCCTGTACGTGATCTTCTGGCTCGACGCCTGGAACCGTACGAAGTGGAGCTTCGGCCGCGCCGCCCTCTACTTCGTCCTCTCCGTCCTGCCCACCGGCGGCTTCTTCGCCGAGCGCAAGCTCAAGCGCGAGGGCGAGGCCGCGGTGATCGCGGGCCGCGCCCGCCAGGAAGGTGTCGTGAACGCATGATCGTCGCCTTCTCCGTGACCCCGCTCGGGGTCGGCGAGGACGTGGGGGAGTACGTCGCCGATGCGGTCCGCGTGGTCCGCGAATCCGGCCTCCCGAACCGCACCGACGCGATGTTCACCTCGATCGAAGGTGAGTGGGACGAGGTGATGGCGGTGATCAAGCGCGCCGTCGCGGTGGTGGAGGCGCGCGCGCCGCGCGTCTCGGTCGTCATGAAGGCGGACATCCGCCCAGGCGTGACGGACGGTCTGACCTCGAAGGTCGAAACCGTGGAGCGGCAACTCTCCGACGGCTGACCGGCGTAGCTCTCGCGCTCCCTCACTCTTACGCCCTCCTCTGGTCGACACGCCCGGGAAAGTCCCCTTTTGTGGGGGTACCGAGACGGTCGAACACCAGATGCTGGAGGGCGCTGTGCGGCCTGACGAGGGCTACGACTACGACACCTACAGCCGGCTCGCCGGGCCGCTCACCGAGCCGCCCGCCGACGGCGACTACCGGGTGCAGTACACCTCGCTCCTGGCGAACGAGCCGCACCGAATACGAGCGGTTCTCCTGATGACGCTCGCGCCCCTGCTCACCGGGGCGCTCCTCGTGTACCTGGTGTGGCCCACCCACTGGGTGGAACGAGAGGGCGGCGAGCGCTGGTTGGTCTCGCTCGACATCGTGATGCTCGTCGCGATCGGGCTCATCGAGCTGTTCATGCTCGTCAACGTCATCTCCATCGCCCACGCGACGATGGTCGCCAGGGACCCGGTCCCGGTGCGCGCCGAACCCGGCACCCGCGTCGCGTTCCTCACGACGTACGTACCCGGCAAGGAACCCCTCGCGATGGTGCGGGCCACCCTCGAAGGGGCCGTGCGCGTCACGCACGAAGGGCCGCTTGACGTCTGGCTCCTGGACGAGGGGGACGACCCCGACGTCAAGGCGCTCTGCGCCCGGCTCGGCGTCCGCCACTTCACCCGCAAGGGCGTCCCGGAGTGGAACCAGAAGAAGGGCCCCACAAGACCCGCACCAAGCACGGCAATTACAACGCCTGGCTCGCCGCGCACGGCGCGGACTACGACTTCTACGCCTCCGTCGACACCGACCACGTCCCGCACCCCGAGTTCCTGGAGCGGATGCTCGGCTACTTCCGGGACCCGGACGTCGCCTTCGTCGTCGGCCCGCAGGTCTACGGCAATTACGACTCCCCGGTCACCAAGGCCGCCGAGTCCCAGCAGTTCCTCTTCCACGCGCTGATCCAGCGCGCCGGGAACCGCTACCGCGCGCCCATGTTCGTCGGCACCAACAACGTCGTACGGATCTCCGCCCTGAAGCAGATCGGCGGGCTCGTCGACTCGATCACCGAGGACATGGCGACCGGCTTCGAGATCCACCGCCACCGCAACCCGGACACCCACGAGCGCTGGCGCTCCGTCTACACCCCAGACGTGCTCGCCGTCGGCGAGGGCCCCGCCTCCTGGACGGACTTCTTCACCCAGCAGACCCGCTGGTCGCGCGGCACGTACGAGACGCTGTTCCGGCAGTACTGGAAGGCCCCGGCCTCGATGCCGCCCGGCCGCCTCTTCTCGTACTCGATGATGCTCGTCTACTACCCGATGACGGCCGTCAACTGGCTGCTCGGCGTGCTGAGTTGCGTGCTGTTCCTGTGGACCGGCGCCTCCGGCACGCAGGTGTCCGCGTCCGTGTGGCTCATGCTCTACAGCGACGCGGCCGCCCTCCAGATCGGCCTCTACCTCTGGAACCGGCGGCACAACGTGTCGCCGCACGAACCCGAGGGATCGGGCGGCCTCGCCGGCATGGCTATGTCGGCGATCTCCGCGCCCATCTACCTCAAGTCGCTCGGTGCGGCCCTCCTCGGCCGCCCCAGCCGCTTCGTCGTCACCCCCAAGGGCGGCGACGCCAGCGCCGACCGGCCGCTGACCTTCCGTATCCATCTGGCCTGGGCGGCCGTGCTCGCCACGTCGCTCGTGGCGTCCGTCGCCCTCGACCACACCCACGTCGCCATGCGCACCTGGGCGGTCCTCGCCCTGTGCATCGCGCTCGCGCCGCCCGTCGTGTGGTTCGCCTCGCAGCGCCGCGAGGCCAGGGCTGCCGTCGCGGCGAGGACGGAGCCCGAGCCGCTCCGCACCGTGCAGCCGGTCTCCAGCACGTCGACCCCAGGAGGGAACTGACCCATGGCCTACAGACCTTCACGCCGGATGAGGAGGACCGTCCTCGGAGCGGGTGGCGTCGCCCTCCTCGTCGGCCTGAACGCCCCGGCCGCCTGGACCTTCGCCTCCGAACGGTACGAGGACTGGAAGATCGCCCAGCCCGGCTACAAGGCCAAGTACGGCTCCTGGTCGCAGGTCGACATCCCGCAGGAGTACCGCACCAACGCGATCCACGCCGCGCTCCTGCACACCGGCAAGGTGCTCATCGTCGCGGGCTCGGGCAACGAGCAGAGGAAATTCGACGCGGGCACCTTCGACACCGTCCTGTGGGACCCGAAGGCGAACACCTTCAAGAAGATCCCCACCCCCGCCGACTTCTTCTGCGGCGGCCACGCCCAACTCCCCGGCGGGCGCCTCCTGGTGGCCGGCGGAACCGCCCGCTACGAGCGGCTCGACGGCGAGGTCGAGAAGGCCGGCGGCGGCATGCGCGTCAAGAACGAGAGCCCCGACAAGGCGGTGCACCTGAAGAAGGGGACGACGTTCCGCTCCCCGTCCGGCACCGAGTACGTCTCGAAGTTCGACGTGACCGTGCCGAAGGCGAAGCGCACCTTCGACAAGAAGCGCAACGCGGCCGGCGTCATGCAGCCATGGAAGACCAGGGTCAAGGCGAGCGAGGCCCGCGTCTTCGTCGAGGCCGCCCAGAAGGGCAAGCAGTACGTCACCGACGACAACGCCCAGTACGAGATCGAGGGCCTGCGGGGCAAGGACGCCGACAACACGTACGGCCTCTCCGAGAAGATCACCATGGAGAAGCAGGACTTCCAGGGGATCAAGGAGGCGTACGAGTTCGATCCCGTCGCCGAGCGGTACGTGCCGGTCGACCCGATGGAGAAGGCCCGCTGGTATCCGACACTGGTCGGCCTGGACGACGGCAAGGTGCTCGCGGTCTCCGGGCTCGACGACGTCGGCATGATCGACCCCGGCGACAACGAGATCTACGACCCGAAGACCAAGAAGTGGTCGATGGGCCCGAAGCGCTACTTCCCGACGTACCCGGCGCTCTTCCTCACCAAGGGCGGCAAACTCTTCTACCCGGCCTCGAACGCCGGTTACGGCCCCGCCACCAAGGGGCGCGTCCCCGGCCTGTGGGACCTGAAGACCAACAAGTTCGAGAAGGTCCCGGGCCTCACCGACATGGACCAGACGGAGACCTCGTCCTCGCTGCTGCTGCCGCCCGCGCAGGACCAGCGGGTCATGATCCTCGGCGGCGGAGGTGTCGGCGAGTCCAAGAAGGCGACGTCCCGCACGGCGGTCGTGGACCTGAAGAAGGAGAACCCCTCCTTCCGGACCGGTCCCCAACTCCCGCAGGGCACCCGCTACTTGAACTCCGTCATCATGCCGGACGACTCCGTCTTCACGACGAACGGCTCCAAGGACTACCGCGGCCGCAGCGCCAGCAACATCTTCAAGGCGCAGTTCTACGACCCCGAGCAGAACGCCTTCCAGGAGGCCGCCTCCCCGAAGGTCGGCCGCAACTACCACTCCGAGGCGCTGCTGCTGCCCGACGGTCGGGTCGCCAGCTTCGGCTCCGACCCGCTCTACGACAACCAGCAGAACACCAAGCTCGGCCACTTCGAGCAGCGCATGGAGATCTACACGCCGCCCGCGCTGCACCGGGGCGGCGACCAGCGGCCCGTCCTCGGCGCGGGTCCGGAGACCCTCCCGGCGAGCGGCAAGGCCACGTTCCGTACGAAGCAGGCCGACGGCATCGTCAAGGCCCGCCTCATGCGGCCGTCCGCCGTGACCCACACGACGGACGTGGAGCAGCGCTCGATCGCCCTCGATCTGAAGAAGTCCAAGGGCGCGGTGACGGTGGAGGTCCCCAAGGACAGGGCGCTGGTCCCTCCGGGCTGGTACATGGTGTTCGTGTCGGACGCGGACGGGGTCTCGTCCGAGGCGAAGTGGATCCAGGTGACCTAGGCAAATCCAGCCCCGCCGGCGATTGAGGCGCGGGGTCCGGGGCAGAGCCCCGAGACCGCAACCCCGGCGGGGTTCAGCGCTTGGTGTTCCGGGCAAGCCCCAACGCGTAATCCGCCCACCACGTCCCCGCGGCCGGCCCCCCGCGACACGTGCCGTCCGATTCGCCGGGGCGCTTGATCCACAGGTTCGCGTCGTTCAGGGCGTCCCCCGTGCGCGTGGTCGGGGCGGAGCCGAGCGCGCGGCCCGGCGGGTTGCACCACGCGTCGCCCTGGCCGTCCCCGTAGGGGCCCGCGCCGTTGCGGCTCGTGTCGACGACGAAGTGTGCGCCGCCGAGCAGCCCGGACAGCCGGCGTCCGTACCGCGAACTGTCCTCGTCCGTCTGGAAGTTGGACACGTTCAGCGAGAACCCGTCCGCCTTCCCGATCCCGGCCCGCCGCAGCGGCTCCACCAGTTTGCCCGCGTCGGGGATCCAGGCCGGGTTCCCGGCGTCGACGTACACCTTGGTGTTCGGCTGGCGCTTGAGGCGGTCGATCGCCGACGACATCAGCGCGTACCGCTCGTCCTCGTACCGCTTCGGGGTGCAGCCGCTGACGATGTGTCCGATCGCGTCCGGTTCGAGGACGACGACGGCCTTCGCCTTTCCGATGCCGGAGGCGAACGCGTCGATCCACTGGTGGTAGAAGTTCGCGCTGTGCGCCCCGCCCGCCGAGTGCTGGCCGCAGTCGCGGTGCGGGATGTTGTACGCGACCAGGACCAGCGTCTTGCCCGCCTTCCCGGCCTGTGCGGCGGCCTCGGAGACCGGCGGGCGCGGATAGTCGCCCGGCGCCCACATCGCCTGCGGGTGCAGGGCGATGCGCTCGATCAGGGCGGCGTCGGCGCCGCGGCCCTCCCGCTTCCACGTCGCGACCTGGTTCGAGGCGTCGGAGTCCGGGTCGACCCAGAACGGCGAGGAGTCGGTGGCGGAGCCGGACGGGGCGGTCCGCCGCGCGGCCTCGGCGGCGGAGTCGCGGCCGCCGCCGCTGCTGCCCGCGCCGCCGCCACCGCCGCCGTCCGAGCAGCCGATGACGAAGCCGGCCAGGAGGAGCGCGGCGGTGCCGAGCGCGAGGGTGCGGGTGGGTGGACGGGCGGGCGTGTGGCTGGGTGGGACGGGCATCCTGCCCCCTGGTTCGGAGCGCGTACAGGGCGTACGAAGACGTGCGAAGGCTTACCTGGGTGCGTGAAGGCCCAGAAAGCGTATATACCGGGCAATCGTTACACGGGGTTGTCGTTTCGCCGTGGATGAAGCGCCGCGTCAGGCGCCCTGATCACCCGTCACGAGCGCGCTGCCGAGGGGCGTCTGCGCGTACAGCACCTGGTGGCCGTGGCGCCGCGACGACAGCAGCCCCGCCGCGCGCAGCACCGCCAGATGCGCGGACACGGACGACGGCGCGCGGCCGAGCCGGTGCGCGAGCGCGCTGGTCGAGGCGGGATCGGTGAGCGCGCACAGCACGTCGGCGCGGCCCCGGCCGAGCAGGTTCGCCAGGGCGTCGGGGGCTCTCGCGGCGGGCGCGGACCACAGGGCGCCGACGCCGCGGGCCGGGTACGCGACGGTGGGCTGCCAGGGCGGGTCGAAGCCGCTGACCACATCCGGCCAGCAGAAGACGCTGGGCAGCAGCACCAGGCCCCGGCCTTCGAGGTCCCGGCTGTGCTCGATCGCGCGGGCGGTGAGGGTGAGGGTGCCGGGCTCCCAGCCGACCTGTGGATGCAGTTCCCGGAGCAGTCCTTCGAGGCCGACCTCGGCGAGGCGACGCGAGTGGTGCGCCACGTCCGCTTCGAGAAGCGCCCGCAGCCGGGGCCACTCGGGCTCGACCAGGACCTGCCAGGCCCGCTCCACGAGGTCGGCCAACTCCCTTACGGCGCGCGCCGGTTCGTTGAGCAGGGTGCGCCCGAGCGGGGTTTCGGCGGCGCCCGGCGTGCACGCCAGCGACTGGGTGATGCCGCGCAGCGCCTCGTCGGGACCGGTCGCGCGCAACGCGGCGATCTCCTCGTCGAAGGTGGCGGCGGGGCCGATCGGGGGCGGGCCGAGGAAGTCCGGGCTGTGCCCGCGACGCGGCATCAGCAGCCACACCGGCGTCAGGTCGAGCCCCCGCGCGGCGTCCCGGATCCGGCGCAGCCACGGCAGGTGATACCCGTGCCGGTCCGGCCGCTTGAGCGTACGGATCGCCTCCTGCGTCTCCCAGAGCGGCGAGATCGCGAACCGGCACCGCGACAGATCCTCCTGGCCGAACCGGAGATGCAACGGCACCCCGCCCCTCCTCCCCGAACATTCGTCCCCGGCCGAAACACTACGATCGCCCCCGCGCGGACGTCAGGGTGCAGCCATGACCATCGACAAGCCCCAGGAGACATCCGGCGGTGTGGGCCGCGAACGGGCCGGGTACGCGAGGCTCTTCCGGATCGCCGAGTTCCGTGTCGTGTTCATCGCGCACGCCGCCTCCCTCTTCGGTGTCGTCGTCGCGGAGATCTCGCTGAGCGTCCTCGTGTACGGGCTGACCGGGTCGCCGCTGCTCAGCGCGCTCACCTTCACGCTCGGGTTCCTGCCGTACCTCGTCGGCGGGACGCTGCTGTCCGGGATCGCCGACCGGTTCCCCGCGCGGCGGGTGCTCGTGGGCTGCGACCTCGTGTGCGCCGGGTGCGCGGCGCTGATGGCGCTGCCGGTCACCTCGGTCGGCGGGCTGCTCGCGCTGCGCTGCGTCATCGCGCTCGTGTCACCGGTGTTCAACGGGACCCGCATGGCCACGCTCACCGATGTGCTCGGCGACGGCGACCTGTTCGTGCTCGGCCGCTCGCTGCTGCGCATCGTGTCGCAGAGCGCGCTCCTCGTCGGCTTCGGTCTCGGCGGCGTACTCCTCACTGTCGTGTCCCCGCGCGGCGCGCTCACCATCACCGTCGTCACCTTCCTCTGCTCGGCCACCCTGCTGCGCCTGGGCACGAAGGCCCGTCCCGCGCGGGAACGGGAAGGGGAACAGGAAGGGGAAGGGGGAGAGGAACAGGAAGGGGCCAAGGGCGGAGCCCTGTTGCGGTACTCGCTGGCCGGTGCCCGGCAGCTCCTTGGCCACCGCCGCCTCCGCGCGCTGCTGCTCCTGCTCTGGGTGCCGCCCATGTTCGTCATCGCCCCGGAGGCGCTCGCGGCGGCGTACGCGGACGAGATCGGGGCGGGCGCGGCGGCCGTCGGGTTCCTGATGTGCTCGATGGCCGTCGGCACCGTCGCGAGCGAACTCGCCGCGGGCTCGCTGCTCTCGCCGTCGGCCCGGTCGCGGATCGCGCTGCCGCTCGCGTCCGTGACCCTGCTGCCCCTCATCGGCTACGCGGTCACGCCCGGGCTCCCGTGGGCGGTCGTGATCCTGCTGCTCGCCGGGGCCGGATCCGCGTACACGCTCGGGCTCGACCGCTGGTTCGTGGACGCCGTGCCGGAGGAGCTGCGCGGCCGGGCCATGACGCTGCACAACGCGGGCCTGATGACCATCCAGGGCGTCGGGACCGCGCTCGCCGGGGCGGCCGCCGAAGTCCTCGACGTGTCCACCGTGGTGGCGGGCGCGGGGGTCGTGGGCGGGCTGTGCTGCGCGGCGCTCGCCCTGGAAGTACGGGCCTCCGCGCGCGCCGAGGGCCCAAAGGCCGAGACGGGGCTGACCGCGATATGACCGCCCGGTAAGGTCGGATGCGTGCCGAAGCCCCTCTCTCTCGCCTTCGATCCGATCGCCCGCGCCGACGAACTCTGGAAGCAGCGGTGGGGATCCGTGCCCTCCATGGGCGCCATCACCTCGATCATGCGCGCGCACCAGATCCTGCTCGCCGAGGTCGACGCGGTCGTCAAGCCGTACGGGCTCACGTTCGCGCGCTACGAGGCGCTCGTCCTGCTCACCTTCTCCAAGGCGGGCGAGCTGCCCATGTCGAAGATCGGCGAGCGGCTCATGGTGCACCCCACGTCAGTGACGAACACGGTCGACCGGCTCGTGAAGTCCGGCCTCGTCGACAAGCGGCCCAACCCCAACGACGGCCGCGGCACGCTCGCCACCATCACGGACAAGGGCCGCGAGGCCGTCGACGCGGCCACCCGCGACCTCATGGCGATGGACTTCGGCCTCGGCGTGTACGACGCGGAGGAGTGCGGCGAGATCTTCGCGATGCTGCGCCCCCTGCGGGTGGCGGCGAAGGATTTCGACGACGAGTGAGACGGGCCACCCGGCCCGCCCGAAGATCGCGCAAAACGGGCGGTTACCCTCGACCCATGAAGAAGAGCGTGCTGACCCGCTACCGCACCATGGCCTACGTCACCGGTGTGCTCCTGGTCCTCCTGTGTCTCGGCATGATCGCCAAGTACGTGTTCGGCATGGACGGCGCCGCGGACTTCACGCGCGTCATCGCCATCGCCCACGGCTGGCTGTACGTCGTGTACCTGGTCTTCGCCTTCGACCTCGGCTCCAAGGCGAAGTGGCCGGTCGGCAAGCAGCTGTGGGTGCTGATCGCCGGCACGATCCCGACGGCCGCGTTCTTCGTGGAGCGCAAGATCTCCGCCGAGCTCGAGGGCAAGGTCGCGGGCAGCACCTCGAAGCTCGCCAAGGCCTGACCCCGGCCCGGCACCGGACCTCGCGCGCGTCCCTCCGCGGAGTGGACGCGCGCGTTTTCTGTGACCAGGAGCGTCCGTTCGTACGCTCGGCTCGATGACGTGCCACTTCGCCGTCTCCACAGGCACGTACGGCCCCGAGGAGCACCCGCATGACCGCCACCGCGTCCCCCGCGTCGAGGACCTTGAGGACCACCCGCTGGTGAAGGCCGCGCGCCGGCTCGCGGACGATGTCCTCGCGCCCGCCGCCGAGGCCCACGACCGCACCGGGGTCACCCCGGAGGCGATCGCCGCGGTCAAGGCCTCGGGGGTGCTCGGCGTGAACGCGCCCGTCGCGTACGGGGGTTCGGGGGCGTCGGCCGCCGTGGGGCGGGAGGTCGCGGAGATCCTGGCGGGCGCGTGCTGCTCGACGTTCTTCGTGCAGGTCCAGCACCACACGCCGGTACGCACCCTCGCCACGGGCGACGCGGAGGCCCGCGAGCGGTGGCTGCGGCCACTGGCCGAGGGCACGGCGCTCGCCGGCATCGCCTTCTCGCACCTGCGGGCGTTCCCGAAGCTGCCGGTGCGGGCGACGCCGCTCGCGGGCGGCGGGGTGCGCTTCGACGGGCGGGTGCCCTGGTACACGGGCTGGGGCCTCAATGACGTGTTCCTGCTCGGTGGCGCGACCGAGGACGGCGAGGTCGTCTTCGCGGTGGCGCGGCCGCGCGAGCAGCCGGGCCTCACCCCCACGGCCCCGCTCGCACTCGCCGCGCTCACGGGCACCCGCACCGTCGGCCTGGCCTTGGACGGCCTCACGGTGCCCGAGGAGGACATCGTCGTACGGCAGCCGTACGAGGAGTGGGCGCGCGCCGACCGGCCCAAGAACACCAACACCAACCCGGCGGTCTTCGGTGTCGCGCGCGCCGCCCTCGGCCTGCTCGACGCGGCCGGGGACGCGGAGGCCAAGGAGACGGCGGGCGTGCTGCGCGCTCGCCTCGACGGCGCGCGCCGGGACGCGTACGCGCTGGTCGACGAGGTTCCGGCGGGGGAGCGGCTCGCGGACCGGCTCGCGGTGAAGACGCGCGCGTACGACCTGATGCGGGCGGCGACGACGGCCGCGGTCGTGGCCGGGGGCGGACGCGCTTTCAGCCTGTCTGCACCGGCCCAGCGACTGGCCCGCGAGGGCCTGTTCCTGGTGGTGCAGGGGCAGACGGCGGACGTCCGTGCGGCGCATCTGGCGGCGCTGCGGGCCTGAGCGCGTCGCGGTTCGTGGCGATCGGCCGCCGTGGACCATCGACATTTAGTAGGACGTCCAAGTAAATTTGAAGCATGGACGCTGACGCGATCGAGGAAGGCCGCCGACGCTGGCAGGCCCGCTACGACAAGGCCCGCAAGCGCGACGCGGACTTCACCACACTCTCCGGGGACCAGGTCGACCCCGCCTACGGGCCGCGACCCGGCGACACGTACGAGGGCTTCGAGCGGATCGGATGGCCGGGCGAGTACCCGTTCACCCGCGGCCTGTACCCGACCGGGTACCGGGGGCGCACGTGGACGATCCGCCAGTTCGCCGGGTTCGGCAACGCCGAGCAGACCAACGAGCGCTACAAGATGATCCTCCGCAACGGCGGCGGCGGGCTCTCGGTCGCCTTCGACATGCCTACGTTGATGGGGCGGGACTCCGACGACCCGCGCTCGCTCGGCGAGGTCGGGCACTGCGGTGTCGCGATCGACTCGGCGGCCGACATGGAGGTCCTGTTCCAGGGCATCCCGCTGGGCGACGTCACGACATCGATGACGATCAGCGGCCCCGCCGTGCCCGTCTTCTGCATGTACCTGGTGGCCGCCGAGCGGCAGGGCGTCGACCCGTCCGTGCTCAACGGCACGCTCCAGACCGACATCTTCAAGGAGTACATCGCGCAGAAGGAGTGGCTCTTCCAGCCCGAGCCGCATCTGCGCCTGATCGGCGACCTGATGGAGCACTGCGCGTCGGCCATCCCGGCGTACAAGCCGCTCTCGGTCTCCGGCTATCACATCCGCGAGGCCGGCTCGACGGCCGCGCAGGAGCTGGCGTACACGCTCGCCGACGGGTTCGGGTACGTGGAACTGGGGCTTTCGCGCGGCCTCGACGTGGACGTCTTCGCCCCGGGCCTGTCCTTCTTCTTCGACGCGCACGTGGACTTCTTCGAGGAGATCGCCAAGTTCCGCGCCGCGCGTCGCATCTGGGCCCGCTGGATGCGCGACGTGTACGGGGCGAAGAGCGAGAAGGCGCAGTGGCTGCGCTTCCATACGCAGACCGCGGGCGTCTCGCTGACGGCGCAGCAGCCGTACAACAACGTCGTGCGGACGGCGGTCGAGGCGCTCGCGGCCGTGCTCGGCGGCACCAACTCCCTGCACACGAACGCCCTCGACGAGACCCTCGCGCTGCCGAGCGAGCAGGCCGCCGAGATCGCGCTGCGCACGCAGCAGGTGCTGATGGAGGAGACCGGCGTCGGCAACGTCGCGGACCCGCTGGGCGGTTCCTGGTACGTCGAGCAGCTCACGGACCGGATCGAGGCCGACGCCGAGAAGATCTTCGAGCAGATCAGGGAGCGCGGGCTGCGGGCGCACCCGGACGGGCAGCACCCGATCGGGCCGATCACGTCCGGGATCCTGCGCGGGATCGAGGACGGCTGGTTCACCGGGGAGATCGCCGAGTCGGCGTTCCGCTACCAGCAGTCCCTGGAGAAGGGCGAGAAGCGTGTGGTCGGCGTCAATGTGGCGGAAGGTTCCGTCACCGGCGACCTGGAGATCCTGCGGGTCAGCCACGAGGTCGAGCGGGACCAGGTGCGGGTGCTGGGCGAGCGCAGGTCGGGCCGGGACGACGCGGCGGTACGGGTGGCTCTCGACCGGATGGTGGGGGCGGCGCGGGACGGTTCGAACATGATCGCCCCGATGCTCGACGCGGCCCGCGCGGAGGCGACCCTCGGCGAAATCTGCGGAGCGCTCCGCGAAGAATGGGGCACCTACACGGAACCTCCGGGCTTCTGAGGGCACCCCCGAGCCCTTCAAGCGCCTGGGGAGGGTGAGCATTTCAAGCCCCTGCGGCGATTGAGCAGCGGGGTCCGGGGCGGAGCCCCGATCTTTTGAGGCACGGGTGGCCGGGAGTGACAGGTGTCACCCAGTGATCTTGGGGTAGGCGCGGACACGCCAAGTGTCCGCGACCACCCAGGAGCCACCCGTGCCACTGCCCGCGCTCAACCGCACCACGACCACCGTCGGCGCCGCCGCCCTCGCCCTCCTCGGAGGCATCGCCATCGGCGGCGCGGGCGCGGTGAGCGCGAGCCCGCCCGCCGAGCCGAAGGTGCAGAACAGCTTCGACTCGCTCGGCGCGGACGTGCGTGCCACCGACCTGTCCTCCGGCCGCACCGCGCACTACACGGACTCGGGCCCGGCCGACGGCACCCCCGTGCTCTACATCGGCGGCACCGGGACCAGCGCCCGCGCCGTCCACATGACCGACTTCATGCGCACCACCAGGGAGAACCTGGGCCTTCGCATGATCACGGTCGAGCGCAACGGGTTCGGCGACACCGATTACGACCCGAAGCTCGGCAAGGCCGACTACGCCAAGGACGCCCTCGAGGTCCTCGACAAGCTCGGCGTGAAGAAGTTCAAGGTGATCGCGATATCCGGCGGCGGCCCGTACGCCGCCGAGATCGCAGCGAAGGCCCCCGAGCGGATCAGCGCCCTGCACCTCGGCGCGGCCCTGCCGCCGTACGGCGAGAAGCCCGCGTTCTGCTCCCTGACGGACGACCAGATGGCCGCCGCCGTCAAGGACGAGATCAAGGACCCGCGCAAGTGGTGGGCCTTCCCCGACGACAGCCCGGTCAAGTCCATCCCCGGCTTCGCCGACACCGCGTACGAGGAGGGGGCGCGGACCTACAACCAGCGCGGCCAGCAGGCCGATCCGGCGCCGCAGGTGCACGAGCAGCGGCTGTACTGCGACCGCCCGGGCCCGGACCTGTCGAAGCTGAAGGCGCCGGTGTTCCTGTACCACGGCGACAAGGACACGACCGTGCCCGCGAGCACGCTCAAGGCCTGGCGCGACAACCTTCCGGACACGGCGCCCGTGAAGACCCGTACGTACGCCGACACCGGGCACGACGTCCAGTACCGCCACTGGGACCAGATCCTGGTCGACCTGGCCGGCCGCTCCGACCGCACGGTGGTCTGCCACGACAAGCGGACGCGCGCGCTGCCGGCCGGCGAGGCGGACGCCCTGGTCGCCAAGAAGCGTGCCACGCTGGGCAGCTGCGCCTGGAACGACTAGGCGGCACCAGCATCCGTAACCAGCACTAATCGGTGGCGGCGGCCGCGAGTCCTCCCAGGAGGAGGGCCGTGAACCGCCGCACCCACTCCGCGTCGGCCGGCTCCGCGCTCACCAGGGTGCGGTGCACGACCGCCCCCGCCGCCACGTCGTAGATCAGATCCGCCGTGGCCGCGGCGGCGGCCGGGTCGGGGGCCGACGGGAGTTCGCCGCGGCGCTCGGCGCGCGCCCGCCCCTCCAGTACGAGCCGCTTCTGGCGGTCGACGATCGACGTGCGGATCCGGTCCCGCAGCGGGGCGTCGCGGGTGGACTCGGCGACCACGGCCATCAGCGCCGTCTTCGCCTCCGGCCGGTCCAGGATCGCCGCGAACTGCCGCACCACACCCTCCACATCGGCGGCGAGCGAGCCCCGGTCGGGCAGTTCGAGCTCGTCGAAGAGGACCGCGACCGCGTCCACGACGAGCTCGCTCTTGCCCGGCCAGCGCCGGTACAGCGTCGTCTTCGCGACGCCCGCGCGCGTGGCCACGTCGCCGAGCGTCAGCTTCGACCAGCCGAGCTCCACGAGCGCCGCCCTGGTCGCCTCCAGAATCGCCTCATCCGCCGCGGCGGAACGCGGACGCCCCGTCCGGACGTTGGAGGGGTGGGACGGACGGGAAGGACGGGAGGAGGGAGACGGCGTGCGGCTCTGCATGGTCGTCGACCATACCGGCGGGTAGGGCCTCTCTGACGGATCAGGCTGGATCCGGGCGGCGTCCACGGGCGGTTCCGGTGAGCGGGGGCTGGTGCGTGCAGCTGCAAGGCGGAGGAGGGCGTCAACGCGGAGCGTTGGCAACCGACGACAACGCCGCAGATGGGCGTGCCAGCCCCTGCGGCTCCAGCAAGATCCGTCAGAGAGGCCCTGAAGCTGAAAGATCGCGTGAGGCAGATCACGGGGTGAGCGCCGGGCCCCTGTTCCCGCGTCCCGCTCATGGCAGTTACGCTACGAGGCGTAGCGAAAGCTCGATCTCGTACGAGTGCCTCGGATCTGCACCCCGGGGCGGCCCGGACGAGCGGCAACCACAAGGCGCCGGGTGGGGACCCGGTGCCGAAAGCACACCAGGCCGAGTCCGCTCCGTGCCTCCAGATGCATCTCGCATTCCGGCGGGAGGCGCACGGGGCAGGACCCGGCCCACAACCGTCCGCGGAAGGGGGAGACTGTACGCATGCAGCCACGGAACATGTCCATGAGCGGAGTCGTCGATCTCGCCGCGGTGAAGGCGGCCCAGGAGGCCAAGGCGAAGGCGGAGCAGACTCGCGCCGAGCAGGCCCGGCAGGGTGGCGGCGGCGCCGTGCCGCCGTCGAGCCTGGTCATCGACGTCAGTGAGGCCGACTTCGAGAGCGCCGTACTGCAGCGCTCCGCCGAAGTGCCCGTCGTCATTGACTTCTGGGCCGAGTGGTGCGAGCCCTGCAAGCAGCTGAGCCCGCTCCTGGAGCGGCTCGCCGCCGAGTACAGCGGCCGCTTCGTGCTCGCCAAGATCGACGTAGACGCCAACCAGATGCTGATGCAGCAGTTCGGGGTCCAGGGGATCCCGGCTGTCTTCGCCGTTGTCGCGGGCCAGGCCCTCCCGCTCTTCCAGGGCGCCGCCCCCGAGTCCCAGATCCGGGGCACGCTCGACCAGTTGATCCAGGTCGCCGAGGAGCGCTTCGGGCTCACCGGCATCGCGGTCGACCCGGGAGCGGAGGGCGAGGCACCGGTCGTGGAGGAGGCCCCCGCGGGCCCGTACGACGCCCTCCTCGAAGCGGCCGTGCAGGCCCTGGACGCCGGCGACCTCGACGGCGCCGTGCAGGCCTACAAGAACGTCCTGTCCGACGACCCGGGCAACTCCGAGGCCAAGCTCGGCCTCGGCCAGGCCCAGCTCCTCCAGCGCGTACAGGGGCTCGACCCGCAGCAGGTCCGCAAGGACGCCGCGGAGAAGCCCGCCGATGTGCAGGCGCAGATCGCGGCGGCCGATCTGGATCTGGTGGGCGGTCATGTCGAGGACGCCTTCGGGCGCCTCGTCGAGACGGTGGGGCGCACGGCGGGCGAGGACAGGGACGCGGCGCGTGTGCGACTGCTCGAACTGTTCGAGGTCGTGGGCTCCGACGATCCGCGCGTGACGACCGCGCGTACGGCTCTGGCCCGAGTTCTCTTCTGAGTCGTCAGTGACCAGTTGTTAAACACTGCGGCTTGTGATGCCGGAGTGAAAATTCTGTTGTCGGAGGCGCACAGCGGCCGCGTTTTACCAAAACTTGGTAATCGCGGCCGCTGTTACTTGGAGTAAGTCGGACTCGATCTTCTGTCCGGTTCCGTCCCGTATTCAACCTGTTTAACAACTCCCTTGACGGCACCCTCAGTTGTTGTTCGGTACCGCTCCGTCGGTGTTCGGTTATCCGTCCGTTACCCACCAGTAACGAACCCCCTTGTGTCCGCGCCTCGAATGCACCACGATCGGGCACGCTCGGTCCTCTCCCCACCGCCCGACAGCCAATCGCGCGGCGGGGTTTTTGGGTCCCCACCGAGTAGGTCGACGGCGAACCAGCGGGAGCGTCGGCGGTCTTGGACAGGGGGGTCTCAGCCGTCCGGCTGGGCCTGTCCGGCAGGTTGCGCGTGATGGCTCAGGTGCGACCAGTGGTTGTCGCTCGGGGGTGATCGCCGGTGATCAGGGTGCGGAATCAAACCAGCACTCCGGACGCCGTCGCTCTCCTTCCCGAGGACGTAGCACTTCTCCCATCCCTGCCCGGTAGAGCCGCTGCACGTGGCAGCCAGGGCCGGAGATGTACGTCCGAGAAGGAGGAACAGTCATGAATTCCATGATTCGTGGCGGAACCAGATGGAAGCGGTTCGCCGTAGTCATGGTGCCGAGCGTCGCGGCGACTGCCGCGATAGGTGTCGCCCTGTCCCAGGGTGCGCTTGCGGCATCGTTCAGTGTGTCGGGTCAGTCGTTCAAGGTGGCGGCCGACTCTCTCGACGGCCAGGGCTTCGTCCAGTACGGAGCGGTCGACTCGGGCAAGACGGGTAACCATCCGGTCGCCGTGGTCGGCATCAAGTCGGCCCAGATCACCGGTATGTGCCAGTCCGTGGTTGTCCCGGTCCCGGTCTTCGGCGATGTGTCGATGAACCTGACGGCCGGCGCCAAGGGCGGCCCTCGTGTCGAGGCGAAGAACTTCTACATCGACGCCGATGACATGAAGACCGACGCGACCTTCAACAACATCGACATCGGTGTGGCCGCGGGTGACTCCAAGAAGGGCCCGGGTGTCCACCAGGGCGACAAGACCGACCCGAACTCGTTCGCGCAGCAGGCCGACTCGGTGCACTTCGAGAACGTCCAGCAGCGTGCATGGGCCACCACGGCCGGCACTCTCAAGCTCTCCGGCCTGCACATGAAGGTCTCGAAGGGCAAGCACGAGTGCTACTAGGCCCGCAGGGCCCGACCACGGGCCGGGGTCTTGGTACTTGATGTGCTGAACGGCCGGGCGCGGGGGCACTCGCAGTGACAGGGTCGTCCCCGTGCCCGTATCCGGACAGCCACCATCACCACAGAACAACGCCTTTCCCGAGGAGCTGTACGACATGAGCGCCGAAGCGCACGCAGGACTGGGCCCCAAGCTTGGTCAGATGCGCCAATCGTTCCGAGGGTGGCGCGGTCAGCGCCCGTTCTGGGGCGGTCTGCTGTCAATCCTCGGCGGCCTCCCGATCATGTACTTCCCGTACGCGAACCTCGCGGTCGGCAACATGACGATCAAGATGGCGACCACGGCAGGTGCCGGTTCGCTGATCATCGGTGTTCTGCTGGTCGTGCTCGGCCTGACGCTGTGGTTCCAACCGCACTCCCGTGTGTTCGCGGGCGTCGCGGCGATTCTTCTCGCCCTGGTCTCCCTCGTGGTGTCGAACTTCGGCGGCTTTGTCATCGGTTTCCTGCTCTCTCTCGTCGGTGGCGCCCTCGGTATCGCCTGGGCCCCGGCGGAAGCGCAGCAGGACGACTCGGCCAAGAAGGGCGGTGACCACGCCACGTCCCCCGACGCGGCGCCGGTCGTGCCGCCGGTCGCGGGAGCCACCTATCAGGTCGCGGGCGTAAACGACGACGTGTCAGGGACGAGCCCGAACAACGGGACGAACGGGAGGCACCGTGCCGGCTGACGAGGTGCAGTACGAGGGCTCCGCACCGGAGTCCCGTGCGAGAACCGGGCCGCGGCATGCGGCGCGGCGGCATGCGGCACCAAAGAAGCATCTCTTCACCAAGATGCACATGCCCGCGGGCAAGGCGGTGGCGATCGCGGCCATGCCCACGGCCGTGCTCATGGGACTTGGTATGACGCCGACGCTCGCGTCGGCGAAGGACAACCCGACGAAGTTCTCGGTGGACGACTACAAGGCGTGCGCCGACGCCGTCGAGTCGAACAGGGACGGCGGGTCCGACGAGGCCAAGGACAAGGCCAAGGAGTCGGCGAAGCCGACCCCGTCGCCCTCCGCCTCCGCGTCCAAGGACAGCGCCGAGGACAAGAAGAAGGAGAAGGCGACCCCGACTCCTTCGCCGTCCGCCTCCGCGTCCAAGGACTCCGCCGGCTCCGACGACAAGGACGCGGCCACGCCGTCGCCCTCCGCGTCGGAGACCAAGAACCCCTTGGACCCGCTGGGTGTCGGCGACGCCCTGAAGAAGCTGACGTCCGGGGACAAGGAGTCGGAGAGCGCGACTCCTTCGCCGTCGGCGTCGCAGTCCTCGGGCGGGCTGCTCGGTGGCACCACCGACAAGGTGGGCGACACGGTCAAGGACACGACCGGGTCGGTCAAGGACACCACGGACAAGCTCGGCGACACGGTCAAGGACACCACCGACAAGGTCAAGGACACGACCGACAAGGTGGGGGAAGCGGCCAAGGACGCGACCAAGAACGTGGGCAACCCGCAGGGCTCCGGCGATGTGCCGGACAACTGCCCCGCGGCCACGGACGCGTCGGGCGCCGACGAGGACACCCCGTCCCAGCTGCCGGACAAGACCTGGAAGCTGGAGGCCAGTTCGCTCCTGCTCAAGGGGGCGGACTACAAGGGCCTGGTGGACGTCCGCATGGCCGACGGGTCGACCAAGCGCGTCATGAAGTACGTCATCTCCAAGGGCACGGACATCGGTGATCTGCACCAGATCGCTCCGGGCCCGAACGGGAAGTTCTTCCACATCCGTTCGGACAAGGGCTCCACGTCCACCATCCGCGACGGGAAGACGACGATGTACACGGAGGAGCTCTCGGGCAATCTGCTCGGGCTCATCCCGCTGACGTTCAACGCCAAGAACCCGCCGCCGGTCAACCTGCCGACCCTGTTCTTCACGAACGTCAAGGTCACGCAGGCCGCGCAGTTCGGCGGGAACCTGCACGTGCCCGGTCTGCGCACCACGGTCGAGGACAGCTGACCGTAGCCTCAAGGCCCGTTCGGGAGCCGCACACGACAAAGGGCGCCCCCCCTCAAGGGGGCGCCCTTTGTCATGCGCTCAAGGCCGTGCGCCCGGGCGAAGACAGCCCGTCAGTCGCGCTCGCCGCCGCCCAGGTGGTGCACCCGGACCATGTTGGTGGTGCCGGGGACGCCGGGGGGCGAACCGGCGGTGATGACCACGGTGTCGCCGTCGTCGAAGCGGGCCAGCTTCACGAGCTCGGCGTCGACGAGGTCGACCATGCCGTCGGTGTTGTCCACGTGCGGCACGACGTGCGACTCGACGCCCCAGCTCAGCGCGAGCTGGTTGCGGGTCTCCTCGTCCGTGGTGAACGCCAGGATCGGCTGGGCCGCGCGGTAGCGGGACAGGCGGCGGGCCGTGTCACCGGACTTGGTGAAGGCGACCAGCGCCTTGCCGTCCAGGAAGTCCGCGATCTCGCACGCGGCACGGGCCACCGAACCGCCCTGCGTACGCGGCTTCTTGCCGGGCACGAGCGGCTGCAGGCCCTTGGAGAGCAGCTCCTCCTCGGCCGCCGTGACGATCTTCGACATCGTCTTGACGGTCTCGATCGGGTACGCGCCCACGGAGGACTCGGCGGACAGCATGACCGCGTCGGCACCGTCGAGGATCGCGTTCGCGACGTCGGAGGCCTCGGCGCGCGTGGGGCGCGAGTTGGTGATCATCGACTCCATCATCTGGGTCGCGACGATCACCGGCTTGGCGTTGCGGCGGCACATCTCCACGAGGCGCTTCTGCACCATCGGGACCTTCTCGAGCGGGTACTCGACGGCGAGGTCACCACGGGCGACCATGATCCAGTCGAAGGCCGCGACGACGCCCTCCATGTTGGCGACGGCCTGCGGCTTCTCGACCTTGGCGCCGACGGGGACCCGGCGGCCCTCCTCGTCCATGATCTTGTGGACGTCCTTGACGTCGTTGGCGTCGCGCACGAAGGACAGGGCGACCATGTCGCAGCCCATCTTCAGGGCGAAGCGCAGGTCCTCGATGTCCTTCTCGGACAGGGCCGGCACGTTCACCGCCGCGCCGGGCAGGTTGATGCCCTTGTGGTCGGAGATGACACCGCCCTCGACGACGATCGTCTTCACGCGCGGTCCGTCGACCTCGACGACCCGCAGCTCGACGTTGCCGTCGTTGATCAGGACCTGGTCGCCCTTGGAGACGTCGCCGGGCAGACCCTTGTAGGTCGTGCCGCAGATCGACTTGTCCCCGGGCACGTCCTCGGTGGTGATGGTGAACTCGTCACCGCGCACCAGCTCGACGGGGCCCTCGGCGAAGGTCTCCAGGCGGATCTTCGGGCCCTGGAGGTCGGCGAGCACGCCCACGGCGCGGCCCGTCTTCTTGGCGGCGGCGCGAACACGGTCGTAGCGACCCTGGTGTTCGGCGTGGGTGCCGTGGCTGAAGTTGAAGCGGGCCACATTCATGCCGGCCTCGATCAGCGAGACGAGCTGCTCTTCGGAGTCGACGGCGGGGCCCAGCGTGCAGACGATTTTGGAACGGCGCATAGGGGCGATCCTATCGGTTTGTTTCGCTACGGAATATTCCGTCTGGTGGAATCTACAAATGGGCGGGTGTGCGCTCAGTCGTTGCGGTTCTGATCCGTGCTCTGAACCAGGGCGTAGGTCTGCTGCGCGATCTCCAGCTCCTCGTCGGTCGGCACCACGGCGACGGCCACCCGGGCGTACTCGGGGGAGATGAGCCGCGGCTCGTCGGAACGTACGGAATTGAGCTCGCCGTCGACCGCGAGACCCAGCTCCTCCAGGCCCGCGACGGCAGCCTCGCGCACCGGCGCCGCGTTCTCGCCGACCCCGGCCGTGAACGCGATCGCGTCCACCCGGCCGAGCACCGCGTAGTAGGAGCCGATGTACTTCTTCAGGCGGTGGATGTAGATGTCGAAGGCGAGCCGCGCCTCCTCGTCGCCCTCGTCGATACGACGGCGGATCTCGCGCATGTCGTTGTCGCCGCACAGACCGATCAGGCCCGACTTCTTGTTCAGCAGGACGTCGATCTCGTCCGCCGACATATTGCCGACCCGCATCAGATGGAAGATGACGGCCGGGTCGACATCTCCCGAACGCGTACCCATCACGAGGCCCTCAAGCGGCGTGAGCCCCATCGATGTGTCCACGCACGTCCCGCCGCGCACCGCGGAGGCCGAGGCGCCGTTGCCCAGGTGCAGGACGATGACGTTGACGTCCTCCGGCTCCTTGCCGAGCAGCTCGGCCGTCTTGCGCGACACGTACGCGTGCGACGTGCCGTGGAAGCCGTAGCGCCGGATGCGGTGCTCGTCGGCGGTCTTCACGTCGATCGCGTAGCGCGAGGCCGACTCCGGCATCGTCGTGTGGAACGCCGTGTCGAAGACGGCGACCTGCGGCAGGTCGGGGCGCAGGCCCATCGCCGTACGGATGCCGGTCAGGTTCGCCGGGTTGTGCAGCGGCGCCACCGGGATGAGTCGCTCGATCTCGGCGAGCACCGCGTCGTCGATGACGGTCGGCTGCGAGAAGAACAGGCCGCCGTGCACCACCCGGTGGCCGATCGCGGCCAGCTCGGGGGAGTCGAGGCCGAGCCCGTCCTCGGTCAGCTCCGCGGCGACCGCCTTGAGCGCCTCTTCGTGGTCGGCGATCGGCCCGTTCTGCTCGCGGGCCGCGCCGCCCGTGGCGATCGGGGTGTGCTTGAGGCGTGAGGTGTCCTCACCGATGCGCTCGACCAGGCCGACGGCGAGGCGGGAGCGGTCCGCCATGTCGAGGAGCTGGTACTTCACCGACGAGGAGCCGGAGTTGAGGACGAGGATGCGAGTCGCTGTCACGGGTACTGCTTTCGGTGGTGGTGGGGGTCAGTTGGCGGGCGTCTGGGCCTGGATCGCCGTGATGACGACCGTGTTCACGATGTCCTGAACGAGCGCGCCGCGCGACAGGTCGTTGACCGGCTTGCGCAGGCCCTGGAGGACCGGTCCCACGGCGATCGCGCCGGCCGAGCGCTGCACGGCCTTGTAGGTGTTGTTGCCGGTGTTGAGGTCGGGGAAGATCAGCACGCTCGCCTGTCCCGCGACCTCGGAGTCGGGCAGCTTGGTGGCGGCCACGGACGGCTCGACGGCGGCGTCGTACTGGATCGGCCCCTCGATCCGCAGATCGGGGCGGGCCGCCTTGACGATCTCCGTGGCCTCGCGGACCTTGTCGACGTCGGCGCCGGAGCCCGAGGTGCCGGTGGAGTACGACAGCATCGCGATCCGCGGCTCGACGCCGAACTGCGAGGCGGTGGCGGCCGACTGCGTGGCGATGTCGGCGAGCTGCTGGGCGTTCGGGTCCGGGTTCACGGCGCAGTCGCCGTAGACGAGGACCTTGTCGGCCAGGCACATGAAGAAGACCGAGGAGACGATCGCGGCGTCCGGCTTGGTCTTGATGATCTCGAAGGCGGGCCGGATCGTGGCGGCCGTGGAGTGCACGGACCCCGACACCATGCCGTCGGCGAGCCCCTCCTGGACCATCAGCGTGCCGAAGTAGTTCACGTCGGCGACCACGTCGTGGGCCAGCTCCGGCGTGACGCCCTTGTGGGCGCGCAGCGCCGCGTACGCGTCGGCGAACCGTTCCCGCAGCGCCGAGGTCTGCGGGTCGATGATGTCGCTGTCGGCGAGGTCGACGCCGAGGTCGGCGGCCTTCTTGCGGATCTGCTCGACCGGGCCGAGCAGGGTCAGGTCGCAGACGCCGCGGCGCAGGAGCACGTCGGCGGCGCGCAGCACGCGCTCCTCGGTGCCCTCGGGCAGCACGACGCGGCGCTTGTCGGAGCGGGCCTGCTCCAGGAGCTTGTGCTCGAACATCATCGGCGTGAGGCGGTCGGAGGACGGCGCCTGGATGGTCTTCAGCAGGCCCACCGTGTCGACGTACTTCTCGAAGACGCCGAGGGCGGTCTCCGCCTTGCGCGGCGTCGCCGCGTTCAACTTGCCTTCCATGGCGAAGAGTTCGGCCGCCGTCGGGAAGGAGCCGCCGGCCACCGCGATCACCGGGGTGCCGGGCGCGAGGCGCTCGGAGAGCTTGAGGATGGCCTCGCCGGGCCGCTCGTTCAGGGTGAGGATCACGCCCGCGATCGGCGGGGTGCCCGCACTGTGCGCGGCGAGCGCGCCGACGACCAGGTCCGCGCGGTCGCCCGGGGTGACGACCATGCAGCCGGGCGTCAGGGCGTTGAGGAAGTTCGGCAGCATGGCGCCGCCGAAGACGAAGTCGAGGGCGTCGCGGGCGAGCCCCGAGTCGTCGCCGAGCAGCACCTGGCCGCCCAGCGCGTGGGTGATCTGGGCGACGGTCGGGGCGGCGAGCGCGGGCTCGTCGGGCAGGACGTAGCAGGGCACGGGCAGCCGGTTGTCGAGCCGGTCCGCGATGTCGTCGCGGTCGGCGGGCACCACCCGGTTCACGACCATCGCGAGGACGTCGCAGCCCAGGCCGTCGTAGGCGCGGTAGGCGTTGCGGGCCTCGGCGCGCACCGATTCTTCCGTCTGCTTCTTGCCGCCGACGACCGGGATCACCGAGGCGCCGAACTCGTTGGCGAGGCGGGCGTTGAGCGCCAGCTCGTCCGGGAGCTGGGTGTCGGCGAAGTCGGTGCCGAGCACGAGGACGACGTCGAAGTCGCGGGCCACCTGGTGGAACCGGTCGACCAGGCGCGAGACCAGCTCGTCCGTGCCCTGCTCGGCCTGGATCGCGGAGGCCTCGTGGTAGTCGAGCCCGTACACCGTCGCCGGGTCCTGCGACAGGCGGTAGCGGGCCCGCAGCAGGTCGAAGAGCCGGTCGGGGCCGTCGTGGACGAGCGGCCGGAAGACCCCCACGCGGTCGACCTGGCGGGTCAGGAGCTCCATGACCCCCAGCTCCACGACCTGGCGGCCGTCGCCGCGATCGATCCCGGTCACGTACACGCTGCGCGTCACGCGTGCTCTCCGTTTCCCTCGTGGTTCTTCTCGTTCGAACCCGGCTTTTACGGGTCGATTCGGTCTCTATCGGGTCAAAAAAAGGCGCGCAATGGAAGCCGTGCCCCCTTGACAATACCTCTGGCGGTGGCTAGGTCGCCCGCCGGACGGAAGGCCTTTTCCCCCGGGTCCACGTGCCCATGGAACCCCTGCCGAAGCTCCCTGCACAGCCGAGCGCGAGCGCGTCGCCTCCCAGAGCGTGGAACAATCGACATCGCTCACCGACGTACCAGTAGCGAGCAGGAGACACAGCACGATGCGTATCGGAGTTCTCACCGCAGGCGGCGACTGCCCTGGCCTGAACGCCGTGATCCGGTCGGTCGTGCACCGAGCCGTCACGCACTACGGCGACGAGGTGCTCGGTTTCGAGGACGGCTACGCGGGGCTGCTCGACGGGCGGTACCGCCCGCTCGATCTGAACGCGGTCAGCGGCATCCTCGCCCGCGGCGGCACCATTCTCGGCTCCTCCCGCCTGGAGCGCGACCGATTCCGGGCGGCCTGCGAGAACGCGAAGCAGCTCGCCGAGGAGATCGGCTTCGACGCCCTCATCCCGATCGGCGGCGAGGGCACGCTGACGGCGGCCCGCATGCTGTCCGACGCGGGCCTGCCGGTCGTCGGCGTGCCGAAGACGATCGACAACGACATCTCGTCCACCGACCGCACCTTCGGCTTCGACACCGCCGTCGGCGTCGCCACCGAGGCGATCGACCGGCTCAAGACGACCGCCGAGTCCCACCAGCGCGTCATGGTCGTCGAGGTCATGGGCCGGCACGCGGGCTGGATCGCCCTGGAGTCCGGCATGGCGGGCGGCGCCCACGGCATCTGCCTGCCCGAGCGGCCCTTCGACCCGTCCGACCTGGTCAAGATGGTCGAGGAGCGGTTCGCGAACGGCAAGAAGTTCGCCGTCATCTGCGTAGCAGAGGGCGCGCACCCCGCCGAGGGCACCATGGACTACGGCACGGGCGCCATCGACCAGTTCGGGCACGAGCGTTTCCAGGGCATCGGCACCGCGCTCTCCTACGAGCTGGAGAGCCGCCTCGGCAAGGAGGCCCGCCCGGTCATCCTCGGCCACGTGCAGCGCGGCGGCACCCCCACCGCGTACGACCGCGTGCTCGCCACCCGGTTCGGCTGGCACGCCGTGGAGGCCGTGCACCGCGGCGAGTTCGGCAAGATGACGGCGCTGTCCGGCACCGACATCACGATGGTGCCGCTCGCCGAGGCGGTCACCGAGCTGAAGACGGTCCCGAAGGACCGGATGGACGAGGCGGAGTCGGTCTTCTAGGCCCCCTGCCCCGCGCGGGCTACGGATGACGGATCCTGGACCAGAACTCGTCCAGGATCCGGTCCAGGAACTGCCGCCCCGCGTCCCCCGACCCCGGGGACGTACCACCGCCCCAGCTGAGCGTGGCGGCCATCAGCGCCTGGTACTCCAGGTGCATCTCGTGCAGTACGTCCTCCAGCTCGCGGCGTTGCACCGGCACCAGCCGGGCGATCGGCCGCACGGACCCCTGCCAGCGCGTCCGCGCCGCGTCCCGCAGCAGCTCCGCGAGGTGCGCGTCACGCCCGGTCACCGTCGCGAGCGCGCGCGGGGTGAGCCGCAGCGTGTCGGCGAGCGCCGTCGACTGCCGGTCGTTGCCCTGCCAGTCGCCCGTCTCCTCCATCCGCAGATACGAGTGGATCTCCAGGCCCACGGCGCGGGCGACGTCCTCCGGGGCGAGCCCCAGCGCGAGCCGGTACTCGCGCAGGGTCCGCGGCGTGCCGATGAGTTCGCCCACCGAGCACCACAGCGCCCCGGCGAGCGCGGTCAGTTCACCGGACGTCGGCGCCGACTCACCGCGCTCCCAGGCGACGATGACGTCCGGCGTGATGTGGGCGATCCCGTACGAGGCACGCATGCCGTACGCGACGTGCCCCGGCGCCATCCCGAGCGCTTCGCGCAGGCGCCGGGCGGCGGGGGCGTTGAACGGTGGTGTCGGCTGGTTGGGCGTGGCCTCGTGCTGCACGGGCACAAAGTAGGGGGTCGCCGGGCGTTTGGCTACGGTCCGTGCGTCCCGCGTGACAATTTGGTACCTGTTGACGGAAGTTGTGGCCCGCCCCCGTCGTGCACAAGGACGAGAGTGCTCAGCCCTTCACCGCGCCGCCCAGCGCGAAACCGCCGCCGAAGCGCCGCGCCACCAGGACGTACAGCAGCACCACGGGCGTCGAGTAGATGATGGAGAACGCGGCGAGCTGCCCGTACACGACGGTGCCCCGGTTGCCGAAGAAGTCGTTGATGCTGACCGAGGCCGGCATCTGGTCGGGGGAGAGCAGCAGCATGAACGGGACGAAGAAGTTCCCCCACATCATCGCGAACGAGTACACGGTGACGACGGCGACGCCCGGCCCCATCAGCGGCAGCACGATCCGGACGAGCCCCTGGAAGGTGTTCGCGCCGTCCGTCCACGCCGCCTCCTCCAGCTCCTTCGGCACGCCGTCCATGAAGTTCTTCATCAGCCATACGGCGAACGGGAGTTGGGACGCGGCGAAGAAGTAGATCGTGCCCGCCATGGTGTCGATCAGGTTCACCTGCACGAACAGCGCGTACACCGGGACCATCACCGCGGTGATCGGCAGACAGGTCGCGAACAGTGTCGTCGTGAGGAACGGGTTGTTCAGGCGCGAGCGGTAGCGGGAGAGCGGATACGCGGCGAGCGCTGCGCAGCCGACCGTCAGCGCCGTCGCGGTGCCGCACAGGATCAGCGAGTTGAGCAGCGGCGTGAACGTGACATCGGGTTTGAGGACGTCGTCGAAGTTGCCGAACGTCAGCCGCGACGGCCACTTCACCCGCAGATTCGCGTCCGCGTCGACCGACGACAGGACGACCCAGGCGAGCGGCAGCGAGAACGCGAGCGCGACGAGGAGCAGCGCCGCGTCCGCCGAGAGCCGTCTACGGATACGGGTCTTCACTCAGTCCTCCGTACGCAGCAGACGCATGTAGACCAGCGAGAACAGGGAGCCGACGACGAGCAGCAGCAGCGCCACCGCGGTGCCGTAGCCGATCATGCTTTTCTGGAAGGCCTGCTCGTACATGAACAGGGGCAGGGTCTGGCTGTGGTTGCCGGGCCCGCCGCGGGTCATCACCCAGATCAGGCCGAAGACCGACAGGGTCTGCAACGTGTTCAGCATCAGGTTCGTGCCGATGGAGCGGCGGATCATCGGCAGCGTGATGTGCCACAGACGCTGCCAGGCGTTCGCGCCGTCCATCTCGGCGGACTCCGTGACCTCCGTCGGGATCTCCTGGAGCGCCGCCGAGTACACGAGCATCGAGAAGGCGGTGCCGCGCCACACGTTCGCGAACGACACCGCCAGGATCGGCAGCGTGAACAACCAGTTCTGGCCCGGCAGTTGGAGCCAGTCGAGGATCGCGTTGAGGGTGCCCTCGCGGCGGAAGAACGCGTACAGCAGAAACCCGGCGACGACCTCCGGCAGCACCCACGCCGTCACCACGACCGCCCCGGTGACCGTCCTGACCGGCTTCGACGCGCGCTGCATCAGCGCCGCGAGCGCGAGCCCCAGCGTGTTCTGGCCGACGATCGACGACAGGAACGTGAAGACGAGCGTCAGCCAGACGGCGTTCAGGAACGCGTCGTCCCTGAACGCCGCCGTGAAGTTGTCGAAGCCGACGAACGACGACTCCGCCTGCCCGGTCAACTGAAGATCGGTGAAGGCGATGTAGACGCAGTACGCGATCGGGCCCGCGAGGAACAGGGCCATGAGCACGGCCGCCGGGGCGACCGGAACGAGCCGGAGGACTGTTCTGCGACGGTTCACTGTGACACTGCCCTACCCCTCAACTCCCGCGCGGCTAAGGCTTCTTGACAACCTTCCCGTCCGTCGCCGCCTTCACCTGCTCGTCGTACGTCGACGCCGCCTTGTCGACCGAGGCGTCACCCGTCGTCACCGACTCCATCGCCTCCTGGATCGCCGTGGAGACCTTCGGGTACGCGGGGTAGGCCGGGCGGTAGTGGGTGCTCGCCACCAAGTCCGTGAAGAACTTGATGCCGGGCTGCGCCTTCACGTACGCGGGGTCGGCGGCGACGTCCTTGCGGACCGCGATGCCGGAGTTGGCGATGTACCAGCGCTTCGCGTTCTCCTTCGTCTGCATCGTCTTGACGAAGTCGAAGGCCAGATCGGGATTGGCCGCCTTGGCCGGGACCGCCCAGGTCCAGCCGCCGGACATGGAGACCTTGCCGGGAGCCTGGCCGGTTTGCGTCGGCATGTGGGCGAGGCCGAGCTTCTGCGACCACTCGGGCCACTCGTGCCCGCTGCCCTTGATCCAGTCCTGCGGCAGCCAGGAGCCGTCGAGGTTGATGCCGAGCTTGCCCTCGGGCAGCAGCTCGCCGCGCACCTGCGTGGGGAAGTTCGGGTCGAGGGCGTCGGAGACGTCGGGGCCGAGCTTCTCCTTGAAGACCGTCCGCACGAAATTCAGGCTGTCCCTGAACGCCTTCGAGCCCGTGACCCACTTGCCCGTGCCCTTGTCGTAGAGCGGGTCCGCGGCCTGGGCGCCGGTCCCGTACAGGAGCATCTGGAAGCCCTGCATCGTCGAGGCCTCGCCGGCCGGCTTTCCGGTGTAGACGTTCAGCGGGGTGACGCCGGGGACCTTCCGCTTGATGGCGCGGGCGGCGTCCAGGACCTCGGCCCAGTTCTTCGGCTGCCAGGGCAGTTCGATGCCGGCCTTCTTCAGGATCGCCTTGTCGTACCAGAGGCCGCGGGTGTCGGTGCCGTCCGGGACGCCGTACGTCTTCCCGTCCCGCGCCTTCGCCGCGGTCTTCGCCGTGTCGATGAACTGGCCCCAGTCCGACCACTTGTCCAGATAGGAGTCGAGCGGCTTCAGATACCCGCTGGCGATGTCCGAGTTGATGAGGAAGGTGTCCTCGTAGACGAGATCCGGGGCCGTCCTCGGCGAGCGGAGCATCTGCTGGAGCTTCGTGTAGTACTCCGCGTCCGGCGCCTTGATCGGGACGAACTTCACCTTCTTGCCGGGGTGCGCCTTCTCGAACTGCTTCTTCATCGCGGCCAGGTAGTCGTCCATGACCTTGACCTTGTTGTCCGTGGACTGCTTGAAGGACACCTTGACGGTGTCCGAGTCGCTTCCGGAGCCGCCGCCGCAGGCGGTGAGCGTCGCGGCGGCCAGCAGGGCGGTGGCGGTGAGGATCGGGACGGTGGGGCGCACGGGCACGACCTCCTACGGAGCATCGCGGGCGCCGTCGCCCGCGGGGCTGCCCAGGAACGTAAGGGCGCCGCCGATCAGGGTCAATGGGTGCGCGAAGTCGGGCCAGGCCCTACTTCCAGGTGTAGATCAGCTCGGGCCGACCCACCTGCCCGTACTGCGGAAGGCGCACGGCCCGCCCGGAGTCGACCAGATGCTCCAGATACCGGCGGGCCGTGATCCGCGAAATGCCCACCGCCTCCGCCGCCGACGCCGCCGTCATGCCCTCGGGCGCCTCCCGCAGCGTGTGCGTGACCCGCTCGAGGGTCGGCGCGCTCAGCCCCTTCGGCAGCGCGGCGGGCGCCGGCGAGCGCAGGGTCGCTATCGCCCGGTCGACCTCGTCCTGGCCGGACGCCTCGCCGGACGTCGCGCGGTACTCGGCGTAGCGCACGAGCCGGTCCCGCAGCGTGGGGAACGTGAACGGCTTCAGCACGTACTGCACGACCCCGAGCGACACCCCCTCCCGGACCACCGCGAGATCACGCGCGGACGTCACCGCCACGACGTCCGCCTGATGCCCGGCGGCCCGCAGCGAACGGGCGAGCGAAAGCCCGTGCCCGTCCGGCAGATGCAGGTCGAGCAGCAGCAGGTCCACGGGATTGCGGTCCAGGAACCGCCTGGCCTGCGCCGCCGAGTGCACCTTGCCCACGGCCGTGAAACCGGGCACCCGGCCGACGTACAGCGCGTGCGCGTCCGCGGCGACGGGGTCGTCCTCGACGACGAGCACCCGAATACTGCGGTCGAGGTCACTCATGGGGTTCCTCCATATCCAGCCCCGCCGGCGTTTGAGGCGCGGGGTCCGGGGCAGAGCCCCGCGGCCGTAACCCCGTCCGGGGCCGAGGACTCGGGGATCCGGATGAGTGGCGCCGCGCCAATCGGCACCCGCACCGTGAACTCCGCGCCGCCCTCCGCCGCCCGCCCGAGGTCCAGCACCCCACCACAGCGCGCCAACGCCTGCCGCACGAGGGCGAGCCCGAGCCCACGCCCACCCGCTCCGGACGGCTTCGGCTTCGTCGACCAACCCCGCTCGAAGACGGAGTCGGCATGCGCCGGATCGACCCCCGGACCCGTGTCCGAGACCCGCAAGAACAGAACGTCGTCATCGGTCCGCGCCGTGACCGTGACCCGCGCACGGGGCGACCCCTGCGCCGCGTCCACCGCGTTGTCGACGAGGTTGCCAAGCACGGTGACCAGATCACGCGCGGGCAGCACTTGCGGCAGCAGCCCGTCGTCGATCCGGGTGTCGGCCGACACCACCAGCTCCACACCGTGCTCATTGGCCTGCGCCGCCTTGCCGAGGAGCAGGGCGGCCAGCACCGGCTCGTTCACCGCGCCCACGACCTGATCGGTCAGCGCCTGCGCCAGCTCCAGCTCGGCGGTCGCGAACTCCACGGCCTCGTCCGCCCGCTCCAGCTCGATCAGCGACACGACCGTGTGCAAGCGGTTCGCCGCCTCGTGCGCCTGCGACCTCAGGGCCCGCGTGAACCCCCGCTCGGAGTCCAACTCGCCCATCACGGCCTGCAGTTCGGTGTGGTCCCTGAGCGTCACGACGGTTCCGCGCCGATCACCGCTCGTCACCGGCGACGTATTCACGACCACCACACGGTCGACCGTCAAATGCACCTCGTCGACCCGAGGCTCGGTGGCGAGCAGCGCACCCGTGAGCGGCGCGGGCAGCCCAAGGTCGGCGACGGACCGCCCCACGACGTCGTCCCCCTCCGCGACACCGAGCAGCACCCGCGCCCCGTCGTTGATCAGCGCGACCCGCCGCTGCCCGTCCAGCATCACGAGCCCCTCGCGCACGGCATGCAGCGCCGCCTGGTGATAGGCGTGCATCCGGCTCAGCTCGGTCGCGTTCATCCCGTGCGTGTGACGACGTAGACGGGCGTTTATGACGTACGTACCAATACCGCCGAGCACCAGCGCGGCGAGCGCGACGCCCGCCACGGCGAGGACCTGCCCCCGCGCCTGAGCGGTGATGACATCGATCGTGATCCCGGCGCTGACGAGCCCGACGACACGGTGCCGCCCCTCGTCGTACACGGGCGTCACCACCCGCACCGAGGGCCCCAGCGTCCCCGTGTACGTCTCCGAGAACGTGTGCCCCTTCAAGGCGGGCCCGATGTGACCGAGGTAGCGCTCCCCGATCTGCCGCTCGTCGGGGTGCGTCCAGCGGATCCCTTCCGGATCCATGATCGTCACGAAGTCGACGCCGGTGTGCTTCTGCACCTCACGTGCGTACGGCTGAAGGCGCGCGGTCGGATCCTCGGCGCCGGCGGCCGCCTCCCGCACGGACCGCGAGTCGGCGACGGCCCGAGCCGTGGCCGTGGCCTGCCGCCGCGCACTGCTCTCCGCCTGCCCCCGGTCACTGACGTACGTGAAGAGCGCACACCCCGCCACCACGACGGCCACCAGCACGACCTGCATCGCGAAGAGCTGGCCCGCCAGGCTGCGGGGGCGGGGGAGACGCATGCGGAACAGTCTGCCTCTTCGTATAAGCGCGAACTAAATGAACGGAAGGGTGACGGTCCTCACCGGGGGGAGAGATAGTCGCCAGGATTCGCAGGACGTGAGCCGCACGGACTGGGACTGACACGCCGACGCCGTCGTTCAGGAGGAACCGTGGCCGGGACAGAGACCGCGAAACCAGCCGCACCCGCGAAGCGGGACCGCACCCACTATCTGTACATCGCCGTGATCGTGGCCGTGCTGCTCGGTATCGCAGTCGGCTTCGCCGCGCCCGACTTCGCCAAGGAGCTCAAGCCCATCGGCACGGGCTTCGTGAACCTGATCAAGATGATGATCTCGCCCATCATCTTCTGCACGATCGTCCTGGGCGTCGGCTCCGTCCGGAAGGCCGCGAAGATCGGCAAGGTCGGCGGCCTCGCCCTCGGCTACTTCATCGTGATGTCGGTCGTGGCCCTCGCCATCGGCCTGCTCGTCGGCAACTTCCTGCACCCCGGCGACGGCATGCACCTCACCGAGGCGGTGAAGGGCGCGGGCCACACGGCGGCCCAGGAGGCCAACGAGGGCCCCGTCGACTTCATCCTCGGCATCATCCCGACGACCATGGTCTCCGCGTTCACCGGCGACTCGGTCCTCCAGACGCTGCTCGTCGCGCTGCTCGTCGGCTTCGCCCTCCAGGCCATGGGCCGCTCCGGCGAGCCCGTCCTGCGCGGCGTCGAGCACATCCAGAAGCTCGTCTTCCGGGTCCTCGGCATGATCATGTGGGCCGCCCCGGTCGGCGCGTTCGGCGCGATGGCGGCGGTCATCGGAGAAACAGGCGTCGACGCCCTCAAGGCCCTGGCCACGATCATGGTCGGCTTCTACGTCACCTGCGCCCTGTTCGTCGGCATCGTGCTCGCGGCGATCCTGCGCCTGGCGACGGGCTTCAACATCTTCTCGCTCCTGAAGTACCTGGGCCGAGAGTTCCTCCTCATTCTCTCGACCTCGTCCTCCGAGTCGGCGCTGCCGCGCCTGATCGCGAAGATGGAGCACCTCGGGGTCTCGCGCCCGGTCGTCGGCATCACCGTCCCGACCGGGTACTCCTTCAACCTCGACGGCACCATGATCTACCTGACCATGGCGTCCCTCTTCATCTCCGACGCCATGGACCAGCCGATGTCCGTCGGCCAGCAGATCGGCCTGCTCCTCTTCATGATGATCGCGTCGAAGGGCGCGGCGGGCGTCTCCGGCTCCGGCATCGCGGTCCTCGCCTCGGGCCTCCAGTCCCACAAGCCGGGCCTGGTCGACGGAGTCGGCCTGATCATCGGCATCGACCGCTTCATGAGCGAGGCCCGCGCCCTCACCAACTTCGCGGGCAACGCGGTGGCTACGTTGCTCATCGGCACGTGGACCGGGGAAGTCGACCGGGACCGTGTGAAGCGGGTCCTCGCCGGCGAGCTCCCCTTCGACGAGCGCACACTGCTCGACTCCGGTGACGCCTCCGACGCCTCCGCCTCCGACTCGGACGTTCCGACGCCGCGTGACGGCGGGGCGAAGGAGCCGGTCGGAGCCTGATCCGACAGCCTTCCGCAGGAGCGGGGCCCGGTGCGACGCGTCGCACCGGGCCCCGCTTTGTGCCGCGCGGGCAGGTGGCGTAGAGTTCTTCGAGTTGCCCACAGGGCGGCACCTCCAACCACTTGCACGATCTCCCACCGGGATTCCTTTCGGCGTGCCCGAATTCAATTCCGAACCCCGATTAGCTCGGGGGCGGGGAATCCGCTAAAGTTTGGAACGTCGGAACGGCCCAACAGCCGCGAGGACAAGCCCCACTGACTGGGAATCAGGACCGAAAGGATCTGATAGAGTCGGACTCGCCGGAAAGCCGAAAGGCCGGAAAGCGGAGCGGGATCGAGGGAAATCGGCCGGTGAAACGGTCTGATAGAGTCGGAAACGCGAAACAGCAAGAAACAATAGCAAGACCGAAGGGAAGCGCCCGGAGGAAAACCCGAGAGGGTGAGTACAAAGGAAGCGTCCGTTCCTTGAGAACTCAACAGCGTGCCAAAAATCAACGCCAGATATGTTGATACCCCGTCTCCAGCATCTGCTGGGGATGAGGTTCCTTTGTAAAAAACACAGCGAGGACGCTGTGAACGGTCGGATTATTCCTCCGACTGTTCCGCTCTCGTGTGTGTCGCCCCGATCACGGGGAAACATTCACGGAGAGTTTGATCCTGGCTCAGGACGAACGCTGGCGGCGTGCTTAACACATGCAAGTCGAACGATGAAGCCCTTCGGGGTGGATTAGTGGCGAACGGGTGAGTAACACGTGGGCAATCTGCCCTTCACTCTGGGACAAGCCTTGGAAACGAGGTCTAATACCGGATAACACTCCTGTCCTCCTGGATGGGGGTTAAAAGCTCCGGCGGTGAAGGATGAGCCCGCGGCCTATCAGCTTGTTGGTGAGGTAATGGCTCACCAAGGCGACGACGGGTAGCCGGCCTGAGAGGGCGACCGGCCACACTGGGACTGAGACACGGCCCAGACTCCTACGGGAGGCAGCAGTGGGGAATATTGCACAATGGGCGAAAGCCTGATGCAGCGACGCCGCGTGAGGGATGACGGCCTTCGGGTTGTAAACCTCTTTCAGCAGGGAAGAAGCGAAAGTGACGGTACCTGCAGAAGAAGCGCCGGCTAACTACGTGCCAGCAGCCGCGGTAATACGTAGGGCGCAAGCGTTGTCCGGAATTATTGGGCGTAAAGAGCTCGTAGGCGGCTTGTCACGTCGATTGTGAAAGCTCGGGGCTTAACCCCGAGTCTGCAGTCGATACGGGCTAGCTAGAGTGTGGTAGGGGAGATCGGAATTCCTGGTGTAGCGGTGAAATGCGCAGATATCAGGAGGAACACCGGTGGCGAAGGCGGATCTCTGGGCCATTACTGACGCTGAGGAGCGAAAGCGTGGGGAGCGAACAGGATTAGATACCCTGGTAGTCCACGCCGTAAACGGTGGGCACTAGGTGTGGGCAACATTCCACGTTGTCCGCGCCGCAGCTAACGCATTAAGTGCCCCGCCTGGGGAGTACGGCCGCAAGGCTAAAACTCAAAGGAATTGACGGGGGCCCGCACAAGCAGCGGAGCATGTGGCTTAATTCGACGCAACGCGAAGAACCTTACCAAGGCTTGACATACACCGGAAACGTCCAGAGATGGGCGCCCCCTTGTGGTCGGTGTACAGGTGGTGCATGGCTGTCGTCAGCTCGTGTCGTGAGATGTTGGGTTAAGTCCCGCAACGAGCGCAACCCTTGTTCTGTGTTGCCAGCATGCCCTTCGGGGTGATGGGGACTCACAGGAGACCGCCGGGGTCAACTCGGAGGAAGGTGGGGACGACGTCAAGTCATCATGCCCCTTATGTCTTGGGCTGCACACGTGCTACAATGGCCGATACAATGAGCTGCGATACCGCAAGGTGGAGCGAATCTCAAAAAGTCGGTCTCAGTTCGGATTGGGGTCTGCAACTCGACCCCATGAAGTTGGAGTTGCTAGTAATCGCAGATCAGCATTGCTGCGGTGAATACGTTCCCGGGCCTTGTACACACCGCCCGTCACGTCACGAAAGTCGGTAACACCCGAAGCCGGTGGCCCAACCCCTTGCGGGAGGGAGCTGTCGAAGGTGGGACTGGCGATTGGGACGAAGTCGTAACAAGGTAGCCGTACCGGAAGGTGCGGCTGGATCACCTCCTTTCTAAGGAGCACTTCTCACCAACTCCGGTTGGTCAGAGGCCAGTTCATCAGCGAACGTCTGATGCTGGTTGCTCATGGGTGGAACGTTGATTATTCGGCACGATTGGTTGGCTTCACTAGTACTGCTTCGGCGTGGAACGTGTGAGTGAACTGGTCGGGCCGGGCACGCTGTTGGGTATCTGAGGGTACGGATTTGATCCCGACCTCGATGCCGGCCCCGGTGAAGCGCCAAGGTTCTTGGTGTGTGACGGGTGGTTGGTCGTTGTTTGAGAACTGCACAGTGGACGCGAGCATCTGTGGCCAAGTTTTTAAGGGCGCACGGTGGATGCCTTGGTACCAGGAACCGATGAAGGACGTGGGAGGCCACGATAGTCCCCGGGGAGTCGTCAACCAGGCTTTGATCCGGGGGTTTCCGAATGGGGAAACCCGGCAGTCGTCATGGGCTGTCACCCGCTGCTGAATATATAGGCAGTGTGGAGGGAACGCGGGGAAGTGAAACATCTCAGTACCCGCAGGAAGAGAAAACAACCGTGATTCCGGGAGTAGTGGCGAGCGAAACTGGATGAGGCCAAACCGTATACGTGTGAGACCCGGCAGGGGTTGCGTGTACGGGGTTGTGGGATCTCTCTTCTGTCGTCTGCCGGCGACAGGACGAGTAAGAAACCGTTGATGTAGGCGAAGGACATGCGAAAGGTCCGGCGTAGAGGGTAAGACCCCCGTAGTCGAAACATTAGCGGCTCGTTTGAGAGACACCCAAGTAGCACGGGGCCCGAGAAATCCTGTGTGAATCTGGCGGGACCACCCGTTAAGCCTAAATATTCCCTGGTGACCGATAGCGGATAGTACCGTGAGGGAATGGTGAAAAGTACCGCGGGAGCGGAGTGAAATAGTACCTGAAACCGTGTGCCTACAAGCCGTGGGAGCGTCGCGCATTGAGTTTACTCAATGCGTCGTGACTGCGTGCCTTTTGAAGAATGAGCCTGCGAGTTTGCGGTGTGTTGCGAGGTTAACCCGTGTGGGGAAGCCGTAGCGAAAGCGAGTCCGAATAGGGCGATTCAGTAGCGCGCTCAAGACCCGAAGCGGAGTGATCTAGCCATGGGCAGGTTGAAGCGGAGGTAAGACTTCGTGGAGGACCGAACCCACCAGGGTTGAAAACCTGGGGGATGACCTGTGGTTAGGGGTGAAAGGCCAATCAAACTCCGTGATAGCTGGTTCTCCCCGAAATGCATTTAGGTGCAGCGTCGTGTGTTTCTTGCCGGAGGTAGAGCACTGGATAGGCGATGGGCCCTACCGGGTTACTGACCTTAGCCAAACTCCGAATGCCGGTAAGTGAGAGCACGGCAGTGAGACTGTGGGGGATAAGCTCCATGGTCGAGAGGGAAACAGCCCAGAGCATCGACTAAGGCCCCTAAGCGTACGCTAAGTGGGAAAGGATGTGGAGTCGCAGAGACAACCAGGAGGTTGGCTTAGAAGCAGCCACCCTTGAAAGAGTGCGTAATAGCTCACTGGTCAAGTGATTCCGCGCCGACAATGTAGCGGGGCTCAAGCGTACCGCCGAAGTCGTGTCATTCATACAACAGCCCCAACGGGTGTGTGGATGGGTAGGGGAGCGTCGTGTGCCGGGTGAAGCAGCACCGGAAGGTAGTTGTGGACGGTTCACGAGTGAGAATGCAGGCATGAGTAGCGATACACACGTGAGAAACGTGTGCGCCGATTGACTAAGGGTTCCTGGGTCAAGCTGATCTGCCCAGGGTAAGTCGGGACCTAAGGCGAGGCCGACAGGCGTAGTCGATGGATAACCGGTTGATATTCCGGTACCCGCTGTGACGCGAAAGACATCGAATCCAGTGATGCTAAGGCCGTGAAGCCGTTCCGGACCCTTCGGGGAATGGAAAGTGGTGGAGCCGCCGGTCCAAGCTGGTAGTAGGTGAGCGATGGGGTGACGCAGGAAGGTAGTCCAGCCCGGGCGATGGTAGTCCCGGGGTAAGGGTGTAGGCCGTGCGGTAGGTAAATCCGTCGCACACAAGGCTGAGACCTGATGCCGAGCCGATTGTGGTGAAGTGGATGATCCTATGCTGTCGAGAAAAGCCTCTAGCGAGTTTCATGGCGGCCCGTACCCTAAACCGACTCAGGTGGTCAGGTAGAGAATACCGAGGCGTTCGGGTGAACTATGGTTAAGGAACTCGGCAAAATGCCCCCGTAACTTCGGGAGAAGGGGGGCCATTCCTGGTGATGAGTCTTGCACTCTGAGCTGGGGGTGGCCGCAGAGACCAGCGAGAAGCGACTGTTTACTAAAAACACAGGTCCGTGCGAAGCCGTAAGGCGATGTATACGGACTGACGCCTGCCCGGTGCTGGAACGTTAAGGGGACCGGTTAGTCACATTTCGGTGTGGCGAAGCTGAGAACTTAAGCGCCAGTAAACGGCGGTGGTAACTATAACCATCCTAAGGTAGCGAAATTCCTTGTCGGGTAAGTTCCGACCTGCACGAATGGCGTAACGACTTCTCGACTGTCTCAACCATAGGCCCGGTGAAATTGCACTACGAGTAAAGATGCTCGTTTCGCGCAGAAGGACGGAAAGACCCCGGGACCTTTACTATAGTTTGATATTGGTGTTCGGTTCGGCTTGTGTAGGATAGGTGGGAGACTGTGAACCCTGGACGCCAGTTCAGGGGGAGTCGTCGTTGAAATACCACTCTGGTCGTGCTGGATGTCTAACCTGGGTCCGTGATCCGGATCAGGGACAGTGTCTGATGGGTAGTTTAACTGGGGCGGTTGCCTCCCAAAGAGTAACGGAGGCGCCCAAAGGTTCCCTCAGCCTGGTTGGTAATCAGGTGTTGAGTGTAAGTGCACAAGGGAGCTTGACTGTGAGACCGACGGGTCGAGCAGGGACGAAAGTCGGGACTAGTGATCCGGCGGTGGCTTGTGGAAGCGCCGTCGCTCAACGGATAAAAGGTACCCCGGGGATAACAGGCTGATCTTCCCCAAGAGTCCATATCGACGGGATGGTTTGGCACCTCGATGTCGGCTCGTCGCATCCTGGGGCTGGAGTCGGTCCCAAGGGTTGGGCTGTTCGCCCATTAAAGCGGTACGCGAGCTGGGTTTAGAACGTCGTGAGACAGTTCGGTCCCTATCCTCTGTGCGCGTAGGAATATTGAGAAGGGCTGTCCCTAGTACGAGAGGACCGGGACGGACGAACCTCTGGTGTGCCAGTTGTCCTGCCAAGGGCATGGCTGGTTGGCTACGTTCGGAAAGGATAACCGCTGAAAGCATCTAAGCGGGAAGCCTGCTTCGAGATGAGTATTCCCACCCCCTTTGAGGGGTTAAGGCTCCCAGTAGACGACTGGGTTGATAGGCCGGATCTGGAAGCACCGTAAGGTGTGGAGGTGACCGGTACTAATAGGCCGAGGGCTTGTCCTCAGTTGCTCGCGTCCACTGTGTTGGTTCTGAAACCACGAACAACCGTCGTAGCCATGTGCCACGGCTCCGGTTGACAGTTTCATAGTGTTTCGGTGGTCATAGCGTGAGGGAAACGCCCGGTTACATTCCGAACCCGGAAGCTAAGCCTCACAGCGCCGATGGTACTGCAGGGGGGACCCTGTGGGAGAGTAGGACGCCGCCGAACTAATTTTATAGAAAAGCCCGGACCGGGATACGGTCCGGGCTTTTCTGCGTTTTCTGCCGGTTCTTCTACTCGGTGGAAATCTTGAGGCAGGTCCGCAATTCCTCGACCGCCTCCGGAGCTCCCGTGACCCGCACCGGTGAGGTCTCGTCAGTACCCGCGCGGTTCCATAGATCGCGCAGCAGTGCCGCGGGCGGGCCGCTCAGGACGACGTCCGTAGCGCCCGTGGCCTTGTCGTCCTCGACCGTGAAGGCGGGATCGGCCGTTGTGCGAATACGCCATGTCGCCGGCTGACCGCCCTCCGCGCGTACCTCGTACGAACGGCCGGGCGACGTGGCCAGCGGCTCACGGAAATAGTCGGACCACTCGGTGACCGCGTACGCGGTGAACACCTTCAGGAGTTCGTCGATCCCGTCGATGGCGAGGTCGTCCGGGACGGGGGACACCGGGCCGCCCGCCGCGAGTTCGGCGTCGATGCGGTGGATGACCGTCTCCTGTGCCATGCGGCGGATCCAGAAGCCGACGGTCTGGTCCGGGGCGTACCAAGTGCCTGACGGGTCCTGCGGAGCGTGTGCCTCGATGGCCGCCCGGAGTTCGGCGTAGGCGCGGTCCAGGAGGGCGAACGGTTCCTCGTCGGCCGTGCCCTTCGGCGGCCACTCCGGTTCGGCGCCCGGAGCGGCCGCCAGGATGGCCTGCGTCTTGTGTGCGTAGACCTGCCCGACGTGGCGCACCAGGTCGGTGACGGTCCAGTCGGGGCAGCTCGGCACCTGTGCCGTCGGGGCCGACGTGGCGGCGGCCTTGAGGTGCTCGAAGTCGGCGGCCAGGCAGGCGAGATACGGGGTGACGGACAGGCGAGTGCGTGCGTCGTGGCTCATGGACGCAACGTAGCGGCAGGTACTGACAATCGGGTCACGAGGGATCGCGTTCCACCGGCAGCCATAGTTCCGCGTCCGCTGTCGTGCCGTCCGGGGACATTCGCGTACGCAGGATCTCCGGTCCTGGGCGGGTGCGGTACGGGTTGGCGGGGAACCACTCCGCGTAGACCGTCGCCCAGAGTTGCTGAATGGTCTCCGGGGCCGGGCCCGACGTGGTGAAGACCGCCCATGTTCCGGCGGGCACGGGGAGCACGGTGGAGCCCGCGGGGGCCGGAGCGTCCGGGCCGGCCACCACCCCCTGGTAGTAGTCGAGTTGGCTGCCCTCCGCGCGGCCGGGGTCCAGGTCGTCGCAGACCGCGACGATGCCCTCGGGGGCCTCGCCGGAGTCCTTCGAGAGCTGATCGAGGGCCGAGAGCGTTTCGGGCGGGACGGACCGGACGAAGTCGATGATCGCCTGGTTCGGGCCCCGGTACACCAGGGGGACCCGGGCCTTCGGGCCGACGACGCTGAAGTCGGCGCGGTCCACTACGCGGTAGCGCATGCTGCTGTTCCCTTCGACGGTGAGCCGGAAGGAGAGGCGGGGCTGGGAGACCAGTGCCGGTTTTGTCCGACGGGCCTCGCCGGGGCCGACGCCGTGCAGTGCGCGGAACGCCCGGGCGAAGGCCTCGCCCGAGCCGTACCCGTAGCGCACGGCGACGGTCAGGAGGGGCTCCTGGTCGGCGAGGACCTCGGCGCCCGCCACCGTGAGCCGGCGCCGTCGGACGTACTCCGACAGCGGCATGCCCGCGAGCGCCGAGAACATCCGGCGCAGGTGGTACTCGGACGTGGTGGCGATGCGCGCCAGTTCCGCGATGTCCAGGGGCTCGTCGAGGCGCTGCTCGATGTGGTCCATGACCTGGTTGAGTCGGTCCAGCACCTGGCCCCTCCTTCCGGTTCCTGCTGTTGACGTCTTGAACGCTAGGCGCGCCGCACATCGGCCGACCCGACATCCTGTGCCCGATCAAGTCGGGGAGGCGACTTGAGTGTGCGAGCTGAGTACGCGAGCTGAGTACGCGCACTCAGGTATGGGAACGGGCGTCCGCCTTTGATGGAGACATGATCTCCGAACTCGTGGACGACTCCGTGGACGGCTCCGTGGACGACCGCGTCGCGCCGTCCGCGCCGCGTCCCCGTACGTGGGTCGCCCCCTTGATATCGAGCGTGATCACGCTGCCCGCCGCGCTCCTCGCGTACGGGGTCGCCGCGGCGTCCCAGAAGTGGCCCTTCACCGTCTTCGGCTGGGGGCTGACCGTCGCGCTCCTGACGCTCGCCACGGCCTGGCTGCTGCCGTGGGAGGAGCGGTTCGTGGCGCGCCGGCGGGGGTTCGCGGTGGCGGCTCCGTTCGCCGTCGTGGCCGCGTTCGTGCTGTACCTCGCACTCGTCGACTGGCCTTGACGTCAGCGGCAAGGTCTAACGTCTTCGTCATGCGCATCGGAGAACTCGCCGCCCGCGCCGGTACGACGACGCGGGCGCTCAGGTACTACGAGTCGCGCGGGCTGCTGCCCGCGCGGCGCGGTGGCAACGGGTACCGGACCTACGACGAGGACGACCTGCGGGCCCTGCGGCAGATCCGCACGCTGCAGGACTTCGGCTTCGACCTGGAGGAGACCCGGCCGTTCGTGGAGTGCCTGCGGGCCGGACATCCTGAGGGCGACTCGTGCCCGGCGTCGTTGGCCGTGTACCGGAGCAAGGTCGCCGAACTCGATGCGCTCATCGGTGAGTTGACCGCCGTACGGGAGACGGTCGGCGCGCAGTTGACGCGCGCCGAGCGGGCCATGGAGGCGCTGGCCGCGGAGCAGGACTCCGCGCCGCGCTGTGAACTAGGGGAGTGATCACGATGGCGTTTCGGGACGTGACCGATGCGGACTTCGAGGAGCAGGTCATCAAGGCCGACCGGCCGGTCCTCGTGGAGTTCACGGCCGAGTGGTGCGGGCCGTGCAAGCAGCTGGCGCCGGTGCTGAAGGCGGTGGCGGAGGAGGAGTGGGAGCGCCTCGACGTCGTGGCGATCGACGTCGACGTCAATCCGGACACGGCCGTGAAGTACGGGGTGATGTCCATGCCGACGCTGATGGTCTTCAAGGGCGGCGAGCCGGTGTGGTCGCGAGTCGGCGCCCGGCCGAAGCGGCGGCTGCTCGAGGAGTTGACCGAAGCGCTCTGAGGAATTCCCGGCGCTTGGAATTCGGCCCCGCCCGGGGTATATTCGGTGTTTCTGTGTGCCCACAGAAAAGGCCCCACAGTGGGGGCCAACAAAAACCACGGTACCGGGCAGGGAGTTGTTTTGTCAAGCCGGGACAGCCTGGAATTGCAGAAAGAGCAGGAATACATCGACGCGCTCTACAGGCGCGTCGATGAGCTGCGTGGCGTCGCCGCGGACTCCGTCCGGGATGCGATCACCCCGGTGGGGACCGGTCAGCAGGCCCTCCTCGAGCGGGACCTTCTGGTCGTCGAGCGGTCGGGGCTGCTCGCCGCGTTGAATGCCGTAGAGGGTTCGCTCTGCTTCGGTCGAATTGACCTCAAGGCCGACGTTGATGGCGATGATCAAGAAGGCGGTGTGGCGCACCACATCGGCCGTATCGGAATTCGCGCGGACGACTCCGAGCGCACGCCGATGCTGATCGACTGGCGGGCGCCCGTCGCCCGGCCTTTCTATCTCGCCACCGGTCATACGCCGATGGGTCTTCGCCGGCGCCGCCATCTCACGTTCGACGGGCGCACGGTCACCGAGCTGCACGACGAGATCCTCGACCTCGACGACTCGGAGCGCACCGGCCACGAGGACCCGACCGGTGACGCCGTGCTGCTCGCCGCCCTGAACTCGGCGCGTACCGGCCGCATGGGTGACATCGTGCAGACGATCCAGGCCGAGCAGGACCGCATCATCCGCCACCCGCACCCCGGCGTGCTCGTCGTCGAGGGCGGGCCCGGCACCGGCAAGACGGCCGTCGCGCTGCACCGCGCCGCGTTCCTGCTGTACGAGCAGCGGGAGCTGCTGGCGAAGCGGGCCGTGCTGATCGTCGGCCCGAACCCGGCCTTCCTGAAGTACATCGGCGAGGTGCTGCCCGGGCTCGGCGAGACCGGGGTGCTGCTCTCCACGGTCGGCGAGCTGTTCCCTGGCGTGCACGCCACCGTCAAGGACACGCCGCGCGCGGCCGTCGTGAAGGGCTCGGAGGCGATGGCCGACAGCCTCGCGCTGGGCATCGAGGACCGCCAGCGGCTGCCCGAGCCCGGCGCCCCGTTGATCATTCCGCACGACGACGGGGACCTGATCCTCGACTGGGAGATCGCCTACGAGGCACGGCAGGCGGCCCGCGACACCAAGCTGCCGCACAACCTGGCCCGCCCGCACTTCGCCTTCCGGGTGATCGACGCGCTCACCGAGCAGCTCACCGAGCGGATCGGCGCCGACCCGTACGGCGGCCCGAACTTCCTCGGGCCCGACGACATCGCCCAGCTGGGCAAGGCTGTCGCTTCGAGCGCTGAAGTGCACGGTGCAATCGAGGAGTTGTGGCCCCAGCTCACCCCGCAGGGCTTCGTCGCCGACTATCTGGCCGAGCCCACTCACCTGTCCGAAGAGGACGCGGACGCCATCCGGCGTGAGCGCGGGGAGTGGACCGTCGGGGACGTGCCGCTGCTCGACGAGGCCGCGGAGCTGCTCGGGTACGACGACAGTGCCGAGCGGGCCGCCGCGGAGGCGGCGCGGCAGGAGCGGATCGCGTACGCGCAGGGCGTCCTCGACCTGTCCAAGGGCTCGGAGACGTACGAGTTCGAGGACGAGGACGAGTCGGAGGTGCTCGCCGCGCACGACATCGTGGACGCGGACCGGGTCGCCGGCTGGTACGAGGAGGAGGACCACCGCAGCGCCGCGGAGCGGGCCGCCGCCGACCGGACCTGGGCGTTCGGGCACATCATCGTCGACGAGGCGCAGGAGCTGAGCCCCATGGCGTGGCGGCTGCTCATGCGCAGGTCGCCGACGCGGTCGATGACGCTGGTCGGCGACCCCGCGCAGACCTCGGAGGAGGGCAGCGTCGGCGCGTGGGCGGACATCCTCGCGCCCTACGTCGAGGACCGCTTCGAGCACACGCGGCTCGGCGTCAACTACCGCACGCCGTCCGAGATCATGGACGTCGCGGCAGCGGTGCTGCGGGACGTGCACCCCGGGTACGAGCCGCCGTCGTCCGTGCGGTCGACCGGGGAGCGGCCGTGGGCGCTGCGGGCCGACGACGTCGTGGAGGCCACGGCCAAGGCCGCGGTCGAGCGGATTCCGGAGGAGGGGCGGCTCGCGGTGATCGCGCCCCGCCGCCTGTGCGCGGCGCTGGCTGCGAGGTTGCCGGGGGTGGAGGCCGGGGGTGAGCCCGACCTCACGCGGCATCTGGTGCTGCTCGATCCCCGGCAGGCCAAGGGCCTGGAGTTCGACCGGGTGATCGTGGTCGAGCCGGGGGAGTTCGGGGTCAGCGATCTGTATGTGGCGCTTACGCGTGCCACGCAGGATCTTGGGGTCGTGCATGAGGGGGAGTTGCCGGAGGCGTTGGGGGCGGCGCTGCGGTAGGCGGCGCCGGGGTGGGGCGTGTTGATTCCCCCCACCCCCCGCGCCCCTAGGGGCGCAGCCACACCGTTGCCAGCGGCGGCAGCGTGAGATTGATGCTCGCCGGGCGGCCGTGGGCCGGTTCGTCGGTCGGTTTGATCGGGTCGCGGTTCGTGATGTCGCCGCCGCCGTAGCGCGCGCCGTCCGTGTTGAGGATCTCGTGCCATGCCGGGATGTCGTCCGGTACGCCCAGGCGGTACTCGTGCCGGACGACCGGGGAGAAGTTGGACACCGACAGGAGCGGGCTGCCGTCGGCCGCGTGGCGGAGGAAGGCGAAGACGTTGTCCTCCGTCGCGTCGCCGACGATCCAGGAGAAGCCGGCCGGGTCTGTGTCCCGTTCCCACAGGGCGGGGGCCTCGCGGTAGCGCGCGTTCAGGTCGCGGGTCAGGTCGCGTACGCCCCTGTGGTCGGGCTCGGCGCCGTACGCCGGGTCCAGGAGCCACCAGTCCGGGCCGTGCGCTTCGGACCATTCGGCGCCTTGGGCGAACTCCTGGCCCATGAAGAGGAGTTGTTTGCCGGGGTGGGCCCACATGAAGCCCAGGTAGGCGCGGTGGCTGGCGCGTTGTTGCCACCAGTCGCCGGGCATCTTGGAGACGAGTGAGCGTTTGCCGTGGACGACCTCGTCGTGGGAGATGGGCAGGACGTAGTTCTCGCTGTAGGCGTAGACCATCGAGAACGTCATCTCGTGGTGGTGGAACTTGCGGTGCACCGGCTCGTGGCTCATGTAGTCGAGGGAGTCGTGCATCCAGCCCATGTTCCACTTCAGGCCGAAGCCGAGGCCGCCGAAGCCGCCCGGTCCGGTGTGGTGGGTGGCGCGGGTGACGCCGTCCCAGGCGGTGGATTCCTCGGCGATGGTGACGACGCCGGGGACCTGCCGGTACAGGGTGGCGTTCATCTCCTGGAGGAAGGCGACGGCGTCGAGGTTCTCGCGGCCGCCGTAGCGGTTGGGCGTCCACTGGCCCTCTTCGCGGGAGTAGTCGAGGTAGAGCATGGAGGCGACGGCGTCGACGCGCAGGCCGTCGATGTGGAACTCCCGGCACCAGTACAGGGCGTTGGCGACCAGGAAGTTGCGGACCTCCTTGCGTCCGTAGTCGAATTCGAGGGTGCCCCAGTCGGGGTGTGCGGCGCGCAGCGGGTCCTCGTGCTCGTACAGGGGGCGGCCGTCGAATTCGGCCAGTGCCCAGTCGTCGCGGGGGAAGTGGGCGGGGACCCAGTCCATGAGGACGCCGATGCCGGCCCGGTGCAGGGTGTCGATGAGGTATTTGAAGTCGTCGGGGGTGCCCAGGCGGGCGGTCGGGGCGTAGAAGCCGGTGACCTGGTAGCCCCACGAGCCGCCGAAGGGGTGCTCGGCCACCGGCAGCAGCTCGACGTGCGTGAATCCCAAGTCCGTTACGTAGGCGGGGAGTTGCTCGGCGAGTTGGCGGTAGGTGAGGCCGGGGCGCCAGGACGGCAGGTGCACCTCGTACACCGAGAACGGAGACTCATGGACGGGGCGGGCGGCACGCCGCTCCAGCCACGCCTCGTCGCCCCACGTGTAGTGGGAGGCGTGTACCACCGAGGAGTTGGCCGGGGGCTCCTCCGTGCGGGTGGCCAGCGGGTCGGCGCGCAGGGTCTTGCTGCCGTCGGGGCGGGTGATCTCGTACTTGTAGAGCTCGCCCTCGCCGATGTCGGGGACGAACAGTTCCCAGACGCCGGACGAGCCGAGCGAGCGCATGCTGTGGGCCGCGCCGTCCCAGTAGTTGAAGGTGCCGACGACGCGGATGCCCCGTGCGTTGGGCGCCCACACGGTGAAGCGGGTGCCCTGGATGCCCTGGTGCTCCATGGGGTGTGCGCCGAGCGCCGTCCAGAGCTGTTCGTGGCGGCCCTCGGCCATCAGGTGCAGATCGAGCTCGCCGAGGGAGGGGAGCAGGGCGTAGGAGTCCGCGATCCGCTGGGTCGTCTCGGCGTACGTGATCTCCAGCTCGTACGCGGGTGGGATCTCGCGGAGTTGGAGCAGGGCGGTGAAGAATCCGTCGCCGTCGTCGTGGAGTTCGGCGTGCAGGCCCTCTGGGGTGGTGACGGCCACGCGCTGGGCGTAGGGGCGCCAGGTGCGGAAGGCGATTCCGCCGTGGGTGGCGTGTGCGCCGAGCACTCCGTGGGGGTCGTGGTGGGTGCCGTTCTTCAGGCGTGTGCGGTCGTCCTCGTGGACGGGGGCGGGGGTCGTGGTCGGGCGGGGGGTCACGGTGGGGGCCTCCTTGGGTGGCCGTCTCGTTGCGTGCGGTGCCGTGCTTGGAAGGTCGCCCCCTCCTCCCCTTCCCGTCCCGTCCTCTGGGGGCTGCGCCCCCAGACCCCAAAAGATTGCGTCACGCGGCGGAGCCGCATATCGACACAGCCCCGCGCCCTATGAGGCGAGCCGTGCTATTGCGGCCATCGGTACGTGGAGCCAGTCCGGCCTGTGTCGTGCCTCGTACAGGGCCTCGTAGATCGCCTTGTCCGTTTCGTAGGCGCGCAGGAGGACCGGGGCGGTGCGGGGGTCGGTGCCTGTCACCTCCGCGTAGCCGGCGCAGTACGCGGCGCGGCAGGAGCGTGACCAGTCGTTGTGGGGGGAGGCGTAGTCGAAGGAGCGGAGCATGCCGGCGATGTCGCGGTGGACGGGGTGCGGCAGGCGGCGTTCCGCGAGGGGGCGGGACGGTTCGCCCTCGAAGTCGATGAGTTTCCAGGTGCCGGACGGCTCACGCAGGCACTGGCCGAGGTGCAGGTCGCCGTGGACCCGCTGGGCCTGCCAGGTGCGGCCTTCGGCGCCGAGCTGGGCCAGTGCGTCGAAGGTGGAGCGGAGGCCGTCCACGTAGGGGAGCAGGGGTGGGACCTGCCCGGCCGTCGTCTCCAGGCGGCGCGTCATCGACTCGGCGAGCTGGGCGATGTGGGCGCGTGTGTACGTGACCGTGGGCAGCGCGCGGGCCAGGGCGGTGTGCACCTCGGCGGTGGCGCGGCCGAGGTCGCGGGCCTGCGCCGTGAAGTCCTGCTGGTTGGTGACGTGCTTGAGGGCGAGGTCCCAGCCGTCCGCCGCGCCCTTGAGGAAGGGCTGGAGGAGGCCGAGGGTGGCGGGTTCCGCGGGGTGCGTCCCCGCCGTCTCGAACCAGGCGACGGGCGCGGGGACCCGGTCGCAGCCCTCGCGGGCGAGCGCCAGCGGGAGTTCGAGGTCGGGGTTGAGGCCGGGGGTGACCCGGCGGAACAGCTTGGCTATGAGCGTGTCGCCGTACACGACCGAGGAGTTGGACTGCTCGGCCGTCAGCGGGCGGGGCGCGAGGTCGCGCGGCACCTCGCCGTGCGGCCCGCGGTGGAAGCGGAGGGCGCCGAGCGCGCCGGGTATTCGGAGCCGTTCGAGGAGGACCGCGGAGTGCCGCGGGTCCTGGAGCGCCTCGTACGCGGTGCGTCCCGCGAGCGGGCCGTGCGTGACGTGGCCGATCACCGCCGGCGCGAGGTGCGGGGCCGCGGCCTCCGCGGTCCCGATGAGCAGCTGGTAGCGGTCGCCGGGCCCCTCCTCGTCGGCCGGTGGCTGGTGGGCGCGGACGAGGAGGTGCAACAGGGCGGCGTCCGGCAGCAGTTCGGTGACGGCGTCCAGGGTGAAGCCGGTGACCGGTCGGCCCTTGCCGGCGAACCAGCGCTGGCGCGGCAGCCATTCGCGCAGCAACGGATCGAGCGACATGAGCAATTCGGATTCTCCGGCCGTCGGGGCGGCGGGCCGGGTTGCGGCTTCCGACATGGCGTCGTGTCCTTTCCCGGATATGCGTGGAGAGTGCCCAGGTATGTCGTCGTCAGTCCTTGCGGAGCCGGAACCAGTAGAAGCCGTGTCCGGCGAGCGTGAGCAGGTAGGGCAGTTCGCCGATGGCGGGGAAGCGGACGCCGCCGATCAGCTCCACCGGGTGCCGGCCGTTGAACGACTGGAGGTCCAGTTCGGTGGGCTGGGCGAAGCGGGAGAAGTTGTGCACGCACAGGACCAGGTCGTCGGCTCCGTCCCCGTTCGCGGGGGCTTCGCGCAGGAAGGCGAGGACGGCGGGGTTGGAGGAGGGGAGTTCGGTGTAGGAGCCGAGGCCGAACGCGGGGTTCTGCTTGCGGATCTCGATCATCCGGCGGGTCCAGTGCAGCAGCGACGACGGGGAGGACATCGACGCCTCCACGTTGGTGACCTGGTAGCCGTAGACCGGATCCATGATCGTGGGCAGGAACAGGCGGCCCGGATCGCAGGAGGAGAAGCCCGCGTTGCGGTCCGGGGTCCACTGCATCGGCGTGCGCACCGCGTCACGGTCCCCGAGCCAGATGTTGTCGCCCATCCCGATCTCGTCGCCGTAGTACAGGATCGGCGTGCCCGGCAGCGAGAGCAGGAGCGCGGTGAACAGTTCGATCTGGTTGCGGTCGTTGTCCAGGAGCGGGGCGAGGCGGCGGCGGATACCGATGTTGGCGCGCATCCGCGGGTCCTTGGCGTACTCCGCGTACATGTAGTCGCGTTCCTCGTCGGTGACCATCTCCAGGGTCAGCTCGTCGTGGTTGCGCAGGAAGATGCCCCACTGGCAGCCCGACGGGATCGGCGGCGTCTTGGCGAGGATCTCGGAGACCGGGTAGCGCGACTCGCGGCGCACCGCCATGAAGATCCGCGGCATCACCGGGAAGTGGAACGCCATGTGGCACTCGTCGCCGCCGACGCTGGGGGCGCCGAAGTAGTCGACGACGTCCTCCGGCCACTGGTTCGCCTCCGCGAGCAGCACCACGTCGGGGTACTGGGAGTCGATCTCCTTGCGGACGCGTTTGAGCAGCTCGTGGGTGGCGGGAAGGTTCTCGCAGTTGGTGCCCTCCTCCGCGTACAGGTAGGGCACCGCGTCGAGACGGAAGCCGTCGATGCCCAGGTCGAGCCAGAACCGCAGGGCGGCCAGGATCTCCTCCTGCACGGCCGGGTTCTCGTAGTTCAGGTCCGGCTGGTGGGAGAAGAAGCGGTGCCAGTAGTACTGCTTGCGGACCGGGTCGAAGGTCCAGTTCGAGGCCTCCGTGTCCACGAAGATGATCCGCGCGTCCGCGTACCGCTTGTCGTCATCGGCCCACACGTAATAGTCGCCGTACGGCCCGTCGGGGTCCGAGCGGGACTGCTGGAACCACTCGTGCTGATCACTCGTGTGGTTCATCACGAAGTCGATGATCACGCGCATACCGCGCTGGTGCGCCGCGTCCACGAACTCCACGAAGTCGGCCAGGTCACCGAATTCCGGGAGCACGGACGTGTAGTCCGATACGTCGTAACCGCCGTCCCTGAGCGGCGACTTGAAGAACGGTGGCAGCCAGAGGCAGTCCACGCCCAGCCACTGGAGGTAGTCCAGCTTCGCCGTGATCCCCTTGAGGTCTCCTACGCCGTCGCCGTTGCTGTCCTGGAAGGAACGGACCAGGACCTCGTAGAAGACGGCGCGCTTGAACCAATCAGGGTCCCGGTCCTTCGCAGGGGTGTCCTCGAAGGTGTCCGGGACGGGCTCATTCATCATCATGGTGTGGGTGACCCTCCGAATCCCATGTCCCGTCTGCTCCTGAGAACTCATCGCGGCGTGGCCGCCGGCGGGAGGACGAGGATGTGCGCGGGCGTGCGGCCCGGCTCCAGGCGCACGTAGTTCGTCCTGCCCCAGTGGTAGGTGGCGCCGGTGAGTTCGTCGTGCACCGGCACGGACGCGTGCCAGTCGAGCCCCAGGTGCGGCATGTCCAACGACACCGTGGCCTCCTGGGTGTGGTGCGGGTCGAGGTTCACGACGACCAGGACCGTGTTCGAGCCCTGTGCGGACGTGACGCTCTTCGAATACACGAGGACCTCGTCCTGATCCGCGTGGTGGAAGTGCACGCCGCGCAGGGTCCGCAGCGCCGGGTTGCGGCGCCGGATCGCGTTGAGCTCGGTGATCAGCGGGGCGATCGTGCGTCCCTCCCGCTCGGCCGACTCCCAGTCACGGGGCCTGAGTTGATACTTCTCCGAGTGCAGATACTCCTCGCTCCCGGCCCGCAGCGGAGTGTTCTCGCACAGTTCGTACCCGCTGTAGAGCCCCCACGCCGGCGACAGCGTCGCGGCCAGCACCGCACGCAGCTCGAACGCGGGCCGCCCGCCGTCCTGCAAGAACGCGTGCAGGATGTCGGGAGTGTTCACGAAGAAGTTCGGCCGCATGTAGCAGGCCGCCTCCCCGCTCAACTCCTCGACGTACTCGGTGAGTTCCTGCTTCGAATTGCGCCAGGTGAAGTACGTGTACGACTGCTGGAAACCGATCGCGGCCAGCGTGTGCATCATCGCGGGCCGGGTGAACGCCTCCGCCAGGAAGATCACATCCGGATCGGTGCCGTTGATCTCCCCGATGACCTTCTCCCAGAACACCACCGGCTTGGTGTGCGGGTTGTCGACGCGGAAGACCCGCACCCCGTGGTCCATCCACAGCCGCAGGATCCGCACCGTCTCCGCGACCAGACCCGGCAGGTCCTGGTCGAAGGCGAGCGGATAGATGTCCTGGTACTTCTTCGGCGGATTCTCCGCGTACGCGATGCTGCCGTCCGGACGGTGATGGAACCAGTCCGGATGCTTCTGCACCCACGGATGATCCGGCGAACACTGCAACGCGAAATCCAGGGCCACCTCCATGCCCAACTCCCGCGCCCGGCCCACGAAATGATCGAAATCCTCGAACGTGCCAAGGTCCGGATGGATCGCGTCGTGCCCGCCCTCGTGCGAACCGATCGCCCAGGGCACCCCCACATCGTCCGGCCCCGGCGACAGCGAATTGTTCGGCCCCTTACGGAACGTCGTACCGATCGGATGGATCGGCGGCAGATAGACGACGTCGAAACCCATCGCCGCGATGGCCGGAAGCCGACGGGCCGCCGTCCGCAACGTCCCGCTCACCGGCCGCTCCCCGGCCCGCACCACAGCCCCCTCCGAACGCGGAAAGAACTCGTACCACGACCCGAACAGGGCCCGCTCACGCTCCACCAGGAGGGGCAGCGCTCTGCTGCGCGTGACCAGTTCGCGCAGCGGGTGGCGGTCCAGGATCCGCTGGACGTCGGGGGCGAGTGCCGCGGCGAGCCGGGAGGGGGCCGGGCGTGTGGTGTCGCGGAGCGCGGCGGCGGCCCGCACAATCGTTTCGCGAACGGAAGCGGGGGCGCCCTTCGCGGCGCGTTCGTGCAGCAACGCGCCCTCTTCCAGGACGAGTTCGGTGTCGATGCCCGCCGGAATCTTGATCTTCGCCGTGTGCCGCCAGGTCTCCACGGGATCGCCCCACGCCTCGACCCGGTACGTCCAGTGGCCGGGCGCGTCGGGGGTGACCTCGGCGCCCCAGCGGTCGGTGCCGGGCGCGAGCTCGCGCATCGGTGTCCACGGGCCCGGCTCGCCGTCGGGGCCGCGCAGCACGACGTTCGCGGCGACGGCGTCGTGCCCCTCGCGGAACACGGTGGCCGTGATCTGGAAGGTCTCGCCGACGACGGCCTTGGCGGGGCGCCGGCCCTGCTCGACGACGGGTCGGACGTCACGTATGGGGATGCGGCCCATGGTGGCGCGTGGTGTCGCGCGCCTGCGAGGCGTGCGTGAGGCGGGTGAAGAAGATCGCTTTGCGGGCATGACCGCTCCTGTCCGCGGGGATTCGGGGATGCGGAAACGAGATTCGGGGAGAGGGCCGTGCGGTGAAGTCGTGCGGTGTACCGAAGGAGCCTTCCACGCTCCATCGGCGGACAATCCGTGTCGTCCCAACTACTCGTCACTACTGGCGCGTAAGGGAACACATAAGACCGGCCCCGCCGACAACGACGGGACCGGACCATGAACTCACCCTCCTTCTAAGGGTTGTTGACCTGAAGCAGCTTGTTCGGCGAGCCGAGGCCCGCGCCCGTCACCTTGCCCGCCACGGCCCGCTCGGTCAGCGCCTTGCTCACCTCCGCGGGCGACGCCGCCGCATGGTCGGCCAGGTACAGCGCGGCCGCGCCCGCGACGTGCGGAGACGCCATGGACGTACCGGAGAAGGTGGCCTTCCCCGAGTCGCTCGCGTACGAGGCGGACGTGATGTCCACGCCGGGTGCGAACAGGTCGAGTCGAGTACCCCAATTGGAGAAGCTCGCACGCGCGTCGTTCTTGTCGCTCGCGCCGACGGTGATCGCTTCCTTGACGCGGGCCGGTGAGTACAGCTCGGCGGGCATGCCGTCGTTGCCCGCCGCCACCGTGTAGGTCACACCGGAGGCGATGGAGTTCCGTACGGCGGCGTCGAGTTGGGCGTTCGCGTAGCCGCCGAGGCTCAGGTTCGCCACCGCCGGACGCTGGGCGTGCTTGGTCACCCAGTCGATGCCCGCGAGGACCTGCGCCGTCGTGCCGGACCCCGCGTTGTCGAGCACGCGCACGGCGACGACGTCGGCCTTCTTGGCCACGCCGTACTGCTCGCCCGCGACGGTCCCGGCGACATGGGTGCCGTGTCCGTTGCCGTCCTGCGCGGTCGCGTCGTTGTCGACGAAGTCCCAACCGCTCGTGGCCCGCCCGCCGAAGTCCTGGTGGGTGGCGCGGATGCCGGTGTCGATGACGTAGACGTGCACGCCGGCGCCCGCGGACTCGGGCCAGGTGTACGAGTTGTCGAGCGGCAGATCGTTCTGGTCGATGCGGTCCAGGCCCCACGACGGCGGGTTCTTCTGGTTGTGGTCCATGGTGACCCGGGAGTCCTGGACGACCGAGGCGACGTTCCCGTCGGCCGCGAGCCGCTCGGCCTGCGCGGAGCCGAGTGTCACCGCGTAGCCGTTGAGCGCCTTGCTGTAGGTGTGGCGGATGTGTGCCCCGTACTTCTCCGCGAGATCCTTGCCCGCGGTGGACGGGGCCTTCGTGTCTCCCTTCAGTGTCACGATGTAGCTGCCCGCGATGGCGCCGGGCTCCCCGGCGCCGAATATTCGCCCCTGTGCGGGGGCGGCGTCCGCGGGCAGTGTGATGGCCGAAAGCACCGCGACCGTGGCGACCGCGGTGAGCCCACCGGCCCAGCGCGTTCGTCGCTTCCGCGTCACTCGCACGGTCCCTGCCATGGATGAGTTCCCCTCCTCAACTCGGCGCGCTCTCACGCCAGTTGGCAGCCTCTCGTGTGGTGTGAAGCACCACAAGGAGGTACGAGGTGGCGGAATCGGCCATATCGGTCGTGGGGGTTGTGCGGTTGAGTTGCGGCGTTTTCCGGACGACCGTGGGCTTTCGGCCGTCCGCGCGGGGCGCGCAATTCCCTGGCGCGGCGCACGGCGGCATCCGATGATGGGGCCGTGTCGATCATTCACCGCACCACACTCACGCCCACCAAGCTCGAACTTCTCGCCGAGTGGCTGCCGAAGCAGCCCTGGTACCGGGGCTCCGGCACCCCGCAGCTGACCAAGGCCGGCGGGTTCCGGCTCGACGATCCGGACGGGGCGGTCGGCCTGGAGTTCATGGCCGCGACGGACACGTCAGGACCCGAGCCGGTGACGTACCACGTGCCGATGGCCTATCGCGGCGCGCCGCTGGAGGGCGCCGCGGACGACGCGCTCATCGGCACCACCCAGCACGGCGTGCTCGGTGAGCGCTGGGTGTACGACGGGGCCAAGGACCCGCTCCTCGTACGGGAGTTGACCGCCCTGCTCAAGGGCGAGGTGCCCGCGCACGCGCAGAGCATCGACGGCGCCCTCGACCCGGCCGTGCACGCCCGCGTGACCGGCGACGACGTACGGCCGGAGTTCGTGCGCGTCCTGGAGGCGGGGTCGAAGGCGCCGGAAGGCGCGGTCGGCGAGGTGTCCGCCGAGTGGTCCGCGGAGGGCGAGCGACGAGTGCGTGGGGTTTTCGTAGTGGTTCGGGCCGGCTGAGGACCCCTGGGCGTTGCGTGCCTCTGGGTGATCATCAAATCTGACATCGTGGGCAGGTCGCCGACGACCTACGGCGGCAACTTCCCGCACCGACGTCCGAATGGTTTGGATGTGGTTTTTTGATCTGGGGGACAACACGCATGACAGCGACCCGACGTCCGCAACGCCTCGCACGCATCTTCACCGGGGCGGCCCTCGCGGTGGGCGCGCTGCTCGCCGCGGGCGCCGTACCGGCGGCGGCCGCTGACCCGGGCCCCGAGGCCTCCGTCACCTACCAGCAGGCCGGCACCGGTGTCGGCGTCCGGGTGGCACTGACACGCGCCGGCTCGTTCCTCGGCCAGGTGGAGTTCGACCCGGCCGAGCAGCGGCTCCGGGTGCTCGACACCATGAACGACGGCGACACGTTCTACGTGCACGTCTCCTCCACGCAGGGCGGCGTCGAGCACAACCTCGGCACGTACTCCGCGCCCGGCAGTGAGGCCCCCGTGGACTCCGTCGTGAAGGACTTCGACCTGCCGAAGGGCACGCCCCTCGACATCGAGGTGTACGACGACGCGGCGCTCACCGACTACATCGGCGGGGCGCGCGGCACCGGGGCGGCCATCGCCTGACCACGCCCCCACGGGGGCGTCCGCGTACGGCGGTCCGGGCGCACGCAGCGCGCGCCCGGACCGCCGTACGCGTTCCGGCGCCCTGTCCCGCGCCGCGGCCGGGCGGCTACCGTCTGGTGACGACACAGGCATACGACGCGCAACCGCAGAGGTGAGCACGTGAAGGCCATCCGTCGATTCACCGTCCGCCCGGTCCTGCCCGAACCCCTCGCCCCGCTGCACGACCTGGCGCGCAATCTGCGCTGGTCCTGGCATGCCGGGACCCGTGAACTGTTCGCCGCCGTGGACCCGGGCCGCTGGGCCGGATCCGGCGGCGACCCGCTGCGGCTGCTCGGCAGCGTGCCGCCCGAGCGGCTCACCCGGCTCGCGGGCGACGAGGACTTCCTCGCCAGGCTGAGCGAGGTCGCCGACGATCTGCGCGGCTATCTGCACGACGACCGCTGGTACCAGGAGCGCGCGCGGCAGTCCCGGCTCCCGGCGGGCATCGCCTACTTCTCGCCCGAGTTCGGCATCACGGCCGCGCTGCCGCAGTACTCGGGCGGCCTCGGGATCCTCGCGGGCGACCACCTCAAGGCCGCGAGCGACCTCGGGGCGCCGCTCATCGGCGTAGGACTCCTGTACCGGCACGGCTACTTCCGGCAGTCGCTGTCGCGGGACGGCTGGCAGCAGGAGACGTACCCGGTCACCGACCCGAACGAGCTGCCGCTCGCCCAGCTGCGGGAGCCCGACGGCAGCCCCGTGCACCTCGCGCTCGCCCTGCCCGGCGGGCGTCGCCTGCTCGCGCGGGTGTGGCAGGCGCAGGTGGGGCGGGTGCCGCTGCTGCTCCTCGACTCGGACGTCGAGGAGAACGACGCGCACGAACGGGACGTGACCGACCGGCTCTACGGCGGCGGCAGCGAGCACCGGCTGTTGCAGGAGATGCTGCTGGGGATCGGCGGGGTGCGCGCCGTCCGCGCGTACTGCCGGCTCACCGGGCACCCCGAACCCGAGGTCTTCCACACCAACGAGGGGCACGCGGGCTTCCTCGGCCTGGAGCGGATCGCCGAACTCGCCGAGCGGGGCACGGACTTCGACGCCGCGCTCGAAGCGGTGCGGGCGGGCGCCGTCTTCACGACGCACACCCCCGTCCCCGCCGGCATCGACCGCTTCGACCGGGAGCTCGTCGCCCGCCACTTCGGCGCCGCGGCCGAGCTGCCGGGCCTCGACGTGCAGCGGGTGCTCGGGCTCGGCATGGAGACGTACGCGGGCGGCGACCCGAACGTGTTCAACATGGCGGTGATGGGGCTCCGGCTCGCGCAGCGCGCCAACGGCGTCTCCACGCTGCACGGATCGGTCAGCCGGGACATGTTCGCCGGACTGTGGCCGGGATTCGACGTCGAGGAGGTGCCGATCACCTCCGTGACCAACGGCGTGCACGCCCCCACGTGGGTCGCCCCCGAGGTGTACCGGCTCGGCGCGCGGCAGATCGGGGAGCGGCGCACCGAGGACGCCCTGTCGGTGGGCGGCGAGGAGCGCTGGGACGCCGTCGGAGAGATCGCCGACCGCGACATCTGGGAGCTGCGCGGCGAACTGCGCCGCCAGCTCGTCGACGAGGTGCGCGAGCGGCTCGCCGCGTCCTGGCGCCAGCGCGGCGCGGGGACGGCCGAACTCGGCTGGATCGACGGCGTGTTGGATCCGGACGTGCTCACCATCGGATTCGCCCGCCGCGTGCCCTCGTACAAGCGGCTCACGCTGATGCTGCGCGATCCGGACCGGCTGATGCGGCTGCTGCTCGACGAGGAGCGGCCGGTGCAGATCGTGGTCGCGGGCAAGGCGCACCCGGCCGACGACGGCGGCAAGCGGCTCGTGCAGGAGCTGGTGCGGTTCACCGACGACCCGCGGGTCAGGCACAGGATCGTCTTCCTGCCCGACTACGGGATGGCGATGGCGCAGAAGCTCTACCCCGGCTGCGACGTGTGGCTGAACAATCCGCTGCGACCCCTGGAGGCGTGCGGGACGAGTGGGATGAAGGCCGCGCTCAACGGGTGCCTGAATCTTTCGGTGTTGGACGGCTGGTGGGACGAATGGTTCGCGCCCGACTACGGCTGGGCCATCCCCACGGCCGACGGCACGGCCACCGACGAGCACCGGCGCGACGACCTGGAGGCGGCCGCGCTGTACGACCTCCTGGAGCGCCGGGTGACGCCGCGCTTCTACGAGCGCGGCCCGGACGGGCTGCCCGACCGCTGGGTCGAGATGGTCCGCCGGACCCTCACCCACCTCGGCCCGAAGCTCCTCGCGGGGCGCATGGTCCGCGCGTACGTGGACCAGCTGTACGCCCCGGCCGCCGCGTCGGCGCGCTCGCTGGACGCGGACGCGGCCCGGGACCTCGCCGCGTGGAAGGCGCGGGTCCGTGCGGCCTGGCCGCGTGTCACCGTCGACCATGTGGAGGCCTCGGCGGGCGGCGCCGAACTGGGCGCCACCCTCGGCCTCCATGTCCGGGTCGGGCTCGGCGAGTTGGGCCCCGACGACGTGGAGGTGCAGGCCGTGGCGGGGCGCGTCGACACCGAGGACCGGATCACCGAGCCGGCGACGGTGCCGCTGAAGCCGGTCGGCGGGCCGGACGGGGAGGGGCGCTGGGCGTACGAGGGTCCGCTCGCCCTCGATCGCAGCGGCCCCTACGGCTACACCGTCCGCGTGCTGCCCGCGCATCCGCTGCTCGCGTCGGTGGCGGAGACGGGGCTCGTGGCGTTGCCGACGGAGGCGACGCAGGAGGGGGCCGGGGTGTTGTTGCGGTGACGTCGTACGGGGGCGGGGCCCGGGGCTCTGCCCCGGACCCCGCGCCTCGAGCGCCGGCGGGGCTTGGACTGCTTACGGGAACGTCAGCTTGAAGCTGTTGATGTAGCCCGTGTCCTGCGGTCCGAGGTCCTGGACCTTCAGCTTCCAGGTCCCGTTCGCGGTCTCGGCGGAGGCGTTGACCGTGTACGTGGTCTGGATGTTGGGCGTCGGGTCGTACGCCGAGCTGTGCAGCCGGTACGTCCGGCCGCTCGGGCCGACCAGGTCCACCTGGAGGTCACCGCTCCACGTGTGCACGATGTCGACGCCGACCTTCAGGGTGGAAGGCGCCGCGCCGCTCACGCCGGAGACCGTGACGGAGGAGGTGACGGCGGCCCCCGGGGAGTCGGGGATCGTCACGTCCGTGTCGTTGGTGAACGTCTTGCCGGTGCCCGGGTCGCCGCCGCCGGACCGGGCGCCGACGTTGACGCCGGCCCACGCGTCCTGCACCGCCTTGTACTCGGCGGACGACGTGCCGTACAGCTCACCGGCGGCCGCGAGGGTGCCGGTGCGGGCGCCCGCGTAGTTCGTCGTCGACGTGAACTTCGTGGACAGCGCCTTGTACCAGATGAGCGCCGCCTTGTCGCGGCCGATGCCGGTGACCGGAAGGCCGTCGGAGGTCGGCGAGTTGTAGGTCACACCGTTGATCGTCTTCGTTCCGCTGCCCTCGCTGAGCAGATAGAAGAAGTGGTTCGCCGGGCCCGAGGAGTAGTGCACGTCGACCCCGCCGATGCCCGAGTACCAGGCGTCCTTGGACGCGCCGTCCTTGCTCGGCTTGTCCATGTAGCGCAGCGGCGTCCCGTCGCCATTGATGTTGATCTTCTCGCCGATGAGGTAGTCGCCCACGTCGGTCGAGTTGTTGGCGTAGAACTCGACGGTGGAGCCGAAGATGTCGGACGTCGCCTCGTTCAACCCGCCGGACTCGCCGGAGTAGTTGAGGCCCGCGGTGTTCGACGTGACGCCGTGCGTCATCTCGTGCGCGGCCACGTCGATCGAGGTCAGCGGGTGGGTGTTGCTGGTGCCGTCGCCGTACGTCATGCAGAAGCAGCTGTCGTCCCAGAACGCGTTGACGTACGCGTTGCCGTAGTGGACCCGGCTGTACGCGCCGACGCCGTCGCCGCGGATGCCGGTCCTGCCCTGCACGTTCTTGTAGTAGTCCCAGGTCAGCGCGGCGCCGTAGTGGGCGTCGGCGGCGGCCGTCTCGGTGTTGGAGGCGGAGCCGTTGCCCCACACGTCGTCGGCGCCGGAGTAGAGGGTGCCGGTGCCCGACGTGCCGCGGTTCAGGTTGTACGTCTTGTGGCCGCCGCGGGTGGTGTCGTTCAGCGTGTACGAGGAACCGGACTGAGCGGTGCCGAGGGTGACGGTGCCGCTGTACTGGGTGTTGCCCGTGCCGGTCTCGATGGCCTGCCACTCGTGGAGCTTCTTGCCGGTGGTGGCGTCGGTGATGACGTGCAGCTGGTTCGGCGTGCCGTCCTCCTGGAGGCCGCCGACGACGGTCTCGTACGCGAGGGTCGGCTGCCCCTTCGTGGCGCCCTGCCCGAGCCAGACGACCTTGCGGGGCGCCTTGTCGGCCTCGGTCCTCTTCGAACCGTCGGCCTTCGCGAGCTTCAGGGCCTGGGTCTCGGCGGTGGCCGGTTTCACGTCGGGGGTCGTCTCGACGTTCTTGAGTTCGGCCTTCGCCGCCTTGGTGATGTTCTTCGTCTTGCCGGACTTCGTGGCTTCGACGATCAGGTCGCCGCCGAGGACCGGGAGTCCGTCGTAGGTGCGCTCGTAGCGGGTGTGGGTGGTGCCGTCCTTGTCCTGGAGGACGTCCCGAACGACGAGTTTCTCCTGCTTGCCGAGGCCGAGGTCCTTCGCGGTGTCGGCCTTGCCGGCGTTCGCCTCGCGCATCAGCTCGGTGCGCTTGGCGGGGGAGAGCTTCGCCGGGAGGGCGCCAGGGTCGGCGCCGGACGCGTCCGCGGTGGCGGGGAGGGTCTGGAAGGCGACCGTCAGGAGGGCGGCGACGGTGCCGGCGGCGAGGGCCGTGGCCCGGCGTCGGGGTGAGCCGGGTCTGTGGGAGGTTCGGTTCTTGCGCAACGCTGAACTCCTTCTGCATGGCCGCGAGTTGGGTGTGCGGCCAGTGGGGAACGGACGGCGGGTGGCCGTCCGGGCAGAGCGCAGTGCGGAGTGGTGCGGTTGGAGAGTGGCAGCAAGGGCTGCCGTGTGTCAGGAGCCCGTCAACAGGTTGGCCGGAAATCGTTCGTTGTCCGGTGCGCGTGGTTCGGTTGCCGGTGACGTGGTTGCGGACGCGGGGCGCTGCCCCGGACCCCGCGCCTCAATCGCCGGCGGGGCTTGGAGGAAGCGGCGCCGTGGTTGCGGTCGCGGGGCTCTGCCCCGGACCCCGCTGCTCAATCGCCGCAGGGGCTCCAATTGCCCCGCTGCTCAATCGTCGGTGGGGCTCCAATTGGCCCGCGCCTCAATCGTCGGCGGGGCTTCAGCTGCCCCGCGCCTCAATCGTCGGTGGGGCTTGAAAGGTGCTGGCTGTCGCGCCAGGCGCGGTGCAGGCCCGCGAACTCGCCTGTTCCCGCGATGAGTTCCGACGGTGTGCCGTCCTCGGTCACCCGGCCCCATGCCATCACCAGGACGCGGTCCGCGATCTCCACCGTCGACAGGCGGTGGGCGATGACGACCGCCGTACGGCCGTGCAGCACCGTTTGCATGGCGCGCTGGACCGCCCGCTCCCCGGGGATGTCGAGGGAGCTGGTCGCCTCGTCGAGGATCAGGACGGCCGGGTCGGCGAGGAGCGCGCGGGCGAAGGCCACCAACTGGCGCTGGCCCGCCGAGATCCGGCCGCCCCGCTTGCGGACGTCCGTGTCGTAGCCGTCGGGGAGCGCCGCGATGAAGTCGTGGGCGCCGATGGCCTTCGCGGCCTGTTCGATCTCCTCGCGGCTCGCTTCGGGGCGGCCGATCGCGATGTTCTCGGCGACCGTCCCGGAGAACAGGAACGCCTCCTGCGTCACCATCACCACGCCGCGCCGCAGCTCGGCGTTGGACAGTTCGCGCAGGTCGACGCCGTCGAGGAGGACCTGGCCGTGCGAGGGGTCGTAGAAGCGGGAGAGCAGCTTCGCGAGCGTCGACTTGCCCGCTCCCGTCGAGCCGACCACCGCGACCGTCTGCCCGGCCGGCAGCGTCAGGTCGAAGCGGGGGAGGACCTCGCCGCCCGTGCGGTAGCCGAAGGAGACCGACCGGAACTCGACCTCGCGGCCCGGCTGTTCGCCCTTCAGTTCCGGCAGCGCGCGCGGTGTGGCCGGTTCCGGTACCGAGGGCGGCTGCACCAGGAGGCCCGCGATCTTCTTGAGGGACGCGGCCGCGCTTTCGTACGCGTTGAGGAACATGGCGAGGCGGTCGATCGGGTCGTACAGGCGCCGGATGTAGAGCACCGCCGCCGCGAGGACACCGAGTTCGAGCGTGCCGCCCGCGACCCGGTACGCGCCCCACAGCACCATGCCCGCCACCGCCGTGTTCGCGATCAGCCGGGAGCCGACGACGTAGCGCGCCATCTCCAGCATCGCCGTGCCGTTGGACCGCTCGTGCCGCCGGTTGAGCTTCGCGAAGTGCTCGTCGTTGGCCCGCTCGCGGCGGAAGGCGCGGACCGGCCTGATCCCGTTCATCGTCTCGACGAACTTCACGATGACCGCGGCGATCGCCGAGGAACGCTCCGCGTATGCCCGCGCCGCGCGCTGCCGGTACAGCCGGATCAGGACGTACAGCGGGATGAAGGAGACGGCCGCCACCGCTCCTATGCCGACGTCGAGCCAGAGCAGCATCGCCGTGATGTAGATCGAACCCACGATGACGTTGACCAGTTCCTGGAGGCCCTCGCTGAGCAGTTCGCGCAGCGCCTCGACGTCCGTGGTGGCCCGCGAGATGACGCGGCCCGACGTGTACCGGTCGTGGAAGTCCACGCTCAGCGCCTGCGCGTGCCGGAAGATGCGGCCGCGCAGGTCGAGCAGCACGTTCTGGCTGGCGCGGGCCGAGAGCCGGATGTACGCGTACACGAAGGCGGCCGAGCCGACCGCGCACAGCAGGAAGCCCGCGCCGACCGTGACCAGCGGCCCGTAGTCGTGCGCGCGGAACGCGGGGACCGCGCTGTCGATGGCGTACGCGACGATCAGCGGGCCGGACTGGACGGCGGCCTGTTGCAGGAGCAGGGCGAGGACGGTGAGGGCCACCGTGCGGCGGTGGGGCGCGAGCAGCGAGCGCAGCAGGCCGCCCGTCGCGCCCTGGGGTGTCGGCAGGTCGTCCTGGTCGAAGGGGTCGCCGGGGGAGGGGACGCGGACGTCGTCGTCGCCCTGCGGCTCGCCTTGATCGTCCGCCGTCCCGTTCGCGGCGTTCGGCTTCGCGGTGGTCGTCATACCCGTTCCGTCTCCGTCTCCGAGTCCGTCTCCTCGGTGTGCTCGCCAGACATCAGATGTCTGTACTCGGCGTTCGTGCGCAGCAGTTCGTGGTGGGTGCCCACCGCCGTGATCCGTCCTTCGGACAGCAGCGCCACCCGGTCGGCGAGCAGCACCGTGGACGGCCGGTGCGCGACCACGAGCGCCGTGCTGTCGGCGAGGACCCGGCGCAGCGCCGCCTCCACCGCGGCCTCCGTGTGCACGTCGAGCGCGGACAGCGGGTCGTCCAGGATCAGGAAGCGGGGCGTGCCCACGACGGAGCGGGCCAGGGCGAGGCGCTGGCGCTGGCCACCGGACAGGCTCAGGCCCTGCTCGCCCACCTCCGTGTCGACGCCGTCGGGCAGCCGGTCGACGAACTCGGCCTGCGCGACGCCGAGCGCCTGCTCCAGCTGCTCGGGGCCGGTGGCCTCGGGGGCGCCCATCAGGACGTTGTCGGCGACCGAGGCGGAGAACAGGGTGGGCTCCTCGAACGCCACGGACACCAGCTCGCGCAGCTCGGCGCGCGGCATCGCGGTGATGTCACGGCCGTCGAGCGTGATGCGGCCCTCGGTCACGTCGTAGAGCCGGGGCACGAGCGCGGTGAGCGTGGTCTTCCCGCTGCCGGTCGCCCCGACGAGCGCCATGGTCTCGCCGGAGCGGACGTGCAGGTCGACGTGGGTGAGCGTGGGGACGGCGTCCTCTGCGGCATCGGGGTAGCGGAAGGCGACGCCTTCGAACCGTAGGCCGTCGTCGCCTGTGGCTTGGCCTTCGGTGATCTCGCGTTGTCGGGCGGGGGAGGGCGACGGGGGCGCGGGCGCGGGGCTCTGCCCCGGACCCCGCTGCTCAATCTCCCCCAGACTCCGTCCGGGGGTACCCCCTGCAGGGGCTTGATTTGGCTGTTCGTTCGTTTCCGGAGCCGCGTCCATCACCTCGAAGTAGCGGCGCGTCGCCGTGGCCGCCTCCTGGCTCATCGCGAGGAGGAAGCCGATGGACTCGATGGGCCAGCGCAGCGCGAGGGCCGTGGAGAGGAAGGCGACGAGGGTGCCGGCCGACAGGGAGCCGTCGGAGACCTGGATCGTGCCGATCACCAGGGCCGCGCCGAGCGCCACCTCGGGCAGCAGCGTGATCACCGTGAGGATCCCGGCGAGCAGCCGCGCCTTGACCAGTTCCGTGCCCCGCACCGTGCGCGCCAGGTCGCGGAAGGCGCGGGCCTGACTGCGGTGCCGGCCGAAGCCCTTGATGACGCGGATGCCGAGGACCGACTCCTCGACGACCGTCGTCAGATCGCCGACCTGGTCCTGGGCGCGGCGCGAGGCCTGCGCGTACCCGTCCTCGAACTTGTAGCAGAACGCGATCAGCGGGACGGCGGGCGCGAGCAGGACGAGGCCGAGGCCCCAGTCCTGGACGATGAGGACGGTGAGGCCGGCCAGGATCGTCACGCCGTTGACGATCAGGAACGTCAGCGGGAAGGCGAGGAACATCCGCAGCACCATCAGGTCCGTCGTGCCGCGCGACAGCAACTGGCCCGAGGCCCACCGGTCGTGGAAGGAGACCGGGAGCCGCTGCAGATGCCGGTACAGATCGGCCCGCAGCGCCGCCTCGACCCCGGCGAGCGGCCGCGCCACCAGCCATCTGCGCAGCCCGAACAGGAGCGCCTCCGCGACTCCGAGCGCGAGCAGCACCCCGGCGCCCAGCCACACCCCGCCCGGATCGCGCTCGGTCACCGGACCGTCCACGATCCACTTCAGGACCAGCGGGAAGACCAGCGCCAGGCACGACGCGAGCACCGCCACGAACGCCGCGCCCGCCCACCGCCCCCGCACCGGACGCACGTACGGCCACAGCCGCAACAGCGTCCGCACGGCGGAGAGTTGACCGGTCGTCTCTGTGGTGGCACGTGTAGTCGTCGACATCAGGAGCGAGCCTACGGTTCGCCACTGACAACGCACAGTGAGTTTCGGTCGGCCGACCGTGAACGGGGCCGCCGTGGCCCCGGAGTCGTACCGCCCATCAACCGATCGGTTGATACGTGCTCGAGCGCGATGGGCGATGCCCGGACAGGGCCCCCGCGGCGATTCTTGATGCCATGACCACCACCACAGCACCGCTCATCGAGGTCGCCGGGCTGCGCAAGACGTACGCCGGGCGGGCCGTCGTCGACGGGGTGTCCTTCACCGTCGGCGAGGGCGAGATCTTCGGGATCCTCGGGCCGAACGGCGCCGGCAAGACCACCACCGTCGAATGCGTCGAGGGACTGCGCGCGGCCGACGAGGGGCACGTCCGGGTCGCCGGGCTCGACCCCGTACGCGACCACGCGCAGGTCACCGGCATCCTCGGCGCGCAGCTCCAGGAGAGCGAGATCCAGCCGAAGCTGACCGTGAAGGAAGCGCTGGAGCTGTACTCCGCCTTCTACCCCGCGCCCCTCGACTGGCGGCCGCTCGCCGAACGCCTGCGCCTCACCGACAAGCTCGGCACCCGCTTCGCGAAGCTCAGCGGCGGCCAGAAGCAGCGCCTGTTCATCGCGCTCGCCCTCGTCGGCAACCCCCGCGTCGTCGTCCTCGACGAGCTCACCACCGGCCTCGACCCGCGCTCGCGCCGCGACACCTGGGAGCTCATCGAGGAGGTGCGCGCGAGCGGCGTCACCGTCCTCCTCGTCACGCACTTCATGGAGGAGGCGCAGCGGCTCTGCGACCGGATCGCCGTGATCGACAAGGGGCGCGTCGCCGCGCTCGACACCCCGGCGGGCCTGATCAGCCGGGCCGCCGGGTCGACCGTCATCTCCTTCACGCCGTCCGCGCCGCTCGACGAGCGTGAGCTGGCCGCGCTGCCAGGCGTCGCCTCCGTCGACCACAAGGACGGCAGGACGACCCTCACCGGCAGCGACGAGACGGTCGACGCCCTCGTCACGCTCCTGGCCCGGCACCACGTCACCGCCCACCAACTCCGCGTGTCCGACGCCACGTTGGACGACGCGTTCCTCGATCTCACGGGAGCCGGAGAGTCATGAGCACCCTCACCACCACCGCACCCGCCCGCCCCGGCTCCGCCGCGCGCCGGGCCGTCCTCGCCCACGAGTTCCGGCTCTTCCGGCGCGAGCCCGGCGCCCTGTTCGGCGTGGTGCTCTTCCCGCCGCTGCTGCTCGTCATCCTCGGCTCGATCCCCGGCTTCCGCGACGCCGGATCCGGGCCGAACGGGCTGCGCGTCATCGACGTGTACGTCCCCGTGACCGTGCTGCTCCCGATGATCGTCGCCGGTCTTCAGTCGATGCCGCCGGTCGTCGCCGGGTACCGGGAGCGCGGCATCCTGCGCCGGATGTCGGCCACGCCGGTGCCCCCCTCCGCGCTGCTCGGCGCGCAGATGGCGATCAACGGCGGGGCCGCGCTCGTCTCGGCGCTGCTCTCGCTCGCCATCGGCCGCGTCGCCTTCGACGTGGCCCTCCCGCAGCAGGCGTTCGGCTATCTCCTGGCGCTCATCCTCACGGTCGTCGTCGCGCTGTCGCTCGGCGCGCTGGTCGCCGCCAGGGCCCGTACGTCGAAGGTCGCCAACGCGATCGGCTCCGTCGTCTTCTTCCCGAGCATGTTCTGCGCCGGGGTGTGGCTGCCGGTGCAGTCGATGCCGCCCACGCTGGCCGACTTCGTCGAGGCCACCCCGTTCGGCGCCGCATCCCAGGCCCTCAACCAGGCCGCTGCCGGCGACTGGCCGGGCATCGTCCACCTGCTGGTGCTGGCCGCCTGGGCGGTCGTCCTGACCGGGGCCGCGGCACGCTGGTTCCGCTGGGAGTGACGAGCGCGGTGGCGAGCACGGTGACGTGGGGAACCGCGAGGGGAATGGCGAGGGGGTGAGCCGATGAGCTTCGCGCCGACGATGCAGGAGACTGAGGGCATGACCACGGACACCGAACCCGACCGGGCCGAACCCGACCGGGCGGCTCTGGAGGCCGAGATCGCCGCGGAGGACCCGTGGCACGTCGTCATCCGGTACGGGGCCCTCGTGCTGCTCGGCGTCGCCGTCGTGCTCTGCGCGGCCACCGGAGACGTGGTCGGCATGGACCGCACGCAGTGGTACGTCCTCGGCTCCCTCAGCGGCCTCGCGCTCGTCCTCCAGCTGTGGTGGACCTGGTACGAGCGGGACCGGACGGGGCCGTCGGCCGCGGGCACCTGCTACTTCTGGCTGCGCTGGGCGATCGCCTTCGTCTGCACCGTGATCAACCCGTTCTACGCGTTCTTCGCGGCCGCCGGATACTTCGACGCGGACCGGCTGATGCCGCCGAGGCTGCACAAGGTGGGTCTGTTCGCCTGCGTGGTCATCGTGGCGGGCTCGCAGGCCGGGGGTCTGCCGCCGCACGGGGTGACCACCTGGGCCGCGTTCGGCGCGCTGGTCGTCGCCAACATGGTCTTCGTCACCGTCACCGGGCACCTCCAGGAGAAGGAGCAGCAGCGGGTCCGCTTCCAGGCCCGTACGATCCGCGAGCTTGAGCAGACCAACCTCGCGCTCAAGGCGGCGATGGACGAGAACGCCCAGCTTCACACCCAACTCCTGCTCCAGGCGCGGGAAGCGGGCGTCGCCGACGAGCGGCGCAGGCTCGCCGCCGAGATCCACGACACCATCGCGCAGGGCCTGACCGGGATCATCGCCCAGCTCCAGGTCGTCGGGAGCGCGACCACCCTGGAGACCGCCCGCGAACACCTGGACCGCGCCTCGGACCTCGCCCGGCACAGCCTCGGCGAGGCCCGCCGCTCCGTGCACAACCTGTCGCCCACCGCGCTCGCCGACGCGACGCTTGCCGAAGCCCTGAAGGAGACGGTCGACGACTGGTCCGTCCGCTCAGGGGTGCGCGCCGACTTCACGCTCACCGGGCCCGCCGAACCCCTCCACGACGAGATCGAGGCGACACTCCTGCGGATCACGGAGGAGGCCCTGTCGAACGCGGCCCGGCACGCCGCCGCCACCCGCGTCGGCGTCACCCTCTCCTTCATGGCGGGCGAGGTCTCCCTCGACGTGCGCGACGACGGCCGCGGCTTCGACCTCCTCGCGCTGCCCGCCCGCGACGGCTCGGGCGGCTTCGGCCTCGACGGCATGCGGGCCCGCGCCGAGCGGCTCGCGGGCGAGGTCACCGTCGAGTCGGAGCCGGGCGGCGGCACGGCGATCTCGGCTCGCGTACCGTTGGTCCGCCATGACTGACCCCGTGATCACGCTCCTGATCGTCGACGACCACCCCGTCGTACGGGACGGTCTGCGCGGCATGTTCGAGTCCGCCGCCGGTTTCACCGTGCTCGGCGAGGCCTCGGGCGGCGTCGAGGCCGTCACCCGCGTCGCCGAGCTCGACCCGGACGTCGTCCTGATGGACCTGCGCATGCCGGGCGGCAGCGGCGTCGAGGCGATCAAGGAGCTGACCCGCCGCGGCGCCCGCTCCCGCGTCCTGGTCCTCACCACGTACGACACGGACTCCGACACGCTGCCCGCGATCGAGGCGGGCGCCACCGGCTATCTGCTCAAGGACGCCCCGCGCGAGGAACTCTTCACGGCGGTACGGGCCGCCGCCGAGGGCCGCACCGTCCTCTCGCCGGCCGTCGCGTCCCGCCTGGTCACGGCCGTCCGCACGCCCGCGGCGCCCGCCGACGAGACGCTCTCGGGCCGCGAGCGCGAGGTGCTCGTCCTGGTCGCGCGCGGCACGTCGAACCGGGAGATCGCGCGCGAGCTGTTCATCAGCGAGGCCACGGTGAAGACCCATCTCACCCACATCTACGGCAAGTTGGGCGTGAAGGACCGCGCGGCAGCGGTCGCGGTGGCCTACGACCGAGGGATCCTCGGCTAGCCGCGTCGCTGGAGGCGTCCGCATACTGGAGGTATGAGCACCGGCTCCCAGGAGTTCGTGCGCGCGACGCCACGGCCCGGCGGTCCGATCGTCTCCGCGGTCGGCTATCGCACGCGAGGCCTGCCTCCCGCGCTCCACCGCGGGCTGCCCTCCCCGTACCTCACGGTGATCTTCACCCTGGATGAGCCGGTCGTCGGCGGCCACACCCCCGAGGAGGCCCTGGGCCCCGACGCGGTCCGCACCGACATCGTCGTGGGCGGGCTGCACCAGAGCCCCGAGTACATCGCGCAGTCCGGATCCGAGTCCGGCATCCAGCTCTCCGTGCACCCCCTCGCGGCCCGCGCGCTGCTCGGGGCGCCCGCGGCGGACCTCGCGGGGCCCGTCGCGGTCGAGGGCACGGACGTGCTCGGCCGGACGGCGGCCCTCCTACGGGAGGAGCTGGTCGGGCTCGACGACTGGCGCGCCCGCTTCGACCTCCTCTCCGGCTACCTGACGCGACGGACGGCCGGGGACCCGCTGGCCGGTGTCCGCCCCGAGGTCGCCGAGGCCTGGACGTGGCTCGCCCGGCACCGCGGCGCGGGCACCCTGAAGGGCCTCGCCGCGCACGTCGCCCTCAGCGAGCGCCGCCTCACCACCCTGTTCCGCGCCGAGACGGGCCTCGCCCCCAAGCAGGCCGCCCGCCTGATGCGCTTCCAGCACGCGAAGGCCGCCGTCGTCCGCGCCGTGGACGCGGGCGCCCCGCCCGACCTGTCCCGCGTCGCCGCCGAGCACGGGTACTGCGACCACTCGCACCTGGTCCGCGACTTCCGCCAGTACACGGGCCTGAGCCCGACCCGCTGGCTCGCCGAGGAGTGCCGGAATATCCAAGCCGGGGGACATCACAACGGCGAAGACTCGGAGCCATGAACACCACACAGAGCAGCACACAAGACACCCAGCAGACCCCGCGCGAGCCCGCCGTCTGGCCCACTCTCCAGGCGACCGACGCGCCCGCGCTCATCGACTTCCTCGTCGACACCGTCGGCTTCCTGCGCACCGCCGTCTACGAGGACGGCGACCGCGTCGCCCACGCCCAGCTCGACTGGCCCGAAGGCGGCGGGATCATGCTCGGCTCCCACAAGCCGGACGCCGAGCCGGGCACCTGGTGCGTCGAACCGGGCAGCTTCGGCGGCTACGTCGTGACCGCCCGGGTCGACGAACTGTACGCACGGCTCGTCGACGCGGGCGTCAAGATCCTCCGCGAGATCGCGGACCAGCCGTACGGCAGCCGCGAGTTCGCGATCGTCGACCCGGAGGGCAACATATGGTCCTTCGGCACGTACGCGGGCGAGCCGCGGCCCACGCCCTGACTTTCAGGACCTGGCCTTCAGGACCTGACCTGCAGGAGCAGCACCGTCCGCGCGGCGACGGTGACCGTGGCGCCGGCCTCGTGCAGCACGGCGGGCGCCGCGCCCTGTTCCTCCTCGCCGGTGTCCACCACCACCTCGTACGACCGGGCCCAGGGCTCACCCGGCAGCACGAAGCTCTCGGCCCGGTCGCCCGCGTGCAGGATCGCGAGGAAGCTGTCGTCCCGCACCGGCTCGCCGCGCGCGTCCCGGCCCGGGATGTCGCGCCCCGACAGATACATGCCGATGGTGGCGGCGGGCGCGTACCAGTCGCCCTCCGTCATCTCGGTGCCGCGCGAGGTGAACCACGCCAGGTCCCGCAGCCCGTCCGCCGAGTGCGCGCGCCCGGAGAAGAACGCGCGGCGCCGCAGCACGGGGTGCGCGTGCCGCAGCGCGACGAGCCGCGAGGTGAGCGCGAGCAGCTCCCGGCAGCCGGGGTCGTCGAGGAGCCCCCAGTCGACCCAGCTGATCTCGTTGTCCTGGCAGTACGCGTTGTTGCTGCCGCGCTGCGTGCGCCCGAACTCGTCGCCCGCCACCAGCATCGGCACCCCCGTCGAGAGCAGCAGCGTCGTCAGCAGGTTCCGCAACTGCCGCCTGCGCAGGGCCCGTACGCCCTCGTCGTCGGTCTCGCCCTCGACGCCGCAGTTCCACGACCGGTTGTCGTGCGTGCCGTCCCGGTTGCCCTCCCCGTTCGCCTCGTTGTGCTTGCGTTCGTAACTGACGAGGTCGCGCAGCGTGAAGCCGTCGTGCGCGGTGATGAAGTTGACCGATGCCTGCGGCCGGCGCCCGCCCCACGCGTACAGGTCGCTCGACCCGGAGAGGCGGTACCCGAGGTCCCGTACGTCGGGCAGCGCGCCGCGCCAGAAGTCGCGCACGGCGTCGCGGTAGCGGTCGTTCCACTCGGTCCACAGGGGCGGGAAGGAGCCGACCTGGTAGCCGCCCGAGCCGACGTCCCACGGCTCCGCGATCAGCTTCACGCGGCGCAGCACCGGGTCCTGCGCGATGACGGCCAGGAACGGGGAGAGCATGTCGACGTCGTGCATCGAGCGGGCGAGCGCCGCCGCGAGGTCGAACCGGAACCCGTCGACACCCATCTCCGTGACCCAGTAGCGCAGCGAGTCCGTGATCAGCCGGAGCACCTGCGGCTGCACCACGTGCAGGGTGTTGCCGCAGCCCGTGTAGTCGGCGTAGCGCCGGGCGTCCTCCTGGAGGCGGTAGTAGCCGCGGTTGTCGATGCCCTTCAGGGACAGCATCGGGCCCAGCTCGCCCGCCTCCGCCGTGTGGTTGTAGACCACGTCGAGGATGACCTCGATCCCCGCGTCGTGCAGCGCCCGCACCATCCGCTTGAACTCGCCGACCTGCTGCCCGGCCGTCCCGGACGCCGCGTAGCCCGCGTGCGGGGCGAAGTAGCCGATGGAGTTGTAGCCCCAGTAGTTGCGCAGGCCCCGGCGCAGCAGATGGTCCTCGTGCGCGAACTGGTGCACCGGCAAAAGCTCCACCGCCGTCACGCCCAGCTTCACCAGGTGCTCGATGGCCGCCGGGTGCGCGAGCCCCGCGTACGTACCCCTCAACTCCTCCGGAATCCCCGGGTGTTGACGGGTGAAGCCGCGCACGTGCAGCTCGTAGATCACCGAGTCCGCCCACGGCGTCTTCGGCCGCCGGTCGTCCACCCACTCGTCACCGGACGCGTCGTCGTGCACGACCACGCCCTTCGGGACGTACGGCGCCGAGTCCCGGTCGTCGCGCACCGTGTCGGCCACATGCTGCTCGGGCCAGTCCCGTACGTGACCGTAGACCTCGGACGGCAGGCCGAACTCGCCGTCCACCGCCCGCGCGTACGGGTCGAGCAGCAGCTTCGCCGGGTTCCAGCGGGCGCCCGTCCACGGGTCCCAGCGGCCGTGCACCCGGAACCCGTAGCGCTGCCCCGGAAGCACTCCCGGTACGAAGCCGTGCCAGATCTCGTGCGTCAACTCGGTGAGCGGGGCCCGGCGTTCATGGCCCTCCTCGTCGAACAGGCACAGCTCGACGGACTCGGCGCCGCCCGCCCACAGCGCGAAGTTGGTGCCCGCGTCCCCGTCGGGCCCGACCCGGAAGCGGGCGCCGAGCGGCACGGGCGTGCCCGGCCACACCGGCTCCAGCGGGGACACCCGCTCCCGCTCACGGCCGCGCCCGTCGAACGGGGCCGGCAGCGCTCTGCCGTTGCCCGCGCGCGGCGCGCTCTGAACTGCCTCCTGCTCGGGTGCGCTCGACACCTGACGGCCTCCCGCGGCTCCACGACTCCTGGGCAGCGGGGTGTGCGGCGTCCCGGCCGCGCTCCCCCTGCTTCCTCCCCCTGTTCTGCCCAGAGCTTCGCTCGCACTCACGTTTCCCCAGCGGGGTGCACGTCGTTGGCTCTGGCGTGAGAACAGCTGTGAGGCGTGCGCGGCACGCAGGGGCGACACTGGGCGCCGTACTGACCTGGGCGGGATTGATGGGCGCGCTCGCCGGATGCACCGGCGGCGACACGATGTTCGGCAAGCCGCGGTCGGCGAAGGAACTGATCCGGGTCACGCCCGACGACGGCGCGAAGGGCGTCCGGGCGGGCGGACGGCTTCAAGTCACCGTCGCCGAAGGCCGGTTGGAGTCGGTCAAGGTCGTCAGGGTGCAGGACGCGGAGAAGCGGGCCGTGGCGGGCCGCCTGGAGCGGGACTCGATGCGCTGGCGCCCCACGGGCCCCGAAGCGGACCGCCTCGCGCTCGCCGCGCAGTACAAGGTCGACGCGGTCGCCATGGACGGCCACGGGCGCCGAGTGGCCCGGCACACCACGTTCAAGACGTACGTTCCCGAAAAGCGCTTCATCGGCTACGTCACGCCCGAGCACCGGGCCGAGGTCGGCACCGGCATGATCGTGAAGGTCGCGTTCAACCGGGAGATCGAGAACCGGGCCGCCGTGCAGCGCGCCATCAGGGTCACCGCCGAGCCCGGTGTGCGGATCGCCCCGCACTGGTTCGGCAGGAACCGCCTCGACTTCCGGCCGAGGCACTACTGGAAACCGGGCACCAAGGTCACCGTCGACCTCGGCCTGCGCGACGTACAGGCGGCGCCCGGCGTCTACGGCCTCCAGGACAAGGCGTTCACGTTCACGGTGGGCCGCAGCCAGGTCAGCGTGGTGGACGCGGCGGCGCACGTCATGCGGGTGCACAGGGGCGGCAAGCCGGTGGAGACCGTGCCGATCACGGCGGGGGCGCCGGGCTCGACGACGTACAACGGGAAGATGGTCGTCAGCGAGATGCTCGACGTCACCCGTATGGACAGCCGCACCGTCGGTTTCGGCGGCGAGTACGACATCCCGGACGTCCCGCACGCCATCCGGCTCACCGACTCCGGCACGTTCCTGCACGGCAACTACTGGTCGGGCGGCGTCTTCGGCCGCAGCAACGTCAGCCACGGCTGCGTGGGCCTGCGCGACGTGAAGGGCGGCGGCTCGCAGACCCCCGCCGGCCGGTTCTTCGAACGCAGCCTCATCGGCGACGTGGTGGAGGTCAGGAACAGCGCGGACAAGAAGGTCGCGGCCGACAACGGACTGGGTGGCTGGAACATGGACTGGGCGCGCTGGAAGGCCGGGGGAGCGGTTACCCGCTAGCCGAAAGTCGGGCATCCTCCCCGCTGTTGGGACTAAACGGTGACATCCCTGGGGATCCGTTTCCCCAGGTCGTGTGGTTATCTTTCGCAGTGCGCATGTGACATGCGCGGTAGTGCGGGCCTTGGGGCAAGGCCGTGCGAGGGGAGAAAGATCTTGAACGGGCGACGACCGATATCCGCGTTTCTGCTGGGGACGGCACTCTTCCTTGTCACCGCATGTGGCGGTGGTGGCGGTGGATCGGATGACGACAAGGGGGATTCCGGCCAGGCGGGCGCGGCGCACAAGGAGTCGCAGGCCGTGGTGGCGGTGGCGCCCAAGAACGGCGCCGACGGGGTCGCGACCAGCGGGGCCCTGAAGATCACCGCGGACAAGGGCAAGCTGACCGAGGTGAAGGTCGCCGACACCAAGGGCAACGAGGTGCAGGGCGCGATCACCGACGGCGGCAGCACCTGGACCCCGGCGCGGCACCTCGCCGCGTCGACCGAGTACAAGGTGCACGCGGTCGCCAAGGACAAGGCGGGCCGCGAGTCCGCCAAGGACTCCACGTTCACCACGCTCACCCCGAAGAACACCTTCATCGGCACGTTCACCCCGGAGGACGGCACGAAGGTCGGCGTCGGCATGCCGTTCTCGATCCGCTTCTCGCGCGGCATCACGCACCCCGAGGACGTCGAGAAGGCGATCTCGGTCAAGGCCGAGCCGTCCGTACCCGTGGAGGGCCACTGGTTCGGCAACGACCGTCTCGACTTCCGCCCGGAGAAGTACTGGGCGACCGGCACCAAGATCACGGTCAAGATGAACCTCGACGGCGTCGAGGGCCGGCCCGGCGTCTACGGCAAGCAGGTCAGGACCGTGAAGTTCACCGTCGGCCGCAGCCAGATCTCCACCGTCGACGCCAAGACCCACATGATGACGGTCAAGCGCGACGGCAAGACCTTCAAGAAGATCCCCGTCACCACGGGCAAGCCGGGCTACGAGACGTGGAACGGCACGATGGTCATCAGCGAGCGCCTGCGCGTGACCCGCATGAACGGCGAGACGGTCGGCTACGGCGGCGAGTACGACATCAAGGACGTCCCGCACGCCCAGCGCCTGACCGACTCCGGCACGTTCATCCACGGCAACTACTGGGGCGGCGGCACCTTCGGCAACGTCAACTCCAGCCACGGCTGCATCGGCCTGCGCGACGTCCGCGGCGGCTACGACAAGAAGGTGCCGGCGGCCTGGTTCTTCGACAACTCGATGACGGGCGACGTGGTGGTGGTCAAGAACTCCCACGACCGGACGGTCGACGGTGCCAACGGCCTGAACGGCTGGAACATGTCATGGGCGGACTGGAAGAAGTAGTCCGGTCGGGCTTCGGTGGTGGGTGAGTACCTCAAGCCCCTCCGGTGATTGAGGCGCGGGGTCCGGGGCAGCGCCCCGCGACCCCGCCCCGGTGGCCCGGAACAATCAACTGGGTACGCTGCGCCGCATGACCGTTCACCTCGAAGTAGCCGACGGCGTGGGGACCATCCGCCTCGACCGCCCCCCGATGAACGCCCTGGACATCGCGATCCAGGACCGCATCAAGGAACTCGCGGAGGAGGCCACGGCCCGCGACGACATCCGGGCCGTGGTCGTCCGCGGCAGCGAGAAGGTGTTCGCGGCCGGCGCGGACATCAAGGAGATGCGGGAGATGGACCACGCGGCGATGGTCGCGCGCTCCCGCGGGCTGCAGGACTCGTTCACCGCGGTCGCCCGCATCCCGAAGCCCGTCGTCGCCGCCGTCACCGGCTACGCGCTGGGTGGCGGCTGCGAGCTGGCGCTGTGCGCGGACTTCCGGATCGCCGCGGACAACGCCAAGCTCGGGCAGCCGGAGATCCTGCTCGGCCTGATCCCCGGCGCGGGCGGCACCCAGCGCCTGTCCCGGCTCGTCGGCCCGTCCAAGGCCAAGGACCTGATCTTCACGGGCCGCCAGGTGCGGGCGGAGGAGGCGCTCACCCTTGGGCTCGTCGACCGGGTGGTGCCCGCGGCCGAGGTCTTCGACGCCGCGAACGCCTGGGCCGGGCAGCTCGCCAAGGGCCCGGCGATCGCGCTGCGGGCGGCGAAGGAGTCCATCGACACGGGCCTGGAGACGGACCTCGACACGGGCCTCGCGATCGAACGCAACTGGTTCGCAGGCCTGTTCGCCACGGAGGACCGGGAGACCGGGATGCGCAGCTTCGTAGAGGAGGGCCCGGGGAAGGCGAAGTTCGCCTGAGGCGCCCGGGCTCTCTCCGGACGGCCCGTCAAATGCCGTGCGGGCAAGTCGAGTTGATCAGTTCGCTCGTTCGGGGAGCATTATCCCAACCTTAAGCGAACCTTAAGAGCGCCCGGCCGAAAACGATCAACTTCCGCGTCTACTCGGGGAGTTCCCCCAGGTCAGCCTGGGCGCGAACACCCCTGTACTGCCAGAGACATATGCCAAAACGGCCCTCCGGAACGAGGCGTTCCGGGGGGCTTATTCCGTCGGAACGGCCCCACGGGGGGCTCCATGGCCCCATCATGGAGGCATGGCGGGGCTTGAGGGTGTGGAACAACCGCGGCGGCACGCAAGTGCGACCGCGGCGCGCTGGTCTCCCGCGGTCGAGGACGAACACGCCCTGAGGGCACTGGAGTTGTTCGGAAACCCGGCCGAGGCGGAGGTGACGCTGCCGTCGCGCCCCGAGTCGGCCGCGACCGCCCGCCGGCTCGCCCAAGTGGTCGTCCTGCGCCACTGGGGCCTCTCCCCGAAAATGACCGAGGACGGCGTCCTCCTCGTCTCCGAACTCGTCGGCAACGCGGTACGCCACACCGGTGCCCGCCACTTCGGCCTCCGCATGCTGCGCCGCCGCGGCTGGATCCGCATCGAGGTACGCGACCCGTCCCGCGGCCTGCCCTGCCTGATGCCGGTACACGAACTCGACATCTCGGGCCGCGGCCTCTTCCTCGTCGACAAACTCTCAGACCGCTGGGGCGTCGACCTGCTACCGCGCGGCAAGACGACGTGGTTCGAGATGCGGGTGGCGGACCGCTGAGCCGCTCCCCGTTCAACGTCCTCGTACGCTGGGCTTGAGTCTCCACCCACTGGAAGGCCCAGACTCCTCGACATGATCGACGACGGCCCGCAACTGCTCACGATCGGACAGCTGGCCCGCCGCACCGGACTCACGGTGCGCACCATCCGGTTCTGGTCCGACGAGAGCGTCCTGCATCCCGTGACCCGCAGCGAGGGCGGATACCGGCTCTACGACGCCGAGTCCGTCGCCCGCCTGGAGCTGATCCGCACCCTGCGCGAGCTGGGCCTCGGCCTGGACGACGTACGGAAGATCCTCTCCGGGGAGCGGGACATCGCGTCCGTCGCCGCCGCGCACGTGGCGGCGCTCGACGCGCAGATCCAGGTGCTGCGGCTCAACCGGGCCGTCCTGTCGACCGTCGCGAAGAGGAACTCGACAGCCGAGGAGATGGCCCTGATGAACAAGCTGGCACGACAGTCCGCCGCCGAGCGCAAGCGGATCATGGACGACTTCGCCGAGGAAATGCTGCACGGCCTCGACACCGTGGACCCGTTCGTCCAGGAGCGGATGCGCGGCATGAGCGCCGGACTGCCGGACGAGCCGACGCCCGAGCAGGTCGACGCCTGGGTGGAACTGGCCGAACTGCTCCAGGACCCGGCGTTCAAGGCGCGCATGCGCCAGGCCACCGAGTACAACGCCGCCGACCGCGCCCCCGAGGACACGGCCGGCTCGTCCATGCTGTTCCTGCGCAAACTGGTCGAGCTCGCGGCCGACGCGGTGCGGGACGGCATCGACCCGCAGTCGCCCGCCGCCGAGCCGGTTCTCCAGGAACTCCTCGGCGACGCCGACCGCTCGGCCGTCCTCGACCGGCTGCTCGCCACCATGAACGACAAGGTGGCCCGCTACCGGGAACTGCTCGGCGTCCTCAAGGGCGGCACCCCCGAGCACCCGCACCGCGAGGAGTTCGCCTGGGTACTCGCCGCACTGCGCGCCCACGCAGCCAGCTAATCTGGCTGCCGTCAACACGGCAGTTCGAAAAAATTAGGGGTGACCCGGTGGCGGACATCGAGGAAGCACGCAAGACGTTCGAGCGGTTCGACGCGGACGGCGACGGCTTCATCACGGCGGCCGAGTACAAGAGCGCCATGGCGCAGATGGGCGACTTCAACGTCACGGACTCCGTGGCCGAGGTCCTCATCGCCCGCCAGGACGCCAACGGGGACAAGGTCCTGTCGTTCGACGAGTTCTGGGCGAACCTGAACAAGTGAGCGTGTAGTTCGAGGGCTGGTGGGGCGTGCGCATGACGCGCACGCCCCGTCGTCGTATTGGCGGCTGTCCAGGGGGAGTTGGGGCCGCGTGCGCATGATGGGGCCGATCCGCGGGGCGGAATAGCGTGCGTGTCCTGCCGGTTCACATGCTGTGCACGTGCATGATTCATCCGAATCGTCCGACTCCGAAGGGCAAGGCTCGACATGAAGATCGGCATCATTGGCGCGGGCAACATCGGCGGCAATCTCACCCGCCGGTTCACCGCCGTCGGTCACGACGTCCACGTGGCGAACTCGCGCGGCCCGCACACCCTCACCGCTCTCGCGCAGGAGACCGGCGCCACCCCCGCCACCCTCGAGGACGCGGTCCGCGACGCGCAGGTCGTCGTCGTCACGATCCCGCTCAAGGCGGTCCCGAACCTGCCGAAGGGCTTCCTCGACGCCGCGGCCCCCGACGTCGCGGTCATCGACACAGGCAACTACTACCCGCAGCAGCGCGACGGGAAGATCGACGGGATCGAGGACGAGGGCCTGACCGAGAGCCGCTGGACGGAGCGCCAGATCGGCCACCAGGTGGTCAAGGCCTTCAACGGCACCTACGCCCACGACATCCTCGACAAGCCCCGCCCCTCCGGCGATCCGGCCCGCGTCTCCCTCCCGATCGCGGGCGACGACGCCGCGGCCAAGCAGGTGGTCGCGGCGCTCCTCGACGAGATCGGCTTCGACACGGTGGACACCGGCGGCCAGGACGAGTCGTGGCGCCAGCAGCCCGGCACCCCCGTCTACGGCATGGCCGCCGACGCGGCCACCGTCCGCAAGGCGCTGGAGGCGGCGTCCCCGCAGCGCACGGCGGAGTGGCGCGCCTGACCACCGGCTCCCGTCAGACGCCGCCCGCCCACTCGTGCAGGGCGTCCTTGCTCTCGAAGTCGGCGACGTTCTTGTCGAGCGGGCTGTCGGTGTACTGGTGGATCTTCCAGTCCGCCTTGATGCGGGGCTTGCCGGCGCTGACGTAGTCGGCGATCCAGAGGCCGTCGCCGGCGTAGGACGTCGTATCAACGTTCAGCCAGTAGTTGCGGTTCGAGTACAACAGGACCCTGTGGTTGGGCCGCAGCCGCTTCACCTCGCGGATGAAGCTGTCCTTCTCCGCGTTGCTCGCGTGCGTGCCCTCGCCGGTCGTCTCCCAGTCCACCGCCAGCAAGTCCCCGACCTTTTCAGGTGACTTGCTGACGAAGTACTCGGCCTGCGCCTTGAGGTTCCCGGGCCACAGGAAGTGGTAGAAGCCGACGACGCAGTGCGCGTCACGGGCCCGCTTCGTCTGGGCGGCCAGGCGCGGATTGACGTACGAGCGCCCCTCCGTCGCCTTGATGAAGACGAACGACAGGCCGTCCGTGTCGAACGTGGACTGGTGCGAGCTGACGTCGATGCCACGGATCATGCGGGCCTCCAGGTCGGTGGGGCGACGAGGTCGAACTTTCATCGTCCCCGATCCGACCGGCCATGAGACCACCTTTGCGTGGATCAGTGGCCGAGCCCCGCGGATGTCACTTTTGGCAGGGGGCGATCCGTCGGTGTGGTGAACCCCTTTCTGGAGGAGCGCACCATGTTCAGCGTCTACGTCGTCATCACCGTCCTCGCCGCCTTCGTCTACGGATCGGCGGCCGTCGCCAACCTCGCCGGGCACGCTTATCCGAAGGCCCAGGCCGACAAGCTGGGGGTGCCGTACGCGTGGATTCCGTGGCTGGGGACGGCGCTCGCGGCGGGGGCGCTGGGGCTCGTCGCGGGGTTCGTGGTTCCGGCCCTCGGGATCGCCGCCGGGGTGGGCCTGGTGCTGTATTTCGTCGGGGCGCTCGGCGCGCATCTGCGGGCCGGTGACCGGAACTACGGCCCGTGGGCCTTCTGCTGCGCACTCGCCGTAGCCGCCCTGGTCCTGAGGGTCACTGTCTAGAGCTCGACGTTTCGAGTGCCCCAAGTCTTGGAACGCGCTTTACACGCGCGGACGCAACTGACGGGGCCCCCGCGGCTGTCTGACAGGGAGCCGGGCCCCGTCGGGGGCGTGCGGGGTGGACTCGGAGAGTGGGGCAGGTCGTGGGACGGCGCAGGGGCAGTGGCATAGGAATCGCGCTGGTGACGGCCGCGGTGCTGGTGGGCGCGAGCGCCTGTGGCGGTGGCGGTACGGACAAGGCGGGCGGGGGCGACGGGAAGGCGTCGCAGAAGGCGAGTGTGAAGCCCTCGCCGGCGAAGCCCAAGGGGCCGCCGATGCTGCTTGAGACGATCATGCCGCAGGGCGGTGCCACGGTCGGCGTCGCGATGCCGGTGTCGGTGGTGTTCACGAACCCGGTGGCGGCCAAGGCGCGCGCGGGCGTCGAGAAGCACATGAAGGTGAGCACGTCGAAGCCGGTGACCGGCGCCTGGCACTGGTTCGGTGACAAGCGCGCCGACTGGCGCCCCAAGACGTACTGGCCCTCCGGTACGAAGGTGAAGGTCGACGCCGACATGAAGGGCGTCAGCAACGGCAATGGCCGGTACGGCGTGCACAGTTACACGCACAAGTTCACGGTCGGGGACGACGTCCGCGCCGATGTCTCCGTCAGCGGCCACACACTGAAGGTGACGAAGAACGGCAAGGTCGTGCGCACCCTGTCGATCAACGCGGGCAGCGCCCAGTACCCGACCTGGAACGGCACGATGGCCGTCATCGACAAGCAGAAGAAGGTCCACATGACCTCCTGCAGCGTCGGCATCAGCTGTGACAAGGGCAGCGCCAACTATTACGACCTGACGCTGCCGTGGGACGTGCATCTCACCCAGTCCGGCACGTACGTCCACTACTCGACCGGCGACCCGAACCCGGGCAGCGGCAGCGCCCGCGGCTCGCACGGCTGCGTCCACCTGTCGATGTCCGACGCCAAGTGGTTCTACGGCCAGGTCAAGCAGGGCGACCCGATCACCATCACCGGCTCGCCGCGCGCCAAGGCCCCGGCCGACAACGGCTACGCGGACTTCAATCTGAGCTGGGACGACTGGCTCGCGGAGAGCGGGTCGGGGGAGAGCACGAGCGCCGCCCTGTGACGGGGTGACAGGGTGACGGGCCGGCGCGGTCACGTCACCGGGGCGGGATCCAGCCGTTCCGCCGGGTAGAAGATGTCGATGTCGACCTCCTCGCCGCCGACGATCTGGGTGTCCCAGGCGCCGCTGTGCACCAGGGCGTACAGGGTCTGGGCGTCCAGCCTGTCGAGGTGCTTCAGGAGGGTCGCGTCGTCGGGCAGCCCGGGGATGCGTGGTGCCAGCCGGTCGCGGATCGCGCGGAGTTGGTCCATGAGCGCTTCGAGGTCGGCCTGCCGGTCCGGCTGCCGTTCGGCGGCCTCGGAGATGCTCTGCCGGATCTTGTCCTTGATGGCCCGGGTCACTCCGTGCTCGTCCGTGGTGATCATGGAGTTCCAGGCGCGGCTCTTGTGCCGGTACTGGAGCATCGACATGGCCGCCTCGTGGCGTACGAAGTCGGCGTCGCGGAACGGCCGTCCCCGCCAGGTGCCGCTCAGTGAGCGGGCGAGCGAGATCGCCGATCCCAGGCCGCTGTTGAGGCCGCGTCCCGGCCAGAAGTGGATGGCGTTGGCGGCGTCCCCGAGCAGGAATCCGTACGTGCCCGGTCCCGTGGCCGTCCTCGGGTGCAGCCGCGCGGTGAACCGGGGGCGCTGCACCATGTCGAGGCGGAACGCGGTGACGGCGCTCAGGTCGGACTCGGGCACGTCGAACAGCACGAGGCCCTCCATGACCCGCTTCCACAGCGCCGACCCCTTGATGAGGGCGGGCAGGAAGAGGGTGCTGTGGGTGTCGCAGAGGAAGTCGCCGTCCTCGCTGCGGTTCATCACGCAGGGGCGGGAGGCGATGCACTCCTCGAAGACCTGTCGTACGGGGTCGATGCCCACGACCTCCTTGGCCTCCTCGTCGGTGAGGCGCATGTTGAGAAAGCCCTCGCCGCGAAGGGAGTTGAGGAGGAACCGGTTCTGGGCGACGGTGAGCAGGACGGACATCGGGTCGGGGAGCCGAGACTTCACCTTCAGGCCGAGGACGACGTCCTGGAGGTGTGCGCCCTCCAGCGAGTAGATGGACGTGTCGGCCTGGCCGAACTTCTCGGCGAAGTGCTCGCGGGTCCGGGAGCGGCCGCCCTCGCAGATGGCGAGGACGTGGTCCCCGGTCATGTGCTTCGCGTGCTCGACCGGGTCGAATCGCTCGGGGACCAAGCGGATGCGGCCCGTCTTCTCGTTGGCCAGCTCCAGGAGCGTGTCCTCCACGTAGGAGATCCGGATGTTGCGCGGATTGTGGCCGCGGATGGAGTCGGGGCCCGCGGGCCACATCTCGCTGTACGCGCCCTCCTTGAACAGCTTGTCCTGGACCTCCTGGGGCAGGCCCAGGTACTGGCGGCTCTGGACCGTGACGACCTGCATGCGCCGGACGTTGCCCTGCGTCGCGTCCTTCCAGACGATCTTGTCGCCGTCCCGGGTCCAGCGGCCGTCGTGGACGGTGATGAGGGCCCTGGGGCCGAGCAGCGACTCCAGGAGCAGGGCGAACGCGAGGCCCACGGGCCCGCCGCCCGACACGGTCACCTTGAGCACCGGGACGGACTGTTCGACCGGAGGCGGGGTGAGGGCCTCCAGGACGGAGAGGTCCATGATGGTCTCCATCGGACCGGCCGCCTCGAAGCTGAATGTCTCCTCACCGATCTCGATCACGTCGCCGGGCTGGAGCACGCGGGAGTTCATGCGCTCCCCGTTGACGAAGGTCCCGTTGCTGCTTCCCAGGTCGTACAGCATGAATCCGTGGCCCTCGCGGCGGACCTCGGCGTGGAACCGCGAGATGCTCACGTCGCGGATCACGACGTCGTTGGCCGCCTTGCGGCCGAAGGTGAGGGGCTTCGTCCCGATGCCGAACCGCTCTCCGGCCAGGGAACCTTGACGACCGACCATTTCAGGAGGCATGAGTCCTCGGATTCCGTTCGCGGAGTCAGCTCAGGACGTACGTCCGTCAAAGCTAGACGCGTCCGTGGAATCGGGAACCCTCGGCGGGCAAACCGGTCACCGCATACGACGAAGTGACTGATTGTGTGCCGCGCCTCAGCACTCGATGATGTTCACCGCGAGGCCGCCCCTCGCCGTCTCCTTGTACTTCACGTTTACGGATGCGGTCGCGTTCGTACCCGGCTTGACCTGCTCGTATGCCTTCCAGGTGATCTTGGGAGGGGGCTCTGGGGAGTATCTGGGGAGAATCGAAGGGCGGGGAGTCTCGAACCACCCGTTCATGACCTTCAGGCCGCGCGAGCCGGCCTCCGGCATGAAGTGCGCGTAGTGCCGCAGGGTGATCTCGGGGGAGGCGTGGCCGAGCCATTTGGAGACGGTGACGACGTTCTCGCCGGCTTCGAGCAGAGTGCTGGCGAACGTGTGGCGTAGGACGTGGAAGCCGTCGGCGCGGGACGTGTCGTAGACCGGGTAGCGGCGGATTCGGCCGCCGTGGCTCTGTTCCTTGTGCCGGAGGATCTTGAGTATGCCCGCTGCGGCGAGAGCGGGGTGCCAGGTGCGCTCGTTCCACGTGCGGTAGTAGATCCGGTTCCCTTGGGTGGTGGTGAGGAGGAGCGGGACCGTGACCGGGCGGCGCTGGCGTTCTTCGAGGTCGGTGGTCGGCGCCTCAGGGTTGAGCCAGGGCAGCGTGCAGTGGACTGCGGGGAACTTTTCGAGCGCCTGCGCTATGCGGTTCAGAAGGAGCGGCGGCGCTGGCACCTCTCGTGTCTTCGCTCCTTTCGGCAGGGAGAAGTACGGCCGCCCCTTGTCGTTCCATCGGAGTTGGCGTCTCACATGGACGATGCCTGCCGTGACATTGATGTCCTCCGTTCCCAGGCCGAAGACCTCGCCCTGGCGGAGCCCCAGGCCGACTCCCAGGTCGATGGCTACGCGATAGCGTTCCTGCACTGCGTCGCGTACTGCGTCGACGCGCCCGCGGTCCCACGGGACGGCCTTCGAGGTCGTGTTCTTCGGGGGCTTGATGCTCCGGTGGGCGCGACAAGGGTTCTTGGGTATCCGCTCGTCCTCGACGGCGGATTCGAGGATCGAGGAGAGGTGTCCCCAGATCACCTCGGCGGTGGACCCTTCCACGCGGGTGAGGAGTCCGGCCTTCCAGGTGCGCAGCGTGTCCGCGTTGATGGCGCGCAGGGGCTGGGAGCCGATCTGCGGAATGACGTGGTTCCATATGCGGCTTCGCATGGGGCCGCGGGACGAGTGCGCGACGATGCGGGTCGGCCACCAGTGCTGCTCGACGTACTCCTTGAGCGTGATGGCGCCGCGGCGAGGGTCGACGAAGTCGCCCTTACGGGCCTCGTGTTCTGCCTTCGCCTTCCACGTCTTCGCATCGGCGAGTGTCTCGAAGGTCCGGGAGCGGACTCCCGGGATGCCGGCGACCTTGTAGCGGTCGCCCTTCCCGTAGCGGGCGGTGCGCTTGCGTTTGCCGGTCTCGGGGTCGGGCCGTTTGTTCAGCCACCGGTCCTCGATGTATCCAGCCACTCAAGTTCCCTTCTGCGTATGCGGAGCCGGACGCGGAGCATGTGCTCGGTGACGCCCAGCTCGTGGGCGGCTTCCTCGCGGGAGGTCGCCCACACCAATGCCTCTTCGAGGTCCACGACGGGGATGAGCTTGCGGGCCGCTCCCTCGTCGGCGCGGATTTCCTGTCGTCGAGCCAGGACGGGGCTGATGAGCGAGGCGTTGCGACATTCGGTGTCCTTGTTCCGGGCGTGCTCGACCTCGTGCGCGAGGGCGCACCGTTCCTGTACCTGCGTGAGCCGGTCGGCCATGACGATCAGGCGATGCGCCGGCACCCACCAAGCCCAGGAGTCGCGCAGCGGGCCGTAGCGGATGTGGAGTTCGAGCTCCTCGGCCGCGTCCCAGGGGTTGTACGGAAGGTTCATGTGGGGGGTCTCGCGGCGCTCGATGGACGGGAGTCGGGTGCGCGGGGTTGAAGTTGAAGGGGATTGAGAGGTCCGGCAGGTGGTGGGGGTTGCCATGGCTCTCAGTGTCTCAGGGATTCGAATTTTTGTTCGAGTCAATGGGTGTGGCTATGCCGGGTGTGGGGTGCGGCGGCGTGTGGCGGGGTGGCTAATCCGTGTGCTGCTCCGCGCGGAAGCGTCGTACGACGTCGTCGACCACGGCGCGGTCGGTGTCGGGGCCGCCGTCGCTGCGTGGGGAGTGGGCCACGGCGGCGAAGTGGTCCTGGCCGAGGCCGGCCGCGCGCGCCTGGGCGGTGACCGCCGAGGAGAGGAGGGCTTCGGCGGCGGCGTCGAAGGCGGCGAGGCTGGCGGCATCGGCGCCCATCTCGGCGCAGATGCGGCTGAACTCGGTGGCCTGGCGTAGTGCGGCGACCGCGCGGCCGGTGGTGTCAGGGCGAGACGGGGTGAATCCCTGATTGCTCTCCGCTGCGGCCTGCGAGGGGAGCGGGTCGCCGCCTTCGAGGATGGCGTTCACGCTGCCGTCGGCCCAGCCCAGGGCGCGGGCGATGCGGTCCAGCGACGGGGGCATGCGGGTCGGCGGCTTGCCCGACTCGGCCGTGAGGGCGCTCTTGGTCGAGATGCCGGCGTGCTGGGCCAGTTCGGCCTGGCTCCAGCCCTTGCGTCCGCGATGCGCGCGGATCATCTCGCTGAGGCGTTGCCATGCGGCGGGATCGTGCTTCACCTGGGCTCCCAATCGGTGGAGTACCTCGCCCGTGTTGCTGCCGTGTGCGAGGCGTTGGGGTAGGTCCCGATGAGTGTGCAGCACTCTGACGCAAGATGCAACGCAGTGAAACGGCGGCCGTGAGGGAAGTGTAGTGAAGCGTTGTTTCGCTTCATCTTGCTGCCTAGTGTTGGCCTCTCGTTACGCATCGGCATATGCCGTTGCGGGTTGGGAGGGAGTTGCATGTCCGCACCGACACCCATGGCCACGCGCGAGCGGGTGCCCCAGCATCGGGCCGTCCCTGCGCTGTACAGCACGAAGGAGGCCGCCGCCTACCTCGGCGTCGCGGTCGCCACGATGCGTACCTGGCGACACCGTCGTCGCGGCCCGAAGTCCTTCCGTATGGAGGGGCGCATTGTGTATCGGCGGGTGGCGCTGGATGAGTTCATTGATGCGTGCGAGTCCGCGGACTCGCGGTCGAACCCGGCGCTCAACCCCTTGAACCGAGAGGTGGAGCGCAGTCTCGGGCGGAGTGTGGCGCAGCCGGTGGGCGGTGGTGTGCGATGACGTTGGAGCGGATCGAGACGGCGCGCGGTCACCGGTACGTACTGGACGGGGCACCGGTGATGGGCGTGACCACGCTCATCGGGGGCGGGCTGCCGAAGCCCGCACTCGTGGGGTGGGCGGCGAAGCGGGCCGCCCGGTACGCGGTGGACAACTGGCGTGGCCTCGCGCCGATGGTCGCCTCGGGTGAGGTCGAGGCGGCGTACGAGGAGATCCGTAAGGCGCCGTTTCGGGAGCGGAACCAGGCTGCGGCGCGGGGCACCGAGGTGCACCGGTTCGCCGACGCGCTGTCGCGGGACGCGGAGACCGAAGTGCCGGCGGAGCTGTATGGGTACGTCGCGGCGTGCGCGGACTTCCTCGACGAGTGGGGCGTGCGGCCGGTGCTCGCCGAGGCGGTGGTCGGGTCGCGGGAGCACGGGTACGCGGGGACGTTGGACCTGGTGGCCGAGCTGCCCAGCGGGCGGATGGCGTTGTTCGACTACAAGACGTCGGCGTCGGGGATCTGGCCGGAGACCGCGTTGCAGGCGGCGGCCTACCGGTACGCGGACTTCTACCTGGACGCGACCGGCGGCGAGGTGGCGATGGCGGGGCTCGGGATCGACGCCGCATACGGCGTGCACCTGCGGGCCGATGGGTTCGCCGTGCATCCGCTGGAGGCGGGCGAGCCGGAGGCGTTCCGGGGCAAGCCGCACGAAGTGACCGCGGCGATTTTGACGGGCAACGAGATGGGGCTCTCGCCGATGGCGGCGCTGCGCTCGTTCGACCTGATCAAGGGCACCCCGGCGATGCGGGCGCACGCCTTGCGCGCGCTGCTTCAGTCGCACGGGCACGCGGTCTGGGAGGAGGAATCCACCGCCGTACGTGCGGTGGTGTGTGGCCGGCGCGCGGGTGAGGCGGAGGTGCACCGCTCGGAGTGGACCATCGAGCGCGCGACGGATGCCGGGCTGAGTGGCAAGGACAACTGGAAGCGGCAGCCGCAGGCGATGCTCCTGGCCCGCGCGACCGCGGAAGCCTGCCGGCTGACCGCCGCCGACGTACTGCACGGCGTCCCGTACGCGGTCGAAGAGCTCGCCGACGGCGGCGCGATGGGGGAGACGCGGACGGTGCGGCGTCGGCGCAAGGCGGCGGCCGAGGAGCCGCCCGGGTCGGGTTCGGAGTCGGGCGCGACGCTCGCCGAGGCGGGCGGGCCGCTGTGGAGCGACGGCGCCACCACCGACGGCTGATCAACGCAGGGGAGGCGACGTCGTGAGTCAGGAAGCCATGGAGTGGGTGTGGGAGCAGTCCCGCGCCCGCGGCGTGGCGCGGTTGGTGTTGCTGGCCATCGCCTACCGGATGCCGGACGGCGGCGGCACCGTGTACGCCGGCACCACGATGTTGGTCCGTCGGACCGGGGCGTCGCGCTCGTCGGTCGTACGGGCCGTCGACTCGCTTGTTTCGGCTGGGGAGTTGGCGGTCGTGGACGGGCGGTGCGGGCCGCGTGGGGAGACCTGCTACCGGATCCCCGACCTTGCTACCGGTGGCGTTGTCGGCGGTCCCACTACGCCACCGGTAGCAGGATCGGACCCCCGACCTTCGGACCCCAGGGGTAGCGCCATGGGACCGGAGGGGTCTCACGGTGACACCGGTAGGGGTAGCACCACGACACCCCCAAGACAGATAGCTGATGAAGAAGAGGGAGAGATCAACAGCTCCCCCGCGCGTACGACGCCGACCAGCGGCGCCGCCGCGGCCCGGATACCGGCCGAGGCGCAGCCACTGATCGACGCCCTTCAGCGTGAACGGATCGCGGTCACCTGGGCGTTGGCGCCGAGCGAGTGGGCGCTGGTGCTCGCCGCGATCAACCGGTGGGGCGTGGAGGCCGTGGCCCGGGTCGCGGTCGAGAAGACCGCCGGGCGGGAGATCCGTTCGGCCCGCTACCTGCTCGCCATCTGGCGCGACGCCGCCAACTTCGGCCCCGCACCGAACTCGTGGGGGACTGTCGTCCCGCTGCGGCGGGCCCCGGCCCCCTCGTACACCGACAACCTCGCGGTCGGCCTGGCCCTGCTCGAAGGACGGGAGACGAACCACCGATGAACCCACGCGAGACCGCCGCCCTGCTGCGCCTGCTCGCCGCCCTGGACGGACGCCTGCGCCGCGCGATGGCCGACCCGCAGCAGGCCGCGCGCACCATCGACGAGTGGAACGAGGCCACCGCCCACATCCCTGCCGTCACCGCGGACGGCACTTGGGACGCCTCGCAGGCCGTGCGCCGCTTCTACGAGCAGCGGCGCGGCGACCACACCGCCCGGTACTTCGCGTACGAGCCGCACCACCTGCTCGCGGCCTGGGCCGAGCACCGCACGGAACGCATGGAGCGGCACACCGATCCGCTGCCGGCAGCCGACCCCAACGACGTGCATGCCTACCGGGCCGAGCTCGCCGCGACCCGTGCGGAGGTCGCGCATGGCCTGCGGGCGCCGGCTCCGTACCACCGCGCGATCGATACAGCCGGGCGGCGCCAACTCGGCCCGCTGGCGGACCGGATCGGCGCAATGCCGACAGCGGAGCCCGGGCCGTACATGCCGCCGCAGGTACGGGCCGAGATCTCGCCCCACCTGCCGGGCCTGCGGGCCCGACTGCCCGCGCTGAACGTCGCCTGCCCCGTCGAGGTCTGTCGGGCCGGAGCACGGCATCTGTGCACGTCCTCGCGCGGCAGAGAACTCCACACCGTGCACGGACGCCGGCGCGACGCCTGGGCGGTGACCACCGCGAACTGCCCGGAGTGCGGCGCCCTACTGGGGCAGCCGTGCACCGCCGCCCGTGATCCGCACGCGGCCCGGATACAAGCCGCCGAGACCGCCCAGGGGGCGCCCGCATGACCCACATCCCCGACGCGCACGGCCGAGCTGACTTCGGCGCCGGACAGGACGCGATCACCATCGGTGCGGGCTGGGCCGTGGCCGAGATCCTCGCTCACCTCGCCGTCGCGGACGCGCGGGCCCACAAGGGCGACGCCTTCCCGTACTACGGACCCGATCCCACGCCCGCCGCCACCGGGCACCGCATCATCGGTCGACTCCTGGACGCCGGGTGGCGACCACCGGACGACTCCCACGTGCTCGACCCGTGCGACGCCATGCACGCCGGCACCGACACGGCGAACGCGCCGACCCGAGGGAGCCGTTGGCGCCGAACCCTCTCGCGCACGTGGGGCGCCCGCGACCGGTCGCGCGGTCCCGCACGCCCCACCCTGAAGATCACTCTCGAAGGGGAGCGAACCCTCATGACGCCAGACCTCGACGACGCGGCCTGCCCGCACTGCGGCGAGCGCGACCTCCGGATCGAATTTCGGCTCACCGCGCGGCTGGACGCCGCGCTCGCCGGGACGCAGCCCAAGCTCGCGGCGGCGCCGTGGCCGTGGCTCGTCTGCGGTAACTGTCGTGCCGAGAGCCGCGGGAAGCCCGCCTGAACAAGCAGAAGGGGCGCGCCTGTTCGTCTGGCCGGACAGCCGGGCGCGCCCCTCGAGTGCCTCCACCGTACCGCCGGACAAACGGGAGCACTTGGAAAATGACCCGCCCCCTCGATGCCCTCCGCCACGAGACGGCCGGAGCTCTGCGATGCATCCGCACCCACTGGGGAACCCTCCGGCTCACCGTCGAGAGCCCGCCCGTAGACGTGTGGCCCCCGCGCCACCTCGCCGCCCTCCTCGCACCGGGACGCGACACAGCGGAGCCACTGCTGGAGAAGGCGCCGCTGACCCTGCGCGAGCACCCCGCGCCCCTCAACCTGGACGCCCTGGACACGAAGGTGGCCATCGAAGAGGCCCTCTACGAGCTCGCCGACGTGCTCGCCGCCGACGTACAACGGGCCGAGGCCGGCGACCCCTGGCGCTGGAACTTCCCCACCGCCACCGGCCCGGGCAGCCGCGCCCAGGGCCCGCACTGGGCCGCCCTCTACATCGAGCGCCGCGTACGCGACACCGACACCGAACCCGAGCAGCGCGAGGACGGAACCTGGGGACCGGCACCCTTCGGCCGACTCCCGGAGGCGCGACTGCGCGAAGCGCACCGCGTCGCCGGCGCCTGCGAGCGACGGCTGCTGCGCACCCTCGGCATCGACCAACGCTCTACGCCGATCCCGGACCGGCCGTGCCCCTGGTGCACCGGACAGCTCGTCCTCCACCAGCCCGACCCCGACGAGCCGCCCACGATCACGTGCGATACCGGACCGAGCTGCACCGCCCCCGTCATCACCGACGAGCGGGGGCGCCGCACCTGGCGCTGGCGCGACCTGCCGGCCCTCGCTGAGGCGCTGGAGGCAGGAGAGCGACGCGCTGCACCCAACTGGACGCAAATTAACTGAAGTTGCAGGCCATCAGGGCTCGCAGACCTCCAATGCAGTCATTACGGTTCCAGCCGCTGTAGGAGCTACGGCGCCGGACGCAACCCGGCATCCCTACGAGCCATAGGAGTATCCCTGTGCGCTACGCGACCACGACCGAGCACAACGAGCGACTGCACCGCCAGGACAGCGGCAACACCACCACGTACTGCGACATCCAGGCCCTCTACGACGTCGACCACGACACGGCGACCTTCGGCCTGATGGCCGGCACCCTGCACACCTGCCGGAGGTGCGACACGGTGGCCGTCCGCCGCAACGGGGCGCACGGCTACCGGCCCCAGCACGCCGGCAACGACGACGTGCGGGCCGCGGCCCGCATCCTGGCTCAGGCCGGCCACGAGCCCGCCCGCACCCTGGACGAACTCGGCGGGGCGACCGGCTACCTCGTCGAACCGTTCCGGCCCGGCTGCGTCCTGGTGACCCGCCTGACCCACGGCACGGTCGCCATCGCGGCCGATGCCCAGCCGGTCCTGCGCGCCTACAGTCGCACCCTGGCCAGCGCCGGATGGGACACCCGCGGCCACCGCGGGCGCAGCCTGAGCGGCAAGGACCGCGCGTTCACCGCGCAGCGCCCCGAGAGCGACGAACCCAGCGCCAACGTCATGTCCGACGAGCCCGATGGGCAGCGCGTCGCCTGAACTGCCGCCGCGCGGGCCGGACTCCGAGGTTCGGCCCGCGCCCGACCCCGATACGAGGAGCAGCCGCCCGATGGTCCACGTCGAACCGCCGCAGTACACCTTCGACGACGCGGTACGCATCCGCCGTGAGGCGAAGGCCCTTCAGCCGCAGGTGGGGCGCATCGTCACGGAGGCCCGCGCCGCCGGTCGCCGCGCCACCGAGATCGCGTACGAACTGGGCATGGTGGAAAGCCGCGTTCACCAGATCCTGCGCGCCCATCGCGCCACCGGAACGTCCCGCTAATGGATGGGCCCGCCTCAGCGACGCAACCGCTGGACGGGCCCTGACCGATCCGAGGAGTACCCCTCGCATGGCTATCGCCTACCGTACTGCGCCGCTTCCTGCGGCTGGTGTCCCGGGGCTGGCTCGTTGGCTTCCCCTATTCGCGTCGGCAACGATCACCACGGCCTTTGCCGTTCTCGCTTTCCGCCTCTCCTTTGCCGCCTTGACCGACCTCGCCGTGCAGCACGGCGTCGCGTCGGACGCGGCCTGGATGTTCGCTGCCCTTGTCGACGGCGGGGCTGTCGTCGGCACCGTGGGCGTGGTGGCCGCCGAGTGGTCGAGCCGTCGCGCCTGGCCGTACTGGCTCACGGTCGTGGCGTTCGCGTCCCTGTCGCTCGGTTTCAACATCGCGCACAGCGACGGCAGTACGGCCGGCGTCTTCATCGCGATCACGCCGCCGGCGGCGCAGCTCGTGGCGACGGAACTCCTCGTCCGGCTCCTGCCGACTCCGCAGCACGCCACGCCCGCCCCGGGCGCGGTGGACGTAGCTCCGCCGGAACCCGCACCGCTTGCAGCGACGGAAGAGTCCGACGGGGAAGCGGAGTTGCCGGGCAGGCCGGACTTGACGGCGCTCCTTGCCGCAGCCGAGGCCGAACCCGCCCTCCCGGCCGTGTTCGCTCCAGCGCGCGCCGAGCTGGAGGGGCCGCCCGAGCTGCCGATGACGGCCACGTTCAGCGCGCCGCCTGTCACCCCGGTGCCACAGTCCGCGGAGGCTGAGTCGACGGAATCCGGCGGCGCGGAGGAGGCGCCGCCCGAGGCGGTGACCGCCTACCTCAAACTGTGCGAGCAGTCCGGACGCCGCCCCACGGCCGAGGAGTTCGGCGCCGTCCTGGGCGTACGCCGCAGCCGCGGCGGCGAGTTGCGGCAGCTCGTCGAGGCGAACCTGGAAAACAACCCTTGCACCGTTACCGTTCCGTGACCTAAAGTCGGAGGCGCTTTCGGCATGCCCGGAAACAGCCCATCAACTCCATACGCCGGCCCCGCCACGCATCCCCCGTCGTGGCGGGGCTTCGCTTTGCCCTTTTGCCTTGGGAGGTGATCGCATGCCGACCAACTCCCAGGCCCTCTTCGACGAGTCCGCGCCTGCTCCGCGCACGCAGGGGCCGTTGCCCGGCATCCACCCGTTCTCGATTCTCCGAACCGACCTCGGCCCGTGGCGCCAGCGCCGCCGCTCCTGGCACGAGTTGGGCATGACCAGCCGCTCCGGGCGCGAGCACGTGACCACGTACGCCAGCAGCGGCCGGTTCGCCCAGGAGAAGCTCACCGCGATCAACGACGGGCTCTCCACCTTCGACCCGGTCCTGGCCGAGGCGTCGTACGAGTGGTACTGCCCCGAGGGCGGCCAGGTCCTCGACCCCTTCGCCGGTGGCTCCGTACGCGGCCTCGTGGCGGGCAACGGCGGATACCACTACACCGGCGTCGACCTGTCCCCGTCCCAGGTCGACGCGAACGAGGACCAGGCCGAAGCCTGGCGCGCGGCCGACCTCCTCGCCGCGTCCCCGTCGTGGGTCGTCGGGGACGCGGCCGAGGTGCTGCCCCGGCTCCCGGACGGCGGCTTCGACTACGTCTTCACCTGCCCGCCGTACTTCAACCTGGAGAAGTACTCGGACCACCCGGCGGACCTGTCCGCGATGAAGTGGAAGGAGTTCGCCGACACCTACCGCGAGGTCATCGCGGAGTCGGTGCGCTGCCTGAACGAGGACCGGTTCGCCACCTGGGTGGTCGGCGAGGTCCGCAACACCGCCGGCGCCATACGCGGCCTCATCCCACTCACGATCGCCGCGCACGAGGCGGCCGGCGCCAAGCTCTACAACGACGCCGTCCTGATGAACACCCTCGGCACCGTCCCCCTCCGTCTGGACAACCAGTGGCGCGCATCGAGGAAGATGGGCCGCCACCACCAGTACGTCCTGACCTTCGTCAAGGGCGACCCCAAGCGCGCCACCGCCCGCATCCGCGGGCAGGAGCGCGCGGCGTGAGGGGCCTCGACCTGCTTGCCCGCGCGCTCGCGGTGCCGGACTTCACCCCGCACGTGACGCCGATCGAGGAACACGACGGGGTTCTGGCCAAGCGGGAGGACGCCTGGGTGCGCGGCGGTGCCTCGGGCGCCAAGGCGCGCGCCCTGTTCACCGCCGCCGAGGACGCGGTGGGGCTGGTGAGCGCCGGCGCCCGCATCAGCCCTCAACTCGAACGCGCCGCCCTCGTCGCCCGCGCCCTGGACATCCCGGCCCGCCTGCACACCGGCTACGGGGCCGACACCGCGGAGACCGCACTTGCCGCCGCGGCCGACGCCACGGTGCTGCGCCACCGCCCTGCGCGCGTGTCGGTGATCCGCGCCCGCTACCGGATCGACGCCGAGACCCTGGCCGAACAGGGCTGGGCGGGCATGCCGTTCGGCATGGAACACCCCGCCTACCTCGAACAGGTCGCCGAACAGGCCGCCCAACTCCCGCGCGACATACGGCGGATCGTCGTCCCGGTCGGCTCCGGCATCACCCTCGCCGCGATCCTGCGCGGCCTGCACCGCGCCGGAAACCCCACCCCGGTCCTCGGCGTGCGCGTCGGCGGCGACCCCACCCGCACGCTGGGCCGCCACGCGCCCGGCTGGGCCGCCCACACCACCCTGGCCACCAGCCCCGCCGCGTACACCGACACCGTCCCCAACCGGCTCGGCAACCTCGCCCTCGACCCGCACTACGAGGCCAAGACGCTCCCGTGCCTGCGGCCCGGCGACCTGCTCTGGACGGTCGGCGTGCGCGCCTCCGCCCTCGCATAGGACCGGCACCAACCCGTGATCCACGGACCACGGAAACGAGTTCCTGCCACGGGGGCCACTGAGCTAACGTCCAGGTCAACGCCACCGGCACCCCCCATGACGCGGGAAGCCGCCGGGGCCAGCCCGCACGACCCCGAAAGGGGACGCGCACATGTACGTCACGTTCAACAGCGACCTGCACGCCTACGTCGCCGACATGACCGGCCAGGACCTCGCCGTCCTCCGCGACAGCGACAACGACGCGGACCGGCGCCTGATCGCCTACCTGGACACCGTCGCCGACCACCTGGACACCCTCATCCTCAACGGGGTCCCCGCCACGGCGCCGGCCGCCCGCCACTACCTGGACACCGTCGAGGGCACCATCGTGCACGTCGTCAACCAGTGGATCGCCGGCACCCTCGGCGACAAGGGCTTCGGACCGACCTGAACCACCCTCCGCACGGCCCCACCCGAGGCCGTGCGGTAGGCGCTGCTCCTCGTCGCCGAGCCGTTACCGGAGTCGTTACGGCAGCCCCTCGCAGACCCGCCGGCCTCTCCCTACTGTCACAGCTGCCACCAGGGCAAACACCCAGGTAGGCGCCTTGAAAAGTCAACAGAGGGAGACAGCGCGATGGACTTCACCGTGATCGCCGCATTCGAGATCGGCGCCAGGGAACTGCACGTCATGGTCGCCATACCCGGCGACCTGAAGGACGTCAATGAGCAGCACGACGAGCCCGTCATGAACGAGGGCCTGGTGCCCGTATGGACCACCGTCGCCGCCCGCACCGCCGACGAGGCCGCCGAGCGGTTCAAGGAACTGTTCTGGGCCATGAAGGCCGACGAACTCTGAGCGGGATCACGATCAGACGGCCCGCCCCTGAAGGAAGCAGGGGCGGGCCGTACCGCTGAGCATGCCACGCTCTGAGGCATTCTTACTCAGGTGACATGTAATCGAGTATGTCTTGCGGTTCGACTGGCCTGTCATCAGCGGCTTGTTGCCGTGCACGCGAGCGCTCAACTTTTCGCCATCGCATTCAAAAGCGCTTACCCGTACCGCCGAGCTTGAGTGGAGGAGTGTCTGATGGGGTGAAGTTCTTCTGTGGCAGCTCCCCGTCCGTTGTGCCAAGAGCGTGACAGACAGCTGCATGGAGGTCGGACTCCAGTGTCGAGAGATCCGCATCGTCGTGCGGTGTGGCACCCCCGTACGTGCTTGGCCATAGGCCGTCGACTACGTCATTTGCCCAGCTCAGCATCCACTCGAATACTTCCCTGGCTGCGTAGAAGCAGTCGCTGTCTTGGAGCATAACGAGGGCGCGATTGGCTCCGGCGCCAAGGTCTGAACAGCGTGCGACGAGCTCTCGGCGAGCCGCGTAGTCGCTCGCCTCGTACCCTGCCGTGCAATCGTGAGACGCGATGGTCCGGATGCTGATCTCCCAGGATTCGCGTGCGCTTTGAAAATATCGATAGGCGTCTAGCGTTCTGCTGTGCTGGAGGAAGCCGCTCTCTTCTACTGTGTCCAGCGGGAAGAGGCGAAGATTCACCTTGTACTGAAGCATCGCCTTTCGGTCGATTTCCCCTTTGTCGAATCTGGTGTGGCAGTTTGGGCAAAGCGCGATCAGATTCTCAAATTCGTGTTGGCGAACCTGGCGCCACGGGGTGATGTGCGCGATCTCGAGGGTTGTGGCTCGGCAGGTTGGAATGGCGCACCGATGGCCGGCCTCGACGAGGATGGACCTCGCCAACTCCCTTGGGATTGCAGGGCGGTTGTTGGGCATGGTGTGAGGCTACTAAATGTCCCTGACAATCGTGGTCTGCTCGTCAGTCAGTGCTGGAGGGGGCACGCTCAACTTGCAGTCGAGATCACGGCCGCACTGTCCGACGCACGCGGTGCTATCGGCTGACGCCTGTGGTGCGGGGCCACTCTGTGCCTGTAACCGGGTCCGGCCGAAGCTCCCATCCTGGGGGCGCCGTCGAGCGGCGGGCATCGACGAGCGGCTGGACGGGCGAACCCGCGTCTCCTCTGACTCAAGGAGCTGGCTCCCATGGTCGACCCTGTTTCGGACGCCGACCGCGAACAGGTGCGTCGCCTGCACGCCCAGGGCCTGACCCGTAACGCCGTCGCCCGGCAGATCGGCCGCAGCGCCTCCACCGTCACCAAGATCGCGAAAGCCGAGGGGCTCCGCTTCGACGGCGGCGCCCGGATGACCGGAGCGGCGACCGAAGCCCGCCGCCAGGACCTCGCCGCCGTGCGCACGGAGGCCCAACACCGCCTGTACACCCGCGCCCTGGCCAACCTCGCCCGCGTCGAGGCCAGCCACTACGTACGGGTCGAGCTGCTGCCCACCGGCCAGACCGTCGATGTCGTCAGCGACGACCCGCCCGCGCACGACGAGCGTCATCACGCCCAGGCCATCGCCTCCTATCTGGCCACCGCGCAGCGCCTGGCCGAGGTCGACGCCGGCCGTGACACGGACGGCGTGCGCTCCGCCCTTACCGACCTCGGCTCCGGTATCCGCCGGCTCCTGGCTCGCCCGCCCGACGATGACGAACGGCCGGCTGGGGACGGGTAATCCGAAGGGAGGCGAGCGTCTCTGTCGACCGGCCTCGACGCCCTCCCGCTGTCCCGCAAGCAACTTGTCTCGATCGCGCAGGCCACCGCGCGCATCAACCTGTGGCATGGCGCGGTCCGCAGCGGCAAGACCATCGCGAGCCTCCTGGCCTGGTTGATCGCCGTCGCGGACGCACCACCCTCCGGGCTCGTCGTTGTCGTCGGTCGCAGCCTTCAGACGATCGAGCGCAACGTCTTCGAGCCGCTGCAAGACCCCGTGCTCTTCGGCCCGGCCGCCGCCCAGATCCGCCACACCCGCGGTGCGACCACCGCCACCGTGCTCGGCCGCACCGTCCACCTGATCGGTGCCGCCGACGCCCGCGCCGAGGGCCGCCTCCGCGGTCTGACCGCCTCGCTCGCGTACGTGGACGAGGCCACCCTGCTCCCGGAAGGTTTCTGGACCCAGCTCCTGGCCCGCCTCTCGGTCCCCGGTGCGCGACTGTTCGCGACGACGAACCCCGACAGCCCGCGCCACTGGCTGAAGACCGGCTACCTCGACCGCGCCCACGAACTCGACCTCGCCACCTGGCACTTCAAGCTGGCCGACAACCCCTCGCTCACCGACGCGTACGTGAACGCCCTCGCCGTCGAGTACGTCGGCCTGTGGCGCAAGCGCATGATCGACGGGGCATGGGTCGTGGCCGAGGGCGCCGTCTATGACATGTGGGACGAGGAACGCCACGTCGTCGACACGCTGCCCGCGATGCGCCGGCACTGGGTGGGCATCGACTACGGCACCACCAACCCCTTCGCCGCGCTCCTCCTCGGCCAGGGCACCGACGACCGCCTGTACGTAGTCGCCGAGTGGCGCCACGACTCCCGCGCCGCGCACCGGCAGATGACCGACGCCCAGTACGCCACTGCCGTCCGCACGTGGCTCGACAATCTCGACGTCACCCCGGCGTGGACCTTCGTGGACCCTTCGGCCGCCTCGTTCATCACCCAGCTGTGGGCCGACGGACACCCCAACATTGCCCGCGCCCACAACGAGGTCCTCGACGGTATCCGCACCACCGCCACCGCCCTCGACTCCGGCCTCTTGTATGTCCACCGCTCCTGTACCGGTCTGCTGGACGAGATTCCCGGTTACGCCTGGGACCCGGACGCCTCGGACAAGGGCGAGGACAAGCCCCTCAAGCAGGACGACCACAGCGTCGACGCCCTGCGCTACGTACTGCACTCCACCCGACACGAGTGGCCCCACATCCGCCCGGCGCCCGGTCAGGAGGTCAGCGATGCCCCTGCCTGACCTCAACACCCCCTGGCCCCCGCCCCAGTACGCGGCCGAGCACGCCGCAATGCGCACGGACGACGCCTGGTACTCCGGCGACCGCACCCGACTCGACACGGCCCACGCCAGCGCCGGGGCACGCCGCCTGGACGGACCACGCCGCCTGTGGGGTCGACGCTCATCGTCTCCGGGCCGGCGCGACGAGCGCTTGCACATCCCACTGCCCGCCGACATCGCCGGCACCTCCGCCGCGCTGCTGTTCTCCGAACCACCCGTCTTCACCATCCCCGACGCCGCCACGCAGGACCGGCTCGACGAGCTCACCGAGGCCAACGGCCTCGCCAACACACTGCTCGAAGCGGCCGAGATCGGCGCGGCACTGGGCGGGGTGTACCTACGCGTCACCTGGGACACGACGCTGGCCGCGCGCCCACTGCTGACCGCCGTGCACGCGGACACCGCCGTACCGGAGTTCCGCTTCGGCATCCTGACCGCTGTTACCTTCTGGCACGAACTGCCGTCCGACACGGCCACGGTCTGGCGCCACCTGGAACGCCACGAACCCGGCGCCATCCTGCACGGCCTCTACCAGGGCGACCGCGACCGCCTCGGCGTCCGCGTCCCGCTCACCGAACACCCCGAGACCGCACCGCTCGCCGCCTCCATGACGGCCCCCGGCGACGCGATCCCCACCGGCCTCGACCAGCTCACCGCCGCGTACGTACCCAACATGCGCCCCAACCGGCGCCATCGCGGCAGCCCACTCGGCCGCTCCGACTACCAGGGCAGCCACGACCTCTTCGACGCCCTCGATACGACCTGGACGTCGTGGATGCGCGACATCCGCCTGGCCCGCGCCCGCCTGATCGTCCCCGACGGCTACCTTCGCGATCGCGGCCCCGGCCAGGGCGCGAGCTTCGACGCCGACCGGGAGATCTGGCAGACCCTGAACATCCCGCCCACCGAGAACGGCGCCGGCATCACCCTGTCCCAGTTCGCCATCCGCGTGGAAGAACACCGGGCCAGCGCCGAGGCCCTCGTACGCCAAGCGGTCGAGGCGGCGGGCTACTCCGCCCAGACCTTCGGACTCGGCGACACCGCCGCCGTCACCGCCACAGAGGTCACGGCCCGCGAACGCCGCTCGATGATCACCCGCGACGTCAAGGCCCGCTACTGGGCACCCGCCCTGGCCGACATGCTCCTGGCGATGCTGCGCCTGGACCGCGCCCTGGGCTTCTCGAACATCACCGCGACCGAGCGCCCGCAGATCCAGTTCGGCGACGCCGTCTCCGAGGACCCCAAGACCACCGCCGAGACCCTCGCCCTGATCACCCAGGCCGAAGCCGCCTCCACTGACACCAAGGTGCGCCTCCTGCACCCGGACTGGGCCGACGACCAGGTCGCCGCCGAAGTCGCTCGGATCCGCGACGAGATCGGGACCTCTGTCCCCGACCCAGTGCTCAGAGCGTCCGGACGGTGAACCGCGCTCAGGCCGAGTCTCGTTCACGCCTTGACCACACGCCCCCAAGGAGGCCGCACTTGTCCACGTGGTCCATCGCCTGGCTCTCCTGGCTCGCCGCGTTCCTGCTACTGGAAGCCGCCGCCCTGTTGTGGGGGCCTCATGGCGCGAGCCTGAGCATGCACATCTGGGAATGGTTCGGGTTCCACGACCACGGCCCGTGGGCCGCTGCACGCCGCGCCGCTTTCGGCGGTCTCCTTGGCTGGTTGGTGCTGCACTTCCTCACCCACGGCCGCGTATGAGGTGCCGACGCACGCCTCCGTCAGAAGACCAGGGCGATCTTCCCTGCCAGACCGCCCTGAAAGTAGCGGGCGTGCGCGGCTTGGATCTCGTGGAGGCCGAAGCTGGCGTGCATGCGCAAGCGCAGGGAGCCGTTGTCTACGAGCTTGGTCAGCTCGTCGAGTCCGGTGCCGTCCTCGCGTACCTGATTGACGGTGGTACGGACGCCACGCGAGGACAGATCGGGCACCGGGCCGGCCTGCGTGGCGACAGACGCGTACCGACCGCCGTCAGCTACCGCGTCGGTGACGAAGGCTCCGAAGGTGTCAAAGACCGCGTCATAGTGACGGGGTGCCAGCGCGCCGGCGTCGGTGGTGACGAAGTCGGCCCCGTGGCTGCGGGCGAAGTCGACCTGCGCGTCTCGGGAGACCAACGCGTCCACCGTGACACCCCTGGCGCGGGCGATCTGGAGCGCCAGCCCACCAACTGCCCCTGACGCGCCCGCGATCAGCAGTCGTTCCCCGGACGTCACCGCGAGCCAGTCCAGGGTCTGCCAGGCGGTCAGTCCGGGAAGCGGCAGGGTTGCCGCCTCCACGAGACTGACTGTCTGCGGTGCGGCGCCTACCGTGTGCGCCGGGAGCGCGACCAGGTCGGCCCATGTACCGCGGCCGGAGCTGAGCTGATGCGACATAGCGACCACGCGCTCGCCGGCGCGCAGGCCGCTGCCGCCCCCGTCGACCACCACGCCGGCCAAGTCCCAGCCGAGCGTCATCGGTAGCGTTGGAGTTCCCTCACCGATGGCCCCTTCCCGCGTCTTGTCATCGACGGGGTTGATGCTGGTCGCCACTGCGCGTATCAACACCTCACCCAGCGCCAGCTCGGGCCGGGGAACGTCGACGAGGCCGAGGACGTCGGGAGTGCCGAATCGATCGATCTGGATGGCGCGCACGGAGAGCCCTTCTCACAACTGCTGTACTGCTGCTGACGATCCGCGCAACCGGTGCGGCGATCATGAAATTCCCGCCCGCCCAGAACCCCTAACGGCGTGCCGTCGTCTCGCCGTCCGCTTCCTGCGGGTGCGGCCCGGCCGCATACGCCAGTGGGGGTGCGATTGCTTGAACATCCGTCCCCTCGCCGAGCCACAGGGCGATGAACAGCGCGGCGGTCGCCTCCAGGAGCCCCGCACGGTCGATACCGCCGCTGGCCACCGGCTCGCAGCCCACGTCCCGCACCAGATCGCGTACACACGCGAGGGCGGTTTCCTCGTCCCCGCAGATCGGAACGGCCAGTGGCCGCCCATCGAACACGGGCGGTCGCATGCGCCACACGTCTTCGTGGCAGAGGTTGAAGGCCTTGACCACGTGGGCTCCCGGTGCCGCCGCGGCAAGCCGCTGAGCAGCTGAAGACCCTCCTTCCGTCATCAGCCGGAACCCCGGCCCGACCGGGTTTGAGCAATCGATCAGTACTTTTCCCTCCAGGGCGGTACGCAGGTCCCGCGCCACGTCCGCGCCCACTCCGAACGGCAGCGCGGCCAACACCACCTGGCCGGACTCGGCCGCCGCGCGCAGGCTGGCGGGCCTGGCGCCGCCGCCGATGCGCGTCGCGAGCCGACGCGCCTTGTCCACGTCACGCCCGCCGATGATCACCTCGTGCCCGCCTCGTACCCAATGGGTGGCGAGCGCCTCGGCCATGCCAGCTGTTCCCCATACTCCGATGCGCATCACATGTGTCCTCTCCGCGCCTGCTTCGAGCGTTCACACCGACGCTAGGAGGCCGTTCGGGCACCATTTGGTACGTGACGACCGACGCCTTCCTCGCCGACTGCCGCGCCCGCCTCGCCTTCGACCTGCTCTCCAACACCTGGAACGCCGTGGTGATCTGGGCACTGCGCGACGGCCCCCGCCGCCCGGTCGAACTCCGAGAACGGATCGGGGGCATCAGCTCCAAGGCCCTCACCGAAACCCTGCGTCGGCTGCAGTCCAACGGGCTCGTCGCGCGGCACACGGACGTCGGCCATCCGTCCCGGGTCGAATACCAACTCACAGCCCTGGGACGGACCTTGCTCGCCCCCATCGATGCCGTCGGCGCCTGGGCCTTCGAACACGGCGATGCGGTCATGGCAGCACAGGAAGCAGCATGCACACCCGACCTGCAGGCCCCCGAGTAACCGGCCGCGCCGGCCGACCCCCAGCGAGACCGTGAGTGACGTCGATCAATTCAAGGTCCACAGCTGGAGAGGAGCGGAGTCTTGCCCGTGTCGCCCGAGCTGGTGGAAGACCTGTCGGCCTCAGTGCGCGACCTGTACGCGGGCGCCGAGGAACGGCTGCTTGGCCTCATCGCGCGGCAACTCGCCGACGGGTTCGAGGCGCCCGGTTGGGCGCGGCGCAAGCTCGCCGCGATCCAACCGCTACGCCGTGCGGCGCAGGCTGTCATCGACGAGCTAAGACGGGCCGTGTCGCTTGAGGTCTTCGACGTCGTGGCCGAGGCGTACAACCGCGGCCACCGAGCGGGCGTCGCCGAGCTCGGCGCGCTGCCGGACAGCGCGCGGCGGCTGGTCGAGGAGGTCATCCCGAACGCGCAGGCCGTCGACCGGCTCGCGGCCGAGGCCGTGCAGCTGGTGACCGCCACGCATCGCGGCATCCTGCGGGCCGTCGTGGACATCTACCGCGGCGTGGTCGCGCGCGTCACCGCGCTGCCCCTGCTGGGGGTGGCCTCACGCCGCCAGGCCACGCAGCAGGCGATGGGGTACTTCGCCGATCGCGGGATCTCGGGGTTCACGGACCGGGCGGGGCGGCGCTGGCAGTTGACCTCGTACGCGGAGATGGCCGTGCGCACCGCGACGGCCCGCGCGGCCACCGAGGCGCACGCCCGCACGTTGGCCGAGGCCGGCGTCGAGTTGGTGCGGGTCTCCGACGCTCCGCGCGAGTGCCCGCTGTGCCGTCCCTGGGAGGGCGCGGTGCTCGCCCTCGACGGGCCGGACGGACGCCGCACGGTCCGCGCCGAACGGGCCACCGAGGACGGTCGGATGGTCGACGTCCTTGTGGCGGGCACCCTGGACGAGGCGCGCCGCGCGGGATTCCAGCACCCCAACTGCCGCCACTCCGTCTCCGCCTACCTGCCCGGCGTCACCCCGCTCCCGGAGCCGGACACGTCTCAGCGCGGGGAGTACGAGGCCGGGCAGCGGCAGCGCGAGATCGAGCGGCACATCCGCAAGTACAAGCGCCGTGCCGCCGCCGCGCTCGGCGACGAGGACCGCAAGGTCGCGAACGTCAAGGTGCGCGCCTGGCAGAAGCGCATGCGCGAGCACCTTCACGCCCACCCCTACCTGCGCCGCGACCGCGTCCGCGAACAGCTCGGCGCAGGCAACCTGCCGTCGACCGACGCCACCCCGGCGGCCTGAACCGCCGCCCCGACTCCGGCACCCCACCCGACCCGTACGAGGAGACGCCCATGCCCGAATCCATCCTGCCTACCTGTCCGCGCACGGGGGTGCGCGCGCTCGGCCGGCGCCGTGATGGCCGCCCGATCTGGCCGATTCGAGGCGGCTCCGGTGCCGCCGACACCGGAGATTCCGGGCAGTCCACGCCGGCGGCGCCGCCGGAGGAGCAACTCACGCCGACCCGTGAAACCGGCGGCACCGCCACGCCCGAACCATCGGCCCCGGTGGACGACCGCGCCCGCGCCGATGCCGAGGAGCGCACCGCACAGGTGGTGGAGGAGCGGGACCGGCTGCGCTCCGCCCTGGACGCGGTGCAGCAGGCTCTCACCCCGGACAAGCCCGGCAGCGCAGCGGCGGACCCGGCGGCGCTCGCCGCCGCCATCGCCGACCGCGACGCCCAGGTGACCACCCTCGCGGAGCAGCTGCGCACCGCGCGGGTCGAACTGGCCGCGCACAAGGTGGCCGGCGAGCACGGTGCCCGCGCCGAGCGGCTCCTGGACAGCCGCGGCTTCCTCGACGCCCTGGCCAACCTCGACCCCGACGGCCCCAAGTTCGCCACCCAGCTCACCGAGCAGATCAAGGCGGCGGTGGAGGCCGACCCGGAACGCTTCGCCACGGCATCAGCCGGACCATCGCGCGGGGGAGCGGAGTTCAACGGCCCACCCACCACCGACAAGCGCCCGGCCACACTCCGCGAGGCCGTCGCCGCCCGCCTCGGCACCTGACCAACCCACCCGTGATGGAAGGAGGCCGACCGGATGGCGATCACGCTCGCCGACGCGAAGCTGAACACCCTCGACGACATCGACCTCACGGTGATCGACGAGTTCCGCAAGTCCAGCTGGCTGCTGGACAACCTGACCTTCGACGACGCCGTGAACCCGGCCGGTGGCGGCGCCACCCTCACCTACGGCTACACCCGCCTGGTCCTGGAGCGCGGTGCTGCTTTCCGCCCCTACAACACCGAGTACGGAGTCGAACAGGCCCACCGCGCCCGCTACACCGTCGACCTCGCCCCACTCGGTGGCGCCTTCGAGGTAGACCGCGTCCTGGCCGCCCTCGGCCCGGCCGCGACCAACGAGGTCGCCCTCCAGATGAGCCAGACCATCAAGTCCGCCCGCGCGTTCTTCGCCGACCAGGTCATCAACGGCCTGCGCTCGCGCGAACCGGGCCGCGAACATGGTTTCGACGGCCTCGACCTCGCCCTGGCCGGCTCCTCCACCGAGCTCGGCGTCGGCGAGGTCACCGACTGGACCGGCCCCGGCCTGGACGAACGCCGCGAAACCCACGAGGCGTTGGACCTCCTCGACGCGTTCATCGAGACCCTGGACGACACCCCCACCGCCCTGCTCGGCAATCAGCGCACCATCGCCCGTATCCGCTCCCTGGCCCGCCGCTCCGGGTACTACACCCGCTCCGAGGACGCCTTCGGCCGCACCGTCGAGTCGTACGCGAACATCCCGTTCGTCGACCTCGGCGCGAAGGCGGGCAGCAGCGAGCCGGTCATCCCCGTACAGGACCGCCTCATCACCCCTGACGCCGACGGCACGGGCACGACGGTCTCCGGCCTGTCTGACCTGTACGCGGTACGGCTCGGCCTGGACGGCTTCCACGGAGTCACCACTGCCGGCGGTCAGCTCGTACGCCAGTGGCTCCCCGACTTCGACACCGCCGGCGCTGTCAAGCGCGGCGAGGTCGAACTCGGCCCCGTCGCCGTCGCTCTGAAGGCGACCAAGGCCGCAGCGGTCCTGCGCAACATCAAGGTCAAGTAGAGGAGTCACGCCATCACTTACCGCATCACCGCCCCCACCCGCACGCTGTGCGGCGAGGTCGTCCCCGGCGTCCACTTCGCAGAAGGCGTCGCTGAATGCGTGCTCCCCGTCCCGCTCGGGGTGATCGAGTTCTTCCGCCGCCACGGCTACGACGTCGTCCACATCAACACCGAGACCGTGACGACGGTCGTCGACGTCGCGACGCCCGAACCGAAACCCGCCACGCGTCGCACCGGCAAGCATGGCGCCACGACCAACGAGACATAGAGCAGGGGGAGCCCCATGGCCTACGCCACCCCCGGACGGCTCGCCGAGTGGACTGGCCGCCCCGCCCCGCCCGACGTCGCCCGCCTGCTGGCCAGGGCGAGCGAGGACATTGACGCCGCCCTGCTCACCGCCGTCTACGAACCGGCCGCCGTGGCGGCCGCGTTGGCGGACGCGGTGTGTGCCCAGGTGGAGTACTGGCTGGCCACCGGCAGCGATGGCATCACCACTACCGACGTCTGGGACTCCGTATCCATCGGCCCCGTCTCCCTGTCCGGCCGCACCGGCGAGTCAACATCACCAGTGATTATCGCGGGAGTTGAGCTCGCACCCCGCGCCTACCGCACCCTGCGCCGTGCCGGTCTCCTGCCGGGGGAGGTGAGCGACGCCTGGTAACTCGCGTTCCTGGATGGCTTCTTCGGCACCGCGTCGCGATCGCCCCGTACCGCGGCGACACAGCGTACGGCCCGTCCTTCGATCCACAGGGTGTGGATATTCCGGCGCTGGTGGCCGCGGTGCGCAAGCAGGTCACCGACGGCGAAGGCCGCGCAGTGCTCGCAACCGCCCAGATCATTGCGGCCCCCGGCCTCGACTGCCCGCCCGGCTCGCGCGTCACCCTCCCCGACGGCCGTACCGCCACCGCCGTCAGCGTCGCCGAGCACACCGCACCCGGCCTGCCCGTCCCGGCCTGCACGGAGGTGATGTGCCAGTGACCGCACGCTCCCGCCTGCGCTGGAACGGCAACGCCGCGCTGCGCGGCACCCGCGAGGGCGCGGCGCGCGGCCTGCGCCTGGCCGCCGAGCACGTCCTCGGCGTCTCCCGTGCCCAAGTCCCCATCCGGGAGGGCACCCTGGAGCGCTCCGGCACGGCGAGTGTGGACGAGGTGGACCTGACGGCGGCGGTGTCGTACGACACCCCGTACGCGGTGCGTCAGCACGAGGAGACCACTTACCGTCACGATGCGGGCCGTAAGGCGAAGTATCTGGAAGATCCGCTGAACGAGCAGGCCGGCACGGTCGCCGAGTTGATCGCCGCCGAGGTGCGGAGGTCGTTGCGTGGCTGACGTGCCCGACTACCTCGACGCGCTCGCCCGCTACCTGCACGCGCGCGGCCTGCTCGTCTACGACCTGACCGGTACGCGAGGCGACTGCTTCATCGAGACCCTGCCGCCCGCGCCCGACGAGGCCGTCTGCCTGTCGTTGTACGGGGCCGGCGCGGTCGATGCCCGCAACGGCTGGGACGAGCGCAGCGTGCAGGTCCGCGTACGCGGCACCACCGATCCGCGTGTCTCCCGCCGCCGCTGCGAGCTCGTGTACTCCGCGCTGCACGGGCTGGCCGGCACCAGTCTGCCGGGCGGGATCTGGCTGGTGCTGGCCGCCGCGACCGCGGCCCCGGCCTCCATGGGGATCGACGAGCGCGGGCGGCACGAGCACGTCGTGAACCTACGCCTCGACATCGAGGCCCCCACCCTCAACCGACCCTCATAGCAGGGCAGAAGGGAAGTCATGCCGATGAACGGTCGCCCCATCGACGCCCGCGGCTGGATCTTCGAAGTGCTCGACCAGTCCCGCCCAGACGGCCGGTGGCTGCCACTGGAGAACCTCACCTCGTGGAAACAGAGCCTTTCCGAGAACGAGGAGACCGCCGAGACCATGCACTTCGGTTCCGGCGGCTGGTACGAGCAGGACGTGATGCAGCGCGGCGGACAGATCGAACTCGAAGCCCAGTGGGCCCTCGACCCCGTCACCGGCCGACAGGTCGAAGGGCAGGCCTACGTCGATTCGTACTGGGGCCAGCGCCTCGGCATCGACTCACGCAACCTCGTGCGCTGGCGCCACGAATCGCAAGACACATGGGTGATCTGGGAAGCCACCTGCACCCCCGACGAATCATCGGGCGAGGTCAACGACAAGGCCACCTGGACCGCGAGCTTCACGCAGTGCGGACCGCCCCGGTTCGAGCCCGTCTACCAAACCGCGAAGGGGCGTGAGGCCGCGTGAGCACCGACCACCAGGACGAGCCCGAGGTCGCCGACTTCGACGCGTTCTTCGCCGAGCAAACCGCACCGCGCTTCGGCGCGACGCTGCGCCTGTACGGCCGCGACTACCACCTGCCCTCGTCGCTCCCGCTGCTGTTCACGCTCCAAATGGAACGCGTGAAGAACAGCGAGGACCCCGACGATATCCGCCGCCTGCTCTCGTCACTGTTCGGGCCGCGCGCTTTGGACGAGTGGGCCGAGCACGGCATGACCGACAAGCAGCTCGGCGTCGTACTGCTGTGGGCCGCGGCCAACACCCGCGAGCCGGGCAGCCTCACCATCGCCGGCGCCGTCGCGCTCTACGACGAGCAGGAAGCCGACAAGGAAGCGGGCGGGGAGGGAAAAGACCAGGCGCCGACCCCGAAGACGATCGCGAACGCTTCTGGCGGACGATCCTGAACCACTGGGGCGTGGTCGAATCCGACCTCGCCCGCGCCTACGGCCTGACCGCCGAGCAGCTCGCGACCGTGAGCACTCGGCGGTTTCTCGTGCTGTTGTCCGGTCTGCCGCCCGAGTCGGCGTTTGTGCGCGCGTGGGCGCGCACGCCCCGCGCGGTCACGGACGCCAGCGAGATCGCCGCACTGACCGGCATCCGACAGCCGGACCGCGCACGGCCATAACCGCACCACAACTGCACAGGGGGTGAGTACGTGGCCCTCACGATCGGCGAACTCGTCGGGTACATCGACCTCGACGCCGACGGGGCCCGCCGCGGTGTCGACCAGACCGAGGGCGAACTGCGCCGACTGCAACGGCAGATCGCGAGCGCGGGCAACGCGTCGGGGGCGTCGCTGAGCGCGGGGATCTCCAGTGGCGTGGCGACGGCCGTTTCCGCGCTCGCCTCGCTCGGTCCGGCGGTGGGTGCCGCGGCCGCGGTCCTGTCCGTGGGCGCGCTCGCTACGGGCGGGGCACTGGCCGTGGTGCCCGCGCTGTTCGCGGGCATCGGTATTGCCGCGGCCAAACAGTCCGCCCAGGTCCAAGGGGCGTTCGGCGGGCTGAAGGACCATGTCGTCAGCCAGGTACGGGGCATGGTCGGGCCGATCGAGCAGCAGCTCGTCCACGTCGCGGGCACGGCGCGCGGCACGTTCGACCAGATCGCACCGGCGCTGTCGTCGGCGTTCGCGGCGGTGGCCCCGCAGATCGGTACGCTGGCCGACGGGGTGCTCGGCATGGTCGCTCAGCTCGCTCCTGCGCTCTCGCGCGCGGTGTCGGCCGCGGCCCCGGTCACGGACGCGATAGCGGGCGGCCTGGTGAAGCTCGGCGCGGGGCTCGCCGGGTTCTTCGACCACCTCTCGTCCGGCGCCGCCGGTGCGGCGGCCGGCCTGTCCGGCCTGTTCTCCGGACTCGCCTCGATCCTGTCCTCGCTCGGCTCACTGTTCGGCACGCTCGCCCAAGCCGGCGGCCCTGTCCTGGCAGCCCTCGCCACCACCCTGGCCGGGCTCGTACGGACCCTGGCCGGGGCCCTCGGCCCAGCCCTCGCCAAACTTGGCGGACCACTCAAGACCCTGGTCACCGCCCTGGGGGCCGGCCTACAGCCGATCATCGCGGCCCTGGGACCGGTCCTGTCGGCCGCGGCGAGCTCGGTCGGAGCGCTGATCTCCGGGCTCGCTCCGCTGCTACCCATCGTCGGGCAGCTTGCCGCCGCCCTACTGCCCGCGCTGACACCGATCCTCGCCGCGATCGGGAACCTCTTCCGGCAACTCGCGCCGGTCGTACAGCAACTCGCGTCCACGCTCATGACCGCTCTGGCGCCGGTGCTCGCTCAGCTCCCCGCGATCACGAAACCCCTGGTCGGTATCCTGTCGATGTTGATCTCCGCGGTGCTGCCAGTGCTGTCCAGCCTGATCACCGCCCTGTCGCCGGCGATCGCCACCCTGGGCCAGGCGTTCGGTCAGATCCTCGTCGCGCTCGGACCGCTGCTGACCGCGCTCGGCCAGCTCGTCGGCGGCGTGCTGCGCTCGCTCCTGCCGATCCTGACGCCGGTCATCGCGGTGATCGGCAAACTCGCCGGCATCCTGGCCACGGTCCTCGCCCGGTACATCACCGGCATCGTCGTCCCCGCCGTCAAGATCCTGACGAATCTGATGCGCGGCAACTTCTCCACCGCGTGGATACAGACGCAGGCCCTGGTCTCCAAGGTCGGAACCTTCCTGCGCGGCCTGTTCCTCAAGCTGGGCGTGTGGGCGGCCGTCGGCATCGCCAAGGCCGTGGCATGGCTGCAATCCCTGCCGGGTCGGGCCCGCGCCGCGCTCGTCGCCCTCGCACCCATCCTGCGCGCCGCCGCGGTGGCGGCCCTGGCCCGCTTCCGCGCGGCAGTCATCGCCGGTGCTCTACGGGCGGTCGCGTGGCTGCGCACAGTGCCGGCCCGCATCACGACCGCGCTCGCAGGCCTGGGTGCGTTGCTTGTCGGGAAGGGGCGGGCCCTGGTCACCGGGCTGTGGTCCGGCATTCGTTCGATGGGCTCATGGATCAGATCCAAGATCACCGGATGGGCCAAGTCCATGATCCCCGGCCCCATCGCGAAGGCACTCGGCATCCACTCCCCATCGCGCGTGATGGCACGGGACGTCGGCCGGTGGATTCCCGCCGGCATCGCCTCCGGGATCACCGGCGCGCAGGGCGCGGTCGCCGGCGCCATGCGAGGGCTCGTCCCCACACCCGCGCTCCCCGCCATCACCCCGCCCACCGTCGCCGCCCTCGCGCCGAATGCTGGACCCACAGCGAACAGGACACGGAGGCAGGGCGGTTGGGGCGAGTCGGGCATCCGCGGTGCGGGCCCGCTGGTGCACATCGGCACCTGGAACGCGGGCAACGCCAGTCCCGACCAGACCGCCGCGGCCCTGGCCTGGCGGATGAAAGCGAGGGGATAACCCGCATGGACAGAACCCTGGTCGACGTCACCGACGCGGCAGCGGGCATGCGGCCCGGACACATCCGGTTCGGGCCGCTGTTGCTCGGCCCCGGCACCCCGTACCGGTGGACGAAGTTGACCGGCTGGGAAGCCCTCCCGGAAGTCGACTCCGGGGACGTGCCACGCCCGGCCGCGCACGGGGCATGGCCTGGCCAACTCCTCTCCCAGTCCCGCACGCTCACGCTCGAGAACCTGATCATCCGCGCCCCTGCCGCCCAGTTCGGCGCGGTCATGGACGCGCTCACCGCGGCGACCGCGCTCGGCGAGGACGAGATACCGCTGCTCGTCAGCCTCGACGAGCGCGGACCGCTACTGAGCTGGGCCCGCGCCACCAAGCGCGACGTCCCCGCGAACGTGGGCTACGCGCTCGGCGTCGTCACCGAGGCCGCTCTCGAACTCACCGCGACCGACCCGCGCCGCTACATACCAGCCGTACAGACCACGGTCGTTGGCCTGCCCGAGCCATGCCTGCCCTGGCACCGAGACCACGGCCACGGGCCGCGCGGCATCCCCGCCTCCACCGGCGACGCTGTCGTGCGCAACCTCGGCGGCGCGCCCACGCACCCCGTCATCGAGCTGTGGGGACCCGTGGACACACCGCGGCTGGTGAACGAAACGACCGGCGCCGTCCTTGAGTACGAGCTTCTGCTCGACCCCGGCGAGCGCCTCACCATCGACACGTTCGCCGGTACAGCTCAGCTCGACAGCGGCGAGGGCCTGCTCACCGCCGCGAGCGGCGCCTCGTGGCCCGAACCGGCGTTCACGCTTGCCCCCGGCCGGAACGAGATCACGTTCCGGTCCGGCGACACGAGCCCCGATCCACGCGCTGCCGCCGCGCTGCGGTGGCGCTCCGCGCACTGGTAGTCGTCTATCCGACCTCGGCCACGACGAGCGTCGCTGTCTCTGTGTCGGCCTCCGCCAGCAACGCCCCGCCCGGAGCCCAGACAGAGGAACGGCCGCAGCCGGTCCACGGCCCTGCGGCGCCGACGTGGTTGGCCAGCACGACGTACGCGTTCACGTCCTTGGCGATGCTGGGGTAGACCGTCGTGAGTTCCTCAACTCCACCAGCCGTGCCGTACAGCGAGCTGGCGAGGTGCACCTGGCACCCGTCCGCGGCGCCGCGAGTGGTGAGGTCGGGGAAGTGGTTGTCGTAGCACGTGGCGAGCGCGAAGCGCAGCCCTCCGTACGCGAAACGCCCATCGTGCTGACCCGCCGCGAACGCCTCCTGCTCGTGCTGGAACAGGCGCTGCTTCTGATAGGTGGTGAGCAGCTCACCGTCGGCCCCGAAGACCAACGTCTCAATCGCGGGCCGCGGCCCGTTGGTGACTGCTACGCAGTTCACGACGGTGGCGAGGCCGCTCTCCCGGATCGGGTCCAGGCGCGGGTCGTCCGCCGCCGCCCACAGGCTCGGATCAGCGAGAACCTTCTCAAGTTCGTACCCGGTCAAGGCAAGCTCGGGGAACACCACCAGCTCTGCACCCCGCGCCTTGGCTTCGTCGGCGAGAAGAGCCATCTGCCGGACATTGCCGGCCACATCAGTCGGAACGCAGGTGAACTGACCTGCCGCGATCTTCATGAGGTTCCATCCTGCCACCCACAGTTTCCCGGCTCGCAGAGGGTGAAGCGCGCCGATCAGCAGGGCTGACACATCCTCCGATTCCGCGGCCACCATCTCCCGCAACTGTCCCGAGAGGGCCTCTACCTTGACTGCCTCCTCCTACCGGGTCCTCGTGTGCGACCTGCGCTCCGACCGCCTCCTCGACGTGCTGCCGCTGCACGAGGTCACGATCGAGGACTACATCGGCAAGGCCGGCAGCTTGCAGGGCACGGTGCCGATCCCGAACCGCGAACTCGCCGCCCGCGCCCGCGCCGCCCTCGCCCCGGCCCGCACCGCCCTGTGGGTCGAGCGAGACCGGCAAATTTGGTGGGGCGGCGTGCTCTGGTCGGTCAACCCCAAGACCGACGAACGCGGCAACATCACGGTCGAGGTGCAGGCCGGCACCTTCGACACCTACCTCGACCACCGAATACTGCGCACCGACCACAAGGCGCAGCGCGTGGACCAACTCGACATCGCACGGGACCTCGTCGACTACGCCCAAGCCCAACCCGGCGGCGACATCGGCATCCGCTACGACACCCACACCTCGGGCGTGAAGCGGTCTCGAAGGTTCTCAGCCTCGGATCAGCCGACGATCCGGGACCTGCTCGACAAGCTCGCCGGCGCCGACAACGGGTTCGAGTGGCGGGTCCGCTGCTCCCGAGACCTGGCCTCGGGCGAGCGCGTCAAGCTGCTCGACCTCGGCCATCCCAAGCTGCTCCGCAGCGGTGGCGACGTAGTGATCACTCACCCCGGCCGCGTGCTCACCTACAGCTTCGCGGCGGACGGCACGACCGTGGCGAACGTGTGGCAGGCCCGCGGCGCCACCAACAACCGCAACCAGGCCGCGGCGAGCAAGCCCCTTCTCTCCCCACTGCTCGTCGCCGACGACGATCTCGACGACGGGTGGCCCCGCCTGGACGGCATCAGCGATCACCAGAGCATCGACGATCCCGAGCAACTCGCCGAGCACGCCCGCGCCGAGGCCGCCCTGGCCCGCCGCCCGCAGGTGATCCCGGAAATCACCGTGCACCTGGACGACGAGATCAGCCCCGATCTGCTCGGCCGCCACGCGCGTATCCGCATCCGCGACCACTGGTTCGCCAACGGCCTCGACCAGCGGCACCGCATCGTCGGCATCTCCGTCACGCCCCCACAGCGCGGCGCCGGCGAGTCCGTGAAACTCACCCTCGAAACCCCGGAGAATCCAGCCGATGGCAACAGTCCGCAATGACCTCCTCGACCGCATCCGCAGCCTGGAACGACAGGTCAAGGAACTCGCCGGCCGAAGCCAGTCCCGACCCCCGCTCGACCAGATCCGCGACGGCGACGTACGCATCAGCGAAGGCGGACAGCTCGCCGTCGTCCCGCCCCACAAGGACTTCGCCACGTTCACCGTCGGCGCCTGGCCCGGAGGCGCCTACGGCACGGTCGCCCGCCGCATGGACGGCTCCTACGCGCTCACCATCGAGGGCGAGAAGGCCGACCGCGGCACCTGGCGCCTGTGGAGCCGGGACACCGCCGAACCCGACCGCGTGCTGCTCATGGACGACAAGCACAGCCCGCGCCACCTGGGCCGACCCTGGCTGCCGCTCCAACTCCACCCAACCGCGAACGCATCGACGAACGCGACGAGTTGGCAGCCCGCATGGGTCGGCATCACCCCCGTGCACAACCCCGTCGCGCACATCGAACTCACCAGCTACGCCGCTGCCGGCGGACGTGTCCGCGTGCGCATGCGCGTCGAGGGCGGCACCGCAACCACGCTCGACGAATGGGAGGTGCCCGAGGATGAGTGGACCGCCCACACCATCGAGGCCCCGCTCGACCGCGCCGGATTCCTCGACGACTTCGCACTGCAAGTCGAGCACTACACCCACGGCCCCCGGAAACCGATCGAAACCCGCCTCCTGACCGCGTACGCGCGCAACACCTACAGCGCCGACGAAGCACCCGAAGCCCCCGACGGCCGCGGACGCGACACCGGCCACCCCGACCCCACGCTGCCCATCGAGACCGACGACGGCGACCAGGACGACGACAGCGACACCTGACGAAGGGGGGCGCCGTGGCCCGACCCATCACCGCCCGCGTCCTCGTCGCCGCGCTCAAGGCCGAGGGCGTCAAGGTCAAGAACGAACGCTCCTGGCGCAGCCACAACCGCAACCACCGCGGCGCGTGGGGACCCGTCCACGGCGTGATGATCCACCACACCGCGACCCACGGCGCCGATCAGACCGTGCGCCTCTGCTACGACGGCCGCCCCGACCTCCCCGGCCCCCTCGCCCACGGCGTGATTACCAAGAACGGCACAGTCCACCTCATCGGCCACGGCCGCGCTAACCACGCCGGCACCGGCGACGACGACGTACTCGCCGCCGTCATCGCCGAACGTGCCCTCCCCGCCCCGAACGAGAACAACACGGACGGCAACCGCTCCTTCTACGGCTTCGAATGCGAAAACCGCGGCGACGGAACCGACCCCTGGCCCGAAGCCCAACTCGACGCCATCGAGCGGGCCTCGGCCGCGCTCTGCCGTCATCACGGCTGGCACGCCGCCTCCGTGATCGGCCACCTGGAATGGACGAACCAGAAGAGCGACCCGCGCGGCTTCCCCATGGAGCGCATGCGAGACCGGATCGCGCAGCGGCTCAGCCATTCGCCGGACGAACAACCCCGCAAGAAGCCCCGGCCGAAGCAGCCGAAGCACAAGCAGCCCCGGCCCTCCGCCCCGAAACCAGAAATCCGCTCGCCACAGAAGGAGGCCGCCCTCATGTCGGAAGCCGCCCGGCGAACCGTCCGGACCATGGTGCAGACCGGACTCAGCCTCGCCGCCGCCCTACCGATCCTCGTCGAGGCGGCTGACATCCCGCAGACCGCGGCCGGCGTCGGCACCGCCCTCGCCGTGGCCGGCGCGCTCACCCGCATCATGCAGACGGCACAGGCACAGAGGCTGCTGCCCAAGTGGCTCCGTACCGCTGTCCCGGAGCCCGACGAGATACCAGCGCAGCCCGCGCTCGACCGGTCTCGGGGAGGGGGCGCCGTGTGACCGACCCCGATCCGACCGACCTTGCTCTCGAAGTGGCCCAGCTTCGCGGCTCCGTCGAGGCCGGCTTTGCTCGCCTCGACGCCCGCCTCGACGGCAGGTACGACCTGCTCGCCCAACGCAGCGACCAAAGCGACCGACGCCACGACGAACACGACACTCGCCTCGACCAGATCGAACGCCGCCAATGGCCCTTGCCCAGCCTCGCAGCGCTGGTCGCCGTCGCCGCCCTCGCCCTGTCCTCATGGCAGGTAGTCCGTTGAACAACATCGCGCCCCCGTTCCCGGCTGCTTGCCGGGGACGGGGGCGCTTTCGTCGTTTCAGCTCCGCCGGGCCGCGCCCTCCGGCCACACCACATCGACCGGCAGTCCGGCCTCTCGAGCCTCGACGACGACGTCGGCGGTACCGCCGCCCTTGTTCGACGGTGGTGCTCCGTTCCACACCGCGACGAGCCGCTCGGCCCGCTCCAACAACGTCCGGTTCGCGGACTCGTACGCCTGTCGGTTCGCCGTCTCGTGTGGCATGACGAGAACCTCGTCGGCCGCCTCAACAAGACGGTCGAATGTCGCGGCGTGGTCCGGCTTGACCTTGGCCTGCCGGTAGTCCTGTGAGGGGAGTACGACGACGAGTCGGCCACCGGCATCGAGCACGGCCTCGGCGAACAGTGAGTCGGAACCAGCCGCGATGCAGGACACCCCGACCAACTCCCCGTTCCCGTACGTCTTGAGGAGATCATCCAGTGCGGCCCGTACCAGCGGCACGGATTCGCTCGTCAGGTCCATGTGCCCGGTCACGGCAATGGTGGTCACGCTCTTACCCCTCACGTCGACAGCAGATCGCGGATTCTAGTCCGCGCCTCCTCGACGACCTGCGGGACGCTCGACCCAACGGTGTACGGGTACAGCTCACCGAGCTGAGTGCGCACTCGGTTCGACTGCGTGTGGGCCGCCGCCTCTACCGCACGGTGCGCGTGCTCTCCGGCGACACGGACGTCGCCCATCAGGAAGTGGCATTCCGCAAGGCCGATCCAGTCGAGCGCGTGACTCCGGCTCGCCTCCGGGCCTCGTCGGGCGAGCGCCTCGTTGATCTCCTGAGCCGCCCGTTCGGCATGACGCCGGGGATCGCTGCGGGCGAGGTCGAGGAAGCGCCCGCCCGTGACGCCGGCGAGCTCGGCTTCGCCGAAGTACGCGATCCAGTACGGCTCCGCGTCCTGATCCCGGACGGCGTCGCTGAGCGCGTCCTCGGCCTGTCCGGTGGCGCGCTCGAAGGCGGACACTCGCCCCATAGCCGCGTACGCCCATGCCTCGCGCGTGTGGAGCATCGCGCGGACTCGTGGACCGGCCGCCTTGCGGGAACCATCCTGAGCGAGGCGGACGAGTTCGAGAGCGTCCTGCGGGCGGCCCTGGTAGAACATCTGCCGCGCCATGCCGGCCAGCACGTTGGCTCCGAACTGCATGTCCCCGCCGGCGTGCGAGGCGCGGAGCGCGAGCCGGTAATAGTCCTGCGCGCGCCGCTGCAAGCCGGAGTCCCAAGCCATCGTGGCGGCCGTGCCCGCGAGTTGGGCCATCACGCGATACAGGCGCAGTTCGATCTCGTCGGTCTGCTGCTCTTCGAGGCATCCGGCCACTTCGTTCAGCTGACCCACGACGGCCTTGCGCCTCAGCCCGCCGCCGAACTTGTGGTCCCAGGCTCTGAAGGCTCGGGCAGTGCTCTCCAGTTCGTCGACTTCCTGTCGCCCGAGCCGCCCTCTCTGCTTGGGTCGGTCATCCCTGGTAGCCGGCTTGAGCCATGCTTCCAGTTCATCGAGCAGCGTGGCGCCGCCGACGGCGGCGCCCGCCAGCGCGCGCGTTGCCGCGCGGCGGTCCATCACGAGATCGCTCCTAGTCAGATCCGCGGCCATTCCCACTGTGGCACTGGCCCGCCATGAACCACCGTCAGAGGCGGGCTGCACCTCCGATGGTTCCGGCTCCTGAGGCACGGCACGTTCCGCGCGTTCCCAGGACCGCGCGGCTAATCCAAGATGCCTTCCGGGAATCCGCAGCCCGTCCGCGATACGGCAGAGCACGTCGAAGCTCGTGACTCGTTGCGATCCGTTGATGATGTTCGAGACCTTGCCCGGAGTCAGCCCGCACAGCACGGCGATCCTGTTCTGCGACAGGCCGCCGTACTTCTTGGCCAAGGCGAAGACCGCAGTGAAGTCGTGCTCTTCCAGGGCTCGGCGCATGTCCTCCCGGTCGAGGACTTCGGACGCGAGCGGGCCGGGGGTGGTGGCTGCCATGGGGGCCAACTTCCGGAGTGATCCTAAGCGCGATCCAACATCACGCAGCACCAGCAACGAGTGTATTACCGCCTCGGTAACACCCGCTGGTCATAGGGGAATTGGCGTCGCGTGGCGATGCTCGAAGTGTTCGCAGCCAACACCACGCGTCGACCGAGGGGAACCGTCGTGCAGACCAGAGGCGAGGCCACCGACCCGGTGGAATCAGAAGCCGTCCGCACCGAAGTCGACTCTGGTGCGCTGACGCTCACCGAACTCTTCGTACTTGCTGACCAGTTGAAGGTTGAGATCGAGGAGCACACGCAGCGCGGGCAGGTGGCCAGGTGACGCGCGCGACCTTCCGGCACCGCACGTTCCGCATCATGCCGGACCACGAGCCCGACGCCGAACCGTGGACGTTCCAGCGCCACTGCGGAGTCTGTAACGCGTCCAGCGAGCCCACTGAGGCCCTCGACCAGGCCGAGGACTGGAACGAGGCACACCTCAAGGCCAACCCGGGCCACCTCTCGTACCGCGAAACGATCACCCGCCCCTACCGCGCCGAGCCCGGAGCCTGGCTATGACCGCTTCCCCCATGAGCCCGTGGCGCGACGTCCCCCACCCGGTCCCGGGATGTGACCGCTGTGCCGAACTCGACCAGCAGCGCGCCGCAGCCCGCCGCGACTACGACGGCAGCGCCGAATCGGACTACATCGTCCTCATGCGCAAGCACTTGGAAGAGGAGCACCTGTAGTTCGCCTCGCGCGCCTTCGGGCGCGCCAGCCCTCACACTCCCCGCTTCACCAGCCGTACGAGCAGCCCTGGTTGAAGAAGCGGGAGCAAGTCGGACCACCGTTCACACGACACGAAGGAATCCATATGACCACGGCACACAAGCCCGCCAAGATCGACGCCCGAACGCTCCTCGGCGAGGACATGCGCGGCACCCTGGTGGCGAACATGCTCCACAAGTTCCCCCAGCTCACCGAGGACCGGGCACACCGCGGCGTGGGCCAGATGCTCGCCTTCCTCGCCGCCTGCGACTACGCCGACCGCCCTCTCAGCCCGTCGCCGCTGGTCGACGACTTCTGGCATGCCTTCCTGCTCCACACCAAGGCGTATCGCGAGTTCTGCGAGGAGCAGTTCGGCCGGTTCCTCGACCACCAGCCCGGCTACCTCGACCCCGAGGAGCACGGCGGCGGCAAGGCGCTCCGCGCCCGCACCGTCGACGCGATCACCCTCGCCGGGTACGAGATCGACATGGAGTTCTGGCCCGAACTGGACCTCGCCGAGTGCTCGCAGTGCCACGCGAACTGCTCGGACAGCCCGAACCACCCGTAAGGACCCGCAATCGGCCCCCGGTCTGTGCCAGCGTGTGGCGCAGACCGGGGGCCGCCCTTCCGTTCCACCACCGCAGGAGAAGTCGTGAACCACCGCGCCGATTGGCACGACCTCCCCACCGAGACACGGGCTGCGGTCGAGCAGCACACGGGTCCGGTCCGGGAGGCACAAACCGCGCCCCACGGCGTCATGTCACGGCTCGCCTGCACCATCCGGACCGCGGCCGGCGCGACATTCGTCAAAGGCGTCCCGCACGACGACCCGCAAGCCTGGGTCTACCGCCACGAAGCCCAGACCACCCGGCACGCGCCCTACGCCCCGCGTGCGCTGTGGGAGGCAGAGGGAGGCGGATGGCAGCTGTACGGATACGAGTACATCGAGGGCCGCCACCCGGACCTGTCACCCAACTCCGATGACCTCGACGCCCTGGTACGCACGCTGACGGCCGTCTCCGAAACGCCGTGGCCCCACCACGTGAACAAGAAGCCGCTGCACGCCCGGTGGAGCGAGTTCCTCCCCGAGACGGATCCGCCCGGACTACTCGGCCGCGCACTCGCCCACACCGACATGTCCCCGCACAACATGCTTGTCACCCCCGATGGCGACCTGCTGCTCTTGGACTGGGCCCTGTCTTGCCCGGCCCCAGCGTGGGCGGACGCCGCGCTCGCCATCCCCCGACTCATTTCCGCTGGCCACACCGCCGAACAGGCCGAGGCACGTATGCGGGCTGTACCGGCCTACCGCGCCGCCGCGACCGACAGTGTCACCCTCTTCGCGTGCACGCTCCTGGCCGCATGGGAAACCTGGGAACGTACTCGCCCGATGCCTCACCGCTCCGAACTTACTGCGGCAGCCCGCGTGTGGGCGACGCACCGTGATCGCAAGATCGACCTTGCAGAGGACGGGTGCTCCTCGTAACGGCCTGGGGGCCGTAGGCGAACCATGGGTCGCTGGCTGCTGCCTCTGGCAAAGTAGGTGGCACTGCTTAGACGAATCTCGTGAGGAACCTTGTGAGCGCTCTCGGTAACTTCATCTGGTTGATCGCTGACCGGCTTCGGGGCCCCTATCGCCCCAACCAGTACGGGACAGTGATCCTCCCGTTCACCATCTTGCGACGGCTCGACTGCATCCTCGAGCCCGATCGAGCGACGGTGCGAGAGCTGGCAGAGAAGTACGAGAATCCGAACCGGCTCAAGATCGAGGTCAAGAAGGCCACAGGGCGGACGTTCTACAACACCTCCAACTACGAGTTCGCAAACCTGCTGGCCGATGCGGACGGGCTGGCGGACAACCTCGCCGACTACATCGATCGGTTCTCCGCCGACGTGGACGTGTTTGAGTACTTCGACTTCAAGAAGGAGATCCTGGCCCTGGAGAAGGCCGGGCTCCTTCGCGAGATCGTCAAGTCCTTCGGGGCCATTGACCTACACCCCGATGTGGTGTCGAACTCCGACATGGGCGACGCCTTCGAGTACATCATTCGCAAGTTCAACGAGGCCGCGAACGAGACCTCTGGAGACCACTACACACCGCGCGACGCGATCCGGCTCTTGGTCGACCTGCTCTTCGCGGAGAAGGACGTCGACCTCACCGAGGGTGGCATCATCCGGTCGCTATACGACCCCACTGCCGGCACCGGCGGCATGCTTTCCCTTGGAGAGGAGCACCTACTCGCTGAGAACCCCGACGCGAAGCTGAGTCTGTACGGCCAGGAGTACAACCCGCAGTCGTACGCCATCTGCAAGTCCGACCTGCTTGCCAAGGGCCACGACGCGACCAATATTGCCTTCGGTAACACGCTCACCGACGACGCCTTCAAAGGCCGCCAGTTCGACTACTGCATGTCCAACCCGCCCTACGGGGTGGACTGGAAGCAGTACGCCAAGGCGGTCCAGGCGGAGCGCGACTCCGCTGGCCCCTACGGTCGCTTCGCGCCTGGACTTCCCGCGACCTCGGACGGCCAGATGCTCTTCCTGCTTCACCTGGCCCACAAGATGCGCGCACCCGAGGACGGCGGTGGCCGCGTCGGCATCGTCATGAACGGCTCGCCGCTCTTCAACGGCGCTGCCGAATCTGGCCCCTCCAACATCCGCAGGTGGCTGCTGGAGAACGACCTCGTCGAGGCGATCGTCGCTCTGCCGGCCAACATGTTCTTCAACACCGGCATCGCCACCTACATCTGGATTCTCGACAACGCCAAGCACCGCGACCGTCAGGGCAAGGTCCAGCTTGTCGACGGCACGTCGTTCTGGACCAAGATGCGCAAGAACCTCGGGGCCAAGGGACGGGAGATCAGCGACCATGACCGCGCCGAGGTCGTGCGGTTGTACGCCGACTTCGAGGACGCCGACCCTGACTTCTCCAAGGTGTTGCGTAACGACGAGTTTGGCTATTGGACAATCACCGTCGAGCGACCCCTGCTCGATGAGGACGGGAATCCTGTCGTCGACCGTAAGGGCAACCCCAAGCCTGAGTCGAAGAAGCGTGAAACGGAAAATGTTCCCTTCGCTTATGGCGGCTCAACCGTTGGTGCGGCAGGGGAGCGCGAGGTCATTCAGGCATATTTTGACGCGGAGGTTAAGCCGCACGTTCCTGACGCCTGGATCAACTGGGGCAAGACTAAGGCCGGCTACGAGATCCCTTTCAGTCGCCACTTCTACAAATACGTGCCGCCCCGCCCTCTTGCCGAGATCGATGCCGACCTCGAGAAACAGGTTTCCAAGATTCTCGACCTGCTGAGGGAGGTAGAGAAGTGAAGCAAGCATCTGTCGCTTCGCTCGCTGTTTCGGGCGGTTTTCACGACGGCGACTGGGTGGAGAGTAAGGACCAAGATCCAGACGGCGAGATTCGACTCCTCCAATTGGCAGATGTCGGAGATGGTTTCTTTCGTGACCGGTCGGACCGGCGCATCAATGTAGAGACTTTCGGTCGACTCAACTGCTCGCCTGTGCGGGCTGGCGACGTCCTCATTGCCAGAATGCCCGACCCGTTGGGTCGGGCTTGCATTATCCCCCCTGGGATTGGGCGCGCCGTAACCGTCGTCGATGTTGCAGTGCTCCGTTGCGACGAAACCAAAGCGGACCGGCGCTACGTCACCCACGCTATCAACGCTGCACCAAGCCGTAGTTTCATGGAGAGCCTTCAGGATGGGGCCACACGCCAGCGCATCCCACGCAAACGCCTTGGACGGGTTCAGATCCCGCTCCCAGAGCTGCCGGAGCAGCGCGACATCGCTGATTTCCTCGATCGCGAGACGGCCCGCATCAGCACACTCATCGAGGAACAGAAGCGACTGATCGAGATGCTCAGCGAGCGGCGCGACGCAGAAATCGATGTTCTTCTGGGGGCGTCGGCTGTGGGGCGCCACACAACGGTCAAGCGGGTACTCCGGCCCCTCTCGCGCCCTGCGGTCGCGGGTCTAGGCGTCGTTACTGCCTTTCGGGATGGCGTCGTGACCCTTCGAAGTAACCGTCGGGAGGACGGTTATACCTTCTCTAATACCGAGCACGGATACCAAGAGATCCGGCCGGGAGACCTGGTGTTCCACGCCCTCGACGGGTTTGCGGGCGCTGTGGGAGTATCCGATAGCCATGGAAACGCCACGCCCGTTTATCACGTATGTGAAGCAACCGCTGGAGACGACCTGGTATACATCTCGCGCTTGCTCCGATATCTGGGGCATAGTGGCTTTCTCGCCACGCAGGCTCCGAATGTGCGTGAACGAAGCGTCGACTTTCGTAACTGGGCGACGTTCGGTCGGTTGCCTCTCACGCTGCCGCCGGTCGAAGAGCAGCACCGCATCGCAGCGCACCTGGCCGAGCAGGACCAGAAGACCGACACACTGATCGCTGAGTCCGAGCGGTTCATCGAACTCGCTCAGGAGCGTCGAGCGGCACTGATCACAGCAGCAGTGACAGGCCAGATCGACGTACGAGAGGCGGCGTAATGGCCGACCACAACGAGGCGGTCTTCGAGAGGGAGATCTGCGACTACCTCAAGGCGCACGGCTGGCTCCACTCGGTGAACGACCATGACGGCGGCGAGTACGACCGTGAGCGGGCGCTGTTCCCGGAAGATCTGTACGCATGGCTGGAGGCGACGCAGAAGCCGGCGTACGAGAAGGCGCTGAAGGCGGCGGGTTCGAAGGAGAAGTTCCTCGATGTGCTGACCGCGGCGCTCGACCGGCCGTTGGAACACGGCGGTGGGACGCTGAACATCCTGCGTAACGGAGTGCAGTACATCGGTGGCGGCCGGTTGAAGATGGCGCAGTTCCGCCCCGAGACCTCCCTCAACGCGACCACCACGGCGCACTACGAGGCCATGCGGGTGCGAGTAGTGCAGCAGGTGCACTTCTCCACCGCCGACCAGCGCACGTTCGACTTGGTGTTCTTCGTCAACGGGCTGCCGGTGGCCACGGTCGAGCTGAAGACCGACTTCACACAGTCGCTGGACGAAGCGATCAATCAGTACAAACAGAAGCGGAATCCGTTGACGAACGGGCGGCCGGAGCCGTTGCTGTCGTTCGGCCACCGGGCGCTGGTGCACTTCGCGGTCTCGAACGACCTGGCAGCGATGACCACGAGGCTGGAGGGGGAGAAGACCCAATTCCTGCCGTTCAACGTGGGATTCGACAGCGGCGCCGGCAACCCGCCGGGTGAGGACGGGCGGTCGTCGACGGCTTACCTGTGGGAACGAGTCTGGGAAAAGCACGCCTGGCTGAACATCATCGGTCGGTTGATGATCGTGCAGACCAAGGAGGAGTGGGACGTCACTACCGGCGCTTCGGTGCGGCGGACGAGCATGCTCTTCCCGCGGTTCCACCAGTGGGAGGCTGTGACGAGCATCGTCGACGCGGTGAGGGAAGAGGGTGTTGGTCAGCGGTATCTGATCGAGCACTCGGCCGGGTCGGGTAAGACGAACACCATCGCTTGGACGGCCCACCGGCTGGCTCGGCTGCATATCGAGGACGAGAAGGTCTTCGACTCGGTCATCGTGGTCGTGGACCGCACCGTGCTCGACTCCCAGCTGCAGGACGCGATTCGACAGATCGACGGCACCGGCAAGATCGTCGCGACGATCAGCCCCGAAGACGTCCGCAAGGCCGGTGCGAAGTCGAAGTCGGGTCTGCTGGCGCAGGCGTTGAAGCACGGTGAGCTCATCATCGCGGTGACGGTGCAGACCTTCCCGCATGCGCTGGACGAGATCCGGTCCGACGCGGGACTGAAGGGCAAGCGGTTCGCCGTAGTCGCCGATGAGGCGCACTCCTCCCAGTCAGGGCAGATCTCCTCGCGGCTGAAGCAGGTGCTGACAGCCGAAGAGGTCAAGGAGATCGAGGAGGGCGGCGAGGTCGATGTGGAGTCCGTGCTGGCTTCGGAGATGACCGAGCGGGCCGAGTCGGAGAACATCTCCTACTTCGCCTTCACGGCAACGCCGAAGAACAAGACCCTCGAACTGTTCGGCCGCAAGGGACCCGACGGGAAGCCGCGCGAGTTCCACCTGTACTCGATGAAGCAGGCGATCGAGGAGGGCTACATCCTCGATGTCCTCAAGGGCTATCAGTCCTACGACACTGCGCTGAAGATCGCCGGCAAGGCCGAGGCCGGCGATGGTGACGGAGGAGAGGTCGAGGAGGCCGCCGCTCGCAAGGGGCTGATGCGGTGGGTGCAGCTCCACCCGACGAACGTCAGCCAGAAGGTGCAGATCATCGTCGAGCACTTCCACGCCAATGTCGCCTACCTCCTCGAAGGTAAGGCGAAGGCGATGGTGGTGACGGACTCGCGTAAGTCCGCGGTCAAGTACAAGCTTGCGATAGACGCCTACATCGACAAGCGCCGCGCCGAAGACGCCTCTTACAACTACCGCACCCTGGTCGCCTTCTCCGGCGGGGTGACGATGCCCGAGAACGAGACCTGGCACAGCGACTGGGGCCCACAGCCGTCGAAGGATGACGAGTTCACCGAGGGCAACATGAACCCCGGTGCTGGGACCGATCTGGCGGCCGCGTTCAAGGGCGACACGTACAAGATCATGCTGGTCGCCAACAAGTTCCAGACCGGTTTCGACCAGCCCCTGCTCTCGGCGATGTACGTCGACAAGAAGCTGTCAGGCGTTACTGCGGTGCAGACGCTCTCGCGACTCAATCGCACCCACCGCACCGCGGGCGGGGAGCAGAAGCGCAAGACGTTCGTCATCGACTTCGTCAACAAACCTGAGGACATCAAGAAGGCCTTCGAGCCGTACTTCAAGAACGCGACCTTGGAGACCGAGACTGACCCGTACGTGGTCGTTCACCTGTCCAACAAGCTCGCCCAGGCCGGGATCTACACCGAGGACGACGTCCGCAAGGTCGCCGAGCTGTGGGTGGCTCGGAAGGGCAACAACGCGCTCTCAGCGGCGATCAGCCCGGCACAACACGACTTCCGGCGCCGCTACGCGCGGGCCATCGAGGAAGAGGACAAGGTCGCCCTCAATGCCCTCGACCTGTTCCGCAAGGACGTCTCCACCTACGTACGCCTCTACGACTTCATGTCCCAGATCGTCGACTACGGCGATCCCTACATGGAGATGCTCTCGATCTTCCTGCGCCTGCTGGAGAAGGTCATCGCAGAGTCCGCCTGGGCCGCCGACGTCGACCTCTCCAACGTGGTGCTGGTCGGGGTCAAGCACAACAAGGCGATCGCGGTCGACATCTCGCTCGCGGGTGAAGGACAGCTGAAGGGCATCAGCGGCGCCGGCACGGGGGCGAAGAAGGATCCGAAGTACGTCGCGCTCCAGGTCGTCATAGACAAGATGAACGACCTGTTCGGTGCCGATACGTTCGCCCAGTACCAGATCCGGGAGTTCGTGCAGGGGCTCGTCCAGCGGTTGCTCACCGATCCGGACCTGATCAACCAGACCAAGGTCAACTCCAAGAAGCAGTTCCTGGAGTCACCGGACTTCCAGGCGGCTGTCACGGAGGCGGTCGCGGACAACCAAGACGCCCACAACACGATGGCCGACTACTTCTTCACCGACGGGCCGGCGATCAACTCGATCATCGTCGCTCTCGCGGATGCCTTCTATGAAGCAGCGATCGGTCAGCAGGCGGAGTCGTAGGCGCGCCAGTACGTCGCCGGGGCCTGACTCGCAGCCGGGTCCCCACTGGAGCACTCAGCGTGACCGAACCATCTGCGTTTCCCCTGGTAAGCAGGGGCGGGAGGGGCACCGATCCGCCCCTCCCTGTGGGGGAGTCCCTGGGGAGAATCCGCCCGCCTGGGGAGCGATTGGGGAGTGCGAGCCCGATCTATCGATCAACGCCCGCAACTCCCCGAAACGCAGGAAACAGCAGCTCAGGCGGGCTGCCTCAGCACTCGATGATGTTCACCGCGAGGCCGCCCCTCGCCGTCTCCTTGTACTTGACGGACATGTCCGCGCCGGTGTCCCGCATCGTCTTGATGACCTTGTCGAGGGACACCTTGTGCGAGCCGTCGCCGCGCAGCGCCATCTTCGCGGCCGTGACGGCCTTGACCGCCGCCATGCCGTTGCGCTCGATGCACGGGATCTGGACGAGGCCGCCGACCGGGTCGCAGGTCAGGCCGAGGTTGTGCTCCATGCCGATCTCGGCCGCGTTCTCGACCTGCTCGGGGGAGCCGCCGAGCGCCTCGGCGAGGGCGCCGGCCGCCATCGAGCAGGCGGAGCCGACCTCGCCCTGGCAGCCGACCTCGGCGCCGGAGATGGAGGCGTTCTCCTTGAAGAGCATGCCGATCGCGCCGGCGGTGAGCAGGAGGCGGATCACGCCGTCCTCGTCGGCGCCCGGCACGAAGTTCACGTAGTAGTGCAGGACGGCGGGGATGATGCCCGCGGCGCCGTTCGTGGGGGCCGTGACGACCCGGCCGCCCGCCGCGTTCTCCTCGTTCACGGCCATCGCGTAGAGGGTGATCCACTCCATGGCGTGGGCCACGGGGTCGCCCTCGGCGCGCAGCTTGCGGGCGGAACTCGCCGCGCGGCGGCGGACCTTGAGGCCGCCGGGCAGGATGCCCTCGTGGGACATGCCGCGCGAGACGCAGGCCTGCATGACGCGCCAGATGTCGAGGAGCCCGGAACGGATCTCGTCCTCCGTGCGCCATGCCTTCTCGTTCTCCAGCATCAGCGCCGGGATCGACAGACCGGTCTCCTGCGCGATGCGGAGCAGCTCGTCGCCGGTGCGGAAGGGGTACTTGAGCACGGTGTCGTCGGGGACGATCGGGTTCTCACCCGCGACAGCGTCCTCGTCGACGACGAAGCCGCCGCCCACCGAGTAGTACGTCTTGGTGAGCAGTTCCTTGCCGGAGGCGTCGTACGCCCACAGCGTCATGCCGTTCGCGTGGTACGGGAGGGCCTTGCGGCGGTGCAGCACGAGATCGTCGTCGTACGTGAACGGGATCTCGTGCGCGCCGAGCAGGTTGAGGCGGCCCTGTTCCTTGATCGTCTCGACGCGTTCGTCGGCCTTCTCGACGTCGACGGTGCGCGGGGAGTCGCCCTCCAGGCCGAGCAGCACCGCCTTCGGGGTGCCGTGTCCGTGCCCGGTCGCGCCCAGGGAGCCGTAGAGCTCGGCGTGGACGGAGGCGGTGTGGGCCAGCAGGCCCTCGTTCTTCAGGCGCCGCGCGAACATGCGGGCCGCGCGCATCGGGCCGACCGTGTGCGAGCTGGACGGGCCGATGCCGATCGAGAACAGGTCGAAGACCGAGATGGCCACGGGACTCCTCCGGAGGGAAGGGTGGTACGTACATGGTGCGGGGCACCGCGCACTCTCCAGTGTGCGCGGTGCCCCGAGGTATGGGCCCGCTGTGTGCTACTTCCCGAGGTTCGGGTACAGCGGGTGCTTGTCGGCCAGGGCCGTGACCCGGGCCCCCAGCGCTTCGGCGTCGTAGGACGGCTGAAGCGCGAGCGCGATCACGTCGGCGACCTCGCGGAAGTCCTCGGCGGTGAAGCCGCGGGTGGCGAGGGCCGGCGTGCCGATCCGCAGGCCGGAGGTGACCATCGGCGGGCGCGGGTCGTTCGGGACCGCGTTGCGGTTGACCGTGATGCCGACCTCGTGGAGCCGGTCCTCGGCCTGCTGGCCGTCGAGCTCGGACTCGCGCAGGTCGACGAGGACCAGGTGCACGTCCGTGCCGCCGGACAGGACGTTGACGCCCGCCGCGCGGGACTCCGGGGTCGTCAGACGCTCGGCGAGGATCTGGGCGCCCTCGATCGTGCGCTGCTGACGCTCCTTGAAGTCCTCCGAGGCCGCGACCTTGAAGGAGACGGCCTTGGCCGCGATCACGTGCTCAAGGGGACCGCCCTGGAAGCCCGGGAAGACCGCCGAGTTCAGCTTCTTCGCGAAGTCCTTGTTGCGGGCGAGGATGATGCCGCCGCGCGGACCGCCGAGCGTCTTGTGCGTCGTGGACGTGACGACGTCGGCGTACGGGACCGGGTTCGGGTGCAGGCCCGCGGCCACGAGGCCCGCGAAGTGCGCCATGTCGACCCACAGGTACGCCTCGACCTCGTCGGCGATGCGACGGAACTCGGCGAAGTCCAGCTGGCGCGGGTACGCGGACCAGCCGGCGATGATCACCTTCGGCCGGTGCTCCTTGGCGAGGCGCTCGACCTCGGCCATGTCGACCAGACCGGCGTCGTCCACGTGGTACGGGACCACGTTGAACTGCTTGCCGGAGAAGTTCAGGCGCATGCCGTGCGTGAGGTGGCCGCCGTGCGCCAGGTCCAGGCCGAGGATCGTGTCGCCCGGCTTGGCGATGGCGAACAGGGCGGCCTGGTTCGCGGAGGCGCCCGAGTGCGGCTGCACGTTCGCGTACTCGGCGCCGAACAGCGCCTTCACGCGGTCGATCGCGATCTGCTCGGTGACGTCGACGTGCTCGCAGCCGCCGTAGTAGCGGCGGCCGGGGTAGCCCTCCGCGTACTTGTTGGTGAGGACCGAGCCCTGGGCCTCCATGACGGCGGCCGGGGCGAAGTTCTCCGACGCGATCATTTCGAGGGTCGACTGCTGGCGCTTCAGCTCGGCGTCGACCGCGACGGCGACCTCGGGGTCGAGCTCGTGCAGGGATTCGTTCAGTACGGACATCGGTGCGGTCAGCTCCCGGAGAAAGCGGTGTACTCGTCGGCGGAGAGCAGGTCCTTCGGCTCGTCGGCGAGCCGGACCTTGAACAGCCAGCCCCCCTCGAACGGGGCCGAGTTGACGAGCGCCGGGTCGTCGACGACGTCCTGGTTGATCTCGGTGACCTCGCCGTTGACAGGGGAGTACAGGTCGGAGACCGACTTGGTCGACTCGAGCTCGCCGCAGGTCTCGCCCGCGGTCACGGTGTCACCGACCTCGGGGAGCTGGACGAACACGATGTCACCGAGCGCGTTGGCCGCGTGCTCCGTGATGCCGATCGTGGCGACGCCGTCCTCGACGGCCGAGAGCCACTCGTGCTCCTTGCTGTAACGCAGCTGCTGGGGGTTGCTCATGATGCGAATTCTCCTGTACGCGGGAAGGTGCTGGTGACGGTGGGTGCGCCGACGGGCGGCCGGGCTGCTTCTGGCGCTTTGGAAGGAACTATTTCTGGCGCTTGTAGAACGGCAGGGCCACGACCTCGTACGGCTCGTGCTTGCCGCGGATGTCGACGCCGACGCCGGCCGTACCCGCCTCGGCGTGCGCCGGGTCGACGTAGGCGATGGCGATCGGCTTGCCGAGCGTCGGGGACGGGGCGCCCGAGGTGACCTCGCCGATGACCTGGCCGTCCGCGACGACCGACATCCCGGCGCGCGGGACGCGGCGGCCCTCGGCGATGAGGCCGACGAGCTTGCGGGGCGGGTTGGCCTCGGCCTTCGCGGCGGCCTCCTTGAGCGCGTCGTGGCCCACGAAGTCGTCGCCGTGCGAGGTCTTCTCGAACTTCACGACGCGGCCGAGCCCGGCGTCGAAGGGCGTGAGTTCGGTCGTCAGCTCGTGCCCGTACAGCGGCATGCCCGCCTCCAGGCGCAGCGTGTCCCGGCAGGACAGGCCGCAGGGGACGAGGCCGTACTCGGCGCCCGCCTCGGTCAGCGCCTGCCACAGCTTCTCGGCGTCGGCCGGGGAGACGAACAGCTCGAAGCCGTCCTCGCCGGTGTAGCCGGTGCGCGCGATGAGCGCCCGCACACCGGCGACGGTGCCGGGCAGACCCGCGTAGTACTTCAGGCCGTCGAGGTCCGCGTCCGTGACGGACTTCACGATCGCGGCGGAGGTCGGGCCCTGCACCGCGAGCAGCGCGTACGCGTCGTGGTCGTCGCGGACCTCGGCGTCGAAGCCGGCGGCGCGCTCGGTGAGGGCGTCGAGCACGACCTGCGCGTTGCCCGCGTTCGCGACCACCATGTACTCGGGGGCCTCGGTCTCGCCGAGCCGGTACACGATCAGGTCGTCGAGGATCCCGCCGTCCTCGCGGCAGATCATGGTGTAGCGGGCGCGGCCGGGGCCGACGGAGCCGATGTTGCCGACGAGGGCGTGGTTGAGCAGGTCCACGGCCTGTGGCCCGGTCACCGTGATCTCGCCCATGTGGGACAGGTCGAAGAGACCGGCCCGGGTGCGCACGGCGTTGTGCTCGTCGCGCTCGCTGGCGTAGCGCAGCGGCATGTCCCAGCCGGCGAAGTCGGTCATCGTCGCGCCGAGCGAACGATGCAGGGCGTCCAGTGCGGTGGTGCGGGTCATAGCTGGTGTGCTCCCGGTGGCATGACGGCGATGGCGGAGTCTCGAAAAAACGCGCGCGAGACGTCCTCCCCATCTGTCATCGGAACCTGAGAGGTTCGCCCCGAGGGGCTTGCACCTTGGGTGGGGGCGCCGCGTCACAAGGACGCCCCACTTTTCAGATCTGCCTCGCCCGCGCGGTACGGGGCCTGAGAGATTCAAGGGAGGGACTTGCTCCTTCGGCGCCCGGGCACTCGTCAATGGTTCTGTACGAGGCCCGGAACTCTCCCGCGCGGATTCAAGCGGCCGGTATGCAGTTTGCGCGCACATCATTGCATGCCTGTCCGACAGGGAAACCCCTTGAGGTGCATTACCTTCTCTTTACACTTGAGGGGCAACGGTGGCGTGACCGGAACGGGGAGGACGATCACGGTGCACAAGGCAGTCGCGGGGGCGTATGCGGTGTCGGGTTCGGCGTCCGTGGTGGCGGGGGTGCGGATCCCCGGGCAGCGCTCGGTGCGGGACCTGCGGGGCCGGCGCGGTCACACGCCGCACCGGCTCGCCTTCGCGGCGGGCGACCTCGTCGTGCTCTCGGGCCTGCCGGGCAGCGGCAAGTCGACGCTGATGCGGCGGGCCGTCACGGAGATCCGGATCGACTCGCAGGACACCCGCGAGCGCTGGGCCGCGCGCATGCCGCGCCGCGTGCCGTACGCGCTGTACCGCCCGCTGGTCCGGGTCGCGCACTACGTGGGGCTGCGCCGGGCGATGCGCTCGGGCGCGAGCGTCGTCGTGCACGACTGCGGTACGCAGGCGTGGGTGCGCCGCTGGGTGACCCGCACGGCGCGGCGGCGCGGGGCCGCCGTCCACCTGATGCTGCTCGACGTACCGGCGGACACGGCCCTTGAGGGGCAGCGGGACCGCGGCCGCGGGGTGTCCCGGTACGCGTTCGCCCGGCACCGCCGGGCGGTGGGCGCGCTCGTCAGCGCGACGGAGCGGGGGAACCTGCCGGCCGGGATGGCGTCGGCGGTGCTGCTCGACCGGGCGGCGATGGAGGCGCTGGGAGGGATCACGTTCGGCGACTGACGCCGGCGTCCCTGGTGCAAGCGGAAGGAACCGCACCGTGTCCCGTTGTGTGTACGAGTTAAGGTCGGGCGGGCACAGCAGCGGGCAGAACGGCAGAGGTTGATGGCAGTCATGGAGTTCCCAGGCACCCCGGAGCCGGGTCACGGTCACGCCCAGGGGCACGAGGGCGGCTTCGCCCACCCCGCGCAGGGCTGGCCCGTCAACGAGTTGGAGGAGGTCCTCGCCGCGGCCATCGGCCAGCAGGCGGGGAGCGCCGCCGGCGGCCGGATCGTCGAGGCGCTCGGCCGTAGCCACGTGTGGATCCCGCTGCCCCGGGGCGGTTCGAACGCCAGCAGGGACCTCGATCTGCCGAGCCTGGAGATCGGGGGCCAGGCCTACGTCCCCGTGTTCAGCTCCGAGCAGCAGTTCATGGCGGTCACCGGTGGCCGCATGGACTGCACGGTGGCCCCGGCCGTCGAGTTCGCGCGCGGCCTTCCGCCGCAGGTCGGCATCGCCGTCAACCCGGACGGCACGGTCGGCGTCCCGCTGCCGCCGCCGGCCGTCGCCGAACTGGCCCGCAGCGGGCGCACGCCGCTCGACGGCCCGGCGACGGGCGGCCGCGTGGTGCTGAGCGAGCCCGACTGGCAGGTCGACCCCATGGACTTCCTGGCCGCGGTGCGCGAGGAGTTCGAGGGGCTCGGCACGGTGCTGAGCGCCCGGCGCTGCCTCGCGACCGTGGAGGACGCGGAACCGTCCCTGTTCATCGGCGTGGAACTGGCGCAGGCGGCCGGCGCCGCGGGGGGCGCGCGGGAGCTTCCGCTGGACGCGCTGGGGCGGGCGCTGGGCCGTGCGCCGGTGGCCTGGACCGTCAACCTGGTGTTCCTGGATGTGACGCAGGACCCGGTCGCGGACTGGCTGCGTACACACGTACGGCCGTTCTACGTACGAGAAGGGTGACGGCGTCCGTCAAGTCGGTGTCAGTATCGCCGCTTAAGCTGGTTTCATGACGTGACCGGTCGGCGCTTCGCTCTCCGGCCACGTATGGGAACACGGACGTAGTTGAAGAGCCGAAGGGGCGGTTACGGGTGAGTGCGTCGGGCACGGCCGCGGCCGGACAGGTCGAGCACATGCTGCGCCAGGTGACGCCGGGACGCTACGACGCGTACGAGGCGCTCCTCAAGGCCCTCGCCGACCCCGCGGCCGGGCAGGTCTGGATGCTGCTCTGGCACGGCCAGGCCGGATCCCCTGACGCCCAGTACGGGAACATGGAGGTCGACGGCTTCTCGTACGCCCCCTGCGTCACGTCCGCCCAGGAGCTCTCCGCCTCCGGCTGGTCGCGGGCGTACGAGGTGGTGAGCGGGGTCGACGCGGCGCGCACGCTCTACCCGGACCACTACGGGCTCTGGCTGAACCCGCACGCGCCGGGCGGCGGCGTCGGCATCCCGTGGCTCGACCTGCGCCGCATCGCGGGCGGCCTGGACCGCCAGCCGGCGGGCCCGCTGCGCCTGTCCGAACCCGCGATCGAGATCCCCCAGTTCTACGCCGTCCTGACCCAGAACGCGCACCGTACGACGGCGATCCGCTCGCTGCGCCGCGCCTGGGTCCAGCCCACGCTGGGCGCGCCCTACCTGGCCATCGGCCTGGACGTCTACGACACGTCCCCGGCGTCCGTGGACGCGGTCCGCGCCATGATGCAGCAGTCCATCCCGGCGGTCCCCGAGGGCCTCCCGGTCTCCACGGTCGCGATGTCGGACGAGTACGACCCGGTGGCGATGTGGCTGCGGCAAGCGCGTCCGTTCTATGACCGGGAGGCGCACGCCGCCCCCGCGGGACAGGTCGGCGGGGGCTACGGGTATCCGCCGCCCTACGGCGCGACGTACTGAAAGCGGCGGGGCAACATAGCCGGTTCCGCCCCAACTCGACCGGTCAAAGGCGGGATTCGCCCCTCGCGTCCCAACTGCCCACCGTCCGGCCCCCGTTCACGGCAGTCCGGATAACGGAACACCCCAGCCTGCATCACGTTTAGGCATCCTTTCGCCGTCAAGTCTGGCAACAGATCACACCCAGGTTGAAGACTCCCGCTCCAAGGGGGCTTCGCCTCTGTGTACGACGGACTGAACCACGCCGCCACAGCGGCAAGTGCGGGCCGGTCACCGCCGGTTGAGAGGGGTCCCTGCCACGATGACGGCACCATTGCACGACACGAGCGCGGAAGCGGAACCGAGCGCACCGGTCGAGCCTGCCAAGGGAGACGGAGACCGCAAGGTCGAGGGACGGTCGCTCAAGCAGATCGCCTGGAACCGGCTGAAGCGTGACAAGGTCGCCCTCGGCGGTGGCATCGTTGTCGTACTCCTGGTCCTGGTCGCGGTCTTCGCGCCGCTCATCGTCAGCATGCTCGGCCACCCGCCGAACGAGTTCCACCAGGACAAGCTCGACCCGCTGACGAACCTGCCCCAGGGCGCGCTCGGCGGCGTGAGCAGCGACTTCCTGTTCGGCCTCGAACCGAACAAGGGCCGCGACATCTTCAGCCGCATCCTCTACGGCGCCCGGATCTCGCTGCTCGTCGCGTTCCTCGCGGCGATCGTCGCCGTCGCGCTCGGCACCCTGTTCGGCATCATCGCCGGCTACTTCGGCGGCTGGATCGACGCGGTGATCAGCCGCGTGATGGACGTGCTGCTCTCGTTCCCGCAGCTGCTCTTCATCATCTCCCTGGTCTCGGTGCTCCCGGACGACCTGCTCGGCCTGACCGGCAGCGGGGTGCGCATCGCCGTACTGGTACTCGTCATCGGATTCTTCGGATGGCCGTACATCGGCCGTATCGTCCGAGGACAGACGCTCTCCCTGCGGGAGCGTGAATACGTCGAGGCGGCACGGTCGTTGGGCGGTGGCTCGCGGCACATCCTGTTCCGCGAACTGCTGCCGAACCTGGTCGCGCCGATCGTCGTCTACATGACGCTCATGATCCCGACCAACATCCTCACCGAGGCGGCGCTCAGCTTCCTCGGCGCGGGTGTCCGGCCGCCCACGGCCTCCTGGGGCGGCATGCTCCGCGACGCCCTGGAGACGTACGAGCACGACCCGATGTTCATGGTCATCCCGGGTGTCACGATCTTCATCACCGTTCTCGCGTTCAACCTCTTCGGCGACGGGCTGCGCGACGCCCTCGACCCGAAGGGCACCCGGTAACGCCGTACAAGTCCAACTGGCTTTCACAGAACTGCCCCTGCAGCACCGTCAGGTGGCTTGACTCCATGGTTCTCCGGCAGGTGTCCGGGACCGCGATCTCGGAGGTTACGAGAAAATGCCCACAGGTTCCTCGAAACGACGGCTCGCAGCCGGTGCCGCCCTCGTGGTCGCGGCTCTGGTGTCGACCACGGCGTGCGGTGGCGGAGACGGCAACGACTCCAAGGACTCGTCGAAGGGCGCCGGTTACGACGCCGCGTACAACAAGATCGCCAACCCTTCGACGAAGAAGGGAGGCACGCTGCGCATGGTCGGCAAGCAGGACCTCGACTCCGCCGACCCGCAGCGCGCCTACTACGGCATGTCGTGGGACTTCATGCGGTTCTACACGCGCCAACTGGTGACCTACGCGCCCAAGCCGGGGGCGGCCTCCACCGAGCTCGTCGGTGACCTGGCCAAGTCCAAGGCCGACATCACCGACGGCGGCAAGACGTACACGTACCACCTGCGGGACGGGATCACCTGGGAGGACGGCTCGCCGATCACCTCCAAGGACATCAAGTACGGCATCGAGCGCAGCTGGGCGACGGACACCATCACCGGTGGCCCGCAGTACCTGAAGAAGAACCTGGACCCCAAGGGCGAGTACAAGGGCCCCTACAAGGACAAGTCCAAGGACAAGCTCGGCCTGAAGTCGATCCAGACGCCGGACGACCAGACCATCGTCTTCAAGCTGCCGAAGCCGAACGGTGACTTCGAGCAGTTCCTCGCCATGCCGACCGGCTCGCCGGTCAAGATGGCGAAGGACACGAAGGCCAAGTACACCTCGCACCCGTTCTCCGCCGGCCCGTACAAGTTCCAGTCGTACAAGGCCAACAAGAAGATCGTCCTGGTGCGCAACGACAAGTGGAAGAAGGCCTCGGACCCGATCCGTGCCGCGCTTCCCGACAAGATCGACGTGACGATCTCCGCCAACCTGGAGGAGAACGACAAGCGCCTGATGGAAGGCGACTACGACGTCGACATGAACGGCACGGGCATGACCCAGTCGGGTCGCGTCTCCGCCGTCGAGGACCACAAGGACAGCGTCGACAACATGCGGACGTCCTTCGTCCGCTACGTCGCCCTGGTGCACAAGGCCAAGCCGTTCGACAACGTCCACTGCCGCAAGGCCGTGTTCTACGCGACCGACTTCGCGGGCCTGCAGCAGACCCGCGGCGGCAAGCTGGCCGGCGGTGACATCGCCAACTCGACCCTGCCGAAGTCCATCAAGGGTCACAGCGATTACGACCCGTACGGCATCCTCGCCCGCAAGGGCAAGCCGGACGAGGCCAAGGCCAAGTCCGAGCTGAAGGAGTGCGGCAAGCCGACCGGCTTCTCCACGAAGATCACCGCCCGTACCAACAACCCGGGCGAGGTCGACACCGCCGAGGCGCTGCAGGAGCAGCTCGCCAAGGTCGGCATCAAGGTCGAGGTGGACTCCTTCGACGGAGCCGAGTCCGCCTCCGTCACCGGTTCCCCGAAGGTCGTCAAGTCGCGCGGCTACGGCATGATCATGAGCGGTTGGGGCCCGGACTTCCCGTCCGGCCAGGGCTTCGGCCAGCCGCTGTGGGACAGCCGCTTCCTCTCGCAGACCGGTAACTACAACGAGTCCGAGATCAACGACCCGAAGATCGACTCGCTGTTCGACAAGGCGATCGCCGAGACCGACACGGACAAGGCCGGCGAGATCTACAAGTCGCTCGACAAGCGGATCCTCGACCAGGCCGACTGGATGCCGTTCATCTACGAGAACAACATCACGTGGCGTGGCCCGCGCCTGACGAACGCCATGATGGCCGACGCCTACAGCGGTCGCTACGACTACGCCTCCCTGGGCGTCGTCAAGTAACACCCCTTGCCGGACGGCGGAGTCGATCCGCCGTCCGGTTCGCCCCAGCCGCCGAAACCCGCCAGTCCGAAGGGCAGGTGATGGCCCCGGGCGGTGACCGTGGACTCCCACAAGGAGCGCACGGGAATCGCCCCGGCCGCGCACAGTGCTTGCTTATCTCATCCGGCGCCTGTTCGCCGTAGTCATCATGGTGCTCGTCGTTCTGTTCGCGACCTTCACCATCTTCTTCATGCTGCCCAAATGGGCGGGTCAGGACATCGCCGTGCTCTTCGCCGGCAAGTCGTCCGGCGCCGAGCAGCTCGCGGGAATCCGGATCAAGCTGGGGCTCAACGACCCCCTGCTCGTCCAGTTCTGGGACTTCGTCAAGGGCATCCCGATGGGGCGCGACTACGCCAATGGCAATGACGTGACCCATTGCGCGGCGCCCTGCTTCGGGTACTCCTTCCGTACGGAGGAACCCGTCTGGAACACCCTGAAGGACGCGCTCCCGGTCACCGGCGCGCTCGCCCTCGGCGCCTGTGTGCTGTGGCTCATCGGCGGCGTCGCCACCGGTGTCGTCTCCGCCCTCAAGCGCGGCTCGATCTGGGACCGCTCCGCCATGACCATCGCCCTCGGCGGCGTCTCCCTGCCGGTCTTCTTCACCGGCATGGTCGCCATGGGGATCTTCGTGCACAGCCTCGGCTGGGTGCACATCGCCGACTCGCTCTCCACCGACGACTCGATCGGTACGTGGATCGAGACGCTGATCCTGCCGTGGATCGTGCTCGCCTTCCTCAACGCCGCGATGTACGCCAGGCTCACCCGCGCCACCATGCTGGAGATCCTCGGCGAGGACTACATCCGCACCGCGCGCTCCAAGGGCCTCGGCGAACAGGCCGTCATCACCAGACACGCCCTGCGGTCCGCGATGACCCCGATCCTCACCGTCTTCGGACTCGACCTCGGCGTGCTGATGGGCGGCGCCGTGCTCACCGAGTCCACGTTCAACCTGCCGGGGCTCGGCCTCGCGGCGGTCCAGGCCATCAGCAACAAGGACCTGCCCGTGATCCTCGGCGTGACGCTCATCGCGGCCCTCGCGATCGCCGTCGCCAACCTCGTCGTGGACCTCTTGTACGCCGTCATCGACCCGCGAGTGAGGCTGGGATGACCGAACTGAACAAGACCGGAGCGGCGGTCGGTGAACCCGTCACCGCCTCCGGCACCCCCAGCTCCTTCCTCGAGGTCCGTGACCTCAAGGTGCACTTCCCGACCGACGACGGCGTGGTCAAGTCCGTCGACGGACTCTCCTTCACGCTGGAGAAGGGCCGCACCCTCGGCATCGTCGGCGAGTCGGGATCCGGCAAGTCCGTCACCTCCCTCGGCATCATGGGCCTGCACACCACCGGCCAGTACGGCCGGCGCAAGGCGCGGATCGAGGGCGAGATCTGGCTGGACGGCACCGAGCTGCTCTCCGGCGACCAGGGCACCGTGCGCAGGCTGCGCGGCCGCGACATGGCGATGATCTTCCAGGATCCGCTGTCCTCGCTGCACCCGTACTACACGATCGGCAAGCAGATCGTGGAGGCCTACCGGGTCCACCACAAAGTCGACAAGAAGGTGGCGCGCAAGCGGGCCGTCGAGATGCTCGACCGGGTCGGCATTCCCCAGCCGGACAAGCGGGTCGACTCCTACCCGCACGAGTTCTCCGGCGGCATGCGCCAGCGCGCGATGATCGCGATGGCCCTCGTCAACAACCCCGAACTGCTCATCGCCGACGAGCCGACCACCGCGCTCGACGTGACGGTGCAGGCGCAGATCCTCGACCTGATCCGCGATCTGCAGAAGGAGTTCGGCTCCGCCGTCATCATGATCACGCACGACCTCGGGGTCGTCGCGGAGATGGCCGACGAACTCCTCGTGATGTACGGCGGCCGCTGCGTCGAGCGGGGCACCGCCGAGCAGGTCTTCACCACGCCCCAACACCCGTACACCTGGGGCCTGCTGGGCTCGATGCCGCGCATCGACCGGGAGCAGACCGAGCGGCTCACCCCGGTCAAGGGCTCGCCGCCCAGCCTCATCAACCTGCCGAGCGGCTGCGCCTTCAACCCGCGCTGCCCGTACGCGGACGTACCCAAGGACAACATCACCCGCACCGAGCGCCCCGAACTGCGCGAGCTCGGCTCCGGACACTTCTCCGCCTGCCACATGTCGGGCGAGGAGCGCGAGCGGATCTGGATCGAAGAGATTGCGCCGAAGCTGTGACGGATGACCAAGGATCGGACGCCAAAGGACCTGAAGCCCAGATGACGACCCCTTCGCCCCCCTCGATCCCTCAGCAGGCGACGACCTCCCCGGACGCCGCGGCCGGCGAGCCGCTGCTCAAGGTGGACGGCCTGGTCAAGCACTTCCCCATCCGCAAGGGACTGCTCAAGCGGCAGGTCGCCGCGGTGCAGGCGGTCGACGGGCTCTCCTTCGACGTCCGCGCCGGAGAGACGCTCGGCGTCGTCGGGGAGTCCGGCTGCGGCAAGTCGACCATGGGCCGCCTGATCACCCGCCTGCTCGAACCCACGGGCGGCCGCGTCGAGTTCGAGGGCCAGGACATCACGCACCTGAGCACCGGCGGCATGCGTCCGCTGCGCCGCGATGTCCAGATGATCTTCCAGGACCCGTACTCGTCGCTGAACCCGCGCCACAACATCGGCGCGATCGTCGGCGCCCCGTTCCGGCTGCAGGGCGTCAAGCCCGAAGGCGGCGTGCGCAAGACGGTGCAGGAACTCCTGGAGAAGGTCGGCCTCAACCCCGAGCACTACAACCGCTACCCGCACGAGTTCTCCGGCGGGCAGCGTCAACGCATCGGCATCGCGCGGGCGTTGGCCCTGCGGCCGAAGCTCGTGGTCGCGGACGAGCCGGTGTCGGCGCTCGACGTCTCGATCCAGGCCCAGGTGGTGAACCTGCTGGACGACCTCCAGGACGAGCTCGGCCTCACCTACGTGATCATCGCGCACGACCTCTCGGTCATCCGGCACGTCTCGGACCGGATCGCGGTCATGTACCTCGGAAAGATCGTCGAGTTGGCCGACCGCGACGATCTGTACGCGACGCCGATGCACCCGTACACGAAGGCGCTGCTCTCGGCCGTGCCGGTCCCCGACCCGAAGCGCCGGGGCGCCAAGAGCGACCGCATCCTGCTGCGCGGCGACGTCCCGTCGCCGATCGACCCGCCCACGGGGTGCCGCTTCCACACGCGCTGCTGGAAGGCGACGGAGCTCTGCAAGACGACGGAGCCCCCGCTGATCCCGCTCGCCACGGCCCACCAGGTCGCCTGCCACCACCCGGAGAACGCCCCGGACCAGGCCCCGGAGGACTCCACCCTCCTCCAGGTGGCGAAGGAAGCGATCGACGTGATCACGGTCCCGGAATCGGTGGAGTCCGCGGAGGACGACACTTCGAGCCCAGCCGGCGACTGAGGTACGGGGGCCGGGGCGGAACTCCCGCCTAGTGGCGTGTACATGGCCCAAAAGGGTCATGTACACGCACAGCGCCGACCGGCAGAGTTCCGCTGTCCGTTACACCGGAACCCGCTCGAAGGGACGCCCATGGCACTCTCCCGTTCGGCACGCCTGGCCGCGCTCACCGTAGCCGCCGCCTCCTCCTTCTGTCTGATAGCCGCCGCACCCGCCCCCACCCCCGGCTCCGACGGCATCGGCGACCCGTACTTCCCGCAGCTCGGCAACGGCGGTTTCGACGCCGACCACTACGCCCTCGACGTCGCGTACAACCCCGACACCGACCGCCTCGACGGCCGCACGACCCTCACCGCGCGCGCCACCCAGAACCTCTCCGCCTTCGACCTCGACCTGCAGAAGCTGACCGTCACCAAGGTCGAAGTGAACGGCAGACGCGCCGAGTTCACCCGCAGCGGGGACGAACTGCGCATCACGCCGTCCGCCTCGCTCCACAAGGGCAAGACCTTCACCGCGACCGTCACCTACGGCGGCGTCCCCGAACCCCTCAGCGGTCCCATCGTCTTCGGCTCCGACTACGGCTGGATGAAGACTGCGGACGGCGTCTTCGTCGCGTGCGAGCCGAACGCCGCCTCGACCTGGTTCCCGTCCAGCGACCACCCGTCCGACAAGGCCACGTACGACATCCGTATCAAGGCCCCGAAGGGTCTGACCGGCGTCTCGAACGGCCGCCTCGTCGACACGTACGACACCGACAAGGGCAAGCAGACCGTCAACCACTGGCGCGAGTCGAAGCCGATGGCCTCGTATCTGGCGACCGCCAGCATCGGCAAGTTCGACGTGAAGACCGGCAAGACGCCCGCCGGCACCCCCATCTACGTGGCCATCGACCCGGTCCTGGCCAACAGCAACAACGTCGACGTGTACGCGGTGACCGCCGAGGCCACCGATTACTGGTCGCAGGTCTTCGGCCCCTACCCCTTCGAGGAGACGGGCGCGGTCGTCGACGACATGCCGCAGGCCGGCTTCTCCCTGGAGACGCAGACCAAGCCCAGCTACTCCGCCGTCCGCTCCGAGTCGACCATCGTGCACGAGCTGGCCCACCAGTGGTTCGGCGACTCCGTCTCCGTCGAGCAGTGGAAGAACATCTGGCTCAACGAGGGCTTCGCCACGTACGCCCAGTGGCTGTGGACCGAGCACAAGGGCGGCGCCTCCGCCCATGACTCCTTCCTCGCCGGCTACAACTCCCGCCCGGCGACCTCCTCGTTCTGGCAGACGAAGGTCGGCGACCCGCAGCGCGACACGATGTTCGCCTCCGCCGTCTACCAGCGCGGCGCGATGACGCTCCAGATGCTGCGCGAGCGCATCGGCGACAAGGCGTTCTTCAAGCTGCTCCCCGCCTGGACGAAGATGCACCGCTACGGCAACGCCGATACGTCCGACTTCATCGCCCTCGCCGAGCGCGTCTCGGGCCAGCAGCTCGACGACCTCTTCGACACATGGCTGTTCACGACGGGCAAGCCCAGCCTGTAAGGACCCCGCGGCCGCGGCAGGTAAGAATGTCGCGTGATCCAGGAACTGTTCACCCCCTCCGTCCAGCATTGGCTCGACCTCATCGGGATCTTCGTCTTCGCGATCTCCGGTGCCCTGATGGCCGTCCGCAAGAACTGGGACGTCTTCGGGATCGCCGCGCTCGCGGAGGTCACCGCGCTGGGCGGAGGGGTCTTCCGCGACCTGGTCATCGGCGCCGTGCCACCGGCCGCGTTCACCGACCTCGGCTATTTCGTCACGCCGCTGGTCGCCGCCGCGCTCGTCTTCTTCCTGCACCCGGAGGTCGAGCGCACCCAGGTCGCGGTGAACGTCTTCGACGCGGCGGGCCTCGGCCTGTTCTGCGTCACGGGCACGACGAAGGCGTACGACTACGGGCTCGGGCTCACCGCCTCCGCCGCGCTCGGCCTCGCCACCGCGGTCGGCGGCGGCGTGACGCGCGACATCATCGCCAACGAGGTGCCGTCCCTCGTGCGCTGGGACCGCGACCTCTACGCGGTGCCCGCCATGGTCGGCGCCGGGGTCGTCGTCCTGTGCATCCGCCTCGACGCCCTGAACGGCTACACCAGCAGCCTCGCCGTCCTCACCGCCTTCATCCTGCGGCTGCTCGCGATGCGCTTCCACTGGCGGGCGCCGCGCGCGTGGAACCGCAGGTCGGCCGGGGTGGAAGTGACGGAGGAGACGCCGTAGCCGGGGGCTGGGGAGCGGACAGGGAGCGGGCCGGGGAGCGGTGAAAGCTACCGCTTAGTAATTTCCTGTTGTACGTTTCCGTGTATGGGAGACGCAGTATCCACGCAGAGCCGTCCGGCGACCATCGGTGACAGCGAGTTCGACCGCGACACCGCCGTCACGCGGCGCCCGGGCGAGCCCGGTGTCTACGACATCGACCTCTCCGCGGGCTGGACGATCATCAACGCCCTCAACGGCGGCTACCTCCTCGCCGTGCTCGGCCGCGCCCTCGCGGACGCCTTGCCGCACGACGACCCGTTCACGATCTCGGCGCACTACCTGACCGCGTCCGCGCCGGGCCCCGCCGTGATCAGGACCGACGTGGCCCGCACCGGCCGCACCCTCTCCACAGGACAGGCCTCCCTCTTCCAGTTCGCGGAGGACGGCGGCGAGGTCGAGCGGATCCGGGTCATCGCCTCCTACGGCGACCTGGACACGCTCCCCGACGACGTGCGCACGAGCGCCGAGGCGCCCGTCATGCCCTCCGCCGACCAGTGCTTCGGCGCGGGCGACGCCCCCGATGGCGCGCCGCCCGTGCCCGGCAGCTCCGCGATCTCCGACCGGCTGCACCTGAAGCTCGACCCGGCCACGCTGGGCTGGGCGCTCGGCGCGCCGTCCGGCAAGGGCGAGATGCGCGCCTGGTTCGGCCTCGCCGATGGCCGCGACATGGACCCGCTGTCGCTGCTGCTCGCGGTGGACGCGCTGCCGCCGACCGCCTTCGAGATGGGCCTCAAGGGCTGGGTGCCGACGGTCGAACTGACCGTCCACGTGCGCTGCCGCCCGGCCCCCGGCCCCGTCCGCGTGTCGATCACGACGCGGAACCTGGCCGGCGGCTTCCTGGAGGAGGACGCCGAGGTCTGGGACTCGCGGGACCGCCTGGTGGCCCAGTCGCGCCAACTCGCGCGCGTACGGCTCGGCTGAATCTCCTACGGACGCAGGAACTCGCCCAGTACGGCGGCGAGTTCCGCGGGCGCGTCCTCCTGGACGAGATGCCCGGCGCCCTCGATGATCCGCAGCTCGGCGCCGGGGATCAGCTTGGCCAGCTCGTGCGCCCGCGCGACCGGGATCCAGGTGTCCTCGGCGCCCCAGCAGACGAGCACGGGCAGGTCCAACTCCCCGTAGCGGTCCTGGATGTCGTCGGTGCCGTCGTGCGGGGGGTTCTGCGCGATCTGCCGGTAGAAGGAGTCCTTCCCGGCCTCGGTCAGCCAGGGCGCGACCACGCGCGCGTGCGTCTCGGGGTGCAGTCCGCGGTGGCTGCCGGAGGCGATGTAGCGGTGCACGAGCGCCTCGTGGAGATCCGGCGGCAGCTGCCGGAACACGTCGGAGTGCGTGCCGAGCAGCCGGTACGTGGGGGAGCCCCACGGCCGGACGGCCACCGGGTCGACCAGGGCGAGGCGCGCGTACGCGGCGCCGTGCACCAGGTGTGCGCGCAGCGCGACGCATCCGCCGAAGTCGTGGCCCACGACGGTCGGCAGCTGCTCAGGACTGCCGCCGGTGAGGCCCCAGTGGTCTAGGAGTTCGGTCAGGACGCGGGCCTGGGCGTCGAGCGAGAGGTCCTGGCCGGGGCCCGTCTCGGAGACGCCGTAGCCGGGCAGGTCCCATACGTGGACGCGGTGTTGGCGCGCGAGGGCGCGGGCCGGTTCCCGCCAGACGTACGACGAGAAGGGCGTGCCGTGGACGAGGACGACGGGCGGCGCGTCGGCCGGCCCCAATGACGTCCAGCGGATCTCGCCGGACGAGCTGGAGAAGCTTCGGTCGAGGTTCCAGTCGGCTGCTGTCATGACCGTAACGCTAGTTGCTCATGACATGTCGAGCCAGTGTTTTCGGCCGATGGTCACCAGGCGCAGCTGCCGCTCGGCCCGGTCCGCGACCCGCTCGAACTCCTCGGTGGGCGTCGTGAGCAGCACTGATGCCGTCATCAGCATGTGATCGACGTACAGATCCGCCAGCATCCTCAGATCGTCCTGACTCCAGCCCGCCGCGTCGGGGTCGTGCTGGAGCGCCTCCCGCACCTCGTCGGCGAACTGCGCCAACTGCTCGCCGATCGCCTCGCGCACCCGCTGCACCCCGCCGTGCCGCTCGCGCGCGATGAAGCGGACGTGCGCGGGATACGCGTGCACATGACGGGCGATCAGCTCGACGGTGCGGGTGATGCGCTCTTCGCTGTCCCAGGTCGCCGTCAGCGCGTCGCGTATCACCGCGTGCAGGCTGCCGAGCGCCTCTTCGACCAGGGCGACGCCGAGGTCGGCCGTGCTCTCGAAGTGCCGGTAGAACGCGGTCGGGGTCACGCCCACGGCGCGCGTCACCTCGCGCAGTCCGAGGCTGCTGAGGCTCTGGTCCTCCAGCAGCTCCAGTGCTGCCTCCAGTAGCGCCTGCCGGGTCTTCTGTTTCTGCGCCTGGCGGGCGCCGAGGATGTGACTCATGTCATCCAGTTAACAACTGTTCTCTGTAATCGGGAAGTCGGGAGGCGAGCTAGACTCGGTAGTCAGTGAACAGTTGTAACCCAACTTTTCGAGAGGCTTCCATGCTGTTCCTCGTAGCGGCCCTCCTGCTGCTGGGCTTCGCGCTCGGCACCGTGGCCCACGCCCCGCTGCCCATCACGCTCGTCGCGGCCGCCGTCATCGGCGTCTGGCTGGCCGTCTTCGCGGTCCGCGAGCGCCACGCGCGCCGCAGGCACCAGCACTGAACCGTCAGCAGTTCACGCTCTCAGGGGGTATCACCGTGCAACTCACCGCAGAACCGGACACCAAGACCCGAACCGACGACAAGGCCGAGGTCCGGACACAGGGCAAGACCGAGGCCCGCCCCGTCGGCCGGCGGGACACCGACGGCATGGCCGTCGCCTCGTTCGTCCTCGGCCTCGTCGGGCTGCTCGTCATGAACGTCTTCCTGGGGCCCATCTCGATCGTCCTCGCGTCGATCGCCCTGTGGCGCGGCACCGAGCGGCGCGGCCGCGCCTTCCTCGGCCTCGGTCTCGGCATCGCCGACCTCGTCGTACTCGGCGCCCTGATCGCCGCCGACGGCACGATGTCCTGGAGCATTACGGGCTGACCGTCGGAAGCGCGCGCGGGGGCTCGTAGAATCGAGCCCACCATGGCTTACCTCGACCACGCCGCGACCACTCCGATGCTCCCGGAGGCCGTCGAGGTGATGACCGCCCAGCTCGCCGTCACCGGCAACGCCTCGTCCCTGCATGCCGCGGGGCGCCGGGCCCGCCGTACCGTCGAGGAGTCCCGCGAGACCCTCGCCGAGTCGCTCGGCGCCCGACCCAGCGAGGTCGTGTTCACCTCCGGTGGCACCGAGGCCGACAACCTCGCCGTCAAGGGCCTGTACTGGGCGCGCCGTGCCAATGACCCGGCCCGCACCCGGGTCCTCTCCAGCCCCGTCGAGCACCATGCCGTGCTCGACGCCGTGCACTGGCTCGCCGAGCACGAGGGCGCGACCGTGGAGTACCTGCCGGTCGACGCGTACGGCCGGGTGCACGCCGAAGCGCTGCGCGAGGCGATCGAGCGGAACCCGGACGACCTGGCGCTCGTCACGGTCATGTGGGCCAACAACGAGATCGGCACGATCCAGCCGGTGCGTGAACTGGCCGACGTGGCAGGGGAGTTCGACATCCCGCTGCACGCCGACGCGGTGCAGGCCTACGGGCAGATCCCGGTCGACTTCGCCGCCTCCGGGCTCGCCGCGATGACCGTGTCGGGCCACAAGGTCGGCGGTCCCTACGGCATCGGCGCCCTCCTTCTCGGTCGTGAGTACACCCCGGTCCCCGTGCTGCACGGCGGCGGGCAGGAGCGGCACGTCCGCTCCGGCACGCTCGACGTCCCGGCCATCGCGTCCTTCGCCACGGCCGGCCGGATCGCGACCGAGCAGCGCGAGTGGTTCGCCCGCGAGATCGGCGCGCTCAGGGACGCCCTGGTCACGGCGGTCCAGTCGGCCGCCCCTGAGGCGATCCTCGGCGGCGACCCGGCGCCCGGCGGCCGGCTGCCCGCCAACGCCCACTTCACCTTCCCCGGCTGCGAGGGCGACTCGCTCCTCCTCCTCCTGGACGCCCAGGGCATCGAGTGCTCCACGGGCTCGGCCTGCACCGCGGGCGTGGCCCAGCCCAGCCACGTCCTCCTCGCGACCGGCACGGACCCGGACCTGGCGCGCGGCACACTCCGCTTCTCCCTCGGCCACACCACCACGAAGGCCGATGTGGAAGCGGTGGCGACGGCGATCGGCCCCGTAGTGGAGCGGGCACGCTCGGCGGGGCTGACCTAGGGCCTGTCTGGGGTTGTGATCTGGGCTCGCGGGGCCCTGGCCGCCGCGACCACCCTCACGCCTTCGCCGAGCCGTCCCGCTCGTACGCCGCCTTCACCAGGCGTATGTACCGGTCCCAGTCCCAGTTCGGCCCCGGGTCGGTGTGGTCGGTGCCCGGCACCTCGACGTGCCCGATGATGTGCTTCCGGTCGACCGGCATGTCGTAGCGCCTGCATATCCGGGCGGTGAGCCGCGCCGACGCCTCGTACATCGCGTCCGTGAAGTCCTCCGGCCGGTCCACGAAGCCCTCGTGCTCGATGCCGACACTGCGCTCGTTGTACTCCCGGTTCCCGGCGTGGAACGCGACGTCCAACTCCCGGATCATTTGCGCGATGTGCCCGTCCTGGCGGACCACGTAGTGCGCGGCCGCCCCGTGCCACGGGTCCTTGAAGACCTTCAGGGTGCCCTGGTAACTGCCCTGGGTGACGTGAATGATGACCCGGTCGATGGTGTAGTCGGCGGGACGGTCCGCCCGCCGCCAGTTCGCCGACGCCGCGGCCACCCACTCCGCGCCCTTGAAGTCCACCGCGCCGGCCTCGCGCGGCTTGTCGACCCCCGGCATCTGCCACCACATGCGGGAGAGGTCACCGCGCGCGAGCAGCCCGACGCCCACGGCCGAAGCGGCCCCGCCGATGATCAGGGTCCGCCGACTGATTCCGCGATCCCCGTCCCGGGCCTTCCCCGATCCTTGCTTCCCCACGTGACGCCCCCGTCCCGTACTGCCCGTACGAGATCCACAACGCATATCCGGGGGATTCGGTTCCCGCGGGCCCGTACCCTGTTAGTGCTATGACTTCCCAGACTCCGCAGCGCCCCGCGGGCCCCGAAAAGGCCGAGACCGAGAAGACGGCCCGCCCCCTCCGTGTCCTGGCCGCCATGTCCGGCGGCGTGGATTCCGCGGTCGCCGCGGCCCGCGCCGCCGAAGCGGGCCACGACGTGACCGGCGTGCATCTCGCGCTCTCGGCGAACCCACAATCGTTCCGCACGGGTGCCCGCGGCTGCTGCACCATCGAGGACTCCCGCGACGCGCGCCGCGCGGCCGACGTCATCGGGATCCCGTTCTACGTCTGGGACCTCGCCGACCGCTTCCGTGAGGACGTGGTGGAGGACTTCGTCGCCGAGTACGAGGCGGGGCGCACGCCGAACCCGTGCCTGCGCTGCAACGAGAAGATCAAGTTCGCCGCGCTCCTCGACAAGGCCCTCGCCCTCGGCTTCGACGCGGTCTGCACGGGCCACTACGCGCAGGTGATCGTCAACGAGAACGGCGACCGCGAGCTGCACCGCGCCGCCGACATGGCCAAGGACCAGAGCTACGTCCTCGGCGTCCTGGACGACCGTCAGCTCGCCCACGCGATGTTCCCCCTGGGGGACACGGAGACGACCAAGGAAGAGATCCGCGCGGAGGCCGAGCGCCGCGATCTGGCGGTCGCCAAGAAGCCCGACTCCCACGACATCTGCTTCATCGCCGACGGCGACACCCAGGGCTTCCTCGCGAACCGCCTCGGCAAGGCGGAGGGCGACATCGTCGACGAGTCGGGCGCCAAGCTCGGCACCCACGAAGGCGCCTTCGGTTACACGATCGGCCAGCGCAAGGGCCTGCGCATCGGCAGGCCGGCGCCCGACGGCAAGCCGCGCTACGTCCTCGACATCTCCCCGGTCGACAACACGGTGACGGTGGGCCCGGCGGAGGCCCTCGACGTCACGGCCCTCACCGCCATCAAGCCCCGCTGGTGCGGCGCCGCCCCCACCGCCCCCGGCACGTACACCGCGCAACTGCGCGCGCACGGCGGCGAGACCGAGGTGTCGGCGGAGCTGGTGGACGACGAGCTGCGGGTGAGCTTCACGGAGGCCGTCCGCGGCGTCGCCCCCGGCCAGGCGATCGTCCTGTACGACGGCACGCGCGTGGTGGGCTCGGCGACGATCGCCACGACGGAGCGGGTCGCGGCGGTCGCCTGAGCGTCAGCGCCCCTGAAGGTAGTGGTGCAGCACCGCCGCCAGTTCCGTGTGCCACTGCGTGGCCTGGGACTTGCGGCGGGCCCGGACGCGGCACTCGTAGACCGCGCTGTCCGACATCACCGCGGTCACGGAGAGCCCCTCCGGCAGCGGCTGGAAGTTCACCGTGCGCACGTGCGCCCACGGCAGGTCGATGGCGTGCGGCCCCTGCTCGAAGTGCACGCCGTCGACGTCGACGACCAGGCCGTTGTACTGGTCGGCCGCGATGAACTCGGGACCGGCCGCGACCGGGGGACCGGGCGGCGGCGCGGGCGCGAACTGCGGCGGGGCCGCGGGCGGGTGGGGCGGTGGTGCCGGAGCGAACGGCGGCGGGGGACCGCCGAACCCTCCCGTCGGAACGTTCTGCTGCCCGTCTCCGTGAGCCATGCCCGCCTCACCCTCCGTCTTGCCCTGCCGTACCTCCTCATTCGACCACGCGCGCGTGGCTACGCGGCGTCGACCTGCGTCTCGTAGAAGCACAGGTGGTCCTTGATGGCGGCCACCTCGGCCTTCGGCTCCGGATACGCCCACACCAGGTCCTGCGCGTCGGGCAGCGACCAGTAGGAGGCGTCGCCCTTGAAGGGACAGTGCGTAGTCGTGTTCGAGGGCGTAAGCAATTCGGTCCGTACGTCGTCCGGCGGGAGGTAGTACCGCACCGGACAACCGGTCTCCTTCAGCACCAGCGGACGCGCACTCTCGGCGAGCACCCGCCCTTCATGAACGACCCGCACGCGCTGCGAGCCCTGCTCGACGGTGATCGTGTGTCCTTGAGTCATACCTGTGTCAGCGCCCACAACGGACGACTTCTTCCCGACGCACCCGCACCTTTGGAAGGATCAAGCCCTACGAGAGGACCGCCATGGCACTCGACCCCGCCGACCGGACCGCCATCACCGAACTGCTCTCCCTGCACGGCCACTTGATCGACTCCGGACAGCTGGACCGGCTCGACGAGCTCTTCACCCCGGACGTCGTGTACGACATCTCTGACCTCGGGCAGCCGCCGCTCCTCGGCCCGGACGCCATCAAGGGCGCCGCGCTCGCCCTGGGCGCGGGCAATCCGGTCGCTCACCACGTCACGAACGTCGTCCTGACCGAGGTCTCCGCGGACCGCGTGCACGCCCTGTCCAAGGGCATCGGCATCAGCGCGGACGGCACCGTCGGCAGCGCCACCTACGAGGACACCGTGGTGCGCGGCGAGGGCGGATGGCGCATTGCCCGCCGCAAGGTGATCGCGCGACGCGTGCCGCTCGGGGGGCGGTGACCGTGGGGCGGTGGTGTCCGTGGCGAGCCGTACGGTAGGTGGCATGAACATCTGTGTCTTTCTTTCCGCCGCCGACCTCGACGAGCGCTACACCCGACCCGCCCGCGAATTCGCCGAGCTGCTCGGCAAGGGCGGGCACACGCTCGTGTGGGGCGGTTCGGAGAGTGGGCTCATGAAGGTCGTCGCCGACGGGGTGGCGGAGGCCGGCGGGCGGCTCACCGGGGTGTCCGTGGACTTTCTCGCGGCCAAGGCGCGCGTCGTCGCCGAGCCCGACCAGATGGTGATCGCCAAGGACCTCGCGGAGCGCAAGGCGCTGCTCCTGGAGAAGTCCGACGCGATCGTGGTCATGGTCGGCGGCACCGGCACGCTCGACGAGGCCACCGAGATCCTGGAGCTGAAGAAGCACGGCAAGACCGACAAGCCGATCGTGCTGCTCAACTCCGCGGGCTTCTACGACGGCCTGAAGGAACAGTTCCGGCGCATGGAGGACGAGGGCTTCCTCCCGATCCCCCTCACTGACCTCGTGTTCTTCGCCGAGGAGCCGGTCGGCGCCCTGGCCTACCTGGAGGAGTCGCGCGGCGTCGAGTAGTGCGAGCATGGCGGGCATGGCTACACATGTGATCACCGGCGCCGGTTCAGGAATCGGCGCCGCCGTCGCCCGCCGGCTCCACGAGCGCGGGGACGAAATCTTCCTCCACGCGCGCGACGCGGGCCGCGCCAAGGAACTCGCCGCCGAGTTCCCCGGCGCCAGGACGCTCGTCGGCGACCTCGCGGACCCGGACAAGCTGTCCTGGGCCTTCTCGCACCAGACGCTGCCCGACCGGATCGACTCGCTGCTGCACATCGCCGGCGTCGTCGACCTGGGCAAGGTCGGGGAGCTCACCCCGAAGTCGTGGCGCAACCAGCTCAACGTCAACCTCATCGCCCCGGCCGAGCTGACCCGCCACTTCCTGCCCCAACTCCGCGTCGCCCAGGGGCACGTGGTCTTCGTGAACTCGGGCTCCGGCCTCAACGCCCACGCGGGCTGGTCCGCGTACGGCGCCTCCAAGCACGGCCTGAAGGGCCTCGCGGACGCGCTGCGCGAGGAGGAGCACGGCAACGGCGTGCGCGTCACGTCCGTCTACCCGGGCCGCACCGCGAGCGCCATGCAGGCCAAGGTGCACCAGCAGGAGGGCAAGAGCTACGACCCGGAGCGCTGGATCGACCCCGAGTCGATCGCCACGACGATCCTCATGGCGCTCGACCTCCCGCGCGACGCCGAGGTCAACGACCTGACGGTGCGCCCCGGCCGCTGACGGCGCCGCCCGCCCCGTGGCCGGCGTTACGTACCCTTCCTGGGTGGATGAAAAGAGCGACTTCAGGTGGGGGCCGGCCACGGGCGTCGGTTCGATGCCCGGTGGCGATGCCCGCGAGGCCGCCAAGACCGTGACCGGCAGCTTCGACGGCCCGGAGCAGGGCATGCCGTTCCTCGCGGAGCTGCCCGCGCGCGGCCCCGGCGCCGACATGATCGGCCGTACGGCAGGAATGCTGGTCGACCTCTACGCGCGCGTGGAGCCCAGCGGCTGGCGGATCGGCGACCGGCCGGGCCGGGACACCAAGCGCGCCAGGTCCTGGCTCGGCGAGGACCTCGACGCGCTCGAGGAGTTCACGCAGGGATACGAGGGGCCGCTGAAGGTCCAGGCCGTCGGGCCGTGGACCCTCGCGGCCGCCCTGGAGCTGAGGAACGGGGAGGCCGCCCTCTCCGACCTCGGCGCCTGCCGCGACCTCGCCGCGTCCCTCGCCGAGGGCTTGCGCGAACACCTCGCCGACGTACGCCGCCGGGTGCCCGGCGCCCACGTGGTGCTGCAGCTCGACGAACCCTCCCTCATCGCCGTACTGCGCGGCCAGGTCAAGACCGCCAGCGAGTACCGCACGCACCGCTCCGTCGACCGCCAGCTCGTCGAGAGCGCGCTGCGGGACGTCTTCTCCGTGATCGAGGACGGGCCGCGCCTCGTGCACTCCTGCGCCCCCGACGTCCCGTTCGCCCTCCTGCGCCGGGCCGGCGCGGACGCGGTCTCCTTCGACTTCTCGCTGCTCACCGAGCGTGACGACGACGTGATCGGGGAGTCCGTCGAGGCCGGCCTGCGACTCGTCGCCGGTGTCGTGCCCGGCGTGGACGGCCCATTGTCAGACCCTGCCGGTAGCGTCATGGGTGTCAGGACGCTGTGGCGCAGGCTGGGGCTGAATCCGGGTTCGCTCGCGGACTCGGTGGTGCTCACGCCGTCGTGCGGACTCGCGGGTGCCTCGCCCGCGTACGCCCGCGCGGCGCTCGCCCACTGCGTCCGGGCGGCGAGATCACTCGCGGACAACCCTGAGTGACCGTGGACGAAGGCGAACGGGAGGACGAGACGGTGGCTGACGAACTGCAGAGCGAGGGCACGGTACCCGCCGAGGTGCGGGACGAGCACGCCCAGCTGGCGGAGCAGATCGAGGAGCACCGCTTCCGCTACTACGTGAACGACGCTCCGGTCGTCTCCGACGCCGAGTTCGACAAGCTCCTGCGCTCCCTCGAGGCGCTGGAGGAGAAGCACCCCGAGCTCCGCACTCCGGACTCGCCGACCCAGAAGGTCGCGGGCCAGTACGAGGCTGTGTCCTCTACGTTCGCCTCCGTCGAGCACCGCGAGCGCATGCTCTCCCTCGACAACGCCTTCGACGACGCCGAGTTGGCGGCCTGGGCCGACCGCGTCGCCAAGGACGTGGGCGCGCCCGGGTACCACTTCCTGTGCGAGCTGAAGATCGACGGCCTCGCGGTGAACCTGACGTACGAGCACGGGCGGCTCACGCGCGCGGCCACGCGCGGGGACGGCCGGGTCGGCGAGGACATCACGTCCAACGTCCGCACGATCACGGAGATCCCGAACCGCCTGAAGGGCGACAACATCCCGGCGCTCGTCGAGATCCGCGGCGAGGTCTTCTTCCCCATGGACAAGTTCGAGGAGCTGAACGCCCGGCTCGTCGAGGCCGGCGACAAGCCCTTCGCCAACCCCCGTAACGCGGCGGCGGGTTCGCTGCGCCAGAAGGACCCGCGCGTCACCGCGACGCGCCCGCTGCACATGGTCGTGCACGGCATCGGCGCCCGCGAGGGCTTCGACATCGACCGTCTCTCCGAGGCGTACGACCTGCTCCGCGAGTGGGGCCTGCCGACCACCAAGTACAGCAAGGTCGTCGAAGACCTCGAAGGCGTACGGAAGTTCATCGCGTACTACGGAGAGAACCGCCACTCCGTGGACCACGAGATCGACGGCGCGGTCATCAAGCTCGACGAGATCCGGCTCCAGGGCCGCCTCGGCTCCACGGCGCGCGCCCCGCGCTGGGCCATCGCCTGGAAGTTCCCGCCCGAAGAGGTCAACACTAAGCTGATCAACATCCGCGTGGGCGTGGGCCGCACCGGCCGCGTGACGCCGTACGCGCAGGTGGAGCCGGTCACGGTGGCGGGCTCCGAGGTCGAGTTCGCGACGCTGCACAACCAGGAGATCGTCAAGAAGAAGGGCGTGTTCATCGGGGACACCGTCGTCATCCGCAAGGCCGGTGACGTCATCCCCGAGATCCTCGGCCCGGTCGCCGACCTGCGGGACGGCAGCGAGACCGAGTTCGTGATGCCCGCCGAGTGCCCCGAGTGCGGCACCCCGCTGCGGGCCATGAAGGAGGGCGACATCGACCTCCGGTGTCCCAACGCCCGCACGTGCCCGGCCCAGTTGCGCGAGCGTCTCTTCTACCTGGGCGGCCGCCAGAGCCTGGACATCGAGAACTTCGGGTACGTCGCCGCCGCCGCGCTCACTGGGCCGCTCGAGCCGGCGCAGCCGCCGCTCACGGACGAGGGCGACCTGTTCAACCTCACGATGGACCAACTCCTGCCCATCAAGGCGTACGTCCTCGACCAGGACAGCGGACTGCCCAAGCGCGATCCGAAGACGGGCGAGGAGAAGATCGCGGACATCTTCGCCACCAAGGCGGGCGAGCCGCGCAAGAACGCCGTGTCGATGCTGGAGCACATCGAGGCGGCCAAGAGCCGCCCGCTGGCCCGGGTCATCAACGGACTGTCGATCCGGCACGTGGGCCCGGTCGCCGCCGAGGCGCTCGCCCGCGAGTTCCGCTCCATCGACCGCATCGACCAGGCCACCGAGGAGGAACTCGCCGCCACGGACGGCGTGGGCGGGATCATCGCCGCCTCCGTGAAGCAGTGGTTCGCCGAGGACTGGCATCGGGAGATTCTGCGGAAGTGGCGTGAGGCCGGTGTGAGGATGGAGGAGGAAGGGTCCGGTGAGGACGAGGGGCCGCGGCCCCTCGAAGGACTCACCGTGGTGGTCACCGGGACGCTCCAGAACTTCACGCGGGATGGCGCGAAAGAGGCCCTGCAGACCAGAGGCGCCAAGGTCACGGGTTCCGTTTCCAAGAAGACGTCCTTCGTGGTCGTGGGCGACAACCCGGGCTCCAAGTACGACAAGGCCATGCAGGTCAAGGTTCCGGTTCTGGACGAGGACGGGTTCGCCGTCCTGCTGGAACAGGGGCCGGAGGCCGCCGCCGACGTGGCGCTTCCCCCGGAGCAGGAGACCGGCGAGTAGCGGTCGCGGGTCACTCGATCGGCGCATACCAGACGCAGACGGAACGCCGGGGTCATTCGGGCAACCGTGCCCGGGCGCGTCCGTCTGGTGCCCGTGGAAGCCTTCTGCGGCCTACTGTTGAGGTGTGCGCCTGCCGAGTCCTGCTGCGGATGGGGCGGATCCCCGCTCACCGGAAGCGAGGAGAGCGGGCAGCGGACGCAGGCACCGCCGGCAGTGAGAGGGACGGGAATGGAACCGACCGAGAGCGCCGCCCCGGACTCACGCCTGCGCCCGCGTCGACGTGCGCGGCGCGAAGCGGCACTCCGCCCCGACCGCGGCGGGGGAGTCGGCGGCAGCGACAGCGGTCACGGGGAGAGCGAGCGCGGTGGTGTGGTGAACTGGCGCAAATGGTGGCGCGCGGCCGGATTCGGCGCCGGCCGGACGAACGGAACGCCGGTCCCTGACGCGCCCGGGACCGAAGTGGCGGGCCACGAAGGGCTGCTGAAGCGCGGGGTGACGGATCACCCTGCGGGCGGCGGCAGTTCGGCGGAGACCCACACAGCGTCCGGCCCGGAGGAACCCGCCCCTGCCCGGCCCCGAGGAACCGACGAGCAGCCCCGGCGCAGCCTGCCGGCCCGCCTCCCGAAGATCGAAGGCGCGCTCCGCGGGCGGATATCCGCCGAGCGCGGAACCAGCGCGCGTCCGCAGGCCGACGGCGCACCCGACTCCCGCCCCTCGGGCGCCCGCCCGGCAGACGAAGGCGCGAGTGGCGGGCGCGGGCCCGGCGAAGAAGTGTCGAACAGCCGTGCGGCCGGGGTTCGTCCGCTCGGCGACCTTGCGCGCGAGGGCCTGACCGTGCACGGGCGCACCGTGGACGGCCGGCCCGGCGCCGTCGTCGGAGGCGCCCGGGCCGACGGGACCCGCCGCGCCGCCGGCCCCGGCAGGGCCACGGGCCCGCTTCCCGGGACCGTCCCCGCGGGCGGCCGGGTCGGGGTGGCGACGCCCGCCCGCAATCAGTCCGCGGCGCAGGGGGAGACCTCGCGGGCCGCGCTCGTGCCGCTGCTGCCCGGCGTCGTGGTGGCGCTCGCCGCCGTCCTGCTCGGCGGCGGGTTCTCCTGGTCGCTCCGGGAGGGCCACGCGCTCTTCCCGTCCGGCACGGTCGGCTGGTGCCTCGCGATCCTGACCGGGATCATCGTCGGCCACCTCGTCGCGCTCGGCCGCGACCGCTGGTGGGGCGGCACCGGATCCGGCGCGGCCCTCACCCTCGCCGTGCTGCTCCTGTACGGCTGGGTGCCCGCGGGCATGGTCAGCCTCACCGTCGTCGTCCTCGTCGGCATCGCCCGCAGGCACTCCTGGCGCCAGGGCCTGCTGCACGGGGCGATCGACATCATCGGCATCGGCGCGGGCGCCCTCGTCCTCGCCGCGTTCGGCCGCGTACCGTCCGTCGAGGTGCCGTGGAAGCCCGCGAGCTGGAGCCTGTCCACCGCGGCCGAGGTGGCCCTCGCGGCGCTTGCGTATCTGCTGGTCACCCGAACCCTGCTCTGGTACGTGCATGCGCCACCGAACTCCGGGCTGCCGACCGTCGCCCGTACCTCGCTCGTGCGACAGGGCCTGGTCGCCGTCGCGCTGCTCGGCATCGCGCCGCTGATCTGCGTCGTCGCCATCGCGCTTCCCGTACTGCTGCCGCTGTTCGCGATCCCGTTGATCGCGCTCGACTCCACGCTGTGGATCGCGCGGGCCCGCGCCGAGGAACAACTGCGCGACCCGCTCACCGGACTGCCGAACCGGCAGTGGCTGCTCGAGCGCACCTGGAGCGCGCTCGACGACGCCGAGCGGATCGGGGTGCGCAGCGCACTGCTGCTGATCGACCTCGACCGGTTCCGTTCGGTGAACGACACGCTCGGTCATCTCGCCGGGGACCGGCTCCTGTTGCAGATCGCGGACAGGCTGAGAGCGGCGCTGCCGCGCGGCGCGGAGGTCGCGCGCCTCGGCGGTGACGAGTTCGCCGTGCTGCTGCCCGTCGCCGACTCCACGACGTCCGCGACACGCGTCGCCCGCAACCTCGTGGCGACCCTCGGCTCCCCCCTCGACCTGGACGGACTGACCCTCGTACTGGAGGCGAGCGCGGGACTCGCCGTCTTCCCCGACCACGCGCTGGACGCCGAGGGGCTGCTGCGCCGGGCCGACGTCGCGATGTACCAGGCCAAGCGGGACCGCACCGGCGTGGAGGTCTACGAGTCGAAGCGGGACTCCAACACACCCGACCGGCTCGGCCTGTTGGGCGACCTGCGGCGCGCGCTCGACGCGGGCGAGGTGGAGCTGCACTACCAGCCGAAGGTCCGGTTCGACGGGCACGTCGCGGGCCTGGAGGCGCTCGTACGGTGGGTGCACCCGGAGCGCGGAAGGGTGCCACCGGACGAGTTCATCGCCATCGCCGAGTCGTCCGGGCTGATGCCGCATCTGACCGAGTACGTCCTGGAGACGGCGCTCGGGCAGGTCGCGCGCTGGCGTGCGCAGGGGCTGTACGTGCCGGTCGCGGTGAACGTGTCGCCGCGTGATGTGCACACGCCCGGCTTCGCGGGAGCGGTCGCCGCGCGGCTCGCCCGGCACGGGGTCCCGGCCGGATCCCTGCAACTGGAGATAACGGAGCACGTACTCCTGGAGGACCCGCAGCGGGCGGCCGACACCCTGGCCGGGCTCACCGGGCACGGCGTGAAGATGTCGCTCGACGACTTCGGCACCGGGTACTCGTCCCTCGTGCACCTGCGGCGGCTCCCGGTCAGCGAGCTGAAGATCGACCGGTCGTTCGTGGCCCGGCTCGCCGTGGACAACGAGGACGCGGAGATCGTCCGCTGCACCGTCGACCTGGCGCACTCGCTCGGCCTGCTGGTCGTCGCGGAGGGCGTCGAGGACGACGAGACGTGGGAGCGGCTGCGGGACCTCGGCTGCGACGCGGTGCAGGGCTGGCTGGTCGCCGCCGCGATGCCGCCCGACGAGACGACGGCCTGGCTGCGGGCCCGCGGCGACCGCGGCTGGCGCCCGCCGGCGGCCCTCCCGGCGGCCCAGTCCGACGACTGCGGGCCCCTCGGCTGACCGCCCCGGCGGTTTCCCGGGGCCCGGGTGGGCATCTTGGGGGCGCGGGGAACTGCGCGCCCGGCCCCGTACAACATGCACGCGGGGTGCGGCCCCACCCCGCCCCCGCAAACCCGTTCCGCGGCACGCCTCCGCGCCCCATAGGATTGGGCCCAAACCGAGAACACGCACCCCGTGAGGATCCGCATGCCTGGCATCACGCGCGAGGAGGTCGCCCACCTCGCCCGGCTGGCGCGTCTGGAGCTGAAGCCCGAAGAGCTCGACCACTTCGCAGGCCAGCTCGACGACATCATCGGCGCGGTCGCCCGCGTCAGCGAGGTCGCCGACCAAGACGTACCGCCGACTTCGCACCCGCTGCCGCTGACGAACGTCATGCGCAAGGACGAGGTCCGTCCGTCGCTCACCCCCGAGCAGGCGCTCTCCGGCGCCCCGGCCCAGGAGCAGCAGCGTTTCAAGGTGCCGCAGATCCTGGGGGAGGACTAATCACCATGACGGACACCAACGTCAACATCATCAAGCTGACCGCCGCCGAGATCGCGGCGAGGATCGCTTCCGGTGAGCTCACCGCCGTCGAGGTCACCGAGGCCCACCTGGCCCGGATCGACGCCGTCGACGAGAAGGTGAACGCCTTCCTGCACGTCGACCGGGAGGGCGCCCTGAAGCAGGCCGCCGCCGTCGACGCGAAGGTCAGGAACGGCGAGAAGCTCGGCCCGCTGGCCGGCGTCCCGCTCGCGCTGAAGGACATCTTCACCACGGAGGGGATCCCGACCACGGTCGGCTCGAAGATCCTCGAAGGCTGGATCCCGCCGTACGACGCGACGCTGGTCAAGAACCTGAAGGCCGCCGACGTCGTCATCCTCGGCAAGACCAACATGGACGAGTTCGCCATGGGGTCCTCCACCGAGAACAGCGCCTACGGCCCGACCGGCAACCCGTGGGACCTCACCCGCATCCCGGGCGGCTCCGGCGGCGGCTCCTCCGCCTCCCTCGCCGCGTACGAGGCCCCGCTCGCCATCGGCACGGACACCGGCGGCTCGATCCGCCAGCCCGCGGCCGTCACCGGCACCGTGGGCGTCAAGCCGACCTACGGCGGCGTCTCCCGCTTCGGCATGGTCGCGTTCTCGTCCTCCCTCGACCAGGGCGGCCCCTGCGCCCGCACGGTCCTGGACGCGGCGCTCCTGCACGAGGCCATCGCGGGCCACGACCCGCTCGACTCCACGTCCATCGACGCCCCGGTCCCCGCGGTCGTCGAGGCCGCGCGGAACGGCAGCGTGCAGGGCATGCGCGTCGGCGTCGTCAAGCAGTTCCGCGGCGAGGGCTACCAGGCCGGTGTCGTGCAGCGCTTCGACGAGTCCGTCGAGCTGCTGAAGTCGCTCGGCGCCGAGGTCGTCGAGCTGGACTGCCCGTCGTTCGACCTGGCCCTGTCGGCGTACTACCTGATCGCGCCGTCCGAGTGCTCCTCGAACCTCGCCCGGTTCGACGCCATGCGCTACGGCCTGCGCGTCGGTGACGACGGCAGCCACTCCGCCGAGGAAGTCACCGCGCTGACCCGCGAGTCCGGCTTCGGCGACGAGGTCAAGCGCCGCATCATCCTGGGCACGTACGCGCTGAGCTCCGGCTACTACGACGCGTACTACGGCAGCGCCCAGAAGGTGCGCACGCTCATCACCCAGGAGTTCGAGGCCGCGTTCGAGCAGGTCGACGTGATCGTCTCGCCGACGACGCCGACCACCGCCTTCCCGATCGGCGAGCGCGCCGACGACCCGATGGCGATGTACCTCGCGGACCTGTGCACCATCCCGACCAACCTGGCCGGCAACGCCGCCATGTCGCTCCCGTGCGGCCTGGCGCCCGAGGACGGCCTGCCGGTCGGCCTGCAGATCATCGCCCCCGCCATGAAGGACGAGCGCCTGTACAAGGTCGGCTCCGCCGTCGAGGCCGCTTTCGTGGAAAAGTGGGGACACCCGCTGCTTGAGGAGGCTCCGTCGCTGTGAGTGCCATGGCAAAGAAGGCCAAGAACTTCAAGAAGTCCAAGACCGGCGTCTACGTCTCGCTGGCCAGCACCGCCTTCGGCGCGATCAGCGTCGCGAAGCAGGCGAAGATGGCCAAGAACGACAACGACACCCTGCGGCTGATCGACGCCGCGGTGTCCGCCGCCGCCATCGCAACCGGCCTGGCGATCCTCTACCGGGAGCTCAAGCGCCTGGGCGACGACGACGTCCTGCTGGGCTGAGAGGGAAAGTTTCACCGTGACTGTCACGACTGATTTGGTGGCGTACGAGGAAGCCCTCGCGACGTACGACCCCGTCATGGGCCTCGAGGTCCACGTCGAGCTCGGCACCAAGACCAAGATGTTCTGCGGCTGCTCCACCGAGCTGAAGCAGGACGCCAACAGCCAGACCTGCCCGACCTGTCTCGGCCTCCCCGGCGCGCTGCCGGTGGTGAACGAGATCGGCGTCGAGTCGGCCATCAAGATCGGCCTCGCGCTCAACTGCTCGATCGCCGAGTGGTGCCGCTTCGCCCGGAAGAACTACTTCTATCCGGACATGCCGAAGAACTTCCAGACCTCCCAGTACGACGAGCCGATCGCCTTCGACGGCTACCTCGACGTACAGCTGGAGGACGGCGAGGTCTTCCGCGTGGAGATCGAGCGCGCCCACATGGAGGAGGACACCGGCAAGTCGACGCACGTCGGCGGTGCCACCGGCCGCATCCAGGGCGCCTCGCACTCGCTGCTCGACTACAACCGCGCGGGCATCCCGCTCATCGAGATCGTCACCAAGCCCATCGAGGGCGCGGGCGAGCGGGCCCCCGAGGTCGCGAAGGCGTACGTCGCCGAGCTGCGCGAGGTCATCAAGGCGCTCGACGTGTCCGAGGCCCGGATGGACAAGGGTCAGATGCGCTGTGACGTGAACCTGTCCCTGCGCCCGCACGGGCGCAAGGAGTTCGGTACGCGCTCGGAGACGAAGAACGTCAACTCGCTGCGTTCCGTGGAGCGCGCGGCGCGCTTCGAGATCCAGCGCCACGCCGCCGTCCTGAACGACGGCGGCACGATCGTGCAGGAGACCCGTCACTTCCACGAGGAGGACGGCTCCACCACGTCGGGCCGCATCAAGGACAACGCCGAGGACTACCGGTACTTCCCGGAGCCCGACCTGGTGCCCGTCGCCCCGACCCGCGAGTGGGTCGAGGCGCTGCGCGCCGAGCTCCCCGAGATGCCGCTCGCGCAGCGCAACCGGCTGATCGAGGAGTGGGGCATCACCGCCCACGACATGCAGTCGATCCGCAACGCCGGCGCGATCGGCCCGATCGTCGCCACGATCGCCGCCGGCGCCGACTCGGCGTCCGCCCGCAAGTGGTGGATGGGCGAGCTGGCCCGCTCCGCGAACGACCAGGGCGTCGAGCTCGCCGCCCTGCCGATCACGCCGGAGCAGGTGGCCCGCGTGTCCGAGCTGGTCGCCGCGGGCGACCTCAACGACAAGCTGGCCCGCCAGGTCATCGACGGCGTCCTCAAGGGTGAGGGCACGCCGGACGAGGTCGTCGAGAAGCGCGGCCTGAAGGTCGTCTCGGACGAGGGCGCGCTCACCACCGCCGTGGAGGAGGCGATCGCGGGCAACGCGGCGATCGCCGACAAGATCCGCGGCGGCAAGATCGCGGCCGTGGGCGCCCTCGTGGGCGCGGTCATGAAGGCGACCCGGGGTCAGGCCGACGCGGCCCGCGTCAAGGAACTGATCCTGGAGAAGTTGGGCGTCAGCGAAGGCTGACAGCGTCTGGGCGGCGGGGCATCGGGTTGCCGGTGCGCCGCCGCCTTTCCGTGTCCGACATCGCGGGGCGCTGCCCCGGACCCCGCCGGCTCTCGTCCGAAAGGCGGGGCTTGAAGGCCGTCCCCGGGCCCCCCGCCGGCTCTCGTCCCTGAACGGGGCTCGATCGTGCTCGTCTCCGTAGCCCTCCTCACCGTCACGCTCGTCTTCGCTGTCCTACGGCCCCGTAAATGGCCGGAGGCGGTCGTCGCGCTGCCCGCGGCAGGCGTGGCCATGGCTACGGGAGAGGTGTCGCCCGCCCACGCCTGGGCCGAGACCCAGGAGTTGCTCCCGGTCGTCGGCTTTCTCGCCGGGATCCTGCTCCTGGCTCAACTCTGCGCCGACGAAGGCCTGTTCCGAGCGGCAGGCGACCTCGTCGCCCGCGCCTGTCACGGCAGCCCGAAGCGGATGCTCGGCGGCGTCTTCGCGGTGGCCGCCGGGATCACCGCCGTACTGAGCCTCGACGCCACCGTCGTCCTGCTCACCCCGGTCGTCTTCGCGACAGCGGCCCGCATCGGCGCACGCCCGCGCCCGCACGTCTACGCGAGCGCCCACCTCGCCAACTCGGCGTCCCTTCTGCTGCCCGTGTCGAACCTCACGAACCTGCTGGCCTTCGCGGCGAGCGGACTCACGTTCACGCACTTCGCCGGGCTCATGGCGCTCCCGTGGCTGGTGGCGATCGGCATCGAGTACGCGGTGTTCCGCCGCTACTTCGCCGACGACCTGGCCGCGCCCGCGCACGAGCCGGACCCCGAAGAGCCGCCCGGCGTCCCGCTGTTCACCCTCACCGTGCTCGCGCTGACGCTCGCCGGATTCGTCGTCACGTCCTTCGTGGGCGTCGAGCCGCTGTGGGCCGCCTTCGCGGGCGCGGCCGTGCTCGGTACCCGGGCCCTCGCCCGCCGCCACAGCACCCCGGTGGAACTGCTCAAGGCGGCCAACCTGCCGTTCTGCCTCTTCGTCCTCGCGCTCGGCGTCGTGGTCAAGGCGGTGGTCGACAACGGGCTCGGGGACGCCCTCGGCCGCTTCCTGCCCGACGGTTCGTCCCTGCCCGCGCTGCTGGCGATCGCCGGGGTGGCGGCGCTCCTCTCCAACGTCATCAACAACCTGCCGGCGATCCTCGCCCTGCTCCCGGTCGTCACGCCGATGGGCCCCGGGCCGGTGCTCGCCGCCCTGATCGGCGTCAACCTCGGGCCCAACCTCACGTACGTCGGCTCGCTGGCGACCCTCCTGTGGCGGCGCATCGTGCACGACCACGGCACGGAGCCCGAGCTGGGCGAGTTCACCCGCCTCGGCCTGCTCACGGTCCCCGCGACGCTGGCGGCGTCGACGGTGGCGCTGTGGGCCGGGCTCTCCCTGTGAGTAAGGACACGAAAGGGACAAAGGATCATTTCCTCCTGTAAGAGTGTCCCCTCATTGCTCATGTGTTCTTTGCGGGCGGTTCACGCACCAAGCGGATGTTCCCGGTCAAAGATCAACAAATGACTCAGGGAGCGCGTCCATGGCCGCACTTGCCCGCTGGTGTGTCAGTCACCGGCTCGTGGTCGTACTTCTGTGGTTGACCGCTCTTGTCGGCACCAGCGCCGCCGCGGCCGTCGCGGGATCCGCGTACTCGAACGACTACGAGGCGCCCGGCACGGAGTCGGGTCGCGCCACGCAGCTCCTGGACGAGAACTTCTCCGGGCTCGGCGGCGACAGCGACACCGTCGTCTGGCACGTCGAGGGCTCCACCGTGCGCGCCGCCGACGTCGAGAAGACGATGAGCAACACCCTGGGCGAGCTCGCCGGGCTCCCCGGCGTCGCGTCCGTCGGATCGCCGTACGAGGCCGATGGCACGGGACAGATCAGCGCCGACGGACACACCGCGTACGCCACGGTCACCTTCGACAAGCAGGCCGACGACATCCCGAAGGGTCAGGCGCAGGCCGTCGTCGACACCGCGCAGGCCGCCGAGGACGACGGGCCCGACGGGCTTCAGGTGGAGCTCGGCGGCAGCGCCGTCGCGCTCACCGAGTCGACCTCGGCCCACACGTCCGAGATCATCGGCGTCGTCGTCGCGGCCGTCGTGCTCTTCCTCGCCTTCGGCTCGCTCGCCGCGGCCGCGCTGCCCATCGCCACCGCGCTGGTGAGCGTCGGCACCGCGTACGCGGGGATCGTGCTCCTCGGGCACGCCATGACGGTCGCGGACTTCGCGCCGATGCTCGGCATGCTCGTCGGGCTCGGCGTCGGGATCGACTACGCGCTGTTCATCGTGACCCGGCACAGGAGAGGGCTGAAGCGGGGCCTTCCGGTGGCCGAGGCCGCCGAGCGGGCCGTCGCCACCACCGGGCGGGCCGTGGTGTTCGCCGGGGCCACCGTGTGCATCGCGCTGCTCGGCATGCTGATGCTGGGCCTGAGCTTCCTGAACGGCGTCGCGATCGCCGCCTCCGTGACCGTGCTGCTCACCGTGGCCGCGTCCGTGACGCTGCTGCCGGGGCTCCTCTCGTTCATCGGGATGCGCGCCCTGTCGCGGCGCGAGCGGCGGCGGCTCGTCGAGCACGGGCCCGAACCCGTGTTGCCCACCGGGTTCGCCGCCCGCTGGGCCGCCTTCGTGGAGCGCCGGCCGAAGCTGCTGGGCGCGCTCGCCATCGCCGTGATCGCGGTGCTCTCGCTGCCCACCTTCTTCCTCCACCTGGGCACGTCCGACCAAGGCAACGGTCCGGCGAGCAGCACGACCCGGCAGGCCTACGACCTCCTTGCCGACGGTTTCGGGCCCGGTGTGAACGGGCCGCTCACCCTCGTCACCCAGGTCGACGGCGCCAAGGACAAGGCCGCGCTCGCGGAGCTGACGAGCGAGCTGCGGGACACCGACGGGGTCGCCTCCGTCTCGCGTGTTACGTATAACGCGGACGACAGCGCCGCCCACGTCACCGTCGTACCGACCTCCTCGCCGCAGTCCGAGCGGACCAGCGAGCTCGTCGACCGGCTGCGCGCCGACGTCGTACCGGCCGCCGAACAGGGCAGCACCCTCGATGTGCAGGTCGGCGGCGTCACCGCGAGCTACGACGACTTCGCGGAGGTCATCGTCGGCAAGCTGCCCCTGTTCGTCGGGGTCGTCGTCGGACTCGGCTGCGTGCTGCTCCTGCTCGCCTTCCGGTCCATCGGGATCCCGCTCAAGGCCGCCGCGATGAACATCGCCGCCGTGGCCGCGGCCTTCGGGGTCGTCGTCGCGATCTTCCAGTGGGGCTGGGGGAGCGAACTGCTCGGGCTCGGGCGGTCGGGGCCCATCGAGCCCTTCCTCCCCGTGATCATGGTGTCGGTCCTCTTCGGGCTCTCCATGGACTACCAGGTGTTCCTCGTGAGCCGGATGTACGAGGAGTGGCTGGAGACCGGAGACAACCGGCGGGCCGTGCGGGTCGGGCTCGCCGAGACCAGCCGCGTGATCAACTCGGCGGCTGTGATCATGATTTCGGTGTTCCTGGCGTTCGTGCTCAGCGGGGACCGGGTGATCGCCATGTTCGGCATCGCGCTCGCCGTGGCCGTCGCCGTCGACGCGTTCATCCTCCGTACGCTCCTCGTGCCCGCCCTGATGCACATGCTCGGCGGCGCCAACTGGTGGCTGCCCAAGTGGCTCGACCGGCGCCTGCCGCGTCTGAGCATCGAGCCTCCCGAGTGCCGCGCCGCCGCGGATGCGAGGATCCCGGTGCAGCGCACGGCCGGCGAGGACGCGCTGGACGAGCTGTTGACGAAGGAGACCGATGTACGCGATCCCGCTGGGTGAGGCCGACGCCGAACTGCGGCCCCTGGAGCCCTGGCACGCCGAGGAGTTCCTGGCCCACCTGGACCGCGGCCGGGAGTTCATCGGACGGTTCATCCCGTTCGGCTCCACGGCGACCGACCTCGCCTCCACCCGGGAGCTGCTCCAGCAGTTCGCGGACGCGCGGGCCGCCGGCACGCGCGCGTACCACGGCATCTGGCTGGACGGACTGCTCGTCGGCGGCGTACTGGCGCTCAACTTCGACGAGGACCACGGCAACTGCGAGGTCGGCTGCTGGCTGGAGCCGGCCGGCGCCGGACGCGGCCTCGTCACGCGCGCGATGCGGCACCTCATCGACTGGGCCGTCGAGGAGCGCGGAATCCACCGCGTGGAATGGCTCGCCGCGTCCGGAAATGTCGCGAGTCTCAACGTGGCCCGGCGCCTCGGGTTCACCAAAGAGGGAGTCCACCGGGAAAGTTTTCCCTGGCGGGGGAAGCGCCATGACATGGAGATTTGGTCCGTGCTCGGGCCCGAGTGGCGTAGCGCACGGAGCGGGCACAGGGAACGTTAAGACACCTCTCAGACTCCGTCCGTACGGTGCGCAGCATGACTACGAAGACTGAAGCGCAGCGCGACGCCGAGACGCGGGAGGAGGACGCGGAGGCCAAGGACGCCAAGGCGACCGGGACGACCGAGGAGCCCAAGGCGACCGAGACGACGGAGGAGCCCAAGGCGGCCGAGGAGGCCACCGAGGACGTGCAGGACGACGACGCGGCCGCCGAGGCCGCCGCCGAGGCCGAGCTCTCGGCCCTCGCGAAGGCCGAGGCCGACAAGCCGTCCGGCGTCGGCCAGGGCGCCGGCGCGATCGTCTCCGTGGCCCTCGCCGTCGTCGGGCTCAGCGGCGGCTGGCTCGGCACCATCGCCTCGGCCCGCGCGCAGCTCAAGGGCCAGCTCACCACCGCGCAGAGCGCGGGCATCGCCAAGCAGGTCTCCGCGATGTACGGCGACGCCTGGCACTCCGCCGCCCTGGTCGGCGGGCTCTTCTCGCTCGTCGCCCTGGTGATCGGCGCCGCCGTCCTCGCCCGGCCCGCGTTCGGCGCGCCCGGCAAGCCGCAGGCACTGTGGATCAAGTCGACCGCGTGGGCGGGTCTCGCCGTCGGCGTCATCGGGCTGCTGCTCGCCGTCGCCAAGTACACCGACCTCATCATGGGCCTGCCGAGCACCAGCGCCTGAGGCACTCGCACAAGGGCGGCCGAGCCGCCTAAGGCACACCGTGGGCCGCGCCTAAGGAGGCGCGGCCCACGAACATGCGGCACTCTCCCGATGTGCCGCACCCCCCTGGGAGACGAGAGTCGAGGCATCGCGGAGAACGCTCCGCGAGAGCCGAGGAACCGTCACCAGGGAGACGACATGTTCGAGTACGAACTCCACCAGCTCCGCTCCGCCGAACTCATCGAGCAGGCCGAGCGGTACCGCCTCGCGAACTCCGCCCGCAAGCAGGCGAAGGCGCACCGTGCGGAGCGGCGCGCGCTCCGGCACAACAGCCAGGACGCCGAGAGGCCGGTGAATGCCGACCGCTCCGACCGACGCCGCGCCCCGCGCACGGCGTGAGCGCGACCGCCGCGGTCCGCGGGGCCGAAATCCCGGCCCCGTTGTCAGACCCGTGTGCGATGCTCAGCGATGTGGAGACCAGGTCCGTCAGTCCCGTTTTCGTCGGCCGAGCCGATGAACTGGGTGTACTGAGCAAGGCCCTTGAGCGGGCCGAGGCCGCCGAGCCGCAGGCGCTGCTGCTCGGCGGCGAGGCCGGCGTGGGCAAGACGCGCCTCGTCGAGGAGTTCGGCGCGGCCGCCCGCGAGCGTGGCGCCGTCGTCGTCACCGGCGGCTGCGTCGAGATCGGCGCCGACGGACTGCCGTTCGCGCCGTTCTCCACCGCCCTGCGCGCCCTGCGCCGCACACTGCCCGGCGAGGTGGACGCCGCGGTCGCGGGCCGCGAGGACGAACTCGCGCGCCTGCTGCCGGAGTTGGGTGACCACGAGGCCAGGGGTTTCGACGGGCGCGGTGACGACAGCGCCACGGCCCGCCTCTTCGAACTCACCGCCCGGCTCCTGGAGCGCGTCGCGGCCGAGCGCACCGTCGTCGTCATCCTCGAAGACCTGCACTGGGCGGACGCCTCCACCCGCCACCTGCTCAGCTACCTGTTCCGTACGCTGCGCAGCGGCCGTATCGCCGTCATCGCCAGCTACCGCGCGGACGACGTGCACCGCCGCCACCCCCTGCGCCTCCTGCTCGCCGAACTCGACCGGCTGCGCACCGTCACCCGCATCGAACTCGGCCGCCTCAGCCGTGACGAGGTCGCCCGCCAGATAGCCGGAATCATGGCCGCGGAACCCGAACCCGCCGACGTGGACCACATCTTCCGGCGCTCCGACGGCAACGCGTTCTTCGTCGAGGAGCTCGCCGTGTCGGCCGCCGAGGGCTGCGCCATGGGCCTGACCGACTCGCTGCGCGATGTCCTCCTCGTCCGCGTCGAATCGCTGCCCGAGTCCGCCCAGCGCGTCGCCCGGATCTGCGCGGAGGGCGGCTCCACGGTCGAGTACCCGCTGCTCGCGGCCGTCGCCGGGCTCGGCGAGGACGAGCGCTCATCGAGGCACTGCGCGCGGCCGTCGGCGCGAACATCCTGCTCGCCTCGCCGGACGGAGACGGATACCGGTTCCGCCACTCCCTGGTCCGCGAGGCCGTCAGCGACGATCTGCTGCCCGGCGAGCGCTCCCGGCTCAACCGGCGCTACGCCGAGGCACTGGAGGCCGAGCCGTCGCTGGTGCCCGCCGACGCGCGCGTGACGCGCCTCGCCAGCTACTGGTACCACGCCCACGACGCGGCGAAGGCTCTGCCCGCCGTCCTCGACGCCTCCGTGGCGACCCGCAGGCGGCACGCGTTCTCCGAGCAACTGCGGTTGCTGGAGCGGGCGATGGAGCTGTGGGACACCGCTCCGGAGGAGGTGCGCGCCGGGTTGCGCATGGGGGACTACGCCATCGCGTTCAGCTCCTGCGGCTGCGACCCCGCCGAGACCCCGCTCGACTACCTCGACCTGCTGTCCGAGGCCGCCGTCGCGGGGCGCCTGTGCGGCGAGCGGGAGCGCGCCCTGAAGATCGGCAAGCGTGCGATCCGCATCCTGGACGAGGCCGCGGCGAGCGGCGCGGGCGACCCCCTGCGCGCCGCCTGGTTCCACGTCCAGAACTCCCGGATCGTCCCGCACATCGGCCGCGGCGACGGCTGGGACGAGATCGCCACCGCGCAGGAACTCGTCCGTGGCCTGCCGCCGTCCGCGGTGCACGCGGAGGTCCTCACGAACGTGGCCATCTGGGGCATGCTGCACACCCCCGGCCCCGAGGCACTGGCCGCCGCCGAGCGGGCCGTCGAGTACGCGCGCATGGTCGGAGCCGAGGAGATCGGACTGCACGCGCGCCTGATCCTCGGCGGCCTCCTGGTCGACGCCGGAGACCTCGACCAGGGCTTCGCCGAGCTGTACGCCGTGCGCGAGCGCTCCATGGAACTCGGGCTGTTCGCCCGGATGAGCAACGTGAACGTGAACCTGCCCTCCCATCTGGAGGGCGTGGGCCGATCCGCCGAATCCGCCCGGATCTGTGACGAGGCCATCGAGCTGTGCCGCCGGTACGGGCTCACCGACAACGAGGGCTGGGTCCGTTCCAACCAGGCCGAGTCGCTGGTCTCCCTCGGCCGCTGGGACGAAGCGGTGAAGGCCGCCGGCTGGGTCCGCCGCTCCGGCCTCAGCTCGAAGCCCCGCTCCGGCGGCTGCGCCCATCTCGCGATGATCGCCCTCGGACGCGGCGCCTTCCAGGAAGCGGCCGCCCTCATCGCCGAGGCCGACGAGCTGTACGGTGCGCACGACCTTCAGCCGCAGTACGTGCTGCCCCGCGCCCACCTCGCCCTCACGCTCGCCGCCGCCCAGGGCCGTCTCCTGGACGCCCGCGCCGAGCTCGACCGGCTGGTCGCAGTGGGGCTGCCGGCCTCCATGCACCGCTACTTGTGGCCCCTCCTGCGCACCGCCGCCGCGGCCGAGGCGGACGCCCGCGGACTGCCCGCAGCCGACACGGGCCGCGTCGAGGCGGTGGCTCGTATCCGGGACGCCGCCAAGCGTCAGGCCACCCCGGTCCCCGTCTGGCAGGCCCATGAGCAGTGGGTGCGCGCCGAGCTCCTGCGCGCGGAGGGCCGCGACACCCCCGACGACTGGTCCGCCACGGCCACCGCGTTCGAACCCCTCGACCGTCCCTACGATCTGGCGCGCGTCCGGCTCCGCCTCGCGGAAACCCTGGTCGCGCGGGGCGCGGAGGACGACCGGGACCGGGCCACCGGGCTGCTCCGCCTCGTCGGCGCGGTCGCCGAGCAGCTGGGCGCGCGCCCGCTCGCCGAGTCCGTCGCGCTGCTCGCCCAGCGCGCGCGGCTGACCCTGGCCCGCGAAGCGCCGCGACAGAGCGCTCCGGCCGACCCCGCGCAGGAGTTCGGCCTCACGAGCCGCGAGCGGGACGTGCTGTGCCTGGTCGCCGCGGGGCGCAGCAACCGGCAGATAGCCGAGGAGCTGTTCATCTCGCCGAAGACGGCCAGCGTCCACGTCTCCAACATCCTCGCGAAGCTGGGAGTCGCGGGCCGCGGCGAGGCGGCGGCCCTGGCTCACCGCCTGCGCCTCTTCTCTGCGGAGCGGGCTCCCGTACGCTGAGGGGGAGGGCCCGGTCGGGCCACGCCCAGGGAGGCGCCGTGTTCAACATGTTCGAGGAACTGTTCTCGCCCGGCCGCAAGCACACCAACGACGAGCGCAAGCGCCTGGAGCTGACCCGCGTCGACATGAACGACGGGGATCCGGGCCGCGGCCCGATAGACCTCACGTCGGGCAAGGTCGTCGTCCGCCCGCCGCAGGCCACCGAGGCGGAGCCCGGGGAGTCCACGGAGGCGGAGCCCCGGGAGCGCCAGGAGCCCGCTGAGCCGGGCGAGGACGTCAGCTGACCTTCAGCTCCAGAATCCGGTCGTCCCCCTTCTCGGGCGTCCCGCGCGTGTCCGTCTCGCTCGTCGTCAGCCACAGCTTGTCGCCGCCCGCCGCGACCACGGTGCGCAGCCGCCCGTACTTCCCCTCCAGGAACGCCTGCGGGTCGTGGGCCGCCTTCGCGCCGTCGAGCGGGATCCGCCAGAGCCGCTCGCCGCGCAGCCCGGCCATCCAGATCGACCCCTTCGCGTACGCGATGCCGCTGGGCGAGGCGTCCGAGGTGTGCCACTGGGCGATCGGGTCGTGGTACTTCTTGTCGCCGCTCCTGCCCTCGGCGTCGGGCCAGCCGTAGTTGTCACCGGCCACGATGTGGTTCAGCTCGTCCCAGGTGTCCTGCCCGAACTCCGAGGCCCAGAGCCGCTTGTCCTCGTCCCAGGCCAGACCCTGCACATTGCGGTGCCCGTACGAGTACACGGGGGAGTCGCCGAAGGGATTGCCCGGCGCGGGCTCGCCCTCCGCGGTCAGCCGGAGGATCTTGCCGCCCGTCGACTTCTTGTCCTGCGCCAGCGGCTTGTCGTACGTCTCGCCGGTCCCCACGTACAGCAGCTTGTCCGGGCCGAACGCGATCCGCCCGCCGTTGTGGTTCGTGCCCTTGGGGATGCCGCGGAACACCGTGTCGGGGGCGCCCAACTGCTCGCCGGAGGGCTTCTTCTCGTCGTAGATCATCCGTACGACGCGGTTGTCCGACTCCGTCGTGAAGTACGCGTAGACCATGTGGTCGGAGGCGTACGAGGGGGAGAGGGCGAGGCCGAGGAGACCGCCCTCGCCCTCGGGTGCGACGCCGGGCACCTCGCCGAGCACCGTCTTCTTCCCGGTCTTCGTGTCGACACGGGTGATCGTCCCCTCGTCGCGGGACGAGACGAGCAGGTCCCCACCGGGCAGCTCGGCGAGCCCCCATGGCGACTTGAGGCCGGACGTGACGGTCCGCTCGACGCTCACCGAGCCCTTCGCCGGAGGCACGTCGCCCTTGGGGGACGAGGAGCCGCCCGAACCGCCCCCGCTCGGCGCGGACGTCGATTCCCTGCTCGACGCGGGGGAGTCGTCACCGGAGGAGCACCCGGCCGTGAGCAGGAGCGCGGCACAGGCGGTGAGGGCCAACGCGGGCCGCACAGCTGGTCGTTGCACGATCAGGATCCCTTCGACGCGAAGCTCTGCCGTTCACACACCGCTCTACCGTTCAAACACCTCGCGCGCCGCTCAGGTTCCCGAACCCTGAGTCCCTAAGCGCGCGCCCCGAGCCCCGGCCCCGGTCGCTCAGTCCCAGGATCCCTGCGCCGGCGGAAGCCCCGCGATCTCCGCGAAGTCCTCGGCGGTGAGCCGCAGTTCCGCGGACGCGGCGTTCTCCAGCGCCCAGCGCTCCTGCTTGGTGCCCGGGACCGGCACCACGCCCGCACCCTGCGCCGCGACCCAGGCGAGCGCCACCTGGGCCGGTGTCACGTGCTCGCCGTGCCGCGCGGCGACGCGGCGCAGGCCCGCCACGATCGGCTGGTTGGCCGCCATCATCTCGGCGGTGAAGCGGGGGTGGCGGGCGCGCAGATCGTCCGGCTCGAAGCCCCCTCCGGGAGTGAGCGTGCCGGTCAGGAACCCGCTGCCCAGCGGCATCGCGGCGAGAAACCCGACGCCGCGCGCCGAGCACCACGGCAGCAGCGCTCCGAGCGCTTCCGGCGACCACACCGACAGCTCGGCCATGACCGCGCTGACCGGGAACACCTGCTGCACCCGCTCCAACTGGCGGATCGTTCCGGCATGCCGCGCGGCCCGGCCACCGCGCCGCGAGCCCCGCGCGCCCACGGCGCAGAACCCCAGCGAGCGCACCTTGCCCGCGCTCACGAGCTCCGCCATCGCGCCCCACGTCTCCTCGACGGGAACCTCGGGGTCCTCGCGGTGCAGTTGGTACAGGTCGATGACATCGGTCTGCAGGCGCCGCAGCGACGCGTCACAGGCCCGCTTCACATAGCCGGGCCTGCCGTTGGCGACGATGTGCTGTTCGCCGACGAGCAGCCCCACCTTCGTCGACACGAAGGCGTCCGCCCGCCGCTCTTTGAGCACGCGGCCGAGCAGCAGCTCATTGGTGAACGGCCCGTACATGTCCGCGGTGTCGACCAGGCTGCAGCCCCGGTCCAGGGCGGTGTGCAGGGCGCGCAGGGACTCCTCGCCGCGCTGCCGCGAGCCCGTGTACGCCCAGCTCATCGGCATGCAGCCGATCCCGACGGCACCCACGTCGAGCCCCGTCGCACCGATCGCCTTGCGCGCGCCTTGCTTCACGTGCCCGTGACCCTCCCTGGCCCTCCGGCCCCTCCTGCCGAGGTCCCCAACCTAACCTCTGTACCTTCACTGGGCTGACATAGCCTCCTGGCCATGACTGGTGATGTATGGCTGCCTTTCCGCGCCGATGAGATTCCGGGCCTTCCGCAGGGGCTCGACTACCGCTTCTGGAACGGCGAACCCGAATTCCCCGCGGACCCCGCCGACTGCGCGTACTACGTCGTCCCCTACATGAAGCCGCCGGGCGTCGGCGTCCGGCCGATGCCCGAGATGACGTCCCTGCGCGCCGTGCAGACGCTCTCCGCGGGCGTCGACCACGTACAGGGCGGGCTGAAGTACCTGCGCCCCGGTGTCCAGTTGTGCAATGCGCGCGGCGTGCACGACGCCAGCACCGCAGAGCTCGCGCTCACCCTGATCCTCGCCTCCCTGCGCGGCATCCCCGACTTCGTCCGCGGGCAGGACCGCGGCGAGTGGCGCGGCGGATTCCGGCCCGCGCTCGCCGACAAGCACGTCCTCATCGTGGGGTACGGCGCCATCGGCGGCGCCATCGAGGACCGGCTCACGCCGTTCGAGGTCGCGCGGGTGACACGCGTCGCGCGCTCCGCCCGTACAACGGAGCGCGGGCCCGTGCACCCGCTCGCCGAGCTGCCGGAGCTGCTGCCGCAGGCCGATGTCGTCGTCATGGTGACCCCGCTCACCGAGGACACCCGCGGCCTCGTGAACGCCGAGTTCCTCGCGCGCCTCAAGGACGGCGCGCTGCTCGTGAACGTCGGCCGCGGCCCGGTCGTCGACACCAAGGCCCTCCTCGCGGAACTGGAGACGGGCCGCATCACGGCGGCCCTCGACGTCACCGATCCCGAACCGCTGCCCCAGGAGCACCCGTTGTGGCAGGCTCCAGGGGTGCTCATCTCGCCGCACGTGGGCGGCCCCACATCCGCCTTCCTGCCGCGCGCCAAGCGGCTCCTCGCCGCCCAGCTCACGCGGTTCGCGGCGGGGGAGCCGCTCGAGAACGTCGTGCTCACCGTCGACGGACACAGCGACTGACCCCCGGTCCCCCGAGGCTCCGCACACCCCGCAGACCTCGCGAACCACACCGGCCCCGCGGGTAACTCCCGTACGGCCGCACGGCGTTCGTCGGGCACGCTGTGCGCCCGTCCGGATGCACCCCGTGCCCGCTCCGCGCCCGCATCGTGCCTGGTCGTCACGGAGAGTAGAGGAACTATGTCCCTGAGTGACGAGACTGGTGTATCGTCCCGACTGGGGCAGCGCCGTGTCAGCACGCGGCGCCGGGGAAGAGTGACGGACTGCGAGGGGGGCGACGGGCGATGCACGGCCTATGGGCGAACGATCCGACGCGGCGGGGCCGCCGGCGGCTGTCTTGTGCGGTGACCCGCGCGACGATGCGGGGCCGAAGTCCGGGCTGTCGAAGGACACATGCGCATCGAGCGGGCCCGCGCGGCGGTCGCAGAAGGCATCAGCAGGCGGGGCAGGGGAAGGCGGAGGCGGGGGCCGCCCGGCGGACCGGGGCGGTCCGGTGAGTACGCACCCCACGCCGACGACAGCACTGGGCGCCTCGATGTACTCCGGCGGCCAGGCCCCCGTCCGCGCGCCGCAGCGGGGAGGCTCGGGAGCCCAGTTGCTCCTCGCCCTGCTGTGTGCCGGCTTCGCGGTGGGGTCCGCGGTCGGCTGGGGGTCCGACCGGCTCGCCCTGATCATGGGCGACTTCGGCCTGAGCATCGCGGCGGCGATCGCCGCCGTATCGAATTTCGTGTACGCGCGCAGCAGTCGCGGCCGCTTTCGACCCGCCTGGCTCCTGTTCGCCTTCTCCTCGCTCATGGCCAGCTTCGGCAACGGCGTGTGGGGTTGGTACGAGGTCGTCCTGCGTGAGCCGGTGCCCACGCCGAGCCTCGCCGACCTGTTCTTCCTCTGCTTCGCGCCCCCGGCCATCATCGGCCTGCTCGTCCTCGCCCGGCGGCCCGTCACCAAGGCCGGCTGGATCTGCCTCGCGCTCGACGCCTGGCTCATCGCCGGCTCCCTGGTCACGCTCTCCTGGAGCCTCGCCCTCGCGCACACCGCCGAGTTCGAGGGCCAGAGCGTCACCCGCACCGCCCTCTCCCTCGCGTATCCGCTGCTGGACATCGCCCTGGTCAGCATGGTGCTCGCGCTGCACTTCCGGCGCTCTCCCGGGAGTCGCACGGCGGTGAACACCGCGATCGGCGCGCTCGCCCTCACCGTGTTGTGCGACGCCCTGTTCACCTCGCCGCTGCTGCACGCCAGTTACCGCTCGGGCGAGATCCTGGACGCCGGCTGGTTCGCCGGCTCGCTGCTGCTCGCGTACGCGCCGTGGGTGGGGGCGCGGCGCGGTGTGCGCGAGGAGGACCGCCCGCTCGGGCCCGGTGGCCGCTATCAGGTCAGTTACACCCGGCCGATCTCCGGCTCGCTCGCCGCGCTCACCCCTTATCTGGCCGCCGCCGTCTGCACGTTGGGCATTCTCTACAACGTGCTGAACGGGCATCGGGTCGACCGCGTCGTGCTCTTCACGGCCTGCACCGTCGTCCTCGCGCTCGTCATGCGCCAGGGCATCATGCTGCTCGACAACATCACGCTCACGCAGGAGCTGGCGCAGAAGGAGAACCACTTCCGCTCGCTGGTCCAGGGTTCCAGCGACGTCATCATGATCGCCGCGCCGAACGGGACGCTGAGATACGTCAGCCCCGCCGCCGCGGGCGTCTACGGGCGGGACGCGGAGGATCTCGTCGGCTCCGAGCTCGCGTCGATCATCCACCCCGAGGACCTCGGGCGTGTGATGCACGAGGTGCGCCGGTTCCTCGCCGCGAGCCAGATCGAGGAACCCACTACGCGCATCGAATGCCGCTTCCGGTCCGGCACGGGCACCTGGCTGAACGTGGAGTCGACGATCAACCGCCACCACGGCGGCCTGATCCTCAACAGCAGAGACGTGACCGAACGGGTGCGCCTCCAGGCCCAGTTGCAGCACAACGCGGAGCACGACCCGCTGACCGACCTGCCCAACAGGTCGCTGTTCACCAAGCGGGTCGGGCAGGCCCTCGCCGGGCGCCGGTCCGGCGACCTGGGCACCGCCGTGCTCTTCATCGACCTCGACGGCTTCAAGCAGGTCAACGACACGATCGGCCACCAGGCGGGCGACGAGCTGCTCGTCCAGGCGGCGCGGAGGCTGGCCGAATCCGTGCGCGCCTCGGACACCGCGGCCCGGCTCGGCGGTGACGAGTTCGCGGCGCTGATCGTCGGCGACGGGGGACGCGACCACTCCGCGAGAGAGCAGCAGATCTACGAGCTGGCCGACCGGCTCAGAATCACCCTCTCCCAGCCGTACTCGATCGATGGGCACGACGATGTGCGGGTCGCCGCCTCCATCGGCGTCGCCTTCGCCGAGCCGGACATCGGGGCGGGGGAGCTGCTGCGCAACGCCGACCTGGCGATGTACCGGGCCAAGGCGGCGGGCAAGGGCCGCGTCGAGCTGTACGCGCCGCAGATGCAGGCCGATGTCGTACGCAAGGCGGAGCTGGCGACGCGGCTGCGATCGGCGCTGCACGAGGGCGAGTTCGCGCTGCTCCACCAGCCGATCGTCTCGCTCGACGACGGCCGGATCACGGCGGTCGCCGCGCAGGCCCGATGGCGCAGCGCGCAGGGCATCCTGTTCACGCCCGCCGAGTTCCTGCGGGTGGCCGACGACAGCGAGCGCACCGCGGAGCTCGGCCGCTGGATGCTGGAGGAGGCCGTCGAGCAGGCCGCCGAGCGCGGGCACAGCGGGCACGCGACGCCGGTCGCCGTGCGGATCAGCGCCCGCCGGCTCCTCGACCGGGCCATGCCGCTCGGCTCGATAGAAGCACTCCTCACGCGGCACGGGCTGCCCTCGGGCGCGCTCGTGATCGAGCTGGCGGACAGCGACCCCAGAGTCCCGCTGGACGAGCTGGAGCGGCGTCTGACGGCGCTGCGCCGTCTCGGCGTCCGGATCGCGCTGGACGGATTCGGCAGCGGCTATGCGGCCATCACGGCGCTGCGCCGCCTCCCCGTCGACGTACTGAAGCTGGACCGCTCGCTGATCGAGGGCGTCGTCGAGTCCGCGCGGCTGCACAAGATCACCAGTGGGCTGCTGCGGATCGCGGGCGACCTCGGGCTCAACTCCGTGGCGGACGGTGTGGACCTGCCCGAGCAGGTCGCGGCGCTGCGCTCGATGGGGTGCACGCACGGGCAGGGCATGGCGTTCTCCGGTCCGCTCGACGAGTATCGGCTGCGTCGCGCGCTCACCTCGGGGGAGTATCCGGTCCCCACGGGCCCCGCCGAGCCGGTGTTCGCGGGCTTCACCACCCTGCGCTCACATAATGAGACGCCCGTCCCACCCACTTGACACGCCCTACGCGCCGGGGGGAGGGTCAGTGCCATGCGCACCCGAATTCTCGTACTTGGAAAGCGCGTCGGCTGAAGCTGGGACCACCGGTGGAGAACACCGGAATCCCCAGCGACCGCACCCGGCGCGCTCCCCTCGCTTGCCTCACGGCACGAGGGGTTTTTTGTTGCACTGGTGCGGGTTCAGATCCGCCGCCGACCGCCCGACACACACGTAAGACCCTGCAGAACCCTCGCAAAAACCCTCAGCATCGAGAAGAGAATGCCGATGACCGAGCAGGCCACCGGGGCCAGCCAGCCGCAGCCGCGGCCCCGTTCCGGAGGACAGCAGTCCGCCCCCGTCGAGCACGTCACGGGTGCGAAGTCCCTCATTCGCTCGCTTGAGGAGGTCGGGGTCGACACCGTATTCGGCATCCCCGGCGGCACGATCCTTCCCGCGTACGACCCGATGATGGACTCGAGCCGGGTGCGCCACGTGCTCGTCCGCCACGAGCAGGGAGCGGGACACGCGGCCACCGGTTATGCGCAGGCGACCGGCAAGGTCGGGGTCTGCATGGCCACTTCGGGCCCGGGCGCGACCAACCTGGTGACGCCGATCGCGGACGCGATGATGGACTCGGTTCCGCTCGTCGCCATCACCGGCCAGGTGGTCTCCAAGTCGATCGGTACGGACGCCTTCCAGGAGGCGGACATCGTCGGCATCACCATGCCGATCACCAAGCACAGCTTCCTGGTCACCAAGGCCGAGGACATCCCGAAGGCGATCGCCGAGGCGTTCCACATCGCGGCCACCGGCCGTCCCGGCCCCGTCCTCGTCGACATCCCGAAGGACATCCTGCAGGCGCAGACGACGTTCACCTGGCCGCCGCAGCAGGACCTGCCCGGCTACCGCCCGGTGACCAAGCCGCACGCCAAGCAGATCCGCGAGGCCGCGAAGCTGATCACGAATGCGAAGCGGCCCGTCCTCTACGTCGGCGGCGGTGTCATGAAGGCAGGTGCCACCGCCGAGCTGAAGATGCTCGCCGAGCTCACCGGAGCGCCCGTCACCACCACCCTGATGGCGCTCGGCGCGTTCCCCGACAGCCACCCGCTGCACGTGGGAATGCCGGGCATGCACGGTGCGGTCACCGCCGTCACCGCGCTGCAGAAGGCCGACCTGATCGTCGCCCTCGGAGCCCGCTTCGACGACCGCGTCACCGGCAACCTCGACAGCTTCGCCCCGTTCGCGAAGATCGTGCACGCCGATATCGACCCGGCGGAGATCGGCAAGAACCGCGCCGCCGACGTGCCGATCGTCGGGGACGCCCGAGAGGTCATCGCCGACCTGATCCAGGCGGTCCAGAAGGAGCACAGCGACGGTCACGCGGGCGACTACAGCGCCTGGTGGAACGACCTGAACCGCTGGCGCGAGACGTACCCGCTCGGCTACGACCAGCCCGCGGACGGCTCGCTCTCCCCGCAGCAGGTCATCGAGCGGATCGGTGAACTCGCCCCCGCGGACACGATCTTCGCGGCGGGCGTCGGCCAGCACCAGATGTGGGCCGCGCACTACATCCAGTACGAGAAGCCGGCCACCTGGCTGAACTCGGGCGGCGCCGGGACCATGGGCTACTCGGTGCCCGCGGCGATGGGCGCCAAGGCCGGCGCGCCGGGCCAGACGGTCTGGGCGATCGACGGCGACGGCTGCTTCCAGATGACCAATCAGGAGCTGACCACCTGCGCCCTGAACAACATCCCGATCAAGGTCGCCATCATCAACAACGGCGCCCTCGGGATGGTCCGCCAGTGGCAGACGCTGTTCTACAACCAGCGCTACTCGAACACCGTGCTGCACGCGGGCCCGGACGGCGAGACCCCGCCCAACAAGGGCACCCGCGTCCCGGACTTCGTGAAGCTGTCCGAGGCCATGGGCTGCTACGCCATCCGCTGTGAGCGCCCCGAGGACCTCGACAAGTGCATCGAGGAGGCGAACTCGATCAACGACCGCCCGGTCGTGGTCGACTTCATCGTCCACGAGGACGCCATGGTGTGGCCGATGGTCGCCGCCGGCACCTCCAACGACGAGATCATGGCCGCTCGGGACGTCCGCCCCGACTTCGGCGACAGCGACGACTGAGCGACGACGAGACGTAGAGAGAGACCAAGAGATATGTCCAAGCACACGCTCTCCGTCCTGGTCGAGAACAAGCCCGGTGTCCTCGCCCGGATCACCGCCCTCTTCTCGCGCCGCGGCTTCAACATCGACTCGCTCGCCGTCGGCGTCACCGAGCACCCCGACATCTCGCGCATCACCATCGTCGTGAATGTCGAATCGCTCCCGCTCGAACAGGTCACGAAGCAGCTCAACAAGCTGGTCAACGTCCTGAAGATCGTCGAGCTGGAGCCCGACTCGGCCGTGGCCCGCGAGCTGGTGCTCGCCAAGGTCCGCGCCGACAACGAGACGCGCTCGCAGATCGTCGAGATCGTCCAGCTGTTCCGCGCCAAGACCGTGGACGTCTCCCCGGAGGCCGTCACCATCGAGGCCACCGGCTCCAGCGACAAGCTGGAGGCGATGCTCAAGATGCTGGAACCCTTCGGCATCAAGGAGCTCGTCCAGTCCGGCACCATCGCGGTCGGCCGCGGCTCGCGCTCCATCACCGACCGGAGCCTGCGGGCGCTCGACCGCACCGCGTAGCGCTTCGGCGCGCCCCCTCTCGGATACCGAGACCCGAAAACCTTTGTTCCGCACCCCGCCGTACGGTGGGACGCAACACCAGCACACCAAGGAGAACCCCAGTGGCCGAGCTGTTCTACGACGACGATGCCGACCTGTCCATCATCCAGAACCGCAAGGTCGCGGTGATCGGCTACGGCTCCCAGGGCCACGCCCACGCGCTCTCGCTGCGTGACTCGGGCGTCGACGTGCGCGTCGGCCTGCACGAGGGCTCCAAGTCCAAGGCGAAGGCCGAGGAGCAGGGCCTGCGCGTGGTCACGCCGTCCGAGGCCGCGGCCGAGGCCGACGTCATCATGATCCTGGTCCCGGACCCGATCCAGGGCAAGGTCTACGAGGAGACCATCGCGCCGAACCTGAAGGACGGCGACGCGCTGTTCTTCGGCCACGGCCTGAACATCCGCTACGGCTTCATCAAGCCGCCGGCCGGCGTGGACGTCTGCATGGTCGCCCCGAAGGGCCCGGGCCACCTCGTGCGCCGTCAGTACGAGGAGGGTCGCGGCGTTCCGTGCATCGCGGCCGTCGAGCAGGACGCCACGGGCAAGGGCTTCGAGCTCGCCCTCTCCTACGCGAAGGGCATCGGCGGCACGCGCGCCGGCGTCATCAAGACGACCTTCACCGAGGAGACCGAGACCGACCTGTTCGGTGAGCAGGCCGTTCTCTGCGGTGGCACGGCCGCGCTGGTCAAGGCCGGCTTCGAGACGCTGACCGAGGCCGGTTACCAGCCGGAGATCGCGTACTTCGAGTGCCTGCACGAGCTGAAGCTCATCGTCGACCTCATGTACGAGGGCGGCCTGGAGAAGATGCGCTGGTCGGTCTCCGAGACCGCCGAGTGGGGCGACTACGTCACCGGCCCGCGGATCATCACGGACGCCACCAAGGCCGAGATGAAGAAGGTCCTCGCCGAGATCCAGGACGGCACGTTCGCCAAGAACTGGATGGACGAGTACCACGGCGGTCTGAAGAAGTACAACGAGTACAAGAAGCAGGACGAGGACAGCCTGCTCGCCACCACCGGCAAGGAGCTGCGCAAGCTCATGAGCTGGGTGGACAACGAGGAGGCGTAAGCCTCGTGACAACGGGCCGCGGCCGATGCCGCGGCCCGTTGTCCATTCCGTCCAGACTCGGACGGGTGATCCTTCCGGGGAGGCGTAAGACGCCCTCCCCAGCGCCACTACACTGCTGACTACATTCGCGTCGGGCCCACAGCGTCGTGCGTCTTCCACGCGGCACCCACCCTCCACCGCCTGCGGCCGTCGGGACGGCCGTCCGCAATGGGACTTGTGAGGACTCACGTGAGCACTGCTGCCAACGGCAAACCCGTCGTACTCATCGCCGAAGAGCTGTCGCCCGCGACGGTCGACGCCCTGGGCCCGGACTTCGAGATCCGCCAGTGCAACGGCGCGGACCGGGGCGAGCTGCTCCCGGCCATCGCCGATGTCGACGCGATCCTGATCCGCTCGGCCACCAAGGTCGACGCCGAGGCGATCGCCGCCGCGAAGAAGCTGAAGGTCGTCGCACGAGCCGGCGTCGGCCTCGACAACGTCGACGTGTCCGCCGCCACCAAGGCAGGCGTGATGGTCGTCAACGCGCCGACCTCGAACATCGTGACCGCCGCCGAGCTCGCCTGCGGTCTCCTCATCGCCACCGCGCGCAACATCCCGCAGGGCTCGCAGGCCCTCAAGGGCGGCGAGTGGAAGCGCAGCAAGTACACGGGCGTCGAGCTCGCCGAGAAGACGCTGGGTGTCGTCGGCCTCGGCCGCATCGGCGCGCTCGTCGCGCAGCGCATGTCCGCCTTCGGCATGAAGGTCGTCGCGTACGACCCGTACGTGCAGCCCGCGCGCGCCGCGCAGATGGGCGTGAAGGTCCTCTCCCTCGACGAGCTGCTCGAGGTCTCGGACTTCATCACCGTCCACCTCCCGAAGACCCCCGAGACGCTGGGCCTGATCGGCGACGAGGCGCTGCACAAGGTCAAGCCGAACGTGCGCATCGTCAACGCCGCGCGCGGCGGGATCGTCGACGAGGAGGCGCTGTACTCGGCGATCAAGGAGGGCCGCGTCGCGGGCGCCGGCCTCGACGTGTACGCGAAGGAGCCCTGCACGGACTCCCCGCTGTTCCAGTTCGACCAGGTCGTCTGCACCCCGCACCTCGGCGCCTCCACGGACGAGGCGCAGGAGAAGGCGGGCGTCGCCGTCGCCAAGTCGGTGCGCCTCGCGCTCTCCGGTGAGCTCGTGCCCGACGCGGTGAACGTCCAGGGCGGCGTCATCGCCGAGGACGTCAAGCCGGGCCTGCCGCTCGCCGAGCGCCTCGGCCGGATCTTCACCGCGCTCGCGGGCGAGGTCGCGGTCCGCCTCGACGTCGAGGTGTACGGCGAGATCACCCAGCACGACGTGAAGGTGCTCGAACTCTCCGCGCTCAAGGGCGTGTTCGAGGACGTCGTCGACGAGACGGTGAGCTACGTCAACGCCCCGCTGTTCGCGCAGGAGCGCGGCGTCGAGGTCCGCCTCACGACGTCCTCCGAGTCGCACGAGCACCGCAACGTCGTGACGGTGCGCGGCACCCTCGGTGACGGCGAGGAGGTCTCGGTCTCCGGCACGCTCGCGGGCCCGAAGCACCTTCAGAAGATCGTCGCCGTCGGCGAGTACGACGTGGACCTGGCGCTCGCCGACCACATGGTCGTCCTGCGTTACGAGGACCGTCCGGGCGTCGTCGGCACGGTCGGCCGTGTCCTCGGCGAGGCGGGCATCAACATCGGCGGCATGCAGGTGTCGCGCGCGGACGTCGGCGGGGAGGCCCTCGCGGTCCTGACCGTGGACGACACGGTGCCGCAGTCGGTCCTGAACGAGCTGGCCGCCGAGATCGGCGCGACCTCGGCGCGGTCCGTCAACCTCGTCTGAGGTCTTTGCTTCAGCTGGAGGGCCGGGTCACCCGTGGTGGGGTGGCCCGGCCCTCGTGCGTTCAGCCGCGGGTGCTGGTCTCCGGTTCGATCAGGCCCTCGCGGTAGGCGATGCCCACGGCCTCGGTGCGGCTCGCGGCGCCGAGTTTGGCGAGGATGTTCGAGACGTGGACGCTCGCGGTCTTGGCGCTGATGAACAGCTCCTCGCCGATCTGGCGGTTGGTGCGCCCCCGGCCGAGCAGCCGCAGCACGTCGCTCTCCCGGGCGGTCAGCGCGGCGATACGGTCCCCGGCGGCCGGGGCGTCGGCGAGGCGGCCCCGCCGGATCAGGGTGTCCAGGGCCTCGCGCAGTGGCTCGGCGCCGAGCAGGACGGCGGCGTCGCGGGCCGCGTACGCCTGCTCGGCGGCCTCCTCGCGGCGGTCGTCGGTGAGCAGGGCCTCGGCCAACCTCCGGCGGCAGCGGGCCAGTTCGTACGGATCGCCGTAGTCGAACGCCGTCACGGCCCGCTCCCAGGCCGCGGCGTCGGGGCCGCTCGCGGCGCGCATCCGCTCGGCCTCGGCGCGGGCCAGCCAGGCCAGGCCCTCGGGGCCCTGCTCCGTGCCGTCCTCGCCGCGGGCCGCCGTTTCGCGGGCCAGCTTCACCAGTTCGGTGGCCGTCGCCGCCCAGCGGTCGGCGCCCGCCGTGTCCCCGGACAGGCGGGCCTCCTCCGCCGCGTCCGCGACGGCCGCCAGGGCCAGGGCGGCGAGCCGCACCACGGCGTCGGGGCGCGCGCCGCCCGAGACGTCGGTGAGTGACTCGACCGACGCGTGCATCTGTCGTACGCAGTCCTCGGCGGAGCCGCGCAGCGCCGCCGCGTCGGTCAGCACGATCGCGGCGACGAGCGCCGCCATCCAGTCGAAGTGACGGTCGAGCAGGCCCCGGGCCCCGGTGACGGCCGTGTCGTGGTCGCCGCGGGCCAGCGCCACGTACAGCGCGGGCGCGATCGCGAACCCGCCCGCGGGCGGCAGCAGTTCGGTGTCGGCGACGGCCGCCCGCGCGCACTCGTCCCAGCGGCCCAGCGTGTAGAGCAGCAGGGATTGCAGGTAGCGCAGTTCAAGGGCGTACGGAGAGGTGAGGAGGCCGGCGCGGCGGGCGCGGTCGAGGCCGTCGGCGAGCCAGGGCAGACACGCGTCCAGGTCGCCGGACTCGTAGCAGCCGATGGCGAGGTTGTAGAGCGCCCGCATCTCCACCGCGAGGTTCCCGGCGGCGCCGGCCAGTTCGCGGGCCCTGACCAGTCGTTCCCGGCCCTGTGGGGTACGCCGGTTGTGTGCCCTCTCCAGGCCGACCAGTGAGATCGTCAAGTCGGCCTGGGCGTCGGCGAGTTCGAGTCGCTCGGCGACGTCGAGCGCCTGCCGGGCGACGCGCTCGGCGTCCTCGTTCCGGCCCACGTGCCGCGCGGCCAGGACGTGGGTCGCGGCGGCCCACACCCAGGTGCCCGAGGGCGGTTCGGCCGGGATCAGCGCGAGTGCCTCGCTGCTGTACGTGAACGCGGCCTCCAGGTGGTCGATCCGGATCAGGTTGCCCGCGAGGGTGTAGCGCACGCGCGCCGCGAGTTCGGAGTCGGCGTCGGATCCGGCCCGGGCGAGCGCGGAGCGGGTGAGCTGGACCGCGCGATGGGGGTCGCCCGCGCGGGCGGCGGCGGCCGAGGCGCGCAGGGTGAGGGTGGTCGTGTCGCCGTCCTCGGGGCGTGCGGGGGCGTCCACCACGGCCAGTAGTTCGAGCGCGGTCTCCAGGTGCCGAAGCTCCTCGGCGGGGGCGCCGACGCGTTGCGCGTGGTCGGCGGCTTCCAGGGAGGCCGCGAGGGCGTCGGGCAGGTCGTGGCTCTCGCGCGAGTGGTGGGCGCGCTCCGCCGCGCTCTGCGGCGAACGGCCCTCGCCCGCGAGGAGCGCGGCGAACCGCCCGTGCAGCCGGACCCGTTCGCCGGGCAGCAGGTCCGCGTAGACGGCCTCGCGGGTGAGGGCGTGCCGGAACGAGTACGTCGTGTCGTCGCCCGGCACGAGGAGTTGGCGTTCGACGGCCTCGCGCAGCGCCGACTCCAGCTCTCCCTCGGGCAGTTGTACGGCGGCCCGCAGCAGGTCGTGCCCGACGCGGCGGCCGGCGACGGCCGCCGTGCGCAGGACCTGCTGGGCGGTCTCGGTGAGCTGCTCGACCCGGATGAGCAACACGTCGGCCAGACCGCCGAGGCCGCTGGGCATGCCGGGGTCCCCCGTGTCGTCGCCGGGCAGCGCGGCGAGCAACTCCTCGGCGTAGAAGGCGTTTCCCTCGGCGCGGTCGACGATGCGGCGGACCGTGCCGTCGGGCACGGGGCCGGTGCGGCGGGCGCGGACGAGCCGGGCCATGTCCGCGTCGGCCATCGGGCGCAGTTCGAGGCGGTCGACGGCGGGGAGCCTGATCAGCTCGGCGAGCAGTGGCCGCAGGGGGTGGCGGCGGTGCAGGTCGTCCGAGCGGTACGAGGCGAAGACGGCGAGGCGGCGGGGCGGGCCGCCCCGGCTGAGCAGGAAGCGGAGCAGGTCGCGGGACGACTGGTCGGCCCAGTGGAGGTCTTCGACGACCAGGAGGAGCGGGGTCAGGTCGGCCAGGTCGGCGAGGAGTCCGGCGACCCCCTCGAAGAGCTGGAGGCGGCTGCCCGGGTCCGGCGCGGGTCCCGCGCCCGAGGCCGCGCCGATGAGCCGGTCCACCGCGGGGTACGCGGCGAAGGCCGGGGCGAGCCGGTCGTCGGCGGCCGCCGCGCCGAGGATCTCCGTGAACGGGAGGTACGGAAGGCCCACGTCCCCGAGGTCCACGCAGTGGCCGGTCAGGACGGTCAGGCCGGTGGCGGCGGCGTGCGCGGCGGCCTCCGTCAGAGCCCGCGTCTTGCCGACGCCGGCGTCCCCCGCCACGAGAACGGCGCGCGGCTCACCGCCCACGGCCCGCTCCAGAACACCGGTGAGCCGGGCGAGTTCGCCCGCCCGACCGACGAACGGCGTATCGAATGTCTGCGCCACGCCCCCATCCTGGCACGGCCCCTCACGACCGGCGGACGCCTCCGACGAGCTGCCGAGGCCGCCGGTCGGGCGGAGTTGTCGGGGCCGCCCGGTCGGGCGGAGCCGTCGGGGCTGCCGGGCGGCCCCGACCGGCCCGGGTGCTCGGGCTGCGGGGTTGTGCGTGCTGCCTGTGCTGCCGGGGCGCCGGGGTTATCGAGTTGCATGAGTCGCCGGGCTGCCGGGCGGCACGAACCGCCCGGCAGCTGTCTGCGCTGCCGGGCGGTTGAGTTGGCCGAGTTGCCGGAGCTGCCGGGCTGCCCGGCCGGCCAGAACCGTCCGAGCCGCCCGAACCTGCCCGTCCCGTCAAGCCGGCGTCCTCTCGGTCGGTGTCGCGTCCGGGTTCGTCGGCTCGTCGATCGGTGGGGTCGCGTGCACCGTCACCTTGCGCAGGGTCGTCGCGGAGAGGATTGCGGCGGCCAGGAGGAGGATCGCGCCCGCGATCGACGCCGCCTGCATGCCGTCGGTGAAGGCTTGGCGGGCCGTGGCTGTCAGGGTGTGGGCCGCCGCGGACGGTAGCTGGCCCGCCGCCGCGAGGGCGCCGCCCAGGGTTTCGTGGGCCGCGGCCGGGGCGTCGGTGGGGATGCCGTGGCGGTAGACGGCCGTGCCGATGGAGCCCAGGACGGCCATGCCGAGGGCGCCGCCGAATTCGGCTCCCGTCTCCAACAGGGATGCCGCGGAGCCCGAGTTGGCGGCCGGGACCGTGCCGAGCGCCAGGTCCATCATCTGGGACATCACGGTCACGATTCCGGAGGCGAGGACGCCCGCGCCGGCCAGGACCAGCCAGAGCGAGTCGGTGTCGGCCAGGGCAAGGAGCGCGTATCCGCAGGCGGCGACGGCGAAGCCGCCGGCGACGACGTGGGCGCGGTGCACGCCCTTCGCGACGAGTTGGGCCGAGACGGGAGCCGCCACACCGACCAGGACGGTGGGAAGCAGTGACCAGAGGGCGGCCGCCATGGAGCTCTTGCCGAGCACGGACTGGAGGTACTGCGTGGTGAAGTACGCCGAGCCCATCATGCCGAAGGACGAGACGAGGTTCAGGACGACTCCGGGGGCGAACCCACGGCCGCGGAAGAGCGCGGGGGAGACCAGCGGCGACTTCGTGGTGCGCTGGCGGTGCACGAAGAGGGCGGCGAACAGCAGGCCGACGGTGATCGAGACGACGTAGCGCACGTTCCAGCCCTCGGACGGGATCTCCTTGATGCCGTAGATGACGGGCAGTACGGCGGCCATCGACAGCGGCACGCTGAGCAGGTCGAAGCGGCCGGGCTCCGGGTTCCTGGACTCCGGCAGCAGGAACGGGCCGAGGACCAGGAGCAGCACCATCGCGGGCAGGTTGACCAGGAAGACCGAGCCCCACCAGAAGTGCTCGACGAGGACGCCGCTCATCACCGAGCCGAGGGCGACGCCGCCGGTCATGACGCCCGACCACAGGCCGATCGCCTTCGCGCGCTGGCCGGGGTCGGTGAACATCGTGCGGACGAGCCCCATGGTGGACGGCATGAGGGTCGCGCCGCCGACGCCGAGGAGCGCGCGGGCGGCGATGAGCGTCTCGGCGCTGTTCGCGTACGCGGCCAGCAGGGACGCGGTGCCGAAGGCGGCGGCCCCGATCAGGAGCAGCTTGCGGCGCCCGATCCGGTCGCCGAGCGAGCCCATCGTCATCAGCAGGCCGGCGAGTACGAACGCGTAGACGTCGAAGATCCACAGCTGCTGGGTGCCGGTCGGCGCCAGGTCGGCGCTGATCTCGGGGATCGCGAAGTAGAGGACGGAGACGTCCATCGAGACGAGGAGCAGCGGCAGCATCAGCACGCCGAGTGCGGTCCACTCGCGGCGCCCCGCAAGGGATGCGGCGGGTGGGGTGGTGCTCGTCGGGTTCGTCATGCCAGGAACTGTACGAGCGTCTTAAACGCTTGTCTAGTACGAGTGTTTAAGACGCTCGTCTGGATTCCGGCTAGGGTGGGCCCATGGGACATCGTGAGGATCTGCTCGAAGGCGCCAAGCGCTGCCTGATGGAGAAGGGGTTCGCGCGCACGACGGCGCGCGACATCGTCAAGGAGTCCGGGACCAACCTGGCCTCCATCGGCTACCACTACGGCTCGAAGGACACGCTGCTCGCGCAGGCCTACCTGGAGCTGGTGGAAGGCTCGGCCGACGCCTTCGACCAGGGCGGCCTCACGACCCCGCCCGGCTCTCTCGAGCGCTTCCAGGAGGTGTGGGGCAACGTCATCGAGAGCATGGGCAAGCCCGGCTCCATCTGGCATCTGGGCATGGAACTCGTGGTGCTGGGCGACAAGTTGCCCGGCGTGCGGGAGATCGTGGCGAGCGCCCAGAGCGAGGGCGGTCGCGGCGTCATCCCCATGTTCATGGGCGGCGAGGAGCCGCCCGCCGACCACCCGAGCGTCGGCACGCTCGGCAAGTTCTACATGACGCTGATGAGCGGGCTCATCGCCGAGTACATGCTCGACCCGGAGAGTGCGCCCAGCGCCGAGGAGCTCACCGACGGGCTGCGGCGCATCATCACCGCGTCACAGGCGTGACGCCTTCAGCCCCATGTGCAGGAGCAGCCGGTCCTCGCCCTCGTCCAGGTCGAGCCCGGTGAGCTGTTCCACCCGCGACAGGCGGTAGTACAGCGTCTGGCGGTGGATGCCGAGGGCCGCGGCCGTGCGGCCCGCCTGGCCCGCGCAGTCGAGGAACACCTCGGCGGTGCGCGCCAGTTGGCGGTGGGCGGGGGAGAGCAGGGGCGCGACCACGGGGTCGTGCGCGGCCTCCGCGGGGAGCGCGGTAAGCAGCCGGTACGGGCCGATCGACGACCACTGCGCGTCCGGGCCGAGCCGCGGGTCGGCCAGCGCCGCGCGCGCCGCCGCCGTCGCCTCCTGCCAGGCCGTCGCCAGTTCGGCGAGGTCGTCGCGCGCGGCGCCGACGCCCGCCGCCACCGGCGAACCCGCGCGGGCGCGCAGCTTCGCCGCCGCGGTCAGCGCGGGCGCCAGCGCCTCGCGCGAACGCAGCCGCACCAGCAGGGCGAGGCACTGCCCCGTCGCGCCCCACGGCACCGTGCACAGCGCGTCCGCCGCCGGGAGGGTGCGCACCGACGGCGCGTTGTCCGGGTCCGCCGAGGGCCACGGCGCGACACAGACCACCGTGTGCAGGCCCGGCGCCCGGCTGCCGAGCGCCGTGCGCAGCGCAGCCACCGCCATGTCCCGCTGCCAGCCCCGCTCCGCCGTGAGCACGGAGTGGAACTCGCGGGTCAGGTCCGCGCCCGCCTGCGCCTCGTCGGCGAGCTGCGCGCCGATCCGGCCCGTCACCTCCATCGCCGCGTCGAGCTGCTCCCGCGTGGGACCCGGATCGTCGTCGAGCAGCCATACGTAGCCGAGGACGAAGCCGTGATGGCGTACGGGCAGACAGATGCGGCCGCGGTAGACGCCGGCCTCCGGGGTCGCCGGGATCCGGACGGGGTCCTTGGCGCTCGCGATGCCGAAGCCCTCGAACCAGGAGCGGACCGCCGACGTCGAGCCGCGCGTCAGGATCGAGCGCGTGCGTACGGGGTCGAGCGCGGCCTCGTCGAAACCGTCGGCGTCGTCGTCGGCGCTGGCCTGGGCGCCGAAGGCGATGAGGCGGAAGTCGCGGTTCTCGAGGGTCGCAGGGGCGCCGAGCAGCGCCGAGATCTCGTCGACCAGGTCCTGGTAATCGCCCTTCACCCCGCCATTCTCGCCCATCCCGGGCCCCTCTTCACGCCCCTCTTCATACAGATGTCTGAGGTGGGGGCCACAGATGCGTGACAGGTGTCGATGGCACAGGATCGGAGGGATCCTTAGATTTCTGAGTGGTTCTCCGTGCCGTCCCCGTCTGTACGGGAATGGCCATATTTGACGTAATCAATCAGTGATCCGTGGAGGTGCCCCGTGCTGGCTCCCTTGATCCTCGCCGCGTCGCGCAGCGACAAGATGCGCGCCTTCGTGTCGGCGGCGCCGGGCACCAAGCAGGTCGTCGACCGCTTCATCGCCGGTGAGTCGGTCGACCAGGTCGTGCCGATCATCGAGGACGCCGCCGCCAAGGGCCTGGAGGTCACGCTCGACGTCGTCGGTGAGGACATCACCACCGTCGAGCAGTCGCAGGCCGCGCGGGACGCGTACCTGACCCTGGTCGAGCGTCTCAAGGACCTGGGCCTCGGCACGAAGGCCGAGATGTCCGTGAAGCTGTCGATGTTCGGACAGGCGCTGGACGGCGGCCACGAGCTGGCGCTCGCCAACGTCCGCCCGGTCGTCGAGGCCGCCGCGGCCATCGGCACCACGGTCACCCTCGACGCCGAGGACCACACCACCCTCGACTCGATGTTCGCCATCCACGAGGAGCTGCGGAAGGACTTCCCGCAGACCGGCTGCGTCATCCAGGCCTACCTGTTCCGCACCGAGGACGACGCCCGCCGCCTCGCCGCCGCCGGCAGCCGCGTACGCATCGTGAAGGGCGCCTACAAGGAGCCCGCCGAGGTCGCGTACCAGGACAAGGCCGAGATCGACAAGGCGTACGTCCGGATCATGCGCATCCTCATGGAGGGTGCCGGGTACCCGATGATCGGGTCACACGACCCGCGACTCGTCTCCATCGCGCAGGAGCTCGCCCGGCAGGCCGGGCGCAAGCTGGACGAGTACGAGTTCCAGATGCTGTACGGGATCCGCAGCGACGAGCAGCTGCGGCTCGCCGCCGAGGGACACCGGATGCGTGTCTACACCGCATACGGCACCGACTGGTACGGATACTTCATGCGCCGCCTCGCGGAGAAGCCGGCCAACCTCCTCTTCTTCGCCCGCTCGGTCCTCACCAAGGGCTGACCCACAAGCTTCCCGTTCCGTCCCCAACTCCCCGACCCCCGAAGGAGATACGGACCCATGACCCTCGACGCCGTGACCCAGGTCCCCGCCCCGGTCAACGAGCCGGTGCACGGCTACGCCCCCGGTTCCCCGGAGCGTGCCCGCCTGGAGGCCAAGCTCAAGGAGCTGGCCGACAACCCGATCGAGCTGCCCTGCACCATCGGCGGCGAACGTCGTTTGGGTGGCGGCGAGCGCTTCGACGTCGTGCAGCCGCACAACCACAAGTCCGTCATCGGTACGTACGCCAACGCCACCGAGCAGGACGCCCAGGACGCGATCGACGCCGCCCTGGCCGCCGCCCCGGCCTGGCGCGCGACGTCCTTCGACGACCGCGCCGCGATCATCCTGCGCGCCGCGGAGCTGCTGTCCACGAAGTGGCGCGAGACGCTGGCCGCCTCGACGATGCTCGGCCAGTCGAAGACCGCGCAGCAGGCCGAGATCGACACTCCCTGTGAGCTGATCGACTTCTGGCGCTTCAACGTCCACTACGCCCGCAACCTGCTCGCGGAGCAGCCGCCGGCGAACTCCACCGGCGTGTGGAACCGCATGGACCACCGCCCGCTCGAGGGCTTCGTCTACGCGATCACGCCGTTCAACTTCACGGCCATCGCGGGCAACCTCCCGACCGCGCCCGCCCTCATGGGCAACGTCGTCGTGTGGAAGCCGTCGCCGACGCAGACGCACGCGGCTGTGCTGCTGCTTCAGCTGCTTGAGGAGGCCGGTCTCCCGAAGGGCGTCATCAACCTGGTGACGGGCGACGGCCTCGCGGTCTCCGAGGTCGCGCTCAACCACCGCGACCTCGCCGGTATCCACTTCACCGGTTCGACCAAGACCTTCCAGCACCTGTGGAAGACGGTCGGCAACAACATCGAGAAGTACCGCACCTACCCGCGGCTCGTCGGCGAGACCGGCGGCAAGGACTTCGTCGTCGCGCACCCGTCCGCGGACCGCGCCGTGCTGAAGACCGCGCTGACCCGCGGCTCCTTCGAGTTCCAGGGGCAGAAGTGCTCCGCCACCTCGCGCGCGTACATCCCCGCCTCCATCTGGAACTCCGGTTTCAAGGAGGAGTTCGCGGCCGAGGTCGACGGCATCAAGATGGGTGACGTCACCGACCTGTCGAACTTCATCGGCGCCCTCATCGACGACCGCGCGTTCGCCAAGAACAAGGCGGCGATCGACCGGGCGAAGGCGGACCCGAGCTGCACGATCGTCGCCGGCGGCACGTACGACGACTCCGTCGGCTACTTCGTGCGGCCGACCGTCGTCGAGTGCACGGACCCCGCCAACGAGGTGTTCTCCACCGAGTACTTCGGCCCGTTCCTCGCCGTGCACGTCTACGAGGACGACCAGTACGACGCCATGCTGGAGCAGATGGAGTCGGCCTCGGACTACGCGCTGACCGGCTCGGTCGTCGCGAACGACCGCGCCGCCGCGGCCCACACGATGGAGAAGCTCCGCTACGCCGCGGGCAACTTCTACATCAACGACAAGTCGACGGGCGCGGTCGTCGGGCAGCAGCCCTTCGGTGGTGGGCGTGCGTCCGGTACGTGTGACAAGGCGGGTGCGCCGCAGAACCTTCAGCGGTGGACGCTGACGCGTGCCATCAAGGAGACGCTGGTTCCGCCGACGGACTACGTGTACCCGCACATGGGCTGACGCCCCTGCAGCGGTTGCCGCCCCCGGTCGAGGTTTTCTCCTCGGTCGGGGGCGGTTTCGTGTGGGCCGGTCCTACGCCACGGGGCTCCGCCCCGGACCCCGCGCCTCAATCGCCGGCGGGGCTTGATTTGGTCGACTGAGCCTTGCCCACCCTGCCGCCTTGGGCGGCAGGGTGCTCAGGGAACCGTCAGGACGATCTTGCCCTGGGTGCGGCCCGAGGCGCCCAACTCATGGGCCTTGGCGGCCTCTTCAAGGGGGAGTGTCGCCGAGACGTGGGCGCGCAGGCGGCCCGCCGCCAGCAGGGCCGCGACCTTGCGCAGCGTGGCGCCCGAGGGCTGGACCGAGATGGGGGCGAAGCGGACGCCGCGGGCCTCGGCGTCCTCCTTGGTGACGCCGGGGTCCCAGAGCACCGCCGAGGCCAGGAGGCCGCCCGGGCGCAGGGTGACCAGGGTGCGCGGGCCGTAGTCGCCGCCTATCAGGTCGAAGGCCACGTCCACGTCGCGCAGGGAGTGGGCGAAGTCCGTGGTCGTGTAGTCGATGGGCTCGTCGACGCCGAGTTCGCGCAGGAATTCGTGCTTGTCGGCGCGCGCGGTACCGATCACGTACGCGCCCTCGGCCTTGGCGATCTGCACCGCCACATGCCCGACACCGCCGGCCGCCGCGTGGATCAGGACCCGGCGGCCAGGACCGATCTGCGCGGTGTCGACGAGCGCGAGCCAGGAGGTGAGCGCCGCCGAGGGCACCGCCGCCGCGTGCACGTGGTCGACATTGCCCGGCTTCGGCGCCAGGTGCTCGGTGCGGACCACGACGTACTCGGCGTAGCCGCCGCCCCGGATCATCGTGAACACCTCGTCGCCCGGCCGGAATTCGGTGACGTCCTGGCCCGCCGACTCGACGACGCCCGAGACGTCCCAGCCGAGCGTGAACGGCGGGTCGCCGAAGAGCGGCGCGGAGCCGGAGCGCGCCATGCGGTCCACCGGGTTCACCCCCACGGCCCGGACCCGGACCAGTACCTCGCCCGCCCGCGGCTCGGGCCGCGGAGCCTCCACCACTTCGAGCACCTCGGGTCCGCCGAGCCGACGCTGACTGATCACGCGCATGGTGGGACTCCTCCCCAGGGCCGGCCGGGCCACCGCGGCCCGGCCGGTAGGGGACCCATCGTGGTGCGTGGACGGCTGCCGCGCCATGGCCCGGCCCGCCCACACCACAGGACCCGGCCACCTCTGTGACGGCTGTGGCCAAAGGGGCCTGCGGGGAACGAGATGTGGGTCCCGTCTCAGATAGTAGGAAGTCCGAGTAATTGTGGAGACAGAAGCAGAGACCTGTCCTAGCTTTGTAGGAGCCGAACGACTCGCCCGATCCGGCGAATGGCGGCCGCGAGCCGGAGCACCCCGCAGGCAACCCCTGCAGCTCCTCGCTCCCCGCCCTTCCGGCGCCTCGAAATCCCCCTGCGCGCACGGCGCGCGAGGATTCCCACGGATTCTCAAGGAGTCGATCCCTCATGGCCACTGCGACGCCCGCCCGCCGCCGAGTCCGTCACGTCTCCCCGTCGAGCGAAGCCGACCGCCAGGCCGCCAGGACCGCGGCCGCCGCCCTCCAGCGCGCCCTCGACCGCAGGGACAACGGCGGCGAGACCGGTCACTGAGACCGGTCCCCGAACCACTTCAAGAAGCCTGCTTCACAAGCAGAAGCCTGCTTCACGAGCCCCGCTTCACCTCGAAGTGGTCGATCCGCTCGCCGGTCTCGGCCAGCGCCGACACCTTCATCCGGCCCTTCTCCACCTCCACCGCGAGGAACGAGAAGCCGGTGTACCGCACCCGGGACCACTCGACGGTGTCCGGGTCGGGCAGGCGTGACCTCGTCCAGTGGAAGGTGACGATCGAGTCGCGATCGTGCACGTTGCCTTCGTAGCTGTCGGGCACGCCCGGCCCGAAGCCGTAGAGGTCCTTGCCGGCGCCGCCCGCGGTGACGTACACGATGCCGTCGCGCGTCGGATCGGTCGACGCGCCGACCGGCACCGGCTTGCCGACCTCGCCGTTCCCGGCGCCCCGAATCGCGTCGGTGCGCTCGTAGACGTGGTTGTGCCCGTTGATCACCAGGTCCACCTGGTGCTTGGCGAACAGCGGCACCCAGGCCTCGCGCACCCCGCCGTCCGAGGCGTGCGTCGACGTCGAGTACGCGCAGTGGTGGAAGAAGACGACCACGAACTCGATGTCGTCCCGCGCCCGCAGCTCACCGAGCCGCTTGTCGAGCCAGGCGGTCTGCTTCCCGTCCAGGTAGCCCTTGTTGGCGGGTATCTCGAACGAGACGTCGTTCGCGTCGAGCGCGACCACGCCCACGTTCCCGTACGTGAAGGAGTAGACGCCGGGCGCCTTGTCGGGGTCGGGCCCGTTGGCGGGCAGCGACCAGCGGGCGCTCTGGCCGCCGTAGCCGTTGGGCGAGTACCAGGCCTCCATGTCGTGGTTGCCGGTCGTCACCATCCACGGCACCGACTTGGCGACGGTCTCCGTCTGCGCGAGGAACTGGTCCCACACGCGCGCGTCGTACGTGTCCGACTCCTTGCCGTGGCCGCTGCTGTCGGCGTAGCAGATGTCGCCCGCGTGCAGGTGGAAGGACGGGTTCTGGCCGAGGATCACCTGGTCGTTCGCGAGCGCGTCGTAGCTCACCCCCTGGTCGCCGAAGGCCGTGAAGACGAACGGCTGCGGGGCGGCCGGCGCCGTACGGAAGGTGCCGAGCGTGCCGAGGCGCTCCGCGTCGGCCGGGTCGAAGCCGTCGTGGCCGACGCCGTAGTAGTACGTCGTGCCGGGCCTGAGGTTGTCGAGCGCCGCGTGCAGATAGAGCTGCTCGACCTCGGGGAGCTTCTTCGACAGGGACGGCGTGTGCAGGGCGCGCACCTCCGCCGGGATCTTCCGGCTCAGCTCCCAGGGCTTCGACCCCACCCGCAGATACGGGTTCTTCACCGCGAACGGCACCTGCCACGAGATCCGCATCTGCGTCTTCGGGTCGGCGCCGAAGGCGAGATGCCGGCCGAAGGGGGCGACGAGGGAGCCGTCCACCTGGGCGGCGGCCGCTCGCGCCGAGAGGAGGGGCGTCGCGTACGCGCCGGTCGCCGAGCCGCCGCCGAGCAGCGCGGCCCCGCCCACCGTGGCCGCGGCCCCCGTCAGGGCGCGGCGCCTGCTGAACCTCGTCCGCAGGTACTCGTGTTGCTCGGGCATGCTCAGGCGTCTGGCGAGCTGTTCGGGGATGCCGACATTGGGGGTGTCGTTGGCAGGGCTCATGGGAGGGAACTTCCCAGTAACTTCCAACTCCCGCCATACATACGGGTGAACAACTTCTGGCCACGAGGAGACCATGCCCGGCGCTGTCCGGATGGTGGACGCCGCGTGTCATCCCATGGGACGAGAGGTACGGTGCTGGCATGTCTCGCAGCATCAATCTCGCAGTGATCCCCGGTGACGGTATCGGCCAGGAGGTCGTGGCCCAGGGTCTCAAGGTCCTCTCCGCCGTCCTTCCGCAGGATGTGAAGCTGGAGACCGAGGAGTACGACTTCGGCGCCAAGCGTTATCACGCCTCCGGTGAGACCCTCACGGACGCCGACCTCGACTCGCTCAAGAAGCACGACGCCATCCTGCTCGGCGCCATCGGCGACCCGTCGGTGCCGTCCGGCGTCCTGGAGCGCGGCTTCCTGCTCAAGCTCCGCTTCGCGTTCGACCACCACGTCAACCTGCGCCCGTCGAAGCTCCTTCCGGGCGTCTCGACCCCGCTCGCGGGTGAGCCGGACATCGACTTCGTCGTCGTCCGCGAGGGCACCGAGGGCCCCTACACGGGCAACGGCGGTGTGATCCGCAAGGGCACGCCGGCCGAGGTCGCCACCGAGGTCTCCGTCAACACGGCCTTCGGTGTCGAGCGCGTGGTCCGTGACGCCTTCGCCCGTGCGCAGGCCCGCCCCCGCAAGAAGCTCACGCTGGTCCACAAGAACAACGTGCTGACCTTCGCGGGCCACCTGTGGACGAACATCTTCAACAAGGTGGCCAAGGAGTTCCCCGAGGTCACCACCGACTACATCCACGTCGACGCGGCGACGATCTACCTCGTCACCGACCCGGCGCGGTTCGACGTGATCGTCACCGACAACCTCTTCGGCGACATCATCACCGACCTCGCCGCGGCCGTCTCCGGCGGCATCGGCGTCGCGGCCTCCGGGAACATCAACCCGAGCCGCGAGTTCCCGTCCATGTTCGAGCCCGTGCACGGCTCGGCCCCGGACATCGCGGGCCAGGGCAAGGCCGACCCGAGCGCCACGATCCTCTCGGTCGCCCTCCTCCTGCGCCACCTCGGCTACGAGGCCGAGGCCGCCCGCATCGAGACCGCGGTCTCCGCGGACCTCGGCGAGCGCGGCGACGCCGTGCGCTCCACCGACGAGATCGGTGACGCCCTCGTCGCCCGAGTAGTAGCCGGCTGACCCGGCGCTCACCATCACGGCAGCAGCCGCCGGGTCGCACAGCGCACCCGGCGGCTGTTCCTGTGCGGCCCCTGGGTGCGACCATCAATCCCATGGGCCGCTTCACGCACCCGTACTCGTCAGGTCTCCACCGGGGCCGTTTCGAGCACACCGCTCCCCGCGCGATAATCGAACGTGGGGCCGCGGTGTACGGCGAAGCTCGGACTTCCTAGTACCGGAGTGCAAGCGTGAACGCGGTCCGTCACAACCAACGGTGAAGGACACGCAACCATGACGACGCCCACGATCGAGCTCAAGCCCACCGCCACCCCGCTGTCCGCCGCGCAGCGCGAGGAGATCCTGGCCAACCCGGGATTCGGCCGCCACTTCACCGATCACATGGTGACGGTCAAGTGGACCGAGGGGCGGGGCTGGCACGACGGGCAGCTGGTGCCCTACGGACCGCTCTCCCTCGACCCGGCCACGAACGTCCTGCACTACGCGCAGGAGATCTTCGAGGGCCTGAAGGCCTACCGCCGCCCCGACGGTTCGGTCGCCACCTTCCGGCCCGACATGAACGCCAAGCGCTTCCAGCACTCCGCCTGGCGCCTCGGCATGCCCGAGGTGCCGGTCGAGACCTTTGTCGAGGCCTGTGACCTGCTCGTCCAGCAGGACAAGGACTGGGTGCCCGCGCACGGCGGCGAGGAGTCCCTCTACCTGCGCCCGTTCATGATCGCGACGGAGATCGGGCTGGGCGTGAAGCCCGCCAACGAGTACCTCTTCATCGTCATCGCCTCGCCCGCCGGCGCGTACTTCCCCGGCGGCGTGAAGCCCGTCTCCATCTGGCTCTCCGAGGACCGCGTGCGCGCCGTCCCCGGCGGCGTCGGCGACGCCAAGACCGGCGGCAACTACGCGGCGTCCCTGCTCGCGCAGGCCGAGGCCGCGGCCAAGGGCTGCGACCAGGTCGCCTACCTCGACGCCGTCGAGCACAAGTGGGTCGAGGAACTGGGCGGCATGAACCTGTACTTCGTGTACGGCAACAAGATCGTCACCCCGACCCTCACCGGTTCGCTGCTCGCGGGCGTCACCCGTGACTCGCTCCTCCAGGTCGCCCGCGACCTCGGCTACGAGTCGGAGGAGCGCCGCGTCTCCATCGACGAGTGGCAGGCCGCCACGGAGTCCGGCGAGCTGACCGAGGTCTTCGCGTGCGGCACCGCCGCCGTCATCACGCCGGTCGGCACGGTCAAGCGCGCGGGCGCCGAGTGGACCCAGTCCGGCGGCGAGGCCGGCGAGGTCACCATGAAGCTGCGCAACGCGCTCCTGGACATCCAGCGCGGCAAGGCCGAGGACAAGCACGGCTGGATGCACGAGCTCGGCTAGTCCGGTTGATACGTACGAAGTCCGGCCCCCGTCCCGCGTCCGCGAGACGGGGGCCGGCGCATGTCCGGGGCCCGGTCAGTCCCCGTCGTCGGACGATCCGCTCGACCGGCTGCCCGAGCCCTTCCTCGAGGCCTGGCCCAGCGCGCCCAGAACGATGAGCAGGACCTGCGCGCAGCGCAGCAGTGCGGCGCCGGTGTACTTCGCCGCGCGGATCGCCTTCGTCCGGGCGGGGGATCTGGTGGTCTCCGTCATGGCTCGCATGGTCCCAGCTCCCGGCTGCCCCTGTCATTGGAATGGCGCTCTATGTGCACGCGGCCACCAGACAACCGGAAGCTGACTCTCCGGGTCCGATAGGTTTAGAGTGACGTTCTAAGAACGACGAGGAGGCGTGACGGCGTGAGACTGACCCCCACGGAACGCGACCGGCTGCTGCTGTTCGGCGCCGCCGAGCTCGCGCGGGCCCGCAAGGCCCGCGGGCTGCGGCTCAACGTGCCGGAGGCCACCGCCCTGATCGCGGACACCGTCTGCGAGGCCGCCCGCGACGGGAAGCGGCTCGCCGAGGCGATCGACGCGGCGCGCTCCGCGCTCGGCCCCGGCGACGTGCTGCCGGGCGTCGCCGAGGTGGTGACCGAGGTGCACGTGGAGGCGGTCTTCGACGACGGTTCGCGGCTCGCGGTCGTGAGCGACCCGATCGGCGCCACCGAAGGGGACGCGGGCCCCGGCGCCCTGCTGCCGGGCCCCGAACACGAGGACCCCCGGCCCGAGTTGACGCTGACCGTCACCAACACGGCGACCGTCCCCGTCTCCGTCACCTCCCACTTCCACTTCTTCGAGGCCAACCCGCGCCTGGACTTCGTACGGGACAAGGCCTACGGGATGCGGCTCGCGGTGCCCGCGGGTTCTTCGGTGCGGTTCGGGCCGGGGGAGACGCAGGACGTCGGGCTGCTGCCGATCGGCGGGGCCCGGGTCGCCATCGGGTTCGCGGGCCTCGTCGACGGACCGCTGGACGCGCCCGGCGCCCGCGAGGAAGCCCTGCGCCGCGCCGCCGCCTGCGGATACCTGGGCGTACCGGACACGACCGAAGAGGAGGCCGGTCGATGAGCCGCCCCGGAGGCCACGCCGCCGAAGCCCGCCGACTGACCCCGTACGAGTACGCGGGGACGCACGGCCCGCGCGCCGGTGACCGCGTCCGGCTCGGGGACTCGGGGCTCACCATCGAGGTCGAGTCCGACTCCCAGGCCTACGGGGACGAGTTCCTCGCCGGATTCGGCAAGACCGCGCGCGACGGGCTGCACCTGAAGGCCGCCGCGGTCCGCGACACCTGCGACATCGTGATCAGCAACGTCGTGGTGATCGACGCCGCGCTGGGGATCAGGAAGGTCTCCATCGGCATCCGCGAAGGGCGCGTCCACGCCGTCGGCCGGGCCGGAAACCCGGACACGTTGGACGGCGTCGACGTCGTGGTCGGCACGGGCACCACGATCGTCTCCGGCGAGGGCATGATCGCCACCGCAGGGGCCGTCGACACCCATGTGCACCTGCTGTCGCCGCGCATCATGGAGGCCTCGCTCGCCTCCGGCGTGACGACGATCATCGGCCAGGAGTTCGGCCCGGTCTGGGGCGTCGGCGTCAACTCGCCGTGGGCGCTCAAGCACGCGTTCTCCGCCTTCGACGCCTGGCCGGTCAACATCGGCTTCCTGGGCCGGGGTTCGTCCTCCGACGGCGCACCGCTGGTCGAGGCGCTCGCCGAGGGCGGCGCCTGCGGGTTCAAGGTGCACGAGGACATGGGCGCGCACACCCGCGCCCTGGACACGGCGCTGCGCGTCGCCGAGGAGCACGACGTCCAAGTCGCCCTGCACAGCGACGGGTTGAACGAATGCCTGTCGGTCGAGGACACCCTGAAGGTCCTCGAAGGCCGCACCATCCACGCCTTCCACATCGAGGGCTGCGGCGGCGGCCACGTCCCGAACGTCCTGAAGATGGCAGGCGTCCCGAACGTCATCGGCTCCTCCACGAACCCCACCCTCCCCTTCGGGCGGGACGCCGTCGCCGAGCACTACGGCATGATCGTCTCCGTCCACGACCTGAAGACGGACCTGCCCGGCGACGCCGCGATGGCCCGCGACCGGATCCGCGCCGGGACGATGGGCGCCGAGGACGTGCTGCACGACCTGGGCGCCATCGGCATCACGTCGTCCGACGCGCAGGGCATGGGCCGCGCGGGGGAGACCGTGCGCCGTACGTTCGCGATGGCCGGGAAGATGAAGGGCGAACTCGGCGACCCGGGCGTCGGCCACGACAACGAGCGCGTCCTGCGCTACATGGCGAAGCTCACCATCAACCCCGCCATCGCGCACGGCCTCTCGCACGAGATCGGCTCCCTCGAGCCCGGCAAGATGGCCGACATCGTGCTGTGGCGCCCCGAGTACTTCGGCGCGAAGCCGCAGCTCGTCCTGAAGTCCGGCTTCCCCGCGTACGGGGTGGTGGGCGACCCCAACGCCGCCACCGACACCTGCGAACCGCTCGTCCTCGGCCCGCAGTTCGGGGCGTACGGCGCGACGGCCGCCGAGCTGTCGGTCGCCTTCGTCGCGCAGGCCGCCGTCGACGACGGGCACGACACGATGCCCACCCGCAGGCGCCGCGTCGCGGTGCGCGGCACCCGCGGCATCGGCCCGGCCGACCTGCGCCTCAACTCCCGTACGGGAGCGGTCGACGTGGACCAGCGCACCGGCCTCGTCACCCTCGACGGCGACCCGCTCCGCTCCGAGCCGGCCGAGTCCGTCTCCCTCAACCGCCTCTACTTCCTCTAAGGGGTCACCTGATGTCGATGCCGTATGTGATGCCGCCCGAGTGGGCCCCGCACGAGCGCACGTGGATGGCGTGGCCGGGCCCCAACCCGACCTTCTCCGACGAGGCCGAACTGGCCGGGGCGCGGGCCGCGTGGGCGAAGGTCGCCAACACGGTGCGCCGCCACGAGCCGCTGACGATGATCGTCGGCACGGGCCAGTCGGAGTCCGCGAGAGCGCTCCTCGATCCGTCGGTGGAACTGGTCGAGCGGGACCTGGACGACGCGTGGATGCGCGACATCGGCCCTACGTTCGTGAAGTCCGCGGCCGGTGAACTGGCCGCCGTGGACTGGACGTTCAACGGCTGGGGCGCGCAGAGCTGGGCCCGCTGGGAGCACGACGCGAAGATCGCGCGCCATGTCGCGGACCTCGCCGGCGTGCCCGTGCACGCGACGTCGCTCGTCAACGAGGGCGGCGGCATCCACGTCGACGGCGAGGGCACGGTGCTTCTGACGGAGACCGTCCAGCTGGACGCGGGCCGCAACCCGGACCGCTCCAAGGAGGACGTCGAGGCCGAGATCCACGCCCGGATCGGCACGTCCAAGGCGATCTGGCTGCCGCGCGGACTCACCGCGGACTACGGCGAGTTCGGCACGCGTGGACATGTCGACATCGTGGCGGCCTTCGCGGCGCCGGGTGTCGTCCTCGTCCACTCCCAGCGGGACCCGGCGCACCCGGACTTCGAGGTCAGCCGCGAGATCATCGGCGCCCTCTCCGGGCAGACCGACGCGCAGGGCAGGCCCCTGGAGATCGTCGAGGTCCCCGCGCCGACCGTCCTCACGGACGAGGACGGCGACTGGGTCGACTACTCGTACATCAACCACTACCTCTGCAACGACGGCGTCGTGCTGTGCGGCTTCGACGACCCGAACGACGAGGAGGCCGCGGCCATCTTCCGCAAGCTGTTCCCGTCCCGGACCGTCACCCTCGTCGACGCCCGCACGATCTTCGCGGCGGGCGGCGGCATCCACTGCATCACCCAGCAGCAGCCGGTCGCGGGGGCCTGAGCGGTGACCGGGACGCAGCGCCGGCGCACACCGGCGCCGCCGCGCGAGGACGTGCTCGCCGCGACCATGGCGATGATCGCCGAACACGGTCTTGAGCGGCTGACCCTCGCCGCGCTCGGCCGCGAGGTCGGCATGAGCAGCGGACACCTCGCGTACCACTTCGGCAGCAAGGACGAATTGCTGCTGCGCACGCTGGAGTGGAGCGAGGGCCGACTCGGCGCGCGGCGGCGGGAGTTGCTCGTGCGCGTGGCCGGGGCGCGCGACCGTCTCGACGCGTACGTGGATCTGTACGTGCCGGACGCGCCGCGCGACCCGCACTGGACGCTGTGGCTGGAGGTGTTCAACCGCTCGCGGAACGCCGACGACGACGCGCGCGCCCGCCAGGCCGCCATCGAGGGGGCCTGGCACCGCGACCTCGTGGCGCTGCTGGCGGAGGGAATCTCGCACGGCGAGTTCCGCCCGCTCGACCCGGACCGCTTCGCGACCCGGCTGCGGGCGCTGCTCGACGGCTTCTCCATCGCGGTGGCGATCGGCCTGCGCGCGGACCGGGACCATGTCATGGGCCACGTACGGGAGTTCCTGGACGAGAGCGTGGAACGAACCTAGAGGGTGAACCGGAGCGGCGTGCCGGGCGCCGCCTGGGCCGCCGCGCCGAGGGCGTCCTCGTCCACGACGGCGATCACCGGGTAACCGCCGGTCGTCGGGTGGTCGTGGAGGAACACCACGGGCCGCCCGTCCGGCGGCACCTGCACCGCGCCGAGCACCATCCCCTCACTGGGCAGCTCACCGTCCAACTCCCGCTCAAGGGCGGGCCCTTCGGTCCGCAGCCCGATCCGGTTGCTGTTGCCCGAGACGGTGTACGTGGCGGTGACGAAGGTCCGGTGCGCGGCCTCCGTGAACCAGTCCGCACGGGGCCCGAACCGCACCGGCAGCACGAGTTCGACCGGGGGAGCGGGCCACGGCGCGGCCACCGGCGTGGCGGGCCGCGCAAAGGGTGCCTCCCCGACGGGCAGCACGTCCCCCGCGCTCAAGGGCGCCGGCCCGAGCCCCGACAGCAGATCGGTGGACCGGCTGCCGAGCACGGGCTCGACGGCGATGCCACCGGCGACGGCGACGTAGGACCGCACACCGGCACTGACGGCCCCCACGTCCAGGGTCGCCCCGGCCGGTACGTACACGGGAACTCCCCAGGCCGCGGGCGCGCCGTCGACGGTGACCGGGCAGGGCGCCCCGCCCACGACGACGGTGACGCCACGGTCGGGGCGCAGCGCGCACCCGGTGAGCGTGGTCTCGAGGACGGCGGCGTCCTCGGGATTCCCGACGAGCCGGTTGCCGAGCCGGACGGCCTCCACATCCAGCGCCCCTGAACGGGGCACCCCCAGATACGCATGACCGACGCGCCCAAGATCCTGCACGGTGGTGAGCGCCCCGGCCCGAACGACCCCGACCTTGAGCGTCATCACTGGTGCCCCGATCCAGGTATTTCAAGCCCCGCCGGCGATTGAGGCGCGGGGTCCGGGGCAGCGCCCCGAGTCGTCAACCCCGCAGCGGCGAAACGAACCCGGGTACCAGGGGCCAAAAGCGCCGCCGGCTCCCGCGACGGATCCCACAGCCCCGCAGGGTCCGGCATGGTTCCGATCAACTGCCACCCACCCGGCGTAGACCGGGGATACACAGCCGAGTACGGCCCGGCAAGGGCAACCGCCCCCGCGGGAACCCGCGTTCGCGGAGTCGCCCGCCGCGGCACACGCAACTCCTCCGGCAACCCGGCCAGATACCCGAACCCGGGCGCGAACCCGCAGAACGCCACCCGGTACTCGTACGAGGAGTGCAGCGCGGCGACCTCCTCCTCGGACACCCCCCAGAACCCCGCCACCTCGGCCAGATCCGGACCGTCGTACACGACGGGAATCGTCACGACGTCCCCGTCCGCCACGGCCCCCAACGGCACCTCCCACTCGCCCAGTTGACGCGCGAGCGCATCCCGCTCCGCCACCCCGTCGAGCAGCACCGTCCGCGCCCCCGGCACGATCTCCCGCACCGGCGGCAGCACCCCCGCGCCCCGCCTGCGCAGCACCTCCGCGTGGAACGCCCCCGCGTGCTCGGCGTCGGCGAACTCCACCAGCAGCGCGTGCCGCCCGGCGGGCCGTACGCGCAGGCCCGCGCGCTCGCTCACGCTCACGCGAACGCCCCGACCTTGACCCCGGCGCCCTCGAGCGCGACCCGCACCCGCGCCGCGATCGCCGCCGCGCCCGGGGTGTCACCGTGCACGCACAACGACCTGGCGGCGACGGCGACATGGGACCCGTCGACCGCCTCGACCCCGCCGTCCACCGCGAACGCGACGGACCGGCGCACCACGGCGTCCGCGTCCTCGACGACGGCGCCCGGCTCGCGGCGCGGCACGAGCGTGCCCTCGGGGGTGTAGGCACGATCGGCGAAGGCCTCACGCACACCCCGCAGCCCCAACTCCTCGGCAGCGCAAAGCAATTGAGACCCGGGAAGCCCGAGAACCGGCAGCCCCCCACCCGCGAGCCGGACACCCTCGACGACCGCGCGGGCCTGCTCCGCGTCGCGCACGGTCCGGTTGTAGAGCGCCCCGTGCGGCTTCACGTACGACACCTCGGCCCCGGCAGCCTCGGCGAACACCCGCAACGCCCCGATCTGGTACGCCACTTCGGCGGCGAGCTCGTCCGGCGGCACGTCCATCGCGCGCCGCCCGAACCCGGCGAGGTCCCGGTACGAGACCTGCGCCCCGATCCGTACGCCCCGCTCGGCGGCCAGGTCGCAGACCCGGCGCATCACGGAGGGATCGCCGGCGTGGAAGCCGCAGGCGACGTTGGCACTGGTCACCACGGAGAGCAGGGCCTCGTCGTCGGTGAGGGTCCACCGGCCGAAGCCTTCGCCGAGGTCGGCATTGAGGTCGATGACGTCCTGGATCACGGACTCAACGTAAAGGATTGTTGAACGATCCGACAAGGGTCGAGGTCGGCGCCTCTTTTGGATGTCCGAATTCCGGAACCTCTTGTTAGATCGTTGAACGATCCCCTAAGGTCCGTGCATCTCTCATCCACATCTCTCATCCATAAGTGCGTCCCTCATCGAAAAGGCCGCCGCATGATCGTTCTGCTCGGCGTGCTCGTGGTGATCCTCGGATTCGTCACGCGCCGCAATCCCGTTCTCGTGGTCGGTGTCGCCGGCATCGTCACCGGGCTGCTCGGCAAGATGAACCCGCTGGAGATCCTCGCCGCCTTCGGCACCTCCTTCGCCGACAGCCGCTCCGTCACCGTCTTCGCCATCGTGCTGCCGGTGATCGGCCTCCTGGAGCGCTACGGACTGCGCGAACAGGCCCGCACCCTCATCGGGAAACTCGGCAAGCTCAGCGCCGGCCGCTTCCTCACCGCGTATCTGCTGGTCCGCCAGGTCACCGCCGCCTTCGGCCTCAACAACCTCGGCGGCCCCGCCCAGGCGGTCCGCCCGCTCGTCGCGCCGATGGCCGAGGCCGCCGCCGAACGCAAGGCGGGAGCCGTGCTGCCGGACAAGCTGCGCGAGAAGGTCCGCTCCTACTCGGCGTCCGCCGACACCGTCGGCGTCTTCTTCGGTGAGGACTGCTTCATCGCGATCGGCTCGATCCTGCTGATCACCGGATTCGTGAACTCGACGTACCACGAGCACCTCGAGCCCACCCAGCTCGCGCTGTGGGCCATCCCGCTGGCCGTCTGCGCCTTCGTCATCCACGGCGCCCGGCTGCTGCTCCTCGACAGGAAGCTGGAGCGCGAGATGGCGCTCGCCGCCGCCGAACACGAGATCCCGCTGCCGAAGGAGCGCTCGAAGTGATCAAGGTCGAATGGCTCTACTGGCTGATCGGTCTCGTCTTCGTCGTCATGGCGGTGCAGATGGCGAGGGACCGGACCAACCCCAAGCGCTGGACGTCGGCCGCCTTCTGGGGGCTGCTCGGACTGACCTTCCCCTACGGCACCGGGGTCGCGGGCGGCTCGAAGGCGCTGCCCGCCGAACCGCTCGGCGTCGCGGTCCTCGCGCTGATCGCCCTGGCCGGGTTCAACTTCATAGGCAAGGGCGAACCGGTCACCACCACGCAGGAGCAGCGCGAGAAGTCGGCGGCGCGCCTCGGCAACAAGCTCTTCATCCCGGCGCTCACCATCCCGCTCGTCGCGATCATCTGCGCCTCCTTCCTCGACGACTCGGGCATCTTCGAGACGGGCCAGGCGACCCTCCTCGGGCTCGGCGTCGGCTGCGTCGTGGCGCTCGTCGTCGGGATGTTCGTCACCGGCGAGCGCAAGGTGTCGACGCCGATCCACTCCGGCCGCTCGATGCTGGAGGCGATGGGATCCGCGCTGCTGCTCCCGCAGCTGCTCTCGGTCCTCGGCTCGATCTTCGCGGTCGCCGGCGTCGGCACCCAGGTCGGGAAGATCACCAACGCGGTGCTGCCGGACAACTCCAAGTACTTCGCCGTGATCGCGTACTGCGTCGGCATGTTCCTGTTCACCGTGATCATGGGCAACGCCTTCGCGGCGTTCCCCGTCATGACGGCGGCGATCGGCTGGCCGGTGCTCATCCAGCAGATGCACGGCAACGAGGTGGCGATCCTCGCGATCGGCATGCTCGCCGGTTTCAGCGGCACGCTCGTCACGCCCATGGCCGCCAACTTCAACATCGTCCCGGCGACACTCCTCGAACTGAAGGACCAGTACGGGCCGATCAAGGCGCAACTCCCCACGGGGTTCGCGCTCCTCGGCTGCTGCACCGTGATCATGGCGTTCTTCGCGTTCTAGGAGGTCCAGAGATGACTCGGGTGCTGCTCACCGGGTTCGAACCGTTCGGCGGGGAGTCCGTGAACCCCTCCTGGCAGGCCGCGGAGGCGGTCGCCGCCGCGCCGCCGGAGGGCCTGTCCGTCTCGGCGGTCCAACTCCCGTGCGTCTTCGGTGAGTCGATCGCGGCGCTGCGGACTGCGGTGGCGGAGGTGGCGCCCGACCTGGTCGTCTGCCTCGGCCAGGCGGGCAGCCGCCCCGGCGTCACCGTCGAGCGGATCGCCATCAACGTCGACGACGCCCGCATCCCCGACAACGCCGGAGCCCAGCCGATCGACGTACCGGTGGTGCCGGGCGGCCCGGCCGCGTACTTCTCCACGCTGCCGGTGAAGGCGTGCGTGGCGGCGATGCGGGAGGCGGGGGTCCCGGCGGCGTTGTCCAACACGGCCGGAACGTTCACGTGCAACCACGTGGCGTACGGCCTCGCGCACCTTCTGGCCACGGAACTCCCGGGCGTCCGGGGCGGTTTCGTCCACGTGCCGTGGGCGCCGGAACAGGTCACGGACGGCACGGCGCCCGCCCTCCCGTTCGAAACGGTGGCCACCGGCATCCGGGCGCTGCTGCTCGCGGCGGCATCGACCACGGACGACCTCCGGGTAACGGAGGGCGCGACGCACTGATCTCTTGGGGGCGCGGGGAACTGCGCGAACCGGACCACAGCAGCACCGCACCCGGCGACGAACCGAAACGGACACGACATGCTCACCCGCGACGAAACCGCCAAGCTGGCGGCAGCCAACGTCACCCGCGAATACCCCAACTTCACCGCCCATCTCACCACTTCCCCAGACGACCAGCCCCGACCGTCCGACCTCCACCCCGCCTTCTACGGCGCCTACGACTGGCACAGCGCCGTGCACATGCACTGGCTGTTGCTGCGGACCCGGCCCGAGGTCCACTCCGACGTACTGGACCGCCACCTCACCCGCGAGAACCTCGCCCGGGAAGCCGAATACCTCCTCGCCCGGCCGAGTTTCGAGCGCCCCTACGGCTGGGCCTGGCTGATCGCGCTCGCGGCGCAGTGCCACGGGACGCGCTGGTCCGACGCCTTCGCCCCCGCCGTGGACGCCGTCGACCGCCTCCTCACGGACTGGCTCCCGAAGGCCACGTATCCCGTCCGCCACGGCAACCATCCCAACAGCGCCTTCGCCCTCGGCCTGATCCTCGACACGGGGGAGCGGGCCGGACTGCCCGCCCGCACGCTCGACGCCGTACGGGACCGTCTGCGCAGCTGGTTCGCCGACGACCACGACGCGCCCGCCCACTGGGAGCCCTCCGGCCAGGACTTCCTGTCGCCGTCCCTGACGGAGGCCGACGCGATGCGCCGCGTATTCGGGAACGCCGACGACTTCGCCGCCTGGCTGGACCGCTTCCTCCCGGCCCTCGCCGCCGACGCGCCCTGCCCCCTGCTCGACGTACCGGTCGTCTCCGACCACAGCGACCCGCAGATCGGCCACCTCCTCGGCCTCGCGCTCTCCCGCGCCGCCGCCCTCCGCGCGATCGCGAACGCGCTGCCCGACGGACTCGTACGCGAGCGGCTCACGAAGGCCGCGCAGGAGCACCTCGACGCGGGCCTCCCGGCCGTGGAGAGCGGCGATTTCACGACCGACCACTGGCTCGCGACGTTCGCCGAACTCGCCCGTGAACAGAATGAACGCAAGTAAGCGCGATCGTTGTCAGGTACACCCTTGCCCTGAGCAGGACGTTTCCCGCATCGTGCCGATCATGGGACGAGAACAATGGAAGAAGGTCCTGGTCGGCTCGGCCGGGAACATGGTCGAGTGGTTCGACTGGTTCGTGTACGCGAGCTTCGCGACGTACTTCGCGGGATCCTTCTTCCCGAGCGGCAATCCGACCGCCCAGCTGATGAACACCGCCGGCATCTTCGCCGTCGGCTTCTTCATGCGCCCCGTGGGCGGCTGGCTGCTCGGCCGGGTCGGTGACAGGAAGGGCCGCAAGGCGGCACTGACGCTCACGGTCACCCTGATGTCCGCGTCGGCGGTCCTCATCGCCGTCGCGCCGACCTACGCGGTGGCCGGATACGGCGGCGCCGTCGTGCTGCTCATCGCCCGACTGCTCCAGGGCCTTTCGGTCGGCGGCGAGTACGCGGCCAGCGCCACGTACCTCACCGAGGCCTCTTCGCCCGAGAAGCGCGGCTTCGCCTCCAGCTTCCAGTACGTGTCGATGACCGCCGGCCAGATCGTCGGCCTGGGCCTGCAGATCCTGCTCCAGAACACGATGTCCGACGACGCGCTGCACAGCTGGGGCTGGCGCATCCCGTTCATCATCGGCGCCCTCGGGGCGGCGATCATCTTCTACCTGCGCCGCAGCATGCTGGAGACCGACGTCTACGAGGAGTCGGCCGACGACGACGCCACCGTGGGCGGCGACGACAAGGGCACCATCAAGGCGCTGTGGGCGCACAAGCGCGAGGCGTTCCTGGTCATCGCGCTGACCATGGGCGGCACCGTCGCGTACTACACGTACACGACATACCTGACGAAGTACCTGTCCAACTCGGCGGGCCTGAGCAAGCAGACGGCCACGCTCGTGTCGTTCTGCGCGCTCGTCGTCTTCGCCTGCCTTCAGCCGGTCGCGGGCGCGCTCTCGGACCGGATCGGCCGCCGCCCGCTCCTGATCACCTTCGCGGTCGGCTCCACCTTCCTGACCGTGCCGATCATGACGCTGCTCCAGCACGCGGGTTCCTTCTGGCCGGCCCTGGGCCTGTCGCTGCTCGCCCTCGTCATCGTCACCGGCTACACGTCGATCAACGCCTGCGTGAAGGCCGAGCTGTTCCCGACGGGCATCCGCGCCCTCGGCGTCGCCCTCCCGTACGCCATCGCCAACGCGCTGTTCGGCGGCACCGCCGAATACGTGGCGCTCTGGTTCAAGGAGGCGGGCGTCGAGTCCGGCTTCTACTGGTACGTCGCCGGCTGCGCGGCCGTCTCGCTGATCGTCTACCTGTCGATGCGCGAGACCCGGGACATCGACCTGAACCGGGTCAAGTCCGGGGAAACCAGCACCGAACCGGCCAAGCAGGTCGCCTGACCGCATGGTGAGACCACAGCCCGGTCCTTGACCGGGCTGTGGCAGACTGCGGGCGTGCTCTCGTTCGCCACGATTATTGGCAGCAGGCGCGCCGGTCCGCAGTGACCACCTCGTACGACCCGGTACAGGTGGACACCGTCGTCCTCGACCCGCGCGCAGACCTCTCGCACCCGCGAGAGGTTTTTCTGTTTCTGGCCCACCCACAGCCAGTCGGAGAGCGCGAGGGATCATAGATGGACGGTGGAGCCGGTCATTCCGGTAGACCGAGAATCCCCATCAGGAGCCAGATCAGCATGAGCAGCAGCCTCAGTGAACGTCCCAGTGCACAGCCCACTGAACTCGACGATTCCTCCGACGCTTTCCACGTCTTCGACACCACGTTGCGCGACGGCGCGCAGCGCGAGGGCATCAACCTCACCGTCGCGGACAAGCTGACCATTGCACGGCACCTGGACGAGTTCGGCGTGGGCTTCATCGAGGGCGGCTGGCCCGGCGCCAACCCCCGCGACACCGAGTTCTTCGCCCGCGCGCAGGAAGAGATCGACTTCAAGCACGCGCAGCTCGTCGCCTTCGGCGCCACCCGCAGGGCGAACGCCAAGGCGAGCGAGGACCCGCAGGTACGGGCCCTTCTGGAGTCCGGCGCCCCGGTGGTCTGCCTGGTCGCCAAGTCGCACGACCGGCACGTCGAGCTGGCCCTGCGCACGACCCTCGAAGAGAACCTGGAGATGGTCCGCGACACGGTCTCGTACCTGGTCGCGCAGGGCCGCCGGGTCTTCGTCGACTGCGAGCACTTCTTCGACGGCTACCGCGCCAACGCCGAGTACGCGAAGTCCGTCGTCCGGGCCGCGCACGAGGCCGGCGCCTCCGTCGTCGTCCTCTGCGACACCAACGGCGGCTTCCTGCCCGCCCAGGTCCAGGCCGTCGTCTCCACCGTCCTCGCCGACACCGGCGCCCGGCTCGGCATCCACGCCCAGGACGACACGGGTTGTGCGGTGGCGAACACCCTCGCCGCGGTGGACGCGGGCGCGACCCACGTCCAGTGCACGGCGAACGGCTACGGCGAGCGCGTCGGCAACTCCAACCTCTTCCCGGTCGTCGCCGCCCTCGAGCTCAAGTACGGCAAGAAGGTCCTCCCCGAGGGCTCGCTGCGCGAGATGACCCGCATCTCGCACGCCATCGCCGAGGTCGTGAACCTCACCCCGTCCACGCACCAGCCGTACGTCGGTGTCTCGGCGTTCGCGCACAAGGCGGGCCTGCACGCCTCCGCGATCAAGGTCGACCCGGACCTGTACCAGCACATCGACCCGGACCTCGTCGGCAACCACATCCGGATGCTGGTCTCCGACATGGCGGGCCGCGCCTCCATCGAGCTCAAGGGCAAGGAGCTCGGCGTCGACCTCGGCGGCGACCGCGAGCTGGTCGGCCGGGTCGTCGAGCGGGTCAAGGAGCGCGAGCTCCAGGGCTACACGTACGAGGCCGCGGACGCCTCGTTCGAGCTGCTGATGCGCGCCGAGGTCGAGGGCAAGGAGCGCAAGTACTTCCGCGTCGAGTCCTGGCGCGCGATCGTCGAGGACCGCCCCGACGGCTCCCACGCCAACGAGGCCACCGTGAAGCTGTGGGCCAAGGGTGAGCGCATCGTCGCCACGGCGGAGGGCAACGGCCCGGTGAACGCCCTCGACCGAGCGCTCCGCGTCGGCCTGGAGCGGATCTACCCGCAGCTCGCGAAGCTGGAGCTGCTCGACTACAAGGTCCGCATCCTGGAGGGCAAGCACGGCACGTCCTCCACGACCCGCGTCCTGATCTCCACGGGCGACGGCACCGGCGAGTGGTCCACGGTCGGCGTCGCCGAGAACGTGATCGCGGCGTCGTGGGGCGCGCTGGAGGACGCGTACACGTACGGTCTGCTGCGGGCGGGCGTGGAACCGGTCGAGTAGGCCGGATCGGGCTCCGTTGAGCTAGCGTCGAGGGCATGAGGCCCTACCTCGCAGCCCTCGCCGCCCCGCTCCTCGTCCTGGGCGCCACCCTCGCGGTGGCGCCACCCGCCTCGGCCGCCACGGACGTCTCCACGGTGGCGGCCGCCTTGCAGAAGAGTCCCGTCTACGTCGCGCCCGGCGCGGCCGACGGGCTGACGTCGGACGACGTCGACGCGCTCAAGAACAAGATCAAGGACGCTGACAAGCCGGTGATGGTGGCGGTGCTGCCCGCCGACTTCCCCAAGCAGGACCTGTTCACCGACCTGCGGACGAAGACCGGGATCGTGGGCGTGTACGGGGTGCGGCTCGGTGACGCGTTCGACGCGCGAGCCGACCATGAGGTGATGTCGCAGCAGGCCGTCAAGAGCGCGGCGAGCAGCGTGCGGCGCCAGTCGGCCAAGAGCCAGCTCGACGATTTCGTCAGCATCTCGCTCCGCACGGCGAAGGGCTCCGCGCCCTCCTCCTGGGGCGGCGGCGACGACGACGGCGTCTCCGCCGGTCCCCTGATCGGCGTGGGCGCGGTCGTGGTGCTCGGCGGAGCCGGTGTGTACGCCCTGAGCAGGCGCAACCGGCGCAAGCGCGAGGAGGAGCGGCGCGAGGCCCTCGACAAGCTGCGGGTCGTGGTGGACGAGGACATCACGGCGTTCGGCGAGGAACTCGACCGGCTCGACTTCCACCCGGCCGAGGCCGGTGCCGACGACGCGATGCGCGCGGACTTCGAGCGGGCGCTCGACGCGTACGAGAAGGCCAAGCAGTACATGAGCGACGCCCAGCGCCCCGACGACGTACGCGGCGTGACGCAGGCCCTCGAGGACGGCCGGTTCTCTCGCGCAGCTCGCCGCGCGCCGCGAGGGCCGCCCGCTGCCCGAGCGCAGGGCGCCCTGCTTCTTCGACCCGCGCCACGGCCCCTCCACCGAGGACGCGCTGTGGACGCCGCCCGGCGGCTCGTCCCGCGAGGTCCCGGTCTGCGCGGCGGACGCGGCGCGGCTGCGGGACGGCGAGGACCCGCACGTGCGCACCGTCGACGCGGGCGCGGGGGAGCGCCGCCCGTACTACGACGCCGGTCCTGCCTACGGCCCGTGGGCCGGCGGCTACTTCGGCGGCGGCATGCTGCCGGGCCTGCTGGTCGGCACCGTGCTCGGCTCCATGCTGGCGAGCCCCGCCTACGCGTCGGACTACGGCGGCGGTGACTTCGGCGGCGGCTTCGAGGGCGGCGACGTCTCCGGCTCCGACTTCGACCCGGGTGATTTCGGTGGCGGGTTCGGTGACGGTGGGGGTGGCGGCGACTTCGGTGGTGGTGGCGGCGACTTCGGCGGAGGGTTCTAGCGGTCCGACGTCTCGGGGCTCCGCCCCGGACCCCGCGCCTCAATCGCCGGCGGGGCTTGATCGGCGAACATCCACCGCGACAGCGCCACCCGCAGCCGCCGCGCCGCCCGTACCCGGCGGCGTACGCCGTGCTCGTCCTCGGCCGGGAGGGGGTCCAGGGCGGCGGGCTGTTCGTGCTGGGTGAGACGGTAGGACTCGCCCTGGTCCAGGGGTTCGTGGACCTCGACGTACTCGCCGTGGGGGAGGCGCTTGATCAGGCCCGTCTCCCGGCCGTGGAGGACCTTCTCCTGGTCGCGCCGCTGGAGCCCGAGGCACAGCCGCTTCGTCACGACGAACGCGAGGACGGGTCCGGCGAACAGCGCCACCCGCGCGAACCAGGTGATGGCGTTCACCGAGAGGTGGAAGTGGGTGGCCCAGAGGTCGTTGCCGCCGGCCGCCATCGCGACGAGGAAGCCGGTCAGCCAGGCCACCCCGAGCGCCGTACGGACGGGGCGGTTCCGCGGCCGGTCCAGGAGATGGTGCTCGCGCTTGTCGCCGGTGATCCACGCCTCCACGAACGGGTACACCCCGATCAGCACCAGCCACAGCGGGAACGCCAGGAACGGCACGAGGATGCCGAGCGCGAGCGTGTGGCCGCCCACCACGACCTCCCAGCCCGGCATCACGCGCACGAGCCCCTCCGCGAACCCCAGGTACCAGTCCGGCTGGGCCCCCGTGGAGACATGGTCCGGGCGGTAAGGGCCGTACACCCAGACCGGGTTGATCGACGCGACCGCCGAGACGAGCGTCACCACGCCGAACACGAGGAAGAAGAAGCCGCCGGCCTTGGCGACGTAGTTCGGGAAGAACGGCTCGCCCACGACGGTGCGTTCGGTCTTTCCCGGGCCCGGATACTGGGTGTGCTTGTGGTAGAAGACCAGGATCAGGTGGAGGACGACGAGCGCCGCCATGATGCCGGGCAGCAGCAGGATGTGGATCGAGTAGAAGCGGGCCACGATGTCGTGCCCCGGGAACTCGCCGCCGAACAGGAAGAACGACAGATACGTGCCGACGACCGGGACGGCGAGCGTCATGCCCTCGATCAGCCGCATGCCCGCGCCGGAGAGCATGTCGTCGGGGAGCGAGTAGCCGAGCAGGCCCTCGAAGAGCGCGAGGAACAGCAGCAGCCAGCCGAACAGCCAGTTCAGCTCGCGGGGTTTGCGGAACGAGCCGGTGAAGAAGTGCCGCATCATGTGCACGAACATCGCCGCGACGAAGATCAGCGCCGACCAGTGGTGGATCTGCCGGATGAGCAGACCGCCGCGCACGTCGAAGCTCAGGTCGAGCGTCGACGAGTACGCCTCCGACATCCGGATGCCCTTCAGCGGCACGTAACTGCCGTTGTACGTCACCTCGTTCATCGACGGATGGAAGAAGAGCGTCAGGTAGACGCCGGTGAGGATCAGGATGAGGAAGGTGTAGAGACAGATCTCGCCCAGCATGAACGACCAGTGGTCGGGAAACACCTTGCGCAGATACGCGCGGCCGAGTCCGTGGATCCCGAGCCGCCCGTCGGCCCAGTCGGCGAGGCGTTCACCTGTGGCGGGGGTGTGGGTGGTGCGTTCCGTGCGTGCGGACATGCGGTTCCTCCCGTGAGCTGCTCACGGAGGAGACGGACCGGGGCGCGCGGATTGTGACACGGCGACGCGGGAATGTGGCACGCGTCACGTGCGGCTACCCCCTGCTGAGTGTCCGCGTCACCCCGGCGACGAGCGTCGTCGTCAGGATCCAGCCGACCGCGATCAGCGCGTACGCGAGGCCCTGCACGCCCGCCTCGGCCCAGTGCCAGCCGTCCCGCTGCCCGAGGCCGCCGACCGGCACCAGCAGATCGAGGGTGTACGCGACCGGGTTGAACGGAGCGCCCTCGCCCGGCTTGTTCGGCACGGGCCTGTGCGCGTGGAAGACGAGCGAGCCGAGGAGCGTGAGCAGCCCGAGCCAGATCCCGGCGATCCAGGGACGGTACCCGTACCCGACGGTCCCGTCGAGCAGCCGACCCCACGCCTTCCCGGCCGGTCCGAGCGTGCCCCGCCGTGTGCGCTCCCGTACGAGGAGGACCCGGCGCGCCTCGTCCTCGTGGCCGGACCGCCGGTAGTGCGCGGCGAGTTGCTCGTAGGGCTGCGGCGCGTAGACGGGCTGGCGGCGCAGCCAGGCGAGGCGGCGCGTGACGTCCTCGCGGCGGTTCGGGGCGACGTCGCCCAGCCAGTCGTACGTCAGTCCGTCGAGGCCCAGCGTCGCGGGCCAGGTGGAGGGGGAGTCCTGGAGCCTGACCACGTAGGCGTTCCGCAGGTTCACCCCGCCCGCAGGCGTGCGCGCGAACGCAAGGTCGAGGGCCTCGGCGCGCAGGCCGACGCACATCAACGACGAGCCGGTACCGCCGAGTTCGGCGTCCTGGAACGAGACGAGGTCCGTCACCCTCGCCCCGCGCAGCCGGACCCTGCCGTCCACCCGCAGGCCCTGGCACCGTACGTTCGAGGCGCTGAGACCGTCGCCCTGGAACGCGTACGCGTCTGCCGCTCCCACCCGTATCCGTGCCCCGCGCATCCACAGTCCGCCCGGCAACTCGGCGCCGGGGAAGCCGACTTCGCCCTCGGCGACGAATCCGGGCTCGCAGAACACGCCGCCGCGCACGACGGCCCCGCCGCCCTCCAGGGCGACCCGTCCCGGCGCCACCAGGTGTGCCCCGTCGAGCCGGACGCCGCCCGCGATGTCGGCGTGCACCAGGTCCACCGCGCTCTCGGCCCCGTCGCGCTCGCCGATCGTCGACCGCGGCAGGTCGACGCGTCCGCCGAACCGGGCCGTCGAGGCCCGCAGCCCCGGCAGTACGCATTCCGTGAACGCTATGCCGAGCGTGCTCGCGCCTTCGAGGCTCACCGCTTCGTCGAACCGGCACGTCTCGAACCGCACGGCCCGCCGGACCTCCGCGCCGTCGAGCCGCAGCACGCCGGTGACGCGGGTGTCGCGCAGCACGTAGGGTGCGGAGCCCGCGCCCTCGTCGAGGATCTCCCGTCGGACGCTCTCGGCGTCGACGTTCCGCTCACGTGCCGGCGTCATCGGGTCCAGGCGGGGTTCATCGTTCTCCGGGCGGTCGGTCCGACGGTGCCCGCAGCATTCCACACCCCCGCGCTCAGGTCACCCGTGCCGAACGGGACGCCCGCAACGCCGAGTTGGCGGCCACGCAATCCGTGACCGCCGCAACTCGTGGCTGAACCTCAGACCTCCTTGATGGCCGAGATGTCGAAGTTCAGCTTGATCTTGTCCGAGATCAGGACGCCACCGGTCTCCAGCGCGGCGTTCCAGCTCAGGCCCCAGTCCGAACGGAGGATCTCGGACTTGCCCTCGAAGCCCACGCGCTCGTTGCCGAACGGGTCCTTCGCGACGCCGTTGAACTCCAGGTCGATGCTGATCGGCTTGGTGGTGCCGAGGATCGTCAGGTCACCCGTGATGCGGTAGTCGTCGCCGCCCAGGGACTCGGCGGAGGTCGACCGGAAGGTCATCGTCGGGAACTCGTCGATCTTGAAGAAGTCGGCGCTCTTCAGGTGGCCGTCCCGGTCCTCGTTACCGGTCGAGATGCTCGCCATCTGCACGTCGAACGAGGCGGTGGACTTCGCCGGGTCCGAGCCGTCCAGGTGCAGCGAGCCGGTGAAGTCGCTGAAGCTGCCCTTCACGTTGGTCACCATGGCGTGCCGGGCGACGAAGCCGAGCGTGGTGTGAGCGGGGTCGACGGTGTACTCGCCGGTGACGGCGGCGAGGTCCGGGTTGGCCGCCGCGGCGGCGTCGGGGGTGGCGGTGGACTCGTTCTTGCGGCCGAAGATGCCCATGACGTGCTCCTTGGGGACGGGCGGCACGGGTGGTGCCAAAGGGAGTGATGCAGTGATGTTGAACGTTGAACCATCAACTGCTCCGACTGTAGCGCGATGATGTTCAACTTTCAACATCAAACAGTGCGTACTCCTTTGATTACAGCGCGATCCGGTCAAGGTCGCCCTTTCGGGTGTGCGCGGGTGCGCTGTCGTCGAGGCGGTGTGAGGCGGTGTGAGGCGGGTCTCAGGGCGCGGCTTTGTGTGACGTCTACAAGGCGGACCCGTGCTGAGCAGTCACTTCGGGCCTCTGGCGACAGGGTTCTGTTCAGGGCTACCAGGAAAACGGGCCGGAGACTGTACGGAGTCGACGGACCGTTTTCAGGGGTGCGTTTCGTAAGGTCACTACATGACCGTTTTGGACGACAGCGCCTCGAACCCGGGGGACGAGCCCACCGATGCCCGTGGACGTGTGGCCGAGCTGCACGCGATCCGTGCGCAGGCCATCGCCGGGCCGAGTGAGAAGGCGACCGACGCCCAGCACGCGAAGGGCAAGCTGACGGCGCGCGAGCGCATCGAGCTGCTTCTCGACGAGGGCTCGTTCAACGAGGTCGAGCAGCTGCGCCGGCACCGCGCCACCGGCTTCGGCCTGGAGGCCAAGAAGCCGCACACCGACGGTGTCATCACCGGCTGGGGCACGGTCGAGGGCCGCACGGTCTTCGTCTACGCGCACGACTTCCGGATCTTCGGCGGCGCCCTGGGCGAGGCCCACGCCACGAAGATCCACAAGATCATGGACATGGCCATCGCGGCCGGTGCCCCGCTGGTCTCCCTCAACGACGGCGCGGGCGCCCGTATCCAGGAGGGCGTCTCCGCGCTCGCCGGCTACGGCGGCATCTTCCAGCGCAACACCAAGGCGTCCGGCGTCATCCCGCAGATCAGCGTGATGCTCGGCCCGTGCGCGGGCGGCGCGGCCTACAGCCCGGCGCTCACCGACTTCGTGTTCATGGTCCGCGAGACCTCGCAGATGTTCATCACCGGTCCCGATGTCGTCAAGGCGGTGACGGGCGAGAACATCACGCAGAACGGGCTCGGCGGCGCCGACGTCCACGCGGAGACCTCCGGCGTCTCGCACTTCGCGTACGACGACGAGGAGACCTGCCTCGCCGAGGTCCGCTACCTGCTCTCGATGCTCCCGCAGAACAACCGGGAGAACCCGCCGACCGTCGAGTCCGACGACCCGGCGGAGCGTCGCGGCGACGTCCTGCTCGACCTGGTCCCGGCCGACGGCAACCGTCCGTACGACATGACCAAGGTGATCGAGGAGCTCGTCGACGACGGCGACTACCTGGAGATCCACGAGCGCTGGGCGCGCAACATCATCTGCGCCCTGGCCCGGCTCGACGGCCAGGTCGTCGGCATCGTCGCCAACCAGCCGCAGGCCCTCGCGGGCGTCCTGGACATCGAGGCCTCGGAGAAGGCCGCCCGCTTCGTCCAGATGTGCGATGCTTTCAATATCCCCATCGTGACCCTGCTCGACGTCCCCGGCTTCCTGCCCGGCGTCGACCAGGAGCACGGCGGCATCATCCGGCACGGCGCCAAGCTGCTGTACGCGTACTGCAACGCCACCGTGCCCCGGATCTCGCTGATCCTGCGCAAGGCGTACGGAGGTGCGTACATCGTCATGGACTCCCAGTCCATCGGCGCCGACCTCACCTATGCCTGGCCGACCAACGAGATCGCGGTCATGGGCGCCGAGGGCGCGGCCAACGTGATCTTCCGCCGGCAGATCGCCGAGGCCGAGGACCCCGAGGCGATGCGCCAGAAGATGGTCAAGGAGTACAAGGCCGAGCTGATGCACCCGTACTACGCGGCGGAGCGCGGCCTGGTCGACGACGTGATCGACCCCGCCGAGACGCGTGAGGTGCTGATCAGGTCCCTGGCGATGCTGCGCACCAAGCACGCCGACCTGCCGTCCCGCAAGCACGGCAACCCGCCGCAGTAACCGGCCCCAGTCGTAGGAGACCTGCCACATGTCCATGCCTGACATCCGTGTCGAGAAGGGCCACGCCGAGCCCGAGGAGGTCGCGGCCATCACCGCGATCCTGCTCGCCCGTGCCTCCGCCACCCCCGAGGCCGCTCCGGCGCACCACGTCCGCCAGAACCGCGCCGGGTGGCGCCGCCTGGAGCGCGAGCCCGGCTTCCGCGCCCCGCACAGCTGGCGCTGACCCGGTTACACGTCTGAGGCCCTCCTCCCGTTTCGGGAGGAGGGCCTCAGTGCGTTTCGGGCAAGCAATCAAGCCCCGCCGGCGATTGAGGCGCGGGGTCCGGGGCAGAGCCCCGCGACCGCACGCCCGTTGCCGTGAATGCTTACCGGAGCCGCGCCATCAACGCATGCTCCACCAGCGTGATCAACGTCGACTTCGCGTCCGCGCGGTGCCGGGCGTCCGTCGTGATGATCGGGGTGTCCGGGCCGATCTGGAGAGCCTCGCGCACCTCGTCCGGGTTGTACGGCTGCGCGCCGTCGAAGCCGTTGAGGGCGATGACGAACGGGAGGCCGGAGTTCTCGAAGTAGTCGACCGCGGGGAAGCAGTCGGCGAGGCGGCGGGTGTCGACGAGGACGACGGCGCCGATCGCGCCGCGCACCAGGTCGTCCCACATGAACCAGAAGCGGTCCTGGCCCGGCGTACCGAAGAGGTACAGGATCAGGTCCTGGTCGAGCGTGATGCGGCCGAAGTCCATGGCGACCGTCGTGGTCGTCTTGTCCCCGGTGTGAGTGAGGTCGTCGATGCCCGCCGACGCGGACGTCATGACGGCCTCGGTGCGCAGCGGGTTGATCTCGGAGACGGCGCCCACGAACGTGGTCTTGCCGACGCCGAAACCACCTGCCACCACGATCTTCGCCGATGTGGTGGAACGGCTTGGAGCAGCCGGCCCTCCGCTAGAGCTTGCGAAGTCCACTGAGCACCCTTTCGAGCAATGTCACGTCTGGCTGGCCGCCGGCGCTCTCGTCGCCGCCGGGCTGATGGATGGCGACCAGTCCCGCCTCCGCGAGGTCGGCGACGAGAATCCTGGCCACGCCGAGAGGGATCGTGAGCAGGGCCGAGATCTCGGCCACCGACTTGATCTCCCGGCACAGATTGCAGATCCGCTGGTGCTCGGGCAGTTGGCCCTGCAACTGGTGCGGCTGCGCGGTGGTGTGCACCAGCGCCTCGATGGCGAGCTGGTACCGCGGCCTGGTGCGGCCGCCCGTCATGGCGTACGGGCGCACCAGGGGGTTGTTCTTCGCGGCGGGTGCGGGATTCGCGTCGGGACGCGGCTGCGGCTGCACGGGCTGGATGCGCGGCGCGGGCGGCTGGTCGTAGGGACCGGGCTGCCGGGTCGGCCGGGCGTGGTTCGCCGACGAGGGGGAAGACGGGAAGTTGTACCGGTTCTGGGATCCGTCGTCACCCATGCCCGCCTGGCCGCGCCCCTGGCCGTGGCCGTAGGGCGGCCACCCGGCCGACGAACCGCTCGGGGGTGTTGCTGAACCAGACACGAACTTCCTCCTCCGACTGCGCTGGGCACCATCACTGTGGAGCCGCGTCCCGAAACCTTACGGCCCCGGGGCGCGAATACGCACTGCCTGTCTGTTAGTTGAGAAGGCTTCCCTGAAGCTCCGCCCGCAGGTCCGGCGTGAGAACCGTGCCCGCCCGGTCGACAAGAAGGGCCATCTCGTACCCAACGAGGCCAATGTCCGCCTCGGGGTGTGCAAGGACGGCGAGAGAAGAGCCGTCGGAGATGGACATGATGAAGAGGAATCCTCGCTCCATCTCCACAACTGTCTGGTTCACCGGGCCGCCTTCGAAGATGCGGGAGGCGCCCGCGGTCAACGAGGTCAGACCCGAGGCGACGGCCGCCAGCTGGTCGGCGCGGTCGCGGGGGAACCCTTCGGACATCGCCAGAAGGAGTCCGTCGGCGGAGACCACCACCGTGTGGGACACACCGGGGGTGTTGTCCACGAAGTTGGTGATCAACCAGTTCAGGTTCTGTGCCGCCTGGCTCATCGGGCTCACACTAACGCTCCTGGTTGTAGGTGCTGTCAGGGCCGAAGCCCTGGCCGTTCGTATCACTGCTGCCCTCGCTGCGTCCCCGCTGTACGCCGCGACGCAGGTTGCTGAGCCTGCCCCGGACGTCCTCGGGGGCGCGGGAGACCTGTGGGCCGCCCTGCGGCGTCGACTCCGCCGTGCCCTCGACCAGGTTGGCCTTGGGTACCCGGCGCGGCAGACCGGACGCGGTGACCCCGCCCGCCTTCGGCTTCTTGAGCTGCTCCGCGCGCTCCCACCGGGCGTCGTTGGCCGAGCGCCAGGTGGTGTCCTCGTCGGAGCGGGTCTCGGGAGCCTGCTGAGGGGTCGGCGCGGGCTCCTGAGGGGCACCGCCACCGCGCCGCGGCAGACCGGCGTCGGTCAGCGCGTGGGGGCTGGAGGGGGCCGGTCCGGTCGGATCCGCCGAGGGGGTGGCGCCGTGTCCGTCGAAGCCTACGCGTTCCCGGTCCGCCGCGGCAGTGCCCTGAGCGGATTCCGCTTCGGGACCGAACGGGCCCTGGAAATCACCCTGGTAGGGCTCCCGGTAGGCGTCCTGCGCCTGCCAGTCGGCCCGCGGAGAGGACGGCTCGAAGGGGTTGTACGTCTCCCGGGGAGCTTCCGCATAGTCGTCCTGCGGGGCGTACCCGGAGTCGAACCCGTCCGGCTGCCCGGTGTCGTGGGTCGGCTGCACCGGGACGAACCCGTCGAACCCGCCGAACCCATCGAAACTGCCCTGCTGCCGGCCGTCGTAGCCGGCCTGGTGCTCGTCGTAGACGCCCTGCTGCGGGTCGTCGTAGGCGAGCCGCTGACGGTTGTCGTACGGGGCCTGCCGGTTGTCGTACGCGTTCTGCTCCGCGAAGGGCGGTTGGTCCTGCTGCGGCTGCTGTGGCTGGAAGTCGTCCCGGAAGAGCGGGCGTTCCTGCGGGGGCTGCTGCTGGTCCTGCGCCGGGTCGTGCTGCTGCGCCTCCAGGGCCGCGCGGCGCTCCTCACGCATGAGGGAACGGCCGACCGGGTCCAACTCGCGGGCGTCGTCCGGGACTTCGTAGCGGCTGTCGTCGAAACCGAGCTCGGCGGCCGTGCGCAGCGGGGTGTGCTCGAACGCGGCCTGCTTCGGGATCATCGTCGAGACGGTGAACTCCGAAAGCTCGGAGTTCTCCTGGATCCCGCCACCGCCACCGTGCGTGATCGCCTCGGGCAGCATGACGAGCGACGTCGTGCCCGCCTGCTCGCCCGAGGGGCGCAGCTGCACGCGGATGCCGTGCCGGTCGGAGAGGCGGCCGACCACGAACAGGCCCATGCGCTGGGAGATCGCGGCGTCCACCGTCGGCGGGTTGGCCAGCTTGTGGTTGATGTCCGCGAAGTCCTCGGCGGTGAGGCCGATGCCCTTGTCGTGGATCTCGATCATCACGCGGCCGTCGGGGAGACGGGTCGCGGTGACGCGGACCTTGGTCTGCGGGGAGGAGAACGTCGTGGCGTTCTCCAGGAGCTCGGCGAGCAGGTGCACGAGGTCGGTGACCGCGCGGCCGTGGATCTCGGCCTCGGGGACGCCGGCCAGCTCGATGCGCTCGTACTGCTCCACCTCGGAGGTCGCGGCGCGCAGCACGTCGACCAGCGGGACCGGCTGGTCCCAGCGGCGGCCGGGCTCCTCGCCCGCGAGCACCAGGAGGTTCTCGCCGTTGCGGCGCATACGGGTCGCGAGGTGGTCCAGGCGGAAGAGGTTCTCCAGCTGGTCCGGGTCGGCCTCGTTGTTCTCCAGGTCGGTGATGAGGGTCAGCTGGCCCTCGATCAGCGACTGGTTGCGGCGCGACAGGTTGGTGAAGATCGCGTTGATGTTGCCGCGGAGCAGCGCCTGCTCGGCGGCGAGCCGGACGGCCTCGCGGTGCACCTGGTCGAAGGCGCGGGCGACCTCGCCGATCTCGTCCGTCGTGACGATCGGGATCGGCTGTACGCGGGTGTCGACCCGGCCGGGCTCGGTGCGCGAGAGCTGGTCGACGAGCATCGGCAGGCGCTGCTCGGCCACGTCGAAGGCGGCGGAGCGCAGCCGGCGCATCGAGCGGGACATCTGCCGGGCCATCTGGCCGGCGATCAGGACGGCGACGAGCAGGGCGATCACGACGGCGGCGCCGATGATGATCGCCTCGCGCTTGGCGTCGGCGGCGATCCCGGAGGCCTCGGTCACGGCCTTGTCCGCCAGGTTCGACTCGATCGTGCGATAGGCGTCGAACTTCGCGGTGTTGACCGCCCACCAGTTCTGGGGCGTGACACCCTGCTGGGCCAGCGCGAGCCGGGCGCTCGGCTGGGTGCTGGGCAGCGCCACCACGGCGGCGACCATCTTGGTGTTCTCGGGCGGCGGGACGTACGAGGGGTCCTTGGCCTTGGCCGTGGCGGCCTGCTTGGCGCCGTCCGACTTCAGCTTCTTGATGGTGTCCTGGAGCTTGTTGAGGTCCTCGGACGTACCACCGCCCTTGTACTCCTCGATGGCGATGTTCTCGAGGTAGGCGTAGCTGCCGAGCGCGGTGCGCTGACGGTTCAGGGTCGCGGCGCCGGGGCCCGGCTTCACCAGGAGGTGCATGCCGATGGACCGCTCCAGCGAGAGCGCCGCCTTGGTCAGCGAGATCGCGTAGACGGTGCGGCCGTAGCTGGTGATGTTGCCGGTGCCGAGGCCGAGCTCGTTGGCGAACTCCATCAGCGGGTGCTGGATGGCGACGTAGCCCTCTTCGGTCTGCACACCGGGCAGCTTCGAGGTGTAGGCGGCGGCGCGCAGCTTCTTCAGCTGGGGCTCGACCTTGGTGAACTGCGCCATGCGGCGCTCAAGGCCCTCCTTGCGCGGCATGTTCTCGGCCGCGGCGTGGAACTTGTCGGCGGCGGCGTCGGTGGCCGCGCGGACCTTGGCGACCTTCGGGTCGTCCGTCTTGCCCTGGAGGAGGGGCGCGGCGCTGACGTCGCGCTCCTCGATGAGGCGGTTGCCGTACGTCAGCGAGGCCTGCACGAGACGCGCGGTGCTCTCGGCGTCCTCGGCCTCCTGCCAGGTGTCGATCGAGTTCTTCACCTGGAAGCCACCCATGACGAGGCCGACGACCACGGGTATGAGGAGGATGGCATTCAGCTTGGTGGGTACACGCCAGTTACGGGGCGACATGCGTCCGCCCGACGACGCCGGCGCCGCGGCCTCGGCCGCCGGTGCGGTCCGCGCCGCGTCGCGCGGGGGCGGGGTGAAGTTGCCCCGCGCCGAGACCGGCTCGGGACTGTTCTTGCTTCGCCTCACTCGACCAACAACCTCTCGGCGTCGGCACCTACGTTGTGCCGCTGTATGTCTCCAGGCCCATTGCTACTGGGCAGTTCAGCGCATTCCAGCACGTCAGGAGGCGCACTTCCAAACAGTCGGAAGCGGAAGCTCCGCGTGACGCACACCCCAGATAAAACGGTCATAAAGAGCGAGCCCCGCCAAAAGGCGGGGCTCTTGTGAGCGCAGTGGAACCGGCTGTGCGCGACGTGTGTCGGTGCCCTGCGAATTCTCTTTCGAAACGTTATGAACAGCACGGCCCGGCGTGTCAAAGGCCACAGGAACCGCCGAAGAGGCTACGACAACTGCCGTATGGATCCAGCCACTTGATGACCGAGATCCGACCGCTTCTGACAGTCGCCGACTACTTCAAGCGGGCCATGAGGGCGTGCTCGACCAGCGTGATCAGACCGCTCTTCGCGTCGGCGCGGTGCCGGGCGTCGGTCGTGATGATCGGGGTGTCCGGGCCGATCTGGAGGGCCTCGCGCACCTCTTCGGGGGTGTACGGCTGGTGCCCGTCGAAGCCGTTGAGGGCGATGACGAAGGGCAGGCCGGAGTTCTCGAAGTAGTCCACGGCCGGGAAGCAGTCCGCGAGGCGGCGGGTGTCGACGAGGACGACGGCGCCGATCGCGCCGCGCACCAGGTCGTCCCACATGAACCAGAAGCGGTCCTGGCCCGGCGTACCGAAGAGGTACAGGATCAGGTCCTGGTCGAGCGTGATGCGGCCGAAGTCCATGGCGACGGTGGTCGTCGTCTTGTCTCCGGTGTGAGTGAGGTCGTCGATCCCGGCGCTCGCCGAGGTCATCACGGCCTCGGTGCGCAGCGGGTTGATCTCGGAGACGGCGCCCACGAACGTGGTCTTGCCGACGCCGAAGCCGCCCGCCACCACGATCTTCGCCGACGTGGTCGCGCGGGCGGTTCCCACGGAGCCGTCAGAGCTTGCGAAGTCCACTGAGCACCCTTTCGAGCAGAGTCACGTCCGGCGCACCGCCGTTGGCCTCGTCGCCGCCCGGCTGGTGAATGGCGACCAGCCCGGCCTCGGCCAGGTCCGCGACGAGGATCCGGGCCACACCCAGCGGCATCGAAAGCAGCGCCGAGACCTCGGCCACCGACTTCACCTCGCGGCACAGGTGGCAGATCCGCTGGTGCTCGGGAAGCAGCGTCATCAGGGCCGCGGGGTCGGCCGTCGTGCTCACCAGCGCCTCGATGGCGAGCTGGTAGCGCGGGCGGGTCCGGCCACCGGTCATCGCGTAGGGGCGGACCAGGGGCTGGTCGCCCTCGAAGCCGTACGCGGCGTGGGCGGTGGCGCCGTACGGGTCGTGTGAGTCGGTGGGCGGGGTCATGGATCCTCCGGGCGGGACGACAAGTGCGGGGGCCTGCCGTCTGGGGGTGGGCCGGTGGGGGGATTGTGACGGCGGAACATCGGGTGTGCGGATTGCGTGCGCTGACTGGATTCCTGGGCTGCCGATGAAGCAGACTGCGGGGGGCCGGGGTTACCGGCCGTAACGGACCTCAGTGCAGCAGGCTGCCCTGGAGCTCCGCGCGCAGGTCGGGGGTGAGCACGGAACCCGCCCGGTCGACCATCAGCGCCATCTCGTAGCCGACGAGGCCGATGTCGCAGTCGGGGTGCGCGAGCACGGCGAGCGACGAGCCGTCCGAGATGGACATGATGAAGAGAAAGCCGCGCTCCATCTCCACGACCGTCTGATTCACCGGGCCGCCCTCGAAGATCCGGGACGCGCCGGCCGTGAGCGAGGTGAGACCCGACGCCACGGCCGCCAACTGGTCCGCGCGATCGCGCGGGAACCCCTCGGACATCGCGAGCAGCAGCCCGTCCGCGGACACCACGACCGTGTGCGAGACACCCGGCGTGTTGTCCACGAAGTTCGTGATCAACCAGTTCAGGTTCTGTGCCGCCTGGCTCATCTGGCTCAACTAACGCTCCTGCTGGTGAGTGGGGCGGGGGTAGCTGCCGGTGTTGCCGGCCTGCCGCCCCTGCTGGATGCCCCGACGGAGATTGGTCAGCCGACCGCGCACCTCGTCGGGCGCGCGCGAGACCTGGGGACCGGTCTGAGTCTGCTGCTCCTGGGCGGTTCCCGCCACAAGGTTCGCCCTCGGCACACGGCGAGGCAGACCGGAGTGGGTGACGCCGCCCGCGGCGGGCTTGCGCACCCGCTCGGCCTGACGCATCAGGTCGTCGTTGGGGGACTGCCGCCAGTTGGCCTCGGCCGGGTCCGGGGACGCGGCGGGGCGCGAGGGGGCGGCCGAGGGAGCCTGTGCCTGCGGTCGCTGCGGGAGGCCCTGGTCGGGGCGCCCGCCCGGCGACTGCATGCTCTGGCTGCGGCCCTGGCCGTTCTGGTTCCGACCGTTCTGGCTCGGGTTCTGGTTCTGCCCCTGGTTCTGGTTCTGGCCGTTCTGGCCGTGGAACCAGTTCGTCTCCAGCGTGTCGTACAGCGGCGTACGGCCGTCACCGCCCGACGCGTCGCCCGGCGGCAGGAAGTCCTCCTGCGAGGGCTGCGCCGGGATGCTCGGGCCCTGACCGGCGTTGCGCTGAGGCGGCTTCGGGGGCGTGAACTCGAACTGACCGGTGGCCGAGCGGCCCTGCGGCGGCTGGCTGTACTGGCCGGTGTTCGCCGGGTCGCTCGGGGGACGGTTGTACTGGCCGCTGCCGGACGAGGGGTCCTGCGGGCGTTGGTGCCGACCGGTGGCCGACGGGTCGCCCTGCGGCGGCTGGCTGTACTGGCCGGTGTTGGCCGGGTCGCTCGGCGGGCGGTTGTACTGGCCGCTGCCGGACGAGTCCTGCGGCTGGCTGAACCGGCCGGTGGCGGACGGGTCGTCCTGGATGCGCGGGAACTGAGCGGTGCTCGACGGCTCCTGCGGGTTCTGGAACCGGCCCGTGGCCGACGGGTCGCCCTGCGCCTGGTTGAACTGGCCCGTGGCGGACGGGGCCTGCGGGCGCTGGTGCCGGCCGGTGGTCGGGCGGTCGCCCTGCGGCTGGTCGAACCGGCCGACGCCGGACGGGTCCTGGCGGCCGCCCGTGAGGCCGCCGTCCCGGAAGCCGTTCGCCGCGTCGGGGCCGCCGGCGTTGCCGTCACGCGGGCCGAAGACGTCCGAGCGGACGAACTGGCCGGAGTCCTGCGCCGGGCCGCGGCCACCCTGCTGGGGCGGGCCCTGGCGGTCGTCGCGGACGCGCGGGAAGGGGGCCGTGGAGTCCGGCTCGTCGTGACCGCGCGGAGCGTCCAGGTTCGGCTGCGCGTTCTCGTCGCCCCAACTGGGCGTACGGGGCTGCGGGTTGCCGCCCGGCAGCTCGGCGCGCGGGCCACCGCGCGGGGGCAGCACCGGGCGTCGGCCCTGCGGCTCGTTCGGGTCGCTGTGGGTGCGCTGCTGCGGCGGCACGGGACCGCCGGGAGCCTGCCCCTTGCCGAACGCGTCAGGAGCGGAAGGACCGGAGGAGGCCGAGGGGCCCACGGGGCCCGAAGGGCTGCCCGCACCGGCACCGGCCGACGCCTGCGGGCCACCGCCGCGCCCGGGCAGCGCCGCACGCGGCCCATTCGTACCGGCACCGACCTGCGGCCGCCCGCCGGGGGCACCGGAGCCGCCACCGAGGAGACCGGCCGGACCGCCCGCGTTGCCGGGCGCCTGGCCGCGCCGCGCGGCGGCGACGCCGGCCGCGGCCTGCGCGGCGGCCGGACCACCGGAACCACCGGGGCCGCCCTTGCCGGAAGGCTTCTTGCCGCCCTGCGCGACGTCCACGGGAAGCATGACCAGCGCGGTCGTACCACCGGAGTCGGAGGGGCGGAGCTGGATGCGGATGCCGTGGCGCTGCGAAAGGCGGCCGACCACGAACAGACCCATGCGGCGGGAGACGGAGACGTCCACGGTGGGCGGCGAGGCGAGCCGCTCGTTGATCGCGGCGAGGTCCTCGGGGGAGAGGCCGATGCCGGTGTCGTGGATCTCGATCAGTACGCGGCCGTCGGGCAGCGCGTGACCGGTGACCTTGACCTTGGTCTGCGGCGAGGAGAACGAGGTCGCGTTCTCGAGCAGCTCGGCGAGCAGGTGCACGAGGTCGTTGACGACGCGTCCGGCGACCTCGGTCGCGGGCACGGCGGCCAGCTCGATGCGCTCGTACTGCTCCACCTCGGACGCGGCGGCACGCAGCACGTCGACGAGCGGCACGGGCCGCGTCCAGCGGCGGCCGGGCTCCTCACCGGCGAGAACGAGCAGGTTCTCGCCGTTACGGCGCATGCGGGTCGCGAGGTGGTCGAGCTTGAACAGCGACGAGAGCTGGTCCGGGTCGGCCTCGCGGGACTCCAGCTCGGAGATGAGCGACAGCTGACGCTGGATGAGGCCCTGCGAACGGCGCGAGAGGTTGGTGAACATCGCGTTGACGTTGCCCCGGAGGAGGGCCTGCTCGGCGGCGAGACGCACGGCCTCGCGGTGCACGTCGTCGAAGGCCGCGGCGACCTTGCCGATCTCGTCGCGCGAGTGCACGCCGACCGACTCCACGGACGTGTCGATGTCCTGCGGGTCGGACTCGGACAGCTCGCGGACCAGCTCGGGCAGGCGGTCCTGGGCGACCTTGGTCGCGGTGTCCTGGAGCCGGCGCAGCGAGCGGATCATGGACCGGGCCACGACGAAGGCGCCGACGAGCGAGACGCCGAGCACGAGCAGGATCAGCGCACCGTTGATGATGGCCGAGCGCTCGGAGGCGTTGCGCAGCTCGCGGGCCTGCTGCTCCATCTGGTTGAGCAGCGTCAGCTCGATCTTGGACATTTCCTGGATGCGCGTGGTGTCCGCGTCGACCCAGTCCTTGTACGAGCGCTTGTCCTGCGACTTGATGCCGTCGGACTTCTGCAGCACACGGTTCGCGTAGGTGTCCGCGGCCTTGATCGTGGAGTTGTTCTCCTCGATCGGCTTCAGCAGCTCCTGCGCGGGCACCGCGCCGTAGACGGCCTTGAACGACTGGATCTGCGATTCCTGGTTCTCGGCTGCCGCGAGACCGTACTGCCGGTCGGTCTCCGAGAGCCTGCCGAACCGGGCGCTGTTCGGGGGCAGTCCGGCCGCGATGATGGCGCGCTGCTCGGAGGCGTACTCCTTGGCGGAGGAGAAGGCCGAGAGTGCGCGCGTGCGCTGGATCATCTCGGGGCTGCTGGTCGCCTGCGCCATGTCCGTGGACAGGGAGAGCAGTTCGTCGATGATGCGGGCGTAGGAGTCGACGGTCTGCGAGGAGTTCGACTTGTCCGCGTACGCCCCCTGCCGGATCTTGTTGAGGTTGATCAGCTCGTGGGCGATCTGCACCGCGTGCTCTCGCACACCGTTGAGGCTGCCGGTCTCGCCGTCGGCCTTGATGTCGGTGGTGCTCTGCAGGAACGTGTCCTGGGCGCGGTCGGTCTTCTCCCGCGTCGACTTGACGCTGAAGTCGCTCGCCGACGAGCCGTTCGACAGCGGGCCCGCCGCCTGGTCGCGCTCCTCCTGGAGCGCGGAGGCCAGCTCCGTGGCCTGCTTGGTCATCTCGGTCAGCAGCTTCATGTTGTCGAGCTGCTGGATGTCGTTCAGGGACTCGGCGATGCGCAGCGCGCCCAGCGAGGTCGCCGCGACCACGGGCAGCGCGAGCAGCGAGACGAGTCGCGTGGAGATGCGCCAGTTGCGCAGCGCCATCCGCGAACCGGGCCCCGAGGGGCCCTTGGGCCTCGCCGAAGGCGGCGTGGCCGAGCCCGGAGCGCCGCTCCGGCCGTCCGCCTCCGAGGTGTCGACGGACGCGGTGCGTCCCGGGTTCTGGGCGTGCGGGGGCCGGGTGCCGCCGGCTGTCGGACCGGTCCCGCCGCGCGGCTCCGGCTCCGCCGCAGCGCTGCCATCCCTGTTCTTACGTCCCTGCACTAGCGTCGCAACCTCTGGACCAGGCGCCCCGCCCGTATGCACGGACAAGACGGTGTCGGCGTCGTTCGGGGGGCGACCTGAAACGTCCCCCTGTGGTCGTGAGTGACCGGCGCTGGTTCCCCCTCTCCGCCGCTGCTCGGCGCTTGTGTTGCGCCCGTGCGCGCCGGTTCTGTACCTGCGGCGGTCCACGCGATTCCAGCACAGAGCAGGATCTCCAACAAGGCCCGAGGTGCCTGTCGCACCCTGTGTGACGCGACGTAAGAGGAGAGTCACGTGGCGTGCGATCCGACCTGCCCCAACCCGGTCATTGCGGGGCTTTCCGTGTACACCTGGGGGGTGTCCCGGCCGCCGTGATCGCGAGCGGAATAGTGGCTTCAGTCGGGTAATGTCCGTTTCCCGTGCGGGAGTTGGCGGCCCGATGTGCCCTATTTGCGAGGTGCCCCGTGAGCAAACTCACATGCGGGCGACCGCAACTTCCCGGCTTTCGGCGGGAATCAGATGTTTAGCCTGACGTTGAAAAGGGTTGGCCCAGCAGACTGCCCGACCAGACTACGGAGAAGGTTCCGAGCACAGTCATGACGAAGACGATGATGTTCCAGAACATTGCCAACCCGCGGCGCACGACGCTGGCGCACCTCGCGGACGCCGACGAGATCCAGGCCGCGCCGGCCGTCCCCGAGCACTCGGCGACGCTCCCCACGAACACGGCCAACCCGAAGCGCACGATCCTGATGAAGGCGCCGGAGACCGCCCCGGCGGCGTAACAACCGGTCCGACGGCGGCGGCCCCACCGCGTTAGCCTGGGTCGGTCACATCCCACCCGGGCCAACGCCAGAAAAAAGGGGCGCAGCAGACCGTGCGCATCGCCAGATTCTCCATCGACGGGAACGTCGCCTTCGGCGCGGTCGAGGGCGACAAGCCAGACGAGCTCGTCCTCGACATCATCAAGGGCATCCCGTTCGCGGACTGCGAACTCTCCGGTACCAAGGTCCCGGTCAGCAAGGTCCGGCTGCTGCCCCCCGTGCTCCCGAACAAGGTGATCGCCTTCGGCCGCAACTACGCGGAGCACGCGAAGGAGCTGGGCAACGAGGTACCGGACACCCCCTTCGCCTTCTTCAAGCCGTCGACGTCGGTGATCGGCCCGGACGCCGAGATCCAGTACCCCTCCTTCTCGCAGGAGCTGCACCACGAGGCGGAGCTCGCCGTCGTCATCGGCCGCATGTGCCGCGAGGTCCCGCGCGAGCGCGTCAAGGACGTCGTCTTCGGCTACACGGCCGCCAACGACGTCACCGCCCGCGACGTCCAGAAGCGCGAGAAGCAGTGGGCGCGTGCGAAGGGCTTCGACACGTCCTGCCCGCTGGGCCCCTGGGTCGAGACCGACCTCTCCCTGGAGCAGGCCTCCGACCTCACGATCCAGTGCACGGTCAACGGCCAGCAGCGCCAGCTCGGCCGCACGTCGCAGATGATCACGTCCATCGAGGACCTGGTCGTCAACATCTCCGAGGCCATGACGCTGCTCCCCGGCGACGTCATCCTCACGGGCACCCCGGAAGGGGTCGGCCCGCTCAGCGTCGGCGACGAGGTCGCCGTCAGCATCGAAGGCATCGGCACTCTCACCAACAAGGTTGTCAAGCGTGGCTAGCGCATCCTCCCCAGCAGTCCGTGTCCGTTTCTGCCCCTCGCCCACCGGTAACCCCCACGTGGGCCTGGTCCGCACCGCCCTGTTCAACTGGGCCTTCGCGCGCCACAACCAGGGCACTCTCGTCTTCCGCATCGAGGACACCGACGCGGCCCGCGACAGCGAGGAGTCGTACAACCAGCTCCTCGACTCGATGCGCTGGCTCGGCTTCGACTGGGACGAGGGCCCGGAGGTCGGCGGCCCGCACGCGCCGTACCGCCAGTCCGAGCGGATGGACATCTACAAGGACATCGCCGCCAAGCTCGTCGAGGCCGGCCGGGCGTACCCCTGCTACTGCTCCACCGAGGAGCTGGACGAGCGCCGCGAGGCGGCCCGCGCCGCCGGCAAGCCCTCCGGCTACGACGGCCACTGCCGTGACCTCACCGCCGAGCAGAATCAGGCCTACGAGGCCGAGGGCCGCAAGCCCATCACGCGCTTCCGCATGCCCGACGAGCGGATCACGTTCAACGACCTGGTCCGCGGCGAGATCAGCTACGAGCCGGAGAACGTCCCGGACTACGGCATCGTCCGGGCGAACGGCGCCCCGCTCTACACGCTCGTCAACCCGGTCGACGACGCGCTGATGGAGATCACCCACGTCCTGCGCGGCGAGGACCTGCTCTCCTCCACCCCGCGCCAGATCGCCCTCTACTGGGCGCTCAAGGACCTGGGGATCGCCAAGCTGGTGCCCGAGTTCGGCCACCTCCCGTACGTCATGGGCGAGGGCAACAAGAAGCTCAGCAAGCGCGACCCGCAGAGCTCCCTGAACCTCTACCGCGAGCGCGGCTTCCTCCCGGAGGGCCTGCTCAACTACCTCTCGCTCCTCGGCTGGTCCCTCTCCGCCGACCGCGACATCTTCTCCATCGACGAGATGGTCGCGGCCTTCGACGTCAAGGACGTCCAGCCGAACCCGGCCCGCTTCGACCTCAAGAAGTGCGAGTCGATCAACGGCGACCACATCCGCCTGCTCGACCCGAAGGACTTCGCGGAGCGCTGCGCCCCGTGGCTGAAGGCCCCCTTCGCGCCGTGGGCCCCGGAGGACTTCGACGAGGCGAAGTGGGCGGCGATCGCCCCCCACGCCCAGACCCGCCTCAAGGTCCTCTCCGAGATCACGGACAACGTGGACTTCCTCTTCCTCCCGGAGCCGGTCTTCGACGAGGCGAGCTGGACGAAGGCCATGAAGGAGGGCAGCGACGCCCTCCTCCGCACGGCCCGCGAGAAGCTGGACGCGGCCGACTGGAACTCGCCCGAGTCCCTCAAGGAGGCCGTCCTGGCCGCCGGCGAGGCCCACGGCCTCAAGCTCGGCAAGGCCCAGGCCCCGGTCCGGGTGGCCGTCACCGGCCGCACGATCGGCCTGCCCCTCTTCGAGTCCCTCGAGATCCTGGGCAAGGAGACGACCTTCGCCCGCATCGACGCGGCCCTGTCGAAGCTGACCGCGTAACCACGCGCGCGCAGCCCCCGAAAGACCCGGAAGCAAACCGCTTCCGGGTCTTCCGTGGTTACGGCCTCGGGGGTGCCCGCTCCGGTTACGGTCGTCGTATGTCTATCCGAGCCATCGTCTGGGACATCGACACTGCATTCTTCGGGGGATGACCCCCGAGCCCCCAGCCGGGGGCTGCGCGTGGGTCGGAGTCGTCGCGTGATCTCGCGGCCGGGCTCTCGGGGGTGCCGGCTGCGGTTACGGTCGTCTCATGTCTATCCGCGCCATCGTCTGGGACATCGACACTGCATTCTTCGGGGGATGACCCCCGAGCCCCCAGCCGGGGGCTGCGCGTGGGTCGGAGTCGTCGCGTGATCTCGCGGCCGGGCTCTCGGGGGTGCCGGCTCCGGTTACGGTCGTCGTATGTCTATCCGCGCCATCGTCTGGGACATCGACGACACACTCTTCGACTACGCGACCGCCGACACCGTGGGCATGCGGGAGCACCTCGCCGTGGAAGGGCTGCTCGACGGGTTCGGGAGCGTCGAGGAGGCGCTCGTGCGGTGGCGGGCCGTCACGCGGGAGAACTGGGCCCGGTTCGAGGCGGGGGAGGCCTCCTGGGAGGGGCAGCGCAGGGACCGCGTGCGCGGCTTCGTGGGGCGCGCGATGGAGGACGAGGAGGCCGACGGCTGGTTCGCCCGCTACCTCGGCCACTACGAGGCCGCGTGGAGCCTCTTCCCCGACACCGTCCCGGCCCTCGACACCCTCGCCGACGGCTACCGGCACGCGGTGCTGTCCAATTCCTCCCTGCACAACCAGGACCGCAAACTGCGCGCCCTCGGCGTACGCGACCGCTTCGAGGCCGTCCTGTGCGCCGCCGAACTCGGTGTCGCCAAGCCCGAAGCGGCCGCCTTCCACGCCGTCTGCGAGGAGCTCTCCCTGGAGCCGCACGAGATCGCGTACGTCGGCGACCAGCCGGACACGGACGCCCGCGGAGCCGTCGACGCGGGCCTGAGCGGAATCTGGCTCGACCGCGCGGAACTGGGCGGCAGGCCCGAACTCGTACGCATCACGGGGCTCGGGCAACTGCCTGCGCTGTTGGCCGGGGATACCCGTTTTGGAGCGCAGTCCACCTTCGGGTAATGTTCTTTCTGCGCCAAGGGGAGCGGGCCGAAAAGCCCGGGTCCCGGAAGCGCAAGCCAAGCAAGATCCCCCCGGGGGTTGCGTTTCGGTGGCCTATGGTGTAATTGGCAGCACGACGGTTTCTGGTTCCGTTAGTCTAGGTTCGAGTCCTGGTAGGCCAGCTCGCAGAGCTCATCTGCACTCGTGGACATGGCGTCCACAAAGCCCCCGTTGTGTAGCGGCCTAGCACGCCGCCCTCTCAAGGCGGTAGCGCCGGTTCGAATCCGGTCGGGGGTACAGATCCTTCCCGCGGGGACGGCCTGGGTAGCTCCCACCGACTCTGATGCAGGATCGCTAGGGCCCCCGTTGTGTAGCGGCCTAGCACGCCGCCCTCTCAAGGCGGTAGCGCCGGTTCGAATCCGGTCGGGGGTACGCACTGAGTTCGCAGGCTGCGAGGCCTTGAACTTCTGTGGTCTATGGTGTAATTGGCAACACTACGGTTTCTGGTACCGTCATTCTAGGTTCGAGTCCTGGTAGACCAGCTCGATCACGCAAGTGGTCAAGGCCCCCGTTGTGTAGCGGCCTAGCACGCCGCCCTCTCAAGGCGGTAGCGCCGGTTCGAATCCGGTCGGGGGTACTCGCGAACGATCAAGGCCCTTCCCGAAGTCGGGAAGGGCCCTTTTCGTGTGCGGTGCCATGCGCGGGCGTACGTACGGGAGTTGAAGCCAGGAGCGGACAACTCCGGCCGGTCGCTGCGGCGTTGGAGCGACCGGCCGGGAACGGGCGGGGAACGTAAGGGGAGTTGGGGCGGCCGGATCAACCGGTGCGGCGCAGGGCCTCGGAGAGGCGTCCCGCGGCGTCGATGACCGCCTGGGCGTGCATGCGGCCCGGGTGGCGCGTGAGGCGCTCGATCGGTCCGGAGACCGAGACCGCCGCCACGACGCGGTTCGAGGGGCCGCGGACGGGCGCGGAGACGGACGCGACGCCCGGCTCCCGCTCGCCGATCGACTGGGCCCAGCCGCGGCGCCTGACGCCCGACAGGGCCGTCGCCGTGAAGCGGGCGCCCTGGAGGCCGCGGTGCAGGCGCTCCGGCTCCTCCCAGGCCATCAGGATCTGCGCGGAGGAACCCGCCTTCATCGTGAGGGTGGAGCCCACCGGAACCGTGTCCCGCAGCCCGGAGAGCCGCTCCGCCGCGGCGACGCAGATGCGCATGTCGCCCTGGCGGCGGTAGAGCTGGGCGCTCTCGCCCGTGACGTCCCGCAGGTGTGTGAGCACCGGGCCCGCCGTCGCGAGGAGGCGGTCCTCGCCGGCCGCCGCCGAGAGCTCCGACAGGCGCGGGCCGAGAATGAAACGGCCCTGCATGTCGCGCGCCACCATGCGGTGGTGCTCCAGGGCCACCGCCAGGCGGTGGGCTGTGGGTCTTGCCAGTCCGGTGGCCGCGACAAGGCCTGCGAGGGTCGCGGGTCCGGACTCCAGGGCGCCCAGGACAAGGGCTGCCTTGTCCAGAACGCCGACGCCGCTACTGTTGTCCATGCGTCGATACTCCCGTCTCACTCTGTGAAACGCAAGTTCAATTTTCCGTGGAACTTGCCACCCTGTACGTCACACCGGCCCGTGGACCAAACGGGCCCGGCCGTTGACGTCCGGCACGAGGGGTACGGGCGACGGCGATCCGAAATCTCTAGTTGGGCCGGCGCACCTCAAGCCGGCCGGAGGGAAAGCGATGGGTAGGACACTCGCGGAGAAGGTCTGGGACGACCACGTCGTCCGGCGCGCCGAGGGCGAGCCCGACCTCCTCTTCATCGATCTGCACCTGCTGCACGAGGTGACCAGCCCGCAGGCCTTCGACGGCCTCCGCCAGGCGGGCCGTCAGGTGCGGCGCACCGACCTCACCATCGCCACCGAGGATCACAACACCCCGACCCTCGACATCGACAAGCCGATCGCCGACCCGGTCTCGCGCGTGCAGCTGGAGACGCTGCGCAAGAACGCGGCCGAGTTCGGGGTCCGGCTGCACTCGCTGGGCGACGTCGAGCAGGGCGTCGTGCACGTGGTCGGTCCGCAACTGGGTCTGACGCAGCCGGGCACCACCGTCGTCTGTGGCGACTCGCACACCTCGACGCACGGCGCCTTCGGCGGTCTGGCGTTCGGCATCGGCACCTCGCAGGTCGAGCACGTGCTGGCCACGCAGACGCTGCCGATGGCCCGCCCGAAGACGATGGCGATCACGGTCGAGGGCGAACTGCCCGAGGGTGTCACCGCAAAGGACCTGATCCTCGCCATCATCGCGAGGATCGGCACCGGTGGCGGCCAGGGCTACATCCTGGAGTACCGCGGCTCGGCCATCGAGAAGCTGTCGATGGAAGCGCGGATGACCATCTGCAACATGTCCATCGAGGCCGGTGCCCGCGCGGGCATGGTCGCCCCCGACGAGACCACCTTCGCGTACCTGGAGGGCCGTCCGCACGCCCCCAAGGGCGCCGAGTGGGACGCCGCGGTCGAGTACTGGAAGACGCTGAAGACGGACGACGACGCGGTCTTCGACGCCGAGGTCTTCATCAAGGCCGACGAGCTGTCCCCGTTCGTCACCTGGGGCACCAACCCCGGTCAGGGAGCGCCCCTTTCGGCGAACATCCCCGACCCGGCTTCGTACGAAGACGCTTCGGAGCGGTTCGCCGCCGAAAAGGCCCTGGAGTACATGGGGTTGGAGGCCGGGCAGGCGCTGCGCGACGTCAAGGTCGACACCGTCTTCGTAGGCTCGTGCACCAACGGCCGCATGGAGGACCTGCGCGCCGTCGCCGAGATCCTCAAGGGCCGCAAAATCGCCGACGGCGTACGGATGCTGGTCGTTCCCGGCTCCGCGCGCGTGGGCCTGCAGGCCGTCGACGAGGGCCTGGACAAGGTCTTCAAGGAGGCCGGCGCCGAATGGCGCTACGCGGGCTGCTCCATGTGCCTGGGCATGAACCCGGACCAACTCGCTCCCGGCGAGCGCTCCGCGTCCACCTCCAACCGCAACTTCGAGGGCCGGCAGGGCAAGGGCGGCCGTACGCACCTGGTGTCGCCCCAGGTCGCCGCGGCCACCGCCATCGTGGGTCACCTGGCCTCGCCCGCCGACCTGTCGGAATCGACGCACGCCCCCAAGCCTGCTGGAGTCTGAGAGTCATGGAAGCATTCACCACGCACACCGGCCGGGCCGTCCCGCTGCGCCGCAGCAACGTCGACACCGACCAGATCATCCCCGCCCACTGGCTCAAGAAGGTGACGCGGGACGGGTTCGAGGACGGGCTGTTCGAGGCCTGGCGCAAGGACTCCGAGTTCGTGCTCAACAAGCCCGAGCGCGAGGGCGCCACCGTCCTGGTGGCCGGTCCCGACTTCGGCACCGGCTCCTCCCGTGAGCACGCCGTCTGGGCCCTGCAGAACTACGGCTTCAAGACCGTCATCTCCTCCCGCTTCGCGGACATCTTCCGCGGCAACTCCCTCAAGAACGGTCTGCTGACCGTGGTCCTGGACCAGAAGGTCGTGGACCGGCTGATGGAGCTGGTGGAGAACGACCCGCAGGCCGAGATCACGGTCGACCTGCAGGAGCGCGAAGTTCGGGCCGAGGGCGTCACCGCGTCCTTCGAACTGGACGAGAACTCCCGCTGGCGGCTGCTCAACGGGCTCGACGACATCAGCATCACGCTGCGCAACGAAGAGGACATCGCCGCCTACGAGGCGAAGCGCCCGTCCTTCAAGCCGCAGACGGTCCAGGTCTGAACCGACCCGGTTCCTACGGCTCGCTAACGGATCCGTAGCCCGGCAAGGCTTATTCAGGCCACATCCGCAGGGCCCCGTACCCCCAATCGTGCATCGGTTGGGGGTACTTCCGTGTCGGGCTCCCGACCCCCTTCCGGGGCCCGCGGGCGGGGGTGCCGAGGTGCCTCAACTCCCTTGAATACCAAGGGTGTTCCCGGGGTACGCGTGCGTTGGCGACGCTTCGGGAGAGCGTGTCGTGCGAGGCCTCAGAAGGGCCTTCTGGGGCGGGAGTTGCACCCTGCGGAGGCGACAACTCGCCCCAGATGGCACAATCTGTGCATGGAACACGACGGCCAACTCCAGCTGTACGCGGCGGTCGCGGACCAACTCAAGGAAGCGCACGCCAGAGTGCGCACACTGCAAGTCCCGGAGGGCGTACGGATGGCGCTGACCCGGAAGCTGTTGGCCGTCACGGCCGCGGCCAAACACGATCTCGCCGGTGCGGCAAGACGTCTGGAGCGATTCATGACGGACCTCGACGACTTCGAAGAGGGCTCCATCACTGAAGAGGAACTCTGAGACTGTCCAGTTCGTTGCGGCACAAGGGTGATTAGCCCGTTTCGCGTTTGATTTGCGGTATATATCTGCCTAACGTGCGAAAAAGCCGGTGCGAAAGAGATTCGTTCCGGCAATGTCTCCGAAGGGGAAGACGTGAACAAGGCGCAGCTCGTAGAAGCCATTGCCGACAAGGTCGGTGGTCGTCAGCAGGCCGCTGACGCCGTCGACGCCGTACTTGACGCCATCGTGCGTTCCGTGGTCAGCGGTGACCGTGTCTCGGTCACGGGCTTCGGCTCGTTCGAGAAGGTCGACCGCCCGGCCCGCTACGCCCGCAACCCGCAGACCGGGGAGCGTGTCCGGGTCAAGAAGACGTCGGTGCCGCGCTTCCGTGCGGGCCAGGGCTTCAAGGACCTCGTCGCGGGTTCGAAGAAGCTCCCGAAGAACGACGTCGCGGTCAAGAAGGCGCCCAAGGGCAGCCTGAGCGGCGGCGCTTCGGCGACGGTCAAGAAGGCGGCGGCCAAGAAGGCCACGACCGCCAAGAAGGCCACGGCGAAGAAGACCACGGCCAAGAAGGCGGCCCCGGCCAAGAAGGCCGCCACCGCCAAGAAGGCCACGGCGAAGAAGACCACGGCCAAGAAGGCGGCCCCGGCCAAGAAGGCCGCCACCGCCAAGAAGGCCACGGCGAAGAAGACGACCGCCAAGAAGGCGGCCCCGGCCAAGAAGGCGACCGCCAAGAAGACGGCGCCCGCCACGAAGGCCACGGCCAAGAAGGCGCCCGCCAAGAAGTCGACGGCGCGCAAGACCACCGCCAAGAAGGCCACCGCCCGCAAGAAGTAAGTCGCTTCTCGGGCGTACGCCACAAGGTTGCTCACGCGTCGGGCCGGGCTCCCTCCGGGGAGACCGGCCCGCGGTGTGTCCAGGGGGCCTCAGCCGGGCCCTACGGGGGTTTTCAGAAGGTCTGCAGGGTTACGAGCGTGATCTGCAGTGCGTCGGCCGCGCCCTCGGTGTCCTGCACCTCGATGCGCACCCGCTGACCGGGGCGCAGCAGCCGCAGGCCGCCCGCGTCGAAGGCGGCGGCATCGAAGGGGACGGGCGTGCCGTCGTCCAGAAGGACGCTGCCGGCACGGGTTTCGGAGTCGTACGTGTAAGCGGTGGCCTGCATACGGGCAGCGTACTCAGTGCTTCGTTCCCTACGGGATTCAGTCCGTGACTCCGTACGGGATTCAGTCCGGGATCAGGAGCCCCGCCGCGGCCTTCGCGGTGTGCGGGCCCACGCCGAGGGCGAGCGCCGCTCGCAGGTCGTCGCCGGTGTCGACGTCCTGGCGTACGGAGTGGACGCCTTCGAGGGGGAGTTCCGCGGCTCCGGACGCCGTGTGGCGGGCGCGCGAGGCCCCGCCGAATGCGGGCAGCAATTCCGTGCCGGGGGCCGCGGACAAGAACGTTGTGCCGATTCCGGCGGCATCGGGCAGAAATGCGCGCGGAAATGCGGCGGCCGTCGCGAGAACGCGAGCCAATTCGGACGGGCGCAGCGCCGGCAGATCGGCGTTCAGGGCCGCCACGGCGGCGGCCGGGTGTCCGGAGCGCACGAACGCCTCTCCGTGCGCGAGAGCGGCGTTGAGGCCCGCCTGCGGGCTGTCCGGGACCACGTGGGCGCCCAGGGCCGCCAGTTCGCGCTCCGCGCGGGAATCGTCCGTGACGACCACCACATCCCGCACCGCCGCACAGGCCACCACGGCGGCCACGGTGTCCTGGGCGAACGCCAGGGCGAGGCTTGGGCGCAGGGCGTCTCCCGCCGTCGGGGCCAGCCTGCTCTTGGCCCGCACCAGCGGTTTCAGCGGTATCACCAGGGTCCACTGCACGCGCCCATTGTGACCTGTGCATGAGGTGCGGCTGTCCGCGCGGGCGTACGGTGTTCTCGACAGACCGGTGGGCCGGGGCGACACTTGCGCAGCCCCCGGGCTCCCCTAGAGGAAGGTGTCCGAGTGTCCCGCCGCAGAATCGGCTTCTGGTACCGCTTCGCCGCGGTCCTCTGCAAACCACCGCTGGTGGTTCTGTTCAAGCGGGACTGGCGTGGAATGGAGAACATTCCGGCCGACGGAGGCTTTATCACCGCGGTCAACCACAATTCGCATCTGGATCCGTTCCTCTACGCCCACTTTCAGTACAACACGGGGCGGGTCCCGCGTTTCCTCGCGAAGCACGGCCTCTTCAGGAAGGGGTTCGTGGGCGCCGCGATGCGTGGCACCGGGCAGATTCCCGTCTATCGCGAGTCCACGAACGCGCTGAGCGCCTTCCGCGCCGCGATCGACGCCGTGGAGCGCGGTGAGTGCGTGGCCTTCTATCCGGAAGGAACGCTCACTCGCGATCCCCAACTGTGGCCGATGACCGGTAAGACCGGTGTCGCGCGCGTGGCGCTGCAGACGAAGTGCCCGGTGATTCCGGTCGGCCAGTGGGGCGCCACCGAAGCACTCGCGCCGTATTCCAAGAAGCCGGACTTCTTCCCGCGCAAGACGCACCACGTGCTCGCCGGTGCCCCGGTCGACCTGTCCGCGTACTACGACAGGGAGATCACGCCCGACCTCCTGAAGGAGGTGACCGAGGTCATCATGACCGCGATCACCGCCGAGGTGGAGGAGCTGCGCGGCGAGAAGGCCCCGCAGAAGCGTTACGACCCGCGTGAAGCGCGCATCGAGCAGCGCCGCAAGGCGCAGGCGCGCAACGCCAAGTCGCAGGCGGAGACCGAAAGTTCGGCAGTGAGCGGCACGACCGAGGAGAGCAGCAAGTGACCCGACCCGTGAAGGCCGCCGTCTTCGGCACCGGCTCCTGGGGCACCGCCTTCGCGATGGTGCTCGCGGACGCGGGCTGCGACGTCACCCTCTGGGCCCGCCGCGCCGAACTCGCCGAGGCCGTCAACTCCACGCGTACGAACCCGGATTACCTGCCCGGCGTGGAACTCCCGGAGAACGTGCGGGCGACCGCCGACCCGGCCGAGGCCGCGGCGGACGCCGACTTCACGGTGCTCGCCGTCCCCTCGCAGACGCTGCGCCGGAACCTGGGGGAGTGGGCGCCGCTGCTCGCCCGCGACACCGTCCTCGTCTCGCTCATGAAGGGCGTCGAGCTCGGCTCGGCGATGCGTATGAGCGAGGTCATCGAGGACGTCACGAAGGTCGGCGAGGACCGCGTCGCGATCGTCACCGGGCCCAACCTCGCGCGCGAGATCGCAGCCCGGCAGCCCGCCGCCGCGGTCGTCGCCTGCCGCGACGAGTCCGTGGCCCAGCGGCTCCAAGTCGCCAGCCACACCCCGTACTTCAGGCCGTACACCAACACCGACGTGATCGGCTGCGAGCTCGGCGGCGCCGTCAAGAACGTCATCGGGCTCGCCGTCGGCATCGCGGACGGCATGGGGCTCGGCGACAACACGAAGGGCTCGCTGATCACGCGCGGGCTCGCGGAGACGACCCGGCTCGGGCTCGCGATGGGCGCCGACCCGCTGACGTTCTCCGGACTCGCGGGCCTCGGCGACCTGGTGGCCACCTGCTCCTCGCCGCTGTCGCGCAACCACACCTTCGGCACGAACCTCGGCAAGGGCATGACCCTGCAGGAGACCATCGCGGTCACCAAGCAGACCGCCGAGGGCGTCAAGTCCTGTGAGTCGGTGCTCGATCTGGCGCGTCGCCACGGTGTCGACATGCCGATCACGGAGACGGTCGTCGCGATCGTCCACGAGGGCAAGTCCCCGGTCGTCGCGGTGAAGGAGCTCATGTCGCGCTCCGCGAAGCCGGAACGACGCTGAGCGACGGCGGGAGTTTGACGACAGGCCCCAGGCTCTGCGGGCGCTGACTCTCGTACTACCAGCAGGTACGCTCAACGCGATATGAGCAGCGAGAACCTCCCCCAGAGCCCTGCGTCCGCTCCTTCATCGGCGAGCGGCAGCAAGCCGCGTGTGGCCGTCGTCTTCGGTGGTCGCAGCTCCGAACACGGCGTCTCCGTCGTCACGGCGGGCGCCGTGCTGCGCGCCATCGACCGCTCCAAGTACGACGTGCTGCCGGTCGGCATCACGCGCGAGGGGCGTTGGGCGCTGACGGCGGACGATCCCGAGCGGATGGCCATCACCGACCGCCAGGTGCCGGACGTCGCCGATCTCGCCGAGTCGCCCGAGGGCGGCGTGGTGCTCCCGGTCGACCCGAGTTCCCGTGAAGTCGTCTACAACGAGCCGGGATCCGTCCCCAAGGCCCTCGGCGAGGTCGACGTCGTCTTCCCCGTGCTGCACGGCCCGTACGGCGAGGACGGCACCATCCAGGGCCTTCTGGACCTCTCCGGGACCCCGTACGTCGGCTGCGGTGTGCTCTCCTCGGCCGTCGGCCAGGACAAGGAGTACATGAAGCGCATCTTCACGTCCTTCGGGCTGAAGGTGGGGCCCTATCTCGTCGTGCGTCCGCGCGAGTGGGAGCAGGACCAGGAAGGCGCCCGCCGCCGCGTCGCCGACTTCGTCGGGGACCACGGCTGGCCGCTGTTCATCAAGCCCGCGCGCGCGGGTTCGTCGATCGGCATCACGAAGGTCGACTCCTTCGACGGGCTCGACGAGGCGATCGAGACCGCCCGCGAGCACGACCCGAAGGTGATCATCGAGGCCGGCATCGTCGGGCGCGAGATCGAGTGCGGGGTCCTGGAGTTCGAGGACGGGCCGCGCGCCTCCGTGCCCGCCGAGATCCCCCCGGCCGACTCCCACGCCTTCTACGACTTCGAGGCGAAGTACATCGACTCCGCGGCCGGCATCGTGCCCGCGTCGCTGAGCGAGGAGCAGACCGCCGAGGTCCGCAGGCTCGCCGTCGACGCCTTCGAGGCCATGTCCTGCGAGGGGCTCGTGCGGGCGGACTTCTTCCTCGACGAGGACGGGGAGTTCGTCATCAACGAGATCAACACCCTGCCGGGCTTCACGCCGATCTCCATGTACCCGCGGATGTGGCAGGAGAGCGGGGTCGGCTACCCGGAGCTGGTGGACCGGCTCATCCAGGCGGCGCTGCGGCGGTCGACCGGACTGCGGTAGACCGCGCTTCCATGTCGGGTGTTCTAGTCGGCGATCCCCTTGGGGATCGCCTTCTTGATGGGTCCCGCCAGGTCGACCAGGGAGCCCGCCCCGTTCTTGGCGACCTCGTCCTTGGGGATCGTCACCTCCACGTAGGCGAGGCGGCCGCCCGTCGTCATGCGCTGCGCGCCGCCCGGGAGTTCGTCCGCCACCCAGCCGACGCCGTCGATCGTCGCCGTATTGCTGCTCGCCTTCAACGCAGCGTCGGGCCACGGCACGCCGCAGCGCAGTATGATCGCGGGGCTTCCCCATGCCGCGGTGAGCTCCGAGCCCGGTTCGGGATCGTTGCGCTCGAGTCCGTCGACCTTCTCCGGCAGGACCTCGTCCAGGTTCCGGCACAGCTTGGCGGCCTTCGCGTCCGGAGTGGGAACCGCCGCCTTGGGTGCCTCGTCCGTCGAAGCGCAGCCCGCGGTGGCGATCAGCAAGGAGAGCGAGGGCACCGCGATGGACAGGCGGCTCAGCCGGCCGTGCCGGATCCGGTGACGATATGACTTCACCGGCACAGCGTAGACGGGGGCTACAGGTGGACGACCGGGCAGGTCAGAGTGCGCGTGATGCCGTCCACTTGCTGGACCTTGGCGACCACCATGCGGCCCAGTTCGTCGACCGTGTCGGCCTGCGCGCGCACGATCACGTCGTAGGGGCCGGTGACGTCCTCGGCCTGGATCACTCCTGGAATCTTCCCGATCAGCTCGGCGACGGTCGACGCCTTGCCTACTTCGGTCTGGATCAGGATGTACGCCTGTACCACGGAACCTCCAGGGCGGCCACGAGGATCATCACGAGGATCATGTGGGGAGAAGGGACGCCACGTTATCGCGTCACCGCTCGCCGCGGGGAGACCCGGTGGCGGCTGTGGCGCCCGACGGACGTGGAAGGCAGGCCCGTGACAAGAACCGTACCCATGACAGAGTCGGCCCGCGACCGCAAGCGGGCCGGGGCATACGGCCCTGGCGGGCGGCAGCGAACCGGGGCAGAAAGGGCAGCACGCGCATGAAGGGCACCGTCGGCGAGTTGGGGGAGTTCGGTCTCATCCGAGAGCTCACCTCTCGGCTCACCACCACCCCGGCCGTACGCATCGGTCCCGGCGACGACGCCGCCGTGATCGCGGCACCGGACCGCAGGGTCGTCGCCAGCACGGACGTCCTGCTGGAGAACCGGCACTTCAGGCGGGACTGGTCCACCGCATACGACGTAGGACGCAAGGCCGCCGCGCAGAACCTCGCCGACATCGCGGCCATGGGCGCCGTGCCCACCGCGCTGCTCCTCGGCCTCGTGGTCCCCGCCGAGCTGCCCGCGTCCTGGCCGTCCGAGCTGATGGACGGGCTGCGTGACGAGTGTCAGGTGGCCGGCGCCGCCGTCGTCGGCGGCGATGTCGTGCGCGGCGACACGATCACCGTGGCGATCACCGCGCTCGGCGACATGCAGGGCCACGAGCCGGTGACCCGCTCCGGCGCACGGCCCGGCGACGTCGTGGCCGTGACCGGCTGGCTCGGCTGGTCCGCCGCCGGATACGCGGTGCTCTCGCGCGGCTTCCGCTCGCCCCGCGCCTTCGTGGAGGCGCACCGGCGCCCCGAACCGCCGTACCACGCGGGTCCCGCCGCGGCCGGACTCGGCGCCACCGCCATGTGTGACGTGAGCGACGGGCTGATCGCCGATCTGGGCCACATCGCCGAGTCGAGCAAGGTCCGCATCGACATCAAGTCGGGGCAGGTGGATGTGCCCTCGCAGATGAAGGACATCGGCCAGGCCGTCGGCGTCGACCCGCTGCAGTGGGTGCTGACCGGGGGAGAGGACCACGCGATCGTGGCCACCTTCCCGCCGGACGTGAAGCTGCCCGCCCGCTGGAAGGTGATCGGCGAGGTGCTCGGCCCCTCGGCGCTGTCCCAGGTGACCGTGGACGGGGCGCCCTGGGCGAACCAGGGTGGCTGGGATCACTTCGGGGACGGGTATCCCGGAGAGATCGAGTAGGCGAGGCCCGGGCGTGCAGGGGACGTGCGGGCATACGAAAGAGCCGGTCCCCGAGGGGACCGGCTCTTTCAAGCAACCAGCTAGGTGGCCGCGCTAGGCGTAACGTCAGCGCGAGACCTTGCCGGCCTTGATGCACGAGGTGCAGGCGTTGAGGCGCTTCGGCGTCCCACTGATCACGGCACGCACACGCTGGATGTTCGGGTTCCAGCGACGGGGCGTACGGCGGTGCGAGTGGGAGATGCTGTTGCCGAAGCCCGGCCCCTTGCCACAGACGTCGCAGTTGGCAGCCACGGGTCACTCCAAAGACTTCAGATGCTCTTACGGTTGATCCCGGCATGCCGGGATCAGGATCGGAGGATCTGAGTGGCGGTGCCAGGGGATGGCCCAATGAATATTGGGCAACCCGAGCAGCATACAACGGCTGCGTCGGTAGAACGAAACTACCATGGCTGGTCGGACGGCCCGCCCGCGCTCAGGACCAGGTCGGACCAGGTCGGACCACGCTTTCGGGCCCGGCCCTCTTTCCGGACTCTCACCTTCCGCGGTCTACTCTGCGGTGCCAGTCCAGCTGCTCTAGGAGGCGCAGGTGCCGCAGGTGCTCGACGTGATCGCGGTGCGCGCCTGGTGCTCACTCGCCCTGGAGGCGCTCGGCCGCGACCGCGCGGAGATAGACGCGATCAACGTGTATCCGGTCGCCGACGGGGACACCGGCACCAACCTCTATCTGACCGTCGAGTCCGCGCATCAGGCGGTCGAGGCGGTCTTCGCCGGTCTGGAGGCGGGGCCCGAACCGGCCGCTCCCGCGCTCCCCGAAGTGATGCGCGCCATGGCGCACGGCGCCCTCATAGGCGCCCGGGGCAACTCCGGGACGATCCTCGCGCAGCTCCTGCGGGGCATGGCGCAGGTCCTCACCGAGGGCGGGACAGGTGAGGGAGATCACGCGGCGGGGGCCGACGCCGACGCCCTTCGGCTTGCGCTGGGCCGGGCCGCCGAGTCCGCGCGCGAGGCCGTCGCCCACCCCGTGGAGGGCACCGTCCTGACCGTGGCGACGGCGGCCGCGGAGGCCGCCTCCGGGGTCGACGGGGACTGCCGGGACGTCGTCCGTGCCGCCTACGAAGGCGCGTGCGCGGCCCTGGACGCGACGCCGGGGCAGCTCGCGGCCCTGGGCAGCGCCGGGGTCGTGGACGCGGGCGGTCGGGGGCTCGTGGTCGTCCTGGGGGCGCTGAGTGAGGCGGTCTCGGGGGAGGCGGCGCCGGTGCGCCGGGGTGGAGGCGCCGTCCACGCGCGCGTGGACGCCGTACCCGATGGCGTGCTGCTCGAATGTCCCGAGGACGAAGGCGCCGCGGGCCCAGCCTTCGAGGTCATCTACCTGCTCGAAGCGGACGACGGGGCGGTGGCCCGGCTGCGGAGCCGGCTCGACGCCCTCGGGGACTCGCTGGTCGTCGTCGGCGGGGACGGCCTGTGGAACGTCCACGTACACGTCGACGACGCGGGCGCGGCCGTGGAGGCGGGCGTCGAGGCCGGGCGTCCGTACCGCATCCGCATCACCCACTTCGGGCTCGGCGACGTGCACGCGACGCATGCTTCCGCGCCGCGTGAGCGGGCGGAGAGGGCCGTTGTCGCGGTCGTGCCGGGCGACGGGCTCGCAGGGCTCTACCGGGAGGCGGGCGCCACGACCGTGCCGGACCGGCCCGGGGACCGCCCGCCAGCGGGGAGCTCGTCGACGCGATACGGCGGGCCCACGCGCGCGAGGTGGTGCTGTTGCCGAACGACGCCGAGCTGCGGCACACCGCCGCGGCGGCGGCCGAGCAGGCCCGTTCCGAGGGCATCCGGATCGCGCTCATCCCGACCCGCTCGGCGGTCCAGGGCATCGCAGCGCTCGCCGTCCACGAGCCCGACCGGCGCTTCGACGAGGACGTCGTGGCGATGACCTCGGCCGCGGGGGCGACCCGGTACGGCGAACTGGCCGTCGCCGAGCGGCAGTCGTGGACCATGGCGGGCATCTGTCAGGCCGGCGATGTCCTCGGCCTCATCGACGGCGACGTGGCGGTCATCGGCGGCGAGGTCCCGGCGACGGCCCGCACGGTCCTCGACCGGATGCTGGCGGCGGGCGGCGAACTCGTCACGCTCGTCCTCGGTGAGGAGGTCTCCGACGAGGTCGCCGCCGGGCTCGAACAGCACGTCCGCCGGTCCCACTTGGCCGTGGACACGGTCGTGTACCGCGGCGGGCGGCAGTCGGCGCTGATGCTGATCGGCGTCGAGTAGCGCGAGCGCGGCACCCCCGGAATCACATACGCAAGCCTTGTCTACGTACGTAGACGCGTGCCAGGATCCGGTCATGTCTGACTCTGAGAAGCACCGGATCTCCGAGGTGCGCGTGACGCCGGTGGCCTTCCGCGACCTTCCGCTGCTCAACTCCGTAGGTGTGCACGAGCCGTTCGCCCTGCGCTCGGTCGTCGAGGTGGTGACCGACAGCGGCCTGTGCGGGCTCGGTGAGTCCTACGGGGACCTGCCGCATCTGGGTCGCCTGGAGCGGGCGGGGCAGCGGCTGATCGGCACGGACGTCTTCGACCTCAACGGCGTCTGGCGCGCCGTCAACGAATCGCTGGCAGCCGACAGCGGTGTGGGCGGGCACGGGATGAGCGGGATGGTGACCGACAGCTCCCTCGCCGACCGGGTCGTCTCGCCGTTCGAGGTCGCCGCGCTCGACCTTCAGGGCAAGGCCGTCGGCCGCCCGGTGAGCGACCTGCTGGGCGGCGCCGTGCGCGACCGCGTCGCCTACAGCGCGTACCTCTTCTACAAGTGGGCCGGGCACCCCGGGCAGGACGAGGACGGGTGGGGTGCGGCGCTCGACCCCGAGGGCCTGGTCCGGCAGGCGCGGCGCATCATCGACGCGTACGGGTTCGGCGCGATCAAGCTGAAGGGCGGCGTCTTCCCGCCCGAGGAGGAGATCGAGGCGGTCCGGGCGCTGCGCGCCGCCTTCCCCGGGCTACCGCTCCGGCTGGATCCCAACGGGGCCTGGAACGTGGCCAGTTCGGTCAAGGTCGGCCAGGAACTCGACGGGGTCGTCGAGTATCTGGAGGACCCGACGCCCGGCATCGAGGGCATGGCCCGCGTCGCGCGCGAGGTGTCGATGCCGCTCGCCACCAACATGTGCGTGGTCGCCTTCAAGCACCTGCCGCCCGCCGTGCGGCAGGACGCCGTCCAGGTGGTGCTGTCCGACCACCATTTCTGGGGCGGCCTGCGGCGGTCCCAGCGGCTCGGCGCGATCTGCGAGACGTTCGGCATGGGGCTCTCCATGCACTCCAACTCGCACCTGGGCATCAGCCTCGCGGCCATGACCCACCTCGCCTCCGCCACCCCGAACCTCGACTACGCCTGCGATACGCACTGGCCGTGGAAGGACCCCGCGGAGGACGTCGTCGTGCCGGGCGCGCTCACGTTCGAGGACGGCGCGGTCGCGGTGCCCACCGCCCCCGGCCTCGGCGTCGAACTCGACCGTGACGCGCTCGCCCGGCTGCACGAGCAGTACCTCACCAGCGGCATCCGCGAGCGCGACGACACCGCCTACATGCGCCGCTTCCGGCCGGAGTTCGACCCGACGGTGCCCCGGTGGTGAGCGGGGGAGCGGTGCGGCCGCTGGAGGTCCTGGTCACCGAACCGGTCATGGAGCGGTTCAGGGACGTGCTCACCGAAGGCGGCGCACACCGCTGGACCTTCGCGTACGGGGACGATCCCGTGGCCCGCGCCGCCGCCGCGGCCACCGCCGACGTCCTCGTGTGCTCCGCGGCCGACCGCGAACTCCTCGCCGGGATGGACCGGCTGCGGCTGCTGCACGTCACCGGGGCCGGCTACGACAGGATCCCGCTGGCCGCGCTGCGGCCCGGGGTGCGGGTGGCGAACACCTTCCACCACGGCCGCTCCATCGCCGAGCACGTGGTGATGGTGTCGATGATGCTGCTGCGTGACGTCGCGCGCGGGGAGCGGGACCTGCGGGCCGGCGTCTGGCGCAACGTGGTCGTCGACCGGTCCTACCCCTTCGGAGGCGTCCTCGCGGGGCGCACGATCGGCGTCCTCGGCATGGGCGAGATCGGTGGCGAAGTGGCCAGGGTGGCGGGCGCGTTGGGCATGCGCGTGCGCACGGTGCGCCGCGACCCGGGCGCGCCGCCGCCTGCCGGGGTCGACCTGGAGTGGGTGGGCGGGCAGGACCGGCTGCACGAGATGCTCGGCGCCTGCGACGTGGTCGTGGTGACGGTGCCGCTGAGCGAGGAGACGCGCGGGCTGGTCGACGCCGCCGCGCTCGCCGCGATGAAACGGTCCGCCGTGCTCGTCAACGTCGCCCGGGGCGCGGTCGTCGACGAGAAGGCGCTGCACGCGGCGCTGAGCGACGGCACGATCGCGGGCGCCGGCCTCGACGTCTGGTGGCGCAACCCGCGCGAGCCCGCGGCGCCGCCGCCCTCGCACCTGGACTTCACCGGGTTCGACAACGTGGTGCTCACGCCGCACCAGTCGGGCCACACCGAGGAGACCTTCCGCGGCCGGGCCGAGGACATCAGGGCCAACGTCGACGCGCTCGCCGAGGGACGCCCGCTGCGCAACGTCGTAGTGGAGTGAGTGAGGCACCCCGCTGGGGGGGGGCCGGTCTCACACCAGCTGCTCCCCGATCAGCAGCACCGCCCCCAGCGCCGACACCCCGATCGCGGCCCAGCGCAGTCGGCGGGCGTCCATGAAGCGGTTCACGTAGCGCGAGAGGGCGTAGCCGATGACCGGCGCGGGGGCCAGCACGGCCGACATCAGGAGCGTGTGCGTACCGATGGCGCCCGTGGACGCGAGCGTCGCGACGGAGAGCACCGAGCCGATGAGGAAGAACCCGCTCATGGTGCCGCGCAGCACGGGTGCGTCCTTGCCCTGCCAGACGAGGGCCATCGGCGGGCCGCCGATCGAGGTCGCGGTGCCGAGGAGCCCGGACGCGGACCCGGCGAGCACCAGGGCCGGACGGCGTGGTCGCGGTGCCCAGCCGAAGCAGGTCAGTACGACGCCCAGGAGCACCACGCCGGACAGCATCAGGGCGAGGCTCTGGGGCGGCAGCGCGGCCACGAGCAGTGCTCCCGCGACGGTGCCTGGCACCCGGCCGACCAGCGCCCAGCCGGTGCCCCGCAGGTCGATGTGCTGCCGCTCGGCCACCGTCACGAGGAGGGTGAGCACGCCCGCCTGAATGATCAGCGTTCCCGGTACGAGGGACGGGTCCACGACGGCGACCACGGGCGCGGCGAGCATCCCCATGCCGAAGCCGATGGACGCCTGGAGGCAGGCGGCGACCACCATCGCGACCGAGACGACCAGATAGCCGGTGAGCGTCACAGGCCGCCCCCGCCCGCGGCCACCAGACCGGACGTGTCCTCCAGCGGATGGAAGCAGGCCGCCGTGTGGCCCGGGTCCTGTGGGTCGACGGCCGTGTCGGGCGCGGCCGAGGCGCACGCGTCGGTCGCCTTCCAGCAGCGGGTGCGGAACCGGCAGCCGGACGGCGGCGCCAGCGGCGAGGGCAACTCGCCCTGGAGGACGATGTGTTCGCGGCGCGCGTCGGCGTCGAGGGACGGCGCCGCCGACATCAGCGCCGAACTGTACGGGTGCAGGGCGCGCTCGAAGACGGACTCCGTGTCGCCCTGTTCCACGACGCCGCCCAGGTACATCACCATCACGCGGTCCGCGACGTGCCGGACCACCGACAGGTCGTGGGAGATGAAGAGATAGCTGACGCCGAGCTGTCGTTGCAGATCGTTGAGGAGGTTGAGCACCTGCGCCTGCACGGACAGGTCGAGCGCGGAGACCGGCTCGTCGCAGATGATCACGTCGGGGGAGAGGGCGAGCGCGCGGGCGATGCCGATGCGCTGGCGCTGGCCGCCGGAGAACTCCTGCGGGTAGCGCTGCTCGTCGCCCTTGCGCAGCCCCACGAGATCGAGCAACTCCCTTACGCGGGCGGCGCGTTCGACCGCCGTCGGGTGCAGGGACCTGTGGGTGCGCCACGGTTCGCCGATGATCTCGCCCGCCGTCATCCGGGCGTTGAGCGAGGCGAACGGGTCCTGGAAGACCATCTGCACCCGGCGCCGCCACGCCAGCAGCTCCGCGCCCTTGAGCGCGAACGGGTCCACGCCGTCGAAGCGGACCTCGCCGCTGTCGGGCCGCTCCAGCATGAGCAGCGTGCGCGCCAGCGTGGACTTGCCGCAGCCCGACTCCCCGACGAGGCCGAGGGTCTCGCCGCGCTTCAGATCGAAGGAGACGCCGTTCAGGGCGCGCAGCCCGCGCTTCTTGCCCGCGCCCTGGACCTGGAACGTCTTGGTGAGCTCGCGTACGCGGAGAAGAGGCTCGTGGTTCATCGGGTCACCTCGTCGGAGAAGTGGCAGGCGGCCGTGCGGCCAGGCGCGACCTCGGCAGGCTGGGGGCGTCGTTCCCGGCACAGGTCGCGCACCAGCGGGCAGCGGTCCTGGTAGACACAGCCGGACGGGATCGAGTGCAGGTCCGGCGGGGCGCCGCCGATGGACCTCAGCTCCTCGCCGCGGGCCGCGTGCACCGGCACCGAGTCCAACAGGCCCTTCGTGTACGGGTGGCGGGGCGCGCCGAACACCTCGCGCACGGGCCCGGACTCGACGACGGTGCCCGCGTACATCACCACGACCTCGTCGGCCTGCTCGGAGACGAGGGCCAGATCGTGGGTGATCAGTACGACACTCATGTCCCGCTCCTCGCGCAGGTCCCGCAGCAGCTGCATGATCTGCGCCTGCACGGTGACGTCGAGCGCGGTGGTCGGCTCGTCGGCGAGGAGCACGGACGGCGAGAGCGCGACCGCGATGGCGATCAGGAGACGCTGGCGCATACCGCCCGAGAACTGGTGCGGATAGGCGTCCACCCGGCTCTCCGGCTCCGGGATGCCGACCCGGTCCATCAGCTCGACGGCCTCCTTGCGGGCCTGTCGGCGGGACATCCCGCGGTGGATCCGGAACGGCTCGGCGAGCTGGGTGCCCACCGTGTAGACCGGGTTGAGGGCGGTGAGCGCGTCCTGGAAGACGATGGCGAGTTCGGGTCCCGCGAGCGCGCGCCGGGTCCGCTCGTCGGCCGCGACCAGGTCCGTGCCGTCGAGCAGAACCCGGCCCTCGCTCACCTCGGCGGCCGGGTCGAGCAGCGACATGACGGCCTGCGCGGTCATCGACTTGCCGCAGCCGGACTCGCCGAGCAGGGCGAGCGTACGGCCGCGCCGCGCCCGGAAGCTGACCTTGTCCACGGCGCGTACGGTGCCGTGCGGGGTGCGGATGTCGACGCTGAGGCCGTCGACTTCAAGGGCGGTTGCGGTCACGACGTGGCCTCCTGGCGAGCCGGGGCGGCGCGGCGCCGCGCCTTGCGGGGCAGCGCGAGACGCCAGCGCTGCGCGGGGTCGGTGGCGAGCCGCGCCCACGAGGCGAGCACGGTCGCGGAGACCGTCGTGACGATGATGGCGAGCCCGGGGAAGAAGGTCAGCCACCATGCGCTCTGCAAGTACGTACGCCCCTGCGAGACCATCAACCCCCAGCTCACGTCGGGTGGTTGGATGCCGATGCCGAGGAAGCTCAGCGAGGACTCCGCGAGCATCACGTAGCAGAATTCGAGGGTGGCGAGGGTCAGCAGCGTCGGCAGCACGATCGGGAAGACGTGCCGGCGGATGATCGCCCCGCTGGACGTGCCGAAGGTCCGCGCCGCGTCGACGAACAGGCGGCTCTGCAACTCCGACGACTCCGAGCGGGCGGTGCGCAGATAGACCGGGAGCCGGGTGACGGTCAGCACCAGGACGAGGTTGGCGATGCTCGGCGAGAAGACGTACAGCACGACGACCGCCATGAGCAGTGAAGGGAAGCTCATGATGACGTCGGCCACGCGCATCGCGACCGTCTCCCGGCGCCCGCGGTGGTAGCCCGCCCACATGCCGATCACCGAGCCGACGGCCAGCGCCAGCAGCACCGCGGGTACGGCCACGCTGAACGTGGTGCGGGCGGCGACGATCAGCCGGGCCAGCATGCTCTGGCCGAGCGGATCGGTGCCGAGGATCCCCAGCCAGCCGTGGTCGAGGGAGAACGGCGCCTGGTTGGCGTTCTTCAGGTCCTGGTCGGTGGCGGAGTCGCCGAGCAGCGGCGGGCCGAGGACCGCGGTGAGCGCGATCAGGACGAGCAGTACGGCGGCCACGGTGGCGACCCGGTCGCGCAACAGCATTCGCCACAAGGGGATTTGGCTGCCGCGCGGTGCGGAGGGCGCGGCAGCGGCGGGCTTGTCGGTCGAGGTACTCACGGCGTCCTCCTCAGGCCGTCGCCGTCTCGCGCACGCGCGCGTCGAGCAGCGCGTAGCAGACGTCGATGACGATGTTGAGCGCGAAGATGGTGATCGCGGTGATCAGCACCGCGGCCTGCAGCACCGCGAAGTCGCGGCCCAGGATGGAGTCGATCATCAGCTTCCCGATGCCCGGCCAGCCGAAGATCGTCTCCACCACCACGGCACCGTTGACCAGCGAGACGGCGAGGTCGCCCGCGACGGTGAGCGCGGGCGCGGCGGCGTTGCGCAGCGCGTGATGGCTGACCACGCGGACGCTGCCGGCTCCCTTGCTGCGGGCAAGGCGTATGTACGGGGCGGAGAGCGCGGAGACCATGGCGCCGCGCACCACCTGCGTGAGCACGCCGAGCGGCCGGATCACCAGCGTCGCCACGGGCAGCACCCACGACAGCATGCCGTCGGTGACGCCCGAGGTGGGCAGCGCGCCGAGGGTGACGGCGAAGATCCATACGCCGGTGATCGCGAACCAGAAGTCGGGGACGCTCGCCGCGGTCATGGACAGGAACGAAGAGACGCGGTCGGCAAGGGAGTTGGGCCGGAACGCGGCCCAGCTGCCGATGACCACCGCGCCGACGACGGCGATCAGCATCGTCGCGAAGGCGAGCTGAAGCGTGGCGGGGAAGGCCCGCAGCGCCATCGTCGCCGCGGACTCGCCGGTGCGCAGCGACTCACCGAAGTCGAGCTGGAACACGCCGCCGAAGTAGTCGGCGATCTGCTGCCAGATCGAGTGGTCGAAGCCGTTGCGGGCGGCGAACGCGGCGCGCTGGGCCGGGGTGGCGGATTCGGGCAGGTACAAGGACGAAGGGTCGCCGGTGAGCCGCGCGAGGACGAAGACCCCGAGGAGCACCGCGACCAGCGGCAGGATGCTGGTCAGCGTGCGGCGTCGAAGAAACTGGAACATCGCTGTCCCTAGGTCGGAGGGGCGGGCGGGCTTTCAAGCCCTGGCGGGCGGGTGGGTCCGGGCAGATCCAGCCCCGCCGGCGTTTGAGGCGCGGGGTCCGGGCGGAGCCCCGAGGGCGGGGTGGACGCGCCGCCCTGTCAGTCGGCGTGCGTGAACTCGGCCAGGCGCATCTCGTCGCCCGTCGCGGAGTCGGGCCGATACCGGACCCCGTCCGCGAGCGAGACGATCCCGTACATGTGCGCCACGTACGCGTACTGGGCGATCTCGGTCGGCTCCTGGCCGAAGATCCGGCCCAGCGCCTCTTGGCGCTCGTCCCCGGTGAGGGCCTCCGCCGCCCGGATCCTCCGGTCGAAGGCGGCCGTGCCACCGGAACTCTGGAACCCCTTGCTCAGCAGGTACTGATCCATGGAGAACGCCGCGTCACCGGCCTGGTTCCCGTGCTGGATGAGCAGCAGATACGGGCCCGTGTTCTTGGGAAACGGCCGCTCCTGGAACTCCGTGCTGCCCGCGGTGTCCTTCATCTGGATCTTGACGTTGAGGCCGAGCTTCGCCAGCTCGTTCTGGATGACCTGCACGGTCTCGTCGACCTTCGGGAAGAGCGCGGTCCGGCTGATCAGCCGGATCTGCTTCCCGGTATCGACGCCGTCGGCCTTCGCCTCTGCGAGCAGCTTCCGCGCCTTCGCGAGGTCGGTCGGCCAGGGCTTCAGCCCCTTGTCGTGGCCGGTGATCCCGGAGGGCACGAGCTGGGACGCGACCTTGGCGTCGCCCTGGTAGAGGGAGTCGACGATGCCCTTGCGGTCGATCGCGTAGTTGATCGCCTCGCGCACCCGCTGGTCGTTCAGCGGCGCCTCGCCGAGCTGCATGCGCAGCGCGGTGGTCTCGTTGTTCGGATACGTGACCGCGGTGTCGCCCGCCCCGTCCTGCGGACCGAGCGAAGTAGCCACGTCCGCCTCGCCGTTGGTGACCATGGCGGCGCGGACGCTGCCTTCGGGACGCCACTGGTAGAGGGCCTTGCGGTAGGCGGGGGCCTTGCCCCAGTACCGCTTGTTGGCGGCGAGGGAGAGCCTGAGGCCCGGCTCCCAGTCGGCAATCCGGTACGGGCCCGTGCCGATGGGCTCGCGCACCTTCTTCTTCGCGTCGGTCGACGTCGGCACCATCTCGATGAAGGAGAGCCGCAGCGGCAGGATCGGGTCCGCCTCGGGGGTCGACACCTTGAGGGTGTGAGCGTCGGGCGTCGACAGCTTCACGTCCATGTCCCCGAAGACGTAGCCCTCGACATTGCAGCCGAGCTTCGAGTTGACCGCGCGGTCGATGGAGTACGCCGCGTCCTTCGCGTCGAACCGCGAACCGTCGCTGAACCGGACGCCCTCGCGGATGGTGTACGTCCACTGGGTGGCGGAAGTGCGCTTCCAGGCGGTCGCGAGCTTCGGCCGGAGACTGCCCGACCGCGGATCGCGCTCGGTCAGCGGCTCGGTGATGTTGGAGCGCACCACCACACCGGTGGAGGTCAGCGAGGACTCGCAGGGTTCGAGTGTGGGCGGCTCCTCCGGCAGCACGACGCGCAGCGTGTCCTTGCCCGCCGTCACCGACGCGCTGTTGGCCACGGTGCAGCCGCTCGCGGCGAGTGTGCAGACGAGCGCCGACGCGAGTGCCGCCCGCCGGCGGAGCGCACCGGCGCGGGCCCGACCGGGTATGGGAACAGGGGGCATGGGGCTTCCTCCACCGCGACAGGCTCAGCATGTCTACGGATGTCCACGGATGTAGACGCCGTTTCGATTTGTGGACGCACGGTAAGTGTGGGTTCTGAGGCGCGTCAAGAGATCGCGCAGGCACGGAAGTTGGGCGCCCGGCCGCCGCGAGACAGGATCGGCGTTCTTATATGTAGACGTCATTCCCATCCGTGATCATCGTCTGTTAGCTTGCGGACGGCCGCCCTCATCCGCCAACACCCCGATCAGCCAATGCCCTTGGAGATCCCCATGGCCCGTTTCTCGCCCGATGATCTGCGCCGCGTCCTGGGCTCCGGTCTGCTGTCCTTCCCCGTCACCCACACCAGGCCCGACCACTCCTTCGACGAGCCGGCCTACCGCGCGCACCTGCAGCGCCTGTCCGGGTACGACGTGGCGGGCCTGTTCGCCCCGGGCGGCACCGGCGAGTTCTTCTCGCTCAGCCACACCGACGTCGACGCGGTGCTGCGGGCGACCGTCGCCGAGGCACGGGACGGGCTGCCGATCATCGGGGCGGCCGGATACGGCACGGCGACCGCCGTGGAGATGGCCCGGCGGGCGGAGGAGGGCGGCGCCGACGGCATCCTGCTGCTGCCGCCCTATCTCACCGAGGTCGGTCAGGAGGGGCTCTACGAACACGTGGCCCGGGTCTGCGCGGCCACCTCGCTCGGCGTGATCGTCTACCACCGGGCCAACGCCCGTTTCAAGGCGGCGACGGTCGACCGGCTCGTCGCCCGGTTCCCCAACTTCATCGGGTTCAAGGACGGCGTCTGCGACATCGACCTCATGGCCCGGCTGCACGCCGAGCACGACGGGCGGCTCGTCCTCATCGGCGGCCTCCCGACGGCCGAGACCTACGCGCTGCCCTACCTCGAACTCGGCGCCACCACCTACTCGTCGGCCATCTTCAACTTCGCCCCGCAATGGGCCTGCGACTTCTACGCGGCCGTGCGCGCCCACGACAAGACGCAGGTCTACGAGCGGCTGCGCGAGTTCGTCCTGCCGTACATCGCGCTGCGCGACCGGCAGCCCGGCTACGCGGTGTCGATCGTGAAGGCCGGCCTCACCGTCTCCGGCCACGGCGCGGGCCCGGTGCGCCCACCGCTGACCGACCTCACCGAGGCGGAGCACGCCGAACTCGCCACGCTCGTGAAGAAGGTGATCTGACATGGCTCCCACCGATGCGCGTACCGGCCGCGTCCTCGCCGTCGGCTCCCTCAAGCCCTCCCTCGCCCAGACGCTGAGCACCACGTACGACGCTCTCGTCCTTCCGAAGGAAGGACCGGAACGCGACAGCTTCCTCACGCGCTACGGGAGTGAGGTCGGCGTCGTCGTCACCTCGGGCCGCGCGGGCGTCGGCACCGAGCTCATGACCGCGCTGCCGCGCCTCGGCGCCGTCGTCAACTTCGGGGTCGGCTACGACACCACCGACGTCGAACTCGCCCTGGAACGCGGCATCCTGGTGAGCCACACCCCCGACGTGCTCACCGACTGCGTCGCGGACACCGCGCTCGGCCTCACCCTCGACGTACTGCGGGGGATCTCCGCCGCCGACCGCTACGTACGCGCGGGGCGCTGGCCGGGGGAGGGGCCCGTTCCGCTGGCGCGGCGGGTCAGCGGCGCGCGGGTCGGCGTGCTCGGGCTCGGCCGGATCGGGCGGGCCATCGCCAACCGGTTCACGGCGATGGGCTGTCCGATCAGCTACCACAGCCGCCGCGAGGTGCCCGGCGTCGACTACACGTACGCGGCCTCGCCCGCGGAGCTGGCAGCCGGCGTCGACGTGCTGGTGGTCGCCACCTCGGGCGGCGCCGCCACCAGCGGACTCGTCTCCCGTGAGGTCCTGGAGGCGCTCGGCCCCGACGGCTACCTCGTCAACATCGCGCGCGGCAGCGTGGTCGACGAGGAGGCGCTCGTCGACCTGCTGGCCAACGGCGGACTCGCGGGCGCGGGACTCGACGTCTTCGCCGCCGAACCGCACGTGCCGCAGGCGCTGCTCGCCCTGGACAACGTGGTGCTCACACCCCATCTGGCCAGCGGCACCGTCCAGACGCGGGACGAGATGGAGCGGTTGACCCTGGACAATCTGGCCGCCTACCTGGCGCACGGGAAGCTGGTGACGCCGGTGCCGGAGATGCCCTGACGGCAGCTGACAGCAGGGGATGTCGGGGGACGGTCGGTGATTGTCAGTGGTGTGGTGTGCAATGGATCTCGTGCCCGCGCTCGAAGAACCACTGAAGAAGGTGCTCGGCCCCGCCACCGCGAAGGTGATGGCCGAGCACCTCGGCCTGCACACGGTCGGTGACCTGATCCACCACTACCCGCGCAGATACGCGGAGCGGGGCGAGCTCACCCGCCTCGCCGACCTCCCGCTCGACGAGCATGTGACGGTCGTCGCGCAGGTCGCCACCGCCCGCATCCTGAAGTTCAACGGCGGCAGGGGCCAGCGCCTCGAAGTCACCATCACCGACGGCAGCGGCCAGCTCCAGCTCGTCTTCTTCGGCCGCGGCATCCACAAGCCGCACAAGGACCTGCTGCCCGGCACGCGCGCGATGTTCGCCGGCAAGGCCTCGGTCTTCAACCGGAAGATGCAACTGGCGCACCCCGCCTACCAGTTGCTCAACACCGAGTCGTCCGACGAGGCGGCGGAAGCCGTCGGCTCGTGGGCCGGGGCGCTGCTGCCGATCTACCCGGCCACGGCCAAGCTGGAGTCCTGGAAGATCGCCAAGGCCGTCGACCTGGTGCTGCCCAGCACGCGCGAGGCCGAGGACCCGCTGCCCGAGTCGCTGCGCGAGGGCCGCGGCCTCGTCCCGCTGCCCGAGGCCCTGCTCAAGATCCATCGGCCGCACACGAAGGCCGACATCGAGGACGCCCGCGACCGCCTCAAGTGGGACGAGGCGTTCGTCCTCCAAGTGGCCCTCGCCCGGCGCCGGTTCGCGGAGACCCAGCTGACCGCGGCCCCGCGCGTGCCGCAGGAGGACGGCCTGCTGACCGCCTTCGACGCGAAGCTCCCCTTCACGCTCACCGAAGGCCAGCAGAAGGTCTCCAAGGAGATCTTCGACGACCTGGCCACCGAACACCCGATGCACCGGCTGCTCCAGGGAGAGGTGGGCAGCGGCAAGGCCCAGCCACTCGACTCACTGGTCCTCACGCCGGAGGGGTACGCGAGGATGGGTGATATCGCCGCAGGGGACGAAGTCGTCGCGCCGAGCGGTGAGATCGCGGTGGTGGACGGTGTCTTCCCGCAGGGCGAGCGCGACGTGTGGCGGCTCGTTCTCTCGGACGACAGCGTGGTGGAGTGCGATGACGAGCACCTTTGGTACGTCGGTACCAGTCGTGCCTGGAGCGGAGGGCAGGCCCCGAAGATCCTGACGACCCGGGAGATCAGGAACGATCTGCACGAAGCCACCGGCTCACCGAAGTGGTACCTCCCCGTGATCACGCCCGTGGATCTGGGGGGCGGGGCGGAGCCTCCCTCGGACCCGTACCTGTTCGGGAGCCGCCTTCGGGGCTCGGCGTCGCACGAAGAGTTCCTCCCCGATGACTTCAAATACACCACGATCAAGAATCGCCTCGCGGTGCTCCAGGGGCTCATGGACACGGACGGCACTGTGGACACGCAGGGCCTGAGTGTCACCTTCTCCTCGGCCTCACGGAGGCCGGCGGACGACGTGGCGTGGCTTGTCAGGTCGCTCGGCGGCACGGCACGCGTGCTGGCGAACAAGGACGCCTTCGACGTGTCCATCGCTCTCCCGGATACGTACCCGCCCTTCCGGCTGCCGCGTAAGGCAGATCGCATGAAGGCGCGACCGGAGGACGACACGTTCCGACGGGGTGTTCGCGCGGTCGAGTACGTGGGGCGCAAAGCAGTTCAGTGCATCAGCGTCGCCCATCCGAGTCGGGCCTACGTCACGGACAACTTCACCGTCACGCACAACACGATGGTGGCGCTGCGCGCCATGCTCGCCGTCGTCGACGCGGGCGGTCAGGCCGCCATGCTCGCGCCCACCGAAGTCCTCGCGCAGCAGCACCACCGCTCCATCACCGAGATGATGGGCGAGCTGGCCGAGGGCGGGATGCTCGGGGGCACCGAGCACGCCACCAAGGTCGTCCTGCTCACCGGCTCGATGGGCATGGCCGCCCGCCGCCGGGCCCTCCTCGACCTGGCCACGGCCGAGGCCGGCATCGTCATCGGCACGCACGCGCTGATCGAGGACAAGGTGCAGTTCGACGACCTGGGCCTGGTCGTCGTGGACGAGCAGCACCGCTTCGGCGTGGAACAGCGTGACGCCCTGCGCTCCAAGGGAAAGCAGCCGCCGCACCTCCTGGTCATGACGGCGACGCCGATCCCGCGCACGGTCGCCATGACGGTCTTCGGCGACCTGGAGACGTCCGTCCTCGACCAGCTCCCGGCCGGCCGCTCACCGATCGCGAGCCACGTCGTACCGGCCGCCGACAAGCCGCACTTCCTCGCGCGCGCGTGGGAGCGCGTGCGCGAAGAGGTGAGCAACGGACACCAGGCGTACGTGGTCTGCCCCCGCATCGGCGACGACGAGGACGAGAAGCCCAAGAAGGGCGCCGCCAAGAAGCAGTCCGCCGAGGACGAGGCGGAGAAGCGGCCCCCGCTCGCCGTGCTCGACGTCGCGCAGGAGCTGGCGCACGGCCCGCTCCAGGGCCTCAAGGTCGAGGTCCTGCACGGCCGCATGCAGCCCGACGACAAGGACGCCGTGATGCGCCGCTTCGCGGCGGGCGAGACGGACGTCCTGGTGGCGACGACCGTCATCGAGGTCGGTGTGAACGTGCCGAACGCGACGGCGATGGTGATCATGGACGCCGACCGCTTCGGCGTCTCGCAGCTCCATCAGCTGCGCGGCCGCGTGGGCCGTGGCTCGGCGGCGGGCCTGTGCCTGCTGGTCACCGAGATGCCGGAGGCCGCCCCCGCGCGCGCCCGCCTCGGCGCCGTCGCCTCCACGCTCGACGGCTTCGAGCTGTCCCGGATCGACCTGGAGCAGCGCCGCGAGGGCGACGTGCTCGGCCAGGCCCAGTCCGGGGTGCGCTCCTCCCTGCGGATGCTCGCCGTGATCGAGGACGAGGAGATCATCGCCGAGGCGCGGGAGGAGGCGACCAGAGTGGTCACGGCGGACCCGGAGCTGGCCGGCCTGCCGGCCCTGCGCATCGCGCTGGACGCCCTCTTGGACGAGGAACGCGAGCAGTACCTGGACAAGGGCTGAACCCGCGCGGGTGACCGGAGCGCCCGGCAGGCGGCCGACGGACGTGCCCTGACAGACTGACCCCGCACCACAAGCCGCGAAAGACAAAGGACGTACCAGCGCGATGACCCGCGTGATCGCCGGAACCGCCGGGGGCCGCCGCCTCGCCGTGCCGCCGGGCAACGGCACCCGGCCCACCTCCGACCGGGCACGCGAGGCCCTCTTCTCCACCTGGCAGTCGCTGCTCGGCGGCAGCCTCGACGGCACCCGCGTCGCCGACCTGTACGCGGGGTCCGGCGCCGTCGCCCTGGAGGCACTCTCCCGCGGCGCCGCCCACGCACTGCTCGTCGAGGCCGACGCCCGCGCCGCCCGCACGATCCGCGAGAACATCCGCGCGATCGGCCTGCCGGGAGCGGAGGCACGTACCGGAAAAGCGGAGCAAATCGTCGCGGGCCCGCCGCCGGCCGCCCCCTACGACCTGGTCTTTCTCGACCCCCCTTACGCCGTCTCCGACGACGATCTTCGAGAGATCCTGCTCACACTCCGCACGCGGGGCTGGCTCACGGACGAAGCGCTCGTCACCGTGGAACGCAGCACCAGAGGCGGCGAATTCCGGTGGCCGGACGGCTTCGAGGGCCTGAGGTCCCGTCGCTACGGCGAGGGCACGTTTTGGTACGGTCGCGCCGCCTTGAACACCACCCTCACGTGCGACGACGCACGATGACCGGACCGGAGAGCGAGGGACTTCCCGTGCGCCGCGCAGTCTGTCCGGGGTCGTTCGACCCCATCACCAACGGCCACCTCGACATCATTGCCCGAGCCTCCAAGCTCTACGACGTCGTACACGTCGCGGTGATGATCAACCAGTCCAAGAAGGGGCTGTTCGAGGTCGAGGAGCGGATCGAACTGATCCGCGAGGTCACGGCCGAATTCGGCAACGTGGAGGTGGAGGCCTTCCACGGCCTCCTCGTCGACTTCTGCAAGCAGCGCGACATCCCGGCCATCGTGAAGGGCCTGCGCGCCGTCAGCGACTTCGACTACGAGCTGCAGATGGCCCAGATGAACAACGGCCTGTCCGGCGTGGAGACCCTCTTCGTCCCCACCAATCCGACGTACAGCTTCCTGTCGTCCTCCCTGGTCAAGGAGGTCGCGACCTGGGGCGGCGACGTCTCGCACCTGGTTCCGGAGCAGGTCAACGCGGCCCTGACGGAGCGCCTTCCCAAGAAGTGACGCGCACGCGCACGTTGGGCTTACAGTCGTCTCGTCCGTCTCCAACACCCCAGTCGTAACCGGCGTCTAGACGAGAGAGTGGCGAGCACACGGTGGACGTGCAGAAGAAGCTCGACGAGATCGTCGCAGCGGTCGGCGGCGCGCGCTCGATGCCCATGTCGGCCTCGTGCGTGATCAACCGCGCCGACCTGCTCGCGATGCTCGAAGAGGTGCGCCAGGCGCTGCCCGGCTCCCTCGCGCAGGCCCAGGAGCTCATCGGCGGCCGCGAGCAGATGGTCGAGCAGGCCCACGCCGAGGCCGAGCAGATCATCGAGAACGCCCGGGCCGAGCGCGGCAGCCTGATCTCCGACACGGAGATCGCCCGCCGCGCCCAGGCCGAGGCCGACCGGATCCTCGCCGAGGCCCGCCAGGAGGCCGAGGAGGTCCGCGCGGAGGCCGACGACTACGTCGACTCCAAGCTGGCCAACTTCGAGGTCGTCCTCAACAAGACGCTCGGCTCGGTCGGCCGCGGCCGCGAGAAGCTCCTCGGCACCGGCACCGGCCCCGGCGTCGACGAGGCGGGCTACGAGGACGAGGACGCCCCCGAGCGCAGCCACGACCCGGAGACGCTGCGCCGGGACGCCGACGCGTACGTGGACACCAAGCTCGGCGCGTTCGAGGCGGTGCTCGCCAAGACCCTGGACGCCGTCGGCAAGGGCCGCCAGAAGCTGCACGGCCGCATCGCCAGCGACGACCTCGGCACGCTGACCGTGGACGGCGAGGGCCAGGCGCACACCAGCGACGCCGACTACCTCGCGGGCCTCGCCGAGATCGGCGGCGCCCAGACGCAGCCGGTCGCGGCGCAGCCCCCGCAGGTCCCCCAGATCCCGGCCCAGGCCCCCGAGCCGGTGTACGCGCAGCACGGCCAGGATCACGGCCAGGATCCGTACGGCGGCTACCAGCAGCAGCCCTTCCCCCAGCAGGACGCCTACGGCACCTACCAGCAGGACCCGTACGCGGCGTACCAGCAGGATCCGTACGGGTACCAGCCCCAGCAGCAGGACCCGTACGCCTACCAGCAGCAGCATCAGCAGGCACAGCCGCAGCAGGCCCAGGACGGCGCGCTCGACGAGACGAGTCTCTTCGACACGAGCATGATCAGCCTGGAGCAGATGCGGCAGTACGAGCAGGGGCGCTGAGCCGGTACCGGGGGCAGATTGGGCCATGAGCGAAAGGTCCAGTACCCTGGTTCTTCGGTCGCGCGTAGCACGTGCGTTCCGAGCTGCCCGGAAATTCGGGGCAGCAATCCCCACATGAGCTTCGAAGAACGAAAGCAGGACCAGCCCTGAACACCCACCTCGACCACCGCAACCCGTTCGTGTTCGATACGCACGAGCTGGGTCGGCGTCCTGGTGCCATGCAGCGGCTGTCCCGCACGATCGACGCTCCCAAGGAGTTCGGCCTCCTGGGAGTCATCGAGGTGCCGGAAGGCGCCCCGGTGGAGCTCGACCTCCGCCTGGAGTCGGTCATGGAAGGGGTGCTTGTCACAGGCACCGCCCGTGCATCGGCCAAGGGGGAGTGCGTAAGGTGTCTGGAGCCGCTCGTCCAAGAGGTCGATGCGGACTTCCAGGAGATGTTCTCGTACCCTGACGCCGACGACCGGGGCCGTGTGAAAGCGGAACCGGCCGACGACGCCGAGGAAGACGAGGACAGGCTCTTTCTCGAGGACGGCCTGTTCGACCTCGAGCCGGTGCTGCGTGATGCGGTGGTGCTCGCACTGCCGATGCAGCCGGTGTGCCAGGAAGACTGTGAAGGTCTGTGCTCCGAGTGCGGAGTGCGGCTTTCGGACGAGCCGGGCCACCACCACGACGCCGTCGACATCCGTTGGGCGGCATTGCAGGGACTCGCTGAATCCATCCAGGACGGCGAGAAGGACGAGATGAGCGGCGCCGAAGCGCAAGCGGGCGTCGACGAGAAGCAGGAGAAGTAGCCGTGGCTGTTCCGAAGCGGAAGATGTCGCGCAGCAACACGCGCCACCGCCGGTCGCAGTGGAAGGCTGCGGTCCCCACCCTGGTTTCGTGTGAGCGTTGCCAGGAGCCCAAGCTGCAGCACATCGCGTGCCCGGCTTGCGGCACCTACAACAAGCGCCAGGTCCTCGAGGTCTGAGCGGCTGGTGAGAGGCACAGTGTCGAGCCCCAAGAAGGCGGATGACGCCAAGAAAAAGGTGGACACGACAGCCTCGTCCCACACGCTTCTGGAAGGGCGGCTCGGGTACAAACTCGAGTCCGCCCTTCTGGTGCGCGCGCTGACGCACCGTTCGTACGCGTACGAGAACGGCGGCCTGCCGACGAACGAGCGCCTGGAGTTCCTGGGCGACTCGGTCCTCGGCCTCGTGGTCACCGACACTCTCTACCGCACCCACCCCGACCTGCCTGAAGGCCAACTGGCCAAGCTGCGGGCCGCGGTGGTCAATTCGCGTGCACTTGCGGAGGTCAGCCGCGGGCTCGACCTGGGTTCCTTCATCCGGCTCGGCCGGGGCGAAGAGGGCACGGGCGGCCGGGACAAGGCGTCGATTCTCGCCGACACCCTTGAAGCGGTGATCGGTGCGGTCTACCTGGACCAGGGTCTGGACGCGGCGGGCGAGCTCGTCCACCGTCTCTTCGACCCGCTCATCGAGAAGTCCTCGAATCTCGGTGCCGGCCTGGACTGGAAGACCAGTCTCCAGGAGCTGACGGCGACGGAGGGACTCGGCGTGCCCGAGTACCTGGTCACCGAAACCGGCCCGGATCACGAGAAGACCTTCACTGCTGCCGCCCGCGTCGGAGGCGTCTCGTACGGCACCGGCACCGGCCGCAGCAAGAAGGAAGCGGAGCAGCAGGCCGCAGAGTCCGCGTGGCGTGCGATTCGCGCGGCGGCGGACGAGCGGGCCGCTGCCGCGGATGCCGCGGCGGTCGATACGGCCTCCGGAGCGTAACCGCTCCGCTTCCTGAGCCCGTTCCCACCGGCCTACCCGGTGGGAACGGGCTTTGCATATCCCCACGCCGCGGGGCTCCGCCCCGGACCCCGCGCCTCAATCGCCGGCGGGGCTTGATGGTCGGAGGACCCCTGTGCCTGAGCTGCCCGAAGTCGAGGTTGTTCGTCGCGGTCTGGAGCGCTGGGTGGCGCATCGGACCGTCGCCGAGGCCGAGGTGCTGCACCCGCGCTCCGTGCGCCGGCACATCGCGGGCGGCGAGGACTTCGCGTCCCGCCTCAAGGGGCGGACGATCGGCGAACCGAGCCGCCGCGGCAAGTACCTGTGGCTGCCGCTCGAGGGCACGCACACCTCCGTCCTCGCCCACCTCGGCATGAGCGGCCAGCTCCTGGTGCAGCCGCACGAAGCCCTCGACGAGAAGCACCTGCGCATCCGCGTCCGATTCGCCGACGGCCTCGGCACCGAGCTGCGCTTCGTCGACCAGCGCACCTTCGGCGGCCTCTCGCTGCACGACACCGACGACGCCGGTCTGCCCGACGTCATCGCGCACATCGCCCGCGACCCGCTCGACGAGCTCTTCGACGACGCCGCGTTCCACACCGCGCTGCGCGCCAAGCGCACCACCATCAAGCGGGCCCTGCTCGACCAGTCCCTCATCAGCGGCGTCGGCAACATCTACGCGGACGAGGCACTGTGGCGCGCGAAGCTGCACTACGAGCGCCCCACGGCGACGTTCACCCGCCCCCGCACGGCCGAACTCCTGGGCCACGTAAGGGACGTGATGAACGCGGCGCTCAGCGTCGGCGGGACGAGCTTCGACTCCCTGTACGTGAATGTGAACGGGGAGTCGGGATACTTCGACCGCTCCCTCGACGCGTACGGGCGCGAAGGGCTGCCGTGCCGGCGCTGTTCCACGCCCATGCGCCGACGGGCGTGGATGAACCGGTCCAGTTACTACTGCCCGCGCTGCCAGCGCCCGCCGCGCGTCGCGACGTAGGGACGACGGCAGGGACGCAGGGCGTCAGTAGCCGAAGTCCTGCGTCCACCACGGCCCGCCCGAGCCGAAGTGCACGCCGACGCCCAAGGTCTTGAAGTCGCAGTTCAGGATGTTCGCCTTGTGGCCGGGGCTGTTCATCCAGGAGTCCATCACCGACCGGGCGTCGGCCTGGCCGCGCGCGATGTTCTCGCCGCCGAGGTCCGCGATGCCCGCTTCCTTGGCGCGGTCCCAGGGCGTCGCACCGTCCGGGTCCGTGTGGTCGAAGAAGTCCCGCGAGGCCATGTCGTCGCTGAACGACGTGGCGAGCGAGGCGAGGCCGCTGTCCGCCGTCACCGGGGAGCAACCCACCTTCGTACGCTCCTGGTTGACGAGGGCGAGGACCTGGGTCGAGGCCGCCTTCTCCGTGGCGGTCGCCGAGCCGCCGCCCCCGCCGGAGGGCGCCTTCGTCGGCGCCGCCGACGAAGGGGCGGACGTCGCCGGGCTCGCGCTCTTCGTCCTCGTACCGCTGCCGTCGGCGGCGGACCGGGACGGCCGCGTGTGCTTCGACGGCTCGGAGGACCGCGGCGCGGCGTTGGACGCGGAGCGCGAAGGCGTCGCGGACGGCGTGGCCCGCTCGGTGTCGCGGCTCGCGGCGGACGGCGCCCGGTCGTCGACCGCACCGCTCGTGCCGCCCTGCGCCGTGACGTCGGGGGAGTCGGCGGCCTCCACCTTGCTGCCGCCGTCACCGCCGAACTTGAAGCTCCCGCCGCCGGGTATCAGCCCTGTGGTCACCGCGACCGCGCCCATCGCGACCGCGGCGGAGGCGCCGAGCAGGCCGGTGCGCAGCGGGACACCGTCGCGCCGCTTGCGGTGGTGGGAGGTGGCGGGCCGCGCCGGAGGCGAGGGGTGCGGTGGGTACTCCGCGTAGCCCTGCGCAAAGTCGCTCGCGTGCGGGCGGCCGGCGGCGGAGCGTCGGTGGCGTCCCATGTCCTGGCCTTCCTGGTCCTCTTGGTCCTCGCGGTCGTCACTGGGGTGCGTGCTTCTCACCCGTACGGGTGAGGTTCGATGGTCGGGGACGCTACCCCAACTCCCCAGTGGGCGAAGTGCTCCGAGTGCTTTTGGCCGGTTAGCGTGCACCCATGAACGAAGAAGTACGACTCACCGCCTGGGTGCGGGGACGCGTCCAACGTGTGGGTTTCCGGTGGTTCACCCGTGCACGTGCGCTGGAGATCGGCGGCCTGAGTGGTTTTGCTCTCAATCTGGACGACGGGCGTGTCCAGGTGGTCGCCGAGGGACCGCGCGTCGGATGCCAGCAACTGCTCGACTGGCTCCACGGTGACGACACACCCGGCCGGGTCGAGGGTGTGACTGAGATCTGGGACACGCCCCGCGGCGGCTACGACGGGTTTGCCATCCGCTGAGTCGTTACCGCAGGCGGGCCCGGGTGAGGGGGCGCGGGAAGTGCCGCGGGCACCTGCGGGCGGCAGAAACGCCCTGGTGGTTGCCAAGTACGGGGACTCGTGGCAGGCTCCCCGGGAACGGATGATCTCTACGCCCCCGGGCCCCGGACGTGAGGCCGTACCGCAGGTTCTGCGGCGCGAAGCCCCCGGTTTGCCCGCCAATACGGGGCGTGATCGTGTTGACCGTCAAACTTTTTGGTGAGACTCTGGAAGTCCCCGCGCACCTTAGCTGTTTGGCATGTGAGAACGGCAGCAAAACAAGAAGTGCCAAGCACCGCGGGTGCGAATCCCTCACGACCCACACCGCTTCGGTCGGTCACTCATTGTGGAGGACCATCCATCATGGCAAAGGCGCTTCTCGGTTACGTCGGCGGCAGCGACCCGCGACTTCTCGCCGAGATGCGACGGCTCCAGCAGCGCGTCCAGGACCTCGAATCCGAGCTCGGCCGTATTCAGGCCGAGAACGACGCGCTCGCGGCTGCCGCTTCTCACGACTCTCTCATCGAGGGTATCGACGTACCCCAGGCGGAGCCTGCGCTCACCTGACCACCCCCTAGCGACCCGGGTGGTCGGGCACCGCCCGTAACCAGCCGCTCGACAGAGTTATCAAGGGACGCTTCGGCGTCCCTTTTTCTTCCCGGCCGTACTTCCGGGACTCCGGTGCACCGGCTTTCCCTGACGTTCTTTACGTCTGATGTGCCCTGCATGTTCACGGGTGAAACCGTGGGTTCATGGAGTGAGACAGGGGTGCCGGGTAGAGTCCGACGGCGTGCACCTCAAGGCTCTGACCCTGCGCGGGTTCAAATCGTTCGCCTCGGCCACCACGTTGCGGTTCGAGCCGGGCATCACCTGCGTCGTGGGCCCCAACGGCTCGGGCAAGTCCAATGTCGTGGACGCCCTGAGCTGGGTCATGGGCGAGCAGGGTGCCAAGTCGCTGCGCGGCGGCAAGATGGAGGACGTCATCTTCGCCGGCACCACCGGGCGGCCGCCGCTCGGTCGCGCCGAAGTCTCGCTCACCATCGACAACTCCGACGGCGCGCTGCCCATCGAGTACGCCGAGGTCACCATCACGCGGATCATGTTCCGCAACGGCGGCAGCGAGTACCAGATCAACGGCGACACCTGTCGACTCCTCGACATCCAGGAGCTGTTGTCGGACTCCGGCATCGGCCGCGAGATGCACGTCATCGTCGGCCAGGGCCAGCTCGACGGCGTGCTCCACGCCGACCCCATGGGCCGCAGGGCCTTCATCGAGGAGGCGGCCGGCGTCCTCAAGCACCGCAAGCGCAAGGAGAAGGCGCTGCGGAAGCTGGACGCGATGCAGGCCAACCTCTCGCGCGTACAGGATCTGACCGAAGAGCTGAGGCGGCAGTTGAAGCCGCTGGGCCGACAGGCCGCCGTCGCACGGCGGGCCGCCGTCATCCAGGCCGACCTGCGCGACGCGCGGCTGCGGCTGCTCGCCGACGATCTCGTACGGCTGCGGGGAGCGCTCAGCGCCGAGGTCGCCGACGAGGCGGAGCTGAAGCGGCGCAAGGGCGCGGCCGAGGAGGCGCTGAAGAAGGCGCTGCTGCGCGAGGGGCACCTGGAGGACGCGGTCCGGCAGTTGACGCCCAGGCTGCAGCGGGCGCAACAGTCCTGGTACGAGCTGTCGCAGCTGGCCGAGCGGGTGCGCGGCACCGTGTCGCTGGCCGACGCGCGGGTCAAGAGCGCCACGTCCGCGCCCGCGGAGGAGCGGCGCGGGCGTGACCCCGAGGACCTTGAGCGCGAGGCCGCGCGGGTGCGCGAGCAGGAGGCCGAGCTGGAGGCCGCGCTGGAAGCGGCGCAGGTCGCGCTCGACGAGACGGTCACCCATCGGGCGGAACTCGAGCGGGAGTTGGCGGTCGAGGAGCGCCGGCTCAAGGATGTCGCGCGGGCCATCGCCGACCGGCGGGAAGGCCTCGCCCGGCTCCAGGGGCAGGTCAACGCGGCGCGCAGCAGGGCCGCTTCCGCGCAGTCCGAGATCGACCGGCTCGCGGCGTCCCGCGACGACGCGCAGCAGCGGGCGGTCGCCGCGCAGGAGGAGTACGAGCAGTTGCGGGCCGAGGTCGACGGGCTCGACGCCGGTGACGAGGAGCTCTCCACGCGGCACGAGGAGGCCAAGGCCGCGCTCGCCGAGGCGGAGGCCGCGCTGAGCGCCGCGCGGGAGGCCGCCACGTCCGGGGAGCGCAAGCGCGCGGCGCTCGCGGCCCGGCACGAGGCGCTCGCGCTCGGACTGCGGCGCAAGGACGGCACGGGTGCGCTGCTCGGCGCGAAGGACCGGTTGACCGGGCTGCTCGGCCCCGCCGCCGAGTTGCTGTCGGTGGAGCCGGGGTACGAGGTGCCGGTGGCGGCGGCGTTCGGCGCGGCGGCCGACGCGATCGCGGTGACCACGCCCACGGCCGCCGCCGACGCGATCCGCCTGCTGCGCAAGCAGGACGGCGGCCGGGCGGCACTGCTCCTGACCTCGGACCCGGCCGATCAAGCCCCTGCGGCGCACGCTGCGCCTCAAGGCGAACCCCGGACCACCCAGGACCCCCCACACGCGGCGGAGCTGATCCGCGGACCCGCCGAGTTGATGCCCGCGGTGCGCCGGCTGCTGCACGGCATCGTGGTCGTCGGAACCCTGGAGGACGCCGAGGACCTGGTGTACGCGCGGCCCGAGTTGACCGCGGTGACCGCCGAAGGGGATCTGCTCGGGGCGCACTTCGCGCACGGCGGGTCGGCCGGGGCGCCCAGCCTCCTGGAGGTGCAGGCGTCCGTCGACGAGGCCGCCGCCGAGCTCGAGGAGCTGGCGGCCCGGTGCGAACAGTGGGCAGAGGCGCAGCACGCCGCGGCCGAGCGGCGCGGCGAATGTGCCGCGCTCGTCGAGGAGTTGGGGCAGCAGCAGCGGGTCATAGAGCGTGAGCGTTCCGGGCGCGCCCAGCAGCTCGGCCGCCTCGCCGGGCAGGCGCGGGGCGCCGCGGGCGAGGCCGAGCGCAGCACCGCCGCCGCGGCCAAGGCGCAGGACGCGCTGGACAAGGCCGTACAGGACGCCGAGGAGCTGGCCGAGCGGCTGGCCGTGGCCGAGGAGCAGGCCCCCTTCGGGGAAGGAGCGGACGAGGAACCCGACACGTCCGCGCGCGACCGCCTCTCCGCCGACGGTGCCAACGCGCGGCAGACGGAGATGGAGGCGCGCCTCCAGGTGCGTACCCACGAGGAGCGGGTCAAGGGGCTCGCGGGGCGTGCCGACTCGCTCGACAGGGCCGCCCGCGCCGAGCGCGACGCACGCGCGCGTGCCGAGCGCCAGCGCGCCCGCCAGCAGTACGAGGCCGCCGTCGCCGAGGCCGTCGCCTCCGGCGCGCGCCGGCTGCTCGCGCATGTCGAGGTGTCCATCACCCGGGCCGACGAGGAGCGGACCCTCGCCGAGCGGGCGAAGGCGGCGCGTGAGCAGGAACTGGGGGCCGAGCGGGCCCGTGGCCGCGAGCTGAAGGAAGAACTCGACAAGCTGACGGATTCGGTCCACAAGGGCGAGGTACTCGGCGCCGAGAAGCGGCTGCGGATCGAGCAGCTGGAGACCAAGGCGCTGGAGGAACTCGGTGTCGAACCGGCCGGACTCGTCGCGGACTACGGTCCCGACCAGCTCGTGCCGCCCTCGCTCCCCGCCGAGGGCGAGGAGCTGCCGGAGGACCCCGAGCACCCGCGCAACAAGCCGCGCCCCTTCGTCCGTTCGGAGCAGGAGAAGCGGCTCGCCTCCGCCGAGCGCGCGTACCAGCAGCTCGGCAAGGTCAACCCGCTGGCTCTGGAGGAGTTCGCGGCGCTGGAGGAGCGCCACAACTTCCTCAGCGAGCAGCTGGAGGACCTGCGGAAGACCCGCGCCGACCTGCTTCAAGTGGTGAAGGAGGTCGACGAGCGCGTCGAGCAGGTCTTCACCGAGGCCTACCGCGACACCGCGCGCGAGTTCGAGGGCGTCTTCAGCCGGCTGTTCCCGGGCGGTGAGGGACGGCTCGTCCTGACCGACCCCGAGAACATGCTCACGACGGGTGTCGATGTCGAGGCCCGCCCGCCGGGCAAGAAGGTCAAGCGGCTCAGCCTGCTCTCGGGCGGCGAGCGGTCCCTGACCGCGGTGGCGCTCCTCGTCGCCATCTTCAAGGCGCGCCCGAGCCCGTTCTATGTGATGGACGAGGTGGAGGCCGCGCTCGACGACACCAACCTGCAGCGCCTCATCCGCATCATGCGGGAGCTGCAGGAGGCATCGCAGCTCATCGTGATCACGCACCAGAAGCGCACGATGGAGGTCGCCGACGCGCTGTACGGCGTCTCCATGCAGGGCGACGGCGTGTCGAAGGTCATCAGCCAGCGGCTGAGTTAGCCCCCTAGCCAGACCCCCTCTACCAGTGTTCAAGTCTTGAACACTGGGCGACACTCCCATGCCTGTAAATTCACAGGACCCGAAGTATTGACTTCAAAACATGAAGGCATAGTCTCTGCAACGTTGCTTTTACCTTCAGGTGGTGGGTGGCGTGAAGTTGTGCGCCACTGGTATCGGATCTGAAGGGCTCGCCCCCACCCCCGGCAGCGAGGCCGGTGGCCCGAGGAGTACATGTGACCAGTGCGGCACCAGTAGCGGGAGCCCGGCAGGAACAGCCGGGCAATCTCCGACGTGTCACCTTCATCGCGGCGGGTGCCGCCATGGGTGGCTTCCTTTTCGGCTACGACAGCTCAGTCATCAACGGAGCGGTCGAAGCGATCCGGGACCGGTACGACATCGGCTCCGGCACGCTCGCCCAGGTCATCGCCATCGCGCTGCTGGGCTCCGCGATCGGCGCGGCGACCGCCGGGCGGATCGCCGACCGGATCGGCCGCGTGCGGTGCATGCAGATCGCGTCGGTGCTCTTCATCATCAGCTCGATCGGCTCCTCCATGCCGTTCGCGCTGTGGGACCTGATGCTGTGGCGCGTCGTCGGCGGCTTCGCCATCGGCATGGCCTCGGTTCTCGGCCCGACCTACATCGCCGAGGTGGCGCCGCCCGCCTACCGCGGCCGGCTCGGCTCCTTCCAGCAGGCCGCCATCGTGCTCGGCATCGCGATCTCGCAGCTGGTCAACTACGGGCTGCTGAACGCGGCCGGCGGTGACCAGCGCGGTCAGCTGCTCGGCCTGGAGGCCTGGCAGGTCATGCTCGGGATCATGGTGATTCCGGCCGCGCTCTACGGCGTCTTCACGTTCATGATCCCGGAGTCGCCGCGCTACCTGCTCGGCAAGGGCCGGCCCGACCAGGCCCGCAAGGTCATCCGTCAGGTCGAGGGTGACGGCGCCGACGCCGAGGTGCGCATCGCCGAGATCGAGGAGGGCATGAAGAACGAGCGTCTGTCGACCTTCAGGGACCTCAAGGGCGCCTTCATCTTCAAGCCGATCGTCTGGGTCGGCATCGGCCTCGCGGTCTTCCAGCAGTTCGTCGGCATCAACGTCGCGTTCTACTACTCCTCGACGCTGTGGCAGTCGGTCGGCGTCGACCCGACGGACTCGTTCTTCTACTCGTTCACGACGTCGATCATCAACATCATCGGCACCGTCGTGGCGATGATCCTGATCGACCGGGTCGGCCGCAGGCCGCTCGCCCTCATCGGCTCCGTCGGCATGGTCATCGGTCTCGCCCTGGAGGCCTGGGCGTTCTCGTACGACCTGGTCGGCGGCAAGCTGCCGAACGCCCAGGGCTGGGTCGCCCTGATCGCCGCCCACTGGTTCGTCTTCTTCTTCGCGATGAGCTGGGGCGTCATCCTCTGGGTCATGGTCGGTGAGATGTTCCCGCCGAAGATCCGTGCCACCGCGATCGGTGTCGCGTCGATGTTCAACTGGCTGGCGAACTACACCATCACCGCGACGTTCCCGTCCCTGTCCGACTGGAACCTGAGCGGCACGTACGTCATCTACACGATCTGCGCGGCGCTCTCCATCCCCTTCACCCTGAAGTTCGTGAAGGAGTACAAGGGCCGGACGCTGGAGGAAGCGGCGACGATCTGACCGCCGCCCCCCTCCCCTGAACCCGGGGAGATGGATCAAACCCCCGCTGCCATCTCCCCGCTGTCGTCACTGCCCCGGCCGAAGGACCTACGACTGGTCCTTCAGCCGGGGCAGTACGTTTTCGCAGTACAGCTGGAGGCTGCGGCGCCCCTCGTCCAGGGGCATGCCGCCGGAGAGCGGGTGCAGGACGTAGTTGTCGAGGCCCTGGGCCAGGCACTCGTCGGGCGTGAGCACCCGGTAGACGCCCTCGGCGCGCAGCTCCTCCACCGACGTCGCCCCCGACTTCACGGCGGACTTGATGTCTCCCGACTGCCATGACGCGTACGTCTGCGCCTCGTGCAGGAAGTGCCGGCCGTGCTCGGCCCAGGTGCGGTCCGGGTCCTCGGACAGGTGCAGGAGCGGGGTCACCTTCCCGGGCATCATGGTCCAGCCCTCGGTCCCGTACTCCTGAAGGCGTTCGTTGTAGTACGTCTCGAGCTCCGGCAGATGGGCGCTCGGGAAGAAGGGGAGGCCGAGCCGGGCCGCCCGGCGCGCGGCCGCCTGCGAGGAGCCGCCGACCAGGAGCAGTGGGTGCGGCTGGGTGAAGGGGCGGGGCGTGACCCGGACCCGGCGTCCGCGGTACTCGAACTCCTCGCCGGTCCAGGCCTTCAGCAGCGTTTCGAGCAGCTCGTCCTGGAGCTTGCCGCGCCGCTTCCACTCCACGTCGAACTGCGCGTACTCCTCCGGCCGGTAGCCGATCCCGGAGACGGTCACCAGGCGGCCGCCGCTGAGCAGGTCGAGCACGGCGATGTCCTCGGCGAGGCGGAGCGGGTCGTGCAGCGGGCCGATGATCGCGGAGACGGTGACCGCGATGCGCTTCGTGGCGCCGAGGACCGCGCCCGCGAAGGTGAAGGGCGAGGACAGCCAGTTGTTGGCGACGCCGTGGTGCTCCTCGGTCTGCACCGTGTCGATGCCCTGCTCGTCGGCGTAGCGGGCCATCTCGACCGCCGCCTGGTAGCGGGCGGCGAGCGTTTCGGGTGTGCCGGCGGGGTCGACGAGGTTGAACCGTACGACGGACACGGGCATGGAAAAGTCCCCCTCCGCGAGGCGTGGAGCCGGATTCGTGGAGGGGGACGTTAGCTGACGGAGCATCAGGAGGCCATGGCTTCGGCGGCGTCGACCTCGTCCGGGGCCCTTGTGGTGTCGGCGGGCTTGGGAAGCGCCAGATACAGCAGGCCGGAGACGACGATCGTGACGACCCAGCCGAGGCCGTACTCACCGATGAAGTTGTTCGAGGCGAGCGGTCCCGAGAACCAGGTCGACGACGTGAACAGCAGGCCGACGACCAGGCCGACCGCCCAGGCGACGCACGCGGCGGGGGAGAAGCCGCCCTTGTACCAGTAGGCGCTGGTGCGGGTGGTGTCGATCAGGGCCGCGGCGTCGTAGTGCTTGCGCTTGAACATGTCCGCGCCGAAGACGCCGACCCAGGCGGAGAAGGCCACGGCGAGCAGCGAGAGGAAGGAGATGAACGAGCTCATGAAGCTCGTCGCCACCAGCATCAGGATGGCGCCGAAGACCAGCGAGATCACCGCGTTGATGGAGACGGCCCAGTGTCGCGGCACCTTGAAGCCGAGGGTCTGCGCGGTGAAGCCGGCCGAGTACATCGACATCGCGTTGATCAGCAGCATGCCGACCAGGGCGATCAGCAGATACGGCACCGCGATCCACATCGGCAGGATCTCGCCGAGGAAGGAGACCGGGTCCTGGGCGGAGGCCAGGTCCGGGGTGGAGACCGCCATCACGGAACCCATCAGGACCATCGGCAGCACGACGATGCCCGCGCCGCCGATCGAGTTCCCGATGATCCCCTTGGTGGAGGCGGTGCGCGGCAGGTAGCGGGTGAAGTCCGGGGAGGACGGGATCCAGCTGACGCCACCGGCGGCGATCATGCCGATGCCCGCGACCATCAGGGACGTCTTGCCCGCGGGCTGCCCGAAGACCTCGGACCAGTCGGTGTTGATGATCAGGTAGACGAGCACCAGGACCGAGAAGATGCCGAAGAGATACGTCGCGTACTTGTTGCACATCTGGACGACGTTGATGCCGAGGCCCGAGATCGCGAACGTGACGCAGACGAACAGCAGCAGGGTGACGATCACCAGGAAGTTGTTCTGCTTGATGCCGAACAGGATGTCCAGGACGGTGAGCACGGCGTACGCGCCGGTCACCGCGTTGATCGTCTCCCAGCCCCAGCGCGCGACCCAGATCAGCGAGCCCGGCAGCAGATTGCCGCGCTGCCCGAACACAGCGCGGGACAGCGCCATGCCGGGGGCGCCGCCGCGCTTGCCGGCGATGCCGATCAGGCCCACGAGGCCGTACGACACGATGGGCGCCGCGATGGCGACGACGATGGCCTGCCAGAAGTTCAGCTTGTACGTCACGACGAGGCTCGCGCCCATCGTGAGCAACAGCACGCTGATGTTGGCGGCGACCCAGGTCGGGAAGAGCTCGCGGGTCTTGGCGGTGCGCTCGGCGTCGGGGACGGGCTCGATGCCGCGTGTCTCCAGCGCGCCTTCGGCTTCGGCGGTCTTGCTCATGCGGTGGGGTTCCGTGCCTCTCGCTCGGCTCGGCCGTGGGGGACGGAGAGCCGGTGGGGGGTGACGGGCCCGCAGGGCCCTTGTGGAGTGGTGTCGCGATCCGGCGTGGTGTCCTGATCGCGTTGGACTCTACGCGCGTTGATGCGACGACTGCCATCGTACTTTAGTCCGAGTCGAACCCGTCAGAGGCCTTTGTCCTTTGGAGGAAGGCACGAACACGGCTTGGGCGGGGCCCATGACTGATACTGGACGGGTTATGGAAACCGTCATCCTTGCTGTAGTCATCGCCGTGGTCGTGATCGGCGCGCTCGGCGGGCTCGTGATCGGCAGCCGCAAGAAGAAGCAGCTGCCCCCGCCCCCGCCGTCGGCGCCCGACATCACCACCGCCCCGCCCACAGAGCCGCACGTCGGCGACGAGGCCGAGACGCCGCGCGACGAAGCGCGGCGCACGATCGAAGAGGTCGACCTCCCCACGGCCGAGCCGGCCGTCGAAGAGGAACCCGAGGCCCCGGCCGCCGAGGAGCCCGCCGCTCCCGAGGTCGAGGTACCGGAGCCGACCGCGGGCCGCCTCGTGCGGCTGCGCACCCGCCTTTCCCGGTCGCAGAACGCGCTCGGCAAGGGCCTGCTCACCCTCCTGTCCCGCGAGCACCTCGACGAGGACACGTGGGAGGAGATCGAGGACACGCTGCTCACCGCCGATGTCGGCGTGCAGCCCACCCAGGAGCTCGTCGAGAACCTCCGCGAGCGCGTCAAGGTGCTCGGCACCCGCACGCCGGACGAGCTGCGCGCGCTGCTGCGCGAGGAGCTCCTGAAGCTGCTCGTCCCCGAGTTCGACCGGACCGTGAAGACCGAGGGGTTCGCCTCCGAGGGAACGACGCCCGGCATCGTGATGGTCGTCGGGGTCAACGGCACCGGCAAGACCACCACCACCGGAAAGCTCGCGCGCGTACTTGTCGCCGACGGCAAGAACGTGGTGCTCGGCGCCGCGGACACCTTCCGCGCGGCGGCGGCCGACCAGTTGCAGACGTGGGGCGAGCGGGTCGGCGCGCGCACCGTGCGCGGCCCCGAGGGCGGCGACCCGGCCTCCATCGCCTTCGACTCCGTCAAGGAGGGCATCGAGGAGGGCGCCGACGTCGTCCTCATCGACACCGCGGGCCGGCTGCACACCAAGACCGGGCTCATGGACGAGCTCGGCAAGGTCAAGCGGGTCGTGGAGAAGCACGCCCCGCTCGACGAGGTGTTGCTCGTCCTCGACGCGACGACCGGGCAGAACGGTCTCATCCAGGCCCGCGTGTTCGCCGAGGTCGTCGACATCACGGGCATCGTGCTGACCAAGCTGGACGGTACGGCCAAGGGCGGCATCGTCGTGGCCGTGCAGCGGGAGCTGGGCGTGCCGGTCAAGCTCGTGGGTCTCGGCGAGGGGCCCGACGACCTGGCGCCGTTCGAGCCGGAGGCGTTCGTGGATGCGCTTATCGGCGAGTAGGCGCTCCGCTTCGACGCGGGAGACCGCGGTCGTGATCGCTCTTGTTCCGGGCGGCGCGGCCGCGGTCTTTTTCGTGTCCGGACCCGCGCCCCTGCCGGGTGTCCTACGCGCAGGGTGAGCGATGCGCCACGTACGCCAGGGTGCCCAACAGCAGCCGGGCCTGCGGCGGTTGGCTCGCCGTGTCCAGGGACGGGGGGCGCAGCCAGCTCGTCGGGCCCTGGCCGCCGCGGTCCGAGGGCGGGGCCGTGACGTACGAACCGGCGCCCAGCGCGTGCAGGTCGAGGGCCGCGTCGTCCCAGCCCATCCGGTAGAGCAGCGTGGGGAGTTCGGCGGCGGCGCCGGGTGCCACGAAGAAGTGGGCGCGGCCCTGCGGGGTGGCGATGACCGGGCCGAGGGGGAGGCCCATGCGCTCCAGGCGGATCAGTGCGCGGCGGCCCGCGGCCTCCGGCACATCGATCACGTCGAACGCCCGGCCGACCGGCAGCAGCACCGCGGCGCCGGGGAACCGGCCCCAGGACTCGGTCACTTGGTCCAGCGTGGCCCCTGCCCGCACCACCGCGGCCGGGTCGAGGGGGTGGGCCCCGGGGGCCGGGCAGCCGGCCTTACCGCAGGAGCACGTGGGATCCGCGGCGCCGGCGGCGCGGGCGCCGGGTACCACGTCCCAGCCCCAGAGGCCGGTGAACTCCGCCACCGTGGTGCAGTCCGAAGCGCGGCCGGACGTGCGGCCGCGGCGACGTGAGCCGGTGCGCATCTCACGCATGCCGCCGATCGTGAAGCCCATGCCCCCTCCAACACCTCCTGCGCGCCGGTGGTTACGCGGCGGAATTGGATCGTTACCCAACGCGCACGCCACCCGGTCGGACCGAAGCCGATTCGCACTGGGGGTGGTGCGCCCTGAGGCGCACGCCCCCGTCCACTCTGGTCCGCCTACTTCCGGCTGTCCTATGTCAAGTGAATCGTGTGGGGCCGCCGCTGGGTTCATTCGAAGGGGTGGCGAATGGTGGCGTTTCCGTGTTCGCCCTCGCCGGAGGGGTGATCGTAGGATTACTTTCAGTGCATGAGCTCTCGGGGTGCGTGCACCCGTGGGTATGCCGGAGGCAAGTCGGTTTCCTGTTCGAGGAGTGACAACTGCCGGACGGGGAGCCGGGTTTGACGGCATCCTGGTAGGGCTTGCGGGCAAGAGTGTGGAGAACAGTGGTCGTCGGGACTTCACACACGGCGGCCTATTCACACACAGCGGCTTAGATGGCTTTCAGGGAATGGGGGCGTTCCAGTGGGCGGCAGCGGCGGTGGCGTCACGAACGCCGAGAAGCGCCCGAACGAGCTGCTCGGTTCGTGGTTCGTGCGCAGTGGCTGGTCCAAGGGCGAGCTGGCGCGCCAAGTGAACCGACGGGCCCGGCAGTTGGGTGCGAACCACATCTCCACGGACACCTCGCGCGTACGCCGATGGCTCGACGGGGAGAACCCGCGTGAGCCGATCCCGAGGATCCTCAGCGAGCTGTTCTCCGAGCGCTTCGGCTGCGTCGTCGCCGTCGAGGACCTCGGCCTGCGCGCCGCGCACCAGGCGCCCTCGGTGTCCGGCGTCGACCTGCCCTGGACCGCCCCCCAGACCGTGGCGCTCATCGGCGAGTTCTCGCGCAGCGACCTGATGCTCGCGCGCCGCGGCTTCCTCGGCAGCTCGCTCGCGCTCGCCGCGGGCCCCGCCCTGGTCGAACCGATGCAGCGCTGGCTGGTGCCGACCCCCGGCGCTTCGGCCAGGTCCGAGCCGGAGTCGGCCACGCAGCGCCGTGGGAACCGGCTCTCGAGGCCGGAGCTCGACCTCCTGGAGTCGACCACGACGATGTTCCGCCAGTGGGACGCCCAGTGCGGCGGCGGTCTGCGCCGCAAGGCCGTCGTCGGCCAGCTGCACGAGGTGACCGACCTGTTGCAGGAGCCGCAGCCCGAGGAGACGACGCGCCGCCTGTTCAAGGTCGCCGCCGAACTCGCCGAGCTGGCCGGCTGGATGAGCTACGACGTGGGCCTGCAACCCACCGCCCAGAAGTACTTCGTCCTCGCGCTGCACGCCTCCAAGGAAGCGGGCGACAAGCCGCTGGGCTCGTACGTGCTCAGCAGCATGAGCCGGCAGATGATCCACCTCGGCCGGCCCGACGACGCCCTCGAACTCATCCATCTCGCCCAGTACGGCAGCCGTGACTGCGCCAGCCCCCGCACCCAGTCCATGCTGTATGCGATGGAGGCCCGCGCGTACGCGAACATGGGGCAGCCCGGCAAGTGCAAGCGCGCCGTGCGGATGGCCGAGGACACCTTCACCGACGCCGACGACTGGGACGACCCGGACCCCGACTGGATCCGCTTCTTCTCCGAGGCCGAACTGCACGGCGAGAACAGCCACTCGTACCGGGATCTCGCCTATGTGGCCGGTCGCAGCCCGACGTACGCGTCGATGGCCGAGCCGCTCATGCAGAAGGCGGTCGACCTGTTCGGGAAGGACGCCGAGCACCAGCGTTCGTACGCGCTGAACCTGATCGGGATGTCCACGGTGCACCTCTTGCAGAAGGAGCCCGAGCAGTCCACGGTGCTCGCGGGGCGGGCCCTGGAGATCGCCAGGAAGGTGCGCTCGGAGCGGGTCAACACCCGGATCCGCAAGACCGTCGACAATGCGACGCGCGATTTCGGTGACGTCGCCGAGGTCATCGATCTCACCGAACAGCTCGCGCTCCACCTGCCGGAGACCGCCGAAGCCGCGGTCTGACGGCCGGGGGAGCACCCCCACAAGCGCCGGCCACGACCACCGTCCCGAAACAGCCCGACTCGGCTCCCCTACGCCAGGTCATCGCGGACGGAGGCCGTGGCCGGTCTCTTTATCCGGTCCGGTCGCGTCACGGTAACGAGCGACCCGGACACAATCCGGCATTTCATCCACCCGTAACACCCGCGACCTCTTCGTCACTGCGGCGAAACACCGAGGGGCCCGAACGGAAACGGCGCTGCGCCAATGTCATGGCGCATAACCGGCCCACCCCTCATGACCGCTCAAGGCTTCGCCCGCACGGGGCCGTACCAACGACGAGGAGACGCCGATGGCATCAGCCATCACGCTGGCGGCAGACGCACCCACACTGTCGCCCGCCAACACAGGTTTCATGCTGATCTGTTCCGCCCTGGTGATGCTGATGACCCCGGGCCTGGCCTTCTTCTACGGAGGCATGGTCCGCGTCAAGAGCACCCTGAACATGCTGATGATGAGCTTCATCAGCCTCGGGATCATCACGATCCTGTGGGTGCTGTACGGCTTCTCGATGGCGTTCGGCACCGACAAGGGCTCGATCGTCGGCTGGAACGGCGACTTCGTCGGGCTCAGTGGAATCGGCATCACCCAGCTCTGGGACGGCTACACGATCCCGATCTATGTCTTCGCCGTCTTCCAGCTGATGTTCGCGATCATCACGCCCGCCCTGATCAGCGGCGCGCTCGCGGACCGCGTGAAGTTCAGCGCCTGGGCGCTGTTCATCGCGCTGTGGGCCACGATCGTGTACTTCCCGGTCGCGCACTGGGTGTGGGGGACCGGCGGCTGGGCCTTCGACCTCGGCGTGATCGACTTCGCCGGCGGTACGGCCGTGCACATCAACGCGGGCGCCGCCGCGCTCGGCGTGATCCTCGTCATCGGCAAGCGCGTCGGCTTCAAGAAGGACCCGATGCGGCCGCACTCGCTGCCGTGGACGATGCTCGGCGCGGGCCTGCTGTGGTTCGGCTGGTTCGGCTTCAACGCCGGCTCGTGGCTGGGCAACGACGACGGCGTCGGCGCGCTGATGTTCGTCAACACGCAGGTCGCGACGGCCGCCGCCATGCTGGCCTGGCTGATCTACGAGAAGATCCGGCACGGCGCGTTCACCTCGCTCGGCGCCGCGTCCGGTGCCGTCGCCGGTCTCGTCGCCATCACTCCTTCCGGTGGTTCCTGCTCGCCGCTCGGCGCGATCGCCATCGGCGCCATCGCGGGTGTGCTGTGCGCCATGGCCGTCGGCCTCAAGTACAGGTTCGGCTACGACGACTCGCTCGACGTCGTCGGCGTCCACCTCGTCGGCGGCATCGCCGGCTCCCTGCTCATCGGCTTCTTCGCCACGGGCGGCGGCCAGTCCGACGCCGCGGGCCTCTTCTACGGCGGCGGCCTCTCCCAGCTGTGGAAGCAGCTCGCCGGTGTCGGCGGCGTCCTCGCCTACTCGCTGATCGCCTCCGCGATCCTCGCCTTCCTCATCGACAAGACGATGGGCATGCGCGTCCCCGAGGACGACGAGGTCTCCGGCATCGACCAGGCCGAGCACGCCGAGACCGCTTACGACTACAGCGGCGTCGGCGGCGGCGCCCTGGCCCGCCAGGCGGTTCCCGCCCCCGTCACGCCGGTTTCCAAGGACAAGAAGGTCGACGCATGAAGCTGATCACCGCCGTCGTCAAGCCGCACCGGCTCGACGAGATCAAGGAAGCCCTCCAGGCCTTCGGCGTCCAGGGCCTGACCGTGACAGAGGCCAGCGGATACGGCCGTCAGCGCGGGCACACCGAGGTCTACCGTGGCGCCGAGTACACCGTCGACCTGGTACCCAAGATCCGGATAGAGGTCCTGGTCGAGGACGACGACGCCGAGCAGCTGCTCGATGTCGTGGTGAAGGCCGCGCGGACGGGCAAGATCGGCGACGGCAAGGTCTGGGCGGTCCCCGTCGAGACGGCCGTGCGGGTGCGCACCGGCGAACGTGGGCCGGACGCGCTGTAAGCGAATCATGGACGGAACGGGAGTCGCCGGGTGACGAGCGGGAACGACGTACGGACCGAAACAGCGGACGACGAGAACTCCACACCCGGCGGCTATGCGGCGGCCCGGCTGCGCCTCCTCCAGGGGGAGGCGCGGTCCGGGCCGCCGCGCCGTGCCGCCCTCGCGGAGCTGACCGACGACTGGCTCGTCGAGCTCTTCGGCGGCGGGGCGCCGGGCGTCTCGCTCGTCGCGGTCGGCGGGTACGGGCGCGGCGAACTCTCCCCGCGCAGCGACCTCGACCTGCTCCTGCTGCACGACGGCTCGGCGGACCCCGGGGAGGTCGCGGCGCTCGCCGACCGCATCTGGTACCCGGTGTGGGACCTGGGCCTCGCCCTCGACCACTCGGTCCGTACGCCGACGGAGGCGCGCAAGACCGCGGGTGACGACCTCAAGGTGCAGCTCGGCCTGCTCGACGCCCGGCACCTCGCGGGTGACCTCGGGCTCACGGCGGGCCTGCGCACCGCCGTGCTCGCGGACTGGCGCAACCAGGCCCCCAAGCGGCTGCCCGAACTGCGCGAGCTGTGCGAGGAACGGGCCGCGCGCCAGGGCGAGTTGCAGTTCCTGCTCGAACCCGACCTGAAGGAGGCGCGGGGCGGCCTTCGGGACGCCACCGCGCTGCGCGCCGTCGCCGCCTCATGGCTCGCGGACGCGCCCCGCGAGGGTCTCGCCGACGCGCGCCGCCGCCTCCTCGACGTACGGGACGCCCTGCATCTGGCCACCGGGCGGGCCACCGACCGGCTCGCGCTCCAGGAGCAGGACCAGGTCGCCGCGGAACTGGGCCTGTTGGACGCCGATACGTTGCTGCGGCAGGTGTACGAGGCCGCGCGCACGGTGTCGTACGCCAGCGACGTCACCTGGCGGGAGGTGGGCCGGGTGCTCAAGTCCCGGTCCGCCAAGCCGCGTTTGCGGTCCCTGCTCGGCGGCGGGAAGGCCGCGCCGGTCGAGCGGTCGCCGCTCGCCGAGGGCGTCGTCGAGATGGAGGGGGAGGTGGTGCTCGCCCGCGCCGCCAAGCCCGAGCGCGACCCGGTGCTGCCGCTGCGCGCCGCCGCCGCTGCCGCCCAGGCCGGGCTGCCGCTGTCGCTGCACGCGGTGCGCCGGATGGCGGCCGCCGCCCGCCCGCTGCCCGCGCCCTGGCCCGCCGAGGCCCGCGAACAGCTGGTCACGCTGCTCGGCGCGGGCCGCCCGACCATCGAGGTGTGGGAGGCCCTGGAGGCCGAGGGGCTGATCACGCGGCTGATCCCGGACTGGGAGCGGGTGCGGTGCCGGCCGCAGCGGAACGCCGTACACACATGGACAGTTGACCGGCACCTCGTCGAGACGGCGGTGCGGGCGTCCGAGCTGACGCGGCGCGTGCACCGGCCCGACCTGCTGCTCGTCGCGGCGCTGCTGCACGACATCGGCAAGGGCTGGCCGGGGGACCACTCGGTGGCCGGCGAGATCATCGCGCGGGACGTCGCCGCGCGGATCGGCTTTGACCGGGCCGATGTCGCCGTGCTCGCCTCCCTCGTACGGCACCACCTGCTGCTCATCGAGACCGCCACGCGGCGCGACCTGGAGGACCCGGCGACCGTACGGTCCGTCGCGGAAGCGGTCGGCTCGGCCGGCACGCTCGAACTGCTGCACGCGCTGACCGAGGCGGACGCGCTGGCCACCGGTCCCGCCGCCTGGTCGTCCTGGCGCGGATCCCTCGTCGCCGACCTGGTCAAGCGGGTCTCCGCGGTGCTCGCGGGGGACGAGCCGGTCGACCCGGACGCCGCCGAGCCGACGGCCGAGCAGGAGCGGCTCGCGGTGGAGGCGCTGCGCACCGGCGGGCCCGTCCTTTCGCTGCGGGCGCAGACGGACGCGGTGCCGACCGAAGGCGAGGGGGCCGGGGAACCGGAGCCGCTGGGCGTCGAGTTGGTGATCGCGGTGCCGGAGCAGGACGGGGTGCTGCCGGCCGTCGCCGGGGTGCTCGCGATGCACCGGCTGACCGTGCGGACGGCGGAGCTGCGGGCGTTGACGCCGCCGGAGGGGGTGGAGGGCGTCGCCCTGTTGCTCGACTGGCGGGTGGCCGCCGAGTACGGCTCGCTGCCGCAGGCCGCGCGGCTCCGGGCCGATCTCGTACGGGCGCTCGACGGCTCGCTCGACATCGCGGCGCGGCTCGCCGAGCGGGACGCCGCGTATCCGCGCAGGCGTGGTGTGGTGGCGCCGGCGGCGCGGGTGACGGTGGCCTCCGCGGGTTCGCGGCGGGCGACGGTGATCGAGGTGCGGGCGCACGACGCGCCGGGGCTGCTGCACCGTATCGGCCGGGCCCTTGAGGCGTCCGGGGTGCGGGTGCGCTCGGCGCATGTGTCGACGCTGGGCGCGAACGCGGTCGACGCGTTCTACGTGGCCGGGGGAGATGGAGGGCCGTTGCCTTCACAGGAGGCGGTGACCGTGGCGCGGGGTGTCGAGGAGGCGCTGCGGGGGTGACGGCCCGCCGGGGGGTGCGGGGGCCGGGGTGTGAACCCCGGCCCCTGTCGCGTCACTTGTGCCGCGTCACTTGCCGATGAAGCCGTTCGTCCGCAGGAAGTACAGCGCGGCCTGATCCGCGCTCTTGCCCTCCAGGTCGACCAGGCCGTTGAGCTTGATGATCGTCTTCTCGGTGAGCGCGTCGCCGAGCTTCTTCGCCAGCTTCGCGAGCTGCGGATTCTTCTTCGCGGTCTCGTCGCGCACGGTCAGCGCGGCCAGCTCCGTCGTGAAGTGCCCCTTGTCGTCGTCCAGGACCTTCAGGTTCAGGGACTCCAGGCGGGCGTCCGTAGTGAACACCTCGGCGAACTTGCAGGGGCTGCCCTTCGCCACGTTCACGAAGTTCAGCGCGAACGCGTTCTGGTACACCTGCGGCGCCGGGAACTTGAGCTTGTACGGGCTCTGTTCCATCGCCGTCAGCTCGCGGTCGAGGAACTCCGATGCCCCGCACAGCGTCGCGTCCTGCGGGTGCTCCTTCGCCAGCTTCGCCAGGTCGCTGATCGAGTCGACCTTGCCGGCACGCCCGGAAGCGTCGGCGGCGCGGGCCATCGCGTACTGGTCGCCGAACTTCGCGGGACCCAGCCACTTGATCTTGTGCTTCTTCAGATCCTCCTGGGACGTCGCCCGGAACTGCGCGGCGCTGCCCTGCACGGGCTTGTCGTGCTGAAGGAACTGGGTCCAGCCGGTGCCGGCGTAGTCCCAGTACATGTCGATGTCGCCGCTCTGCAGCGCGCTGCGCGCGATCGTGGTGCCCTGGAGGCCCGTCTGGTCCTTGGTCCTCGCCCCGGCGGCCTCCAGCGCGTACTTCGTGATCTTGCCGAGGATCTGCTGCTCGGTGAACTCCTTGGAGCCGACCGTGAAGTGCGCGCCCTTCAGGTCGACGTCCTTGGTGATCGAGCCGCCCTCGAGCTGCTTCTTGCTCGCCGTACGCGGCAGGTTGTCGGACCCGCCGGATCCACCGGTGGCCGTGCAGCCGGACAGCGCGGCGCTGCCGAGCAGGGCCGCGCACACTGCGACCGAGACCTTGGCGCGAGCCGTGGCCGGTCCGCTTCGCATGGGTGTCTTCACTTCTCTCACAGGCCCCTTCTCACAGACCGCGCGGGCGCAGCAGGTTCTCGACGATCCCGGCGACCCAGTCCACGAGCAGCGCGAGGACGGCCACGAGCACGCTTCCGGTGATCAGGACCAGGTTCCGGCTGGAGTTGATCCCGTTCGAGATCACGTCGCCGAGGCCGCCCGCCCCGATGAACGTCGCGAGTGCGACCGTGCCCACGGTGATCACCAGCGCCGTACGGATACCGGCGAGCATCACCGGCACCGCGAGCGGCAGCTCGATCCGGCGCAGCACCTCCCACCGGGTCATGCCCATGCCCTGGGCGGACTCGAGGATCGCCGGATCCACCTGCTGAAGGCCCGCGATGGTGTTCCGCAGCACCGGCAGCACGCCGTACGCGACGAACGCGATCAGCGCGATCTGCGTCACCCCGAGGCTGACGAACGCCACCGCGAGCAGCACGATCAGGCCGAGCGAGGGCAGCGCCTGCCCGATGCTGGCGATCGCGAGGACGGGCCCGGCGAGGGGGCGGGCCCAGCGGCGGGTGAGCAGCACGCCGAGCGGGATGGCGATCACCAGGATCAACACCGTCGCGGCCGCGGTCAGTTCGAGGTGCGTCAGGGTGCGGCTGAGCAGGTAGTCCGCGTTCAGGCTGCGCCGCTCGATCTGGTCCTTCTCCTGCCCGGCGACATACCAGGCGAGCAGCGCGAGGACCACGGCGAGGGCGAGCGGGGTGAGGGCGAGGCGCCACAGCGGCGGCAGGACGCGGGTGCGTTCGGTTCTCTTCGCCGCGGCCGGGACGTTGTCGACGAGTGCCTGGGTCACGGCCGGGCCCCCTGCAACAGGCCGGAGCCGCCGTCGGTGTGGATCAGCGTCCGCAGGGTGTCCATGGAGACGACGCCCCGGTAGCGGCCGAGGTCGTCCACGACCGTCAGCGCGGACGCGTTCACGGCGAGCATCTCGTCGAGCGCGTCGTAGAGGCTGGTGTCCGGGCCGAGCGGGGAGATCAGCGGCAGCCGGCTGCCGCCGTCGGCGGGCAGCCAGCCGACGGGGCGGCGGTCCTCGTCCAGGACGACCACGAACTCGCGGTCGCTGTCGGCGGCTGTGATCTCGGCTGCCTGCTGCTCCTCGGCGCTCGCCGACTCGGCGACGGTGGGCCACAGCGGGACGTCGACGTTCCCGAGCCGGGTCAGCGACAGGCGGCGCACGGCGGCGCCCGCGCCGATGAAGTCCGTCACGAACTCGCTGGCCGGCTCGGCGAGGATCTTCTCCGGGGTGTCGTACTGGACGACATTGCCGTGCTCGGCGAAGACGGCGATCTTGTCGCCCATCTTCACGGCCTCGTCGATGTCGTGGGTGACGAAGACGATCGTCTTGCGCAGCTTCGACTGGATCTTGAGGAACTCGTTCTGCAGCGCCTCGCGGTTGAGCGGGTCGATGGCGCCGAACGGCTCGTCCATCAGCATCACCTGCGGATCGCCGCCGAGCGCGCGGGCGACGCCGACGCGCTGCTGCTGGCCGCCGGAGAGCTGCTTCGGGTAGCGGCCGCGGTACGTGTCCGGGTCCAGGCCCACCATGTCGAGCAGCTCGTCCACGCGCGCGTGGACGCGTTTTTTGTCCCAGCCGAGCAGGCCGGGCACGGTGGCTATGTTCTGGGCGACCGTCTGGTGCGGGAAGAGTCCGGACTGCTGGATCGCGTAGCCGATGCGGCGGCGCAGTTCGTGCACCGGGATCTTGGTGACGTCCTCGTCGGCGAGGTGGATGCGGCCGGACGTCGGCTCGATCAGCCGGTTGATCAGCTTCATCGTCGTCGTCTTGCCGCAGCCGGACGGGCCGACGAAGACGACGATCTTGCCTTCGGGGATCTCCAACGTCAGGTCGTCCACCGCCGGACGCTCCTGCCCCGCGTAGGACTTGGTCAGCCGGTCGAGCCGGATCATCGGGTGACCCCCTTCGGAGTGGTCAGACGGTTGAGCAGGGCGAAGAGCAGATCGAAGAGCAGCGCGAGGACGACGATGGCGAGCGCGCCCTCGAGCGTCAGATAGACGGCGAACGGGGTGCCCGCGCTGGCGAGTCCGTCGAGGATGAGCTTGCCGAGGCCCGGTCCGTTCACGGCGGCGGCGATCGCGGCGATGCCGAGCAGCATCTGCGTCGCGACCCGCAGGCCGGTGAGGATCACGGGCCAGGCCAGCGGGAACTCGATGGTGGTGAGCACCTTCAGCCGCGTCATGCCCATCGCGTTCGCCGACTCGACGACGGCCGGGTCCAGCTCGCGCAGGCCGACCACCGTGTTGCGTATGACGGGGAGCAGCGCGTACAGCGTCAGGGCCACGATCGAGGGGCCCGTGCCCAGGCCGAGCGGCGTGATCAGCAGGCCGAACAGGGCGTAGGACGGGATCGTGAGCAGCAGCCCGGCCGCCCCGAGCACGGCGGCGCGCGGCGCCTTCGTGCGGTACGTCAGGATCGCCACCGGCACGCCGATGAGCACCGCGAGGGCGAGGCCTTCGAGGACCAGCAGGATGTGCGCGAGCGTGGCGTCGAGCACGTCGGGCCAGTTGCCCTGGAGGTAGTCGAAGAAGTTCACGCCGGCCTCCCTTGGGGTGCCGGTGGCCTACGGACCGGCCGTGGCGGCCGGTGCGTGGAGAGGGAGGTCATGGGTGAGTTCCTTGTTCACGTCAGAGGGGTGTACGGCGGTTCGCCGCACGGCTGCTGGTGGCGGTTCCGGGCACGACCGGGCACGCCCCGGCGAGGGGCGGAGGGGAGGGGTGGCGTCGAAACCTGGATGCGCCTACCCAGTCGGGCGGCACTGATGTGCACGGATTTACGGAACCGCTGAGGCCGTAATTATGGCGAACGCGCAGGTCATGCCGGGGCGCATGCGGCGGATATCGAGGGGTATGCGACCTTTTTTCGTACGCGGGTGCGGCCCGTGGGGCGCTTCGGGACCGGGCCACTGACCACGGCCCCGAGGGCGGATACCCTGGAGGGCGACCTGTCCGTAAGCCACCCCCGACCCGAGGATTCGCGACCGCCGTGTTCGACACTCTCTCCGATCGCCTCGCAGCGACATTCAAGAACCTCCGCGGCAAGGGGCGCCTCAGCGAGGCGGACATCGACGCCACGGCGCGCGAGATCCGGATCGCCCTCCTTGAAGCCGACGTGGCGCTGCCCGTCGTCCGCGCCTTCATCAAGCAGATCAAGGAGCGGGCGACCGGCGTCGAGGTCTCCCAGGCACTCAACCCCGCCCAGCAGGTCATCAAGATCGTCAACGAGGAGCTCATCGGCATCCTCGGCGGCGAGACCCGCCGGCTGCGCTTCGCCAAGACCGGCCCGACCGTGATCATGCTCGCGGGTCTGCAGGGTGCGGGTAAGACGACCCTCGCGGGCAAGCTCGGCCTCTGGCTCAAGTCCCAGGGCCACTCGCCGCTGCTCGTCGCCTGCGACCTCCAGCGTCCGAACGCCGTGAACCAGCTGAGCGTCGTCGCCGAGCGCGCGGGCGTCGGCATCTACGCGCCGGAGCCTGGCAACGGCGTGGGCGACCCGGTGAAGGTGGCCAAGGACTCCATCGAGCACGCCAAGGCCAAGGTCTACGACGTCGTCGTCGTCGACACCGCGGGCCGCCTCGGCATCGACCAGGAGCTCATGCAGCAGGCCGCGGACATCCGCGACGCCGTGAGCCCGGACGAGGTCCTCTTCGTCGTCGACGCCATGATCGGTCAGGACGCGGTCAACACGGCCGAGGCCTTCCGTGACGGCGTCGGCTTCGACGGCGTGGTGCTCTCCAAGCTCGACGGTGACGCGCGCGGTGGTGCGGCCCTGTCGATCGCGCACGTCACCGGCAAGCAGATCATGTTCGCCTCCAACGGCGAGAAGCTGGACGACTTCGACGCGTTCCACCCGGACCGCATGGCGTCCCGCATCCTCGGCATGGGCGACATGCTCACGCTGATCGAGAAGGCCGAGCAGACCTTCTCGCAGCAAGAGGCCGAGAAGATGGCCTCCAAGCTGGCCTCCAAGAAGGGCCAGGACTTCACGCTCGACGACTTCCTGGCGCAGATGGAGCAGGTCAGGAAGATGGGCTCCATGTCCAAGCTGCTCGGCATGCTGCCGGGCATGGGGCAGATGAAGGACCAGATCGCCAACCTCGACGAGCGCGACGTCGACCGCACGGCCGCCATCATCAAGTCGATGACCCCGGCCGAGCGCCAGGAGCCGACGATCATCAACGGCTCGCGCCGCGCCCGTATCGCCAAGGGCTCCGGCGTCGAGGTCAGCGCGGTCAAGAACCTGGTCGAGCGGTTCTTCGAGGCCCGCAAGATGATGTCCCGCATGGCCCAGGGCGGCGGCATGCCCGGGATGCCGGGCATGCCCGGCTCGGGCGGTGGCCCCGGCAGGCAGAAGAAGCAGCCGAAGAAGGCCAAGGGCAAGCAGCGCTCCGGCAACCCCATGAAGCGCAAGCAGCAGGAGCAGGAGGAGGCCGCCCGGCGCGCGGCCGCCGCGGAGTCGGGCGGCGCGCTCGGCCTGCCGGGCGCCGGCCAGCAGGACGCCAAGGACTTCGAGCTCCCCGACGAGTTCAAGAAGTTCATGGGCTGACACTTCAGCCGCTGTACGGGTAAGGGGCGTTCGCCATGGCGGACGCCCCTTACGCATGTCCACGAGTGGCGGCCCCCTGGCAACTGTGCGGTCATGGGCGGAAGGCCTCGGGGCCGTGACCGCCCCGGAGACGGCAGGCTGCAGGAGGAGAGACAGGCGTGGCGAACCCGGTACCCCCGCGCGATCGGACGGATCAGCCCTGGCGTTCCGAGGGCGCACCGCCCCCTCCGCCCCCGCCGGGACCCAAGCGCAAGATGCCCGGCGGCTGGGGCGGCCTCATTCTGACGGCCCTGATCGTCTACCTCATCGCCAACCTGGTGCTGTCGTTCTTCAATGAGGGCGACGAGCCGACGGTCTCGTACACCGAGTTCAGCAAGCAGGTCGCGGCCGACAACGTCACCAAGATCTACTCCAAGGGCGACGCGATCCAGGGCGAGCTCAAGAAGGAGAAGCCCACCCCCAAGGACAGCGACAGCAAGCGCAAGAACTACACCAAGTTCACGACGCAGCGCCCGGCCTTCGCCGACGACGATCTCTGGGCCAACCTGGAGAAGCACGACGTCACGGTGACGGCCGAACCCGTCGTCCAGGAGCGCAGCTTCCTGTCCAACCTGCTCATCTCGCTCGCTCCGATGCTCCTCCTCGTCGTGCTGTGGGTGTTCATCGCGCGGCGCATGAGCCAGGGCATGGGCGGCAGCGCGGGCGGCATGCTCGGCGGCCGCAAGCAGCCGCCGAAGCCGGTCGAGCTCGAACCCGGCAAGAAGCGCACCACGTTCGAGGACGTCGCCGGCATCGACGAGGTCGAGGGCGAACTCAACGACGTCGTCGACTTCCTCAAGAACCCCGACGAATACCGCATCATGGGCGCCAAGATGCCGCGCGGTGTGCTCCTCGCGGGCCCGCCCGGCACCGGCAAGACGCTGCTGGCGCGCGCGGTCGCCGGCGAGGCGGGGGTGCCGTTCTTCTCCGCCTCCGCCTCCGAGTTCATCGAGATGATCGTCGGCGTCGGCGCCTCACGCGTGCGTGAGCTGTTCGCCGAGGCCCGCAAGGTCGCCCCGTCGATCATCTTCATCGACGAGATCGACACCATCGGCCGGGCCCGCGGCGGCGGTGGCGGCGTGGGCGGCCACGACGAACGCGAGCAGACGCTCAACCAGATCCTCACCGAGATGGACGGCTTCAGCGGCTCGGAAGGCGTCATCGTCATCGCCGCCACCAACCGCGCCGACGTCCTCGACCCGGCCCTGACCCGCCCTGGACGCTTCGACCGCATCGTCAACGTCTCGCCGCCCGACCGCGGTGGCCGCGAGTCCATCCTCAAGATCCACACCCGCGACATCCCGCTCGCCCCCGACGTCGACCTCGGCCAGGTCGCCCGTACGACCCCGGGCATGACCGGCGCCGAACTCTCCAACCTCGCCAACGAGGCCGCCCTCCTCGCGGTGAAGCGCAAGCAGAAGCAGGTCAGCCAGTCCGACCTCTCCGAGGCGCTCGAAAAGGTCCAGCTCGGCGCCGAGCGGCCGCTGGTGATGCCCGACGAGGAGCGCCGCCGCACCGCCTTCCACGAGAGCGGCCACGCCCTCCTCGGCATGTTGCAGCCCGGCGCCGACCCCGTCCGCAAGATCACGATCGTGCCGCGCGGCCGCGCCCTCGGCGTCACGCTCTCCACCCCGGACGCCGACAAGTACGCGTACACGGAGGAGTACCTGAGGGGCCGCATCATCGGCGCCCTCGGCGGCATGGCGGCCGAACAGGTCGTCTACGGAGTCATCACGACCGGCGCCGAGAACGACCTGGAGCAGGTCACCAACATCGCCCGCGGCATGGTCGCCCGCTGGGGCATGAGCGAGAAGGTCGGCCGCCTGTCCGCCCTCCCGAACGACGCCCAGCAGGCGTACGGCCTCGCCGCCGCCCCCGACACCCTCGACACGATCGACGGCGAGATGCGCCGCATCGTGGACGAGTGCTACGAGGAGGCGTGCCAGAAGCTGCGCGACAACCGGCACAAGCTCGACGCGCTCGCCGAGGCGCTCATGGAGAACGAGACGCTGGAGGAGGCGGACGCCTACCGGATCGCCGGCGTCACGCGCTTCACCAAGGACTGAAAGGGACTGAACCGGCAGCCTGTCGCCCGGGCCCGCGCGCCGCACGGCGTGCGGGCCCTCGACTTGTGGGCTCTCGGCTCGTTGCGCCTCACGGCGTGCGGGCTATCAAGTACCTGAAGACGTTGGGCATCCACACGGTCCCGTCGCCGCGCACATGGGCCTGGAGCGCCTCGGACACCTCCTTGTCGACCTGCGTCGGATCCGTCGCCCCCACCGCGGCGTCGAACAGGCCCGTCGAGAGCAGCCCGCGCACCGCGCTCTCGGCGTCCGCGTACCCGAAGGGGCACGCCACCCGGCCGGAACCGTCGGGCCGCAGCCCCGCGCGCTGGGCGACCTCCTCCAGGTCGTCACGGAGCGCCGGGCGCCAACTCCCCGTGCTGCGCAGCGGGTCGGCGAGTTTCGTGGCCACGCGCAGGACGGACGACGTGGCACAGCGCTCCGGAGGACCCCAGCCGACGAGCACCACGGCGGCGCCCCGGCCCGCCAGCGGCACCACGCTCTCCAGGCGCGCGGAAAGCCCCTCGGAGTCCCCGGCCACACACCCGATCGGTTGAAAGTCGGTGATCACGTTGTACGGGGCTCCGCCGGGGTCGGTCGCGGTGAGGTCGGCGGGGTCGGCCGTCGTGAGCCGGGCGTCCGGGGCCTCCCGCGGCTCGGACGCGTCGGGCAGCAGCCGCTCCTCGGCCAGGGCGAGGAGCTCGGGGGCCGAGGGCTCGACGCCGGTCACGGCCGCGCCGCGCGACGCCGCCATGAGAAGCGCGAGCCCGGAGCCGCAGTCGAGCCCGAGGAGCCGGGTCCCCGAACCGACCTCCAGGCGCTGGTAGACCGCTTCGTAGAGCGGCACCAGCATCCGTTCCTGAATCTCCGCCCAGTCACGCGCGCGTGCGCACAAGTCCGTCCGCGGCGCGGGGGCCGTGTGAGGGAGGTGCCGCCGCACGAGCGTAGGTGTCATCGAAAGTGCCCCAATCCGCCGAGAGATGCCGAGAGATGCCGAGAGTTGTCGCCGTGCCGCCTGACCGTTCGCGTGGCGTCCGACCGTGTTCGCGCGCTGCTCGCACTCCCCCCGTATGCCAGAGAACTCCGCAACGTCCCCCGCGTCTAGGGGGTGTTTGGCAGGCGCGGCGACAATGCGCGTGTGCACCGTCGTGCGCCCCCGGGCGGTCATATGACGGGCGCACGCGGGCATCCGGGCGAAAAGGATTCGAGTGCTCCACGGCCCGCGCCGTAGCATCCGCGCCATGGCCAAACCCCGCGTTCTCACGCCCCGGACGGAAGACTTTCCGCGCTGGTACCAGGACCTGATCACCAAGGCCGAACTGGCCGACAACGGTCCGGTGCGCGGCACCATGGTCATCCGACCGTACGGCTACGGCCTGTGGGAGCGGATGCAGCGGGAGATGGACGACCGCATCAAGGAGACGGGTGCGCAGAACGCGTACTTCCCGCTCCTGATCCCGCAGTCGTACCTCACCAAGGAGGCCGACCACGTCGAGGGCTTCGCGCCCGAGCTGGCCGTGGTCACGCACGGCGGCGGCAAGGAGCTGGAGGAGCCCGCCGTCGTCCGCCCCACCTCCGAGATGATCGTCAACGCCTCCTTCGCCAAGTGGGTGCAGAGCTACCGGGACCTGCCGCTGCTCATCAACCAGTGGGCCAACGTGGTCCGCTGGGAGCTCAGGCCCCGCCTCTTCCTCCGTACGACGGAATTCCTCTGGCAGGAGGGCCACACGGCGCACGCGACCTACGAAGAGGCGCGCGCCTTCGCCGCGCGCATCCACCGGCACGTCTACGCGGACTTCATGGAGAACGTCCTCGCGATGGACGTCCTCCTGGGACGCAAGACGCCCAGGGAGCGTTTCGCCGGGGCCATCAACACCCTCACCCTCGAAGGGATGATGGGCGACGGCAAGGCCCTCCAGATGGGCACGAGCCACGAACTCGGCCAGAACTTCGCCAAGGCGTTCAACACGCGCTACCTGTCCAAGGACGGCGCGGAGGAACTGGTCTGGCAGACCTCCTGGGGCTCCACGACCCGCATGATCGGCGCGCTGGTGATGATGCACGGCGACGACAACGGACTGCGCGTCCCGCCCCGCCTCGCCGCCACCCAGGTCGTCGTGCTCGCCGTGAAGGACGACGCCGCGGTGCTCCACAAGGTGCGCGAGATCGGCGACCTTCTTAAGAAGGCGGGAATCCGCGTCCAGGTGGACGACCGCGTCGACACCCCCTTCGGGCGCCGCGCCGTCGACTGGGAACTGAAGGGCGTGCCCGTACGCGTCGAGGTCGGCCCCCGCGACCTGGAGAACGGCACCGCGATGCTCGCCCGGCGCATCCCCGGCGGCAAGACATCGGTCGCCCTGGAGGCACTGGTCGCGGTGCTGCCCAAGATCCTGGAGGAGGACCAGGCGCTGCTGCTCGCGCAGTCACGGGAGCGGCGGCAGCTGCGGACGGCCGATGTGACGACGGTCGCCGAGGCACTGGAGGCGACCTCCGCGGGCGGCTGGGCGCGCATCCCGTGGGCCGTCCTCGGGGAGGCGGGCGAGAACGAGCTGGCCGGTCACGGCGTCTCCGTACGGTGCCTGCTGACTCCCGAAGGGGCGGTGCCGGACGCCGATGACGCGGCCGGTAACGTCGCCGTCGTGGCACGCGCGTACTAGGCGCGTGCACCGGAGGGCGCCCGCGAGGGCGTACATGCCACTACGCACCACCTTGTTGTGAGCTGTGCGCCTTCTCCGTACATCTGCGCACCCGCCCTCCTCGGGACGCATCAGTGGGAACTGACTGGTACGTGCAAATTATTTGGGATGCCCCGGAATAGGAACACGGAGGCACCCCGGCTCGTTGTCACGACGTGAGCACGACACCACCTGTTCTCGCCGCAGAGCTGGCAGGGGCGTGGGCCGACATTCAGCGGCACCACCCCGAGCTGCCGGATCTTGCCGCGCCCGAATCCCTGATCGGCGAGTCGTCGTCCGCCTGTGGACGCGAGCTCTCCTTCGAGCGACTCCTCCACGAGGCAGTCCACGGCATCGCAGCCGCGCGCGGAATCCGCGACACCTCGCGCGCCGGCCGCTACCACAACCGCAGATTCCTGGCCATCGCCGAGGAGTTGGGCCTCGACCACCCCGAGGAGCCGCACCCCAGCAGCGGCTTCTCACTGGTCACGCTCAACCCGGAGGCGAAGCAGCGCTACCGGCAGACGATCGAGCGGATCCAGCGCGCCCTGAAGGCGCACACCGTGGCGACCGCCGCGGACACCAAGCGAAGCTTCCGCGGCCCCGCCGCGCGGCACGGCTCCTCCGGGGGCGGCGTCCGCGTCAAGGCGGTCTGCGACTGCGGGCGCAATGTCCGCGTCGTGCCGTCGGTGCTCGCGCAGGCCCCGATCATGTGCGGCGGCTGCGGAAAGCCGTTCCGGATCCCGGAGATCGTCGGTGTCGCCACGGGCTGAGCGCTCCTGGTCGGGTGACCGAGGGGGATTCGGCCGCTCCGGAGACGTGTGGCACAATGGCTAGCTGTACTCGACAGTCGCACAGGACCCCTCTCTCCTCCGGCTGACGCGTCCATCGGGCACTCGGGTACCGCAACCCCACGCGGCAATCTCGCCGTGCCCACCCACGTCAAGACCAGGAGACACCACTCCCGTGGCAGTCAAGATCAAGCTGAAGCGTCTGGGCAAGATCCGCGCGCCTCACTACCGCATCATCGTCGCCGACTCCCGCACCCGCCGTGACGGCCGTGCGATCGAGGAGATCGGCCTGTACCACCCGGTGCAGAACCCGTCGCGCATCGAGGTCGACTCGGAGCGCGCGCAGTACTGGCTGGGTGTCGGCGCGCAGCCGACCGAGCCGGTCATGGCCATCCTGAAGCTCACCGGTGACTGGCAGAAGCACAAGGGTCTGCCCGCCCCGGAGCCGCTGAAGGTCGCCGAGCCGAAGTCCGCCCGCCCCTCCTTCGAGGCGCTGGCCACCGAGGACGAGCCCAAGGGTGAGGCCATCACCCAGAAGAAGAAGGCTGAGAAGAAGGACGAGGCCGAGGCTGTGTCCTCTTCGGCCGAGTCGACCGAGGCCTGAGCATGCTCGAGGAGGCTCTTGAGCACCTCGTGAAGGGCATCGTCGACAACCCCGACGACGTGCAGGTCGCCTCGCGCAACCTGCGCCGGGGGCGCGTCCTCGAGGTCCGGGTCCACCCCGACGACCTCGGCAAGGTGATCGGCCGCAACGGCCGCACCGCGCGCGCTCTGCGTACTGTCGTGGGTGCCATCGGCGGCCGTGGTGTCCGCGTCGACCTCGTCGACGTCGACCAGGTTCGCTGAGAAAAGTTGAACACCGGCTCGGGCCGGGGAGGGCTTACGAGCCGTCCCCGGCCTGAGCTGTTTGTGCCCCTTGGTGGGCTGACAGGAGAGTTTCCGACGTGCAGTTGGTAGTGGGGCGCATCGGCCGCGCCCACGGCATCAAGGGCGAGGTCACCATCGAGGTGCGCACCGACGAGCCCGAGCTGCGGCTCGGCCCCGGCGCGCGACTCGCCACCGACCCGGCCTCCACGGGGCCGCTCACCATCGAGACCGGCCGGGTGCACAGCGGCCGGCTGCTGCTGCGCTTCGAGGGCGTACGCGACCGCACCGGCGCCGAGGCGCTGCGCAACACCCTCCTGATCGCCGAGGTGGACCCCGAGGAACTGCCCGAGGAAGAGGACGAGTTCTACGACCACCAGCTCATGGACCTCGACGTCGTCACGACCGACGGCACCGAGGTCGGCCGGATCACGGAGATCTCGCACCTGCCCTCGCAGGACCTGTTCATCGTGGAGCGGCCCGACGGCAGCGAGGTCATGATCCCGTTCGTCGAGGAGATCGTCACCGAGATCGACCTCGAGGAGCAGAAGGCCGTCATCGACCCGCCGCCCGGCCTGATCGACGACCGCGCCGAGATCGTGTCGTCGCGCGACGACCGGGAAGAGGGGGACGAGTCCGCATGAGGCTCGACGTCGTCACGATCTTCCCCGAGTACCTGGAACCGCTGAACGTCTCCCTCGTCGGCAAGGCACGCGCGCGTGGGCAACTCGACGTCCACGCGCACGACTTGCGGCAGTGGACGTACGACCGGCACAACACGGTCGACGACACCCCCTACGGCGGCGGCCCGGGCATGGTCATGAAGACCGAGCCGTGGGGCGACTGCCTCGACGACGTGCTCGCCGAAGGGTACGAGAACGGCGCTCAGGGGCCCGCCCTGGTCGTTCCCACGCCCTCCGGGCGCCCCTTCACCCAGGAACTCGCCGTGGAGCTCTCCGAGCGCCCCTGGCTGGTCTTCACGCCCGCGCGCTACGAGGGCATCGACCGCCGCGTCATCGACGAGTACGCGACCCGCATGCCGGTCTACGAGGTCTCCATCGGCGACTACGTCCTCGCGGGCGGAGAGGCCGCCGTGCTCGTGATCACGGAGGCCGTGGCGCGCCTGCTGCCCGGCGTCCTCGGCAACGCCGCCTCGCACGAGGACGACTCCTTCGCGCCCGGCGCCATGGCCAACCTCCTGGAGGGGCCCGTCTACACCAAGCCCCCGCTGTGGCGCGGCCGGGACATCCCCGATGTGCTGCTCAGCGGCCACCACAGCAAGATCGCGCGGTGGCGCCGGGACGAGGCACTGCGCCGCACCACGCGCAACCGGCCCGATCTGATCGAGCGCACCGACCCCAAGGCCTTCGACAAGAAGGACCGCGAAATGCTCTCGATCCTGGGCTGGGGGCCGCGTCCCGACGGACGATTTGGGCCGACGCCCGAGGTCGTGGAAGAATAGGCCGCTGCTGTACGTCCAGTCTGCGCCCCTGCCACAGGGGGAACGACGCAAGGCCCGACGCGATCAGCTACCGAAACTCATCGCATACCTCCCGTCGATGACCTGTGGCATCGGCGAAGAAAGCAGACGATCATGTCTCACCTTCTCGACTCCGTCGACTCCGCGTCGCTGCGCAGCGACGTCCCGGCGTTCCGCCCCGGCGACACCGTCAACGTCCACGTCCGCGTCATCGAGGGCAACCGCTCCCGTGTGCAGCAGTTCAAGGGCGTAGTCATCCGCCGCCAGGGCGCCGGCGTCCGCGAGACCTTCACGGTCCGCAAGGTCTCCTTCTCCGTCGGCGTCGAGCGCACCTTCCCGGTGCACACCCCGATCGTCGAGAAGATCGAGCTCGTCACCAAGGGCGACGTCCGCCGCGCCAAGCTGTACTACCTCCGTGACCTGCGCGGCAAGGCCGCGAAGATCAAGGAGAAGCGCGAGAACTGAGCCGCTCGGCGCCCTCAGGGGGCGCCGGCGCATCTCGCCTGCGGCGTCCACAGGGCGGCCGGATAGCATCTGGCCCCGATGGACACCGAAGCACAGCATGAGGAGCGCGACCGCTCCTCCGAGCCCCATGAGAACACCTCACAGGGCGAGGAGGACCGGTCGCGCTCCTCTTTGCTCTCCGGGGTGGTCGACTGGCTGCCGGGCGGCCGCGTCACCCTGACCCTGCTGCTGTGTCTGGCGTTGCTGCTGGCCTTCAGCGTCTTCGTGATGCAGCCGTTCCAGATCCCCAGCGGCTCCATGGAGAGCACATTGAGGGTCGGGGACCGCGTTCTCGTAAATAAGTTGGCGTACCGTTTCGGTGCCGAGCCGACCCGTGGCGACGTGGTCGTCTTCGACGGCAGCGGGTACTTCGGCGAGGGCGACTACATCAAGCGCGTCGTGGGCACAGGGGGAGACCGGGTGGTCTGCTGCGACAGCAGGGGGAGGATCGCGGTGAACGGGAAGTCCGTGGACGAGCGCTCCGTGCTGCACGCCGCGGACGCGCCTTCGGAGGCGCCGTTCAACATCGTGGTTCCGGAAGGCACCCTCTTCCTGCTCGGTGACCATCGCAGCGACTCCCGTGACTCCCGCGACTACTTGGGCGCACCCGGCGGCGGGTTCGTCCCCGTGGACCAGGTGATCGGCAAGGCCGAGTGGATCGCGTGGCCGACCGGACACTGGCACTCCCTGTCCCGTACGGACGTCTACGCGCGCGTGCCCGCCCCCGGCGGCGCCCATGGGTAGGCGGGGCAAAACGCGCAGCCACGGCGGCGACGAGCGGTTGCCCACCGGCAGCCGGCCCACCAGCGGACCCGAGCAGCAGGGGAGGGCGGAGCGGCGCAAGCTCGCCCGTAAGGTGAAGCGCCGCCGAAGGCGCTCCGTGCTCAAGGAGATACCCCTCCTCATAGGCGTGGCCCTGGCCATCGCCCTCGTCCTGAAGACGTTCCTGGTGCAGGCCTTCGTCATCCCGTCGGGCTCCATGGAGCAGACGATCAGGATCGGCGACCGGGTCCTGGTCGACAAGCTCACTCCCTGGTTCGGCGCGAAGGTGCAGCGCGGCGACGTCGTCGTCTTCAACGACCCCGGGAAGTGGCTCGAACAGGAGGCCGGTCAGAAGAAGGAGTCCCCGGTCGGCGTGAAGCAGGTCAAGGAAGGTCTGACCTGGATCGGACTGCTGCCGTCCGACAACGAACGCGACCTCATCAAGCGGGTCGTGGGCGTCGGCGGCGACACCGTGAAGTGTTGCGACACAAAGGGCCGCGTCACGGTGAACGGGACACCGCTCGAAGAGCGTGCGTACATCCATCCCGGCAACGCCCCCTCGGAGTTCGACTTCTCGGTGAAGGTGCCCAAGGGGCGACTGTTCGTGATGGGCGACCATCGCGCCAACTCCGCGGATTCCCGCTACCACCTCACCGAGGCGTTCAACGGGACCGTGTCCGAGGACTCCGTCGTGGGGCGGGCCCGGTTCATCGGGTGGCCGATCGGCCACTGGGCCTCGCTGTCGGAGCCGCCGACCTTCGCCGCCGTGGCCGACGCGCAAAGAGACCAGTCGACCGCAGCCTCAGAAATGTCGCATAGGGTGGCCCCCACGTACGGTGCCGGACCGGGCTCGAACGCTTCGGATTCGGACGGATTTATCCCCCTCCCGACCCCTGCGGAACTCCCGCTCGTTATGGGAGTGGTGGGCCTGCATCGGATACGGGTCAGGCAGCGGCACGGAGTGAGGAGTGGATGTGGGGGACTTGGCGGTCGGCGCACGGTCAGGGCATGGTCCCGAAGAGGAGCCCGGGCGATCCGACGACGCGGCGGGTCCGGTGGGCCGGGTGCCCGAGGCGGGTGACGCCTCGACGGCCGAGCCCGTGCGCGAGGAGGAGTCGAGCGGCGGGTCGACGACGGGTGGATCCAAGAAGCAGCGTTCCTTCTGGAAGGAGCTGCCGCTCCTCATCGGCATCGCGCTCGTCCTGGCGCTCGTGATCAAGACCTTCCTGGTCCAGGCGTTCTCGATCCCCTCGGCGTCGATGGAGAACACGCTGAAGATCGGCGACCGGGTGCTGGTCGACAAGCTCACCCCGTGGTTCGGTGCGGAGCCGGAGCGCGGCGAGGTCATCGTCTTCCACGACCCGGCGAGCTGGCTGGAGGGCGAGCCGACACCGGAGCCGAACGCGGTGCAGACGGTGCTCAGTTGGATCGGCCTGATGCCGTCCGCCAACGAGAAGGACCTCATCAAGCGCGTCGTCGGCGTCGCCGGCGACACCGTCGAGTGCAACGGAACGGGCCCGCTCAAGGTCAACGGCAAGGTGCTGAACGAGCCGTACGTCTACCCGGGCAACACCCCGTGCAGCGACGACAACGCCGGTGGAACGTTCAAGGTGAAGGTCCCCGAGGGCAAAGTTTGGGTCATGGGTGACCACCGCCAGGACTCCATGGACTCGCGCTACCACCAGAACGACAAGAACAGCGGCTTCGTCCCCGTGGACAACGTCGTGGGGCGCGCCATCGTCGTGGCCTGGCCGCCCACGCACTGGTCGACGCTGCCGGTGCCGGACACCTTCGACCAGTCGGGCCTGAACGCCATGGCGAACGTGGCACCGGGTGCGCTCGGACTCGTAGGCGCGGCGCCTCTGGTGCTGTGGCGCAGGCGCAAGATCAACCAGCGCGTTACCGAGGGGAACACCAGGGTTTCTGCGGCTGGTGGCGCCCGGTAGGGTGCCGTCCCAGATCGCCGATCTTCCGTGGTCCGCGCCGCTCTGGGGCTGGTTCGACGAGATCGACTTCTCCGAACCGCGGGAGCAACTGGGATGAGCAGGACGCGTCGTACGAATGAGGGTCACGGCAAGGTCGGCAGCGCGCTGTCCGGCATAGCTGTGGCCCTCGGCTGTGTGTTGTTCCTTGGCGGGTTCGTCTGGGGCGCCATCCTGTACCAGCCCTACACCGTGCCCACCGACTCCATGGACCCGACGATCAAGGCGGGCGACCGGGTGCTGGCGGAGCGGATCGACGGCAGCGAGGTCAAGCGCGGCGACGTCGTCGTCTTCCAGGAGAACTCCTGGGGAAACGTTCCGATGGTCAAGCGCGTGGTCGGCGTCGGCGGCGACAAGATCGCCTGCTGCACGGACAAGAAGCTGACCGTGAACGGCAAGCAGATCGACGAGCCGTACCTCCCGAAGGGCGAGAGTGCCTCGCTCACCGGCATCAGGACCACGATCGTCCCGCAGGGCCGGCTCTTCCTGCTCGGTGACCACCGGGCCGACTCCCTGGACTCCAGCGCGCACATCGGCGACAGCGAGAACGGGTCGGTGGAGCGTGGCGCCGTGAAGGGCCGCGTGGACGCCCTGGCGTGGCCCGTGGCGGGGATGCAGAAGCCGACCGGGTTCGAGGCCCTGCCGGGTGGCATCTCGCAGCCGGGGCCGGTGAAGGCGGTGCTCGCGGCCATCGTGGCGGGCGCGGTGCTGGTGCTCGGCGGGGCGGCGTACGGGCCGATCGCGAAGCGCTCGCGGCGCTCGCACGGCGCGTCCCCGGAGCCGGCCCGTGTCTGAACCCGGCCACGGACTGCGCAAGGTCGCCCGCGTCGTGCTGCTCGACCCCGAGGAGCGGATCCTGCTCCTGCACGGGCACGAGCCGGACGACACGGCGGACGACTGGTGGTTCACGCCGGGCGGCGGCCTGGAGGGCGACGAGACGCGTGAAGAGGCCGCCCTGCGGGAACTGGCAGAGGAGACCGGCATCACCGACGTCGAACTGGGGCCTGTGCTGTGGCAGCGGATCTGCTCCTTCCCCTTCGACGGCCGGCGCTGGGATCAGGACGAGTGGTACTTCCTGGCCCGTACGAGGACGACCTCGGCGGAGCTCGGGGAGCTCAACGGGACGGGCCTGACCGACCTGGAGCGCCGCAGTGTCGCGGGAGCGCGCTGGTGGACGTGCCGGGAACTGGCCGAGGCACATGAGACGGTGTATCCGACCAGACTCGCCGGGCTGCTGAAGCGGCTGCTCGACGAAGGTCCCCCGAGCCGGCCCGAGGTCCTCGACACGGAAATCGTCTAGAGGCGCACGAGGCTGGCGCACAATGGGGGGACGCACGGCTGAAGGGGAACATGCCATGAGCGCCGAGGACCTCGAGAAGTACGAGACCGAGATGGAGCTGAAGCTCTACCGGGAGTACCGCGACGTCGTCGGTCTGTTCAAATACGTGATCGAGACCGAGCGGCGTTTCTACCTCACCAACGACTACGAGATGCAGGTGCACTCTGTTCAGGGTGAGGTGTTTTTCGAGGTGTCGATGGCCGATGCCTGGGTCTGGGACATGTACAGGCCCGCTCGTTTCGTGAAGCAGGTCCGGGTGCTCACGTTCAAGGACGTGAACATCGAGGAGCTGAACAAGACCGACCTGGAGCTTCCTGGTAGCTGATCCGGCCCGTCGGATCGCCTCACCCACGGGTGACGAGGTTTTCCACAACTCGTAAGTAGTTCACCAAGATCCACTTCTTTCCGGCCCGGGCGTCAGCGTGGGCGTCGGAGGTGGTGCCGACGTGAACGCACGGGGAGCACTCGGGAAGTACGGCGAGGATCTGGCCGCGAGGCGGCTGACCGAGGCCGGGATGACGGTGCTCGCGCGCAATTGGCGCGCGGGCAGGTCCGGCGAGATCGACATCGTGGCGCGGGACGGCGACGCGATCGTCGTGTGCGAGGTCAAGACCCGCAGTGGGCCCAGCGGCGAGGCCGGGGCCTTCGAGCACCCGATGGCCGCGATCACGCCGGTCAAGGCGGCGCGGCTGCGCGACCTCGCGGAGCGCTGGGTGCAGGAGCACGGGGGAGCGCCGCCCGGCGGCGTCCGTATCGATCTCATCGGCGTGCTGCTGCCGGAGCGCGGAGCGCCCCGCGTCGAGCATGTGCGAGGGGTGTCCTGATGGGCTTCGCGCGTACGTGTTCCGTGGCCCTCGTGGGAGTCGAGGGCGTCGTCGTCGAGGTGCAGGCGGACCTGGAGCCGGGCATCGCCGCGTTCACGCTGGTCGGGCTGCCGGACAAGAGCCTGGTGGAGAGCCGGGACCGGGTCAGGGCGGCGGTGGTCAACTCCGGGGGCGACTGGCCGCAGAAGAAGCTCACGGTGGGGCTGAGCCCGGCGTCGGTGCCCAAGGGTGGTTCCGGTTTCGATCTCGCTGTCGCCTGCGCCGTGCTCGGTGCCGCCGAGCGGATCGACCCGAAGATCCTCGCCGACATCGTGATGATCGGGGAACTGGGCCTGGACGGGCGGGTGCGGCCGGTGCGGGGAGTGCTCCCGGCCGTGCTCGCGGCGGCCGATGCCGGTTACGAACAGGTGGTGGTCCCCGAGTGCACGGCGGGGGAGGCGGCCCTCGTGCCGGGCGTATCGGTCCTCGGCGTGCGCAGCCTGCGCCAGCTGATCGCCGTGCTCACGGACGAGCCGGTGCCGCAGGAGGAGGCGGCGGACGAGTCGGGGCGGCCCGATCCGATGCTCGCCGCCCTGAGCATGCCCGGCAGCGGGGTCGGCACCGGCTTCGGCAGCTCTGCGCACGACGGTCCGGGGCTCGACCTCGCGGAGGTCGTCGGCCAGCTGTCCGCCCGCACGGCGATCGAGGTCGCGGCGGCGGGCGGGCACCACGTGATGCTGTCGGGGCCGCCGGGCGCGGGCAAGACGATGCTGGCCGAGCGGCTGCCCGCCGTCCTGCCGCCCCTCACCCGTGAGGAGGCCCTGGAGGTCACGGCGATCCACTCGGTCGCGGGAATGCTGCCGCCGGGCAAGTCGATGATCGACACCGCGCCGTACTGCGCACCGCACCACTCGGCGACCATGCAGTCCCTCGTCGGGGGCGGGCCGGGAGTGGCTCGGCCAGGCGCGGTGTCGCTGTCGCACCGGGGCGTCCTCTTCCTTGACGAGGCCCCCGAGTTCAGCGGGCAGGCGCTCGACGCCCTGCGGCAGCCCCTGGAGGCGGGACATGTGACGATCGCGCGCAGCGCCGGGGTGGTGCGGCTGCCCGCGCGGTTCCTGATGGCGCTCGCCGCGAATCCCTGCCCGTGCGGGCACTACCGGGCGCTGGGCGGCGAATGCGACTGCCCGCCGGCCACGGTCCGCCGCTACCAGGCCAGGCTCTCCGGGCCACTGCTCGACCGGGTCGACCTCCGCGTCGAAGTGGACGCCGTCACGCGCAACGAGCTGGCGGGGTACGGGCCGCGGGGCGAGAGCACCAAGGTCGTCGCGGACCGGGTGCGGGGGGCCAGGGAGCGGGCGGCGGCCCGGTTCGCGGACACCCCGTGGCGCACCAACAGCGAGGTGCCGGGCCACGCCCTGCGCACGCGCTGGCCAGCCGCGCCCGGCGCCCTCGACGAGGCGGAGCTCGACCTGGAGCGCGGCTTCCTCACCGCGCGCGGCCTCGACCGTGTGCTGCGGGTGGCCTGGACCGTCGCCGACCTCGCCGGACGCGATCGCCCATTCGCCCAGGACGTGGCACTCGCCCTGCAACTGCGGACTGGGATCTCGCGGGGGGTACCGATGACGATCGGGGCGGGTTAGTGAGGGGGACGGTGGCTGGTGCTGGTGCTGGGGCCGTGCCGGGAGGGGTGTGCCGGGGTGGCTGTGGTGGGGCGGGGTTGTGCCTGGGGTGTTGGTGTTGGTGTTGAGGGAGGGGGCGTGATGGGTGGTGGGGCCGGGGAAGATGTGCGGCTCGCGAGGGTGCGGCTCACGAGGATCGTGGAGCCGGGCTGGGAGGTTGCCGGGCAGTGGCTGCGGGAGTTCGGGGCCGTGGAGACGGTGCGGCGCATCGAGGCGGGGGAGGCGGAGGGGCCGCTGCCCGGGGTGCGGGCCGGGCGTTGGGAGGGGCTTGTCGCGCGGGCCGCGGACGCACCGCCCGCCGAGCGGGACCTGGCGCGGGCGGCGGCGTCAGGGTCGAGGTTCGTGTGTCCGGGGGACGCCGAGTGGCCGGGACAGTTGGACGACCTGCGGGACGGGCGGCCGGTGGGGCTCTGGGTGCGGGGCGGGCCCAATCTGCGGATGTGGGCGCTGCGCTCGGTCGCCGTGGTGGGCGCGCGGGCCTGCACGGACTACGGCGTGCGGATGGGCGCGAGCCTCGGCGCCGGGCTCGCCGAGCGGGGCTGGGTCGTGGTCTCCGGCGGGGCCTATGGGGTCGACGCCGCCGCGCACCGTGGGGCACTCGGAGCGACCGGGGCGACGGTGGCCGTGCTCGCCTGCGGCATCGACCGGATCTATCCGCGGGGGCACGCCCAGTTGATCGACCGGGTCGCGGAACAGGGACTCGTGATCGGGGAGTTGCCGCCCGGGGACCATCCGACGCCCAGCCGGTTCATCCTCCGGAACCGGGTGATCGCCGCGCTCACCAGAGGAACGGTCGTGGTGGAGGCGGCCTATCGCAGCGGAGCGCTGGGCACGGTCCGCTGGGCGCAGCGCCTCGGGCGGCACGCGATGGGCGTCCCGGGGCCGGTGACCAGCAGCGTCTCCGCGGGAGTGCATGAACTGCTGCGCAAGGAGGCCGTGCTGGTGACCGACGCGGCGGAAGTCGTGGAGCTGGTCGGGGAGATGGGCGAGCTGGCGCCCGAGCGCCGTGGGCCGGTGCTGCCCCGCGATCTGCTGCCGGCCGGCGCGGCACGGGTGCTCGCCGCGCTTCCCGCGCGCGGAGCGTGCAGCGTCGCCGAGGCCGGTCGCGGCGCGGGGACGAGTCAGGACGAGACGATCGGGAGGTTGTACGAACTGCGCTCTTTGGGGTTCGTCGAACGACACGGCGAGGGCTGGCAGTTGACACGCCAGGCGATCGAATCGGTCTTTCCCGGAGGGGAGGTGCCCTGACGCGGTGCGTTGCGCCGTCCGGATGACCCCCCGATGACCTTGGCAATTCCGGCAGTTGACGCTCCGTCCCGATCGGCCGGGGCGACGGAACCGTCCACGCGAGTCGACGAAGGGAACGTATCTGCGCAACGGCGATCTCCCACCCTTCGCACACTGCGACGCTCCAGTCACGCTACGCTCACCAGGATCCGGGTTCGTCCCCTCCATCCGGAATCAGGTGGGTAGCTCGGAACCAGTCATCACCAGACGGGCAACACGGCATTTTCACAGGCAGAGCGATCACAGCGACCAGTACGTCAAGCACCCTCGGTTTCCTGGGTACGCAGCAGCAGAACGGCACAAGGCGGCGCATGCCACAACACACCTCAGGGTCCGACCGGGCGGCGGTACCCCCCGCCGCGCGCGGCTCCAGCGTGCGGCCTCCGGCTCCCTCCTCCCTCGAGGAGCTGTGGAGGTCGTACAAGGCGACGGGCGACGAGCGGCTGCGGGAACAGCTGATCCTGCACTACTCGCCGCTGGTGAAGTACGTGGCGGGCCGGGTCAGCGTGGGGCTGCCGCCCAATGTGGAGCAGGCGGACTTCGTCTCGTCCGGGGTCTTCGGGCTCATCGACGCGATCGAGAAGTTCGACATCGAGCGGGAGATCAAGTTCGAGACGTACGCGATCACGCGGATCCGCGGCGCGATGATCGACGAACTGCGCGCGCTCGACTGGATCCCCCGGTCCGTGCGGCAGAAGGCGCGCAACGTGGAGCGTGCCTACGCCACCCTCGAGGCCCAGCTGCGGCGCACTCCTTCGGAGAGCGAGGTGGCCGCGGAGATGGGGGTCGGGCTCGAGGAACTGCACGCGGTGTTCAGCCAGTTGTCGCTGGCGAACGTGGTGGCACTGGAAGAGCTGCTGCACGTCGGGAGCGAGGGCGGCGGGGACCGGCTCAGCGTCCTGGACACGCTCGAGGACCACGCCGCGGACAACCCGGTGGAGGTCGCGGAGGACCGGGAGCTGCGGCGCTTCCTGGCGCGGGCGATCAATACGCTGCCGGAGCGGGAGAAGACCGTCGTCACGCTCTACTACTACGAGGGTCTGACGCTGGCCGAGATCGGCAATGTGCTCGGGGTCACGGAGAGCCGGGTCAGCCAGATCCATACGAAGTCCGTGCTGCAGCTGCGGGCGAAGCTTGCGAGTTTCGGGCGCTGAGGGGGGTGCGGTCCGGCGGCCCGGCGAATCGTGCCTGCCGCGTGCCTGCCTCGGTGCCTGCCTCCGGTCGGGCGGCCTTGAGGCCCGACCGGCTCCCGTCGCGGGGCGCATCTTCGTAAAGTGGAGACGTGCCTAGGATTCGAGCGGCCTCCGTGGCCGAGCACCGGTCGATGCAGCGCGGCGCCCTTCTGGACGCGGCGCGCTCCCTGCTGTCCGAGGGCGGGACGGACGCGCTGACGTTTCCCGCGCTCGCGGAGCGGACGGGGCTCGCGCGCTCGTCCGTCTATGAGTACTTCAAGTCGCGCGCGGCCGTGGTCGAGGAGTTGTGCGAGGTCGACTTCCCGGTGTGGGCCGCGGAGGTCGAGGCCGGGATGGCCCGGGCCGATACGCCCGAGGGCAAGGTCGAGGCGTATGTGCGGGAGCAGTTGGCGCTGGTGGGGGACCGGCGGCACCGGGCCGTCGTCGCCATCTCCGCGAGTGAGCTGGACGCCGGGGCGCGGGAGAAGATCCGGGCCGCGCACGGCGGGCTCGTCGCGATGATCGTCGAGGCGCTCGAGCAGATGGGGCACGAGCAGCCGCGGCTCGCCGCGATGCTGGTCCAGGGCGTGGTGGACGCGGCCGTGCGCAGGATCGAGCTGGGAGCCGCGGAGGAGCCCGGCGTGATCGTGGACGCGGCCGTGGGGATGGCGCTGCGGGGCGTCCTCGGCTGATCCGCGTTCAGCCGAAGAGCGCACCCGGCCACGCGCCCGACCGCTCCCACGCTCCCGGCCACGCTCCCGACCGATCCCACGCCCCCGACCGCTCCCATATCCCCGACCACCCCCACACGGGCAGCAGCCTCGAAGGGCCCCCGCGCATGAGTGACGGGTCCAGGAGTGTCAGCGGGTTCAGGTAGGTGTCGCCCCGAAGCAGCCCCCAGTGCAGGCACGACGGGGCGGCGGGCGGGCAATGGCCGGTGGGGAGTTGCAGGGTGCCCACCACCTCGCCGGCCGTGACGTCCTCCCCCTTGTGGACCGTCGGCGTCACCGGTTCGTACGTCGTGCGCAGAGGCGGATCGCCGGTGTCCGGGAGCTCCAGGGACACCACGCCCCTGCCCGCGATCTCGCCCGCGAAGAGGACCCGTCCGTCGACCACCGCACGTACAGGGGCGTCGATGGGGGCCGCCAGGTCGACGCCGCGGTGGCCGGGTCCGTAGGGCGTCGCCGGAGGCGCCCAGGCGCGGACCACCGCGGGGCGCTCGCCCACCGGCCACAGGTGGGCGAGGTGGGCGTCCCCCGCTCGCGCCGAGGACGGGAAGGCCAGCATCACGAACAGGACGACCGTCACCGTGAGTAGTTTTCGCATGGCGATCAGGTTCCACCGCGGAGCGTCGCCGCGGGGATCATGGCCGGGAAACGTGGACTACCCAGCGGTTGTGGACAGCGGCGTCACCCGGTACCTCGCGGGTCCCGTACACTTCATGTGGCGATCCGGCCCACCGGATCGACTTCGCACGCCCCGACACCGGGCCTCACAGCTTCGTGTCAGTGGCCTATCGGTCCCGTACGACCGCCTCGCAGGAGCGCGAGCGTACGCGGCAGGCACACGCAGTGGGCGTCAGGAAACAACCGAGAAAACCAAGGAGTACGGCCATGGCCGTCGTCACGATGCGGGAGCTGCTTGAGAGCGGCGTCCACTTCGGTCACCAGACCCGTCGTTGGAACCCGAAGATGAAGCGCTTCATCTTCACGGAGCGCAACGGCATCTACATCATCGACCTTCTCCAGTCGCTGTCGTACATCGACCGCGCCTACGAGTTCGTCAAGGAGACCGTCGCCCACGGCGGCACGGTCATGTTCGTCGGTACGAAGAAGCAGGCGCAGGAAGCGATCGCCGAGCAGGCGACCCGCGTCGGCATGCCCTACGTGAACCAGCGCTGGCTGGGCGGCATGCTCACCAACTTCTCGACCGTCTACAAGCGTCTGCAGCGCCTCAAGGAGCTCGAGCAGATCGACTTCGAGGACGTCGCCGCGTCCGGTCTCACCAAGAAGGAGCTTCTCGTGCTCTCGCGCGAGAAGGCCAAGCTGGAGAAGACCCTCGGCGGTATCCGCGAGATGTCCAAGGTTCCCAGCGCCGTCTGGATCGTGGACACCAAGAAGGAGCACATCGCTGTCGGCGAGGCCCGGAAGCTCAACATCCCGGTCGTCGCGATCCTCGACACGAACTGTGACCCCGACGAGGTCGACTACAAGATCCCGGGCAACGACGACGCGATCCGCTCCGTCACCCTGCTCACCCGCGTGATCGCCGACGCCGTCGCCGAGGGCCTCATCGCCCGTTCCGGCGTCGCCACTGGCGACCAGAAGCCGGGCGAGAAGGCCGCCGGCGAGCCCCTCGCCGAGTGGGAGCGCGACCTGCTCGAGGGCGAGAAGAAGGCCGACGACAAGGCCGAGGCGAAGCCCGCCGAGGCCGACGCCAAGGTCGAGGAGAAGGCTGCGGAGGCCCCGGCCGCCGAGGCTGCCGCTCCCGCCGAGGCCCCCGTCGAGGCCCCGGCCGCGGACGCCGAGCAGGCCTGACCCGTACGGGATTCGGTTTCATGAGGTGACGGCGGGGGTCGACTGCGACCCCCGCCTTCACCCGTGACCGTCACCTTCGTTCTCACACTGCTTCAGACTTCGTAGAGAGAAACCAGGATCATGGCGAACTACACCGCCGCTGACGTCAAGAAGCTCCGCGAGCTCACGGGCGCCGGCATGATGGACTGCAAGAAGGCGCTCGACGAGGCCGACGGCAGCGTCGACAAGGCCGTCGAGGCCCTGCGCATCAAGGGCCAGAAGGGCGTCGCCAAGCGCGAGGGCCGTTCCGCCGAGAACGGCGCGGTCGTCTCCCTCATCGCCGACGACAACACCTCCGGTGTCCTCGTCGAGCTGAAGTGCGAGACGGACTTCGTCGCCAAGAGCCCGAAGTTCCAGGCCGTCGCCGACCAGCTGGTCGCCCACGTCGCCAAGACGTCCCCGGCCGACCTCGAGGCGCTGCTCGCCTCCGAGATCGAGGCCGGCAAGACCGTCCAGGCCTTCGTCGACGAGGCCAACGCCAACCTCGGCGAGAAGATCGTCCTGGACCGCTTCGCGCAGTTCTCGGGCGCGTACGTCTCCGCCTACATGCACCGCACCATGCCCGACCTGCCCCCGCAGATCGGTGTTCTGGTCGAGCTGGACAAGGCCGACGCCGAGCTGGCCAAGGGCGTCGCGCAGCACATCGCCGCCTTCGCGCCGAAGTACCTCTCCCGCGAGGACGTTCCGGCCGAGGTCGTCGAGTCCGAGCGCCGCGTCGCGGAGGAGACCACCCGCGCCGAGGGCAAGCCGGAGGCCGCGCTCCCGAAGATCGTCGAGGGTCGCGTCAACGGCTTCTTCAAGGAGGCCACGCTGCTCGGTCAGCCGTACGCCCTCGACAACAAGAAGTCCGTCGAGAAGGTCCTCCAGGAGGCCGGTGTCACCCTGAAGCGCTTCTCGCGCATCAAGGTCGGCATCTGAGTCCGTACCGCGCCAGACGCGAGACCCCGCTAGGGTCGACAGCAGTCGTCCGGGAACGCGCCGGACGACCGCAGTTGTGACGAGGAGGCCATTGCCGCGCATGGGATGCGAACCAGCCCACCGGCAATGGCCTTCTTCGTATGTGTGCCAAGCAAAAGAGGCGAGAATCCCATGACCACCACCCAGGCCGACAAGGGCGACAAGAGCGACGAAGGCAAAGGCGCGGGGCGCTTTCTGCTGAAGCTTTCCGGCGAGGCGTTCGCCGGGGGCGGGGGTCTGGGCGTCGACCCCGACGTGGTGCACGCCATCGCCCGTGAGATCGCGGCCGTCGTACGTGACGGCTGGCAGCTCGCGGTCGTCATCGGCGGCGGCAACTTCTTCCGCGGCGCCGAGCTGCAGCAGCGCGGCATGGACCGTGCCCGCAGCGACTACATGGGCATGCTCGGCACGGTCATGAACTGCCTGGCCCTCCAGGACTTCCTGGAGAAGGAGGGCATCGACTGCCGCGTGCAGACCGCCATCACCATGGGGCAGGTCGCCGAGCCGTACATCCCGCTGCGCGCCGTGCGGCACCTGGAGAAGGGCCGCGTCGTCATCTTCGGCGCCGGTATGGGCATGCCGTACTTCTCCACCGACACGACCGCCGCGCAGCGCGCCCTGGAGATCGACGCGCAGGCGCTGCTCATGGGCAAGAACGGTGTCGACGGCGTCTACGACTCGGACCCGAAGACCAACCCCGAGGCCGTGAAGTTCGACGGGCTCAGCTATGGCGAGGTCATCACCCGCGACCTGAAGGTCGCCGACATGACCGCGATCACCCTGTGCCGCGACAACAAGCTGCCGATCCTCGTCTTCGAGCTCATCACGTCGGGCAATATCGCCCGTGCCGTCAAGGGTGAGAAGATCGGGACCCTCGTGGGCGAACAGGGCACCCGCGCCTGACCCCCTCCCGTCCGCCTGGGAACCCCGTGTCCTCGAAGGTTCCCCGGGGGATGGACAATGTCCTGCCGGTCGGACACCGTGCAGGAAAGACACGCGACGCAGCCGACCGCGCCCCCGTGCCCGGCCGGGCCTCACTCAAGACACGCAGGAGCAAGTGGTGATCGAAGAGACCCTCCTCGAGGCCGAGGAAAAGATGGAGAAGGCCGTCGTCGTCGCCAAGGAGGACTTCGCCGCGATCCGCACAGGGCGTGCGCACCCGGCGATGTTCAACAAGATCGTCGCCGACTACTACGGCGCGCTGACGCCGATCAACCAGCTGGCCTCGTTCTCGGTGCCCGAGCCGCGGATGGCCGTGGTGACCCCGTTCGACAAGAGCGCGCTGCGCAACATCGAGCAGGCGATCCGCGACTCCGACCTCGGCGTCAACCCGAGCAACGACGGCAGCATCATCCGAGTGGTCTTCCCGGAGCTGACCGAGGAGCGCCGCAAGGAGTACATCAAGGTCGCCAAGGCCAAGGCCGAGGACGCCAAGGTCTCCATCCGTTCCGTGCGCCGCAAGGCCAAGGACACCATCGACAAGGCGATCAAGGACGGCGACATCGGCGAGGACGAGGGCCGTCGCGGCGAGAAGGAACTGGACGACACCACGACGAAGTACGTGGCCCAGGTCGACGAGCTGCTCAAGCACAAGGAAGCCGAGCTGCTCGAAGTCTGAGCGAGCGCGGAAGATCGAGGTTCGAGGAATCCGTGAACGACTCTTCCTGGGGTGCGCCGAGTGGGCCCGGACACTGGGGCCCGACCGACGACCAAGGGTCCGCCCCTGGTCAGGGGCCCGCGTACGGGCAGGTGCCGGCGTACGGCCAAGGGCCGTCGTACAACCAAGGACCGTCGTACGACCACGGGCGCGCTCCGGCGGGTCCCGCGTACGAACGGCACGCGGTCGATGAGACTCGGCCCATGCCCATCGTGCCCGATATGCCTGATACGCCTTCTGGTGACGGAAGGGGCGACGACCAGGACGACCGGGGGGCCGCCCGGCTGAGTGGTCCCCTGTTCCGCGACGAGGCGCCGCGTCGGCCGGAGCCGGCCGAGCGGCCCGCGCAGCCCTCGGACCCCGCCGGGTCCTCGCAGGCCCCGCAGTCCTCGCAGCCCGAGCCGCCCAAGAAGAAGAGCGCGGGCCGGGACCTCGGGGCGGCCATAGGTGTCGGCGTCGGGCTCGGTGCGGTGGTCATCGGTTCGCTGTTCATCGTCAAGGCCGTGTTCGTCGGCGTGATAGCGGTGGCCGTCGTCGTCGGCCTGTGGGAGCTGACCTCGCGGCTCGACGAGCGCAAGGGCATCAGGGCGCCGCTCGTGCCGCTCGCCGTCGGCGGCGCGGCCATGGTGGTGGCCGGGTACGTACGGGGCGCCGAGGGCGCCTGGGTGGCGATGGCGCTGACCGCGCTCGCGGTCCTCGTGTGGCGGATGACGGAGCCGCCCGAGGGTTACCTGAAGGACGTCACGGCGGGGGTCTTCGCGGCCTTCTACGTACCGTTCCTCGCGACCTTCGTGGCGATGATGCTCACCGCGGACGACGGGGCGTGGCGGGTGCTCACGTTCCTCATCCTGACGGTCGTCAGCGACACCGGGGCGTACGCGGTCGGCTGGCGCTTCGGCAAGCACAAGCTCGCGCCGCGCATCAGCCCCGGCAAGACCCGCGAGGGCCTGCTGGGCGCCGTGTCGTTCGCCATGGTGGCGGGCGTGCTGTGCATGCAGTTCCTGGTGGACGACGGCACGTGGTGGCAGGGCCTCGTCATGGGCGCGCTCGTCGCGGCCAGCGCGACCCTCGGCGACCTCGGCGAGTCCATGATCAAGCGGGACCTCGGGATCAAGGACATGGGGACGTTGCTGCCGGGTCACGGCGGGATCATGGACCGGCTCGACTCCCTGCTGCCGACGGCCCCGGTCGTATGGCTGCTCCTGGTGCTGTTCGTCGGTTCCTGAAGAACGCACATACGAAGAGCCCCCGTCCGTAACCGGACGGGGGCTCTTCGTATGTCCCCTGGCGGGACTTGTGAAGACCTGTCCGCGAAGGTGGGCGGGTTCGTTGAGGGGGGCTTGCGTGTGTTCTTTACGCTGAAGTAACAACATGCCTCATGAACATTTTCGGTCGCAGCTTCTCATCCCGGCGCGCAGAGGGATCCGCTGCTCCGGGGGCCGCCGGCACCGCAGTACTGCCCGACCCGCCCGGCCACGATCCCTCGATGTCGGCGCTCACCGGCACGTGGATGGTCGACCCCGCGCACAGCAGGATCGGGTTCTCCGTTCGGCACGCCATGGTGACGACCGTGCGTGGCGCCTTCACGGAGTACCAGAGTCGCCTCTACTTCGACGGCGACGACCCGTCCCGCTCCTCCGCCGAGCTCGTCCTCGCCACGGCGAGCATCGACACCGGTGTCGAGCAGCGGGACGCCCACGTGGTGGGCCGTGACTTCCTGAACGCCTCCCAGTACCCGCGGATGACCTTCAAGAGCACTGCCGTGGAACTGGCGGGCGACGATGTCTACCGGATGCACGGCGACCTCACCATCAAGGACGTCGCCCGCCCCGTCGTCCTCGAACTCACCTACATCGGCTTCGTCACGGACGCCTTCGGCGACGAACGCGTCGGCTTCGACGGCACCACCACCATCAACCGCACCGACTGGGGCCTCACGTACAACGCCCGCCTGGCCCAGGGCGGCAACATGGTCAGCGAAAAGGTCCGCCTCCAGTTCGACATCGCGGCCATCCGCACCCCGTCGGGCCCCTGATCGCGCGGGGGCGCAGGTCACCCTCGTAGATCTGCGACACTGGTAACGCTATGCCTAAGCCCGGAGAACTGACGTTTGTCGCCCCCCGCGGGGCCAAGAAGCCGCCGCGGCACCTTGCTGATCTTTCGCCTGCTGAGCGGAAGGAAGCCGTTGCCGCGATCGGTGAGAAGCCGTTTCGCGCGAAGCAGCTCTCGCAGCACTACTTCGCGCGGTTCGCGCACGATCCCGCGGAGTGGACCGACATCCCCGCGGGGTCGCGGGAGAAGCTGCGGGAGGCGTTGCTGCCGGAGCTGATGACCGTCGTGCGGCATCTGTCGACCGACCAGGACACCACGCGCAAGACGCTGTGGAAGCTGTTCGACGGGACGCTCGTGGAGAGCGTGCTCATGCGGTACCCGGACCGCGTGACGATGTGCATCTCGTCGCAGGCCGGGTGCGGGATGAACTGCCCGTTCTGTGCCACCGGGCAGGCCGGGCTCGACCGGAATCTGTCGACCGGTGAGATCGTGCATCAGATCGTCGACGGGATGCGGGCTCTCAGGGACGGGGAGATTCCCGGGGGACCCGCGCGGCTCAGCAACATCGTGTTCATGGGCATGGGCGAGCCGCTCGCCAACTACAAGAGGGTCATCCAGGCCATCCGCGCGCTCACCGACCCGGAGCCGGACGGGCTCGGGCTCAGTCAGCGCGGCATCACCGTGTCGACGGTCGGGCTCGTGCCCGCCATCAACCGGTTCACCGACGAGGGCCTCAAGTGCCGGCTCGCGATCTCGCTGCACGCGCCCGACGACGAGCTGCGTGACACCCTCGTACCCGTCAATACGCGGTGGAACGTGCGGGAGGTGCTCGACTCCGGGTTCGAGTACGCCGCGAAGTCCGGGCGTCGGCTCTCGATCGAGTACGCGCTGATCCGGGACATCAACGACCAGGCGTGGCGTGGTGACCGGCTCGGGCGGATGCTCAAGGGGAAGCCGGTGCATGTGAATCTGATTCCGCTCAATCCGACCCCGGGGTCGAAGTGGACCGCCTCGCGGCCCGAGGACGAGAAGGCCTTCGTCGACGCCATCGCCGCGCACGGCGTTCCGGTGACCATCCGGGACACCCGTGGCCAGGAGATCGACGGAGCCTGTGGACAGCTGGCGGCCACCGAGCGGTAGCCTGGCAGGCGTCATACATCTTCATATTCCGACAGGGGAGCGCCACAGCGCTGAGAGTGCGGTATCGACCGCAGACCCTCTGAACCTTGCCCAGGTCATTCTGGGTAGGAAGTTCGGTCACCACTCAAGCTGTTGCGCCCTGCCCGGAGCCTCGCGAGTAGCGAAGACTCCGGGCAGGGCCGCGTCTTCTCCTGGTCACCCCAGGAGGAATCGAAGTGAGCAAGAAGATCTACGTGGCCGTGGCCGTCGGCCTCGGTCTGGTCACGCTGTCCGCGTGCGGGTCGTCGGGCGGCTCCGGGGCCGGGAGCGGCGACTCCAAGACCGTCACCCTCGTCAGCCATGACTCGTGGGCGGTTTCGAAGAACGTACTGGCCGACTTCGAGAAGAGCTCCGGCTACAAGGTCAGGGTCCTCAAGGACGGCGACGCCGGCGAGGCCGTCAACAAGGCGATCCTGTCCAAGGACAATCCGCAGGGCGACGTCTTCTTCGGCGTCGACAACACCCTGCTCTCGCGTGCGCTCGACGACGGGATCTTCTCCTCGTACAAGCCCAAGGGCCTGGACGAGGTGAAGGGGCGGTATCAGCTCGACAAGGCGAAGAACCGGGTGACCCCCATCGACACCGGGTCGCTCTGCGTCAATTACGACAAGGCGTACTTCAAGAAGCACGATCTCGCGCCCCCGTCGTCCTTCGCCGACCTCACCAAGCCCGCCTACAAGAACCTGCTCGTCACGGAGAACGCGTCCACGTCCTCGCCCGGTCTCGGTTTTCTGCTCGGGACCGCCGCGAAGTACGGCGACGACGGCTGGCAGCCGTACTGGAAGAAGCTGAAGGCCAACGGGCTCAAGGTCGTCGACGGCTGGGACCAGGCGTACAACGAGGAGTTCAGCGGGAGTTCCGGCGGGAAGAAGGCCGGCGGTGACCGGCCGCTCGTCGTGTCGTACGCGTCCTCGCCGCCCGCCGAGGCCGTCTTCGCCGACCCGCAGCCGAAGACCTCGCCGGTCGGGGTCGCCAAGGGGACCTGCTTCCAGCAGATCGAGTTCGCGGGGCTGCTCAACGGCGCGAAGAACGAGAAGGGCGGCAAGGCGCTGCTCGACTTCCTGGTCTCCAAGAAGTTCCAGGAGGACATGCCGCTCAATATGTTCGTCGACCCCGTGACGAAGAACGCCGGTGTGCCCGCCGACTACAGCAAGTACGCGGTCAAGGTCGACGATCCCGAGACCATGAGCCCGCGCAGGATCGCGGACAACCGGGATGACTGGGTGAAGTCGTGGACGTCGCTCGTACTGAAGTAGCCAGGCCGGCGATACGGACCGGGAACGCGGCGCGGCTCGGGCTGATGGCCCTGCCCGTCGTGTTCTTCGGGCTGTTCTTCGCCTACCCGGTCGTCGCGATCGTCGAGCGCGGGCTGCACGTCGACGGTGCCTGGCAGTTCGGGCGGATGCTCGACGTCCTGGGGCAGTCCGACATCCGGCACGTCCTGTGGTTCACGGTGTGGCAGGCGGTCGCGTCCACCGTGCTGACGCTGCTGATCGCGCTGCCGGGGGCGTACGTCTTCGCGCGGTTCGAGTTTCCCGGGAAGCAGGTGCTGCGGGCGGTCGTCACCGTGCCGTTCGTGCTGCCGACCGTCGTCGTGGGCACCGCGTTCCTCGCGCTCGTCGGGCACGGCGGGCTGCTCGACGAGCTGTGGGGCGTCCGGCTCGACACGACGGTGTGGGCGATTCTGCTGGCGCATGTCTTCTTCAATTACGCCGTCGTCGTACGCACTGTCGGTGGGCTCTGGGCGCAGCTCGATCCGCGGCAGGAGGAGGCCGCGCGGATGCTCGGCGCCTCGCGGTTCGCGGCGTGGCGGAAGGTGACGCTGCCGGCGCTGGGGCCCGCTGTCGCGGCTGCCGCGCTCATGGTCTTTCTCTTCACGTTCACGTCGTTCGGTGTCGTGCAGATCCTGGGCGGGCCCGGGTTCTCGACGCTCGAGGTCGAGATCTATCGGCAGACCGCCCAGATCTTCGATCTGTCGACCGCTGCCGTGCTGACCATCGTGCAGTTCGTCGCCGTCGGGCTGATCCTCGGTGTGCACGCGTGGACCGTGCGGCGGCGGGAGAGCGCGCTGCGGCTCGTCGACGCCGCGCACACGGCGCGCAGGCCGCGCGGGACCGGGCAGTGGGCGCTCCTCGGCGGTGTGCTGGTGTCCGTCGCCCTGCTGATCGTGCTGCCGCTCGGGGTGCTCGTCGAGCGCTCGCTCGACGCTCCGGGTGGGTACGGGTTCGGGTACTACCGGGCGCTGACCTCGGCGGACGGCGGGACTTTCCTGGTGCCGCCGATCGACGCGATCTGGAATTCGCTGGAGTACGCGCTCGCCGCCACGGCCATCGCCGTGGTGATCGGCGGGCTCGCCGCCGCGGCGCTCACCCGGCGGGGCGGGCGGCTCGTGCGCGGGTTCGACGCGTTGTTGATGCTGCCGCTGGGGGTGTCGGCGGTGACCGTCGGATTCGGCTTCCTGATCACGCTCGACGAGCCGCCACTCGACCTGCGGTCCACGTGGATCCTGGTGCCGCTCGCGCAGGCGCTCGTCGGGGTGCCGTTCGTGGTGCGGACGATGCTGCCGGTGCTGCGGGCCGTCGACGGGCGGCTCCGGGAGGCCGCCGCCGTGCTCGGGGCCTCGCCGTTGCGGGCCTGGCGGGAGGTCGACCTGCCGATGGTGCGGCGGGCGCTGCTGGTGGCGGCCGGGTTCGCGTTCGCCGTGTCGCTCGGCGAGTTCGGGGCGACCGTGTTCATCGCGCGGCCCGACAATCCGACGCTGCCGGTCGCCGTGGCCCGCCTGCTCGGGCGGGCCGGTGACCTCAACTACGGGCAGGCGATGGCGCTCTCGACCGTGCTGATGGTCGTCTGCGCGGCCTCGCTGCTCGCCCTTGAACGGATTCGGCCCGCCAAGGCCTCGACCGGGGAGTTCTGATGTCGCTGCTGGAGTTGGACGACGCGACCGTACGGTTCGGTGGGCGCGCCGTGCTCGACGACGTGGGCCTTGAGGTGGCCGAGCACGAGATCGTGTGCGTGCTCGGGCCGAGCGGCAGCGGCAAGTCGACGCTGCTGCGGGCCATCGCCGGGCTGCAACCCCTGGACGGCGGGCGGGTGTTGCTCGGCGGCGCCGACCAGGCGGGGGTGCCCGCGCACAAGCGGGGCGTCGGCCTGATGTTCCAGGACCACCAGCTGTTCCCGCAGCGCGACGTGGGGCAGAACGTCGCCTTCGGGCTGCGGATGCACGGCGTCGGCAAGGGTGAACAGGCGGAGCGCGTACGGGAGTTGCTGGGGCTCGTCGGGCTGCCCGGCGCCGAGCGGCGGGCGGTCTCCGCGCTGTCCGGTGGGGAGCAGCAGCGGGTCGCGCTCGCCCGGGCGCTCGCGCCGCGGCCTCGGTTGCTGATGCTGGACGAGCCGCTCGGGCAGCTCGACCGTTCGCTGCGTGAGCGGCTCGTCGTCGAACTGCGGGAACTCTTCGGCGAGTTGGGGACGACCGTGCTCGCCGTCACGCACGACCAGGGCGAGGCGTTCGCGCTCGCCGACCGGGTCGTGGTGATGCGCGACGGGCGGATCGCCCAGACCGGGACGCCTCTTGAGGTGTGGCGGCGGCCGGCGGACGAGTTCGTGGCGCGGTTCCTCGGGTTCGACAACGTGGTGGGGGCGACGGTGACCGGGGCGGTCGCGGACACGCCCTGGGGCAAGGTTCCGGTGCCGGAGGGGTCGGAGCAGGGGGAGCGCCGGCTTCTCGTGCGGCCGGCGGGCGTACGCCTCGTCCCTGCCGCCGAGGCCCAGCTGACCTGCGCCGTCACCGCACGCACCTTCCGCGGTACGCACGTAGCGCTGCACCTGCAACCGGGGGACGCGCCCCGCCTGGAAGCGGCCTGCGCGCTGCGGGAGGCGCCGGAACCGGGGGACGAGGTCGGGGTCGCCTTCGACGCGGCGGACATCGTGGTGCTGGGGGCGGGCGCCGGACGGCTCACCGGCTGAGCCGAGTCGCCGAACGACGCCCGCGCCAGGCCTACTTCTGCGCCGCGCCCTTGCGGCGGAGCGCGAAGACCACGCCGCCGCCCGCGACGACCAGCAGGGCCGCGATACCGGCGATCATCGGGGTGTTGCTGCTCGCGCCGGTCTCGGCGAGGTTCGAATCACCGGCCGGGGAGGCCGAGTTGCTCGGGGCCGGAGCCGCGGCGGCACTCGTCTCGGGGGCCGACGGGGTCGGCTTCGCGGCCGGGGCCGAGGTGCTGGGCGCGGCCGACGTCGGAGGCGTCGACGGCTTCTCGGTGGCGCACGCCGTGGCCGGGGCGGTGACGCCGCCGGGGATGTCCTTGTCGACGTTGAAACGGTCGGTCTTCACGTGGACGCGGTAGGTCGCGCCCGGCTTCCAGTCCTCCTTGAAGGTGATCGTGGCACCCTCCTTCGCGCCCTTCACGACCTGCGAGCCGATCTGCTGCTCGGAGCCGCCGGACGTGCGGAAGACGGTGACGGTCGCCGGGGTGCCGGAGGTGTCCACGTCGGTGACGGAGATGACGCCGTGCTGGCCGTCGCAGCCGGCCTTGGCGGTGAACTCGCTGATGTCGCACGCCGATGCGGTGCCTGCGACGCCGAGCGTCAGGGCCGTCGCGGCGGCGGCCACGCCGGCGTAGCGGGCCGCTCTGGAGGAGATGCGCTGAGATATGCGGGGGGCTACGGACACAGCTGTCCTTCACATGTACTGGGAGAGAGGGGTGTGGCGCGGCGCGAACGCACCTCGAAGCTCAACACCCCCACGGTCACCGCTGGTTTATCGGTGACCGTGACGCACGGTCAATACGCGAAGCGCCTCACCGGCCACTCTTGACCCCCGCTTGACCCAAGGTGCTAGCCGAGCCGCTCGATCGCCGCGCCCGCCTCCTCGACCGTGTCGACCAGGGCGATCCGGTCCTCCATGGACCGCTCGCGGGCGAGCGCCTGGAGCAGTGGCCAGGTGGGAAGGCGTTCGGTCCAGTGGGCGCGGTCGACCAGGACCATCGGCGTCGGTTCGCCGCGCGACTCGTAGTAGTTGGGCGTCGCGTTGTCGAAGATCTCCTGGACGGTGCCCGCCGCGCCCGGCAGGAAGATGACTCCCGCGTTGGAGCGGGCCAGCAGGCCGTCCTCGCGGGTGGCGTTGGCGAAGTACTTGGCGATGTGCTCGGCGAACGCGTTCGGCGGCTCGTGCCCGTAGAACCAGGTGGGGATACCCACGGAAGGGCCGCCGCCCGGCCAGCGCTCCCGCACGGCGAAGGCCGCTTCCGCCCAGTCGGTGATCGACGGGGTGAACGACGGTGACTTGGCGAGGAGTTGGAGCGCGTCGTCGAGCATGGTGTCGGCGAACGGCGCCGCGTACGCGCCCAGGTTCGCGGCCTCCATCGCGCCGGGACCGCCGCCCGTCGCCACCGTGAACCCCGCGCGGGCCAGCGTCCGGCCGAGCCGGGCCGCGCCCGCGTACGCGTCCGTGCCGCGCGCCATCGCGTGACCGCCCATGACGCCCACCACCCGCGCACCGACGAGGAGTTCGTCGAGCGCGTCGGACACGGAGTCGTCGTGCACGGCGCGCAGCATCGACGCGAACACGTCGCCGTCGGTCTTGGTGCGCTGGAACCACTCGTACGCGCGGGCGTCGGGAGTGGCCGCGTAGCCGCCCTCCGAGGACAGGCCGTCGAAGAGCTCGCCGGGTGTGTAGAGGCGGCCGCGGTACGGGTCGAAGGGGAGGCCGGGGACCGGCGGGAAGACCAGCGCGCCGCGCGCCCTGACCTCGGCCGCGGCCCGCTCGTCCATCGGGCAGCCGAGGAATATGGCGCCCTCGACATCGGCCGCGAGGAGCCGCGTCGTACGGTCCGTCAGGTCGACGGCCTGCACGCGGTGCCCGGCGAGCGTGCCGTGCGCGGCCACCACCTCGTCGAACTCCGCGAGCGTCTCGATCTCGCGGTCGGAAGTGGTGCCGGGCACGGCCGGTTCGGATGAGTTCGCTGGAGTCGACTGCACCCGCCCATGCTAAGCAGGGCCGGCCGCGCGGCGGTTGCTCAGCCCTCGACGACCGACGGGTCCATCCATACGACCTCGAAGGTGTGCCCGTCGGGGTCGTCGAAGGACCGCCCGTACATGAAGCCGTGGTCCTGCTTCTCGCCGGTCTCGGCGCCACCCGCGGCGATCGCCCGGTCGACGAGCTCGTCGACCGCCGCGCGGCTCTCGGCGCTCAGGGCCAGCAGCGTCTCGCTGCCGGTCTTGGAATCGATGATCGTCTTCTTCGTGAACTCCGCGTACTTCGGCTTCGCGAGGAGCATGACCACGATGTGCTCGCTGATCACCATGGAGCTGGTGGAGTCGTCCGAGAACTGGGCGTTGCGCTCGTACCCCAGCTCCGTGAAGAACTTGGTGGACGCCGCCACGTCGTTCACGGCCAGGTTCACGAAGATCATCTGCTGGTACTCGCTCATGATGTGTCCGTCGCCTTCTCGGTGAAATGAAGTGGTGTGGTGCGTACGAACAGGTAGACGGCCGGTGTCGGCGAAACTCATCGCGGCGTCAGCGGAGCCGCCGAAAGTTCCGCGACGAGCCAGGTCAGCGGCCCGAACACGGCCAGCAGGGCGCAGGCCCTGAGCGCCACGGCCCCGCGCAGCGCCGTGGCGGGGGCACCGATCCGCAGCAGCGCCTCCGTCGTGTGCCGCCGCGCCTGGCGGGCCTCGAAGGACGCGGTCACCAGCGTCGCCACGGCGCAGCCGACGACGAGCACCGCGCCGAGCGTCGCCAGCGGGCCGACGCCGGACGCCGCCCCCGCGCGCTCCCCGTACACGACGCCCGCCGCGTACATGCCCGACGCCACCGCGCAGACCACGCCGAGCGGGCGGCCGACGCGCCGCGCCTCCTCCTGCAGCACCCGGCCCGCGAGCAGCCGCACCGCCGAGGGGCGTACGGATTGCAGCGCGCGCCCGCACAGATACGTGAGCCCGGGACCGGCGAGCGCCAGGCCGAGCGCGGTCAGCGTCCACCCGACGAGCACGCCGGTGGGGCTGCCGGTGAGGCCGCCGGGCAGCCGGGAGCCCGCGGCGCCGCGCGCGCTCGCCGCGTACGTCTCCACGGCGAGGCCGGCGGCGAGCACCGCGAAGCCCCACGGGAGTCCGGCCGGAGCGGCCGCCGGTTCCTGCGGTTCCCCGGCGTCCTTGGCCGGGCGGGCGAGCCGCGGGCGCAGCGCGAGGGCGCTGGCCGCGGACGCCGCGAGCGGCACCCAGGTCAGCAGGGTGAGCACGGCGGCGAGCGGAAGGGGCCGGTCGGCGGCGAGCAGTCCGCGGGCCGCGCCGTCGAACGGGAGGCCCGTGAGGTCGCCGCGCAGGTGCAGGAAGAACAGCAGCGCCAGCATCGAGCCGAGCGTGCAGGCGATCGCCGTGGAGATCGCGGCGAGCAGGGTGAGGCGGGCCGGGCCGAGGCCCACGGCGGACAGGCCCGCGCGCGGCTGCGTGCCGGGGTCGGAGCGGGCCACGGCGACCGCGAAGTACACCGTCGCGGCGATCGGCAGCGCGCACCAGGCGAGGCGCAGAAGGGAGTTGGCCGTCGCGGAGGGGTGGGCGAGGGCGTGGCCGAGCGTGCACAGGAGCAGGAAGCCGGTGCCGGCCGAGGCGGCGGCGACCAGGAGTCTGCGCAACTGGACCAGCGGGTGCGCGCCGCGCGCTAGACGGAGAGCGAGCACGCGGCCCGGCCTTCCCCTTCGGGAGCCTTCTCCGGGAGCGGCACGGTGTGCACGCGGCGCCCGTCGAGCAGCGACTCCGTGCGGTCGGCGAGCGCGCCCACCGCGGAGTCGTGGGTGGCGAGGACGACCGTGATGGCGTGCGAGCGGGCGGCGGCGGTGAGGGTGCGCAGGATGTGGGCGCTGTCGGCGCGGTGCAGGGTCGCGGTCGGCTCGTCGGCGAACACCACGTGCGGGGCGTGCGCGAGGGCGCGGGCGATGGCCACGCGCTGGCGCTCGGCGACGGACAGGGCGTGCGGGCGCTTGCGGGCGAGGCGGCCCACGTCGAGCCGGTCGAGCCACTCGTGGGCGGCGGTCTTGGCGGGGCGCCGGGGGGTGCCGCGCAGCATCAGCGGGAGGGCGGTGTTCTCCCACACGTTCAGCTCGGGCACGAGGACCGGCTCGGGGTCGATCCAGCCGAACCGGTCGCGGCGCAGCCGCTCGCGCACCAGGGGGCCCATGGTGTGCACGGGCGTGCTGTTGAACCACACCTCGCCCTGCTGCGGCAGGAGCTGACCGGACAGGCAGCGCAGCAGTGTCGTCTTGCCGCTGCCGCGGGGCCCGGTGACGGCGAGGATCTCGCCCTCGCGGACGCCGAGCGAGACGCCGGTGAGCGCGGGGGAGCCGCTGTCCGATCCGCTGTGTGCGTAGTGCAGGGCACGCGCCCACAGCACGTCGTTGTCCGGCGGGGCCACCATGACGTACACCTCGGTTCTGATCAGTTGCCTTCCCCCTAACGGGGGAACGAAGGCGGGGCCGATCGGTCACTGGGCACCGTATGGACGCGCGGGCGCGGGCCGGAGAAGGGCACGGCCCGGTTGCCTCCCATCTCACTCGGATGGGTGCAACCGGGCCGTGCGTCAAGCCAGTTGGCGGTCCGTGGCCACCTCTGGCTCAGACCTTGATCAGATCTTCGACCAGGCCTCCGTGAGGACCTGGCGGATGATCCCCTCGATCTCGTCGAAGGTTGACTGGTCGGAGACCAGCGGCGGGGAGAGCTGGATGACCGGGTCGCCACGGTCGTCGGCGCGGCAGTACAGGCCGTACTCGAAGAGCTTCTTGGAGACGAAGCCGTAGAGCACGCGCTCCGACTCCTCGTCCGTGAAGGTCTCCTTGGTGGCCTTGTCCTTGACGAGCTCGATGCCGTAGAAGAAGCCGTTGCCGCGGACGTCGCCGACGATCGGCAGGTCGTTCAGCTTCTGCAGCGTGTTGAGGAAGTTCGCCTCGTTGTCCAGCACGTGCTGGTTGAGGCCCTCGCGCTCGAAGATGTCCAGGTTCGCGAGGCCGACGGCGGCGGAGACCGGGTGGCCACCGAACGTGTAGCCGTGCAGGAACGTGTTGTCGCCCTTGTAGAACGGCTCGGCGATCCGGTCGGAGACGATGGCCGCACCGATCGGGGAGTAGCCGGACGTCATGCCCTTGGCGCAGGTGATGATGTCCGGGACGTAGCCGAACTTGTCACAGGCGAACATCGTGCCGAGGCGGCCGAAGGCGCAGATGACCTCGTCGGAGACGAGCAGCACGTCGTACTTGTCGCAGATCTCGCGCACGCGCTGGAAGTAGCCGGGGGGCGGCGGGAAGCAGCCGCCGGCGTTCTGCACCGGCTCCAGGAAGACGGCCGCGACCGTCTCCGCGCCCTCGAACAGGATCTCCTGCTCGATCTGGTCGGCGGCCCAGCGGCCGAAGGCCTCGGGGTCGTCGCCGTGGATCGGGGCGCGGTAGATGTTCGTGTTCGGCACCTTGTGCGCGCCCGGGACGAGCGGCTCGAAGGGGGCCTTGAGGGCGGGCAGGCCGGTGATGGACAGGGCGCCCTGCGGGGTGCCGTGGTAGGCGACCGCGCGGGAGATGACCTTGTACTTCGTGTGGTTGCCGTTGAGCTTGTGGTACTGCTTCGCCAGCTTCCACGCGGTCTCGACGGCCTCGCCGCCACCGGTGGTGAAGAAGACCTTGTTGAGGTCGCCCGGAGCGTAGTGGGCCAGGCGCTCGGCCAGCTCCACGGCCTTGGGGTGGGCGTACGACCAGATCGGGAAGAACGCCAGCTCGGACGCCTGCTTGGCGGCGACCTCGGCGAGCTCGCGGCGGCCGTGACCGGCCTGGACCACGAACAGGCCGGAGAGGCCGTCCAGGTACTTCTGGCCCTTGTCGTCGTAGATGTAGGTGCCCTCGCCACGCACGATGGTGGGAACGGGCGCGTTCTCGTACGACGACATGCGGGTGAAGTGCATCCACAGGTGGTCGTACGCGGTTCGGCTGAGGTCCTTGCTCACGGCTATCGGGTTCCCCACATGTAGGTCTGCTTCTTGAGCTTCAGGTAGACGAAGCTCTCGGTGGAGCGCACTCCGGGGAGGGCCCGGATGCGTCGGTTGATGACCTCCAGAAGGTGGTCGTCGTCCTCGCAGACGATCTCCACCATCAGGTCGAACGAGCCCGCGGTCATCACGACGTACTCGCACTCCGGCATGTCGGTGAGCGCGTCCGCCACGGGATCCAGGTCGCCCTCGACGTTGATGCCGACCATCGCCTGCCGTCGGAAACCCACGGTGAGCGGGTCGGTGACGGCGACGATCTGCATCACGCCCTGATCGAGCAGCTTCTGGACGCGCTGGCGCACGGCCGCCTCGGAGAGGCCGACGGCCTTGCCGATGGCGGCGTACGGACGCCTGCCGTCCTCCTGGAGCTGTTCGATGATGGCGAGGGAGACGGAGTCGAGCGGCGGATTGCTGCCGTTCCTCGAACTGGGTCCCTTGGGGTCTGCGCTGCGACTGGCCACGGCCTCACTGTGCACGAGGACTCGTCGGTTTCGCAAGCCCGGATCGATGAAATTCGTTGTCTACGACCTTCAACCTCACTAATTCCGTAGTTCAACAGGGGTGGGGGGTGTCGAAAACGTCGGTCCTCGGTCTAGGGTGGGCGTCTCAATCTTTGGACAGCGAACAGTCAGGAGGGCCGGCAGTGAGCACCAGTGAGCTGCGTCGTCTGCGCAATTACATCGACGGTGAGTTCCGGGACGCCGTCGACGGACGGACCACCGAGGTGGTCAACCCCGCCACGGGCGAGGCGTACGCGACCGCGCCGCTGTCCGGGCAGGCCGACGTGGACGCCGCGATGGCCGCCGCCGAGGCGGCGTTCCCGGCCTGGCGCGACCTGGTCCCGGGTGAGCGCCAGAAGTACCTCCTGAAGATCGCGGACGCGTTCGAGGAGCGCGCCGAGGACCTCATCGCCATCGAGTCGGAGAACTGCGGCAAGCCGCTCGGTCTCACCCGCAGCGAAGAGATCCCGATGATGCTCGACCAGATCCGCTTCTTCGCGGGCGCCGCGCGCATGCTCGAGGGCCGCTCCGGCGGCGAGTACATGGAGGGCCTGACGTCCTTCGTGCGCCGCGAGCCGATCGGCGTCTGCGCGCAGGTCGCGCCGTGGAACTACCCGATGATGATGGGCGTCTGGAAGTTCGCCCCGGCGCTCGCCGCGGGCAACACGGTCGTCCTCAAGCCGTCCGACACCACCCCGGCCTCCACGGTCCTGATGGCCGAGATCATCGGCTCGATCGTGCCCAAGGGCGTCTTCAACGTGGTGTGCGGCGACCGCGACACCGGTCGCACGATGGTCGAGCACAAGACCCCCGCGATGGCCTCCATCACCGGTTCCGTGCGCGCCGGCATGCAGGTCGCCGAGTCCGCGGCCAAGGACCTCAAGCGGGTCCACCTGGAGCTGGGCGGCAAGGCCCCGGTCGTCGTCTTCGACGACGCCGATCTCCAGAAGGCCGCCGAGGGCATCGCCGAGGCCGGGTACTTCAACGCCGGCCAGGACTGTACGGCCGCCACGCGCGTGCTCGTCCACGAGTCGGTGCACGACGAGTTCGTCACCGCGCTCGCCAAGATCGCCGCCGAGACGAAGACCGGCGCGGCCGACGACGAGGACGTCCTGTACGGCCCGCTGAACAATGCCAACCAGCTGAAGCAGGTCACCGGCTTCATCGAGCGGCTCCCGGCGCACGCCAAGGTCGAGGCCGGCGGCCACCGCGTCGGCGAGAAGGGCTACTTCTACGCCCCGACCGTCGTCTCGGGCCTCAAGCAGGACGACGAGATCATCCAGAACGAGGTCTTCGGCCCCGTCATCACCGTCCAGTCCTTCACGGACGAGGAGCAGGCGGTGTCGTACGCCAACGGCGTCGAGTACGCGCTGGCCTCCTCGGTCTGGACGAAGGACCACGGCCGCGCGATGCGGATGTCCAAGGTCCTCGACTTCGGCTGTGTGTGGATCAACACCCACATCCCGCTCGTCGCCGAGATGCCGCACGGCGGCTTCAAGAAGTCGGGCTACGGCAAGGACCTGTCGGCGTACGGCTTCGACGACTACACGCGGATCAAGCACGTGATGACGTCGCTGGACGCGTGAGCCTCACTTACGGAGAGGTCGGCGCGACCCTGGCGGCGGGTGAACTGCCGCCGGGGTACGCCCACTTGGACCGCCGTGTCCGGATCGGCTCGGGGCAGGAATGCTTCGAGCGGGCCGGCGCGGCGGTTCTTTCGTGGGGCGCGCAGCGCGGGGCCGGGCTCCGGGTGACGCCGGACGACGACGTCCGCGAGGGCGCCGATGTGGTGCTGCGGGCGCTGCTCCTGCGCATTCCCTGCCGGGTGGTCCGGGTCGTGCGCGAGCCGTCGCGCGTCGGATTCGCCTACGGGACGCTGCCGGGGCATCCGGAGCGCGGCGAGGAGGCGTTCCTCGTCGAGCGGGCGGCGGGCGGGGCCGTGTGGTTCCGGATCCGGGCGTTCTCGCGGCCGGGGCGCTGGTACACGCGGCTCGGCGGGCCCGTGGCGCGGGGCGTGCAGAAGTGGGTGACCGGCCGGTATCTGCGAGCCGTCGCGGACGCGGCGGGGTGAGCGGGGATCGACAAGGTGTCGGCCCCGGACCGCGGCGCTCGACGCAGCGTCCATTGTGGGGCCAAGTCGCCGGAAGAAAAGCTGAGTTCGTGCGAGCGAACCCGATATCTTCCAAGGTCACCCGTCGTTCCCTGCTGCGCGCCCTGGGCGGTGGTGCCGCGGCCGCGACGGTCGGCGGCCTCGCCACCGGTTGCGGGGTGCCCGCCGCGTACGTCGGACCCGGTGAGCGCGCCGCCGCCCAGGATCTGTCGTCCGACAAGAAGCTCACCTGGGCCAACTGGCCGCTCTACATCGACGTCGACGACCACAACCCGTCGAAGCGGCCCACCCTCGACGCGTTCGAGAAGCAGACCGGGATCCAGGTCAAGTACACCGAAGAGATCAACGACAACGACGAGTTCTTCGGCAAGATCAGTCCGTCGCTGATGAACCACCAGAAGACCGACCGCGACCTCATCGTCATCTCCGACTGGATGTGCTCGCGGTTCGTACGCCTCGGCTGGGTGCAGGAGATGGACCGGGCGCGGCAGCCGCACGTCACCAAGTACCTTGACCCGCTGCTGCGTTCGCCGCACTTCGACCCGGGCCGCAAGTTCACCGTGCCGTGGCAGTCCGGCATCACCGGCATCGCGTACGACAGGCGCAGGCTGGGCCGCGAGATCAAGCACGTCTCGGACCTCTGGGCCGACGACCTCGCGGGCCGGGTCACCCTCCTGTCCGGCCTCGACGAGTCCTTCGCCCTCCTCATGCAGGGCAACGGCGTCGACATCACCAAGTGGACCGCCGACGACTTCGACAAGGTCTGCGACCAGGTCGAGAAGCTGGTCAAGGCGAAGCACATCCGCCGCTTCACCGGCAACGACTACATCAAGGACCTGTCCAGCGGGGACGTCCTCGCCTGCCAGGCATACAGCGGCGACATCATCCAACTCCAGGCCGACAACCCGCACATCGAGTTCGTCGTCCCCGAGGAGGGCGCCGAACTCTGGGCCGAGTCCCTGATGATCCCGAACCTCGCCGACCACAAGGCCAACGCCGAGCGCCTGATCGACTACTACTACCAGCCGGAGGTCGCGGCGGAGCTGGCCGCCTGGGTCAACTACGTCTGCCCGGTGCCGGCGGCGCGCGAGGTGCTCGCCTCGTCCAAGGACAAGGACACCGCCGCGCTCGCCGAGGACCCGCTGATCTTCCCCGACGACAAGATGCGCTCGCGGCTCGCGATCGCGCGTGACATCAAGCCGGCGGAGCGGATCGAGTTCTCGAAGCGGTGGAACAAGATAGCGGGGCTGTGAGCGAGCCTCAGGGCGTACGCGTACGTGCGTATGCGTATGCGTACGCGTATGCGTTTACGTACGCGCGCGTGGCCGGGCCGCTGGGCCCGGCTCGGCGGTGACCTGCGAGGGGCCGAGGCCACCGTGTCCCCGCTCGCACGCGGCCGTCACGCGGACCGGGCTCCCGCAGTCGCGGTGCCGGATGTCGAGGACCGGGCCCTCGTCGGCGTCGCCGCCCGCGTACGTCTCGCCCCACTGCTTCAGCGCCACGAGGACGGGCCACAGGTCCCAGCCCTTGCGCGTGAGGCGGTACTCGTTGCGGGCGCGGCTGCCGGGTTCCTGGTAGGGGGTCGCCTTGAGGATGCCGGCCGCGGTGAGTTTCCGTAGCCGGTCGCTGAGCACCGCCTCGGACAGGCCGATATGGCGGCGGAACTCGTCGAAGCGGCGCACCCCGTTGCTCGCGTCCCGAAGGATCAGCAGCGTCCACTTCTCGCCGACCACGTCGAGCGTGAGCTGGACCGGACAGTTCTCGGTGCTCGTCTCAAGCCACTCCATGGAGCCATCGTAGGAGGCTCGCTTCGTAATTGACAGTCAGTTGACAGGGGTGCGGCCCAGGTCTAGCTTCGACATCCAAAGTCAGGCTTCATTGTCAGGTGTGGTGGACCGGGAGGAGCAGGGGGCGTGACGCGTTCGCGTACGTACGAATGGGAGGACCCGGCGGTCACGGCGGCCGGTATCGGGCGCGGCTCCGGCCTCGACTTCCTGCGGGAACTCCAGGAAGGGCGCCTGCCGAGGGCGCCCGTGGGTGCGACCGTGGGCTTCGACCTCGACGAGGTGGAGAAGGGCCGGGTCGTGTTCTCCTTCGTGCCGGGGGAGCAGCACTACAACCCCATCGGCAGCGTGCACGGCGGCGTCTACGCCACCCTGCTCGACTCGGCGGCGGGTTGCGCGGTGCAGTCGACGCTGCCGCAGGGTGTGGGCTATACGTCGCTCGACCTGACCGTGAAGTTCCTGAAGCGGATCACCGTGGACACGGGGAAGGTCCGCGCGGTCGGCACGGTGGTCAGCAGTGGCCGCCAAACGGCCCTGGCGCAGGCCCAGTTGCTCGATGCGACGGACCGCGTCCTCGCCCACGCGACGAGCACCTGCATGCTGTTCCCGCTGCCGTCCGCGTGAAGCCGTGAAGCGCTGATCCCGTCGGTCCGGGCGCCGTAGGGTGCGGGCCATGACGGACGATGACGACGGGGGCGGCGGGGCGGTCGGCGCGGCCGTGACCCTGGGGCTCCTCGCGGCCTGGGCGCTGCACGACACCGAAGAGGTGCTCACCGCTCCGCGCTGGGTCCGGGCGAACGTGCCGCGGCTGCGCGAGCGGTGGCCGGACGTTCCCGAGCGGGTGTGGCGGCTCATGGAGGGCGCCGACGAACGGGAGTTCGCCGTCGCTGTCGGCGTCATGGCCGGGATCGTCGGTGCGGGGGCGGTCGCCGGGTGGGTGAGCGGCGGACGCAGCGCCACGTACCAGGCGATGCTCAACGGCTTCGGGTTGCACGGGCTCGTGCACATCGGCCAGGCCCTCGCCGTGCGCGGCTACACGCCGGGCGCCGCCACCTCACCGACCCTCGTCGTGCCGTTCGCCGTGTGGGCGCGGCGACGGCTGGGCCGCGCCGGGGTGCTGCGGCCGACGCGCGGCCGGGAGGTCGTGGCGGGGGTCGCCTGGGCGGCGGTGGCGACGGCCGTGTCGCACGGGGTGGCGCGCCGGGTGGTCGGGCCGCGTTCCTGACCGGTGTCATGACGCCTCAGGTGACCTCGCGCAGTCCCGCCAACACATCCACACGGTTCGTCGTGATGGAGTCCGCGCCGATGTCGAGCAGGCGGCGCATCGAGCGCTTGGTGTCCGGGGTCCAGGTCGAGAGGAGGTAGCCGTCGCGGTGGACGCGGGCCGCCAGGTCCCGGGTCGCCAGGGGGAAGCGGTAGTTGAGCCAGCGGGGGGTGAGGGCCGCGAGCAGGGCGGGGCGGGGTGGGGCCAGGGAGGTCCAGGTGAGCGCGATCTCGGCGGAGGGCGACGCGGCGCGGACCTTGAGCATCGTCTCGGCGCCCGCGCAGTAGTAGACCCGCTCCTCGGCGCCGCAGTCGCGGACGGCGCCGACGACCGTGCGCACCGTACGCGCGTCCGCGCCCGGCAGGTCGATCATGACGCGGGCGTCACGGCACGCCTCCAGGGCGTCCGCCAGCGTCGGCACGCCGCCCGACGTCAGCCCGCGCACCTCGTCGCAGGACAGCGCGGACAGCGGGCGGTCGTGCTCCCAGAGGCGGTCCAGGGTGGAGTCGTGGAGCAGGACCGGGACGGCGTCCCGCGTCAGTCGTACGTCGATCTCCACCGCGTCCGCGCCACGTTCCAGCGCGGAGCGCAGGGACGGGAGGGTGTTCTCGCGGACACGGTAGGGGTCGCCTCGATGGGCCACGGCAGTCACGGTGCGCATGGCCACCATTGTGGCCTCGGTCGGGGTGAGTGGGCGTCACCCGGTGCCCGCTCACGGGGCTCCGCCCCGGACCCCGCGCCCCGATCGCCGGCGAGGCTCTACTGGGGCCAGTTCGCCGTGTACGTGTCGATTTCCGTGGCGATGCGTGCCTTGCCCGCCTCGTCGAGGAACGACTCCCGCACCGCGTTCTTGGCCAGCTCCGCCACGCCCCGCTCGTCGAGGTCGAGGAGGCGTGCCGCCACCGCGTACTCGGTGTTGAGGTCCGTGGAGAACATCGGCGGGTCGTCCGAGTTGATGGTGACCGTCACGCCCGCGTCCACGAACTGCTTGAGCGGGTGTTCGTCGAGGGTGCGGACCGCGCGCGTCGCGATGTTCGACGTCGGACACACCTCCAGCGGGATGCCGTGCTCGGCGAGGTGCGCGAGGAGCTTCGGGTCCTGTGCCGCCGACGTGCCGTGGCCGATGCGCTCGGCGCCCAGGTGGTTCAGCGCGTCCCACACCGTCTCGGGCCCGGTCGTCTCGCCCGCGTGCGGCACCGAGCGCAGGCCCGCCGCGCGCGCCCGGTCGAAGTACGGCTTGAACTGCGGTCGCGGCACGCCGACTTCGGGCCCGCCGAGCCCGAACGACACCAGGCCCTCCGGCCGCAGCGCGTCGTCCGTGGCGAGCCGCGCCGTCTCCTCGGCCGACTCCAGGCCCGCCTCGCCGGGGATGTCGAAGCACCAGCGCAGCACCGTGCCGAACTCGGACTCCGCCGACTTGCGCGCGTCCTCGATCGCCTCCATGAAGCCGCGGGCGTCGATGCCGCGGCGCGTGGAGGAGAAGGGGGTGAGGGTGAGCTCCGCGTACCGCACGTTCTGCCGGGCCATGTCGCGGGCGATCTCGTACGTGAGGAGGCGGACGTCCTCCGGCGTGCGGATCAGGTCGACGACCGACAGGTACACCTGGATGAAGTGCGCGAAGTCCGTGAACGTGAAGAACTCGGCCAGCGCCTCGGGGTCGGCCGGGACCTTCGAGTCGGGGTGCCGGGCGGCGAGCGCCGAGACGATCCTGGGGGAGGCGGAGCCCACGTGGTGGACGTGCAGTTCCGCCTTCGGCAGCCCGGTGATGAAGGCTTCCAGGTTCCGGCCCTGACTGTCACTGTGACTCGGGCTCTGGCTCACGGTTTCCTCCCCAGGAACTTGGGTGATCGGCTGATCGGGGTCCACGTCATCGTATGCGGGTGAGATCGCCCGCAGCGCGGGTACCTACTTGTCCTGATGACCGACTCCGACCCGTGGCGCACGCCGCCCGCGCCCTCGGCGTACGGGTACGCCAATCCGTACGCGGCGCCGGACGAGCCCGTGCCGCCACCGCCCGTCGGTCCCGAGGGGCCCACGCCGTTCCCGTACGCGGGCTACTGGTACGGCTACGGCGTGCCGGCCTCCGCGCCCCGCAACGGCCTCGGGCTCGCGGCCCTGGTCCTCGGGGTCGTCTCCGCCGTCGGCTTCGTGGTGTGGCCGCTCGCGATCGTGACGGGGGCGCTCGCGATGATCTTCGGCGTGCTCGGCAGGCGGCGGGCCGGGCAGAGGGCGGCGACCAACGGCGGCCAGGCGCTGGCCGGGCTCATCTGCGGTCTCGGCGGGCTGCTTTCGGCGGTGGGGGTCGGGATCGCCTTCCTCGCATGAGCCCGTGAACACGCACCACTGACAATCCGTCCTGCGTTTCCCAGGTCGACAGATTCCGTCGCGTAACCAAAAGGCAACAACGGAATCACTTGTTGGCGTGATGGTCCTCTGTCAGGATCGGCACTCAAATCGAGCTGGAGCCACGGCTGGAGCTGCGTCGGCCCTCGGGACGGTGCCGACGCAGGAGAAGCGAGAGCGAGCACTCATGCACCACCCCACCTCGGATCACCCCGCCTCGGCCGCGAACGTGGCCGCACTGGCACAGGAACTCTTCGCGGACGGCGCGAACTTCGTCGCGGGCCGCCTGGTCAAGGGAACGTCCGGCCGCACCCACGCCGTCGTCGACCCGGCCACGGGCGAGGAGGTCTACACGTACGAACTGGCGGGCACCGCCGACGTGGACGACGCCGTCGCCGCCGCCCGCGCGGCCTTCCCCGGCTGGGCGGGGGCCACGCCGGGCGAGCGGTCCGACGCCATGCACCGGTTCGCGGCCGTGCTCGACGAGAAGGCGGAGGAGTTCGCCCGGCTCGAGTCGTTGCAGTGCGGCAAGCCGCTCAAGCTGAGCCGCGAGTTCGACGTGCCCGGATCGGTCGACAACGCCGCCTTCTTCGCCGGCGCCGCCCGTCATCTGCAGGGGCAGTCCGCGGGCGAGTACAGCGCCGACCACACCTCGTACGTACGCCGCGAGCCCATCGGTGTCGTCGGCTCCATCGCGCCGTGGAACTACCCGCTCCAGATGGCCGCCTGGAAGGTGCTTCCGGCGATCGCGGCGGGCAACACGATCGTCCTCAAGCCCGCCGAGCTGACCCCGTTCACCTCGCTCCTGTTCGCGCAGGCCGCCACCGAGGCGGGCCTCCCGGACGGCGTCGTCAACGTCATCAGCGGCGCGGGCCGCGACGCCGGTGAGCACCTCGTCGGGCACCCGGACGTCGCCATGACCTCCTTCACCGGCTCCACGGGCGTCGGCAAGCGGGTCGCCGAGATCGCCACGGCCACCGTGAAGCGGATCCACCTGGAGCTGGGCGGCAAGGCACCGTTCGTCGTGTTCGACGACGCCGACCTCGACGCCGCCGTGCACGGCGCGGTCGCCGGTTCGCTCATCAACACCGGCCAGGACTGCACCGCCGCCACGCGCGCGTACGTGCAGCGCCCGCTCTACGACGCCTTCGTGGAGAAGACGGCCGCCCTGATGGAGACCGTCAGGCTCGGCGACCCGTTCGCCGACGGCACCGACCTCGGGCCGCTCATCTCGCACGCCCAGCGCGACCGCGTCGCCGCCTTCGTGGACCGTGCGCGCGGCTACGCGCGCGTGGTGACCGGTGGCGAGGCCCCCGGCGGTGACCTCGCGGACGGCGCGTACTACCGGCCCACCCTCATCGCCGACGCCGCGCAGGACAGCGAGGCCGTGCAGTCCGAGATCTTCGGCCCCGTCCTTGTGGTGCTGCCGTTCGACAGCGACGACGAGGGCATCCGGCTCGCCAACGACACCCCCTACGGGCTCGCCGCGTCCGCCTGGTCGACCAACGTGTTCCGCGCGAACCGTGCCACGCGCGAGATCAAGGCGGGCTGTGTGTGGGTGAACGACCACATCCCGATCCTCAGCGAGATGCCGCACGGCGGCTACAAGGCGTCCGGCTTCGGCAAGGACATGTCCGCGTACTCCTTCGACGAGTACACGCAGATCAAGCACGTCATGTTCGACAACACCGCGGTGGTGCGCAAGGACTGGCACCGCACGATCTTCGGGGACCGATAGCAGCTCGGCCGACCGACCAGCGGCCGCCAACCCTCCCGAAAGGGCAACCACGCGCATGGAGCAGTACGAGCCCGACCGCCTCTCACCGGCCCAACTGGCCGCCATGCACCGCAGCTTCAGGAACGGCAGGGCAAGAGCTTCCATGTCCCGCCGGTCCCTGATGCGGGCCTCGGCGGGCGGCGCGCTCGCCGTCGGCGGGCTCGGCGCCCTCACCGGCTGCGGCATTCCCGCGGCGAGCAAGTCCTCGGGCGGCGGCTCGTCCGAGGACCACTCGGCCGAGGAGAAGGTCATCAACTTCTCCAACTGGCCCGAGTACATCGACACGAGCAAGGACGGGAAGCACCGCCCGTCCCTCGAAGCCTTCACCGGGCGCACCGGGATCAAGGTCAAGTACACCGAGGACATCAACGACAACGTCGAGTTCTTCGGGAAGATCAAGCCGCAGCTCGCGGCGGGCCAGGACACCGGGCGCGACCTCATCGTGCTCACCGACTGGCTGGCCGCGCGGCTGATCCGCTACGGCTGGGTGCAGAAGCTCGACCCGGCCAACCTGCCGCACGCGTACACCAACCTGGCCACCCAGTTCCGCAACCCGGACTGGGACCCGGGCCGCGCGTACTCCTACCCCTGGCAGGGCATCGCGACGGTCATCGCGTACAACACCAAGGCCACCGGCGGCAAGGAGATCACCTCGGTCTCGCAGCTGCTCGACGACCCGAAGCTCAAGGGCAAGGTCGGCCTGCTCTCCGAGATGCGCGACACGATCGGCATGACGCTGATCGACATGGGCAAGGACCCGCGCGACTTCGAGGCCGACGACTTCGACGCGGCGATCGCGCGCGTCCAGAAGGCCGTCGACAGCAAGCAGGTGCGCCGCTTCACCGGCAACGACTACATATCCGACCTGAGCAGTGGCGACCTCGCGGCCTGCCTCGCCTGGGCCGGGGACGTCGTGCAGCTCCAGAAGGACAACCCGCACATCAAGTTCGCGATCCCGGAGGCCGGTTACATCTCGTCGACCGACAACATGCTGGTCCCCAACAAGGCGCGCCACAAGACGAACGCCGAGAAGCTCATGGACCACTTCTACGAGCCGGCGGTCGGCGCGGAGCTGGCGGCGGGGATCAAGTACGTCTCGCCGCTGGAGACCGGCCTCGTCAAGCCGGAACTCGCCAAGCTCGACAAGGGCCTCGCGAACGACCCGCTGATCGTCCCCGACAAGGCGATGTCGGCAAAGGCGCACGGTTTCCGCTCCCTGACGGCCAAGGAAGACACGGCGTTCGAGCAGAAGTTCGCCCAGCTCACCGGCGGCTGACCCGCTGCCCGGCGCCTCCGCCCGGCATCTCCACCCGGCACCGGCCCGGCACCCCGCCCTGTCACCTTCGCCCCCAGACCTCACCGACTCCTTGGACTCACCATGACGACCCTTACGACGTCGGAGACCGGCGGAGACGTCCGTCTCTCCGGGATCAGCAAGACGTACGACAACGGCTTCACGGCCGTCCAGCCGCTCGACCTCACCGTGCCGCAGGGCTCGTTCTTCGCGCTCCTCGGCGCCTCCGGCTGCGGAAAGACCACGACGCTGCGCATGATCGCGGGACTGGAGGACCCGACCACCGGCACCGTGCACCTCGGCGACCAGGACGTGACGTCCCTGCCGCCGTACAAGCGCCCGGTGAACACGGTCTTCCAGTCGTACGCGCTCTTCCCGCACCTCGACATCTACGAGAACGTCGCCTTCGGCCTGCGCCGGCGCGGCATCAAGTCCGTGAAGAAGCAGGTCGAGGACATGCTCGACCTGGTGCAGCTCGGCGAGCACATCCGCAAGAAGCCGCAGCAGCTCTCCGGCGGCCAGCAGCAGCGCGTCGCCGTGGCCCGCGCGCTCATCAACCACCCCAAGGTGCTGCTGCTCGACGAGCCGCTCGGCGCCCTCGACCTCAAGCTGCGCCGCCAGATGCAGCTGGAGCTCAAGCGCATCCAGACCGAGGTCGGCATCACGTTCGTGCACGTCACGCACGACCAGGAGGAGGCCATGACGATGGCCGACACCGTCGCCGTGATGAACCAGGGGACGGTCGAGCAACTCGGCGCCCCCACCGACCTGTACGAGAACCCGGGCTCGACGTTCGTCGCGAACTTCCTCGGCACGTCGAACTTCATCGAGGCCGAGATCGCGGGCCGCTCCGACGACGACCTCACGCTCAAGGCGGGCGGCGGCAAGCTCGTCCTGCCCACCGCCCGCAACTCCGCGCGCACCACCTCGACCGGCGACAAGCTGCTCCTCGGCGTGCGCCCCGAGAAGATCTCGCTCACGCACACCGACGACGCGGGCGAGATCCCCGAGGGCCGCAACCGCATCACCGGCCGCATCGCCGACTCTTCGTTCATCGGCGTCTCCACGCAGTACGTCATCGACAGCCCGCTGTGCGACTCCTTCGAGGTCTACGCGCAGAACATCGAGCGCGACAGCCGCCTCGCGCCCGGCGCCGAGGTCGTCCTGCACTGGAACCCCGCGCACTCCTTCGGCCTGGACGCCGCCCAGGATGTCGACGCGGGCGCGGCCAAGGTCTCGGAGGACGCCGCCGCATGAGCACGACACTCACCGACGCGCCCCCGGTGGCGCCCACGCCGACGCAAGAGCCCCGCAAGCCCCGCAAACGCGGCCGACTCGTCCCGTACTGGCTGCTGCTGCCCGGCATCCTGTGGCTGATCGTCTTCTTCGCGCTGCCGATGGTCTACCAGGCCTCGACCTCCGTGCAGCAAGGGTCACTCGAGGACGGCTTCAAGGTCACCTGGCACTTCGCGACGTACTGGGACGCGCTGTCCGAGTACTGGCCGCAGTTCCTGCGCTCCGTCCTGTACGCGGGTCTCGCCACGATCCTGTGCCTGCTGCTCGGCTACCCGCTCGCGTATCTCATCGCGTTCCGCGCGGGCCGCTGGCGCAACCTCATCATGATCCTGGTGATCGCCCCGTTCTTCACCAGCTTCCTGATCCGTACGCTCGCGTGGAAGACGATCCTCGCGGACGGCGGCCCGGTCGTGGGCGCGCTCAACTCGCTGCACGTCCTCGACGTGACGAGCTGGCTCGGCATGACGGACGGCAGCCGGGTCCTCGCCACACCGCTCGCGGTGGTGTGCGGACTCACGTACAACTTCCTGCCGTTCATGATCCTGCCGCTCTACACCTCCCTCGAACGGATCGACGGCCGGCTGCACGAGGCGGCGGGCGATCTGTACGCGCACCCGTTCACCACCTTCCGCAAGGTGACGTTCCCGCTGTCGATGCCGGGCGTGGTCTCCGGAACGCTGCTGACGTTCATCCCCGCGACCGGTGACTACGTGAACGCCGACCTGCTCGGCTCCACCGACACCCGCATGGTCGGAAACGTCATCCAGACGCAGTTCCTGCGGATCCTGGACTATCCGACGGCGGCGGCGCTCTCCTTCATCCTCATGGCGGCCATTCTCTTCATGGTCACCTTCTACATCCGTCGTTCCGGGACGGAGGACCTCGTCTGATGCCGCTGACACGCTGGCTGCGAAAGAATCTCGTGGTGATAGCGGGCCTGATCACGCTCGGCTATCTGCTGCTGCCGAACATTGTCGTGACGGTCTTCTCCTTCAACAAACCGAAGGGCCGCTTCAATTACGAGTGGCGGCAATTCTCGACGGACGCCTGGAAGAACCCGTGCGGCGTCGCCGACATGTGCGGCTCGCTCTCGCTGAGCCTCCAGATCGCCTTCTGGGCCACGATCGGCGCGACGGTCCTCGGCACGATGATCGCCTTCGCGCTCGTCCGCTACCGCTTCAGGGCACGCGGCGCGATCAACTCGCTGATCTTCCTGCCGATGGCGATGCCGGAGGTCGTGATGGCGGCCTCGCTGCTCACGCTCTTCCTCAACATGGGCGCCCAGCTGGGCTTCTGGACGATCCTCATCGCCCACATCATGTTCTGCCTCAGCTTCGTGGTGACGGCGGTGAAGGCGCGCGTGATGTCGATGGACCCGCGCCTGGAGCAGGCCGCGCAGGACCTGTACGCGGGTCCGGCGCAGACGTTCCTCAGGGTCACCCTGCCGATCGCGGCGCCCGGCATCGCGGCGGGCGCGCTGCTCGCCTTCGCCCTTTCCTTCGACGATTTCATCATCACGAACTTCAACGCGGGCTCGACCGTCACGTTCCCCATGTTCGTCTGGGGTTCGGCGCAGCGCGGAACGCCCGTTCAGATCAACGTCATCGGTACGGCCATGTTCCTCGTCGCCGTACTGTGTGTGCTGGTTGCAATGACCATCGGCAAGCGCAAGAACAAGGCTGCCTGAACCACTCGAATTTCTGAGGGAGTTGGAATCATGGCCGCACGCGCCATGAATCGCTGGACGAATTCACTCGCGGACGCCAAGCCGGTCGCCTACTGGCTCGACGACCCCGGCAGGCCCGAGGCCCGCCCCGCCCTGACCGGCGACGAGCGCTGCGACCTCCTGGTCGTCGGCGGCGGCTACAGCGGACTGTGGACCGCGCTGCTCGCCAAGGAGCGCGACCCAGGGCGTGACGTGGTCCTCGTCGAGGGCCGCGAGATCGGCTGGGCCGCCTCCGGGCGCAACGGCGGATTCTGCGCCGCCTCCCTCACGCACGGCACGGCCAACGGACTCGCCCGCTGGCCGAAGGAGATCAAGAAGCTGGAGGAGCTCGGCGCCGCCAACCTCGACGCCATCGAGGCGGCGGTCGCCCGCTACTCCATCGACTGCGACTTCGAGCGCACCGGCGAACTGGACGTGGCGACACAGCCCCACCAGATCGCCGAACTGCGCGAATTCCACACGGAGTTGACCGAGGCCGGTCTCGCCGACGGCGTCGAACTCCTCGACGCGGACGAGACCCGCGAACAGGTCGCGTCGCCCACCTTCCTCGGGGCCATGTACGACCGGCACGGCGTCGCCATGCTGAACCCGGCGAAGCTCGCGTGGGGCCTGAAGCGGGCCTGCCTCGACCTCGGCGTCCGCGTCTACGAGAACACGCCGGCCACGGAACTCGCCTCCAGCGGCGCAGGAGTGGCCGTGCGCACCCCGTACGGCCGGGTCTTCGCCCGGCACGCCGCGCTCGGCACGAACGTCTTCCCGTCGCTGGTCAAGCGCACCCGCTCGTACACCGTCCCGGTCTACGACTACGCGCTGATGACGGAGCCGCTCGGCCCCGACCAACTGGCCGCCATCGGCTGGAAGAACCGCCAGGGCCTCGGCGACTCCGCGAACCAGTTCCACTATTTCCGGCTGTCCGCCGACAACCGGATCCTGTGGGGCGGCTACGACGCGATCTACCCGTACGGCGGCCGGGTGCGGGCCGAGCACGACCACCGCCCGGAGACGTACGCGAAGCTGGCGGGCCACTTCTTCACGTGCTTCCCGCAGTTGGAGGGCCTGCGCTTCACGCACGCCTGGGGCGGCGCCATCGACACCTGCTCCCGCTTCTCCGCGTTCTTCGGCACGGCGCACGCGGGCCGGGTGGCGTACGCCGCCGGGTACACGGGCCTCGGCGTGGGCGCGACCCGCTTCGGCGCGGACGTGATGCTCGACCTGCTCTCGGGCGAACGCACGGAGCGTACGGAGCTCGAAATGGTCCGCAAGAAGCCGCTCCCGTTCCCGCCGGAGCCCTTCGCGTCCACCGGCATCGCGCTCACCAAGTGGTCGCTGGCCCGCGCCGACGACAACGGCGGCAGGCGCAACCTGTGGCTGAAGGCGATGGACACGGTGGGGCTCGGCTTCGACAGCTGAGCGCTACCGCGACGTCGGCGTTCCTTGATGGAAGTACAGCCGCCACCCGGCCTCCGGGTGGCGGCACCACACCGAACTCCGGTTCACCCGGCGCTCGCCGTCGTCCGTGCGGAACGTGAGGTGCACGACGCCGGGGGCGAGAAGCTTCCCCACCATCTCCGTGACCTGGACCGAAGGGCCGGGTGCGGCAGGGGAGGCAGGTGCGGCGCCGGTCACCTCCAGGATCGACTCCCGGTCCCAGCGCCGCCCGGAAGCGCCGAACTCGAAGAACTCCGGGTCGAGCAGCGGCAGTACGAGCTCGTCGCGCACCCGCACCGCGGGTTCGAGCAGCCGCAGCTCCCCGTCGATCGCCGCCTGGATCTGCGCCTTCTCGTCCTCGTCCATGTGGTCCATGGCTCGGGACTGTACGTGTGCGCCCGGTTCTGGTCACCCGGCGTACGCCCTGGTCGCACACCGGTCCGGAAATTCGCCACCTCCACGTGGCCGAAGTCGCGTAATGCTCGGGCCTCTTCCCCCTCTCGTTCGTGACGATCAGCGTCGACGTGAACGAGGAGGCCCCGTCATGACTGGCTCGGGGGACAAGGCCGCGGTCGAGTGGCTGGTGTCCGTGGCACCGAATCCGGACGCCTGCCGCTGGGAGTGGGAACGCAATCCGCACGGGGTGGCGCTGCTGCCCGCGGGCGAGCGGTGGGACGTGCTGATCCTGCCGGGAGAGCTGGGCTACCCGACCCTCGACGTGCTGCGCCGGGTGATCGACCGCCCCGGACCCGTGCTCGCGGACTTCGGCGCCGCCCGCATGGGCTTCTTCGTGCCCGCGGGCACGGCCGCCCGCTGGCTCGGCACCGGGGTGCGCGCGGCGGGCCGCGGCACGTGGATCGTGGTGCCGTATCCCGGCCGGCTCGCGGGCGGCGTGCGCTGGCTGGTGCCACCGGACGGCTCGGGCACCCTCACGGACCCGGCCCTCCTGGAACTCGCGATGCACGAGGCGGCGGCCCAACTGGCGAGGGACACGGAGGAGTAGTCACGGGCCCCGGCCGGCCCGGCCTGTCGCGTACGCCGCCGCGTACAGCAGCACCACCGACAGACACCAGCTCCCCACCACATCCACCGGCCAGTGATACCCCTGCCGTACGAGCCCCAGGCCCACGGCCGCGTTCAACAGGGCGCAGCCGTAGGCCAGTCGGGGCGAACGGAGGAGCAGGACGCACAGGCCGTACGCGACCGCCGCCGTCGCCGCGTGGCCCGACGGGTAGAAGCCCGTCGCCGGGGCCATCGGGGGCGGGCCGGGGCGGGCGATGAGGGCCTGGAGGGGGCCCACCAGAGTGGGGACCAGGGCCATCGTCACGACCGCGACGACCACGGGGAGCCAGGTCCGGGTGCGCCAGGTGACGTACGCGAGGGCGGCGGCGAGGACCGGGAGCGCGACCGCCATGTTGCCGAGGTCGGCGAGGAATTCGGCGGGCCCGGAGGGGATCGCGCTGGTGCGGATCGCGTCGCCGAGGCGCTCGTCGTACGCGAGGAGGGGGCCGTCGGAGGCGACCTGCCAGGTGAGCGCGGCGAAGACGAGCGCCGCGAAGAGGGTGAGAAAAATGGTCGGCCGGTCCGGAACAGGGGGGTAGTTCCGAACCGGCCGATCTGGCCGGCGTATCGCGCGCCCCGGGGGGTTTGGGGCGGGCGACCGTCCGACCGGTGAGGAGTTCCGGAGCCGGAAGCTCCGGGGGTGTGCGCGAGGGCACGACCAGGGCGAAGCTGGGGAGGCCTCGACCCGGTTTCGCCCGCAGTCGCCTGCGAGCGGGGTGTTTCTCTCATCTGCAGAAACCGTACGTCAGGGGCCGAGAGTGCGACAGCCGGTTGGGCAACATCCCATCGGCCTCGCACACCTTCTTCACACGGCCCGACCGTCGTCGCAGGTCACGGACGTGCCGTGGCCCGCGCCGTCACGATCGGGCGGTGTGGCTCCTGTTACCGGAGCGACGTCCTGGGAGCAGCTCAGAGCGCGGCGAACGCGTTCTCGATGATGTCGAGGCCCTCGTTCAGGAGGTCCTGGCCGATGACGAGCGGCGGCAGGAAGCGCAGCACGTTGCCGTAGGTGCCACAGGTGAGGACGAGGAGGCCCTCGGCGTGGCAGGCCTTGGCGAGGGCGGCGGTGGCCTCCGGGGCCGGCTCCTTGGTGGCGGGGTCCTTCACGAGCTCGACGGCGATCATGCCGCCGCGGCCGCGGATGTCGCCGATGACAGGGAACTTCTCCTGCATCGCCGACAGTCGCGACTTCATCGTCGTCTCGATCTCCTTCGCCTTGGCGTTGAGGTCGAGCTCCTTCATCGTCTCGATGGCGCCGAGCGCACCGGCGCAGGCCACCGGGTTGCCGCCGTAGGTGCCGCCGAGGCCGCCCGCGTGCGCGGCGTCCATGATCTCCGCCTTGCCGGTCACCGCGGCGAGCGGGAGGCCGCCGGCGATGCCCTTGGCGGTCGTGATCAGGTCCGGGACGATGCCCTCGTCCTCGCACGCGAACCACTGTCCCGTACGGCAGAAGCCGGACTGGATCTCGTCCGCGACGAAGACGATGCCGTTGTCGGCGGCGTACTGGCGGATCGCCGGGAGGAAGCCCTTGGCCGGCTCGATGAAGCCGCCCTCGCCGAGCACCGGCTCGATGATGATCGCGGCGACGTTGTCCGCGCCGACCTGCTTCGAGATCTGGTCGATGGCCTGCTTGGCGGCCTCCGGACCGGCGTTCTCCTCGCCGGTCGGCCAGCGGTAGCCGTACGCGAGCGGGGCGCGGTAGACCTCGGGGGCGAACGGGCCGAAGCCGTGCTTGTACGGCATGTTCTTCGCGGTCAGCGCCATCGTCAGGTTCGTACGGCCGTGGTAGCCGTGGTCGAAGACGACGACCGCCTGGCGCTTGGTGTAGGCGCGGGCGATCTTGACGGCGTTCTCGACGGCCTCGGCGCCCGAGTTGAACAGGGCCGACTTCTTGGCGTGGTCGCCCGGCGTCAGCTCCGCGAGGGCCTCGGCGACCGCGACGTAGCTCTCGTACGGCGTGACCATGAAGCAGGTGTGGGTGAAGTCCTGCAGCTGGGCGGAGGCGCGGCGGACCACGGCCTCGGCGGAGGCGCCGACGGAGGTCACGGCGATGCCGGAACCGAAGTCGATGAGGCGGTTGCCGTCGACGTCCTCGATGATGCCGCGGTCGACCTTGGCGGTGAACACCGGCAGCGTGGAGCCCACGCCGGCGGCGACGACCGCGGTGCGGCGGGCCTGCAGCTCCTGCGACTTCGGGCCGGGGATGGCGGTGACGACGCGGCGCTCCTGCGGGATGTCGCTCATGCGGGGCTCCTTATTTCTTGTGGGCCGGATCCGGCTCCCGGGTTCGATGTCGAGGTCGATGCCGCCGGGGCTGTTTTCGGGGGTTTCTCGCAGGTTAGGGGCGGGGGAGCGGAGCGGTCATGCTCCATCGGGGCAGGGTCGGCGGAGCGTGTTGTCCGTCTTGGACAGGTGTGGATCGGGCGCGGCCCCCGGACCGGACGGGCGCGCGCGCCGCGACGGGACCCGGCCACGGGGCGCGTAAGCGGTGAACTCCCCAGGTGCGGGCATTAGATTGAGGCGCGATCGACGCACACGGCACGAACGGACCGGCAGGTCGGGCAGGTCAGGGGGCTACGCCATGGACAGCGACAGCGGGATGCGGGAGACGCACGGGGCAGGAGGCGATCGGCGGGCCGCCGCGCCCGTGCCGCGTCCCGCGCGGCCGCCCCGCCCCGCCGCCCCGCCGATGCCCCGGCAGGCGCCCCCCGCGGCCCGCGGCTCGGTGGCCGAGTGGCTCGCCGCGCGCCGCCCCAAGGCCCAGCCGGGCGTGTGGCGGTACGAGTACGAGCCCCGGCCGCCCGAGCGGGACACGACCGCGATCGGGCGCAAGCTGCTCGTGTGGATGGCGATCTCCTTCCTCGTCGGCGTCCTGCTGTGGAGCCTGTGGCGGCGCGGCACGCTCCCGTACCAGTGGGCCCCGCTCAAGATCTTCACGCCGGACGGCTGGTGGTGGCCCGGCACGACCTCGCCCCGCGACCCGAAGGCGTACGACGCACTCGTCGTCTACGAAGGCGCGGCATTCGCCCTGCTCGTCTTCCTGGTGGGGCGGTTCGGGGCCTGGGCGGAGGGGATCCGGCACTTCGTCGTCCGCCGCCCGCAGCCCGCCCGCGCCCTCGTGGCCTCGGTCGCCGCCGTGTGCGTGCTCGTCTTCGTATGGCCGGACGCGCTGGGCCTCGACTGGCGGCCGCTGCCCATCGCCGACCCGATCCTCTCCCTCGTCGTCCTCGTCACCGGCGGCTACGGCTTCTTCCAGGTCCCGGTCCTCGCCTACCTCCTGTACGCCCTGATCACGGCGGGGGTCCTCTACCCGTTCGCCCGGCTCGGCGGCTGGCTCGACGTCTGGTCCGCACGCCGCAAGAAGGATCCGCGCAGGACGCCGCCCCGTCCCGCCGCGCCGCCCGCGCACGCGTCCTGGCCGCAGCTGCGCGAGGCGGGCCAGGACCAGGCCGCCGACGTGCTCAGCGCCGAGGTGGCGGGCGGCCGCATGAACGACGTCGACTGTGCCCGCGTCACCCACGCCTGGCGGCACACCGCCGACCCGGCCGCCTTCGCCAAGACCGTGCTCAAGCAGGGCGCGGGAGCCTGGGCGCACCCCTCGGGGCAGCGCGACCTGCCGACCCGCGCGGCGGCGCACGACCTGCTCGTCGGCCAGGTCCGGATCGGCTCCTACGCGCGCGACGAGCGCAATCCGTACGCGCTGCGGGGCGCGGGCGTGGCCCTCGACCCGGGCCTGCTCGGCACCTCGCTCCTCGCCGTCGGCCCGCCCGGCGCGGGAAAGACGGCGGGTGTCGTACGCCCCGTCGTCGAGTCCCTGGCGCTCCAGGCGCTCACCGGGCAGTGCGCCGTCCTCGCGGTCTGCGCGGAGGGCACCCCGCTCGGCCCCGACGACGCGTACGACGTCGTGGTCAGGCCGGGCGACCGGGCGTCGGTGCACGACCTCGACCTGTACGCGGACGCCACCGACGCGGACGAGGCGGCGGGCTTCCTCGCGGAGGGTCTGATCGGCGACCTGGAGGCGGTCGACACCCGACGCGCCGCCACCGCGCTCGCCCAGCTCCTCGGCCCCTACCGCGAGGCGCACGGCCTGTTCCCCACGGTGCCGGTGCTGCGCGAACTCCTTGAGGGTGAGCCGGAGGCCTTCGCCGACCTCAAGGGGCGCCTGCTCGCGGACTCCCCGATGCGCCGCGAACTCGACGCACGGCGGCGCCAGTTGGGCTCCGCAAGCGACCCGGGCCCGATGCTCGCCGACCGCCTCGCGCTCCTGGACCGCCCGATCTTCTCCGGCTTCTTCGACCCGGCCGCCGCCCGCCCGTTCTCCGTACGGGCCCTCGCGCACCACCCGCTGCGGGTCCGCGTCGACCTGCCCGAGCAGGGCCACGAAGAGGCGTCCCGACTGCTCGCCCGGCTCCTGCTCGCCCAGTTCACCTCCGTCGTACGAGGCCGGGCGGGGCGCTCCCACTTCGCGTGCCTGGTCCTCGACGACGCGGCGCGCACCGTCACCGCCGAGACCGTCCGCGGCATCCAGCGGCTGCGGTCCGCGCACGCCGGAGTGGTGCTCGGCCTGCGCACCATCGGCGAGGTCGCCGAGCCGCTTCAGGGCCCGCTGTACGCGGCGGTCGGCTGCCGCATGGCGTTCTCCGGGGTCACGACGTGGGACGGCCGGCGGTTCGCCGAGGCCTGGGGCACGGAGTGGGTGGAGACCGAGGAGGTCGCGCAGCACGCGGTGTTCGCGCAGCAGCCGCTGACCCGCGCCCTGCACAAGGCGCGCCAGATGGTGACCGGGAAGGCCGTCACGACGGACGCCGTCACCGTCCGCAGGGTGGAGCGCGAGCGGTGGTCGGCCTCCGACCTGGCGCACGCGGTGCCGCCGGGGCACGCGGTGCTCTCGCTCACCACTGTGCGCGGTGAGCATGCTCCGCCCCTGCTCGTGGACCTGCGGGGCTGAAAAGCGGCGGAAAAGCGTCTGAAGGTTGACTGAGCTTTCAGGGGGCCGGGCCCCAGGAGTACGTACGGTGAGGCAGAATCGGCACTGGTCGTTCATACGGACCGGCCAAAAGCTTCACAGGATCCCCGAAACCCGATCCCGAGAGCCGATCGCCGAGTACGACCAGTCGACCCCCGTACGCCCCCGCTGACCCGAAGGCCTGGCCCATGCCGCCCACGCTCGCCTCGCTCGTCCACCACTCGGCGCTCAAGCTCGGCGTGCGCGCGGGCGAGCAGCACCTGGACACGCCGGTTCGCTGGGCGCACGTGAGCGAACTCGCCGACCCCGTCCCGTACATGGAGGGCGGCGAGCTCCTCCTGTTCACCGCGCTCAAGCTGGACGCCGAGGACCCCGACGCCATGAGCCGCTACGTGAAGCGGCTCGTCGACGCGGGCGTCGTCGGCCTCGGCTTCGCCGTCGGCGTCAACTACGACGACGTCCCCGAGGCCCTGGTGAAGGCGGCGCAGGACGAAGGTCTCCCGCTGCTCGCGGTGCCGCCCCGCACGCCGTTCATCGCCATCAGCAAGGCCGTCTCGGCGGCGATCGCCGCCGAGCAGTACAAGGCCGTCACCTCCGGGTTCGCCGCCCAGCGCGAACTCACCAAGCAGGCGCTGGGCAGCGGCCCCGAAGGCGTGCTCGCGGTGCTCGCCGCGCAGGTCGACGGGTGGGCCGCCCTGTACGACGCGTCGGGCGCCGTCGTCGCCACCGCTCCGGACTGGGCGGGCCGCCGCGCCGCCCGGCTGACCGGCGACGTCGAGCGGCTGCGCGATCGGCCCGCGCCGGCCAGCGCGGTGGTGGAGAGCGGCTCCGACGACCGGGTCGAACTGCACTCCATCGGCACGGGGCGGCGGCCCCGCGCGGCGCTCGCGGTGGGCACGGCCGCGACCCTCGGCACGGCCGAGCGCTACGCCCTGCACTCGGCGATCGCCCTGCTGACCCTCACCACCGAACGCTCCCGGGCGCTGTACGCGGCCGAGCAGCGGATCGGCTCGGCCGTCCTGCGGATGCTGCTCGCGGGGGAGCCCGACCACGCGCGGGCCGTCGCGGGCGACCTGTACGGGGCGCTGCTCGACGCGCCGTTCCGGATGGTGATCGCGGACGCCGCGGCGCCGCCGAAGAACGGGACGGCGCGGCCGGCGGCGGCGCCGTCGAGCGGGACGGCGGCGTTGCTGGCCGAGGCGGTGACCGGGTCCCGGGAGCAGGGGGCGGGGCCGCTCCCCGTCCTCGCCGACGTCGTGGAGTCCGCGGCGGCGCGCTCCGGGGAGGCGCTGCTCGTCGTCCCCGACGGGGAGCGCCTCGTACTGCTCGCCGTCGACGGCGGGGCGGCGGCGGAGGCCTGCCTCCAGTACGCGGAGGCGCTGGAGTCGACGCGCGGCGAAGGCTCTTCCTCGTCGTCATCCTCGTCCTCGTCCGGTGACGAACTGGTCATCGGCTTCTCGGCGCCGGCCGGGCCGATCGCGGCGGTCTCCGCGTACAAGCAGGCCGAGCAGGCGCTCTCCGTCGCCCGCAGGCGCGGCCGCATCCTCGTCGAGCACGAGGACGTCGCGGCGGGCTCGGTTCTGCCGTTGCTGGGGGACGACGCGGTCCGGGCGTTCGCGGACGGCCTCCTGCGGGCGCTGCGCGACCATGACGCGACGGGCCGGGGCGACCTGGTGGCCTCGCTGCGGGCGTGGCTCTCCCGTCACGGCCAGTGGGACGCGGCGGCGGCGGATCTGGGCGTCCACCGCCATACGCTCCGCTATCGGATGCGGCGGGTCGAGGAGATTCTCGGCCGCTCTCTGGACGACCCGGACGTCCGCATGGAGCTGTGGTTGGCCCTGAAGGCGACGGGGGCGTAACGGCCGGGGCTCCGCCCCGGACCCCGCGCCTCAATCGCCGGCGGGGCTTGATTTGGGTAGCCCGATTCAAGCCCCTGCGGCGATTGAGCAGCGGGGTCCGGGGCAGAGCCCCGGGGGCCGCAACGCCGTCATGGTGCTCCAATTCGGCGAACGTGCACCCACGACTACGCCACACCGGCCAAAACGTGTGGCCGCACCCCCGCCCTACCGTGGTCACACCCACCGCAACATCCACGGAGAGGCCGGTACACACCCATGACCACCCACGCCTTCTGGCTCGCCGGCCGCCAGGCCACCGGTGACACGACGTTCGACGTCCACAACTCCTACGACGGCCACCTCGTCGGCACCGTCGCCGAGCCCACCGAGGCCCAGGTGGAGGAGGCCGTCGCCGCCGCCCACGCCGTGGTCGACGAGTTCGCCGCGACCCCCGCCCACGTACGGGCCAAGGCCCTGAACCACGTGGCCGACCGCCTGATCGAGCGCACCGAGGAGATCGCCCGGCTGATCTCCGCGGAGAACGGCAAGCCGATCAAGTGGGCCCGCGGCGAGGTCGGCCGCGCCGTCTCCGTGTTCCGCTTCTCCGCCGAGGAGGCCCGCCGCTGGAACAGCGGCGAGGCCCAGCGCCTCGACACCGACGCGGGCGGCACAGGCCGCATGGCGATCACCCGCCGCATCCCCAAGGGCGTCGTCCTCGGCATCGCCCCGTTCAACTTCCCGCTGAACCTGAGCGCCCACAAGGTCGCCCCGGCCATCGCGGTCGGCGCGCCCATCATCCTCAAGCCGGCGCCCGCCACCCCGATCTCGTCCCTCATCCTCGGCGAGCTGCTCGCGGAGACGGACCTCCCGGCCGGCTCCTGGTCGGTGCTCACGGTCCCCAACGACCGCATGCCCGCCCTCGTACAGGACGAGCGCCTGCCCGTCATCTCCTTCACGGGCTCAGGCCCGGTCGGCTACGCGATCATGGACAGCGTGCCGCGCAAGCACTGCACCCTGGAGCTCGGCGGCAACGGCGCGGCGGTCGTTCTCGCCGACTACGCCTCCGAGGCGGACCTGGACTGGGCGGCGAGCCGCATCGCCACCTTCTCCAACTACCAGGGCGGCCAGTCCTGCATCTCGGTGCAGCGCGTCATCGCCGACGCCGCCGTGTACGACCGGCTGCTGCCGAAGATCGTCGCGGCCGTCGAGGCGCAGGTCACCGGCGACCCGGCGGACGACGCCACCGACGTCGGCCCGCTGGTCAGCGAGGACGCCGCGAAGCGCGTCGAGTCGTGGGTCGACGAGGCCGTGAGCGCGGGCGCGAAGCTCCTCGCGGGCGGCAAGCGCGAGGGCGCCACCTACGCGCCGACCGTCCTCGCCGAGGTCCCGGCCGACGTCACGATCTCCTGCGAGGAGGTCTTCGGCCCGGTCCTCACGGTGAAGAAGGTGGACGGCGAGGCCGAGGCCTTCGCCGCCGTCAACGACTCCAAGTACGGCCTCCAGGCGGGCGTGTTCACCCACGACCTCCAGACCGCGTTCCGCGCCCACCGCGCGCTCGAGGTCGGCGGCGTGGTCATCGGCGACGCCCCGTCCTACCGCGCCGACCAGATGCCGTACGGCGGCGCCAAGCAGTCCGGCGTCGGCCGCGAGGGCGTCAAGTTCGCCATGGACGACTACACGTACGAGCGCGTCCTCGTCCTGACGGGCCTCGCCCTCTAGGACACCCGCGAAGACCCCGGCGCGCGCCTGATCCGCGCGCCGGTCACGACGGCCGGAGCCCACTGTGCGGGGGCTCCGGCCGTCGGCGTTCGGATGCGCGGGGACTGGTCGACATGCCCGTTATCGGGTACATACGATCCAGTAGCACCGGTCGGTAACCAGCCGGGCGGTGGACCCGACGCGCGGCGAGGTGAACCTCATGTCCGCAACATCCCCCGCTCCCCAGCACCGGGCGAAGGTCTCCGAGAAGGAGGCCCGCCAGGTCGCAGAGGCTGCCCGTGAACAGGACTGGCGAAAGCCCAGCTTCGCCAAGGAGCTGTTCCTCGGCCGGTTCAGGCTCGACCTCATCCACCCGCATCCGCTGCCCGCGGACGAGGACGCGCAGCGCGGCGAGGAATTCCTCGCCAAATTGCACGACTTCTGCGAGACGAAGATCGACTCGGCCCGCATCGAACGCGAGTCGAAGATCCCCGACGAGACGATCAACGGGCTCAAGGAGCTCGGCGCGCTCGGCATGAAGATCGACACGAAGTACGGCGGCCTCGGGCTCACGCAGGTCTACTACAACAAGTCGCTCGCCCTGGTCGGTTCGGCCTCGCCCGCCATCGGCGCGCTGCTCTCCGCGCACCAGTCCATCGGCGTACCGCAGCCGCTCAAGCAGTTCGGCACGCAGGAGCAGAAGGACACGTTCCTGCCGCGCTGCGCCCGCACCGACATCTCCGCCTTCCTGCTCACCGAGCCCGACGTCGGCTCCGACCCGGCCCGGCTCGCCACCACCGCCGTGCCCGACGGCGACGAGTACGTCCTCGACGGCGTGAAGCTGTGGACGACGAACGGCGTCGTCGCCGACCTCCTCGTCGTCATGGCGCGCGTACCGAAGTCGGAGGGCCACAAGGGCGGCATCACCGCGTTCGTCGTGGAGGCGGCCTCCGAGGGCATCACCGTCGAGAACCGCAACGCCTTCATGGGCCTGCGCGGCATCGAGAACGGCGTCACGCGCTTCCACCAGGTCCGGGTTCCGGCCGCGAACCGGATCGGCCCCGAGGGCGCGGGCCTCAAGATCGCCCTCACCACCCTCAACACCGGCCGCCTCTCGCTGCCCGCGATGTGCGTCGGCGCGGGCAAGTGGTGCCTCAAGATCGCCCGCGAGTGGTCGGCGGAGCGCGAACAGTGGGGCAGGCCGGTCGCGTTCCACGAGGCCGTCGGCTCGAAGATCTCCTTCATCGCCGCGACCTCCTTCGCCCTGGAGGCCGTGGTCGACCTCTCCTCGCAGATGGCGGACGAGAACCGCAACGACATCCGTATCGAGGCGGCCCTCGCCAAGCTCTACGGCTCCGAGATGGCCTGCCTGATGGCGGACGAGCTCGTCCAGATCCGCGGCGGCCGCGGCTTCGAGACGGCCGAATCCCTCGCCGCCCGCGGCGAACGCGCCGTCCCCGCCGAGCAGATCCTGCGCGATCTGCGCATCAACCGCATCTTCGAGGGCTCGACCGAGATCATGCACCTGCTGATCGCCCGGGAGGCCGTCGACGCCCACCTGTCGGTCGCCGGCGACCTCATCGACCCCGACAAGTCGCTTACGGACAAGGCGAAAGCGGGCGCGAAAGCGGGCGGCTTCTACGCCAAGTGGCTCCCGAAGCTGGTCGCGGGCCCCGGCCAACTCCCGCGTACGTACGCCGAGTTCCACCCGAAGGGCCACCCGGACTTGTCGGGACACCTCCGCTTCGTCGAACGCTCGGCCCGCAAACTCGCCCGCTCCACCTTCTACGCCATGTCCCGCTGGCAGGGCCGCATGGAGACGAAGCAGGGCTTCCTCGGCCGCATCGTCGACATCGGCGCCGAACTCTTCGCCATGAGCGCCGCCTGCGTACGCGCCGAACTCCTGCGCTCCACGGAGGCGTACGGCCGCGAGGCCTACCAGCTCGCCGACGCCTTCTGCCGCCAGTCCCGGATCCGCGTCGACGAGCTCTTCGACCGGCTGTGGACCAACACCGACGACCTGGACCGCAAGGTCGTCAAGGGCGTCATCGGCGGTACGTACACCTGGCTGGAGCAGGGCGTCGTCGACCCCAGCGGCGACGGCCCGTGGATCGCGGACGCGACGCCGGGGCCGAGCAAACGGGAGAACGTGCACCGTCCGATCCGCTGATGCGGGACCCAGAAGGCGCCAAGGTGGCCATCCCGTGTCGGACACACAGGGAGTTCACGCAAGAATGGGGGGATGAGCGACAGCCCATCCCCCCTCGCGGACCCGCATCTCGTCTTCGACCCGGCCCCGGCCGACGCCCCTCGCGACGTCGCCGTCCTGGGCTCCACGGGCTCCATCGGCACGCAGGCCGTCGACCTCGTCCTGCGCAATCCCGACCGGTTCCGCGTCACCGCGCTCAGCGCCGCGGGCGGCCGCGTCGAACTGCTCGCCGAGCAGGCGCGGCAGCTGCGCGTGCGCACGGTCGCCGTGGCCCGCGAGGACGTCGTGCCCGCGCTGCGCGAGGCGCTGGCCGCGCAGTACGGGGCGGGGGAGAAGCTCCCCGAGATCCTCGCGGGGCCGGACGCCGCCACCGAGATCGCGGGCCGCGGCGACTGCCACACCGTCCTGAACGGCATCACCGGCTCCATCGGCCTGGCCCCGACGCTCGCCGCCCTCGAAGCGGGCCGCACCCTCGCGCTCGCCAACAAGGAGTCGCTCATCGTCGGCGGCCCGATCGTCAAGCGCCTCGCGAAGCCCGGCCAGATCGTCCCGGTCGACTCCGAGCACGCGGCGCTCTTCCAGGCCCTCGCCGGCGGCACCCGCGCCGACGTCCGCAAGCTCGTCGTCACCGCCTCCGGCGGCCCGTTCCGCGGCCGTACGAAGGCGGACCTGGCGAACGTCACCGTCGAGGACGCGCTCGCGCACCCGACCTGGGCGATGGGCCCGGTCATCACCATCAACTCCTCGACCCTGGTCAACAAGGGGCTCGAGGTCATCGAGGCGCACCTGCTGTACGACATCCCCTTCGACCGCATCGAGGTCGTCGTGCACCCGCAGTCCTACGTGCACTCCATGGTCGAGTTCGTCGACGGCTCGACGCTCGCCCAGGCCACCCCGCCCGACATGCGCGGCCCCATCGCGCTCGGCATCGGCTGGCCCGAGCGGATCCCCGACGCGGCGCCCGCCTTCGACTGGACGAAGGCCTCCAGCTGGGAGTTCTTCCCGCTCGACAACGACGCGTTCCCCGCGGTCGGGCTCGCCCGACATGTGGGGGAGCTCGCGGGCACGGCCCCGGCGGTGTTCAATGCCGCCAACGAGGAGTGCGTGGACGCGTTCTTGAAGGGCGCCCTGCCGTACAACGGGATCATGGAAACCGTGACGAAGGTCGTCGAGGACTGCACCGCTGAGAGGCGTGGCACATCCGGAACGGGAACTTCGCTCACTGTCGCGGACGTCCTCGAAGCGGAGACCTGGGCGCGCGCCCGGGCCCGTGAACTGACCGCAACGGACAAGGCAGCCGCGGAGGCTCGTGCATGACGACCTTGATGATGATCCTCGGCGTAGTCATCTTCGCGGTGGGCCTGCTCATCTCCATCGCCTGGCACGAGCTGGGCCACCTGTCGACGGCGAAGCTCTTCGGCATCCGCGTACCCCAGTACATGGTCGGCTTCGGCCCCACGGTCTTCTCGCGGAAGAAGGGCGACACCGAGTACGGCGTCAAGGCCATCCCGCTCGGCGGCTACATCCGCATGATCGGCATGTTCCCGCCCGGCGCCGACGGCAGGATCGAGTCCCGCTCGACCTCCCCGTTCCGCTCCATGGTGGAGGACGCGCGCGCCGCGGCCTTCGAGGAGCTGCAGCCCGGTGACGAGACCCGGCTCTTCTACACGCGCAAGCCGTGGAAGCGCGTCATCGTCATGTTCGCCGGACCCTTCATGAACCTGATCCTCGCGATCGGCCTGTTCCTGACGGTCCTGATGGGCTTCGGCATCACCCAGCAGACGAACGTCGTCTCGTCCGTCTCCTCCTGCGTCATCCAGGCCAGCGCCAACCGCGACAACTGCAAGGCCTCCGACCCGGAGTCCCCGGCGAAGGCCGCGGGCCTGCAGCCGAAGGACAAGATCGTGTCCTTCAACGGGGTCGCGACGGACGAGTGGAACGCGCTGTCCGACGAGATCCGCAAGAGCGCGGGCGACACGGTCCCGATCGTCGTCGAACGCGACGGCCACCAGCAGACGCTCACCGCGAAGATCGCCACGAACCAGGTGCCGAAGAAGGACGCCAGCGGCCAGATCACCGACGGCTACGTCAACGCGGGCTTCCTCGGCTTCACCGCCGCCACCGGCGTCGTACGCCAGGACTTCGGCGACTCCGTGTCGTGGATGACCGACCGGGTCGGCGACGCGGTGGACTCCATCGTCGCGCTGCCCGCGAAGATCCCCGCCCTGTGGGACGCGGCGTTCGGCGACGGCCCGCGCGAGCAGGACTCGCCGATGGGCGTGGTCGGCGCGGCCCGGGTCGGCGGCGAGATCTTCACCATGGACATCCCGGCGACACAGCAGCTGGCGATGGCCTTGATGCTGGTCGCGGGCTTCAACCTCTCCCTCTTCCTGTTCAACATGCTGCCGCTGCTGCCGCTCGACGGCGGGCACATCGCGGGCGCCCTGTGGGAGGCCCTGCGTAGGAACCTGGCGAAGGTGTTCCGCCGCCCGGATCCGGGCCCCTTCGACGTGGCGAAGCTCATGCCGGTGGCGTACGTGGTGGCCGGGGTCTTCGTCTGCTTCACGATCCTCGTGCTGATCGCGGACGTGGTGAACCCGGTGAAAATCTCCTGATCAGACGCCGGACACACGCCCGTCGTCCGCTGTTCGGAACTGCCCGGCACCCTGAGTGCCGGGCAGTCCCTCTTTATGAGGGTTTGAGGGGGCGCGATGTGCTCGTGCACGCGCCGGTGACGTAATCTCGGAAGCCTCTGGACTCGATCCACACCTTGGGGTTGCACAGCAGATGACTGCGATTTCTCTCGGCATTCCGGATGTACCGGCCAAGCTTGCCGAGCGGCGCAAGAGCCGCCAGATCCAGGTCGGCACCGTGGCGGTCGGCGGGGATGCCCCGGTGTCCGTCCAGTCGATGACGACGACGCGTACGTCCGACATCGGCGCCACGCTCCAGCAGATCGCCGAGCTGACCGCCTCCGGCTGCCAGATCGTCCGTGTGGCCTGCCCCACGCAGGACGACGCCGACGCGCTGCCCGTCATCGCCCGGAAGTCGCAGATCCCGGTCATCGCGGACATCCACTTCCAGCCGAAGTACGTCTTCGCGGCCATCGAGGCCGGCTGCGCCGCGGTCCGGGTCAACCCCGGCAACATCAAGCAGTTCGACGACAAGGTCAAGGAGATCGCCCAGGCGGCGAAGGACCACGGCACGCCGATCCGGATCGGCGTGAACGCGGGCTCCCTCGACAAGCGCCTGCTCCAGAAGTACGGCAAGGCGACCCCCGAGGCGCTCGCCGAGTCGGCGCTGTGGGAGGCCTCGCTCTTCGAGGAGCACGGCTTCCGCGACATCAAGATCTCCGTGAAGCACAACGACCCGGTGGTCATGGTCAACGCGTACCGGCAGCTCGCCGCGCAGTGCGACTACCCGCTGCACCTCGGTGTGACCGAGGCGGGCCCGGCGTTCCAGGGCACGATCAAGTCGGCGGTCGCCTTCGGCGCGCTGCTCTCCGAGGGCATCGGCGACACGATCCGCGTCTCGCTGTCCGCCCCGCCGGTCGAGGAGATCAAGGTCGGTAACGCGATCCTGGAGTCCCTCAACCTCAAGCCGCGCCGCCTGGAGATCGTCTCCTGCCCGTCCTGCGGCCGCGCCCAGGTCGACGTCTACAAGCTCGCCGAGGAGGTCACCGCCGGCCTCGAAGGCATGGAGGTCCCGCTGCGCGTGGCCGTCATGGGCTGTGTCGTGAACGGGCCGGGCGAGGCGCGCGAGGCCGACCTCGGTGTCGCTTCCGGCAACGGCAAGGGCCAGATCTTCGTCAAGGGCGAGGTCATCAAGACGGTGCCCGAGTCGAAGATCGTGGAGACGCTGATCGACGAGGCGATGAAGATCGCGGAGCAGATGGAGGCGGACGGCATCCCCTCCGGCGAGCCGTCGGTATCCATCGCCGGCTGACCCCGACCACGCTCCAGGCCCGCTCATCCCGTCCCGGGTGGGCGGGCGCGTTCTTGATGCAGCGGCGTAGCCGCTGCCTTCAGGGGCGCGGCGGGGGCGCCGCGCGAAGGGGGCCGAAACGCCGACCCGACACACCCGCGGAGCGCCAGGTACAGTGCGGAGATCAGTAGCCCATCTGGTGAGGCCCCTCCGCACGTGTTGACACAGACCACCACTCGGGTGCTCGAACCGAGTGACCTCGACGCAGCGCTCGCCGTCCTCGACCGCGAGCCCGTCGCCAACGCCTTCGTCACGGCCCGGGTCAGGGCCGCGGGCCTCGACCCGTGGCGGCTCGGCGGCGAGATGTGGGGCTGGTACGAGGACGGGATGCTGGAGTCCCTGTGCTACGCGGGCGCCAACCTCGTCCCGATCTGCGCGACCGACCGCGCCGTCCGCGGCTTCGCCGACCGCGCCCGGCGCGCGGGTCGCCGATGCTCCTCCATCGTCGGCCCGGCGGAGCCCACCGCCCGCCTGTGGCAGCTCCTCGAACCGGGTTGGGGCCCGGCCCGCGAGATCCGCGCCAACCAGCCGCTGATGGTGACCGACCGGATGCCCACGGACGTCACCCCCGACCCGTACATCCGCCGCGTCCGCAAGGACGAGATGGAAACGATCATGCCGGCGTGCGTGGCGATGTTCACCGAGGAGGTCGGCGTCTCCCCGCTGGCCGGTGACGGCGGCCTGCTGTACCAGGCGCGGGTGGCCGAACTGGTCGGCTCGGGCCGCTCGTTCGCCCGCCTCGACGAGAACGGCAAGGTCGCCTTCAAGGCGGAGATCGGCGCCGCGACCGATCAGGTCTGCCAGATCCAGGGCGTGTGGGTGGCCCCCGAGTACCGGGGCCTCGGCCTCGCCGCCCCCGGCATGGCCGCGGTGCTGCGCTACGCCCTCGCCGACGTCGCCCCCGTGGTCAGCCTCTACGTCAACGACTTCAACACCCCGGCCCGCGCCGCGTACCGGCGCGTGGGATTCGAAGAGGTCGGGGCGTTCATGAGCGTGCTGTTCTAGAAAATCCCGTTTTAGCTCAAGTTTCACTGAATGTAGGTGCCTCACGATGTCTGCTCCCGGTTCCGGCATGGCCGCCTGGCAGGAATGGCGTGCCGACCGGCACCGCTCCCTGACCGCCCCCACCGGCAACCTCGCCCTCGTCGAGACCCGCTGGCTCCCGGCCGGCGAGACCCCCGACCTCGACGCGGCCCGTGCGGGGCAGCCCGGCACCGTCACCGTGACGGCCCTGGAGCGCACCGACATGGTCACCGGCGCCCCCGAGCACGGCCTGCGGTTCTGGGACGCGAACTCCCCGGCGATCCAGGCCTTCGAGCGCGTCGACGCCTTCGCGTACGACCCGTCCTGGGTCCTCGACGCCACGTACACGCCCGTCGAGGGCGCCCGCACCGTCGCCTTCGAGCACCTGCGGGACAACGGCGGCACACGGGAGAAGGTCGTCCCCGGCGACATCGCCCTGACCGTCGACGGCACCGACTACACGCTCTCCGCGTTCGACGACGACGGCACCCTCCTCCTCGTCTTCGGTGACCCCACCAACGGCGACAGCACCTACGGCGCGGGCCGCTTCCTCTTCGTGGAGCACACCGGCGAGGGCCGCGTCCGACTCGACTTCAACCGCGCCTTCGTGCCCCCGTGCGGCTTCTCCGACCAGTACAACTGCCCGATGCCGCCGCTGCAGAACCGCCTTCACCTGCCCGTCGAGGCGGGCGAGAAGCTCCCGGTCTTCCGCGACGACGCCGCGGCCCACTGACGGGGCGGGTGCCGCTCGGCCCGCCGGGGTACCCTCCCCGCATGCCGCACCGGAACCGCACGGACGACCGCGCCGTCACCATCGGCCCCCTGGACCTGCGCAGCCGTGTCGACGAGGCGCTCGCCGTGCAGGCCTACGCGTTCGGGCTCAGCGACGACGAGATCGCCGTCCGCCGCCAGATCGTGCTGCGGCACATCACGTACCCGGGAGCCCGCTCCCTCGGCGCCACCACGGACACCGGGCGGCTCGTCGGCTTCGTCTACGGGATGCCGAACGACCGCACCCACTGGTGGTCCACCGTCGTCGAGCCGTATCTGCGGTCCCGCGACGAGGACCACTGGCTCGACGACTCCTTCGTGATCACGGAGTTGCACGTGCACCCCGGCTACCAGAACCGCGGCATCGGCCGCACGCTCATCACGGCGATCACCGACGGCGCCGGCCAGCCCCGCTCGATCCTCTCCGCGATCGACTTCGACAGCCCGGCCCGCGGCCTCTACCACTCGCTCGGCTACGAGGACCTGGCCCGCCAGGTGCTGTTCCCCAGCGCCCCGCGGCCGTACGCGGTGATGGGCGCGCCACTGCCGCTCAGGCGCACTGTGGGATAACCGATTTCCGGCCGCCCCCGCGGCCCGGCTAACCTCCTGACATCACCCTCCCCCAAGCTCTCAACTACGTTCGAGCAGGGGGCACCCCCTGTCGCAGGAGTAAGAATCATGGCCAAGGTCCAGGTCCAGCGCATGTCCCGGTTGATGGTGAAGACACTGCGCGACGACCCGGCGGACGCCGAAGTCCTCAGCCACAAGCTGCTGGTCCGCGCCGGTTTCGTGCGCCGCACCGCCGCCGGTGTCTGGTCCTGGCTGCCGCTCGGCCGACGGGTCTACGCGAACGTCGAGCGCGTCATCCGCGAGGAGATGGACGCCATCGGCGGCCAGGAGGTCCTGCTGCCCGCGCTCCTGCCCAAGGAGCCGTACGAGGCGACCGGCCGCTGGGAGGAGTACGGCGCCGAGCTGTTCCGCCTCCAGGACCGCAAGGGCGGCGACTACCTGCTCGGCCCGACGCACGAGGAGATCTTCACCCAGCTGGTCAAGGACCAGTGCACGTCCTACAAGGACCTGCCGGTGATCCTCTACCAGATCCAGACCAAGTACCGCGACGAGGCCCGCCCCCGCGCCGGCATCCTGCGCGGCCGCGAGTTCCAGATGAAGGACTCGTACTCCTTCGACCTGACCGACGACGGCCTCGCCGAGTCGTACGGCCTGCACCGCGCCGCGTACCAGCGCATCTTCGAGCGCCTCGGCCTCGACTACCGGATCTGCGCCGCGACCGCGGGCGCCATGGGCGGCTCGAAGTCGGAGGAGTTCCTCGCCCCGGCCGCGGCCGGCGAGGACACCTTCGCGGACTGCCCGGCCTGCGACTACGCCGCGAACACCGAGGCCGTCGGCTTCGCCGTGCGGGCGGTCGACGCGGAGGGCGTGCCCGCCCTGGAGGAGACCCCCACCCCCGACACCCCGACCATCGAGACGCTCGCCGCGTACATGGGCGTCCCGGCGTCGGCCACGCTCAAGAACCTCCTCGTGAAGGTCGACGGCGAGATCGTCGCCGTCGGCGTCCCCGGTGACCGCGAGGTCGACATGGGCAAGGTCGAGGCGCACTTCGCGCCGGCCGCCGTCGAGCTCGTCACCGCCGAGGACTTCGTGGGCCGCGACGACCTCGTACGCGGCTACGTCGGCCCGCAGGGCCTGGAGAAGGTCACGTACATCGCCGACCCGCGGGTCGCCCCCGGCACCGCGTGGATCACCGGCGCCAACAAGGACGGCGTGCACGCGAAGAACGTCGTCGCGGGCCGTGACTTCGAGGTCTCCGAGTACGTCGACGTGGTCGTCGTCCAGGAGGGCGACCCGTGCCCCAACTGCGGCACCGGCCTCAAGCTGGACCGCGCCATCGAGATCGGCCACATCTTCCAGCTCGGCCGCAAGTACGCCGACGCGTTCCAGCTCGACGTCCTCGGCCAGAACGGCAAGCCGGTGCGCGTCACCATGGGCTCGTACGGCATCGGCGTCTCGCGTGCCGTAGCGGCGCTCGCCGAGCAGCACGCCGACGACAAGGGCCTGATCTGGCCGGAGGAGATCGCCCCCGCCGACGTGCATGTGGTCGCCGCCGGCAAGGCCCTCCAGACCGAGCTGGCCCTGGAGGTCTCCGACAAGCTGGCGGCCGCCGGTGTCCGGGTCCTGGTCGACGACCGTCCGGGTATCTCGCCCGGCGTGAAGTTCACCGACTCCGAGCTGATCGGTGTCCCGAAGATCCTGGTCGCGGGCCGCCGCAGCGCCGACGGCGTCGTGGAGCTGAAGGACCGTCGTACCGGCGAGCGCGAGGAGCTCACGGTCGACGAGGCGGTCGCCCGCCTCACGGCGTAGGGCCCCAGGGCGTCGCCCCTCCCGGCTGCATCACATCAAGCCCCTGCGGCGATTGAGCAGCGGGGTCCGGGGCGGAGCCCCGTGACGTCGACCACGGAGCCGGTCACAGCCACCCGGCGAACTCCAGCAGGTTCTCGCCGTCCTGGTGACGCCCCACGCGCAGTGCCCGCGCGCCCGATTCCACGGCGCGGAAGAGGGTCCAGCCGCGCAGGCGTTCCTGGTCGACCTCGAGGGACTCCGCGAGGCGCTTCACGCGGCGGCGGGTGATCGCGGGGCCCGACGGGGAGCCGATGAGGTCCTCCACGCGGTCGCGGACCAGCCGCGCCAGGTCGAAGGCGGTCTCGCCGACGACCGGGTCGGGGCCGACCGCCAGCCACGGCATCCGCTCCCCGGACAGCACCTTGGACTGCCGGAACGTGCCGTGCAGCAACCGGAGTTCGGGCGGCGAGGACACCAGCTCGTCCCGGGTCCCAAGGGCCGCGTCGACCAGCGGCGCCACATCGGGGAACGACTCCACCGTCGCCCGCATCCCGACCGCCTGGCGGCCCGTGCGCTCCGGAACGGTCTCGCAGTTGCGCCCCTCCGGCGGGTCCACCCACAGGCGGCGCAGCGTGCCCGCGGCCTCCAGGAGCGCCTTCGCCTCCGGCAGCGTACGGACGGAGACCTCCGGGTGGAGGCGCTCCAGGAGCAGGGCGCCGTCGTTCACGCCCGGGTCCAGCAGGCGCACCGCGCCGAAGCCGTCCCAGTGCGTCAGCGCCGCGCGCTCCGCCTCCGGGCGGAACCGGTCGGGCGCCAGCTTCAGGATCGCCGGTGAGCCGTCCGCCCTGCGGACGTGGGTGACCAGGCTGCTGCGGCCCCCGGGCACATGCACCCGCTCCACCGTCACCTCGCGCCGCGCCGCCGCCTCGTCGAGCAGCGCGCCGACCCGGCCGAGCCACGCCGACGCCCCGTCGTCACGCACCTCGCCGAGCGCGTTCACAAGACGCGGAGGCGGTTCGAATGCCATGGGCGGGGATGCCATGCGCGGGGATTTCCTTCCCAAGTCTGCCTACGTGCTGGGGTCCTGCGGCGGGGACGACGACGCGGACGGCGCCGCGGCCCGTTCGGAGAGCCCAGGGAAGGCTACGCTGCCGCCGCCCCAGCGCACGGCACGGACCGCCGCCTCGCGGAGCGCGTCGGCCGCGCTCCTGCGCCGCTCGCCGCTCGCCGCCCGGACGAGATCCGAGTAGACGCCCGCGACCCTGCTCTCGATGTCCGCGGCGAGCCGTGCCGCCGCCGCGGAGTCGGGTACCGGGAACGGCAGCGCGTACGCCCCCGCGGATTCCTCGGGATCGCCGCCCAGGTCGCGCACCGTGCGCCGCAGTTCGTCGCGGCGGGCGCGATGCGCGTCGTACGCGTCCCTGGCCTGGCCCCTGCGGTCCTCGCCGATCCGGCCGCCGACCACCCCGTAGCCGTACACCGCCGCGTGCTCGGCGCGCAGCGCCGCCTGCACCGCCGCGAGCAGCTGGTTCCCGCTGTTGTCCGAGCTCATTTCCGTCCGTCCTCCGCCAGCAGGTACGCGTGCCCGGCTCCGGCCGCCGCCACCGACGCGAGCAGCCGCGCCAGCTCGCCCGGGGCGTCCACGAGCGCGGACATCCGGCGGTCGGAGAGCCGCTGCTCGGCCACCGAGAGTGCCTTGAGGATGTCCTTCTCGGCGGCCGGCGCCGCGGCCGACCTGCCGCCCCGGGGCGCCGCGGCGCCCGACGGCCGGCGCGCCCCGCCGAACGCCTTCACATGCCGCTCGACCTCGGCCCGCAGCGGGTTCAGCCGCTCCGCGAGCGCCGGCCGGGCCGACACCGCCCGGTCGTACTCGCCGAGGAGGTCCGCGCTCTCCCGCGCCGCCTGCGTCCGCAGCCGCTTCTCCTGAGTGGCGGCGGGCGCCCCGCTGCCGCCGTCGGCGCCCCCGTCGGCGGCCGAGCAGCCGGTCAGCAGCGCGGCCCCGGCCAGCGAGGCGAGCAGGGTCCTACGACGTGGCCCGGAGCGGGCGAGAGGGGGCAGCGGCACGGCAGGCGTCCTCAGGAGGCGGCTCAATGACCGGAACTGATCGAGTCCGATCGAGGGGGAGTGGCGGTGATCACCGTACCGCCGCCCTCGTACGGGTGGACGGCAACACCCCCCTGGACCGGATACCCTTTGACCTGACGCGCAAGGAAAGTCAGTAACCACAACAGCACACGCGGCCGAGGAGTCACCCGGATGAGCACCACCCAGAACGAGAGGCTGCGGGAACTACTGGAACCGCTCGTCACCTCACAGGGGCTCGAACTCGAAGAGATCGAAGTGGCCTCGGTCGGACGCAAGCGTGTGCTGCGCGTCGTCGTCGACTCCGACGAGGGCGCCGACCTGGATGTGATCGCCGATGTGAGCCGCGCGCTCTCGGCGAAGCTCGACGAGACCGACGCGATGGGCGAGGGCGAGTACGAGCTGGAGGTCGGCACGCCGGGTGCCGAGCGCCCGCTGACCGAGCACCGCCACTACGTCCGCGCCACCGAACGCCTCGTGAAGTTCACGCTGAACGACGAGTCCGAGCTGGTCGCGCGCATCCTCAAGGTCGACGACGACGGCCTCGACCTGGAAGTACCGGGAGTGAAGGGGCGCAAGCCCACCTCCCGAAGGCTCGACTTCGCGGACATCGCCAAGGCGCGGGTCCAGGTCGAGTTCAACCGCAAGAACAAGCACGACGACGACAACGACAACGACAACGAAGAGGAGGCGTAGCCGTGGACATCGACATGAGTGCCCTGCGTGGGCTGGTCCGGGAGAAGGAGATCTCCTTCGATCTGCTGGTCGAAGCGATCGAGTCGGCTCTCCTCATCGCCTACCACCGCACCGAAGGCAGCTTCCGCCACGCGCGCGTGCGGCTCGACCGCGACAGCGGCCACGTCACGGTCTGGGCCAAGGAGGACCCGTCGGACCTCGAAGAGGGCCAGGAGCCCAAGGAGTTCGACGACACCCCCTCCGACTTCGGCCGGATCGCCGCCACGACCGCGAAGCAGGTCATCCTGCAGCGGCTGCGCGACGCCGAGGACGACGCGACGCTCGGCGAGTACGCGGGCCGCGAGGGCGACATCGTGATGGGCCAGGTCCAGCAGGGCCGCGACCCGAAGAACGTGCTGGTCGACATCGGCAAGCTGGAAGCCATCCTGCCGGTGCAGGAGCAGGTCCCCGGCGAGGAGTACCCGCACGGCCTGCGCCTGCGCTCGTACGTCGTGCGCGTCGCCAAGGGCGTCCGCGGCCCCTCCGTGACCCTGTCCCGTACGCACCCGAACCTCGTGAAGAAGCTCTTCTCGCTCGAGGTGCCGGAGATCGCCGACGGCAGCGTCGAGATCTGCGCCATCGCGCGCGAGGCCGGCCACCGCACGAAGATCGCCGTGCGCTCCACCCGGAGCGGGCTCAACGCCAAGGGCGCCTGCATCGGCCCGATGGGCGGGCGTGTGCGCAATGTCATGGGCGAGCTCAACGGCGAGAAGATCGACATCGTCGACTGGTCCGACGACCCGGGCGAGATGGTGGCCAACGCGCTGTCCCCGGCCCGCGTCTCCAAGGTCGAGATCGTGGACCTCGCGGCCCGCTCGGCCCGCGTGACCGTGCCCGACTACCAGCTCTCCCTCGCCATCGGCAAGGAGGGGCAGAACGCCCGGCTCGCGGCCCGGCTCACCGGCTGGCGCATCGACATCCGCCCGGACACCGAGCCGGACGGACCCGCCGAGCGGTCTCCCGAAGGGGAATAAATCCGAGCGCTCGGCGCTTGGATCACGACAGTATGTGACGAGCCAACCGTTCGATCTTTGCCCCAAAGGGGTGAGGTCGGTACGGGGAGGTAGACTTAACCGTGTCTGGTCGGACGCATGCCCGCGCATGCCCTGAGCGAACCTGCGTGGGATGCCGGGAGCGAGCGGCCAAGAGCGAACTGCTGCGGATCGTGGTGATCGAGGGACAGTGCGTCCCCGATGATCGCGGTACGCTGCCCGGCCGGGGTGCTTACGTGCATCCCGCCCTGGCCTGTCTTGACCTGGCGGTCCGCCGCCGGGCGTTCCAGAGGGCTTATCGGGCCCCTGGACCGTTCGACACGGCGGCCCTGCGCCACCGAGTCGAGCAGGCGACACCGTAAGAAGCGCCGCACGGAACCCCCGTGCGGCCCTGGTACCCCGCGAGTTGGAAGTAGGTCGAGATTGCGATGAGCACTCGATGAGCACGCGATGAGTACGCCCATGAAGTAGCGACGGTCCGGCGTAACCCGGACCTAAAAGGAGCGAAGTGGCTAAGGTCCGGGTATACGAACTCGCCAAGGAGTTCGGCGTGGAGAGCAAGGTCGTCATGGCCAAGCTCCAAGAACTCGGTGAATTCGTACGTTCGGCGTCCTCGACCATCGAGGCGCCGGTTGTACGCAAGTTGACTGACGCCCTGAATCAGGGCACCAACGGCGCGGCCAAGAAGCCCGCCGCCAAGAAGGACGCGCCCGCGAAGCCCGCGGCGCCGCGTCCCACCCCCTCCCCCGCGCAGGCCGCCAAGCCTGCCGCCCCGCGTCCGGGCCCGGCTGCGCCGAAGCCCGCCGCGGAGAAGCCCGCTGCGGAAACGCCCGCCGCGGAGAAGCCCGCTGCCCCGGCCGCTCCGGCGACCCCGGGTCCGCGGCCGACGCCCGGACCGAAGCCGGCCCCGAAGCCCGCTTCCCCGGCGCCCAGCACTCCGGAGTTCCAGGCTCCCGCCGCCTCGCAGGCCCCCGCGGCCCCGAAGCCCGGCAGCCAGTCCGCTCCCCGCCCCGGCGCCCCGAAGCCCGGTGGCCGTCCGGCCCCCGGTCAGGACCGTGGCCAGGGCCAGGGTGGCCAGCGCGGTGACCGTGGCGACCGTCAGGGCGCCCCGCGTCCCGGCGGCCAGGGCCAGCGCCCCGGCGGCGCCCGTCCCTCGGGCCCGCGTCCGGGCAACAACCCCTTCACCTCTGGTGGCTCCACCGGCATGGCGCGCCCGCAGGCGCCCCGTCCGGGTGGCGCCCCGCGTCCCGGTGGCCAGGGTGCCCCGGGCGGTCCGCGCCCGCAGGGTGGCGGCCAAGGTGGTCCCCGTCCGCAGGGTCAGGGCGGCGCAGGTCGTCCGAGCCCGGGCAACATGCCCCGTCCGCAGGCCGGCGGCGCCGGTGCGGCCGGTCCGCGGCCCGGCGGTGGCGGCGGCAACCGTCCGAACCCCGGCATGATGCCGCAGCGTCCCGCCGCGGGCCCGCGTCCGGGTCCCGGTGGCGGCGGCGGTCGCGGTGGTCCCGGCGGCGGCGGTCGTCCGGGCGGCGGCGGTGGCGGTCGTCCCGGCTTCGCCGGTCGTCCCGGTGGTCCCGGTGGCGGTGGCGGCGGCTTCGCCGGTCGTCCCGGTGGTCCGGGCGGCGGCGGTGGCGGTCGTCCCGGCGGCTTCGGCGGTCGTCCCGGCTTCGGTGGCCGTCCCGGCGGTCCCGGTGCCCGTGGTGGCACGCAGGGCGCCTTCGGCCGTCCCGGCGGTCCGGCGCGTCGCGGTCGCAAGTCGAAGCGGCAGAGGCGCCAGGAGTACGAGGCCATGCAGGCCCCGTCGGTCGGCGGTGTGATGCTGCCTCGCGGCAACGGCGCCACGGTGCGTCTGTCGCGCGGTGCCTCGCTCACCGACTTCGCGGAGAAGATCAACGCCAACCCGGCGTCGCTCGTCGCGGTCATGCTGAACCTCGGCGAAATGGTCACGGCCACGCAGTCCGTCTCCGACGAGACGCTGCAGCTTCTCGGCGACGAGATGAACTACACGGTCGAGATCGTCTCCCCCGAGGAGGAGGACCGCGAGCTGCTCGAGTCCTTCGACATCGAGTTCGGCGAGGACGAGGGCGGCGAAGAGGCCCTCATGGCGCGTCCGCCGGTCGTGACCGTCATGGGTCACGTCGACCACGGTAAGACGCGACTGCTCGACGCGATCCGCAAGACCAACGTCATCGCGGGCGAGGCCGGCGGCATCACCCAGCACATCGGCGCCTACCAGGTGGGCACCGAGGTCAACGGTGAAGAGCGCGCGATCACCTTCATCGACACCCCGGGTCACGAGGCGTTCACCGCCATGCGTGCCCGTGGTGCGAAGTCGACCGACATCGCGATCCTCGTGGTCGCGGCGAACGACGGCGTCATGCCGCAGACGATCGAGGCGCTCAACCACGCCAAGGCCGCCGAGGTCCCGATCGTCGTCGCGGTCAACAAGATCGACGTCGAGGGTGCCGACCCGACCAAGGTGCGCGGTCAGCTGACCGAGTACGGCCTGGTGGCCGAGGAGTACGGCGGCGACACCATGTTCGTCGACATCTCCGCCAAGCAGGGCGAGAACATCGACTCCCTGCTCGAGGCCGTGGTCCTGACCGCGGACGCCTCGCTCGACCTGCGGGCCAACCCCGACCAGGACGCGCAGGGTATTGCGATCGAGGCCCACCTCGACAAGGGCCGCGGTGCCGTCGCGACCGTCCTCGTCCAGCGAGGCACGCTCCGTGTCGGCGACACGCTGGTCGCGGGCGACGCCTACGGCCGTGTCCGTGCCCTGCTCGACGACAAGGGCGAGAACGTGCAGGAGGCGGGTCCCTCGACCCCGGTCCTCGTGCTCGGTCTCACCAACGTCCCGGGCGCCGGCGACAACTTCCTGGTGGTCGACGAGGACCGTACGGCCCGTCAGATCGCCGAGAAGCGTGCCGCCCGCGAGCGGAACGCGGCCTTCGCCAAGCGCGTGCGCCGTGTCTCCCTCGAGGACCTGGACAAGGTGCTCAAGGCCGGCGAGGTCCAGCAGCTCAACCTCATCATCAAGGGTGACGCTTCTGGTTCCGTCGAGGCTCTCGAGTCCTCCCTGCTCCAGCTGGACGTCGGCGAAGAGGTCGACATCCGGGTCCTGCACCGCGGCGTCGGTGCGGTCACGGAGTCGGACATCGACCTGGCCATGGGCTCGGACGCCATCGTCATCGGCTTCAACGTCCGTGCGGCCGGTCGTGCCGCACAGATGGCCGAGCGCGAGGGTGTCGACGTCCGGTACTACTCGGTGATCTACCAGGCCATCGAGGAGATCGAGGCGGCCCTCAAGGGCATGCTCAAGCCGGAGTACGAGGAGGTCGAGCTCGGCACGGCGGAGATCCGCGAGGTCTTCAAGTCGTCCAAGCTGGGCAACATCGCGGGTGTTCTCATCCGCTCCGGCGAGGTCAAGCGCAACACGAAGGCCCGGCTCGTCCGCGATGGCAAGGTCATCGCGGAGGACCTCAACATCCAGGGCCTGCGTCGTTTCAAGGACGACGTCACCGAGATCCGCGAAGGGTTCGAGGGCGGTATCAACCTCGGCAACTTCAACGACATCAAGGTCGACGACGTCATCGCGACGTACGAGATGCGCGAGAAGCCGCGCGTCTGACGCACGCAGTGAACGATCGGGGCCGGTCGGCGGGACTTATTTCCGTCGATCGGCCCCGGCCGTTGCGTGTACCGTTCCCGTATCGGCGGCCGGAAGCGGTCGCCCATACGACCCCGGACCGGCGGGACATCCGGACACACATGTATGTGGGGACTCTGTCCTTCGACCTGCTCCTCGGCGACGTCCACTCGCTGAAGGAGAAGCGCTCCCTCGTCCGTCCGATCGTGGCCGAGCTGCACCGCAAGTACGCGGTGAGCGTCGCGGAGACGGGCAACCAGAACCTCCACCGCAGGGCCGAGATCGGGCTCGCGGTGGTCTCCGGGGACACCGGCCACCTGACCGACGTACTGGACCGCTGCGAGCGGCTCGTCGCCGGGCGGCCCGAAGTGGAACTGCTCTCGGTTCGGCGCAGGCTCCACAGTGACGACGACTGACGCAGACTGAAGCAACAAGCAAGTAAGCACTTAAAAGGAGACGGACCAGTGGCCGACAACGCGCGCGCCAAGAGGCTGGCGGACCTCATTCGAGAGGTGGTGGCCCAGAAGCTGCAGCGTGGGATCAAGGACCCGCGGGTCGGCTCCCACATCACCATCACCGACACCCGCGTGACGGGCGACCTGCGGGAAGCGACCGTCTTCTACACGGTGTACGGGGGCGACGAGGAGCGGGCCGAGGCGGCCGCCGGTCTGGAGAGCGCCAAGGGCGTCCTGCGCTCGGCGGTGGGCCAGGCGGCCGGCGTGAAGTTCACGCCGACCCTGACCTTCGTCGCGGACGCCCTCCCGGAGAACGCCCGCACCATCGAGGACCTCCTCGACCGGGCCCGGCAGTCCGACGAGCAGGTGCGCGAGGCCTCCGCGGGCGCCGACTTCGCAGGCGGCGCTGACCCGTACCGGAAGCCGGAAGACGAAGACGACGCCGACGCCGCCTCCGACAAGGACGGCGACGCCTGAGCATGTCCGACCGCACCCCTCCGCCCGACGGGCTTGTCATCGTCGACAAGCCGTCGGGCTTCACTTCGCACGACGTCGTGGCCAAGATGCGCGGGATCGCCAAGACCCGCAAGGTCGGCCACGCAGGCACCCTCGACCCGATGGCGACGGGTGTGCTCGTGCTCGGCGTCGAGCGCGCGACCAAGCTCCTCGGCCACCTCGCGCTGACCGAGAAGGAGTACCTGGGCACGATCAGGCTCGGGCAGAACACGCTCACGGACGACGCGGAGGGCGAGCTCACCTCGTCCACCGACGCGTCCGGGGTCAAGCGCGAGGCCATCGACGCGGGCATCGCCGAGCTGAGCGGCGACATCATGCAGGTGCCGTCGAAGGTCAGCGCCATCAAGATCAACGGCGTCCGCAGCTACAAGCGGGCCCGCGAGGGCGAGGAGTTCGAGATCCCGGCGCGCCCAGTCAAGATCTCGTCCTTCGCCGTGTACGACGTCCGGGACGCGGTCGCCGAGGACGGCACGCCGGTCCTCGACCTGGTCGTCTCCGTCGTCTGCTCGTCCGGTACGTACATCAGGGCGCTCGCCCGTGACCTGGGCGCCGGACTCGGCGTCGGCGGGCATCTGACGGCGCTGCGGCGCACGCGCGTCGGCCCGTACAAGCTCGACTCGGCGCGCACCCTGGACCAGCTCCAGGAGTCGCTGACCGTGATGCCGGTGGCCGAGGCGGCCGCCGCCGCGTTCCCGCGCTGGGACGTCGACGGGCGCCGCGGGAAGCTGCTGCTCAACGGTGTGCGCCTGGAGGTGCCCGAGGAGTACGCGGGCGCGGGTCCCGTCGCCGTGTTCGGGCCCGACGGGCAGTTCCTCGCCCTGATCGAGGAGTCCAAGGGGAAGGCGAAGAGCCTGGCCGTGTTCGGCTGAGCTCGCGCCCTCACCGATTTCGATGGAGCGGCGGGTTCCGGTCTCTGGGTGGCCGCCGCTCCACCTCCCCCTCTCCAGGGTGTATCCAGCGTGCCCGTTCACTTCACCCTTCCGGGCGGGCGCTCGGAGTGAACAGGGGGAGCGCAAGGGGGCGCGTTCGCCTCTGACGCTGTCCTGCTGATCACCGCGCGCCTACCGTCGAGGGACAGGGCGTGGCAGAGGACGGCGGGAGGGTCGCGTCATGGTGGACCCGCCGCTGGTACGGATCAGTGATCTGGCCGGGCGGCCGCGCGGTGCGGGCTTCGCGGCGGACGACCGGGGGACGGTCGTCACCGGCCACGAGGTGGTGAGCGGGCTCGGGCGCCTGCTGGTGCACGGGCCCGGCGGCGCGACCTGTGTGGTGGAACCCGAGTCGATCGTCGAACTGCCCGGGGCGAACCTGGCGTTGCTGCGCACGGAGGGGCTCGGCGCCGTGCCGCTGCCGATGGCGGCCTCGGGACCGCCGACAGCCGGGGCGTATGTGCGGATTCCCGCGGGCGGATGGCGCGAGGCGCGCGTACTGGGGCGCTCGCCTGTCGCGTACGTGGCCGGGGGCCACCGGCACCTGTTGGACGGCGTCCTGGAGCTGGCCGTCGGCACGGCGGGCGCGGACGCGCTGCGTGTCGGCGGTGGGGCCGCGGGCGGCCCCGTGCTCGACGCGCGGACGGGCGCGGTGGTCGCGGTGCTCGCCACGGCGCTGCGGGCCGGGCACCGGGCGGCCGGGTTCGCGGTGCCGCTGCGGGCGGCGGCCGCGGGTGCGGGCGGTCGGGGGCCGCTGGCGGAGCTGCTCGCGCGCAATGCGGCGGCCGTTCCGGCGTACGGGGACGATCTGAATCTCGGCGGGGTGCTTCAGCTGGCCGGGATCTCGGTGGGCAGCGACGGGCCGGGGACGGAGGGGCCCGAGCCGGTCGAACGGCCGGATGTGGTGGGGGAGTTGTCCGCCTTTACGTCGGGCACGTCGGACGCGGACGGCGAGGCGCGGGTGCTGGCCCTTGTCGGGGATCCGGGGAGCGGCCGGACCACGGAACTGGCCGCGTTCGCCGCGCGGCGGGCCGAGGGGGACGGCGCCGCTCCCACCGTGTGGCTGCGGGGCGCGGATCTGAGCGAGGACGACGCGTCGGTCGCGCAGGCGGTGGGGCGGGCGCTCGCGCGGGCGGGGCGGATCGTGGCGGCGTCGCGGGAGGAGGCGGGCGCGCGGGACGTGGGGGACATCTCCGCCGAGCGGATCGCCGAGGTCGCCCGGGAGACCGGGCGGCCGCTCGTGCTGTTGCTCGACGGGCCGGAGGAGATGCCGCCCGTGCTCGCGCACCGGCTGAGCGCCTGGTCGCGGGGGACCGAGCGGTGGCTCGCGGCGTGCGGGGTGCGGTTGGTGGTGGCGTGTCGTGCCGAGTACTGGGAGCAGGCGGGCGCGCTGTTCGGCCGGGGTGTGCTGTACGGGCGGGTGGCCGGGGCGCTGCCGCCGTGCGTGGAGGTCGGGGACCTCGTGGGGGAGGCGGCGCGGCGGGCGCGGGAGCGGCTCGGGGTGCCGGAGGGGGCGCTCGCGGAGCGGGACGCCGGGCATCCGCTGTCGTTGCGGTTGCTCGGTGAGGTGCGGGCGGCGCTGCCAGGGGGTGTGACCGGGTGCCCCGACCGGGACGAGATCTTCGGGGCGTATCTGGACCTGATGTGCCTACGGGTGGCGGTCCGGCTCGCCGCGTCTTCGGGGGTACGGGGGAGTGGGGTGCGGCGGCTGGCGGCGCGGGTGGCCGGGCAGGTGCACGAGGCCGCGCGGCGCAGTCTCGGGCCGGGGCAGGGGGAGTTGGACCGGGAGTCGTTCGAGGAGCTGTTTCCGTGGGGGGTGCGGGGCGGGGTGTCCGGGTGGGCGTCGGCGGTGCTGACGGAGGGGGTGCTGGTGCCGGCGGGGGGTGGGTTCCGGTTCGCGCACGAGGAGGTCGCGGACTGGATCCAGGGGATGCATCTGGATGTGGACGGGGCGTTGGAGGCGTTGGTGTTCCGGCGGCGGGGGGACGGGTTTCCTGTGCCGCGGCATCGGGCGGGGCCCGTGGTGCGGGCGCTGTTGCTGATCGAGCGGCAACTGGGCTGCGCGGAACTGGAGGTTCGGCTGCGGGAGTTGTTGCCGTGGGTGGTACCGGGGCCTCGCGGCGGCGCGGAGCGTCTGCCTGGGACGGGGTTGGCGCCCGACGCGGGTGTGGGCGGCACCGGGGAGCGCTTGTCTGCGACGGGGTCGGCGCCCCACGCGGGTGCGGGCCGCACCGGGGGCCGCCTTGCCCACCCTGCCGCCCAAGGCGGCAGATTGCCCAAGGCGGTAGGCGCCGACCGTTCGGGGCGGGAAGCCGGGGTGGGGGGCGCGCCCAAGTCGGCGGGCGCCGACCGTTCGGGGTGGGGAGTCGGGGTGGGGGGCGCGCCTGAGGCGGTAGGCGCCGACCGTTCGGGGCGGAGGCGGGTAAATCCAGCCCCTCCGGCGTTTGAGGAGCGGGGTTCGGGGCGGAGCCCCGGGGCGTGGGAGGAAGGTGGCCGGGGGCGGGCGGTGCCCGAGGTGTTTGAGGAGGACGACCCGGGCCGTGCGGGGGCTGAGGCCCCGGCCAGTGCGGGGGCCGAGGTAGGTACCGGGGCACGAGCGGACGCGGAGTGGTGGGGGGCCGCGCTGGTGCGGGGGGTGTTGGGGCGGGTTCCGGATGCCGGGGTGTACACGGACGTGCTTGGCGTACTGGCCGACCGCGGACACTTCGACGGCGCGTTCTGGATGCGGATCGCCGTGGACGACGACACCCGGTTCGACCTGTTGCGGCGCGCCGTGGTGCACGACGGGGGCGAGGTCGGCGGACGGTGCCTGGACGCCGTCGCGGAGGCGCTCGCAGCCGAGCCGCGCCGCGTGCAGCGGAGGCTGACCGGGTGGTTCGACGACGAGCGGGCGTTGCCCGCCCTGCCGGACGCCACCGTCGCCGCCGCCGCACAGGCCCTGCTCCACACCCATCGGCACCGTGACATCGACGACCTGCTCGAGGCCCTCGTCGCATGCGGTCACCCGCGCGCCGACGAACTGCTCGCGACCCTGGCCGAGGAGGAGCCCGCCGCCCTGTGCCGCGCCGTCGACCGATGGGCCCACGAAGAGCGGCCCGAGCGACACGTCGCCGCCGCCGCGTACGGCGCCCGGGTCGCGCCACGGATCAGCGCCCCGGCCGACCGCGAGCTACTGCGGTACGCCGCGTTCGCGCTGCTTGAGGCGCCCGACCGCGCGCTGCACGGCGCCGCGCTCGCCGTCCTCGTACGGGACCCGGACTCACGGCCGGCGTATCTGGCGCGGGCGCTGGAGTGGTTCGCGGCGGGCGACGCACAGGTGACGGCCGACGCGCTCGCGCAGGCCGTGGCCACCCACCCGGAACCCGTGTTCGCCGCGTTCCGCGCGCGGCTGCGGGAACCGGGGCCCGCCCTCGGTGACATCCTGCGGGTCCTCGCCGAGCTGACCGGACCCGCGGAGACCCGGCGCGCCGCCGCGCTCGTCAAGGAGCTCGCAGAGGAGTGGCCGGATGCCGCGGCCCGGCACGTCGCGACGTTCGTCGACAGGCGTCTCGAAGGTGGGGACGGCGCGCGAGCCGTGATGTATCCGCTGGTCGTGGGGCTGGTCTCGGAGCGGCCCCTGGTCGTGCGGAGCGCCCTGGCGCGGGTGCTCGCCGCGCCCGGCACGACCGCGTCCCGCGCGCTGCGGGCCGAGCTGCTCGACGTACTGCTGGAAGAGGAGCGGGACCCCGCCGTGCTCGACGCGCTGCTGTGCGCCGCCGCGCGGGACGCGGCGCGGCGCGGACAGGCCAGGACGCGGGACCTGGTGCACCGCACGGGCATGCTGCTGGTGCGTACGCCGGAAGGGGCGTCCCGCTTCGACCTGCTGCTCGTGGAGCTCGCGCGGTCCGTACCGGGCTTCGCCGGCCTCGTGGCCGGGTGGCTCGCGGAGGCGCCCCGCGAATGGGCCGCGCTCGTCGGACCGAGCTCCCGGCGCATGATCGAGAACCTGGCCGGGGTGCGCGTCTCGGCATAGCCGTCGCGGCCCGCCCGATGCGAAGCGCGGGCGGGCGGCATGGCACTCTTAGACCTGCGTATTCGGTAGAGAGACGCAAGGTTCCAAACGGTCGGACACAGGTTTGCGAGGGGCAATCACCGTGCAGCGCTGGCGTGGCTTGGAGGACATCCCCCAGGACTGGGGGCGCAGCGTCGTCACCATCGGCTCCTACGACGGGGTGCATCGCGGGCACCAGTTGATCATCGGGCGGGCCGTGGAGCGGGCGCGTGAGCTCGGCATCCCCGCGGTCGTGGTCACCTTCGACCCGCACCCCAGCGAGGTCGTGCGCCCGGGCTCGCACCCGCCGCTGCTCGCCCCGCACCACCGGCGCGCCGAACTGATGGCCGAGCTCGGCGTGGACGCGGTGCTGATCCTGCCGTTCACCACCGAGTTCTCGAAGCTGTCGCCCGCCGACTTCGTGGCGAAGGTGCTCGTCGACAAGCTGCACGCGCGCGTGGTCGTCGAGGGCCCCAACTTCCGCTTCGGGCACAAGGCCGCGGGCAATGTCGACTTCCTGGCCGAGCAGGGCGAGACGTACGACTTCGAGGCCGAGGTCGTGGATCTGTACGTCAGCGGGTCGGCCGGGGGCGGTCAGCCGTTCTCTTCCACGCTGACCCGGCGGCTCGTCGCCGAGGGCGATGTGCTGGGCGCCGCCGAGATCCTCGGCCGGCCGCACCGCGTCGAGGGCGTCGTCGTGCGCGGCGCGCAGCGCGGGCGTGAGCTCGGCTTCCCGACCGCCAACGTGGAGACGCTCCCGCACACCGCGATCCCGGCCGACGGGGTCTACGCGGGGTGGCTGTACGTGAACGACGAGGCGATGCCCGCGGCGATCTCCGTCGGCACGAACCCGCAGTTCGACGGCACGGAGCGCACGGTCGAGGCCTACGCCATCGACCGCGTCGGCCTCGACCTGTACGGGCTGCACGTGGCCGTGGAGTTCGTGGCGTTCGTGCGCGGCATGGCCAAGTTCGAGTCGCTGGACGAACTCGTCGCCGCGATCGCGGACGACGTGAAGCAGGCGCGCGAGCTCATCGAGGCGTCCAAGCCCTGATCCACCCGGGGGTGACGCGGGTCACTTTCGCGTGTGTCACATCGGGGCGGGCGGTTCCGTCGTAGTGGTGTCACCACTTATGACGGAGTGCGAAGGAGCCCCTCATGGAACCGCGACTCGACCTCTTCACCAACCCGGTCCTCGGCAAGATGCTCAAGCACGTCATCGCGGCGGCCAAGTCCGCCGAGGGCTCGGGCGTGCCGACGCCGACGCTGAACCTGGTCATGATCAGGGCCAGCCAGATCAACGGCTGCTCGGGCTGTCTGGACATGCACGTCAAGGACGCCGCCGAGGCCGGTGAGACGGCGGTCAGGCTCGCCCTGGTCGCCGCCTGGCGCGAGGCCAAGGTCTTCACCGAGGCCGAGAAGGCCGCCCTGGAGCTGACCGAGGCGGGCACCCGCATCGCGGACAGCGTCGGCGTCTCCGACGAGGTGTGGGAGAAGGCCGCCAAGCACTACGACGAGGCGCAGCTCGGCGGCCTCGTCGGCTGCATCGCCATGATCAACACGTTCAACCGGTTCAACGTGATGACCCAGCAGCCGGCGGGCGACTACGTGCCCGGCATGTACGGCTGAGCCGACGCACACAGGGGCGGGGCCCGGTTCCACGGAACCGGGCCCCGCCCCTGTGTGCCTATTCGGCCCGCGCCGCCGCCCAATGGCACGCCACCTGCGACGTGGCCGCACCCGTCAGCACCGGCAGATCCACCGTCCGGCACGCGTCGGCGACCCCCGCCGCCTCCGCCCGGCCGTCCGCAAGGACCTGGCAGCGCGCGTGGAAGCGGCAGCCGCCAGGAATGCGCGACGGGTCCGGGGGCTCGCCCGTGAGCACCACCGGTTCGCCCGGCGCCTCCGGCAGGACCGACAACAGGGCTTGCGTGTACGGGTGTTGGGGTGCGGTCAGCACGTCCTCCACCTTGCCCGTCTCCACGATGCGGCCCAGGTACATCACCGCCACCCGGTCCGCGATGTTCCACGCGAGGCCGAGGTCGTGCGTGACGACCAGCGCCGACAGGCCCAACTCGTCCCGCAGGCGCAGCAGCAGGGCGAGGATCTCACCCCGTACGGACGCGTCCAGGGACGCCACCGGCTCGTCCGCGACGATCAGTTCGGGGTCGAGGACCAGCGCGCCCGCGATGACGACACGCTGGCGCTGGCCGCCCGACAGCTCGTGCGGATAGCGCAGGAAGAAGCGCTCCGGAGGGCGAAGTCCCGCGCGGGACAGGGCACTTGCGACCGCCTCGCGTTCGTCGCCCGCGTAGCCGTGGATCCGCAGGCCCTCGGCGACCGCGTCGTACACCGTGTGCCGCGGATTCAGGGAGCCGCTCGGGTCCTGGAGGACCAACTGCACGCGCTTGCGGTACGACTTGAGGGCCTTCGAGGCGTAGTCCAGCGGCTTGCCCGCGAACGTGACCCCGCCCGCCGTCGGCTTCTCCAGGCCGAGCAGGGTGCGCGCCAGGCTCGTCTTGCCGCAGCCCGACTCGCCGACGAGCGCAACGATCTCGCCCGGCGCGATGTCCAGGTCGACGCCGTCCACGGCCCGGGCCTCGGCGGCGCCGCGCCGGCCGGGGAACGTGACGTGCAACTGGTCGGCGCTGAGGAGGGTCTGCACAGAGCCGTCCGGCTTCTGCAGCGTTTCTGTCATGCCGTGGTGCTCCTTGCTTCGACTTCCGCGCCCAAGGCGTCACTTGACCCGACGTGGACACACGCCGCCTGCCGCTCCGGGCCCGCGATCCGCAGCACCTGGTCCTCGCTCGCACACACGTCGAGCGCCACCGGGCAGCGCGGGTGGAACGTGCAGCCGGACGGCAGCGCCGAGGGGTCCGGCGGGTCGCCGGGCAGTCCGCGCGGCGCGAACCGGGACGCCGGGTCGCCGATCGTCGGGAACGCCGCCGACAGCGCCTTCGCGTAGGGGTGCACCGCGTTCTCGTAGACCTGGAGGGCCGGGCCCTCCTCGACGACGCGGCCCGCGTACATCACCGCGAGCCGGTCGCAGGTGTCGGAGAGGACCGCCAGGTCGTGGCTGATCATGATGAGGCCGAGGTTCTCCTCCGTCACCAACTGCTCGATCAGGCGCAGGATCTGGGCCTGGATCATCACGTCGAGGGCCGTCGTCGGCTCGTCGGCGATGATCAGGTCCGGCTCGCAGGCGAGGGCCATCGCGATCATCACGCGCTGGCGCTGACCGCCCGAGAGTTCGTGCGGGTAGGCGTTCGCGCGCGCGGCCGGGAGGCCCACGTGTTCGAGGAGCTCGCCGACCTTCTTCTTCGCGCCCTCCTGCGTCGCCTTCTTGTGCAGGAGGATCGGCTCGGCGATCTGGTCGCCGATGCGGTGCACTGCGTTGAGCGAGTGCATCGCGCCCTGGAAGACGATCGAGGCGCCCGCCCAGCGGACGGCCCGCACCCGGCCCCACTTCATGGCGAGGATGTCCTCGCCGTTCAGCAGGATCTCGCCGGTGACCTTGGCGTCCTTGGGGAGCAGGCGCAGGAGCGCGAGCGCCAGCGTCGACTTTCCGCAGCCGGACTCGCCCGCGATGCCGAGCTTCTGGCCCGCCTCCACGGACAGGTTCACGCCGCGGACGGCCCGCGCCCCGCCGGCGTAGGTGACTTCGAGATCCCGAACCTCGAGAAGCGTCATGAGCGGGCCCCCAGCTTCGGGTTGAGGACGGACTCCACCGCGCGGCCGCACAGCGTGAAGGAGAGCGCGACGATGGCGATGGCGATGCCGGGCGGTGCCAGGTACCACCAGTCGCCCGCGCTGACCGCGCCCGCCTCGCGCGCGTCCTGGAGCATGCCGCCCCAGGAGGTGACCGTCGGGTCGGACAGGCCGAGGAACGCGAGGGTCGCCTCGGTCAGGATCGCCGACGAGATGATCATCGTGGTCTGGGCGAGGACCAGCGGCATCACGTTCGGCAGCACGTGCCGCGTCATGACGTGGCCGTGGCTGCCGCCGAGGGCCCGCGCGCGTTCGATGTAGGGGCGCGCCTCGACCGAGAGGGTCTGGGCGCGCACCAGGCGCGCGGTCGTCGGCCAGGTCGTCACGCCGATCGCGATGATCACGGTCCACATCGAGCGGTCCATGACGGTCGCGAGCGCGATGGCGAGGACCAGCGTCGGCATCACCAGGAACCAGTCGGTGATCCGCATCAGGACCGTCGAGTACCAGCCGCGGAAGTGGCCCGCGACGATGCCGATGACGGTGCCGATCGCCACGCACAGGAACGCCGCGAGCAGGCCCACGGTGAGCGAGACCCGGGCCCCGTACACCAGGAGGGCGAGCACGCTGCGGCCGAACTGGTCGGTGCCCAGCGGGAATTCGCCGCTCGGCCCCTCCAGAGGGCCGCCCGGCGCGTCGGTGACGCTCTGCGAGTCCGAGCCGACCAGGGCCGGCGCGAAGATCGCGATCAGGGCGATCAGGATGAGCAGGCCGAGGCCCCACAGTCCGCCGCGGTGCGCGCGGTAGGACTTCCAGAAGCGGGCCAGGGACTGCCGCTTGCGGGCGCGCGCCAGGGAGCGCGCGCTGGGCGCCTTGGGGGTTTCCGTGGGCGCGGTTTCGGTTTCGGTCGTCGTCATCGGCCCACCCTCGGGTCGAGCAGCGGATAGAGGATGTCGGCGAGGGTGTTCGCGAGGATCACCGCGGTGGCGAAGACGAAGAACAGGCCCTGGACGAGCGGGAGATCGGGCACGGAGAGCGCCTGGTAGAACAGTCCGCCGAGGCCCGGCCAGGAGAAGACCGTCTCGACGAGGATCTGCCCGGCGACCACGTGCCCGAGGTTCACGAACATCAGCGTGAACGTCGGCAGCATCGCGTTGGGCACCGCGTGCTTGCGGCGCACCACGTCGTCCCGCAGGCCCTTGGCGCGCGCGGTCGTCAGATAGTCGCTGCCCATCTCGTCGAGCAGCGAGGAGCGCATGACGAGGAGCGTCTGCGCGTAGCCGACCGCGACCAGGGTGATCACCGGGAGGATCAGATGGTGCGCGACGTCGAGGATGTACGCGAGGCCGGTCTTGTCGCCCGATTCGAGGCCACCCGTCGGGAACATGCCGGGGATCGGCCCGATGCCGACGGCGAAGACGATGATGAGGAGCAGGCCCAGCCAGAAGGCCGGCACCGAGTAGAGAGTGAGCGCGAACGCGGTGTTGAAGCGGTCGCTCCTCGACCCGTTGCGCCACGCCGTGCGCGTGCCGAGCCAGATGCCGAGCGCCGAGTACAGGACGTACGCCGTGCCCGTGAGCAGCAGCGTCGCGGGGAGCGCGTCGAGGATCTTGCCCATGACCGGGGTGTGGAACTGGTACGAGATCCCGAAGTCGCCGGAGAGCGCGTCCCCGATGTACGACGTGAACTGCTTCCACATCGGCTGGTCGAGGCCGTACTGGTGGCGGAGGTTCTGCAGTTGCTCGGAGGAGACCTTGCGGCCGCCGGTCATCTGCTTGACCGGGTCGGACGGGATGAGGCGGAACAGGAAGAAGCTGGTCACGAGGACGGCGAAGAGCGAGACGATCGCGCCGCCGATCTTCGCGAGCGCGTACTGGACGTACGCCTTGGTGTTGCGGGCCCGGGGCCCGCGGGCGGTCGACGACGCCCCGGCCGAAGCCGGGTCGCCGTCCGTGCCGTCCGCGGGCTGCACGAGCGCCGGAGTGCTGTCAGCTGTCATGGTTCACATGTCTTCTTACTCGCGTGGAGCCGGCTGTGCGTCGCCTACTCGCGGTCGTCCGCCGTCGTGCGACGCCGCCGCGCGAAGAACACGCCGCCGCCGATGACGACGAGCGCCGCGACCACGATGCCGATGACGAGGCCGGTGGAGCTGGACGAGCTGCTGTCTTCGCTGTCGGAGCCGGACGCGGGCACGGCCGACCACCAGCTCCAATACCCGTCCTGGCCGTAGATGTTGCCGGCCGCGGTGGGCATCGTCTGGATGGACTTGATCTGGTCGGTGCGGTAGGCCTCGACCGCGTTCGGGTACGCCATGACGTTCATGTAGCCGGAGTCGTAGAGCCAGGACTCCATCTTCTTCACGGTGTCCGCGCGCTTGGCCGGGTCGTACTCGGCGAGCTGCTGGTTGTAGAGCTTGTCGTAGGTCTTGTCGCAGATGCCGTTGTCGGTCTGCGCGACCTCCTTCGGCTTGCTCGGGAGGGCGGCGCAGGTGTGGATGCCGAGCACGAAGTCCGGGTCCGGGTTGACCGACCAGCCGTCGAAGGCGAGGTCGTACTCACCGGCGTACCAGGGCACGGAGACGTCGTCGACGCAGTTGAGCTTGAGGCCGATGCCGATCTTGCCCCACCACTCCTTGAGGTACTTGCCGACCGCCTTGTCGTTGGGGTCGGTGGCGTGGCACAGCATGCGCAGGTTGATCGGCTTGCCGTCCTTGCCGACGCGCTTGCCGTCCTTCATCTTGTAGCCCGCGTCGTCGAGCATCTTGCCCGCGGCCTGCGGGTCGTAGCCCAGTTGCTGGTCGCCCGAGGGTTGCCAGTAGTAGTCCTGGAAGCGCGGCGGGATGTAGCCCTGGCCGCGTACGGCGTGGCCCTGGAAGACCTTGTCCACGATCGTCTTCGTGTCGACGGCCTTGAACAGGGCCTGGCGCACCTTCTGGTCGAGCAGCGCCGGGTTGCCGTCGCCGAACTTCTTGCCGCTCTTGGTCTTCCAGCCGGGGTTCACGGCGATCGCGTAGAAGCGGCGGCCGGGGCCCTCGTTGACCTTGATGTCCTTCTCGCCCTTGAGGGACGCCGCCTGGGCGGGCGTCAGGGCGGGGGAGCCGGCCACGAAGGAGACCTCGCCCTTGCGCAGGGCGGCGACCGCGGCGTCCTGGTCCTTGTACGTCTTGAAGACGATGTTGTCGAACTGCGGCGTCTTCGTCTTGCGCCAGAAGTCCGGGTTGCGCTTCAGCTTCACGTACTGGTCGGTCTTGTAGCCGGTCACGACGTACGGACCGTTGCCGACGATCGGGAACTTGTCGTCGTTGTTGAACTTCGAGTAGTCCTTGACGTCCTTCCAGACGTGCTCGGGCACGATCGGGATGTCGAGGGCCGTCATCGTCGCCTGCGGCTTCTTCAGCTCGACGACGAGCTTGGTGTCGCTGGGCGCCGTGACCTTCTTGAAGTTGCCGACGAACGAGCCGTTGGCGGTCGCCGCGCCGTCGTCCGTCATCATCTTGTTGAAGGTGAAGGCGGCGTCGTGGGCGGTGGCCTTCTGGCCGTCGGACCACTTCGAGTTGGAGCGGATGGTGTACGTCCACGTCAGCTTGTCGGCCGAGGGCTTCCAGGCGGTGGCGAAGCCCGGGATGACGTGGTTGTCCTTCGGATCGTAATTGGTCAGGTACTCGTACATCAGACGGTGGATGCTCGTACTGACCAGGCGGGTCGCCAGGAACGGGCTCAGCGAGTCGACGCTCTGCGCGACGGCCACGGTGAGGGTCTTGTTCTTGCCGCTGTCCGCCTTGGCCGCGGCATCGCTGCCGGCCTTCGCCTCGGCCTGCTGCGGCGCAGGGTTGAGCGGCGTGGCGAGACCGGCCGTCAGGGCGAACGACGCGGCACCGGCCGCGAGGAGTATCCGCACTCCGCGCCGCGGGGGGCGGGCCGTTCTGTGGTCCATGTCTTGCTGAGCTGGTGTGTCCATCGGCGGTGACCTCGCGCATCGCTCGCACAGCTGGGCTGGATCTGGGTTCTCCGGGTTTTCGGGTCGATAGAAGTGTTGGTTTATCAGCGGCAGTTGAGGAACGTCAACGGTGGGTGAACCCCATGTGGCCTGCGGAAATAACGAGTTGACCTGCATTTCACGCACATTGGTCGAGACCTGTGACGCTTTGCAGGCCAGGGGATGGCACCCGGATGGGTGCAGAGCGGGCAAAGGGCCCGCACCGGCGTTCGACGGGTGCGGGCCCTTGGCGGGTGCGGGGGTGACCAATACTGCTTGCGGGGGTGACTAATACTGCTGCGGAGATGGCGGCAGCTGGGCACGGCCGAAGCCCTCGGCGACCATCGCGGACAGGTCGAAGTACGCCTCCCGCGTCTTCGGGCGCATCATGTCGAGGTCGACCTCGGCGCCGGCCGCCAGGTGTTCGTCGAAGGGGATGACGAGCACGCCGCGGCAGCGGGTCTCGAAGTGGCTGACGATGTCGTCGACCTTGATCATCTTGCCGGTGTCGCGGACGCCGGAGATGACGGTGAGGGAGCGCCGGACGAGTTCGGTGTAGCCGTGTGCCGACAGCCAGTCGAGGGTGGTGCTGGCGCTGCTCGCGCCGTCGACGGACGGGGTCGAGATGATGATCAACTGGTCGGCGAGGTCGAGGACTCCGCGCATCGCGGAGTACAGCAGGCCCGTCCCGGAGTCGGTCAGGACGATCGGGTAGTGCCGACCGAGTACGTCGATCGCGCGGCGGTAGTCGGCGTCGTCGAACGTCGACGAGACCTCCGGCTCGACGTCGTTGGCGATGATCTCCAGGCCGGAGGGGGTTCGGGAGGTGTACTGGCGGATGTCCGCGTACGAGTGCAGGTGCGGGATGTTGTGCACCAGGTCGCGGATGGTGGCACCGGTCTCGCGGCGCACGCGGCGGCCGAGGGTGCCGGCGTCCGGGTTGGCGTCGATCGCGAGGATCTTGTCCTGGCGCTCGGAGGCGAGGGTCGAGCCGAGGGCCGTCGTCGTGGTCGTCTTGCCGACGCCGCCCTTGAGGCTGATCACGGCGATCCGGTAGCAGGACGAGACCGGTGTGCGGATGAGGTCCAGCTTCCGCTGCCGCTCCGTCTCCTCCTTCTTGCCCCCGAACTTGAACCGCCCGCCACCGGCGCCGGGCGCCTTGCTCCGCTGCTTCTGCCGCTTGCTGTTGACCAGCCGATCCGCCGAGAGCTCGACGGCGGCGGTGTAGCCGAGGGGGGCGGGTGGGCTGTGCGGGTGGTGGGGCTGGTGCGGGGCGGGGGGTGCGGGTTGCTGCCAGGTGGGGGTGGCCGTGGGGCCGGGGGTGGGGTGTGGCTGGGGTTGGGCGTCGGGCATGGGTTGGGCGGGTGGCTGTGGTTGGCCGGGGTGGGGGGAGCCGTAGCCGGTTGGCGGGTGGTTCTGGGCCGGCGGCGTGGGTGGGGCGGGCGGTCGGCCTTGAACCGGCGACGGTGTCGGCTGAGGGAAGGCATAGCCGGGCTGCGGGGTGGCGGGGGTGGGCGCGTGTTGGCCCGGCGTGCCCTGGGGCGGTGCTGCGGGGTGAGCGGGAGACGGCGGGAGGCCGTAGCCGGGTTGCGGGGGCGGGGTTTGGGTCGACGGGGGGAAGCCGTAACCGGGCGGTTGTGTGTGTGGGGGGGGGTTGGGTGGCTGAGGGGAGTCGTAGGGGGCTGGTTGTGTGGGGGTGGTGGGTGGCTGAGGGCCTGTGGGTTGGGGGGAGTCGTAGGCGGCTGGTTGTGTGCGGGTGTTGGGTGGCTGTTGGCCCGAGGCCGGAGGCAGCGGGTGGCTGTAACCGGCCTGCGGTGAAGGCGCGTTGGGGGCGGCATGCGGGAATCCGTAGCCGGGCTGTGCGTTCGGCAGCGGGGGGCCGTATTCACCCTGCGACGGGATGGGCCGGCCGTTGGCCGGTGGTGACGGTTGGGTGGGTGGCTGCGGGAATCCGGATGGGGCCGCAGCGGGCGGGGCTGCCAGTGGCGGCTGGCCGGGCGCGGGGTCGGTCCACTGCGGGGCGGGGGCCGGTGCGGCCGGCCGGAACGACGGCGGCAACGGAGGAACGCCGCCTGCCGGAGGCGGCGGAGGGGCCCAGCCGGCCGGAGCGTGGGGCGCGTCGCCGGGATCCGGGGCGGCGGGGGTAGGCGCAACGGCCGAGATGTCGCCGGGAGTTGGGGCTGGCGGGGCGGCTGGTGCGGCTTGTGGCGGGGCGGGGGCGTCGCGGGGGACGGGCGCCGCCGGGGTGGCCGGGGCGTCGGCGGGGGCCGGGGTCGATGGAGCGGCAGGCGTTGGCACCGTGGAGGTCGGAGTTGCCGGGGAGTCGGCGACGGGATCGCGAGTGGGGGCGGTGGGCTGCGCGGAGGCATCGTGGGGAGCCGGGGCGGCTGGTGCGACGTGGGGGTAGCTGGATACGGGGGCTGCTGCGGCTTGTGGCGCTGTGGAGGGAGAAGTCGCGGGAGCCGTGGGGGCAGCAGTTGTCGGGGTGTCGGTGATGGGATCGCGGGTGGGTGCGATTGCCTCCACGGCGGGCTCGTAGGGCGTTGGGGCCGCTGGTGCAGCTTGTGAGGCCGTGGGGGCAGCGGCTGCCGGGGAGTCGGCGGCGGGGGCGAGGATGGGCGCGGTTGCGTCCGCAGCGGCCTCGTAGGGAGTCGGAGCGGCTGGTGCGGCGGGGGAGTTGGTTGCGTCGGCGGGAGCCGGAACCGTGGAGGTCGGAGTCGCCGGGGTGTCGGCGGTGGGATCTGGGGCGGTTGCCGTTGGCTCCGTTGTGGCAGGAGTGGTGTTCGGGGCGTAGGAGTGAGCCGGGTCCGTCGGTGCAGCCTGTGGCGCCATGGGAGCCGGAGTCGGCGGAGCGTCTTCGGTGGGAGCCGGGGCGGTTGCCGTCGGCTCCGTTGTGGCAGGGGTGGTGTTCGGGGTGTAGGAGAGAGCCAGATCCATCGGTGTGGGCTGCGGTGCCGTGGGTGCGGCAGCCGTAGGGTCGTCGGCGGCGGATGTCGTGGTCTCGTCGGGCGGCGTCGCGTCGGCCTTCTTCGCGTCCGGTGACGCGAGGGAGAAGTCCGTGTCCGGCGGGGCGGCATCGGTCGTGCCGGTCGTGTCGATGTCGACGTGCACCCGGTGGGCGTCGACCCATGCGCGGGCCCTCTCCTCGGGGCTCTGGTCCACCATCGGCGGCTCCCCGAGCGCTGCCAGCTCCTCGAAGTTCCGCTTCAGCGACGGCGCGGAGAAACGCAGGGTGGCGCCGCTCTCCAGGTCACCGCTGCCCAGGCTTTCGTTCTCGGGACCTCGCTCCCCTTGATCGCCACCCCCGCGGCCAGGCGCGGCCGCCGGAGCGGGCAGATCGGTCGGCGCACCCGGGTCCGGCTTCGCCGGACCCGGCGCACCCGGACCCGGCGAAGCCGCAGGCGCGACACCATCCGCCGCTCCCACCGCACCCGCCGGCCCAACCGGCTCTCCCGCCCCCCAGTTCACCCCACCGTTCCGCGAACTCGCCTGCTCGTACCAGGGCGGTGGCGCGTAGTCGATGGTGAACTCGCCGGTCTGCTCGGCACTGGGTCCCGCGCCGGAGGACGCGGCACCGGTGGGTGGCTCGCCGGCCCCGCGGACATCGTCCCGATCGCTGCTCACAATGCCTCCTGGTGTGGTCGAGCACCGGCGTGCCTCCCCCGTCCCCCGGGCACGTCCCGTCCCAGCCTAATCACCGAAACCGTCCGCACGGCAGGCCCGCCCACACCCCGTCGACTAGACTCGCCGCGCCACGACTGGGGAGGTCGTGGCTCGGACGGCGGCGGGGAGGACGTGGCGTGCGGAATCGGATCAGGGGCGGAGCCCCGCCCATGTGCACAAAGACCCCCAACTGACCCGCACCGCATCGCACTCCACCGCATCGCATTGCGCTGCAACTCACTGACCCGCACCGCACCGCATCGCAATGCGCACCGCACCCGACCCCGCGAGAACTCACCTCATGCCTACCGCGCTCACCCACGACGACCCCGTACACCTCGGCCCGTTCCGCCTCGTCGCACGGCTCGGCAGCGGCGGAATGGGGACGGTGTACGTCGCGCGGACCGCCGGCGGGCGCACCGTCGCCGTCAAGACGATGCACGCCGGGCTCGCCGCCGACCAGGCCGGACGGACCCGGTTCCGGCTCGAGATCGACGCCGCGCGGGTCATCGGCGGGCAGTTCGGCGCGAAGGTCGTCGACGCGGACCCGCTCGCCGAGACGCCATGGCTGGCCACCGAGTACGTACTCGGTCCGCCGCTCGACGAGGCCGTCGAGGCCGGCGGCCCGATGCCCGAGACGACCGTACGCGCGCTGGGAGCCGCCCTGTGCGGGGCACTTGGGCAACTGCACCGCAGCGACGTCGTGCACCGCGACCTCAAGCCGTCCAACATCCTCATCACGGCGTACGGCCCGAAGGTCATCGACTTCGGCATCGCTCGGGCCATCGGTGACGACCGGCTGACCCGCGTCGGATCCGCCGTCGGTACGCCCGCGTTCATGTCACCGGAGCAGGCCACCGGGCAGGAACACGGCCCCGCCGGCGATGTGTTCGCGCTCGCCGGCGTGCTGGTGTTCGCGGCGCGCGGCAGCGGACCCTTCGGGAACGGGCAGGCCGCCGACCTGCTCTACCGGGTGCGCTACGGCGAGCCGGACCTGACGGGGGTGCCCGCCGGGCTCGTCCCCGTACTGGCGAGGTGTCTCGAGAAGGATCCGGCGCGGCGCCCCACCACGCACGAGCTGTCGGCCCAACTGCACACGGGGGCGGGCGAGTTCGCCGACCACCTGTCCGCGGCGCTGCTCGGTGACATCGGACGCCGGGCCACCGACGTATGGCAGATCGCCCCGCAGCGGCTGCCCGCGCCCCCGGCCCACACACTCCCGCGGACCACCGCCGTGGACGCCACCGGAAGCGCCCCCGTGTCGCGGCGCCGCTTCCTCGCCGCCGGGGGAGTCCTCGGCGTCGGCGCGGTCGCGGCAGGCGGCGCCTGGTGGTGGACCGGCCGCTCCTCGGACGAGGAGAAGGCGGCGGACCCCAAGGCCACCGACACCCGCGACCGCCGCGATCTCGAACCTCTCTGGAAGGACGAGGGCTACTTCGAGAGCAGCGTCGTCGACGGCGGAAAGGCGATGATCCCCGCCATGGTCGGCGGCGTAGCCGTCGCCATGCGCGGATACGCCCGCGGCCTCGACGTGTCCGACGGCGCGAAGAAGTGGGACGATCACATCGGCGGCGGCTGGCAGTGGACCGCCGCGGACGGCAAGCTCTACCACCTCTCCTACAACGTCTACCAGGACGACCGCGCCGGAGCGCCCGTCACCGTCGAGTCGATCGCCCCGCGCACCGGCAAGAAGATCAAGACCCTGGCCCGCCTCGCCGACACCACCGACCAGCTGGAGGGGAACCAACTCCTCTGCGTCGCCGACGACATCGCCTACGTGGTGGTCGGCAAGGGCACGGGCGAGAAGCTCGGTTACGCGAAGGCGCAGAAGTGGACACTGCGCGCCGTGAACTGCGCGACCGGCAAGACCTTGTGGTCCAAGCCGCTGCCCCGGCGCGCCGAGCTCGACCAGTCCATGTACGTCCTCGCCGCGAAGGTGGCCGGCGGGCGCCTGGTCACGTACCAGCAGATGAAGGAGGACGAAGTCCACATCGTCGTACGGGACCTGAAGACCGGCGGCATCGTGTGGAACGTCCCGTACCTCGTCGAGGACGTCGCCCCCTTGTGGGCGGGGATCGCGGCCGACGACGCCCACCTCTACATCGGCGGCAGCCGGCTGCGCGCCGTGCGCCTCAAGGACGGAAAGGCGCGGTGGCAGACACCCGAAGGGCGCGCGTTCGGCCCGCCGACACTCGACGGCGGCGTCGTGTACGCGGTCGGTGAGGGCATCGGCCTCGCCGCGTACAAGGCGAGCGGCGGCGAGCGGCTGTGGGTGGAGAAGGACGGCAGCGCCGACGCGCAGTCCAGGGCGTGGCGGCCACTCGTCGGCAAACAGTGCGCGTACTACCGCAACGGCGGGCAGTTGCGCGGCGTCGACCTCAAGAGCCACGAGATCGCGTGGACGTACAAGACGGACGGCGACCGCTTCTACGCGAACCCGGAGCGCACGCGGATCCTCTCCCTGAGCGACAACGCCAAGCTCGCCGCGTACCCCATGAAGTGACCGACGCGAGCCCCACACACGTACGTTCCAAGACCGCCTCCCCGGCAGAAGGCCCCACATGAAACCCCTCGGCATCGGCGACCCCCTCCGCCTCGGTCCCTACCGCGTCCTCGGCGTGCTCGGCGAGGGCGGCATGGGGAAGGTGTACGTCGGCCAGGACGGCGCCGGGACGCTCGCCGCGGTCAAGGTGCTCAAGCCCGAACTCGCCCACGACACGAACCTCGCCCAGCGGTTCGTGCGCGAGGCGCAGGCCGCACAAGCCGTGCGCAGCAAGGGCGTTGCGAACGTCCTCGGCGCGTGGACCGAGGGCGGCCGCCCCTGGATGGCCACCGAGTTCCTGGCGGGCCTCACCCTCGACCAGGCCGTCGAGGCGCACGGCCCGCTGCCCGAACCCGCCCTGCGCGCCCTCGCCGCCTCCCTCGCGCACACCCTCGCCGACATCCACGCGGCCGGCTTCATCCACCGCGACCTCAAGCCGCCGAACATCGTGCTGACGTCGACGGGCCCGCGCATCATCGACTTCGGCATCGCCCGCCCCGAGCACGGACTGACCCTCACCACGACCGGGGAGGTGCCGGTCACCCCCGGCTACGGGGCGCCCGAGCAGGTCCTCGGCCGCCGCGTCACACCGGCCGCCGACATCTTCTCGCTGGGCGCGGTGCTCGTGTACGCGGCCACCGGACGGCGCGCGTTCGATGGCGGACATGTGGCGGCCGTGCAGTACGAGGTGGTGCACGGCGAGCCCCAACTCCAGGGAATCCCCCCGGAGTTGCTGACACTGATCGCCCCCTGCCTCGCCAAGGATCCCACCCACCGTCCCACGCCCGCCCAGATCGCCGAGGCGATGCGGCCGCCCAAGGGCGCCGAGAAGACCTGGCGGCGCGGCTCCATCGCCGACGCGATCACCGAGCGGGAGACCGGCGCCCGGCACCTCGCGACCACCGTCGTGGGCGGAGCGCAGCCGCAGCGGCCCGCCATGTCGCGAAGACGCCTGCTGACGACGCTCGCCGTCGGTGGCACCGTCGCCGCGGTGGGCGGCGGCACGGCCGCGTGGTGGTACGGCTCGCGGCCCGACAGCGCACTGTTCGACATCCCGGCCGCGGCCAGGACCCCCGTACAGGCGCTGAGGCCCAAACCGGGCGACGACTACGCCGAGAACGGCGGGTCCATGAAGCTGTGGACCGTCACCACCGCCGACGCCACCACACCCGAACTGCTGCCCGTGCGCGACGTGTTGGTGTTCGCGCTCGGCTCCGGCGGTATCGGGGCGTACAGCGTCAAGAACGGTACGCGACGGTGGTCCGCCGAGGGCCTGCGGGCCAGGTCCGGCTACGTGTCGCTGGCCGACCGGCTCGTCGTCGGCGCGGACGAACAAGGAACGCTGCACACCTTCGTACCCTCCACCGGAACCGCGAAGTGGACGTGCGAGCGGGCCGAGGCGCAGACCCTGCTCGCCGCAGGCGCCGACGCGGTGTACCTGATCACGAAGGACGGCCGGCTGCGCTGCGTCAACAGCGCTGACGCCGAGGTGCGGTGGACGGTCACCGTGCCCGCGAAGTTCCGCAAGAAGCTGCACGGCCCGGCCGCGGTGGGCGGCGGCGTCCTCGTCGTCCCGTCCACCGACGGCACGGTGCTCGCGGTGCGCACCAGCGACGGCCGCACGGCCTGGCAGCAGTCCGAGGGGTCCGAGTCCGTCGTCCGCCCCGCCATCGCCGACGGCATGGTCTACCTCAACGGCAAGACACTTGAGGCCTACAGGCTCCGCGACGGAAACCGTGAGTGGAGCACGCTCCAGCTCGGCGGCACCAACTCGGTCTACAGCAAGTGGGGGCCACCGGAGGTGCACGGGAACCGCGTGTACGCCAACGCCGTCGACGTCACCCGCTGCCACAACCGGACCAATGGCCAACAGGAGTGGTTCGCGGTCGGCACGTCCACGGCCAGCCGTGTGCTGGCGCAGGGCACCTGCGTCTGGTCCGTCGACGACGGCGGCGGAATCGGCGAACTCCAGCTGAAGGGCATCCCGCGGAAGGACGGCAAGAACGCCTGGACGACGCGGTACCCCCGCCCCCACTACACACAGCTCGCCGCCGCCGGCAATCGGGTCTTCCTGTTGCTGGACAGTTCCGTGCACGCGCTGAGCACCTTCTGAGGCCGAAGGGACCGACGACACATGCAGAGCGCCGCGCAGCAGGTGGGCCCGTACCACCTGCTCACCTCCATCGACCAGGCCACCGAGCGGGAGCGTCCGGCCCCGGCCGTCTGCCGCATCGCCCGCACACCCGGCGGCGACCGCACCGTCCTCCTCAGCACGCCCGCCCCCGGCGTCGACCCGAACCGCTTCATGGCCGAAGCGGACGCGGCGCGCTACCTGGTGGGCACCTGGACCCTGCCCACGGTCGAACTCGCGCCACCCGGAGGCGCCCCCTGGCACGCGCGCCCCTACGTCCCGGTACTGCCGCTCCCCACCGCGCTCGCACTCCACGGCGGACCGCTGCCGGAGCACACCGTGCGCGCCGTGGGCGTAGCACTCGCCGAGACACTCTCCGTCATCCACGGCCAGAGCCTCGTCCATGCCGGACTCTCCCCGGCGGCCGTACTGCTCTCGTTCGACGGCCCCCGCCTCGACTGCTTCGGCGCGGTACGGGCGGCGGCGCCCGACGGAGCGGTCCGGCGCGACCTGCCGGGCATCGACGTCACGGCCCTCGCACCGGAACAGGCGACGGGCGGCCGGCCACGCCCCCTCGGCGACGTCTACGCGCTGGGGGCGACCCTCGCGTACGCGGCGACGGGCCACACGGTGCCGGAACGCGAGGAACTCCCGCCGTCGCTGCGGTCGTTGGTGGGCAGGTGCCTGTCGCGGGACCCGGTACAGAGGCCACAACTGGCGGATGTGGTGGGCGAGTTGAGCGCGGGTGGCGCACCGCGTCCCGCCGGCTTCGGCTCGACCGACCACGCGTCGGCGCTTCTTACGCCCGGTTGGCTACCGGCTCGCCTCGTCGCCGCGCTGGCGCATCAGGCGGCGTCGGTGCTGGATGCGGAGATGCCGCCGGTGCAGTGAAGGGCTGGGACTGGGGCGGGGCTGGGGCTACGGTGCCGAGCGGGGGCTGGGCGTCGGCGCCGCTGTTGTTGAGTGGAGCGGGTCAGGCGTCGGCGCCGCCATTGCGCGGAGCGGGCTCCAGGTCGAACTCCCCGTCCCGGGCGCCGAGTACGAACGCCGTCCACTCCGCCTCGGTGTACCGCAGCACCGTCTCCGGCTCCAGCGACGAACGCATCGCCACGGCGCCGTCCGGCAGCTTCGCGATCTCGACGCGCTCCTCGTCCTGCTCGGTCCCGGGAGCGCTCTCCCACGTGACGCCGGAGATGTCGAGCGCGTACAACTCGTTCTTCTCACGCTCCTTGCGGGCCTCGATCTCCTCCGGCGTCTCGCCTGTGGTCCCCACGCCGCATCAGCCCTTTCCGTAGTCCTGGTAACAACACTCAGCTTAGTGAAAGTTGACCGTCGACCACGGTGAGCCGGTGGAAAGCGACTCTTTGGTGGGGGGGAAGCGGCCCGATGAACCCCGGGGTCCCGCGCGTCCGGGAGGATGTCCTGACGCATCACCACGGGAGGACTTCAGCAGTGAGCAGCAACCATCCGGGCCCGTACGCGGGCGGCCCCCACCAACCGGGACCGTACGGCGCGCAGCCGGGACCGTACGGGCAACAGGGGCCGCCGGGCCAGCCGTTCGGGCAACCTGGGCCGTATGGCGCGCAGCCGGGGCAACCGGGGCAGCCGCAGTACGGCGGTTACGGGTTCCCGCAGCAACCGGGTGGATATCCGCCGCCACCACGCCGTGGCGGTCTGGGAAGGACCTTGGCGTTCGTCGCGTGCGGGGCGGTGCTGATGGCGTTGGTCGGCTTCGGTCTGTTCTGGATCCGTGACGCGCAGGGCCCGGACGACGACGGCCCGCACAAGCTGACCGCGCCGTCGACGATGTCGTTCGCCACGTACTACCGCGCCGGCGACGAGTCGGACCCGCACCTCGCGACGGACGATCCCAAGGCGTTGGCGTGGTACGAGATGAAGAGGCCCACGGAGATCGCCACCAGCTACTCCGACGAGCTCCTCGACAACGCCAACACCTCTGATCCGGACGCGGCCCAGGACGCGCTGCAGCGCGCGCGGAACAGCAAGAGGTTCTCGGTCACGGGTGCCTACGGCCACTTCGACAAACCCGAACTGGCCTTGTCCTACTACTTCGGACTCGTGGAGAAGAAGCTCACCGAGGCAACGGACAAGGCCCCCGGCCACGTCGTCTCGTCGCTGGACGAGCCGGAGGAGACGGAGGCGGACTCACTCGACGGCGCGGTGATGAAGTGCGCGGACCTCAAGGTGGACAACTGGGACGACGACGACCCGGCCACTGAGACGACGGTGTGCGGCTGGGCCGACTATTCGACGGTCGGAGTGGTCACCCCGTACGACGGCACTCTCCAGGTATCGAAGGAAGACTCGGCGGAGCTCACGGGACACATCCGCAGCGAAATGCGCGTCGAGAACTAGCCAACAGCCGCGAGGCCCGAGACCAGCCGCCTGGTCACGGTCCTCGCGGCTGTGCAGGCACCTACTGGCGCGGGGGACCCCACTGCGGGGGCTGCTGCTGGCCGTAGGGGCCGGGCTGTTGGGGCGGGTAGCCGCCTTGCTGGTAGGCGGGCGGGGGCATGGTGCCGGGGCCGACAGGTCCGCCCGGGCCGCCGGGGCCGCCGCGGTTGTTCTTGTTGCGGGAGACGACGACGATGACGACGACCACCGCGATGATGACGAGCGCGGCGATGCCGATGCCGACGTAGAGCAGAGTGTTGGAGCTGCCGTCGTCCTTCGAGGAGTTGGACGTGCTGTCGGTGGCGGGCGACGAGCCCCCACCGGCCTTGTCCCCCGAGGCCTTCGGAAGCGCGGACAGGTCCCACGGGCCGTTGGCGCTGCCCTTGGGGATGTTCGCGGTGAGCGCCTTGAGTGGGCTCAGGTCGCCGTAGCCGTGATACGCGTCGGGGAGCTTCGACTTGTCGACGCCCTTGGCGATGTAGGTCGACTTGATGATGCGGTTGACCAGTTGGCCGGGGGTGTAGTCCGGGAACTTCTGCTTGAGGAGGGCGAAGGTGCCGGAGGTGATCGCCGTCGACATGGAGGTGCCGTCGCCGGTGACGTAGTCGCCCTTGATGAACTGGCCGTCGTCGGTCTCATATCCGCCGTCGCTGGTGGCGACGATGATGTCCTTGGCGGGGGCGGTGAACATGAGTTTCTTGGAGTAGTTCTCGTCTTCCCAGGGGGTTCCGTTCTGGACGGAACCGCCGACTTGGGTGACGCCAGGTAGGGAGCCGAGGCCGCGCTTCTCCTCGACGCCATCGTTGCCGGACGACTGGACGACTACGACGTTGTGGTCGAGCGCGTAGGCGATGGCCTTCTTATCGATTTCGTCTGCGTACTGTTGCTCGATGGAGATGCTGATGACGTCGGCGCCCTGGTCGACGGCGTAGCGGATCGCCTCGTCCCACTCGCAGGCAGTCTTGTTGTGGCTGCCGATGGCGCCGCCCTCATCGGCGTAGATGTCAACGGGCAGGATCTTCGCATCCGGGGCGATTCCCAGCACGCCTTCGCTGTTCCCTGGCCCATGACCGTGGCCGACGATGAGAGATGCCATACCCGAGCCGTGATCGTCGAGCTTCTCCTCGTTGGCGGGCTTGCCGTCCGAACAGCGCTTTCCGGGAAGAATGCTGCCAGTTAGGTCGGGATGTGTGCTGTCCACTCCGTCATCGAGCACGGCGACGGTGACGCCCTTGCCCGTGGCGACCTTGTGGACGGCGTCGATGTCGAACGCCTTGTTCTGCCACTGCTTGTCGCGGGTTGCGTCCGCCGAGGCGGCCGATGCGGTGCCGAGCACCAGGGCTCCCACCATGGCCGCACCGCCGATTGTGCGGAGCGTCCTGTGCGCGAAGCGCATGCTCTGACACCTCTCGTGGTGTATTCCGTGCTGATGTGTGTGGGGCCCACGACCGGAGTGGTCGTGGGCCCCACATGCGTATCTGGCTACCCTTCGCCGCTACCGCACCAGTCCAGTCGTCACCCTGTGGTGAACGCCCTCGAATCAAGGGGAGTTGACTGGCCGCTACGGGGACGCGTCACTGACGCGGGGGACCCCACTGCGGGGGCTGCTGCTGGCCGTACGGTCCGGGCTGCTGGGGCGGGTAGCCGCCTTGCTGATAGGCGGGCGGGGGCATGGTGCCGGGGGCGACAGGTCCGCCCGGGCCGCCGGGGCCGCCGCGGTTGTTCTTGTTGCGGGAGACGACGACGATGACGATGACCACCGCGATGATGACGAGCGCGGCGATGCCGATGCCGACGTAGAGCAGAGTGTTGGAACTGCCGTCGTCCGAGGAGGAGGCGCTGGGGGTGGAGCCGTCCCCGGTTGCCTTGCCCTTGCCGCTGGCGGAGGCCTTGGGGAGGGACGACAGGTCCCAGGGGCCGTTGGCGCTGCCCTTGGGGATGTTGGCGGTGAGGGCCTTGAGCGGGCTCAGGTCGCCGTAACCGTGGACCTTGTCAGGGAGCTTCGACTTGTCGACGCCCTTGGCGATGTAGGTCGACTTGGTGACGCGGTTGACCAGTTGGCCGGGGGTGTAGTCCGGGAACTTCTGCTTCAGGAGGGCGAAGGCGCCGGAGGCGATGGCGGCGGACATCGAGGTGCCATCGGTGGTGAGGTAGTCGCCCTTGTGGCTGTTGCCGTCGGCGTCCACGTAGTCGCCGTTGGCGGTGGCCACCGAGATGCCCTTGCCGGGCGCGGTGAAGAGCAGGTGCTTTGAGTAACTTGACTCTTCCCAGGGCGTCCCGCTCTGGGTCGAGGCGCCTACCTGGACGACGCCTGGGACGGAGCCGAGTCCGCCGTTGTCCTCGACACCGTCATTGCCGGAGGAGAGTACGAGGACGACGTTGTGCGCGAGCGCGTATGCGGCGGCTTCCTTCGAGTCCTGACCGGCAAAGCCCTGGTCGAGCGACATACTGATGACGTCGGCACCCTGGTCGACGGCGTACCGAATGGCTTCCGGCTTGGTGCACGCTGTCTTCCGCCCAATTCCGGAATCGTCGCCCTCGCCGCCGTCAGCGGAAAAGATGTCGATGGGAAGAATCTTTGCGTCCGGGGCCATTCCCAGCATGCCCTGGTTGTTTCCTGCTCCATGGCCGTGGCCCGCGATCAGCGACGCCATGCCCGTGCCATGGTCGTCGGTGATCTCACGGTTGGCAGGCTGGCCGTCCTTGCACCGCTTACCGGGGAGGACGCTGCCTGTCAGGTCGGCCTGAGTGCCGTCCACGCCGTCATCGAGTACGGCGACGGTGACGCCCTTGCCCGTGGCGACCTTGTGGATGGCGTCGATGTCGAAGGCCTTGTTCTGCCACTGACCATCTCTGGTCGCGTCCGCCGAGGCGGCCGATGCGGTGCCGAGCACCAGGGCTCCCACCATGGCCGCGCCGCCGATCGCGCGTAGCGTCCTGTGCGCGAAGCGCATGCTCTGACACCTTTCGTGGTGAATTCCGTGCTGATGTGCGTGGGGCTCACGACCGGAATGGTCGTGAGCCCCACGAACGGTATCTGGTTACTCGATGACGGGCGGGTTGGCTTTGCGGTCCTTCGGCTTCCAGGTGCTCTCGTCCTCGACGAGGTAGTCGGGGAGGCGGCTGTTGTTGCCGCCCTCGCCGCGCTGCTTCCCGGCACCGCGCCCGCCGGCGGCTCCGGCAGGCCCGAAACCGTTGCGCCCGTTCTGGCCCTTGCCGCCGGCGCCGGTACCGCCCGCGCCGCCACCACGATTGCGAAGTCCCGTACCGCCAGGGGTGAATGCCCCGCCTGTCTTGCCCTTGGCTCCGCCGATCACGCCGCCCTTCAGGCGTGCCCCGGCTCCGGTCTTGCCGCCGAGGCCGCCCTTGCCTGCGCCGCCGGCGCCATGGGCTCCTCCGCCCATGCCACCCATACCGCGGCCGGCGCCCGAGCCTCGACCTGTGCCTGCACCGGTGCCTCGGCCCGCTGCTCCCGAACGCCCGGCCGCGCCGCCGCCCGCCCCACGGGCAAGCCCCGCCGCGCCGCCGGCGAGTCCGCCCGCCATGCCACCGGCCATGCCGCCGCTCAGACCGGCGCCGCCGCCCATGCCGCCGCCGGCTCCGACGCCTCCGCCCATGCCACCGCCGGCCCCGAGGCCGCCACCTGCTCCGGTCGCGGAACCCGGGCCGCCTGTGAGGCCGGGGGCTGCGCTGTCCAGGCCCGTACCGATCTGGGACGGGGAGGGGCCCGAAGCGGTGGGCGACTTCAGACCGTTCGTGTCGAAGCCGGGGATGCCTTGGCCGGCTCCGCCTCCGCCGATGCCTGTGCCGCCGCTGATACCCGGGTTGGTGCCGCCGGCGCCGGGGACGTTCATGTCACCGGGGCCCTTGGTGTCGGGCCTGTTGGGGACCTCCGGCGGCTTGTAGCGGGTGTCATCCCCATTGAGCTGCTCGGCATTCGCCTTGTAGACCTGCCCCAACTGCTCCATGTGCGTCGCAGCCTGGAGCGCCGCCTGCCTCTTGGCGCCCATCTTGTCGCCCCACTTGTCCACGACGGCCTGGGTGTCCATGCCGCTGGCGAGGTCGGCGTCGATACTGCTCCCGGAGCTCCTGACGCTCTGGTACAGCTTGTAGTCGGTGTACAGCTGTGTGGCAGGGTTGGCGATCATCATGGCGTAGTCCTTGGCGGACATGTTGCTGAACATGTCCGTCGCGGTGTCCCACGCCTCGTCCCACCAGCTGACGTCGATGCTCTGGACCTGGTCCTGGATCTTGTAGAGGTGGTCCGCAGAGTTGTCCATCGCCTTGCCGGCGAGCTGGGCGAAGTTGCCGCCCTTGGCCATCTCCTGGCTGATCTTGTCAGCCTCTTGCTTGAACTTGTCCGCGGACGAGCCCTTCCACTTCTCCAGGACCTTCTTCACCGCGTTGTCGAACTGCTGCTTGAGGCCGCCGCTGCCGTCGGAGCCCACGAGGTGCTCGTGGACCTCGGTCCAGTTCTGCGCGACCTCCTTGACGGTCTGCGGCTTGGCGTCCGCGACCATCTGCTTCAGTTTGTCGAGGTCGTTCTGGTTGAAGTGGGTGTCCCAGCCCTTGCCCGACCCAGTACCACTCAAGCCGCCGCCCGACGGCGCGTCAGCCACCATCTCCCTGTCCCCCTTCAGGCGTTGCGGTTCGCGACGCCAGAGTCACCGGTCTCCTTGACCGCGTTGTCGGCCTCGGCGTCCTGGTACTTGCCACGAGCCGTGTCCGTCTTCTTGCCGAACTTGTCGACGAGCTTCTCGATCTTCGCGATCATCTCGACTTCGATCTTCTGCTTCATGTCCCCGTGCGCGTTGTACAAGTCGCTGGCCTCCGAGAAGTCGACCCCCAAGGCCCCCTCCGGGATGTACGTCCCGTACTTCGCCTTGTCCTTCGGGCCGCTCATGTCCGCCAGGACCTGGTTCAGCTCCTTGACCACCTGGTCAAGGGCGTCAAGATCGACCTCGTAACCGCCGTCAGCCATCGCAGGCCGCCTTCCCCGTTTTTCCCCTAATTCCTTTGTGTCGCGCGCAGTTCAGTGCGCAGACAGCGCCCCTAGAATCGCCTGCCGCACACTGAACTCACAAGTCGAGCACAGGTTCCCTCACAGAACGTCCCCCGCCGCGCCGCCTCAGAGAACGTCCTCGCCGCGCCGCCGCAGCCAGTCCCGCCGCGCCATCGCGCCGGCCGCGATCACCGCGAGGCCGAGGCCACCGCCGATCACCAGGTATGTGCCGTAGCGGGCGTCGCGTTCCTGAGGGGTTTCGCCCAGGGTCAGCTTTGCGGCGGTGATCTTCTCGCCGGGGCCGTTCGCCGTGCCGTTCTGCAGGTCGGCGTCGGTCGGTTGACGGGTCGGTTTCGTGTCGTCCTTGATCGCCGTGACCGGGTCGAGGACGCCCCAGCCGACGTTCTTGTCGTGGTACGCGTGCGTGCGCATCGCCGTCGACTCGAGGTGCCAGATGACCTGCTTGGGCTCCCAGTCCGGGTGCTGCTGCATGAGCAGCGCCGCCACGCCGGTCGTGTACGGGGCAGAGAAGCTGGTGCCCTGGTCGACGCACTGGCCGCCGACCGGGACCGTGGAGACCATGTCGACGCCCGGGGCGGCGATGTCGACGTGCTTGTTGGGGGAGGAGAACGGGGCGCGCTCGTTGTTGCGGTCGGAGGCCGCGACGGACAGCACGTTGGAGTTGGGAAGCGCGGCCGGGTAGCTGTTGGAGTCCTTGCCGCTCTCGCCGCTGTTGCCCGCGGAGGCGACGATGAGGACACCGGCCTGCTCGGCGCGGTTGACGGCCGTCAGTAGGGGGCCGAGCTGGGACTCGTCGGCGGTGGTGCCCTGGGAGATGTTGATCAGTTTGATGTCGTTCTGAATGGCGAAGTTGATCGCGCTGATCATCGAGCCCAGGTTGCCGCCGGCCTCCTTCGTGCTGGTCTGCAGCGGGACGATGGTGGCACCAGGGGCCATGCCGTGGAATCCGGAGCCGCGGATCTTGCGGGCGGCGATGATGCCCGCGACCTTCGTGCCGTGACCGACCTCGTCCTTCGTCGCGCTGGAGCCGGAGACGAAGGACTTGCCCTTGGCGACGGCGCCGCTGAGCTGGACGTTCTTCGTGTCGGTGCCGGTGTCGACCACGCCGACCTTGATGCCCTTGCCGTTGCCGTGCGCCCACAGTTGCTTGGTGAGGACGCGCTGCAGGGACCAGGGGGTGCCCTTGATGACCTTGCCGCCGAACTGGCAGTCGGTGCTGGCCAGTTGCGTGCCGTCGTCGGCGGCGGCGGGCGTGGTCGCCGGGCCCGCGACACCGAGCGCCGCGAGGGCGGCGGTGGCCGCGAGAACCGCCGCGGCGCGCCGGGTGGGCGAGGCCGTGGCGGTTGCCGGGGGAGCCATGGTGTCCATGCTGTATGCCGTCCCGGTCACGAGTTCTGCGTCTGCTTGGCGTCGCCCGTCGTCAAGTCCGGGCCCGACGGCAGGAGTTGCGACCAGACCTCGGGGACCTCGACCGCGTTGACCTCGCCGTAGCCGAGCCGCGCCTTGGACTGGTTGACTTCCTTCTTCGCCGATCCGGAGGTGTTGCCGGAGTCGTTGTTGACGGGCAGGTGGTACCGCAGGCCCGTGTCCGTGACCAGATAGTTGAAGCCGCTGGCCGAGGAACCCGTCTGCTCCTGGTACAGCAGGCCGCTGCCGGGGCTGACGTACGACGAGGCGCTCGCGGAGATCTTCCCGATCGGCAGGCTCTTGCCCGCCCACAGGTTCCGGGCGCCGCCGTTGTCGCCCTGGTAGACGGAGCAGGAGACGTCCTTGCCGCCGCCCGCTGCGGCGTTGGCGCGGGTGACCTTCTGCTTCGGCCAGTTGAGCTGCCCGCCGGCCTTCTTCACCGCCGGAGCGTTGTCGTACAGGGATCCCTCGGAAGGGTGGATGTCGGTCTGCTGGACCTTCTCGTACTCCGGCGCGCCGTCGGAGTACGCGGCGCCGACCGTCTCCTTGAGCAGGCTCGCCTCGAAGTCCGTGATGGCGATCAGGCGGTCCTTCTCGACCAGGTACTTCTGGTTCTGGGCGCCTTCGATCAGCGTGCCGACCTTGTTGTGCCCGGCGGGCAGGTCGGGGGCTGTCGAGGTGCTGGCAAGGCCGTCGACGCTCGGCAGGGAGATCGGGACGGGCGCGTGGCGGAGCGTGTTGAGCCAGTCGTCCGACACGGTCTGCGGCTTGGCCTCCGCGCCGAAGAGCGTGGCGATCAGCGAGTCGAACTTGCCGCCGGGGCCGTCGACCAGCCGGTAGGCGACACCGTTGCTGCTCACCAGGTACGGCTTGCCCGTCTTGTCCTGGACGTAGAGGGCCTGGGTGGAGCCGAGCCGACCCTTGCTCTTCGACGTGACCTGCGAGGCGTCGTTCTTGTCGAGGACGAAGACCGTCTGCTGTACGGAGGTGGCATCCGAACCGCCGCCCGGCTGCTGGCACAGCGCCCACGTCTTGGCCGTGCCGGCGTCCTTCGTGCTCGGCATCCGGTCGGGGGCGTACGGAATTCCGACCATGGAGCCCTGCGTGATGTCGGAATCGTCAAGGAACTTCTCCTTGACCTTCTTCACGGAATCTCCGCCGGTCTTTTTCGGGTCGAGCAGAAGCTTCGCCGAAGCGAGGTTCAGGACCGGGTGCAGGACGCCGACGGGCTTGCCGCTCTTGTCTTTCGTGTCCGACTTGAGCACCACATACCGGGTGGCCGACGGATCCGTGACGATGATTCCGGCCTCGGGCTTGTCCCAACCCTCCGGTGCCACGGGGCTGATCATGCCGCAGGCGCCGAATCCCGCCAGTACCACCACCGCCATGACGAGGCCCGGGACCGCGTGCTTGAGCGGCCGCGGGGCGCTGTCCACCGATCCATTGGGGAGTGGTTTGAGAAAAGCGGCAACGGTCCGCTTGCGTGCGAAATTGTAGGCATTCAGCTCATCACGACGTGATGCCATCGTTACGTTTTCTCCCCGTCCTCGCTGGACCGTGCCGGACTATTGCTGCGGGTCCACTTCTCGACCACCCCCGGCGCATGCGCCGCACGGGCCTCTACTATGCCGTGTGGTGATCGGGCCGTAGCGTACGGGTACGGTTTTTCCACGCGCCAGCCGACGTTGGGTCCCGATGGCCCGGGGCGGTCCGATTCCGACCGATTCAACCCAGCCGGCCATCACGATTCATCACAGCAGCGAGCGAAGGAGCAGGGCGGGGGATGTCCAGCGCCAGCAGGACCCGACAGCGGGGCAATCAGGGGCGACCGGCCCCGAACGGGCGCCGCGGAGGGGGCCGTTCCGGCGGTCGACCCACCGGCCGACCGGGCGGGCAGGGCGGGCAGGGCGGACGCGGTAGCCGTACCGCGCAGGTCGCTCCGTCGCCGCAGCAGCAGGCCGCAGGTCCGGTGAGGCCGAAGCTGCCTCGCAAGATCGGCAGCTTCGGACCGATCAGCACGCACCACTTGATCATCATCGAGATCGCGCTGGCGCTCGTCGTGGCGGCCGCCGCGATCAAGGCCGTGCTGATGCTGCCCGCCGCCATCATCGGCGGGCTTCTCGTCTTCCTTCAGCTCGGTCGGCGCCGCCGCCACCCGCTTCCCGAGTGGATGGCGATCGGCCGCGCCCTCAAGCGCCGCCGCCGCGCCTTCAACGGACCGCCGCCCGCCGACATCGACAGCGGCTTCGCGCCGCTCCTCGAGGCGGACCCGAGTCTGCGTACGTACGAGTACGAGGCGCGGGACCGGCGCCTCGTCGGCTTCGTCGGTGACGGCTCGTTCCTGACGGCACTCGTTCAGGTGGACTCCGCGCCCGGCCCGCTGCGTCCTCAGGGTGACGCGCGGCCGCTGCCCGTCGAGCTGCTCGCCGACGCCCTGGACGTCGAGGACATCCACCTCGAATCGGTGCAGTTGGTGCAGTACACCCAGCCCGCGCCCGCCCCGCACCTGCCGCCGCAGGCCCTCGCCGCCCAGGCGTACGCCGCGCTCCAGGCGCAGGCCGGAACGCCCGCCGTGCGGATGACGTGGGTCGCGCTCAAGCTCGACCCCGAGCTGTGCCCGGAGGCCGTCGAGGCGCGCGGCGGCGACCTGCGCGGCGCCCAGCGCGCCCTGCTGCGCGCCGCCGACCAGCTGATCAGCCGGCTCAACGGACAGGGCTTCGTCGCCGAGGTCCTCGACGAGAACGCCGTCCTCTCCGCGCTCTCCGTCGCGACCTGCGTCAACCCGCGCGCCAACCTCAACGCCCAGTCCCAGCAGGGCCGTTCGGGTCCGCGTACGGAGGAGAGCGTGCGCGCCTGGCGGTGCGACGACCGCTGGCACGCCTCGTACTGGATCGGTACGTGGCCGCAGCTCGGCCGCGGCGGCACGCCGCTCGGCGCGCTCGCTTCCGGCCTGTCCACGACCCGTACGCTCGCGACGACGTTCAGCGTCGCCCTCGCGCGCGCGGGCCGCGAGGATGTCGCCGTCAGCGGACATGTGCGCCTCTCGGCGCGGAGCGAGAACGAACTCGGTCAGGCCAAGCGCGAACTCGAGCGCGCCGCCTCCGGCCTCAAGGCCGGCCTCGTCCGTCTCGACCGGGAGCAGCTGCCCGGCCTCCTCGCCACCCTTCCCCTCGGAGGCACGCGCTGATGAGCACCCCCGGCAACCAGGACCCCCGCGGACAGATGACGCCCGAGCAGTACGCCGAGCAGGAGCGCCGCGCCGCGGAGGCGGCGGAACGGCGCAGGCAGTGGGAAGCGCAACAGGCCGCCACCCAACAGCAACAGCAGCAACAGCCGCAGGGGCAGCAGCAGTTGACGCCTGAGCAGCATGCGGAGAATGAGCGGCGGGCCGCAGAGGCGGCGGAGCGGCGCAGACAGTGGGAGGCGCAGCAGGCCGCCGGCCAGCAGCAGGACGGGTACGGATACCCGCAACAGCAGCAACAGCAGCAACAGCAGCAACAGCAGCAACAGCAGCCGACGCCCGAGGCGGGTGGCTACGGCTATCCGCAGCAACAGCAACACCAGCAGCCCACTCCCGAAGCGGGCGGCTACGGGTACCCGCAGCAACAGCAGCAGCCGACCCCGGACCAGAGCGGCTACGGCTACCCGCAGCAGCAGCCCGCACCCGATCAGGCGGCTCAACAGCAGGCCGCCCAGCAGCACGCCGCCGCCCAACAGCAGGCCGCCGCCGCCCAACACGCCGAAGAGCAGCGCCAGTTGCGCGCCCGCTACCAGGAGGAGCAGCGCCGCGCGGAGGAGGCCGAGGCGCGCCGCCGCGAGTGGGAGGATCAGCAGCGCCAGCAGCAACTGGCCGCCCAGCAGCAGCTCGCCGCCCAGCAACAGGTGGCCGCGCAGCAGCAGTACGCGCAGCCGCACCCGGACCAGCAGCCGCAGGACCCGTCCCAGGGTGTCGTCGGCGGCATCGCCCAGGTGCCGCAGCAGCAGGCCCCCGCGGCGGCCGGCACCACCATGACGTACGCGCCCGCCCCCGAGGTCGGCTCGGGCCGGCCCACGCACCGGGCGCTCCCCGACGAGCCCACGCACGAGGACGACTTCGCGGAGTTCGAGGAGGAGTTCACCAGCCCCGGCTACGGGCTGCGCGGCCCGCGCCGCCGTCGGCACGTCATGTCGAAGAAGTCCCTCGGCTCGCTCGGCGTGAGCGTCGGCGACGACGGCGTCGTCATCGGCGTCGACCCGCAGGGCGCGCCCGCCGTCCTCGATGTGCTGCGGCCGAAGCCCCGCGAGATCGTCGTCGTCGGTTCGATGTGGACCGCGCAGATCATCGCGCTGCGCACCGCGGCCATCGGCGCGCGGATCGCCGTCGAGTCGGTGCGGCCCGCCGCATGGGCGCCGATGGCGCAGGCCGCGGGTGGCGGATTGCAGTGCGTCTCGGTGTACGAGCCGCGTCAACTCGCCGCTCAGGGCGCGTCGGTGGCGAGCCCGGTCCTCGTCGTACGGGACCTGGGCGCGCAGCCCGGACGTTCCCAGATCGCGCCGACGCCCTGGCAGTCGACGCTCACCGTCGTGCCGTTCCTCGGCCCGCGCGCGCCGCGACTGCTCGCCCGCGCCGACGTCATCGGACTGCAGAACCTCTCCCCGCAGGAGGCGGAGGCCATCGGCCGGGTGCTGCGCCTTCCCGAGCAGCTCACCCAGACCCTGCCGACGCTCAGCGACGCGACGATGCTGTGGATCGCGGGCGACAAGCGCCAGTTCGTGATGGTGCAGCCGACGGAGCCGGAGACCGGGCTGCTCGGCGGCCCGCGCCGGATGGACTGACGCCCGGCGGACCCCCGCGTGCGGCGGGTGGTCCCGAAGAGGCGTGGGGTGGCCCCGTGGAGAGCGGGTACGTGACGTGTACCGACGGGTACGTGACAAGTACCGCCTTTACGGGGGCCGCCCCGAACCGTTTACGCTGTCCGGACGAACGGCTGAGACGCAAGTGACGCGGGGCCCGCCGCGACGGTCGGGGGCGACGACGCGCGACCCACCAGGTCCCGCCGGAACCGGTCGTTCAGGTGCACAGCAGAGACCAGGAGGCACAGTGACCAGTGACCGGGACCAGCGGAACCCGGACCCCGGCGACGGTTCGATCGAGACGGAGCTGACAGGAGAGTTCCGGCTCGATTTCGACGCGCCGTCCTGGTACGCGCAGCCAAGCGAGTCGAGTGCCACGCCGCCGTCCGGCACGCCCGCGACCCCCTCGTCCGACACGTCAGGGGGGAGCGCGACTCCTCCGCCGCCCGCGCCGGGTCCCCCGTCCGAGGGTTCCGCGCCGCCGCCGGCAGCTCCTGGGTTCCCGACACTTGGGGGTACGGGTACGGGTTCTGGGGAGGCCGCTCAGGCCGCGCCGCCCGCCGCACCGCCGGCCCCTCCCGCCGCCGATGCCGATCCCGCCGCGTCGAGCCGCCGGTCCGGGGCCGTCGATCCCACGGGTGACCTGTGGGGGGACGACGATGATGACGACGCCGCCGATGACGGCGTGGAGTCCGGAACGGCGACGTCCGAGACCGCGACGTCCGGGGACGCCGCCGAGGTGAACCCGGCGGCCGATCAGGCCGGTTCGGCCGCGCCTGGTGGTCCGGCGGGTACGGATGGTGCCCCTCCGGCGGCGCCGCCCGCGCCCCAGCCGCCTGCCGCTGCCGCTTACGGCTACCCGCAGCCCCCGGCGCAGCCGCAGCCCGCTCCCGGTCAGCCGGCCCCCGCCGCAGGTGGCTATGGCTACCCGCAGCCGCCCGCTCCGGGTTACGGCTACCCGCCGCAGCAGCCGGGCCAGCCGCAGCCCCCGGCACAGGCCCAGCCTCAGCCTCAGCCCCAGGCGCAGCCCGCTCCCGGCCAGCCGGGTCAGCCGATGCCTCCGCAGCAGCCGGGCCCGTACGGTCAGCCCGCTCCTCAACAGCCGGGCCCCTACGGTCAACAGCCCGGTCCGTACGGCCAGCCGGCCCCGCAGCAGCCGGGCCCCTACGGGCAGCCGCCGCAGCAGCCCGCTCCCGGTCAGCCGGGCGCGCCGCAGCCGCCTGCCGCTGGTTACGGCTACCCGCAGCCGCCGGCCCCGGGTTACGGCTACCCGCCGCAGCAGCCGGGCCAGCAGCAGCCGCAGCCCCCGGCCCAGCCGCAGCCCGCTCCCGGTCAGGAGCCGGGCCAGACGCCGCCCGCGCCGCAGGGCCCGTACGGTCAGCCGCCCCAGCAGGGCCAGCCGGCCCCCGGTCAGCAGGCCGTTCCCGGGGCCCCCGCCCCGAACGCGTACCCGCAGCCGGCCGTCGACCCGCGCGCGGGGTGGGACCCGGGCGCGGGCCAGCAGCGTTCGGCGCCGGGCGCGCCGCTCGGGTACAACGCGCAGGTGGAGCTGAGCTCCGACCGACTTCTGCGCAACCAGCCCAAGCGCAAGAACAACAACAAGGGCCCCAGCAAGTTCAAGCTGGGTGCCAAGGCGGCGGAGGCCGAGCGCCAGCGCAAGCTCGCGCTCATGCGCACCCCGGTCATGTCCTGCTACCGGATCGCCGTGATCAGCCTCAAGGGCGGCGTCGGCAAGACGACCACGACGATGTCGATCGGCGCGACCCTCGCCTCGGAGCGCCAGGACAAGATCCTGGCGATCGACGCCAACCCGGACGCCGGCACCCTCGGCCGCCGTGTGCGCCGCGAAACGGGCGCCACCATCCGCGACCTGGTGCAGAACATCCCGCACCTGCACTCGTACATGGACATCCGCCGGTTCACCTCGCAGGCCCCGTCCGGCCTGGAGATCATCGCCAACGACGTGGACCCGGCCGTCTCGACGTCCTTCAACGACGCCGACTACCGCTCCGCGCTCGACGTCCTGGGCAAGCAGTACCCGATCATCCTCACCGACTCGGGCACCGGTCTGCTCTACTCGGCGATGCGCGGAGTCCTGGACCTGGCCGACCAGTTGGTCATCATCTCGACCCCGTCGGTGGACGGCGCGAGCAGCGCGAGCACGACCCTCGACTGGCTGTCGGCGCACGGGTACGCGGACCTCGTCCAGCGGTCCCTCACGGTCATCTCCGGTGTCCGCGAGACCGGCAAGATGATCAAGGTGGACGACATCGTCAGCCACTTCGAGACGCGCTGCCGCGGCGTGGTCGTCGTCCCGTTCGACGAGCACCTGGCGGCGGGCGCCGAGGTCGACCTCGACATGATGCGCCCGAAGACGCGTGAGGCGTACTTCGAGATCGCGGCGCTGATCGCCGAGGACTTCGCGCAGCGTGCCGAGGCGCAGATGCAGGCGGGCGGCATGTACGGCGGCCAGCAGCCGGGCATGCCCCCGGCCGGCTTCCCGCCGCAGCAGCAGGGCTACGGTCAGCAGCCCCCGGCGCCCCCGCAGGGCTACGGCTACCCGCAGCAGCAACCGCCCCAGGCTCCCCAACAGCCGCAGCAGCAGCCGCCTCAGCAGCCGGGTGGCGGTGGCCTGCCGTCGGGCTGGACGACACAGCAGCCGCCGCAGTAGGCGACAGCAGTACGAGTACGAGGGGCCCCGTCCGACGCGGACGGGGCCCCTCGTACTCGTATGACGTCACACGCTGCTCACCGCTGAAAGCCCGCCCGCAGACGCCGATCGAGCCAGGCGTTCCACGGCATTCCCAACGCTCAACTCGACACGCACCGCGCCCCCTTGAGTGGGCCGCCCACCCCGGGAGCGCCGGGAACCCTAACGTGGGACGGTGCTCGGGGTGTTCGTCCTTCTTCAGGTCGAATAGACGACGATCGACGCGATGAGACCTACCAGGGAGACGAGGAAGCCCCAGCCCGACAATGCGTCCCGCATCGGGGCGGTGATGGAGTACCACTTGTCGGGAGACGATTCGGTCGTTTCCTTCATGCGCTTGAAGCCGTTCGGCAGTCCGCGCAGTACGAAGGAGAACGCGCCCAGGTAGAAGAAGGCCAGGCAGAACGTCCAAGCGGATTCCGACCAGTTCTGGACCGTGTACGAGCCGCCGGAACCGGAGACCGTGACCTTCTCCCCGTTCTCGTAGGCGTAACGCGGCTTGGCTACGGCGTCGTCCACCGCCTCCTGCCCGGAGTCGGACCGGAAGCGTCCCACGCAGGTGTTGCCCTGCGAGCCGCGCGGGTAGCAGTCCGTCACCGTCAGGGTTCCGGTCGAGCCGATGGCTCCGGACCGCTCCACGCCTTGGGCGAAATACATCGCGGCCATGAGGAGGGCCACGATTGAGATGACCGCGGCGGTGATCCGGCCCGCCCAGGCGGGCTCTTGTGTGCGCGTCGCTTTTTGAAGTTCAGGCATACCGGATGCTCCAACGGAGAGGGATCCACAGACCGGGAACGGGGAAAATCACTTCGCGATGGCAGCGGCGATGAATCCGACGACTCCGATGCTCGTGAAGACGATGACCGCGATGCGGCTCGGAGTTCCCAATACGTTGTTCCAGGCTTCCTTGACCTTCGGGCCGCCCCGCCGTGGCCAGTCCGCGACCAAGCAGAAGATGCCCATGCCGAGGAAGATGAATCCGCCACTGACCATGGCCGCCGCTTGCGCCGCGCGCTGGCCGTTGTCCAGCTCGTAGTCACCCGTGATGACATGTCCGACGAAGTCGGAGTCGAAGTGCTGGGCGGCGAGTTCGAGGTTCGACACGTCGGAGCCGAGCAGCCGCGCCACGTACGCGTTGCCGTCCTTGCTCGGCGCGTCGCCCGTGCCGATGGTGACCTGTGCGGTGTTGTCCGTATAGGAGCGGTCGTCGGAACGGAACGACCCCGTGCAGGTCGCGCGGAAACTGGACGGGCCCCGCGACGAACTGGTGTGGGATCTTGTCTGTTCGCACTTCTGCACAGTGAAAGTGCCGTGCGTGCCGAAATGACCCCAGGACGAAAGAGCTTGGAATCCGTACACGAGGGACATTCCCACGAAGCCTATGATGAGTAGGAATCCGAGCCCATTGCGCTGGCCAATGGGCGTCTTCTGCCGTGCCTTCGGGGGGCTGGTCATCGAAGTGGGTGCCCTTCGTGGGGTAAGGGGGCGTCGGGAAGGGCCTGGCAGAGCTGTGTGCAGCGCGCGTGCGGGCTGTGGGGGCTCCGTGGCGCCCGGGGCGTCGGCCGAGACCGCCGACTAATGTACGGTACGCAGCTCAACTGTGGTCGCGTGGTGCAGTGGATGACCGCGCAGGCGATCGAATCGACAACCAGGGGATGTGTGACATGGGGGGCTCTGGCTACGGGGTTCAGGCGGACGTGCTCAAGGAGCAGGGAGGCGCCTTCGGTCGCATCGCCGCCGACTTCGCCAAGCGGTCGAAGCAGTTCGACGACGCTCTCAAGGCGCTCGAGGACGGTTGGGGCGAGGACGACGTCATCGGTGTCACCGTCGCCCTCGACATGTACAAGGCGGCGAGCGGAGGAATTCTCGATTCGCTCGAACATCTCGGTGATGGGCTGAAGGGCATCGGCGAGAAGCTCACGTCCAACGCCAACCTGTACGAGCAGGCCGAACAAGGCAATGAGGACGCTCTCCGGCAGATCGGCCAATAGTCACCAAGCGGACGTAATGCGGCCGGGTCTCGGACCAGTTCGGCCGTCCGCGCATCGAACGTAATATTCACCGGAGGGTCATCACTCGTGGCGATCATGCTGCCTACCGAGGTCGACTGGGTTCTCGACCTGTTGGACTTCAAGTGGCCGAACATCGACGAGGACAAACTGCACGAGGCCGCGCAGCTTTGGCGCGAGTTCGGTCAGGCCGCCGCCGAGTACGCCACGCAGGGGGAAAGCGCGGCGCGCGCCGTCGCGGGCGCCCATGTCGGTGAGGCGGCCGAGGCATTCGTCCGCGAGTGGAAGAAGTTCGACGGCGGTGACGGCTATCTGGCCGACCTGGCGACGTCGGCCGATCTCCTGGCGGTCACCCTGGACATCTGCGGGTACGCCGTACTCGCCCTGAAGATGTACGTGATCGCTCAACTCATCTTCATCGCCGTCCAGTTCGCGATCGCTCAGGCCTCGGCACCGGTGACCCTGGGGGCCTCCGAAGCCGTGCTCGCCGGCGAGGTCGCGACCAGCCGGATGCTGTTGCAGCGGGCCGCGACGGAAGCGGCGCAGAAGATCATGGATGCGGTCGTCAACGCTCTCAAGGAGCGGGCGATCAAGAAGATCCAGGACATCGCCAAGGAGATCGCGACCGACATCGCCTCCAAGTTGGGTCAAGAGGTGGTGAGCCAGAGCCTCAAGACCTCGTTCGGTGCGCAGAAAGGCATCGACTTCCAGGGCCTCGGAGTCGCCGCCGGCAATGGCGCCATCGGCAAGGTCTTCGGTGAGTTCGAGGAGAGCGACGACGGCAAGGGGTACGACTTCAAGGCGAAAGCCTTGGGGAAGGTCGGAGCCGGCGGTATCGCGGCGGCCGGCGGTGACGCCGGTGGTCTGCGCGCGATGGAGCAGGGCGCCGGTGAGCTGTTCAACAACTTCACCGAGAAGCGCTCCACGGCGGGCAGCGGCGGCGAGGGCGGAGAGACCGCGGGGGACGGGACTCCCAGCGGCGGTGACTCGCCCAGCGGCAATGACTCGCCGGGCGGCAGCGAGTCACCGGGCGGGAACGCCACCCCGAGTGGCAGCGACGCGCCCAGTGACAACGGCACCCCGAGCGGCGACCAGGCCCCGAGCGGAGACGGCACACCGTCCGGCCAGGACGCCGCCGCCACTCCCGAGGCCCCGGAAGCGAGTTCGTCCTCGGCCGGCTACGAGAGCGCTGACATTGCCGAGAACAAGTCCGTCCGGGCTGTCTTCGGCTGATCCATCAACCATCGGTACCCATCGGCGAGATGCGATGAGAGGGAGGGAACCCCACACTATGAACACTGGAAGCGGCCGCGGGTACGACGCGCACGGCGAGCGCGAGTACCCCATCGAGGACAAGAACCTCACCGAGGAGCAGAACGAGCACCTCACGGAGAGCCTCCGCAAGGTGCGTGACATGAAGAACGCGCCGCCCGCGCTGCAGGATCTCGCGCGTCAACTCCTCAGTGGACGCATGGAGTTGAAGGACGTTCTGGACTCGCCGGCCGGACACCGTGCCTTGGGCGAGGGGCTGGCTCCCATGCGGGAGCAGTGGCGGAACATGTCGCCGCAGGAGCGGCAGCAGGTCCGTGACTACGACCCGGACGAGGACCCGAAGAACGCGCCCGGGCGCGACGGCCGGATTCGTTGAGGGCAGGAGCTGACGTGACATCAACGGGGGCCGCCGACCAGTACGTGGATCGGCGCAATTACATCTTCCGGCGCATGTTCGGCTGGATCGCGGGAGTCGGCATCGTGGTCATCGGCTGCGCGACGGCCTGGGTGGGCGTCGGGTACCTCGACGGACACGTGACGGTCTCCGCGCGGCCGGGATCCGTCGTGGTGCAGTCGTGCAAGCCCGCGGACCAGGGCTACACCTGCACCGGCACCTTCGAGGACGACAAGACGGGCGAGAAGACGCGGGGCGCCACCCTGGCGAACGACCGCGACGCCATCCCGAGTGCCGCACTCCCCGCGTTCAAGACGGACGACGGCTACACGGCCACGACCGACGGCGAACTCACCACGGCCAAGCTGTCCAGGGCACTGTTCTGGCTCGGCATCACGGACGCGCTGTGGCTCGTCGGCGCCTTCCTGCTGCTGACCGGCTACCAGCCGCGACCGCCCCTCCACTACGGCCCCTTCATCGGTGTCTGGCGCGAACGTGAACGCCGCTTCGGCCGGGTCACCCTGGGGGAGGGCTGGCACGTCGTGCGGCACGAGCGCGGCCCGGCGCTGCCGATCCTCGTCGTCGTGGCGGTGCTGTGTCCGGTGCTGTTCGTCGGGAGCTGGCTGGCGGGGAGCGCGTAGCCATGAGCCTCAGGCAAGACCAGTTGCTGGGGAACGTGGGGGAGCGCAGCACCTACGTCCTGCAACACCTCGGTGGCTGGCTGGTGGGAACCCTCGTCGTCCTGCTGGGCCTGTTCTTCGCGATCGCGGGGACCGGCGCACTCGACGGTCATGTGACCGTCACGGCGCACCCCGGCACGTTCCACATCCAGTCGTGCGCGTTCGCCGGCGACCACCAGGAGTGCGAGGGCACGTTCAAGGACGACGTCAACGGCCGGACCACGACCGGGGTTTCGGCCAAGATGCTCTGGCACGGCGACCCGGGAGATGTGGCTGCTTTCAAGGTCCCGGACGGGTACTCCGACTACGAAGGCGGCGAGCTGATCCCGAGCGAACTCTCCCGCGGCCTCTATCTGCTGGGGGCCGGGGCGTTCACGGTGGCCGTCGGCCTGTTCTGCGTCCTCACCGGCTACTCGCCGCGGTCCAGCTCCCGGAACCAGCGCTCCGTCCCCGCGTACGGACGCATCAGTCTCGGGCAGGCATGGCGAGGCGTCGGTCGCTGGGGGCCGGTGCGCCCGGCTCTCTGCGGTCTCGCGGGCCTGGGCGTGCTCGTCGCGGGGTGGAGCGCGATGGTCCCGCTCTTGTATCGCTGACGCAGCACATGCTGACGGCGCGTACGCGTAGTAGTAGGTGCCTCGTACTCGTATCGGTTACAGCGCAAGCCCCAGAAGCAGCGACACCACCACGCCCAGCGCGCCGAGCCCGGCCAGGCCGAAGAGGACCGGCCGGGTCGCGCCGCCGGCCGTGGACCGCCACGCGGCGCCGTACGACACCCTGCTGCGCGTACCGGTGCAGCCGGTCACCGTCATGAAGGCGCCCAGCGCGGTGCCGATCAGCATGCCGAAGGCGAAGGCGAACAGCAGCCCGGCGTTCCACGCGCTCGCCTCGACGTACGAGAACTGACGGCTCTCCAGCGTCGAGGCGGAGTCGGTCTGTGTCACCGGGATCTTCGCGCCCGTGGCGTGGACGGACGACGGCTCGAGATAGGCGTTGGGGTCGTTGCCGTGGCCGCCGTCCGCGGTGAACGTCCCGTGGCACTCCACCTCTTCACGGGTGCGGTGCTTGCCGTGCGAGCGATAGCCGACGGTGTGCGCCGAGCACTGGGAGACCGTGAACTCGCCGTGCGTGCCGCGCAGGCCGGCGGCGTACGTGGCCTGCCAGCCGAGGATGCCGCCGCCGATGAGCGTGACGAGCATGACGCCGACGCCGATCAGGCGCGCCATGAACGGGACTTGATGCTTCGGGGGTGCGGGTGCCTGCGGCGGAGGAGGCGGCGGCGGGTACGCCGCGGGGGCCGGGTTCCCACCCGGGTCGGGGTGCTGCTGGTAGTGGGACATCTTTCGGGTGATTCCCCCTGCGCCGAGCGGATCGCGGTGCGGCTCTCCCCGCTCCTCACGGATCTGGTTGTGGACAGTCGCGGAACGCTACCGCAGGTACATGGCAATCGTGCGTGGAGGCGGTGAAGACCGGCGCTTCGGGGCGAGTTCTGTGTCTCGGGATCACTAAGGTCGCGTTGTCGGACATCTGCGTCCGTGGGTCCGGGGGCGCCACGCACATCAACTACGCGTCACCGGGCTCCACTTGCGCGACACGCACGCACATTCATGGGGGAGCACATGGCAGGTTTCGGCTCAGGCAGCTTCGACGTCGACCCGGCGGTCCTCAAGGATCAGGGCACCGCCTTCGGCGACCTGGGCAAGTCGTTCAAGGCCGCCGCCAAGGAACTGAAGTCCGCCCTCGAAAGCGCCGAGAGCGACTGGGGCGAGGACATCATCGGGACCTTCAACGACATCTACGAGCCGGTGCGCGAAGGCATGATGACCTCGATGGAGCACCTCGCCGACGAGCTCGACAAGATCGGCGGCAACCTGACGGTCATGGGCACCCAGTACGAGGTGACCGAGGACGACCAGGCCCAGATCATGATCGGGCAGCAGTCGAGCCGCCCGGGCCTCGGCATGCAGTTCTGACCGCAGAGCGCATCTGCGAACCACCATCACACATACAACGGGGGAGTGACACGGCATGGCATTGACCCTGCCCGACGAGGTCGCATGGGTCCTCGACCTGCTCGGCTACAGCTGGCCCGACGCCGACGAGGACAAGATCCACGAAGCGGCGGAGGCGTGGCGGCAGTTCGCCACGGCGGTGCGGGACACCCAGAACGGCGGGACGACGGCCGCGAACGCGGTCCTCGGGTCCAACTCCGGTGACGCGTCCCAAGGTTTCGAAGAGGCGTGGAAGAAGTTCTCGAACGGCGGGGACGGTTACCTCGACGACGCCGCGACGGCCGCCGAGATCCTCGCCTTCGCGCTCGACGCGGTCGCCGTCATCGTCGTCGCCAGCAAGATCGCGGTCATCGCGCAGCTCATCGCGCTGGCCTTCGAGATCGCGGCGGCCCAGGCCGCGGCACCGGTGACGTTCGGGCTTTCGGAGATCGGCGCGGCCGGGGCGACCCAGGCGACCCGGCTCATCGTGCGCCGCATCCTCGACGAGTTGAAGCAGAAGCTCATCCAGCAGGTCACTCAGGCCGTCGAGCAGGAAGCGGTGCAGTCGGTCAAGGAGATCGTCCTCGACGTGGTGAAGGAGGCGGCGGTCGAGGCGGGCAAGGCGGCCGGTCAGAACCTCCTCCAGCAGGGCGTGCAGAACCACTTCGGTGCGCAGGACGGCATGAAGTGGGGCGAGGCGGCCGTGGTCGGCGCGGGCACCTTCGCCTCGGAGACCGTCAACGGCGCCGCGGGCGCCATCGACGAGGCCTCGGGACGGTTCGGCCCCGCCGGCCGGGCGCTCGGAGGGGCCGCGAGCGCGGGGCTCGGCGCGGTCGGCGAAGGCATCGGTGACGGCGTCCACGCGACGGGCGAGGGCGTGGGTCAGGGCGCGGGGGCCGCGGCCCAGGGCATCGTGGACAGCACTGCCGAGAGCTTGCCGGGCGCGGGTGAAGCCGTCACGGATGCGCTGGACCCGCGTTCGATGGTCTCGTCGCCGGGCGAGGCGGCCCAGGGTGCGGTGGACGGCGCGGTCGAGGGTGCGACCGGCGCTCTCGGGGACGCGGCTCAGGGAGGTCTCGAACGCCTCAGAGGGGACCAGCCGGCGGCGGACGAAGCGGGCGACGGGTCGGGCGACGGGGCGAGTGGTGGGCCGAGCGGTGGGTCCGACCGGTCGGGGCGGTCCGGGCGGACCTCGGAAGACGATCGCGCCAGATCAGTGTTCGGCTGACGCAGCCGAGGGGGCTGAAGCAGTTGCTGGCGCGGTAGTTGACGCGGTAGTCGACCCGGCAGCTGACGTGGCCGTTGACGTAGCCCATGTAACTGACGAAACGAATGTAACGGACGTAAGGGTCCTGTGTGAGCGCTGTGACGCCGTATCGATCCGTGACATTGTGTGGATCCTGTCACGGCACGGCCGGTCACCTGGGAACCGCCTTGGGTGACTGTGTCAGTTGTGGCTAAAGTACTGTCGCGGCACTATCGAGAAGTGCCACCCGTGCCCCAGTTCCTTCCGGGGACCGAGCGGCGCGGGGACCGAAGTCGAATTCTCATGGGGGCTAGTGGCCATGGCCGGTCAGTTTAATGTCACGCACGAGGAGATGGTCGCGTTCAGCGGCCGTATCTCCCAGGTGAACGAGTCCATCCAGGGTGAGATCCAGCGACTGCAGACGGTGGTCGACTCGATCACCTCTGGCTGGAAGGGCCAGGCGGCCACTGCGTACAACAACCTGCAGAACCAGGTGAACGAGGACGCCACGGCCCTCAACCGGGTGCTCAACGAGATCAAGGAAGCGATCGACTCGACCGCCCAGAACTACCAGACGTCCGAGGACGAGCAGGCCTCGTCGATCTCGCACGTCGCCTCTGGCGCGGAGGCCTCTCCCTTCGGATGAGCCGCCCCGACCGCTGATCCGGCGCCGCGAGCGGCCGACAGCGGGCAGCGCGTCACCGACGTAATCCTTCTTCACCTTTCCGTCCAACATCCCCCGGGGGAGACATCATGTCCGGTCAGGTTCTGGTCAATTTCCAGACCATTTCCCAGGCTTCGCAGGACGTCAAGTCCACGGCCAGCAACGTCCGCCAGCAGCTCGACGACCTCGAGGCTGGCGTCAAGCGCATCGCTTCGACCTGGGAAGGTTCGGCCCAGGAGGGCTACCAGGCCAAGCAGCAGGAGTGGGACCGTCGCGCCGCGTCCCTCCACCAGACGCTCGAGTCGATCGCCCGCGCGCTCGACACGGCCGCCCAGAACTACCAGGCGACCGAGAGCCGCAACACCAGCGTCTGGTCGTAACGCTCAGCGGTACGTGACGGGGGGCGGCGGGTGCGATTGCACCGGCCGCCCCCGGTGGCATGTACGGGCATATGCAGGCACGTACGAGGCGCATGCACGGGGCCCACTCGATGAAGCCGGAATCTGGAATATCCCGGATGCCATGAAGGCTCTCAAAGCGCTCGCCAGGACGAGCAGGTTCAGCACCGCGAAGCCGTGGACCTGGAAGCACGTCGGTGACCTCAAGACGGCCGACGGACTCTCCGCGTTCGCTGCCAAGAAGGTCGTCAAGGCGACCGGTAAAGCGGCGCTCGGCGCTGTCGGACTCACCGGGGACCCAGTGGGGCAGACCGCTCAAGAAGGCGCGACAGGTGCTGCGGGCAACGCCGCCGACGAAGCCGACGAAGCCGATGAAGCCGACGACTGGCTGTCCGGCAAAACCGCTTCGACTGAGGTACGTATCCGATGAACAAGGAATGCCGCAGCCAGGCCGAATCGCATCTGCAGGCTGGCGAGCCGCTACTCGCCGTCTGCGAGTGCGAGTTGGCGCCAGGGGCGCCGGACCGACCGGTATGGCTGCGTCGACCGCCGCAGGAATCCGATCTGGAGCGCCAGTTCAAGTCTCGGCTTCCGGGGGCAGTGCAACGGTTCCTGCAGCCGAGCGCTCCCCAGCCGGACTCCCGGATCGAGCGCACCATGGAAGGTGCCGAGCAGGCGGTCGACAACGGCCTGTCGAGGGCCGCACACGGCGAGGGGCTGCACGGCGGCTGGGAGAGCCAGGCCGGGGAGTTCTTGGTCAGGCACTACAGCGCCGCGCATCTTCCCGCTCCGCGGCTGGCGGTCACGTTCACCGACCGCCGTGTGCTCGTCCTGGCGGATCGCGCGAAACCATGGCAGTTCAAGCGGGTGCACGAACTCCAATGGGAGGCGCCGCGATCCACTGTCGCCGGTATCCGTGCCAATCCCAAGGGGGTCGTTCAGCGGGGGCGCTTGGAGCCGGCCTTTGCCGACGGCTCATGGATCGCCCTGGTGGCATCGGTCCCGACGCATGCGGAGCCGTTCGCCGCGCAGGTAGCCGCCTGAGGGTGGGGCGGTCCGCCGCATGCCTTGCGGGGTGTGGCCTTACCGACCTCCGGCGATGGCAGATCGACAGTCCTCACCCGAACATCGGCCCGTCCCCCAGCATCGCGATCCCCGCCCCCACACAAATCGCCGCGAACGCACACCGCGTCCGCCCGAACCGGGCCAGCAGGACCCCGCACCCGCTCACCACACCGCCCGCGAGGTAGAGGACCGTCCACGCCCCGGCCTCGCCGCTCTGGTCGAGACGGACGCCCGTGAGGACGATGGCGACGAGTGCGACCAGCGCGGAGATCCCACCGGACACCCGGCGCGCCTGCCGGGCCGCGCGCGGACGGTCCAGCACGAGTCCCTGCTGCCCCTGGCCCCGGAACCGCGTCTTCAGCGTCTTGGGCGCCTTCAGCTGTTCGTCGTATTCCGAGCCATAAGTCATGTCGCGGAGCCTAAACGCCACCGATCTCCCGGGTGATGGACGCGACAGCTTCCCTACACTCCCCGCCCATGTCGACACCTCACGGCCACGCACCTGCACCTACCGTCACCGTCATACGTACTGGTCAACGCGACGCGGTCCGTGGGCCGGCGACGGCAATGCTTCGGTACCCGTACCCCGGTACCCGTACCCCGGCACCCACACTCCGGGGCCCGTACGATGATCGCCGGATTCGAACCGTCGCCAGCGGTTCACAACGGGGGAGTCGTCCAACGCCCATGGCAGACATCGACATCAATGCCGCACGCGTACGCGCCACGGCCCACGACACCGAGTCCCTGGCCCGCCAGACGGCCAAGCGCCTCGGCCACGCACTCGACACCAGCGACGAGGTCCACGCCACCCACCGCGGCCACGGCTGGCAGGGCCCGGCCGAACTCAGGGCGTGCGCGCGCAAGTGGGAGGAACACATGGTGTCCCTCGCCGAGCGGATGGGCGAGCTGAGCGATAAGTTGCGGGATTCCGCGGACAGTTACGACCGCGCGGACGCCGAGGCCGCATCCCGCCTGCGCACCGGCCTGGCCGACCTCGGGAGGCCCTGACCATGGTCTCGTACGAGGGTGTGGCGGGCGCCCACCCGAGGACCTGGGCCACCGCGGCCGACGAATGGCACGCCCTCGCCAAGCACGCCCTGGGCGCGGCGAAGGACCTCCGCGAGTACGGCGCGAAACCGCTCGCCGACAACTGGACGGACGAGGTCGGCGCCAAGGCGGCCGCCGAGTTCGCGATCCTCGCCGACCAACTCGAGTCCGCGTACGACATCCTGCTCGCCGTCAACATGGTCGCCGACGGCATGACGACCACCATCGAGACCGCGCAGGGCACCCTGCACGCAGCGATGGACCTCGCCGCGCGCCACGGCCTGGAGATCGCCACCGACGGCACGGTCACCGATCCGTCGGAGGCGGTGGAGGAGGCGGAGACCAAAGACGTCGAACCGTACAAGTCCAAGGCGCCCAAGGCGTCCGAGGTGCAGGACCTCATCGATCAGGCGGTCCAACAGGCCACCACAGCCGACAGGTTGGCTGCGGCCGAGTTCGCCAGGCTCGCCGCCCAGACAAGTGTCACCGATCCGGACAAGGCGCTGGACGACCTCCAGGAGCACGCCTCGCACGTCCAGCTGCGGATGCTCGCCGCCGACATCCCGGTCGGCGCGGACAGTGCGACGGCCCGCCGCTGGTGGAAAGGCCTCACGCCCGAGCAACGCAAGGACATGATGCTGGCCCAGCCGGTCGCCCTCGCCAACCTGGACGGCATCCCCGCCGACGTACGCCAAGAACTGCGCGGCACCGACGGCAAGTAGGACCGCGTGAAGATGGTCGAGTACGCCCTCGCCAACTGGAACAAGGCCGACCCCACCGACTTCGGCAACAACTGCGCCAACTTCGTCTCCAACGCCCTGCTGCACTCGGGCATGAAGGAGAAGACGAGCTTCTGGGGCCCCGCGGACGACGACACCTGGATGATCGGCCACCGCACCGGCATCGACGCGATCGACAAACGCATCGCCTACTCCGACTCCTGGGCCGCCGCCGAGAATCAGCAGAACTTCCTGCTCGCGCACGGTGGTTCAGAGGTGACGCAGGCGGAGGCGAAGCCGGGCGACATCATCTACTACGAACAGGCCGGCGCGGCCGACACGGCCGAGAAGGGCAATACGCACCACGCGGCGATCATCACCGCGGTGATGCCGGACGGCGAGATCAAGTACACCCAGCACAACAGCGAGTACCAGAACGTCAGCCTGGAAGGCCGCCTCCCCTCGACCGAGAAGACAGAGGGCGACCAGAACCTGCGCATCGTCCGCCCCGACCCGGACTGGTACTGATGCCTTCCCGCCGGATGCCTCGTCCCGGTGCTCCTGCTGGTCCAACTCGCTGCCCTGTACTGGGTGTACGCCCGGATCCGGCGGGTGGGCGGGACTGTTCGGGGCAGAGGACAACCCGCGCTTTGCCCTGACATGACTCACTCCATGAGGAAGCGTCACCTCCGGACAACTACCCTTCGAACAACCGTCACAGATAGGGCAGTTGCGCCACGGGGATACAGGGGGAGCGCATGGCTATCGAGTTACCGGACGAGCTTGTCTGGGTCATGGACCTGCTGGGGCTGAACTGGCCCCAGGTGAACGAGGACGCGGTCAACGAGTTCGCGGGGCACGTCCGCACCTTCGCGGGCGACATCGGTTCGACGCAGGAGCAGGCCTCCGCGACCATCCAGGCCATGGCGGCCTGCTACGAGGGGTCGTCGTACGACCGCCTCGCCGAGACCTGGAGCCGGCTGGCGACCAGCCATATGACCGAGCTCATCCAGGGATGCGAGATGGCGGCGGTCGCCCTGGAGGTCGCGGCGGTCCTCATCGTCGCGGCCAAGATGGCCGTCATAGCCCAACTCATCTTCATAGCAGCACAGTTGGCCGTGGCCGCCGCGACAGCCGTGGTCACACTGGGAGTGGCCGCCGCGGCTGAAGCGGCACTGATTCAGGTCACTAAGAAGGTGGTGAACGAACTCCTCGAGCGCGCCCTTGAGGAGATAGTCGCGCACCTCGCGTCCCAGGCCGTCGAACCGCTCGAGGGCATCGTGGGACGCGCCCTGAAGGGCCTGGTCCTGAAGGGCGTCGAGTCCGCCGGCGAAGCGATCGCAGGCCCCGCCGACGCGGGCGGCGGCACCGGATTCTCCGTCCACCCGGACGAACTGCTCAAGCACGCCGACGACTTCAAGAAGCACTCCGAGACCGTCGCCGGACACGCCGTCAAATTCAGCAACGCGGCGTCGGGAGTGTCGTTCGGATGAGCCACCCGATAGCGAAGGCGCTGGAAGAGGCGGCCGAGAGGATCGGCACCAAGCTGTCCAAGGAGGCCGGCCGGGCTGTTGGCGATATGTATCAGCAGGTCGGCCATGGGACGGAGAAGGTTGTCAAACACATCGTCGATGCGGATAAAACCCACGCGGACGAGCTTGTTAAAATCGCGGAGAGGATTGGTAAGAACCACGGGAGGATTGGCCCTGGTTCGAGGGCTCGGCTAGTGAACCAGGCGCAGGCCCGGTCCGAAATATCTCAACACTTCGGAGTCAAAGGCGAATACGATGCCGAGATGGTCGTGGACAAGGCCAAGTACCCCCACTCCGCCAGGCATATCGAGGAAGCCCAGAACGGAGTGATCTGGAGAGGCGATCAGTCGGAGCGGCGGGCGCCCAAACCGTCCGTGCTCACCGTTGACAAGCCGAACGCGGGGAACAATAGAGAAGATTCCTTGCGAGGTATTGATACTCGCCCCCCGGACGACCGTGACGAGTATCCTCCCGCCATGTACAAGGAGGGAGGGGCCGGGGCGAGCGTCAAGTACATTCCGGCAGGAGACAATCAAGGGTCGGGCTCCAGTATGGGCAGTGCAGTCCGGGGGTTGAACGATGGAGCTCGCGTCAAAATCAGAGTGCAGTAACTGTGAGGAGTAGTACCAGGTGAATGCCGCAGAACAGTTGATCTCGCGAGCCCGGCATGGACGGTACCGCGAGTCACTACCGGAACTGTTGCGGATGGCCCGGTGTTCGGATGGTCCGCGTGACGAGGCCTGGGAAGCGGCTGCGGCGGCAATTCAGATTCTGTTCTGGCAGGGTCGGTTTACCGAGGCCGCGGATCTGGCTGAGGACATCATCACCCAAGACGGTCCGCTCGGTGGCGAACTCTGCGATCAGGACACGCCTTTCTGCAATGCCTTCTTGGCCGCTGAGGTCCATGCGGGGGTACCGGCCGGGCCGCGCCTCCTGGCCGCCGCTGAGCACGTACCCAACGGTCGTAACCTGCGTGAGAACCTGCTCTGGCTGGCGCAGACACCGGAGGATCTCTCTGTTGAGGAACTGCTGCCCAACCATGCCGACTGGGGTGGCGCGGTCAAGCCTCTGGAACGGACGGGTGCCGAGCTGGCAGGCCGGGAGTTCAGCGAGTTGAATGTGCGGGACAAGGAGCTTCTCTGGCAGGCCCTGGCGGAGGCCAACGATTTCGAACGGGCCCGCGAGCTGGCTGAGTTGTCCGGGGAGACACCGACCAGGTTTGCCGTCTGTACATGGATGGCGGGCTGGTATGTCATGCAGGGAGACAGCGAACGTGGGGGGCAGATGCTGTTGGCTGCCCACAGTCGGTGGTGGCCGTACATGAAGTGGGACGCAATTCCGAGCGCCCCAGTCTTGCAGCCGACCCTGGGTCGGGCGGTGGACGAACAGGTGCGAGAGTATTACCTGACGCGGCCGATCGGCCCTGAAGCAGCGGAGGGGAACGCATGACGGACAGTGCACTTGAGCGGCTCATGGGCCGCGCCCGCGGGCCGATGGGGCCTTCGGTTGAGCTGGACTTCGGTGTCGATCACGGCCCGCTCGTGGAGCTCGGCGGGATCATCACCAGGATGAACGGCTTCTTCCTTTTCAACGGTGGTGTCCAGGTTTTCCGCGTAGGCGATGAAGGGCTCGGGCCGGACATGCTGTCGTGGAACACCGGAGAGATCTGGAAGGATACTTACGGCGGCCTGGCCGATGATCTGTTCTGCTTCGGGCAGGACCTTTTCGGAGCCCAGTTCGCCATCGTCGGTGACGAGGAAGTTGTTCGGTTCGATCCGGAAACTGCTGATGTAGAGCCCATCGGTACCAGCCTTGAGGATTGGGCGGCTTGGCTCCAGTCGGATCCCGACGTCAATGGGGTCAACTCGTTCTCGTACGCCTTCCAGAAGGAGAATGGCGCACTGAAGCCCGAGGAACGTTTGATCCCGCTTCAATTCTTCGTCGGGGGCGGCTCCTACGACTTCGACAATCTGTCTGTCAAGGACGGGGCTGTCGCCATGCAGATCCGAGGCCCCATCGCGCAGAAGATTCATGACGCACCGGATGGCGCCACGATCCACCTCAGTACGGCCCTACCGCCCACCCCGAACCCCTTCGGCTAACTCGGGGTTGCATTACGGCGATCGCGGGGCAGGGGGGGATTGACAGTACGCCGTGGGTCTTACGCCTCTTTGTGTCGAATCTATGTTGAGTTCGTCCACGAATTGCCCCACATTGAGCCCTTCTCGGTAACGTTTCGTGTCCGCCGATGGCTTCATAGGGAGCCGAGATAGCGTTGAGCGCCTATTGGGCGGATGGCGCATACAGGGGCGCGTGAGCTGTGAGGGCACGGGGAGGCCACCAACATGTCAACGGGGTACGAGTTCGATCAGGACAAGGCGATGCAGGCCTTCAACCGGCTCAGTGAGGTCGCCGAGCGGATGCAGGCAGCTCGCAAGAGACTCAAGACGGTCGGCCCCAAGACGTTGGGGACCGACGGACTCGACGACGCCTGTGACACCTTCCAGGACGAGTGGGAGGACGGCATCACCCGTATTGAGCGCGCCTCTTCGGAGATTGCCGACAAGCTCAAGACCACGATGGACGAGGGTTGCCCAAGTTCCGGTATCTGTGCGAGATGCCGACGACGGCGGAACCGCTGACCTGCCGCGCGGTCTCCTGCAGACGTACGTTCCGTTGCCCGGCACAGCGGATTTGCTCCTTTTCGAGCTGAGTGTCTTCACCCCACAGGGCTGGGAAACACACTCGGAACTCTTCGCCGAGATTCTGCGAACCATTGACTGGGCGACGGACACGGAGACCGTCCAGTACACGAGTGCCCATCAGCCGGCGGTTGGGGTCGTGCCCCAGCAGCGAGTTGAGACCGGCCCTGCAACAACTCCGTTCGGATAATCGAGCGCGTCGTGGTCCGCCACCCCCTCCGCCCAGCTCACCCCAGGAGCCAAGCTCATGATCGACAGTGTCCGTGCAGCCGAGTTCGCCGAGGTAATGCGCCCGCGCGTTGCCGAACTGCTTGAAGCGCGGACACCCGTCGTCGCACTCTGCTTTATCGAACGTCTTCCGTTGTGGAAGGAGGCGGAACCAGCCGCCCCCACGGAGATGCGCCCTGAGGTGTTCAATAATCTCCGCCGGTCCGGAAACGTGTTCAGCAAGGTTTGGGCGGCTTCTTACCAGTTGTTCCTGGGAGGCGACAACAAACCGCCAGCGGGCCCGAACTTCAGCGGCGATCCGAATAAGCGGGAGAAGTACAAGCAGAGCAATCGCGCCTTCTGGGGCGGTTGGAACAGCCTGGCCGGGCAGTTGGAGGCCGCCACCCAGCCGCGTTCAGGCTGGCTGTGCATCCATTCCTTCCTGGTCCTCAGCCCCGAGCACCTGCAGGTCTTCTATGCCCCGAGTGCTCAGGCAACCGAGTACGAGGTCGGTGAAGGTGCCCAGGCCGGCCGGCAGATTCCACGCTCGCGTTTGAGCTGGATCCGGAAGCACCACAAGAAGGAAGGCTGCTTCGAGTTCGGCTTCGACGACGGTTCCTGGTGCACGCTCTACTTGCCGGCCCACGAGGAGGCCATGCCGCAGATTCCTGGGATTCTGGCGGCGGGGGCGTCTACGCCGTGAACGTGTGGAGGCCGTGAGTGAGCAATCCCCCCTATGTTCACGGTCCGCTGAAGCAGTGACCAGGTAGGCAACAGGTAAACGAAGCGGTACTCCGAGGAGTACAAGCGGGACGCGATCGAGCTCGTACGCTCGTCGGGCCGTACGGTGACCGACGTCGCGTGCGAGTTTGGGATCAGGAACAGGCGCTCGGTTGGTTCGCGGGAGACTGGGAGGCGTACGCAATGTGCGCTGAGGTGTGGCAGATGTCGCATTCAAGTACTTCGATGAGCTGGCAACAAGGATCACCGAAGTCGACACGTCGCTGAAGGATTTTCAGGGGGTGTGGATCCGTCATCAAATGAACGACGAGCTTTTCGAGTTCGGCTTCGCCGACGGATCCTGGGCCACCCTGCATCTCCCGGCCCACGAACCGTTCACCACTCAGGTGTCGGGCATCCTCCCGGCCGGAGCGGCGAGGCCGTAGAGCGGAGCGCGTCGTCCCGGTGCGTCGGCACACCCCGTCGGTCGCATCAGCACACGAAGAGCCTTGCGGTGATCGGTCTCGTACGCGTCGGCCGGTCCTGTCGGAGGCAGGTCAGCCGTTCGGTGCGGACGCAATCGCTCCCCCGGCGATCAACACCACAAGTCTGGCCGTACTGAGAGTGCCACGGACACGACGAATCCGCCGCGAAGCAGTGACACGCAGTTCACGAGCAGGTAGCGCACAGCGAAGACCAGGGTGACGGCGGCAGTACGCGGAGGGCCGGCCTTTCCGCTCTGGCGAGTTGTTGATCTCGCAGCTGAATCGGCGGATCCTGAGGCCTATGGGAAACAGATCGACCGTGCTGCGGAAGACGCGCAGTCCGTCGATGACTATATCAAGCGATACGGCGCGGCGCCTGGACAAGTCCAGTACGGAACAAGGCCTGTTGCTGGCGCCGCTGGAGTTGCACGACCAGGCGATGGACGAAGCTGGATGCTACGTACCCCTTCATCCCGCTTGAGCGTGCCGAGTGGGGGGGCTGGGCTCGCCCATTCACCCTGGCAGTTGCTGGACGAGGGCGTTACCCGAAGACGGAGCTCACGGATCCCGCAGTGCTCACACGGGTAGCCGTACCGTCCTCGGCCGCGAAATCGTCCACGGCGGCCCGGTCGACTTCCGTGGTCTCGGCGATTCCGGACAGGAGCGACGCGAAGTCGGGAAAGAGCTCGAGAGACGGGCTGCTGATATTGAGGACAAGGAGGCGGGATATCTCCGGCAGCGGAATGTACGCCTCAGCGGTGGCGATTGTCAGCTCAGTGGCCGGCTGCCCAGCGGACTGCGACAGCACCGTCGTTGTTGCGGAGAACACCACCACAGCAGGGCGTCCAGCAGCGGTCGTGCGGAAGACCTCTTTGGCCGGGTCCGCCGATAGTGCCTCCACGAGGCCTGTGACGGCGAGTTCGGCGTCCGAACTGTCTGCCGTTTCTGCACGGATGAGTAGCGTCGCGCTGCCCGGCTGTTCGTTCTCGGTGGCAACGAAGCACACGCCGGCGTAGAGCGCACCGTCATCCGCCGCCGAGTCGGCGAACTCGCGATACCAGGTGGCGACCGTCTCGCGCTGAAAGTCGGTTCCGGCCGACCAGAGGCCATCGGCCAGGTCATCGACGCGCTCGGCCCTTTCCTCCTCCGGTAGTTCGAGCCCCAGGGAATGGATACCGTCGGGGATCCACAGCGTGACGGCGTCATCGAACTCGACGGTGGACGACTCATGCCCGAACTCGGAACCCGGTGGATTCATCATCGGCTCCATGCGTGCAGGGTCGCCTGCGCGTACGCGATACCGGGATGCAGGTGGTTACCGGAATGGATGTACGTACTACTCACTCCTCGGTAGTCCAAGCCCCATTGTTCGCCTCGTCGCCACTTGGTTCGCGATGGCGGCTCCCAGTCCAACCACGTCGCGTCGTCGCCCAGCAATGAGAACACCAACGCCAGAGCAAAGACGACGAGCCAGAGAGGCGAGAGCAGCGCGAAGAGCAGCCAGGAATACCAGGTGCCCTTACGCCCGGTGAACGAGGCGTTTTCTTGCGTCAATTGGATGGTCCACCGTGTACGCCTCGGCCATGGCAGCAGGGTGCCGGGCGCGCGATTGATCCGTGCGAGGGGGGTTCCGTCGGGCGAGAACACGTCGTGTGCACTGTCGCCTGTCACCGGACGCACCGTGCACAGTGTTTCTTGCTGCGGCGAGGCCGAGACGATGGCGAACGCGCCGCTTCGTTTCTTGCGGATCTCCGGCAGGGCCCTCAGGGCAGCGGCCAAGTCCTCCGGCGGGGCCTCGAGAGCACCTTTGCCTGCACCGACCTGGTCGGCCTGCTGGACGACGAAGGCGAGTGGCAGCGACTCCTTGCCCCCACCCCGCGGAGAGAGCGTGTCGAAGGCCCCTGGGGGACAACCAGGCTGATCGCCCCTGGCATAGCCGAGGACCGAGAATCCGTGATTCTTCATTGAGTTCACCCCAGGGCTCCGGCTGCCGGAGCGTCGGAGTCCCCGCTTTCGAGGCCTTTTGTGACAGCGCCCTTGAGCTTGAGACCGATCTGTGTGCCGCGCGACCACCACGACATGGGGTCGAGTGAACCGTCGGCGCGGGTGGCGGCGACGACGCTGGGCACGTTCTTCAGCGGCGTACTGGTGAAGACGTGACTGACTCGGTCGGCCACGAGCCCACCTTCGGAGAACTTGGCCATGTGCGTCTGCCACGCCAGGTTCATGCGGTCGGCGACGCCCAGCCCCTTGGCGTCGAACTTGACGACGGCCTCCGCTCCGAGCCTTTTGGCGACGCCGGTGGCGGCACTCTCGACACCTTGGACGGTTCCGCCCATAGCATCGGAAATCTTGCTGACGGTGTTGACGCCCTTGAGTGCGCGCTCGCCATTCCCGGCCGTCCTGAGGGCCACCTTCGTTCCCTTGGCGGCGGTACCCAGAAACTTGCCGGCGGGCAGAACTCCCAGCCCGTCCAGCAGCAGCGTCTTGCCGCCCACGTCGGCCCCGCCCACCTTGGCGGCACCGTGGGCGGCCAGCGCTCCGACGGACAGAGCTCCACCGGCGAGGGCGAGTCCCCCGGACAGCGGCGGGCACCACATCGTGGCCAGGGCGAGGATCCCGAAGACGGCACCGGCGGTGCTCAGCCAGTCGCCGATGGTCTTGAGCAGGTCCGCGTGCTTGGTACACCAGTCCTGGATGGAATGACCAAGGCGCTGCATGGCGTCGCCGAGCCTCTCCCAGAAGCCGGTGTCCGGGGCGTTCTGGTTGGCCTTGCGCAGCTTGCCGGCGACGACGTTCGCCTCGTCCTGATGGGTTCTGAGCAGTTCCTCCGCCTTCTTGATGATGGCGTCGAAGTCGTCCTCGGCGGCGGTCAGTTCCTTGCTCGCCGCATCGAGCGCCTGGTCGGCCTGGGACAACCGCTGCTGGGCGGCATCGATCTGCGACTGTGCGGACTGGAGTGCGTTCTGGTCGGCGAAATTCTGGCCGACGTATCGGAATGCCGGGTCGTTGGCGGCGTTGTTGTAGGCCGTGGTGGCGCGGTCCTTGGCGGCACCCTGCTGTTCCTTGCGCTGCTTGGCAGCCTCGGCTTCCGCCTCGTAGCGGCGAGCGGTGTCCTGATACCCGGCAAGGGCGCCACGCCACGCGTCCAATTGGGCTCGGGCGCTGTTGAACGCCTCGTGGCTGTCGCGCAGCAGTTGCGGCAGGTCACTGACCTTCTCGGCGAAACGGCTGGCCGCCTCGCCCTCCCACGTCTTCTGCCCGGCGAGGGCGGTGAGAGTGCGTTGCGCTCCATCGAGCGAGGAGGCAGAGGAAGAAAGTTGTCGTACGAGTTCGTCGACGCTACTCAACTGGCCGGGGGCCGGATCGAAGCCAATGGCAGGGAAGGCTGTGCTCACGGCCGGCCTCCCGGCGGTGTTGGGGCCGGAGTGGGAGACGGGGAGGAGGGGGAGGCCGACGGTGTTGAGGAAGAAGGGGACAGAGGGGTCGGCGATGGCTGTGCCGAAGGTGTGGCGCCCTTGGACATCGCATCGCGGATGGCTTCCTCGGTCGCCTGGTAGTTGCTCTTCGTGGTGCGCAGCTTGTCCTCGATCTGCTGAGTACCGTCAGCGATCTTGGTAATGGCGTCGTCCCAACTGTCGTGGAACTCGTCGCACGCATTGTCCAGAGACTTGCTGCCGGTGCTCTTCGGCCCGGTGTCCCGCATGGAACTCAGTGCTTTACGCATACTGTCCTGGCTCTGATGCAGCTGCCGTATCAGTTGGTCGAGCTCATCGACCTCTACCTTGAAGTGGTCTCCCACGCTTTCGTCCCTCTTGGTAGCGGGTCGGCCGGGTGGCCAAGGGGGGTTTATGCCCAGAGCCACCCTATCGACGTGCATTGACGGGTCGTGCCACGGACTCTGACCACCACAGCCGTGGCAGCGTAGCCATGCCCAAACCGGGCCGGCGCTCGGTGACCCGCCCCCTGGCCGGCGGGACACGCATGAGGTGATTGACCGATGTATGCCCCTAGAGGGGCGTATCCGCCACGCCTGTCGCGGAGTTGTGACGGGTAGCACCGAGCGAGGTGCGGGTGCCGTTCGATAGGCTAAGGGCAGGCTTGTGACAGGGGACCGGACTTATCGCCCCCAAGGGGAAGAACGGGACTAGCGGGATGAACGGGGAGGGTCAGGCGCATGGCCAGTGACGGGTACAAGGTCGATCTGAGTGCGCTCGACAACGTCATCAAGAGGTTGAACGCGGTTATTGGTGACCTTGGCAAGGCGAACGCGGACACGGAGCACAGGACGTACCTGGCCGCGGGCGCGCTGGGCAGGAGCGTGGGCGGACACCGCTTCGAGGAGGCGGAAGATCTCGCCAAGGCGCACTCCGAAATGAGGGAGTACCTCAAGGACGTCGTCCGTCACCTGGAGTCGGTGATGGACGACTTCGGAGCCAAGACCAAGAAGGCGCACGGGGCGTATCAGGACGCCGAGGCAGACACGGCCGGCGGGATGCACGGGGCGGAGTCGGCTTCGGCACCGTCTTCATCGCCCAGGGCTTCCACGGGGTCGATGTCCGGTGTGTAGCAGGAAAAGCGCACGCGGTAGCGGGTATGTAGGGCATGAAGTGAGAGACGAAGGGGGCCTCGGGCGCAATGAGTGACGAGGGTACGGGCTACACCTACAACGCGCCGACCCAGTGCTACGTCGGCGACAACACGACTGACTTCAAGAACCTGGACATGGACACCATGAAGGCCATGGTCCAGGACGCCAAGCCGGACGACGTGCATGGCGCAGCCCGGGGCTGGAAGGGCGTCCACGAGCAGCTTGTCGGGATCAAGGAATCCTACGAGCATGCCGTGGCCGAGGTGATGCAGCACTGGGAGGGCTCGTCGGCCGACCAGTTCCAGGCCCGGTCGAAGGTGATCTCCAAGAAGATCCATGACACTTCCACGTACGCCTCGCATGTCTCCACTGCCATGACGAGCGCGGCGAACGTGCTCAGTGAAATCCAGCCCATCGTCAGGGACATGGAGAAGCCGAGCAGCGGCAGCAGCGCGGTGGACTGGGTGACCGACGGCGGCCGCGACACGGACGGCCTCGACCGGGACCTTGCCAACAAGAGTGTCTCTGCGCAGCAGATCGCTGACAGTCGCGAGGGTGACATGTCGGAGGGTCGCGAGGCGCAGATGAAGATGGCCGTGAAGATGGAGACGCTGGGGACGGCCTATAACGCGCAGAGTAAATCGATGGGGACGTGGAAGAAGAATCCACATGTGAGCGATGACGATGAATACCCGGGTGACCCTGGTGGAGTTGCCCCGGTGCCGATGCCCGCTGGGTCCGTAACCGCCCCCTCCGGCAGCGCCGGCACTGGGAAACTGGGTCGCTCCACCGGCTCAGGCGCACCGATCACGAATGTTAAGTCGCCGAAAACGAGCGGAATCAGCGGGGGAATCGGCTCGCAGAAGCCGACGGCCGGTTCGCAGATCGGCGCCGGCAACCTCAGTTTCAACGGCGGCTCGGGAACCGGAGCCGGCGGTATCGGTACGGGGGCCGGTGCTGGTACTGGTGGCATCGGTGGCGGCATGGCAGGTTCCGGAGCCGGCGTTGGCGCGGGTGGTGTCGGAGGAGCAGGGATCGGCGGCGGCATCGGTGCCGGTGCCGGCCTCGGTGCGGGCGCCGCAGGCCGTGGCGGCGCAGGCGCTATGGGGCGCGGCGGTCTCGGTGGTGGTGCGGGTGCTGGAGCCGCAGGCAAGGATGCCGCGAAGGGCCTGAAGGGCAACTCGCTCGCCCGTACCAAGGGTGGCGAGGTCGGCAAGTCCGTCGTCAAGCCGGGCTCAGGACAGCAGGGCGGTTCCGCTCTGCGTCAGAAGCCGAAGACCGCGACCGGTGGTGCCGGAAAGAACGCCGGACGGAATGGTCTCGCTGGGCACGGTGCTCAGACGGGCAAGGGCAAGGACAAGAAGGGTCGCGACAACTCTCGTCCGGACTACCTGGTCGAGGATGAGGAGACCTGGGCAAGCGGCCGCACCGTTAACCCCAAGGTCGTGGAATAGTCGGGTCTGCTGGTTAAGTATGCGGTGAAGACGAGACGGGGCCCGCAGCCTTCGGGCTGTGGGCCCCGCCCTGCGAGGGAAGGTGTTACGGCATGAGCTTCACGCGAGCGCTGCGCGCGATGGGCGCTGCAGCGGCGGCGGGAGCGCTGCTTTTCGCGGCCGCACCGACGGCGTCGGCTGACCGGGTAAGAGATGATCAATGGGCCCTGTCGGCCTTCTCTGCCGACAAGGTATGGAATGAGGCGACTGGAAAGGGCGTCACGGTAGCCGTCATTGACGGCGGCTTCAAGACGAACCACCCCGACCTCACTGGTCAGTTCCTCAAGGGCAAGAATTTCATCGACGGGGGTAACTCCGTAGCGCCCGACATGAATGAGGACAAGCCGCAGCACGGTACCGCAATGGCAGGCATCATCGCTGGGCACGGCCATGGTGCGGGCGGCGCGAGCGGAGTCAAGGGCCTGGCGCCGGACTCCAAGATCCTGCCCATTCGTGGCGACGGAACCAAGCCCGGAATTTTTGGCCCTGCGATTCGCTATGCCGTGGATCATGGTGCTGACGTCATCAACATCTCGCAGGGTTTTTGGTCGTCGACGGAATCGCCGAGGGATATTCAGGAACAGCGAGAGGCGATCAAGTACGCGGCAGATCACGAGGTTCCCGTCGTCGCCGCGTCTGGTAATGACGGGAAGACGGGGGACAGATACCTGAATAACCCGGCGAACCAACCGGGCGTGGTGACGGTTGGTGCTGTGGAATCAAGCGGTGAGATCTGGAGTAGGTCCAACTATGGTCCTCAGCTCATGCTTGCCGCTCCCGGGGTGAAGAACGTCGTTGCTGGTCTCGATGCCGACGGCTACGACTTGGGTAACGGCACCTCGGACGCCACCGCCTATACCTCCGCAGCCCTGGCTCTCCTCAAGCAAAAGTTCCCCGATCTTTCCGCAGGTCAGCTGGTCAACCGTCTCGTCAAGACCGCCGGGCTCCCCGCCTCCGCGAAGGGTACGTCGCTCCCCGACGAGCACTACGGCTACGGCTTTATCCAGCCGTTGGCCGCGCTCACGAAGGACATCCCGGCTGGCTCCAAGAACGGCCCGCTGAAGGTCGACGAGCTGAATGCCGCTATTGCCAAGGCCAAGGGTGGTAGTGCCTCCGCCCCGTCCTCCTCGTCACCCGACGCCGCCTCGGACTCCTCGGACTCCGGCGGCATCAGCACCGGCCTGATCGTCGGCATTGCCGCCGGCGTCCTCGTCATCCTGGCGATCGTCGTCATCGTGATCGTGCGCAGCCGCAAGAACAACGGCGGCGGCCCGCCCCCGCCCCCCGGCGGTGGCTGGGGCGGCGGTGGGCACCAGCCGTACCCGACGCAGCAGCCGTACCCGGGCTCGTACCCGCAGCAGGCGCCCCCCGCGCCAGGTTCGTACCCGCAGGCGCCCTCTCAACCGCTGTACGGGCAGCAGTAGTTATCGTCATCCACGCCCGCCTGGCCTTACGGTCCGGTCGCGCCTCGGTGGTTACTGGGACGAGAGGCGGGGTCCGCAGCCTTCGGGCTGTGGGCCCCACCCTGCGAGGGAAGGTGTTACGGCATGAGCTTCACGCGAGCGCTGCGCGTGGTGGGCGCTGCAGCGGCGGCGGGAGCGTTGCTTTTCGCTGCCGCGCCGACGGCATCGGCGGACCAGGTCAGAGACGACCAATGGCCCCTGACGGCGTTCTCCGCCGAGAAGGTTTGGGGCGAGGCGACCGGGAAGGGTGTCACGGTCGCGGTTATCGACGGTGGCTTCAAGACGGACCACCCCGACCTCGCGGGGCAGTTCCTCCAGGGCAAGGACTTCGTCGACGGGGACACGTCGGTCGAGCCGGACTCAGGTCAGGACAAGCCCGAGCACGGCACTGCGATGGCAGGAATTATTGCCGGGCATGGGCATGGGCATGGGCACGGGGCGGGTGGCTCTGCTGGGGTAAAGGGACTGGCGCCCGACGCCAGGCTTCTCGGCATCCGCGACGAAGGCGACAACAAGGACGGATTCGCGGCGTCGATCAAGTACGCGGTCGACAAGGGCGCCTCCATCATCAACATCTCGCAGGGTGGCCTCGATCCCGAGAATTCGCAGGGCAACCCGGCTGAACGTGAGGCGATCTCCTACGCCCTGGCCCATGGAGTGCTGGTCGTAGCCGGCTCAGGCAACGACGGCGTGGGTCCTGAGGAGTCACGGGATTTCTTCCCGGGCGCATACCCAGGTGTCCTGACGGTGGGGGCGATCGACGGTGGCGGGACGATTTGGAAGAACTCCAATTACGGCAGCCACCTGCTGTTGACTGCCCCCGGAGTCAAGATCGTCACTGCTGGTCTGGACTCCGATGGCTATGACGTGAACACCGGCACTTCCGATGCTACGGCTTACGTCTCTGCGGCTGCTGCCCTCCTCAAGCAGAAGTTCCCGGACTTGACCCCGGGCCAGCTGGCCAACCGCCTCGCCAAGACCGCAGGGCTCCCCGCTTCAGCGAGGGGGGCATCGCTTCCTGACGATCATTACGGCTATGGCTTTATCAAGCCGTACTCCGCCCTCACCAAGAACATCCCCGCTGGCTCCAAGAACGGTCCGTTGAAGGTGGACGCGTTGCATGCGTCCATCGCGAAGGACAAGGGCGGCGACTCCTTGGCCCCGCCGTCCTCGTCGTCCGGGAAGGCCTCCGACTCCTCGGATTCCGGCGGCATGAGCACCGGTCTGATCGTCGGCATCGCCGCCGGCGTCCTCGTCGTCCTGGCGATCGTCGTTGTGGTGATTGTGCGCAGCAAGAAGAACAATGGTGGCGGCCCGCCCCCGCCCCCAGGAGGTGGCTGGGGCGGCGGCGGGCATGCGCCGTATCAGGGTCAGCAGTACCCGGCGCAGCAGCCGAACCCGTATCAGCAGCAGGCGCCCGCCGCGCCGGGCTCGTACCCGCAGGCGCCGATGCAACCGCCGTACGGTCAGCGCTAGTTCAGTTGCACGCGGGCGGCCGCTCGGCCGATCAGGCGGGAAACGTGACGTGGGCTGTGCCCGCCAGGGCGACCCACTCCATCGGCCGTCCGGTCATCTCGGCGATCATGTCGTAGCCGCCGTTGTCGTGGACCTCGGCCGCCCGGTCCCAGACTTCGTCCGGGGTGGGTAGCCAGTCGAATCCGCGGAGGCCTTCTTGGGTGCGTTCGACGTCTGCCTTGGAACGGGCGCTGACCTGCTCGCGTCCCGAGCCGTCCGAGTTCTCCGTCGGGCCGGTGAGGTCGGCGGAGTGATGCCCCATGGGGTGAGGCGGACGACCGTCGAGACAGTCGTCCGCCCCCGCCGCTCGTCAGTCGTTCATTTTGATGAGGGAGGATTCGTGGGCCTGGTCCATCGTGGTTCCCTCCACGCGTTCGCCGCTGTTGGAGACCGAGGCCAGGAACAGTGAGCCGTCGTGCAGGTAGGGCATGGCCCAGGTGTCCTGGCCGAGTGCTCCGTCGAGGTGCCCGTAGTACTGCTTCTGCGTTTCCGTACCGGACTTGGGGTCGAGGCTGACGAGGTACATGGGGTAGCCGTCGCTTCCGAAGGTGTCCTCGCGCCAGCTGTTGTCGTCGTGCTTCACGGCCATCAGTTCGTCCCCGGTTCCTTGGACGAGGACGTACTGCACGTCGGTGCGGATGCCCGTGGACCAGATGCGCTTTCCGCTGTCGAGGTCGTAGGCGTCGATCGCCGACCACAGCGACGAGGTGTCGCGCACCTCGGCGATGTACAGGGTGTTGCCGATGACCTTCAGCGCGGCCTCCGGGTCACCTGCCGTCGCGCCCTCACGCTGCGAGAAGGAACTCTCGGCGGGCCGGGAACTGCCGGCCCCGCCCAGGACCAAGTCGCTCTTGACCTTGCCGTTGTCATCCAGGACGGTGAACCCGTTCTTCTTCACGGCCCAGGGGACGCCCACGATGACCGGGGACGTCGACACGATCGTCGCGTCGTCCCCGTAACCCCAGTCGCCCTTGCCCATGTCGTAGGTCCACTTGGCTTTGCCGGTCGCCGGGTCGACGCCTGCTGCCGTCGAGCTCTGTTCCTCCGGAGCGACGCCCACCCAGCGGGTCGTGCAGCGCTGAACCCGCACCAACTGCTTGCCGCCGACGTATCCCTCGCCCTTGCACGCCTTGCCGCCGTACGTCCCGTTCTTGCTGTCCTGCCAGAGCTGTTTGCCGGAACGCAGGTCGTACGCGGTCTTGTCGTTGACGACGACCGTGCCGCCGCTCACCGCCGTGCTGGGGCCGTCGTCACGCTTCGGGATCGTGTGCTGCCACAGCTTGTTGCCGGTCTTGAGGTCCAGGGCGAAGAGGCCGTTGCAGCTGTGGACGGTACCGACGGCGAGGACGGCGATGCCCTCGCTGGACACGGAAGAGGCGTGGCAGATCGTCGATGCGCCCTTTCCCGGAGCGGCCATGCCCCATTGAAGGTCGCCGCTGTCGGTGTCGAGCGCGCTGATGCCGTCGGTCTGGGCGCGGACGACCGTGTCCCCGGTGAACCAGGTGCCGAGGTAGTTCTGCGTGTCGGTCTGGCTTCCGTAGTAGGGAAGGCTCCACTCGACCGACGTCTTCGTGGGGTCCAGGAGCAGCCACGCCACCGACCCGAACACGGCCGTCACGATGATGCTGAGCACCAGCAGAAAGATCGTCAGGCCCTGGCCGCGCTTCTTCCCGGGCGCCTGGGATGCTGGATGCATCGGTCTGAACTGCGGTGGGGCGAAGGGCTGTTGGTGCTGCTGGGGTGGGTAGGCCTGTGGGGACGGGTACTGCGAACCGTAGGACTGTTGGGGCGGGTACTGCGAACCGTAGGGCTGCTGGCCCGGAGCGGGCGGCATGCCGTTGGAGTAGCCCGGGGTCGTCATGAGATCTGCTTCCTCACGTAGTCGGCCCAGGCGTCCTGGAACTCGTCCATACCCATACCGGTGGCCTTGGTCAGCTGCGCGTCCATCCCCTTGGGGTTCTTGTACTGCTCGGCCACGAAGGTGAGGGCCTTGTCCTCGCCGTACTTCTCGGCGATGAAGCGGATGGCCAGCCAGCCCAGGGCGTAGTGCGCGCTGTTCTCCTTGTCGATCGTGCTGTGGAAGTTCTCGCTGGTGGGGAGCTTGCCGTCGAAGGGGTCGACGAAGCGGTCCACGTAGTACGCCTTCAGGGTTCGCACCTCCCTGGACGCCTCGGCCGAGTCGTTCCGCATCGCCATGTACTCGGCGAAGCCCTCGACCACCCACAACTGCGCCTGGCCATCGGGGCCCGTCAGCGGCTCCACCATGGTGTGCGCGAGTTCGTGGTGGCTGATCTCGAGGACGCCCGACGCGTATGCGGGGCTGGTGAACCGGCTCTCCGCGGTGTCCATGACGATGCGGGCGCCACCGTTCTGAACGGTGACCTTCGCCTTGCTGCCACCCGCCGGTACCGCCGGCATCTGGATGGACACGCCCGCCTCGGAGATCGACTCGTCATCGCCGGTGCCCGCGCGGTACATGTTCTTGTACACCTTGCGGTTCTTCTCGAGGGTGACGACGAAGCCGGGCATCGTTCTGCCGCCCTTGGGGCCCTTGGCCTCCCAGACGGCGATATTGTCCTTCGCCGCCTTCTCGATGTACGGGGCGTAGCGACGGGCGTCGGCCACCTGCGCGGCGTCCGACATGATCACGATGTGCGGCTCGGTGGTGACGGCCATCGAGTCGTACGCGTCCCAGGGGGCCGGGTAGTTGGTCATCTTGCCGAACCCGGCGAGCTTCGGAGTGGCGGGCCCCACCGCGCTGACCTTGAGGCCCGAGTCCTCGGACTTCTTCTCGACCGTCCACCGGTACCACTCGGCGACGGGCGTGGCGTCGGCTCCCTTCACCTGGTGCACGAACGCCACGTCCACAGAGGCGGACGCGCCCGCGCCGTAGTGGTCGACGGCCCGGCCGTCGATGTTGAGGAACTGGTACTCGGACACCGCGAAGGGAACCTTGCGGAGGTTCGCGAACAGCGACGCCTGCTTGTTCTTCAGCGTCGGCGAACCACCGTCGAACGGAGCGAGATAGGTGTCCTTGTCACCGCCCGTGAGTGCCTCGGAGTGCTTCTTCAGGAGGCTCGACATGTCGGCCTGGGTGATCTCGGTGGCCTGTCCACCCTTGCCGGCCACGGGCAACGGGTCGTCGCTGACCGCCTGCACGATGCCGAACACCATCAGGATGAGCGACATGACGGCGATTCCGCCGAAGGCAACGGTCACCCACTTGAGGACCGGATTCACCGTGCGTGGTGCGGCACCTGCCTGCGGTGTGGCCGACGGCCCAGTGGGCGGCGTGGGCGGGGCGGGTGGCGGGGACGGTGGCCTGGGTGGCTGTTGCGGGGGATACGACTGCCCGTATCCCTGCGGCGGTTGAAACGACATGGATCCCTCGTTATAGGGGGGGGGCACACGTCCGTCCCCCGTGACGACGCTTGTCATGCATCCGACTTAGGGGACGCGAACCTCTTTCTTATCAGATGCTTACATCGGTAATGCTGGTAACTTCCGCAACGCCAGGCGCGGCCGTGGTGGGGCGTGGCGTTGCGGGGCGGTCACAGCAGAGGGCCGAGTGTGGCCACGGTGAAGGGATGCCGGGAGTGACTTCCGGGGAACGGTGAACTCTCAGGGCGGCATTACTACCGGTTCGCGGTCAAGCGGTTTGCCCTGCATTCGCCCTTGTCCGAGGCGCTGTCTGCTGCTCGGGCGGGAACGGGACCCGATGTGGACGATGCGCGCCCACAAAGCCTGTAGGCAGGGTGGCTGGCCGCACGACATCGGGGCCGGTCTGTGGTTCGCGGGTGACAGGCCCTTCGGCGGCTCCGCGTTCGTACCAGGAAGTGGCAGACCACTGGTCATGCAGTCGAACGGTTGGAAGCTCTGGGCCCCGAGAGAAGGAGGTGACGAGAGAGCGGCGGGGGAGCGGCGCGCGTGCTGCGTGAGCAGGACGTGTGCCAGGGGTGGTGCAGCCGGTGAACGCATTTCGCCGGTCAGCATGTTGCCCGCGATGTTGCCCGCGTCCGGTCGTCGAAGTGCGGTCCGCCTCAGAACAGCCCATGCCACATCTGCTCGATGATCAGTGACCACCAGTTGTCCGGTTCCGACAGGGCGTTCGGGTCGATGGTCAGGAGGCGGGTCTGGAGGTCGGCGACGATGTTGCCTGCCGTGTACGGGGTCGCGTCGACCATGTGGCTGCGCGTCGCGTACAGGGTGGCGAGGGAGTAGGCGAAGGCGGCGACCGAGGAGTTCACGTACTGGAGGGTGCCGTCCAGGGGCATGGCCGCCCAGACCTGGCCGCTGTCGCGCTGCACCGTGATCACGAACATGCCGTCGGTGCCGATGCGGGTGTGCGTGGCGAGGGTGTTGGCCGCGGCGGGGGACAACTGGGCGCCCGTGCCGATGAGGTGGGTACGGGCGTCCGCGAACATGCCGCCCATGACGGGCGGGGCGCCGGGCGCGTCGGTGTCCGCCAGGAAGAAGAGGGGGACGTCGGCGGGGAGGCCGGCCGTGGCCAGTGTTGCGCGTGCCGAGTCGGGGAGCGGTGCCGTGGCCAGGAGTTGGGGAGCGTAACGGCGGACCTTCTGTTCGCCGAAGGTCTGGCTGAGCAGTGGCCCGAGTTCCGCGTCCGGCAGGACATGCGTGGGCGGTACGGGGTAGGGGAGTGGGGTCCGGGACGGTTGCGGTGGCGCCTGCTGGCCCGCGAGTTGGGCCATCAGTTGGGCGTGCGAGGTGAGGGCCGCGATTCCCTCCGCGCGGGAGGCACGGTCCCGGCCGTAGGGGTGCGCGTGCGAGTGGGAGGCATTAGGGAACGTGGACAGCAGGACGTTCGCCGTGTAGCCGCCCGGGAAGTAGCCGGGGCACAGGTCCGTGTGGACCGCCACGACGTTCTCTACGGGCACCCTCAACTCGCCCAGCCGCTCCATTCCCTGGTACTCGGCCGGTGGCTTCCCGGGTGCCGCTGTGGCGGTGACGTAGGCCTCCTGCCCGGTGCGTGGGTCGACGTAGGTGAAGACCGCGGTGTTGCCCGGGCCGGTGGCCGGGCGGCCGGGCGGCTGACCGCCAGGCGTGGCGGAGGGCCGCGGAGCGGGCGGGGCCAACGGGTAGTCGACCATGGTGGGTGTGCGTTGCGCTGGTGTGGTGGTCGGGGTGCCGGGTGCTGAGGCGGTGGGCGCGGATGGTGCCTGTGCCTGTGCCTGGGCCTGTGACGGTACTGGTGCCGGTGATCGCGGTGCCGCCGTGCGTTGCGGGGCTACCGGAGTCGGGGAGGCTGCGGGGTTCGGCTCGGGCGCCCGCGCGGTGGAGCCCAACGCGCTCGCGTACTGCGTGAGTCCGTCCTCCTCGAACGCCGACGCCAGCATCCGTGCGCGCTGCGCCGGACTCGCCTGCGTACGTGTCAGCAGCGGGGCGATCCGCAGATACGTACGTCCCGGAGAGGGCAGCGACGCGCGTGCCCGGTCGTCCGGCGCGATCTCTTCCAGGGCGGCCCGCAGCGTCACCGGGTCCGTGTGCACCAGCAGCCACGGGTCCTTGAGCGCGCGCGGCAGTTGGCCCGCACCCAGGAGGTGGCCGACGATGCCGTCCCGTACGTAGGGGTCGGCCTGCTGCCAGCCCTCCTCGGGGACCCGCTCCAGCAGCTCCATCGCGAGGCAGAGGTGTGCGGCGCGCACATCGGGCAGCGTGGCGCGGATCGCCTCGCCGAGCGCCGGGTGGGTGAGGGCGATGAGGGTGGGCTGCGCCGCGTCCTCATCGTGCACCGTGGTGACGAACGGGCCGGCGAGTGCCATCCCGTTGGCGATCTCCTGCGACAGGTCGCGCGCGGCCAGCGCCGAGGCCAGCGGCGCCCACAACGGCAGCGGCAGCCCCTCGCCCTCGGCGAGGGCCAGCGGGGCGAGCATCGCGGACAGGAGCGTCGGGTCGGCGCCGAGGCGCTGGGCGTGCAGGACGACGGCCTCGGCGGGGCCGGCCGGGAAGAAGACGGCGTTCGGTGGCGGGTCCGGCGTCAATAGGTGGGCAGTGACCGCTAGTTGGGCGGTCAGGCGGCTGCCGCCGGGGCCCGTGGCCGTGCGCGACGCGATGCCCTGCGCCAGCCAGAGCCGCAGCTGCGGATCCTCGGTGAACGGGAGCCGGGGCGCCCCGAAGTTCGGGTCGAGCGCGGTCTGGGTCTGGAGGGTGAGGCCCTGGAGGTCGGCGTGCTCGGGCGCGTCGAGATCGATGACCTGTGCCGTCCCGGCGGGGAGCGCGGCGGCGATCTCGGCGGCCACCGCGCGCGGGACCTCGGCGAGGAGTCGTACGGAGGGGAGCCCCGCGAGCGGCACCAGCAACTCGCGCGCCATCCGATCGGGTCCGCGCCCGGCCCGAACGGGACCGGCCTCCGCCACATCGGGCACGACGATCACGCGCTCGCCCGCGCCCAACGCCTCGTACACCTCCGCATCGCGCGCGACGTCGATCCCGAAGTGGTCCGCGAGCACCCACAGCAGCTGTGCCGGTGTGAGCCCGGCGGCGCTCGGCACGGCGGGCGCGGGCAGCGGCGGCGGAACGGTCCACGGGTCGAGGCGCGAGAGGTCGATGCGCTCGCGGTAGCCAGGGTCGCACAGCATCAGGAAACCGGTCAGCAGGCGCGAACTGCCGCACCCTGGCGAGCCGGTGAGGAGAGCGACGCGCGGCGCGTCCGGCGCGGCGGCTCGCCAGGCGGCGAGCGCGCGCAGAGCGGAGGCACGGCCGCCGATGAACGGATGCGGCTCGTAGGCGACCTGCTGCGCCGCTGCCATGGGTGGCTGTCGCGGCGCTCCCATGGGGCTGTTCTGCCAGCTCACGACTCTCCCTGGTTCCCCGTTTTCACGTGCTTGCCCACCTTAAGGGCGACCTCTGACAACGGGACACGCGTGGCCGGTGAGGGTGCCCATGCGGACGGGTGGCTTGGTAAACTCCGCGCAAAATTACGTCTGTTGAGGCACTCGGGGCCCCACAGATGTACGGCGACACGGGGGAGATGCCGCCATGGCGATGATGCTGCCGGACGAGTTGGCCTGGCTGCTGGAGATGTTGGGCTTCGACTGGCCGACGGCCAACGAGGACCACATGATGCAGTGCGCGCAGACGTGGCGGGACTTCGGGGCGCAGGTCGGGGACATTCAGGCGGCCGCGATGCAGTCGGCGGGCAATGTCACGTCGGAGAACTACGGCGAATCCATCGACGCGTTCGTCGAGAAGTGGGACAAGTTCTCGGGCGGTTCGGGGTATCTGGACGACGCCCGGCAGGCGGCCGAGGTGATCGCGTCCGTCTTCGAGGTCGCGGCGTTACTGATCATCGGGATGAAGATCGCGGTGATCATTCAGCTAATTGTGCTGGCGATCCAGATCGCGGTGGCGGCGGCGACGGCGGTGGTCACGTTCGGCCTGTCGGGCGTGGCGTCCGCGGCGATGACGCAGGCGTCCCGGATCGCGATCCGCAAGATTCTGAAGGAGGCCGCGAAGGCGCTGATGGAAGCGGCGCTGGAGGCGGTGAAGGAGCCGTTCGTCTCCGCGTTGGAGGAGATGAGCAAGGACCTGGTCGCGCAGACGGTCAACCAGAACTTCGGTGCGCAGGACGGGTACAACCTGGGGCGTACGGCCGAGGCGGGGAAGTCTGCCGTCAAGGACGGGTTCGACAACTTCGGTTCTACGTTGGGTGAGTCGCTACGGGACGGGGGCGCGGGCCGCGCCGGGGCGCATGCGCGGGGCGGGTTGGACGGTGCGGCGGGGAACTCGTCGTCGGACGGGGCGGATGGCGGCGGGGATTCGGGGAGCGATTCCGGGGCCCGGGGCGGGGATTCGGGGGCTGGGGAGTCCGGCTCTGGTTCAAGTGCTGGGGTGGGTAACGGTGGTGGTGGCGCCTCCGGTGGGTCCGGCGTCTCTGGTGCCTCCGGTGGGTCCGGGAGTGACGGAGGGCGTACCGCTGGTGTGTCGGCCTCCGGTGACACCGGTGACACCGGCGGTGCGTCCGTCGCGGCATCCGTTGGTGCGAGCAGCGACGCCACTTCGGCCTCGGCGTCGACGCCGACATCGGCACCGGCCGCCCCCTCGACGCAGGCTTCCGATCGGCCGTTGACGCCCTTCGACGAGGGCTACCACGAGCAGCGCGCCGCGGCGGCGCAGACCTTGACGTCGACGGATGCCGGCGGCTCCCCAGGCCCGTCGAGTACGCCCGACACCTCGCCCGGACCGCAGCCTGGGCCGCAGTCCACGCCGGACACCCCGTCGGCCGCGACGCCAGACGTGTCGTCGGACGCGTCGTCGAGCCCGCAGCGTGAGGGCGGTGACCCGGCCACGCCCGCGGCCGCCGCGTCGGACCCGCAGTCCTCGGTCCCCCACGCGCGCGTGGAGGCGGAAGTCCCGCACGCGCGCGTAGAGACAGACACGAACACACCCGCCCCCACATCCACTCCGGATACGACTCCGGCCACCGGGCAGCCCGATTCGTCTCAGAGCATCAACACGGCATCGGAGAGCGCCACCCCGACCCAAGAGTCCAACGGCCCCCTGTCGCAACCGCCTTCACACGACCGCGCAACCGACCAGGCGACCGGCACGGAGACCAACACGGCGACCGGCACCGACCCACGTACCCAGGCCCAACAGCCCACCTCCAGCACGCCGGGCTCCATACCGAACCCGGGCACCGGCAACCACACGGGCTCCGACTCGACGTCGCCCTCACGCACGTCCGCTCCGACCTTCCACTCCCAGAGCGCGACCGCCACCGAAGCCCACGCCCCGACCCGGCCTGCACACACGGCTAACCCGACACCTGGCAGCGACCCCAACACCTCAACTCCGGCCCCCAACCAGGCCCCTCACGCCGCGCCGACCTCCACCCCGGGCCCGGCCGCGAACACGCCTCCCACGACCCCGGGCCCGTCGCGCCAGGCCACGCCAACGGCCCCTCCCCGTACGAACACACCCCGTACAGACGCCCCCCAACGCACGACACCCACGCCCCGACCCAGCCCCACCCCCACACCGACGTCACCCTCGGTGCCCAGCCCCACCACCCCAGGCAACCCCACCCCAGGCACTCCCAACCCCGCCGCCAACACCCCTGGCCCGGCCGGCGTCTACGCCGTACCCACCCCCACACCCACCCCGAACCAGCCCCCGAACAACAACTCCGGCAACCAGCACCCCGGTTCGAACAACCCGCCCACACCACCGCCACCCACCACGACACCACCCGAGCAGAACCAGCCGGCCCCCCTCTCCCAGGGCCAGAGCCTCCAGCAGATCCGCGACAGCCTGAACCACGCCCCCTACGGGCTCCTGCCACCCGACCCGGCCCATCAACAAGCCCTGGCGGACGCCGTCCCCCGCAACCCCGACGGCACCCCACAGCGCCACCCCGACCCCCACGGCGAATGGGCCCAACTCCAGAACGACGGCGGCCTCCAACAACCCGGCCGCTCCAACAACTGCCTCGACAATGCCCGCGCCGGCCTGTCGACCTGGTTCGGCAACCCCCAGGTCTCCGCCCCTCGCACCCCCGACACCACCGCGGACGGCAAGCTCGACACGATGTCGCCCGAGCGCGACTCGTACAACAACCTCGACGCCTGGGCGGGCCGCCCCCAGATCTGGGCCGGCGCCGACCACCCCAACCCCTACGCGCGAATAGCCCACCATCTCCAGGAGGCCGGCCCCGGATCCGCCGCCGTCGTCGGCGTCCAGTGGCCCGGCGGTGGCGGTCACGCCTTCAACGTCTACAACCACAACGGCCAGATCATCTGGGTCGACCACCAGACCGGCGAAGTCAGCCCGAACCCCATCCACACGGGTGCCGCCGGCGTCCGCTACGTCCCCTTCGACGCCAACGGCCAGACCATGGACGCCCCATGGGAGAAGAAGCAGGACACGGATTCCGACTCGTCCGAGTCGGCGGCTCAGGCCGGGGACAGCTCCGACCCCGCGGCCGCCTATGGCTCGGCCCCTGAACAGTCCAATCAGGAGCCCTCGCAGCAGGACCAGCAGGACCAGCAGGACCAGCAGGACCAGCAGGACCAGCAGGACCAGCAGGACCAGGATCAACAAGAGTCGCAGGACCAACAAGAGCCGCAATCCAGACGCGACTTGGACCCCACTCGCGCCGACCGGAACGGCGGCCTCATACCCGAGGGCAAGGGCGACCTCCAGCAGGGCGTGGCTCCCGACCCGATTCAGGGCGCTCTCCGGGAGTCTCACCCCGTGTATCGGACCGACCTGGACGCCGTGCACCAGTCCATGCGGGACTGGGTCGACCCGGAGAAGCACCCTGACGCCCCCCTATCCAGGCTCCTGGAAGAGGCAGCCGACCGTCGTCAGCGCTACGAGGCCGCGATGGAGCCGGTCGAGACGCCGCGACGAGCCCTGCAAGAGGCGCTCGCCGAGGAACGGGCGATCGAGAAGCAGATCAAGGATCACGAGAAGAACGGCGCGACGGACCAGGCGAGTGCGCTGAAGGACGGTCCGCTCGCCGAGGCCACGGCGCGCAGGGAAGAGGCCCAGCGTGTCTACGGCGAGGCCGTCGACAATCATCGGGGCAGGGAGGTTCCGCCGACCGCCTTCACCGACGCCGAGTTGAGAGACGCGCTCGGCGAGGATTTCGCCACGATGAACGACGGTGAGAAGTACGCCGTGATCGCGGCGATCGCGCGCATGAGCAATTCCTTCCATGCGGACAACGCGGTCGGCAACAGCCCGGAGCGCCCTCCGGACAGCCATTCCCCCTACGAGGGCACCACGAAGGGCAGCGGCGACAAGCAGGTGCCCAACCCCGCCGTGAACGACTATGAGTCCTCAGCGGCAAGGCGACGCAATGAGGCGGCGCCGGATCTGCCCGCGAAGTACCGGTCGGATTCCGATTCCAAGAAGGCGTTCGCCGATCTGCGGAGGGTCTTCAACGATTCCGTCGCCGACGACCTCTCGCCCGCGAAACGGCGGAGGATCAAAGACCTTCTCGAGGATGCGCTCGAGTCCGGCAACGGGCCCGATCTGTCCGGAAAGAACTATGCGGTGGTCGAACTGGTCGACGCCGACGGCAACAGCACCTACGTCGTCGATTCGTCCGTCCCCCCTGGTGGGGACGGCGTGAGCCCGCTGCACTCCGAATCGCACATCTTGAACTGGGTCGATACCGTCAACGGGGCCACCGAGCCCGGGGCCGATCCGAAGTACAAGATCGCCGGCCTGTATACCGAACGCGAACCCTGTGGTTCGAAAGAGCTCAACACGGGTTACGCGGAATGTTCCCGAACCATCGCCCGCCACGAGTCCATGAATGGTGTGCCGGTGTACTACAGCACGACGTACCGGCATTCGGGGACCGAGGAGAAGGCCAGGATGGACGAGGAGTTGGCGGACCACCTCGCCGTCGTTGCGGAAACGTGGATCCATGTGAGAACACAGATGGTCGGGCAATGAGGCCCACCCTCGGGTTGGGACGTGAAGGTGAGCAGCATGCACAACGGGGCACAAGAACCCGCACATGACCCCGCACATGACCCCGCACATGACGACGAGTTGTCTCCTGCGGCGGCGATCGACCGGATCGCCGACGGCTGGGAAACGCTCACGGGCTGGGGCGTCAACTGCGTCGTAGACCCGTCGGACCGCCAGGGCGAGGACCTCCTGCACGCTGTGCACGAGCGGGTGCCCGACAGCGTCCTCGTCGATGTGGACGGCTGCACCGCGGACGAAGCGCTCACCAAGGTTCTCAGTGCTCTCGGGGCGCGGGTCAAGGCCCCCAGGGCTTGGTCCCGGCGTGTGCCGAAGAAGCCGGCGCGGCTGGTTCTCGTTCCCCATCTCGAACTCGTGGGAAGCGTCCGCACCAGTGGCGAACCGCAGCGTCTGCTGCGCGCCTTGGGCAGCGTCGGCGGCAAGGGCCACGCCGTGATGGTCACCTCCCGGGACACCCGCCTCCTCGGCAGCGCCGACCGGCCGCTCCTGCTGTCGGCACCAGCCTTGTCGGCGGAGGCCGCACCGCACGAAGCACCCGTTGAGATCCAAGCGTTGGCGCAGGCAGAAGCGCGTACGGTGCCGTACGGCGTCTGGCAGGAACTGGTGACGGGCGTGACCGGCCGGCCCGTCGAGGTCGACCACTTGGCCCGGGTGGTTGAGCAGCACGGAGAACTTCTGGCCGCCGAGGGCGATGGCACGGTGGTCTCCTTCCGGGACGAGTCCGTCGCGCGGGTATTGCGCGGTCGGCTCCCGGCCGAGGACCGGGCACGGACCCACCGCCACCTCTACGGCCGTCTCAAGGAGTTGAGCACGCGGTGGGTGAACCGGGTGCACACGGAGGGACCGGAGTCGGAGGGCCGCCCCGACCTCGCCCCCGACCCGCTGGCCGACTACGCCGCGACAACGCTCGCCGCCCACTGCGCGGCGGCGGACCTCGCCACCGGAGCCACCGGAGACACCGGAGAAACTGGAGCCGCCGGAGCCACGGACTTCCCACTGTTCACCGCCCTGCTCCGCGACACACACCTCGTCGCACACATCCCCCCGACAGCACTGCTGGAGGCGGCCGAAGGCGCAGGCATGAAGGAAGCGCCTACGGGCTCGGTACTTGCCGACGCGGTGCATGCCCGGGAGTACGCCGTCCTGCCGTGCTCCCAGCCGACGTGGGTGGCCTGGTTGCATCTGCAGGCGACGGTCCGGGGTGACACGGAACTGGCGGAGGGGCTGGAGCACAGTGGTGTCCGGTTGCCGTGGCGGGTGCGGTGGTCGCGTTGGCGGCCGCCGGTCGGCCTGCACGTGTCGTATCTCGACTTCTCCGATGTCTACGACCTGTTGGAGATGCGCCTGCACGGCCGTCCGGTCGTGGCGGCCGTCGCCTACCAGGGCCGGGAGCGCCAAGTGACCCTGCACGAACCGCACACCGGGGAGGTGCTGGGCTCCGGTGCCTGGTCACGGAAGCAGCCGCCGGAGGAGGCGCTGCCGGGCCTGCGGTGGCCGACCCCGGGCGGTGCGGACGACCGGCCCGAGGTGGACCCGGCGAACCGCTATCTCCTGGAAGCCGGCCCGGTGACCGTCGGCGACACTGTCGTACTCGGCGGCTGGGGCGGCCTGTTCGGGATCGAGCCCGCGCCCCGGACAACGCCCCTCACCGACCTCGGCCCGCGCGATCGCGTCGAGGCCCTGTGCCCGTCCGTGCTCACCGCCCCGGCGACCGTCCCGGCCCACGGCCCCGCACCTCGGCCCTCGGACCTCGACACGATCTTCGGGGCCGAACCCGGGCCCCTGTACCCGGTGCGGGAGCCGCTGCTGCCCGAGGGCCTCGCCGACCCGACCACCCGCGAATTCCTCGTCACGCAGGGACTGCCGTCCTTCCGCGACGTACACGGCCTCGGCTTCTACGGCCTGGAACCGGACCACCGCTGGACCGACGTCGCGCAGGGTACGCACACGGGCCCGCTGCCGCCGCGCCCGGAACACCTTCTGCGCGAGGTGTCCTGGCCCGCCGACGTGCCGGACACCGACCACCGACACGAACCGATCACCCTCACTGGCCCGTACTACGCCATCGGCCGCTGGATGGGCGACGACGTAGTGATCGACGGCCCGACCGGGCGGATCCTGCACCTGCCCGGCGAGAACCGCGAGGATTCCAACCGGGCGGAGATCGTCGGGCGGAACCTGCACGACTTCCTCGCGATGGTCTCCGTCTGGCTGCTCGGCGTCCAGGTGTTCACGGGTTCGGGCGACGAGATCGAGACGCGCGACGTCGCGCGCCGAGTGAAGGACCGACAGGCCACGATCGACCCGATCGGGGCGGCGGCAGGGATCTGGGGTGTGGCGCTGATGGATCACTAGCTACCTACGGCCGGCTACGGCTCCATGCCACCCCCGAGCGCCTCGGGATGAGCCGCGTGCCGCTGGTCGGTTAGGGTCGCGGGCATGACACGTACGGGTGGAGACGGCACCGGTCTGCAGTGGGAGGCGGATTTCTCGCGGAAGTGGGAGACCGAGCTTCCGCCGGAGGAGCGCGCGCTCGCCGAGGAGCAGGCGCGGGCCGCTGAGGCGGCGCGGCGTGAGCGGCGGCGCGGGATCGTGTGCGCGGCCGTCTTCCTCGCGGCGGCCGTCGCGGCGCTCGTCGGGCAGGCCGTCGGGGGCGCGGGCACGGTCGCGATCGGTGCCAACGCCCTTGGTGTGGCGGCCGGTTGCGGCGCGTTGTGGCTCGCCGCGCGCGGGGCCGGCGGCATGGGGCGCCCGGGGCTGTGGCTGATGGTCGGCGCGCTGCTGGTCATCGGGGTGGGACAGGCGATCTGACCGCCCCTTTCGCCCTCCCTGTAGCCCCTAATAGAGCCCTGTAGACCTGCCGCCCGGTGAGCCGCTGCCCCTCACGTCATCTTCGTCATGTGAGACACGGTGCCGCCGCTGCCCGCCGCGAAGTCGACGTCGTTCTGCTCCTGGCGGATCAGCTGCTCGTTGAAGGACTCGTTCTCGTCGTGGTTCTTCGCCATCGCGCCGAGCGCGCCCCCGATGTTCGTCAGCTCCTGAGCCAGGTGCTTCATCGACTCGAACATGCCGGTCTGGAGACCCTCATAGGCGATGCCGAACTTCTCGCCGATCTCGTCGTCGCCCCACGGCGGCATGTCCGCCTTGTCGGCGAAGCTGGTCAGGCCCTGGACGAAGCCCTCCACCTGGCCCTTCTCGGGGGCGGGGGCCCCGCCGCTGGTGGGGGCGCAGGCGTTCACGGAGGCCAGGCCGTTCTGCAAGGAAGCCGCGGCCTTGGCGAACGCGGTGCCCAGGTCCTGGAAGGCGGTGCCTTCGGTGGCCAGGGACGTCGTATCGGTACGGAATCCTTCGCGGGGCATTGAGGGTCCTCTCGGGCTGGCGGACGGACAGTGGGTCAGAACAAGCCGTGCCACATCTGCTCGATGATCACCGACCACCAGTTCCCGGCGTCGTCGAAGCACGTGGGGTCGAGCTCGATCAGGCGGGCCTGGAGATCGGCGACCGCCGCCCCCGCTTCGTACGGGTTCATGCCCGGCATGCCGTCGCGCGTGGCGGCGAGCGTGGCGAGGCAGTGCGCGAAGGCGGCGACCGACGCGTTCACGTAACGGCCGCTGCCCGTGGCCGGGTTGGCCGCCCATACGGTGCCGGTCTCCCGCTGCACCGTGATCACGTACCGGCCGTCGGTGCCGATCCGGGTGTGGGCGCGGAGGATGTCGACGGCGGCGGGGGACAGCTCGGCCCCGAGTTCGCGCAGGTTGGTCGCCGCGTCCACGAACAGGCCGCCGCGCGGCGGGGTTTCGGGCCGGTCGGCGGTGAAGAAGAAGCGGACGTCGGCGGGGAGCCCCGGGCTCGCGAGGGCGGCGCGCGCCGACTCGGGGAGCGCCGCCGAAGCGAGCGCCTCCTGGCCGTACGCCTGAACCGGAAGGTCGCGGGGGAGGTCCGCCGGCAGCGGCGTCGGCGAGGTGGGCGCGTCAGGCAGCGGTACGCGGTGCGGGCGCGGCGGCGGCGCCTGGCCCGCGAGCCGCGCCATCGACTCCGCCTGTGCGGTGAGCGCGGCGACGCCCTCGGCACGCTCGGCCGGGTCCGTGCCGTACGCGTGGCCGGACGACAGCGTGGCGTTGGGGAAGCCGACGGTCAGCGCGTCGACGGTGTAGCCGCCGGGCAGCGACGCGGGACTCAGGTCCGTGTGGATCGCCACCACGTTGTCCGCGGGGACGTCCGCGCGGCGCAGGTCCGACCACGCCTGGTACTCGACGTGCGGCAGGCCGGGGCCCGAGACGCGGGTCAGGTACGTCTCCTCGCCGGTACGCGGGTCGACGTACGTGAACACGGCCGTGTTGCCCGGGCCCGTGGCCGCAGGGGAGCCGTCACCGGCCGGCTGTCCGGCTTGCCGTTGGTCCTGGTCGTGCGTGGTCACGGCTGGGTCTCCATCGGATCTCCATCGAACGGGGACGGTGGACGGTCAAGGGAGGCATCGAGGCGGCCGATCCGCCCACGAAGTCTAGTGTCGCCCGGTGACAGTGGGCAGGGCGAGACCTTGTGGGGTCCCGCGTCAGCCCCGCTCCACCTGCCGCCGGTACAGGCTGATCGCCGACTCCGGCGGGAAGTTCGGAACGTACATCGTCGAGCCGTCCGCCTTCGAGACGACGAGGTGGCTGCCGCCGTACGAAGGCGGCTCGGTCGGCGGGAAGGTCGCGTAGACCAGGAAGCCCAGGTCGAACTCCTGGACGTTGAGCGTCGCCGGGGTTCCGTCCGCGCACAGTGGCTGGAACGTCGTCCGGGCGATCGCGAGGGCCTCGTCGGCGGTGCGTGGCGCGGTGGTCAACTTCCGTCTCCTCAGGTCTCGTTGCACGTACGGCGCCGGGGATCGGTTGACCCGATCCCCGGCGCCGTACCGTACACACGTCACGCGGGCGCGACGCGGGCACTACGCGTTCGTCAGTTGTGTTCGTCAGTCACGTTCGTCAGCTGCTCCGCATCGGCAACCACGCCGTCTGCACCAGCTGCGCCCCGCCCTTGCGGGTGACGAGCATGCCTCGGCCCGGCGGCAGCTTCTGCGGCTTGAGCGGGCCGAAGATCTGGCCCTCGGCCGGGTCGCCGGAGAGCACAAGGCCCGTCGCGCCGAGCTCCTTCATGCGCTGCATGACCGGCTCGAAGGACGAACGCGCGGCGCCCGAGGAGCTGCGCGCGATGATGATGCGCAGGCCCAGGTCGCGGGCGAACGGCAGGTACTCGAGCAGCGACTGGAGCGGGTTGCCGGAGCTGGTCGCCACCAGGTCGTAGTCGTCGACGATGATGAACGCGTCCGGCAGGTCGTACCAGGAGCGGTTGCGCAGCTGCTCCGGCGTGACGTCCGGGCCCGGCATACGGCGGCCCATGGAGCCCGCGAGGCTCGTGACGACCTCCTGGAGCTGCGGACCCGAGGCACAGTACTTATAGAGGTGCGACTCGGGCAGCTCGCTCAGGTGCGCGCGCCGGTAGTCACCCGCGACGATGAGCGCCTTGTCGGTCGCGTACCGCTCGGAGATCTGCTTGGCGATCATGCGCAGGAACGCGGACTTGCCGGACTCGGACTCTCCGTAGACCACCATCAGCGGGTCGGTCTCGAAGTCGATGAACGACGGCGACAGCGTCGTCTCGTCGACACCGATCGCGACGCCCCGCTCGGGGAAGTCGTTGCCCTTGGGGACCTCGCTGATGTGCAGCTTGGTCGGCAGCATGCGCACCGGCGGGGCCGGCGGGCCCTGCCAGTGTTCGGCGATCGTCGTCACCATGTGCTCGATGGCCTGGCCGAGGGTCTCCACGTCGGAGGAGGCGTCGATCCGGGGCAGTCCGCCGAGCGAGCTGAGCTTGTCGGGGGTCAGGCCGCGACCGGGCATGCCCAGCGGCACGGCCTCCATCTTCTTGCGGTCGAACTCGGACTCCATCGGGTCACCGAGCTTGAGCTCCACCCGGTTGAGGAGCTGGTCGCGCAGGGCGGGCCGGACCTCGGTGTAGCGGCCGGAGCCGATGATCAGGTGGACGCCGAAGCCGAGGCCGCGCGAGGCCAGGTCGAGGATGACCGGGTCGAGCTGCTCGTAGTCGGTCTTGAAGGCGGCCCATCCGTCGATGACGAGGAAGACGTCGCCCCAGCGCTGGTCCGGGTACTGCCCTGCGGCGCGCCGGGACCGGAACGTACCGATGGAGTCGATGTTGTTGGCGCGGAAGAACTCCTCGCGCTCGTTGAGGATGCCGCGCACCTCGGCGACCGTACGGCGCACCTTCTCGGAGTCGAGGCGCGACGCGGCCCCGCCGACGTGCGGCAGGCCCTCCATCGCGAGCATGCCGCCGCCACCGAAGTCCAGGCAGTAGAACTGCACTTCGGACGGGGTGTGGGTGAGCGCGAACGAGGTCATGACGGTGCGGATCAGCGTCGACTTGCCGGACTGCGGACCACCGACGACGAGACCGTGACCGGCCGAACCGGAGAAGTCCAGGTACTGGATGTCGCGCCGCTGCTCGAACGGCTTGTCCACCAGGGCCATCGGCACGACCAGCTTGCCGAGCGCCGGGTAGTCGGCGGCGTGCAGGCCGCGCTCCGGGGTCGTCGACAGCGGCGGGAGCAGCGAGTCCACCGACGGGGACTCCTCCAGCGGCGGCAGCCACACCTGGTGCGCGGGCGGCCCCTGGCCGACGATCCGCGCCACGATCACGTCGAGGACGGTGTCCGCGAGCGCGTCGTCGACCTGGTCGGGAACGGCCTCGGGCTCCGGCTCGTGGATGATCTGCTCGGCGACCGGCGCCGCCGTGAAGAGCACCGGCTGCCGGTGGGTGCGCGATCCGCCGCCACCGGCGCCACCGGCCCGGTAGACGCCACCCACGTACGCCGCCTTGAACTGGATCATCGTCTCGGTGTCGTACTTGAGGATGCCCGAGCCGGGGACGTTCGGCAGGTGGTACGCGTCCGGGACGCCGATCGCGGTGCGGGACTCGGCGGCCGAGAACGTACGCAGGCCGATCCGGTACGAGAGGAAGGTGTCCAGGCCGCGCAGCTTGCCCTCTTCAAGGCGCTGCGAGGCGAGCAGCATGTGCACACCCATGGAACGGCCGATGCGGCCGATCTGGATGAACATCTCGATGAAGTCGGGCCGGGCGGTGAGGAGTTCGGAGAACTCGTCGAGCACCATGACGAGGGACGGCAGCGGGTCCAGCGGGGCGCCGGCCGCGCGGGCCTTCTCGTAGTCCGTGATGTTCGCGTAGTTGCCCGCCGAGCGGAGCAGCTCCTGGCGGCGCTGGAGCTCACCGGTGATCGAGTCGCGCATGCGGTCGATCAGGGTGAGGTCGTCGGCCAGGTTGGTGATCACGGCGGCGACGTGCGGGAGTTCGGACATGCCCGCGAAGGTCGCGCCGCCCTTGAAGTCGGCGAGGATGAAGTTCAGCGTTTCGGATGAATGCGTCACCGTCAGGGCGAGCACGAGGGTGCGCAGCACCTCGGACTTACCGGAACCGGTGGCGCCGACGCACAGGCCGTGCGGGCCCATGCCCTCCTGCGAGGCCTCCTTGATGTCGAGCATGACCGGCTGCCCTTCGCGGTCCACACCGAGCGGCACACGCAGCCGCTCGTGCAGGGTGCGGGGCCGCCAGGTGCGCGCGACATCCACCGAACCGGCGTCGCCGATGCCCATCAGCTCGGTGAAGTCCAGGTTGGCGAGGAGCGGTTCGTCGCCGTCCGCGGAGCCGGCCCGCAGCGGCGCGAGCTGGCGCGCGAGCGCCTCGGCCTCGGTGAGCGACAGGGTGTCGCAGGTGCCGGTGTACTGGGTGCCGCCCTGCGATTCGAGCAGCAGGCTGTCCGGCTGGACCTGCACGGACAGCGAGCCGCGCAGCTCCTCCACGATGCCGGGGACCACCTCGACGATGGTCACGCCCTGGAGGCCCTCGGCGCCCGCGATGAGCGAGTCGTCGGGCACGGTGCCGCCGTCCATGACGACGACGAGGTGCGGCTGGTCGACCACCGGCGGGCCCTGCGGGTTGAACCGGCCGCGGCCCTCCAGCTCGTCGGCGAGCATGTCCTCGACCTCACCGAGGTCGCCCACGATCACGCGCTGGGAGCCGGCGCCGTCGGTGCTGCTGTGCTGCACGTGCGGCAGCCACTTCGTCCACTCCCACTCGGCCATCGCGCCGGGCGACGCGACGACGGCGACCCGCAGGTCCTCGGGCGAGTGCAGGGTGCACAGTTGGGCGATCATCGCGCGGGCGGCGCCGTACGTGGTGTCCGGGTCGCCGGAGACGCTCACGTGGTAGAAGGAGCGCAGCGACACGGCCAACGGCAGTGCGTCCAGCGTGCCGTGGGTCTCCAGGAACGACTTCATCGCGTGCGCGGTGAGCGGTTCCAGCTCGTCGAGCGGCGCGGTCTCCGGCGCCATCAAGGGAGTTGCCAGCTGCTGCGGGCCGAGCCCGAGCCGCACCTGCGTGAAGTCCGAGTCGCTCCCGCGCCGTTCCCACACCCGGCGGCCCTCGGCGACCAGCGCCCACAGCTGTTCGGGGTTGGGGTGCAGGAAGTACTGCCCGTCGCGCTGCATGCGCGCGGTGGTCCGCACGTCACGCCGGACCTGCGTCAAGTACTTGAGGTAGTCCTGGCGTTCCTGGGCCATCTCGGCCCCGCCGCCCTGCCGGGCCTTGACCAGTTGCGCAAGGGCCATCGCCAGGGTGGAGACGATCATGACGCCACCCATGATCTTCATGATCGACTGGCCGGACGTGAAGAAGAACGCCGACGACGTGCCCATCCCCAGCATGGGCAGCAGGCTCATCATGAGGTTCTGGTCCTCGGCCCGCGCCAGCTCCGGCGGCGGCTCGAGACGCACCTCGTCCGTCGGTACGTCGGGTGGCAACACCCGAGGCGGTCGCTTGACGATGACCACGCTCACCGAAGCACCAGTCCTTAAATCTTCAGTCGTCGATCAGTTCAGCGCGCACGGATGTCGTGCACGTCGGGACATGTCGGACCGCCCCCGTTACTGGCGGTTCCCCCAGGCCGAAGGCAAAGAGCTCCGGCGTGCCCGGTGATCCTACTGACTCTCGTCAAGTCCCGGGGCCTGTGGGGTGAGATGGGCACAGGACGCTACGCTGTCGCACCGCGCGTGACGCCGTCCGGACGCCGCGCCGCCGCACCGACACCACACCAAGTCATGACATTAGGGGGAACCGAGAGGTGAGCACCACAGCTCTTGCCGGTGGCGGAACCGGCTTCTGCCGGGTCACCGTCGCCGCACCGGACGCACGTATCGATGTGGCCCTGCCCGAAGACGCCGCTCTCGCCGACATCTACCCGGAGATCCTCCAGCTCTCCGGGCAGAGCCAGGCCGAGGGCGACCCCACCGGGTACCACCTGGTCCGCCGCGACGGCACCGTCCTCGACGCCGGCCGCTCGCTCGCCGACCAGCGGGTCCTCGACGGCGACGTGCTGTTGCTGCGCCCGTTCTCCGAGTCGCTCCCCGCGGCCGTGTTCGACGACGTCTCCGACGCGGTCGCCTCCGCGGTCCGCCGCGACCGGCGCCGCTGGAGCGACGGCCTGATGAGCGTCGTCGGCCTCGGTGCGGGCGTCCTGCTGCTGACGCTGATGGCGTTCGCGCTCTGGTTCTCGAACCCGATCGACCGCGACATGCACAGCCTGCCCGGCATCATCGCCGGTGTCGTCGGCGTCCTGCTCGTGGCCCTCTCCGTGGTCCGCGCGCGGGTGTACGAAGACCGGGCCGCGTCCACCTCGCTCGGCCTCGCCGCCCTGCCGCACCTGCTGATCGCGGGCTCGGGGATCTTCCCGACCGAGGCCGACTCGGGCCCGGGCCGGCTGCAGCTGCTGTCCGGCTGTGTCGTGGTGCTGATCGCCTCCGCGCTGCTCGTGGTGCTGCTGCCGCACGGCGACGCCGTGTTCGTCGCCGCGGCCCTCTGCTCGGCCGTCGGCGCCCTGGCCACGTTCGGCGCACTGATCACCGAGGCGTCGCCGAGCGAGGTCGCCGCCGTCACCGCGGTCGTCGCGATCATCGCGATGGCCTGGCTGCCCGGCATGTCCGCCCGCTCCGCCCGGCTGCCCATCGGCTACCGCTCGCCCGACCAGATCTCCCAGGGCCGCGACTACGGGCGCGACGAGGAAGAGCACATCGACTTCGACCGCATCGGCGCCCAGGTCCGCCGCGCGCACGAGCTGCTCCTCGGCCTCGTCATCGGCTGCGCGGCCCTCGCCGTCGCCTCGGCCGGCGTGGTCCTCGGCTTCTCCGACGACGTCTGGGCGCAGCTGCTCGCCCTGGCCGCCGGCATCGCCGTCATGCTGCGCGCCCGTCTGTTCGACTACACCGCGCAGGTCGCGTCCCTGGTCGTCGGCGGCCTGCTGATTCTCGGTCTGCTGATCCTCGGCGTGACCCTGAACACCCCGCACGCCCTCCTGCAGAGCTTCGTCCAGGGCGACAGCGCCCCGCTCAACATCCACATCCTCTGGTTCGCCGCCGCGATCGGCGGGGGAGCGGCCCTGCTCGTGATCGTCGGCCTGTCCGTGCCGCGCAAGGGCGTCTCCCCGTTCTGGGGTCGCATGCTCGACCTGTTCGACGGCTTCGTGCTGCTGACCCTCGTACCGCTGTGCCTCGCGGTGCTCGGCCTCTACACGCAGGTGCGCAGCATGGTCAGCTGACCTCGGCCCGGCCGGCCGCCGGCAGGGCGGTCGCCGGGCTGCTGGTACGCTGTGTGACGGCCGTTTGTGTACGCGCCCCCGGCATTGCAGGACATTCCTGGGGGCAGCGCCCAGCGGATCCCCGCCTCCCGAGTTACGGAAGCTCTCCTGAGATGTAGACCAGGGGCACTCGGCGGCAATCAGACTCTACGAGGAGTAAGCGTGGCTCTCGACACCGCTACGAAGAAGCAGATCATGACCGAGTTCGGCACCAAGGAGGGCGACACCGGCTCTCCCGAGGTCCAGGTCGCCATGCTCTCCCGCCGCATCTCGGACCTGACCGAGCACCTCAAGACGCACAAGCACGACCACCACTCGCGTCGTGGCCTGCTCATCCTGGTCGGCCAGCGCCGCCGCCTGCTGCAGTACCTGGCCAAGAAGGACATCCAGCGCTTCCGTGTGCTGGTCGAGCGCCTCGGCATCCGCCGCGGTGCGGCCGGCGCCCGCTAAGACGCTGCGAGAGGGGGCGGTTCCCGATTGAGGGGGCCGCTCCCTTTGCCGTACGTGCGCACTGTCACTGTGGCTTTGTAGTCTGGTGACGTACGACTACGCAGATGAGGAGAAGCGCCTCCTCGCCGCCGCCGGTCCTCGGTAGTGGCCCCCGGAGACGAAAGAGGATCCCCGGGAGCTTCGATCGAAGACCGGCCCGCACCCCAGGCGCGCTTCTCCACCCGTCCCTCTGCCACACGGGCAGCAGTGGACAAAAGACGTAACAGACGAAAGTAACGGAGAAAACGCTAGTGGAGAACGAGACCCACTACGCCGAGGCCGTCATCGACAACGGCTCCTTCGGCACCCGCACCATCCGCTTCGAGACGGGCCGTCTGGCCCGCCAGGCCGCCGGCTCCGCCGTCGCCTACCTCGACGACGACACCATGGTGCTCTCGGCCACCTCGGCCTCGAAGAACCCCAAGGACAACCTCGACTTCTTCCCCCTCACGGTGGACGTCGAGGAGCGGCAGTACGCGGCCGGCAAGATCCCCGGCTCCTTCTTCCGCCGCGAGGGCCGCCCCTCCGAGGACGCCATCCTCACCTGCCGCCTCATCGACCGCCCGCTGCGCCCGTCCTTCAAGAAGGGCCTTCGCAACGAGATCCAGGTCGTCGCCACGATCATGGCGCTCAACCCCGACCACCTGTACGACGTCGTGGCGATCAACGCCGCGTCCGCGTCGACGCAGCTGGCCGGTCTGCCCTTCTCCGGCCCGGTCGGCGGCGTCCGCGTCGCGCTGATCAACGGCCAGTGGGTCGCGTTCCCGACGCACACCGAGCTCGAGGACGCCGTCTTCGACATGGTCGTCGCCGGTCGCGTCCTGGAGGACGGCGACGTCGCGATCATGATGGTCGAGGCCGAGGCCACCGACAAGACGATCCAGCTGGTCAAGGGCGGTGCCGAGGCGCCGACCGAGGAGGTCGTCGCCGCCGGTCTCGACGCCGCGAAGCCCTTCATCAAGGTCCTCTGCAAGGCCCAGTCGGACCTCGCCGCGAAGGCCGCGAAGCCGACCGCCGAGTTCCCGATCTTCCTGGACTACCAGGACGACGTGCTCGAGGCCCTGACCGCCGCGGTCAAGACCGAGCTCTCCGCCGCCCTCACGATCCCGGGCAAGCAGGACCGCGAGGCCGAGCTGGACCGCGTCAAGGGTCTGGCCGCCGAGAAGCTCCTCCCGGAGTTCGAGGGCCGCGAGAAGGAGATCTCCGCCGCGTACCGCTCGCTGACCAAGTCCCTGGTCCGTGAGCGCGTCATCAAGGAGAAGAAGCGCATCGACGGCCGCGGTGTCACCGACATCCGCACCCTGGCCGCCGAGGTCGAGGCCATCCCGCGCGTGCACGGCTCGGCCCTGTTCGAGCGTGGCGAGACCCAGATCCTGGGCGTCACCACGCTGAACATGCTGCGCATGGAGCAGCAGCTGGACACCCTTTCGCCGGTGACCCGCAAGCGCTACATGCACAACTACAACTTCCCGCCGTACTCCGTCGGTGAGACGGGCCGCGTGGGCTCCCCGAAGCGCCGCGAGATCGGCCACGGCGCGCTCGCCGAGCGCGCGATCGTGCCGGTCCTGCCGACGCGCGAGGAGTTCCCCTACGCGATCCGCCAGGTCTCCGAGGCCCTCGGTTCCAACGGCTCGACGTCGATGGGCTCCGTCTGCGCCTCCACCATGTCGCTGCTGAACGCCGGTGTGCCGCTGAAGGCCCCCGTCGCCGGTATCGCCATGGGCCTGATCTCGCAGGAGATCAAGGGCGAGACGCACTACGTCGCCCTGACCGACATCCTCGGTGCCGAGGACGCGTTCGGTGACATGGACTTCAAGGTCGCCGGCACCAAGGAGTTCGTGACCGCGCTCCAGCTGGACACGAAGCTCGACGGCATCCCGGCCTCCGTCCTGGCCGCCGCCCTGAAGCAGGCCCGCGACGCCCGCCTCCACATCCTCGACGTGATGATGGAAGCGATCGACGTCCCGGACGAGATGTCCCCGAACGCCCCCCGGATCATCACGGTCAAGATCCCCGTGGACAAGATCGGTGAGGTCATCGGCCCGAAGGGCAAGATGATCAACCAGATCCAGGAGGACACCGGCGCCGACATCACGATCGAGGACGACGGCACCATCTACATCGGTGCCGCGCAGGGCTCGCAGGCCGAGGCCGCCCGCGCCACGATCAACGGCATCGCCAACCCGACCATGCCGGAGGTCGGCGAGCGCTACCTGGGCACCGTCGTGAAGACGACGACCTTCGGCGCGTTCGTCTCGCTCATGCCGGGCAAGGACGGTCTGCTGCACATCTCGCAGATCCGCAAGCTCGCCGGCGGCAAGCGCGTGGAGAACGTCGAGGACGTTGTCGGCGTGGGCCAGAAGGTCCAGGTCGAGATCGCCGAGATCGACTCCCGCGGCAAGCTCTCCCTGATCCCCGTGATCGAGGGCGAAGAGGGCGACGACGACAAGAAGGACGACGCCGACAAGTGACGTCCCGTAGCACCAAGGCGGCGGCCCGCACCTCTTCGGAGGTGCGGGCCGTCGCCCGTACCCAAACCCTCATCAAGGGCGCGAACGGCATCGGCACGGTCCGCAAGACGACGCTGCCGAACGGACTGCGCATCGTCACCGAGACCCTGCCCTCGGTCCGCTCGGCCACCTTCGGCATCTGGGCGCACGTCGGCTCGCGCGACGAGACACCGACGCTGAACGGCGCGACGCACTACCTGGAGCACCTGCTCTTCAAGGGCACCAAGAAGCGCAGCGCGCTGGACATCTCGGCCGCCATAGACGCGGTCGGCGGCGAGATGAACGCCTTCACGGCGAAGGAGTTCACGTGCTACTACGCGCGCGTGCTCGACACCGACCTGCCGCTCGCCATCGACGTCGTGTGCGACATGCTGACGGGCTCGCTGATCGAGGAGGAGGACGTCGACGCGGAGCGCGGCGTGATCCTCGAAGAGATCGCGATGACCGAGGACGACGCCGGTGACGTCGTGCACGACCTGTTCGCGCACACGATGCTCGGCGACACCCCGCTCGGCCGCCCGGTCCTCGGCTCGGTCGACACGGTCAACGCGCTCAGCCGGGGCCAGATCACGCGCTTCTACAAGAAGCACTACGACCCGACGCACCTGGTCGTGGCCGCGGCGGGCAACGTCGACCACAACAAGGTCGTACGCCAGGTCCGCGCGGCCTTCGACAAGGCGGGTGCCCCGCAGGACTTCGCCGCACCGGTCGCCCCGCGCGCCGGTCGCAGGACCCTGCGCACCGCCGGCCGCATGGAGCTCCTCGACCGCAAGACCGAGCAGGCCCACGTCATCCTCGGCATGCCGGGCCTGTCCCGCACGGACGACCGCCGCTGGGCGATGGGCGTGCTCAACACGGCGCTCGGCGGCGGCATGTCGTCGCGCCTGTTCCAGGAGGTCCGGGAGAAGCGCGGGTTGGCGTACAGCGTGTACTCGTACACCTCGGGCTTCGCCGACTGCGGCCTCTTCGGCGTCTACGCGGGCTGCCGGCCCAGCCAGGTGCACGACGTGCTGAAGATCTGCCGCGACGAGCTGGACCAGGTCGCGCGGCACGGCATCAGCGACGACGAGATCGGCCGTGCCATCGGCCAGCTCGCCGGTTCCACGGTCCTCGGCCTCGAGGACACCGGGGCGCTCATGCACCGCATCGGCAAGAGCGAGCTGTGCTGGGGCGAGCAGATGTCGGTCGACGCGATGCTGGAGCGCATCTCGGCGGTGACCCCGGACGAGGTGCGCGCGGTCGCACGCGACATCCTGGGACAGCGCCCGTCCCTGTCGGTCATCGGTCCGCTCAAGGACAAGCAGGCATCGCGCCTGCACGAAGCGGTCGCGTAAGAACACGTGGGTCAAGGAAACGGACAGAACATGAGCAAGCTGCGCGTGGCGGTCATCGGAGCCAAGGGCCGCATCGGTTCCGAGGCCGTACGGGCCGTCGAGGCGGCCGAGGACATGGAGCTGGTCGCGGCCCTCGGCCGCGGCGACAAGCTCGACGTCCTCGTCGAGTCCGGCGCCCAGGTCGCGGTCGAACTGACCACGCCCGACTCGGTGATGGACAACCTCGAATTCTGTGTGCGGTCCGGAATCCACGCCGTCGTAGGCACCACGGGCTGGACCGACGAGCGCCTCGCGCGGCTGAACCAGTGGCTGGCGGACTCCCCGGGGACGGGCGTGCTCATCGCCCCGAACTTCTCCATCGGCGCGGTCCTGACCATGAAGTTCGCGGAGGCGGCGGCGCCGTACTTCGAGTCCGTCGAGGTCATCGAGCTGCACCACCCGAAGAAGGTCGACGCCCCGTCCGGCACGGCCGCCCGCACCGCGCAGCTGATCGCGGCGGCGCGGGAGAAGGCGGGCAGCGAGGCCGCGCCCGATGCCACGGCCACTGCGCTCGACGGAGCGCGCGGCGCGGACGTCGACGGCGTCCCGGTCCACTCGGTCCGCCTGCGCGGCCTCCTGGCGCACCAGGAGGTCCTCCTCGGCGCCGAGGGCGAGACGCTGACGATCCGGCACGACTCGCTGCACCACAGCAGCTTCATGCCGGGCATCCTGCTCGGCGCCCGCAAGGTCGGAGCGGCCCCCGGCCTCACCTTCGGCCTGGAACACTTCCTCGATCTGAACGGCTGACCTGCTGCGATGCGCGCGAAAATCACCTACGCCGTCACGGCCGCGGTCCTGGTCTTCTACTTCGTCCTGGCCGGCGACCGCGGTGTGATGCTCCTCCAGCAGGGCACGCTGCTGACGGTCACCTTCGGGATCGCGGTGCTGATCCTGCCGTTGATCGGCGTGTGGTTCCTGTGGGCGAACACCAGGTTCGTCACCAAGGCCAACCGGCTCGGCGAACTGCTCGAGGCGGAGGGCGGACTGCCCGTCGACGAGCTCCGTCGCGACCAGTACGGCCGCATCGACCGCGACTCCGCCGACGAGGTCTTCGCCAAGCGCAAGGCCGAGACGGAGGACGCACCGGGGGACTGGCGCTGCTGGTTCCGCCTCGCTGTCGCCTACCGGGACGCACGGGATACCCCGCGCGCGCGTAAGGCGATGCAGCGCGCGATCGCGCTCCATGAAGGCCGCTCCGTGGGCGTCTGATCCACGCGGCACGTACGAAGGGGCCGCACCGGCACGATGCCGGTGCGGCCCCTTCGTAATGCGTCAGCGCCGGGCGCGGTACTCCTCGGCCCAGACCTCGACGGTGTCGGCGGCCCGGTCGAACGCCGTGCCCCGCCCCAGGAAGTCCGCGCTGTGACTGGTGAGCAGCGTCGTCTGATCCCCCTGCTGATCCCGCTGTACGAGGATCAGCGCCTGCCCCTGCACGGTGCGCGGCAGCCCGAGCCAGCGCACGGGCTGCTGCACGGTGCGCGCGGTGGCGACCCGGTCCCACGGCGCCGTGCGAGTGACGAAGAAGGAGACGTGCCGCAGCCCGCGCGCGCTCACCCAGGTGCCCATGCGCAGCAGCCGCAGCGCCGACGCGATGATCAGCACCGCGAGGACCCCGCAGACCGTCGCGGCGGACGTGTCACCCGCGACGGCGATGATCACCGACGCGAACAGCACGTACGACGCCAGGAGCAGCAACAGCGCGGCCACACCCACCCGGTACGGACCGGGGCGGTAGGGGCGCCGCCACTGGTCGCGGTCGTCGAACGGCAGCGGGATGTCCGCGGCCTCGTCCAAAGCACGGTCGGCCGTCAGGAAGGGCAGGGGCACGACGGGTCCTCACTCGGTCCACGCGGTAACGGGGCTGTGCCCGGTGAGGTTATCCGGGGTCGCACCGGCCTTCCACCCCAGGGGGGCCGGAGGGGGAGCGGCCGTGCCGGCGACCGTCAGCGACCGTCGGCCGCCTCCGAATGCTGCGTGTGCTGCGTGGTCTGATCGATCGACAGGGCCGGCATTCCGATCAGCAGGGCGCCCACGAGGCCGGCCACGACGGTGAGGCCGACGAGCGCGCGTCCGGCGCGCTGCCCGGCGGAAGGACGCTCCCGCGCGGGTGGTGTGACGTTGCTTCGGAACTTGTCGGCTTCGGCTATGAAGGCGAACGGTACGGGCTCGCGCCGACGGAACATGGGGCTACTACTCCTCAAGCGACTGGTGATGCTCGATCCAGAAAGTGTGTTCATCTACACAGACGAGCGATCGCTTCAAAGGGTGCCCTGTTTCACCAAATTCACCAAACTTCGCTCCCGTTCGCCGGAGATCGACGGATGAAGGCCGTTGTCAGCGGCGGCCCGTAGAGTGGGCGCCGCCCTGGTGAAGTGATGGGAAGGACCCCGGCAGCATGACCGAAACCCCAGCTGAAGACCTCAAGCCGACGTTCCGCGGCGATGTCACCGTCGAGCTGGTGAAGCACACCGCGAGCGACACGGACGTGCTGTTCGCGGCCCGCGTCTCGACGCTCGGCGAGCAGTCGATCGACGAGCTGTCGAAGGACCCCGAGCGCTCCAAGGGCCTGATCAACTACCTGATGCGGGACCGGCACGGCAGCCCCTTCGAGCACAACTCGATGACGTTCCTGATCAGCGCCCCGATCTTCGTCTTCCGCGAGTTCATGCGGCACCGCGTGGGTTGGTCGTACAACGAGGAATCGGGCAGGTACAGGGAGCTCCAGCCGACGTTCTACGTCCCGGACGCCGAGCGCAAGCTGGTCCAGGAGGGCCGCCCGGGCAAGTACCAGTTCGTCGAGGGCACGCAGGCGCAGCAGGAACTGACGGGCCGCGTGATGGAGGACTCGTACCGCCAGGCGTACGAGGCGTACCAGGAGATGCTGGCCGCGGGCGTCGCCCGCGAGGTGGCCCGCGCGGTCCTCCCGGTCGGCCTGTTCTCTTCGATGTACGCGACGTGCAACGCGCGCTCGCTGATGCACTTCCTCGGCCTGCGCACGCAGCACGAGCTCGCCAAGGTGCCGTCCTTCCCGCAGCGGGAGATCGAGATGGTCGGCGAGAAGATGGAGGCGGAGTGGGCGACCCTCATGCCGCTCACGTACGCGGCGTTCAATGCCAACGGCCGCGTGGCGCCGTAACTCCGACCAGGCCCGCCCGTGCTGACCAAGCGCGGGCCGGGAGCCCCGGCATCGGCACAGATGTACGGGCACCCGACCGAAGTGTCCGTATTGCGGCTTTTCGGAAAGTTCATCTAGCCTGATCAAACGGACCCGGCACTGCTTGAACCCCCGAGCAGGCAGTGCCGGGCTCCACCTTTGTTCCGACTTGTCGCATCCCCCGAGGGGGGACCCGGTAGTGAGCAGCGAGTAGCGTGTTACCCATGGCTCCGACCTCGACTCCGCAGACCCCCTTCGGGAGGGTCCTCACCGCCATGGTCACGCCCTTCGCGGCGGACGGCGCACTCGACCTCGACGGCGCGCAGCGGCTCGCCGCCCACCTGGTGGACGCAGGCAATGACGGCCTGGTCGTCAACGGCACCACCGGCGAGTCCCCGACCACCAGCAACGCGGAAAAATCGGATCTCGTACGAGCCGTCGTCGAGGCGGTCGGTGACCGCGCCCACGTCGTCGCGGGCGTCGGCACCAACGACACCCGTCACAGCATCGAACTCGCCCGCCAGGCCCAGCAGGCCGGCGCGCACGGCCTGCTCACGGTGACGCCGTACTACAACAAGCCCCCGCAAGAGGGCCTGCTCCGCCACTTCACGGCGATCGCCGACGCGACCGAACTCCCCGTGATGCTCTACGACATCCCGGGCCGCAGCGGCGTACCGATCAACACCGACACGATCGTCCGCCTCGCCGAGCACCCGCGCATCGTGGCCAACAAGGACGCCAAGGGCGACCTCGGCCGCGCCTCCTGGGCCATCGCCCGCTCGGGCCTCGCCTGGTACTCCGGCGACGACATGCTCAACCTGCCGCTGCTCTCGGTCGGCGCGTGCGGCTTCGTCTCGGTCGTCGGCCACGTCGTCGCGCCCGAGCTGCGCGCCATGCTCGACGCCTTCTCGACGGGTGACGTGCACAAGGCGACCGAGATCCACCAGAAGCTGCTCCCGGTCTTCACCGGCATGTTCCGCACGCAGGGCGTCATCACGACGAAGGCCGCCCTCGCCCTCAAGGGCGTACCCGCGGGCCCGCTGCGACTGCCGCTCGTGGAACTCACCCCGGAAGAAACGGCTCAGCTCAAGATCGATCTTGCTGCCGGCGGGGTACAACTCTGATCACAGACTTGGCAAAGCTTCACAACTGAATGAACAGAATCACCAACTGAACAGCAAGACCCCAGGAACCACCACAACTGCTATTGCACGAACGTCATGCGCGCCACGTGCCTACAGGTACGTGGCGCGCGTGGTTGAGGAGAGTCTTTTGAGTCATCCGCATCCTGAACTCGGCGCCCCGCCGAAGCTTCCGAAGGGTGGCCTGCGCGTCACCCCGCTCGGCGGCCTCGGTGAGATCGGGCGCAACATGACCGTCTTCGAGTACGAAGGCCGTCTGCTGATCGTCGACTGCGGAGTGCTCTTCCCCGAGGAGGAGCAGCCCGGAATCGACTTGATCCTGCCGGACTTCACGTCCATCAGGGACCGTCTTGACGACGTCGAGGGCATCGTCCTGACGCACGGCCACGAGGACCACATCGGCGCCGTTCCGTACCTCCTGCGCGAGAAGCCGGACATCCCGCTGATCGGCTCCAAGCTGACCCTCGCCCTCATCGAGGCGAAGCTCCAGGAGCACCGCATCCGCCCGTACACCCTCGAGGTGTCCGAGGGCGAGCGCGAGCGCCTGGGCCCGTTCGACTGCGAGTTCATCGCGGTCAACCACTCCATCCCGGACGCGCTGGCCGTCGCCATCCGCACTCCTGCGGGCATGGCGGTCCACACCGGCGACTTCAAGATGGACCAGCTCCCGCTGGACCGTCGCCTGACCGACCTCCCGACCTTCGCCAGGCTCGGCGAGGAGGGCATCGACCTCCTCCTCACCGACTCGACGAACGCCGAGGTCCCGGGCTTCGTCCCGCCCGAGCGCGACATCTCGAACGTGATCCGCGGCGTCTTCGCCAGCGCGCAGAAGCGGATCATCGTCGCGTCCTTCGCCAGCCACGTGCACCGCATCCAGCAGATCCTGGACGCCGCGCACGAGTACGGCCGCCGGGTCGCCTTCGTCGGCCGCTCGATGGTCCGCAACATGGGCATCGCCCGTGACCTCGGCTACCTGAAGGTCCCCGCCGGCCTGGTCGTGGACGTCAAGACGCTCGACGACCTGCCCGACAGCGAGGTCGTCCTGGTCTGCACGGGGTCCCAGGGCGAGCCGATGGCGGCCCTGTCCCGCATGGCGAATCGGGACCACCAGATCCGGATCGTCTCCGGTGACACGGTGATCCTGGCGTCGTCGCTGATCCCCGGCAACGAGAACGCGGTCTACCGGGTGATCAACGGCCTGACCCGCTGGGGCGCGAACGTGGTCCACAAGGGCAACGCCAAGGTGCACGTCTCGGGCCACGCGTCCGCGGGCGAGCTCCTGTACTTCTACAACATCTGCAAGCCGAAGAACCTGATGCCGGTCCACGGCGAATGGCGCCACCTGCGCGCCAACGCCGAGCTCGGCGCCCTCACCGGCGTCCCGCACGACCGCATCGTCATCGCGGAGGACGGCGTCGTCGTCGACCTCGTCGACGGCAAGGCGAAGATCTCCGGCAAGGTCCAGGCCGGTTACGTCTACGTCGACGGCCTCTCGGTCGGCGACATCGGCGAACCCGCGCTGAAGGACCGCAAGATCCTCGGGGACGAGGGCATCATCTCGGTCTTCGTGGTGGTGGACTCCAGCACCGGCAAGATCACCAGCGGCCCGAACATCCAGGCCCGCGGTTCCGGCATCGAGGACTCGGCGTTCCACGCCGTGCTCCCGAGGATCCAGGACGTCCTGGAGAAGTCGGCCCAGGACGGCGTCGTCGAACCCCACCAGCTGCAGCAGCTCATCCGCCGCACGCTGGGCAAGTGGGTCTCCGACACGTACCGCCGACGCCCGATGATCCTCCCGGTCGTCGTCGAGGTCTGAGGCACGTAAGGAGCGGGGCGCCTCGATTTGCATCGGGGCGCCCCGCTCCAGTACGTTTACGGCTCCGCTCAAGGGGAACCCGGCGCACCAACGTGCTCGGACCAAGTCCCTGACACGGGCGGGAAATTCCGACTCAGAATCTCTGATAAAGTCGGCACCGCCGAAAGGCAAAGGCCCTCCAACGGCCACCGGAAATGAAATCCGCACCGGAAACGGAACGGAAAACGGATCTGGTAGAGTTGGAAACACGAAATACCGAAGGGAAGCGCCCGGAGGAAAGCCCGAGAGGGTGAGTACGAAGGAAGCGTCCGTTCCTTGAGAACTCAACAGCGTGCCAAAAATCAACGCCAGATATGTTGATACCCCGTCTCCAGCGTCTGCTGGGGATGAGGTTCCTTTGTAAAAAACACAGCGAGGACGCTGTGAACGGTCGGATTATTCCTCCGACTGTTCCGCTCTCGTGTGTGTCGCCCCGATCACGGGGAAACATTCACGGAGAGTTTGATCCTGGCTCAGGACGAACGCTGGCGGCGTGCTTAACACATGCAAGTCGAACGATGAAGCCCTTCGGGGTGGATTAGTGGCGAACGGGTGAGTAACACGTGGGCAATCTGCCCTTCACTCTGGGACAAGCCTTGGAAACGAGGTCTAATACCGGATAACACTCCTGTCCTCCTGGATGGGGGTTAAAAGCTCCGGCGGTGAAGGATGAGCCCGCGGCCTATCAGCTTGTTGGTGAGGTAATGGCTCACCAAGGCGACGACGGGTAGCCGGCCTGAGAGGGCGACCGGCCACACTGGGACTGAGACACGGCCCAGACTCCTACGGGAGGCAGCAGTGGGGAATATTGCACAATGGGCGAAAGCCTGATGCAGCGACGCCGCGTGAGGGATGACGGCCTTCGGGTTGTAAACCTCTTTCAGCAGGGAAGAAGCGAAAGTGACGGTACCTGCAGAAGAAGCGCCGGCTAACTACGTGCCAGCAGCCGCGGTAATACGTAGGGCGCAAGCGTTGTCCGGAATTATTGGGCGTAAAGAGCTCGTAGGCGGCTTGTCACGTCGATTGTGAAAGCTCGGGGCTTAACCCCGAGTCTGCAGTCGATACGGGCTAGCTAGAGTGTGGTAGGGGAGATCGGAATTCCTGGTGTAGCGGTGAAATGCGCAGATATCAGGAGGAACACCGGTGGCGAAGGCGGATCTCTGGGCCATTACTGACGCTGAGGAGCGAAAGCGTGGGGAGCGAACAGGATTAGATACCCTGGTAGTCCACGCCGTAAACGGTGGGCACTAGGTGTGGGCAACATTCCACGTTGTCCGCGCCGCAGCTAACGCATTAAGTGCCCCGCCTGGGGAGTACGGCCGCAAGGCTAAAACTCAAAGGAATTGACGGGGGCCCGCACAAGCAGCGGAGCATGTGGCTTAATTCGACGCAACGCGAAGAACCTTACCAAGGCTTGACATACACCGGAAACGTCCAGAGATGGGCGCCCCCTTGTGGTCGGTGTACAGGTGGTGCATGGCTGTCGTCAGCTCGTGTCGTGAGATGTTGGGTTAAGTCCCGCAACGAGCGCAACCCTTGTTCTGTGTTGCCAGCATGCCCTTCGGGGTGATGGGGACTCACAGGAGACCGCCGGGGTCAACTCGGAGGAAGGTGGGGACGACGTCAAGTCATCATGCCCCTTATGTCTTGGGCTGCACACGTGCTACAATGGCCGATACAATGAGCTGCGATACCGCAAGGTGGAGCGAATCTCAAAAAGTCGGTCTCAGTTCGGATTGGGGTCTGCAACTCGACCCCATGAAGTTGGAGTTGCTAGTAATCGCAGATCAGCATTGCTGCGGTGAATACGTTCCCGGGCCTTGTACACACCGCCCGTCACGTCACGAAAGTCGGTAACACCCGAAGCCGGTGGCCCAACCCCTTGTGGGAGGGAGCTGTCGAAGGTGGGACTGGCGATTGGGACGAAGTCGTAACAAGGTAGCCGTACCGGAAGGTGCGGCTGGATCACCTCCTTTCTAAGGAGCACTTCTTACCGAGTCCTTCGGGACGAGGTCAGAGGCCAGTTCATCAGCGAACGTCTGATGCTGGTTGCTCATGGGTGGAACGTTGATTATTCGGCACGATTGGTTGGCTTCACTAGTACTGCTTCGGCGTGGAACGTGTGAGTGAACTGGTCGGGCCGGGCACGCTGTTGGGTATCTGAGGGTACGGATTTGATCCCGACCTCAATGCCGGCCCCGGTGAAGCGCCAAGGTTCTTGGTGTGTGACGGGTGGTTGGTCGTTGTTTGAGAACTGCACAGTGGACGCGAGCATCTGTGGCCAAGTTTTTAAGGGCGCACGGTGGATGCCTTGGTACCAGGAACCGATGAAGGACGTGGGAGGCCACGATAGTCCCCGGGGAGTCGTCAACCAGGCTTTGATCCGGGGGTTTCCGAATGGGGAAACCCGGCAGTCGTCATGGGCTGTCACCCGCTGCTGAATATATAGGCAGTGTGGAGGGAACGCGGGGAAGTGAAACATCTCAGTACCCGCAGGAAGAGAAAACAACCGTGATTCCGGGAGTAGTGGCGAGCGAAACTGGATGAGGCCAAACCGTATACGTGTGAGACCCGGCAGGGGTTGCGTGTACGGGGTTGTGGGATCTCTCTTCTGTCGTCTGCCGGCGACAGGACGAGTAAGAAACCGTTGATGTAGGCGAAGGACATGCGAAAGGTCCGGCGTAGAGGGTAAGACCCCCGTAGTCGAAACATTAGCGGCTCGTTTGAGAGACACCCAAGTAGCACGGGGCCCGAGAAATCCTGTGTGAATCTGGCGGGACCACCCGTTAAGCCTAAATATTCCCTGGTGACCGATAGCGGATAGTACCGTGAGGGAATGGTGAAAAGTACCGCGGGAGCGGAGTGAAATAGTACCTGAAACCGTGTGCCTACAAGCCGTGGGAGCGTCGCGCATTGAGTTTACTCAATGCGTCGTGACTGCGTGCCTTTTGAAGAATGAGCCTGCGAGTTTGCGGTGTGTTGCGAGGTTAACCCGTGTGGGGAAGCCGTAGCGAAAGCGAGTCCGAATAGGGCGATTCAGTAGCGCGCTCAAGACCCGAAGCGGAGTGATCTAGCCATGGGCAGGTTGAAGCGGAGGTAAGACTTCGTGGAGGACCGAACCCACCAGGGTTGAAAACCTGGGGGATGACCTGTGGTTAGGGGTGAAAGGCCAATCAAACTCCGTGATAGCTGGTTCTCCCCGAAATGCATTTAGGTGCAGCGTCGTGTGTTTCTTGCCGGAGGTAGAGCACTGGATAGGCGATGGGCCCTACCGGGTTACTGACCTTAGCCAAACTCCGAATGCCGGTAAGTGAGAGCACGGCAGTGAGACTGTGGGGGATAAGCTCCATGGTCGAGAGGGAAACAGCCCAGAGCATCGACTAAGGCCCCTAAGCGTACGCTAAGTGGGAAAGGATGTGGAGTCGCAGAGACAACCAGGAGGTTGGCTTAGAAGCAGCCACCCTTGAAAGAGTGCGTAATAGCTCACTGGTCAAGTGATTCCGCGCCGACAATGTAGCGGGGCTCAAGCGTACCGCCGAAGTCGTGTCATTCATACAACAGCCCCAACGGGTGTGTGGATGGGTAGGGGAGCGTCGTGTGCCGGGTGAAGCAGCACCGGAAGGTAGTTGTGGACGGTTCACGAGTGAGAATGCAGGCATGAGTAGCGATACACACGTGAGAAACGTGTGCGCCGATTGACTAAGGGTTCCTGGGTCAAGCTGATCTGCCCAGGGTAAGTCGGGACCTAAGGCGAGGCCGACAGGCGTAGTCGATGGATAACCGGTTGATATTCCGGTACCCGCTGTGACGCGAAAGACATCGAATCCAGTGATGCTAAGGCCGTGAAGCCGTTCCGGACCCTTCGGGGAATGGAAAGTGGTGGAGCCGCCGGTCCAAGCTGGTAGTAGGTGAGCGATGGGGTGACGCAGGAAGGTAGTCCAGCCCGGGCGATGGTTGTCCCGGGGTAAGGGTGTAGGCCGTGCGGTAGGTAAATCCGTCGCACACGAGGCTGAGACCTGATGCCGAGCCGATTGTGGTGAAGTGGATGATCCTATGCTGTCGAGAAAAGCCTCTAGCGAGTTTCATGGCGGCCCGTACCCTAAACCGACTCAGGTGGTCAGGTAGAGAATACCGAGGCGTTCGGGTGAACTATGGTTAAGGAACTCGGCAAAATGCCCCCGTAACTTCGGGAGAAGGGGGGCCATTCCTGGTGATGAGTCTTGCACTCTGAGCTGGGGGTGGCCGCAGAGACCAGCGAGAAGCGACTGTTTACTAAAAACACAGGTCCGTGCGAAGCCGTAAGGCGATGTATACGGACTGACGCCTGCCCGGTGCTGGAACGTTAAGGGGACCGGTTAGTCACATTTCGGTGTGGCGAAGCTGAGAACTTAAGCGCCAGTAAACGGCGGTGGTAACTATAACCATCCTAAGGTAGCGAAATTCCTTGTCGGGTAAGTTCCGACCTGCACGAATGGCGTAACGACTTCTCGACTGTCTCAACCATAGGCCCGGTGAAATTGCACTACGAGTAAAGATGCTCGTTTCGCGCAGAAGGACGGAAAGACCCCGGGACCTTTACTATAGTTTGATATTGGTGTTCGGTTCGGCTTGTGTAGGATAGGTGGGAGACTGTGAACCCTGGACGCCAGTTCAGGGGGAGTCGTCGTTGAAATACCACTCTGGTCGTGCTGGATGTCTAACCTGGGTCCGTGATCCGGATCAGGGACAGTGTCTGATGGGTAGTTTAACTGGGGCGGTTGCCTCCCAAAGAGTAACGGAGGCGCCCAAAGGTTCCCTCAGCCTGGTTGGTAATCAGGTGTTGAGTGTAAGTGCACAAGGGAGCTTGACTGTGAGACCGACGGGTCGAGCAGGGACGAAAGTCGGGACTAGTGATCCGGCGGTGGCTTGTGGAAGCGCCGTCGCTCAACGGATAAAAGGTACCCCGGGGATAACAGGCTGATCTTCCCCAAGAGTCCATATCGACGGGATGGTTTGGCACCTCGATGTCGGCTCGTCGCATCCTGGGGCTGGAGTCGGTCCCAAGGGTTGGGCTGTTCGCCCATTAAAGCGGTACGCGAGCTGGGTTTAGAACGTCGTGAGACAGTTCGGTCCCTATCCTCTGTGCGCGTAGGAATATTGAGAAGGGCTGTCCCTAGTACGAGAGGACCGGGACGGACGAACCTCTGGTGTGCCAGTTGTCCTGCCAAGGGCATGGCTGGTTGGCTACGTTCGGAAAGGATAACCGCTGAAAGCATCTAAGCGGGAAGCCTGCTTCGAGATGAGTATTCCCACCCCCTTTGAGGGGTTAAGGCTCCCAGTAGACGACTGGGTTGATAGGCCGGATCTGGAAGCACCGTAAGGTGTGGAGGTGACCGGTACTAATAGGCCGAGGGCTTGTCCTCAGTTGCTCGCGTCCACTGTGTTGGTTCTGAAACCACGAACAACCCCGTATGTCGGGCCACGACTACGGTGCGGTTGACAGTTTCATAGTGTTTCGGTGGTCATAGCGTGAGGGAAACGCCCGGTTACATTCCGAACCCGGAAGCTAAGCCTCACAGCGCCGATGGTACTGCAGGGGGGACCCTGTGGGAGAGTAGGACGCCGCCGAACTAATTTTATAGAAGAGCTGGTCCCTGAACCTTTTGGTTCAGGGACCAGCTCTTTTTTGTTGCGCTTCACCCGTCGTTCACGTCGCCTGGACACGATCCCAGACATGGGCACAGTTGAAATGCTGCGAGCCGCAGGCGTCGGTACCGGAGACGAGGTCATCGTGCCGGCCTTCGGGAACGCCGAGGTGGCCGAGGACGTCGTGCGGGCGGGGGCCGTGCCGGTCTTCGCCGACATCGACCCGGAGACGTACTGCATCGATCCCTCCCACGTGGCCGCCGGCGTCAGTGGACGCACCGCGGCGGTCGTCGCCGTGCACCGCTTCGGGCACCGCGCGGATCTCGCCCGGCTGCGGGAGCTGGGGCGGCGGCACGGCCTGCTCGTGCTGGAGGAGCCGGGGGAGTCCGAGAAGTCGTACGACGAGGTGGCTCAACGCCGTGTGCACGCCGCCTATTTGAGCGCGCGGCTCACCGGAGTACGGACCCCCGTCGGGCAGGACGGGCACACGTATCAGCAGTACGTCGTGCGGGTGCCGGGTAATGGGCGGCCGGATCGGGATGCATTCGCCCGGGTATTGCGCGGCAAGGGTGTCGAGTGCCGGGTGCCGGTGAAGACTCCGGTGCACCGGCTGCCGGGTTTCCGGTTCGACATCGCGCTTCCGGAAACCGAGCGGGCCGCCGACGAGACGCTTGCCCTGCCGGTCGAAGCGACAATGTCGAGGCGGCAGTTGCAGCGGGTCGTGCATGCCTGCAACGCATTGGGCGGATTGCTGCAGCCGGCCTTCTAGAGCCGCCCTGGTCAGTGGTTCGGAGGGGCCTCAACATCAGGTATGCTTTATGTCGTTGCCGAGCGGGAAACCGCGAAAGCGACAGGCCCCTATAGCTCAGTCGGTAGAGCGTCTCCATGGTAAGGAGAAGGTCAGCGGTTCGATTCCGCTTGGGGGCTCGTTGAATTAAGGCCTCCGCCCAATGGGCGGAGGCCTTTTTTGTTGCCCCCGCCCCCGCCTCCGCTCCGGCGGGCTCAGTCGTGCTGGAGGCCCGGCACGCGCATCGCGAGGATCGCCATGTCGTCCGACGGGGCGTCCGCGGCGAAGCGCTCCACCGCGCGCATGATGCGGGCGGCAACAGCCCCTGCCGTGAGGCCCGTACAGGTGGAGAGGACGTCCGCCAGGCCGTCGTCGCCGAGCATGCGGCTGCCTTCGCGGCGCTCGGTGATGCCGTCCGTGACGCAGAGCAGGACATCGCCCGGGTCGAGCGTCAGCGTCTGCTCGTACAGCTCCAGGTCGTCCATGACGCCGAGCAGCGGCTGGGGCTCCGCGTACGGGGCGACGGAGCCGTCCTGGCGCAGGCGGAGGGGGAGCGGGTGGCCGGCGCAGACCATCTTCAGGATCGCCGAGCCGTCCTCCTGCGGCCACAACTCCCCGTAGAGCAGGGTCAGGAAGCGGCTGCGGGCGCCCTCGTCGAGGATCGCGGCGTTCAGGCGCTCCAGGACCGCGGGGCCGCCGAAACCCTCGCGGGCGAGCAGGCGCAGCGCGTGGCGGGCGAGGCCGGTGACGGCCGCGGCCTCCGGGCCTGTGCCGCAGACGTCGCCGATGGCGAAGCCGTACGCGCCGTCCCGGATGGGGAACAGGTCGTAGAAGTCGCCACCCACCTCGTTGCCCTCGCCGGCCGCGCGGTAGATGACCTCCACCTCGACGCCGGGGACGTCGGGGAGCTCCGGGGGCAGGAGGCTGCGCTGGAGGGACTGGCTGATCGCCATGCGCTCCGAGTAGAGGCGCGCGTTGTCGAGGGCGAGGGCCGCCCTGCGGCTCAAGTCCTCGGCCAGCTCCAGGATTTCCTGGCGGAAGTGTTCGTCCGTCGGCTTGCCGAGGGTCAGCATGCCGATGACGCGGTTACGGGCCACCAGGGGGAGCACGACGGTCTCGCCGCCGACCGCTGAGGCCGTCTGGAGCGTCGTGCCGATGCCGGAGCTGACGCTCGCCGGTTCGCCAAGTCCCAGGCTTCTCATGGACGTACGAAGGGCCGCCTGATGGGCGGCTTCCGCGGGGGCCGCCCAGACGCGGGCGCCCGGGGTCGGGACCGGGTCCGGTGGAGCGATCTTCGAGAGGAGCGCCTTCAGACCGTCGATCCGCTCCTCGTCCTCGTGCAGCACGTAGGAGAGATACGGCTCCGAGGCCTGGTCGGCGATCGTGTAGACCGCGCACCAGGTGGCGAGGGTCGGCACCGTCATCTGGGCCATGAGCGCCAGGGTTTGGTCCCTGTCGAGCGTGCCCGCCAGGAGGTCGGAGGCTTCGACGAGGAAGCTCAGCGAGCCACGGCGGAGCTTCTCGAGTTCGCCGAGGCGGGCCGACTCGACGGCCAGCGCGATGCGGTCGGCGGCGAACTGCAGGCGTAGCGCCTCTTCGTTCGAGTAGCGGTCAGGGGCCTCCGCCGCGACTCCCAGGGAGCCCGTGAGACGGCCCTCGACCTTGAGGGGGACGGTGACGACCGAGCGCATGCCCGTGCCGTTCAAGAGCGGGACCGCGCCGGGGACTTGGGTCAGGTCCTCGTGCACGGCGGGCATGCGGGCCGAGCCGTAGCGGTTGGGGCCGACTTCGACGGGCACGCGCGCGAAGCGCTGCCGGGCGGACGGCAGGCCGGTGGAGGCGCGGACCTCCAGCTCCGTCTCGTCGTCCGTGGCGAGCAGCAGGAACGCGGAGTCGCCGTCGAGCATGTCGCGGGCGCGCTCGACGGTGCGCTGGAGCAGCCCGTCCAGGTCGTCGGGGGCCGGCGAGCCGATGAAGACCTCGAACGGGTCGGAGCCCTGGCTGTCGGAGTGCGCCGCGGGATCGGGCGAGGGGAGGCGCAGCGGCGTCTGGAGGATGGCCCGCTCGTGATCGCGTACCAGGAGGCACACGGTCGACGGCTCGCCGTCGGTGTCGCGGACGCGCAGGTGCGAGGCGTACACGGGCGTCACGCGGCCGTTGGCGGTGCGGATGCCGTAACTGCCCTCCCAACGCGAGAGTTGGAGTGCGTCGACGATGCCCGTGCTGGTGCCGGGCGTGTGCGGCCAGGCGGCGAAGTCGGTGAGGGGCTTGCCGGTGACCTGCTCGGCCGCGTACCCGAAAAGTTCCTCCGCGTCCTCGTTCCACCCGGTGATCGCGCCGACCCGGTCGATCTGGACGACGGCCACGCGGACCCGCTCGTCCGCGAGCGGGAGGAGGTCGATGGGGAGGTTGGGGCCCGCGGCGCGGGTGCCCACCGAGCGCTCGGGCAGGTCGAGTTGGAACCAGACCCGCTTGTGCGTGGCCGAATAGTCGACGCCCCAGCGGCCGGCGAGCGCGGCGCAGAGCTGGAGGCCGCGGCCGCCCTCGCGGTCCGGGCTGCCCATGTTCATGGCCGACGACTGCAGCGGAATCTCGCGCTCCGGATAGCGGTCGGAGACCTCGATGCGGACGTGGTCCTCACTTCGCAAACACAGAACCTCCGCGGATGTGCCCGCGTGAACCACGGCATTTGTCACGAGTTCGCTGGTCAGAACGACGGCGTCGTCGATGATGTCCGCATGGCCCCACCCTTGGAGGGTGTCGCGTACGAAGGAGCGGGCGGTCGCGACGGAGCGTCCGACCGGCTCGAAAGTGGCAGCCGCGCGCGCGGTGATCACAGAACTCCCTGTACGAGTTGTACTCGATGTCCGAGTGTCGAGGCCCAGGTCTCCCGTACCCATGTCTCGGCCGCCCCTCCGATGCCCGCTCGTTTTCCGCCACCGCCCAGGCCGGGCAGACCGGGGTGGGTGGACAGCCGCATGCAAGGTTACTTACCTTCGCCGTCCATGCGGATGCCGGTCGTCTGTGTTTCCGCCCGGAGGGTGTGCGGACGGTGTGCGAAGCTGCCGAACTGTTATGGCCTGGTTCAGCCATGGTGAAACACTGGGCAAGCTTCCATAGAAGAACGCATTGAAGTGCTGATGCGGCGGTAGAAGCGAATCCGAAGAAACCCGAGCTACCCGAGCAGTACAGGTCGACCCCTGCGGGAGGGACACAGTGGAGTCTGGCGCAGCGACGCGGAGCAAGAAGACGCGCGCAGAAGACGGACAGTCCCTGGCGAAACAGCGCAAAACGCGCGGTGGCGGCGGCACGACGACCGTGGATACGGCGGCGCTGAACAGGCTGCTCGCAGGTCTTGTCGCGATGAGAGACGGCAATTTCCGCAAGCGCCTGACCGTCAGCGGCGACGGCGTGATGTCGGAGATCGCTGCCGTCTTCAACGAGGTGGCCGACCGAAATCTGCACCTGACGGGTGAGATGTCGCGCGTGCGCCGCATGGTCGGACGTGAGGGCAAGCTCACCGAGCGGCTCGAGACGGGCGCCTGTGAGGGCTCCTGGGCCACCGCGATCAATGCGTCCAACGCGCTCGTGGACGACCTCGTACGGCCCGTCTCAGAGGTCGGGAGGGTGCTCTCGGCGGTCGCGGACGGTGACCTGTCGCCGCGGATGGAGCTGCGGGCCCAGGTGCCGGAAGGGAAGCCGGAGGGGAACGGGCATCCGCTGCGCGGCGAGTTCCTGAAGGTCGGGCGGACCGTCAACAATCTGGTCGACCAGCTCTCCACGTTCACCGACGAGGTCACGCGCGTGGCCAGCGAGGTGGGTACCGAGGGCAAGCTCGGTGGGCAGGCACGCGTACGTGGAATGTCCGGTTCGTGGAAGGATCTCACGGATTCCGTCAACACGATGGCGTACCGGCTGACCGCACAGGTGCGTGACATTGCTCTCGTCACCACTGCCGTGGCCAAGGGCGACTTGTCCCGGAAGGTCACGGTTCACGTCGCGGGCGAGATGCTCGAGCTGAAGAACACCGTGAACACGATGGTGGACCAGCTGTCGTCGTTCTCGTCCGAGGTCACGCGTGTGGCCCGGGAAGTGGGCACGGAGGGTGAGCTCGGCGGCCAGGCGCAGGTGCCCGGTGTGGCCGGAGTGTGGAAGGACCTCACCGATTCGGTGAACCTCATGGCCGGCAACCTGACCGCGCAGGTGCGAGGGATCGCGCAGGTCACCACGGCCGTGGCCAACGGGGATCTCTCGCAGAAGGTCACGGTGTCGGCGCGCGGCGAGGTCGCCCAGCTGGCCGAGACCATCAACCAGATGACGGAGACCCTGCGTACCTTCGCGGACGAGGTCACGCGTGTGGCGAACGAGGTCGGCGCCGAGGGTCAGCTCGGTGGTCAGGCCAACGTGCCGGGAGCCGCCGGCACGTGGAAGGACCTCACCGATTCGGTGAACACGGTTTTCCGGAACCTCACAACTCAGGTGCGGGACATCGCGACTGTCACGACGGCGGTGGCGAACGGTGATCTGTCGCAGAAGGTCACCGTCGACGTCGCGGGCGAGATGCTCGAGCTGAAGAACACCGTGAACACGATGGTGGACCAGCTGTCCGCCTTCGGTTCCGAAGTCACGCGTGTGGCCCGGGAGATCGGTGTCGAGGGTGAGCTCGGCGGTCAAGCCCTCGTGCCGGGCGCGGCCGGTACGTGGAAGGACCTGACCGACTCCGTCAACACGGCGTTCCGGAACCTCACCGGACAGGTGCGCAACATCGCCCAGGTGACGACGGCGGTGGCGAACGGTGATCTGTCGCAAAAGGTCACCGTCGACGTCTCCGGCGAGATGCTCCAGCTGAAGAACACCGTGAACACGATGGTGGACCAGCTGTCGAGCTTCGCCGACCAGGTGACGCGGATGGCGCGTGACGTGGGCACGGAGGGCCGCCTCGGCGGTCAGGCCCGCGTGGACGGCGTGAGCGGCACGTGGAAGGAACTGACCGACTCCGTCAACTTCATGGCCGGGAACCTGACTTCACAGGTGCGGCAGATCGCGCAGGTCACGACGGCGGTGGCGCGGGGTGACCTGTCGCAGAAGATCGACGTGGACGCGCGCGGCGAGATCCTGGAGCTGAAGAACACCATCAACACGATGGTCGACCAGCTCTCCGCCTTCGCGGACCAGGTGACCAGGGTGGCCCGCGAGGTGGGCACGGAAGGTCGCCTGGGCGGTCAGGCGCAGGTGCCCGGCGTCGCGGGCGTGTGGCGCGATCTGACGGATTCCGTGAACGGCATGGCCGGCAACCTCACGGCCCAGGTGCGCAACATCGCCCAGGTGGCCACGGCGGTGGCGCGGGGTGACCTGTCGCAGAAGATCGACGTGGACGCGCGCGGCGAGATCCTGGAGCTGAAGAACACCCTCAACACGATGGTGGACCAGCTCTCCGCCTTCGCCGAGCAGGTGACGCGGGTGGCCCGCGAGGTGGGTACGGACGGCATCCTCGGCGGACAGGCCGAGGTGCAGGGCGTGTCGGGTACGTGGAAGGACCTGACGCAGTCCGTGAACGGCATGGCCAACAACCTGACGCTCCAGGTGCGGAACATCGCCGAGGTCACAACTGCAGTGGCGCGAGGCGACCTCTCCAAGAAGATCACCGTCGACGCCAAGGGCGAGATCCTCGAACTCGTCACCACGGTCAACACGATGGTCGACCAGCTCTCGGCCTTCGCGGAGCAGGTGACCCGGGTGGCCCGTGAGGTGGGCACCGAGGGGCAGCTGGGCGGACAGGCCCGGGTGCCGGGCATCACCGGCATCTGGAAGGACCTGAGCGACAACGTCAACCTGATGGCCAACAACCTGACCATGCAGGTGCGCAACATCTCCCAGGTCGCCAACGCGGTGGCCAACGGTGACCTGACCCGTCAGGTCACCATCGAGGCGCGCGGTGAGGTCGCGCAGCTCGCCGACACGTTCAACACGATGGTGCGGACCCTGAGTTCGTTCGCCGACCAGGTCACCAAGGTGGCCCGCGAGGTGGGCACGGACGGCATCCTCGGCGGCCAGGCCCGCGTACCCGGAGTCTCCGGTACGTGGAAGGACCTGACCGAATCCGTGAACGGAATGGCCTCGAACCTGACCGGACAGGTGCGCAACATCGCGATGGTCACGACCGCCATCGCCAAGGGCGACCTGACCAAGAAGATCGACATCGACGCGCGCGGCGAGATCCTCGAGCTGAAGACCACGATCAACACGATGGTCGACCAGCTGTCGTCGTTCGCCGAGCAGGTGACCCGGGTGGCCCGCGAAGTGGGCACCGAGGGGCAGCTGGGCGGCCAGGCACGCGTGCGTGACGTCGACGGCACCTGGCGCGACCTCACCGAGTCCGTGAACGAGATGGCCGGGAACCTGACGCGTCAGGTGCGCGCCATCGCGGCCGTCGCCACCGCGGTGACCCGCGGCGATCTCAACCTCAAGATCGACGTCGATGCCGCGGGCGAGATCCAGGTCCTCCAGGACAACATCAACAAGATGATCTCGAACCTGCGCGACACCACGATCGCCAACGAGGAACAGGACTGGCTCAAGGGCAACCTGGCCCGTATCTCGGGTCTGATGCAGGGCCGCCGCGACCTCGACGACGTGGCGGGGCTCATCATGAGCGAGCTGACACCGGTGGTGTCAGCGCAGCACGGCGCGTTCTTCCTGGCGCTGCCGCTGGACGACAGCGCCGACGCGGCGGTCGCTGATGAGGACGCGTACGAGCTGCGCATGTGCGGGAGCTACGGCTACTCCATGGGCTCCATGCCGACGGCCTTCAGGCCCGGCGAGACGCTCATCGGGACGGCCGCGCAGGAGCGGCGCACGATCCTTGTGGACAACGCGCCCAGCGGCTACCTGAAGATCGCCTCCGGGCTCGGTGAGGCGCCTCCGGCGCAGGTCATCGTGATCCCCGTGCTGTTCGAGGACACGGTGCTCGGTGTGATCGAGCTGGCGTCGTTCACGCCGTTCACACAGATCCAGAAGGACTTCCTCGGGCAGATCGCCGAGATGATCGCGACGAGCGTCAACACGATCTCCGTCAACACGAAGACGGAGGTCCTGCTGCGGCAGTCGCAGGAGTTGACCGAGCAGCTGCGTGAGCGTTCCGCCGAGTTGGAGAACCGGCAGAAGGCCCTCCAGGCGTCCAACGCTGAGCTGGAGGAGAAGGCCGAACTGCTCGCCCAGCAGAACCGTGACATCGAGGTGAAGAACACCGAGATCGAGGACGCGCGGCAGGTCCTGGAGGAGCGCGCCGAACAGCTCGCCGTCTCGATGCGCTACAAGAGCGAGTTCCTCGCCAACATGTCGCACGAGCTGCGTACGCCGCTCAACTCGCTGCTCATCCTTGCCAAGTTGCTGGCCGACAACGCCGACGCGAACCTCACCCCGAAGCAGGTCGAGTTCGCCGAGACGATCCACGGAGCGGGCTCCGACCTGCTCCAGCTGATCAACGACATCCTGGACCTGTCGAAGGTCGAGGCGGGCAAGATGGACGTCTCGCCGACGCGCATCGCCCTGGTGCAACTCGTCGACTACGTAGAGGCCACGTTCCGGCCGCTGACCGCGGAGAAGCAACTCGACTTCTCCGTAAGGGTGTCGCCGGAACTGCCCACTACGTTGCACACCGACGAACAGCGCCTCCTCCAGGTGCTGCGCAACCTGCTGTCGAACGCGGTGAAGTTCACCGACTCCGGTGCCGTCGAACTCGTCATCAGGCCGGCCGGCGCCGACGTGCCGAACGCGATCCGCGAACAGCTCCTGGAAGCGGGCTCGTTGACCGAGGTCGACGGTGATGTGATCGCCTTCTCGGTGACCGACACCGGCATCGGCATCGCGGCCAGCAAGATGCGCGTCATCTTCGAGGCGTTCAAGCAGGCGGACGGCACGACGAGCCGTAAGTACGGCGGTACGGGCCTCGGCCTGTCCATCAGCCGCGAGATCGCCCGCCTCCTGGGCGGCGAGATCCACGCGCAGAGCGAGCCCGGCCGCGGCTCGACCTTCACGCTGTACCTGCCGATGCACCCGAGCGAACTGCCGCCCCAGGGGTACGCGCAGCTTGCGCCGACCATCGAACCGGGGGAGCGGCTCGCCCTCGACGCGGCGCCCGAGCCCGAGCCCGCGGAGGTGGAGACCCCGGCCGAGGTGAGGTCCTACCAGGACACGCAGAACGGGCCCGCGGCGTTGTTCCGGCGCCGCCGCAGGTCGACCCCGGCGCAGCCCGAGCGGACGCCGCTGCAGGGCCAGCCGCTGCCCGCTCAGGAGCGCGCTGAGGAGCACTGGGACGGCGGCATGGGCAGCATGACGGGCGGGAGCGGCTCGGCCGAGAAGAGCGCCCCCACGCCCCGGCACGGGCTGTTGTTCGGCGGCGAGAAGGTGCTCATCGTCGACGACGACATCCGCAACGTGTTCGCGCTCACCAGCGTCCTGGAGCAGCAGGGCCTCTCGGTCCTGTACGCGGAGAACGGGCGCGAGGGCATCGAAGTCCTCGAGCAGCACGACGACGTGACAGTCGTGCTGATGGACATCATGATGCCGGAGATGGACGGCTACGCGACGACGACGGCGATCCGCAGGATGCCGCAGTTCGCCGGGCTGCCGATCATCGCGCTCACCGCGAAGGCGATGAAGGGCGACCGGGAGAAGGCCATCGAGTCGGGCGCATCCGACTACGTGACGAAGCCGGTCGATCCGGACCATCTGCTCTCTGTGATGGAGCGGTGGATGCATGGTGAGTGACAGGAAACCGAAATGTTCAGGATGAGTTGCTGACTGAGTGTGGTCGAATTCGTGTAGAGGCGCGGGATTCGGGGAACCTTCTGGTCTCCCACCGCGTTTCTGCTACGTGCACGGTGACATCGCGGTGACAGGGTGTGGCGACAGGCGGGGTGCGGCTACCATGACCGGCACAAGGACGGACGACGCAAGGGAGTCGTCCCCTGGGGCGGCGAAAGGAGCCTCCCCGAGTCCTGCGGACAGGGGCGGCCCCATGCCGGGGCGAGGAGGGCGGGCCATGGTGCAGAAGGCCAAGATCCTCCTGGTCGATGACCGGCCGGAGAATCTGCTGGCGCTGGAGGCCATCCTCTCCGCGCTCGATCAGACACTGGTACGGGCATCGTCCGGGGAGGAAGCGCTGAAGGCGCTGCTCACGGACGATTTCGCGGTCATTCTGCTGGACGTTCAGATGCCGGGAATGGACGGTTTCGAAACCGCTGCGCACATCAAGCGCCGCGAGCGGACCCGGGACATCCCGATCATCTTCCTCACCGCGATCAACCACGGACCGCATCACACCTTCCGTGGCTACGCGGCGGGGGCGGTCGACTACATCTCCAAGCCGTTCGACCCCTGGGTGCTGCGGGCGAAGGTCTCGGTGTTCGTCGAGCTGTACATGAAGAACTGCCAGCTCCGGGAGCAGGCGGCGCTGCTGCGGCTCCAGCTGGAGGGCGGCGGCAAGGCCATCGGCGACAGCAAGGAGCCCGCGGGGCTGCTCGCCGAGCTGTCGGCGCGGCTCGCCGCGGTCGAGGAGCAGGCCGAGGCGCTGTCGAAGCAGTTGGACGACGAGTCCGCGGACGCGGCGGCGGTGGCCACGGCGGCACACCTGGAGCGCAAACTCACCGGACTGCGCAGGGCGCTTGACGCCCTGGAGCCCGGGACGGGCAGCGGAGCGCCCTCACTTCCGTCCCAGAACTGAGGCTTCCGTCCCAGAGCTGAGGCGGTCGCCCCGGATTCGGGGGCTCCGCTCCGGCTTTGAGGGCGCGTCAGTTTTCGCCCCGTCAGTTCGCGACACGATCGGGTGAAGCAGTGGGCACACGTGTCCAAGGTCGGCTCCCCCGGTAACCTCACACCCATGGCCTCACGTCCCGCAGCCAAGAAGTCGCCCGCGAAGAAGACGGCGGCGCCGGCCAAGGCTCCGGCGAAGAAGGCAGCTGCCAAGAAAGCCCCCGCCAAGAAGGCCGCGGCCAAGAAGCCGGCGCCCAAGAGGGCCCCCGCCAAGAAGGCCGTGGCGAAGAAGCCCGCACCCAAGGCGGCGCCCAATCCGACCGGGGGCCTGTACAAGCTCGTACGCGCCCTGTGGCTCGGCGTCGCGCACAGCGTGGGGGCGATGTTCCGCGGCATAGGGCGTGGCGCCAAGGGGCTCGACCCGGCACACCGCAAGGACGGGCTCGCGCTGCTGCTGCTCGGGGTCGGGCTGATCTGCGCGGCCGGCACCTGGTCCAATCTGCAGGGCCCCGTCGGCGACCTCGTCGACATGCTGGTGACCGGCGCGTTCGGCCGCCTCGACCTGTTGGTGCCGATCCTGCTCGGGATCATCGCCGTACGCCTCATCCGGCACCCCGAGAAGCCCGAGGCCAACGGGCGGATCGTGATCGGCCTCTCCGCGCTCGTCATCGGCGTGCTGGGACAGGTCCACATCGCGTGCGGCTCACCCGCGCGCGGGGACGGCATGCGCGCCATACGGGACGCGGGCGGACTCATCGGCTGGGCCGCCGCGACGCCGCTGAGCTTCACGATGACCCAGGTGCTCGCGGTCCCGCTGCTCGTCCTGCTGACGGTGTTCGGGCTGCTCGTCGTGACCGCGACGCCCGTCAACGCCATTCCGCAGCGCCTGCACCAACTCGGCGTGAAGCTCGGCGTCGTGCACGAGGACGCCGCCTTCGCCGAGGGGGCCGCGGACGAGTACGACGACGAGTGGCGCGAGGCCACGCCCGTGCGCTCCCGCAAGCGCCCCTCGGCCCCGTCCCCGGAGTCGTACGACCCGGACCGGGCCGAGGAGGAGGCCTTCGCCAAGCGGCGCAAGCCGCGGCGGTCCGTGCAGCCCGCGATGGACCGGCCGATGGACGCGGTCGACGTGGCCGCCGCGGCGGCCGCCGCGCTCGACGGGGCCGTACTGCACGGCATGCCGCCTTCGCCGCTCGTCGCGGACCTCACGCAGGGGGTCTCCGGCGAGGGCAGCGGTGAGAACAGCGGTGAGGCGCCCGCAGAGGGCAGCTCGGCCCCCGTGCCGGGCGCTCGGGTCAAGAAGGCCCCGGCAGGCGCTCAGAAGGAGCCTGAGCCGACTCCCACGTCGCTCGCGGTGCCGGACCTCACCAAGGCCGCGCCTGAGTCGAGGGGGGACCTGCCGCCGCGCGCCGAGCAGCTCCAGCTCGCCGGCGACATCACGTACGCGCTGCCTTCCCTCGACCTCCTCACCCGCGGTGGTCCCGGCAAGTCGCGCAGCGCCGCCAACGACGCCGTCGTCGAGTCGCTGCAGACCGTCTTCACCGAGTTCAAGGTCGACGCTGGCGTCACGGGCTTCACGCGCGGCCCCACGGTCACCCGCTACGAGATCGAGCTCGGCCCCGCCGTGAAGGTCGAGAAGATCACGGCTCTGGCGAAGAACATCGCGTACGCCGTCGCCTCCCCGGACGTCCGGATCATCTCGCCGATCCCCGGCAAGTCCGCGGTCGGCATCGAGATCCCGAACACGGACCGCGAGATGGTCAACGTCGGCGACGTGCTGCGCCTCGCGGACGCCGCCGAGGACGACCACCCGATGCTGGTCGCGCTCGGCAAGGACGTCGAGGGCGGCTACGTGATGGCCAACATGGCGAAGATGCCGCACATCCTGGTCGCCGGTGCCACCGGTTCGGGTAAGTCGTCGTGCATCAACTGCCTGATCACCTCGATCATGATGCGGGCGACGCCCGAGGACGTCCGGATGGTCCTGGTCGACCCCAAGCGCGTGGAGCTGACCGCGTACGAGGGGATCCCGCACCTGATCACGCCGATCATCACCAACCCCAAGAAGGCCGCCGAGGCACTTCAGTGGGTCGTGCGGGAGATGGATCTGCGCTACGACGACCTCGCGGCCTTCGGCTACCGGCACATCGACGACTTCAACCAGGCGGTCAAGGACGGCAAGCTCACCACGCCCGAGGGCAGCGAGCGGGAGCTGAAGGCGTACCCGTATCTGCTGGTCATCGTCGATGAGCTCGCCGACCTGATGATGGTCGCGCCCAGGGACGTCGAGGACTCCATCGTCCGGATCACGCAGCTCGCGCGCGCGGCCGGTATCCACCTGGTCCTCGCCACGCAGCGTCCGTCGGTCGACGTCGTCACCGGCCTCATCAAGGCAAACGTGCCCTCGCGGCTCGCCTTCGCCACCTCCTCGCTCGCCGACAGCCGGGTCATCCTCGACCAGCCGGGTGCGGAGAAGCTCATCGGCAAGGGCGACGGTCTGTTCCTCCCCATGGGGGCGAACAAGCCGACCCGTATGCAGGGCGCTTTCGTCATAGAGGACGAGATCCACGCGATCGTGCAGCACTGCAAGGACCAGATGGCGCCCGTCTTCCGGGACGACGTCACGGTGGGCACCAAGCAGAAGAAGGAGATCGACGAGGACATCGGCGACGACCTGGACCTGCTGTGCGCGGCCGTCGAACTGGTCGTCTCGACGCAGTTCGGCTCGACCTCCATGCTGCAGCGCAAGCTGCGCGTGGGCTTCGCCAAGGCCGGACGCCTCATGGACTTGATGGAGTCGAGGAACATCGTCGGACCCAGTGAAGGTTCGAAGGCTCGAGACGTTCTTGTGAAAGCCGATGAACTGGAGGGAGTGCTCGCGGTGATCCGCGGGGAGGCTCAACCTTAAGGTGATCCCCTCGAACGACGTCACCCGTACGGGTATCGGAGCAACCGTTTCCTCGTCGGCTACGTCAAGTTGAGGGGGAGACAGCCGTGTACGTCGCCAGCGGGATGGCGGGCCATTCTGATGGCGTACAAAGTCCGACCGCCCGGTTGCCTCACCCATTCACACCCCCCCTACACTGAACCTCCAGCAGGTGGCTACACGCTCGAAAGGCGCCCTCGTGTCCATCGGCAACTCCCCTGAAGACGACCGCCCTTCGGAAGACCGCATCCCGCACGCGGACGACGACCGGCCGTCGATCGGTCGTGCCCTCCAGCAGGCACGCGTCGACGCGGGCCTGACCGTCGACGAGGTCAGCCAGTCGACCCGGGTGCGCATCCCGATCGTGCAAGCCATCGAACAAGACGACTTCTCGCGCTGTGGTGGTGACGTCTACGCACGTGGCCACATCCGTACGCTCGCGCGTGCCGTGCGCCTCGACCCCGAGCCGCTGCTCGAGCAGTACGGCGACGAGCACGGCGGGGGTCCCGCGCCGACGCCGGCCACGCCGCTGTTCGAAACCGAGCGGATCCGCTCCGAGCCGCGCCGGCCCAATTGGACGGCGGCCATGGTCGCCGCGATCGTCGCGGTCATCGCCTTCGTCGGCTACACCGCCTTCAGCGGCGGCGACAGCGACGGCGGCCAGCAGCAGGCCGCGGAGGGCTCCACCCCGGCGACCAGCAAGCCCACGACGAAGCCGAGCCCCAGCACCAAGAAGCCGACCGACCCGAAGCCGGACCCGACCGACAGCGCGATCGCCGCGGCCCCGGCGGACAAGGTCACCGTCAAGATCAGCGCGGCGGACGGCCGCAGCTGGATCTCCGCCAAGGACCACAACGGGCGGATCATGTTCGACGGGCTGCTCCAGGACGGCCAGACGAAGACCTTCCAGGACAACAAGAAGATCGACCTCGTCCTCGGTGACGCGGGCCCGATCAAGCTGTATGTGAACGGCAAGCAGATCGAGGACGAGTTCAAGGCCGGCCAGGTCGAGCGGCTGTCCTACACGAAGGGTGACCCCGAGGTCGGCTGAGGTCGGCTGAGGCCGGAGATCCGGCGGTAACCCCTCGCGGCGAGGGCTGTCGGTGGGACGAAGTAGTCTTGATTCCATGCCCGAACGCCGTACCGTCGCACTTGTCACCCTTGGCTGCGCCCGTAACGAGGTGGACTCGGAGGAGCTCGCAGGCCGCTTGGAGGCGGACGGCTGGGAGCTCGTCGAGGACGCCGACGCAGCCGATGTCGCCGTCGTGAACACCTGTGGCTTCGTGGAGGCCGCGAAGAAGGACTCCGTCGACGCCCTCCTTGAAGCCAATGACCTCAAGAGCCATGGCAGAACGCAGGCGGTGGTCGCGGTCGGCTGCATGGCCGAGCGCTACGGCAAGGAGCTCGCCGAGGCGCTGCCCGAGGCCGACGGCGTGCTCGGTTTCGACGACTACGAGGACATCTCCGGCCGCCTCCAGACGATCCTGTCCGGGGGCAACGTGGAGGCGCACGCCCCGCGCGACCGCCGAAAGCTGCTGCCGATCAGCCCGGCCGAGCGCCAGGAGGCGGGCTCCGGGATCGCGCTGCCGGGGCACGCTCCCGCGGACCTTCCCGACGGACTCGCGCCCGCGTCCGGGCCGCGTGCGCCGCTGCGGCGCCGGCTCGACGGCAACCCTGTGGCGTCCGTGAAGCTGGCCTCCGGGTGCGACCGGCGGTGCTCGTTCTGTGCCATCCCGTCGTTCCGCGGTTCGTTCATCTCGCGCCGCCCCAGCGACGTACTGAACGAGACGCGCTGGCTCGCCGAGCAGGGCGTGAAGGAGATCATGCTGGTCTCCGAGAACAACACGTCGTACGGCAAGGACCTGGGCGACATCCGGCTCCTGGAGTCCCTGCTGCCCGAGCTGGCCGGGGTCGACGGGATCGAGCGGGTGCGGGTCAGCTACCTGCAGCCCGCCGAGATGCGCCCTGGCCTGATCGACGTCCTGACGGGGACGGACAAGGTCGCCCCGTACTTCGACCTCTCCTTCCAGCACTCGGCGCCCGGCGTGCTGCGCGCGATGCGGCGCTTCGGTGACACGGACCGCTTCCTCGAGCTGCTGGACACCATTCGGGCCAAGGCGCCGCAGGCAGGTGTCCGGTCGAACTTCATCGTGGGCTTCCCCGGCGAGACCGAGGCCGACTACGCGGAGCTGGAGCGCTTCCTGAACGGCGCGCGCCTGGACGCCATCGGCGTCTTCGGCTACTCCGACGAGGAGGGCACGGAAGCGGCGACGTACGAGGACAAGCTCGATGAGGAGGTCGTCGCGCAGCGCCTCGCGCGCCTGTCCCGGCTCGCCGAGCAGCTCGTGTCGCAGCGCGCCGAGGAGCGCGTGGGCGAGACCGTGCAGGTGCTCGTCGAGTCCGTCGACGAGGAGGACGGTGTGGTCGGGCGCGGTGCCCACCAGGCCCCCGAGACCGACGGACAGGTGCGGCTCACGAGCGGCGCCGGTCTGACGATCGGCCGTATCGTCGAGGCGAAGGTGGTCGGCACCGAAGGTGTCGATCTCGTGGCCGAGCCGCTGGAGATCGCTGAGGAGGCGGACAGATGACCGGAGTCCCGGCGTCCGCTGCGGGCGGGACCGGCAGGCCGTCGCCCGGAAGCAAGCTGGGTACTGCGGCCGTCAATCAGGCGAGCCTGTGGAACATCGCGAACATCCTGACCATGATCCGGCTCCTTCTTGTGCCGGGGTTCGTGGCGCTCATGCTGGCCGGCGGCGGGTACGACCCGGCGTGGCGGGCCTGGGCATGGGCGGCTTTCGCCGTTGCGATGATCACGGATGTCTTTGACGGGCATCTGGCGCGTTCGTACAACTTGGTCACCGATTTCGGAAAGATCGCCGACCCCATCGCCGACAAAGCGATCATGGGCGCCGCGCTGATCTGTCTCTCGTCGCTCGGTGATCTTCCGTGGTGGGTGACCGGTGTCATTCTCGGGCGCGAGCTCGGGATCACGCTGCTGCGTTTCATCGTCATTCGCTACGGCGTCATTCCGGCCAGCCGTGGCGGCAAGATGAAAACGCTTGCGCAGGGCACGGCCGTCGGCATGTACATCCTGGCGCTGACCGGGCCGCTCGCGACGATGCGCTGGTGGGTGATGGCGGTCGCCGTCGCGCTCACGGTGGTGACCGGGCTCGACTACGTACGGCAGGCCGTCGTGCTGCGGCGCGCGGGTCTCGCCGAGTCCAGGGCGGCGGCGCGGGCGTCCGCGGAGGCTGCCGAGAAGTGACGTACGAGGCGGTCGAGGCGCTGCGCCTGTTGACGGAGCGGGGGGAGACCCTCGCCGTCGCGGAGTCGCTCACCGGGGGCCTGGTGGCCGCGGAGCTCGTGGCGGTGCCGGGGGCCTCCAAGGCCTTCCGCGGCTCTGTCACGGCGTACGCGACCGAGCTCAAGCACCAGCTGCTCGGCGTCGACGCGCAGCTGCTCGCCGCGCACGGGCCGGTGCATCCCGAGGTCGCGCTGGCCATGGCGGCCGGGGTGCGGGAGGCGTTGGGCGCGGACTGGGGCGTCGCCACGACCGGCGTAGCGGGGCCGGAGCCGCAGGACGGGCAGCCGGTCGGGACCGTGTACGTGGCTGTGGCGGGGCCGGGAGCTGATCATTCCGAAGGTGCGGCCGATTTCGCTGGTAGCCACAAAGTGGCCGCCCTGCGATTGAACGGCGACCGGACGGAAATCCGTAGGGAGAGTGTACGGAGCGTGCTCGGGCTGCTCGTCGAAGAGCTGGTCGGAGCGCATTCCGGTGAACGCACCGGGAAAGCGCGGGCACAGGATACGGAACAGAACGGGGGGTTTTGATGTTTGCAGCCCTGAGTGAACACGACATCGCTCCCCGCACGGCCGCGGCACGAGGCGGTACGGTGGGGCGTGAAGGATGCGGCTACGCGGTCCGAGGAGGGAGCCACCGATGATTCTGCTCCGTCGCCTGCTGGGTGACGTGCTGCGTCGGCAGCGCCAGCGCCAGGGCCGTACTCTGCGCGAAGTCTCCTCGTCCGCCCGAGTCTCGCTCGGCTATCTTTCCGAGGTGGAGCGGGGGCAGAAGGAGGCTTCCTCCGAGCTGCTCTCCGCGATCTGCGACGCGCTTGACGTACGGATGTCCGAGCTGATGCGCGAGGTGAGCGATGAGCTCGCCCTCGCCGAGCTGGCCGAGTCGGCAGCAGCGGTCCCGTCGGAGCCGGTGCCCGCACCGGTTCGTCCGATGCTCAATTCCGTCTCCGTGGCCGGTGTCCCGCCGGAACGCGTGACGATAAAGGCGCCTGCGGAGGCTGTGGACGTCGTAGCGGCGTAGCGCCTGCGCTCAGTGCTCTGAGTGAGCCCAGTTCAAATGTGGGGAAGCCCCGGCCGAGAAGATCGGTCGGGGCTTTCTGCTGTGCGTTTCGGGTGCGTGTTCTGAGTCTGCGTTCTGGGTGTGTGCGGGTGAGGGGTGGGGGCGATGTGTCCGTAATAGGTCATGTGTGCCATGGTTGATGGTGGTTTCGATACGGAGGTGACGTATGGACGTCATGAAGAGCCCGCTGCCCGATGCCGACCTGAAGACCGTGGGTGAAGCGCTGCAAGGTGCGCTCGTGGATCTGGTGGACCTGTCCCTCGTGGCGAAGCAGGTGCACTGGAACGTGGTCGGTCCGCGGTTCCGGTCCGTGCACCTTCAGCTCGACGAGGTCGTGGACACCGCGCGGCAGCACTCCGACACGGTGGCCGAGCGGGCCTCGACGCTGGGTGTCCCGCCGGACGGTCGTGCGAAGACCGTGGCGGACACCAGCGGCGTGGGAGTGGCCCCCGACGGCTGGGTGAAGGACACGGACGCGGTGGGGACGCTCGTGGACGCGCTCGGCGCGGTCATCGCGCGGATGCGCGCGCGGGTGGACGCCACCGGCGACCCGGATCCCGTGAGCCAGGACATCTTCATCGGGATCACGGCCGACCTCGAGAAGCATCACTGGATGTTCCAGGCGGAGAACCGGGGCTGAGGGTCCCGGCGCTTCGGTGCCCCGCGCGCTCCTGGGCGTGGCGCCGACGGCTCGGGGCAGATTGGCTGTGGTCGTGGTCCGTTGGTCCGGACGTCGTCGGGCGGAGGTGAGCGGTCGGTGGCATGGGCTGGGCGGCGGATGCTCCGGTGGGCGCCGGCTGTCGTGTGCGGGGCGCTGTGGTGGTGGGGCGCCCTGCGGCTCGCTTTCGCGCCGGGCGCCGGGGTGTTCGAAGGGGCGCTCGTCGCCGGGGGGTGGGGGCTCAGCCTGTTGCCGGTGCACGCGCTGCCGAAGGCGCGGGCGGCCGGTGTGGCCGGGGCACCCGGGAGGCACGGCGCGCGGCGCGTACGGACACGCGCCGTGCGCGCCGGGCGCGAGGCCGCAGGCGGGGTGTGGCGGCAGGTCACCAGGGCATGGCGACGCCTCCGTTCGGGCGGAGGATCTGGCCCGTCGTGAAGGATGCGGCGTCCGAGGCCAGGTGCAGCACCGCGTGCGCGATGTCCTCCGCCTCGCCGACCCGGCCGAGCGGTGACATGCGCACCATCAGGGCCTCGGTGTGGGCCTGTGCGCTCTCGTCGTGGCGGGTCGTCATCGGCGTACGGATCCAGCCCGGCGCCACCGCGTTGACGCGGATGCCGTGCGCGCCGATCTCCGTGGCGAGCGTCTTCGTGAGCTGGACGACGGCGGCCTTCGCCGCGCCGTAGCAGAGCAGCCCCGGGCCGCCGGTGTCGACCGCCCCGGACGCCATGGTGACGATGCTGCCGCGGGTGCCGGCCGCGATCATGGTGCGGGCCGCCTCCTGGCATGCGTACAGGACGCCCTTGAAGTTGATGGCGAGGACGCGGTCCAGGTCCTCTTCGCGGGTCTCCAGGACCGTGCTGTTGTGCATGACTCCGGCGATGGCGGCCATGATGTCGAGGCCGCCCGAGGTGGTCGTCGCGCTCGCGACGGCTTCCGCGATCTGGGCGCGGTCGGACACGTCGACGGTGTGGGTGTGGGCCGTGCCGCCGTTCTCCTTGATGAGGGCCGCGGTCTCGTGCAGGCCTTGTGTGTCGCGGTCGGCGCAGTGGACGGTGGCTCCCGCCTGCGCGAGGAGCGTCGCCGACGCGCGGCCGATGCCGCTCGCCGCGCCGGTGACGAATGCGGTGCGTCCGGTGAGGTCGTACGCGGTGAGGGGCATGCAGGTACCGTACGAAGGTGCCTGACGGGTCGTCAATTGCTGTGCGGCGGTTGTGTTTTGGTGCGGATGAGCGGTGGAGGTGTGCGGGCCGGTTACGCCGTGGGGGCGGGGCCCTGTTGGCAGTGCGGGCACCAGTACGTGGGGCGTTCGCGGGAGCCGTCGCCCTGGTCGGCCGTGCGGATGGGCGTGCGGCAGCGCAGGCAGGGGCGGTGAGTGCGGCCGTAGACGTAGACGCGCTCGTCGGGGCGGGGGCGGCCTGTGGTGACGCGGGCCGGGCGGTCACGGTTGGCCTCGAGCAACTTCTTCGCGAGGAGCGGGAGGAGGTCGGCGGCCTCGGTGGGCAGCTCGCCGACCGGGAGCCACGGGGTGACGCGCAGGAGGAAGCAGAGCTCGGACTTGTAGATGTTCCCGATGCCCGCGAGATTGCGCTGGTCGAGGAGGGCCTCGCCGAGGGGGCGGGCGGGGTCGCCGAGGAGGTTGCGCAGCGCGGTGTCGGGGTCCCAGTCCGGGCCGAGGAGGTCCGGGCCCAGATGGCCGACGGCCTTGAACTCTTCGGTGGTGCGCAGCAGTTCCAGGACCGGGAGCCGGTACCCGACCGCGGTGCGGGCCTCGGTGCCGAGGATCGCGCGGATCTGGTGGGTCGGGCCGCCGCGCCAGCGCTCGCCCGGCGCGTACACCTTCCACGAGCCGTCCATCCGCAGGTGCGAGTGCAGGGTGAGACCGCCCTCGATCCGGGTCAGCAGATGCTTGCCGCGCGGGGTGACGTCGAGGACCGTGCGCCCGGTGAGATCCGCCGTGGCGTACCGGGGGACGCGCAGGTCGGAGCGGGTGAGCACATGGCCCGCGAGGGCGCCGTGCAGCCGCTTCGCCGCCTGCGCGACCGTGTCTCCTTCGGGCATGGCGTCCAGGGTAGGCGGGCGGACGGCGTACGGGGGTGCCGTCACGCGCGCAGGCGCAGGCCGCGTGGTGTCGCGTGGAATCCGGCTCCTTCCAGGAGAGGGGCGTACGGGGAGGTGAGAGCGGATTCCGCGTTGACGCGCTCGACCGTGATGGTGCCGAGGGCGCCGGAGCGGGCCGCCTCGGCGAGCGCCTGCGCGGCGGCGGGCATACGGGGGTCCTCCGCGATCCGGGCGGGTGTGAGGGCGGGGCCCTGGGGGCGCGCTCCGGTCGTGGTGCCGGCCGCTTCGGAGGCGGAGGCGGAAGCAGAGGCAGAGGCAGGGGCGGAGTGGGCCGGGTCGGATGCGGACCAGGCCAGGAGGGTCTTGCCGCCGCGCTCCATGTAGAGCGTCAGCTCGCCGTCGACCAGGACAACGAGGGAGCCCGCCTTGCGGCCCGGCTTGTGTCCCGGCTTGTGGCCGGCGCCGGTGGGGGGATCCGGCCAGGGCAGGGCTGCCCCGTACGCGTTGGCCGGATCGGCCGCCGCCAGGACGAGGGCGCGGGGCGCGGTGGTCCTGCCCTTGTCGGTGGGGGCGTCGACCGGTGCGTACGGATCCGGGGGCGCGGCGCCGCGCTCCTGCGCGCTCGCCGCAGCGCGCAGGCGGTCCACGGCGCCGTCCATCGCGAACTGGGCCGCGCCGAGGCCCTCCACCACGTAGCCGCGCCGTGCCTGGCCGCTCTCCTCGAAGACGGACAGGATCCGGTACGTCGCCGAGAACCCGCCCTCGACGCCTTCGGCTGCGACCGCTCCCCGGGTGACCACTCCGTGGCGGTCGAGGAGCGTGCGGGCCAGGGCGTGGGCGCGCACGGTCGGGTCGGGCTCCTGGCCGGGCAGCAGCGACCAGCGTCCCGCGACGGTGGGCGGGCCGGTGCGTGACGTGGGTCGGGCCCCCGCGGTGAGGCCTCCGTAGCGGCCGCGAGGCACGGCTCTGCGGGCGCGGTGCGCGGTGGAGCCCGCGGTGCGGCCGGAGCCGAGGACGGCGCGCATCGGGGCCAGCGTGTCGTTCGTCAGGCGGCCCGACCAGGCCAGCTCCCAGAGGGCATCGGCCAGTTGGGGATCGGTGACCTCGAAGGGGACACCTCTCTGACCTTCGAGATCTTGGAGGAGAGGGGCGGCGCGGACCAGGTCGGCGATCTGGCGGAAGAACAAGCCGTAGCCGCCGGAGAGTGCGTCCAGGACCGCCTGATGCAGCGGCGTGAGCTCCAAAGGGTGCGGGGGTGGGAGGAGCAGGGGGGCCGTGTCGGCCAGGTAGAGGCTGACCCAGCCGTCCTTGCCGGGCAGTGAGCCCGCGCCGGCCCACAGGACTTCGCCGGATGCCGTGAGTTCGTCGAGGAGGGCGGGCGCGTAGCCGGAGACGCGCGAGGGCAGGACGAGCTTCTCCAGGGCGGAGGCCGGTACCGAGGCGCCCTGAAGCTGTTCGACGGCCCGGACCAGGCCGTCGACCCCGCGCAGGCCGTGTCCGCCCACGTGCTGCCACTGGGGCAGGAACTGGGCGAGCGCCGCGGGCGGCACCGGCTCCAGCTCGTGGCGCAGCGCGGCCAGCGAGCGGCGGCGCAGCCTGCGCAGGACCGTGGCATCGCACCACTCCTGGCCGATGCCCGCAGGGTGGAACTCGCCCTGCACGACTCGGCCACCCGCGGCCAGGCGCTGGAGCGCGCCCTCCGTGACCGCGGCGCCGAGGCCGAAGCGGGCCGCCGCCTGCGTGGAGGTGAACGGGCCGTGTGTGCGGGCGTAGCGGGCCAGGAGGTCGCCGAGCGGATCCTTGACCGGCTCGGTGAATGCTTCGGGGACGCCGACCGGAAGCGCCGTGCCCAGGGCGTCGCGCAAGCGGCCCGCGTCCTCGATCGCCGCCCAGTGCTCGGTTCCCGCGATCCGTACGCGGATGGCGCGCCGGGCACCCGCCAGGCTCTCGGCCCAGCCGGGCTCTGCGCCCCGCTCGGTCAACTCCTCGTCCGTGAGCGGTCCGAGGAGGCGCAGCAGGTCCGCGACGCCTTCTTCGTCCTTGACGCGACGGTCCTCCGTGCGCCACTGCAGCTCCTGCTCCAGGTCGGCGAGGACCTCCGCGTCGAGCAGCTCGCGCAGCTCGGCCTGGCCGAGGAGCTCGGCGAGCAGGCGGGAGTCCAGGGACAGCGCGGCCGCGCGGCGCTCGGCCAGCGGGGAGTCGCCCTCGTACAGGAACTGCGCCACGTAGCCGAAGAGCAGCGAGCGGGCGAAGGGGGAGGCCTCCGGGGTGGTGACCTCGACGAGGCGGACCTTGCGGGACTCGATGTCGCCCATCAGCTCGGCGAGGCCCGGTACGTCGAAGACGTCCTGGAGGCACTCGCGGACCGCTTCCAGGACGATGGGGAACGAGCCGAACTCGCTCGCCACCTGGAGCAGTTGGGACGCGCGCTGACGCTGCTGCCACAGCGGGGTGCGCTTGCCGGGGTTGCGGCGGGGCAGCAGCAGCGCGCGGGCGGCGCACTCGCGAAAGCGCGCGGCGAACAGGGCGGAGCCGCCCACCTGGTCGGTGACGATCTGGTCCACGTCACCCTTGTCGAAGGCGACGTCGGCCGCTCCGATCGGTGCCTGCTCGTCGTCGTACTCCATGCCAGGCTTGGCGGGCTCCTGGTCGAGGAGGTCCAGGCCCATCAGGTCGGCGTCCGGCAGGCGCAGCACGATGCCGTCGTCGGCGTGCATCACCTGGGCGTCCATGCCGTACTTCTCGCTGAGCCGGGCGCCGAGGGCGAGTGCCCACGGAGCGTGCACCTGGGCGCCGAACGGGGAGTGGACGACGACCCGCCAGTCGCCCAGCTCGTCCCGGAACCGCTCGACCACGATCGTTCGGTCGTCGGGGATGTGGCCACACGCCTCGCGCTGCTCCGCGAGATACGACAGGACGTTGTTCGCGGCCCACTCGTCGAGCCCCGCCGAGGTGAGGCGCACGCGCGCGTCCTCGGGCTTCTGGGAGCCGACCTCGCGCAGGAACGCGCCCAGCGCACGGCCCAGTTCGAGCGGGCGGCCCAGCTGGTCGCCCTTCCAGAACGGGAGGCGGCCGGGGACGCCAGGGGCGGGCGAGACGAGGACCCGGTCGCGCGTGATGTCCTCGATGCGCCAGGAGCTGGTGCCCAGCGTGAAGACGTCCCCGACGCGGGACTCGTAGACCATCTCCTCGTCCAGCTCGCCGACCCGGCCGCCGCCCTTCTTGGGATCGGCTCCCGCGAGGAAGACGCCGAAGAGGCCACGGTCGGGGATCGTGCCTCCAGACGTGACGGCGAGGCGCTGCGCCCCGGGGCGGCCCGTGACGGTGCCGGCGACGCGGTCCCAGACGACGCGCGGCCGCAGCTCGGCGAAGGCGTCGGAGGGGTAGCGGCCCGCCAGCATGTCGAGCACGCCGGTGAAGGCGGACTCGGGCAGGGAGGAGAAAGGGGCGGCGCGGCGGACCAGCGCCAGCAGGTCGTCGACCTGCCAGGTGTCCAGGGCCGTCATCGCGACCAGCTGCTGGGCGAGCACGTCCAGCGGGTTCGCCGGGAGGCGCAGGGATTCGATGGCGCCCGACCGCATGCGCTCCGTCACGACCGCCGACTGCACCAGGTCACCGCGGTACTTCGGGAACACGACCCCCGTGGAAACCGCGCCCACCTGGTGGCCCGCACGGCCCACGCGCTGCAGGCCCGACGCGACGGACGGGGGCGACTCCACCTGGACGACGAGGTCGACCGCGCCCATGTCGATGCCCAGCTCAAGGCTCGACGTGGCGACCACGGCGGGCAGCCGGCCCGCCTTCAGGTCCTCCTCGACCAGCGCGCGCTGCTCCTTGGAGACCGAACCGTGGTGGGCACGCGCGATGACCGGGGGAGCGCCCTTCGCGGCGCCCGACTCCGCCATCAACTCGGCCGGGGAATGGGCCTCGGGAAGGGGCTCACCGGTGGCGCGCTCGTACGCGATCTCGTTCAGACGGTTGCACAGGCGCTCGGCCAGGCGGCGGGAGTTGGCGAACACGATCGTCGAGCGATGGGCCTCGATCAGGTCCGTGATCCGCTCCTCCACGGAGGGCCAGATCGAGGGGCGCTCGGCTCCCTGGTCGGAATCGGCCACCGGGGAGCCGCCGAGCTCGCCGAGGTCCTCCACGGGGACGACCACCGACAGGTCGAACTCCTTGCCGGACGGTGGCTGGACGACCTCCACTCGGCGCTGCGGCGAGAGATAACGCGCCACCTCGTCGACCGGCCGGACCGTCGCGGACAGGCCGATGCGGCGGGCCGGGCGGGGCAGCAGCTCGTCCAGCCGCTCCAGGGAGAGGGCCAGGTGGGCGCCGCGCTTGGTGCCCGCCACCGCGTGCACCTCGTCCAGGATCACCGTGTCGATGCCCGCCAGCGCGTCGCGCGTGGCCGACGTCAGCATCAGGAACAGCGACTCGGGGGTCGTGATGAGGATGTCCGGCGGGCGCGTGGCGAGCGCGCGGCGCTCGGCGGGCGGGGTGTCGCCCGAGCGGATGCCGACCTTCACCTCGGGCTCGGGCAGCCCCAGGCGGACGGCCTCCTGGCGGATGCCGGTGAGCGGGCTGCGCAGATTGCGCTCCACGTCCACCGCGAGGGCCTTCAGCGGCGACACGTACAGGACACGGCAGCGCTTCTTCGGGTCGGCCGGAGGGGGTGTCGACGCGAGCTGGTCGAGCGCCGCGAGGAACGCGGCGAGCGTCTTGCCCGAGCCGGTGGGCGCGACGACCAGCACGTCCGAGCCCTCGCCGATCGCCTTCCACGCACCGGCCTGCGCGGCTGTGGGCGCGGAGAAGGCCCCCGTGAACCAACCGCGGGTCGCGGGGGAGAAGCCACTGAGGGCCTGCGAGGCGTTGTGGGCCCCTTGCCTGGACCTGACCATGCCCCCATCCTGCACCCCACCACTGACAATGGCGGTGACCTGCGGAAACGGGTGGTTCGTCGAGGGGCCCTGACGCAGAATGGGGCCATGGCACGGACACCGGCGGAGGGCGAATGGGCGCGGCACTGGCGATATGAGCGGCTGCCGGGGCTCGACCTGCTGCGGGCCCGCTACGTCCGGCACACCTTCCCGCGCCACAGCCACGACGGCTTCGTGATCGGCGCGGTCACGCGTGGGATCGAGGCCATCGGCCTGCCCGACGGGACCTTGAACGCGGGCCCCGGGACCGTCGTCATGCTCAATCCGGAAGTGGCGCACACGGCGCGTGCGGGAGGCCCCGACGGCTGGGCGTACGCCACCCTCTACCCCTCCGCCGGGGTCATCGCCGAGATCGCCGCGGAGACCGGCACGGCGCGCGGCACCACGGTCTTCGGTGAATCGATCATCACCGACCCACAGGCCTCGCAGATGATCAACGAGGTGCACCGGGCGGCGGAGCAGGGCAACGCGCTGGCCGCCGACAGCCTCCTCAGGATCGTGCTCGCCCGGCTGCTGCGGGCCCACGGGACCTCCCCGGCGGCGCGGCCCAGGCGATCCGCCGGGGCCACGGCAGCGGACCGTGCGCGTGAGCTCCTCGAAACGCGCCTGGCGGACCCGCCGTCCCTGGAAGCCCTCGCGGCCGAGCTGGGCACCAGCCCCTTCGCGCTGCTGCGCGCCTTCCGTGACACGTACGGGATGCCGCCGCACACCTGGCTCACCAACGCGCGGGTGCGCGTGGCACGACGGCTCCTGGAGGCGGGGACGGCGCCCGCCGATGCCGCCGTGGCCCTCGGCTTCACCGACCAGCCGCACCTGAACAGGCACTTCACCCGGATCGTCGGGGTGCCGCCGGGCGCGTACCAGCGCGAGCGCAAGAACGTACAAGAACAGGACTCGTCCCTCCTCGTACCGTGCGAGGCGTGGCAGACAAGACAACATCCACAGACATACGTGGAGCAGAGGCAGACTCTCCCGGGACCGGGCCTGAGGCCGGGTCCGGGCGGGACGGCGTGGTAGGCAAGCCGGACTCCGCCGTCGTCCGTGACGCGCTCGGTGTCGGCGTCGCGGTGGGGCTTTCCGGATTCGCCTTCGGAGTGACCTCAGCGGGGAGCGGGCTCAGCGTGCTGCAGACGTGCGCGCTGAGCCTGCTCGTCTTCACGGGGGCGTCGCAGTTCGCGCTCGTCGGGGCGCTCGCGGCCGGCGGCAATCCGCTCACCGCCGCCGCGGGAGCGTTCTTCCTGGGCGTGCGCAACGCGTTCTACGGACTGCGCCTGTCCCAGTTGCTCGCTCTCCCGCGCGTGGTGCGGCCGTTCGCTGCGCACTGGGTCATCGACGAGACATCGGCCGTCGCGCTGGCGCAGCCAGACCGGCGCAGTGTGCGGCTCGGGTTCACCGTCACCGGACTGACCCTGTACGTGCTGTGGAACCTCACCACGCTGCTCGGTGCCCTGGGCGCCTCGGCCATCGGCGACACCGACGCCTGGGGGCTCGACGCGGCCGGGCCCGCGGTGTTCCTGGCGCTGCTCGCACCGATGCTGAAGTCGACTACGGAGCGGACCGTCGCGGGCCTCGCCGTGCTTCTGGGCCTCGGCCTGCTTCCCGTGCTGCCGGCCGGCGTGCCGGTGCTCGTGGCCGCCCTCGCGGCCCCGGCCGCGCTCTACATAGAGGGGCGCCGCCGCGCCGCGGCGTCCGACGCACCACAAGACGCACCACAAGGAGAAGACCGTTGAACGTCTGGATCGCCATCGCGGTCACCGCGGTCGGCTGCTACGCCGTGAAACTGATCGGCCTGCTGGTGCCCGCGGGCGCCCTGGAACGGCCCATGGTGAAGCGTCTTTCGGCGCTGCTCCCGGTGGCGCTGCTGGCCGCGCTCACGGCGCAGCAGACATTCGCGGACGGGCGCGTGCTGGTCGTGGACGCCAGGGCGGCCGGGCTCGCCGCGGCCGCCCTGGCGCTCGTGCTGCGGGCGCCGTTCCTGGTGGTGGTCGCGGTGGCCGTGGTGGTCACCGCAGGGGTGCGCGCACTTACGGGGTGACCTGGTGCGCGGGGAGGGCGGCAGGGGTCTCCGGGACCCCGAGCCGCTCCGCCGTGCGCTCGGGGCGGCAGAAGACGGCCGCGAGGACACCGCCCGCGACCAGGAGGGCCGCGGTCAGCAGCCAGCCGTGCTCGTAGCCCGCCGACACGGTGGCGGCGCCGTCCACCAAGCGCCCCAGGACGAGCGGCGAGACGATGCCCCCGAGGGCGTAGACGCACGTCAACACGCCGAGCACCGTGCCCCGTTGAACCGGCGGCGCGATACGGGAACAGGCCGTCGCCGCGACCGTGAGCATCACCATGGCGAGCGCCATCGGCCCCAGCATCATCGGCACCTTCACGGCCTGCGAGTCGGACAGGCCGAACAGCGCGGTCGCGCAGCCAGAGAGTGCGACAAGGAGACCCGCACCCGCGCCTACGGGGAGTCGGGGCGGCGTGCCCTTCAGAGCCGCGCGTCGCGCCAGCAGGCCGTGCACCAGGAGGACGACACCATGGGCGACGGCGCCCGCGCCGACCATGGTGCTCGCCTGGTGCAGATCCCAGCCCATGACGTTCTCCATGTAGTCCGGCGCCCAGGTGAGCGTCGCACTCATCGACCAGTACGCCGCGAACGACCCGAAGGCCGCGGTCAGGAACGCGGGTGACAGCAGGACGCGGCGCAGCGGCACCGTGAGGCTGTCCTGCGGCGCCTGTCCCGCCTCCTTGCCGAGGCTCGGGGCCAGGGGGCCCTCCTTGCCCCACAGGCGCCATACAGCCGCCCAGACAAGGCCGGCCAGACCCACCGCGCCGAACGACCAGCGCCAGCCCCAGTGGGTGATCACCCAGCTCAGTGCGGGCGCGGCCACCGCGACCCCGGCCGCGGCGCCGACGAGCAGCAGCGCGGTCGGCAGCGCCCGCTCGCGCTGCGGGAACCAGCCGTGCACGTGATGCATCGCGACCGGCGCCGCCGGTCCCTCGGCGGCGCCCAGAAGGACGCGGGTGGCCACGAGCGCGCCGAAGCCGGCCGCGCCCCACAGCATCGGCAGCTGCGCCGCCGACCACAGCAGGGCGAGCCCCAGGAGCAACGGAGTCGTGCGCACCCGCTTCGTGAGGGCCGAGACGCCGAGCGCCGCGACCGAGAACAGTGCGAAGAACGCCGACTGCGCGGTGCCGAACTCCTGGCGGGTGATGCCGAAGTCCGCCCGGATCTCCGGACCGGCGAGCCCCAGAACCGCCTTGTCCGCGAAGTTCACCACCATGAAGGCGAGCAGGAGCCATGTGGTGCGCCATGCCCCGCGCATCAGCAGCATCCGTCCTCGTCGTCGACCACGCCGACGCTGATCGAGCCCCCGGCGCGCTTGCGGCCCTCGGGGGAGCGCGTCAACTCCGTGGCCACGTCCGTGCTTTCGGCCACCGCGGCGGACTCGGCGGCCGCCCAGGCGAAGACTCCGCGGGCCATGGTCGAGGTCTCCTTGCCGGCCCGCTGGGCGTACACCTCGGCACGCGTGCGTGCCACTTCGAGGTCAGTGGGGGCCGCCAGGGCCGCCGTTTCCGCCAGGTGTGAGGCGAGCCGTGCGTCGCCCGCAGCGAGCAACTCCCTTGCCCGCTCGGCCAGCGCCACGGCGCCGCCCGCCGCGCGCGCGTACTCGGCCGCGACGGCCGCCTCCGGGGCGGGCTTGAGGTGGGCCGGGTTCTGGTCGTACCAGCCGCCCCACAGGCGCCACAGGTTCCGGACGACGAACTCCGGCTCGTCATAGGCGGGGTGGAGGTACGGGCGGGACAGCAGCTCTTCGGGGACCTTCACCTCGTGGATGACCGTGTCGAGCCGGTGACCCGCGTTCATCAGCTCCCTCGTCTGCTCGCAGAGCGACTCCAAGAAGCGCGCGGTGTCGTCCAGGGCGCGGTTGACGCGTTCGACTCCCATGATGGGCACGCCGTGGCCCGGCAGCAGCAGCTCCGCGCCCAGTTCCTGCATGGAGCGCAGGGCCCGCGCCCAGTCCTCGGGGTAGCGCTGCACCTTCTGCGGGTTGCCCGCGTTCGGCGTGTTCCAGATGAACAGGTCGCCCGTGCACAGGGCCTTGAGTTCAGGCACCCACACATAGGTGTGGTCATCGGTCTCCCCGCGCGCGTGGACGAGCTCGAAGGTCAACTCGCCGCGTCGGAACGTCAGCCGGTCCTGGTAGACGGTGTCCGGGTAGCGGTACGTGGTGGGCCACTCCAGGGAGGGCACGCCGAACTGCCGCCGGTTGATCCATGAGTTGTAGCCGGCCGTCCTGATGTAGCGGTCGAAGCGGGCGGACACGGCCTCGTGCGCAACCACCTCGGGGCGTGCGGTGCCGGTGGTCTCCGCCTCCTTGTCGAAGGGGAACACTCCGAAGACGTGATCCACGTGGCCGTGTGTGTACACCACGGAGCGCACCGGGCCCGCCCCGAACCCCTGGACCGCCGTGTGCAGTTGCGCCGCCGTACGGAAGTCGCCCGAATCGACGAGCACCGCGCCGTCACCGGTGTCGAAGACGGTCACGTTGGCGAAGGCGGGGAAGAAGCCCACTCGCGGGCTCAGCCGCACCAGCTCGTCCCCCGTATAGGCGCCCGAGAGGTGCGGAAGCAGCGTCTCCGACCCCTGCCAGACCCGGTCCGCGTAGGCGGCGTAGTCCAGCGGCTTCCGCGAGGCTGTCTCCGGTGCGGTGTTGTGCTCGGTCATGGGTGCGGCTCCTCCGGGTAGGGGCGACTTTCGGCGTTACCCGAGTCAAGGCGCACGGGGAGGCCCGGAACAGCACTTGGCGTCACATCCCGGTCGTCCCAGAGCTGTGACGCGTCACAATGGGGCGCCCTGTAGCCGACGTCGGTGGAGGCCCCCGTGCCGTTGTCCCCGGAAGCGCGTTCTCTTGCCGCGCGCTGCGAGCCGCGCGTCAACGAACTGGCGCGGCGCATGGCCAGGGAGGCCTTCGAGGAACTCCCCGGCTACGCGGAACTGCCGGACGACGTGAAGGACCTGGAGGTCGCGGCGACCGCGCGGTACGGCGTACGGCTGTTCCTGCGCCACGTCGACGACCCGGACACGCAGCAGCCCGGAAGCCACCGGCTGTTCCGCGAGAGGGCCGCTCAGCGCGCCGAGGAGGGCATGCCGCTGCACCTCCTGCTGCGTACGCACGCGCTCGGCTCCTACGTCCTGTGGCGGGCGCTGCGCGAGGCGGCGGGGCCCGGCGACGAGGCGGCCCTCGTCGAGCTGGTCGACCTCCTGCTGCGGGCACAGCCCGGAGTCGTCGGATCGGTCGCCGAGACGTATCTGGACGAGCGGTCCGCCCTGGAGGCCGAACGGCACGCGCAGCGGCGGTCGTTGGTGCGCGGGCTGCTCGACGGGATGGTGCCGCCCGGACACGTCCTCCTCGACCAGCTCCGGCTCACGGGGCCTGCCCACGTGCTCGCACTGGGCACGGACGCGGCTCCCTCGGAGGGGCCCGTCGCGGTGCGCCGCCGGCTGCGCCGCCTACAGAGCGTCCTGGACCGCACCTTCGGTGCGGCTGTGCTCACCCTCCTGGACGACGAAGGGGGACGGGTCGTCGTCCCGAAGGACTGCCCTCCGCCCGACGATCTGCCGGACCATCTGAGCCGGGCGTGCGGCCTGCCCGTACGGGTGGCCGCTGTGCGGGCGGACGGCCCTGAGCTCATACCCGAGGCGGCCCGCACCGCGACCGACGTCCTGCGCATCACGCGCGCGTGCGGCCTGCCGCCGGGCCTGCACCGACTCGACGACGTCCTGCTCGAGTACCACCTCTCCCGGCGGAACGAGAGCAGTCACCTCATCGCCGCCCTCCTCGACCCTGTCGCCGAGCGGCCGGAACTCCTGGAGACGCTCCGTACGCACCTGACCCACCAACAGGACCGCAGGGCCACCGCCGAGGCACTCGGGCTGCACCCGAACACGGTCGACAACCGGCTGGCGAAGGTCGCCGAGTGGACCGGCATCGAACTGTCCTCACCGCGCGGCACGGCTCTGGCCATCGCGGCGTTGCTCCTGCGCGACGCGGATCACTGAGCGGGAACGCGGTACTGCCAAGGGTCGCCGCACGACGGCGGCCCTACGGGCGGAGGCCCTACAAGGGGCGGCACTACAAGGAACGTCCGTAGGCGCGCAGCGTACGCAGTGCGTCGATGGTCACCATGGGGCGTGCCTCCATGGCGATCGCCGGTGCCCATTGGCGCCAGTTGATCGGCCAACCGCCGTCCTCCTGCTGCTCGCTGACCAGATGGTCGAGCGAACGGGCCATCTCCTCGTCGGTGAACCAGGAGCGGGCCAGCGACTCGGGCGCCTTGGCGAAGTCGTACGGGAAGTGGTGCTCCTGCGGCGCGTAGCCGGGCGCGACCGGGTAGTCCTCCCTGCGCTCCGGATCGAGCACCGCGAGCCGCTGCTCACGCACGAGGCGGCCGAGCCGGTCGGCGGCGACCCGCGCGCGCGGACGGTCGGGTGCGCCGTCCAGGAAGGCGACCGCGGCCTGGACCTCGTACGGGTGGGACGTCTTCAGGGATTCGACGGCCGACCAGCAGAAGTCGGTGGCCCGGAACAGCCAGGCGTTCCAGACCTCGTTGCGGTGCAGCAGGCCGACGACGGGCCCGGTGGCCAGCAGCTCACTCGGCGGGTCGTCCACCACTGGGACGAACGGGGCGCAGGGGTAGCCGCGTTGGCTGGGACGCACCGCAGGAAGCGCGCCTTCCGGGGTGGAGACGGCGGTCAGGTAGCGGCACACCCGCTCCACGCGCTGCCCGGAGCACCGCCTGATCGAGTCGAGGACGCGCAGTGCGTGTCCGGTGTGCAGGGGCTGGCTGACCGGGCCGCGGAGGTCCGGTTCGAGGGCCAGGCCGTACCCCTCGTCATCGTTGCGGTACGCGTCCAGCGCCGTCTCGACGGCGTCGGCCGCCGTGGGTGAACCGTCCAGGAAGTGATAGGCGAAGCGGCGCTGTTCAAGGACGCGTGCGGTCAGCCAGATGAATGTCTCGGCACGGGAGAGCGGGGAGCGTGCCGGGGGCGACGGGGGGAGTGGGGAAGCTCCGGTTTCGGCCATGCACCGACCGTAGGACGGAAAGCGTTCTCGACAAGCCTCCCGGGCACGGCTGCACTCTCAGGGGCGGGATACTGGACGCATGCGGTTGACGGTCTTCTGGCAGCGAATGACGGATCACTTCGGATCCGGTTACGCCGACACATTCGCGCGTGATCATGTGATGGCGGGGCTCGGCGGGCGAACGGTCCACGAGGCGCTCGACGCGGGCTGGGAGGCCAAGGACGTCTGGCGTGTCGTGTGCACCTCGATGGACGTACCGGCCGAGAAGCGCTGAAGGGTGACGGAACCGGGGCGGCCGACGATTGTCGGCGGCGTGGGCGAGACTGGCAGCGTGGCACCGACAGACGAAACCTTCCAGGTGGCGGACGACGCCGCGCCGCCCGGCACGACGCCGCCCGAGCGGCCGCCGGGCTCGGCGCCGACCCCGCGCGCGGGGATGCCGCGCTGGCTGCCGCGCGCCATGGTGCTCGCCCTGGCCCTCATCGCCTGCTTTCAGCTGGGCTATTGGGCCTTCCACCAGCTGATCGGGCTGCTGACCAACGTATTGATCGCGTTCTTCCTGGCGCTCGCCGTGGAGCCCGCGGTCAGCAGGATGGCGGCGCGCGGGCTGCGCCGGGGCTTCGCCACCTTCCTGGTGTTCCTCGCGGTGATGGCCGTGAGCGCGGGTTTCGTCGTGCTTCTAGGGTCGATGCTCGCGGGCCAGATCGTGGACATGTTCGACGACTTTCCGAAGTACCTCGACCAGGTCATCAGCTGGGTCAACGACACGTTCCACACAGAACTCAACAGGGTCGAGGTGCAGGACAGTGTGCTGCACTCGGACTGGCTCCAGAAGTACGTCCAGAACAGTGCCACCGGCGTCCTGGACGTCTCCACGCAGGTGCTCGGCGGGCTGTTCCAGCTTCTGACGATTCTGCTGTTCTCGTTCTACTTCGCCGCCGACGGCCCGCGCCTGCGGCGTGCGCTGTGCTCGGTCCTGCCGCCCGCCAAGCAGGCCGAGGTGCTGCGCGCCTGGGAGATCGCCGTCGACAAGACCGGTGGCTATCTCTACTCGCGTGGCCTCATGGCGTTGATCTCGGGGATCGCGCACTACGTCCTGCTCGCGGCGCTCGGCGTCCCGTACGCGCCCGTGCTCGCCGTGTGGGTGGGCCTCGTCTCGCAGTTCATCCCGACCATCGGCACGTACCTGGCGGGCGCCCTGCCGATGCTGATCGCCTTCACGGTGGACCCCTGGTACGCGCTGTGGGTGTTCGTCTTCGTGGTCGTGTACCAGCAGTTCGAGAATTACGTGCTGCAGCCGAAGCTGACCGCGAAGACGGTGGACATCCACCCGGCGGTCGCGTTCGGTTCGGTCATCGCGGGCACCGCGCTCCTGGGGGCCGTCGGTGCCTTGATCTCGATCCCGGCCGTCGCGACGCTGCAGGCGTTCCTGGGGGCGTACGTGAAGCGCTACGACGTCACCGACGACCCGCGCGTGCACGGGCATCGCAGACGCGGGGAGTCTCTCTGGGTGCGGATGCGACGTGTTGTGAAGGAACCGGATTCCGGGGACCAGTAGCGGCCGGGGACCAGTAGTTCTGGTTCGCCTCAGTACGTGAAGGCGGCCCAGAGCGCGGACGCGAGCACAGCGGCCGCGTAGCAGCCGACCGCCAGGTACATGACGCGCAGTTTGAGGCGGTCGCTCCAGGCCGTGCGGGACATGAGCCAGGCCAGGACCGGAAGCACCAGCACCGCGTGCAGGCTGACACCGTGCAGCGGCTTGAGAGCGGCCGTCGAGCGGTAGGCCGCTTCCTGGTGCCCGGTCCGGGTCAGGACGACGCCGCGCGCGATCATCGCCGCGCCGGACGCGAGGGCCACCAGAAGGACGGCGAACCCGGTGCGCACGGCGAGGGGCATCCCCGTAGGGCCGCTCGGCCGGTTCCTGAAGGACACGACGGCGAAGGACGCCAGGAGCACCACCAGGATGCCGCCGCCCACCGCGAGGGACATGGAGACGACGCTGTCGAACGCGGTCTCCATGTCGAGATGCGACGGTACTTTGCGCCACGCCTGAAGGGTGATTCCGGCGACCTCCAGGACGCAGTCCGCAGCGAACACCACGAGCAGGGCGCTGCGCAGCCGGGCGCCGACCCTGAGGTACGACGTCACCCAGGTGATGGCCATGAGCGTCAGGCCGAAGGAGAGCCCGAACGTGATGGGCTTGCGCCAGGAGACAGGCCCGTACCAGGGGCCGCCGTCGACTGCGAAGACGACGAGGTGCACGAGGCCGGACGCGACCAGGACCACGCCGATCGCGTAGCAGAGGCGCTCGGCGGGTCGGCGGATCGGGACTCGGCCTCGGTTCGTGTGGGTGGCCATGGGGACAAGACTCGTCACATGGGCCCTCGTGGTCGTCGTCCGGCCGAAGACACTCGCCGTACGACGCGGGGAGTACGCGTGCGTCAGTGCACGGCCGACGCGACGAGACGACGCAGCGAGGCGTGTCCGGGCGGCCCCCAGGAGGGTTTGCCGCCGGGGTGGCCGTGGTCGCCGGCGTGCCCGATGAGGATGCACACCAGGGCCTTCATCACGGCCCACCCGCGGGCGCGGCGCAGAGTGGCGGCGTCGGGGGTCGGCCGATAGGCGCTGTGGAAGCGTTCGGTGGCGCCGTCCGGCAGCAGCAGCCAAGCGGCGGCGAGGTCGCAGGCGGGATCGCCCGCGCGGAGGTCACCGAAGTCGATCACACCGCAGAACGTGTCGTCCGCGGTGAGGACGTTGGCCGGATGCAGGTCGGCGTGGAGCCACAGTGGCGGTCCCGACCACTCCGGCGCACCGGCGGCGTCCTCCCAGATCGCGCGGACGGCGTCCGGATCGGGGATCAGGCCGCGCTGGGTGGCCTCGGTGAGCTGTCGGGTGAACTCCTCGGCATGGTCGGCCAGCGGGCCCCCACGGCCACGGTCGCGGCCGGTGGGCGCCCCTTCGGGGGCCGGCCGGTGGAGAACGGTCAGGAAGGCGGCCAGGGTGTCGGCCGACTCGGCGGCGGTGGCAGGGGCCCGGTCGGCAGGCGAGCCCGGTACCCACGTGGTGACGATCCAGGGGTGGGGGAACCGCTCGGAGGGCTCACCGAGGCGCTGGGGAACAGGAACCGGCAAGGGAAGGAGCGGGGCGAGCGCGGGGAGCCAGGCGTGCTCCTTGCGCAGCAGGGCGTCCGCGGACTCCGTGGCCCAGGGCAGCCGGACGGCGAGGTCGTCGCCGAGCCGCCACAGCTGGTTGTCCCACCCGCGGGCGCCGAGTCTCACGGGGTGCTCGGCCAGGTCGGGGTGCTGCTCGTGGAGCAGCTCCATGATCAGCTCCGCGCTGATCTCGATCGCCGTGTGGGTCATGCGGAGTCACGGTAGTCGAGGCGCGACGACCCGCGTGGTGCGCTTGACACCAAAATCGAACATCCATTCTTATGGAGTGTCCAGAGCCACTTTTCCCAGTGTTTCCAAGGGATTCGGGGAAGGTGGCCGGGCGAGGAGCCTCGAGTTATCCACAGGCGAGACAGGCGTCGAGGCCGATTGTCAGTGGCAGGCGTTAGCGTCTTTGGCGTGAAGCGATCGACTCAAGCAAACCGGGTGGAACCCATGGCAGGAACCGACCGCGAGAAGGCGCTCGACGCCGCGCTCGCGCAGATTGAACGGCAATTCGGCAAGGGCGCAGTGATGCGCATGGGCGAGCGGCCGAATGAGCCCATCGAGGTCATCCCCACCGGGTCGACCGCGCTCGACGTCGCGCTCGGCGTCGGCGGTATCCCGCGTGGCCGTGTGGTGGAGGTGTACGGGCCGGAGTCCTCCGGTAAGACGACCCTGACCCTGCACGCCGTGGCCAACGCGCAGAAGGCCGGCGGCCAGGTGGCCTTCGTGGACGCCGAGCACGCGCTCGACCCCGAGTACGCGAAGAAGCTCGGCGTCGACATCGACAACTTGATCCTGTCCCAGCCGGACAACGGCGAGCAGGCTCTCGAGATCGTCGACATGCTGGTCCGTTCCGGCGCCCTCGACCTGATCGTCATCGACTCCGTCGCCGCGCTCGTGCCGCGCGCGGAGATCGAGGGCGAGATGGGTGACTCGCACGTGGGTCTGCAGGCCCGCCTGATGAGCCAGGCGCTCCGGAAGATCACCAGCGCGCTCAACCAGTCCAAGACCACCGCGATCTTCATCAACCAGCTGCGCGAGAAGATCGGCGTCATGTTCGGCTCGCCCGAGACCACGACCGGTGGCCGCGCGCTGAAGTTCTACGCCTCGGTGCGTATCGACATCCGCCGTATCGAGACCCTGAAGGACGGCACGGACGCGGTCGGCAACCGTACCCGCGTCAAGGTCGTCAAGAACAAGGTCGCGCCGCCCTTCAAGCAGGCCGAGTTCGACATCCTCTACGGGCAGGGCATCTCCCGCGAGGGCGGCCTGATCGACATGGGCGTGGAGCACGGCTTCGTCCGCAAGGCCGGCGCCTGGTACACGTACGAGGGCGACCAGCTCGGCCAGGGCAAGGAGAACGCGCGCAACTTCCTTAAGGACAACCCCGACCTGGCCAACGAGATCGAGAAGAAGATCAAGGAGAAGCTGGGCGTCGGTGTCCGCCCGAAGGAGGAGCCGGCCGCCGAGCCGGGCGCGGTTGCGGAGGCGGTGGAGGCCGCTCCTGCCGAGGACGCGGCCAAGACGGTGCCCGCACCCAAGGTGGCCAAGTCCAAGGCCGCGGCGGCCAAGAGCTAGTCCGCCGTGACACGACGAACCGACTGGGCCGATGACGACGTGCGCTTCGCCGTTCCCGAGGACCGGGGGAGCGGGGGCGGCGGGGCGTACGACGACATGGCGTACGGCGAGGCCGGGGATGACGTCGAAGCGGGGAGCGACGCGGCGGACGGGCCGCGTCGTGGTGGACGCAAGCGGGGCGGGGCCGGGCCGCGTGGGCGTCGGCGCCGGGGTGGATTCGGGGATCCGCCCGGCGCCGCACAGGACGACGGTCCCCCTGACTCGTCGAGGGCCGAGCGGGGGGCGCCGTCAGGAGACCCGGCTGAGCGGGCGCGGAATATCTGTCTGCGTCTGCTCACCGGGACTCCGCGCACGCGCAAGCAGTTGGCCGACGCGTTGCGCAAGCGGGAGATCCCCGATGACGTGGCGGACGAGGTGCTCACCCGCTTCGAAGAGGTGGGGCTGATCAACGACAGCGCCTTCGCGGACGCGTGGGTGGAGTCGCGGCACCACGGCCGGGGGCTTGCCCGCCGGGCGCTCGCCCGTGAGCTGCGGACCAAGGGCGTGGACTCGACGGTGATCGACGAGGCGGTCGGGCAGCTCGACTCCGAGCGTGAGGAGGAGACCGCGCGTGAACTCGTCGCGCGCAAGCTTCGCTCCACGCGGGGCCTCGACCGCGACAAGAGGCTGCGCCGCCTCGCGGGGATGCTCGCCCGCAAGGGGTATCCGGAGGGCATGGCGCTGCGAGTGGTGCGGCAGGCCTTGGAGGAAGAGGGAGAGGAAACCGAGGACTTGGGGTTCGGGGAGTAACACTCCGCCGGGAGCCGGGAGCCGGGAGCCGGGAGCCGGGAGCCGGGAGCCGGGAGCCGGGAGCCGGGAGCCGGGAGCCGGGAGCCGGGAGCCGGGAGCCGGGAGCCGGGAGCCGGGAGCCGGGAGCCGGGAGCCGGGAGCCGGGAGCCGGGAGCCGGGAGCCGGGAGCCGGGAGCTTCGCGCTCGCGTGCCCCCGGACCAGCACGATCGTCTCCCTCACGTCTCCGTGACCGGCAGCCCCGCCGCTCGCCACGCCTGGAAGCCGCCCACCAGGTCCGTCGCGCGGTGCAGGCCCAGTTGGTGCAGGGATGCGGCGGCGAGGCTCGACGCGTACCCCTCGTTGCAGACGACCACGACGCGCAGATCGTGACCAGTGGCTTCCGGCGCGCGGTGGCTGCCCCGGGGATCGAGGCGCCACTCCAATTCGTTGCGCTCGACCACGAGGGCCCCGGGAATCAGACCGTCGCGTTCCCGCAGCGCCGCGTACCGGATGTCGACCAGTAGCGCCTCGCCGCGCGACGCCGCGTCGAACGCCTCCCGCGCCTCGACCCGGTCGAGCCCGGACCGCACGCGTTCGAGGAGCTCGTCGATCCCCACCGGTGAAGCGCTCACTGCCAGTCCTCCGGGCTCTCCACCGACTCCAGACGCAGCACCGGTCCTGTGCGGCTGTAGCGCCGGATCCGGGGGAGCGGCGGGTAATAGGCGTGGACCGAGACGGCGTGCTCGGTGAGGGACTCGTTCAGGACCTCGTGCACGTGGTGGCGGCCGAAGGCGCGCCCCACGCCCGCCGTCAACTTCCGTTCCCTGTCGACGTCTTCGGAGAGTTCCAGGGTCTTCCACCCGTCGGTGGGCAGGCGTGTGGCGAGCGAGTTCTCCGTGAGCGAGCCGCCCGCGGTCAGGAACGCGCCGACGGACTCGGCGTGGTCGTGCCAGCCCGTGCCGGTACCCGGCGGCCAGCCGATGAGCCAGGCCTCACTGCCGTCGGGCCCTTCGAGCCGCACCCACGTACGGCCCTCCGGATCGAGCGGCAGCGAGGCGATCAGGTCGCGGTCCTGGGCGACGCGACGGACGAATGCGAGGAGGTCGGCCTGCGTGGGCGCGGCCGACGGCGTACGAGAAGGAGCCGTACGCGAAGGAGCCGTACGGGAACGCGCAGCGGATTGCGCGGGAGCGGATTGCGTGAAACTGGACACCGGTACCGTCCTGGGAGTTCGCGAGCAGCACGCGCCGCCAAACGCCGGACGGCGTGGGCGCGTGAAAGGAAGGGATGCGAATTCAGCAGGAGGGGTGACACACGCAGCCCGCGTAGCGGATGAGGTCCATATGGACCCTCCGCCACAGGCGTACATCGGTGTCGACCGTCACGCTCCGGAGTACACCATGAGGGCAGGAGACGGTCAACTCACCGACAGGTCAACGCACCGACAGGCCGGCGAGCGGCTCAGCGGCCGGCGCCGCTCTTCACCGGACCCTTCTCCTCCGCAGGCCGGCCGAGGGCCGTGCGCGCCGCCTCGTAGAGCTCCGCCGGACGTACGCCGCTCAGGGCCGTGACGAGATGGCCGTCGGGCCGGATCAGCAGCACCGTGTGCGCCGGGGCCTGTGGGTAACGCTCCGCGACAAGCAGCTCGGCCTCGTGGGGGAGCGCCGCGACGGCCGCCGCGAGCCGTGGCATCAGACCCGCCGACATCCAGTGCTTGCGCTCCCACACCCCGGTCCCGGGGGCGACGAGGACGACGAGCAGCGGCCCGCGACCGAGCCGGTCCCGCAGGCGTACGAACGAGCCGTCGGGCGCGGTCACTTCGACATCGGCGATCGGCGCGCCAGGTGCCGTGCCGACCTCCACCTGCGACTCGGAGCGCGCAGGCGCGAGCGGCGAGTCGGAGTACGCCCCCGGCGCACCGAGCGGCCCGTGCCCCAGGTGACCGTCCGTGAGCAGCGCGTCGTGCCCGCGCGCGGCACCCGGGACGTACGCCCGCAGCCCGCCGCCACCGCGCAGTATCGGCAGCGCCTGGTCCGCGGCGCGCAGCCGCCCGGCCACCACGGCACGGCGCTCGGCCTGATAGCTGTCGAGCAGCGCGTCGGCGGCCGAGTGCGCCCCGTCGTGCCAGGCGAGGGCCAGCTTCCAGGCGAGGTTGTCGGCGTCGCGCAGTCCCTCGTCCAGGCCCTGTGTGCCGAGCGCGCCCAGCAGGTGCGCCGCGTCCCCCGCGAGGAAGACGCGGCCGACCCGCCAGCGGCGGGCGAGCCGGTGGTGGACCGTATGGACTCCGGTGTCGAGCAGTTCGTACGGCGGGGTGGACCCTCCGCACCAGCCCGCGAGGGTCTCCCGGATGCGGGTCACGAGGACATCCGGGGTGACCAGGTCGCTGCGGGGCGGCAGCAGCCAGTCCAAGCGCCAGACGCCGTCGGCCAGGGGGCGGCCGACGACCTCCGAGCCCGAGCGGCCCGAGGCCCGCCACGGAGGGTTCCGATGGAGCAACGCCTGACCGGGCCACGGAAGTTCCGCGCGCAGCGCGGCGACCGCGTGCCGTTCGACGGCGGTGCGGCCGGGGAAGCGGATGTCGAGGAGCTTGCGGACCGTGGAGCGAGGACCGTCGCAGCCCACGAGGTAACTTCCGCGCCACCACGTGCCCTTGGGGCCGCGGGTGTGCGCGGTCAGGCCCGTCTTCTCCTCCTCGAGCGAGTCGAGACGGCTGTCGACGGCGACCTTGATGAGCCGCTCGGCGTCAACGGCCCGGCGCAAAGCGTCGGTCAGATCGTGCTGGGCGATGTGCAGCGGCGCGGGCAGCGACTGGCCGGGAGAACCAGGAGAACCGGGAGAAGCATGTGAACCCGGTGCCCCCTGCGACACCGGCCCACCGGGTGACCCCGGTCCACCTGACGCACCCGGCTCACCCTCCGCGCTTCGCTCACCGAAGGTGAGCACACCCATCAATTGCTTGCGGCGCATGGAGCGCCAGCCGGTCCAGCGGGCGCCGATCCCCTCGAACGACGTACCCGCGAGCCGCTCGGCCAGCGCCGCGGTGTCCTCGCGCAGCACCACCGTGCGGGCGGGCCGCTGTTCGTCCTTGCCGGGGCCCTCGTCGAGGACCACGGAGGGTACGCCGTGCCGCGCGAGGGAGAGGGACAGCGCGAGTCCGACGGGACCCGCACCGACGACGATCACCGGGTCCACGGCGCGGCCCCTCCCGCCCCGAGAAACCCGCCGGGAAGTGTCCCGTACCAGGGCACGGGCGGCGTACTGGACGTGCAAGGGCGGGCAGTTGGAGCGGGGTGCGCGTTCACAGAGCGTATGCAACCCATTGCCGGTGCTTGCGTCAAGTGACGGCGGCAGTGGCGATCACGCCACTGCCGCCGTGCAGCTCAGGCCCCGCGCGCGGGGTGCGGGTCAACTCCTTGGCGAACCGGGTCCTTCGGATCGGTCATCGTTCCGCGGCCGCTCGGCGGCGGCCTCGGAACCGGCCGCGCCGTGGCCGGCCCCGCCGGGCAGGTCCACGGAGTCCATCAGACCGCCCTCGGCGACGGGTTCGGCGGCAGCGGCCACCTTGATGCCGGTCTTGGCGCGGCGGCCGCGCCGCTCGATCCAGTTGGCGAGGCCGGACAGGGCCAGACACATCAGGACGTAGATCGCGCCGGTCACGACGAGTACCGGAACGTACGGGTATTCGCCGCCGACCAGCGTGTTGTTGGCCAGCTTGCGGGCCGCGTACAGGAGCTCCGCGTACGTGATGATGTAGCCGAGCGAGGTGTCCTTGAGGGTGACCACCAGCTGGCTGATAATCGTCGGCAGCATCGAGCGGACCGCCTGCGGCAGCAGGAGCATGGTCATCACTTGATACTTGCGCAGACCCAGCGCGTACGCCGCCTCGACCTGGCCGCGCGGTACGGCCTGGAAGCCGGCCCGCAACACCTCTGCCTGAACCGAGCTGTTGTAGACCGTCAGGCCGATCACCAGAGCCCAGAAGGCGTTGTTCTCGCCGATGACGCCCAGGTCGCTCTTGTAGGTGAGGAAAAGAACCCACAGGGCGTAAATGGTGATCAGCAGCGGGATGGCGCGGAACAGCTCGATGAAGCCCGTGGCGAACCAGCGGATCGGCCGGTGCTCCGAGTAGCGGGCCACCGCCAGGACGACGCCGAACACCAGCGAGAGCGCACCCGCGGCGGCGAAGACCTTCAAGGTGGTCACGATGCCGTCGCGGATCGCCACGCGGACGTTGGCGTAGTTGAAGATGTCCCACTTGGCGGCGGCGAACTGGTCCTTGGACGCGAGCTGCGCGACCACGAAGACGATGAGGCCGACGACCGCGAGCGTACCGACGACGGTGTAGATCCGGTTGCGCGTACGGGCCTTGGGGCCCGGGGCGTCGTAGAGAACGCTGGCACTCATCGGGCGACCTCCAGGGTCCTCTCGAGCACCCGGAACAAGATGCTGATGGCGAAGGTGATGACAAGGTAGCCGAGCGCCACCCACAGGAAGACCCAGGCGATCGGGTACCCCTGGTCGCTCAACAGCTTCTGCCAGCCGAACAGTTCGGTGACGCTGAAGGCGCCCGCGATGGCCGAGTTCTTGGTCAGCGCGATGAAGATGGAGCTCAGCGGCGGCAGCACGGTGCGCACCGCCTGCGGCAGGATGATCAGGCCGAGCGTCTGGAAGAACGACATGCCGATCGAGCGCGCCGCCTCTGCCTGCCCGAGCGGCACGGTGCTGATGCCGGAGCGCACCGCCTCGCAGACGAACGACGAGGTGTAGCAGCTCAGCACGATCAGGGCCTTGACCCACGGGCTGAACCCGAAGTCGAGGACCTGGGGCACCGCGAACCAGATGACGAGGAACAGCAGCGTCAGCGGAGTGTTGCGGAACAGCGTGACCCAGGCGGTGCCGAAGTACCGCAGGGGCGGTACGGGCGAGACCCGGAAACCGGCGAGGATCGTGCCGAGCAGCATCGCGACGAGGCCGCTGGCCAGGGTCAGGCCTATGGTGCCGAGGAATCCCTCGCGGAATTCCGAAAGGTGGTCGAGCAGTACATTCACGGGGAGTTCCTCGTGTGGCGGCAGCGGTCGGGCAGGGGGAGCCGCGCCCCGTACGCCGTCACGGACGTCGTGCCCGGTGTGGCGGCGTACGGGGAAGCGGTCAACTCACTGCCTGCGAGAGACAGGCGGCTGGACGCTCAGCGACACTGAACGCTCAGTAGCGCTCCAGGGCCGGCGGCTCGACGTACGCGGAACCCGAGAGGCCCAGCGTCGCGTCGTAGGCCTTCTTGTAGTCGCCGTTTTTCTCGTGCGCCTCCAGGGCGTCGGCGACCGCGTCGCGCAGGGCCTTGTCGTCCTTGCCCATGCCGACGCCGTAGGGCTCCTTGGTGAAGGGCTTGCCGACGACCTTCAGCTTCTTCGGGTTCTGCGCGGCGTAGCCCTTCAGGATCGCGTCGTCGGTGGTGACGGCGTCGACCTCGTTGTTGAGCAGCTGCTGCACACACTCCGAGTACTTCGCCAACTCGACGGTCTCCGCGCCGTACTTGGGCTTCTTGATCTCCTGCAGCGGGGTCGAGCCCTTGATGGAGCAGACCTTCTTGCCCTTCAGAGACGTCGGGCCCGTGATTCCCTTCTCGTCCTTGCGGATCAGGAGGTCGGCGCCGGCCATCAGGTACGGGCCCGCGAAGCCGACCTGCTTCTTGCGCTCGTCGTTGATCGTGTACGTGCCTACGTAGAGGTCGACATCGCCCTTGGAGATGGTGGTCTCGCGGACGCCGGAGTCGATCGTCTTGAACGTGATCTGGTCGGCCTTGAAGCCGAGGTCGGCGGCGACCATCTTGGCGATCTCGATGTCGAAGCCGGAGCGCTTGCCGCCGGAGTCCTGGAAGCCCAGGTACGGCTGGTCGTCCTTGGAGCCAATGACGATCTTGCCGGCCTTCTGGGCCTTCTTCAGCGTCGCGGAGTCGACCTTCACATCGCTCTTCACCGCGTACGTGGGCAGCTTCGGCTGGTTCTTGCCACCCGAGGCCCCGGCGGGCTTGTCGCCGGCGTTGCCGGACTCACCGCCACAGGCGGTGGCGGTCAGCGCGAGCGCGGCGACGGCGGCGGCCGCTGCGGCGGACTTACGGAGCTTCATGGTGAACATCCTTCGTGTCGGCAGATTCGGCAGTAGGGAAAAGGCAACACGCGCGCGTGGGGAGCCAGTTGCGCCCCCGCGCGAGGCGCGCGTCTAGTGGTGCAGGATCTTCGACAGGAAGTCCTTGGCCCGGTCGCTGCGCGGATTGCTGAAGAACTGGTCGGGGACGGCCTCCTCGACGATCCGGCCGTCCGCCATGAAGACGACGCGATTGGCCGCGGAGCGGGCGAAGCCCATCTCGTGCGTGACCACCACCATCGTCATGCCGTCCCTGGCGAGCTGCTGCATCACTTCCAGGACCTCGTTGATCATCTCCGGGTCGAGCGCCGACGTCGGCTCGTCGAAGAGCATCACCTTCGGGTCCATCGCCAATGCCCGTGCGATGGCGACGCGTTGCTGCTGGCCGCCGGAGAGCTGCGCGGGGTACTTGTCCGCCTGCGCGGCGACACCGACCCGGTCGAGGAGCGCGCGCGCCTTGTCGTCGGCCGCCTTCTTGTCCGTCTTGCGGACCTTGACCTGCCCCAGCGTCACGTTCTCCAGCACCGTCTTGTGCGCGAAGAGGTTGAAGGACTGGAAGACCATCCCCACGTCCGCGCGCAGGCGGGCCAGTTCCTTGCCCTCCTGGGGCAGCGGCTTGCCGTCGATCGTGATGTCGCCGGAATCGACGGTCTCCAGGCGGTTGATCGTGCGGCACAGCGTCGACTTGCCCGAGCCCGACGGGCCGATGACGACGACGACCTCGCCTCGCGCGATGGTCAGGTCGATGTCCTGGAGCACGTGCAACGCGCCGAAGTGCTTGTTGACTCGGCTCAGTGCGACCAGCGCGTCGCCCGCAGGGGGAGTGGCGTCCTTGGTCACCGAAACTTCGGTCATCGGGGTCTTGCTCCGTCCTCCTCGGTTGGGAGGACAGTAGTAACCCCGTACGACCAGCGTCATTACATCTGAGGGGAAATTGAGGATAACGATCCGGTCGCAACCGGACACTATGCGTGAAGGGGGTGCGGGGCGCTCATACCGGCTGCGTAACGGAACACGGCCGTAACCGGAAGACTCTTGACGGCGTCCTTACTTTTCGGAGTGGATGCCCTTCGGAGCGGATGCCTTGATGAACCGCGCGGGAGAGGTGAGGGGGCGTAATGAGACTGCTTCTCGTCGAGGACGACGACCACGTGGCCGGAGCCCTTTCGGCGGTCCTGTCCCGGCACGGCTTCGAGGTGCGGCACGCGCGTAGCGGCGAGGAGGCCCTCCAGGCGCTGGTCCCCGAGGCGGACGCCTTCGGTGTCGTGCTGCTCGACCTGGGCCTGCCCGACCTGGACGGCTACGAGGTGTGCGGCAGGATCCGCAAGCGCACCACGACGCCCGTGATCATGGTGACCGCGCGCGCGGACGTACGGTCGCGCATCCATGGACTCAATCTCGGCGCGGACGACTACGTGGTGAAGCCGTACGACATAGGGGAGCTGCTCGCCCGCATCCACGCGGTGAGCCGCCGCACGGTGCACGAAGAACCTGCCGCCACCGTCGACCACGAGGTGCGGTTCGGGGACGTCAGCATCGACCTGCCCACCCGTAAGGTCGCCGTCGCGGGACAGGCGGTCCAACTCACCCGCAAGGAGTTCGACTTGCTCGCCCTCCTGGCGCAGCGTCCGGGTGTCGTCTTCCGTAGGGAGCAGATCATCAGCGAGGTGTGGCGGACCAGTTGGGAAGGTACGGGGCGCACCCTGGAGGTGCATGTCGCCTCGCTGCGCTCCAAGCTGCACATGCCCACGCTCATCGAGACCGTGCGGGGAGTCGGTTACCGGCTCGTCGCCCCGGCCGCGTAACAGAAGCCGTAGAGTCCTGGCGTGCGTGCCCGCCTGCTTCCCCTGCTCATCGTCCTCATGGCGGGCGTGCTGCTCGCACTCGGCTTTCCGCTGGCCGTGAGCGTGGCCTCCGCCCAGCAGCAGAAGGTGGTCGTCGACCGCATCGACGACACCGCGCGGTTCGCTTCCCTCGCGCAGTTCGTGGCCACGCGCCCGGACAAGGCGGCCAGGGGCGAGAAACTGGTGAGCGACGAGCGGCAGCAGACGTTGCGCACCGAACTCGCCCGCTACCACGACGTGTACGGCATAAAGGCGGGCGTCTTCTACCGGGACGAGCAGCCCATGGGGCGCGCGCCCGACGATTTCCGGGTGCCGCCGCCGGGCTCCGACGGTGTGCTGCGTGCCGCGTTCGACGAGGCGCTGTACTCGCGCGGCAGCCACGATCCGCCGCAGGTGTGGCCGTGGCAGCGGGGCCGGCTCGTGGTCGCGTCGCCAGTCATCCGGGACGGTGACGTCGTCGCGGTCGTGGTCACCGAGTCGCCGACCGGCGCGATGCGCAGCAAGACACTGCGCGGCTGGCTGGTCATCGGCGCCGGTGAAGTGGCCGCGATGCTGCTCGCCGTGGGCGCCGCGCTGCGGCTGACCGGGTGGGTGCTCCGGCCCGTACGGGTCCTGGACGCGACGACCCATGACATCGCCACAGGGCGACTGAAGTCGCGGGTCGCGGCCGCCGGCGGGCCGCCGGAACTCCGGCGCCTGTCCCACGCGTTCAACGAGATGGCGGACAACGTCGAGGACGTGCTCGAGCAGCAGCGCGCCTTCGTCGCCGACGCCTCGCACCAACTGCGCAACCCGCTCGCCGCCCTGCTCCTGCGCATCGACGTACTGGCACTCGAACTACCGGAGGGGAACGAGGAGATCGCGTCCGTGAAGGCCGAGGGCAAGCGCCTCGGCCGGGTCCTCGACGACCTGCTCGACCTGGCCCTGGCCGAGCACGCCGCCGCGGATCTTCAGCTCACCGACATCGGCGAGCTGGCCGCCGAGCGGGTGGAGGCCTGGCGCCCGCTGGCGGACGAGAAGGGCGTACGACTCGTGGCCGACTGCCCCGCGGTGACGGGCTGGGCCGATCCGGTCGCGCTGTCCAGCGCCCTGGACGCCGTGGTCGACAACGCCCTGAAGTTCACGCCCGAGGGCGAGCGGGTGACGGTCACGGCCAGGGCGACGGGCGACGCGACGGTGATCGAGGTCGCCGACGGCGGGCCGGGCCTGAGCGAAGAGGAGCTCGCGCGGATCGGCGACCGGTTCTGGCGCAGCGGCCGACACCAGAACATCAAGGGCTCGGGCCTCGGCCTGTCCATCTCGCGGGCGCTGCTGACGGCGGGCGGCGGCTCCCTCGGGTACGAGAGGCGGGAACCGCACGGCCTGGAGGTGACGCTGAGGGTGCCCAGGACGGCTCCGGTGCCGGTCCAGGAGGTCGCGGAGGCCCGTGGCGAGGCGAGCCGCGCGGAGCGCGGTTCGGGCCGGGAGACGACCGCTCAGGGCTTGACCGAGCGGTAGTAGCGGCGCGCGCCCTCGTGGAGGGTGAGCGGGTCCGTGTAGACGGCCGTTCTGAGGTCGACGAGCTGGGCCGCGTGCACCTTCGTCCCGATGTGGTCGCGGCTGTCGATGACGGTACGGGTGAGCGCCTCGGTCAGCTCAGGATCGACCCGGTCGGTCGTCACCAGCAGGTTCGCCACCGCCAACGTGTTGACGGGCTCGCCCTGTTGGGCCGCCGGGTAGGCGTCGGCGGGCATCACGGCGGCCCGGTAGTAGCGCGAGTAGCCGCCCATGGCGTGCAACTTGTCGACCAGCGAACCGAGTTCGACGAGCCGGATCGGGGCGTCCTCGGACAAGTCCCGTACGTGGTTGGTGGGCAGGCCCCCGGACCAGAAGAACGCGTCGATCTCACCGGACTCCAGGGCGCGCGGCATGGCGTCTATGCCGATGCCCACCTCGGTGACGTCCTTGTGGACGTCGAGCCCGGCCGCCTTGAGGATCTGCTCGGCGATCAGCCGCACCCCCGAACTCCGGCCTCCCACCGCCACCTTCATGCCGCGCAGGTCGGCGACCTTCCGCACGGACGAGGACCGCTTCACGACGAGCTGCATGTAGTCGTCGTAGAGGCGGGCGCAGCCGCGCAGGCGGTCCGCGCCGGCCCGGCCCTCGGACTGGTACTTGGCGACCGCGTCCGCCGCGGCGATGGTGAAGTCGGCCTTCCCGGTGGCCACGCGCTGCACGTTCTCCCAGGAGCCCTGGCTGCCGGTGAGCGTGACCCCCAGGTCGGGCAGGTCGCGGTCCACGGCACGCTTGAGGAGCTTGCCGTAGCGCTCGTACACGCCTGTGCGCGCGCCGGTGCTGAAGGTCACCTGGCCCTTGGGCGACTGTTCGCCCAGCGGCAGCAGCCACCACAACAGCAGGCCGAACACCACGAGTCCGGCGGCGGAACCCATGAGGGCCCTGCGGCGGGTCACGCGGAGGAACGGCTGTGGCATGGCGTGATCCTGCCAGCTGGGGGCGCGCGGTGGCCAGGTTCGGAACGTCCCCTTGTGGTCACGTTCGGTGACGTCGTTGCCGCAGCGCCGGGTCGCCGGGGACGGCGCCACAGAACCACTCCGGGAACCCCATACCCTTGTTGTTATGAGCAGCAGCGACCCGCGTCCGGCCGTGGACGACCGTTCACCCGACTCCCCGAAGACATACGAAGTACGCACCTACGGGTGCCAGATGAACGTCCACGACTCCGAGCGCCTGTCGGGTCTCCTGGAGGGCGCCGGTTATGTGCGCGCCCCTGAGGGCTCCGACGGCGACGCCGACGTCGTGGTCTTCAACACGTGCGCGGTGCGGGAGAACGCTGACAACAAGCTCTACGGCAACCTCGGGCGGCTCGCCCCCAGGAAGGTGTCCCGTCCGGGCATGCAGATCGCCGTCGGCGGCTGTCTCGCCCAGAAGGACCGCGACACCATCGTGAAGAAGGCGCCCTGGGTGGACGTCGTCTTCGGCACGCACAACATCGGCAAGCTGCCCGTCCTCCTGGAGCGCGCCCGCGTCCAGGAGGAGGCGCAGGTCGAGATCGCCGAGTCCCTGGAGGCGTTCCCCTCCACGCTGCCCACCCGCCGCGAGAGCGCGTACGCGGCCTGGGTGTCGATCTCGGTCGGCTGCAACAACACCTGCACCTTCTGCATCGTCCCGGCGCTGCGCGGCAAGGAGAAGGACCGCAGGACCGGCGACATCCTCGCGGAGATCGAGGCCCTGGTCGCCGAGGGCGTCTCCGAGATCACGCTGCTCGGTCAGAACGTGAACGCCTACGGGAGCGACATCGGCGACCGTGAGGCCTTCAGCAAGCTGCTGCGCGCCTGTGGCGGCATCGAAGGCCTGGAGCGCGTGCGCTTCACGTCCCCGCACCCGCGCGACTTCACGGACGACGTGATCGCCGCCATGGCCGAGACGCCGAACGTCATGCCGCAGCTTCACATGCCCCTGCAGTCCGGCTCGGACCCGATCCTCAAGGCGATGCGCCGCTCGTACCGCCAGGAGCGCTTCCTGGGCATCATCGAGAAGGTCCGGGCGGCCATCCCGCACGCCGCCATCACCACCGACATCATCGTGGGCTTCCCCGGCGAGACCGAGGAGGACTTCGAGCAGACCATGCACGTCGTGCGTGAGGCCCGCTTCTCGGCGGCCTTCACCTTCCAGTACTCGAAGCGCCCCGGAACGCCGGCGGCGACCATGGAGGGGCAGATCCCCAAGGAGGTCGTCCAGGACCGCTACATGCGCCTGGTCGCACTCCAGGAGGAGATCTCCTGGGAGGAGAACAAGAAGCAGGTCGGCCGCACCCTGGAGCTCATGGTCGCCGAGGGCGAGGGCCGCAAGGACGGCTCCACCCACCGCCTCTCCGGCCGCGCCCCCGACAACCGCCTCGTCCACTTCACCAAGCCCGAGGCCGAGGTGCGCCCCGGTGACGTCGTGACCGTCGAGATCACGTACGCCGCCCCGCACCACCTGCTCGCCGAGGGCGACGTCCTGGACGTGCGCCGCACGCGCGCGGGCGACGCGTGGGAGAAGCGCAACCAGGAGGAGCAGGACAAGAAGCAGGGCGTACTGCTCGGCCTCCCGCAGATCGGCGTTCCCGAGCCGCTGCCCGCGATGACCGGGGGCTGCGCCGTCGACTGACCGGCCCCGCCCACGCGCGCGTAGGGCTCGCAGTAGGCTGCTGATCATGCTTGTCGCCGCTGCCGCCTGCCCGTGCCCGCCCCTGCTCGTGCCCGACGTCGCCGCGGGCGCGGCACCGGAACTGGACGCCGCGCGCGCGGCCTGCGACGAGGCGATCGCGGCGCTGCTCGCGGCGGAGCCCGACGTGGTGTGGGTCATCGGCGAGGGCCCGCGCACGGGCATCCACGAACCGGGTGCCCGCGGCTCCTTCCGCCCCTTCGGCGTCGACCTCGATGTGCACCTGGGCGCGGCGCCGTCCGACGCCGTCGAGCCGACGCTCCCGCCGTCCCTCTCCGTAGGCGCGTGGCTGCTCACGCGCGCGGGATGGACCGGTGAGGCGCGCGGCTACGAGGTGGCGGGCGACGGCTCGGCCTCCGCCCACGCCGACGATGCGTACCGCCTCGCTGAGGGCGACAGCGGCGCGAAGCGCGTCGCGTTCCTCGTCATGGGCGACGGCACGGCCTGCCGCACGCTGAAGGCCCCCGGCTACCTGGACGAGCGCGCGGAGGGCGTGGACGCCGCCATCGCCGCGGCACTGCGCGACCTCGACGCCGACGGCACGCTCGCGAACCTCGACGCCGACCTCGCCCGCGAACTGAAGATCTCCGGACGCGCCCCGTGGCGGCTCCTCAGCGCCGCCTGGGACAAGCGGGACGGCACGGGCCGCCTCCTGTACGAGGACGCGCCCTACGGAGTGGGCTACTTCGTGGCGTCCTGGACCTAGGGTCTGCGTTTGGATCACGCCATAGAGCGTCACGCCCCCACACAACGGCGACGGCCGCGAAGCCCAAAGGGTTCGCGGCCGTCGCCGTTCTGTGGGGCGCGCGGGGTCACGATGCCGTGGAAGGGGGCGACGGCGGAGTGTTCCCGCCGTCGGTGTCCTCGGTGTTCCCGGCGTTCTTGCCGTCCGTCGCGGACATCCGGTCGACGGCGTCCTTCGCCTTGTCCGTGCCCATCTGGATCTTGTCGCTGTACTTGCCCTTGGTCTTTTCGTCGACCAACTTGCCGGCCTTGTCCAAGCCCTGGTCGATCTTGTCCCCGTGCTGCTGCGCGAGGTCGGAGACCTTGGCCCTGGCGGGGCCGAACTTGGCTTTCAACGAGTCCAGGATGCCCATGGCTCCACCTTCCGTCGCATCGAGCTCTCGGGAGCTACTTGCGGGCGCCCTCACCGGCCTCGTTGTCCGCCGCCTGCTTCGCGGACTGCTGCTTCGGGATCTCCACGCCCTCCGCGGCCGCGGCGTCGGCCGTGTCGCCGTCGGCAGCGGCCTCCGTGGCCTCCTGCTCCGCGTCGGGAGCCGCGGCGGTCTCGGTGGACTCCTCGGCGTCCGCCACCTCCGGAGCGGCCGTCAGAGTGGCGGCCTGGGCCTCGGCGGTTGACGCCTCGTCCGCAGCGTTGGCCTTCCGGCGAAACCTGGCAAAAACGCCCATGTCAACTCCATACGTTACTCGTGTGGGCGAAATCCCGCCCTACCCGGTGCGTCCCATTGCGGCGACCGGGGCGCCGGCTCTCGAAACCGGCGGCTGGAACCTCGCAACAGGCAACGAACCCGGACCTGTGGCGTCACGTAGCTCATTCGTGAACAGGTGCCCGGGTTTGCGAGACTGGGGCGGTGAGTAGCGCAGCTCCCGCCCCGCGGGTCATCGCCGTCGTCGGGCCGACCGCGGCAGGAAAGTCAGATCTAGGCGTGTTCCTCGCCAAGGAACTCGGTGGAGAGGTGGTCAACGCCGACTCCATGCAGCTGTACCGGGGGATGGACATCGGTACCGCCAAGCTGACGCCCGAGGAGCGCGACGGGGTGCCGCACCACCTCCTGGACATCTGGGACGTCACGGAGGCCGCCAGCGTCGCCGAGTACCAGCGGCTCGCCCGCGCGGAGATCGACCGGCTGCTCGCCGCGGGCCGCTGGCCCGTCCTCGTCGGCGGATCAGGGCTCTACGTGAGGGGCGCCGTCGACAAGATGGAGTTCCCGGGCACCGACCCCGAGGTCCGTGCCCGCCTGGAGGACGAACTCCGGTTGCGCGGCTCCGGCGCCCTGCACGCGCGCCTCGCCGCCGCCGACCCGGAGGCGGCCACGGCGATCCTGCCGAGCAACGGCCGACGCATCGTCCGCGCTCTCGAGGTCATCGAGATCACCGGCAAACCGTTCACCGCCAACCTGCCGGGACACGACTCCGTCTACGACACCGTCCAGATCGGCGTGGACGTCGCGCGGCCCGAACTCGACGAACGCATCGCCACGCGCGTGGACCGTATGTGGGACGCGGGCCTTGTCGACGAGGTGCGCGCGCTGGAGGCCCAGGGGCTGCGCGAGGGACGTACGGCATCGCGCGCCCTCGGCTACCAGCAGGTGCTCGCGGCGCTCGCCGGCGAGTGCACGCTGGACGAGGCGCGTGCGGAGACCGTCCGCGCCACCAAGCGCTTCGCGCGCCGTCAGGACTCGTGGTTCCGGCGCGACCCACGGGTGCATTGGCTCAGTGGGGCCGTGGCGGAACGCGGGGAACTCCCGGCTCGCGCAATGTCGTTGGTCGAACGACCGGTTACAGCCTGATCACGTGATGGCATCGGGACGCTCCGCCCGTCATCCCGGCCTCTTGGAGCGTGCCATCATCGACCATCGATCGACCAGTGGAGTCCGAAGTGGGAGGGCGCGTGGCGATGGAGGCCGGCCCTCGTGACACCGCACCAGGCGGAGAGCAGCTCAGTACCGATGGTCCTGAGGCGAGCGCCGACGGCGTGATCGCCGACGGTCCGACCGCGGAGGAACTCGCCGCGCAGGACGAGGGCCAAGAGGTCGAGGTCGAGCTGCGCCCGCAGCGCAGACTCCGCATCTGGCAGCTGGCACCCATCGTGATGCTGGCCACGATCGGCTCCCTGATGTTCGCCTTCCCGCTGTTCTTCGAGTTCGGCGACGGCGGCGCGGTCGTCGCGATGCTCGGCCTCCTGATCAGCTCCTGCGCCGCGGGCTGGGGCATGATGGCGGCCCGCCGGGTGGGCTACACGCTGCCGGGACTGCCGCCGCGCGGCTCGGGCCGCTGGCCGGACTGGCGGGTCGTGGGCGCGTACGTCGTCGTGGTCGCGGCCGTCGCGGTGCTCGCCGTGTGGCGCGTGGCACGGCTGCGCTGACCGCTCCGCGCACCCCCGGCAGCACTCCGCCGACCAGGTTGTCGCACCGATCTCGTACGATCGAGAAATGAGCACTTTCCTCAAGGGTCACGGGACCGAGAACGACTTCGTGATCATCCCGGACCCGGAGAACGCCATCGCGCTCTCGCCGACCGCCGTCGCCGCACTGTGCGACCGCCGGGCCGGCATCGGGGGCGACGGTGTGCTCCACGTCGTGCGCACCGCCGCGCACCCCGAGGCGCGGCACATGGCGGACGAGGCTGAGTGGTTCATGGACTACCGCAATGGCGACGGCTCGGTGGCCGAGATGTGCGGCAATGGAGTGCGGGTCTTCGCCCGCTACCTCCAGCACGCGGGACACATCGGCGAGGGAGACCTCGCCGTGGCCACCCGGGGCGGCGTCAAGGCGGTCCACATCGACAAGGAAGGCCTGATCACGGTCGGCATGGGCAGGGCGACGCTCCCCGAGGGCGACGTCACCGTCAGTGTCGACGAGCGGACCTGGCCCGCGACGAACGTGAACATGGGGAACCCGCACGCGGTCGCCTTCGTGGCCGACCTCGCGCACGCGGGTTCGCTGTACGACCCGCCCCCCTTCGCGCCGGCGAACGCGTACCCGGAGGGTGTGAACGTCGAGTTCGTCGTCGACCGCGGCCCGCGGCACGTCGCCATGCGCGTGCACGAGCGGGGCTCCGGCGAGACCCGCTCCTGCGGCACCGGCGCCTGCGCCGTGGCCGTCGCGGCCGCCCGCAGGGACGGCCTGGACCCTGCGGTGACCGGGGATCCTGTGACGTACGAGATCGATCTGCCCGGAGGCAGGCTGACGATCACCGAGCGTGCGGACGGCGAGATCGAGATGACCGGTCCCGCCGTGATCGTCGCGGAAGGTCGGCTCGACACCGACTGGTTCGCGGCAGTCGAAACCGTAAACCAGTGAACCTTCGCTCGAATGGGTGATCCGTTTCACGCTCGGCGAGAGCGGGACTGCGCCACGTGATGGGCTCGGTAGCATCAAGCACCGGTCCGGACGGGTGCCGCCGCCAGCCCGCCGCCGGTCGACAAAGCCGGAGGTGCTCATGAGTGCGGAGGCGACCAACCCCGCGAACCCGGGACCGATCACGCCCGGAACGCACCGTCGGCGTGGCCGCCCCCGGATCGACCTGCGCCGCCTCGGCCGCGCGGCGCTCCTCGGCCCCACCGCGCGCGGCCGCCTCCCGGACGCGATCGGGCACGTGGCGGAGGCCCACCGGGCCCACTACCCCGACGCCGTTCTGGAACCGCTGCACCGTGCCTACGTACTGGCCGAGTCCTCGCACCGCGGCCAGATGCGCAAGAGCGGCGAGCCGTACATCACACACCCGCTCGCGGTGACGCTGATCCTGGCCGAGCTGGGCGCGGAGACCACGACGCTGACCGCCTCCCTGCTGCACGACACCGTCGAGGACACCGAGGTCACGCTCGACCAGGTGCGCGAGGAGTTCGGCGAGGAGGTCGCCTATCTCGTCGACGGTGTGACCAAGCTGGAGAAGGTCGACTACGGGGCGGCGGCCGAACCCGAGACGTTCCGCAAGATGCTGGTCGCGACCGGAAGCGACGTGCGCGTCATGTCGATCAAGCTCGCCGACCGCCTGCACAACATGCGCACCCTCGGCGTCATGCGCCAGGAGAAGCAGGAACGGATCGCCAAGGTCACCCGCGACGTCCTCATCCCGCTCGCCGAACGGCTGGGCGTGCAGGCACTGAAGACCGAACTCGAGGACCTCGTGTTCGCCATCCTGCGCCCCGAGGAGTACGGACAGACGCGCGAGCTCATGGCGGCCTACGCCGAGCGCACCGAGAACTCCCTGGCGGGGTTCGCGGCGGAGCTGCGCTCAGTGCTGCGCGAGGCGGGCCTGAGCGCCGAAGTCCTCATCAGGCCGCGGCACTTCGTGTCCGTCCACCGGGTGCGGCGCAAGCGCGGCGAGCTGCGCGGGGCGGACTTCGGGCGCCTCCTTGTCCTCGTGAACGAGGACGCGGACTGTTACGGCGTCCTCGGTGAACTGCACACGTGTTTCACGCCGGTGGTCTCGGAGTTCAAGGACTTCATCGCCGTACCGAAATTCAACCTGTACCAATCGCTGCACACCGCGGTCGCCCGCACCGACGGCGAGGTCGCCGAAGTCCTCATCCGTACGCACCAGATGCACAAGGTGGCGGAGGCGGGCGTCGTGGCGCTCGGCAATCCGTACGCGCCCTCCGCCGAGGAGCACCTCGACACCGTGGGCGAGCGCTCCGACCCCACGCGTCCCGGCTGGCTGAACCGGCTGCTCGAATGGCAGCAGTCCGCGCCTGACACCGACACCTTCTGGTCGACGCTGCGCGAGGACCTCGCCCAGGACCGCGAGATCGCCGTCTTCCGGCCCGACGGCGGCACCATCGGCCTTCCCGCGGGCGCCAGTTGCGTCGACGCCGCGTACGCGCAGTACGGCGAGGACGCCCACGCCGTGATCGGCGCGCGGGTCAACGGCCGCCTGGCGACGCTCAGTACGGTCCTCGGCGACGGTGACACCGTCCAGCTGCTCATGGCGGGCGTGGAGGGCAGCGCCGCGTCCGAGCCGTCGGTCGCCTGGCTCGACCATGCCCGTACGCCCGCCGCCCGCATCGCCATCCGCCGCTGGCTGGCCACCCACCCGGAGGGCCCGAGCGCGCCCGCCTCGGCGCCCAGAGCCCCGTACAGCGGCCCCTCGGCGCGGCCCTCCGCGGCGAACGCCGTGGTCGACCAGCCGGGCGCCACGGTGCGCCTCGCGGGCTGCTGCACACCCGTACCGCCCGACGAGGTGACCGGGTTCGCCGTGCGCGGCGGCGTCGTCACCGTGCACCGTGTCTCCTGCTCCGGAGTGGCGCGCATGAAGGACGCGGGGCGCGCGGAAGTGGGCGTGCGCTGGGCGGACGCGGAGGCGGCCGAGTACCGGGTGACCCTGATCGCCGAGTCGTTCAGTCGCCCGCATCTGCTCGCCGACCTGACCGAGGCCATAGCGCTGGAGGGCGTCGCCATCATCTCGGCGACCGTCGACCCGCCCGACCAGGGCCGCGTCCGGCACACGTACACGCTCCAACTCCCGGACGCCGCGCACCTCCAGGGGCTCATGCGGGCGATGCGGAACGTGCCGGGTGTGTACGACGTGGGGCGCACGCGGCACGCGGCGGCGGGCGCCCTGTAGGCCCACCCGAAACCCTCGTTCGGGTGGTGCGGCGCGTGCCGCACCGTGCGCCGGGGCGCGCGCTGATAGCCGTAGTTCATGCTGCTCAGCTCCCGAACGCCCCGCGTCGCCGCGCTTCTGGCCGCCGGCGCCTCGCTCGCCCTTGTCGCCGCGGCCGCGCCCCCCGAGCCGCTCGGCATCGGCGACCGGCTCTTCCCGCATCTTGGCAATCCCGGCTACGACGTCACCGACTACGACATCTCCTTCACGTACCACGGTGACAACAGCAAGCCCCTCGACGCCGTCACCAAGATCGACGCACGGGCGACCTCCCGGCTCGACCGGATCAACCTCGACTTCTCGCACGGCACCGTGCGTTCGGTGACGGTCAACGGGGCGCGGGCGCACTACGCCACCACGGGCGAGGACCTGGTCGTCACGCCCGCCGCGGCCGTGGCTCCCGGCCAACCGCTGAACATCACCGTGCGGCACACCAGCGACCCCGTGCCTGGCAAGAAGGAAGTCGGCTGGGTGCGCACCAAGGACGGGCTCGCGATGGCCAACCAGGCCGACGCCGCGCACCGCGTCTTCCCGTCCAACGACCACCCCTCCGACAAGGCGTACTTCACCTTCCGGATCACCGCCCCCAAGGGATACACGGCGGTCGCCAACGGCCTCCCCGTCGCGACAACGCGGCAAGGAGGCGCCACGAAGTGGGCCTACCGCACCGCCCACCCGATGGCCACGGAGCTGGCCCAGGTCTCCATCGGCCGCTCCGCCGTGCTGCACCAGGAGGGCCCGGACGGACTTCCCGTACGCGATGTCGTGCCCGCCAAGGACGCCAAGGCGCTGAAGCCCTGGCTCAAGAAGACGCCGGGCCAGATCGCCTGGATGGAGAAGAAGGTCGGCAACTACCCCTTCGAGAACTACGGCCTGCTGATCGCCCACGCGTCCACCGGCTTCGAACTCGAGACGCAAACGCTCTCTCTCTTCGAGAGAGACCTGTTCACGGGCTCCGGGTACCCGAAGTGGTACGTCGAGTCGATCATGGTCCATGAACTGGCACACCAGTGGTTCGGTGACAGCGTCAGCCCGCGCACCTGGTCCGACCTGTGGCTCAACGAGGGCCACGCCACCTGGTACGAGTCCCTGTACGCCCAGGAGAAGGCGGACCGGTCCATGGTGAAGCGGATGCGCGCCGCCTACCGCGCGTCCGACACCATGCGCGCCGACGGCGGGCCGCCCGCCGCGCCCAAGAAGCCCACGGGCGGCAAGATCAGCATCTTCCGGCCGGTCGTCTACGACGGCAGCGCCCTGGTCCTCTACGCCCTCCGCCAGGAGATCGGCGCGGACACCTTCCAGCGCCTGGAGCGCACGTGGCTGGCCACGCACCGTGACTCCACCGCCACGACCGCCGACTTCGTGAAGCTCGCCTCGCGGCTGTCGGGACGCGACCTGAGCGGCTTCTTCGACGCCTGGCTCTACGGCAAGAAGACGCCGCCCATGCCGGGTCATCCGGACTGGAAGGCCGACCCGGTGTCGAAGCACTGACACGGGGAAACAATCCAGATGACGAGACGGCCCGTACCGTGCGAATATCGTCGACGTCGACGGCGCGGGCCACCGGATCGGCGCTCGCGGGAATCCCCGGAGCAGGCCGAGCGTTGTCAGAGATGACGGGTGGGACCCCCGTCGCGTATCCCGAATCCCACAGACGTAAGGACCCAATGACCTCCTCTTCATCCCCTTCCCAGGACGCGCAGAACATGGTGCAGAACCACACCGAGAGCCTTCGGGCCGATGCCCTGATGGAAGAGGACGTCGCCTGGAGCCACGAGATCGACGGAGACCGGGACGGTCAGCAGTTCGACCGCTCCGAGCGTGCGGCGCTGCGTCGCGTCGCGGGCCTCTCCACCGAGCTCGAGGACGTCACCGAGGTCGAGTACCGACAGCTCCGCCTGGAGCGCGTGGTGCTCGTCGGCGTGTGGACTTCGGGAACGGTTCACGACGCGGAGAACTCCCTCGCGGAGCTCGCCGCCCTCGCCGAGACGGCGGGCGCGCTCGTGCTCGACGGCGTGATCCAGCGCCGCGACAAGCCGGACGCGGCGACGTACATCGGCTCCGGCAAGGCCCAGGAGCTGCGCGACGTCGTGCTCGAGACCGGAGCGGACACGGTCGTGTGCGACGGTGAGCTCAGCCCCGGCCAGCTCATCCACCTCGAGGACGTCGTCAAGGTCAAGGTGGTCGACAGGACCGCGCTGATCCTCGACATCTTCGCCCAGCACGCCAAGTCCCGAGAGGGCAAGGCGCAGGTCGCGCTCGCGCAGATGCAGTACATGCTGCCGCGGCTGCGCGGCTGGGGTCAGTCGCTGTCCCGGCAGATGGGTGGCGGTGGCTCCGGCTCCTCGGGCGGCGGTATGGCCACCCGTGGTCCCGGTGAGACCAAGATCGAGACGGACCGGCGCCGGATCCGCGAGAAGATGGCGAAGATGCGCCGTGAGATCGCGGAGATGAAGACCGGCCGCGACATCAAGCGCCAGGAGCGCCGCAGGCACAAGGTGCCCTCGGTGGCCATCGCCGGATACACCAACGCCGGCAAGTCCTCGCTCCTCAACCGACTCACCGGCGCGGGCGTACTGGTGGAGAACTCGCTGTTCGCCACTCTGGACCCGACCGTGCGCCGGGCCGAGACCCCGAGCGGGCGGCTGTACACGCTGGCCGACACGGTCGGTTTCGTACGGCACCTGCCGCACCACCTCGTCGAGGCGTTCCGCTCGACCATGGAGGAGGTCGGTGACTCCGACCTGATCCTGCATGTGGTCGACGGTTCGCACCCCGCGCCGGAGGAGCAGCTCGCCTCCGTACGCGAGGTCATCCGTGACGTCGGGGCGACGGACGTGCCCGAGATCGTGGTGATCAACAAGGCGGACGCGGCGGACCCGTTGGTGCTGCAGCGGCTGCTGCGCGTGGAGAAGCGCGCGATCGCCGTCTCGGCCCGCTCGGGCCAGGGCATCGAGGAGCTGCTCGAGCTCATCGACGCCGAACTGCCGCGCCCCGCGGTCGAGATCGAGGCCCTCGTGCCGTACACGCACGGCCAGCTGGTCGCGCGTGCGCACGCCGACGGTGAAGTGATCTCCGAGGAGCACACCCCGGAGGGCACGCTTCTGAAGGCACGCGTCCACGAGGAATTCGCGGCGGAGTTCGCGCCGTACGTTCCGGCGGCGGTCGCGGGCTGACGGCTGGCCAAGTAGTACCGAATCACCGAACATGGCTGAGCCCCGCTCCGGTCCACCGGAGAGGGGCTCAGCCATGAGCTCGGCCGGTCGGGCCGCCCGCGCCTACTGCCCGGCGAACTTCCTGCTCACCGAGTCGTAGATCCCCTTGGCCTCCTTGCCGAGCCGCGGGCCCGCGAGCCAACCCGCCGTCACCGGGCCGATCGAGGTGTTGGACACCAGGGCCGGCTTGCCGTCGGCGCCCTGGCCGACCCAGCCGCCGCCCGACGAACCGCCCGTCATGGTGCAGCCGATGCGGTACATCGTCGGGTCCGTGTCGTTCAGCGAAAGACGGCCCGGCCGGTCCGCGCACTGGTACAGCCGCTGCCCGTCGAACGGCGCCGCCGCCGGATAGCCCTTCGCGGTCAGCTGCGAGACCTTCGGCACCGCCGGCGCGTTGAAGTTCACCGGGAGCGCCGAACCCACTGTCTCCTCAAGGGACTTGGTGGTGCCGCCCTTCTCAGGCGTCAGATGGATCACGGCGAAGTCGTACGAAGCGCCCGCCCCGCCGCTCGGGCCGCCCTGCGCGATCCACTGGTCGGACGTCAGCGCCGCGTCACCCCACCACACGCCGTACGGCGCGACCTCGCTCCGGGGCGCGTTCTGCATCTCCTGCGCGGACTTGCCGCTGTCGTTGTACGAGGGCACGAACGCGATGTTGCGGTACCAGCCGCCGTTCTTGCCCGCGTGCACGCAGTGGCCCGCCGTCCAGATCATGTTGGACCTGCCGGGATGCGCGGGATCGGTGACCACGGTCGCCGAGCAGACCATCGAACCCTTGGGGCCGTCGAAGAACAGCTTGCCCGCGTACGGGGCGTTCGCGTGGTACGGAGTGGACACACCGGCGGCCGCCACCGGCCTCGGCTCCGGGTCCGTCACACCCTGGTCGCCGGAGAGGTCGTTCTCGTCGACCTCGCCACCGGTGGGCTTGTCGGCGTCCCGCATCCGGCCGGAGTCCCACAGGCCGTCGATGATCGGGTTGACGAAGTCCTGCGCCTCACGCAGCCACTTGTCCTTGTCCCAGTTCTTCCACTCGCCGTCCTTCCACTTGTCCGGGTCGATCCCGTGCTCCTTGAGCCGGTCCTTGATGTCGTCCGGGATCTTGAACTTGCCATCGCCCGCGGACGCCGAGGCGGTCGGCTTGTCGTTCGCGTTGTTCTCGCTCGGCCCGCACGCCGTGGCGGTCAGAGCGACCACGGCACCGAGTGCGACCGCCGCCGCCACAGGGGATGTTCTGCTTCGCGCGCCTCGAGTGCGGCGCGCGGCGAACTGCGGGCGTATGGGTCGCATGTCGTGAATCCCCCTGGGCTTCGAAAAAGTTGAACTGCCGTACGTGTGCGGTCCAGCGGTACGTGTGCGGTCCAGAGGAGGCGGAACCTCGCCTCCGAACGGCACACCACCCTATGCCGGTGCCATCGGGGACGGCCGACGGAACAGCAACGGTTCCGTCACGGAGGGATCTTCCGGCCGGTACTGATCGTGACGGGGCGGCGCGCCTCTGACTCACGGTGGGGGAGCGGCGGCTGCGCCGACCCGCCGGCGTCGCGGACACCTGGCAAAGGTCTGCTCATCAGTCCTGTACGAGCCGTGTTCCTCCGCCCGTCCCGTCGTTGGTACGTACGGGGGAACCGCAGCCGGTGTTCAGCGCGCGCCGACTCGCCCCGCCGATCGGTGAGTCGAGGGGCCTTTTCGGCCGTATATCCAGCAGGAGGACCAACAGCCGTGGCGGTGACCGATCCTGTGCCCGTGACCGATCCTGAGATCTTGGCGGTGCCGGCCCCGTATGGCGGGGGGACACACACGACCCCTGCCCCGGACGCCGGCGCGCACGAGGGGATCCTGCGCCGTCAGTGCGCGCGGGAGTCCGCGGCGCGCACCTACGCGCGCGCCCTGCCGATCGTGCCGGTACGGGCCCGTGGGCTCACCATCGAGGGCGCCGACGGCCGCCGTTATCTGGACTGTCTGTCCGGCGCGGGGACCCTCGCGCTCGGCCACAACCATCCGGTGGTGCTGGAGGCCATCCGCACAGTGCTCGACTCGGGTGCGCCCCTGCACGTCCTCGACCTGGCGACTCCGGTCAAGGACGCGTTCACCACCGAGCTGTTCCGCACGCTGCCGCCCGGACTTGCGGACCGGGCCCGCATCCAGTTCTGCGGTCCCGCGGGCACCGACGCCGTCGAGGCCGCGCTGAAACTGGTCCGCACCGCCACCGGGCGCTCGGGCCTGCTCTCCTTCGCGGGCGCCTATCACGGCATGACCGCGGGGGCGCTCGAAGCGTCCGGCGGGGCGCAGGACGTCCGCGTCACGCGCCTGCCGTATCCGCAGGACTACCGGTGCCCCTTCGGCGTCGGAGGCCCGCGCGGCGCCGAACTCGCCGCCCGCTGGACCGAATCGCTCCTCGACGACACCAAGTCCGGAGTGCCGCAACCCGCGGGCATGATCCTCGAACCGGTGCAGGGGGAGGGCGGCGTCATCCCCGCGCCCGACGCCTGGCTGCGCCGGATGCGTGCCGTCACCGAGCACCGCTCGATCCCGCTCGTCGTCGACGAGGTACAGACCGGCGTCGGCCGCACCGGCGCCTTCTGGGCAGTGGAACACAGCGGCGTCGTGCCCGACGTCATGGTCCTGTCCAAGGCCATCGGAGGCAGCCTGCCGCTCGCCGTGATCGTCTACCGCGACGACCTCGACGTCTGGCCTCCGGGCGCCCACGCCGGCACGTTCCGCGGCAACCAGCTCGCCATGGCCGCGGGCGCCGCCACCCTCTCGTATGTCCGGGAGAACGCCCTCGCCGAGCGCGCCGCCGATCTCGGCGCCCGCATGCTCGCTCAACTCCGGGTTCTGTCCGATGAGTTCGCCTGTGTCGGCGAGGTCCGCGGGCGTGGCCTGATGATCGGCGTGGAGCTCGTCGACCCGGACAGCGGCGTCCCCGCGTCCGCCGCCGGGGAACTCGACGACGACCCCTTGCTCGCCGGGCCCACCCCGCTCCCGGCCGCGCCCCGACTCGCCGCGGCCGTGCGCGACGCCTGCCTCGACCGCGGCCTGATCGTCGAACTCGGCGGCCGTCGTTCCAGCGTCGTACGCCTGCTGCCGCCCCTCACCATCACCGACGAGCAGGCCGCGGCCATCGTGGACCGGCTCGCCGACGCCCTGGCGGCCGTCGCCCGCACGCGCCGTCACGAATCGCAGGAGCGCCCGACGACACACCACCCCCAGCGACGGCAGTGACACGCCGGACCGGCCGGACCACCGCCTCATGGAGCCCACCACCCCACGCAAGGAAGCCAGTTGAACGCCACACCCGCATCCGACGGCCGTTCCCGTCCCCCCGCCGGCGGATCCTGTGACACGCAAACCCCGCGCGCCCAGGAGCGCGACGCGATCCCGCGGCAGCAGGGCGGCGGCCAGGAGACCGAGCGTCCCCGCACTCCCGTCGTCGATCTCCTGGAACACCCGGACCCCGCGACTGCCGCCCAGGTGGCAGCGGTCGAGAACCTGTTGCGTTGCTGGGTGCGCGAGAACAACATCGCTCCTCCTTCCTTCGGCGCGCTTCGCATCCCGCTGCCCGCGAGCGGCACCGTCCTCCTCGTCCCGGTCCACTACTGGTCGCCCTCCGGCTGGCACCGCTTCGGCCTGCCCTGCCTGGAGAACGCGCCGCCGCACGCCCCCGGCGTGGACGCCGTCGCCCTCGCCGCACTCCTGAGCAGGGAATCGGCCCACGGCGCAGCCGACGCCCCTGCCTCCTCCGACGGCCCGGCGTCGGGAGCCCCCGCCGCCGACGGCGACAGCGGTGAACTGGTGGTCCGCGTCGCCGATTCGCTGCGTCGCACCACCGACTTCATCGCGGACCGCCGACACCGCCCCGCGGACCAGGCAGACCCCTTCCTCGCGGCGGAGCAGGCACTGCTCCTCGGACACCCGCTGCACCCGACTCCGAAGAGCCGCGAAGGACTCTCCGACACCGAAGCGGGCCGCTACTCACCGGAGTTGCGCGGCTCCTTCCCCCTGCACTGGATCGCCGTGGCCCCGGACGTCCTCGCCCACGACTCGGCCTGGACCGACGACGGCCGCGCCCGCACCGCCGCCGAACTCACCTCCCAACTGGCAGGCCCGGGGCTCCCCCTGCCCGCAGGGCACGCCGCGCTGCCCATGCACCCATGGCAGCTGCGTGAACTGCGTGAGCGCCCCGCCACCGCCGCCCTCCTGGACGCCGGCCTGCTGCACGACCTGGGCCCGCACGGCGACCCCTGGTTCCCCACCTCCTCCGTCCGCACGCTGTACCGGCCCGGCGCGCCGGCCATGCTCAAGCTCTCCCTCGGCCTGCGCATCACCAACTCCCGCCGGGAGAACCTCCGCAAGGAACTCCACCGGGGCGTCGAGGTCCACCGGCTCCTCGGCACCGGTCTCGCCGCGCAGTGGCAGGCCGCGCACCCCGGGTTCGACGTCGTCCGCGACCCGGCCTGGCTCGCCGTCGACGGCCCGGACGGCGTACCCGTGCCCGGTGTGGACGTGATGATCCGCACCAACCCCTTCCGCTCCCACGACGACGCGGCATGCGTCGCCGGCCTCGTCTCGCCCAGGCCGACGGCCGCCCCGGCCGACCCAGCCGTCCCGGCCGACCGCAGCGGTCACCCGGCTATGAGCTCCCGCCTCGCCGACACCGTGACCCGCCTCGCGGCCCGCACCGGGCGATCCCGCGGAGCCGTGTCCGCCGAGTGGTTCCTGCGGTACCTGGAACACGTCGTCCGACCCGTGCTCTGGTTCGACGGCGAAGCCGGTATCGCCCTGGAGGCCCACCAGCAGAACACCCTGGTGCTCCTGGACGCCGATGGCTGGCCCGTCGGCGGGCGCTACCGGGACAACCAGGGCTACTACTTCCGCGAGTCCCGCCGCGCCGAACTCGACCGGCGACTGCCCGGTATCGGCACGCACAGCGACACCTTCGTCGACGACGACGTCACCGACGAGCGCTTCGCCTACTACCTCGCCATCAACAACGTCCTCGGCCTGATCGGAGCCTTCGGCTCCCAACGGCTTGCCGACGAACAGCTGTTGATCGCCGCGTTCCGCCGCTTCCTCGGAGAAGCCGCCACCGGGCCGAACCGGCAGCGCAGCACACTGCCGAGCCTGCTGCTCGACTCGCCCACGCTGCGCTGCAAGGCCAACATGCTCACCCGGCTGCACGGCCTCGACGAACTCGTCGGCCCCGTCGACACCCAGTCCGTCTACGTCACCATCGCCAACCCCTTTCATTCCCGTCGTACCTGAGAGAGGAGCGTCGCCGTGCCTCCCACCGACGCCGACACCACTCCCACCACCACCGCCCACGCTCCGGCTCCACCCGCGCCGAACGCGGACGGAGCTGAGCGCGCCGAGCACGCCGAGCCGGCCGAACCCGCCGGGCACGCGGACCACGCCGGGCACGCCGAGCCGGCCGAGCCCGCCGGGCACGCGGACCACGCCGGGCACGCCGGGCACGCCGAGCCCGCGGGGCACGCCGGGCACGCCGAGCCCGCGGAGGATACGGAGAGCGCTGAGAACGCGGAGCACACGCGGAGCGCCGACGGTGCGGACAGCGCCGACTTCCAGGACACCCTGGACCTGCGCCTCCCCGACGAACTGCTCGCGCTCATCGCGGAGCAGACCGGCGGGCACCGCCTCGCTCCCGACCCCACGGCCCTGACCGAGCACGACCTGCTGGACGACGTGGGGGAGTGGGGACCGGTCACCACTCCCTCAGGCGTCTTCCAACTCGTCCCGGTGCGCATCGAGCGAGACCTGGCACTCATCAGCCGTTGGATGAACGACCCCGCCGTGGCCGCCTTCTGGGAACTCGCCGGACCCGACACCGTCACCGCGGACCACCTCGGCCCCCAACTCACAGGCGACGGACGCAGCGTGCCCTGCCTCGGCGTCCTCGACGGCGCGCCCATGAGCTACTGGGAGATCTACCGCGCCGATCTCGACCCGCTGGCCCGCCACTACCCCGCCCGCCCGCACGACACCGGAATCCACCTCCTCATCGGTGGCGTCGCCGACCGCGGACGAGGACTCGGCACCACGCTGCTCCAAGCCGTCGCCGACCTCGTACTTGATCATCGCCCGCGCTGTGCGCGCGTCATCGCGGAACCCGACCTTCGCAACACCCCCTCCGTCTCCGCTTTCCTGGGTGCGGGATTCCGCTTCTTCGCCGAGGTGGAACTCCCCGACAAGCGGGCCGCGCTCATGGTCCGTGACCGCGCCCTGCGCACCGTACTCCAGGCCAGTCACTCTCTGTAACGAACCTCGACCCGATCCGGTTCCCGTCCGAGGAGTCCCCGTGCCGAATCCGTCCGTCGCCCCGAGTTCCGAAGAGCCGACCGAGCTGTACGACCCGCCCGAGCTCACGTCCGGGAACTGGGACAGGGCGGGCGCCCGGCTGCTGGCCAAGCTGATCGGCGAGTTCGCCTACGAGGGCATCCTGCGGCCGACGGCCCTCGCCCCGGCCGGCCCGGGCCCCCGCCCTTACGTCCTGCCTCTCTCCGGCGGGCTCACCGATGGGGCCGACGGGCCCGGGACCGGCGCCCACGTGAAAGAGGCCGGCGGCACCTTCCACTTCCGCGCCCGCCGCGGCGCGTACGGCAGTTGGCAGGTCGACCCGGCGAGCATGGAGTGGGAACCCGGTCTGCCGGGCCAGGACGGGCCGACCGGACATGCGGAACTCGAGCCGACCGGAAATGCGGAACACGAGCCGACCGAGACAGCGGTAACGACAACGCCCCCGTCCGAAGGCGGACGCGAGCCCCTCACCGACCCGCTCGCCTTCCTCCTCCGTGCCAAGCACACACTCGGCCTCGACGGCAGCACCCTCGGCCACCTCATCCGCGAACTCACCGTCACCCTCGCCGCCGACGCCCGCCTCGACCACACGGCGCTCACCGCGTCACAACTGGCCGACCTCGGATATGCCGAACTCGAGGGCCACCAGACCGGCCACCCCTGGCTCGTACTGAACAAGGGGCGTCTCGGTTTCTCCGCGACCGACACCTCCCGCTGGGCACCGGAATCACGCCGTCCCACCCGTCTCCCGTGGATCGCCGTGCACACGGGCCTCGCCACTTACAGGGGTGTCCTGGGCCTGGAGGACCCTGCCACCCTCTATGACCACGAACTCGACGGACCGACCCGGGCGTTGTTCACGCAGGCGCTCCGGTCGCGCGGACTGGACCCGGCGGCGTATCTCTATCTCCCGGTGCACCCCTGGCAGTGGGACGACATCGTGCTCCCACTCTTCGCGCCGTCCATCGCCACGAACGACATCGTGGCGCTGCCCACGGACGGTGATCTGCGTCTGCCGCAGCAGTCCATCCGTACGTTCCTGAACACGACGCGCCCCGACCGGCACACCGTGAAGCTGCCGCTCTCCATCTTCAACACTCTTGTGTGGCGCGGGCTTCCGACAGAGCGCACCTGGGCAGCGCCCGCCGTCACCACATGGGTGCACGCCCTGCGCGACGCCGACCCCTTCTTGCGCGACGAATGCGGCGTCGTCCTGCTGGGCGAGGTCGCATCCGTGACCGTGGAACACCCCCTGTACGACGGGCTCGACGAAGTCCCCTACCAGTACAAGGAATTGCTGGGCGCGATCTGGCGCGAGCCCGTCACCCGGCACCTCGCCCCTGGAGAGCGCGCCCGGACGCTCGCCTCCTTGTTGCACATCGACGCTGAAGGGCGCGCGTTCGTCGCGGAACTAGTCGCCCGCTCGGGCCTGGAACCGAAGACATGGCTCCGCAGGCTCTTCGCCGCCTTGTTGCCCCCACTGCTGCGCTTTCTCTACCGCTACGGAACCGTCTTCTCTCCACACGGAGAGAACGCCATCGTCGTCTTCGACGACCAGGACGTGCCCGTGCGGCTCGCGGTCAAGGACTTCGTGGACGACGTCAACATCAGCTCGGAGACGCTGCCCGAGCACGACTCCATGCCCGACGACGTGCGCGAGGTCCTGCTCACCGAGGACCCCGCGTTCCTCACCCAGTTCATCCATTCGGGACTCTTCGTGGGCGTCTTCCGCTACCTGGCGCCTCTGTACGAGGAGCAACTCGGGCTCCCCGAGAACGAGTTCTGGTCCCTGGTGCGCGCCGAGATCCTGCGCCACCACGCGCGCTTCCCGGAGCTCAAGGAGCGGTACGAGATGTTCGACCTGCTCACCCCGGAGATCGAGCGTCTGTGCCTCAACCGCAACCGGCTGCATCTCGACGGCTACCGCGACCGCGCCGACCGCCCGCACGCGGCCGTGCACGGCACCGTCGCCAATCCGCTGCATCAGCCGTGATCGCCGGATTGTCAGTGGGTCCGTTTAGGGTGGTCGAGCTATGACGAAGCCCTCACTCCCCGAGCTCCTGCACGCCGCCGTCACCGCTGTCGGCGGCACGGAGCGCCCTGGCCAGGTCACCATGGCCGAGACCGTCGCCGAGGCGATCGACGACGGTTCCCATCTTCTCGTCCAGGCGGGCACCGGCACAGGCAAGTCGCTGGGCTACCTCGTGCCGGCCCTGGCCCACGGGGAGCGCGTCGTCGTGGCGACCGCCACGCTGGCGTTGCAGCGCCAGCTCGTCGAGCGGGACCTGCCGCGCACGGTCGAGTCGCTGCACCCGCTGCTGCGGCGCCGCCCGAATTTCGCGATGCTCAAGGGCCGGTCGAACTATCTGTGCCTGCACCGTCTCCACGAGGGCGTACCGCAGGAAGAGGAAGGCGGCCTCTTCGACCAGTTCGAGGCGGCAGCGCCCACCAGCAAGCTGGGCCAGGACCTGCTGCGCATGCGCGACTGGGCGGACGAGACGGAGACGGGCGACCGGGACGATCTCACACCCGGCGTCTCGGACAAGGCCTGGGCACAGGTCTCGGTCTCCTCGCGCGAGTGCCTGGGCGCGTCGAAGTGCGCGTACGGCCAGGAATGCTTCGCCGAGATGTCCCGGGAGCGCGCCAAGCTCGCCGACGTCATCGTCACCAACCACGCGCTGCTCGCGATCGACGCCATCGAAGGCGCGCCGGTCCTGCCGCAGCACGAGGTGCTGATCGTGGACGAGGCGCACGAGCTGGTCTCTCGGGTGACCGGGGTGGCGACGGGGGAGCTGACGCCCGGCCAGGTCAACCGAGCGGTGAAGCGCGCGGCGAAGCTCGTCAACGAGAAGGCGGCGGACCAGCTCCAGACCGCCTCCGAGGGCTTCGAGCGGGTCATGGAGCTGGCCCTGCCCGGCCGCCTGGAGGAAGTCCCAGAGGACCTCGGCTACGCGCTCATGGCCCTGCGGGACGCCGCGCGTACGGTGATCACCGCACTCGGGAACACGCGCGACAAGTCCGTCCAGGACGAGGACGCCGTCCGCAAGCAGGCCCTCGCCGCGGTGGAGAACATTCACGACGTGGCGGAGCGGATTTCGAACGGCTCGGAGTGGGACGTCGTCTGGTACGAGCGGCACGACCGCTTCGGCGCCTCCCTGCGCGTCGCCCCCATGTCGGTGTCCGGTCTCCTGCGGGAGAAGCTCTTCACCGACCGCTCTGTCGTCCTGACCTCGGCGACACTGAAGCTCGGCGGCGACTTCAACGGGGTGGGTGCCTCCATGGGCCTCGCCCCCGAAGGCACCGAGGGCGAGGACCTGCCGGTCTGGAAGGGCGTCGACGTCGGATCGCCGTTCGACTACCGCAAGCAGGGCATCCTCTACGTCGCGAAGCACCTGGCGAAGCCGACGCGTGACGGCACGCGTACGGACATGACGGACGAGCTGAGCGAGCTGATCCAGGCGGCCGGCGGCCGTACGCTCGGCCTCTTCTCGTCGATGCGGGCGGCCCAGGCGGCGGCCGAGGAACTGCGCACGCGGATTCCGGAGTTCCCGATCCTGTTGCAGGGCGAGGACACCCTGGGTGAGCTGATCAAGGCCTTCGCGGCCGATCCGGAGACCTGTCTGTTCGGCACCCTGTCGCTGTGGCAGGGCGTGGACGTGCCGGGCCCGAACTGTCAGCTGGTCGTGATGGACAAGATCCCGTTCCCGCGGCCGGACGACCCGCTGATGAGCGCGCGCCAGAAGGCGGTCGAGGACGCGGGTGGCAACGGGTTCATGGCGGTGGCCGCGACGCACTCGGCGCTGCTGATGGCGCAGGGCGCGGGCCGCCTCATCCGGGCGACGGGCGATCGCGGCGTGGTCGCGGTCCTGGACCCCCGTCTGGCGACGGCGCGCTACGGCAGCTATCTGAAGGCGTCGATGCCGGACTTCTGGTTCACGACGGACCGGAACCAGGTGCGGCGCTCACTCTCGTCGATCGACGCGGCCGCGAAGGCAGCGACGACAGAGAATGCAGCTACGGCAGCGAAGACGGTGGACGAGGAGTAGTCAGGGCGCGGACGGTGGCCCGGTGCGGACAGCGCTGGGCCCCGGAACCGGCGCAGTTGGTTCCGGGGCCCGGTCAGGGAGGTGCGTCAGACGCGCCGCAGAACGGCTACCACCTTGCCGAGGATCGTCGCCTCGTCACCGGGGATCGGCTGGTACGCGGAGTTGTGCGGCAGGAGCCAGACATGGCCGTCCTCCCGCTTGAAGCGCTTGACCGTAGCCTCGCCGTCGAGCATCGCGGCGACGATGTCGCCGTTCTCCGCGACGGGCTGGCGGCGGACCGTGACCCAGTCCCCGTCACAGATCGCGGCCTCGATCATCGAGTCGCCGACGACCTTCAGGACGAACAGCTCACCGTCACCGACGAGCTGCCGGGGCAGCGGGAAGACGTCCTCGACCGATTCCTCGGCGAGGATCGGGCCACCGGCGGCGATCCGACCCACCAGGGGCACATACGAAGCCGCGGGCTTTCCGGCGGTGTCCGTGGGCTGCGCGCTGGGCTGGTCCGAGCCACGGACCTCGTACGCGCGCGGGCGGTGCGGGTCACGGCGCAGGAAGCCCTTGCGCTCGAGTGCCATCAGCTGGTGCGCGACCGACGAGGTGCTGGACAGGCCGACCGCCTGGCCGATCTCCCGCATGGACGGCGGGTACCCCCGACGCTGCACCGAGTCCCGGATGACCTCGATGACGCGGCGCTGCCGATCCGTGAGCCCCGAGCTGTCCGCGCGGATCCCTGGGGGTCGGCCGGGCAGGGAGCGCCCCGGCTTGGGGCCCTCCTGGCTCATGGCTGTGTCATTCATGGCATGCACCGGCTCGAGTCGGCCCTGGGCGCGGCCCTGGGCAGTGATGGTGGCACTGTCTGCGGTCGTGGTCACGTCGGTAGGCCCCTCTCGAGAATGTCTCCCTAGCTAGCCAACGGTAGTTCCTTTCGAAAGGTTGCGCCAAACACACGTTCGAGTGAAAAACCGACGATTGCTTGTCGTGATCACGCACCTGGGTGTATGGCAACCTCGAAGCGGAGCGGCAATTCTGCTCAATCCGGTACGCTTCTGCGTCGGAGTCGAGGTTCGGCCCGCGGGTTCCCCAGTCTGCCACTCGCCTCCCCGTCAACCAGGCACTGCCCTCGTTCTTTCTCGTGTCGTGCCGGTGCGGACACCGGCGCCACGCGGCCCCGCCGCCCCTTGTGCGATGCGCGTTTCCCGCGCGCGACACGCGCGACACGCTCTGGGGCTCAAAATGCGGCCGAACCCCAGATGTAGTGGTTGGATTAGATCCGCAGCCCAGAAGTTGTGGTCCCCGGTCCATCTCGGTCCCGGTCATCGCCTATGCTTGGGGCTGCTTCGAGAGGCGTGATCCAGCCCCTCGGAGCTATCGAGTCGTGCCGTGAAGGAGGGTTGGGAGTTCATGCACTGCCCCTTCTGCAGGCATCCCGACAGCCGTGTCGTCGACAGCCGCACCACCGACGACGGCACGTCGATCCGCCGGCGCCGTCAGTGTCCGGACTGCTCCCGTCGTTTCACGACGGTGGAGACGTGTTCACTGATGGTCGTGAAGCGGAGCGGGGTGACCGAACCCTTCAGTCGCACCAAGGTCATCAATGGCGTACGCAAGGCGTGCCAGGGGCGTCCGGTCACCGAGGACGCCCTCGCCCAGCTCGGCCAGCGGGTCGAGGAGGCGGTGCGCGCCACCGGAAGCGCCGAACTGACCACTCATGACGTGGGCCTGGCCATACTCGGCCCGCTTCAGCAGCTGGACCTCGTCGCCTACCTGCGGTTCGCGTCCGTGTACCGGGCGTTCGACTCGCTGGAGGACTTCGAGTCGGCGATCGCGGAACTGAGGGAACAAGCGCCCGGCGCCGAAACGGACGGCGCGGGCGAAGAGCGCACACAGAGCGAGTGCGGGCCCGGAGGGACTGTAGAAGTCCCCGTGCCCGCCCACGCCGCCGACTGACGGCCACGGGCCGGGCGGCGGCGACCCCAAAGACCTGTTACGGGCGGCAAGAGCGGCGTCCGCAACACAAGACACACACCGTGCGCGGGAAGATCCGGGCACTTTAGGGCGTTTTAGCCCGATATATGGGAGGCGGCATGACAGAGACGGCGAGCGGCCCGGCACGAGGCTCCCGGGCCAAGGGAGCCAAGGCCAACAAGGGTCTGCGTGTCGAGCGCGTCCACACCACCCCCGGCGTGCACCCGTACGACGAGGTGGAATGGGCGCATCGTGACGTCGTCATGACCAACTGGCGCGACGGCTCGGTCAACTTTGAGCAGCGTGGCGTCGAGTTCCCCGAGTTCTGGTCGGTGAACGCGGTCAACATCGTCACCAGTAAGTACTTCCGGGGCGCCGTCGGCACCCCGCAGCGAGAGGTGAGCCTCAAGCAGCTCATCGACCGCATCGTGAAGACGTACCGGAAGGCCGGCGAGGACCACAAGTACTTCGCCTCGCCCGCCGACGCCGAGATCTTCGAGCACGAGCTGGCCTACGCCCTCCTGCACCAGATCTTCAGCTTCAACTCGCCGGTGTGGTTCAACGTGGGCACGCCTCAGCCCCAGCAGGTCTCCGCCTGCTTCATCCTGTCCGTCGACGACTCCATGGAGTCGATCCTCGACTGGTACAAGGAAGAGGGCATGATCTTCAAGGGCGGCTCCGGCGCCGGCCTGAACCTCTCCCGCATCCGCTCCTCCAAGGAGCTGCTCTCCTCCGGCGGCAACGCCTCGGGTCCCGTCTCCTTCATGCGCGGTGCCGACGCCTCCGCAGGAACGATCAAGTCGGGTGGCGCCACGCGCCGCGCGGCCAAGATGGTCATCCTCGACGTCGACCACCCCGACATCGAGGGCTTCATCGAGACCAAGGTGAAGGAAGAGGAGAAGATCCGCGCGCTGCGCGACGCGGGCTTCGACATGGACCTGGGCGGCGACGACATCACGTCCGTCCAGTACCAGAACGCCAACAACTCGGTCCGCGTGAACGACGAGTTCATGAAGGCCGTCGAGTCCGGCTCGAAGTTCGGCCTGCGTGGCCGCATGGACGGCGAGGTCATCGAAGAGGTCGAGGCCAAGTCTCTCTTCCGCAAGATGGCCGAGGCCGCCTGGGCCTGTGCCGACCCGGGCATCCAGTACGACGACACCATCAACCACTGGCACACGTGCCCGGAGTCCGGCCGCATCAACGGCTCGAACCCGTGCAGCGAGTACATGCACCTGGACAACACGTCCTGCAACCTCGCCTCGCTGAACCTGATGAAGTTCCTGAAGGACGACGGCAAGGGCAACCAGTCCTTCGACGTCGAGCGCTTCTCGAAGATCGTCGAGCTGGTCATCACCGCGATGGACATCTCCATCTGCTTCGCGGACTTCCCGACGCAGAAGATCGGCGAGAACACCCGCGCCTTCCGTCAGCTCGGCATCGGCTACGCGAACCTGGGCGCCCTGCTCATGGCGACCGGCCACGCCTACGACTCGGACGGTGGCCGCGCCCTCGCCGGCGCGATCAGCTCGCTGATGACGGGTACGTCCTACAAGCGCTCGGCCGAGCTCGCCGCGGTCGTCGGCCCGTACGACGGCTACGCGAAGAACGCGACCCCGCACAACCGCGTCATGAAGCAGCACGCCGACGCCAACGCCGAGGCCGTCCGCATGGACGACCTGGACACCCCGATCTGGGCCGCCGCCACGGAGGCCTGGCAGGACGTCATCCGCCTCGGCGAGAAGAACGGTTTCCGCAACGCCCAGGCGTCCGTCATCGCCCCGACCGGCACCATCGGTCTCGCGATGTCCTGCGACACCACCGGCCTCGAGCCCGACCTCGCCCTGGTCAAGTTCAAGAAGCTGGTCGGCGGCGGCTCGATGCAGATCGTCAACGGCACCGTGCCGCAGGCCCTGCGCCGCCTGGGTTACCAGGAGGAGCAGATCGAGGCGATCGTCGCCCACATCGCCGAGCACGGCAATGTGATCGACGCCCCGAGCCTCAAGCCCGAGCACTACGAGGTGTTCGACTGCGCCATGGGCGAGCGTTCCATCTCCGCGATGGGCCACGTCCGCATGATGGCGGCCATCCAGCCGTGGATCTCCGGCGCGCTCTCCAAGACGGTCAACCTGCCGGAGACGGCGACCGTCGAGGACGTCGAAGAGGTCTACTTCGAGGCGTGGAAGATGGGCGTCAAGGCGCTCGCCATCTACCGCGACAACTGCAAGGTCGGCCAGCCCCTCTCCGCCAAGAAGAAGGAGCAGGAGAAGGCCGAGGTCACCGAGAAGACCGAGGCGACGATCCGCGAGGCCGTCGAGAAGGTCGTCGAGTACCGCCCGGTGCGCAAGCGCCTCCCGAAGGGCCGTCCCGGCATCACCACCTCCTTCACGGTGGGCGGCGCCGAGGGCTACATGACCGCCAACTCCTACCCGGACGACGGTCTCGGTGAGGTCTTCCTGAAGATGTCCAAGCAGGGCTCCACCCTCGCGGGCATGATGGATGCCTTCTCCATCGCCGTCTCGGTCGGCCTCCAGTACGGCGTGCCGCTCGAGACCTACGTCTCGAAGTTCACCAACATGCGCTTCGAGCCGGCCGGTATGACGGACGACCCGGACGTGCGGATGGCGCAGTCGATCGTCGACTACATCTTCCGCCGCCTGGCGCTCGACTTCCTGCCCTTCGAGACGCGCTCCGCCCTCGGCATCCACTCCGCCGAGGAGCGCCAGCGCCACCTGGAGACGGGGTCCTACGAGCCGAACGAGGACGAGGTCGACGTCGAGGCCCTGGCCCAGTCGGCGCCCCGCGCCCAGGAGTTGAAGGCCGTCGAGACGCCGAAGGCCGCGGACGCCACCGCGCAGTCCGTGCCGCAGCAGGCGCACACCAGCGCCGAGCTCGTCGAGATGCAGCTGGGTATCCAGGCCGACGCCCCGCTCTGCTTCTCTTGCGGCACGAAGATGCAGCGGGCCGGCTCTTGCTACATCTGCGAGGGCTGCGGTTCGACCAGCGGTTGCAGCTGATCGGCTGAGTGCCTGATCCGGCTGAGCGCCTGAACTGAGGGGCGGCGGAACCATCACGGTTCCGCCGCCCTTCGGCATACACGGCGGGGCCCCGCGACGGACCCGCCCGATGTGCCTACAGCGCGCCCATCGCCGCCGCGAACGCATTCAGATCGCCGTCGTCGAAGCCCCGCACCGTCTCGTGGAACGACCACTCCCCGTCGGAGTCCCGGGTGAACTCCGCGATCGTCGTCGCGGAGGCGCCGGAGACCACCGCGAAGTCGTGCTGCGACAGGTCGGTGTAGCCCTCTCTTATGCGCACCGCCGTGTTCGAGACGTCAGCGAACACCTTGGCGCGACCGGTCGCCCGCTCGTCCTGCTGGATGGCCACACCCACGACCACGCGCGCGTACCTGGGCGCGAGCCGCTCCAGCTCGAGCGTCATGACCTCGTCGAAACCGAAACCCTGCCCGGTCCTGCTGTCCCGGTTGAGCGTGATGGTCCCGTCGGGCGAACGGCTGTCGAAATGGACGACGTACGCGGGGCTGCCGTGCGGGTCGTCGCCCGTGTACGTAGCGGCGATCAGGTCCAGGTCATCGGGAGGCGAGCCCAACGGGCTCGGGTCCCACTTCAGACCGACCTCGATCTTCTCGATCCCCTTGCGGAGGCTGCTCACCGAACTCCCCCTCCTCGGTGCGGCGTTGAGTACTACGGACACGCTACGTGGTCCCACTGACAACAACACGACCATCTCCTCTGAGGCGTCTCGACCGTGGGTTCGGGACCACCGCGGCAGGCGGCCGGTGCGCCGTACGATGGCGCGGTGCTGGTCAAGTGGATTCGTTGCACGGTGGTGGATCGTCGGGGTTTCGAGCGGGGGCAGCGGAAGTGGGCGGGGCTTCTGGGAGAGCCCGGATTCCGGGGACAGGGGGAGGCTGGAGCAGGCAACGGCCCGATGTGGCCCACGTCTTCGGCTTCTGGGAGAGCCGTGCCTTCTACGACTCCTTCATGGCGCGCTCCCACGACCGGCTCGCGGCCGCGCAGTCGGGGACGTACAAGGACATCCAGGTGAAGCTCTTCGACCACCGCTTCGATGTGAAGACCGGGTTCGAGCCGCGGTTCACGGACGCGGACGTCGTGCGGGTGGCGCACTGCACGGTGCACGCCGAGCGGGCCGAGCACTATACGTTGATGCAGCAGAAGGTGTGGAACCCGGCGATGGCCGGCTCGCCCGGTATGGTCCGGGGGCTGTTCGGCGACGCACCAGGAGACGAGTTCCTGGTCCTCTCCATGTGGCGCTCGGCGGCCGAGCACGGCAAGTACCAGGTCGACCGGGTGGAGCGGCTCTCGCAGCGCGCCCAGACGGACGTCGACATCGCGGCCATCACCGGGGACATCGTGGAACTGGAATCGACCTGGACGGTCTGAGCGTCCGACTACGCGCGCGTGCTACGCGCGCGTGCCCGTCGGGCCACCGCTCTGATCCACATGATCCCCGCCGCACACCCCGCACGGGTGCTCGAAGCCGCCCGGCGATCTAGGGTCGTGTGCATGGCACGACCGCGGCGCATCGTTCTTGTCCGGCACGGCGAATCCGAAGGCAACGCCGACGACACCATCTACGAGCGCGAGCCCGATCACGCCCTGACGCTCACCGACAAAGGATGGCGCCAGGCCGAGACCACCGGCGAGGACCTCCGGCGGCTTTTCGGACGCGAGCGGGTGAGCGTGTACGTCTCGCCGTACCGGCGCACCCATGAGACCTTCCGCGCCTTCCGGCTCGACCCCGATCTCGTACGCATCCGGGAAGAGCCCCGGCTCAGGGAGCAGGACTGGGGAAACTGGCAGGACCGCGAGGACGTACGGCTGCAGAAGGCGTATCGCGATGCCTATGGGCACTTCTTCTACCGGTTCGCCCAGGGCGAGTCGGGGGCGGACGTGTATGACCGGGTGGGCGCGTTCCTGGAGAGCCTCCACCGCAGCTTCGAGGACCCGGACCATCCGCCGAACGTCCTGCTCGTGACGCACGGGCTAACCATGCGGCTGTTCTGCATGCGCTGGTTCCACTGGTCTGTCGCGGATTTCGAGTCGCTGTCGAACCCCGGGAACGCGGAGATGCGGTTGCTCGTTCTCGGGGAGAACGGCAAATACACCCTGGACCGTCCGTTCGACCGCTGGCGCGAACCGGAATCGTACGGAGTCACCGGATAGAGTGGCAGAGCGATGACCGCTGACTCCTCACCCGACGGGCGCTTGAACCGCGCCCTGTCCAGCCTGCGCGGACTCTCCGTGGGAGACGCGCTGGGATCACAATTCTTCGTTCCCGTGAACTATCCGCTGCTGCAGACCCGCACGCTGCCGGACGGTATCTGGCAGTGGACCGACGACACTGAGATGGCCGCCTCGGTGGTGTCCGTCCTGGCCGCTCACGAGCGCGTCGACCAGGACGAGCTGGCGCGATCGTTCGCGGAGCGACAGGACGTCGACCGCGGGTACGGCCCTGCCGTGAACCGGCTGCTGCAGCAGATCCGGGAGGGCGACGACTGGCGCACCCTGGCCTCCGCGCTGTTCAACGGGCGGGGGTCGTGGGGGAACGGCGCGGCGATGCGGATCGCCCCGCTCGGCGCCTATTACGCCGACGATCCCGAGCAGGCCACGCATCAGGCCGAGATCTCCGCCTACCCGACGCATCAGCACCGCGAGGCCGTCGTGGGTTCGATGGCAGTGGCGGCCGCGGCCGCCCTGGTGGCGGATGCCGCGGGGCCTCCGAAGCCACAGGACCTGCTGGACGGCGTGATCTCTCTCGTGCCGCGCAGCGCGGTGGGCGCCGGCCTGCGCCGCGCCAAGGACATGCTCGACTACGGGGACGCGTCCACGGTGGCGGCCGTTCTCGGCTGTGGCCGGAGGACGACCGCGCACGACACCGTGCCGTTCGCCATCTGGTCGGCGGCGCGGGGCCTCGGCGACTTCGAGGGGGCCTTCTGGAGCACGGCCCAGGTCGGCGGCGACATGGACACGACCTGCGCGATCGTGGGCGGCATCGTCGCTTCCGGCGCGGACGGGGCGCCCTCGGCCGAGTGGCTCGGCCGGACCGAGCCACTGCCGGCCTGGGCGCCGACCGCGTAGGGCGTAGAACAGGTTCGGGGGAGTGCCCCCTCAGACCGAGGCCCCGGGCTTCCCGCTCAGCGCCTCCAGATCGCTCTTGCGTACCTGGATGACGAAAAGGGCAATGAGCGCCGCGATCACGGCCAGTGAGGCGGCCGCTATGAAGGCGTTGCCTATGCCGTGGGCGAGCACCGAGTCGTTCCACGGAGCGGGCAGCCGGTGGGTCTTGGCGAACGTGGCTTTCTGCTCCGGTGAGCCTTCGGCGAGGAACTTCGGGATCTGATTCTTGGCCTCGCTCGCACTGGCGCTGCTGAAGATCGTGGTGAGGATCGACAGGCCGAGGGCGCCGCCGACCTGCTGTGTGGTGTTGAGCATGCCGGACGCCGCTCCGGACTCGCTGTCGGCTATGCCGGAGACCGCGGTCAGGGTCAGCGTGACGAAGTTCAGGCCCATGCCGAAGCCGAACAGGAGCATCGGGCCGAGAATGCCGCCGACGTAGGAGCTGCTGGGGTCGATGAGGGTCAGCCAGCCCATGCCGGTGGCGGTCAGCAGGCAGCCCACGGTCATGAAGGGCTTGGGGCCGAGCCGAGGCAGCAGGTTCGTGGCTATCCCCGCGCCGAGCACGATGGCGGCGGTCACCGGGAGGAAGGCGAGGCCGGCCTTGACCGGGCTGTAGTGCAGCACGTTCTGCACGAAGAGCACGATGAAGAAGAACATGCCGAACATCGCTGCGGCGAGGCTCAGCATCATCGCGTAGGTGCCGGACCGGTTGCGGTCCTTGAACAGCTTCAGAGGCGTGATCGGCTGGCTGGTACGCCTTTCGATGGCGATGAAGGCGATCAGCAGGACCGCGGCGGCGCCGAAGGACGCGGCGGCGAGGCCGTCGCTCCAGCCCTCGGAGGCGGCGCGGATGAATCCGTACACGAGGGCGGCCATGCCGAGGGTGGAAGTGAGGGCTCCTGGCAGATCGAACCGGCCTGGGTGACGCTGCGACTCCTTGATGTAGCGCGGGGCGAGGAGGGCGATCAGTACGCCTATGGGTACGTTGACGAAGAGCACCCAGCGCCAGTCCAGCCAGTCGGTGAGCATGCCTCCCGCGAGCAGCCCGACCGCGCCGCCACCGGCGGAGACGGAGGCGAAGACCCCGAACGCCCGGTTCCGCTCGGGTCCTTCGGGGAACGTGGTGGCGATGAGGGCCAGTGAGGTGGGAGACGCGATCGCCCCGCCGACGCCCTGAAGCGCGCGGGCCGCGAGCAACTGCCAGGGTTCCTGGGCGAATCCGCCTAACAGCGATGCGAGGCTGAACAGGGCGATGCCGGTGATGAACATGCGGCGGCGCCCGAGAAGGTCGCCGGCCCGGCCGCCCAGGAGCAGCAGTCCGCCGAAGGTGAGCGCGTAGGCGTTGATCACCCAGGTCAGGTTGTTGGTGGAGAAGCCCAGTGCCGTCTGCATGTGGGGCAGGGCGATGTTCACGATGGTGGCGTCGAGCACGACCATCAGTTGGCACGCGGCGATCACTGTCAGCGCGATGCCGGGTCGGGGTGGGCGCGCGGTGGCGCGGGGTTTGCTGGGCGGAGCCGGATGTGCCTGGATCTGATCCTGTGTCACGAGCGATCCCCCATGGGCAAGGTTAGAGAACGGTCACGTTCCCTGTTCGGGATCGTAGCGGCCCGGACATAGTGAACACAAGCGTTCTTTACGGGAGTTGAGAATGTGCTGGAAGAACCTTGCGGTCGACCCATCGAAAGGAAGGAGGAAGCTTGAGATGCTCGGTGGTGGCTCCCCATCAGTGCACGTGAGCGTGTGCTGAGCCCGCTGCCGCGCGTTCGAACCGCTCTCGGACGGCTCAACGGAGAGATGATGATGGTTAGTTCACGTCGGACGGTCGCCCCCGCTCAGGCGGCCTCCGCGCTTCGCAGGCGTGGCCCCGTGCTCGAACGGGCCATTCTGGAAGCGGCGTTGGATCAGCTCAGTACGGTCGGCTGGAACGGCCTGACGATGGAAGGCGTTGCCGCGGGCGCACAGACCGGCAAGGCCGCGGTGTATCGGCGCTGGCCCTCCAAGGAGGACCTCGTCGTCGACGCGCTCCAGGCGGGCCTGCCCGCGCTGGACTCGGCGCCGGAGTGCGGAAGCGTGCGGGAGGACCTGCTGGAGCTGTGTCGACGGCTGCGGGCGGCCATGTACTCACGGCCCGGCTACGCGCTGCGCTCAGTGCTTCACGAATGCGACACCCTCACCGCCGAGCGCTTCCACAGCGTGATCACCGAAGGCGTCATCGAGCCCAGCGTCGAGCTGGTCAAGGAAGTCGTACGCCGCGGTGTCGAGCGGGGTGAGGTGCGCCCGGACGTCGACGAGGCGAGCGTCTGCGACGTGATTCCGGCGCTGATGATGTACCGCTCGAAAGTGTGCGGAAGCGAATGGGAAGAGGGGGATCTGGTGCAGATGATCGACCACGTGATGGTCCCGCTGCTGCGTCGACAGGCGCATTGAGGCGAGCCGGGTGTCGCGACGGTACCCGGGCGGCGTACGCTGTCTGCCGCCATGCCGTACGAAGCACCCACCCACACCGTCGAGCGCTCACTGCGCGCCACTACCGGTGCCAAGATCATTGCCGGTGTCGACGAGGTCGGTCGCGGTGCCTGGGCCGGTCCCGTCACCGTCTGCGCCGCCGTCACCGGGCTGCGCCGTCCGCCGGAGGGCCTCACCGACTCCAAGCTGATCAGCCCCAAGCGCCGCGAGGCTCTCGCGGTCGAGCTGGAGAGCTGGGTGTCCGCGCATGCCCTCGGGCACGCCTCGCACGAGGAGATCGATGACCTGGGGATGACGGCAGCCCTGCGGCTCGCCGCCGTGCGCGCCCTCGAGGGCCTGCCGGTGCGGCCGGACGCGGTCATCCTCGACGGGAAGCACGACTACCTGGGTGCCCCCTGGCAGGTTCGTACGGTGATCAAGGGGGACCGTTCCTGCATCGCCGTCGCCGCGGCGTCGGTGATCGCAAAGGTCCGCCGCGACAAAATGATGGCCGAACTGGGCATCGACCATGCAGACTTCGGGTTTGCGGCCAACGCCGGATACCCGTCGCCGGTGCATCGCGCCGCGTTGGAAGAGCGGGGGCCCACCCCGTTCCACCGGCTTTCGTGGGCGTATCTTGATGCGCTGCCCCAGTGGCGGCACCTCAAGAAGGCCCGCAGTTGGGCGGACGTCGGTGTTCCGGAGATCGAGGGCCAGCTCGGCTTCGACTTCTGACCACCACGCTCGCACTGACGTGCCACCCGTTGACGCGAGCCGCACCTGCGTTTGATAGATATCAGCTCATGCCTCTCAGTCCCGAGGAGCCTCAGATTCACGAGAGTGCCCAGGGTCCCCGCGCCACGCCCAACAGCGGCCGTACCGCGCCGACCCCCCGCCCCGTACCCGGCCCGCGTCCCGCGGCGCCACCGCGACCCGGACGTCCGGGTCCCTCCAGGCCCACGCCGCCCGCGCAGCGAACCTCGCGCGAGTCGACGGGTGCCCACAAGCCGGGGCCGAACGCCCCTGCCGCCACACCGACTTCGGCCTCCCAGCCGCAGATCCAGCTCATCCCGGCCCCGGCCGACGGCGCGCTGGACGCTGCGGAGGAGGCCCTCGACATGCTGCTCGACTCGGGCCGCGCGCCGGGCGACGTCCTGGTGGTCACCACCGGTGACCCGCACCCGTGGGCGGCGCACGAGCTGTCCTTCGGCGAGGACTCCTACTGGGCGCAGCACGACGCCCGTGACGATGTCTTCTACGCGGACGCCTCCGTCCTGGGCCGCGCCGCGTCCCGCCCGGTGGTCGTCGTCGCCGTGAACGGCGGAGCCGACGAGGTGGCCACCAACGCGCTGCCGATCGCGCTCGGCCGGGCGGGTGCGCTGCTCATCGTGTGCGGCGACCCGGAGCGCATCAACTCGTTGCTGGGCGCCGGAGTCTGACGTGCCGCTTGCCGGCTGCCCGCACCGCGAAGCGGTGTCCGGGGAGTCCGGCAGGCGGGCGCGCGACGGCCGCCGTGCCGTTCAGCGCGCCGCGGCGCGGCGGAGCACTTCTGTCGCGGCGCCGCCGGTGCGCGGCGCCGATGGCTCCCCGGTACCCAGGGCCTCGGCCACGGACCCCACGCTCGGGCGCCGACCGGCTCTGCCCTCTCCGAGTACCTGCCAGCCGTCCCGCGTCATCGTGATGTACGCGCCGCAGCGCAGGCCGTGCAGCGTGCACGCGTCACGCAGCCCCCACATCCAGGCCCCGTCCTCCTCCGTCCAACGGGTGTCACCCTCGCGGCAGTACAGCATCACCGCGGTGTGCACCGGCGTGCGGCGGCGCAGGTCGTGCGGGATCACCCGGCGCAGCTGGGACAGCAGGGCGTTGCGGAACGTCCAGCCGTCGGTGGCGCTCTCGCGGCGCACGAACGAGGCACTCGCCCGCAGCCGCTCGTCCGGGTCGAGCACGGCTACGACGACGGTCTGGGGGACCGGTCGGTGGCGGGAATGCAGCCCGCTGACGACCTCGCGCGGGTTGCGCAGCAGCGGGATGCCCGCTGCCGCCCACTCCGCGGGTTCGAGCAGCCTTGTCGGTCGGTTGACGGAATCGGCGGACCTCTCGGTGCGCCTCAAGGACGCGGACATCGATGCCGCCGAGGACGGAGCGAATCCGAAGGTCACGGTCCTCCCTTCGGCTACACGCCCACACTGAGGGCGGGGTCGGACTGGGGAGCGCACCGCGACACAGCTCTACCGCCCACCGGATCACGGGGAGCCGCGCGGGGAGCAGCCCCAATTCTTCCCGTCGCAGTGGCAGACGGCAACGAGCAATTGGGACCGCGTTCCTGTATCTGGCGATGCGTCGCCAATATCCCTGCCCAAAGGTTGGGTCGCTACGCGTTCCTCACCCCTGTACCGCCAGGACCAGTGGCAACACCGCCTCGGCGCCCGCCCGTCGCAACAGCCGGGCGGCCATCGCGAGCGTCCAGCCGGTCTCGGTGTAGTCGTCGACGAGTAGAACCGGGCCACCCGCGCGCGCGAGCGCCTCGGACAGCTCGGCCGGGAGCGTCAATGTGCCGTCGAGGGCCCGCAGCCGCTGTGCGCTGTTGCTGCGCGGGATGTGTGCGGTGTCGCTGCCCGGCGCGTACGACACGCTGCCCAGCAGCGGCATGCGGCCGACCTGCGCGATGCCTGCGCCCAAGGACTGGATGAGCTGCGGGCGGGTGTGGGACGCCATCGTCACCACGCCTACGGGGCGCGGCGAGGCATCAGCGGAACCGGACGCCCAGCCGCCCGGGCCCTTGGCCCAGTCGGCGAGCACGTCGACGACGGCTCCCGCCACGTCGTCCGGAACCGGTCCGTCCGGGGCCTGCGGCGCGAACATGGGGCGCAGTCGGTTCCCCCAGCCGATGTCCGACAGGCGGCCGAGCGCCCGACCGGATCCGGCCTGCTCACCCGCGGGGATGCGGCCCTTGAGGTCGATGCCGACGGCAGCGAGGCCGGTGGGCCACATCTTCCTGGGCTCCACCTCGACGCCGGGGCGCCCGAGTTCACCCCGCGCCGAGTTCAGTGCTTCGGGCGATACGGCGTCGGAGAACCGCGGTGTCGCGCAGTTGTCGCAGCGGCCGCACGGGGCCGCCTCTTCGTCGTCGAGCTGGCTGCGCAGGAACTCCATGCGGCAGCCGTCCGTCGTCGCGTAGTCCCGCATCGCCTGCTGTTCGGCCTCGCGCTGCTTGGCCACCCACGCATAGCGCTCGGTGTCGTAGGCCCACGGCTGACCCGTGGCGATCCAGCCGCCTTTCACCCGGTGCACCGCGCGGTCCACGTCGAGGACCTTGAGCATGGTCTCCAGGCGTGAGCGGCGCAGTTCCACCAAGGGTTCGAGTGCGGGCAGGGAGAGTGGCCTGTCGGACTGCGCGAGCACGTCCAGCGTGCGCCGCACCTGCTCCTCCGGGGGGAAGGCGAGCGACGCGAAGTAGCGCCAGATCGCCTCGTCCTCCTTGCCCGGGAGCAGCAGCACCTCCGCGTGGTCGACTCCGCGCCCGGCGCGTCCCACCTGCTGGTAGTAGGCGATCGGCGAGGACGGGGAGCCCAGGTGGACGACGAACCCGAGGTCCGGCTTGTCGAAGCCCATACCGAGCGCCGACGTGGCGACCAGCGCCTTCACGCGGTTCGCCAGGAGGTCCTCCTCGGCCTGCTGCCGATCGGCGTTCTCCGTCTTGCCCGTGTAGGAGGACACGGTGTGGCCGCACTGTCGCAGATAGGCCGTGACCTCCTCGGCCGCGGCGACGGTGAGGGTGTAGATGATCCCGGAGCCCGGAAGCTCGTCCAGGTGGTCGGCGAGCCAGGCCAAGCGGTGTGCGGCGTCCGGCAGCTGCAGGACCCCGAGGCTGAGGCTCTCGCGGTCGAGCGGGCCGCGCAGCACCAGGGCGTCCGAGCCGGATCCGGTGCCGAGCTGTTCGGCCACGTCCGCCGTCACGCGCGCGTTGGCCGTCGCCGTCGTCGCCAGGACGGGGACGCCCTGCGGAAGCTCGGCCAGCATCGTGCGCAGACGGCGGTAGTCGGGTCGGAAGTCGTGCCCCCAGTCCGAGATGCAGTGGGCCTCGTCGACGACGAGCAGGCCTGTGGCGGCGGCGAGTTGGGGCAGCACGTTGTCCCGGAAGTCGGGGTTGTTGAGCCGCTCCGGACTGACCAGGAGGACATCGACTTCGCCGGCCGCCACGTCGGCCCGCACGGCGTCCCACTCCTCGGTGTTCGACGAGTTGATGGTGCGGGCGCGGATCCCCGCACGCGCAGCCGCTTCCACCTGGTTGCGCATGAGCGCGAGCAGCGGGGAGACGATCACGGTCGGTCCGCCGCCGCGGCGGCGGATCAGCGCGGTCGCGACGAAGTACACCGCGGACTTGCCCCAGCCGGTGCGCTGCACGACGAGGGCCCGCCGATGGTCGGCGACCAGGGCCTCGATGGCGCGCCACTGGTCCTCGCGCAGTCTGGCCGTGCCGCTCGGATCGCCGACGAGACGGGCGAGAACGGTATCGGCGGCTGTCCGCAGCTCTTCGTTGCTCATGCCCCCATGCAACCCGATCGCACTGACATCACGCGAACGAGCCCTCCCGCTGTGGACAACTCGTGTCGTGTCCCTGACCGGGGTTATCCACAGGCCAAACCGGAGTGCTGTGTTCCGGTGCATGGTCGGCGCATGACGAATCACAGCAAGCCGGCCGGGCTGACCGGCGAAGCAAAGATCACCCTCCGCACGGCAGGTGAACTCGCGGAGGCACTCCCGTACTTGCTCGGGTTCCGGCCCGACGACAGCATCGTCCTCGTCGCCCTGCACAAGGGGCGTTTCGGCGGTCGTGTGCGCCTCGGCATTCCCGAGCGCACCGAGGACTGGCAGGCCGTGGCGCGACAGATGGCGCAGTGCCTGATCGGCGAGTGCGAGCGCAGGGACGGCCACCCCGACAGCGTCGTCGCGTTCCTCTGCCAGGACGCGGCGACTCCGGGCCCCGACGCGGGGCGGCGGATCATGCAGCGACTCCGGCCGCTGGCCCAGCTGCTGCGCACCGAGTGCGGCAGCCTCGACGTACCGGTCACGGAAGCGCTGTGCCTCTCGGAAGGCAGGTACTGGTCCTACTGCTGCGCACGCGCCGAGTGCTGCCCGGTGGACGGCAACGTGATCGCGACCGACGGCACCTCGGTGATGGCGGCCACTGCAGCCTTCGCGGGCATTCAGGTACGAGGTTCCCTGGGGAGGATGAGGGCGCGCCTGGCCCCCTTGGAGACAGCGCTCGCGACGGATCAGACGCGCGCCCTCGACGCGGCGGCGATGGACCTCGTGCCGAGGATCCTCGCCGGGACTCCCCGCGAGGAGGTGGAGGCGGCGACGCTGGATCTGGCCCGCCTGGTCATGCGACGCCTCGCGGACGAACCCGGAGCGGCCGACGCGCTCGCGGCCGACCTCAAGGACGACGAGCTGCTGGCGCACGATGAGGCCGCGTCGCTGATTCTCGGCCTCCAGGACCGGATGACCAGAGACCGGGCGGCGGAGTGGATGGAGGGAGAGGAGGCCGTTCATGCCCTGCGCCTGTGGCGGGCTCTGGCGCGCCGGTGCGTCGGTTCCTATGGGGAGTACGCCGCCGCGCCGCTGGCGCTCGTGGGATGGGTGGCCTGGTCGATCGGCGACACCGTTGAAGCGGACCAGGCACTGGAGATGGCCCTCGGCGCCGACCCGAGCTATATGTTCGCCCGCTTGCTCAACGAAGCGCGGGCCGACGGACTCGACCCCGAGCCCGTGCGGCGCTCCCTGCGGGCGAGGCGGATGGACCCGGACTCGGACCAGGACCAGGGTTCGGACCCGGTCCAGGGCTCGGAGCCGGACTCGGACACGCCGGCCGGGGTGGCCGCTGGCGAAGCCACCAATGGCGGCGGAGTCGACGGACCTCGCCCGTCGGCGGTGGCCGTCCCCGGAGGCGCCGCCGACCCAGGTGTGTCCCGTGCCGCCCGTGGCCTGGAAGCCGCCCTGCGCCGGCGGGGCGAGCGGCGTCCCGGAGCCGGGACGCGCCCTGCGCGGGCGGGCACGCGTGCACCCCGGCGGCCGACGGAGCTCCGCCGTCCCAGGCGGCGGAGCAGGGGCGACGGATGAGGACTGGACGCCCCGGCCCGCTATCTCGCTTCGCGGCTCTGTGGCGTTACTTGGAGTGGGCGCGCCCCGTTCATCTGAGAGAGCGGTGGCGGCGGTCGGGTCGCGCCGCCGAGGTGCAGAGCAGGTCGGCGGCGTGCCGTACCCGCAAGGGGAGGGGAGCGAAGATGACGACCAACGTTTCGCCGCAGTACGCACCTACGGTGCCTGACACTGATGCGTCCCGTGCATCCCTGGCGGCCCGTGAGGCACCGGGTGCGCCGGCTCTGCACGGCCCCGGCCCCGGTGCCGTGCCGCCCGAGCCTGTGCAAGGACGGCCACGTACGCCGCCGGGCCACCCCGGTCTCCAGGCTCTTTCGGTGGGACCGGCTCGTGCGCTGCGGCGGAGCACGGAACTCGCGCCGGTTCACCAGGCGTTGATCTGTGTCGACCTGCCCGGCCTCGCGATCTCCTCGAGCCAGGGCCAGTTGACGGGGCAAGGGCTCGAAGGCTTCTTCCACCGGGGCAGACGCCTCCTGTCGCGCTGCCAGATTCGAGTGGCGGGGCGAGAACCCCTCGCTGTGCAGGCGCGCATGATCTCCGCGGACCGGACCTGCTTCACGGCGACCCTGCGGGTGGCCTCGGACGCCGGGCCCGACCCGGATGTCGTCGTCGAGCGGATCCGGCACGCGGAGGGCACGGAGGACATCACGCTGCACAGCTCCGCGCGGCGGACGCTGCGGCTGCCGCTCGAAGTGGCACTGGGCACCGACCTCGCCGACCTCGGCGCCGTGGCGGCCGGGAGCGGTGGGCGTGAACTGCCCGCGATGGTCCATGACTGCGGACTGCGCTGGTCGTCGCCGACGGGCAGCGGGCCGACGGTTCTGGTCACGGTGACGCCCCCGCCGATGGACGCCCTGGCATCGGCGGGCCTGCTGCGCTGGGAGTTCGAGCTCCCGCCGGGCGGCAGACAAACGGTGCGGCTGCGGGTACGGGCAACCGGTGATGGCGGTGCCGGCAGAGCGGCGGGGCACAGCGCGATCCGACCGTTCGCCCCGGCCACGGCACAGGGGGACGATCCGCGCGTGGGCCCGCTGCTGCGCGTCGGCACCGCCGACCTGCAGGCGCTCCTGGTGCGTGATCCCACGCATCCGTCCGATGCCTGCGTGGCCGCGGGCGTTCCATGGCGCTGCGGTCCTGCCCCCGCCGAGGCGCTGGCGGCAGCTCGAATGGCCTTGCCACTGGGGACCGGGCTCGCCCTCGGCACCCTACGAGCGCTTGCCCGTACGCAGCTGCGCGAGCCCGGAGCGGCGTTCGGGAAACTGCCGGGTCCGCTGCGGCAGACGGGCGGGCAACTGCCGCCGAGTTGCACAGGCATCGAGGCCACTCTCCAGTTTCCGGTTCTGCTGGCCGAGGCCCGACGCTGGGGGCTGGGCGAGTGCGAGGTGGCGGAGTTGTTGCCGACCGCCGAGCGCTGTCTGCGGTGGCTGCGGACCACCGCCCGCGAAGGCCCCTACATCCCGGACCCCGGCCCGGGCGGCCCTCAGCGGTGCGAGACCCAGGCGTATGCCCACCGGGCCGCCATGCTCGGCGCCGACCTGTTGGACGCCCATGACAGACCCGGCGGAGCGGAACTGCGCCAGTGGGCCGAGGAACTGCGGCGGCGTTTCCAGGAGGACTTCTGGATCGAGGATCGCGGCGGCGGTCGACCGGCAGCGGCCCTCACGGCGGACGGGCGCAGGTCGGCGTGCCTGGGCAGCGGCGCCGCCCACCTTCTGGACACGGGACTGCTCGGCGCGGGCGCATGGGCGCCAGGTCTGCTGGACAAGGTGCGGACCGAGCACCTCGCGAGGCTGTTCGGTGGGCCGGGGCTCGACTCCGGGTGGGGGCTCAGAAGCCTGGGCGTGAAGGAGGCGTCGTACAACCCTTTCGGGCACCGCTCGGGAGCGGTGCGGGTGCACGAGACCGCCGTCGCCGTCGCGGGTCTGTCGGCCGCCGGGTACGAGAAGGAGGCCGCGTCGCTGATCAGAGGCGTCCTCGACGCGGCCGACGCCTTCGAGTACAGGCTGCCCGAGATGTACGCGGGGTTGCAGCGGGTCGAGGGAGGCGTTCCGCTGCCACACCCCGCGGCGTGCAGACCCGCTGCCGTCGCGTCCGCGGCCGGAGTGCACCTCCTGACCGCCCTCGCGGGCATTCGCCCCGACGTACCGGCCCGAACGGTGACACTGTCTCCGATGCGAAGCGCCCCGCTGGGCGAGATCGGCCTGACCGGGCTGCGGGTCGCCGGGCAGCCGTTCTCCGTGCGCGTCAGCAGGCTCGGACTCGCCATGGTGGAGGAGGCCGCGGACGAACTGCAGTTGGGGGTGTGAAGGGCGCGGACCCTGCCGGACCGGACCACTGCGCACCGCCCGACGAAGGGCGGAGCAGGGGCGCGAAGGGAGTGTTTATCGTCAGGCAGACGACTATGATCGTTCCATGTCGCCCTACGACCCGTCGGCCTTTCCGCCCTTCGCAGTCACCGTCGATCTGGTCGTGCTGACCGTCCGGCGTCACGCGCTGTGCGCGCTGGCGGTACGCCGTGGTGAACCGCCGTTTCAAGGGCGTTGGGCCTTGCCGGGCGGGTTCGTACGGGACGACGAGGACCTGACGGCGGCGGCCGCGCGCGAGCTGATCGAGGAGACGGGGCTGTGCGCCCACGACCCGATGGCACCGGCGCAGGACAACGGCGCGCACCTGGAGCAGTTGGCCACATACGGCGACCCGAAGAGGGACCCCCGGATGCGCGTGGTCAGCGTCGCCCACCTCGCGCTCGCCCCGGACCTGCCCGCGCCGCGCCCCGGCGGCGACGCGCACAGCGCACGCTGGGCCCCGGTGGAGGCGCTGCTGAAACACGGCGGCTACGGACGGGAGGACGAGCAGGCCGCACCGTTGGCCTTCGACCACGCCCAGATCCTGGCGGACGGTGTGGAGCGAGCGCGCTCCAAGATCGAGTACTCCTCGCTCGCGACGGCGTTCTGTCCGTCCGAGTTCACCGTCGGCGAGCTGCGCCGCGTCTATGAAGCCGTGTGGGGTGTCGCCCTGGACCCGCGGAACTTCCACCGCAAGGTGACGGGCACCCCGGGTTTTCTGGTGCCGACCGGCGGCACCACCACCCGGCAGGGCGGCCGGCCGGCCCAGCTCTTCCGTGCCGGTGGGGCCACGCTCCTCAATCCGCCGATGCTACGGCCGGAAGCCTGATCGATTCGCCGCTGAGGGAGTCGCCGCACGCGCGGTGTGGGCTGCGCCCGGTGGGCCACGGTGACACCGGGGAGGCCCGGAATCGTGGGCACTCACGTAGGCGCGATGCCCGAAAAGTACTGAATATCGCGTTATCTTGCTGAAGTACCCGAGGGGTCCGCCCGTCGCCCTGCCGGCGGGCGGGTCCCGGCCGCCGAGCGGTCGCCCATCCTGCGAGAGAAGCGATGATCCAGGCCACCGGACTGACGAGTAACGCACGCAAGGGGAGCCCGCCCGCGGTCGACGATGTGTCCTTCGACGCGCGCGCCGGCCGCGTCACCGCCCTGCTCGGCACACGGGGGTCGGGCAAGACGACAGCTGTACGCCTGATGCTCGAACTCCAACAAGGCCGTGGCGTCACCTACTTCAGAGGTCGTCCGCTGCACCGCATCGCTCATCCCGCGCGGGAAGTCGGCGTGCTGCTCGGTGACGTGCCGGGACACCCGGGCCGAACCGTCCGGGGGCACCTGCGCATGCTCTGCTCCGCGGCCGGCGTACCTGTGCGACGCGCGGAGGAAGTGCTTGAGGTGGTGGGCCTCGTGAGCCTTCGAGAGGAGCGCCTGGGCACCCTGTCGCGCGGCATGGACCGACGGCTCGGCCTGGCCTGCGCACTGCTCGCCGATCCGCACACGCTGGTGCTCGACGACCCCGCGGCCGGCCTGTCCGCCCGGGAGGGCAGATGGCTGCACGGCATCCTGAAGGCGTATGCCGCGCTCGGTGGCACGGTCCTTTTCACCACCGACGACGCCAAGGAGGCGGCCCGGGCCGCCGACAGAGTCGTCACGCTCGACGCGGGCAAGGTGGTGGCGGACCAGGAGGTCGCCGACTTCGCCCGGACCCGGCTGCGGCCCCGGGTCGTGGTCCGCAGCCCGCATGCCGCGCGGTTCGGCGTCCTCCTGGCGAAGGAGGCGCGCACAGCCAAGCGCTCGGTCGAAGTGGTCACGGAGGACGGCAGCCGGCTGTCGGTGTACGGCAGCACCTGCGCGGACGTGGGAGACATCGCGTTCCGCCACGGCATCCTCGTGCACCAACTCGCCGACGAGATCGGCGACGCAGGTCCTTCCGCGGCGGCACCGCCCGTCACCGAGGGCCGGCTGGGCAGCGCCGGTGACGGTGGCAGTGGCGCTGCCGACGCGGGCACCGACGCTCGATCCGGTATGCGGGCCGACGCTCGATCCGGCACCGGGCTCGACGCCCGGTCCAGCCTCGGTGCCGACGGCCGGACGCACACCCCCGAAGCGCACGCCCCTGATGCGCACACCCCCGAAGCGGACACTCCCCTCAACGCCCTCACCCCGACCAGCACGTTCGTGCCACTCGCCGATGCGGCGTCGCCCCCAGCGGCACAGCGTCGAGCCGCCTCGAACGGCCGTACGCCTGAAGCCGGTTCCACACGCGAGACGTCCGACACGCTGCCTGCGTTGCCGCCACCGATCACCGTGCGCACCGCCCGAGGCCCGCTGCGCCCGGTGCGTTACGAACTGCGTCGCGCGACCGGCATCGCCACCGGTCATGTCACCGTCGCGCTCGTTCTCGCCGTCTCCGCGCTCCTTTCCGTGCTGCTCGCACGTGCCGGGCACATGCCGCAGCCACGTCTGATCGCCGCCTGGCCGCAGGTACTTCCCCTGCCGCCGGCCGCCCTGGGCGCGGGACTGCTCGGCGCCTTCGCCTTCGGCGAGGAATTCCGCTACCCCGCACTCGCCGCCGACCGCGGAACCGTCCCCCGCCGCCTGGGACTTCTCGCCGCGAAGCTGCTCGTCGGCGCCGCGGTCGCCGTCCTCCTGGGGGTTCTCACCGTCGCCTGCGATACCGCGTTGCTGTACCTCGTATACGGATCGGAGCTCACACAAGTTCCCGCCGAGTGGCTGTCGCTGAGCGCGAGTTGGCTCGCTCTGGTCGTCGGGTGCGCCTGGGCGGGCGTTCTCGCGTCGGGTCTGTTCCGGTCCACGGCGGCCGGACTGGCCGCCGTGGTGGCCGTGCCGATCATCATCGTGCCGCTCGTACAGAAAGCCTTGGAGGGACCATCTGTGCGAACGGCGGCGGGACTTCCGGTGCGCTTGCGTGATCTTGCCCTGGTGGACTGGCCGTTCGGGATCGAGCGTTTCGTCGCTGCCGGAATGCGGATGATCACTCAACCCGTGGGTGGTGCACTGATGTTGTCGCTGAGTGCTCTGCTCTGCGCATATCTGTTCACAGCGCTGCGTACTCGGGTGCGGTGACGACCGGCCGACGCCTTCCGACGCCTCACTGAGCGCAACTCCCCGCGGAACGCCCACTTCTTTCCGATAAGGCGTCAAGTGCAGCGAGGAGGGAGATCACCCTTTCGTGTGCTTTTCACCAAAGACCTCAAGGGAGTTGGGGGTGACGCCGACAACAGATTCCGTGAGTACCCTTGCGCACACCATGATGACCGCCGCCCGCTCCGCCGACTCAGGCCTCGCAGGACCGGGCGAACTCGACCGCTACCCCTATGTGGAGTCGACCGCCGAGCGCGTCGGCAGCCCTGCATGGGAGAGCCCGGACCCTGATCTCGGCCGGGTGGGCCGACGCGCCGGGGGCAGCCGGGGACGCGGTCTGCACGGCCAACTCGTCCAGCAGCTCGGCCAGATGATCGTCTCCGGCGACCTGGGCGCCGACCGCCCGCTGGTTCCGGAGGAGATCGGCCAGCGTTTCGAGGTGTCCCGCACCGTCGTTCGCGAGTCCCTGCGCGTACTGGAGGCCAAGGGCCTGGTCAGTGCGCGGCCGAACGTCGGCACGCGCGTGCGGCCGGTCAGCGACTGGAACCTGCTGGACCCGGACATCATCGAATGGCGCGCCTTCGGGCCGCAGCGCGACGACCAGCGGCGCGAGCTGAGTGAGCTGCGATGGACGATCGAGCCGCTCGCCGCACGGCTCGCCGCGGGGCACGGCAGGGAGGACGTGCAGCAGCGCCTTGCCGACATGGTGGAGATCATGCGGCACGCGCTGGGTCAGGGAGACTCGATCACGTTCTCGCGCGCCGACGCGGAGTTCCACTCGCTGCTCATCCAGCTCGCGGGCAACAGGATGCTCGAGCACCTCTCCGGCATCGTGTCCGCGGCGCTGCACGTCTCCGGCGGCCCGGTCATCGGCTGCGACCGTCCGAACGAGACGGTCGTCGCGCACCACGCGCGCATCGTCGACGCCCTCGCCGCGGGCGACGGTGCGGCCTCCGAGGCCGCCATGCGGCAGCTGCTCACCGTCCACCCCGAGGTGGAGCGCGTGGTGCCGGCTCCCCGCGAGCACTGATCGCGCCAGGGGCGCGACAGGCGAGGGAGGGTGAACCATGGGTCGCCGGACGGTGCCGCATGTGCGACGTGGACACGGAGCATGTGCAGGAGGGCGCCATCCGGCGACCCGAGGCGTAGGCGGAAGGGCCCGTTCTCCTATAGGGGATCCGTTCTTCGAGGTCGTTGCACGCCCGGAGAGGTCACGCCCGGCGACGTCGTTACACGCCGGACGAGATCGGCCGCATGACCCGGTCTGTCCGTATCAGTCAGTCTTTGACCGATAGCGCGGTGTGACTCGGGCCACGCAGATTGGGCGTAACGCTCCTCGGGGTAGCGCGATGACCTAAGAGGTGACAGCCGAGGAGGGAATACAGCAGCCGCTTGTGGCGCTGTCCATCTCCCAGGCTCCTGCCCGCGCCGTCGGCCCATCCCCAAGCCGGCGGTCGTCGGCTCCGGTCCACACAGGACGGGGCCGGAAGCCGTTTTCCAACGTTCCGAGAGGTTGTTCGTGTCGGCCAGCACATCCCGTACGCTCCCGCCGGAGATCGCCGAATCCGTCTCTGTCATGGCGCTCATTGAGCGGGGAAAGGCTGATGGCCAGATCGCCGGCGACGACGTGCGCCGTGCGTTCGAAGCCGACCAGATTCCGGCCACTCAGTGGAAGAACGTTCTGCGCAGCCTCAACCAGATCCTCGAGGAAGAGGGTGTGACGCTGATGGTCAGTGCCGCTGAGCCCAAGCGTCCCCGAAAGAGCAGCGTCGCAGCCAAGAGCCCGGTCAAGCGCACCGCGACCAAGACCGTCGCGGCCAAGACGGTCACCGCGAAGAAGGTCGCCGCCACCACGGCTCCCGAGCCGCCGGCCGTAGAGGCCGTCGACGAGGAGGCCGAGCCGGCCAAGAAGGCCGTGGCGAAGAAGGCGCCGGCCAAGAAGGCCGCCGCGAAGAAGACGGTCGCCAAGAAGACCGCCGCGAAGAAGACCGCCGCCAAGAAGGACGACGACCTTCTTGAGGACGAGGCGACCGAGGAGACCCCGGCCGCTCCGGCGGCGAAGGCCGGCGAGGAAGAGCCGACCGAGGGCCAGGGCTTCGTCCTGTCCGACGACGACGAGGACGATGCGCCGGCCCAGCAGGTCGCCGCCGCCGGTGCCACCGCCGACCCGGTCAAGGACTACCTGAAGCAGATCGGCAAGGTCCCGCTGCTCAACGCGGAGCAGGAGGTCGAGCTCGCCAAGCGCATCGAGGCCGGCCTGTTCGCGGAGGACAAGCTGGCCAACGCCGACAAGCTCGCTCCCAAGCTCAAGCGCGAGCTGGAGATCATCGCCGAGGACGGCCGCCGCGCCAAGAACCACCTCCTGGAGGCCAACCTCCGTCTGGTGGTCTCGCTGGCCAAGCGCTACACCGGCCGCGGCATGCTCTTCCTGGACCTCATCCAGGAGGGCAACCTCGGTCTGATCCGCGCGGTCGAGAAGTTCGACTACACCAAGGGCTACAAGTTCTCGACGTACGCCACCTGGTGGATCCGTCAGGCGATCACCCGTGCCATGGCCGACCAGGCCCGCACCATCCGTATCCCGGTGCACATGGTCGAGGTCATCAACAAGCTCGCGCGCGTGCAGCGCCAGATGCTCCAGGACCTGGGCCGCGAGCCCACCCCGGAGGAGCTGGCCAAGGAACTCGACATGACCCCCGAGAAGGTCATCGAGGTCCAGAAGTACGGTCGTGAGCCCATCTCCCTGCACACGCCTCTGGGCGAGGACGGCGACAGCGAGTTCGGTGACCTCATCGAGGACTCCGAGGCCGTCGTCCCGGCCGACGCCGTCAGCTTTACGCTCCTCCAGGAGCAGCTGCACTCCGTGCTCGACACCCTGTCCGAGCGCGAGGCGGGCGTCGTCTCCATGCGCTTCGGTCTCACCGACGGTCAGCCGAAGACCCTCGACGAGATCGGCAAGGTCTACGGCGTGACGCGCGAGCGCATCCGCCAGATCGAGTCCAAGACGATGTCGAAGCTGCGCCACCCGTCGCGCTCGCAGGTCCTGCGGGACTACCTCGACTAGTCACAGGCGCTGTACGGCCCTCAGAAGGCCCGGCACTTCCCCGTTCGCGGGCGAGTGCCGGGCCTTCGCCGTAGGCGATCCTGGGTGGATCCTCGCGGTGCGCGGCGTGTCGCGCTGCCTGACTCTGGGTGTGCCGTTGCAACCCTGAGTGAGGAGACCGTATGCGTCGCTGTTTCGCGAGAGTGCTGACCGCTCCACTGGCCGTGCTGGCCGCGGCGTCGGTGCTGCCGATGGCTTCCCCCCAGCCCGCGGCCGCCGACGAGGGAATCGTCGGAGGCCATCGGGTCGACGCCGCCAAGAGCCCCTGGGTGGTGGCGCTCGCGAGTCGTGACCGATTCGGCGGTACCCGCGCGGGTCAGTTCTGCGGGGGAGTGGTCGTCGGGCGGTCGACGGTCCTCACCGCGGCGCACTGCCTGAGCGAGGACGTGCTCGGAGCGCCGCGCGATCAGGTGCGGGACCTCAAGGCGATCGTGGGCCGCGGCGACCTCGAGGCGTCAAACGGCGCCGAGGTGTCCGTGCGCAGCGAATGGGTCAACCCGGCGTACGACGGCCGGACCAACGCCGGTGATGTGGCGGTCCTCACACTGAACACACGGCTGCCCGAGGGATACGTGCTCCCGATGGCGGACGAGGGGGACCCGGCGTACCGGGCCGGCACCGGCGCGTCCGTCTACGGGTGGGGTGACACGACGGGAGCGGGCGACTACGCGCGTACGTTGCACGCCGCGCGGGTGCGGGTGCTCGCCGACGCCGAGTGCAAGCGGGCGTATCCGCCGGGCGGCACGGACGGGACGTACAAGCCCTCGTCGATGCTCTGCGCGGGCGAGTCCGCCGGCGGCAAGGACGCATGCCAGGGGGACAGCGGTGGCCCGCTGGTCGCCGGGGGCAAGCTGATCGGTCTCGTGTCGTGGGGGAGCGGGTGTGGGCGCGCGGGCAGCCCGGGCGTCTATGCGCGCGCCTCGGAGGCCCTGCGGGCTCTGCGGGAGCACGCCTGACGCGTCGTTCGAATACGAGGACGGGCGGCTGCTCCTGGGGTCAGGGGCAGCCGCCCGATCACCGGCCTGATGCCGGAGCTGGCTCGTCGTGTGTGCGAGGCGTCAGCGTTCCTCGGTCTCGGCGCTTGCCGGATCGGCGGTGAGCCGCTCCGTCTCGTCCTGTATCTCAGCGGCGATCTTCTTGAGTTCCGGCTCGAACTTGCGACCGTGGTGGGCGCAGAAGAGCAGTTCACCACCGCTGATCAGGACGACGCGCAGATATGCCTGGGCGCCGCAACGGTCACAGCGGTCAGCGGCCGTCAGGGGGGTCGCGGGGGTCAGAACAGTAGTCACGTCGCCTCTTCTCTAGCTCGACGAGCTGTCGTACCAGGGTCAACATCCAACCAGGCCGAAAACGTTCCCGCTCGCGGCTTTTCCTCGAAAAATTTCTTCGAGGCCGGCTGCCTGTCGCCGGGTGGCGGCGAATGTGCCGTATTGCGTCTCTAACGTCTTACGGGTTCGCGCGTTCTGTCAGGTCGGTCCTCCCCCGGCTGGTTGCCGGTTTGTTCATGAGGACGTGCCCGGAGCCTAAATGGTTCATGCCTGGAAGGGAACGTGATGTGGGCGTCACTCCTTCGAGGGATCGAACACTCATGCGATGCTGGACTAGTCTGGGCTGAGGTGAGGGTGGCGTGACAAAGGCTCTACCAGGCCTCGGTACCCTCTGAACGGCGACCGACGCCGGCCCTTCATTTATGAGGGCCCCATCTGAAATTCAGCGAGGAGCGAACCGCGTGACCGCCGATACGTCCGTGCCGTCCACAGCGCTGCTGACCGGAGCAGACCGGGACGGTTCCAACTACACCGCGCGGCACCTGCTCGTCCTTGAGGGGCTCGAAGCCGTACGCAAGCGTCCGGGCATGTACATCGGCTCGACCGACAGCCGCGGCCTGATGCACTGCCTCTGGGAGATCATCGACAACTCCGTCGACGAGGCCCTCGGGGGCTACTGCGACCGCATCGAGGTGATCCTGCACGACGACGCCTCCGTGGAGGTGCGGGACAACGGCCGCGGTATCCCCGTGGACGTCGAGCCCAAGACAGGACTCTCCGGAGTCGAGGTCGTCATGACCAAGCTCCACGCGGGCGGCAAGTTCGGAGGCGGCGCGTACGCGGCCTCCGGTGGCCTGCACGGCGTGGGCGCCTCCGTGGTGAACGCGCTGTCGGCGCGCCTCGACGTCGAGGTGGACCTCGGCGGGCACACGCACGCCATCAGCTTCCGGCGCGGCGTCCCCGGCGCCTTCGCCAAGCCCGGCCCCGACGCGCCGTTCGACCCCTCCGCGCGACTGAGCAAGGTCAAGAAGGTCCCCAAGACACGCCGGGGCACCCGCGTCCGCTACTGGGCGGACCGCCAGATCTTCCTGAAGGACGCCAAGCTCTCCCTGGACGATCTGCACCAGCGCGCGCGGCAGACCGCCTTCCTGGTGCCGGGCCTGACCATCGTCGTCCGTGACGAGTTCGGCCTCGGCGAGGGCGGCAGCAAGGGCGAGGAATCCTTCCGTTTCGACGGCGGTATCAGCGAGTTCTGCGAGTACCTGGCGCGGGACAAGCCGGTCTGCGACGTCCTCCGCTTCACCGGACAGGGCACCTTCAAGGAGACCGTCCCCGTGCTCGACGAGCACGGCCAGATGACGCCGACGGAGGTCCAGCGCGAGCTCGGCGTCGACATCGCGCTGCGCTGGGGCACCGGGTACGACACGACCATCAAGTCGTTCGTGAACATCATCGCCACGCCCAAGGGCGGTACTCATGTGGCGGGCTTCGAGCGCTCGCTCACGAAGACGATGAACGAGGTTCTGCGCGCCCAGAAGGTGCTGCGCGTCGCCGAGGACGACGTCGTCAAGGACGACGCCCTGGAGGGCCTCACGGCCGTCGTCACGGTGCGCCTGGCGGAGCCCCAGTTCGAGGGCCAGACCAAGGAGGTCCTCGGTACCTCGGCGGCCAACAGGATCGTCGCGAACGTCGTGGCCAAGGAACTCAAGGCGTTCCTGTCGTCCACCAAGCGCGACGCCAAGGCGCAGGCCCGCGCCGTCATGGAGAAGGCCGTCGCCGCGGCCCGCACCCGCATCGCCGCGCGTCAGCACAAGGACGCGCAGCGGCGTAAGACGGCCCTGGAGTCCTCGTCCCTCCCCGCCAAGCTCGCGGACTGCCGCAGTGACGACGTGGAGCGCAGCGAGCTGTTCATCGTCGAGGGCGACTCCGCGCTCGGCACCGCCAAGCTCGCCCGGAACTCCGAGTTCCAGGCCCTGCTGCCGATCCGCGGCAAGATCCTCAACGTTCAGAAGTCGTCCGTGACGGACATGCTGAAGAACGTGGAGTGCGGCGCCATCATCCAGGTCATAGGAGCTGGGTCCGGGCGGACCTTCGACATCGACGCGGCGCGCTACGGCAAGATCATCCTGCTCGTCGACGCCGACGTCGACGGCGCGCACATCCGTACGCTGCTGCTGACGCTGTTCCAGCGCTACATGCGGCCGATGATCGAGGCCGGCCGTGTCTTCGCCGCCGTGCCGCCCCTGCACCGCATCGAGCTGGTCCAGCCGAAGAAGGGCCAGGACAAGTACATCTACACGTACTCGGACCGAGAGCTGCGCGAGACGCTGCTCGAGCTCCAGCGCAAGGGTGTGCGGTACAAGGACTCGATCCAGCGCTACAAGGGTCTCGGCGAGATGGACGCCGACCAGCTCGCGGAGACCACGATGGACCCGCGCCACCGCACGCTGCGCCGGATCAACATCGGCGAGCTGGAGGCGGCGGAGCACGTCTTCGACCTGCTGATGGGCAACGACGTGGCGCCGCGCAAGGAGTTCATCAGCAGCTCCGCCTCGACCCTCGACCGGTCGCGCATCGACATGTAGTGACGAAGGCGGGGTGCGACCAAGCGGGGTGCGACGACGGCGGGGGCGTGGCGAGCGCGCCCCCGCCGCGCAGTTCGCATCATGCGGCTCCACCCACGGGTGGAGCCGCATGATCCACCCGCGATCCACCCTGGCTCCGATCCCCTGGCCTGCTGGTTTCCGTAGCGTCGAAGGCGTTGAACCACTTCGCTCCCGACCGCTCCGTGGAGGCAGTCATGTCCGGGCTCACCACCGTCTTGGCGATCGTCGCCGTCGCCGCACTCGTCCTGGTGCGCCAGTTCAGGACGGAGCGCCTGTCCAGCGACCGGAAGTGGTGGCTCCTGCCCGCGATCCTCGCGGTCGTCGCGGTGAAGGACGGCGCGGTGACGGATCCCCACCATGTGACGGGCTCAGTCGTCCTGCTTGCCGTTGAGGTGCTGGTGAGCCTGGGCATAGGCATCGGATGGGCGTTCACGACCCGCGTCTGGACGGACGAGCGGGGCGACGTGTGGACCAAGGGCACCGTCGCGACGGCCGGCGCCTGGCTCGGTGGTATCGCGGCCCGTGCGTCCGTGGCGGGCGTCGGTCTGGCGCTGGGCATCCACCTCGGCAGCTCCGGTCTGATGCTCGGCTTCGCCGTCTCCCTCCTGGTCCGCTCCGGCCTGCTGATGCTGCGGGCCGACCGGGAGCGCTCGGCGTACGTTGGTGCTGTCGCCCAGCCGGCGTGGGAGGGTCGTAGGTGATCCGCGGGAACTGGACGGAATGGCCCTCCCGGGAGGCGCTCTCCCGCGAGGGCGTCACCCGCGCCCGGCGGATGCTCGCCCGTACGGTGCGGGTGGCCGTGCTCGCCGTCCTGGTGTGGACCGCCGTGACACAGCGCGGCATCAGCGACCAGGCGCTGATCCTGGCCCCTGTGCTGCTGATCGCGTGCATGGCGGCGGCCTGGGCCTTCTACCGCACCACTCTCGACCATCGGCTGTGGCACTCTCTCGGGCTGCTGGCGTTCCTGGTGGCCGTCGCGGTGCTGGCCCAGTGGGCCGGATTCATCGGGCCGGCCCTCGTGTTGTGGTGCGGCTGTGCGGTCGCTGCGCTGGAGCGGCTTCCCCTGGCCGCTTCGGCGCCTGCCACCGCGGTGGCGCTCACGGGGTTCGCGATGGTCAACGACGACGCCTGGCTGACCACCGCCGTCGTCGCCATCGGCCTCGGCCTCTCCGGGTATGTGCTGCGCCTGGACGCCGAGGCGCGGGGGAACGCGCAGCGGGCCCTGGCCCAGGAGCGTGCCGCGCGTGCCGCCGAGGCGGAGTCGGCGGCGCTCGCCGAGCGGTCCCGGATCGCGCGCGAGATCCACGACGTCCTCGCGCACAGCCTCTCGGCCCAGCTCGTACATCTGGAGGCCGCCCGGCTGCTCATCGAGCGGGGAGCGGACCGGGACCGGATCCTCGAGCGCGTCGTCGCGGCGCGCGGCATGGCCCGGGACGGACTCGACGAGACCCGGCAGGCCCTGTCCGCGCTGCGGGGGGAGATGACACCGCTGGAGGACTTCCTGCGCGAGCTGGTCGCGTCCTCGGACGGGGTGACGCTCACGGTGGGAGGCGGGCGCCGGCCCCTGTCCGTCGAGGCGTCCCAGACTGTGCGCAGGGTCGCGCAGGAGGCGCTGACGAACGTACGCAAGCATGCGCCGGGCGCGAGGACGGACGTCCGGCTGGAGTACGGGGTCGGCGAAGTGGCCTTGGAGGTACGGGACTCGGGGGCGTCTCGGCCGCACGAGGAGCTCACTGTCAGTGGCGGCGGTTACGGTCTGTTGGGGATGAAGGAGCGCGCCGAGTTGTTGGGCGGCACGCTCGAGGTGGGGCCGTACGAGGAGGGTTTCGTGGTCAAGTTGAAGGTTCCCGTATGAGCGGGAGCGAGGCGGGGGCGCGCGCGGGGAGGCCACCGGCCCGCGTGGTGGTGGTCGATGACCAGACGGTGGTGCGCGAAGGCATCGTGATGCTGCTCGGACTGCTGCCCGGGATCGAGGTCGTCGGCTCCGGGGGAGACGGTGACGAGGCGGTGGCGCTCGTGGCCGAACTGTCCCCGGACGTCGTCCTGATGGACCTGCGCATGCCGCGTTGTGACGGCGCGGAGGCGACCAGACGGATCCGGCAGGAGTACCCGGGCACCCAGGTCGTCATCCTGACCACGTACGCCGACGACGAGTCGCTCTTCCCGGCCCTCAGGGCGGGGGCGCGCGGCTATCTCACGAAGGATGCCGATGGGGAAGAGATCGTCCGGGCGGTGGAGGGCGTGCTGTCCGGTGACGCGGGCCTCTCGCCGAGGATCCAGCGGAGGCTCCTGGAGAGGCTGACCCAGCCCGAGGCCACCGTGCCGGATCCGATAGAGCCACCCGACGGCCTCACGACGCGGGAGGCCGAGGTCCTGGTGCTGATCGCCGACGGTCTGACGAACCATGAGATCGCCCGCGCTCTGCAGGTCTCCACGGCGACGGTGAAGACCCACATCAACAATCTGTTCGCGAAGGCCGGGCTCAAGGACCGTGCCCAGGCCGTCCGTTACGCGTATCGGCATGGACTCGCGAAGCCGCCGGGGACGTCCATCACCTAATGGGGTGAAGGGTCTGCGGAGAGCGTCCGGGATCTTCCCGGTCTGTCCATCCTTGGTCCGCGGTCGCAGTGGGCCGCGGACAAGGAGAGCTCGGTGGACAAGCACGACGGGCGCGCGACCGCGCGGCCCAGGGCCGTTGCCATGAGGGGCGGCGGCGATCCCTGGTACGACGAGCCGGACTCGGAATGGGGTGAATGGCGCGGCCCGGGCGTGCGAGCGGCCGCGGTGCCTGCCCCGGCCCCGGCGTCGGAGCGGAGCGCGGCGGGGGTCTACCTGGAAGTGCAGCGCAGCGCGGCTTTTCAGGAGGTGCGCAGGCGCTACCGGCGGTTCGTCGTCCCCGCGGTCGTGCTCTTCTTCGCCTGGTACGTCACGTACGTCGTGGCCGCCACGACGGCGCCCGGACTGATGGCCCAACCGGTCGCGGGCGTCGTGAACGTGGCGATGGTGGCGGGCCTCGGGCAGTTCGCCAGCACGTTCCTGCTGACGTGGCTGTATGCGCGCCATGCGCGGCTGCGTCGCGATCGCGCGGCGCTCGAACTGCGGTGGGACACACAGGAGATGACGCGCGGCATCATCGGGCACGCGCGCGTGAACGGTACTGCGAGCGGCGAGGGTGGTCAGCGGTGACCGGGGCGCATCAGACTCTGGCCCTGGTCCTGTTCAGCGCGTTCGTGGCGGTCACGCTCGCCATCACGACCTGGGCGGGCCGCAAGCGGCACGGTACGGCGGAGGAGTTCTACGCGGGCGGGCGGCTGTTCTCGCCCATGGAGAACGGATTCGCCATCGCGGGTGACTACATGTCGGCCGCGTCCTTCCTCGGCATCTCCGGGCTGATCGCGCTGTTCGGCTACGACGGGTTGCTCTACTCGGTCGGTTTCCTCGTGGCCTGGCTCGTGGTCCTCTTCCTCGTGGCCGAACTCGTGCGCAATTGCGGCCGGTTCACGCTCGCCGACGTCGTCGCGGCCCGGATGCGGGAGCGGCCGGTGCGCATCGCCGCGGGAACTTCCTCGGTGACCGTGTCCGTTCTGTATCTGGTGGCGCAAATGGTGGGCGCGGGAAGCCTGGTCGCGCTGCTGCTGGGGGAGGCGAGTGGCGCCGCGCAGGCCTGGACTGTCGTCGGCGTGGGCGCGCTCATGGTCATCTATGTGTCGTTGGGAGGGATGCGGGCCACCACGTGGATCCAGATCGTGAAGGCCGTCCTGCTCATGGGCGGGGCGATCGCCCTGACGGTGCTCGTCCTGGCGCGCTTCCACGGTGACTTCGACCAGCTGCTGCGCACCGCCGCCGCACGCAGCGGGCACGGCTCGGACTTCCTCGTGCCCGGTCTGAAGTACGGCGGAAGCTGGACCGCTCGCCTCGACTTCATCAGCCTGGGCCTCGCGCTCGTGCTCGGCACGGCGGGCCTTCCGCACATCCTGTCGCGCTTCTACACCGTGCCGACCGCGCGGGCCGCGCGCCGCTCGGTCGTGTGGTCCATCGGGCTCATCGGCAGCTTCTACCTGATGACGATCGTGCTCGGTTTCGGCGCCGCGGCCCTCGTGGGGCCCGATGCCGTACGGGGCTCGAATGCCGCGGGGAACACGGCGGTTCCGCTGCTCGCCCTCGACCTTGGCGGCGGCGCGAACTCCGCGGGTGGCACGGTGCTGTTCGCGATCGTGGCCGCGGTCGCCTTCGCCACCATCCTCGCCGTCGTCGCCGGGATCACGCTGGCGTCCTCGGCCTCCGTGGCGCACGACCTGTACGCCTCACTCCGTAGAGGCGGCCCCGACGGGAAGCGCGATGGCAGGCAGTGGAGCGAGGTCGCGGTGGCGCGGGTCGCCGCGGCCGGCGTCGGCGTGGTCGCGATCGGGCTCGGGCTCCTGGCACGCGACTTGAACGTTGCGTTCCTCGTCGGGCTCGCGTTCGCGGTCGCCGCGTCGGCCAATCTGCCGGTGCTGCTCTACTCGCTGTTCTGGCGGGGCTTCACCACACGGGGCGCCGTCTGGTCGGTTTACGGCGGCCTGGTGCCCGCGCTGGCGCTCGTGGTGCTGTCCCCGGTGGTCTCCGGGAGCCCCGCATCGCTGTTCCCCGGCGTGGACTTCCAGTACTTCCCGCTGGAGAACCCCGGGCTCGTCTCCATCCCGCTCGGCTTCCTCGCGGGCTGGCTGGGCACCGTGACCTCGCCCGAGGAGCCGGACGAGGCCAAGCACGCGGAAACCGAGGTGCGGGCGCTGACGGGTGCGGGGGCGGTCTGACACGTCCCTGCGGGAGGTCAGCGGCTGGCGGCCCACTCGTAGCGGTGTTCGGGCCGCCCGGTGTCCCCGTACTTGAGGCTCAGCCGCACCCGCCCGGTCCGCTCCAGGAGCTTGAGATAGCGCTGGGCGGTCTGCCGGCTGAGCCCGGTGACGTCGGCCAACTCCTGGGCCGAGAGCGGGCCTTCGGCGGACATCATCGCCCGGCGGACCAACTCGGCGGTGGTGGGGGAGTGCCCCTTGGGCAGCTCGGGCGCGGGCCCGGCGGAGAGCGCGCCGAAGATTCGGTCGACCTCGGCCTGCTCCGCCTCGCCCCCGCCGTCGAGGGTGCGCCGCAGCGTCGCGTACGCCTCCAACTTGCCCCGCAGGCCCGCGAACGAGAACGGCTTGACCAGGTACTGCAGCGCGCCGTGGCGCATCGCGGCCTGCACGGTCCCTACGTCGCGCGCCGCGGTCACCATGATCACGTCGATCTGGTGGCCGCGTTCGCGCACCGTACGGGCGAGCGCCAGGCCCGTACGGTCCGGCAGGTAGTGGTCCAGCAGCACCAGGTCGACATGGAGCTGCTCGATCCGGTCGAGTGCCTCCGCCGCGCTGTGGGCCGTCGCCGCGACACGGAAGCCGGGAACCTTCGCCACGTAGGCGGCGTTGACGTCGGCCACGCGGGTGTCGTCGTCCACGACCAGTACGTCGATCATCGGGACTCCTCGGTCACGTCCGGCAGGTCAGGTACGTCAGGCTCGTCCACGGTGAGGGACTCCGGCAGGACGACGACGAATTCGGCGCCCCCGAGGGGCGATTGGGCCACCTCGGCAGTGCCGCCCTGTCGTTCGGCCAACCTGCGCACCAGGGCGAGCCCGATGCCACGCTTGCCGTGGGCCGGCGGCTCCTTCGTGGACCAGCCTTCCACGAAGACGGAATCCCGCTGGTCGGCGGGGACCCCCGGCCCCGAATCGCGCACCCTTAGGACCGCGCTGCGGCCTTCGGCCCGCAGAGCCACCTCCACGCGCGCGTGCTGCCCCGAACCGGCGGCCGCGTCCAGGGCGTTGTCCACCAGGTTGCCGACGATCGTGACGAGGCCGCGCGGATCGACGAGGCGGTCCGGCAGCCAGGTGTCCCCGGAGATGCCGAACGCGACACCGCGCTCCGCGGCCACGGTCGCCTTGCCCACCACCAGGGCCGAGAGCAGCGGGTCCGCGATCCGCTCGGTGATCTGCTCCGCCGTCACCCGGCTCGCCCCGGCCACCTCGCCGACGAAGTCCACGGCCTCCTCGTACAGCTCCAGCTCCAGAAGGCCCAACAACGTATGCATGCGGTTCGCGTGTTCGTGGTCCTGCGCGCGCAGGGCGTCGATCAGGCCGCGCGTGGAGTCGAGTTCGCGCCCCAGCTGCTCCAGCTCGGTGCGGTCGCGCAGGGTGGCGACCGCGCCCCCGTCGTCGGTGGGCATCCGGTTCGCGACCAGGACGCGCTGTCCGCGGACGGTGAGCAGGTCGGTCCCGGAGACGCGCCCCGCGAGCACGTCCGTCGTGCGGCCCGCCCCGAGCGCCTCGTCCAGAGGCTGTCCGATCACCGTCGAGTCCACGCCGAGCAGCCGCTGCGCCTCGTCGTTGAGCAGGCGTACCCGCCCGCCGCGGTCCAGCGCCACGACGCCCTCGCGAATGCCGTGCAGCATGGCCTCGCGTTCGGCCAGGAGCGCCGAGATGTCCGAGAAGGCCAGGTCGCGGGTCTGCCGCTGAACCCGGCGCGAGATCAGATACGCGGCGAGCGCCCCGACGGCCAGGGCCCCTCCCGCGTACGCGAACAGGCCCGGGATTGCGTGGATGAGGCGTGCGCGGACGCTGTCGTACTCGATGCCGACGGAGACGGCGCCCACGATGGCCCCGTCCGAGGCCCTGAGGGGCACTTTGCCGCGCGCGGAGCGGCCGAGCGTGCCGTCGTCGATCTCCATGACCGCGCGGCCCGCCAGCGCCTCGCTGGGGTCCGTCGACACGACCTGGCCGATCCGGTCTCGATCGGTGTGCGACCAGCGGACGCCTTCCTGGTTCATGATCACGACGTACTCGGCGCCACTGGCCCGGCGGATCCGCTCCGCCGCTGCCTGCACGGGACCGTCCGGACTCGGCCGTGAGGAACGCAGCTCCTCGGCGATCCGGGGCTCCGCCGCCGTGGTCTGCGCGATGGCCAGGGCCCGGCGCATCGCCTGGTCGTCGAGCTGGTCGCTCAGCGGCGCCAGGAAGAGCCCCGTGGCGAGCACCGCCACTCCCGCGGCGATCGCCACCTGCATCAGCAGCACCTGGGCGAACACCCGTTTAGGGAGGCCGAAGCGCAGCCGGCGGGCAGGGGAAGTCGAGCTCATGGCTCAGAACGGTACGGGCCCGTCGGCCCTGGTCGAAGGCCTTGTGGCACGGATCTCCTCGCCCCCTTCCGACCGAGAGTGCCGCGGTCAGTCGCACAGGGCGGAAGCCTCGCGCACCGCGACGACATCCATACGGGCCGGCGATCCGAGCGCGGCGTCACAGCTCTCCGGCCGGGGCGGGAGCGAGGCACCGCGAGCGACCGTGACCGTCCAGCGGCGGCCGTCCACATGGGCGATCGTCACGTCCCAGTACGCGTTGTACGCATGCGCATCAACAGGTGCATCGGTTGGTGGATCGGTTGGTGGATCGACTGGTGGATCGACTGGTGGATCCGTCAATGCCGTGTGTACGACGCTCAGGACACCGGCCCCGTACTCGGCGGTGGTCCGGCGCACGGCGAGCTCGGCGGCCTGCCCTGGACGGTCCCAGGCGGAATTGCCACGGCAGCCATGGAGCACGATCCGGTCCGAGCGCACCGCCTGAAGGACCTCCTTGACGTCGGCGGCCGACGACCTCCCGTAGGCGTAGCCGTAGGGCAGCACAAGGAGGGTGGGGGAGAAGCGGTGGCCGCCCAGGTGCGTGATCTCCCAGACACGCTCTCCTCCGGAGGAGGAGAGTTCGGAGGCCAGCGGGCGCCCCAGAAGTGCGCAGCACCGGTCGCGCTTCCCGTTCGTGCAGACGAAGGCAAGAGGCTCGCCTTCGTACGGTGCGCCGAAGCCGCCGTGCCGTCCTGCCCCCAAGGCGGCGAAGTCGAGCCGCAGAAGCTCTTCAGGAGCCTCGACCGTGGTGCTGCGCAGCCAGGTGTTTCCCGGAACTGTGTGGGCGACATACACCTGGTGGCGCTGCGAGGCATGGTGGTCCGCGTGCCGGCCCGGACGGCGCACGAGAGCGACGCGCACCCCCGTGCCGTCCGCCGCCGCCTCCAGAGCGCGGCCCACTGCTGGATCGAGATGGCTGGAGACCAGGGCCTTCGCGCCCCACGGCCCCGGCTGCTCGATCAGCAGCCAGGTGCGCGCGGTGGCCGCCGTACCGGCCAGAGGCTCCTCAAGATCCCGCGAGGCGGTCGTGCACGTATTCACAGCGGCGACCCTAACCCGCCTCGCCGGTCACTCCGCCGGGGAAGCGGACGGCAGGGGCTGCGGCGGGCGCAGGCCTACGTAGTGTCCCGACGGCCGCATACGGAGCGGACGTTCGCCGTACTCCTCCAAGGCGTGCGCGATCCAGCCCGCTGTGCGTGCGACGGCGAAGATCGTCTCGCCTGCTTCCGCCGCCATCCCGAACGATGCCGTGAAGGCGGCCAGGGCCAGGTCCACGTTGGCGTGCAGGTCCGTGTGGCGGGCGGTGGTCGCCACGACGTCGCGGGCCGCCGCAAGCGCCGGACGTGCCGCGGGCAGTTCCTCCAACGCGGCGAACAGCGCCTGTGCGCGCGGGTCCTCCCCCTGGTAGAGACGGTGGCCGAGCCCGGGCACGCGGTGGCCCGAACGCAGTTCGTCGGCCACCACGGAGCCCGCGCTGCCCCGGTCGAGGACGTCCAGCAGCATCTGGTGGGCCAGACCGCTCGCGGCCCCGTGCAGCGGCCCCTCAAGGACTCCCAGGCCCGCCGACACAGCGGCGTAGGTGTGCGCCCGCGCGGTCGCGGCCACGCGCACCGCGAGCGTCGAGGCCGCCAGGTCGTGATCGACCAACAGGCCAAGTGCCATGTCCAGAACGCGCAGTGACGCCTCGTCGGGCTCCTTGTAGGTCAGCCGTCCCCACAGGCGCTGGGCGATCGGCGAGCCGTCCACGTACGTCGTCCGTACGAGGGGCAGCGCGGCCGCGAGGGTGGGGATGAGGGACCGGGCGGCGCCGAGTACGGAGTCCTCGGACAGGTCGTAGCGCAACGGGTCCGCCGTCGCCGCGGCGACGGCGGCGACTCTCAACCGGTCGATGGGGCTGCTGAGTTCGGGCAGGGCGGCGATGGCCTTGCGGGCCGCGGAGAGCGACTCCTTGGGGGCGGTGAACCGGGCGTCGGGGCGCAGCCTGCCCGTCCACAGCCACTCCGCGACCTCCTCGTACGAGTGGCGGGCGGCGAGCTGTACCGCGTCGACCCCTCGGAAGAAGTACCGGTCGTCGCCGATGAGGGTGATCCGCGTGCGCACCGACAGCTCGCCCGTGCTCGAACCAGCCGTGGTCTCCCGCCTGTTGCGGCGGGCTAGTGCCTCGACCTCGGCGGCGTCGAAGGTGCTGCCGCGCGTGCTCTCCCCGCGCCTGCTGGTGAGCTGCCCGCGGCTCACGTACGCGTACACCGTCTCGGGCTTCACACCGAGGAGCTCGGCGGTCTCCTTGGTGGTCAGGCGGCGGGCCCGCTGCGTCGGTGCAGGTTCTTGATCCCTCATGCGCGTCACCGTATCCGGATCGCCATGAATTGATTCAATCAATATTGACAGTTAGTTAGTCAAGCATGGACAGTCGAATCAAGTCCAGGGAGGAAACATGTCGATCAACGGGACCATGTCTGCCGCGGCCGCCACGGCCGTCGACGTACCGCGCGGGCTCGCCGGTGTCGTCGTCACCGACACCGAGCTCGGGGATGTCAGGGGGCGCGAGGGCTTCTACCACTACCGCCAGTACTCCGCCGTCGAGCTCGCGGAGACCCGTGGGTTCGAGGACGTGTGGCACCTGATGCTCCACGGCGAACTGCCCGATACCGAGCGGTCGGCGGCCTTCGCGCGGGAGACCGCCGGGCAGCGTGGGCTGCCGCAGGACGTGCGGGCCGCGCTGCCGGCGATCGCCCGGGCCGGAGCGGTCTCGGGGCCGCTCGCCGGGCTGCGTACGGCGCTCTCGCTGTTCGGCGCGTCCCGGGGGTTCCGGCCGGTGTACGACATCGACGTGGACCGGCGCCGCGCGGATGCCGTGGCGGCCACGGCCGTGGTTCCCACGATGCTCACTGCGCTGCATCGGCTCGGTGAGGGGCTCGAGCCCGTGGAGCCGCGCGAGGATCTCTCGTACGCGGCCAACTACCTGTACATGTTGACGGGTTCGGAGCCCGACCCCGCACATGCGCGAGCCATCGAGCAATACTTGATCTCGACCATTGATCACGGATTCAATGCGTCAACGTTCACGGGACGTGTCATCGCGTCGACCGGTGCCGATGTCGTGGCTTCCTTGGTCGGGGCGGTCGGAGCGCTGTCCGGTCCGCTGCACGGCGGGGCGCCCAGCCGTGCGCTCGACACCCTGGACGCGATCGGCACGCCGGACCGCATCGACTCGTGGATCCGTGAGCGGGTGCTCGCGGGTGACCGGATCATGGGCTTCGGTCACCCCGTGTACCGCACGGAGGACCCGCGCTCGCGCATGCTGCGTGGCATCGCGGAGCGGTTCGGCGGCCCGCTGGTGGACTTCGCGGTCGAGGTCGAGCGACACGTGGAGGCGATCCTCGCGGAACTGAAGCCGGGCCGCGAACTGCACACGAACGTGGAGTTCTACGCGGGCGTGGTCATGGAACTGTGCGGCCTGCCGCGCACGATGTTCACGCCGACGTTCGCGGCGGCCCGGGTCGTCGGCTGGAGCGCCAACATCCTTGAGCAGGCGCAAGATTCAAAGATCATCCGGCCGGCGGCGCGGTATGTGGGGGTGGGGGCGCCGGTGGCGGTGCCACCTGCGGTCTGATGGCGCGCGACGGCCGCCGACCGGATCCACGGTCGAAGGCCGTCGCGCATGTGGCATGGTTCGCCCGAAGTGGTGTCAGACGTCGGGGATATCCTGCTTGGCACGCAGCAGCGTCTCTCGGGTCACGATGACGATGCGCTCGTAGTCGGCGACACCTGCGTCCGCCGGAAGTTGTTGCTTGAGATCGGCGGTTGCCTCTGTGCCGATGACGGCAAAGTTCCCGTCGCTGAGTTCAAAGACGTCGGGGCAGGTGGCGCCGGAGGCGCTGCCCCGGGCGCTCGGGGGCACCCCGATGCGGCGTACGATCTTCAAGGGAACCGGTTCCTTCTTGGGGGACGTCCTGAGACGTCTGTTACGGCTGAACCCCTGCGGGATCTCAGCCGTAACAGACGTCTCAGTATGGAGGCCGGTCGGCGTCGGTGTGTCGCGTTCCGAAGGCCTGCTCGTCGATTTCACCGCAAAGAGCGAGCGCGGTTGCCTTCGTTCAGGCGCCGACCCCCTGGCTGAGCTGCACGAGCCTTGCGGGGTCAATTTCGAAGCCCGGCACATGGCGCGCACTGGTGCTCCCAGAACGGCGGGGCGTCAACCCAATGGTGCAGGTCAGCTATCGGGTGAAGAGTCCGACATCGACTCGACGGCCTCAACGCCGAATTGGTGTCCGACCGCGATCAGTGCACCTCGCAGCAGGAGCTTTCCGACCTTGAGCGCGCCACCCAGCATCCTCTTCCCCCCGAGGGTGATGTACGGCGCGGCGTGTCGTCGGGCGGCCTTGGATCGGTACTGCCATTGTCGGCTCCTTCTCCAAGGGGAACGGTGGGCGATCGCTGCGGCTCCTCTGTTCCAGCAGGGGAGCCGCTCGCCGGTTCCGTAGAGTAGGCGCCATTGAAACCGGGGTGCCTCGTTCTCGCGGCTTGGTTCGTCAATTTCACCGAAAGGAGCGACCTACGTGCGGGCGTCACTCCTCCGGGGGCTCGCCCACGACCCACCACTGGTCCGTGTCTGCATCTTCCAGCTCCTGATAGAGCGCCTCGGCGATCCGGCCCATCTCTGCTTCCGCGGACGACGGCTCGAGTGCGGCACGGTGGTGCCGGGTGCTTTCCCAGTACTCCCGGATATACGCGCTCTGGAAGAGGTCGCGGAGATGGCCGAAGAGCTCGCGCGGATTGAGCAACCCGGCTTCGTGGAGATGGAAGGCGTTGATGTACCAGAGGTTGGCGTACAGGAGCTGACGCCGCTTCTCCGGGGAGACGTCCGCGGCGTAGGTGTCGATCACGACCGCGAGATCCGGATCATCGATCGCCTTGCTCAGCAACTCCCAGTGCATGCGCTGTTGATGCGCGCGGGCCAAGCGGTGGCGTTCCTTCGCGGCCCGCTTCGTTTCAGGGCCGAAGCGATGCCACAGATGCGTCGCGGCGCCACCCGCGAGTCCGCCCACGGCAGCGGCGACTACCGTTCGGCATATCCCTTGACTCTGTGTGGTCATGTCAACCCCCGATTCAGGCGACCGTGCGCCGGTCGTCGAATGAGGGGCGACGGAGACGGAGACCGGCGGCGGTGGGCGGCGCGCTTGCCGACTCCCAGGATGCCGAGCGGCTCTGATCGGCGGGGAGGCGGAGAGGAGGCGCACGGGTGGATGCTCAGTTCGCGAAAACCGGCGCCATGTCCAACGTGTGCCCAGCGGGCGCCGTTAGCAATCGTTCACTTCGCGGCCTTTCCACCCGCTCGTATCCTGGGGCGGCATTCATTCTTCGTACGAGAGCCGGACCCTGAACCGGCGTGCGCTGCGGCGCGCGCCGGGGCGTGCGATCCGGTGTGAGAGAGGTCGCGTTGAGCAAGGCCAGCCCGCAGCAGATCCCCGTCGTCGTTCTCGCCGGCTTTCTGGGTTCGGGGAAGACCACCTTGCTCAATCATCTGCTGCACCGCAGCGGTGGCACCCGGATCGGGGCGATCGTCAACGACTTCGGGTCGATCGAGATCGACGCCATGGCGGTCGCCGGGCAACTGGGCGACTCGACGGTCTCCCTCGGCAACGGATGCCTGTGTTGCGCGGTGGATGCCAGTGAACTTGACGTGTATCTGGAGAAGTTGACCCGTCCCGTCAATGACGTGCATGCCATTGATGTCATCGTGATCGAGGCGAGTGGCATCGCTGAGCCTCAAGAACTCGTGCGCATGGTGCTGGCCAGTGACAACCCGCGGATCGTGTACGGCGGGCTGATCGAGGTCGTCGACGCCGCCGAGTTCGACGCCACCCGCGAGAAACACCCCGAGGTGGAGCGGCACCTGGGGATCGCCGACCTGGTCGTGGTGAACAAGGGCGACCGCGTCGGCCCGGACGAGCGTGAGCGGGTCCTCGGCGCCGTGCGGGCCGCGGCCGGCCGGGCCGCCGTGGTGTCCGCGTCGTACGGGCGCATCGACCCGGCGCTGCTCTTCGACTGCCGCCCCACCGAGGAGCGGATCGGGCAGCTGTCCTTCGATGATCTGCATCGGCATGACGGCGATGGCGATGACGGCGAGGGTGACGACCATGGCAGTCACGCGGCGCATGACACACATCTTCACGCCGCCTACGACACCGTCGCGTTCACCTCCGAAGTGCCCATGGACCCCCGCGGGCTGATCGCGTTCCTCGACAGCAGGCCCGATGGGCTCTACCGCATCAAGGGGTACGTCGACTTCGGCGCACACGACACGGGCAACCGGTACGCCGTGCACGCCGTGGGGCGCTTCCTGCGGTTCTACCCGGAGCCGTGGCCGAGCGGCCAGGAGCGCCTCACCCAGCTCGTACTGATCGGATCAGGCATCGACACGGCTGACCTCGGCCAGCAGCTCGACGCCGCCAAGAGCGACGCCCCACACACCGTCGACGAGCACGGCATGTGGGGCGTTCTCCGCTACGTACAGGACAAGGGCGACGCGGAGGAAGTGGCGGACTACGCGTTCTAGATCGGGCCCGCCGTCGACGCCACCGTCTTCGGCAGCGACACGCCCGAACCGTCGCGGCGCGGGTCCATCTCGGGCAGCTCGGCCGGCGTGCCGTTCTTCTGCGCCGCACGCGCGGGTGCCGGGCCGGCCCAGGCCAGGCTCAGGCAGTCCTCGCCCTTCAGGAAGCGCTGGCAGCGGACGCCGCCCGTCGCACGCCCCTTCCTCGGGTACTGGTCGAACGGCGTGAGCTTGGCCGTCGTCTGCACCGAGTCGTCCAGCGTGCCGCGCGAACCGGCCACGGTGAACACCACCGCGTCGACCGCCGGGTCGACCGCGGTGAACGAGATGACCTTCGCGCCCGTCGCCAGCTTCACGCCGGACATGCCGCCCGCCGCGCGTCCCTGCGGGCGCACGATGGAGGCCTGGAACCGCAGCAGCTGTGCGTCGTCCGTGATGAACACCAGGTCTTCCTCGCCGGTGCGCAGCTCCGCGGCGCCGACGATGCGGTCACCGTCCTTGAGGGTGATGACCTCCAGCTCCTCCTTGTGGGACGGATAGTCGGGCACCACGCGCTTCACGATGCCCTGTTCGGTGCCGACCGCCAGACCGGGCGAGGACTCGTCCAGGGTCATGAGGCACACGACCGTCTCGTCCGCCTCCAGGGAGGAGAGGAACTCGGCGACGGGCGCGCCTCCGGAGAGGTTCGGCGCGGAGGCCGAGTCCGGGAGCTGCGGCAGGTCGACCACGTTCAGACGCAGCAGGCGCCCTTCGGACGTGACGACGCCGATCTCGCCGCGTGCCGTCGCGGGGACCGAGGACACGATCACGTCGTGCTTCGTGCGCTTGGTGCCTTCACCTTCGGTGAAGGGATCGCCGTTCGCCGTACGGGCGAGCAGACCGGTCGAGGAGAGCAGCACGCGGCACGGGTCGTCGGCCACCTGGAGCGGAACCGCCGACACCGGGGCACCGGCCGACTCCAGGAGCACCGTGCGCCGGTCGTCGCCGAACTTCTTGGCCACGGCGGCCAGTTCGGCGGAGACCAGCTTGCGCAGCTTGGAGTCGGACTCGAGGATGCCGGTCAACTCGTCGATCTCGCCGTTGAGCTTGTCGCGCTCTGCGTCCAGCTCGATGCGGTCGAACTTGGTGAGGCGGCGCAGCGGCGTGTCCAGGATGTACTGCGTCTGGATCTCGCTCAGGGAGAAGCGCTCGATCAGGCGCTCCTTCGCCTGCGCGCTGTTGTCGCTGGAGCGGATGATGCGGATGACCTCGTCGATGTCCACCAGGGCGACGAGGAGGCCCTCCACCAGGTGGAGCCGGTCCTGCTTCTTGCCGCGGCGGAACTCGCTGCGGCGGCGCACCACGTCGAAGCGGTGGTCCAGGTAGACCTCGAGGAGTTCCTTGAGGCCGAGGGTGAGCGGCTGGCCGTCCACCAGGGCCACGTTGTTGATGCCGAAGGACTCCTCCATGGCCGTCAGCTTGTAGAGCTGCTCCAGGACGGCCTCCGGCACGAAGCCGTTCTTGATCTCGATGACCAGGCGCAGCCCGTGCTCGCGGTCCGTGAGGTCCTTGACGTCGGCGATGCCCTGGAGCTTCTTGGAACCGACCAGTTCCTTGATCTTCGAGATGACCTTCTCGGGGCCGACCGCGAAGGGCAGCTCGGTGACGACGAGGCCCTTGCGGCGCGCCGTCACGTTCTCCACGGAGACCGTAGAGCGGATCTTGAACGTGCCGCGGCCGGTTTCGTACGCGTCCCTGATGCCGGACAGGCCGACGATCCGGCCGCCCGTCGGCAGGTCGGGGCCCGGAACGTACTTCATGAGCGTGTCGAGGTCGGCGCCCGGGTGCCGGATCAAGTGCCGCGCTGCGGCGATCACTTCGCCCAGGTTGTGCGGCGCCATGTTCGTCGCCATGCCGACCGCGATGCCCGACGCGCCGTTCACCAGAAGGTTCGGGTACGCCGCCGGGAGGACGAGCGGCTCCTGCTCCTGGCCGTCGTAGTTCGAGACGAAGTCGACGGTGTTCTCTTCGATCGACTCCGTCATGAGCGACGCGGCGGCGTCCATCCGGCACTCGGTGTACCGCATGGCGGCCGGGCGGTCGTCATTGCCCAGGGAGCCGAAGTTCCCGTGCCCGTCCACCAGCGGGACGCGCATGGAGAACGGCTGGGCGAGGCGCACCAGGGCGTCGTAGATCGACGAGTCGCCATGGGGGTGCAACTTACCCATGACCTCGCCGACGACGCGGGCGCACTTCACGTAGCCGCGCTCGGGGCGCAGGCCCATCTCGTTCATCTGGTAGACGATCCGACGGTGGACGGGCTTCATCCCGTCGCGGGCGTCGGGCAGGGCGCGTGAGTAGATGACCGAGTACGCGTACTCCAGGTAGGAGCCCTGCATTTCGTCGACCACGTCGACGTCGAGGATCTTCTCCTCGAAGTCGTCGGGCGGCGGGGTCTTCGTGCTGCGGCGGGCCATCGCGGCTGCGGCTCCTTCACCTACAAGAACGGTTACATGAACGGGAACTGTCGCGGACCATTGTGGACCGCCGCACTGACAACGCCGCTCGCGGCCCTTCAGTACCGGGTGTCGCGCGGCCCCGGGAGGGCCGCCTGCTCGCTCACGGCGTAGCCCCGGCGGGAACTTCGCCAGGTGCCAGCACGCTTGCATACAGTGGCAGCACTCGCGGCAGTTCAGTGTTCCAGGACCTGCCGCAGTGCAGAGCTCACCGCGTATTCGCGTTGTACCGCGATCGAAGGGACGTACATGCCCATGGGTCACACGGCCACCGCCGAGGCCGGCTCCGGCGGCCTGACAGCGACCGAGCACCGGCTGGCCAACGGCCTGCGCGTGGTGCTCTCCGAGGACCATCTGACCCCGGTCGCGGCGGTCTGCCTCTGGTACGACGTCGGCTCGCGCCACGAGGTCAAGGGCCGTACCGGCCTGGCTCACCTCTTCGAGCACCTGATGTTCCAGGGCTCGAAGCAGGTGCACGGCAACGGGCACTTCGAGTTCGTCCAGGGCGCGGGCGGCTCGCTCAACGGTACGACGAGCTTCGAGCGCACCAATTACTTCGAGACCATGCCCGCCCACCAGCTGGAGCTCGCGCTGTGGCTGGAGGCCGACCGCATGGGCTCGCTCCTCACGGCTCTCGACGACGAGTCGATGGAGAACCAGCGGGACGTCGTGAAGAACGAGCGGCGCCAGCGCTACGACAACGTGCCCTACGGCACCGCGTTCGAGAAGCTGACCGCCCTCATGTACCCCGAGGGACACCCGTACCATCACACGCCCATCGGCTCCATGGCCGACCTGGACGCGGCCACCCTCGAAGACGCGCGGAACTTCTTCCGCACGTACTACGCGCCCAACAACGCGGTGCTGTCGATCGTCGGCGACATCGACCCCGAGCGGACGCTGGCGTGGGTCGAGCGCTACTTCGGCTCCATCCCCGGCCACGACGGCAAGCCCGCCCCGCGCGACGGCGCCCTCCCGGAGGTCATCGGCGAGCAGCAGCGCGAGGTCATCGAGGAGGAGGTCCCGGCGCGCGCCCTGATGTCGGCCTACCGGCTCCCGCAGGACGGCACGCGCGCGTGCGACGCCGCCGACCTCGCCCTCACGGTCCTGGGTGGCGGCGAGTCCTCGCGCCTCTACAACCGGCTCGTACGCCGTGACCGTACGGCCGTGGCGGCCGGTTTCGGTCTGCTGCGGCTCGCCGGAGCGCCCTCCCTGGGCTGGCTGGACGTGAAGACCTCCGGAGACGTCGAGGTGCCGGTCATCGAGGCCGCCGTCGACGAGGAGCTCGCCCGGTTCGCTGAAGAGGGCCCGAGCCCCGAGGAAATGGAGCGCGCCCAGGCCCAGTTGGAGCGCGAGTGGCTGGACCGCCTCGGCACGGTCGCGGGACGCGCCGACGAGCTGTGCCGCTACGCCGTCCTGTTCGGCGACCCGCAGCTCGCCCTGACTGCCGTGGGGCGCGTCCTGGACGTGACCGCCGAGGAGGTCCAGGAGATCGCCAAGGCGCGCCTGCGCCCCGACAACCGCGCGTCCCTCGTGTACGAGCCGACCGCGCCCGCCGAGACCGAGTCCGCAGAGAACGCCGAGACCGCCGAGATCACCGAGGAGGCGGGCCAGTGACCGAGCAGCTCGCGAACATGGACTTCCACCCCCGGCCGCAGGCGGGCGAGCCCAAGCCCTGGGCGTTCCCCGCCCCGGAGCGCGGCGCGCTCCCCAACGGCCTGACGGTGCTGCGCTGCCACCGGCCCGGTCAGCAGGTCATCGCCGTGGAGGTGCACCTGGACGCGCCCCTGGACGCGGAACCCAAGGGCCTCGACGGCGTCGCCACGATCATGGCGCGGGCCTTCAACGAGGGCACCGACAAGCACTCCGCCGAGGAGTTCGCCGCCGAGCTGGAGCGCTGCGGCGCCACGATGGACGCGCACGCCGACCACCCGGGCGTCCGTGCCTCCCTCGAAGTGCCGGCCTCCCGCCTCTCCAAGGGCCTCGCCCTCCTGGCGGACGCCCTGCGCGCCCCCGCCTTCGACGACAGCGAGATCGAGCGCCTCGTCCGCAACCGCCTGGACGAGATCCCGCACGAGAGCGCCAACCCGGCCCGGCGGGCCGCCAAGGAGCTCTCCAAGCAGCTCTTCCCGGCCGACGCGCGCGTGTCGCGCCCGCGCCAGGGCACCGAGGAGACCGTCTCCGCCATCGACGCGGCGGCCGTGCGCGCCTTCTACGACCGGCACGTACGCCCCGCCACCGCCACGGCCGTCGTCGTGGGCGACCTGACGGGCATCGACCTGGACGCCCTCCTCGCCGACACGCTCGGCGCCTGGACCGGTGACACCACGGAGCCGCGCCCCGTGCCGCCGGTCGTCGCCGACGACACCGGCCGCGTGGTCATCGTGGACCGGCCGGGCGCCGTGCAGACGCAGTTGCTGATGGGCCGGGTCGGACCGGACAAGCACGACCGTGTGTGGGCCGCGCAGGTCCTCGGCACGTACTGCCTGGGCGGCACCCTCACGTCGCGCCTGGACCGCGTCCTGCGCGAGGAGAAGGGCTACACCTACGGCGTGCGGTCCTTCGCCCAGGTGCTGCGCTCCGCGCCCGACGGCAGCGGCGCCGCGATGCTCGCCATCAGCGGCTCGGTGGACACTCCGAACACCGGGCCCGCGCTCGACGACCTGTGGAAGGTCCTGCGCACGCTGGCGGCCGAGGGGCTCACGGATGCCGAACGGGACACCGCCGTACAGAACTTGGTGGGCGTGGCCCCGCTGAAGTTCGAGACCGCAGCGGCCGTCGCGAGCACCCTGGCCGACCAGGTCGAGCAGCACCTGCCGGACGACTTCCAGGCGCAGGTGTACCGGCAACTGGCCGCCACGGGCACCGTGGAGGCCACGGCCGCTGTTGTGAGCGCGTTCCCGGCGGACCGTCTGGTGACGATCCTGGTGGGTGACGCCGCGCAGATCGAGGAGCCGGTCAAGGCGCTCGGCATCGGCGAAGTCACGGTCGTCGCGGGCTGAGTTCGGCTCCCCAGGCACGCCACGAAGCCCCGGCGCCGGCATCGGCGGCCGGGGCTTCGTGGCGTCCGTCACGATCACCTTCAATCGCCACACGTTCGCAAATGTCCGAATTGGCGTAGAGGTTGCCTGTCTGCCCTGTGGCGTGCACTACAAAAGCCGGGTTCTGTTTGTTGATTCAAAGACGCCCCGCTTAGCGTTCCCTCCGGCTGTCCGCCAGACGTACGTCGCGCCCGCGACACCGGACAGTCATCGCCGAGTCCCCATGGTGTGAGCCAGGGGAGCCGGGGACCCACCGAAGTCCCTGGGGTGAATCGGGCGCTCTTCCCATCAGGGGAGGGGGCCTGTAGGAGACCTTCCTGCTCCGAACCCGTCAGCTAACCCGGTAGGCGAGAAGGAAGGAAAGGACCAGCCACTTCATGGGGTTCACCCGTGCCACCGGGAAGCACCGCCGTCCCAGCCGCCTGACGCGTACCACCGCTCAGGTCGCGGGCGTCGCCGCGATCACCACGACGGGCGTGGTGGGTGGCCTCGCCGCCCCCGCCCTCGCCGCCGACACCGCGACGGTCCCGCACGACGGCCTCACGCAGGCCGTCGCCATCGGCGACTCCCTCGCCGAGCAGATCGACGCGCAGGCCACCGCGCAGCACAAGGCCGCCGCCAAGGCGAAGGCCGAGGCGGAGGCCAAGAAGAAGGCCGAGGAGGCCAAGCGCAAGGCCGAGGCGGAGGCCAAGAAGCGGGCCGCCGAGAAGGCCGAGAAGGAGCGCGAGGCCAAGAAGCGCGCCGCCCGCGAGGCGGAGCGCAAGCGCCTGAACAGCTTCGTGTCGCCGATCTCCGGCTCGTACGTCTCCACCGCCTACAAGGCCGGCAGTGGACTGTGGTCCTCCGGCAGCCACACCGGCATCGACTTCCACGCCTCCAGCGGCACCTCGGTGCACGCGGTCGGCATGGGCACCGTCGTCGAGGCCGGCTGGGGCGGCGCGTACGGCAACAACGTCGTGATCAAGATGAAGGACGGTACGTACACCCAGTACGGTCACATGTCCTCGATCGGCGTCTCGGTCGGCCAGGACGTCACCCCCGGCCAGCAGATCGGCCTCTCCGGAGCCACTGGCAACGTGACGGGCCCGCACCTCCACTTCGAGGCCCGCACCACCCCCGACTACGGCTCGGACATCGACCCCGTCGCGTACCTGCGCCAGCACGGTGTGAACGTCTGACCCACCAGTCACACCTTCCCCGAAAGCCCCGGCTCCCCGAGCCGGGGCTTTCGCGTGCGCGGGTCTGCACTGTCCAAAAAATATCCCCGGATTCCGTCCCCTCGTCGGAAATTCAACTCCGGTGGAATAGAGTCTCCGGGTAAACGTTCCGGCCGCGTGTCATTCGCGCTTGACCGGGCGTCAATCGGCCGCGTATCGCGGGCATTGAGGCGGAGGTCGAGTCATGCGCATTCCCGCGCAGTCGGTATGCACAGCGATCCGCGACGACATCGTCGCCGGCGTCTACGAGCGCGGCGCCAGACTCACCGAGGAACTCCTCGCGCGTCGCTACGGCGTCTCTCGCGTGCCCGTCCGTGAGGCGCTGCGCACCCTGGAGGCGGAGGGGTTCGTCGTCACGCGCAGGCACGCGGGCGCGTGCGTGGCCGAACCCACCGAGCGGGAGGCGGCCGACCTCCTGGAGATCCGCATGCTGCTCGAACCCATGGGCGCCCACCGCGCCGCGCAGCGCCGCACCGAGGCCCACCTCAAGGTCCTTCGCGGCCTGGTCAGGCTGGGGCAGGAGCGCTCCCGGCGAGGTCAGAGCGAGGATCTGCGCTCCCTCGGCAGCTGGTTCCACGAGACGCTCGCCCAGGCCTCCGGCAGCCCCGGCCTGATCACCCTGCTCACTCAGCTCCGCCACAAGATCGCCTGGATGTACGCCGTGGAGAGCCCGGCCCGGCCGGCCGAGTCCTGGGCCGAGCACGGCGCCATCGTCGACGCCGTGGCGCGGGGTGACGCGGAGCGTGCCCGCGCCCTGGCCACCCTGCACGCGGAGCGCGCGACGGCCGCCCACAGGCTGCGCGTTCCCCGCGCCGGCGAGCGTGTGAGGACTTCGCAACATGCAGTCAACACAGTGGGGCGCCAGGTTTAACAACAGCGCCGTATACAAAGAAGTGCACTATTCGATGAATGGGTGGAACCGGGTGCGGATCAATTCCCGCTGCCTATTTCCTGTTGCCGTCCCTGCCGTCTTCCCTGTGGTCTTTCCTGTCGCCCAATTCGTGACGCAATAGCGAACGAAAAAGCCGCGCGCCCCGAAGGGGACGCGCGGCTCAGCCGTACTGCTTTTGGTCTTTGTGTCGGACCGTCTTTGTGTCAGACGGTTTCGGGAAGCTCCTCGAGCCCCTCGGCGACCAGCTTCGCCAGACGGTCGAGCGCGGCGTCCGCGCCCTCGGCGTCGGAGGCCAGCACGATCTCCTCGCCGCCCTGCGCGCCCAGGCCGAGCACGGCCAGCATGGAGGCGGCGTTGACGGGGTTGCCATCGGCCTTGGCGATCGTCACGGGAACGCCGGACGCCGTGGCAGCGCGGACGAAGATGGAAGCGGGGCGGGCGTGGAGGCCCTCGGCCCAGCCGACGTTGACGCGGCGCTCAGCCATGTGATGCTGCCCTTCAGGTGTCTCACGGTTGTCTAGACCAGTGTTCCATACCGGCAGGCGTGCGTGACGCGGACCCAGGTCCTCACCGGTACGGCCCTTCGGTCCTCCATAGGGTGCCTCCCGTACGCACGGGCCGCGACCCGTACGACCGACCGTCGTCTGTCGGTGCCCGGCCCTACCCTTGCGGCATGGAGACCCCGTCGGACCGGCATGCGTACCCCGCCCACTGGGAGGCCGACGTGGTGCTGCGCGACGGCGGCACCGCACGGATCAGGCCCATCACCACCGCCGACGCCGAGCACCTGACCAGCTTCTACGAGCAGGTCTCGGACGAGTCGAAGTACTACCGCTTCTTCGCGCCCTACCCCCGCCTGTCCGCCAAGGATGTGCACCGCTTCACCCATCACGACTACGTGGACCGGGTCGGTCTCGCCGTCACGGTGGGCGGCGAGTTCATCGCCACGGTGCGCTACGACCGGATCAACGCGCAGGGCATGGCGGCGACCGCGCCCGCCGACGAGGCGGAGGTCGCGTTCCTCGTGCAGGACGCCCACCAGGGCCGCGGCGTCGCCTCCGCCCTCCTCGAGCACATCGCGGCCGTCGCCCGTGAGCGCGGCATCCGCCGGTTCGCCGCCGAGGTGCTGCCCGCCAACAGCAAGATGATCAAGGTGTTCCGGGACGCCGGATACACGCAGAAGCGCAGCTTCGAGGACGGCGTCGTCCGCCTGGAGTTCGACATCGAGCCCACGGAGGCATCGCTCGCGGTGCAGCACGCGCGCGAGCAGCGCGCCGAGGCCCGCTCCGTGCAGCGCCTGCTCGCCCCCGGCTCCGTCGCCGTGATCGGAGTGGGGCGTGCGGCCGGAGGGGTGGGCCGCAGCGTTCTCGACAACCTGAAGGACGCCGGTTTCACCGGTCGGCTGTACGCGGTGAACCAGGCGTTCGGGGACGACGTCACAGAGGTCGACGGCGTGCCCGCCCACCGCTCCGTACGCGACATCGACCCGGCCGCCCCGGTCGACCTGGCCGTCGTCGCCGTGCCCGCCCCGGACGTCCCCGAGGTCGTCGCCGAGTGCGGCGAGCGCGGCGTGCAGGGCCTCGTCGTGGTCTCCGCCGGCTACGCCGAGAGCGGGGACGAGGGCCGCGAGCGCCAGCGCGCCCTGGTCCGCCAGGCCCGCAGCTACGGGATGCGCATCGTCGGGCCCAACGCCTTCGGGGTCATCAACACGTCACCGGGAGTACGGCTCAACGCCTCGCTCGCCCCCGAGATGCCGCGCCCCGGGCGCATCGGCCTGTTCGCCCAGTCCGGCGCCATCGGCATCGCGCTCCTGTCCCGCCTGCACCGCAGGGGCGGGGGCGTCACCGGGGCAAGCGGTGTCTCCACGTTCGTCTCCGCGGGCAACCGCGCGGACGTCTCCGGGAACGACGTCCTTCAGTACTGGTACGACGACGCGGACACCGACGTCGCCCTCATGTACCTCGAATCGATCGGCAACCCCCGCAAGTTCACCCGCCTCGCCCGCCGCACCGCCGCCGCCAAGCCCCTGGTCGTCGTACAGGGCGCCCGGCACAGCGGCATCGCCCCCACGGGGCACGCGGTGCGGGCCACCCGCCTCCCGTACGCCACGGTCTCCGCGCTGCTGCGCCAGGCGGGGGTCATCCGGGTCGACACGATCACCGAACTCGTCGACACCGGGCTTCTGTTGGCCCGCCAGCCGCTGCCCGAGGGGCCGCGCGTCGCCATCCTGGGCAACTCGGAATCGCTCGGCCTCCTCACGTACGACGTGTGCCTCTCCGAAGGACTGCGGCCCAAGCCGCCGCTGGACCTGACGACCGCCGCGTCCGCCGCCGACTTCCGCGCCGCGCTGGAGCAGGCACTGGCCGACGAGAAGACGGACGCCGTGGTGGTCACCGCGATCCCCGCCGTGGGGGAGGGCCCCTCGGAGGACGCGGAACTCGCGGCCGCCCTGAGCGCGGCAGCCGCCACCGGGCCCACGAAGCCGGTGCTCGTCGTCCACGTCGAGCTCGGCGGCCTCGCGGAAGCACTCTCCGCCGCGGCCAGCACGGGGCCCAACGCGCCCGACGCCCTGCCCCAGCGCTCCGGCCCCGAGCCCTCCGAGAGGCCCGACGCCCCCGAAGACACCCCGCCGCCCGTGGACCGCGCCCCGCGCCTCATTCCCGCCTACCCGGCCGCCGAGCGCGCCGTCCGTGCGCTCTCCCAGGTGTCCAAGTACGCCCAGTGGCGACGCGACGCCGCCGCGCCCGGCAAGGTGCCCGGCTACGACGCCATCGACGAGCAGGGAGCCGCCGAGCTCATCACGGAACTGCTCGCCAAGGAGGGCGACCCGCGAGGCGCCGACCTCGCCCCGGAGGACGCCCGCGCCCTGCTGTCCCGCTACGGCATCGACGTGCGCAGCACGCTGCCGGCGCCCGGCCCGGACGAGGCAGCGGCGGCGGCGCACACGCTCGGCTACCCGGTGGCCCTGAAGACGACAGCCCCGCATCTGCGGCACCGCCCCGACCTCGGCGGCGTACGCCTGGACCTGTCCGGCGAGGGAGAGCTGCGGCGCGCCTACGAGGACCTGACCCGGCGGCTCGGCAAGCCTGCCGAACTCCGGCCGGTCGTGCAGTCGATGGCGCCGCGCGGAGTCGACACCGTCGTACGCGCCGTCATAGACCCGGCCGCGGGCGCCGTGCTCTCCTTCGGGCTCGCCGGTGCCGCCTCCGAGCTGCTCGGTGACACCGCGCACCGGCTGATCCCGGTGACCGACAAGGACGCGCAGGCGATCGTGCGCTCGATCAAGACGTCCCCGATCCTGTTCGGCTGGCGCGGCGCGGCCCCGGTGGACACCCCCGCGCTGGAGGAGCTGTTGCAGCGGGTGTCGCTCCTGGTCGACGACCACCCCGAGGTCGTCGGCATCGCCCTCGAACCGGTCGTGGTGGCGGAGCGCGGACTGACCGTCCTCGGCGCCTCGGTCCGGCTCGCGCCGCCGCCCGCCCGCGACGACCTCGGCCCGCGCACCCTGCCCGCCGCGTACTGAACCACCTCGCACGAGGCCCTCACGCAGAGTTATCCACAGGGGCACCGACAGCCTCTTTGCGGGCCGTAGGATGGACCACATGGCCAAGACCAGTACGACGACCCAAGGGCTGCGAGCGGCGATCGAGCGCAGCGGCTACTACCCGGCTCTCGTGGCCGAGGCGGTGGAGGCCGCGGTCGGCGGCGAGCCGATCTCGTCGTATCTCGTGCACCAGGAGACCACGTTCGATGCGAACGAGGTGCGTCGTCATGTCACCGTCCTGGTCCTGACCGACAGCCGCTTCATCGTCAGCCACACCGACGAGCAGGCGGCCGACAGCACGTCCCCGACGTCGTACGCGACGACGTCGACGGAGTCCGTGCAGATCGGCCGGATCTCGTCGGTCGTGCTCAGCCGCGTCGTAGCCAACCCGGAGAAGTACGTCCCGGGTTCGCTGCCCCGCGAGGTCGTGCTCACCATCGGCTGGGGCGCCGTGTCCCGCATCGACCTGGAGCCCGCGACCTGCGGCGACCCCAACTGCGAGGCGGACCACGGATACACGGGCAACACGACCGCGGACGACCTGAGCCTGCGCGTCAGCGAGGCCGGGGACGGCCCGGAGACCGTGCGCCAGGCCCTCACCTTCGCCCAGTCCCTCTCCGAGGCCATCGCGGACGCGGGCCACCGATGACCCAGGCCGCCTGGGACGACGTAGAGCCGCTGCCCGTCCACTCCGCTCCCGTCCCGGCGTACGGCACCGGATCCCTCGCCGATCTGCTGCCCACCATCGGCGCCCACCTGGGCGTGCCCGGCTGCACCGCCGGCATCTCCGAGTTGCAGCCCGTCGACCGCGCCTGCGTGTTCCTGATCGACGGTCTGGGCTGGGAGCAGCTCAGGGCGCATCCGAACGAGGCCCCGTTCCTCAGCTCGCTCATATCGTCCTCGCGCGGCGGCACCGGCCGGCCGATCACGGCGGGCTACCCGGCGACCACCGCCACCTCCCTCGCCTCCGTGGGTACCGGCCTGCCCCCCGGCGCGCACGGCCTGCCCGGCTACACCGTGCGCAACCCGGAAACCGGCGAGCTGATGAACCAGCTCCGCTGGAACCCGTGGACGAAGCCGCAGGCCTGGCAGCCGTACCCGACGATCTTCCAGCGGGCCCACGAGGCGGGCGTGCGCACGGCCCAGGTGTCCGCGCCGCACTTCGAGTCGACACCCCTCACCAAGATCGCCCTCAGCGGTGGCACGTTCTACGGCCGCCTCTCCGGCGAGGACCGCATGGATCTGGCCGCCGAGCAGTTGGCCGCGGGCGACCGGTCGCTGGTCTACACGTACTACAGCGAGGTCGACGGCAAGGGGCACCGCTTCGGCGTCGACTCCGACCCCTGGCGCGGCCAGCTCATGTACGTCGACCGCCTCGCGCAGCGCCTCGCCGAGCAACTGCCGCCGCGCAGCGCCCTGTACGTCACCGCCGACCACGGCATGGTCGACATCGCCTTCGACGAGCAGTCCCGCATCGACTTCGACGAGGACTGGGAACTGGGCGCGGGCGTCGCCCTGTTGGGCGGCGAGGGCCGCGCCCGCCATGTGTACGCGGTGCCGGGCGCGGCGGGCGACGTGCTCACGGTGTGGCGCGAGGTGCTCGGCGAGCAGTTCTGGGTCGCCTCGCGCGAAGAGGCGATCGCGGCCGGCTGGTTCGGCCCGCAGGTTGATCAACGCGTGTACGACCGGCTCGGCGACGTCATCGCCGCCGCCCGTGACGACGTGGTCCTCATCGCCTCGCGCAGCGAGCCGAAGGAATCCCTGATGGTCGGCAATCACGGCTCGATGACCCCAGCGGAGCAGCTCGTACCGCTGTTGGAAGTACGGTCCTGACCCCTCCGGCCCCGCCTGCCACTTCGGCAACCCCCTCACGTCACGCGAAAGGTGCTCAACTTCCCATGCCCGAGCTGGTGTTCTTCTCCGGAACGATGGACTGTGGGAAGTCGACCCTCGCTCTGCAGATCGAGCACAACCGCTCGGCGCGCGGCCTCCAGGGCCTCATCTTCACCCGCGACGACCGGGCGGGGGAGGGCAAGCTCTCCTCACGCCTCGGCCTGGTCACGGACGCCGTGGAGGTCGCGGACGACCTGGACGTGTACGCGTACGTGGTCGAGCATCTGTCGCACGGCGGCAGGGTCGACTACCTGATCGCGGACGAGGCGCAGTTCCTCGCGCCCGGGCAGATCGACCAGCTCGCCCGCGTCGTCGATGAGCTGGAACTGGACGTCTTCGCGTTCGGCATCACGACCGACTTCCGCTCCAAGCTGTTCCCCGGGTCGCAGCGCCTGGTCGAACTCGCCGACCGCGTAGAGGTGTTGCAGGTCGAGGCGCTGTGCTGGTGCGGCGCCCGCGCCACCCACAACGCTCGTACGGTCAACGGCGCGATGGTCGTCGAAGGCGCCCAGGTGGTCGTCGGCGACGTGAACCACATGGCGGACGAGATCGGCTACGAGGTGCTGTGCCGGCGGCATCATCGGCGGCGAATGACGAGCGCCACAGCACACGCGGCGGCGCTCTCCCCGGACGTGCTGCCGGTCGGAACGGCCTGAGCGGACCAGCCTGAGCGGAACGCGGAACGCGGAACGCGGGACACGGGAAGCAGCCCGCCTACGCGGCCGGTGACGCCACCACCGAGAACTCCGCGCCCTCCGGGTCCGCCACCGTGGCCACCCGCCCGTGTGAACCCTCGCGGGCGGCGGACACCACGTGGCCGCCCAGGTCGGCGACCCGTTCCACGGCCTCGTCCACGTCGCCGACCTTGAAGTACGTCATCCAGTGCGGGCCCTGATCGCGGGGCAGCGCGTGGCCGACGCCGTGCACGGACGCCACGGGGTGGCCCTCCAGGTGCAGGGTCAGGAAGTCGAAGTCGGCGGAGACGACGGCCTCTTCGGTGTATCCGAAGACCGCCTGGTAGAACTTCACGACGCTCGCGGTCTCCCGCGTCACCAGCTCGTTCCACGCCATCGCGCCCGGCACCGCGGTCACCGCCGAGCCCACGTGCTCGGCGGCCTGCCAGATCCCGAACACCGCGCCCGCCGGGTCGGACCCGATCGCCATTCGGCCGGCCTCCCCGGCGTCCAGCGGGCCGACGCCCACCGTGCCGCCGCAGTGCCGCACCGTCTCGGCCGTCGCGTCCACGTCGTCCGAGGCCATGTAGGGGGTCCAGGCGATCGGCAGCTGGCGGTCGGGAGGCAGCTGACCGATCCCGGCGACCTCCTTGCCGTCGAGCAGCGCCCGCACGTACGGGCCGAGCTGCTGGGGGCCGGGACTGAACTCCCAGCCGAACAGAGCCCCGTAGAACTCCTGGGTCGCGGCCATGCCGTGCACCATCAGGCTCACCCAGCAAGGGGTGCCCGGTGCGCGCCGGGCTGCTGCCTCGCTCATCGTCACTCTCTCCTCGGAACGGAACCCTCGGAACCCTCGGGGCCCTCGGCTCGGGATCCCACATGTCAGATGGCGCCAGTGCTGATGGTGGCACTCCGTGCCGCGCGGCGCTCTTCGGCCGCGCCGAAACCATCGGACTCCCCGCTGAGGATGCCCGAAACGGTGTTGCGCTTGCGTTTCGGCGCCACGACCCTGCCATGTCCGGTCAATAGACGCTCGGTAGTCGATCGAGCACGCTATACGACCAGGAGCGCTCGGGCCAGAGCATGAGCAAGGATGGGCTCATGAATGCCATCATCTCCGCATCCGAACTCGCGAGCGAGTTGGCGGGCGAGCGGCCCCCCGTGCTTCTCGACGTCCGCTGGCAGCTCAGCCTCGGCAAGGCCGCGGGAGCGCCCGCGTTCGACGGCCGCGCCGAGTACGCGGCGGGCCATGTGCCGGGCGCCGTCTACATCGATCTCGATACGGAACTCGCCGGTCACGCCGGACCCGGGGAGGGCCGACACCCCCTGCCCGAGCTGTCCGCATTCGGCGCGGCGATGCGCGCCGCCGGCGTGTCGGCGGACCGTGACGTCGTCGTATACGACGGTGGTCAGGGCTGGGCCGCGGCGCGCGCCTGGTGGCTGTTGCGCTGGACGGGTCACCCGTCCGTGCGGGTACTCGACGGCGGGATCGCCGCCTGGGACGGCCCCCTGGAGACCGCGCCCCCCACGCCGCGGCCGGGCACCTTCGAGCCTGCACCCGGTGCCACAGGACTGCTCGACGCGGACGCCGCCGCGGCCCTCGCCCGCTCCGGTCTGCTCCTGGACGCCCGCGCCGCCGAGCGCTACCGCGGGGACGTGGAGCCCATCGACCGCGTCGGCGGCCACATCCCCGGCGCGGTGTCCGCCCCGACCACCGAGAACGTCGGCGACGACGGCCGCTTCCGCCCGGCCGCCGAACTCGCCGAGCGCTTCAAGTCCCTTGGTGCGAACGGTGATTCGGGTCAGGTCGGCGTCTACTGCGGCTCGGGCGTCTCGGCCGCGCACGAGATCCTGGCGCTCGCCGTGGCGGGCATCGACGCCCAGTTGTACGTCGGTTCCTGGTCCGAGTGGTCCGCCGACGAGGCGCGCCCGGTGGCCACGGGACCGGATCCGCAGTAGCCGCCGCTACGCGCAGAAGGGGCCCGCGCCGACTGAACGGCGCGGGCCCCTTCTGCGTACAAGAGCTTGCTACAGCCACAGCCAGTGGTGCTGTTGGTGCTGGAGGTGGTTACTCCTGCTTCTTGCGGCGCGTACCGAAGACGATCTCGTCCCAACTCGGCACGGCGGCGCGGCGACCGGGGCGCACGCCGTCGGCCTCCGCCTGGCGGTCGGTGGTGCCGGTGAGGCGGTCACGGTGGCCGGCGACGGCACGCGGCATCAGGATGTCCGCGTACGCCGATCCGGCCCCGGCCGACGCCGCGGGCGCCGCCGGTTCCTCCACCTCGGCGGCCGCGGGCGGCTCGGGCTCCTCCTGCGGCGGCTCGGGGGCCACTGCGGGGCGCTCGGGCACCGCGAGGTCGCCGCGGTAGCTGGGCACGGCCTCCAGGAGGCTCGTCAGCGAGTCGCGCTCCGGCGGGGCGGACGCGGACGCGGTGATCGCCGGCAGGTCGGTCTCCTCGGGCTCCGGCTCCGCGGGCGGCGCCGGCCGCTCGAGCTGCCGGTCCAGGGCGCGGTCGAGGGGACGGTCCCTGGGCAGCCGGGCGATGCGCGGCACGAACGGGAACGTGGGTTCGGGTGTACCGATGTCGTCGGACTCGCCGATCAGCGAGCGCGCCTCGTCATCGACGGCCTGGACGAGCCTGCGGGGCGGGTCGTACGTCCAGCTCGCCGAGTGCGGTTCGCCCGCGACCCGGTAGACGAGCAGGACTTCCCACGTGCCGTCGTCCCGGCGCCACGAGTCCCACTGCACCGAATCCTTGTCGGCGCCGCGCAGTACGAGGCGCTCCTGCACCGCCTCGCCCAGCTGAGGTCCGGCGTTCTCGCCGGGGCGGCGCACGGGGGTCTTCCTGGCGCGCTCGGCCATGAACGCGCGCTCCGCGAGCACGGGGCCCTCGAAGCGGCGCACCCGGTCGACCGGGATGCCGGCGAACTGCGCGACCTCCTCGGCGGTCGCGCCTGCCCGTATACGCGCCTGAATGTCGCGCGGGCGGAGGTGGCTCTCCACCTCGATCTCGATCTGGCCGAGGCGCGGACGGTCGCCACGTACGGCGGCCCGGAGGCGCTCGTCGATCGGCAGCGTGTACTCCGTGCTGTCCGCAGCCTTCAGCACCAGCCGTGTGCCGTCGTTAGAGACGGCCACGACACGCAGTTCGGGCATGGGGACCTCCCGGGTGGTGCCTGCCGACGTCACGTGCGTCGCTGCTTCCGCTAGTCGAGTGTGGCCTGCCCGGGTGCAGCCTGCCACAACCTTGCCGAGTTGCCCGGCGTGTCGGGCATGGGCCCGGGGTCGCCGTTATGGCACGGTTACCTATTCGCAACGCTAAGTGACGGACTCCGTCACCCTGTGCAGCGAACCCCCTCCCCACGGTCCTGGCAGGACCCGAGCACCCTGGCGGGAGACCGGACCCAGGGCTCGCAACAGTACTCCATTCGGGCCACTTGCGTGGATCGGCACGCCGCCGAAGTTCTCTCGAGGGACGGGAGTTGGGGCCGCTGCCCCACGATCCTTGCGGGTGATGTGTGGAGCCCGCGTGTTCTGCTTCACGAAATCTCCGGAACCGGAACTGATTCTTCCTCCGATACGTCCTTTCTCGTGTGGCCTAGGGAGTTCGCTTACTCTTGAGAGCTTCGCCGGGGCATGGGTGGTTTTGTCGAGAAAGGCAGGCAAGTTCCAACGATGGGCAAGAAGCCGGAGATATCCGAGGACATATCCGAGGACAGGGAGGAAGCGCCCAAGGGCAAGCGGCTGGATCTGAGCGTCGCGCAGGTGGCGGGCAGTGCGGTCGCCGCCGTCGTGGCCGCGAAGCTGGCCTCCGGCCTCGGTGTCTACGGGACGATCCTCGGCGCCGGCGTGGTCAGCGCCCTCGCCACCTGTGGCGGCACGCTCTTCCAGCACTTCTTCAGGCGCACCGGTGAGCAGATACGCGACGTCCGGGTGGTGAAGCCGAAGACCCGTCAAGTGCCGGTGACGGCCCAGGGCACGCCCGTGCCTCGTACGTTCCGCTCGGACTCCTCGATGGACGCCACGCGTTCCATGGTCACGGGCACCGAGCCGCCCGCGGCGAAGCCCGCCGTGACGGCGGTGCCGACGACCACGACCTGGGGGATGTCGCGGACTCGGGCCGCGGACGCCGACGACGCGACGGCGCTGCCGCAGGTCTCCGCGATGGAACAGGCCACCGCCATGGAGCGGATCTCCGTCACTCCCACCGAGGGGACCCAGCTGCTCGACACGGGCGCCGTGGCCGACCTGCTGCCCGACGAGGACGACGGGGGCGGCGAGGACACCGACAAGACCCAGTTGATCGACCCCGAGAAGACCCAGTTGATCAGGCCCGAGGCGATCGACGAGGCCACGCGGATGCTGCGCGTTCCGGACGGTGAGGATGCCGACGGCACAGCGGGCCTCGACGACGAGTTCACCGAGGGCACCGTGCACCGTTCGAGCGTCAAGAGCTGGAAGCGGCCGCTGATCGCCGCGGCGCTCGTGTTCGGCGTCACCATGGGCGGCATCACGACGTACGAACTGGTGTCGGGCCACACCTTCGGTGGTGGCGGCGGCACCACCATCGGCGACGCCTTCAAGGGGCGCAATTCCTCGTCCGGCGGCGACACCACCCCGGACACCACCCAGACGCCGTCCGACGGCGGCGGCACCGGCTCGGACACCGGAACGCAGCAGAACGAGGACTCCGGCACCACCGCCCCGGACCCGAGCGCCACCTCGACGACGGGCCACACCGGCGGCTCCGACAGCGGCTCGGACTCCGGTTCGGACAGCGGGTCCTCCGACTCGGGCTCCGATTCGGGCTCGGACAGCGGTTCGGACAGTGGCTCGGACTCCGGTTCGGACTCGGGTTCCGACAGCGGCTCGGACTCCGGTTCGGACAGCGGTGACACCAACCCGACGTCCGCGCCCTCGCAGGGCTCGGACGTCCAGCAGCAGTCGGAGTGACCCGACGCACGCCCCTCGAGGGCTGCCGGGTCAGTCGCCGAGGACCCGCCGCAGATAGGCGTTGCCGAACACGCGGTCCGGGTCCAGGCGGTCGCGCAACGCCGTGAACTCGCCGAAGCGCGGGTACGCGCGCGTGAAGTACTCCGCGTCGCGCGTGTGCATCTTGCCCCAGTGCGGGCGCCCCTCGTGGGCGGTGAGGATCTGCTCGGCCGCCGTGAAGTACCGGTGGTATGGCGTCCCCTTGTACATGTGCACGGCTACGTAGGCGGAGTCGCGGTCGGAGGCCGTGGACAGCGCGATGTCGTCGGCCGGGGCGGTGCGGACCTCGACGGGGAAGCTGATCCGCAGGCGTGAGCGGTCGACCATGGACTTCAGTTCGCGCAACGTGTCCACGAGGGCCGCGCGCGGAACCGCGTACTCCATCTCCACGAAGCGCACGCGGCGCGGCGATGTGAAGACCTTGTAGGGGATGTCCGTGTACGTCCGGGAGGACAGCGCCCGGCTGGAGACCTTGGCGATCGTCGGGATCGTGGCGGGCACGGCGCGGCCGACCGAATTGACCACCTGGAACAGGCCGTTGGAGAGCAGCTCGTCCTCGACGAAGCCGCTGAGCCTCGGGACGGGGGCCTCCGGGCCTGCGCTGCGGTTGTTGCGCTTGGTGTTGCAGCTGCCCGTGTGCGGGAACCAGTAGAACTCGAAGTGCTCGTTCTCGGCGTGCAGCTCCTCGAAGTCCGTGAGCACCCGGTCGAGGGGCATCGGCTCCTCGCGCGCGGAGAGCAAAAAGATCGGCTCCACGGCGAAGGTGATCGCCGTGACGATGCCGAGGGCGCCGAGTCCGACGCGGGCGGCCGCGAAGACCTCGGGGTTCTCCTTCTCGGAGCAGGTGAGGAGTTCCCCGCTCGCGGTGACCAGCTCAAGTCCCTTGATCTGGGCGGCGATCGACGCGGAGTCACGGCCCGTGCCGTGCGTGCCGGTGCTGGTGGCGCCGGAGACCGTCTGCTCCATGATGTCGCCCATGTTCGTGAGCGACAGGCCCTCGCGGGCCAAGGCCATGTTGAGTCGCTTGAGTGGGGTACCGGCCTCGACCGTGACGGTCCCGTTCGCACGGTCAATGCTGCGGATTCCGGTCAACAGTTGAGGGCGTATCAACACTCCGTCGGTCGCAGCCGCGGCCGTGAAGGAGTGGCCAGAGCCGACGGCCTTCACCTTCAGGCCGTCCTCCGCGGCACGTCGCACCGCGGCGGTCAGCTCCTCGACGGACGCCGGCGTCACCTCGCGCACGGGGCGTGCCGTGACGTTCCCCGCCCAGTTACGCCAGGCTTCGCTGCTCTTCCGCTTGCCCGTCCGCGTGCCCGGCGCGCCCGTCTGTGCCCTGCTCATCGGTGCTTCCTCCCCGCTGCGGAACCGGCCGCTTCAGCCGGCGATAGCCCAGGAGCCCGACAAGGACCGCGACGGCGCCGGAAACCCCCGGCACCGCGTACCCGGCATCCGCCCCGGCCGCGTCGATCACCCAGCCGGCCACGGAGGAGCCGAGCGCGACACCGACAGAGAGTCCGGTACTCACCCAGGTCATGCCCTCGGTCAGCTTCGCGCGTGGTACGTGCTGCTCGACGAGGGCCATCGTCGTGATCATCGTCGGTGCGACGGACAGGCCCGCGACGAAGAGCGCCACGGCCAGGAGTGGCAGGTTCCCGACCAGTTGGAGGGGGATCATACTCACGGCCATCGTGACGACACCCACCAGCCACCTGGGAGCGGGCGCTCCCTTGAAGTGCAACAGGCCGAACAGGGCGCCCGCGAGGCAGGAGCCGGCCGCGTAGACGGCGAGCACCACGCTGGCCATCGACTTGTGGCCGAGGTCCTCGGCGTAGGCCACCGTGACGACGTCGATCGACCCGAAGATCGCCCCCGTCGCCACGAAGGTCGCCACCAGAACCTGCAAGCCACGCGCGCGGAGCGCCGATCCACGGGTGTGCTGCGCGCGCGGGTGCGGCACCGGTTCCGTGGCCCGCTGCGACGTCAGCCAGAAGACGCCGACCGCGAGGAAGCCGCCCGCCAGAAGCGGCCCCGCCTCCGGGAACCACGCCGTGGACAGGCCGATCGAGATGATCGGCCCGAAGACGAAGCACACCTCGTCAAGGACCGACTCGAAGGAGTACGCGGTGTGCAGCTGCCGCGGGACGTCCCCGTACAGGGCCGCCCACCGTGACCGGATCATCGAGCCGACGCTCGGGACGCAGCCGACGAGCGCCGCGCACGCGAAGAGCGTCCAGTCCGGTGCCGCGTACTTCGCGCACAGCAGGAGACCGGTGACGGCGACGAGCGAGACGAGAGTGGCGGGCCGGAGCACCCGGCGCTGGCCGTGCCGGTCGACGAGGCGGGAGATCTGCGGCCCGATCAGCGCGGCGGACAGCGCCACCGTCGCGGACAGGGCCCCCGCGAGCCCGTAGCGCCCGGTCAGCTGGGAGACCATCGTGACGATGCCGATGCCCATCATGGACAGGGGCATCCGACCGAGGAGCCCGGCCGCGGAGAAGCTCTTGGTTCCGGGCAGGGCGAAGATGGCGCGGTAGGGGCTGGACAACTCGACTCCGGTAAGGCGTAAAAGCGGTGGATACAGCTTACGCGCGCCACGACCGGGGCACACGCGGTTTTCCGCCTGTCAGTGCCGGGTGGCAGGATCGATGACATGCCAGACGCGCACGCTGCCAGCCCCGATGCCCGCCCCTACGACGCCCTGCTGCTGCTCTCGTTCGGCGGCCCCGAGGGCCCCGACGACGTCGTCCCGTTCCTGGAGAACGTGACGCGCGGCCGAGGCATCCCCAAGGAGCGGCTCAAAGAGGTCGGGCAGCACTACTTCCTGTTCGGCGGGGTCAGCCCGATCAACGACCAGAACAGGGCCCTGCTCGACGCCCTGCGCAAGGACTTCGCCGAGCACGGCCTGGAACTGCCGGTCTACTGGGGCAACCGGAACTGGGCGCCGTACCTGACGGACACGCTGCGCGAGATGGTCACCGACGGCCACCGCCGCATCCTCGTCCTCGCCACCAGCGCCTACGCCTCGTACTCCGGCTGCCGCCAGTACCGCGAGAACCTCGCGGAGTCGCTCGCCGCGCTGGAGGCCGAGGGCCTGGAGCTGCCGAGGATCGACAAGCTGCGGCACTACTTCAACCACCCCGGCTTCGTACGCCCCATGGTCGAAGGCGTCCTGAAGTCCCTCGCCGACCTCCCCGAGGACGTGCGCGCCGGCGCCCACATCGCCTTCACCACGCACTCCATCCCGACCGCCGCGGCCGACACCTCCGGGCGCCCCGAGGAGCACGGGGACGGGGGCGCGTACGTGAAGCAGCACCTGGACGTCGCGCGGCTCATCGCGGACACGGTGCGCGAGGAGACCGGCGTCGACCACCCCTGGCAGCTCGTCTACCAGTCGCGTTCCGGCGCCCCGCACATCCCGTGGCTGGAGCCCGACATCTGCGACCACCTGGAGGAGCGCCACGCGGCGGGCGTCCCGGCCGTCGTCATGGCGCCCATCGGCTTCGTCTCCGACCACATGGAGGTCCTCTACGACCTCGACACAGAGGCCGAGGCGAAGGCCGCGGAGCTGGGCCTTCCGGTGCGCCGCTCCGCCACCGTGGGAGCCGACCCGCGCTTCGCCGCCGCCGTACGGGAGTTGGCCCTGGAGCGGGCCGCCACCGAGAGCGGCAGGAACGTCACACCTTGCGCCCTGGGCGCCCTGGGTGCGAGCCACAACCTGTGTCCCGTGGGCTGCTGCCCCGCGCGCACGCCCAAGCCGGCCGCCGCCGGCGCCGACAGCCCGTACGCGTAAGGACAGTGACGTGACCGACCCCAAGACCACCGAGGCCGACCACACCGCCGGCGACCTGGCGTCCCTCAAGGCGGAACTGCTCGAGATCGCCCTGGAGGCGGCGGCCCGGGCCGGTGTGTTCCTGCGCGACGGCCGGCCCGAGGACCTCGGCGTCGCCGCCACGAAGACGAGCGCCGTCGATGTCGTCACCGAGATGGACATCGCCTCCGAGAAGCTGATCACGGACTACCTGGCCGAGCGCCGCCCCGACGACGGGGTGCTCGGCGAGGAGGGCTCCTCCTCGGAGGGCACCAGCGGCGTCCAGTGGGTGATCGACCCCATCGACGGCACCGTCAACTACCTTTACGGGCGCCCCGATTGGTCCGTCTCCATCGCGGCCCGCAAGGACGGCGAGACGCTCGTCGGCGTCGTCGCCGCCCCGATGCGCGCCGAGACCTACCGCGCCGTCCTCGGCGGGGGCGCCTTCGTGAACGACCGCCCCGCGCACACGCGCGTGGCGCCGCCCCTGGAGCAGGCCCTCGTCGGTACCGGCTTCGGCTACCTGGAGGCGCGCCGCGCCCGCCAGGCCGAGGTCCTGGGGCACCTGGTGCCGCGCGTGCGCGACATCCGGCGCGGCGGCTCCGCCGCCATCGACCTGTGCGACGTGGCGCTCGGCCGTCTCGACGCCTACTACGAACGCGGCCTGAACCCCTGGGACTTCGCGGCCGGCGACCTCATCGCGCGCGAGGCCGGCGCCCTCACCGGCGGCCGCCCCGGGGAGCCCCTCTCGCCGGAGCTGACGATCGCGGCGCCCCCCGGCGTCTTCGAGCCGCTTCAGAACTGGCTGGAAGAACTCGGCGCCTGGCGCGACTGAGCGTCCCGGCTCACGGCACGCGGGCTCACGGCAGACGGGCTCACGGCTCACGAGCTCACGACATACGAAAGGGCCCCGGCGCCCGCCTGGGTCAACCAGGCGCCGGGGCCCTCGTACGTGCGTCAGACGCTCGAGGCGTGAACCTCCACGCCGTGCTCGGCGGCGAGGCGGTGGAGGTCGTCCAGCTCGCCCTGCTCGACCTCGGCAAGGAAGTCGTCACCTGTCTCGCGCGCCCGCGTCAGGTCGGTCTCGGCCGCCCTAATGCGCTGCAGAAGTCCTGCGGTGAATGCGTCCATGGTTGCGCCCCCTCGTCCTGGGTCGTGGGTCGATGGCACGGGGGTGTGCCCTAGGAAGGGGCGATCACGTCCCGAGGCGTCCCTGGCGGAGGGCGGTCTCGACAGCGGCTCGTGGCATGCCACATACAAAGCGTGATCGCGGATGTACAGCCGTCCTCCCCAACGTCCCTTCCGCAGAAACCTCGACCCACGCAGAAAATCCCGCATTCCCCGGGTCGCCCGTCCGTCTTACAGCCGGTTTATGGCCGAAAGGGGCAGGATGGTGGCCACAGCCCAAGACCTGACCTGCCCGCGTGCCCGAGAAACGCGCCGGTGGGCGACCAGAGGAAGGACAAGCGACGTGCGCGTACTCGTCGTCGAGGACGAGCAACTGCTCGCCGATGCGGTGGCCACCGGACTCCGCCGGGAGGCCATGGCCGTCGACGTCGTGTACGACGGTGCGGCCGCCCTGGAGCGCATCGGCGTCAACGACTATGACGTGGTCGTCCTGGACCGCGATCTCCCGCTCGTGCACGGCGACGACGTCGCCCGCAAGCTCGTCGAGCTGGGCATGCCCACTCGCATCCTCATGCTGACCGCCTCCGGCGACGTCAGCGATCGCGTGGAGGGCCTGGAGATCGGGGCGGACGACTACCTCCCCAAGCCCTTCGCGTTCAGCGAGCTGACGGCCCGCGTACGGGCCCTCGGGCGGCGTACGAGCATGCCGCTGCCGCCCGTGCTGGAGCGCGCCGGGATCAAGCTGGACCCGAACCGCCGCGAGGTGTTCCGGGACGGCAAGGAGATCCAGCTCGCCCCCAAGGAGTTCGCCGTCCTGGAGGTGCTGCTGCGCAGCGAGGGCGCCGTCGTCTCGGCCGAGCAGCTCCTGGAGAAGGCCTGGGACGAGAACACGGACCCGTTCACGAACGTCGTGCGGGTCACCGTGATGACCCTGCGCCGCAAGCTGGGCGAGCCCGCCGTCATCGTCACCGTGCCCGGCTCTGGCTACCGGATCTGATCCCTAGATGGCCGCCGCACCCGCGCCACCCTCCCCGGCGCCACCGAAGCCCACCTGGAAGCCCGGGACGAAGGCGGAGCCGCCCTTCCCTTGGCTCCGCCCGACCATCCGGATACGGCTCACGCTGCTGTACGGCGGCATGTTCCTCATCGCGGGCATCCTGCTGCTCTCGATCATCTACCTACTGGCCGCGCAGGCCCTCGATGTGGGCGGCGATCTGCCGTTCAAGGTCACCGACGGGCACGTCATCAGCGCCAGCTGCAATTTCCCGCCGGGGAACATCTCGGCGAGCGAGCTGAACAATCTGATGAACGACTGCGTCAACAAGCAGCGTCAGCACGCCCTCGACGTGCTCCTCAGCCGCTCCCTGATGGCCCTGATGGGCCTCGCCGTCATCGCCTTCGCCTTCGGCTACGCCATGGCGGGCCGCGTCCTGTCCCCGCTCGGCCGGATCACCCGCACCGCTCGCCGGGTCGCCGGCACGGACCTGACGCGCCGCATCGAGCTGGACGGTCCGGACGACGAGCTGAAGGAGCTTTCGGACACCTTCGACGAGATGCTGGACCGCCTGGAGCGCGCCTTCACGGCGCAGCAGCGCTTCGTCGGCAACGCCTCCCATGAGCTGCGTACACCGCTCGCGATCAACCGCACCCTCCTGGAGGTGCACCTCTCCGATCCGGGCGCCCCCGTGGAGCTCCAGCAGCTCGGCAAGACGCTGCTCGCCACGAACGAGCGCAGTGAGCAGCTCGTGGAGGGCCTGCTGCTGCTCGCCCGCAGCGACAACCAGATCGTCGAGCGCAAGCCCGTGGACCTGGCGGAGGTCGCCTCGCGGGCGATCGACCAGGCCAGGGCCGAGGCCGACGAGAAGGGCGTGGAGATCCGCGGAGAGTGCAAGGAAGCGGTGATCCAGGGCAACGGCGTGCTCCTGGAGCGCATCGCCCTGAACCTCGTACAGAACGCCGTCCGCTACAACATCCCCGAAGGGGGATGGGTCGAGGTGGACACCGAGGCACAGCACGGCCAGGCGGTCCTGGTGGTCGCGAACACGGGCCCGGTGGTCCCTGCGTACGAGATCGACAACCTCTTCGAACCGTTCAGGCGGTTGCGTACCGAGCGCACCGGCAGCGACAAGGGCGTGGGCCTCGGGCTCTCCATCGCACGGTCCGTCGCGCGCGCCCATGGCGGTCGTATCACGGCCGAGCCGCGCGAGGGGGGTGGGCTCGTGATGCGGGTCACCCTGCCGATCTAGGCCGGTTCGACGTGCGTCCGGCCCATGGATCTGACATGCTTCCGCCGACGCGCTGGGAAGTTCGCTTTTGGCTGAATTTTCCGGACCTGCGCCGGAGATCGCCGTGTGTGATCGATCACATGGGTATTTTTTCGGCCGTCCACTCTCCGTGATCGCAAAAGCCGTGTGAAAGCCGGGAAAGTCCGGGTTTTCGGGCGCCTTGATCACGGGAAGTACACGGGGTGGCGCCCGTGCAGTGCGTCAATCGGACCGTGTACGGTCCCGTTCGCCACCCAAGACGATCACTCACGAGGGGTCCAGTTGGGTGTCGATTGAGTAACAGACCTTGATGTGAGGCAAAATCTCCGCCTCAGGTCGGGCACAAGTCCGGCCTCTCATGCGTTACGGCGCTTGAGACACCGCAGACACCCAGAGGGGGAGAGCGACATGGCAACGGATTACGACACCCCACGCAAGACCGATGACGACCTCAACGAAGACAGCATTGAGGAACTGAAGTCCCGGCGTAACGACAAGTCGGCTTCGAACGTCGACGTGGACGAGTTCGAGGCGGCGGAGGGCCTGGAGCTTCCGGGCGCCGACCTCTCGAACGAGGAACTGGCCGTCCGTGTCCTGCCCAAGCAGCAGGACGAGTTCACCTGCATGAGCTGCTTCCTGGTGCACCACCGCAGCCAGCTCGCGCGGGAGAAGAACGGGCAGCCCATCTGCCGCGACTGCGACTGAGGCAGGGTCGGGCATGACCAGCTCGACCCCGCCCTGGAAGCGCCGCTCCCGCGACAAGAAGGTCCGCGGGACGGCTCAAGGCCCGTCAGAGGCCGTGCGTGACGACGAGCGAGGCTCTTTCCCAGGAGCACCCGGTTCATCCGGTGCCCCCGGAGAAGACGCCTCGCTCGAATCGGCGGACGACCACGAGTCGACGGGCGACCTGCCGGTGGCACCGGCGGCCGACAGCGACGGTGCACGCAGAGGTGGCGCAGTCGCGAGAAGCGCCAGAACAGCCAGAACGGGGCTGGCCAAGGGCGGCGCGGCCGCCAAGGCCTCGATCGGCTATCTCGCCGATCGCATCATGGAGAACGCGCCGCGGGTTCCCGTGCGGGACCTGGCGACCCTCCGCAAGCAATTCCCCGGTCTCGACCCCGAACAGCTCGCGGACAAGCTGGTCACGGGCGCGGCCGCCGCGACATCCACCGTGGGCGCGGGAATCGGCGCCGCCGCGATGCTGCCCGTACCGCCCGCGATGCCGACCGAACTCGCCGCCGAAGTGACCGGTGTGGCCGCGATCGAGCTCAAACTGATCGCCGAGCTGCACGAGGTCTACGGACTACGGCCACCAGGGGCCCTGAAGGCCCGCAGCAGCGCCTATCTCACCGCGTGGACGGAAGAGCGCGGCATCGACGTCGCGAAGCCGACCACGGTCAACTCGGCGCTCGGCGTACAGATGAAGCGCGAGCTTCGACAGCAGATCATGAAGCGGATGGTGCGGAACCTTCCGAGCCTGACCCCGTTCATGATCGGCGCGGCCGTGGGGGCGTTCATGAACCGGCGCGACACCAGGAAACTGGCCGACCGGGTACGCCAGGACCTGCGCCGGCACCAGGTGCCCTGGGAGGCGCTGAACGAACTGCCGCCCCTGGAGGAGCCGCCCGACGCCCTGGAGATCGGGGCCTGAGGCGCCCTTCTCGTACAGGCGCCTCGTCAGCCTCTCGGTCAGGCGCGGCTCAGAGCCTTTGCCAAAGCTTCAGGTTCGCGCGTCGACACGTAGACGTACGGCGTCGGGTCCGACGGATCGGTGATCTCCGCCCGCACCGCGGTCGTGACGTAGCTGCGCAGCAGCATGAAGGCGCGCGGGTCGGACTTGTAGGTGCGCCACGCGCGGGCCTCCTCCGCGTCCAGGACGTGCACCTCGCCGAGCGCCGACAGCGGGATCTTCGCGTCGCCCGCGACCAGCGAGTCGGCGACGACACGGACCCGGACCGAGCCGTACGAGCTGGTGATCACGGACGCGATGAGCAGGCCGCCGACGAAGCCGCCGAGCAGCGGCAACGGGCCGAAGGGCAGCAGGATGATGGCCCCGACGACCCCCACCATGAACGTGATCAACCACCACGAACGGGGTGCGGTGAGTCGTTCGTCGTAAGGCGTCGTCGAGAGCTCCATGGGGTCAAGCTTGGCACGATGCGTGCACTGATAGGACGCGCGGGTAAGGTCTGCGGCTGTGAGTGGTACTTCTGCAGCTCTGACGCCCCCCGCCGACGCCATAGCCCCGGTGCGGCACCCCGACGCCCCCGCGCCCGGTGAGCTCCTCGGCGCGCACTACGGACACTGTTTCGGGTGTGGCGGCGAGCAGCCGCACGGGCTGCACCTGGAGGCGCGGGCCGGCGAAGGCGTCTCCGTCACCGCCGAGTTCACCGTGCGCCCCGCGCATCAGGGCGCGCCGGGTCTCGCGCACGGCGGGGTCCTCGCGACCGCGCTCGACGAGACGCTCGGCTCGCTGAACTGGCTGCTCCAGGCCATCGCCGTGACCGGCCGCCTGGAGACCGACTTCGTGCGGCCCGTTCCCGTGGACACCGTGCTGTATCTGTCCGCCGAGGTGACGGCCGTCGCCGGCCGCAAGATCTACTCGACCGCGACCGGCCGGATCGGCGCCCCCGACGGGCCGGTGGCGGTGCGCGCCGACGCCCTCTTCATCGAGGTCAAGGTCGACCACTTCATCGAGAACGGCCGCGAGGAAGAGATCCGGGCGGCCATGAGCGACCCCGACCAGGTCAGGCGCGCCCGCGCCTTCGAGGTGAACCCGTGAGCATTGCCCCCAGCGGTCCCGGCAGCGAACTCGGCGTGCTCGTGCGGCGCGTCGACCCCGATGTGCCGCTGCCTTCGTACGCGCACCCCGGTGACGCCGGAGCCGACCTGCGGACCACCGAGGCGTGCGAAATCGCGCCCGGTGAGCGGGTCGTTCTGCCCACCGGTGTGTCGGTCGCCCTGCCCGAGGGGTACGCGGCCTTCGTGCACCCCAGATCCGGCCTCGCAGCGCGCTGCGGAGTGGCTCTGGTGAATGCCCCGGGGACGGTGGATGCCGGGTACCGTGGGGAGATCAAGGTGATCGTGGTGAATCTCGACCCGCGCGAGAGCGTGCGGTTCGAGCGTTTCGACCGGATTGCCCAACTGGTGGTCCAGCAGGTCGAGAGGGTCCGCTTCCAGGAGGTCGCGGAGCTTCCCGATTCGGTGCGGGCCGAGGGGGGCTTCGGGTCCACCGGCGGGCACGCTGCCGTGGGTGACCCGGCCGTCGCCGGTGTCGGCGCGGACGGTCAAAAGGGTGGGAATCGATACGCTTCGGTCGTATCCGACCGGGAAGGACAGTGACGTGTTCGGACGTCGTAACAAGGACGGCGCCGCCGAGGATGCGGCCGGCGAGGCCGAGCAGTTCGCTGAGGACGCTGCCGGCGTCGACACGGACGCACAGGAGTCGGAGCGCGTCCGGCTCGAGCCCGAGCCCCGTCCCGACGGCCCCTGGGACGCCTCCGAGGTCCGCGAGCCCGGCGAGGGCCGGGTGGACCTGGGTGGAATCTTCGTCCCGGGCGTGGAGGGCATGGAGCTGCGTGTGGAGGTCGCGGGCGACGCGATCGTCGCGGCGACCGTCGTCCTCCAGGACAGCGCGATCCAGCTCCAGGCCTTCGCCGCCCCCAAGAAGGAGGGCATCTGGGGCGAGGTCCGCGAGGAGATCGCCTCGGGCATCACCCAGCAGGGTGGCGTGATCGACGAGGTCGAGGGCTCGCTCGGCTGGGAGCTGCGGGCCCAGGTGCCCGTGCAGCTGCCGGACGGCACGGGCGGCTTCCAGGTCGTGCGGTTCATCGGCGTGGACGGCCCGCGCTGGTTCCTGCGCGGCGTGATCTCGGGCCAGGGCGCCGTGCAGCCGCAGGCGGCCGGCCTCCTGGAGCAGATCTTCCGTGACACCGTCGTGGTGCGCGGCGAGGGCCCGATGGCCCCGCGCGACCCGATCGTCCTGAAGCTCCCCGACGACGCGCAGATGGTCGCCGAGAGCTCCCAGGGCGAGGGCCAGGAAGCCTCGCGCTTCTCCGGCGGCATGGGCCAGCTGGCCCGCGGCCCGGAGATCACCGAGGTCCGCTGAGGCGCTCACACCGTCGTACGAGGCCGGGGCCGCGCATCCTTCAGGGTGCGCGGCCCCGGTTTCGCGTATCAGGGTTGCGTCAAGGCCACCCGCCCGGCCGCCGTCCGTCCCATTTGCGCAGATCGCAGGCCGTAGGCTCGACGCTGCGTGGAGCAGTCACGGGAAGACAATGAGGCCATGGGACGCGGGACGCGCGGCAAACTACGTATCTACCTCGGTTCGGCGCCGGGCGTCGGCAAGACGTACGCGATGCTGTCGGAGGCGCACCGCCGGGTGGAGCGGGGCACGGACTGCGTCGTGGCGTTCGTCGAGCATCACGACCGGCCGCGCACCGAGGTGATGCTGCACGGCCTGGAGCAGATCCCGCGCCGGGAGCTCGGCTACCGGGGGACGGTCTTCCACGAGATGGACGTGGACGCCGTGCTGCGGCGCGCCCCCGCCGTCGCCCTCGTCGACGAACTCGCCCACACGAACGTGCCGGGCTCGCGCAACGCCAAGCGCTGGCAGGACGTCGAGGAACTGCTTGGTGCGGGCATCGACGTCATATCGACCGTCAACATCCAGCATCTTGAGTCGTTGGGCGATGTGGTTGATTCGATCACTGGTGTACGTCAACGCGAGACGGTCCCCGACGAAGTCGTCCGCCGTGCCGACCAGATCGAGCTCGTCGACATGTCGCCCCAGGCGCTGCGCCGCCGCATGGCCCACGGCAACATCTACAAGCCCGACAAGGTCGACGCGGCGCTCTCCAACTACTTCCGCCCCGGAAACCTCACCGCGCTGCGGGAGTTGGCGCTCCTGTGGGTCGCCGATCGGGCCGACGAGTACCTCCAGGAGTACCGGGGCGAGCACAACATCCGCTCCACGTGGCAGGCCCGCGAACGCATCGTCGTCGGCCTGACCGGAGGACCCGAGGGCCGTACGTTGATCAGGCGCGCGGCGCGGCTCGCAGAGAAGGGCGCGGGCGGCGAGGTGCTCGCGGTCTACATCGCCCGCAGCGACGGCCTCACCGCCGCCTCGCCCAAGGAACTGGCCGTCCAGCGCACCCTGGTCGAGGACCTGGGCGGCACGTTCCACCACGTCATCGGCGACGACATCCCCGCCGCCCTCCTGGAGTTCGCCCGCGGCGTCAACGCCACGCAGATCGTCCTCGGCTCCTCGCGGCGCAAGACCTGGCAGTACATGTTCGGCCCCGGCGTCGGCGCGACCGTCGCACGCGAGTCCGGGCCCGACCTGGACGTGCACATCGTCACGCACGACGAGGTCGCCAAGGGGCGCGGACTGCCCGTCGCCCGCGGCGCCCGGCTCGGCCGGTCCCGGATCATATGGGGCTGGCTCATCGGCGTCGGCGGCCCCGCGCTGCTCGCGCTGATCCTCACGCACGCCAGCAGCGACCTCGGCCTCGCCAACGACATGCTGCTGTTCCTGTCGCTCACGGTCGCCGCGGCCCTGGTCGGCGGGCTGATTCCGGCGCTGGCCTCGGCGGCGTTCGGCTCGCTGCTGCTCAACTACTTCTTCACGCCGCCCCTGCACCTGTTGACCATCGCCGACCCCCGCAACATCGTCGGCATCGCGATCTTCGTAGGCGTCGCGGTCTCCGTGGCCTCCGTCGTGGACCTCGCGGCGCGGCGCACGCACCAGGCGGCCCGGCTGCGCGCCGAGTCCGAGATCCTCTCGTTCCTGGCGGGCAGCGTGCTGCGCGGCGACACCAGCCTGGACGCGCTCCTCGAACGCGTGCGGGAGACGTTCGCGATGGAGTCCGTGGCGCTCCTGGAGCGGGAGGGCGACACCGAGCCGTGGACCTGCGCGGCGAGCGTCGGCGCACAGTCCCTCGGCCGGCCCGAGGACGCCGACGTCGACATGCCAGTCGGGGACCACATGGCGCTCGCCCTGACCGGGCGGGTGCTGCCCGCGGAGGACCGGCGCGTGCTCGCCGCCTTCGCCGCGCAGGCCGCCGTCGTGCTCGACCGCCAGCGCCTCAAGTCCGAGGCCGACCAGGCCCGCACCCTCGCCGAGGGCAACCGCATCCGTACGGCCCTGCTGGCCGCCGTCTCGCACGACCTGCGGACGCCGCTGGCCGGCATCAAGGCGTCGGTGTCGTCGCTGCGCTCCGAGGACGTCGACTGGTCGCCCGAGGACCAGGCGGAACTGCTCGCCGGGATCGAGGAGGGCGCCGACCGGCTCGACCACCTCGTCGGGAACCTGCTCGACATGTCGCGCCTCCAGACCGGCACCGTCACCCCGCTCATCCGCGAGATCGACCTCGACGAGGTCGTGCCGATGGCGCTGGTCGGTGTGCCGGACCCGGATCTCAGCGTCGACCTTGACGTGCCCGAGACGCTGCCCATGGTCAGCGTCGACAAGGGGCTCCTGGAGCGCGCCGTCGCCAACGTCGTCGAGAACGCGGTCAAGTACAGCCCGCCCGACCAACCCGTCCTCGTCTCCGCGAGCACGCTCGGTGACCGCCTGGAGCTGCGCGTCGTCGACCGCGGGCCCGGCGTCCCGGACGAGGCCAAGGACCGGATTTTCGCGCCCTTCCAGCGCTACGGTGACGCTCCGCGCGGCGCCGGTGTGGGCCTCGGGCTCGCCGTGGCGCGCGGCTTCGTGGAGGCCATGGGGGGCACGCTCGACGCGGAGGACACTCCAGGAGGCGGCCTCACCATGGTCCTCACCCTGCCGGCCGCGACCCGCACCACTCGCACCACTCCTCCGGACCCGGCCCCCGAGGCCGCGCGGACAGCCGTACAAGAAGCCGTACAAGAAGCAGCCGGACAGGCAGCTGGACCCCAGAGAGGCAGGCACGCATGACCCGGGTGCTCGTGGTCGACGACGAGCCGCAGATCGTGCGCGCCCTCGTCATCAACCTGAAGGCGCGCAAGTACGAGGTGGACGCCGCCGCGGACGGGGCGCAGGCGTTGCAGCTCGCCGCCGCCCGCCACCCCGACATGGTCGTCCTCGACCTGGGCCTGCCCGACATGGACGGCGTCGAGGTGATCAAGGGGCTGCGCGGCTGGACGCGCGTACCGATCCTCGTGCTGTCCGCGAGGCATTCGTCCGACGAGAAGGTCGAGGCGCTCGACGCGGGCGCCGACGACTACGTGACCAAGCCCTTCGGCATGGACGAGCTGCTCGCCCGGCTGCGGGCGGCCGTGCGGCGGGCCGAACCCACGGGCGGGCCCGAGGACGAGGGCATCGTCGAGACCGCGGACTTCACGGTCGACATGGCCGCGAAAAAGGTCAACCGGGGCGGGCACGACGTACGGCTGACCCCCACCGAATGGCACCTCCTGGAGGTCCTGGTGCGCAACACGGGCCGCCTGGTCAGCCAGAAGCAGCTGCTGCAGGAGGTGTGGGGGCCGTCGTACGGGACGGAGACCAACTATCTGCGGGTGTACATGGCGCAGTTGCGACGCAAGTTGGAGACCGACCCCTCGCATCCGCGGCACTTCGTCACGGAACCGGGGATGGGGTACCGATTCGAGCGGTGAGCACTCCGAAAGCGGGGTACACCAGCGAGTACGACCCTGTCGCAGGGCCCAGGTACGCTTCCAGTATGAGTGCTGTTCCGCGTTCCGACAGGGCGTCCGAGAAGCCGGCGGGCCGGTTCCGGCGCATGCTCGACCGGCTGTCCAGTTCCCAGGAGGACCTGGAGTCGGAGGAGCTGCGCGAGGACTCGGAGACCACCGGCTGCACGCGCATCGGCGACTGTTCGGACCGACAGATGGTCACCGTTACTGGTACGTTGCGCACGGTAACCCTGCGACCACGCGCCGGAGTTCCCGCGCTGGAGGCGGAGTTGTTCGACGGCTCGGCCGCGGTGGACGTGGTGTGGCTCGGCAGGCGCTCGATCGTCGGGATCGAGCCGGGGCGCAAACTCATAGCTTCGGGACGGATCTCGATGAGTCGGGGCCGTAGGGTGCTGTTCAACCCGAAGTACGAACTCAGACCGCTCGGACGGGAGTAGCCGGTGACGTCCCTCGACAAGCCGACCGATCGTGAACCCGGAGTCGACCAGGACACCGTGACGGACAAGTCCGTGACCGAGGCCGCACTCTTCGAGGCCTTCGGCGGCGTGCGGGGCATGGTGGAGACCGTTCTGCCCGGCCTCCTCTTCGTGAGCATCTTCACGGTCAACAAGGACCTGCACATGTCGGCCATCGCGGCGATCGCGGTGTCCCTCGTCATGGTCGCCGTGCGTCTCGTCATGAAGGACACCGTCAAGCACGCCTTCAGCGGCGTCTTCGGTGTCGCCTTCGGTGTCGTCTTCGCGATGATGACGGGCAACGCCAAGGACTTCTATCTGCCGGGCATGCTCTACACCTTGGGGCTCGCGCTCGCGTACATCATCACGACGCTGTGCGGCGTTCCCTTGATCGGCCTGATCCTCGGGCCCGTCTTCAAGGAGAACCTGTCCTGGCGCACCCGCAATCCGGGCCGCAAGAAGGCGTACGCGAAGGCGAGTTGGGCCTGGGGGCTCATCCTCCTGGCCAAGTGCGCGATTCTGTTCCCGATGTACTTCTGGGCGGACACGGACTCGGCCAACACTCAATTCGGCTGGGTGCTCGTCGCGTTGAAGATCCCGCCGTTCCTGCTGGCCGTGTGGCTCACCTGGGTGTTCCTCGCGAAGGCGCCCGCGCCCATCGACGTGTTCGCGGAGATGGAGGAGGCGGATCGCCAGAAGAAGGCCGACCGCGAGGAGGCGGAGGAGTCCCGAGCCGAGGGCGGCCGCGCGCGACACCGCCGCGAGGCCTGATCCTCGTACGGCACTGAACGACAAAGGCGGCGGCCCCGAGCATCTCGCTCGGGGCCGCCGCCTTCGTTCAACGCGTCAGGCGTCCTCGCGTCGCACCGACAGCAGGTCCTCCAGCTGTTCCTCGCGCGCCTGCGCCGCGACGAACAGCAGCTCGTCGCCCGCCTCCAGGGAGTCCTCCGGGGTGGGGGCCAGGACGCGGGTGCCGCGGATGATCGTCACCAGGGACGTGTCCTGCGGCCACTGGACGTCGCCGACCCGCGTGCCGGCCAGGGCCGACTCCTCCGGGAGCGTCAGCTCCACCAGGTTCGCGTCGCCGTGGCTGAAGCGGAGCAGGCGGACGAGATCGCCCACGCTGACCGCCTCTTCGACGAGCGCCGACATGAGGCGTGGCGTCGAGACGGCCACGTCCACGCCCCACGACTCGTTGAACAGCCACTCGTTCTTGGGGTTGTTGACGCGGGCGACGACCCGCGGGACCCCGTACTCGGTCTTCGCGAGCAGCGAGACGACCAGGTTGACCTTGTCGTCGCCGGTGGCCGCGATGACCACGTTGCAGCGCTGCAGCGCCGCCTCGTCCAGGGAGGTGATCTCGCAGGCGTCGGCGAGCAGCCACTCCGCCTGCGGCACGCGCTCGACCGAGATGGCCGTCGGCGCCTTGTCGACGAGGAGCACCTCGTGACCGTTCTCCAGGAGCTCGCCCGCGATCGAGCGGCCGACCGCCCCGGCTCCGGCAATGGCGACCCTCATCAGTGACCGCCCTCCTCGTCGGGGCCCTCGGCGAACGACGCCTCGACCTTCTCGACGTCGTCCGTGCGCATCATCACGTGCACGAGGTCGCCTTCCTGCAACACCGTCTGCGACGTCGGCAGGATCGCCTCGCCGAGCCGCGTCAGGAACGCGACGCGTACGCCCGTCTCCTCCTGGAGGCGGCTGATCTTCTGGCCGATCCAGGACTCCGACGCGTGCACCTCGGCGAGCTGGACGCCCCCGGTGGGATCGCGCCACAGCGGCTCGGCGCCGGACGGCAGCAGGCGCCGCAGCATCTGGTCGGCGGTCCAGCGGACCGTGGCGACCGTCGGGATTCCGAGGCGCTGGTAGACCTCCGCGCGGCGGGGGTCGTAGATACGCGCCGCCACGTTCTCGATGCCGAACATCTCGCGCGCCACGCGCGCGGCGATGATGTTCGAGTTGTCACCACTGGAGACGGCGGCGAAGGCGCCGGCCTCCTCGATGCCCGCTTCGCGCAGGGTGTCCTGGTCGAAACCGACTCCGGTGACGCGACGGCCGCCGAAACCCGAACCCAGACGACGGAACGCCGTCGGGTCCTGATCGACCACGGCGACCGTGTGGCCCTGCTGCTCCAGGGTCTGGGCGAGTTGGGACCCTACTCGGCCACAGCCCATGATCACGATATGCACGGCCCTACCCCGCACTCCTCATAGGCCTTCTGACCTGCGTAAACGTCCTGCTCATGGCTCTCTCTCGCGGGATGGTCCAGCCGGTGCGGCTCGATCTCGGGCACGATGCGGGCTGCTGTGCGGCTCGCGCTCGGGACCACCGTATCGGCTCTGTAAGGGAACTCCTCCTCCGCGTCGGCGGCGAGATCGTCGAAGGCGTGGCGCAGAGCACGAAGCTGAATGGGGGTGGTGGGTGGGCGACCCCCCGTTCGAACGCTTACGATCCTCTCCGTGTCCAAACTGACCGACGTGCCCAAACGGATCTTGATCGGGCGCGCACTGCGCAGCGACCGGCTGGGAGAAACGCTCCTGCCGAAGCGCATCGCTCTCCCCGTTTTCGCCTCCGACCCGCTGTCCTCCGTGGCCTACGCGCCCGGCGAGGTCCTGCTGGTCCTCTCCATCGCGGGCGTGTCGGCGTACCACTTCAGCCCCTGGATCGCGGTCGCGGTCGTGGTGCTGATGTTCACGGTCGTCGCCTCCTACCGCCAGAACGTCCACGCCTATCCGAGCGGCGGCGGCGACTACGAGGTGGCGAACACCAACCTCGGGCCGAAGGCCGGGCTCACCGTCGCGAGCGCGCTGCTCGTCGACTACGTCCTGACGGTGGCCGTGTCGATCTCGTCCGGCATCGAGAACCTCGGCTCCGCGATCCCGTTCGTGGTCGAGCACAAGGTGCTGTGCGCGGTCGTCGTGATCGTGCTGCTCACCCTGATGAACCTGCGCGGGGTGAAGGAGTCGGGGAAGCTCTTCGCCATTCCCACGTACGTCTTCGTGGCCGGCGTCTTCATCATGATCGCCTGGGGCGCGTTCCGCGGGCTCGTCCTCGGTGACGCCATGCACGCGCCCACCGCCGGCTTCCACATCAAGGCGGAGCACCAGGGACTCGCGGGCTTCGCGCTCGTCTTCCTGCTGCTGCGCGCCTTCTCCTCCGGATGTGCGGCGCTCACCGGCGTCGAGGCGATCTCCAACGGTGTGCCGGCGTTCCGCAAGCCCAAGTCGAAGAACGCGGCGAGCACGCTCGCGCTGATGGGCGGCCTCGCCGTCACGATGTTCTGCGGCATCATCGTGCTCGCCCTCGTGACCGATGTGCGGATGGCCGAGAACCCGGCGAAGGACCTGATCCACAACGGCGTCGCGGTCGGCTCGGGCTTCGTGCAGGACCCGGTGATCTCGCAGGTCGCCGAGGCCGTCTTCGGCGGCGGCAGCTTCATGTTCCTGATCCTCGCGGCCGCCACCGCCCTCGTCCTCTTCCTCGCCGCCAACACCGCGTACAACGGCTTCCCGCTGCTCGGCTCGATCCTCGCCCAGGACCGCTACCTGCCGCGCCAGCTGCACACCCGCGGCGACCGCCTCGCGTTCTCCAACGGCATCGTGCTGCTGGCGGGTGCGGCGGCCCTCCTGGTCGTCATCTACGGGGCCGACTCGACGCGGTTGATCCAGCTGTACATCGTGGGCGTCTTCGTGTCGTTCACGCTCAGCCAGATCGGCATGGTGCGGCACTGGAACCGGCATCTCGCCACGGAGCGGGACCCCGCCAAGCGCCGCCACATGATCCGCTCCCGCGCGATCAACACGTTCGGCGCGTTCCTGACCGGCATGGTCCTCGTGGTCGTCCTCCTCACGAAGTTCACGCACGGCGCGTGGGTGGCGCTGCTCGGCATGTGCATCTTCTTCGTGACGATGACCGTGATCCGCAAGCACTACGACCGGGTCGCCGAGGAGATCGCCGCCCCGGAGACCCCGACGGACGACAGCGTGCGCCCCTCGCGCGTGCACTCCTTGGTGCTCGTGTCGAAGATCCACCGGCCGACGCTGCGTGCGCTCGCGTACGCCAAGTTGATGCGTACGGACACGCTTGAGGCCCTGAGCGTCAATGTTGATCCAGTAGAGACGAAGACCTTGAGGGAGGAGTGGGAGCGTCGAGGTATTGACGTTCCGCTCAAGGTTCTCGACTCGCCGTACCGGGAAATCACCCGGCCGATCATCGAGTACGTCAAGAGCCTCCGCAAGGAGTCCCCGCGCGACGCGGTCAGCGTGATCATCCCCGAGTACGTGGTCGGCCACTGGTACGAGCACCTGCTGCACAACCAGAGCGCGCTCAGGTTGAAGGGCCGGCTGCTGTTCACCCCCGGGATCATGGTGACCTCCGTCCCGTACCAGCTGGAGTCCTCCGAGGCCGCGAAGAAGCGGGCCCGCAGGCGGTCCGAGTGGAGCGCGCCGGGTGCCGTGCGACGCGGTCCGGTCGAGAAGCGCCCGAAGGAGCCCAGCTCCAAGTAGTCGGGACCGTGCCCTGGTGAGCGACCGGGCGACAGCCACGTAAACTGGTCGGTTGTTGTCCGGTCGCTTTTCCGTGGCCGCGACGCCCAAGATTTCCCCCTTACGTACTGGAGCCCCCGCCATGCAGGCAGAACCGACGACGTCACTGGTGGGGGAGGAGTACGAGGTCGAGGTCGGCCCCGTCGCGCACGGCGGCCACTGCATCGCGCGTACGTCCGAGGGTCAGGTGCTGTTCGTCCGGCACACGCTGCCCGGCGAGCGGGTCGTGGCCCGGGTGACCGAGGGCGAGGAGGGCGCGCGCTTCCTGCGTGCCGACGCCGTGCGGATCCTGGACGCGTCCAAGGACCGCGTCGAGGCGCCCTGCCCGTACTCCGGGCCCGGCCGCTGCGGCGGCTGCGACTGGCAGCACGCGAAGCCCGGCGCGCAGCGCCGCCTCAAGGGCGAGGTCATCGCCGAGCAGCTGCAGCGCCTCGCGGGCCTCACGCCCGAGGAGGCCGGCTGGGACGGCACGGTCATGCCGGCCGAGGGCGACAAGCTCCCGCCGGGCGAGGTCCCGCAGTGGCGCACGCGCGTCCAGTACGCGGTCGACGCCGACGGCAACGCGGGCCTGCGCCGGCACCGCTCGCACGAGGTCGAGCCGATCGAGCACTGCATGATCGCCGCCCAGGGCGTGTCCGAGCTGGGCATCGAGAAGCGCGACTGGTCCGGCATGGAGTCGGTCGACGCGATCGCGGCGAGCGGCTCGCAGGACCGCCAGGTGATCCTCGCCCCGAAGCCCGGCGCGCGCCTGCCGATCGTCGAGCTCGACAAGCCCGTCTCCGTCATGCGGGTCGAGGAGAAGGACGGCGGCGTGCACCGCGTCCACGGCCGCCCCTTCGTGCGCGAGCGCGCCGACGACCGTACGTACCGGGTCGGCAGCGGTGGCTTCTGGCAGGTGCACCCGAAGGCGGCGGACACGCTGATGCGCGCCGTCATGCAGGGCCTGCTGCCGCGCAAGGGCGACATGGCGCTCGACCTGTACTGCGGCGTCGGCCTGTTCGCGGGCGCGCTCGCGGACCGGATCGGCGACAAGGGCGCGGTCCTCGGCATCGAGTCCGGCAAGCGCGCGGTCGAGGACGCCCGCCACAACCTCGAGTCCTTCGACCGGGTCCGCATCGAGCAGGGCAAGGTCGAGGCGGTCCTGCCGCGCACCGGCATCTCCGAGGTCGACCTCATCGTCCTGGACCCGCCGCGCGCGGGCGCGGGCAAGAAGACGGTCACCCACCTCACGACGCTCGGCGCGCGCCGCATCGCGTACGTGGCCTGCGACCCGGCCGCCCTCGCGCGGGACATCGGGTACTTCCAGGAGGGCGGGTACCGGGTGCGGACGCTGCGGGCGTTCGATCTGTTCCCGATGACGCATCATGTGGAGTGCGTCGCGATTCTTGAGCCTGCTGAGAAGGGTCGCTGACCTGACTGCCTTGCATTCCACGTGATCGAACGGCCCCGGACCAACGTGTTCGGGGCCGTTCTGTATCCCACGCTGTCTGTACCCCACGCTGCACGAGAAGTCGGCGGCAACCGGCGCACGGTCGGCGTGCAACATCCATTGACGTCTCCGGCACGCGAGTATATGCATTCACACATAGGTGAAGTTGCACATAGCCAATGCTCGTCCGGAGGAGTCCGCGCCCGTGAAGTTCGAGTACGTCCTGCTGGGCCTGTTGGCCCGTTGTCCCTACAGCGGCTATGACCTGCGCAAGTGGCTGGAGACCGAGGGGCAGTTCTTGTGGGCGCGAGCCCACCACAGCCAGATCTACCGCAAGCTCGGGCAGATGGAGGCGGACGGCTGGGTGCGGCATGAGGTCGACGCGCGCGAGGGCCGTCCCGACGCCAAGACGTACCGGCTCACGCCGCGCGGCCGCGAGGTCCTCCTGGAGTGGGTGCGCTCGCCCTACGAACCGCCCGGCCGCTTCCAGGAGATCGACTTCATCGCCCGGTTCAGCGTCGCGGCGCCGCTCGACAAAGGGGCGGCGATCCGGCTCGTCGAGACCGAACTCGAACACCGCCGCAAGCAGATCGCCAAGAACCGGAACCGCGATCGCACCCTGCGCTACGAGGATCCGGCGCCCGGACTCGACCAGGAGCTGGACCTGCAGATCCACAACGCGCTGCACCGTCTCGGGGCGGCGGCCGTGGACCGCTGGGTTGACTGGCTGGAAGAGACCCGGCGCAGCCTGACGGAAGGGAAGCCCGTTCGATGAAGGCCATCATGGTGATGTTCGACAGCCTCAACCGGCACATGCTGCCGCCGTATGGGGCCGACTGGACACACGCGCCGAACTTCGCCCGGCTCGCCGAACGGTCCGTCACCTTCGACAACGCGTACGCGGGGTCCATGCCCTGCATGCCGGCCCGCCGCGAGATCCATACCGGGCGGCACAACTTCCTGCACCGCAGCTGGGGGCCGCTGGAGCCGTTCGACGACTCCATGCCCGAACTGCTCAAGCAGAACGGCGTCTACACCCATCTCGTCAGCGACCACCCGCACTACTGGGAGGACGGCGGCGCCACCTACCACGGCCGCTACAACACCTGGGAGTTCTTCCGCGGTCAGGAGGGCGACCCGTGGAAGGGACAGGTCGCCGACCCCGTCATACCCGAGGACCTGAAAAGGATGCGCTTCGACGTCTACCGTCAGGACTGGGTGAACCGCCCCCACATGGCCACCGAGGACCGGCACCCACAGACCCTCACCTTCGACGCCGGTCTGGAGTTCGTCCGCACGAACGCGGACGCCGACCGCTGGTTCGTCCAGATCGAGACCTTCGACCCGCACGAACCGTTCTTCAGCCACCAGCCGTACAAGGACCTCTATCCGCACGACTACGAAGGACCGCACTTCGACTGGCCCGACTACAAGCGGGTCGTGGAGAGTGACGACCAGGTCGAGCACGGCCGGTTCGAGTACGCGGCCCTCCTGTCGATGTGCGACCACTCGCTGGGCCGCGTCCTGGACACCATGGACGAACTGGAGCTGTGGGACGACACGTTGCTGATCGTCTGCACCGACCACGGACTGCTGCTCGGCGAGAAGGGCTGGTGGGGCAAGAGCGTCCAGCCGTGGTTCAACGAACTCGTCCATCTGCCGCTGTTCGCCTGGGATCCGCGCGCCGCCACCGCCGGAGTCCGGCACGAGGCACTCGTACAGACCGTCGACCTGGCCCCGACGTTCCTCGAGTTCTTCGGCGTCGCCCGCCCGCGCGACATGCGGGGCGAGCCGCTGCCGATCGCCGAGGACACCCCCGTACGGGAGGCGGGTCTCTTCGGCATGCACGGCGGGCACGTCAACGTCACCGACGGCCGGTACGTCTACATGCGGGCACCTGCCTCGCCCGACAACGCGCCCTTGTACGAGCACACGCTGATGCCGACGCACATGCGGGGCCGCTTCTCGCCCGCCGAACTCGTGGACCTCGAACTGGCCGAGCCGTTCACCTTCACCAAGAACGTCCGCACCGTGCGCGTGCCCGGCCGCACCCTGGTCAACCCCTACCACCACGGCACGCTTCTCTTCGACCTGGAGACCGACCCCGAACAGAGCACGCCCCTGATCGACGACGACGCCGAACTGCGCATGGCCACCTTGTTGGTGGAGCTGATGCGGGCCGAGGACGCGCCGCCCAGCCAGTACGAACGCCTCGGGCTGCCCGCCGAGGGGCCGGTGACACAACATCACCTGCTGCTCCGCTCCCAGCGTGAACAGGCGCAACGGTCCGCTCTGCCGCTGCCCCGCGCCGAGGACTACCCACAGGGACGCCTCTCACTGCGTACGCCCCTCAAGGCGCTGCTCTCCGACCCGGTCGCCGTCGAAGTGCTGCGCAGGCACCTGCCCGGTGTCGTCGACTCCGAGTTCCTTCAGATGCTCGGCGCCACACCGCTCATCGACGCCGCCGCTATGGCGGGAGCGATGTTCCCTGTGCCGGGTCTCCGTCGTGTCGCCGAGGAACTCGCACAACTCTGAGCCCGCCGCGGCCGCTTGAGCCGGTGACGGGGTTGCAGCCCCGTCACCGGCAGTCGGCCTTCCACCTCCCCGCCGATCTCCCGCCAAGAAAATCGCGGAGAAACGAGAGGGCCCGATGACCGAGCTTAACCAGAGCACCGTCATGGCCACAGCCGAGGCCCGGATCGAAGGGCGCTGGCGGCAGCTGTCCCTGCTCGGCGGCACCCTGCTGGTCGACAGCACGGAGGCGAGCCTGGTCAGCAGCCTGTTCCCGCTGATCCGGCAGTCCCTCGGGGTCTCGCTCGGCGCCCTGGGGATACTGACCGCCTCCAGCAAGATCGTGGGCGCGTTCACCGGCCCCTTCTGGGTGTGGGCCGCGCAGCGCTGGTCGCGCAAGAGCGTCCTCGTCGTGGCCACCGGGCTGTGGGGAGTCTGGGGGATCGCCGCGGGCTTCTCACAGAACTTCGCCCAACTCCTCGTCCTCTACACCGTCCTGGCGGCGGGCTACGCCGCCGCCCATCCGGTCATCACCGAGGTGATCGGCGACCTCTTCGGCGGATCGTCCCGCGGCCGCGCGGTCGGTCTGGTCTACGGCGCGGTCTCGCTGGTCAGCGCCGGGGTCGGCCCGCTCCAGGGGCAACTGGCCGGCGTCGACGAGGGCTGGCGCTGGGGCCTGTGGGGTATCGGCACCTTCAACATCCTGCTCGGCATCGCCCTTTGGATCTGGTTCCGCGACCCGGGGCGCGGAGCGGCCGAGCAGCAACTGGCCGATCTCGACCGCGCCACGCGGGACGCCCACTCGAAGCTCACCTGGGACAAGGCGCTCTCGCTGCTCAAGACCCGCAGCCTGGTCATCCTCCTCGTCTCACGACTCCTCTCGGGCCATCTCCTGGTGGGCGCCTTCGGGGTGGTGTTCCTGGTGGACGAGTACGGCTTCAGCACGCAGGAGGCGTCGATCGTGCTGCTGCCCTTCGGCATCGGCTACTTCCTGGGCACGCTGCTGGGCGGCGTCGCGGCCGACTGGGCCACCCGGCGCAGCCCGCGCCACGGACTTGTCGCGGTCCTGCAAGCGGCCCAATTGGTCTTCGCGCTCGTCGCCTTCCTCGGCACACAGTTCGACTACGGCAGCATCGCCCTGTTCGGCATCTTCTTCGCCCTCATGGGCGCCATGCAGGGGGTCAACCCCAGCGTCAACCGCCCCATGGTCATGGCCATCACCCCGCCCGAGCTGCGGGGCGCCGCCTTCGCGCTCTACGTCTCCATCTTCGAGGCGATCGCCTGGGCCGCGTTCAGCCTCGGCGCCGGCTTCCTCGGCGACGCCGTCGGCCTGCGCACGGTCTTCCTGTGGGCCCTGGTGATCCTCATGCTGATCAACGGCGCGTTCCTGACACTCCTCTACCGCTCGTACGCCGATGACGTGGCCCGTGTCCAGCGGGAGCTGGAGGCCCGACGTGATCAGGCGCTCGGGCGCAGCGCCTGATCGCATCGGGCGAGGACAGTCATACGGCCAACCGGTACCTGCGCGAGGATCAGCCGGGCAGGCCGGCCACCACGATCTTCGTCGTCCCTCCGTCCTTCACGTCCGTGGCGTAGAACGCCACCTGGTCACGGTTGTTGATGCCGATGCCCTCGGTCGGGATCCAGTGGGAGGTGTCGACCATCGCGTTGAGGTCGTACATCCGGCCCTCGGGGTCCCAGACCACGGCCGTGGTCGTGTCGGGCGCGGTCTCGGCGGTGCCGACGATCCAGCCCGCGTCGTTCACCTTCAGCGCCTTGGCGTCGAAACCGAAGTCGGGCAGCCGGGTCATCGTGCCGCCCGGTGCGAGGACGAAGGCGTCGTCGCCGCTGGTGCCGACGATCGTGCCGGAGGAGTTGACCGACTCGGCGTAGCTGTCGGTCATGCCCGGGAGCGTGCCCAGGTCGGTGATCGTGCCGTCGGTGTTCCAGCGCACCGCGCGCCGCTTGCCGTCCTTGGAGGAGTGGCCGACCGCTACGCCCGCGTCGTTGAGGGCGAGCGGCTCGGTCTGGGACCGGCTCGCCGTCAGGTGGGCGAGCTTGCGGTAGCCGTCCTTCGCGGTCCAGATGTACGGGTCGTTCACGGTGATGTTGCGGCCGGTCGCCGGGTCCTTCACGTACCCGGTGGCGTTGCCCACGACCGTGCCCTCGCTGTTGACGGCGAAGCCGCGCGCGAAGGTGTACGCCTCCCAGTCGGGCAGCGGCAGCGTGGTGAGGTCGCCGTCCGCGTTCCAGAAGGCGGCATGGGTGACCTTGTCGACCGTCAACTGGCCTGTTGCGTAACCGTTCTTCGCGCTCTGGCCCAGCGCGTAGCCGGTGCCGGTGCCGGAGTTGCCCAGCAGGGAGACACCGCTGTCGGGTGACCAGCGGATGGGCCGGGTGACGCTGGAGACCTGCTGGGAGCCAACGACCCGTCCGCTGTCGTCGAGGGCGAACCCGACCGCGGGCCCGAACGAGGCGGTGACGTCCGCCTGCGGCTGGGTGACCTTGCCGAGCAGGACGTCGGCGCTGCCCAGCGTGGTGCCCTTCTCCGTCGCCAGCGAGAACCGGCCCACGAGCCGTCGGCCGGCCGGTGGCGCGACGTCCGGGACCAGGCGGCCACGGATCTTCGTGGACTTGCCCGGGGCGAGCGCGACGGGCTTCGCGTCGTCCACGGTCACCGAGCCGAGCGACTTCGAGAACAGGGTGTCCTGGATGTCGAACGTGGTGCTGCCGGAGGGGATGTCCGTACCGCCGACGTAGATCAGGTAGTAGCCGGGGGCCGGGTCCTTGAGGGTCAGTGACTCGCGGGCGCCTCCGTTGGTGGAGGAGGCGATCAGGGCGCCGGACTGGCTGATCAGGTACAGGTCGAGGTCGGCGTTCTTGTCGGAGGCGTTGCCGAGGTTCACCTCCAGACGCGTCGCGTCGCGCGGCACCGCGATCTGCTTGCCCGTCATCTGCTGGTCGGCCAGGGTCGGGTGGGCCTCGGAGAGTGCGCCGACGCCGCCGCCCACCGCGTGCGCGGTCACCGGGGCGAAGCGGTTGACGGCTGTGTAGGTCCGCTCGACCGGGGAGTGCAGCGCCGCCTCGTCGACCACCGTGGACGCCGGGTCGAGCTGTGCGCCGAGCACGGTCGCCGACAGCTTGTAGGGGTTCTCCAGGGCCGGGGAGGTGCGCCGTGCCTCCACCTCGAACTCCCAGACGCCGGGCATCGGTTGCTCGTAGGTACGGGTGTCGGTGGCGCAGTCCTTGGTGTCCGAGAAGTGGGTGTAGCAGCGGCTGACGGCGGTGTCCTCCACCGGCATGCCCTGCGGGTCGACGGCTAGGAAGCGCGCCTGGCTGTCGTCGGCGACGCCCGACAGGTCCATGGTGAGCGCCGAGGCGCCCTCGGGTACGGCGACGAACAGCGAGCGGGTGGCGTTGCGGTCCACGCTGCCCTTGGCGGACACGGCGTACGACGGCTTCGCCGGATTCGCGGCGGCCACGACGGTGACCGGGACGAGCCGGTCGACGCCCGGTGTGGCCGGGTCGTCCACGCGCAGCAGCGCCGAGTGGGCGCCGGTGGACTTCGCCTGGGCCCGGACGGTGACCGTGGTGGCCTCGCCCTCGCCGAGCGCCACGCTGCGCGGCGCGCTGAACGTGCTGTCGTTGCCCAGCCACGACAGCTGGGCCGTACCGCTGCCGGAGCCGGTGCGGGTCAGTTGCACCGCGTACGTCCGGGGACGGTTGAGCTCCTGCCCGCCGTCACCCGGCGCGCAGCGATTGTACACGCCGGCGCCGGACTTGGGGGTGGGGAGCAGCCCGGCGAGCGCACCGCACACCGGGGCCTTCACGTCGTACGCGGTCGGCTCGGCGTTCTTCGCCAGCAGCTTCCAGGCCGCCGGGACGGAGATCAGACCGGCGCCCTGTGCGTACGCCGGCTGGTCGTCGAGGAACTCGGCCGAGCTGGTCAGGGCGGTGCGCAGGGCCGCAGGGGACGCCTTCACGCCGGAGTGCGAGGCCGCCGAGAGGAGTAGGGCGACGGCTCCCGCCGCCTGGGGCGAGGCCATCGACGTACCGTTGAACATGCCGTAGCCCGGCGGGAGTTCATAGCCGGTGTCCGGCACGCCCTCGCCCGGCATCCAGGTCGGTATGGAGGACACGGCGGCGCCCGGTGCGACGACCTCCGGCTTCATGCCGCCGTCCTCGCGCGGACCGCGCGAGGAGAAGGGGAACAGCGACTGACGGTCCTTGACCTGGGAGCCGTAATCGGCCCACCAGGTGTCCTTGCTGACGGAGGCGCCCACTGCGAGCACCTTGTCGGAGACCGCAGGGTCGGCGACGGTGTTCATGCCGGGGCCGTCGTTGCCGGCCGACGACACGATCTGCACGCCGTACTCGTCGATGAGGCGGTTGTAGAGGACCGCGCGCACGTTGTCGCCGTCGTTGAGCGCGGGCAGCCCGCCGATCGAGAGGTTGACGACGTCGACGCCCTTGTTCACCACGGCGTCGATCATTCCCTCGGCGAGGGCGTAGGAGGTGCAGCCGGAGGCGAAGAGACAGACCCGCTCGGAGACGATGCGGGCGCCGGGCGCGGCGCCGTTCATCTTCCCGCCGAACAGCCCGTGACCTGCGGTGATTCCGGCGACATGGGTGGCGTGGGAACCGGAGACGATGCCGATGTTCACGAAGTCTGCGCTCTTGCCGACACTGGTGCCGCCGCGCGCGGAGAGGTCCACGCCGTCGCGGTACTCGACCGTGAACGGCATCGACTCGGCGACCGCCGTCTTCGGGTCGTCGGTGCCGAAGGTGCCCCACTTGCCGCTCTTGGCGTACGGCTCGACCACGTCGGCGTCGGTGAACTTCCGGTCGAGGTCGGCGTCGACCCAGATCCGGTGATCCGACTTCCGGTACAGGACGCCGAACCGGTCCTTGTAGTGGCCGTCGCGGTTGACGTCGCCGCCGAGTTCACTGCTGTACGTCGTGTCCTCGTCGAACAGCCGGAACTCGTAGTCGCCGTCGGGCGCGGAGTAGGTGACACCGCCGGACGTGAAGGCACCGCCGCTCGCGGTCACCTTCAGGTTCATCTCCAGCCACGTCGGGTCGGCGTCGGTGACCGGGTCGGTGGCCGTCACCCAGTCCTGGATCTTCGGCTCACCCGTCGTGGTCGTCCGCAACGCCGGGTGGGAGGCGTCGACGCCGGTGTCGAGGATGCCGACCGTGACGCCGCGGCCGTCCCAGGTGGGGTGGTCGGCGGTGAAGGAGGCGGCGCCGGTGTCCGCGACCGGCAGATACGGGTTGTCGGCCGGGGTGTCCTTGCCGGGGGCGGCCGGGGCGGGGGAGCCCGTCTTCCCAGCGGCCTTGGCGGCCTTGGTGTCCGCGGCGGTGACCGGCGACGGGTCCGGGATCTTGTACGTCTCGCTCAGGTCGACGGCACGCACCGAGGAGAGCGCGGCCAGCGCGGTGACCTTGCCGGTCGGCACCGTCGCACGGACGTAGCCGAGCTTGTCGTCGGCCTTGCCGACGTGGCCGCCGAGGTCCGCGATCTTCGCGCGCAGGGCCTTCGTGCCGCCCTCGCCGGTGGCGAGCATGACGGTGACGGTGCGCTTCTTGCGGCTCTCGGCCTTCTGCAGCAGCGTCCGGTCGTGGGAGCCGAGCTTGTCCTTGTCGGAGGTGAGCGCCTTCTTGGGGGAGTCGGGCGCGGGCGCGCCCAACGGGTGCGGCACATCGGCGGCTTGGACGGGCAGGGCGGACAGGCTCAGCAGCGAGCCGGTCAGGCCGGCCGCCAGGACGACGGCGGTGAACCGTCTTCTGCGGCGGGTGGCGGAGCGTGGCATGGGTGGCCTCTCGGGCGACGCGGAAGACCTCCGGGGGATCACCGGAGGCCGTGGTGACGGGTCTACCTAGCGAGGCGGCGTCCCGCACCGGAGATGCGTGGCGGGTATATGACAAGGCGCCAAATCGCCACGCTCGTACGCAGATGCGCGCCCCGACCCGTGGCGAGTAGCTGCCACGTCGTAATCCCGTCACCTGCTGGGCTTCTCCGCGGGCCGCCCGGCGGCCCATGATCGGGCGATCCCCCACCTCCCCGCGCCGGTGCGACGGCGGGAGGCCCTTCACCGTCCAGATGCGGAGCACGCCATGCCGACGCAGGCCCCGGGGCACGGACGCCTCGCCTTGACCGCCGCTGCCGCCGTGCTCGCGCTCCTGGCCGCCGCGGCGCCCAACGCCCTTGCCACGCAGTCCACTTCGGCCGGGTCGACGAGCGCCCGCGACGTGCTCGCCTCCCTCGACGACCAGGAACTGCGGGCGTTGCACCAGATGGCGGACCTGGACGCGGGCGGCCTGCATGTCACGGACAAGGCGGCCCTGCGCAGCGCCGCTCCCGTCGACGTCATCGTGCAGCTGCGCACCCCGCCGGCCCGGACCGCCCGGCTCCTGGCCGCCGCCGAGGGGCGCCCGCTCAGCGACGCCGCCGCCCAGGGTGCGGTGAAGAAGGCCCAGAGCAACTTCCGTTCTGCGCTGGACGGGATGTTCCCGCGGACCGGCGCGGCGAGCGGCGGCAAGAAGGCCGCGGTGCCCCGTCCCGGCCGCACCTTCACCCACAGCTTCGACGGCATGAGCCTGCGGGTGCCCGGCAACCGGGTCGCGGACCTGCTGGACCACGACGAGGTCTCCGCCGTGTGGCCCGACACCACGGTGAAGGCGCTCGCCGACCCGAAGCCCTCCGCCTCCACCGCGAAGGCGGGGTCCGGTGCGGCGGACGACGGCGTCGACCGGCTGCACGCCGAGGGAGTCACCGGCAAGGGCGTCAAGGTCGGCATCATCGACACCGGCATCGACTACCACCACCCCGACCTCAAGGACGCCTACGCGGGCGGACACGACTTCGTCGACGACGACTCCGACCCGATGGAGACCACGTACGCCGACTGGAAGGCGTCCGGCAAGGCCGAGACCAATCAGGGCGCGACGTACTACACCGAGCATGGCACCCACGTCGCCGGCATCGTCGCGGGGCGGGGCGCGGCCTCCAAGGAGCGTGCCGCGCACGGCGTCGCGCCCGGCGCCTCCGTGTACGCCTACCGGGCGCTCGGGCCGTACGGCAGCGGCCGCACCAGCGACATCCTCGCCGCGATGGACCGGGCAGCCGACGACGGCATGGACGTCGTCAACATGTCGCTCGGGGCAGCGGTCAACGAGCCGCTCAGCCCGCAGGCGCTGGCGGCCGACAACATGGTCCTCGACGGCATCACCATGGTCATAGCCGCCGGCAACAGCGGACCCGACGCCCAGACGCTCGGCACCCCGGGCGCCGCCGCCCTGCCGCTCACGGTCGGGGCGCACGACGAACCGATGACCCTGCCCGCGTACACCCTGAGCGCGGGAACGGCGAAGGCAGAGGGCCGGCTGCTCGCCCGGTCCTTCGACGACGCGCTCGACGAACTCGCCGACGGCACCTGGCCCGTCGCGGACGCGGGCACCGGCACGGCCGCCGGCTACACCGACAAGGACGTCACCGGCAAGGCCGTCCTGATCGCGCGCGGCGGCATCAGCCTCGACGAGAAGGTGAGACGCGCCAAGAGCAAGGGCGCCGCCGCCGTCCTCCTCGTCAACTCCGACGCCGACGAGGGCCACATACCGTCCTACCTCGGTGAGAGCCAGGCGTACGTCCCTGCGTTCTCGGTGACCTCCGCCGACGGGGCAGCGCTCGCCGCCGCCGGTTCCTCCGCACGGCTGTCGCTCGCCCCGGCGGGAACGTTCACCCTGGGCGACGGCGCCCTCGCGGACTTCAGTTCACGCGGCCCCGTCTACGGCACGGGCGCCATCAAGCCGGAGGTCGCGGCGCCCGGCGTCAGCGTCCTGTCCTCCGTCCCCGCCGACACGGTCGACCCCGAGGGCGGCGACTACACCTACGCGTACGCACGTCTGAGCGGCACCTCCATGGCGTCCCCGTACGTCGCCGGAACCGCGGCCCTGATGCTCCAGCACGACCCGGGCCTCGACCCCGACGCCGTCAAGACGGCGATGATGAACACCGCGGCGCCGCTGCCCGGTGACAACAGCGTCTTCGAGGAAGGGGCGGGCGCCGTCGACCCGTACGCCGCCGTGCACACCGCGGCCACCGTGGACGCCGCGGCCCACACCCCCTACGTATCCGTCGACAAGACACCCGGCGAACTCGCCTACAGGACCGGTGCGTTGGACCTCGGGGTCCTGCCGCTCGGCCGCAGGACGGCCGAGGCGCACACACTGCGCCTCGCCAACGACAGCGGTGAGCGGGCCACCTACCGGGTGACGACCGAGTTCACCCGAGGCTCCGGCGCATCCGGTGACGCCGCCGCCGCGCACATCACGCTGACCACCGCCACGACGATCGGTGTCGCGAAGCACGGTGACGCGAAGGTGCGCGCCGACCTGAATGTGCCCTCCTCGGCGCCCGCCGGATACTACGAGGGCCACATCACGCTGACACCCGTCTCCGGCAACGGGCTCGGCACCCTGCGCGTCCCCTTCGGCATGCGGGTAGCCAAGTCCGGCTTCCAGGCGATCGACATGACCAAGTCCCTCGTGTCCACGAATCAGTTCTCCGACGCCGGGTCCGTGGGCGGCGGCGCCGCCACCTTCGACGTGACGATGGCGGGCCAACTGCGCACCGTCGAGGTGTTCCTGGCCGACGCCCACGGCAAGGATCTCGGCTACATCGGCGGGGTGAGCACGGCGGGTCTCACCGAGGGGGTCCGGTACGGGCCGGTGAACGTCCCCGGCTGGTACTACCCGTTCACCGGGCGGTCCGCCACCCCCGTCGACCCCAGGGGCCGCTGGATCGGCGACGGCCACTACCGGCTCCGCATCGTGGGCACCGACGCCCAGGGCGGCACCGACACCGAGACACGCGACATCTACGTCGACTCCCACGCGCCGTCCTACGACGACGCCTACGGAGCCTGGGACCCGTCCCACCCCACAGTCGCCGAACGCCCCGCCGACGCCTCCTCGTTCACCGTCTCCGGCACCCTGCGCGATGCCCAGACCGACGCGATCCACGACGCCGGACTCGACATCGGCCAGGACGACAACGCGCTCTACTACTCCGCCTACAGCCCCAACGCCCCTACGGGCCACGCCAACGCGGACGCCCAGGGCAAGGTCAGCGCCTCGATCCCCCTGACCGCCGCCTCGCCGACCGCCTACGTCAAGCTCTGGCCGACGGACGCCGCGGGCAATATCGGGGACGTGCGCGTGCTCAACGTCGTCAAGGCGGGCCTGCCCTATGTGGTCGGCGACGCGGACGCCCCGGCGGCCCGCGCCGGGGACCGCGTCACGTACACCCTCACCGCGCACGACCTCGCCCACTGGAAGTCCTTCACCTCTCAGATCCGCTACGACGACCGCAACGTCAAGCTGGTCGACGTCGAGCCGACCGCCGAACTCGCCGCGCACAGCCCCTCGTCGATCCGGCGCACCGACGTGTCCAGCGGGGCGGGCTCCTCCAGCACCGTCTCCTTCGACGTCCTCGGCGCGGACGGTCTGAGCGGCAGCGACATGCCGCTCCTGAAGGTGACGTACGAGGTGACCGGCGAGCACTGGACGACGTCCGCGGGCCTGACCACCGGTACGACGTACGCCTTCGACACCGCGGACACGAAGGTGCCGCTGAACTTTCAGTTCTACGGCGCGGTCCGCATGCTGAACCCCACGTCCTCCTTCGCCGCGCGGCCCGCCGCCGAAGGGCTGCTGACCAAGGACTACGCGTACGACGACGCTCGCGACTACAGCCTCGACGGCTTCCAAGCGTCGCTCACCGCACCGGACGGCACCCGCAGCACGCTGACGGCCGACGCGGCCGGCCGGATGGCCGACAGCACGCTCGCCCCCGCCGGGAAGCCGTACCGCTTCGAGGTCAGGGTCCCCGGCCACTTCACCTGGTACGAGGACGTCGACCTGGGCCTGCACGGGTACGGGAGCGTGGCGGGCACCAACGCCTCGTCCCAGGCAGCGCTCGTCGCCGGTGACGTCAACGGCGACGACGTCATCGACGTACGCGACGCCGCGGCGGTGTACGCGGCCCGCGGCAGCGCGGAACGGGCGGCGGACATCGACCACGACGGCACGGTCGACGCCAGGGACCTGTCCTTCGTGGAGCTCAACTACCTCCGGCAGAACTCCACTGCCGACCGCGTCACCGATCCGGTGCGCTCCCTGCACGGCCGGACACTGAAGTACTACGTCGACCGGATGTGACCACCCAAGCGGCCCCGCCTCACACCCAGTTGTTGCGCATCGCGTACCAGCCGAGCTGCACCCGCGAGGTCACCGCGGTCAGGTCCATCAGGGCGCGCACCCGCCGCTGCACCGTCCGCGGCGACGTGCCGAGCTGGTTGGCCGTCGCCGCGTCGGTCAGCCCCGAGAGCATGAGTTGCAGGATCCTGCGGTCCATGGGGCTCAGGTCGCCTTCCTCGCGCAAGTACGGGCGCGAGCGCCGCCACACCGACTCGAAGAGCTCGACGGCCAGCAGCGTGAGCGGCGCCCGCAGTTCCATCGACCGGCCCGGCTCCAGCTGCACCAGAGCGGTCTCGCCGTCCGCGACGATGAGCTTGATCAGCGGCTGGTCCACGACACGGATCTGGTGGCCGTCGGCGAGGCGTTCGTCCAGTGCGCGCAGCGCCGCCGGCTCGGCGAGGAAGGCGGGGTCGACGACGACGCGGTAGGCGGCCTCGTGGTTGCCGTCGTGGCGCAGCGCGTCGGGCGCGGTGTCCGGCGGCGGGGCCCCCTCCAGCAACGTGGTCGGGACCGGGGCCACCGTGTTCGCCCCGGACTGGAAGAGCAGCAGCGACGAACGCGCCCCGTACTCGATCTCGTTGACGCGGCGAGCCTGCTCCTCGCGGCTCGACCAGGTTCTGACGAGCCGCTCCGTGTCCGGCCCGGGACCCGGCTCCCACTGGTTGAGCAACCGGGTCAGCGTCCCTTCGGCCCGGCGCAGATCCTCCTGGAGGTCGGCGAAGCGGGAGCGCAGCGCGGAGTCGGCACCGGCGGTGGGGCGGAACGGTATTCCAAGGTCGGACGACATGGGCCCAGTCTCGCCGCCATCCCCCCTGTCGCGCCATCCTCTCCTGCCCCAACGCGTGTGCGGTGCGGCCCCGGGCGGCGGCGCAGGCGCTGGCGAATTCACGCCAGGGCACTACTCGCCACCTCCATCTCCCCTGTTCCGTACCGGAATTGGCGAGTCTGTTGCGCACCGGATCCCTCCCCTCCTCCTGGAGTGCACCTGTGAGACGCAGCAGACCATGGCGCCGAACCGCCGCCGGACTGGCGGCGGTCGCCCTGTTGGGTGTCGGCACCCCCGCGGCGACCGCCGCCGACTCCGCGGGCGGTAACCCCGCCACCGCGGATCACGCCGACGCCGGGCGGCCCGTCGCCGTCACCCTGATCACCGGCGACGTGGTCGACGCACGCGTCGGCACCGACGGCCGGGTCCTGTCGGCGGCCCCGCGCACCACCGACGCCACCGACCACCCCGCCGCCGTCTGGCAGGACGGCACGCACACCTACGTGTTCCCGCAGGGCACCGAGAAGCTCGTCGACGCCGGCACGGTCGATGCCGCGCTGTTCGACATAGGCAAGCTCGTCGCCGACGGATACGACGACGCGCACACCGACGCCGTACCCGTCGTCGTCTCCTACGAGGGCGGGCGCACCCCGCGCAGCGCCGCCCCCGGCACCAGGACGACCGCGAGCCTCGACTCGATCGGCGGCGCCGGTCTGGCCGTCGCCAAGAAGTCCGCCGCCGACGCCTGGAAGGACCTCGCCCCGCACGACGCACGGTCCAAGTCCGCCGGCGGCGTACGCAAGATCTGGCTGGACGCCAAGGTGCACGGCACGGCCGCGCCGGTCCTCGGCAGCCCGACCGTCCCGCTCACCGGCGCCACCACCGCGCACCGCGCCGGGCTCGACGGCTCCGGAGTGAAGGTCGCCGTGCTGGACACCGGAGTCGACGCCGACCATCCCGACCTGGCAGGACGCATCGCCGCCAGCAAGGTGTTCGTCACCGGCCAGGACGGCGTGGACCGCACCGGCCACGGCACGCATACCGCCTCGACCGTAGCCGGTACCGGAGCCGCCTCGAACGGCCGCTACGCCGGCATGGCCCCCAAGGCCGACCTTCTCATCGGCAAGGTGCTGGGCGACGACGGCTCGGGCACGCTGAGCGGCATCGTCGACGGCATGGAGTGGGCCGTCGCCCAAGGCGCCGGGGTCGTCTCCATGTCCCTGGGCGCGGACGGCGCCACGAGCTGCACGGGCCCGGACGTCGACGCCGTCGAACGGCTCGGCGACAAGGCACTGTTCGTCATCGCGGCGGGCAACGCCTCGCTGCACGGCACCGTCTCCACGCCCGGCTGCGCACCGAAGGCGCTGACCGTCGGCGCCGTCGACCGGAAGAACGACACGGCGTCCTTCTCCAGCCGCGGCCCGTCCGTGGACGGCATGAGCGCGAAGCCCGACATCGCCTCGCAGGGCGTCGACGTCGTCGCCGCGAAGGCGGGCGGCCGCGGCGATCAGGCCTACCAGTCGATGTCCGGCACCTCGATGGCCACCCCGCACGTCGCGGGCGGCGCCGCGCTGCTCCTCCAGAAGCACCCCGACCTGACCCCGGCGCAGCTCAAGGCGGTGCTGACCGACTCCGCGGCGCACACCGACGCGCCCGTTCTCGACCAGGGCTCGGGCCCGCTCGACGTCGCACGCGCGATCACCCAGCCGGTGCTCGCAGGACCGGCTCCGCTGCTGGGCGACTTCGCGTACCCGCAGGCCGGACTCGACCGAGTCGAGAAGCCGGTCACCCTGACGAACATCACGGACAAGCCCGTCATCCTCGCCCTGACCGCGCAGGACGTGCGCGGCGACGACGGCTCCCGGCTGTCCGGCTTCGCCGCGCCGGCCGAACACAGCGTCACCGTCCCCGCGAACGGCACCGCCGACGTCCCGGTCCGCATCGACCCGTCGGCCCGGCTCGACGCCGGTGACTACGGCACGGTCACCGGACGCCTCGTCGGCACCGGCGCCCACGGCACCCGCGTCACCGTCCCGTTCGGCGTGCACATGGAGGAGCCGTCCGCCGACCTCACCGTCAAGGGCATCGACCGGCACGGCGACCCGGCGGAGAACCCGTCGACGTTCCAGCTGTTCGACGACCACCGGGACACCGCGAAGGTGTACACGCTCGGCTCCCCGGACGCGGGCAGCACCACGATCCGGGTGCCCCTGGGCACGTACGCGCTCGGCGGCATGATCATGACGCGGGACGCGGCGAGCAACGTCGGCAGCGTCGACTCCGTCTCCCAGATGTACGACTCCGAGGTGAAGGTCACCGGCGACACCGTCGTCACCCTCGACGCACGGGACGCCCAGCCGCTCACCTGGGACACCGACCGGCCCAGCCGGCCGGCCGGGTTCGCGCTCGGCACGACCTTCGGTCTCGACGACACCGGGAAACTGAAGGCGGGCTACGCCACGGCCGTACCGTCCTACGTGAAGGGGGTGTACGCACAGCGGGTCTCCCACGACGACCGGCTCACCTTCCTCGCGTCGGCCCGCCAGGTTGCCCCGCCCGCCGAACTGAGCACCCCTGACGGCCGGGTCCTCGACTCGCTGCCGATGCAGCAGGGCACGGAGTTCGACGGGAAAGGCTCCGCCGAGGTCGTCCCCGTGGGCAAGGGCACCGACGAGAACTTCGCCGCCCACGACCTGACGGGGAAGATCGCCCTGGTCGACGCGGGCACCGGCGGAGGCAACGGGTACCTGTGGGCGGCGGCCGCGGCGAAGGCCGGTGCCGTCGGCGTGCTGGTGGCGGTCCCCGACAGCGAGGGCCGCTTCCAGTTCAGCGCCACCGACGGCGTGCCTCAGGCCTCCATCACCTGGGCCGACTCGCTCGCGCTCAAGAAGCTGGCCGAGCAGGGCACGGCCACGGTGCGCTGGTCCGGCACCGCGACCGCGAAGAGCCCGTACGTCTACAACCTCGCCTACGTCGGTCGCGGCGCGATCCGTCCGGGCACCCAGCGGGTGCACGACTCCGACCTCGCCGTCCGCGACGCCCGCTACCACGTGCAGAACCCGGACGACACGACGTACTGGTCGGACGTCCAGGTGGGGATCCCCGGCGTGAGTTCGGTCTGGGCCGGCGGCACCACGCTGCCTCTGCAAGCACCGCAGTCCCGCACGGAGTTCTTCACGCCGACCGGCTCGCAGGGACTGACGTGGACGACGCTGATGCGCCGGAACCTCGGCCCCTACGGCGGCACCGCCTACGACGGCCCGCACACGGTCGACAAGGGCCGCGCGACGGCCGACTGGTACAAGTCGCCCTACGGCCCGGTCCGCAACACCTACGACCGGCCGCTGATGACCCGCAACAGCGACCGCCTCTCGTACGTCGTCGCACCCTTCGGTGACGCGGGCGGGCACGACTCGACCATCGGGCAGCGGGACTATGGCACCCGCCAACTCCTCGTGAACGGCGAGCCCGTGGCGTCCACCTCGGGCATGTTCACGCTGCCGCAGGAGAAGACGGAGGTCACGTTCCGCCAGACCTGGCGGCGTACCGCGACGGCCGCCGACCGCACCGGTCTGGCCTACGGCACCGAGTGGACGTTCCCCTCGGCCGCCGCGGACCAGGGCGCCCAGCGCCTGCTCGTCCCGGTGATCGACGTGCCCAGCGACCTGCGCAACACGCGGCCGGCCGGTGAGACGACCACGATCGGGATCGGCGCCGTCGTCGACGGCACCGCGGGTCCCGTCGACCTGGACGGGGCGACGCTGGAGTACGCGTACGGCGACCAGAGCACCGTCGAGACGGTCTCCGGCTGGCACACGGCCCGCCTCGTGCGCACGAACGGCACCTGGCAGGCGACGCTCCCCGCGGACGCGCCCGCGGGCAGCTTCGTGCACCTGCGGGTCACGCTGTCCGACAGCCACGGGGCACGGGTGACCCAGACGGTCGTCCGCGCCTACGAGGTGCGCTGACACGACGTTCCCCCGGCCGACTCCGCGTCGTGCGGAGCCGGCCGGGGGAACGCGTCATACCGGCCCATGAAGAACGCGATGGGCATCGTCCCGGATCGCAGACCCGTCCCGTCCTTTCTATGCTGGTTACACCCGAATCGGCCAACAGGTCACTGCACGGTGTGCCCTCGGTCCGTCCGTTGCGGTCCTGATCCGGTGGCGAGCGTGCAGGAGGCGCGGCGATGCAGTGGCTCCGAGCCGTCAGGTCGTTGAATCCTTCGCCGAGCGCGGTGCCCTTGGGCGTCATGTTCGGTGTCGCGGTGGTGGACGCTTTCACGGGGCAGGAGTACAACCTGCTGCCTGTGTACGCCGCAGGAACCGGCGATCGCCGCAGCGCGGGGAACCATCCGGAACGTCGTGGCGATGGGGGGTGTCGCCGTCCTCCTCTGTCTCGTGTTCGCGGCGAAGGCAGACCGGTTCGGCGCCCTGCGGATGTACATCGCGCTGGTCGCCATCGCGTACGTCACACTCGGCGCCGTCTACGCCGCGTGGTCCAGGCTCAGGACCGAACAGCGCCTCGTGGACGTGCAGGAAGTGGCCAAGACGCTGGAGGACGTGCTCTTCGCCCCCCTGCCGCCGGTGATCGGCCCGGTCCGCCTCGGGGCCTCCTACGTCAGCTCGAGTCGGGCCACCCGCGTCGGCGGGGACCTGTATGAGGCGGTGGCCTCTCCCCGTGGAGTCCGCTTCGTGATCGCCGATGTCCAGGGCAAGGGGCTGGGCACCGTTCGGTGCGCGGCCGTGGTGCTGGCCGCGTTCCGGGAAGCCGGCCCCGAGCTCGACGACCTCGCGGAGGTCGGCCGCCGCATCGAGAACGCCCTGGACCGCAGAACGGACGGCCAACGGTTCGTGACCGGCATCCTCGCCCAGGTCGACCCGGCCGGGCGGCTCGTCGTGTTCAACCATGGTCACCCCGCGCCCTTGCTCGTCACCACCGACGGCCGAGTCCGTTATGTCGAGTCGGACGAGCCTGTGCTCCCCTTCGGGCTCGCCGCGCTGGCAGGCTCCGGCGACCAGCAGGACAGTGTCATGCAACTGACCCTGCACCCTGGGGACCGGCTCTTCTTCTACACCGACGGCCTGAGCGAGGCCCGGGACGGCGAAGGGCGGTTCTATCCCGTGAGCGAGCGGGCCGGACCGCTGCTGAGCGACGGCAGTCCCGAGGAAGCTCTGCGTCGAGTGCGCGTCGATGTCGCCGCCTTCACCGGGGCGCCACCTGACGACGACTCCGCCTTGCTGCTGGTGGAGTTCACCGCGGGGCCGACCGGTGAAGCCGTGGGACCTGAGCTTCGGAGTGCTCGCTCGGCGTCATGATGCGCGGGCAACTGCCGCGTCCCGACCAGGGATTAGCGGCGCCGGACAGGGCGGGCGCCACAGGTTGTGGGGTCAAATCCCGGGATGGCAAAGGAAAAGAAGGGGTCAAGTGTGCGTTCATGATCCAATCTGAGGTGCGTGCGGTGGGGCAGGGGAGTTAGCCTGGGAGTTGGTTGTCTGGGGCAACCAATGCGTCCGGGCGTGTGCCATTCGTGCCGGGCGCGGCGCCATGCGCCGACGGCCCCCGGACCGCCATCCCCCCCAACAAAGCACCACCACCATCGGCGCGCACGGAAACGAGCGGGCCGGTGATGTCAGGAGGACAGCCCATGCCTGCCGAGGCATCCGCACCTGTAGCCACCCCCACAGCTGCCCCCGCAACACCCCACGCGTCAGAACCCTTCCGTACCTTCGTCGAGGACAACCTCGACGCCCTCGTGGCCGACCCGGAGCGTGAGCTTCTGGTGTACGAGGACCGGAGGTTGACGGCGGGTCAGTTCCACTCGCTGGTGCACCGCATGGCCCACGCGATCACCGCCCAGGGTGTCGCGCGCGGTGCCACCGTCACCCTGCTCAGCGGCAATCTGCCCGAGACCATCGCGGCCCGCTACGCCGCCAACCTCGCGGGCTGCCGCGTCAACCACCTCTACAACAAGCTGTCGGCCGACGTGCAGGCGGCGATCGTTCAGGACGTCGAGACCGAGGCGCTGATCGTCGACCCGCGGTACGCGGACCGCGCCGAGGAGATCACGGGGAACGCGCCCGTGCCGCACGTTCTCGTACTGGGCGAGGACAAGCGCGAGATCGGGCAGGACCTGCTCGCGCTCGCCGCCGAGCAGCCCGCCGAGCCGTTCGAGTCCCGCGCCCGCCCCGACGACATATGCACCATCCGGCACACCGGCGGTACGACGGGCCACCCCAAGGGCATCGTCACCACCTTCGGGCAGGTCACCCGGATGAGCCGGATGATGACCCAGGTGCGGCCCGCCGAGGAGGAGTCGCCCCGGCAACTCGTGTGCACCACCATCGCGCACGCCGCGGGCATGCTGGCCGACGTCGTGATCCGGGCCGGCGGCGCCGTCGTGCTGCACGACGATTTCGACGCGGGGGACGTGCTCGACACCATCGAACGTGAGCGCATCACGCGCCTCTTCCTGCTGCCGCCGCTGATCTACCAGCTCCTCGACCACCCGGACTCCGCGCACCGCGACCTGAGCAGCCTGCGCGGCCTGACGTACGGCGGCTGCCAGGCGTCGCCCGCGCGGATCGCGGACGCCGTGCGCCGACTCGGGCCCGTGCTCGTGCAGTTCTACGGGCAGAACGAGGCCGGCGGGATCAGCGTGCTCACCGCCGAGGACCACGACCTGGACCGGCCCGAGCGGATGCGCTCCGCGGGCCGGGTGCTGCCGAGCGTGGAGGTCGCCATTCGCGACACCGACGGAAAGGACCTGCCGGTCGGCGAGTTGGGCGAGATCTGCGTCCGCTCCGAGGGCACGATGACGGGCTACTGGAAGCAGCCGGAGCTGACGGCCGAGGTGCTGCGCGACGGCTGGCTGCACACCGGTGACATCGGCTTCCTCGACGACGAGAACTACATCACCGTCGTGGACCGGCTCAAGGACATGATCGTGGTCGTCGGCGGTCACGTGTACACCACCGAGCTTGAGGACCTGCTCAACTCGCACCCGAAGGTGCTGCAGAGCGCGGTCTTCGGGGTGCGGGACGCCGACCGCATGGAGCAGGTGCACGCCGCGGTCGTGGCCGCGCCGGGCGTCGCCGTGGAGGCGGAGGAGCTGCGGGCCGCGGTGCGCGCGCAGCGCGGCGCGATGTACGAGCCGGCCCGCATCACCTTCGTCGACGCGCTGCCGCTGACGGACGCCGGCAAGCCGGACAAGAAGCTGCTGCGGCAGCGTGCGGAGGACGCGGTCTAGGCGGATGAGGGGGCGCCGTCTCACTGCACGCTGTAGCAGCGGATGACGATGGTGACCCCCTCCTCCGGGTTGCCCTCGTCGTGCGCGTGGCCGACGAAGACCGTGCGCGCGAGCCAGAGGTGGGCGGGGGCGTCGGTGCGGAACACCGGCGCGGTGCGGAAGTAGCCGGAACCGTCCACGTAGTAGCCGCGGTTGACGATGTCGATGACCGCGCCGTCGTCCGCCTTGAGGAGGTAGCGGGCCTCCAGCTCGCAGACGTCGCCGCGGGTGTTCGACCAGTCGCCGCCGCCGGGCAGGACCGTGCCGTTGAGGCGGGGGCCGCGCACGGTGCCGCCCGTGATGGGGGTGAAGTCGGTGCGCTCGCCGGCGCCGTGGCCGATGTGCAGCGGTTCGGAGACGTCGGCGCGGATCTCGAAGGCGTAGGAGAGGGAGGGGGCGTCGGTCATGGTGGTGTCAACTCCAGGTCGGGGGAGGGGGTTTGGGAACTAGCTGTTGCGGCTCGGTTTCCATCCCGGGCGGGGTACCGAGTCGAGCAGGGCGCGGGTGTACGGGTCCCGGGGCTGGGTCAGGACAGTGCGGGCGCGGCCTCGTTCGACGACGCGGCCGTGGCGCATGACCGCGATGTCGTCGCAGACGTGCTGGACGACGCCCAGGTCGTGCGTGATGAACAGGTAGGCCACGGGCGTCCGTGCGCGGATCTCCGCGAGCAGGGTGAGGATCTGCGCCTGTACGGATACGTCGAGCGCGGCCACCGCCTCGTCGAGGACGAGGATCTTCGGCGAGACCGCCAACGCCCGTGCGATGGCTACGCGTTGGCGCTGACCGCCGGAGAGTGCGCGCGGCAGCGAAGCGGCCTGGCGTTCGTCGAGGCCCACCTGGTCGAGGTGTTCCGCGACGCGCCGGTCGAGTGCGGAGCCGCGCAGGTCCGTGTGGAGGGCGAGGACCTCGGCCACGCAATCGCGCACCCGCTGGCGGCGGTCCAGGGAGGCGTACGGGTCCTGGAAGACCATCTGGACCTCGCGGGCGGCCCGGCGGCGTTCAGCGGTGCGGCGGGGTGGGCGTGGACGCTCCCGGCCGGCGAGGCGGATGGTGCCGGCCGTGGGGCGTTCCAGGCCCGCGATCATCCGCGCCGCGGTCGTCTTGCCCGAGCCGGATTCGCCGACGACGGCGAGGGAGCCGCCCGGCGCCAGCGTCAGGTCGATGTCCTCGACCGCGACGAGATCGCCGAACTCCTTGCGCAGTCCGATGACTTCGAGCGCGGCGGAGGGGTGCGGTTCGGCGGTGTCAGGCGTCATCCGTGGGCTCCTCGGGGTAGTGGCAGGCGGCGACGCCGTCACCGACGGGGCGGGGCTCCGGGCGCTCGACGCGGCAGAGGTCGCGGGCCGCGGGACAGCGTGGCGCGAACGCGCAGCCCGCGCCGGTCTCGAACGCGGACAGCGGCCGGCCCGGGATGGCCCGCGGCGGCCTGGCGTCCGCCCCCGGAGCCGGGCGGGAGGCGAGCAGCGCCCGGGTGTACGGGTGCCGGGCCGACTTGTGCAGCCGGTCGGCCGGGACCTCCTCCACCACCGAACCCGCGTACATCACGGCGATCCGGTCGCACACGGCCGCCGCCAGGTCCAGGTCGTGCGTGATGAACAGCATCGCCAGGCCCCGGTCCTTGCGGGCCTCGTCGATGATCGCCATCACCTCGGCCTGCGTCGTGACGTCGAGCGCCGTCGTCGGCTCGTCCGCGAGGAGCAGCCGGGGCCCGCCCGCGAGCGCCGCCGCGATCATCACCCGCTGGAGCAGCCCCCCGGACAGCTCCGGCGGGCGCTGCCGCAGCCGGCGCTCCGCGTCGGGGATGCCGACGTCGCGCAGCAGGGCGGTGACCGTGGCGGTGGCCTCGCGCGGCCGGGTGCCGCGCGCGATCAGGCCCTCGGTGAGGAAGTCGCCGACCGTGCGTACCGGGTTGACGTGGGCGCGCGGGTCCTGGTGGATCATCGCCACGTCCGTCGAGCGCAGGGCGCGCAGCGCGGCGGGACCCATGGCCGGGACGGACGTGCCGTCGACGCGTACGTCGCCGTCGAGCCGGGCCCCCGGCGGCAGCAGCCGCAGCACGGCCCGCGCGGTGAGCGACTTGCCGGAACCCGACTCGCCGACCAGGCCCACCGCCGTACCGGCCGGCACGGACAGGTCGACGTGGTGGATGACGGGCCGGTCGGCTCCGCCCACCGGCAAGGTGACGCGCAGCCCGCGGATGTCGAGGAGCGTCATCGGGTGGCCTCCTGCCCCAGGGGGTGTCGGGACGGCCGCTTGTCGGGCAGGCCGGTCCGGGCCCTCGGCGGCAGCGGCAGTCCCAGTACGGCGCGTGGTTTGACCGGAGTGTCAACTCGCGGCACCAGTACGGTGGTTGGCAAGTCGTGGATGTCGAGGAGCGTCATTGGGAGGCCTCCTGCCCCAGGGGGTGTCGGGACGGCCGGTTGTCGAGCAGGCTGGTCCAGGCCCCCGACGGCAGTAGTAGCCCCAGTACGGCGCGTGGTTTGACCGGAGTGTCAACTCGCGGCACCAGTACGGTGGTTGGCAAGTCGTGGATGTCGAGGAGCGTCATTGGGAGGCCTCCTGCCCCAGGGGGCGTCGGGACGGCCGGTTGTCGAGCAGGCTGGTCCGGGCCCTCGACGGCAGCAGTAGCCCCAGTGCGGCGCGTGGTGGTCGGCAAGTCGTGGATGTCCAGGAGCGTCATCGGGTGGCCTCCTCTCCCAGGAGCCGTCTGGACAGGCCGTTACCGAGCAGCGTGCAGGCGATCACGAACACGACGATCACGAGGCCCGCGTACAGCGACTGCTCGGCCCGGCCGGCCAGCACGCCCGACGAGCCCTGCGCGACCATCAGCCCCCACTCGGCGGTCGGTGGCTGCGCGCCCAGGCCGATGAACGAGAACGCCGCCACGTCGAGCAGCGTGTAGCCGAACGACACCGTCACCTGCACCAGGACGAGCGGCAGCAGCGCGGGTGTCAGATGGCGCAGGCAGATCCGCCACCCCGACATGCCGAGCATGCGCAGCGCAGACACGTACGGCAGATGCACCTCGCGCACCGCGGCGCCGCGCACGGTCCGCGCGACGTACGGGAGGTAGGCGACGGACAGCGTCACCACCGCGACCTGGAGGCCCGCGCCGAAGACGGCCGCGCCGACCACGGCGAGGATCAGGCCGGGGAAGCCGAACACCACGTCGAGCGCGGCCGAGACGGCGCTGTCGTACCAACCGCCCAGCCACGCCGCCGAGATGGCGAGCGCCGTGCCCACGAGGCTCGCGGCGAGCGTCACCACGGCGGGCGCGAACAGGCTGAGCCGGGCCCCGTACAGGATGCGGGAGAGGATGTCCCGGCCGGTGTCGTCGGTGCCGAGCCAGTGCGCGGCCGTACTGCCCTGGTACACCGCCAGCGGGTCCACGGCCTCGGGGTCGTACGGGGCGAGGAGCGGCGCACACACGGCGGCGACGATGACGAGCGCCACCACCGTGCCCGAGGCGATGAGCACTCCGTTGCCGCGCGCCGCGGCCCGGCTGCGGCTCAACACACCGGTTCTTGCGGCCAGTTGGAGAGTCGTCATGCCGACGCCTCCAGTGGTGTACGCCGGTCGAGCAGCGCCGATACGACGTCCACCACGGTGTTCACGCCGATGAAGAGGACGACGCTGATCAGCGCGAGCGCCTGCACCACCGCCAGGTCCTGCTTCGCCGCGCTCTGCACGAGCAGCGCCCCGATGCCGTTGACGCCGAAAGCCTGCTCGACGATCGCGCAGCCCGCGATGAGGCCGGCGACCGCCACCCCGGAGACGGAGAAGATGGGCGCCGACGCGTTGCGCAGGACGTGTTTGCGCACCACGAGACGCTCCGGGAGGCCCCGCCCGCGCGCGGTCTGCACATGCTCGGAGGCCAGTTCGGCGCGCACCGCCGAGCGCGTCACCTGGGCGACGTACGCCAGCCAGGTCGCGGCCAGCGCGAGCGCGGGCAGCGTGAGGTGTTCGAGCCGGCCGGCGAAGCCCTCCCCGCTCCCGTACGCGGGAAACAGCCGCCAGCGGACCGAGAGCCCCCAGATCAGCAGCACCGACATCACGAAGGTCGGCACCGCCATCAGCGTCGTCGTCACGACGGTCACGACCGTCTCGCCCCAGCCGCCGCGCAGTGCCGCGAGCGTGCCGAGGGCCACGCCCACCACGATGATCAGGACGGCCGCGAAGGCGACGAGGAACAGCGTGTTGCCGAGGCGGTCGCCGACGAGGTGCGCGACGGAGTCGCGATAGCTGAGGGACTGGCCGAGGTCGCCGTGGAAGAGCGCGCTGAACCAGCGCCAATAGCCTTGCAGGAACGGGTCGTTGAGGTGGTACTGGCGGTGGATCTCGGCGAGCAGCCGCTCGCTGGGCGGCTTGCCGCCGCCCACCAGGAGCGTCGCCGGGTCGCCGGGCGAGAGGAACAGCGCCCCGTACACGGCGACGCTCGCGACGAACGCCGTCGCGGCCAGCATCGCGGCCCGCCGCGCCATGAAGCGCCAGATCATGAGGACTCCCGGCCGGTGCCGCCGATCAGCGCCGCCCACGGCATGTTGATGTAGGCGAAGGAGGCGGGGGCGCCGCTGAGCCGCTTGTTGAGGAACATCCGCTCGTAGGGGCAGGCGATCGGCACGATCGGGTAGTCCTTCGCGTACAGCGCCTGCGCCTCGGTGAACTCGCGCGCGGCGGTGTCCGGATCGGTCGTCGCCCTGGCGGCCATCAGATGTGAAGTCACCTTGCTGTTGCGGTAGTTGATCCAGTTCATCGGGGACTTCGGGTTGGTGAGCATGTCCGCGTAACTGAGCGGATCGGGGATGTCGACGAAGCCGATGGCCATGGTGGCGTCGAGGCCCTTGCGCAGCGCCGGGTTGAAGAACAGGCCGGACATCTGGGTCGGCTGGAGCTGCCGGATGACGACCTTCAGGCCGATCTTCTTGGTGGCGGCCTGGAGGAAGGTGAGCGTCTGGAGGGACTGCTGGTCGCCCGCGGCCATCGCGATGGTGAGCGTGCGGCGCTTCGGCGCGGCCCCGTCGACGAGCTTCTTCGCCTTGGCGGCGTCCGGCTCGGGCGGCTCGGGCAGCGCGGCGTACCCCTTCGCGTACACGTCCTTGGCCTCGCTGTTCTTCCAGACCAGCGACGGCATGAAGGTCTTCTGCCGCTGGGCGGCGCCGTCGAAGACGTTCTTGATGAGGGCATCGCGGTCGAGGACGAGGGAGAGCGCCTGCGTGATGCGGTGGTCGGCGACCGGCGAGTCGGGGCCTGTCGCGCTCAGGAACACGGTCTGTGCGGAGGGCCCGTAGTAGAGCTTGCCGGTCTTCGCGCCGCGCAGCGCCTTGGCGGATGTCGACGGCAGCTCGTAACTCCCGTCGATCTGACCGGACATGAGGGCGCTGGTGAGCGTCCCGTTGTCGGTGATGAAGCGGAACGTGAGCTTTTTGACCTTGGGGCGCAGCGCGCTGTCCCAGTACGCCGGGTTGCGCACGGCGGTGATCGACTCGCCGGGGTGCCAACTCGCCAGCTTGAAGGGCCCCGTGCACATCAGGCCGCCGCGCGCGGTGCCGTACGACGTCCCGGCCTTCTTGAGGTACGTGGCCTTGCCGACGGCGCCGAACCCGTTCACCAGGAACTTCAGGAACAGTGAGTCGGGGGCGCTGAAGCGGACGGTGACCTGGTGCTCCGAACTCGCCCTGATGGTCGTGACGTTGGCGAGGACCGGGGCGTTGACGCTCTGCGTGGCGGGCACGCGCTGGCGCTCCAGGCTCGCGACGACGTCGGCCGCGGTCATCGGGCTGCCGTCCCAGAAGCGCACGCCGTGTCGCAGGTTCAGGACGAGGGTCTTCGGGTCGGGCTGCCGCCAGGACGTGGCGAGGCCGGGCGCCGTGGAGTAGTCGGGCTTCAGGCGGATCAGCGGCTCGCAGAGGTTCGAGGCGGCCGTGCTGGGGGAGTAGTCGCCGGCCTTCGCCGGGTCCAGCGTGGTCGGCTCGCCCATCGGCAGGTTCCACGTGACGTGGTCGACGGTGCCGCGCGCGGGAGGAGTGGTGGGCGTGAGCCTGATGGCGCCGGGGCGGTCGGAGGTGCCGTTGCCGCCGGAGGAGCAGGAGGTCAGCGCGAGCGCGGTGGCCAGGGCGGCGAGAGGGAAGACGGTGAGTCGGGGAGCGTGCATGAGTGTGCTCCTGAGGAGTGGAGTGCAGGGGTGGTACGGGGCCTCCGCTGTGGGGGTGCGGGTGCGGGTGCGGGTGCGGCGGGTGCCGGTGTGCGTGGGCGCGGATCAGCCGCGTCCGGGGACGACCGAGACGGTGAGGCGCGAGGGTGCGGCGCCGCCGGTGCGCAGCGTCTGCGTGGCGGGCTTGGCCGCGGAGGTGGTCCACGGGTTCTCCTCGCTGCCCGACGAGGGGAGGAACAGCGGGTAGTCGCTGGAGGCGAGGAGGATGCCGAGCCGGTGTCCCGGGCGCATCCGGTAGCCGGTGTGCCCGAGGTCGACGCGGATCTCTTCGGGCGCGATGTCGGTGCGTACGGAGACCTCGCCGCGCGCGATCAGGCGGGCGCGCCCGTCGGGTCCTACGTCCATGAGCCGGGCGAAGACGTCGAACGTCGGGGCCGTGCTGGTGACATGGAGGTGCAGGGCCAGGGGTCCGGCCAGGTCGAGCGCTCTCGTGAGCGGCGCCCCGGAGAAGACGAGGGTGTCGTCGCGGCCTGCCGTCCCGGCGAGGTCCGGGTAACTGTGCAGGTATGCGAACGAGTTGGGCACATCGGAAGGAACGAGCGCCTCGGGGTCGTACGCCCATTGGGTCGAACTCGGCTCCTTGGGCGGGGAGTCGGTGAGGGCACCGCCGGGAAGCGGGCCCGCCGCCTCCTCGGGTGCGGCCAGCCAGAACGTGCGGTCGGTGCTCTCGGGCGGCGGCCAACAGCTGGACGTACGCCACCCTGCGTGCCCCAACTCCCAGCGCACTTTGGGCAGTTCCGAGGCCGGCCGGTCTCCCTTGAGGAATACGTCGAAGAACTCGATCGCGGGGCCGACGTACTGCGGAAGCATCCGGTCGAGGGCCGCGGGGTTCTCCGCATGATCGGTGTCCTCGGTGGCGGGTGCCTCGGCGAGGCGGTAGTTCTCGTGGTCGACCGCGCCCGCCCACAGGTACTGCACCGCGTCCCAGCCGGGGCGCGCGGCCAGCGCCGCGTAGTCCCGCAGGTGCGGGATCAGGATGTTGTCGAACCAGCCGACACAGTGCAGCACCGGCACCGGGCGCGCGTCGTAGGGGTGCCTGCCCCGCGCGGGGAACAGGTCGGTGAAGTGCGGCACCAGCGTGTCGAACCAGGCGGAGCGGGCGCCGATGGCCCGGAACGCCTCCTCGTACTGCTCGACGACGGGCCGGACGGCGCGGTCCGGCTCGAAGTCGTACAGGCCCTGGTCCACCCAGTAGTGGGCGTAGTACTCGATGCCCTCCAGCCAGACGGGGCGGCCCACGCCGGGCGGGTCGTGCGGGCCGCCGCCCTGGGTCGTCGCGTTGAAGTCGACCGTGGTGACACGGGGCACGACGGCGCGCAGCGCGGGGTGCTCGGACGCCACCGCCGCCCACTGCGTGAATCCGTAGTACGAGTCGCCGAACATCCCCACCAGGCCGTCGGACCAGGCCTGTTGGACGATCCAGTCGATCGTGTCGTAGCCGTCGTCGCACTCGCGCAGGAACGGCAGCGTCTGGCCCTCGGAGCGGAACTTGCCGCGGACGTCCTGCACGACGACCGCGTAGCCGTGGGCGGTGAAACGGGCCGCGATCTCGTCGAAGTACACGTAGCGGCTGTTCTTGTCGTACGGCAGCCGCACCAGGACGGTCGGGAACTCGACCTCCGGCCCGCCGGGCAGATAGAGGTCCGTGGCGAGCCGGATCCCGTCGCGCATCCGGACCCGGAACTCCTGGGCCCGTGGGCACCTGGGGGCCGGGCCGACACGCGTGAAGGTGAAGGTCATGAGGGTGGTCTCCCGGAGCAGGGATGGACAACGTCGTGATGCAACAATGTTGTATGACAACATTGCAGCTCCGTGTGAACGCGGTCAACCCATTGCGTTAAGGTCGGCGACATGCCGATCGAGGTAGACGAGGCCAAGCGGCTCGACGAGATCGCGACCGCCACCATTCAGGTCGCAAGGGACCGGGGCGTGCGCTCCGTGACCATCAGGGCCGTGGCCCAGCAACTCGGCGGCTCCACGGCGATGGTGACCAACTACGTCTCCAGTCGCGCCGCCCTGATGATCAACGCGCTGCACCGTGCGGAGGCCGACTGGACCCGCGAGATGGAGCGGGCCCTCGAGGGCGTCGAGGGCGAGGAGAAGCTGCGCGCGGCCGTCCGCTGGATGTGCACCACCGAGCAGGACGACGAGGTGCTGCGTCGGCTGATGATGGAGATCGCCGGAGCGGGGCCCGGCACCGGCGTCGACGAGGTGCGCGTGGCGAGTGCGCGCAGCGACTACAAGGGGCTCGTCGAGCTGGTCGCCGAAGCGGGCCTGCCCGACGCGGAGTTGAGCGGGGACGTCCTTCATCTGATCCTGCGCGGCTACTGGCTGGCGACCCTGGAGGACGCCGAGAGCTGGCCGGCAGAGCGCGGCGAGCGGGCGATCCTGGCGGTCGTCGACCGGCTGCGCGGATCGGGCGGCTGAACTCCCGCCTCCCGGTGGGCTGTTGACATTGCCAGACGTGGGGCCGCGCTCTGTCCGCGTCATGCAACGCCGTTGTATGACGCGGCAGTGGCCGGCAGGCAGCGGGCAGTGGAAGAGGTGCGCCATGGAAAATCCGGGCCGAGACACCGAGTTGTGGCAGCGCTCAGCGACGGAACTGGCCGCCGCGGTGCGGGCGAGGGAGGTCACGTCCTACGAGATCGTCACCTCCTGTCTCGACCGCATCGAGAAGACGAACCCCGAGGTCAACGCGCTGGTCGAGGTCCGTCCCGAGGAAGCGGTCGCCGCCGCGAGACGGGCCGACGCCGCCGTCGCGGCAGGTGAGGAGCTGGGTCCGCTGCACGGCGTGCCCGTCTCCATCAAGGTGAACACCGAGCAGCGCGGCCACGCCACGACGAACGGTGTGGCCGCACTGGCCGGTGCCACCGCCGCCGAGGACGCGGCCTGCGTCGCTGCGCTGCGCTCCGCCGGGGCGATACCGCTGGGGCGCAGCAACGTCCCCGCGTTCTCGCTGCGTTGGTTCTCCACGAACGACCTGCACGGGCGGACCCTCAACCCGTGGGACGCCGCGCGCACGCCCGGCGGGTCCAGCGGGGGAGCGGCGGCCGGAATCGCGGCGGGGATGACTCCCCTCGCGCAGGGCAACGACATCGGCGGCTCGATCCGCTTCCCGGCGGCCTGCTGCGGCGTGGTCGGGCTGCGGCCCACCGTGGGGCGAATCTCCGGCTGGGCGCCGCCCGCGTACGCCGACACCCCCGAGGGGCGGGTGCCGGTCCATCTCCCGCCCACCGTGCAGGCCTGCGCGGTGCAGGGGCCGCTCGGCAGGACCGTGGCGGACACCCGGCTCGCCCTGCACGCCATGAGCGCGTCCGACCTGCGCGACCCCTACGGCGTCCCGGCGCTGCCCGGCGCCCGCGGCAGGGGCCCGACACGGGTCACGCTCGTCCGGGGCAACGAGGACGCGAAGAACCACCCGGCCGTCGACGCGGCCCTCGACGCCGCCGCCGCGCGGCTCGCCGACGCCGGGTACGAGATCGACGAGGTGCCGGCCGAACCGCTGCTCGCCGAGGCCGCGCGGCTGTGGCTGCTCCTGCTCACCGAGGACACCCGTCCGTTGCTGCGGGTCGTGGAGCAGATCGGCGACGACGCCATCCGCACCGCGCTGGCCCGGCACTTCGAGGCGGCCGCCGCGGTGTGGGGCGAGCGGCCCGACCTGGAGACGTACATCGACGGTTGGGCACGGCGCGGCACCCTCGTCACCGCCTTGCAGCAACTCCTCGGCGCCGACCGCCTGTTGCTGACCCCGGTGTGCGCCGAGCCGCCCTTCGAGCAGGACGCCGACCTGGCGGACGAGGCACGGGCCCTGGAACTCTTCCCGGCGATGTGGCCGATGACGTCGGTACCGATCCTGGGATTCCCCGCCGTGACCGTGCCGACGGGCACGCACGACGGGGTACCGCTCGGAGTGCAGCTCGTGGGCGGCCGCTTCACCGAGGACGCGCTCCTCGACGCCGCACAGGCAGTGGAGGAGCGGTCGCCGGCGAGCAGGTCGTGGACGTAGACCCGTCCACGATCCGCCCACGACCCACCCCCGACCCGCCCCGTACCCGTCAGCGCACCGCGACCCCCGGCCCCAGCGGTATCCCGAGCGCCCACCACGCGAGGAACAGCAGCGTCCACGCCGCGGTCATCGCGATCGCCAGCGGCAGCGTGTACGCGGCGAGGGTGCCGATGCCCGCGTCCTTGCGGTAGCGCTGGAGGAAGCCGAGGGCCATCACGAAGTACGGGCTCATCGGTGTGATCGCGGTCGACCCGGAGTCCGCGATGCGGAACAGGGCCTGCGTCGTCTCGGCCGGCACGTGCGCAAGCATCAGCATCGGTACGAGGACGGGCGCCGCCAGGGCCCACATCGCGGACCCGCTGGTCACCATGACGTTGACGACGGTCAGCAGAAGCAGGATCAGCAGGAACACCACCACGATCGGCATCCCGCTGTGCTCCAGGAGTTCCGCTGCCCGCACCGCCAGTACGTCGCCGATGTGCGTCCAGTCGAAGTAGGCGAGGAACTGGGCGATCGCGAAGAACAGCACCAGTACCGGCGCCATCTGCTTCACGCCCGCCGCCATCAGCTTCGGTACGTCGCCGGGCTTCGCGATCGAACCCGAGCGCGCCCCGTACACGATGCCGGTGAGCGCGAACAGGACGGCCACCACCGCCGCGATGCCGTCGATGAACGGCGACTCGACGATGCTGCCGCCGTCCCCGCGCAGCGGAGAGGACGTCGGGGCGAGCGCCGCCACGACCAGCAGCAGGCCGCCGCCGAGCGCGAGCAGCGCCCGCCGCAGCGCGGACCGCTCCCGGTCGCTGAGGTCCAGCGTGCCCAGGTCCTCGACGTCGGCGTCCGGGTCCGGGTCGAGATCGGGCCGCTTCGCCAGCACCCAGCGCGTGACCAGCGTGATGACGGTGGCGAGCAGGAGGGAGGAGGCGATGTTGAAGAACCAGTTGGACAGCGGTGACACGTACGCGTCGTCGCCGCCCGTGATCTTCGCGGCGGCCGTCGTGATGCCCGCGAAGATCGCGTCGTTCGGCGTGGGCACCGGGCTCGCGTCGTACCCGGACGCGATCGCCGTGTACGCCACGACGATGCCGAGGATCGGGGAACGCCCCACGGCACGGAAGGCGAGCCCGCCGAGCGGAACCAGGATGATGTACGCGGCGGCCGACGCGACGTGCGCCACCGTCCCGGCGAACGCGACGGCGAACACCACCCACGACGCGGGCACCCGCGCGACCCCGACCTTCATCGCGGCGGACAGGAAGCCGCTGCGCTCGGCGACCGCGACGCCCATGATGACGACCACGATCGTCGCCATCGGCGGGAACTCGGCGAAGTTCGACACCATCGTCGACACCGCCATGGCGAGCCCGTCGCCGCTGAGCAGGTTCTGCACGGCGACCGTCTTGTGGTCGGCGGGCGATACCACGGACACGTCGAACCCGGCGAGCACCGCGCTGACGACGGCGAGCACCGCCGACAGGATCCAGAACAGCCAGAACGGGTGCGGCAGTCGGTTCCCCGCCCGCTCGACGACACCGAGCGCGCGGATGACGAACGGCAGCCGTGCCGCCTCGGACCCGGCTTCGGCCTCACCGGGCGATGGTGCCTCTCTCTGTACGGTCATGGTGACGGCTCCGAACTAGCGTGGCGGGGACGGGAGTTGGTGGTTCCGGAAGAACGCCCACATCACCTTGTGGGCCTGGATCGTCTGCGTCGTGTAGCCGCCGCCGCTGTAGCCGTCGGCGCCCGGCCAGGTGTGCCCGCCGTCGGTGACCGCGACGTGCTCCACCTCCGCGCCGCCCGCGCAGCCCGTCCACCGCGACGTCGTGATGTCGGGGCCGGTGACCTTGTCGGGTGTCCGGCCGCGGCAGCCGTCCCGGTCGGCCCACTCGCGCACCCAGTCCTGGATGGCGGGCAGCCCGCGGTCGGCGTCACCCGCGTACGGGATGGTGGTGTCGCCGGTGCCGTGGAAGTCGAGGACGGGCACCGGGCGCTCCGGGGCGCAGCCGCCCTCGCGTGTGCCCGGGTAGAAGGCCCCGGCGACCGGTGCGACGGCCGCGAACCGGTCGGACATCCGGCAGGCGAGCAGGCCGGTGAACCCGGCGCCGTTCGACTTGCCGGTGGCGTACACCCGCCGCTCGTTCACGCACAGCGAGCTTTCGAGGGAGTCGAGGAGATCCTTCGTGAACGCGACGTCGTCGACGCCGGCCGCCGCGTACGGCGCGCCCTGCCAGGCCTGCCGCTCACCGTCGCCGGTGCCGATGACGCCGTTCGGGTAGGCGACGATCGCGGGCAGCGTGGAGAGGCGCGAGAACGCCTCCGTGCCGGCCCCGGTGTTCCCGCGCCCGTGGTAGGCGACGATGAGCGGCCAACTGCGGTCTGGCGTATAGCCGTTGGGAAGGTGCAGTTGATACGTGCGCTCGCGGCCGCCGTTGGTCATGGTGTGCTGGGCGCTGGTGCCGGGTGGCTGCGGGGCGGGGGCTTCGCAGCCGGTGGAGTGGGCGGCCGACGAGGTGTGGGCCGGGGACGCGTGGGCCGGTGCGAACGGTACGGCGGCGAGCGCGGCGGCCAGTACGCAGGCACGCCGAAGTAGACCCTTCATGTGCGGCTCCAAATGAGGGTTGCTGGGAGGGGCGGGGGCTTACAGGTCGAGCCATTCCTCGACGAACGCCGATACGCGGTCCACGGCGGCGGCCACGATGGCCCGCCCGTCCTCGGCCGTGACCGACGTCGGGTCGCCGAGCACCCCGTTGGCGCTCAGTTCGTCGTAGGGCAGGGTCAGCGTCGGCTGCGAGAAGGAGCGGGCGAGTCGGGCCTCGGGCTTCAGTCCGTCGAGGGCCACGGAACCCGGCTCCAGGCGGTCCTGGTGCACCAAGTCCGGTGCCAGGTGCAACATTTGGGCGGTCTCCGCCTCCCCGCTGTGCCCGCTGACCTCGCTCACGCCCAGCTCCGCGATCACGCCGGACGCGAGCGACGTGACCGGCGTCCAGGCGAAGCGCACGTCGGGGTGGGACACGAGGAGGTCCTGCGCCACCGTGGTGAGCGTCGCGTTGTTGCCGCCGTGCCCGGTGAGCACGAGGAACCGCCGCCAGCCGTGCCGCCGCAGGCTCTCCACGTACTCGCGCACGACGGCGGCGAACGTGGTCGTCGTCAGTGTCACCGTCCCGGCGAACGCCATGTGGTGCGGGGAGACGCCGACCGGGAGCGGCGGGCCGATCACCACGCGTCCGGCGAGCCGGGCCCCGACGAGGTCCGCGATCCGCTCGGCGCGGATGGTGTCCGTGGCGATGGGCATGCCCGGGCCGTGCTGCTCGTAGGCGCCGGCGGGGATGAGGACGACGGGGGCGCGGGTGACGGCCTCGGCGGCCTCCTCGGTCGTCAACTCGGCGAGTTTCAGCGGCTGTTCGGTGGTCACGCCGGTTCACCTCCGTCGGGGAACTCGGCGCCGAGCACGGTGTCGCGGATCGCGGTCAGGTGCGCCCGGGTCAGCCGCTCCGCCGCCGTCGCGTCGCCTTCGCGTACCGCCTCGACGATCTGGAGGTGCTCGGCGTGGTCGCGCTCCCGGTCGTTATAGCGGTGCCGGATCTCGACCTGGTCGCGGGCGCGGACCTGGAGCAGCGCCTCGACGGTCTCCTTCAGCAGCGCGTTCCCGCTGGCCGTCGCGAGCGCCACGTGGAAGTGCACGGAGCGGCGCAGCGACTCCTCGGGCGGGAGCAGGGCGTTGGCCGCGGCGTGCTCCAACTGCTCGACTCCTTGCGGGAGTCGGATGCGGGCCGCCTCGGCCGCCACCGCCGGTTCGACGACGAGGCGTGCCTCGACGAGTTCGAGCACGGACCGCCGGGTGGTGCGCGGTCGGTGCGGATTGGCGAGCAGCCGCCGCTCGATGCCGGGCCCGACGTACGTCCCCGAGCCGTGCCGGAACTCCACGACCTGCATGGCCTCCAGGCGCCGCAGCGCCTCCCGCACGGTCGGCGTCGTCACCTCGAACCGCTTGGCCAGTTCGCGCGAGGAGGCCAGGGCGTCGCCGGGGATGAGCCGTTCGGTGCGGATGATCTCGACTATGTCGTCCGCGAGGCGCTCGGACAGCGAGGGTTGGTCGGCGTAACTCATAAAGTGAATAGATCACTTGCTCAGTGAGAGTGTCAACGGTTGTGAGACTCGGGGTGGCCGGTCTGGGATCGGCTGCCAGGGTGGTGTCGGTCGTCCCGCCGTGTCGTGACTCTTGTCAACGGTGGCCCTCAGAAGGTGCCTTCGCATGGACTTGTCCGACGTGGTGGGAGCCGACGCCGCTCTGGCCCACCTCGGTGTCCTGATCAGGAGATTGCCCGCCGTTCACGGCGTGGCCCGTCACAGTCCTGGCCCGGAGTGACTCTCACCCAGACCGACGCCGGCCGTCAGCGGCCGAACCGTTGGTCCCCGGAGGGAAAGGCACCCGACCACCGTGACGATCGTCGCGCACAGCCACCCGTACGTCATCGGCGTAGACACCCACGCCCGCAACCATGTCCTGGTCGTCCTGGCCGCCCCGACCGGCGAACTGCTCGATACGGCCGAGTTTCCCACCAGCAGATCCGGCATGACCCGGGCGGTTGCCTGGGCCGCTCGCCGCACCGGCGGCGACCTCACCGCACTATGGGTCATGGAATGCATCGCGACCTACGGCGCTCAGTTCGCCCGCACCGTCGCCGACGCCGGCTACCAGGTCATCGAAGCACCTCGGATGGGGGTACATCGCGGCAAGGGCAAGTCCGACCCGATCGACGCACGGCGCATGGCCGAGGCCGCGCTCCCGCTCGAGGAGCACGAGCTGCGCCACCCTCGCGCCGACGAGGGAGAACGCGCCGCGTTACGCGTTCTGGTGACTGCCAGAGACCAGATGACTGACGAGCGGACCGCGCACGTCAACGCGCTGAACGCATTGGTCCGGGCCGTGGACCTCGGCATCGATGGGCGTCGGGCACTAAACGGTCGGCAAATTCTCGAAATCTCCCGCTGGCGCACCCGCGAAGAGCCTGTCGCAGCGATGGCTGCTCGGGCGGAAGCCATGCGCCTGGCCAAGCGCATCGTCGCCCTCGACGAGGAACTGAGCGCCAACGTGAAGTCGATGACAGCGTTGGTGCGGGCAACGCCGGCCGCGGGGCTGCTGGACAAACCCGGGATCGGGCCCGTCACCGCAGCTGTCGTGATGACGGCCTGGTCCCACCACGGGCGGGTGCGTTCCGAAGCCGCCTTCGCCTGCCTGGCCGGCGTGAACCCGATCCCTGCCTCCTCGGGGAACACCGTGCGCCACCGACTCAACCGCGGTGGAGACAGACGCCTGAACCGAGCCCTGCACATGGCCACAGTCAGCCGCATGATCCACGACTCCGACACCCGCGCATACGTCGAACGCCGGACCGCTGAAGGCCGCACCAGCAAGGAGATTCGGCGGAGCCTAAAGCGCTATCTCGCACGCCAGATCTACCGCCATCTCAACAGAGCCGACAGCCCACCCCCATCGACTTGCGCATCATAGGAGAGTCCGTGCACGACTCGGTCGAGCAGGCCTACAGCACCCCGCGCTCCATCGCCACGACCACCGCCCGCGTCCGGTCGCTGACGTCCAGCTTCGCGAAGATGCGCAGCAGGTGTGTCTTCACGGTCGCTTCGCCGATCACGAGGCGCTTCGCGATGTCGGGGTTGGACAGGCCGTCCGCGACCGCCGTCAGGACGTCCACCTCGCGCACGGTCAGCGCCGTCTGCGTCGGCCGGCGCAGCTTCGCCACCAGTTTCTGCGCCACCCGCGGGGCGAGCACCGTCTCGCCGCGCGCCGCCGAGCGGATCGCGTCGACGAGCTGTTCGCGCGTGGTGTCCTTGAGCAGGTAGCCGATCGCGCCCGCCTCCACGGCCCGTTCGATCTCGGTGTCCGTGTCGTACGTCGTCAGGATCAGGACGCGGGTGCGGCTCGGCCCCGCGACGATCCGCTCGGTCGCCGCCACCCCGTCGAGCCCCGGCATCCGCAGGTCGAGCAGCGCCACGTCGGGGCGCAGCTCCTCGGCGAGCGCCACGCCGGAGCGGCCGTCGTCCGCCTCGCCGACGACCTCGATGCCGGGCTCCGGCGCGAGCAGGGCGACGACGCCGGCCCGCATCACGGTGTGGTCGTCGACCACGACGACACGCAGCTTGTCCGGTTCCGTCATGCCGTCTCCGTAGGTTGTGGGGCGGGCAGGGAGGCGAGGACCCGGGTGCCGTCGCCGAGCGAACTGGTCACGGACAGCTCGCCGCCGAGCTCGGCGAGCCTTCTGCGCATTCCGTCGAGGCCGAAGCCGCGGGCCTCGGCGACGTCGAAGCCGTTCCCGTCGTCGGTGATCTCCAGATCGATGGCGTCCGGGCCCGGCGTCAGGACCACGATCACCGTGGAGGCCCCGGCGTGCTTGCGGACGTTGGCGAGCGACTCCTGCGTGCAGCGCAGCAGCGCGATCCGGGTGTGCTGGTCGCAATCGACGTCCACAAGCTCCGCGTCGACGGCGATCCCGGTGTCCTCGGCGAACCGGTCCAGGGTGCGCCGCAGCGTCCCGGCCACCGGCCCCTGCTCGGCACCGCCCGGCGGTGGCGTCGCGCCGACGAGGGCGCGCGCCTCCGCGAGGTTCTCCCGCGCCGTGTGCTCGATGGACGTCAACTGCTGTGCCGTGCGGGCCGGTTCGGTGTCGATTCCCGCGCGGGCCGCCTCCGCGAGGACCACGATGGAGGCGAAGCCCTGCGCGAGCGTGTCGTGGATCTCCCGGGCGAGGCGGGCCCGCTCGGCCGCCGCGCCCTCCCGGCGCAGCGCCTCGGACAGATCCGCCTGCGTGCTGGCCAGTTCCTCCCGCAACCGGGCCCGGTCGTCGCGTACTTCGAGGGCGCGCGGCGTCACCGTCACGATCAGCACGGCGGCCGCGTACACCGCGAGGGTGGAGACGCCGTTGCGGGTCAGTGCCTGCGCTCCCCAGCCCTCCCGCAACAGCCCGCCCACCGTGATGGCGACGGCCCCGAGGCCACTGCCGATCAGGGCGCCGCGCCGGCTGTCCGCGTAGACCACGAACTGGGCGAGCGTCACGGTGAACAGAACGCCGAACCCGTCGCGCAGATAGGCCAGTTCACCGAGTACGACGACCAGCAGCGCCAGGTACGCGTATCCGCCGACCGCCCCGTCGCGCCCCCACCGCCGCACCGCCAGGTTCGCGGTACCGAGCACGGCCAGCAGCGCGAGCGACCCGTACCGCTGCCCCGCCGGGGAGTCGCCCAGGACGGTGATCAGGGCCAGCAGGCCCAGGATCGCCCAGGAGAACAGGTCCCAGGAGTGCAGGAGCCAGACCCAGAAGGGGTCGCCGCGCCGCGGCCGTTGCAACATCGTTTCAGCCTACGTTCGTCAGGACCCGGTCCGCCGGACTCCCGGACGTCTCCCGGTTCCGGCGCCGCCCGGGCCACCAACTCCGCTCACCCAGCAGCAACATGAGGGCGGGCAGGATCAGTACGCGGATGACGAAGGCGTCCAGGAGTACCGCGACGGCCAGGCTGAACCCGATCTGCTTCATCTCGATGAAGTGCAGCGACACGAAGCTCGCGAACACGGTCACCATCACGAACGCCGCGCTGGTCACCACCCCGGCCGAGCTGCCGACTCCGTCGAGCACCGCCTGCCGCGTCGGCACCCCGCGCTCGGCGGCCTCCTTGATGCGGCTGATCACGAACACCTGGTAGTCCATGGAAAGACCGAAGAGGATCACGAAGAGGAACAGCGGGACCCGGGAACCGATGGTGCCGGTCGAGTGGAAGTCGAGCAGCCCCTCGGCCCAACTCCCCTGGAAGGCAAGGGTGAGCACGCCCAGTGATGCCGCCGCCGAGAGCAGGTTCAGTACGACTCCGACGACACCGAGCACGACGGACCGGAACGCCCACACGGTCATCGCGAACGTCACGAGCAGCAACGCCCCGATGATCAGCGGGAGTTTCTGCTTCTGGTGCTCGGGATAGTCGGCGTAGCGGGCCACGTCACCGGAGACCGCCGCGTCGACGTCACCGCTCAACTTGCCGACGGTCTCCGGGAGATACTCCGTGCGAAGCCGCTCAAGGGACTCCTGTGCCGGCTTGGTGCTGACGTAGTGCGGGACGGGCAGTTCGAGCGAGGTGACGCGGTGGTCGGCGGAGGTCCGCAGGGTGTACGTGCCGTTGAGGCCGGGGTCGTCCTTGGCGTCGGCGGCGAGGGCGCGAAGGGCCCCGGCGACCTCGTCGGTGCGGTCGGCACCGGCTCGTACGAGGACCTGGTGTGACGCCTTGACCTCGGGGAACGCCGCGTTCAGCCGGTCGAAGGTAGGCATGGACTGGGTCTGCCGGGAGTGGGTCTCCCGGCCCATGTCGGTCAGCTTCATGCCGAGCAGGGGTGCGGCCAGGGCCAGCATCGCGAGTACCGCGACCATCAGCACGGCGCCGGGCCTGCGGGCGGTGAGCCGCAGCAGCGCGTTGTGCCGAACGGCCTTCTGCGGCTTCGCCTTTCGGGGCTTGCGGGCGGCGCGGCGCTCGGCCCGCGTACCGATCTTCACGAGCAGCGCGGGCAACACCGTCAGCGAACTGACCACGGCGACCAGCGTCACCACGATCGCGGCGGTCGCGATCGACGAGAAGATCACGTCGTCGGCGAGATAGAGCGTGGCGCTGGAGACGGCGACGGCGAAACCGGACAGCACGACGGCGCGACCGGAGGTGGCGGCGGCCAGCTCCACGAGCGCCCGGGTGCTCAACTTCCCGTCTGCGCGGGCCCGTTCCTCCCTCTCTCGCTTCAGATAGAAAAGCGTGTAGTCGACGCCGACGGCGAGCCCGATGAGCAGAATGATGTTCGTGCCGACCCCCGCGTCGGGGAAGACGTGCGAGGCGAGCATCGACAGGCCGATCGACGCGACGATCGCGGACAGCGCGAGCAGCAGCGGCACGGTCGCCATGGCCACCGACCGGAACACGAGGAGGAGCGTGAGCAGCGTGATGGGCAGCGCGATCATCTCCGTACGGGAGAGGTCGCTGCCGCGCAGCTTGTCGACGCCCTGGCTGATGGACGGCCCGCCGGTCTCCTCGACGCGAAGCTCCGGGTGTGCCTTCTGCGCCGCGGCGGTCTGCGCCCGCAGCGGGTCGACGTGCTTCTTCCCTTCGAGCTCGGCGCCCTTCATGGTGACGTCGACGCGGACCGCCCGGCCGTCCTTGGACCACACGGGCGTGGCCACGGACCGTACCTCGGGCAGCTTCCGCATCCGGCCGGTGATGTCATCGGCGACGGAGGCGCCCGTCGCCCGGTCCAGCGTCCCGGAGTCGCGGGTCTCGATCAGCACCCGCTCGACGGGCCGCTGCGCGAGCCCGCCGTCCCGGGCGATCGCCTCGCCGCGGCCGGCCTCGCCGACACCGAAGTCGGCCGACGTGGCGGCGTTGCCGCCCACGGCGATCCCGGCGCCGAGACACAGGACGACGAACAGGAACCAGCCGGCGATCGCCCTCCAGGGGTGTCCAGCGCTCCAACGAGCCATACGTACGGGGTAGTTGGTCATGACGTCCATGCTGGTCGCGGGGGCATGGGCGCGGACAGCGGCGACCGGTGGAACCGGGGGTCCACCGGTCGGTGGACACGGGGCCGGTCCACGACTCGGACGCCCGCCGGGATAAATGCCGCCTACAGCTACTCTCGGTGCGGCGCACGGCGAAACAGGAGGGGCCATGAACGGGACGGACGGGAACCGGGGCGACGGGCGCGAGGTGGCCGCCCTCGACGGCGTGAGCATGCGCCGCTACACCACCGGCCAGGTCATCCTCGACGGCATCGACTGGACCGTGCGGTCCGGCGAGCACTGGGCGCTGCTCGGGCCGAACGGTGCGGGCAAGACCAGTATCCTGCGTCTCATCGGCGCCACGAACTTCCCCACCACCGGCACCGTCGAGGTCCTCGGCCACCGGCTCGGCCGCGTCGACGTCCGCGAGCTGCGCGCCCTCATCGGCCACGTCTCCACCTCGCAGCGCGTCCCGCAGGACCTTCCCGGTCACACCGTCGTCCTCACCGGCCACAGCGGCACCGTCCAGCCGCTCTGGAAGTCGTACGACGACGAGGTGCGCGAGCGGGCCCACGCGCTGCTCGCCGAGCTCCAGATCAAGGAGCTCGCCGACCGCCCCTACGGTGTCTGCTCCGGCGGCCAGCGCGCCCGCCTCCTCATCGCCCGCGCCCTGATGGCGGACCCGGCGCTGCTCCTGCTCGACGAGCCGTTCAACGCGCTCGACCTGCCCTCCCGCGAGGACCTCATCGACACGATGCGCCAACTCGCGGCCGGACGGCCGGAGTTGGCGACGGTGACCGTGACCCATCACCTTGAGGAACTCTCCCCGGCCATCAGCCACGCCCTCCTGCTGCGCGAGGGCCGCGTACTCGCCCGCGGCACGGTGGAGGACGTCCTGACCAAGGACCTGATGACGTCGTGCTTCGGCCGCCCGATCGAGGTCACGCGCCACGCCGGGCGCTGGCTGGCGCGCTCCGGTGACCTGGTGTGACCGGACGCACGCGCTCCGGGCCGTGTCGGTGTTGGGCCGAACGGGTTACATGACGTAAGAATTGGGCGGTGCAGACAACAGTGCGAGCCCAAACGGGGTGGGGGAACTGAACAGCCACGACGTCACCGACGAACAGTGGGAAGGGCTCGCCCAGGTCGTCCCGCTGCGCAGCCGCAACGAGTGGCCGTCAGCCGTCGACCACCGGGCGATGCCGGAAGCGGAGACCGAACCGCGGCGCCGCTTCGTGGTGCTGCGCGTCAACGTCTTCGGCGACGCGCGCGAGGTCGCCGAGACCGTCATGTCCGGCATACCGGTCCTGCTCGACCTGACCGGCGCCGAGACCGAAGTGGCCAAGCGGGTCCTGGACTTCAGCAGCGGCGTCGTGCTCGGCCTCGGCTGCGGCATGCACCGCGTCGACCGCAATGTCTTCCTCCTGGCGCCTCCCGGCACGGAGGTACAGGGTCTTGTGCAGGGCGCCGTCTCCTGACCGCGCCTGTGTGCGGCACCTCCGGGCCGTCCGGCCTCTGAGGTCGCGACGACGGTCGGCCGGGGTGGACGTCGGGGCAAGCCCGATGGGCATAGTCCCCCGATCGTAGGAAGGGCCCTCTGCGCAAACGGTTCTGCGCCACTGACCCGCCTACGTTCGTCCCATGACCGTGCTACACCGGGCCTCGCCCCCGCCCCCCGGCACGTCCCCCGACCGCCCGCGCGTGACCCGGCTCAGGCTCGCCGCCTTCGCCCGGCACCGCGGCACCACCGTCCCCCTCGGCCCGTTCACCGCCGTGTCGGGCCCCAGTGGCAGCGGCAAGACCAGCATGCTGCGCGCCTTCGCCGCGCTCGCCGGACTCGGCGGCGGCGCACACCTGGCGGACGTCTTCCCCGACCCCCGCGCCTACGTTCCCGAGCGCGCACGGCCCGACGCCGAACGCCGCCGCGGCTTCCACATCGGCTGCACCGTCGAGGGCCCGGTGGGCCCCGTGCGTCTCGATCTGGCCGTGCAGGCCGAACCCGAACTCCGGGTCGTCGGCGAACGGTTGACCGGGCCCGACATCACCTACCTGGAGACCGCCCTGCGCGATCCCGGCCGGCGCGACGTCCAGGCCGCCTGGTACACGGCCGGTTCGGTGCCCGTGACGCGCGGGCCGCTCCCCGACGACCTGCTCGGTACGGCGATGCTCCCGCTGCGCGTCGCGGGCCGCACCGAGGGCCAGCGCAAGGTGCTCGCCGCGGCCGAACAGGTCGTCGTGGGCCTGCGCTCCACCTTCTCCTGCGACCCCGACCCCGCGCGGATGCGCGCCCCGTCCTCCGCCCCGACCTCCGCGGCGGCCGACCGGCTGCACGGCGGCTGCGGCAACCTCGCCGCGGTGCTGCGCCGCACCGGAGCCGAGTGCGGGAACCGGCACGCGCTGCTCGTCGCGGCGGCGCGCGCGGGCCTCGTGGGGCCGGTGGCCGACGTACGCGCCGAGACCGCGCCCGACGGGTCCGTGCGCGCCGTCGTGGACCGGGGCGGCGGGGTGATCAGCCCCGTCGAGCGGCTCGGGGACGGCGAGTTGAGGTACCTCGCCCTCGCGCTCGTCCTGCTCACCGGGCCCCGCGTGCTCGCCGTCGACGCGGCGGCCGAGGTCCCGGAGGCGTACCAGAGCCTGACCGTCCTCGCGGACGGCTTCGACCGGGGCCTCGACCGCGCCCAGTGCGCCGAACTCACCGCGCTGGCCGCCCGTATGTGCGCCCGCGGCCACATCCGGCTCGTCGCCGCGGTGGGCGAGGGCTCGGAGGCGGAGCGGGGGGCGCGGGCCGAGGGGGCGGCGATGGTAGACCTGGGGCGATGAACGAGGAACGTGAAGAACACCGCCCGCTCGACGTCGCGGCACTTCAGGCGCGCCTGGCCCGGTTCGCGGTCGCCCGCGACTGGCAGCCCTTCCACACGCCGAAGAACCTGGCGGCGGCGCTGAGCGTCGAAGCGTCCGAACTGGTCGAGATCTTCCAGTGGTTGACCCCCGAGCAGTCGGCCCGCGTTATGGAGGACCCGGACTCGGCCCACCGCGTGGAGGACGAGGTCGCCGACGTCCTCGCGTATCTGCTGCAACTGTGCGAGGTGCTGGGCATCGACGTGCTGGCCGCGCTGTCGGCGAAGATCGACCGCAACGAGCGGCGGTTCCCGGTGCCGGGCGAAGGGGTCGGATAGGGCGGGGGTCGGGTAGGGCGGAGGGCCGGCCAGGGCGGAGGCCGCGCCTCCGCCAACTGCCCACCCGGACACCGATTGTCACTCTCCGGAGTCGCTGACTTATCCACATCGAACCTTGTGTCCACAGATTTCGGGCTTCCCCTGGCTTTTCGACGCCCGTGCCTTCACTCTGGGTAGTGGACGAAGGAGTTCGGGCGGGACACGGACGGGGACGCGATGGATGCGGTGCGGCTCATCGGCGTCGGCCGACGGGCCCTGGCGGAGAGTCAGGACCCGCGGGACATCATGAGGGAGGCGTGGCAGGCGCAGGCTTTGGCGCAGGCGATAGGGAGTCGCCTCGCGATGCAGGGGCCGCCGGAGTTACGGGGCGAGGCGGTGGGGCTGAGCGAGGCGGGGGCGCGCGGCAGCGGGGGTTCGGCGACACCGGTCGTGGGGGCCGGCGGGATACGGGCGGCGCAGCTGACCGAACTGGGCGATGTGCACCGGGCGTTGATGGATCTCGGCGTACTGCTCGGTGACGTGGGCATCGCGCTCGTCGGGGTGGCGAGCGCGTCGTTCGAGGAAGGGGCCTATTGGCAGTGCATGGAAGCGATCGACGCGGCGGACGAGTCGCGGGACAGAATCCTCGAGATACTGCGGCGGCTCCCGGAGGGCTGTCGCGCGCTGCCCCTCGCCGGCCGGGAACCCGCGTCGCCTGAGCCGGACTCGGCGGCCTGAGGCCTGAGGACTGCGACCTGAGGCCTGAGGCCTGAGGGCTGCGACCGGAGACCGGTGGGCGCGCGGGCGCCCCGGGGTCCTGGGCGGACCCTGGGCGGCGCCGCGGGCGCCTGACGCGGTGGGGTGGTCCCGTCAGCTGTTCTCGCCGGTCGGTGGCGGCGTCCTGGGCGGCTGCTGGAGGTCGGCGTCGAGCTGGGTCAGGTCGGCGTTGAGCGCGGCCATCAGCTCTTCCATCTGCTGTAGCAGACCCTTGGGTGCGCCTTGCTGCTCCGGTTCGGTCGTGTCGTGCACGGCCTCATCGGGCACGGCTTCCTGGGACATGGCGGCCTCCTCGGCCCTCGCCCTCCCGCGGGGGAGGGCAGTTGACGCGATCGTGACGCCCGGCAGCGACCGCCGGCGCGGGTGCCGGGCGGTCCGGCTCCGCCCGAGTCAACGATCTCGACCGGGGCCGGGTCACTGCACGTCGCCGCCACCACGCGCCGGGTTGACGCGATTTCACCCGACCGTGGTGACGGGTCCGAAGGGTTCCCCGCTCAGCTGAGCTGCGGGACCACATCCGAGGCGATCAGTTCGAGTTGGTCCAGGTCGTCGAGGTCGAGCATTCTGGAGGTACATCCGTTGGGAGCCGACAGCTTGGTACGCGGCGAGGCGTTCGACGACCTCGGCGGGGGAGCCGGCGAGACCGTTGGCCTTGAGTTCGTCGACATCGCGGCCGATGGCGTCCGCGCGGCGCTTGACCTCGGCGTCGGTGCGGCCGACGCAGGCGATGAGGGCGTTGGAGTAGGTGAGCGCGTCCTGGGCGCGCCCGTGCTCGACGGCCGCGGCCCGCACGCGCTTGAACTGCTGCTCCGTGTCGGCGATCGAGGCGAAGGGGATGTTGAACTCGGTGGCGAACCTCGCGGCGAGCGCAGGGGTCTTCTTGGCGCCGTGGCCGCCGACGAGGATCGGGACGCGCGGCTGGGCGGGCTTGGGCAGGGCCGGGGAGTCCTTCAACTGGTAGAAGGTTCCGTCGTAGTTGAAGCGCTGCCCGACCGGCGTCTCCCACAGGCCCGTCACGATGGCGAGCTGCTCCTCGAGGCGGCCGAACTTCTCCTTCGGGAACGGGATGCCGTACGCGGAGTGCTCCTCCTCGTACCAGCCGGAGCCGAGCCCCAGCTCGACGCGGCCGCCGGACATCTGGTCGACCTGGGCGACCTGGATGGCGAGCACGCCGGGCAGCCGGAAGGTGCCGGCCGTCATCAGCGTGCCGAGCCGGATCCGGCTCGTCTCGCGGGCGAGGCCGGCGAGCGTCGTCCAGGCGTCCGTGGGCCCCGGCAGGCCGTCGACGGAGCCCATGTGGAGGTAGTGGTCGGACCGGAAAAAGGCTCCGTAGTTCAAGTCCTCGGCGGCCTTGGCGACGCGGAGCAGCGTCTCGTAGGTCGCGCCCTGCTGCGGTTCGGTGAATACGCGAAGATCCATGTACCCATCATGCAGGTCAGGGGCGCGCGCTTCGATGATGCGGACGCCGTCGCGCGGGCGAAAACCCATGGTGGCCGGCGGACGGCGGGAGCCATACTCGGCCGTGTGCTTCTGACGATCTCGACCACAGGCAATGCCGCGAATCCGGCCACCGACCTGGGCTTTCTGCTGCACAAGCATCCGGCGAACGCCCAGGCCTTCAGCACGGCGCACGGCACCGCGCACGTCCTCTACCCCGAGGCGGACGACGAGCGGTGCACGGCCGCGCTGCTGCTTGAGGTGGATCCCGTGGCGCTCGCCCGGCGGGGCAGGGGCAAGGGCCGGGGCGGCGCGCCCGACGCGGCGCTCGCGCAGTACGTCAACGACCGGCCCTACGCCGCGTCGTCGCTGCTGGCCGTCGCGTTGAGCAATGTCTTCTCCAGCGCGCTGCGCGGCGTGTGCAAGGCCCGCCCGGAGCGCGCGGAGCAGGCGCTGCCGCTGCGCATCGAGGTGCCCGCGCTGCCCGCGCGCGGTGGGCCCGACCTCGTACGGAAGCTGTTCGAGCCGCTCGGGTGGGCGGTCGAGGCGACACCGATTCCTCTGGACGAGCGGTTCCCCGAGTGGGGTGACTCGCGGTACGTGCGGCTCGTCCTGGAGGGCGAGTTGCGGCTCGCGCACGCGCTGCGGCACCTCTATGTGCTGCTGCCGGTGCTCGACGACGCCAAGCACTACTGGGTCTCGGCCGACGAGGTCGACAAGCTGCTGCGCGCGGGGGACGGCTGGCTGGCCGGGCACCCCGAGCAGAAGCTCATCGTCGGCCGGTATCTGGCGCGGCGCCGTTCGCTGACCCGGGAGGCCATGGAGCGCCTGGAGCTGGCCCGGCTCGCGGACGCCGACGACACGGACGTGGACGCGATCGACAACGCCGTGGACGAGGAGAGCGACACCGAGGAGCGGCCGGTCACGCTGGCCGTGCGGCGCCGGGAGGCGATCCTCGCCGAGCTCCGGGAGTCCGGCGCCGCCCGGGTGCTCGATCTGGGCTGCGGTCAGGGCCAGTTGGTGGGCGAGCTGCTCAAGGACGTCCGGTTCACCGAGATCGTGGGCGTCGACGTGTCGGTGCGGGCGCTCACCGTGGCATCCCGACTGCTCAAGCAGGACCGGATGAGCGAGCGGCAGGCCGCGCGCGTACGGCTCGTGCAGGGCTCGCTCGCGTACACCGACAAGCGGCTCAAGGGGTACGACGCCGCGGTGCTCAGCGAGGTCATCGAGCACCTCGACCTGCCGCGGCTGCCCGCGCTCGAGTACGCGGTGTTCGGTTCGGCGCGGCCCCGGACGGTCGTCGTGACCACGCCGAACGTCGAGTACAACGTCCGCTGGGAGTCCCTGCCCGCCGGGCATGTCCGGCACGGCGACCACCGGTTCGAGTGGTCGCGGGCCGAGTTCCGCGGCTGGGCGGAGCGGGTCGCGGGGCGGCACGGGTACGCCGTGCGGTTCGTGCCGGTGGGGCCCGACGATCCCGAGGTGGGGCCGCCGACACAGATGGCGGTGTTCACGATGACCGGTACCGCGGCCACCGCGGTCGACGACGAGAAGGAGGCGAAGGCCGTATGACCGCCACCGACACCGCAGGGCGCGTGCTGCCCGTGACCGACCTCGCCCTCGTCGTGCTGATCGGCGCGTCCGGTTCGGGCAAGTCCACGTTCGCGCACGCCCACTTCAAGCCGACCGAGGTGATCTCCAGCGACTTCTGCCGCGGTCTGGTCGCCGACGACGAGAACGACCAGAGCGCCAGCCGCGACGCCTTCGACGTGCTGCACTACATCGCGGGCAAGCGGCTCGCGGCCGGCCGCCTGACCGTCGTCGACGCGACCAACGTGCAGCAGGAGTCCCGCCGCCAACTCGTCGAGCTGGCACGGAAGTACGACGTGCTGCCCATCGCCATCGTGCTCGACGTTCCGGAGGATGTGTGCGCCGCACGGAACGCAGGGCGCACCGACCGCGCCGGCATGCCGCGCCGCGTCATCACCCGGCACACCCGCGAGCTGCGCCGCTCCCTCAAGCACCTGGAGCGCGAGGGCTTCCGCAAGGTGCACGTCCTGCGCGGCGCCGCGGAGGTCGAGGGCGCGGGCGTCGTGCGCGAGAAGCGGTTCAACGACCTGACGCACCTCACCGGCCCGTTCGACATCATCGGCGACATCCACGGCTGCGCGAGCGAACTCGACACCCTGCTCGGCAAGTTGGGTTACGTGGACGGGGAGCACCCCGAGGGCCGGACCGCCGTCTTCGTCGGTGACCTCGTCGACCGCGGCCCCGACACACCCGGCGTGCTGCGCCGTGTGATGGACATGGTGCGGGCAGGGACCGCGCTGTGCGTCCCCGGCAACCACGAGAACAAGCTGAGCCGCTGGCTCAAGGGTCGCAACGTGCAGCACACGCACGGACTCGCGGAGACAATCGCCCAGTTGGAGGGGGAGAGCGAGGAGTTCCGCGAAGAGGTGCGTACGTTCGTCGACGGCCTGGTCAGCCACTACGTCCTCGACGGCGGGAAGCTCGTCGTGTGTCACGCCGGGCTGCCCGAGAAGTACCACGGCCGCACGTCCGGCCGGGTCCGCTCGCACGCGCTGTACGGGGACACGACCGGTGAGACCGACGAGTTCGGCCTTCCGGTGCGCTACCCGTGGGCGGAGGAGTACCGCGGCCAGGCGGCCGTGGTCTACGGCCACACCCCGGTCCCGACCGCTACGTGGCTCAACAACACCATCTGCCTCGACACCGGCGCCGTGTTCGGCGGGAAACTCACCGCGCTGCGCTGGCCCGAGCGGGAGCTGGTCGACGTACCGGCCGAGCAGGTCTGGTACGAGCCGGCCAGGCCGCTGTCGACGGAGGCGCCGGGCGGGCACGAGGGGCGGCCGCTGGACCTCGCCGATGTGCACGGCCGCCGGATCGTCGAGACCCGGCACACGGGCCGGGTGACCGTGCGCGAGGAGAACGCGGCGGCGGCCCTGGAGGTCATGAGCCGGTTCGCGGTCGACCCGCGCCTTGTGCCGTATCTGCCGCCGACGATGGCGCCGACCGCGACGTCCCAGGTGGAGGGCTACCTGGAGCACCCCGCCGAGGCGTTCGCCCAGTACGCCGCCGACGGTGTGGAGCGGGTCGTGTGCGAGGAGAAGCACATGGGCTCGCGGGCCGTGGTCCTGGTCTGCCGGGACGCGGAGGCCGCGCGGGAGCGGTTCGGGGTCGCGGAGGACGACGGCGGATCGGTCACCGGCTCGGTCTACACGCGCACCGGCCGACCGTTCTTCGACGACGCGGCGACCACCGAGGCGGTCCTCGGGCGGGTGCGGGACGCCGTCACCGCCGCCGGTCTCTGGGCGGAGCTGGACACCGACTGGCTGCTGCTGGACGCCGAGTTGATGCCGTGGTCGCTCAAGGCGTCCGGGCTGCTGCGCGCGCAGTACGCGGCGGTGGGCGCGGCGTCCGGCGCCGTGTTCCCGAGCGCGCTCGGGGCGCTGGAGGCGGCGGCCGACCGGGGCGTCGACGTGGGCGACCTGCTTGAGCGGCAGCGGGGGCGGGCGGCCGACGCCGCCGCGTTCACGGACGCGTACCGCCGCTACTGCTGGAGCACCGACGGCCTCGACGGGGTGCGGCTCGCGCCGTTCCAGATCCTGGCCGCGCGGGGCCGCTCGCTCGCCGCGCTGCCGCACGACGAGCAGCTCGCGCTCATCGACCGGGTCGTCGCGCACGACACGACCGGGCTGCTGCGGACGACGCGGCGGCTGTACGTCGACACGGGGGACGCCGCGTCGGTGCGGGCCGGGGTCGACTGGTGGCTGGAGATGACCGGGCGGGGCGGCGAGGGCATGGTCGTCAAGCCGGTCGGGGCGCTGGTGCGGGACGCGAAGGGGCGGCTCGTGCAGCCGGGGGTGAAGTGCCGCGGTCGCGAGTACCTCCGGATCATCTACGGGCCGGAGTACACGCGGCCGGAGAATCTGGCGAAGCTGCGGCAGCGCTTTCTCGGGCACAAGCGGTCGTTGGCGATCCGTGAGTACGGGTTGGGCCTTGAGGCCCTGGACCGGTTGGCGGAGGGGGAGCCGTTGTGGCGGGTGCACGAGGCGGTGTTCGCGGTCCTGGCACTCGAGTCGGAACCGGTCGATCCTCGGCTCTGACCCCTGCCCCGCCCCCGGGTGGGCAAATAGAGCCCCTGCGGCGATTGAGCAGCGGGGGCCGGGGCGGAGCCCCAGGAGCGCAACCACGGTGTGGCGGGGAAGGATGGCCGCATGGGATTCCACGTCGACTCCGAGGCCGGCCGCCTACGCCGAGTGATTCTGCATCGGCCCGATCTGGAGCTGAAGCGCCTCACGCCCAGCAATAAGGACCAGTTGCTCTTCGACGACGTGCTGTGGGTGCGCCGGGCCCGGCAGGAGCACGACGGGTTCGCCGACGTGCTGCGCGACCGCGGCGTCGACGTCCACCTCTTCGGTGACCTGCTCACCGAGGCGCTGGACGTCGACGCCGCCCGCGGCCTCGTCCTGGACCGCGTCTTCGACGAGAAGGAGTACGGCCCGCTGGCCACGGCCCACCTGCGCGAGGCCTTCGAGACGCTGCCGTCCACGGCGCTCGCCGAGGCACTCATCGGCGGAATGACGAAGCGGGAGTTCCTGGCGGCGCACCCGGAGCCGACCTCCGTGCGCTTCCACGTCATGGAGCTCGACGACTTCCTGCTCGGCCCGCTGCCCAACCACCTGTTCACCCGCGACACCTCGGCCTGGATCTACGACGGGGTGTCCATCAACGCGATGCGCTGGCCGGCCCGGCAGCGCGAGACCGTCCACTTCGAGGCGATCTACCGCCACCATCCACTGTTCCGGGACGCCGGCTTCAACCTCTGGTCGGAGGGCCAGGTCGACTTCCCGTCGACCATCGAGGGCGGCGACGTACTCGTCATCGGGCAGGGCGCCGTCCTCATCGGGATGAGCGAGCGGACCACGCCGCAGGCCGTCGAGATGCTCGCGCACAAGCTGTTCGCGGCGGGCTCGGCCCGCACCATCGTCGCCCTCGACATGCCGAAGAGACGCGCCTTCATGCACCTCGACACGGTCATGACGATGGTCGACGGCGATACGTTCACGCAGTACGCGGGGCTCGGCATGCTGCGCTCGTACACCATCGAACCGGGCACGCCCGGCGCGGAGCTGAAGGTCACCGACCATCCGCCCGAGCACATGCACCGGGCGATCGCCGCGGCGCTCGGGCTCCCCGAGATCCGGGTGCTGACCGCGACGCAGGACGTGCACGCCGCCGAGCGCGAGCAGTGGGACGACGGCTGCAACGTGCTCGCGGTCGAGCCGGGCGTCGTCGTCGCGTACGAGCGGAACGCCACGACGAACACGTTCCTGCGCAAGCAGGGCATCGAGGTCATCGAGATCCCCGGCAGCGAGCTGGGCCGCGGCCGCGGCGGCCCGCGCTGCATGAGCTGCCCGGTGGAGCGGGACCCCGTCGACCGATGATGCCCCCTGCCCCCTGCCCCCTGCCCCCTGCCCCACGACCCCGAATGAATCCTGAATAGAAATGTGGAACATCGTATAGACTTCCAGTGTCCCGACCCCGTCCCCGAGTCATGCGCAGGAGCCCCGAATGAACCTCACCGGCCGCCACTTCCTCAAGGAGCTGGACTTCACCGCCGAGGAGTTCCGAGGCCTCGTCGACCTGGCCGCGGAGCTGAAGGCGGCCAAGAAGGCGGGGACCGAGACGCAGCACCTCAAGGGCAAGAACGTCGCGCTGATCTTCGAGAAGGCGTCCACGCGTACGCGCTGCTCCTTCGAGGTCGCGGCCGCCGACCAGGGCGCGTCGACGACGTACATCGACCCGGCCGGTTCGCACATAGGCAAGAAGGAGTCGAGCAAGGACACGGCTCGCGTCCTCGGCCGGATGTTCGATGCCATCGAGTTCCGGGGTGACGAGCAGTCCATCGTCGAGACGCTCGCCGAGTACGCGGGCGTCCCGGTCTACAACGGCCTGACCGACGACTGGCACCCCACCCAGATGCTCGCCGACGTGCTCACGATGACCGAGCACAGCTCCAAGCCGCTCACCGGGATGTCCTTCGCCTACCTCGGCGACGCTCGGTTCAACATGGGCAACTCGTACCTCGTCACCGGCGCCCTGCTCGGCATGGACGTACGCATCGTCGCGCCGAAGGCCTACTGGCCGGCCGACGAGGTCGTCGCCAAGGCCCGCGAGCTGGCCGCCGCCAGCGGCGCGCGCATCACGCTCACCGAGACCGTCGAGGAGGGCGTCGCCGGCGCCGACTTCGTGGTCACCGACGTGTGGGTGTCGATGGGCGAGCCGGAGGAGATCTGGGACGAGCGGATCAAGGCGCTCGCGCCGTACGCGGTGACGATGGACGTCCTGCGCGCGACGGGGAACGCGGACGTGAAGTTCCTGCACTGCCTCCCCGCCTTCCACGACCTGGGCACGAAGGTCGGCCGCGAGATCCACGCCAAGTACGGCCTGGAGTCCCTCGAGGTCACCGACGAGGTCTTCGAGTCGGAGCACTCCGTCGTCTTCGACGAGGCCGAGAACCGGATGCACACCATCAAGGCCGTCATGGTCGCCACGCTCGGCCAGCCGTAATAAACCACCCAAGTCATACATAACTGTTCAAACTGGTGGGGCCGGAACACCTTCCCGGCCCCACCGGCATGTGGCACACCCCGCCACTCCCGCACCACCAGAAAAGAGCACCACCCATGTCGCCGTCGCCGACGCCTGCCGGCCTGCGCATCAAGTCGCCCGAGTCCCTCATCGCCGAATCGGGCGCCGACCTCGAAGGCCACGGCCTCAAGCGCACCATGGGGCTCTTCCAGCTCGTGTGCTTCGGCGTCGGCGCGATCGTCGGCACCGGCATCTTCGTCGGCCTGTCCGACACGGTCGCCGAGGCCGGCCCCGCCGTCATCCTGTCCTTCATCCTGGCCGCGATCACCTGCATCTTCACGGCGTTCTCCTTCGCCGAGCTGGGCGGCGCGATCCCGGTCTCCGGATCCTCGTACTCCTTCGCGTACGCGACCCTCGGCGAGCGCGTCGCGTTCCTCGTCGGCTGGTGCCTGCTCCTGGAGTACGGGGTCTCGGTGTCGGCCGTGGCGGTCGGCTGGAGCCAGTACCTCAACGAACTGCTCGACAGCGTCTTCGGCTGGCAGCTGCCCGACGCCCTGTCCGCCGGGCCCGCCGACGGCGGCGTGATCAACCTGCCCGCCGTGCTCGTGATGCTGATGGCCGCAGCCCTGCTGGTGCGCGGCATCCGGGAGAGCGCGGGGGCGACCGCCGCGATGGCCGTGCTCAAGATCGGCATCCTGATCGTGTTCTGCGCGATCGCCTACTCCGCCTTCGAGGCCGGCAACCTGACCCCGTTCCTGAAGGACGGCATGGCCGGTGTCACCTCCGGCGCCTCGCTCGCCTTCTTCTCGTACATCGGCTTCGACGCGGTCACCACGGCCGGCGAAGAGGTCAAGAACCCGCGGCGCAACATCCCGCTCGCGATCCTCATCTGCATCGGCATCGTCACGCTGCTCTACGTCGCGGTGGCCGTCGCCGCCATCGGCGCGCTCGGCGCGGACGCCGTCGGGGACAAGCCGGCCGCGCTCTCCCTCGTCGTCGACCAGGTCACCGGGTCGAGCGTCGGAGGCGGCGTCATCGCCTTCGGCGCGGTCGTCGCCATCGCCTCGGTCGTGCTCGCGGTCATGTACGGGCAGACGCGGATCCTGATGTCGATGTCCCGTGACGGACTGATCCCGCGGGTCTTCGAGCGGGTCTCGCCGAAGACGCACACGCCGGTCGCGAACACGTGGATCGTGGCGATCGTCTTCGCGATCCCGGCCGCGTTCGCCTCGCTCGACGCCGTCGTCAACCTGACCACCATCGGCACCCTCGCCACGATGGTCGTCGTGAACATCGCGGTGATCGCGCTGCGCCGCTCGCACCCCGGCCTGAAGCGCTCGTTCCGGGTGCCGCTGTACCCCGTCAGCCCGATCCTGGGCGTCGGCTTCTGCCTCTACCTGATCTGGGGCACGGGCTGGACGACATGGGTCCAGTTCGCGGTGTTCCTCGTCGTGGGCGCGCTCGTGTACGCGCTGTACGGCCGCCGCAACTCGCGCCTCGGCGAAGGCGAAGGCGGGGGTGACGGCGAGGGGACTACGCCTCGGACGCCGGGCGCTGCGCCGGCACCGTAGACGGAAGGGTGAACCACACCGCCTTGCCGGAATCGGTGGGGCGGTGCCCGCACGACGAGCTGAGCGTGCGGATGAGGAGCAGGCCGCGACCGTGCTCCTGCCAGGGGTCGGGCGGCCCGTCGTCCTCGGGATTGGTGAGGTCGGCCGGCGGCGCCGGGTCCGTGTCGTGCACCTCGACCTGGCAGCCGGAGTCGAGCAGCTCCACGACCAGCTCGATCGGCGTCTCCCCCGTGGTGTGCTCCACCGCGTTCGCCACCAGCTCCGCCGTCAGCAGCTCCGCCGTGTCCGCGTCCGCGGCCGGTGACTCCAGCTCGGACAGCGCGGTCCGCACGAGGGCGCGAGCGACCGGCACGGCCGCGGCCGTGTGCGGCAGCGCTATGCGCCACGACGTGGGCGTGGGGGGACCGGAGAAGGGAATCACGGCGGAATCCTGGGGGCGGAGGGCGCGTCAGCGGCTCGGGGGCGGGCTCGGAGGAACGGGCTCAAGGGGGACTGTCCTGCGTTCAACCTTATGAATGGTACGGCGTGGGGCGAAAGAGGCTCCCGTCGGTGCAGGTCGAGACGTCCGGCCCTTTCTGTCTTATCGCGTACTCGTGACGGCGGTCACGATGCGGTGATACGGTCGACAGGTCTCGCCCCCTCCTCGGCACGCCCGCCACCAGCCGGAGGCATCGCATGAGTCCCTTCACCGGCTCCACCCCGCGCACCGACTCCTGGCAGCACCTGACGTACGCCGTGGACGAGAGCGGCGTCGCCACCGTCACGCTCGCCCGCCCCGAGAAACTCAACGCGCTCACCTTCGGCGCCTACGCCGACCTGCGCGACCTCCTCGCCGAACTGTCCCGCGAGAAGACCGTGCGCGCCCTCGTCCTCACCGGCGAGGGCCGCGGCTTCTGCTCCGGCGGCGACGTCGACGAGATCATCGGCGCCACGCTCTCCATGGACACCGCGCAGATCCTCGACTTCAACCGGATGACCGGGCAGGTCGTCCGGGCCGTGCGCGAGGCCCCCTTCCCGGTGATCGCCGCCGTGCACGGGGTCGCGGCCGGGGCGGGCGCCGTCCTGGCGCTCGCCTCCGACTTCCGCGTCGCCGACCCGAGCGCCCGCTTCGCGTTCCTGTTCACGAAGGTCGGCCTGTCCGGCGGCGACATGGGCGCGGCTTATCTGCTGCCCCGCGTCGTCGGCCTCGGCCACGCCACCCGCCTCCTGATGCTCGGCGACGCGGTCCGCGCGCCCGAGGCCGAGCGGATCGGCCTGATCAGCGAGCTGACCGACGAGGGCCGGGCCGACGAGGCCGCGCTCGCCCTCGCCGCGCGGCTCGCCGAGGGCCCGGCGCTCGCGTACGCGCAGACGAAGGCGCTCCTGACGGCGGAGCTGGACATGCCGCTCGCCGGGGCCATCGAGATGGACGCCGCCACGCAGGCGCTGCTCATGCACGGCGAGGACTACGCCGAGTTCCACGCGGCGTTCACCGACAAGCGGCCGCCGAAGTGGCAGGGGAGGTGAGCGTCGGATGACCGTACGCGCCCGGCGCATCGCCGTCATCGGAGGCGGCCCCGGCGGCCTGTACGCCGCCGCCCTCCTCAAGCGCCTCGACCCGGACCGGGAGATCACGGTCTGGGAGCGCAACGCCCCGTACGACACGTTCGGCTTCGGCGTCGTCCTGTCCGACGAGACCCTCGGCGGCATCGAGCACGCCGACCCGGTGGTCTACCGGGCGCTCCAGGACGAGTTCGTGCGCTGGGACGACATCGACGTCGTGCACCGGGGGCAGCGCCACACCTCGACGGGCCACGGGTTCGCGGCGCTCGGCCGGCGCCGCCTCCTGGAGATCCTGCACAGCCGCTGCCGCGCACTCGGCGTGGATCTGCGCTTCCAGGAGGAGGCGCCGCCGATTGCCGAACTCCGCGACGCGTACGACCTGGTGATCGCCGCGGACGGTGTGCACAGCAAGACCCGCGACGCGTACGCCGACGCGTTCGGGCCGCACATCGAGGAGCACCGCAACCGCTACATCTGGCTCGCCGCCGACTTCGCGTTCGAAGCCTTCCGCTTCGACATCGCGGAGACCGAGCACGGCGTGATGCAACTGCACGGGTACCCGTACAGCGATCACGAGTCGACGGTCATCGTGGAGATGCGCGAAGAGGTGTGGCGTGCGGCCGGGTTCGCCGACATGGACGTACGGGAGTCGATCGAGAGCTGCGCGAAGATCTTCTCGGACGCGCTCGGCGGTCGGTCCCTGAAGATGAACAACTCCTCGTGGCTCACCTTCCGCACCGTCGTCAACGACCGCTGGTCGCACGGCAATTGCGTGCTCATCGGCGACGCCGCGCACACCGCGCACTTCTCCATCGGCTCCGGTACGAAGCTCGCCGTCGAGGACGCGCTCGCGCTCGCCGCGTGCCTGACCGAGCAGCCCACGACGGGCGCGGCGCTGGCCGCGTACGAGGAGGAGCGCAGGCCCGTCGTGGCGTCGACGCAGCGGGCGGCGCGGGCCAGCCTCCAGTGGTTCGAGGAGCTGGGCCGCTATCTCGACCAGCCGCCGCGCCAGTTCGCGTTCAACCTGCTCACGCGCTCGCGCCGGGTGACGCACGACAACCTGCGGCTGCGCGACGCGGGCTTCACGCAGGCGGTGGAGCGGGAGTTCGGCTGCCCCGAGGGTACACCCCCGATGTTCACGCCGTTCCGGCTCGGCGGCCTTGAGCTGCGCAACCGGGTCGTCGTCTCGCCGATGGACATGTACTCGGCGGTGGACGGGGTGCCGGGCGACTTCCACCTCGTGCACCTGGGGGCGCGGGCCCTCGGCGGCGCCGGTCTCGTCATGACGGAAATGGTGTGCGTGAGCCCCGAGGGCCGCATCACGCCCGGCTGCGCTGGCCTCTACACGCCCGAACAGGCCGCGTCCTGGCGCAGGATCGTGGACTTTGTGCACACGCGGGCGCCCGGCACGGCGATCGGCGTGCAGCTCGGCCACTCGGGCCGCAAGGGCTCCACGCGCCTCATGTGGGAGGGCATGGACGAGCCGCTCCCGGACGCGGACGACAACTGGCCGCTGGTCGCGGCGTCCGCACTCCGCTACCGGCCGGACAGCCAGCTGCCGCGCGAGCTCACGACGGCCGAACTGGCCGACGTACGCGAGCAGTTCACGTCCGCGGCCCGGCATGCGGCGCGTTCGGGCTTCGACCTCCTCGAACTCCACTGCGCGCACGGCTACTTGCTGTCCGGCTTCCTCTCCCCGCTGACGAACCGGCGCACGGACGCGTACGGCGGCTCGCTGGAGGGCCGGCTGCGGTTCCCGCTGGAGGTCTTCGACGCCGTACGAGAAGTGTGGCCAGATGGACGGCCGATGACGGTCCGGATCTCCGCAACGGACTGGGCGGAGGGCGGCACCAGCGAGGAGGAGGCCGTCGCGATCGCCCGCGCGTTCGCCGCGCACGGTGCCGACGCCATCGACGTGTCCACGGGACAGGTCGTCTCCGACGAGCGGCCCGCGTTCGGGCGCTCCTACCAGGTGCCGTACGCGGACCGGATCCGCGCGGAGGCCGGTGTCCCCGTCGTCGCGGTCGGCGCGATCTCCTCGTGGGACGACGTCAACTCCCTTGTCCTGGCGGGCCGTACGGACCTCTGCGCCCTGGCCCGCCCCCACCTGTACGACCCGAACTGGACGCTGCACGCGGCGGCGGAACAGGGCTACACGGGGCCGGGCGTGGTGTGGCCCCAGCAGTACGGCGCGGGCAGCCGCCGCCCCCAGACGGGCCGCCTGGACGCACCGAAGCCGCGGCTCTCCCTGCCGGGGTGAGCGGGAGTACGCGACCGCCGGTCGCGCCGTGCTCCGGTTCGCGCAGTTCCCCGCGCCCCTGAAGTGCGCACTTCGTGCGCTCCCAGGGGCGTCACGTCAGGGGTGTGACGCGAACTCCGCCCCCGCCTCCCGCAGCCGCTCGTCCAGCGCCCGGAAGACCTCCGCCGCACGCACCCCCGGCCACCCGTCCGGCAGCAGCTCGGCCGGCAGGCCCGGGTCCGCGTACGGCAGGTGGCGCCATGAGTCGAGGGCAAGCAGGTAGTCGCGGTACGCCTCGCGGGGAGGGGTCGCGGAGCGGGACTGCCAGGCGCGCAGCACCGGTTCGTGCTCGTCCAGGAACGCCTCGTGGAGCTTGGCGAGGGCCGACAGGTCCCACCACCGCGCCACCGCGTCGGCCGTCGCCGCGAAGCCAAGGTGTTCGCCGCGGAACAGCTCCACGTACCCGGAGCAGCCGATGCGCTCCAGGGTGTGCCGGGTCTCCTCGTAGACGCCGAGCGGCGCGAGCCACACGCCGGGCGCCGCCGTGCCGAAGCCGAGGCCGGTGAGCGTGGAGCGCAGCACGTGCCGCTTGGCGCGCTCGGACTCCGGTACGGAGAACACGGCGAGCACCCAGCCGTCGGCGGACGAACCGCTGCCGTAGATGCGCCGGTCGCCGTCGTCGAGGAGCTGGCGTGCGTCGTCCGAGAGCGCGTACCCCGCGGCCCCGGCCTCCGTGCGGGCCGGGAGCAGCAGGCCGCGGCGCTTCAGGCGCGACACCGCCGAGCGGACGGACGGCGCGTCGACACCCACCGCACCGAGCAGCCGGATCAGCTCGGCGACGGGAAGCGGCCCCGGCAGGTCACGGCCGTAGGCGCCGTACAGGGTGACGATGAGGGAGCGGGGCGTATGCGTGGGCTGCTCGGGCACGTGATCACTCTACGGCTGAGGGCTCGCGGAGCCGGAACCGCTGGAGCTTTCCCGTGGCCGTGCGCGGCAGCGCGTCCAGGAACTCGATCGCGCGCGGACACTTGTAGGGCACGAGCTCGGCCTTCACGAACTCCCGCAGGCCCTCCGCGTCCTGGCGCGCCCCCGGCCGCAGCACCACGTACGCCACGGCCACCTGTCCGCGCTCCTCGTCGGGCCGCCCGACCACGGCCGCCTCCGCCACGTCCGGGTGGCGAAGCAGCGCGTCCTCGACCTCCGGGCCCGCGATGTTGTACCCGGCGGAAATGATCATGTCGTCGGCGCGGGCCACGTACCGGAAGTAGCCGTCGGGCTCGCGGACGTACGTGTCCCCGGTGACGTTCCAGCCGTGCCGTACGTACACGGTCTGCCGCTCGTCGGCGAGATAGCGGCAGCCGACGGGCCCGCGCACGGCGAGCAACCCCGCTTCCCCGTCCGGGAGTTGACGGCCCTCGGTGTCGATGATGCGGGCCTCCCAGCCGGGCACGGGAAGGCCCGTGGTGCCCGGCCGGATCGCGTCGTCGGCCGCCGAGATGAAGATGTGGAGCAGTTCCGTCGCGCCGATCCCGTTGATGATGCGCAGCCCGGTCGCCTCCTGCCAGGCCCGCCAGGTCGCCGCGGGCAGATTCTCGCCCGCGGACACGCAGCGGCGCAGCGAGGAGATGTCGAACGAGGGTGTCTCGGCGAGCAGGGCCAGCATCGCCCGGTACGCGGTCGGCGCGGTGAACACGACCGACACCCGGTGCTCGGCGATCGCGGGCAGCAGCTTCTGCGGGCCCGCCTGTTCGAGCAGCAGCGCCGAGGCCCCCGCCCGCAGCGGGAAGATCACGAGGCCGCCGAGCCCGAACGTGAAGCCCAGCGGCGGGCTCCCCGCGAACACGTCGTCGGGGCCGGCCTTCAGCACGTGCCGCGCGAAGGTGTCCGCGACCGCGAGCACGTCCCGGTGGAAGTGCATGCACCCCTTGGGGCGCCCGGTGGTCCCCGAGGTGAAGGCGATCAGCGCGACGTCGTCGGCGGCGGTGTCCACGGCCTCGTACGCCGCCGGTTTCCCGGCCGCGCGGTGCAGCAGGTCGTCGGGCCCGTCCCCGCCGAACGTGGTGACGCGAAGCCCCGGCACCTCGGCCTTCGCCAGGTCGTCGACCGAGCGGATGTCGCACAGGGCGTGCCCCACCCGCGCGATCCCGCACACGGTGGCCAGCTCGCCCGCCCGCGCCCCCGCGAGGACGGTCACGGCGACGGCCCCCGCCTTCATCACGGCGAGCCAGCAGGCAGCGAGATGCCGGGTGGTGGGGCCGCGCAGCAGCACCCGGTTGCCGGGGACGACGCCCAGGTCGTCGGTGAGCACGTGCGCGATCCGGTCGACCGTCGCCTTCAACTCACCGTAGGACCAGGGGGTTCGGCCGGGGGAGTGGAAGGCGGGGCGGTCCGCGCCGTGCCGTTCCACGGTGGCGTCGAGGAGTTCGGCGCCGCAGTTGAGCCGCTGCGGGTAGCGCAGCTCGGGCAGATCGAAGCGGAGGCCGGGCCACAGCTCGGCGGGCGGCAGGTGGTCGCGCGCGAAGGTGTCGACGTGCCCAGAAGGAAGCAGTGGGCTGGGCGGATGGTGGGTCATGGCCTGGCGCCCCCTCGTGGTGAGTGGCTCGCATGCCGTCGCCGGGTGAGGCGGCGCGCATCGAGCGTATCGTGATGGTGACGACAGTCAACGGGGCGCGATACGGTTCCTGTGTCGGGCCGGTAGGCAGTCGTGAGAGGAGCACCACGTATGGGGACATTCTCGCTCGAACCGGAGCAGCTCGCGTGGTGTGGTGAGCTGCGGGCCCTCGCGGCCGACCGCCTCGCCCCGCTCGCCGAGAAGGGTGAGCCGGGCCGCGTCAACCGCCCGCTCCTCGCGGAACTCGGCCAACTCGGGCTTCTTGAGCGCCTGTTCACCTCCGGCGCCCTCGATCTGTGTCTGCTGCGCGAGTCCCTGGCCCGCGTCTGCACGGAGGCCGAGACGGCGCTCGCGTTGCAGGGGCTCGGGGCGCACCCGATCCACGCGTACGGCGCCGCGGCGGTGCGCGAGCGGTGGATTCCCGAGGTGGGCGCGGGCCGGGCCGTGGCGGCGTTCGCGCTGAGCGAGCCGGGGGCGGGCTCGGACGCGGCGGCGCTGTCCCTGGAGGCCCGGCCCGACGACGGCGACGGCTGGCGGCTCACCGGCGAGAAGTGCTGGATCTCGAACGCCCCCGAGGCCGACGTCTACACCGTCTTCGCCCGCACCACCCCCGGCGCCGGCGCGCGCGGCGTGACGGCCTTCGCGGTCCCCGCCGACCGCCCGGGCCTCACCGGCGAGCACCTCGACATGATCTCGCCGCACCCCATCGGCACGCTCGCCTTCGACGGCGTCCCGGTCACCCGCGACGACGTGCTCGGAGAGGTCGACGTCGGGTTCCGCGTCGCGATGGGCACGCTGAACCTGTTCCGGCCCAGCGTCGGCGCGTTCGCCGTCGGCATGGCGCAGGCGGCGCTCGACGCGACGCTCACGCACACCGGTGAACGGGAGGCGTTCGGCGCCCCGTTGAAGGAACTCCAGACCGTCGCGCACCAGGTCGCCGACATGTCGGTCCGGGTCGAGTCCGCGCGCCTCATGGTCTACGCGGCGGCGTCCGCGTACGACGAGGGTGCCCCGGATGTCCCGCGCCGCGCCGCCGCCGCGAAGCTCATCGCCACGGAAGCGGCCCAGCAAGTCGTCGACACAGCAGTCCAGTTGCACGGCGCGCGGGCACTGCGCCGCGGGCACGTCCTTGAGCACCTGTACCGGGAGGTCCGGGCACCCCGCATCTACGAAGGGGCATCAGAGGTCCAACGGGCCATCATCGCCCGCGAGTTGTACAAGGAGGCGGCGCAGTGAGCGAAGGCATCGACCGGGTCAACCCGCCCGAACTCTCCCCGCCCACCGGCTTCTCCCACGCCGTCGTCGCGACGGGCGGCCGCCTGGTGATGCTCGCGGGCCAGACGTCCCTGGACGCCGACGGCAAGATCGTGGGCGACACCCTCCCCGCACAGTTCACCCGCGCCCTGACGAACCTGCTCACCGCCCTGCGCGCCTCCGGCGGCACCCCGGAGCACCTGGCGCGCGTCACGGTCTACGCCACGGACGTGGCGGACTACCGGGAGCACGCCCGCGAACTCGGCCGGATCTGGCGCGAGTTGGCGGGCCGCGACTACCCGGCGATGGCCGTGATCGGAGTGACCCGCCTGTGGGACGAACAGGCCATGCTGGAACTGGACGGCGTCGCGGTCCTGCCCTGAGCCCGGCGGGAGCCTAGGCTCGGCCGCATGACGCAGAAGACGGAACTCTCGGTGGACCTCTCCGTGGGCCCGATCGCGTACGAGGACACGGGGGGCGACGGCACGACCGTCGTCCTTCTCCACGGGCTCGCCCAGGACGGCACGGTGTGGCGGCACGTCGTCGACGAACTGGGCACGTCCGTACGGTGCATCGTGCCCACCCTCCCGTACGGGAGCAACCGCGTGCCCGTGCGCCCCGGCGCCCGGATCACGCCGCACTCCGTGGCGCTGCTCATCGGCGAGTTCGCCGACGCGCTCAAGCTGGGCGACGACACGGTGTTCGTGGAGAACGACGCGGGCCGCCTCCAGCAGCTCGCCGCGGAACGGCCCGACCGGGTCGGCCGCATGGTCATCGCGGGCTGCGAGGCCTTCGACAACTATCCGCCGGGGCCCGCGGGCAAGCTCCTGGAGGTCATGTCCCGGATCCCCGGCGGCATCACGCTGCTGGTGCGCACCCTGTCCGTCCGCCCCTTGCGCCGCATGCCCGGCACGGGGTACGCGGTGATGTCGCAGCGCCCGGTCCCGCACGAGCTCATCGACGGCTGGATCGAACCGCTGCGCAAGGACCCGGCGGCACGGAAGCTGCTGCTCCACTACCTCCGCTCCGGGGTGAAGACGGAGATGCTGGAAGCGGCGGAAGCGCTGCGCACCTACGACCGCCCGGCCCTGGTCGTCTGGGGCAAACAAGACCGCATGATGCCCCTCGCCCACGGCCGCCGCCTGGCGGACCTGCTCCCGCAGGGCCGCCTCCTGGAACTGGACGACTGCGGCACGCTGATCCCCTTGGACCAGCCACGTGCCTTGGCGGCGGCGATCCGCGAGTTCGCCCACTCAAGCCCCGCCGGCGATTGAGGCGCAGGGGCTTGAGTGGCTCAGATGTCCCGGAACGTCTCGATCTGGGCGCCGACGGAGTTGAGCCGCTCCGCCAGGTCCTCGTAGCCGCGGTTGATGACGTACACGTTGCGCAGCACCGACGTACCCTCCGCCGCCATCATCGCGAGGAGCACGACCACGGCGGGGCGCAGGGCCGGCGGGCACATCATCTCGGCGGCGCGCCAGCGGGTCGGGCCCTCGACCAACACCCGGTGCGGGTCGAGGAGTTGGAGGCGGCCGCCCAGGCGGTTCAGGTCCGTCAGGTAGATCGCCCGGTTGTCGTAGACCCAGTCGTGGATGAGGGTCTTGCCCTGGGCCGACGCCGCGATCGCCGCGAAGAACGGCACGTTGTCGATGTTCAGGCCGGGGAACGGCATCGGGTGGATCTTGTCGATGGGGGCTTCGAGCTTCGACGGGCGGACCGTCAGGTCGATGAGCCGCGTGCGCCCGTTGTCGGCGGGGTACTCCGCGGAGCGGTCGTGGTCGAGGCCCATCTCCTCCAGGACCGCCAGCTCGATCTCCAGGAACTCGACCGGCACGCGCTTGACCGTGAGTTCGGACTGCGTGACGACGGCCGCGGTCAGCAGGCTCATCGCCTCGACCGGGTCCTCGGACGGCGAGTAGTCCACGTCGACGTCGATGTGCGGCACGCCGTGCACGGTGAGCGTGGTCGTGCCGACGCCCTCGACCTCGACGCCCAGCGCCTCCAGGAAGAAGCACAGGTCCTGGACCATGTAGTTGGAGGAGGCGTTGCGGATGATCGTCGTGCCGTCGGCGCGGGCGGCGGCGAGCAGCGCGTTCTCCGTCACGGTGTCGCCGCGCTCGGTCAGCACGATGGGGCGGTCCGGCGCGATGTCCGGCTGCACCTCCGCGTGGTAGAGGCCCTCGGTCGCCGTGATGTCGAGACCGAAGCGGCGCAGCGCGATCATGTGCGGCTCGATCGTGCGGGTGCCGAGGTCGCAGCCGCCCGCGTAGGGCAGCTTGAAGCGGTCCATGCGGTGCAGCAGCGGGCCGAGGAACATGATGATCGACCGGGTGCGGCGCGCGGCGTCCGCGTCGATGGCGTTCATGTCGAGCTCGGCGGGCGGCACGATCTCCAGGTCCGCGCCGTCGTTGATCCAGCGGGCGCGGACGCCGATCGAGCCGAGTACCTCCAGAAGGCGGTACACCTCCTCGATGCGGGCGACCCGGCGCAGCACGGTGCGGCCCTTGTTGAGCAGCGAGGCGCACAGCAGCGCCACGCACGCGTTCTTGCTCGTCTTCACTTCGATCGAACCCGACAGCCGGCGTCCGCCGACCACGCGCAGATGCATCGGTCCCGCGTACCCGAGGGAGACGATTTCACTGTCGAGGGCTTCGCCAATTCGAGCGATCATCTCAAGGCTGATGTTTTGATTCCCGCGCTCGATGCGGTTCACCGCGCTCTGGCTGGTATTGAGCGCCTCCGCGAGCTGCGACTGCGTCCAGCCCCGGTGCTGGCGGGCGTCGCGGATGAGCTTGCCGATGCGTTCGAGGTAGTCGTCTGCCATGGCGGCAGGTTATCTCAGATATGAGATGTTGCATCTCGTGGGGCGCCCATGGGTGACCGCCGGCGTTCGCGGGTGTATCAGGGGGTGACGAGTCGCCGAGGTTCGCGGCCCGTACGACGATGAAGGGTGCGGGGTGCGGGTACGCGCCCAGGCGTGGGCTCGGCGGCACCGCTTGATGGCACCACCGGGTGATGTATTAGAGTTATCTCGACATCGAGATATCTACCGAGGCGCACCGAGGCCGCACGGTATCGAGGGTCGGACGGTAAGGGTTACCTAACTTAGCCTTACCTTAGAGGATCGTCGAGTCGGCGTGGCGGCAGGATGCGGTGGAACGCGCACTTATATGAAGGAGACTGTCGTGTCGGCGAACAGCTTCGACGCCCGCAGCACGCTGCGCGTGGGCGACGAGTCGTACGAGATCTTCAAGCTGGACAAGGTTGAGGGCTCGGCCCGCCTGCCCTACAGCCTGAAGGTCCTTCTGGAGAACCTGCTCCGCACCGAGGACGGCGCGAACATCACCGCCGACCACATCCGTGCGCTCGGCAACTGGGACTCCCAGGCTCAGCCCGCCCAGGAGATCCAGTTCACGCCGGCCCGCGTGATCATGCAGGACTTCACCGGCGTCCCCTGCGTCGTGGACCTCGCCACCATGCGTGAGGCCGTGAAGGCCCTCGGCGGCGACCCGGCGAAGATCAACCCGCTGTCCCCGGCCGAGATGGTCATCGACCACTCCGTCATCGCCGACAAGTTCGGCACCTCGGACGCGTTCAAGCAGAACGTGGACCTGGAGTACGGCCGCAACAAGGAGCGCTACCAGTTCCTGCGCTGGGGCCAGACCGCGTTCGACGACTTCAAGGTCGTCCCCCCGGGCACCGGCATCGTCCACCAGGTCAACATCGAGAAGCTGGCCCGTACGGTCATGGTCCGGGGTGGCCAGGCCTACCCCGACACCCTGGTCGGCACGGACTCGCACACCACGATGGTCAACGGCCTGGGCGTCCTCGGCTGGGGCGTCGGCGGCATCGAGGCCGAGGCCGCGATGCTCGGCCAGCCGGTCTCGATGCTCATCCCGCGCGTCGTCGGCTTCAAGCTGACCGGCGAGCTGCCGGCCGGCACGACCGCCACCGACCTCGTGCTCACGATCACCGAGATGCTGCGCAAGCACGGCGTCGTCGGCAAGTTCGTCGAGTTCTACGGCGAGGGTGTGGCCGCCACGTCGCTCGCCAACCGCGCCACCATCGGCAACATGTCGCCTGAGTTCGGCTCCACCGCCGCGATCTTCCCGATCGACGACGAGACGCTGAACTACCTGCGTCTGACCGGCCGCGACGCCCAGCAGGTCGCGCTCGTCGAGGCGTACGCCAAGGAGCAGGGCCTCTGGCTCGACCCGGCCGCCGAGCCCGACTTCTCCGAGAAGCTGGAGCTCGACCTCTCCACGGTCGTCCCGTCGATCGCCGGTCCGAAGCGCCCGCAGGACCGCATCGTCCTCGCGAACGCCGCCGAGCAGTTCAAGCAGGACGTGCGCAACTACGTCTCGGACGACTCCGAGGCGGGCAAGGAGTCCTTCCCGGCCTCCGACGCCCCGGCCGTCTCCAACGGCGTCCCGTCGAACCCGGTCACCGTGACCGCCCCCGACGGCTCGACGTACGAGCTGGACCACGGCGCCGTCACCGTCGCCGCGATCACCTCCTGCACCAACACCTCGAACCCGTACGTGATGGTGGCCGCGGCCCTCGTCGCGAAGAAGGCCGTCGAGAAGGGCCTGACCCGCAAGCCGTGGGTCAAGACCACGCTCGCCCCGGGCTCGAAGGTCGTCACCGACTACTTCGACAAGTCGGGTCTCACCCCGTACCTCGACAAGGTCGGCTTCAACCTCGTCGGCTACGGCTGCACCACCTGCATCGGCAACTCGGGCCCGCTGCCCGACGAGGTCTCGAAGGCCGTCAACGACCACGACCTGGCCGTGACGTCCGTCCTCTCCGGCAACCGGAACTTCGAGGGCCGCATCAACCCCGACGTCAAGATGAACTACCTGGCGTCCCCGCCGCTGGTCGTCGCGTACGCCATCGCCGGTTCGATGAAGGTCAACATCACCAAGGACGCCCTCGGCGTCGACCAGGATGGCAAGCCGGTCTACCTGGCCGACATCTGGCCGACGGAGGCCGAGGTCAACGACGTCGTCGCCAACTCCATCGGCGAGGACATGTTCTCGAAGTCCTACGAGGACGTCTTCGCGGGCGACGCCCAGTGGCAGGCGCTGTCGGTCCCGACCGGCAACACCTTCGAGTGGGACGACGAGTCGACCTACGTCCGCAAGCCCCCGTACTTCGAGGGCATGCAGATGGAGCCGGCCCCGGTTCAGGACATCGCGAACGCCCGCGTCCTCGCGAAGCTCGGGGACTCGGTCACCACCGACCACATCTCCCCGGCCGGTGCGATCAAGGCCGACACCCCGGCCGGCAAGTACCTGTCGGAGCACGGCGTCGAGCGCCGCGACTTCAACTCGTACGGCTCGCGTCGCGGCAACCACGAGATCATGATCCGTGGCACGTTCGCCAACATCCGCCTGCGCAACCAGATCGCGCCGGGCACCGAGGGCGGCTACACCCGCGACTTCACGAAGGACGACGCCCCCGTCTCCTTCATCTACGACGCCTCGCAGAACTACCAGGCCGAGGGCACCCCGCTCGTCATCCTGGGCGGCAAGGAGTACGGCTCCGGTTCGTCCCGCGACTGGGCCGCCAAGGGCACCGCGCTCCTCGGCGTCAAGGCCGTCATCACCGAGTCGTACGAGCGCATCCACCGCTCGAACCTCATCGGCATGGGCGTCCTGCCGCTCCAGTTCCCGGAGGGCCAGTCGGCCGACACGCTGGGCCTGACCGGCGAGGAGTCCTTCTCGATCTCCGGCGTCACCGAGCTCAACAACGGCACCACGCCGTCCACGGTGAAGGTCACCACCGACACCGGCGTCGAGTTCGACGCGGTCGTCCGCATCGACACCCCCGGTGAGGCGGACTACTACCGCAACGGCGGCATCCTGCAGTACGTGCTGCGCAGCCTGATCAGCGAGTAAGCAGGTCCGGCAGTAAGGCAGTTGGGCCGCGATCCCCGGTGGGGTCGCGGCCCTTCGCCATTCACGCGTCGGGGCCCTGCGCGCGCACGCGCCGCACCTGCTCGAGGGACTCGCTCAGCTCGCTCAGCCAGTCCTCCGCGTTGCGCTGCACGAGCCGTACGCACCACCCGAGCGCGTCGCTGCGGCTGCGGGCCACGCCCCCGGCGACCAGGGTGTCGAGCACCTGCCGCTCGGGCTGGCGCAGGCGGGTCATGACCGGGGCGGACACGTGCGTGAACAGGGCCTGCTCGGCGCCGCAGCGCACGCCCCACGACACCTTCTTGCCGAACCTGTGCTCGGCTTCCCGCGCGACCCCTACGCGTTCGTCGCGCGTACGCTCCCGGAACTCCTGGATGCGGCCTTCGACGGCGGCGGCCCGCTCCGCGTCGGAGGCGTCCTTGGCGAGCTGTGGCTCGGCGATGGACCCGACGAGGGTGATCTCCTCACGGTCCACGGTGATGTCGACGGGCCCCTCGAAGAGCCCGTCCGGCAACCGGCCGGCGAACCAGCCGCGCAACTTCTCGTGCTGTTCGGCTGTAATCATGTAATCAACGTTGCACCGCGAGGAGTTGGTGGCAACCCCCGGCGAGCATGGCCGGGAAATGTTCCACACGCGCGTCGGCTCTGTACGTTATTCTGTACGTCATGAAGACGATGAGTGTCACGGAACTGCGCTCGGGCATCGCCGATGCGCTCGACGCGGTCGAGAACGACGCCGAGGAGCTGGTGATCACCCGGGCCGGGCACGAGCCGATGGTCATCGTGTCGCTGGCCGAGTACGAGGCGCTCAAGGAGACCGACTATCTGCTGCGGTCGCCCGCGATGGCGGAGCGCCTGCGCCGGTCGATCGAGCAGGATCGGTCGGGCGGCGGGACGGCCCGAGAGCTGCTCGACGCGGACGGCGAATCCGACCAGGGTGCGGCGTGAAGGTCCTTTTTCTCGACGACGGCTGGAACGACTACCTGTGGTGGCAGGCGAACGACCGCAAGCTAATGAAGCGGATCAACCAGCTGATCGCCGACATCGACCGGGGTGGTCACGAGGGGATCGGCAAGCCCGAACCCCTCAGGAACGACCTCGCCGGATACTGGTCGCGGCGCATCAACTCCGAACACCGGCTGGTGTATCGCCTCGACGAGGACGACGTGATCCATGTCGTGGCTTGCCGCTTCCACTACCGTCAGGCGTGACGGCCGCGCAGGAACGAGGCCCAGGCCTCCGGCGTGACCGTGAAGTGGGGGCCGCGGTCGGCGTTCTTGGAGTCGCGGACGTGGATGGCGGTGGGGTGGGCGGCGATCTCGACGCACTGGCCGCCTTCATCACTGCTGTAGCTCGACTTCCGCCAGTCGTAGGCGACTTCTAGGCAGGCGCCACCTTCGTCGCTGCTGTAACTCGACTTGAACCAGTGCAGTCCGGTGATCATGGCTCTCCTAGGAGGCGATCCAGCAGGCCCTGGGTGGCTTTGGGGGTGAGGGCCTGAGATCGCAGCATCGCATATTTGTGTGCCAGCGAGGACACGGCGTGGGCGTCGGAGACCCATTGACTGCCGCGCTGGGACTCGGTGTAGGCGAGATGCTGATGGTCCGGGGTCTCCAGGAGGGTAAAAGGCCCTGCCGACCCGGAGTTCTCCGGCGCGTCCAGCGGCAGCACCTGGAGCGACAGCCCCGGGATGTCCGCGCACTCGCGCAGGAATCTCAACTGCGCTGCACGCACCAGCGGTTCGGCGAACGCCATCTTCAGTGCGGGCTCCCACACCACGAAGCTCATCGTCGGCGGCACCTTGCGGTGCAGGATCGTCTGGCGGTCGACGCGGGCCGCCGTCTTCGTCTCGACCTCGTCGTCGCTGTACGCGGGAACTCGCTGCCCCAGCAGCGTCCGGGCGTACTCCGCGGTCTGGAGGATGCCGGGCACGACCAGCGCGTCGTACCACGACAGTGCGATGGCCTCCCGCTCGTGCTGGATATACGACTCCGCCCACAACGGAAACTGGTCCACCTCCGGCATCGCCGCCACCGCCGCCGCCAACGCCCCCTTCGTTTCCAGGAGTTGGTCCATCGACGCCGCCAGTTTCGGGACGAGTGGGCGGCGCGCCTGCTCGATCGCCGCGATCGTCGACTCGGCCACTATCAGCCGGTCCGCGAGCGCCGCCTGCGTGTAGCCGGCGGCCTTACGGAAGAGGGCGACGAGGTCGGCGACCAGCCTCATCGCCGACGGATTCCTCGGCGGATGTTGCGCAGGGCTCATGACGGGCAATCTCCCCGCCCCCGTTCCGTCTTGACCCCACTCGAACCCCGACAAAAAATCTGTCGGGGTTAATTGACTGTTGCCAGTCAATCACTCTCCGCGACATTCCACTTGTGAACCAGGAACCCCGCGAGCGCTTCTACCGCCGCGAACGCCAATCCGTCCCCGCCGTCCGCGAGTTCACCCGCGCCGCGCTCGCCGACTGGGGCGTGCGGGGCGACCGCGCGCACGACATCGTGCTCTGCGTCAGCGAACTCGCCACCAACGCGCTGCTGCACGGCGTCCCGCCCGGCCGCGGCTACCTGTTGAGGCTGCTGCCCTGCGCGGACGCGCTCCGCGTCGAGGTCCACGACAGCGGCAACGGTGTGCCGCGCACGGTGAGGCCGGACGAGGGTGGCCGCGGGCTGATCCTCGTGGAGGCGCTCGCGGACAAGTGGGGTGTGGGGGAGCGGGACCCCGGCAAGGTGGTGTGGTGCGAGTTCGGAGATCTGGTTCCGCCGCCTCGTGGACGTATGGTGGAAGGCACGTGGGCGACGGGGGTGAGCGGTGGAACTGGGCGCAATGGGGCTGAAGCTCGCGTCCTCGGTGGTGGTGCCGCTGCTGAAGCGGTTCGTGCTGCCCCCGGCGAAGGTGGCGGGCGCCGAGTTCCCCGGTGAAAAGCCCGTCCGCGTACGGTCGTTGCTGTCGTTCGTCGGCGATCATCCCGCTCTCAGCCGTGACGACATGCACCGCCTGTCCCGGGAGCTGGTGCGCCGCGCCGTGCGGGCCGTGCCGCCGCACGAGGCCAGGCTGCCCGATGACGAGCACGACGCGGTGGGGCAGGCCCTCACCCGTACGCTCTTCGCGCTCGGTCAACTCGACATGAACGACGTCGACTTGGTGCTGCTCGGGCCCGAGGAGTTGGCCGTCACGCTGTCCACGGCGGCGGAGCGGGACATCAAGGGCCTGCTCACCGCGGACGCGGCCCGCTTCCACGACGCGCTGCTCGTCACGGCCTGCGTGCACATCGTGCGGTTCTTCACCGAGCGGCCCGGCTTCGAGGCCCGCGCCCAGCTGTCGAACTCCCGCCAACTCCGTGAGCAGAAGGAGACGTTGGACGGCATGGTGCGGATCCTCATCGGCGAGGACCATCGGGCCGCCGACCTCCGCTTCGAAGAGGACTACGCCCAGTACATCGTCGGGCGGCACGGGAAACTCACCATCGTCGGCGTCGACCTGCGGGACCCCGCGGGCCCGGAATGGCCGCTCGACGAGGCCTACTTGAGCCCCACCGCCGTCCCGCTGGCGGTCGCGGAGGAGGACGGCGACTACGAGACCGTGCCCGAGGAGAGCGTCGAGAGCGCGCTCGCCGCGCACGGCAAGGTCCTGCTGCACGGCCTCGCGGGCACCGGCAAGACGACGCTTCTGCAATGGCTCGCCCTGACCACCGCGCGCCAGGAGTCCGTGCCCGTCACGCTGCCGCAGCTGATCGGACGGGTCCCGTTCGTGCTGCCGTTGCGCGTCCTCGCCCGCCAAGGGTCGGAACTCCCGCTGCCCGAGCAGTTCCTGGAGTGGACGCGCTGCGCTCTCAGCGGCAGCGAACCCGACGGCTGGGCCGTCCGCGTCCTCAGGAACGGCCGGGCGGTGCTGCTCATCGACGGCCTCGACGAGATCCCCAAGGCCGACCGGCGGCGCGCCCGCCAATGGCTGCGCGACCTCGTGCGCGATTTCCCCGGCAATCTCTGGCTGTGCACCACCCGGCCCTCCGCGCTCGAACCGGGCTGGCTGCGCAGCGACGGCTTCCACGAGCTGAGCCTCAACCCGCTCAGCCACACCGACCTGCGTCTCTTCATCGAGCGCTGGCACATCGCGGCGTTCGCGCGCCAAAGAGAGGGTGCGCGACAAGGGGACGGCCCGAGCGAAGAAGAAGAGGCTGCGCGCGAGCGACTTGTCCAGGAGCTCGTCGAGTCGCTGCGCTCCAACCCAGAACTCGGCCGCCTCGCCACCAACCCCCTGATGTGCAGCCTCATCTGCGCCCTGCACCGCGAACGCCGCGGATTTCTGCCGCAGGGCCGGGCCTCCCTCTACCGGGCCGCCCTGTCCATGCTCCTTGAGCGGCGCGACGTGGAGCGCGACGTGTACCAGCGGGGCGACGACCGGCCCCGGCTCGACGAGGAATCCGCGACCGAACCGCTCAAGCGGCTCGCGTACCGGCTGATCCGCAACGGCGACGCCCAGATGGAGCGCACCGACGCCATCCACGAGCTGCTCCGGCTCCAGCCGCACGTCCCGAGCCTGGAGCGGCTCGGCGGGCCCGAGCGCGCGCTGGAGTATCTTCTGGAGCGCTCCGGGCTGCTCCGCGAGCCCGCGCCGGGCGCCGTGGACTTCATTCATCGTACGTTTCAGGACTACCTGGGTGCCAAGGCTGTTCTTGAGGACCGTGACTTCGGCATGCTGGTGAGACACGCTCACATGGACCAGTGGGAGGACGTGGTGCAGATGGCTGTCGCGCAAGCCGATCACAAAGGGCGGGCCGACCTGCTGATGCGCCTCAGCGACCGCGGCAAGCGCGAGAAGGACGTGACCGTCCAGGCCCGGATCCGCCTCCTGGCCCTCGCCTCACTCGAACAGGCCACCCGGCTCGAACCCGCCGTGCGCCAGACCATCGAGACCGAGGCCGCGAGCATGCTCCCGCCGCGCAGCCTGCGTCAGGCGCGCGTCCTCGCGCGTACCGGGCCGCTGCTCCTCGGGCTCCTCCCGAGGGCCGACGAACTCGAAGGGGACGCCGAGCTGGCGACCGCGCACGCCATCTGCCAGATCGGCGGCGACGCGGCCATCCCGCGCCTGCGCGAGTTCCTCACCACCTCGCAGTCCACCGTGCGCGCCCAGCTCCTCGGCCACTGGGACCGCTTCGACACCGAGACGTACGCCCGCGAGATCATCGCGCCGCTCCTCGAAGCCGCGCCCGGCGAGCCCGTCACCGTCCGTTCGCGCGCCGAACTCGACGCCCTGTCACGCCTGCCGGGCTGCGAACGCGTCGGTATCCACGGTGACTTCGAACCCGGCGCCGTACGCGCCGCCCTGTCCCCGGAGCACCTGCGCGAGCTGCGGCTGCGCGGCGCGTTGCAGATCGACGACCTCTCCCTCCTCCACGACTTCCAGCACCTGGAGAGCCTCACTCTCCAGGGCTGCCGCAACGTCAAGGACCCGGAACCGCTCACCCGGCTCCCGAAGCTGCGCAGCCTCGTCCTGGAGAACGTCCCGCAGTTCGAGCCGCTGGAACAGCTCGACCAGTGCGCGCGGCTCGAAGCCCTGCACATCGGCGCGGGCGTCCCGTGGCGCGGCGTAGCCGAACTGCCCAGGCCCGGCCGGCTCAAGACGCTGTCGCTGCCGCCGGGGACCTCCGACCTCGCCGACATCACCCGGTGCGTCGCGCTGGAGGAACTGCGCCTCCAGGACGCCAGCAGCCGGCTGCTCCCCGACGACTGGGGCGGGCTCCTCGGCCGCCTGCCGCAGCTGCGCACGCTGTACCTCTCGGCCGAACAGCTCAGCACGCTCCTCTTCAACCCGGCCAGCCAGATCCCGCAACTGACCAAGCTCTTCGTCTACGCCCAGCAGGGCACCCCGCTGCAACTGCGCCGCATGTCCCGCCGCCTCACCGGACTTGAGGAGTTGCATGTGACGCAGGGCGGCGACATCGACCTCGCCCCGCTGAAGGGGATCACGTCGCTGCGCCGCGTCCGGATCGCCTACCCGGGCGGCGCCGTCCAGGGCGTCGAGCAGCTGCCCGAGGGGGCCGAGCTGGAGATTTATCCGCAACCGTGAAGGTCCCGGCAGCCTTTGCGGTCCATCTGGCAACAGGTCGGCGCCACCGGTAAGTTCTAGGGTTCACGCAGAAGTTGACGATCCCTAGGGAAGCAGGACAGCCGAAGATGGCCAGGCCCAGAGCGCCCTTTCTGTACGGGCGCGAACCCCTGGTGGGATCGCTCGTCCCCTCGCTGACCGGGCTCGCCTTCCACGAACGCGCCCGCGCCAAGCGGGAGTTCGGATCCGACGTGCCGATCGTGCTGCTCACCGGCGAGCACGGCTCCGGACGCAGCGCCCTCCTCGACGCCCTCGCCCGCGGCTACCGGGGCCGCCTCCCGCTCGCCCACGTGCGCGCCGTCGTGCCGGGCTCTCCCGCCGCAGGCCTCGCCGAAGAGGTCCCCGAGGGCAGCGTGCCGCCGCAGCCCGCCGCGTCGCCCGCCGAGATCCTGGAGCGCCTCGTGTGCGCGCTCACCCCCACGTACGGCACCTACCGGACGCTGATGCCCGCCCTGTTCGCCGTGTCCGGCTGGCGCCAAGGGCAGACGGACGAGCGCGACGAGCTCTGCCGCAGGCACGCCCGGATGCTCCTGGCGAGCGGCCTCGCCCGCGGCACCGAGCGCGAGGTCGCCCGCGACTGGGCCACGCAGGTCGAGACCTCGCTCAGCGAGGCCGCCGCCCGCGACGGCGACCCCGACGACCCGGACGGAACACAGCCCGTCACCGCCGCCCTGCTGCGCCAGCTCGGCGCCAGGATGCCCCTGGAGCCCGCCCGCTCCTGGTTCCGCAAGCGGCACACCACCCCCGACGGCACCATCGCCGTGGAGGATCCGCTGTGGCTGCTGTCCCGCCGCTTCCACCGCGGCGGCGACTACCTCCACGCGGCCGAACAGGCCCTGACCGCCGCCTTCCTGGAGGAGACGGCCCACTCGCACGGTGTGCTGCGCCGGCTCAACCGCGAGCCCTGGCCGCTGATCCTGCTCGACGAGGCGCACACCCCCGCGGGCTCCCGCTTCCTCGAACTCCTCCTGGAACAGCGGGCCCTGGGGGAGCGCAAGTACGACGACCGGACCGTCGTCATCGCCACCCGCCTCGGCGACCTGCCGACGGAGGACGCGCCGCACGCCGTGCGCCGGCAACTCGTCGACCTGCTGCCGCCCGGCGGCGTCAGACGCTCCGGACACGCCGCCACCCTGTGGAGGCGGACGGGACACGAGCCGTCCGAAGGCCTCCTCGTCCTCCCGCTCACCCCGCTGACCAGGGACGACATTCTCTCCATGCTCGACCGGGCGTCCTCACGCCTGCTCCACCCGCACCTCGCCTCCGCGCTGCACGCGCTCACCGGGGGCCACCCCTCGGCCAGCACCGTGCTGGCCGACGCCGCCGTCGAGACCGCCAAGCAGAACCGGGCCGTCGCCCCGCGCGACCTGCTCGACCTGCGCGTCGAGGGCGGCCGAGCCGTCACCGAGGTGCTGCTGCGGGACCTGCTGCCCGACCGCAGACAGCGCGACCGCCTCATCAAGCTCTGCCTCGCCAGGGACACCAAGGCGGCCGAGGCGCTCGCCCAGGACCTCGGCCTCGTCGGCCCCGAGCAACTGCCCGCCACGGCCGCCGCGCAGTACCTCGTCGAGCGCAAGTGGCAGGAACTCCCCGACGCCGACAGCCCCTTGGTCACCAGCGGACTGCTGCGCACACTCCTCGTCCACGAGGCGCGGCGCACCCTGCCGCCGGGCGACGAACCGCACAGCTGGCGCTCCGTGCACGCCTTCCTCCACCTCCACCACGTCCAGCGCGCCGAGACCGAGGAGGCCGACGCCCTGCGCCACAACCTCGCCGCCGGGAACCCGGGGCAGGTCGTCGCGATGCTCGCCGACGAGTTCGACGCGGAGGAGGCCGAACAGAGCGTCGAGCACTGGCTGTTGTGCCTCCAGCGCTGCGCGTCCGCGCCCGTACCGCCCACCGATGACACCTGGCGCGACCAGCGCGTCGAGATCGCCGACGGCGAGCACGCGGCCCGCTACGCGCGCCTCGACCCCTCGGGCCGCAGCATCAACCGCCTGCTGCACGCCCTGTGGTACCTCTCCGAGCCGTACGCCGACGCCGCGCTCGACCCGGACGCCGACCGGATGTGCAAGGCCGTCGGCGAGGAGCTCGGCTTCCTCGCGCGCCGCCACCCCACCTGGTACGCGGCCCTCGGCCAGGCGGCCCGCGACTGGCCGACGGCCGCCCGCAAGAGACAGGAACTGCCCGTGACCGGGGGCACCAACTCCGGGGAGGGAGGCTGATGTTCGGCAGCAGGATCAGGGAGTGGGGGCCGCTGGACTGGTGCGTCGCCGCGGTGGTCGTCCTCGCGCTCGTGGCGGGCGGGATCTACGGCGGCTCGAAACTCATGCGCAGGTGCGACGACGGGCTGAGCGACATCCACGGCCAGTGCATCGGCGTGACCACACAGTCCTTCGAGGCGGACGACGACATCGGCACGCTCCTCGACGCCATCGCCAAGGAGAACGACCGGGTCGCCTCGGAGAGCGGCACCCCCTACGTCCGTGTCGGCCTCATGATGGCCTTCACCTCGGGCGACAGGAGCGCGATGACCAGCGACATGATCCGCCGCGCGCTCGCGGGCTCCCTCGCCGCGCTCAAGGAGGCGAACGCCGGGTCGGGCGGCCCGCAGGTCCAGCTGATGCTCGCACCGGTCGGCCGGCAGCTCGACCAATGGCGTCCCGTGGTCGACAAGCTGGGCTCGCTGGCCGCCGACGACAAGCACCCGCTCGTCGGCGTCACGGGCATACCGAGCAGCCAGACGGACACCAAAGCGGCCCTCGGCGAACTGAGCGCACGCAAGATCCCCACGGTGGGCCCGGTGATCAACGCCTCGTCGATGAACTTCCCGTACTTCTTCAAGACCTCGCCGGACGACAAGGAGTTCGCGAACGCCCTGAAGCACTACCTCGACACCTACCCGCAGGGCAGGAAGAAGGGGCTGCTGCTGCTCGACCGGCACTCGGGCGACGTGTAATCGGAAGACCTGACGAGCACCCTCGAGAACCGCTTCGGCAAGACCTACGGCCTCCGGACCAACCGGTCCCTCTTCACCGGGTCCTCCGGCAGCGACGAGGGCGAACCGGGCCTCTTCGTCGACGCGATCAACAAGATCTGCGGCGGCCGCGAGCCCACGGACACGGTCTTCTTCGCGGGCCGCGACCAGGACCTCCCGGGCTTCATCGACGCCCTCTCCGACGCGGGAAGCTGCAACCAAGGCGGCCCCCTGCGCATCCTGAAGTCCGGCATCGGCCTTGAGCCCACGCTCACCAGGCCGGAGGTCGAGCGGGACCTGAAGAAGGCGAACGCCACGATCGTCGACGCCGCGTCCTTCGACCCGCGCTGGGAGAAGCGGGGCGCCGCCGACCGGCCCGCCGGCGTCGACGACTTCCTCGACCGCTTCAACACGCTCAGGACCGCGCACACGCTCGGCGACAAGCCCCTGGCCGACGGCTACGCGGCTTCGTACTACGACGGTCTCCATCTGCTCACCGAGGCGATGAAGCGCACCTTCGCCGACATGAACAGGGGCAAGGGCAAGGGCGAGAAACTGCCGACGAGCCAGGAGCTCTACACGACCCTGTCGCAGCCCACCGTCAACAGCGTGAACATGTTCCAGGGGGCGACCGGAACGTACGGCTTCGCGGGCCAGGACACCCACAACAGATGGTCGGTGTGCAAGCCGGTGCCGGTCGTGGAGTTCCCTCCCGTACGTCACGACCGCAAGCTGTCGCTGTACCGGACGTACGGCGGCGACTGCCCCGGGTGACGCGCCGCGTGCGGCACGCCACCCGGGAACGTGTCACGACAGCAGCTCCACCTCCGCCACCGTCGCCGCCCCGCCGGTGAACACGAGCCGGTAGTGCTTGTGCGCCGCCGGGGACGGCACGGAGAACACCCGTGTCTGCTTGTCCCAGTCGAAGGACTCGCCTGAGCGGGTGTCCACCGTCTTCCAGTCCTTCGCGTCGTCCGAGGCCTCAAGGCGCCAGCCCGTCGGGGCCTTCGCCTTGTCCTCGGAGGTCAGCGTGTACTGGACCGCCTTCGCGCCGTCCGTCCCGACCGGCAGCTCCACCGACTCCGAACTCGCCGATGTGGCCGAGGAGTTGTCGAAGAGCGGGCCCGATCCGGTGATCGCGTCCTTGCGCGGCGAGGGCACCTTGTCGTCGTTCGTGATCGACGTCGGCGCGGCGTCCGCACCCGTGCCCCACTTCGACGGCTTGTCGCCCATCGCGAACTCGATGACGCCGCCCTTCGCGATCGCCGAATGCGGCAGCGAAGTCTTCGTCCACGTACGGCCGTTGACCTTCACGCCCTGCACGTAGATGTTCTTCGCGCTGTTCTTCGGCGCCTTGACGACGAGGTCCTTCCCGCCGTCCAGGTGCAGCGTCATCTTCGTGAACTGCGGGGAACCGATGGCGTATTCACCGCTGCCCATGACGAGCGGGTAGAAGCCCAGCGAGGAGAACAGGTACCAGGCCGACTGCTCGCCGTTGTCCTCGTCGCCGTGGTAGCCCTGCCCGATCCCGCTGCCGGTGTAGAGCCGCGACATGACCTCGCGGACCTTCTCCTGCGTCTTCCACGGCTGACCCGCCGCGTCGTACATGTACGTGACATGGTGCGCGACCTGGTTCGAGTGGCCGTACATGCCCATCCGCACGTCACGCGCCTCGGTCATCTCGTGAATGACACCGCCGTACGAGCCGGCGACAGCGGCGGAGCCGGTCTCCGGAGTGGCGAAGAACGTGTCGAGCTTCTTGGCGAGTCCGCTACGGCCGCCGTACAGATTGGCGAGGCCGCGGCTGTCCTGGACGGCGGTGAACGCGTAGCCCCAGGCGTTGGTCTCCGTGTAGTCGTAGCCCCAGATCGCCGGGTCGAAGTCGGCCGACTTCACACGCCAGTTGCCGTCCTTGTCCTTGCCCTGGAAGAAGCCCGGGCTCGAACTCCCCTCGGCCGCCTTGTCGTCGAACATGTTGACGTAGTCACGGGCACGGTTCAGGAAATACTCCGACTCCTCCTTGTAATGCTTCTCGCCGGTCTTCTTGTAGAGCTTCCGGCCCATTTCCGCGATGCCGTAGTCGTTGAGATAGCCCTCAAGAGCCCACGACATGCCCTCGTGCGTCTCCGACGACGTGTAGCCGAGGAACGGGACGTCTCCATGCCCTTGCGGCCGACACCCGCCGACGGCGCCACCACGGTCGCGTTCTTCACGGCCGCCTTGTACGCCGACTCCACGTCGAAGTCGTCGACGCCCTTCACGTACGCGTCCGCGAACGCCACGTCGGAGGAGGTGCCGGTCATCAGGTCCGCGTAGCCCGGCGAGGACCAGCGGGAGGTCCAGCCGCCGTCCCGGTACTGCTGCACGAACCCGTCGACCAGCTCACCCGCCTTCTTCGGCGTCAGCAGCGAGTAGGCGGGCCAGGTCGTGCGGTACGTGTCCCAGAAGCCGTTGTTGACGTACGGCTTGCCCTCGACGATCTTCGCGCCGGTGTGGGTCGGAGTGTCGGGACCCGGCATGGGCGAGAACGGCGACGCGTACTTGTACGCGGACTTCTTCCCGTCCTCCGAACGGACCTTCTCGAAGCCCGAGTTGGGGTACAGGTACAGCCGGTACAGCGACGAGTAGAGGCTCGTGCGCTGATCGTCCGTCGCGCCCTCGACCTCCACCTTCTTCATCAGCGTGTCCCACTGGGCGCGCGCAGCGTTCCGTACGTCCGTGAAGGACCGCTTCTGCGGCAGCTCCTGCGCCAGGTTGTCCTTCGCCTGGTCGAGGCCGATGAGGGACGTGGCGAGGCGCAGCGTCACCGTGCGGTCCTTGCCCGCGTCGAACGTGAAGTGGCCCTTCACGCCCGACGAGTCGGCGTCCTTCACCGGCTTGTCGAAGACCCCGTAGACGAAGAGCCGCGTCGCGCCCGCCGACAGGCCGGACTTCACGTCCGAGTAGCCGGTGACGACGCCGTTCTCCTTGTCGAGCGTGAGACCGCCCTGCTCGGAGACGTTGTCGAAGACCACGCTCGCGTCGTCGTCCGGGTAGCTGAAGCGGAGCGCCGCCGCGTGATCGGTCGGCGTCATCTCCGCCTTCACGCCGTTCTGGAACTTCACGCCGTAGTACGAGGGCGTCGCCGTCTCGTCGTCGTGCTTGAACGGCAGTGCCCGCCCGGAACGCGAAGTGTCGAGCGCGTCGCCCGTCTTCGCCGACGGCATCACCTGGAACGTCTGCCGGTCGCCCATCCACGGGCTCGGCTCATGGCTCGCCGCGAACGCCTCCATCGTGGGCAGGTTGTCCGCGTTGTTGTCGCGCGCGTAGTCGTACAGCCAGCTCAGCGAGCCCGCGTTGGTCACCGGCGTCCAGAAGTTGAAGCCGTGCGGGACGGCCGTCGCCGGGAAGGTGTTGCCGCGCGAGAAGCCACCGGTGGAGTTCGTGCCGCGGGTCGTCGACGCGTAGTCGCTCAAGTGCGCCTTCGGCTTCGCCGGCCTGGCCTTGGCGATGCTGATGTCGTCGAGCCAGCCGCGGAACTTCGCCGGCCCCTTGGGGGAGTCGTACGCGACGAGGACCCGGTCGACCGTCTTGCCGGCCGCCACCGAACCGATGCCCGACTTCACGGCGTTCCACTGGTTCACGTACAGCCGCTTGGCCGCGCCCTGCCCCTGCGGGGTGAGCAGCCCGCCGTAGGAGTCGACGGCCTTGAGGTCGCTCAGGTACGTGCCGTCGGTGAAGGCGAGGTCGACGGAGACGTTCGTGGCGTCGTAGTCGCGGTCGCCGTCCGCCATCGACGGGAAGATCTTGTACGCGAGCTCGGTGTCCTTGGCCACCGCCACGTCGACGTCGAAGACCTTGTTGTACGAGTAGGCGCGTCCTTCACCCTTGTGCGTGCCCGCGTAGCGCAGCGCGCGCGTGCCGGTGAAGCCGACGCCCGCCTTGGCGGTCGGCGAGGCCGTCGGGCCGCGGTCCACAAGCGAGAGCATGTCCTCGGGGGCCGGGGTGGAGTCGTCGCCGGTCGAGAGCTGGAAGTCGGCGAGCTGCGTCGCGTCGCTCGCGCCGTTGTTCTTCGTGAACTCGATACGGAAGTGGGAGTAGTCCGCCGGGCTCTGGATGTCGAACGACTTCAGCTGCTGCCGCTTGTCGAACGTCTCGCCGGAGCGGGAGTCGAGCGTCGTCCACTCCTTGCCGTCCGTCGAACCCTTCAGGGTCCAGTCCTTCGGGTCGCGCTCGTCGTGGTCGTTGGCCGACGTGAGCGCGTACTTGGAGATCTTGACCGGCTCGTCGAGGTCGTACTCGACCCAGGCGGTCGGCGTGAACGCCAGCCACTTCGTCGTCGGCTCGCCGTCGACGAGGTTCTCCTTGGTCTCACCGCCGCTGGTGTTCTCGTCACTGGCGCGTATGTCGGTGACATGGCCGTTCACATTGCCCGGCATGCCGCTGCTGTACGCGCCGTCGACGCCGCTCGCCCGCTTCTTCCCGTCGGCTCCGGTGTCGACGGTGTTCAGCCAGTCGGGGGCGGGCTGGCCGGCCTCGAAGGAGGAGCGGAACTCCGGCTTGCCGCCCGCGGCGTGCGCGGCGCCGGCGGGGCCGAGGCCCTGGCCCGCCGCCGTGAGCACAAGTGCGGCCGCGCCGAGCGCGGCCACGGTCCCGAGTCTGTGTCTGGATCTGAGCTGTCTGGATCTGCCTCGCATAAAGGCGCACCCTCCGGCTACTGGACAACGTTGTCAGTTGATGAGCAGAGTCCAGTAGGGGCTCAAGTGCCCAGTGGTGTCAAGGGTGTTGACCCCTTCGGGCGGCCCGGTTCGAAAAGGCGGACCCGACACGCCGTGTGTGCTCTGCCCGACGGGCTGTGATCGCCGAATCGGTCGGGCGAATCGCCCATGTACAGTGGCAAATCTTGTTAAAAGATCCCATTTCCGGCCTTTTGCTTTACAGCCCCCACAGGAGGCGTCGTGCGCGCTCCCGCGTTCCCGTCGTGGCTCACCGCGGTCTGCCCCGGCCTCGTCGCCGCGGCCGGTGTCGCGGTGCTCGACGTGGTGCTCGGCGAGGAGGTCGGACTGCTGCCCTTGTTCGCGATCGCGCCCGCGCTCACCGCCTGCTGCTCACCGGCCCGCAAGGTGGTCACGTGCGGCTTCGTCGCGCTCCTGCTGTGCGCCGCGGTGGCCTTGTACGACGAGTTGCTCTTCACGCGGCGCGGCGTGGTGGCCCTGCTCAGTGTGGCCGCGGTGACCGTGGCCTCCGCCGTCGCCGCCCACGCGCGCGTGCGGCACGAGCGGCAGGCCACCCGGCACCGCATGATCTCCGAGTTCGTACAGAGCGTCATCCTCGCCCCGGTGCCCCAGAACACCGAGCCCGCCCGGATCGCCGCCTCCTACGTCTCGGCGACCGAAGACGCCCGGATCGGCGGCGACTTCTACGAGGTGGTGCCGGCGCGCGACGTCGTCCGCGTCGTCATCGGCGACGTACAGGGCAAGGGGCTCAGTGCCGTGCGCACGGCCGTCGTCATGCTCAGCGCCTTCCGGATGAGCGCGCACGACGCCGACGACCTGGAGGACGTCGCCGCCAGGATGTCCTGCGCGCTGCGCCGCAGAGGCGTCGACGAACAGTTCGTCACCGCGGTCCTCGCCGAACTCGACCCGTCCGGGCGGCTCACGCTGCTCTCCTTCGGGCACCCGCCGCCGCTCGTCGTGCGGGCCGACGGCAGCCATGAGCTCGCGCACCCGCCGAGCGCCGCCCTGCCGTTCGGCCTGGACTGGCTGGGGCAGGACCCGCCGCAGCCGAGCCGCGTCGACCTGGCGGACGGCGACCGCGTGCTGCTCTACACCGACGGGCTCGCCGAGGCCAGGAACGCGGAGGACGCCTTCTATCCGCTCGTCCAGCGCGTCTCACTGCTGCGCGGCGAATCCCTCGACGACTGCCTGGTGCGGTTGCGCGGAGATGTGCAGGTGCACACGGACTCCGGTGTCGACGACGATTCCGCGCTGCTGCTCATGGAATACGGCGCGGTATCCGAGTAAGCGGCCCGAACGGTTCCGCTACGCCTCCGCCGCACCCTCCGCTACACCCTTTGTAGACAAGGAAGTTGGAAAGATCGGTTCGTCGCTCGTGCGACGTATTTCCGGGAGGTCTCAACTCGGAAAAGACCGATGCCCAAACCTGCATTCGATCTTGCCCCCCTCATAGTGAGTGGACTATACCTGTCGCCACCGCCCCGGCCTGTTCGAGATCCGGGCGGGCACCACCCAGCTCCACCTGCGTTACGCAGCACATCACCGCGGTGCCGGGGAGGATCCGGTTCACCGCCTGAGTCCTGGAGAAGGCGAGGACTTGAGCATGGGATCCACTTCCGAGCAGAACACCACTGGTGGCGTCGGACGCCGTGACCTGATGAAGCGCTCGGCGGCGCTCGGCCTGGTCGCCGTGCCGTCGATGGGTCTGCTGTCCGCGTGCGCCAGCGGCAGCGACGATTCCAGCAGCAAGGACAAGGGCGGCAAGAAGTCCGCCAAGAACCCGCTGGGCATCAACGAGAGCGCCGCGCTCTCCGTGGTCATCTTCGACGGTGGTTTTGGCACGCAGTACGCCAAGGACGCCAACAAGATGTACGAGCAGGCGCACCCCAAGTCGAAGGTCAACTTCCACTCGACGCAGAAGATCCAGTCCGAACTCCAGCCGAAGTTCAACGGCGGTACCCCGCCGGACCTCATCGACAACTCCGGTGCCGAGCAGATGGACATGGGTGTCCTCTTCTCGAAGAAGCAGCTCGCCGATCTCACGCCGCTGCTCGACGCCCCGTCCGTCGACGACCCGAAGAAGAAGTTCCGCGACACGCTGCGCCCCGGCGTCGTCGAGATGGGCCAGTTCGAGGGCTCGCAGTGCGTCGTGATGTACATGGCCTACACCGTGTACGGCGTCTGGTACTCCAAGAAGGCGCTCGACGGGCTCGACGCGGAATACCCGCAGACCTGGGACGACATGCTCGCCGTCTGCGCGAAGGCGAAGAAGAAGGGCATGGCGGGCTGGACGTACGCGGGCAAGTACCCGTACTACCTGCCGTTCTCGCTCTACCCGTTCATCGCGAAGATCGGCGGCCGCGAGGTCCTCGACAAGATCGACAACCTGGAGCCGAACGCCTGGAAGGACCCGGCCGTCAAGGCCGCCTTCGAGGCGTACTACGAGCTCTTCAAGAAGGGCTACATCCTCAAGGGCACGCCCGGCATCGACCACATCCAGTCGCAGACCGCGTGGGCCAAGGGCAAGGCGCTGTTCCTCCCGAACGGCTCCTGGGTGGAGAACGAGTCGGCGAGCGTCATCCCGAAGGACTTCGAGCTCACCGTCAGCGCGCCGTCCGGCCTCGACAAGAGCGACAAGATGCCGTTCGGCACCATCTGGGCGGCCGGCTCCGAGCCGTACATCGTCCCGGCGAACGCGAAGAATGCCAAGGGCGGCATGGAGCAGCTGCGCATCATGCTCAGCGAGAAGTCCTCGCAGAACACCACGAAGCTGGTGAAGTCGCTGACCGCGTTCAACGGCGGCACCGAGGGCATCAAGCTGACCTCGGGCACGGAGTCGGCCAACGCCGCCCTCGAACTGGCCAAGGACAACGTGGTCAACCCGCGCCTCCAGGACTGGTACGCGAAGCTCCAGAAGGAGCAGATCGGCGTCGCCTGCCTGGGCGAGATGATGGCAGGGCGCATGACCCCGGCCGAGGCCATCAAGAAGATCCAGGGCTTCGCGGACGCGACGGCCAAGGACTCGTCCATCAAGCACTACAAGCACCAGTAGCAGCAGGGCACATGCGCAACTGTCACCAGCGGCGGCGCCCGCCTACCGATCGGGGTCGTTAACCATGCAACACGGCAAGTACCGCTTCATCGTGGGGTTCTTGGTGGCCCCCTTGGCGTTGTACGCCGTCTTCGTCATCTGGCCGTTCATCCAGGCGATCTACTACTCGTTCACCGACTGGACCGGACTCAGCCCCGATTTCAAGATGGTGGGCTTCGCGAACTACGAGAAGATGTTCCAGGACGACGTCTTCTGGAAGGCGTTGCAACACAGCGCCATGTTCGTGGTGTTGCTGCCGCTGGTGACGCTCGGCCTCGCCCTGTTCTTCGCCTTCATGATCAATGTGGGCGGACGGCACCGTAAGGGCAACGCCGTCTCGGGCGTGCGGGGTTCGGGCTTCTACAAGATCGCGTACTTCTTCCCGCAGGTCCTGTCGATCGCGATCGTCGCGATCCTCTTCCGGTTCGCGTACAGCCCCAACGACGGTGCCATCAACGGGGCGTTGAACGCGGTCGGCCTGGACTCGCTCGCCCAGGACTGGCTGGGCGACCCGAACGTCGCCCTGTGGTCCATCATGGCCGTCCTGGTGTGGAGCACGGTCGGGTTCTTCGTGGTCCTCTTCTCGGCGGGCATGGCGTCCATCCCGAAGGACTTCTATGAGGCGGCGCTGCTCGACGGGGCCGGCCGGGCCACCACCTTCTTCAAGATCACCATGCCGCTGCTGTGGGACACCATCCAGTCCGGCTGGATCTACATGGGCATCCTCGCCCTCGGCGCAGAGGCCTTCGCCTCGGTCCAGATCATGTCGGTGGGGCCGGGCGGCCCCGACTACTCGACGACCGTCCTTCCCCTGTACGTCTGGCAATCGGCGTTCCGCGACGCGAACGCCGCCTACGCAACGACGATCGGTGTCGCCCTGCTCGTCCTCACGCTGCTGTTCGCGGCCGTCGTGATGCGCCTCGGTCGACGCGAGCGGCTGGAGTTCTGACCATGAAGACCACCGACACCCCGCCGTCCGAGGTCCCCGCCCAGCGCGGCAGCGGCGGCGACCCGGTCGCCAAGAGCAAGACCGCGCCGCAGGACAAGCAGAAGAGCAGCGGGGGCGGCGTCCTCAACGTCTTCTCGCACGGCATGCTCATCCTCTGGGCGATCATGGTCGTGATGCCGCTGCTCTGGGCGGTGATGACGTCCTTCAAGACGGACGGCGACATCTTCGGCTCGCCGTGGTCGCTGCCCGACAAACTGCACTTCGAGAACTGGTCGCGGGCGTGGTCCGACGCCCATATGAGCGACTATTTCCTCAACACCATTATCGTCGTGGGCTTTTCGCTGGTCGGCACGCTCGTGCTCGGCTCGATGGTCGCGTACGTGCTGGCCCGCTTCGAATTCCCGGGCCGCCAGTTCATCTACTTCCTGTTCGTCGGCGGCATGAGCTTTCCGATCATGCTGGCCCTTGTGCCGTTGTTCTACGTGGTGAAGAACCTGGCCCTGCTGGACACGCTGCCCGGACTGATCCTCGCGTACATCGCGTACTCACTGCCGTTCACGGTGTTCTTCCTGACCTCGTTCTTCCGAACGCTGCCGACCTCGATCGCGGAGGCGGCCTTCGTCGACGGGGCCTCGCACACGCGGACGTTCTTCCAGATCATGCTGCCGATGGCCAAGCCCGGCCTGATCAGCGTCGGCATCTTCAATTTCCTGGGGCAGTGGAACCAGTACATGCTGCCGACGGTCCTGAATCCGAGCCCGGACAACCGCGTCCTCGCCCAGGGCCTCGTGGAGCTCGCCACGAGCCAGGGCTACAAGGGCGACTGGTCGGGCCTCTTCGCGGGCCTGGTGATGGCGATGCTGCCGGTGCTCGCGGCATACATCATCTTCCAGCGTCAGGTCGTTCAGGGGTTGACCGCGGGGGCGCTGAAGTAGCCGTCTGGTTTCTGGTGCGACGAGGGGTCCGGCCCCGGGGCAAATCCCCCGTGGCCGGACTTCTGCGCGTTTCCGCGGGAACGTATTTATGTCAAGGGCTTGACGGCGGAGACACCTTCAGCGGAGCTTGGAGTTCATAACTTGTACAAGGTCTGGTCACGTACGGTGACGTGGGCCAAGGGACTAAGGGTGGGTCAATGGAGACTCCGGGGTCGCAGTCCTCGCTGCACCGGGCCAATCTCGAGCGGGTCGTACGTGCCGTACGTCTCGCCGGTTCGCTCACGCAGGCCGAGATCGCGAGGACGACGGGCCTGTCCGCCGCGACGGTCTCCAATATCGTCCGGGAGCTCAAGGACGGCGGAACGGTCGAGGTCACACCCACGTCGGCCGGTGGCCGCCGGGCCCGCAGCGTCTCGCTGAGCGGCGACGCCGGCATCGTGATCGGCGTCGACTTCGGCCACACCCACCTGCGCGTGGCGGTCGGCAACCTCGCCCACCAGGTGCTCGCCGAGGAGTCCGAGCCGCTCGACGTGGACGCCTCCGCGGCGCAGGGCTTCGACCGCGCCGAAGAGCTGGTCGAGCGCCTCATCGTGGCCACCGGCGTCGACCGGGCGAAGGTCGCGGGCATCGGGCTCGGCGTGCCGGGCCCCATCGACGTGGAGAGCGGCACGCTGGGCTCCACGTCGATCCTGCCGGGCTGGTCCGGCACCAAGCCCGCCGAGGAGCTCGCCAGGCGCCTCGGCGTCCCCGTGCACGTCGACAACGACGCCAACCTCGGCGCGCTCGGCGAGCTGGTGTGGGGCAGCGGCCGGGGCGTGAAGGACCTCGCGTACATCAAGGTGGCCAGCGGTGTCGGCGCGGGCCTCGTGATCAGCGGGAAGATCTACCGCGGGCCGGGCGGCACGGCGGGGGAGATCGGGCACATCACGCTCGACGAGTCGGGTCCCGTGTGCCGCTGCGGCAACCGCGGCTGCCTGGAGACCTTCACCGCGGCCCGCTACGTACTGCCCCTGCTCCAGTCCAGCCACGGCACCGACCTCACGATGGAGGGCGTCGTGCGGCTCGCGCGCGACGGGGACCCGGGCTGCCGCCGCGTCGTCGCGGACGTGGGCCGGCACATCGGCTCCGGCGTCGCGAACCTGTGCAATCTGCTGAACCCCAGCCGGGTCGTCCTCGGCGGCGATCTGGCGGAGGCCGGGGAGCTGGTCCTGGGGCCCATCAGGGAGTCCGTGGGGCGCTATGCGATCCCCAGCGCCGGACGCCAACTCTCGGTCCTCCCAGGGGCCTTGGGGGGCCGTGCGGAGGTGCTCGGCGCGCTGGCCCTGGCGCTGAGCGAGATGGGCGATTCGATGCTTTTGGACGGGTCCGGTGCAGGTGCTGTGCCCGCAGCTACACCTGCCTTCACTTAGAGAACGCATGACACCGTTGCCAACCCGTTAAGGATTTACTCCTTGACGCTGCGGTTGCGGCCGAGTTGACTTCCAGCCACCTCGGCCGCAACGTCGCGGCCTCGTCAGGGAGGTTTCTGAAGTGAACACGCGTATGCGTCGTGCCGCCGTTGCATTCTGTGCCACCGCCATGGCCGTGTCTCTCGCCGCCTGTGGCAGCGCCAAGGAGTCCAAGGACGAAGGCGCCAAGTCGAGCGCCAAGAAGGGTGACGCGCTGAAGATAGGTCTGCTCCTCCCGGAGAACCAGACCGCGCGTTACGAGAAGTTCGACAAGCCCATCATCGAGCAGCAGGTCAAGAAGCTGACCAACGGCAAGGGCAAGGTCCAGTACCTCAACGCCAAGCAGGACGCGAGCGTCCAGTCGCAGCAGATCGACACGATGATCACCAACAAGGTGGACGTGCTGATCCTCGACTCGGTCGACTCCAAGGCCGTCGCCGGCGGGGTCAAGAAGGCCAAGGACGCGGGCATCCCCGTCGTCGCCTACGACCGCCTGGCCGAGGGCCCGATCTCCGCCTACACCTCCTTCGACAACGAGGAGGTCGGCAAGGAGCAGGGCAAGGCGCTCCTGAAGGCCCTGGGCGACAAGGCCAAGCCGAGCAACGAGATCGTCATGATGAACGGGGCCGCCACGGACCCGAACGCCGGTGACTTCAAGAAGGGCGCCCACTCCGTCCTCGACGGCAAGGTGAAGGTCGCCAAGGAGTACGACACCAAGGAGTGGAAGCCGGAGAACGCCAACTCCAACATGGAGGCCGCGATCTCCGCCGTCGGCAAGGACAAGATCGTCGGCGTGTACTCCGCCAACGACGGCCTCGCGGGCGGCATCATCACCGCGCTCAAGGGCGCGGGCGTCTCGAAGCTTCCCCCGGTCACCGGCCAGGACGCCGAACTCGCGGGCGTGCAGCGGATCGTGACCGGCGACCAGTACATGTCGGTCTTCAAGTCGTACCCGCAGGAGGCCGAGACCGTCGCCAAGATGGCCGTCTCGATCGCCAAGACGGGCAAGCTCGACAGCTCCCTGCAGACCACCAAGGTCGACAGCGGCACCGAGAAGAGCATCCCCTCCGTGATCGTCCCGATCGTGTCGCTGACCAAGGACAACATCAAGGACACGGTCATCAAGGAGGGTTACTACACGGTCAACGACATCTGCACGGCCAAGTACAAGGCGGCCTGCGACAAGCTCGGCCTGAAGTAACCCGCGTACGGGCGCTCGACGCCCTCTGATGCACGTCCGGCGCCCCGCCGCCAACAGCCCCGCAGCTCAACGGCGGGGTGCCGGACGGAACACCCCCCTCGTTCTTCTGAGTTCAACCTCCCGCCGGGTCAGGCCTTGGCGGTGAAGGAGATGGTTCACGTGTCCGCTACGCCCGTGCTGGCGTTGCGCGGGGTCTCCAAGCGATTCGGTGCCGTGCAGGCGCTCACCGACGTAGAGCTTGAAGTCCACGCCGGTGAGGTGGTCGCCCTGGTCGGCGACAACGGTGCCGGAAAGTCCACCCTGGTCAAGACGATCGCAGGCGTGCACCCCATCGATGACGGTGTCATCGAGTGGGACGGCAAGCCCGTCGCGGTCAACCGGCCGCACGATGCCCAGGACCTGGGCATCGCCACCGTCTACCAGGACCTCTCGCTGTGCGACAACATCGATGTCGTCGGCAACCTCTTCCTGGGCCGCGAGATCAAGAAGCGCGGCATCCTCGACGAGATCGAAATGGAGCGCCGCTCCCGGGAGCTGCTGGAGACCCTGTCGATCCGGATCCCCAGCGTGCGGATCCCGATCGCCTCGCTCTCCGGCGGTCAGCGGCAGGTCGTGGCCATCGCCCGCTCCATGCTCGGCGAGCCCAAGCTGGTCATCCTCGACGAGCCGACCGCGGCCCTCGGTGTCGAGCAGACCGCGCAGGTCCTCGACCTCGTCGAGCGGCTGCGCGAGCGCGGCCACGCGGTCATCCTCATCAGCCACAACATGGCCGATGTGAAGGCCGTCGCCGACAAGGTCGCGGTCCTGCGGCTCGGCCGCAACAACGGCGTGTTCGAGGTCAAGAGCACGTCCCAGGAAGAGATCATCTCCGCCATCACCGGCGCCACGGACAACGCCGTGACCCGTCGTGCGGCTCGCGCGAATGGGGAGGCCCAGAAGTGAGCATCGACAAGACCAAGGCACCCTCGGACGAACCCGGAGTGGCCGCCGGCGCCGCCGTCACCGCCGTCGACCCCCGCCTCCTCGTGCGCGAGCAGGGCTTCGCGGGCTACGTCAGCGAGTTCAAGCGGAAGATCAAGGGCGGTGACCTGGGTGCCATCCCGGTCGTCATCGGCCTGATCGTCATCTGCGCGATATTCCAGAGCCTGAACTCGGCGTTCCTCGGCGCGGAGAACATCAACAACATCCTCGTCGCGATGGTCGCCACCGGCATGATGTCGGTCGGCATCATCTTCGTGCTGATGCTCGGCGAGATCGACCTGTCGGTCGGCTCCGTCTCCGGTGTCTCCTCGGCGATCACCGCGGTACTGAGCGTCACGCACGGCATGAACGAGTGGCTCGCCGTCCTGATCTCGCTCGCCGCGGGCGCGGTCATCGGCGCCCTGCACGGCTTCTTCTTCGCCCGGCTCGGCGCCCCCGCGTTCGCCGTCACGCTGGCGGGCCTGCTGTTCTGGAACGGCTTCATGCTCCAGATCCTGGGCTCCAACGGCACCATCAACATCGACGACGACGGCGTGGTCGGCAAGCTCACCACGTACTACTTCTCGGACGTCGCCGCCTCCTACGGCCTCGCCGTCATCGCGGTGCTGGCCTACTTCGTGCCGACCTTCCTCGGCAACAAGCGCCGCGAGGCCGCGGGCATCCCGTCCCGGCCGCTCAGCGACATCGTGCTGCGCACGGTGCTGCTCGCCATCGCCGTCTTCGGTGTGGCGGTCATCTTCAACCAGTACAAGGGCCTGCCGCTGGCGGTGCTGCTGTTCGGCATCGTCCTCGTCGGCAGCGACTTCGTGCTGCGCCGTACCTCGTACGGCCGCAAGGTCAACGCGCTCGGTGGCAGCGTCGAGGCCTCCCGGCGTGCCGGTATCAACGTCACGGCGATCCGGATCTCGGTCTTCTCCATCGCGGGCCTGTTCGCGGCGGTCGGCGGCCTCTTCTGGGCCTCCAAGATCGCGGCGGCCAACCAGAGCGCCGGCGCCGGTGACCTCCTGATGAACGTCATCGCCGCGGCCGTCATCGGCGGCACCAGCCTCTTCGGCGGCCGGGGCCGCACCTGGAACGCGCTGCTCGGTGTGCTGGTGATCACCTCGATCCAGTACGGCCTCGCCCTCCAGGGCATCGCCACCCCGATCCAGTACATGATCACCGGCGGTGTGCTGCTCGCCACGGTCGTCATCGACTCGATCACCCGTAAGACCCAGAAGACGGCCGGCCGCGCCTAGGACCTTTCCGGCGGGTCGGGCTGGACTCGGTGGGCCAGATCATTCGGCTCCCCGAGCGGGGTAATGGGGTCTCCCCTGCTCGAGCGAAGCCGAGAGCTTGGGGAAGTGTGCAGCTGCAAGGCGGAGGAGGGCGTCGACGCGGAGCGTCGGCAACCGACGACAACGCCGCAGATGGGCGTGCCAGACCCCGCGACTCCAGCAAGAGCCGCCGGACAGGTCCTGACGGCTGCCGAGCCTCTTCTGGCCTCGACTGACTGTGCCCGGTGTCAATGGTGACGCCGGGCACAGTCACGTACGGACGCGGCTGCGCTGGTGCCATTTCGTGACGAGGGCGTGACGAGGAACGCACGGCCCGCACGCCGTCGCGACAGGCGGAACATTAGAATCGACAGGCCCGGCAAGCTCGACAGCTCAACCAGCTACTCACAGCTCTATCGCAAGGAGGCACGGGTGCCGCTGCTGACCCGCATCACGGGACCGCGCGATCTGGACCGGCTCAGCCTGGAGCAGCTGGACCAGCTGGCAGACGAGATCCGGACCTTCCTCGTCGACGCGGTCTCCAAGACCGGCGGCCACCTCGGCCCGAACCTGGGCGTCGTCGAGCTGACGATCGCCCTGCACCGCGTCTTCGAGTCCCCCCAGGACAAGGTCCTGTGGGACACCGGCCACCAGTCCTACGTGCACAAGATGCTGACCGGCCGCAAGGACTTCTCCAAGCTGAAGATGAAGGGCGGCCTCTCCGGCTACCCCTCGCAGGCCGAGTCCGAGCACGACGTGATCGAGAACAGCCACGCCTCCACCGTCCTCGGCTGGGCCGACGGCCTGGCGAAGGCGAACGAGATCCAGGAGCGCGACGACCACGTCGTCGCGGTCATCGGCGACGGCGCCCTCACCGGCGGCATGGCCTGGGAGGCGCTGAACAACATCGCCGCCGCCAAGGACCGCCCCTTGGTCATCGTCGTGAACGACAACGAGCGCTCCTACGCACCCACCATCGGCGGCCTCGCGAACCACCTCGCGACCCTGCGCACCACGGACGGCTACGAGCGCTTCCTGGCCCGCGGCAAGGACCTCCTGGAGCGCACCCCGGTCGTCGGCAAGCCGCTGTACGAGACGCTGCACGGCGCCAAGAAGGGCCTCAAGGACTTCATCGCCCCGCAGGGCATGTTCGAGGACCTGGGCCTCAAGTACGTCGGCCCCATCGACGGCCACGACATCGAGGCCCTGGAGTCCGCGCTCACCCGCGCGAAGCGCTTCGGCGGCCCCGTCATCGTCCACTGCCTCACCGAGAAGGGCCGCGGCTACAAGCCCGCCCTCCAGGACGAGGCCGACCGCTTCCACGGCATCGGCCCCATCCACCCCGACACCGGCCTCCCGATCAAGGCCTCCGGCGCCGACTGGACCTCCGTCTTCGGCGACGAGATGGTCAAGCTCGGCCGGGAGCGCGAGGACATCGTCGCGATCACGGCGGCCATGCTCCAGCCGGTCGGCCTGAAGAAGTTCCAGGACGAGTTCCCCGACCGGGTCTACGACGTCGGCATCGCCGAGCAGCACGCGGCCGTCTCGGCGGCGGGTCTGGCGACCGGCGGCCTGCACCCCGTCTTCGCGGTGTACGCGACGTTCCTCAACCGCGCCTTCGACCAGGTCCTCATGGACGTCGCCCTGCACAAGTGCGGGGTCACCTTCGTCCTCGACCGGGCCGGCATCACCGGCACCGACGGCGCCTCGCACAACGGCATGTGGGACATGTCCCTCCTCCAGGTCGTCCCCGGCGTCCGCATCGCCGCGCCGCGCGACGCCGACCAGGTCCGCGCGCAGCTCCGCGAGGCGGTGCAGGTGTCGGACGCCCCCACCGTCGTCCGCTACTCCAAGGGCGCGGTCGGCCCGGCCGTCGAGGCGGTCGGCAAGATCGGCGGCATGGACGTGCTGCGCGAGGCCTCCTCGGACCGCCCGGACGTCCTCCTGGTCTCGGTCGGCGCCCTCGCCCCGATGTGCCTGGAGATCGCCGACCTCCTCGACAAGCAGGGCATCACGACGACCGTCGTCGACCCCCGCTGGGTCAAGCCGGTCGACGAGGCGATGGCCCCGCTGGCCGAGCGCCACCGGGTCGTCGTCACGGTCGAGGACAACTCCCGCGTGGGCGGCGTCGGTTCGTCGATCGCCCAGGCCCTGCGCGACGCGGGCGTCGACGTGCCGCTGCGCGACTTCGGCATCCCGCCGCGCTTCCTCGACCACGCCTCCCGCAAGGAGATCATGGCCGAGATCGGCCTCACGGCCCCGGACATCGCCCGCCAGGTCACGGGCTTGGTGTCGAAGCTGGACGGCCGGTACGAGGAGTCGCCGACCCCCACAGCAGAACCGGCCCGCGACTGACACCTTTCGCCCATTTCAAGCCCCTGCGGCGATTGAGCAGCGGGGTCCGGGGCGGAGCCCCGCGAGCGCAACACCCTCCGGGGCCGAGGTCTCGGGGCTCCGCCCCGGACCCCGCGCCTCAATCGCCGGCGGGGCTTGATCGGGCCCGACCATCCCCCATAAGGGGGCCCGGTCGGGCCCATTCGTATGAATGCGCAGGACTCACCCGCGCGCCGAAGGCTACTCGTCTCGATCATGTCGGGGACGACGACGCCCACGGAGGTAGCCGGTGAGCCACCAGCCAGACACAGGTACGGCACGGAGCCGCGACGGCCTGTTCCGGACCAAGTCCATCGAGCAGTCCATCCAGGACACCGAGGAGCCCGAGCACCAGCTCAAGAAGACCCTCTCCGCCCTCGACCTCACCGTCTTCGGCGTCGGCGTCGTCATCGGCTCGGGCATCTTCGTCATCACCGGCACCGCCGCCACCGACTACGCGGGCCCGGCCGTCACCATCGCCTTCGTCGTCGCCGCCGTGGTCTGCGCCCTCGCGGCGCTCTGCTACGCCGAGTTCGCCTCTACGGTCCCGGTCGCCGGATCCGCGTACACCTTCGCCTTCGCCTCGCTCGGCGAGTTCCCCGCGTGGATCATCGGCTGGGACCTGATCCTCGAACTCGCCCTGGGCTGCGCGACGGTCGCGGTCGGTTGGTCCGGCTACGTCCAGTCGCTCCTCGACAGCTGGGGCATCCCACTCCCGGAGGTCCTCCAGGGCCCGGGCTCGGGCAACGGCTTCAGCTTCAACATCGCCGCGTTCCTGCTGGTCGTCGCCGTGATGACGGTCGTCGTCATCGGCATGAAGCTGTCCGCGTGGGTGACGTCCGTGGTGGTCGCCATCAAGGTGACGGTCGTCCTGATCGTGATCGCGGTGGGCGCCTTCTTCATCAACTCAGACAACTACAGCCCGTACATCCCGCCCGCCCAGGACAACAAGGGCGGCTCGGGGCTGAGCGCCACACTTCTCGAAGGGATCGCCGGTTTCACGCCGTCCAGCTTCGGCGTGATGGGCATCTTCACCGCCGCGGCCGTCGTCTTCTTCGCGTTCATCGGCTTCGACGTCGTCGCGACCGCCGCCGAGGAGACCCGCAACCCGCAGAAGGACGTCCCGCGCGGCATCCTCGGCTCCCTCGCCATCTGCACGGTCCTGTACGTGGCCGTGTCCGCGGTCGTCACCGGCATGCAGAACTACAAGGACCTCGACCCGGGCGCACCGCTCGCGGAGGCGTTCAAGTCGGTCGGCCACCCGTTCTGGGCGGGCCTGATCTCCTTCGGCGCGGTCATCGGCCTGACGACCGTCTGCATGATCCTTCTCCTCGGCCAGAGCCGCGTCTTCTTCGCGATGAGCCGCGACGGACTGCTGCCCCCGGTCTTCAGCGCCGTCCACCCCAAGTTCCGCACGCCGTACCGCTCGACGATCATCCTGGGCCTCCTGACGGCCCTGGTGGCAGGCTTCATCTCCCTCGAAGAACTCTCCAAACTGGTCAACATCGGCACGCTGTTCGCCTTCGTCGTGGTCGCCCTCGGCGTCCTCATCCTGCGCCGCACCCGCCCCGACCTCCCGCGCGCCTTCAAGGCCCCCTGGGTGCCGTTCCTGCCCATCGTCTCCGTGGCGTGCTCGGTGTGGCTGATGCTCAACCTGTCCGTGGAGACGTGGCTGCGGTTCGCGGTGTGGATGGTCGTCGGCGTGGTGATCTACTTCGTGTACGGCAGGAGCCACAGCCGCGCGGCGCAGAACGCCCGCTGATTTCCTCCGCCCCCGTATGTCCTCCTTAGTCATGGTGTGCGGGGGCGGATAGCTTGACGCACATGCTCACCGAGGCGCCCCCGTCCCTCCCGTACGTGTCCGAAGTCCGCGGCGGCCCCTCCCGTACGAGTCGCACCCGCCGCTATTGGATCCGCCTCGTCCCCGCCCTCGCGGTGCTCGCCTGCGTCACCCGCATCCCGTCCTTCACGCGCCCGCTCTGGAACCCGGACGAGGGCTATCTCGCCGTCCAGGCAAGGATGTTGGCGCACGGCGGCACGCTCTACGAAACCGTTGTCGACCGCAAACCGCCGCTGGTTCCCTGGCTCTACGAGGCGGTGTTCGCGCTCTTCGGCTCGGGCTCGCTCACGCCGGTGCGGATCTGCGCGGTGGCGGCGCACGTGGTGACGGCGGTGTTCCTGGCGGCACTGGCCCGCCGCCGCTGGGGCGACACGGCCGGCCGCACGGCGGGGGTCCTGTACCTCCTCCTCTCCATCGGCCTCAATCCGGAGGACACGCAGGCCGCGACCTTCGAGGTGTTCATGCTGCCGTGGACAGCGGCGGCGCTGTGGTGCGCGGACCGCCGCCGATGGGGCTGGTGCGGGATCGCGATCGCGGGGGCGTTCCTGGCGAAGCAGACCGGGGGAGCGGTGCTGCTGCCGGTGGCGTGGATGCTGTGGCGTGCGGGTTGTCCCCGAAGTGGTGTGCTGCGGTGCGGAGTTGGCGTACTCGCGTCGATCTCCGCCGCCGCACTGGCCACGAACCCCGCGGGCTTCGTCTTCTGGACGGTGACGGGGTCGGGCGCGTACGCCTCGATCACCGGCTCCGAACTCCACGTCCTGCTACGGGGATTGGCGAACGCGGCGATCCTGTCGGCGGCCTGTGCGGGCGTGCTGCCGCCGATCGTCCGAGTGCTGCGCCTCGCGCGGACGGGCTGCGGCGAGTTGTGGCTCTGGCTGGCGTCCTCGGCCGGCGCCGTCGTCATCGGCTTCCACTTCTTCGGCCACTACTACCTCCAACTGGTCCCGTCCCTGGCCCTGTTGGCGACGCTGGCGCTGCACATTCTCCCTCGCGAACACCTGAGGCGTTCCCTGCTCGTCTCGGCGTGCTGCGCCACCCTGTTCCTGTCCTGGGGCCTGCTCGCCCCTCGCCCCGAACTCACCCACGCGGAACGGGTGGCCGCGACCCTGCGCGAGCGCACCGCGCCGGACGACCGGATCCTGATCTGGGGCATGCACCCGGAAACGTACTGGCTCTCGAACCGCCCCCCGGCCAGCCGCTTCCTGACGGCGGGCCTGCTCACGAACTTCAGCGGGGGCCGGGACGGGGGACGCGTGGGGGAACGCTTCGCGGTGCCGGGGAGCTGGTCCACGTTCCGCGCGGAGATCCGGGGACGGCCGCCGACGGTGATCGTCGACGATTCGCGGGGCGGGCCCTACGGGCCGGAGAGGGTGGGTTCGCTGCGGCGCATCCTCGGCGCGTATCGCGAAGTGGCCCGGGTGGACGGTTCCGTGGTGTACGAACGCGTCCGCCCGGGCCGGAGTACGGCCTGACCGTCGACCGACGGCCGCCGGTCAGCCGCCCTTCGCGGGGGACTTCTTGGCCGACTCGGGGATCTCGCGGTCGCTGCGGAGCGCCTTCCACAGGGTGTCGGCCTGCGGCTGCGCGGCCACGACCCGGTTGGGGTCCACCTTGTCGTACGCGACCGGAAGCATGATCGTCTCCATGGTCGACGGGTCGACCCCCTGCATGCTCCGCCCGAACGTGGCGAGCTTGGTGAGCGAGGCGAGCCCGTCGTCGGTCGTGAGCGACGCGGTGAGACTGTCCGCGATCTTGTACGTCTTGGTGGGGCTGCCCAACAGGTCCTGCTGCTTGATCTCGCTCAACAGGGCGAGCATGAACTGCTGTTGCAGCCCGATGCGCCCGAGGTCGGACCCGTCACCGATGCCGTGCCGGGTCCGCACGAAGGCCAACGACTCGGTGCCGTTCAGCTTGTGGGTACCGGCTTCGAGGTCGAGCCCGCTGGACTTGTCGTGGATGGCCTTGTCGACGGTGACGCTGACCCCGCCGATGGCGTCGACGAGGCCCTTGAACCCGGCGAAGTCGATCTCGACGAAGTGGTCCATGCGCACCCCCGACATCGCCTCGACTGTCTTCACGACACAGGCCGGACCGGCCAGCGAGTACACGGAGTTGAACATCACGCGCTCCGCCGACGGCGTCTTCGTGCCGTCCGCCTTGGTGCACCCGGGCCGGGTCACGAGCGTGTCGCGCGGAATGCTCACCGCGGTCGCACGGGTCCGCCCCTCGGGAATGTGCAGCACCATCGCGGTGTCGGACCGCGCCCCGGCGACCTTGCCGGTCCCGAGCGAGGCGTTGGCGCCGGCTCGCGAGTCGGACCCGAGCACCAGGATGTTCTGCCCGGACGTCGGCAGCTTCTCGGGCCGATTGCTCCCGAGCGCCTTGTCGAGGTCGACGCCGTCGATGTTGCTGTTGAGGTCGCTGTAGAGCCAGTAGCCGGCGCCGCCTGCGGCCAGTACGAGTACCAGCAGACCCAACAGGATCCACCGGAGTGTGCGCCGTGGGCGACGCGTCCGTGGCTTGCGCCGGCCCCCGGTGCGATGGGACGGGGGTGCTTCGGTGTCGGAGGTCATCTCGCTCAATCCTCTGTGCCCGGCGGCCGGTTGGGGCCGCCTCACGATGCCAAGGGTCCTGACGGCCCGGCGCGCGCGAAGGCGTGCCGCATGGGGGGACCGGCGAGGGAGCCACCGCCGGGGCGATGGCCGGAGTCCGCAGGAATCGGACTGACGCCCGAACTATAGACGGCTTGTCAATGGCCGGAGGGAGCGGTTCATGGCCCGAAGGCGGATGTGGAGGCGAAGGTGCCGTTTCCTTCACAACTTGTCGCGACCAGGCCGTTTCTGATCACGGATAGTGCTGATGTGCCATAAAAAGTCGGCGGAAATGGGGCGTGAGGGGCCATACGAGTTGGGGGACTCTGGACAAAGAGATGAGCAAAGTGTGAATATCCCGTGCAGCAGTTCTACGTGCAACTGTTGCGCTGAAGACGCCTGGGGGGGCGGTGGGGTCCAACAAGGACAGTGTTGTCATGTACGGCTTCGCTGCTCACGTTGCACATCTGCCGTCCGGAGGCGATCCGGTCGGCCCTGAGACACCGGATTCGAGGCACAGCAGATGAAGCTTTCCGTCATCGTGCCCATGTACAACGTGCGGGACTACTGCGTGACCGCCCTCAAGTCCCTTGCCTTCAACGCTCGTCAGGACTTCGAGTTCATCGTCGTCGACGACTGCTCGACCGACGGCACGTTCGAGCTGTTGCAGCGGGAGATCCGCAAGGTTCCCGGTGGTGTGCTCTACCAGAACCCGCGGAACTCCGGTATCTCCGCCACCCGCAACACCGGCCTGCGCCTGGCCAGGGGCCAGTACGTGGCGTTCCTCGACGGTGACGACTGGTTCGCACCCGGCTATCTCGCCCGGCTGGTCGCCGCCATCGACCACTTCGGATGCCACTTCGTGCGTACCGACCACATCCGTGTGGTGGGCAAGAAGCGTGAGGTCGTCCGCTCGCCCCAAGCCGTGCGCAACACCCTGCTGTCGCCGATCGACTCGATCATGCCCGTGGACGCGTCCACGATGGTCGACTACCCGCTGGTGTGGGCCGGGATCTTCAATCGAGAAGTGCTCGCGAGCCGCAATCTGCTGTTCTTCGACGAGACGCTGCGCACGGCCGAGGACCGCATGTGGACCTGGCGGCTGCACCTCTACGCCGACACGTATGCCGCCGTCGACCTGGCGGGCATCTTCTACCGTCGCGATGTCACCACGTCGCTCACCCGCATCCCTGACGAGCGCCAACTCGACTTCATCCCCTGCTTCGACCGGGTCACCCAGGAGGTGGCCGCCCATCAGTGGGGGCGGCACATCATGCCCAAGGTGATCCGGACCTACTGCGCGATGATGGCGATCCACCTGGAACGGGCCGACACCTACGAGGACGACGTCCGGGCCCTGCTCAAGGGGCGATCGGCCCGCGCGCTCGAGCAACTGCCGCAGGCGCTGCTCGAGAAGACCCTGGAGGAAATGGGGGAGCGGCGGGCCAAGTTGATCAACGCGGTGCGTGACATGCCCTACGAGGCCGAGCACGCCGTGCACATCGACTCCGCGGCCAAGCGTGGCGGACGGCGCCTGTCCCGCCGCGAGCGTCGTGCCGCGCCGGAGGCGCCGAACGACCGCCGAGCCTTCGAGGCGACGGCATGATGGGCAGTCAGATATTCGTCGCCTCCACGCTGTACGGCGCCCTGACGCTGTCGGCCGCCATCGACGCCGGCCAGTTCGGCCCCGCGCACAGCGTGCGCCGCATCCTCGTCGTGTGCACCAATACGGACATCCCCGAGGTCACCACTCCGCTGCACGCCATGCGTGGTTTCGAGGCGCTGCGCCCCCGGTTCGACATGGTGGTCTCGTGGAACGACGTGATCTTCCCGTACCACCCGAGCCAGTGGGACCCGCGCGTCGAGGACGCCCCCATGTGGCGGGAACTCCTCGGCGTGCGCTGGCAGTTGCCGAATCTGCCCATGGACCTGATCGTCGAGTCGATCCAGGTGAAGCCCGCCCTCACCTTCTGCAAGATCTTCCGCAACGCCCGGATCACGGTGTACGCCGACGGGCTCATGACGTACGGGCCCACCCGTAACGCGCTCCCGCGCGATGTGTACACGCGCATCCGGCGCACCCTCTACCTGGATCTGATCCCCGGCCTGCGCCCGCTGCTCCTGAGTGAGTACGGCGTGCAGGGGGAACCGGTCGACCCCGGAGCGGTGCAGCGCGTCTTCGGCGAGTTCGGGCAGTCCTGCGGGCAGGCCCTCGCCGGCCTGATTCCGGCGGGGTTCCCGGCAGGAAGGTCCGGCGCGGCCATGCTGCTCGGTCAGTACCTGTCGAGCATCGGGCTGTTGACCGAGGAGGAGGAAGAGCGGCTCCACCTGCGGATGTTCGAGGCCGCGGTGAACCTGGGCTTCACCTCCGTGGTCTTCAAGCCGCACCCGAGCGCGCCGCAGAGCTTCAGCGACTCCCTCGTACTGCGGGCCCGTGAACTCGACGTTCAGATCGTGGTGCTGGAGACCCCCTTGCTCGCCGAGGCCGTCTTCGGGTATCTGCGGCCCCGGGTGGTGATCGGCTGCTTCTCCACGGCGCTGTTCACGGCCCGTGCGGTCTACGGGATCCCGGCCGCCGCGGTGGGCGCCCGCGAGGTCCTGCGCAAGATGCGGCCGTACCCGAACAGCAACCGGATCCCGGTGACCATCTGCGAGGTCGCACTGCCCGACCTGGAGGGCAGCGGCTTCGCGGCCACCGACCTGCTGAGCGATCCCCGGTGGATCCAGCAGGAGTTGGCCGAGTACATCGCCACCGTCGGGTACTGCATGCAGCCGGAACGGAACCCGCAGCTGCGGGAGCGTGCCGTGGCCTACGTGGCGCGTGTCCTGCCGCACATGGAGGTCCGGCCGGTCCTGCGCATGCATTTCAAGCCCGACCTGCTGTACAAGCTGTCCCTGCCGGGGGCGCCCACGGATGTCGAATGGCAGGCGCTGGAGGCGGAGAAGGCCCGCAGGGGAAAGCGGTCCCTGGGCGGACCGAAGGCGAAGCCGTCCCAGGAATCGCTCACGGTCGACTCCTTCAACGAGCACCTGGAAGCCGGCGAGACCGACACCGCGCGGCGCATCGGCGAGGCGGTCCTCAAGGACCGCAAGCCCATGGACGTCCTCATCGGGATGGCGCGCATCCACGTCATGGAAGAGGACTTCGAGCAGGCCAAGCGGATGCTCTCGCTCGCCGCGATGTCGGGCGACGAGCGGGCGATGACCTGGATCAAGATCGCGGAAGTCGCCTCCCTGCTGGGCCGTGAGGGCAAGTCCCTGCGCGTCTTCGCGGCGCAGGAGGCACTGCGGATCAACCCCGAGTCCAGCGCCGCGGCCCGGCTCGTCACGGCACGGGGAGCGCGCAAGGCGGCCAGGTCGATGGCCCCGGGGTGACTGGACGCCGTGCCGCGCCCGGCACGGCCGCCGCAGGAAGTAGCTGACCGAGTATCCGTCCGCGTATCCGTCCGCGCAGACGGAACGCCGTCGAGACCCGAAGGAACGACACAGGCGATGCGTATCCACGTACTCGCCGACTCCGACACCCGATGGAAGTGGGGTGGCGAGTTGGCGCGACGGCTCCACCCCCACCCCTGGGTGCACGCCCACATGCTCAACGGCCGGGCCACGCCCACCGCGCGGCAGATGGCGGAGGTGGGCATCGAACCCGCCGCGGTGACCCAGTCGTCGGTGGCGGAGTTCGTCACCAGCGACGAGCTCCACCGGGCCGACGTGCTCATCGTGGGCTCCGTCGGCGGCACCACCCAGGCGGTCCTGCACGGGCTCACCCGCGCCTTCGAGGGCCGCGAACGCCGCCCCGTCCTGGTCACCGGCTACGTAGGCGTCGTCTACGAGAACCTGACGGACGGGCTGCTGCTGCGGGCGGGCGCCGATGTCGTGCTGGCCAACAGCCCCTTCGACGCCCGCCGCTTCCGGGAGATCTACCGGGGCCTCGGCATCGACGACCGCTGCGTGGTGCAGACGGCGCTGCCCTTCTTCGCCGACCAGCAGTACGACCCGCTGCGCACCGGCGCCACCCATCCGTTCACGGTCACGTTCGCCGTGCAGCCCTCCGTGCCGGAGGACCGCGACGGACGTGTCTACATCCTGCGGCGCGCCATCCAGCACGCCCGGCTGCGCCCCGGCCGCGAGGTGCTGATCAAGCTGCGTTCCAGGCCGGGCGAGCAGACCACGCACATCGAGCCCTACCACTACGAGTCGCTCGCCGAGCAGCTCGGCGAACCGCTGCCGCCCAACCTGCGGTTCGTGTACGGCAACATGGCCGAGGTCCTCGACCGCACCGACCTGATGGTCACGGTCAGCTCCACGGCCGCTCTTGAATCGATGCACCGCGGCATCCCCACGGTGATCCTCAGCGACCTGGGCGTGCGCGAACCGCACGGCAACCACTACTTCACCGGCTCCGGCTGTGTCGCCTCCTGGAACGAGATAGACGAGGGCGCCCAGCCATACGCGGAGACCGGCTGGCTGGAGGAACAGGGCATCCTCGCCCATGACCCCTACGCCCAACTGCGCGACCGAATCCACCAGTTGAGCCGGTATCCGCAGTCGGAGATCCGGCCGTACTACACGATGGAGAACGCCGCGGGCTATCTGCCCCGGCTCCTGGCCAGGCGCGGCCTGGCACCCGACGGAACGCCGCTGCCCCACTCAGCCGGTTCCGCCGGGCGACGCCCCGGTCTGATGGCCCGAACATCGCGGAAGGCGCTGCGCCGCGCCTACCGGTTCGGGGTCCAGAACGTGGCACCGAAGATCCAGCGCTGGGGCGGTCTCTAGGGACCCCGGCCACGCGCCACCCCGTCTTCCCCCCTCAAGCACCTCCCCCCCACCTCGCCCCCCACGCGTGCAGCCCCACCCTGCGCGTGCCCCGTTCGGTTACCCGTAACTCCACGAGGTATGACATGTCACCATCTGAAGGTCCTGTCGTCGTCGCCGTGATACCGGCGCGCGGTGGCTCCAAGGGCATCCCTGGCAAGAATCTCGCCCCGGTGGCGGGGGTGTCTCTGGTCGGCCGCGCCGTGCGGGTCTGCCGCGACGCCCGCGGGGTGACACGAGTCGTGGTGAGCACGGACTGCGCGGACATCGCGGCCGAGGCCCGCAGGTACGGCGCCGAGGTCGTGACGCGCCCCGAGGAACTGGCCACCGACACCGCGACGAGCGAGTCGGCGCTGCTGCACGCCCTGGACACCATCGAGGAACGCCACGGCGAAGCCACCGACGTCCTCCTGTTCGTGCAGGCCACCAGCCCGTTCCTGGCGAGACAGGACGTCGAGGGCGTCGTCTCGGCCGTCCTGGAGGGCGGCGCCGACAGCGCGCTCACCGCCTCCCCCTTCCACGGGTTCGTCTGGCGGGGCGTACGTGAGGAGGGCAGGCGCGCGCTCCAGGTGGCCGAGGGGGTCAACCACGACAGCGTCGAGCGACTGCGCCGCCAGGACCGGCCCGAGGAACTCCTGGAGACGGGCGCCGCCTACGCGATGCGTGCCCAGGGTTTCCGGGACAAGACCCACCGGTTCTTCGGCAACATCGCCCTGGTGCCCGTCGACGCGGCCCGCACCCTGGAGATCGACGAGCCCGCGGACCTGGAACGGGCCCACGCGCTCGCGCAGTTCGCGGACGAGGCGCCGTTGCCGACCCGCGCCGACATCGACGCCGTCGTGCTCGACTTCGACGGAACCCAGACCGACGACCGCGTCCGGGTCGACGAACACGGCCGCGAGAGCGTGGTCGTCCACCGCGGCGACGGCATGGGCATCGCGCGCCTGCGCAAGGCCGGCGTGCCCGTCCTCATCCTTTCCAGCGAGACCAACCCCGTGGTCTCCGCCCGGGCGGCCAAGCTCGGTGTCCCCGTCATCCAGGGCGTCGAGAGCAAGGACGTCGAACTGCGCAAGTGGTACCAGGCCGAGGGCATCGACCCCGGCCGGATCCTCTACGCGGGCAACGACGTCAACGACCTGCCCTGCTTCGAACTCGTCGGCTGGCCCGTGGCCGTGGCCGACGCCCACGACATCGTCCGTGAACGAGCACGCGCCGTGACCACGTCACGCGGGGGCCACGGCGTTGTCCGCGAAATAGCGACACACCTTCTCGGAAAGGCACTTTGAGCCATGCAGCACCGCCCTGCCCGCAAGATCGGTTCCCGTCTGGTCGGCCCTGGGTCGCCCGTCTACGTGATCGCCGAGATCGGCATCAACCACAACGGTGACCTGGAGAACGCCCTCGCCCTCATCGACTCGGCCGTCGAGGCCGGCTGCGACGCCGTCAAGTTCCAGAAGCGCACCCCGGAGATCTGCACGCCGCGCGACCAGTGGGACATCGAGCGCGACACGCCCTGGGGCCGGATGACGTACATCGACTACCGGCACCGCGTCGAGTTCGGCGAGGACGAGTACCGGGCCATCGACGAGTACTGCAAGAAGAAGGGCATCGACTGGTTCGCGTCGCCCTGGGACACCGAGGCCGTCGCCTTCCTGGAGACGTTCGACGTCCCCGCCCACAAGGTGGCCTCCGCGTCCCTCACCGACGACGAACTGCTCCGTGCCCTGCGGGCCACCGGCAAGACGATCATCCTGTCCACCGGCATGTCGACGCCGGCGCAGATCCGGCACGCCGTCGAGGTGCTGGGCAGCGCGAACATCGTCCTGCTGCACGCCACGTCGACGTACCCGGCCAAGGCGGAGGAGCTCAACCTCAGCGTGATCAACACGCTGCGGACCGAGTTCCCGAACGTCCCGATCGGCTACTCAGGACACGAGATCGGCCTGCAGACCACGCTGGCCGCCGTCGCGCTCGGCGCCTGCGCGGTCGAGCGCCACATCACCCTCGACCGCGCCATGTGGGGCTCCGACCAGGCCGCCTCCGTCGAGCCGCAGGGCCTCACCCGGCTGATGCGCGACATCCGCACCATCGAGCAGTCCCTCGGTGACGGCGTCAAGAAGGTCTACGAGTCCGAGCTCGGCCCGATGAAGAAGCTGCGCCGCGTCTCCGGCGTGGTGACCGGATCGGTGGCCCCGGTCGCATGACGAGCACCCTCGCCCTGGTGGAGAGCCCCGCCCAACTGCTGAACGTGGCGGAATGGGCACACGTGGGCGACCAGGGCGGGGGAGCTTCCCTTCGGGTGGCCGTACTGCTGCCGTTGGACCCCTGGTCGCGGGTCCAGCTCGCCGGGGTCACCGAACTGGCGGTGGCGTCCGGGCTCTCGGTCACCTCGTTCGAGGTGCGCTCCGGAACGGTAAGCCGCATGCGGCAGTTCGCCGCGGTGCGCAGGCTCGTGGCGGGGGCCGGGCGTCTCGTGGTGGGCGACCTGTTCTCCGGCATGGTGCAGACGCTGGTGCCGTCGGCCACGGCGCGCGAACTCGTGATCGTGGACGACGGCACGGCGACGACGGAGTTCGTCCGCGTCGTCACGGAGGGCCGCCGGCTCACCCGCTGGCATCAACAGGCCCAGGGCGCCGGTCGCGGCGGCCGGGCCCTCGACTGGCTGTCCGAACCCTCCCTGAGCCGTACGTTGTTCACCTGCATGGACGTCGACGCCCCCACCGGGATCCACGTCGCGGCCAACGCGTACAGCTGGACCCGTACCCGCTTCCCGAGCCCCACCACCCGGGGCGGGGCCGACCTCCTCGGCACCTCGCTGGTGGAGACCGGCATCGTCGGCGATGACCACTATCTGCGGGCGGTGGAGGACATCGTGCGCAGGCGCGGGGTCGATCGGTATCTGGCCCATCGCCGGGAGAGCCGGGAGAAGCTGCGCCGGATCGCCGAGGCCACCGGTGTGCGGGTGCTCAGGCCCGACCTGCCGCTCGAACTGCTGGCGGCCCAGGGGCCCGTGGGGCACACGGTGCTGACGTTTCCCTCCACGGTGGCCCACACGCTGCCCATCGTGCTGCGTGGCCTGGGGGTCAGGATCGAGCTGTGCGAGATCGGCGAGGAGTGGTTCACGCCGGGCACCAGCGAGCACGCCGTGGGATTCCTGCGAGCCATGGCGGAGTCGGCCCGGCGCAGGCACGGGTTGCCCAGCATGCGGGCCCTGGCCCGGAGTTGACGGGCCGGTCCGCGCTCAGACGCGCCGCCACTGACCCAGCTGGAGCCCGGTCGGTGAGGTCTGCCGGGTGGCCTGCGGCACTCCGTCGGTGTCGATGATGGCCAGCACGATCCGGCCGTACGCGTCCAGGGCCACGGCGGGATCGCCGAGGCAGGGGCGGCCGACCTCGGCCCACTGCACGCCCCACTCCTCGGCGTTGGTGACGAACGCGCCGAAGATCGGGCTGTCGTTCATGCCGCGGTGCACGAGGACGGTGCAGTCCTGTCCGTCGATCAGGGTGCGCAGGGCGCAGACGGCGCCGCCGCCCGGGGCGCCCCCGATCGGCACGATCGTCCCGTCGGGGCGGATGGCCAGCAGGCCGTGCGAGTAGGCGTCCGCGATGTAGAACGTCAGTTGGTCCTCGGAGGTCTCCAGGGCCGTGCCCGTGCCGGGCACCATCGTCACGTGGACGTCGCTGCGGCGCTCGAACTGGCCGCCGGGCGAGGGTTGTTGCCAGTGGTGCACCGGCTTGTCCGAGGGCGCGAGCACGCCGACGCGTCCCCTCGCGGTGACGCCGACGGTCACCCCGTCGTGGAGGGCGCTGCCCCGCAGGTCCTGCCACGCCTTCCAGTCGCCCCCGGTGTCCTCGTGCCGCAGATGGAGGCCGCGGCCCGCGTTGCGGGCGAAGACGTACAGGGTGCCGGTCGTGTCGACCGCGCCGACGGGGCGGCCGAGGCGCGGGTGGCGCTGGTCGGTCTCCTTGTACGGGTTGGACAGCGCGCGCCAGTCGTTGAGCGGCCGCCCCGACTGGTACTGCATGGAGTACATGAGGTCGGTCGTGGCCTTCCCGGCGCCGCGCTCACGCACTCGGTGGCCCAGGAAGTGCAGATAGCCGTTGGCCCCCTGGGCGATCGATATGCCGCTCAGGCCGGGAGGGACGGGAAACACCTGCGGCCCTTCCCAGTCGGGCCCGCCGGGCCGGGTCTCCGTCCAGCGCAACAGGCCGTCGGGGGAGAGTGCGAACAGGGTGAGACGGCCGTCCGTCCCCCGGGTCAGCCACTTGCCTCCGACGGTGCGATCGGCTCGATGCGTGCCGAGAGTCGTATCGCCGGAACCGAGGTCGGGTGCGCTCGGCGCATCCTTCGTCCGTCGCCGCATCGGGCGCCCCCTTTTGCACTCCCAGAACGGCCTCCCCCCACGGTGGCCAGAACCTCCACATTATATTGCGGATCCTCGACACTTTCTTCACTTAGCCGCTCAACTCCGGTCGTGCTGCCGTCGCGCCGCGTCGTGCCGCCCGGGCATCAGGGATATACCGTCCGCGGCCCCACGCACCGTGCTCCCGACTCCGCCACCCGTTCCCGCAGTTCACGATCCGCCGTCACCACCACGCACGGCCCCGCGGCCCCCGCCGCCACCGTGACGATGTGGTCGTCCCCCTCGCCGGGCGCCTCCTCGATCCGCACGCCGGGCACCGCCTCGACGCCGCGGGCCCGGCCCTCCAGGACCAGGACCACCTCCTCGTCCGGGTGCTCCCGCGCGTACTCGGCCAACCGGTCCCGCAACCGCTCCGCCGCCCCCCGCCGGTCCCGCCACCACCCGTCAGGCACGGAACCGACCACGTTCGCGCCGTCCACCACCAGGAGCGTCGTCATGGTCGCTCGCCCTTCTGCCACACGGCCGTGACGCGGCCGACCGCCTGGACGGCACGTGCCGTGCGCTGCTCGTTCGTACGGATCCGATTGCCGAACTCGATGTGCAGGAACGGTACGTGTTCCTCCGCCGCCTTGCGGCCCTGCACATTCGTGCGGCCCTCCAGGGGGCAGGTGGCGGACCAGGCGCGGCACACGGTGAAGCCCTTCTCGTGCAGGGCGCCGGCGAGGAGGCGGCCCTCCGGGCGGGCCAGGGTGCCGCGGCTCGTGGAGGCGACGACATCGCGACCCGGAGCGGAGGCGTCGGCGAAACCGTGCACCTGCACGGCGGGCAGTCCGCGCTCGGCCAGCGCCGCGCAGACGGCGTCGAAAACGGTGTCCCTGCGGTGCGCGACATCCGCCGCGTTCCCGTCGCCGGCCTTGCGATGTGCACCCGCAATCACCATGACCCCGCCGCGTGCACCCCGCAGGATGCCGACGCCGAGGCGTTCCGTGTTCCGGTCCGCGACCGGGTGCGGCACCTGAACCGTCCAGCGGCGGCTCGTGGGAGTCGCGTCCCGTGCGAGGTAGACGCGGCCCCAGCCGCGGGGTGACGGGCTCTCGTCACTGCGGTCGGCGACCTCCGTGTAGCGCCGCCCCGTCGCGCTGTCCGTCAGCGTACGGACGGTGAAGTCGATGCCGTCCAGGGTGCGTTGGCCCCCGGCATCATCCCCTTCGAGGAGGAGGCGCACGCCCCGCGCCACCGTCTCCCGGTCGCGGCGGGACGGCTCCCGATAGCCGGAGCCGGGCCGGAAGCGGGCCGTGTAGTCCTCGACGCGGGCCATGAGATCGACGCCGGAGCGGCTTCCGGGGCGGGCGTCGGTGTCCGTCTCCTGGCCGCCGGTACAGGCCGTCAGGAGGCCGACCGAGGAGGCGGCAAAGGCGAGACTTATTGCAACTGTGACCATCTTCATCCGGTTAACCGTCATAGTCGTATAAAAATAGCCCGGTGATCAGACGCCCCTCCCGCGCCTCGCGGCGCGCCCGCCGCCGGATGTCCGGCATCGTCCTGACCGTCCTGCTCGTGGGCGCCACCGCCTGTGGTCCGTTCGGCCCGGATGACGACAAGGCCGCCGCCGACGGTCCCTCGTTCACCGTCGCCGCGGCCGGCGACATCCTCATCCACCCGGAACTCACCGACCAGGCCCGCAAGGACGCGAAGGCGACGGGCAAGGGCGAGAAGGGGATCGACTTCGGGCCGATGCTGGCCGGGGTCGAACCCGTCATCAGCAGGGCCGACCTGGCCATCTGCCACTTCGAGCCGGTCGCGGGCAAGCCCGGCGGCCCCTTCGAGGGGTTCCCGGCCTTCCGGGTGCCGCCGCAGATCGCCACGACGATCAAGGACGTCGGCTACGACACCTGCTCCACCGCCTCCAATCACACCCTCGACCACGGCGCCTCCGGTGTCACCGACACGCTGAACGTCCTCGACAAGGCAGGTCTGAAGCACACCGGTTCGGCCCGCAGCGCCGCCGAGGCCGCCGAACCGCTCGTCATGAACGTCAAGGGCGTCAAGGTCGCCCAGCTCTCCTACGCCTTCGGCTTCAACGGCAACGAACTGCCGAGGGACAAGCCCTGGCTGGCCAACGAGACCGACTTCGACCGGATCTCCGCCGCGGAGAAGCGGGCCCGCAAGGCCGGCGCGGACGTCGTGATCCTCTCCATCCACTGGGGCCGCGAATACCACTCGGACCCGAGCCGCTCGCAGCTCGCGCTGGGACGCAAGATCGCCGAGAAGACCGGCATCAACCTGGTGATTGGCCATCACGCCCACGTCGTGCAGCCGATGGAGAAGGTCGACGGCACTTGGATCGCGTACGGGCTCGGCAACGAGATCGCGCGCCACGAGGTGCCCACGGGACTGACCGAGGAAGGCGTCATCGGCTGGTTCGAGTTCAGCAAGCGGGGCGGCGACTGGGACGTGCGCGCGAAGTACGTGCCGACGCTCACCGAGATCCCGCCGGACGCCGACGAGTCGGGGGCGGTCCCGGACGGCGCGGTCGAGGACCACAGGCTCGTCGACGTGGCGACCGCGCTCCGTGGCGACGACCTGACGTCGCAGCAGCGCGCCCGCTACCGGCTCGCGTTCCAGCGCACGGAGGGCACGCTGCTCAACCGCGGCGCCGCCCAGGACGGCATCGAGCCGTTGAGGGCACTGCCGAACTGATGCCGCTGCCGAACCGGTGGGGCTCCGGGCTTTCTTCGGGGCGCGTGTGACCGGTGTGAGGCATGGGTCACATTCACGCATGAGGCGTACAACCATTTGAGTCCCGGTCGGGTCAGAAGCATCCGGATCGCCGGAATGTGCCCGTGGTCCCGCGCCCCCGCGCGCTCAGACCCGCCCGAGAGGAGCCCTCCCTTGGCCGCTTCGCGTACGAAGCGGCGGCACAAGGTCCGCCGACGTTCCGACATGTCCCTGTTGGGTGGCATACGTCCGCCCATCGCAGTGCTGTCGGTTCTGCTTCTCGCTCTCGCGGGGGTCACCGCGCTCACCCTCGGCCGCCCCGACAACGCGGGGCTGCCGAAGGCCGTCATGACGTCACAGCAGCACTTCGCCGAGGACGGAGCGATCGCGCTGCGGGCCTCCGTCGACGAGGGCGTCACCGACCTGACGCGGACGGCCGGGCTGTTCAACGCCGGTGACCCGGTGTCCGCCGACGCCGTCCTCGACAAGATCGGCAACGTCTACCAGAAGTGGACCGGCAGCGCCGTCGTCGAGATCAAGTCCGGCAAACTCCTCGCCGCCCGCGGCGAGAACGTCCCGCTGACCGCGATCGACCGCACCAAGCTCGCCACCGAGGACGGCCTCGCGCCGCGCATGGTCCGCCTCCGGAACGGCGAGAGCAGACTCCTCTCCTTCGGGCTGCTCGCCTGGAAGGGACATCCGCAGCAGCTGATCGTCACCTCCGCGAGCCTGAAGTTCCCCGGCATCAGCCTCGGCAAGTTCCGCTCCATCGCCGTGGTCGATGCCTCCGGCACCGTGCTCAGCAGCGACGGCGTCCCCGAGCCCGAACAGGTGCGCACCGACGCCCAGCGCCAGGAGGCCAAGGAGTCCGACCGGCAGCTCAAGGCGTTCGCCAGGACCGCCGCGCGCAAGGCCGAACAGAACCCCGTCCAGTCGAAGGAGCCCGGCTCCGGCGGCTTCGCCGGCGTCAGCGGGCACCTGACGGGGGACCGCTACCAGGGCGAGCGGCAGATCGCCGGATACGCGACGCTGGCCGCGCCCGAGGCCGGTGAGACCACCGTCGCCACCTCGCTCGGCCTCAGCGTCGTCGCCATGACCAAGATCGCCGAGGATCCGCTGACGACCAGCAGCCCCGTCTTCGGCCTGATCGCCGCCGCCGCGCTGCTCCTCATCGGCGGCCTCACCGTCGCGTTCCTGCTCGGCGCCGTCCAACGCCCGCTCATCCGGCTGTTCCTGGAGAGCCGTCGCCTCACCCGCGGCGACCTCGCGCGGCCGGTCGCCGTGCCCCGCCGTGGCGAGGCCGCCCGGATCGGCGTCGCCCTGGAGCGGCTGCGCGGCCAACTGCTCGACGAGCACGAGGGAGCGCGTGCCCACCGGACTCCGGTGGTACGCCGACGCTTCGGCGCCCGTGCCCTCCTGGCGGTCGCCGCGGTACTGCTGCTCGTGTGGTGCGCCCCGCTGCTGCTCCTGCTCAACCGGGCCGGCGACACCGTGGTCGTACCGCAGCAGATGGTCAGCGATCAGCGCGAGCGCACCGACACCCTCAGCGACCGGGTGCGCCGCGCCCTCAACGAGGGCCAGACGGACCTCGCGTCCGTCGCCTCGCTGATCGGCGACCGCACCCGCCCCGCGGACATGGCCGAGGTGCTGGAGCGCACGATGAACGAGCACACGCGCTACGAGTCGATCTACGTTCTCGACGGTGAGGGAGCCGTCCTCGCCAAGGCCGGCGGCGACGTGCACAGCCCCCGGGGCCAGGCCCCCTCGACCAAGGCCGTCCGGGTCCTCGACCACCGCGGCAAGAAGCCCGTCATCCTCGGGACCGCGGAACTGCCGGGCCGCGACGGCGCGGTCGTGGTCGGCGAGATCCGCATCGACTTCCTCAACGCCCTGCTGAAGCGGCCCGGACTCGGTGACGTGCGGGTCGTGGACGCCAAGCACCGCATCATCGGCGGCAACACCGGATACCTCGCCTTCCACGGGCTGCCCGGCAGCCGCCTCGACGAACTGGTCGAGGGCGCCAACCAGAAGGTGGGTCTCGCCCCGCGCCCCAGCGGAGTGCTCTTCCGCGACGGACGCGACATCCAGATCGCGGCGGCGGCACCGTTCGCCGGCGGTGGCGCGGCGAAGTCGCTCGGCTGGTCCGTCGTCAGCTGGCAACCCGCGTCCGGCCTCTCCATCCCCGCGTACTCGTACCAGAACAGGACCGTGCTCGCGGGCCTGCTCGGGGCCACGGCAGCCGCCGCGTGCCTGGGCTGGCTGCACATCGTCGTCGTACGGCCGCTGCGCGAACTCGCCCGCCAGGCCGAGCGGCTCGCGGACGGCGACCGCAAGACGGTGCTGTACCCGCGCCACCACGACGAGGTCGGCGCCGTGACCCGCAGCCTCGAACTCGTACGCCAGCAACTGCAGGGACAACGGCAACAGCAGCGACGGCAGGGCGGTCCCCCGCGCACGCCCGCCGCGGCCGGAAGGAACCAGTAACACCGTGCTCTTCCTCTACACCGTGCTCGTGGTGTGCGGAGCCGTCCTGCTGATCGCCGGAGTGATCGAACAGCGACGGCACTTCGCCAACCTCGACCACATACCGACCCGCGTGCTCGTCAACGGCATCCGCGGCAAGTCGTCCATCACCCGCCTGTGCGCCGGCGCCCTGCGCGGCGGCGACCTGACCACGGTCGCCAAGACCACCGGCACCGCCGCCCGCTTCATCCACCCCGACGCCACTGAGGAGCCGGTCTACCGCAAGTTCGGCATCGCCAACGTCGTCGAGCAGATCGGGATCGTGCGCCGCGCCGCCGCGTACCACCCGGACGCGCTGGTCATCGAGTGCATGGCCGTCATGCCCGCGCTCCAGGAGATCAACCAGTCCAAGCTGATCCGCTCCACGATCGGCGTGCTGTGCAACGTCCGCGAGGACCACCTCGCCGAGATGGGCCCCACCCTCGACGACGTCGCCCGCTCGCTGTGCCGCTCCATGCCCGAGAACGGCATCTGCGTCACCGCCGAGGTGGACCGCTTCCACATCCTCCAGGAGGAGGCGGACGCCAGGAACTGCGAACTCGTCTACGCCGACCCGGAGATGGTCAGCGACGAGGAACTGCGCGGCTTCAGCTGGTTCACGTTCAAGGAGAACGTCGCCATCGCCCTCGTCGTCGCCGACCTCCTCGGCGTCGACCGGGCCACGGCACTCCAGGGCATGTACGACGCCCCGCCGGACCCGGGCGTCCTCTCCGTCGAACGCTACTTCGCCCCCGAGGACAAGAAGCTCCGCTTCGCCAACGTCTTCGCGGCCAACGACCCCGAGTCGACGCTGATGAACATCAACCAGCTGCTCGACCTCGGCGCCATCCACCGCCCGCTCAACGTCGTCATCAACTGCCGCCCCGACCGCGTCGAACGCAACGGGCAGATGGGCGAGATCATCCCCGAGCTCGACCCCGAGCACGTCTTCGTCATCGGCCACCCCGCCAAGTCCGCGATCGACGCGATCCCCGCGGCCTACCGCGACCGCGCCGTCGACCTGGGCGGCGACCGCCGCGACCCCGACGGGTTCATGGGCCAACTCCTCGGTCGCCTCGGCCGGGACACCTCGCTCGTGGCCATCGGCAACATCCACGGCCAGGGCGAGCACCTCCTGGAGTACCTCGCCGAACTCCCGCCGGACGAGAGCCCGGACGAGAGCCTCGACGGCGGTGAGGCCGCGCCCCCGGCCGAGATGCCCCAGCACATCGAGACCGTCCAGCTCTACGCACCGCGCATCGACCCGTACCAGCAGTACCCGCCGGCGTACGAGGAGCGGTACGCCGCGCCGCCCGCCGTCCCCGTGCAGCGGACCGACAGCCACTACCCCGCACCGCTCCTCGAACCGGTCCGCCCGCGCGGCATGTTCGACCCCGTCGTACCCCCGACCCCGCCCGCCGACGACTTCGAGCAGTGGCACAACTCAGCAGGAGAGCAGCACCGTTGATCCCCTCCGTCCTCACCCCCGAGATCGCCGCGGTGGGCATCGCCATCGGGCTGCTGTTCTCCCTGATCTGCTACCTGACGACCAACCTGTCGCCCGGCGGCATGATCACGCCCGGCTGGCTGGCCCTCACCCTCGTCGAGGACCTGCAGCGCGCGGCGATGGTCGTGGGCGTCACCGTCCTCACCTACGTCTGCACCCTGCTGATGCAGAAGTTCGTGATCCTCTACGGCAAGCGGCTCTTCGCCGCCGTCGTACTGCTCGGCGTCACGCTCCAGGCCACGGTCATGATCGTGCTGTCCATCGAGTTCCCGCTGATGTACGCGAACCAGACGCTCGGCTTCATCGTGCCCGGCCTCATCGGCTATCAGCTGGTCCGCCAGCCCAAGGGACCCACGCTGCTCGCGACCGGCTCGGTGACGCTGATGGCGTACGTCGTCCTGACCGCGGGCATCCTCCTCGGCTTCATGCCGTCCACCTGACACGCCTCGTCCCCGACCGGAGCCGAACTCCCATGCCCCCCAAGAAGAAGCGCCCCGTCCTGCACGCCGTCACCGTGCTCGCCCTCCTCGGTGCCAGCGGCTACCTCACCGTGGAGCTGAGAAAGGACGCGGACGCGAAGGCCCCCACCGTGCAGGCGGTCACCGACTCGCCGCTCCTGGAGACGAGCGGCGGCGAGCAGAGCGGCAAGCAGTCCTGGGAGCGCTTGAAGAATCCCGAGCGGTCCGTGCTGCGCGGTGAGAAGGGCCAGGTCCTCGCGACGTTCACCGACGGCGCCCGCACCGCGACGCTCAAGGGCCCCTCCCGCACCTTCAGCGAACCGGAGAACACCAAGTCCAAGGTCGTGACGGAGGACTGGGTGCGCCTCATGCCGGAGGCCTGGCGCAAGGGCGCCGAGAAACAGCAGTGGTTCAAGGACTGGTTCAAGCAGTACTACGGAAGCGAAGAGGACGACATCTTCGCCTACGCCTTCCAGTACGTGCAGGGCGCGCCCGTCAAGAAGGACGACGAGGGCCTCCAGTACGCGGGCGACGCGTTCTTCGGCCCGTTCAAGAAGGACGGCGTGGACCGCCTCGAACAGAACGACTTCTACGACTACCTGGGCATCCCCTACACCTTCCGCGACGGTACGACCCTGAGGCCGCACGCGGACCGCCTCCGCTCCCTGGACTGCTCCGGCTTCATGCGCATGATCTGGGGCTACCGGGCCCGCTTCCCGCTCGCCGCCACCAACAAGGTGGGCGACGGCCTGCCGCGCACCGCCGACGGCATGGCCCGCTCCAAGGTGGGCGTCGACATCATCAAGCTCCAGGGCCCCTCACCCTGGTACACCCGCCCCACCAACATCGACGTACTCCAGCCCGGCGACCTCCTCTTCTTCAAGATGGACCACCGCACGGCCAATCACCTGGACCACGTCGCCCTGTACCTCGGCCTGGACACCAACGGCCACCGTGTCTTCGTCTCCAGCCGCAAGGAGGTCAACGGCCCGACCATGGGCGACCAGGGCGGTACCTCCCGGGTCGACGGGAACGGTTTCTACGCGGGGCTGTTCCGGAGCGCGAAGCGGTTGTGAGGCCCGGGCCGAAGGGGAGAGGACCGGGCCCCCGGCCTAAGCTGGTTCCCGTGAACGGCGACTGGCTGATGCGTGGACGTGACGGCTCGCTCTGCGCGTACGCGTACGCCCCCGGCGGCGACGCGATCGTGTGCCGTGTCGAGCGGCAGCCCGGAGGCTCCTGGTCGGCTCCCCGTACCGTCGGCGGTGAGCAGCGCGTTCACCCCGGCGGGGCCGTCGCCCGCGGTGCGCAGGGGTACGCCCACCTCGTCGCCTGGCGGCCCACCGTCTCCGGCGAGGCCGGGCTCGTGCACTCGACGCACTTCCAGTCGCACCTGGCCGCGCTCGACTGGAGCTCCATCGGCCACCCGAACAAGAAGGGCGACCGCACCGGTCCGCCCGCCGTCGCCGTCGACGCGCAGGGGCGTGCCCACGTCTTCGTACGCAACAAGGGCGGCGGGGTCAGCCTGCGTGTGCAGGAGGAGAAGGGCGGGTGGGGGCCCTGGCACGACCTCAAGGGGGAGGACGTGCGCGGGGAACTCGCGGCCGTGACAGGGGAGTCGGGGCTCGTCACCCTGTACGGGGTCACCGCCGACGGTGGTCTGCTGCGCTGGCGTCAGGAGGAGCCGGGGCAGCCTCTCGTACGGGATGAGAAGCCTTGGGCCGCCGCTGCCCGGCCCGACACTCTGCGGGCCATCGCCACGTCGTCCGAACACACCACCCTCTTCTTCACCGATGAGGACGGCGCCGTGTGCGCCTGGCGCGGGGACGAGGCGCCGGTGCGGGTTCTGGACGCGGCCGGGCCCGGGGCCGTGGCGGCGGTTCGGTGTCAACTGGACGGCGTGGACTGCACGTTGCTCGCTCAGCGCACGGCCGGCGGTCGGGTCGCCTTCGCCGCGTATCCCACCGAGACGGAGTCCGCGGGGGCCTGGTGGGCGGAGTCCGGGCCGGAGTTGCCGGCGGATGCGGGGGTCGCGCTCGCGGAGGACGTCAATGGGCTTGTGGTGGCCGGTAGTTGGGCGCCGGGGCGGCTGTATCTCACGCGGCGCAAGCGTGATGAGCCGGGGCTCGCGTTGGAGGCGTGGCGGCAAGTGGTCTGAGGCCTTTCGTACCCCCCGCAAAGAGAACTGTGACGGCTCCCCACGAATATGTCGTGGGGAGCCGTCACAGTCGTGTCAGACGCGCCCGGTTACGCGGGGACCGAAGCCACACCCGCCTCCAGGAAACGCTTGCCCGTCGCCCGCTCGGAGACGCCCGCGCGGTCCAGGTACGGAGTGATTCCGCCCAGGTGGAAGGGCCAGCCGGCGCCCGTGATGAGGCAGAGGTCGATGTCCTGGGCCTCGGCGACGACGTTCTCGTCGAGCATCAGGCGGATCTCCTGCGCCACCGCGTCGAGGACGCGGTCACGGACCTGCTCCTCCGTGAGGACCACGTCGCCCTGCTTGAGCAGCGCCGCGACCTCCGGGTCCAGCTCCGGCTTGCCGGAATCGTAGACGTAGAAGCCGCGCTTCCCGGCCTTGACGACGGCCGCCAGGTTCGGGGACACCGTGAAGCGGTCCGGGAAGGCGCGGTTCAGGGTCTCCGAGACGTGCAGGCCGATGGCCGGGCCGACCAGCTCGAGCAGGACCAGCGGTGACATCGGGAGGCCGAGGGGCTCGACCGCCTTCTCCGCCACCGCCACCGGGGTGCCCTCGTCGATGACGTTCTGGATCTCGCCCATGAAGCGGGTCAGGATGCGGTTGACCACGAACGCCGGGGCGTCCTTGACCAGGACCGCCGTCTTCTTCAGCTTCTTGGCGACGCCGAACGCCGTGGCGAGCGCCGCGTCGTCCGTCTGCTCGCCGCGGACGATCTCCAGGAGCGGGAGGATCGCGACCGGGTTGAAGAAGTGGAAGCCGACCACGCGCTCGGGGTGCTTCAGCTTCGAGGCCATCTCCGAGATGGAGAGGGACGACGTGTTCGTCGCCAGGATCGCGTGCGCCGGGGCGACCGCCTCGACCTCCGCGAACACCTGCTGCTTGACGCCGATCTCCTCGAACACGGCCTCGATGATGAAGTCCGCGTCGGAGAAGCCCTCCGCCTTGTCGAGCACGCCGGAGACGAGGCCCTTCAGGCGGTTCGCCTTGTCCTGGTTGATGCGGCCCTTGCCGAGCAGCTTCTCGATCTCGGCGTGGACGTAGCCGACGCCCTTGTCGACGCGTTCCTGGTCGATGTCCGTGAGGACGACCGGGACCTCGAGGCGGCGCAGGAAGAGCAGGGCGAGCTGCGAGGCCATCAGGCCCGCGCCGACGACGCCGACCTTCGTGACCGGCCGCGCCAGGTTCTTGTCGGGCGCTCCCGCCGGGCGCTTGGCGCGCTTCTGGACGAGGTTGAACGCGTAGATGCCCGCGCGCAGTTCGCCGCCCATGATCAGGTCCGCGAGGGCCTGGTCCTCGGCGTCGAAGCCGGCCTGGAGGTCACCGGACTTGGCGTTCGCGATGATGCCGAGCGCGCGGTACGCGGCCGGGGCGGCGCCGTGCACCTTGGAGTCGGCGATGAACTTGCCGCGCGCCACGGCCTGGTCCCAGGCCTCGCCGCGGTCGACGTCGGGGCGCTCGACCTTGACGTCGCCCTTGAGGATCTGAGCGGTCCAGATGAGGGACTGCTCAAGGAAGTCGGCGCCCTCGAAGAGCGCGTCGGCGATCCCCAGCTCGTAGACCTGCTTGCCCTTGAGCTGCTTGTTCTGGTTGAGGCTGTTCTCGATGATGACCGAGACGGCCTTGTCCGCGCCGATCAGGTTCGGGAGGAGGACGCAGCCGCCCCAGCCCGGGACCAGACCGAGGAAGACCTCGGGGAGCGAGAAGGCCGGGAGCGCCTTCGAGACGGTGCGGTAGTTGCAGTGCAGGCCGACCTCGACGCCGCCGCCCATCGCCGCGCCGTTGTAGTACGCGAAGGTGGGGACCGCGAGCGCGGAGAGGCGCTTGAAGACCTCGTGGCCGCCCTTGCCGATGGCGAGGGCGTCCTCGTGCTTCTTCAGCAGCTCGACGCCCTTGAGGTCGGCGCCGACCGCGAAGATGAACGGCTTGCCGGTGACACCGACGCCGACGATGTCGCCCTCGGCGGCCTCCTTCTCCACCTGGTCGATCGCCGCGTTCAGGTTGGCGAGCGACGCGGGGCCGAAGGTCGTCGGCTTGGTGTGGTCCAGGCCGTTGTCCAGCGTGATGAGGGCGAACTTGCCCGCACCGTACGGGAGATCGAGGTGGCGTACGTTCGCCGACGTGACGACCTCGTCGGGGAAGAGGGCGGCTGCGCCCTTCAGGAGCTCAGCGGTGGTGGTGCTCACTTGTCGCCTCCGGCGTCCTTGTGGTGCGGGTTCTCCCAGATGACCGTGGCGCCCATGCCGAAGCCGACGCACATGGTCGTGAGGCCGTAGCGGACCTCCGGCTGCTCCTCGAACTGGCGGGCCAGCTGCGTCATCAGACGGACGCCGGAGGAGGCGAGCGGGTGGCCGTACGCGATGGCGCCGCCGTACTGGTTGACGCGCGCGTCGTCGTCGGCGATGCCGTAGTGGTCCAGGAAGGCCAGGACCTGGACGGCGAACGCCTCGTTGATCTCGAAGAGGTTGATGTCCTCGATGGACAGGTCGGCCTTCGCGAGGGCCTTCTCCGTCGCCGGGATCGGGCCGTAGCCCATGACCTCCGGCTCCACGCCCGCGAAGGCGTAGGAGACGAGGCGCATCTTCACCGGGAGGTTGTTCTCGCGGGCGAAGTCCTCGGAGGCGATGATCGAGGCGGTCGCGCCGTCGTTGAGACCGGCCGCGTTGCCGGCCGTGACGCGGCCGTGCGTACGGAACGGGGTCTTGAGGCCCGCGAGGCTCTCCAGGGTCGTGCCCGGGCGCATCGGCTCGTCGGCCGTGACCAGGCCCCAGCCGGTCTCGCCGACCTCGGCGTTGGTATTGCGGACGGAGATCGGCACCAGGTCCTGCTGGATCTTGCCGTTCGCGTACGCCTTCGCCGCCTTCTCCTGCGAGCGCACGGCGTATTCGTCGGCGCGCTGCTTGGTGATGTGCGGGTAGCGGTCGTGCAGGTTCTCGGCGGTCATGCCCATGAACAGCGCCGACTCGTCGACCAGCTTCTCCGACACGAAGCGGGGGTTCGGGTCCACGCCCTCGCCCATGGGGTGGCGGCCCATGTGCTCGACACCGCCCGCGATGACGGCGTCGTACGCGCCGAAGGCGATCGAACCGGCCGTCGTCGTGACGGCGGTCAGGGCGCCCGCGCACATGCGGTCGATCGAGTAGCCGGGGACGGACTGCGGCAGGCCCGCGAGGATGCCCGCGGTGCGGCCGATGGTCAGGCCCTGGTCACCGATCTGCGTGGTCGCGGCGACGGCGACCTCGTCGATCTGCGCGGGGTCCAGGTTCGGGTTGCGGCGCAGCAGCTCCCGGATGGACTTGACGACCAGGTCGTCGGCGCGGGTCTCGTGGTAGATGCCCTTCGGGCCCGCCTTGCCGAACGGGGTGCGGACGCCGTCGACGAAGACGACGTCCCTGACGGTACGAGGCACGATGGCTCTCCTCCTGGTGCGGGAATGCGCTGCGAATACGCTCATGCTACTTGCGGGTAACCAAGTCTTGAAGCCCCCCTGGTCGGAGCGGCGAAGGTCACATCCCTTTAAGCCCCTGCGGCGATTGAGCAGCGGGGTCCGGGGCGGAGCCCCGTGGCGTGGGGGAACGGTCGCGTATGCCAACGCGCCCCCCGGCCTGGGCCGAGGGGCGCGCTGAGCGGGAGGGTGCGGTCAGGCGTGGGACGCCAGCGCCGGAAGCAGGACCGGGGTCACCTGCTCCACCTGCCAGCGCCGCGCGCCGTGGGACGCGAGCGCCTCCGCGACGGATTCCGCGTCGATCTCCGCCGGCGGCTCCCAGCACACCCGGCGCACGGTGTCCGGCGTGATCAGGTTCTCCTGCGGCATCGAGAGCGTCTCGGCGAGGGCCGAGACCGCCGCGCGCGCCGCCGAGAGGCGGGCCGCCGCGGCGGGGTCCTTGTCGGCCCAGGCGCGCGGCGGGGGCGGTCCTGTCGTGGGCTGGCCCGGCTGCGGCAGCTCGGCGTCGGACAGGGCCCGCGCCCGGTCGACCGCCGCCTGCCACTGTTCCAGCTGGCGCCGGCCCATGCGGTGGCCGAAGCCGGGCAGCGCGGACAGCGCGTGCACATTGGGCGGCAGGGCGAGCGCGGCCTCGACGATCGCCGAGTCGCCGAGCACCTTGCCCGGCGACACGTCCCGCCGCTGCGCGACCTGGTCGCGGGCCGTCCACAGCTCGCGGACGACCGCCATCTGACGCCGGCGCCGCACCTTGTGCATGCCGGACGTGCGCCGCCACGGGTCCTTGCGGGGCGGCGCGGGCGGGGCCGAGGCGATGGCGTCGAACTCCTCGTGGGCCCACTCCAGCTTGCCCTGCCGGTCGAGCTCCTTCTCCAGCGCGTCGCGCAGGTCGACGAGGAGCTCGACGTCGAGCGCGGCGTAGCGCAGCCAGGGCTCGGGCAGCGGGCGCGTCGACCAGTCGACGGCGGAGTGGCCCTTCTCCAGTACGTAGCCCAGCACGTTCTCGACCATGGCGCCGAGACCGACCCGGGGAAGCCGGCGAGCCGCCCGGCCAGCTCGGTGTCGAAGAGCTGAGTGGGCCGCATGCCTATGTCGCGCAGGCACGGCAGGTCCTGCGTGGCGGCGTGCAGGTCCCACTCGGCGTCGCCGATGGCCTCGCCGAGCGAGGAGAGGTCGGGGCAGGCGACCGGGTCGATGAGCGCGGTGCCCGCGCCCTCCCGGCGCAGCTGCACCAGATAGGCGCGCTGCCCGTAGCGGTAGCCGGACGCGCGCTCGGCGTCGACGGCGACGGGGCCCGAGCCGGCGGCGAAGGCCGCGACGACTTCGGCGAGCGAGGCCTCGTCGGCGATCACCGGCGGGATGCCCTCGCGGGGTTCGAGGAGTGGGATGGGCGCACCGTCGACTGAACCAACAGATCCTTCAACAGAAGATCCGCCGTCGTCCAGAGGCAGCGACATTTGCGGCTGCCGCCGCGGGCCTCCGGTGGTGCGCAGTGAACTGTCTGCTGCGGTCTCTTGGGCGTCGGTCACCTGTCAAGAGTATCTGTGAACGCACGGCGCCCGTCGACGGAACGTTACGTCGACGGGCGCCGTGCGGAAGTAAACCGGACGAATCCGGCCATGGGTCGATCAGTGGATGATGCCGGTGCGCAGCGCGACCGCCACCATGCCGGCCCGGTCACCCGTGCCGAGCTTGCGTGCGATGCGGGCGAGGTGGCTCTTGACGGTCAGCGCGGACAGGCCCATGGAGACGCCGATGGCCTTGTTCGACTGGCCCTCGGCGACGAGCCGGAGCACCTCCACTTCGCGTCCTGAGAGTTCGCGGTAGCCGCCCGGGTGGCTCGGGGCACCCGGGGGGCGACGGTGCATACGGGCGGCCGCGGCGCCGATCGGGGCGGCGCCGGGGCGGGTGGGCAGGCCGATGTTCGTGCGGGTGCCGGTGACGACGTAGCCCTTGACGCCGCCCGCGAGGGCGTTGCGCACGGCGCCGATGTCGTCGGCGGCGGAGAGGGCGAGCCCATTGGGCCAGCCCGCGGCTCGGGTTTCGGAGAGGAGCGTCAGGCCGGATCCATCGGGGAGGTGGACGTCGGCGACGCAGATGTCGCGGGGGTTGCCGATGCGGGGACGAGCCTCCGCGACGGACGAGGCCTCGATCACGTCACGAACACCGAGCGCCCACAGGTGGCGGGTCACGGTGGAACGGACGCGGGGGTCGGCCACGACCACCATCGCGGTCGGCTTGTTCGGGCGGTAGGCGACCAGGCTTGAGGGCTGCTCGAGGAGAACGGACACCAGGCCTCCTGGGGTGCGGGACGGAGCCGGCTCGGGGATGAAGCCGGGGATGAACCGTGCTTTCAAGGTCACAGCAACCTTCGGCACCAAACCCGCTCGCCTTTAGAGAATGATCACGATTTGGTGAGTAACAATGTGAGCAATTCGGACACAGTAGCGATCATTCGAAAGGGTGCCGAATAGTCATGAGTCGCATCCAATCGAACCAAATCAGACCGACCGGGGCCATTTCGAAAGGACCCGAAACATGAGAAGGCCGCGTCGGAGAAGCTCCGACGCGGCCGGGAATCGACCCCTGTCAAGCCGAGAAGAGATCCCTGTGGACCGGTGCTCAGGAAGGTCGCGGCCCCCGGCGCTGCGGCAGCGTCACCACCGCACCGTCCGGGCCCTGCGGCCCCGCCGCCACCGGCGGAAGGCCCGCGATCTGGCACAGCACCTCGCACCACGCCGCGAGATGCGCCGCCGTGTCCGGGACGCCGCCCAGGCCCTCGCGCGGCGTCCACGACGCCCGGATCTCGATCTGCGAGGCGGGCGCCCGGTCGCCGAGCCCGCCGAAGTAGTGCGAACTCGCACGGGTGACCGTGCCCGAAGGCTCCCCGTAGGAGAGGCCGCGGGCCTCCAGCGCGCCCGTCAGCCACGACCAGGAGACGTCCGGGAGCAGCGGGTCGGCCGCCATCTCGGGTTCGAGCTCGGCCCGGACCAGGGTCACGAGCCGGAACGTGCCGTGCCAGGCCTCGTGCCCCGCCGGATCGTGCAGCAGGACGAGCCGGCCGTCGGCCAGATCCTCGTCACCGTCGACGACCGCGGCCTCCAGCGCGTACGAAAAGGGGGCCAGGCGCTGCGGCGGCCGCGTCGGGTCGATCTCGATCTCCGGGCGGAGCCGCGCGGACCGCAGGGCGTCGACCGCCGTGCGGAAGGCCGGCGGTGTGGGGTCGTGCTCCTGTGCAGCGTTCATGTCCCGAGCGTTCTGCCCCTCCCGCACTGATTCACTCATCCCGCCTGTGTCGTCGTGGTCGTCGCGCCCGTCGTCCGACCGTCGTCCCTGAGCCGCAGCCATGCCGGGAAGGTTAAGGGGAGCGAGCCCCGCGCGCGGGGAAGGACACCCCCTCGGAGCCCCCTTCCCCATGTCCTTCACAGGCGACGCGACGGGCGTGCGAAACTTTCGGGTGTGAGTGCCAACACCGAGGCCACGGGCCAGCAGCCGACAGCGACGTACGAACCCACGAAGGTCACCGAGAATTCGGCCTTCCTCAAGGCGTGCAGGCGCGAGCCCGTGCCGCACACGCCGGTGTGGTTCATGCGCCAGGCCGGCCGCTCGCTGCCCGAGTACCACAAGGTGCGCGAGGGCATCGGGATGCTGGACTCCTGCATGCGGCCCGACCTGGTCGCCGAGATCACGATGCAGCCGGTGCGCCGCCACGATGTCGACGCGGCGATCTACTTCAGCGACATCGTCGTGCCGCTCAAGGCCATCGGCATCGACCTCGACATCAAGCCCGGCGTCGGCCCCGTCATCGCCAACCCGATCCGCTCGCGCGCCGACCTGGCGCAGCTGCGGGACCTCACCCCCGAGGACGTCTGGTACGTCACCGAGGCCATGGGGCTGCTCACCGCCGAGCTCGGCGAGAAGCCGCTCATCGGGTTCGCGGGCGCGCCGTTCACGCTCGCCAGCTACCTCGTCGAGGGCGGCCCGTCCCGCAACCACGAGCACACCAAGGCGCTCATGTACGGCGACCCGGAGCTCTGGGCCGAGCTGCTCGACCGGCTCGCCGAGATCACCTCCGCGTTCCTGAAGGTGCAGATCGAGGCCGGCGCGAGCGCCGTCCAGCTGTTCGACTCGTGGGTGGGGGCGCTCGCGCCCGCCGACTACCGGCGCTCCGTGATGCCCGCCTCGGCGAAGGTCTTCCAGGCCGTCGCGGAGTACGGGGTTCCCCGGATCCACTTCGGTGTCGGCACGGGCGAGCTGCTCGGGCTCATGGGCGAGGCCGGCGCGGACGTCGTCGGCGTCGACTGGCGCGTCCCGCTCGACGAGGCCGCGCGCCGCGTCGGCCCCGGCAAGGCGCTCCAGGGCAACTTCGACCCGGCCATCCTCTTCTCCACGCCCGAGGCCGTCGAGACCAAGGCCCGCGAGGTCCTCGACGCCGCCGCGGGCCTGGAGGGCCACGTCTTCAACCTCGGCCACGGCGTGCCGCCCAACACCGACCCGGACTCGCTGACCCGGCTCGTCGAGTACGTGCACACGCAGACCGCGTCCTGACCCGACGGGGCCCGGTGCGGGCCGGGGGCTACCCCGCCCGCACCGCCGCCACCGCCTTCCGTGCCGCCACGAGCACCGGGTCCCACACCGGTGAGAACGGCGGCGCGTACCCCAGGTCCAGCGCCGTCATCTGCTCCACCGTCATGCCCGCGGTCAGCGCGACCGCCGCCACGTCGACCCGCTTCGCCGCGCCCTCGCGGCCCACGATCTGCACGCCGAGCAGCCGGCCCGTGCGCCGCTCGGCCAGCATCTTCACCGTCATCAGCGCCGCGCCCGGGTAGTAACCCGCCCTGCTGGTCGACTCGATGGTGACGGTCACGTACTGAAGGCCCGCACGGCGCGCGTCCTTCTCGCGCAAGCCCGTGCGGGCGATCTCCAGGTCGCACACCTTGCTGACGGCCGTGCCGACGACGCCGGGGAACGTCGCGTAGTCCCCGCCGACGTTGGAACCGATGACCTGGCCGTGCTTGTTGGCGTGGGTGCCGAGCGCGATGTGCCGCTCGCTGCCGGACACCAGGTCGAGGACCTCGACGCAGTCGCCGCCCGACCAGATGTTCTCGTGGCCGCGCACCCGCATCGACCGGTCCGTGAGCAGCCCGCCGTGCGCCCCGAGCGGCAGCCCGGCCTCCCGCGCCAGGGTCGTCTCCGGACGCACGCCGATCCCCAGCACCACCACGTCCGCCGGGTATTCGGCGTCGCCCGTGGCCACCGCGCGGGCCCTGCCGTCGTCCCCGGTGAGGATCTTCGTCACCTCGGCGTCGTCGACCATGGTGATGCCCATGCCGGTCATCGCCTCGTGCACGAGCCGGCCCATGTCCGCGTCGAGCGTCGACATCGGCTCGGCGCCGCGGTTCACGACCGTCACCTCGTACCCGCGGTGGATCAGCGCCTCCGCCATCTCCACGCCGATGTACCCGGCGCCCACGACCACGGCGTGCCGCCCCCTGGTCGCCCGCAGCGTGTCGAGCAGCGCCTGACCGTCGTCGAGCGTCTGCACGCCGTGCACGCCCGGCGCGTCGATGCCGGGCAGTTCGGGACGGACGGGCCGGGCACCGGTGGCGATCACGAGCTTGTCGTACGAGGTCCAGGACTCGGCCCCGCCGTCGAGTTCGCGGGACCGTACGCGCTGCCCCGCCACGTCGATCTCCGTGACCTCTGTGCGGGTGCGGAGGTCGATGTCCCGCTCCCGGTGCTCCTCGGGGGTCCGGGCGATCAACTCGTCCCGGTCCTCGACCTGTCCGCCCACCCAGTAGGGGATGCCGCACGCCGAGTACGACGTGAAGTGGCCGCGTTCGAAGGCCACGATCTCCAGGGCGGTGGGGCCCTTGAGGCGGCGTGCCTGTGATGCGGCGGACATGCCGGTGGCGTCGCCGCCGATGATCACGAGGCGTTCGCGTGCGGTGTCGGTGCTCATTTCCTCACGCTAACCCGGGGTTGCGGTCGCGGGGCTCCGCCCCGGACCCCGCTGCTCAATCGCCGCAGGGGCTTGATTTACCGGAGGGGCTTGATTTGCGACGGGCGATGCGTAGGAGCAGGAATGTCGCCGCGCCCAGCACGACCGCGAACGGGAGGATCGCCGCCAGGGCGATTCCGATCCACTTCAGGGCCGTCGCGAAGGCGTTCCAGCCGCCCGACAGGGCGTCGAGGACGCCGGGGTCGTCGTCCTTCGCCGGCACGGCCGAAGGCGTCTCGGTCAGGCGCAGGGTGATCGTCGCCAGCGTCGTGCGGTCCTTGAGCGAGTCCTGCTGCGCGAGCAGCGCCTCCAGCTCCGACTGGCGCGTGCCCAGCTCGCCCTCCAGGGTCACCACGTCGCTCAACTTCTCGGCCCGGTCCATGAGTTCACGTACCCGCGCCACGCTCGCCCGCTGCGACTTGATCCGGCTGTCGACGTCCACGACCTGGTCCGTGACGTCCTTCGCCGTCTCGTTCCGCTCCAACAGGCGCCCGCTGCCCGAGAGTTGGCCGAGTACGTCCTCGTACGACTCCTGCGGTACGCGCAGGGTCACGCGGGAGCGCTCGTGGCCCTGGCCGTCGCGGTCGGTCGCCTCGTCGCCGACCATGCCGCCCGCGTCCTCGGCGGCGGTGCGGGCCTCGTCGAGCGCGTCCGGGACGTCCTTGACGCGTACGGAGAGGTGGGCGGTGCGGATGATGTGGACGCCGGTGAGCTTCGGCGGCTTCTTGGCCTGTCCGTCGGCGGAGCCGGCCTTGCCGCCCGCCGCGCCGCGCCCGTCCGGGGCGGCGGCCTTTCCGTCGGAGTCGGCGGCGCTCTTGTCCGCCCCGTCGCTCGACGACGCCGAACAGCCGCTCAGCGCGAGCGCCGCGGCGAACAACACCGCGATGAGGAACCGTGGACGTGTGCGTGTCGTACCGGAAACGTGCATCGACATGACCCCCGAGGGGCGGGACGGCCACGGCGGCCGTCGGACGTCTCCTTCGACGCGTGGGGTCCCCCGAAAGGTGGTTGCCGGCCGGTCCCGAAGCGGTCACGGTCGGGACACGGTCACGTGCGTCAATCTGAGGCTGACGTTCTGACAAGGTGGGGGCATGCGTGAAGCGGACACTGTGACGAAGACGGGTCGGGGCAGGCGGGGCAGGAAGGTCCTCGTCATCGGCGGCGGGATCGCCGGCCTCGCGGCAGCCCACCGACTGCTCGACGGGAGCGAGCGGGGCGCGCCGGTCCACGTGACCGTCCTGGAGGCCGGCGAACGGCTCGGCGGCAAGCTGCGCACCGGCGGGATCGCCGGCGCGCGCGTCGACCTGGGCGCCGAGTCGATGCTGGCCCGCCGCCCCGAAGCGGTCGGCCTCGCCCGCGAGGTGGGCCTCGGCGACCGGCTCCAGCCCCCGTCCACGGCGACCGCCTCCATCTGGACCCGCGGCGCCCTGCGCCCCATGCCCAAGGGCCACGTCATGGGCGTGCCCGGCACCGCCGACGCGCTCGCCGGGGTGCTGTCCGACGAGGGCCTGCGCCGCATCCGCCGCGACGACCACCTGCCGCCGACCCACCTCGGCGACGACGTCTCCGTCGGCAGGTACGTCGCCGCGCGCCTGGGCCGCGAGGTCGTCGACCGGCTCGTCGAACCGCTGCTCGGCGGCGTGTACGCGGGCGACGCCGACCTGATCTCGATGCGCAGCGCCGTGCCGCAGCTGTTCGAGGAGGCGGGCCGGCATGTGTCGCTGACGGAGGCGGTCCGCGCCATCCAGGAGCGCGCCGCGGCCAACCAGCAGACCGGACCCGTGTTCATGGGCATCGACGGCGGCATCGGCACGCTGCCGGGCGCCGTGGCCGACGCCGTGCGCGCCAAGGGTGGCGAGATCCTGCTCGGCGAGCGCGCCACCTCACTCACCACCCGTGACGGGATCTGGCGCCTCGGCACCGAATCCGGCCGGACCTTCGAGGCGGACCAGGTGATCGTCGCGCTGCCGGCCCCCGCCGCCGCGAGCCTGCTGCGCACCGCGTCCCCGATGGCCTCCCAGGAGCTGCGCCGCATCGAGTACGCCTCCATGGCCCTGATCACGATGGCGTTCCGGAAGGCGGAGGCCGACGTCCCCGAGGGCAGCGGCTTTCTCGTCCCGCCCGTCGACGGCCACACCATCAAGGCCGCCACCTTCGCCTCCCGCAAGTGGGGCTGGATCGCGGAACAGAACCCGGACCTGCTCGTCGTCCGCACCTCGGTCGGCCGGTACGGCGACGAGAAGGACCTCGCCCGCGACGACAGCGACCTCGTCGACCTGTCCCGCCAGGACCTGCGCGAGGCCACCGGCCTTGCCGCCGCCCCCGTCGACGCGCACGTCACGCGCTGGAAGGACGGACTGCCCCAGTACCCCGTCGGGCACGCCGCCCGCGTCGACCGGATCCGCGAGCACATCGCCGCCGTGCCGGGCCTCGCCGTGTGCGGAGCCGCGTACGACGGCGTCGGCATCCCGGCGTGCATCGCGAGTGCCTACGCGGCCGTCGACGTGCTCGGTGGCGACACCGCGGCGCTCGACGAGCTGAAGGCCGACCCGGTGCAGAGCATGCACGGCGGAGCAGGAGAATGAGGACATGAGCGACGACACCCCCATCACCGACGCCGCGCGCGTACCGAACAAGGGCAAGCTGGCGAAGGATCTCAACGAGACCATCCGCTACACCCTCTGGTCCGTCTTCAAGCTGAAGGACGTGCTGCCGGAGGACCGCGCCGGCTACGCCGACGAGGTCCAGGAGCTGTTCGACCAGCTCGAGGCCAAGGACGTCACGATCCGCGGCACGTACGACGTGTCGGGCCTGCGCGCCGACGCCGACCTCATGATCTGGTGGCACGCCGAGACGGCCGACCAGTTGCAGGAGGCGTACAACCTGTTCCGCCGCACCAAGCTGGGCCGCGCCCTTGAGCCGGTGTGGTCGAACATGGCGCTGCACCGCCCCGCCGAGTTCAACCGCTCGCACATCCCGGCGTTCCTCGCCGACGAGAACGCGCGCGACTACGTCTCGGTGTACCCGTTCGTGCGCTCCTACGACTGGTACCTGCTGCCCGACGACGAGCGCCGCAAGATGCTCGCCGACCACGGCAAGATGGCGCGCGGCTTCCCGGACGTGCGGGCCAACACGGTCGCGTCGTTCTCGCTGGGCGACTACGAGTGGATTCTCGCGTTCGAGGCGGACGAGTTGCACCGGATCGTGGACCTGATGCGGCATCTGCGGGCGTCCGAGGCGCGGCGTCACGTCCGTGAAGAGGTTCCGTTCTACACGGGGCGCCGGAAGTCCGTTGCGGATCTGGTGGCTGGGCTCGCGTAACCGGTGCGCCCACCCGGGGCGGGGTCGCGGGGCTCTGCCCCGGACCCCGCGCCTCAATCGCCGGCGGGGCTTTATTGACCCAGTGGTTTCGGTTCCTTGTGGGGCGCGCAGGACGCCGCACCGTTGTCCGGCAGCTCTCCGTCCAGGAGATACGCGTCGACGCGGCCGTTGACGCAGTGGTTCGGGCCCCCGGCGATGCCGTGGGTGCCCGCCTTGCGTTCCGTCACCAGGGCGGAGCCCGCCAGGCGGCGGTGCAGTTCCTGGGCGCCCTTGTACGGCGTCGCCGCGTCCCGTTCGGCCGCGAGGATCAGGGTCGGCGGGAGTTCGCCGGGGGCGGTGCGGACGTCGAGCGGCTGTTGCCGGGGCGTGGACCAGTAGGCGCACGGCAGGTTCATCCACGCGTTGTCCCACGTCTCGAACGGGGCGCGCTTCGCGAGGGCCGTGTTGTCGCGGTCCCAGGTGCGGAAGTCAGTCGGCCAGGACGCGTCGTTGCACTGGACGGCCGTGTAGACGGCGTTGCCGTTCTCGTCCTCCTTGGCGGACGCCTGGATCGGCGCGGCCTGGTCGACGAGCGGCTTCGGGTCGCCCTTCACGTAGGCGGACAGCGCGTAGGCCCGCAGCGGCCAGTAGTCGTCGTAGTACCCGGTCTGAAGGAACGCGGACTGCAACTGGGCGGGCCCGACCTTGCCCCCGGCCGGCTTCCGGGACACCTGCGCGCGCACCTTCTCGTACGCGGCCAGCACCTTCTCGGGGGTCGTGCCCAGGTGGTACGTCTTGTCGTGGCGGGCGACCCACGCCCTGAAATCGGCCCAGCGGCGCTCGAAGGCGGCCGACTGTTCGAGGTTGTTGGCGTACCAGATCCCGTCCGGCGACGGGTCGACGGCCGAGTCGAAGACCATCCGCCGTACGTGCGAGGGGAACAGCTCCGCGTACACGGCCCCGATGTACGTGCCGTACGAAGCGCCCATGAACGTCAGCTTCTTCTCGCCGAGCGCGGCCCGCAGCACGTCCAGGTCACGGGCGTTGTTCAGCGTAGTGAAGTGCTCGATGTCCGGGTTCCGCTCGGCGCACCCGCGCGCGTACGCCTTCGCCTGCGCGACGCGCTTCTTCTTGTACGCGGCCGAGGGGTGGGTCGGCGACTGCGTCGGGCCCGTGCGGAACTTCTTGGGGTCCTCGCAGGACAGCGGCGCCGACCGGCCCACGCCCCGCGGGGCGTAGCCGACCAGGTCGTACGCGGCGGCGATGTGCCGCCACTCCGGCTGCGTTCCCGCCACCGGGAAGTACATGCCGTTGCCGCCGGGGCCGCCGGGGTTGAAGACGAGCGAGCCCTGGCGGGCGACCTTGTGTGCCTTGTCCTTGCCGGCCGTGCTCTTGTCCGACGTGTTCTTGCCGGTCGCCTTCGCGCGGCTGACGGTCAGCTTGATCTGCTTGCCCATCGGGTGCGCGTAGTCGAGCGGGACGGTGACGGTGCCGCATTGGACGGGCTTCGGCAGATCCTCCGCCTTGGGGCAGGCTCCCCAGCGGATCCCCGCGTCCGCGGCCCGCAGGGCGGCGATCGTGCTGCCGGCCTTCTCGGCGGCGGGCGGGGGCATGGTCGTGGGCGCGGCGGCGCCCGCGGGGGCGGTGGCCAGAGCCGAGAGGATCAAGGATCCCGCGGTGGCGCGGAGGGCGGGGGCTGCTCGCATCGCTTGGACGTATCCCTTCGTCGAGGCCCGCGAACCCATGCGGTGAAGCTGCCCGCGAGGCCGTGCGACTCGCGCACAAAAGGGATCCTTGGGGCGGCAGTTGACGAAGTAAAGGACCAGGTCGTGGGTGTCGGAAGCATGACCCTGATGCGTGGTAACTGCCCTCATCGGCGTGCGGGGCGGCTCACTCGGTGGTATGCCGCCCCATGCCGGTCAGCGCCGCCCGCAGCTGCGGGTCGTCGACCGCCCGCACCCCGCGCACCGCGACGGCGAGCAGGCTGCCGGCGCCCAGCGGCCTGCCCGCGATCAGCCGCTGCCCGGTCGGCGAGGCCCAGCGCGTGTACGGGTGGATCTCGACGCGGGCGAGCGTCAGACAGCTCAGCGTGAGCAGCAGCGGAAGCGCGAACCACAGCGCCACCGGTCCTTCTTGCCGCGCGCCCTCGTCCGGCAGCAGGACCGCGAGCGCGCCGAGCAGCACCACGGCGGCCGTCGCCTGCCGCACCTGGCGCACCGCTCCCGCGAGCGTCGTCCGCTCCTGGTCCGGCACCGCGAGCCCGGCCGCGACCAGGCGCTCGGCGAGCGCCCGCACCGCGTCACCGGCCGCGGCCGCCGCCCGCAGCGGCGCTATCCGCGCCTGACCCTCGGGCCCGATCGCGCCGAGCACCGAACGTTCCATGGCGTCCTCGCCGACCGGGTCGACGACGGTCGCCCAGCCCGTGTGCGCGAGCAGCAGGCGCCGGCTGCGGGCCATCGACACGAGCGTCACCTCGGCGACCCGGTCGGGGCCGCCCGACAGGAAGGCGGTCTCGTACAGGGACAGTTCCCGGCCCTGGTGCGGGCCGGTGTACGTGTCGCGGCCGGTCGCGCGCTCGCTGTCGGCGGCGCGGACGGCCGCGAGACACAGCCGCCCGCAGGAGACTCCAGCGGCGGCGCAGGCGACGAGGAGGAACAGGAGCCACAACATGCGCAGTTTCTACGACAGTTGCGCGGATACCGCTACGTCCCGCCCACGATGTGGACGGCCTGTTATCGCGTCGTGACGTTCGGGTTCGGACGGGACACGGCGGGCGGCAAGGGGAACGAGGGGGTGGGTGACGGCGACACCGGGGTCGGGGTGTTCGGCGTCGGGGTCGGGCCAGGCGGGGCGGGGGAGCGGGTCGCGGGCGGAGGGCTCGCGGTGGCCCCGTCGCGGGCGAGCGCGTCGAAGTCGACGAGGCCCGTCGCCTCCAGGACCTTGATGTGGTCGAGGACGGTGGTGTTGGCGTCGTCCGCGAGTTGCCGCACGAGCGCGTTGCGGGTCGAGGCGCGTACCTGGGCGACGAGTGAGAAGACCTGTCCGTGGGCGCGGCGCAGGATGTTGGCGAACCTGCGCTCGTAGTCCTCTCCGTGTGCTGCGGTCAACTCCCGTAGCCAGCCGCGTTGTTGGGCGTTCGGCTGGCTCGGCAGCTCCAGGTTCATCCGGGCCGCGACCTCGCGCACCCGGGCGTCCAGGAACGTGTGCCCCTCGACGAGGTGCTCGCCCGCGGTCTCGACCGCCTTGCTCGGTGCCCGCTCCTCGGCCTGCTGTCCGGCGGGCAGTTCCCACAGGCCGGCGAGCCGCACCTTGGTGATGAAGAGGCGGTCGGTGGCGGACAGTGGCCCGAATCTGGTGGCCACGGTCTGGGCGTTGAGCTCGCCGAGGCCGGTGCCCGAGCGGTCCGCGTACGACCAGAGGGGGAAGACGAGGGCGGCCAGCGTCGCCACGAGTCCGGTGACGATGAGTGCGGTGCCGTTGGGTGGGAACAGTCGCATGGGGCCTCCTGGTGCGGCACCGCACGCTAGTCCGTGACCAGGGTGTCTCGGTGGGCATCCGCCGGGAGTACGTCTCCTGCGGTATGCGTGTGGGGTGTTCGCGGCCCGCACCGGCGTCGCGGTCGCGGGGCTCTGCCCCGGACCCCGCTGCTCAATCGCCGCAGGGGCTTGATTTGGTCACCCGTTGGTGCGCCTCAAGGTGAGGGCTGCTGTCCTCAGGGCCCTGGTTATCGGGCGGCCGGTCAAGGGTTTGGGGCCGGAGCGGTCGAGCCACCAGCGGGTCAACTCGCGGCGTGCTCCCGCGTCTTGGACTCGTTGCGTGAGCAGCAGGTCCTCCGCGAAGTCGAGTGCGTCGCGTCGGTAGCCGCTCGTCATCGGTCGGCGTCGTGCGTAACCGAGGAAGAGCGTCCGGTACTCGGATCCGCGCAGGATCAGGGGAAGTTCGGGCGCGACCTTCGCGACGACGTCGGCCCGCTTGCCGGCGAGGGCGCGGGCCTGCACGGCGAGCTGCGCGCGGTCGAAGCCCTCCGGGACGGGGGTGCCGGCGACGAGCGCGGACAGCAGGGCGGCCTGGTCGAGCGCGAGTCGCTGCCGCGTGGCGTCGTCGACGGGTGGGGCGGCGGGCGCGGCCGACCGGTGGTCCGGGGTCTGCGCGCGGGGCCCGGACCCGGCCGCGACCGTCTCCCGGATGGCCTCCACCTCACGGCCCAACTCCCCGAGATCCTCAGGGAAGTTGTCGTCACGTTCGAGCAGCACGCCCGGCGGGGTGACGCGCGAGGCCAGTTCGGCGAGGACGTCGAGGACGACCGGCGGCACCGGGTGGGCGTGGCTGTCGTGCCAGACGCCGTCCCGCTCGAAGCCGCCCGCGACATGCACGTACGCGATGGCCTCGACCGGCAGCTCGGCCAGCGCCTTCGCCGGGTCCTCGCCGCGGTTGACGTGGTTCGTGTGCAGGTTGGCCACGTCGATGAGCAGCCGTACGCCGGTCCGCTCCACCAGCTCGTACAGGAACTGCCCCTCCGTCAGCTCCTCGCCCGGCCAGCCGAACAATGCCGCGATGTTCTCCACCGCGAGCGGTACCGGCAGCGCGTCCTGGGCGATCCGCACGTTCTCGCACAGCACGTCGAGGGCTTCGCGGGTGCGCGGCACGGGCAGCAGGTGCCCCGCCTCCAGCGGCTGCGAAGCGGTGCGCTCGCCCCCGGCCCGTACGAACGCGATGTGCTCGCTGACCAGCGGCGAACCGAGCGCCTGCGCACACGCGGCGAGGTCGGCGAGCCGCCCCTCGTCGGGCCGGTCGGCCCCGCCGAGCCCCAGCGAGACGCCGTGCGGGACGACGGTGACGCCGCGCTCGCGCAGCCGTAGCAGGGAGTCCGGCAGATGCCCCGGACACAGATTCTCGGCGACGGCCTCGACCCAGTCGATGCCCGGCATTGCCTCGACCATCTCCGCGATCTCGGGCCGCCAGCCGATCCCGGTACCCAGCTCCATGGAACTCCCCCTCCTCCGCCTCGGCTTCCTGGTGTCCTGACCGCGACGGGACGCCCCGAACCCCGGAGGGGCGAGGTTCAGAGCAACATTTGAGCTTCACCGAGCGGCCGGGGCGCACCGGCCGCGAACGGGGCCACGCGAAGGGACCGGGGGAGCCGACCCGGACCTGCACGCAGTGGGGTAGCCTTCCGAGTGGCCCCGGCCGTCCGTCATCCCCCGTGCGGACGGGCGGGGTCTTCTCCGTTCCCGGGCCCGTTCCCAGGCCACTGCCCAGGGCTCAGAGGCGGGCCAGGCCGGACAGGAAGTCGCCCGTCCGCGGCCCCTCGGACACGACGGTGTCGCTGGGCGGGATCTCCGTGAACCCGGCGTCCCGTACGACGGGCAGCCCGCTTGTGGTCAGCGCCGGCCAGCGCTCCGGGTCCGCGGTCCGCACCGACAGCGGGAAGCCCGCCTCGCGCCACTCCTTGCGCTCCGCGTCGGACAGCTCCCACCAGGCGAGCTGCGCCCCGTGCCCGGCCTGCGCCATCGTCTTGCCCGCGGTCATGCCGAGGTCCGGGTTGAGCCACAGGACCGGGGCCGACGCGTCGGGCGCGGGCGGCGGCTCCGGGTCGTCGAGGTCCGTGCCGGAGACCTGGAGGCGGGCCAGGTCCTTGGGCCAGCCGTCGAGGGGGACCGGAGGGAAGACCCGTACCTCGGCGGACCCGGTGGTGACCGTGATCCCGTCGAGGGCCTCAGCGCGCCGCCACTCCGCGCCCCTCGCCCGCCGCACCACCTTGCGGATCCGGGCGTCCTGCCAGTCGCGCATCGCCTGCGCCCACGGTCCTTCACCGGCCGACCGCTCGTCCGAGAGGATCACCAGCACGGCGCGCGCCGCGGCCTCCAGGGCGTCCGTCCGCGTCGGGGGCGCGGCCCGCTCGATGCGGACGACGAGCGGCAGCACGAACTGCGGCGCCTCGTCGCGGGAGGTCGGCTCGGTACGGAAGGGGTTGTCGGTCTGGGCGTCGTCGCTGGTCACGCCCTCCAGTTTGCCAGTACCCGGAGGCACCCTCCCGTCCCGACCGCGGGGCGCCCCGCGGATACGGGAACATGACCGCATGCACCTCACGCTGCGCGGCGCGGGCCGCCGCTACGGACTCGGCGGTCCCTGGGTGTTGCGCGGAGTCGACCTGGACGTGCCCGAAGGAGCCGTGTTCCGGGTGCGGGGGCCCAACGGAGCCGGGAAGTCCACCCTGTTGCGCCTGGTCGCCGGGATCGACGCGCCCTCCGAGGGCCGGGTCGTAGGACGCCCGCGCACGGCCTACGTCCCCGAACGTTTCCCGCCCGCCCTGCCGTTCACCGCCCGCGCCTACCTCACGCACATGGGCCGCATCCACGGCCTCGGCCGTACGACGGCCGCGCGGCGGGCGGGGGAGTGGCTGGAGCGGTTCGGCGCCGGCGAGTACGCGGGCGCGCCCCTCGCCGAGCTGTCCAAGGGCAGCAGCCAGAAGGTGGCGGTGGCCGCCGCCCTGCTCGCGGAGCCGGAGCTGCTCGTCCTCGACGAGGCCTGGACCGGGCTCGACACCGCGGCCCGCGACACCCTCGACGGCGCCGTCGCCGAACGCGCCGGGGCCGGCGCCGCCGTGCTCTTCGTCGACCACGACCCGCGCCGCCTCGCGGCCACCGCCGACGCGACGTACGAGGTGGAGGGGGCAACTGTCGTACGGAGCGCGGGAGTCGGCGGCGCGACCGTCGTCGTCGACGCCACCGGCCCCGCCGGTCACGCGCCCGCCCTGCCGCACCCGCACACCCACGTCCGCCTCGACCCGCGCACCGTACGGATCACCACCGACGCCGCGCACTCCGACGCCGTGCTGCGCACGCTGCTCGCCGCGGACCCGCCCTGGCACATCGTCGCCGTCCGCACGCCGGAGCCCACGGAGAACACCGCATGACCACGGCCCTGCTCGCCTACCAGTCGGCCCTGCTGCTGCGCTCCCAGCGCTGGCTGGCGCCGGTCGTCCTGTACGCCGCGTTCGCCGCCGTCGGCCTTCAGGCGGGGCAGCCGGTCCTCGACTCCCTCGCGTACACCGCGGCGGCCCTGCTGCCCGTGGGGGCCTGGCTGGCGCGGATCTGCGTCACCAACGAGCCGCCCGCGGCCCGCAGTTGCACCGCCGCGGCGACGTCACCGTGGCGCGCCCATCTGGCGAGTCTGGCCGCCGCGTTCCTCGCCACGGTGGCCGTCGGCGTCGTGGCGACCGTCGTCGTGGCGCTGATCAGCGACGGGGTCAGCACCGATCGCCTGGTGCACGTGGCCAGGTGGTCGGCCGCCGTGGCCGGGCTGCTCGCCGTGCTGGTGTGCGCGCTCGTCGGCGCCGCCGTCGGGGCCGTCACGACCAGGCCCGTGGTGCGCGGTACCGGTCTCGGTGTGGCCGCCCTGGTCCTGTGCGCGCTCGTCGCGCTGATCGCCCCCGGCTCACCGGCGAAGTCGGTGGTGAGTGCCCTGGTGACGGGTTCGCAGGACGGGTCGGTGCCGGTCCTGCTGCTGCCGCTCGCGGGGGCGGTGGCCGTGGCCGGAATCTGCGCGGCGGCGTCCTGCGCCCTCGCGTCCCGCCGCTGACCCGGCCCGCTGTCCGGTCACCCGGAGCAGGCGCTGCGCTGCGCCTCCTGCCTTCCCCAAGCTCTCGGCTTCGCTCGAGCAGGGGAGACCCCATTGCAGACCGGGCACAGGGTGACGCCCTTCGTCGACTCCGGGTACTCCGTGGGCTCCCGGCACAGCACGCACTCGGCGAACGGTTCGTCCGCCGCGGCGGCGGGTGCCGGGCGCTCCTCGGGGCCACCGGCGCAGTAGTCGCTCATGCCCCCAGCGTACGTACACGAGCGCACCGCCGAGCACGGTCACGCCCCGCGGGCCGCCCCCAGCAGCTGCGACACCCGCACGAACCGGTAGCCCTCCGCCCGCAGCTTCGGCACCACCGCCCGCACCACCCGCTCCGTCGTCGGTGCCGCACTGCGCGTGCAGTGCATCACGACTACCGAACCGGGTCGCACCCCGTCGAGCACCTGCCGCGTCACGGCGTCCGCGTCCGTGGCGAACGCGTCACCGCTCACCACGTCCCACTGCACCGCCGTCACCCCGGTCGGCGTCAGCGCCCGCAGCGCCGCCCGGTCGTAGCAGCCGCCGGGGAACCGGAAGTACGGCACGACGTGCTCGACCCCCGCCTTCCGGAACGCGCCGAACGCGCGGTCGACGTCGGCCCGCATGCCCCGCGCCGGCACCCTCGGCAGGCCGTAGCAGTCACCGGTGAAGGCGTAGTGGCTGTACGAGTGGTTGGCGACCTCGAACAGCCGGTCCCGCCCGATGTCCTTGGCCTCCGCGGGGTACTCCTCGGCCCAGCGCCCGGTCATGAAGACGGTGGCCGGGACCTTCAATTTCCTTAGCGTGCGGATCAGTTGGGGGTTGTCGAAGCGCTCCCCGGACCGCGCCCGGGACCCCTGGTCGGCCGTCATGTCGGCGTCGAAGGTGAGCGCGACGGTCCGCCCCTTCGTCGCCGCGCCGCGCTTGAAGACGGGGGTGGTGCCGCCCGGGCCGGGCGCGAGGGTGGGCTTGGGGGTGGCCTTCGGTTCCGGGGAGGTCTTCGGCGAGCTCTCCTGGGAGCCGGGGGGCCGCGTCGCGCCCGGGACCCCGGACGAGGCGGCTCCGCCGCAGCTGGCGAGGCCGAGAGCGAGCGCGCCCAGGGCGCAGGCGGCGGTGACGCTGCGTACATATCTGATCACGCGCCGACGATATCGTCGTATTCACCGCAAATCGTGCAAATCGGGGCGATGGGGCGTGACCTCGTGCTGTGGGGTACTCGGCCCCCATGACGACACCAATGGCTTTCCCCGACCTCTCGACCTCGGTCGTCCCGTTCATCGCCGGCCTGGTGATCGCGCTGGCCCTGATCTGGGCGGTCTGGATGGGCATCAGGTTCCGTCGCCGTGAACCCGGCCCTCCCGACCCGGCCGACCAGCCGAAACTCCCCCGTACGGGCCCGGTCCACGAGGTCCGCGAGATGCGGGAGCCCGACGAGATGCCGCGCACGGACAACGGCGGCTCCCGCCTGACACCGCACGAGCTGCACAGTGACGGCAACGCGGGCGGCAAGCGCAGCGAGGACCAGCGGCCGCGCCGCTGGAGCCGGGGCCACAGCGGCTCGTTCGGCAGCGGCGGCCCGGGGCGCACCTGACGAGGCGGGGCGTCACGTTCCCGGTGCTACGGAGCGTGACGCCCTCCGCGGTCGCACCCGGCGGTCGTGACGTGGGGGCGTCACGCCCTCAGAGCGTGGCCTCTGCCCGCCGCTCGCGCGCGTCGGCGTTCGGCCCGCAGCAGCCCGGCGCGCTCGCCCTCCGACGTGCCTCCCCAGACCCCCGTCGTCTGACCCGTGGCGACGGCCCACCGAAGGCACTCAGTGATCACCGGGCAGCGTCGGCAGACCTCCTTGGCGGTCTCCACATCGTCCATGGCGGGCCCGGTGGTGCCGACAGGGAAGAAGAGATCCGGGTCCTCATCGACACACGCCGCGCTGTCCAGCCACTCCATCTCCGTGTTCCTCACTGGCAACGGCATGCGGCGGCGGGTGCCCCCAACACCCGCACGGAAACGCGGAGTTTGAGCGATCCGGGCCAGGGGACCCGGGTCGCGGCCGAGAGGCCAGGGGAGCGAAGGGAAGCCGGGGCCGGGGGGTATGCCACCCCCGGCCCCGGCGTCGCCCTGCGACATGGAGCGGGAGGGGCTACAACGGAAGGGAAGGGAGTGAGTCGCCATGCCGAGCGGTTCCAGTGCCAAGCGTGAGCGCCAGTACGAGAAGATCAAGCAGAGCGCCCAGGACCGCGGCGAGAGCACGTCGCGCGCCAAGGAGATCGCCGCCCGCACGGTGAACAAGGAGCGGGCGAGGAGCGGCGAGTCGAAGCAGGCGAGCCGCACGTCGACGCAGGACATCTCCTCGGGCAGGCGCGGAGGCCTGCGCTCCCACCAGGGCTCCGGCGGTCCGACAAAGGACCAGCTCTACGAGGAGGCCAAGGACAGGGGCGTCAAGGGGCGCTCGCAGATGAACAAGTCCCAGCTCGCCAAGGCACTGGGGCGCTGATCGGCTGATGGACAGGGAACCGGACGCCGTCCCGAGGGACCTCCCCGACCAGCAGGCGGACGCCGACGAGACCGAGACCGAGACGGAAACCGAGACCGAAACCGAAGTCACCGGGCCGGCCACGGACCCCGGGGCGAACGGGGCCGATGACGCCCCGGAGGACGAGACCGGACCCGACGTCACCGTCCCGGACTCGGACGTGGCGGGCACCGGCCGCGCCGGCGCACCCCACGCCCCGGGCGTCCACCCCGACCAGCCCGTCCCGGACGAGCCCGCCGACTGATCCTCCGCAGGCCCGCAGGCCCGCACGCCCATGGGTCCGTGGCGCGTCAACGTCCCCGCAGGGCCCCCGCCACCTGGTCGAAGAGCGCCGCGTGGGCGCGGGCGCTGGCGGGGACCTCCGGGTTCCACGGCAGCACCGACGCCCGTCCGGCGACGGACGCCCAGTGCGGGTCGGCCGCGTACCGCTCGCGCGGCGCCGCGTTGGCGCGCGCGTCCGACAGGACGACGTCCGGGGCGATCTCGGCGACGTCCCGCCACGTCCCGGTGTACCAGTTGGCACCGGGGCCCTCGGGCGGCGCCACCATGCCGACACCGAGCCCGCCGAGCGCGCTCAGGTCGGGCCACTTGGTGGGCCGGGCCAGATGTACCGCGTCCGCCCCGGCGGCCGAGAGCGCCAGCACCCTGACGCCGCGCGCCCCACGGGCAGCGACCCCCAACTCCCGCTCGGCGCGGGCGAGTCCGTCCCGCGTCTCCGCGGGCTCCGAGGCCCCGAGCGAGCGCCCGAGCGCCGCGAAACGCTCCCGCACCCCGCCCAACGTACGGCCCTGTCCCACGTCGATCACTGCTACGGGGACGTGCTCCTCCAGATGCTTCGCCGTATCGGGCTCGATCCCGTAGACCTGCCCGCCGCCGTATGTGAGCGCCACGACCAGGTCGGGGCGCGCCGCGAGCACGTCGTCCAGGCCGAGCCCCGCTCCGGCGCCCAGATACGCGAGATCGTCCAGCGGCAGTGCGCCGGACTTGGCGTGATCGGGCTCGTCGCCGTCGTGGAACGAGCCGAAGATCCCCACGGGGCGTATGCCCAGATCCCACAGGCTCGCCCCGGCCTGTATATAGGCGACGACGCGCTGTGGCGCCTCGCTCGCGGACGCGCGGTGCCCGCGGTCGTCGGTGAACTCCCAGGCTGTGGTTGACCGTTCTCCCATGGGGGGACCTTGCCCAGGGCGCTCGCCCGACACGCGGCGCGCCACCCGCGAAAACCGGCCATGCGAACGGCCGCCCCCTCGAACGAGGGAACGGCCGACCGGTCATGCCACGGCGCGCGGGATCGGTAACGCCTTCTGGATCCTCAGTGCCAAGGCCCCGTCACGGCGAACGTCGTCCCCGGCGTATAGCAGTTCACGAACATCGTGTCGCCGTCCGGCGAGAACGTGACGCCGGCGAACTCGCCCCACTCGGGCTTGTCGGCCGTCCCGATGTTCTGCCGGCCCCGCGCCATGGCGTACACCTCGCCCTTGCGCGTCACTCCGAACACGTGCTGCGCGCCCTCGCCGTCCTCGCACACCATCAGGCCCCCGCCGGGCGCGAGGCAGATGTTGTCGGGCTCCTCGCCGGGCAGTTGGACGTCCGTGTCGGGGCCGAACACGATGACCAGCGTCAGGCGGCGCGACGACGGGTCGTAGCGCCAGATCTGCCCGTAGTGGTCGGCGGCCGAGCCCTCGCGGCTGCGGGCGTACGACGAGACGAAGTAGACGCTCGATCCGCCCCAGTAGCAGCCCTCCAGCTTCTGCGCGTGGGTGATGCCCTTGGGGCCGAAGTCCTGGTTGCGGATGGGCGTCTGCGCGGCCAGCGGGTCCGGTACGTCGACCCACTCGACGCCGCTGAACGTGGCGCCGGTCTCCTGGACCGCCGACAGGTCCGGCACGCCGGGCACCCGCATCGCCTGGAGCTTCCCGCCCGCGCGCAGCGAACCGAGGCCGCCCTTCGCGTTCTTGGGCAGGAAGCGGTAGAAGAGGCCGAAGGGCCTGTCGAAGGCGTCCTCCGTCTCGTACACGATCCCGTGCCGCGGGTCGACGGCGATCGCCTCGTGCTGGAAGCGGCCCATCGCGGTGAGCGGCACGGCGCCGGAGCGGTGGGGGTCGGTCGGGTCGACCTCGAAGATGAAGCCGTGGTCCTTGGTGTAGCCGTTCGTACCGGCCTTGTCCTCGGTCTCCTCGCAGGTCAGCCAGGTGCCCCACGGGGTGGGCCCGCCCGCGCAGTTGACCGCCGTGCCGGCGATGCCGACCCGCTCGGACAGGACGTCGTTCTTCCGGTCGACGGTGAGCACGGTGCAGCCGCCCTTGCCCATCGGGTCGTACGTCAGACCCTCGACGGTCGGCACCGCGATCTTCGCGGTGACCCGGTTCTCGTGGTTGCGCACGAGGTGTACGCGGCCCTGTCTACCGGCGAAGGCCGCCATCCCGTCGTGGTTCGATGGCACTTTGCCCTCGCCGGAGCGGAGTTGCTCCCCCTCCCGCGACAGGACCTTGTAGCGGAACCCCTTCGGGAGGTCGAGCAGCCCGGCCGGGTCGGGCACCAACGGGCCGTATCCGGCGCGCCCTTGGGCGGCGGCGGAGCCGGCGAACAGTTCGGACAGGTTCCCCGCGAAGGCGATGCCCACTCCCAGGGCGCCGGAGCGGGCGAGGACTTGACGTCGGGTCGCGGGCTGTCGTGCGTCAGCGGTGCGTGACATGGGTGCAACCTCCTGCTGGCGGACAGGAACTGTGACCCGGCTGTGTTTATCACGTGCCTTTCGCCCCGGGAACCACGCGCGTAGCGCACACAATCAGTGCACTACCCACGTATCAATTCGCCCGGCGGTCACTCCTGTACGAGCGCCTTCGCGTCGCGCGCGAGCGCGGTCAGCCGGGAGATCGCCCGGAAGTACTTCTTCTTGTAGCCGCCGTTCAGCATCTCCTCGCTGAACAGCCTGTCGAACGGAAGGCCCGATGTGAGCACGGGTATCTCCCGGTCGTAGAGCCGGTCCGCGAGGACGACGAGCCGCAGCGCGGTCGACTGGTCGGGCACGGCCGCCACATCGGTGAGGCAGACGGCGTTCAGGTCGTCCGTCAGCGCGCCGTACCGGCTGGGGTGCACGCGCGCGAGGTGCTCGAGAAGGTGCGGGAAGTCGTCGAGCGAGGCGCCCTCGGTGGCGTACGCCGCCTTGGTGACCTGCTCGTCGGTGAACGGGGCGGGGGCCTCGGGCAGGCCGCGGTGACGGTAGTCGTCGCCGTCGATGCGCAGCGGCCTGAAGTGGGCCGAAAGGCCCTGGATCTCGCGCAGGAAGTCGGCGGCGGCGAACCGGCCCTCGCCGAGCTTGCCCGGCAGCGTGTTCGACGTCGCGGCGAGCGCGACGCCCGCCTCGACGAGCTTCCCGAGGAGGGACGAGACGAGCACCGTGTCACCCGGATCGTCCAGCTCGAACTCGTCGATGCACAGCAGCCGGTGCCCGCCGAGCGTCTTCACGGTCTGCTGGAAGCCGAGCGCGCCCACCAGGTTCGTCAGCTCGACGAACGTGCCGAACGCTTTGTACGCGGGCTCGGCGGGGGTCGCGTGCCAGAGGGAGGCGAGGAGGTGGGTCTTGCCGACGCCGTAGCCGCCGTCGAGGTAGACGCCGCGCGGACCTGTCGGGGTGGCGGGCTTCTTGGCGAACCAGCGGCGCTTGCCGGAGCCGGACGCGTGCGCCCCGCCGAGACCGGCCGCGAAGGAGCTCAGGACCTGGACGGCCTCGGTCTGGCTGGGCTGCTTCGGGTCCGGTATGTACGTGTCGAAACGCACGGAGTCGAACCGGGGCGGCGGCACCATCTCGGCGACCAGGCGCTCCGCGGGGACGTGCGGCTCGCGGGCGCACAGCGACAGCGGCGACGCGTCGGGTATCGGGCTGATGCCCATCTGGCTGGACTCCCGGGAGTCGGCGGCTTCGAGGGATGACGACACGGTTACCCACCTTAGGCCCTGCCGTCACACTCCCGTCTGCCCCGCGGCGTCTGGCACGCACGCTCGCGGCGTTGCCGAAAGGCCCCAGTAGCTCCGCTACTAGAACCTTCCGGCGCCTTGCGATCGCACTCACCAGACGCCGCGGGGCCGCCCTTTGGGCGACGACGGGAGTGTGACGGCAGGACCTAGTCGTCGTGCCACACTGCACGACATGCGACGCCTGTTCCCTGTGACGTACGAAACAGCAGATGGCAAGGGGTACGAGGGGAGGGAGGCGGGCCCGGAGGGGCGCGAGTGGAGCCTCGACGAGCTCGCCGACGCCTACGCGTACCCACCCGAGGCCGGGCACGCGCCGTGGCTGCGGGCCAACATGGTCTCCACGCTCGACGGCGCGGCCCAGCACGACGGCCGCTCCAAGCCCATCTCCAACGCCACCGACATGCGGGTCTTCGGCATGCTGCGCGGGCTCGCCGACGTCGTCGTGGTCGGCGCGGAGACGGTCCGCCTGGAGGGCTACCGCCCCGCACGCGCGCGTGAGGCGTTCGCCGAGCGCAGGAAGGCGGCCGGGCAGGGCCCCGCCCCGCAGATCGCCGTGATCAGCGCGAGCCTCGACCTCGACTTCGAACTGCCCCTGTTCACCGACCCGCTGGTCCCGACGCTGCTGCTCACCGGCGCGGGCGCCTCGGCCGACCGGATCGCGGCCGCGCGCGCGGCCGGCGTGGAGGTGCTGATCGCGGGCGACGGCGCGGCGGTCGAGCCGGACCGCGCGGTGGCGGCGCTCGGCGAGCGGGGCCTGAGGCGCCTGCTCACCGAGGGCGGTCCGAGGCTGCTCGGTCAGTTCGTGGCCGGGCGGGTACTCGACGAGCTGTGCCTGACCGTGTCGCCGATGCTGACCGCCGGGGACGCCCAGCGGATCGCGGGCGGCTCGACCCTGGCCGTGCCGGAGCGGTTCGAACTGACGTCCCTGCTGGAGGAGGACGGATTCCTCTTCAGCCGGTACGCCCGGCGGCGGGGCGGACAGTAGCCGTTGCCGTCGGCAGCACGGCGACATTCGGCGGAATGAGTCGTTCCGTTTAGCTTTGGCTGGGCACACTAAATTTCGCAGACCCCGTGCGAATGCGGGGCAGGATGGTTTCCGCAGGTCCGCTGGTCCACCCGGAGGGTCGTCGTCAGGCGGCCCACGGTAGGAGAAGAAGGGCGCCCGTCGTGTTCACGAGCGTATTGATGATCGAGAAGGCTCTGACCTCCGCCGACGTGGAGTTCGTCACCACTTTGCACGGCGAGGAGGAGGTCTCCTTCCACGTGCTGCTCCAGCCCCGCGGGGACCAGGCGGACCGCCTGCTGCGGGCCATCGACGACGTAGCGATGGGGGAGTTCGACGAGGCGGGCAAGGAGAGCGAGGTGCCCGAGGGCGACGAGGCCAAGGGCCCGGCGGAGAAGGCCCTCGCCGTCTCCCTCGCCGCGCTCCACCAGGCGGGCAGCGAGGCGGTGGGCCGGCTCATCGAGGACCACCCGCTGGACGCCCTCAAGGCGCTCGTCGGCGAGGTGAAGGCGGACGAGGTCATCGTGCTGACCGATCCGCACTACGTCGAGGAGTTCTTCCACCGCGACTGGGCCTCGCGCGCCCGCCACCAGGTCGGCGTACCGGTCCTGAAGCTGTTCTCGCACAGCAAGGCGTAACACCAAGGCGTAAACGGGAGAGGGTCGGGACGGTACGGGCCGAGGCAATAGGCTGGGGCCCGTGCCGCGGTCGTCGTGACCGCGGCCGCGAACATCCGAGAACCCAGGGGAGACCACGCATGGCACCCGGCCGCCTGCCGAATTCCGCCGCCGACACGGACCGACCGCACTTCATCGGCATCGGCGGCGCCGGCATGTCGGGCATCGCCAAGATCCTCGCCCAGCGCGGCGCGCGCGTGGCGGGCAGCGACGCCCGTGAGTCCGCGACGGCGCAGGCGCTGCGCGAGCTCGGCGTGAGCGTGCACATCGGCCACGACGCCGGGCACCTCGCCTCCGACGCCACCTGCGTGGTCGTCTCCTCGGCCATCCGCGAGGACAACCCGGAGCTGGCCCGCGCCAAGGAGCTCGGCATCCCGGTCGTGCACCGCTCCGACGCGCTCGCCTCCCTGATGGACGGCCTGCGCCCGATCGCGGTGGCGGGCACGCACGGCAAGACGACCACGACGTCGATGCTCGCGGTGTCCCTGAAGTCCCTCGGTCTGAACCCGTCCTACGCGATCGGCGGCGACCTGGACGTCCCGGGCTCCAACGCCGATCACGGCGAGGGCGAGATCTTCGTCGCCGAGGCCGACGAATCGGACCGCAGCTTCCACAAGTACGCGCCGGAAGTCGCGATCATCCTCAACGTCGAGCTCGACCACCACGCGAACTACGCGTCGATGGACGAGATCTACGAGTCCTTCGAGACGTTCACCCGGAAGATCACGCCCGGCGGCACCCTCGTCATCGCCGCGGACCAGGCGGGCGCGGCCGAGCTGACCCGCCGGGTCCGGGACACGACGTCCCTCAAGGTCGTCACGTACGGCGAGTCCGAGGGCGCGGACATCCGCATCCACAAGATCACTCCGCGCGGCCTGGCCAGCGAGGTGACCGTCCTCCTCGACGGCAAGCTGCTGACCTTCACGGTCTCCGTCCCCGGCCGCCACTACGCGCAGAACGCGGTGGCGGCGCTCGCGGCGGGCGTCGCGATGGGCATCCCGGCCCGCAACCTCGCCTCGGCGCTCAAGTCGTACACGGGCGTCAAGCGCCGCCTCCAGCTCAAGGGCGAGGTGAACGGCGTGCAGGTCATCGACTCCTACGCCCACCACCCCACGGAGATGACGGCGGACCTGGAGGCGATGCGCGCGGCGGCGGCCGACTCGCGCCTCCTCGTCCTCTTCCAGCCCCACCTCTTCTCCCGCACCCAGGAACTGGGCAAGGAGATGGGCGCCGCCCTCGCCCTCGCGGACGCCTCCGTCGTCCTCGACATCTACCCGGCCCGCGAGGACCCGATCCCCGGCATCACCAGCGCCCTGATCATCGACGCCGCGCGCGAGGCGGGCGCCGATGTGCGGGCGGCCGCAGACAAGGACGAGGCGGTCGTCGCGGTCGCGGGAATGGCGAAGCCCGGCGATCTCGTTCTCACCATGGGCGCGGGCGACGTGACGGAGCTCGGCCCGCGGATCCTTGAACAGCTGAAGGGATGAGGCACATGTCGTACGACGTCGAGAAGCCGGACGAGCAGTGGCGCACGGAGCTGACCCCGGCGGAGTACGCGGTGCTGCGCCAGGCCGGCACGGAGCCCGCGTTCGTCGGTGAGTACACCGACACGAAGACGAAGGGCGTCTACGCCTGCCGGGCCTGCGGCGCCGAGCTCTTCACGTCCACCGAGAAGTTCGAGTCGCACTGCGGCTGGCCGTCCTTCTACGACCCGAAGGACACGGACGCCGTGGAACTCATCGAGGACCGCTCCCACGGCATGGTCCGCACCGAGGTGCGCTGCGCGCGCTGCGGCTCGCACCTCGGCCACGTCTTCGAGGGCGAGGGTTACCAGACGCCCACGGATCAGCGGTACTGCATCAACTCGATCTCACTGCGGCTGGAGCCGGCGGAGGGCGAGTAGGCGCGGAGCCGTCCGTGGTGATGCCCCGTACGCGCGGAGCGTGCGGGGGCATCGGTGTTGATGTCGGCTCGATGGTGGTCAGGAGGCGTCCGCCACGACGGTCCAGGGCCAGGGGCCGCGTGTGGGCAGGCTTCCTCTTTGGTGCGCTGCCGGGCCGTCCTGAGTCGTCAGTTCGTGCTGGGATTCATGGACCTCGGCGAGCAGCGTAGCCACTTCCTCGTCGCGGTAGGGGCCCTCAGCTCCGTGGGGAGGGTGATCTATACCGGACCGCCATTGCGGGTGTCGCCGACGGCGTGGCCGAGGAGGTCCTGCTGTGTGGTCGTCGCCGTTCTCCCGGTACTGGCACCAGGGCGGGCAGGGGGCGACGAGTTCGAGCGGATGGGTCGGTGACGGCCGGGCGTTGATGGATTCCTCGGCGTCGCCGACGATGACGGTGTCGTAGCGGTGGCGCAGGCCGCGCAGGCGCAGAGCGAAGTCGTCGAGTCCATCGATGAGTTCGGTCAGGCCGGGGACGTCGAGCTCCGCGGTGGTGTCGGGCGCCGCGAGCCAGAGCCTGGGCAGTTCCGCGTGTGCCTGTTCCTCATGGCCCAGTGCGAGTTGGACGGACAGGAGCGGAATTCCGGTCGTCGGGCTGAGGGAGGCCGGAGCGGCGAGTGCGATGGGCTCGCTGATGTGGCTCCCGGTCGCCTCGGCACGCGGCTCGCGAGCGCACCAGGAGGGGCACTCGGGGCCGGCGGGGTTCAGGGCGGTGACCGTTGCGTGGTGGGTCATGGTCTCTCCTCGGGTCGGCGTTGTTGCCTGTCGAGGAGTTTTGCGGTGATGCCCGGTGCTCGCCCCGTATGCTCCCGAAACGGCTATGAGGCCCTTGGTGGAGGTCCAGGGTGCAGCCCGTCACCCGTCGGTGGCAGGGGTCCGCCGACTCGTTCAGGGGAGCGGACAGGACGCGCTTGAGGTTCCGTATTACGCGTCATACGGTGGGGTCATGGCGAAGACGCGGATCAGCATCAGCCTCGACGAGACGCAGGCTCAGCGAATCAAGGAGCATGCCGGGCGGGCGGGCCTGGACGTGTCGGCTTATCTGATGCATGCGGCTACGCGGCAGATGGCCGAGAGCGATGCCATAGAGGAACAGTTCGCCGGGGTGGATGCCGTCATTGCGGCTGCGGAGCGAGACGCCGACGGGTATGGCGGCGAGCATGCCGCGGATCCGGTGGTGCTGACCGAGCAGGAGCGGCGGGAGGTCCAGGAGGCGCTCGACCTCGTGCACGGCCAAGGCCGGCAGGGGCACCGCCCGGGGCATGCCGCGTGAGCGCACGGGTGCCGGTATATGACTCCGGGATGCTGATCGCGCTGGCCGCCCGCAAGGCCAAGGCGGTCGCCCTGCACGACGGACTTCGGTCCGCGCCGCATCGGGCGCTGGTGCTCGGCCCCGTCCTGGCCCAGGTCTGGCGGCCGAAACCGGCTCTGGTGCACGCCCTGTCCGGGACCCTCAAGGACTGCACCGTTCCGCAGGCCCGCACGTCCGAGCCGCCGATGCGCGACACGAAGGCGGGCCGCCCGGAGTGCCTGGCCTGCGCCACGGGCCCTGACCTGGCCGACTGGCGGCGCATCGGTACAGCGCTAGGGCAGGCAACGCTGCCGATCAAGAAACGCCCGGACGCCGTGGATGCCTGGGTGGCGTTGGCGGCTGCCCGGCACGGCAGCGCGGTGATCTTCACCAGCGATCCGGACGACATCCAGGCGTACCTCGAAGTGCTGCAGCCGCCGGACGTTCACGTCGTCCCGGTGTGAGTGTGGCGGAAGTGAAGTCCTGTGGCTTCTGGGGTTATTGAGTCACGGCTGCCGTCCTTCTACGACCCGAAGAACACCGACGCCGTGGAACTCATCGAGGACCGCTCCCACGGCATGGTCCGCACCGAGGTGCGCTGCGCGCGTACTGCATCAACTCGATCTCGCTGCGGCTGGAGCCGGAGGCGGACTGATCGTCCGCGCCCTTACGTGTTGCGCGGTGCGGCTTCGAGCAGTCCTACCGCAACGCGTACGAAGGCACGCACCGTGGCCGGACGCAGTCGGTTGAGTGTAGGGAAACCAGGGTCGACGAAGGCTGGTTCGAAGGGGATCGTCACCACTTGTCGTTCAGGAACTCCCAGGCGGTCGGCGGCCTGGCGGAGCCGGTGGTCCGGGCGGCTGTCCTGGATGCCCTGGATACCGAGCGCGCCCGTTCCCTGCAGAGTCACCAACGCCAGGGCGTCGTCGGCGAGTTCACCGAAGCCGGCCAGACGTATCTTGCGGAGCAACTGGGCCGCGTCGCCGATCCGATCCGGCGCTTCGGCGCTGCACACCACGAGGCGGTCGGTGAGTGAGAGTACGGGCCACACCGCGTCCTTGATCTGGTCGGACCCCCAGTCCGTCAGGACCAATGGGTAGTACGGCTCGGCGAGGGCCAGCACCCGGGCGTGCTCCTGGTCGTGATTCGGGCTCTCGGGTAGGTAGCCCCTGCGGTGTGCCGCCACGTCGAGACCGGTGGACAGCCGCGCGGTATGCCTGGCGACCTCTGGGAACGAGGTGCCCGGTGGCAGAGTGGCGAGCCGGTGCAGGGGGACGCGTGGCCCCGCCGGGAGCATCGCATTCAGCGCGGAGTACCCGGGGGCGCCGTCCACGGCCAGGATGTGCTCTTGGCGCAGGGCGGCGGTCAGATGACCGAGCGCCATGGTCGCGGTTGCCCGGCCGCTATATGAATGGGCGCCGATCAGGGTGACCCGCAGGGAGTGGTCCAGACGGCCGCGTATTGCCGCGAGGTGTCGGACGTCCTCGGCGCGGCGGCCGAAGTGTGTTCCGCGCAGCCACCAGCGGCCCCGGCGGCTGAGCGGGTCGTGGTCGTGGGAGACCGGCTGCGGAACCACGGGTGGGCGGCGGTCCACCACGGTCGGGCCGGAGGCCACGGGCGCGTGGAGGGGGGCGTGCATGGCGAGGTAGCGGGCGAAGATGTCGGCCACCTCGCGGGCGGGCGGGCGCTGGGCGGGGTCATCGGACAGGCAGTTGAGCACCTGGCGGCGCAACTGGGCCCAGGTGTCGCCCTGCCACAGTTGCATGCCGCCAGGGCGTTCGCCAGGCCTGTTTCCCGGACGACTACTGATCATCTGGAGGAGCTGGCCCAGCTCGCGCAGGTTGTCGGCGACCGTTGCTGCAGACTCGAGCAGCGGACCTCGGCCGTCTACCGAACAGCCGGAGAGATCGGTGAGATATACCTGGCGGCGCAGCACTGTCAGCCGGTCTGCGGTGAACTCCTGCGGCACAACGCCGTGTAGATGACACAGGCTGAGCGCGGTCGCCAGCTGGTGGCCCACGGAGAGCCCTGCGAGCCGGTCGAAGGGAGCGTCGTCTGTGTCCCGCGAGTCTGCGAGGACGCTGCTGAGCAGCGGCGCAACCAGCTCGGCGTCGTCGGTCCGGCCGGGGGCGGTCATGGCCAGCCAGTATGGGGGACTCGTCTCCGCGAGATCCAGCGGCTCCGGCGCGAGTCGGCCGTGCAGCCTACGGAGCGCCTCGGCCTCCGTCCGCAGCGCCTGCACCGCATCGAGTTGTGCGCTGTCGGGCACGGTGCGCACCACGACCGGAGTGCCGTCGCGGGCGCGTCCTTCGTAGCTCACGAACCGGCGCCCGCCCATTCGCCTGTGCAAGGTGTACGGGCCGAGGCGTCCCGGGTCGTCGGGGCGCAGCGGCTCCCAACCGTCGGGGCCCGGGGCCTCGGCGTCCGGTTCCAGGTGTGCGGCGCCGCCGGTCTCGCTCCAAGTGCCGATGCCGAGTCGGCGCAGCAACCGTTGCTCGACGCTGCTGAAGGCCCGGTGTGCGGCGGGTACCACTCCGGAACCGTCCGGGTGGGCCAGCCAGGCAGGGAACTCCGGTGCACGGCCGGCGAGTTGATCGATCCGTTGGCCCACAGCCCGTCCGGTAGCGAGGAGTTCGGCGTGTGGCACTGTGTCGAGAAGGGCGTTGCGAGCCTCGTCGGTGAAGTCGAATACGCGCTGTGCGGGGGTGGGGTCGGTGACGGGCGAAGGCCGTGGCTCGACCAGGCCGCCGAGGAAGACCTCGGCGAGCTGCGCGGTCTCGGCACGCAGCGCTTCCTGTACCAGACGCATCACTGGAACCGTCAAAGGGGCCACCGCCGCCAGGTGGGCGGCGAGCCGGTACGCCTCGGGTGAGGCGGCGCTGCGGAAGTGCGGGAGGTGAAGCCGGTCGCGCAGCAGCTCGCGGGAGGGTGTGCCGGAGGGCGGGGCGAGCAGCTTGAGTTCCCGGGTGGCGCCGGGCGAGGCGAGCAGGCTCGCCCAGTCGGCCAGCGGGCCAGGGGACGGCTGGAGAACGGGTACGGGAACCTCGTCGTAGCGGACGAGATCCTTGGGGAGTACCGGGTCGCTTATTTCCCACGACGTGTTGGGGCCGCCGACACGCCGACTGGTCACGCGCCAGGACTCGGCCCGAACCCCGGAGGACTCCCACAGCTCTGGTGGCAGGACCTGAAGGATCGCCGATGGACCGTGCCGAGCCCACAAAGCGAGCAGCGGATGCAGAGCGCCGCTTCGCCAGGCCGCGCCAAGCCCGTCGGTGACCGTGAGGACCAGGGTGCGGCCGGAGGTGTCCACGAGGGAGGTCGGGGTGACGGGAGCGCTTCCCGACCGGAAAGGACGGGCGTGTAGGAGTGGTTCGCGGGATCCCTGGCTGTTCAGGCCGAGCACGCGTACCGAGGTGAACGCGCCGAGGTGCGTCAGGGTGGCACGCAGGTCAGCGGCGAGCCGGTGCCACAGCAGCATCGGTAGTCCGTCGTCGACGAGTAGCACCAAATGAAGCCAGCGTTCGCGTGCGGGTCTGAGTACCACGTCGGGAAGTCCGCTCTCGGCGAGCGCGGCGGCCGTGGCCGGCTCGTCGAGCTCCCAGCGGTGTCGGCTCGGCCGGCGAAGGCGCAGGGGCCGCAGGGCGCGGGCGGTGCCCCCTCGCTCCGCGAGAGCGGCACTCTGTGCGACGCGCACGGCTTTGGCGGGACGGTCTTCGCGACGAGGCCGGTCGGACGACCTGGGGCCGGCCCGATGGCGGGCGGAGAGCAGGTCGGGCGAGGGTAACGGGCGGGCCGTGGCGAAGAGTTCGGCGGGTTGGGTCGGGCCGGCGGGCTCATCGTCTGGCTCGGGCTCCGTGACGTCGGGGAGCGCGCCGGAGGCCCGTGCGGAGTCCGGTTCCGCGACGGTGGGAGCCGGGGCGGGTGCGGGTGGCTCAGGAACGGCGAGCGCTCCGATCCGCATGCCGTCGGGAACACGGTCGGCCAGCCACAGAATGTCGAGGGTTTCCTCCGCGTCGAGCTCGCAGCCTGCGGCGCGGACGACTTCCAGGACACGGGTGAGTCGACGCCCGGCAGCCGTGTCCGGCACTCCGTTTCCCGTTCCCTTGCCCACCGCTCTCCCGCCTCCTGCTCTGTGTCCCTCGTCTTCCGTCCCTGGTACGGGTGGCCGCTGTGCCGCGCGCCGCCGCCGTGCTACATCCCATCGCTCAGCTGGTGCAGCACGGCGTCCAGCAGACCTTCCGCGTCCAGGTCGATTCCCCCCTTGCGCAGGAAGACCGCGTTGAGCAACTGGTCGGTTGCCAGCTCCCCGGAGTTGCGGCGGCCGAGGAACGCGGTGAGGAGTCCGTCCGATGCGCTCAGCGCGTCCGCGCCGAGGTGAGCGCTGACGATGGCGCGCAGCCGGTCCTCGCCCGGAGCTGGCAGATCGAGTCGAATGCAGCGGCGCAGGAACGCCGGCGGGAAGTCGCGCTCCCCGTTGCTGGTGATGACCACCACCGGGAATTCGGTGCACTGGACCAGGCCGTGGCGGATGGATACCCGATCGCGATGGTCCGCTGTGAAGACCTTGAGATCTCGCTGGTCGTCAGGGAGCCGCGCCAGCTCCGGTATCTCGAATACGCCGTCCTCGAACACGGTGAGGAGGTCGTTGGGCAGGTCGATGTCACCCTTGTCCATCTCGTCGACCAGTAGAACTCGCGGCCGATCGGCCGGGACCAGCGCGGTCCCCAGCGCACCGAGCCGGATGAACTCGCCGATGGAGGGCTCCACTTCCCCCTTGTCACGGCGGAGCGTGGACTCCCGCAGTCGGCCGATGGCGTCGTAGCGGTACAGCGCCTCCTGAACCGTGGACTGGCTGTTGACCGGCCACCGCAGCGGTTCACCGAGCGAGAGTTCATGCGCGAGGGCTCGGGCCAGGGAGGATTTCCCGGCCCCCGCGGGCCCTGTCACCAGGAGCGGGCGGCGCAGATGCAGTGCGGCATTGACCACATCCGCGTGCTGGGGCTCGATCAGGTACGGGGCGGGGCCGCGATCCCTCCGGGCATCCTGTGCGGTGAAGCGCCGCCAGGGCGGGGCATCAGGCAGGGTCACAGGGCGTGCCACGCCGTCGCCGCGGAACAGGCGCCACTGATCGCCCGGGGCGGGCCCGGCCCCGTTGCCGGCAGCGGGCAGTCGGTCGGAACTCACCGTTCGCTCTCCTCGGGTTCGGCCAGATGGAGTCGGGGCAGTGGCCGCTCCGCGTCTGCCCACCCCACGACGGGCTGCCCTGGATGTTCCGCGGGTCGACTCAGTTGTTTGGCGCGGTAGGCGCGTACCCCGTCGGGAAGTTCATGAGTGGGCACGGTGTCAAGATGGTCCAGGGCCCGGGACCCGGGGGTGCCCTCGTCCCGCTCGTGGTCCACCGGCACGTCCACGCCGCGCTCGCGGTCCCAGACCACGACGGGCACCCCCATTGACATGCAGAGCACCACCACGTCGTCCCGCACACTGGCGGGCAGGTCAACCGTGACCCGGACAGCCTCCGGATTCTCCAGGAGTTGCCCGTAGGCGGCGGTCTTCGACAAGGTCCGCCCGGACAGCGTGAGCGCCTGCCCGTCGTCGATCTGCTTCCAGCGGCTGCGCCACGCGGGGACGAACCGCTTGCTGCGCTCGATGAGTTCGGGGCAGTGCACCGTCACTGGGTACTCCGCTCCGAGTACGGCGGGAACCAGATCGTCCGGCTCCGCCGCGCTCCAGGCGTCCACGGGGGTGTTCAAGCCGGCCCGGTCCACCAGCGTGGTCACCAACGGTGGGGGCCCGTCCAGTCGGCTCAGGGCCGGCGACTCCAGTACCCGTCGGATGTGAAGTGCCGCCTGCGAGCTCGCCATGGGCTGTCCGCCGGGGACGGCCACCGGCTGTGGACCGTTACCCCGGTCGGACCAGATCCTGATCCGCCACCGGTCCGGACCGGTGGAGCGTACCTGGATCAGCAGGCGTGGCCGCTCGCCCGGTTCTGGCCGTTTGCGGGCAGCCCACTCCTTGGCGTCCGACCGCCGCTCCTGCAGCGCTCCCGGTGGGATGAACAGCCGCTGCGCGACCGCGTCCGCCCACAGTCGCAGTCCGCTCTGCTGAACCGCGGACACTGCAGTGGCCAGGAACTCGGTGGCCCGGAGCAGGGCAGGCACCCTGATGCCGTTCTCGTCGGAGCGGCTGTCACCGGGCAGGGTCTCCAGGTGTTCGAGGAGCGGCCGGGCGCCGGGGGCCGCCGGCAGGTCGAGCAGCGGCAGCGCGGCGGCAGCCGACTTGGCCAGGAGCGGGGCGGCCGGTTCACCCAATTCGTCAATCAGTCGTAGCAGTTGGTCGTGCTCGGTTGGGGCGAGCAGCAGCGGCACGGACGACATCCGGCCGGCCTCCAGGACGGCCCGAGCGGCGGCGGGGTCGGCCGAATGCAGTTTGACCGACAGCGCTGCGACGGCCCGAGGATGATCGAGCAGGAACCCGGCCAGATCCTCCGATCCGGCCACCCGGGCGCCCATCGCCACCTTGCACGACTTCGCGACGGACTGCGCGATGTCCTGTCGTCGATATCCGTATGGCAGGAACCGCTCCAGAGCGGTGACCAATGCGTGGTAGCCGTGGTCGTGTTCGTGCGCAGTCCGTGGTCCGGTCTCGTGAGATATCAGCTGCACGCCTGCCATGCGCAGGTCTTTCTCGATCCGCTGCCAGGGGATGACCCAACTGCGGCGGGTCATCTGCTGCGGGTGATACGGCTGCCCCGGGTTCGGCATGAAGTGCGCGGCGACCAACCCGACCACGTCCCCGGTGTCCAGATGGCAGAGCGGACCGCCACTGTATCCGGGCCCGATGGCCAGCCCGGTGGGGTAGCCGTCCATGAAGGCGATGGCATCGTCACATGTCTTGACCATCGCGTCGGCGAAGGTGCTCAGGGCGCCGCTACCGTGCCAGGCGCGCACCCGCTGCCCCGACCGCATGGGTGCGTACACCGGAGGCGGCGGGGCTGACTCCGCCGCGGGCGCGGTGAGTCGCAGCACCGCGAGGTCGCCAAGCCAGAAGTCGTCGAGGTCCGCCGCGACCGGGCCACCGTCCCCGGCGACCGGAGGTATCCACACGTCGACCCGCGCGGTACCGGACTGGCCGTATGCGTGGCGAGGGAGATCGACGACGACCTCCGAGTCTCCCGGAGTCTCCTGCGCGAAGTGCTCCCGGTTCAGTGCGTCGTTGACGACATGAGCGCAGGTGAGTGCCATTCCGGCGCCGAGCAGTACGCCGGCGCCCGACGACCTCTGGGCTTTGGAGCTGCGAATGGAGACCATGGTGTGCGGAGGTCGGTCGCCGACCATTCCCGGTATGTGGCCGCTCTCGAAGGCGGTGCTCACGCGGTGCCTGTCGCGGATTCACCTTCGGGCCGTGTGTCGTCCTCGCCGTCCTGGGATGTGGTCGAGGTGTCCGCGCCGTTCTGCCCGGTCTCCGATAGCTGCCAGCTCGCCGACACTGTCAGATGGGCCTGCCCATTGGCGCTGACGACGCCGAACTTGAGGTCGCTGCCGATCTGGACACCGAAACTTACGCTGAGCTCTGATGGCGGCACGGCCGTCCGGCTCGCCGCATGGTGCACTTCTTCAAGGAGAGGCTTGATCGGGCGCAGGGTTTGCCTCAGCACCTCGCCCGACATGTTGGCGACGATCTGCCCGCCGCGCCCGACCGGCACCGCGGTTCCCATTCCGTCCGGCCGGTCGGCGGCCCGTCTGGCTCGCTCCGATGTCTCCTCATCGCCGGCCGAGGGTCCGCCCCCCACCGCCGGTCCTTCGGAGACGACGAACCTGACCGGTGTGCCGTCGGCGAAGGACTCCAGCGCGGCTTGGGAGGCAGGGTTCTCGATGGCCATGTATGTATTGTGCAGAGACACGTGGCGCGAGAGTCCCCCTGGCCTCAACTCGGTTACGTAATCGATGCATTGAAGCCAAAGTTGCGTCAGGTTGTGTGCGCTCCTACTGTGCGGTCCCGGCCGTCACCGGCCGGAAGGCCGGGTTGCTCACGCAGTCGGACATGCGCTCGGTGTTGGTCTCCTTGTTGATCGGGCAGGCGCCGATGATGAAGCGCGAGGAGACTCCGCCGGGAAAGGCGACCTCCACCTGGTCGGCGTACTTGTGCGTGTCGCCGATCGTCTCGTTGACGTCGATGCCGTTCGGGGCGTCCACGTAGTAGTTGTACGCGCCGCCCCTCATCCACTTGGTCCACTTCTTGAAGAGGTCGTGATCGCGGGTGGTGGAGACGAACGGGGACGGCTGGTTCTTGAGGACGTACTTCTCCAGGTCGTACTGCCCGTGCTTCACGTCCTTCGCCTCGAAGCCCTCCTTGAAGATGACCGCCGGAGCGCGCCCGTCCGCCCGGTACAGGGTCTGGCAGTCGTTCCGGTACTCCGGGGTCGGCGAGATTTTGTAGAGGGGGACGCGGTCGATGGCCGCGTAGAGGCGGTCCGGGACGACGGGGCAGGAGGGCGCCGCCTTCGCCACGGCCGTGGGGGACTTCGCGGTGTCGGCGTCCGGGGCGCCTGCCGTGGCCGACGGCGCGGAGGCGAGGGCCAGCACGGACACCGCGGCGGCGGGCAGGGCGGTGGCGAGGCGGCGGGCGGTTCGGGGGAACTTCTTGATCATCATGAGCAGAACCATCGGGTGCCGCGACCAGGAACCCCGCCAATCACCGGATCGTGGGCGTGTGCCGGTGCACCCGTAGTTCCTTGATCCCGTTGATGAAGTTCGAGACCAGGCGTTTCGGTGGGGCCGCGAGCGTCAGGGACGGGAGCGTTCGGCCCACCTCCTCGTACAGCACCTGTAGTTGGAGGCGGGCGAAGTGGGCGCCCAGGCAGACGTGCGGGCCGTCGCCGAAGGAGACGTGCGGGTTGGGGGTGCGGGCCGGGTCCAGGGTGAACGGGTCCGGGAAGACGCGTTCGTCGTGGTTGGCGGAGGCGTGGAAGACGACCACCTTGTCGCCCCGCTTGATGGGGGTACCCGCCAGGGCCGTGTCCTCGGTCGCCGTGCGGCGGAAGGTCAGGACGGGCGGGTGGCGGCGCAGCAGCTCGTCGAGGGCGAGGGGCAAGGACGCTTTTCCCGTGCGGAGTTGCTCGTACGCGGACGGGGAACCGGCAAGCAGCGCCAGGCCGCCCGGGGCCGCGCTGCGGACCGTGTCGTTGCCCGCGACGGTGAGCAGGAAGAAGAACATCTGGCGTTCGGGTGGGGTGAGGTCGGGGTCCGTGGCGAGCGTCGTCATGATGTCGTCGGCCGGGTGGGCGCGCTTGTGGGCCGTCAGCTCGTCGGCGTACGCGAACATGTCGGCCAGCGCGGAGGGGGAGCGCGGGTTCACCGGTGGGCCGGTGGTGGCCGCGGGGGACGTCTCCTCCGGGTCCTGGTAGCCGATGACGCGGCGGGTCCAGTGCAGCAGCAGCGCGCGGTCGGACTCCGGGACGCCCAGGAGGTCGGCCAGGTTCAGGAGGGCGTAGTCGTCGGTGACCGTGGCGACCAGGTCCACCGAGGCCGTGTCCGTGTCCTCGTCAAGCGCCTTGCGCAGCAGGGTTCTTGCCCGGTTCCGTGCCGACTCCTCGAACGCCTCCACCCGGCGCGGCGTGAACGCCCGGCTCACCAGACGGCGCAGCCTGCCGTGGGCGGGCGGGTCCTGGTTGAGCATCATGCCGCGGATGAACGGGAGGTCCGCCGGGTCCGGATCGCGGATCTGGGTCGCGCCCAGGTACGAGGAGTACGCCGACGCGTCCTTGAGGACCCGCACCACGTCCGCGTGCCGGGTGACCGCCCAGAAGCCGGGGCCCTCCGGCCAGCCCAGGACCGCGGGCTCCGGCTGCCAGGCCACCGGATGGTGATCGCGCAGCGTCCGGTAGCGGTCGTGCGGGACGCCACGCGCGTACACGCGCGGGTCGAAGACATCGGGGACGGTGGGCGTCACGAGCCGTCCGCCCGCAGGAAGTCCTCCATGACGCGGATCAGCGCGAGCGGCGCCTCGTCCATCGCGTAGTGGCCGCACACGGGGAGGTCGACGAGCTCGCCGCGGGTGAACCAGGTCAGCCATGTCGACCGCATCAGGGGCGCCGCCAGGGCCGGGTCGAGCTGCCCGGTGATCGCGAGCGCGGGGACCGTACAGGGCTCCAGGTCCGCGTGGAAGTCGTCGCCGGTCCACGAGTCGAGCCAGGCCCGGAAGGCCTTGGCGTCGCTGCACGCGAGCGAGCGCGCCACCATGCGGTCCAGCCACGCGGCGGGCCGTACGCCGCCCGTCGTGACGTCGATGATCGCCCGGCGGTTGGCGGGCGAGGTGTCGGCCGACACGAAAAGCTCCCGCTGCTCGGGCGGCATCGGCAGACCGGAGGCCGGGACCGGGGACACCCCGACGATGCGCCGCACCCGCCGCGGCGCGTTCGCCACCACGCGCTGCGCGACGCTGCCGCCCATGGAGTGCCCGATCAGCGAGAACCGCTCCCAGCCGAGCCGGTCCGCGAGGTCGAGCACATCCGCGGCGGCCTCGGTCGTCGTGTACGCGCCCGGCGTCTGTTTCGCCTCCCCGTAGCCGCGCAGGTCCACGAGCGCGTACTGGAAGGTCGTGCGGTCGAGGTCGGGCACGATCGGCGCGTAGGCGGCGCGGTCGGCGAACCAGCCGTGCACCGCGATCACCTTGTGCGAGCCGTCACCGTGCAGTTCGTACGGCAGGACGAAAGAGGAGGCCACGTCGACTCCCAGGGGGTGGGACTTCGGGCGGTGCGGGACGCCTCCAAGGTGGCGCGGCGCCGTGCCCGGCCACAAGAGGGCGCACGCGCGCGTGAACGAGTGCGCCCGCTCCGATCGGCGACAATGGGCGGGTGACCTCCCCCGAAGCGCCTCTCGACCGCCCCGACCTGCGCGCCGATTGCGCCGACTGCTTCGGCCTGTGCTGCGTCGCACTCCCCTTCGCCAAGTCGCACGACTTCGCGCACAACAAGGACGCGGGCACGCCCTGCCGCAATCTTCAGGGCGACTTCCGCTGCGGCATCCACGCCGGGCTGCGCGACGAGGGATACCCCGGCTGCACCGTCTTCGACTGCTTCGGCGCGGGACAGAGAATCTCCCAGGTCACCTTCGAGGGCGTCAGCTGGCGCGAGCGGCCCGAGAGCGCCAGGGTCATGTACGAGGCCTTCCCGGTCATGCGTCAACTGCACGAGCTGCTCTGGTACTTGAGCGACGTTCTGGAGCTGGCCGCGGCCGGTGCCGTGCACGGCGACGCCCGGCGGGCCCGTGAGGACATCGAGCGGCTGACCCGCGCGCGTAGCGACGAACTCGTCGCCGCCGACGTGCCGGCCGTCCGGAGCGACGTGAACGCCCTGCTGCTGAAGGCCAGCGAACTGGTACGCGCCGACGTGCCCGGCGCCCTGGGCCGCAAGAAGAACCACCGGGGCGCCGACCTGGTGGGGGCCCGGTTCACAAAGGCCGACCTACGGGGCGCCAATCTGCGCGGCGCCCTTCTCGTCGCGGCGGATCTGACCGGCGCCGACCTCCGCTCGGCCGACCTGATCGGCGCGGACCTGCGGGACGCCCGGCTCGCGGGCGCCGACCTCACCGGGGCGCTGTTCCTCACCCAGGCGCAGGTGAACGCGGCGCGCGGCGACGCCACGACCCGCATTCCGGCGGGTCTGCGGCGCCCCGCGCACTGGGCGTAGCCCCTTCGGGAGTCAGGAGGCGCACACCGAAGGCAGCGCCCGGGCAAGGCCCTTGAGGTGCAGCGCGTCGAACCCGCGCGCGTGGGCGTCACGCAGCGCCGCCGCCGTGAGCAGCGGCCCGCAGGCGGGAGAGGTACGGGTGGCGGCGACCTCGCGCAGCGCGTCCAGGAGCCGCGTCGTGATCCGGTCGAGCTGCGGCCGCACCTCCGTCGCCAGGTCGGGGCGCTCGGTCGGGCGCTGCTCGGGGTGGGCGTCCCAGCGGGCGTAGAGGCCGCGCTGCACGACCTTGTTGGCCTCGATCTGGTCCCGGAAGACGGACTGCGCGAACGCCGGGTCGATGCCGAGGTCCGCCGAGCGCTTCGCGACGTCGTCGAGGATCACCTGCTCGCGCGCGGGGTCGTCGATCGGCGCGTCCGTGCCGTACTTCGCCGCCGCGACCTTGTCCGCGAGCGCGAGCCGCTCGGTGGCGAGCGAGGTGATCGCGGCGAGGGCGCGAGGGTCGGCGTGGGAGGCGGTGGTGGAGGCGTGGGAGATGGAGGAGGTGGTGGCCGGGGCCGCGGACGCCGGGAGGGCCGCCCCGCCGAGGGCGAGCGCGGTGGCGGCGCCCAGGGTGACCAGGCAGCGGGCGGCGGTCGACGTGGTCCTGATGCGCAACGTGGGTCCTTCGCTTCGTACGGGCAACGGGTGCAAGGCTGGGCTGGGCTGCAAGGAGTGCAGGGGTGGTGCAGGGGGTGCAGGGGGGTGCCCCTGTTGTGTATCAGGCGTCGCGCCCGCTCCCACCGGGAGGTGCTCGCTTCCCCGAACGCCCCTCGAACAATCCACGGTTCACGCGATGGTGCGATCATGTTCCGCCCCGTGGATGCCGGTTGACGGCCACGGGTAGGGCGGCGCTCATGACACACGAGTCCTCGCAGCCCTTCCGCCTGCCGCGCTTCTACATGCCGTACCGGGCCCGGCTCAATCCGCACCTGGACGAGGCGCGGGCCCATTCCACGGTGTGGGCCCGCGAGATGGGCATGCTGGAGGGCAGCGGCGTCTGGGACCAGGACGACCTCGACGCGCACGACTACGGCCTGCTCTGCGCGTACACGCACCCCGACTGCGACGGCCCGGCACTCTCCCTGATCACCGACTGGTACGTGTGGGTCTTCTTCTTCGACGACCACTTCCTGGACATGTACAAGCGCACGAATGACCGCGCGGCCGGCAAGGCGCACCTGGACCGGCTGCCGCTGTTCATGCCGATGGAGCTCGACACCCCCGTGCCCGAGCCGGAGAACCCGGTCGAGGCGGGCCTCATCGACCTGTGGCGGCGCACCGTGCCCGCCATGTCGATGGACTGGCGGCGCCGCTTCGCGGAGTCGACCGAGCACCTCCTGAACGAGTCCATGTGGGAACTGTCCAACATCAACGAAGGCCGGATCGCCAACCCCGTCGAGTACATCGAGATGCGCCGCAAGGTGGGCGGCGCCCCCTGGTCGGCGGGGCTCGTGGAGTACGCGACCGCCGAGGTCCCGGAATCCGTAGCGCGGTCGAGGCCGCTGCGCGTCCTCATGGAGACGTTCGCCGACGCGGTGCATCTGCGCAACGACCTCTTCTCCTACGAGCGCGAGGTCATGGACGAGGGCGAACTCTCCAACGGGGTCCTCGTGTTGGAGACCTTCTTCGGCTGTACGACACAGGAGGCGGCGGAAGCCGTCAACGACGTGCTGACCTCGCGGCTGCACCAGTTCGAGCACACCGCGCTGACCGAGGTGCCCGCCCTCTCCGTGGAGAAGGGGCTCGCGCCGGACCAGGTCGCCGCGATCGCCGCCTACGCGCGCGGGTTGCAGGACTGGCAGTCCGGCGGCCACGAGTGGCACATGCGCTCGAGCCGCTACATGAACAAGGAGGCCGCCGCGCGGTCCGGACCGCCCCTGGGTGGGCCGAGCGGGCTCGGGACCGACGCCGTGGACGTACGGGCGCTGCTCGACGATGTCGGCGCCGAGCGCCTGCGCGCGTACACGCACGTGCCGTTCCAGAAGGTCGGCCCCTCCCGGATCCCCGACATCCACATGCCGTTCCGGGTGCGGCTCAACCCGGAGCTCGACGGGGCCCGCGCGCGGCTGCTCCCCTGGACGCACCACATGGGCATCCTGGCGGAGGGCGTCTGGGACGAGGACAAACTCCGGGCCTACGACCTGCCGTTGTGCGCGGCGGGGCTCGACCCGGACGGGTCGGCGGAGGCGCTCGACCTCAGCTCCCAGTGGCTCGCCTGGGGCACCTACGGCGACGACTACTACCCGCTGATCTTCGGACACCGCCGGGACCCGGCCGCCGCCCGGCTGTGCACCGCGCGGCTCTCCGACTGCATGCCCGTGAACGGCGAGGAGACCCCGCCGCCGGCCAACGCCATGGAGCGCGGCCTCGCCGACCTGTGGCGGCGCACCACGGCAGGCATGACGGCGGAGCAGCGGCGCACCCTGAAGGACTCCGTCGAGGTCATGACGGAGAGCTGGGTGTGGGAGGTGGTCAACCAGCTCCAGCAGCGCATCCCCGACCCCGTCGACTACCTGGAGATGCGCCGCGCCACCTTCGGCTCCGACCTCACCCTGAGCCTGTGCCGGACGGGTCACGGACCCGCGGTGCCGCCTGAGATCTACCGCACGGGCCCGGTGCGCGCCCTGGAGAACTCGGCGATCGACTACGCGATGCTGGTCAACGACGTGTTCTCGTACCAGAAGGAGATCGAGTACGAGGGCGAGATCCACAACGCGATCCTGGTCGTGCAGAACTTCTTCGGCGCGGACTACCCGACGGCCCTCGGCATCGTGAACGACCTCATCACGCAGCGCATGCGGCAGTTCGAGCACATCGTCACGCACGAACTCCCCGTCCTCTACGAGGACTTCGGCCTCGACAAGGACGCGCGCACGGCCCTCGACGGCTACGTCGAGGAATTGCGGAACTGGACGGCGGGCATTCTCCACTGGCACCGGAACGTCGACCGGTACCGCGACGAGTGGCTCGCGGTCCGCGCCCACGGCTTCGTCCCCGGGCGCGTTCCGGCGTCTCCTGTGCCTCCGGTGCCGACGGTTCCGGTCGGTTTCAAGAACTGCACGTCCGGATTGGGCGATTCGGGGAACTTCGCTGGGGCGTCAGCCGTCTTGTGAGGTGAGACGGCCGTTCACTGCACGGCCGGACAAGACGGCCGCTCGCGGTCGTACAACGGGGACTTTGTGAGAACACACGGGGGTGTTCTTTTCATGACCGAAATCTTCGAGCGCATCACGGACAAAATCACCGGCGTCGAGGAGGCCGCGAGCGAGATCGCCGCGGCCGCCGTGGGGGAACTGGCGCCGTACGTGGCGCCGTTGACGGTGCCGCCGGTGCTGCGGCCCGACTCCGGTGACGTCCGGCAGGAAACGGAGATCGCGCTGCGGCCCACGTGGCAGCGGCTGCACCCGCAGCTCCCGCCGACACTGATGTGGGGCTACGAGGGGTCGGTGCCGGGCCCGACGATCGAGGTGCGGCGCGGGCAGCGCGTCCGCATCGCCTGGACGAACCGCATCCCGAAGGGCAGCGAGTACCCGGTGACGTCGGTGGAGGTGCAGACTCCGCCGACCCAGCCGGGGCAGGACCCGCCGCCCCCGCCGACCACGCTGCCCGGCCGCGGCGGCGTCGCGGCGAGCGCGGACGTGGCGGCGCTGCCCGCCTGGACCGTGACGCACCTGCACGGCGCGCAGACAGGCGGCGGCAACGACGGCTGGGCGGACAACGCGGTGGGCTTCGGTGACGCCCAGCTCTCCGAGTACCCGAACGACCACCAGGCGGTGCAGTGGTGGTACCACGACCACGCCATGAACATCACCAGGTGGAACGTGTACACCGGCCTCTACGGGGCGTACCTGGTCAGGGACGACGAGGAGGACGCCCTGGGGCTGCCCTCCGGGGAGCGGGAGATACCGCTGCTGCTCGCCGACCGGAACCTGGACACGGACGAGGACGGCAGGCTCAACGGCAGGCTGCTGCACAAGACCGTGATCGTCGACCCGGCGAACGAGGAGACGGGCAAGCCCGTCACCATCCCGTTCAGCGGCCCGTACACGACGGTCAACGGGCGGATCTGGCCCTACGCGCGGGTCGACGCGGGCTGGTACCGCTTCCGCCTGGTGAACGCGTCGAACGCGCGGATCTACAACCTGGTGCTCATCGACGAGGACGGCGACCCGCTGCCCGGCGTCGTGCACCAGATCGGCAGTGACGGCGGGCTGCTGCCGCGGCCCGTCCCGATCGACTTCGACGACACCCTGGCGACGCTGCCCGTCGCGCCCGCCGAGCGCATGGACCTGCTCATCGACTTCGCGTCCCTCGCGGGCAAGCGGGTGCGCCTCGTCGACAAGGGGCGGAACGAGGCACCGGGGGTGCCGGACGTGCCCGGCGACGTGCGCTACCCGCACGTCATGGAGTTCCGGGTGGGCGAGTGCGGCGACCCGGATCCGTTCGTGCTGCCCGAGGTGCTCTCCGGGTCCTTCCGGAAGCTCACCCACGACATCGAGCACGGGCACCGGCTGATCGTCCTGACACCGCCCGCGACCAAGGGCGGCGGCGGACACCCGGAGATCTGGGAGATGGAGGAGGTCACCGACGATTCCGAGGGGGCCGAGGACATCCAGGTCCCGGGCGACGGCGTCATCCAGCTCGTCGACGACAAGGGCGAGTTGAAGACGTACCGGCGCATCTCCCGGACCTTCAACGACGGGCTCGGCTTCACCGTCGGCGAGGGCACGCACGAGCAGTGGAGCTTCCTCAACCTCGCCGTGAACCCGCCGGTCGTGCACCCGATGCACATCCACCTCGCCGACTTCCAGATACTCGGCAGGGACGTGTACGACGCCTCCGGGTTCGACGTGAAGGTGGGCGGCACGGTCGAGCCGGTCGCGTTCGACCCGAACACGGTGATCCCGCTGCCGCCCAACGAGCAGGGGTACAAGGACGTGTTCCGGGCCCTGCCCGGCCAGATGCTGCGCGTCATGGGCAGGTTCGACGGGGCGTACGGCCGGTTCATGTACCACTGCCACCTCCTGGAGCACGAGGACATGGGCATGATGCGGCCCTTCGTGGTGATGCCGAAGGAGGCCATGAAGTTCGACCACGGGGCCGGGCACGGCGGTGGCCACGGGGGCCACTCCGGCTAACGGGGTGCCGGGGGCCGGCGTTCGAGCCGGGCCCCGGCAGTCTCACTCGTTCGTGGATCGTCGTGGGCGTGCGCGGAGGGTAGGGCTCTGGCCGTGGCCGAGTGAGCCAGGGACCGGAGGCGGGCGACCCGATGGAACAGACTGCGTTGCGGCCCAAGTCGATGCCGGGTTCCGGGGGCCGGGCATCGACCACGGCGTCGAGGCCGGGGCCGTCGGCCGACCCCCTGAGGAAGCGTGCGGGGGAGCCGAAGTCCGGCGGCAGGCCGCACGCCGCCCGTCGGCGCGGCAGGCGCCTGTGCGGCGTGCTGTGCGGGCTGCTGTGCGCCGTCCTGCTCGTCCTCGCGGGCATCGGCCTCGGCACCGTGGGAGCCACCGTCATCGGCATGAGCAAGCTCGCCGAACTGAAGCGGCAGGCCCCGCCGCCGAGCAGCCCCGCCCCCACGCCGAGCCCCAGCACGGCGCCCGCGCCGCCCGCGTCGCCCCTGTCGAGGGGCGGGCTCGGCGTCGAGGTCGTCGACGCTCCGAAGACGTCCGGCGCGCTCGTCGTGGCCGTGCACATTCCGGGCCCCGGCTACACGGGCGGCCTGGTCCGCGGCGACGTCCTGGTGGCCCTCGGCGCCCAGCGCGTCGGCTCCGCACTCGACCTGGCGGCGCACGTGGCCGACGTGGCGGACACCCGGCCGGGACGACAGGTCGTGGTCACGGTCCGGCACGAGAACGGGCAACTGCAGAAGCTGGCGGTCACACCCGGGGTGATCACGTGACCGGTGGGGCGGGCGGTCGTGCACGCGCGCGTACGCAATCGCGCGGGATGGAGGGGTGCTCGGCCGCGCGCGCGTACGCAACGTGTGGGACGGATGGGCGGTCGGTCACGCGCGCGTACGCCACCGCGTGGCACGGACGGGCGGTCGGTCACGCTCGCGGACCCGCCCGGTGGATCCGGGTTCGGCGCGCGCCCCGCCCGCGGCGCCTGAAATCATGGGCAGAGGTCGGTCTCGCGCCGCCCCGCGCCGCCGGGCAGGATGGCTGCCCGTACGACGCCCGCACTTCCATGAGCGCCTACCCGTACGAAAGGCCAGGACATGACGACCGGTACCCCCGCGCCCTTCACCGCCGCCGACTACAAGGCCCGCATGGACCGTGCCGCGCAGTCCGCCGCCGACGCGGGGCTCGCAGGGGTGCTGGTCGCGCCGGGACCGGACCTCGTATGGCTCACCGGGTACCACGTGCCGGCCGACACCGAGCGGCTCACGCTCCTCGTGCTCGCGCCCGGCCAGGAGCCCACGCTCGTCGTGCCGACCCTGGAGGCGCCCGACGCCGCCAAGGCCGCGGGAGCCGACGCGATGACGCTGCGTGACTGGACCGACGGCAAGGACCCGTACGACGTCACGGCCCCGCTGCTCGACATGGCGGGCCGCTTCGGGGTCAGCGACAACGCGTGGGCGATGCACCTGCTCGGCCTGCAGAGGACGCTCCCGGAGACGTCATACGTATCACTCACCGAGGCCCTGCCCATGCTGCGAGGAGTGAAGGACGCCGCCGAGCTGGAGCGCCTCGCCGCCGCGGGCGCCGCGGCGGACGCCACGTACGAGGAGATCAAGAAGGTCGCCTTCGCGGGCCGCAAGGAGAACGACATCGCCCGCGAACTCTCCGACCTGCTCAAGCGGTTCGGGCACTCCCAGGTCGACTTCACCGTCGTCGGCTCGGGCCCCAACGGTGCCAACCCGCACCACGAGGCGAGCGACCGCGTCATCCAGGACGGCGACATGGTCGTGCTCGACTTCGGCGGCCTCAAGCACGGCTACGGTTCCGACACCACCCGCACCGTGCACGTCGGCGAGCCGACCGACGAGGAGCGCGAGGTGCACGACATCGTCCGGGAGGCGCAGACCGCGGCCTGTGACGCGGTGCGGCCGGGGATCGCCTGCCAGGACGTCGACCGGGTCGCCCGCAAGGTCATCACGGACGCCGGGTACGGCGAGTACTTCATCCACCGCACCGGGCACGGCATCGGCGTCACCACCCACGAACCGCCCTACATGATCGAGGGCGAGGAGCAGGAACTGGTGCCGGGCATGTGCTTCTCCGTCGAACCAGGCATCTACCTGCCCGGCCGGTTCGGCGTCCGCGTCGAGGACATCGTGACCGTCACCGAGGACGGCGGCCGGCGCCTCAACGCGACGGCGCGCGAGATGGCGATCGTGGGCTGAGCGGCCATGCCGTCGACGCCGCGGCAGCCCACTGCCGACGCCGTGCGCCGCGTCCTGGAAGCGATGCTTCCGGACGGGGTCGCTCCGCAGGCGCGCCCCGTCACCGAGGGCGGCGAGCACTCCACGTGGTGGGTGGGCAAGGCGCACGTGCTGCGCCTCGCCACCGACGGGGAGATGTCCACGCGGCTGCGGCGCGAGGTGCGCCTTCGCGACCTCGTACGCACCCACGTCCCGGTCGCCGTGCCCGCCTCCGTCGCGACGGGGGAGTGGGCGCCCGGCCTCGCCTGCACGCTGGACAAGCGCCTGCCCGGGGAGTCCGCCGAGGTCAAGGACGTCACCGCGGCAGGCGAGGAGGATCTCGCCGGGCTGCTCGCGGGGTTGCGTGACGTGCCGGTCGCGCGGACCGTGCCGATCGGCGTGCCGAAGGTGGCGCCGCGCTCCCTGGAGAGCCTGCGCCGCGAGGCCGGCGCCGCGGCCCTGAAGCTCGACGCGGACGGCGAGTTCGAGGCCGAGCGGCTCGATCAGCTCGCCGCGCGGGCCGTCGCGCAGCTCGTCCCGCAGCCCGACCCCGTGCTCGTCCACCACGACCTCAAGGGCGAGCATCTGACCGTGTCGGCGGACGGCCGGGTGCGCGGCGTCCTCGACTGGGCGGACGCGGCCGTCGGCGACGCCGCGGAGGACATCGCCGGGCTCACGATCGCGGTGGGCGCGCGCGCCGCGGTCCGCTCCGCGACGCTCGCGGGGTACGGGCCGCGGTCGTGCCTGCGAGGGCTGTGGCTGGCCCGGTGCGATGTCCTGGTGCGGCTCGGCGACCGGCTGTACGGGGCCGACGACAGCCCTGTGGGCCTGCTGCGGGCGCAGCTGGAGCGGGCGTGGGAGGCGATCCTGCTGGAGCTGGTCTCGGAGGGCTGATCCTGCCTCTTGCCCGCTCCCGGCCCCGCCTCCTGCCTGCTCCCGCCCCCGCCAACTGCCCGCTCCCGCCTCCCGCCTCCCGCCCGCTCCCGCCTCCCGCCCGCTCCTGTGCCTACCCCTCTCCCCGTCGCCGCCCTCCTGTCCGCTGCTACGGCGCCTCGGCGACTACGCAGGACTCCGCCGGGACGGTCAGCACCCCGTCCCTGCCCGGCAGTTCCACCGGCTCCCACGCGGCGAGCAGCCGTGCCACCGGGCGGCCCAGCGGGATCGACACCGGCACGTCCGACAGGTTCACCGCCACCCGCAGGTCACCGCGCCGGTAGGCGATCCACCGAGCCTGCTCGTCGTATGCGACCTTGACCGCCGCCAGATCCGGGTTCCGGAGGTCGGGGCGGGCGCGGCGCAGGGCGATGAGTTCGCGGTACCAGGCGAGCACGCGCGCGTGGTGGCCCGTTTCGCGTTCTTCCCAGCTCAGACAGGAACGCTCACGGGTCGCCGGGTCCTGGGGATCGGGGACGTCCTCCTCGGCCCAGCCGTGTGCCGCGAACTCCCGCCGCCTGCCCTTGCGTACGGCGTCGGCGAGAGCGGCGTCCGTGTGGTCGGTGAAGTACTGCCAGGGCGTGCTCGCCGCCCACTCCTCGCCCATGAACAGCATCGGCGTGAAGGGCCCGGTGAGCACGAGCGCCGCCGCGCACGCGAGCAGCCCGGGGCCGACGAGCGCGCCGAGGCGCTCGCCCTGCGCCCGGTTGCCGACCTGGTCGTGGGTCTGCGTGTAGGCGAGCAGCCGGTGCGCGGGGACGGTGGTGCGGTCCAGCGGGCGACCGTGGTGGCGGCCGCGGAACGTCGAGTACGTGCCGTCGTGGAAGAAGCCGTGGTCGAGCGTCTTGGCGAGCGCGGCCATCGGCCGGCGCGCGAAGTCCCCGTAGTAGCCCTGCCGTTCACCGGTGACGGCCGCGTGCACGGCGTGGTGCACGTCGTCGTTCCACTGCGCGTGCAGCCCGAGCCCGCCATCGGAGCGCGCGGTGATGACGCGCGGGTCGCCGAGGTCGGACTCGCCGATCAGGAACAGCGGCCGGCCGAGCTCCTCGGCGAGCGCGTCCACGGCCGCCGAGAGCTCCTCCAGGAACGGCAGGGCGCGCCGGTCGTGGAGTTCGTGGATCGCGTCGAGCCGCAGCCCGTCGATCCGGTAGTCGCGCAGCCAGGCGAGCGCGCTGCCGATCAGGTACGCGCGTACCTCGTCGGAGCCGGGCGCGTCGAGGTTCATCGCGCTGCCCCACGGCGTGTGGTGGGTGTCGGTGAAGTACGGGCCGAACGCGGGCAGATGGTTGCCGGAGGGGCCGAGGTGGTTGTGCACGACGTCGAGCACGACACCGAGCCCGTGCTCGTGCGCGCTGTCGACAAAACGCTTCAGCGCCTCGGGCCCGCCGTACGGCTCGTGCACGGCCCACGGGCCGACCCCGTCGTAACCCCAACCGTGCCGCCCCGGCATGGGGGACAGCGGCATCAACTCCACGTGCGTGACGCCCAGGTCGGCGAGGTGGCCGAGCCGCCCCGCGGCGGCGTCGAGGGTGCCCTCCTTCGTGTACGTGCCCACATGGAGCTCGTACAGGACCGCTCCGGTCAGTCCGCGCCCGGGCGGGTCGCCGCGCCACGCGTACCGCCTGTGGTCGACGACGGCGCTCAGGCCGTCCGGGCCGTCGGGCTGTCGCCGCGAGCGCGGGTCGGGCAGCACGGGCCCGCCGTCGACCGCGAACCCGTACCGCGTGCCGTCTTCGGCCTCGGCCTCGCCGGACCACCAGCCGTCTCCGCGGTACGGGTCGCGCGTCAACGCGCGCGTGGTGCTCCGTTCGTCCTCGGCGCCCCGCACATGGAGCGTTACCTGCTCGGCCTGTGGTGCCCACACCTCGAACTGCACGGACCGTTCCCCCTCGTGACCGGATGCCTGCCGACAGTGACGACTGGTACCCATGGTGCGTCAGTTGTGATCGACACGGGGCCGTTTTGCCTCGCTGGGGTACGCGTCACACGAAGTTGATGCGCTTCTGGACCACCGGGTACCCGGCCTTCGTGAAATTCGCCGCCATGGGGACGTTGCCCTCGTCCGTGGCGGCCGCGATGAACTCGGCGCCCCCGTTCGGCGAGGAAGTACGTCGTCTCCACCAGGAGGTCGTACGCGTAGCCGTGTCCGCGCTGTTCGGGCACCACGCCGATGAACCCGACGCACGGGCCCGAGGGATTGTGCGCGGGCACATGGAGGCGGGACGCGCATGCCCGCGTCCTCGGTCGCCGCCCTGCGCGGCTCTACCGCGGCCACGACCTCCGGCCGCTCGCGCCAGTCGGGCGGCAGCAGCAGGTCGTACTCGGTGCGGAACGGCGCCCGCCGCAACAGCTCGGCGCCACCCAGGTCCACTCCGGCCGGTACTCGCCGCCCTTCTTGACGGTGCGGTACACGGAGCCGACGAGGGCGCGGCCGACCAGGCCGGGGTCGTCGAGCGACTGGAAGAGGTGGGCGTCGGCCTCGGTGAGGGCGCGCACGACGAGGGGCCGGACGGCTGAGGTCAAGAACTCTCCTTGGGGAGCGGTCTGTTGGCGGCCGTGGCGCGCCGAACGTAACAGCGCGGGTCGGCTCACGCTCCCGGTTTTCTGGACACTGCGCCCTTCGCTGCCCGACAATTCCCGTTGTGACGTCCTCTTTTGAACACCACACGTACCCGGCTCGGCTCTCGGACGCCGAGCGGGACCGTGCGCTGAGGGTACTCAGGGACGGCGTCGCCCTCGGCAGGCTCTCGCACGACACGTTCGTGCGCCGCATGGAGCTGGTGTTCACCGCCCGCAGGACCGAGGACCTCGACCGGCTCACCGCCGATCTGCACCAGGAGAGCCGCTGGTCGCGGGCGCTGTTCGGCACCGTGGGCGCGGTTTCCGGGTTCACCGTGCGGCTGCGCAGGGCGTGGACCGTGGAGCGGCTGCCGAAGCTGCTGCTGCCGCCGGCCACCTCCCCGTACCCGCTGCGCATCGGCCGCGACCCGGCCAACGGGCTGCGGCTGAGCCACGACACGGTCTCGCGGGTGCACGCCGAGCTGAGCCGGCAGGCCGGGATGTGGGTGCTGCGCGACCTCGGCTCCACCAACGGCACGTCGGTGAACGGGCGGAGGGTGATCGGCGCGGCGGTCGTCCGGGACGGCGATCAGGTCGCCTTCGGGCGCATGGCGTTCAGGCTGTCCGCCGACTGACCCGGGGGCGCGTGCTCACCCGCGCGCGTGCCGTACTGCCGCCACCGTCGTCCGCGCCTGATGCTCTATCTGGTGGGCCACCGGCACCCACCGCGCGCCGAACCGCTCGGCGTACGCCTCGCACCACCGGGTGACGAGGGCGTCGAGGCGGGGCGCCGCCAGGTCGTCGGCCTCCTCCAGGACCCGCAGGAGCATCGCCGCGGCCCGCAGCGGAAGCCGCCGGGCGAACGCGTCGATGCTGCCGATGTACGCCATCGTGGCGTCCGGCGGCGGCGGTTGGACCCAGTCGTCCGCGAGCCCCGGCACCAGGCCGAGCGCCCAGCAGGCCGCCCCGAGGAGCGGTCCGCCGGTGTCGGGGAGCCGGGGCAGGGCCTCCGCGAGGATCTCCTCCACGAGCCGGGTGTCGCGGCTGAGCCGGGCCGACAGGCGCCGCAGCGCCCGCTCGGGCGCCGGGTGCAGGGCCGGGTCGTCCACCAGGTCGCTGGCCCACATCGGGACCTCCACGATCGCCGTGGAGCCGCCGTAGCGGTGCGCGTGGTGCCACGTCGACAGGCGGGCGTCGTCGGGCAGGCTCGGGAACGCGGCCTGCGCGTCCAGGTCCGGCATCACATGGACGCCACGCCCCGACGTCGGCCAGCCCGCCGCGTCCGACGCCCCGGTCTCCACCGGTATGTGCAGCTCGGCGGCCGACTTGGCGAAGGGCTCCGCGAGCCCCGGTATGTCGCGCGTCAACTGCACCCAGCTGCCGCCAAGTTCGGTGCCGTGCAGGGACACCTGGAGGTAGGGCCGCACCTCGTCGATCACGCCGACCAGGGTCTTCGTCTCCGGCGGGAGCCGGTCCGGGGGCAGCACCGACGGCGACCACTCCGGCTGCTCCGCGCCCGTGGGCCTGAAGAAGCCCCGGTGGTAGTCGAGCAGCGAGTGCGGCTCCGGAGCGTTGTGCAGGGCCGCGCCGTCCGGGTCCGCGCACAGCAGGAAGTGCCACGACCGGTCGGTTCGCAACTCCCGGTCGAAGAGCGCCTTTTCGGCCAGGTGCAGCGCCGTGGGGCCGCCCGTGGGCTCGTTGGCGTGCGCCCCCGCCACGATGAGGACGGCGCGTCGGTCGTGCCCTACGGACAGCAGGTGCAGGGGGCGCCCGCCACGCGAGGTCCCGACCTGGCGTAGGTGACACAGGTCGGGTCGGTGAGACGCCAGCTCCCGCGCTGACTGGGCCAACTCGGCCGAGGTGGGGTACCGCTGCTCCGTCAGGTGACTCACCCCCGTTGGTGCTCCCGGCGTCAGCAATCCGCAGTACCCCATGCTCCGCTCCATGTGTCAAGAAGGCCGATCCAGCGGCCCCGGGCCGCTCGGCAGGGGAGAGTTCACGCCACCGTGGCCCCCGTGCAGGTCAGACCCGTACGTCACCCTGAGTCACCGCTGTCACTCGTACGGTGGAACGGAGGCTGCGTGACGAAGGCCTCGGTGGTGCGCTGGGGGGAGCCGCGCGCAGCGACCGGTGCGCGCCCCGGTACAGAGTGGAGTCCCGCGGTGCTGTGCCCTTCCGGACCGGTCTCCTGTCCCGACGCACCGGGCTCCTACCCGCGCGAGGGGGCCGCGACGCAGCCTCCGAGCCTCGCCGCACCGCGGACCGCCCACGATCCGTTCCCGCTGTACCGAACCCTGCGGTCCACCCACCCGCTGCACCTCGACGAGCCCTTCGGCGCGTGGCTCCTCAGCCGCTACGTGGACGTGCGCACGGCGCTCGCCGACGCCCGGCTGGTCGCCCCGCCGCCCGGCCGCACCTTCGCCCACCTGGAAGCGGACACGCACACCGCCCAGCGAGCGCTCCTCGCTCCGGCCCTCCAGGGGCGCGTGTTGGCCACGTTGAAGGCGAGCGTGGAGCGCACCGCCTACGTGCTCGCGCGTCGTCTCACCGGGCGTCAAGAGGCCGACCTGGTCGAGGAGTTCTGCCACTGGCTGCCCGCCGTGGCCGTCGTCCGCGCGCTGGGCCTGCCCTACGAGGGCGCCGCCCACGTCGCCGCCCTGTGCCGCGGGGGGCTCACCCACCTGGGCGGCGCACCCGAGGCCCTGGACGCCTTCCTGCGCCCGCAGATCGCCCGCCGCCGCGCGCACCCGACGGACGACCTCCTGGGCGCCCTGTGCGCCGCGCGGGCCGACGGGCGGCCGCTGTCCGACGACACGGTCAGCGGGCTCGCCGCGACGTTCCTCGGCGCGGGCGGGGACGCCACCGCCCGCGCCCTCGCCGCGCTCCTCGCCAACCTCCTCGACCACCCCGAGCAGTTGGCGCTGGTGCGCTCCCGCCCCGAACTCTTCGACGCCGCCTGGGCCGAGTCGCTGCGCCGCGACCCCGCCGCGCACGTCGTCCTGCGCCGGGCCCTCGCGCCGGTCCCGGTGAGCGGCGGCACGATACCGGCGGGCGCCACGGTCGCGTGCCTGGTGGGGGCGGCGGGCAGGGACGCGACCCGGTTCGCCGACGCCGACCGCTACGACCTGTTCCGCGCGGCTCCCGGGCAGCTGGCCCACGGCACCGGGCGGCACCGCTGCCCGGGTGTCCAACTCGCCCGCCTCACCGCCGAGGCGGGCCTGCGCGCCCTGCTTACGGCGCTGCCGTCGATGGCGTGGGCGCCGGGCTTCAGGCCCGCCTACGAGGGCCTGCTCACCCGCTCTCCGGCGGCTCTTCGCGTACGTCTCGGCTGAGGCCCAGTACGTCGTCGTCCTCGTCGGCGCGCACGAGGAGGGCCACGGGGAGGTGAGCGAAGAGTTCGGCCACGCGCGCGTGGCCGGTGAAGCGGCGGCCGGGGGCGAGCAGGTTGATCCAGGCGCCGTCAGGGAGGGAAAGTTCCGTGGTCCGCCAGCCGCCGGCGTCGGCGAGCCGCAGGGAGAGGCGGGTCACGGCGACGACGACGCGGCCCGAGCGCGCGTAGGCGACGCAGTGCGCCTCGCCGGGGCCTCGTGCGGCCAGCGGCCTGTAGTCGGCGGCGGCGCCGAACCAGTCGGGGCGGGCGCGGCGCAGGCGCAGTGCCACCTGCGTGAGGGCGGCTTTGGTGCTGTGATCGTCGGGAGCGAGGCGGGCGGGGGTCCGGTTGTCGGGGTCCACCAGGGCCCGGTACTCGTGCTCCGTGTCCTGGTAGAGGTCCGGCACCCCCGGCATCGTGAGGTGGACGAGGGCGGCGCCCCAGATGTTCGCCCGCACGTGAGACTTCAGGGTGTCCATGAAGCGCAGGACCTCGTCGCCCGGCGGGCCGCAGGGGCCCGAGGCCACGAAGTCCTCCACCGCCCGCTCGTAGCCCGCGTCCTGTTCCGTCCACGTCGTGAACAGGCCCGCCTCGCGCGCGTGCTTGAGCATCGCCTGCTGGACGCGCGCCGGGTCGGCGGGGCCGAGCCCTGCGACGGTCTGCCAGGCGGCCCAGGCCAGTTGGGGACCGGGGGCGTCGGCGCCGCCGCCGTGTGCGGTCAACTTGGTGACCTGCGCGAGCAGCGTCTCCCACCGCTCGGGGCACTGGGTGAGGACGCTGATCCCGGCGCGTACGTCCGCGCTGCGTTTCGTGTCGTGCGTCGACAGGGCGGTGGAGGTGGCGGGCCAGTCGCGCTGCACGCGCGCGCAGTACGCGTGGAACTCCTGGGCGGACACGGCGGGGCTCGCGGGTGAGCCTCCCACTTCCAGGGCCGACAGCAGCGGCGTGCAGCGGTAGAAGGCGGTGTCCTCCACCGACTTGGCGCGCAGCGCGGACGCCGTCTGGGCGAACCGGTCACGAAACGCCGCGTGGTCCTGGCCGGTACCGCGCCGCCCCAACGCCAGCTCGCGGACGGCGTCGACCGCGCGCGCCTCCTCGGGCACCGCGAACACGGCCTTCGCCTCGTCGGCCGCGGACGGCGTCAGAACCGTCTCGGGGGCGTCGCCGCCGCCCGCGTAGGGCCGGTAGACGGGAACCCGCACCAGGAGCTCGCACAGCGCCGTACGCAGCGCCCAGGGGGCGTGGTCGCGCAGCTCCAGGTCTTCGGCGCACAGGGCGGTGGCCTCGCGGGTGAGCCGGTCGACCTCGGCGGCCAGCTCGTGCCGTACGACGTGGTGGGCGGACCGCCGCACGGTTTCCTCCCAGACACCGCCCAGGTCGGCCGCGGCGCCCGTGAACCGGCGGAAAGCGCCCAGGAGTTGATCGGCGCCCGCCGGGTCCGTGAACAGCCCGTCGATGTGCCGCAGCGCGTCATACCCGGTCGTGCCCGCCACCGGCCATCCGGCGGGCAGGTGCTCCGCGTCCTCCAGGATCTTCTCGACGACGGTCCACCGGCCCCCGCTCGCCTCACTCAACCGCAGCAAATAGCCACCAGGATCGGCGAGCCCGTCCGGGTGGTCGATCCGCAACCCGTCGACCACCCCCTCATCCAGCAGCGACAGCACCGTGCGATGGGTCGCCTCGAAGACCTCCGGATCCTCCACCCGTACGGCGATCAGATCCGAGATCGTGAAGAACCGCCGGTAGTTCAGCTCGGTACGCGCGAGACGCCACCACCCCAGCCGGTACCACTGTGCGTCCAACAACTCGGCGAGCGGCAGGGACGCGGTGCCCTCCCGCAGCGGAAACGCGTGCTCGTAGTAGCGCAGCACGTCCCCGTCCACCGTCAGGCGCTCCATCTCCCGGCCCACCGGACCGCCCAGCACCGGCAGCAGCACCCGGCCGCCCTGCGCCTCCCAGTCGATGTCGAACCAGCGCGCGTACGCGGACGAGGGCCCCTCCCGCAGCACCTCGCGCAGCGCCCGGTTGTGGGCAACGGCCGCCGCCATGTGGTTGGGCACCAGGTCCACGATCAGGCCCAGGCCGTGCTCGTGCGCCGTGCGGGCCAGCTCCCGCAAGCCCTCCATGCCGCCCAGCTCACCACGCACGCGCGCGTGGTCCACCACGTCATAGCCGTGCGTCGAGCCGGGCACCGCCTCCAGGACCGGCGACAGATGCAGATGGGAGACCCCCAAGGAGGCCAGATACGGGACCGCCGCCGCGGCGGCGGCGAACCCGAAGTCCGGTTGCAGCTGGAGCCGATACGTCGCCGTGGGCGTCGCGGGGGTCGGCGGCGCGGGCGGTGTCGGGCGCTGAGGCGTCATACGAAGCTACGTACCCGCGCCGCCGCCTTTCGTGTCATCACCGCATGCATACGCGCACGCGTGCCTCGTTAACGTCGGACGATGCCTGGTACACGGGGTACGACATCCAACACGGCCGGTGGAACGCTCGACGCGTACCGCCGGGTGCTCGCGGCGACGGGGCGCCCGCTGCCCGTCGTGTCGTTCCTCGGACGGCTGCCGGTCGCGGTGATCCAGTTCGGCAGCGTCCTCCTGGTGACCCGCACCAGTGGCTCGCTCGCCACCGGAGGCGTCGTCGCCTGCGCCCTCGCACTCGGCCAGGTGGCCATGGGGCCCTTCGTCGGGCGGCTCGCGGACCGGCGCGGGCAGCGCCCCGTCGTCCTCTGCTTCGCACTGTTCAACGGGCTCGCGATCGCCGCCTACACGCTGGGCGCCCTCGCGGGCCTGCCGACGGCCGTGCTGATCGCGCTCGGCGTCCTCGCCGGCGCCACGGTCCCCGGGATCGGCCCGCTCGCGCGGGCCCGCGGTGTCGCCCTCGTACGCCGTGAGAGCGCAGACGGCCGGGCGGACGAGCGGGTGGTGAACGCCGTGCTGTCCCTGGAGTCGACCATGGACGAACTCAGCTTCGTCCTCGGCCCGGCGCTCATCGGGATCGCCTCCGTAGTGGCACACCCCGCCTACGCGTTCGGCGCCGCCGCGCTCCTCGTCGCCGTCTGCGGCACCGCGTTCGCGCTGCACCCGACCGCGACGGCGGTGCCGCCCGCCCCGGCGAGGACGCGGCCACGCGCGCGTGCGGACCGGCCACGGCTGCCGCGCCAGGTCCACGAGGTGCGCGCCGGGCTCGTCCTCCTCGGCGTCCTCCTCGGCGGCTGCGGCGCCGGAATCACCGCGCTCACCGAGGAGTTGGGGCACGGCGACCAGGCGGGCCTCGTCTACGCCGCGATGGGCGTCATGAGCGCCGTCGTCGGCCTGTCCATGGCGGCCGTGCCCGCCCGGTTCACGCTGCGGGCACGCTGGCGCGTCGCCACGGCGGCGGCCGCCCTCCTGTCGCTCCCGCTCCTCGTCACGCACTCCATGGCGCTCCTGTACGTCGCGGTGACCGTCTTCGGCGCCCTGTTCGCCCCGAACCTGATCACCGGCTTCGGGCTCACCGAACAGGCCGTGCCGCGCGAACGGCTCGGCGAGGGCATGACGGCAGCCGTGAGCGCGTTCGTCGGCGGACAGGCCGTCACGCTCGCCGTGGCGGGCCGTCTCGCGCAGGCCCACGGGGCCGCCGCGGCCTTCGCGGTGGGCAGCCTGGCCGCCGGGCTCGCCTTCCTCGTCGCGCTGCGCATACGGCCCCTCCAGACGCCCGGCGAGACGGTCACACCGGCCGTTGCAGCACCGTGAGGCTGCGGCCCTCCAACGTGACCCGGTCTCCGGCCTGCACCTTCGGCCCCTCGCCCGCCGAAAGCCCGTCGGGCAGCGCCGTGTCGACGACGGCCTGCCACTGACGCCCGTGGTCGACCGGGACCACGAACTCCTGTGGCTGCGGCGAGGCGTTGAACAGCAGCAGGAACGAGTCGTCCTGGATGCGCTCGCCGCGCGCGCCGGGCTCCGAGATCGCGTTGCCGTTGAGGAACACGGACAGGGCGCGGGCCTGCGCCGCCCCCCAGTCCTGCTGCGTCATCTCCTCGCCCTCCGGGGTGAACCACGCGATGTCCGACAGGTCGTCGTGCGTGCCCTCGACCGGCCGGCCGTGGAAGAAGCGCCGCCTGCGGAACACCGGATGCTCGCGGCGCAGCCGCACCATCGCGCGCGTGAACTCCAGGATCGGGTCCGGTGTGGCGTCCGGGTCGGCCCAGCGCACCCACGCCACCTCGTTGTCCTGGCAGTAGGCGTTGTTGTTGCCGCCTTGGGTGCGCCCGAACTCGTCGCCGTGGCTGAGCATCGGGACGCCCTGCGACAGCATCAACGTAGCGATGAAGTTGCGCATCTGACGGTCCCGCAGGTCGAGCACCGCCGCGTCGTCGGTCTCGCCCTCGGCGCCGCAGTTCCATGAACGGTTGTGGCTCTCGCCGTCGCGATTGCCCTCCCCGTTGGCGTCGTTGTGCTTGTCGTTGTACGACACCAGGTCGCGCAGGGTGAACCCGTCGTGGCAGGTCACGAAGTTGATGGAGGCGAGCGGGCGGCGCCCGTCGTCCTGGTAGAGGTCCGACGAGCCGGTCAGCCGGCCCGCGAACTCGGCGAGCGTGCGCGGTTCGCCGCGCCACAAGTCCCGTACGGTGTCGCGGTACTTGCCGTTCCACTCCGTCCACAAGGGCGGGAAGTTCCCCACCTGGTAGCCGCCCTCGCCGACGTCCCAGGGCTCGGCGATCAGCTTCACACGGGAGACCACCGGGTCCTGCTGCACCAGATCGAAGAACGACGACAGGCGGTCCACTTCGTGGAACTGCCGGGCCAGGGTGGCGGCCAGGTCGAAACGGAACCCGTCGATGTGCATCTCCTCGACCCAGTAGCGCAGCGAATCCATGATCATCTGGAGTACGTGCGGGGACCGCATCAGGAGCGAGTTTCCCGTCCCCGTGGTGTCCATGTAGTAACGCGGGTCGTCGGTCAGCCTGTAGTAGGACGGATTGTCGAGGCCCTTGAAGGACAGCGTCGGACCCAGGTGATTTCCTTCGGCAGTGTGGTTGTAGACGACGTCCAGAATGACTTCGATTCCGGCCTGATGCAGCGCCCGCACCGCGGACTTGAACTCCAGTACCTGCTCGCCGCGGTCGCCCCACGACGCGTACATGTTGTGCGGGGCGAAGAAGCCGATCGTGTTGTAGCCCCAGTAGTTGTTCAGCCCCATCTCGACCAGCCGGTGGTCGTTGACGAACTGGTGCACCGGCATCAACTCCAGTGCCGTGACGCCCAGTTCCGTGAGGTGATCGATGATCGCCGGATGGGCGAGCGCCGCGTACGTGCCGCGCAGCTCCTCAGGGAGCGAGGGGTGCCGCATCGTCAGGCCCTTCACATGCGCCTCGTAGAGCACCGTCTCGTGGTACTCCGTGCGCGGCAGCCGGTCGTCGCCCCAGTCGAAGTACGGATTGACCACCACCGACGCCATCGTGTGCGGCGCCGAGTCCAGGTCGTTGCGCTCGTCCGGCGCGTCGAACGGATAGCCGTACACCGATTCGTTCCAGTCGATCCGCCCGCTGATGGCGCGCGCGTACGGGTCGAGGAGCAGCTTCGCCGAGTTGCAGCGCAGCCCGCGCGCGGGCTCGTACGGCCCGTGCGCCCGGTACCCGTAGCGCTGCCCCGGCATGATCCCCGGCAGATACGCGTGCCGCACGAAGGCGTCGGCCTCCCGCAGCTCCACCGCGGTCTCCGAGCCGTCGTCGTGCAACAGGCACAGCTCGATACGGTCGGCGGCCTCCGAGAAGACCGCGAAGTTCGTCCCGGCGCCGTCGTACGTGGCACCCAATGGATACGCCTGTCCTGGCCAGACCTGCATGCTGACGACTCTTCCTTCCCCAAGTCCTCAACCATGGTCGAGCAGGGGACACCCCAGTGGCCCGGCGGTCCGGGCGGCATCGGACACTCCTTTCCCGAAAGTGAAGCAACCACACGGCAGTTGGCGCCCTCTTACTCCAAGACCACGTCGGACCGGCATGCCCTCGACCGGGGCTGCCGGGGAAGTTGGGGGAAGATGTGCGGACAACGGTAAGACGCCATCTCGGGAAGCTGATGGCGGTGGTGGCGCTCGCGGTAGCGGGCGGCGCCTTCGCGGTCGGCGTGACACTGCCGGACGACGGCGGGAGCGACATCAGCAGGGCGGGTGCCGCGCGGCAGGACGCGGTGGCCCCCGAGGGCACCGTGGAGCCCGCGCCCGCCGAGAGCGCGAAGGGGGTGGGGCGCGATCCGCTCACGGACGCCGAGACGGAGCGCGCCGAGAAACTGGCGACGGCGGGGAACGGCCTGCGGATGGACGCGCGGGACGTGGAGGGCGACCGAGGCCCCCAGCACCTGTCGACGAACCTGACGGAGGTCGACCCCGGCCTCAGTGACGCCGCCGCGGGCGAACGCCGCGCCGACGTCGTGTACTACGACTACAAGAGCGACTCCGTCGTCACGAAGACGGTGAACCTCGACACGGGGAAGGTCGAGGACAGCAGGACCGACCAGGGCGTACAGCCGCCGCCCGCCCAGGACGAACTGGCAGAAGCGGCACAGCTGTTGATAGCGGACCCGCTGGGCGCCGATCTGAAGGGCGACTACAAGGACGCCACCGGCAAGCAGCTCACGAAGCCGGACCAACTGCAGCTGAGCGGCATGGTGTTCCGCAAGAAGACCGTCGCGAACGTCCCCGCCGGCCTCAAGGAATGCGGCGAGCACCGCTGCCTGCGTGTCATCACCAAGGTCGTCAACGGACCGTGGATCGACACCCGCGCCCTCGTCGTCGACCTGAGCGCCCGCACCGTCTCCCGCCTCGGCTGAGGACTCCGCCGACCTCTCCTCCATGAAGGAGCGCTTCCGTATGCACGTCAACAGAGTTCCGCGCGCCCGCAAGAGGCCCGCACTCGCGGTCGCGGGCCTCGCGGTCACCGCGCTGCTCACCGGCCTCTTCGCCACCGCACCCGCCGCCACGGCCGCCCCGCCACAGGCGCCCGCGGCCGCCGCGCCCGCCTGCTCGGACGCGTACCGCATCGAGCAGACCCTCGACGGCGGCACCACCTGGCGCATGTGCTGGCACTACAACACGCTGTCGGGGCTCGTCCTGGACGACGTCAGCTACCAGCCCAAGGGCGAGGCGCAGCCCATCCGCGTCCTCACCAGCGCACGGCTCGCACAGGTCCATGTCCCGTACGACGACGGGGAGGCCGAGTACGACGACGTCACCGGCACCGACTTCGGGCAGGCCCTGCAGAACCTGAAGCCCGGTGAGTGCCCCGGCGGCACCATCAAGACCGTCAAGGTCCCCGACATGGGCACCGTGAAGGGGCTGTGCACGACCACGCGCTCGCGCGGGCACGCGTACCGGCTGAGCGACGACGACTCGACCGGCGGCAGCGGCAAGGTCTACAGCGCCCAGGGCAAGGACCTGCTCGTCTACACGGTCAACAAGGCGTCCTGGTACGAGTACATCACCGAGTGGCGCTTCGCCTCCGACGGCACCATCACGTCCAACGAGGGCGCCACCGGCAGCCTCTCCCCGTACGACTACGACGGCACCGACGGCAAGGGCTGGCCCATCGGCAAGGGCGCGAACGCCTACGCCGAGAGCCACAGCCACAACGTCTTCTGGAGGCTCAACTTCGGCCTGGACGGCTCGCCCAAGGCCAAGGTCGAGCAGTACGACTCCAAGGTGACGCCGCCGCGGGGCGACGGATCGCCCACCACGAAGACGACCCGCACCCCCGTCACCAAGGAACTCGCGGGCGACATGTTGGACATGCGGTGGTGGCGCGTGGTCTCCACCGCGGGCAAGAACAAGGACAACCACCCCAGGTCGTACGAGTTCGTGCCCGGCCGCTCCAACCGGTTCCCCGGACGCGCCTTCACCAAGCACGACGTCTACTTCACCGAGTACAAGAAGTGCGAGCAGTACGCGAGCGACAACCCGGCGGCGAACTGCGGCGGCACGAGCGTCAACAAGTGGGTGAACGGCCAGACACTCACGCACCCGATCACGTGGGTCAACATCGGGTTCCACCACATCGCCCGTGACGAGGACCAGCAGCCCATGCCGGTGCACTGGCAGGGCTTTTCGCTCGCCCCCAGGGACGTGACCGCTATGAATCCGCTCACTCCCGCCGACCTCGCGGGGCAGAACGGGGTTCCCCGGAACGGCAGTTGAGAAACCGGCGGCTTCATCCGGCTGCATCGCCGCCCGCTCCCGGAGTACCCTTCCTTGATCGTTGCTGGGGGCTGTCTTCCACAAGCCCGGGAGCGACAAGTTCGGGCACGACATACGCGGGGGAGCGGAAGGCGGTGCGGAGCGGGTGAGCTCGGGAGGGCTGGAGCTGCCCCCTGGTGACGACGGTCACGAGGGCCAGGACAGCCAGGAGGCAGCCTCCACGGAGATCCCGCCCGGAGCGGTGTCGCTGGCCAGGCCCATGGACGTCGCGTCCCAGATCGGACCGGAGCTGGACTGGGGCGCCGACGCCTGGGGCGAGGTCCGTACGCGCGCGCAACGCGCGGGGCGGGCCTACATCTGGCTGAACCTGGTGGAGCAGCGGCTGCGCGCCGTCGTCGCCGCCGTGCTCCGCCCCGTCTACGCACCCGTGCACGGTGAGGACTGGGTGGTCGCGGCGGCGGGGCCCGCGGGGCAGGAGTGGGTGCAGCGGGCCGTCGCCGTGCGCGAGGTCAGCCGCCGCAAGGGCTATCTCCTCGACCCGGCCGACGACAACGTGCTGTCGTTCCTGACGCTGCCGCAGCTGCGCGAGCTGATGGTGCAGCACTGGCCGTGCTTCGAGCCGTACTTCGACGACCGCCGCGACGTCGAGCTCGCCCTGGACGAGCTGGAGGTCACGCGCAACGTGGTCTCCCGCAACCGTGCCCTCTCGGAAACGGTCCTCGCCCAGGCCGAGCGCGCCTCCTCCCGCCTCCTGGACATACTCGGCGCCGGATCAGACGTGCCCTCGGCCCGCCGGCTGCCCGTCGACGCCGTCGAGGAACTGGTCGGCGACCGGTACGCGGACGTGGTGGGGGTGCACTCGGACCGGGTCAGGCTGCTGCGCCAGTTCCCCGCCGAGGACCTCTTCGGCGAGGCGCGGCGCCTGGACGCCATCGGCATAGGCCTCAACCTGCTCGCGCAGAACTTCTCGGGCCGCCGCCTGGTCCGCCTCGCCGAGTCGGGCTGCCGCATACGGCTCCTCTTCCTCAACCCGGCGTCCAGCGCGGTCAAACGGCGCGAGAGGGAACTCGGGATCAAGCGGGGCGAGTTGAGCCGCTCCGTCGAGATGAACATCCTGCACATGCGCCGGGTCAGGGCCCGCCTCAGGGACCCCGGCGCCTTCGAGATCCGCGTCTTCGACGAGACGCCGCGCTTCAACGCCTACCTCGTCGACGGCGACGGCTCGGACGGCATCGCGGTCGTCCAGTCCTATCTGCGCAGGACGCGCGGGATGGAGGCGCCGGTCCTCGTGCTGCGCGGCGGGGGCCGCGTCGTCAAGGCGAGCGCGTCGAGGGACTCGGGGGAGAACGGCCTTTTCGTGACGTACCGCGACGAATTCGAGCAGACCTGGGCGGACGCGCGGCCGGTGTCGTAGCGGCCTCCCAGGGTGCCCCCGGGCGCTTCCGGGCCGGGCCCTGACGGGTGCCCGGCCGGATTGTCAGTGGCGCGTGCGAAGGTGGTGGTCATTGGGGGAACGCACCACGAGAAGGGGGCTGCCATGGGCTGGCACCGCGAGCTGCTGATCGGCTTCGACCTGGAGACGACCGGGACCGATCCGCGCGAGGCGCGCATCGTCACCGCCGCCGTCATAGAGGTGAAGGACGGCGCGGTCCTCGGGCAGCGGCAATGGCTGGCCGACCCCGGAGTGCCGATCCCCGAAGAGGCGATCGCGGTGCACGGTGTCACCAACGAGCGGGCGGCGGCCGAGGGCGAGCCGGCCGACCGGGTCGCCGACGCCCTCGCCGAGATACTGGTGGGCTACTGGCGCACGGGCGTCCCCGTGGTCGCGTACAACGCGACGTTCGACCTCACCCTGCTCTCCGCCGAGCTCGCCCGGCACGGACTGCCGTCGCTGCGCGAGCGCCTCGCGGGCGCCGAGCCGGGACCGGTCGTCGACCCCTACACGATCGACCGCACCGTCGACCGCTACCGACGGGGCAAGCGCAACCTCGAAGCGGTCTGCACCGAGTACGGCGTCCCGCTCGACGCGGCGCACGACGCCTCGGCGGACGCCCTGGCCGCGGCCCTGCTCGCCCGCGCGATAGGCGAGCGGCACGCGAAGGTCGCGCAGCTCGGCGCGGCCGAGCTGCATCGCAGACAGGTGGAGTGGTACGCCGAGTCGGCGGCCGACTTCCAGAACTTCCTGCGCCGCAAGGGGAATCCGGACGCGGTGGTGGACACGGTGTGGCCGATGCGGGTGCTCGACACACCGGCCGCCACGTAGCCGCTCCTCGCGCCTTTCGTGCCGCGGGGCCCGTTCAGAACGGGTACCAGCGCACCTCGGGGTCCCCGTCCCGCAGCGACGCCACCCGGCGACGGAACTCCGCCAGCGCCTTCGGGTTGGACGGCGCGTGCTGCGAGACCCACGCGCAGGACGCCGTCTCCCGCGCCCCGCGCAGCACCGCACATCCCTCCCACTCCCGTACATCCCACCCATACGCGGACACGAACCCGTCGTACGCCTCGGTCGGCAGCCCGTACCGGTCCCGCGACAGGGCCATCACGACCAGATCGTGCTCCCGCAGATCGGAGGAGAACGTCTCGAGATCGACGAGGACGGGTCCCTCGGGCCCGATGTGCACATTGCGCGGCAGGGCGTCACCGTGGATCGGCCCGGACGGCAGGTGCGGGGTCAGCGCCGCGGCGGCGGCCGCGAACCCGTCCCGCCGCTCGCGCAGATAGTCCGCGTCGGCCGGGTCGATCGCGTCGCCCGCGAGCCGCAGCCAGCGCTCGACCCCGCCGAGCAGCTCCCGCCGCGGCAGCTCGAAACCGGTCGGCACCGGCAGCGCGTGCACGAGCCTGAGCAGCTCCGCCAGGTCGCGCGGCTCGGCCGGGCGGACGGCCGCCGGGATCCGGTGCCACACGGTCACCGGGTGCCCGTCCACGACGAGCGCCTCGTCCTTCGCGGCGCGCACGGCGGGGACGCTGTGCCCGGCGAGGTAGGAGGCGATGGCCAGTTCGCGGCGGGCGCGATCGAGGAGTTCGGCGCCGCCGTGCTCGATGCTGCGCCCGATCTTGACGACGAGGTCGCCGGCGGCGAACACCGCGTTCTCGCCGAGCGCGAGCAGCTTCGCGGTTCGCGCCGCGTTGGTTCGCGCCGCGCCGTCGAGCACATCCGCCTGTGCCAGCACGTCCCGTGCTTGTGCCTCGTCCATCGTGTCGCCTCCCGCGTCATGCCTGGTACGGGGTCAGTCTCGCACTCGGTCGGGGGTGGGAATTCGTTGGACGGGACGTGGGGTGTTCGTTCAGCATGTGGGGCATGTGCAGCGCAGCCATGATGGCCGTTTCGGTGACCCGCCAGGTCCTGGGCTGCGCGCATGCTGTTCGGCTGCGCGTCGGCCCGGCGCTCTGACCGTCCCGGCCACGGGGCTCCGCCCCGGACTCCGCGCCTCAAACGCCGGTGGGGCTTGATTGCCCCCACCCGGCCCACGGTCAGGGCCCTCATCCGCCCAATTTCCTTACGGATGACAAGGACCGCAGGCCATGGCCGCCCGTTCCACCGGCACGTCGCGTTCGCGTGCCCTCTCACAGAATTTCCTCGCCGACCGCGCCGCCGCGCGCCGTTTCGCACAGTTGGCGACACCGGATCCCACCCCGCTGCTTCTCGAAGTGGGCGCAGGGAGCGGCGCGTTGACCGCGCCGCTCGCCCGTCGCACACCGGACCTCGTCGCGTACGAGATCGACGGTCGGCTCGTCGCACGGCTGCGCGAGCGGTTCGCCGCGCAGGCCCACGTCCGCGTACGGCATGCGGACTTTCTCGCGGTGCGGCCGCCCCGGGTGCCGTTCGCCGTCGCCGGGAATGTGCCGTTCTCACGGACGGCCGACGTCGTGGACTGGTGCCTGCACGCCGACGCGCTGACCCGCGCCGTGCTGCTCACCCAGCTCGAGTACGCCCGCAAACGCACGGGTGGCTACGGGAGTTGGACCCGCCGCACCGTCCTCACCTGGCCGCACTTCGAGTGGCGGCTGCTCGGCCGGGTGCCGCGCACCGCGTTCCGCCCGGCCCCGCGGGTCGACGCGGGCGTGCTCCGTATCGAGCGCAGGGCGACGCCGCTGCTGACCCCGGCCGAGTACCCGGGGTACGAACGGCTCGTCACGCTCGGCTTCTCGGGGGTCGGCGGCAGCCTGCGCGCCTCGCTGGGCCGCGCCCACCCGCGCCGCCGGGTCGAGGCCGCGCTGCGCGACGCCGGGATCCCGCCCGGCGCGCTCGTCGGGGAAGCGGCCCCGGGGCAGTGGCTGCGGCTCTGGGGTTCCCTCAACCGGTGATGAACGCCCGGTGATCGGCGCCGGCCATCGATGCCCGGCGCCGATCACCGGTAGGCACCCCCTTCCCCCCTCGCATAATCATTTGCACGAGACGTCTCGTCTCGCTTACGGTGAGGGCGTGACGAACCCGAATCACGGCGAACGCGCCCATATCGCCATGTTCTCCAGCGCTCTCCACGGGCACGTGAACCCGAGTCTCGAAGTGATCCGGGAGCTCGTCGCCCGTGGGCACCGGGTCACGTACGCGATCCCGCACCTGTTCGAGGAGAAGATCGCCGAGACCGGCGCCGAGCCGGTCCTCTTCCGCACCACGCTTCCCGGCCCTGACGACGACCCGGAGGCGTGGGGCTCCACGCTGCTCGACAACGTGGAGCCGTTCCTGAACGAGGCGATCCAGGCTCTCCCGCAGCTGATCGAGGCCTACGAGGGCGAGGGCGGCGTCGGCGTCCCCGACCTCGTGATCCACGACATCACCTCGTACCCGGCAGGCGTCCTCGCCCACCGCTGGGGCGTGCCCGTGGTCACGCTCTCGCCGAACCTCGTCGCCTGGGAGGGATACCAGGAGGAGGTCGCGAAGCCGATGTGGGAGGAGCCCCGGAAGACGCCGCGCGGCAAGGCCTACTACGACAAGTTCGACGCGTGGCTCAAGGACTCCGGCGTACCGAGGACCGCCGACGAATTCTGGGGCTCCTACGACCGCACCCTCGTGCTCATTCCGAAGGCGCTCCAGCCGAATGCCGACCGGGTCGACGAGAAGAAGAACACCTTCGTCGGCGCCTGCCAGGGCGACCGGTCCGCACAGGGCGACTGGGAGCGCCCCGCCGACGCCGAGCGCGTGCTGCTCGTGTCGCTCGGCTCGTCGTTCACCAAGCAGCCCGCCTTCTACCGGGAGTGCGTGAAGGCGTTCGGCGATCTGCCGGGCTGGCATGTCGTGCTCCAGGTCGGCCGGCACATCACCGCGGAGGACCTCGGGGAGGTCCCCGGCAACGTAGAAGTGCGGCAGTGGGTGCCGCAGTTGGCGATCCTCAAGCAGGCCGACGCCTTCATCACGCACGCCGGCGCGGGCGGCAGCCAGGAGGGCCTGTCCACCGCGACGCCGATGGTCGCCGTGCCGCAGGCCGTCGACCAGTTCGGCAACGCCGACATCCTCCAGGGCCTCGGCGTCGCCCGGCACGTACCCATGGAGGAGGCGAACGCGGAGACCCTCCGCGAGGCCGTCCTCGCTCTGGTCGACGACCCGGAGGTGGCGCGCCGCCTCGCCGCCGTTCAGCAGGACATGGCGAAGGAAGGCGGAACGCGGCAGGCGGCCGACCTCATCGAGGCCGAACTGCGCCGCCCCTGACGTCGGCGGTCCTCTGACATCAGGGTGGGGTAGACGCGATTTCTTACGGAACGGTTCCAGTGTTCCGTAAGAAACGTGTGCCCAATAGGTAACGAAATTGACTCGCCTGCGGTGTACGACCAATACCCCCCAGTAAAGGTTGCGTTCGTTCGTTCTTGAACTTGGTAAGAACGGATTCTTACCTTGAGGTGAACCTACTTTTGAACAAAGGAAGCTGGCGCGCCTCATGCCCCGAGACATACCGTCATTGCCCGAAGTGCGGCGCATCACCCAGAAAAAGCGTGACGCGTGGTGGACCGTCCTGTTGGTCGACCCGATCGCCACACCTCTCGTCCGGGTCACGGCGCGCTGGACGCGCATCACCCCGAACCAGATCACCTGGGGAGCCCTCATCCTGGGGCTCGGCGCTGCCGGCTGTTTCGCGATGGGGGACTGGCGCTGGCTGATCGCCGGAGCCGTCATCTATCACCTGAGCTTCGTGCTCGACTGCATGGACGGCAAGGTCGCCCGGCTGACCGGGCAGGGCTCCGTGTTCGGCGCCTGGCTCGACTACATCTTCGACCGGGTCCGCGTCATGGCCTGCGCCGTGGCGCTGATGGGCGGCCAGTTCCAGCGCACCGGCGACCTGATCTACGTCTGGCTCGCCGTGGTCGTCGTCTTCCTCGACGGGCTGCGCTACATCAACTCGCTGGAGATCTTCAAGACCCGGCACACGATGCGCAAGCAGATCAAGGCCCGCGTGCGGGCGGCACGGCGCGCTCAGAACGCCGAGCGCATCGCGTTCATGGAGGACCTGCTGCGGGCCAACCCGTCCGCGGACATGGAGCAGGACCTGAACGGGGCGGCAGCCGAGGCCGAGCACGCCCAGGACACCGAGCGTGCCGAGCACCCCGAGTACGCCGAGGGGGAGACGCCGGCGGAGGACGTGGAGTCGGCGCCGCGTCCCAAGGTCGTCGACCTGCACCAGGAGTTCCGCAGCCGCTTCCCCGTCTATCTGCGCTTCCGGTCCTTCCTGCTGCGCCACCGGGTCCGTACGCACCTCGTGAGCGGCATCGAGTTCCAGATGGCCGTCTTCATCATCGGACCGCTGATCGACCAGGTGATCGGGGCGACCGTCGTGGCCGCCGCGCTGCTGCTCGTCTTCGAACTCGCCATCGTCTACAAGCTGTTGCTGTCCACGCGCGACTTCGGCCGCACGCTGGAGGCCTTCGAGCGGGACAGCGCCGACGAGGCCGGCGAAGAGGAAGAGAGCGAGAAGGGCCTGTCCACCGCCGCGTGACGCGAGCGGTGAACAGGCCGTACAGGCCGTACAGGCCGTGGGTCCGCGGGGCCGGGGCGCGTCAGACGCGCACCTCCTCGCCGCCCTCGCGCGGGACCGGGGCGGGCTCGATGCCCGCCTCGTCGTGCGTCAGGTCCGGCAGCCGGCGCAGCCACTTCGGCAGATACCAGTTGCGCTCCCCGAGCAGCGCCATCACCGCCGGGAGCAGCACTCCGCGGATGACGGTCGCGTCGATCAGGATCGCGGCCGCGAGGCCCACGCCCATCTGCTTCATGGACTGCATGGACAGCGTCCCGAAGATGCTGAACACGGCGACCATGATGACGGCCGCGCTGGTGACCACGCCGGCGGTGGTGACGACGCCGTGCCGGATCGCGTCCAGGTTCGTACGCCCCTGAAGACGTGCCTCCTTGATCCGGGACACCACGAACACGTGGTAGTCCATCGACAGGCCGAAGAGGATCACGAACAGGAACAGCGGCAGCCACGTGATGATGGCGCCGACCCCCTCCGCGCCGACCAGCGAGGCGCCCCAGCCGTGCTGGAAGACGGCGACGAGGATCCCGTAGGCGGCGCCCACCGACAGCAGGTTGAGCGCGATCGAGGTGATCGCGACCGTCAGTGAGCGGAACGACAGCAGCATCAGCAGGAACGCGAACGCCACGACGAACGCGAAGACCGGGACGACGGAACCGACGATCTGGTCGTTGAAGTCCTTCGACCCGGCGACCTGCCCGGTGATCGGCGCCTCGACGCCGTCCACCTCGCCGAACGTGTCGGGCCGCACCTCGTCGCGCAGCAGCGCCAGGCTCTTCTCGGCCTTGTCCTGATCGGATCCGCCGACGAGCGGTACGTCGATGACCGCCACGTTCTCGTCCGGGTGCACGGTGACCTCGACCGGCCCGCGCGAGGCGCCCGAACTCACGGCCCGCGCACGGAAGTCGGCGAGCGCGGCGCGTGCGTCGGCGGCGTTGATGTCGTCGGCCTTCACGACCACCTCGGCCGGGTCCGAGCCGCCCGGGAACGCCGCGTTGACCCGGTCGTACGTCGCCACGATCGGCAGCGAGTCGCCGAACTCCTGGTCCAGGGTGAGGTTCTGGGTCTTCATGCCGAGCGCGGGAGCGGCGATCGCGAGCAGCGCGACGATCGCGACGGCGACGGACACGGCGGGCCGCGCGAGCACGACGCTCAGCACCCGGCTCCAGAACCGACTGCCCGAACTCCCGTCCCCATCAGCCCCGTTGACTCCATTGCGCCGCTTCGTCGGGTGCAGGAACGGGATCCGTCCCTTCTCCACCCGCTCGCCGAGGAGCGAGAGCAGCGCCGGAAGCACGGTCACGGACCCCACCATCGCGACCGCCACCACCATCAGCGAGGCGAGGCCCATCGCCTGGAACTCGGCGAGCCCGGTGAACAGCATGCCCGCCATCGCCACGCACACAGTGACCCCGGAGACGATGATCGCCCGGCCGCTGGTGGCCGCAGCGACGCGCAGCGCGGTCCCCGGGTCGTGCCCCTTCATCCGTTCCTCGCGCTCGCGCCGCACGTAGAACAGGCAGTAGTCGACGCCGACCGCCAGCCCCACGAGCAGCATCACCGAGTTGGCGGTGTCGCTCATCGGCTGGAGATGGCTGACGACGCCCATCAGGCCCATCGTCGCCATGATCGCCGTGACGGCGAGCGCCACCGGGAGCAGCGCCGCGACGAGCGCGCCGAACGCGATCAGCAGAATGCCGAGCGCCACCGGCACCGCCGAATACTCGGCGCGCTGGAAGTCGTCGCCGAACGCGTCGTCGAAGGTCTTGTTCATGCTCGCGGCGCCGATCTCCTCGATCCGCAGCGCGTCATGGTCTCCGGCGACGCCGGCGACGGCCTTCTGGACCGGCTCGACGCGGTCCGCCGCGGTGTCGGGGTCGCCCCGCATGTCGAACTGGACGAGCGCGGTGCGGCCGTCCTTCGAGATGGTCCGGGTGCCGGCGGCGTACGGCGAGCGCACCGCGGTCACCTGCCGCGTGCCCTCGACGGCCTTCACCACGTCGGCGACCGCTGCCCTGAACTCCGGTGCGGTGGCCCGCAGTTCACCGTTCTTGCTCTGGACGAGCACCGTCTCGCCCGCCGGTTCGTCGACGCCCGCGTCGTCGATGATGGCCGCGGCCTGGCTCGTCTCGCCCTTGAGCTGGTCGTCCTCCGAGACGTCCACGCGCCCCGCGACGGACCCCAGGCCCATCGCCACCACGACGAACAGCACCCAGATCCCCACCGCCGCCCACCGGTGCCGGGCGCTCCATCCGCCGGCCCGCGCCGCGAATCCGCGCACCCGGCGCTCCCGCTGTTCCCCGTTCCTCGCCATCAGGTCACCTCCGGGTTCGAAGGTATGGGCGGGATAAGTCCGGTTCGTCGTGCTGGTCGGTGAGGTCCGGGAGGCGGGGGTCCGCGCGGAGGATGACCCGAGTCCCCTACATCTATCGGGGGTTGAGCCGACGAAGGATGAACCGTCGAACCTTGATCCGAACCTCCGGAACCGTCCGATTTGTTATTACGAAACCTTGTTGAGCACGTCACAGGTTCATGTAGGTCTTGATCTGATCGCGTCAATCGGTCAGGGTTTCGTCTCAACCCCCGGACATCTTCCGGAGTTTGACAACCTTCGCGAAGGATCGTCCTGGGGCGCTGGCATTCCCCCCACACCACTGAGGAGACCCCTCTTCATGGCAACAAACCAGCATGCGCGCACGATGAAGCTCACCGCGGCGATAGCCACGGCGGCTACGGCAGTGGGCGTCACCATGTTCGGCGGCTTCTCCGCCACCGCGGCCCCCGCCGAGGGCAAGGTCTACGGGCAGGACGCCAAGGGCGCCGTGTCCGGCAGCTACATCGTGCTGCTCGACCAGAAGGCGAACGCCTCCGCGAAGAAGGACCTGGCCAAGGAGTACGGAGGCACGATCGAGCGGAACTACAGCTCGGCGGTCAACGGCTTCTCGGCGAGCGGCCTCTCGGACACCGAGGCCAAGCGGCTCGCCGCCGACGGCTCCGTGTCGAAGGTCGTCCAGAACAAGAAATTCCACATCGACGCCACCCAGGACAACCCGCCGTCGTGGGGCCTGGACCGCATCGACCAGGCGGACACCGCGGGCGACGGCAAGTACACGTACCCGGACAGCGCGGGCGAGGGCGCGACCGCGTACGTCATCGACACCGGCGTCCGGATCAGCCACAAGGACTTCGGCGGCCGCGCCTCCTACGGCTTCGACGCCGTCGACAACGACGACAGCGCCGACGACGGCAACGGGCACGGCACGCACGTCGCCGGCACCATCGCCGGTGAGGCGCACGGCGTCGCCAAGAAGGCGAAGATCGTCGCCGTCCGCGTCCTCGACGACCAGGGCTCCGGCACCACCGAGCAGGTCGTCGCGGGCATCGACTGGGTGACCAAGAACCACCAGGGCCCCTCCGTCGCCAACATGTCGCTCGGCGGCGGCGTGGACGAGGCGCTCGACGCGGCGGTCAAGAAGTCCATCGACTCCGGTGTCACCTACGCGGTGGCGGCGGGCAACGAGTCGGCGGACGCCTCGCAGTCCAGCCCCGCCCGGGTCCCGGAGGCCATCACGGTCGCCTCCTCGACCAAGGACGACGAGCAGTCGGACTTCTCCAACTACGGTTCCGTCGTCGACATCTACGCGCCTGGATCGGACATCACGTCCGACTGGAACACCGGGGACGACGCCACCAACACCATCTCCGGTACGTCGATGGCGACACCGCACGTCGTCGGCGCGGCCGCCGTCTACCTGGCAGGACACAAGGACGCGGCCCCGGCCGACGTCGCCAAGGCGCTCACCGACGGGGCCACCCCGGACGCCATCAAGAACGCGTCCGACGGCACCGCGAACAAGCTCCTGAAGGTCACCGAGTAAACGTTCCGGCTCGACGACCGGCGGCCGCCGTGCCCACCCCCACGGGGAACGGCGGCCGCCTTATCGTGTGCGCATGACTCAGGGGACCTCGACCGAGGGATACGCGGCTCTGCTGCGCGGCATCAACGTCGGCGGCAACAAGAAGGTGCCGATGGCCGGGCTGCGGCCGGTGATCGAGGGCCTCGGCCTCACCGACGTACGCACCTACCTCCAGAGCGGCAACGTCGCCTTCACCGCGCCCGACGGCGGCGACGAGGACGCGCTCGCCGCCGCGATCGGCAAGGCGATCGAGGCCGGGTTCGGCTTCACCGTCGACGTCATCGTGCGCGGCCACGCCTACCTGAAGGCGGTCATGGCGGACTGCCCGTTCCCGGCCGCCGAACTGGAGGCCAAGCAGCTGCACGTCACGTACTTCTCGGAGCAGGTGACCGCCGAGCGGTTCGCCGCCGTCGACCCGGCCGCGTACGCCCCCGAGGACTTCCGCATCGGCGACCGCGCCCTCTACCTCTACGCGCCCCAGGGCCTCGGCGTCTCGAAGCTGGCGGCCCAGCTGTCCCGCCCGGCGCTCAACAAGGGCCTGATCGCGACGAGCCGGAACTGGAACACCGTGACGAAACTGGTGGAGCTCACGGCCCCACGGTGAGCGCGTCCGTGAAAAGGTCGGTGCATGCGCTACGTAATCATCGGAGCAGGAGCGGTCGGCGGCGTCATCGGCGGAAGGCTCGCGCAGTCGGGGCACAGTGACGTCGTGCTCGTCGCGCGCGGCAGTCAGTACCGGGCGCTGCGCGACAACGGACTGCGCGTCGAGACGCCCGACGGCACGCACACCCACCAACTCCCCGTCGTGGAAGGCCCGGAGGCGCTCGGCACGCTGCGCGCCGACGACGTACTGATCCTCGCCGTGAAGACACAGGACAGCGCGGCGGCGCTCGCCGCGTGGGGACCGCGCCCCGTCGAGGGCGGCGGCACGGCGGCCGGCCGGCTGCCCCTCGTCTGCGCGCAGAACGGTGTGGAGAGCGAGCGGCTCGCCCTGCGTACCTTCCAGCGGGTGTACGGGATGTGTGTGTGGCTGCCCGCCACGTTCGTCGAGCCGGGCGTCGTCCGCGCCCAGGGCGCCCCGCTCTCCGGCATCCTGCACGTCGGCCGCTACCCGTCGGGCAGCGACGACACCGTCCGCGCCATCTCGGCCGACCTGGAGAAAGGGCCCCTCGAAGCGCCCGTCGTCGACGACGTCATGCGCTGGAAGTACGCCAAGCTCCTCGCCAATCTCGCCAACTCGATCGAGGCGGTCTCCGGCGTGCTCACCAGCGAGGAGAGCATCGCCCTGTTCCGCCGGGCACGCGCCGAGGGCGAGGCGGTGCTCGACGCCGCCGGGATCGCGTACACGAGCAAGGACGAGGAGAAGGCCGCCCGCGCCGACAAGATCCGCTTCGAGCCCTTCGACAGCAGCCCGCGCGGCGGCGGCTCCTCCTGGCAGTCCCTCCAGCGCGGCGCGGGCAGCATCGAGGCCGACTACCTCAACGGCGAGATCGCCCTCCTCGGCCGCCTGCACGGAGTGCCCACGCCGATCAACGACGTCCTCCAGGAACTCGCCGACGAGGCGGCGCGGGAAGGCCGTTCGGCGGGGGAGACGAGCGTGGCGGAGCTGATCGCGGCCGTCGACGCGCGGTGCGCCGCGTAACCCTGTCGCGTTTGTTCAAGAGGGGCGGGTACCGGTCCCTGTAGCGTCCTCGCCATGACCGAACTTCGCATGGACACCCTGTACCCGTACCTCGCCGAGAGCGCCGACGAGGCCACCCGCGTCGCAGCCGGCGTCAAGCGCGACCGGCTCGACGCGGCCTCGGGCTGCGGCGATTGGGACGTGCGCACGCTCGTGAACCACTGGGTCGCGTACACCTGGCACGGCATGCGACACCGCGCGCTGCGCACGCAGTTGCCGGAGGAGCTGACCGCCCGCGACTTCACGGCCGACGCGGACTGGGCGACGACCTGCGCCGCCGATCTCGACCAGGGCATCGCCGCCTGGTCCGAACCGGCCGCCTGGGAGGGCGAGATCGACCTCGGCTTCGCCAAGCAGCCCGCCGCCGAGGTCGCCGCCCTGTTGTGGATCGAACTCGTCCTGCACGGTTGGGACGTGGCCCACGCCACCGGCCAGGAGTTCCGCGTCTCGGACGGCGCGGCGGCCCTGCTCCTCCAAGTCGTCGAGGCGAACGCCGAGCTGTACCGCCAGTACGAGGGTTTCGACGCGCCCGTCGACGTGCCGGACGACGCGTCCGTGTACGCGAAGGCGCTCGCCCTCAGCGGGCGCGATCCGCGCTGACGGCACGGCTCACTCGCCGCGCCACTGGGCGTCCCGCCGTGCCCACCGCACGGCGGGCCCCACGCCGAGGCCCGCCACCACGAACAGCGCCCCGAGCACAGCCCAGCCCGCCGTCCCGTGCTGGATCGCGGTGACCGTCACGAGCGCGGGCGCAGCCATCGAGGCCGCGGCCTGCCCGGAGTTGAACACGCCCTGATAGACGCCCTGCGCGCGGGAGTCCGCGAGGCCGTAGCCGACGGTCCAGCCGCCCGCCGCCTGCAACACCTCGGCGAGCACCTGCACCACCGCGCCGATCACCAGGACCGTCAGCGCCCCCAGCGGTGAGATCCCCGCCGAGAAGGCGAAGAACGCGCAGGACAGCGCGAGCAGCAGCCCCGAGCGGCGCATCGCCTTCACCGCGCCCGGCAGGTCCTCCACCCCGCGGGTCGCCCGCACCTGGAGCAGCGCCACCAGCACACAGTTGAGAACCATGACGAGGGCCGCCGTCCACCGCGGCGCGTCGGTGTGCTGCGAGATCCACAGCGGCAGCCCCACCTCCAACAGGGCGTATTGCAGGGCCAGTACGGCGTTGAGGAAGGTCACCGCGAGGAACGGCGCGTCGCGCACCGCCCGCCACCGGCTCTCCGCCGGGGTGTCCATGGCCGGCCGCCGCCCCGCGCCGCCGGGCAGCCGGTGCACCATCAGCGCGGACCCGGCGAACGCCACCGCGTCGAAGAGGATCAGCGCGGTGTAACCGGCGCGGCTGTCGAATTGGAGGGCGAGCGCGCCGAACGCGCCGCCCAGGCCCATGCCCACGTTGGTGACCATCCGCAGGTGCGCCCGCCCCTCGACGCGTTCCCCCACGGGCAGCACGTCCGCGTACAGCGCGTTGCGCACGCCCATGCTGCCCTGGCTCAGCGTCGCGTAGCAGATCGCCGTGACCAGGAACGAGACGTACGAGTCGATCAGCGTGTACGCCACGAGCCCCGCGCCGCACCCGACCCAGAGCCCGGTCAGTACCGGCCGCCGCCCCCACCGGTCCGAGGCCCGCCCCGCCGGCACCCCCGCCGCGAGCCCGAACACCCCGGCCACCGTGAGACCCACGCCCACCGACGTGGCGCTCAGGCCCACGGACCGCGTGAAGTACAGGACGCTGACCGGGAAGAACAGGCCACGCCCGAACGCGTTGAGCAGCGTGAGAAGGGACAGCCGGCGCAGCACCGGCACCGTGGGCAGCAGCCCGGCGAGGCGCGTCGTGGGAGGTAGGGGCCGGGGCGGAGATGTGGTCATGCCGACAGCGAAGCCGGGTTCCGGTCCGCCGCGATAATCCTTTAGCCTCTCGCTAAAGGGTGGGGAAGGTGGCAGGCGCAGTGATCGAATTCCGCTTCGTCGTGGGGGACCTCGCCCGTACGTCCTTCGCGTACTCGCCCCTCCAGGAGACCGTGTACTCGCTGCGCTGCTGGCGCGACCCCGCGCGCTACCCGCATCAGCGGCCCTGGCTGCGCCGCCTCGCCCCCGCCTTCCGGCGCCTCGACACCGAGCTGCTCGGTGCCCTCGTCGCGCCCCACCTGTGGATACCGGACTACCTGACCCCGCGTCCCACGCGCCCGCGACCGGGGTTCGCGGAGCAGCTCGCCGAGGTTCGTGCCGTCCCGCCCGAGACCCTCGAGTCCGAATTCACCGCCGCCTACGACACGGTGACGGACCGTCTGCCGCCGGTGCTGCGCGAGGGGCTCGCCGACCCGGCCGCGTTCCGCCACCGCATCGCCGACGCGCTGGAGGCCTACTGGCACACGTGCCTCGCCCCGGACTGGTGGCCCCGCGTCCAGTCCGTACTGGAGGCCGACCTCACGTACCGCGGCAAGGTGCTCGCGGACGCCGGGGTGGGCGGCCTGTTCACCAGCCTCGACCGGCGGCTTTCCTGGGACGGCGACGTGCTCACCCTCGTCCAGCGCGACAGCCTCCGCGCCTGGTCCCCGGCCGACATCCCGATCGAGGGCCGCGGGCTCGTCCTCGTCCCCACGCTCTTCTGCCACGGCGCCCACACCATGATCGACCCCGGACTGCCGCCGCTGCTCAGCTATCCGGCCCGTGGTCGCGCCACCATCTCCGAGACCCCGCCCCCGGCGGGCAGCGAAGCCCTGACCCGGCTGCTCGGCGCGGCCCGCGCCCGCATCCTGGGCCTCCTTGAGGAACCCGCGTCGACCACGGAACTGGCCCACCGCCTCGACGTCACACCGGGCGCCGTCAGCCAGCACCTGTCGATCCTGTACGACGCGGGTCTCTTGCTGCGTACGCGCAGCGGGCGGAGCGTGCGGTACGCGCGCAGCGAGCTGGGGGAGCAGCTGTGCGGTTGACCGGCGCTCAGGCGCCGACCGCCACCAACTCCCGTACGCAGGACGCCTCGTAACGCTCCATCAGGACCCGCGCCACCTCGGGCGCGGGACCCAGTACGTCAGCGAGTACGTCGGCGTCCGCGGCGCCCGCCGCGATCCGGTCGGGGAGCCGGCCGGGCGCGAGGACGTACGGGGCGACCGCCACGCGCTCGCAGCCCAGTGCACGGAGTTCGCGCACGGCGTCCTCCGTGCGGGGATGGGATGCGGAGGCGAACGCAGGCCGCACGGCGCACCAACCGGTGTGCCGCCACTCCCGCGCGATTTCAGCGATCACTGCGATCGCCTCCGGGTCGGAGGAGCCCGCCGAGGCCAGGACGACCCCGGTCGTGGGCTTGTCGGCGGGGGACAACCCCGCCTCGTACAGGCGTCGTTCGAGGGCCGCGACGAGCAGCGGGTCGGGGCCCAGGACCTCCGCCTGGCGGATCCGCATCCCGCGCGGCGCCTCGCGCAGCACCGCCGGGATGTCCGTCTTCGCGTGGAAGGCGCGGGTGAGGAGCAGCGGCAGCGCGATCACGTCACGCACGCCCTCGGCCGCCAGCGACCCCAACACCCCGTGCACCGACGGCACGTTGAAGTCCAGGAACGCCGTCTCCACCCGCACACCGGGGTTCTGCGCCCGGACCTCGCCCACGAGGGCGTGCACGGTCGCGGCATGGCGCGGGTCGCGGCTGCCGTGGGCTATCACGAGGAGAACCGGGTGGGTGGGTGAGTGGCGCATCGTCGCTCAGTTCCTGAAGGGGAGTCCGTGGGCGTCGTCTCAGTCCTTGCCGCGGCGGCGAGGGCGCCGCCGGGCGGCCGGCACACGGTCGCCCGCGTGCCGGCCCTGGGGGCTCAGAAGTCCCAACCCTCCTCGTCCACAAGGGCCTTGGGGTCCTCCGCCGAGGCGAAGGACTCGCCGGCCATGCCCGCCGCGAGCGTCGTGCCGTCCGCCGGGTCGACCAGCAGGAACGAGCCCGTGCGCCGCGAGTCCGCGTAGGAGTCGATGGCGAGCGCCTCGGCGATGCGCACCTTCACGCGGCCGATGTCGTTGGCGACGAGCTGACCCGGCTCGGGGTGCTGGGAGAGGTCGTCGAGCGTGAGCCGCGACGGGATCTCCTTGACGATCGCCTTGACCGTACGGGTGGTGTGCTTGAGCAGCACCCGCTGGCCGACGACGAGCGGGGTGTCGGCCACGTGGCACACCGTCGCCTCGATGTCCTGCGAGGTGGCGGGCGCGTCGTGGCTCGGCACGATCAGGTCGCCGCGCGAGATGTCGATGTCGTCCTCCAGGAGGAGGGTCACCGACTGCGGCGTCCACGCGACGTCGACCGCCGTACCCAGCAGGTCGATTCCCGTGACCTTCGACGTGCGGCCCGACGGGAGCACCGTGACGGACTCGCCGACGCGGAACGTGCCGGCCGCGATCTGCCCCGCGTAGCCCCGGTAGTCCGGGTGCTCGGCGGTCTGCGGGCGGATCACGTACTGCACGGGCAGCCGCGCGTGGCAGCTCGTGAGGTCGTGGCTGACCGGCACCGTCTCCAGGTGCTCCAGGACGGTGGGGCCGCCGTACCAGTCCATGTTGGCGGACGGCTCCACGACGTTGTCGCCCGCGAGCGCCGAGATCGGGATCGCGGTGATCTCCGGGACGCCCAACTGCCCAGCGTACGCGGTGAATTCCTCGGCGATCTTCGCGAAGACGGTCTCCTCGTAGTCGACGAGGTCCATCTTGTTGACGGCGAGGACGACGTGCGGGACACGGAGGAGGGCCGCGACGGCCGCGTGCCGGCGGGTCTGCTCGATGACGCCGTTGCGGGCGTCGACGAGGACCACGGCGAGGTCGGCGGTGGACGCGCCGGTCACCATGTTCCGCGTGTACTGCACGTGGCCCGGGGTGTCCGCCAGGATGAAGCGGCGCCGCGGGGTCGCGAAGTAGCGGTACGCGACGTCGATCGTGATGCCCTGCTCGCGCTCGGCGCGCAGGCCGTCCGTGAGCAGCGCGAGGTCCGGCTCGGCGGCGCCGCGCGACTTGGACGCCAGCTCGACGGCCTCCAGCTGGTCCGTGAGGACCGACTTGGAGTCGTGCAGCAGGCGGCCCACGAGCGTCGACTTGCCGTCGTCGACCGAACCGGCCGTGGCGAACCGCAGCAGGGTCGTCGCCGAAAGCCCGGCCAGCTCTTCAGCGGCGGCGGAGGTGGTGGTGCTCATCTCTAGAAGTACCCTTCGCGCTTGCGGTCTTCCATCGCGGCCTCGGACATCTTGTCGTCGGCGCGGGTGGCCCCCCGCTCGGTGAGCCGGGACACGGCGATCTCGGCGATGACCTTCTCGATGGTCGTGGCGTCCGAGTCGACGGCGCCGGTGCAGGACATGTCGCCGACGGTGCGGTAGCGGACCTGCCGCGTCTCGACCGACTCGTCGTCCTTCGGGCCGCCCCAGTCGCCCGCGGTCAGCCACATGCCGCTGCGCTTGAAGACCGGGCGCTCGTGCGCGTAGTAGATCTGCGGCAGTTCGATGTTCTCGCGGGCGATGTACTGCCACACGTCCAGCTCGGTCCAGTTGGACAGCGGGAACACGCGGACGTGCTCGCCGGGCGCGTGCTGGCCGTTGTAGAGCTGCCACAGCTCGGGGCGCTGGCGGCGCGGGTCCCACTGGGAGAACTCGTCGCGCAGGGAGAAGACGCGCTCCTTGGCGCGTGCCTTCTCCTCGTCGCGGCGGCCGCCGCCGAACACGGCGTCGAACTTCTCCGACTGGATCTTCTCGGTCAGCGGCACCGTCTGGAGCGGGTTACGGGTCCCGTCCGGACGCTCGCGCAGCTTGCCGGCGTCGATGTACTCCTGCACGGACGCGACGTGCAGGCGCAGCCCGTGCTTCTCGACGGTGCGGTCGCGGTACTCCAGGACCTCGGGGAAGTTGTGCCCGGTGTCCACGTGCAGCAGCGAGAAGGGGATCGCGGCCGGGGCGAACGCCTTCAGCGCCAGGTGCAGCATGACGATGGAGTCCTTGCCGCCGGAGAAGAGAATCACCGGCCGCTCGAACTCGCCCGCCACCTCGCGGAAGATGTGCACCGCCTCGGACTCGAGAGCGTCCAAGTGGCTGAGCGCGTAAGGGCTGTCGGTCTCCTCGGAGCCCTCGGAGACGGAAGAAGCTACGGTCGTCATGCGGCGAGACCCCTCTCGGTGAGCAGCGCACGGAGCGCTGCCGCGGACTCCTGCACGGTCTGGTTCTGCGACTCGATGCGCAGGTCGGGCGATTCGGGTGCCTCGTACGGGTCGTCGACCCCGGTGAGCCCGGACAGCTCACCGGCGGCCTGCTTGGCGTACAGGCCCTTCACATCACGGTCGGAGCACACGTCCACGGGCGTGGCGACGTGCACCTCCAGGTATCCCGTGCCACCGGTCTGGTGGCGCTTGCGGACGGCCTCCCGGCTGTCGGCGTACGGGGCGATGACCGGGACGAGCACCAACACGCCGTTACGGGCGAGGAGTTCGGCGAGGTAGCCGATGCGCTGCACGTTCGTGTGCCGGTCCTCGCGGCTGAAGCCGAGGCCCGCCGTGAGGTACTCGCGGATCTCGTCGCCGTCGAGCACCTCGACCTTGCGGCCCTCGGCGCGCAGCGTGTTCGCCAGCTCGTACGCGATGGTGGTCTTGCCGGCGGACGGCAGACCCGTGAGCCAGATCGTGGCTCCGGTCACTTGGTTCTCCAAAGTCCGTATGTCGTTCATGGGTTCAGGCCCGGTCAGCCGTGCAGTCCGCACTCGGTCTTGGCCTGGCCGGCCCACCGTCCGGCGCGCGCGTCCTCGCCCTCCAGGAGGCGGCGGGTGCACGGGGCGCAGCCCACGGAGCCGTAGCCGTCCATCAGGAGCGGGTTCGTGAGGACGCCGTGCTCCTGGATGTACGCGTCGACGTCGTCCTGCGACCAGCGAGCGATAGGCGAGACCTTGACCTTCTGCCGCTTCTCGTCCCAGCCGACGACCGGGGTGTTCGCCCGCGTCGGGGACTCGTCGCGGCGCAGTCCCGTGGCCCACGCGGCGTACCCGGCGAGACCCTCTTCGAGGGGCTTCACCTTGCGCATCGCGCAGCACAGGTCGGGGTCGCGGTCGTGCAGCTTCGGGCCGAACTCGGCGTCCTGCTCGGCGACCGTTTGCCGCGGGGTGAGCGTGATGACGTTGACGTCCATCACGGCCTCGACGGCGTCCCGGGTGCCGATCGTCTCCTCGAAGTGGTAGCCGGTGTCGAGGAACACGACGTCCACACCGGGCATCGCGCGGGAGGCGAGGTGGGCGACGACCGCGTCCTCCATGGACGAGGTCACGCAGAACTTCTTGCCGAAGGTCTGTGCCGCCCACTGGAGGATCTCCAGGGGGGTGGCGTCCTCCAGGTCGCGCCCGGCCTGCTCGGCGAGCGCCTTCAATTCGTCCGTGTCCGTGGGGGCTTGAGCTGTCGTCATATCTGTTCCCCTCCACCTTCGTTGTGCTGAAGACCGCGGGCGAGCAGCCCGCGGAACTTCAACGTGAAGGCCCGATTGCAGGCCGCGCATTCCCAGGCGCCGTGACCTTCTTCGCTGGGCCGAAGATCCTCGTCGCCGCAGTACGGGCAGAAGAACGGTGCCGCGCGCTCGCTCATGAAGGGCCTCCCTCTTTTTTGAGGCTCGGTTCGCCTCCGGGGCGCCTGTTGCCGGTGTCGAGCCGACGACCGTGCTCGACCCTCCTTCGTCGGGCCTCCGCGCGCTCGCCGTCTCGACACCGGCGCGCCCCTTCGGCTCACTCGCCAACCTCATGACAGGGCCTCCGCAGAGGCACGGGCCGCCCAGGTCGCGAAGCGCTCGCCGTTCTCGCGCTCCGCTTCGTAGTTCTTGAGGACCCGCTCGATGTAGTCGGGCAGTTCGTCCGAGGTGACCTTCAGGCCGCGGACCTTGCGGCCGAACCCGGCCTCCAGGCCGAGCGCGCCGCCGAGGTGCACCTGGTAGCCCTCGACCTGGTTGCCGTCCTTGTCGAGCACCAGCTGGCCCTTGAGACCGATGTCCGCGACCTGGATACGGGCGCAGGCGTTCGGGCAGCCGTTGAGGTTGATGGTCAGCGGCTCGTCGAACTCCGGGAGACGCTTCTCCAGCTCGTCGATGAGCTGCGAGCCGCGCGCCTTGGTCTCGACGATGGCGAGCTTGCAGAACTCGATGCCGGTGCAGGCCATCGTGCCGCGCCGGAACGGCGAGGGCTTGACCTGGAAGTCGAGGGCTTCGAGACCGGCGACCAGCGAGTTGATCTGGTCCTCCGCGACATCGAGGATGATCATCTTCTGCTCGACGGTGGTGCGCAGCCGGTCCGAGCCGTGCGCGCCGGCCAGCTCGGCGATCTTGGCGAGCGTGGCGCCGTCGACCCGGCCGACGCGCGGCGCGAACCCGACGTAGAACCGGCCGTCCCGCTGCTGGTGCACGCCGATGTGGTCGCGCCACTTCTGCGAGGGCTCGGCGGGCGCCGGACCGTCGACCAGCTTCCGCTTCAGGTACTCGTCCTCGAGGATCTGGCGGAACTTCTCCGGGCCCCAGTCGGCCATCAGGAACTTCAGACGGGCGCGGGTGCGCAGGCGGCGGTAGCCGTAGTCACGGAAGATGCCGACCACGCCGGCCCAGACGTCGGCGACCTCGTCCAGCGGCACCCACGCGCCGAGGCGCTGCGCGAGCTTGGGGTTCGTGGACAGCCCGCCGCCGACCCAGAGGTCGAAGCCGGGCCCGTGCTCGGGGTGCTCGACACCCACGAACGCCACGTCGTTGATCTCGTGGACCACATCCTGGACAGGGGAGCCCGAGATCGCGGTCTTGAACTTGCGCGGCAGGTTGGAGAATTCCTTGTTGCCGATGTACCGGTCGTGGATCTCGTCCACGGCGGGGGTGCCGTCGATGATCTCGTCGGCGGCGATGCCGGCCACCGGGGAGCCGATGATCACTCGCGGGCAGTCGCCGCACGCCTCGGTCGTGGACAGGCCCACGGCCTCCAGCTTCTCCCAGATCGCCGGAACGTCCTCGATGCGGATCCAGTGCAGCTGGATGTTCTGCCGGTCGGTGATGTCGGCGGTGCCCCGCGCGTACTGCTCGGAGACCTCGCCGATCGCGCGCAGCTGCGCCACGCTCAGCCGGCCGCCGTCCACCCGCACGCGCAGCATGAAGTACTCGTCGTCCAGCTCCTCCGGCTCCAGGACGGCCGTCTTGCCGCCGTCGATGCCGGGCTTGCGCTGGGTGTAGAGACCCCACCAGCGCATGCGTCCGCGCAGGTCCTGCGGGTCGATGGAGTCGAAGCCACGCTTGGAGTAGATCGTCTCAATACGTGTCCGTACATTGAGACCGTCGTCGTCCTTCTTGAACTGCTCGTTGCCGTTGAGCGGAGTGAAGTGGCCCACGGCCCACTGGCCCTCGCCACGGTGACGGCTCACCTTGCGGCGGGGCGTGGCGGGAGCGGGTGTTTCTGGGGTGGCAGCCATGGAGTGCGTCCTTCAGGCAGGCTTTGGGCGGCTCTGACCTGCACACTTCGCGCAGGGGCGCGGCGGTGCGCAGAGGGATCAGGTGATGCGGGGGATCGGCGGTGCTGGAGAGATCAGCGCGCCGGACAGATGGCGCTGGACATGCGGCCGAAGTCGACGTGACGTCGACTCACCAAGGCGGTTCCAGCTGTAGACATGAGGAAAGCGTGTCACGGGACTTTGGGCCCGGTCCACCATCGTCCGCAATCTGGACGAGATCGTCTCGAATCGCGGACAATGGTGGCGCCGGTCACAGTGGTGGTGCCTCGCTCGACGGGGAGGCGGGGAGTCGTGGCGGCGGGGCGCGCTCAGGCGGCGGGAAAGGCTCCCGGCCACGGCCCGGCGGTCGGAAGGTCCGGCTCCTCCTCGGTCTCCGTCCTGAACACCTTGAACCCGCGCCGCTCGTAGTTGGCCATGGCGTGCTCGCCGTCCTTGCTGCACGTGTGCAGCCACACCCGCTTCGTGGGCTCCCGGTCCGGCCACCGCTCCGCCAGGTCCCACGCGCGCGCGACCGCGTACGAGAGGAGGTGGCCGCCGATCCGCCGCCCGCGGAACGCCGGGATCAGGCCGAAGTAGACGACCTCCACGACGCCGTCGTCCTGCGCGTCCAGCTCCACGTACCCGGCGGGCGTGCCCTTCTCGTACGCGACCCATGTCTCGGCACCCGGACGCGACAGCTGCTCCTGCCACTGCGCGTAGGTCCAGCCGAGCCGGTCGAGCCAGCGGATGTCGCTGCCCACGGACGCGTACAGGTACCGGCTGAACTCCGGCGAGGGGACCTCGGCGCGCACGATGCGCACGTCGTCGCCCTCGGGCGCGCTCGCGGGGCGCAGGTCGGAGGGCGAGGTCTGCTCGAGGGACCACGTGGTGACGGTGAGGGTGTCGCTGCTGCTCATGCGGCTCATCGGATCACGGCCGACGCGCTATGGCCAAGGCTGCCCGGAATGCGGGAGGATCCGGCATCGCGCAACAGCGCGCCCCCCAGTGCCACCCTGGTCGCGCGCCCTGTACGACATCCGCCGCGCCCTCGGCGGCGGCGAAGGCGACGGTCGCGACGGCAGTACGGAAGGCCTTCGCGGACCGGGGGATCCCGGGCAATTCAAGCCCCGCCGGCGACAACTAAAGCCCCGCCGGCGATTGAGGCGCGGGGCCCGGGGCAGAGCCCCGCGACCTCGGCCCGCTCGACCGCCCGTGTCGGCGCGGCACCGGTCGGCGCGGCACCGGTCGGCGCGGCACCGGTCAGCCCCGCCCCGGTCCGCGCCGCGCCAACCGCACCGCCAGGTCGAACGCGTTCTGGATCGACCCCGTGTTCGCGGCCCCCCGCCCCACCAGGTCGAACGCAGTGCCATGCGCGGGCGTGCAGATCGGGATCGGCAGCCCGCCCGCGATGGTCACCCCACCGTCGAACCCCATCAGCTTCATCGCGATCTGCCCCTGGTCGTGGTACATCGTGAGCACCCCGTCGAACTCCCCGGCCCGCGCCTTCAGGAAGATCGTGTCCGAGGGGAACGGCCCGCTCACGTCGAGCCCGGACTCGCGCAGGCCGCCGATCGCGGGCGTGATGATGTCCAGCTCGTGGCGGCCGAAGTGGCCGTTCTCGCCCGCGTGCGGATTGAGCGCGCACACCCCGATGCGGGGCGCCTCGACGCCCGCGCCGCGCAGCACCCGGTCCAGGAGTCGGCCCGCCGCGCTCACCCGCTCGTACGTGATCCCGGCGGCGACGTCCGCGATGGACACGTGCGAGGTGACGCGGGCGGTCCAGAGACCGGGCACCACGTTCAGCTCGGAGGTGAAGGAGTCGACGCCCAAATCCTCCTCGAACCACCGCAGTTCATCGCTCTGCGTCATCCCGGCCAGATGCAGCGAGGACTTGTTGAGCGGCGCGAACAGCATCGCGCCGACCTCCCCCGCCCGCGCCAGATCGAGCCCCGTCTTCAGCCGGCCGAGCGCCCAGCGCCCGCCCTCCGCCGTCGCCGCCTTGCGCTGGAAACCGCCCTCCGGGCGCCCCACGGCGGGCGGTGCCGGGTGCAGCAACTCCCGCGCCCAGCCCAGGTCGACGCCCGCGTCCTCACCCGCCGAGCGGAGCTCCTCCTCGTCGGCGAGGAGGACGAGGTCCGCGGATGCGCGGGTCCTCGGGTCGGACAGCAGTCGGGCCACCAGCTCGGGCCCGATCCCGGCCGGATCACCGAACGTGACGGCCACACGCGGCAGTTCAGAGGTCTGCGTACTCATGAGGTCTTCTCCGGAGTCTTGGTCTCGGCGGCCGGCGCTGCGGCCTCGGGGACGGTACGGGCCCGGCGCAGCCGCCGCGTCACCGGCGGTCCTGCCACCAGCACCAGGGCGAGCAGCAGGATCGTCACGGCGGCCGGGCTGTGCAGGATGAGCAGCGAGTTCTCGCCGGACAGCGCCGACGTCTGCACCAGCGCCTTCTCGAACAGCGGGCCGATGACCAGGCCGAGGACGAGCGGGGCCACGGGGAAGTTCAGCCGCTTCATCGCGTAGCCGACGAGCCCGAAGAACAGCACGATCCAGATGCTGAACATGCTGTTCTTCACCGAGTACGCGCCGATCAGCGAGGTCACGATGATCAGCGGGTACAGGAACGCGTAACGCACGCGCAGGAGTTGGGCGAAGACCGGCGCGAGCGGCAGGTTGAGGATCAGGAGCAGGAGGTTGCCGATGAAGAAGGAGACCAGCAGGCCCCACACCAGCTCCGGCTGGTTCTCGAAGAGCAGCGGGCCCGGCTGGATGCCGTAGACGAGGAACGCGCCGAGGAGTACGGCCGTCGTCGCGCCGCCGGGGACGCCGAGGACGAGGGTCGGCACGAAGTTGGCGTTGGAGGCGGAGTTGGTGGCCGCGTCCGGGGCGACGACGCCCTCGATGGCGCCCGTGCCGAGCTGCCCCCGGTTGCGGGAGAACCGCTTCTCCGCCCCGTACGCCATGAACGACGCGAGCGTCGTGCCCGCGCCCGGCAGGCAGCCGAGCAGGAAGCCGAGGACGGTGCCGCGCGCGGTGGGCGCGGCGGCCCGCTTGAGGTCCTCCTTGGTGAGGAGCAGATCGCGGAAGCGGGCGCGGATCGGCTCGGCCATGCCGATGTGCAGCTGGTTGAGCAGCTCGCCGATCGCGAACAGCCCGATCATGACCTCGACGAACGGGATGCCGCCGAACAGGTCGATCTGTCCGAACGTGTAGCGGGGTGTGCCGCTGCCGCCGTCCACACCCACGCAGCCGATCAGCACCCCCGTGAGCCCGAGCGCCATGCCGAGCAGCAGATTGCGCCCCGAGAAGACGACGATCGTGCACAGGCCGAGGATCATCACGGCGAGCATCTCCGGCGGCCCGAAGTCGAGCGCCAGGTTCGCGAAGAACGGGGCCACCGCCATCAGCGCGACCAGTGACACCATCGCCGAGACGAACGCGCCGAGCGCCGAGATCGCGAGCGCGGGCCCGGCTCTCCCGGCGCGTGCCATGCGATAGCCGTCGAGGGTGCTGACCACCGATGACGCCTCGCCGGGTGTCGCGATGAGGATCGCGGTGATCGTCGCCCCGAACTGGGCGCCGTGGTAGATCCCGGCCAGCATGATCAGCGCGGTGAGCGGCGAGAAGGTGAGCGTGACGGGAATGAGGATGGCCACGCCGGTCGCCGAGCCGAGGCCCGGCAGAATGCCGATGACGGTGCCGAGCAGCACGCCGACGAAGCACCACAGCACGTTCTCGGGGCTGAGCGCGGCACCGAATCCGGTGACGAGATGGTCGATCACAGCTGGCTCCAGACGGCGGGGTCGAAGAGACCGAACGGCAGCGGAATGCCGAGGATCGTGACGAACAGCAGGTAGGAGACCGCGAACACGAGCACGGCCACGAGCACGCTGCGCCCGAGCGGCTGGCGCTCCACGACCGCCGTGAGGAACAGGGTCATCAGGGTCAGCGCGGGCAGCAGCCCGAGGAACGGCACGAGCAGCGCGGTGACCACCATCGTCACCACGACCACGATCAGCTTCGTGCGGACCCGCCGCGCCTCATCGGCGCTCACCTCGGCGGCCTCCTCGACGTGCCCGTCGCCCTCCAACACCGAGCCGGTACGCAGTTCCTGACGGACCAGCAGCAGTCCGAGAACGGTGAGCAGCAGCCCGGCCGTGCGCGGCATCACGCCCGCGCCGATCGTGCCGTCCTCCGGCTGGGTCCACGGGTAGGCGAAGGAGCCCGCGAAGAACAGGGCGCCGAGCGCGGTCAGCGTGCCGTACGCGAGGAGGACGGGGCGGCGCGCCCGCGCAGGAGTGGGAGTAGGGGTGGTCACTTGAGGTCCTCCTTCACCTGGGCGTCGTACTGCTTGAGATACGCGGCGAACGCCGGCCCGCTGCGATGGGCGGGCGTGAGCATGTCGGCCTTCAGGTACTCGTGGTACGCCTTCGACCGCATGGCCCGATCCAGCGCCCTGATCCAGTACCTGCGCTGTACGTCGTCGATCCCGGCGGGCGCGAACACCCCGCGCCACAGGGTGACTTCGGCGTCCAGGCCCTGCTCCTTGGCGGTCGGGACCTTGCCGAGCACCGGGTCGTCGTAACGCTTCGCGGTCATGGTGCACAGCGCCTTCATGTCACCGCTCTGCAGGTACGGCTTCGCCGAGGAGGCGCTGGAGGGCGCGATGTCGATCTGCTTGCCGAGCAGCCCGGTCAGCACCTCACCGGTCGACCCGTACGGCACGACCCCGAACTTCCCGCCCTGCTTCTTGAACTTGCCGATCACCAGCGCGTCCGCGCCCGTCTTGCCGCTCGACCCGGTGACGACACGCTTCTCGCGCGCGGCCCGCACCACGTCAGGGCAGGTCTTGTACGGGGAGTCCTTGCGGGCCACGACGATGCGGGAGTCCTCCGCGAACATCATCAGCGGCGTGAACGACTTGTAGGTGAACGGCACGTCGTACACGAGCGGAAGCGTGTTGAGGGCGCCCTCCGCGACGAGCAGCGCGTTGCCGTTGCCCTTCTCCGCGAGGAAGCCGGCCCAGCCGACGGCTCCCGAACCGCCTTCCTTGTTCTCGACGTTGACGTGGTAGCCGCCGTCGAGCTCATTGAGCCCCTGGGCCATCACGCGCGCCGAGCGGTCACTGCCGCCGCCCGGCGCGAACGCGACGAGCGCGGAGACCGAACCGCGCGGGTGCCAGTCCTTCGGCACCTCGGGCGTGGCGTTGAGCAAGGTGCACGAGGTGAGTGCGGTGACCAGTGCCGTGGCTCCGGCGAGACGGCGTGCCGCACGCGGTGGTGACGTCATCGTCGACCTTCCTGCGGATCCGAGATCCTATGGGATATGGCCGCGACCGTAGGTGCGTCGAAGGAGCCATGACAAGAGGCGTGCGTGAATTGCCGTCACGCGGGCGGAAGTTGATCCCCCGGACTCGCCGTGTCGCGCCGCGCCGCGCCGCTACGCGTCGTCGAGCGAGCGCCGCTCGACACCCTCCAGGTGCGTGCGCATCGCGTGGGCCGGCGCCTCGGGATCGCCCGACTCGAAAGCGGCCAGGATCGCCGTGTGCTCGGCGATGGCCTGGTCGATGTCGAACGTGCCGTGGTCGACGGTCTGCCGCATCCGGTGCACGTGCGCGCTCAGCGACTCGGCCATCGCCGCCATGAACCGGTTCTGCGCCGCCTGGATGATCAGCAGGTGGAACGCCCAGTCGGCGGCGAAGTATTCGCGCAGGTCGGAGTTGTCCGCGGTGGTCGCGTCCCCGCCGCGCAGCTTGCGCACGTGGTGCGCCGCGAGCACATGCCGGGCGTGCGCGGCCCGCAGCTCCGGCACCAGGTCCTCGGTGTGCGCGACGGCCCGCTCCACCGCGCCGAGCTCCAACATGATGCGGGCGTCGAAGAGTTCGGTGACCTGCTCGGGGGAGAGCGGCGGCGCCACCTTGTACCCCTTGAGCGCGACCCGGTTGACCAGCCCCGTGTGCTCCATCTGAACGAGGGCCTCACGCACGGGAGTTGGCGACACGCCCAGCTCGCGGGCGAGCGAGTCGATACCGAGGGAGGAGCCGGGCGGCGTCGAGCCGTCGAGCAGCTTCTCCAGGATCGCGTCGTAGACCCCGTCGCGCAGCGCGCGGCGTGCCACGAGGGGGGAGCCGGTGCTCTGCGGGTGGGTGCTCTTCGGGCTCATCTCGCCGTCCAGGTTATCCGAGGGGAGGTGCGGACAGTCTGTCGCAGACCGAATAGATCCTATAGGGTCTACGATTCAAAAGGGATTGTCAGCGTGGATCGCCCGGCCGACGAGGGAGTCGCCCATGCCCCGCACCGCACAAGTCGCCCCACCCGCACCGCCGTTCCGCTCGGCCCGTGACTGGCCCATCGGAGCCGCCCTCCTCCAGTTCCCCGACGTCCACGACGCGCCCGCGGAGCAATGGGCTTCCGTCCTCGACGAGGTCGCCGTCGAGGGCTTCGACCACGTCGACCTCACCGACAGCTGGGTGCGCCCCGGCGACCTCGACGCCGACCGCAGGGACGAACTCGCCCGCACACTCAAGGAGTCGGGACTCGGCGTCACCGCGATATCCGCGATCCGCCGCAGCGTCATCGACCCCGACGAGGGTGCGGCCCGCGCCCACCTCGCGTACCTCCTGCGCACGATCGACGCGGCGGCCGACCTCGGCATCGGCGTCGTATCGGTGGGTCTGCACCGGGAGTTGACGCAGATGCAGCAAGAGGCTCTGTGGTTCTGGCACGAGCCCGGGGCCACCGACCCGATCGGCGACTTCCGCACCTGGGAACTGGCCGTCACCCGCCTGCGCGAACTCGGCGAACGCGCGGCCCGCTACGGGATACGCCTCTCGCTCGAAATGTACGAGGACACCTACCTCGGCACCGCGGACAGCGCGGTGTCCCTGGTCACCGACATCGGTCTCCCGAACGTCGGCCTCAACCCCGACATCGGCAACCTCGTCCGGCTGCACCGCCCCGTCGAGGACTGGCGTTCCATGCTGGAGAAGACCCTCCCGCACACCAACTACTGGCACATCAAGAACTATTACCGCGACCACGACCTGGCCACCGGCGCCTACTTCACCCACCCCGCGCCCTGCGAGGGCGGCCTGATCGACTACCGGCGCGCCCTCTCCATGGCCCTGGAGGCCGGCTTCGACGGCCCGATCTGCGTCGAGCACTACGGCGGCGACGGCCTGGGCGTCTCGGCCGCCAACCGCGACTACCTGCGCCGCGTCCTGCGCGCCCGCCTCGACCGCGCGGGCCGCCGCGCCACCACCACGTACGAGCAGGAGGACAGCGCGTGACCCGCTGGATCGGGACCAGCTTCAAGATGACCAAGACCCGTTCCGAGGCCGCGAGTTACGCGGCGCGCGTACGAGCCGCGGTCGGTGACGGCATCGACGGGGTGCGGCCCTTCCTGATCCCCTCGGCGACCGCCGTCTCCGTCGTCGCCGACACCCTCGGCCCCGGCTCGCCCGTCCTGACCGGCGTGCAGAACGCCCACTGGGACGACGCGGGTGCCTGGACCGGCGAGATCTCGGTGCCGCAGGCCGCCGACGCGGGCGCCCGACTCGTCGAGATCGGGCACTCGGAGCGGCGCGCCCACTTCGCCGAGACCGACGACACGGTCCGCCTCAAGACGGCGGCGGCCCTGCGCCACGGCCTCACCCCGCTGGTCTGCGTCGGCGAGGACGCGGCGGCCAGGGACGCGGGGCGCGGCGCCGACGTCGTACGCGCGCAGGCCGAGGCGGCGCTCGAAGGACAGTCGGACCCGGGCGCGGTGCTGCTCGCCTACGAACCGGTCTGGGCGATCGGCGAACGCGGCAGGCCGCCCCGCCCCGAGGAGATCGCCCCCGCACTCGCGGCCCTCGCCGAACTCCCGGTACGCGCCGTGCTGTACGGAGGCTCGGTCGACCTGGCGAACGCGCCGTGGCTCCTGGAACTCCCGGGCGTACAGGGCCTGTTCGTGGGACGCGCGGCATGGGACGTGGAGACGTTCCTGAAGCTGCTCGCGCTGGGACTGTGACGGCTGACGACGACGGAGTCGCTGTTTCACGTCACAGTCCCCTTCACGTCACACGTCCCCTTCGCCTCACACATCCCCTCGCCTCACCGTCCCCTTCACGTCACCGTTCAGGTGCGGACTCCCGCGCCGACGCCACCGCGGGTGCGATCGAGTGCGGAAGCAGGTCGCGCGGGTCGTCCGGCAGCAGCACCCGCACGTCCGCGTCGTCCGCGAAGCGGTACGGGCGGTGCGCGAGGAGGGCGCCGAGGTAGCGGCGGACGCGGGACATCTCGGCGCGCACCGTCACCGTGCGGCTCGGGTCGCCGAACAGATCCTCGGCCAGCGCGGAGGCGCTGCGTCCCGCCGGGTGCAGCGCCAGGACGTACAGCAACTCGGCGTGCCGCGGGCTCAGTTCGTGGGTCCAGGTGGCCGCCGCCCCGGACACCTCCAGGGACCAGCGGCGCGGGCGGCTCACGTCGAGCGCGATACGGGTCGCGCCCAGCGGCCGCGGCTCCTCGTCCACCATCAGGAGCCAGCCCCCGGGCAACGGCGTCACGCTGCAGGCCCCGAGCGCCGGCACCCAGGCGCAGCCCTCCACGAGGGACTTGGGCAGCGCGACCCGGTCCACCGGCGGCATCCCGGTGACCGCAGCCGTCCAGCCGTACGGGTCGACCGCGAGCGCCCGCCCGCTCATCCGGGCGAGCACCGGCGCGGCGACCGAACGCAGCCGCTCCAGGCCTCCCTGCAACTGTTCGCGCAGCCGGGCCTCGGCGAGCTGCGCCACCGAGTGCACCCACGACAGCGTCGCCGGATGCATCGTGTCCATCGGCCCGCTGACGTCGACGACCCCGAGGACCCGCCCGTCGCGCGGATCCGTCACCGGGGCGCCCGTGCATATCCACGGGTGCTGAGACTGCACGAAGTGCTCGGCGGAGAAGACCTGTACGGGACGGCGGGCCACCAGCGGCGTGCCGATCCCGTTGGTGCCGACGACGTCCTCCGCCCAGTGCGCGCCCAGTTCGAAGCCGAGCTTGTCGGCCATGCGCAGCACGCCGGGGTGCCCCTCACGCCACAGGATCCGGCCGTCGGCGTCGCTGATCACCATGATGTGCTGCGCCGCGTCGGCCACCGACACCAGCGCCTCGCGCAGCATCGGAAGGAGTGGGAGGAGCGGTGAGGCCTGCCGCCGCTCCTCCAACTCCTCGGCGGTGAGCAGCCACGCCCGGACGTCGTGGTCCGGGTCCACGCCGTCCCGCAGCATCCGCTGCCAGGAGTCACCTATCACCGGCCGGGGCCGTACCCGCGGCCGCAGTCCCGAGAGCGTGGCATCGCGTACGCCCTTGAGCAGGCGGGACGAGTGCGCCACGTCCATGGCGGACAACCGTTTGAGGTCGATCGTCGAATCCTTGTTCATGCCGGAAACCTCGGTTGTGGGGAGTTGCGTCCATCCTGCACCGAGAACCCGCGCGGGCGTGGGCCTTCCCGAGGAACGTTGCAACCCCCTGCAACCCTGGTGAACAACCGTGCGGAGTTTGAAGATGGGAGCAACGCCGCCGATGCGGCGTTCGAGCTCCCCTGGGGGGCCTGATGCGCGGGGATGGTGCCGTGTCGGCGCAGCACCATCCCCGCGTCATTCGGTGAACGGACGTCACTCGGTGAACGGACGTCACTTAGTGAACGGCCCGGATCAGCCGACCGGCTGAGGTCGCGCCCGTTCCGCCAGCGCCGACAGGTCGAGCGTGTGCGGCAGCGTGCCGAACCCCGCGCCCCTGTCGCCCCCGAACCGCCCCGCGCAGAACGCGTCCGCGACGTCGTCGGGCCCGTACCGCACCAGCAGCGAACCCTGGAGCACCAGCGCGATCCGCTCCACGAGCCGGCGCGCCCGCGTCTCGATGCCGTCCAGGTCGCCGAGTTCGGTCAGCAGGTCCTTCACCGCCGCGTCGAGCCGGTGATCTGCGCCGCGCGCCTTGCCGACCTCGATCAGGAACGCGTTGAGCGCCTGCGGCTCCCGCTGCAACGCCCGCAGGACATCCAGGGCCTGGACGTTGCCCGCGCCCTCCCAGATCGAGTTCAGCGGCGACTCGCGCAGCAGCCGCGGCATGCCGGACTCCTCCACGTACCCGTTGCCGCCGAGGCATTCGAGGGCCTCCGTCACCAGCGGCGTGCAGCGCTTCGTCACCCAGTACTTGGCCGCGGGCAGCGCGAGCCGCAGGAAGGCGTGCTCCCCGTCCTCGTACGCCGCCGCGAGCCGCAGCGCGAGCGTCGTCGCGGCCTCCGACTCCAGGGCCAGATCCGCCAATACGTTGCTCATCAGCGGCTTGTCGGCCAGCTTCGCGCCGAACGCCTCGCGGTACGCGCAGTGGTGGGTCGCCTGCGCCACGGCCTGCCGCATCAGGGCCGCGGAGCCGAGCACGCAGTCGAGCCGGGTCGCCGACACCATCTCGATGATGGTGCGCACCCCGCGCCCCTCCTCGCCGACCCGGCGCGCCCACGTCCCGTCGAACTCGACCTCGGCCGACGCGTTGGACCGGTTGCCCAGCTTGTCCTTCAGGCGCTGGAGGGCGAACGCATTGCGCGTTCCGTCCTCCAGGACGCGTGGCACGAGGAAACACGTGAGTCCCCCGGCGGCCTGCGCGAGCACCAGGAAACCGTCCGACATCGGCGCACTGCAGAACCACTTGTGGCCGGTGAGCGTGTACGTCCCGTCCCCGGACAGCGGTACCGCGCGTGTCGTATTGGCCTGTACGTCGCTGCCGCCCTGCTTCTCCGTCATCGCCATGCCGAAGAGCACTCCGGCCTTCTGCCCCGCGGGCCGCAGCCCGGAGTCGTAGACCGCGGACGTCAGCCGGGGCTCCCACTCGGCGGCGAGCTCCGGCTCGGCGCGCAGCGCGGGCACCGCAGCGTGCGTCATCGACAGCGGGCACAGGTGTCCCGCCTCCACCTGGGACCACACCAGGAACGCGGCGGCGCGCCGCAGATGACCTCCCGGCCGCGTCCACGCGGACGTGAGCCCCGCCGACACACCCTTGCCGAGCAGCCGGTGCCACGCCGGATGGAACTCCACCTCGTCGATCCGGTGGCCGTAGCGGTCGTGGGTGCGAAGGCGCGGCGGGTTCGCGTTCGCGAGCCGGCCCCACTCCTGGGCCTGCATCGACCCCGCGGTGCGACCGAGAAGTGTGAGGTCCGCGAGGGTCTCGTCCAGAAGTGCCGGGTCCAGATGCCGCTTCAGACCCTGCGTCAGGGCGTGGTCGGCGGAGAAGACGTCGTATCCCGAGAGCGGAGGGACCTGGTTAGTGACGGTATGCGTGCTGCCTGCCATGTCTGCCGAACCTACCCGCGCCACCGCAAACCCCACCACAGGCCGGGCCTGACGTCGGACGCCGCCCCTCCCGGCGGATACCGTTGAGTCGTGCAGCCAGCAAGTGAATCCCCCGAGCCGCCGTCCGGACGTCTTCACCGGGTGCGTGTCCTCTATCACAACGTCTCGAAACGGAAGACGGCCTGGCTGCTGCTCAAGGACACCGTCAACTCGTGCATGGAGTACCGCATCCTGGGCCTCGCGGCCGAGGCGGCGTTCTTCACCCTCCTGTCGGTGCCGCCGCTGCTGCTGTCCCTGGTGGGGCTGCTCGCCTACGTCGACACCTGGACCGGCGCCGACACCATCGCGGGCGTCCGCGACAACATCCTGGAGGCCTCCCGCACGGTCCTCACCGACCAGGGCGTGAAGGAGATCGCACAGCCGATTCTGGACGACGTCATCAAGGGCGGCAGGCCCGACGTCATCTCCATCGGCTTCCTGCTCTCGCTCTGGTCGGGCTCGCGCGCGGTGTCGACGTTCGTGGACACGGTGACCGTGATGTACGGACTCGACGGCGTACGCGGCATCGTGAAGACGCGGCTGCTCGCCTTCCTGCTCTTCCTGGTGGGGCTCGTCGTCGGCGCGATCGCGCTGCCGCTGATGATCGCGGGCCCGGACGCGGTGATCGGCCTCGTGCCCTGGTCCCAGTCCCTCGTGCAGATCTTCTACTGGCCCGTGGTCCTCGTCCTGTCCATCGCGTTCCTCACGACGCTGTACCACGTGTCCGTGCCGGTGCGCTCGCCGTGGATCGAGGACGTGCCGGGCGCTCTCGTGGCGCTCGCGATGTGGATCCCCGGCAGTTTCCTGCTGCGTCTCTACCTCACCAACACCATCGAGGGCCCGACGATCTACGGCTCCCTCGCCGCGCCGGTCGCCGTGCTGCTGTGGATCGGCGTCTCGGCGTTCGCGGTGCTCGTCGGCGCCGCGGTGAACGCCGCGATCGACCGGGTGTGGCCGTCGGTCGCGACGGGGGCGGCGCGCGCCGCGAACGAGCGTGTCCGCACGGCGGCCGCCGCCCAGCAGGTGGCGCGGGCGGCAGCCCTGGACCTCCCGGACGACGACGAGGAGCTGGAGGACGGCGACGACCCGGGCATGCCGTCCGAGTTCCCGGAGCGCTGGTCGAAGTTCCTGCCCCCGGAGGACGTCACGTCCCGCCTGCGCACGCACGCCCGCAAGAACGGTGACGGGTCGGAGGACGAGGAGGAGTGACCGGGGCCCGGGTGGGGCCCCGGCCGGCCGTCTACTTCCAGGCGCCTGCCGCCGCCTCCCGCTCCGCGAACTCCCCGAACGTGCGCGGCCCGCGCCCGAGAACCCGCCGTACGTCACCGGTGACCGAGGCGTTCCGCCCGTCGAGCAGCGTCGCGAACAGGTCCACCAGGAACGCCACTTCCTCCTCCGGCACCCCGAACCCGCCGAGCACGGCCCCGTACTCCCGCACCGGAACCGGGACATAGCGCTTCTCGGTCCCGGTGGCCGCCGCGACGGCCGCGAGCGCCTCGCCCCACGTCAGCAGCGCGGGCCCGGTGAGCTCCAGGACCTCGCCGGCGTACCGCTCCGAGGGCTCACGTAGTACGGCCACCGCGACCTCCGCGATGTCCGTCGCGTCGATGAACGGCTCGCGCAGCGCCCCCGGAGCCGCGAACGCCAGTTCCCCGCCGCGCACCTGGTCCGCGAGCGGCCCCTCGCTGAAGTTCTGCTGGAACCAGGCGCACCGCAGCACCGTCCACTCCGCCCCCGACGCCCGCAGCGCCTCCTCGGCGGGCAACGCCTGGTCCTCGCCGCGCGCCGACAGCAGCACGAGCCGCCGCGCCCCGAGTTCCACCGCCCGCCGCGCCAGCGCGCCCACCAGGTCCGCGGCGTCCGGCGCCCCGATGTCCGTGGGGAAGGCCAGATACGCCCCGTCGGCGCCGCGCAGCGCCCCGTCCCAGGTCCCGGGCTCCTCCCAGTCGAACCGCGTCGCGCCCGACCGGGAGGCCGCCCGCACGCTCAGCCCCGCGGCGCGCGCCGCGTCGGCGACCCGGCGCCCCGTACGACCGGTGGCCCCGGTCACCAGCACCGTCCGTGTGTTCCGCTCCGTCTGTGTCATGCCTCCACTCAACTGCCGCGCGCCGCCCACCGGCATCGCCGAGCCGCTCACCGCCATACGCGTCCGTCTACGCTGCCCCCATGGACGTACTCGCAGGGCTCCTCGAAGGGCCGAGGGCGCGCGGGGCTTTCGTGATCCGGGCCTGTTTCGAGCCGCCGTGGGCCGTGCGGATCGCCGACGAGGCGCCGCTCTCCGTGATGATCATGGTGGAGGGCGAGGCGTGGATCGTGCCGGAGGGGGACGGGGGTAAGCCCCGGCCCGTCCGCCCCGGCGACATCGCGATCGCCCGCGGCCCCGCCCCGTACGTCTGCTGCGACGACCCGGCCACCGAGCCGCGCGCCGAGATCGGCCCGGGACAGGACTGCCGCCCGCTGGGCCCCGCGCACGTCGGCCGCTACCGGGACCTCGGCGTACGGGAGTGGGGCGAGTCGCCGGACGCCCCGGCGAAGATGCTCATCGGCACGTACCAGCTGCGCGGCGAGCTGACCGCACGCCTCCTCGACGCGCTGCCCGCGCTGCTCGTGCTGCCCACCGAGGTGTGGCGGTGCCCGTTCACCCCGCTGCTCGCGGAGGAGATCGTGCGCGACGAGCCGGGGCAGGACGTCGTCCTCGACCGCCTCCTCGACCTGCTGCTCATCGCCTCCCTGCGCGCCTGGTTCTCCCGTCCCGAGGCCGACGCGCCCGCCTGGTACCGGGCGATGGGCGACCCGGTCGTGGGCGCCGCGCTGCGGCTCGTCCAGGACGAGCCGGCCCACCCCTGGACGGTCGCCGAACTCGCCGGGCGGGCCGGGGTCTCGCGCGCCGCGCTCGCCCGCCGCTTCACGGAACTGGTGGGCGAGCCACCGATGACGTACCTGACCGGCTGGCGCCTCGCGCTCGCCGCGGACCTGCTGCGCGAGGGCGGGGCGACGGTCGCGGCGATCGCCCGGCGCGTCGGGTACGGCAGCGCGTTCGCCCTGTCCACCGCGTTCAAGCGGGAGTACGGGGTGAGCCCGCAGGAGTACCGGACATGACCGGGAGCTACGCGGAGCGGGCGGCGGCGCGGGTGCCGGGGGCGACGGTGTGGACCCGGACGGTGGCGCGCGGCGGGGGAGCGGCCTCCCCGGTCCTGCCCGACGGCTGCATGGACCTGATCTGGAGCGAGGGCCGGCTCTTCGTCGCGGGACCCGACACCCGCGCCCACCCCACGGGCCCGGGCGAGGGCCGCCGCTACGCGGGCATCCGCTTCGCCCCCGGTACGGCGCCCGGGTACCTCGGCGTACCGGCCCACGAACTGCGGGACACCCGCGTCGAGTTGGCGGACCTGTGGCGCGGGGGAGAGGCCCGGCGGCTGACCGAACGGCTGGACGCCTCCGCCGACCCGGCGGCCGACCTCGAAGCCCTGGCGGCCCGCCTCGCCCACGCCGCGGGGCCGCCCGATCCCCTCCTCACCCATGTGGCGCGGGCGCTCGACGCGGGCCGCACCGTCACGGCCGTCGCCGTCGAGACGGGCCTCGGCGCCCGCACCCTGCACCGCCGCTCGCTGGCCGCGTTCGGGTACGGCCCCAAGACCCTGGCCCGCGTCCTGCGCCTCCAGCGGGCCCTCGCGCTCGCCCGTGCCGGCGTCCCGTTCGCCGACGCGGCGGCCCGTGCCGGATACGCGGACCAGGCCCATCTGGCGCGGGACGTAAGGGAGTTGACGGGAACGACACTCGGCCGACTGCTGGTATAGCTCACGCGAGCGGCGCGAACAGGTCCACCTGGTTCCCGTCCGGGTCGAGCACGACGGCGTACCGCTGCCCCCACGGCGCGTCCCACGGCTTGGCCTCGCCGTGGTGTCCCGCCCCGGTCAGCTCCTCGTACGCGGCGTCGACCCCCGCTGCGTCGCCGCAGTGGAACGCGAGCGTGACGCGGCCCCGGCCGCGCTCCCCGGCGCCCGGGTCCGGATCGAACATCAGCCGGATCCCGCCCGCCAACTCCGCTTCCACGTGCGGGAGTTGCTCGGAGCCCTCGGGGAACGTGAGGCCGAGGCGGCGGTAGAAGGCCAGCGAGGCGGCCAGATCGGTGGCGGCGACGCCGATGGCGTCCATACGGATACGGTTCTCGTTCATGCGGCCCACGGTAGGCAGCGGCCCCGCGGCCGGTCTTGTACGAAACGGACACCGCGCGTCTCCTTGTGCGCGACCCGAAACCGCCGTACACGAGGCATATGGCCTATAACGAAACGCTTGTAGCGACCGCGCGGCCCGCGAGCCCGGTCACGTTGGAAACCGACTACGATCCCGCCCCCTCCCGCTGGCTGTGGCTCGTGAAGTGGCTGCTCGCGCTGCCGCACTACCTCGTCCTGGCCGTGCTCTTCATCGCCTTCGTCCTCGTCACCGTGATCGCCTGGTTCGCGATCCTCATCACGGCCCGCTATCCGCGCGCCCTCTTCGACTTCAACCTCGGTGTGCTGCGCTGGAGTTGGCGCGTCACCTACTACTCGTACGGAACGCTCGGCACCGACCGCTACCCGCCGTTCACGCTCGGCCCGGCCCCCGACTATCCGGCGCGCCTCGACATCGCCTACCCCGAGCAGCTCTCGCGCGGCCTGGTCCTGGTCAAGTCGTGGCTGCTCGTGCTGCCCCAACTCCTCATCGTGTCGCTGCTCGTGGGCGGCTCCAGCGCGACGGGCGGCGTCGTCGGCGTGCTCACCTTCTTCGCCGCCGTGGCCCTGCTCTTCACGGGCGTGTACCCGCGCGGCATGTACGACTTCAACATCGGCCTGCACCGGTGGGCGGCGCGGGTGTCGGCGTACGCGGTGCTGATGACGGACACGTATCCGCCGTTCCGGCTCGACCAGGGGGAGCGTGAGCCTCAGTAACATCCGGGCGGCGGCACGCCGAGGACCCGGCGGAGTTCCGGCACCCCGCGTACCGGTCGGGCCGCGTCCGGATCGCCGACCACGACCACCCGGCCCCACCGTCCGGGTCATCGCGTACGCAGACGATTCCTCGTACGAGGGGGCGGCCATGGGCGGCGACCACCCGCTGGTGTGGTGCAGGGACCCGGCGCCGCCGTCGGCATCGGGCCGGACCTCGCTGGGAGCGATCCACTGGGCGGCACGCCGCCTCTAGGTCCTGGGCGCTAGCGGCCGAGCGCCGCCCCGATCCCCGCCACGGCCCCCGGTCCGACCCGGCAGCAGCCGCCGATGAGCCGGGCCCCGGCGTCCCGCCACGCGGTCACCTGGTCCGGCGTGAACGTGGCACGGCCCGCCCAGGCGCGCGCCTCGGCGTCCCACTCCTCGCCGCTGTTGGGGTAGACGACGACGGGCTTGCCGGTGACGCGGGCGGCGATACGCACCGCGGCCTCCACGTCCTGCGGTGCGCAGCAGTTGACGCCCACCGCGGCGATCTCCTCGGTGTCCGCCGCAACCGCGAACGCCTCCTCCAGGGGCTGCCCGGCGCGCGTACGGGTCCCGTCCACGCTGTACGACAGCCAGGCCGGCACCCCGAGCCCGCGCACCGCCCGCACCAGCGCCCGCGCCTCGTCCGCGTCGGGCACGGTCTCCAGCGCGAACGCGTCGGGCGCGGCCCCGGCCAGCACCTCGAGCCGCGGCCGATGAAAGGCGTAGAGCCCCTCCTCGGTCAGCCCGTACCGCCCTCGGTACTCCGACCCGTCGGCGAGCATCGCCCCGTACGGCCCCGCGGACGCGGCCACCCACAGGGGCCGCCGGACGTCGGCCTCCCGGGCCGCCTCGCGCGCCAACTCCACGCTGGACGCGATGAGTTCGGCCGCCCGCTCCCGCCCGACGCCACGCCGCGCGAACCCTTCAAAGGTGGCCTGATAGCTGGCCGTGATGGCGACATCGGCGCCGGCCTCGTAGTACGCGCGATGCGCGGCGACGATCGCCTCCGGCTCCTCGGCGAGCAACCGCGCCGACCACAGCTCGTCACTCAGGTCGTGCCCGGCGGCCTCCAACTGGTTGGAGAGACCACCGTCGAGAACGAGCGGGTGGGCGGCGAGGGTTTCCGTGCTGCTGAACATGGTGTCGACGTTAATGGACGGGCCATCGGGCGACCGGACGGGCTTGGGCCGGCCGGTGAGCGGTTTTGGAGCGCACGCTTCATAACGTGTTAGCGTCATGCGGGCGGAGGTGATCGGTCGCCGCCGCTCCAGTTATGAAGCGTGCGTTCCAAAACGGGAGCGCGCCCGCGCGCGAAAAAAGGAGGGGATCCGTGCCGCTCGCCGTCTACGTCCTGGGCTTCGGTATTTTCACGCAGGGCACATCCGAGTTCATGCTCTCCGGGCTGCTCCCGGGCATGGCCGCCGACCTGGGCGTCTCCATCCCCGACGCGGGGCTGCTCATTTCCGCCTTCGCGCTCGGCATGGTGGTCGGGGCGCCGCTGCTCGCCGTCGCGACGCTGCGGCTGCCGCGCCGCACCACGCTCGTCGGGCTCCAGGCCGTCTTCGTGGCGGCGCATGTCGTGGGCGCGCTGGCCCCCGGCTACGGTCTGCTGTTCGCGACCCGGGTGATCGGCGCCCTCGCGTACGCCGGGTTCTGGGCAGTGGCCGTGGCCACCGCGGTCGCCCTCGTGCCGGTGAGCGCCAAGAGTCGCGCGGTCGCGGTGATCGCGGGAGGCCTCACTCTCGCCACGATCGTGGGTGTTCCCGCCGGGACGGTCCTGAGCCAGCACGCCAGTTGGCGCGCAGCGTTCTGGGCGGTGGCCGCGGCGACCGTGGTCAGCCTCGTGTGCACGCGCCTTGTGGTGCCGGCAGACCGTGGCGCGGACGGTGCGGGGCGGGACCGCTCGGTCCGGGCGGAACTGCGCGGAATGGCCCGCCCCGCCCTCTGGCTGTCCTACGCCATCACCGCCTTCACCTTCGGCGCGGTCATCGTGACCTTCAGCTATCTGGCCCCGCTGCTCACCGACGTCACCGGGATCCCCGACGCCTGGGTGCCCGCACTGCTCGCACTGTTCGGCGTGGGTGGACTGCTCGGCCTCTTCGTCGGCGGCCGCACCGCGCAGGCCGCTCCGCTGGCCACGCTCGGCTGGGGGCTCGCGGCCCTCGCCGTGACCTCGGTGCTGCTCGCGATGACCGCGCAGGCGACAGCGGTGGTCGTCGCCCTCGTGTTCCTGCTCGGCGCGGCCGGATACGTCACCAATCCGGCCCTTCAGTCCCGCGTGTTCACGCTCGCGCCCGACGCGCCCACCCTCGTCGGCGCCACCAACACGGCGGCGTTCAACGTGGGCAACACCCTCGCCCCGCTCCTCGGTGGCCTCGCGATCGACGCCGGCTTCGGGTACGCGTCCGTGGCGTGGGTGGGGGCGGGACTCGCGGCGGCGGGCCTGGTGGGAGTCGTGTGGGCGGCCCGTCTGGAGCGGGCGCGGAGTTTTGTATCAGTACTCCAAAACTCGTAGGGTAGCGGTATGGCGAGGCCAAGACAGTTCGACGAGGAACGGGCCATCGGCGCGGCGATGGACACGTTCTGGCGGCACGGGTACGAGGGGGCGTCGACGCGCGCCCTGTGCGACAGCACTGGGCTCGGCCCCTCCAGCCTCTACAACACCTTCGGCGGCAAGCGGCAGTTGTACCTGCGCGCCCTGGAGCGCTACCACGCCACCGCCACTGCCGAGCAGCTGGAGATCCTGGCGGGCCCGGGTCCGGCGAGCGGACGGCTGCGCGCCCTGATGGTGCACGCCGTCGACACCGACCTCGCGTCCGCCGAGGCGGATCCGCACGGCTGCTTCGCCATCAACGCCGCGATCGAGGCGGCGGCGCACGACCCCGACGTCAAGCAGGTGGTGCGCCGCACCTTCGAACGGGTCGAGGGCGCGATCCGCACGGTCGTGGCGGCGGGGCAGGGCGACGGTGAGTTCCGGACGGACGTCGACGCGCGCACGCTGGCCCACCACGTGCAGAGCGCGTACTACGGTCTGCGGGTCCTCAGCCGGGTCCAGGACCGCCGCACCCTCCTGTCGACGGTCCGCGCGACGCTGGCCACGCTGGGCGCCGCCCCGGCGCAGGTCATTACGGCCGCACCGTGAGGACGAGCTTTCCGGTCACCCGGCCCGTGTCGCCCTCCGCGTGGGCCTTGGCGGCCTCGGCCAGCGGGTACGTGTCGGAGACGTGCACGGACATCCGCCCGGACGTGGCCAGGTCGGTGACCGCGCGCATGCCCGCCTGATCGTGCTCGACGAGCATCGCGGTGGCCCGCACCCCCAACTCGTCGGCGCGCGCGGTGACTTCGTCGAAATCGACGCCCAGGAGCGAGACCAGGATGCCGCCCGGCCTCAGCACCTCCAGGGAGCGCAGCCGGTCCTCGCCGCCGAGGGTGTCGAGGACCACGTCGATGTCGCCGGTCTCGGCCACGAAGTCCGCGGTGCGGTAGTCGATGACCTCGTCGGCGCCCAGGCCCCGCACGAACTCGTGCTTCGCGGCCGACGCCGTCCCGATGACGTACGCGCCGCGCGCCTTGGCGATCTGCACCGCCACATGCCCCACGCCACCGGCCGCCGCGTGCACCAACACCCGCTGCCCCGGCTCCAGTTGAGCGGTGTCGACGAGGGCCTGCCAGGCGGTGAGGCCGACCAGCGGCAGCGCGCCCGCCTCGACGTGGCTCAGCTCCGCGGGCTTCGGTACGAAGGCGCGGGCGGGCCCGGCCACGTACTCGGCGTGGGAACCGGCCCCGTACGGGTACGGCAGCATGCCGAACACCTCGTCGCCCGGCTTGAACAGGGCGACGCCGAACCCGACCGCCTCGACGACCCCGGACACGTCCCAGCCCAGGACGAACGGCGGCTCGCCCAGGAAGAGTCCCGAGCTGCGGTGCTTGTAGTCGGTCGGATTGAGGCCCGCCGCGTGCACGGCGACCACGATCTGCCCGATGCCGGCCTTCGGTCGCGGGACCTCGACCTCCTGGAGCACTTCGGGCGCGCCGAGGGTGTCCTGGCGGATGGCCTTCATGGTGGGGGTCGCGGTGGTGGTGTTGTCGTCGCTCATGTTTCCAGCGTGCGCCACGGGACCGACACCGGCAATGGCAAGATGGCCATCCAGCGATAGGATCGTGCCATGAGCGCCGCAAGTGCCACCCCCGGAAGCCCGCCGCACCGCGTGGTGGTGCTCGCGCTCGACGGGGTCTACCCCTTCGAACTCGGCATCCCCAAGCGGGTCTTCGGCTCGGCGGACGGCGCCTACGAGGTGCTGACCTGCGCCGCGACGGAGACCCGCACCGTACGCACGGACGCCGACTTCACGATCACCGTCGCGCACGGCCCCGAGGCGCTGGAGCGCGCGGACACCGTGATCGTCCCGCCGTTCGACGTAGCGCGCGTCACCGATCCACTGCCCGCCGCCGAACGGACCGCGCTCGCCCGGATCAGGCCCGGCGCCCGCACCGTCTCCATCTGCACGGGAGCGTTCGCGCTCGCCGCGGCCGGGATGCTCGACGGGCGGCGCGCCACCACGCACTGGGCGCTCGCGGACCGCTTCCGCCGGATGTTCCCGCACGTCGACCTCGACCCGGACGTGCTGTTCATCGACGACGGCGACGTACTCACCTCGGCGGGCGCGGCCTCAGGGGTCGATGTCTGCCTGCACCTGGTGCGCTCCGACCACGGCTCGGCGCTCGCCAACTTCGTGGCCAAGTGCTGCGTCGTCCCGCCGTGGCGCGAGGGCGGCCAGGCCCAGTACATCGAGCAGCCCGTGCCCGAGGAGGGCGACAGCGGCACCGCTCCGGCCCGCGCCTGGGCCCTGGAGCGCCTCGACCGGCCGCTCGCCCTGCGGGAGTGGGCCGCGCACGCCCGGATGAGCCCGCGCACCTTCGCCCGCCGCTTCCAGGAGGAGACCGGCACGAGCCCCGGCCGCTGGCTGATCCGCCAGCGCGTGCACAGGGCCCGCCACCTCCTCGAATCCACGGACCTCCCGGTCGACCGCATCGCGGCGGAGGTCGGCTTCGCCACGGGGACGTCGCTGCGCCAGCACCTGCACGCCACGATCGGGGTCACCCCGCAGGCGTACCGCCGCACGTTCCGGGCGGAGCCGCTGGGGGCGAGGTGACTGTGACGGCTGAGCACGGACATACCGTTCTCAGCCGTCACAGTCACCCGGGGCTCACACCCCCTCCGGCCACTCCCACCGCTCCAGATCCCTCAGCCACACCCGCGCGTTGCCGTCGGACGGGGCGCGCCAGTCGCCGCGCGGCGAGAGCGAACCGCCGGCCGAGACCTTCGGGCCGTTCGGCATCGCGGACCGCTTGAACTGCGCGAACTGGAAGAAGCGCCGGCAGAAGTACTCCAGCCAGTGCTTGATCTCCGCGAGGTCGTACGCGCCGCGCTTGTCCTCCGGGAAGCCGGGCGGCCACTCGCCCGCCTCGACATCGCGCCAGGCGTGCCACGCCAGGAACGCGATCTTCGAGGGGCGGAAGCCGTGCCGCAGCACGTAGTAGAGCGTGAAGTCGTGCAGCGCGTACGGGCCGATCTTCGACTCGGTGGACTGCAACTCCTCGCCGGGCACCAGCTCCGGGCTGATCTCCGTGTCGAGGATCGCGGTGAGGATCCTCCCCGCCTCGTCGCCGAACTGGTCGCTGCTCACGACCCAGCGGATGAGGTGCTGGATGAGCGTCTTCGGCACGCCGCCGTTGACGTTGTAGTGGCTCATCTGGTCGCCGACGCCGTACGTGCACCAGCCGAGCGCCAGCTCGGACAGGTCGCCGGTGCCGAGGACGATGCCCCCGCGCTGGTTGGCGAGGCGGAACAGGTAGTCGGTGCGCAGGCCCGCCTGGACGTTCTCGAAGGTGACGTCGTACGCCGGCTCGCCCTGCGAGAACGGGTGGTCCATCTCCTTGAGCATCAGGCGGGCCGTGTCCGTGATGTCCAGTTCGGCGGCCGTGACGCCGAGCGACTTCATGAGGGCGTGCGCGTTCGACTTGGTGTGCTCGCCCGTGGCGAAGCCCGGCATCGTGAAGGCCAGGATGTCGGTGCGCGGCCGGCCCGCCCGGTCCATCGCGCGGGCCGCGACGATCAAGGCGTGCGTCGAGTCGAGGCCGCCCGAGACGCCGATGACGATCTTGGGGCCGCCGATCGCGCCGAGCCGCTGCACCAGGCCCGAGACCTGGATGTTGTACGCCTCGTAGCAGTCCTGCGCGAGGCGCTCGGCGTCGGCCGGGACGAACGGGTAGCGCTCGACGCGGCGCTTGAGGCCCAGGTCGGTGCTCGTGGGCGGGTCCAGGTGGAAGTCCACACGGCGGAAGTCACCGGTGCGCGCGGCGTGCGTGCGGCGGTTGTCGTCGAACGTGCCCATCCGCTGGCGCTCCTGGCGCAGCAGGTCGAGGTCGACGTCGGCGACCGCGTGCTGGTCACCGAGCGGGAAGCGGTCCGTCTCGGCGAGCAGCACCCCGTTCTCGTAGATCATCGTCTGGCCGTCCCACGAGAGGTCGGTCGTCGACTCTCCCGCTCCCGCCGCCGCGTACACGTACGCGCTCAGGCAGCGGGCCGACGCGGAGCGGCACAGCAGCTTGCGGTCCTCGGCGCGGCCGACCGTGATGGGGCTGCCGGAGAGGTTCAGGAGAACCGTCGCGCCGGCGAGGGCGGCCTCCGCGCTGGGCGGCACCGGGACCCACATGTCCTCGCAGATCTCCGCGTGCAGGACCAGTCCCGGCACGTCCTCGGCCGCGAAGAGGAGGTCCGTGCCGAAGGGGACCTCCGTGCCCCCGACCCGGATCGTGCCGCCGCGCTCGTCGTCGCCCGCCGCGATCTGGCGCTTCTCGTAGAACTCCCGGTAGGTGGGGAGGTACGACTTGGGCGCCACGCCGAGGATCCGGCCGCGGTGCACGACGACCGCGCAGTTGTAGATGCGGTTGCGGTGCCGCAGCGGCGCGCCGACCACGAGGACCGGCAGGAGGTCGGCGGAGCCCGTGACGATGTCGGCGAGCGCCTCCTCCACCTCGTCGAGCACCGGGTCCTGGAGCACCAGGTCCTCGATGGAGTAGCCGCACAGCCCCATCTCGGGGAAGAGGGCGACGGCGACCCCGTCCTCCGCACAGCGGCGGCCCTGACGCAGGACGGCCTCCGCGTTGGTGCGCGGGTCGGCGATGGCGGCGTGGCCGGTGCACGCGGCCACGCGCGCGAAACCATGACTGTAGATCGACCGGAAATTCACCTCTCCATGATGTCAACCGGGCCGGGGCGGTGCGCGGCGGGGCCCGTGGGGTGGAGCCGCTTCCGGTGGACCCGTTGGATGCGGCACGATCGGCGGCGTGCCACCTGGAGCCCTCGCGGCTCCCCGAAGTGCCGTCACGTCGGACCACCGGAGGCCCCATGCCCGCCCCTCGCGCCGCCCTGGAAAGCTGGCTGCCCACGCCGTTCACGGCGGCGGGCCGCACCCACGACGTCTACGAGAAGGGGGCGGGCCCCGGCGTCGTCCTGCTCCCCGAGATACCCGGCATCACGCCCGAAGTCCTCGGCCTCGCCGACCACTTGGTGGAGCGCGGCTTCCACGTCGCGATCCCGTCGCTGCTCGGCACGCCGGGTCGCGAGGCGAGCATGGCGTACGCGATGCGGGGGATGGTCCGGATCTGTGTCTCGGCGGAGTTCCGCGCGTTGGCCACGGACGTGCGCCGCCCCGTCGCCGACTACGTACGTGCCCTCGCCCGCGATCTCGACGACCGGACGCCGGGCCCCGGCGTCGGCGTCATCGGGCTCTGTTTCAGCGGCGGGTTCGCGCTGGCGGCGGCCGTGGAGGAGGCGGTCGTCGCCCCGGTCCTCTCCCAGCCGTCGGTGCCGCTGCCCGCCTCCGCGCGGCGGCGCGCGGACCCCGGCGTCTCGCGCGCGGAACTCGCGGCGGTCGTCGACCGCACCGAGAAGTCCGGCCTGTGCCTCCTCGGCCTGCGCTTCAGCGAGGACAAGGTCGCGGCCCGCGAACGCTTCGCGACACTGCGGGCCCACCTCGGCGACGCGTTCGAGGTCATCGAGCTGGATTCGTCGCCCGGCAATCCGGACGGCTTCGGGCGCGGCGCGCACGCCGTGCTCACCGAGGAGGTCCGCGAGACGCCGGACCACGCGGCCTTCGCGGCGCGGGAGCGGGTGGTGGCCTTCCTGACGGAACGCCTCATGTGACGTGTGCGCCGGGTGACGGGGCCGCGGGCGGCGGGCGGCGGGAAATCCGCCGCCCGCGGCAACCTTTCCGACCCCGGTGGCGACCCTCGTGCACGGCGGCCGCTTTTCGCCCCTGCCCCCCAGGGCGGTCGTCGAGTCGGCCGGGGCGGCGACGGGACCGCCGCCTCGGCCGACACCGGCAGGGTGCGTCGGGTTACGTCAACTGCTCGAAGGTGAAGGTGAATTCGGCGGGCTCGGGCGTCAGCCGGTACTGGGGGAGGACGCCGGGGCCGCACGACTGCGTGCCGATGCCCTGGTGGGCGTGGTCGAGGTGCACCCGCAGTGTGTCGCCGGGTGTCAGGTCCGTGCGGTGGGTCGCCGCGTCGAGTTGCTGCGTCGTCCAGCGGCGGGCCGTGAGGGAGTAGGCGGGCTCGCCCTCGATGCGCAGGCCGCCGAGTTCCGCCCAGCGGACGTCGGCCCGTGCCCCGTTCTCCTGCGGGCGCACGTACGGGGTGTGCAGCGCGGCCACGTCCGACTCCCAGCGGCCGAGCCGCGAGGCTTCGCGCGTGTCCGGGTACGCCTCGCCGGGCCCGCCGCCGAACCAGCGCACAGCCAAGTCCCCTACAGGGAGCCCGAGTTGTACGCCGAGTCGGGGCAGCGGGAGCCGCCAGTCGCCCTCCGGGGTGACGGACACGGTCAGTCGCAGCCGCCGCTCGTCGGCCGTCCAGCGGTAGCTCGCGCGCAGCCCGATGTCCCGGCTGGCAGGGGAGACGCGCGTGTGGACCGTCAGTGCGTCGGCGCCCAACTCCACGCCATCCACGCGGTGTTGCATGCGGTGCAGTCCGAACTTCCGCCACAGCAACCCGAGCCGCTCGTCGTTCTGCCAGCTCGCGCCGTCGTCGTTGTCCGTGGGGGCCCGCCACACGTCGAGGCGGGGAGCGGAGGCGAGTGTCACGTCGCCGATCGTGCGCAGGGCCCCCGTGCGGGCGTCGAAGGTGGCCGGACCGAGCGCGAGCACATCCCCGGCGGTGTTCGGGCGTGCGCCAACTGCCGTGTCCACAGCGGACTTTCGCGGTGTCGGGACGCTCTGCCCCCACGCCACCTCCAGGCCCTCGCCGTCCACGGCCCGGACCGTCCAGTACCCGTCGCCCGCCGCGGGCGCCGACAGCTTCACGTCGGCGGACTCGCCGGGGGTGAGCGGCGGCACGGTGAGCGTGCCGCGCTCCACGGCCTCACCCTCCACCTCGTACGCCCAGTCGAAGGAGAGGTGCGACAGGTCGCGGAAGTCGTACCGGTTGGTGACGCGCACCGCTCCGGCGTCCCCGTCGACGGCGATCCGTACCGGCTCGATCACCTTCTTGAACTCGACGAGACCCGGCGACGGCGTCCGGTCCGGGAACAGCAGCCCGTCGCAGACGAAGTTCCCGTCGTGCAGTTCCTCGCCGAAGTCGCCGCCGTACGCGTACCCGTAGCGCTCGTCGGCGATCCCGTGGTCGATCCACTCCCAGACGAACGCGCCCTGTAGCCGGTCGTACTTCTCGAACAGCCGCTGGTAGTCGGCGAGTCCACCCGGTCCGTTGCCCATGGCGTGCGCGTACTCGCACTGGATGAAGGGCAGCGCCCGCCGCCGCGAAGGACCGCCGTCGAGACCCTGGCCGATCCGCTCGACCTCGGCGTGATCGGCGTACATGCGTGAATAGACGTCGGTGTCACGGCAGTTGATGTCGCCCTCGTAGTGGACGAGGCGCTCCGGGTCGCGGGCGCGGATCCACTCGGCCATCGCGGTCAGGCCGCGCCCGGTGCCCGCCTCGTTGCCGAGGGACCACAGGACGATGGACGGATGGTTCTTGTCGCGCTCGACCATGCGGGCCGCCCGGTCGAGCAGGGCGGGGGTCCAGCGCTCGTCGTCGACCGGGTTGTCGCGCCAGCCCTGCTCGACGAAGCCGTGGGTCTCCAGGTCGCACTCGTCGATGACCCACAGGCCGTACTCGTCGCAGAGGGAGAGGAACGCGGGGTGCGGCGGGTAGTGGGAGGTGCGGACCGCGTTGATGTTGTGGGACTTCATCAACTCGACGTCGCGGCGCATCGTGTCGAGGTCGAGCGCGCGGCCGAGCTCCGGGTGCCACTCGTGCCGGTTGACGCCCTTGAAGAGGATCGGCGTGCCATTGACCTTGATCAGCCCGTCCGACAGCTCTACGGTCCGGAAGCCGATCCGCAGCGGCACCCGCTCACCGGCCGTCGCGAGCTCGCCGTCGTACAGCCGCGGCGTCTCGGCCGTCCACGGCTCGACGGCGACGGTCACCGACTCCCCGGTGGCGGCGTCAACTCCCAGCTCGGGCACGGTGATCCGCCCTGCCACCTCGCTGTCGACACGCAGCGTGCCGAGGCCGGTGGTGTGGTCGTACGAGGCGTGCGTGAAGAAGTCCCGGATGCCGCCGGCGGGGCGGTGCAGGAGCGTCACGTCGCGGAAGATGCCGGGCAGCCACCACTGGTCCTGGTCCTCCAGGTAGGAGCCCGCGGACCACTGGTGCACGCGGACCGCGAGCACGTTGCCGGTGGGGGAGAGGAGGTGGCCGACCTCGAACTCGTGCGGCAGCCGGCTCCCCTTGAACTCGCCGAGCTCCGTGCCGTTCAGCCACACCCTCGCGCAGGACTCGACCCCGTCGAAGCGGACCACGGCCGAGCCGTCACCGGGCCAGTCACCCGGCAGATCGAAGACGCGGAGGTGGTCCCCGGTCGGGTTCTCGTCGGGGACGCGCGGCGGGTCGACGGGGAACGGGTACAGCACGTTCGTGTAGGCGGGCGCACCGTGCCCCTGCATCACCCAGTGCCCGGGAACGGACACGTCGCTCCAGCCGTCGGCGTCGTACCCCGGCGAGGCGAAGGACTCGTCGTGCGCGTCGGCCCGCGCGGCCAGCCGGAAGCTCCAAGTGCCATTGAGTGAGAGCGAGTTGGCGGACGACGTGGCGGACCAGGCGCGGGGCGGGAGAGCGCCGGTGCCCGGAGAGGGATCGGTTACGTAGGCGATGGACGTGGACATAGCGATTCCTTACGTCGAGATCGGCAGAATCAAGCCCCGCTCTTGGACGCGAGCCCGCAGGGTCCGGGGCGGAGCCCCGAGGCGTCAACCCCGTTGCGGCCCACGAACCCCTCCAGCGCGAACGTCGCCGCGCCAAGGCTCACCGGATCCGTAGGTATCGGCGAAAGGACGATGTCCGCCGCGGCGAACGGCCCCGCCAGCGCATGCCGGGCGACGGCCCGGCGGACCTCGGTCAGGAGAGGCCCGCCGAGCGCGCCCGCGACCCAACTACTGAGCACGACGACCTCAGGGTTGAGCAGATTGACGAGATCGGCGACGGCGGGCCCGAGATGCCGCGCGGTCTCCCGCACCACATCGAGCGCCTCCGCCGAACCCTCCACGGCCGCACGGCCGATCGCCTCGATCGTGGCGGTCTGGTCGTCGGGGTGGAGCAGCGGCGAACCGGGGTGCAGCTCCCGCAGGTTGCGCATGATGCCCGGCGCCCCCACATACGCCTCCACGCACCCCCGGTCACCGCAATGGCATGGCCGCCCGTCGAGCACGAGCGTGGTGTGCCCCCACTCGCCCGCGCTGTTGGTGACACCCCGGTGCAGCGTGCCGCCGAGCGCGAGGCCCGCGCCGACGCCCGTGCCGAGGTTGACCACGACCGCGTCGTCCCGGCCGCGCGCCGCGCCGAACCACAGCTCGGCAACCGTGCCGGCGCGCAGCGGATTGTCCAGGTAGAGGGGTACGTCGAGGTGCCGGGCGAGGAGTTCGCGCAGCGGTACGGCCTCGTGCCAGCCCCAGTTCGGGGCGTACACGCTGATGCCGCCCTGCCGGTCGACAAGGCCCGGCATGCAGACGCCGGCGCCGAGCACGGGACCGCCGGAGTTCGCGTCGAGCACGGCCCGGACCGCGCCCGCGATGACGGAGGCCACGTGCTCGGGTTCGTGCGCGCCGGGCCGCAGTCGGCGGTCGGCGCGGGCGACGGACCGCAGGTTCAGGTCGAACAGCTCGGCGTGCACATACGTCTCCGCGACGTCCACGCCGACGAGGGAACCGTGCTCCGCGTCGACGGAGACGAGGCCGCGCGGACGCCCGCCGGCGGAGTCCACGAAGCCGCCGGTGACCAGGACGCCCAGGTCGAGCAGCTCGCCGACGAGCGTGGCGACCGTCGCCGAGCTGAGGCCGGTCTCCGCGGCCAGCTCCTGCCGGGAGACGGCTGGCCGGTCGAGGCAGCGGCGCAGCACCTCGTACCGGTTCGCCGTCCGTATGTCACGGGACGTGCGCTTCATGCCGTCAGGCTAGGAGCGCCGGACGGACTTCGACAAGGGGTTGGAGAAAGGGTCTCCTGAAGTTTCCCGAAGTTTCCCCAAGCTCTTCCTGAAGCCTTTCGAAGCCTGCCGCGGCCGCGTCACGCACCGCGCGGAAGCAGCCTCCGCACGAACGCGTTGCTGAACTTCCCCTCCGGGTCCAGCCGTTCGGCCAGCGCCACGAAGTCCGCCGCCCGGGGGTACAGGTCGGCGACGCGCGCCGGGTCCGCCGTGAACACCTTCCCCCAGTGCGGCCGCGCCTCGAACTCCCGCAGCCGGTCCTCCACCAGCGAGACGACCGGGAGGACCCGCTCCGTTTCCGCCACCCACGTGAAGTGGAACGCGACCGTGTCCCGGCCGTACGCCGGACTCAGCCACTGCGTGTCCGCGGCGACGGTCCGCACCTCGCACACCTGCAACACGGGCGCGATCCGGTCCCGTACGGCATCGAGCGCGTGCATCGCGGCGACGGCGTGCTCGCGCGGCAGCAGGTACTCCGACTGCAACTCGTCGCCGTTGCTGGGCGTGAACTCGGCCCGGAAGTGCGGAAGCCGCTCGTGCCAGGGCCCCGGCACGCCGAACTGCTCGGTGCAGTGCACGGCCGACATCCCCGGCACCGGGTGCTGCGCCTCGACGGCGGCCTCGGCCCACGGGAAGTGCAGCGCGTCCGGCATCCGCCGCTTCACCCACACCTGGTCGAAGCGCGGCCCGCGCCAGTCGGTGAACAGGCTCACGCTGTACGCGGCCGACGACACGGCCGCGAAGTCCAGTTCCTGGAAGGGGAGTTCACGGAAGACGTGCTGCGCGACATCGAAGGTCGGCTCCACGTCCAGCGTCAAGGACAGCACCACACCGAGCGCGCCGAGCGACACGACCGCCCCCTCGAAACCGGCGTCGCCGCGCGCGAGCGTGACCGGTTCCCCGTCCGCGGTCAGGATCTCCACGGCCCGCACGGCCTCGGCCAGCGACCGGTTGCCGTTGCCCGAGCCGTGCGTGCCGGTGGCCACCGAACCGGCGACGGAGATGTGCGGCAGCGAGGCCATGTTGGGCAGCGCGAGCCCCTGCGCGTGCAGGGCGGCGGCCAGTTCGGCGTAGCGCACACCACCGCCCACCCGGACGGTGCGGTCCGCGGTGTCGACGTCGATACGGCTCGGCAGCGCGCCCAGCGACACGAGGGCCGCGTCGCGGTCCGTGTCCACGTCGGCGATCCGGTTGAACGAGTGGCCGCTGCCGAGGACCCGTATGTGCCCGCTCTTGGCGACGGCCGCCCGCAGCTCGTCGACGGTGGTCGGGCGGTGCAGCCGGCCTGCGGCGAACGTGATGTTGCGGGCCCAGTTGGTTATCGGAGGCACGGGATGCCTTTCTCGCAGTCGGGTGAGTGCGGCGATTGCATCACGCCACGGGGCTCCGCCCCGGACCCCGCGCCTCAATCGCCGGCGGGGCTTGATCGACGGCACCGGTGAACTGCCCGTGATCACCCCGGAGTAGCGTGTTCGCGCATGACGTACACCGACCTGCCACGCATCCTCCCGCGGAACGAGCGGACCACGCACAGGCGAATGCGGGAGCAGGGCAGCACCGACCGCGCCGACCTGGAGGCGATCCTCGACGCGGGCTTCGTGTGCCATCTCGGGGTCGTGGTCGACGGCGCCCCCGTCGTCGTACCGACCGTCTACGGGCGTGACGAGCGGTGGCTGTACGTGCACGGGTCGGTGGCCAGCCGCAGCCTCGCGGCCGACCCGGGCGCGCCGGTGTGCGTGACGGTGACCCACGTCGACGGCCTCGTCCTCGCCCGCTCCGTCTTCGAGCACGGGGTGAACTACCGCAGCGCCATGGTGCACGGCGTGCCGCGCGCGATAACCGACGAGGACGAGAAGCTGGAGGGCCTGCGGCGCCTCACCGAGCACGCGACGCCCGGCCAGTGGACGTACGCGCGCCGGCCGAACCGCAAGGAGCTCGCCGCCACCACGCTCCTCGCGCTCTCCCTCGAAGAGGCCTCCGTGAAGATCCGCTCCGGCGCGCCCGACGACGGGGAATCGGCCGACGCCGCGCTCGGGCTCTGGGCCGGGACCCTGCCGCTGAACGCCCGCTGGGGCGCCCCCACGGCCGATCCGCTGCTGCCCACCGGCATCACCGCGCCCGCCCACATCGTCGCCCGTGCGGGGACCCGGCAAGGCTGACCGGCCCGGCCGGGGCGTACCGTGAGGAGCCGAACCGTAGAACAGCAGAGGGTCGAGGAGTAACGGGATGCAGAGCCGTACGGCGCTGGTAGAGGACCTGATGGAGCGCTTCCCGCACGTTCCGAAGGAAGCGGTCTTCAAGGAGGACCTGCTGCGCGGCGGCGTCGCCTTCGACGCGTCGGCACTGAGTGACAACGAGGACGGCGAAGTCAAGCCGAAGTCGTACTTCATCTTCTCCTTCGACCACGGCACGCTCCCCGAGCTGGGCGAGGCCGCGCTGCGCCGCCCGCCCGAGGAGATCGTCCTCACCGGCGGCCCCTACGACCTGCGCCGCACGGTCGTCTCGGTCCGCGTGAACCCCTCGTCGCCGTACCGTGTGGCGGCGAACGAGGACGGCATGCTCGGCCTCTACCTCGACGGCAAGCGCATCTCCGACGTGGGCGTGCCGCCGATGCCGGAGTACTACCGGCACAAGCTCTCCAACGGGAAGTCGGTCATGGAGGTGGCCCCGACGATCCAGTGGGGCTACCTGATCTACCTGACCGCGTTCCGGGTCTGCCAGTACTTCGGCGCCAAGGAGGAGTGCCAGTACTGCGACATCAACCACAACTGGCGCCAGCACAAGGCCGCCGGACGCCCGTACACGGGCGTGAAGGACGTCGACGAGGTCCTCGAGGCCCTCGAGATCATCGACAAGTACGACACCGCGAAGGCGTCGAAGGCGTACACGCTCACCGGCGGCGCGATCACGACGAAGGTCCAGGGCCTGGACGAGGCGGACTTCTACGGGCGGTACGCCAAGGCCATCGAGGAGTACTTCCCGGACCGCTGGATCGGCAAGGTCGTCGCCCAGGCGCTGCCCAAGGACGATGTGCAGCGCTTCAAGGACTACGGCGTGCAGATCTACCACCCCAACTTCGAGGTGTGGGACGAGTACCTGTTCAAGATGTACTGCCCCGGCAAGGAGCGCTACGTCGGCCGCGACGAGTGGCACAAGCGGATCCTCGACTCGCGCGAGGTCTTCGGCGCGCGCAACGTGATCCCGAACTTCGTGGCGGGCGTCGAGATGGCCGAGCCGTTCGGCTTCAAGACGGTCGACGAGGCCATCGCCTCCACCACCGAGGGCCTGCGCTTCTTCATGTCGAACGGCATCACGCCCCGCTTCACCACGTGGTGCCCCGAGCCGACGACGCCGCTCGGCAAGGAGAACCCGAACGGCGCGCCGCTGGAGTACCACATCCGGCTGCTCGACGCCTACCGCTCGACCATGGACGAGTACGGCCTCTCGTCGCCTCCCGGATACGGTCCGGCCGGCGCGGGCCGGGCCGTGTTCTCGGTCAGCTCGTTCATGGACAGCCTCGCGCCCAACGAAGAGGCCGTGGAGTTCTGATCCCGGTTACGCGGCCGCCTGCCCACCGGCGGCCGCGCCCGTGCCCGGCGCGTCGATGAGCCGGCGCAGCAGGTCCGGCCGGGCGGCGGGGGTGACGTCCGCGAGGAGTGCGGCCAGGACCGCGATCCGGGTCTGGCCCGCGCGCAGTGTGCCGCTGAGCACGGCGCCCGCGGCGACCAGGTCGACGGCTCCGCCCCCGGTGTAGATCTCGGCGAGGGGCCCCGCGGATACGCGCGTAGAAACGGCGACGAGGACTCCGCGGCGTACGGCCGAGGACACCGCGTCGACCAGCTCCGGCGTCGCGTTCCCCGCGCCCGTGGCGACGAGCACGATGCCGCGCGCGCCCGCGGCGACGGCCGCCTCGAAGAGCGTGGCGTCGGCGTCGCTGTGGTGCATGACGATGTCGACGCGCGGGATCCGCGATGTCGCGGCGCCGGCCCCCGGCTCCGGCAGCGGGGCCGGGCGGCTCGGCTTGTGGCGGATGTCGACGCGGCCGAAGCCGAGCCGGCCGAGCGGTCCCGCGGACGGGTCGGCGAAGGCGTCGGCCGCGAGGGTCTGGGTCTTCACGGTGCCGCGGGCCGCGTGCACCTTCCCGTCGAAGGCGACGAGCACGCCCATGTCCCGGACGTTCGCGGCGACCTGCAACGCGTCGTACATGTTCCCCGGGCCGTCGCCCTCGGCCTGGCCGAGCGGCTTCTGGGCGCCGGTGAAGACGACCGGGCGCGGGTCGTCGTGGTGCAGGTCGAGCAGGAACGCGGACTCCTCCAGGGTGTCCGTGCCGTGCGTGACCACGATGCCGTCGACGGCCGGGTCGGCGAGCACCTCGCGCACGGTGCGCAGCAGCGTCAGCTGAAGCTCCGTCGTCATCCGCGAGCTGTTCACGTTGAACAGGTCGACGACGGTCACCTCGACGCCCTCCGGCAGCGCGGCCGACGCCAGCACCGTGTCCCCGCCGGCGTCGGCGGCGTACCCGGTGCCCTGCCAGCGGCTGGCTATGGTGCCGCCAGTGCTGATGAGGGTGATGCGTGCCATGTGACCTGCCTCGCGAATAGTCGGTGCCCCCGCGCGCGTGGGGAGCGTATGTTCGATCTATAGCAAGGATAAATCGCGATCTGCGCAATCGGATTGCGAATCCTGGCCGATGATCGCGAAAAGCGTGGTGCATGATTGCGCCATGGACCGGATCGACCTGCATATCTTGCGCGAGCTCCAGGAGGACGGCCGCCTGAGCAATCAGGACCTGGCCGCCCGCGTCGGCCTCAGCCCGTCCCCGTGCATGCGCCGCGTGCGGCAGCTGGAGAAGGACGGCGTCATCCAGGGCTACCGCGCGATCGTCGACCCGGACGCCGTCGGCCGCGGCTTCGAGGTCCTCGTCTCCATCGAGGTGCGCCGCGATCGCGCCTCCGTCGAGGCGTTCGAGCACGCGCTCCAGGACATCCCCGACGTCATCGAGGCGTACCGGCTCTTCGGCAGCCCCGGCTGTCTGCTGCGCATCGCGGTCGCCGACCTCGCCGCGTACGAACGCCTGTGGATCGAGCGGCTCACCGCGCTCGACGGGGTCACCGAGGTGAACTCGCAGATCATCATGAAGCGCGTCAAGGAACCGAAGGGGCTGCCGGTCTAGCGGATCCGCCGGCCCCGGCAGCCCCTTCGCGCCTACTACTCCCGCAGGCTCCGGACCAGCTCGCGCGGCAGGCCGTGCGTGTCGTGCAGGAAGTGCAGGTCGTCCTCGTCCAGCGGGCCCTGGAACCGCGGCCGGGACAGCACCTTTCTGCCGCGCTCCAGGAGCCGGTCGAAGCTCAGCTCCTCGTCGAGCAGCACCTGGCGGACGTGCGAAGGGTCGACGTCCTGGCGGAAGTGGTCCAGGGTGTGCCGGATCAGCTCGACCGGCAGGTCCCCGAGCGTGCGAGTCGGATCCTCGCGGCGCAGCACGGTCAGCACTCGCCGGATCAGCCGCCGCAGCACGTAGCCGCGCCCGGTGTTCGACGGCCGCACCCCGTCGCCGACGACCACGACGGACGAGCGCAGATGGTCGCCGACCACCCGGAACGACGGCTCGTCCAGCGGCCACAGGCCCGGAAGCAGCTCCCGCCACGGATCGAAGACGTCGCACTCGAAGACGGACGTCCTGCCCTGGAGCAGCGTGGACAGCCGCTCCAGACCGAGGCCGGTGTCGACGTTGCGCTGCGGGAGCGGCACCAACTCGCCGCCGTCCAGACGCCGGTAACGCATCGTCACGTGGTTCCACACCTCCACCCAGCGCTCGTCCCCGGTCGGCGTCGACTCCGGCGGGGTGTCCCCGGTCCACAGGAAGATCTCCGAGTCGGGACCGCACGGCCCCGTCGGCCCGTTGTCCCACCAGTTGTCCTCCACGGTCTCCTCGACCGGAACCCCGTACCGCTCCCACACCTCCCGCGAACCGGTGTCGGGCCCGGTCTGCCCGTCGCCGCCGAACACGGTCACGTACAGCATCCGCGGATCGATGCCGAAGCCCTCGGTGAGCAGCTCGTACCCCCACTCCAGGCTCCGCGGCCCCTCGTAGTCGCCGAGCGACCAGGTGCCGAGCATCTCGAAGACCGTCAGATGCGTGGGATCGCCGACCTCCTCCAGGTCCGTGGTCCGCAGACACCGCTGTACGTTGACGAGCCGCCGGCCGAGCGGATGCGGGCGGCCCTCCAGGTACGGGGTGAGCGGGTGCATCCCGGAGGTGGTGAACAGGACCGGGTCGCCGGGCGGTGACAGCAAGGTCGAGCCGGTGATCCGGCGGTGGCCGCGGTCCTCGTAGAACTCGGTGAACGTGCGGATGACGTCGTCGCTGCGCATGGGGTGACTCCTTCGCGTGATGCGGGCGGGAGGCACCGGAAGCGGCCGGGCGGGGCTCGGAGAAATCAGGTGGGACAACAGAACACCGGCGGCCGTTTCCGGTCGCCGGTGGATGAGACGGGTACGTCAGGCGGCGGCAACCGGCGAGCTGGTCGCTCGCGCGGCTGCGGTGGTGAGGCTCCTGCGCATGACGTTCATGGGGCCGAGGATAACGCGGCCCGCCTCCCGGGCCCACGCATTTTCCGCCGCACGGCTCAGGAGCGGCGCACCGCGCCCCTGGCCACCGAGGACAGCAGGGAACCGATGGCGATGCCGATGACGAGGTACACCCCGGCGGTGCCCAGCTTCGCCTGCCAGGTGAGGCCGGTGGTGAACGGCAGGAGCACCATGACCGCGGTCGCGAGGCCGATGATCCAGGTGAAGAAGCGCTCGGGCCGCGGGGTCGCCACGATCAGCAGGTGGAGGAGGACGGTCGCGGCGAGCGCCGCCATCGCCGCGCCGCCCGCGAGCGCCCCGGTCGTCGCGTTGCCCATCAGGCCCGCGCCCTGCGGAGCGAACACGGGGACGCCGAGCACACCTCGTACGAGGAGGAGGGCGACGACCGCCGTGAGCGCGGCGATCACGGCGGTCATCAGCCCGCCCGCCCACAGCTTCCCGGCGTCGAGGCGGGGCTGCGGCTCGGGCGGGTACGCCGGTTCGGGCTGCCCGTAGGGCGGCGGCTGCCCGTACTGCTCGTACTGGCTGTAGGACGGCCCATAGGGCGAGTTCTTGGGTTCCACGATGAGGCTTTCCGGTTGGGTTTCCGGTTGCGGTCGGGTCAGGCGAGCAGTTTGGTCTTCGCCTTTTCGAATTCCTCGTCGGTGAGCGCGCCGGACCTGTGGAGTCCGGCGAGCCGGGCCAATTCCTCGGTGTCACTGGTTCCACCGGCCGCGCCGCCCGGTTCCCCGGCGGCCTTTCGGATGTAGTCCTGGAACCTGGATTCGGCCTGCTTGGCCCGGTCGGCGTCCCGTCGGCCCATTCCGTTGCCACGCGCGATGACGTAGATCAGCACGCCGATGTACGGCAGCACGATGCAGAGAAAGAGCCAGCCGGCCTTGCTCCAGCCGGTCAGCGAGTCGTCGCGGAAGATGTCCATGACGATCCTGAACAGCAGGAACAGCCACATGACCCAGAGGAAGAGGAACAGCATGGTGAGGAAGAGGTCCAGCAGCGGATAGTCGTCCATGATTTCCTCTTTCCGGCGCGGCCGATGTTCGGTGCAGTATCACCCGCCTTTTCTCCTCCCGCATTTCGGCATCGATGGCTCGTATTCCGCTCGTATTCCCGGTCGCGGCCGGGGACTTCGTCACTCGGCTGGCGCCTTTCGCCTCGCCCGACGGCGCCGCAGCGGTTCCCCTTGCATTCAAAACAGCGCGCGCTCGCGCGTCGACTAGGAGGCAGCGGTGGCGGAGGAGACGGCGCCCATGGGGCCTGCCGAGCAGGCCGAACTCGCGCGGCTGCGAGGGCGGGTGGCCGAGCTTGAGGCCGGGCGCGGGGGCGCGGGGCGCCACCGGGGGCGGTCGTTCCTCGCCGTCGTGCTCATCGTGATCGGCTGCGTCCTCGCGCCGCTCGGCATCGTCGCGTCCTGGGCGGCCGACGAGGTCGGTGACACCGACCGCTATGTCGACACCGTCGGCCCGCTCGCCTCGAACCCCGACATCCAGAAGGCCGTCGCGAACCGCGCCACGAACGCGATCATGCAGCGGATCGACCTGAAGACCCTGCTCTCCGAGGTGCCGGGCGACGACCGGCCGCTCGTGCAGAAGTCTCTGGGCAAGCTGGGCGACTCCCTCGAAGGCGCGGTCCGCAGCTTCGTCCAGGACAAGGCGCAGGGGGTCGTCGCCTCCGACGCCTTCGAGAACATCTGGAAGCAGACCAACCGCAAGGCCCACAGCGCCCTCGACAAGGCGCTGACCGGCAGCGGCGGCGGGGCGGTCAAGCTGGAGGGCGGAGACACCGTCACCCTCGACCTGGGCCCGGTCGTCGAGCAGGTCAAGCAGCGTCTCGTCGACTCCGGGCTCACCGTCGCCGGCCGGATCCCGGAGGTCCACACCGACCTCACGCTCGTCACGAACGACAACATCGGCAAGGTCAAGACGTACATGCGGCTGCTTCAGGTGATGGGCAACTGGCTGCCTGTCATCGCCCTCGTCCTCGTCGCCGCGGGCGTGCTGCTCTCCGTACGCCGCCGCAGGTCGCTCGTGGCCACCGCGCTCGCGGTCGCCGTGAGCTGCGGTCTGCTCGGCATCGGGCTCCGCGTCTTCCGCGTGATCTACCTCGACCGGCTGCCGGCGAACGTCTCGCAGGACGCGGCCGCCGCGGTCTACGACACCATGACGCACTTCCTGTTCACCATGGTCCGGATGGTCGTCGCGCTCGGCGTCGTCGTCGCGCTCGCCGCGTGGCTCACCGGGCGGGGGAAGCGGGCGGGTCTCGTGCGCGGGCTGTGGGTCTCCGGAATCGACGGCGCGCGGCTCACCGCGGACCGGGCCGGGTTCCGCTCCGGGCCTGTCGGGCCGTTCGTGCGGCACCACCGGAAGTGGATCGTCTGGATCCTGCTCGCGGGCGCGCTCGTCGTCTACGTGCTGTGGTCGTACCCGACCGGCTGGGTGGTCGTCGGGATCGCGCTGTGCCTGCTGTTCCTGCTGGCCCTGGTCGAGTTCCTGGCGGCGGAGGGCGACGGGGACGGGCCGGACGCGACGGCGGGCACTCCGCCCACGCCGACCGCGGTCTGAGGGCGGGGGCAGGGGACGGTGAGGGCGATGGGGCAGGTCGACGCGGCCACGGTCGGGCGCATGACGGACACCCTGTTCATCGAGCGCTCGTGGAAGAGTCCCAGCTCGACCCGGTTCTGGGGTCTGTTGGTGCTGGCGGCGGTGATCGCGGCCGCCGGTGTGGTGGGCGACTCGACGGCCACGGTCATCGGAGCGATGATCGTCGCCCCGCTGATGACGCCGATCCTCGGCAGCGCGCTCGCTCTGGTCCTCGCGGACCGGGCGCAGGTCGTGCGGTGCGCGCTGCTCGTTCTGTGCGGGGCGCTGGCGGTGGTGGCGATCGGGATGCTGCTCGGATGGGCCGTGGCGCCGCCCGACGGCTTCGCGTCGAACTCGCAGGTGTCGTCGCGGATCAGCCCCCGCCTCATCGACCTGCTGGCCGCGCTCGCCACGGGCACGGTGGGCGCGTTCGCGCTGGTCCGCGCGGACATCTCCGACACGCTGCCGGGCGTCGCGATCGCCATCTCGCTGGTGCCGCCGCTCTCCGTCACGGGATTGCTGATCACGGTGGGCCGGTTCCACGACGCGTTCGAGTCGGGGCTGCTCTTCGCCACGAACGTCGCCGCGATCGTGGCGACCGGGACCGTGGTGTTCCTCGTGTACGGGGTCCGGGGCGCGGCCCTGGAGTCCGACCGCCACGTGGGGGAGTTCCACGGCCGTACGTTGGTGGCGGTCGTCGGGCTCCTGGTGCTGATCGCGGTGCCGCTCACCACGGGCACGGTGTCGGTGTGGCAGGACCGGATCCTCGCGAGGGACGCGCGGCCGGTCGCCGAGGAGTGGGCGGCGGGGCGGAAGTGGCAGATCGCGTCGGTGGAGGCGCGGCAGGGCGTGGTGGTGATCGGCGTCCTCGGCCTGCCGCCGCAGCCGGAGCCCACGGCGCTGCGCTCCGCACTCGACAAGCACGGCATGTCCGACGCGGACCTGGAACTCCACCTGGTGGGCGGCCGCACCCACTGGTGCGCGGCGGGCGGCACGACGTGCGAGGTGAAGAACACGTCCTGAGCGCGCCGAGTGCCGGGTGCTTCGGCGGCGCCGCGGCAGAGGCCGCCGTGATGCGGCCCTGCACCGTGCTGCCGCCTTGCCCACCCTGCCGCCCAAGACGGCAGATTGCCCAAGGCGGCGCAGACGCCACCCAGTGGCCGGGGCGGAGCCCCGGGGCTCGCGGGAGGTCAGGCGGGGAGGCGGGAGAGGAGGTTCGCGAAGTCCGTCGAAGGCGGGAGCGTGCCGAACGCCAAGCCCCGGTCGCCGGCCAGGCGGGTCGCGCAGAAGGTGTCGGCCACCGCCGAAGGCGCGTGCCGCACCAGGAGCGAGCCCTGAAGGACCAGCGCCGCCCGCTCGATGACACGGCGAGCACGAATCTGCGCGTCCTCCGGCGAGGCCAGCTCGGCCTGAAGCTCACGCCAGGCCGCGTCCAGACGCACATCCGCCCCGGCCGCCGCCTCCACCTCCGCCCGGAACGCCTCCAACGACTCCGGCTCCCGGGTCAACGCCCGCAGCATGTCGAGCGCGTTGACGTTCCCGGAGCCCTCCCAGATCCCGTTGAGCGGAGCCTCCCGGTACAGGCGAGGCATGCCTGACGCCTCGTCATAACCGTTGCCACCGAGGCATTCCAGCGCCTCCGCGACCGCCACCGGCTGCCGCTTGCACACCCAGTACTTGCCGACCGCCGTGGCCAGGCGAAGGAACGCCCGCTCACCCGCGTCCCCGCGCTGGGCGCGATCCGCGGCGCCGGCCAGCCGCAGGCCCAGCGTCGTCGCCGCCTCCGACTCCAGGGCCAGGTCCGCGAGGACGTTCCGCATCAGCGGCTGGTCGACCAACTTCGCCCCGAACACCGACCGGTGACGGGCGTGATGGGCGGCCTGGGCCAGCGACTCCCGCACGTGCGCCGCCGAGCCGAGGACACAGTCGAGGCGCGTCATCGTCACCATGTCGATGATGGTGCGCACCCCCTTGCCCTCGTCCCCGACGAGCCACGCCACCGTGTCGTCGAACTCCGGCTCGCTGGACGCGTTCGACCGGTTGCCGAGCTTGTCCTTGAGGCGCTGGATCCGGAACGTGTTGCGGGAGCCGTCCGGCAGCACACGCGGAACCAGGAAGCAGCTCAGCCCACCCGGCGACTGCGCGAGGACCAGGAACACGTCGTTCATCGGCGCCGACGTGAACCACTTGTGGCCGCGAAGCCGCCACGTGCCGTCCTGCTGCTCGACCGCGGCCGTCGTGTTCGCGCGCACATCCGTGCCGCCCTGCTTCTCCGTCATGCCCATCCCGGCGAGCAGACCGCGCTTGTCGGCGGGGGCGCGGAGCCCGGGGTCGTAGACGTCGCTGGTGAGCAACGGCTCGTAGACCTTGGCCAGTTCGGGTGTGCGGCGCAGCGCGGGCACCACCGCGTACGTCATGGACACCGGGCACATGTGGCCCTGCTCCAGCATCGTGGCGAGCATGAACGTGCCCGCGCGGGCCACGTGCGCGCCCGGCCGCGCGTCCGCCCACGCGGAACCCGCCGCGCCCGCGGCCACCGTGGCGCGCATCAGCGAGTGGTACGAGGGGTGGAAGTCGACCTCGTCGACCCGGTTGCCGTAGCGGTCGTGGGTGCGCAGCTCGGGCTCGTGCCGGTTGGCCTGGTCGGCCCAGAGGCGGGCCTCCTCGCTGCCCACGTAGCGGCCGAAGCGGTGCAGCTCGTCGACGTGCCACTCGGCGCCCTCGCGGCGTACGCCCTCCAGGAGGACCGGGTCGTCGGCGGTGTCGTGGCCGGTCAACGGCGGCGCCTGGTTGGTCACTTCGTGCGTCACCGAGGGGTTCGAGTGCATGAGGGGCTCCTCCAATGAGTACGGGTCAGGCGGTCGGCGCGCCCGCGCAGCGCAGCGCCATGGCGGTGAGTTCGGTGATCAGCTCGCCGGTGGCGGCCTCGTCGTGGGCGGCGAGCGGGTCGACGAGGACCTCGCCGATCGCGCCGGTGAGCGCGGCCGCGGTGATCTCGCCGTTCTGCTTCGGCAGCAGGCCCGCCGCCATGCCCTCGTGCACCACTTCGGCGAACAGGGTGTGGTAGCGGCGCCGGTAGTCGATGCGCTCGGCGCCGACCTTGGGGTCGGCGGGCGCGACGAGCAGCGCGTGGGCGAGGCCACGGTTCTCCAGGGCGCGCCGGGCGAAGATCTCCACCCCGCGCCCCAGCCGCAGCACCGGGTCGCCGTCGCCGTGGAGCACCTTGTCGATCACGGACACCTCCCGCGCCGCGGCCCGCCGGAACACCTCCACCGCGAGCGCCGCCTTCGAAGGAAAGTGCTGGTAGACCGAGCCGGCCGCGATCCCGGCGGCGTCGGCGACCGCCGTCACGGACGCCTGCGCCCAGCCCACTTCGGCGACGACGGAGGTGGCGCACGTGATCAGGTGCTCGCGCGCCGCTTCGAGTCGGCGAATTTCGGCTGGGGTCTTGCGGTAGGCCATGCAAGCAGTGAACCATCATTCAGAGTTTCCCGCCATGGTCGGTCCGCACCGGCTCGGTCCGTACCGGCCAGGCCGTCAGGAGAACGTGATGCACCTCAGTGCCCTGCTGGACAGCGCTGTTCGTTCGGGCAGTACGAAGGAAGCCGTCGTCTATCGCGAACAGCGTTGGAACTACCGGGAGTTCGCGGACGCCGCGCGGTGTGCCGCCACCGTGCTGCGGGACGCCGGGCTCGGCCCCGGTGACCGCCTTGCCGTGATGACGTACAACACCCCGGCCTTCCTCTTCGCCGCCTTCGGCGCCTGGGTCCTGGGCGCGACCCTCGTGCCCGTCAACCACAAGCTCCAGACGGACGAGGTGGCGCGCCAGCTGAAGCACTGCGGGGCGCGGACCGCCCTCGTCGACGCGGAGATCGGCGAGCGCGCGACCGCCGCCGACCCGGGCGTGCGCTGGCTGATCAGCCACCCGGACACCCCGGCGGCCGAGCGCCCGGCGGACGCCTTCGAGGCGCTGGTCGCCGCCGCCGAACCGTGGCAGGGCGAGGACCGTCCGGACAGCGATGTGGCGCAGATCCTCTACACCTCCGGCACCTCGGGCACGCCCAAGGGCTGCGTCCACTCGCACCGCACCGCCGCGCTGACCGCCGCGTACTCCGCGGCGACGATGTCGATGCGCGGTGACGAGCGCTTCCTGATCTGCATGCCGATCTGGCACGCGGCGCCGCTCAACAATATGACGCTCGGCACGCTCTTCGCGGGCGGCACCGTCGTGCTCCAGCGCGAGTACGAGCCCCGCGGCATGCTGGAGACGATCCAGCGCGAGCGGGTCACCGCCCTGTTCGGCGCCCCGATCGCGCTCATCGCCCCGATCCAGGCGGTCCCGGACCACGCCGACTATGACGTGTCGTCCGTGCGCGCCTGGCTCTACGGCGCGGGCCCGCTCGACGCCGACACCGTGCGCCGCCTGATGAAGGCGTACGGCACCGAGAACTTCCAGCAGGTGTACGGGATGAGCGAGACCGGGCCCGCGGGCGCCTCGCTCACCCCGGCCGAGCACGCGGACAAGGCGGGCTCGATCGGGCGCGGCGGCATGCCGGGCGTGGACCTGCGCGTCGTACGCCCCGACGGGAGCGACGCGGGGCCCGGCGAGAGCGGAGAGATCTGGCTGCGCACCGACACCCGCATGCTCGGCTACCTGGACGACGAGGCGGCGACCGCCGAGGTGTTCGCCGGTGACTGGTACCGCAGCGGTGACCTCGGCCGGATCGACGAGGACGGCTACGTCACGCTCGTCGACCGGATGAAGGACGTGATCATCACCGGCGGCGAGAACGTCGCGTCGCAGGAGGTCGAGGGCGCGCTGCGGGGCCACCCGGACGTGCTCGACGTCGCCGTCGTCGGCCGGCCGCACCCGCAGTGGGGCGAGACCGTGGTGGCCTTCGTCGTGCCGCGCGAGGGCGCGGAGCTCGATCTGGCCGGGACGCGGGCGTGGCTGGAGGAGCGGATCGCCCGCTACAAGGTGCCGCGCGAGCTGATCCTGCGTGACACCCTTCCGCGCACGCCCTCCGGGAAGATCACCAAGCATGTGCTGCGGGCCGAACTGTCCTGAGCTGCACGGCTGTAGGGTCTCGGCATGGCCGATGAGCAGGTACAGCAAGCGCGCAGGGGGCCGGGTCGGCCGCGTCAGGAGCACGTCACCAAGGCCGTGCTCGAGGCCGTCGTCGAGCTGGTGGCGGAACAGGGCATGGGCGCGCTGACGATGGACGCCGTCGCGACCCGCGCGGGGGTGAGCAAGCCGGCCATGTACCGGCGCTGGCCCACCAAGCAGGACCTGATCATCGCCGCCGCCGAGTCCCGCGTCGGGACGCTGACGGTGCCCGACATGGGGGACTTCAGGGCCGAGCTGCGCGCGGTCCTCATGGAGCGTGTGCGCGCCTACCGGCAGCCCGGCGTCGGCCGTCTGCTCGCCGGGGTGATCAGTGCGGCGGCGGAGGCGGGCGCGGGGCGCGAGGCGTTCGCGGCGTATGTGACGCGGGTGACGAGCGAGACGCGGCACGTGCTGGAGCGCGGCATCGCGCGCGGCGACGTCCGGCCCGACGCGCCGATCGCCGATGTCACGACCCTTGTCGCGTCGTCCCTCGTCTTCCGGCTCGTCGCCGAGCAGCGGGCGCCGGAGCGGGAGCTGGTCGAGTCCGTGGTGGACCTGATCGGCAGGGCGGTCGACGTCAGGCCGTGACGGGCGTAGTCGTGCGCTGACCCGCGGTCATCTTCCCTGCGCACCCGGCGAGTTGTGGCCGGGTGCGGCTTTTGTGCTGCCCGCGGGGTGCCTCACCGGCCCCGCGAAACATTCCTGAAACTCGTGGGTCCCGACCCCTTGCCCCGCCGCGATTCAATATCGATACTGCCGGTTACGTAATAAGCGTTTGCTCTTGGAAGGACCCTCTCCGTGCAGGACATCGCGAGCAGCACGATCGACCCCAAGCCGATCATCGACAAGCCCCTCATGCACTACGGTCCTCGTGTCCTGGAGCGCCTCGCGCCGGGGGCCGAGCAGGTCGAGTACACGCACTTCGGGATCAACCCGCTCACGCCGCACTTCGGCGCCGTCCTCAGCGGCGTCGACCTGTCGCGGCCGATCGGCGACGAGCTCGGCGAGGAGCTGCGCCAGGCCCTGCTCGAGTGGAAGGTGATCTTCTTCCGCGGGCAGTCCGCCGTCACCCCCGACCACCAGCTCGCGCTCTCCGCGGTCTGGGGCCCGCCGGAGCCCAACCCGTTCTTCGGCCAGACGGAGCGGGTCGGCGTCAACCGGCTCGGCAAGGACGCCAAGGTCTCCGGCAAGAAGAACATCTGGCACAGCGACCACTCGTTCATGACCAACCCGGCGCTCGGTTCGGTCCTGCGCGCCGTCGAGGTGCCCTCCGCGGGCGGCGACACGATGTGGTGCGACATGGCGGCCGCGTACGACAACCTCGACGACGACGTCAAGGAGCGCATCGAGAACCTCACGGCCGTCCACGACTGGGAGGCCAGCTGGGGCGCCATGATGAGCGAGGAGCAGAAGGCCGCGTTCCGCAAGCGGTATCCGCAGGTCGAGCACCCCATCGTGGTCCGCCACCCGCGCAGCGGCCGCAAGACCCTGTACGTCAACGAGCCGTTCACCCGCTTCATCAAGGGCGTCTCCGACGAGGAGAGCCGCGAACTGCTCGACCACCTCGTGCTCCAGGCGCGCATCCCCGAGTTCCAGATCCGCTTCCACTGGGAGGCCGACTCCATCGCGATCTGGGACAACATCGCCGTCCAGCACTACGCGATCAACGACTACTTCCCGCAGCGGCGCGTGATGGAGCGCATCGCCGTCGCCGGCGTGCCGATCTCCTGAGAACCCGCGAGACGGGCCCGGCCCGCACCGCCCGCCGGCTGTGGTGCGGGCCGGACCATCCACCCCCTTGCCCTTTCCTTCTGGAGGCCCCATGACCGCGGCACCGACCCTGCCCCAGCAGCCCGCTGGGGACGTCGAGGTCACCCGTGGCAGCAGTGCCCGCGCATGGACGGTGACCGCGCTCCTCGTGGTCTTCATGATGGTCAACTTCGCGGACAAGTCCGTGCTCGGCCTCGCCGCCGACGAGATCCGCGCCGACCTGCACCTGAGCGCCACCCAGTTCGGGCTCGCCAACAGCGCGTTCTTCCTGCTCTTCTCCGTCTCCGCGATCGTCGTGGGCATGGCGGCGGACCGGGTGTCGCCCAAGCTGCTGCTCCTGGTGATGGCCGCGCTCTGGTCCGTGGCGCAGGTGCCCGCGGCCATCGGCGGGGGACTCGCCGTGCTGATCGGCTCGCGGGTGTTCCTCGGCGCCGCGGAGGGCCCGGCCTTCCCCGTCGCCCAACAGGCCACCCTGTCCTGGTTCCCCAACGACAAGCGGAACCTGCCCGGCGCTCTGATCACCATCGGCATCACGCTCGGCGTGATCGTCTCCTCGCCGGGCCTGTCCTGGGTGATCCAGAACCACGGCTGGCGCTCGGCCCTGTGGGTGCTCTCCGGGATCGGCGTGGTGTGGGCCGTGCTGTGGGCGCTGTTCGGGGCGGACAGCCCGCGGGCCCGCGCCGCACGGCCCGCCGCGCGCGTGGACGACGGCGCGCCCAAGGTCGCGTACCGGAAGATCTTCGCCAGCCGTACGTGGATCGGCTCGACCCTCGCGTACTTCATGAGCTACTGGTCCGTGGCGCTGATGCTGGTGTGGATGCCGTCGTACCTGCGCAACGCGCTGGACTACTCGGCCTCCAGCGCGGGCAAGCTGGTCGTCCTGCCCTGGGCCGTCGGCGCCGTCGTCCTGCTCGGGCAGGCCGCGCTCACCGGGCGGCTCATGCGGCGCGGCGTCGTCAGCAGGCAGGCCCGTGGCTGGGTCGGCGGATTCATGCTCGCGATCGGCGCCGTCTGCTGCCTCGTGACGCCGTTCGTCGACTCGGTGCCCGCGCAGACCGTGCTCGTCGCCCTCGGCTTCGGCTTCAGCGGCTCGTACGCCACCGTGGCCGCGACCACCGTCGCCGAACTCGCCCCGGCCTCCCGCAGCGGCGGCGCGCTCGGCCTGATGAACGCGCTCGTCACGGTGTCCGGACTGCTCGCGCCCGCCGCCGTCGGCGCCCTCGTCGACGCGCAGGGCGACGCCGGCTATCAGCACGCCGTGCTCGTGACCGGAGTCCTCGTCGCGATCGGCTCCGTGCTCGCCTTCGCCCTGATCGACCCGGAGCGCGACCGCGCCCGGTTGTCCGGCTGACCCTCCGTCACGCAGCCTGCCCTTACCGGGGGTTACCCCCGGATGACATGATCGACGGTACGACCCCCCATTCCCCCCGCGTTTCCAAGGAGTTGCCCGTGAGCGCCGCAGCAGCACTCGACACCTCACCGCTGGACCAGGCCGTCAGCGACCTGCGCGAGCACGCACCGTCCTGGACCGCGACCCCGCTGGACGAGCGCATAGCGCTCCTGGAGCGGACCCTCCCGCGGATCTCCGAGGGCGCCGCCGCGATGGTCGCCGACGCGTCCGCCGCCAAGGGCTACGCCGAGACCTCGGAGTGGGCCGCCGAGGACTGGATCACCGCGCCCTGGGCCCTCGCCCAGACGATCACCGCGTACCTGCACGTCCTGCGCCGCCTCGCCGCCGGGCAGGAGCCGGTCGACCCCAAGTCCGTGCGCAGCCACGAGGGCCGCACCGTCGTCGACGTCTTCCCGACCCTCACCTCCGACCGGCTGCTGCTCAACGGCTTCACCGCGCAGGTGTGGACGCTGCCCGGCACCACCCGCGAGCAGGTCCTGGCCCGCGCGGCGGGGGAGTACCGGGGCCGGCAGGCCGAGCCGGCCGTCTCCCTGGTGCTCGGCGCCGGCAACGTCGCGTCGATCACCCCGCTCGACATCCTCCAGAAGCTGTACGCGGAGGGCGAGGTCGTCATCGCCAAGATGAACCCCGTCAACGCGTATCTGCGCCCGCACTTCGAGAAGGTCTTCGCCGAGTACGTGGACCGCGGCTGGGTCCGCTTCGTCGACGGCGGCGCCGCCGAGGGCGCGTACCTCACCGGGCACGAGGACATCGACACCATCCACGTCACCGGCAGCGAGCGCACCCACGACGCGATCGTGTGGGGCACCGACGAGCAGGCGCGGCAGCGCCGCGAGGCGGACACCCCGCTCAACGACAAGCCGTTCACCAGCGAACTCGGCGGCGTCAGCCCCTGCATCGTGACGCCGGGCCCGTGGAGCGACGCCGACTTCCGCTTCCAGGCCGAGCACATCGTCACCAGCAAGCTCAACAACTCGGGCCACAACTGCATCGCCACACAGGTCCTCGTCGTGCCCCGCGAGTGGGACGGCACGGAGAAGCTGCTCGCCGAGATCCGCAAGGTCCTCGGCGAGCTGTCGCCGCGGCCCGACTACTACCCGGGCGCCGCCGACCGCGTCGCCAAGGTCACCGACGCCCACCCGCAGGCCGAGAGGCTCGGCATCGACGACTCCTGCCGCGTCCTCGTCCCGGAGATCGAGGGCATGGACGACGTCATGATCACCGACGAGGTGTTCGCGAGCGTCCTCGGCGTGGTCCGCCTGCCCGGCGCCGACGTGTCGCACTTCCTTGCCGCCGCCACGGAGTTCGCCAACGACAAGCTCCCCGGCACCCTCGGCGCCACGCTGCTCGTGCACCCGAAGACGGAGCGCGCCCACGCGGGCGCCGTCGCCGACGCCATCGCCGCGCTGCGCTACGGCACGCTGGGCGTCAACGTCTGGTCGGCCTTCGGCTTCCTGCTCGGCTACACGCCGTGGGGCGCCTTCCCCGGCAACACCCGGGGGGACATCGGCAGCGGCATCGGCTTCGTGCACAACGCGTTCATGCTGGAGGACATCGAGAAGACGGTGGTGCGCGCGCCGTTCGCCCCGTCCCCGCGCGGCCTGTTCACCGGCTCGCCCTCGCTCTCCCCGCGCCCGCCGTTCTACGTCACGAACCGCACGGGCCTGACGACGATGAAGCGCCTCACGGACTACACGACGTCCCCGTCGGTGGCGAAGCTCCCGGCGATCTTCGCGTCGGCGCTGCGCGGCTGACCGCGATGAACTCCGGCCGGCTCACCGTGTGGGGCGGTGGGCCGGCCGGTCACATTCATCCGTTGAGGACGCGCGCCTTCTCCGCCGCGAACTCCGCGTCCGTGAGCAGGCCTTGCGCCTTCAGATCGGCGAGCGCCTGAAGCTGCGACACCCGGTCCGTCCCACCGGCCGCCGGCGGAGCCGCCTGCGGCACCGGCGGCGGTGCCATCGGCGCCTGCGCGTCCATCTCGCGACGCATGTCGCGCTCGTTCATCCGGCGGTTCATCCCGCGGGAGACCGCGGTGTGGGTGCCGGAGATGACCGCGGTCCGGGCGATGGTGCCAAGGAGTCCGGGCCGTCCGAATCGTTGCGGCATGCTGACCGTCCTCTGCGTTCTCGTACGTAGGTGTGTCGGTGTGTCGGTGTGTCGTCAGGCCGTGGCGAGGGCTTCGATGGCCGCGTCGACGGTCTCTCTCGGGATCCGCTCCAGCATCAGCACCTGCCCGTTCGAGTCGCGCACGGCCGTGCCGAGGCGGGCGGCCCAGGTGTTCTCCCAGGCCAGGACGAGCGCGGAGGACGAGGCCGGAAGGTTGTCGGAGACCGTCTTCAGGTCCTCGTCGCTGAGCAGGTCGAACCGCACGTCCGCCACCTGCTGGAACAGCTCGGTGACCTCGGGGTCGCCGAGCTCGACGACATCGACGGAGCCGTCGGCCGCCTTACGGATGAAGCACAGGTCGAGGATCCGTACGGTCCCGTCCTTCTGCAGGTCACGCAAGGCGGGCGCGACATCGCCGCTGAAGCGGTTGCCGTCGAAGGCGAGCACGGCGACATCCACCGGGCCGACGGTGTCGGTGTTGAGGCCACTGGCCACGGGCGAGCACCTTCCCTAGGTTTCCTTATCCGAAATAAACGGACGAAACAGATGAAACGGATACTAGGGCGAGGGTACAGCGCGAGCGAGCCCGGCGGCCCCGGCCTGTGAGTCCAGGAGTTCGGCGAGGCCCCGGCGGGTGGCGGCGAGGACGACGCGGTCGGTGGGCCGCAGCACGTAGCCGGGGTCCATCTCCCAGACGAGTCCGGGCTCCGGAGTCGACTCGTCCTCCTCCGGATCGGCCGCGAGATCGGCCCGCCGGTCGCCGCGCGCGGTGGAGTCGACGGCGAGCACGCGCCAGGCACCGGCCCGGAACGACGCGGCGACCGTACGCCCCTCCAGATGCGGATGGCCCGCCACGTCCAGCGCCGCGAACAGCAGCACACGGCGCTCCACCGGGATCGCGCCGAGGACCTGGCGGCCCATCATCGCCCCCGCGAAGGCGGGCGCCGCGAGGGTCGTGACGCTGCGGCTGCGGGTGAGGGCGAGCGGGTGGGCGGCGCGCAGCGTGCGGTAGACGGCGGTGGCGAAGGCGTCGTCGTACAGGCGCAGGCTCACCTGGAGGTCGGGCTTGACCGAGCGGGCGTAGAGCGCGGCCTCGAGGTTGGTGGTGTCGAGGCTGGTGAGGGCGAGGAGTGCGCGCGACCTCGATACCTTGGCGGCCTCCAGGACGCCCTCGTCGCGTACGTCGCCGATGACCGTCGGCACGCGCAGCCGGCGGGCGAGCGGGATACCGCGGGCCTCCGGGTTCTCCTCCACGCACACGACGGGGACGCCGAGTTCGTGCAGCCGGGCGAGGACGCGGGTGCCGATCTTGCCGAGGCCGAGCAGGACGATGTGCCCGGACAGGCCGCGCGGCGGGCGGCGCAGCGCGGAGGCGCTGCGGAAGGTGCCCATCGCCTCAAGGACCGCGGCCAGGAGCACGGGCAGCAGCAGCAACCCGGCGAACCCGGTGAGGAGTTGGATGATCTGCCGGGCCGCGGGCTCGCCGATCGCCGGGTCGTCGATGGCGAACAGGTCGAGCATGGTGAGATAGCCGGCCCGCAGCGGGTTCGACTCGGTCGTCGCCCAGGTGGCGAGCGCCAGACCGAGCACGCACACCACGAGCACGGCGAGGCTCCAGCGCACCCGGCGCGAGAACAGCGAGCCGAACGGCAGCGCCCGCGCGGCGAGGCGCCGCGGGGGCAGCGACGGCTCCGTCGGCGTGACCGTGTCGAGGACGACGCTGCCGCGCCCGACCGCCGCGGCGATCTCCTGGTCGTCCGGCAGCAGCAGCGGCTCCTCCTGGCCCGAGGTGTCCGAACCCTCGGTGTCCGACGGGTCGTTGTTCGACGAGGAGAGGATCGCGAGCGTGCACAGGCCGGGTGCGGCGGGGGCCCGGCCCCGGCCGCGCGGGGCGCGCTCGACCGCGCGCAGCAGCATCCCGTCGGCCTGCACGACCTTGCCGGTGCCCGCCACGGCGGTCGCGGCGAGCGCGGGGGCGGCCGTGTCGGCGTCGGACAGGATGGTGGTGGACGTGTCGAGGCTCTCCGCGGCGAGCTCGGGCTGCGCCAATGCGGCTGCCTGGTCGAGGAGTTGGGCCAGGTGCTGGCCGAGCTTGCGGTCGAAGAGGCGAATGACGAGGCGCAGTCGGGGGTTGAGTCGGCGGGCCGCCAGCGCGGCTCGGATATTGGTCTCGTCGTCGTCGTGCACCAGGGCCAGCGCGTCCGCCCGCGCCACCCCCGCCTCCGTCAACGCGTCCTCGCTGAGCACCGCCGCCTCCATGACGCGCGGCGCCTGCCCGGCGAGCGAGTCGTCATCGGACGGCGCGAGCCGGCCCATCGCGGCCTGCACCCGGTTCAGCAGCGCGGCGGCCCGCATCCGGCCGCCGCCCTGCGCGGGTTCGCCCGCGGTGCGCGTCGACGGTACGACGATGGTGACCTGGGCGCGGTACAGCTCACGCAACTCGGTACCGAGCCGCTCGGCGAGGGCGTCGTCCCCGCACACGACCATGTGCCGTGGCAGGGGCGTCTGTTGGCCTTGCCCGGACCCGTTGGCCTGCGGCGACTGCGGTGACTGTGCTGGCTGCGGTGGCTGGTGGGGAAGTGACACCGTGTCATGGTGCGTGGTCGTGGCGTGCGGCGTCCACCGGCACCGGGATCGACACGTGAAAAACCGGTGGCGGGCGCATGGAGGTCGTGGTTATCGTCATGGGCGTCAGGGTGGTTTCGGCCGCCGTGGAGTGTGCGCCGAGTGCGTGACCTGGGAGGTGTCGACCGATGGCTGTCGTTGAGACGGGCGCTGCCCGCATCCGGAAGTTCGTCAAGTCCACCTCCGTGGCCGCCGGCTGACCTCACACTCTTCTTTCCGCGTCCGACGACGCGGTGCCGGGGCCACCCTTTGAAGGGTCACCCCTTGTCTTCCTCTTCTTCTCCTTCTTCTCGTTCCACCACCGCCTCCGCTCTCGACGCGTACGGCTGGGACAAAGACTGGGCGGACGCGTTCGCCTCCTACGCCGAGCGCGGACTCGTGCCCGGTCGGGTGCTGCGCGTCGACCGCGGGCGGTGCGATCTCGTCACGCCGGAAGGGGTCGTGCACGCCGACACCGAGTACGTCGTGCCCCGCGACCCCATGAAGGTCATCTGCACCGGCGACTGGGCCGCCGTCGACCCGGCCGGCGCGGATCCCCGCTACGTACAGGCGTATCTGCCGCGCCGGACCGCCTTCGTGCGCTCCACGTCCTCCAAGCGGTCCGAGGGGCAGATCCTCGCGGCGAACGTCGATCACGCGATCATCGCGGTGTCGCTGGCCGCCGAGCTCGACCTCGGGCGGATCGAACGGTTCCTGGCGCTGGCCTGGGAATCGGGCGCGCAGCCCCTGGTCGTCCTCACCAAGGCCGACCTCGTACCCGACCCGGTCGGCCTGTCGTACCTCGTCTCCGACGTCGAGACAGCCGCGCCCGGCGTGCAGGTGCTGCCCGTCAGCGCGCTCGACGGTGGCGGGACGGAGGTGCTGCGGGCGGTCGTCGCCGACGGTACGTCCGTGCTGCTCGGCCAGTCCGGGGCGGGCAAGTCGACGCTGGCCAACGCGCTGGTCGGCGCGGACGTGATGGACGTCAACGCCGTCCGTGACATGGACGGCAAGGGCCGTCACACCACGACCACCCGCAACCTGTTCGCCCTGCCGGGCGGCGGCGTGCTCATCGATACGCCGGGGCTGCGTGGGGTCGGCCTGTACGACGCCGAGGGAGGCGTCGGGCAGGTCTTCGCGGAGATCGCACGGCTGGCGGAGGACTGCCGGTTCCACGACTGCGCGCACACCGTCGAGCCGGGGTGTGCGGTGCTGGCCGCGCTGGCGGACGGGTCGCTGCACGAGCGGCGGCTGGACAGTTATCGCAAGCTGCTGCGGGAGAACGAGAGGCTTGCGGCGCGGACGGATGCGAGGGTGCGGGCGGATCTGCGCAAGGTGTGGAAGCGGAGGGGGGCGGAGGGCCGTGCGGCGCTGGAGGTGAAGCGGGGGCGTGTCCGTTAGGTCCTTCGGCCTGCCCCGGGGGTGCGGCCTCGGGGCTCCGCCCCGGACCCCGCTGCTCAAGCGCCGCAGGGGCTTGATTGGCAGCGTCGTGTCCGATTTCCGCCAGCCGGGTAGGGCGGCTCGCGGCACACTGAACGTGTGATGACCGACGAAGACACGCGTTACGAAGCCGTTCGCAGCCGCGACGCGCGGTTCGACGGGGAGTTCTTCTTCGCCGTCGAGACGACCGGGATCTACTGCCGGCCGAGCTGCCCCGCTGTCACCCCGAAGCGGCGCAACGTCCGGTACTACGCCACGGCCGCCGCGGCCCAGGGCTCGGGCTTCCGGGCCTGCCGCCGCTGCCGGCCGGACGCGGTGCCGGGCTCGGCGGACTGGAACGTGCGCGCCGACGTCGTGGGCCGCGCGATGCGGCTCATCGGCGACGGGATCGTCGACCGCGAGGGCGTCGGCGGGCTCGCCACCCGGCTCGGCTACAGCGCCCGCCAGGTGCAGCGCCAGCTCACCGCGGAGCTGGGCGCGGGACCCGTCGCGCTCGCCCGCGCCCAGCGCGCCCACACCGCGCGCGTCCTGCTCCAGACGACTCCGCTGCCGGTCACCGAGATCGCGTTCGCGGCGGGGTTCGCGAGCGTCCGGCAGTTCAACGACACGATCCGCGAGGTGTACGCCCGCACCCCCACGCAGCTGCGCGCCGAGGCGCCGGACAAGCGGCGCGCGGTGGCTCCGGCCGCCGGGATCCCGCTGCGTCTCGCGCATCGTGGCGCCTATCGGGCGGGTCCCGTGTTCGACCTGTTGGGTGCCGAACTCCTCGACGGGGTCGAGGAGTTGACCGGGCGGGCCGGGGCGCGCACCTTCCGGCGCGCGCTGCGGCTTCCCTACGGAACCGGTGTCGTACGCGTCGACGAGACCACGCACCATCAGCCCGGCGCGCAGGCCGAGCACCGGGGCGGCTGGCTGGACGCACGCATCCAGCTGACCGATCTGCGCGATCTGACCACCGCCGTCGGCCGCCTGCGTCGCCTCTTCGATCTCGACGCCGACCCGTACGCGATCGACGAACGGCTCGCCCTCGACCCGCGGCTCGCACCGCTGGTCGCCGCCCGGCCGGGCGTGCGCTCGCCCGGCGCCGCCGACCCCGACGAAATGGCGCTGCGCCTGGTCGCCGGGCCCGCGGAGGCCGTGCGGCTCGTCGAGCGGTACGGCAAGAGGCTCGACGCGCCCAGCGGCAGCGTCGACCGCCTGTTCCCCGCGCCCGACGACCTGGCCGACGAGCCGGGCACGCTCGGCGCGCTCGCCCGCGCCCTGCACACCGGCGCGCTCCGCCTCGACCCGGGCGCCGACCGCGACGACGCCGAAGCGGCGCTCCGCGCGCTGCCCGGCATGACCCCGCGCACCGCCGCCCTGATCCGGCTGCGCGCCCTGGGCGACCCGGACGTGGGCGTGCCCGACGACTCCGTGACCGATGACGCGTGGCGCCCCTGGCGCTCGTACGCGCGTCAACTCCTCCTCGTAGAAGGACAGTTGCTGTGAACAGCGAAGACCGCACGACGTACTACGCCACGCTGCCCAGCCCCCTCGGCGAGCTGCTGCTCGCCGCCGACGCCTCCGGCGCCCTCACCTCCCTCTCCGTCCCCGGACAGAAGGGCGGCCGGGTCGTCGCCGACGGTTGGGTGCGCGACCCGGCGCGGTTCGCCGAGGCCGAGCGGCAGCTCGCCGCGTACTTCGCCGGTGAACTCAAGGAATTCGAGCTGGAGTTGAAGCCCGAAGGCACCGAGTTCCGGCGGCGGGTCTGGGACGCGCTCGACGATGTGCCGTACGGGGCCACCACCACGTACGGCGAGGTGGCCGCCCGGATCGGCGCCTCGCGTGCCGCCGTTCGGGCCGTCGGCGGAGCGGTCGGCGCCAACCCGCTGCTGATCGTGCGGCCCTGCCACCGGGTGATCGGCGCGGACGGCTCGCTGACCGGGTACGCGGGCGGCCTGGAGCGCAAGGTCGAGCTGCTGACCCTGGAGGGCTCCCTCTGAGAGGCGAGCGGCGGGCGTGCGGGTGGCTCAGCCCGCCTCCTCCTCCAGGCCCCAGCTGTGCACCTTCCGCGGGTGGATCCGGATGACCTCCTCGCTCATGTGGGGCCCCAACTCGTGGGGCCCCACGAGGAGTTCGGCCTCGCCGCGGATGTCCACGCCGCGCACCCGCCACGGCTTGACGCTCACGACGTCGTCGACCACGAGCGAGACGTTCGGATTGGCCTCCAGGTTGCGCCACTTCTTGGTCGTGCCCATCGAGTAGCCGCCGATCAGGATCGTCCCGTCGTCCTGCGGGAAGAAACCGACGGGATTGGCCTGCGGCCGCCCCTGCGGATCGACGGTGGCCATCCGGCCCAGGCGCTGCGACTTCAGATAGGCGCGTTCGGCATCGGTGAATTCGATGAATTCCGTCATGGGGACAGCCAAACACTCCCGCGGCCCGCGCACATCGGGACGTCGACCTAAGTCAGGTCCTAGGACGCGACCTAGGTCCCCGGGCCGAGCGCCACCGCCGCCGTGTACCCCTCTGGCATCGGCACGTCGCGCAGCGACCAGCCGTCCGGCGATCCGGGGGAGTCGGCCCGTACGCCGACGTAGTCGCGGTCGGTGCCACGGGACAGGCCCGTGCCGAGCCCCTTCAGGTAGGCCTCCTTGCGGACCCACGCGCGGGCCACCGCGAGCCGGCGTTCCTCCGGTTCCGCGAGCGCCGCCAGCTCCGCGCGCTCGCGGGGGTGCAGCACCGCCGTGAGCTCCTCGGCGATCTCGGCGGAGGGCAGCTCCTCCACATCGGCGCCGACCGGCGCGGGGGCCAGCGCCACCAGGGCGAGGTCACCGCTGTGGGAGAGGGAGAAGTGCGGGCCGGGGACGTCCGCGAGGGCCGGGCGGCCGTGCGGACCGCCGCAGCCGGGGCAGGGCAGACGCGTGAACCGTACGTCGCCGGGGGCGCGGCCTAGCCGCTCGCCCAGGACGGCGCGGAGCGCGAGATGCGCGGCGACGTAGCGCACCCGGTGCCGGTCGAAGTGGAAGGCCGCGGCACGCCGCGACTCCTCGGCGTCGAGGACCCCCGCCGGGGCCGCGCCGGGCGCAGCGCCCCCGGCCGTGTCGACCAGCCACAGCCGGACCGGCCCCGCAGCGGGCAGCTCCCGCACGCCGCCGTCCGTGCCCTCCATACCCTCCACGCCGTCCACGCCGTCCCCCTCAGCTGTCCCTACGCGTCGCGTTTCGCGCGGTTCCGTACGCGCACGATCACATACGCCACGAGCGCGGTCACCGCCGCCCCGAGCACCACCTTCGAGAGCACCCCGACGTACCGCTCCACGAGGTCCCACTGATCGCCCAGCCAGTATCCGGCCAGGACCAGGGCCGCGTTCCAGATCAGCGAGCCTGCCGCGGTGAGCGCGAGGAACACCGGCAGGCGCATCCGCTCCACGCCCGCCGGGATCGAGATGAGGCTGCGGAAGACCGGCACCATTCTGCCGAGCAGCACCGCCTTCGTGCCGTGCCGCTGGAACCACGCCTCCGTGCGCTCCAGGTCCGACACCTTCACCAGCGGGATCCGGCCCCACAACGCGTACATCCGCTCACGGCCGATGACCCGGCCGATCCAGTGGAGGACCGCCGCGCCGGCGACCGAACCGAGCGTCGTCCACACGAGAGCCGAGACGAGCGTGATCGAGCCCATGCTCGCGGCGAAACCGGTCAGCGGCAGGATGACCTCGCTCGGCAGCGGCGGGAACAGGTTCTCCAGGGCGATCAGCAGACCGGCGCCGGGCCCGCCGAGCGTGCCGATGAGGTCGGCCGCCCAGCCGGCCAGGCCGCCGGTGGGCTCCGCCGCGGCGGCCGTGTTCAGGGAGTGCATGCGAGGTCTGTCTCTCCGGCGTGGACGGTCCCCCGATGGTAATCGTTCGGCAAAGTTAGGTGCTCAGCCCCAGATCACGGCGCCCAGCCAGGCCCCGACGATCAGCAGGCACGCGAACAGTTCCACCAGCACGTTGGACCCGCCGGCCCGCATCGCCGTGCGCGTCGACGCGAGCGCGTCCCCGTGGCTCCCGAGCCGCAGCCGCTCCGATACGTAGATCCCGCCCATGAACCCCGGCACCGCCCCGACCACCGGCACGACGCAGAACCCGAGCACCGCGCCCGCGCCCGCCCAGAACTCCAGGCGGCGGGTCGCGCCCGCCTGCCGGAGCCGGCGCGGCGGCAGCTGCCAGCGCAGGACCTGGGCGGCCAGCAGGACGGCGGTGGCGCCGACGAGGACACCCCAGGCCAGCCCGTTCGGGTCCCGCAGCGCCCACACGGCGACCGCGGCCCACACGAGCCACGATCCGGGTACGCCCGGCACCAGCACCCCGCACAGGCCCAGCACCATGACGGCGCCGACCAGCAGGAGTTCCCACGCACCCATGTGCACAGGGTCCCCCAGGCGCGGCGAAAGCGCAGGTCAAACGAGTCCCGATGCGGACTCATCGGGCCACCCAGCCCCGTTCGTACGCATGCCACCCGAGCTGCAGCCGCGTGGTCACGCCCGCCAGCTCCATCAGCCGTTTCACCCGTCGCTGCACCGTCCTGAGCCCCAGGTCCAGCTGCTTGGCCACGCTCGCGTCGGTCAGACCGGCGAGCAGCAGAGAGAGGATCTCCAGGTCGAGATCGTCGGGCCCCTCCGCGGCGACCTCCTCCACCTCTCCCGCCGCCCCGAGCCGCAGCGGCAACGCCTGCCGCCACACCGCCTCGAAGAGCCCGGTCAGCGTTTCGAGGAGTCCACTCGCGTGCACCACGAGCGCCGCGGGCTCGGCGGCGTGCAGGGTCAGCGGCACCATGGCGAGCGCCCCGTCGGCGATCACCAGCTTCGTCGGCACCCGGTCCACGACCCGCACCTGCTCGTCCCGGCCGATCGCCGCCGACAGCTCGGACAGCCCGGCCGGCGCGGAGAGCACCTCGCGCTCGACGACGACGCGGTAGCCGACGCCCCGGCTGACGGCCTGCTCCTCCGCGTCGTTCTCCGTGGCGGGCACCGCGATCGGGGTGCCGGTGACGAGGGCGCACACCTCCTCCGTCGCGCCGAGCTGGATCTGCAGGAACCGCTGGGCCGCGGCCGCCGCCCCGGTCACCACCTCGACCAGGTCGTGCGCGGCGGGCTCGGTGGCCTGCGCCCGGAACTCCGCGGCGAGCCGGGCCGCCGCCAGCTCCGCCTCGTCCAGCTCGTGCCGTCGCTGGGTGAGCAGCGCGCCGAGGGCGACCCCGGGCGGCGCCGCGACCCAGCGGCCGGGGCGTGCCGACGACTGGGCGGCGAGCCCGTGCTGCTCCAGGCGGCGCAGCGCGTGCTCGGTCTCGGGCTCGGCGCGGGTGAGCCGCCGTGCCAGGTCGGGGACGTCGGCCGCGCCCACCGCGACGAGCGCCCGGTAGGCCGCCTCGTGCCCCTCGTCCAGACCTATCGCGTGCAGCATGCGGCGATCCCCTCCCCAGCGAACCGGTCCAACACCCCCCTGTGGCGGGAAACGGCCACGGCACATTCCCGCCGCATCCATCTTCCCTGTACCGGCCGTCACTCTGCCAATGTGACGCCACCGCAGCACCAACACCCGCTGGGAATGCGGCCTTTGGCCCGTATTCACCCGCGCTTCTACTTGGGGAGAGCGATGCGCCCGATATCGCGTGCGGCCCTGGGCACGGCGACTGCCGTCGTCCTCGGCATCACGGTGGCCGTGCCGTCCGGGGCAGTGGAGGGGAGCGCCCCGGACGGCGGGCGGCCGCTCGTCGGCAGCGCCGCGGCCAAGAGCTCCGCGGTCACGGTCACGCTGGTCACCGGCGACCGCGTCGTCGTCACCACCGACGCCGAAGGGCGCCCCACGGCGGCGGCCCTGCCCGCGGCCGACGGCAGCACCCCGCTGCTCCAGACCCGGCAGTCCGGCAAGGACCTCTACGTCTACCCGGACAGCGCCGCGAAGGCGCTCGCCGCCGGCCGCGTCGACGAGCAACTCTTCAACGTCACCGGCCTGATCCGGCAGGGCTACGACGACCGGCACAGCGCGACGCTGCCGCTCATCGCCACCTACGACACGTCCGTCGACGTCGCCCGCGGCGCACCCGCCGTGCCGCGCGGCGCGAAGCGCGGCCTCGTCCTCGACCCGGTCGACGGCGTCGCGCTGAAGGCCGACAAGAAGAAGGCCGCCGACTTCTGGGCGGACGTCTCAAGTCCCCGCTCCCGCGCGGCCGGTGACCTGAAGAAGCTGTGGCTCGACGCCAAGGTGAAGTCGCTGCTCGCCGACTCCACGAAGCAGGTGCACGCCGACGAGGCGTGGGCCGTGGGCTACGACGGCAAGGGCACCAAGGTCGCCGTCCTCGACACCGGCGTCGACACCGAACACCCCGACCTCAAGGGCCGCGTCGCCGAGTCGAAGAACTTCACCGACTCCGCCGACGCCGACGACCACCAGGGCCACGGCACGCACACCACGTCCACGGTCGGCGGCTCCGGAGCGGCGAGCGGCGGTAAGGAGAAGGGCGTCGCCCCGGGCGCCACGCTGCTCAACGGCAAGGTCCTCAACGACGGTGGTTCCGGCGCCACGTCGTGGATCATCGCCGGGATGCAGTGGGCCGTCGACCAGAAGGCCGACGTGGTGTCCATGTCGCTGGGCAACCCGGACGAGCTGGACTGCTCCGACCCCATGTCGCAGGCCACGCAGGAACTCGCACGGTCGTCGAAGGACACCCTCTTCGTCATCGCGGCCGGAAACTCCGGCCCCGCCACCAACACGGTCTCCTCGCCGGGCTGCGTGCCCGAGGTGCTCACCGTCGGCGCCGTCGACAGCGACGACCGGATCGCGAGCTTCTCCAGCCGCAGCCCCGTGCGGCGCACGCACACCCTCAAGCCCGAGATCGCCGCGCCCGGCGTCGCCATCAAGGCCGCGGCCGCGGGCGGCCGGGGCGTGTACGCGTACCAGTCCATGAGCGGTACGTCGATGGCGACGCCGCACGTCGCGGGCGCCGCCGCCCTCGTCAAGCAGCGCCACCCCGACTGGAGCGCGCAGCAGCTCAAGCAGGCGCTCGTCGCCTCCGCCGACACCGACATCCCCGGTGACGTGCGGGAGACCGGTGGCGGCCGGCTCGACGTGAAGGCGGCCGTCGACCAGAAGGTCCTCGGCGCGGGCGCCGTGCAGGGCGGCACCTTCAACTGGCCACAGGACAGCAGCGACCGCACCACCGTCCAGGTGCCGTACACCAACACCACTGACGAACCAGTGAAGTTGAGCCTCGCCGTCGACGGGGTCACCGGCAACGACGGCTCCGCCGTGAAGTCGCCGGTCGCCCGGCTCCGGGCACGCACGGTCACCGTCCCGGCGGGCGGTACCACGCGGGTCCCGCTGGCCGTCGACCCGACCGCGTCCCTCAAGAAGTCCCAGTACGGCGACGTCACCGGCCGCGTCCTCGCCACCGGGCCGGGCGGCGCGCACCTGAGCACCCCGTTCTCGCTGTACGTACAGCCGGAGACGGTGACCCTGCGCGTCAAGGTCGTCGACCGCCAGGGGAATCCGGCCGCCGCCGGTTCCTCGCTCGACCTCGTCGGGACCGACGATGCGTCCGGCGAGCGGCGCGTCAACGACGGCGCCGCCGACCAGACGTACCAGGTCAGACCCGGCGCGTACGCCCTGTCGGCGTTCGTCGCGACGCCGGAGACCGAGGGCACGCTCATCGGCTCCGCGACGTTCCTGGGCCGTCCGCAGCTGAACCTCACCAAGGACACCACCGTCGTCCTCGACGCCCGCAAGGCCCACAAGCTGAGCGTGAGGACGGACCGGGAGAGCGAGGTGCGCGGCGCCACCCTCGGCTTCGCCCGCACCTTCGGTGAGGACAACTGGCTGCACGCGGCGAGCATCCAGGGCTCGCGCACCGTGCGCGGCTACTACGCCGACGTCCAGGGCGAGGTCCGCGACGGCGACTTCGAGTTCGACAGCTTCTGGCGTGCCGCCGCCCCGCAGATCAGCGAGTTCGGCGTGGTCGGCGGGCCGGCACTGCACCCCGTGACCGGCTCCACGAACTCCTCGAACCTCGACGGCACGGGAACCTCCGAGATCGTCTCCGCGGGGACGGGAACGGCCGATGAACTGGCCGTGGCCAAGGGGAAGTTGGCGCTGGTGAAGCTGCCCGAAGGCGGCTCCGTCAGCACGGTCGCGCAGGACGCGATCGCGGCGGGCGTCAAGGGGGTCGTCCTGTACCGGGAGGCCGCGGGCCGCTGGTACCCGACCGTCGGCTTCGTCGGAGCGAAGATCCCGATGCTCGCGCTCGAAACGGCGGAGGGCCGGGCCCTCGCCGGGCGGATCGCGGCCGGGAAGACGACGCTGCGCTGGAAGGCGACGGCCAAGAGCCCTTACGTCTATACGCTCGCGTTCCCCGAGACGGGGCAGCTCCGCGAGGACCGGAGCTACCGGGTGGCGGACCGGACGCTCGCCACGAACAGCGCCACGTACAAGGCGATGGGTGCGGCCACGGACTACGTGGACCTGCCGTCGGTGTCCCGGCCGAGCGGCCTGACCACGTCCTTCGGCGACCTCGCGCTGGTCGCCGCGCCGTCCACCCGTACCGAGTTGTACTCGCCCGGCACCACGGGCTACGGACATCAGGTGTCCAGCAGCTTCCCGTGGGGCGAGTTCATGATCGACCCGGTGCGGACGTACGAGAAGGGCGAGCGGCGCGACGAGGAGTGGTACGGCGGCGCGATGGCTCCCACCACGCCGCTCGACGACTCGGGCAAGCAGGCGCTCGCCGCGGAGCGTCAGGGTGACCGGATCGGTGTGGCGCCCGGATTCTGGGGTGACGGTCAACACCTGGGCGTCCAGGGTTCGTTCGGCGACGTCGGCAACGTGGAGTTGAAGCGGAACGGTGAGCTCGTGGGCTCAACCGGCTGGCCGTACGGCGTCTTCACGGTCCCGGCCGAGGACGCGGCGTACGAACTCACCCTGAACACCGTGAAGTTGAACGGCGGCGCGACCTGGCTCCGCTCGCCGCGGACCACGACGACGTGGTCGTTCCGCTCGCACCTGGAGGAGGACACCTACTCGCAGGGCATCCCGCTGCTGTTCCCGAGGACGACGTTCCCCGAGGACGACATGAAGACACTCGCGGCGCGGGACGGCCAGAAGCTCACGCTGTCGGCGACGGGCCACGCGGGCTACGAACCGGGCGCCCTCGCGAAGGCCGCGCTCTCCTACTCGTACGACGGCGGGGAGACCTGGACCGAGGCGAAGACCTCGAAGCGGGACGGCACGTGGACGGCGACGGTCGACCATGCGGGAGCATCCGCCGCGCAGGTCACCCTCAAGGTCCAACTGACGGACTCGAAGGGCAACTCGGTCACGCAAACGGTGAACCGGGCGTACGACGTGCGTTAGTTCGGACGCTCACCCGATCCGGTCCGCCGGGCGGTCCTCCCGTGGGGGGTGGGGTCGTCCGGCGGGCCCATTTCGGTGGGGTTTTCCCGATGCCCCGTTTTCGTACGGCCCGTGCCGTGGACAATGAGGGCATGAGCCAGCAGGGGGAGAGGCACACCGGTCGCCCGGCCCAAGGGGACGACTGGTGGGGGAAGTTGTACGACAACGAGTCCGCCGCCGAGGACACCGGGCCGACCCCGACCCCGGACACCCTGGACGACCGCTTCACGTCAGCCGGAGCGATCGCGTCCCCGCGCCCACCGGGCGACTCCGACGCGGGACCGGGTCCTCAGGGGGCCCCACCCTTGTCGGGGGCCCCTGAGGCCACGGCCCCTGCCTCCGGGCCGGCCGCCCCGGCGGAGCCCCGCCACGCCGTGTATCCGGAGACGCGGAGCGTCTGGGGCGCCGCGGGTCTGCCACAGGCGTCCCCGGGCGACACCGCGCCACCCCTGCCGGAGGCGCCTGGGGCGGACGCTGCGCCGCCTCCGCCAGGGGAGTCGCAGGCCAATACGGATCCGCCGTCGCCACCAGCCCCCCAACCGGACTCCTTGCCCCCTCAGCCGGAAGAACCCCCGCCTCCGCGGGAAACCCCCCGCGCCGAAGTTGCTCCGCCTCTGCGGGACGCGGCCCGGCCCGAAGCTGCTTCGTCTCCGCGGGACGCGGCCCGCGCCGAAGTTGCTCCGCCTCCGCGGGACGCGGCCCGCGCCGAAGTTGCTCCGCCTCCGTGGGAAGTGCCCCGGCCCGAAGCCGCTCCGGCTCCGCGGGACGTGTCCCGGCCCGAAGTCGCTCCGGCTCCGCCCGAAGTGCCCCGGCCCGAAGTTGCTTCGCCTCTGCGGGACGTGTCCCGGCCCGAAGTCGCTCCGGCTCCGCGGGACGCGCCTCGGCCCGAAGTTGCTTCGGCTCCGCCCGAAGTGTCCCGCGCCGAGGCCGCCCCGTGTCAGCCGGATGAGCCTCAGCCCGCGTCCGTTCCGCCCCTGCCTGATGCGCCGCCCTCCCCGCCAGGAGTGCCCTTCGTAGAAGCGGCCGTTCCGGATCCGCCGGATGAGCCGCCGCGCTCGGGGCGGGCCGCCGCCTCCGCGCTCGACGTGCCCAGCGCCGAAGCTGTTCCGGCTGCGCCCCCGCGCTTGCCCGAAGCCGCGCCGGGAGAGCCGCCGTTCCTGCCCGATGCTGTTCCCGTCCGGTTGGATGCACCCCAGCCCCCGGCCACAGCCGGCCCCGGGGCTGTACCGGCCCCGCCCGACGCGTCCCCCGTCGTAGGCGTCCCGGCGCCGGCCCCCGCCGCAGGCGTCCCGGCCCCGCCCGACGCGGCCCCCGGCGTACGCGGGCCGAGGGTGGTGGCAGGTGGGTTTGTGGGGGATGGGCCGCCGACGTATGAGGCGGAGCCCACCGCGTTGCCGTTGGCGGATCCGGAGGGGTTGGGGGAGCTTGTCGCGGATACCGTGCTCGATGGGGCGCGGTGCGGGGTGTCGACCTTGCGGGCCGTGTCCGTGCGGGGGGATTCCGCGCGGTACCGGGGCGAGCCGCGGCGCGACAGTCTGCTCACCGCGCGGTTCGGGAGTGGGTCCACGGCGCTGATCCTCGTCGCGATGGCCACCGGCGCCCGCGCCACGCCCGGCGCCCACCTCGCCGCCGCCGAGGTCTGCGAGTGGATCGGGCGGGCCGTGGGGCTCAGCCACGCGCGGCTCGCCGAGGACGTGCGGGCCGGGCGCCGCGGCGACCTCAAATCCGGCCTGCACCGGCTCGCCGACCGCAGCCTCGGCAAACTGCGGGCCGGCGCCACCGAACAGGGCCTCGACCCGGAGGCGTACACGGCGACGCTGCGCTGCCTGCTGCTGCCCGCCGACCCGGCATGCCGCACCCGTGTGTTCTTCGGCGTCGGCGGGGGCGGACTGTTCCGGTTGCGGGACGGGGAGTGGCGCGACATAGAGCCGAGCGTGGCCGAGCAGAGCGGCGGCGGCCCCGTCGTCGGCTTCGGTTCGTCGCCGCCCGCCGAGACACCGGACGGCGACCGGCTGACCATGGACCTCAACATCACGACACCCCCGAGCCCCTACGAGCCCGCGCCCCCGCCACCCCGCGACGCCTTCCGGTTCCGCGCCTCCGTCGCCCGACCGGGGGACACCCTGCTGCTGTGCTCCCCGGGCCTCGCCGAACCACTCCGCGGCGAACCCGAGCTCGCCCGCCACCTGGCGAACAGGTGGGCGGACGCCGATCCGCCGGGCCTCGCCACGTTCCTCGCGGACACCCAGGTCCGCGTGAAGGGATACGCCGACGACCGAACGGCCGCGGCCGTTTGGGAGGCGTGAGCGCGCCCCGTATGGATTCATGGAACCCGGAAGCAACGCGAAGCAGTGGAAACGGGTTCCGGAAGGGCACGTGAGTCATGGCCAAGCAGAACGTCGCCGAGCAGTTCGTCGACATCCTCGTCCGCGCGGGCGTCGAGCGCATGTACGGAGTCGTGGGCGACAGCCTCAACCCGGTCGTCGACGCGATCCGGCGCAACGACGCGATCGACTGGGTCCACGTACGGCACGAGGAGACCGCCGCCTTCGCGGCCGGCGCGGAAGCCCAGGTCACCGGGAAGATGACCGCGTGCGCGGGCTCGTGCGGCCCGGGCAACCTGCACCTCATCAACGGGTTGTACGACGCCCACCGCTCGATGGCCCCCGTACTCGCCCTCGCCTCGCACATCCCGTCCAGCGAGATCGGCCTCGGTTTCTTCCAGGAGACCCACCCCGACCGGCTGTTCTCCGAGTGCTCGCACTACAGCGAGATGATCTCCAGCCCGCAGCAGATGCCGCGCGTCCTGCAGACCGCCATCCAGAACGCCGTCGGCCAGTCCGGCGTCAGCGTCGTGACGCTCCCCGGCGACGTCGCCGACGAACCCGCCCCCGAGAGGTCCATCGAGACGGCGATCGTCACCTCCCGGCCCAGCATCCGCCCCGGTGACGCCGAGATCGACAAGCTCGTCGAGCTGATCGACGAGGCCGGCAAGGTCACCCTGTTCTGCGGCAGCGGCACCGCGGGCGCGCACGCCGAGGTCATGGAGTTCGCCGAGAAGATCAAGTCACCGGTCGGCCACGCGCTGCGCGGCAAGGAATGGATTCAGTACGACAACCCGTACGACGTCGGCATGAGCGGGCTGCTCGGGTACGGAGCCGCGTACGAGGCCACCCACGAGTGCGATCTGCTGATCCTGCTCGGCACCGACTTCCCGTACAACGCCTTCCTGCCGCAGAAGGACGTCAAGATCGTCCAGGTCGACGTGCGGCCCGAGCACCTCGGCAGGCGCTCGAAGCTGGACCTCGCGGTCTGGGGCGACGTACGCGAGACGCTGCGCTGCCTCACGCCGCGCGTGAAGCCCAAGGAGAACCGCAAGTTCCTCGACCGGATGCTGAAGAAGCACGCCGACGCGCTGGAAGGCGTCGTGAAGGCGTACACGCGCAAGGTCGAGAAGCACACCCCCATCCACCCCGAGTACGTCGCCTCCGTCGTCGACGAACTCGCCGCCGAGGACGCCGTGTTCACGGTCGACACCGGCATGTGCAACGTCTGGGCGGCCCGCTACATCTCACCCAACGGGCGGCGCCGCGTCATCGGTTCGTTCTCCCACGGCTCGATGGCGAACGCGCTGCCGATGGCGATCGGCGCCCAGTTCACCGACCGGAACCGGCAGGTCGTCTCCATGTCGGGCGACGGCGGCTTCTCGATGCTGATGGGCGACTTCCTCACCCTCGTCCAGTACGACCTGCCGGTGAAGGTCGTCCTCTTCAACAACTCCTCCCTGGGAATGGTGGAGTTGGAGATGCTGGTGGCCGGGCTGCCTTCCTACGGGACCACCAACAAGAACCCCGACTTCGCTGCCATCGCTCGCGCCGCCGGTGCCTACGGCGTCCGCGTCGAGAAGCCGAAGCAGCTCGCAGGCGCCCTGAAGGACGCGTTCAAGCACAAGGGTCCCGCGCTCGTCGACGTCGTCACCGACCCCAACGCGCTGTCCATCCCGCCGAAGATCAGCGCCGAGATGGTCACGGGATTCGCCCTGTCCGCCTCGAAGATCGTCCTCGACGGCGGAGTGGGCCGCATGGTGCAGATGGCCCGCTCCAACCTCCGTAACATGCCGCGTCCGTAGGCGCCCGCGGGCAGGCACCCTCCGGTCACACCGGCCGCAGCCGCAGCGTCAGGATCTGGAACGGGCGCAGCGACAGGGCGAGACCGGCGTCCGAGGTGGCGGCCGGGCGCAGCGGACGCTCCAGGAGGTCCGTCTCGTCCGCGCCCGCCACCGGGAACGCCGCCGTGAGCGTCGCGCTCGCGCGCCCGCCCCGCGACTCGTAGAGCCGCACCACGACATCCCCGCTCCGGTCCTCCGCGAGCTTCACGGACTCCACCGTCACCGCCGGGTCGTCGACCGTGACCAGCGGCGTCACCGAGGGCGCGGGCGCGATCCGCAGCGGCAGGTTCAGGGCGAGCCCCTCCGCCACCGCGTCGCCCGTCGTCGCGCCCGGCAGCAGCGCGTGCGTGAAACGGTGCGTGCCCAGGTCCGTCTCCGGGTCGGGGGAGTGCGGGGCGCGCAGGAGCGTGAGGCGGACCGTGGTGCCGAGACCCTCGTCGTGCGCGGCGCGGGTCACATCGTGGCCGTACGTCGAGTCGTTGACGAGGGCGACCCCGTAGCCCTCCTCGGCCACCCGCAGCCAGCGGTGCGCGCAGATCTCGTAACGGGCCGCGTCCCAGCCGGTGTTGGCGTGCGTGGGCCGGTTGACGTGGCCGAACTGGATCTCCGCGGACGACCGCTCGGCGTGCACGTCCAGGGGGAACGCCGCCTTGAGGACCTTCTCCGACTCCTGCCAGTCGATGTCCGTGACGACGTCCAGGCGCCGGCTGTCCGCCGCGAGCCGGTACTCCTGCGTGATCCGGGACTTCCCGAAGGAGCGGGTGACGCGCACGGAGACCCGCAGCGGCCCCTCCTCGACCAGCTCCACCGACTCGGCCTCCGTGAGGTCGGTGCGGGTGTGCCGGTAGTGGGCGTCCAGGTCCCAGGCGTCGTACTGCGTGGGGTGGTCGGGGTGCAGTTGCAGCAGGTTGCCGCGGCTGCCGGGTGCGAGGGCCTCGCGGCCTCCGTTGTTCAAGTCCCTTACGGAGGTGACGAGTCCGTCGCTGTCGATGGTGACCGTGAGGTGCTCATTGGCGAGGACGATCGACTCCGTCTCCCGCGCCGCCGCCGCGTGCGCGCCGGGGCCCCGCATCTTCCCGGTGGTCTCGGTGAGCGCCTGCGCCCCGAGCCCGTCGACGTACACGTGCACCAACTGGCCGTCGTGCGCGACGACTTCGCTGCGCGGGTACGGGGAGGCGTTGAGCGCCGACGGTGCGGAACCGCCCAGGCGGTGCACGGCGTCCGACGTGATGTCGTCCAGCTCCGCGAGCACCTGCGCGTACGTCTCCCGTGCCTCGCGGTGGACCCAGGCGATCGACGAGCCCGGCAGGATGTCGTGGAACTGGTGCAGCAGCACCGTCTTCCAGATCCGGTCGAGGGCGTCGTACGGGTACGCGTACGACGTGTCGTGCAGTGCGGCCGCGGTGCACCACAACTCGGCCTCGCGCAGGGCGTGTTCGGAGCGCCGGTTGCCCTGCTTCGTCTTCGCCTGCGTCGTGTACGTGGCGCGGTGCATCTCCAGGTACAGCTCGCCGTACCACACGGGGGCCTTCGCGCCGTACTCCTCGTGCGCCGCCTCGAAGAACGCGGCCGGCTTCTCGATGGAGACGCGCGGCGAGCCCTCCAGGGAGCGCAGGCGGCGCGCCTTCTCCAGCATCTCGCGGGTCGGGCCGCCCCCGCCGTCGCCCCAGCCGAACGGGACGAGGGAGCGGGACGCGCCGCCCTTCTCCGCGAAGTTCCGTTCCGCACGGGCCAGTTCACTCGCGTGGAACTGCGCGTTGTACGTGTCCACCGGCGGGAAGTGGGTGAACACGCGCGTGCCGTCGATACCCTCCCACCAGAACGTGTGGTGCGGCATCTTGTTCGTCTGGTTCCAGCTCAGCTTCTGCGTCAGGAACCACTTGGCGCCCGCGAGCTTCGCCAACTGCGGGAAGGCCGCGGTGTATCCGAAGGAGTCCGGCAGCCAGATCTCCTCCGTCTCCACGCCCAGCTCTTCCTTGAAGAACCGCTTGCCGTGCACCAGTTGGCGTGCGAGGGCCTCGCCGCCGGGCATGTTGGCGTCCGACTCCACCCACATCGAGCCGACCGGCGACCAGTTCCCGTCCGCGACCGCCTTCTTGATGCGCTCCCAGATGTGCGGCTGGTGCTCCTTCACCCACGCGTACTGCTGCGCCTGCGAGCACGCGAAGACCAGCTCCGGGTAGTCGGCGGCCAGCGCGGTGACGTTCGCGAAGGTGCGCGAGGCCTTGCGGACCGTCTCGCGCAGCGGCCACAGCCACGCCGAGTCGATGTGCGCGTGCCCGGCCGCCGAGACCCGGTGCGCGCTCGCGTGCGCGGGCTGCGAGAGCACCTCGGCCAGCTCGGCTCGGGCCGCCTGCGCGGTGCCGGGGACATCGTGCAGATCGAGGGCGTCCAGCATCCGCTCCAGGGCGCGCAGGATGTCGTGGCGCCTGGCCCGGTCGGCGTCCAGCTCGTGCATCAGCTCCGAGAGCACCTCGACGTCCAGGACGAGGTGCCAGACCTCCTCGTCGAGTACGGCCAGATCGGCAGAGCGGAATCGGTAGTTGGGGCGATCCCCTGCGGTCAGTACGTCGCCCAGCAATGTGGGCTCGAAGTCCCGGAGCACCGTCGGATTGGCCGCCGCCTCCAGGAGCAGCCGCACCGGTTCCCCGCCGGTCGCGCGCGCCGCGATCGTCAGGTGCCGGTTGCGCGGGTGGATGCCCTTGAGCGGCACGCCCGACGCGTCGTAGAGCAGCCCCTCGGCCTGGAAGCCGGGCCCCTGCCCCGAGAAACCGGGGTCGACGACCGCCTCGACGTGCCGCCCCGCCCACTCCTCGGGCACCCGCCCCTCCAGGCGGAACCAGCTGGTGGACCACGGCTTTCCCCAGGCGGTGCCGGTCTCGAAGGGTTCGTACGTGCCCTCGAGGGCCTCGGCCACCGGCACCGGTTCCCCCGGCGCGTGCCAGACGCTCATGCTCAGCGGTACCCGCGCCCCGTACTGCGCGGGCCGCACGAACTGGCGCATCGCCCGGTCGAGTCGGCCTTCCACGAGGTGTCGGTCGTCGTGCACGGCGTCTCCTTCAGTGCTTCTGCGGTGCTGTCCGGTGCTCGTACTGTGCCGTTCCAGGCGGCGTCCACTCGCCTCCTTCCCCGGCGTGGCGCCGGGCACCCGGCAAGTCGTGGACCAATCAACAAGCGTGCCGATCAGGCAGCGGGGCATTCATCCCCGTGTACGCGTTCGAAGAACAGGCCGCGCAGGAGAAGTCCAGCCGGAGAGGCATGGGATCGGCGTGTGGGCGGGGGCCATGAAACGGCAGTCACGAGGGGGCGCCCCGATGGGCGACACGGGTTCAATGACGTACGAGAAGGGGGCCGCGGCGCCGCGCGCGGATCCGGAGGACGAGCCTCCGCGACAGCTCAAGCGAAAGCTGGGCAAGGCGGACTTACGGGCCGTCCCGGAGACGAGGCGGGCGCTGCGCGAACTCCTGCTGCACTGGGGCAGGCCCGGAAGATCGGAGGTGGCGGAGCTGCTCACCAGCGAGCTCGTGACGAACGCGCTGGTGCACACGGACTGCGAGGCGGAACTCACGGCGACCGTGGGGGCGCGCTCCCTGCGGGTCGAGGTCCGTGACTTCGTCTCGCGCAGGCCCAAGCCACGCGTACCGCACGCCGACGACGGTACGCACGGCACCAGTGGGCGCGGCCTCATCCTGGTGCAGTCCCTCGCGGACGCCTGGGGCGTCGCGGCGCTCGGCCCGGATGCCACGGGCAAGGTGGTCTGGTTCGAACTGGACGGCGGCGTCGCGTGATCTGATCCCACGACGCCGCCGTGCCACGGACGGGCTCAACCGAGCTGCTGCTCAAGGTCCTTGAGCTTCTGCTCCAGAGAGTCGAGCCGGGGCAGCGCCTGCGTGTCGTCCTCCGCCGTGAGGTCGACGGTGACGGGCGCCTTCTGGTCACGGGACTTACGGATGCCCTTGACGGCCTGCAAAGAGGGACGGGCGCGCAGCGGAAGCTGTTCCGGTGCGGGCGCCGCCTGCGGTAGTTCCGACGGCGAGGCCGCCGCCGGTATGGCGGACTCCGGGCCGCTCTGCCCGGAAGCGCCGGCCTCCACCTGCCGGGGGTCACGCGCGCCGAAACCACGGCTCAGCGCCTTCAGTTGGGCACGCTCCAGCTTCTGGTGCTCGCGCTGGCGCATCCGGTGCTGCGTCTTCTCCCGCTTGTCCTCGCGCACCTCGTCCACGGCCTCGTCGAGGGTGCGCACATTCTCCAGGAGCATCAACGACCAGGCGCTGTACGTCTCCAGGGGCGCGCGCAGCCAGCGCACCATCCGGATCTGCGGCAACGGCCGCGGCACCAGGCCCTGTTCGCGCAGCGCCGCGCGGCGCGTCTGCTTCAGGGCGCGGTCGAAGAGGACGGCCGCCGACAGGGACATCCCCGCGAAGAAGTGCGGGGCGCCCGCGTGGTCCAACCCTCGTGGCGCGTGTACCCAGTTGAACCAGGCGGCGGCCCCGGCGAACGTCCACACGAGTATCCGGGAGCCGAGCGCGGCGTCGCCGTGGCTGGCCTCGCGCACGGCGAGCACCGAACAGAACATCGCGGCGCCGTCGAGTCCGAAGGGGACGAGGTATTCCCATCCCCCGGTCAGATTCAGGTTCTGCTGGCCGAAGCCGACCAGGCCGTGGAAGGAGAGCGCGGCGGCGACGGCCGCGCAGCAGAACAGCAGCACGTACGAGGCGGTGCCGTAGACGGCCTCCTTGCGCCTGCGGCGCTCCTCGCTGCGTTCCCACGATTCGTCGGAGAACGCTCCCGCGTCCTTCTTGCTGCCCCCGGCGCGCCTGCCGCGCGCGAGCACTGCGACCGCCGCCAGCATGCCCAGGAGCAGTACGGCGCCCGGAAGCAGCCAATCCAGCGATATGTCGGTCAGTCTCATCTGGGGTCCCTTGCATCGCGATAGGGCTGAACGGCGCCATATTGGCCCAGCCGCCCGAGCCCGCAGGGGGTTTCGGGGCAAGAGAACGCCATTGGTGTGCAAGGGGGCGCGTAAAGCGGTCGTACGCTCGAACTCCCGCCGGTAAAACGGCAGTTGAGTTCGAATTACGTCACTCGTACGAGTGGTTCAGGCTGCCGCGGTTGCGGTGAGCCTGCCGACCCGGTCCGCGTCACAGGTACGCGGACAGGTCACGCAGGTGTCCTGCGGGCGCAGCGTGTAGAACATGCAGCAGCTCGCGCGGTCACGGGTCGGCAGCAACTCCCCGTCGGGGCCCGTCAGTTCGCGGAACGCGGCCTTCCCGACGTACGGCTTCGTGGCGCCGGGCAGCAGCGCCTCCAGGTCGGTCATGGCGCGCCGCTCCTCGCCGAGGAGGTGGCCGACGTACCAGAGGGACTCGACGATCTCGTCCGTCGCCATGCCCCACAGGGCGCGCGGGCCGCGCCGCATCCGCGGCCCGAAGCCGCCGAGGACGGGCTGGAGATGTTCGGCGACGGCCGCGCGGACCTCGGCGCGCAGGGCCTCCTCGTCGGGGACGACGCGGGCGCCCGGCATGTTCGCCGCCGGGTCGCCCGGGAGGCAGGCGAACTCGGTGACGCGGACGGCGAGCCGGCCGTGCGTGCGTTGGAAGGCGACCTCGGACGCGGGGAAGCGGGGGACGCGGCGGTGCAGGAACCAGGGGATCGTGATGAGCAGGCAGGCGGGCCAGGCGTAGCGGTGCAGGCCGAAGCTCGCGATGACGTCGGGGCGGGCGCGGGTGCCGTAGTCCTTGAGTACCTGCGCGTCGTCCCACGCGAGGAAGGCGTCGAGCGCGGCGCCGCCCTCGGCGAGCCGCTCGATGTGCACCCAGCCGGGCCCCCCGGGCAGCGCCTCGCCCACGGGCACCTCGGTGACGCCCAGGCCCGGGAACACCTCGGTGAGGCGGGCGTACGCGGCCGAGACCGCGCTGGGAGGCGCGCCGAGCGCCGACGTGGTGAAGGGCATGCGGGGCCACCGATTCACGATCGTTTACAGGTAAGCCTTACCTTACCCGAACGGGGCGGGGTTTGAACTGTCGGCCCGGCCCTCTATCGTTCGTCGTTGAGCTTCGGACAAACGGCAAGGAACGGCGGCGAAGGGGATGACCGGGGTGGAGCGGGCGAGACCACGCGCGGCACACGACTCCTCCATGGGAGTGCCGGAGCAGCGGTCGGCGTCGCGGTGGGCGCCGCAGTCCCCTGTACCCGCTCCCTCAGTGCCCGCTCCCGCCGCGCCGGCGTCCGTTCCCGAGCAGAGCCGTGGCGATCACACCCACAGCGAGCCTCCCGCGCCGCGACTCGCGCCGCGCGGGGCGGTCGAGCGGACGTCCGTGCGCGGCCAGGTGCTCGACGCGCTGCGGGCCGCGCTCGTCTCCGGCGATCTCACGCCCGGCGAGGTGTACTCGGGTCCCGCCCTGGGGGAGCGCTTCGGGGTCTCGGCGACGCCGGTGCGCGAGGCGATGCAGCAGCTGGCGCGCGAGGGCGCGGTCGAGGTCGTGCCCAACCGGGGGTTCCGGGTGACCCGGCGTTCGGACCGTGAGCTGGCCGAGCTCGCGGAGGTGCGGGCGCTCGTCGAGGTGCCGGTGGTGACGCGGCTCGCGCGTACGGTCGCGCCCGCGCGGTGGGCCGAACTGCGGCCGCTGGCCCGCGCCACGACGGCCGCCGCGGCAGTGGGGGACCGGGCGGGGTACGCGGAGGCGGACCGTGCGTTCCACCGCGCGCTTCTCGCGTTCGCCGGCAACGACCAGGTGGTCCGGGTCGCCGAGGACCTGCACCGGCAGGTGGGGTGGGCGGCGTCCGACCTCGCCGTCGACGCGATGCAGCACGCCGCGCTGCTGGACGCGTTGGAGGCGCGGGACTGTGGCGCGGTGACCGTTCTGGTGCGGGAGCACATCGGAGGGTGACGGCCTGCCGTCCCTACGCCGCGGGGCTCCGCCCCGGACCCCGCTGCTCAAGCGCCGCAGGGGCTTGAGCAGGCAACACCCCTGCCAGCCACGTCGGTACGCCGTCCAGGAGGCGGAACAAGCGGCCCGCCTCCGCGCGCAGGCGCGCCTTCGTGTCCGGCTCCGGCTCGGCCTCCGCCAGGGACGCGAGGGCCGGGGCCGTGCCGACCAGGTAGCCGAGTTCCTCGCGTATGCGCAGGGACTCCGTGAAACCGTGCCGCGCCTCCGCCAACTCACCCTCACGCAGGGCGAGTCCGGCGAGATGGCGCCAGGTGAAGGAGAGCAGGAGCGCGTCGCCGTGGGCCGTCGCGCCCGCGTGGGCCCTGCGGTACGCCGCGCGGGCCGCCTGCGGTGAGTCCGCCAGGTTCTCCGACATCAGGCCGCGCCGGAAGTCGAGCAACGCGCGGCCGGGCGCACCCGGGGCGATGAGCGCCGCCGCCCTGCCGAACGCCGAACGGGCCTCGTCGGAACGGTCCCGCGTCTTCAACAACGTCGCGGCGTAGGCGAGTTGGCCGCGTTCGCAGGCCGCGGCCCCGCGCTCCTCGTCCGTGTGGGCCAGCGCCTCCGCGGCCCGCAGGGCGTCCTCCGCGTCCGCCCACCCCTGCTCCGTGTACAGGCACCGCTCCACCAGTAGCGCCGCCCGTTGCAGGGCCGCCCCCGCGTCCGTCGTCGCGTGATGGTCGAGGAGCGCCGCGGCGTCGGCCCAGCAGCCGCGCGAACGCAGCCGCCATACCGCGGTCTGGAGTGGATCGTCCGCTGTGTTCGTTCCGGTACCAGACATGGCGGTATACGCCACATTGCCCTCCCGAGCACGCCATCGAGCCGAGTTGCCGTGGGGCATCTCAGCACGGATCAAGGCGCCCGGCCAAGGGGGTGGGTGAAAGATTTCACAAAGGGATGGGGTTCCCGGGCGCACCCAAGATCGCTAGGGCGGTGCGCAGGGGGTTGATGGGACGTCAGCTCATCCGCAACGCCAGGAAGAAGTCCAACTTGTCCTCCAGGCGCGAAAGATCACGACCCGTCAGCTGCTCGATGCGGCCCACGCGGTACCGCAGCGTGTTCACGTGCAGATGCAGCCGGGACGCGCAGCGGGTCCACGAGCCGTCGCAGTCGAGGAACGCCTCCAGCGTCGTGATCAGCTCGGCCCGGTGCTTGTGGTCGTAATCACGAAGGGGGTCGAGCAGGCGGGCCGTGAACGCGCGGCGTACGTCGTCCGGGACGAACGGCAGGAGCAGGACGTGGGACGCCAGCTCCTGGTGGCCCGCCGCGCAGACCACGCCCGTGCGGGCGGCCGCCACGCGTCGTGCGTGCCGCGCCTCCTCAAGGGCGCCGCGCAGCCCCTCCGCGGAGTGCACCGCGGCGCTCACGCCGATCGCCAGGCGCCCGTCGTCGGCGAGCCCGGCCGCGAGGGGTTCGCGCACGGCGGTCAGCAGCGTGTCCGCGAGCAGGCCCTGCTCCGAGCCGTCGTGCTCCGCGGCCACGGCGGGCAGCGGCATCAGGGCGATCGCCTCGTCCCCGGAGTGCGCCACGGCGATCCGGTCGGACGGCTCGGCGGCGTCCGGGCGCGCCCCGGCCTCCGGGGCGATGAGGATCTCCTCCAGGAGCGACTGGGCCACGGCCCCGCCCTCGGCCTTCTCGCCCCCCTGGTCCGTCCACTCCACGCGCGCCACGACGACCTGCCAGTGCGGGGCCGCGCCAAGACCCGGCAGCAGCACGGGCGCCGCGACGCGCAGGCGCGCCGCGATCTCCGCGGGGGCCGCGCCCGCCTGCACCAGCTCCAGGACCTCCTGCGCGAGCCTGCGCCGCACCGTGCGCGCCGCGTCCCGCCGCTCGCGCTCCACCGAGATCAGCTGCGTGACGCCCTGCAACAGGTCGAGCCGCTCCTCCGGCCAGTCGCCCGCGTCGGCCTCGACGGCGAGCAGCCAGTCCGCGAGGGCGCTCGCCCGCGTGTCGGCGGAGGGCGCGGGGGCGGCCGGCCCGTCCTTCGGCGCGGAGCGGACCGGGAACAGCGAGTACGTGACCCCTTCCACCGACACCCGGTGCGGGCTGCGCCGCCCGGTGCGCAGGGCCGCCAGGTGCTCGGCGGCGAGCCGGGTGCGGATCTCCGCTGGCAGCTCGGGCCCGGCCGCCGACGAGCCCGCGATCGCGCGCCCCGTCGGGGAGAGCACCCACGCCCGCAGGTCCAGGTCGCTGCCGAGCAGGTCGAGGACGACGTCCGGGCCGCCGCCAGCGGGCCCCGACGTCATCAGGCGCCGGTGCCGGTCGACGACCGCCGCGAGGTCCCCGGCGCGCTCGCCGGAGACCTGGCGCACGACGTGCTCGGTGATCGTCCCGAACGCCACCGACTGGGCCACCGAGAACAGCGGGACGCGGTGCCGGGCGCAGGCCTCGACGAAGTCCTCGGGGACGTAGCCGAACTCGGCGGTGCCCGCGGCGACGGCCGCGACGCCCGCCGCGGCCATCAGCCGGGCGAAGGGCTCCGAGTCGGCCGGCTCCCGGTGCCAGGCCAGGCCCGTGAGGACCAGCTCGCCCCCGGACAGATAGCGGCTGGGGTCCCGCAGGTCCGTCGTCATCACGCCGCGGACGGTGCGGTCGAGCTCCTCCTCGCCGCCGAGGAGCCTGAGGCCCAGCGCGTCCGTGTCCAGCAATGCGCGCAGCCGCATGTCTTCGTCGCCGCCGATCTGTCTCGAAGTCGTACCCAAGTGGAACCCCGCGGACCTGTGGCCTGGGTTTCCGGGGAAAAACGGTGAGGTTACTGATGCCACCCGTTCATACGAATCTACAAGACACCCCCGCGGGCCAGCCAACGCGTTCATGTTTTCCGTGACTGACACTGCCGGAGCACAGGCGGTGTACTGGCCTCACTCCGCGTGAACAGCACATGGACAGAACCGCACGAGCCCCTGTGATCCGCACATCCCGTGGCTCGATCGCATCGCCCCCGACGACGCACGAACCACGCACGATCCCTGCCCGATCCACGAACCTCACGGAGAAGAGGGCCGTTATGGACTTCCTTCGCCCCGGCAGCTGGGAGGAGGCGCTCGCCGCGAAGGCCGAGCACCCCACAGCCGTGCCGATCGCAGGCGGCACCGATGTCATGGTCGAGATCAACTTCGACCACCGCCGCCCCGAGTACCTGCTCGACCTCAACCGCATCGGTGAGCTGAGTGAGTGGGAGGTGGGCGGGGGGCCTCAGGGCGACACCGTCCGGCTCGGCGCCTCCGTCCCGTACACCAAGATCATGGAGCACCTGCGCGGTGAGCTGCCGGGGCTCGCCCTCGCCTCGCACACCGTCGCCTCCCCGCAGATCCGCAACCGCGGCGGCGTCGGCGGCAACCTCGGCACCGCCTCGCCGGCCGGTGACGCCCACCCGGCGCTGCTCGCCTCCGGCGCCGAGGTCGAGGTGGAGTCGGTCCGCGGCTCCCGGCGCATCCCGATCGACGAGTTCTACACGGGGGTCAAGCGCAACGCCCTCGCCGAGGACGAGCTGATCCGCGCCGTGCACATCAAGAAGGCCGAGGGGCCGCAGCAGTTCTCCAAGGTCGGCACGCGCAACGCGATGGTCATCGCCGTCTGCGCCTTCGGCCTCGCCCTGCACCCCGAGTCCCGCACCGTGCGCACCGGCATCGGCTCGGCCGCGCCCACGCCGGTCCGCGCCAAGGAGGCGGAGGAGTTCCTCGCCGCCGCGCTCGACGAGGGCGGGTTCTGGGACAACGGAAAGGTCATCACCCCGTCGGTCGCCAAGCAGTTCGCCACGCTGTGCTCCGGCGCCTGCAACCCGATCGACGACGTGCGGGGCACCGCCTCGTACCGCCGTCACGCGGTCGGCGTCATGGCGCGCCGCACGCTGACCTGGGCCTGGGAGTCGTACCGCGGCTCGGGCACTCGCACGGAGGGAGCCGCGTAATGCGCGTCAATTTCACGGTCAACGGCCGTAAGCAGGAAGCCGACGACGTCTGGGAGGGCGAGTCCCTTCTCTACGTGCTGCGCGAGCGGATGGGGCTTCCGGGATCGAAGAACGCGTGCGAGCAGGGGGAGTGCGGATCCTGCACCGTCCGGCTCGACGGCGTGCCCGTCTGTTCGTGTCTGGTGGCCGCCGGACAGGTCGAGGGCCGCGAGGTCGTCACCGTCGAGGGCCTCGCCGACCACGCCAAGTCCCGCGCGTGCAGCGGAAGTTCGCACGGTACGACGCTTCAGGACGCGCAGGGCTGGTCCGCCAAGGGTGCCGACTCGCAGACCGGTGAGGGCGGCGAACTCGCCCCGATCCAGCAGGCGTTCATCGACGCCGGTGCCGTCCAGTGCGGTTTCTGCACGCCCGGCCTCCTGGTCGCGGCCGACGAGATGCTGGAGCAGAACCCGAGCCCGTCAGACGCGGACATCCGCGAGGCGCTCTCCGGGAACCTCTGCCGCTGCACCGGCTACGAGAAGATCATGGACGCGGTCCGGCTCGCCGCCGCGCGGCAGTCGCAGCCCGAGGGAGTCTGAGCAGCATGGGTACGACAGGAATCCCCGGCAAGGTCACCCAGGGATCGCAGACCAAGGGCGGCATCGGTGAGTCCACACTCCGCCCGGACGGCACCCTCAAGGTCACCGGCGAGTTCGCGTACTCGTCCGACATGTGGCACGAGGACATGCTGTGGGGCCACATTCTGCGCTCCACCGTCGCGCACGCCGAGATCGTCTCCATCGACACGGGCGAGGCCCTCGCAACTCCCGGTGTCTACGCGGTACTCACGTACGACGACCTCCCCACCGCGGTGAAGAACTACGGCCTGGAGATCAAGGACACCCCGGTCCTCGCGCACGGCAAGGTCCGCCACCACGGCGAGCCAGTCGCCTGCATCGCGGCCGACCACCCGGAGACCGCGCGGCGCGCCGCCGCCAAGATCAAGGTCGAGTACCGCGAGCTGCCCGTCATCACCGACGAGGCCTCCGCGACCGCGCCCGACGCGGTGCTCGTTCACGAGAACCGCGACGACCACCACATCGGTCACGTCCCGCACCCCAACATCGTGCACCGCCAGCCGATCGTCCGCGGCAACGCCGAAGAGGCCGCCAAGAAGGCCGACTTCATCGTCAAGGGCGAGTACACCTTCGGCATGCAGGACCAGGCCTTCCTCGGCCCCGAGTCCGGCCTCGCCGTGCCGGCCGAGGACGGCGGCGTCGACCTCTACGTCGCCACCCAGTGGCTGCACTCGGACCTCGGCCAGATCGCCCCCGTCCTCGGCCTGCCCGAGGACAAGGTCCGGATGACGCTGTCCGGCGTCGGCGGCGCCTTCGGCGGCCGCGAGGACCTGTCGATGCAGATCCACGCGTGCCTCCTCGCACTGCGCACCGGCAAGCCCGTCAAGATCGTCTACAACCGTTTCGAGTCCTTCTTCGGGCACGTCCACCGCCACCCGGCGAAGCTGTACTACGAGCACGGGGCCACGCGCGACGGCAAGTTGACGCACATGAAGTGCCGCATCGTGCTGGACGGCGGCGCCTACGCCTCGGCCTCCCCGGCCGTCGTCGGCAACGCCTCGTCGCTCGCGGTCGGCCCGTACGTGCTCGACGACGTCGACATCGAGGCCATCGCGCTCTACTCCAACAACCCGCCCTGCGGCGCCATGCGCGGCTTCGGCGCGGTCCAGGCGTGCTTCGCGTACGAGGCGCAGATGGACAAGCTGGCCGACAAGCTGGGCATGGACAGGGTCGAGTTCCGGCAGCTCAACGCCATGGAGCAGGGCACCATCATGCCGACGGGCCAGCCCGTCGACTCGCCCGCTCCGGTCGCCGAACTCCTGCGCCGCGTCAAGGCGATGCCGCTGCCGCCCGAGCGCCAGTGGGAGTCCAGCGAGGGCGCCGACGTGCGCCAGCTTCCCGGCGGCCTGTCCAACACCTCGCACGGCGAGGGCGTCGTACGCGGTGTCGGCTACGCGGTCGGCATCAAGAACGTCGGCTTCTCCGAGGGCTTCGACGACTACTCAACAGCCCGTGTCCGCATGGAAGTTGTCGGCGGCGAGCCGGTGGCCACCGTGCACACCGCGATGGCCGAGGTCGGCCAGGGCGGCGTCACCGTGCACGCGCAGATCGCCCGCACCGAACTGGGAGTCACGCAGGTGACCATCCACCCGGCCAACACCCAGGTGGGGTCCGCCGGTTCGACCTCCGCGTCGCGCCAGACGTACGTCACCGGCGGCGCCGTCAAGAACGCCTGCGAGCTGGTCCGCGAGAAGGTCCTCGACCTCGGCCGCCGCAAGCTGGGCACCTACCACCCCGCGTGGGCCACCGCCGAACTCCTCCTGGAGGGCGGCAAGGTCGTCACCGACGGCGGCGAGGTCCTCGCCGACCTCGTCGACGTGCTCGAGGGCGAGGCCGTCGAGGTCGAGGAGGAGTGGCGGCACCGCCCCACCGAGGCCTTCGACCTGCGCACCGGGCAGGGCAACGGGCACGTCCAGTACTCCTTCGCCGCACACCGCGCCGTCGTCGAGGTGGATACAGAGCTGGGACTTGTCAAGGTCGTCGAGCTGGCCTGCGCCCAGGACGTCGGCAAGGCGCTCAACCCGCTGTCCGTGATCGGGCAGATCCAGGGCGGCACCACACAGGGCCTCGGCATCGCGGTGATGGAGGAGATCATCGTCGACCCGAAGACCGCCAAGGTCAGGAACCCGTCCTTCACGGACTACCTGATCCCCACGATTCTCGACACGCCGACCATCCCGGTCGACGTGCTCGAACTCGCCGACGACCACGCCCCGTACGGGCTGCGCGGTATCGGTGAGGCCCCGACCCTGTCGTCGACCCCGGCCGTCCTCGCGGCGATCCGGAACGCGACGGGTCTGGAGCTCGACCGGACCCCGGTCCGGCCCGAGCACCTGACGGGCACGGCTCCGGCCTAGTCCGCCTCCCCGCGGGGTGACGGCCGCTTCTCTGAGGCACCGTCACCCCGCCGCTCCTCCTCTGCGTCTCGGGCCGTCCCCCGGGTCGTGCAGCCATCCCAAAACCCGTGTGCCGTACGGCAGTTCACGGGAGCCCCTTTGAACCTTGGGAAACGAGGCACCATGACCCAGCAGTCCGTGGAGCCCAAGACCACCGCCGACGACGCGGGCGCGGGCTCGCGCCAGCCCGCCGGCAGGTCTTGGCTCGACCGCTACTTCCACATATCCGACAGAGGATCGACGTTCGCCCGCGAGGTGCGCGGCGGCATCACCACCTTCATGGCGATGTGTTACATCCTCCTGCTCAACCCGCTGCTGCTCGGCGGCCCCGACGCATCGGGCAACAAGCTCAGCCACGCCGGACTGATCACCGCGACCGCGCTCGCCGCCGCCGTGTGCACCCTGCTGATGGGCTTCCTCGGCAAGGTCCCGCTGGCGCTCGCCGCCGGCCTGTCCGTATCCGGCGTGCTCGCCACCCAGGTCGCGCCCAACATGACGTGGCCGCAGGCCATGGGCATGTGCGTGATGTACGGCGTGGTGATCGTGCTGCTGGTCGTCACCGGCCTGCGCGAGATCATCATGAACGCGATCCCGCTGGCCCTGAAGCACGGCATCACCATCGGCATCGGCATGTTCATCGCCCTGATCGGCCTGGTCAACGCCGGGTTCGTCGGCAAGGGCAACCCGGTGACCCTGGGCACGGGCGGTCAGCTCAAGGGCTGGCCCGTCCTCCTCTTCGCGATCACCCTGCTGCTCATCTTCATGCTCCAGGCCCGCAACATCCCCGGCGCGATCCTCATCGGCATCGTCGCCGGCACGGTCCTCGCCGTCATCGTCAACGCGGTCTTCGACCTCAGCCCGAAGGTCTGGGGCGGCAGCCCGCCCGAACTGACCGGCAGCGCGGTGTCGATGCCCGACTTCTCGCTCTTTGGCCACGTCGAGTTCGGCGGCTGGGACTCCATCGGCGGGATGACCGTCGGAATGATCGTCTTCACGCTTGTCCTCGCCGGGTTCTTCGACGCGATGGCCACGATCATCGGCGTCGGCACCGAGGCGAAGCTCGCCGACGACAAGGGCCGAATGCCGGGCCTGTCCAAGGCGCTGTTCATCGACGGTGCCGGCGGCGCGATCGGCGGTGTGGCGGGGGCCTCCGGGCAGACCGTCTTCATCGAGTCGGCGACGGGTGTCGGCGAGGGCGCACGCACCGGTCTGTCCTCGGTGGTCACCGGCTTCCTCTTCGCGCTCGGCCTGTTCTTCACGCCGCTCGCGCAGATCGTGCCCGGCCAGGTCGCCGCCGCCGCGCTCGTCGTCATCGGCGCGATGATGATGCAGAACGCCCGGCACGTGGACTGGTCCGACCGGGCCGTCGCGGTGCCGGTGTTCCTGACCGTGGCGCTGATGCCGTTCACGTACTCGATCACGGCGGGTGTCGGCGCGGGTGTCATCGCCTACACCGCGATCAAGGCGGCGCAGGGCAAGTTCCGCGAGATCGGCGCGTTCATGTGGGTGCTGACGCTCGTCTTCATCGTGTACTTCGCCCTGCACCCGATCGAGAGCTGGATGGGCGTCAAGTAGCCCACTTTCCGTCGTCGTACGCCGTACGCGGCCGTACGTATCTGTGAGGAGACCGAGACATGCTGGACATCGCCGATGAGCTGTACCGGTGGGTCGAGCAGGGGCGCGAGTTCGCCGTGGCCACCGTGGTGGCCGTCGGCGGCAGCGCGCCCCGGCAGCCGGGCGCGGCGCTCGCCGTCGACAGCGAGGGCACCGCGATCGGCTCGGTCTCCGGCGGGTGCGTGGAAGGCGCGGTGTACGAACTGTGCGCGCAGGCCCTCGAGGACGGTGAGCCGGTCCTCGAACGGTTCGGCTACAGCGACGACGACGCCTTCGCCGTGGGACTCACCTGCGGCGGCGTCATCGACATCCTCGTCACGCCTGTACGGGCGTCTGATACGGCCGTACTTGACGCGCTCCGCACCGCCGCCACGGGGGAGGCGGCGGCGCTCGCGCGCATCGTGTCGGGGCCGGACGAACTGATGGGGCGGGCGGTGCTCGTCCGCCCCGACGGCTCGTACGAGGGCGGGTTCGGGGCCCATCCCGAGCTGGACCGCACCGTGGCGGGGGAGGCGGCGGCGTTCCTCGACGCGGGGCGCACCGGCACGCTGGAGATCGGCGAGCAGGGCTCACGCTGCGGATCCCCGCTCACGATCCTCGTGGAGTCGTCCGTACCCGCGCCCCGCATGATCGTGTTCGGCGCGATCGACTTCGCGTCGGCGCTGGTGCGGATGGGCAAGTTCCTGGGGTACCGGGTCACGGTGTGCGACGCCCGTCCGGTGTTCGCGACGGCGGCGCGGTTCCCCGACGCCGACGAGATCGTGGTCGAGTGGCCGCACACGTACCTGGAGCGGGTGTCGGCGGAGATCGACGGTCGTACGGTGCTGTGCGTCCTCACCCACGACGCCAAGTTCGACGTGCCACTCCTCCGGCTCGCGCTGCGGCTCCCGGTCGCGTACGTGGGGGCCATGGGGTCGCGGCGCACCCACCTGGACCGCAATGAACGGTTGCGCGAGGTGGGCGTCACCGAACTGGAACTGGCGCGCCTGCGGTCCCCGATCGGGCTCGACCTCGGGGCCCGTACGCCGGAGGAGGTGGCGGTCTCCATCGCTTCCGAAATCGTCGCGTCCCGCCGGGGCGGCACCGGAGCATCCCTGACGGGCGCCCACACCCCCATCCACCACGACCCGACCTCGGCGCGGCGGATGGATTCGGTGGCGTGAGGTGTGGCGGGGCGACCCGGGGGGCGTTGACTTGGGCTGCCGGCTAGGTCCGACTTGGCGGCCCGAGGGGGTTTGCTTGGGCTGGGTCGACTGAGGTGGACCGGGATTTGCCGGGTCGGATGCGCTGTCCCGTGGGACGCGCGGCACCGGCGTGTTGTCGGCTGTGCCGGTTCCCGGTCATCTCCCACCCACCCGCCCCCCACCGGAGGGGGGCGGGTGGGTGGGAGATGGGCGGCGTGTCGGGTCTGAGGCCGGGGCGGCGCCGGGCATATCAAGCCCCTCCGGCGTTTGAGGAGCGGGGTTCGGGGCGGAGCCCCGGGTTTTGAAGTCCGGTTCAGGGCGACGGCTCACCCGGTCCCGGGGAGGCGTCCCGAGGGGCGACACCAACAAGCGGAGCGTGTCGCGTACTTGACGTTCAAGGTGGCGCGGCCGAGGCTGTGGGAGCGCTCCCGCAGAGCCGGCGGAAGCCTTCCATGAGGCCCGCCCCGTTGCTCAGGCCGTTCGACCGGACCCCAGGAGTCACCGTGCGAAGACCCTTCAGACTCGCCGCGATCGCCGCACTCGCCGTCCTCACCCTCTCCGCCGCCCCGCAGGCCACCGGTGCCGAGTCGGCGGCGGACGGCGGCCGTGGCCACAAGCTCTACGTACCCGAACCCAACCCGGACGCCGTGCGGCAGATCGCCGGGCTCGTCAAAACGGGCCAGTACCGCGACGCCGCCCGGATCACCGCGATGATCGCCACACCGCAGGCCGTCTGGTTCGGCGACCAGAGCCCGGCCGAGGTCGAGAAGCTCACCCGCGACGTGGCCAGGGACGCCGACCGCCGCGACGCCCTCCCCGTGTTCGCGCTCTACAACGTTCCGGGCCGCGACTGCTCCAACTACTCGGCCGGCGGCGCCGCCACCACCGCCGAGTACCAGGCCTGGATCGACGCCGTCGCCCGCGGCATCGGCTCCCGCGACGCCATGGTCGTCCTCGAACCCGACGCGCTGGCCCTGCTCCCCGCCGACTGCGGCCAGGACGACGCCCAGGGCACCAAGACCGCCGCGCGGTACGGCGAAGTCAATTACGCGGTCGACCAGTTGGAGCCGCTGCGCGGCACTCGTGTCTACCTCGACACCGGGCACCCCGGCTGGCACAGCGTCAACTCGATCGTGCCGCGCCTGATCAAGGGCGGCGTCGAACGGGCCGCCGGCTTCTACACCAACGCCTCCAACTACTTCACCGACGACGCCAACTCCTGGTACGGCAAGCTGATTTCGAGCTGCATCGCGTACGTCGAGAAGTCCTCCGGCGACGCCGCCGACTGCCCGAACCAGTGGACCCCGCACGCCGACGCGCAGGCCTGGATCGACGCACACGTACGCGTGCCGGCCTCCCGGATGGCGCACTTCGTGACGGACTCCAGCCGCAACGGCCGCGGCCCGTGGACCCCGCCCGCCGGCAAGTACACGGACGCCCAGGACTGGTGCAACCCGCCGGACCGCGGCCTCGGCGCCCGCCCGACCCTGCTGACCGGCGACCCTTCCCCAAGCTCTCGAACAACCTCGAGCAGGGGAGACCCCATTCAGGACGCCCGGCTGTGGATCAAGACGCCGGGGGAGTCGGACGGCCTGTGCCTGCGCGGCACCGCGGGTCCCGAGGACCCGGAGCGCGGCACGGTCGACCCGAAGGCCGGCGACTGGTTCCAGCAGCAGGCCCTCGAACTGGCGCGGTACGCCAATCCGCCGCTGCTGAGCGCGAAGTAGCGCCCACCCGGTCACCGCTTGTGCGGTGACGTTTCTCCAGTGACGCCCACCCCGTCGACGCCGTCCTCGCCGACGCCCGCCCCGCCGGAGTCGGCATCGGCATCGGCATCGTCGAGCAGCGCGTCCACCGCCCGCCCGAACACCCACCGCCCCGCCGCCGCGACCACCCGGTCCGCGGCGCGGGGCACCCCTCGTACCCGCAGCTCCTCGCGCCACTCGACGCGCGAGCCGCCGTCGCCCAGCGCCCGCACCTCGAACTCGGCCCAGCCGGTGACGACCCGGCCGCGCTTCTCCATCCGGCAGCGGCGCGGCGGCTGCCAGGCGACGACCTCCATCGGGTCGTCGAAGCCGCACCGGCCGACGCCGGTGCGCGCCACGAACACCGTGCCCGCCGCGTCCGGCGGCGGGGTCGTCACCGTGACACGGGTGAGCGGCACGGAGTCCCCGTGCCGCTCCCAGTCGGTCAGCCGCCGCCACGCCTCGGAGGCGCGCAGCGACGTGTCACGGACGATGCTGATATGGGCGGTCATGTCGTGATGGTAGGCACACGTCCGGGTGCGGGGTCCGCGCCCCCCGTTCGGGCGGCGTGTCGCGCGGGGCTCCAACTCGGCGCCCCGCGCGACCAGTTGCCCCGCTCCGGGCTGGTCAGGCCGCCTTGTACGCGGCGGCCAGCTTCTTCAGCGCCCCCTTGCGGTCGCCGGTGAGGGCGAGGTGCTCGGCCTCGGCGAACGGCTTGGCCCACGCCGCCGTCACCTTGCCGCCCGCCTTCTCCTGGATCTTGAGCCGGGCCTCGGCCACCGGATCCCGCTCACCCGCCCCCTTGTCCTTGCCGCTCGCCCTGGTCGTCAGCCCGTAGCCGTACGGGAACTGCGGATCGTACGAGGCGTCGCCCACGTTGATGGGGAGCTGGGCCTCGGACTTCGGCCAGGTGACCGGGAGTTGACCGGTGAAGGACCGCTTGCCGTAGAGGACGTCGGCCACGCCGTCGCCCTCCGTGCCCGGCAGCCAGGACGCGACGAGCGCGTCGATGTCGCCGAGCTGGTCGCCGATGAGCTGCGGGCGCCCGGAGACGATGAGCACGACGCACTTCATGGCGCCGCAGACCTTGTCCACGGCAGTCTTGTCGGCCGCCGACAGCGCGAGATCGTGACCGTTGCCGACGTCGCCGACGCCCTCCGCGTACGGGGTCTCGCCGACGACGACCACGCCGACGTCGTACCCGGACGTGGGCGCCGAGGCGTCCTTCGAGTAGTCGACCTTCGCGCCCGGCGCGGCCTTCTTCATCGCCTGGAGGATCGTGGTGCCGTCCGTGATCTTTCCGGAGGAGCCCTGCCAGGAGACGGTCCAGCCGCCGGTCTGGTTGCCGATGTCGTCGGCGTTGGACCCGGCGACGTACACCTTCTGCGAGGGCTTCAGCGGCAGCACGTTCCCGTCGTTCTTCAGGAGGACCTGCGACTTCGCCGCCGCCTCGCGTGCCACGGCGCGGTGCGCGGCGCCGCCGATCCGGTCGCTGTTGCTGGTGTCGGCGTACGGCTTCTCGAAGAGGCCGAGCTTGAACTTCTGCGTGAGGATTCGGGAGACCGCGTCGTTCACGCGCGCCTCGCTCACCCGGCCCGAGGTCGTCTCGGCGAGCAGGGTCTTCTCGAAGTCCGCGTACGCGTTCGGCACCATGATCATGTCGAGGCCCGCGTTGATCGACGTACGGACGTCCGAGGCGTAGTCGCCGGGGATCTGGTCGATGCCCGCGTAGTCGCTGATCACGAAGCCGTCGAAGCCGAGCTTCTTCTTCAACTCCCCATTGATCATCGCCGCGTTGGCGTGCATCTTCACGGGGCCCTGGTCGTCGCCGATGATGTCGAGCGAGGAGTACGAGGGCATGACCGTGCCCACCCCGCGCTTCACGGCCTCGCCGAAGGGTGCCAGGTGCACGGCCTCCAGCTCCTGCCGGGTGACCTTGGTGACGCCCTGGTCGATGGTGTACGCGCCGGTGGTCGAGGAGCCGTACTCGGTGCCGCCGTCGCCGACGTAGTGCTTGGCGGTGGCGAGCACCTTGTCGTTGCGGTCGAGGTCGCTGCCGTTCGCGCGGCCCTGGAAGCCCTGGATCATCGTCTCCATGGACTTGACGAGGGCCGGGTCCTCGCCGAAGGACTCGTAGGAGCGGCCCCAGCGTTCGTCGCGGGTCACGCAGAGGCAGGGCGCGAAGTCCCACGGGACGCCGGTCGCGCGTACCTCCGAGGCGGTAACCGCCCCGGTTTTCTCGGCGAGTTGGGGGTCGCGGCTCGCGCCGATGCCGATGTTGTGCGGCATGATCGTGGCGCCGACGACGTTGTTGTGGCCGTGCACCGCGTCCACGCCGTAGATCAGCGGGATCTGGAACCGCGTTGCCTGCGCCCGGAGTTGGTAGCCGTCGATCATCTTGGACCAGGCGGCGGGCGTGTTCGGGGTCGGTACGGAGCCGCCGCCGGAGAGCAGTGAGCCGAGGTTGTGGCTCGCGATGTCGCCCGGGGACTTCAGTGCGGCGCGCTCGGCCTGTGTCATCTGGCCGACCTTCTCCTCCAGGGACATCCGCGAGACGAGGTCGGCGACGCGCTTCTTGACCGGGAGCTTCGGGTCGAGATACGGCAGCCCTTGCGCGTCGATGACGACCTGCGGGGACTCGGCGGGCGGCTTGGCGCCGGTGACGGTCAGCTTCAGCGGGATCGTCTCGGCGGTCTCGGCCCGGGTGGAGTCCTTGGTGGTGGCGACCGTGACCGTCTTGGCGGCGCCGGACGCGGTGCCGGCGGGGAAGGTGACCTTGCCGGTGACCGGGGTGTAGTCCTTGCCGGCGTCGGCGGTGCCGCCCTCGGTGGCGTACTCGATGGTGACCGGGTCCTCGATCGGTACGTTCCCGGTGGTGGTCACGGACAGCTTCACCGCCGCCGAACCGCCCTCCTTCACCGGGTACACGGCCGCGTCCGTCGACACCTGTGCGCGCAGTGACTGATCGGCCTTGCCGTACAACTCCACGCCGTCCATGGCGAATTGGCTCTTCTTGCCGGTGGGCAGGGTGACCGCGTAGCCCCACATCTTGTCGAGCCCGAGGACGTGGTCGATGCCGCCGACGGGCTGGTAGTCCGTGCGGTACTCGAACTGCGTGAACGGCAGCTCGACCTGCTTCCAGCCGGTGAAGTCGTCGGTGAACGACGTCGTCCACAGCTCGGACGCCTCGCCGTGCGCGCCGCCGTCCTTGATCTCGTAGTTCAGCTTGCGGCCCGAGTCGTCGCCGTACCACCAGAAGCGGATGCCCTTGTGGGCCGACCAGTCGTGGGCGGGCTTGTCGGCGGCGTAGTCGTGGCTGAAGCCGCCGTAGCCGCTGATGTCGTAGGAGCCTTCGAGGACCTTGGCGCCCTCGGGGGCGTCGGCGCGCTCCTTGAGTTCGAGCTTGGGGTTGTCGTCCGTGTCGCCGCCCCAGGTGAAGAGGCCCTCGGCGGGCTGCGTGGCGAACGGCACCTCGCCCTCGAACCGGTCGACGGGGGTGGGGGCGGGGTCGTCGGCGGCGGAGGCGGCCGTGGTGCCGGTCAGCGGCAGCAGGCCCGCGGCCAGCGCCGATACGGCGATTAACGCGGCGCGTCTCCTGCGGCTGCCGCGGCCTCTGCGGCCTCTGCGGCCCGATCCGGTGGTGGTGTCGGTGTGACGCAAGGTTCCCTCCCGGTGGTCCCGTTGCGGGTGCTTGTGGTGCGTCGTGCCGTTTCCGAATTCAAGGCTTGAGTTAAAGGGGGAGGGGTGGGGGCGTCAAGGGTTCGGAACGTAAAGGGAGTTGGCCGTGAAATGGCGCCAGGTTGGCTACTTGTGACCGATTGACAGCGGGGTCGCGGCCCCCGATCGTTTGCTTCGGGGTGTGACACCTGACGGTTGGGGGACCGCGATGAGGTGGCAGGGGGACGCGCCGTCCGACGACGCGGATCGGGATCACGACGAGGGGCTCGGCCCGCCTCCGCGCTTGCCATCGCCTCCGCCGACGCCACCGTCTCCGCCGACGCCACCGGTCGCGCCCACGCCATCGACTCCGTCGGTGCCGTCGTCTCTTTCGGACTGGCGGGAGCCGTCGGAGTCCCTGTCGGCCTCGCGGGAACCGTCGGAGCCACCGGAGCCACCGGATGCGCCGGTACTGCCGTCTCCGTCGGAGGTATCGGATGCGCCGGTACTGCCGTCTCCGTCGGAGGTATCGGATGCGCCGGTACTGCCGTCTCCGTCGGAGGTATCGGATGCGCCGGTACTGCCGTCTCCGTCGGAGGTATCGGATGCGCCGGTACTGCCGTCTCCGTCGGAGGTATCGGATGCGCCGGTACCGCCGTCACCGTCGGAGGTATCGGAGGCACCGCAGCGGTCGGTTGTGCCGGTGCCGCCGTCTCTGTCGGACTCACGGGAGTCGCCGGAGCCGCCGGTCGCACCGACGCCACCGCGTCCACCGACGCCCCCTGTGCCACCGGTTCCGCCGGAGTCACCGTCTGCGGCGGTACCGCCAAAGCCGCCGGTCGCACCGACGCCCCCTGTGCCACCGGTTCCGCCGGAGTCGCCGCCTCCGGCGACCCCGCCGAAGCCGCCGGTCGCGCCGACGCCCCCGGTGCCACCGACGGCACCACGATCGCCGGTACCACCGCCGTCACCGGTTGCGCCGGAGTCGCCGGAGTCGCCGTCTCCGGCGGTACCGCCGAAGCCGCCGGTACGGCCGAAGCCGCCGGTTCCGCCGACGCCGTCGTCTCTGCCCGCGCCTCCGGGGTCAGCCGCGCCCCCGTCGCCGCCTCCGGGGTCAGCTGCGTCTCCGTCGCCCCCGCCTCCCGCGGGCGGGGTGGCCGGGTTCGGGCCCGCGCAGGAAGTTGCGTTCGGGCCGGCGGGGCGGGCCCCGGTGAGGCCGACCACAGGGCACGCCGATCCGGTGCGGGCCGTCGCCGTTGGGTTGCTCAATGTCAGTGGGCTCGGGCTGGGGTATGTGCTTGTGCGGCGTCGGGTGCTCGCGTTGCTGTGTGTTGCCGGTACGGCCGGTCTGCTCACCCTCGCGCTGCCCGCCGAACCGGACGGGGTGCCGTCGTGGGCGTTGATCGGGTACGGGGTGCTGCTGCTCGGCGCGGTGGTGGACGGTGCGCGGCGGGGACTGCGGGCGCCCGCAACTGCCGTACAGGTCAAGTCGATTGTGGCGATCGTGCTCGGTGTCGCGCTGCTCGCCGTGCCCGCCGGGGGCGCCGTCGCGTACGGCAGTCTGCGCGACGACGCCGTCGAGGAGATGCTGCTCGACCGGCTCGACAGCGCCGACGCCCTCGTCAAGAAGGCGTCGGGCCGCGACTTCGCCGAGGCGCGCGCCGACTACCGCACCGCCCTCGGCCGGTATCGCGACCTCGCCGCGGACCACCCGGACTCCAGGGCGGCGCACCGCGTGCACGACAGCCTCGACGCCTACTACAAGGCGGTGTCCGCGCCGTACGCCGACGGCGACCACTGCGCCGCCGTCGCGCCCCTCGAACACCTGCGGACGGTGCCCGGCACCATCGACCGCGCCGTCCTCGGCTCCCTCGCGACCTGGCCCGACAAACCCCTCGCCGTCTCACTCCTCAAGTGCGGTACGGGAAAGCTCGGCACCGCCGAGTCCGACGGCAAGGGCGGCGAACTGGGCCAACTCCTGCGTACGTTCCCCGAGTCGACGCAGGCGGCCCAGGTGGAGCCCGCCCTGCGCGCGGCCGTCGAACGGCGCGCCGGCGAGCTGAAGGGCGCCGACCCGTGCGCCGCCACCCGTGCGCTGCGCCGCATCGACGACACCGCGAAGAGCCTGCCCGCTCCGACGCCCGCGCACCTGCGCGGCGCAGTCGCGACGGCCGTGGAGGACGGGACGTACGCCTGCGGCATCGACCAGTTCAAGGACAAGAAGTTCGGCGCGGCGCACACGTCACTGACCGACTTCGCGGGCACGTACAAGAGCGACAAGCGGCGGGCCCGCGCCCAACAGGTCGCCATCGCCGCCGAGATCGCCCAACTGCGCCCCGCCGCGGGCGCCGGGCTGCCGCCGAAGGGCGCGCCGGGCGGCTCCCGCATGGAGATGGTGATCAGCAACGACGGGCCCGACCCCGTCGAGGTCCTCTACACCGGCCCGGTCACCGGCCGGATCACCATCCCCGCCTGCGCGTCCTGCAAGACGTATCCGACCGAGGCGGCGGGCCGCGCCAAGGCGTGCGGCGCGAACGGCAAGAGCTACCCGAAGAGGACGCTGCGGCTGCCCGCCGGCACGTACCACTTCCTGCACAAGCCGGGCGGCCGCGACGCGACGGCGAGCGGCCGCGCCGACGGCGGCAGCGTCCAGCCGGGATACAGCTACACACAGTGCAGTTACGTCGTGCGCGACGAACTGGGGGCGCAGCTATAGCTGGAGCTACAGCGCGAAGTAGCGCACCCAGATGTACGCGGCGCAGATCGCGACGGTGACGGCCGTGACGACGAGGCCGTACTTGGTGAACTGCCAGAAGGAGATGGGCTGCCGGTTGCGCTCGGCGATGCCGAGGACGACGACGTTGGCGCTGGCGCCGATGGCCGTGGCGTTGCCGCCGAGGTCGGCGCCGAGCGCGAGGGCCCACCACAGGACGTGGTCGGATGCACCGCCCATCTGATGGACGAGGTCGGCGGTGATGGGCGCCATCGTGGCGACAGCGTCCAGCCGGGATACAGCTACACACAGTGCAGTTACGTCGTGCGCGACGAACTGGGGGCGCAGCTATAGCTGGAGCTACAGCGCGAAGTAGCGCACCCAGATGTACGCGGCGCAGATCGCGACGGTGACGGCCGTGACGACGAGGCCGTACTTGGTGAACTGCCAGAAGGAGATGGGCTGCCGGTTGCGCTCGGCGATGCCGAGGACGACGACGTTGGCGCTGGCGCCGATGGCCGTGGCGTTGCCGCCGAGGTCGGCGCCGAGCGCGAGGGCCCACCACAGGACGTGGTCGGATGCACCGCCCATCTGATGGACGAGGTCGGCGGTGATGGGCGCCATCGTGGCGACGTACGGGATGTTGTCGACGACCCCGGACAGCACGGCCGAGCCGCCCAACAGCACCATGGACCCGCTGAGTTCGTTGCCTCCGATCAGCCCCGCGAGGCCCTTCGAGACCTCGCCGATGACCCCGGTCTCGATGAGCCCGCCGATCATCACGAACAGTCCGGCGAAGAAGGCGAGGGTGGGCCATTCGACCTCGGCGAGCACCTCGCCGGTCTCGACGCTGGAGACGGCGACGAGGACACCGGCGCCGAGCAGCGCGACGACGCTGGGCGCGTAGTGCAGCAAGGGCTGCAGGACGAATCCCGCGACGACCAGGGCGAGGACGATCAGCCCCTGGACGAGCAGGCGCGGATTCTTGATGGCCGCTCGCTCCTCCAGCACCATGACCGCGGCCGCGCGCTCCTCGTCGTAGACGAAGTCCTTGCGGAACATGAACCGGCACAGCAGCACCAGAACGACAGTCAACAGGGCGGACAGCGGCGCGAGATGGACCAGGAAGTCGTTGAACGTCAGGCCCGCGCGACTGGCGATGATGATGTTCGGCGGGTCGCCGACGAGGGTCGCGGTGCCGCCGATGTTGGAGGCGAAGACCTCGGCGATGAGGAACGGCGCGGCGGACAGCCGGAGGCGTTCACAGATCAGCAGCGTCACCGGCGCGATGAGCAGCACCGTCGTCACATTGTCGAGCAACGCGGACGCCAGGGCCGTGATCACGACGAGCATCACCATGACGCGGAACGGTTTCGCCCGCGCCCGTTTGACCGCCCAGATCGCCAAGTACTCGAACAGGCCGGTCTTCTTGAGCACACCGACGATCATCATCATGCCCGCCAGCAGGAAGATGACGTTCCAGTCGATGCCGGATTCGGTCGAGTAGAAGGCCGAGGCGTCGTCGGTCGCGCCGATCGCGAGCATCAGCCCCGCACCGCCGAGCGCGGCGGCGACCCGGTGGATCTTCTCGCTGATGATGAGGGCGTAGGCGCCGACGAAGACGGCGATCGCCGCCCAGCTGTGCCAGTCGTTCACGATGCTCCGATCACTGCTCCGATCAATGGACGGGCCGTGAGCGGACACCCCACAGCACATCGCCGACCAGACTTCCCGGCACACCGCCGGGAACCATACACGTTCTTAACGCGATGACCTGCGGCGGCCGCCATGCCAAGGACGACGGCCGACCCGCCGCGCGCACACGTTCCGTGACTCACCCGACCGGCCGAAGCGGCCCTGCCGGGGCAGGGCCGCTGTGGGTCTACTGCTGATGAGTGGCGGGCCGGCCCCGCCGACACATTCCAGGGACGAGGTGGCCGGGATGGCAGTCCAGACAGTCCACGCGCGCGACGCGGCGAGCGCCGCCCAGGCAAAGGCGCCGCCGACGCCGCAGCCGGCGGAACGCACCGACCCCGACCTGCTCATCGCCGCGTCGGTGCTGCTCGCCGACGCGGCGCTCGCCGCCCGCCGCACCGGCGCCGAGCTGACCGCGGCGGGAACCAGCTGGCGGGTCGGGTTGAAGGCGCTGCGCCGACCGGACTGGGCGTTCGGCGCCGCCCTGTCGGCCGCCCGCGCGGTGACGAACCCGGCCGGGCTCGGCTTCGCCGTCAACGGCGGCATCGTCGGCGAGACCGTCCGCTCCCTGGGCGCCGTCGCCCGCCGCAGGCCCGCCGCCGTGGCGATGGCCGTCGACGCGTTCGCGCTGCGCATCGAGGCCGCCGCCCGCGAGCACCCGAACCTGATGGAGCCGCTCGCCAAGCGCCTCACCGACGCGGTGATCGCGGGCCGCAGGTTCGAAGCGCTGCGCGCCGCACGGGAATTGGTCTCCCTGCTCGGCGTCACCCGCACCCTCACCACGTTCACCCCCGTGATGATGGAACTGCTCGCCCTCCAAGGGCTCCTCGACGAGAACCCGGCCAACGACGACTTCTCCTGGGTCACCCTGGCCGGAGGCGTCCCCGGCACCGACCCGTTCCTCGGCCTGCCTGCCGGGTTCATCCGGCGTCTCAACCCGGGCCCCGGCCGCGCCGAACGCGTCGAGCCCGACGCGATGCTCTCCCGCGTCCTGACCCGCTCCGGCAACGACATCGTCCGCTACATCGACGACATCTCCGTGCTCGGCAACCACGGCCTGGCCCTGCTGCGCCGCATCGACTGCGCCGACGGCGCGCGGCGGCACGTCCTGATGCTGCCCGGCACCAGCTTCGGCCGCATGCGCAACGGCACCCCGCAGGACCTCGTCGGCGCGTTCGACGGCGCGCTGCGCACCGACACCACGTACACCCGCGCGGTCAAGGACCTGCTGGTGAGGGCGGGCGTGCCCATCGGGTCCGAGCTGATGATCGTCGGCCACAGCCTCGGCGGGATCACCGCCATGAACCTCGCCTGCGACCTCGACATCGTGTCGACGTACCGGCTCACGCATGTGATCACCGTCGGCTCGCCCATCGACAACAAGTGCCCGCTCGACCCCGCGGTCCAGGTGGTCAGCCTCGTCAACAAGCACGACGTGATCCCCGGGCTCGACGGGCGCGGGCCCGCCTCCGCCCGCGACGTCCCCGCCAACTGGCTCGAACTCGCCTGGCTCGACGAGACGTACGACTACCCGCTCTCGCACGCCCCGCAGGCCTACGCCGACACCCTGAGCGGCGACGACCTGCCGCACCGCGCCCGCGTCAACGCGCTGATCACCGCGTACGACGGCGAGATCGTCGGCAACCAGCCGTACCAGCTGCTCGACAAGTGACGACAGCGAGGATCACGAGATGACGAGATCACGAGGAGTTCGGCGATGAACGCCATGAATGTCATGAACGTCGTGGACGCCGTGAACGGTGACACCACCAACGGTGACACCACCGTGCGTCGGCCGGCGACGGCCTGGCCCCTGGAGAGCTTTCTGGTCAATGCCGCGCTCGCGGCCCAGCGCGTCTCCTGGATCGACGCACCGGCCCGCGCCCTCGGCCTGCGGCCGTTCACCCGGCGGGAGTTGACCCGGCAGGCGCTCGGCCAGGTGCGGCGGTCCAGGTCGGGGCGGCCGGCGCGGGTGACCACGACGTTCGGCTCGTTCCTGATGCCGTTCTCCCGCGCGGACGCCGACGACCTGGTGCGGCGGGCGGCACAGGCGGGCGCGCTGGGCACCGTCACCGCCCTCGACGCCGAGGGCCGCCGCACGATCCCGACCCCGCACGCGGCGCCACCCCCGTCCGTCAATCCGGTGGCCGTGCGCTCCGCCGTCACCGAGGCGGCCGACGGGCTGCTCGCGGCGCGCCGGCCGGACGGCGTCTTCGACCGGGCCGCGTGGATCGCCGCCACTCGGCGGCTCGCCCGGCACCTCGTCCTCGGTGCCGAGGCCGCCGACGACACCCTCGTCAGCGAGATCATCGACGCCACGGCACGCTCCGCCGACCGCGCCGAACACGAGGCGCGAGGCGCCGCGTTGGGGCGGCGGATGGCGCCGTACGTGCGCGGGGACGGGGACACTTCTTCGGAGCGGGCGTATCTGGAGCACGCCCTTGAGCTCGTCACCCGGGCCCTCACCGACACGGCCGCGCAGGCCCTCGCGCTGATCGAGGAACAGCCGCCGGTGCCCGTGGGCGAGCGCGCGGAACGGAGCGTCGCCGAGGCGCTGCGCCGCGATCCACCGCTGCCCGCCACGATTCACGCGGTCGTCGAGCCGTTCCAGTGGGACGGCATGACGGTCGGGTCGAACACCGAAATCCTGTGCGCGACCGCGTGGTTGCGAGATCTGGACACGGACCTGGACACGGACCTGGACACGGCCGGTGCCCCGGAGGCCGAGGACCCCGCGATGTGCGCCGCCCGCGTCCCCTGCGCCGCGGCCGACCTCGGAGTGCTCGCCGCCACCGAGCTCGTCCGGGCCCTCGCCGAGCGGGCGGCGGACGCGGACGTCGCCACGGACATGCGCGAGGAGCCGGGCGGACCCGGTCCCGCCATGGGCGCGGACCCCGCCCACTACGCCGCGCTCGCCTCCGCCGGGGCCCGCCGCCTGGAGGAGCACGCGCGGCGCCTCGCCGACTGCGCACGGCAGTCCGGCTGGAACCGCGACGCCTTCGGGGAGCGGTGCCGGATGACCCTGCTCGCGCACGCGGAGCGCTGCGCCACGGCCGCCGCCGACGCCCGCAGGGCCGCGGACTGGCTCGCCAACTGACCCTCACCGTAAGGGTGTTGGGCTACCAGAAGGGTGTCGTCCGGCGTCCGCGGTCCCGGTCCACCATCGACTGCACCGTGAACCACGCCTCGTCGCACAGGCTCCGCGCCGCTGCCGAGCGTCCCGCGTACGCGGCGTCGGCGGCCGGCGCGGGGATCGGCTCGCCGATCGTGACGAACCACTTCGCCGGGAGCGGCACCGGTGTGGTCACGGGAAAGTAGGGCAGCCCGAACCGCCGGGCGAGCGCCCCGATCTCGCCGAGCTTCGGGAACGTCTCCTCCGCCCCCACGATGGACACCGGGACGACCGGCGCCCCGGTGAGCACCGCGGTGGCGGCGAAGCCGGGGTTGAAGGGGCGCAGCCGGTAGCGCGCGGAGAAGTCCTTGCCGACGCCCGCCATACCCTCGGGGAACACCGCGACCAGGCCGCCCCGCGTGAGCCGGTCGCGGCCGAGCGTCGGGTCGTCGCAGAAGACACCGTGCCGGCGCGCGTACGCGGCGAGCGCCGGCAGCCGGAAGACGAGTTTGTCCGCGTAGAAGTGCACCGGCCGGGGCAGCTCGCGCCGCAGGATCTTGCTCAGGACGAAGCCGTCGAAGCCCCAGGCGCCGGAGTGATTGGCCGTCAGGATCGCGGGGCCCGTCGCCGGGATGTGCTCGATGCCCGACAGTTCGACGCGGAGATAGCCGTCGGCCAGCCAGCCGAGGACGTCGTCCACGTTGGTCTCAAGGTTGCTCACAAGGTCCCACTTTGTGCTGAAAAGAAGCGAGCGCAAGGCTAAGGGTCCTATTGGGGTGGTTTGTGTAAGTCATGAACACCCCCGCAACCTCAAAGCCCCCCGCCGCTCCTGAGATCCCCGCCACCCCCGAGCTGATCACCGGCATGCTCGTCGACAAGTTCGAGGTCGACCGCGCCGCCGTCACGCCGGGCGCGCTCATGGCCGACCTGCTCGTCGACTCGCTGATGGCCGTGGAGCTGTCCGTCACGCTCAAGGACGAGCTCGGCGTCGCCGTCACCGAGGACGAGCTGAGCGCACTGACCTTCGCCGAGTTCAGCTCCCGCGTCGACGCGCGGCGCGGCCGGTGAGCGCCGTCCTCGTGACCGGGCTCGGCCTGGTCACCGCGGCGGGCCGGGACGCCGACAGCACCTGGGCCGCCGTCCGGGCCGGGCGCTCCACCGCCTGCCCCGACCCCACGCTCGCGGCCGCCGGGCTCCCGGTGACCCTGAGCTGCCGCGTCGCAGGCGCCGGCGAACTGCCCGCACGGCCGCGGGGCGTCACGCACCTCGATCCCGCCGCGCGGATGGCGCTGACCGCCGTCGGCGAGGCGCTCGACCGGGCCAAGCTGGACCCCGCCGAGTGGGACGGCTCGCGCGTCGCCGTGGTCACCGGCTCCTCCATGGCCGGCGAGCAGACCCGGCTGACCGCGCAGGAGCGGTTCGCGAGCGGCGGGGCGGGCAGCGTCTCCGCGTACTTCCTCACCGGCTTCCTGCCCAACATGGTGTGCGCGACCCTCGCGCTGCACCTCGGTGTCACCGGCCCCACCCTCCCCGTCGTGACGGCGTGCGCGGCGGGCAGCACCGCGCTCGGCGCCGCGCGGCAGTTGCTGACCTCCGGGCAGTGCGACATCGCCGTGGTGTGCGGCGTGGACGCGACGGTGCTGCCGCTGTTCGTGGCCGGGTTCGCCCAGCTCGGGGCGCTGTCCGACCGCCGCTCCTGTCCCTTCGACGCGGACCGCGACGGCTTCGTCATGGGGGAGGGCGCGGGCGCCCTGGTCCTGGAGCGCGCCGAGCACGCGGCCGCCCGCTCGGCGCCGCGCCTCGCGTCCTTCGTCGGCTACGGCACCAGCACCGACGCCCACCACCTCGTCGCCCCGCACCCCGAGGCCCGCGAGGCCGAACGGGCCGTGCGGGCCGCCCTCGCCGAAGCCGGTGCGGCGCCCGGTGATGTCGACCACATCAACGCGCACGGCACCTCGACCCCGCGCGGCGACGCCATGGAGGCCACCCTGTTCGCCCGCCTCTTCCCGCACCGGCCGCCCGTCACCTCCGCGAAGGGCGCCCTCGGGCACACGCTCGGCGCGGCGGGCGTGATCGAGGCTGCGCTCACGGTCCTGGCGCTGCGCGACGACGTGGTGCCGCCCACCGCCGGACTCACCGAACTCGACCCGGCGCTCGACATCGACGCCGTATCCGGAGCCGCCCGGGAGCGGTCCACGACCCTCGCGCTCAGCACCTCCTTCGGCTTCGGAGGACACAACGCAGCAGTTCTCTTGACCCCTGCTTGACCTGCGTAAAACCCTTCGTAAACCCCCTCTTGAACCCGTCGCACGACCCCCGATGGAGCACCTATAAAAGGGGGTTACACTCACTTGCTCGATACAAGCAACTGAATGAACGGGAAGGCGGGACATGGACAAGGGGACGGTCCATGACCGTGAAGCAGTGGACGACTACCCGGTGACGGGAAGCTCGAGTGCCGAGGACGCAGGGGCGGGTCTCGGCACGCAGTTGGTGCGGTTCTCGAGGCTGCTGACTGCCTACCGGCAGAAGGCCAGGCTCGAGAGCCGGTCCGGCGAACGTGTCCTGCTGGCCAAGCTGGTGCGCGACGGCGAACGCCGCGCCACCGACCTGGCCGCCGCGACCTTTCTCGACCTGTCGACGGTCAGTCGGCAGGTGCGGGCGATGGTCGACAAGGGACTCGTCGAACGGCGTCCGGACCCGGAGGACCGGCGGGGTGCGCTGCTGCGCGCCACCGCCGCCGGGAAGGCCGTGTTCGAGGAGTACCGGCGCCAGCGCGACGCGGGTTTCGCCCGCCTCCTCGGGTCCTGGCCCGAGGAGGACCGGTACCAGCTGATCCGGCTGCTCTCCCGCCTCAATGACGACCTGGAAGAGTTTGAATACGCGCGCCCCGGGCCCGGGAAAGTACCCGGGCCCGGTGGCGAGCAGGGAGCAACGCAAGAATGACTGAGGCCGTGTCCGCGTCCCGCGGAGACACCGCTGCCCGAGCAATATCCACCCCTCAACCGACCCCCTCGTCCGGTGGCCTGAGCCACCGGCAGATCCTGACCATCCTCAGCGGCCTGATGCTGGGCATGTTCCTGGCCGCGCTCGACCAGACCATCGTCTCCACCTCGATCCGCACCATCGCGGACGACCTCGACGGACTGAGCCAGCAGGCCTGGGCGACGACGGCGTACCTGATCACCTCGACGATCGCCACGCCGCTCTACGGCAAGCTGTCCGACCTGCACGGCCGCAAGCCGTACTTCCTCGCGGCGATCACGATCTTCATCGTCGGGTCCGCGCTGTGCACCTTCTCGACGTCGATGCCGGAACTCGCCGCGTTCCGCGCGGTGCAGGGCATCGGCGCCGGTGGTCTGATGTCGCTCGCGCTCGCGATCATCGGCGACATCGTGCCGCCGCGTGAACGGGCCCGATACCAGGGCTACATGCTCGCCACGTTCGCCACGTCCAGCGTCGCGGGGCCGCTCATCGGCGGCGCCCTCGCCGGTCAGGCCACCATCCTCGGCGTCACCGGCTGGCGCTGGGTGTTCCTGGTGAACGTGCCGATCGCCATCGTCGCGCTGTTCGTCGTCGCGAAGGTGCTCAACATCCCGCACGTCCGCCGGGACCGGAAGATCGACTGGTGGGGCGCGTTCACCATCGCGCTCGGTGTCGTCCCGCTGCTGCTCGTCGCCGAACAGGGCCGCGAGTGGGGCTGGGGCTCGACGGGCTCGATCGTCTGCTACGTCCTCGGCGGCGTCGGCATCGTCTCGTGGATCCTCGTGGAGCGCCGGGTCGGCGACGACGCGCTCATCCCGATGCGGCTGTTCCGCAACGCCATCTTCAGCAAGACCAGCTTCCTGTCCGTGCTGATCGGCGCGGGCATGTTCGGCGGCATGCTGATGATCCCGCAGTACCTCCAGATCGTGAAGGGCGCGAGCCCCACCAAGTCCGGTCTCGAGATGCTGCCGCTGATGGCCGGCATGATGATCGCGTCGATCATCTCCGGCCAGATCACCGGGAAGACCGGTCGCTACAAGATCTTCCCGACCCTCGGCACCCTCTTCATGGTGGCGGCGCTGCTGCTCTTCCACTTCAAGGTCGAGTGGGACACCCCGCTGTGGGAGACCATGCTCTACATGGGCCTCTTCGGGCTCGGCCTGGGCTGCTGCATGCAGACGCTGGTGCTCGCGGTGCAGAACGCGGTGCCGCCGCAGGACATGGGCGTGGCGACGGCGTCGTCCACGTTCTTCCGGCAGATGGGCGCCACCGCCGGTACGGCGATCTTCCTCTCGGTGCTGTTCTCGAACGTCGGCGACAAGATCGGCGACGCCTTCAAGTCGGCCGCGAAGACGCACGACTTCCAGGCCGCGCTGCACGACCCGTCGGTCATCCACGACCCGGCCAACAAGCCGGTCTTCGACATGCTCAAGGGCTCCGGCGGGGGCGGCAGCGGTGTGCTGAGCGACTCCTCGTTCATCCAGCACCTCGACCCGCGTCTCGCGGAGCCGTTCAAGCAGGGCTTCGCCGACGCGATGCACGTGGTGTTCCTGATCGCGGCGGGCGTCATCGTCCTCGCGTTCCTGATGGTCCTGTGGACCAAGGAGGTTCCGCTGCGCAAGATGTCGGGCCTCCAGGCGCGCGAGGCGGCGGAGCGGGGCGAGACGGAAGCGGCCCCGGAGGCCGCGCCCGTCGAGGCCCCCACGCGGACCGCACCGGCGGACTTGCCCCCGGTGGACGCCTCCGCGGGCATCAAGGGCTACGCCCGCGAACGCGACGGCTCGCCGCTCGTGGGCGCGGTCGTCACCCTGATCGACCTCAGGGGCGGACAACTCGGCCGTACGACGACGGGCCCCGACGGCGCGTACCTGCTCGCGGCTCCTGCCGGTGGCACGTACGTCCTGATCGGTTCCGCGGGCTCCCGGCAGCCGCAGGCCACGACGCTGACGGTCGGCGAGGACTTCCTCGACTTCGACCTGATGCTGGCCGGGGCGGCGGGCCTGACCGGCACCGTCGTCACGGCGGCGGACGAACTCCCGGTGCCCGGCGCGCTGGTGATCGCCACCGACGTACGCGGTGAGGTCATCGCCTCCGGCGCCGCCGACGCCCAGGGCGCCTTCGCCTTCGGCGACCTGGCGCCCGGCAACTACACCCTCGCCGTGAGCGCGGAGGGCCACCGGCCCACCGCCCTCCCGGTCGAGGTCGCCGGCGGCGGCCCCAACCGCTGCGAGGTCCGCCTCGTCCCGGGCGCCCGCGTCCATGGCGTGGTCCGCGACGCGTCCGGCACTCCGCTGAACGACGCCCGCGTCACCCTCCTCGACGCGGCGGGCAACACGGTCGGCACGGCCGTCACGGGCATCGACGGCGCCTACGCCTTCGACGACCTCGACGCCGGCCAGTACACCGTCGTCGCCAGCGGCTACGCCCCGCAGGCACTCCCGCTGTCCCTCAACGGCAACGGCAGGAACGACGCGGACGTGGAGCTGAGCCACTGACGCGCTGAGGTGGTTCACGGCGGAGGCCGTGGCACGACTCCCGGGTGACCGGGGGCCGGGCCACGGCCTCCGCTCTTGCGGCCCGAGGGAACCGCAACGGGCCCTCCCTCCACGACACTTCGGGCCGCGACGAAGCCACGGCCTCCTAGCGTGGGAGACGTTCCGGGGGCGCCACGACGCGCGGCCCACGCTTACCCGCGCCCTGCGACATTCCGGAGTAACGATGGAGACCATGAAGTCGACGCACTCCGTACCCGACCAGGAACGTCCGGGACGCGCCTCGGCGCCCGAGGGCTTGCGACGCACCATCGTGCTGCTCGTGATGTGCGTCGGCATGTTTCTCGTGCAACTCGACGTGACCGTCGTCAATGTGGCCCTGCCGACCATCGGCCACGACCTGGGCGGCGGCCTGTCCGGACTCCAGTGGGTGGTCGACGCCTACAGCGTGACGCTCGCCGCGTTCCTGCTGGCGGGCGGGGCGCTCGGGGACCGTCTCGGGCACCGGCGGGTGGTCGTCGTGGGGCTCGGGGTGTTCGGGCTCGCCTCACTGCTGTGCGCCCTGGCCCCCGCCGCCGGCACCCTCATCGCGGCCCGCGCGCTCCAAGGCGTCGGCGCGGCACTGCTGTTGCCGGGCACGCTCGCCGTCGTCCAGCGCACCTTTCCCGAGCGCGCGGAACAGGCGCGCGCCCTCGGTGTCTGGGCCGGGGTGTCGGCCCTGGCGCTGCCCGCCGGGCCGCTCCTCGGCGGATTCCTGGTGGCAGCCGCCGGCTGGCGCGCGGTGTTCTGGCTGAACGTCCCGCTGGTCGTGGTGGCCGCCCTGTTCACCCTGCGACTCGTGCCGGGTGGTGACGGCGCCGCGGACCGTCGGATGGATCTGCCCGGGGCCGCGCTCGCCGCGGCGGCACTCGGCGGCATCGTGTACTGCGCGGTCGCCGCGGGCGGGGACGTGTCCGCCATGGCCGTCGCGGTGGCGGCCCTGCTGTCGGTCGCGCTCCTGGCCGGATTCCTCTGGCGGGAACGGCGGGCGACGGCGCCGATGGTGCCGCTGGAACTGTTCCGCCGCCGGGCGTTCTCCGGCGCCAACACGGTGGCCGCCGCCATGAACTTCACCGGCATCGGCACGGTGTTCGTCGTGACCCTGTATCTCCAGGGTGTGCAGGGGCACGGTGCGTTCCAGGCGGGCCTGATGATGCTGCCGCTGTTCGTGCCGCTCGCGGCCGGAGCGCCCCTCACCGGACGCCTGGTCGCCCGCTTCGGGCCGCGCCCACCGATGCTCGCCGGGCTGCTCCTGGGAGCGGCGGGCGCGCTCTGCCTGCTCGCGGTCGGCCCGGACAGCGGATACCTGGTCCTGGTACCGGTCCTCATCGGCCTGGGCGCCGGCATGGGGCTGCTCACGGCCGCGGTCGTGGCGGCGGCGCTGCGGGCAGGACCCGAGGACCGGCCGGGGCTGTCCTCAGGGGTCAACAACACCGCCCGGCAGGCCGCCGGAGCGCTGGGCATCGCGGTGCTCGGCTCCCTTGTCGGGGACCCCGCCGCACACGACAGCTTTCTCGCGGGACTGCACCGGGTGGGGGTGCTGTGCGCCCTGCTGTGGGCGGCGGCCGCGCTGCTGACGGTCTTGACGATCCCGCGGAAGGAACCGGAGGAGGCCGTGGCGGCCTGATCCGGGCCGGTGCGATGGGCTACCGCCACGGGCTTCCGCCGTGGGCCGCGGCAATGGGCCGCAAACCCCCGCCCAAGTACTCCTCAAACAACGCAAACCCCTTGTACCGCACAGCGTGTTCCCCACCCTGCGTGGTAGTCGCCCTCCGACCGAGCAGCCCCGAGGGAGAGCCAAGGAGTCGAGCGCGTGCGTGAGTTCGCCGGCGATGCCAACTTCGTGGATCCGGCCGCTCACCGTCCGCAGCGAGGGCCGGCATCGTTACTACAGCCTCGCCTCCGCCGACGTGGCCTCCGCCCTGGAATGCTTGGCCCGTCTTTCACTGCCCTTCCGGCCGAACTCGCTGCGCTCGCACCGTCGCAGCTGCTCATTGAAGGCCGCCCGCACGGGCCGAGGCCCCACGGCGTACCGGATCACCCCGGCCGGTCAGGAACTGTTCGGCGCCATCGACGTCACCGTCCACGACACCGGCGGACCGCCGGTCACCGTCCGCCACTGCGTCGACTGGACGAGCGACAGGCACCATCTCGCGGGCCGGCTCGGAGCGTCCGTCCTGTCCTCGTTCCTGGCCCGCGGCTGGGTGGCACGGACCCGTGACAGCCGGATCCTGCGGGTCGGACCCGAAGGGCAGCGGGCCATCGCCCGCTGGTTGGGTACGGCGCCGGAGAGCCTGACCTGCTCGTAGCGGGTGTGGGCTCCTCAGAGCCAGTCCCGTCGCTTGAAGATGAAGTACAGGCTGACGCACACCGTGGCCATCAGGGCGATCGACAACGGATAGCCGAGCACCCAGTGCAGCTCCGGCATGTGGTCGAAGTTCATGCCGTAGACCGTGCCGACCAGCGTCGGGGCGAAGAGGATCGCCGCCCACGACGAGATCTTCTTGATCTCCTCGTTCTGCTCGAAGCCGGCCTCCGCGAGCGCCCGCATCTCCGCGTTCTGCTGCTGGGTGACCAGCGTCGCGTTCACCGTGAGGATGTCGGCGAGGGCCTGGCGGAAGGAGTCGACGCGTTCGCTGGTGTGGGTGACGTGGTCGGCCACGTCGCGGAGGTAGCGCTGGAGTTCCTCGTCCGTGCCGTACTTGGCGAAGCCTGCCATCAGGGCGTGCAGCATGCCGACCAGGGGGCGGGTCGCGCGCTGGAACTCGACCATCTCGCGGGAGAGTTCGTAGATGCGGCGGGAGACGGCGGGGGCGCCGGAGAAGACCTCCGTCTCGATCTCGTCGACGTCGTTCTGGACGCCGGACACCACCGGCGCGTACCCGTCGACGACCGCGTCCAGGATGGCGTAGAGGACCGCCTCCGGGCCGAGCCTGAGGAGGTCGGGGGCCGCCTCCATGCGGCGGCGGACCGCCGACAGGTCGGGGGCCGCGCCGTGCCGGACCGTGATGACGAAGTCGGGGCCCACGAACACGTGCAGCTCGCCGAAGTCGACCTCCTCCTGCGCGTCCAGATAGCGGGCCGCGCGCAGGACGACGAAGAGGGTCTCGCCGTACCGCTCCAGCTTCGGCCGCTGATGTGCCTCCAGCGCGTCCTCGACCGCGAGGCCGTGCAGGTCGAACTCGGCGGCCAGCGACTTGAGTTCCGAGTCCGAGGGGCGGGCCAGACCGATCCACGCCATCGTGCGCGGCTTCTCGCGCAGCTGCCGGTAGGTGTCCGTCAGGGTCTGCGGGGTCGCGACCCGCACCCCATCCCGGTACAGCGCCGCGTTCACCACACTGCCCTGGTCCTGCGACGCCGGCGCGGTCGTGGGCGCCACGGGCGGTTGCGGGGGCGGGGGTGTCGGGTCGGTCGAGCGGCGCCACGAGTAGCGGCGCGCCCCACCGTGCTCGCTCCGGTCGCCTCGGCCCTGCCGTCGTGGCATCGCCGCCTCCCTCCATGATGACGCTGCCGGGTCCTCGGCAGCGTAACCAGCGAAGGTGACAGTGCGGTGCAGCGCATCGCGGACGGCACGTGACCTACATTCCCGTTACGGTCCGGGTATGACGACGAAGCCGATCACCGCCCGCGCCCTGGGACGCGCCACCCTTGAGCGCCAACTGCTCCTCGAGCGCGCCGCATTGAGCGCCGAGGACGCCATCGAACGGCTCGTAGGGCTACAGGCGCAGGAGGTCCGCCCGCCGTATCTCGCGCTCGCCGCGCGCCTCGCCGACTTCACCCCCGCCGCGCTCTCCACCGCCCTGGAGCGCCGCCGCGTGGCCCGGCTCGTCACCATGCGCTCCACCATCCACATGCACACCGCCGACGACTGCATGACACTGCGCCCCCTCGTGCAGCCCGCCCGCGACCGGGAGCTGCGGATGTTCCGCAAGGGCCTCGTCGGAGTCGACCTGGACCGGCTCACCGACCTGACCCGGCGCTACGTCGAGGAGGAGCCGCGCACCCCGAAGGAGATCCGGGAGCTGCTCCTGCGGTACTGGCCCGACGCCGACCCGCAGGCCCTCACCATCGCGGCCCGCGGCTGCCTCCCGCTCGTCCAGGTCACCCCGCGCGGCCTGTGGCGGCGCAGCGGCGGGGTCCGGCTGACCACCGCCGAGCAGTGGTTCGGCCGCGCCACCGAACCGGCGCCCGCCCCCGACGACACGGTCCTCCGCTACCTCGCCGCCTTCGGGCCCGCCTCGGTGAAGGACTTCCAGCAGTGGGCCGGCATCACCCGAACCAAGGAGGCCTTCGAGCGGCTGCGGCCCCGGCTCGTGACCTTCCGCGACGAGCACGGCGTCGAGCTGTTCGACCTGCCCGACGCGCCCCGCCCCGACGAGGACACGCCCGCGCCGCCACGCCTGCTCGCCGAGTTCGACAACCTCCTCCTGTCGCACGCCGACCGCACCCGAGTGATCCACGAGGTCGACCGCGGCCGCAACTGGCAGGTGAACACCGCCTACTTGACGTTCCTCGTCGACGGATTCCTGGCCGGCCTTTGGACCCTGAAGGAGAACGGTGACGCGGGCACCGTGCTCACCCTCGAACCCTTCCGGAAGCTCACGCGCCCCCAGCGGGAGGAACTCGTCGCCGAAGCCGAGCGCACCGCCGCCGTCCTGGAGGCGCCGGGTCCCGTCACCGTGGACTTCGGCACCGTCCGGTCCCCGTGACCGTGTCCGCTCAGTCCGCCCGGCCCGTCGCCGCCACCGTCACACCGAGGCCTATCAGCGCGAAGCCACCCGTCCCGCCGATCATCGACAGCCGCCGGTCCGAGCGCGCGAACCAGGTGCGCGCCGCCGACGCCGTGAGCCCCCACAGCGTGTCGGTGACCAGGCCTATCGAGATCGGAATCAGGCCCAACAGGAGCATCTGCGTGGTGAGATGACCCAGGTCGTGGTTCACGAACTGCGGGAGCACCGCCGCGAAGAACACGATGCCCTTCGGGTTCGTCACCCCCACGAGCACCCCGTCGGCCACCGTGCGCAGATCGCCGCGCGGTGGTCCCGCCGGGCCCCGTATGTCCGAGGCCTTCAGATCGCGCCGGTGCCGGAACGCCTGCACGCCCAGGTACACGAGGTACGCCGCGCCCGCGAGCTTCACCGCCAGGAACAGCGCGGCCGACCGCTCCACGAGCGCGCCGATGCCGAGCGCCACCGCCACCACCAGCAGGTACGAGCCGACGACGTTGCCGAGCGCCGTCGCCACCGCGGTGCGCCGCCCGTGCGCGAGCGCCCGGCCGATCACGAACAGCACGCTCGGCCCCGGCACCACGATCACCAGCAGCGACATCGCCGCGAACGCCAGGTACCGGTCCATCGACACCATGTCCGCCATGCTCCCCACCCCCTTCGTCCCGTCCCTCACCCCACGCAGACCATTGAAGCCCACGCCACTGACAATCGACCCCGCGAGCCCGACACCCGCTACGGCAACAGCCCCGCCCGCCGAGCCGCCACCACCGCCTCGCCCCGCGTGTGCGTCCCCAACTTCCGCATGGCGGCGCGCAGATAGCCCTTCACGGTCTCCGGGCGGAGCCCGAGCCGCTCGCCCGCCCCCGCGTTCGTCGCGCCCGACGCCACGCACGCGAGCACGTCCACCTCGCGCGGTGTGAGCGTCACCGGCGCCTCGGCGGGCCGCACCGGATCCGCCGCCACCGCCAACTTGCCGCACACCGCGAGCAACTCGCCCCGCAGCCCCGGGTCGACGAGCTTCGGCGCGAGCGCCCGCAGCGCCCCGTGCGCCTCCCGGACCTCCTCCCACGCCCCGGCGTCCTCGGCCGCCGCCGGGGCCCGCGTCACGGCGAGCAGGGACTGCACCTCGTCGCGCACCACGAGCGCCTGCTCCACGTCCCGCGCCGCCGCCATCGCCGCGTCGAGCGCCCGGTCGCCGAGCGGTCGCGCCGTGCGCAGCGCCCCGTACAGGACGCCCCGCACCCGGCGCCGTACGACGACGGGCACCGCGAGGACCGAGTGCAGGCCCTCGGCCGCGACCGCGGCGTCGTACTCGTGGCTGATGTGCCGCGAGCCGTGGTAGTCGGTGACGGCGCACGCCCTGGCGAGGGAGAGGGCCTTGCCGCCCAGGCCGTTGCCCGCCGTGATGCCGAGGCCGCGCAGCGCGTCGGTCGACGCGCCGCTGAGTTCGGCGATCCGTACCTGTCCCGCCGACCGGTCAGGGCCCGCGGTCAGCCCGCCGAAGGCCACCGGGAGCCCGGTGCCCCGGCGCAGCCGCACCAGTGCGGCCCGCATCTCGACCGCCTCGGCCGCTCCTGCGCTCACCGTCCATCACCTCGCCGCGCACTGTTCACCCCCGTATGGGGGTGGTGAGACCTGCGTCACTCCCTACACGATGGCAGACACGACCCGCGACGGTGCGGGACATGCGGTGGATCCCGGGCCACCCAAGGACTTACGGAGCGCAGATGACGACGGCGAACGGACCGACAGCGAACGGACCGACGGAGAACGCGGTGGCGGGCAGCGGGGCGGCGGACAGCGGGCCCACGGCACAGTTCCGCACAGCCCGTGACTTCCTGCTGGAGCACGCACGGGACTACGAGTCGGCGTACGAGGGCTTCTCCTGGCCCCGCCCCGAGCGCTTCAACTGGGCCCTCGACTGGTTCGACGTCATCGCCGAAGGCAACGGGCGCACGGCCCTGCACATCGTGGAGGAGGACGGCCGCGAGATCACCCTCTCGTACGGGGAGATGTCGCTGCGCTCCTCGCAGGTCGCGAACTGGCTGCGCGCGCAAGGGGTCCGGGCCGGCGACCGGGTGCTGCTGATGCTCGGCAACCAGCAGGAACTGTGGATGGCGATGCTCGCCGCGATGAAGCTGCGCGCGGTCGTCATTCCGGCCACGCCGCTGCTGGGCCCCGCGGATCTACGGGACCGGGTCGAGCGCGGCCGCGCCGCCCATGTGATCGTGCGCGCCGCGGAGACGGCCAAGTTCGACGAAGTGCCCGGTGACTACGGCCGGATCGCCGTCAAGGACGTGGGCGCGGCCCCCGTGCCCGGCTGGCTGGACTTCGACGACGCGTTCGCCATGGACGGGGAGTTCGAGCCCGACGGCGAGACCCGCGCCGAGGACCCGCTGCTCCTGTACTTCACGTCCGGCACGACCGCCCGCCCCAAGCTGGTCGAGCACACCCATGTCTCGTACCCCATCGGGCATCTGGCGACGATGTACTGGATCGGGCTGCGCCCCGGCGACGTGCACCTCAACATCTCCTCGCCCGGCTGGGCCAAGCACGCCTGGTCGAACTTCTTCGCACCGTGGAACGCCGAGGCGACCGTCTTCCTCTACAACTACACGCGCTTCGACGCGGGGCGCCTGATGGCCACGATGGACCGCGCGGGAGTGACGTCCTTCTGTGCGCCGCCCACCGTGTGGCGCATGCTGATCCAGGCCGACCTCTCGGCCCTGAGTACGCCGCCCAGGGAGGTCGTCGCCGCCGGAGAGCCGCTGAACCCCGAGGTCATCGAGCAGGTCGAGCGCGCCTGGGGCATCACCATCCGCGACGGCTTCGGGCAGACCGAGACCTCCGTCCAGGTCTCCAACAGCCCGGGTCAGCGCCTCAAGTCCGGCTCGATGGGCCGCCCGAGCCCAGGTTTCAAGGTCGAGCTGCTCGACCCGGTGACCGGAGCGCCCGGCGCGGACGAGGGCGAGATCAGCCTCGACCTCTCCGCCCGCCCCGTCGGCCTGATGGTCGGCTACCACGGCGACCCGGAGCGCACGGCGGAGGCGATGGCGGGCGGCTTCTACCGCACCGGCGACATCGGTTCCCGCGACGCCGACGGCTACCTGACGTACGTGGGCCGCGCCGACGACGTCTTCAAGGCCAGCGACTACAAGATCAGCCCCTTCGAGCTGGAGAGCGCCCTGCTCGAACACGAGGCCGTCGCCGAGGCGGCCGTCGTGCCCGCACCCGACGAGCTGCGGCTCGCCGTCCCGAAGGCGTACGTCGTGCTCGCCGAGGGCTACGAACCGGGCCCGGACGCGGCGAAGTTGCTCTTCGAGCACTCCCGCGCGGTCCTCGCCCCGTACAAGCGCGTGCGCCGCATCGAGTTCGCCGAGCTGCCCAAGACGGTCTCGGGGAAGATCCGCCGCATCGAGCTGCGCGAGGCCACCGCCAAGGGGTCCGCCGCCGAGTACCGCGAGGAGGACTTCAAGTGAGTGCCGCAGCGGGGGAGTTGTCGTACACGCACGGGGTCAGCGAGGTACCGCTCCTCGGCGACACCGTCGGCCGCAACCTGCGACGCGCCGTCGAGGCGTGGCCCGAGCGCGACGCGCTCGTCGATGTGCCGAGCGGGCGCCGCTGGACGTACGCCCAATTCGACGCCGATGTCGATGAATTGGCGCGCGGACTGCTCGCCCGGGGGATCGCCAAGGGTGACCGCGTGGGCATCTGGGCGGTCAACTGCGCCGAGTGGGTGCTCGTGCAGTACGCGACCGCGCGGATCGGCGCGATCATGGTGAACATCAACCCTGCTTACCGGGCACACGAGTTGGCGTTCGTGCTCAAGCAGTCGGGTGCCTCGTTGCTCGTCTCGTCGACCGAGCACAAGGGCACGGACTATCGCGACCTCGTACGGCAAGTGGCTCCGGAATGCCCCGAGTTGCGTGATCAGGTGTTCATCGGCACGGACAGCTGGGACGCCTTGGTGGCGGCGGCGGACGGCGTCACGCGCGGCCAACTGGCGGCTCGAGAGGCCGAGTTGTCGTGCGACGACCCGGTCAACCTCCAGTACACCTCCGGCACGACCGGCTTCCCGAAGGGGGCCACGCTCTCCCACCACAACATCCTCAACAACGGGTACTGGGTGGGGGAGACGGTCGGCTACACCGAGCAGGACCGGGTGTGTCTGCCCGTGCCCTTCTACCACTGCTTCGGCATGGTGATGGGAAACCTCGGCGCCACCACGCACGCCGCCTGCATCGTCATCCCCGGCCCGTCCTTCGAACCGGCCGCCACCCTGCGCGCCGTGCAGCAGGAACGGTGCACCTCGCTGTACGGCGTACCGACCATGTTCATCGCGGAGTTGAACCTGCCGGACTTCGCGACGTACGACCTGAGCAGCCTCCGTACGGGGATCATGGCGGGCTCGCCGTGCCCGGTCGAGGTGATGAAGCGGGTCGTCGCCGAGATGCACATGGCCGAGGTCTCCATCTGCTACGGCATGACCGAGACGTCCCCGGTGTCCACGCAGACGCGCCGCGACGACGACCTGGAGCGGCGCACCGGCACCGTCGGCCGCGTCCTGCCGCACATCGAGGTCAAGGTGATCGACCCGGTCACCGGCGTCACGCTGCCGCGCGGCGAATCCGGCGAGCTGTGCACGCGCGGGTACAGCGTCATGCTCGGCTACTGGGACGAGCCCGAGAAGACCGCCGAGGTCATCGACGCCGGCCGGTGGATGCACACGGGCGACCTCGCGGTCATCCGCGAGGACGGCTACGCGCAGATCGTCGGACGCATCAAGGACATGATCATCCGTGGTGGCGAGAACATCTCCCCGCGCGAGATCGAGGAGTTCCTCTACGCGCACCCGAAGATCGCCGACGTACAGGTCGTGGGCGTGCCGCACGAGAAGTACGGCGAGGAGGTGCTCGCCTGTGTGATCCTTCGCGACCCGGCGGACACGCTGACGCTCGACGAGGTGCGCGCCTACTGTCGCGACCGGCTCGCGCACTACAAAATCCCGAGCCGTCTGCGCCTTCTCGAACGATTCCCGATGACCGTCAGTGGGAAGGTCCGGAAGGTGGAACTCCGCGAGGGATACGGGGAGTTGTAGAACGAACAACGGCAATCAACAACAGGGGAGCCCTCACAGGTCCCTTCGCATGCACACCCTGGGCCACCGGTCCAGGCCGTGCTCGGCCTCGGCCGCGCGGATCGCGCGCAGCCCCGGTGTGAGTTCGGTCCCGGAGAGCCGGCGAAAACCGAGGCGTTCGTAGTACGGGGCGTTCCACGGAACGTCGGCGAACGTGGTCAGGGTGAGGCCGGTCAGGCCCTGGACGCGCGCGCAGTCGGCGGCGCACGCGATCAGGGTCTGGCCCACGCCGCGGCGCGCGGCGTCGGGGTGCACGGTGACCTGCTCGACGTGAAAGGCGCCGTCGACCACCTCGGCGACCAGGTAGGCGACCACGGTCCCGGTGTCCTCGGCCGCGACCCAGGCGTGCCCCGCCCGCCGGAACCGCTCGAGCTCGGCGAGCGTGGGCGGCGCGTCGTCGGCGACCGCGGCCATGTCGACCGTACGGAAGATCTCGCCCGCGGCGGTCTCGATCGCCTGGAGGCGGGGGAGGTCGGCGGGCTCGGCGCTGCGGATCGGCATGCCGCCAGTATTGCTCCCCTACTACGCCCCTACTACGCCCTTACCTGTGCTCCTACTGCGCCCCGCCCGCGATCAGCTCGTCCGCCGGGCTGTTCACCGGTTGCGGCACCCCGGCCAGGTCGAGCACGAACAGCGGGACGCCGAGGGCGTCGGCGCGGGTGCTGGCCTCGTCCACGTAACCCGCCAGCGAGAAATAGGCGCAGGCCGCGGACTCCGTCATCGACTGCAGCCACAGGCACTCGACGTCGCGCAGCGTCGCGGGCCGCACCGACGGCTCGACCTGGGCCACGACTCCGCTCGCCGCGAGCCCGATGCCGGAGGGCGGGCGCTGGTCGGCCCTGCGTATGTCGTCGTAGCCGAGCCAGCGCAGATACAGGGCCGCGGCCGTCACGGCGTCGCGCGCGGTGCGGATGGCGACGGGCTGGAACGCGGGACGGGCGGGCGGGGGCGAGTCTGCGCGGTCGGGCGGCTGCGAGGCCGTGGGCGAAGGCGAGGTCGTGCGCGGCAGCGGGATGTGGGCGGGCGTGGGGCCCTGGTCGTCGTGGACGGGGACGCGGAGCACGGAGCCGCAGGCGCAGCCCAGTTCCGGCCGGGGCCACCGGTCGTGCCGCCCGCACATGGGGCAGCGCAGCGTCATCCAGTCGTCGTCCCAGGTGCGCTCCGAGACGGGGACGGGGGCGGCGCCGCGCACCATCGGGGGCGCGACGGGCGCACCGCAGGCGCAGGGCAGGGCCTGGGGCGCGTACAGATGCTCGCGCCGGCAGGTGGGGCAGCGCAGATGGGTGGGCTCGGCCATGGCAACTCCCCCTCGGTCCTGCCCCGGGAACGGATCGACGTCGGTCTCATCATCCACCTTGACGGCCTCCAAAGCGCCCCTCTACATTGCTTCCATATAGCAGAACCTAGTTTCCACATTGTGAAAGTTACTCGGAAGGGTCGCTTGAGCGAGCGGGGGAACTGGGGGACGGAATTCAGAGCTCGCCGCGGGGCGCGACGGGAGCGCGAATCCGACAGCCACAGCCGTAGCCGTAGTCGTACAGCTGGACAGCCGTACGCAGTCACAGCAGGAGTCGGGAGCACTCATGGCTCGAATGACCGCCGCCCGCGCGGCCGTTGAGATCCTCAAGCGCGAGGGTGTTACGAACGCGTTCGGCGTGCCCGGTGCCGCCATCAACCCCTTCTACAAGGACCTCAAGGAGAGCGGTGGCATCGACCACACGCTCGCCCGCCACGTCGAGGGCGCCTCGCACATGGCCGAGGGCTTCACCCGGGCCAACCCGGGCAACATCGGTGTCTGCATCGGCACTTCGGGTCCCGCGGGGACCGACATGATCACCGGCCTGTACTCCGCCACGGGCGACTCGATCCCGATCCTGTGCATCACGGGTCAGGCGCCGAGTCACCTGCTGCACAAGGAGGACTTCCAGGCCGTCGACATCGCCTCGATCGCCAAGCCGGTCGCGAAGATGGCGGTGACGGTCCTGGAGGCCGCGCAGGTCCCCGGCATCTTCCAGCAGGCCTTCCACCTGATGCGCTCGGGCCGCCCGGGCCCGGTCCTCATCGACCTGCCGATCGACGTGCAGCAGACGGAGATCGAGTTCGACGTCGAGACGTACGAGCCGCTGCCGGTCTACAAGCCGGCCGCGAGCCGCGCCCAGATCGAGAAGGCGATCAAACTCCTCGTCGAGTCCGAGCGTCCGCTGATCATCGCGGGCGGCGGCATCATCAACGCCGACGCGAGCGACCTGCTCGTCGAGTTCGCCGAGGTCACCAACACGCCTGTCATTCCTACGCTGATGGGCTGGGGCACGATCCCCGACGACCACGAGCTGAACGCGGGCATGGTGGGCCAGCAGACCGGTCACCGGTACGGCAACGCCACGTTCCTGGAGTCGGACTTCGTCCTCGGCATCGGCAACCGGTGGGCCAACCGGCACACCGGGTACAAGCTCGACGTCTACCAGGGCGAGCGCAAGTTCGTGCACGTCGACATCGAGCCGACGCAGATCGGCAAGATCTTCGCCCCGGACTACGGGATCACGTCCGACGCCAAGGCGGCCCTGGAGCTCTTCGTCGAGGTGGCGAAGGAGCTGAAGGCCGCGGGCGAGCTGCCGGACCGCTCCGCGTGGGTCGCCTCCCACCTGGAGCGCAAGTCCACGCTCCAGCGCCGTACGCACTTCGACGACATCCCCATGAAGCCGCAGCGCGTCTACGAGGAGATGAACAAGGCGTTCGGCAAGGACACGCGGTACGTGACGACCATCGGTCTGTCGCAGATCGCGGGCGCCCAGATGCTGCACGTCTACAAGCCGCGCCACTGGATCAACTGCGGCCAGGCGGGCCCGCTCGGCTGGACGATCCCGGCCGCGCTCGGCGCCGCCAAGGCGGACCCGGACACGCAGGTCGTCGCCCTGTCCGGCGACTACGACTTCCAGTTCATGATCGAGGAACTGGCGGTCGGCGCGCAGCACCGCATCCCGTACGTCCATGTCCTCGTGAACAACGCCTACTTGGGCCTGATCCGCCAGGCGCAGATCGGCCTGGACATGAACTTCCAGGTCAACCTGGAGTTCGAGAACCAGAACAGCCCCGAGCTCGGCGTCTACGGCGTCGACCACGTCAAGGTCGCCGAGGGCCTGGGCTGCAAGGCGATCCGGGTGACGGACCCGAACGAGCTGGGCGAGGCCCTGGAGCGCGCCAAGAAGCTCGCCCAGGACCACCGGGTCCCGGTCGTCGTGGAGGCGATCCTGGAACGCATCACGAACATCTCCATGAGCCCGACCGCGGACATCAGCGCGGTGAAGGAGTTCGAGGAGATCGCGACGGAGCCGGGCCACGCCCCGACGGCCATCCGCCCCCTGAAGGTCTGACCCACACGCCCCAAAGGGCGGGCCCCCGGTTCGTGTGAACCGGGGGCCCGCCCTTTGGTTGTCCAGGTGGGTGGTCGCGCGGCACGGGGGCTTCTGCCGGGGCCGCCGCCCCACGCCTTGTGCGCGCGGCACCACCCCTCGAAGGACTCCGCCGTCGCCCGCCTATCTCCCACCACCCGCACTGACCGTTGCGCGACCTCGGGGCTCTGCCGGGGCGGCGCCCCACGTGCCCGATGCGGCGCTCACGGCGTGGCCGCGGGGCGGTCGCCAGGGCCGCACGGTGACGCCTGCGACGCCGCCGACGTGATCGAGCGGCCCGGAAGTGGGCTGGAGTAGACGATGCTTGTTGTGACCGGGCCCAGTGTCGAGATGCGGCCCGTCGTGTGTTCCAGGGCGCGCATCGAGCGGGCCACGACCTTGAGGACGAAGCAGTCCTCGCCCGTGACGTGGTGGGCCTCCACGATCTCGGGGGTGGTGTCGAGCAGGTCGTGGAACGGCTTGTAGTTGCCCGTGGGGTAGCGCAGCCGGACGAAGGCGAGGATGTCGAGACCCAGGGCCTCGGGGCTCACGACGGCGGAGTAGCCGGTGACGACCCCGCTCTCCTCCAGTCGGCGCACCCGCTCCGTGACGGCGCTCGGTGACATGGAGACGGTGCGGGCCAACTCCGCGTAGCTGGCCCGCCCGTTGCGCTGCAGGGCTTCCAGGAGGCATATGTCGGTGGCATCAAGGGAATCAGCGGCCATGGGGGATGGATACCACGGAGTCCATGGTGAGAGGGGAGGAGGGCCGGGGATCGTGGGTTCTGGGGAGGGGGCGCGGGCCATAGCGTTCAGGGCATGAACACGACGCAGATCAGCGCCGCCCTCCGGGTACCGCCGGCGGCCCCCGCTGAGACCGCCGCCTTCTTCAGCGCACGGCTCGCCTTCCAGGCGGACGTGTCAGACGTCCATGCCTCGCTGGAGTCCGGCGCCCCGGGCTTCGTGCTCGTCGACTCACGGGGAGACGCCGCGTGGGCGCAGGCGCACGTGCCGGGAGCGCTGCACCTGCCCACCGCCGAGATCCCGGCGCGGGCGGCGAGCGTGCTGGATCCGGCGGTACCGGTCGTCACGTACTGCTGGGGCCCCGGCTGCGACGGCGCGACCCGTGCGGCGCTCGCCCTCGCCCAGCTCGGCTTCCGCGTCAAGGAGATGATCGGCGGCATCGAGTACTGGATCCGCGAAGGGCTCCCCGTCGAGGCGTCGAACGGCGTCGAGCAGCGGGCGGCCGACCCGTTGACGGCCCCGATCGGGTCCGTCCACTGCGCCTGCTAGCGGCCCACCGGCACATCGAAGAGCCCCGGACACGGACCGTCGTATCCGGGGCTCTGGCATCGGTGAGAGGAGAGTTGTTGCCGTCCGACGGCGCGCGACTGGCGAAACATGCATGCGCGCCACCGGACGGAGATCGGGGAAACCGAAACCCCAACGGGCAGGACCCGTCAGGGAATTGGCTGGGACCGCGGCGGCTGTCGTACGACGGTTCGTCCGTTCCCCTCCCTCAGGTCGAAAGGGGAGCGGAGGAACCATTACCACCGCACTGGCTCGTACGCTGCACAAGCCGCCGCGGTCCTCGTCCTCCCGTAGTCGTTCCCGTGACCACCCCTCATCCGGGTCACGCGAACGCCACGGGCCATTGCGTACGGGGGAAGACCTCCCGCCGACCCTCGTACGCAGTCTGGGGGCCCAGCCCGAAGAGGTCAGTCCTCGCGCAGGGCGCGGACCGCCTCCTCCACGCGCTTGCCGTAGTCGGCGTCGGCGGCGTGGAAGTGGGCCAGGTTCTTCTCGACGATGTCGTCTCGCGAGACCTGGGAGAGGCCGCCCGCGATGTTCGCGACCAGGCGTCCCTTCTCGTCCTCGGACATCAGGCGGTACAGCTCGCCCGCCTGGAAGAAGTCGTCGTCCTTCGTGTGGGCCGGCGCCTCGTGCGTCCCCGTGTAGCCGGAGACCTGGAGCGGCGCGGCGAGCGCGCGGCCGGTCTCGGTGGGGCCGTCGAAGGAGTTCGGCTCGTAGTTCTTGCGGCTGCGGGCGTACGCGTTGGCCGCCATGACGCCGTCGCGGCCGTAGTTGTCCGCGCCGCCGGCGACGGCCTTCGGGGCGTTCACCGCGAGCTGGGTGTGGTTGACGCCCAGGCGGTAGCGGTGCGCGTCCGCGTAGGCGAACAGGCGGCCCTGGAGCATCTTGTCGGGGGAGGGGCCGATGCCCGGAACGAAGTTGTTCGGGGAGAACGCGGCCTGCTCGACCTCGGCGAAGACGTTGTCGGGGTTGCGGTCCAGGACCAGGCGACCGACGCGCTGGAGCGGGTAGTCCTTGTGCGGCCACACCTTGGTGAGGTCGAACGGGTTGAAGCGGTAGTCCTCGGCGTCGGCGGCCGGCATCAGCTGGACGTAGACGGTCCAGGACGGGTTCACGCCGCGCTCGATGGCCTGGAGCAGGTCCGTCTGGTGGGAGTTGGGGTCCTTGCCCGCGATCTCCGCGGCCTGCTCCGAGGACAGCGAACGGATGCCCTGGTTCGTCTTGAAGTGGTACTTCACGAAGAAGGCTTCGCCCTGCTCGTTCGTCCACTGGTAGGTGTGCGAACCGTAGCCGTTCATGTGGCGGTAGGACGCCGGGATGCCGCGGTCGCCCATCAGCCAGGTCACCTGGTGCGTGGCCTCGGGGGCGTGCGCCCAGAAGTCCCAGACGTTCTCCGGCTCCTGCTTGCCCGTGAACGGGTCGCGCTTCTGGGAGTGGATGAAGTCGGGGAACTTCAGCGGGTCCTTGATGAAGAAGACCGGGGTGTTGTTGCCGACGAGGTCGTAATTGCCCTCTTCGGTGTAGAACTTCAGCGCGAAGCCACGCGGGTCGCGGACGGCGTCCGCGCCACCGAGGTTGTCGGCGACGGTCGAGAAGCGCAGGAACACCTCGGTGCGCTTGCCGACGGTGTTCAGGAAGTCGGCGTACGTGTAGTCGGTGACGTCGTCCGTCACCTCGAAGTAGCCGTACGCGCCGGAACCACGCGCGTGCACCACGCGCTCCGGGATGCGCTCGCGGTTGAAGCGGGCGAGCTTCTCCAGGAGGTGCTGGTCCTGGAGCAGGATCGGGCCGCCGACGCCTGCGGTGGCGGAGTTCTGGTTGTCGGCGACAGGGGCGCCGGACTCGGTGGTGAGCACACGCTTCGGCATTTGTACGAGGCGACCTTCCGTGCAGTGGCTGCTGACGATGAGAGCGGATACGGGGGCGATGGTGTGGAGCGTAAGGACCCCTGAACAGCTACGTCAACAGTTTGTTGAAGTTATGGGTACGCGAATTGGATACGCGAAGAAGGGTTCCGGGCCGCGACGGCGCCTGGGCGCGACAGGACAGGTGTCAGCGCCGCCACGGCCCGGAAGTCTGGGGGTCGCTCTTACGCGACCTGGTCGCCCGACAGGCGCTCGACCGCGCGCAGCAGCGCGGAGTGGTCGAGGCCGCCGTCGCCCTGGGCGCGCAGCGACGCGACCAGCTGGGCGACCGTGGCGCCGACGGGCAGCGCGGCACCGACATTGCGGGCGGCGTCGGTGACGATGCCCATGTCCTTGTGGTGCAGGTCGATGCGGAAGCCCGGCTTGAAGTCGCGGTTCAGGAAGTTGTCCTTCTTGCGCGTCAGCACGGTGGAGCCGGCGAGGCCGCCGTTCAGGACGTCCAGGGCCGCCTTCAGGTCGACGCCCGACTTCTCCAGGAAGACCACGGCCTCGGCGCACGCCTGGATGTTCACGGCGACGATCAGCTGGTTGGCGGCCTTCACGGTCTGGCCCGAGCCGTGCGGACCGCACAGCACGATGGTCTTGCCGAGCGCGTCGAGCAGCGGCTTGGCCTCGTCGAACTCGGCCTGCTCACCGCCGACCATGATGGACAGGACGGCCTCGATCGCGCCGGCCTCGCCACCGGAGACGGGGGCGTCCAGGACGCGAATTCCCTTGTCCTTGGCGGCCTTGGCGAGGTCCACGGACGTCTGCGGGGTGATCGACGACATGTCGATGAGCAGCGCGCCGGACTTCGCGTTCTCCAGGATGCCGTCGGGGCCGTACGCGATGGCCTCGACCTGCGGGGATGCGGGAACCATCGTCACGACGACGTCGGCGTCGCGCACGGCCTCGGCGATCGACTTCGCGGCGGTACCGCCGGCGGCCGTGAGGCGGTCCAGCTTGTCTTGCTCCAGGGTGAAGCCCGTGACGTCGTAACCCGCCTTGATCAGGTTCTCCGACATGGGGGAGCCCATGATGCCGAGCCCGATCCAGGCGACCTTGGGGAGATTGTTGCTCATGAGGGTGACTCCAAAGGCTCAGAAAGGCTTGATACGTCGATGAGTTGGCGTCGACCGAAGGGTCAGGCCGCGCGGTGCTCGCGCGGCAGCCAGTCGAAGGCCTCGGCGCTCGGGGCGTCGCCCGGCTTGTACTCCAGGCCCACGTAGCCCTCGTAGCCGGCCTTCTTCAGCTGGTCGAGCAGCTCTTCCAGCGGCAGCGAGCCGGTGCCGGGGGCGCCGCGGCCCGGGTTGTCGGCGATCTGCACGTGCGCCGTCTTGTCGGCGTAGGCGTTGATGACCGCCGGCAGGTCCTCGCCGTTCATGGACAGGTGGTACAGGTCCATCAGGAACTTGGCGTTGCCGAGGCCGGTCGCCGCGTTCACCTTGTCCACGATCTCGATCGCCTTCGGGGCGCTCACGATCGGGCACTTCGGCGACTCGGGTGCGTTGAGCGCCTCGATCAGCAGCACGGCGCCGACGCGGTCGGCCGCGCGGGCCGCCAACACCAGGTTCTCCAGGGCGAGTTCGTCCTGCTCCTGCTCGGACGCGCCGTCGACGCGGTTGCCGTACAGCGCGTTGAGCGCCGTGCAGCCGAGGGAGTGCGCGAAGTCGGCCGCGACGTCGATGTTCGCGCGGAACTTCTCGCTCTCCTCGCCCGGGATCGACAGGGCGCCCCGGTCCGGCCCCGGCAGCCGGCCCGCGTAGAAGTTCAGGCCGGTGAGCCGGACGCCCGCGTCGTTGATCGCGGCGCGCAGGGCGTCGAGCTCGGACTGTTCGGGGGTGGGGGCGTCGACCCAGGGCCACCAGAGCTCGACCGCGGTGAAGCCCGCCGCGGCGGCGGCCGCGGGGCGCTCCAGGAGCGGGAGCTCCGTGAAGAGGATCGACAGGTTGACGTTGAAGCGCTGGTCTGTGAAGCCCATCAGGGTCGGCGCTCCCTTCTGGTTCGTGTTCCGCATCAACTGGTGATTCCGTATTGCGGAAGTTCGTTTCTACTTGATGGAAGATTGCCTGCAAGGGCTCCTGGCTGTCAAGAGGGGTCGTCGAAATTCGCCGTGCCCGCGACTCCGTCCGGGCATCGAGAAACCGGCTCGTGACACGTGTTCGTCCGCGAAGTTCGGGGAAGGTGAACGCCCGTTGCCGGTCGCGGGAGTTGGGGGAGATGGGCGGATCCCGGTCAGTGCCGACGAACGGCCTTTCGCCGGTCTACGACGAGACGGGGGCCGCGTCCGCGCGGTTCTTGCGCTGGCTCGTCGAGCAGACCGGAGCGGGTGGGGCGAGCCGCGTGGCCAGCGCCGATTTCGCGCCGTACGAGCGGTGCAGCGTGGACCTGGTCGCCGACGTCGTGGAGCGCCTCGGCGCGCTCGGCTGGCTCACCGAGCACAACGACTCGGGCGCCGACCCGCCCCTCGTCAGCCCCACCGCCGCGGGGCTCGCCGAGGTCGCCGTCTGGGACGAGGCGTACGCCGACCGGGAGGCCAGGCGCCGCTACGCGAAGGCGGCCCTGTTCGCGTACTGGGACCGGGCCGGACAGCACCGCAGCGGCGACGAGTCACACCCCGACAACTTCCTGTGGGCCAGCGAGGCCTTCTACTGCGGTCGCCAACTCCCGGTCGAGGACCTGGAGTACGCCAGGGACCACCTGGAACTGCCCGCGCCCGTCCACGTCGGCCCGGCGGACCGAGGCGAGGGCATGGTGATCTCCTACGAGCAGCTGGCCCAGCTCGTCCAGGCATCCCTGCCCGACCCGCCAGAGAACGACGGTGAGCTGCGGCAGGTGCGCGCGCTCGCCGACGAGCTGACCGACACCATCGACCGCGGCGACCGGCCCGACGAGGGCCTGGTGCGGCGCTTCATGGAGCGCATCCCGGGCGTGCTGCAGAGCGAGAGCGCCTCGGTCGGCAAGGAGGTGCTGGTCGGCTTCCTCGCCGACTTCGTCCGGCAGACGCTGAGGCTGCCATGACGGACCACGGGGGCCCCACAACCGAATCCGACGACCAGATACCCGAGGTGTACGCGCGCCAGCCGCTCCTGAGCCAGCTGGTGCCGCGTCTCATCGGCCTGGAACGCGAGCGCCACCGGCGCAGCCGCCGCCGGGAGTTCGCCGACGACCTGCCCGTCGTGCTGCTCAGCGGGCGGCACGGCACCGGCAAGAGCGCCATGCTGAACGACCTCCAGCGGGCCTACGCCCCCGACACGGGGCCCTGGCCGGGGCCGCGCGTCCCCTTCGCCCGGATCAACTGCACGGACGTGGAGGAGCAGGCCAGGGTCGGCCCCGAGATCGCCAACAACTCGTACGCGGTCGAGATGCTCGTCGAGCTGATCCGCCAACTCTCGCTCCCCGTCGCCGGGTTCGGACGCCTCCGCTTCCCGAGGACGACCGCGGGACTGCTCGCCGTGATCTCGGCCCGGCGCCCCGGCATCGACGACGAACTCGACGTCGCCGACCGGCACGCCGCCGCCCTGATGGGCCCCTGGCCGGCCGGCGAACCCGCGCCCACCTGGGACGCGCTGTTCCGCCCCGCGCTGGCCGTGCCCCCGGACGGCGGCTCGCCCGACCCGGCCGAATTCCCCGAGGCGGCCGTGCGCGCCTACCTCGGCAGGCAGTACCGCCACCGCGCGCGCAGGCTGGGCCCCCGCGGCCTGGTCGGCTGGTACGAGAACCACCGCAGCGAGAGCGACAACCGGCTGCGCGGGATGCCGCCCGACGCGGCCGCCGAGCCGCCCCGCGTGCCGGCCGCGCAGCGCGCGCGGGCCGTGGCCCGGCTCTGCCAGGAGTTCCACCAGGGGCGCGGCTTTCGGCGCGGCGTCGAACGCATGCTGATGGCCGCGTTCCTCAGGGATGCGCGCTACGGGAGGCTGCGGCGCGGGAACCGGGCCCCGAGGCCGCTGATCCTGCTCGACAACGTGCACACCGACCCCGGCCGCGACTTCCTCGAACTCCTCCTGGAACAGCGGGCGTTGCAGGAACGGGGCGCCCGCGACCCGCTGGTCGTCCTCGCGACGGAGCTGCGCGGCGACGCCGACGATGACGAGACGCCCGAGGAGGAGCAGCAGACCGCCCCGTACCAGCGGGCCACGCGCCAGCCGCTGCACGAGGTCGGCGCGCGCACTCGCTGGAGCCGCGACAGCGCGGACCCGTCCGAAGGCGTGCTGCTCCTGCCGCTGCCCCGGCTCGACACGGAACACCTGGAACGCATGCTCCGCAGCGACGAGCGGGTCACCTTCGACCCGTACATCGCGACGGCGCTGCACGATCTGACCCGCGGCCACCCCATGGGGGCCCGCAGAATGTGCGACGCCGTCGTGCACAAGGCGCGCGGCGGGGACTGGGTGGCGGCCGAGGAACTGCTCGACCTGGACCACCCCGGCGGTGCAGGCGAGTCGGTCATCTGGCGGCTGCTCGACACCCTCGTCGGCAGCGAGAACCACGACGAGCTGTGCCTGCTGTCGCTGGCCTGGGACCGGGAGGCCGCCGAACAGCTCGCCGAGCGGTGGGTGCCGCGCCGGATCGACGACCTGGCCGCGGCCGACGGCGTCGCCGCCCAGCTGGAGCGGGAACGCTGGTCGCGCGGGCCGGGCAGCCGTCCGTTCATCACGGACCGCTTCCTGCGCGCGCTGCTCGTGCACCAGATGCGCAGCGGTCGCGGCGCGGGCGGCGTGGGCTGGGGCGACGCGCACGGGCTGCTCGCGCAGCACCACCGCCGCCGGGCCGAGGGCCGCGCGGGTCGGGCCGGGCGCGACGAGTGGGCCCGCTTCCTGTGGCACCGGCTGGCCGGGGGAGAGACCCAGGAGGTCGTCGGCCGGCTGCACGCGGAGTTCGTACGGCCCGACGGTGACGCCCTGGAGTGGCTGCGCACGCTGCGCACCGTGGCCCACGCGCCGCGCCCGCCCGGCGACCTCTGGTTCGAGCAGTGCCAGGAGGTCGGCAAGGGCCGCAGGGACCGGTTGCAGGTGCGGGCGGACCCGGAGGCGAGCCTGGAGAAGCAGGCGGTCTCCCGGCTGCTGCACGCGCTGTGGTACTCCGCCGACGAGCTCGCCGAGGCGGACCGGCTGCTGGCCTCGCGGATCGGGCAGGACCTGTCGTTCCTGTCCGCCCAGCACCTGACCGGGCGCGCGGTCCTCGCCCAGGCGGCGGTCCGCTGGCCGCGGGCGGTGCGGGACGGCGAGGACTGGCCGCTGGAGCGCAGCTGGGGAGGGGTGGCATGAGGGGCCGCCGGACGGACCGCAGGAACTGGCGCTGGCTGCCGCGGCGGCTCCGGTTCCGGGTCCTCGGCCTGATCGACGTGATCGCGCTGTGGGTGCTCGTCGGGGCGCTGGTCGGGGGCGGGGCGTGGTGGGGCGTCGACACGTATCTGGACCACCGGAACTACTGCTCCGACAGCCACGAGCTGCGGCGGACGGGGGCTGCCCGCGAGTGCATAGGGGTGACGGAGGGGCCGGACGCCTTCGGGCAGGAGCTGGATCCGGACGTGAAGGGCGTCATGGGGCGCATCGCGCGCGAGAACGAGGCGGCGAGGAACTCCGGCAAGGAGCAGGTGAGCGTCGCCGTTGTCATGCCGTACACCCAGGAGACGGCGGGCGCGGCCATGTCGCGGGAGCTGATCCTGCACTCGCTGGAGGGCGCCTACCTCGCGCAGCGCGAGTTCAACAAGGGCTCGAACACCAAGGACCGCGCGATCCGGCTCGTGTTCGCCAACGTGGGGGAGTACCTGCGGTATTGGGCGCCCGTGACCCGTGAACTGGCCGACCGGCTCAAGGACAAGGACGCTCCTCTCGTCGCCGCCATCGGCTTCCCCAACAGCGACAGCAGGACGCTGGACGCCGTGCGGAGCCTCGCGAAGCACCGGATCCCCTCCGTCAGCGCCGCGCTGAGCGCCAACGGCATGGAGAACCAGTACCTGTTCAAGGTCTCGCCCTCCAACAGGCAGTTCGCCGAAGCCCTGAAGGGCTATGTGGACGCGAACGGGATGAACCGCGCGAAGGCCTTCATGATCGCCGACAGCCGGAAGGACGACGACTACGTCACCAATCTGCGACAGGTCTTCTACGAGGAGTTCGGTGCGGACTACGGCATCAGCCACGACCCGGTGGACGGGCGGATCGGCAGGTACCAGGGGAAGAAGGGGCCGCAGCGGGGCAAGACCGGAGTCTTCGGTCAGGCGGTCGACGCCATGTGCTCTGCCGGTACGCGGACGGTGTTCCTCGCGGGCCGCGACGCCGACCTGGAACCGTTCCTGCAGTCCATCCGCACGACCCCTTCCTGTGGCCGCGCGTACCCGAAGGACGATCCGCTGCGCATTCTGCGGGTCAGCACGGGGCGCGACCCGCACACCGAGTCCCCGGTCATCCGGAGCATCGCCGACAGCATGCACATCCAGATCGTGACCGCGGTCGCGGTGGACGCGCCCCGCTGGAGCCACGGCGGCGCGCAGGCGCCCGGGCGCTTCCGGGATTTCGCGACGGCGTACAAGGACGCTTTCGCGCACGAGCGCGGGGACGCGCTCAACGACGGCTACGCGGCGATGTACCACGACGCGCTCGCCGCGGTGAACAGGGCCGTGTACGAGGCGTACAAGGACGGCGGCGTGCCCGTGACCCACGATGACGTCAACCGCCAGCTGGGCCAGGGTTCGCCTTCCGAAAAGTGCGCGCAGTGCGTACCGGCCGCCACCGGCGACTTCACGTTCGCCGACGAGCTGGAGGGGCCGAAAGGACACTGGCCCGTGTGCAAGCCCATACCCATCGTGACCTTCCCGAAGGAGAACCGGAGCAAATCGCCGCTCTACAGGACGTACGAGAGCGGGCGCAGCAAGTGCCCCGCACCTTGATCCCACTCGGATCCCCGCGGTGGCTCCCGGTGACCGCCCCCTGCACGTTAGGTTGAACGCGTGCGATTGAGAGTGGAGTTCACGACGGAGCCCTTCGACCTGGAGGAGGCGCCCGAGCACGCCCTCGCGGCACGCCGGGTCATCGAGGCGGCCGATCTCGACGAGGTCGACGTGGGGCCGTTCGGCAACACGGCGGAGGGCGGCGCGGACGAGGTGCTGACCGCGGTCGACGCCCTGCTGCGCAGCAGCCTCGAGAGCGGGGCGACGCGAATCTCGTTGCAGGTCAACGTGGTGGGGGACCCCAAGGGGAAGGGTGACGACGCGTGAACGACACCGGGGACGCCTTCATCACGGCGGTGAAGCCACTGGTCGACGCCATGGGCGGGGAGATGGTGCCGCCGGACGGCGCGGGCCCCGACGACGTCGTGCTCGCGTGGCAGGGCGCCGATGTCGTGGCCGTGCGCCTGCCCCAGTTGGCGGACTCGCTCGACCACATCCTGGCCGCCATGGAGCGCACCAAGGGGATGCCGCTGTCCGCGCTCGACCGCAGGCAGAAGCAGGAGGTCGTACGGCTCCTGGAGGCCCGCGGAGCGTTCTCCGTGCGGCACGGTGTGGAGACCGTGGCCGGCGCCCTCGGCGTTTCCCGCTTCACCGTCTACAACTATCTCAACCGGGACAAGACCCCCTGACCTGGGACTATACCGAGCTTGCCGTGCGCCTCCACGCCGCCGTCCGATATCCGGACGGCGGTTTTTTGTAACTCCGAGTTTTCAACAAAGTGTTGACGTGGTGTTTCCGGGGGCGTTAGCTATCTGCAGCCCGTCCAGCACAAGGCCACGGAAGGCTTAGCCGTGACTTCAGGTAGCGCAGCCACTTACCGGGGGCTGACCCGGTTCAACGCCTCGGACGAGAGCGCGGCCCAGGCCGAGCTCCACGAGGTGTGTGCTTCATCGGCGTGGGGGAGCAAGCTTCTCGCCCAGCGCCCCTTCGCTTCCGCGGAGTCCCTCTTCACCGCCAGTGACGCCGCGATGGCGGAGCTGACCGCCGACGACCTCGCCGAGGCGATGGCGGGGCACCCGCCGATCGGCCGCCCGAAGCCCGGCGACCCGACGTCGTCGCGCGAGCAGCGCGGCATGGTGGGCGCCTCCGAGGAGCTCAAGGAGGAGATGCTCGAACTCAACCTGGCCTACCAGGAGAAGTTCGGCCATGTCTTCCTCATCTGCGCCACCGGCGCCACCGCGGAGCAGATGCTCGATGCGCTCAGGACGCGGATCGGCCACACCGCCGAGCAGGAGCGGGAGATCGTCCGCACCGAACTGGGCAAGATCAACCGCATCCGCCTCACCCGCATCGTAGAAGCCCCGTAAGAACAGGAAGCGAACGCCTGATGAGCACCGAGACCACGGCATCGGTGTCCACGCACATTCTGGACACCAGCATCGGACGCCCCGCCGAGGGCGTCGCCATCTCCCTTGCGGTACGCGCCGGTTCGGACGCCGAGTGGCAGGCGCTCGGCGGCAGCGCCACCGACGCGGACGGGCGTTGCAAGGACCTGCCGGCGCTGCCGGAGGGCACCACCCACGTACGCCTCGACTTCGAGACCGAGGCGTACTTCTCGAAGAAGTCCGCCAACCAGCAAGCCGATGCGCAGCAGGACGCCCCCGCGAATCGGGACAGCGACACGACCGGAGCGTTCTTCCCGGAGGTGGCGATCACGTTCGCCGTCACGCCGGGCGAGCACTACCACGTGCCGCTGCTGCTCAACCCGTTCGGCTACTCCGTTTACCGAGGGAGCTAGCAGACATGCCCACGATCCTGGGACACAACCAGTACGGCAAGGCCGAGAACCGAGTCGTAAAGATCACGCGGGACGGCGACACCCACCACATCAAGGACCTGAACGTCTCGGTCGCCCTCAGCGGTGACCTCGACGACGTGCACCTCACCGGGTCGAACGCCAACTGCCTGCCGACGGACACCACCAAGAACACCTGCTTCGCCTTCGCCAAGGAACACGGCATCGAGTCGGCGGAGCAGTACGGCATCGAGCTGGCCCGGCACTTCGTCGAGAGCCAGCCGTCGATCCACCGGGCGCGCATCCGCATCGAGGAGTACTCGTGGGAGCGCATCGCCGGCTCCGACGCGGGCTCCAAGTTCATCGGCGCCGACGAGGTCAAGCACTCCTTCGTCCGCAAGGGCCAGGAGACGCGCCTCGTACAGATCACGTACGACGGCCAGAAGTTCGAAGTCCTCAGCGGGCTCAAGGACTTGACCGTGATGAACACCACGAACTCCGAGTTCTGGGGCTACATCAAGGACAAGTACACGACGCTCCAGGAGGACTACGACCGCATCCTCGCGACGTCGCTGTCCACCTGGTGGCGGCACAACTGGACGGGCGAGGAGGGCGAGCGCACGCCCAACTGGAACAAGTCCTACGAGCAGTCGAAGAAGCACATCCTCCAGGCGTTCGTCGAGACGTACTCGCTGTCGCTGCAGCAGACCCTCTTCCAGATGGGTTCGCGCGTCATCAACAACCGCAGCGAGATCGACGAGATCCGCTTCTCCGCGCCGAACAAGCACCACTTCCGGCAGGACCTCTCGGCCTTCGGCCTGGAGAACGAGGCGAAGGACGGCGCCGTGTACTGGGCCGCCGACCGCCCCTACGGCCTGATCGAGGCCACCATCCTGAGGGACGGCGCGGACCAGCGCATCCCGGTCGACATGACCAACCTCTGACGCTTTGTGCGTAGTTGACGCGGCAGCGCGCCCCTTCCCACCCGCAGTAGGCGGGGGCGCGCAGCACCCGGAGGGAACATAAAGCAATGGCAGTGCCAGCAAAGGGGCCGGCTGAAGCCGAGGGCCCGTGTTCCACCCCATCGGAGAGCACCGCATCGCAGGTGCACCCGGTGGACGAGAAGCTCCACCCGTCGCGGCTCGCGCCCGCGGCACTCCAGCACATCGCCGCCATGTACGCCGGCGTCGTCACCCCGCCGCTCATCATCGGCCAGGCCGTCCACCTCGACGCCGCGGGCCAGACCCGGCTGATCGCCGCGTCGCTGCTCATCGCCGGTGTGGCCACGCTGCTCCAGACCCTCGGCGTCAAGGGCTTCGTCGGCAACCGGCTGCCCTTCGTCAACGCCGCGTCCTCCGCGGGCATCGCACCGATGCTCGCCATCGCCGAGACGAACGCCAAAGGCGACCAACTCCCCGCCATTTACGGGGCGGTCATGGTGGCCGGCGTCTTCTGTCTCGCCATCGGCCCGTTCTTCGGCCGGCTGCTGAGGTTCTTCCCGCCGCTCGTCACCGGCGTCGTCATCACCCTCATCGGGGTGACCCTGATGCCCGTACCCGTCGGCTGGGCCCAGGGCGGCGACAAGACCGCCGCCGACTACGGCGACATGCGCTACCTCGCCCTCGCCGCCTTCACGCTCGTCGTCATCCTGCTGATCCAGCGCTTCGGCAAGGGCTTCGTCAAGCAAGTCGCCCTGCTCTTCGGCATGTTGGTCGGCACGCTCGCCGCGATCCCGTTCGGCATGGCGGACTTCAGCTCGCTGAGGTCGGCGCCCGTGGCCGCGCTCCCGACGCCGTTCGCCTTCGGCGCCCCCGAGTTCCAGCCCGCCGCGATCATCTCGCTCTGCCTCGTCATGCTCGTCCTGATGACCGAGTCCAGCGCCGGCATGCTCGCCATCGGCGAGATCTGCGAGCGCGAGACCGACGGGAAGACCATCACGCGCGGCCTGCGCACCGACGGCATCGCCACGTTCCTCGGACCGATCTTCGGCGGCCTGCCGACCTCGGCGTTCGCCCAGAACGTCGGCGTCGTCTCGCTGACCAAGGTGCGCAGCCGCTACGTCGTCGCCGTCGCGGGCGGCACCCTCCTGATCCTCGGCATCTTCCCGATGCTCGGCGCGGTCGTCTCCCTGGTCCCCATGCCGGTCCTGGGCGGCGCGGGCATCGTGCTGTTCGGCTCGATCGCCGTCAGCGGCATCCGTACGCTCTCCGAGGCGGGCCTCGACGACAGCTCCAACATCATCCTGGTGGCCGTCTCGCTCGGCGCGGGCATCATCCCGCTCGCCGCACCGAGCTTCTACGCAGATTTCCCGGCCTGGGCGCAGACCGTGCTCGGCTCCGGAATCAGCGCGGGCGCGCTCGTCGCCGTCTCGCTGAACCTCTTCTTCCACCATCTCGGCACCCGTGGCGCACCTGCCGCGGCACTCAAATCTTCCTAGGGTCCTGCCGTGCCCACACGTCACACCGACTGAAGGAAGCAGCACCATGGCTCCTGCCACGGCAAACCGCATCGTCATCGAGAACGTCGCCATCGCGACGGTCGACGCGCACGACACCGAGTACGCCTCGGGCCACATCGTCGTGGCGGACAACAAGATCGAGTCCATCGGCGCGGGCCCCGCGCCCGAGGGACTCGGCAACGTCGTCCGCCGGATCGACGGCACCGGCCACCTGGCCACGCCCGGCCTCGTCAACACGCACCACCACTTCTACCAGTGGATCACCCGTGGCCTGGCGACGGACCACAATCTGTTCAACTGGCTGGTGGCGCTGTACCCGACGTGGGCGCGCATCGACGAGCAGATGACGTACGCGGCGGCGCAGGGCTCCCTCGCGATGATGGCCCGCGGCGGTGTCACCACCGCCATGGACCACCACTACGTGTTCCCGAAGGGCTCGGGGGACCTGTCCGGATCGATCATCCGGGCGGCCTCCGAGATGGGCGTGCGCTTCACCCTGGCGCGCGGCTCCATGGACCGCAGCGAGAAGGACGGCGGCCTGCCGCCGGACTTCGCCGTGGAGACGCTGGAGGGCGCGCTCGCGGCGACCGAGGAGACGGTGCGCAAGCACCACGACGACTCCTTCGACGCGATGACGCAGGTGGCGGTCGCGCCGTGCTCTCCCTTCTCCGTCTCTACGGAACTCCTGCGCGAGGGCGCCGAGTTGGCGCGCCGGCTCGGCGTGCGGCTGCACACCCACGGCAGCGAGACCGTGGAGGAGGAGAAGTTCTGCCACGAGCTGTTCGGCATGGGCCCGACCGACTACTTCGAGTCGACGGGCTGGCTCGGCGAGGACGTGTGGATGGCGCACAGCGTCCACATGAACGACTCCGACATCGCCGCCTTCGGCCGTACGAAGACGGGTGTCGCGCACTGCCCGTCCTCAAATGCCCGCCTTGCGGCGGGAATCGCCCGCGTCCCCGACATGCTCGCGGCCGGCGTGCCGGTCGGCCTCGGCGTCGACGGCACGGCCTCCAACGAGTCGGGCGAACTGCACACCGAGCTGCGCAACGCCCTCCTCATCAACCGCCTCGGCGCACACCGCGAGGCGGCCCTGAACGCGCGTCAGGCGCTGCGCCTCGGGACGTACGGAGGCGCACAGGTCCTGGGCCGGGCAAGCCAGATCGGCTCGCTCGAAACGGGCAAGCTGGCCGACCTGGTGCTGTGGAAGATGGACACCCTCGCCCACGCATCGATCGCCGACCCGGTCACCGCGCTCGTCTTCGGCGCGGCCGCACCGGTCACCCTCTCCCTCGTGAACGGCAAGCCGGTGGTCGAGAACAGCCGCCTGCTGCACGTGGACGAGGACGCCATCGCCCGCTCCACGCGGGAGGAGGCGCAGCGCCTCGCGCGGATTGCCGCCGAGAGCTGACCTTTTGAGACTCCGGTCGGGGGGGACGGCCCCTGGCCGGGGACTCGAGCTGCCGAGCGGGCTGCTCGAGTGCCGCCCCTGGGACGTGGCCCAAAGCCTCACGTCCCCGGGGCGGCCAGTAATACCTGGGCGCACAACAACTGAATACAGGGACAGCAACACCAGTACGACCTGCACCTTGCACCACCTCCCAGAAGCGAAAAGCGCCGGCGGCCTGCCGGGGCTGGAAAACAACCGGAGGAGCCGCAGTGGCGACGAAGCCCAGGTTCACCAAGCAAGGCACCACCCCCGCCGAGGAATCCGCGGGGCACACCAAACATCCGGTCGACGAGAAGTTGCCACCGCTGAAGATGGCGACGACCGGCCTCCAGCACGTGGCGGCGATGTACGCGGGCGTGGTCGCGCCCCCGCTCATCGTCGGCGCCGCGATCGGCCTGAGCCCGAAGGATCTGACGTTCCTGACCGGCGCCTGCCTCTTCACGGCGGGCCTCGCGACGTTCCTTCAGACGCTCGGCATCTGGAAGATCGGCGCCCGCCTGCCGTTCGTGAACGGCGTGACCTTCGCGGGCGTCGCCCCGATGCTCGCCGTCGTCGGCTCGACGAAGGACAAGGACGACGCGCTGCCGATCATCTTCGGCGCGGTGATCGTCGCGGGCGTGCTCGGCTTCATAGCCGCACCCTTCTTCTCCAAACTGGTCCGGTTCTTCCCACCGGTCGTCACCGGCACGGTCATCACGCTCATCGGTGTCTCGCTGATGCCGGTCGCGTTCGGCTGGGCGCAGGGACCCGACACGAAGGCGCCGGACTACGGCTCGCTGAAGAACCTGGCACTCGCCGGCATCACGCTCGTGATCGTGCTGATCATCCGCCGCTTCACGTCGGGCTTCGTCAAGCAGATCGCGGTGCTGCTCGGCCTGGTCGTCGGCACGGTGATCGCGATCCCGTTCGGCGCCACGGACTTCTCGCCGGTCGGTGACGCGGACATCATCGGCTTCCCGACCCCGTTCCACTTCGGCGCCCCGCAGTTCGCCGGCGCGGCCATCGTCTCGCTGTGCGTCGTCATGGTCGTCTCGATGACCGAGTCGACCGCCGACATGCTCGCCCTCGGTGAGATCGTCGACCGTCCCGCCGACGAGAAGACCATCGCGGCCGGCCTGCGCGCCGACACCCTCGGCACCGCCATCAGCCCGCTGTTCAACGGCTTCATGTGCAGCGCGTTCGCCCAGAACATCGGCCTCGTCGCGATGACGAAGATCCGCAGCCGGTTCGTGGTCGCGGCGGGCGGCGGCTTCCTCGTCCTGATGGGCCTGTGCCCGATGGCGGCCTCGCTGATCGCGGTCGTGCCGCGCCCGGTGCTCGGCGGAGCGGGCGTCGTGCTGTTCGGCTCGGTCGCGGCCAGCGGCATCCAGACCCTGGTCAAGGCCAACCTGGACAAGGACAACAACGTCCTCATCGTCGCCGTCTCGCTCGCCGTGGGCCTGATCCCCATCGCGGTGCCGGACTTCTACCACGCGTTCCCGGAGAACGCGAAGATCATCCTGGACTCGGGCATCTCGACGGGCTGTGTCGCGGCCGTCGTACTGAACCTGCTGTTCAACCACATCGGCAAGGGGCGCGACGCCGCCGACGTCACGCATCCGATGGAGTCGGGCGGCGACATCGCGGAACCGCGCACCGAGGCGACGGCCGCGGGAGCGCACTGAGCGACGCGGCGGGGGTGACGCGGTCGGCGGCGCCACCCCCGCCCGCGTCTCAACCGCCGCACACGCGTGCCGACTTGATGTACCCGCCGAGGTTCTCGTCGTCCGTGCCGAGCAGCGCCCGGCCGTTCGCGCCCTCGCCCGGCAGGCACTCCACCGCCTCGATCTTGCGGCCGTCGAACGTCGCGGGCGCGGTCCGCGGCGCGCCGATCCGCAGCGTCGCCCCGGTGCCCGCCGCGTTCAGCGACACCCGGCCCGCCTCGCTCACCGACGAGGCGAAAGGACCGTCGTCCCCGGCGTCGGACACCGAACTCACCATCAGGCGCCCGGACTTGGTGACGGAGATGTCGGAGACGTGCCGCACATCCCCCTTCGGGTAGGGCGCACGGAACTCGGCCTTGCTCACCTTCCCGAACTCGGACTCCCCGTACTCGTTGACTTCGAGCGGCGCCGCGAACACCGTCGCCGGGCGGTCCGCGCCCGAGCCCCGGTCCGCCCACACCGCGACCGTCCTCCCGTGCGACGACGTGCCGAGCGCGAAGCTCTCGAAGTCCGCGCCCTCGGGGATCGCGGGCAGCGGGGCCAGGTCGAGCACCCGCGCGGTGCCCCCGTCGACGTGCAGCCGGTACACGAGACCCCTGCTGGCCAGCGCCATGAACTCGCCGTCCGTGCCCGGCACCGCCTCGATCGCCTCCAGGTCCTTGGGCTCCATGCCGTCCCATGCGACCGGCGTGACCTTCGTGTCCTTCGGTGCGGACGGGTGGAAGGTGACGCGGCTGATCCGCCGCTCGCCGGGCTTCTTGTTGTCGTGGACGACGAGGGCCTCCGTGGCGCCGTCGGCCGACGTCCCGCCGGTGAGCGCGAGACCGCTGACCCCGGACTTGGCGTCGTCGCCGACCTGCTGCCAGCCGCCGGGTTCAGGGGTGGGCGTGGGGGTGCCCGCGTGGGCGGGCGCGGCGAGGGCCAGCGTGACGAAGGCGGCGGAGAGCAGGGACTTGTGGCGCAAGTGCATCAGGCGGACCTCTCAGTTGACGCGCGTAGAAAGCGATGTGGAACCGGACCGTAGCGATCTTCGAGGAAGGTGACAAGGGGGCTGAACCGTTCGCACGCCGGCCGGGCGTTGGCGTGCGCATCCTGCTCAAGTACGGTCGGGGCAGGGCGAGTTGGGCTCTGAGGTGGGGGATATGAAGGAGCGGAACGAGCCGAAGGGACAGGGGAGCGGAGACTCGGGGCGCCTGGAGGCCTTCAGCGACGGTGTCTTCGCCATCGCCATCACCCTCCTGATCCTGGAGGTCGAGGTGCCGCACGTCGAGCACGGCGAGAGCCTGTGGCGCGCGCTCGGTCAGCAGTGGCCCTCGTACGCGGCCTACGTCGTCAGCTTCCTGGTCATCGGCATCATCTGGGTCAACCACCACCAGGTGTTCAGCCACGTGATCCGCGTCGACCGGCCGCTGATGTTCCTCAACCTGCTGTTGCTCATGATCGTCGCGGCCCTGCCGTGGCCCACGGCGCTGCTCGCCGAGTATCTGCGCAGCGACGACGCCGCCGCGCACACCGCGGCCGCCGTCTACAGCTTCACGATGGTCGCCATGTCGCTGGCCTTCCAGGCCCTGTGGTGGCACCTCACCCGCAGCGGGCACCTCTTCCACCCGCGCGTCGACCCGGAGGGCGCCAGGGGCACCCGGGCCCGCTTCGCCCTCGGCTCGCTCGGGTACCCGGCGACGGTGGCCCTCGCCTTCGTCTCGGCGCCCCTGACGCTCGCCGCCCACGCCGTCCTCGCGCTGTACTACGGCTTCAACCAGGTCCAGGTGCCGATCCGTCAGGAGCCCGAAGACCCCGGTTCCGTGAGGGACTTGGCGTAGAAGCGGCTGTCCTCGTAGGCGCGGAACGGGCCGAACGGACGGGTCGGGCGGTAGCCGTCGGCCTCGTACAGGCGCATCGCCTCGGTCAGGTGGATGCCCGTCTCCAGGACCATCCGGGTACGGCCCGCGTCCCGTGCGCTGTCCTCGAGTGCCGCCAGGATCCGGCGTGCGAGGCCCCGGCCGCGCGCCCGCTCCACGACGAACATCCGCTTCAGCTCGGCGTCACCGTCCGCGTAGCCCGCGTCGTCGCGCTCCTGGGCCCGCCAGCCGCCGCAGGCGACCGGCTCCCCGGCGTCGTACGCGACGAGGAACAGGCCCTGCGGCGGGTCGAAGTGCGCCGGGTGCAGATCGGTGAAGTCGTCGTAACCGAAGCGCTTCCGGTACTCCGCCTGCACAGCGTCGCTGAGCGAGACCGCGTCGGGGTGTCCGTAGGAACGGATGTGGAGGTCCATGGCCGGGGAGAGTGGTCGGCGCCGGTCAGAGGCCGAAGACGGACGGGTCCGAGGCCAGCTCCTTGAAGATCGCCCTCGGGTCCTTCACCAGCTTGCGCTCGGCCAGGTCCATGACGCCGCTCACCGCGGACACCTCGGCCGCCACCGAGCCGTCGGCCCTGCGCATCGTCTGGTGGACGCGGAACACCTTGCCGTCGCCGAACTCGAAGGCGCAGCTCACGTCGACGACGTCGCCGGCGCGCAGCTCCCGCAGGTAGCGGATGTTCGTCTCCAGGACGACGGGGCCCACCCCGCAGCCGAGCAGAAGGCTCTCGTCGAGGCCGGCGTGGCGCAGGAACGACCAGCGGGCGTGCTCCGCGTACTGCAGGTAGACAGCCTGGTTGAGGTGTCCGTTGACATCGATCTCGTAACCACGGACCTCGACCGGTACGGAAAACTGCTCTGCCACGACGTTCCTCTCGATGGTGGGGTGCGTGGTGCCGATCATGTCAACAGGCCGACGGGGTACGGCATTCCGGTCCGGGCACCGGACATCACGTCCGTCTCGGTGACGCCAGCAGATAGTGCGCCCCGCCGCGCGTCTCCGTGTGCTCGCTCACCTGCCAGCCCGCCTCGTGCAGCGCCGCCCCGCACGCCGCGAGCGCGGACCGATCCGGATGCCGTACGGCGACGGCCTCCGGCTGCGGGGTGTCGCGCACGCGATAGCCGGGGGTGTCCTCGCCAGCGGGGGCGAGGCCCGCCGCCTCCAGCGCGAGCGCGGCGGAGGGTGCGAGGCGGCTCCGCTCCCAGGCGCACGGCCTGTCCGTCGAGCCGTCGGGATTGGTCATGCGGCGTATCTCCAGCAGGCCCTGCCACGCCGTCCGCACCTCACGCGCACGCGCGGGTCCCGCGTCGGTCACCCGCTCCCCGCCGAGCCGGGCGGCGAACGGGCCACCGGGCGCGGCCGGTTCACCGGGTGGCTGGGCGGCCGGCTGGGCGGCCGGGGGCCCGTCCTCGGCCTCGCGCACGCGGTGCCCCGCCGGGGTCAGGAAGTGGTCGTGCGGGGGACGCGGATGCCGGAACGCCAGCTTCAGCACGACCAGTCGGGCGAGCAGCGCCGGGCTGCCGGTGATCCGGCCGGTCTCCGGGTCGGCGGCCTCGATGACGCGGCGCTGCGCGGCAGTCGGCGGTCTCGTCATGGCGTGCCTCCCGTCCGGGGCTTCCTCGGCTGCTCTTTCCCGTTCTCCAGTCGATGGTGCCGGACGGGTCTGACAACGGGCCGGGGCGAGGGGGCGGACGGGGCTCAGGGCCGCAGGTTCCAGCCGGAGATCACCGGTCTGCCGTGCTCGAAGGTGAGGCGGCTGACCGTGCCCGTCGCCAGCAGGAAGTGCGAGCCGCCCGACGGCGGCAGGCCCAGGCGCCGCGCCGTCAGGACGCGCAGGAAGTGGCCGTGCGAGACGAGGACGACGCTGCCCTCGTTGTTGGAGAGAGCCGCGTCGACCTTCGACAGCATCCGGTCGGCCCGCTCGCCGACCTGCTCCGGCGTCTCGCCGGGATGCTCGGGCGGCCCCGGCGGGACCCCGTCGTCGAACAGGTACCAGTCGGGCCGGGTGCGCTGGATCTCCCGGGTGGTGACGCCTTCGTACGCGCCGTAGTCCCATTCGTGCAGATCCGAGTCGACGGTGTAGCGCGTGAGGCCGGCGAGCTCGGCGGTCTCACGGGTCCGCTGGAGGGGGCTCACGAAGACGGCCCCCACGTGGTAACTGCCGACCAGGGGCGCGACGCGGCGTGCCTCCTCCCGGCCGTTGTCGGTGAGCGGGATGTCGGTGAGGCCGGTGTGCTGCCCGGTCAGGGCCCATTCGGTCTCGCCGTGCCGGACGAGAAGCAGATCACCCACGGTCGTACCTGTTCGTTAGGGGGCGTGCGGTTTCATGGTCATTGTCCCCGGCCGGGGGCGCGGGGGCCCGGCGGGGGCGGGCCGCCGATCACGGATTGTCAGACCCGGCCCGTAAGGTCGTAGAGGTCATCGAGGCATGAGCGGAGAGAGGGAAGGGAGGTGGCGTGGGCGTGCCGGATTCTCAGGGTGTCCCGCTGAGCGCTGCCGCCGTCTTCCTGCCGGATCCGCTGCCGCGCGCGGGCCGGATCGCCTTCTGGACCCCGGACGCGCCGGATGGGCCGGGCGGGCCAGGTGGATCGGGCGTGCCGGGCGGGCCAGGCCGGCCAGGCGGGTCGGAGATTCCGGGGGCCGACGGTGAGCTGACCGTCGTGCGGTCGCACGGGTCCGGTGTGCGCAGCCACAAGGTTCCCGCTCTCGTGCTGCCGGTCCTCGACGCGCTGCCGCACCTCCTTCGGGCCCGCCGCACCCGGGGAGCCCACCCGGCGGCGGCCGCCTGGGGCGCGGCCGCGGCGCACGCGCTGCACCTGGTGGCGCGGGGCCGCCTGCTGCCGGGTCTCACCGCGTCCGACCACGACGCGTGGCGCGCCGGCCCGCTCGACGAGGACGACGTGGCGCAGGTGCGGGGCATCGCCGCCGCCCTGCCACCCGAGGGATACGCGACGCCGGTTGCGGGGAGCAGGCCGCTGCGGGTCCCGCAGCCGGAGGCGCTGGTGCGGGCACTGCTCGACGCGGTGGCCGACGCGCTGCCCCGCACCCCGGCCGCGGCGCACGCGGCGGGCGCGCCGTTCGCCGCGGCTGCCGCCCAGCACATTCCGCGGGCCCGCCCCTGGGCGGTCGAGGCGGCGGCCGGGCTCGACGCGGGCGTGAAGGTGTCGCTGCGGCTGGACCTGTCGCAGGGCGCGTTGTTCGACGGAGACGACGGAGACGACATCGGCAGCGCCGAGGGCGACGCGGGTGCGCGCCGCGCGGGCGCCGCCATCGTCCAGGTGCACAGCCTCGCCGACCCCACGCGCGTGGTCGACGCCGCCGGACTCTGGGCGGGGGAGGCCGGTGAGCACTTCGGGCCGCGCGCCCGGATCGACGCGGTGCTCGCGGTGCGGCGGGCCGCGCTCGCCTGGCCGCCGCTCGGCCGCCTCCTGGAGCAGGATGTGCCGGACGTGCTGGCCCTGTCCGACAGCGAGCTGACGGATCTGCTCGGGCCCGGCGCCGCGCGCCTCGCCAAGGCGGGAGTCACCCTGCACTGGCCGAGGGACATCGCCCGCTCCCTGACCGCCACCGCCGTGGTGCGCGCACAGGCCGCGCCGGGATCGGCCACCGACGGGACGCCGTTCTTCGACAGCGAGGAACTGCTGAAGTTCAACTGGCAGGTGGCGCTCGACGGGGACCCGCTGACCGAGCGCGAGATGGACCTCCTCGCAGAGTCGCACCGCGCGGTGGTACGCCTTCGCGACCAGTGGGTGGTCGTCGACCCCGACCTCGTCCGCAAGGCCCGCAAGCGGGAGTTGGGCCTCCTCGAACCCGTCGACGCGCTGGCGGTCGCGCTCACCGGCGAGGCCGAGATCGACGGGGAGCGGGTCGCGGCCGTGCCCGCGGGCCGCCTCGCCGAGCTGCGCGACCGGCTCACCCGGGGCATCGACACCGTCGAGCCGCCCGAGGGCCTGCACGCGACACTGCGCGACTACCAACTGCGCGGCCTCGCCTGGCTCGACCTCATGACCTCGCTCGGCCTCGGCGGCTGCCTCGCCGACGACATGGGACTCGGCAAGACCGTCACGCTCATCGCGCTGCACCTGCGCCGCGACCGGCCCGCGCCCACGCTCGTCGTCTGCCCGGCGTCCCTGCTCGGCAACTGGCAGCGGGAGATCGAGCGGTTCGCCCCCGGCGTCCCGGTGCGCCGCTTCCACGGCGCGGACCGCACCCTGGCAGGCGTCGAAGGCGGGTTCGTCCTCACCACGTACGGCACCCTGCGCACCCGCGCCGCCGACCTCGCGGGACACACCTGGGGCATGGTCGTCGCGGACGAGGCGCAGCACGTGAAGAACCCCAACTCGGCGACGGCGAAGGCGCTGCGCACGATCGAGACCCCCGCGCGCGTGGCCCTCACCGGCACCCCGGTGGAGAACGACCTGTCGGAGCTGTGGGCCCTCCTCGACTGGACGACACCCGGACTGCTCGGCCCCCTCAAGGCCTTCCGTGCCCGGCACGCGCGCGTGGTCGAGGGCGAGGTCCCCCTCCAGGGCCAGGGCGGGACGAACCCGGAGGCGATCGAGCGGCTGGCCCGCCTGGTGCGCCCGTTCATCCTGCGCCGTAAGAAGTCCGACCCCGGCATCGTCCCCGAACTGCCCCCGAAGACCGAGTCCGACCACCCCGCGCCGCTCACCCGCGAGCAGGTGTCGCTCTACGAGGCCGTCGTGCGCGAGTCGATGGCGCAGATCGAGGAGGCCGAGGGGATCGGCCGGCGCGGCCTGATCATGAAGCTGCTGACGTCGCTGAAGCAGATCTGCAACCACCCGGCGCAGTACCTCAAGGAGGGCCAGGGCGACGGCACCCGGCCGCGCCTCGCGGGCCGCTCCGGCAAACTCGCCCTCCTGGACGAGCTGTTGGACACGATCGTGGCCGAAGAGGGCGCGGTCCTCGTCTTCACCCAGTACGTGTCCATGGCCAAGCTCCTCGCCACGCACCTGACCACCCGCGGCATCCCCAGCCAGCTTCTGCACGGCGGCAGCACCATCGTCGAGCGCGAGCGCATGGTCGACCGTTTCCAGTCCGGTGAGGTGCCCGTCTTCCTGCTCTCCCTGAAGGCGGCCGGCACCGGACTCAACCTCACGCGCGCGGGGCACGTGATCCACTTCGACCGCTGGTGGAACCCGGCCGTGGAGGAGCAGGCCACCGACCGTGCGTACCGCATCGGCCAGACCCAACCCGTGCAGGTCCACCGGCTCATCACCGAGGGCACCGTGGAGGACCGGATCGCCGAACTCCTCGCGACGAAGCGGGCGTTGGCGGACGCCGTGCTCGGCACCGGCGAGGCCGCGCTCTCCGAGCTGACCGACCGGGAGCTCACGGACCTCGTGACGCTGCGCAGGGAGGCGACGCGATGAGCCCGACGCGAAGGCCCCACAGGACGCACCGGCCGCACGTGCCGGGCCGCGCGGGCGCCGACGAGCAGGCGCGGGCCCGGCACCTGGACGCGCGCCGCACGTTCCCGCCGCTGCCCCCGCGCGCCGAGCCGGGCGGCGCCTTCGCCCTCACCTGGTGGGGCAATGCCTGGGTGGACGCCCTGGAGGACACGGCCCTGGACCAGGGCCGCCTCACGCGCGGCCGTGCCTACGCGGACCGGGGTCACGTCGACGCGATCACCGTCACCCCGGGCCGCGTCGTCGCCTACGTCCACGGCTCGCGCCCCCGCCCGTACCGGGCCGAACTGCGGCTGCGCACACTGCCGGACGAGGCGTGGGACCGCTTCCTGGACACGGCCGCGGCCCGCCCCGAGCACCTGGCGTCGCTCCTGGACAAGGACGTGCCGCACGCGCTGGCGGCGGCCGATCTGCTGCCCACGGTCGACGACCTCACCCCCGAGTGCACCTGCCCTGACCGCGGCCACCCCTGCAAGCACGCGGCGGCGCTCTGCTACCAGACGGCGCGGCTCCTCGACGAGGACCCGTTCGTCCTGTTCCTGCTGCGCGGCCGAGGCGAGCAGGAGCTGCTGCGGGCGCTGACCCGCCGCAGCTCGGTGCACGAGGCGGAGGAGCGCTCCAAGGCGCGGGCCCCCGAGCTGGACTCGCTCCCGGCGAAGGACGCGTACGTGAGCGCGCGGGTCGGTCAACTGCCGCAACTGCCACCGGAGTTCCCGCCCCCGCGGTACCCCGAGCGCCCGCCCTCCTACCCCCAGGCGCCCGACGCCCCCGACCCGCTCGCGCTCGACCTCCTCGCCACGGAGGCGGGGGTCCGCGCCCACGCGTTGCTCACCACCGGCGCCGATCCGATCGCTCCGCTGACCCCGTGGCAGGACGCGGTCCGGCTCGCGGCGGCCCACCCCGGCTCGGGCCTCACGGCGGCGACGCGCGCCCTGTATTCCTCGCTGTCCCGCGGCACCGGGCGCACGCCCACGGATCTGGCGCGGGCCGTCGCGGCCTGGCGCCAGGGCGGGCTCGAAGGTCTCTCGGTCCTGGAGGAGGAGTGGGACCCGCCGGCGGGCCCCTTCGACCGCGCCCGCCCTGCCCTCCTGGCCATGGGCCACCCGGACTTCCGGCCCCACCGCAACCATCTGTCGACGTCGTCCGTCCAGCTCCGGCTGGGCCGCGACGGGTGGTGGTACGGGTACGAGTCCGAGCCGGACCGCGACGACTGGTGGCCCCGAGGCGAGCCGGGCCGTGACCCGGTGTCGGCGCTCGACTCGTTGCTGGGCGGGAGCTGACCCCGGGGCCCGGCACCGTTCCCCCGGCCTCGGGGCTCCGCCCCGGACCCCGCTGCTCAATCGCCGCAGGGGCTAGATTGGCTGCTCAACCGCCGCTCGGGCTCGATTGGCTGCTCAACCGCCGCTCGGGCTCGATTGGCTGCTCAACCGCCGCTCGGGCTCGATTGGCTGCTCAACCGCCGCTCGGGCTTGAATGGCCCATGGCCAGCGACATGCCCCGCCCCGCGAAGAACTCCTCGAAGCGCTCCACGGAGAGCTCCGCAATGCGCGTCGCCGCGTCCGTGCCCGAGGGGTTGTGGAAGTGGTAGCCGGAGCCGTCAGGGGTGCGGGCCGTGACGAGGACCAAGTGGCCGCCGCGGCCGGGCGCCGGCTCGTGCGGGCGGCGGATCGACTTGTGCACGGAGGCGATGACGAGGCGGCCGGTGTCGAGCAGTTCGCCGATCTCGTCCACACCGAGCGCGCGGTGCACCTCCGCGCCGACGCCGTGCACCTCCCGTACGTACTCGACCGCGGGCGCGTAGATCATGCCGCGGATCTCGCCCTCGCCGTCCACCCGGTACGCGCCGAACTTCAGCGCCCCGTCGCGCAGTTCGAAGAGCGTGGGCGCGCCGGGGCCGAGCGCCATGCGCAGGCACGTCGCCCCGCACAGGTGCCCGCACCAGCGCGCGTAGTCCTCGACCGTCGCCGCGCCCGACTTCCGCCACGCGGGATCCCGCGCCCGGTCGAAGCGCCCGGACACGATGGGCCCGACCAGGTCGGGGGACGCGAACTGCGTGTGGCTGGCGTGCCCACAGGCACCGCATGTCGTCGAAGTGATCACGTCACTGACGGTATCCGCTCAGGAAGCGTCCGATCCGGCTGATCGCGGCATCGAGATCGTCGGCGTACGGAAGCGTGAGGATGCGGAAGTGGTCCGGGTGCGGCCAGTTGAAGCCGGTGCCCTGGACGACCTGGATCTTCTCGCGCAGCAGCAGGTCGAGGACAAACTTCTCGTCGTCGACGATGCGGTGCACCTTCGGGTCGATGCGCGGGAAGGCGTACAGCGCGCCCTTGGGCTTCACGCAGCTGACGCCGGGGATCTCGTTCAGCTTCTCCCACGCCTTGTCGCGCTGTTCCAGCAACCGGCCGCCGGGCGCGGTGAGTTCGCGGATCGACTGGCGGCCGCCGAGCGCGGCCTGGATGGCGTACTGGGCGGGCGCGTTCGGGCACAGCCGCATGGAGGCCAGCATGGTCAGGCCCTCCAGGTAGTTCTTCGCGTGCTGCTGCGGGCCCGTGACGACCATCCAACCGGAGCGGAACCCGGCGACCCGGTACGTCTTCGACAGGCCGGAGAAGGTGAGGACGACGAGGTCGGGGGCGAGGGTGGCGGCGGTGTGGTGCACCGCGTCGTCGTAGAGGATCTGGTCGTAGATCTCGTCGGCGAACACCATCAGGCCGTGCCGGCGGGCGAGATCGAGGATGCCCTCGATGATCTCCTTCGGGTAGACCGCGCCGGTCGGGTTGTTGGGGTTGATGATGACGACCGCCTTCGTGCGGTCGGTGATCTTCGACTCCATGTCGGCGAGGTCCGGGTACCAGTCCGACTGCTCGTCGCAGAGATAGTGGACGGCCTTGCCGCCGGAGAGCGTGGTGACCGCGGTCCAGAGCGGGAAGTCCGGGGCGGGGATGAGTACTTCGTCGCCGTCCTCCAGGAGCGCCTGGATCGCCATCGAGACCAGTTCGGACACGCCGTTGCCGAGGAAGACGTCGTCGACCCCGACATCGAGGCCGAGCGCCTGGTAGCGCTGGGCGACGGCGCGGCGGGCGGAGAGGATGCCGCGCGAGTCCGTGTAACCGTGGGCCTGGGGGAGCATCCGGATCATGTCCTGGACGATCTCCTCCGGCGCCTCGAAGCCGAACAGGGCCGGGTTGCCGGTGTTCAGGCGCAGGACGCTGTGGCCCGCCTCCTCAAGGGCGTTGGCGTGCTCGATCACCGGGCCGCGGATCTCGTAACAGACCTCGCTCAGCTTGCTCGACTGCCGGAACTCCATGCGCGTGCCCTCCAGGCGGACCAGGTGTCGCTCTCGTCACTTGGTTTTACCAAGTGGACGCTTGGAAAGTCCAACAAGTTGCATAGACTGCGCGCCATGCCACGCCGAAGCTACGACCAGTACTGCGCCGTCGCCCGCGCGCTCGACGTCGTCGGGGACCGCTGGACGCTCCTCATCGCGCGCGAACTCCTCGCCGGGCCGCGCCGCTACACCGATCTGCACGCCGACCTGCCGGGTGTCAGCACGGACATGCTGGCCACGCGGCTCAAGGACATGGAGCGGGACGGGCTGGCCGAGCGGCGCAGGCTCCCGGCGCCCGCGTCGGCGTACGTGTACGAACTGACCGAGCGTGGACGCGGATTGCTGCCCGTGCTCCGCGCCCTCGGGGAGTGGGGTGCGCCGGGCCTCGCCGAGCGGCGGCCCACGGACGCGGTGCGGGCGCACTGGCTGGCGCTGCCGCTGGCGCGCCAGTTGGAGACATTGGGGGAGCCGGGCGCGGTGGAGGTACGGGTCGACGAAGGGGTCTTCCATGTGCGGCTCGGCGGTGAGCCCGTCTATGGGGACGGGGTGTACCCGGACGGGGAGCCGGACGCGCGGCTGATCCTCGGGGAAGAGGTGTGCGGCGAGGTCGCCCGAGGGGTGGTCGGTCTGGTCGAGGCGGTGCGCGGCGGGCGCGTCACCGTGACCGTGACCGGGGAGAGCGTGCTGGCGAAGGCGCTGCGCGACGGCACCTCCTGAAACCTCTCCTCATGGGCGTCGCGCGAGGAACGGCGGCAATGTCCGGAGCGTCCCGAGGCGCGGCGTGACAAGAGTCGCAACATCATCCGCGGTCACAGGAAGCGCCACTTTGTGAAGGCCCCATGAACTCGGGCTCTACCGGTCGGTAACCCCTCTGATTCAGGCCAATTGCCGCTCTGATCAGGCCGTTGGATGCGTGTTAGCGTCCCGGTCGACCGGGGGCCGATGTGAAGAGTGAGAGGGACCCGTAGCGAATATGGGGCACATGCACCACATGACTGGAGGCTGGATCACCCCGCTCCTGTCGTACGTGATGGCCGTCGTGGGATCCGCTCTGGGTCTGCGCTGCACCGCACGCGCCCAGGCCGCGGGGCAGCGGTCCAAGCGGAACTGGCTGGTGACCGCGTCCGTCGCGATCGGCGCCGGGATCTGGACGATGCACTTCATCGCGATGCTCGGCTACACCGTCGACGGCACCGCGATCCGCTACGACATCCCCCTCACCCTCCTGAGCCTCCTCGTGGCGATCCTGGTGGTCGGCGCGGGCATGTTCGTCGCCGGCTACGGCAGGTCCCGCGCGCTCTCCGTCGTGCTCGGCGGACTCGGCACCGGGCTCGGCGTCGCCGCGATGCACTACATCGGCATGTCGGCCGTGCGGCTCAACGGGACCCTCTCCTACGACCCCGTGCTCGTGGCCGTCTCCGTGGTGATCGCCGTCGTCGCCGCGTCCGCCGCGCTGTGGGCCGCGCTGTCCGTGCGCGGACCCGTGGTCGCGGCCGTCGCCGCCCTCGTGATGGGCCTCGCGGTGAGCAGCATGCACTACACCGGAATGGCCGCCGCGAAGGTCAGCGTCCACCCGGGGACGGCGCCGCTTTCCGGCGCCACCGCGACCGCGTTCATCCTGCCGCTGGCCGTCGTGCTCGGCTCGTTCCTCTTCCTCACCTGCGCGTTCGTCGCACTGTCGCCGACGGCCGAAGAGCGTGCGCGCAGCGAGGCCGCGGCCCGCCCGCTGCACGAGGTCGAACTGCCCGCCACATAGGCGCGCTTCTCGCGCAGGCGAGCGCGACCGCTGCGCCCCTTTCGGCGTACGCCACCACCCCCCACCACACCACTCAGGCCCGGCCGAGGAGCTGACCCATGCCCGCGCGCTTTCCGCTGCCCGAACGGCTGCGCTCCAAATCGATCAGAGCCAAGGTCGTCACCCTGCTCACGGTCCCCGTCGTCTCCGTGATGGCGCTGTGGGGCCATGCGGCGGTGACCACGGCGTCGCAGATATCCGACAAGGAACAGCTGAAAGAGGTGAACTCGGCGCTCGTCACGCCGATTTCACGCTTCACCGTCGCCGTCCAGGGCGAGCGCGCGGCCGCCATGAAGTACCGCGCCGCCCACGACGCCACCACGCGGCAGGACTTCACCGAGGCAACGGACCGCACCGACAAGGCAGTTGACTCGCTCAACGCGGGACTGCGCTCCATCAGCACCGACCTCGCCGACCTCGACGCGTCGCTGCCCGGCCGCATCCAGAAGCTGAAGTTCAGCGCCGACTCGCTGTCCGGGCCGCGCCAGAAGGCGAAGGCCTGGGGCGGCGCGGAGGCCATCGGCGGCTACGACACCGCGGTCCGGCGGGCCCTGTCCGTACGGGCCGGACTCGCCGCGGCCGACAGCGACACGGCCCGCACACTCCTCCAACTCGCGCGCGCACGCGACGCGTTGAGCCGCCAGGACGCGCTGCTCGGCGCCGCGCACGCGGCGGGCGGGGAGATGACGCCCGGCCAGTACCGCGACTTCGTGGGCGACGTGGCGGTGCAGCGCAGCCTCACCGAGGCCGCGCTGCCCGACCTGACGGGGCGCGACGCCACGGGCTTCCGCGCCGCGCTCGGCACCACCGGCGCCCAGGACCTGAGCCACGTGCAGGACATGGTGCTCGCCGCGGGCGCGTGGCGGGCCGTCGACGCGGTGCCCGCCGGGCGCTGGCAGTCGGACGCGCAGGGCACCCTGACCGCCTTGGACAAGGCCGAGTCGCGCGCGATCGACGCGGCCGCGGGCGCCGAACCGTACTCCCTTTCCTCCCTGGGCAGTTCAGGGATCGCCGTGATCCTCGGCCTGCTCGGCGTGATCGTGTCGCTGCTGCTCTCCGTACGGATCGGGCGCGGCCTCGTCGCCGACCTCACGGGGCTGCGCGACACCGCGCTCGACATGGCGGCGACCCGGCTGCCCGCCTCCATGCGGCGCATCCACAACGGCGAGAACATCGACCTCGACAAGGAGGCACCGCTCGACGAGACGCCGCACAGCGACGAGGTCGGGCAGGTCGGCGCCGCCCTCACCACCGTGCAGCGCGCGGCGCTGCGCGCGGTCGCGGACCGGGCCGCGGTCCTCACGGGCGTCTCCGGTGTGTACGTGTCGCTCGCCCGGCGCAGCCAGGTGCTGCTGCACCGGCAGCTCGACCTTCTCGACGCGATGGAGCGCCGCACGGAGGACCCCACCGACCTCGAAGACCTGTTCCGCGTCGACCACTTGACGACGCGTATGCGGCGGCACGCCGAGTCGCTGCTGATCCTCTCCGGTTCGGCGCCGGGGCGTGCCTGGCGCAATCCGGTGCCGCTGATCGACGCCATTCGCGCGGGGATCGCCGAGACGGCCGACTTCGACCGGGTGCAGCTCCAGGACATCCCTGAGCTTCTGCTCGCGGGCTCGGCGGTCGCCGACGTGGTGCATCTCGTCGCCGAACTCACCGAGAACGCGTCGTCGTTCTCGCCGCCGCACACGCCCGTGGTGGTGCGTGGTGAGCCGGTCGGGGCGGGGGCCTGTCTGGAGATCGAGGACCGGGGGCTCGGCATGAGTGACGAGGCGCTCGCCGATGCCAACGCGCGGATCCACGCGGCCGACATCGATCTGCTCGACTCCCGCAAGCTCGGTCTGTTCGTGGTCAATCGGCTCGCCGAGAGGCAGCGGCTCGATGTGACGTTGCGGAGGTCGGTCTACGGGGGCGTCACGGCGGTCGTCTTCATCCCGCAGCGGCTCTTGGAGGCACCGTTCCCTCAGCGGGCCGCCACCCCGACGGTGAAGGCCGACCGTCCTACGCCCCGGGGCTCCGCCCCGGCCCCCGCTGCTCAATCGCCGCAGGGGCTGGAAAGCCTCGCGCCCGGTACGGGAGAGCTTCCGCGGCGCGTGCGCCAGGCCAGCATCAGCCCCGAGCTGCGCGAAAGCACACCCGCGCCGGACGGCCCCGGCGGACGGTCCCCGGAGGCCGCACGCGCCACCATGACATCGCTGAGCTCGGGCCGCAGACGCGCCCGCGCCGCCCGCGAGGAAGGCGGCCCGGCCGCCCCGAACGACGGAGGCCCCCGATGAACACCACGCCCCCGACGTACAACGTCACCGGCCTCGGCGGCGAAGGGCCCGGCGTCGACTGGCTCCTCGACGAGCTGGCCGCCCGCGTCCCCGAGGTCCGGTACGTGGTCATGCTCTCCGGCGACGGCCTGTGCGTCGGCGCCTCCACGGCACTCGGCCGCGACGAGTCCGAGCGCTTCTGCGCCATCGCCTCCGGCTTCCACTCCCTCGCCAAGGGCGCCGGCCACCACTTCGACGCGGGCGGCGTCGTCCAGACGATGGTCGAACTCGAAGGCGGCTTCCTGTTCGTGGTCGCCGCAGGCGAGGGCTCCTGCCTCGCCGTGTTCACCGACGGACACGCCGACATCGGCCTCGTCGCGTACGAGATGGCGCTGCTCGTGGACCGCGTGCGTGAACACCTCGGCGTACCGACCCGCGTGGGCGGCGATGCCCCGTGAAGGACGACGCCTGGTCCGACCGGTACGACGAGGACGCGGGGCCCCTCGTCCGGCTCTACGCCATGACGTCTGGCCGTGCCCGCACCGGCAACGGGGCGGAACGCATGGACCTCATGGCCATCGTCCGCCCCACCCGCACCAGGCCGAACGGGCCGCTGCCGCCCGAACAGCGCGAACTGCTCGCCCTGTGCCTGCGCGGCCCGCGCCCGCTGGCCGACCTGGCGTCCGACTCCGGCCTCCCGCTGGGCGTCGTACGCGTCCTGCTCGGCGACCTGACGGCGAAGTCCCTCGTCACGGTCACGCCGCCAAAGGCCCCGGCCGCCGACCCCGCCACGGGTGAACCCGCCGCGTACGCCCGCCCCGACGCCCACCTCCTCCGAGAAGTGATCAATGGCCTTCGCGCACTCTGACCCGACGACCGCGACCGCCCGCGCCGACTTCACCGCCCTGAAGGTGCTGATCGCGGGCGGCTTCGGGGTCGGCAAGACCACGATGGTGGAATCGGTCAGCGAGATCCGCCCGCTGCGCACCGAGGAGGACCTCACGGTCGCCTCGCGCGGCGTGGACCACCTCGACGGCGTCACCACCAAGTCGACGACGACCGTGGCCATGGACTTCGGCCGCATCACGCTGCGCGACGACCTCGCGCTGTACCTGTTCGGCACGCCGGGCCAGGACCGGTTCTGGTTCCTGTGGGACGAGCTGGCGACGGGGTGCCTGGGCGCGGTCGTCCTCGCGGACACCCGCAGGCTCGCCGACTGCTTCCCTGCGGTCGACTACTTCGAGAGCCGCGGCATCCCGTTCGTCGTCGCGGTGAACTGCTTCGACGGCGTACGTTCCCACTCCTCGGAAGCGGTCTCCCGCGCGCTCGACCTCGGCCCGGACACCACCGTGGTGCTGTGCGACGCGCGTGACCGGGAGTCCGGCAAGGAGACGCTGATCTCGCTGCTCGAACAGGTGCTGCGGCAAGACATATAGCCTGGTCGCGTGCCCAGGCTCAGAGAGATCACCGCGACCCGCTACGTGAACCCGCTGCGCACCGGCGGCTCCGTCCCCGGTGTGGTCGAGGCGGACGACCTGGGTACGTACGTGCTCAAGTTCACCGGGTCCGCGCAGGGCGTGAAGGCGCTCGTCGCGGAGATCGTCGTGGGCGAGCTTGCGCGCGCGTTCGGGCTGCGCTTTCCCGAGTTGGTGCTCGCCCACTTCGACCCGGCTCTGGGCGCGGACGAGCCGCACCAGGAGGTCAAGGACCTGCTGAACGCGAGCGGCGGCCTCAACCTCGGCATGGACTTCCTGCCGGGCGCGGCCGACTTCACGCCGGAGATCGCGGAGTCCTTCCCCGTCGACCCGCTGGAGGCGGGCCGCGTCGTCTGGCTCGACGCGCTGACGGTCAACGTGGACCGTACGGTGCACAGTTCGAACCTGATGGTCTGGCCCACCCTCGGCATCGCCGAACCGAAGCTCTGGCTCATCGACCACGGCGCGGCCCTCGTCTTCCACCACCGCTGGGACGGCTCGGACCCGTCCAAGGCGTACGACTTCCGGCACCACGCGCTGGGCGGCTACGGCCCCGACACGCGCGCGGCCGACGCGGAACTCGCGCCCAAGGTCACCGAGGATCTGCTGCGCGAGATCCTCGCGATGGTGCCGGACGCCTGGCTCGTGGACTTCCCGACTCCGGACGAGGCGCGGGACGCCTACGTCACGTACCTCCTGGCCCGCGCCCGCTCCTCCGCCTCCTGGCTGCCCACGGACTTCCCGTCCCGCGACGAGCTGGCGGCGGCGGACGCGAAGCGCGCGGCGGCGACGGAGCGGGGCCGCCCCGCCTGGCTGAAGCGCGTCCCCGACCTGCACGGAAAGCCCCCGGCCGAACAGGACTGGTCCCGCCACGTGGGCTGACGCCCACGGCACGGAGCGCCCCACCTGCAACCGTTCCATTGCGGGTCGCGGCTTGATGTGCAACTCTTGGGTTGCAGGAAGAGTCGTAGGGAGGACCCCATGTCCGACGCACACGCCACTCACACCGCGGCCGATCTCGCGGAGCTCGACCGCATCGCCCGCCGCATCGACATCGACGCCCCCGCCGAGCGGGTCTGGGACCTGGTCGTACGCCCCGGCTGGTACATCAACGACGGCGCCGTGGATCCCGAGCCCGACATCCGCTACGAGGGGGAGGTCGCCGTCGTGCGGCACGCCTCGCTGGGCGAGTTCCGCTTCCGTACCGTCGAGCTCGACAAGCCGCGCTACGCCGCCTTCCGCTGGATCGGCACCCCGTTCCGGGACGAGTCCACGGCCGCGACCCTCGTCGAGTTCTGGATCGACGAACGCCCGGAGGGCGGGGTGACGCTGCGCGTCGTCGAGAGCGGGTTCTCGGGCCTCGCCGACGACCCGGCCGCCTGGCTCAAGGAGCGCGAGGGCAACGACAAGGGCTGGCTCACCGAACTCGCCGCGGCGAAGGCGTTCGTCGAGGCCCGGGCATGACCGCCGCGCCGGCCGTCATGTGTGCCGCGCTCGGCGACGCGACCCGCTGGGAGATACTCACCCGGCTCGGGCGGGGCCCGATGTCCGCGTCCGCGCTCGCCCGCGAACTGCCGGTGAGCCGGCAGGCCATCGGCAAGCACCTGGAGGTGCTGCGCGAGGTCGGTCTCGTCGAGTCCGAGCAGCGCGGCCGCGAGGTGGTCCACATCGCCGTCGGCGCCCGGCTCGGCGCGCTCGCCCGGGAGCTCGACCGGATCGGCCGCTCCTGGGAGACCCGCCTGCTGCGCATCAAGGAACTGGCCGAAGGGCCGGACGCACGAGGGGAGAAGGAGTCATGACCGACCACGCCCCGGCGCTGCCGCCGGTGACCGACCGGGCCGCCTTCGAGGCCGCGATCGACAAGCTGCGGGAGCGCGAGAAGGCCCACACCCGCGAGGGCGACGCCATCGCCGCCGCCCGCCGTCGGCTGCCCATGGTGGAGGTGGACGGCGGCCTGGAGCCGACCGGACCCGAAGGGCCGCTCACGCTGCTCGACGCCTTCGAGGGCCGCCGACAGCTCCTCGCGTACTACTTCATGTGGAACGAGGGGCACCCGGCCGCCGAGCAGTGCGAGGGCTGCACCTGGTGCGCGAGCCAGGTCAGGGAGCTGTCGTACCTGCACTCGCGCGACATCACGTACGCGGTGCTGTGCCAGGGCCCGTACGACGAGAGCAGGCGGTACCGGGACTTCATGGGCTGGGACATGCCCTGGTACTCCGCGGTGCCGTCCCTGGACGAGCTTCTGACCGGGCGTCACGTCGGGATGATGCACCTGGTGAGCTATCTGCGGGACGGCGACCGGGTCTTCGAGACCTGGTGGACCACGCTGCGCGGCGTGGAACAGGTGGACAACAGCTACCGGTTGATGGACCTCACGGCCTACGGCCGCCAGGAGCTGTGGGAGGACTCCCCGGAGGGCTGGCCGCAGGGTCAGGGCGAACCGGCCGAGGACATCCGGCTGTGCACCGGGGGCCGGCCCATCCCGCACTGGCCGCGCCTCGCGGCGGGTCACAGCGACGAACTGGGCGGCTGAGGACGCGAAGGGGCCCGGCGCCGTCGGCGCCGGGCCCCACTCGTCGCGCAGGCGTCAGCCGAGCTGCTCGTACGCCGGGAGGGTCAGGAAGTCCGCGTAGTCCGCGTCCAGGGAGACCTGGAGGAGGAGGTCGTGGGCCTGCTGCCACTTGCCGGCGGTGAATGCCTCCTCGCCGACCTCGGACTTGATGCTCGACAGTTCCTCGGCGGCGACCTTGCGGGCCAGCTCCGCGGTGACGGGCTCGCCGTTGTCGAGGACGACGCCCGCGTTGATCCACTGCCAGATCTGGGAGCGGGAGATCTCCGCCGTCGCCGCGTCCTCCATGAGGTTGAAGATCGCGACGGCGCCGAGGCCGCGCAGCCACGCCTCGATGTAACGGATGCCGACCTGGACGGCGTTGACCAGGCCGTCGTAGGTGGGCTTCGCGTCGAGGGAGTCGATGGCGATCAGGTCGCCCGCGGCCACCGAGACGTCCTCGCGCAGGCGGTCCTTCTGGTTCGGCTTCTCGCCGAGGACCTTGTCGAAGGACTCCATGGCGATCGGCACGAGGTCCGGGTGGGCGACCCAGGAGCCGTCGAAGCCGTCGCCGGCCTCGCGGTCCTTGTCGTCGCGGACCTTCGCGAAGGCCACCTTGTTGACCTCGGCGTCGCGCCGGGACGGGATGAAGGCCGCCATGCCGCCGATGGCGTGCGCGCCGCGCTTGTGGCAGGTGCGGACGAGGAGTTCGGTGTAGGCGCGCATGAACGGCGCCGTCATCGTCACCGCGTTGCGGTCCGGCAGGACGAACTTCTGGCCGCCGTCACGGAAGTTCTTGACGATGGAGAAGAGGTAGTCCCAGCGGCCGGCGTTCAGGCCGGAGGCGTGGTCGCGGAGCTCGTAGAGGATCTCCTCCATCTCGTACGCGGCCGTGATCGTCTCGATCAGGACGGTGGCGCGCACGGTGCCCTGCGGGATGCCGACGTAGTCCTGCGCGAAGACGAAGATCTCGTTCCAGAGGCGGGCCTCCAGGTGCGACTCCGTCTTCGGGAGGTAGAAGTACGGGCCCTTGCCGAGCTCGATCAGCTTCTTCGCGTTGTGGAAGAAGTAGAGGCCGAAGTCGACGAGCGCGCCGGGGACCGGCTTGCCGGACTCGTCCACGAGGTGGCGCTCGTTGAGGTGCCAGCCGCGGGGGCGCATGACGACCGTGGCGAGTTCCTCGGCGGGCTTCAGCGCGTACGACTTGCCGGAGCGCTCGTCCGTGAAGTCGATGGCGCGGTTGTAGGCGTTGGTGAGGTTGAGCTGGCCGCCGATGACGTTCTCCCACGTGGGGGCGGAGGCGTCCTCGAAGTCGGCGAGCCAGATCTTCGCGCCGGAGTTGAGCGCGTTGATGGTCATCTTGCGGTCGGTCGGTCCCGTGATCTCGACGCGGCGGTCGTTCAGGGCGGCCGGGGCCTCGGCGACCTTCCAAGTGTCGTCCGCGCGGATCGCGGCGGTCTCCGGGAGGAAGTCGAGCGTGCAGGTGCGGGCGATCTCGGCGCGGCGCTCCGTGCGACGGGCGAGCAGCTCGTCACGGCGGGGCGTGAAAAGGCGGTGCAGCTCGGCCACGAAGGCGAGTGCCGCTTCGGTGAGCACCTCGCCCTGTCCGGGCAGGGTCTCGGCGTCGACGATGGCCAGCGGGGACGGCGCTGGTGCGGACATGTGGCTGTCACTTCCTTCAGCGAGCGAACGGCCCCTGCGGCACTGGGTGCCTGGGCCGCCTGGGTATGGCTGCTGGCCCCGCTTTGGGGGACCGGCCCTTCTCAACAGTGGATATTAGTTTCCTCATTGTGGAAGTTCAATGGTTTGTTGACGTCGAGATTCTCAGAGTCGACAGAACGTGGCTCTGCGTGCCACGCCCGGTTACTCAAGGTGCTCGAGATCCGCTTCCGTGTCGATGTCGTACGCCTCGGCGATGTCCCCGCACTCCACGAGCTCCAGCACCCCCGCACGCTCCTTGAGATACGCGCGCGCCCCGCGGTCACCGCTCGCACTCGCCGCGATCCCCGTCCAGTGGTCCCGGCCGAACAGCACCGGATGCCCGCGCTCCCCGCCGTACGCCGCCGCCGCGAGCGTGGCGGGGGAGTCGTACGCGGCGAGGACCCGGGCCACCGCCGCGGCGCCGATGCCCGGCTGGTCCACCAGGAGGACGAGCGCGGCCGACGCCGACGTGTCCGCGAGCGCGCCGAGCCCCGCCCGCAGCGAGGACCCCATGCCCTCCTCCCAGTCCGGGTTCTCCGTCACCTGGCACCCCTCAAGGACGGCCCGCGCCCGTACGTCGCCGGCCGCCGCCCCGAGTACCACGTGCACGGGATCGCATCCCCCCGCGCGCAAGGTGCGCACCGCGTGCTCCACGAGCGGCCGCCCGCGGTGCTGGAGCAATGCCTTGGGCCGCCCGCCGAGCCGCCGCCCGCCACCCGCGGCGAGCAGCAGCCCCGCCACCGTCTCCGTGCTCTTCGTCGTCATGCCCCCTGCATATCGCACGCGGGGCGCGATCGAAGTGGTCCGGATTTTCACAGTTGCCTTGCGCAACGGACTGGCGAATCGCCCGCGCGTGGCGTTAACTGGGCGGCCGTAAACCCGAGTTGGACGCCCGACCGTCGCTCCGGCCGGGTTGAGTAGTGCAGTAGTACCTGAGCAGGACAACACACGCACAAGGATGTGCGAGGGGGAGAGCTGTGTTGCGGAGCGTGGAGCAGAGGCTTGTGACCGGGAGCGACGAGGACCCGCGGGTGGACGAGCTGCGCACCGCCGTGTCCCGGTTGCGCCGCGAACTCGCCGCGCACCCGGTCGAGTTTCCCGACCGGGGGATCGCCGAGGACGAGCTGGCGGCGCTGGACGCGATGGCCGGCGGGGGCAGGCCCGAAGTGCCGAGGCTGCGCCGCTCGCTGTTGCTGGTCGCGGGGGCGATCGGCTCGGTGAGCGCGCTGTCCGGGGCGCTGTCCCAGGTCAGGGGAGCGGTGGAGCTGTTCGGAGGGCCGCCCTCCCAGCGCTGACCCGCTCGTCGCCGGGGCCTACGCCACCCAGTGCGGCCGCCCCGGCTCCTCGCCCGCCGCGCCGAGCCCGCCGACCGCGTCGTCGACGGACGCCGCGATCCGCCGCACCGCCTCCTCGGCGACGTCGATCGGCTGGACGTACGGGACGCGCAGCCGGTGCTCGAACGTGCCGGGGTCCGCGCCGAACCGTGACCCGCCCTCGATCCGCACCCCGTGCCGCAGCGCGGCCCGCCCGAGCGCGGAGGCGATCGGCCGCCCCAGGTCCACCCAGAGGGAGAGTCCGCCGGGCGGCAGCTGCCAGCGCCAGTCCGGGAATTCGCGGCGGAGCGCCTCGGCGAGCCGGTCCCGGCGCTCGCGCAGCACCGGGATCCGGCCGCGCAGGATGCTCTCCTCGTGGTCGAGCAGCCGCCCCGCCACCAGCTGGTCGAGGACCGAGCCCGACATGTCCGCGGTGACCCGCAGCGTCGTCAGTTCGGTGATCAGTCGGGTGCCCGCGCGCACCCAGCCGACGCGGAGCCCGCTCCAGTGCCCCTTGCTCAATGAGCCGACGGTGACGATCTGTTCGCCCCCGCCGGACGGGGCGAGGGAGGCGAACGGCGGCTCGCTCACCCCGTCGAGCGCGATGTCCGCGATCGTCTCGTCGATGACCAGCCAGGTGCCGGTCGCCCGCGCGGCGGCGATGATCCGCCGCCGCTGCTCGCTCGGCATGAGCCGGCCCGTCGGGTTCTGGAAGTCGGGGATCAGATACGCGAGCCGGGGCGCCGACTGCCGCAGCGTCGCGCCGATCAGTTCCACGTCCCAGCCGTCCTCGGTGACCGGAACCGGCGCGGTGCGCATCCCCAACTGCCGGATCACGGACAGGGCGTTGGCGTACGAAGGGTTCTCCACGAGGATCCGGTCGCCGGGCCTGCCGAGCAGCGTGAGGGTGAGCGACACGGCCTGTTGGGCGCCCGTCGTGACCAGGATCTGCTCGGGCAGCGTGGGCAGCCCGCGCCGCGTGTACCGCTCGGCGATCTGCGCGCGCAGCTCCGGCAGGCCGTACGGGTGGTAGCCGTTGGTCAGCGCGTGCCGGGCGACGTCCGGGGCCGCGGCGGCGTACGCGGCCGACAGTTCGTCCTCCAGGAACCCGGGCGCGGCGACCGCCAGATCGATCACGTCGTCCCCCGCGGCGGGCGTGGCCACGGCCGTCGGGCGCGCGCCCTCGGGCAGCTCGGTCCACGTCCCGGCGCCGCGCCTGCTGCGCGCGTAGCCGCTCTCGCGGAGCAGGTCGTACGCGGCCGTGACCGTGGCCCGGCTGACTCCGAGGGAGGCCGCGAACTCGCGTTCCGCGGGCAGCCGTGTGTGCAGCGCGATCCGCCCGTCGAGCAGCAGCGTCCGTACGCCCTGTGCGAGCGCGCGGTAGCCGGGGCGCTCCCCGGCGACGCCGGTCACGAGCGCGCCGAGCCGCCTGCCGCCGAGCCCGCGCCCGCCGTCGTCCACGGTGCGGACCACTGCCTTGTCACCCATGCCACAACTCCGTGATTGGCCCTGCTGTCCAGGCCAATCAGCGTACAGAGTGGGCCTCGATCGGAGAGGAGTGGCCTGGAGGAGGCCACAGAAGGAGGGGGTTGTCATGGACGGCGAGCGGCTCTGTGGGCGCGTGGTGGTCGGAGTCGGCGGTTCCCCGGCGAGCCTGGCCGCGTTGCGCTCGGCGGTCGCCGAGGCCCGACGGTCCGCCCGGCCCCTGGTGGCGGTGCTCGCGTGGGAGCCGCCGGAGGGTGAGGCCATGTATCGGCGGTGGCCGGACGCCGCGTGGGCCCGGCACTGGTTCGAGGAGGCCCGCGCGCGGCTGGCGGCGGCGTTCGAGGAGGCGCTCGGCGGTTTGCCGCCCGACCTCGACGTGACGCTCCGCGTGGTGCGATCCCGCCCGGGACCGGCCCTGCTCGAACACGCCGCGCGCCCCGACGACCTGCTCGTCGTCGGCGTACGCCCCCGGAGCCTGCGCCGCGCCGCCCACCGGCACGTGCGGCGGCACGCGGTGTGCCCGGTGCTCGCGGTGCCGGTGCGGCCGCTCCAGCGGGCGGAGCTACGGGCGCTGCGGCGGGTACGGGCGGCGGACTTCGAGGTGGTTCCGTAGGCCCCTATCGGCGCCGCAGCAACCCGTCCCGCGTCGCGCGCGCCACGGCCGCCGTCCGCGAGTCGACCCCCAACTTCGCGTAGATGTGCACGAGATGGGACTTGACCGTGGCCTGGCTCAGGAACAGCTCGCGGGCGATCTCCGCGTTGGACAGGCCGTCCCGGACGTGCCGCAGCACCTCCAGCTCGCGCCGGCTCAGAGCCTCGGCGGGCGCCCGCATCCGGTCCATGAGCCGGTCCGCGACGGCGGGCGCGAGCGCGGAACGCCCGGACGCCGCCGTGCGCACCGCGGCCGCGAGCTCCTCCGGCGGCGCGTCCTTCAGCAGATAGCCGGAGGCCCCCGCTTCGACGGCCGCGAGGATGTCCGCCTCGGTGTCGTACGTGGTGAGCACGAGAACGCGCGGCCCGTCGTCGAGGGCCGCGATCCGCGCGGTGGCCTCGGCGCCGTGCATCGTCCCCGCGCCGAACTGCAGATCCATGAGGACGACATCCACGTCGCCGGCCAGCTCCACCGCCCGCTCGGCGGTCGCGGCCTCCGCGACGATCACGAAGTCCGCCTCCGCATCCAGCACGGCCCGCAGCCCGGCCCGCACGACGGGATGGTCATCGGCGATCACCAACCGAATCACGCGACACCTCCGTGACCTATCGCCAACGCGCCGCCGACGACCGCGCCGGGACCAGCCATGGCCTGCGGCCTGCCGGGCCGGTTCATGCGGTGCCTCCTGTGGGCAGTGGCGTCGGCGCCGCGACGGGTGTGCCGTCGTGTCCGGTGCCGGGCATGGCCCGTGGCCCGCCGCGCCGGATCACGCGGCTTCACCGGAGGGCAGTGGCAGTGGCAGTGTCACCGCGACGGCTGTTCCGGTGCCCGGCTCGGATTCGACGGTGAACGTGCCGCCGAGTTCGGTCACCCGTGATCGCATCGCCACGAGGCCGAACCCGCCGTCGCCGCCGTCCGGTGCCCGGTCCGGGTCGAAGCCTGCGCCGTCGTCCACCACGTCCAGGGCCACCGAGGTCTCCATGAAGCTGAGGGTGATCTCCGCGCGGCGCGCACGCGCGTGCCGCACCGTGTTGGCGAGCGCCGACTGGGCGATGCGCAACAGCGCCACCTCGTACGGCGTGGGGAGTTCGAGCGGGGTGCCGCTCACCGAGAAACGGGCGGTGAGGCCCGGCGCCGTGACGCACAGCCGGTCGAGGGCCCCGGCCAGCGATCCGACGTCCAGCTCGGGCGGCGCGAGGGCGCGCACGAAGCGGCGGGCCTCCGCGAGGTTGTCCTGCGCCGTGGACCTCGCCTGCTCGACGTGCCCGGCGGCGGGGGAGCCGGCGGGCAGTTCGCGCCCGGCCGCGACGAGCAGCAGCTGGATCGAGGACAGGCCCTGCGCCAGCGTGTCGTGGATCTCGCGGGCCAGCCGCTCGCGCTCGGCGAGGGTGCCGCCTGCCCGCTCCGCCGCCGCGAGTTCGGCGCGGGTGGCGACCAGCTCCTCGATGAGCTGCTGCCTGCGCTCGCTCTCCCGGTACAGCGCCTGATAGCCGAGCACGGTCGCCACGGCGACGGCCGCGCCGAGCAACGGCCCTATGAACGCCCCCGGATTCACCGCCCCCTCATGGCCGACGTACGAGCAGATGGCCGCGCCCGCCGCGACGCCCACCGCGGGAACTCCCCAGCGCGCGGGCAGCAGATGCAGCAGCAGGAAGTACAGCGGGAACGCCAGCCACAGCCCGTCCGGCGAGAGCACGAGCAGCAGCGCCCACACCACACCGAGCACGGCGAGCCACCACGCGGCGCCCGCCCGCGTGGACCGTACGACGGGCAGCGCCGCGCCCACCCCGTAGACGACGCCCATCGCCCCGGCCACCGTCACCACCGCCGCGACCGGCTCCGCGGAGCGGCCGGTGAGGGCCCGTACGACGACGAGCGCGAGCAGCCCCGCCGTCAGCAGATGCAGACAGAGGCGCAGGGCGCGGAGCGCGGGTGTGAGGGAGCGTGGATCCATACGCTCACCAGCGTACGGAGCCGGGAGGCCGAACCCGTCAACCGAAAGTTCGAAAAGCAGGTCCTCCCTTCGATTCGGGTGAAGCATGCTGTGGCGCGATGCCCGCGCGGGCCCCCTGGCAGCAGTCTTGACCGCATGTTCGTCGCATGGAGAGATCTACGGTTCGCCAGGGGAAGGTTCGCCCTGATGGGAACCGTGATCGTACTGATCACGCTGCTCGTGGGACTGCTGTCGGGACTGACGGCGGGCCTCGCGCGGGACAACACGTCGGCGCTCACCGGGCTGCCCGCCGACCACCTCGCCTTCGCCCGGCCCGCCGACGGCCAGTCGGTGTCGTTCACGGCGTCCACGGTGCGCCCCGCGCAGTGGCGCGACCTCGCGGCGCGGAAGGGCGTCGAGAGCGCGGAGCCGATCGGCATCGGCACGGTGAACGCCGAGGCCGGCCGGCAGACGGCCGCCGTGTCCGCGTTCGGCGTGCGCCAGGACTCGGGACTCGCGCCCGACGCGACGGCGCCCGGCACGGCGGTCCTCTCCACCAAGGCGGCGAAGGAACTGGGCGCCTCCACGGGCGACAAGCTCACCCTCGGCGGCGCGAGCCTCACGATCACGGGCGTTTCCGGCGACGCCTCGTACAGCCACACACCCGTCGTCTGGACGCACCTCGACGACTGGCAGCGCATCACGCCCACGGGTGGCAACGGTGACCGCGCGACCGTCATCGCCCTGCGCACGGGTCCGGCCGCCGACCTCCCGGCAGCCGACAAGAAGTCCGGCACGGAGACGACAACGATCGACGGCGCCCTGTCGGCCATAGGGTCCTACCAGGCGGAGAACGGCTCGCTGCAACTGATGCGCGGCTTCCTCTTCGTCATCTCTGCGCTCGTCGTCGGCGCGTTCTTCACGGTCTGGACGATCCAGCGCAGCGCGGACATCGCCGTCCTGAAGGCCCTCGGCTCCTCGACCCGCTATCTCCTGCGCGACGCGCTCGGCCAGGCGGTCCTGATGCTGGTGGCCGGCACGGCCGTGGGCACCGGCCTCGCCGCCCTCATCGGCGCCTTCGTCCCCGACACGGTGCCCTTCGTCCTCGAACCGGCGACCGCGCTCGGCCCGGTCGCCGTCATGACGGTCCTCGGCCTCGCGGGCGCCGCCCTGTCCATCCGGCGGATCACCGCCGTCGACCCCCTCACCGCACTCGGGAGCGCCCGATGACCCTGCTGCTCGACGACATCACCCTCACCTACGCCGACGGGGACGGCCGCCTCACGGCCCTCGACCGGGTCGCCCTCCGGGTCCCGGCCGGCGGCCTCACGGCGGTGGTGGGCCCGTCCGGCTCGGGGAAGTCCAGCCTCCTGGCGGTCGCGGCGACGCTCGTCACGCCGGACACCGGCCGCGTGGTCGTCGACGGCACCGAGGCCACGGCCCTGAGCCGCTCGGACGCGGCGGAACTGCGCCGCCGCGCCATCGGCATCGTCTTCCAGCAGCCGAACCTGCTGCCGTCCCTCACCGCCCTGGAACAACTCCAGGTGATGGCCCACCTGGAGGGCCGCAAACCGAGGGAAGTACGCGACAGGGCACGCGAGTTGCTCGACGCGGTCGGCCTGACCGCCCAGTCCCACCGCCGCCCGCACCAGCTCTCGGGCGGCCAGCGCCAACGCGTGAACATCGCGAGAGCCCTGATCAACGCGCCGCGCGTCCTCCTGGTCGACGAGCCCACGAGCGCCCTCGACCACGAACGCGGCGCCGCGGTACTGGACCTGCTCCGCAACCTGACGCGAGAGCGCGAAACGGCGACCGTCCTGGTCACCCACGACAAGGCTCACTTGACGGTGGCGGACGAGATCCGCGAGATGCGCGACGGCGGTATCTCAAGCCCCGCCGGCGATTGAGGCGCGGGGTCCGGGGCGGCGCCCCGAGACGTCAGCCACTGTGCCCGGAACTGGCCAACGCCACGGACAACTCCTGGGCCACCTGCTGAAGGACCGGCACGATCTTCTCGGTCGCGGCCTCGGTGACCCGCCCCGCGGGGCCGGAAATGGAGATCGCCGCGGCGGTGGGCGAATCCGGCACGGACACCGCGAGGCACCGCACCCCGATCTCCTGCTCGTTGTCGTCGACGGCATACCCGGACCGCCTGACGTCCTCGAGCGCGTCGAGGAAACCCTCGGGCGTGGTGAGGGTCTTCTCGGTGGCGGCCGGCATCCCGGTCCGCCCGAGCAATGCCCGCACCTCGTCGGCGGGCGCGTACGCGAGCAGCGCCTTGCCCACACCGGTCGAGTGCGGCAGCACCCTGCGGCCGACCTCGGTGAACATCCGCATGGAGTGCTTGGACGGCACCTGAGCGACGTACACGACCTCGTCGCCGTCGAGGAGCGCCATGTTCGCGGTCTCGCCGGTCTCCTCGACGAGGCGCGCGAGGTACGGCCGCGCCCACGTGCCGAGCAGCCGGGACGCGGACTCGCCGAGCCGGATGAGCCGCGGACCGAGGGCGTAGCGCCGATTGGGCTGCTGGCGTACGTACCCGCAGGCGACCAGCGTCCGCATCAGGCGGTGGATCGTCGGCAGCGGGAGTCCGCTGCTGGCGGAGAGCTCGCTCAGGCCGACCTCACCGCCCGCGTCGGCCATCCGCTCGAGCAGGTCGAAGGCGCGCTCGAGGGACTGGACGCCGCCGGTGGGTGCGGACTTGGCGGCATCAGTGGTGCTGGCGTCGGACGTCGGCACAGCGCGTTCCTTTCGAGTGGCAGGCTGGATTGAAGCCTACCGGCGGCCTTGCGGCCAGTGATCCCTTGACCGGGAAGTTCGTGGGTAGCTACGTTCTGCGTGTCGGAATCTTAATTCCACTTTGTGGAAACGTCCAGGGTCCCCGGGTCTGCCATGCGGGTCTTGACGGTTCCCGAAGTCTGAGTGAGAGTCCTTCAACAGAACGTTGAAGCTTGAGGAGGCCCACGTGTCGGACCCCGACGTCCAGATCGAACTCGTGCTGCGCTCGACGCGCGTCGTCACTCCCGAAGGTACGCGCCCCGCCTCGGTCGCCGTCGCCGCGGGGAAGATCGTCGCCGTGCGCGCGCACGACGCGGAGGTCCCGGCCGGGGCCCGTCTGGAGGACTTCGGCGACGACGCGCTGCTGCCCGGCATCGTCGACACGCACGTCCACGTCAACGACCCGGGGCGCACCGAGTGGGAGGGCTTCTGGACCGCCACCCGCGCCGCGGCGGCCGGCGGCATCACGACCCTCGTCGACATGCCGCTCAACTCCCTGCCGCCGACCACGACCGTCGACAACCTTCGTACGAAGAAGGACGTGGCCGCCTCCAAGGCGCACATCGACGTCGGCTTCTGGGGCGGCGCGCTGCCGGACAACGTCAAGGACCTGCGCCCGCTGCACGACGCCGGTGTCTTCGGCTTCAAGTGCTTCCTCTCGCCGTCGGGTGTCGACGAGTTCCCGCATCTGAACGCCGACCAGCTCACGGCTTCCATGGCGGAGATCGCAGGCTTCGGCGGCCTGCTCATCGTGCACGCAGAGGACCCGCACGAGCTGGACGTCGCGCCGCACAACTCCGGCCCGAAGTACGACGACTACCTGGCGACCCGCCCGCGCGTCTCCGAGGACGTCGCCATCAAGGGCCTCATCGACACCGCCAAGCGGATCGGCGCCCGCATCCACATCCTGCACCTGTCGTCCTCCGACGCGCTGCCGCTGATCGCCGCCGCGAAGGCCGAGGGCGTCGAGCTGACCGTCGAGACCTGCCCGCACTACCTCACCCTCACCGCGGAGGAAGTCCCGGACGGGGCAAGCGAGTTCAAGTGCTGCCCGCCGATCCGCGAGGCCGCCAACCAGGACCTGCTGTGGCAGGCGCTCGCCGACGGCACCATCGACTGCGTCGTCACCGACCACTCGCCGTCCACGGCCGACCTGAAGACGGACGACTTCGCGACCGCCTGGGGCGGCATCTCCGGCCTCCAGCTGAGCCTCTCCGCGATCTGGACCGCGGCCCGCCAGCGCGGCTACTCCCTTGAGGACGTGGTGCGTTGGATGTCGGAGCGCACGTCGAAGCTGGTCGGCCTCGACGACCGCAAGGGCGCCATCGCGGTCGGCCGCGACGCCGACTTCGCAGTCCTCGCCCCCGAGGACACCTTCAACGTCGACCCGGCCGCCCTCCAGCACCGCAATCGCGTCACCGCGTACGCGGGCAAGACGCTGCACGGTGTCGTCAGGTCGACCTGGCTGCGCGGTGAACGCATCGTCGCCGACGGCGAGTTCACCGACCCGCGCGGCAAGCTGCTCGAAAGGAACAAGTAAAAGAGATGTCCGCGACCCCCGCGATACCCCACTTCACCGGTGACGCCAGCCCCTACGGCGGCGGCGACCCGTACGCCGACTACCGCACCGCGGACTTCCCGTTCACGCAGGACGCGAACCTCGCCGCGCGCCAGCTCGGCGCCGGTGTGATCGCCGCGAACGACGAGTTCTTCGCCCAGCGCGAGAACCTCCTCGTGCCCGAGCGCGCCGAGTTCGACCCGGAGCACTTCGGCCACAAGGGCAAGATCATGGACGGCTGGGAGACCCGCCGTCGCCGCGGCGCCTCGGCCGACCACCCGTGGCCGACGGAGGAGGACCACGACTGGGCCCTCGTCCGCCTCGGCGCGCCCGGCGTCATCAGCGGCATCGTCGTCGACACCGCCCACTTCCGCGGCAACTACCCGCAGGCCGTCTCCGTCGAGGCCACGTCCTTCGAGGGCGCGCCCACGCCCGAGGAGCTGCTCGCGGACGACGTGAAGTGGACAACGCTCGTACCCCGTACGGCCGTTGGCGGCCACGCGGCGAACGGCTTCGTGGTCGACTCCCCGCAGCGCTTCACGCACCTGCGCGTCAACCAGCACCCCGACGGCGGCATCGCCCGCCTGCGCGTGTACGGCCAGGTCCTCCCGGACCCGAAGTGGCTCGCCACGCTCGGCACGTTCGACGTCGTCGCCCTGGAGAACGGCGGCCGCGCCGAGGATGCCTCGAACCTCTTCTACTCGCCCGCCTCCAACACCATCCAGCCGGGCCGCTCCCGCAAGATGGACGACGGCTGGGAGACCCGGCGCCGCCGCGACACCGGCAACGACTGGATCCGCTACCAGCTCGTCGCCCAGTCGCAGATCCGCGCCATCGAGATCGACACGGCGTACCTGAAGGGCAACAGCGCCGGCTGGGCATCGGTCTCCGTGAAGGATGGCGCCGACGAAGACGGGGAGTGGACGGAGATCCTGCCGCGCACCCGCCTTCAGCCCGACACGAACCACCGCTTCGTGCTCGACACCCCGGCGGTGGGTACGCACGCGCGCGTGGACATCTACCCCGACGGCGGCATCTCGCGACTGCGCCTGTTCGGTTCCCTCACGGAGCAGGGCGAGTCTCAACTGGTGGCCCGCCACGCGGAGTTGGGCAACTAGCCCGTACTCTCCTCGCCTTGCGGGGCACACCGGCCTGACAGCACCGGTGTGCCCCGCATCTCCTTTTCCGCCCGAGTGAACTGACGGAAAACATGCGGTAGTTGGTGTTGACATGCCCACCTCTACGCGCGTCACACTATGGGCATGAAGACTCCCCCACGCTTCATCAGTGCCCTCGCCGTTGCCGCCGCCCTCCTTCTGGGCGGCGTGGGCGGCTCCACCGCGATCGCCGCACCGGCCGCGCAGGCCCCGGCCGTCGCCCCCCACTCCGTCTCGGCCGCCGCTGTCGGCGACATCTGCTACTCCGCGCTGCCCGCCGAGGCGCACGACACCCTGGACCTCATCGCGCAGGGCGGACCGTACCCGTACGAGCAGGACGGCACGGTCTTCTCCAACCGGGAGGGCATCCTGCCCGACCAGTCGTCCGGCTACTACCACGAGTACACGGTGATCACGCCGGGCTCGAGCGACCGCGGCGCCCGCCGCATCGTCACCGGAGACTCCGACAAGGAGGACTACTACACGGCGGACCACTACGCGTCCTTCGACCTGGTCGACCACTCCTGCTGAGACCTCCCGGTACGCCTGCCGAGCCCTCCCCGGCTCCGTAGGACCAGGTCTTTGATCAGGTCTTCTTCTGGGACTCGACGGCCGCGAACACGGCGATCGCGAGCACGATCAGCGTGATGCTGCCGTAGATCTCGTGGCCGTCGAGGAACCCGATCCGCTCGATCAGGCCCCAGCCCAGCCAGCCCGTGAACTCGTGCAGGATGCCGACCGCGCCCTGGAGCAGGGCGAAGCCGCCGATGATCTCGATGATCTGCAGCCACTGCTGTTTGTTCATGCTCAGGACTCTCGCCCCGCGGACCCCCCACCCACATCGGCCGCGGGGCGAGCCCCGCAGGACTCCGGTAGCGGAGCGCGGGCGCCGGCCGCGACCAAAGTCGACGGGGGTACGACTTTGGTCGCGGAAGCGGCGCTCAGGGCGGTACCCGGCGCCCGGGGTGCGTAGATTTGTCGACCATGGAAGCAGTGCGGCAGACCGGAACCCCGCAGGTGGCGGACACCCCCGCCGAGCGATGGCGCCGACGGCTGCTGCCCTCGGCCGTCGCCGACGAACTCGACCTGGACCCCGAGGGGCGGCCGGGCCGCAGGCGGCGCACCGCCCGTGACTGGATCGTCGACTTCAGCTGCTTCGGCATCGCGGTCTTCTTCGGCCTGATCTTCTCCGAGCAGGTCTGGGACGACCCGAACACGCCGCCCGCACTCGCCGTCGTCGACCAGGTGCTCGGCGCCGCGGCCTGCGCCGCGGTCTGGCTGCGCAGGCGCTGGCCGCTGGGTCTCGCCGTCGCGATGATCCCCGTGAGCTTCCTGTCCAACACCGCGGGTGGCGCGTCCATGATCGCGGTGTTCACGCTCGCCGTGCACCGCCCGTTCCGCTACGTCGGCTGGGTGGCGGGCATCTCCATCGCGCTCGTCCCGCTGTTCTTCTGGCTGCGGCCCGACCCCGAGTCCTCGTACCTGCTGTCGGTGTCGTTCACCGTCATCATCACGATCACGGTCGTCGGCTGGGGCATGTTCGTCCGCTCCCGGCGCCAGCTCCTGATGTCCCTGCGGGACCGGGCGCGCCGCGCAGAGACCGAGGCCGTGCTCCGCGCCGAGCAGGCACAGCGGCTCGCCCGCGAGGACATCGCCCGCGAGATGCACGACGTGCTCGCCCACCGCCTCACCCTGCTGAGCGTGCACGCGGGCGCCCTGGAGTTCCGCCCCGACGCGCCCCGGGGCGAGATCGCCCGGGCCGCGGGCGTGATCCGGGAGAGCGCGCACGAGGCACTTCAGGACCTGCGCGAGATCATCGGCGTGCTGCGCGCGGCCGACCACGGCGACGAGTCGGGGCGGCCGCAACCCACCCTCGCCGCGCTCGGCACCCTGGTCGCCGAGTCCCGCGAGGCCGGCATGAAGGTCGACCTCGACAACCGGGTCCCCGACACCGAGTCCGTGCCCGCCTCCACCGGACGCACCGCCTACCGCATCGCCCAGGAAGGCCTGACCAACGCCCGTAAGCACGCCCCGGGCGCCGAGGTCGCCGTCACGGTCGAGGGCAGCGCGGGGGACGGCCTCACGGTCATCGTGCGCAACCCGCCGCCGCCCGGCGAGGTGCCGCACGTCCCCGGCTCCGGCCAGGGCCTGATCGGCCTCACCGAACGCGCCACGCTCGCGGGTGGCCGGCTCGCCCACGGGGCGGAACCGGACGGAGGGTTCACGGTGCGGGCGTGGCTGCCGTGGCCGGAGTGAGGCCGGATCGGCGCGGATAGATGCGTTACCAGCGGTAATGAAATTGCAGGGGTTGGAAGCCTGTTCCCAAGGGTGCGCGCGGCGTAGGCTCCGGGCCGCATCGGCGCGGCGCCACAGGGGTGCCGGGGTGTGCCGAGGGTTCGGGAGTGGCGTCGTATGTCACCACAGGGGGATCCCCCGTTGGCCACCGCGCAGGGCGAAGGCTCGCACGGTGGAGGTCATCGAAGGAAAGGGCGGCGGGCGCGGGCGCGCGGCATCCGCAGGGAGATCATCGTCCTCGTCGTGCTGCCGCTGGTCAGTCTCGTCGCGCTGTGGGGTACGTCGACGGCGGTGACCGGCAGCGAGGCGATGAAGGTGCTCGACGCCTCCGACGTGCTCGACGACTTCATCCCGGTGGTGGTCGACACCCTCGGCACGGTGCAGAGCGAGCGCAGGGCCGCGCTCGACCACCTCGCGGACCGGCAGGACCCCCGGGCGCAGGACACGCTGCGCCGCAGGGTCGAGGCCACCGACGCCAAGGTCGCCGAACTCACGCGGCTCGCGCGGGACTCGAAGCTGCGCGGCAAGATCCGCGGCTGGGACGTGGCGGGCCAGGCCGAGCAGGTCGCCGGTCTGAAGCCGCTGCGCCGCGCCGTCGAGGCGGGCACCATCGGCGGGCGCGAGGCGTACCGGCGGTACAACGCCCAGGCGGACGGTTGGTACCGCCTCTACCTTCAGGGATCCAAGGCGATCTCCCAAGGGGGCGGGATCAGCGGCCAGTTGGCCGGACTCGCCGTGATCACGCAGAGCCGTGAGACGGTGCTCAGGGAGGGCGCCCTGCTCGGCTGGGCCGCCTCCGGGGGCGAGATCACGGCGGCCGACCAGCGCGAGGTGGCGGGCCTGATCGCCCAGCGCGCGTTGAGCGTGAGGACGGCGGGCGGCCTCCTGGAGGGCGCGGACCGCAAGCGGTTCAAGGACTTCTGGAGCGGCCCGCCGACGGCGTCGCTGCGTGCCGCCGAGCGGCGGCTGCTGACGGCCGCACCGCGGGCCGGCACCGGGAAGGACCTCGCACTGGCCGCCACCGCACGGGAAGTGAGCGCCGACGCGATCCACCTCGACAAGAAGATCACCGATCTCAACTTCCAGTCCGTCGACGACCTGGTTGCACGCGCCAAGCCCGTGTCCGTCCGGACCCTGGTCATCGCCGGTGTCACCGGGGTCGTCGGGCTCATCGCGGTGATCGCCTCCGTGGTCATCTCCGTGCGGATCGCCCGGCGCATCGTCCGCGAGCTCGGGCAACTACGGTCGCAGGCGCGGGAGTCGGCGGACGTCCGGCTGCCCGACGTGGTGCGGCGGCTCGGCGAGGGGCAGCAGGTCGACGTCGACGCGGAGTCGCCGCGGCGCGACCATCCGCGCAGCGAGATCGGCCACGTCGGCGAGGCGCTGCAGACCCTGGAGCGGGCGGCGATGCGGGGCGCCGTGGTGCAGGTGAACCTGCGACGCGGCATCTCCGAGGTGTTCGTGAACCTGGCGCGACGTCACCAGGCGCTGCTGCACCGGCAGTTGACGCTCCTCGACAGCATGGAGCGGCGTACCGACAACGACGACGAGCTGGCCGACCTGTTCCGCCTCGACCACATGACCACCCGTATGCGGCGGCACGCCGACGGCCTGGTCATCCTCTCCGGCGCCGCGGCGGGCCGGCACGGCGGCACGCCCGTCCCGCTGCTCTCGGTGATCCGCGGCGCGATCGGTGAAGTGGAGGACTTCGAGCGGATCGACGTGCCCCGGCTGCCCGACTTCTGGGTGCGCGGCCCGGCCGTGGCCGACCTCACCCATCTCGTCGCCGAACTCCTCGAGAACGCCACGATCTTCTCGCCACCCGGCTCCACCGTGCAGCTGGCCTGCGAGCGCGCGGCGAAGGGACTCACCCTGGAGATCCACGACCGGGGGCTCGGCATCGCGCCGGACGAGCGCGAGCTGATCAACCAACGCCTCGCCTCGGCCGCGGAGATCGACCCGTCGCGCACGGACCGGCTCGGCCTCCTCGTGGTCTCGCGGCTCGCCCACCGCCAGGGCATCACGGTGGCCCTGCGGGCATCGCCGTACGGAGGGACCACCGCGGTCGTCCTCATCCCGAGGGCCGTCCTCACCGCGCCCGAGGAAGGGACCGACGAGCCGCGCCAGGACACCGACAACGTGTTCGCCGTGCCGGCCAGGACCGACGGCATCGCCGCCCCTCCCGCGCCCCAGGGCGTACCACTGGGCAGCGCCGGCATCCCGCATCAGCCGGGGCGCCGCGAGGCCCCCGCCCCGCGGCCGGTCCGTGGCCATGGGCGGGCCGCCGCGCCCGCGCCCCTGATCAGCCCGGACGACACCATCGACGGTCTGCCGCGCAGAGTCAGACAGGCCGGCCTCGCCCCGCAACTGCAACGCCGCGCGGCCGAGTCGGCCGCCGCCACGGAGCGGCCGGCCGAACGCGACGCGGACCAGGTCCGGCTGCGTATGCAGTCGATGCAGACGGGCTGGCAGCGGGCCCGCGACACCGCCGACGACTGACACCGCGCCCAGCACCTCACCACTCCAGACACACCGAGAAGGGGAGCCCAACCGTGTCCGCATCGTCACCCTCGCCCCGTACGGCAGCCTCGGACGCCAACGTCCGAGGCGGTGAACTCGACTGGCTGCTCGACGACCTCGTCACGCGCGTCGGCAGCGTCCGCAAGGCGCTCGTGCTGTCCCGCGACGGCCTCGCCAAGGGCACCTCGCAGGACCTCGACCGGGAGGACAGCGAGCACCTCGCCGCCGTCTCCTCCGGCTTCCACAGCCTGGCCCGCGGCGTCGGCGAACAGTTCGCCGTGGGCCGGGTCCGCCAGACCGTCGTCGAACTCGACGAGGCCTTCCTACTGGTCGCGGCCGCCGGCGAGGGCAGTTGCCTCGCCGTGCTCACCACCGGCGACGCGGACATCGGCCGGGTCGCGTACGAGATGACGCTCCTGGTCAAGAGGGTCGGCGCCCATCTCGCCACGCAGCCCAGGGCCGAGGCGGCCGCCCCCTCGTCATGAGCGGCGCCGGGGAAACCGTGCCCGGGTTCGAGGCCGGAGCGAGCTCCCTCGTCCGCGCGTACACGCTCACCCGCGGGCGCACCGCGCGTACGGCGCACCGCAAGAAGCTGGACCTGGCAGCCATGGTGACCGTCGTCGACCCGCGCGTCGAAGGGGGTGGCGGGCTCGACGAGCGTACGGCCGACGAACTGGCCACGGAGTGGAGCCTCGGCCCCGAGCACCACCGGATCGTCCAGCTGTGCCGACGCCGCGCCCAGTCCGTCGCGGAACTCTCCGGCGTCCTCGACCTGCCCGCGGGGGTCGTCCGCGTCCTCCTCGGGGACCTGGTCGACGACGGCATCGCCCGCATCACCCGTCCCGTCCGCCCGGCCGAGCTGCCGGACGAACACATCCTCAGAGAGGTGATCAATGGCCTCCGCGCGCTCTGACGTGACGGCCGGTACCAGGCAGCAGGGCGGCGCGCCGGACACGCCCGCGCCGCTGCCGCCCGTATCGCTGAAGATCCTGGTGGCGGGCGGCTTCGGCGTAGGCAAGACGACGTTCGTGGGCGCCGTGAGCGAGATCAGGCCGCTGCGCACCGAGGAACTGCTCTCCGACGCGGGCGCCCATGTCGACGACACGACGGGCGTGGACGCCAAGGTGAGCACCACCGTGGCGATGGACTTCGGGCGGATCTCCATCAGCGAGCAGGTGGTCGTCTACCTGTTCGGTACGCCGGGCCAGGAACGCTTCTGGTTCCTCTGGGACGACCTGGCCGAGGGCGCGCTCGGCGCCGTCGTACTCGCCGACACCCGGCGGCTCGCCGACTGCTTCGCCGCGATCGACTACTTCGAGCGCGCGGGCCTGCCCTTCCTCGTCGCCGTCAACTGCTTCGAAGGCAGCCGCCACTACCCGATCTCGACGGTCCGCACCGCGCTCGATCTCGACGAGGCCGTACCGGTGCTGCTCTGCGACGCGCGGGGCCGGGAATCGGCGCGGGACGCGCTGGTGGCGTTGGCCGAGCACGCGCAGGCGGCGGGGACAGCACGCGAACGGGGGTGATCCTCGCGGCTACGGTGGCCCCATGACCGCGATCCGCCTGCTCATCGTCGACGACGACCCCCTCGTGCGCGCCGGCCTCACCTTCATGTTCGGCGCCGCCGATGACATCGAGATCGTCGGCGAGGCCGCCGACGGCAGTGAGGTGGACGCGCAGGTGGCCCGGCTGCACCCGGACGTCGTCCTCATGGACCTGCGCATGCCCACCCTGGACGGCCTGTCCGCCACCGAGGCGCTGCGCGCCCGCGCGGACGCGCCCGAGGTGATCGTCCTGACCACCTTCCACGCCGACGAACAGGTGCTGCGGGCACTGCGGGCGGGAGCCGCCGGGTTCGTCCTCAAGGACACCGCGCCGGGCGAGATCGTCGAGGCGGTACGCCGGGTGGCGGCCGGCACCCCGGTCCTCTCGCCGACCGTGACCCGGCAGCTCATCACCAAGGTCTCGGCCGACGACCCCGCCCTGGACCGGCGGGCACGCGCGCGTACGCGCTTGGCCGAACTGGCCGAGCGCGAGCGGGAGGTGGCCGTCGAGGTGGGCCGCGGCAGGTCGAACGCGGAGATCGCCGCGACGCTCTACATGAGCGTCCCCACGGTCAAGACCCACGTCTCCCGCATCATGGCCCGGCTCGACCTCAACAACCGCGTACAGATCGCCCTGCTGGCCCACGACGCGGGTCTGCTGGACGACGACTGAGACGTGTCGGCCCCTCGGGCCCATCAAGCCCCTGCGGCGATTGAGCAGCGGGGTCCGGGGCAGCGCTCCGGTCTTTTCAGTGTGTCGGGACTGGAGGTGCGGGGGTCAGGGGGCGCCCTGGTCTTTTCAGTGTGTCGGGACTGGAGGTGCGGGGGTCAGGGGGCGCCCTGGTCTTTTCAGTGTGTCGGGACTGGAGGTGCGGGGCTCAGGGGGCGCCCTGGTCTTTTCGGTGTGTCGGGACTGGAGGTGCGGGGCCCAAGGGGGGGCGCTCCGGTCTTTTCAGTGTGTCGGGACTGGAGGTGCGGGGCCCAAGGGGCGCCCCGATCTTTCCCGTGCGTCGACACGGGGGCGCGGGGCCCAGGTGGCGCCCCGAACTTTTCAGCCCCGCCGGCGATTGAGGCGCGGGGTCCGGGGCGGAGCCCCGAGGCGTAGGAAACGTCGACCGATCCCGGCGACGGGAACGTACGACGGACGCCGCGAGTTGAACCGCCGGAGGCAAGGTCACCCGATACCCCCGGGACGGAAGGGCAACGCCATGACCCGCAGCACCGACATCATCGACCTGGCGGAACTCGCGGGCGGCGCGCACCACTTCCACGCCGACCCGTACCCCGTCTACGACCGACTGCGCGCGGACGGCCCCGTCCACCACGTCCGCACACCCGGCCCCGGCCCCACCGAGGACCTCTACCTGATCGTCGGCCACGAGGCCGCCCGCGCCGCGTTCACCGACCCCCGCCTGGTCAAGAGCCCACCGTGGGGCATCGAGAACGACATGATGGGCCTGCACCTCCTCTTCGCGGACCCGCCGGAGCACGGCCGCCTGCGCTCCCTGGTCACCCGGGAGTTCACCCCGCGCCGGGTCGCGGCGCTCGCCCCGCGCATCCAGAAGCTCACGGACGAGTTGCTCGACGACATGGTGCCGCACGGCAGCGCCGACCTGATCGGAGCCCTCGCCTTCCCGCTGCCCTTCGCGGTGATCTGCGAGCTGCTCGGCGTCCCCGACATCGACCGCGAGCGGTTCCGCCGCATGTCGACGCAGGTCGTGGCGCCGACCAGCGAGGAGGAGGCGTACGAGTCACATGTCGAACTGGTCGGCTTCCTCGACGAGTTGATCGCGGACAAGGGCCGCGCCGCCCCCGCGGACGACCTGCTGAGCGCGCTGATCCGGACCACGGCGGAGGACGGCGACCGCCTCTCGCCCAGCGAACTGCGCGCCATGGCCTTCCTGCTGCTCGTCGCGGGCCACGAGACCACGGTCAACCTGATCGGGAACGGCGTCAGGGCCCTGCTCCGCCACCCGGACCAACTCGAGGCCCTGCGCGCCGACATGACCCTCCTGGACGGCGCCGTGGAGGAGATGCTGCGCTACGACGGCCCGGTCGAGACGGCCACGCACCGCTTCGCGGCGGAGCCGGTGGACATCGACGGCACGGTGATCCCGGCGGGCGCACCGGTACTCATCGGCATCGCCACGGCGAGCCACGACCCGCACCGCTTCGCGGAACCCGACCGCTTCGACATCCGCCGCGACGCCCGCGGCCACATGGCCTTCGGCCACGGCATCCACTTCTGCCTGGGCGCCCCGCTCGCCCGCCTGGAGGGACGGATAGCCGTCCGCTCCCTCCTGGAACGCTGCCCGGACCTGACCCTCACGGAAACCCCGGACACCTGGTTGCCCGGCATGCTCATCCGCGGCACCCGAAGCCTGCCGGTCCACTGGTAACCACGCCCACCGCCATCCCGGTGCTCCAACCCGGCCCTAGTCCTCAATCGTCCTCAATCGTCCAAGGGCGAGTCGAAGAACACCCTTGACACCCCCGCCTCCCCGATCCCATAGTTCTCGCCCCTGAGCGCAACGACGTTGCGCTCAGCGCACCGAGCAAGGGTACGGAGAGGAGCGAGGCGATGGCCGAGGAGAACGGCACGACCTCCGGCGACACCGGTGACACCGCACCCGGGGGCGACCCCGTCGATGCGGACGTCCTCGCCCCACCGCAGCCCGGGGTCCTTCAGGGCGCCGACCGTGCCCTGCTGGTCCTGCTGTCCTTCACCGAACGCCGCCCCGAGTGGGGCGTCAGCGAGATGGCCCGCAGACACGGCTGGGACAAGGCGGTCGCCCAGCGGCTGCTCACCACTCTCGCCTCCCGTTCCTTCCTCACCTGCGACACCACCACGCGCCGCTACCGGCTCGGCCCGGCCGTCTCCCGACTCGCACGCGCCGGTGAGCACAGCGGGGTGCTGCCCTCCCTGGTCCGTCCGATCCTCGCGGGGCTGCTGCGCGAGACCGGCGAGAGCGTCGTCCTGAACGTGCCGCAGGGCGCCGGCTACCGCTGCGCCGCGGCCGTCGACGGCACCGGGCCCGTCCGCTACACGGCGATCATCGGGGCCGTCATGCCCGGTCACGCCGGCGCTTCCGGGCACGCGATCTTCGCCCACTACCCCGAGGCGGAGCTGCGCCGGCTTTTCGGAGCCACCCCGCTCCAGCGCTTCAACGGCCACACCGTCACCGATCTCGACACCCTCCTGGCCCTGTACGCCGACGTACGCGCACAGGGCCACAGCGTCAGCCACGGCGAGTACGACGAGGCCGTCGCCGCCGTGGCCGCCCCGGTGTTCCAGGCCGGCACCGTCGCCGCCTCGCTCACCGTCATCGGACCCGCCCACCGCATCACCCGCGCCACCGACCGCATCACCGAGCTCGTCAAGGCGGGAGCCGAGGAGGCCACCGTCGCCTTCGGTTCCTGACCGCCGCCGACCCCGCCGACGGCCCGACCGCCACCCCACGACAGCACTCGTACGACGCGCCCGCACCCGTCGTACGCGGCTCGCCGTTGCCTGCCCACAACCGTCCTGCCCCTTCGAGGGACGGGCCCACCCGCCAAGAGGTGACCCCGTGTCGCACCACAGCTCGCCCGCCGCCACCGCCCCGCCGCCACCGAGCGGGCCGGGGCAGGGCGCATCGCCGGCCGGCGCCGGCCACCCGCGCGTCCGCGAGCCCATCGTGTTCGTCGTCCTCGCCGTGCTCTCCGTCGTCGGCGCCGTCATCGGCGCGGACCTCGTCGCGAAACTTGGCATCTCCGCGAACACCTCGGTCGTCGGCGCCCTGATCGCCATGCTGATCGGCCGCATCCCCCTCGCGGGACTGCGCTCGATGCGCTCCGTGCACCGGCAGAACCTCGCCCAGAGCGCGATCTCCGCCGCCACCTTCGCCTCCGCCAACGCCCTGCTCACCTCCATCGCGGTGCCCTACGTCTTCGGGCGCGAGGACCTGGTCTGGCCGATGCTCATCGGTTCCTTCGTGGGGCTGCTCATCGACACCTGGGTGCTGTACCGGTCCTTCGGTTCGAGGCTGCTGCCCGCCGACGGGGCCTGGCCGCCGGGCACCGCCGCCGCGGAGACCATCAAGGCCGGCGACAAGGGCGGAAAGCGCGCCCTCGTACTCGGCGCGGGCACCGTCGTCGGCGTCGTGGGCACCCTCTTCAGCCTTCCGCTGTCCGCCGCCGGCGTCGCCTTCCTCGGCAACGTATGGGCCCTGCTCATGTTCGGAGTGGGCCTCGGCCTGCGGGAGTTCAGCCCCGACCTGTTCCACACCGACCTCGGCGTGGGCTACGTGCCGCACGGCGTGATGGTCGGCGCGGGCATCGTCGCGCTCGGCCAGGCCGTCGTGATGCTGGTGCGCCGCCGTTCGGCGGCCGAGCCCGCGCCCACGGACACACCCGCCGACGCCCCGGCCGACCCCACCATCGCCCACACCGTCGACGAGACGCAGCTGCGCCGCTCCCTCGTGCGCGGCTACGCCCTCTTCGTGGCGGGCGCCGTGCTGCTCGCCGTGCTCGGCGGGCTGATCGGGGACATGAGCCCGCTCGGCATCGCCGGCTGGGTCCTGTTCGCCGCGTTCGCCGCCCTCGTGCACGAGCTGATCGTCGGGCTCGCCGCCATGCAGTCCGGCTGGTTCCCTTCCTTCGCCGTCACCCTGATCTTCCTCGTCTTCGGGCTGCTCATCGGCATCCCGTCCGTCCCGCTCGCCCTCCTCGTCGGCTACGTCTCCGCCACCGGTCCCGCCTTCGCCGACATGGGCTACGACCTCAAGGCGGGCTGGCTGCTGCGCCGCGACCACCAGCCCTGGGACCCGTACGAACGCGAGGGCCGCCGGGAACAGTTCCGTGCCGCGCTCATCGGCTTCGGCGCCGCCCTCGTCGTCGTGGCCGTGCTCTGGCAGTCGTACTTCAAGCAGGGCCTGATCCCACCCGTCGCCAAGGTCTACGCCGACACCGTCAAGAACGGCCTGGGCGAGCCCGGGGTGCTGCGCACGCTGCTGATCTGGGCGATTCCCGGCGGCCTCATCCAGCTCATCGGCGGCACAAAGCGGCAGATGGGCGTGATGCTCGCGACCGGCCTGCTGATCCTCACCCCGCACGCCTGCTGGATGGTGCTCGCCGCCCTCGCGGTCCGCGTCGGCTATCGCAAGTGGCGCGGCCCGCGCGCCGACGAGGAGCTGAACCTGGTCGGCGCCGGACTCATCGCGGGCAGCTCCCTGGGCGACTCCGCCCAGATCATCAAGGCGGGCTGACCACCGGAATCTCCCGCCCCCCCAAGCCACCTCTCGTACAAGCACCACCGCAAGGAGAAGGATTCACCATGGAGATGTTCAGCCGCCTCGAGCCCCGCGCCGAGTACCTGAGCTACGAACTCGCCCTCGCCGCGCGCAAGTTGGTCGAGCAGGTCATGCTCGTCAAGCCCGGTGAGCACGTCGTGCTCACCGGCGACACCAGCAGTGACCGGCGCGTCGTCGACGCGACCGCGCAGGCCGTCGCCGCCGCCGGCGCGCACCCCGTCGTCGTCTGGTCCGAGACCATGCCCAGCTCCTCCATGGAGCCGCCGCGCCCCGTGGCGGGCGCCATCGCGGACGCCGACGTATGGATCGAGTTCGCCGTCTCCTACGTGATGCACTCCGACGCCTTCCGCCGCGCGATGGCGAACGGCTGCCGGTACACGAATCTGACCGCCATGGACGTGCACATGCTCGTCGCGACGGTCGGCCGCCCCGACTTCCAGGGCGTCATCAAGCTCGGCAAGGCGCTCGTCCGGCTCCTGGAGCAGGCCGACGAGGTGCGCATCACCTCCGCGAACGGCACCGACATCACGGGCCGCAACGGCGACCGCCCGATCAACCTGCGCGGCAAGCCCGCCGAGAAGCCCGGCGAGACCGTCATGCTCTCCGGCCAGATCTCCTGGAACCCGCTCGAAGAGACCCAGGACGGCGTCCTCGTCTTCGACGGCGCCCTGTGGCCGCCGGACCAGCTGGGCCTGCTGCGCAACCCGGTGCGCTGCACCGTCGAGAAGGGTGTCGTCACGAAGATCGACGGCGAGGGCCAGGACGCGGAGATCTTCCGCCGCTGGATGGAGTCCTGGGACGACCCGAACATGTTCCGCGTCGCCCACTGGTCGCTCGGCTTCAACCCGGGCGTGCCCGCGCCGACCGGCCGCATCGTCGAGGACGAGCGCGTCTTCGGCTGCGTGGAGCTCGGCATCGGCACGAAGGGCGCGTGGATCGGGGGCGAGCCGTGGGTCTCCGCCGCGCACACGGACGGTTCGATCCTCGGCCCGTCCATCTACCTCGACGGTGAGTGCGTCGAGAAGGACGGGGTGTACGTCCACCCCGAACTGGTAGAGATCTGCCGGGAGTTGGGCGTGGCCGGGTACTGATTCGCCGCACCGGGGTGGCGGTTTCGGCCGCCACCCGCCCTACCCCAGGAGTCGATCCGACCATGACCACCTACCGCCACAGCGGACTCGTCTGCACCGACCACACCCTCGACGTCCCGCTCGACCACGCCCGCCCCGACGGCCCCCGCGTCTCCGTCTTCGCCCGCGAAGTCGTCGCCGAGGACATGGAGGGGCGCGAACTGCCCCGTCTGCTCTGGCTCCAGGGCGGACCCGGCGGCCGGGCCGAGCGCCCCAACGCTTCCGGCGCCTGGCTGCGCCGCGCCCTGAAGGAGTACCGCGTGGTCCTCCTCGACCAGCGCGGCACGGGCCGCTCCACCCCCGCCGACCGCACCACGCTCGCCGGACACCCGGACCCCGCCGCGTACCTCACGCACTTCCGCGCCGACTCCATCGTGCGCGACGCGGAACTGCTCCGCCGCCACCTCCAGGGCGACCGACCCTGGACGGTGCTGGGCCAGAGCTTCGGCGGATTCAGCACCCTGACCTATCTGAGCCTCGCCCCCGAGGGCCTCGACCGGGCCCTGATCACCGGCGGCCTCCCCACCCTCACCGGCCACGCGGACGATGTCTACCGCGCGGCCTACCGGCGCACGATCGAAGCCAACTCCCGCTACTTCACGCGCTATCCGGGGGACCGCGCGGTCGCCGAACGGGTCGCGGAGCACCTCGCGAAGCACGACGTGCGCATGCCGTCGGGGGAGCGTCTCTCGGTGCGCCGTTTCCAGACCCTCGGCATCACCTTCGGCACCTCCTCCGCATGCGACTCGCTGCACTATCTGCTGGAGTGCGCCTTCGTGGCCGGGGCGACGGGCCCCGCCCTGTCGGACCCGTTCCTGCGCGGCGTCGACGCGGTCGTCTCGCTCGCGCCGCGGCCCCTCTACGCCGTCCTGCACGAAGCGATCTACGCCCAGGGCGGCCGCGCCACCGACTGGTCGGCGCACCGGATCCGGGCGGAGTTCCCGGAGTTCGACGCGGAAGGCACGGGGCCGCTGCACTTCACCGGCGAGATGATGTACCCGTGGATGTTCGACGAGGACCCGGCGCTCGTCCCGCTCAAGGCCACGGCCGACGCGCTCGCTCACCGCACGGACTGGCCCGCGCTCTACGACCTCGACCGGCTCGCGGCCAACGAGGTCCCGGTGGCCGCAGCCGTCTACCGCGACGACATGTTCGTCGACCGTGAACAGTCCCTCCAGACCGCCTCCTCGGTGCGCGGCCTGCGCCCCTGGGTCTCCGAGCGGCATCTGCACGACGGCGTCAAGGCGGACCCGGCGGTCCTGGACCGCCTCCTCGCGATGACGTCATAGCCCGCGGATCAGCCCCCGGCGATCTCCTCCATCCGCACCACCCGCCGCTCTCCCCGCGACACCTCGCAGGCTTCCGCGACGCGCAGTGCCCGCAGGGCCTCGCGGCCGTCGCAGGGGTTGGTGCGCTCGCCGCGGACGACGTCCACGAATGCCTTCAGTTCGGCCTCGTACGCGGGGGCGAAGCGTTCCAGGAAGCCGGGCCACGGCTTCGGGGCGGCGCGGGGGCCCTCCGGTTCCGTGGAGGCGATGGGGGTCCGGTCGTCGAGGCCGACGACGACCGTGTCGTGTTCGCCGGAGAGCTCCATGCGTACGTCGTAGCCCGCGCCGTTGCACCGCGTCGAGGTGGCCGTGGCCAGGGTTCCGTCGTCGAGGGTGAGGAGCGCCGCCGCGGTGTCCACGTCCCCCGCCTCCCGGAACATGGCGGGCCCGGCGTCGGACCCGGTCGCGTACACCTCGACGACCTCGCGACCGGTCACCCACCGCAGCATGTCGAAGTCGTGGATCAGGCAGTCCCGGTAGAGCCCGCCGGACAGCGGGAGGTACGCGGCCGGTGGCGGCGCCGGGTCGGAGGTCATCGCCCGCACCGTGTGCACCCGGCCGAGCCTCCCCTCCCGCACGGCCGCCCGCGCCGCCGTGTACCCGGCGTCGAAGCGGCGCTGGAACCCGAGTTGGAGCACCGTGCCCGCCGCCTCGACCTCCGCGAGCGCGGCCAGCGTCCCCGGCAGGTCGAGCGCGATCGGCTTCTCGCAGAAGACCGGGAGCCCCGCCCGCGCCGCCCGCCCGATCAGCTCGGCGTGCGCCGCGGTCGCCGCGGTGATCACGAGCGCGTCCACGCCCCACGTGAAGATCTCGTCGACGCTCGGCGCGGCCGTCGCCCCGATCCGGTCCGCCAGCGCGACCGCCCGCGCGGGCTCCGCGTCGGTGACGACCAGCGAGCCGACCTCCCGGTACCGCTCCAGTACGCCCGCGTGAAAAGTGCCGATGCGGCCCGTTCCGATGAGTCCGATGCGCATGGCATCCAACGGTGACGGGCCTCCGGGTGGGTGTCAATCGTTTGTCCTGACAAAGCCCGTGTCTGTCACGTCGCGGGGGCTCCGCCCAGGACCCCGCGCCTCGATCGCCGGCGGGGCTCGATCCACTTGTCCTGACAACCGGACTTCCCGTCAACATCTCCCACCGATAGCCTCGCCCCGTGGCCAAACCCCTAGCTGACCCGACCGTCGACCTCGGCCTCAGCGTCGATCGCAGCAGCCCGGTGCCGCTGTACTTCCAGCTGTCCCAGCAGCTGGAGGCCGCGATCGAGCGCGGCGCCCTGACCCCCGGCAGCCTCCTCGGCAACGAGATCGAGCTGGCGGGCCGCCTCGGCCTGTCCCGGCCCACCGTCCGCCAGGCCATCCAGTCCCTCGTCGACAAGGGGCTGCTCGTGCGCCGCCGCGGCGTCGGCACCCAGGTGGTGCACAGCCAGGTCAAGCGCCCCCTCGAACTGTCCAGCCTGTACGACGACCTGGAGGCGGCCGGCCAGCGCCCCGAGACCCGGGTCATCGCCAACACCCTGGTGCCCGCTCCCGCGGAGGCGGCCGCCGCGCTCGGCGTCGGCGAGGGCGAGGAGGTGCACCGCGTCGAGCGGCTGCGGCTCGCGCACGGCGAACCGGTCGCGTACCTCTGCAACCACCTGCCCACGGGACTGCTCGCGCTCGACGACGAGCGGCTCGTGGCGAGCGGCCTGTACCGCCTGATGCGGGCCGCCGGCATCACCCTGCACAGCGCCCGCCAATCCGTCGGTGCCCGCGCCGCCACCGCCGCCGAGGCCGAGCGGCTCGGCGAGCGGGAGGGCGCGCCGCTGCTCACCATGCAGCGCACGACGTACGACGACACGGGCCGCGCGGTCGAGTTCGGCTCGCACACGTACCGGGCCTCGCGCTACTCCTTCGAGTTCCAACTCCTCGTACGTTCCTGAGAGTTGTGGGAACCGTGGGCGGCACGTGCGCGGTCAGAATGTTCTGACAAATGCATTGACCCTGCGGTGGGACCCCGCTACAAACACCTCCAGCCGCACCGGGCGGCCGGAGGAGAGGTGGCTCCACCATGCTCACGACCCGCAAAGCCCGCACGGCCGCAGGTGGCATAGCCGTCGTAGCCGTACTCGCGCTCGCCGCAGGATGCAGCGGCTCGGGCGGCAAGGACTCGGAGGACAAGGCCGACGGCGGCGGAGGCGGCGGCAAGGCCGTCAACACGCCCCGCATGAAGATCGCGATGGTGTCGCACTCGGGCGAGGGCGACACCTTCTGGGACATCGTGCGCAAGGGCGCCCAGCAGGCCGCCGACAAGGACAACGTCCAGTTCCTCTACTCCAACGACAAGGAGGCCAAGGGGCAGGCCGAGCTGGTGCAGGCCGCGATCGACAAGAAGGTCGACGGGATCGTCGTCACGCTGGCCAAGCCGCAGGCCATGGAGCCCGTGCTCGCGAAGGCGAAGGCCGCGGGCATCCCGGTCGTCTCGATCAACTCCGGCTCGCAGTTCTCGGCGAAGTTCGGCGCGCTCAGCCACATCGGCCAGGAGGAGGGCGTGGCCGGCGAGGCGGTCGGCACGAAACTCAGCGAAGAGGGCCGCAAGAAGACCCTGTGCGTCATCCACGAGCAGGGCAACGTCTCCCTGGAGCAGCGCTGCGACGGCGTCCGCAAGACCTTCAAGGGCAGCGTCGAGAACCTCAACGTGGAGGGCACCAACGCCCCCTCCGCCCAGTCGTCCATCGAGGCGAAGCTCCAGGCGGACAAGGACATCGACGCGGTCGTCGCGCTCGGCGCCCCCATCGCGGCGCTCGCCGTGAAGGCCAAGGACGACGCGGGCAGCAAGGCGGAGATCTCCACGTTCGACCTGAACGCCGAGGTCGTACGCCGCCTCAAGGCGAAGGAGGTCGCCTTCGCCGTCGACCAGCAGCCGTATCTACAGGGCTATCTGGCGGTGGACGAACTGTGGCTCTACAAGACGAACGCGAACGTGCTCGGCGGCGGCAAGCCGGTCTTCACAGGCCCGGCGATCGTCACCGAGAAGGATGTGCCGCGACTGGAGAAGTACACCGCGCGCGGTACCCGGTGAATGGATGCATGATCCCCGTGACCCATACTTGTGCGTTTGGGACCGGAATGTGGTCCTCATGGACCGGTTCACGGTCCGCCGGGGTCGGCCCGCCGATCCCGGTCGATGACGCAGCAGACCAAGAAGGGCACGGCCTCGTGGCACGGTTTCGGACCTGGGTGAGCATCGCTGTGGCGGGAGCCCTGGGCCTCTCGCTCGCCGGATGCAGCAGCACCGGCGGCAAGCGGGCGGAGGACGCCAGGAAGTCCCAGACCGCGCAAGGCAGGGCGGCGGTCGACACACCCCGCTGGACGTTCGCGATGATCACCCATTCGGGCGATGGCGACACCTTCTGGGACATCGTCCAGAACGGCGCGAAGCAGGCGGCCGTCAAGGACAACATCAACTTCCTCTACTCGCACGACGAGGAGGCGAACCAGCAGGCGCAGCTCGTCGACGCGGCCATCGACAAGAAGGTCGACGGAATCATCGTCACGCTCGCCAAGCCGGACGCGATGAAGTCCGCCCTGGCCCGCGCCGAGAAGGCCGGCATCCCGGTCATCACCGTGAACTCGGGCTCCGAGATCTACAAGAAGTACGGCGCGATCACACACATCGGCCAGGACGAGACCATCGCCGGCGAGGCCGTCGGCAAGGAGCTCAACAAGCGCGGCAAGAAGAAGGCGCTGTGCGTCCTGCACGAGCAGGGCAACGTCGGTCACGAGCAGCGCTGCGCGGGCGCCAAGAAGACCTTCGACGGGAAGATGACGAACCTGTACGTCGAGGGCACCAACATGCCCGACGTGCAGTCCTCCATCGAGGCCAAGCTGCAGTCCGACAAGTCCATCGACTCGGTCGTCACGCTGGGCGCCCCGTTCGCCGCCACCGCCGTGAAGGCCAAGGAGGACGCGGGCAGCAAGGCGGAGATCGACACGTTCGACCTCAACGACAAGGTCGCCCAGGAGCTCAAGGACGGCAGCCTCGGCTTCGCCGTCGACCAGCAGCCCTACCTCCAGGGCTACGAGGCCGTGGACCTGCTGTGGCTCTACCGGTACAACGCCAATGTGCTCGGCGGCGGACGGCCCGTCCTCACCGGTCCCGAGATCGTCACCAAGGACCAGGCCGCCAAGCTGCAGGAGTACGCGAAGCGGGGGACGCGATGAGCACGACGACTCCAACGAGCACGGGCGACGTCGACGAGCGGCTCGTCAAGGCCTCGCCCTGGAAGAAGCTCCTCGGCCGCCCCGAACTGGGCTCGGTCATCGGCGCCGTCGCCGTCTTCATCTTCTTCGTGATCTTCGCGGACAGCTTCCTGCGGGCGACCAGCCTCGCGACGGTCCTGTACGCGTCCTCGACCCTCGGCATCATGGCCGTGCCCGTGGCACTGTTGATGATCGGCGGCGAGTTCGACCTGTCGGCGGGCGTCATGGTGACGTCCTCGGCGCTGATCTCGTCGATGTTCAGCTACCAGATGACGGCGAACACCTGGGTGGGCGTCGGCGTCTCGCTCCTGGTGACGCTCGCCATCGGCGTCTTCAACGGCGTCATGCTGACCCGCACGAAACTCCCCAGCTTCATCATCACGCTCGGCACGTTCCTGATGCTGACGGGCATGAACCTGGGCTTCACGAAGCTCATCAGCGGCACCGTGTCGACGAAGTCGATCTCCGACATGCAGGGCTTCGACTCGGCCAAGTCCGTCTTCGCCTCCACGTTCACCATCGGCGGCGTCGACTTCAAGATCACGATCATCTGGTGGCTCGCCCTCGTACTGGTGGCCACCTGGATCCTGCTCCGCACCCGCGTCGGCAACTGGATCTTCGCGGTCGGCGGTGACCTCGCCTCGGCCCGCGCGGTGGGCGTCCCGGTCAACAAGACGAAGATCGGCCTCTACATGGGCGTCGCGTTCGGCGCCTGGATCTCCGGCCAGCACCTGCTCTTCTCCTTCGACGTCGTGCAGTCCGGCGAGGGCGTCGGCAACGAGCTGATCTACATCGTCGCGGCCGTCATCGGCGGCTGCCTGATCACCGGCGGCTACGGCTCCGCGGTCGGCGCGGCCATCGGCGCGCTGATCTTCGGCATGACCAGCAAGGGCATCGTGTTCGCCGAGTGGAACTCGGACTGGTTCAAGTTCTTCCTCGGGGCGATGCTGCTCCTCGCGACCCTGCTCAACGCGTGGGTCCGCAAGCGCGCGGAGGCGAGCAAATGACGACTGGCGAGCAGATGACGACCAAGGACACGACGCCCGCACCGCTCGTCGAGCTCGACGGCGTCAGCAAGTTCTACGGCAACATCCGCGCCCTCGACGACGTCTCGCTCGTCGTCAACGCGGGCGAGATCTCCTGCGTCCTCGGCGACAACGGCGCCGGCAAGTCGACCCTCATCAAGATCATCGCGGGGCTGCACCAGCACGACGGCGGCCGGTTCGCGATCGAGGGTGAGGAGACCCGTTCTGAGCAACCCGCGCGACGCCCTGAACCGGGGCATCGCCACGGTCTACCAGGACCTCGCCGTGGTCCCGCTCATGCCGGTGTGGCGCAACTTCTTCCTCGGCTCCGAGCCCACGAAGGGGACGGGCCCCTTCAAGCGCCTCGACGTCGAGCTCATGCGGCGGACGACGCACGAGGAACTGGCCCGTATGGGCATCGACCTGCGCGACGTCGACCAGCCGATCGGCACGCTGTCCGGCGGCGAGCGCCAGTGCGTCGCGATCGCCCGCGCCGTCTACTTCGGCGCGAAGGTCCTCGTCCTCGACGAGCCGACGGCGGCGCTCGGCGTCAAGCAGTCCGGTGTCGTCCTGAAGTACGTCGCGGCGGCACGTGACGCGGGCCTCGGCGTGGTTCTGATCACGCACAACCCGCACCACGCGTACCTCGTGGGGGACCGGTTCGTGCTGCTCAAGCGCGGCGCGATGTTCGGCAGCCACTTGCGCGACGACATCACGCTGGACGAGCTGACGCGGCAGATGGCGGGCGGCACGGAACTGGACGACCTCCGTCATGAGCTGGAGCGGGCGCCGGTGCCTACGCATCTTGGCGGGCATACGGCTGACGGGGCCGAGAAGTAGGGGCCTCCCCGACGCGCCCGCGTGTGCGTGTTTTCGGCTGTCCCGGGCGGCTGTGCGTTGCGCCGTTGGTCACCTTTGCGCAGTTCCCCGCGCCCCTTTCAGGGGCGCGGGGAACTGCGCGAGCGGGTGCCGGGCGGCTGTAACGCGCGGCACCGTCCAGGCAAGGTGCAGCGCCGGCGGCCTGGCCGCACCGGGCTGGGCCCCACCCCGGCGTGGCGTAAAACCCGGTATGCGGCGGAGCCGATTCGTGAGGCAGAATCGCCGCAATGAGCACCTACCGCGACCTCGCACACCGTGGCAGCGCACGGGCCACCGTTCTCCGGACGGTCGGCACCCGCGAGCGCCGCTCGCACACGACGGCCCCGCGCGTTCCCACCGTCGGCATCGACATCGGTGGCACGAAGGTGATGGCCGGTGTCGTCGACGCGGACGGCACCATCCTGGAGACGCTCCGTACGGAGACCCCGGACAAGTCCAAGAGCCCCAAGGTCGTCGAGGACACGATCACGGAGCTGGTGCTCGACCTCTCCGACCGGCACGACGTGCACGCGGTCGGCATCGGCGCGGCCGGCTGGGTCGACGCGGACCGCAACCGCGTCCTGTTCGCCCCCCACCTGTCGTGGCGCAACGAACCCCTGAGGGACCGCCTCGCCGGCCGCCTCGCGGTCCCCGTACTCGTCGACAACGACGCCAACACCGCCGCCTGGGCGGAGTGGCGGTTCGGCGCGGGGCGCGGCGAGGACCACCTGGTGATGATCACGCTCGGCACGGGGATCGGCGGCGCGATCCTGGAGGACGGCCAGGTCAAGCGCGGAAAGTTCGGCGTCGCCGGCGAGTTCGGCCACATGCAGGTCGTCCCCGGAGGGCACCGCTGCCCGTGCGGCAACCGCGGCTGCTGGGAGCAGTACAGCTCCGGCAACGCCCTGGTCCGCGAGGCCCGCGAGCTCGCGGCGGCCGACTCCCCGGTCGCGTACAACATCATCGAGCGGGTCCAGGGCCACATCCCCGACATCACAGGACCGCTCATCACGCAGCTGGCCCGCGAGGGCGACGCCATGTGCGTCGAGCTGTTGCAGGACATCGGCCAGTGGCTGGGCGTCGGCATAGCGAACCTCGCCGCGGCCCTCGACCCGTCGTGCTTCGTCATCGGCGGCGGCGTGTCGGCCGCCGACGACCTGCTGATCGCCCCCGCGCGGGACGCGTTCAAGCGCCAGCTCACCGGCCGCGGCTACCGCCCCGAGGCCCGCATCGCCCGCGCCCAGCTCGGTCCCGAGGCCGGCATGGTCGGCGCCGCGGACCTCGCCCGGCTCGTCGCCCGCCGCTTCCGCCGCGCCAAGCGCCGCCGCGTGGAGCGCCACGAGCGGTACGAGCGGTACGCCCGCACCCGCAGCACGACCGGCCCGTCCGTGGACAGCACGGACCAGGCATAGCCGATGCCAGGGACCGAGACAGTGACAGGAAAACCAGCCATGACCGTGCCCCGCCAGCCCCCGTCCGCGGACGAAGCGCCGCGACCGGCCGAGGACCGCGGCCATGTGATCCGACGGCGCGTCCTCACGCTCCTGACGATCGTGCTGCTCATCGGCATCCCCGCCGGCTACCTGGTGATCTCCGCCGGCCAGAGCCGGGACAGCGGCAAGGACAAGGAGGCGAAGTACTCGGCGACCGGCCTCACCGTCGGCTGGCCGTCCAAGGTGCAGCGCCGCCTCTACCAGATCCCGGTCCCCTCGTACTCGCGCAACGTCGCCTACTACGAGACGAACAACTACAAGGTGAGCCGCCTCTACGCGCAGTTCCTCACCAGCAACAAGGGCCTCGACCAGTTCCTGGAGGAGGTCGACGCCGGCTACACGGTCGGCGACCTGGCCACCGGCGACATCGCGATCAGCGACCGCGACCAGAAGATCGCGGGCTGGGACTTCACGGGCCCGGGCCCCTGGTACGGCCTCACCCACAAGCAGAAGGACCCGTCGCCGACCCAGACCATCGTGGTGAACCGCTCCAACCCGGACCACCCCATGGTGTACGTGGTGTCGATGACGCACCCGTGATCCGCCCCCCGGATCCCTGACCGGCGCCCGGGACGCTCGCTCTTCACGTCACCCCCACTCCGGGTCCACACCAGGAACCCGGAGTGAACACCTCACGTCCATTGTGGGGACCCGCCACCAGATCGCTCAGGCGCACTGGCTAGCGTGGAGGGTGTGAGTGACACGAAGACCCCGCGCCTGCAGTACCGGTTCGACGGCCGTGACGACGACACCGCCCCGGTGCTCATCCTCGGCCCGTCGCTCGGCACGACGTGGCACATGTGGGACCGCCAGGTGCCCGAGCTGGCCCAGCACTGGCGGGTGTTCCGCTTCGACCTGCCGGGACACGGCGGTTCGCCCGCGCACCCGGCGGGCTCCGTCGAGGCGCTCGCGGAGCGGCTGCTCGCCACGCTCGACGACCTCGGCATCCAGCGCTTCGGCTACGCGGGCTGCTCACTCGGCGGCGCGATCGGCGCGGAGCTGGCCCTGCGCCACCCGGAGCGCGTCGCGTCGCTCGCCCTGATCGCGGCCTCGCCGCGGTTCGGCACGGCCGACGAGTTCCGCCAGCGTGGCGTCATCGTGCGCAGCAACGGCCTCGACCCCATCGCCCGTACGGCCCCCGAGCGCTGGTTCATGCACGGCTTCGCCACCGCGCAGCCCGCGATCACGGACTGGGCCGTGCAGATGGTCCGCACGACGGACCCGGGCTGCTACATCGCCTCGTGCGAGGCGCTCGCCGCCTTCGACGTCCGCGAGGAGCTGGGCGACATCGGCGTGCCGACGCTCGTCCTCGTCGGCTCTGAGGACCAGGTCACGGGCCCCGCCGAGGCCCGCACGCTGGTCGCCGGCATACCGGACGCCCGGCTCGCCGTCGTGCCCGGCGCCTCCCACCTGGCCCCGGTCGAACAGCCGGCCGCCGTCACCGACCTCCTCGTACGGCACTTCACCTCGGCCTGGCCCGCCGCGCACGAGACCGGGCAGACCGCCATCCAGGCCGCCCCGGTCAAGCCGGTCCTCGCGCCGCCGCCCCCGTCGGCCCCGCCGCGCGCGGAGATAGCGGCCGCGCAGCAGCCGGAGGCCGCGACCCGGCCCGACCCGCACGACGCGGGCCTCAAGACGCGCCGCGAGGTGCTCGGCGACGCCCACGTGGACCGGGCCCTGTCCACGGCCGACGACTTCTCCGGTGACTTCCAGGAGTTCCTCACCCGCTACGCGTGGGGCGAGATCTGGTCCCGTCCCGGGCTCGACCGGCGCACGCGCTCCTCGGTGACCCTGGCGACGCTGGTCGCGGGCGGCCACCTCGACGAGCTGGTGTTCCACACGCGCGCGGCCCTGCGCAACGGCCTCACCGCCGCGGAGATCAAGGAGATCCTGCTCCAGACCGCCGTCTACTGCGGCGTACCGGCCGCGAACGCGGCGTTCAAGGTGGCGCAGCAGGTGATCCGCGAGGAGACCACGCCTCAGGAGTGAGGCGGGATGTGAAGCGGCGCGTGGACCGGGGCGTGAAACAGGGCGCCGACGGGCGCAGGATGGGACGTATGAAGCTGACGAAGAAGACCCACGCCTGCGTCCGGCTCCAGAAGGACGGCCAGACGCTCGTCATCGACCCGGGCGGGTTCTCCGAGGAGGACGCGGCCGTCGGCGCCGACGCGATCCTCGTGACGCACGAGCACCCCGACCACTTCAACGAGGACCGGCTGCGCGCCGGGATGGAGGCCAACCCCGGCGCGCACATCTGGACCCTGAAGTCGGTCGCGGAGCAGATCTCGGCGGCGTTCCCCGGCCGCGTCCACACGGTGGGCCACGGCGACACGTTCACGGCCGCCGGGTTCGACGTCCAGGCGCACGGCGAGCTGCACGCCGTGATCCACCCGGACATCCCGCGCATCACGAACGTCGGCTATCTCGTCGACGGCGGCACGGTCTTCCACCCCGGCGACGCCCTCACCGTTCCCGACCAGCCGGTCGAGACGCTGATGCTGCCCGTCATGGCGCCCTGGAACAAGATCGCCGAAGTGATCGAGTACGTACGCGAGGTCAAGCCGCGCCGCGCGTACGACATCCACGACGCGCTGCTCACGGACCTCGCGCGGCCGATCTACGACAACCAGATCGGCTCGCTCGGCGGTGCCGAGCACCTGCGCCTCACCCCTGGTGGCTCGGCGCAGGTCTGAGCTGCTTGCGGGCTACTTCTTAAGAAGCTCGAGAACTTCGTCGGTGGAGCCGATCTCCGCGATGCGCGGGAAGATCTTGCCGAAGCTGTGCTCGTGGGACTCGGCGTCCGTGTCGGTCGTCGCGTCGTCGACCAGCACCAGGTGGTAGCTCTGCTCCCACGCGGAGCGGGCGGTCGACTCGACGCCGATGGACGTCGAGATGCCGCAGAGCACGATCTGCGTGACGCCGCGGCGGCGCAGCTGGAGGTCGAGCTCGGTGCCGGTGAAGGCGCCCCAGTGCCGCTTGGTGATGACGATGTCGTCGCCGAGCGGGCCGAGCTCGTCGGGGAACTCGGAGAACGCGGGCGGCGGCGCCTGCGTCATGGCGCCCGCGGCGGCGCGGCCCGTCGGGAGGTCGCCGCCGTCCTGCGACCAGGCGACCTTCACGCGCACGACCGGCAGGCCCTTGGCGCGGAAGGCCTCGGCGAGCTTGGCCCCGTTCTTGAGGACGTCGGCGGAGGGGTGCACGGTCGGCAGGCCGAGGATGCCGTTCTGGAGGTCGATGAGGACGAGGGCGGGGCGCTCGTCGAGAGGGGTGTTGATCGTCATGTTCGGCAGGCTAACTGTTTAACAGAAAAACTTGCAAGATTGCCTGTCGATCCTGGGCGCGGCGCCGCTGTCAGTGCCGCCCGGTAGGTTGTGGGACATGCGCATTGCTACCTGGAACGTGAACTCGATCACCGCGCGGCTGCCGCGCCTCCTTGCCTGGCTGGAGAGCAGCGGCACGGACGTGCTGTGCATCCAGGAGACCAAGTGCTCGGCGGAGCAGTTCCCCGCGGACGAGCTGCGTGAGCTGGGCTACGAGTCGGCGGTGAACGCGAACGGCAGGTGGAACGGGGTGGCGCTGCTCTCCCGCGTCGGCCTGGAGGACGTGGTCAAGGGCGTACCCGGGGATCCTGGTTACGACGGGGTGGAGGAGCCCCGCGCCGTCTCGGCGACCTGCGGCCCGGTCCGCGTCTGGTCGGTGTACGTGCCGAACGGGCGGGAGGTCGACCACGCGCACTACGCGTACAAGCTCCAGTGGTTCGAGGCCCTGAAGGCGGCGGTCGCGGGCGACGCGGCGGGCTCGCGCCCCTTCGCGGTGATGGGCGACTACAACGTGGCACCGACGGACGACGACGTCTGGGACATCTCCCTCTTCGAAGGCGCCACGCACGTGACCCCGGCCGAGCGTGCGGCACTCACGGCGCTGCGCGAGACGGGCCTGACCGATGTCGTGCCGCGCCCCCTCAAGTACGACCACCCCTTCACGTACTGGGACTACCGCGCCCTCGGCTTCCCGAAGAACAAGGGCATGCGCATCGACCTGGTCTACGGGAACGAGCCGTTCGCCAAGTCCGTCTCCGACGCCTACGTGGACCGCGAGGAGCGCAAGGGCAAGGGGGCGTCCGACCACGCTCCGGTCGTGGTCGACCTGGACGTCTGAGCCTCCCGCTCCCCGCGGTCGTCGGCATCGATTGTCAGTGGCGGGCGCTAGCGTCTGCGCCCGTGACGGATCTGACGACGTACCTGAACTCGACCCAACTGGCCTACGACACCGCCGCCGGCGCCTACGCCGAGATCGTGCCCCCGCTCTTCCCGCAGGACCTGTACGCGCACGCGGTGTTCGGCGTCTTCGCCGAGCGCGTCAGGCGGGCGGGCGCCGGGCCCGTGGCCGACCTCGGCTGCGGGCCCGGGCATGTGACGGCCCATCTGGCGTCCCTCGGGCTCTCCGCGTTCGGCATCGACCTTTCGCCGAAGACGGTCGCCGAGGCACGTCGCGCCCACCCCGGACTGCGGTTCGAGGAGGGCACCATGACCGCCCTCGACCTGGCCGACGGCTCGCTCGGCGGCGTCGTCGCTTGGTACTCGACGGTGCACACGCCGCCGGAGCTGCTGCCGACGGTGTTCGCCGAGTTCCACCGCGTCCTCACCCCCGGCGGCTACCTGCTGCTCGGCTACAAGGTGGGCGACCTGCTGCGCCACCTGGACCACGCCTACGGCCACGACCTCTCGCTCGACGTCTACTGGCTGGACCCTGAGCACGTCGCAGGGCTCGTGGAGCAGGCCGGCCTCCCGGTGGAGGCGCGGCTGCTCCGCGAGCCCGAGGACTACGAGCGGGCGACCCAGGGGCGCCAGGGCATCCTGATCGCCCGGAAGCCGGTCGACGCTACGGCCTGAGCACGTTCAGGTCGATCGAGTCGGCCAGCGCCTTCAGGCCCGGGTCACCGGGGTGCAGATGGTCCCCGCTGTCGTAGGCGGGGAGCATCCGCGCCGGGTGGGCCGGGTCCCGTACGACGGCGTCGAAGTCGAGGAAGCCGTCGAAGCCCGAACCGGCGTCGCGCACAAAGGAGTTGATGGCCTCCCGCTGCGCGTCGGCGGCCGGCGTGCACAGGGCCTCGCCCTCGCACGGGGTGATGGTCGCCCCGATCACCTTGAGGCCCCGCGCGTGCGCCCGCGCCACGATCTCGCGGAGCCCCGCCTCGACCTCCTCGGCACTCGCACCCCAGCGCACGTCGTTCACGCCCTGGAAGACGACGACCGTCTTCGCCGAGGTCTGCGCGAACACGTCGCGGTCGAGCCGGTGCAGCGCGCTGACGCCGCCCGTGTCGGTGGAGAGCCCGTCACCGGGGTAGCGGTCGGCGACGACCCGGTTCGCGGAGATGCCCTCGTTCAGCACCCCGTAGTGCGGCACCTTCGACTGGGCGAGGAGCCGCGTGGCGAGCACGTTCGGCCAGCGGTGGTTCGCGTCCAGCGTCGATTTCACGCCATCCGTGATGGAGTCGCCGAGCAGCACGACGGAACCGGGGCCGCCACCCACGTCGACACCGGTGAGCAGCGGCCAGTACGAGATCGTCGAGCTGTACGAGGAGCCGTCCTCCTCCGTGGCGTGATCGCCCGCGGTGCTCACGTAGCTGCGCTGGATGGCCTGGCTGTGCACGGGCGCCGCGGTGACCGGCTCCGGCAGATGGAAGCTCACGAGGAGGTTGGCGCTCTCCGGCACGTCGAAGTCCACCGGGTCACTGAACGCCTGCCCACCGGCCGGGAGTTGGGTGCCGGAGGAGCCCTTGAACGTCAGCGGCACCGGCTTCCCGCGCGCCGCGGCCCCCGCCCCCTGCACCGCCACCGACGCGCTCCCGATCCGCACCGGAGTCGCGGCGAAGGTGTTCTCCATGCGGATGCGGACCCTCGGCCCGCCCGTGCTCGTGTGCACGACGAGCCGGATCGTGCGGTCCGCCCACGGCCCCACCGCGGTGTACCCGGCGGGCGAGGCCGACCAGCTGCCCGTCCACCCGGACGTCGCCGCGCGCACGGACATGCCGAAGACGTGCAGCGCCCCGCCGCTCGCCCGCGGCAGGTCGACGGAGGAGATCTGACGGCCCTCGCGCACCGGCACGGTCACCGCGTACAGCCGTGTCTTCTCGGCGACTTGGCCGTACGGCGTGTTCCGGTGCGGCAGCGCCACCGACTTCGTGGCGAGCGGCCCGGTGCGCCAGTCCGGCGCGCTGAGCGAGTACGTCGACCGGGAGCCGTCCGCGTACCGGACGACGCCGGATCCTGCCGCGTCCCCGCCGGTCCCCGCGACCAGGAAGGCGAGCGCGTCCCCGCGCCCGCTCACCCGCACGGACTGCCCGTTCGCCCGGACGTTGTCGGGCCCGGCCCCCGCCGTCCTCGGCCAGGTGAGCCGGGCCCGGTCGACCTCCATCGCGCGGCCGGGGGTCCAGCCGGCCGCGCCGAGGTCCTGCGCGGACAGGGAGCTGCCCGCACCGTCGAAGTCCGCTTCGCCGGGCGCCGTGTCGTCGCTGACGGCCCGGTTGTCGAAGAGCCGCTCCAGCGGGAGCGGCTTGGGTCTGGCCGGGGCGGCGTGGGCCGCGGCGACGGGGGTGACCCCCGCGCAGACGGCCAGGATGAACGCGGCTCCCCAAATGCGTCGGCGCAAAACCGACTCCCTCCGCTTGTGTGTCCGCCGTGGTGGTTGCGCCATGAAGCTAAGGACGGGGTGATGGCCCGTCAATGTGCCGCGAGGTAAACGGGGGAGAAACGCCGGTGTCCGGTTCCTGAACTCCACGCCGGACCGCCTCCGCGCGCCTGTGGTGCGGGCAGGTGCCCGGATGCCAATCTGGGCGATATGAAGATCCCTTTCGCGGCTAATTGGCGCAAGAAGCACGGTCCGGGCCACGGTGTCGCCGTCTTCCCGGTCGGCGACGACGGCGACGAGGCCGAGAGCGGCCTCGTCGAACTCCTCTCCGAATGTGAGCTGTTGCGCTCCCAGGCCGACGACGCGGGGGTCGAACTGGACGAGTCCGTGCGGTCGTTGGAGGCCCTCGACCAACTCGTGCCGCGCTGGCGCGAGGACGAGGACACGCTGCACTGGCTGGGCAACGACGCGGGTCTCTACCTCGGCTCGGTGATGGTGCGCCATGTGGTGGGCGCCAGTTGGGTGATCTGGGACAACGGTCAGCCGGTGGTGCGGCTCGCGTCGGGCCGCGAGATCGACGTCGTGGAGGCCGGGCACGAGTGGGCGGCGAGCGGCGCCCCGGAGCTCTCCCAGTTCTACGCGGAGGCCGCCGAGTCGTAGGACCTGCCCTGGGTCGGCGGGGGAGCGCCGCGTAGCTGAGCGTCAAATACGGTTAATGCCCATAAGTGCGTGTCGTCTGTTAAGTCCCATGTAAGCGTGGATAGTTTGCGCGGACCGACACAGCTGAAAGTGGGCAGGGACTGCCGATGGCCGTCGATCCGTTGATCGAGCTGCGAGACGTGAACAAGTACTACGGGGAGCTGCATGTCCTCCAGGACATCGACCTCACCGTCGGCAAGGGGGAGGTGGTGGTGGTCATCGGCCCCTCGGGGTCGGGCAAATCGACGCTCTGCCGGACGATCAACCGTCTGGAGACCATCGAGTCCGGAATGATCCGCCTCGACGGTCAGCCGCTCCCCGAGGAGGGGAAGGCGCTCGCGCAGCTGCGGGCCGAAGTCGGCATGGTCTTCCAGTCGTTCAACCTCTTCGCGCACAAGACGGTGCTCCAGAACGTCTCGCTGGCCCAGCTGAAGGTCAGGAAACGCAAGAAGGACGAGGCCGACAAGCGGTCCCGGGAACTCCTGGAGCGGGTCGGACTCGCCGCGCACGCCGACAAGTTCCCCGCGCAGCTCTCCGGCGGACAGCAGCAGCGCGTGGCCATCGCCCGCGCACTCGCCATGGACCCCAAGGCCCTCCTCTTCGACGAGCCGACCTCGGCCCTCGACCCGGAGATGATCAACGAGGTGCTCGAGGTCATGCAGCAACTCGCGCGCGACGGCATGACCATGGTCGTCGTCACCCACGAGATGGGCTTCGCGCGCACGGCCGCCGACCGCGTCGTCTTCATGGCGGACGGCAAGATCGTGGAGGACCGCAGCCCCGAGGAGTTCTTCACCGCCCCGGAGAGCGAGCGCGCCCGGGACTTCCTCTCCAAGATCCTGAAGCACTGACCGGGGGAGGGCACCACCACATGATCGCCAAGTCGCTACGGCTGCTCGCCGCCTTGGCCGTGACGGCCCTCGCCGCCACCGCCTGCGGAAAGGAGGGCAGCCCACCCGTCAAGGGACCATCCGCCGCCGAGCTCCCGCAGTACAAGATCGCCCAAGGGTTCACGCTGCCCGACTCCCCGACGTGGAAGAAGGCGGAGAGGCGCGGCCACTTCATCGTCGGCGCCAAGGAGGACCAGCCCTACCTCGGCGAGAAGAACCCCGCGGACGGCTCGTACTCGGGCTTCGACATCGAGATCGCCAAGATGGTCTCGGCCTCCCTCGGCCTCGACCCGAAGCGGATCCGCTTCAAGACCATCGCGTCGGCGAACCGCGAGACGGCGCTGCAGAACGGGCAGATCGACTACTACGTCGGCACGTACACCATCAACGACATGCGCAAGAAGCTCGTCGGCTTCGCGGGCCCGTACTACATGGCGGGACAGTCGCTGCTCGTGCGCACCGACGAGGAGGACATCAAGGGTCCTGGCGACCTCGCGGGCAAGCGGGTCTGCTCGGCCGCCGGCTCCACCCCGTACCAGCGCATCAAGGCCGACTATCCGAAGGCCGAGCTCGTCGCGTACGACACGTACTCGATCTGCGTCGACAACCTGCTGACCTACCAGGTCGACGCGGTCACCACCGACGACGCGATCCTGCTCGGCTACGCGGCGAAGGTGCCCGAGGAGATGAAGCTCGTCGGCAAGCCGTTCTCCGAGGAGCCGTACGGCATCGGGGTCCCGAAGAAGGACAACGCGCTGCGGTTCGCCATCAACGACGCCCTCGAGGCCCGCCAGAAGAACGGCGACTGGAAGAAGGCGTACGAGGCGACGCTCGGCCTGTCCGGCGAGCCGGCCCCGAAGCCGCCCGCCATCGACCGCTACCCGGCGAACTGAGGAGGCGTCCCATGAATGTCCTGACCGACAATCTCTCGCTGTACTGGAAAGGCTTCCTCGGCACCGTCGAACTCACCGTCTTCGCGTCGGTCCTGGCGCTGGTGCTCGGCTTCCTCATGGCCTCGTTCCGGGTCGCGCCCGTCGGATCCTTCCGGGCCTTCGGCACCGCGTGGGTCACCGTGCTGCGCAACACCCCGCTGACGCTGCTGTTCTTCGCGGTGCTGCTCGGCCTGCCGAGATTCGGGCTCGTGCTGCCCTTCACGGTCTTCGCGGTGCTCGCGCTCGGCTGCTACACCTCGGCGTTCATCTGCGAGGCGGTGCGCTCCGGCATCAACACGGTGCCCAAGGGGCAGGGCGAGGCGGCCCGCAGCCTCGGCATGACGTTCGGCCAGACGCTGACCCACGTCATCCTGCCGCAGGCCTTCCGGTCCGTGATCCCGCCGATCGGCTCCACGCTCATCGCGCTCGCCAAGAACTCCGCGATCGCGGGCGCCTTCAGCGTCGTCGAGCTGCTCGGCACCTACAAGACGCTCAGCGAGCTCGGCTACAACATCATCTGGACCTTCGTCTGGATCGCGATCGGATACCTGATCATCACGCTCGCCATCAGCGCCCTGTTCAACTTCCTCGAGAAGCGCTGGGGGTTCGCCCGATGAGCCGGATGAAAGCACTGCGGCACGACGCCACCGCCCTCTACGACATCCCGGGCCCGAAGACCGAACGCCGGCACAAGATGTACGGCGCCGTCTCGACGCTCATCGTGCTCGCCCTGGTCGGCTGGATCCTGTACCTCCTCTTCGACACCGACCAGTTCACGTACACGAAGTGGATGCCCTTCGAGTACACGGGCATCCAGAAGCTGCTCCTTCGCGGGCTCGGCAACACGCTCAAGGCCTTCGCCATGGCGGCCGTCCTGTCGCTCGTGCTCGGCACGGTCCTGGCCGTGGGGCGGCTCTCGGACCACAAGCCGGTGCGCTGGATCGCGACGCTGTTCGTCGAGTTCTTCCGCGCCATGCCGGTCCTGGTGATGATCTTCTTCATCTACGTGGCCCTGAAAATGGAGCCGCTGGCCGCGCTCGTCGCCGGCCTGACGCTCTACAACGGCTCCGTGCTCGCCGAGGTGTTCCGTTCGGGCATGAACTCGGTGGAGCGCGGACAGCGCGAGGCGGCGTACGCGCTGGGCATGCGCAAGACGCAGGTCATGACGCATGTGCTCGTCCCTCAGGCGGTGCGGGCCATGCTGCCCGCCATCATCAGCCAGTTGGTGGTGGCCCTGAAGGACACGTCGCTCGGGTATCTCATCACCTACGAGGAGTTCCTCCACGCCGGAAAACTGATCGCTTCCAACCTCGACTACGATTTGCCGTTCATCCCTGTGGTGATGGTGATCTCGCCGATCTACATCGGGATGTGCATGGTGCTGTCCTGGCTCGCCCAGTGGGTGGCCAAGCGCCAGCGGCGCAACCCCAAGACGGAGGCGGCCGATGTCGCCCCGGCCGAGCCAGGGACGCTGCTGCCAGGTACGTAAGTGCCGAAGCCAGGGAGAGCACGGCCCGTCCCCGCCCAGCGGCAGCCGGAGATCACTGCTCGCGTAGCCGAGGTTCGCAAGGATCGCGAAGTTCGTGAGGAGAAGGTCAGCTGCCGCGTGCCGGTCGGGACGCGCCTGCTTGCCGAGGATGAGCGGACCCTTGTCGCATTCGTACGCGGCGGGGGTGCCGCTCGCCTTGGTTTCGGGGCCCTTTTCCTGGCCCTATTTGGCGCGGTGCGCGGCGCGGCCCCCATTGGCCGGCGCGGCGGCAGGCAGCGGGGCCTCGGCCGCCTTCGTGACATCGGCGACCACCTCGACGACGTCGGGCCCGTACGCCCCGGAGTTCACGACCTTCAACAGCAGCACGAAGGAGTTGTTGCCGTGCTTGCGGGCGAGCCGCTCGTGGTGGCGGGCGAGATAGCGCGTGGCGGCCTGGTTGGTGACCGGCAGCTGCCCGCAGAACAGGAAGACCGGCCTCGCCTCGGGGGTGGCGGGGCCGGCGGTGAGACGGGCCAGGAGCACGTACTCGGTTCTGCCCGGCTCCAGGCGGTAGCGCTCGGAGCCGATCTGGAAGGCGCCGCGGTCCGGGCCCGGCTCGGGGTCGGTGTTCACGCGGATGCCGGGCAGCAGGCTGACCATGTGCGCGGCCATGCGTCTGTTGGAGGCCGGGCCGCCGACGCAGAACTCGGTCCGGTCCCCGAAGCCCTGCTGCGCGGTGTCGTGGGCGACGATCTGGGCGTGCGCGTTGCAGTCCTTGATGAGCGCGGAGAGCTCCAGGAGGGCGAAGACGTCGTGGCGCTTCACCGTCAGCTCGGGGCCGCCCGCGTCGCGATTCACGACGAGCAGCGACTCGGAGTTGTCGGGCAGCCCGAAGAAGGCCTGCTTGCGGCGGAGCTTGCGCCGCCACAGGTAGGTGCGGGCGAGCCAGCCCAGCGTGGCGCTGATGCCCGCCGCGATCAGGCCGAGGACGATGTTGCGCACGTCTTCAGTCATGGGGGCGCACTCTAGCGGGATGTTCGACCGGGGTTCGAGGGGGTCCTGACGGCGCGGGCCGATCAAGTTACGCTGCGCTGACGCCTGTTGACCGGAGGTACTGATGAGACGTTCAGTTGTGCGGAATCTGTCGGTCTTCGCCGCGCTCGGCAGCATGGTGGCGGTCGGTGCCGCGGCGCCGCCTTCGTCCGGTGCGCCTTCGTCCGGTGCGCGTACGCCCGTGAAGGAGCCGGTCGCGGTCGGCTCCGGCGGCGCCGTGGCGAGCGTCGACGCGGACGCCTCCGCGGCCGGCATCGAGGTGCTCAAGAACGGGGGCAACGCGGTGGACGCCGCCGTCGCCACCGCGGCCGCCCTCGGGGTGACCGAGCCGTACTCGTCCGGGGTCGGTGGCGGCGGCTACTTCGTCTACTACGACGCCAAGTCCCGCAAGGTCCATACGATCGACGGCCGCGAGACGGCGCCGCTGACGGCCGGCTCCGACCTCTTCCTGGAGAACGGCAAGCCGCTCGCCTTCAACGACGCGGTCACCAGCGGGCTGAGCGTGGGGACGCCGGGCACTCCGGCCACGTGGCAGTCGGCCCTTGACGCGTGGGGGAGCCGGGGGCTCGGCTCCGTGCTGAAGCCCGCGACGAAGCTGGCGAGCGACGGGTTCACCGTCGACGACACGTTCCGCTCGCAGACCGCGTCGAACGAGGCCCGGTTCCGCGACTTCCCCGACACGGCGAAGCTGTTCCTGCCGGGCGGGAAGCTCCCGGCGGTCGGCTCGACGTTCAAGAACCCCGATCTGGCGCACACCTACGAGCAGTTGGGCCGGGAGGGGATCGGTGCGCTGTACCGCGGCGACCTCGGCAAGGACGTCGTGAAGACGGTCAACAAGCCGCCCGTGGACCCGGGTTCGGGGTACAACGCGCGGCCGGGAAAGCTGTCGGCGAAGGACCTCGCGGCCTACGGCGCCAAGCTTCAGGCGCCGAGCAGGACCTCGTACCGCGGCCTCGGTGTCTACTCGATCGCGCCGTCCTCGTCGGGTGGCACGAGCGTCGGCGAAGCGCTCAACATCCTTGAGAACACCGACCTTTCGAAGGCGTCCGACGTCCAGTACCTGCACCGGTTCATCGAGGCGAGCCGGGTGGCCTTCGCCGACCGGGGGCGCTGGGTGGGCGACCCGGCCTTCGAGGACGTGCCCACGAAGGGGCTGCTGTCACAGCGGTTCGCCGCCTCCCGTGCGTGCCTCATCAAGGACGACGCGGTGCTCAAGAGCCCGCTCGCGCCCGGGGACCCGCGGCATCCCGGCAAGTGCGGCGAGGCCGGGGACAAGGCGGCGCCCACGACGTACGAGGGCGAGAACACGACGCACCTCACCACTGCCGACAAGTGGGGCAACGTCGTCTCCTACACCCTCACCATCGAGTCGACCGGCGGCAGCGGCATCACCGTGCCGGGGCGCGGCTTCCTGCTCAACAACGAGCTGACGGACTTCTCGTTCGCGCCCGCGAGCCCCGACGTACACGACCCGAACCTGCCGGGGCCGGGCAAGCGTCCGCGTTCGTCCATCTCGCCGACGATCGTGCTGGACCGGTCCAACAAGCCTGTGGTCGCGGTCGGTTCACCGGGCGGCGCCACCATCATCACCACGGTCCTGCAAACGCTGACGGGCTTCCTCGACCGTGATCTGCCGCTGGTCGACGCGATCGCGGCGCCGCGGGCGAGTCAGCGCAACGCGGCGCAGACGGAGCTCGAACCGGGGCTGTACGACAGTGCGTTGCGGGGGAAGCTGGAGGCCATCGGCCACTCCTTCAAGGAGAACCCGGAGATCGGCGCGGCGACGGGCGTCCAGCGTTTGCCGGGCGGGAAGTGGCTCGCGGCGGCGGAGAAGGTACGCAGGGGTGGCGGTTCGGCGATGGTCGTCACGCCCAGCAAGTAGCACGCGGCCGTCCGGTCCTACGCTCGGGGCTCCGCCCCGGACCCCGCGCCTCAATCGCCGGCGGGGCTTGATCCGTCGAGCCCGATCCAACAAGCCCCTGCGGCGATTGAGCAGCGGGGTCCGGGGCGGAGCCCCGAGGGCGCAACACCGGTTCCGCCGGGGCTAGCGGGCCGTAAGAACGCGCGGCCCCCCGTCCGTGATCGCCACGGAGTGCTCCGCGTGGGCGGCGCGGGAGGCGTCGTTCGTGCGGAGGGTCCAGCCGTCCGGCGCCTCGTGGTAGCCGTCCCCGCCGCCACCGATGACCATCGGCTCGATCGCCAGCGCCATGCCGTGCCGCAACCGCATGCCCCGGCCCGCACGCCCCTCGTTCGGCACCGGCGGATCCTCGTGCATCCGCCGGCCGATGCCATGGCCGCCGAACCCCTCCGGGATGCCGTACCCCGCCTCCCGGCACACCGTGCCGATCGCGTGCGCGATGTCCCCGATCCGGTTGCCGGCGACCGCCGCCCCGATCCCCGCGGCGAGCGCCCGCTCGGCCGTCTCGATGAGCCGTACGTCCTCCGGCCGCGCCCTGCCGACCGTGAAGCTGATCGCGGAGTCCCCGGCCCAGCCGCCGAGCTCCGCCCCGCAGTCGATCGACACCAGGTCCCCGTCCCGCAGCCGGTACGCGGTCGGGATGCCGTGCACGATCGCGTCGTTCACGGACGCGCAGATCACCGCGGGGAACGGCGTCGGCGCGAAACTCGGCCGGTAGCCGAGGAACGGGGACGTCGCCCCCGCCTTGCGCAGCACGTCGCGTGCCACCTCGTCGAGCTCCAGCAGGCTCACGCCCACGGCCGCGTGCTCACGCACCGCGGTGAGCGCGTCGCCCACGACCCGCCCCGCCTCCCGCATCTCGTCGATCGATGTGTCCGTCTTCAGTTCCACCATGCCAATAACTATACCGGTATTTAAATCCGGTACATAAACCCGGTATATGAATTGGGCTCTCGGGTAGCATGGGGGCATGGTCCGAACCCCTTTGACCCCCGAAGAGCGCGAGCGCGGCGAGCACCTCGGCCGGCTGCTGCGCGAGGCGCGGCTCGGGCGCAGCATGACCGAGGTGGCCGCGGGCGCGGGCGTCTCCGTCGAGACGCTGCGCAAGATCGAGACGGGCCGGGCGCCGACCCCCGCCTTCTTCACGGTCGCCGCGCTCGCCCGGGAGCTGGGCCTTTCCATGGACGAGCTGGTGACGCGCTGCGCGCTGGTGCCCGCCTGACGGATGCCGGTGTCCACCCCGAAAAGCGCGCGTAGCACCCCCGTAACACGCGAGGTGTTTGCTTCCGGAGCGTAAGGCTCCAAGAAGGGTGCAGGGCGCGACGATCGGCGGGGCGCGTGGCGGAAGTGGGACAACTCCCGGACCGGGTACGGGACTTCGCGGCATATCTGCAAGGCCTCAACGCCCGGCTCGATCAGCGCGCCGGCTGGTGCGGCGTCTTCTGGCAGCGGGACCCCGAGGGCATGCGGGCGTGTCTCGACGGCGTCGAGGTGCCGCCGTGGGACGTGGTCGAGGCGCTGCTCAAGGACCTCGCGGCCGGGACGGGCGCCGGGCACGCGGAGCGCGAGGCGGCCCGTGCGCGTGCTCTGCACCGCGCGTCGGCGCGCGCCCACGACGCCGGGCCCGGCGGGCGCGCGCGGCTCACCGACCGGATGGACGTGATGGAACGCGAGCGCCGGTACGCGGCGGCGCGTGCCCAGGAACTCGGTGCCCGCCTCGAATCCGCCGCCGACCAGGAAGAGGCCGACGCCGTCCGCCTCGAACTGGCGTGGGCGCGCGACGACCACGAGCGGGCGACGGCGCGGTTCGCCGAACTCGGGGCGAGGTTGGCGGAGTTGGGTCCGGATCCCGGGGACCGGAGCGCCGAGGCCGAGGCCGAGGCCGAGGTCGAGGTCGAGGTCGAGGGGGCGGCGACCGCGACCTGGCGGCCACCGCCACCACCACCGCCGTCCCGCCCCGCGCCTGCGCCTGCGCCCGCCAAGCAACGTAAACGGCGTGCCCGCGGCAGCGCCCGCTTCGCCGGTATGCCGGTGGGCGAACCGGAGGAGTCGGGGGTCGCGACCGCGCAGCCGTCCTCCGGGTCCGGGCACACCGCCACTCCCGCTGCCACGCCTGCTGCGACGCCCACCGGCGCCCGCTTCGCCGGCGCCGCGGTGGAGCCGGTGGCGGCCCCCGCCCCACCCCCGGTCGACGGCGCCGCGCACGCCGACGTCGCGGCCACCGTCGCCCTCCTCGCCCGCCACCGCGCCGAGGGTCGCAGCGGTGAGGCGCACATGGTCCTCGTGGACGCTGTCGCCGGACCGGCCGCCCAATTCCCGCTCTTCGCCGAGGAGTTGTCGAGGGCCGGGCTCGGCGCCGACTGGGCCACCCTGCTGTGGGAGGCCGGGTCGCTGCCGCTGGACCGGCTGGTCGCCGCCGCCGACGCGCTGGTCGCGGCCGGCCGCACCGGCGACGGGCGGCAACTGCTGCGCCAGGGCATGGGCAGCCCACCCGCCGAATTCGGCGCCGCGGTGGACCGGCTCGACGCTGAGGGCAGACACCACGAGGTGCGCACCCTCCTGGACGCGTACGTCCGCGGCCGCACCCCCGAAGAGGCCGCCCACAGCGCGCGCGGCGCCCCCGACCGGCTCGTCCCGCTGCTCCTCGACGCGGCGCGACGGGTCTCCGAGGATCGGTACTGGGACGTGGTGCACGCGCTGCGCGTCGCGGGCCTCGCCCACTGAACCGTCACCCGCACGGGTGTCGGGGCCGTCCCGATCCAGCGGGTTGCCGACGATGCCCTTGGCAAGCCCTCCCGTGAGGCTTAGGTTCGACCCTCTACCTCCGTTCTACGTGCGTAGAGACGTAAGGAAAAGGAGTGCTGCCGATGACCACCCCCTCCCGAGCCTCTCTGCACGACCGCCACCGCGAGGTCCTGCCGGACTGGCTGGCGCTGTACTACGACGAGCCGATCGAGCTCACGCACGGCGAGGGCCGGCACGTCTGGGACGCCGAGGGCAATAAGTACCTGGACTTCTTCGGCGGCATCCTCACCACGATGACGGCGCACGCCCTGCCCGAGGTGACGAAGGCGGTGAGCGAACAGGCCTCCCGGATCGTCCACTCGTCGACGCTCTATCTGAACCGCCCGATGGTCGAACTCGCCGAGCGCGTCGCCCAGTTGTCGGGCATCCCGGACGCCCGCGTCTTCTTCACCACGTCCGGCACCGAGGCCAACGACACGGCGCTGCTGCTCGCCACCTCGTACCGCCGCTCGAACCAGATCCTGGCGATGCGCAACAGCTACCACGGCCGTTCGTTCTCCACGGTCGGCATCACCGGCAACAAGGGCTGGTCGCCGACGAGCCTGTCCCCGTTGCAGACGCTGTACGTGCACGGGGGCGTGCGCGGACGCGGCCCCTACGCCCATCTGTCCGACGCCGAGTTCACCGACGCCTGCGTCGCGGACCTGCGCGACATGCTCGGCCAGACCCGGGGCAACGTGGCGGCGCTCATCGCCGAACCCGTCCAGGGCGTCGGCGGCTTCACCTCCCCGCCGGACGGCCTGTACGCCGCCTTCCGCGACGTCCTGCGCGAGCACGGCATCCTGTGGATCTCGGACGAGGTGCAGACCGGCTGGGGCCGCACCGGCGAGCACTTCTGGGGCTGGCAGGCACACGCGCGGTCCGGCCCGCCGGACATCCTGACCTTCGCCAAGGGCATCGGCAACGGCATGTCGATCGGCGGCGTCGTCGCCCGCGCCGAGGTCATGAACTGCCTTGACGCCAACTCCATTTCGACGTTCGGCGGCTCCCCGATCACCATGGCGGCGGGCCTCGCCAACCTCTCGTATCTCCTGGAGCACGACCTCCAGGGCAACGCCCGGCGGGTGGGCGGACTCCTCATCGAGCGCCTGCGCGCGATCGCCGCGACCGCGCCGGGCGTGCGCGAGGTGCGGGGGCGCGGGCTGATGATCGGCGTCGAGCTTGCGGGTCCTGGCCCCGACGCGGCGGAGGTCGTCGAGTCCTGCCGCGCGCAAGGCCTGTTGATCGGCAAGGGCGGCGGCCACGACTCGAGCGTTCTGCGGATCGCTCCGCCGATGAGTTTGACGGTGGCGGAGGCGGAGGAGGGGGCGGGGATTCTGGAGCGGGCGTTGCGGTCCACGTCCTAGCCCACCCAAGCCTCTCCGGCGATCGAGGCATTTGAGCCCCGCTCTGGGACGAGAGGCAGCGGGGTCCGGGGCAGAGCCCCGCAACCGCACGCCGGGTAGCGCTCCACGCGAGGGAGGCCCAGCCATGTCCACCGCGAACACCCTCTCCGTCCGCCAAATACTCGCCCTCGACCGCATCGCCGCAGGACAACCGGAGGTGGTCGCCGCGGCGGACCACCTCGACCGCCCCGTCCGCTGGGTGCACGTGGCCGAGGCCGCCGACGTGGGCGTGATGTTGAGCGGCGGCGAGATGATCCTCACCACCGGAGTCCTGCTCGCGGACGACGAGCGGCTGCAGACCGAGTACATCGACTCCCTGCACCGCGCGGAGGCCGCCGCCCTCGTCCTGGGCCTCGGCCGCGCGTTCCCGTCCTCCCCGGAGGGGATGCGCCGCGCGGCCGAACGGCACGGGCTGCCCATGGTGGTGCTGCACCGCCCGTTCCCCTTCGCCGAGCTGACGGAGGAGGTGCAATCCCGGCTCGTACGAAGGAAGTTCGCCGCCGTCAGCCTCTCGGAGGGGATCCGTACCGCGCTCACCGGCCTCATCACCGCGGGCGCCCCGCTGCAAGGACTGCTCGACGAGATCGCCGCGCACAGTGGCTGCCCGGTCGTCCTCACCAACCTCGCCCACCGCGTCCTCGCCACCGCGGGCGAACGCCCCGCCGTCGACGACGTGTTGCGCGACTGGGATCGCATCGCCCGGCAGCCCGGCGGGGTCGACGGGGAGGGCTGGATCCGCGCGGACCTCGGCGGCCGCGGCGAACGCTGGGGCTCCGTCGTCCTGTGCGGGCACCACGGCGACGGCGCGTCCGGGCGGCTGCTCGCGGACCGTGCGGCGGAGGCCCTGGTGCTGCACCACCTCCTGGCGGGCTCCGGGCCGAGCTGGGAGGAGCAGTCGGCCCGCTGTCTGCTCGCCGACCTGCTCGCCGGCGGCGCCCCGGCCCGCGGGCTGCTGCCCCGCGCCCGCGCGGCGGGCCTCCCGGTGAACCGCCGCACCTTCCTCCCCCTCGTCGTACGCGACACATCACCGTCCCAACTCGACCGCCTCCTGCGCCTATTGGGCCTGACCGGCCTCGTGGCGGAACTCGCCGAGCGCTCCACCGCCGTCCTCCTCAGCCTCGCCCGCGACCAGGCGCCGGAGGGCATCGCCGCACACTTCGCCGACCGGCTGCGTGCGGAGACCGGCGAAGCGCGGGCCGTCGTCGCGGCGGGCCCCGCCCGCACCGCCTGGGACGACGTCCCGGAAGCGCTGCGCGAAGCGCTGCACGTCGCCGACGCCGTCACCGGTGCGCCGCCCGGCCTCCCGTCGGTCGTCCGCATCGGCGACGTACGACTGCGCGGCCTCGTACGGCAGTTGCGCGACGACCACCGCGTACAGGCCTTCTCGGAAAGGGAGTTGGACGCCATCCTGTCCTCCGAGGACGCCGCGGAGCTCCTCCCGGTCCTGCGCGGCTACCTCACCACCGGCCGCAACAAGTCCCGCACCGCTCAGCTCACCCACATGAGCCGACCCGCCCTCTACCGCCGCCTGCAATCCATAGAGACGCTGCTCGGCGTCGACCTCGACGACTTCGAGCAGGCCGCGTCCGTCCATCTGGCCCTGCTCGCGCACGACGCGCAGTCGGGGCCGTGACACCGTGCAACGTCGACGCCCCCGCGCGTGACACGCTGCGACTCGGCCACAGCGCCCCCACCCTCTACCGTCTGAGCCATCACCATCCGCGCCATCGAAGAACCGTGGGAGGTCCCGATGAGCCCCGTGATCCGCGCCGCCATCTTCCAGACCGCATGGACCGGCGACAAAGAGTCCATGATCAAGGTGCACGAGCAGGCGGTCCGCGACGCCGCCGCCCAGGGCGCCCAAGTCCTCTGCTTCCAGGAGCTGTTCTACGGCCCCTACTTCTGCCAGGTGCAGGACGCGAAGTTCTACGAGTACGCGGAATCGGTGCCGGACGGACCCGTCGTCCAGCGCTTCCAGGCCCTCGCCCGCGAACACGGCATCGTCCTCGTCCTTCCCGTCTACGAGGAGGAGCAGCCGGGCGTCCTCTACAACACGGCCGCCGTGATCGACGCCGACGGCAGCTACCTCGGCAAGTACCGCAAGACGCACATCCCGCAGGTCAAGGGCTTCTGGGAGAAGTTCTACTTCCGCCCCGGCAACAGCGGCTGGCCGGTGTTCGACACGGCGGTCGGCAAGATCGGCGTCTACATCTGCTACGACCGGCACTTCCCGGAGGGCTGGCGCGCACTGGGCCTCGAAGGCGCCCAGATCGTCTTCAACCCGTCGGCCACATCGCGCGGCCTGTCCCGCTACCTCTGGCAGCTCGAACAGCCGGCGGCGGCGGTCGCCAACGAGTACTTCGTGGGCGCGATCAACCGCGTGGGCATCGAGGAGTACGGCGACAACGACTTCTACGGCACCTCCTACTTCGTCGACCCCGAGGGTCAGTTCGTGGGGGAGGTCGCCGACGACAAGGCGCCCGAACTCGTCGTCCGCGAGCTCGACATGGCGAAACTGCGCGAGGTCCGCGACCGCTGGCAGTTCTACCGCGACCGCAACCCGCAGGCGTACGAGCCGCTGACCCGCCCCTGATCACCTGTCATTGGAGGAGCACATGAGCGCCGTCCGAACGGTCATCCGCGGCGGTCTCGTCGTCACCGCCGCCGACGAGATGCACGCCGACGTCCTCATCGAGGACGGCCGCGTCGTGGCCCTCGCGGCCACCGGGAGCGACACCGCCGCGTCCTGGACGGACGCGCGCACGATCGACGCCTCGCAGAAATACGTCATCCCTGGCGGCGTCGACGGGCACACCCACATGGAGATGCCGTTCGGCGGCACCTACGCCTCGGACACCTTCGAGACGGGGACACGGGCGGCGGCGTGGGGCGGCACGACGACGATCGTCGACTTCGCCATCCAGACCGTCGGCCACTCCCTGCGCGAGGGCCTCGACGCCTGGTACGCGAAGGCGGACGGCCAGTGCGCCATCGACTACGGCTTCCACATGATCGTCTCCGACGTCCATGAGGACACGCTGAAGGAGATGGACCTGCTGGTGGGGGAGGGGGTGACGTCCTTCAAACAGTTCATGGCGTACCCCGGCGTCTTCTACTCCGACGACGGGCAGATCCTGCGGGCGATGCAGCGGGCCGGTGAGAACGGTGGCCTGATCATGATGCACGCGGAGAACGGCATCGCGATCGACGTCCTGGTCGAGCAGGCGCTGGCCCGCGGCGAGACCGACCCGCGCTACCACGGCCAGGTCCGCAGGTCCCTCCTGGAATCGGAGGCGACGCACCGCGCGATCAAGCTGGCGCAGGTGGCGGGCGCGCCCCTGTACGTGGTGCACGTGTCGGCGCAGGAGGCGCTCGCGGAGCTGGCGCGCGCTCGCGACGAGGGCCTCCCGGTCTTCGGTGAGACGTGCCCGCAGTACCTGTTCCTGTCGACGGACAACCTGGCGGAGCCGGACTTCGAGGGCGCCAAGTACGTGTGCAGCACGCCCCTTCGCCCGAAGGAGCACCAGGCGGCCCTGTGGCGGGGCCTGCGCACGAACGACCTCCAGGTCGTCTCCACCGACCACTGCCCCTTCTGTTTCAGCGGGCAGAAGGAGCTGGGCCGCGGCGACTTCTCGAAGATCCCGAACGGGATGCCGGGCGTCGAGAACCGCATGGACCTCCTCCACCAGGCCGTGGTCGACGGCCACATCTCGCGCCGCCGCTGGATCGAGATCGCCTGCGCCTCGCCGGCCCGGATGTTCGGCCTGTACCCGAAGAAGGGCACGATCGCGCCGGGCGCGGACGCGGACATCGTGATCTACGACCCGACGGCCGAGCAGACGATCTCCGCCGCCACCCACCACATGAACGTCGACTACTCGGCCTACGAGGGCAAACGGCTCACGGGACAGGTCGAGACGGTCCTGTCCCGCGGCGAACTCGTGGTAACGGACCGGGAGTTCACGGGGCGGGCAGGGCACGGGGTGTATATGCCGCGGGGGACGTGTCAGTACCTCGATTAAGAGGGGGCCGGCTGCTCGACTCGCATGGCGCGCACTACGCTCTGGACATTTCCGGAGGGAGTGATGGGTACGGCCGGCCAGGCGATGTACGGCTGGCGGATCAGCAGGTGGCCAGTGGGCGTGCCGAGACTTGTCCGGCGCTCGCGTCCGAGGTCGCGGGGCGCGTGAAGCGGGCCCTGCACCTCATCAAGAACATGCCGGGCGAGCGGCTGACGTCAGTGGGCGTGACACACGCGCCGGACCCCCATCACGGTCGCTTGCTTGTTCCGGATGACTTTCTTGACGTTGTAGATGTGCTGTTGGTCGCCACAGCCCCGCCGATCCTGCGGCTTGAGGAGCAAGCCTCGCGGTCGCGTTCGGACAGCCGAGCGGCCCAGATCCCGGCGGGCGTGCGGCTGGCGACGAGAGCGAAGCAGCGATCCAACGTGATCGGGCCGCCACCGATCACGAGACCCGCCTCGGTGTATGTGGCCGACCAGAAGGCTGTCGCGGTGAAGGTGTCGCGCGACGTGTCGTAGGCGATCACCGGGGCGTGGGTGTGCTGCCAGATGGCATCTGTCAGTGCGTCGGGGGCAGTCAAGCGGCTGGCCTTCAGCGCGCGGGCTGTCGCATCCGAGGCGCGGTGGGCCCGCTGAAGAATGGATGCCTCGGCTGCCTGCTCGCGCTGGCTGTTGACCCTTCCGGTATGCCAGGCCGAGTACCAGAAGTAGGCGAGGAGGCCGAGAGGAGTGATTAGCAGGACGAAGCAGCCTGTGGTGGTGCGACGTCGCATCACCACAGATCTCTTCGTAGCGGTCGGCATCAGCCGCCTGCGTAACCGATGCCGGCCGGCGTCTGGTCCATCACCTGATCGTACTTCGAGGTACCGGGGTTCTTCGGGTGGAAGGACTCAAGTCCGGCGCGGACCCGCCCATCGCGGCCATCACGTGTTTCGGCGGGCATGTGCGCGAACACCCTGGCCCAGCCGGGGCATTGCCCAAGAAGGTGCGCGGCGTCGCGGGTGTGGGTGTACCAGCAGCGGCGCGAGGCCGGGCCACATGAGCGTCAGGCGACCAGGTCGGCGACCAGCTTCTCGATCTCCGCGGCCGTCCGCTCGTCCGGGTGGCCGACGGTCATGCGTGCCGTGCCGGCGGGAAGTCCGCGTGCTGTCAGAGCGTGCTTGATGCGTCCGGTGCTGGGGCCGAGTAGCGCGACGACCCTGTCCACGCGGTCCTGGAGGCGGGCGAGTTCGTCGGCCGGGGCGCCGGCGCGGTGGGCCGCGGCGAGTTCGAGGAAGGGTTCGGGCAGCGCGCCGGAGCAGCCGGAGATCACCCCGGCGCCTCCCTCGTCGAGGACCGTGGTGAGCAGCGCGTCGTTTCCGGAGTAGACGGTGAAGTCGGCGGGCAGCGCGGATCGGTAGGCGGCGACCTCGGTGGAGGGGGAGCCGCTGAGCTTGACACCCGCGAATCCGCAGTCCGCGGCGAGCCGCGCGAACAGCTCGGGGTCGACTGTGATCCCGCTGCGCTCGGGGAACAGGTACGCGTACAGCTCCGCGTCGCCCGCGGCCTCGCGCACCCGGCGGAAGTAGTCGAGCAGCTCGCTCTCGTCGGCGGCGAAGTAGTACGGCGTGAGTGCCGCGATGCGGGTGGCGCCGGCGGCGACAGCGTCCCGGGTGAGGGCTACAGCGGTGTGCGCGTCGGGGGCGCCTGTGTGCGCCATCACGGCCTGGGGGCCGGCCGTCTCAAGGGCCAGTTCGAGGAGCTGCAGCCGTTCCGTGCGGTCCAGGGCGGGAAACTCCCCGGTGGTGCCCGCGATCATCAACTGCCCTGTCGTGGCGGCGGTGAAGTGGAACAGCTCGCGGGCGGCGGCCAGGTCCACGGCGCCGGTGGGAGTGAACGGTGTGGTCAGTGGGGTGATGACCGTGGACTGCGCAGGTGCGGAAAGGGACATGGCTGCAGATTTCCTCATGTTTTCGGGTGGCGGTGCGGGAGTCCTGGGCATTTCGTTAACGGTTAACCGTTGACGGTTGCCGATCGTACGCCTGAGGATGATCGGCGTCACGAGCCGCAGGGGTCGCAAGCGAACCCCGCATCACCCCGGAGCGCACCCATGCCCGCCCAGCAAGAACACCTCGTCAGCCTCTACCACTTGAACGACCTCGGCCCTGCGGAACTGCGTCGGCTGCTCCCCGGCCACCAGGACCTCCGCATCTCCGAGATCGGCCCCGACGAGGACCCGCGGGACCACCTCGAGACGCTGTCCACGGCCACCATCGTCCTCGCTCCGCTGGAGAAGGAACGCCGCATCACGGCGGAACTGATGGACGCGATGCCGCACTGCCGGCTGATCCAGTCGGTCGCGGTCGGCTTCGACGGCGTCGATCACGTGGCGGCCGCGGAGCGGGGCATCCCGGTGGCCAACCTGCCCGGCTTCAACACCGATGCCGTCGCCGACTGGACCGTGGGTGCCCTTCTCTATCTGCTGCGGCCCTTTGCCTTCGGCCACGCCAAGATCGAGCGCGGGGAATGGGGCCCCGAGGGGGTCCGGGGGCACGATGTGTCCGCGCGCACCGTCGGCATCGCGGGCTTCGGCAACATCGGGCGCGCGGTCGCCCGCAGGCTCGATGCCTTCGGCGCGGACGTCCTCGTCCACGACCCGAACCCGAGCGAGCCGCATCGTACGTATGTCTCCCTCGAGGAGCTGGCCGAGCGCTGCGACGTCCTGACGCTGCACATGCCGCTGAATGAGGCGACCCGTGGCGTCGTCGGAGCGGACCTGCTGGCTCGCATGCCGCGCGGCTCGTACGTCCTGAACGCCGGACGCGGCGGCGTGCTCGACGAGGCGGCCGTCGCGGACGCCCTGGACTCGGGGCAGTTGGCCGGTGCGGCGCTCGACGTGTTCGCCGAGGAGCCGCTGCCCGCCGGCTCGCCGCTGCGCGGTCGCGCCGGCGTCCTGCTCAACCCGCATGCCGCGGGCGTGACGTACGAGGCGTACCACAACCTGCGCTCGTCCGTGATCGAGAGCCTCGACCAGGTGCTCTCCGGCAAGGCCCCGCGGGCCGTCGTCAACGGTGTGGGGCCCGACGAGGCCCGCGGCTGAACACCGCGCGCACCCACTCGCCCGCGCCCCCGCTCTTCTTCCCCGCTTCCTCCCGTCCCCGAGACCGTATTGGTGCACGATGACGTCCACCCAACCCGGAACCCGGCCTTCCGGCCCCGGTTCCGACACCCCGCCGCCCGCAGCACCTCGTCGCCGTGTCGGCCGTGTGCGTTTCGCGGTGCTGGCCCTGCTCTTCGCCGGCATCACGATCAACTACATCGACCGGGCCACGCTGAGCGTGGCGCTGCCGCACATCAGCCAGGACTTCCACATCTCCTCGACGATGTCCGGGCTTGTCATGTCGGCCTTCTTCTGGACCTACGCGTTCGGGCAGATGCCGGGCGGCTGGCTCGCCGACCGCGTCGGGCCGCGGGTCGCCCTCTTCTTCGCGAGCCTGTGGTGGGGCGTGGCCACGGCGCTGATGAGCGTCGCCCGCGGCACCGGCATGCTCGTGGCCCTGCGCATGGTCCTCGGCCTCGGTGAAGCTCCCTCGTTCCCGGCCAGCGCCAAGGTCGTCGCGAAGTGGTTCCCCCAGAGCGAACGCGGCTTCGCCTCGGCCACGTTCAACAACGGCAACGCCGTCGGGGGCGCCCTGTCCATCCCACTCGTCGCCCTGGTGGTCGCCGGTATCGGCTGGCGTGCCGCGTTCCTGGTGGCAGGCGGGCTCGGTGTCCTGTGGGCGCTGGGATGGTGGCTGTACTACCGCGATCCCGAGCGCCACGGGCAGCTGAAGAAGCCGGAGTTCGACTACATCAGGGCCGGCCAGGACGTCACTGACGTTCCCGAGCAGGTAGCGGTCCGCTGGCGTGACCTGTTCCGCTTCCGCCTGATGTGGGCGATGATGCTCGGCTTCTTCTGCGTCAACTTCGTCGCCTACTTCTTCATCACCTGGTTCCCGTCCTACCTGGTGGACACGTACCACCTGTCGACCCTCAAGTTCGGGTTCCTTGGCATGGTTCCGGGCATTGCCTCGATGATCGGCGGCTGGTGCGGCGGCCTCGTCTCCGACTGGCTGGTGCGGCGCGGCACCCCGGTCACCAAGGCCCGGAAGATCTGCCTCGTGGGCGGTCTGCTCGGCACCTCCGTGATCGCGCTCGCCGTCATCTCACCGAGCGTCGGCATGGCACTGACCGCCTTGTCCGCCTCGTACTTCTGCTCCACCTTCGCCGCGGCCAGCGTGTGGTCGCTGCCGGGGGACGTGGCTCCGACCCCTGGCCACGTGGGCTCGATCGCGGGCATCCAGAACACGGCGGGCAACATCGCCGGGATCGTGTCGCCGCTCCTGCTCGGCGTGCTGATGGGGACCAACGGCTCGTTCGCCGTGCCACTCCTCACGGCCGGTTGTGTGGCACTCATCGGCGCGGCTACGTATGCGTTCCTGCTGCCGAAGGTGCGGCCGCTACGACTGGAGACGTCCGACTCCGACACGATGGCATAGTGGTCATCCGTCTCCGGTCAACCGTTGACGATATGACGGACCATGAGCGAATCCCGTGCGCGTACGGGCTGCAAGGAGGATCAGGCGTGAACCCGCTGGCAGTGGATCAGGTACGGCAGCTGCCGCTGGGCGAACACGTGGCGCACCAACTGCGCGGTCGGATCGTCAAGGGTGAACTCGAGCCTGGCACCCACCTCGTGGAGGGAACCCTCGCCGACAGCTTCGACGTCAGCCGGGGCCCCATCCGCGACGCGCTGCGCCGCCTCGAGGCCGAGGGCCTGGTGGAGTCCCGGCGCCGCGGAGTGTTCGTCACCGGGCTCGACGAGGACGACATCGACGAGCTGTTCACGCTCCGCGAGTCCATGGAGCGACTCGCTCTGACGCGCGCCATGGAACGCGCCGATGGGCAGGCGGCGGCGGACGCGCTCCAGGCTCAGGTCGAGATCATGGCGAGGGCGGCGGAGGCCAAGGACCCCGCCGCCTTCGCCGAGGCGGACCTGCGTTTCCACACCTTGTTCTACGAACTCGCCCAGCACCGGCGCCTGTCGGCGGTCTGGGACCAGTACCGTCCGGTGTTCACCGTCCTTCTGGACGTCACCAACACCCAGGACCGCGACCTGCACCCGTCCGTCGACTCCCACGCAGACCTGGTTCGCGCCTTCCGGGCGGGCGACGCCGAGCCGGCGGTGGCGCTGCTGAGCGAGCACATCCTCAGCGCCGGGGACCGGCTGAGGAAGGCGCGGCGGGGCACGGCCGTGTGAATTGGTGTGAACCAGCCGTGAGTTGCCGGTGCGCTGCCGCTGCCCTCATGCCTGCGCGCGTAGCACCCTCGGGCCCCGTGCCTCGATGCTGCCGGCGACCTCGGCGGGCAGATCGGCGTCCGTGACGACGGTGTCGAGTTCGGAGAGGCGGGCGACCGTGAACCGCTCGACGCCGCCCCACTTCGTGCTGTCGGCGAGCAGGGCCACCGAGGCGGCGGATTCCATGACGGCCCGCTTCAGCAGGACCTTGTCGGAGTTGTGGCTGGTCACGCCGTGGGACAGGTCCCAGGTGCCCGTGCTGAGGAAGGCCACGTCGATGTTGAGCGCGGCGACGGTCCGGGCCGCGAGTGGGCCACTGCTCGAACCGCTGTCGGCGTCGGCCTCTCCGCCGGTGTGGATCGCGTGAACGGACGGCAGAGCCATGAGGCCGAGCGCTGCGTGGAAGTCGTTGGTGACCACCGTCAGACCGGTGCGGTCCTTGAGCAGCGGGACGACTTCCTGGCAGGTGGTGCCGGCGTCGAGGTACACCACCATGGCGTCCTCGACGAGTTCGAGGGCGGCCCGAGCGACCGCCTGCTTGCGGGGCATCTCCAGGGCGGCGCGTGAGGCGCGCTCGCGGGGCGGCGTGCTGCCCGACCAGTCGGTGAGGCGGACGCCCCCTTGGACGGAGACGACCTGACCACTCTGCTCCAGGGCGGCGATGTCACGCCGGACCGTCATGTGGGAGACGTTCAGCCGGTCCGTCAGTTCACGGATACTGAGGACGCCGCTGCCCTGTAGGAGGCGCAGAAGTTCCTGCTGGCGCTGCTCGGGGATCAGAGGTGCCTTGCCGCCGCTCACTGTGTGACTCCCACTCCGTGGCTCCCGCTCTGTGACTCCGCTCTCACTGGCGTGACATCGTGTGAATCCAAGTTCTACGGTGTTGCGCCATGGGAACAAAGTTTAACGCCCTGGACGCGATCGTCCGGCCCGGGGCCCTCTTGATCGTCCGCCTCGACACCGCGGAGGAGGCCCTGGCGGTCTCCGAGGCGGCGATCGAGGGCGGCATCCGCGCACTGGAGATCACTCTCTCCGTGCCGGGAGCCCTGGGCGTCATCACCACGCTCGCCGAGCGTCACGGCAAGGACGGCGTCGTCATCGGCGCCGGCACGGTCCTCGACGAACAGTCCGCGCACCACTGCATCTCGGCCGGCGCCAACCTCCTGGTCAGCCCCAACCTGAACCCGGCGATGCTGGCGACCGCCAACCGCTACCAGGCCGTCACCGTCAGCGGCGCCTTCACCCCCACCGAGATCGTCGACTCGATGCAGGCCGGCGCCGACATCGTGAAGCTGTTCCCCGCCGAGTTCGGTGGCCCCGGATACGTACGCACGGTCAAGGCCCCGCTGCCGCAGGCCCCGCTCATGCCCGCGGGTGGCGTCACCGCGGACAACGTCAAGGAGTGGTTCGACGCCGGTGTCACCGCCGTGGGCGTCGGCTCCTCCGTCACCAAGGCCGCGCGCGCCGACGGGGACTACCGCAAGGTCACGCGGGCCGCCGAAGCCATGTTGTCCGCCATCGCCGAGGCCCGTGCCTGATCGGCGCCTGTCCCGCCGCACACGCACGCCACGTACCGTTCCCGCAGCCGTTCATGGAGCAAAGGAGCTCTTCCATGGCCGAGCAGACCGCCGCGCCTCCCGTCCCTCTCGACCTGGACAAGGGCGAGGCCGCGCTGCGCAAGTCGATCAGGATCCGCTGGGTGCTCGTCGCCCTGCTGGTGATCGGCGGCGTCGTCAACTATCTCGACCGGGCGACGCTCAGCATCGCGAACACCACCATCGCCGGCGAGTTCCAGCTGAGCTCGACCGAGATGGGGCTGCTGCTCGCGGCCTTCTCCTGGCCGTACGCGATTGCCAACCTGCCCGCCGGGTACCTCATCGACCGCTTCGGCCCGAAGAAGATGTACGCGTGGGCGGCCGGGCTGTGGTCGCTGGTGTCCATGGTCGGAGCGGCGGCCACCTCCTTCGGCACGCTGTACGCGGCACGGGTCGCGCTCGGCGTCGCCGAGTCGCCGTTCTTCGCCGCCGGACTCAAGGTCAACGAGCGCTGGTTCAACAAGGAAGAGCGCGCCCTGCCGATCTCCATCGTCAACACCGGCTCGCAGATCGCCAACGCCCTCGCCCCGCCGCTGCTCACCGGCCTGTTGCTGGCCTTCGGCTGGCGCGGCATGTTCCTCGCCATCGGAGCCATGGGCCTGGTCGTCGTCGCTGTGTGGCTGCGGATCTACCGTGATCCCACCCTTCGCGAGGAAGCGATGATCAAGGGAGCCGAAGCCGCCGAGGCGGCGGCCGCCGCGCAGCGGGCCGTCGGACCACAGGCCGGCTGGGGCCAGATGTTCAAGGAGAAGAACACCTGGTTCATGGTGCTCGGCGCCTTCGGCATCTTCTACACCGTGTGGGTCTACCTCACCTGGCTGCCCAGCTACCTGCAGACCTCGCGCGGCTTCAGCCTCGCCGACACCGGCTGGCTCTCCTCGCTCCCGTACCTGTGCGGCATCGCGGGCGTCCTGGCCGGCGGCTGGCTGTCCAACCGGCTTGTCCGCACGGGGCGTTCGGCGGTCACCGCGCGCAAGGTGCCCATCGTCGGCGGTGCCGCCCTCGCCGCCCTCGCGGTCCTGCCCGTCGCCTACGTACACAGCACCGGCCTCGCGATGACCCTGCTGTGCGTCGGCTACTTCGCCGCCCAGGTCCCGTCGGGCTGTCTGTGGACGCTGGCCGGTGACATCGCCGAGAAGCACCAGGTCGCCTCGCTCGGCGCGATCCAGAACTTCGGCGGATTCCTCGGCGCCGCGGCCGCGCCCGTCGTGTCCGGCGCGATCCTGGATGCCACAGGGAACAACTACCACCTGGTGTTCCTCGTCGGCGCAGCGCTGCTGATCGTGGGGGCCCTGTCGTACCTCCTGTTCGTCAAGGACCGCCGCACGGCCGTCGCCGCCTGACCCACGCCTTCCCGGAGCCCGCCCGTGAACACCCCTCGCGTCCCTCGTCTCTACCTGGCGATCGGCCCTGCCGGGTCCGGCAAGTCCAGCGTCGCCCGGATCGTCGCCGAGCGGACCGGCGCCGCCTACCTCGACAAGGACACCGTCTGCACGCGCCTGACCGAGGCCCTGCTCACCGAGGCCGGCACGGACCCGGCCGAACGGGACCACAACCCGTACTATCAGTCAGTGGTCATGGACCTGGAATACGCGACCCTCCTCGACCTGGCCGGCGACAACCTCCGCCTCGGCCGCCCGGTGGTCCTCGACGCTCCCTTCGGCCGCTACTTCGACGACCCCGGATACCTCGATGCGGCCGCCGCCCGGCACGGCTGGCCGCAGGGTACGGAGTGTGTGGTGGTCCGAGTCCGGGTGGACAAGGAGACCGCGCGTTCCCGCGTCCACGCCCGCGGGAACGCGCGCGACGCGTCCAAGCTCGCCGACTGGGACGCCTTCTGGGACAAGGCGTCCCGCGCCGAGTGCCACTGGACAGGCGCCCACCGCGTGGAGCTCGACAACGGGGTCGACGGTATCGACGCGGACGCGGTGGTGCAGGCGCTGAGCGCCGTACCTTCCGCGTAACCCATCCCCCTCAAGGCGGCCGGCACCGACGGGGCGTCGGCACGGCGGCGCGCCCCTCCCCGTAACACGCCACCCCGTCCCGTAACGGCGCGACAACAAGCGTTCAAAGCCGCGGAAATTGACGCTGCCTACGGTTCCGGTCATGGACGCACCCGTGCATACACCGATGTCGACACGGCCGTCCGCGCCCTCCGTAACGGGGCGCGGCGGCCGGAATCGGCGTGAGGAGACGTACGCCGAGCTGCGCGGCATGCTGCTGCGTGGCGAATTCGGTATGCGTACCCGGCTCGTGGAGCTGCACCTCGCCCAGCGCCTCGGCGTGTCCCGGACTCCCGTCCGGGAGGCGCTGGTTCGGCTCGTCGCGGACGGTCTTGTGGAGCGCGTGCCGGACGGTTTCTACACCGCCCGCCTCAACCTCGCCGAGTTGCGCGACCTCTACGAGTTGCGGATCACCGTGGAGTTGCGCGGCATCTCCCGCGCGCTGGAGTCCGACGGTGTGGTGCACGACGCCCGGCTGTTGGAGCCGTTGCGCGATCACTGGCGGTCGCTGCGCGCCGACATGCCGCCCCCGGACCCCGGATTCGTGCTCCAGGACGAGGAGTTCCACCGTACGCTGCTGTGCTCCTCGGGCAATCCCCGGCTGGCCGAGACGCTCCAGTCCGTCATCACCCGGATCCGGCCCGCGCGGATGTACGACTACCTCACCGAGGACCGCGTCGAGCGCACGATCATCGAGCACCTGGAGATCGTCGAGCATGTCCTCGCCCGTCGGCTGCCCGAGGCGCTGACCGCGCTCCGTCGGCACGTGGGGGAGTCCCTCGATGTCGTCGAGAGACGCGCCGCCCACGCCATCGCGCAGATGGCGCTGCATCAGGGCTGAGTGCGCCGCCCGTCCTCCTGCCGCTTCCCACCCCCCACACACGCAAAGCCTGGCAGTACCCGCTCCCGCCGCCCCCGCCTCCATCCCCCCCGCGCCGTCTGGAGTTCCCTCATGCCATCCGTACGCCCGGACGCCGACATATCCGCCGGATCGCCGGCACCGACCACCGAGTCCGCCCACGGCCTGCAACTCCAGGACGAGTTCGAGGACCGGCCCGTGCCGCCGGAGCACCGACGCTCGCTGCTGTCGGTGTCGTCTGTCTGGTTCGGATTTCCGATGGTGCTCACCAACGCCGTCTTCGGCGGAGTCATCGTCTTCAACCTCGGATTCGCCCGCGGCCTGCTCGCGATCGTCGTCGGCTGCCTGATCCTGGGCGGCTACGTCGGGGCGCTCAGCTTCCTCGCGGGACGAACCGGCAGCACCTTCGCCCGCATCGCCGCGGTCACCTTCGGGCCTCGCGGCGCCGTCGTGGCCTCCGGTTTCCTGGCGACCGTCGTCATCGGCTGGTTCGCCTTCCAGGTCGGGCTCACCGGCGCCACGCTGCACACCGCGCTCGGCTGGCCGACCCGGGTCACCGTGCTCGTCGCCGGGGTGCTCTATGTCGCCCTCGCCTACGCCGGCATCCGGGCGCTCGCCGCGATCGGCTGGATCGCGGCACCGCTGTACCTGGTACTCGGCGCCGTGGCCATCGTGTTGGCGCTGCGCGAGTCGAGCGTGTCCGACGTGCTGTCGTACGACGGGCAGGCGCCGGCCGGCGGGGCCCTGGCGTTCGGGGCCTGCGTCACCATGGTCGTCGCCGGGTTCGTCGACTCGGGCACCATGACCGCGGACTTCACCCGCTGGTCGAAGAGCGGCCGCGAGGCGGTGCTCGCCTCGCTCACCGCCTTCCCGGTCGCCAACCTCCTGGCGCTGGTCGTCGGTGCCGTGGTGGTCGGCGCGGGCGCCGCCGCCGCGCCCGGCTCCGCGGGCGGCGACTTCCTCGGTCTGCTGACCGAGCACAGCGGGCCGCTCACCGCTGCGGCCGTCGTCTTCGTCTTCGTCAACCTCGGTTCGGTCTCCGCGCACTGCCTCTACAACGCCGCCGTCGGCTGGAGCCAGTTGACCGGTGCCACCATGCGCCGCCTGGTGCTCATCATCGGGGCGGTCGGCCTGGCCGTCGCCCTCGCCGGGGTATGGGAGCACTTCGAGACCTGGCTGACCCTGCTGGGCGTCTTCGTGCCGCCCATCGGCGCGGTCCTCATCACCGACCAACTGCCGCGTCGCCGCTCGGCCGACTCCCGTCCGACGGGGCCGGGTCTGCGGCCGACGCCGCTGATCGCCTGGGCCGGCGGAGCGGGCCTCGCCCTGCTCGCGCACTACCAGGGGCCGCAGTACTGCTCGGCCGTCACCGGCATGCTCGCCGCCGCCCTCCTCTACCTGGCCGCCGAACGGCTGCTGCCCCCGGCCGCCTCCGCGACCCCCTCGCCCACCGCACCCGCAACCGCATCCGCATCCGCACAGGCGTCCGCGCCCGCGCCCGGAAGGAACTGACCATGGCAACCGTCGACGCGACTCCGTACACCTGGCCCTTCGACGGCGAGGTGGCCGTCGACCGCACCGCCCTGCTGTGCATCGACTGGCAGACCGACTTCTGCGGCCCCGGCGGCTACGTGGACACCATGGGCTACGACATCTCCCTCACCCGCGCCGGTCTGGAGCCCACCGCGCGTGTGCTCGACGCGGTCCGCGAGACGGGCATGACCGTCATCCACACCCGGGAGGGCCACCGCCCCGACCTGTCCGACCTGCCCGCCAACAAGCGCTGGCGCTCCGCGCGGATGGGCGCCGAGATCGGTTCCGCCGGACCGTGCGGCCGCATCCTGGTGCGCGGCGAGGCCGGTTGGGAGATCGTGCCCGAAGTGGCCCCCGTCGACGGCGAGTTGATCGTCGACAAGCCGGGCAAGGGCGCCTTCTACGCCACCGATCTGGACCTGCTCCTTCGCACCCGCGGCATCACCCACCTGGTGCTCACCGGCATCACCACGGACGTCTGCGTGCACACCACCATGCGTGAGGCCAACGACCGCGGCTACGAATGCCTGTTGCTGTCGGACTGCACCGGCGCCACCGAGCGGAGCAACTACGAGGCGGCCCTGAACATGATCAGCATGCAGGGCGGCATCTTCGGCGCCGTCGCCACGAGCGACCAGTGGCTCGCGGCCGTGAAGGAAACCGCGTGAGTGTCGCTGCCGTGGTCCGGGTCCGCCGGGCCATGGCACACCTGGCCCAGGGCGAGCGGCCCGAGGCGTGGATCGCGCCGCGCCCGGAGGCGGCCGGAACGACGGCGGTCTACGTTTCCCGAGGCGCCGAGCACCAGGGGCCGCCCGGCGGCGGCGTCACCCTCGGCCACCGGGCAACCGCGCCCTCTGCGGAACCCGCCCCATGAGCATGCCCCGGCTGGTGCTGATCCACGGCGCCGCCACCACCTCGCGCATCTGGGACGGCCTCCTCCCGCACCTCGTCGGGGCGGGCCACGAGGTGATCCGCCCCGACCGGCCGTGCTCCGGCGACCTCGACACCGAGGTCGCCGCGCTCGCGGACCTCTGCGTCGGCGCGACGGTGGCCGGCGTGAGCGGCGGGGCCACGCTGGGCCTGGAACTGGCGGTCCGCGGCGTACCCCTGCGCGCGGCCGTCCTCCACGAGCCGGCCGCCGGCTCACTGGCGCCCGGCCTGCTCGCCCACGTCGCAGAGGGCCTGCGCACCAACGGAGTTGCCGGCTTCGGGAACGCCCTCTACGGACCGCGCTGGACCCTCGCCGACGCACCGGCGACACCCGGCGTCGTAGAACGCGAATTCGCGATGTTCCGCACCTTCGAGCCGGCCCTGCCGGCCCCGGACTGCGGGCCGGTACTGCTCACCACCGGCGCCGAGTCACCGCCGTCCCGGCACGCCTCGGTCGCGGCCGTCGCCCGCCACTGCGGCCTGCCGTGGACCACGATCCCCGCCGCCTCGCACGCCGTTCACCTGGAGTCCCCCGCCTCGTTCGCGGCCACGATCCTCGCCCATGCCGCGCTCAGGGCTTCGTCAGCGTGACCCCGTCGGGCTGCCGCGAAAGCTCCGGGTTGGACGAGGCGACCACGTCCGAGTGGCGGTGGCCGCGGTCCATGAAGCCGCCCGTGAAGGCCAGGGCGAGGCCCGCGACGGCGAGTGCCGCGCCCACCAGGGTGGGGGAGGTCCAGCCCCAGCCCGCGGAGATGGCCAGGCCGCCGAGCCAGGCGCCGCCCGCGTTGGCGAGGTTGAAGGCGGAGTGGTTGGAGGCCGCCGCCATGGTCGGCGCCGCGTCCGCCTTGGCCATCAGGAGCATCTGCACGGGCGTCGTGATGAGGGAGCCAAGGGCGCCGACGAGGGCGATGACGATGAGCGCGGGCACCGTGCTGTGGACCGCGAAGTAGAACGCCACGAGCGCCGCCGCGAGCAGGGCGAGACCCGCGTACAGGGTCGGGCGCAGGGCGCGGTCCGTGAGCGGGCCCGCGATCAGCGTGCCGAGGGTCATGCCGACGCCGTAGAGCGCGAGGACCAGGGTGGTCGAGGAGTCGGAGATGCCCGTGACGTTGGTCAGCATGGGCACCAGGTAGCTGTAGACGGCGAAGAAGCCGCCGAAGCCGACCACGGCCGTGGCCAGGCCGATCACCACCTGCCGGTTGCCCATCGCCCGCAGCTCGTGCCGGATCCCGGTCTGCCCGCCGCGCGGCTGGTGCGGGACGAAGAGGGTGAGCGCCGCGAGGGCGACACCGCCGATGACGGCGACCGCCCAGTAGGCGGAGCGCCAGCCCAGGTGTTGGCCGAGGGCCGTGCTCGCCGGGACGCCGACGATGTTCGCGACGGTCAGGCCGAGGAACATCTTCGACACGGCGCGCGCGGCCCGGTCGGGTGTGACGAGCCGGGACGCGACGACGGCGCCCACGCCGAACAGCGCTCCGTGCGGCAGACCGGCGAGGAAGCGCGCGGCGAAGAGCAGCCCGAAGTTCGGGGCGAGCGCGGACGCGACGTTGCCGACCACGAACAGGCCGGACAGGAGCAGCAGCAGCCGCTTGTGGGGGATGCGCGCGCCGATGCCCGTCAGGACGGGGGCGCCGACGACGACACCGAGCGCGTATGCGGAGACGAGGTTGCCGGCGTGCGGCACCGACACGTCGATGCCGTCGGCGATCTGGGGCAGCAGCCCCATCGTGGCGAACTCGGTGGTGCCGATGCCGAACGCGACAACAGCCAGGGCCAGGAGGGCCAGCGGCATGGTGCAGGAAGCCTTTCGAAGAACGGGGAGGCCGGTCCCTGGGACAGGGATCGGCCGACAACCCGTGCAGCAGCAGGGCAGACCCGCGCATTCCGCGATCGCCCCACGAGCCCCCGTGACCTCCGTCACCCCGCGCGCCGTCCGTGCGCGTACGCCGGTGCTCTTGATCCTTGAAGGCGGCCGTACGAAGGTGGGTCGGCGGGCACGTCGGGGACACGGCCCCGTCGTGCGCCACGGCGCGGGGAGGACCAGCGTGCGGCGCGACCACTGGATCCGGCGGATCCGCCGGCTCGATCCCGACACCGACTACCACGAGATCTACGGCATCAGCTCGTCGTACGAGTTCCCGTGGGACACCATGCAGGCTCTCGGATTTGCCCTCTATCGGACGTACGCCGTGCCGAGCATCGGTCAACTCCTCGGCCGTACCGGCGAGTTCACTGAGCGCGCGCAGAAGCGGTACGACGACACGGTGCTCATCCTCGACGCGGTCGGCGAGCACGGCCCGGACGCGGGGGAGGGGCGCGAGGCCGTCCGCCGGATGAACCGGATGCACGGCGCGTACGACATCTCCAACGACGACTACCGCTACGTCCTGTCGACCTTCGTCGTCGTGCCGAAACGCTGGATGGACGCCTACGCGTGGCGGCCGTACTCGCGCCACGAGGTGCGCGCGGCCACCAACTACTACCGCGATCTCGGCCGGCGCATGAACATCAAGGACATCCCGGAGACGTACGAGGAGTTCGAGCGCCTCATGGACGACTACGAGCGCCGGCACTTCGCGTACGACCCGGGCGGCCACGCGGTGTCCGAGGCGACGCTCGACCTGATGGCGTCCTGGTACCCGGGCCCGTTCGGCGCCGCCGTGCGCGGCGCCTCCGTCTGTCTGATGGACCCGCCGCTGCGCGCCGCGTTCGGCTACAAGGACCCGAAGCCGGCCGTCGAGCGGGTGGTGCGGGGCGGACTCAGGATGCGCGGCCGGTTCGTCCGGCTGCTCCCGGCGCGGAGCACACCGCGGCACGGCCGGGACAGCAGCACCGTGCGCGGCTATCCGAACGGGTACCGGATCGCCGACCTCGGCACGTTCCCCGGCCGCTCGCGCAGCGAGGGGGAGCGCCGCTCTCGGCGGTGACAAAAGCTGGACGCGCGTAGAGCTCACCCGGAGGGCCTCTTGCCAAGCCTCCCCGGGAAGTCCACGATTGAGCCTTTCACTGGCGGCTCGGCACCCAACACGAGGGGCTCCCCATGGACTTCGGACTCGTCCTACAGACCGACCCGCCCGCGTCCGCGGTCGTGGACCTGATGAAACACGCGGAGCGCTCCGGTTTCACGTACGGGTGGACATTCGACTCGTGCGTGCTGTGGCAGGAGCCGTTCGTCATCTACAGCCGGATCCTCGCGGAGACGGAGCGGCTGACCGTGGGCCCGATGGTCACCAACCCGGGCACGCGCACCTGGGAGGTCACCGCGTCGACCTTCGCGACGCTCAACGACATGTATGGCAACCGCACCGTGTGCGGCATCGGGCGCGGCGACTCCGCGATGCGCGTCGCCGGGCGCAAGCCGAACACCCTGGCGCGGATCAGCGACGCGATGAAGGTGATCCGCTCGCTCGCGCGGGGCGAGGAGGCCGACCTCGGCGGGGGCTCCGTCGTCCGGTTCCCCTGGGTGCGTCCGGGCGCCGAACTCCCCGTGTGGATGGCGGCGTACGGGCCCAAGGCGCTCAAGATGGCCGGCGAGGAGGCCGACGGTTTCATCCTCCAGCTCGCCGACCCGTTCCTCACCGAGTGGATGGTGAAGGCGGTGCGGGACGCGGCGGAGGCGGCGGGCCGCGACCCCTCCGCGGTCAAGATCTGTGTCGCCGCGCCCGCCTACGTCACGGCCGACGACTCGCCCCAGGCGCTGGCGCACGCGCGCGAGCAGTGCCGCTGGTTCGGCGGCATGGTCGGCAACCACGTCGCCGACCTGGTGGCCAAGTACGGCGCGCACTCCGGCATGGTCCCGGACGCCCTCACGGAGTACATCAAGGCACGCGAGGGCTACGACTACGCGCACCACGGCCGCTCCGGGAACCCGGACACGGCGTTCGTGCCCGACGAGATCGTGGACCGCTTCTGCCTCCTCGGCCCGCCCGCCGCACACCTCGAAAAGCTGGAAGCGCTACGGGAGTTGGGCGTCGACCAGTTCGCGGTGTACGCGATGCACGACGCGAAGGAAGCGGTGATCGACGCGTACGGCCGGGACGTGATTCCCGTGCTGCACACATGACATGGCATCGCATGACGTGACATGACCAGCGAGTGAGCAATACCCGTACCAGGCAAGGCAGTTGACGGCACCCGCACCCGCATCCGCACCCGCCCCGCACGGCCGCTGTCCCCGTCTCATTCCGCAGAACGGACTGCTCATGACCGACACGGCTCCCAGAACATCCCCGCCCGCGGTGGAACTCACCGCCGACGCCTACCCCGCCGGCAGCCCCTACGCCAACGAGGACCTGCGCCCCGTCCCGATCGCCGACCGGCACTGGACCACGTACAACTTCGTGGCCCTGTGGATCGGGATGGCGCACTGCATCCCGTCGTGGACGCTCGCGTCGGGGCTCGTCGCCCTCGGCATGGACTGGAAACAGGCCGTCCTCACCATCGCCCTCGCGAACGTCATCGTCCTGCTCCCCATGCTGCTGACCGGGCACGCGGGGCCCAAGTACGGCATCCCCTTCCCGGTCCTCGCGCGGGCCGGCTTCGGGGTGCGCGGCGCCAACCTGCCCGCGCTGGTGCGGGCGGCGGTGGCCTGCTGCTGGTTCGGCATCCAGACGTGGATCGGCGGCCAGGGCATCTTCGTACTCCTCGGGAAGATCTTCGGAGGGTGGACGGGAGCGGCCGAGGTCGGCGGCTATCCGTGGACCCTCTGGCTCTGTTTCTTCCTCTTCTGGGTGCTCGAACTCGCCATCATCTACCGGGGTATGGAGACGCTGCGCCGCTTCGAGAACTGGGCGGCGCCGTTCGTGCTCGTCGGCGCGGTGGTGCTGCTGGTGTGGATCGCGAACAAGGCGGGCGGCTTCGGTCCGCTGCTGCACGAGCCGTCGAAGGTCGGCTGGGGTCCGGACTTCTGGAAGGTCTTCTTCCCCGGCCTGATGGGCATGATCGGCTTCTGGTCCACGCTGTCGTTGAACATCCCGGACTTCACCCGCTTCGGGAAGGGCCAGCGGGCGCAGGTCTGGGGGCAGACGCTGGGCCTGCCGACGACCATGACCCTGTTCGCCCTGATGTCGGTCCTGGTGACGGCCGGTTCGGAGAAGGTGTACGGGGCGCCGATCTGGGACCCGGTGGCGCTGGCGGGCAAGACGGACAACGTGTTCGGGCTGCTCTTCGCGCTCATCACGGTGTTCGTGGCGACGATTTCGGTGAACGTCGCGGCGAACGTGGTCTCGCCCGCGTACGACCTCGCGAACCTGGCGCCGAAGCTCATAAGTTTCCGAACGGGCGCCGTCATCACGGGAGTTGTCGGGGTCCTCGTCATGCCGTGGAAGCTGACGTCGACGCCTGAGCTGTACATCTTCACGTGGCTCGGCGTCGTCGGCGGTCTGCTCGGCACGGTCGCGGGCATCCTGATCGCCGACTACTGGATCGTGCGGCGGACGGTGCTGCACCTCGCCGATCTGTATGTGCGGGGCGGGCGTTACTGGTACCGCGGCGGCTGGAACTGGCGGGCCGTCCTCGTCTTCGTGGTCGGCGGCGTGCTGGCCGTCGGCGGCTCGTACTCGACGCTGAACGCGAAGGGCGAGAAGGCGGGCCCGTTCCCGGTGGACGGTCTGATCCCCTTCCTCAAACCGCTGGCCGACTACGGCTGGGCCGTGGGCCTCACCGCGTCGCTCGTGCTGTACACGGTGTTGATGGCGGGGCGGCGCCGGGACTGACCCGGCTCCTGCACCCGGCTTCTGTGACCTGGCTCATTGACGGACCCGCACTCCATCAGGTTTGGTATACCAAATCGGGAGTGCGGGTCCGTCGCGTGTGCGCTCGCTCGCCAAATGCCCGATTTGGGCAGCCAGTTCGCCCGTGAGGAATCGGTGTTTTCTTCGCGTACACCTATTGATTACCGCAAAACTGGCCCGTAGCGTTTTCCCGCCAAGAGGAAACAAAGTTCCTCATCGCGGAAAACGTGGACATCCAGGAGCGCGTCATGGCTGCCGTGCACGAACAGACCCCCACCGCCGGTGTCGACGGGCCCGCCCGCACCAGTCCGGGTCTCTACAGTCCCGATCTGGCCCCCACCAAGAAGGAGGGGCGCCGCTGGGGCGCGTACAACGTCTTCACCCTGTGGGGCAACGACGTGCACAGCCTGGGCAACTACGCGTTCGCCGTGGGCCTGTTCGCGCTCGGGCTCAGCGTCTGGCAGATCCTGATCGCCTTCGCGGTCGCCTCCGCGCTGCTCTTCGGACTCCTCACGCTGTCCGGCTACATGGGCCAGAAGACCGGCGTTCCCTTCCCGGTGATGAGCCGGATCGCCTTCGGCATTCGCGGCGCGCAGATCCCCGCCGCCGTGCGCGGGGCCGTCGCCATCGCCTGGTTCGGCATCCAGACGTATCTCGCCGCGTCCGTGCTCGGCGCCGTCATCAAGAAGCTGGCGCCCGGCGCCGCCTCGCTCGACCACAACTCGATCCTGGGCCTGTCCACCCTCGGCTGGATCACCTTCCTGATCCTGTGGGTCGTCCAGGTCGTGATCGTCAGCTACGGCATGGAACTCATCCGCAAGTACATGGCGTTCGCCGCGCCCACCATCCTCATCACGATGTGCGCGCTCGCCGCCTGGATCTTCGTCAAGTCGGACATGTCCATCGCGGTCTCCACCGGCTCCGCGCCCACCGGGCTCGACGCCTGGCGGCAGATCCTCGAGTCCGCCGCGCTGTGGGTCGTCATCTACGGCACGTTCGTCCTGAACTTCTGCGACTTCACCCGCTCCGCGAAGAGCCGGCGCGCCATCGTCGCGGGCAACCTGGTCGGCATCCCGCTCAACATGCTGTTCTTCGCCGGCATCGTCGTCGTGCTCTCCGGCGGCCAGTTCAAGATCAACGGTGCGGTCATCTCCGGCCCCGAGGACATCGTCGCGACCATCCCGAGCACCCCGCTGATGGTCCTCGCCTCGCTCGCCTTCATCGTCCTGACCATCGCGGTCAATCTGCTCGCGAACTTCGTCGCGCCCGTCTACGCGCTGGTCAACCTGTTCCCGCGGAAGCTCGACTTCCGCAAGGCCGGGATCGTCAGCGCCGTCATCGGCCTCGTCATCCTCCCGTGGAACCTCTACAACAGCCCGACCGTCGTGAACTACTTCCTCGGCGGGCTCGGCGCGCTGCTCGGCCCCGCCTTCGGTGTCGTGATGGCCGACTACTGGCTCGTCCGCAAGACGCGGGTCAACGTCCCCGACCTCTACACCGACGCCGCCGACGGCGACTACCACTACCGCTCCGGGTTCCACCTGCGGGCCGTCGGCGCGTTCGCCCCGTCCGCCGCCGTCGCGGTCGTGATCGCCCTCGTGCCCGCGTTCAAGACGCTCTCCGGCTTCTCCTGGTTCATCGGCGCCGGCCTCGCCGCGCTGCTCTACGTTGTCCTCGCGGACCGCAGCCGTATCGCGAACGACAAGGACGGCGAGGAGATCGCGGTCCCGGCCGCCTGACCCCGCTCCCGCACCACCTCGAAGCACAACAAGAAGAAAGCGGTCGCCCGCCATGCGCATTCTCGTCTGCAACGTCAACACCACCGAGGACATGACCGAGAGCATCGGCGCGCAGGCCAGGGCCGTCGCCTCGCCCGGCACCGAGATCGTGCCGCTCACCCCGGCGTTCGGCCCCGACTCCTGCGAGGGCAACTACGAGAGCTACCTGGCCGCGATCGCCGTCATGGAGACGGTCCGCGCCTACCCGGAGCCCTTCGACGCCGTCGTGCAGGCGGGCTACGGCGAGCACGGCCGCGAGGGCCTCCAGGAACTCCTCGACGTCCCGGTCGTCGACATCACCGAGGCCGCGGCCAGTACGGCGATGTACCTCGGCCACAAGTACTCCGTGGTCACCACGCTCGACCGGGCCGTGCCGCTCATCGAGGACCGCCTCAAGCTGGCCGGGCTCACCGACCGCCTGGCCTCCGTACGCGCCAGTGGCCTCGCCGTCCTGGACCTCGAACGCGACCCGGACGCCGCCGTCAAGGCCATCGTCGAGCAGTCCGCGCGCGCCGTGGAGGACGACCGGGCCGAGGTCATCTGCCTGGGCTGCGGCGGCATGGCGGGCCTCGCCGACGAGGTCAAGGCGCGCACGGGCGTGCCCGTCGTCGACGGGGTCGCGGCGGCCGTGACCGTGGCCGAGTCGCTCGTACGGATGGGCCTGAGCACGTCGAAGGTGCGCACGTACGCGCCGCCGCGCCCCAAGCGGTTCAAGAACTGGCCGCCGCGCCAGGGCTGAGTCAGGAGCCCTTGCCGAGCGAGGCCGCCGCGTCCCCGGCGGCCTTGCGGGCTCCTCTGATCACGGTGTCGTTCGACGGCGCGTGCTTCGTCTCGAAGTCGCTGCCGTTGTAGGTGACGGTCAGCAGCATGTTCCCCGCGCGGACCGTCACGACGGACTCGCGGGTGTCCTGCTTGTCCTTCGTCGTGAGCGAGCTCGTCACACGCGCCTCGTCCCCGAGGCCCTTGAGCGGGCTGTTCCGCTTCTCGCCGTCCCCGGCCGCGAACGCCTTCTTCGCCAGGTCGTCGGAGTCCTTCACCTCGAAGGAGACGTCGAGCCAGCGGTAGTCGTACCCCTTCAGGGCGCTCCACGAGCAGCCGCGGCGGACCGACTCGTCGGTGGCGGACAGCTCCTTGCCGGCCGTCTTGGCGTCCGGCACGAGGGACTTGATCGTGGAGGCGGGCAGCGCCTCGCAGGGAGCCGGCGGCTTCGGATAAGTCTTCGAGGCCACGGCCTCACCGGGCTTGTCGGGCGCCGAGGACGACTGCGGCGCCGACTCGGAGTGGTCCTTGCTCGCGGACTGCTCCGCCATGGGGCCCGAGTAGGCCCAGCCCGCGCAGGCGAGCACGGCGACGGGCAGCAGGCGGGCGGTCAGGGTGACCGGGAGCGGGAGAGAACGCACGGCGTACGTCCCTTACGTCAGGGCGGGCGGGGGACGCCAGTCTCACATGAGTTGCTGTGTGCGGATACCGCCACTTCCGTCACTGTGACATCACGCTGGGGCGTCGGACCGGAGGGTCCGCGGGATCCGTGGGGCGGACCGGTAGGATCCGCAAACGTTGTTGGAGGCTGCGGGCACCGGGTCCGCCGAGGTGGTTGGGGGTCGGCGTGGTAGCTGGTCGTGTGGTGCGCTTCGACGGCGCGCGTGGTTATGGGTTCATCGCGCCGGACGACGGCGGCGAGGACGTCTTCCTGCATGTGAACGACCTCCTGATCCCCGAGTCGTACATCCGCACGGGCCTCAAGGTGTCGTTCGACATCGAGGAGGGCGACCGCGGCCCCAAGGCCTCGTCGGTGCAGCTCGCCGAGGGGGCCTCGGCCCCGGCGCCCGGCCGGCACGCGGCCGAGGGCGACGACGTGCTCTGCGATGTGCTGCGCGTCGACGAGTTCACGAACGAGGTCACGGAGCTGCTGCTGCGCTCGGCGCCCTCGCTGACGGGTGAACAGATCCTGGCGATCCGCCGGGAGTTGGTGCAGAGCGGGCGCAAGCACGGCTGGGTCGACAGCTGATCAGCTGATCACCACGGGGAGCTCGACACCTCGGCAGTGAGCACCGCCACCCCCGCGTCGACGAGGTCGGCCGCGAGCAGACGCTGATCCCCGGGGGCGGCTCCGGCCTGAAGCACCCGCTCCCGCTGCGCGAGGGTGTGCAGCAGTAGTCCGATGAAGAAGTCCCACCGGTTCTCCCTTACGCGGTCCGGGAGTTCGGGCATGCAGTGCGTGATCCGGGAGTGCAGCCGCAGCAGACCGCGCGTCCAGGGGTGTGCCCTGAGGTCGTTCGGCGCGATGCCCTCGACGTACATGGCGTTGACGACGAACCGCAGGAACCAGCTGGGCCGCTCGGGGTCCTCCAGGCGTTCGACCATCGGGCGCACCAACACCCCGGTGAGCGCCCGCAGTTCCCTGCCCCGGCCCTGAGCGTCGATCGCCTCCAGCAACTCCAGCTGACGCGCCGTCGTGACGGTGAGCCGTTCCTCGTAGATGGCGTCGACCAGCCCCCGTTTCGTACCGAAGTGATAGGCGACCGCGGACGTGTTGCGCTGGTCCGCCGCCGCGGCGATCTCCCGAAGTGACGTGGCGTGGATGCCTTGTTCGGCGAAGAGTCGCTCCGCCACGTCGATGAGGCGGCGTCGTGTTCCGTTCGTGTTCGTGTTCGCGGGGGCCATGGCGAAGAGTGTCGGTTGTCTTGCTTGTTTAACGCAAGCGCGTTAAGACGGCTGCGTGACCGACACGTCCCGACTTGAAGGCCGCCGGCCCGCCGCGTACGTCCTGCGGCTCGTCCCGCTGATCCTGCTCACCGAGGTCGTCGCGCTCGAACTCGCCCTGGTCTACCCGGCGTTGACGCACATGGCGGCCGAGTTCCGCACTCCGTCGATCGGCTGGACGCTCACCGTCGTGAGCCTCGTCGGGGTGGTGGCGCAGCCGCTGCTCGGCAAGGTCGCCGACGGGCACGGCAAGAGGCGGGTGATCGTGTGCGCGGCGGGCGCCTTCGCGGTCGGCTCGCTGGTGTGCGCGCTCGCGCCGAACTTCCCGGTCTTCCTCGCGGGGCGGGCGGTGCAGGGCGTCGCGATGGTGATCGCCCCGGCCGCGTACGGGCTGATCCGCGATGTGTTCCCGGTGCGCCTCGTGCCGGTGGCGATGGGCGCGATCACCACCGGCATCGGGCTCAGCGTCATCGTGGGCCCGGTCGTCGGCGGGGCGCTCACGCAGGCCTTCGGCTTCCGCGCGATCTTCTGGTTCTGCGTGCTGTACGCGGTGGTGCTCACGCCGCTCGTGGTCGTCACGTTCCCGGAGTCGGGGGTGCGGCTGCGGCGGCGCGTGGACGTCGCCGGGGGACTGCTCTTCGGCTGCGGCGCCGCGGGAGTGCTGCTCGCGGTGGGGCAGGGTGGCCGGTGGGGGTGGGGCTCGGCCCGGCTGGTCGCGGTGGCCGTCGGCGCGTGCGTGCTGCTCGCCCTGTTCGTGGTGTGCGAGCTGCGTGCCGCGTATCCGCTGATCGATTTGCGGCTGCTCGCGGGGCCCGGGCTGCGCTGGACGCTGCTCGCCGCGTTCGGCGGCTCCGTCGCGATCGGCGGCCAGGCGCTCACGCTGCCGCAGCTCGTGCAGACACCGAAGGACACCGGGTTCGGGCTCGGCATGGCGCCGCTCGGTGTCGCCATCTTCCTTGTCCCGCAAGGGTTGTTGAGCGCGGCGGGCGGTCCGCTCGGCGGGCTGCTCGCGCGCCGGCACGCCCCGCGCACCGGCTTGCTGATCGCCCTCGGCTGCCTCGCCACGGGCGCCACGCTGCTGTCCGTACTGCACACACAGGTGTGGCACATCCTGCTCGCGGCCCTGTTCGCGGGCGTCGGCTTCGGCTTCTTCTTCGTGTCCGTGTCGAACCTCGTCGTGGAGGCCGTGCCAGCGACACACACCGGGGTCGGCGCCGGGATGATGGGCGTCGCCAACAACCTCGGCAACGCCACCGGTGTCACCGTCCTCGGCGCCGTACTCGCCCAGCACGTCCTCGACGGATCCGCGGCAGGCGACAAGATCCTCTACGCCGAGCCGGGCTACGTCTCCGCGTTCCTGGTGGCGGCGGGCTTCGCCGCCATGGCACTGCTCGTCGCCGCGTTCATGCGGCACGGGCGGACCCCGGCGACCGGTGGCGTGGGCGCCGCCGCGCGCGAGACCGGACCCGTCGAGGCCGCTCCATGACCAACGCCCTTGCGAACAAGGATGGTTGACATGCAGAAAGCTCACCGGCCCAACATTCTCCTCATCGTCTCCGACCAGGAGCGCCAGCGTGACTGGCTCCCCGTAACGGTCGAACTCCCCTGGCGTGAGCGGCTGTTGGCCGAAGGGCTGGAGTTCACGAACTACTGGACGCACTCCTCGCCCTGCTCGCCCTCGCGCGCCACGATGATGACCGGCCAGTACGTCACCCAGCACCAGGTCGCCGAGAACGTCATCTTCCCCTGGCAGCCGGAGCTCGACCCCTCCGTCACCACCGTCGGCGCCGCGCTGCGGGGAGCCGGCTACCGGTCCTCGTACATCGGCAAGTGGCACCTGTCCCGCTCGGCGCGGCCCGACATGGAGGCGTACGGCTACGGGGACTGGGACGGCAACGACCACCACTTCATGGGCCTCGCGGGCACCGGAGTGCACTTCGACCCGGTCATCGCGAACAACGCGGCGCACTGGCTGCGCCGGAACGCGGACTCGCCCGAGCCCTGGTTCCTCACCGTCGCGCTCGTCAACCCGCACGACGTGATGTGGTATCCGATCGACCAGCCCGAGTACCAGCGCGCGCACCCCCGGACGATGGAGTTCGTCCGCCAGTTCCTCGACGGCGACTGGGGCGGCGGGCAGGCCGTCCCGCCGTACGAGCAGCTCTACGACGAGGTGTTCAGCGAGCTGCCCGGCAACTTCGACGACGATCTGCACACCAAGCCGGACACCCAGCGGCAGTGGCGCCACGACCAGCAGCACGGCCTGTGGGGGTACATCGACCCGGCCGACAAGGGCGCGTGGCTGCGCCAGCTCGACTACTACGCCCAGCTGCACCGCCTCGCCGACGCGTCCCTCGGCAAGGTGCTCGGCGCGCTGGAGGAGTCCGGTGGCTGGGATGACACGGTCGTCATCTTCACGTCCGACCACGGCGACATGTGCGGCGGCCACGGCCTGCGCTCCAAGGGGCCGTTCGTCTACGACGAGATCATGCGCGTGCCCTGCTACGTGAAGGTGCCGGGGACGACCCGGCCCGGCACGGTCAGCGATTCCCTCGCCTCGCACGTCGACCTCGCCTCGACGATCTGCGCGCTCGCGGGGGTGCCCGCGCCCGACTCGTTCCGCGGCGTGGACCTCACGCCCGTGTTCCGGGACCCGCGGGCGTCGGTGCGCGAGTACGTGCTGTTCGCGCACGAGGCCACGCACACCCGTGCGATCCAGCGGACGCGCTACGCGGTGCGTGGCATGTTCGACGGCCGGTTCAAGTACGCCCGCTACTTCGGCGTCGGCGGCGGGCTCCCCGCCGACCTGGGCGCGAAGCCCGAGCCCTCCACGATGCTCTACGGCCCGGACGCCGACTTCGACGACAACGACCACGAGCTGTACGACCTCCAGGAGGATCCGGGCGAGCTGGTGAATCTCGCCATGGACCGGGCGCGGCGCGTGGAGCTCAGGGAGCGGTTCGGGAAGCTGCGCGAGGTGGAGGGGGTGGACTTCGCGCGCTGACCGATCCATGGGGATCGTTCTGTAGGGCGGCGTCCCATTTGCCGCTTGGGGTTATCCAATCTTCACCAAGGGTTGTCCGGCATCCGGACAACCCTCTTGTGTGCGGACTGTATGCGAAATACGTTCTGCCGTATTCCTTGATCGCTCACCGATCGCCCACCCCTCACCCCTGGCGGAGGTAAGCCCTCGTGCGCCGAACAGCGGTTGCCGTGACGGCAGTTGTCCTGGCGATGTCCACTTTGTCGGGCTGCGGCTCCCTGCAGTCCTCGGCCACGGAGGTGGGCGGGGAGCGGATGGCCGACAACCGTCCGGTCCGTGACGGCGGAACGCTGACCGTGGCCCTCAACGCCGACCCCGACAAACTGGACCCGACCCTCGCCCAGACCCTCGTGGGCCGCACCGTCTTCGCGGGCATGTGCGAGAAGCTCTACGACGTCGACGAGCAGGGCAAGGTCGTCCCGCAGCTCGCGACCCATCTGCCCAAGGTGTCCAAGGACGGCCGCACCGTCACCTTCGACGTACGCAAGGACGCCAAGTTCAGCGACGGCACCAAGCTGAACGCCGACGCCGTCGTCACCTCCCTGATGCGCCACCGCGACCTGTCCGGCTCCGCCCGCGCCACCGAGCTGACCCCGCTGAAGTCGGCCAGGGCCACGGGCCCGTACGGCGTCGAGCTCACCCTCAAGCAGCCGTACGTGCCGCTGACCGCGGTGCTCGCCGACCGCTCCGGCATGGTGATGTCGCCGACCGCGCTCAAGAAGTACGGCAAGAACTTCACCAACCACCCGTCCTGCGTGGGCCCTTACCGGTTCGTCGAGCGCGTCGGAGGCGACCGCATCGTCGTCGCCAAGGACCCGAACTACTACGACGCCAAGGACGTCCACCTGGACAAGGTGATCTACAAGCCGATCCCCGACGGCAGCGTCCGCCTCGCCAACCTGCGCTCCGGCGACGTCCAGGTCGGCGACCAGATGGTCCCCGTCGACGTGAAGAGCGCGCTCACCGACAACAAGCTGCGGCTCTTCAACTCGCCCTCCCTCGGCTACCAGGGCATCGGCATCAACGTCGGCAACGTCAAGGGCCTCGGCCAGGCGCCCGGCAAGGTCGACACCCCGATGGCGAAGGACGTCCGCGTCCGCGAGGCCTTCGAGCTGGCCATCGACCGCGACCTCATCAACAAGGTCGCGTTCCAGGGCATGTACGAGCCCGCCTGCGGCCCGATGTCCCCGGCGTCCGCGATCGCGCCCGGCGTCAAGGCCTCCCAGTGCCCGAAGCGCGACGTCCCCAAGGCGAAGCGGCTGCTGAAGGCGGCGGGCGTCAAGGGCGCCGTGCACGTCGAGCTGAAGATCCCCACGACGCCCGAGTGGAGCCGGATCGGCCAGATCATCCAGGCCATGGTCAAGGACGCAGGGTTCGCCCTGACCCTGCGCCCCACCGAGTACGCCACCATGCTGGAGCAGACCGACGACGGCGACTACCAGGCCTTCCAGAGCGGCTGGTCCGGGCGCCTCGACCCGGACGGCAACATCGCGAGCTTCCTCCAGACCAAGGGCGCGATGAACGCCTACGGCCTGTCGAACACCAAGGTCGACGCGCTCATCAAGCGCGGCCGCACCGAGTCCGACCCCGCCGAACGCGACAAGATCTACGCCGAGCTGATCCGCGAAGTGAACGCCGAGCACACCCTGATCTACCTCTACCGCCAGAAGAACTACGTCGTCACCGGGCAGGACGTCGCGGGCCTGCGCGTCTACGGAGACGGCCTCGTCCGAGTCAAGGATGCGGGGTACGTCAAGTGACGACCGCTCACATTGCCGACAAAAAGCCCCAGTTGAAGAAGACCGGGCTGCTCGCCGGGCATCCGATGGCCGCGTACGTGCTGACCCGCATCCGGCAGTCCGTCATCACGATGTTCCTCGTGTCGATCGTCGTGTTCGCCGGCATCCGCGCACTGCCCGGCGACCCGGCGCTCGCCCTCGCCGGTGAGGAGCGCAGCCCGAAGGCGCTGGCCGCGATCCGCGCCTCGTACGGGCTCGACGACAACATCGTGGTCCAGTACGGCCGGTTCATCGGGCACGCGCTCCAGGGCGACCTGGGCAACTCCTCGCGCACCGGGCTCCCGGTCTCCGACGCCATCGCGCAGGCGCTGCCCGTCACCCTCGAACTCGCCGCGCTGTCCCTGCTGTTGGCGATCGTCCTCGGTGTCGGCGCCGGTGTCGTCGCCGCCGTGCGGCGCGGCAAGAGCGCCGAGTGGATCGCCAACGCCCTCGCGCTGCTGGGTCTTTCGGTGCCGACGTTCTGGCTCGGCATCGTCCTGGTCCTCGCCTTCGCGATCGCCGTGCCGGTCTTCGCGGCCTCCGGCTTCGTCCCGTTCGGCACCGACCCGATCGACAACCTGCGCCGCATGGTGCTGCCCGCGATCGTCCTCGGCTCCGGGCTCGCCGCCGTCGTCATGCGCCAGACCCGCGCCGCGATGCTCGACTCGCTCTCCGCGGACTACGTGCGCACGGCCCGCGCCAAGGGCCTCTCGCGCCGCGAGGTGGTCGGCGGGCACGCGCTGCGCAACTCGCTCGTCACCGTCGTCACCGTGCTCGGCCTCCAGCTCGGACACCTGATCTCCGGCGCGGTCGTCACCGAGCAGATCTTCGTGCTCCCCGGCTTCGGCAAGCTCACCATCGACGCCGTCTTCACCCGCGACTACGCGACGCTGCAAGGCGTGGTGCTGTGCACGTCGTTCGCGTACATCTTCATCAATCTGCTGGTCGACGTGGCGTACTCGGTCATCGACCCGCGCATCCGGCTCGGAGGTGCCCGGTGACCACCCTCGTCCTCACAGGAATACGCGCACGGGCCGCCGGGAACGCCAAGCTGCGCGCCCTGCGCAAGAACAAGCTCGCCATGACCGGCGCCGTCATCGCCGCGATCTTCGTGCTCGCCGCGCTGTTCGCGCCGCTCGTCGCGCCCTACGACCCCGCGCGCGCCGACTTCGGGGACGTGCTCGCCGCGCCGAGCTGGGCGCACTGGCTGGGCACCGACGACCTCGGGCGCGACCAGCTGTCCCGCGTCGTGTTCGGGGCCCGCGCCTCGATGCAGGTCGGCGTGCTCGCGGTCGTCCTCGCCTTCGTGATCGGCGTCCCGCTCGGGCTGCTCGCCGGGTACTACGGCAAGGTCGCCGACAGCGTGGTCTCCCGCGTCACCGACACGATGCTCGCCTTCCCGTTCCTGGTCCTGGCCGTCGGCCTCGCCGCCGTCCTCGGCCCCTCGCTCACCAACGCGACCATCGCGATCGGCATCTCGCAGATCCCGGCCGTCATCCGCATCTCCCGCGCCGAGACGCTCCGCCTCAAGCACGTGGACTACGTGGCCGCGGCCGTCGCGAACGGAGGCGGCGACGGCACCGTCCTGTTCCGGCACATCCTGCCCAACGCCACCTCGGCGCTGATCGTGCAGGCCACCGTGGGCATCCCCACCGCCATCATCGGCGAGGCCCTGCTCAGCTTCCTCGGCCTCGGTGTGCAGCCGCCCGAGCCGTCCCTCGGCGTGATGCTGTCGTCCGCCCAGGCCTTCCTCGCGCCCGCGCCCTGGATGGCGGTGTTCCCCGGCCTCGCGGTCGTCGCCGCGACGCTGGCGTTCAACCTGCTCGGCGACGGCCTGCGCGACGTCCTCGACCCCCGTGGAGCGACCCGATGAACGACCTTGTTTCCCCGGCGTCAGAACCCGTTCTCAGCGTCCGGGACCTGTCCGTTTCCTTCCGCTCCGACACCCGCACCGTGCACGCCGTCGACCAGGTCTCCTTCGACCTGCGCGCCGGTGAAGTGCTCGCCGTGGTGGGCGAGTCGGGCTGCGGCAAGTCCGTCACCTCCATGGCCGTCATGGGCCTGCTGCCGCCCACCGCGCACATCACGGGATCCGTCCGGATCGGTGACAAGGAACTCGCGGGCGCGGACGACAAGGCGTACGGGAAGATCCGCGGCAACGAGATCGCGATGATCTTCCAGGAGCCGATGACGTCCCTGAACCCGGTGCTCACCATCGGGCGGCAGATCGGCGAAGTGCTCCGCCGCCACCAGGGCCTGAACAAGAAGCAGGCACGCGCGCGTGCCGTCGAACTCCTCGACCTCGTGGGCATCCCCGCCCCGGCCGAGCGCGTCGACGAGTACCCGCACCAGCTGTCCGGCGGCATGCGCCAACGCGTCATGATCGCCATCGCGGTGGCCTGCGACCCGGCGGTCCTCATCGCCGACGAGCCGACGACCGCGCTCGACGTCACCGTGCAGGCGGGCATCCTGGAGGTGCTTCAGTCGCTGCGCGAGCGGCTCGGCACCGCCATCGTCCTCATCACGCACGACCTCGGCGTCGTGGCCGACACCGCCGACCGGGTGCTCGTCATGTACGCGGGCCGCCCGGTCGAACAGGCGCCGGTGCACGAGCTGTTCGCCGACCCCCGCCACCCGTACACGCGCGGGCTGCTCTCCGCAGTGCTGCGCCCCGGCGGCGAGGGCAAGCGGCGGCTCCCCGAGATCCCGGGCCTCGTGCCGAGCCTCGACTCCCAGCCCGACGCCTGCACGTTCGCGCCGCGCTGCGCTCGCGCCGACGACACCTGTACGTCGAGCCGTCCCGGCCTCAAGGCCGTCGCCGCGGACGCCGGGGCAGGCGCCCCGCACCGCGCCGCCTGCTGGCACCCGCACACCCTCCAGGAGACCGCGTCATGAGTCCTGAGAACAGCTCCCCGGTCCTTGAACTGGTCGACCTGGAACGCCACTTCGCGGGCGCCACCGGCACCGTCCGCGCCGCCGACGGCGTCACCCTGACCGTCGGCCGCGGCGAGGTCGTCGGCCTCGTAGGCGAGTCCGGCAGCGGCAAGTCGACCGTAGGACGCTGCGCCGTCCGCCTCGACGAGCCCACCGGCGGCACCGTGCGCGTCAACGGCACCGACGTGACCACCATGTCCCGGCGCGCCCTGCGGCCGCTGCGCAAGGACTTCCACCTGGTCTTCCAGGACCCGTCGTCCTCGCTCGACCCGCGGATGACGGTCGGCCAGATCATCGCCGAGCCGCTCAAGCTGCACGGCATCGCGAAGGGCGAGGCGGCACGCGCGCGTGTGGCCGAACTCCTCGACCAGGTAGGGCTGCGCCCCGAGCACGCCGACCGGCATCCGCACGAGCTCTCCGGCGGCCAGCGCCAGCGCATCTCCATCGCCCGCGCGCTGTCCGTCGAGCCGGATCTGCTGATCGCCGACGAGCCGACCTCCGCGCTCGACGTGTCCGTGCAGGCCTCGGTCCTCAACCTCCTCGCCGACCTGCAACGCGACCGCGGTTTCGGTTGCCTGTTCGTCACGCACGACCTCGCGGCCGTCGAGTACCTCGCCGACCGGATCGCCGTCATGTACCTCGGCCAGATCGTCGAACAGGCGCCCACGCGCGAGCTGTTCGCGGACCCGAAGCACCCCTACACGCAGGCGCTGCTCTCGGCCGCGCCCGTCCCGGACCCGACCACGCAGCGCAGCCGCGAACGCATCGTCCTCAGCGGCGAGTTGCCCAGCCCGCTCGCCCCGCCGGCCGGGTGCCGCTTCCACACGCGCTGCCCGCTCGCCGTCGACCGCTGCCGCACCGAAGTGCCGTTGCTGCGGACCTTTGACAGCGCGGCGGGCGGCCGGGAGGTCTCCTGCCACCTCGTCGCGGACGACGGCACGGCCCCGGACGCGGCAGCGCCGCCGGACGAGCTGTCGGCAGCGTCTCGTACGATCCCGGAAACCCGCACCGCCACCAGCTAGGAGCCTCCTTGTTCACCACCCGCCCGACCCTCCAGGGCACCTTCGGCATGGTGTCCTCCACGCACTACCTCGCCTCCCAGTCCGCGATGGCGGTCCTGGAGGACGGCGGCAACGCCTACGACGCCGCCGTCGCCGCCGGCTTCGTGCTGCACGTCGTGGAGCCGCACCTGAACGGTCCCGCCGGCGAGGTGCCGATCATCCTCGCGCCGACCGGGGGAGAGGTGCGGGTGCTGTGCGGGCAGGGCGGGGCGCCGGCCGGTGCCACCGTCGCGCACTACAAGTCCCTGGGCCTGGACCTCGTCCCCGGCACAGGACCCCTCGCGGCCGCGGTCCCCGGCGCGTTCGACGCGTGGATGCTCCTCCTGAAGGACCACGGCACCAAGACCCTCGCCGACGTCCTCAAGTACGCCATCGGGTACGCCGAGGACGGGCACGCGCCCGTGGAGCGCGTCGGCGAGACCGTCGAGACCGTGCGCGAGCTCTTCGAGACCGAGTGGCCGTCGTCGGCCGAGGTCTACCTCGTCGACGGCAAGTCCCCCAAGCCCGGCGAACTGCTGCGCAACCCCCAGCTCGCCGCCACCTGGAAGCGGGTCATAGCCGAGTCCGAGGACGCCGGCGGCGCCGATCGTGCGGCCCAGATCGAGGCCGCCCGGAAGCTGTGGCGCGAGGGCTTCATCGCCGAGGCCCTGGTCCGCCAGTCGCAGCGGCCCACGAAGGACACCAGCGGCGAGCGGCACGTCGGCACGCTGACCGCCGAGGACCTCGCGTCCTGGTCGGCTTCCTACGAGGCCCCGGCGACGTACGACTGGAACGGCTGGACGCTGTGCAAGGCCGGCGGCTGGAGCCAGGGCCCCGCCTTCCTCCAGCAGCTCGCCGTGCTGCCGCCCGAGCTGCCCGCCTACGGGTCGGCGGACTACGTCCACCTCCTGATCGAAGGCTGCAAGCTCGCGATGGCGGACCGCGAGGCCTGGTACGGCGACGCGGCCGACGTGCCGGTGGACGCCCTGCTGTCGGACGAGTACAACGCCGCGCGCCGCGCCCTGATCGACCCCGAGAAGGCCTCCCACGAGCTGCGTCCGGGCAGCCCGCTCGGCGCCGAGCCGCGCCTGAGCGCGCACGCCCACGCGGTCGCCTCCGGCGAGGAGGGCTTCGACGCGATGGGCGTCGCGGGCGCCGGCGAGCCCACGGTGCAGAAGTCCTCCTCGGACGAGGAGGTGTCCGCGAACGGCACCACCCGCGGTGACACCTGCCACATCGACATCGTCGACCGCTGGGGCAACATGGTCGCCGCCACGCCCTCCGGCGGCTGGCTCCAGTCCAACCCGGTCGTCCCCGAGCTCGGCTTCCCGCTCGGCACCCGCCTCCAGATGACCTGGCTGGAGGAGGGCCTGCCGAACTCGCTCACGCCCGGCAAGCGCCCCCGCACGACGCTGACCCCGTCCCTCGCCCTCAAGGACGGCGTCCCGGTGATGGCCTTCGGCACGCCCGGCGGCGACCAGCAGGACCAGTGGCAGGTGCACTTCTTCCTGGCGGTGGCGCTGCGCGGGGCGGTGCGCGGCGGGCTCGACCTGCAGGGCGCCATCGACGCCCCGAACTGGCACAACGACTCGTTCCCCGGCTCCTTCTTCCCGCGCGGCATGCGTCCCGGCTCGGTCACCGTCGAGTCCCGCATGGACGCGGAGGTCGTCGCCGAGCTGCGCCGCCGCGGCCACGACGTGACCGTCGGCGACGCCTGGTCCGAGGGCCGCCTGTGCGCCGTCGCCCGCGACCCGCGCACCGGCGTCCTGTCGGCCGCGGCGAACCCGCGCGGCATGCAGGGCTACGCGGTCGGTCGCTGACCGGTCACGCCGAGTGTGGCCCCCGGAAATCATCCGGGGGCCACGTCCCGTTCATCTGCCGTGGGGGCGCTGTCAGTGGGGTGTGTTTCCATGGAGTCATGATCGAAACGAAGACGGAAAGCATCGAAGACTTTCCGAACGCAAAGGACAAGAAGTGCCAGGAAGACTTCCTGAGCACGCACATCAACCACAAGCTCCTGACCGCTGTCGAGGACATCGTCCGCGCCGCGGCGGCCGCCGAGATCACCCCGCGCTTCCGGCAGCTCGACGCCAGCGAGATCGAGGAGAAGAGCGCGCCGCACGACCTCGTGACCGTCGCCGACAAGCGCGCCGAGGAGCACCTCACCCGCGAGCTCGCCGCCCTCCTGCCCGGCTCCGTCGTGGTCGGCGAGGAAGCGGTCGCGGCCGACCCGAGCTCCTACGAGGCGATCCAGGGCTCCGCCCCGGTGTGGATCGTCGACCCGGTCGACGGCACCCGCCAGTTCGTGCACGGCGACCCCGGCTTCTGCACCCTCGTCGCCCTCGCGCTCGACGGCGTGGTGCTCGCCTCCTGGACGTACGCGCCCGCGCTCGGCGAGATGGCCGTGGCGGTCCGCGGCCGGGGCGCGCGGCTCAACGGCGAGGTGCTGCACGCCGGGCCCCAGGCGGCCGGCACAGACCTGCGCGTCGCGACCTCGCACCCCGACTTCACGACCGACGAACAGAAGCGCTCCCTGCTCGGCCTGTGGACGGACGGCGTCGCGCCGCGCCCCTGCGGTTCGGCGGGTCTGGAGTACCTGGGCATCGCCCGCGGCACCGTCGACGCGATCGCGTTCGGCTGGGAGCTGGCCTGGGACCACGCGGCCGGAATTCTCCTGGTCGAGGAGGCCGGCGGGGCGCACCTCACGCGTGACGGGATCCCGTTCTCGATCCGCGGCGGGAACGCGCTGCCGTTCGCGGCGGCCCGGGACGCGGCCACCACGCGACGGGTGGCGGGTCTGCTGGCGGGCTGACCCGCGGACCGGCGCTGTCGGTGGCCCGGCATATCCTGTGCGGGCAGTGGCCATCGGCTGACAAAGGAGTCCGAAGGTGCCGTCGATGCTCGATGCCGTCGTGGTGGGTGCGGGGCCGAACGGGCTGACCGCAGCCGTTGAGCTGGCCAGGCGCGGATTCTCCGTCGCCGTGTTCGAGACCGAGGGCACGGTGGGCGGTGGCGCACGCACCGAGGAGCTGACGCTCCCCGGCTTCCGCCACGACCCGTGCTCGGCCGCGCACCCCCTGGGCGTCAACTCCCCGGCGTTCAGGGACCTGCCACTGGAGCGCTACGGACTCGACTGGGTCCACCACGAACTGCCGATGGCGCACCCGTTCCCCGACGGCACGGCGGCGACGCTGTCGCGGTCCGTCGCCGAGACCGCCGCGTCGTTCGGCCCGCGCGACGCGGGCGCGTACCGCCGCCTGATCGAACCCCTGCTGCCGCACTGGGACACCCTGGTCCGCGACTTCATGTCGCTGCCGCTCAGCGCGCTGCCCCGCGACCCGGTCACCCTCGCCCGCTTCGGCCTCGTCGGCCTGCCGCCGTCGACGTGGCTGATGCGCCGCTTCCGCGACGAGAAGGCGCCCGCCCTGCTCTCGGGCCTCGTCGCCCACGTCATCGCGCCGCTGTCCGGCTTCGCCACGTCCGCGATCGGCCTCGTCTTCGCCCTGGCAGCCCACGCGCGCGGGTGGCCCGTCGCCCGCGGCGGCTCCCAGGCGATCTCCGACGCGCTCGCCGCGTACCTGAGGGACCTCGGCGGCGCCGTCCACACCGACTACGAGGTGAAGCGGCTCGACGACCTGCCGCCCGCCCGCGCCTACATCTTCGACACGTCACCGACGGCCGTCGCCAGGATCGCCGGGCTCGGCCGCTATTACGAACGTTTCCGGTACGGGGCGAGCGTCTTCAAGGTCGACTACGCGCTCGACGGTCCGGTGCCGTGGACCGCCAAGGAGGCGCGCACCGCCGGGACGGTGCAGGTCGGCCCGTACCGCTCGGACATCTCCAAGGCGCTGCACGCCGCCTCCCGCGAGGGCCGCGGCCCCGAGGCGCCGTTCCTCATCACGGTGCAGCCGACCGTCGCCGACCCCACGCGCGCCCCCGCGGGCAAGCACACGTTCTGGGCGTACGGGCACGTGCCGAACGGCTGGGACGGCGACCTCACCGACGCCATCGAGCGCCAACTGGAGCGCTTCGCACCGGGGTTCAGGGACCTGATCCTCGCGCGCGCGACAGCGGGCCCACCCGAACTCGCGGTCCGCAACGCGAACTACGTGGGCGGCGACATCGCCTCCGGCGCGGCCAGCGGCCTCCAACTGCTCCTGCGCCCCAAGCTCTCCCTGTCCCCGTACACCACCCCGCACCCCGCCGTGTACATCTGCTCGTCGGCGTCCCCGCCGGGACCGGGCGTCCACGGCATGTCGGGGCACAACGCCGCGAAGGCGGTGTGGAGGAGGCTGCGCGCGTCATGAGTGCCCAACTCGTGCTGGTCCAGGGCGACATCACCGAACAGGAGGTGGACGCGATCGTCAACGCGGCCAACTCCTCACTGTTGGGCGGCGGGGGAGTGGACGGCGCGATCCACCGGCGCGGCGGCCCCGAGATCCTCGCCGAGTGCCGTGCCCTACGGGCCTCCCAGTACGGCAAGGGCCTGCCCACGGGCCAGGCGGTCGCGACGACGGCGGGCCGCCTCCCGGCGCGCCACGTCATCCACACGGTGGGCCCCCGCTGGTCGACGACGGAGGACCGCTCCGACCTGCTGGCCTCCTGCTACCGCGAATCCTTGCGGGTGGCGGACGAGCTGGGCGCGCGGACGGTGGCGTTCCCGGCGATCTCCACGGGCATCTACGGGTGGCCGCTCAACGACGGGGCACGGATCGCGGTGGAGACGGCCCGCACGACACCCACGTCGGTACAGGAGATCCGCTTCGTACTCTTCGACGACGGGGCACGAGAGGCTTTTGAGCGAGCGCAATCAGAAGATTTCAGCGATGAGCGGGCAAATTCAAGCCCCTGCGGCGATTGAGCAGCGGGGTCCGGGGCGGAGCCCCGAGGCGTAGGACCGGTCGACGTCAATGTCGCATTCTCGCCAGCCAAGCGCCCCACCTTGCCCGATCCTAAAGACATGCACACCGACACCGATCGCTGCGTACGCGCCGTGCAGGCCAAGGACACCCGCTTCGACGGAGTCTTCTTCACCGCTGTGGTGACCACCCGCATCTACTGCCGCCCCGGCTGCCCGGTCGTGCCGCCCAAGCCGCGCAACATGCGGTTCTACCCCAGCGCCGCCGCCTGCCAGCAGGCCGGATTCCGGGCCTGCAAGCGGTGCCGCCCCGACACCAGCCCCGGCTCACCGGAGTGGAACCAGCGCGCCGACCTCACCGCCCGCGCCATGCGCCTCATCGGCGACGGCGTCGTGGACCGCGAGGGCGTCCCCGGGCTCGCCCGCCGCCTCGGCTACAGCTCCCGCCAGATCGAGCGGCAGCTCCTCGCCGAGCTGGGCGCGGGCCCGCTCGCCCTGGCCCGCGCCCAGCGCGCCCAGACGGCACGGCTCCTCATCGAAACCACCCAACTGCCGTTCTCGGACGTCGCGTTCGCGTCCGGCTTCGCCTCGATCCGCACGTTCAACGACACAGTGCGTGAGGTCTACGCCCTCTCCCCAGGCGAACTGCGCGCCCGCAGGCCGCAGCGGAACGCGGACACCGTGGCCGGCGCGATCGACCTCCGCCTCCCGTTCCGCGCACCCCTCAACCCCGACAACCTCTTCGGCCACCTCGCCGCGACCGCCGTACCCGGCGTGGAGGAGTGGCGCGACGGCTCCTACCGCCGCACCCTCCGCCTGCCGCACGGCCACGGCATCGCGACACTCACCCCACCGGGTGTCGCCGGTTCCACGCACATCGCCTGCCGCCTGATCCTCACCGACCAGCGCGACCTCACCGTGGCCATCAGCCGCTGCCGCCGCATGCTGGACCTGGACGCGGACCCGGTCGCCGTGGACGAGCAGCTGCGCACCGATCCGCTGCTCGCCCCGCTCGTCGACAAGGCGCCGGGCCGCAGGGTGCCGCGCACCGTCGACGAGGCCGAGTTCGCCGTACGCGCGGTGCTCGGGCAGCAGGTCTCCACCGCGGCCGCCCGCACCCACGCCGCCCGCTTGGTCCTCGCCCACGGCGAACCCGTCGACGACCCCGAGGGCGGCCTCACCCACCTCTTCCCCTCACCGGCGGCGCTCGCCTCGCTCGACCCGGAGTCGCTCGCGCTGCCCCGCAGCCGCCGCACGACCCTCACCACCTTCGTACGCCAACTGGCGGACGAGGAACTGGTGTTGGGACCCGAGTCGGACTGGGAAGCGGCCCGGGCCCGGCTCGCCGAACTGCCCGGCTTCGGCCCCTGGACCATCGAGGCGATCGCCATGCGGGCCCTCGGCGACCCGGACGCGTTCCTCCCCACCGATCTCGGAATGCGCCGCGCCGCCCAGGAGTTGGGCCTGCCCCACACCCCGGCGGCGCTGACCGCGAGGGCGGCGGCGTGGCGGCCCTGGCGCGCGTACGCGACCCAGTACCTGTGGGCGACCGACAGCCACCCGATCAACTTCCTCCCCGCGTAAGGGATACACGTCATGCACGCACAGAAGAACCACACCGTGATCGACAGCCCCTACGGCCCCCTCACCCTCGTGGCCACCGATGGCACACTCTCCGGCCTCTACATGGCGGGCCAGCGGCACCGCCCCGCCGACGAGACCTTCGGTGGCCGCGACGAGCGCCCCTTCGGCCCGGTCATCGACCAGCTGAACGCCTATTTTCAGGGCGAGTTGACGCAGTTCGACCTGCCGCTCGACCTGACCGCCGGCACCCCGTTCCAGCGCTCGGTCTGGGAGCGGCTCCAGCGGATCCCGTACGGCGAGACCCGCACGTACGGGGAGCTGGCCGACGCGCTCGGAAAGCCGAACGCCTCCCGGGCCGTCGGCCTCGCCAACGGCAAGAACCCCATCGGCGTCATCGTCCCCTGCCACCGCGTCATCGGCGCCAACGGCGACCTGACCGGCTACGGCGGCGGCCTCGACCGCAAGCGCCGCCTGCTGGACTTCGAGCGCCCGCACGCAGCCGACCGCGATGCCGCACTGTTCTAGGCGGTACTAACCCTCGTACACCCCGTACGCGGGCAGCCCCGCCGGTTCGAAGACGTGCACGGACAGGCCGCCCTTCGTGGAGCGCTGACTGACGGGGCGCAGGCCCGCCGGGGCGCCGCCTTCCGGGAACAGGCGGCGGCCCCGGCCCACCACGACCGGGGCGATCGCGAGGCGCAGCTCGTCGACGAGGCCCGCCGCGAGCAGCGACTGGGCGAGCCGGGCGCTGCCGTGGATCTGGAGTTCACGGCCGGGCTGCCGCTTCAGGGCGTCGACCTCGGCCGCGATGTTGCCCGCCAGGATCGTGGTCGGATCCCAGTCGGCCTCGGTCAGGCTCTGCGTGGCGACGTACTTCGGCAGTCCGTTCATGACCGCCGCGAAGGGGTGGTCGGTCATCGTCGGCCAGTCACGCGCGAAGTTCTCGTACGTCCGGCGCCCGAACAGCAGCCCGTCCGCCTCGCCGAGCCAGCTCTCGGCGATCTCCATGAACTCCTCGTCCACGTAGGGCACGAACCAGCCGCCGCGCGTGAACCCGTCGCTGGTGTCCTCGTCCGGGGAACCCGGCCCCTGGGACACACCGTCCAGCGTCAGGAACTCCTGAACCACCAGCTTCATCCGAGCACCGCTCTCTCGTAGGCCCTGCCCTCGGTCCCCTGTGCTCAGCCTGCCGGACGGAAGGGGGGTGCGCACCGCGGTCTACGCAAGGGAGAGTTCGCCGAGCAGCCGCGGCACCGCGGTCCCGATCGGCTCCCGTACGACCTCGTCGGCCACGTCGTCGTACGGGGTCGGTTCGGCGTTGACCACCACAAGGCGGGCGCCGTGCTCGGCGGCGAGGCCCGCGAGACCGGCCGCCGGATGGACCTGGAGCGAGGATCCGACCGCGAAGAAGACCTCGCACGCCTTGGTGATCTCGACGGCCTCGCCGAGCACCAGCGGATCGAGCTGCTCGCCGAACATCACCGTCGTCGACTTGAGGATGCCGCCGCAGAGCAGACACAGCGGATCGTCCTCGCCCGCGTCCAGCCGCGCGAGCGCCTCCGCCATGGGGCCGCGGGCGTCGCACTGGGTGCACATGAACTGCCGGGCGGAGCCGTGCAGTTCGAGCACCTTGCGGGCGGGAGTGCCGGCGAGCTGGTGCAGCCCGTCGACGTTCTGCGTGATGACCCGGACCGGGACGCCCGCCTGGTCGAGATCCGCGATGGCCCGGTGCGCGGGATTCGGCTCGGCGGTCAGCGTGACGGCCCGGCGCCGCACCTGCCAGGCGCGGCGCCGGATCTCCGGGTCATGCATGTAGTACTCGTACGTGACGAGCTTCTCGGCGTCCGGATCCTTGCGCCATACGCCGTTCGGGCCGCGGTAGTCCGGGATTCCGGAGTCCGTGCTGATACCGGCGCCGGTGAGGATCGCAACCAGAGTCATGGGCCCAACGGTAGGTCAGTCCGTCTCCTCCGCGTGCACCGGCTTCGGGATCAGCAGTGACGTGAACAGGGCCGCCACGATGAGCACGAGGCCCGCCACGACACCGGCGCTGTAGCCGCCGACCGAGGTGCCGCCGGTGGGGGCGACCGAGTCCATCGCCGCGTAGAGGACCACGAAGCTGAGGCCCGCGCCGAGGTTGAAGCAGCCCGCGTTGAGGCCCGGCAGGAAGCCGGGGTTCTCGGGCGGGGAGAGCACGATGCCGAGGCCGTTCAGCATGATGTTGGCCATGCCCGCGTACGTGACACCGAGCAGGATCGACACCGCGAGGACCAGGCCCGACGAGTGCGTCTGGAGGGTCAGCAGCGCCAGGACCGTCGAGACCGCCGTGGCGATCAGTCCGGTGCGCAGGATGCGTCCGTAGCCGAACGTCGCCGCGAGGCGCCCCGAGATCGGGCCCATGGCGAGGCCCGCGAGCGCGTACGGGGTCAGCGTCCACCAGGTCGCGCCCTCGGCGCCGAGGCCGAGGCCCACGGAGGTGTCCTGCGCGAAGCCGGGCAGCAGACCGTTCATGATCGCGAAGACGCCGGTCATGGTCAGCATGGTCGACAGGAGGAGCGACCAGGTGGCGCGGCGTTTCAGCAGGTGCGTGGTGACCAGCGGGTGCGAGGAGCGGTTCTCCGTCCGCCAGAACGCCCAGAACGCGAGCGCGGCCACGACGAGGAGGCCGATCGCGAGCGGCCAGTTCGCGGCGGCCAGCTTGCCCGCCTCGTTGAACGCGATGAGGAGCGCGCCGACGGAGATGACCAGGAGCAGCACGCCCGGCCAGTCCATGGCGGGCCGCTGGTCCGCGCGGGACTCGGGGGCGAAGAGGCGCACGAGCACGGCCGACACGGCCGCGAAGGCGGTCATGACCCAGAAGATCGACGCGTAGCCGTAGTGCTCGGCGAGCGAGCCGCCGGCGAACGAGTCGACGCCTGCGATGCCGCCGTTGACGGCCGTGACGACGCCCATGAGGGTGCCGTACCGCTTCGGGTCGGGGATCTCGACGCGCAGCATGATCAGCGCGAGCGGGATAGTCGGGCCGGACGCGCCCTGGATGACACGGCCCACGGCGAGCATCCCGACGGAGGTCGCGAGCGCGGAGATCACACACCCGACGGCCATCAGGACCATCATCCCGGTGAGCACCTTGCGGCGGCCGATCAGGTCACCGAGGCGCGGCAGGAACAGCGAGAACAGCGCGGCGGCCGTGAAGAAGGCGGTCTGCGTGACACCGATCGCGGACGCGGTGGTGTCGAGCTCGTCCGCCATCGTCGCGAGCGCGGGGCTGAGCATCGAGGCGTTGAGCTGGAAGGCGAAGCTGGCCGCGAGCAGCGCGACCATGAGCGCGCCGATCCGGACCGGGCGTCCCGCATCGGGGCCGCCGGCCGAGGAGTGGGGGGAGGCGGCGACGTTCATGCGGAGGGCTCTCCGATACGGGCGAGCGCGTCGACCACGAGGTTCCAGAACTTCTCGTGGTCCAGGTCGACGGCGACCTGGGTGTGGCAGTCGTCGGGCGCGGGCGCGCGCAGGTCGGTGACGGTCATGCCGAGCGTGAGGGACCCGCGCAGCTCGATGTCCACGGGCGCCTTGCGGACGGTCATGACGCTCGGGTCGATGACGTACGCGACGGCGCACGGGTCGTGCACGGGCGGGTGCTCGAAGCCCTGGTTCTCGCGGTAGGCCTCGCGGAAGAAGTCGAGCAGTTCGAGGACGAACCGCGCGGGCTTCGTCCCGACGGCGGCGATCTTCTTCTCGACCTCGGGGGTGGCGAGCGCCTGGTGGGTGAGGTCGAGGCCGACCATGGTGACCGGCCACGGCTCGTTGAAGACGATGTGCGCGGCCTCGGGGTCGATCACGATGTTGAACTCGGCGACCGGGCTCCAGTTGCCCTCGTGGTAGCCGCCGCCCATGAGCACGACCTCGCGGACGCGCTCGACGATGCGGGGCTCCTTGCGGGCGGCGAGCGCGATGTTCGTGAGACCCGCGGTCGGCACGATGGTGATCTCACCCGGCTCGTGCGCCATGACCGTGTCGATGATCAGGTCCACCGCGTGCCGCTCGTCGAGCTCGAAGGCGGCGGGCGGCAGATCGGGCCCGTCGAGGCCCGTGTCGCCGTGGATCTCGGGCGCGGTCTCGATCGTACGGATCAGTGGCCGCGGGCAGCCCGCCGCGAACGGCACCCCGGTGATCCCGGCGATCGCCGCCACGGAGAGCGCGTTGCGCGTCACCTTCTCCAGGGTCTGGTTGCCGACGACGGTGGTCACGGCGACCAGCTCGATGTCGGGGTTGCCGTGCGCGAGCAGCATGGCGACCGCGTCGTCATGACCCGGGTCGCAATCGAGGATGATCTTCCTGGCCAACGGTTCGAGCCCCTTTGCTCCGGTTACGAAAACTGTCCACGCAAAGCTCACTCGGCGCCACATGAGTTGTCAACGCGCGTAGAACTTCGGGGTGGAGCGAATCAGGCTACCGGGATGCCGTTCTCCAGCTCCACGGGGCCCATGTCCGCGGTGAGCGCGTCCGGGGCGGTGGGGTTGACGCCACGGGGCTCCGCCGCTCAATCGCCGCGGGGGCTTGACGTGCCCTCCGCGAGTGCCCGCAGGCCCGCGTCCGTCGCGCTGCCCGGTTCCGCGAAATGGCAGATCACGCTCAGCCAGGGCGCCTCCGCCACCTCGAGACGTACGTAGGTCAACGCGACGTCCCCCAGGACCGGATGCCGGTACCGCCGCACCGAGGAGCGGAACTCCGTGACGTCGTGGGCCGACCAGAGCGCCGCGAACTCCGGGCTCGTGGCGCACAGCTCGGACACCAGCTCGCCGAAGCGGGGGCTGTCCGCCGCGTACGCCGCCTGCTGTCGCAGCAGCCCCACCAGCCAGCGCGCCTCCGCCTCCCACTCGGGCATCAGCTCCCGCACCTCGGGCGCCCGGAAGAGCTGCCACACCGTGTTCCGCTCGCGGGCCGGCCGGTGGATCAGGGTGCCGAGCAGCGCGGACTGCGTACGGTTCCACGCCAGGATGTCGAAGCACCGGTCGATGACGAACGCGGGGCTGGGGTCCAGGCGCGCCAGGAACGCCCTTACGCCGTCGGGGAGTTCGGCGGAGTGCTCGCGCGCGGGCGGCGGCAGCTCGGCGAGCCGGAACAGGTGGTCACGCTCGACCGTGTCCAGGCGCAGCACCCGCGCGAGCGCCGCGAGGATCTGCGCGGATACGTTGATGTCGCGGCCCTGCTCCAGCCACGTGTACCAGGTCAGGCTCACCCCGGACAGGAGCGAGACCTCCTCGCGGCGCAGGCCCGGCGTGCGGCGCCGCCCACTCGTCGGCAGTTCGGCCAAGAGGGCCGCGGGGTCGGCCCGTTCGCGCCGGGAGCGCAGGAACGCGCCGAGTTCCTTGCGGCTGTGCTCGTTCAGAGGTCCCCCAAAGACGTGCCCGATACCGGTGCTGCGGACACTAGGAAGAATGCCACTCTGCCTGCGGGCCGTGCGGGCGCCGAAGGTGGAGGCATGTCCAACTCGCCCTCCGCCGAGGGAACTTCGTGAAGGGAACTTCCATGCCCGCCACCGCATCCGCCCCGCGCACCGTCCTGCTCACCGGCGCGACCGGCGGCGTGGGCCGCCCTCTCGCCCGCCGCCTGCACGAGGACGGCTGGCGCGTGTACGCCACGTACCGGAAGCCGGCCGACGCCGAGAGCCTGTGCGCCGACGGCCTCGTGCCCGTCGCCCTCGACCTCATCGACGAGGAGTCCGTCGCCGCGGCCGTCGGCGCGGTCGGGCCCCGCCTCGACGCCCTGGTCAACAACGCCGGCATCGTCGTCCAGGGCCCGCTGGAACTCGTCCCCGGCGCCGAACTGCGCCGCCAGTTCGAGCTGAACGTGCTCGCTCCGATGGCCGTCACCCGCGCCTTCCTGCCCGCCCTGCGCGCCTCCGGCGGCCGCGTCGTCAACGTAGGAGCGGTCACCTCGCTGATATCCGTCCCGTTCGCCGGGCCGATCGCCGCGTCCAAGGCCGCCCTCGCCTCGCTCACCGACGCCCTGCGCATGGAGCTGCGCCCCCAGGGCGTCGCCGTGTCGCTGGTCCTGCCCGGCGCCATGAACACGGAGATCTTCGCCAAGGCCGACAAGGCGATGGCCGACGCGGGCTGGGTGGGATCGCCCGAGACGCAAGCCCATTACGACCGGGCCGTGCGGGACTTCCGCAAGGCGTCCGAGCGGATGCGGTCCGGGCCCGTCGACCCCACGGTGGACGCGATCCGCAAGGCGCTCACCGCGCGCCGCCCCGCCGCGCGGTACGTCAGCGGCCGGGACGCCAAGGTCCTCGCCGCGCTGCGCCGCCTGCCCACCGGGCTGCGGGACCGCGTCCTGAGCCGCGCGGTGGGCCTCACCGCCGACACCTTCAGCGCGGTGTAGCGGGCGCGGGTCAGGGTGTCTCCACCAACGCGGCGGTCCGGGCGGCGAGTTCGCTGATGCGTACGCCGTCGAAGCCGAAGACGGCGCTGCGGACCCGGTCCTCCAGGGGCTCGGTCCACTGCGGCGGGATCGCGGCGGCGCCGCACAGCACCCCCGCGAACGAACCGGCCGTCGCACCGTTGGAGTCCGTGTCGAGGCCGCCGCGGACCGTCAGGGCGACGGTGCGGGTGAAGTCACCGTCGCCGTAGAGCAGCCCGGCGGTGAGCACCGCGGCGTTCGGGACCGTGTGGATCCAGCCGAGGCCCGCCGTCTCCTCCGCGACCGTGGACAGCGTCTCCTCCCAGCTGAGCCGGGAGCCGTGCAGGGAGGCGGTGCGGCGTACGACGCGGGCCAGGCGGCTGCTCGCGGGGATCACGCAGAGCGCGGCGTCGAGGGCGGCGCGCGGGGTCGGCGCCGTGAAGGCGGCGGAGATCAGGGCGGCGGCCCACATCGCTCCGTAGACGCCGTTGCCCGTGTGCGACAGGACCGCGTCGCGGCGGGCGAGGGAGGCGGCGCGGCGCGGGGCGCCGGGGTTGGTCCAGCCGAAGACGTCCGCGCGGATCAGGGCGCCGATCCACTCCTGGTGGGGGTTGTCGTACGTCGCCGTCAGCGGGGGCTTCAGGCCGTTCGCCAGATTCCGGTACGCCGCGCGCTCCGCCGTGAACGTCTGGAGGTAGGGGAGGCGGAGCAGCCACAGCTCGCCCACCTGTTCCGTCGTGAACGCGAAGCCGTGGGTCTCCAGGAGGTGCAGACCGAGCACCGCGTAGTCCACGTCGTCGTCGCGGCAGCTGCCGTGGATGCGGCCGCGCACGCACTGCCGCCACTCGGGGCGCAGCGCCAGCGCCACGTCCTGCGACGGGGGCTCGGGCAGGTAGTCGGTCAGGGGCAGGGCCTCGGCCTGCCGCAGATAGCGGTCGATGCGCTCGCGCGTCCACACCTCGCCCTGCTCGACCGGCTTGCCGAGCATGTTGCCCGCGACGCGGCCGAGCCAGCCGCCGAGCAGGCGGTCGGCGAGGGTGCGGTCGGTGAGCCCGGGGCCCGTCGGCGTCATGAGACCGGTGTACCCGCTTTTGAAGATCAACGGTCGTGCTGGTTTGCGGCTCTTTGTGCGAATAATTCGGCGGCGGTCGCCGGTCCGCAGGCCGGACGGCCATGGGCAGCGGCCCCCTCCTGCGGTTAAGGTCGCAGCGGCGCGACTGCCTTGCCTCGAGCAGGGCGCAACAGCAAGGGGAGAGCAAGGTGGCGGACGCTGCACAGGCCGCGCGGCACGTGTTGATCGCGGCGGACAAGTTCAAGGGATCGCTCACCGCGGTGCAGGTCGCACAGCGCGTGACGGCGGGTCTGCACCGGGTCGCGCCCGAGGTCACGGTGGAGTCCGTGCCGGTCGCGGACGGCGGCGACGGGACGGTGGCGGCGGCGGTCGCGGCCGGGTTCGAGCGCCGCGAGGTTCCGGTGACCGGGCCGCTCGGCGAGCCGGTCGTCGCCGCGTACGCGCTGCGCGAGGGCACGGCCGTCGTGGAGATGGCGGAGGCGTCCGGGCTTCAGCTGCTGCCCGAGGGCGAGTTCGCGCCGCTGACGGCGACGACGTACGGGTCGGGCGAGGTGATCGCCGCGGCGCTCGACGCGGGGGCGCGCTCGATCGTGTTCGGGGTGGGCGGCAGCGCCACGACCGACGGCGGCGCGGGGATGCTGGCCGCGCTCGGCGCGCGGCTGCTGGACGCGGAGGGCGCGCCGGTCGGGCCCGGCGGTGGCGCGCTCGCGGGCCTGGCGTCGGCCGATCTGTCGGGGCTCGACGCGCGGCTCGCCGATGTCGAACTCGTCCTGGCGAGCGACGTCGACAATCCGCTCACCGGGCCGAAGGGCGCGCCCGCGATCTACGGGCCGCAGAAGGGTGCGTCCCCGGAGGACGTCGCCGAGCTGGACGCGGCGCTCGCCCACTACGCGAAGGTGCTGTCCGAGTCGGTGGGGCCGAAGGCGCTCGAGTACGCGGAGTCGCCGGGGGCGGGCGCCGCGGGCGGCATCGGGTACGGCGCCCTTGTCGGCCTGGGCGCGAGCTTCCGGCCGGGTATCGAGGTCATGCTCGACGTTCTCGGCTTCGCGCCCGCGCTGGAGCGGGCCGAGCTGGTGATCACCGGTGAGGGTTCGCTGGACGAGCAGACGTTGCACGGAAAGGCGCCGGCGGGTGTCGCGGCGGCGGCGCGTGCGGGTGGCGTCGAGGTCGTCGCCGTGTGCGGACGCCTCGCGCTCCCGCCGGAGGCGCTGGGCCGCGCGGGCATCCGCCGCGCGTACGCCCTCACGGACGTGGAACCGGACGTGGCGCGCTGCATCGCCGAGGCGGGCCCGATCCTGGAGGACGTCGCGGAACACATCGCGAGGGACTTCTTGCGCTGAGACGGGGTCCGGGGCGGAGCCCCGTGGCGTGGGAGCTGATCGGCTCCGCGTACCGGCCGGCCAGGCCAACTCACCGCTGGAGGCAACACGTTGAACCTGAACCGATACATCCGCACCACGGACGACGTGATGGAGATGCTCGACCGCCGCTTCCCGCACACCGGCGGAGCCGACTGGTGGGACGGCTTCTACGCCGACCGGGACCGCGACGTCCCGTTCTTCGTGGACAAGCCCGACGAGAACCTGGCTGCCCACCTCGACAACGGCCTGCTCCCCCCAAAGGGCCGCGCCCTCGACCTGGGCTGCGGCCCCGGCCGCAACGCCCTCCACCTCGCCGCCCGCGGCTACGACGTCGACGCCGTCGACCTGTCGGGAACGGCCGTGGCGTGGGGGAGGGAGCGCGCCGCCGCCGCGGGCGCGGACGTACGGTTCCACGAGGGCAACATCTTCGACGCCCAACTCCCGTACCCCGCCTACGACGTGGTGTACGACTCCGGGTGCCTGCACCACCTCCCGCCGCACCGCCGCATCAGCTACCTCGCCCTCCTCGACCGCGTCCTCGCACCCGGCGGCCACTTCGGCCTCACCTGTTTCGCCGCCGGCGCGATGGGATCGGAGGCGTCCGACGAGGAGCTGTACCGGAGCGGCGACCTGGGCGGCGGTCTCGCCTTCGCGCCCGACGAGATCCGGGGACTCTTCCGCGGGCTGGAGGAAGTGGAGCTGCGTCCGATGGCCGTCCAAGCGCCCGAATCGGCGACGTACGGCGTGCCCGTCCTCCTCACCGCGCTCTTCCGGCGGCCGGCCTCCTGACCGCAACACCTAAGCGTCCGACGTGAGTTGACGCCAGTACGTGTCCGCGGGCGCGCGCAGCGACCGCCACGCGTCGACGAACAGCCGGGTCGCGGCGCGGCCCGGCCAGTCCGCCGGAAGCAGGGCGTCCGGCAGCCGCGGATCCCGCTCGAACGTGGTCCGCCACGCATGCACGAGCCGCGTCCGCGCGACGAAGGCGGCACGGGGGTCCGACGCGCCCGTCGCCGCGATGTCCTCGAACCGCGCCAGGAACTCCTCGTGGGCGCGGCGCACGGCGCTCAACTCCCAGGTTGTGCGCACGAGTTCGGCGTCGTCCTCCGTCCGGCAGGTCAGCCACAGGGCGTGTGCCGCGAGCCCCTGCTCCCGCAGCAGCCCCTTCAGCGCGGGGACGCCGCCGGGGTCGGCCGCGCACCACAGCCCGGGCCCGAGCGGCCCGAAGCCCTCGAACGCCAACTGCTGCTCCACCAGGGCCCTTTCATGCCAGGCCTCGCCGGGCGGACGCAGCAGGAGCTGCTGCCACTCGCCGCCCCACGGGGTGGCGGCCACGGCCCGCTCCAGCCGGTGCGTCCACGCGGTGAGCAGCCGCACGAGCCGGGGTTCGAGCACGAGCCGCGTGCGCCGCCCCACCGGCTCCGAGCGCAACCAGCCCTCCTGGACGAGCCGGCCGAGCGCCCGCCGCGCCGCCGCCTCGCCGATCCCGCACGCGCCGAGCGCCCCGACGACCGCGCCCGCCGCCACCCGCTCCGCGCCCGGATACCGCACGTACTCGCCGAGCACGGTGAGCCCGAGCGTGCGCGCGCTCGGCGAACCGTCACCGCGCCGCCGCGTCCGAGGTGCGTCCAACGTCCCGTACCTCCCCACGTGTTGACCTCTTGCCCGCCCCGATATAGGACGTAAGAAGCGCAAGGCTCGACTTTATGTCCTACGTCCGGCACGGCGAAAGGCGTACGAGTGCAGCAGCCGCCCCGACTTCCCGCCCGTTTCGGCGCGTTCCTCGCCCCGTACCACGGGCTCGACGGCAGCCCGTCCCTGCGGATCCGCCAGGACCTCGACCTGGTCGGCGTCCTCGACGACCTCGGATTCGACGAGGCGTGGATCGGCGAGCACCACTCCGCGGGCTACGAGACGATCGCGTCCCCCGAGGTGTTCATCGCCGCGGCGGCGGAACGCACGCGTCGTATCCGCCTCGGTACGGGCGTCAACTCCCTCCCGTACCACCACCCGTTGATGCTCGCGGACCGCCTCCTCCAGCTCGACCACCAGACCCGGGGCCGGGTCATGCTCGGCGCCGGGCCCGGGCAGCTGGCCTCCGACGCGTTCATGATGGGGATCGACCCGATGCGGCAGCGCGACATGATGGCGCAGGCGCTCGACGCGATCGTCCGCCTGGTGCGCGGCGAGACGGTCACGGAGAAGACGGCCTGGTACGAACTGGCTGACGCGCGTTGTCAGTTGGGCCCCTATCGCCCCGCCGAGGGCCTGGAGATGGCGGTGGCGTCCACGGTCTCGCCCTCCGGGTCCGTCCAGGCGGGCCGGCACGGCGTCGGGCTGCTCTCGCTGGCCGCGGGCGACCCGGCGGGGCTCTCGGCGCTGCGCGGGAACTGGGAGGCGTACGAGAAGTCCTGCGCGCGGCACGGCCACGTGGCGGACCGGGACGTGTGGCGCCTGGTGGTGCCCATGCACCTGGCGGAGACCCGCGAGCAGGCCCGCGAGGAGGCGGCGCACGGCGTCCGCCACCTGGTCCGCTACATCGAGGGCCTGTCGGGCACGACCCTGCCCTGGGGGCGCACCGCCGACGACGCCCTCGACCGGTTCACGACCGACGGATTCCCGGTCTTCGGCGTCGCCACGATCGGCACGCCGGACGACGCGATCGCCCGCGTCGAGGCTCTCGCGGAGGCCTCCGGCGGCTTCGGCACGCTCCTCGTCCTCGACCTGCCGCTGGCCACGACCCGTGCCAGGCACCGCAGTTACGAACTCCTCGCCGACCGGGTGCTCCCGCACTGCACCGGAGCGAACGCGCGCCGCACGGCCTCCATGGAGTGGGCGCACGCCAACAGCGCCCGCTTCGTCGGCGCGATGCGGGCGGCCGTGGAAGCGGCGGTGCGTGACGGGGGTGCGGCATGAGCGGGGGCGGCCTGATGCGGGCCGCGGTGTGGCGGCGGGGGACGTTCCTGGTCGACGACGTGCCCGTACCCGTGCCGGGACCGGGGCAGGTGCTCGCCGAGCCCCTCGCCACCGGCATCTGCGGGTCCGACCTGTCGGCGGCCCGGCACACCGAGGACTTCCTCACGGCCTCCCGCGACTCGGGCACGGAGTCGTTCCTCTTCGACCCCGAAGCCGACCTCGTCATGGGGCACGAGCTGTGCGCGCGGGTGCTGAGCCCGGGCGAGTGGGAGGGGCGGGTCGTCGTGGGGCTGCCGTGGGCGCTCGACGCGGGCGGCACGCTGCGCACCATCGGCTACGCGACCGGGTTCCCCGGCGGATTCGGCGAGCGCGTCGTGCTGCAAGAGGCCGCGCTGATCCCCGTACCGGAGCATGTGCCGCCACGCGTCGCCGCGCTCACCGAACCCCTCGCCGTGGGCTACGGGAACGTCGCGCGGGCCGAACCCGCCTCCGGCTCAGGGGCGTTGGTCGTCGGGGCTGGACCCATCGGGCTCGGCGCGGTCGCGGCGCTGGTGGAGCGGGGCGTGGCGCCCGTCGTCGTGTCTGAGCCCTCGCCGCGGCGGCGGAAGCTGGCGGCGCGGTTCGGCGCGCACGTGGTGGTCGACCCGGGGGTGGGCGATCCCTTCGAGGCGTGGCGGGAGGCGGCCGGGGCGGGGCAGCGGCTCACGGTCGTCGAGTGCTCGGGCCGCGCCGGGATGTTCAACGAGATCCTCCACCGGGCGCCGCGGGAGACGCGCGTGCTGCTGATCGGCGCGTGCATGACGGAGGACGTGTTCCGGCCCGTGGTCGGCCTCTACAAGGACATCACCGTGACCATGTGCATGGCCTATCCGCCGCGGGAGTTCGCGCGCACGCTGGAGCGGATCGCGGACGGTTCGGTGGACGCCGCCGCGCTCATCACGGGCGAGGTGGGCCTCGCGGGCGTCGCCACGGCCCTCGCGACGCTCGCCACCCCGGACACCCACGTCAAGGTCCTGGTCCGCCCCGGCCTCCCGGGCGCGGGCCTGCATCCCGGCACCTGACCCGGAACCTGGCCCGGTTCCTCGCACGGAGTCTCACCTGGTTCCTCACCCCGTTGACAGCCGGTACGCGTCCAGCGCCAGCGTCATCTCCATCAGATCCCGTGGCCGCGACAGGGAGCGCGACGTCAACTGCTCCAGCCTGCGCAAGCGGTTGAAGACCGTATTGCGGTGGCAGTACAGCCGCCCTGCCGCCCGGCCCGCCGAACCCTCGCACGCCAGCCACGCGTCCAGCGTCTCCAACAGGACCGCCCGGTCCGCCGGTTCGAGCGTGAGCAGCTCGCCGAAGACGCCCGCCACGAGGCGCTGCGCCAGGTCCGGCTGGCTCACGACGAGCGCCGTCGGCATCCGCTCGTCGAGGCGGACCACGCCCGTCGTGTCCGGAGGGCAGGTGCGCAGCGCCAGTTCGGCCAGGCGGCGGGCGTGGCCGAGCTCGGCGAGACCCTTCACGACCGGGCTGACCCCACCGGGGCCCGGGCAGCGGCCGTCGAGCAGCGCCGCCAGATCGTCCAGCGTGCGGCCCGCCCCGAGCGCCGCCACCCCCACCTCGCAGTCCGCGCGCATCCGCCACACGAACCGGAACCGCGCATCCTGGAGCCGCCGGTGGAACGCCTCGCGCCCGCCCTGTCGCTCCACCCGGAGCACGACGACGGCGTACGGGCCGTGCTCGGGCAGATCGAGCCCCGCCGCCGCGCGCGCAACGAGGCCCGGCGCCGGGCGGCCGTCCAGGAGCGCGTCGAGCAGCGCCTGCGTCTGCTCGTCGGTGCGGCGGCGCAGCTCCAACTCCGTTGCCCGGTAAGCCTCTGAGGCCGCCTCCGCCTGCGCGTCGACCGCCGCCCACACCATCGTCGCCGACCGCATCAGCGCCTTCAGCCGGGCCGGTTCGCCGCCCGCGCTCTCCATCAGGGCGTCCCAGACCAGATAGCCCGCGTTGCGGTAGGCGTGGATCAGGAGGTCGAGCGGGAGCCCCTGGCCGGCGCGCCGGCGGCCCGCGTCCTCCGCGTACTCCAGGTCCCTGCGCGGCGAGTCACGCGGCGCCGAGATCGTCTCGATGCCGATCCGCATCGCCTGCTCGGCCTCCCGCCACTGATCGTCGTACGGCAGCACGCGCGCGTAGACGTCCGAGTACGCGAAGAGCTGCCGCAGATGCTCGTCGACGAGTTCCGGCACCCGCTCAAGCAGCGTCCCGCAGGCCTCCTTCAGGAGCTTCCAGTCCTGACCCGTGCGGTGCTTGCGTGCGCCCATCGCCCCTCCCCAACGAGCCGTAAAGCGACGGCAAAGAACTCACCGCTTGTGCGGAGGATGCCATCCGCCGCCCGTCCCCGGCAGGCCCCTGACACGCGGTCTTGTGCGCGGGCACAACCGGGGCGGTCGGGGGCTGGGCCCGCGCAGCGATTCGCGGGCCGCCCGTGGACGGGCCGTCCGCGCGGTGCTGTCGTGAGCGCCACCGGTCCAGGGACACCGGGCCAGGGAGGGACGTACGCAGTGAGTGATGCAGTGAGCGGTGCAGTGACCGAAGCAGTGATCGATGCAGAGGAACCCGGGCTCGTCGTCGACGACGTGTCCGTCGGCTACGGACCCGTCCGCGCGCTGCGCGGCGTGAGCCTGGAGGTGCCGGCCCGCTCCGTCGTCGCCGTGCTCGGCGGCAACGGAGCGGGCAAGACGACGCTGCTGCGCGCCGTGTCGCGCACCCTCGGCTTCCACGGCGGCGCCGTGACGTCCGGCACGGTGGACTTCGGCGGGCGACGGATCGGCGGTCTGTCCGCCGACCGCGTGGTGGCCGCCGGGATCTGCCAAGTCCCTGAAGGGCGACGGGTGTTCGCGCGGATGACCGTCGCGGACAATCTGCGGGCCGGGGCGCTCGGCTCGCGCGGTTCGCGCGCCGACAAGGCGGCGGCGCTGCGGCGCGTACACGAACTGTTCCCCGTGCTCGCCGACCGGGCGCAACAGCGGGCCGGGCTGCTTTCCGGCGGCGAGCAGCAGATGCTGGCCGTGGGCCGCGCCTTGATGGCCGCGCCGAAACTGCTGCTCCTGGACGAACCGTCGCTGGGCCTCGCCCCGTTGATGGCCACCCGGATCGCCGACACGATCCGCGAGATCAACGCCCAGGGCGACCGCTCGGTCTCCGTACTCCTCGTCGAACAGAACGCGGCGCTCGCGCTGCGCCTCGCCTCGTACGCGTACGTCCTGGAGGTCGGCGAGATCACCCTGCACGGCCCCGCCGACGAACTCGCCGGCTCCGACGAGGTGCGCCGCCGGTACCTGGGCGTGGTCGACGAGACGGCCGCCTCGGACGCCGCCGCCGCGACCGGCGGGGCCGCGCACGCGCCGACGCTGAGCCGCTGGGGAGGCGAGCGATGACCGCAGCCGCGACCCTCACCACCGACGTACCGCCCTTGTACGTACGGGACTTGACCGTGCGGTTCGCGGGCCTCGTCGCCCTCGACGCCATCGGCCTCACCGTCGATCCGGGCACCGTGCACGCCGTCATCGGCCCGAACGGCGCGGGCAAGTCCACCACCTTCAACGTCCTCTCCGGCGTCTACCGGGCCACCTCGGGCACCGTCCACCTCGGCGAGCGCGAACTCACCGGCCTGCCCCCGCACCGCATCGCCGGACTCGGCGTCGCCCGCACCTTCCAGAACCTCGCCCTGCCGCCGCACGCCACCGTCGCCGACAGCCTGCTGCTCGGACGGCACCGGCTGACCCGCGCGGGCTTCGTCGCGGCGGGCCTGCGGCTGCCGTCGGCGGCCCGCGAGGAACGCGCCCACCGCGAACGGGTCGCGGAGATCGCCGAGTTCGTCGGGATCGCCGACCAACTGTCCACACCCACCGGCTCGTTGCCGTACGGCGCGCAGAAGCTCGCCGAACTCGCCCGCGCCCTGTGCATGGAGCCCAAGATCCTCCTCCTCGACGAGCCCGTCGCCGGCATGACCACCGACGAACGCCGCCGCACCGCCGCCGTCATCGCGGGCGTCCGCGACAGCCTCGGCATCTCGATCGTCCTCGTCGAACACGACATGGGCGTCGTCATGCGGCTCGCCGACGAGGTGACGGTCCTCGACTTCGGCCGCCGCATCGCGGGCGGCCCCCCGGAGCGGGTGCAGAACGACCCGGCGGTGGTCCAGGCGTACCTGGGCACCCCCGAAGAGCCGGAGGCCACCGCATGACCGACTTCTCGACGTTCCTCGAACTCCTCATCAACGGCGTCTCGATGGGCTCCGTCTACGCCCTCATCGCGCTCGGCTTCGTCGTCATCTTCCGCGCCACCGAGGTCGTCAACTTCGCCCACGCGTCACTGCTGCTCGCGGGCGGATACGTCATCGCGTCGCTCCACGACGACATCGGGTTCTGGCCCGCGGTCGGTGTCGGCATCGCGGCGGCCGCCGTCGTCGGCGCCGCCGTCGAGTTCCTCGTGATGCGGCGCTACCGCGGGCGCGACCACAGCGTCCTCGCCATCGTCACCATCGGCGTCGACATCCTCCTCACCACCGAACTCACCCGCCGCCTCGGCACCGACGTGCTCGCCATGGGGGACCCGTGGGGCGACGCCGTGCTCACCGTCGGCGGGGTCTCCATCGCGCACACCCGGATCGCCGCGTTCGCCGCGGCGGCCCTGCTCATCACCGCGTTCCTGCTCACGTTCCGCTACACCTCGTGGGGCGTCGCGATGCGCGCCGCCGCCGAGAGCAGCGAGACCGCCGCGCTGATGGGCGTGCGGCTCGGCCGGGTGTCGCTCGGCGCGTGGGCCGTGGCGGGCGGGCTCGCCGCCGTCGCCGCGCTGTTCCTGACCGTGTTCCCGACGCCGGGCCTCGAACGGGCCACGTCTCTGGCCGCGTTGAAGGCCTTCCCCGCCGCGATTCTCGGCGGGCTCGACTCCACCACCGGCGCGCTCGTCGGCGGGCTCATCGTCGGCGTCACCGAGTCCCTCGCCGCCGGCTACCAGAGCGAACTCGCCTTCATGGGCCGCGGCCTCGGTGACCTCGCGCCCTATCTCGTGATGACCGTGATCCTGCTGCTGCGGCCCTCGGGGCTCTTCGGGACGAAGGAGCTCGCCCGTGTCTGACGCACTCGCCTCGGAGACCCGACCCGCCAAGTCCCGCACTACGTCCGGCAGTTCATTGCGCGTCCTCCTCTCGCGCCGCCGTACGTACGTCATCGCGGCCTGCGCCCTCCTGCTGCTCGCCCTGCCGTTCTACCTGGAGCGCTTCTGGCTATAGGCGGGCCTGTTCGCCATGGCCGCCGCCATCGGCGCCATCGGCCTCAACCTGCTGACCGGCGCGACCGGGCAACTCTCCATGGGGCACGCCTTCTTCCTCGCCGTCGGCGCCTACGGGTACTGCGTGTTCGCGGGCGAACGCGGCCAGACACTCAACGGGCTCGGCCTCCCGCCGTGGCTCGCCGCCGTGCTCGCGGTGCTCGTCGCGGGCGTCGCGGGCGGACTGTTCAGCCCCATCGCGGGCCGCCTCAAAGGCGCGTACCTCGGCATCGCGACCCTCGCACTGATCTTCATCGGACAGCACGTCCTGTTCAACGCGGAGGACCTCACGGGAGGCGCCAACGGACGCGACGTGCCCGCCATGAGCCTGTTCGGCCTCACCTTCGACGAGCGTCAACTCACCGTCGCGGGCGTGCCGTTCGGCGCCTCCGAGAAGCTCTGGTACCTGGGGCTGCTGCTCGCGCTCGGCTGCGGACTCTTCGCCCGCGGCGTGCTGCGCGGACGGCCGGGCCGCGCCCTCAACGCGATCCGCGACCACCGGATCGCGGCCGGGGTCCTCGGCGTCCCGGTCGCCCGCTACCGCGGCTTCGTCTTCGTCCTGTCGTCGATGTACGCGGGGCTCGCGGGCGTGCTGCTCGCCCTCGTCTTCCAGCGCACCGTGCCCGACTACTTCGGCATCACGCTCTCCCTCGAGTACCTCGCCATGATCGTCATCGGCGGCCTCGGATCCGTGGCGGGCGCCGTCGTCGGCGCGGCCTTCGTCTCGCTCCTGCCCCAACTGCTCACCCGCTACAGCGACGCCCTGCCCCTGGTCTCCGCCCCCGGCACCGGCGGCGTCGCCCCCGGCGAGGCCTCCCGCTATCTGTACGGCGCCGCCGTCGTGGCGGTGGTCCTTTTCCTACCCGGCGGACCAGGGCCTGCATTGGGGTCCCTGTCTGCGCGGCGGCGTTCGGGCGAACGACAGGGACCCCAATGCAGGCCCTGTGCAGCTCGCCGCCCGGCGCGCCCGGAAACACCCTCAGGAGGACGCATGACCACCCGCACCCGATCTCGTACGATCACCGTGTCCGCCATGGCCGCGCTGCTCGCGCTGACCGCCGCTTGCAGCTCGAAGGCCAAGGACGACGGCGGTGACAAGCAGAGCGCCGGCGGCATCAAGACCGGCAAGGGCATCACAGGCAAGACCATCAACCTCGGCGTCCTCACCGACATGACCGGCGTCTACGCGACACTCGGCAAGAGCGTCACGCAGGCGCAGCAGCTCTACGTGAAGCAGTTCAACGCGGCGGGCGGCGCCTGCGGCTACAAGGCCAAGCTCACCGTGCGCGACCACGGCTACGACCCGCAGAAGGCCGTCGCCGGCTACACGGAGCTGGCGCCCGACGTGCTCGGCTTCCCCCAGTTCCTCGGCTCGCCGTTCGTGGCCGCCGTCAAGCAGCGCATCGACGGCCAGGACAAGGCGGTCGTGCTGCCGCAGGCCTGGTCGGCGCATCTGCTCGGCAGTAAGTACGTGCGCGTCATCGGCTCGACGTACGACATCGAGACGATCAACGCGATCGACTTCCTGATGAAGGAGAAGGGCCTCAAGAAGGGCGACAAGCTCGGCCACGTCTACTTCGAGGGCGACTACGGCGAGAACGCGCTCCAGGGCTCGACGTACATGGCGAAGGAAGCCGGGCTCACCGTCGTCGAGCAGAAGATCAAGCCGACGGACAACGACATGACCGCCCAGGTCTCCGCCCTGAAGAAGGCCGGCGTCAAGGGCGTGGTGATCAGCGCGGGCCCGCGCCAGGCGGCGTCGCTCGTCGGCGTCGCGGCGGCGGCGAAGCTGAACGCGCCGATCATCGGCAACAACTCGGCCTACTCACCACAGCTGCTCGGCACGCAGGCGGCCCCCGCCCTGCTGAAGAACTACTGGGTCGCCTCGCCCTCGCTGCCCATCGGCGCGGACACCCCGGAGGCGAAGAAGCTCGTCGCCGACTACAAGAAGGCGTACCCGAAGGACTCGCTCGACAACGGCGTCGTCGCCGGCTGGACCGCCGCGGCCGTGTTCGGCGAGGCACTGAAGAAGGCCTGCGAGAGCAAGGACCTCACGCGCGAGGGCGTCGACAAGGCGCTGCTGTCCCTCAGCGACTTCGAGAACGGCTTCGGCGTCACCCAGGACTTCTCCGACCCGCAGGCCCCGTCCTCACACGAATCGGTGATCCTGCAACCCGACAAGTCGGCGGTCGGCGGCATGAAGGTCGTGCGTCAGCCGTCCGAGTCCGAGGAGGCCAAGGGCTTTACGCCCAAGGCGGGTTGACGCCCGCGGGAGCCGGTCGCGCCGGGGCATCCGTACACGCCCCGGCCTGGCCGACACACCCCGCCTCGCCCCGAAAACACGTGGACCGCCCGCACCCCGCCACGGGACACTCCGATGCTCGGCCCCACTACGGCCGGTAACCCACACCCCTCCAACACCCAAGGGACGGGATCGGATTGACCTCATCACGCGAAGTGCCACCGAGTCGCGGCTCGGTACTGCTCGCACTCCGCTACTACGGACGGGAGCTGGCCCGGGCACGCCGGTTCGCGGTCCCCGCGATGCTGCTGCCCGCGCTCGGCAACATCGGACTCTTCTACCTCGCACCGCTCGTCGTCGCCAAGATCGTCGGCCACCTCGCCGACGGCGGCGAGCGCACCCTCGGCGCGCTGCTGCCGTACATCCTCGTCTTCGCCGGCGTACTCCTCGCCGCCGAGGTGCTGTGGCGCATCGGATTCCACTGCATCAACCGGCTCGAGGCGGGCGCCATCTCGCGCCTGTACGTGATCGGCATGGACGAGCTGTACGCGAAGGACGCCACGTTCTTCCACGACAACTTCGCGGGCTCGCTCACCAAGCGAGTCCTGAGCTTCGCCTCCCGCTTCGAGGAGTTCGCCGACGTACTGATCTTCAACGTGATGGCCAGCTTCGTGCCCATCGTGTTCGGATCGGTCGTGCTGTGGCGGTACGAGCCGTGGCTCGTCGTCGTGCTCCTGGCGATGATCGCGATCACCGGGCTCTGCGTACGGCCCCTGATCCGTCGCCGCCAGAAGCTGGTCAACGCGCGCGAGGCGGCCTTCACCCACATGTCGGGGCACGTCGCCGACAGCCTGATGAACATGGAGACGGTCCGCGCCTTCGCCGCCGAGGAGCGCGAGGCCGCCGAGCACCGGGAGCGGGTCGCGGACGCGCGCGGCCACATACTGCGCGCCTGGGACTACGGCAATCTGCGCGTGGACACCCTCGTCGCCCCGCTCTCCGTGCTGACCAACGCCCTCGGTCTGCTGCTCGCCGTCGCCCTCGCGGGCAGCGGCCAGGGCGTCGAGGCGATCGTCGTCGCGTTCACGTACTTCACCAACGCGACGCGGATCATGTTCGAGTTCAACCAGATCTACCGCCGTCTGGAACGCGCCATGACGGAGGCGGCCCAGTTCACGGAGCTGCTGCGGGACAAGCCGAAGGTGCTCGACCCGGCCGAGCCCGAGGAGCCCCAGGGGTCCTCGGCCGCCGCCGTCCGCTTCGAGCGGGTCGCCTACGCGCACGAGGGCTCGGGCCCGCTGTTCACCGGCCTCGACCTGACCGTGCCCGGCGGCACACGGCTCGGCCTGGTCGGCCGCTCCGGCGGCGGCAAGACGACACTGACCAGGCTGCTCCTGCGCATGATGGACATCGACGACGGGCGCATCCTGATCGACGGCCAGGACATCTCCAAGCTGCGCCAGGCCGACCTGCGGTCCCTGATCGCGTACGTCCCCCAAGAGCCGGCCATGTTCCACCGCAGCCTGCGCGAGAACATCGCCTTCGCCAGGCCGGGGGCGAGCGCGGACGAGGTCCGGCGGGCGGCGGAGGCGGCGCACGTCACCGAGTTCGCCGACACGTTGCCCGAGGGGTTCGACACGATGGTCGGGGAGCGCGGCATCAAGCTCTCCGGCGGCCAGCGCCAGCGGGTCGCGCTCGCCCGCGCGATCCTGCGGGACGCCCCGATCCTGCTCCTGGACGAGGCGACCAGCGCGCTCGACTCCGAGAGCGAGCTGCTGGTGCAGGAGGCGCTCTGGCGGCTCATGGAGGGCCGCACGGCGCTGGTGGTCGCCCACCGCCTGAGCACGGTGGCCGGAATGGACCACCTCGTCGTCCTGGACCACGGCCGCATCGTGGAACAGGGCACCCACACCGACCTCCTGGCCGCCCACGGCACGTACGCCAACCTGTGGCAGCACCAGTCGGGAGGCTTCCTGGAGGAGGTGGCGTAAGCCTGGCGGCGCCGTGGCTCGGGCCTCGCGAAGCACCTGCCCGGCACCGGGGCGCCGCCGTGCCCACCCTGCCGCCCAAGGCGGCAGATTGGCCAAGGCGGGACGGCACCATCAAGCCCCGGCGGCGATTGAGTCTTTCAAGCCCCGCCGGCGATTGAGGCGCGGGGTCCGGGGCGGAGCCCCGAGGCCGCAACCACGGCGCCGCTGACACGAAAAAGACGGTGGGCCCGAGCCAAAAGGCTCGGGCCCACCGCCCACACGTCCCGCCGGGCTACGGCAACTGCGCCGCACGCGCCTCACGCCGGTTCCCGCGGAAGTTGTTCACCCGCCGCGCCGTCGCGAAGAGCGGAATCACGGCACCGAGAACGACCTGCAGCGTGCAGCCCGTCGCAAGGAGCAGCTGCCCACCGGGCGCGTCGAACGCCCACGCCGCCAGCAGCCCCATGCTCGCCACGATCCACGCCAGCATCGCCACCGCGAGCCGCCCCCGCGGCTTCGGGTACTCGACACGGCTGACCATGAGCCACGCCGTACCGATGATCGCGAGGAGCGTCGCCACGAAGGGCAGCTCGAGCAGCACGATCGAGACGACGGTCAGCGCGCCGAACGGCGACGGCATCCCCTGGAAGGTGCCGTCCTTCACCGTCACGCACGAGAACCGCGCAAGCCGCAGCACCACCGCCAGCAGCACCACGATGGCGCCCACAGCGGCGACTCTCTGGTGCGCGTCGTCGGCGACCATCCCGTACACGAGCACGAAGTACGCGGGCGCCAAGCCGAAGCTGATGAGGTCCGACAGGTTGTCCAGCTCCGCGCCCATCGGCGAGGAACGCAGCTTGCGCGCCACCAGACCGTCGAACAGGTCGAAGATCGCGGCGGCGAGCATCAGGATCACGGCGGTCGCGGCGGAGTGCCGCGCCATGCCGGAGTCCGAGCTGCCCTGGATGTGCGGGATCAGGATCCCGGTCGTCGTGAAGTAGACGGCCATGAAGCCGCACGTGGCGTTGCCCAGCGTGAGGGTGTCCGCTATCGACAGACGCAGCGAGAGCGGCATCTCCTCCGTGCCGTCCGCCATGTCCGAGTCATCGGCCCAGGCCTGGGTCTCGGGGTCAGTCACGGTCAATTCGGGTCACCCCAGCCACCGTATTCTGGCCGACCTCGACGTCGGCCTCGACGCCCTCGGGAAGGTAGATGTCGACACGCGAACCGAAGCGGATCAGGCCGATCCGCTCGCCCTGCTCGACCTTCGTGCCCTGGGGGATGTACGGCACGATGCGGCGGGCGACGGCGCCGGCGATCTGCACCATCTCGATGTCACCGAGCTCGGTGTCGAAGTGCCAGACGACGCGCTCGTTGTTCTCGCTCTCCTTGTTGAACGCCGGGACGAAACCGCCGGGGATGTGCTCGACGGAGGTCACGGTGCCCGCGAGGGGAGCGCGGTTCACGTGCACGTTCAGCGGGCTCATGAAGATCGCGACGCGGGTACGCCCGTCCTTCCACGGCATGATGCTCTGCACCACACCGTCGGCCGGGGAGATGACCCGGCCCTCGGCGATCTCGCGCTCGGGGTCGCGGAAGAACCACAGCATGCCGGCCGCCAGAGCGGTGGTCGGGACGGCGAGTGCTGCTGCCTTCTTGGAGCGACGCGAGCGCGCCAGGCTGAGGGCAGCCGTGGCGACGGTCGGGAGAAGCCACGGCGAGGCTCCGCGCGCAAGACGTCCCTTGAGGACGCCGTCGCGTGGTGCAGAGATTTGGCTGTGGGGCATGGATGACCTTCGTAGCGGATGAGGCCGCGCAGTTTACGGGGGACGGCGGCTTTTCCGGGGATGCTATCGGTTGCGAGCCACAACTGGGCAAGCCAGGAAGCCACATCGGACGGTAGGCGTCCCCCGGAGCGCGCCTACGGGGTGTGATCTTCTTCGCGAAGAAACACCCCGTAAACGGACATCTGGCCCAGGATCAGCCTTGGGATCGATACTCCTCGAGGAGTCGACGACCAATGATCATTTTCTGGATCTCGGCGGTACCTTCGCCGATCAACAGCATCGGGGCCTCGCGGTAGAGGCGCTCGATCTCGTACTCCTTGGAGAAGCCGTAGCCACCATGGATCCGGAACGCGTCCTCGACGACTTCCTTGCAGTATTCGGAGGCCAGGTACTTGGCCATCCCTGCCTCGAGGTCGTTACGTTCCCCGGAGTCCTTTTTGCGTGCTGCATTGACCATCATCGCATGGGCGGCCTCGACCTTGGTGGCCATCTCGGCCAACTTGAACTGGATCGCCTGGTGCTGCGCGATGGGCTTTCCGAAAGTGTGCCGTTGCTGCGCGTAATCGACACCCAGCTCAAATGCACGCTGTGCGACGCCGCAGCCACGCGCGGCGACATTCACGCGCCCGACTTCTACGCCGTCCATCATTTGGTAGAAGCCCCGGCCGGTCTCTCCGCCCAGTACGCGATTGGCCGGAATGCGCAGGTCATCCATGATGAGTTCGGTCGTGTCGACGCCCTTGTACCCCATCTTGTCGATCTTTCCGGGGATGGTCAGGCCCGGACGGACCTCACCGAAACCGGGTTCCTTCTCCACGAGGAACGTCGTCATCGACTTATGGGGCGCGGAGCCCTCCGGGTGACCTTCATCACTTCGCGTGAGAACGGCCACAAGCGTTGACGAACCGCCGTTCGTCAGCCACATCTTCTGGCCGTTCAGACGGTAACTGTCGCCGTCCTTAACCGCCTTTGACGTGATGGCCGACACGTCGGAGCCAAGTCCCGGCTCCGACATGGAAAATGCGCCGCGCACCTCACCGAGCGCCATGCGGGGCAGGAAGTACTCCTTCTGTTCCTGCGTCCCGTGCTGCTTGAGCATGTAGGCGACGATGAAGTGGGTGTTGATGATGCCGGAGACCGACATCCAGCCGCGCGCTATCTCCTCCACACACAGCGCATACGTGAGCAGTGACTCGCCCAGACCCCCGTACTCCTCGGGAATCATCAGCCCGAACAGGCCCAACTCCTTGAGCCCGTCGACGATCTGTTGCGGGTACTCGTCGCGGTGCTCGAGTTCGGTCGCGACCGGGAGGATCTCTTTGTCGACGAAGTCCCTGACCGTGGAGAGGATTTCCCGCTGCACATCGGTCAGGCCGTGGGTCTGGGCGAGTCGGCTCATGGCTACTTCTCCTGCTGCTTCAGTTCCGGACGGCCGGGCTGTTCGCCGCCGCGCTCCTTGATGTACGTCTCGGTCGGCACCATCACCTTGCGGCGGAAGACGCAGACGAGCGTGCCGTCCTGCTTGTAGCCCTTGGTCTCCACGTGGACGATCCCGCGGTCCGACTTCGACCTGGACGGAGTCTTGTCCAGGACGGTCGTCTCGCCGTAGATGGTGTCGCCGTGGAAGGTCGGCGCCACGTGCTTGAGCGACTCGATCTCCAGGTTGGCGATCGCCTTGCCCGACACGTCCGGAACGGACATCCCGAGGAGGAGCGAGTAGATGTAGTTCCCGACGACGACGTTCTTGCCGAAGTCCGTCGTCTTCTCCGCATAGTTCGTGTCCATGTGGAGCGGGTGATGGTTCATCGTCAACAGACAGAAGAGGTGGTCGTCGTACTCCGTGACCGTCTTTCCGGGCCAGTGCTTGTAGACGTCCCCGACGGTGAACTCTTCGTAAGTGCGGCCGAACTGCATGATGTCGCTACGCCTCCGGGATCTCGAACTTCGACGTGCGCCGCATACCGGCCGCACGCCCCTTCCCGGAGATGACCAGCGCCATCTTCCGGCTGGCCTCGTCGATCATCTCGTCGCCGAGCATCGCGGAGCCCTTCTTGCCGCCGGCCTCGGACGTGCAGTAGTCGTACGCGTCCAGGATCAGCTCCGCGTGGTCGTAGTCCTCCTGGGAGGGCGAGAAGACCTCGTTGGCGGCCTCGACCTGGCCGGGGTGCAGGACCCACTTGCCGTCGAAGCCGAGGGCGGCGGCGCGGCCGGCGACCTCGCGGAAACCGTCGACGTTCTTGATCTGCAGGTACGGGCCGTCGATCGCCTGGAGGTCGTTGGCGCGGGCCGCCATCAGGATCTTCATCAGGATGTAGTGGTACGCGTCGGCACCGTAGCCGGGCGGCTGCTCGCCGACGACCAGGGACTTCATGTTGATGGACGCCATGAAGTCGGCCGGGCCGAAGATGATGGTCTCGGTGCGCGGCGAGGCCTCGGCGATCGCGTTGACGTTGTTGAGGCCCTGCGCGTTCTCGATCTGCGCCTCGATGCCGATCTTGCCGACCTCGAAGCCCATCGTCTTCTCGATCTGGGTGAGCAGGAGGTCGAGCGCGACGACCTGCTCTGCGCTCTGCACCTTCGGCAGCATGATGCAGTCGAGGTTCTGGCCCGCGCCCTCGACGACGGTCACGACGTCGCGGTAGGTCCACTCGGTCGTCCAGTCGTTGACCCGCACGACGCGCGTCTTGCCCGTCCAGTCGCCCTCGTTGAGGAACTTGACGATGGTGTGCCGCGCCTCGGGCTTGGCGAGCGGGGCGCAGGCGTCCTCCAGGTCGAGGAAGACCTGGTCGGCGTCGAGGCCCTGGGCCTTCTCCAGGAAACGCGGGTTCGAGCCGGGTACGGCCAGACACGAGCGGCGCGGGCGAAGGCGGTTGACCTGGGTCATGCGGGGACCTCCAGTGGGTCGAGGTGGTTCGCTGTGCGGATCTCGTCGACGATACGACCGATGATCTCCGTGATGCCGAAGTCCTTGGGGGTGAAGACGGCGGCGACACCCGCCCGCTTCAGGTCCTCGGCGTCGGCGTTGGGGATGATGCCGCCGACGATCACGGGGATGTCGGTGGCGCCCGCCTCACGCAGGCGGGCGAGCACGTCGGGCACCAGCTCGGCGTGCGAACCGGACAGGATCGACAGGCCGACGCAGTGCACGTCCTCGGCGAGGGCGGCGGACACGATCTGTTCCGGGGTGAGCCGGATGCCCTGGTAGACCACCTCGAACCCGGCGTCGCGGGCCCGTACGGCGATCTGCTCGGCGCCGTTGGAGTGCCCGTCGAGGCCCGGCTTGCCGACCAGCAGGCGGAGCTTTCCGCCGAGTTCGTCGCCGGTGCGGCGGACCTTCTCGCGGACCTCGGCCATCGGCGTGCCCTCCTCGGCGGCGACGGCGACCGGCGCCGACGAGACGCCCGTGGGGGCGCGGAACTCGCCGAACACCTCGCGCAGGGCCGCGGCCCACTCGCCGGTCGTGACGCCGGCGCGGGCGCATTCGAGGGTGGCCTCCATGAGGTTCTCCGTGCCCGCAGCGGCCTCCTTGAGGCGGTCGAGCGCCTGGCCGGTGGTCGGGTAGAGGAACGGATCGCCCATGCCCTGCCGGTCGGTGGACTCCTCGCGCGTCGTGCGCCAGTCGTCGATGGCGCGGACGACCCTGGCCTCGACGTCGTGGTCCACCGTCATGATCGCGGTGTCCAGGTCGGCGGTGAGCGGGTTCGGCTCGGTCGACTCGTAGACGTTCACGCCGACGATCTTCTCCTCGCCGGCCTCGATGCGGGCGCGGCGTTCCGCGTGCGAGGAGACGAGCTGCGACTTGAGGTAGCCGGACTCGACGGCGGCCATGGCGCCGCCCATCTCCTGGATCCGCTCGATCTCGGCGAAGGACTCGGCGACCAGCTCGTCGACCTTCTTCTCGATGACGTGCGAGCCCGCGAAGATGTCCTCGTACTCCAACAGGTCGCTCTCGTGGGCGAGGACCTGCTGGATGCGCAGGGACCACTGCTGGTCCCAGGGGCGGGGGAGGCCCAACGCCTCGTTCCAGGCCGGGAGTTGGACGGCGCGGGCGCGGGCGTCCTTGCTGAGTGTCACGGCCAGCATTTCGAGGACGATCCGCTGGACGTTGTTCTCCGGCTGCGCCTCGGTCAGGCCGAGGGAGTTGACCTGCACCCCGTACCGGAAGCGGCGCTGCTTCGCGTTCTCGACGCCGTACCGCTCGCGCGTGATCTGGTCCCAGATCCGCCCGAACGCCCGCATCTTGCACATCTCCTCGATGAACCGCACACCGGCGTTCACGAAGAAGGAGATGCGGGCCACGACGTCCCCGAACTTCTCCTCGGGGACCTGCCCTGAGTCGCGTACGGCGTCGAGAACCGCGATGGCGGTGGACATCGCGTAGGCGATCTCCTGGACCGGCGTGGCCCCCGCCTCCTGGAGGTGGTAGCTGCAGATGTTGATCGGGTTCCACTTCGGCATGTTCGCCACGGTGTACGCGATCATGTCGGTGGTCAGGCGGAGCGAGGGCCCCGGCGGGAACACGTGGGTGCCCCGCGACAGGTACTCCTTGACGATGTCGTTCTGCGTCGTGCCCTGGAGCGCGGCGAGGTCCGCGCCCTGCTCCTCCGCGACCACCTGATAGAGCGCCAGGGTCCACATGGCGGTGGCGTTGATGGTCATCGAGGTGTTCATCTGCTCCAGGGGGATGTCCTGGAACAGCCGCCGCATGTCACCGAGGTGGGACACCGGGACGCCGACGCGGCCGACCTCACCCCGCGCGAGGATGTGGTCGGGGTCGTACCCGGTCTGGGTCGGCAGGTCGAAGGCGACCGACAGACCCGTCTGCCCCTTGGCGAGGTTGCGCCGGTACAGCTCGTTGGACGCCTCGGCCGTGGAGTGACCGGCGTACGTGCGCATCAGCCACGGCCGGTCCTTCTGACGCTCAGTCATCTGCACTGTCTCCTACGGGAGTTCAGAAGGTCTCAGACGTTCCGGAACCGGTTGATGGCGTCGATGTGCTGCGCCCGCTTCTCGTGGTCGCGCACGCCGAGGCCCTCCTCGGGGGCGAGCGCGAGGACGCCGACCTTGCCCTGGTGGAGGTTGCGGTGCACGTCGTACGCGGCCTGGCCGGTGTCCTCCAGCGAGTAGACCTTCGACAGCGTCGGGTGGATCTTGCCCTTGGCGATGAGCCGGTTGGCCTCCCACGCCTCGCGGTAGTTGGCGAAGTGCGAGCCGATGATCCGCTTCAGCGACATCCACAGGTAGCGGTTGTCGTACTCGTGGTTGTAGCCCGACGTGGACGCGCAGGTGACGATGGTGCCGCCCTTGCGCGTGACGTAGACGGAGGCGCCGAAGGTCTCGCGGCCGGGGTGCTCGAAGACGATGTCGACGTCCTCGCCGCCGGTGAGTTCGCGGATCCGCTTGCCGAACCGCTTCCACTCGCGCGGGTCCTGGTTGTGCTCGTCCTTCCAGAACTTGTAGCCCTCGGCGTTGCGGTCGATGACGGCCTCGGCGCCCATGGCCCGACAGATATCGGCCTTCTCGGGGGAGGAGACGACACAGATGGGGTTGGCGCCGCCGGCGAGCGCGAACTGGGTGGCGTACGAGCCGAGTCCGCCGCTCGCGCCCCAGATGAGGACGTTGTCGCCCTGCTTCATGCCGGCGCCGTTCCTCGACACCAACTGCCGGTACGCGGTGGAGTTCACGAGGCCGGGAGCGGCGGCCTCCTCCCAGCTGAGGTGGTCCGGCTTCGGCATCAGCTGGTTGGACTTCACGAGCGCGATCTCGGCGAGTCCGCCGAAGTTCGTCTCGAAGCCCCAGATGCGCTGCTCGGGGTCGAGCATCGTGTCGTTGTGGCCGTCGCTGGACTCCAGCTCGACGGAGAGGCAGTGCGCGACGACCTCGTCGCCGGCGTGCCAGGCGTTCACGCCGGGGCCGGTGCGCAGCACGACGCCCGCGAGGTCGGAGCCGATGATGTGGTACGGCAGGTCGTGACGCTTCGTCAGCTCGCTCAACTTGCCGTAGCGCTCCAGGAATCCGAAGGTCGCCATCGGCTCGAAGATCGAGGTCCAGACGGAGTTGTAGTTGACCGAGGAGGCCATCACGGCGACGAGTGCCTCGCCGGGGCCGAGCTCGGGGATCGGCACGTCGTCCAGGTGGATGGACTTGCGCGGGTCCTTGTCGCGGGTCTCGAGCCCGGCGAACATCTCCGTCTCGTCCTTGTGCACGGTGATCGCGCGGTACGAGTCGGGGAGCGGCAGAGCGGCGAAGTCGGCAGACGTGGCGGTCTGCGACTGAATCGCGTCCAGGATTTCCTTCACGGTGGTGCCTCCGGCGAAGAGCGTTTTGAGGGGGAACGCTGGTCGGGGTCTGGCTCAGGGCTGCGGTGGTGCTGAGGGTGTGCCGTCGGTTCGGCGGGGTGGTGCTGTGGCAGCGCTTGGTGTGGCGCGGAAGGTTGCCTGTGACGCAGGCGTCCGGGCGCGCGAATCACGGTCGTACGTGCCTCGCGGGGACAGCCATCGCACGGAAGTTTTCTGTGCGCCGGCCGCCCGGACACCTTCAACGTATGGCACAGCGTGACAACGCACAAGGCACTGCGTGCCATGAATTTCGCTCAGGTGAATTTTTTGCTGTTCAAGTGAGCGATGATCGATCAGGCGAGGTCAGGGGCTGGTTTCCTTGCCGGGAAAGGATCGATGATCGATCGCCGGGGTGGGAGGGGGCGCGACGGAGGAACGTAAAAGGCGCCTCACCTGGCACGCAGTGCCAGGTGAGGCGCCCTAGAAGCGGTGGCCCCGCTACCGGTTCTTCAGCGCCTCTTCGATCGTGCGCATGACCTCCGGAAGCGGCGCGTCCGTGCGGGCCACCGTCACCAGCACCTCGCCGTTCTGCGAGACCTGCGCGGGGGCCGAGGACGACGCGGCCGAGGACGCGGCCGGGGTGCGGCCCGCGCCGATGCCGGTGCCGAACGTGCGGCGGACGATCGCGAAGGCGTGGTCGAGCTGGGTCTCGACGTCGCCCTGGCCGCCGGCCCGCAGCCAGCGCCGCAGGACGTGGTTGTGGGCGGTGACGACGGCGGAGGCGGCCACCTCGGCGAGCAACGGGTCGTCATTGCCGTCGTGGTGGGCCTGCTCGTCGAAGTGGCCGAGGAGATAGCGCGTGAACAGCCGCTCGTAGCGGGAGACCGAGGCGATCTCGGCCTGGCGCAGCGTCGGCACCTCGCGGGTGAGCTGGTAGCGCGCCACGGCCACCGAGGGCGAGCCCGCGTACATCTTCATGACTTCCTTGATGCCCCGGCACACCGTGTCCAGCGGGTGCTCCAGGGGCGGCGCCGCGTTCAGCACGGCCTCCGCGCGCACCAGGGTGTCGTCGTGGTCCGGGAAGATCGCCTCTTCCTTGGAGCGGAAGTGGCGGAAGAACGTGCGCCGGGCGACCCCGGCGGTCGCGGCGATCTCGTCGACCGTCGTCGCCTCGTACCCCTTCGTGGCGAAGAGTTCCATCGCCGCGGCCGCGAGCTCGCGGCGCATCTTGAGCCGCTGGGCGGCGGCCCGGTTGCCCGCGGCGCTCTCCGGGGCGTCGGGCGTGGCGGAGGTACGAGGGGACTGGTCGGCCTTGGACATGACCCGAACGTACTGCATGTACGTGCCCGGCGGTGCCCCGGTCAGCGGGCCGCCCGACTCCCCGAGCAGCCCACCCCAACCGGATTCGGCCTCCCCGACCGAATCAGCGGCAGGACCTGTCTGGCAGATCTGGCCGGAGTCGCGGGTCCTGGCACCCCCATCTGCGGCGTTGTCGTCAATCACCATCTTCCCCGAGCTCTCGACTCCGCTCGAGCAGGGGAGGCCGCCCGTGACCAGCCCGACCCTCCCCCAGCCTTCGGCCGGGGGAGCCCCCTGAACAGGCCCTACGCATATTCGCGGAAACCACGGCCCGTCTTGCGGCCGAGGCAGCCCGCGGCCACCAGGTGCTCGAGGAGCGGTGCCGGGGCGAGGCCCGGGTCGCGGAACTCGTGGTGCAGCACGCGCTCGATGGCGAGGGAGACGTCCAGGCCGACCACGTCGAGGAGTTCGAACGGGCCCATCGGGTAGCCGCCGCCGAGCTTCATCGCGGCGTCGATGTCGTCGAGCGACGCGTAGTGCTCCTGAACCATCTTGATCGCGTTGTTCAGGTACGGGAAGAGCAGCGCGTTCACGATGAACCCGGCCCGGTCCCCGCAGTCCACGGGGTGCTTGCGGACCTTGCGGGTCAGCTCGCGGACGGTGGCGTGCACCTCGTCGGAGGTGAGCACCGTGCGCACGACCTCGACGAGCTTCATGGCCGGCGCCGGGTTGAAGAAGTGCATCCCGATGACGTCCTGCGGGCGCGAGGTGGCGCGGGCGCAGGCGACGACGGGCAGCGAGGAGGTCGTGGTCGCGAGGATCGCGCCGGGCTTGCAGACCTTGTCGAACGTCGCGAACAGCTGCCGCTTCACGTCCAGGTCCTCGGCGACGGCCTCCAGGGCCAGGTCGACGTCGGCGAACGCGTCGTAGGACCCGGCGGGGGAGATGCGCGCGAGCGTCTCCTCGGCGTTCTCCGCCGTCATCCGGCCCTTGTCGACGGATCGCTTGAGCGACTTGCCGATACGGGACTTGGCCGTCTCCGCCTTCTCCTCGCTGCGGGCCGCGAGCACCACGTCGTACCCGGCCTTCGCGAAGACCTCGGCGATCCCGGAGGCCATCGTCCCCGAGCCCGCGACGCCGACGGAGCTGACCGTGCGCCCGGGCCCGGTGAGCGCGTCGCTCAGCGGCGTCAGCGCGTCGCGCACCACGACGGAACTGCCCGGCGCCTCGTACGTGTAGAACCCGCGTCCCGCCTTGCGCCCGGTCAGACCCGCCTCGCTGAGCTGCTTGAGGACCGGGGCGGGGGCGTGCAGCCGGTCGTGCGACTCGGCGTACATGGCGTCGAGGACGGTACGGGCGGTGTCGACGCCGATCAGGTCGAGCAGGGCGAGGGGGCCCATCGGCAGCCCGCAGCCCAGCTTCATCGCGGCGTCGATGTCCTCGCGGGAGGCGTACTTGGCCTCGTACATGGCGGCGGCCTGGTTGAGGTAGCCGAAGAGCAGCCCGTCGGCGACGAAACCGGGCCGGTCGCCGACCGCCACCGGGTCCTTGCCCAGCTCGATGGCGAGATCGGTGACGGTGGCGACGGCGGCCGGCGCGGTGAGCACGCTGGACACCACCTCGACGAGCTTCATCGCCGGCGCCGGGTTGAAGAAGTGCAGGCCGAGGACGCGCTCGGGCCGCGCCGAATCGGCGGCGAGCCGCGTCACCGACAGCGCGTTGGTGCCGGTCGCGAGGACCGTGTCGGGGCGCACGACGGCGTCGAGTTCGCGGAAGACCTGCTGCTTGATCTCGTACGACTCCGGGACGACCTCGATCACCAGGTCCGCGTCGGCCGCGGCCTGAAGGTCGGTGAACGTACGGAAGCGGGCGAGCAGATCCGCCCGCTGCCGCTCGGTGAGGTGCTCGCGGCGCACCGCACGCGCTGTCGAGGCCTCCAGGGACGCCACGGCCTGCGCGGTGGCGGACTCGCTGATGTCGATGCCGACGACCTCGCGCCCGGCACGCGCCAGGACCTCGGCGATGCCGATGCCCATGGTGCCGAGGCCGACGACGGCCACAGTTGAGATACGGGACAGGGGAGCGTCCATCTGGGAACTCCAGAAGATGAGGGTGAGGACTGCTGCGACTGAATCCACCGCACGCGCGTGACCGGCAGGCGCGGGGTGCGCGTGCTGCCAACAGGCGTAAGCAATGCGGGAGTTGAATCGAACCGGCGGCCCTGTCCCGGGGCCGAGCCGTACTGCGGTACACACGGGTACCGAACCGACAGACACTCACGGCGGCTGCGTCACCAGGCCGCCGCGAGCGGTGCTGCGGGAAGTATGCCCCGCTCACCTGAGCTTAACCAGCGAGTAACGAGCGCGCCAGCCCTCACTGTTGGAAGGTCGCTGTGATCTACGTCGCCGCAGGCCGTGCGCGTCTACTCTCGACGTCATGGACGAAGAGTCGCGAACGGTAACGGAACGCATCCGGAAGGAATCCGGCGGAACGCCCGCGTTCGAGCAGCTGGCCGCCTCCCACGACAGGGACGAGCTGGCCGCGGTGCTCACCGCCCCGCAGCAGCCGCTGTGGGCGCGGGAACTGGCGGCGTACCGGCTCGGCATGGCGGGCGACGACCGCGCCTTCGAATCCCTCGTCCTGCTGCTCAATCACCGTGACCCGCAGCGCTGCGCCGCGGCGGCGCAGGCGCTCGCCGCGCTCGGCGACCCACGCACGGCGCGGGCGGCCGCCGCCCTCGCGACCAACGAACTCCGCGTCGCCTACGCCCTGTACCCCATCCGCCTCCTCACCCAGCTCCGCGCCCCGGAGTCGGCGCCGGCCCTGATCGCCACGCTCCGCCGCCGCCTCGTCCCGCACGACCCGTACCGCAAGGTGGCGCTCGCCTGCGTCGAGGGCCTGGGCAGCCTGGCCGACCCCCGCGCCCGCGAGGTCCTCACGGAAGCGGCCGGCCACCAGCGCCTCGCGATGGCGGCGGAGGCGGCACTGGCGCGCCTGCCGCGGGGGTGACCGGCTCTCGCCGGGGCGCGGTCACAGCAAGGTGAGTTGAGTCGGGGACTCGGGTGACGGGGTCTCCTCGCGCGCGGGGATGCGCCGGGGCGTGGTCGCCGCCCGGGACGGGCCGATGCCGAACTCCTCGGCCAGTTCGTGGACCTGGCGGGTCACCCGGCGCTGGTACCACTTCGGGGCGTAGGCGCCCTCCGCGTACAGGCGCTCGTAGCGGCGCACCAGGTGCGGGTGGTGCTGGGCGAGCCAGCCCATGAACCACTCGCGGGCGCCGGGGCGCAGATGCAGGACCAGTGGGGTCACGGACGTCGCGCCCGCCTGGGCGATGGCGCGGACCGTCGCCCGCAGCTGGTCCGGGTGGTCGCCCAGGAAGGGGATCACCGGGGCCATCAGGACCCCGCAGCCGACACCCGCGTCGGTGAGGGCGCGTACGACATCGAGGCGGCGCTCGGGCGCGGGTGTGCCCGGCTCGACGGTGCGCCACAGCTCACGGTCCACGAAGCCGACCGAGACGGAGATCCCGACGTCCGTCACCTCGGCGGCCTGGCGCAGCAGCGGCAGGTCGCGCAGGATCAGCGTGCCCTTGGTCAGGATCGAGAACGGGTTCGCGTAGTCGCGCAGCGCCTCGATGATGCCGGGCATCAACTGGTAGCGGCCCTCGGCCCGTTGATAGCAGTCGACGTTCGTGCCCATCGCGATGTGCTCGCCGTGCCAGCGTCGCGAGGCGAGATGGTGGCGCAGCAGCTGCGGCGCGTTCACCTTCACCACGATCTGGCTGTCGAAGCCGAGCCCGGTGTCGAGATCCAGATACCGGTGGGTGTTGCGGGCGAAACAGTAGACGCACGCGTGCGTGCATCCGCGGTATGGGTTGACGGTCCACTCGAACGGCATCCGGGACGCCCCCGGCACCCGGTTCACGATCGACCGGGCCCGGATCTCGTGGAACGTCACCCCGCGGAATTCCGGGCTGTCGAACGTGCGGCTCACCACCGCGTCCGCGCCGAACAGCGCGGCGTCGCGGGTCCGCCCGTGGTCGGTGGGCCCGTCCGTGAGGTTCTCCCAGCGCATGACGCCTCCTCGGTAGCACTGACCACAGAATAGAACACATGTTCCCTTGATCGTGCGAACCCTGCCCGATAAGGGCCGGGACCCGATTTGGGCGGCCGGTACGGAGGGTGGTTGGCTTGCCACAGCCCATGGGCCGGGCCGCACGCTCCCGCCCGGGCCGCCACTGAAGAACCGATTGCTGGAGGAAGTGCCATGGCGCAGGTCGAGGCCACCACGGAACGTGTCGTCGCCGCGAAGCCGGACGACGTCTTCGACGCCCTCGCCGACTACAGCGGCACGCGCGCGAAGATGCTGCCCGAGCACTTCAGCGAGTACGAGGTGCGCGAGGGCGGCGACGGCGAGGGCACGCTCGTGCACTGGAAGCTCCAGGCCACCAGCAAGCGCGTGCGCGACTGCCTGCTCGACGTGACCGAGCCGACCGAGGGCGAACTCGTCGAGACGGACCGCAACTCCTCGATGGTCACGACGTGGCGCGTCACGCCGGCCGGCGACGGCCAGTCCCGCGTCGTCGTCACGACCGTGTGGAACGGCGCGGGCGGCATCGGCGGCTTCTTCGAGAAGACCTTCGCCCCCAAGGGACTCGGCCGCATCTACGACGCCGTGCTCGCGGGACTCGCGACCGAAGTCGAGAAGTGACCCCCGCGGGCGGCCAGTTGTGACCCTCGCGCACTGATCCGCCGCTCACCGATTCGAGTGGTCTTCATTCCGCCGCCGTTGTACGCCGTAGGGCTCCCACCGGCGGATACGTCGCTCCGGCCCACCTGAACAGCGCCTCGTCGCGCTTGCCCCCAGTTGTCGCGCAATGCGAGAAATGGCCGCGCAAGGGTGACGAGGGGAGCTGCAGGTGGGCACGGTGACGCTGGTGACCGAACCGGTCGGGGGTCCGGTGACCCCGCCCGAGCTCCCGCCCGATCCCCCGCCGGAGCCGCAACGGCCCGCGGAACCCGCCGAGTTGCCCGGCCACGGGCTCAGCCCGCGCCGCGTGCGCATGGTCTTCGTCGGCCTGATGCTGGCGCTGCTGCTCGCCGCCCTCGAGCAGATGATCGTCGCCACGGCGCTGCCCCGGATCGTCGGCGAACTGCACGGCCTGGACAGGATGTCCTGGGCGATCACCGCCTACCTGCTGACCTCCACCATCGGCCTGCCGATCTACGGAAAGCTCGGCGACCTCTTCGGCCGCAAGGGCGTCTTCCAGTTCGCCATCGTCGTCTTCATCATCGGCTCCGCGCTCGCGGGCCGCGCGCAGACGATGGACCAACTCATCGCGTTCCGCGCCCTCCAGGGCGTCGGCGCGGGCGGACTCATGATCGGCGTACAGGCGATCATCGGCGACATCGTGCCGCCGCGCGAACGCGGCCGCTACATGGGCCTGATCGGCGCCGCGTTCGGCCTCGCCTCGGTCGCGGGCCCGCTGCTCGGCGGCTACTTCACCGACCACCTGTCCTGGCGCTGGTGCTTCTACATCAACGTCCCGTTCGGCCTGCTCACCCTCGTGGTGACGGCGATCGTCCTCAAGCTCCCCAAGCCCACGAAGAAGCCCCGACTCGACGTCCTGGGCGCCCTGTTGCTGGCGGTGGCCTCAACATGCCTCGTGCTTCTGACCAGTTGGGGCGGGACCGAGTACGAGTGGGGCGACCGCGTCATCATCGGGCTCGGCGCGGGCGCCCTCGCCTCGACGCTCCTCTTCCTCCTCGCCGAGCGGTTCGCCGCCGAACCCCTCATCCCGCTGCGGCTGTTCCGCGACTCGGTGTTCAACGTCAGCGGCCTCGTCGGCATGGTCGTGGGCGTCGCGCTGTTCGGCGCGGCGAGCTATCTGCCGACGTTCCTCCAGATGGTCGACGGGGCGTCGGCGACCGAGTCGGGCCTCCTGATGCTGCCCATGATGGGCGGGGTCGTCGTCGCCTCCATCGTCTCCGGCCAGCTCATCAGCCACACGGGCCGCTACAAGCTCTACCCGATCCTGGGCGGCGCGCTCTCGACGGCGGGCATGTACCTCCTGTCCCGCCTCGAAGCGGATACCCCCCGCCTCGAATACAGCGTCTACATGGCCGTGTTGGGCGCGGGCATCGGCCTGATCATGCCGGTCCTCGTGCTCGCCGTGCAGAACTCGGTACGCGCCTCGGACCTCGGCACCGCCACCAGCGCCAACAACTACTTCCGGCAGATCGGCGGCAGCGTCGGCGCCGCGATCTTCGGCACGCTCTTCGCGAACCGGCTCGCCGACTCCCTCGCCGACCGGGTTCCGGACACCGGGCGCGGCCTGCCCGACGCCGAGTCCATCACCCCGCAGCTCGTGCACGCGATGCCCGCGGCGCTGCGCACCCCGTACATCGAGGCGTACGCCGACGCGATGCCCCGGATCTTCCTCTACCTGGTGCCGGTCCTCGTCCTGGGCCTGCTCCTCGCCTTCTTCCTCAAGGAGACCCCTCTCTTGTCCAGTTCCGCCGGTACCGTCGGCTCCGAGACCCCGCTCATCCCCTCCCAGGAGCGCAGCACCGCCTACGCCGCCGGGGTCCCGGTCTGCGGGACCGTACGGCACTCCGACGGCACGCCGGTGCCGCGCGCCGCGCTCACCCTCATCGACGTGGCCGGCTCCCAGATCGGCCGCGGCGCGAGCGGCGACGACGGCCGCTACGCGCTCGCGACGCCCGGCACGGGCTCGTACGTCCTGATCGCTGCGGCGGGCGGCCACCAGCCGCAGGCCGTGACGGTCACGGTCGGCGAGCGCCCGGTGGACCTGGACGTGGTGCTGGGTGGCGCGGGCCGCCTGGCGGGATCGGTCGTGACGGCGGACGGAGCGCCCGTACGCGAGGCCATCGTGACGCTGACCAACGTCCACGGCGAGGTCGTGTCGACGACCCGCAGCGGCCGCGAAGGCACCTACGTCATCACGGAGTTGGTGGCCGGCGAGTACACCCTGGCCGCCAGCGCCCCGGCGTTCCGCCCGGCCGCGCTGCCGGTGACCGTGATGGCCTCCCGGGAGACCCGCCAGGACGTGGAGCTCGCGGGCGGGGCGATGCTGCGGGGGACGGTGCGGGCGGGTGGAGGTCGCCCGGTGGAGGATGCCCGGGTGACGCTGCTCGATGTCGCGGGCAACGTGGTGGACACCCTGACGACGGGCCCGGACGGCACCTTCCGCTTCGTGGACCTGGCCTCCGGCGAGTACACGGTGATCGCCGCGGGCTACCCGCCGGTCGCCACGGTCCTCCAGGTAGCAGGCGGCGGCCGCACCGAACGCGACCTCCAACTGGGCCACGAGGACTGACCCGTACGGCGGCCGGGTCCCTCGCTTTGCCCACCCCGCCGCCCAGGGCGGCAGACTGCCCACGCCGGGATCGGCGGCGGGGTGGGCAAAATCTAGCCCCTGCGGCGATTGAGCAGCGGGGTCCGGGGCGGAGCCCCGTGGCCGGGGACCGGGTAGCCGCAACGGGAAGTCAAGGGGCGCGCGGGAAATCCCCGTAAGCCGCCCCCCGTCAACCGGCGGAGCCGTACCGTGGAAAGAGGCGGCACGCACCCCCGGCGCGCCGAAGGAAAGGAACACGGCGATGGACGGCACCGGTCAAGCCCCGCAGGGCCGCGTCCCGCTGGCCGTCGTACTCGTCGACCACGCGGGCCGCGTCTCGCACTGGAGCAGCGGCGCCCGCCGCCTCTTCGGCCCGCCCAAGGAGGACGCGGTGGGCCGCCCCGCCGCCGACCTGCTGCCGGTCTCCGGCGCGCTCCCCCAGGAGGGCCCCGCGCCGCACGACTTGGAGGAGTCGCTCGGCGGACACCTGTCCTACCCGGCCGCCGGGCGGGCCCGCCTCGACACCAGCGCGGAGCCCCGCGACCGCATCGACGTCCTGTGGTGGGCGTACCCCCTGGTGGGCCCGGGCCCCGAGCGGCTGCTCGTACTGGCCGCCGACGCCCGGAGGCTGAGCGGCGGCGAGGGACCGGAAGTCGAGCGCATAGCCCCCGCGTTCGCGCTGCACACGGACTTCCCGGCGGCCGACGAACTCGCCCGCAAGCTGCCCGAGATCCTGCCGAGCATGAGCGTCTCCGAGAGTGCCCGGATCGTGTCGCAGGTGCTCGAACTCGGCTATCCGGTCCTGGAGTTCAGCCAGCACGACCGGGTCCCCGTCACCGCGGACTGGGGCGTCTCCCGGCGCACGGAGCGCCAGGCGCGCCGCGCGGAGGCCGCCCGCGGCGCAGCGCCGGGTGTGCCGTCCCCGCGCGCGCCCCTCGACGACGCCGACACCGCGGAGGACCTCGAGTACGCGGCCGTGCGCGACCGCCTCGAATTCCTCAACGAGGTGAGCGGGCGCATCGGTTCGTCCCTCGACCTGTCCCGCACCATCGTCGAGGTCAGCCGCGCGGTCGTGCCACGCTTCACCGACGTGGCGGGCACGTATCTGCGGGAGCAGGTCGTCGCGGGCGAGGGCTTCCCCGAGGGCGCGCCCGACGCCACCACGATGTGGCACCGCGTCGCCCTGGAGCACACCGACGAACCGGGCCGCTGGGACGATGTCGTACCGGTCGGTGAGTCCATGCCGTTCCCGGTGCACACCCCGTTCTTCCAGTGCATGACCAGCGGCGAACCCGTCCTCGTGCCGTACATCTCGGAGGAGATGGGTAACGCGATCGCGTCGCAGTTCGAGAAGCGGGACATCCGGCCGCTGATCAACCATCGGTCGATGCTGGTGGTGCCGCTGAAGGCCCGCAATGTCGTCCTGGGCTTCATGATCCTGCTGCGCCACCAGGAGCGTCCTGTCTTCAACGACATGGACCGCGTGACCGGTGCCGAACTCGCCGCGCGGGCCGGCCTCGTACTCGACAACGCGCGCATGTACACGTACCAGGAGGCCGTCGCGGAGACGCTCCAGGACAGCATGCTGCCGCACATCGAGCCGCACGTGCCGGGCGGCGACATCGCCACCCGCTATCTGCCGGGCACGCTGCTCGGGCGGGTCGGCGGCGACTGGTTCGACTCCATCAAGCTGCCGGGCGCGCGCACCGCGCTCGTCGTCGGCGACGTGATGGGACACGGGCTCAACTCGGCGGCGATGATGGGTCAGTTGCGGACCGCCGTGCAGACCATGGCGGCGCTCGACCTGCCGCCCGCCCAACTCCTGCGCAATCTCGACGACCTGGCACAGCGACTCGGCGACACCTACCTCGCGACGTGCCTGTACGCCGTCTACGACCCCATCGCGGGCGAGCTGCACCTCGCCAACGCCGGGCACATCCCGCCCGTCCTGGTGCGCGCCGCCGACGGCGGCAGCGAACTCCTCGAACTGCCCACGGGCGCGCCGATCGGCGTAGGAGGCGTGCCCTTCGAGTCCGTACGGGTCCCGGTCGCGCCCGGCGACCGCCTGGTGATGTGCACGGACGGCCTGGTCGAGGTGCGCGGCGAGGACATCGGCGTGGGGCTCGCGACGCTCTGCGAGTCCGCCGCCCACCCGGCCGCGTCCATGGACGACGCCTGCGACACCATCATCCGCTCGCTGGCCACGAGGGGCGGCCGCAAGGACGACGTGGCGCTGCTGCTCGCGCGGCTCAACGGGTTCGCGGGGGACGACGTCGCGCAATGGACCTTCGCCCCGGAGCCCGCGGAGGTGCCACGCGCGCGTGCTCTCGTCCGCGAGCAGCTCGGGCGGTGGGGCCTGCCGGGGATCGCGGACTCCGCGGAACTGATCGTGAGCGAACTCGTCACCAACGCCGTCCGCCACGCGCGCGGCGGGCCCGTCCACGTGCGCCTGGTGCGCTCCGGGACGCTGCTGTGCGAGGTCGAGGACACCGAGGACGCGCTGCCGACGCTGCTCAACGCCGGCCCTGGCGACGAGTTCGGGCGGGGCCTGCGCGTGGTGGCGCGGCTCTCGCGCGCGTGGGGCACGAGCCGCACCGCGACGGGAAAGACGGTGTGGTTCGAACTTTCCGCGTCGTCTCGGTGAAGGTGCGTACGGCGCGCTTGTGGGGCGTGTCCGGGAGCGGTAGACCGATCTGACACTTCGGCTGCCGCATCCTGGGGAGGGTTCCATGAGCGTGAGCGAGCGCTACAGGGAAGCGTGGGAGAGCTTCTGGGAGGACGCCTCGCCCGAGCCGGGCGGCGTCTTCTGGGACTCCGAGCCCGCACTCACGGCGGGACTCCATCTGGCTCTGTTCGAGCCGGAGTTGGCGACGCCGGGCCTTCCCGTGGTCGACCTCGGCTGCGGCAACGGCACGCAAACCCGCTTCCTCGCCGACCGCTACCCGAGAGTCGTCGGCGCCGACCTGTCGGCGGTCGCCCTCGGCCGGGCCCGCGAGTCCGACCCGGCGGGACAGGCCGACTACCGGGAGCTCGACGCCACCGACAAGGACCAAATGGGCTCACTGCACGCCGAGTTGGGTGACGTCAACGTCTATATGCGTGGCGTGCTGCACCAGAGCGACCTCGCCGACCGGCAACTGCTCGTCGACGCGATCGCGGCGCTCGTCGGCGAGCGCGGGCGCGGCTTCGTCGTCGAGCTGTCGGAGCGGGCGCGGCCGATCCTGGAGGCGCTCGCGACGGGCCCCGCCGGGCCGCCGCCCAAGCTGGGCGAGGTGTTCTCGCACGGCATCGCGCCCGGCGAGGTCTCGGACGAGGCGGTGCCCGAGTACGTGGCGTCGGCGGGCCTCTCGGTGCTCGCGGCGGGGGAGCTGCCGCTCGTGACGACGGAATTCTCGGCCGACGGCGGTCGCATCGAGCTGCCGTCGACGTGGCTGGTGGTGGGACGGGCCGGGTGAGCCGCCGCGCCGCCGCACCGCTCTGACGAGCGAGAACTCCTCTCAACGGGTGGGAAATTGGTATACACCACTGGGAGTTATCCACAGGCCTGGTGCGCCCCGGCAGGATCCGCGTACGGTTCTGGCCATGAAGATCCTCATCAGCGCCGACATGGAGGGGGCCACGGGCGTGACGTGGCCCGCGGACGTCCTCCCCGGCACACCGCAGTGGGAGCGCTGCCGTTCCCTGTTCACGTCGGATGTGAACGCGGCGGCGCTCGGCTTCTTCGACGGCGGCGCCGACGAGGTGCTGATCAACGAGGCGCACTGGACCATGCGCAATCTGCTGCTCGAACAGCTCGACGAGCGGGTGCAGATGCTCACAGGGCGCCACAAGTCGCTGTCCATGGTGGAGGGCGTCCAGCACGGCGACGTCGACGCCATCGCGTTCATCGGCTACCACGCGGGCGCCGGCATGGAGGGTGTGCTCGCGCACACCTACCTGGCGAACCAGATCACGGGCGTCTGGGTCAACGACGTACGGGCGAGCGAGGGCCTGCTGAACGCGCATGTGGTCGCCGAGTACGGGGTGCCCGTCGTCCTCGTCACCGGCGACGACCACGCGTGCGACGACGCGCTCGGGTACGCGCCCGAGGCCCGCAAGGTCGCGGTCAAGGACCACGTCTCCCGGTACGCGGCCGTGTGCCGCACCCCCGCGCGGACCGCCGCCGACATCCGGGCCGCCGCCAAGGACGCCGCGTCCATCGCGGTGCGCCACGAGCCGGTGCAGGGGGGCCCGTTCACGATCCAGGTGGAGTTCGACGCCGAGCACCTCGCGATGGCCTCGACCGTCGTGCCGGGCGTGCGCCGGGTCGGCGAGCGCAGGATCGCGTACACCCACGAGACCATGTACGAGGGCATCCGCACCTTCAAGGCGGTCACCACGATCGCCTCGGCCGCGGTGGAGGAACAGTATGGCTGAGCAGGCCCACAGCGCGGCATCCCTCGGGACCGTGGACCAGCAGGCGCTCGACGAGGTCGTCGCGTTCACCTCCGAGCTGATCCGCATCGACACCACGAACCGCGGCGGGGGCGACTGCCAGGAGCGGCCCGCCGCCGAGTACGCGGCGGAGAAGCTGTCCGAGGCCGGCCTGAAGCCGACGATCCTGGAGCGCACCGCGGGCCGCGGCAATGTCGTCGCCCGCATCGAGGGCACCGACCCCACGGCCGAGGCCCTGCTCGTCCACGGCCACCTGGACGTCGTGCCCGCCGAGGCGGCCGACTGGAGCGTCGACCCGTTCTCCGGCGAGGTGCGCGACGGCGTCGTGTGGGGCCGCGGCGCCATCGACATGAAGAACATGGACGCGATGATCCTGGCGACCGTACGCCAGTGGGCCCGCGTCGGGTTCCGGCCCCGGCGCGACATCGTCATCGCCTTCACCGCCGACGAGGAGGCCAGCGCGGAGGACGGCTCCGGCTTCCTCGCCGACCAGCACCCCGACCTCTTCGAAGGCTGTACCGAAGGCATCAGCGAGTCCGGCGCCTTCACCTTCCACGACGGCAGCGGCAAGCAGCTCTACCCGATCGCGGCGGGCGAGCGCGGCACCGGCTGGCTGAAGCTCACCGCGCGCGGCAAGGCGGGCCACGGCTCCAAGGTCAACAAGGCGAACGCGGTCGGCAGGCTCGCCGCCGCCGTCGCCCGTATCGACGAGCACGAGTGGCCGGTGCGGCTCACGCCGACAGTGCGCGCCGCACTGACCGAGATGGCCGCGCTGTACGGCATCCGGGCCGACGTCGACGCACCGGACTTTGACGTCGACGCGCTGCTCCAGGTGCTCGGCCCGGCCGCCGCCCTCGTCGAACCGACCGTCCGCAACAGCGCCAACCCGACGATGCTGTCCGCCGGATACAAGATCAACGTGATTCCGGGGGAGGCCACGGCGTACGTCGACGGGCGCTATCTGCCGGGCGGCGAGGACGAGTTCAGGGCCACCCTCGACCGGCTCACCGGGCCCGACGTCGACTGGGAGTACCACCACCGCGAGGTCGCGCTCCAGGCGCCGGTCGACGGGCCGGCGTACGCGAAGATGCGCGCGGCCGTCGAGGAGTTCGCCCCCGAGGGCCACGTCGTCCCGTACTGCATGTCGGGCGGCACGGACGCCAAGCAGTTCTCCCGGCTCGGCATCACCGGATACGGCTTCGCCCCGCTCAAGCTGCCCGAGGGCTTCGACTACCAGGCGCTGTTCCACGGCGTGGACGAGCGGGTTCCGGTGGAGGCGCTGCACTTCGGAGTACGGGTGCTCGACAGATTCCTGCGCACGGCCTGAGCCGCCCGCACACGTATCGGTGGAAATACCCGCAAGGACACGGACTAGGAAAAGATGGCGGACGCGAAGAACATGGGGGTCACCGGACAAATGCGGGGCGGGGACGACATGCTGCACACGCGAGAGTACGGATCCTGGCCGTCGCCGATCGACGCCGAACTGGCGGCGGCGCACGACGGGCAGCCCGAGTACGTCGGCTTCGTCGGCGCCGAGGCCTGGTGGACCGAACCCCGGCCCACCGAAGCGGGCCGCCGCGCCCTGGTGCGCCGCCTCGCCGACGGCACGGAGCGGTCGGTGCTGCCCCCGCCGTGGAACGTGCGCAGCCGCGTCATCGAGTACGGCGGCCGCCCCTGGGCCGGGGCCGAGCGCCCCGACAACCCCCGCGGCCCCCTGGTCGTCTTCGTGAACTTCGCCGACCAGCGCCTGTACGCGTACGAACCCGACGCCCCCGGCGCCGAGCCGCCGCGCCCGCTCACCCCCGTCTCGGACATCGGCGGCGGGCTGCGCTGGGTCGACCCGCAACTGCACGTCGAGCGCGGGGAAGTGTGGTGCGTCCTGGAGGAGTTCACCGGCGAGCACCCCGGCGATCTGCGGCGCCTGGTCGCGGCCGTACCGCTGGACGGTTCGGCGGCCGAGGACCGGGCCGCGGTGCGCGAACTCTCCGACGACGCCCACCGGTTCGTTACGACCGCCCGGCTCTCGCCCGACGGGCGGCGCGCCGCGTGGATCGCCTGGGACCACCCGCGGATGCCGTGGGACGGCACGGAACTGCTGCTCGCGGAGGTCGCCGACGACGGCGCCTTCGGCCCGGCGCGTACCGTCGCGGGCGGCGTCGAGGAGTCCGTCTGCCAGGTCGAGTGGGCGCCCGACGGCGGACTGCTGTTCTCCAGCGACCGCAGCGGCTGGTGGAACCTGTACCGGCTCGACGTGCGGTCGGCGCCCGCGCCGGGCGGGCCGCAGGGCCCCGGAGCCCTGCCGGGCCTGCTCACCAGGGAACGGCCGCTGTGCGCCCGCGACGAGGAGTTCGGCGGGCCGATGTGGAAGCTCGGCCTGAGCTGGTTCAAGCCGCTGGAGGCCGGACTGATCGCCGTCGTGCACGGCGTCGGCGCCACCGCGCTCGGCATCCTCGACCCGGAGACCGGCGAGGTCGTCGACACGGCAGGCCCCTGGACCGCGTGGTCGTCCACACTCGCCGTGCACGGCAGCCGCGTCGTCGGCGTCGCCGCGAGCCCGCGCACCGCGCCCGAGGTCGTCGAGCTCGACACCGGCACCGGGCACACGCGCGTGATCGGCGCCGCGCACGACGACCCGGTCGACCCCGCGTACTACCCGGAACCGCAGATCCGCACCTTCGAAGGACCCGACGGGCGGGACGTCCACGCCCACATCTACCCGCCGCACAGCCCCACCCACGTGGCCACCGACGGCGAGCTCCCGCCGTACGTCGTGTGGGCGCACGGCGGCCCCACAGGACACGCCCCCCTCGTACTCGACCTGGAGATCGCCTACTTCACGTCGCGCGGCATCGGCGTCGCCGAGGTCAACTACGGCGGCTCGACCGGATACGGGCGGGAGTACCGCGATCGGCTGCGCGAGCAGTGGGGCGTGGTCGACGTCGAGGACTGCGCGGCCGTCGCGCTCGCCCTCGCCGAGGAGGGCACCGCCGACCGCGAGCGGCTCGCCATCCGCGGCGGCAGCGCCGGAGGCTGGACCAGCGCGGCATCCCTGACCAGCACGGACGTCTACGCCTGCGGCACGATCATCTATCCCATCCTCGACCTCACCGGCTGGGCCGAGGGGGAGACCCACGACTTCGAGTCGCAGTACCTGGAGTCGCTCGTCGGCCCGCTCGCCGACGTGCCCGCGCGCTACGCGGAGCGCTCACCGGCCGAGCACGCCGACCGCCTCACCGCGCCGTTCCTGCTCCTCCAGGGCCTCGACGACGTGATCTGCCCGCCCGTCCAGTGCGAGCGGTTCCTGGAGCGGGTGGAGAGCGAGGGGCGTCGGGTGCCGCACGCGTACATCGCCTTCGAGGGGGAGGGCCACGGATTCCGCCGGGCGGACACGATGGTGCGCGCCCTGGAGGCCGAACTCTCCCTGTACGCCCAGGTGTTCGGGCTCCATCCGAGCGGCGTCCCCACCCTTGAGCTGACCAAGTGAGGCCACTGCGCCGGCCGCGGCGGCTGGCTCCCGGCGCGCGGGTCGCCGTCGTCGCACCCAGCGGCCCGGTCCCCGAGGAGGCGCTCCAGACCGGGCTCGACATCCTGCGCGGCTGGGACCTGGAACCGGTCGTGGCGCCCCATGTCCTCGACGTCCACGGGGAGTTCGACTACCTGGCGGGCGCGGACGCCGACCGCGCCGCCGACCTCCAGCGGGCCTGGTGCGACCCGGGCGTGGACGCCGTCCTCTGCGCACGCGGCGGCTACGGTGCGCAGCGGATGGTCGACCTCATCGACTGGGACGCGATGCGCGCGGCGCCGCCCAAGGTGTTCGTCGGCTACAGCGACATCACCGCCCTGCACGAGGCGTTCGCGCTGCGGCTCGGGGTGAGCACGCTGCACGGGCCCATGGTCGCCACGGCCGACTTCCTCAAGAACACGCGGGCCCAGGAACATCTGCGGGCGACGCTGTTCGAGCCCGAGTCGGTGCGGGCGATCTCCGCGGTGGGTGGCGGTGGGGCCCTGGTGCCCGGCACCGCGCGCGGTGTCACCGTGGGCGGCTGCCTGTCGCTGCTCGCGGCGGACCTCGGCGCGGCGGGGGCGCGGGCCTCGGCGCAGGGTGGGCTGCTGTGCCTGGAGGACGTGGGCGAGGAGGCGTACCGCATCGACCGCTATCTGACCCAACTCCTGCGCGGGGGCCTACTGGACGGGGTGACCGGAATCCTGCTCGGCTCCTGGGCGGACTGCGAGCCGCTGCGCGGGCTGTTCGTGGACCTGTTGGGCGGGCTGGGGGTTCCGGTGGCGGAGAACTTCGGCTTCGGCCACTGCGAGGGGGCGCTGACGCTGCCGCTGGGGGCGGCGGCCGAACTGGACGCCGGTGCGGGGACGTTGACGCTGGACGCACCCGCGCTGAGCTGACCCGCGGCCGGCGCCACATATCAAGCCCCGCCGGCGATTGAGGCGCGGGGTCCGGGGCGGAGCCCCGTGGCGTGGGACGAAGATTCACCCAGCACGGTCCTTGCCCCCTGATGACACGTGCCACACGATGGCTCCGCGCCTACCGTTACCCGCCGGTAAGGCAACCGCACACCGTGGAGGTCGCCGTGCTCAGATCCCGCACCACGCTCGCCGCCGCCCTGTCCGTGATCGCCGCCGCCACTCTGGCCGCACCCGCCTACGCCGACACCGACGCCCCCCAAGTCACGGTCACGCCCCTCAAGGTCACCGTCCGCACAGCGGAGCGCACCTGCACCGTCGACGCCGACCTCTACCGCCCCGCCGGCGTCGACGCCGCGCACCCCGCCCCCGCCGTGCTGACCACGAACGGCTTCGGCGGCAGCAAGGCGGACGGCTCCACCGACGCGAGCGCCAAGGCCTTCGCCCAGCGCGGCTACGTCGCGCTCGCCTACTCGGGCCTCGGTTTCGGCAAGTCCGGCTGCCTCGTCTCGCTCGACGACCCGCGCATCGACGGCAAGGCCGCCTCCGCCCTCGTCGACCTCCTCGCCGGCACCCGCGCCGCCGACGACGGCACGAAGATCGACTACGTGTCCGCCGACAAGAAGGGCGACCCGCGCGTCGGCATGATCGGCGGCTCGTACGGCGGCGCCATCCAGCTGGCCACGGCCGCAGTCGACCACCGCGTCGACGCGCTCGTACCGCTGATCACCTGGAACGACCTCGCGTACTCCCTCGACCCGCAGAACGCGCGGGACCCCGAGGCGGCCGACGTCCCCGGCGCCTTCAAATGGCAGTGGACGAACGGGTTCTACCTCATCGGCGAGGGCCAGCCGCTGCTCTCCCCGTCCCTCGACCCGTCCCGGATCAACAAGCTGAGCTGCCTGCACTTCGTCGACGACGCCTGCGCCACGATCCGCACGCTCAACTCCGGCCGCTACCCGGCCGCCGAGACCAAGCGGCTCCTCGCCTACGCCCGCAGCGTGTCCCCGGTGTCGTATCTGAAGCAGGTGAAGGCGCCGACGCTGCTCGTGCAGGGACAGGCCGACACGCTGTTCAACCTGAACGAGGCCCGCTCGACGTACGACACCCTCACCGCCCAGGGCACCCCCGCCAAGATGATCTGGCAGTCCTGGGGCCACAGCGGCGGCCTCACGGACCCGGCAGCCGGTGAACTCAACCTCTCCGAGGGGAACTTGGAGACCAGCTACGTCGGGCGGCGCGTGCTCTCCTGGTTCGACCGGTATCTGCACAAGAAGGACGGCACCGACACCGGGCCCGCGTTCGCCTACTACCGCGACTGGATCACCGACCCGAACGGCACGTACGCGACCGGTCCGGGCGTCCCCGCGCTCAACCGCACGCTGTACCTCTCGGGCGACGGGAAGCTCGTCGACAAGCGCAAGAAGGTGGCGCGCGGCAGCCGCGAGTACCGCAACCGGCTCGTCCCGACCAGCCACTCCGAGTCCTCGCTCGCCGGCCTCATCGGCCTGCCCGACCCCGCCCCGTACGACACCAAGGGCACCTATCTCGACTGGACCACCGAACCGCTGACCGCCACCACCGACGTCGTCGGTGCCCCGAAGGCGACGCTCAAGGTGATCTCGCCGAAGACGGAGCGCGTGCAGAACTCCGGGGACGCGGCCGACAAGCTGGTGCTCTTCGCGAAGCTGTACGACGTGGCGCCCGACGGCTCGAAGACACTGGTGCACCGGCTCGTCGCCCCGGTCCGCGTGCCCGACGTCACCCGCCCCTTCACGGTCTCCCTCCCCGGCATCGTGCACCGCTACGAGAAGGGCCACCGGATGCGGTTCGTGATCGCCGCGAGCGACGACGCGTACGGCGGCAACAAGGGGATCAAGCCGGTGACCGTCACCAGCTCCCCGGACGACACCGGAACGCTACAGCTCCCCGTCGTGCCCTAGCCGACCCCGGGGCCATCACCCGTACGGGCCCCTGACCTGTGCGTTCTCGCCGTCTCCCCGGACATCCTTGGCACAGGGGAGGCGGCGACCGGCCTCCGGGGGAACGACGGAAGGGTCCACCGATGAGCCCCAAGGGCGGTTCGAGCTCCTCGAAGAGCGGCGGCTCCGGCGCGTTCACCCCGGCCAGGATCGGCGTGCTCGTCCTGGCCGTCCTCGGCCTGGTCTTCATCTTCGAGAACACCCGGCACGTGAAGATCCGGCTGCTGATCCCCGAGGTCACCGTGCCGCTGTACCTGGCCCTGCTGATCACGGCGGTCATCGGCGCGATCTGCGGGGGCTACTTCGTGTCGCGCAGACGCAAGTGACCACCAGGAACGGTGATCACCGGACCCGGCGACGGGGCGGGTCGACCGCTTCCTAAGCTGGCCCGATGACGGACTCTCCCGGCGCCCGCGTGGGCCTGCGCCCCTACTCCCTCGACGAAGCCGACGTCGCCGAGTTCACGGCACGCGCGCGCGAGAGCGTCGAGCTGCACCGCCCCTGGCTGTTCCCGCCGACCGGCGCCACGGCCTACACGGAGTACGCGGGACGGCTCATCGAGGATCCGACCCGGCACGGTTTCCTCGTGTACGAGCGGGACGGCGGGGCGAGCGGGTCCCTCGCCGGGTTCATCAACATCAACAACGTGGTGCTCGGCGCCTTCCGCTGCGGCGCCCTCGGTTACGGCGCCTTCGCGCACGCGGCCGGGCGCGGACTGATGTCCGAGGCGCTCGACCTCGTCGTCCGGGAGGCGTTCGGCCCGCTCGGGCTGCACCGTCTGGAGATCAATGTGCAGCCCGGCAACACGGCGTCGATCGCGCTAGCCCGCCGGGCCGGTTTCCGCCTCGAAGGCTTCTCGCCGGACTTCCTCTTCATCGACGGCGCCTGGCGCGACCACGAGCGCTGGGCGCTCACGGCCGAGATGGCGGCACAGGTCAGCGACGCGACTTCCGGTTGATCTTCATGGTGTCCATGTCGGTCACCGTCGAACGCAGCTCCCCGTGCCCGTAGCCGCGCTCCTCCAGGTACGCCTCCGCCTTCTCCTCGGCGAGCGCCCCCGCCATCTCCTCGCCGTCGTCCGGGTCGGACTCGACGACGTAGCGCATGGAGAAGTGCTTGAGCGTGCGGTCGTACGCGAGCGAGCCCTCCGGGCCGAACTTCATGCCGGCGATGCCCTCGTGCTCCGCGACCTCGGCGAGCAGCCGCTGCCGCGCCGTGTCGGTGAGGTCCTCGAACGTGGCGCGGACGATGACTCGGTAGGTGTGGCTCTCGGCCATGGTGGTGCGGTCTCCTCGGGCGTACGTGCTGCCTGCCGGCCTGTCGCGGCGGTGGGCTCAGAGCGCCAGCGTACGTCGGTGCGGGCGGGACGCCCATGGAATATCGGGGCGCCCGGTGGCGGCTCCCGACCGGTTTTGCGCAATCGTGGGCGGAAGGGGACCTGGTCAGCGCACGCGGGAGCATGTTCCATGGTCGTCGGGGGCGGGGCGCGTCCCCTGGCGACGGGAGGCACACGTGACCGAGATCCGCCGTGCGGTACTGACCCTGCCGGGCGTGCCCCTGGGCCCGGACAATCCGCTGCCGCCGCTGCGGCCACTCGACGAGACGCACGAGGTCGACGAGCGCGCCAAGGACGACATGCCGCTCGACATGGCCCGGCAGGTCGGCTACCGGCCGCTGCGCAGCGTGCTGCCCGAGCGGATCCGTGACGGGTACGGGCGCGACCGGCAGCCGGTCGACCTCGACACGATCGTCATCGAGAACGACCGGCTGCGGGCGACGGTGCTGCCGGGCCTCGGCGGCCGCGTCGCATCCCTGTTCCACAAGCCGACCGGGCGCGAACTCCTCTACCGCAACCCGGTGTTCCAGCCCGCCGACTTCGCGCTCAACGGCGCCTGGTTCTCCGGCGGCATCGAGTGGAACATCGGCGCGACCGGCCACACCGCCCTGTCCTGCGCACCGTTGCACGCCGCGCGCGTGCCCGCCCCCGACGGCGGGGACATGCTGCGCCTGTGGGAGTGGGAGCGGCTGCGCGACCTGCCCTTCCAGGTCGACCTGTGGCTGCCCGACGGCTCCGACTTCCTGTACGTCGGGGTACGGATCCGCAATCCGCACGAGAAGCCCGCGCCCACCTACTGGTGGTCCAACATCGCGGTCCCCGAGGAGCACCGGGTGCTCGCTCCGGCCGACGAGGCCTGGTACTTCGCGTACGAGCGGACGCTGAGCCGGGTGCCCGTGCCGGAGCACGGGGGAGCCGACCGCACCTATCCACTCAACAGCGAGTTCCCCGCCGACTACTTCTACGAGGTCGAGGACGGGCGACGCCGCTGGATCGCGGCACTCGACGACGCCGGACACGGACTCGTACAGACGTCGACCGACCTGCTGCGCGGCAGGAAGCTGTTCGTGTGGGGTGCGGGGTCGGGCGGCCGGCGCTGGCAGGAGTGGCTGACCGAGCCCGGCACGGGCGGCTATTCGGAGATCCAGGCCGGGCTCGCGCGCACGCAGTTGGAGCACGTACGCCTGGAAGCGGACGGGGAGTTCAGCTGGCTTGAGGCGTACGGGCCGCTGTCGGCGGACGCCGAAACCGTGCACGCGACCGGGAGTTGGGGACGCGCGGTCGGCGAGGTGGAGCGGCGCCTCGAGGACGCGCTCCCGCGCGCCGACGTCGACGCCGCGTACGAGGCGTGGCGGGCCTGCGCCGACACGGAACCGGTGGAGCGGCTCGCGGTCGGCTCCGGGTGGGGCGCGCTCGAAGTGCTGCGCGCGGGCTGGAAGTTGCCCGGTACCCCCTTCGACGAGTCGACGCTCGGTGAGGCGCAGGCGCCGTGGCGCGAGCTGCTCGACTCGGGCGCCTTCCCCGAGCGGCGCCGGGTCGGCCCGCCCGGTCCCACGCTCGTCGCCCCGCCCTGGCGGGACATGCTGGAGACGGCGCCCGCCCGGCCGCAGACCGAGTATCACCTCGGCATCGCGCAGTGGCACGCGGGCGACCGGGCGCAGGCCGTACGCAGTTGGGAGCGCGGCCTCGAACTGGCGCCCTCGCTCTGGCCGTTCCTGCGCTGTCTCGCCGTGGCCGACGCGGCGGACGGCAACACGGAGCGCGCCGCCGACCGTTACACCGAGGCCTTCGACGACCTGTGCGCGGAGCGCCGCGACGACGGCGAGCCGTGGCGCGCGGCGTGCGCGGCCCTCGGCCGGGAGGCGATCGGGGCGCTGCTCGCGGCGGGCCGGGTGGTGGCGGCCCGGGGTGTGTGGGACCGCCTGCACCCGGCCACGCGGGAGCGCGGACGCTACCGCTTGATCGAGGCCGAACTGCTGTGTGCGGAGGGCGACTTGGCAGCGGCGCGCACCATCTTCGACGCCGGGTTCGAGGTGGCGGATCTGCGGGAGGGCGCGGAGACGCTCGGCGAGGTGTGGGCGAAGGCGGCGGGCCCGGACGAGCCGCTCCCGCCGCGCTACGACTTCCGCATGCGCCCGTCCGGCGACGTGTAACTGGCTACGCGCGGCTACGGGTCACGGGGTGGCTAGACCAACTCCCCGTTGCGCGCCACCACGTGACCCGCATGCACGACCACGTCCCGCTGCGGCATGTCCACCACCACCTGCGGGACGCCCTCGCCGCGCATCAGCACGAAGTCCGCCGGGTCGCCCGCCTTGAACTCCACGCGAGGCAGCCCCATGACGTCGGCGCCGCCGTGCGTCCCCGCCGTGTAGCACGCGGTCAGTTCATCGTCGAGGCGGATGTCCGTGACCCAGCCGAGGAGGTGCGCGCGGTGCAGCATGTCCGCGTTGCCGAACGGGCTCCACGAGTCGCGCACCCCGTCCGAACCGAGCCCGACCCGCACACCGTGCTCCTTCAGCCTGCCGATGGGCAGGACCAGCTCCGCGCTCGGCGCGACCGTCGTCAGGGCGATGTCCTGATCGGCCAAATCCCGTGCCATGGTGTCGAGTTCGGCATCGCTCAGCAGCGGCAGACAGAACACGTGACTCACCGTCACCTTGCCCCGCAGCGACAGCGCCTTCGTGCGCTCGATGATGCCGCGCAGCACCTTCGTGCCCTTCTCGTCGCGATCGTGGAGGTGGATGTCCACTCCGACGCCGTAGCGGTCCGCGAGGTCGAAGACCAGGTCGAGCTGCTCGTCCATGGCCTGGTCGAAGCTGATCGGATCGATGCCGCCGATCATGTCGACGAGCCCGCCGCGCGCGGCGTCCCGCAGCAGCTCCGCGGTGCCCGGCGTGCGCACCACGCCGTGCTGCGGGAACGCCACGATCTGCACGTCGAGCGCGTCGGCGAGCCGGTCCCGCGCCTGCGCCACCCCCTCGACCCCGGCCAGACCGTACGCGGGCGCCACGTCGGCGTGCGCCCGCATCGCACGGGTGCCGCGGGTCACCGCGTGTGCCATCAGGCCGTACGCCCGCTCGCCGACCGGACGGGACTGCGTACGGAACACCTCGACGTCCTGGTCGCAGTAGTCCGCGATGCCGTCCGCCGGCTTGCGCGAGATCCAGTCGCTGCCCCAGGTCGTCTTGTCGGGGTGGATGTGCGCGTCCACGAGCGACGGGAGGGCGATCCGGCCGCCGCCGTCGACGATCCTCGCGCCGGCGGGCGCGGGGCCGTCCATGAACCGGCCGTCGACCACGGTCAGGTCCACGGACTCCCGCGCGCCGAAGGGGCGGACGTCGCGGAACACCACGGCTCTACCGGGACGCCGGCGCTCCGCGGTCTGCGCCTGCGCCTGCGTCGCCGACGCTCCGAGGGCCGCGCCGCCGAGCGAGGCCGCACCCGCGAGGACGCCGCGCCGGGACAGGGGAGGAGTCATGCCGTTCTCCTTCGGTCGAGAGGGAAATACGAGGGGGAGAGTGACGAAGGTGATGAAGGTGACGAAGGTGGAGAAGGCGGCGAGGATGGCTCAGTGCGGTGGCCGCGTGCGCCGTGCCTCAGGCCGCCGCCACCGCGATGCCCGAACGCACCACGCCCACCGGCTGCTTGAGGACCGACACGTCGGCCAGCGGGTCGCCGTCGACCAGCAGCACGTCACCCGCGCTGCCGCGCGTGAGGCGGCCCGCCGTGCCGTCGAGGCCCAGCAGGTGCGCGGCGCCCGTCGTCGCCGTGCGGATCGCGTCGAGCGCCGGGAGGCCCGCCGACACCATCAACTCGACCTCGCGGCCGATCGGTTCGATCTCGCCGCCGGACGAGTCCGTGCCCGCCGCGAGCGGCACACCCAGCTCGTACGCGGCACGGACCGCCTTCTTCAGCGCGGGCAGGTACGTGCGGCCGCGCTCGGCGAGTACCGGGTCGTCGGAGTCGGCGAGGCCCGCGATCGCGGTGAGAGTGGGCGTGAAGTACGTTCCCCTGCGCCGCATTTCGTGCAGCGTGCGCTCGCCGACGAACGCGCCGTGCTCCAGGGAGCGGATGCCCGCCCGCACCGCGTCGTCGCAGCCCTTCTCGCTGTAGCTGTGGCACAGCACGCCCTTGCCGCCGCGCTTGGCGGCCGCCACGACCTCGGACAGCTGCTCGTAGGAGTAGACCTGCGCGAGCGGGTCCTGCTCGGGCAGGCCCGCGCGCTCGTTGACGCGCGTCTTGATGACGTCGGCGCCGCGCTGGAGGTTCACCTCGACGACGCGGCGCAGCGCCTCGGCCGAGCGCACCCCGTCCTTGAGGCGGGCGAGCGCGGTGAGGTCCGGGTCACCGAGGATGGTGTCGCCGAGGTCGGGCGTGACGAAGATGCCGGCGGCCTTCAGGCGGGGTGCGAGTTCGGGGGCCTGGCGGGCCAACTCCCGTACGGCGATGTCCTGGTAGAAGTTCGTGGAGCCGCTGCGCGCGCTGGTGGCGCCCTTGCGGACGGCGTCGCGCGCCTCGGCCGCGGTGTTGAGGTGGATGTGCGCCTCGACGAGTCCCGGCAGCACCCACCGGCCGTGCGCGTCGAGGCGCTTCGCGTCCTCGGGCACGTCGACGCGGCCACGCGCGCCGGCCGCGCGGACCACGCCGTCGCGGATCACGACGACCGCGTCCTCGGTCACCTCGCCCGTCGCCGGGTCGAGCAGGGTGCCGCCGTCGACGACCAGGTCACCGGCGCGGGGCGCGGCGGCCGGGCGGCGGGGTGCGGCGGATACCGCGGACGTGCCGGAGCCGAGGGCGGTCGCGGTGCCCGCGAGCACGGCGGACGCGGCGAGGACGCCGCGGCGGGTCAGTCGGCTGGACGGCGGCTCGGCGGGCTCGACGCACATGAGGGCTCCTTGGGGGCAGGAAGGGCTGGCCCGCCTTTTTGTATACCAAGGTGGAACGCACGACAAGAACGGTCGCCCGTACTCTGCCGTTCTAGGCGGTAATGCCCGGGCGGGTGGGGCTGGTCACTCGCCCTCGGTATACAAGGCGGCGTCGCCGAACAGGGACCTCAGCGCGACCGTCCGGCTGTCCCTGACGTGCAGCAGGGTGCTGGCCACCGCCAACTCCTCGTCGCCCGCCGCGATGTGCCGGTAGATGTCCGCGTGCTGCGCCCGCATGTGCGCCGGCTCCTCGCGCATCCCGAACAGCAGCTGCAACTGCCAGCTCAGCTGCTCCATCGTGCGGGCGAGCAGCGGGTTTCCGCCGAGCGCCACGATCTCCTCGTGGAACTGGGTGTGCGCGGCCACCTCGTGCGTGCCCTCGTCCGCGGCGGCCGCCAGCTCGGCACGGTCGAGGCATGCGCGCAACGCCGCCAGGGAGGGCGGGTCCTGCGCCGTGAGCGCCCGCGCCGCGAGCCGCGAGGCCTGCACGGCGAGCGGCTCCCACACCTCGTACAGATGCCGCACATCGGTGCGCTCCAGGCGGCGCACCCGCACGCCACTGCGCGGCAGCAGCTCAAGCAGGCCCTCCGCGACGAGCGCGCGCAGCGCCTCCCGCACCGGGACCCGGGACATCCGCAGCTCCTCGGCGACCTCCCGCTCCACGAGCCGCGCGCCCATCGGGTAGCGGCGGTCCACGATGCGCTGCCGCACCGCCTCCCGCGCCTGCGCGCTCAGGGACGCCTTCGCCCGGTGCCCTTCGTCCGACCCCGCCGTGCTGCCCGCCACGTGCACCGTCCTTCGCCCGTCGTGCTCCGGGCGAGGATACGTGCCGCGCCGCCGGTCAGGCCTGTGCGGCGGGTTCCTCGGGCTGTGCCTGACGGTCCACGTACTCGAAGACCGAACCGTCCGGGTGCATCGCGATCAGGTTGCGGCCCGCCGGGGTCGGCACCGGGCCCGCGATGACCTTGGCGCCGGAGGCGGCGAGGAGCATGCCGGCCTCCTCGACGTCGGCGACCGCGATCGTCGCCGCGACCTTGCGCAGCACGTCGATCTCCGCCTTGGGGCCGCTCATCAGGAGGAAGCAGCCGACCGCCGCCACCGAGACCCCGCCGCGCTCGAACCGCAGCGCCGCGCTGCCCGTGAGGTTCTCGTAGAAGGTGACCGAGGACTCCAGGTCCTCGACGCAGACGCGCAGCGTGGTTCCCAGGATTTCCATGGGGAGGAGCCTAGTCGGAGGGGCCGGGAGCGCGTGATCGTTTCACGGAAGAAGCGCGACGCGGGCGGGCGCTACGGCCGTCGTTACTCGCCGCGGGGCACGGGTACCCGGCGCGCATGGAACGCATGGGCGAACACATCAACGAGCAGCTGACCGACGAGCTGGCCGGACGGGTCACGCACGCCGTGCGCGAGACGCTCCGCGAGGAGTTCACCGCGACCGTGCGGGCGCAGCGCCGCAGGGCCGCCCTGTACGCGGGAGCCGGCGCCGCCGCGCTCTACGCGGGGGCGGCCGCGGCGCTCGCGCTCGGTCTCGTCCTGGCCCTCGGCATACCGGACTGGGGCGCCGCCCTGGTCGTCGCCGTGGTGCTCGCCGTCGCGGCCTACGTGCTGCGGGGCGCCGCCCGGCCTGGACGGCCCCCGGCGCCCACCGCGCCGCCGATGCCGACCGCGCCGCCGACGCCCGGAGCGTGAACGCCGTGAGCCGATCCCGAGTCGTCGTCGTCGGTGCCGGATTCGCCGGATACCGGGCCGCCCGCATGCTGACGCGGGTGGCCCGCGACACCGTCGACGTCACCCTGCTCAATCCCACCGACTACTTTCTGTACCTTCCCCTGTTGCCGCAGGTGGCCGCGGGTACGCTCGAACCGCGGCGGGTCACCGTGTCGCTTTCGGGGACGCTGCCGCACGCGCGGCTCGTGCTCGGCGAGGCCGACGGCGTGGACCTCGACGAGCGGGTCGTCTCCTACACCGACCCCGAGGGCGGGCGCGGCACCCTGCAGTACGACCGCCTCGTCCTGGCCGTCGGCAGCGTGAACAAGCTGCTGCCGGTGCCGGGCGTCGCCGAGCACGCGCACGGCTTCCGCGGCATGCCCGAGGCGCTGTACCTGCGCGACCACGTGACGCGGCAGATCGAGCTCGCCGCGGCCTCGGAGACCCCCGAGGAGTGCCGTGCCCGCCGCACCTTCGTCGTGGTCGGCGCCGGCTACACCGGCACCGAAGTCGCCGCGCAGGGGCAGCTGTTGACCGACGCTCTGATGAAGAAGCAGCCGCCGCGCCACGGCGTCCGCCCGCGCTGGATGCTGCTCGACGTCGCGCCGCGCGTCCTCCCGGAACTCGATCAGCACCTCTCGCGGACCGCCGACAGCGTGCTGCGCCGGCGCGGCGTCGAGATACGGACGGGGACCTCCGTGAAGGAGGCCACCAAGGACGGTGTCCTGCTGGACGACGGCGAGTTCGTCGACACCCGTACGCTCGTGTGGTGTGTCGGCGTCCGCCCCGATCCGCTCGTCGCCGAACTCGGGCGGCCCCTCGAACGCGGGCGGCTGCTCGTCGACCCGTATCTGAACGTGCCGGGGCACCCCGAGGTGTTCGCGTGCGGCGACGCGGCCGCCGTGCCCGACCTGGAGAAACCGGGCGAGTACACGCCGATGACCGCGCAGCACGCCTGGCGGCAGGGGCGCGTCGCGGGCCTGAACGTCGCCGCGTCGCTCGGCAAGGGCGAGCGCCGCGACTACCGGCACAAGGACCTCGGCTTCACCGTCGACCTCGGTGGCGTGCAGGCCGCCGCGAACCCACTCGGTGTCCCACTGTCCGGCCCCCTCGCGGGCACCGTCACCCGCGGCTACCACCTGGCCGCGATGCCCGGGAACCGGGTGCGGGTCGCCGCCGACTGGCTCCTCGACGCCGTACTGCCGCGCCAGGCCGTCCAGTTGGGCCTCGTCCGCTCCTGGTCGGTGCCGCTCGACACGGCGTCACCGGAACTGGCCCGCGTACCCGACGACAGCCGCGAAAGGCAGCGCGACGGGGGACACGACAAGCAGCAGTCCGACCAGGCCCACCAGCCCCACCAGTCCGACCAGGGAGGTGTCTCGTGACCACCACCGCGACCACCACATACACCGACGCCGAACTCCGCGCCCTCGGACAGCAGTTGAGGGTCGACTCGGTCCGCGCGGCCGACGCCGCCGGCTCCGGGCACCCCACCTCCTCGATGTCCGCGGCCGACCTGATGGCCGTCCTCCTCGGTCGCCACTTCCGCTACGACTTCGACCGCCCCGCCCACCCCGGCAACGACCGCTTCGTCCTCTCCAAGGGCCACGCCTCGCCGCTCCTCTACGCCGCGTACAAGGCGGTCGGCGCGATCAACGACGCCGAGCTGCTCACTTTCCGCAGGCTCGGCAGCCGGCTGGAGGGCCATCCGACTCCGCGGAGCCTGCCCTGGGTCGAGACGGCCACCGGCTCGCTCGGTCAGGGGCTCCCGGTCGCGGCCGGCATCGCCTGGTCCGGCAAGCGGCTCGACCGGGTCGGCTACCAGGTGTACGTCCTGTGCGGCGACAGCGAGATGGCGGAGGGCTCGGTGTGGGAGGCAGCCGAGTACGCCGGGCACGAGCAGCTCGACAACCTCACCGCGATCGTCGACGTCAACCGGCTCGGCCAGCGCGGCCCCACCCGGCACGGCCACGACCTCGACGCCTACGCCCGCCGCTTCAAGGCCTTCGACTGGCACACCATCGTCATCGACGGGCACGACGTGGCGGAGATCGACCGCGCGTACGCGGAGGCCGCGTCGACCGTCGGCCGGCCCACGGCGATCCTCGCCCGCACCCTCAAGGGCAAGGGTGTCGAGGCGGTGGAGGACCGCGAGGGCGCGCACGGGAAGCCGCTGCCCGACGCCGCCGCGGCCATCGAGGAACTCGGCGGCGACCGGGGCGTACGTGTCTCGGTGCAGGCGCCGCCCGCCGCGCGCATCCTGCACGCGGTGCGCGGCGGGCGCCTCGACCTGCCCCGCTTCGACGTCGGCGACGAGGTCGCCACCCGCGACGCCTACGGCCAGGCGCTCACCGCCCTCGGCGCCGCGCGCGGCGACGTCGTCGCGCTCGACGGCGAGGTCGGCGACTCCACGCGTACGGAGATGTTCGCGAAGGAACACCCCGAGCGGTACGCCGAGTGCTACATCGCGGAACAGCAACTCGTCGCGAGCAGCGTGGGGTTGAGCGCCCGGGGGTGGCTGCCGTACGCGGGCACCTTCGCGGCGTTCCTGACCCGCGCCCACGACTTCATCCGCATGGCGTCCATCAGCGGGGCGGACATCAACCTCGTCGGCTCGCACGCGGGTGTCGCGATCGGGCAGGACGGCCCGTCGCAGATGGGCCTGGAGGACCTGGCGATGTTCCGCGCCATCCACGACACCACCGTCCTCTACCCCTGTGACGCCAACCAGACCGCCCGACTCGTCGCGCACATGGCCGACTTGAACGGCATCCGCTATCTGCGCACCTCGCGCGGGGCGTCGCCGGTGATCTACCCGCCGCACGAGGACTTCCCGGTCGGCGGCAGCAAGGTGCTGCGCTCCGGGGACGGCGACCGGGTGACGATCGTCGCGGCGGGTGTCACGGTCCACGAGGCGCTGAAGGCGGCGGACGAGCTGGCCGCGGCGGGCATCCCGGTCCGTGTGATCGACCTGTACTCGGTGAAGCCGGTCGACCGCCGTACCCTGCGGGCCGCCGCGCGGGCGACCAGGTGCCTGCTGACGGTGGAGGACCACCGGGAGCAGGGCGGCATCGGGGACGCCGTGGCCGAGGTCTTCTCCGACGCGGAACCGGCTCCGCGGCTGGTCCGACTGGGGGTTCGCGGTGCGCCGGGGTCCGCGACTCCCGAGGAGCAGTTGGCCGGGGCGGGTATCGACGCGGCCGGGATCGTGGCGGCGGTCGGCTTGCTGGTCGAGCACGCGGTGACGTCGTGACGGCCTCGGGGCTCCGCCCCGGACCCCGCTGCTCAATCGCCGCAGGGGCTTGATGTGGGCACTCCATTCAAGCCCCGCCGGCGATTGAGGCGCGGGGTCCGGGGCGGAGCCCCGAGGCCGTGACGCCGGTGCCGCGCAACAGGTAAGGAGGCCCCCCGATGACGGACTCCCGCACCGTGAACGTCCGGCGCCCGGACAAGGTGCTGCTGCCGGACGGGATCACCAAGAACGACCTCGCCGACTACTACCGTGCCGCCGCCCCGTTCATGCTGCCGCACCTCCGCGGCCGCCCCCTGATGCTCGAACGCCACCCCGACGGCGTCGACGGCCCGCGGTTCATGCAGAAGGACACCCCGGACCACTACCCGGACTGGATCCACCGCGCCGAGGTGCCGAAGGAGGGCGGCACGGTCACGCACACCGTGTGCGACGACACGGCCACCCTGATCTTCCTCGTCGACCAGGCCGCCCTCACCCTGCACCGCTGGCTGTCGCGCGCCGACGACATCGACCACCCCGACCGGCTGGTCTTCGACCTCGACCCGTCCGGGGACGACTTCGAGACGGTGCGCGAGGCGGCCCGCCTGCTGCACGGAACGCTGGACGACCTGGGTCTGCCCAGCGCCCCGATGACCACGGGATCCCGCGGCGTCCACGTCGTCGTACCCCTCGACAGGAGTCAGGACTTCGACGAGGTACGGGACTTCGCGCGACAGGTCGCCGACGCGCTCGCCGACGAACACCCCGACACGCTCACCACGGCCCCGCGCAAGAAGGACCGCGGCGACCGCCTCTTCCTCGACGTGCTGCGCAACGGCTACGCCCAGACGGCCGTCGCGCCGTACTCGGTGCGGGCCAGGCCCGGCGCCCCCGTGGCGACACCCCTGACGTGGCGGCAGCTCGGCGCCCCCGCCGTGGGCGCCCGGCACTGGACCATCGAGAACGCGGTCGAGCAGGCCCGCACCGACCCGTGGGAGGGCCTGCTCACAAGGGGCCGCTCGCTCGGCCCGGCCTGGCGCAAACTCCGGTCCCTGCAAGGGAGTTGAGGTTTGTTCCCGGCGTCTGTGGAGACTCGGTGACCGAGGCTGCCATGACCAACACACACAAGACGCAAGCGTCGTCGGAGCGCGAGCCCGGCGACGACAAGACCACTGAGGCGGGCGGCGTACCGGGCCCGATGGAGGTGCTGCGCGACGCGCGCACCCAGCTGGCGGAGCTCACCGGTATGGCGGCCGAGACCGTGTCGTCCTTCGAACGCACGGAGGACGGCTGGGAGTTGGAGATCGAGGTTCTCGAACTGGCCCGGGTCCCCGACACCATGAGCCTGCTGGCGAGCTACCAGGTGAGCCTGGACCCGCACGGCGCGCTGACCGGCTACCGGCGCCTGCGCCGCTACGAGCGCGGGCGCTCCGAGCCGGCCCACAGGCAGGGCGGCCACTAGGCCGTCGCGCCCCGCCTCGAACCACGTACCGCACACAGACACCGCGTACGTACTACACACAGACAGGAGGACCTGCCTCCATGACCGTTGTCCCCGCACAGCAAGGCGGTGGCGGTGGCGGCACCAGCGGCCTGTACGACGTGCTCGAACTCGTCCTGGACCGCGGGCTCGTCATCGACGCGTTCGTCCGTGTCTCGCTGGTCGGCATCGAGATCCTGAAGATCGACGTCAGGGTCGTCGTCGCCAGTGTCGACACCTATCTCCGCTTCGCCGAGGCCTGCAACAGGCTCGACCTCGAAGCGGGCCCCAAGCGCAACCCCGGACTGCCCGACCTGGTCGGCGACATGACCGAGTCCGGCGCGCGCGGCAAGACCAAGGGCGCCCTCTCGGGCGCCGCGCAGACCGTGTCCGACGCCTTCAACCAGGCCCGCGAGGAGGGCCAGGCCGAGCCGAGGCGATCCGGTTCCGGCAGCCGCAGGTCCACCACGAGCCGCCGTAAGGAGGAGCAGGAGTGAGCAGCACGTACATCTACGCCATCGCGAGCTCCGAACACCCCTCCCTGCCCGAGGGCATGGGCGGCATCGGTGAGCCGGCGCGCGAGGTGCGCGTCGTCAAGAAGGGCTCCCTCGCGGCGCTCGTCAGCGAGGCCCCCGAAGGGCTGCGGCCCAAGCGCCGCGATCTGCTCGCCCACCAGAGCGTGCTCGCCGAGGCGGGCGCCGGGGGACCGGTGCTGCCGATGCGGTTCGGCTCCCTCGCCCCCGACGACGAGTCGGTCTCCGAGGTGCTCGCCGAGCGTGCGGACCACTACCAGGAACGGCTGCGGGAGCTCGACGGCAAGGTCGAGTACAACGTCAAGGCGCAGCACGACGAGGAAGCGGTGCTGCACCTGGTGATGGTCGACAACCCCGAGGTCCGCAACCTGACCGAGGCCAACAGGCAGGCGGGCGGCGGCACTTACGAGGACCGGCTGCGGCTCGGCGAGCTCGTCGTGTCCGCCGTGCAGGCCCGCGAGGCGGAGGACGCCGTCGAGCTCCAGCGCCTGCTGGAACCCGTGGCGTCCGCGGTGTCGACGGGGCCCGAGAGCACGGGTTGGCTGGCCAACGTCTCGTTCCTCGTCGACAAGAAGGCGGCCGAGCACTTCCTCGCCGCCGTCGAGGAGCTGCGCCGCAGCCACCCGCACCTCGACCTCACGGTCAACGGGCCGCTGCCCCCGTACAGCTTCGTCGAGCCGGGCCCCGCGGAGCCCGCGGCAGCGACGGACTGAGCCCATGGGCCTCATCTCGGAGCTGCTGTTGCTGCCGCTCGCTCCGGTACGCGGGTCCCTCTGGGCCGTGGAGCAGGTGCTCACCGAAGCAGAGCGGCAGTACTACGACCCGGCGGCCGTACGTGCCGAACTCGCTCGCCTGGAAGAGCAGTTGGTGTCCGGCGAGATCGACCAGGAGACGTTCGACCGCGTCGAGGACGAGCTCCTCGACCGTCTGGAGGGACCTTGAACCGAACAGCGCTCGGCCTCGCGATAGGGGCCGGATACGTCCTCGGACGTACGAAGAAGATGAAGCTGGCGATCGCCGTCGGCACGATGGTCGCGGGCAAGCGGCTGAACCTGAGCCCGCGTGCGCTCGCCGACATGGTGACCACGCAATTGCAGAACAACCCGCAGTTCAAGGAGGTCGGCGACCAGCTGCGCGAGGATCTGCGCGGCGTGGGCAAGGCGGCGTCCGGCGCGCTCGTCGAGCGCCAGATCGAGGGGCTCGCGGGGCGCCTGCACGACCGTACGCAGGGTGTCCGCGACCAGATCGAGGGCGTCGCCCCGGACGTGGACGACGTACGGGACGCGGGGGAGCGGGTCACCGGAGTCGCGACGGGCCGCGGCCGTGACCGCGGGAACGACGAGGAGGAGTACGAGGACGAGGACAACGCCGGCTACGAAGACGAGGCCGAGGCCGAGGAAGAGGAAGAGTCCGAGGAGGACCGCCGGCCCGCGGCGGCCAGGAGCGCGAAGCAGCAGGCCGCCAAGAAGGCGCCCGCGAAGAAGCGCACCGCGAGGCCGCAGGGACCGAAGAAGACCGCGGCGAAGAAGTCGACCGCCGCAAAGAAGACCGCCGCGAAGGGAGGCCGGAGCCGTGGCTGACCGTACGAGCGACGTGCTCGGCGGCCTCGCCAAGAGCGAGGCGGCCGACCATCTCAAGGCGGAACTCCAGGAGTACCTCGCCGCCCAGGCCCAGCGACTGCTCATCGGCACGGGTCGCAAGCTCGGCGAGACCACCGTGAAACTGAACGACATCGCCGAGGGCAACAGTCCCGGCTTCGCCAAGCTCGCGCTCGACGGCGGCCGCAAGCTCGCCGAGGGCAAGGGCCCGGTGCGCAGCGCGGTGGAGCTCGGTGCGAGCCACCTGAAGGACAACGTCGTGGGCGCCTTCAAGGGGCTCGCCGGGAAGGGCAAGGGCAAGCGCAAGGGCGGCGCGGGCAAGAAGCCCACCGTCATCATCGAGTACATCGATGTCGGCGTCGACGTGCGCACCGCCTACGACCAGTGGACGCAGTACCAGGACTTCAGCACCTTCGCGAAGGGCGTCAAGAACGCGAACCGCGCCGACGACGTCACCTCCGACTGGCAGCTCAAGGTCTTCTGGTCCAACCGGAGTTGGAAGGCGCACACCACCGACCAGCATCCGGACGAGCGGATCGCCTGGACCTCGGAGGGCGCCAAGGGCACCACGAAGGGCGCCGTCTCCTTCCACCCGCTGGGCGACCGGCTCACCCGGGTGCTGCTGCTCATCGAGTACTACCCGAAGGGTCTGTTCGAGAAGACCGGCAACATCTGGCGCGCGCAGGGCCGCAGGGCCCGACTCGACCTCAAGCACTTCGCGCGGTACGTGACGCTGCGCGGCGAGGCGCCCGAGGGGTGGCGCGGCGAGATCGAGGAGGGCGAGGTCGTGCGCTCCCACGAGGACGCGCTCGCCGAGGAGGAGCAGGAGCAGGAGGAGCAGGAACGCGAACTGGACAAGCCGTCCGACGCGTACGACTCCGAGGACGCCGAGGACTCCGAAGACCCCGAGGAGTACGAGGACGAGGCCGACGAGGTCGACGAGGAACCGGACGAGGAGGAGCCCGAGGCCGACTACGGCGACGAGTACGAGGACGAGGAGGACTCCGAGCCGGCGGACGACGAGCCCGCGCGGGAGCGGGAGCACGCGGGGAGCGGGGCCCGCCGATGACAACGGCGAGCCGCTTCCCCGAGCCCTACCGGGGTGACGGCGGGGCCAACCTCGCCGACATCCTGGAACGCGTCCTCGACAAGGGCATCGTCATCGCGGGCGACATCCGGATCAACCTGCTCGACATCGAACTGCTCACCATCAAACTGCGCCTGATCGTCGCCTCGATCGACAAGGCGAAGGAGATGGGCATCGACTGGTGGGAGGACGACCCGGCCCTCTCCTCGGGCGCCCGCCGCAAGGAACTCGCAAGGGAGAACGCCGAGTTGAAGCAGCGCATCGCCGAACTCGACGAACTCACCGAAGGCCGCACCGAAGAACGGAGGGGTTCGGCTTGACCACCGACGACGCGAGCGAACCGCGCGAGCTGCGCTACGTGTACGCCGTGTGCCACCCGCTCGGCGCCCCGCTCCAGGCCGAACTCACCGGCGTGGCGGGCGCCCCGCCCCGGCAGCTGGAGCACGAGGGGCTCGTCGCGGTCGTCGGCTCGGTGCCGGAGCGGGACTTCGCGGAGGCGCCGCTCCGCGCCCACCTGGAGGACCTGGACTGGCTCACCGAGACGGCCCGCGCCCACCAGAACGTGATCGCCGCGCTCACCACGGTCACCAGCCCGCTCCCGCTGCGCCTCGCCACGGTCTTCCGTGACGACAGCGGCGTACGCCAGATGATGGAGCAGGAGGAGCGGCGCTTTCGCGCTGGGCTCGACCGCCTCGAAGGGCGCGTGGAGTGGGGCGTGAAGGTGTACGTCGAGGAGCCCGAGGCCGAGGCGCCGGCCCCCGCGCCGGCCGCCTCCTCGGGCCGTGACTACCTGCGCCGCCGCCGCGCGGAGCGCACCGCACGCGACGACACGTGGCGGCGAGCCGAACGCTTCGCGCAGGAGCTGCACGACGAGCTGTCCCGGCACGCCGCGCACACGCGCATCCACCCGCCGCAGAACCCGGAACTCTCCCGCGTCAGCGGCCTGAACGTGCTCAACGCGGCGTATCTCGTGGAGCGTTCGGGCGCGGAGGAGTTCGTGGAGCTGGTCGACGCGACCAAGGACCGCGAGCCGGACCTCCGGGTCGAGCTGACCGGTCCGTGGGCCGGCTACTCGTTCTCGTCGGAGGAAGGGGACGGGGATGAAGGCAACGGGGAGGAAGCGAAAGAGGAGGGAGAGACGTGACGGTCGTCGAGCGGCGCGAGATCGCCCTGGTCGACCTCCTCGACCGGCTGCTCGCGGGTGGCGTCGTCCTCGCCGGGGACGTCACCCTGCGCATCGCCGATGTCGACCTGGTGCGCATCGACCTCAACGCCCTGATCAGCTCGGTGAACGAGCAAGTGCCCTCGCCCTGGCCGGAGGTGACGAACGGTGAGTGAACGACGTCGCATCGAACTCGAACCCGACACGGTCGAGCGCGACCTGATGAAGCTCGTCCTCACCCTCGTCGAGCTGCTGCGCCAGCTCATGGAGCGGCAGGCGATCCGCCGCTTCGACATCGGCGATCTGACGGAGGACCAGGAGGAGCGGGTCGGGCTGACCCTGATGCTCCTGGAGGACCGCATGGAGCAGTTGCGCGAGCGCTACGGGCTGCGGCCCGAGGACCTGAACATCGACCTCGGACCGCTGGGCCCGCTGCTGCCCCGAAGCTGAACCGCCGTGCGATCGGCGGGACTTGAGGGGTCAGCGGGGCTTGCGGCAGAGGATCTCCCCGTGCAGGACGCCGAACCAGGCGTCCTCATGCGTGCCCCACTCCCGCCACGCCTCCGACACGGCCGTCAGCTGCCCGGTCGTCGCGTGCCCGCCGCCGGTCGCGCGGTCGGCGTACGCGGAGGCCAGCGTGCGGTCCGCCCACAGCCCGCTCCACCAGGCGATCTCCTCGGGCGTCGAGTAGCACCATGTGCCGGCGGAACACGTCAGGTCGTCCTGCGCGAAACCGGCCTTCAGGGCCCACGACTTCAAGAAACGCCCGGCGTCCGGCTCGCCGCCGTTGGCGCGGGTGACCCGCTCGTACAGGTCCAGCCAGTCGTCCATGGCGGGCAGCCGCGGGAACCAGGAGAACGCCGCGTAGTCGGACTCCCGTACGGCGATGATCCCGCCCGGCTTCGTCACCCGGCGCATCTCGCGCAGCGCCTGTACCGGGTCGCCCACGTGCTGCAGCACCTGGTGCGCGTGCACGACGCAGAACGTGTCGTCCGGCCAGTCCAGCGCGTGGACGTCCGCCGTCGTGAAGTCGACGTTGGTCAGGCCCCGTTCGGCGGCCGTGGCCCGCGCCTGGTCCAGGATGCCCTCGGCGTGGTCGGCGCCGGTGACGTGCCCGTCGGGAACCAGCTCGGCCAGGTCGGCGGTGATGGTGCCGGGGCCGCAGCCGATGTCCAGGATCTTCATGTGCGGCTTGAGCGAATCCAGCAGGTAGGCCGCCGAGTTGGCGGCGGTGCGCCAGGTGTGCGAGCGGAGCACGGACTCGTGGTGGCCGTGGGTGTATACGGCGGTCTCCTGCGACATGACTCGATCCCTTCGCGTGCGGCGGACCGCCGGAGGCGCCTGCCCCCGACGGTTTGATCACCGTACGCCCGTCAGCCGCATTGTGAGATACCCGTCTTGAATAATGGACACCTGGTCGGGTGGAGTGATGCCTGGCCGGGGCGGAGCGGAGTAATGCCCGGCCGTGTCAGAGCAGTGAGTGCGGCCGGTACACGCGCAGCCCCTCGTGCTCCTTGGTCACCCACAACTCCCCACCGCACTCGGTGACTTCACCGTCGAAGGCGAGCGGGGTGCCGGGTGCCACGCCGTCCACCCGCAGCCGCGTCAGGCGGGTCGCCGCGTGGAACGGTGAGCGGGACAGCGGCCCCGAGAGGGCCGCCGCGAGCAGCCGCACGCCGGGCAGCCGGCCGCCGTCCACCGTGCGCACGTCGAGCAGGCCGTCGGCCAGGTTCGCGCGCCGGCCCGCCGTCAGGCCCATCCGCCGGTACGTGCAGTTCCCGGCGAACAGCAGCCACAACGGCCGCTGCCTGCCGTGCAGTTCGACGGTCAGTGGATGGTCGCGGCGCAGCACGTACAGCGCCGCCACGACGTCCGCGAGCCGCCCGCCGACCCGGCCCGACCAGCGCTGCCGCTCCCGCACCAGCTCCGGATAGGCGCCCAGGCTCAGGGTGTTGAGGAAGATGCCGGAACCGTGCCCGGACGAGAAGCGGCCCACGTCCACGGCGACCGCGTGCCCGCCCTCGACGGCGCCCACCAGATCGCCGGTGTCCTCGATACCGAGGTCGTACGCGAAGTGGTTGAGGGTGCCGCCGGGCAGCACCGCGAGCGGCAGGTCGTGCCGGAGCGCCACGCGCGCGGCCGTGTTCACGGAGCCGTCGCCACCCGAGATGCCGAGCACGCGGGCGCGCGGCGCCGCCTTGTCGAGCTGCTGCTCCAGCTCGTCGCCCGCGCACTCGATGTACTCGGCGTGGGGCAGCGCGTCCCGCAGGGCCCGCACGCGCTCCGGGGTGCCCGCCCCGGTGTTCACGACCATCACCAGGCCCTCGCCGCCCGGCAGCGCCGGCACGTCGTCCACCAGGGGACGGCCCGGCGCGGGCATCTGGTCGCGGGTCGGCACCAGGCCGCGCACCGCGAAGGCCGCGCCCGCGCCGAGGGCCGCGCCCGCGAGGACGTCGGCGGGGAAGTGGGCGCCCGTGTAGACGCGGGAGGCCGCCACCGAGAACGCCACGGGGGCGACGAGCGCGCCCAAGCCGCGGGACTCCATGGCCACGCCCGTCGCGAAGGCCGCGGCCGAGGCCGCGTGCCCGGAAGGGAACGACGTCGTGAACGGCTGCCGCTTCAGCCGGCGCACCAGCGGCACCGGGTCCAGCGCGGGCCGCGCCCGACGCACCGAACGCTTGCCGAGGGTGTTGATGGTGGCCGAGGCGAGCGCCAGGGACGCCACTCCGCGCACGGCGGCCCGGCGGGCGCGCGGCGACCCGGACACGGCGAGGGCCCCGCCCACCGCGAACCACAGCACGCCGTGGTTCGCGGACCGGCTGAGTCGCGGCAGGATCCGCTCGGCGCCCGGCCAGTGCGCTCCCGCGGCGAACTCGAAGACACGCAGATCGAGGCCGGCGAGCCGCTCACGCAGCGTAGGGGGCACGGGCGGCGCCGGATCGAGGGTCGGACGCGAGGAGAACGGCTTCAGCGAATTGAGTGACTTCAGGGGCGACATGGGTGACAGGTACCCAGGCCAGGGGCGCGCACCCGGCGCCCTCCGGCCAATTCGTTTGCCCGTCACCCGCACGGGCGTCCAGAATGCGGGATCATGGGACATCTGGAAGCGGCACATCTTGAGTACTACCTCCCCGACGGGAGGGCGCTGCTCGGCGATGTCTCGTTCCGGGTCGGCGAGGGCGCCGTCGTCGCGCTCGTCGGGCCGAACGGAGCGGGCAAGACGACCCTCCTGCGCCTGATCTCCGGCGAGCTGCGACCGCACGGCGGCTCGGTCACCGTCGGCGGCGGCCTCGGCGTGATGCGCCAGTTCGTGGGGTCGGTCCGCGACGAGACGACCGTCCGCGACCTCCTCGTATCGGTGTCGTCGCCGCGCATCAGGGAGGCGGCGAAGGCGGTCGACGAGGCCGAGCACCTGATCATGACCGTCGACGACGAGGCCGCGCAGATGACGTACGCGCAGGCCCTCTCCGACTGGGCGGAGGCGCAGGGCTACGAGGCGGAGACCCTCTGGGACATGTGCACGACGGCGGCGCTCGGCATGCCGTACGACAAGGCGCAGTTCCGCGAGGTGAGCACGCTCTCCGGCGGTGAACAGAAGCGCCTCGTCCTCGAAGCCCTGCTGCGTGGCACGGACGAGGTCCTCCTCCTCGACGAGCCGGACAACTATCTGGACGTCCCCGGCAAGCGCTGGCTGGAGGAGAAGCTCCGCGAGACCCGCAAGACGGTCCTGTTCGTCTCCCACGACCGGGAGCTGCTCGCCCGCTCCGCGGAGAAGATCGTCAGCGTCGAGCCCAGCCCCGGCGGGGCCGACGCGTGGGTGCACGGCGGCGGCTTCTCGACGTACCACGAGGCGCGCCGCGAGCGTTTCGCGCGCTTCGAGGAGCTGCGCCGCCGCTGGGACGAGAAGCACGCACAGCTGAAGAAGCTGGTGGTCAACCTCCGGCAGGCGGCGAGCGTCAGCCACGAAATGGCTTCGCGCTACGCTGCCGCGCAGACGCGCCTGCGCAAGTTCGAGGAGGCGGGTCCGCCGCCGGAGCCGCCGCGCGAGCAGGACATCACGATGCGCCTCAAGGGCGGCCGCACCGGCATCCGGGCCGTGACCTGCGAGGACCTGGAACTGACCGGCCTCATGAAGCCCTTCTCGCTGGAGGTCTTCTACGGCGAGCGGGTCGCGGTCCTCGGGTCGAACGGCTCGGGGAAGTCGCACTTCCTGCGGCTGCTCGCGGGCGACGGGTCCGTGGGGCACACGGGCGCGTGGAAGCTCGGTGCGCGCGTGGTGCCGGGGCACTTCGCCCAGACCCACGCCCACCCCGAGCTCCAGGGCCGGCCGCTCCTCGACATCCTGTGGCGCGACCACGCGAAGGACAAGGGAGCGGCGATGTCCCTGCTGCGCCGCTACGAGCTGACCGCGCAGGCCGAGCAGAAGTTCGAGCGTCTGTCGGGTGGCCAGCAGGCCCGCTTCCAGATCCTGCTCCTGGAGCTGGAGGGCGCGACCGCGCTGCTGCTGGACGAGCCCACGGACAACCTCGACCTGGAGTCGGCGGAGGCGCTTCAGGAGGGCCTGGAGTCCTTCGACGGCACGGTCCTCGCGGTCACCCACGACCGCTGGTTCGCCCGCGCCTTCGACCGCTACCTGGTCTTCGGCTCGGACGGCCGCGTCCGCGAGACGGGTGAGCCGGTGTGGGACGAGCGGCGGGTCGAGCGCGCCAGGTAGGCGTGCGCGGCACCGCACATCAAGCCCCGCCGGCGATTGAGGCGCGGGGTCCGGGCGGATGAGAAGCTCTGCGATCCGGTGCTCACGGGCCGCGTCCACCAACGCCGGCACGCCCTCCGCCGCGGCGTCCCCCTGACCGCGCGCCTCGGCGAACAGCCGCTCCGACTCCCCGCGCGCGGAGCGCAGTTCGAAGTCGGCGCCGGTCCGGTCGACGTACACGGAGGCCATGGGGCCGGATCCATGGCTGCCTGCCGAAAGTCGTGGGTGTGGTGTGCCGCGCGCCTCAGGTGCCGCTGACCTGCTTGAGCAGGGCCGCGTCGAAGGCCTTGAGGTCGTCCGGGCGGCGGCTGGTGACCAGCACGTTCGGTCCGGCGGTGCAGACCTTCACCTGCTCGTCGACCCAAGTGCCGCCCGCGTTGCGGATGTCGGCGGCCAGGCTCGGGTACGAGGTCAGCGTGCGGTCGCGCACCACGTCGGCCTCGACGAGCGTCCACGCCGCGTGACAGATCGCCGCGACCGGCAGGCCCCGGTCGAAGAAGTCCCGTACGAACGCGACCGCTTCGGGGTCCGTGCGCAGCTGGTCCGGGTTGGCCACGCCGCCCGGCAGCACCAGCGCGTCGAAGCCGTCCGCCGACGCTCCGAGGGCCGCCACCGTCTTGTCGACCGGGAACTTGTCCGCCTTGTCGAGGTGGTCGAAGGCCTGGATCTCACCCTGCTTCGTCGATACGAGCACGGGTTCGCCGCCCGCGTCCCGCACCGCCTGCCAGGGGTCGGTCAGCTCAACCTGTTCGGCCCCCTCCGGCGCCACCAGGAACGCGATTCGCATCGTCGGTCAACTCCCTTGCTGAGTAGTGCTGTTGCTGCACAGTGCTGTTACCGGTCGAAGCGGTCGAACCGGTCGTGGGTCAGGGTCACATCGCCCAGGCTGACCATCCCGACCGCCCGCCCGTCCTGCACGACCGGCAGGCGGCGTACGGCGTGCTCGCGCATCAGGGCCACCGCGGCGGACACCTCGTCGTCCGGGCCGACGGCCACCGGATGCGGAGTGCACACCGCCTCCGCGCTCACGGTGAGCGGATCGGCCCCGTCGGCGACGGCCCGCAGCGTGATGTCACGGTCCGTGAGCACGCCCACGACCTGCGCCTCGTCAGCCACCAGCACATCCTTGATGTCCTGCGCCCGCATCAGCTGGGCGGCCTCGACCAGCGAGGCGTCGGGGCGTACCGCGACCACGCCGGGTGTCATGACGTCCCTCACTACATCGGCCATCGCCATCCGGCCTTTCCGCATCCTCGGGTGCACCGTGAATTCCGGCCCATGTACCCGACCGGCCCGGAGCTATTCCCCGTCATTTGTGAGGGCCTTGGCCAGGTCCGAGGCGTTTTGGAACACGGTTCCCGGCGGCAGCGCCGCCACCAGCTCGACGAGCCGGTCGGGGGCGGCCCGCTCACGCAGCCCGGCCGCGAGCGCCGCGGGCGTGGCCGGAAATGAGGTGCGGCCGAGGAGCCGTCCCAGTTCGAGCCGGACGGCGTCCAGGCGGCCGGGTCCGAGACCCGGTTCCACGGGGCCGCCCGCCACCTCCGGGTCGTCCTCCGCCGCGGGCTCGGGATCGTTCCACTCCTCGACCCGCGTGGGGTGACCGGACCGCAGCAGGCCCTGCAGTTCGTGCTTCATCTCGTCGTCGCGGTGCACGTTCAGCCGGTCGCTGCCTCGTTGCATCTTTCCCTCCAGTGACTCGGCGGTGCCCGACGCGTACCCGACCCCTTCGCGGTGACACCTGGTGGTTTGCCCCGGCCGGGCGGGGAGACCCGTGAGCGGTCGTTCCCTCTCGGACGACCGGCTGGAAGGACAGGCCATGGAGCTGCTGACGGTCCTGATCCCCGCGGGCATGCTGGGGTTCGTCCTGGTCCTCGGGCGGTACGAGGAGTGGCTGCTGCCCCGGCCCGAGGAGGCGGAACCCCGCGAACGTGCGGGCCCGGCCCGTTGAGTGCACGCTTGAGGTGTCGCCGTGTTTGCGGCGATGCCCGAGGGGCAGGCGAAAGACAGTGCTTCGGACAGGAGGCACGTCCGTGGGAGGGATACGACCGCGTCGTATCCGGTGGATCCGCAGGATCGCCCCGGGTGTGTCCGACTCGTCTGCGGGCGCGACTCCCACGGTGACCACCGAAACCAAGGCACCCTTCAGGGAGTTGCTCCAGATGCGTACGCGTACCAGCTCACCCCAGAACCCGGTGAAGCCCGGTGGACGCCACCCGCACGACGACGCCCCCGACACCGCTGAGGCCTTCGCCCGGCTCTGCGACCTGCCCGACGGGCCAGAGCGCGAGGAACTGCGCCAGGAGATCGTGGAGGCCTGGCTGCCGATGGCCGACCGGCTTGCGGGGCGATTCCGCAACCGCGGCGAGTCCTACGAGGATCTGCGGCAGGTAGCCGCGCTCGGCCTGGTCAAGGCCGTGGACCGATACGACCCGGCGCGCGGCAACGCCTTCGAGAGCTATGCCGTGCCCACCGTGACCGGCGAGATCAAGCGACACTTCCGCGACCACATGTGGACACTGCATGTGCCGCGCCGCGTCCAGGACCTGCGCAACAGGGTCCGGTTCGCGCAGCACGAACTCTCCACGAGCATCTCGGGGCGGGCCCCGACCCTCGCGGAGATCGCCGAGCACGCCAACATGACCGAGGACGAGGCACGTACCGGCCTGGAGGCACTGGAGAGCTTCACCGCGCTGTCCCTCGACGCGGAGCTGCCCGGCAGCGAGGACGGCTACTCGCTGTCGGACGCGCTCGGTGACGCCGACCCCGCGCTCGACGTCGTCGTCGACCGCGAGGCCGTCAAGCCGCGCATCGCGGAACTGCCGGAACGCGAGCGGGAGATCCTGTACATGCGGTTCTTCGGTGACATGACGCAGAGCCGGATCGCCGAGCAGTTGGGCATCTCGCAGATGCACGTGTCCCGGCTGATCAGCCGGTGCTGCGACCGCCTGCGCGACCAGGTGCTCTCGGACGCCGCGTAGGACGGTGCGCCGCGGGACGGCCCTATTTCCGCATCGCCAACGCGATGTGACGGGCCATCATGTCGAGCGTCTTCGCCTCCGCCATCGAGAAGGCGAGGCGGCCCGCGGACCGGAACAGGGTGAGCACACCCTGGACCGGTTCGCCGGGCGCGGCGATCAGCGGGACGCACAGCAGCGAGGTGACATCGGCGCGCACGAGCACCGGCGCCCCCGACGCGTCGTCACCCATGGCCCGCAGGTCCTCCGGGCGCACGAGCAGCGCCGGCGCGCCACCGCGCGCCGCCTCGACGACCAGCGGTCCCGCGGCCGGGTCCTGCGCGGCGATGTCCCGAACGGCCTCGTCGTCCGCGCCGAGCACCTCGATACGCTCCAGGCGCGCGGCCCCCTTGTCGGCCACCACCCAGTCGGCGAACCGGCCGTGCAGGACGTGGGAGGCGCGGCGCAGCAGTTCGGCCGGGTCGCCCACGGGGCTGCCGAGCAGCTCTCGCGCCATCGCGTCGAGCAGGTCGGTGAGCGCGGCGTGCCGGGTCGTCTCCGCGAGGTCGGGGACCGGCGCGGTGGGCCGGGCCGAGGCGGGCCCGACGGCGGCGGCCTCGGAGGGCTGGAGGACCGCGAGGACCGTGGTGCGCCGCTCGTTGCCCGGACGCAGGCCTGTGAGGACCGTGCGCACGGGGGCGTGCGGGTTCTGCTGCAGATGCACGGTCAGGCCGCGGTCCCCCTCGCCGCGGGCCACCGCCGCGACCTGCGAGCGGAACGCGGCCCGGTCGGCGTGCGCCAGGAACCCGGTCATCGGGCGGCCCGTCGCGTATCCGGCGCGTACGCCCGTGAAGGTCGTCGCCGCGAAGTTGAGGCGGCGCACCACCGACTCGCGGTCGACCAGCGCCACCGGCAGCGGCAGGCGCTGGAAGACGGCGCGCAGCAGCTGCTGCTCGTGCCGCTCGGCCATCGCGCTCCGGCTCGGGCTCGGGACCGCGGCCTCGTCCTGTTGGGGCCGAGCCGACAACTTCCCTGCTACATGGTCGAGTTCGAAGAGTGCCGCGTCGAGGACGGCGGGCAGATCCGCCGTCGGCACCGAGCGCGCCGCTTTCAACTCCGCCACACGGCGCACGAAATCGGCCAGCTCTTCATCGAATTCTTCCGTCTGCGCCATGCCCAGAACGTATCCCGTCCCGCGTTTTCGGGAGCCCGGTACGGGAAGCGAACCGACAAGGAGGCCTGAACCCGATGCGACAGAACGTGCCGGCCGAGCAGGACGACGACGCGGCCCACGTCGGAAGGTATCCGATGGCGCCGGGCCGACGCGCCACGGGTACAGCCGGATCGGAGCTCCCCGCCCGGCGGCTCTCCGAGCTCGCCGAGGGAGCGCTGCGGTGCACCGCGGAGTGCTGCGGCGCCGTCGCCACGGTGACCGACGGCGGCGACGAGCGGCCGACCGCGGTGACCCACCCCGATCTCGCCGCGCTCGTCTCCGTGCAGGACCGCAGCGGCGACGGGCCCATACCGGCGGCCGAGGAGGGCGGCGCCCCGGTCGACGCCAGTGACCTGCTCAACGACCGGCGCTGGCCCGACTACCGTGCGCTCGCCCTGGACTCCGGGGTGCGCTCCAGCGTCACCATCCCCTTCCGCAGCGGCGACCTCACGGTCACCCTCAGCCTGTACAGCTTCCGGCCCGGCTCCCTGGAGGCTGCGTCGCACGGCCCGATCCGCGCCCTCGGCGATCTGGCCGCGAGCTGCCTGGTGCGCGACCGCTCCTACCAGGCGGCACTCACCGAGGTCGACCAGTTGGGCTCGGCGCTGCGCTCACGGCCCGTGGTGGACCAGGCCTGCGGCATCGTCATGCATGTGCTGGGGTGCGCGCCGGACGACGCGTTCACCGTGCTGCGCCGAATCTCGCAGACGACGAACCGGAAACTGACGGATGTCGCCTCCGCCGTCGTCGAGCGGCGCGGACGCGGCCTGGAGCGCGAGTTCAGCGCAGTGGCGCGCTGACCGTCCGCCCCGCCCGGTCACCCGCCCGGCCCAGCCGCACGGTGCCGTCCCGCGCGCCCCGGTGCCCGGACGGGTACGTACAGGGGCAGGGGGACGGCCCCGCGGCCACGCCGCGCGCGGACACCGGGTGAGGTGTGACGCTGGAAGCAGGACCCGGCGGCCCGCGTCCCCGCGGCGGCCGCTCCCGTACAGCGACCCGCACCCGCACGACGGGCGGACGGCACGGAGGCAGCATGCGGCACCCGGAACCCACGGCCAGGACGTCAGGGCCCGGCGCCGCGCGGGCACGGGCCCCCGAAGGCCGGGGGCCCGTGCGGTACGGCCCGCCGCTGCCGGAGCCCGGCCTTCCGGTGCTGCCCGAACTGGCCGCCGTCGCCGCGGGCGCCGCGGCCCGCCCGGCGTCGGAGCCGCCCGGCGGGGCGCCCGCCCTGCTCGAAGCGGCCTGCGGCTACTGGCGGCGCCGCGGCCTCGACAGCGAACGCGAACAGCTCGGCGCGGCGCCCGGCGCGGCCCCGCTGCTGCTCGCCCTCACCGCCGCGCTCGGCGGCGACGTCCTGGTGCCGCGCCCCTGTTCGGCCTGGTGGGTGCCGCAGGCCAGGCTCCTGGGCCGCGCCGTCTACCACGTGCCGACGCCCGCCGAGTGCGGCGGCGTCCCCGACTCGACGGCCTTCCTGGAGACGGTCCGCCGGGTCAGGGCCGAGGGCGGCGACCCGCGCCTCCTCGTCCTGTCCGTGGCCGACGACCCGACGGCGACCGTGCCGCCGCCCGAGGTGCTGCACGAGGCCGTCGAAGCGGCCGCGGCCGAGGGGCTGCACGTGGTCAGCGACGAGACGTGGCGGGACACCCTGCACCCCGGCGCGGACTCCGTCCTGTTCAGCCCCGCCGAGATGTACCCGCGCGACGTCACCGTCCTCAACGACCTCACCGGCGCGTTCCTGCCGCCCTCGCTGCCCGCCGCCTGCGCCCGCTTCCCCGCCACCGAGCGGGGCGCCAGGCTGCGCGCCCGCGTCCTCGACTTCCTCACCGCGACGGGAGCGCTGCTCGCGGCGCCGGTCGCCGCCGCGGCCACGTACGTCCTGAACGAGACCGAGGAGATCACCGAGCGCCGCCGGATCGGTGCCGCCCTGCACGCGCAGGTCGCCGGGGCCGCGCACCGCGCCGTGCTCCGCGCGGGCGGCCTCGCCAGGCCGCCGCGGGCCGGCCGGCACCTCTACATGGACCTGGAGGAGCTGCGACCCAAGCTCGCCGTGCTCGGCGTCAGCGACTCCCAGGAGCTGGAGGACTTCCTCGGCGACCGGCTCGGGATGCCGGTCCCCGGCGGCCACCGCTTCGGCGACGAACAGGGCGCGCTGCGGGCGCGACTTTCGACGGGACCGCTGCTCGGGTCAACCCCCGAGGAACGCAGGGCGTCCCTCACCTCACCGGAGCCCTTGGAATTGCCGCACGTGGCACGGCAGTTGACCATGGTGGAGTCGACGCTCCGCGCCATCGGCGGGCAACCGGCAGGCGAAGGATGGGAGACCGAGCGATGACGCAGGCGTCCGAAGCACCCTCGGCCGTGGAGCGGGTCGATGCCCCCGCATCCCCACCGCCCCTCGTCGAGCCGCGGCCGCTCGGCGGGGGAGACACCGGAGCGCAGGACGTACCGCGCCGCTGGCCCAAATCCTTCGCACACCGGCTGACCGCACCGCTGCCGGGCCTGCGGGCCTTCGCCAGATTCGCCCGCGAGGGCGCGCTGCGGCCGCCCGCCGAGAGCCTGGCCGACATCCCGCAGCTGCCCTTCGCGCCCGGCCCGCTGCCGCGGGTCGACGCCCGCACGGCGGCCGTCACCTGGGTCGGGCACGCCAGCTGGATCGTCCGCATCGGCGGCCTCACGGTCCTCACCGACCCCGTCTGGTCCCGCAAGATCCTCGGCACCCCGGCCAGGGTCACCCCCGCGGGCGTCGCCTGGAGCGCGCTGCCCCGTATCGACGCCGTCGTCATCAGCCACAACCACTACGACCACCTGGACTGGCCGACCGTCAAAAGACTCCCGCGGGACACCCCGGTCCTCGTCCCCGCGGGCCTCGCCCGCTGGTTCACGCGGCGCGGCTTCACGAAGGTCACCGAGCTGGACTGGTGGGAGGCGGCGGAGCTGAACGGCGTCCGCTTCGACTTCGTGCCGGCCCACCACTGGTCCAAGCGCAGCCTCGTCGACACCTGCCGCACCCTGTGGGGCGGCTGGGTCCTCACCGACTCCGAAGGACAGCGGATCTACTTCGCCGGCGACACCGGCTACGGCCACTGGTTCTCGCAGATCGGCCGCCGCTACCCGGGCATCGACCTGGCGCTGCTCCCCATCGGCGCGTACGAGCCGCGCTGGTGGCTGAAGGACGTGCACTGCGACCCGGAGGACGCGGTGCGGGCGGCGCAGGACGTGGGCGCGCGCCGGATGGCGCCGATGCACTGGGCGACGTTCCTGCTGTCGGCCGAGCCGGTCCTCGAACCGCTCCACCGGCTCCGCGCCGCCTGGGAGAAGGCGGGCCTGCGGCGCGCCGACCTGTGGGACGTGCCGGTGGGCGGCTCACGCGTGCTGACTGCCTGACTCCCGCCCCCGCGCCTTGCGCCACAGGCTCGGCGCCACGCTGATCAGCACGGTCAGGGCGATCGCGGCGACGACGCCCTGCCACGGCTCCGGGAAGAGGGAGCCGCCGAGGATGCCGATCACCTGGTACGTCGCCGCCCACGCGAGGCAGGCGGGGACGTCGCCACGGGCGAATTGCCGCAGCGGCATCTTCGCCATCAGGCAGGCCAGCATCACGGGGATCCGCCCCGCCGGCACGAGGCGGGACAGCACGAGCACCATCACCCCGTGGTCGGCGAGCTTGTCCTGCGCCTGCGCGAGCCGCTCCTCCGGGGCCCGCGACCGGATCGCCTCCAGCCACTTCGAACCGTTCTTGGAGCGCATGCCGCGCTGCCCCAGCCAGTACAGGACGATGTCGCCGAGGAACGCGGCGAGCGCGGCCACCACGAAGACGAGCAGCAGCGTGAGCGGCGCGTCGTGGTGGAACGCGACGACCGCCGCGGAACTCACGAGCGCGCCGGTCGGAATGACCGGGACGAGTGCCCCGAAGAAGACGAGCAGGAACAACGAGGGGTAGCCGACGGCCTGTTGGGTCGTCTCGGGCGGCACCTGGGTCGCTGCGGAGAGCATCACCGGCGCGCTCCCGGCCGAGGGTTTCCGGGCCGACGGGTTCCGGGCCGTGGGGGTGCGGGCCTTGGGGTTGCGGGGCGTCTCATCCGGCCACCTCCGGCAGTACGCTCTCGCCCTGGTCGAGCCGGTGCACCGTCACGCCGGGCGCGCGCAGCGCCGCCTGCCGGACGAACTCGTCGCCCGGCGCGTGGAACTCGTGCGGCCGCACCGCGTCCATGCCGATCGGCCAGTACGTCCCGTAGTGCACGGGCACCGCGCTGCGCGGTGCGATCCGGGCGAGCGCCTCGGCGGCCCGGCCCGCGTCGAGATGACCGGCCCCGAGGTACGGGCCCCAGCCGCCGACCGGCAGCAGCGCCACGTCGACCTCGCCCACGGCCTCCGCCATGCCCTCGAAGAGCCCGGTGTCGCCCGCGAAGTACGTACGGGCCTCGCCGTTCACCACGTAGCCGAGCGCGGGGGCCATGCGCGGTCCGACCGGGAGCCTGCGGCCGTCGTGCTCGGCGCGGACCGCCTCGATCACCACCTGCCCGACCTCGACGCGCGCGCCCGCCTCCACCTCGATGATCTTCAGCGTGCTGAGCTTGCGCAGCGTCGGCACCGCGCGCGGGGCGCCCTTCGGCACGAGCACGCGCGTACCGGGCGCGAGCCGGGCGAGCGAGGGCACGTGCAGATGGTCGGCGTGCAGGTGGGAGACGAGGACGACGTCCGCCTCTGCCGCGCGCGGCGGCGGGGGCGCGCCGCGCCGGCGGCGCAGATGCGCGAGACGCCTCGCGAAGAGCGGATCCGTCAGCACGCGCGTGCCCGCGTCCTCGACGGTGCAGGTGGCATGACCCCACCAGGTGACCTCCACCGGCACGCGCTCCTCCTTGTGCTCCTTCGGGCGACTCCCTTGAGCCTACGTGCAGGAGTAGGGTCGACGCCGAAAGCTGTGGTGAGGGGGGACGCATGGGGGCATCCGACGGGAGCGGTGACGCGGTGCGGGTCGCGGCGATCGCCAGCCTGATCCCGCTGGAGGAGCTGGACGCCGACCCCTTCCTGGTGGATTCGCGCAGTCAGCACGCCATGTGCGCGCGCTGGGCCGCCGAGCGTGGCTACGTGATCACCCGCGAGCTGCTGGTCCACTCGGTCCGCCCCGACCACGAGGTGCTGTGGGCGGACGTCGACGCCGGCCTCGTCGATGTGTTCGTCGCCCCCTGCGAGCGGGTCCTGCGCGCGGCGCTCCGCTCGGTCGACGCGTTCTCGGCGGAGTGCGCGCGGCGCGGCATCCGCCTCGAAACGGCGGGCCTGGCGGAACCGTCGTACGACGCGCAGATGAAGGCCCGCGTCCACCGCCGCCTCTCCATGCCGACAGCCGGCTACGACGGCTGCTAGCCATTTCAAGCCCCTGCGGCGATTGAGCAGCGGGGTCCGGGGCGGAGCCCCGTGGCCGTCACACCGTCTGAGCGCAAAGGGTATGAAACCCTGACCACACGTGACCAGACGAAGGGAGCCGAAAGTGGCCGGAGGCCGATGGTGGCGGCGAGCCGGAAGCACCGCCTGGCGGTCCGTCGCGGTCTGGGCCGCATGCACCCTCACCATGATGGTCCTCGCAGGCCTGCTGCCCGACTTCAAGCTGACGTCCGACGACGGCGACAGCATGACCCGCGTCGCCATCACCGCCGCCCTCGGCGCCGCCGCCTTCGCCCTGCTGTCGGCCCTGGTCTGGCCGATCCTCGTACGCGCCCTGCTGCTCGTGCCCGCGCTCGTCCTCGGCCTCGTCGTGTTCTTCCTCAACGGCGCCCTGCTGCTCATCGCGCTGCACCTCATCCCGGACGGCAGGGGAGAGGCGGGACCCGAGACCGCGGTCGTCGTGGCCGCGGTCATGTCGGCCGTGGCGTCCGCGGCCGGCGGTGCGCTGGCCGTCCGGGACGACGACGCGTACCGCAGGCGCCTGTACCGGCTCGCCGACCGCAGGCGCCGCAGGGGCTCCGACGACACCGCCACCTGCCCGCCCACCCCCGGCACCGTCTTCATCCAGCTCGACGGCGTCGGTCACGAGGTGCTGGGCCGCGCCGCGCGCGACGACGTCATGCCGACGGTCGGCGCGTGGCTGCGCGACGGCGGCCACCGCCTCACCCCGTGGCGCACCGACTGGTCGAGCCAGACCGGCGCCAGCCAGCTCGGCATCCTGCACGGCTCCAACGAGGACGTCCCGGCCTTCCGCTGGTACGAGAAGGACACCGGCGAGACCCAGGTGTCCAACCGGCCCACCAGCGCCGCCGAACTCCAGCGCCGCGCCGTCGCGCGCACCGGCGACGGCGGACTGCTCACCGTCGACGGCGCCAGCCGCGGCAACCTGTTCAGCGGCGGCGCCGAACAGGTCGCGCTCGTGCTGTCCGTGGCGGCCCGGCGCGGCAAGGAGAACCGCTCGCGGGCCGGTTACTTCGCCTACTTCTCCGACCCGGCCAACGCCGTCCGTACCGCGCTGTCCTTCTTCGCCGAGGTCGGCCGCGAGATCGGCCAGTCCACGCGGGCGCGCCTGTGCAAGCAGCGCCCGCGGATCGGGCGCGGTGGCCTGTATCCGTTCATCCGCGCGTTCGCGACCGTCGTCGAGCGCGACGTCGTCGTCGCCGCCGTCATCGGCGACATGCTCGCGGGCCGCAGCGCCGTCTACGCCGACCTCGTCGCCTACGACGAGGTGGCGCACCACTCGGGCCCGTTCGGCCGCGACGCGCGGCAGGTCCTCGAACGCCTCGACCGCTCGCTCGCGCTGCTCGTCAAGGTCGCCGACCACGCGCCGCGCCCGTACCGCATCGTCGTCCTCTCCGACCACGGGCAGAGCCCCGGCGAGACCTTCCGCGGCCGCTACGGACTCACCCTCCAGGACCTCGTGCGGGCGGGCTGCGGGCTGCCCGTGCCGCGCAAGGCGGGCCGCACCCGCAGCGGCGCCGAGGCCCGCGCCGCCGTGCGGGCCGCGCTGCACCGGCCCGTCGAGGCGGGCGCGGGCAAGGGCCGCCGCAGCGAACCGATCGTGCTGGCCTCCGGCAACCTCGGCCTCGTCTCGTTCCCGGACGTCCCGCACCGCATGACCCGCGAGGAGATCGACGCCCGCAACCCCGCCCTGCTGCCGACCCTCGCCAACCATCCCGGCATCGGCTTCCTCCTCGTACGCAGCGAAGAGCACGGCGCGGTCGTGCTCGGGGCGAAGGGCGCGGAAGTGCCGCTGGCCGAGCTGGCCGACGGCGAGGGGCCGCTCGCCGACTTCGGCCCCGGCGCCGCCGACGCCGTGCGCCGCACCGACTCCTTCGAGCACACCGCCGACATCATGGTCAACTCCATGTACGACCCGCTGGACGGCGAGGTCCACGCCTTCGAGGAGCAGATCGGCTCGCACGGCGGGCTCGGCGGCGCCCAGAGCCGGCCGTTCCTGCTCTCGCCCGCCGAGCTGTCCGAGCCGGTGCCGGAGGGCGAGGTCCTGGTCGGCGCCGAGCAGGTGCACCGGGTGCTGCGCCGCTGGCTGACCGAGGGCCACGGACCGCAGATCCCGATGCGGGTCGCGCCGCTGCCCCTGGCCCCACCTGCGACGGAGCCCCTGGAGCGGGCCGTGGAGAAATCCCTCCGGCGCGAGCCCGACGGTGGATCATTTGCGGCCACGCCCCCCGAGCCGCAGGACAATTCCGCCTGATTTGGAGCGCGGCGGGAGCCCACCGGACCATGGGCCCCGCCATCCGGCGATCCCGCGGTGGCCCAGCACAATCGAGAGGCACTTCCCCTCATGCTCGACACCGGGACTGCCCCCGCTCCCGAGACGGCTCCGGCAGCGGACGAGGACCAGAACCACGACGGCAAGCACGCCCGCAGGTTCGGCCTTCCCATCGCGACGGCCCTCGTCATGGGCAACATCATCGGCGGCGGCATCTTCCTGCTGCCCGCGTCCGTGGCCCCGTACGGCACGATCTCGCTGGTCGCCTTCGGTGTCCTGACGGTCGGCGCCATCGCGCTCGCGCTCGTCTTCGGACGGCTCGCGAAGCGGCATCCGCAGACCGGCGGCCCCTACGTGTACGCCCGCGAGGCCTTCGGCGACTTCGCCGGGTTCCTCGCCGCGTGGAGCTACTGGATCACCACGTGGGTGTCGAACGCGGCGCTCGCCGTCGCCGCCGTCGGCTACCTCGACGTGCTCCTGCCGATCCACGGGTCGACGTTCTGGACGATCGTCGCGGCGCTCGCCTGCCAGTGGCTGCCCGCGCTCGCCAACCTCGCCGGCACCCGCTACGTCGGCGCCGTCCAGCTGGTCTCCACCATCCTGAAGTTCGCGCCGCTCGTGCTCGTCGCCATCGGCGGCCTGTTCTTCTTCGACGCCGACAACCTCGGCCCGTTCCAGGCCAGTGGGGACTCCCCGGTCGGCGCGGTCTCGGCGTCCGCCGCGATCCTGCTCTTCAGCTACCTGGGCGTCGAGTCCGCCTCCATGAGCGCGGGCGAGGTCCGCGACCCGGAGCGCAACGTCGGCCGCGCCACGGTCCTCGGCACGGGACTCGCCGCACTGGTGTACCTGCTGTGCACGGTCTCCGTCTTCGGCACCGTCGCCCACGACAAGCTGGTGAACTCCACCGCGCCGTTCACCGACGCCGTCAACGTGATGTTCGGCGGTACGTGGGGCGGCACCGCGGTCGCGCTCGCCGCGATCGTCTCGATGCTCGGCGCGCTCAACGGCTGGACGCTGCTCGCCGCGCAGGCGCCGTACGCCCCCGCGAAGGACGGCCTGTTCCCGGCCGCGTTCGCCCGCAAGAAGCGCGGCGTCCCGACGTTCGGAGTGATCGTCGGCGTCGCCCTCGCCTCGCTCCTGACCATCTACAACTACACGGCGGGGTCCGAGGGCGTCTTCGAGAGCCTCGTGCTCATCACGACGTTCACGGCGACGGTCCCGTACCTCCTCGCCACCGGCGCGCAGATCTACTTCCTGCTGTCCGGCCAGGGCCACCGGGTGAGCAAGGGCCGCCTCGCGCGCGACATGACCCTCGCGCTCGTCGCGTTCGGCTTCTCGATGTGGCTGGTCGGCGGCGCCGGCTACGCGGCCGTCTACCAGGGCGTCATCTTCCTGTTCGTGGGTGTCCTCGTCTACGCGTGGATGGCGGCCCGCAAGAGGCGGCAGTCAAGCCCCGCCGGCGATTGAGCCGATCAAGCCCCTGCGGCGATTGAGCAGCGGGGTCCGGGGCAGAGCCCCGCGGCCGAAACGCCGTGGGGCCCGCCCCGAGCCGCTCCGCATCGGTCACCGAGCGATAGGTGCCATCACCCACCGCTGGGTCTTGAACATGCCGTCCCGCGAACCGATCTCGATCAGCTTCCGGGCCGCGGGATACGCCTCGTTGCCCTCGATCTCGTAACCGACCTCGAGGGAACCGGGTACGTCCCTGACCTCCAGCTGCGCCTCGATGTCGGCCGCCGACCGCTCACCGTCGGCGGCCATCGCCGTGAGGTGGGCGATGCGCCGCCGCTGCGCCTCGTCGAGCGCCTGCCGCGGGTCCCGCGAACCGGGCGATGCCAGCGCCTGCTGACCCTTGCCGGACGGGGGCGCGACCGCGGAGGCGGGCGTGCGCGTGTCACCGGTGGGCGTGCGCGTCGACACGGTCGCCTGGACGACGGTGCCGTCGTTGTCGAGCGCGACCCGGAACTCGCCGCGGCCCGGCGTGATCACCGGTACGCCGTCGAAGGCCTGCCGGAACGTGACGTGCGTCTGCAACGACACCGGCTCACCGAGCTGCGAGCCGTCCTTCTTGCCGCTGTTCTGCATCAGGTCGTGCACACCGTCCACGACCAGCTCGACGCCGTTCGCGTGCTGCTCGGCGAACTGCCGCGCGATCTCGACGGCGCGCTCGGTGGACAGCTGGCGCGTGTTGCGATGGTTGGCCTCGGCGAGCTTCACCCAGCGCACCGCCTGCGGCGCCGTCGACACGAACCGGTCGCCCGAGCTCGCGCTGAGCACGCCCTGCCGCTCGACCTGCACCACTTGCAGCGCCGCAGCCGGGAAGTGCGCGATGCGGCCCAGCTCGGTGAGTTCCTCGCTCGGGTCGCGCGGCGCCAGCCGCACGATCTGCGGGGTCGGCGGCGCCTGCGTCAGCGGGTCGCGCAGCCCCTGGCGCGCGTAGTACCAGCGCCACACGTACCAGGTGTCCGGAACGTGCTCCCGGTAGAAGTTGCGCTCGGAGTTCAGCCGGTTCTGCGCGTCCGCCTGGGTCGCGCCCGTGGCGCACACCGACGGCGCCTGACCGTGGTAGATGTCCCAGCTCGCGTTCAGCCACGCGTCGCAGTACGTCTGCCCGGCCCGCCACTTCTCCCAGAACTTCTTGCCGTAGTCCGGGCTGTCGATGCTCGTCGTCTCGAACCCGAAGATCATCCGGGAGCCGAGGTTGGGTCCGGCCCAGGTGCGTACGGGGGAGTGCCCGTCGAGGACGCGCAGCGAGTTGCACGTCGACCAGAACACGTAGTTGGCCTTCTCGTTGCCGAACGCCATCCGGTTGGAGATCGCGTCCGAGCGGCCGTCCCACACCGCGCCGAGCGGAGCGAAGAACACGCCGTTGCCGTCCATGCCGCCGTGCCCCGAGTGGTACACGGCGACCACGGCGTCCACGCCGTACCGGTCCTGCCAGTTGTCGTACGTCTCCTCGTACGCCCACACCTGGGCGCCGCTGTCGGCGAACCAGAAGTTGCGGTCGTAGAACTGCTGGAGGTACGCGAGCCATCCGGTCGCGTCCTCGTGCGTGTGCGAGAGCGGGTTCTGGTTGACGAACTTCTGGATGCTGAACGCACCCCACCAGCCGAACGTGGAATCCCTGTCGGTCGCGCCCGGCTTCCCGGTCTCCAGTGGTGACGGACCTCGGTCCGCGTAGATCATGCGCATGGTCTGACCCCCTGCGAAGCCCCCTGAGACCCCCCTGAGCGGGAGGCATCAAACTGTCACCGTTGTGCCGACTTGCCCAGCTCGCTTTCCAGCCACATACCGAGCCCATATGAAGCCCGCCTTTGGGACGAGAGCCCGCGGGGTCCGGGGCAGAGCCCCGCAACCGCAACAACGCCCCCGTAAACAAGACCCGCCACCCCGAATGTGATCGGATGGGACGGCACACGTACACCTACCAACCCGGAAAGGACCACCCGTGGCAACCACCCGCTCCGCACACACCGTGTGGGAAGGCAACCTGTTCGAGGGCAACGGCACCGTCACCTTCGACTCGTCCGGCATCGGGCAGCAGCCGGTGTCCTGGCCGTCCCGCGCAGAGGAGGCGAACGGCAAGACGAGCCCGGAGGAGCTGATCGCCGCCGCGCACTCCTCGTGCTTCTCCATGGCGCTCTCCAACGGCCTGACCGGCGCGGGCACCCCGCCCACCAAGCTGGTCACCTCCGCGGACGTGACGTTCCAGCCGGGCGAGGGCATCACCGGCATCCACCTCACCGTCGAGGGCACGGTCCCGGGCCTCGACGAGCAGGGCTTCAAGGCGGCCGCCGAGGACGCCAAGAAGAACTGCCCGGTGAGCCAGGCGCTCACCGGCACGACGATCACCCTCTCCGCGAAGCTCGGCGGCTGAAGGCTCCGCGCTCTTGACGTGGGCCCGCTCACGCCCTGTGCTGGATCCGGACGTGTGCGGGCCTTCGTCACGAAATGGGGACGCGTCATGGGGCGTGCGGTCGGTATCGATCTCGGTACGACGAACTCGGTGGTGGCCGTGCTCGAGGGCGGTGAGCCCACCGTCATCGCCAACGCGGAGGGCGCGCGCACCACGCCCTCGATCGTCGCCTTCGCCCGGTCGTCGAGCGCCGAGGTGCTCGTCGGCGAGGTCGCCAAGCGGCAGGCCGTGACGAACGTCGAGCGCACCGCGCGCTCCGTCAAACGGCATATGGGCGACGGGAGTTGGCGCTTCCCCGACACCGGGGACATCGACGGGCACCGCTACAGCGCCCAGGAACTCGCCGCCCGCGTCCTGCAGAAACTGAAGCGGGACGCCGAGTCGTACCTCGGCGAGGACGTCACCGACGCCGTCGTCACCGTGCCCGCCTACTTCGACGACGCGCAGCGCCAGGCCACGAAGGAGGCCGGCGAGATCGCGGGCCTGAAGGTGCTGCGCATCGTCAACGAGCCGACGGCCGCCGCGCTCGCGTACGGGCTCGACAAGGGCGACGAGCAGACCGTCCTCGTCTTCGACCTGGGTGGCGGCACCTTCGACGTCTCGCTCCTGGAGATGGGCGAGGGCGTCATCGAGGTCAAGGCCACCAACGGCGACACCCAACTCGGCGGCGACGACTGGGACCAGCGGATCGTCGACCATCTCGTACGGCAGTTCAAGAACGCCCACGGCATCGACCTCGCCGGCGACAAGATGGCCGTGCAGCGGCTGCGCGAGGGCGCCGAGAAGGCCAAGATCGAGCTGTCCTCGTCCAGCGAGACGAACATCAACCTGCCCTACATCACGGCCTCCGCCGCCGGCCCCCTGCACCTCGACGAGAAGCTGACGCGCGCCCAACTCCAGGAACTCACCGGCGACTTGCTCGACCGCTGCAAGAAGCCCTTCCACCAGGCGGTCAAGGACGCGGGCGTCGAGCTGAAGGACATCGACCACGTGATCCTGGTCGGCGGGTCCACGCGGATGCCCGCCGTCACCGACCTCGTCAAGGAACTCACCGGGAAGGACCCGCACAAGGGCGTCAACCCGGACGAGGTGGTCGCCGTCGGCGCCACGTACCAGGCCGGTGTGATCCGCGGCGACGTGAAGGACGTGCTGCTGCTCGACGTCACGCCGCTGTCGCTCGGCATCGAGACCAAGGGCGGGGTGATGACCACGCTCATCGAGCGCAACACCACCATTCCCACCCGCCGTTCGGAGAGCTTCACGACCGCCACCGACAACCAGCCGTCCGTCGGCATCCAGGTCTTCCAGGGCGAGCGGGAGATCGCCGCCTACAACAAGAAGCTGGGCGTCTTCGACCTCACCGGCCTCCCGCCCGCGCCGCGCGGTGTGCCGCAGATCGAGGTCACCTTCGACATCGACGCCAACGGGATCATGCACGTAGGCGCCAAGGACCTCGCCACGGGGCGCGAGCAGAAGATGACGGTGACCGGCGGCTCGGCGCTGCCGAAGGACGAGATCGACCGGATGATGCGGGAGGCCGAGGCGCACGCGGAGGAGGACCGCACGCGCCGCGAGGCGGCCGAGGTCCGCAACGAGGCGGAGCAGCTCGTGTATCAGACGGAGCGCTTCCTGCGGGAGAACGACGAGGGCACGGCGCGTGTCCCCGCCGCGACGCGGGCCGAAGTGGAGGACTCCGTAAGGGAGTTGAAGACGATACTGGAATCCAAGGAGGCGTCCACGCAGGAGTTGCGCGAGGGTGCGCGGCGGCTCGCCGAGGTCAGCCAGCGGATGGGTCAGGCGATGTACCAGGCGGCCTCGTCGGCCCAGGAGGACGCGCCGCCGTCGGGCGAGCGGCCCGCCACGGACAAGGAGGGCCAGGGCGATGACGTGGTCGACGCCGAGATCGTGGACGACGACAAGCCCTGAGGCCTGCCTTCACCCCAGGCGATCGCGCGTCTCGCGCAGGATCTCCAGCGTCCGCCCCGCCCCGGCCGCCTGGGCCACCAGGTGGTCGAGGACCTCCAGGTGCATGCCGACCTCGTCCCGCGCGTCCAGGTACAGGGCCCCGGTCACGTACTCGCTGTAGACCATGTCCGGCAGCTCCCTGACCGGGAACCGGAACAGGGTGAACGGGCCGAACGTGCCGGGGTGCGGCCCCGTCGCGAACTCGGCTATCTGGAGCGTCACGTTGGGGCGCTCCGCCGCCTCGATGAGCCGGTCCAGCTGGCCGCGCAGCACATCGGGGGTGCCGGGCGGGCGCCGCAGCACCGTCTCGTCCATGACGACCCACAGGTGCGGCGAGTCCTCCCGGTCGAGCAGCGACTGGCGGGCCATCCGCAGGTCGATGTGCCGGTCGACCTCCTCGGGCCGGGAGCGGCCCACCGTGCCGGCGTCGAAGACGGCCCGCGCGTACTCCTCGGTCTGCAACAGGCCGGGCACGAAGTGCGGTTCGTAGGCGCGGATCATCGAAGCCGCGCCCTCCAGGCTGACGTACAGGCTGAACCAGTCGGGGAGCACGTCGTGGAACCGCTGCCACCAGCCCGGCAGGTTCGCGTCCTCGGCGAGCGCGACGAAGGCCTCGATCTCCCGCTCGGGCACCTCGTACAGCTCCAGCAGCATCTGCACGTAGGGGATCTTGAGCGCGACCTCCGCGGTCTCCATCCTGCGGATCGTCGCGCTCGCGACGCGCAGCGGCCGGGCCGCCTCCTCGCGCTTGAGCCCGCGGGCCTCGCGCAGATCGCGCAGGCGGCGGCCGAGGACGACCTGGCCCACCGTGGGCGCGGGCCGACGTTCACTCACCTTGGTACGTCCCCCCAGGAGTTAGGAGCCGGTGCGCTCCCACCCCCGACGCTCCGGCCGTGCGCCGAGGCGCCGCGGGTCGCGGCTGCGGTAAACGACGTACGGGCGGAACAGGTACTGCACCGGCGCGCTGAACATATGCACGAGCCGGGTGAACGGTACCAGCGCAATCAGTAGCATGCCCACTACTGCGTGAATCTGATAGAGAACGGGCACGCCGTCCATCAGCGTCACGTCGGGGCTCAGCGTGAACAGGCTGCGCGACCACGGGGCGATGGTCTGCCGGTAGTCGTAGCCGTTGCCGCCGGAGTGCGTGAGCTTGGCCGTCATGCCGAGGACGATCGCCCCGAGCAGGAACACGTACATGGTCTTGTCGTTGCGCGTCGTGGCCCGCAGCACCGGCGCCTTGGTGCGGCGCCGGTACACCAGCATCGCGATCCCGACGACCGCGAGCACACCCGCGAGGGTGCCGCCGATCAGCGAGAACATGTGGTACGTGTGCTCGCTGACGCCGACCTTCTCGGTCCACGACTCCGGGATGAACAGGCCGACGATGTGGCCTACGAGCACGAAGAGGATGCCGTAGTGGAACATCGGTGACGCGATGTTGAGCAGCTTCGACTCGTAGACCTGTGACGAGCGCGTCGTCCAGCCGAACTTGTCGTAGCGGTAGCGCCAGACGGTGCCGGCGATCAGCAGGACGAACGCGACGTAGGGCAGGACGCCGAAGAGCGCTGTGTTCACCGCGCGTGCTCCGTTTCGAGGAGGGGGAGGGCGAAGGGCTCGAGGCCGACGTTCTCTTGGGGCGGCCCGGACCGGGCGAGCGCCTGCGCCTCGGCCCGGTCCTTGGGGGAGGGGCCGGGCAGGGCGGCGCACACCGCGTTGAGGACGACCCCGTACGGGGTGCCGTGGTCGGTGAGGGCGAACCGCAGCAGTTCGAGGCCCGCACGGTTCTCCTCCAGCAGGAACGTGCCCGCCTGCGCGGAGAATTCGAGGACGGCGGGCAGGAAGTCGGGGAGTTCCTCGCCGGTGAACTCCATGCCGTGCTCCCGGTAGACCTCCTTCATCCGCACCAGGGACATGCCGCGCCGCCTGGTGTCGCCGTCGCGCCACCACGTCAGATACAGGCTGTGCCGGTTCTTGAAGTCGAAGACCTGCACGTAGTGGGCGGCCAGGTCCTGCATCGGTGTGGCCTCGGCGTGCTCGACGAAGGGGGCGAGCGGCGGGGCGGCCGCGCGGATCAGCGGAAGCCGCTGGTAGAACTCCTCGTCGGGGTACGTGAGACAGAGCGCGGAAGCCTGCAGGAGCAGGGAGGTCCGGTCGGTCATCAGCTGTCCTCCGTGGTCACTGTCTCGGTCCTGTCCGCGGTCTGCCGTTCCTTGCTGAGCTGGAAGTTCTCGACGGAGACGACGGGCAGCAGCTTGCGGCCGTCCGCGACGGTCGACCCGGAGTCGCCGCCGAAGGGGCCCTCGCCGCCCATGCCGGGCCCGCCCTCGTGGTCGAGCGAGCAGGTGTCGGCGGGCAGCGCCGACTCCTCGAGGCGCTGCGCGTCGCCGACGGCGGCGGTCGGGATCACGTACCGGTCCTCGTACTTGGCGATGGCGAGCAGCTTGTACATGTCCTCGATCTCGTCCGGTGACATGCCGATCGACTCGGCGATCGAACTGTCCGGCAGGTCACCGAGGTTGATGGCCCGCATGTGCGAGCGCATCGCCGCGAGCTTCTCCAGTGACGCCCGCACCGGGCCGACGTCGCCCGCGGTGAAGATCTCCGCCAGGTACTCGAGCGGGATGCGCAGGGTGTCGATCGCGCCGAACAGGTTCGCGTGGTCCTCGCCGTCGTGCCCGGTCTCGGTGAGCGCGTCGACGACGGGGGAGAGCGGCGGGATGTACCAGACCATCGGCATCGTCCGGTACTCCGGGTGCAGCGGGAGCGCCACCTTGTACTTGCTGATGAGCGCGTGCACGGGGGAGCGCCGCGCCGCCTCCATCCAGTCGTACGGGATGCCGGCCTCCTCGGCGGCCCGCTGCACCGCGGGGTCCTCCGGATCGAGGAAGACGCCCAACTGCTCCTCGTACAGGTCGTGTTCGTTCGTCGAGGAGGCGGCCTCCGTCACCTTGTCGGCGTCGTAGAGCATCACGCCGAGATAGCGCAGCCGGCCCACGCAGGTCTCGGAGCAGACCGTCGGCAGACCCACCTCGAGGCGCGGGTAGCACAGCGTGCACTTCTCGGCCTTGCCGGTGCGGTGGTTGAAGTAGACCTTCTTGTACGGGCAGCCGGTGACGCACATCCGCCAGCCGCGGCACGAGTCCTGGTCGACGAGGACGATGCCGTCCTCGACCCGCTTGTACATCGCGCCCGAGGGGCAGGACGAGACGCACGACGGGTTGAGGCAGTGCTCGCAGATCCGCGGCAGATAGAACATGAAGGTCTGCTCGAACTGGAACTTGACCTTCTCCGCCGCCTGTTCGCGGGTCTTCTCCACCATCGGGTCGAGGTCGCCGTACTCGGCGGAGCCGCCGAGGTTGTCGTCCCAGTTCGAGGACCACTCGATCTTCATCGGCTTGCCGCTGATCATCGAGCGGGGCTCGGCGACCGGATAGTCGTCGCCCAGCGGGGCGTCGGTGAGGTTCTTGTAGTCGTACGTCCAGGGTTCGTAGTAGTCCTTGATCTCCGGCAGCTTCGGGTTGGAGAAGATGCCGAGGAGCTTCTTGAACCGGCCGCCGCCCTTCAGCTTCAGGGCGCCCTTCTTGTTCAGCTCCCAGCCGCCGCGCCACTTCTCCTGGTCCTCGTAGCGGCGCGGATAGCCCTGCCCGGGGCGGGTCTCGACGTTGTTGAACCAGACGTACTCCATGCCGTTGCGGTTGGTCCACGCCTGCTTGCAGGTGACCGAGCAGGTGTGGCAGCCGATGCACTTGTCGAGGTTCATGACCATCGCGACCTGAGCCATGATGCGCATCAGTACTGGACCTCCTGGGAGCGGCGGCGGATGACCGTGACCTCGTCGCGCTGGTTGCCCGTCGGGCCGAGGTAGTTGAACGCCCAGCTCAACTGGGCGTAGCCGCCGATGAGATGGGACGGCTTGAGGATCAGTCGGGTGAGCGAGTTGTGGATGCCGCCGCGCTTGCCGCTCGCCTCGGCCTTCGGGACGTTCACGGTGCGTTCCTGCGCGTGGTGCATGTAGACCGTGCCGGCCGGCATGCGGTGCGAGACGATCGCGCGGGCGACGACGACGCCGTTGCGGTTCACGGCCTCGATCCAGTCGTTGTCCTTGACGCCGATCGACTCGGCGTCCTGCGGGGACATCCAGATGGACTGGCCACCGCGGGACAGCGCGAGCATGAACAGGTTGTCCTGGTACTCGGAGTGGATGGACCACTTGTTGTGCGGGGTGAGGTAACGGACCGTCACCTCCTTCTCCCCGTCCGGTCCGAGGCGTGGCTCGCCGAACAGCCGGTTCATGTCGAGCGGCGGCCGGTAGGTCGGCATCGCCTCGCCCAGTTCGTGCATCCAGTCGTGGTCGATGAAGAAGTGCTGGCGGCCCGTGAGGGTGTGCCACGGCTTGAGGTGTTCGGTGTTGAGCGTGAACGCCGTGTAGCGGCGCCCGCCGGACTCGCTGCCGGACCACTCGGGGGAGGTGATCACGGGGACGGGCGCCGCCTGCGTGTCCGCGTAGGTGACACGCTTGCCCTCGTGCTCGGCGGACAGGTGCGCCATCTCCTGTCCCGTACGGGCCTCAAGGGTGTGGAAGCCCTGGGTGGCGAGGCGGCCGTTGGTGGTGCCGGACAGGGCGAGGATGGTGTTCGCCGCCTTGACCGCCGTGTCGAGGGACGGCCGGCCGTCGGCGGGGCCGCCGCGCACGGTGCCGTTGCGCTCGCGCAGCTCCGTGACCTCCTGGTCGGGCTTGAGGGCGATGCCCTTGGCGGGAAGGCCCAGTTGCTCGACCAGCGGGCCGAGCGCGGTGAACTTGGCGCCGATCGCCGTGTAGTCGCGCTCGACCACGGTGAGGTTCGGCAGCGTCTTGCCGGGCACCGGCTCGCACTCGCCCTTGCGCCAGTCGAGGACGACGCCGCCGGGCTGCGCGATCTCGCCCGGGGTGTCGTGCTGGAGCGGCGCCGCCACCAAGTCCTTGCGCACACCCAGGTGTTGGGCGGACAGCTCGCTCAGCTTGTGGGCGAGCGCCTTGAACGTGTCGAAGTCGCTGCGGGCCTGCCACGGCGGGTCCACGGCGGGCGTGAAGGAGTGCACGTAGGGGTGCATGTCCGTGGAGGCGATGTCGTGCTTCTCGTACCAGGTGGCGGCCGGCAGCACCACGTCCGAGAGCAGCGTCGAGGACGTCTGCCGGAAGTCGAGGGAGGTGAGCAGGTCGATCTTGCCTTCGGGGGCCTCGTCGTGCCAGGTCACCGTCGTGGGCCGCTCCTCGGGCGATGCCTCCTCGGCGCGCAGCGAGGAGTGGGTGCCCAGCAGGTGCTTGGTGAAGTACTCGGCGCCCTTCGCGGACGAGCCGAGCAGGTTCGCCCGCCACAGGGTCATCACGCGCGGCCAGTTCTCCGGCGCGTCGGGGTCCTCGCACGCGAACTTCAGCGTGCCCGCCTTGAGTTCGGCGACGGTGTCCTCGACGGACTGCTCGCCGAGCGCGAGGGAGCTGCGGTCGAACGTCGGATACGACGGCATCCAGCCCGAACGCGCCGACAGGGCCAGCACATCGGCGCCCGTCATGCCCTCGAAGGCGCCCTTGCCGAGCGGGGACGCGAGCACGTCCGCGCTGAACCGGTCGTAGCGCCACTGGTCGGTGTTGAGGAAGAAGAACCCGGTGCCGATCATCTGGCGCGGCGGCCGCGACCAGTCGTTGGCAGAGGCGAGCGAGGCCCAGCCGGTGACCGGTCGGCACTTCTCCTGGCCGACGTAGTGCGCCCAGCCGCCGCCGTTCCTGCCCTGGCAGCCGGTGAGCTGAAGCAGGGAGAGGAAGCCCCGGTAGGTGGTCTCGGAGTGGAACCAGTGGTTCGTGCCCGCGCCCATCAGGATCATGCAACGCCCGCGCGACTTCTCGGCGGTCCTCGCGAACTCCCGCGCGATCTTTACGCACTTGGCGGCCGGTACGGACGTGTGGATCTCCTGCCAGGCCGGGGTGCCGGGCGTCTCCGCGTCGTCGTACGAGGTCGGCCACTGGCCCGGGAGGCCCTCGCGGCCGACGCCGTACTGCGCGAGCAGCAGGTCGAACACGGTCGTGACCAGCGGGCCGCTCTGGCCGCCGAGCCGGGTCGCCGGCACACCGCGCCGCACGACCTCGCCGCGGCCCTGCCCGTGCGTGCCGCCGTCGGTGTCGAAGCGGGGGAGGAGTACCTCGACACCGCCCGCCACGTCGGAGTCGTGCAGGGTCAACGTCGGCTGGATATTGCCCAGTTCGAGGTTCCACTTGCCCTTGCCCGACTCGGTCCAGCGAAAGCCGAGGGAACCGTTCGGAACGGCCGGCTGACCCGTCGCCTCGTCGAGCACGGCGGTCTTCCACTCGGCGCCCTCGCCGCCCTGCCCGAGGTCGGTGGCGCGCAGGAACTTCGACGGCACGTACGCGCCGTCCCGCTCCTCAAGCGTCACCAGGAACGGCAGGTCGGTGAACTTCTTGACGTAGTCCGTGAAGAACGGCGTCTGCCGGTCGACGAAGAACTCCTTGAGGATCACATGCCCCATGGAGAGCGCGAGGGCGCCGTCGGTCCCGGGGTGCGGGTGCAGCCACTCGTCGGCGAACTTCGTGTTGTCGGCGTAGTCGGGCGCGACGACCACGACCTTCTGGCCGCGGTACCGCGCCTCGGCCATCCAGTGCGCGTCGGGCGTCCTGGTGACCGGCACATTGGAGCCCCACATCATCAGATACGCGGCGTCCCACCAGTCACCCGACTCGGGGACGTCGGTCTGGTCGCCGAACACCTGCGGCGAGGCCACCGGAAGGTCCGCGTACCAGTCGTAGAACGACAGCATCGGGGCGCCGATCAGCGAGTGGAACCGGGCGCCCGCCGCGTGCGACACCATCGACATGGCGGGGATGGGGGAGAAGCCGGCGATCCGGTCGGGACCGTACGTCTTGATGGTGTGCACATGCGCCGCGGCGACGATCTCCACGGCCTCGTCCCAGGTGGCCCGCACCAGGCCGCCCTTGCCGCGGGCCTGCTGGTACCTGCGCCGCCGCTCGGGGTCGGCCTGGATGTCGGCCCACGCGAGCACCGGGTCGTGCAGCCGCGCCTTCGCCTCCCGGTACATCTCCACGAGCACACCGCGGATGTACGGGTAGCGGACCCGGGTCGGCGAGTACGTGTACCAGGAGAACGCGGCGCCGCGCGGGCAGCCGCGTGGCTCGTACTCCGGCCGGTCGGGGCCCACGCTCGGATAGTCCGTCTGTTGGGTCTCCCAGGTGATGATGCCGTCCTTGACATACACCTTCCACCGGCACGAGCCGGTGCAGTTCACCCCGTGCGTGGAGTTCACGACCTTGTCGTGGCTCCAGCGGTCCCGATAGAAGACGTCCCCGTCCCGGCCGCCCTTGATCTGCACGCTGTGCAGGTCGGGCGCCGCCGTCCCCCGCCGGAAGAACCGCCCCGCGCGCAGCAGCGCGGCGTCCGGCTCGGTCGGGGTGCGCGTCGTGTCCGTCACCGTTTGCTCCCTCGATATCCCGTTCTGGGCACGCTAATGGCGTTATGTGCGGGGCACACTTCGGCCGGGCCCGTACGAGTCGGAGCGGACGGCCCCGCGTACGGGCCCCGGCCATTACCCCGGACGTAATCGACCCGCCACCCGGGCGCGGGCAGGGTGGTGTCACCGAACCGATGACGGAGGGTGATCCCATGTCCGCCACCACGCTCGCCACCACCCCGGTACAGGCCCGCCCCTGGCTGCGCCGCCTGCTCGGCGCCGACGCGCTCGGCACCGGCGTCAACGGCCTCGCCTACGTCGCCGCCTCCGGGCCGATCGGCCGCTTCCTCGGCATCGATCCGGGGCTGCTGTTGGGTCTCGGCGTCGGTCTGATCGCGTATGCCGCCGCCGTCGGGGCGCTCGCCGCGCGGAGCAGCCCGTCCGCGCTCGGCGTGCGCACCGTGATCGAGGTGAATCTCGCCTGGACGGTGCTCAGCTTCGTCGCCCTGTTCGCCTGGCTGGACCCGAGCACCGCCGGGACGGTCTACGGGTCACTGCAGGCCGTCGTGGTGGCCGTATTCGCGGCGCTCCAGTACGCGGCGCTGCGCGCTGAGCCCAGCGCGGAGTGAAGGTACTTCGCCGTCGCCGGGTCGGCCGGGAGCAGCGTCTCCACGGCCAGCTCGGCGACCGTCACGTCCATCGGCGTGTTGAACGTCGAGATCGACGACACGAACGACAGCACATGCCCCTCGTGCTCGATCACCATGGGCAGCGCGAAATAGGGCAGCACGGGCGCGGCCGGTCCGTCCCCGGTCGCGCCCGGCGGCAGCGGATACGCGGCCACCTCCTCGTACAGCTCCCGCAGCGCGTCCGACCCGGTCAGCGTGATCTGCTGCTCCATCTGTGCCAGCAGATGCCCACGCCACTCGCGCAGATTCCTGATCCGCGGCGCGAGGCCCTCCGGGTGCAGGGTGAGCCGCATCGCGTTCAGCGGCTGCGTGAGCAGGTGCTCGGGCGCCGAGGACATCAGCAGGGCGATGCCGTCGTTCGCCGCGATCACGTCGTACGTCGCGTCGACGATGAACGCCGGATACGGCTCGTAGCCGCGCAGCAGCGTGTCGAGTCCCTCGCGCAGCATTCCGAGCGAGGGATCGTCCAGTGGCGTCTCCTTGAACCGCGGGGCGTAACCCGCGGCCAGCAGAAGGGCGTTGCGCTCCCGCATCGGTACGTCGAGGTGCTCGGCGAGCCGCATGACAAGGTCTTCACTGGGCCGCGAGCGGCCGGTCTCCACGAAACTGATGTGCCGCGCCGACGAGTCCGCCCGCAGCGCGAGCTCCAGCTGGCTGACCCGGCGACGCTCCCGCCAGCCGCGCAACAGGACACCCACTTCTGACGAGTTCTTGCGCGCGGGGGCAGTCATGGGAAGACCGTAACCGGATCCGGTGGCACGCTGGAGGCATGCCTACCGAACCGCTCTCCCAGAAGGACATCGAGGACCGCCTCACCGAGCTGCCGGGCTGGTCCGTGGACGACGGCGCGCTCACGCGCACGTACCGCCTCGGCTCGCACTTCGCGGCGGCGGCGCTGGTCGTGCACATCGCGCAGACCCAGGAGGACCTGAACCACCACTCGAACCTGACACTCGGATACAACACGGTGACCCTCGCGGTGAACACGCACGACGCGGGCGGCGCGCTGACGGCGAAGGACTTCGAGCTGGCGGAGAAGGTGGAGAAGCTGGCGGCGGCGCATGCCGTTTAAGCGTTTAACCCCCTCCGGCGTTTGAGGAGCGGGGTCCGGGGCAGAGCCCCGGTTTCGGGAAGGGGCGGGGTGGGGGAACTTCCTGGGCTAGAGTCCCCGGCGTGCTCGACTACGACGAGGAAGCCGCCCGGTACGACGCGACCCGCGGCGGCGAGCCCCGCGCTCAAGCGGCAGCGGAGGCCGTGCTCGGCCTCGTGCCGGCAGGCGCCCGCACCCTCCTCGACCTGGCCTGCGGCACCGGCCTCGTCACCCGGCGCATGACGCGCCCCGGCCTGCGCCCCATGGGCGTGGACCGGTCGAGCGGCATGCTGCGGGCCGCCGCACCCCGCCTGTCCGGCGCGGCGTTCCAGGCGGATGCCCGGCAACTGCCTTTCGCGGACGCCACGTTCGACGCGGTGACCGCCGTCTGGCTGCTGCACCTCCTGGACGACGCGGCACCGGTCCTCGCCGAGGCGGCCCGCGTGCTGCGCCCCGGCGGCGTGTTCGTGACGACGGTCGACAAGGCGGCGGCACACCTGGTCGGCAGTGACATCTGCGCCCTCGTCGCACCCCACGGCCGCCGCCCACCCACCGACGCGACCGAGCGCATCACGACGATCGCCGCCGAGCATGGCCTGCGCCCGCAGGGTTCCGCCACCTTCGTCGGACACGGCCAGGGCCGCACGCCGGCGCGGCTCGCACGGGAGGTGCGGGCCGGGCGGATCTACGCGAAGGGCGGCGCGGACCTGGCGGCACGCCTTGAGGCGCTGCCGGACCGGCAGACGGCACGACCGGACCCGGTCTACACCCTGCTGGCGTTCTCGGCCTGAACGGGTACCTGAGAGGTCCCGGCCCGCCGCGTGAAGTCCATCGTCCAGTTCGGCAGCCACGTCCGCCCTTCGTCGACGGAGAACGCCTGCTCCCAGCGCGCGGTCGTCGCGCTGATCCCGGACCACGTGAACCGCACCCGTACGTCCCGGCCGTCGTGCGAGTCGTCTCCGTGGAACAGGCCGAGCCCGTCCGTGAAGCCGCCGAGCACGGGCGGGAAGAGGCGGCCCGTGCGGTCGGTGGACCAGTTCAGGGACCAGGTGCGGGTCGCCGGGTCGAACAGACGGAGCGTGAGGCCCGTCCAGCTGGCGCGAACCGACCGACGTGGAGCGGCGGTTGGAGCCGTACGGGCTCGTGCTCAAGGCCGGCCGCTGGTACGTCGTGGCGTCGGCCGGGACGGGCGGCCCGCGCGTCTACCGCGTCGACCAGATCCTCGAACTGCGCGCGACGGGCGAGGAGTTCAGCGCGCCCGACGGCTTCGACCTGGCCGCGTTCTGGGCCGCGTACCAGACGGACTTCCACCAGCGTCTGCACACCGCTGAGGCCGTCGTGCGCCTCGCCCCCGGTGCGGCAGACCGGCTCACCGGGGCCGCAGCGCGAGCCGCGCGCGTCACAGGCCGCACCGAGGCCGACGGCAGGCTGCGCGCCCGGCTGCCCATCGAGTCGATCGGCCACGCGCACGACGAGTTCCTGCGCCTCGGCGCGGACATCGAGGTGCTTGAGCCAGCCGAGCTGCGTGATCGGATCGCGGCGACGGCGCGGGCGCTCGCTCGCATGTATGCGGGCACGGAGACCGGCAACTCATCGGTACACAGCGGCAACTGAGGGGTCGTAAGGATCTGTACGACTCACACCCCCAGGAGCGCCGATGCCCCGCCCCCACCGCAGACGCCGTCGTCTGTTGCTCGCCGCCACCACGGCCGCCGCTCTCGCCGCTACAGGGCTGACGCTGCTGCCCGGTGACGACGCCTCCGCCGCCACCGCCCGTCAGGCCGAGAGGCTGGACCGCGGCCTGGTCAGCGTGCACACCGACGCAGGGAACCTCGTCAGCTGGCGGTGGCTCGGCACCGACCCGGACAACGTGGCGTTCAACGTCTACCGCGCCGGTACGAAGGTCAACTCCGCGCCGATCAGCGGTTCCACGAACTTCTTCCATGACGGCGCGCCCAGCTCCGCCGACTACACGGTGCGGGCCGTCGTGAACGGCACGGAACAAGCCGACTCGGCGCACGCGATCCAGCTCCGGAGCGGGTACAAGGACGTGCCGATCTCGCCGCCCGCCGGTGGCACGACACCCGACGGCGTCGCGTACACCTACGAGGCCAATGACGCCTCCGTCGGCGACCTCGACGGTGACGGTGTCCTCGAGTTCGTCCTCAAGTGGCAGCCCACCAACGCCAAGGACAACTCGCAGTCCGGCTACACGGGCAACACCGTCGTCGACGCGGTGAAGCTCGACGGCACCCGGATGTGGCGCGTCGACCTCGGCAAGAACATCCGCTCGGGCGCCCACTACACGCAGTTCCAGGTGTACGACTACGACGGCGACGGCAAGGCCGAGGTCGCCATGAAGACGTCCGACGGGACGAAGGACGGGAAGGGGACCGTCATCGGCAACTCGTCCGCCGACCACCGGAATTCGAGCGGTTACGTGCTGTCCGGGCCCGAGTACCTGACCATGTTCAACGGGCAGACCGGCGCCGCCATGGGCTCCGTCGACTACGTCCCCGCGCGCGGCACGGTGTCGTCGTGGGGAGACTCGTACGGGAACAGGGTCGACCGGTTCCTCGCCGGTACGGCGTACCTCGACGGGGCCCGGCCCTCGCTCATCATGGCGCGCGGTTACTACACGCGCAGCGTCATCGCGGCCTGGGACTGGCGGGACGGAAGGTTCACGCGCCGCTGGACCTTCGACACCAACTCCTCTACCAACTCCGGCAAGGGGTACGACGGGCAGGGCAACCACCAGCTGTCCGTCGCGGACGTCGACGGCGACGGCAAGGACGAGATCGTCTACGGCGCCATGGCGGTGGACGACAACGGGTCGGGCCTGTGGACGACCAAGAACGGCCACGGCGACGCCATGCACGTCGGTGACCTCGACCCCTCTCGGCCCGGCCTTGAGGAGTTCAAGGTCGACGAGGACAGCTCCAAGCCGTCCTCCTGGTTGGCCGACGCCAAGACCGGTGGTGTCATCTGGAAGACGGGCGCCAATGGCGACAACGGCCGTGGTGTGTCCGGTGACATCTGGTCAGGAAGCGCGGGCGCCGAGTCCTGGTCGTCGGCGGAGTCCGGCGTCCGTGACACCAAGGGCACGGTCGTGAACTCGCACAAACCGTCCTCCACCAACTTCCTGGCCTGGTGGGACGGCGACACCACCCGCGAACTCCTCGACGGCACACACATCGACAAGTACGGCACGTCGTCCGACACCCGCCTCCTGACCGGCTCCGGCGTCCACTCCAACAACGGCACGAAGGCCACGCCGGCCCTCTCCGGTGACATCCTCGGCGACTGGCGCGAGGAGGTCGTCTGGCCGACGACCGACAACACGGCGCTGCGGATCTACTCGACGCCGGTCGAGACATCGACCCGCATCACGACGCTGCTGCACGACACCACGTACCGCACGGCACTCGCCTGGCAGAACACCGCCTACAACCAGCCCCCGCACCCGAGCTTCTTCATCGGCGACAAGATGCCGACGGCACCACGGCCGACGATCACGACGCCGTGACGTCCTGACGGCGGGCGAGGCGCCCCTGCGGTCAGTCCACGCGGTGCAGCTTGATCTCCCGGTTCGCGAAGAGATGCACGTAGCCGCACTTCCAGCAGATCAGCCCGGAGGCGTTCTCGTCCGCCCAGGCCAGCTTGAGGAACTCGCCGCCGGTGCTGTTCAGTTTCACGTTCCGCTCCCGGAACTGGTCGTTCTTGCAGACCAGACAGGTGATCCACATGTCACCCAACGACGCCCGCACCGGCTTGGCCATGATTGTTCTCCTTGATCGTCCGACGCGTCCGATCATGCCCGGGAAGGGAAGCGCGACACGTGAATTGAGCAAGGCCTGAGCAAGGCCGGTACAGGCGCACGTCGGGACCGGGCCGGGCGGCCCCCGGAGAGGGGAGGGCTGCCCGGCCCGGTAATACGGAGCCGCCTTCAGCGGGGCGTTGATCGAGCAGCTCCGCGCGAAATTGGTGGGCGCTGAATTCGAGCCACTGAAAGAGAATTGCGCGTCGGCCGAAGTGGCGGAGCCGGCCACAATTCTGCCCTGATATCCGGCGTCCTTCGTGGTGATCGTCGGCCCGGCAGGTGGCGCCGCCAAACGCCCAACTCCCGCTGTGGATACGGCAGATGGCGGAACGGCGTCGCCGGGGTCGTCTCTTGTCCGGTCTCTTGCGCGGCGTGTTCCTCCTGATGCGACTCGGAAATGCGTGAACCAGTGGGAGCGCTCCCAAGGATGCGGACGGGGTAATTGGCGGTCAAGAGGCTTGAGGAGTCGAATAAATTCGACAGCGAAAGTTCGGAACTCGTCTGTTGCTTGACGGCAGTTCCTTCTCTAAAGTCACCCAGCAACCAGTGGGAGCGAATCCACCAGTCGACGCGCCGGCCGTGGCCGTACGTGTCCGAGCTGCAAGGAATCGCTCATGCGACACCCCCCGCACAGTGCGTTACTCATGGTGTGTGCCGTCTCGGCGGCCACGCTGATCCCGTTGGCCGGCACCGCATCCGCGTCCGCCGCCGCCCCCGCCTGCACGGTCGAGTACTCCGTCACCGGGCAGTGGGGGGACGGCTTCCAGGGTGCCGTGAAGGTCACCAACAACGGTGCTGCGAAGTACAGTTGGAGCCTTTCCTTCGGCTTCGCCGACGGCCAGAAGGTCACCCAGGGCTGGAGCGCCAAGTGGTCCCAGTCCGGCACGACGGTCACCGCGGGCAACGAGACATGGAACGGCGCGCTCCCTACGGGCGCCTCCGTGTCCGCCGGTTTCGTGGGCTCGTGGTCCGGCGCCAACACTGTGCCCACCGCCTTCAGGCTGAACGGCACGACCTGCGACACCGACACCACGGGCCCGATCGATCCGACCGATCCGACGGATCCGACCGGCCCCGGTGACGGCGCCGCCCCGGCCCTGAAGGTGTCCGGCAACAAGCTCGTCGACGCCTCAGGGGCCACCCGGCGGATCCTCGGCGTGAACCGCTCCGGCGCCGAGTTCATGTGCGTACAGGGCCACGGAATCTTCGACGGCCCCGTCGACGACGCCGCGATCAAGGCGATCGCCGACTGGAAGTCGAACGCCGTCCGCATCCCGCTCAACGAGGAGTGCTGGCTCGGCCTCGACAACATCAAGCCCGAGTACGGAGGTGCCAACTACCGCTCAGCCATCAAGCAGTTGGTCGACCGCGTCACGGCCAACGGCATGACACCCGTCCTGGAGATGCACTGGTCGTACGGTCAGTACACCGGCAACTCGGCGGGCTGCTCCGATGTGCACGCGAGCTGCCAGAAGCCGATGCCGGACGCCAAGTACGCGCCGAGCTTCTGGTCGTCGGTGGCCGACACCTTCAAGGCGCGCCCTGAAGTCGCCGGCATGCAGGACCTGGTGGACGCCGTGCGCGCGGCGGGTGCCCCGAACCTGATCCTGGCGGGCGGCCTCGCCTACTCCAACGACCTGCGGCAGTGGCTCGCCCACAAGCCGTCCGACCCGGCCGGAAATCTCGCCGCGGCCTGGCACGTCTACAACTTCAACACATGTGCAGGGGAGGCCTGTTGGGCCGAGCAGCTCGCGCCCGTCGCGGCGCAGGTCCCGCTCGTGGCTGGGGAGATCGGCGAGAACACCTGCTCCCACGCCTTCATCGACCGGGTCATGAAGTGGTTCGACGAGCGGAAGCTGTCGTACCTCGGCTGGACCTGGAACACCTGGGACTGCTCCTCCGGTCCCTCGCTGATCAGCGATTACGACGGCACGCCGACCAACTTCGGGGTCGGCCTGCGCGACCACCTGAAGACCCTCGGCAACTGACCGAACCGACCGCCCGAGGAAATCCAACCCCCTGAAAGGAACCAGGAACCTCATGTTACGTACCCGATCGAGATCCAGAGCCGGCACCGCCGCGCTCGCCGCCCTCGCCCTCACCGGAGCCGGCTGTCTCGCCGGCGCCGCCGTCGCCCTCCCCGCCCACGCCGCGGCCCACGCCTGCACCGTCGACTACAAGGTGCAGAACGACTGGGGCAGCGGCTTCACCTCCGCCGTCACGGTCACCAACAACGGTGCGGCGGTGAGCAGTTGGAACCTGACCTGGTCGTACGCGGGCAGCCAGAAGGTCGGCTCCGGCTGGAACGCCGACATCTCCCAGTCCGGCGCCGCCGTCACCGCCAAGAACGTCTCCTACAACGGCGCCCTCGCCACCGGCGCCTCCGCCTCCTTCGGCTTCAACGCCACGTACAGCGGCGCCAACGCCGCGCCCACCACCTTCAAGCTGAACGGTGTCACCTGCAACGAGGACACCACGGACCCGACCGACCCGCCGGACCCCACGGACCCGCCAGGGCCCGGTGAGCGCGTCGACAACCCGTACGCCGGCGCCAAGGTGTACGTGAACCCGGAGTGGTCCGCGAAGGCCAAGGCGGAGACCGGCGGCAGCCGCATCGCCAATCAGCCGACCGGTGTGTGGCTCGACCGGATCGCCGCCATCGAGGGCGTCGGCGACGGCATGGGCCTGCGCGACCACCTCGACGCGGCGCTGACCCAGAAGGGCAGCGGCGAGGAGGTCGTCCAGCTGGTCGTCTATGACCTGCCGGGCCGCGACTGCGCCGCCCTCGCCTCCAACGGCGAGCTCGGCCCGACGGAGATCGACAAGTACAGGTCGGACTTCATCGACCCGATCGCGAAGATCCTCGCCGACCCCAAGTACGCGGGCCTGCGCATCGTCACCACGATCGAGATCGACTCGCTGCCCAACCTGGTCACCAACGTGTCCGGCCGCCCGACGGCCACGCCCAACTGCGACACCATGAAGGCCAACGGCAACTATCAGAAGGGCGTCGGCTACGCCCTCGACAAGCTCGGTGACATCGCCAACGTCTACAACTACATCGACGCGGGCCACCACGGCTGGCTCGGCTGGGACGACAACTTCGGGGCCTCCGCCGAACTGTTCAGGTCGACCGCGAGCAGCAACGGCGCCAAGCTCTCCGACGTCCAGGGCTTCATCGTGAACACCGCCAACTACAGCGCCCTGAAGGAGGACAACTTCGCCATCGGCGACAGCGTCAACGGCAAGTCGGTGCGCGAGTCGAAGTGGGTCGACTGGAACCGCTACACCGACGAGCTGTCGTACGCGCAGGCCATGCGCGACAAGCTGGTCTCGCTCGGCTTCGACCAGAACCTCGGCATGCTGATCGACACCTCCCGCAACGGCTGGGGCGGCGCGGCGCGGCCGACAGGACCCGGGGCGAAGACGGACGTCGACACGTACGTGGACGGCGGGCGCTACGACCGCCGCATCCACCTCGGCAACTGGTGCAACCAGAGCGGGGCGGGCCTCGGCGAGCGGCCGCAGGCCAACCCGGCGACCGGGATCGACGCCTACGTGTGGATGAAGCCGCCGGGCGAGTCGGACGGGTCGAGCACCGCCATCGACAACGACGAGGGCAAGGGCTTCGACCGCATGTGCGACCCGACATACACCGGCAACCCGCGGAACAACAACCACATGTCCGGGGCGCTGCCGAACGCGCCGGTGTCCGGGCACTGGTTCTCCGCGCAGTTCCAGGAGCTCATGAAGAACGCCCACCCGGCGCTGTAGGCCACCCAGTGCCGACAAATTGCTGAGTCGGCAACGTGGCTTGCCCGCCCGTATGTCGTCCGCGCACCCTGGGGTCGACGGACGACATACGGGCACGAAGGGCGGCGACACCGGACATGGCACACGGCCACCACCAGCACGGACAGCACGACGGAGAGCAGCACGGTCAGCACGGCGGGCACGGCGGCCACGACCACACGGACATCGACTGGGCCGACATGATCCCCATGCTGGAGCGCAACGCCTCCGTGTACGAGCCGCTCTACACGCAGGCCCTCGCGTGGCTCCGCGCGTCCCGCCCCGCCGGCACCGGCCTGATCGTCGACGCGGGCGCCGGCCCCGGCGCCGTCTCGCTGCACCTCGCCGAGGCCTTCCCCGAGGCCCGCGTCATCGCGGCCGACCCGGAAGAGGCGCTGCTCGCCCGCGCCACGGAGCGGTTCGCGCAGCAGGGGATCGCCGACCGCACCGACACGCTGCGCGTCGAACTCCCGGACAGCATCGACGAGTTGCCGTCCGCCGACCTCATCTGGGCGGCCCGCTCCCTGCACCACGTGGGCGACCAGCGGGCCGCGGTCGCCGCGCTCGCGGGGCGGCTCGCCCCCGGCGGCACCCTCGCGCTCGTCGAGGGCGGCCTGCCGCAGCGCTGCCTGCCGCGCGACTTCGGACTCGGCAAGCCCGGACTGCAGGCGCGGGCCGACGCCATCGAGGAGGAGTGGTTCGGCGACATGCGCGCGAAGCTGCCCGGCGCCAAGCAGGACACGGAGAACTGGTCGGAGCTGCTGACCGACGCGGGACTGACGAACGCCGTCAGCCGCAGCTTCCTGCTCGATCTGCCCGCGCCGCTCACCGGCCAGGCCCGCGAGACCGTCATCGATCTGTGGAAGCGCCGCCTGGAAGTGTTCGATGAGGCCCTTTCGCCCGAGGACATGGCCACGATCGGGCAGCTCATGGACAAGGACGACCCGCAGAGCCTGTACCGCCGCGACGACCTCTTCCTGCTGACCGCGCACACCGTGCACACGGCGGTCAAGGAGGCCTGAGGAGCGTACAAGCACACGCGTACGATCACGCGCGTACGAGCAAGAGAAGGGGCCCGGAGCGGTGCGCTCCGGGCCCCTCTTCGTACAAGTGTTACGCCACGTCCATCGTCGCCGGGTCCGGGCCAAGACGCCGGTCCTCGTTGAGCGCGGAGATCGCGCCGAGGTCCTCGGGGTCGAGCTCGAAGCCGAACACGTCGATGTTCTCCTTGATCCGCGACGGCGTCACGGACTTGGGGATCACCACGTTGCCCAGCTGGACGTGCCAGCGCAGCACGACCTGCGCGGGCGTGCGGCCGTGCTTCTGCGCGATCGCGACGATGGCCGGGACCTCCAGGAGGCCCTTGCCCTGGCCGAGCGGCGACCAGGCCTCGGTCGCGATGCCCAGCTCGGCGTGCTTCTCACGGGCGGCGCGCTGCTGGAGGTGCGGGTGCAGCTCGATCTGGTTGACGGCAGGGATCACGGAGGTCTCGGCGGTCAGCCGGTCCAGGTGCTCCGGCAGGAAGTTGGAGACGCCGATGGACTTGGCGCGCCCGTCCGCCTGGATCTTCTCGAAGGCCTTGTACGTGTCGACGGCCAGGCCCTTGGACGGCAGCGGCCAGTGGATCAGGTACAGGTCGACGTAGTCGAGACCCAGCTTCTCCAGCGAGGTGTCGAAGGCGCGCAGCGTGGAGTCGTGGCCCTGGTCGGCGTTCCACAGCTTCGTCGTGACGAACAGCTCCTCGCGGGGGACGCCGGACGCGGCGATGGCCTTGCCCGTGCCCTCCTCGTTGCCGTAGATCGCGGCGGTGTCGATGCTGCGGTACCCGGCCTCCAGCGCCGTCACGACGGCCTTCTCGGCCTCGTCGTCCGGCACCTGCCACACGCCGAAGCCGAGCTGGGGCATCTCGACGCCGTTGTTCAGGATGATCGGGGGAACCTTGCTCACGAGGTGTGGATCCTTTTTCGTCCGGTGATGGGTGGCACTGCACAATGCGGTACCCCCATGGTCAACGATCACGGGCGCACGCGCATTCCTGTGGGTGACACCAGCATGACAGTCAGGTATGAGCGCTTTGCGCCGGGGGCTGTGTCCCCAGGTAAGCCTCGCGTACCCGCGTGTCCGCCCGAATCACCTCAGCGGTCCCCTCGGCGAGCACGGACCCCAGATCGAGCACCACGACCCGGGAGCACAGCTCCATCACGAAGGCCACATTGTGCTCGACGAGCAGCACCGCGCAGCCGTCCCCGGCGAGGCGCCGCACCGTCGCCGCGAGCAGCTCGCGCTCCTGCGCCGTCATGCCGGACGCGGGCTCGTCGAGCAGCAGCACGCGCGGCCGGTCGGCGGCGGCCCGCGCCAGCTCCAGCATCCGGGCCCGGCCGACCGGCAGCGTCCCCGCGTACGTATCCGCGAGGTCGTCGAGGCCGCAGTCGCGCAGCAGGCCCTGGGAGCGGGCGGGGTCGGCGCCGCCGCGCCGCCACTCCTGCGCGACCAGCAGGTTGTCGGCGACCGTGAGCTGCCCGAACAGCTGCTGGCGCTGGAACGTGCGGCGCATCCCGTGCCGCGCCCGCCAGACGGGGGAGCGGCGGGTGACGTCCGCGCCGTCGAGCAGGACCCGGCCCGCGTCGGGCCTGCGGATCCCGGAGACGACGTCGAAGAACGTCGTCTTGCCCGCGCCGTTCGGCCCGATAAGGCCGCACACCTCGCCGGGCGCGAGGCGCAGGCCCACCCCGTCGAGGGCCCGCACGCCGCCGAAGCGCACGCCGATGTCCTCGGCTTCGAGTACGTGCCTCATGAGTGTTCGGCCTCCTTGGTCGCCGCGATGCCGAGGTACGCCTCCGTTAGCCGCTCGGCCTCCACCTTCTCGCGCGGCCCGCACCACGTGACGCGGCCCTGCGCGAGGTACGCCACGGTGTCCGCGACGCCGAGGATCTCCGACGCCTTCTCCTCGACGAGCAACAACCCCGTTCCCGCGTCGCGGAGTTCGGCGAGCAGCCGGTACACCTCGTCGGCGACGCGCGGCGCGAGTCCGAGCGAGGGCTCGTCGGCGATGAGGACGCGGGGCGGGCGGTGCAACAGCGGGGCGAGCGCGAGGAGTTGCTGCTCGCCGCCGGAGAGCGAGCCCGCGGTGACGTCGCGCCGCGCGGCGAGCCCCTTGAACCGTTCGTAGACCGCCAACCGGTCGTGTTGCTGCGGGAGTTGGAGGGCGAGGTTCTCGTCGACGGTGAGCGAGGGGAAGATGCCGCGGCCCTCCGGTGCGAGCACCACCCCGGCCCGCGCCCGGCGGACCGCGCCCCGACGGCCCGACGCGGACCCGGCGACGTACACCTCGCCCGCAAGGGGTGTCATGAGGCCCGCGGCGACCTTGCAGGTCGTCGACTTTCCGGCGCCGTTGGGGCCGAGGAGCGCCACGATCTCGCCGGGGTGGACGGTGAGGTCGACGCCCTGGAGGACGCGGGCGCCGTCGTATCCGGCCTGGACGCACGCCAGTTGGAGCGCGGCGTCCGGGTCGGGGGCCGCCGCGGGCGCGTCGTCGACGGCATCGGCCGTGGCGGTCTTCCGGCGGTGGCGGCGGGCCGGGATCGCCGCGCAGTAGCCGTCCGGGTCATTGGCGAGCGCGAGGCCCGCCAGACCGAAGAGGATCACCGGGAGCTGTACCGACTCGGTCAGGTAGTCGCTGATCAGATGCGGTACGACGGCGAAGCTGAGCCCCGCGACCACCGCGAACTGCGGCCGCCGCACGCCCGCCGCGACCACCACGGCGAGCCAGATGAGGCCGGTCATCGCGGTGAAGTCGGTCGCGGTGATGCGGGTGTTGTACGAGGCGTACATGACGCCGCCGAACCCGGCGAGGCCCGCCGAGATCGTGAACAGCAGCAGCTTCGTGCGGATCACGGAGACGCCCGAGGCCATCGCCGCGGCCGGCGCCGAGCGCACGGCGAGCATGGCCCGGCCCGCGCGGGAGTTCCGCAGCGCGCTCAGCCCCGCGACGGCCGCCGTGCACAGCACGACCATGGCGACGCCCATCGCCCGGTCGTCGCCGAGATCGAGCGGCCCCGCGACGGCCCGTGGGATTTCCCAGCCCGTGTCGCCGTTCCTCAACCAGCCGAGCTGGAACAGGACTTGGTCCGCGAGGAAGGCGAGCGCGAGCGTGGCGAGGGCCAGCGAGCGGCCGCCGAGTCGCAGCGCGGGCAGCGCCACGAGCGCGCCCAGCAGGGCAGCCGCGCACGTCCCCGCGAGCGCCGCCCCCAGGAACGGCCACCCGTGGCTCATCAGCAGGCCCGCGACCAGCGCGGCGCCCGTCACGAACGCGGCCTGCGCGAGCGACACCATCGCGCCGAGCCCGGTGACGACGGTGAACGACAGGAACACGAGCGAGATCGCGAGCCCCTGGGCGAGGATCCCGCTCCAGAACGGCGTCGTCACCGTGTAGAACGCGACGGCGAGCAGCACGGCGGCCGCCGCCCAAGGACCCCAGCGCCGCAGCCACGAACGCCCCGCGAGATAGTCCACCGGCGGCGCGTCGCTCGCCACCGTGCCCGCCGTGCGCTGCCGCCGCGTGAGCAGCAGCAGCCCGGCGAACAGGATCAGGAACGGCACCGCCGTACGGAACCCGGTGATCTTCTCCGCGAACGTGGCGTACCCCGCGACCAGGTTCTGCAGCACCCCGAGCCCGAGCCCGCCCGCGAAGGCGAGCGGGATCGACATGAAGCGGCCGAGCACGGCGGCCGTCGCCGACACGAACAGGAACAGCGTGAAGTCGTGCGAGGAGAGCCCGAGCAGGGGAGTGGCGAGGACGCCGGCCAGGCCCGCGAGCACCGAGGAGAGCATCCACGCCACCGACGAGAGCCGGTCGGCGCTGATCCCGCGCAGCTCGACGAGCGAGCGGTTGTCGACGGCCGCCCGCAGCTTGAGCCCAAGTGCCGTGTGGCGCAGGAGAATCCACAGGCCGAGCGCGACGACGGCGGTCGTCACCCAGGTGATCAGCTGGTCCGAGTCGATGCCGACGCCGTCCATCAACTGCCAGTTCTTCGCCGGACTCGGCCCGACACCGGGAAGCCCGAACTGGTTCTCCGCCGGCTTGACCGGCGCGCCCGCGTCCTCGAGGAGCTCGACGATCCACAGGCCGAGCGCCGGCAGCGCGACGAGCAGCCCGATCGTCGCCACGATCTGCGCGGTCTCGCCGACCCGCGCCAGTTTCCGGAACATCATCCGGTCAAGTCCCCAGCCCAGCAAGGGAGCCACGACGAGGACGAGCAGCAGCGCCGTCGGCACGGCAGGCCAGCCGAAGCCGGAGTGCAGCTCGTAGAAGGTGAGCGCGCACAGATAGGCGGTCGCGCCGTGCGCGAAGTTGAAGAGCCCGGAGGCCGAGTAGGAGAGTACGAGCCCCGTGGCGAGCAGCGCGTACAGCGCACCCGACACGAGCCCGCTCAGGATGAAGGCAAGCAGATCCGACACGTCAACGCCCCTAACCCTGGGCCTACTTGAAGGGGATCGGCGGATAGCACTTGAACGGCGACGACACCCGGTACGCCCCGTCCTTGAGCTGGGCGAGCGCCCCGCAGCCGAACGACTCGGTGCGCCCGCGCGGCAGAGCCCGGTCGCCGACGAGCGTCCCGGTGTCGGAGAAGCCGTTCGCCGCCTTCTGGAACGACGCGAGGTTGAGGTCCTTGCCGGCCTTCTTCGCGATGGCGAGGAACAGGTCGGCGCTCATGTAGCCCGTCATCATGTGCATGTTGAGCGGGACGTCCTTGCCGCCCGAGGCCTTCTTGATGTCCGCCTTGAATTGCTTCATGCCGGGCGTGTGAGCCTCGAACGGCTCGAAGGACAGCAGCACATGCACCCCGTCGAGCGCCTGCTTCGTCGCCTTCTTGGCGAGGAGCCCGGGGTCGTAATCCGTCGGATCGGTGAGCACGCCCTTGTAGCCGGTGCGCTTGACGGCGGTGAACAGGCCGATGTTGTACGGCGTCTGCATCACGGAGACGACGACGTCAGGCGCCTTGCCGCCGTCGCTGCGCAGCAGTTCCTTCGTGTACGCCGACCAGTCGCTCGGCACGGCTGTCGCAGGCACGGTGGCCTTCGCGAACGACACCTTGTAGCCCGCCGACTTGAAGGACTGCTTGTACGTGCGGATGGCGAAGGTGCCCGCGTCGTTGTCGTTGGCGAGGATCGCGACGCTCTTGCCCTTCGCCCCGCCCGTGACCTTCTTCAGGCCCTCGGGCCAGGTCTGCGAGATGGTGCCGCCGGGCATCGGCACCATGCAGCCGCCGAAGCCGTAGATGTACGTCGGTCCGCAGAACGAGGGGAGCGTGCCCCAGCCGAACGTCGGCACCTTCTGCTTCTGGAGGAAGTCCGCGCCCGAGAACGTCACCGAACTCATCGGCGAGATCGCGAACACCTTGTCCTGCTGCACGAGTTTGCGGGCCGCCGCGAGGTTCTTCGCCGGGTCCTGGCCGTCGTCCTCCGCGCCCAGGTAGTCGATCGTCCGGCCGTTGACCCCGCCCTCGGCGTTGGCGCGGTCGAAGCGGGCCTTCGCGCCGAGGTCGGTGTCCTTCTTGCTGTAGCCGCTCGACGTCGTCATCGAGACGATGCCGCCCACCTTGATGCTGTCGTCGGTCACACCGCGGACCGAACTTCCCTGCCCACCGGCGGAGTTGGTTCCGCTGTTGGCGGTGGAGTTGCAGGCGGTGGCGAGCAGGAGTGCCGCCACGGTGGCGGTGATGGCGCGGATCGGTCGCGACACGGTCGGTCCCCCTCCGTCGGAGTGAGGGTGATTCTGTGCGCGAGCTGATGAACCGTCAATAACTGACGCATAGTCAATTGATGACGCGTCAGTTACCGACGGTTTACCTCGTCCGGTCCCGGCGGGGTCGGGTCACCCCGTCCCGTACAGCGCGTCGACCTCCGCCGCGTACGCCTGCTCGATCGCCTTGCGCTTCAGCTTCAGGGACGGCGTGAGCAGGCCGTGTTCCTCGCTGAACTGGTGGGCGAGGATGCGGAACGTACGGATCGACTCGGCCTGCGAGACCAGGGTGTTCGCGGCCACCACCGCGCGCCGCACCTCCGTCTCCAGGTCCGGGTCGCGCACCAGGTCCGCCGGGGACATCGACTGCTTGCCGCGCATGCCGAGCCAGTGGTCGACGGCCTCGTTGTCGAGCGTCACGAGCGCCGCGATGTAGGGGCGGTCGTTGCCGACGACGAGGCACTGGGCGATCAGCGGGTGGTCGCGCACCCGCTCCTCCAGCTGCTGCGGCGAGACGCTCTTGCCGCCGGAGGTCACGAGGATCTCCTTCTTGCGGCCCGTGATGGTGAGATAGCCGTCCTCGTCGAGGGCGCCCAGGTCACCCGTGGCGAGCCAGCCGTCGTACAGCGAGGAGTCGGTGGACTTCGGGTCGTTGAGGTAGCCCTGGAAGATGTTGCCGCCGTAGACCCACACCTCGCCGTCGTCCGCGATGTGCACGCTGGTGCCGGGGATCGCCTGGCCGACCGTGCCGTAGCGGGTCTGCTCCGGCGGGTTCGCGGTCGCGGCGGCCGTCGACTCGGTGAGTCCGTACCCCTCGTAGATCGAGATGCCCGCGCCCTCGAAGAACAGGCCGAGGCGGCGGTCCATGCCCGAGCCGCCGGACATCGCGTGCCGCACCCGGCCGCCCAGCGCGGCGCGCACCTTGGAGTAGACGAGCTTCTCGAAGACGGAGTGCTGCATCCGCAGCGAGGCGGAGGGCCCGGGGCCCGTGCCGAATGCTTTCGCCTCCTGCGCGTCCGCGTACTTCACGGCGCACTCGATGGCCTTCTCGAACGGCCCCGACTTGCCTTCGTTCTCGGCCTTCCTGCGGGCCGCGCTGAACACCTTCTCGAAGATGTACGGCACGGCGAGGATGAACGTCGGCTTGAACGACTGGAGGTCGGGCATGAGCGCGGACGCGCGCAGCTCCGGCTGGTGGCCCAACTTCACGCCGCCGCGGATCGTCGCGACCTCCACCATGCGCCCGAAGACGTGGGCGAGCGGCAGGAAGAGGAGCGTGGACGGGGTGCGGTCGCGCTTGGAGGAGAACACCGGCTCCCAGCGCGTGATCATCGTGTCCGCCTCGAACATGAAGTTCCCGTGCGAGATCACACAGCCCTTGGGGCGGCCGGTGGTGCCCGACGTGTAGATGATCGTGGCCGTCGAGTCGGGGGTGATCGCGCGGCGGTGCCGGTGCACGGTCTCGTCGTCGAGGTGGGTGCCGGACCCGGTGATCTCGTCGACGGCGCCGCCGTCGATCTGCCACAGCCGGTGCAGATGGGGCAGCCGGCCGATGACCGTGGCGATGGTCATCGCGTGGTCCTCGTGCTCGACGATCGCCGCCGACACCTCGGAGTCGTACAGCATCCAGAAGACCTGCTCGGCCGAGGACGTCGGGTAGACGGGGACGACCTGGGCGCCGATGGTCCACAGCGCGAAGTCGAACAGCGTCCACTCGTAGCGCGTGCGCGACATGATCGCGACGCGGTCGCCGAACCGGATGCCCTGCGCGAGCAGGCCCTTGGCGAGGGCCATCACCTCGTCGCAGAACTGGGCCGAGGTGACGTCGTGCCACTTGTCGTGGCGGTCCTTACGGGCCAGGGCTATATGTCCCGGTGTGTCCAGGGCATGATCGAACACGGCGTCGGCCAGGCCGCCGACCAGCGGCGCCGACGCCACAGGGGGGTTGGTGAACTCACGCAAAGTTGCTCCTTGTGGCGCTCCGCACAGCGTCGGTGACGGTACCCGACCTCGGGCCCCTGCGGGAGTGCCCGCAACGGGCAGAAGGTGCGCGGAATTTGCACAGGTCAGGCGTTTATAACGGGCCACAACGGGTGGAGCTGGGCAGATTACTTACGCCACAGTAAGTTTCGGGAGCGTAATCTCCCGGCCCTCTTCACGGTCCTCCATGGGATCTCTGCAAAGAGGTCACCGTCGGCCGGCCTCCGAGTTTTTAGACGGAGTAGTCGGTTCCGGTGGACGGTACCACTGTGGCCGCTGTGGCTGGCGGGCGCTTCGGTGGAGGCGGTCGCCGCCCGCGAGGATCGCCTGCGCGAGGGCGCGCGCGGGCTCGCTCTCGTCTCGGGCCGCGCTGCGCACCACGAAGTCGACCTCGCCCAGCTCCGGAAGGCCCGCCCGGTCCGGCACCCGCACGAGGCCCGGCGGAATGAGGCCGCGCGAGTGGGCCATCACGCCGAGCCCGGCCCGCGCCGCCGCGACCAGACCGTTCAGCGAGCCGCTCGTGCAGGCGATCCGCCACGCCCGCCCGTGCCGCTCCAGCGCCTCAAGGGCGAGGGCGCGCGAGATCCCCGGCGGCGGGTAGACGATCAGCGGGACCGGGCGGTCCTGCTCGATGCGGAGCCGCTCGGAGCCGATCCACACCAGGCGGTCGTGCCACACCGACTCGCCGCGCGGATCCTCGGGGCGCCGCTTGGCGAGCACCAGATCCAGCTTTCCCGCGTCCAGTTGCGTGTGCAGCGTCCCCGACAGCTCGACCGTCAACTCCAGGTCCACCTCGGGGTGCTCGGCCCGGAACGACTCCAGGATCTCGGGCAGCCGGGTCACCACGAAGTCCTCCGACGCCCCGAACCTGAGCCGGCCGCGCAGCCGCGTCCCCGTGAAGAAGGACGCCGCCTGCTCGTGCACCTCCAGAATCCGCCGGGCGAATCCGAGCATCGCCTCCCCGTCCTCCGTGAGCTCCACGGAGTGCGTGTCCCGCGTGAACAGCGTGCGCCCGGTCGCGTCCTCCAGGCGCCGCACATGCTGGCTCACGGTCGATTGCCGCAGGCCGAGGCGGCGCGCGGCCTGCGTGAAGCTCAGCGTCTGCGCGACGGCGAGCAGGGTCCTGAGCTGTCCGGGGTCGTACATGCCACCGACCGTACCCCCGCTCATCACGTGACGCGATGACAGTCAGAGCGGTATGCAGGATTCCCGATCAAGGAGTCGGGGAGGACCATGGAGAGGGCACGACCTGAACCGAGAGCAAGGATCCAATGAAACGCCTGACCTGGCCGAGCTGGATGCCGATCGACCCGTACATCCTGGCGTTGATCGCGACAGTGGGCCTCGCCGCACTGCTCCCGGCCCGAGGGGCCGCCGCCGATGTCGCGTCCGGCGCCTCCACCGCCGCCGTCGCCTTCCTCTTCTTCCTCTACGGGGCGCGTCTGTCGACCCGCGAGGCGATGGACGGACTGCGTCACTGGCGGCTCCACGTCACCGTCCTCGCCTGCACGTTCCTCGTGTTCCCGCTGCTCGGCCTCGCGGCCCGCGGCCTGGTCCCCGTACTGCTGCCGCAGAACCTCTTCGAGGGCTTCCTCTTCCTCACCCTCGTCCCGTCGACCATCCAGTCGTCGATCGCGTTCACCTCGATCGCGCGCGGCAACGTCCCGGCGGCGATCTGCGCGGGCTCCTTCTCCTCGCTCGCCGGCATCGTCCTCACCCCGCTGCTCGCGGCGGCGCTGCTCGGCAACAGCGGGGGCGGCTTCTCCGCCGACTCGGTCGTCAAGATCGTGCTTCAGCTCCTGGTGCCGTTCCTCGCGGGCCAGTTGCTGCGCCGCTGGGTCGGCGGCTTCATCGCGCGCCACAAGAAGATCCTCGGCTACGTCGACCGGGGCTCGATCCTGCTCGTCGTCTACACCGCGTTCAGCGAGGGCATGGTGCAGGGCATCTGGCACCAGGTCAGCGCGGTCCGCCTCGCCGGGCTCCTCGTCGTGGAGGCGGTGCTGCTCGCGATCATGCTGGCGGTCACCTGGTACGGGGCGAAGGCCCTCGGCTTCAACCGAGGCGACCGGATCGCCATCCAGTTCGCGGGCTCGAAGAAGTCCCTCGCCTCCGGGCTCCCCATGGCGAGCGTGCTGTTCGGCGCGCACGCCTCGCTCGCCGTGCTGCCGCTGATGCTCTTCCACCAGATGCAGCTCATGGTGTGCGCGGTCATCGCCAAGCGCCGCTCGAAGGACACCGAGGAGCCGGAGTTCAGCGAGCCGCTGGAGGCCCGAGCCGAAGAGACACGAACCGCGGTCGGTACAGGGACACGTTCCGGCTGAGCTCCGCCTGTGCGGCGGCGGGCGCGGCGTCCAGCCAGTTGACGTCGTAGCTCAGGACGAGCCGGCCGCCGCCGCTCAGCGCCGGGTGCGCCTGCGGGTTGTACGCCGCCGCGCGCGAGGGCGCCGCCCCGTCGCGGGGGAGCGGCGGCGTGAAGGCCTGCGCGGGGCCGTGCCAGGGTCCGGTCGGTGAACAGGCCCAGTACGAGGTGACCTTCGTCAGCCCCTCCGCGCCCGCCGCCGTCGTGAACAGGACGTACGTCCCCGCGTCCCGCACCACCGAGAAGGCGGTGCCCACGCCGCGGCGTTCGCCGTCCCCCAGGACCGGCGCGGCGCGCGTACCCCACCGCTCGCCGTCCCAGTACCGCCAGGCCCGCGCGTCCCCGAGGCTCCCCTGCGGAACCCTCGCCACGTACGCGCGATGCACGGCCTTCTCCCCGTCGTCCGCGCCGAACACGTACGTCCAGTCGCCCTCGTCGACGGCCGTCGTCCCGTACAGCACGCGCCGCGCCGGGTCCCGCACCTGCCGCTGGTCGAGGACCTGCGTGATGCCTTCGAGGCGCAGGTCCGGCAGCGACAGGGTGGCCACCTCGGTCGCGTTCGGCACGCCGTAGACGTACGGTCCCGTGCCCTGCGCCCGCGTCCACAGCAGCACCCGTACGACCTGCTTGCCGCCGCTCTCCTCGACGCGCGCCGCGACCGGCCAGCGCCACTCGCCTGCGGCGGTGTCCGGGAACAGGGGGGCTGCGAGCGTCCGGTCCAGGTTTCCCGAACGGTCCGTCACCACGGCGGAGTTACGGACGAAGGGCGCGTCCGCGGTCCGCCAGGGGTGCGGTTGCCCGGCCGGGTTCGGGGGCCGGTTCACCGCGCCCAGATACGTGTCGGAGAACAGCCACAGCAGCCGCCCGTCCGGCAGCCGCACGGAGTGCGTTCCGTCGCCGCCGGTCCAGTCGTCGAGCCGGGAGGCGTCGTCGCCGTACGCCGCGAACGCGGTGGTGAGCCGGTTCTCGGCCGCCCACGAGGTGACGCCGCGCGGCGCGCAACGGGTGTCGCCCTCCTGGTCGGGGAGGGCGACGAACACGACGAGCACGAGGAGCAGCGCGGCGAACAACGCGAGCAACGGCACCCCCGGCCCCCGCCGCCGCGTCGCCGCCCGCTCATATCCCCGCACGCGAGGCGACGTTAATGCGCGGGGCGCGGTTGGTCCACGGGGCCGGTGGGCGATTCAGGCTCCGCTTGGCTGCGGCTCAGGGGTCGCGTGGCGGGTGGGCGATTCAGGCTCTGCCCGGCTGAGGCTCAGGGGTCCCGTGGCGGCGGGCAAAATGAGCCAGCCCCGCCTCCACGGGGCCCGTGGAGGGTGGGCAGTTCAGGGCTCCGCGCAGGGAGTGGTTCACGGGTTCAGCGGCGGGTGGGCGTTTTGAGTGCCGCCTCCATAGGGCCCGTGGCGGGTGGGCGTTTTGAGTGCCGCCTCCATAGGGCCCGTGGCGGTGGGGGATTCAGGCTCTGCCCCGGGAGTGGCCCACGGGTCCGGCGGCGGCTGGGCAATCTGAGCCCCGCTTCCACAGGGCTTGTGGCGGGTGGGCGATTCAGGCTCTGCCCCGGGACTGGTCCACGGGTCCGGCGGCGGGTGGGCCGTTTGAGCCCCGCCGGCGATTGAGGCGCGGGGGCCGGGGGCGGAGCCCCGTGGCGTCAACCACGTCGGCCGGGGCGCACGCCCGACCGCGGCAACCGCTGCCGAGGTCAGCCGCCCCTGACCCGGTCCAGCGGCAGCCACAGCACGACTTCGCCGCCCGAGATGACCCGTACGTCGTCGATGGCCCCCGTAAAGAACGCCCGGCTGTCCATCCGCTGCCCGATGTGCACGCCGAACGGCGAGTTCTGGCTCACCGATCCGGGCACGTCGTCGGCGCCGCCGACCTCCTCGCCGTCGACGGAGAGCGTCAATCGCCCATCGTCACGCCGGAGTTGGAGCCGGTGCCAGTTCCCGTCGTTGTACGCGGACGCCGACCGCACCGTCACCGTACTGGGCGGCGCGGCCCCGTCCCGCACGGTGATCAGCCCGGTGATCCGGTTCGACGCGGGCTCGGCGCGCAGCGTCACCTGGGGCTGCGAGGCGCCGGTGCCGCCGAGCGAGAGCAGCGGCTGCTCGCCACTCGTGGCGCTGTAGCGGAACCGAAGGGAGGCGCTGAACTCCCGCTCCCCGAGCCGGAGTCGGTCGCTGTAGGGCAGCCGCACCGCGTCGTCCGTCCCGTCGAACGACAGCGCCCCGCCGACCCGCCCCTCCGTCTCCCGCGCCCCGCCGAGCACGGCCGCGTCGCGAGCCCCCGGCGCCCGGTCGTCCGTCGTCGGGCCGGGGCCGCGCCGGTCCTTCAACCAGTCGAGCGTGAACCGGGCGAAGCGGATCTCGTCCCGGGCGTCGACGGCCCCGCCCTCGTACACAAGTCCCACGTGCTCCCGGTCGGCCTGCACCATGTCCGAGTAGCCCGACCAGTCCGTGCTCACGATGGTGCCCCGGTCGAAGCTCTCCCACGTGCGCCCGCCGTCGTACGAGGAACGGATCATCATGGTGCGCCGCCGGTCGGGGTCGCCGGGGCAGGCGAGCAGCAGCCGTTCGCCGTCCTCGCCCACGGGCAGGAGCGACCCCTGGACCTGTGGTGCGTAGAGGTCCGGGAGCGCGGTGAAGGGGTGGGCGAAGGAGTCGCCGCCGTCGCGGCTGACCGCGTGGGTGCGGTGCCCGAGGTCGGTGCCGTCCTGTTCGCGCGCGCTGACGTAGACGGTGCCGTCGGGCCGCTCGGCGATCGCCAGCTCGGAGGGCTTCTGCCGGAAGGTGCCGTCGTCGGCGATCGGCCAGGAGTCCTTCGCGCCGACCCGCCAGTGCTCGCCGCCGTCGTCGCTGACCATGAGGGCGGCGTGGTTCGCGGTGAGCCGACTGCCGTTCCACGTCTCGGCGTTGACCGCGAACACCAGGCGGCCGCGGTGCCGCCCGTGGGTCAGCTGGAGGCCGTGCGAGGGCCCGGTCGCGTACCAGGAGTTGAAGTCGGCGGGCAGCAGCTCGTCGCTCAGGTCGCGCGGCGGCGACCACGTGCGGCCGTCGTCATCACTGTGCTGCATGTGCGGGGTGCGGTCGCACGGCACGTCGCAGTTCTGGCCGTCCGTGCGCCCCGTGTTGTACGTCTCCGCGAGGAGGATGCGGCCCGTCCTGCGGTCCACGACCGGCGAGGGATTCCCGTGGGTGTCGCCCCCGCCCTCGTTGACGACCCGCAACGGCGACCACGTGCGGCCGCCGTCCTCGGACCGCTTGACGACGATGTCTATGTCCCCCGCGTCGGAGCAGTCGTTCTTGCGCCCTTCGGCGAAGGCGAGGAGGGTGCCGCGCACCGTCCGCACGACGGAAGGGATTCGGAAGCAGGCGTATCCGGGATCCTGCGAGGCTTTGAACAACACCTGTTGTTCAAAGGGGGTTTGGGGCGCGGTTCCCGCTCTCGCGGAGGCCGGGTGGGGGAGCGCGGCGGCGGCCAGCGCCGCCACGGCGAGCGATCTCAGGCAGACACGGACGGATCTTCCCTGCATGGCGCGGCCCACCCTTCAGATCAAGCGGACAACCGGACATCCCACGTCCTACGTGTGCGCCGCAGACGCTACTTGTGTCACTCGATGCCCCACAAGAACCGCGGCGAGGACCGCGCGTCGGGTGGCCGGACTCCGCCGGATGTGGAAGCGCTGTGTGTCGGATGTGCCGTGTTCCCGTTCCCCTTACGCCACATGGAATTCGTCTCGCCCCACTGGGCTGGGCCGGGAAACCGGAACGGTCGGATCGGAGAGGGGTGACGCGACGTGCGGGACGACCGCTGGGGCGCGGTACGCAAGGGGCTGCGACGCAGACGGAGGCTGCTGGGGGAGGCGATCAGGCCGCCGGCGCCGCGGGCGCGGGCGCTGGACGCGGTTCCGGCCCAGCCGGGGCCCGCCGATGACGGGCACGCGGATGACGGGCCCGACGGTGGGCCGGTCGTCGAGGCGGCCCCGCGGCTCGTGCCCGACCCGGTTTTCCTGCTTTCCTCGGTCCGCTCCGGCTCCACGCTGCTGCGCGTCCTGCTGAACAGTCATCCGCGGATCCGCGCCCCGCACGAGATGCACCTGCGCACCCTGCACGTCCGGCTCGATCGTGACTTCACGTACGACGCGATGGGTGAACTCGGCCTGGATCGGCGCGAGTTGGAGCACATGCTGTGGGACCGGGTGCTGCACCACGCGCGATGTCGGGGCGGCGTCGAAGAGACCGAGCTGCCCGTCGTGGTCGACAAGACCCCGGCCAACACCCTGCTCTGGCGCCGCCTGCACCGCGCCTGGCCGCAGGCCCGCTACGTCTTCCTGCTGCGCCACCCGGCGGCCGTCGTCGAGTCGCTCACGGCGCGCCGCACGGAGCCGGACATCGACGCCATCCACCAGGAAGTCCTCGGCTACGCCGAGGAGTTGGAGCATGCGCGGCACACCCTGGACGGTGTCACCCTGACGTACGAGGACCTGACCGCCGAGCCCGAGCGCGAGACCCGGCGGATCTGCGCGCACCTGGGCGTGGACTGGGACCCGGCGATGCTCGACTACGGCGCCCGCGACCACGGCACCTTCCGCCCCCACATCGGCGACTGGAGCGAGACCATCCGCTCGGGCCGCATCCAGCCGGCCCGGATGCCGGCCACCTGCGACGGTCTGCCGCCACGCCTGCGGGAACTCGCGCGGGCCTGGGGGTACGAGGTCTGGCCGGCGGGTCCTGGGTAAGGCCACCAGCGGGTCCTGGGTAAGGCCAGGGGGCCCGGGTCAGCCCTGTGCGACCGCGGTCCGCAGGGCGATCCGGTCCTCACCCGCGTACACGTTCATGGAGCTGCCCCGCAGGAAGCCGACCAGGGTCAGGCCCGTCTCGGCCGCGAGGTCCACCGCCAGCGACGAGGGCGCCGACACCGCCGCGAGCATCGGGATGCCCGCCATCACGGCCTTCTGCGCCAGCTCGAACGAGGCGCGGCCGGAGACCATCAGGATCGAGCGGGACAGCGGCAGCTGACCGTTCTGCAACGCCCGGCCGACGAGCTTGTCGACCGCGTTGTGCCGCCCCACGTCCTCCCGGATGTCGACGAGCCGCCCCTCCTCGTCGAAGAGCGCCGCCGCGTGCAGCCCCCCGGTCCGGTCGAAGACGCGCTGGGCCTCACGCAGCCGGTCGGGGAGCGAGGCGAGCAGCTCGGGTGTGATCCGGACCGGGGGAGTGTCGGCGATCGGGAACCGGGCCGTGGTGCGCACCGCGTCGAGGCTCGCCTTGCCGCACAGGCCGCACGACGAGGTCGTGTAGACGTTGCGCTCCAGGGTGATGTCGGGCAGCTCGACGCCCGGCGTCGTCCGCACGTCGACCACGTTGTACGTATTGCTGCCGTCCTCCGTGGCGCCCGCGCAGTACACGATGTTCTGCAGGTCGTCGGCGGTGGCCAGGACGCCCTCGCTGACCAGGAAGCCTGCCGCGAGCGGGAAGTCGTCGCCCGGGGTGCGCATGGTGATGGCGAGCGGCTTGCCGTTCAGCCGGATCTCCAGGGGTTCCTCGGCGACAAGGGTGTCGGGCCGCGTGGAGACCTGTCCGTCCCGTATCCGGATCACCTTGCGTCGTTCCGTGACTCGTCCCATGTCCCGATACGTCCTCATCGCTGCTGGTGGTGGTGATGGCCGGGGTGCGCGACTCCCATTGTCCTGCACCGCGCCCGGCCCGTCGGCTCCGGCCCCGGCCTCGTGCCACCACCATTGGGTGGGATATTGCCTACAGTATGGAAGCCGCCACCCGCATCGACAAGGGGGCGGACGGCAGAGGTCGGAGGCGGAGGGGGCTTCCCAACAGCCCCTCGACTGCCTACCGTTCGGGATCATGAGGCCCCCCGTCGCGCCGGCCGGCTGGAGCCGCTGGCTCGTTCCCCCCGCCGCGCTCTCCGTCCATCTCTCCATCGGTCAGGCCTACGCCTGGAGCGTCTTCAAGCCGCCCCTGGAGTCGGCACTCGGGCTGAGCGGCACGCAGAGCGCGCTGCCGTTCCAGCTCGGCATCGTGATGCTCGGCCTGTCGGCCGCCTTCGGCGGCACGCTCGTCGAGCGCAACGGGCCGCGCTGGGCGATGACCGTCGCGCTCGTCTGCTTCTCCTCCGGCTTCCTGCTCTCCTCGCTGGGCGCCGCCACCGAGCAGTACTGGCTGATCGTCTTCGGCTACGGCTTCGTCGGCGGTATCGGCCTCGGCATCGGCTACATCTCGCCCGTCTCCACGCTGATCAAGTGGTTCCCCGACCGGCCCGGCATGGCCACCGGCATCGCGATCATGGGCTTCGGCGGCGGCGCGCTCATCGCGTCGCCGTGGAGCGCCCAGATGCTGGAGTCCTTCGGCGCGGACAGCGGCGGCATCGCGCTCGCGTTCCTGGTGCACGGGCTCGCGTACGCGGTGTTCATGACGCTCGGCGTGCTGCTGATCCGGGTGCCGCGGCCCCGTACGCAACAGACGCAGCAGGGGGAACAGGTCGAGGCGGCGGTCGCGGTCGTCACGGGCCCGCAGGTCTCCGCGAAGCAGGCGATCCGCACGCCCCAGTTCTGGTGCCTGTGGGTCGTCCTGACCATGAACGTGACCGCGGGCATCGGCATTCTGGAGAAGGCCGCCCCGATGATCACGGACTTCTTCGCCGACACCAGCACCCCGGTGTCGGTGTCCGCTGCCGCCGGCTTCGTCGCGTTGCTGTCCGCGGCGAACATGGCGGGCCGCATCGGCTGGTCCTCCACCTCCGACCTCATCGGCCGCAAGAACATCTACCGCGTCTACCTCGGCGTGGGCGCCCTGATGTACCTGTTCATCGTGCTGTGGGGCGACTCGTCGAAGCCCCTCTTCGTGCTGTGCGCCCTCGTGATCCTCTCCTTCTACGGCGGCGGCTTCGCGACGATCCCGGCGTATCTGAAGGACCTCTTCGGCACGTACCAGGTCGGCGCCATCCACGGTCGGCTGCTCACCGCCTGGTCCACGGCGGGCGTCCTCGGCCCGCTCATCGTCAACTGGGTCGCCGACAGCCAGGAGAGCGCCGGCAAGCACGGCGCCAACCTGTACGGCCTCTCGCTCATGATCATGATCGGCCTGCTGGTCATCGGCTTCGTCGCCAATGAACTGGTACGTCCCGTGCACGCCCGCCACCACGTAGTCCCCGCCCCCAGGGAGCCCGCAGATGACATCGACACCGCCGCCGGAGACCGCAAGGAGCGCGCCTGAGCGGCGCGGCCTGATCGCCCTCGCCTGGCTGTGGGTCGGGCTGCCGCTCGCGTACGGGGTCTACGAACTGGTGCAAAAGGCCACACAGCTGTTCACCGGGTGAATGTCCGTGACCGGCCCTGCGGCTCCAGCGGAACTCTCCAAGCGAAACGGCACTTTCCTGTCACTGACCGGCACCCGTTACTCGTGAGTCGCTGACCAGACTGGAGGATCCGCAGCTCACGAGGGGGCCTCCATGGTCGGTTCGCGCATTGTCGGCATCGGGCACCACCAGCCCGCCAGGATCCTCACCAACGAGGAGCTGGCGGGCATGGTCGACACCAACGACGAGTGGATCCGCAGCCGCGTCGGCATCCGCACCCGCCACATCGCGGGCCCCGACGAGCCGGTCGACGAGCTCGCCGCGCACGCCGCCGCCAAGGCGCTGGCCGCGGCGGGCCTGGGCGCGGACGAGATCGACCTGGTCGTCGTCGCGACCTCCACGGCCGTGGACCGCTCCCCGAACATGGCGGCCCGCGTCGCCCACCGCCTCGGCATCCCGTCCCCGGCAGCGCTCGACCTGAACGTCGTGTGCGCGGGCTTCACGCACGCCCTCGCCACCGCCGACCACACGCTGCGCGCCGGGGCCGCGACGCGCGCCCTGGTCATCGGCGCCGACAAGATGTCCGCCGTCACCGACTGGACCGACCGCTCGACGTGCGTGCTGGTCGGGGACGGGGCGGGCGCCGTGGTCGTCGAGCCGTGCGCCGAGGGCGAGGAGCCGGGGATCGGCCCCGTCCTTTGGGGCTCGGTCCCCGAGATGGGTGACGCCGTACGCATCGAGGGCGAGCCCGCCCGCTTCGCCCAGGAGGGCCAGTCCGTCTACCGCTGGGCCACGCGCTCGCTGCCGCCGCTGGCCCGCGAGGCCTGCGCGAAGGCGGGACTCGACCCGGCGGACCTCGCCGCGGTCGTCCTCCACCAGGCCAACCTGCGCATCATCGAGCCCCTCGCGGAGAAGATCGGCGCGGTGAATGCCGTGATCGCCCGGGACGTCGTCGACTCGGGCAACACCTCGGCCGCGAGCGTGCCGATCGCCCTGTCGAAGCTGGTCGAGCGCGGCGAACTGGTCAGCGGGGCACCCGCGTTGCTCTTCGGCTTCGGCGGCAACCTCTCGTACGCGGGCCAGGTCGTGCGCTGCCCGTGACCTGACATCGGCACCGGCGCCCGGGAATCAGAATGTGACGAGGTCAACTCGCCCTAGCCGTGGCGATTGCGCTCGGTAAACTGTATTCCAAAGCCAATCCGGCATTCGTCGGAGCCGGCCTGCCGGATGTTCGAAGCCCAGGAGGGGGACCGCGATGTTGTCCACAGGACTGCCGCAGGGGGCGGTGCCCAAGCTGGAGCGCCCCGGACCGCTGCGCGAGCGGGTCTACGAGGCGCTGCTCGAACTGATCACGACGCGGGCCCTGCAGCCCGGCCAGCACCTGGTCGAGAGCGAACTCGCCGGCCATCTCGGGGTCTCCCGCCAGCCGGTGCGCGAGGCGTTGCAGCGGCTGAACACCGAGGGCTGGGTGGACCTGCGGCCCGCGCAGGGCGCGTTCGTGCACGAGCCGACCGAGGAGGAGGCCGACCAACTCCTCAGCGTCCGGACGCTGTTGGAGGCCGAGGCCGCCCGGCTCGCGGCCGCCAACGCGGGCAAGACCGGCATCGGCGAGCTCGAGGCGCTCTGCGCCAAGGGCGAGCAGGCCGTCGCCGACGGGGACGTCGACCTGGTCGTCGCCACCAATGCCGAGTTCCACGCCAAGGTCATGGAACTCGCGGGCAATGTGGTCCTCGGCGAACTCGCGGGCCAGGTCGACCGGCGCGTGCGCTGGTACTACCAGCCCGTCGCCCGGCAGCGCGGCGAGCAGTCCTGGATCGAGCACCGCCAGCTGATCGCGGCCATCTCGGCGCGCGACGAGGCCAAGGCCACGGCCGTGATGCGCGCGCACACCGAGCACACCCGCGAGACGTATCACCACCGCGACGAGGCGTGACGAGGTGTGAGGGGGCCTGACAGGCCCTGACGAGAGGCCTGCGGGGACCGTTCCCCGCCTCCGGCGACAGGCTTTGTCCTGTGGCCGGAGAAAGTCGCGGGCAATTCCTGCGCAACTTCTTCCCGCGCCGGGTGGGCGCTGCTACGTTCCCCATCGAAAGACGAACGCGAGCACACGGCACCACCACCCATGAGGCCCGAAGCGGCGGGGAGGGGCACGTGAGACGCATGACGGCTCGACCCGCCAACGCGCACCAGGCGCGACTGCTGCGGCTGCTGCGCGACGCAGGTCCCAACTCCCGCGCCCAGCTGGGCGATCAGGTGGAACTGTCCAGGTCGCGGCTCGCCGTCGAGGTGGACCGGCTCCTGGACACCGGACTCGTGGTCGCCGACGGGCTCGCCGCCTCGCGCGGCGGCCGCCGCTCCCACAACGTCCGGCTCGCCCCCTCGCTCCGCTTCCTCGGCGTGGACATCGGCGCGACCTCGGTCGACGTCGCCGTCACCAACGCCGAGCTGGAGATCCTCGGCCACATCGCCCAGCCCATGGACGTACGCGAGGGCCCCGTCGCCGTGTTCGAGCAAGTCCTCGCCATGGCGGCCAAGTTGAGGGCCTCCGGCCTCGCCGAGGGGTTCGACGGCGCGGGCATCGGAGTGCCGGGGCCCGTGCGGTTCCCCGAGGGCGTCCCCGTCGCGCCGCCGATCATGCCCGGCTGGGACGGCTTCCCGGTCCGCGAGGCGCTCAGCCAGGAACTGGGCTGCCCCGTCATGGTCGACAACGACGTGAACCTGATGGCGATGGGGGAGCAGCACGCGGGCGTCGCCCGGCAGGCGCGCGACTTCCTCTGCGTCAAGATCGGCACCGGCATCGGTTGCGGCATCGTCGTCGGCGGCGAGGTCCACCGCGGCACCACCGGGTCGGCCGGCGACATCGGGCACATCCGCGTCGAGCAGGACGGCCGGCAGTGCGCCTGCGGCAACAAAGGCTGCCTGGAAGCGCACTTCAGTGGCGCCGCGCTCGCGCGGGACGCGGAGTCCGCCGCCCGCGAAGGGCGCTCCGCGGAACTCGCCGCACGCCTGGAGAGCGCGGGCCGGCTCACCGCCGCCGACGTCGCGGCGGCCGCCGCGGCCGGCGACGCCACGTGCCTCGACCTGATCCGGGAGGGCGGCAACCGCACCGGACAGGTCATCGCGTCCCTCGTCAGCTTCTTCAACCCGGGGCTCGTCGTCATCGGCGGCGGTGTCACCGGCCTCGGCCACACCCTTCTCGCCGCACTGCGCACCCAGGTCTACCGTCAGTCGCTCCCCCTGGCGACCGGCAATCTCCCCATCGTGCTCGGGGAGTTGGGGCCCACCGCCGGAGTCACCGGCGGCGCCCGACTGATCAGCGATCACCTGTTCTCACCCGCGTAAGCCCAGCCGCTCCACGCCGCTCCACGCACACCTTGTACGGCTTGTACGGCGCTCAGCCCCGCCCTGCCTGTTTTGCCCTGAAACCGGCCCGCACCCGCCCCGAGGGGAACCGTCATGGGACCCGATACGGCCTCCGCACCACCACCGCTGCTCACCATGTCAGGCATCACCAAGTCGTTCCCCGGCGTGCGCGCCCTGGACGGCGTCGACCTGGAGGTCCAGGCCGGGGAGGTGCACTGCCTGCTCGGCCAGAACGGCGCCGGGAAGTCGACCCTGATCAAGGTCCTCGCCGGGGCGCACCAGCCCGACGACGGCGTCATCACCTGGCACGGCGCCGACGTCGCGCTGCGCTCGCCGATCGCCGCGATGCGCCTCGGCATCGCCACCATCTACCAGGAACTCGACCTGGTGGAGGCCCTGTCCGTGGCCGAGAACGTGTTCCTCGGGCACGAGCCGACCTCCGCCGGATTCGTCGTGCGCGGGCGCGCCGCCCGGACCGAGACGGCCGCGCTGCTCCGGCGGCTCGGCCACCCGGAGATCGATCCCGAGCGCCTCGTCGGCGACCTGTCCGCCGCCCACCAGCAGATCGTCTCCATGGCCCGCGCGCTCTCCCACGACGTACGGCTCATGGTCATGGACGAGCCGTCCGCCGCGCTCGACCCCGACGAGGTCGAGAACCTCTTCCGGATCGTCGGCGACCTCACCGCCGAGGGTGTCGCCGTCGTCTACATCTCGCACCGCCTGGAGGAGATCCGCCGCATCGGCGACCGCGTCACCGTCCTCAAGGACGGCCGCGCGGTGGCCGTCGGCCTGCCCGCCGAAAGCACACCCACCCGCGACATCATCTCCCTGATGACGGGCCGCAACGTCGAGTACGTCTTCCCGGACCGGCCCAACACGGGGCCGCACACGGATCCCGTCCTGAAGGTCCAAGGCCTCACCCGCACAGGGGAGTTCGCGCCCTTCGACCTCGACCTCCGCCCGGGCGAGATCGTCGGCCTGGCCGGGCTGGTGGGCTCGGGGCGCTCCGAGATCCTGGAGACGATCTACGGGGCCCGCAAACCGACGGCCGGTCAGATCAGCGTAGGCGGACGGCAGTTGCGCTCGGGAAGTGTCCGAGCCGCCGTCCGGGCGGGGCTCGGGCTCGCCCCCGAGGAGCGCAAGGCGCAGGCCCTGATGATGCTCGAATCGGTCACCCGCAACGTCTCGGTCTCGTCCATGTCCCGCTTCTCCTACGGGGGTTGGCTGGATCGCGGCCGAGAGCGCGAGGCGGCGCGCGGCGCCACCCGTGAACTGTCCCTGAGCCCCGACGACCCCACCGTGCCGGTGCGCACGCTCTCCGGCGGCAACCAGCAGAAGGCCGTGCTCGCCCGCTGGCTGCTGCGCGGCTGCCGGGTGCTGCTGCTCGACGAGCCGACCCGCGGCGTCGACGTCGGCTCCCGCGCCGAGCTGTACGCGGTCATCCGCCGCCTCGCCGACGAGGGCCTCGCCGTCCTCCTCGTCTCCAGCGAGGTCCCCGAGGTACTCGGCCTCGCCGACCGGGTCCTGGTCCTCAGGGAGGGCCGCGTCATCCACGAGTCACCGGCGACCGACCTGGACGAACACGCAGTGCTGGACCTGGTGCTGGAGGGGGCACGATGACGGGGACACCGGAGGGGACGCCGCGCGAGGAAACCGGGCCCGAGCCGCCCGCCGACTCCTCCACGGAGACCCACCACCCCACGAACACACCACCCCCTGCCGGGGCAGGCGGACGCCCTGCCGGGGAGGGCTCCGCCGCGGGGGCGGGAGTGCCTGGTGGGGCTGGTTCTGCCGCAGGGGCGGAGCCGTCCGGCGCGGAGGTCCCTGGCGTGCGGCGGGCGCCGACGGATGGCGAGGGCGCCGTCGAGGGGACTGCCACGGCGGCCGGCGCGGGGCCGGAGCCGCCGCATGGCGTCGGTGGCCGGCGGGCCGAACCGCCGCAGGTCGCCCGGGGCCGGCGGGCCGAACCGCCCCCGGTGGCAACGCCCGACCCGGCCGACCCCACCCGCCCCCCGAAGGGACCTGGCGTCATGACGCACACCGCATCCGCCACCAAGCCGGCGGCCCCCGAGGACGCCCCGGTCAGGCATCGACCCCGCGTCGCCCGGATGGACGTCCGCACCCTGTCACTGCTCGGCGTGCTCGCCGCGCTCCTCGTGATCGGCGGCATCACCCAGCCCGACTCCTTCCTGGACACGGACAACCTCCAGCTCGTCCTCACCCAGGCGTCCGTCATCGGCGTCGTCACCGTCGGCATGACCTTCGTGATCATTTCCGGCGGGATCGACCTCTCCGTCGGCGCGATCGTCGCCCTCGCCGGTGTCTGGGCCACCACCGTCGCCACCCAGGAGTACGGATTCGTCGGCATCCTGTTCACGGCGATCCTCGTCGGCGTCGGCTGCGGCCTCGTCAACGGGGTGCTGATCGCATACGGCGGCATGGTCCCGTTCATCGCCACGCTCGCGATGCTCGCCTCGGGCCGCGGACTCGCCCTCCAGATCACCGACGGCAAGACCCAAATGGTCACCGTGCCAGGGGTGTTGAAGCTCGGCGAGCGCGACTCGTACGTCCTCGGGATCCCGCCCCTGGTGCTCGTGTTCGTCGCGGTCACCGTGATCGGCTGGCTGGTCCTCAACCGCACCACCTTCGGCCGCCGCACCGTCGCCGTCGGCGGCAACGCGGAGGCGGCCCGCCTCGCCGGCATCGACGTACGCCGCCAGCGCCTCTATCTGTATCTGCTCTCCGGCCTGTGCTGCGGCATCGCGGCCTTCCTGCTGATCGTGCTCTCCGGCTCGGGACAGAACACCAACGGCAACCTCTACGAACTCGACGCCATCGCCGCCGCCATCATCGGCGGCACCCTGCTCACCGGCGGGCGAGGCACCATCGTCGGCTCCGTCCTCGGCGTCCTGATCTTCACCACGATCCAGAACATCTTCGCGCTGAACAACCTGCAGAGCGACGTCCAGCAGATCGCCAAGGGCGCCATCATCGTCGTGGCGGTCCTGGTGCAGCGGCGCACGGCCAGCACTTCCCATTGAAACGCGGAAAGGGACACGCCATGCCAGAGACAACGAGCCGCCGGGGACTGATCTTCGGCGCGGCCGCGGCCGTCACCGCGGGCGGACTGCTCACCGCCTGCACCAGCAACGAGCCCAGTGACAAGGGCGACGACAAGAAGACCGCCGACCAGCCCGTCGCCGACGACAAGAAGGGCAAGCAGGTCACCATCGGCTTCGCGGGGCCGCAGGCCGACCACGGCTGGCTCAACGCCATCAACGACAACGCCAAGGAGCGCGCCAAGAAGTACGCGGACGTCACCCTGGAGACCACCGAGGGCTCCAACGACACCGCCGCGCAGATCGGCCAGGTCGAGACCCTCATCAACAAGAAGGTCGACGTCCTCGTCGTGCTGCCCGCCGACGGCAAGGCGCTGACCCAGGTGGGCCTGAAGGCGATGCGTGCCGGGATCCCCGTCGTGAACCTCGACCGCATCTTCAACACCCCTCAGGCGTACCGCTGTTGGATCGGCGGCGACAACTACGGCATGGGCCTGAGTGCCGGTCAGTACATCGGCGAACAGCTCAAGGACAAGAAGAACGCGAAGGTCGTCGAGCTCGCCGGGCTCGACAACCTCGAACTCACCAAACAGCGCACCGAGGGCTTCGACGCCGCCCTGAAGAACTACCCCAACATCAAGAAGGTGGCCCGGCAGGCCGCCGAGTTCACCGTCGAGTCGGGGCAGGCCAAGATGGCCCAACTCCTCCAGGCGCAGAAGAACTTCGACGCCCTGTGGAACCACGACGACGACCAGGGCGTCGGCGCCCTGCGCGCCATCAAGCAGGCAGGACGCGACGACTTCCTGATGGTCGGCGGCGCGGGCGCGCTCTCCGCGATGCAGGCCATCGAGGCCGACAACAGCGTCCTGAAGGCCACCGTGCTCTACCCGCCGACCATGGCCGCCTCCGCGATCGACCTGGCCCGCGCGCTCGGCCAGGGCAAGGGCATCAGCGGCATGGCCGAGTTCGAGATCCCCGCCCACGTGACCCTGTACTCGGCCGTCGTCGACAAGAAGAACGTCGACCAGTACATGCCCACTGGCTTCAAGTGAGCCCCGCCCGTAGGACTGGAGGGTCAGCGAACACCGCGCGGACGAGGAGGACTTCTGCATGGCAAGCACGGACGACGGGACCAGTAACGACGGGGTAGGCAAGCCCGTCCTGGGTATCGGCATGGTCGGGTACGCGTTCATGGGCGCCGCCCACTCGCAGGGCTGGCGCACCGTGGGCCACGCCTTCGACCTGCCGCTCAGGCCCGGACTCGCCGCCATCTGCGGCCGCGACGCCGCGGGGGTGCGCGCCGCGGCCGACCGGCTCGGGTGGGCCGCGGCCGAGACCGACTGGCGGGCGCTGATCGCCCGGGACGACGTCGACCTGGTCGACATCTGTACTCCGGGCGACAGCCACGCCGAGATCGCCGTCGCCGCCCTGGAGGCCGGCAAGCACGTGCTGTGCGAGAAGCCGCTCGCCAACTCGGTGGAGGAGGCGGAGGCGATGGCGGAGGCCGCCGAACGGGCAGCGGCGCGCGGCCAGTTGGCGATGGTCGGCTTCAACTACCGACGCGTTCCGGCCCTCGCGCTCGCCCGCCAGCTGGTCGCCGACGGGCGCATCGGCACCCTGCGGCACGTCCGCGCCCACTACCTCCAGGACTGGCTCGTCGACCCGGCCTTCCCGCTCACCTGGCGGCTTCAGAAACCGCACGCGGGCACCGGCGCCCTCGGCGACCTCGGCGCGCACGCCGTGGACCTCGCCCAGTACCTCGCGGGCGAACCCCTGGCCGGTGTCTCCGCGCTCACCGAGACCTTCGTCCGAGAACGCCCGCTCCCGGGCGGGGCGTCCTCCGGACTCTCTGCGACCGGAGCCGACGGCGCCGGCACCGGCCCCGTCACGGTCGACGACGCGGCCCTGTTCACCGGCCGGTTCGCCTCCGGCGCGCTCGCCTCCTTCGAGGCCACCCGGTTCGCGACCGGCCGCAAGAACGCGCTCACCGTCGAACTCAACGGCTCCCACGGCTCGTTGGCCTTCGACCTGGAACGCCTCAACGAACTGTCCTTCCACGACCACACCGAACCCGCCGAGCACGCCGGATTCCGCCGGATCCTCGCCACCGAGCCCGGCCACCCCTATCTGGACGCCTGGTGGCCGCCCGGCCACGGACTCGGCTACGAGCACACGTTCACCCACCAGGCCCGCGACCTCGTCACCGCCATCGCCGAAGGGGTACAGCCCCGGCCTTCGTTCGCCGACGGTCTCCAGGTGCAGCGCGTCCTCGCGGCGGTCGAGGAGAGCGCGGCCAAGAACTCCGTCTACACCCCCGTTCCCGCCTGAGGGCCCCCGACCCGAGAGGAGCCACCCATGCCCCGCCCCTTCACCCTCTTCACCGGCCAGTGGGCCGACCTGCCGCTCGAGGACGTGTGCCGCATCGCCCGCGACGCCGGGTACGACGGCCTCGAACTCGCCTGCTGGGGAGACCACTTCGAGGTCGACAAGGCCCTCGACGACCCCGGCTACATCAAGGGGCGCCACGCCCTGCTCGACAAGTACGGCCTCAAGTGCTGGGCCATCTCCAACCACCTCGTCGGCCAGGCCGTCTGCGACGCCATCATCGACGAACGCCACGAGGCGATCCTGCCCGCCCGGATCTGGGGGCACGGCGAGGCCGAGGGCGTCCGCCAGCGGGCCGCCGCCGAGATCAAGGACACCGCCCGCGCGGCCGCCGCCTTCGGCGTCGACACCGTCATCGGCTTCACCGGGTCGGCCATCTGGCATCTGGTCGCCATGTTCCCGCCCGCGCCCGAGTCGATGATCGAGCGCGGCTACGAGGACTTCGCCGAACGCTGGAACCCCATCCTCGACGTGTTCGACGCCGAGGGCGTCCGCTTCGCGCACGAGGTCCACCCGAGCGAGATCGCCTACGACTACTGGACAACGCACAAGGCACTGGAGGCAGTTGACCACCGGCGGGCCTTCGGCCTGAACTTCGACCCCTCCCATTTCGTGTGGCAGGACCTCGACCCGGTCGGCTTCCTCTACGACTTCCGCGACCGCATCCTGCACGTCGACTGCAAGGAGGCCCGCAAGCGCCTCGACGGCCGCAACGGCCGGCTCGGCTCCCACCTCCCGTGGGGAGACCCGCGCCGCGGCTGGGACTTCGTGTCCGCCGGGCACGGGGACGTCCCCTGGGAGGACGTGTTCCGCATGCTCCGCTCCATCGACTACTCCGGGCCGATCTCGGTGGAGTGGGAGGACGCGGGCATGGACCGCCTCCAGGGCGCCCCCGAGGCGCTGACCCGCCTCAAGGCGTTCGACTACGAGCCGCCCACCGCGTCCTTCGACGCGGCGTTCAACAGCTGAACAGGCCGCCCGAGCCGCGCGACCGGACCCAGTGGTCGCGCGGCCGCTGAACCACGCCCGGAACCGGCTTTGTCCTGAGGTAGGAAAAAGCTCAACTCCCCGCTGCACATGGTCTGTTCGAACGGGACAAACGCGGCTAGCGTCCTCCCCCGAACGACCGCAACCACCGCAAGCACCGCACGGCACACACATCGCACTCACGGCACAGATCCCTCCGGGGCGACGGCGCGCCCCGGCGTATCGCACGACCCGCACCTCTGTCCGGAGGAACCCGTGCACAGGAAACGCCTGAGAACGCGCAACGCACTCGCCCTGCTCACCGGCACCCTGCTCGCCGCCGCCTCGCTCACCTTCTCGGCGGCCGCGGCCCCCGCGCCCGTTGCCGGCACGGCCGCGGCCGAGGACTTCCAGCAGGTCACCCTCGCCAAGGGCGCGGAGGAGGTCGGCGAACCGATGTCGCTGGCCGTCCTCCCGGACCGCAAGGTCCTGCACACCTCGCGCGACGGCGTGCTGCGCCTGACCGACGAGAACGGCACCACCAAGGTCGCCGGCAAGCTCGACGTCTACTCCCACGACGAAGAGGGCCTCCAAGGCGTCGGCGTCGACCCGCACTTCAGCGAGAACCGCGCGATCTACCTCTACTACGCGCCCCCGCTGAACACCCCGGCGGGCGACGCCCCCAACGACGGGACCGCCGCCGACTTCGCGCCCTTCGACGGCTACAACCGGCTCTCCCGTTTCACGCTGAACGCGGACGGCACGCTGAACAAGGACTCCGAGAAGAAGGTCCTCGACGTCGCCACGTCCCGCGGCATCTGCTGCCACGTCGGCGGCGACATCGACTTCGACAAGGACGGCAACCTGTACCTGTCGACCGGCGACGACTCCAACCCCTTCGCCTCCGACGGCTACACACCCATCGACGAGCGCAGCACCCGCAACCCGGCCTACGACGCCCAGCGTTCGGCCGGCAACACCAACGACCTGCGCGGCAAGATCCTCCGCGTCAAGGTCGCCGCCGACGGCTCGTACACCGTCCCCGACGGCAACCTGTTCGCCCCCGGCACCGACAAGACGCGCCCCGAGATCTACGCGATGGGCTTCCGCAACCCGTTCCGGATGAGCGTCGACAAGCCCACAGGAACCGTCTACGTCGGCGACTACGGGCCCGACGCCGGCACCGCCGACCCCGCCCGCGGACCCGGGGGCCAGGTCGAGTTCGCCCGCGTGACGAAGGCCGGCAACTTCGGCTGGCCGTACTGCACCGGCGCCAACGACGCCTACGTGGACTACGACTTCGGTACGCAGGCCTCCGGCGCCAAGTTCGACTGCGCGGCGCCCAAGAACACCTCGCCGCACAACACGGGCCTCACCGACCTGCCGCCCGCGCAGGCCGCCTGGATCCCCTACGACGGCAGCTCCCTCCCGGAGTTCGGCTCCGGCTCCGAGTCCCCGATGGGCGGCCCCGTCTACCGCTACGACGCCGCCAACACCTCCCCGGTGAAGTTCCCCGAGGCGTACGACGGCGACTTCTTCGCCGGCGAGTTCGGCCGCCAGTGGATCAAGCGGATCGAGCAGGACGCCGACGGCAAGGTCACCTCGATCAACCCGTTCCCCTGGACCGGCACCCAGGTGATGGACATGGCGTTCGGCCCCGACGGCGCGCTGTACGTCCTGGACTACGGCCTCTCCTGGTTCGGCGGCGACGAGCACTCCGCCCTGTACCGCATCGAGAACGCCACCGAAGGACACTCGCCGACCATCGACGCCAAGTCCGACAAGACCTCCGGACAGGCGCCCCTGAAGGCGCAGTTCACCTCCACGGCTTCGGACGCCGACGGTGACGCGCTCACGTACTCCTGGAACTTCGGCGACGGCACCACCGGCACCGGAGCCTCGCCCAGCCACACCTACAAGAAGAACGGCACCTACACCGCGACCGTGACCGCCAAGGACACCACGGGCCGCACCGGCAGCGCCGATGTGCACCTCGTCGTCGGCAACACCGCGCCCAAGGTGACCCTGGAACTCCCCGCCGACGGCCAGCTGTTCACCTTCGGCGACAAGGTCCCCTTCAAGGTGAAGGTCACCGACCCGGAGGACGGGGCCATCGACTGCTCCAAGGTCAAGGTCACGCACATCCTCGGCCATGACAGCCACGGCCACCCGATCACCTCGGCCACCGGCTGCTCCGGCACCATCCAGACCAGCGCCGACGGCGAACACGACCCGAACGCCAACGTCTTCGGCGTGTTCGACGCCGAGTACACCGACAAGGGCGCGAACGGCCAGCCGGCCCTCACCACGCACGACCAGCACGTCACCCAGCAGAAGCAGCGCCAGGCCGAGCACTACGGCGACTCCAAGGGTGTGTCCGTCGTCGGCCACGAGTCGGCCCACGGCGGCAAGGCCGTCGGCACCATCGACAACGGCGACTGGATCTCCTTCAAGCCGTACATGATCGGTAACGCCAAGTCCCTGAAGGCGCGCGTCGCCTCGGCCGGCAGCGGCGGCACCCTGGAGATCCGCACCGGCTCGGCCACCGGCAAGCTCGTCGGCAGCGCCAAGGTCGCACCGACCGGCTCCTGGGAGACGTACACCGACGTCACCACGGCGATCAGCAAGCCGCCCACCAAGAGCACCACGCTCTACCTGGTCTTCAAGGGCTCGGGTGGCGGACCCCTGTTCGAGATCGACGACTTCACGTTCACCACGAGCTGAGAGGAGCAGGACAGCATGCGCACCTCCGTACGCATAGGCCTCGCGACGGCCGCCGCCGCCCTGCTCATCGGCGGGCTCACGGCCCCGGCCACCTCGGCGCCCCAGGGCGCCGGGGCCCGCGACCGGGTCCTGGTGTTCTCCAAGACCGCCGGGTTCCGGCACGACTCCATCCCCGAGGGCATCGCAGCGCTGAAGGAACTCGGCGCCGCCGACCGCCTCGCCGTCGACACCACCGAGGACGCGACGGCCTTCACCCCGGGCAACCTCGCCCGGTACAAGGCCGTCGTCTTCCTCTCCACCACGGGCGACGTGCTCGACGCCACGCAGCAGAAGGCGTTCGAGGGCTACGTCGCCAAGGGCGGCGGCTACCTGGGCGTGCACGCCGCCGCCGACACCGAGTACGACTGGGACTACTACGGCGGCCTCGTCGGAGCCTGGTTCCAAGGACACCCGGCGATCCAGCCGGCCACGGTCCGCGTCGAGGACCGTCACCACCCGGCGACCCGCGAACTGCCGGACGCCTGGCAGCGCACCGACGAGTGGTACAACTACCGCTCCAACCCGCGCGACAAGGTGCACGTCCTCGCCTCGCTCGACGAGACGACGTACTCCGGCGGCACCATGAACGGCGATCATCCGATCGCCTGGTGCCAGAACTACGGAGGCGGCCGCGCCTTCTACACCGGCGGCGGACACACCAAGGAGTCCTACGCCGACCCCGCGTTCCGCGGTCATCTGCTCGGCGGTCTGAAGTACGCCACCGGGCAGGTCTCGGCCAACTGCCGCCCGAACACCGGCTACCGGGACATCTTCAACGGCGAGACGCTCGACGGCTGGAAGCAGGCGGGGCCCGGCGGCTTCACCGTGGATCCCTCGAAGGGAACGGTCGACTCCCACGGCGGGATGGGCCTGCTCTGGTACCAGGCCAAGGAGCTGAAGTCGTACTCCCTGAAGCTCGACTGGAAGATGGCGAGCGCCGGCGGCGACGACAACTCCGGTGTCTTCGTGGGCTTCCCGGCCTCCGACGACCCCTGGTCGGCCGTCGACAAGGGCTACGAGATCCAGATCGACGCCACCGACGCACCCGACCGCACCACCGGCGCGATCTACTCCTTCCAGTCCGCCGACCTCAAGGCCCGTGACAAGGCACTGAAGCCGCCGGGGGAGTGGAACTCGTACGAGATCAAGGTGCGGGGCGAGCGCCTCCAGGTGTTCCTCAACGGGGTCGAGGTCAACGACTTCACCAACAAGGACCCCGAGCGGAGCCTGACCGACGGCTACATCGGTCTGCAGAACCACGGCGACTCCGACCAGGTGTCCTTCCGCGAGATCCGCCTGAAGGAACTCACCGCCGCGTCCGACGCGGGCGCACTGCCCGGCGCGGGCGACTAGTGCTGCGCCGCGGAAGTTCCGCCGATGGCCATCGGCTCGTTGACCCGGCATGGTCTTGGATCCCGATGATCGGCGTGTGCTGGAGGACCGGGTGCGTGCGCACACCACCCCGCAGCGTGCCGCCCGCCGTGCGCACATAGTGCTGCTGGCTGCGGGAGGGTGCCCTGTCTGGCGGATAGCGGAGATCGTGCGAGTGGATGTCTCCACGGTGGTGCGGTGGCGGGACCGGTTCACCAGGGAGGGAGTGGCCGGACTGGAGGACCGGCCCCGCTCGGGCAGGCCGCCCGTTTACGGTCCGGAGGTTCGGCTGCGGATCGTGGCGACGGCCACCAGCACCCCACCTCGTCCCTACGACGGCTGGTCGCACCGGCTGATCGCAGATCGCCTGGCCGACACGGGCGTCTCCGTCTCCCAGGTCGGACGCATCCTTGCCGCGCTCCAGGTCAAGCCGCACCGGGTCCGCGGCTGGCTGACCCGGCCCGCCGACCCACACTTCTTCACCAGGGCGGCCGAGGTGTGCGCCCTCTACCGCAACCACCCGCCGGAATCGGTGGTGCTCTCGGTGGATGAGAAGACCGCGATGGCCGCCCGCTCCCGCAGGCACCCCGACCGGCTGCCCGGCCCCGGCCGGGTGCGCCTGCGGGAGTTTGAGTACGTCCGTCATGGCACCGTCTCGGTCACCGCCGCGCTGGACGTGCACACCGGGCAGGTCGTCGTGGACGAGCTGCCACGCAATGACTCCGCGCACTTCGTGAAGTTCCTGGCGCGGCTGGACAGGTGCATCCCGGCCGGGCTGACGGTCCATCTGGTCCTGGACAACGGCGCCTCGCACACCTCCAAGGCCACCCGGGCCTGGCTGAGGCGACATCCCCGGATCGTGACGCACTACACCCCCAAGCACGCCTCCTGGCTGAACCAGGTGGAAATCTTCTTCTCTCTCCTGGCCCGTGCCGTCCTGCGCCACGGGGACTTCTCCTCACGCACCGACCTGCTGGAGAAAGTCACCGACTTTGCCGTCATCCACAACGAGACTGCCCACCCGTTTAGTTGGAACTACAACGGTCGGCCCCGCCAGACTGGGCACGAAAGCGCCGCCGCTGCGAAGGAACCGTGCCATGCCCACTGACTCCGTCCTGCAGATCAAGGTCACCCTGGCCGGCACCCACCCGCCGATCTGGCGACGACTGCAGGTCCCGGCCGACCTCACGCTCGACCGCCTGCACCTGGTGATCCAGACCGCGATGGGCTGGGAGAACTACCACATGCACCTTTTTGAGACCCCGGCCGGCGACTACGGGCGCCGCGACAGCGAGCTCGGCCACCGCGACGAACGCAAGGTCCCGCTCTACGCCGTCGCGCCCGCAGTCGGGGACAAGATCAGCTACACCTACGACTTCGGTGACGATTGGGTGCACCGCATCGAGGTGGAAGAGACCCTGCCCCGGGACCCGGGAACGGCCTACCCCCGCTGCTTGACCGGTCGCCGGGCTTGCCCACCCGAGGACTGCGGTGGTCCGTGGGGCTACGCGAACTTCATCGAGGCCATCACCGATCCCGACCATGAAGAACACGAGGAACTCCTGGAGTGGGTCGGCAGCGCCTTCGACCCCAGCCAGTTCGACGTCGAGGACGCCAACAAACGCCTTGCCGCCTGACGGCCACCGGCAGAACTTCCGCGGCGCAGCACTAGGACGGCGGCGGGCGAGGGACGCCGGACCCCCGCCCGCCGCCTTGCCCTGCCCCACCGCATGACGTCATGCATGGCTTCACGACCGGCTTCACGCTCGACTAGGAGGCTGCCCATGTCCGCCGGACCGTCCCGCCCTCCATCCTCGACCGGCCCGCGGTTCGGTGTGTGGCTCATCGGGGCCCGCGGGTCCGTCGCGACCACGGCGATCTCGGGCTGCGCCGCCATCGCTGCCGGGTTGCATCCACCGTCCGGGATGGTCACGGAGACCGAGCCGTTCACCACGGTGCCCCTGCCGCCCCTGACCTCCCTCGTCTTCGGCGGCCACGACACCCTCGACTGCCCGCTGCCCAAACGCGCCGAACACCTCGCCGCCGGGGGAGTGCTGCCGCACGGGCTGCCGGGCGCGGTGCAGGGCGAACTCGCCGCCGCCGACCGCGAGATCAGGCCCGGCGGACCGCTTCCTGGCGACGACCGTCCCCAGAACGAGCTGATCGCCGCCTTCGCCGCGGACATCCAGGCCTTCGTACGACGCCATGCCCTGGCCGGCGCTGTCGTCGTGAACGTCGCCTCCACCGAGGCGCCGCCGCGCGGCGACCTCCTCCCGGCCAGCTCCCTGTACGCGGCGGCGGCCCTTCGCGCCGGTTGCCCGTACATCAACTTCACCCCCTCCACGGGACTCCACCACCCCTCTCTTCAGCACGCGGCGCACACCGCGGGCGTCCCTTTCGCGGGCCGCGACGGCAAGACCGGGCAGACGCTGCTGCGGTCCGTGCTCGGCCCGATGTTCCGCAGGCGCGCGCTCGACGTGCGCGCCTGGTCCGGCACCAACCTCCTCGGCGGCGGCGACGGTGCGGCCCTCGCCGACCCGGCCGCTGCCGCCGCCAAGAACGCCGGCAAGGAACGCGTCCTCGCCGACACCCTCGGCGCCGTCCCGCAGGGCGAGGTCCACATCGACGACGTCCCTGCGCTCGGCGACTGGAAGACGGCGTGGGACCACATCGCCTTCGACGGCTTCCTCGGCGCCCGGATGACCCTTCAGACCACGTGGCAGGGCTGCGACTCGGCTCTCGCCGCACCCCTCGTCCTCGACCTCGCCCGCCTCCTGCTGCGCGCCGCGCAGTCCGGCCTGACCGGCCCCCGCCCCGAACTGGGCTTCTACTTCAAAGCCCCCGACCCCGGCGCGTCCTCCGACCTGGACCACCAGTACGCATCCCTCCTCGCCTTCGCCCACCGCCTACGAGACGACGCATCGTGAGCGCGACACCGACCGGGGGGCCTGCCGACGGGAACCGGGACGAGGTTCCCCGTCCGCGGCGCCGTGGTCGGGCCTGGGTCGAACTCCTGCGCCTACCCGCCTTGTTCACCGTGCCCGGCGACGCCTTGGCCGGGGCGGCCGCGAGCGGATACGGGTCCCGACCCACGCGCGGCACCTTCCTCGCCGTCGGCGCCTCCCTCAGCCTGTACGCGGCGGGCATGGCGCTCAACGACTGGGCCGACCGGGACGAGGACGCCCGCGACCGCCCCCACCGCCCACTGCCCTCGGGACGCGTCCGACCGGCCCACGCCCTGGCGGCGGCGGGGGCGCTGACCGGCACGGGCCTGGCCCTGGCCTGCCGCGCCAACCGGACGACCGGCGCGGTGGCCACGGCCCTCGCGGCGACGGTGTGGGCGTACGACCTACGCCTGAAGCACACCGCGGCGGGCCCGGCCGCAATGGGCGCGGCCCGCGCCCTCGACCTCCTGATGGGCGCAACGGCCACCGGGCCGCCGCGGTCAGGCTGCGTCCCGGGCCCGGGTGTCACGGCAACCACCGCCCGGTCGGGGCCACACGACGCCCTGGCCCCGACCCTCACCGCGGCCCTCACCCTCGCCATCCACACCACCGCCGTGACCACCGTTTCCCGTACGGAGGCCCAGGGTGGGGCCAGTACTGGTCCGCTGACCGCCCTGGGCGCAGGCGTCGGCATCGCGGTGGCGCTCCTCAGCACGAGGGCCGGGAGCCTGCCTCGGGAGCGGCCCGGTGCACGTACTCGCCACCCGTGGGCCAAGCCCACGCGGTCCGCTCCGATCGCTGTCGCCCTCCCCGTCGCCGCGTACGCCGCCACCGCGCTGCGCCCCCTCTTCCACGCCGCCCTCAATCCGTCACCCCAGCTCACCCAACGCGCCGTCGGCGCCGGCATCCGTGCCCTCGTGCCCCTCCAGTCCGCGCTGGCCGCCCGCTCCGGCGCCCCCATGACCGCGCTCGCCACCCTCACCCTCACGCCCCTGCCCCGCCGCTTCGCGAAGAAGGTGAGCATCACGTGACTCCGCCACCGTCCGGCACCGGCTCCGCCACGCGGCTTCCGCGGACCGGCCATGTCGGGGCGTCCGCCCTCGAACCCACCCCGCCCCGCTGGGGCTACGGCACCAACGGCCTCACCGATCTGCGGCTCGCCGACGCACTCGCCCTGCTCGCCGACCTCGGCTACGACGGTGTCGGGCTCACCCTCGACCACATGCACCTCGACCCCCTCGCTCCGGACCTCGCGGCCCGCACCCGCGACGTGGCCCGTGCACTGGACCGGTACCGGCTCACGGCCACCGTGGAGACCGGCGGACGTTACGTTCTCGACCCGCGCCGCAAGCACGGCCCCTCCCTCCTCGACCCGGACCCCGACGCCCGGGCCTCCCGTATCCGACTGCTCGTCTGTGCCGTCCAGGTGGCCGCCGACCTGGGCGCCCACGCGGTGCACTGCTTCAGCGGCGTCATCCCCGACGGCACCGAACCGGACACGGCCTGGAAGCGGCTCGGCGCGGCACTCGCCCCCGTACTGGAAGCGGCCGACGCCGCCGGTGTCCCGCTCGCCGTCGAGCCGGAACCCGGTCATCTCCTCGCCACGCTCGACGACTTCCATCGGCTGCGCCGCATCCTCGGCAACCCCGAGGGGCTCGGCCTGACCCTCGACATCGGGCACTGCCAGTGCCTGGAACCGCTGCCTCCCGCCGACTGCGTCCGAGCGGCGGCGCCCTGGCTGCGGCATGTGCAGATCGAGGACATGCGCCGAGGCGTCCATGAGCATCTTCCGTTCGGGGAAGGGGAGATCGACTTTCCGGCCGTCCTCGGCGCACTCGCCGCCACCGGATACCAGGGTCTGACCGTCGTCGAACTCCCTCGCCACTCCCACGCGGGGCCCCAACTGGCCGCCCAGTCACTCGACTTCCTGCGGGCTGCGGCCCGGCCGGCACCGCGAGGAGGCACACCATGACGGACAGCACCGGCACCCTCCCGGCCCTCGACGCCCTCCGTGATCGTCTCGACTCCGCTGCCCGTGCCTGGTTGGACGCGGCACTCACCGACGCGGCGGCCGCCCACACCGTCGCCGCCACGGCCGAACGTGGCATCCCCGCATGGGAGTTGCGGTTCGCCGAGGCCGGACGCCGCGTCGGTGACGCGCACGCGGACGCCGCCCGGCTCCTGCTGCTGCACGCCGCCCGCGCCGACACCGCCACCCTCTCCGCGCTGTACGCGCAGGGCACCGCCGCCGAACGCCGCGCCGTACTGCTCGCCCTGCCCCACCTGGTGGAAGGCCCGGACGCCCGCCCGCTGATCGAGGACGCCCTGCGCGCCAACGACACCCGCCTGGTGGCGGCCGCCGTCGGACCGTACGCCGCCGCCCACCTGCCCGCCCACGCGTGGCGGCACGCCGTCCTCAAGTGTCTGTTCACCGGGGTGCCGGTGGACGCCGTGGCACGGCTGGCCGACCGCACTCGCGGCGACGGTGAACTCGCCCGCATGCTGGCCGACTTCGCCGACGAACGCACCGCCGCGGGGCGCGCCGTCCCCGACGACCTGCACCGCGTCCTGGCCCTGACCGCACCCGAGTCCTCGACCGACGGCCGGGTCGATCCCCACGGCAAGGAGTCCTGATGCGCATCTTCGACCCCCACATCCACATGACCTCGCGCACCACCGACGACTACAAGGCGATGCACGCCGCCGGTGTGCGGGCCCTCGTGGAGCCGGCCTTCTGGCTCGGCCAGCCCCGCACCTCGCCCGCCTCCTTCTACGACTACTTCGACTCCCTCCTGGGCTGGGAGCCCTTCCGCGCCGCCCAGTACGGCATCGCACACCACTGCACGATCGCCCTCAACCCCAAAGAGGCGAACGACCCGCGCTGCACCCCCGTCCTCGACACGCTGCCCCGCTACCTCGCGAAGGACAACGTCGTCGCCGTCGGCGAGATCGGCTACGACTCGATGACCGCCGCCGAGGACACCGCGCTCGCCGCCCAGCTCCAACTGGCCGCGGACCACGGCCTGCCCGCCCTCGTGCACACCCCGCACCGCGACAAGCTCGCAGGGCTGCGCCGCACCCTCGACGTCGTCCGCGAGTCCGCGCTGCCCGTCGAGCGCGTCCTGGTCGACCACCTCAACGAGACCACCGTCAAGGAGGCCAAGGACTCCGGGGCCTGGCTCGGCTTCTCCGTCTACCCCGACACCAAGATGGACGAGGCCCGGATGGTGGAGATCCTGCGCGTCCACGGCCCGGAGAAGGTCCTCGTCAACTCCGCTGCCGACTGGGGCAACAGCGACCCGCTCAAGACCCGCAAGGTCGCCGACGCCATGCTCGCCTCCGGCTTCACCGACGACGACGTCGACCACGTGCTGTGGCGCAACCCCGTCGCCTTCTACGGACTCAGCGACCGCCTGCGACTCGACGTGCCACCCGCGGAAACCGTCACCCACGAAGGCAACTCGGTCCTGCGCGGCGGTGAGTGACGCATGCGCTTCAGGCACCCCGACGGCTCCACCGTCCACCTCGCGTACTGCACCAACGTGCACCCCGCCGAGACCCTCGACGGCGTCCTCGCCCAACTGCGCGACCACTGCGAACCCGTGCGCAAACGCCTCGGCAGGGACCGCCTCGGCATCGGCCTGTGGCTCGCGAGGGACGCCGCCCGCGCCCTGATCACCGACCCCACCGCCCTGCGCGGACTGCGCTCCGAACTCGACCGGCGCGGCCTCGAGGTCGTCACCCTCAACGGCTTCCCCTACGAGGGCTTCGGCGCCGCGGAGGTCAAGTACCGCGTCTACAAACCGGACTGGGCCGACCAGGAGCGCCTCACCCACACCATCGACCTGGCCCGGCTGCTCGGCGCCCTGCTGCCCGCCGACGCCACCGAGGGCACCGTCTCCACCCTGCCGCTGGCCTGGCGCACCGCCCACGACCCGCAGCGCGCCGAACGGGCCCGCACCGCCCTGCGCACCCTCGCCGAACGCCTCGACACCATCGAGGAGCTGACCGGCCGCTCGATCCGCATCGGCCTGGAACCCGAACCCGGCTGCGTCGTCGAGACCACCGCCGACGCCATCGGCCCCCTCACCGACATCGCCCGCACCGACCGCGTCGGCCTGTGCCTCGACACCTGCCACCTCGCCACCTCCTTCGAACGACCCGACGCCGCGCTCGACGCCCTGGCCGCGGCCCGCGTCCCCGTCGTGAAGGCACAGCTCTCCGCCGCCCTCCATGCCGAACACCCCCATCTGCCCGAAGTCCGCTCGGCGCTCGCCGCGTTCGACGAACCCCGCTTCCTGCACCAGACCCGCGCCCACGCCGACGGCACCCTGCACGGCGTCGACGACCTGGGCGAAGCCCTGGCGGACGCCGGACAGGACAAGCCGCGGCGACTCCCGCGGGGCGTGCCGTGGCGCGCCCACTTCCACGTCCCCCTGCACGCGGCCCCCGCCGCGCCCCTCATCTCCACGCTCGACGTCCTCAAGGACACGCTGACCCGCCTCGTCGGCACGGCCCACCCGCTCACCCGCCACCTGGAGGTCGAGACCTACACCTGGCAGGCCCTGCCGCCGGCCCTGCGCCCACGCGGACGCCAGCAGCTCGCCGACGGGATCGCCGCTGAACTCGCCCTGGCACGCGACCTGTTGACCGACCTCGGCTTGAAGGAGCTGCCATGACCGGCACGCCCAGCACCGGTCCCACCCCGCTCCTCGTCCTCGACATCGTCGGCCTCACCCCCCGCCTGCTCGACCACATGCCGCACCTCAAGCGCATCGGCCAGTCCGGCACGAAGGCATCCCTCGGCACCGTGCTGCCCGCCGTCACCTGCGCCGCCCAGTCCACGTTCCTGACCGGCACGATGCCCGCCGAGCACGGCATCGTCGGCAACGGCTGGTACTTCCGCGAACTCGGTGACGTGCTGCTGTGGCGCCAGCACAACGGCCTCGTCGGCGGCGACAAACTCTGGGACGCCGCCCGCCGCGCCCACCCCGGCTACACGGTCGCCAATATCTGCTGGTGGTACGCCATGGGCGCCGACACCGACATCACCATCACTCCCCGTCCCGTCTACTACGCCGACGGCCGCAAGGAACCCGACTGCTACACCCGGCCCCCGGCCCTGCACGACGAACTCACCGAGAAACTCGGCACGTTCCCCCTGTTCCACTTCTGGGGTCCGGGCGCCGACCTCGTCTCCAGCCGGTGGATCATCGACGCCACCCGCCACGTCCTGGCCACCCGCCACCCCGACCTGATCCTGAGCTACCTCCCGCACCTCGATTACGACCTGCAGCGCTACGGCCCCGACGACCCGCGCTCCCTCCAGGCCGCCGCCGATCTCGACGCCGCCCTCGCACCGCTCCTGGACGACGCCCGCGCCGAAGGCCGCACCGTCGTCGCCCTGTCCGAGTACGGCATCACTCGCGCCGACCGCCCCGTCCACATCAACCGGGCGCTGCGCCGCGCCGGACTGCTCGAGGTGCACACGCAGGACGGCATGGAGTACCTCGACCCGATGGCATCGCGCGCCTTCGCCGTCGCCGACCACCAGATCGCGCACATCTACGTACGCCGCCCCGAGGACCTCGACGCCACCCGCGAGGCGCTCGCCGAGCTTCCCGGCATCGAGCGACTCCTCGACGACGAGCGCAAGAAGGCGCACCACCTCGACCACCCGCGCTCCGGCGAACTCGTCGCCATCGCCGACGCCGACGCCTGGTTCACGTACTACTACTGGCTCGACGACGCCCGCGCGCCCGACTTCGCGCAGCTCGTCGAGATCCACCGCAAACCCGGCTACGACCCGGTCGAACTCTTCATGGACCCCCTCGACCCCTATGTGAAGGTCAAGGCGGCCACCGCCCTCGCCCGCAAGAAGCTCGGCATGCGCTACCGCATGGCGGTCGTCCCGCTGGACGCCTCACCTATTCGCGGCAGCCATGGCCGCCTCCCGGCGAGCGAGGAAGAAGGTCCGCTCATCCTGTGCTCCACCCCCCACGCGTTCCCTGGCCGCGTCGCGGCCACCGATGTGAAAGCCCTGCTCCTCGAACTGGCAGGAGCAACAGCACCAGTTACAGAGAGTGAAGCACACGCCACTGACAACGCCCGGATCAGCCAAGACACCCGGACCGAGAGAAGGCACCCGTGACCGACTCCCGCACCACCACCCCCGGCCCCGACGAAGCGGCCGGCCCCGACGACGCCCTCAGAACCCGCCTCGGCATCAACCGCCGCCGCTTCCTCAGCACGTGCACCGCGGCAGCCGGCGCCGCCATCGCCGCACCCGTCTTCGGCGCGGCCCCCGCACTCGCCCAGCCGAACGCGAAGGCCGGAGGCGGCGGCCCCGGCACCCGCCTCGTCCCCGCCGACAAGCGCGGCATCATCCTCTACACCGTGCGCGACGCCACCGGCCGCGACCCGCTCAGCACCGACCTGCCCTCCGGCTTCCGCGAGGTGTTCAAGGAGCTGGCCCGCTACGGGTACCGGCAGGTCGAGTTCGCCGGCTACGGCCAGCACGCCAACGCGCCAGGAGGCGCCAACCTGGAGTCCGTCGAGGGCGCCAAGCTGCTGCGTTCGTGGCTCGACGAGTACGGTCTTCGCGCCCAGGGCAACCACGGCTTCATCCCGTCGTCCTGGCCGCTCACGCAGGCCGACACCGACCAGTTCAAGAAGCACCTGGAGATCGCGAACATCCTCGGCATGGACCACATGGGCACCGGCGGCGACCCCACCGGCAGCTCGTACAAGGCGGACTGGGACGTCGCCGCCGACAAGTGGAACGCGCTGGGGCGGATCGCCGACCGCGCGGGTCTCAAGCTCTACACGCACAACCACGACGCCGCGTACGGGTTCCTCACCGACGGCGGGCCGCTCGACGACCAGGGCCGCCCGACCCGCAGCTCCGGCATCCGCAAGCTCGAGTACTTCCTGCGGATCAGCGACCCGAAGACGGTGTGGCTGGAGATGGACATCTTCTGGGCGCACGTGGCCCAGTACAAGTTCCACACCTACACCGCGCACGACGGCTCCACGCGCGAGAAGGTCTTCGACCCGGCCGCCCTCGTCGTCGCCCACAACGCGCGCTACCCGCTCTTCCACGCGAAGGACGGCACCCGCAACGACACCAACGGCATGGGCTACGACATGGTGCCCTTCGGCGAAGGTGTCATCGACTACCGGACGTTCTTCAAGCGGGTCGGCGCCCGCAACTACCACAACCCCATGGTCGAGCAGGACAACGCGCCCAGCTCCACCGACCCCGCCCAGTCCCTGACCCACGCCCGCATCGGCTACGACAACCTCGCGGCCCTGCGGAAGTAGGACCCGGCGCATGAGTGGGGCCCGGCCGCCCGGCCGGGCCCCACTCAGCTGTCACGGACACGTGTTACGTGATCATGCCAATGACACCGCCTTCTCGTTCCGCCCCGGCTGCCGCAGCAGCAGGGCCACGAGCGCCGCCAGCATGGAGATCCCGCCGGCCAGGGCGTACGCCCCGTTGTAGCCCCAGGCGCCGACCACCATCGAGCCGAGGCCGCCGCCGAACAGGCCGCTGATGAGCTTGCCGCTGTACACCAGGCCGTAGTTGGTGGCGTTGAAGTTCTCCCCGAAGTAGTCCGGGGTCAGCGCCGCGAACATCGGGTAGAACGCACCGCCGCCGAAGCCGGACAGGAACGCGAAGACCAGGAACAGGGCCTCGCTGTGGATGTCGCCCGCCCAGATGATGCCGAACTGGGCGAGACCCAGGACGACGATCACGAGGATCAGGCTCGCCTTGCGGCCCCACAGGTCCGACATCCAGCCGACAACGGCACGGCCGACGCCGTTGATGACAGCCATGACACCCATCGACGAGGCGGCGACGAGCGGACCGAAGCCGACCTCCTTGGCGAAGTCGACCTGGAAGGAGATGCCGAAGATCGACACACCTGCCGTGAGGACCAGGCTGAGCCACATCAGGGGCAGCTGGCCGGTCTTGATGGCCTCCATGGGTGTGAACTGCCGTACGGCGGGCGGGTTCTTGGTGAGAGCGGCCCCGCTCTTGCCCGACTTGGCGAGCGGGTCGACCTCCGAGGGCCACCAGTTCTTCGGCGGGTCCCGGAAGAAGAACGCACACACCAGCACCACGACCAGCACGTACACGCCGATCATGTCGAGCACCCGGTGGTAGTTCGACGTGTCGAAGGCGTAGTTGAAGATGAAGATGAACGGAAGCGAGCCGTAGGCGAAGCCTCCGTTGACGAAACCTGTCCTGCCGCCTTTGCGCTCCGGGTACCACTTGCCGACCATGTTGATACAGGTCGCGTACACGAACCCGGAGCCGAGCCCGCCGATCACGCCGAATCCGATGATGGCCAGCCACACGTTGTGCAGGTGCGACAGGGCCAGGAAACCGAACAGGCACATGAAGGCGCCGACGTACATGGCGCGCCGCGCCGGCATGATGCCCTTCTCCCGCAGCCAGCCGGCCGGGAACGCCACACCTGCCTGGAAGAACACCCAGACGCTCAGGATCCAGAAGGTGTTGGACTGCGTCCAGCCGTGCGCGGAGGACAACGTGTCCTCGGCGGACCCGTAGGCGTACTCGAAGACACTGATGGCCATCATCGCGGCCCATGGCAGGTACACCATGAACTTGCGGGAGTGGCCGAGGATGTCGCGGTCGGTCTCGCCCACGCGATAGATCCGGCCGTGCTCATCGGTGATCTCTCGGTACCGGCTCCCCGAAGCCGGTGCCGTATTGCTAGCGGAGACAGGTTCCGCCGTCATATCAAGCCATCTCCTCACCAAGGGGTTGTGGGTTGGGGTGGATCCCACGCTTCTTGGGCCTACCGGGCGGGGACAGGAAGATGGCCACGAAGCCGGCGAAGAACGAGATGCAGCCGGCCAGGATGAACGCACCGGAGTGCCCCCAGGCGCCGACGACGACGGACCCCATGCCCGCGCCGAGCCCTGAGACGAGCTTGGAGCTGTAGACCATTCCGTAGTTGGTGGCGTTGTTGTTCTCACCGAAGTAGTCCGCGGTCAGGGCCGCGAACATCGGGAAGATCGCGCCGCCACCGAAGCCGGAGATCGCGGAGAAGATCAGGAACATCGCGAGGATCTGCTCCGAGGCCGACCAGATGATGCCGAACTGGGCGAGGCCCAGGATGAAGCAGACCGCCAGCAGACACTGCTTGCGGCCGTAGCGGTCGGACAGCCAGCCGATGACACCGCGGCCGGTGCCGTTGACGACCGCCTTGAGTGACATCGCGGTCGCCACGATGCCGCCCGCGAAGCCCGCTTCCTTGCCGATGTCGACCTGGAAGGCGATGCCGAAGATGTTCACACCCGACGTACAGGCCAGGCAGAACCACATCAGCGCGACCCGGCCGGTCCTCCATGCCTCCATGGGGGTGTACTGCTTGACGGCCGGCGGGTTCTTCTCCAGCGACCGGCGGGCCCGCGGGTCCTCCGGAGGGTTGAGCGGGTCGATGTTCGCAGGCCACCAGTTCTTCGGCGGGTCCTTGAAGAAGGAGCCCGCGACGGCGACCATCGTGGCCAGCAGGACACCCACCGAGACCAGCACCCAACGGAAGTTGGTCAGGTCCATGAACCCGGTGAACAGGAACACGAACGGGACCGAGCCGTAGGCGAAACCGCCGTTGACGAAGCCCGTCTTGCCGCCCCTGCGCTCCGGATACCACTTGCCGACCATGTTGACGCAGGTCGCGTACACCATGCCGGCGCCCATACCGCTGAAGACACTGAAGCCGATGTAGGCGACGATGACGTGCGGTGCGAAGGCCAGCGACAGATAGCCGAGGAAGGTTCCCGCGGCGCCGAGCATCATGGCCCAGCGGGCCGGTAGTTTGCCGCTCTCGCGCAGCCTGCCCGCGGGCATGGCCACGGCCGCCTGGAAGAACACCCAGACGGTCATCATCCAGAAGATGTGTCCGCTGTTCCAGTTGTGCGCGGTGTGCAGGGTGTCCTCTGCGGACGCGAACGCGTACTCCGCGGAGGAGATGCCCATCATGCCCACCCAGGGCAGGATGACCATCCACTTGCGTCCGCGACCCATGATGTCGATGTCGCTCTCGCCAACGCGGTACATCCGGCCGTTGGCGTCCGTCACCTCCCTGTAGGGGACGGAACTCGGCAGATCGGTTGTTGTCATGTCGGTCGTTTCCCTTGCGTCGAAAGATCTGGGCAGCGCCCCCTGTCCAAATTTCTTCCGTGTGCGCACGGGGCCTGGGTCCGGTCGGCGCACACCGCCGACCGGATCCGTCGGTCGTCTACCTCATCGACCGCCCCCCAACTTCCCTGCCGCGCGGGCCCACTTGTACTTGGCGCCGAGCACCGCGACGGGCTTCTCGGTCGTGTACGGGTACGCGACGACACCCCGGTCGAAGAGGTACTGGCACGCCTCCTCGACCTCGACGTCGCCGGCCAGCGAGGCCACCACGGGCTTCTCGATGCCGCGCTCCCGGAACTCCTGGACGACGCGCGCCGTCACCTCCGCGAACACCATGGGCGGGGTGACGATGGTGTGCCAGTAGCCGAGCACCAGCGAGTGGATCCGCGGGTCCTCCAGACCGAGCCGGATCGTCGCCTCGTACGTCGACGGAGGCTCGCCGCCCGTGATGTCGACCGGGTTGCCCGCGGCGCCGAACGGCGGGATGAACTTGCGGAAGGCGGCGTCCAAGTCGGCCGGGATCTCCATGAGTTCGAGCCCGTTGTCCATCACGGCGTCCGACAGCAGCACACCCGAGCCGCCGGCCCCCGTGATGATGACGATGTTGTCGCCCTTGGGCGTCGGAAGCACCGGCAGCGCCCGCGCGTACTCCAACATGTCGTTGAGGCCGGGCGCCCGGATGACACCGGCCTGCTTGAGGATGTCGTCGTACACGGCGTCGTCGCCCGCGAGCGCGCCCGTGTGCGAACCGGCCGCCTTCGCGCCCGCCGCCGTACGCCCCGCCTTGAGGACGACGACCGGCTTCTTCGGCACGGTGGCGCGCGCGGCCTCCACGAAGGCGCGCCCGTCCTTGAGGTCCTCCAAGTGCATCGCGATGCAGTCGGTGTTGGGGTCCTCGCCGAACCAGGTGAGCAGGTCGTCCTCGTCGAGGTCCGACTTGTTGCCGAGCCCGACGATCGCCGAGACACCCGTCTTCGTGGTGCGCGCGAAGCCCAGGATGGCCATGCCGATGCCACCGGACTGACTGGTGAGGGCGACGCCGCCCTTCACGTCGTACGGCGTGCAGAACGTGGCGCACAGGTCCTGCCACGTCGAGTAGTAGCCGTAGATGTTCGGCCCGAGCAGTCGCACCCCGTGCCGCTCCGCGATGGCCACGATCTCGTCCTGGAGCTCCTGTTCGCCGGTCTCGGCGAACCCGGAGGGGATCAGCACCGCGTTGGGGATGCCCTTGCGGCCGACCTCCTCGAGGGCCGATGCCACGAACTTGGCGGGGATCGCGAAGATGGCCACGTCCACGTCGCCGGGGACGTCCGTGACGCTCTTGTACGCCTTGCGGCCGAGGATGTCGTCGGCCTTCGGGTTCACCGGGTGGATCTCGCCGGAGAAGCCGCCGTCGATGAGGTTGCGCATCACCGAATTGCCGATCTTGCCCTGCTCGTTCGAGGCACCGATCACGGTGACGGAGCGCGGCTCCATCAGCCGCCGCATGGAGGTCAGGATCTCCTCGCGCGTGTAGGTGCGCCGCTTCTTCTGCTCACCCTCGGCGAGGATGACGCGGATGTCGGCGGCGAGCGCGCCCGTCGGGGTCGCGATCACCGGGTTGAGGTCGACCTCGGCTATCTCCGGGAACTCCGTGACAAGCTGCGACACCCGGCGGATCTGCTCGGCCAGCGCCTCCCGGTCGACGCCCTTGGCGCCGCGCACACCGCGCAGCACCTCCGCCGCCTTGATGGAGTCGAGCATGTCGAGTGACTCGTCCGCCGACACCGGCGCGAGCCGGAAGGTGACGTCCTTGAGTACCTCGACGAGTACGCCGCCGAGCCCGAAGGCGACGACCTTGCCGAAGGTCGGGTCGGTGACGGACCCGACGATGACCTCCTGGGCGTCGGGCCCGGTGGGCAGCAGCTCCTGCACCTGGATGCCGGTGATGTGCGCGTCGGAGTCGTATGCGTGCGCGTTGTCGACGATCCGCTGGTACGCCTCCCGGACGGCGCTCTCGCCCTCCACGCCGACGATGACACCGCCGGCGTCGGTCTTGTGCAGGATGTCGGGTGAGACGATCTTGAGCACCACGGGTCCGCCGAAGCGGGCCGCCGCGGCGACCGCCTGGTCGGCATCGGTCGCGAGCTCCTCGCCGGGGACGGCGATGCCGTACGCGTCGGCGATCACCTTTCCCTCGGGCGCGGTGAGCGCTGTACGTCCCTCGGCCCGTACGGTGTCGAGCAGCGCTCGTACCTTGAGCTCACGTTCCTCGGCCATCAATCAGATCACTCCGTTCGACTTGAGCAGACGCAACTCTTCGTCCCCGAGGCCGAGTTCACCGATGAAGACCTCCGCGTTGTGCTCGCCGAGCAGCGGGGAGGAGGTGACGTCGACGGGGGAGTCGGAGAGCTTGAGAGGGGAACCGACGGTCTTGAAGGAGCCGCGTCCGGAGTGCGGCACTTCGACGACCATCTCGTTGGCCACCAGCGACTCGTCCTCGATGATCTCCTTGGTGGAGAGGATCGGGCCGCAGGGGATGTTGTGGGCGTTGAGCTTGTCCAGGACCTCCCACTTGGGAAGCGTCGAGGACCACTCCTCGATGAGCTGGAACATCTTGTTCAGCTTCGGAAGGCGGGCCTCGGGTGTGGCCCAGTCGACGTCCTCGGCGAGTTCGGGCCGCCCGATCAGCTCGGTGAGCGGCTTCCAGCCGACCGGCTGGACGATGACGTAGACGTAGTCGTTGGGTCCGCCGGGCGCGCACTTGACGGCCCAGCCGGGCTGTCCGCCGCCGGAGGCGTTGCCGGAGCGCGGGACCTCGTCGCCGAAGTCCTCGTTCGGGTACTCCGCCAACGGGCCGTGGGTGAGGCGTTGTTGGTCGCGCAGCTTCACGCGGCACAGGTTGAGGACCGCGTGCTGCATGGCGACGTTGACGCGCTGCCCGCGGCCCGTGTTCTCGCGCTGGAAGAGCGCGGCCAGGATGCCGGCGACGGTGTGGATACCGGTGCCGGAGTCGCCGATCTGCGCGCCGGTCGCGAGAGGTGGTCCGTCCTCGAAGCCGGTGGTCGACATCGAGCCGCCCATGGCCTGGGCGACGACCTCGTAGGCCTTGAAGTTGGTGTAGGGGCCCTCGCCGAAGCCCTTGATGGAGGCGTAGATGATGCGGGGGTTGATCTCCTGGATGCGGTCCCAGGTGAAGCCCATCCGGTCGACGGCGCCGGGGCCGAAGTTCTCCACCAGCACATCGCTGCGGCGGATCAGTTCGGTCAGCAGCTCCTTGCCGCGCTCCGTCTTGGTGTTCAGGGTGATGCTCCGCTTGTTGCAGTTGAGCATCGTGAAGTAGAGGGAGTCGACGTCCGGGATGTCACGCAGTTGCTTGCGCGTGATGTCACCGGTCGGCGCCTCCAGTTTGACGACGTCCGCACCCAGCCACGCCAGCATCTGCGTGGCGGATGGGCCTGACTGGACATGGGTCATGTCCAGGACGCGCACACCCTCGAGTGCCTTGGTCACGAACGACTCACCTCGCTACTGGTCCACGGTCGGTCCACCGGCGACTCGTACATTGCATACAGTCGCCGAATACTGTATGAAAACTGGTATCCCGCATTGAGTGGGTGGTGTCCAGGGGGCGTGCAGCACTTTTCCTTTCCGTAGCCGAATCAGCGGCTGAAGCAGGAACCCAGACAGGAGCCGCAAAATGGACCTGTACGAACACCAGGCGAGGGACCTGTTCGCGGAGCACGGCATCCCCGTCCCGCGGGCCGAGGTCACCGAATCCGCCAAGGAGGCCCGCGAGTTCGCGCGCCGACTCGGCGGCCGCGTCGTCGTCAAGGCGCAGGTCAAGACGGGCGGTCGCGGCAAGGCGGGCGGCGTCAAGCTCGCCGCCGACCCGGCCGCCGCCGAACTGACGGCGCGCCAGATCCTCGGCATGGACATCAAGGGCCACACCGTCCGCAAGGTGATGCTGGCCCAACCGGTCGACATCGACAGCGAGTTCTACGTCTCCTACGTCCTCGACCGCGCGGCCGGCACCTTCCTCGCCATCGCCTCCGCCGAGGGCGGCATGGACATCGAGGAGGTCGCCGCCACCCGGCCCGAGGCCGTGGCCCGGATCCCCGTCGACCCGGCCGTCGGCGTCACCTCGGCCGTCGCGGCCCGCATCGCCGAGGCGGCGGTGCTCCCGCCGCAGACCGTCGACGTCCTCGTCCGCCTGTGGAACGTACTGACCCGCGAGGACGCACTGCTCGTCGAGGTGAACCCGCTCGTGCGCACCACGCAGGGGCAGATCCTCGCGCTCGACGGCAAGGTCACCCTCGACGACAACGCCCGCTTCCGCAACGCCCGTTGGGGAGAGCAGGAGGCCGCGCACGAAGAGCCGCTGGAGGCCCGGGCCGCGGCCAAGGGGCTCAACTACGTGAAGCTCGACGGCGAGGTCGGCATCATCGGCAACGGCGCCGGGCTCGTCATGTCCACCCTCGACGTCGTCGCCGGCTGCGGCGCGAAGCCCGCCAACTTCCTCGACATCGGCGGCGGCGCCTCCGCCCAGATCATGGCGGACGGCCTCGACGTCATCCTCTCCGACCCGGCAGTGAAGTCCGTCTTCGTCAACGTCTTCGGCGGCATCACCGCCTGCGACGCGGTCGCCGACGGCATCGTCCAGGCCCTGGAACACGTCCAGTTGACCAAGCCACTCGTCGTCCGCCTCGACGGCAACAACGCCGCGCGCGGCCGGGCCATCCTCGAAGAGCGCGCGCACCCTTTGGTCGGACAGGCCAGCACCATGGACGGCGCCGCGCGCCAGGCCGCCGATCTCGCCCTCGCCCCCAACCCCCTTTAAGGAGCCGGGACATGGCCATCTACCTCACGCAGGAGAGCAAGGTCCTCGTCCAGGGCATGACCGGCGCCGAGGGCATGAAGCACACCCGCCGCATGCTCCAGGCCGGCACGAACATCGTCGGCGGCGTCAACCCCCGCAAGGCCGGGCGCGGCGTCGACCTCGAAGGGCGCGACATCCCGGTCTTCGGCAGCGTCGCCGAGGGCATGGCGGCCACCGGAGCCGACGTCACCGTCGTCTTCGTGCCGCCCGCCTTCGCCAAGGACGCCGTGACCGAGGCGGCCGACGCGGGCATCCCCCTCGCGGTCGTCATCACGGAGGGCATCCCGGTGCACGACGCCGTCACCTTCCACGCGTACGCGAAGCAGCGGGGCACCCGTGTCATCGGCCCCAATTGCCCCGGCCTCATCTCGCCCGGCGCCTCGAACGCGGGCATCATCCCGGCCGACATCACCAAGCCGGGCCGCATCGGACTCGTCTCCAAGTCCGGCACCCTCACCTATCAACTCATGTACGAGCTGCGCGACATCGGCTTCTCGACGTGCGTCGGCATCGGCGGCGACCCCGTCATCGGCACCACCCACATCGACTGCCTCGAAGCGTTCGAGGCCGACCCCGAGACCGAACTCATCGTGCTCATCGGGGAGATCGGCGGCGACGCCGAGGAGCGGGCGGCCGTCCACATCCGCGAGCACGTCACCAAGCCCGTCGTCGGCTACATCGCCGGGTTCACCGCGCCCGAGGGCAAGACGATGGGCCACGCCGGCGCCATCGTCTCCGGCTCCTCGGGTACCGCCGAGGCCAAGAAGGAGGCCCTGGAGGCGGTCGGCGTCCGCGTCGGCGCCACGCCGACGGAGACGGCCCGGCTCGTCCTGGACCGCCTCGCCGACGGGCAGTGACGCTTCTCATAGGCGTCAACTCACCATCCCCGTACGGTTCCTGGCATACGGGAGGTGTCCGCCGGGCACCTCCCGTCCACAGCACCACCAGCCATACGGCACCACCAGCCATACAGCACCACCAGCCATGAAGACCCGCCCCGACTGTGCACCGTGAGCGGAGACCGAACAATGGCAATCACCCTCAAATCCGGAACGTCCTGGTCCGACGCCTGGCAGCGCTGCCTCGCCGTCGCCCCCGAGGCCTTCCAGGGCGACCGCGTCCTGAACCTGTGGAACGGCGCCTGGCAGGCCGACGGCCGCGCCCTGCCCGCCACCAGCCCCGTCGACGGCAGCCCCATCGCGGGCCCGCCCCGCCTCGACGCCGACACCGCCCACCAGGCCGTGCGCGCCTCCCTCGACCAGCACCGTGCCTGGCGGCACGTCCCGCTGCCCGAGCGCCGCGCCCGCGTCGCCGCGACCCTCGACGCGCTCACCGAGCACCGCGAACTCCTCGCCCTGCTCCTGGTCTGGGAGATCGGCAAGCCGTGGCGGCTCGCGCAGGCCGACGTGGACCGCGCCATCGACGGCGTGCGCTGGTACGTCGACGGCATCGACGAGATGCTGGCCGAGCGCACCCCGCTGGCGGGACCGGTGTCCAACATCGCGAGCTGGAACTACCCGATGAGCGTGCTCGTGCACGCCATGCTGGTCCAGGCGCTGGCCGGCAACGCGGTCATCGCCAAGACACCGACCGACGGCGGCGTGTCCTGCCTCACCCTGGCCTGCGCCCTGGCCGCCCGCGAGGGCATCCCGGTCACGCTGGTCAGCGGCAGCGGCGGACAGCTCTCCGAGGCGCTCGTGCGGGCACCCGAGATCGGCTGCGTGTCCTTCGTCGGCGGCCGGGACACCGGTGCGGCCGTCGCCACGGACGTCGCCGACCTCGGCAAGCGGCACATCCTGGAGCAGGAGGGCCTCAACACCTGGGGCATCTGGAACTTCACCGACTGGGACAAGCTGACGGCCGCGATCCCGAAACTCTTCGACTACGGGAAGCAACGCTGCACCGCCTACCCCCGGTTCGTCGTCCAGCGCGAGGCCTTCGACGACTTCCTCGCCGCCTACCTGCCCGCCGTACGCACCCTGCGCGTCGGCCACCCGCTGGCCGTCGAGCACCCCGAAGACCCGTACCCCGCCCTGGACTTCGGGCCGCTGATCAACGCGGCGAAGGCGAAGGAGCTGCACGACCAGGTCGCGGAGGCGATCGACCGCGGGGCCGTCCCGCTGCACCGCTCCAAGGCCGACCCGGCGCTGTTCCTGCCGGGACAGGACACCGGCGCGTACGTGCATCCGGTGACGCTCCTCGGCCCGCCGCCGTCCTCGCCGCTGCACCACGCCGAGCCGTTCGGTCCGGTCGACACCATCGTGCTCGTCGACACGGAGGCGGAACTCCTCGCGGCGATGAACGCGTCCAACGGCGCCCTCGTCGCCACGCTCTCCACCGACGACGAGGCGACATACGAGCGACTCGCCCCGCAGATCCGGGCGTTCAAGGTCGGCCACGGCAAACCGCGTTCGCGCGGGGACCGGGACGAGCTGTTCGGCGGGTTCGGGGCGTCGTGGCGCGGCGCGTTCGTGGGCGGCGAGCTCCTGGTCCGCGCGGTCACCGAAGGGCCGGCGGGGGAGCGGCTGCCGGGCAACTTCCCCGAGTACCACCTGATGCCGAACACCGGCTGACACCCTGGCGGGCCCCGTCGCAGCTGCGGCGGGGCCCCGCACGGCGCAGGGGGCGCTCCCCGCCGCTCGTGGACCCCGCCGCCGTGCCGCGGGGCGAGTTGTCGCTCGCCCCGCGCACACGATGTGTCGACGGGATATTGTGTACAGGCTGGGATTGCGCTCGGCAAGAACTACGACAATTCCCATGCGGGAAGCGTGGGTCGAGAAGCCGTGGACGCAGGACGGAAGGGGCCGCGATGTTGCCGACCGCAGGACTGCCGCAGGGCACGGTGCCCAAGCTGGACCGGCCGGGACCGCTGCGCGAGCGGGTCTACGGCGCGCTCCTCGAACTCATCATCACCCGCACCCTGCCGCCGGGCGCCCACCTCGTCGAGACGGAGCTCGCGGCGCAGCTCGGGGTGTCGCGACAGCCCGTACGGGAGGCGCTGCAACGGCTCAGCACCGAGGGGTGGGTCGATCTGCGGCCCGCGCAGGGCGCGTTCGTGCACGAGCCGACCGAGGACGAGGCGGACCAGCTCCTGACGGTCCGCCAACTCCTGGAGACCGAGGCCGTACGGCTCGCCGCGGGGAGGGCCGACGCCGCCGCGGTCGCCGCGCTGGAGGAACTGTGCGAGGCGGGGGAGCGGGCGGTCGCGGCGGACGACGTGGAGGCGGCGGTCGCGCTCAACGCGCAACTGCACGGAACCGTCATGGAGTTGGCGGCCAATGAGGTGCTCGCGGAGCTGGCCGCGCAGGTCGACCGCCGGGTGCGCTGGTACTACACGCCGGTGGCGCGGCAGCGCGGCCACCAGTCCTGGGCGGAGCACCGCGAGCTGATCGCGGCGCTCGCGGACCGGGACGAGGGCCGCGCGGCGGAGGTCATGCGCGCGCACACCGAGCACACGCGCAAGTCGTACCACCAGCGTGCGAGGCAGTGACCCGCGCCGGGCCACCACCTCGCGCGGGAGGGTGTCTCAGGTCGCCGCCTGCGGCTGCGGCACCGCGGCCGGGCTGCCCTTCTTCGGGCGGCCCGGCTGGTGCAGCGTCATCGCGATGACCGCGGCGATCAGCGAGGTCCCGCCGGCCAGCGCGTAGGCGCCGTTGTAGCCCCACGCGGAGACCACCATGGAGCCCATGCCGCCGCCGAACAGGCCGCTGACCAGCTTGCCGCTGTACACCAGGCCGTAGTTGGAGGCGTTGTAGTTCTCGCCGAAGTAGTCCGGCGTGAGCGCCGCGAACAGCGGGTAGAACGCGCCGCCGCCGAAGCCGGAGAGGAACGCGAAGACCAGGAACAGCGCCTCGCTGTGCAGGTCGCCGGCCCAGATGACACCGAACTGGGCGAGCCCGAGCACCAGGATGACCATCACCAGCGTCGGCTTGCGGCCCCACTTGTCGGAGGCCCAGCCCACGACGCCGCGTCCGACGCCGTTGATGACCGCCATGACACCCATCGACGAGGCGGCGACGAGCGGGCCGAAGCCGACCTCCTTGGCGTAGTCGACCTGGAAGGAGATGCCGAAGATCGACACACCGGCACTGATCACGAGGGCGATCCACATCAGCGGCAGCATGCCCGTCCTGATGGCCTCCATGGGCGTGAACTGCCGTACGGCGGGCGGGTTCTTGGCGAGGCTGGCGGCGCCCTTCCCGGTGCCGCTCTGCCCGGCCAGCGGGTCGAACTCCGCGGGCCACCAGTTCTTCGGCGGGTCCTTGAAGAAGAAGGCGCAGACGAACACGACGACCATCACGTACAGGCCGACCAGGTCGAGCACGGTCTGGTAATTCCCCGTGTCGAAGGCGTAGTTGAAGATGAAGATGAACGGCAGCGAACCGTAGGCGAAGCCGCCGTTGACGAACCCCGTCTTGCCGCCCTTGCGCTCGGGGAACCACTTGCCGACCATGTTGACGCAGGTCGAGTAGATGAGCCCCGAGCCGATGCCGCCGACGACCCCGAAACCGAGGATCGCGACGAGCACGTTGTGGATGTGCGAGAGGGCGAGGAACCCGATCAGGCACATCCCCGAGCCGATGAACATGGCCCGACGGGCCGTCAGAATCCCTTTCTCGCGCAGCCATCCGGCGGGGAAGGAGACCCCGGCCTGGAAAAAGATCCAGATGCTGAGGATCCAGAAGGTGTTGGACTGCGTCCAGTGGTGCGCGGAGGACAGGGTGTCCTCGGCGGAGCCGTAGGCGTACTCGAAGACGCTGATCCCCATCATGGCGACCCACGGCAGGTACACCATCAACTTCCGGGAGTGGCCGAGGATGTCGCGGTCGGACTCGCCGATGCGGTAGACGCGGCCGCGGGCGTCGGTGACCTCGCGATACGCGTGCGGCTCCGTTGTGTCGTGGTTCAAGGTCATATCAGGCGTTCCCTCACAGAGCTTCGTTGCTTCATGTGCGGTGTTCCGGGCCTGTGCCCCGGCGGCCGCAAGCAGACGAATGCTGCCGCCGGTTATTGCATACAGTCGACGAATACTGTATGAAGAGCGTTATCCCTCACTGGGTGGCTGAGTGTCCAGGGTCGTGCGGATCTCTGTACCGACCTTTTAACTCCGAACGCGCAAGCGAGAGGTGGGGTGTCGTTCATGACCAAGGCTCTTGAGGGCGTGCGTGTCCTCGATATGACGCACGTTCAGTCGGGTCCGTCCGCGACGCAGTTGCTGGCGTGGCTCGGTGCGGACGTCGTCAAGCTGGAGGCGCCGACCGGTGACATCACGCGTAAACAACTGCGTGACATCCCGGACGTCGACTCCCTCTACTTCACGATGCTCAACTCCAACAAGCGGAGCATCACCCTGAACACCAAGTCCGAGCGCGGCAAGGAGATCCTCACGGAGCTGATCCGCCGCTCGGACGTCATGGTGGAGAACTTCGGCCCGGGCGCCGTCGACCGGATGGGCTTCACCTGGGACCGCATCCAGGAGATCAACCCCCGCATCATCTACGCCTCCATCAAGGGCTTCGGCGAGGGCCCCTACACCAACTTCAAGGCCTACGAGGTCGTCGCCCAGGCCATGGGCGGCTCGATGGCCACCACGGGCTTCGAGGACGGTCCTCCGACGGCCACGGGCGCGCAGATCGGCGACTCGGGGACGGGTATCCACACCGTCGCCGGCATCCTGGCGGCACTGTTCCAGCGCGAGAGCACCGGGCGCGGGCAGCGGGTCAATGTCGCCATGCAGCACTCGGTGCTCAACCTGTGCCGCGTCAAGCTGCGCGACCAACAGCGCCTGGCGCACGGCCCGTTGGCGGAGTACCCGAACGAGGGCTTCGGCAACGAGGTCCCGCGCTCCGGCAACGCCTCCGGCGGCGGACAGCCCGGCTGGGCCGTCAAGTGCGCGCCCGGCGGCCCCAACGACTACGTCTACGTCATCGTCCAGCCGGTCGGCTGGAAGCCGATAGCCGAGCTGATAGGCCGGCCGGAGATGGCGGACGACCCGGAGTGGTCGACCCCGGAGGCCCGCCTTCCGAAGCTGAACAAGATGTTCCAGCTCATCGAGGAGTGGTCCTCGACGCTTCCCAAGTGGGAGGTCCTGGACAAGCTCAACGCCCACAACATCCCCTGCGGCCCGATCCTCTCCACCAAGGAGATCATCGAGGACGAGTCGCTGGGCGCCAACGAGATGGTCGTCGAGGTCGAACACCCCCAGCGCGGCTCGTACATGACGGTCGGCAACCCGCTCAAGCTCTCCGACTCGCCGACCACCATCTCCGGCTCCCCGCTCCTGGGCGAGCACAACTCCGACATCTACGCCGACGAACTCGGCCTGGACCCGGCGGAGTTGGCCCAGCTCGCCGAGCAGGGCGTCATCTGAGATGGGCGGCACCGTGGTCGACCGCCTCGTCGAGGCGAACGAACGGTACGCCGCCGCGTTCACCGATCCCGGCATGGACGCCCGCCCGGTCCTCGAAGTGGCCGTCGTCGCCTGCATGGACGCCAGGCTCGACCTGCACGCCGCGCTCGGCCTGGAACTCGGCGATTGCCACACCGTCCGCAACGCCGGCGGTGTGGTCACCGACGACACCATCCGCTCGCTGGCCATCAGCCAGCGGGCGCTCGGCACCCGCAGCGTGGTGCTCATCCACCACACCGGCTGCGGACTCCAGTCCCTGACCGAGGAGTTCCGGCACGAGCTGGAGCGAGAGGTCGGGCAGCGGCCGACATGGGCGGTGGAGGGCTTCACCGACGTCGACCAGGACGTGCGGCAGTCCCTGCGGAAGGTGCGCACGTCGCCCTTCCTGCCGCACACCGACGACGTCCGCGGGTTCGTCTTCGACGTACGGACGGGGCTGCTGCGGGAGATCACCGCGTAGCCCCGCCCCGCCCCGTCGGCCCGGTCCGCCGCGGCCTGCCCGGTGAGTCAGTCACCCGGGCCGGCCGCGGCCTCGCCGTGCGTGCCGGGTAAATCGGCCTGAATTCAAGGGAGTTGAAACTCAACCGTGCACACCTCTGGCCCCGGGGGAGTACGACGGAATACTGTATGCAATTACTGCGCCACATCGTGGCAGCTCATACTTCACTGACGAGGGGGTCGCCCCGTGTCGTACCGCACCGCACTCGCTCACGTCCTGACAGGCGCCGTCGCAGCCGGCGGCGAACCGGCCCGTACGCAAGGCAGATTCCCGCGGTCCGGAGTCACCGCGCTCGGCCGCGCCGGCCTCCTCGGCCTCACCGTCGCCCCCGAACTCGGCGGCGGTGGAAGGGGATTGACCGAGGCCGCCGATGTCGTGGACCGCGTCGCCCGCGTCTGCCCGGCCGCCGCGACCGTGCTCCGCTCGCACTACGCGGCGGTGGCCGTCGTCGAGGCGTACGGCGGCGCCTGGGTGCGCTCCGAGATCGCCGCCGGGCGCCATCTGTGCTCGCTGGCCCTGGAGGACGACGGGCCCGGTCCTGCGGCCCGCCGCACCGGCGAGGTCGTCACCCTGCGAGGCCGCAAGCACCAGGTGGTGGCCGCCGGCGAGGCCGACAGCTACCTCTGGTCGAGCGGACCGTCCGGAACCGGTTCGGGCGGGCGGAGCCTGTGGCTGGTCCCGGCCCACGCCCCCGATCTGTACGTGCCCGCCCGGGCGGCCGGGCCGGGACCGCGTGGCAGCGCGACCTCGACGGTCTGCGCCGACCCCGTGCGCGTACCCGCCTCGGCGCTGCTCGGCGAGGACGGGGGCGGCGAGCGGCTGGTGCGGGACATCGTGCTGCCGTGGCTGACCGGACTGGCCGCCGTGACGGACCAGGAGCCCGTGCTCGTGGCCTCGTGAACACCGGCCCGGTGTACGGAAGTCGGCCGATCGACTCCGCTCGATTTCGTCCCGCTCCTTTACACCGGGCTTCTGTATACAGAAGTCTGTATGGGGTAGCGCCGGGGTCTTCTGCACCCCCGCCGGAGGCCCGCACGACGGAAGGCGGAGCGATCATGACGACCAGCGGGACGGACGTGTCGGTCGAGAGCGTGGTCAGGAGGGCGGCATCCGCGCACCGCGGCGAGCGCGGCGCGCTGCTGCCCGTGCTCCACGACGTACAGGCCGAGTTGGGGTGCGTACCGCAGGAGGCGATCCCCGTCCTCGCCGACGAGTTCAACCTCTCGCGGGCCGACGTCCACGGGGTGGTGACCTTCTACCACGACTTCCGCCGCGAGCCCGCGGGCCGCTCCACCGTCCGCATCTGCCGCGCCGAGGCCTGCCAGGCCCTGGGCGCGGACCGGCTGGTGAGCCACGTACGGGAGTCGGGCCTGACGCTCGGCGACACGAGCGCCGACGGCGGTGTCACCGTCGAGCAGGTCTTCTGTCTCGGCAACTGCGCGCTCGGCCCCTCGGTGGAGGCGAACGGGAAGCTGCACGGACGCGTGACGCCGGCCCGGCTCGGCGCGCTGCTCAACGGGACGGTGTGAGAGGTGACTTCCGGCAACGTGACTTCCGACAACACGACGACCGTCTACGTTCCGCGCGACGCGGCGGCCCGCTCCGTCGGCGCGGACGAGGTGGCGCAGCAACTCCAACGCGCCGTGTTCGAAGGCGAATTGGACGTCGACGTCGTCCGCAACGGTTCGCGCGGACTGCTCTGGCTCGAACCCCTCGTCGAGGTCGTGACCCCCGAGGGCCGCATCGGCTACGGACCGGTCACCCCCGACGACGTCCCGGACCTCCTCGCCGCCGGCCTGCTCGACGGCGGCGAGCACCCGCTGCGGCTCGGCCCCGTCGGCCAACTCCCGTGGCTGGCACGGCAGAACCGCGTCACCTTCGCCCGCGTCGGCGTCACCGACCCGCTCTCGCCCGAGGACTACGAGGCCCACGGCGGCCTGCAAGGGCTGCGCGCGGCCCTGGAGATGACGCCCGCGGACGTCGTCACCGAGGTCACCGACTCCGGCCTGCGTGGCCGCGGCGGCGCCGGATTCCCTGCGGGCATCAAGTGGAAGACGGTCCTCGACTGCACCGACGACCTGAAGTTCATCTGCTGCAACGCCGACGAGGGCGACAGTGGCACCTTCGCCGACCGCATGGTCATGGAGGGCGACCCGTTCCTCCTCATCGAGGGCATGACGATCGCCGCCCACGCAGTCGGCGCCCGCGAGGGCTACCTCTACATCCGCTCCGAGTACCCCGACGCCATTGCCACGATGGGCGCCGCGATCGACATCGCGCGCGGGCGCGGCTGGCTCGGCACCGGCATCCTCGGCTCGTCGCTCGACTTCGACCTGCACATCCGCGTCGGCGCAGGTGCGTACATCTGCGGCGAGGAGACCTCCATGCTGGAGAGCCTGGAGGGCAAGCGCGGCATGGTCCGTGCGAAGCCCCCGATCCCCGCCGTCGAGGGCCTCTTCGGCAAACCGACCGTCGTGAACAACGTCCTCACCCTCACCACCGTCCCCGTCGTCCTCGCCGACGGCGCCAAGGCGTACCAGGACCTCGGCGTCGGCCGCTCCCGCGGCACCCAGGTCTTCCAGCTCGCCGGCAACATCAAGCGCGGCGGCATCGTCGAGACCGCCTTCGGCATCACCCTGCGCGAGCTGATCGAGGACTACGGCGGCGGCACCCTGAGCGGCCGCCCCGTGCGCGCCGTGCAGGTCGGCGGGCCGCTCGGCGCGTATCTGCCGGAGGCGCGGTTCGACCTGCCGATGGACTACGAGGCCCTCGCCGAGGCCGGGGCGATGCTCGGGCACGGCGGCGTCGTCGTCTTCGACGACACCGTCGACATGGCGGCGCAGGCCCGCTTCGCGATGGAGTTCTGCGCCGAGGAATCCTGCGGCAAGTGCACTCCCTGCCGGGTCGGTTCGGTGCGCGGCGTCGAGGTCATCGACCGGATCGTGGCCGGTGAGCAGCGGGACGAGAATCTCGCGCTGCTCGAGGACCTGTGCGAGCTGATGACCGATGGTTCACTGTGTGCCATGGGCGGGCTGACCCCGATGCCCGTACGCAGCGCCCTCGCGCACTTCGCCGACGACTTCGTCGACCGCGGCGACCGCCGGCTCCTGGAGATCCACCCCGTACAGCGGGGCAACACCCGAACGGAGGGCCAGGCATGACACTCATGAAGGAACCCGACTTCGGCACTCCACAGCGCCCCGGAGCGGCCACGGTCTCGGTGGAGATCGACGGACTGCCGGTGAAGGTCCCGGAGGGCACGTCCGTCATGCGGGCCGCCGCCGAGGCGGGCATCGACGTACCGAAGCTGTGCGCCACGGACAGCCTCGAGGCGTTCGGCTCCTGCCGCCTGTGCGTCGTGGAGATCGACGGCCGGCGCGGCACCCCCGCGTCCTGTACGACGCCGTGCACGGACGGCATGTCCGTGAGGACGCAGACCCCGAAGGTCGAGAAGCTCCGCCAGGGCGTCATGGAGCTCTACATCTCCGACCACCCCCTCGACTGCCTCACCTGCCCCGCCAACGGTGACTGCGAACTCCAGGACATGGCAGGGGTAGTTGGCCTGCGGCAGGTCCGCTACGGCTACGAGGGCGCGAACCACCTCGACGCCGAGAAGGACACCTCCAACCCGTACTTCGACTTCGACCCCTCCAAGTGCATCGCCTGCTCGCGCTGCGTGCGAGCCTGCGACGAGACGCAGGGCACGTTCGCGCTGACCATCGAGGGGCGCGGCTTCGAGTCCAAGGTGTCGGCGGGCGCGGGGGAGTTGTTCATGGACTCCGAGTGCGTGTCCTGCGGCTCCTGCGTCCAGGCCTGCCCGACGTCAACTCTCCAGGAGAAGTCGGTAGTCGACCTCGGCATGCCGACACGCTCCGTCGTCACCACATGCGCGTACTGCGGTGTCGGCTGCTCGTTCAAGGCCGAGCTGCGCGGCGACGAACTCGTCCGCATGGTCCCCCACAAGGACGGCGGCGCCAACGAGGGCCACTCCTGCGTCAAGGGCCGCTTCGCCTTCGGCTACGCCACCCACCCCGACCGCAAGCTCAAGCCCATGGTCCGCGAGAACATCACCGACCCGTGGCGCGAGGTCGAGTGGGACGAGGCCATCGGCACCGTCGCCCGCCGCATGCGCGAGATCCAGGGCCGGTACGGAGCGGGCGCGATCGGAGCCATTTCTTCGTCTCGCTGCACCAACGAAGAGGTCTACGTCGTCCAGAAGATGGTCCGCGCCGCCTTCGGCAACAACAACGTCGACACCTGCGCCCGCGTCTGCCACTCGCCGACCGGCTACGGCCTGAAGCAGACCTTCGGCGAATCGGCCGGCACCCAGGACTTCCGCTCCGTCGCCGAGGCCGACGTCATCATGGTCATCGGCGCCAACCCCACCGACGGCCACCCCGTGTTCGCGTCGCGGATGAAGCGTCGCCTGCGCGAGGGCGCGAAGCTGATCGTCGTCGACCCGCGCCGCATCGACCTCGTACGCTCCCCGCACATCGAGGCACAACACCACCTCCAGCTGCGCCCCAGCACGAACGTCGCCGTCGTCAACGCCATGGCGCACGTCGTCGTCACCGAGGGCCTCGCCGACGAGAACTTCGTCGCGGAACGCTGCGAAGGGTACGAGGAGTGGGCCGAGTTCGTGGCCCGCCCGGAGAACAGCCCCGAGGCGACCGAGGAGGTCAGCGGCGTCCCCGCCGCCGACCTGCGCGCGGCCGCCCGCCTGTACGCGACCGCGGGCAACGGCGCGATCTACTACGGCCTCGGTGTCACCGAGCACAGCCAGGGCTCGACGATGGTCATGGGAATGGCCAACCTCGCGATGGCCTGCGGAAACATCGGCCGCGACGGCGTCGGCGTCAACCCGCTGCGCGGGCAGAACAACGTACAGGGCTCCTGCGACATGGGCTCCTTCCCGCACGAGCTGCCCGGCTACCGGCACATCTCCGACGACGCCGTGCGTGGTGTCTTCGAGAACCTGTGGGGCTCCGCGCTGCTGCCCGAACCGGGCCTACGCATCCCCAACATGTTCGACGCTGCGATCGAAGGGGACTTCCGCGGACTGTTCGTGCACGGCGAGGACATCGCCCAGTCCGACCCGAACCTGAAGCACGTCACGGCGGCCCTCGAAGCCATGGAACTCGTCGTCGTCCAGGACCTGTTCCTCAACGAGACCGCGAAGTTCGCCCACGTCTTCCTGCCCGGCGCCTCCTTCCTGGAGAAGGACGGAACCTTCACCAACGCCGAGCGGCGCGTCAACCGGGTGCGGTCGGTGATGCCGCCGAAGGCCGGGAAGCACGAGTGGCAGATCGTGTGCGAGATCGCCACCGCGATGGGCTACGCCATGGACTACGACCATCCGTCGCAGATCATGGACGAGATCGCCTCGGTCACCCCGACCTTCGCGGGTGTCTCCTTCGACCTCATCGACAAGCTCGGCAGCATCCAGTGGCCGTGCAACGAGGAGGCCCCCGAGGGCACACCGACCATGCACGTGGACTCCTTCACCCGCGGCAAGGGAAAGTTCGCGGTCACCTCCTACGTGCCGACCAACGAACGCAGCACGCGCCGCTTCCCGCTGGTCCTCACCACGGGCCGCATCCTCAGCCAGTACAACGTTGGCGCACAGACCCGCCGCACCGGCAACGTCGCCTGGCACCCCGAGGACATCCTCGAAGTGCACCCGCACGACGCGGAGGAGCGCGGCATCAGCGACGGCGACCTCGTGACCCTCTCCAGCCGCGTCGGTGCGACGACGCTGCACGCGCAGATCTCCGACCGGATGCCACCGGGCGTCGTCTACACCACCTTCCACCACCCGGTGACGGGCGCGAACGTGGTGACGACGGAGAACTCCGACTGGGCGACCAACTGCCCGGAGTACAAGGTCACGGCCGTCCAGGTCGGACTCGCGCCGAAGGCGGCGGTCGCCCGCGAGACGGCCGACGCACTCGTCACGGTGGTGGACTGACATGACACACACCGTCCCGTCGGAACAGCGCATGGCGAACGACATCGCCGCGAACCAGGGCCACCTGCCGGGTGCGGCGGCGGCCGAGGTGATCGCCGGACACCTCACCAGGTTCTGGGACCCGAGGATGCGCACGCGGCTCTACGCGCTCGTGGACGACGGAGCGGACGGCCTCGACCCGCTCGTGGTCGCGGCCGTGAAGCTCATGCGCTGAGGCCCTTCGGCCATCTTCCCGGCGGCCGCCGCGCGACAGGGCACGCGCGGCGGCCGCCCCCGTTTCTGCATCTCTGTACGTCATGCCATCGGACACCCCGCGTGCTGTGCGGCGCGCGGGGTGTGCGTGACACCCGATGACATGTGTGCGCGTACGTACCTCCACACCCTCGAATCCAGGAGGCACCACGATGAAGATCGCAGTTGTCGGCGCCGGAGCCATCGGCGCGTACGTGGGCGCGGCCCTGCACCGCGGCGGCGCGGACGTACACCTCGTCGCCCGCAGGGACCATCTGCGCGCCATCCAGGCCGAAGGCGTCCGCGTGCTCAGCCCGCGCGGCGACTTCACCGCCCACCCGCACGCCACCGACGACCCGAACGAGATCGGCCCCGTCGACTACGTGTTCCTCGGCCTCAAGGCCCACTCGTACCCGTCGTGCGGCTCGCTCGTCGCCCCGCTGCTCGGCGAGCACACCGCGCTGGTGGCCGGGCAGAACGGCGTCCCCTGGTGGTACTTCCACCGCCTCACCGGCCCGTACGAGGGCCGCCGCATCGAGGCCGTCGACCCGGGCGGCGCGACCAGCAAGGTGCTGCCGCCCGAGCGCGCGATCGGCTGTGTGGTCTACCCGGCCACCGTCATCGAATCCCCGGGCGTCATACGGCACTTGGAGGGCACACGGTTCTCCATCGGCGAACCCGACGGCAGTGTCTCGCGGCGCTGCACCGAACTGAGCGAGGCCATGATCGCGGGCGGCCTCAAGTGCCCCGTCGAGCGGAACCTGCGCGACGACATCTGGATCAAGCTCATGGGCAACGCGGCCTTCAACCCGATCAGCGCCCTGACCCGGGCCACCATGGTCGACATGTGCCGGCACCCGCTGACCCGCACCATGGTCGCCCGCGTGATGGAGGAGATCCTCGACATCGCGGCCCGGGTCGGCTCGACACCCGAGATCTCCATCGAGAAGCGCCTGCGCGGCGCCGAGGGCGTGGGCGCGCACAAGACATCGATGCTCCAGGACCTCGAGGCCGGCAAGCAGCTGGAACTCGACGCGATCGTCACGGCGGTCGTGGAGATGGCCGACATCACCGGCGCCGAGGCACCCACGCTGCGCGCGATCCACGCGGCGACCGACCTATTGGCACGCACCGTGCTGCCGTAGCACGCTACGGGTGAAGATCACGTGGCAGAGGAGACGTACATGCTGTTCCGGCAGTTGGAGTACTTCGTTGCGGTGGCTCGCGAGCGGCACTTCGCGCGGGCCGCCGAGTCCTGCTACGTCTCCCAGCCGGCGCTCTCCGCGGCGATAGCCAAGCTGGAACGCGAGCTGAACGTCACGCTGATCAACCGCGGCCACAACTACCAGGGCCTCACCGCCGAGGGCGAGCGCCTGGTGGTGTGGGCGAAACGCATCCTCGCCGAACAGGACGCGTTCAAGGCCGAGGTCGCCGCCGTCCAGTCGGGCATCACCGGCACCCTCCGCCTCGGCACCGACCCCACGGCGTCCACGACGCTGGCCCTCCCGGTGGGCGCCTTCTGCTCGGCGCACCCCCTGGCGAAGGTCCAGGTCCGCTCCCGCCTCTCGACGAAGGAACTCCACCGCCAACTCCGCGACTTCGAACTCGACGTCGCCATCGCCCACTTCGACCCGGACGACCAGGAGGGCCTCCAGGTCGTCCCCCTCTACCAGGAGCGCTATATGCTCCTGGTCTCGGACGACCAGTTCAACTCCCGCACTGACAGCGTCACGTGGGCGGACGCGGCCGGCCTCCCGCTGGCCCTCCTGACCCCCGACATGCGCATCCGCCAGATCGTCGACAAGGTCTTCGCGAACAAGGGCCTGGAGGTCACCCCCCAGGTCGAGACCGACTCCATCGCCTCCCTGTACGCACATGTGGGCGGCGGAGAATGGGCCAGCGTCGTCCCCCACACGTGGCTGCGCGCCATGCCGGTGGCCGGCCGCACGCGAGCGCTCCCACTGGTCGACCCGGAGGCCGGCGCCCAGGTCTCGGTGGCCATCCACGCGGGCACACCGGGTTCGGTGGCGGCGAGGGCGTTCGTGAGCGCGGCGACGGCGCTGAACCTGGACGAGGTGTTCGCCCCGAGAGCCCCGACGAGCATTTCAAGCCCCGTCGGCGACTGAAAAGGGGGGGCCACTCAAGCCCCGCCGGCGACTGAGCAGGTGTGCCACTCAAGCCCCTGCGGCGATTGAGCAGCGGGGTCCGGGGCAGAGCCCCGATCTTTTAAGCCCCGCCGGCGATTGAGGCGCGGGGTCCGGGGCAGAGCCCCGCGACGTCAACCCACCCCCACCGCCAACTCACCCGTACCGCTCCCGCACGGCCAACCGGTCCAAACCCCCTTGCGCCGTCCGCGGCAGCGCGGACACCACCACCACCCGATCCGGCACCGCCACCGCGGCCAACCTCTCCCGGCAGTACCGCAGAATCTCCGAAGGCCCCACGCACTCCTCACCCCGAACGACCACCACCGCATCGACCCGGTCCGCCACCGCGAACACCGCCGCCTCCGCGACGGACGGACACCCGGCGAGGACGTCCTCCACATACTCCGGGGAGATCGCCAACCCCCGCCGCACGATGAGGCTCCCGATCCGCCCAGCCAGGGACAGATACCCGTCCTCGTCGAGCGACCCCAGGTCACCCGTGCGCAACCACCCGTCACCCGCCACGGTCGGCCCCGACACCCACACCTCCCCCCGCACCCCGGCCGCACACTCCCGCCCGTCCCGACCGACGACACGCAACCGCACCCCCGTCGCCCGCCCCACCGTCCCGTGCTTGAGCGGCCCACGCTCCGGCAACGGCTCGCTGGCGATCTGGTGCGCGGCCTCCGTCATCCCGTACGCGGACAGCAGCGGCGCCCCGAACATCCGCTCAAGAGCCCGTTGTGACGCGGCGTTGAGCGGCGCGCCACAACTGCGTACGAAACGCAGCGGAGGCGGCGCGCCCAGGTCGGCGGCCTCCGACGACCGATCGAGCAGCGCCTCATGGATCGTCGGCACCGCCGTGAACCAACTCGCCCCCGCCGCCCGCAGATCCGCCCAGAACGTGTCGGCCGAGAACCGCCCGCCCGCGGGCAGCAGCACACGCCCCCCGCTGGCGAGCGTGGCCAGGAGCGAGGCGAACAGCCCGTGCCCGTGGAAGAACGGCATCACCGCGACGGTCGCGTCCTCGGGCCCCAACGCGTAGGTGGCACAGACGTTGTTGACGGACGCCGCGACATTGGCGCGCGTGAGCGGCACCATCCGGGCGCGCCCCGTGGCCCCAGCGGTGTACAGGACGAGCGCGCTCTCCTGCCCGGAACACGACACGTTGCCTACGCCGACGCGGTTGATCCCCTCGGCGGTGAGCACGGCGCTGGCCCCCAACTCGCCGACCCGCAACCGCAGTTCGGCATCCATCAGAGCCGGATCCAAAGGGGCGGCGACCACCCCCGCGCGGGCCGCACCGAGCAGCGCGGCCACGAACTCCGCCGTGTTGCCCGCGACGAGAGCGAGCACATCACCGGGGCGCAGTCCCGCCGCGGCGATCCGCTCCGCCGCCCGTTCAGCGAGCGCGTCCAACGCCTCGTACGTCAGGGGGACCCGCTCGTCGCCGACGACGAGCGCGGGGGCGTGGGGCCGCGCACGCGCCTGCCGGTCGAGGAGATCGGCGAGCCCCGTGACGGTCAGGGCCGACGTGGCCATGCCTTCCACCTCCCCTCCTCAGCGAGAGTGCGGTCAGCGCCCGCGCACGTCCAATACGCACTCACGAACACCCGATAGCAACCGCTTATGAAGCCCGAACGGCCCTCCCCAGCAGGGGATTTGGAACGGCCTTGACTCTCGATAGACGCCAGTTATCGGCTGGAAGCCGATGGGTCTTGGACGAGGCGCCGCAGCCTGTCGAAGGTGAGAACAGGAGCCGTACCGGCAGGACCGTCCAAGGAGGAACTCGGATCATGACCGCTGACTCGACCGCCGACCAAATCGCCGAGGCCGCGGCAGGAGCCGACGCGCCGGCCGAGCTCACCGACGGCTACCACCTCGTCGTCGACGCCCTGAAGAAGAACGACGTCGAGACCATCTACGGGCTCGTCGGCATCCCCGTCACCGACCTGGCCCGCCTCGCGCAGGCCGAGGGCATCCGATACATCGGTTTCCGCCACGAATCCAACGCGGGCCACGCCGCCGCGATCGCCGGCTACCTCACCCAGAAGCCCGGCATCGCGCTTACCGTCTCGGCCCCCGGATTCCTCAACGGCCTGGTCGCCCTCGCCAACGCCACCACCAACTGCTTCCCGATGGTGCAGATCTCCGGCTCGAGCGAGCGCCACCTCGTCGACCTCAAGCAGGGCGACTACGAGGAGATGGACCAGCTCGCCGCGGCCCAGCCCTTCGTGAAGGCCGCCTACCGCGTGAGCCGCGTCGAGGACATCGGCCGCGGCATCGCCCGCGCCCTGCGCACCGCGGTCTCCGGCCGCCCTGGCGGCGTCTACCTCGACATCCCGGCGGCGGTCCTCGGCGCGGTCATGGACAAGGAAGAGGGGGCCCGCACGCTCTCCCGCCTCGTCGACCCGGCGCCGCGCCAGCTGCCCGCCCCCGAGGCGGTGGACCGCGCGATCGACCTCCTGGAGAACGCGGAGCGCCCGCTGATCGTCCTCGGCAAGGGCGCCGCGTACGCGCAGGCGGACGACAAGATCCGGCACCTCATCGAGTCGACGGGCATCCCGTACGTACCGATGTCGATGGCGAAGGGCCTGCTCCGCGACGACCACCCGCAGTCGGCGGCGACGGCCCGCTCCCTCGCCCTGAAGAAGGCCGACGTCGTCATGCTGGTCGGCGCCCGCCTGAACTGGCTGCTCAACCACGGCGAGCGCGGCTGGAACCCGGACGCGAAATTCATCCAGGTCGACATCGAGTCCAAGGAAATGGACTCCAACCAGCCGATCGCGGCGCCCCTCGTCGGCGACATCGAATCGGTCCTCGACCAGCTCGCCGACCGCACCAAGCCCGGCCAGATCTCCGCGCCGACCGCCTGGCGCGACGAGCTGGGCGCCCGCTCGGCCCAGAACATCGAGAAGATGGCCAAGCGCCTGGAGGCCGACCCGCACCCCATGCAGTTCATGGGCGCGCTCAAGGCCGTCCGCGACGTCGTCCACCAGCACCCGGAGACGTACATCGTCAACGAGGGGGCCAACACCCTCGACATCGCCCGCAACGTCATCGACATGCACCACCCGCGCCGCCGCCTCGACTCCGGTACCTGGGGCGTCATGGGCATCGGCATGGGCTACGCGATCGCGGCCGCGGTCGAGAGCGGCGGGGCGCCCGTCGTCGCCATCGAGGGCGACAGCGCCTTCGGGTTCAGCGGCATGGAGCTGGAGACGATCTGCCGCTACAACCTGCCGGTCGTCACCGTGATCATGAACAACGGCGGCGTCTACAAGGGCGACGAGACCATCGCGGGCAAACCCGCCCCCACCACGCTCATGAGCGCCGCCCGCCACGACCAGATGATCGAGTCCTTCGGCGGCAAGGGGTACCGCGCCACCACCCCGGCCGAGGTCACGGCCGCCCTCACCGAGGCGATCGCCTCCGGCGGTCCGGCGCTGATCGACTGCGTCATCGACCCGTCGGCCGGCACGGAGAGCGGCCACATCGCCCACCTGAACCCGAAGGGCATCGGCATCAAGAAGTAGTCACCCTCCGTATCCGGGAGTGCACCAATACGCAGGTGAAAGCCACTCCGAAACCTTGGTATTGTTGAGGTGTCGCCGCGGGGAACGCCACGCGCCGAGCGATGCTCACCTTGTCCGGGTGGCGGAATGGCAGACGCGCTAGCTTGAGGTGCTAGTGCCCTTTATCGGGCGTGGGGGTTCAAGTCCCCCCTCGGACACTTACGGAGTGCCGGTCGAGATTCTTCTCGACCGGCACTTTTTGTGTTTGAGCTGGTCGGACGCGGGCAGACGCGACCTTGAGCCATGTGTATGGCTTTTCAACCTTTCACAGGTCAAAGAGAACAGGGGTCAGGGTGTCCTCCAGACTGGCGGTCGAACATCTGTACAAGGTGTTCGGCGGGAGACAACAGGACGCTGTGGAGAAGCTCCGCGGCGGGGCGGACCGCGAGGAGCTGCGCGCCGAGGGCACCACGGCCGCCGTGGTCGACGCGTCGTTCACGGTGGAGTCCGGGCAGATCTTCGTCGTCATGGGTCTGTCGGGTTCCGGCAAGTCCACGCTGCTGCGGATGCTGAACGGACTCCTGGAGCCGACCGCGGGACATGTGAAGTTCGACGGCCAGGACCTGACAACGCTGTCCATGCGCGAGCTGCGCGAGGTGCGCGCCCGCAAGATCAGCATGGTGTTCCAGCACTTCGCGCTGTTCCCGCACCGTTCGGTGATGGAGAACGCGGGCTACGGCCTGGAGGTGCAGGGCGTTCCGCGCGCGGAGCGCGAGGAGCGGGCGATCGAGGCGCTGCGTCTGGCGGGTCTTGAGGGGTGGGAGAAGTCCTTCCCCGACGAGCTGTCCGGCGGTATGCAGCAGCGTGTGGGCCTGGCCCGCGCGCTGGCCACGGACGCCGATCTGCTGCTGATGGACGAGTCGTTCAGTGCGCTCGACCCGCTGATCCGGCGTGACATGCAGGACCAGCTCCTGGAGCTGCAGAAGACGCTGAAGAAGACGATCGTCTTCATCACGCACGACCTGAACGAGGCCATGCGTCTGGGCGACAACATCGCGGTCATGCGCGACGGGCGCATCGTTCAGATCGGTTCGGCCGAGGACATTCTCGTCACGCCGGCCAATGACTACGTGGCGTCCTTCACCCAGGACGTCGACCGTTCCCGTGTGCTGAGCGCGCGGGCGATCATGGCGGACGCGGAGGACGGCTACGACATGGCCGATGCGCCGGCGAAGGTCCACCAGGACGCGCCGATCATCGACCTGTTCACGCCGTGCTCGACGAGCGAGATACCCGTCGCCGTCGTCGACGACGAGGGAGAGCTTGTCGGCACGGTCCCGCGCGAGCGGCTGCTCGCCGTGCTCGGCGAGCCGACGAAGACCGTCGAGGACACGACGGCAGCCTCCGCTCCCGCCGTGGACGAATCGGCGAAGAAGGTGAACGCCGGTGCCTAGGATTCCCTTCGGTGACTGGGTCAACAGCGTCGTCCAGTGGATGCTGACCCACCTCGACTGGCTGTTCGGCTTCTTCGAGAGCATCTTCAACGGCATCTACAACGGCCTGAGCGACCTGCTCCAGGCGCCCGAGCCGCTCCTGCTCGCGGGCATCTTCGCCGTCATCGCCTTCTGGCTGCGCGGCACACTCGGTGCCGTCCTCGCCTTCGTCGGGCTCTGGTTCATCCAGAACCTGGAGCTGTGGGACGAAGCGATGCTGACGCTGTCGCTCGTCCTCGTGTCGACGCTGATCGCGTTGATCATCGGCGTGCCGCTGGGCATCTGGGCCGCGCGCTCGAACCGGATCAGCAATCTGTTCCGTCCGGTCCTGGACCTGATGCAGACGCTGCCGGCGATGGTCTACCTGATCCCGGCCATCCTGTTCTTCGGCTCGGGCGCTCCGGCCGGTATCGTCGCGACGCTGATCTTCGCGGTGCCGCCGGGCGTGCGCATGACCGAGCTGGGCATCCGGCAGGTCGACAAGGAACTGGTCGAGGCGGCCGACGCGTTCGGTACGACGCCGCGCAACACGCTGTGGCGTGTGCAGCTGCCGCTGGCGCTGCCGACGATCATGGCGGGTGTCAACCAGGTCATCATGCTGGGCCTGTCCATGGCCGCGATCGCGGGCATGGTCGGCACCGGCGGTCTCGGTGGCTCGGTCAACGAGGCCATCGGCCAGCTGAACGTCGGTCTGGGTGCCGAGGCCGGTATCTCGATCGTGATCCTGGCGGTCTACCTGGACCGCATGACCAGCTCGCTCGGTCAGCAGGTCTCCCCGCTGGGCCGTCGCGCGCTGAACAAGCTGCGGGCCACGCACGGCCTGAAGATCTGGTCGTACCGTCCCCGTCCGGCGGTCGCCGTGGTCGGTGTCGTCGTCCTCGCGCTCGTCGCGGGCGGCATGGGCATGTTCGGCCAGACGAGCACCGGTGGCAGCCCGACGGCCGGTTCCACGAACGTGGGCCAGGGCAAGAAGATCTCCATCGGCTACATCCCGTGGGACGAGGGCGTTGCCTCCACGTTCCTGTGGAAGGAGATTCTCGAGCAGCGCGGCTTCGACGTCGAGACCAAGCAGTTCGACGCGGGCCCGCTCTACACCTCGCTCGCCAACGGCAGCGTCGACTTCCAGACAGACTCCTGGCTGCCGACGACGCACGCCCAGTACTGGAAGAAGTACGGCGACAAGCTCGAGGACCTGGGCTCGTGGTATGGGCCGACGTCCCTGGAGCTGGCCGTGCCTTCGTACATGAAGGACCTCAAGTCCATGGAGGACCTGAAGGGCCAGGCGTCGAAGTTCGACGGCAAGATCACCGGCATCGAGGCCAGCGCCGGTGAGACGGGGCTGCTCAAGAGCAAGGTGCTCAAGGAGTACGGCCTCGACAAGGAGTACAAGGTCGTCGACAGCTCGACGCCGGCGATGCTGGCGCAGCTGAAGCGCGCGTACGCGGCGAAGAAGCCGATCGTCGTTCCGCTGTGGTCGCCGCACTGGGCGTACAACGACTACAAGCTCACCAAGCTCAAGGACCCGAAGGGTGCCTGGGGCAAGGGTGACGGGGTGCACTCGCTGGCCCGCAAGGGCTTCGGCAAGCAGTTCCCCGAGGTCGACAAGTGGCTCAAGAACTTCAAGATGAGCGAGAAGCAGCTCACGAGTCTTGAGGCCGAGATCAACAAGGTCGGCAAGGGCAAGCAGCAGGACGCCGTCAAGACCTGGCTGAAGAAGAACCCGGGCTTCGTGAACAAGGTGGCCCCGGTCGATACGAATTCGACCCCCGCCGAGGCCAAGCGCCCGGTGAACGTCGCCTGGTTCCCGTGGGACGAGGACATCGCGGTCACCTTCCTCTGGAAGCACGTCCTGGAGAACCGCGGCTACAAGCTCAACCTCAAGCAGATGGACGTCGGCCCGGTCTACACGGGTCTTTCCACCGGTGACCTCGACGTCAACTTCGATGCCTGGCTGCCGTATACGCAGAAGAGCTACTGGGACAAGTACAAGAACAAGGTCGCGACCCTCGGCTCCTGGTACGGGCCCACCTCGCTCGAGATCGCCGTCCCGTCGTACGTGAAGGGCGTCAAGTCGCTCGAGGACCTCAAGGGCAGGTCCAAGGAGTTCAACGGCAAGATCGTCGGCATCGAGGGCGGCACCGGCACGATGGACATCCTCAGGAAGGATGTCGTGCCGGGCTACGGCCTCGACAAGGAGTACAAGGTCGTCGACGGCTCCACCCCGGCGATGCTCGCCGAGCTGAAGCGCGCGTACGTCAAGAAGAAGCCGATCGCGGTGCTCCTGTGGACCCCGCACTGGGCCTACAGCAAGTACGACCTGACCAAGCTGAAGGACCCCAAGGGACTCTTCGGCAAGGGCGACACCATTCGCACGGTCACCAGCAAGGCGTTCACGCAGAAGTACCCGCAGCTCACGAAGTGGTTCAAGAACTTCAAGATGACCGAGGACGAGCTCGGCACCCTGGAGATCGAGATCAACAAGCGGGGCCAGGGCCACCAGGCGGAGGCCGTCACGGCGTGGCTGAAGAAGCACCCGGAGGTCGAGCGGCGGATGACTTCGTCGTAGTGCACAGGTGAGTGCATAGGTGCTGGTGAAGGCCGCTCCGAGACCTTGATAAGGTTCTCTTCGTCGCCACGGGGCCCCGCCCCGGGAGCGGCCGACACCTTGTCCGGGTGGCGGAATGGCAGACGCGCTAGCTTGAGGTGCTAGTGCCCTTTACAGGGCGTGGGGGTTCAAGTCCCCCCTCGGACACGTTCAGTGAGCCTATGGTTTCGCTGCGAGTCCTGGTCGAGAGCCATCTCGACCAGGACTTTTTGTTGTGCGAGCTGGTACGTGAGGGGCGGCCCGAGCTCCCGGTGGATCTTGGCCTGGCGGGTCGTACGAGGCGCCGAGCCGAGCGAGCCGATCTCGGTGCTTGCGGGGTGTGCTGAGAAATGTGTTGGCGGCATCAACGTGAAGAATGTTGCCCACTTACGGCAAGTGTGAACTCATGTTCTTGTTCGTCACGGTCTCTCGGTGTTGTTGCAGGTCGCCGCGCTTCGTGCTGGCTGGGGGCCGCCCTGTAGTGCTGAGTGTCGTTCAGTAGCGAGGGGGCTTGTGGACTGCCTAGTGCTTGTTAGCTACATCAACGCGCATCCAGGTTTCCGGCACGGGGAGTCGCGTGTACGGTGGCGCGCATGACCGAGCACAAGCCCAGCTCCAGCACGCTGGTCTCGGCTGCCGAGATCGCCCGGATCGCCGGCGTGACCAGGGCGGCCGTGTCGAACTGGCGTCGGCGCTACGACGACTTCCCGGCTCCGGCGGCGGGCTCCGGCACGAGCCCGCTCTTCGACCTGGCGGCCATCCACCGCTGGATGGCCGCTCAGGGCAAGGGACAGGAGCTCTCCGCGGAGGTTCTCCTCTGGCAGGACCTGCGCCGTGCGTACGAGGACGACATGGTCTCCGGTCTCGCCGATGTGGCGGCGTACTGCACGGGCGGCAGGACCGGGCTGAGTGCCGCGCTGCGCGAGCGGGTCGACGCGCTTGTGAGCGAGGGCGATGCGCGGCTCGCGGTCGACGGGCTTGTCGCCCGCTACACGGAGTCCGTGGGGCGCAGTGGTTCGGACAGTGCCTCATCCGCTCGACTCATCCGTGCGTTCCGCCACTTCACCCGCAAGGCCAAGGGTGTCGCCTTCGACCCCGCCTGCGGAATCGGCGCCCTGCTCCTCGCCGTCGGCGGACTGGAGATCAGAAACCGGGTCGGCCAGGAGATCGATCCTGCCAAGGCCTGGCTCGCCGAACGATGGGCGTACGTGCACGGTGCCTCGAAAGCCGCTGTGGCAGCGGGCGATTCGTTGCGTGACGACAGACACCGGGGCCTCAGGGCTGACCTCGTCGTCTGCGATCCACCCGTCGGCGTCACGGACTGGGGCCGCGAGGAACTGCTCCTCGACGCCCGCTGGGAGCTCGGCGTTCCCTCTCGTGCCGAGGGCGAACTCGCCTGGCTGCAGCACTGCTACTTCCACACGGCGCCGGGAGGGACGGCCGTTGTGGCAATGTCACCGTCCACCGCCTACCGGAAGGCCGGTCGGCGCATTCGCGCCGAGCTCGTACGCCGGGGGGTCCTGGAGCACGTGGTCGCTCTGCCGCCGGGCACCGCGGCCGCGCACGCGCTCCCCGTGCACCTGTGGCTGCTCCGGCGGCCGCCTGCCGACGCCACGACGAAGGCCGCCGAATCCGTACGGATGACGGACCTGACTGCGAACGAACCGGATGCGCCGCTTGAAGCCCGCCCCGATCAAGTGGCCGACGTCCCGCTCATCGACCTGCTGGACGACACCGTCGATCTCACGCCGGCACGGCACATCACGCCCGCCCGTACCGACTACAACCACGCATACAGCACCGCACGCCTCGCCCTGGAACGGCGACTCGGGGAACTCCAGGGGCGGCTGCCCGTACTGACGGAGGGATCGGACGGATTCCACGGCGGAACCGTCCGCGTCGCGGACCTCGCCCGCGCCGGCCTGGTCGACCTCAGCGGCAAGGAACCGCAGTCGACCAGCGATCAGCTCGATACGGACTACCTGCGCGGCTTCCTCCGCAGCGCCACCAACACGCGCCGCAGTACGAGCGCAACCGGCACGTTTCGCGCCGATGCCCGCGGGGCCCGGCTGCCGCAAATGGACATCGGTGAACAGCAGAGCTACGGCGCTGCCTTCCGCGCGCTGGACGAGGTCGAGTCCGAGATCACCGAAATCCTGGATCTTGCCAGGCAAGCCGTCGCCCTCGCCCGTGACGGGCTGACCAGCGGGGCGCTGTCTCCGCAGGCGGAGCCGGCCGACCAGGACTGACAGTGCCGTGGCGATGCCTCGACCGTGGTGCATCGAGGCATCGCCTGCTGTGATCTACGTGTTTGCCGTGTTCGCCGCCGGTACGAACGGGCTCGCCTTGCCGCTCCACGACACCCGCAGCGCCTCCCGAGCCCGCGTGCACGCCACGAACAGCAGGCACCGTTCGCGTAGCAGGTCCGACTCGTGCTGGAGTGGATCGCTCTCGGCTGCCGTGATCTCCCGTGCGAAGGGCACCGTCCCGTCCGCGACGCCGAGGACCGCGACCGCGCGGAATTCCAGGCCCTTCATGGAGTGCATCGTCGCGAGGCGGACGCCGTCGGCTCCGGCCGGGACCTGGCCCTTGACGCGGACGACCGGGATGCCGGCCGCATTCAGCCGGTCAGCGGCCTTGTCGAGGAGCACGTTGAAGCGCGCGCATACTCCGATCTCGGCGGGCGCGATGCCGCTGTCGATCCACTCCTGGACGCGCTCGACGAGGGCCGACACCTCCTCCTGCTGGCTTGCGTAGCCTGTGGCTTCGGGACGGCCGCCGTGCAACAGGGAGCGGTAGCCAGAGAGTGAGTCCGTACCGTCGCCGTCCATGGCCTCCACCGGCGTGGACGTGAGCAACCGCGCCGACCAGGTGAGAATCTCTTCCGTGGAGCGGTAGTTGAGGCGAAGCCGGTAGCTGCGCCCGGAGATCCGCACGCCTAGCGAGCCGAGCGATACCCGCGAGTCGTAGATACGTTGGTGCGGATCGCCGGTGACGAAGAGGTCGTCGGGGCCGGGTGCCACGGCGGCACGCAGTACGCGCCACTGGGCGGGATGCAGGTCCTGGGCCTCGTCGACGACGACGTGCAGGTGGGTGGGGCCGTGCTCCCGGAGCAGGTCGGCGGCGCGGGAGCAGATCCCCAGGTAGGTGGTCCCGTTCCGGTCGCGCAGCATTTGCTGGAACAGCTCGATCGCCTCCCAGACCGGCTCACGTCGCTGGCCCGACAGGGCGGTGCCGCGGCCGTGGCGGATCACTGCTTTGTACGCGGCGAGATCTCGCAGATCCTGGCCGATGATCACATGCCGGTACTCCTGTGCCAGAAACTGCTCGTTGTACGGCAGCCCGAGCTGCTTGACGACCTTGCCCCACAACTGACGCTGCTCGCGGTCTCCGACGGGTTCCGGAGTGCGCGCATCGTGGGTGCGCAGGACCGAGTTCGCGTACGCATCGACGGTGGTGACATCGACGCGAGCCAGCAGGTCCGCGTCGTCGTCGAGAAGCAGCGCGAGGTTGTCCCTCAAGCCGGCGGCCAGAGCATTGGTGAACGTGGTCAGCAGCACACGGCCGTCGGCGGACCTGCCGAGCAGATGCTTGACCCGGTGCAGGGCCGCCACTGTCTTGCCCGTGCCGGGACCGCCCGTGACCTGCACCGGTCCTCCGTACGAGGTGCGGTATGCAACACGACGCTGCGAGGGGTGAAGGAAGACCCGCCAGGCAGCGAACGGCTTCTCGAGGATCTCCTCCAACTCCTGTGGCCCAGTGACGAGTCGGATCCGTGCCGTGGTGTTGGAGAGCACCGTCGCGAAGTCCTCGACCGGCTCCACGGGGGCGTCGGCGGGCCGTCGCTCGGCGACGAGGTCCCGGTAGACCTCGTCCGGGGTGAATCCCTCGGCCAGGTACTGCAGCACTTCCAGCTGGTCCTCGGGCAGGAGTGTGGCGAAGGCCTCGAGCTGTGCCTTGTCCGCGATGGAGCGGACGGCTCGCAGAACCTGGTCGTCGATGCCGAGGTCCCGCAGCTTCCCGTCCGACACCATTGCGAACAGCAGCTCCGGCGCGGTCCGCGCTGCCTGTTCGTACATCGGCGTCAGCTCGTCGAGCGCGGCCGCGTTACGGACCTCGAGCGCGCGCGTCGCCGTGTTCGTGCTGTACAGGCGCTTGGCGGCCCACGTGTAGGCGTCGTCGTGCGGAAGGACGTTGACCAGGAGGAACACGTCGCTGCCGTCATCGGGGGCGAGGACGACACCGCGCCAGAAGTCGGTGATCCGGATGGTCCTCATCCGCGGGTCGCGGGCCTTGTCGACCGACTCCAGGTGGAGCCCCTTGTCGGCGTTGAGCTCGGCCATGCTGAGCGCCTGGAACTTCGCCATCGCCTTGCGGACTCCGGAGCGGATCTGCTTCTCCAGGCTGTCGTACCCCTCCCAGAAGCTCTGGGCGAATGCGAGCCGTGGCATGTGAGGTCTCTCCCGTCGGGTGTGAGCTGCCAGTGGAAGTGCGGTCAGACGCCGGTCGGTTGGGCTGGGGCCAGGCGGGCGGCCAGTTCGCGGAAGGTGCCGAGCAGGGCCCCCGGCTCGCGGTCCAGGTCGAGTGCGTGCTGGTGCAGTCGTACGCCGCAGCCGCGGACGTCGTGTGCGTCGTGGACGTGCCCGTCGTGCTCACCGGCCGCGTAGATCAGATGTCCTTCGGCGAGGCCGAGCGCGGTGCAGTACGCGAGCATCTGGTACAGGTCTGCATTCGGGTACGAGCCCTTCTTCTCCGTCTTGTACTTGGCGTCGGCGACCGCGACTGGGCTGCGGCCGTCCCTCCCGTACAGGACGAGATCCGGGTACATGGGGATGCGGTCCGCGGTGTCGAGTCGGTGTGGATCCTGCGGGCGACCGGTGAGCCCGTGCTCGCGCCCCGCCTCGGTCAGGGCGCCGGTGACGAAGTCCTCGAACAGGTCGTTCATGTCGAACAGGAAGCCGGAGAGCGGGAGTTGGCCGGCACGGTGCTCGGGTGAGGTGCCGCGCAGGACGGCTTCGGCGAGTCGAAGTGCGGGCTGGTAGCGGGCGTTGAGCCGGGACGGTGTCCAGGTGGGCAGCACGGTGCCGCGTACGAGAGGAGCGGCATCGGCGAGGCGTACGCGCTGGTGGGTGAGGCGGCGGCGTACGTCATCGGGTACGTCGGGCAGGCGCAGGAGCCGCTCGGTGGCTGCGCGCAGGATGCGGTTCTCGGGGGTGTCCGCGGTGTAGGCGTCGTAGGCGACCTCGACGGGCGGTGTGCGCCCGAAATGCCGCCGGATCTGCTCGGCCTCGCGGATCCGTCCGCGTACGACGTGTGAGGTCTCCTCCACCCGCTGGTACCCCTGAAGGAGCCCCTGCCTCAGGGCCCGATCGATCTGCCGCTCCACCGCGTGCGCGAGCGCGGGCACGATGTCGTCGTGCTCGCCGGTGTCCACGGTTCCTTCCCGGCTCTGCCGCCAGGCTCGGGCCGGGTCGCGGCTGAAACCGAGGAGGAAGAAGAGCCGGTGGACGGGGGTCTTGGGAGCGATGCGCAGGGTTACGGCGTTACGGGGCCGGGAGTGCCCGGCACTGGATGACGGGACCGGTACGCGCACGGCCCCGACGCGGCTGCCGGCGCGCAGCAGCCAGTGACCGGGTCTGCCGGGGTCCGGGGTGGCGCTCTCCAGGATGCCGGACACAGCCAGGGCCCGGCCGAGGGCGGCGTTCAGAGGAACGGAGCGGGCCGGGCCGTACTCGCGCAATGTGATGTCGGGCAGCGATGCCTCATGATCCGTTGCGGCAACGGCTGTTGGGCTCTCCACAGGAATCACGTCAGAGGCTTCCGCTCAGCGACTTCCGCAGCGCGTCGAGCCCGTACCGCTCCTCGATGTCCACGCCCTCCCCGAAGTGGTGCTCCTCCAGGAGCGGCAGGATCTTCGTCCGCCACGTCCGTTCGAGCCCACCGGGACGGTATGTGCCCGGCTTCATCAGGTACGAGGGTCCGATGGAGAAGTCGGGATCTGCCAGCGCGCGGTTGAGCGCGTCGAGGAGTCGGGCGGGCTCGTCGTCCTTGTCCTCGCGGCCGAGCCACCGGGCCAGCAGGCCGCGCGTCGGCTCGGTGCGCGGCGAGAGTTCGACGAAGGCGAAGCGCCGGCGCATCGCGGCGTCGACCAATGCGATGGAGCGGTCCGCGGTGTTCATGGTGCCGATGACGAACAGGTTCGGCGGGATGGCGAAGTCGTCACCGGAGTAGGTGAGCCGTACCGTCTTCTTCCGGTACTCCAGGAGGAAGTACAGCTCGCCGAAGACCTTCGCGAGGTTGGCCCGGTTGATCTCATCGATGATCAGGAAGTGCGGGATGTGCCGGTTGCCCTCACGGGATGCGAGGTCGGCGAGATCGCGCAGCGGCCCGGGGACGAGCCGGAAGGCGACGTCGCGTGTCTCCGAGTCCTCCACGGGCCTGTAGCCCTCGAAGAAGTCCTCATAGGTGTACGACGGATGGAACTGCACGAGCTTCACCTGCTCGGGCCCGCCACCGAAGTGCTCGGCGAGCTGGAGCGCGAGGTAGGTCTTGCCGGTGCCCGGCGGACCGTAGAAGATCAACTGCTTCTCGTCCCACAGGAGTTCGCGCACCTCCTCCAGCCACTCTGTGTCGTGAACGAGCAGGTCCGAGGCGAGGGCGTCCGTGACCTCGGGCAGGGACAGTTCCTGCGGGGGAGCGGGGACGGTCTCAACGGCGGCCTCTACGGCGGCCGTGTCGAAGCCCGGGAGGAGAGCAAGGGAGTCCTGGACCGGCGTGAGGTCGACGACGTCGCGCTGCACGGAGAGCTTCTGCTGGAGCTCCTCCGGCAGTTCCTCGTACGCGTACGTCTGCGGCAGCCACTCCGTCGCGCGCCGCAGGTTCGACAGGCCGCTCGGCGAATCGACCTGCTGGACCTCGCCCGTCAGCGTGCCCACGTAGAGCAGACCGTTGGAGAGCGTGCACACCGTGTCCCCGACGCGCATCTGCGAGAGCAGCGCATGCAGGTCGTCGACGAGGCCGCGCTTCTGGCTGTACGAGGTCGAGCTCTCGTAGCCCTCCTGCACGTACACGCGCAGCGTGCTCTTGGTCGGCTCGTCCTCGTCGAGGGCGGGCAGGTGGGTCGCGGCGAGGGAGACGAGACCTTCCTCCAACCAGAGGCGCTGGACGAGGTCGCGTCCTGCGACATTCGAACCGCGGATCAGCCAGGTCTTGTGCGAGGCACGCCAGCTGTGCCCCAGGTAGTCGACGAGCGGATGGTCGTCCTCGGTCTTCCAGTGATCGAGGCCGCCGGTGGTGCGTCCCGTGATCAGTGCGGCAGCACCGGAGGCCGAATTGCACTCGACGTCGCGCGCGGTCTCCCAGTACCCCGGCCACTGTTCGGAATCGACCAACACCCCTTCCGCGCGCAGGCGTTCACGCAGCTCGATCGTGTGTGAGCTCAGGCTCGCGGTCTCGTCCGGGCGGATCGGTGAACCGGCGAGCACCAGGAACTTGAAGCTCCCGTTCAGCCCTCGCTCGGGCAGCACCCGGCCCCGGGCGGAGGGCCCGCCGTTCGGCAGCCTGATCTGGAACTCGAGTCCGTCGAGCTCTGCGGGATAGTGCATGGGCCGGCCTTCCGTGGGGACGGGGTGCGCGCGGAGTCGCGGCCCAGTGTACGCGTTGACAGTGCTAACGGAAGGCTTATATGGAGATGGCTGGCGAGGGTTCGATGGCGAGGTTCTTTGGTCAGGGGCGTGGTCTGGCGGTGTACTCGGCCCACAGGTCGACCGCGGCTTCGAGATCCAGCGCCGCCACCTGCTCTCTGGGAATGCCCGCTGTGTGTACGAGGCGATCGGCGAGCCAGTCGGGGACGGGCTGTCTGGCAGCCTCCCGAGTGCGCAGCGAGATGTCGCCGGCCAGTTTTCCCATGCGCTCCACGACCTCGGCGAGCTGTACGAACTCGGGGCGCACGTCGCCGGCTTCGCGCACACGCCGCGTCGCTTCCGCGTACACCTCGGAGTCGGCCCGCTCGCCGACGGCCCACACCTCGCAGATCTCAATGGTCTTGTGCTCGGTGATGCGGTAGACGATGCGCCAGGTGTTCCGGCCGACGATCAGTTTCCGGTATCCGGTGAGGTCGCCGCCGAGTGGATACCCGGCTTCGGGGTTCTCTTCCAGGAGGAGAACCTTCTTCAGGACTTTCGGTACGGCGTCCGGCCCGATCCGGCGCAGGTCGTCCAGGGCTGCGTCGGTGAAGGTGACCTCTGTCATCGTTCCTCGTCGTCCGGGGGCTGGGACAGGGTGTCTCGGCTGTGCCCGTAGGCGGCGAGAACGTCGTCCAGCGAGGTTCGGCGGCCGGTGTCGGTGGTGCTCCGGGCCAGGACGAGAGCCAGGTCATGCAGGTCGGAGGCGGCGTTCTCGAGTTCTTCCAGTCTGTCGATGCCGACGACGGCCGCCACGGGCCGGTGGCGGCGGGTCACGATGAGGTCGGAGCCCTGCTCGGCTTCGGAGACGAGTTTGGCCAGACCGCGCTGGGATGCCTCGGTGACCGTGAGTTCGTGGGTGTCCCGCAGTATCGCCATGCCGTAACTGTACAGATTTCTACTCAGAACGGCAACCGGGTGTGTGCTGCGGCTGAAAGGTCGGCGTACACGGTTTTGCCGCCAGGTGGGTGCGGGACGGTGTCCCAGTGGTCGGCGAGCGCGTCGACGAGGAGCAGGCCCCGGCCGCCGGTCTCGGTGGGGTCGGGGGTGGCCGACTTGGGAGGGCAGTCCTCGCGGGTGTCGGTGACCTCGATGCGTAGGCGGCGGGTCGCGGGGTCGTATGCGAGCGCGAGTCGGAAGCCGCGGCCGGGCAGGTGGCCGTGGAGCACGGCGTTGGCGGCGAGCTCAGCGACGACGAGCTCGGCACGCTCCGTAAGGTCCGACGGCAGTTCCCAGGCGCGCAGTTCGGTCACGGCGAGCAGCCGGGCGAGGCGGGCGTCGCGTCGGGTGCACGACAGGAGCTGCCTGAACGTCCGTACCTGGGTTGGTGGTTGGGCAAGGTGCTGGTCCATGGGGTCAGCGTGGCGTGCTCGGTGAGGTGGGTGCGAGTGTACGGCCACGTACGCAGAGTGAGAGTACGTGGACGCGGGGTGGACAGTACGGCCGTGGCGTGGTCACGCTGAGTGTGCGGGTCGTGCGGCGGCTCGCGGTCCGGCATGGAGGGAAGGGGCGGGAGCATGGGGATCGTCGAGAGGGGTGCGGCGGCGCGAGTTCGGGACGATGGCGGGCGCGGATGCGTCGAGACCGACGCGGAGATCGAGAGGGAGCCGCGGCCGTCGGACAGTTTGAGGACCTTCGGCGCTGTCGTCCAGGCGTTGCGCGAGAACGCGGGGCTCAGCCGGGAGGATCTCGGTACGTGTGTCAGTTACTCCAAACACACCGTGGAATCGGTGGAGTTGGGCCGCAGGATGCCCGACGACACCTTCGTCGAACGAGCCGAGCAGGCGCTGGGCAACACCGGCGTGCTGCGCAAGGCGTCGCGGCATGTCACCCGCGGAGAGGCGGGGTTGGCGGCCTGGTTCCGGCAGTGGGCGCGCCTGGAGCGGGAGGCGGCGAGCCTGTGCACGTACGAGTGCCGGCTGGTGCCGGGCCTTCTGCAGACGGAGGCGTACGCGCGGGCGGTCTTCGAGGGCACGATCCCGCTCCGGACCGATGAGGAACTGGAGGCCCAGCTCGCGGCCCGGATGGACCGGCAGGCGACGATGCGGCTGCGGCCGACGGTGCCGTTCTCGTTCATCGTTGAGGAGCATGTGTTCCGGCGGCGGTTCGGGGAGGTGGCGGCGGTGCGTGAACTCCTTGATCATGTACTGGAGTTGACGGCACCGCGGAATGTGTCGTTGCAGGTGGTGGCGGTGGAGGGTGGGTTGCATTCGTGTACGGACGGCCCGGTGCGGATTTTGGAGACGCCTTCGCGGCAGCGGCTCGGGTACTCGGAGGGGCAGGAGAACGGGCGGCTGATTTCTGACCCGAAAGAGGTGAGCTTGCTCTGTCAGCGCTATGAAACACTGCGCTCGCAGGCCCTCAGTCCGGCGGATTCCCGGGCCCTGCTGGAGCGAATGCGAGGAGAGCTGTGAGCAGCGCTATCGGTACGTGTACGACGGAACTCGCCTGGTTCAAGTCCAGTTACAGCGGCAGCCAGGGCGACGACTGCGTGGAGGTGGCCATCGCCGAACAGGCCGTCCACGTACGGGACTCGAAGGACGTTGAGCGGCCTGCCTTCGCGGTGGGATGTGATGGGTGGGGGCGGTTTGTGCGGTACGCGGCGAGGGGCGGTCGGTAATCCTCCGACTGAAGTTGATTCGGGCCCGTTGGTCCCGCAGTGTGGGCGCGCAGTGCGCCGAACTGTGGGGCTGACGGGCCCGAGTCGTGTGCCGAGCATGGTCGACGGATGGTGGGTAGATCAGCTGTCGTCGGTCACCTGCAGCTGGGTGTCGCCGCCCGGTACGGAGTCACGGGCCGACGGATACGGGTCCGCCACGGGGTGTCGGGGGCCATTACCCGGGGGCGGGGTGAGAGTTGAGCGGTACGTGCCGGACTCGGACACGTCGAGCGGTGTGTCGAGGCTGAGGCTGGCGGTGGCCATGCGGTCGTACTCGGTCAGGACGAGGCGCTTGGTGCGGTACTCGCCGAACTTGGCGATCTCGTTGTTCTTCAGGCCGCCGGTTGGTGACTGGAAGGTCTCCAGGATGTAGTCGGTGTCCTCGCGGGAGATCCCGTAGAGATGAAAGAAGTACGCGTCCAGCTCGGCCCGGATCTGCGCCCGCCGGTCGTCGTCCCACCGGAAGGGGCCTTGCTCGTCGCCGAGGTCGAGGGCGAGCGGGGTCATGTCGTAGGCGGTGTAGACGAGTTCGATGACGCGGGGGAGCAGGAAGGGGAGGTGGGGTTCGAGGACGGTGGGGGCGGGGACGGGGAGCTGCTTCCAGATGAAGAGCTTCATGTGGGCGTCGCTGATTTTCTGGCGACTCACGAAGTCGAAGACCAGGGAGGACTGGGTGGCGATCAGGGCGGCCACCAGCTGAGGTTCGATGAGGGGCAACATCAGGGGGAAGGTGTGCAGTGTCGCAACTCGCGGGATGAATGCCGGGATGGATGTGCGTTCGTTCGTTGAGGCGGTTACGTCGCACCAGCCGCAGAGCCAGTCGTGGTTCCAGCGGTACCCGCGGAGCCGGGCGTCGACGCCTGGCACCTTGGTCTTCTTGCCCTTGCGTACGGTCTCGATCATCCCGGCGTCCTGTACCCAGTTCATGGGGAGCGCTTGACGCGTGGGGTCCTGCAGCTCGCGGCGCGACAGGTAGTCGGGCTGGTTCTGTCGGTTCACTGCGGTCGGGCTCTTGATGACGTCGGCGGCGCGATGGTTAAAGAAGTCGACCATCTTCGCTTCGTACAAAGGAAGGGCTCGCTCGCGCTCGCGCATGAAGGTATGCCCCTGCAACCGCCAGTCGCCGTCTTCGAACTCCTCCCGCGTGTGCAGAATGTCCCGATCGTTCGTGCTCCGGAACACGTACTTGAAATCGATGTTCCAGGGGTTACCTTCCCGGTCGCCTTCCTTCTGGAGGGCCGGGAAGCGCCGGTAGATCTCCGCTGTGAGATCGGCATCTCGCTGCGTGCGAAACGACGGAAGCGTACCCGTGTTCGGACTCATCCGCGCGAGGTCGTCCGGCGCCACTGCGAGGACCCGGCTGGGGTCGTCGATGTCAGCGGTGCTGGACAGAAAGAAGCCGATGCGGCTGGCGTCCGCGCGCGTTGCCCGACCCGTGAGGGAGAGCAGGCAGAACTTGTATCCGGGGTGCACATCGAACCACTTGCCGCCCTTGGGCAGTACCGGTGACTTCGGGCGGCGGTTCTCGAAGTCGTACAGCGAGGCCAGCGCGCCTCTGCGGACGAAGTTCCCGAACAGGTACTGCCCGCCGGCGTTTGTGGCGATGGCGGTCGGGATGATGGAGCCGAAGCGGCCGGTGGGGCTAATGAGCGCCGAGAATAGTTCGGTGAACAGTTGGTCGGTTTGGAGTTTGGTGACACCCCCAGCAGTGAGCCCCAGTGCAGTCAGGGGGAACACCCCGGAGTTCGCTGCGAACATGAAGGTCGCCTTGAGCTCGCGACGTGCACTGTAGTACCGCTTGGCCTCCTCTGGGTACTTCGCCAACCATTCGGCGATTCCCTTTGCCATTGCCGCACCTGCCAATTCGGCAATCGACGGCTCGACAACACTGAAGTACTTCTTGTCCTCGAATTCAGAGCGGTCCCACGGCGGGTTGCCGACCACGCACGAGAAGCCGCCCGTCCAGCCAGGGGCCGCTGCATCCTCGCCCGTGCCGTCCGAAGCTCTCTCGTCGTCCCGGACCGTGAAGCCTCTGGGAACTCCAGGTGCCAGTGGAAGAAGGTGTACTGGTCGCGCAGCCGCACGATCTCGTCGTGTGTGGACTTGGGCGCCGCGTCGCCCTCAGGGTCAGACAGACCGCGGAACACCTTGTCGGTGACGGCCGGCGGCGCGTCCTCGCGCTTGATCCAGACGAACGCCGCGCACCAGGCGTCCGCGATGTGCAGGGCGCGCAGGTACTCGGAGGACGTCGACCAGTCGTGGAATGCGGCCTCCTTGCGGCGGATATCGGTGAGCTCGCCGTCAGGTGCGTCCGTGATGCGACGCAGGCCAGGAGCGAAGGCGGTGTTGGAGACCTTCGTCTCGGACGTGACCTCGAACAGGCCTTCCTGGCCTCGGTGTTCTTCCGTGTTGCGGGCCAGGAGCTGCTTGACCCAGCCCTCGTCGTCACCCTCGGTCTTCTTGAACGCCTTGTCCGGGATGCCGTTCCGCATCAGCGCCGGCGTGGCGCCGATCAGGCCGTTGCCGTGCTTGATGTGCGCGTCCAGGAAGCCCAGCGGCTTGCCGGGTTCCATGGCCTCCAGCCACAGGGACACCTTGGCCAGCTCGACTGCCATGGGGTTGAGGTCGACGCCGTACACGCAGCGGGCGACGACCTCGTGCAGGGCATGGCGTACCGCGTCTTCGGTCGGCTCAGGGTTGCGTTCGCGGATGGCGGCCACGCGCTTGGCGATGCGGCGGGCCGCCGCCACGAGGAAGTGGCCGGAGCCGCAGGCGGGGTCGCAGACGGTGAGGATGAGCAGCTCGTCGACGATCGTGTCTGCGGCGTCCGGCAGGCCCTGCGCGCTCGCGCGCTGTTCGCCGCGCTTGACGGCGTCGTCGATGACCGGGTTGAGCGTGGAGTCGAGGAGGGTCTCGGTCAACTCCGTCGGCGTGTAGTAACTGCCGGTCTTCTTACGGTCGTTGCCGATGCGGTCGACGAGTTCGAAGGTGCGGTCGGCGGCGCTGTGCTTGGGGACCAGCTCCAGGAGCGCCTCGTACACCGAGCCGAGCTCCTCGGCGCCCATGCGCAGGTAGTCGACGGGGCGCCAGCGTCGGGAACCCGCGTCGCGGACGCGGGCCAGGTACTGGACGGCCTCGAAGAGGTGGCGGTTGGAGAGCCGCGCTCCGGTCAGCGGTGCGTCGGCCTCGGTGGAGTTGAAGAGACCGCCCAGGCCCTTGAGGCCCAGTTCGGGGCGTCCCTCCTCGGAGCCGAGGGCGTTGATCAGTAGGTCCAGAGCGCGGTACTCGTCGTCGTGTGCGGTTCCGACCCGTCGCAGGGCCTTGCGGCGCAGGCGAGCGGTGGCGAAGTAGCGGGCGTAGCGCTCGCGGGTCGTGTCGTCCGCGTCCGGGTCGAGCAGGGCGCTGCGGTCCTCGGCGACGAAGAGGAAAATCATCCGGTACACGAGCCGGAGCAGCGCCGTCTGGAAGGCGTGAACGTCCAGCTGTTGGCGAAGCTCGTTGTTGGCGGGGTGACTCAGGAAACCGGTGCCGAGTGCTTTCAGGGCGCTCTGTACGCCGTCGCGGAAGTGGTCGAGCGCCCGGCTGCCCGACTCGATGGCAATCGACCGCCACTTCTCCAGCCAGCACCCCGACGCCGCCTGCCCCTCGCCCACCTCGAAGCGGGACGCGTGCAGCGTCGCGTAGAGGAGGACGAACTCGCTGAACAGTTCGCCGTCGAAGATCGCTTCGAGGTCGAACTCGACGTATGCGGCCGTCGCCATCGCCGACGTGTCGCGCAGCAGGCGCAGGCGGCGGCCGTTGGTGAGGACGGCCCAGAGGTGGGCCTCGGTGCGGTTCAGACAGTCCTGGAGCATCGACTGCGGTGGGACCTGGCCAGCGGCTGCGCGTTTGTCCAACTCCCCGTTCCAGGGGATCTGGTGGACCAGGGCCGGGCCGTGTCGGTGGGAGACCGGGAAGCGGACGGAGGCGTCCGAGTCGGCCGCGATGCCTGCCGAGCCCACCTCCGTCAGGTGACCGAAGTCCAGCTTGCGGAACAGCTGGGACAGCCAGTCGTTGCCCGCCCGGTTCGTCGGGTCGGCGGCCGGGGCGCCCGTGACCGGGTCCGACGGAAGCGCCGAACGCAGGTCGCGCCACAGCGGCTTGAGGTACTCCCAGGCGCGCTCGGCCTCGTCGCGTACGGGGACGGAGGCCGGCAGGTGGTAATCCGCCGGCTTCGTGCCGGGCAGGTTCGTGCCCTCGGCGATGCGCAGGAGCATGTCGGCGGGGAGCAGGCCGCCGACCGTGCTGATGGCGGTGAACGTCTTCGCGGTGCGCGTAGTGGTCGTGGTGGACATCAGGCGTCGGCTCCAGCGGTGGACGCACCGGCGGCGGCCGGGTTGGCGGGCAGGTAGATGTACGCGCCGAGGATGTCGGCGGGCTTCTGCGGGTCGACCTTCAAGCCGCGAACGATCTCGCGGACGCGGCTGTCGGACTCGGCCTGGCGGACGCGGCGGTGCGAGGCGGCCAGGTCGGCGGCGAGCTGCGCCCCGTACTCCTCCAGGTGCCCGGTGAGTTCGTCGAGGTTGTCCAGGGTGCGGATGATCTGGTTGCGGGCCAGCTGCGCGTTCGTGTTGGCCGAAGCGCTCGCCGCGAGCAATTCGGTGGCCGCGTCGTCGTCGAGCCAGCGGGCCCGCGCCGGAGCCCCCTCGAAGGCGAGGAGTCGGGCGTCCTCGGCGACCAGCTGTTTCTCGCCCGTGCGAGACGGCAGCGTGAGGTGGAAGCGGTAGCGGACGAGCAGCAGTGTCGTGCGCGTCGACACCGCGTCCGTCGTGACCACGCCGCAGCGGCGGGCCGGGCGGGGGCCCGAAGTGTCGCTGTCCAGCGCCGAGTTGAGGACGTAGGAGGCCAGGGCGCCCACTGTGGGGTCCGTGCGCACGAGCGCCGCCTCGCCCCGCGCGATGGCCGGGTCGGTGCGGAAGGGGATCTCGCGGTCCTCTTCCACGATGCGGTTGCCAAGGGTCGCGGCGAGTGCGTCGCGCAGGCCGGCCGGGGCGCCCCCGATCTGGGCGGTGAAGTCGCCCGAACCGTCGCGCGGATCCCGTACCAGAGCGTCCAGGCCGTCCAGGGCGGCAAGCGCGAAATCCCGCACCTCCTCCGCGCCGCCGAGGGCGGCCCGGACCGCGATGACCTCGCGGGCGACGTCCTCCGGGTGGATGGAACGCTGGGCGTACTTCGAGCGGGAGGTCTTCTCGCGCTCGGCCGCCGAGTTCCAGTCGCGCTCGACGCGGTCGAAGGACTCCTGGAGCTCGGGGGAGTCGAAGAGGGACTCCTGTACGCCCTGGCGGCCGTGCAGGAGAAGCCAGTCGACGAGGGCGTCGGTGACGGCCACCGCCGACTCGTCCGGCACGGACACCGAGATCCCGAGGTCCTTCTGGATCTGCCGGTGCTTCTCGAAGAGCACCTTGAGCACGCGTTCGTCGATGCCGTTGTCCTCGCCGAACATGGTGATGACGCGGACCTGGTCGCGCTTCTGGCCGTACCGGTCGACGCGGCCCTCGCGCTGGTCGTGGCGGGTGGGGTTCCAGGCGAGGTCGTAGTGGACGACCGCGTCGAAGTGGTGCTGGAGGTTGACGCCTTCGGAGAGGCAGTCGGTGGCGATGAGGACGCGGCGTACGGCCGGGTCGTCCTGTCCCTGTGCGCCGAGTTCCTCGATGCGCTCCAGGCGCTGCTGCGGGGACAGGGTGCCGGTCACTGCGGCCACGTGGGTCTTCTTGCCGAGCTTGCCTGCCTTGCCGTCCTTCCCGCCCAGCTCCTCGGCCAGGTACTCCGCGGTCGGGATGTACCGGCAGAAGACGATGGGGTGATAGCCGTCGGCGAGCAGTGACTTCAGGTGCTTGATCAGGGCCTTCAGCTTGGCGTCGGTCGCCTGGCCCTCCAACTCCGCCGCCCGATCGGACAGTTCGCGCAGCCGGGCACCCGCCGCCTCGCTCTCACTCGCCCCCGGCGCGACGTCCAGACCCTCGAGGGCGTCGGTGTCGGCCGCGTCCTGGTTGAGCGGGGCGCCGAGGACATCGGCCTCCTCCGCGCTGCGCGCAACAGCCGATGCGGACCGGGTCTTGAGGGTCTGGGCAGCCGCGCGCGGTGAGGACACCATGGAGCGCAGCATCGCGATCACCGACCACCATGCGATACGGGCCTCGCGCCGGCCCTGGCTGTCGGCGGTGCGGACGCGTTCGGCGGCGTAGGCGATGGCGTCGTCCAGGAGGGCGCGGTACACGGGCGCCAGTTTGTACGGCTCGTCCTTCGTCCACCGGTCGACCGGGAACGCCGTGCGCTCGGCCAGCGAATCGTCGGCCAGGCCGTCCTCCTTGGTGAGGTAGTGGCGGACATCGGCGCGCTTACGGGCGATGAAGTGCTCGGCGAGCTTTCCGCGGCCTGCCGGTGTCTCGAGGTCGAGGGCGGCAAGTTCGGGCCGGACCAGGCCGAGCAGATTGCGGAAGGCAGACTCCTTGCCGGAGTGCGGGGTCGCGGTGAGCAGCAGCAGGTGCCGGTCCGCCTTCTCGGCCACGCGCTGCAGCAGCTCGTAGCGCAGCTGGTTGGTGGCCGACTTGCCGCCTCTCTTGGTGTCGTCGGCGGCGACACACGTGTGTGCCTCGTCCACGATCACCAGGTCCGGGCAGTGGCGCACGAAGTCCTCGCGATGGCGGGTGGACTTGATGAAGTCCGTCGAGATGATCGTGTACGGGTGCTTGTCGAACAGCGACTGGCCCAGCTCCAGGGCACGCTCCAAGCGCGAGACCGTCGATGCCAGGACGAGCTCGGCATCGATGCCGAACTTCTCGCGGAGCTCCGCCTGCCACTGCTCGGCCAGCGCGGGGGAGCACAGGACGGTCATGCGGCTCGCCTCGCCCTGAGCGAGCAGCTCGGACGCGATGAGCCCGGCTTCGACGGTCTTGCCGATGCCGACGTCGTCGGAGATCAGGAGCCGTACGGTGCGCTGCCGAAGCGCCATGAGGAGAGGTACGAGCTGATAGGCGCGCGGCTCGACGGCGATCGAGGCGAGCGAGCGGAACGGGCCCGCGCCCGAGCGGAAGCCGATCCGCAGGGCCGTGCGCAACAGCCCCGCCGCGCGCTGGTCGCCGAGGTCGTCGGCGTTGGGGGCGGCGAACTCGGCCGGGCGCACGTCCTCGAAAGTGGGGAACACGGCGGCGACGTCGTCGTCGCTTCCGCCCAGCGGGCGCAGCACCAGCATGTCGGGCGCGCTCTCGGGCAGTACCACCCACTCACGGCCGCGGGCGGCGACCAGGGAACCGGCGGAGTACGTGAGGCTCATGGCGTGTCTCGGATCCTTTGATGGCTGGTCAGTAGGTGATCAAGAGCTGGTCGGGATGTGGTCAACGGAGGTGGAAGTAGCCGGAGTTGGCTTCGGTGAGCGCATCCCAGTCGGCGCCCGCGCGGAACCGCAGCACGTCCCAGCCGGCGTCCTCGAGCCGCTCGCCGGCCTCCTTGTCGCGGGCAGGCTCGGCGTCGTGAGCCGTACCGTCCACAAAGACCGCGACGTTCGCTCCAGAGATGCGGAACACGTAGTCGGGCCGGGCGGCGGCCTCCGGGACGAACACGCCCGTCTCGTCGGGCAGCCGGTATCCCTTGGCCTTGAGCCACGCGACGAGGTCTCCGGCGTCCACGAGCGCGGCCAGGTCGGTCTCCAGCGGTGTGCTGTCGGACTGAGGAGCGAGCCGCCGGAACTGCTCGCTGCGCGACTCGCCCCGGTCCTCCGCGGTCGTCGTCGCGGTCGCCAGGCTCCAGAGCAGCGGGCGTGCCGCATGACGGCTGAGGAGCTGGTGAACGCCCTGATTTCCGTACGTGAGCAGGCACTCGTAGCAGCCGCGTGCACACTTTACGGCGTCGCTGGGCCCCTCCTTGTCGGAGCCGTCCGCCGGGTCGTAGTGGCAGATCTCCAGGGCCTTGCGGGCCGCCTGGGCCAGCGCGTGCTTGTCGTGCTGGATGCGGCGCAGGACACCCGCGCCGCCCTCCGCGGCCTCGGTGAACAGGAAACGGCGGTGCGGACCGTCGTCCGGTGGGAGGAGTTCCGCGGTCAGCTCGGCGTCCTCCAGCTCGAAGGCCGCCTCGATGCCGCGCTCCAGGGCGTACATGAACGACAGCGCGATGTTCTCCGGCTGCGGCTCGTCCAGCGTGACCACGAGGATGTTGCGCCGGTCCTCGACGTACGGAAGGACCCGCTTCTTGCGGCGCTTCTCGTTGCCGTCCTCGTCGACGACGGGAATGTCGGTGCCCTTGTCGCCCTCGATGGCATCGGCAGCGGCCTTGTCGTTGAGCCAGCGGCCGTCACCGAGGTCGAGCCAGTAGCCGTCCGGTTCGCCCTCCTTGGCGCGAACCCGGCCGAGGTTGGTGATGCGCACGGTCGCCGAGTCGCCGTAGTCCAGGTCGAGCACCGGCGCACCGCCGGCGTTGGTGACGTGCGAGGTGAGCCGGCCCTTGCGGTCGCCGTGGTCCTGGAAGGCGTACGAGGTCTCGAGCCGGAACCCGGCCCTGCGCCGCTCCTCCTCGTCCGAGGAGATCCGCTCGCGCGGCATCGTGTACACGGTGTGCAGGTGCAGCAGGTTCTTGCGTCGGCTGTTCAGCGGCTCGTCGCACATGTCGCAGATGTCGACGTGCGCCGAACCCTCGTAGTGATAGCCACAGTTGTCGCAGCGCTTGGCCTCGGCCGTCGCCAGGTCGCCGGAGGCGTCCGGCGGCAGCTGGACGCGGGTGACCTGGTACCGGGCGCCCTCGTGGTAGATGAGCGCGCCGGGGCCGAACTCGCGGATCGCAAGGAAACGCGGGCGCTGCAGATAGTCGCCGTCGGCGTTGCGCCGGTTGCCGGAGCGGGGAATGTAGGCGGCCAGGGGGAGGCGCGGGAAGCTGTAGCCGGGCAGGAACCCTTCGGAGGCCAGGTAGCGGTACGGATTGAAGTCGCTCATCACCGACTTGGAGTCGGTAGAACGGTTCAGCAGCAGCGAGGTCTGCGTCTCCGCCTCGCGCCGTCGCGTGCGGGCGCGGGCCTGCTCGCCCTGGGTCAGCGTGTGGTCGACGACCCGCCGGTTCTGCTCGTACTGGTCGAGGACGGCGGCCCGGAACAGCTGCCGCCACCGGTCGAAGGCGGCGTCGAGCGCGCGCGGAGCCTTGGCGACCTGGTCCTCGATCCAGTCGTCGTACCACCAGGTGGTGTCCGTGAAGTCCGGGATCAGCGGGCCCAGGGTGGCGCGCGCCGCAGCGATCGCGCGGCGCTGGGCGTCCTCGTCCAGGGACAGGTCGCGGATGTCGTCGAGCAGCGGCAGCGGCATGTTCGGGTCCGGGCGCTCGTCGCCGTCCGGGTCGTAGGCGACGTCGACGACCTGCGGCACGGCCTGTCCCAGCTTCATGCCGGTCTCGGCCAGCCAGATGCCCTGTAGGTGCGAGCGCACCAGGTCCTCGTTGGCCAGCTCCAGGCGCGGTGGCGCGACCTGACCGGCCACCATGTCCTTGGACCGGCGGAAGTAGTACTGGTCGTGGCTGTTGCCCGTGGCGCAGTACGTGGTCACCAGGGCGGGCTGACCCGACCGGCCCGCGCGTCCGGAACGCTGGGCGTAATTGGCGGGCGTCGGCGGGACGTTGCGCATCATGACCGCGTTGAGGTCGGAGATGTCCACGCCCAGTTCCATGGTGGGGGAGCAGTACATCAACGGCAGTTCGGCGGTTCGGAACGCTTGCTCGCGCCGTTCGCGGTCCTCGGGAGCCACCTGCGCGGTGTGCTCTCGGGCGTACAGGCCGGCCAGCTCGGAGGCGGCGTCCTTGTAGAGGTCGCGGAAGAAGGGGTTGACCCGTGGGACCTCACCGCCCATGTAGGTACGTGCCAAGGGGTCGAGGGCACCGGCCTCGCCGGTCCCCGCCTTCCAGATCAGCGACGCCGCTGACACCCGATATCCCCGGCGCCGCTCGGTACGGTTGCGGCGGAACACCGGCCCGGAGGGTTCCGGGCCCGCCTCCACCTCGTGGACCAAGTCGGCGCCGCGCAGCACCTTCAGCAGATCCTCGATGACCGTCTGGATGTCCTCCGTGCCGAGTTCACGGAACGCGGGTGCCGTGCGCTTGAGGTACTTGCCGAACTTGCCGCGCGCGGACAGGAACAGCGCGGACCGCTCCATGCCCGGCCGGGAACCGTACGGGTAGGCGGTACCCACCTCCGGCTTGTCGCTCTCGGAGAGCACCCACGGGTCGACGAGTCGCTCCTCGCTGGCGCGCTGCAAGGTGTCGAAGTCGTCGCGGAAGTACTGCACGTCGATGGCGAGCGCGCGACGCATGAAGTCGAGCAGCGTACGGGCCACTTCGGCACGCAGTGCGGGATCCGCGTCGCGCAGCGCGAGGTGCGTGCTCTGCCAGCGCTCCTGCTCGTCGGCGATCCAGTCGAGGTCCTCGTAGTCGATACGGAGCAGGCCGGTCTGCTCCAGGTTGGGCATCGTGATGCGCCAGCCGCGCTCCAGGTCGCGATACAGGCGATATCCGACGACATCACGGAACACCTTCGTGGCCCGGCGCTCCATGCCCGGCGCCAACTTCGGATTCCCGGTGTACTCACCAGGAGCGAGCCCCATCACGTCGGTGACGGCCCGGCACAGGTCGTCGTGGCGCAGCCCGTCCTCGCCGGCCTCGCGAGCCGCCTGGTACAGGGCGCTGCGCAACTGTGTGACCTGCGCGAAGTCGTTGAAGTGGCCGGCCTGGAGCGAGGCGTCCTGCCGGTTGTCGACGAACGTAAGGAGCTTGCGGGACTCCTTCGACAACACGTCGGGGTCCACCTGACGAAGCGACTTGACGATCGACGCCGATACGACGGACGTCGCCGAGGAGCGGCCCTCCTGGTCGAGTGTGGCCAGCTTGGCGAAGTCCCGGCCACGCGTCTGCTCGTACGAGATCTGGCAGTGCAGGCAGAACAGGAACGGGGCCGGAATGAACGCCGCGACCAGGCCCTCGCCGGACTCGAGTCCGTACGGATCGACGACGACGCGCTTGGGTAGCCGGGGCCGGTAGGACTTCTTGACGGCGTTCACGCCCTGTCCGTCCGGCTCCAACCAGGACTCCGGAAGCCGCCGTTCGTCGATGGCCTGCTGTGGATCGGCCGGCCACTCGTAGTCCTCACCGGGCGTGCCGACGTACAGATAGCCTTCGCCGGCACGCCCGCCAGAGGCCGAGGTGTCGCGACGCGGCTCGTAATGGAACGAACCGTCCTTCTCGGTGCGCCAGACCGTCATGTACTCCTGCCCGCACTGGCGGCAGAACGCCAGCGGGAAGAGAGGCTTGCCGTCGCTGCCTGGGTACTCCAGCTGGTATGTGCGGGTCAGTGGTCGTGTCAGTGGGTCCTGCAGCGTCGTGTAGACCGTGTCGCCCTTGGACAGGAACTGGTGCAGCCGGAACGCGAACAACGGGCGTTCGGTCACCGGGTGCTTGGCCTGGGACCCGGCCTCGAGGGTCGCCCGGATCGCCTCCGCGATGGTCTCCTCCTCGACGCCGGACTCTTCGCAGAGGTCCTTCGCGGCCTGCTCGATCGTGCCGGGCGGGCAGCGCCGGAGCCGGCCGGTGTCCTGCTCGCGTTCGAGGCCGAAGCGCGATTCCAGCCAGCGGGCCAGCGGGTCCTGGGTGAGCGCCTTGTAGGACAGGGGGGCCGCGGCCGCGCGCAGCCGTTCCGCAGGCACCTGGGCCGGGGCCTCTTCGGTCGCGCGGACGAGTGTCTCGCCGATGATGCGGTGCGGCAGCACGGTGGTGCCGAAGAGGCGCCCTGCGACCATGGCCACTTCGCGCTGCTGGTCCTGCCAGGTTCCCTCGGTCGACATCGTCGCGGACGTACCAATGCATTGGAGCGTGTCCGCTGCCCGGCACGCCTCACGGACCCGGCGGATCAGCAGGGCGACGTCCGCGCCCTGGCGGCCGCGGTAGGTGTGCAGCTCGTCGAAGACCAGGAACTGCAGGCCCTCGGCCATGCGGATCAGGCTCGCCCGGTCGTCGGGACGGGTGAGCATGAGCTCCAGCATCACGTAGTTGGTCAGCAGGATGTCCGGCGGATTCTTGCGCAGTTCGCGCCGGTCCTCCTCGCTCTCCTGCCCCGTGTAGCGGGCGAAGGTGACCGGCTCGCGGCCCGCGCCGAAGCCGTGCTGCAGGTACTTCTCCAACTCCCTGAGCTGGGAGTTGGCCAGCGCGTTCATCGGGTAGACGACGATCGCCCGCACACGCCCCTGAGCTCGTGGACCTTCCGCCTCCCGTTCCTTCAGAACCCTGTCCACGATCGGGACGATGTAGGAGAGCGACTTACCGGAGCCCGTACCGGTCGTCAGCACGTACGAGTCCTCTGCCTGAGCAGCCTCGATCGCCTCACGCTGATGCCGGTGGAAGGTGAGCGGCCTGCCGCTGGGGCGCCGATCGTCCCGCTTCTTGCCGGCCTGGAACACCTCGGCGCACTTCGGGTGGAGGACACCGTCGCGCACCAGGTCCTCGACCGTGCCGCCGTCGTCGAAGAACGGGTTCAGCGACAGCCATGGATCCGGCCACTGGGACTTGTGCGCCAGGTCGTCCTCGATGAAGCCAGCGATCCGCCCGTCGCGAACGACTGTGGCGCCCTTGGTGAAGCGCTCGTACTCGTCGATCAGGCCGCTGTGAAGGGTGAACACGTCCATGGCGTCGGGTACGCGCGGCTTGCGACGCGGAGCCGGCACCTCGACCGGAGGCGATGGTTCAGGGAAGTCCTCACGCAGGCGGGCCACCGGATCCATCGCTGCCCACTCGGGGGCGAGCAGGGCGGCCGAGTCGTCGTCCGCAAGTGCGAGCGGAGCGAGGATCTCGCGGACCTGGGTGGCGTTCTCCGGACGGTTCGCCGCGTCCTTCTCCAACAGTCGGTTGACCAGCAGGACGAGCTCGTCCGGAAGATCGGGGCGGACCACGGTGAGCGAGGGTGGGGCCTTGTACTGGTGAGCCTCGGACAGATCGAAGGCGGCCTTGGCATTGAACGGTGGCTTGCCGATGAGGAGTTCGTACAGCACGCACCCGAGCGCGTACAGGTCGGCGGAGGCGGTGACGAGCTCGGCGCGGAACTGCTCGGGCGCCATGTAGCGAGCCGTGCCCACCGCTACCCCTGTACTTGTCAGGCGGGTCTGGTCGGGGTCGTCGACGATGCGTCCCATGCCGAAGTCGAGGATCTTGACCGTGCCGTCGCGCGTCAGCATCACATTGGCGAGCTTCAGGTCCCGGTGCACGATGCCGGCACTGTGCGCGGAGGCGAGGCCGGCCGCGATCTGCGCGGTGATGGCCGCTGCCCAGGACACGGGCAGTTGGGGCGCCTCGTCGATGAGCTCGGACAGAGGATGTCCGTCGAGGAGTTCCATGGCCAAGTACGGCAGACGGTCCCCGGCCTCGGGCCCTGTGGTGTCGACGCCGCCGGCGATGAGGCGGGTGAGGTTCGGATGGCGGGGAGAGAGGCGGCGCATGATGTCCACTTCGCGGCGGAAGCGCTCGACCGCGTGCGTGTCCTGCGAGGTGTCGATCGCCATGCCGGTCCGGCCGCGCAACAGGGTCTTCACCGCGACCTCATGATCGGCGGGGCCGTTTCCGGATGCCTGAAGATCCGTGGCCCGGTGGACCTGCCCCATGTTTCCGCGCCCGATGACCCCCGTGATCCGGAACCGTCCGGCCACCGTCTGCAGGTTCACTGGGACTCCTTCGAATGTCATCCGCCTCGATGCAGACCAGGTGCGCGGCATGGGCACCCTGGTCGAGTCAGCGTACACCTCTGAATGAGGAATGGGGAGCATATTTATGTGTTGACGTAGTTAACATGTCGCAGTGTTTGGTCGTCAGTCGGCGACGCGGTGCTCGTCCCTCTCCAGATGCCCCATCACCGTCTGATGCGCCCGCCACCCGTCCGGAAATTTCGGCGGTACGTCCAGGTGGACCGGCCGCGTGCTCGGGTGGCGGTCCAGTAGGTCCCGGATGCCGGCCCGGGCCACCACGATGCACGCGTGCCGGTGGCGCGACAGCAGGACGCACAGGCGGCCCGTCTCCAGGTGGAAGGCGCTCGCGTCGTGCCGACCGGAGAGCGGATGCCACACCAGCGTGACATCGAACTCGCGGCCCTGGAGGCGGTTGGCCGTGTCGACCGTGATGCCAGTCAGGCCGCGGGTGGCCAGGCGGGTGCGGACCGCGTCGGCCTGCACCGTGCGTGCCGTGCCGACGGCGATGCGGGACTCCGTGAGGCGGACGTCGTTCGCCGTCGCGCCGCGCTCCAGGACGCGGGCGGCGCAGGTGGCGAGGGCCTCGGCCACCTCCGGGTCGTCGTCGAGGGTGTGGCGGGGCGGGAGTTCGAGGTAGCCCCAGCCGGAGTCGGCGGCGCGGGTGAGGACGGTGTCGACCGGCGTGAGGCGGTGGGCCGTCGTGGCGTAGGTGAGGGTGCGGTCGGCTGTCCGCGTGCCCGAAGTGAAGGGGTAGTACGGGTAGAAGGCGCGTTGGACGACGTCCGCCGCTGTCTCCGGGAGGCGCCAGGAGATGGGGAGTTGGTGGCGGGCCAGGTCGGTGTTGTGGGCGAGTGTGACGTCCACCGCGTTGCGCAGCGGGTCCCACGTCAGGCCGCGCCAGCGGTCCGTCTCCACCGTGGCGAAGGGGTCCAGTTGGCCGGGGTCGCCGACGAACAGGACGCGGGAGTCGGGCAGGGAGAAGAGGGGCGCCGTCGCGAGGAGTGCGTCCGAGCGCATTTGGTACGCCTCGTCGACGATCGCCCACTGCCAGGGTTCGCACTTCTCGGGATCCACGTATGACCATTTTGCTGCCGTCGAGACGACGATGGGGAGGGTGCGCAGGTCCGTGATCTGTGAACTGGCTGTGACGTTCGGGTGGTTGGTGACGCGGGGTGGGAGAGTGAAGCCGGTTGCGTGCAGGCGGCCGATGGCGAGATCACGGTGTTCGCGGGCCAGGCGGTCGACGAGGTCGTCGACCTGCTCGTTCGTCTGCGCGACGATCATGAGCTGGCGGTCGGTGTCGGCCAGGTGTCCGGCGGCCTTGACCACGAGCGTGGACTTGCCGGCGCCGGGTGGGGAGTCGACGACGACGCCGCGGCCTGGTGCCGTGTCGAGGTCGGCGAGGATCGCGGCGACGGCCCTGTCTGCGCGTGCGCCGGGGGACTCGGATTCGTGCGTGGTGTCCGTCATTCCCACAGTTCCTCCGCGTCCTCGGGCGTCGGGTCGTACGGGGCCGGCGGGCCGCCGTGCGTCCACGGGGTGTCCTCGTCCGTGGGCAGGCTGCGGGGGACGCCCCGCGGGTCGAGGGTCGTGTAGGTGAGTTCTTCGCCGAGGGCGGGGACGGCGCCCGGCGGGAGCGGCTGCTTGTAGCCACGGCCGAGGCCAGTGACGATCTGTAGGACCACCTCGAAGGCGCCGTCGGACGTCGGGCCGACGTGGACGACCTCGGTCTTCTGGCCCATGCGGGCCGGGCATCTGACGGTCGCACCGACGGGCGCGCGAGGGAGTTCCGTCGTGCGCAGCGTCACGGTCGGGCGTCGCCTCGGCGTCGTGCCGGTCGTGTCCAGGCGTTCCGGGTCCCGGGCCACGACCGTGCCCGTGAAGGCCTCGCCCGTCAGTTCGTACTCGCCCATGACCAGCGGGTCGTCGTAGGCGCACTCGACGGCGAAGCGGGTCGTGGCGTCCTCGAGGCGGGCGAGGCGACGGGCAGCCGATACGGCATGGTCACGACGGGCCTGAGGGTGTCCGTCCTCGTCGAGGTAGGTCGCGTACGAGGTGAAGAATTCGCGGTCTCGTGTCCAGCGTCGCTCGACGTGGGAGGCGGCCGGGAGGGATCGCAGGAGGTCGACGCCGTGCCACAACTGCTTCCAGGTGGGCAGGAGTTGGCCTTCCAGCTCGCGGTCGATCTGGCGGGCGGCGACCTCGCGGGCGCGGTCCGTGGTGGCGTCCCGGTGGCGGGCGACGAGCTCGTGGAGCTGAGTGTCGAAGACCGGGTCGGTGGTGGGGCCTGCGGGCGGGAACACGTCGGGGTCTTCGGCGAGGCGTGCGGCCTGCGCGCCCGTGCTGTCCTCGGGCGGGGCGATCCAGGCGAGGAGCGAGGCCAGGTTGGCGTCCTCCGTGGGGCTCTGCCCCGTGGCCCAGTGGAAGCCGAGCAGCCGGGTCATGGCGAGGAGCGCTGCCGAGCCGGGGAACTCGGCCGCGTCCGCGGCCCACGTCAGCCATTTCCCAAGCGTGGGCACCGTGGGATCCACCGCGTAGGGGCCGTCGGTCGCGCGCAGGCGCGTCGAGCGGCCGAGAAGGCGCAGGTATGCGATCCCGGCCGTGTTCGGGACCAGGATCTGCGGAGCGCGCAGCGCCCGGACCCGTTCCTCCTTGGGGCGGCCTGCCGTGTACTCCTCGGTCTCGGCGCGGCACTCCTCGATGTATGGCAGCAGCAGGCCGGCGAGGCGGGCGCAGAAGTCGAAGCGCTCGGTGCGGTCCTGCGGCCGGTGCACGGTCAGCAGCGTCGGCCGCTCCGGATCCGTGCCGGTGAGTGCGGCGAGCGGGGCGCAGGCCTCGCCGGCGAGGGTGAGCGGGACGAGGGCGAAGGGCCGGTCGTCGATGTGGTGATGGCGCACCGTCGTCAGGCGCTGCGCCTGTCCGGTGCGGGTCGCGTGCAGGGCTGCGACCGTCGTCAGTGCGCTCACGCGACGTCACCTCCGCGCAGCCGTCGCAGCCGGTGGGCGGCCCGCAGCTGCTCTACGGCGTCGGCCACCTCGGCGCCCGGCGGGGCGGTGCCGTCCAGGTGGGCGAGGGCGGTGCGGGTGGAGTCGATGCCCGGCAGGTCGTTGCGTACGGCGCTGCCCAGGCGGGCGGGCAGGGCGCGGCTCTCGGCCTCCTCGCGGCAGAAGCGGGCCATCTCGCAGAACGACAGGCAGTCGGGCATGTAGGCGGCGTCCAACTCGGCGACTGCTGCGGCGAGTTCGGTGGGGTCGCGGTCGATGTCGAGTGTGGCGGAGGGCGGAAGGAGCGCGGCGATCGCCGCGGCGCGCGGCAGCCGGGACAGCTGGAACTGGAGGGCGTCGAGCTCCTGGCGTACATCGACGATCCGGCCGTAGGGGCGGTTGGAGAAGTCCTTGGGGCAGACGAGGAGGAATTCGTGGGCGATCTGCTCGGGATCCCGGCCGGCGGCGTTGAAGGCCCGGCGCAGGGCGAGGACGTAGACCGCGGCCTGCTTCGCCGCCTGTGCCACCGCCGTCGGGTCCGCCTGGCCGTCGATCGCGGCGAAGGACTTGATCTCCACGACGTAGAACTTGCCGTCGACGCGATGGCTGAGCGCGTCGGGCTCCAGGTACGCGGTGCGGCCCGCCACGTCGAGAGTGAGGACCGGGTGGTCGAGGATGAGCCGCTCGTCGAGCCCGTGCGCAAGGCGCTCGACGATTCCCCGGGTCTCCCGCTCCCTGCGCCTCAGCGACGTGTCACCGGCGACGTCGTTCAGGTCGACCACGGCGGCTTCCGCCACGGGGACCCCCAGCTCCGCGCGCAGCAGCCGGATCAGCTCGGCGTAGCCGCCCCACTTCACCAGTGCCTCGAAGCTGTGACCGCGGGCGATCGCGAACGGGGACTGGCCCGAGCGCGGGTCGTGGCCGATCCGGGAGGCCAGGGCCGTCTTGTCGATGCCGGCGGCATCCAGGACGGCGCGCCGGGAGCAGGCGGGGTTCGCGGTCAGCGCGGTGATCTTGCGCGCCGTGTACGACTGCGGGTCCCGGGGTCCTCGCAGGTGCGCGAGTCTGTCGCCGGCGGAACCGGGATGTTGCGGGGACATCGTCTCTTCTTCGGTCTGCTGCTCTTTTTCTTCGGTTCTGGCGTCTGTACCTGTATTCAGCTTCCGCCGTCGGCGACAGGGCGCAAGGCGTGCGGCGACGCCGCACCGAACAGCTGTTGCGCATCGGCGAGTCGAGCGCGAGCCCGGTCCGCCGACTCCTGGCGCTGCAGGTCGTCGGTCTCCCGGTGCACCGTGGCTTCGCTGTGCGCGGCGGCGATGACGCGGGCGGGGTCCGGGTCCCCGTCATCGTAGACACCTGGAATATTGACAGCAAAACGCCTCAAAAGCCGCCATGCCGCATCGGGCGGGCTGTGGTCGGCCGCGAGCAGGCGCTGCATCTGCTCGGCGATGCCGACGGCGTGGGTGAGGAAGTCGCATCGCGGGCTGAGCGGGGCGATGATGCGCCGCTCCAGGGGCCAGACGGACACGGCGAGCAGGCCGCGGGCCGCCGCGAGCCGGTCATGGGTGAGTGCCGCGCAGATGTAGTACGCGCGTGAGTGCCCCTGGGAGGCGAAGGAGCGTTCCTCGTCGCGGCGGAGCGAGGCGAGCTTCGTGGCCACGAGGGGCTCGGCGAAGAAGGCCTCGTGCACCGAAGCGATCAGCTTGGGTGAGGCGGGGGCGCCGAGCACGGTCAGTGACTGGTGCACCTGCTCCCTGACGGGGACCGCGGCGCCCCGGGCCGGGCGCGGGGCGGCAGGTGTGGGCAGGGGGGCGGCCGCCTCTTCGGGCGCGACCTCGGCGTCGAGGGCTCGCTCCCAGGCCACTTCGCAGGCGCGCAGCTCGGTGCGGATCTGCTTCGTCCGCGTTTTGTCGCGTGCGCGGGCGGCGTCCCGCAGCTGTGCGCGGAGGTCCGTCAGGCGCTCTTCAAGCTCTTCGGGTGATGCGGCCATGTCGACAGCCTACCGCTGAACCATGCTCTTCCAAAGGTTTCCAAGAAATTCCAAACTTGGTGTACGTTCGTGGAGTCGGACGCCGCTGTGCGTCGTCCGCCCTGTCCCGCCTACGCCTGCTTGCTCCCGGAGCCGTGGGCCTTCCGATTCGCACCTGCTCGAAGGGACGGTTTCGCCATGCCTGCTTCCCACACCACGCCGTCCAAGCGCCGGCCGCGTCACACCTGCGGCAAGCGCCACTTCGGGGACCGGATCAGCGCGGAGCTGGCGCTCGCGTACATCTGGCGCGACCCGAACGACGATGGCCGGCCCGCCCCACGGGCCGCGTACGACTGCCCGACCTGTTCGGGATGGCACCTCACCTCCCAGAAGCCCCGGTCTCGGCGACCCGTGCACAACGGTCCCGAGACCAAGACGCAGAAACTCGTACGCGGCAAGGAGCACAAGGTCATGCGCTACGTGGCCGACTACCGCGCGGTGCACGAACACGGCCCCACGTGGAGCGAGCTGGCCGTGGCCTTCGGGTGGTCGCCGGGCCAGGGCGCACATGCGATCCGCTACCTCACCGCCCAGGGGTGGCTCGCTTCCACGGGTCGGCCTCGCTCGCTGCGCCCTGGCCGGCGCTCCGCCTGATCTCCCGTATCCGCTCACCGCCTCAAGCACGCGAAAGGCTCCACCGTGCATTCCGACACGCGCCCGCTGCTCCTGTTCGACCCAGACCTGCCCCAAGGCGGGGTGTCTGGGAAAGGACAACGCATCATGGCGCACTCACCACACCGGCGCTGGAAGGGCTGCCGGCTGTGCAAGCCGCACAAGCTGCGCGGCTTCGGCCGTTCCATGAAGGACCCGGCGGCCGTACGCCGCCGCCTCGGGAAGTCGCGTCGGCTCCGCCGCGGCGACCTCGGCGATCAAGGCTGACGCCATGGCTGCTCCCGCCCGCTTCGCCGGGCGGGAGCAGCCACTTCCTCTCGCCCCCTCGCGGGAACCCCCTCAGCGGCGCTCAACTCCTCATCGCCCGACACCACTTGGACCCCTCTTGCCCACCCCGTACCACCCCACCCGCACCTGTCCCCACCGTTGGTGCCGTCCCGCTCACCGGCTAGCGGGCGTCCTGGGGCTGCTTGTCGTGGCCCACGGCTCGTTCCAGAGCTTCACGTACTTCCTCTACTCCGTGGCCATGGGTGTCCTGGGCTGGCAGATAGTCCGGCTCGTGTGGCGCCGTTCGCCCACCGAGGTCGCCGCACTCGACCGGATCCGCACGCACCGGCTGACCGTGCACCGGGGCTGGGCACGCGTCGCGATCGCCCTCGACGTCCTCTTCGTCTCCCTCGGTGCGCTCGCCAATGTCCTCTCCCTGGTTAATACGGACCAGAAGGCGTCGGTGCCGCCTGCAGACGTGGAGGGCGGGGTCGTGCTGGTGATCGGAGTAGCGCTGCTCGTGTTCTGGGAGTTCGCACACTGGCGGGCGACGCATCCGCGCCGCACCAAGCGGGCCCGCTTCTGGGCGTGGGCGCCCCAGTCGACCTGACGGAGGAAGGGGGGCGATCAGTAGCCCACCGTCCAGCACCGCCATGAGCGCACATTCCAATGAAACGAACGGAAAGGCCGGACGTGCCGCACCACCAGCACCCAGACGGAGCGACGCAACGGAGGATCGAACTCCTCGCAGCCCTCGGCGAGCTCGACGAGAGCGAGGCGATCGGGAGTGCCGGTGACGGTGTGCAGGAGCGACCGGCGGACGACAACGCCCCGTGGCGCCCGCTGCCGCTGGGCCGCCAGTACAGGTACGCGAACGGCCTCGTGGTGTGGGTGGACGACCTCCATACTCGGGAGCCGGCCGGATTCCTGGACGGGCCTGAGGAAGACGAGACGGTCGTTGAGTGCAGCGTGACCGTCGTGAATCGCGCTTCCGCTCCTACGAATGTCTCCCGCATACGGGCATCGGCGCGGGCGGGCAGGCACGGCGTGCAGGCGCGGAACTCGACACTGTCCGCGTTGCCCTTCAGCGGGCGTCTGCTGCCTGGTCGTGCCGCGACCGGCACTGTCTCGTTCATCCTTCCCGCCAATACCCTGGACCGGGTCGACGTCGAGGTCGATGTCGACCCCTACAACTCGCGCCACGAGGAGTCGGCGACCTGGACGGGAGCCGCCACAGGCGCGGTCCGGCGGCGCCCGGCCGAGCGTGGCGACGTCGCCGCCGGCCCGGACCCGGGCGCCCTCGACGAAGCAGTCCAGCAATTGACGGCCCTGGTCGGCCTCGCCCCGGTCAAGGAACACGTCCGCATGCTCACGGCCCAGCTCCGCCTGGCCCAACTCCGGCGCGACCACGGCCTTCCGGCCGGGTACGCCCCACACCACCTGGTCTTCACGGGCCCGCCCGGCACCGGCAAGACGACCGTCGCCCGAATCGTCGGCAAGATCTTCGCGGGCGTAGGGCTGCTCGCGCGCGGACATGTGGTGGAGGTGTCCCGCGGCAACCTCGTTGGACGCTTCGTCGGCCACACCGCCGCGAAGACGAACAAGGTCATCGACAGCGCGCTGGACGGCATCCTGTTCATCGACGAGGCGTACTCCCTCATCAACACCAAAGGCGACGACGACCGGGACGCGTTCGGCGACGAGGCCGTGCAGACGCTCCTCAAGCGGGCCGAGGACGAGCGCGACCGGCTGGTGGTGGTCCTCGCCGGCTACCCCGACGAGATGGACGTCCTCCTGACGGCCAACCCTGGGCTCGCCTCGCGCTTCAACACACGTATTCCGTTTCCCAGTTACTCGGCCGACGAGCTCGCGGCCATCACGCAAGTCCTGATCGCCGACCAGTCCGACGTCCTTGACGAGGAGGGGCAGCGGGCGCTCACCGAGTGCTGCCGCGCCGTTGAAGAGGGCGGGCTCGCCGACACGCTCGGCAACGGCCGCTTCGCCCGCACCCTCGCCGAACGCACCGCGGCGGCACGGGCCCTGCGGGTCGTGGAGAACCTGGATGGCAGGGAGCCCACCCGCGACGAACTCGTCACCATCAGCGGTGGTGATGTCGCTGCGGCTGTGCGGCGGTTCCTGCCCACGGGGCTCGGACCGTGTCCCCGGGACGGAAGCGGACCATGTGCGCTCACGTGAGGGGCACACGTTCACAGTGACGCAGAGTATTCCAGGAAGCGTCGATGTCACCTCTTCATCCAATTTGACACCTTTGTCCAGGGGTTGTGTCCTGGCAAGCACTGCTTGGGCTATGGCTGCGCGAGCGCCCGAGGCCATGACAGCAAGCGGCACGATGAGGCGCGGCATGCAAGAAAGGCGGTCTTCGATGCTGGACCCCGGCTACTTCGAGATCGACATTCCTCTGGAGCACGTCGATTGGGCCCAGACCCATGCCTTTGGTGACGACATCTTTGGCCTGGGCACCGTGACCGAGGGTGAACACGAAGGCAGGCCGGTCGCGGTCCTACGTACCGACCGCGGAACGCGCATCTATGTCGGAGAGTCGCAGGCGTACGCCAAGGAGGCCCGAGACGCCTTGCTGGCGATCTACCTCGAGGGCGGGGATGCTCCTGCGGACCTCGAGCTTGGCGACGGTGAATGGAAGATCTACCGGGCTTCGGACAGCAGCGCATACCTCGTGAAGTGGGACCCCGACGAGGGGAGCAGCATCGAGGCGGGCACGTACAGCGAACTGGCGCTGGCTGCGGCCGGCCAGCTCGCCGGTCGATTTCAGCTCGGGGACCACGAGGACGAGGATGCCGACATCGGTGAGGACGACGAAGACTACGGTGACGCCGAGTTGCGCGAAGGGTGTCGGGCTGAGGTTGGTGCCTTGCTGCGGAGTCTGCAGGCACAGGGGCTGATCCGTGAGGGTCGCAGCACCAAGGCTGCCCGTGGCAAGAGTGCGGTCGCTCGTGAGCTGGAGATCACCACCGCGCGCCTGGAGTCGATCCTCGCAGGTCACGCATGGTCCTGAGCAGCGTCGACTTGAGCATTCGTTCGCTTTACTCCCTCGCCGCGCCGGAATTGCTCCGGTGAATCCGAAGGGTTCCCATCCCGTGACCTTCCTTCCCAAGTGTCTTGCGACCCTCGACTTCAGCGACGGCAGTCGTGCTGAGCTGCGCCGACTGAGCGTCGGTCTCACTTACGAAGGGCTGATGCAAGGCACCCCCGACTCACGCTTCAACCAGGAACTCATCGACGGTGCGCGGCAGCAGGCTGTCCGTGCGAGCCCGCATGTCCCCGTCTACGTCCTCGCCCCTCCGCGCCGCCTCGGCGACACCAGGCGCGAGGAGTGGTTGCCGGGTGTGCACTGTCAGGGCCGGTTCACCGGCCAGGATGCCGGTGGCCGGCACGGCGACCTGAACATCGTCTGGTGGCAGGACGACACGGACCTGCCCTTCTCCGAGGAGGCTCGGCGCAGGCTCGCAGCTGTCGAGTGGTCCGTACTGGCCGAGGAGCTGTATGACTGAGAGCCCTGGCGTTCCGGAGGCTCCGCCCTGCTTCCCGGGGTCCCCTACCCCCAGCGGCCCCTGGTGCACGGACGGCGTCTTCAGGATCGGCGCTCTGTCCGAAAGCCCCAGTGCCGGACCGTCCGTCCAGGCCGTCATCACGGCCGAGGGACTCCGCTTGGTGCTCGGTGACCTCCTGCGCGACACCGAAGAGGCGTACTGCGACTGGCTCGCCGTTCGCGAAGGCGCACACTCGGACTCGCCGCAGACCTTCAACTACGGACTCTGGTACTCCCTCCGTCTTTACCGAGGAGCGCAGGATGTGGCCGTGGTGATCGCCCAGTGCCTAAACCCCGAGCACCCCACGGGGTCCTATCGCGTCGCTAAGGGCGGCTTCGAGCAGGTGGCCGTCCGAACGGCCCGTCTGGTGCTCGACGGCAACGGCCTGCGGGAGCGAGACGACAGCCCGCCCCGGAAACTCCCGGACGGTGGCACGGAGTTCGACGACTTCGGGTGCACGGAGGTCGACCGGCCCGCGGTGGCGAAGCTCCTGCGCCGTCTCCGGCTGAAAGACGAGCACAACGACCCCTCGGCGACCTTCACTCTCGACGACCTCTCCCGCCTGCTGCAGCTGACCCCGGAGCGGCTCCGCGAAATCATGAACGGCCGTATCTGGCAGGACTCTTTCGGCTTGGACAGCGACCTGCCCCCCACCCCCGAGGAGACCGGATGAGCGAGAGTCCCACACTGCTCGACGACCCGCAGCACCTGCGCGACCTGGTCCGCTTCCGCGCCGAACACCCGCCCCCGCTCCCCGTCGGATTCCACCAGGCCGTCGGAGAACTCAACCTGTGGCGAGCCGCGATGCACGCCATCGGCTTCGAGGGCGGCTTCCTGCCGCTGTCCCTGCTGGTACGCAGCGGCGTCGCGGTTGGTCTCGCATACGGACTGTACGGGGGCGAGGTCCGCCCGGACTGGGGCGTGCTGTACGAGGCGCTCGGCGGCGACGAGGACGCCGTGAGCGAAGCGCGTTGGTGTGTACGCGAGACCTTCGGGGCCGACCACCCCGACCCCTGGGCGGACCGCAGGTTGTCAGATGTGCTCGCGACGCACGCGGCCATGGGCGAGGGGCAGGGCGTGGGACCGGCCCGCGTCACCCGAGCCGAAGCCGGTCGGCGCGGCGTACGAACCTTGCGCATGGAGTGGAATTGCCGCCCGACCGGAGAGGCCGTGACGATCGAAGAGGCGCTCGGGCAGCACCGAGGGGGCCGCGCCCCGAGCGACGAACCCTACGTTCCCCTGCACACCAGCGAGGGCCCGGCCATCCCCGGATTCCACTACGAGCCCGCACGATGACTGCGCCCCGGCACGACGGGACACGTAACGACGCAACCCCGGCCGCGCACCGCACAACCATGCATCGCATCACCCCGTACGCCCCGCTCACCGAGGCCGATGCCCGACAGCTGCTCGACCGCATCGCCGGCTTCGGAGTCACCATCGAGCCCGGCCTCACGGAGGCCGAAATCGCCGCTGCTGAACGACGTTGGGGGTTCCGCTTCGCGCCCGAACATCGCACGCTGCTCGCCGTTGGCCAGCCTGCCGACAGCGAGGAGGACAACTGGCCCGACTGGCGAGACCTGGATAGCGGCCGCATCAGTGAACTGATGGAGTGGCAGGCGAGAGGGGTGGAGTCGCAGGTGGACAGAAGCAACTTCTGGCATCCGTCGTGGGGTTCGCGACCTGATGACCCTGCTGTAGCCCTCGCCCTCGCGCGTGAACACACCGCGGTCCTGCCCATCCTGGTTCCCGTCGACGGCTGGCGCTTCCTGCCGGAGGCCGCCCATGGCACAGGGAACCCCGTCCTGTCCTTCTTCGGCCCCGGTACCGACGTACTCGCCGTCGGCCGCGACCTGGCCCACTACTTCACCGGTCCGGGAGACGAAGACCTGCCCAACCCAGTCCACGCCACCGCTGCCGACGTGCCCTTCTGGACCACCTGCGGACGAATCGGCAGATGGGAGGAAGGCGCGGACGGTCACCCGCCCAATCCCGGGCCCCACGCGATCGCCACCCTCTTCGCACGGAGCACCTCATGACCCACGAAGCGAACACCGGGTACCGCATACTCGCCGGCGCGCCCACATCGCCGGTACTGCTGCACGTACCGCACTCGGCGCGGCACATCCCGGCCGACGTGCGCCGCGACATGGTCCTGGACGACACCGCCCTGGCCGTGGAGCTGGACCACATCACCGACGGTCACACCGCCGACATCGCGGCACGTGCGGCGCAGCAGGTGGAACTCACTCCATGGCAGTTCATCAACCAGCTGTCCCGACTCGTCATCGATCCCGAGCGCTTCCCTGATGAGCGCGAGGAGATGCTGGCTGTGGGCATGGGCGCCGTATACACCCACACCACCCACCGCGAACCACTCCGCAAACCCGGACACGACCCCCAGCCCCTGATCGATGCCTACTACACCCCCTACGCGCAGGCCATGACCCAGCTCGTCGACGACCTTCTGGCCCGCACCGGTCGAGCAGTGATCATCGACGTCCACTCGTACCCGACCCGCACCCTCCCGTACGAATTGCACGGCGACGGCCCCCGCCCGCCAATCTGTCTGGGCACCGACCCCTTCCACACCCCACCCGAACTCCTGGACCGAGCACGGGAGGCCTTCGCCTCGACGGGGGAGACGTCGGTGAACAGCCCCTTCGCCGGTACATACGTGCCCCTCAAGCACTACGGCCGAGACGCCCGCGTCCAGGCACTGATGATCGAGATCCGACGCGACCAGTACATGCACGAGCCTGGAGGCAGTACGACCCACGGGGTTGACTCTTTGGCCGCTGGGCTCGCGGCTCTTGCGGGGTCCGTAGCCGGCGGGGTGCCGGTGACCAACTATCAAAGAGAGAATCGGACATGACCAGCACCTCCGTGACGCTGCCGATCCACCCAGAGCTGCTGGAGCGCGTGCGGCAGCGACTCAACTTCAGCACCAACAAGCAGTTCCAGCAGGCGTCCCAGGCCTACATCAAGTACCTTCTGGCTCAGGCGGGCAAGCATGCCGGGACTGACATCGCCCGCAGCTTCTACGAGACAGAGATGGTGCGCTATGCCGAGCTGGCCCATGACACCACGTTCTGCGGTGCGACGGCGGATGTACCTGCCGATGATGTCAACGATGTGCAGCGGCTGGCCGTTCTCGACCTCGCCGATCTCGCTGTCCGGTACGGGTGCCCGGTGCCCGAGTTCGAGCCCGAAACCAAGATCTGAACGTTTGCCACCCCGAAGGTCTTCGAACGGGACACACCAAGTTTGCTGCATCGCCAGTCCTGCCCCGCGGCGACGTTGACTCCGACGAGACCGGGCAGCAGCAATCCTTCCCTTCGTATTGGCGTGGTTGGACCCCGCTGTCAGGCCCTGGATCGGCACACCGTTCACGCCGTAGCAAGCGCCAGCTCCGTGCGCAACGGCGCCACCAATAGGTCCACCGTCCAACTCCCCCCTCGGACACCGACCCCAGGCCCAACGGCCGCCGGGGAGCCCTTCGGGGAACACTGAGAGTGCTGGTTGAGATCCATCTCGACCAGCGCTTTTTGTTGTGCGGGTTGATAGGTGAGGGTGAGTCCGAGCTCGCGGTAGATCTTGGCTTTGTCGGCGGGGACGGCGTCGCGGATGACGGCGGTGAGGTTGCGGACGGCGCCGCCTTGCATCTTGCGCTGGCAGGCGCCGCAGAAGAGGACGCCGCGCAGGAGGTACGGGCGGCAGGAGAAGCGTTCGGGGGGCGTTCGTAGGCTTCGGCGAGGGTGACGGCCCGCTGGTCGCGGACCTGCTCGGCGGTGCCGAAGTGCACGGAGGCGGGGGTGTGCAGGCCGATCCCGGAGTGCCGCCGCTTCTCTGGGGGTCGTTTCATTGCTCCGGCTTGAAGATGGCGTCCCGCCGAGTGCAACGCCATGACTCTCTTGAACATCGCCAACAGAGTCATGGCGTTGCATCACCAGGGACACGACCGCCCTTCTGCCCAAGAAAGTTGACACGGGACAAACGGCGGTGACGATTCGTCAAGTCGCGTATGAGTAAGGGGGAACCTCAGTGAAGCTTTCGCGCTCAGAGGGAAACGGCATACCGCACAGCTGTAGCATTCTTCTCTCGCAATCACGGTCTACGCGACATGGGTGGGGGCAGTCGGCGCACATGGGGGAAAGAGGCGAGTCGACTGGAACGGTGCAAAGCGGGCTCTCTGTCTGGGAGCTCCTCGGGATGGCAGCCGGCGGGATCCTCGGCTCGGGGTGGCTCTTCGCCGCAGCTGCTGCTGCTCGCGCGGCTGGCTCGGCGGCCATATGGTCCTGGCTGATCGGCGGCGCGCTCATGCTGCTGGTCGCCGCCGTGATGGTCGAGCTGGGGACGGCGATCCAACGCACCGGGGGACTGATCCTCCATCCGTTGGACAGCAGCGGGCGGCTGGTGGCGCTGATCGTCGCAGCTGGCCTCTGGGTTGCCTACGCGACAATTCCCGCCGTACAGGCGGTGGCTGCGACGCAGGGCATCGCGCACTGGTACCCGGGCCTGGTGGCTGAGCCCCACACCGGCCGGCTGACCGCGGCCGGGACGGCCTGTGCGGTCGGCCTGATGGCGCTGGTGCACCTCCTCAACCTGATGGCTCCGCGGTTGTTCGTCCGGTTCAATCTGGCGCTGACCGCCTTCAAGGTTGCCGTGCCGGTGCTCATCGCAGCATTGCTGCTGGCCTCGTCGTTGACCGCCCACCACGCCGTCTCCGCTCCGGTCCCGGCCGGACACAGCACCCTCTCGGCAGCCATGTCTGCGGTGGTGGGAGGTGGGGTGGTCTTTGCCTATATAGGCTTTCAGGCCCCACTGGACCTGGCCGGCCACGTCCGGGCGCCTGACGCAGCCACGAAGAGCCGACTGCTGCGCCGGGCCGTGTACGGGACGGTCGTGGCCACGGTGGTGCTTTACACCCTGCTGCAGACGGTTTTCCTTGGGCACCTGCACGAATGGGGTGGTGGCGTGCTGACCTCCCCGTACGCCGCATTCGCGACTGCTGCCTCGCTCGGCTGGCTCTCCATTCTGGTGCTGGCCGATGCCATCGTGTCGCCGGCCGGCTCGGCGCTGGTTTTCTCGCACGCACTTACCCGGGAGATCGCCGAGCTCAGCCACAACGACCTGGTACACGGAAGGCTTGCCGACGCACCGCGCTCGCGGATTTGGCTTCCGTGGGGGCGCCGAGAGCGCATCTACTGGGCGGTTCTTGCGGTCGACTTCCTGCTGGGTGCGGTCTTGCTGTTCGCCGCCCGTGGGAACTGGAGTGATCTCGCGGCCTTCAACAGCATCCCGCTGCTGGTCGTCTATGTACTTCAAGGGGTGTGCCTGCTCACCCTCCCCCAGGTATCCGAGGCGTACGGCCAGCGACGCCGACAAGTGCACTGGCTACTGGTCGGCGCGAGTTTCGTCGGTGTCAGCCTGGTGCTCTACCAGAACGGCTGGCATCCGCTCTCCTTGGGCCTGGCCGGGATGGGTGTGATGCTGCTGGTCCTGCTGGTGGTGCCGTTGCTGCTGCCTGGCGGGGTCGAGCCGCTGCTTCATCAGATCCATCGCCCTGAGCACCGGCTAGAGCTAAGGCCGGCGGTGCCCCTGCTGGGGATGCTGGTGACATGGCTGTTGGCCGACCTGTTCTTCCGCTCGGACGCGGGTCTGCACAGCCGCGGCGCCGTGGTCGCCGTTGGCGTCCTCGTGCCGCTGCTGACACTGGCTGCACTCTGGTGCATGGTGCACCACTCCCGGAGGTACGCACGTGCGCAGCAGCGAAAGATACCGCGCGGGCCGAGGCAATTGAGCGACTCCTGATCACATGCTCTTCAAGGTCACGCTTGACTGGCTCAGAACCACGACAGCCCTTGCGCCCAGCTCGCCTCGGCTGTGAGTCCCGCTTCTCGCAGTGCGTTGCAAGCCGCTTCCCGCCGGGTGGTGTCTCCCCACATTCCAACGGTGCCCTTGAACAGGTCCCTGCGCGCGTCCTCGGGCACGTCCGCGCCGTGCAGCCGCCGAGCAGCGGTGACCACATCTGCAGATTCGACGCGCATATCCGACTTCAGTAGCTGGTGCAAGGCCTCCCAGCCCTTCTTGTGCAATGGAGTCTCTCGAAGGCGTACAGCGATGTCCGCGACCACGTCTCCCAAGTGCGCCTCCGGAACCGACCGTGCGGGATTGACCAGATCGGCGAAGGCGGCCCGCACCGCGTCAGACTGGTGGTCCTCCAATGCGCCCAGGCAGTCCGTGAACAGCGAGATGTCCGCACCGTCCGCCAGGACCTGCTCGGCCAGCTGCTCCCCCATTACACGGGCCGCGGTGCGCAGATCACCGCGGCCCTTGAACCCGCTGAACCGGCCCTTCAACGAGTTGATGCGCTCGAGGATGCCGGTCAGATCTGGCCCGGTCCGCCCTGCCACCTGCCGCGCGGCCGCGAGCCACAGCTGCCGGATGCACTCGGGGCCCGCGTCCAAGTGCTGGTGCAGCTCACCTACCAACCAATCCAGTTGATCCAGTGCCCTCGGTCCTCCCTCGGATCCGGTGGACACCACGTCATCCATCAGGGCGGGTAACCCGTCCCGTAGATCGTCCTTCCGCCACCAGTTGGTGACCAGGTCGACCAGCCTTCCGCGAGTCCGCCGACGTGCGGCCAGCCTGCGCAGCTCCGCGAAGTGCTCGGACTGTGCCTGTCTGAGGGCACTGCAGGCCTGTGCGACATGCTCGCCGGACCAGTGATCGGCGATGTGCCGGCTGAGCATGTTGCCGGACTCCGAGGCCTCGCATCCATCCATGAGCGAGACCACCAACCAGCTCATGGACGGCAGTTCGTCGGGCACGTCGGAAAGTGCCAGGTCAACATACCGCTCCAGGATCGCCTCGGAAGGGCTGAGGAAGTGGAAGGCCCCCACCAGATCGTGGATCCCTTTGAGCCCGCTGGATCTTCGAGTGTCACCGGCCCCTGCCGTGGCGCCGCGCCCTCGGTCCTGTGCATCGGCTGCCTTTGCCGCGGTACCGCGCCTCGCTTGCTTCGCGACCTCCTGCAGACACACCGTGAGCAGAGTATGTGCTTCGGCCCGCAATCCCTGGTCGCGGAGGACGAAGTACAGCAGCGCCTTGTCGAAGGCGGTGCGTCCGGAGTCGGCGTCTGCGAACGAGGCCAGCGTCCGATCGCTGAGTAGCGTCGACTGTGCCTTCCGGCATGCCTCGACGAAGGCTGCCACGTCGGTGACGAGCCGCTGGCGGGCAATGGCCTGGACGAGGCTGTCGATCACCGGCTGCTCGGCCTGTTGTCCGTGTGCGCCGTGCTCGTCAGCGTCATGCTTGTCGTCTTCGACGACCAAGGCCGTCGCGACGGCTGCAGCATCCGCAGGGGAACGGCTGAGGGCGGCGCTCGCCAAGACGGTCAGCCGATCCCGCTCGTCCAGCTTTCTGGATTCCCGGACCAGCTCGTCGATCGGCTTGCGCTCGGCGAACGTCTGAAGGAAGAGGAGTGCGTCCGAGGCCTTTGACTCGGGGGCATGCCGACGGATGTACTCGATGTCCCGCTTGAAGTTGTCGATGGACCTCTTGACGGCCGATGTGGCCGACAGACGCACGCGCGGAACGTCAGTGCTTCTCGGGCCTTCGAACCCGCTGTCACCCAGCGCGCCCCGCTCTCCAGCCCTGGACCCGCCCTCGGCTGGTTCTGGGATCACGCACCCTCCGGCACCGGCTGCAACTTGCGTTCCACTGTTGTCCAGTACTGGTAGAACTCCTCGGGATCGCTGTAGGCCGTGCACGCCCAAGTATCGATGCGCTCCGCCAGGTACTGGCTCTGATCGTCCTGTTGCAGCTGGGGCCTGCGCAGTTCGGCCACTATCTCCCCGGCGATCAAGGGCTTCTGCTGGAGCTGGGACGTGTAGTGCTCGAAGTTCAGCTTCAGCACCTTCGTCCACTCATCGATGTTCTGCGGCTCCTGGATCTGGGTGCGCGAGCCCGGGGCTACCTGGTTGGTGAACAGTATGCTGTCGCCGCGCCCCTTCAGGGTCATCTCAGGTACCTGGCCGCTGTGCGCGTCGCAGTCGGCCATGTCCCGCCACACGGCCTCGCGAAGGAAGCTCAACGTCCAGTCGCTGTCGTATCCCTTTGTCCCGTTGTCGAGTTGGTGGAGGAGGTGCCCGCTGAAGGCTGTGCACTGGGAAAACTCGTCCGGCAGGTGCGGACAGCCTTTGGGATCGGCGAGATTGCGGTCGCCTTCGAGGGCGGACAGCACGCAAGTACCGCCGTCGGGATGGCCGAGCACTCCAGGGAGTCCGTCCGTACGCAGCCCCTGCGGAGGTGTGTCACCCCCCAGCCCGGGGAGCTTGTTCGAAAAGCAGCAGTCGGCTATCAGCACTTTGAGCGAGGCGTTCGAGGTGCGGATGGCTCGGTAGAGATACCAGCTGTTCAGCCAGGTCCATGGCTCGTTCTTGCGGGATGACTCGACCGCGAAGTGCACCTGCGCTCCAGGAACGTCCTCCCAGGCAGCCCCGTGGCCGACATAGACCACCAGCAAGGTGTCGCTCGCTCCCACCAGCCTCGCTTTCTCTTGAAGTGCCGCCATGACCTTGGGCACGGATCCGAGTTGGGCCCGGTCCAGGACGGTTAAGTTCTCCGGTCCCCACAACGGGTCTTGCTTCAGGACCCGTTCGTAGAGATCCCCGCTGGCCGCGATCGAGGCGTGGCGCTGCAGGCCGGAGCCGTCGGCGTATTGGGATGGTGCGATCACGATCGCCTGCGATGCCATCTCAGTCCTCCGCGCCATTCTGCTCGGCTTCGCCCTGCTCGGGATTTTCATCGGGCTCGGCGACCGTACGTTGCTCGATCTCGGTTGTTGGAGGGGAGACCCACCGTTCCTTGAGCTCGGCGAGCACGGTTTTGGCACCGGCCACGATCTGCTCCACGGAGAGCTCGGTCGCCTTGGTGAGCGCGACGATGAGGATGATCTCCGCTATGCCGCCGGCGAGGTGGGAGTCATTCGGCTCTTTCGGCGCCCACTGGACGCCGGTTTTCTCGGCGAGTCTGTCGGCAAGCAGCGTGGGGTCGTCCAGGCCGAGGTTGCCTCGGACGGTCACCGCGATCTCCGTCGCCACCATTCTCCCCCTCCTGCGCCGTCGCCTGCGAAGGCTCGAAGGCGCACAGCAGTGCCCGTGCGACAATACGCCGCCACCCCACCACTGTGCCTAGGTATCACCCACAGGCGAAAGCCGATGGCGCAGCCCCTTACGCAACCATTACAACTGTCGGGCGGTTGGTTGGATCGCGCTGAGCGAGACGGCTGTCCGCGGCGGCGTCTACATCGACGCCCGGGCATCCGACGACAGCGGACACCGCGCGCCCTCGACTTCCGGGACGGCTGACAGCTGCAACCCACCGCCGCATGGCGCACCAAGGACTTCGACGGCGTCCACGTACGCAATCACGCCAAGTTCCTCGCGATCGACCACCGCCAGCTGCTCGTGACGAGCGCGAACTTCTCCCGGGGCGCCGAGCACAACAACATCGAGTTCGACCTCATAGCCGACGGCCGCATCTACGGTAGGGGGTCGTGTTTCGGCTGGTGGCCTTCGGACATGGGCTTCAGTGCGGGGCTGTCGTGGACAGTGACGGCGGAGTCGCCGATGACCAGGGGCAGTCCGTTCGCGTCCGTCAGAAGGTGCATCTTGGAACCTGGCTTGCCCCGGTTCACGGGGCTCAGACCTGCGGGCCCCTACGCCCCCACCAGCTCCAACGTCCCCCTCAACGGCGCCACCATTAGGCCCACCGCCCAACTCCCCCCCTCGGACACGTCAAGTGAGCCTACGGTTTCGCTGTGAGTCCTGGTCGAGAGCCATCTCGACCAGGACTTTTTGTTGTTCGGGTTGGTAGGTGAGGGAGAGGGCGAGCTCTTTGTAGATCTCGGCTTTGTCGCGCTCCGGGCTACGACTCGATCACAGGGCACCGCCCGCCGAGGAGGAGTCGGCTGCCGCCCGCCTCGCCCGCGACCTGGCCCGCTGCGCCGTCCGCCTCGCAGCCACGCTTGGTGTACCGCTGGAAAGGATCGCGATCGAGTGCGACGAGCAGCGGGCCCGCGTCACGGCCCGTCCGGCGCACGCTGCAGTACATGATGAACGTGTCGCACTGCCAGGCCGCGGCAGCGGAGTGCCGGCACTCCGCTCGCCGAGGGCGATCACGTCGGCCAGCTGCCGGGCCTCGCACCGGCCTCGGTTGCATGCCGCTATGCGGCGCCGGTCACCGCCCGCCAGCTGGATCCGGGGAATTGGACGTCCACCCACGAGCCGTCGCGGAAATGGATGCGCACCATACCCCCCGCAACATCGTCAGGGCGGACCCAGTGCGCGAGCTCGATGTCCTTGACGGCCGATGACGGGCACTGCCAGGCGACCTCGGTGCCGTAACGTCCCACGTACACCAGCGCCAGGCCCTCTGCGCCGGACGCCAGTACGCGGCGTCCCCGGATCGAAAGGCGCGCCGCGAGCTCGCCGGCCGTCGATGACCAGCCACCCTTGAGCCACTTCTCCTGACGGCGACGTTCCGGACCGCGAAAGGGACCGACGAACGCGTCACCGAGGGAGCCGAACGGATCCAGAATCCAGTCGACGAACCCGGCGCCGGCGTCCGCTGCACGGTCGCCCGCCGTGCGCCGCCCCCGGTGGGGAAACACGTCGGAGGCGGGGCGCAGCCTGCGCGGGGGACGCTTGGCGGTCACGGGCAACCTTGCTGCCTCGGCCCACGCCGTGGGTGCACCGAGCGCGGCGGTCGCGGCCGTGATCGATTGCGTGTCACGCTGCTGCGGCTGTCGAGGGGAACGCGCCACTGGTCACTTGCTCCTTGATGCGGTATCGGTCCGGACGGTACTGGATCAGCCGAAGGTGCTGCGCACGTCGCGGTCGCTCGCTGATTCGGCGGCGTGCATCCGCTCGTCGAAGCTCTGCGATGCGGGCCGGGCGTCGTACTCGGCGTGCCGCTGCGCTGTCCCCTCGTCGGAGAACTCGGTCATCGCCTGACCGATGGGTTCGCCCACGTCATTGCCGAGGGCTGGGGCGACGACGCCCTTCTTTACGCCCTTCTTCACCCCTTGGTAGATCGCGTACTCGGTGAGATCCGCCCCGGTGCCGAGCCGGTTGCCGTCCTCATCCTTGGCTCTGAAGCGCTTGAGGCCGTTGCGGTAGCTGTTGGCGACCTTCTTGCCCGCGCCGAGCCGCTTCATTTCCTGGGCGAGTTTCTCGGCGCGGCGGATCGCCTTGAGCCGCTTGGCGATGTCGGTGAGCTTGTCGGCCAGGCTCGCGGTGATCTTCACGGCGCGCAGGACCTTCGTCGCCACACCCGCCGTGGCGACCACAGGCCCGATCGCAGCCGCTACACCGGCCGTGACCAGGGACAGAATCGCGCTGGTCACGAGGGCCGCGGCCACCGTCTCCAGGATCTCCATGATGAGGTCGATCATCAGCTGCTCGGCCGTGGCGCAGGCTTCCGCTGCCGTCTCCAGGAGTACGGCGACGGTCTCCATGTCGTCCGCCTCGCCGGACAGCGCTTCCTCGTACGCGGTCAGCTTCGCATCGAAGGACTCCTGCGCCCCGCCCTGCCAGGAATGCGCCAAGGGCCGCGCTCTGTACGTCGTACCCAGACATTGACCCGCCCCGGCCTTCCCCTGCGCCCCACGTGTCACGGAACGGTGAGACTAACAATTGCAGCTGTGCCGCTATGGGCAAGGTGCCTCGGCTCCGGAGCTGTCCCCGTGAGCCTGGTGCCACGTCACGATTGTTGACTGCCGTCCTCATGGTTCTCGTCAGAGTCACTCAAGGTTCGCAAAGCTGGCACGTGGGGTGCTGGCACCCGCGCCCAACGCCCATCTCCCATACCAGTCGTCAGCACGCTGTACCGGCCTCGCTGTGCACGACGCACTCCATGACCGCCAGCCCCAGGCCAGCACCCGCTTCATCGTCCCTGGTCCCCACGACGGTGTGGCTCCCCGTCCCCGACCAGCATCCGGAGACCGACGCCCGGCCGGGCGCACTCCTGCTCGACCGGGCCGTGGACAAGATCCCCGGCAAGATGCTCCCCGCGATCGCCGCGCATGCAATCCGCACAACGTCCGCTGGGCCCGCCGCCGCGGGCACCACCTCGCCGTGATCCAGCATGAGGACGTGCTGGTGTTCAGGGCGGGCTCCTGGCCCCTCGGCGTGGCCCGGTACCGTCCGCGAAAACCATCTGGCGGGGCGCGCCGGACGAGGGCCCGTGTCGCGGCGAGGCGCCGTCCGCGGAACTGAAGTTCCAACAGCTCGTCGGTCAGGCCGACTTCTCCGCGGCCTCCTTCGCCCCGATGCGTGGCCGGGCCACGATGGACCGCAGGCGAGCCGCTTCGGGGTCGGCGGGGCGCCGTGTGTGCCAGTCCGTCACCGCCTGATACGCCGCAGCGACCTCAAGCAGGCGGTCCTCCTCGTACGGTTGGCCGCCGAGGATCACACCGGCAGGCACGTTGTCGCCAGAGAAACCGATCGGGAAGGCGATCTCCGGCAGCCCGAGGATGTCGAACGGCACGGGGCTGGTCTGCAGTAGTACGTCGCAGCGGGCCATCACCTCGTCCAGGACTTCGCGCAGGAGATGCGTCTTGGCCCGCTGTGCCGTGATCCACTCGTCGCCGGAGATCATCAGCCCCTGCAGCCAGCTCAGCAGCGACACCCCGAACTTGGCCGGGTCTTCGCGCAGCCAGTGCCGGAACGGCTCGGTGCGTTCGGACAGGCGTGCCGCGTTGAACGCCCCGGTAAGCAGCTCCCAGTCGTCGGGATACGCCACGTCGAGGAGGGTGACCCCGGAGATCGCGTCGAGCCGGTCCAGGAAGGCCTTCCGCAGCCCCAGCCCGTCACCGGCCAAGAAGTCCGCCGGCACCCCGACCCGCGTCGCCCGGCGCATCCGCACCGCGCCGCCGCGCCCCACGACGGGCGTCGCCGACGTAACGAGGTCGGGCACCGCGGGCAGGCCGAGCGTGCGCGGGTCGCCGGGGTCGGGACCGGCCATGACGGTGAGCATGAGCGCGGCGTCCATGGCGTCGCGGGCCAGCGGACCCGCGTGATCGCGGGTGTACGACAGCGGGATCACGCCGTGGATCGATACGCGCCCCATGGTGGGCTTGAGTCCGGTCAGGTTCTGCTGGTTGGACGGCAGCACGATCGAACCGCCGGTCTGCGTGCCTATCGATGACACCGCGAGCCGCGCCGCGACAGCGCAGGCAGGCCCGGTGGACGAGCCGCCCGGATCGACCGAGGGGTCCTCGGGCGTCCAGGCGTTGACGGTGGTGACCGTGCCGTTGGGCTTCGTCGCCCGCGTCGTGGCGAGCGGTCCCATCTGCCCTTTGCCGAGCACGATGCCACCCGCTGCCTTCAGCCGTGCCACGGCGGTCGCATCGTGGTCGGGCACGAAGTCCTCGAAGATGTACGAGTTGCAGCGGGTCGGTACCTCGGCCGTGAAGTAGTTGTCCTTGATGCACAGCGGGATGCCGCGCAGCGCACCCTTGGGTCCGTCACCGCGGTCCGCCTTGCGCGCCGCTGCGAGTGCGCTGTCCGCGGTCACCTCCGCGTACGCCTGGTACGTGACGTCGTACCGCGTGATGCGGTCGAGGTGTGCCTCCACCAGCTCGACCGACGTGAGCCGTCCCCGCGCCATGAGGGCGGCGGCCTCGGCGAGCGTGGCCTCCGACGGATCGCTGCGGGCGGCGTCGCGTACGTCGATGTCGGGGACGGCAGGGGGCTGTTGTGCAGCGGCCGCGGCGTGGGCGGGCGTGGCCCCGGTCGTGGCGACGACGGTCGCCGCCGCGGAACTGGCAAGGAATGTACGCCGGTTGAAGGCTCTCGATGTTCTCACTGTCGGCCTCCCCGCGCCTCGTCGATCGACGGATAGATCAGTGGAGCGGACTCCTGCTGTGCGTGGGCGGCATCCGTCGCGGGCGGCGTCCAGGAGGACAGGGCACCGGGCGTAGACGCCACGAACACCCGTAGTGAGGCGAGCGCTTGGGCGCGCGTCGGCACCCCGGATTCCGGATCGGCTTCTTCGGGCAGCTTGGCCAGGTCGAAGCCGGCCAGGGCCAGCCGGGCCCGTATGTAGGCGTCCAGTTCTTCCTCGCTCAGCGAGTCCATGCTCACAGCTCCTCCGGAATCGGACACGGTTGACACGGTTGCGGTGACTTCATCACCGGCCCGTGAACTTCCCATTGAGCATGTGCTTCACAGCCGTAACGCGCCTACCGGCCTCCCGACGTCGACCGCGTTGTAGGTCCCGAACTTCGCTGTCCACCAAGGATTTCGAGTGCGAGGACCGTCACCGTTCCGACGACGACGCCCTGGCCCGCGAGGTCCGCGAGGACGGACGGGAGGTGGTCGAGGAAGGGGCGGCCGAGTGTGGGGAGGCCCAGGCCTGCCATCAGGGCGAGTGCGACGAAGAGGAGGCGGCGCTGATCGTCCAGGACCTTGCCGATGAGACGCAGTCCCGCGAGGCAGACCGCGGCCGCAGCCGGTAGGAAGAGGCCGCCGACCACCGGGGCCGGGGTCGCCACCAGGAAGGCCCCGATCTTCGGGCAGAAGGCCAGCGTGATCATGATCAGGGCCGTCGCCCGCACCGCACGCCGACTGGCGACGCCCGTCATCTGCACCACCCCCAGGTTCTGCGCGTAAGCGGTGGTCCCGAAGCCGCCGAACAGTCCGGAGACGAGCGAGCCGCCCGCTTCGCCCGCGACGCCCGCGCCGAGGCGGCGGGAGGTGAGCGTGCGTCCTGTGTGCTCCGCCGTCGCCTCGTAACAGCCGATCGCCTCGATCACCGCGACCAGGAAGATCACGGTCATGGTCACCGTCAGACCGGCGTCGAAGGTGAGCGGCCCGTACGGCAGGAAGGACGGCAGCCCGAACCAGGCGGCGTCCGCGGCCACGCCGAAGTCGAGCCGGCCGAAGACACCGGCGAGTCCGTCGCCGAGGGCGAGTGCGAGGAGGAACGCGTACGGACGGGTGCGGCCGCGGCCGAGTGCGTATACGGCTCCGCAGGTCACCACCGCGATGAGAACGGTCGCGGGCGCCGCGAACCCGGGTGCGGACGGTTCGCCGCCGAAGAACTCGAGGAAGGTGAACTGGGCGAGCACAAGCCCGACCAGGAGCATCACCGTCCCTGTCACGGCCGGTGTGAAGAAACGGCGCACGCTGCCCAGGACGCCCGTGACGGCGGCGAGGAAGACGAGGGCCGCGCCGATGACGAGGCCGGTCGTCGCGGCGGCGAGCTGCCCGGACTTGGCGGCGGCGATGGCCATCGCGTCGAACGCGGACGAGGGTCCTTCGACGATGGGCAGCCGTACCAGGCGCCATGTCTGGACGAGGGTGGCTAGACCGGCGGCGAGGAAGGTGACGGCGACCAGGTTGGCGGACAGCCCTGCGGAGAGACCGCCGACCCCGGCGATGAACAGGGGGTCCAGCCAGACGTTGGAGACGAGGAGCTGCTGCAGGCCGACCAGGGCGGTCTTGCCCGGCGGCAACTTGGCTTCGACGTCGGGCGCGGGTGGCGTCTGCGGGACGTCACCAGGCGCTGTATCCGTATCTGTATCTGTATATAGAACCGTATCCGTATCTGTATCCGTATCAATCGGCTTGATGTCGCTCATGCCACCGCACCCCCGATCCCCTGCATCCGCGCGGCGATCCGCCTGTGATCCCGCAGCGCGTCGGCGAGCCCCGGCAGCCTCGGTTCCCCGTCCTCGACAAGGACCCGGCCCGCGACCACCGTGGCCCACGCCCGCGAGGGCCCGCAGCGCAGCCATGCCTCGACCTGATCGGTCAACGCACCGGCCAGGGCGAGCGGATGGGTGTCCCAGACGACGAGGTCCGCGCAGGCGCCCGGCCGCAGGTGGCCGAGTTCGTCCTCGCGTCCCAGGCAGCGGGCCGAGCCGCGGGTCGCGATGTCCAGGGCGTCGCGCCCGGTCATGGCCGTGGGGCCGCCCCGGTAGCGGCCGAGCAGCAGGGCGCCGCGCGCCTCCATCCACAGTGAGGCGTGATCGGTCGAAGCTGATCCGTCGCAGCCCAGGCCGACGGGCAGCCCGAGCTCCCGCATCTCGCGCACCTTGGCCGTATCTCCGCAGATGAGCATGTTGGAGCTGGGGCAGTGCGCCACGCCGACCCCAGCGGCAGCCAGACGACGGATCTCCTCGTCGCTGGGGTAGATGCCGTGCGCGACCCAGGCGCGGTCCGTCATCCAGCCCGCCTGCTCGAAGTACTCCACCGGGCGGCAGCCGTACACCTCTTGGCAGTACGTCTCCTCGTCGCGGTCCTCGGCGAGGTGCGTGTGCAGGCGTACGTCGAGGCGCTCCGCCAGCTCGGCCGTCGCCGTCATCAGCTCCTTCGTCACCGAGAACGGCGAGCACGGGGCGAGCGCGACGCGGATCAGCGCGCCGGGTGACGGGTCGTGGAACGTACGGACGACGCGTTCGCTGTCGGCGAGGACCTCGTCGTCGGTCTGCGTCACCGAACGCGGCGGCAGCCCGCCGTCTTCGACCGACCGCGTCATGGAGCCGCGCGTGGCATGGAACCGGAAACCGATCTCACGGGCGGCCGCGATCTCCGCATCCACGAGGCGTGGGCGCGGATGCACGTACAGATGGTCCATGGAGGTCGTGCAGCCGCCCATGAGGAGTTCCGCCATACCGACGTAGGCGGACGCGTGTACGGCCTCCTCGTCCAGCGCCGACCACAGCGGATACAGCGTGGTCAGCCAGTCGAAGAGTGAGCCATTGACGGCGGGCGCGTAGGAGCGGGTGAGGTTCTGGAAGATGTGGTGGTGGGTGTTGATCAGCCCGGGGGTGACGAGTCGTCCGGTGGCGTCCAGGGTGCGCCGCGCCGGCGGTCGTGGCGTGGAGCTGTCCCCGACAGCCGCGATCCGTCCGTCCCGCACGGCGAGCCAGCCGCCGGGAATCTCGCATCCGCCGTCGACGACCAGCAGAGCGGCGTCGCGGATGAGGAGATCGGCTTCGGGGACGGGAGCACTCTCTGCGTTCCGGGGGTGATGGTTCGGCGGCGCCATGCGGGGCCTCCTCGGGCAGGCGCACGCACCTGGTGCGCCAAACCCCGCTCCCGGGAGGGGCGGACGGCGGACGTCACCGGCGCGTGCGGACAGCGGTGCCGGAACGTCCTCGCCCTACGGGCGGGCACGAGCCGACCTGGATGCGCTGCCCTGTCCCGGGGCCGTGCGAGCCTCCGGATCGTCACCGCCCGACGGAACGACGTGCCCGCACCGCTGCGCGGTGATGGGCCGACGGGACCGGGGTGGACGGGCCGAACAGGACGGTAGGCAGGGAGTGTTGCGGGTGCGCGCCCGTGCGGGTTTCGAGGCCGTTACGCCGACTCGGCCGGAGCGGAGGACGCCCTTTGCCTTCTGTGAAGACTGTGACGGTGACGGCCCGACCGGGTTCCCCGGAGCGTGAGGGGCGCGCTCAGGCCCGCTCGTCCAGGTGGACGTCCACGTCCAGGTGCTCCGCCTCGTCCCAGAATTCCGGGTCCGCCTTCTGGAGGCGGGTCGCCGCGTGTTTCATGTGGCGGCGGGCCGCCGTGCGGGCCGCTTTCGCGTCGCCCTCCTCGATGGCCGTGAGGATCGCCTGGTGTTCCTGGCGGACCGCCTCGAAGAAGTCGTCGCGGCGGGCCTCGTTGGCGCGGGTGACGCGGATGCCGCCGCGGGAGACCTCGCCGAGGTAGTGGACCGTCGAGACCAGGACCGGGTTGCCCGTCGACTCGGCGATGGAGCGGTGGAAGGCGAGGTCCTCGTCCGTGCCGTCGCCGCCCGCCGCGACCGCCGTGTCGATCGCGGCCAGCGCGGCCCGCATCCGTACGATGTCGGCCGGCTTCGCGCGGGTCGCCGCCAGGTGTGCCGCCTCGGCCTCCATGGCGCGGCGGACCTCGACGATCTGGAGCACCTTCGCCAGCGTTCCCGGTGACTCGGTGTCGCCCTCCAGGTCGAGGGGGCGGATGCGGCGGGGCAGTACGAAGACGCCGCGGCCCTGGCGGGGTTCCACCAGGCCCGCGTTGCGCAGCCGGGAGACCGCCTCGCGGATCACCGTGCGACTGACGCCGAGCTGCTTGACGAGTTCGACCTCGGTCGGCAGCTTGTCGCCCGCCGTCAGCCGCCCCGAGTCGATCTCCTCGGTGAGCATCGCGGCGACGCGATCGGCGAGTCGCACGGGACCGTCCACCTTGTTGAACATGGCGTCAGTCTATCGACGTGGCCGCGGACACCTCGGCGCTCACCGCGGCCGGGTGGTCGGCCACGTACTGGAGGATCACCGACGCGAAGTCCGGGTCGGGGGTGAGACCGAGCGCCGCCGCGCGGGCGTTGTCGAACGACGCCGGCCACGAGCCGACGAGCGCCTCGACCGCCGGGTCCGGTGCCACCGTCACCAAGTCGGCCACCGCGTCGCCCGCCACCTCACGGAGCGTGTCCAGCATCTCGGCGACCGTCACCGTCAGGGCCGGGAGGTTCACCGGGATGTTGCCGGTCAACTGGCCCTCCTCCGTGCCGCGTTCGGCCTCGGCGACCCGCAGGATGCCCTCCACCGTGCGGCGCGGCGAGGCCAGCGCCACCCGCGTCTCCGGGCTCACCGGGCAGGCCGCCGGGAGGCCGGCGAGGGGCTCGCGGACCACGCCGGACAGAAAGCCGGAGGCGGCGGCGTTCGGCTTGCCGGGGCGCACCGACACCGTCATCAGGCGGGTCACGCGGCCGTCCACGTACCCGCGGCGGGTGTACTCGGCGACGAGCTGCTCGCAGATCCGCTTCTGCACGCCGTAGCTGGACTGCGGTGTCGGCAGCGTCGACTCGGTGACCACCGGCGGCAGCGGGAGCGCGGCGTCGGAGCCGTAGACCGCGACGCTGCTGGCGAGCACGAGACGTACGGAGGGGCCACCCGCCTCCGACTGGGCACGGGCCGCCTGGAGGAGGGTGCGGGTCGTGTCCAGGTTCGCCGTCATGCCGAGGTCGAAGTCCGCCTCGCACTCCGCCGACACCGCCGCCGCGAGGTGGATGACCACGTCGACCGGCTCGGCGAACAGTTCCGCGAGGTGCTCCGTGAGGTCGCCCCGCACCACGTCGACCAGCGCGTCCGCCATGAGTGGCGACTCGTCGGGCACGAACTTGTCCGCCAGCGTCAGGCGGTCGATGGGCGCGCCGTCGAACGTGCGCCGCTCCAACAGGGCTTCGGCGACCTGGCGGCCCAGGAAGCCGAAGCCGCCCGTGATGACGATCCTCATGATGCGTGCTCTCCAGAATTGTCGTGCGTGGTACGGAAGTTGCCGGTACGGAAGTTGTTCAGCCAGCCGAGGCCCTCGCTCGTGCCGGCCTTCGGGAAGTACTCGCAGCCGATCCAGCCGTCGAAGCCCAACTCATCGACGACTCCCATCAAATGACGGAGGTTCAGCTCGCCCGCGTCCGGTTCGTGGCGGTCGGGTACACCCGCGATCTGAAGGTGGCCCACGCGGCCCGTTGGCAGGTCGCGGCGGAGGGTGGTGGTGAGGTCGCCCTCGACGATCTGGCAGTGGTACAGGTCGAGTTGGACTTTCAGGTTGGCCGCGCCCACCTCCTGGACCACGGCGTGCGCCGCGGCCTGGTGGTTCAGGAAGTAGCCCGGCATGTCGCGGGTGTTGATCGGCTCGATGAGGATGTCGACACCCGTGGGCGCCGCCTGTTCGGTCGCGTACGCCAGGTTGGCCAGGTACGTGTCCCGGCACTCGGCGCGCGACACACCCTCGGGCACGAGGCCCGCCATGATGTGTACGCGCGGGCTGCCGAGCGCGGCCGCGTACTCCAGGGCCCGGTCGACACTCTCGCGGACCTCCGACTCGCGGCCCGGCAGCGCCGTGATGCCGCGCTCGCCGCCGTCCCAGTCGCCGGGCGGGGCGTTGAACAGGACCTGGCGCAGGCCGTGTTCGTCGAGGCGGGCGCGGAGTTCTCCGGTCCCGTACGCGTACGGGAAGAGGTACTCGACGGCATCGAAGCCGTCCGCCGAGGCCGCGGCGAAGCGGTCCAGGAAGTCGTGCTCGGGGTACAGCGTGGAAAGGTTCGCCGCGAACCTCGGCATGGTGGCTCCAATCGGAAGTGGTGTGTCAGCGGAGGTGCGTCAGCGGTTGACGACGCTCTTCTTCGTCGTCAGGACGGCCGCCGCCCCGATGACCAGCGACAGTGCCAGAACGTACATCGGGATCGCCGTCGAACCGGTCGCGTCCTTCAGCGCGCCGATCATGTACGGGCTGACGAAGCCGGCGAGGTTGCCGACCGAGTTGATCGCCGCGAGGCCCGCCGCGGCCGCCGTGCCGCCGAGGAACGCGGTCGGCAGCGACCAGAACAGCGGGGCGCAGGTCAGGACGCCGGCCGCCGCGATCGACAGGGCGACGAGGGCCAGCGGGGTCGAACCGGTGAAGCTCGCCGCCATCGAGAAGCCGACGGCGCCCATCAGGGACGGGATCACGAGGTGCCAGCGGCGCTCACGGCGTTTGTCGGCGGAGAAGCCGAACAGGTTCATGGCGATCAGCGCGGCCAGGTACGGGACGGCGCTCAGGGCGCCGATCGCGAGGCCGCCCTCGACGCCGGTGGACTCGACGAACGTCGGCATCCAGAACGTCAGCGCGTACTGGCCCATCACGAAACAGAAGTAGATGAGGCACATCAGCCACACCTTGCCGTTGCGAAAGGCGTCGAGGGCACGGCCGTGGACGGTCTGGTGTGTGGCGTCGGCGGCGAGGGCGTTCTCGATGACCGACTTCTCGTCGTCGGTCAGCCACTTGGCGCCGCGCACGCTGTTGTCGAGCCAGAACAGGCAGACCACACCGATGACGAGGGCCGGGATCGCCTCCACGACGAACAGCCACTGCCAGCCGCTCCAGCCGGCCGCGTCGTCGAAGACGTCCATGATCCAGCCGGAGAGCGGGTTGCCGAAGATGCCCGCGACAGGGATCGCCGACATGAACATCGCGATGACGCGCGCCCGGCGCTGGGACGGGAACCAGTACGTGCAGTAGAGGATGACACCGGGGTAGAACCCGGCCTCCGCGGCGCCGAGCAGGAAGCGGAGCACGTAGAACGTCGTCTCGCTGTTGACGAAGGCGAACGCCGCGGACACCACGCCCCAGCTGATCATGATGCGGGCGATCCAGGTGCGGGCGCCCACCTTCTGCATCAGCAGGTTCGAGGGGACCTCGAAGAAGAAGTAGCCGATGAAGAAGAGGCCTGCGCCGAGCCCGTAGGCCGCCTCGCTGAAGCCGAGGTCCGAGGACATCTGCAGCTTGGCGAAGCCCACGTTCACGCGGTCCAGGTACGAGACCACGTAGCAGAGGATCAGGAAGGGGACGATGCGGCGGATCACCTTGCGGAACACCGCGTTCTCACGCGCGAGTTCGGGGGTTTCGGCCGTGGGGACGGTCGTGGACATGAGGGGCACTTCCTTGTGCGGCTCAGGTGGGGGAATGAGCGGGGCGGGGGGACTGCCGACTACCAGGCCGCGCCGAACGTGGCTCTCAGCTCGGCGATGGCGTCTTCGGGGAGGGGAGCGGGCTTGCGGTCGGTCGCCAGCCAGAGGCGGGCCGTCTCCTCGAGCTCTTCGAGGACGGCGAGCGCGGAGGCGGCGTCCGGGCCCCAGACGACGGGGCCGAGGCGGTCGAGCAGGACCGCCCTGATCGGAGTCCCTTGAACGGTACGGGAGTTGATCCGCTCGGTCACCAGGTCGGCGACGCGCGGGTCCCCGGGCCGGTGGTACGGGATGTGCGGGACGTGACCCACCTTCATCACGTAGTACGGGGTGATGGGTGGCAGTACGTCGTCCTGGTGCCACACACCGGCGAGGGTGAGCGCGACCAGGTGTGTCGAGTGGGTGTGGATGACGAAGCGGGCCGTGGGGTCGGCCTCGTAGATCCGGCGGTGCAGGGTGAGTGTCTTGCTGGCGCGGTCGCCCGCCACCTCCACACCCTCCGCGTCGACGAGCGAGAGCCGCTCGGGTGTGAGGAAGCCGAGGGCCGCGTCGGTCGGGGTGATGAGGTGGCCGAGGCCGTCGTCGAGCTTGGCGCTGATGTTGCCGGCGCTGGCGTGGACGTAGCCGCGGGCGAAGAGGCTGGTGCCGACGCGGACGATCTCCGAACGCGCCGTGTCGACGGGGGAGTTGGTGTCGGGTGTCATTGGTGCGCCCCCTGGCCGAGCTCGGCGAGCTTGTCGAAGGACGCGGTGAAGAAGTCCGGGCCGCCGAAGTTCCCCGACTTGAGCGTGATGTGGAGAGTGTCACCGTCGGCGAGCGGCGCCGCACACCACGGCACACCGGGGTCGATCTGCGGGCCGATCCGCAGCCCTGTCAGACCGAGTGCCTGCACGACGGCGCCGGAGGTCTCGCCACCGGCGACGACGAGCCGCCGCACCCCGCGCTCGACGAGCCCCTGGGCGACACGCGCCAGCGTCCGCTCCACCAACTCCCCGGCCTCGGCGGCCCCGAGCCGACCCTGCACATCACGTACGGCGTCGGGGGACTCGGTCGAGTAGATGAGAACCGGTCCTTCGGACGACAGGTGGGCGTCGGCGAAGGCGAGCGCCTCGGCGGCCACGTCCTCGCCCGCCGCGATCCGCATCGGGTCCACGCTGAAGCCGGGGCGGCCGGTGGCGAGGAAGTCCCGCACCTGACCGTTCGTCGCGGCGGACACCGATCCGGCGACGACCGCCGAATGGCCGGAGGCGGCGGTGAGTTGGGCGGCCTCGGGGGACGGCTCGATGCCCCAGTTCGCGGGCAGCCCGATGGCGAGGCCCGAACCGGCGGTGACCAGCGGCAACTTGGCGACCGCGGCACCGAGCCGCACCAGGTCGTCGTTGGACACGGCGTCGACGATCGCGGCGCCGACCCCCTCCGCCCGCAGCTCCTCGATGCGCGCCGCGATGGCCTCGGGGCCCGCCGCGACGGCCTTGTGGTCGATGAGTCCGACGGGCCGCCCGGTCTGCGCGCCGAGCACGGACACAAGATTGGAGTCGGTCATCGGGGTGAGCGGATGGTGTCGCATGCCGCTCTCGCCGAGCAGCACATCACCGACGAAGAGGTGTCCCTTGAAGACGGTGCGCCCGTTGTCGGGGAACGCGGGCGTCGCGACGGTGAAGTCCGTGCCGAGCGCGTCCATCAGCGCCTCGGTGACCGGGCCGATGTTGCCGGCCGGCGTCGAGTCGAACGTCGAGCAGTACTTGAAGTAGATCTGCTCGGCGCCCGCGGAGCGCAGCCAGTCCAGGGCGCGCAGCGAGGAGTCGACGGCCTCGGCCGCCGGGACGGTCCGCGACTTGAGCGCGATGACGACCGCGTCGGCGTCCTGCGGCGCCGCCGCGTCCGTCGCCGGTACGTCGATCAGCTGGACCACGCGCATGCCCGCGCGCACCAGATTGTTGGCGAGGTCGGTGGCGCCGGTGAAGTCGTCGGCGATGCATCCGAGGCGGATGGGCACGTCAGGCCTCCTTCTCGTCGTTGTCGTGGGTGTTCGGCCGGTGCTCGGGCAGCTCGATGCCCGGGAAGATCTTGATGACCGCGCTGTCGTCCTCGCCGCCGAGGCCGGACGCGGAGGCCTGGAGGAACATCTGGTGGGCGGTCGCGGAGAGCGGCAGCGGGAACTTCTCGGGTCGTGCCGAGTCCAGCACGAGACCGAGGTCCTTGACGAAGATGTCGACGGCGGAGAGCGGTGTGTAGTCCCCGTCCAGCACATGGGCCATGCGGTTCTCGAACATCCACGAGTTGCCCGCGCTGTGCGTGATCACCTCGTACAGCGACTCGGCCGGCACACCTGCCTTGATGCCGAGGGCCATGGCCTCCGCGGCGGCGGCGATGTGCACGCCCGCGAGCAACTGGTTCACGATCTTGACCTTGGAGCCGAGCCCGGCCGTGTCACCGAGCCGGTAGACCGCGGCGCTCATCGCGTCGAGCACGGGATCGGCGAGCGCGTACGCCTCCGGGGAGCCGGAGGTCATCATCGTCAGCTCGCCGGTGGCGGCGCGGGCGGCGCCGCCGGAGATGGGGGCGTCGAGGAACCGCACGCCCAACTCGCCGAGCCTTCCCTCGAGTTGGACGGAGAAGGCGGGGTCGACGGTGGAGCACATGACGTAGACGGCGCCGGGCCGCAGCCGGTGGGCCGCGCCGCGGCCGCCGTCGTTGCTGTCGCCGTCACCGTCGCCGAACAGCACCGATTCGACCTGCGCCGAGTTGACCACGACACCGACGAGGACGTCGACGTCGGCCGCCAGGTCACCGGCCGTGTCGTACGCGGCGCCGCCCTCACGGGCGAAGTCGGCGGCGACGTCGGCGCGCAGGTCGTGGACCGCGACATGGAACCCGGCGGCGCGCAGACTGCGCGCCATACCGAGCCCCATGGCCCCGAGGCCGACGACGCCTACGCGTGGGTGGTCCTGGCGATCCTGGTCGTGCATGTGTGTCTGTCCCTGTCTCTCGCCGTGGGCCGGGGCCGTGGGTCGAGGCCCCTGGGGCCGTCGAGCGCAGGTCATATGATGACCTGACGTCGCTGGTGAGTACAGGGTGATGCCGGTCACAGGTGAGTGACGGCGTCCACGTCGGGGGGCAGGGGGGCGCGGGTTCGCCGGAAAGTTGAGTCACAAGCGGTGCGCGGGACCTTGTCACCCGATCCAGCGGCGCTCTATTGTCCCGCGCAGAAAGCGCTTTCTCTCTCTTTTCGCCGGGCACCGCACCCGTGGCACCGGCATGCCCAGAGCACCTGAGTCAGCGCGCCAGTCAGTGCGCTGCACTGCACCGGAAGGGAACCACGACGATGAAGTTACCCAGACCCGTCGCGCTCCGCCTCACCGCCGCCGTCGGCGCGCTCGCCCTCGCGGGAGCCGCCGCGATGACGTTGTCGACGTCCGAGGCGTCGGCCGCCGTGACCGGCAGCGCCACCGGCTACGCCACGCAGAACGGCGGGACCACCGGAGGCGCCGGCGGGGCCACCGTGCGGGCCACCACCGGGACGCAGATCCACGCGGCCCTGTGCAACCGCGCGAGCGACAGCACCCCGATCACCATCGAGGTCGAGGGCACGATCAACCACGGCAACACCAGCAAGGTGTCGGGCGACAGCTGCAACACCGCCGACGGTGTCATCGAGCTCAAGCAGATCAGCAACGTCACGCTCGTGGGCGTCGGCAACGGCGCGGTCTTCGACCAACTCGGCATCCACATACGCGAGTCCAGCAACATCATCATCCAGAACGTGACGGTCCAGAACGTCAAGAAGTCCGGCTCGCCCACCTCCAACGGCGGCGACGCCATCGGCATGGAGAGCGACGTCCGCAACGTCTGGGTGGACCACGTGAACCTGCTCGCCTCGGGCGGCGAGTCGGAGGGCTACGACGGCCTCTTCGACATGAAGGACAACACCCAGTACGTCACCCTCTCGTACAGCACGCTGCGCAACTCCGGCCGTGGTGGCCTCATCGGCTCCAGCGAGACCGAACTCTCCAACGGCTACATCACGTTCCACCACAACCTGTACGAGAACCTCGACTCCCGTACGCCCCTGCTCCGCGGCGGCACGGCGCACATGTACAACAACTACTACGTGAGCCTCAACGAGTCGGGCATCAACTCCCGCGCCGGGGCGAAGGCCAAGGTCGACAACAACTACTTCAAGAACTCGAAGGACGTCCTCGGCACCTTCTACACCACCGCCGCCGGATACTGGCAGGTCAGCGGCAACACCTTCGACAACGTGACCTGGTCGGCCGCCGCGAGCGACTACAAGCCGGCCGGACCGAACCCGGTGTCGAACACCACGGTCTCGATCCCGTACTCCTACAAGCTCGACGACGCGTCGTGCGTGCCGGGCATCGTGGGTCAGACGGCGGGCGCGGGCAAGGGCATGAAGGTGTCGGACGGCAGCTGCTCGACGCAGACACCCACGCCGACCCCGACGCCGACACCCACGGACCCCACGCCGACGCCCACGCCGCCCTCCGGGAGCAACCTGAGCATCGGTGCGGGCTCCGACGGCTCCAGCAAGGCGGACGGCACCAGCTACGGCAACGTACGAGACGGCAGCATGAGCACCTACTGGTCGCCGAGCGGCACGACCGGCTCGGTCTCGGTCAAGTGGGGTACGGCCACCGCGGTCTCCAAGGCCGACATCCGGGAGACGGCGGGCGCCACCGGCCGCATCAAGGCATGGCGGGTCGTCAACGGTGACACCGGCGCGGTGCTGGCCTCCGGCACGGGAGCGGGTGTCACGTCCTTCCCCAGGACCTCACTGAAGAAGCTCACACTGGAGATCACCAGCGCGAGCGCGGCGCCCCAGGTGGCGGAGTTCGAGACCTACGCGCAGTAGGCGTCGGCGCCGACGACACACCATGACACCCCCTCCCGCCGGTTTCCTCACCGGCGGGAGGGGGTGGGCTACCAGCCGCTCAGCCGTGGAACGTGATGTAGCCGTTGCCGTCCCGGTCGTTCGTCGACGCCTTGTAGGAGTGGACGTCGGAGCGGGGGCCGGAGGGCTTGTACAGGTAGATGGTGTCCTTGTCGTTGTTCCATATGAAGTTGCAGTTGTCGCGGTAGACGACGTTCTTCGCGTCGGAGTCCGTGCCGTTGCCGCCGCGCAGCTTGACGTAGTCACCGGGCTGGAGGGAGTGGCTCGCGGTGAACGTGAAGCGGTTCCCCGTGGCGTCCTTCACGACGTACCCCTTGAGGTTGACCGTCGCGGTACGTGAGTAGTTCTTGATGGTCACGTACTCGTCCTTGGTGTTGCCACCCGAGCAGCGGTTGGAGTCCGGACCCGGGGCGTTGTACTGCACGCCCCGGATCTTCAGCGCCGAGGAGTACTCGGTGGCCTGCGCGGGTGTCACCGCCGCGGCGAGCGCGGCGGCGGCGAAGACGGCGGGCAGGGCGTAGCGGTAGCGCATGAGGTTCCCCCCTCAGTGGTTCCAGTGGAGCCCCGCGAGCATATGGCATGTGAATACGTAGTGGCGTCGACGTGCAGGAATTGTGCGCAGGTTGAGATCTGTGGGTCAGGGTGCGCTGATCGACGCCCCGGGCCCGAGCGGTATGTCGAAGCCGTAGAAGATGCCGAGCACCGCCAGCCACGCCACGAGGAACGGCACCACGAACACCGACAACCGCGAGAGCAGTGAGCCGAGTTGGGCCTCCGGTTCGTAGCGTTTGAGGACGGTGAGGAGCAGGAAGACGTAGGGGTTGAGGGGAGTGATCATCTGGGTGGCCGAGTCGCCGATGCGGAACGCCGCCTGGGTGACCGCCGGTTCCATGTGGAGCAGCATGAAGGCGGGTACGAACACCGGGGCCACCAGCGACCACAGCGCGGAGCCCGATGTGATGAACAGGTTCAGTACGCACACCAGCAGGACGAACGCCACCAGGCCCAAGTAGCCCGTCAGGCCCACCGATTCGAGCAGCGCCGCGCCCTTCACCGCGAGCAGCGTGCCCAGGTTCGTCCAGTCGAAGACGCCGATGACCTGGGCGATGACCAGGATGAGCACGATGTACGCGGACATGCCCGTGATCGCGTCGGCCATCATGCGCGGCACGTCCTCGAAGCGGGTGACCGCCTTGACCGTGCGGCCGTAGACCGCGCCGGCCAGCAGGAACGCCACGAAGAGGAGCGGGACGATGCCGTCCAGTACGGGGAGGGGACCAGCGCCCCGCCCTCGCCGCGCAGCGGGGAGCCGGGCAGCAGCCAGCAGGTGATGACCACGGCCGCGTAGGCGAGGACCGCGAGTCCGGCGCGGAGCATGCCCCGGCGCTGGAGGTCGGTGACCTCCGTGGTGACGTCTCCCGTGGTGGCTTCGTCGGCGGCCCGGGCCGTGGTGTCTTCGCCGGCGGCCTGGGCGCCGTCCGCGGTCGGCCACGGCAGTCGCGGCTCCAGGACGCGGGCGATGAGGAAGCCGCCGATGAGGGCGAGGACGATGCTGGCCGACGCCGTGTAGAAGTAGTTGATGAGGATGTGTGTCGGGGCGTCCGCGCCCTGCGGGAGGACCTGCGCGGCCTGATGGGTGATGCCCGTGTAGAGGGCGTCGAGGGCGCCGATCGAGAAGCCCGCCGCGTATCCCGCGCACACGCAGGCGAAGCCGCCGATCAGGCCCGCGACCGGGTTGCGGCCCGCGTTCTTGAACACCAGCGCGGCCAGCGGCGGGATCACCAGGATCGCCACGTCGCTCATCAGGTGTGCCTGCGCCGCCACGAACGCGACCAGGTAGGGCAGGAGCCACCGAGGGGCGCGGGAGATCGACGCCCGGACCACCGTCTCCAGGAGGCCGGTGCGCTCGGCGACACCCACCGCCGCCATCATCAGCAGGACCGTGCCGAGCGACGGGAAGCCCGTGAAGTTGGGGATGAAGTTCTCCAGGAGCCAGACCACGCCGTCCCCGGTGAACACCCCCCGCACGGCAACTGTCTTGTCCTCGCCGGGAATTCGGACCGTCGCGTCCGCCGCCGCGAGCACGGTGGACGCGGCGCCGACGAGGACGAACAGGCCGAGGAAGAGGAGGACCGGGTGGGGCAGCTTGTTGCCCACCCGCTCGATGCCGGACATGGCCTTGTCGATGAACCCCCGTTCGGTGGGGGCCGTCTCGGGGGCCGGGGCCTGTGTCGTCACGTCCCGAGTCCGTTCTTGCGGAGTGTGCCGCCCTGTGCGACGAGGACGACGTTCGCCGGGTCGGCGAGCAGCGCGATGTCGGCGAGCGGGTCGCCCTCGCACAGCACCAGGTCGGCCCGCTTGCCCGGCTCCAGCGTGCCGATCTCGGCGTCCAGGCCGAGGAGTTCGGCGGCGGAGCGGGTACCCGTCGTGATCGCTTGCAGTGGTGTCATGCCGAGGGCCACGAGGTGGGTGAGCTCGCGCAGGTTGCGGCCGTGCGGGACCATCGCCGCGTCCGTACCCATGGCGATCTTCACGCCCTCGGCGATCGCCGCGGAGATGTTCTCCTTGGTGATCCCGGACCAGCGGACCTTCTTCTCGTAGTGGTACGGCTCCATCGTGGCCTTGTCGATGCCGTCGAAGACCGTGGAGAGCGTCGGGACGACGAACGTGCCCCGCTCGCCCGCGAGTTCACGGGCCTGCGCCGACATGCCGTAGCCGTGCTCGACGCTGGTGACACCGCCGCGGATGGCGTTGAGGATGCCCGCCGTGCCCTGCGCGTGCGCGGCGACGGGACGGCCACCGTGCCGGGCCAGCTCCTCGACGACCGTACGGATCTCGTCCTCGGTCAGGCCCTCGTCGTCCGGGTGGTCGTAGGGGCTCGACATGCCGCCCGTGGCACACACCTTGATGACATCGGCGCCCGCGCGCAGCAGCTTGCGCACCGCGAGCCGCACCTCGTCCGGGGTGTCGGCGATCTCGCCCATCCCGGAGCTCGGGTCGAAGCCGCACTCGGTGGCGAAGTCGGCGTGGCCGCCGGTGTGGCTGAGGATGCGGACCGCCGTGTGGATGCGCGGGCCGCTGGTCAGGCCCTGCGCGACGGCCGTGCGGTAGCCCGCCGGCAGCCCGCCGAGGTCGCGCACGGTGGTGACACCCGCGTCGAGGGTGGCGCGCAGCCGGTCGGCGGTGCGGAACACCTCGACCGTGGTGTCCTGCTCGTAGCGGCGCACCATCTGGCGCGCGGACTCGACACCGAGGTGGACGTGGGTGTCGATGAAGCCGGGGAGGAGGGCGCGGCCTCCGGCATCGATGGTGCGTACGCCGGGCAGGGCGTCCGGCGCTGTCGCCGTCGGGCCCGCGTAGGCGACGAGGCCCTCGGCGTCGACGACGAGCGTGGCGCCCTCGACAGGCGCGGCGCCGGTGCCGTCGATCAGGCGGGCGTTGGTGATGCGGAGCGAGGAAGGGTGTTGGGAACTCATGAGCGAACACTGTCGGATTCGGCGATGACGAACACGTAAAATCGCAGGAACCTGACCTTGAACCCCTCCCTGTGCAGGATTTCGGCCACTGTGAGAACGCAGCATTCGGAACCGACAGCGGCGGAACCCGCCGCGGCGGACCGCGCCCGGATCGACGAGCTCGACCTCGCGCTCGTGCACGCCCTTCAGGTCAACACCCGCGCCCCGTGGACGCTCATCGGCGAGGCCCTCGACATCGACCCGGTCACCGCCGCCCGGCGCTGGGAGCGGCTCGCGCGCAGCGGGGCCGCCTGGGTCGACGGGTACCTCGCGCTCGACCGCGACGAGGGGTCGGTGTACGCGCAGGTCGAGATCGACACGGGCGGGCATCTGCCGGAGGACGTGCTGACCTCGCTCGCCGCGGACTCCCGGATGCTCAGCCTCAAGCAGACGTCGGGCGGGCGTGACCTGCTGGCCATCGTGGGCGCCTCGTCGTTCGACGACCTCGCCCGCTACACCGGCGAGCGGATCTCCCGGCTGCCCGGCGTGCGCGGCACCCGGATCCATGTCATCACGGCGGTGCCCTTCGAGGGCGCGCAGTGGCGGCTGCGGAGCGTCTCTAATTGGCTTGGGTTTCCTGGGTTGTCCCGGGTGTTCGGGATGGTCCGGGAGGGGGACTCGGCCATGGCCACCTCGGTGTTCGGGTGGGTGTGGTGTGGGCGTGGCGGTGGAAGCCTGCCCCGAGTCGTGCCCCGCCCGGCCGGTGTGGCCGGGTGGGGGTGCCAATTGTGGTCGGTGCCTGCTGCCTTCGGCGCCGCTGGTTGCGGTGTGTCGGGTGCGTGGGGTGCCGCCCCGCCGGACGCTTGCCACCCGGACCTGTCGTCCCCGCCGGGGCAGGGGCTCGGGTGTCGGGTGGGGCGGGGACCCTGCGCCGCTTCCCGGGCACGGGGTGTCTGCTCGTCGGGCCGCTCTTGGTGCGGTCCGGGGTCTGGGGGTGGACCGCACTGGCGCGGTCCAGTGCCTCGACGACGGTGCGGATCACGTAGGTGCCGCTGGTGCGGTCGAGGCGGGTGGTGTGCTGGTGGGTCAGCCCGCGGGCGCCGATCCGCTGCCACGCCGCGATGTCGCGGCCGGTGCTGTACCCGCAGGCCGGGTTCGGGCAGCTCGCCCACGCCCACCCGGAGCGGAGGTCGTTGGGGGCGCGGTGGTGGCGGAAGCCGGTCAGGCAGCGCGGGCAGTACTTCGACGTCCCGCGCGGGGGCACGATGACGACGGCGATGCCGTGGACGGCGGCTTGGTGGCGGGTGTGGGTGACGATCGCGCCGCGCACCGTCTGCGACAGCCGGGTGTTCAGCGTGCGGCCCTTGCCGCGCGCCTCCATGTCCCGCAGATCCTCCAGATAGATCACGCTCGCCCCTGCGGCCAGGGCATGGTCGACCATGAACCGGGCCGCCGCCCGCGCCAGATGCGCGTTCAACCGGGTGCGTTTGCGGGCGACCCGCTCCCGCTCCGTCTCCAGGACGGCGAGCTTGCCGCGCACCCACGGATCCGGGGGCAGGCCACGCTCGGTGCGGGAGGTGGTCAGAATGTCGAGGGCGGTGATGCGGGTGTGCAGGTGCTCGCCCTGGAGGCGCAGCCGGTCGGATCTGGCCAGCACGCCGTCGGCGCGGAAGAACAGCGGCCGTCCGTCGGTGACCACGCGGGGCTGGGTCTCGTCGGTGAGGTGGAGGGTGCCGCCGGTGAGCAGGGTGTTCAGGCCCCAGTCGAAGGCGACCGCCACCCGATGCCCGGTCCGCTCGGTCTTGGGCACGGCGTGGGCGTAGGGAAGATCGAGCAGGAGGCGGCCCTGGCGGATGCGCAGGGTGGGCGGGCACAGCACCGCGCCCGCCGGGACATGCGGCGGCAGGCGGAAGCGCAGCCGCACCGGATGCCAGTCCGCCCGGGACACCGGGTCGGGCCGCACCGGCAGGCGCACGGTCAACACCGCGTAGCGGGCCGGGTCCTGATCGCAGCGCTCCAGGGTGGCGAGCTGTTTGTCGACGGCGGCCAGCAGCGCCTGCCCACCCACCCGTGGCGCCTGCTCGCACTCGGTCAGCCCCGTCGGAAGCGAGCCGTGCCGGGCCCGATAAGCGACGATCTGCCGGGTACGGGCCTTCAACACACCGGAGGCCACCATCCCGCCGTCGTCGGGCAGCACGGCGCGCAGCGCCTCCCACTCCCCGTCGGTGCGGCGCTCGGGATCGGCCGGCCAGGTCGCCAGCACCGCGGCAGTGATCCGGGCGCGCCACCAGGCCGAGCGCAGCACCCGCCCGGCCTGCTCCTGCACCATCCGCACCACCCGGTCGGACACATACATGCCCTCCGGCACCACTGGAGCCCAGCGCAGACGGCGCAGCGCCATCCACGCCTGCGACGGCAACGCCACCCCCAACCGATCGACACCAGAGGCGAGTTGGGCCAGATCGGCCTCGTTCCAGTGCTCGCGCATCAGAGCGTCGGCCAGATCGCCGACCAGCGTGGTCAGCCAGCCGGCCCGCTCCACCACCTGCGCCTCACCCAGGGCTTCGCCGGTCGTCACATCCACGCCCCGCAGCACCCGGGCACAGGCCGCCGCGACCTGCTGCACCTCACCCGCACCCACCACGACCTTCCGCCGCACGCGACCCACCCCCTCCCGACCACGTACCGCACGACCACGCCGACGATCACATCAACGACCGCATCCCTGTACGGGTTACGCACCCCCGTACGGATCCACTGCTACCAATGCGTAGCCCAGGAAATCTCTGGATCCCCAGCCGAACCCGCCAACTGTTAAACCCTCACGCCGAGCCAGCGCGCGGTGCTGCGGCCCGAGTACCCCAAGAGCACAGCCGCCGAGAGCCCCGTCCCCGATGAACCGATACGTCCCATCGACCGGCGCATCGCGCACGCGCTCGGCACGGACGGGCGGATGCCGTTGTCCGGCCTGGCCCAGGCCACCGGGGCGAGTACCGCCACGGTGCGGCGCAGGGTGTTTAACAGTTGGCGGGTTCGGCTGGGGATCCTGGGTGTTCCTGGGTTCGTCAGCCACTCCGAAAATCGTACGGAGGTCCGGTGTGTGACCTGTGCGAGTGGCACGTCCGGGGTCGAGGGTTGCAGGCGGGGCGGACGGAGCTAACTTGGTCCGCAGGTCGCCGAGTCTCCATGTCGGCGGCGCTTTCAGGGACCGGAAACACCGCTCCTGTGACACAACGCCCCGTGCCCGGGAAGCGGCGCGGGATCCCTGCCCCGTCCGGGTCCACACCGACACGGAAAGCGTCCGGCAGGGCGGCTACCACCGCGCCAGACCCGCCGCAGCCAGCAGCAGGAGCCGAACACGATCGGCACCGATCGCACCCCGCGGTCGGCCAACGGCTCGCACCCCGGCGGGATTCCAACCCCCGCCAGCACACTTGCGAGCCATCCATCCGACGTCGCCCAGGATCACCCAGGACGACCCAGGAAACCCCAGCCGATCAGAGACGCTGCGTGCGCTGACCGCGGGCGGACGTCTCTCCCTGCGGTGCACACTCGCCCGGCCGCTCACGGAGTTCCCCGTCTCGGCCGTCTACTTCGGGTCCGTGCCCGCCGAGAACCTGGACCCCGCCGTGCAGGCCCTGCGCACACTTCCCGGTCTGCGGATGTGCAGCATCACCGCGGGCACCCACAACCTCATCCTGGACATCTGGCTGCGCACGCTCGCCGAGGTGCACACCACCGAGGCCCTCCTCAACCGGCGCCTCGCCGACCTCGGCCTGCGCATCACGGAGCGCGCGGTGGTGCTGCGCACACTGAAGCACGCCGGCCGACTGCTCGACCGGCGCGGCCACAGCGTGGGCGCGGTTCCCCTCAGATCGACCGGAGGCTGAGCTCCCGCTCCTCCGCGTCCGCGTCGAACCCGACCGGCTCCCACCGCTTCACGAGCAGTGCGATCAGGCCGAGGACGGGCGCGCCGAGAATCACCCAGTACACCCCCGTGCCGAGGCCGGTGCTGAGGATCGGGAAGAAGAACAGGGTCAGCGTCGAACCGAGGCGCAGCACCGCCTGGTTGAAGCCGATGCTGACACCGCGCATCGACGTCGGGAAGCCCAGCGAGGCGTAGCTCATGATGTGTGCGCCGGGGCCGAAGCCCTGGGCGAACATGAAGGCTCCCAGCATCAGGATGCCCGCCGTGACGACGGCCGTTCCCGAAGGCTGCCCGACGAGCGCGAGCACGGTGATCGCGACGAGCTGGATCGCGAAGCCCAGCGTCATCATGGGCCAGGCGCCCTTCGTCGACGCCCAGCGGATGCCGAGCAGCCCGCCGGTCAGGGCGAAGACGAGGTTCAGGGTGAAGGACGACGCGATCGTCGTCAGCGGGCCCTGCGTCATGAGCGTGGCGATGATGATCGGCAGGCCGAACGCGACCGCGTTGTAGCCGAAGGTCTCCGCGAGGCCGACCGCCACCGACTGGATGGTGCGGGTGCGGTACGGGCCCTTGAACAGGCGCGCGTAGGAGGCGAGCCCGGGCCGTTGCGGGCGCTCCGTCTTCCCCTGCACGTCATCGGGGACGTAGGCCCCCACACCGTACGAGTCCCGCAGGATGCCCGCCGCGCCCTCCAGGTCGCCCTGGTCGGCGGCCCAGGTCGGCGACTCGTTCATGTAGCGGCGGCGCAGCAGCAGGACCACGAGCGCGGGGACCGCGCCGAAGCCGACGGTGAAGCGCCACAGCCAGCCCAGGTGGGCGTCGGGCAGCAGGAAGTACAGCGCCATGATCACGAGGTAGCAGCCGCTGGTCGCCGCGTACCAGGCGGGCGACCAGGCGGCCGTGCGCGAGCCCTTGCTGCCCTTGCCGCGCAGCCGGGAGAACTCGGCGAGGAACGCGATGGCGACCGGGATGTCCATGCCGACACCGATGCCCATGACGAAGCGGGCGCCGATCAGCGTCCACGCGTCCTGTGCCACGGAACACACCAAGGCTGTGACGACGAAGAACAGCATGTTGGCCATGAAGACCCGGTATCGCCCTATTCGGTCGACGAGCCAGCCGCCGACGAGCGCGCCGAGCAGCGAGCCGACACTGATCGAGGCGGTGACGACACCGGCCATCGTGGAGCTGAGGCCGAACTGCTTCGTGATGTCCGGCAGCCCGTACGCGAGCGAGCTGAGGTCGTACGCGTCGAGGAAGATGCCGCCGAGCGCGATGATCACGATCATCCGGGCGTGCTTGCCGCGCGCCGTGCCGGAGTTGACCAGGTCGGAGACATCGGCCGCGGACCGGATCGGCACGGGTCCGGACGCCGCCTCCGCCGGCGTGGGTGAGGGCAGGGAGGAAGTGGTGCTCACGGGGGCCTTCCGGGGTGCTGGTGTGCTGGTGTGCTGCAGAGGGGGAGAGGTGTCCCACGGAATCGTATGCAGCCGCCGGAAGGTCACCGTCCGCTTGTCCGCATGCTGGTCACGGCGGTGGTCACGGTACGAGCGGGGCCCGGCCGTCGACCGGTGTCACCATTCCGCGAACGACCCGTCCCCGTGTCGCCACACCGGGTTGTGCCAGCTCGACGCCGAGTCGTTCGCCGTGCGGACCGCCTTCTCGTCGATGCGGACGCCGAGGCCCGGCAGGGTGGGGCGGGAGAAGTGGCCCTCGTGGAAGCGGAAGACCTCGGGGTCGGACACGTAATCGAGGAGTTCGGAGTCGTTGTTGTAGTGGATGCCGATGGACTGTTCCTGGATGAGGAAGTTCGGGGTGCAGAAGGCCAGTTGGAGGCTCGCGGCCAGGGCGACGGGGCCGAGTGGGCAGTGTGGGGCGACCAGTGCGTCGAAGGTCTCGGCGAGGGAGGCGATGCGGCGGGACTCCGAGATGCCGCCCGCGTGGGAGAGGTCGGGCTGGACGACTGCCACACCGGATTGCAGGGCCGGGAGGACCTCCGTGCGGGAGTAGAGGCGTTCGCCCGTCGCGACGGGTGTCGTCGTCGACTCCACCACCCGGCCGATGCGGTGTGTGTACTCGGGGAGGACCGGTTCCTCGACGAACATCGGGCCGTACGGTGCGATGGCCTCCGCCGCGCGGACCGCGCCCGCCACCGTGAACCGGCCGTGGAAGTCGACCGCGAAGTCGCCGGCCGGGCCCAGGACCTCGCGGGCCGTCGCGGCGCGCGCCGCCATCGCGTCCAGTGAGGCGACGGTCGGCAGGCGGTCGGCGCGGCCCGCGCCGTTCATCTTGACCGCCGTGAAACCCGCCGCCACCTGCTCGGCGATCTGGTCGCGCAGCTCGGTCGGCTCGTCGCCGCCCACCCAGCAGTAGGCGCGCACCCGCTCGCGCACGGGACCGCCCAGGAGCTGGTGCACGGGAGCGTCGTACGCCTGGCCCGCGATGTCCCACAGCGCCTGGTCGAGGCCCGCGACGGCGCTGGAGAGGACCGGGCCGCCCCGGTAGAAGGAGCCCTTGGTCATCAGCTGCCAGTGGTCCTCGATCCGGAACGGGTCCGCGCCGACGAGGAACTGGTCGGCGAGTTCGTGGACGGCCGTGCGGACGGTGCCGGCACGGCCCTCCACCACGGGCTCGCCCCAGCCGACGAGACCGTCGTCCGTCTCGATCCGGCAGAGCAGCCAGCGCGGCGGGACGGCGAAGGTCTCGACTCGGGTGATCTTCAAGCCAGTTGCTCCTCTTGCCTGTTGACGCTTACTCCTGGGCCGCCATTACTCCGTGGCTCTACTCCTTGACGCTGCCCTCGGTCAGACCCGTCCGCCAGAAGCGCTGGAGGACGAGCATCGCGACGGCGAGCGGGATGACGGAGACGAAGGCTCCGCCGATGGTGTACTGCGTCAGCTCCGGGACCCGGTCGGCGGCCTGCTGCCACGTGACCAGGCCGAGGGTGATCGGGTACTTCCGGTCGTCGGAGAGCATCACCAGCGGCAGGAAGTAGTTGTTCCAGATGTGCACGAACTGGAAGAGGAAGACCGTGACCAGGGCCGGTGTCATGATGCGGAGCACCAGCGTCGCGAAGATCCGTTCCTCGCCCGCGCCGTCCACCCGCGCGGCCTCCAGGAGGGAGTCGGGGATGGACGCCTCGGCGTAGATCCGGCACAGATACACGCCGAAGGGGGAGACGATGCTGGGGATCAGGACCGCCCAGTACGTGTCCGTGAGGTGCAGTTTGCTGAAGAGGAGATAGAGGGGGAGTGCGAGGGCCGTCGACGGGAGGAGTACGCCTGCCAGGACGAATTTGAAGACCGCCTCGCGGCCCCGGAATTGGTACTTCGCGAGGGCGAAGCCGGCCGCTGCCGAGAACAGGGTCGCGAGGACCGCGCCCACTCCCGCGTAGAGCAGTGAGTTCAGCGCCCACTGGATGTAGACGTGGTGGTCGTAGGAGAAGACGTTGCCCAGGTTGTGCAGCAGCTGCGGGTTGTCGAACCAGAAGCCGAACGAGCCGTAGAGGCTGTCGTTGTTCTTCGTCGCGGCGACGATCAGCCAGTACACGGGGACGAGGAAGTAGATCGCGGCGATCGTGAGGACCGCGACCAGCACGATCCGGCCCGGCGTGATCCGGCGCGGCCTGCTCGCTCGCACGGGCGCGGGCGCCACCGGTGGGTTCTTGACGTCGACGGCGCTCATCGCTCGCTCCTCTGCTTGCGCGTGACGAGGCTCAGGAAGCCGAAGGACAGGACCATCGCGACCACCGCGAGGATCACCGACTTCGCGGCGGCCACATAGATGTTGGAGTTGGAGAAGGCGTCGAAGTACGCGCTGAGGTTCGGCGTGTAGTCGGGCGTCACGGCCGGGGCGATCTTCTTCAGGACCAGCGGCTCGGCGAACAGCTGCATCGTGCCGATGATGGAGAACACGCAGGTGAGGACGAGTGCCGGGCGGACGAGCGGGATCTTGATACGGAGCGCGGTCTGCCAGGGACCCGCCCCGTCGATCTTCGCCGCCTCGTACAACTCCTGCGGGATGGACCTGAGTTGGGCGACGATGATCAGCATGTTGTAGCCGGCGAACTCCCAGATGACGATGTTCGCGATCGACCACAGCACGTTGTCGGGGCCGAGGAAGTCCGGCTGGAAGCCCAGGTCGCCGAGCAACTCGGTGATGGGGCTGATGCCGGGGACGTAGAGGAATCCCCACAGGATCGTCGCGATGACGCCGGGGATGCCGTACGGGAGGAAGTACGTGGCCCGCATCAGGCCGGCCCAGCGGTCGGAGATCTGGTCGAGCAGCAGCGCGAGGACGAGCGAGAGCAGCAGCATCACCGGGACCTGCACGATGCCGAAGAGCAGCACCCGGCCGAAGCCCTCCAGGAAGGCGTCCTGTTGGAGTGCGAGGGCGTAGTTGTCGAGGCCGCCGAAGACGACCTTCGGGGCGCCGAGCCCGAGCGGTCCCGAACGCTCGACCTTCAGCAGGCTCTGGTAGATCGCGTAGAACACCGGGATGATCATCGCGAACAGGTAGACCGCGAGGAACGGGGCGAGGAACATCCACGCCTTGCGGTCCGGACGGGCGCGGCGCGTGCGGCGGCCGGTGGCCTTCTGGGGCGCGGCCGGGTGCGCGGAGCCGTCTCCGTCGGACCGCGGGGACTTCACGGATGATGTCGTCATCGTGCGCTCCTCGCCTTGAGCCCCTTGGCCTTGAGGTCGTCGACGAACTTGCTCTGCGCGTCCTTCAGCGCCTCCGCGAACGTGCCGTGACCCGCGAGGGCCAGCGCCAGGTTGTCCTGGATGTGCGTGAAGGACTGCGTGGTGGTCGGCGCGTACCGCCAGGAGGTGTCGACATTGCGGTCGGAGGTCTGGAAGACCTCGTTGTAGCGCTGGCCGCCGAAGAACGGATCCGGCTTGCCGAGCGGTGTCTTCGGCAGGTCGATCTTGGCGGCGGGCCAGCCGTACCCGGCCTCGATGAGCAGCTTCATGCTGTCGGGGTTCGTGTTCAGCCAGTGCGCGACCTTCAGCGCCTCGACCGGGTGCTGGGAGCCCTGGAGGACGGCGGTGGAGGAGCCGCCCCAGTTGGAGGAGGCGTGCGCGCCCTCCTCCCACTGCGGCAGTTCGGACACCGCCCACTTGCCCTTGGTGCGCGGGGCGTTGCCGCGGATCAGCGCGTCGTACCACTGCGCGCCGGGCCACGTCGCCAGCCGGCCGGACTGGAGCCCCTTGTAGAAGGCGCTCTGCGAGTCCTGCGTCTGGATGAGGAAGCCGTCGCGGACCAGGCCGTCCCAGTAGTCGGCGACCTCCAGGGACTCCGGGGACGTCAGGTCGACGATCCAGGTGTCACCCTCCGTGCGCACCCAGTGGGCGCCGCGCTGCCAGGGGAAGGAGGCGAACCACTGGGCGTTGGCGGGCGGGAAGGCCGTCATGTACGAGCCGTGCTTCCGCACCTTCTTCGCGGCGGCGCGGTACGCGTCCCAGGTCCTGGGGACCTCGATGTCCCACTTCTCGAACAGGTCCTTGCGGTAGAAGAGCCCCATGGGGCCCGAGGCCTGCGGGATCGCGTACGTCTTGCCCGAGAAGACGCCCTGCTTCCACTGCCAGTCGACGTAGTGGTCCTTGAGCTTGTCCGCCCCGTACGCGCTGAGGTTCGTCAAGCCGCCCTCGAGCATGAACTCGGGCAGCGCGTAGTACTCGACCTGGGCGAGGTCCGGCGGGTTGCCGGCCTTCACTGCGGCGTGCATCTTCTGGTAGCCGCCCGAGGTGTTGGCGGGGACCATCTGTGCGACGACCTGGATGTCCGGGTTGCGCTTGTTCCACAGCGCGACCGCCTTCTGCAGGGGCACCCACGTCCATAGCCTCAGGGTGACCTTCTGGCCCGGCTTGCGGTGGTGGTCCCGCGTCATGCGGGCGGCGCCGGCGGATTCGCCGCAGGCCGCTACCGCGGGGGTGGCGGCGGTTGCCGCGGCCCACGTCAGGATTTTTCGCCGGGTGGGTGTTGGGGGCATCTGACCTCCTTGTCAGTGCGCGATTTCGGCCGCACGGCGTTGCGGTCGCGGGGCTCTGCCCCGGACCCCGCTGCTCAATCGCCGCAGGGGCTTGATTCGAGTACGGCCACGCCGTAGGGCGGCAGTGCGATGTGAGTGGTGGGGGGTGCGTGGGTGGTGAGGCGGTCGCGCATCGGTGTGGGGAGGTCGACCGCCGCCTCGACCTCGCCGTGGTTCAGCAAAAACAGGAAGCGGCCGCCCGCGCCCTCGCGGACGGTCGCCTGCACGGCTGTGGGGAGGTTCGGGAGGACGGGGGTCACCCCGGCTTCCGCGCGCACCCGGTCCAACAGGGCCCGCAGTGCGGCCGGTTCGAGGCGGGTGCCGATGTACCAGGTCGTTCCCTCGCCGTACGTGTGGCGGGTGACGGCGGGGCGGTCCGCGAGGTCGCCGTCCTCGAAGACGGCGACGGCTTCGGCGCCCTCCAGGTCGATGGCCTCCGACCAGAGGTCGGCGCGGCCGGTCAACTCGCCCCGCACCGTGAGGTGTTGACTCTCGTCGAGTGGCCAGAACTCCTCCGTGCGAATGCCGAGGAGGCGGCGCAGGTGGGCGGGGTAGCCGCCGAGTTCGACGCGGTCGCAGTCGTCGACGATGCCGGAGAAGAAGGACACGAAGAGGTGTCCGCCGCCCTCGACGTAGGCGGCGAGCCGCTCGGCGTTGTCCTGGCTGAGGAGGTACAGGTTCGGCACGACGACCAGCCTGTACGAGGACAGGTCGCGGTCCGGTGGGACGATGTCGCAGGTCACGCCCGCGTCGAAGAGGGCGCGGTGGTGCGCGAGGTTGATCTCGGTCTGGTTCAGGGCGGTGGAGGGGTGCGAGTCGAGTTCGAGGGCCCACCAGCTGTTCCAGTCGGTGAGGAGCGCGGCGTCGGCCGTCGAGCGGGTTCCCGCGATCTCCGGCACGGACGCCAACTCCCGGCCGAGGTCGGAGACTTCGCGGAAGATGCGGGTGTCGGTGCCGGCGTGCGGGACCATCGCGGAGTGGTATTTCTCGGCGCCGCCGCGGGACTGGCGCCACTGGAAGTACAGGATCGCGTCGGCTCCCTGCGCGACGGCCTGCCAGCTCCACAGCCGCATCCGGCCGGGCTGCTTCGGGCTGTTGCGGGGCCGCCAGTTGACGGCGCTGGGTGCCTGTTCCAGGAGCAGCCAGGGCTGTCCGCCGCGCGCCGAGCGCATCAGGTCGAAGTTGTAGGCGGCGGTCAGGTGCGGGGCCGCCTCGTAGGGGTCCTGGTAGTGGTCGAGGGCCATCACGTCCATGTGCTGCGACCAGGCGAAGGCGTCGACCGGCTTGTGGTTCGGCATCAGGTTCGTGGTGATGGGCACGCCGGGTGTGATGCGGCGCAGGACGGCCTGTTCGGCGAGGTAGCACTGGCGCAGTGCGTCGTCGCTGAAGCGCCAGTAGTCCAGCTGCTGGGCCGGGTTGGCGAAGGTGGGGGCCAGGCGCGGCGGCAGGACCTCGTCGAAGGTGTCGTAGGCCTGTGACCAGAAGGCCGTGGACCAGGCCTCGTTGAGGGCGTCCACGGAGTCGTAGCGTTCGCGCAGCCAGCGGCGGAAGTCGGCGGCGGACACGTCGCAGTGGCACTGGCGGGTGTGGCAGCCGTACTCGTTGCCGATGTGCCAGGAATCCAGGGCCGGGTGGTCGGCGTAGCGGGTGGCGAGGCGTTCGACGAGGCGGGTGGCGTGCCGGCGGTAGACGGGGCTGGAGGGGCAGTAGTGCTGGCGCCCGCCGGGCCACTTGCGCCGGCCGTCGGCGTCCTGCGGGAGGACCTCCGGGTGCAGGCGCGACAGCCACGGCGGGGGTGACGCGGTCATGGTCGCCAGGCAGACCCGGATGCCCGCGTCGGCGAGGTTGTCCATGATCCGGTCGAACCAGCCGAAGTCGTACTCGCCGGGCCGGGGTTCGACCTTGGCCCAGGAGAAGATCCCGGCCGTGACCATGGTGACCCCGGCCTCCTTCATCAGCCGGGTGTCCTCGGCCCAGACCTCCTCGGGCCACTGCTCGGGGTTGTAGTCGGCGCCGAAGTGGAGCATCGCACCTCACTCGATCGGTGGGATTCGCTGTCTGTGCCCGGTGTTGTGCCGGGTGTTGTGCACGGCCTTGTTCAATCCATTAATTAGGAATTAACGTGGCGGAATATAGAAGCGTGGATGGAGGGGGTCAACCCCCCTGTGCGGCCGAACAGTTGATGAACATGTTTCCGAGTCACCGGAACCAGGAGGCAGCCCATGACAGCCCCCCGTGCCACCGACCGCTTCGCCGGACGCACCGCCGTCGTGACCGGCGCCGCCGCGGGCATCGGCGCCGCGACCGCGCGCAGGCTCGCCGCGGAGGGCGCCGCCGTCGTGCTCGCCGACATCGATGAGCGCCGCGGTTCCGAGGTCGCCAAGGAGATCGAGCGGGACGGTGGGCGCTCCTCGTTCGTGCCCGCCGACGTCGCGCGCGAGGAGGCCTGGCAGGAGGTGCTGACCGCCGCGCACGCCTTCGGCCCCGTCGGCGTCCTGGTCAGCAACGCCGTGAGGATCGAGGTCGCCCCGGCGCACGAGACCTCGCCCGAGTCCTGGAACCGGCAGCTGTCCATCGGGCTCACGGCGGCGTTCCTCGGCGTGCGCACGTGCCTCGACGACCTGCGCGAACAGGAGGGCTCGGTCGTCCTCGTCTCCTCCGTCCACGCCCGCCACGGCATCCCCGGTCACCCGGCGTACGCGGCGGCGAAGGGCGGGCTGCTGTCGCTGAGCGGTCAACTCGCCGTGGAATACGGGCCGTTGGTCCGGGTCAACACGGTGCTGCCGGGGCCGATCCTGACCGGGGTGTGGGACCGGGTGCCGCAGGAGGAGCGGGCCGCCAGCGTCGCTGGGACCGCGGCCCGCCGTTTCGGCAGCCCCGACGAGGTGGCGTCCGCGATCGCGTTCCTCGCGTCGCCCGAGGCGTCGTACGTGACCGGGACGAGCCTGGTGGTCGACGGCGGGTGGAGCGTGATGAAGTCCTCGGCGTAGACGTACGGCCAACGGGGGGTGAACTCCCGCTGTCCCGGAGATACTTGGCCGGTCGAGACTTCGAGAGAACAGCAGGTAGGACATGGCGGGGTACGCGCGCCGCGGCGTGCACGGGCAGACCGTGGAGACCATCGCGCACCGGGTGCTGAGCGGCCGGATCGGGCAGGGGGAGACCCTCGACCTCGGCGCGCTCCAGGACGAACTCGGCGTCAGCCTCACCGTGTTGCGGGAGTCCTTGAAGGTGCTCGCCGCCAAGGGCATGGTCGACGCCCGGCAGAAGCGCGGCACGTTCGTGCTGCCCCGGGCCGACTGGCATCTGCTCGACGCGGACGTGCTGCGCTGGCAGTTCGAGGCGCTGGACGGGGGCGTCGCGGAGGGCGCGGGCAATCCGCTGCTCGGCGACCTCGACGAGGTGCGCGGCATAGTCGAACCGGCCGCGGTCCGGCTCGCCGCGCGCCGCCGCACGCAGGACGACCTGGCCGCGCTCGACGCGGCGTTGGAGGCGATGGGGCAGGACGGCGAGGACGGCGCTGCCCACGCGGTCGAGGCGGACCTCGCCTTCCACGGCGCCCTGCTCCGCGCCTCCCACAACGAACTGCTGGAGCGCATGGACCTGGTGATCGCCGCGGGCCTCGGCTACCGCGACCGCCTCGTCCACGGCACGGGCCGCCACCCCAAGGACCCGGTCCCCAGCCACCGCGCCGTACTCGACGCGGTTCGGGCGGGGGACCCGGATGCCGCCGAGTCGGCGATGCGCACACTCCTTGACCAGGCGGCGCGGGACCTGGGGCGGATTCTCGGCGGGCGGTGACGCGCACCTCTCGCCGCACGTCGCGGGGCTCCGCCCCGGACCCCGCTGCTCAATCGCCGCAGGGGCTTTACACGGTCGCGCCGATGAGCCCGCTCAACTCGGAGAGTTCCGACTCCGTCAGGTCCGTCAGGGGAGGCCGGACCGGGCCCGCCGGGTGGCCCGTCGCCGTCATGCCCGCCTTGACGATGCTGACCGCGTACCCGGCCTTGCGGTTGCGGAGCTCCGTGTACGGGAGGACGAAGTCGCGCAGGTGCTTGAGGACGGTGGCGTGGTCCCGGCCGCGGACGGCCGCGTAGAAGTCGAGGGCGAACTCCGGGAGGAAGTTGAAGATCGCCGACGAGTAGGTGGTGACGCCGAGTTCGAGGTACGGGAGCGCGTACATCTCGGCCGTGGGCAGGCCGCCGACGTAGGTGAAGCGGTCGCCGAGCTTCGTGTAGATGCGGGTCATGGCGTCGATGTCGCCGACGCCGTCCTTGTAGCCGATCAGGTTCGGGCAGGACTCGGCGACGCGGGCCAGAGTGTCCGCGTTGTACTGGGCGTTGGCCCGGCCGTACACGATGACGCCGAGATCCGTCGCCTTGCAGACCGCCTCGACGTGGTCGGCCAGGCCGTCCTGCGAGGCCTCCGTCAGGTACGGCGGGAAGAGCAACAGGCCGTCGGCGCCCGCGCGTTCGGCCGCCTGCGCGTACTCGATCGCGGTCCGTGTGCCGTACCCGGCCGGGGCGAGGATCGGGGTGCCCGCCGGCGCCGCCTGCACGGCCGCGGTCACCACCCGCTCCGTCTCGGCGGCGGTCAGCGAGAAGAACTCACCGGTGCCGCCCGCGGCGAACAGCCCGCCGACCTCGTGCTCGGCCAGGCGCTCGATGTTGGCGCGGTAGGCGGCCTCGTCGAACGCGAGGTCCTCCGCCTTGAAGTGGGTGACCGGGAAGGAGAGCAGGCCCGAGCCGATGCGGGCGCCGAGTTCTGACGGGGTGAAGGACGACATGACTGGGCTACTCCTGCTGAGTGGTGGAGGGCGGTGAAGAGGCGGTGTGAGTACGACATTACGAGGCGTCACTCATGCGCGTCCAACACTGCTTTTGCATCCAGTGATACCCGACGGGTATGACGCGTGGACTCCGGGCGTGGCTCTGGCGCGGGCCCCGCGCTGTCCGTCAGCGGGGCCCGCGCCAGAGAGCGGGGAGGGGCAGGCTACGGGCGCGCGCCCACCTCGTGCGTCGCGACGGTCCAGGCGCGGGCCTGCTCGGTGAGGGTGATGCCGAGGCCGGGACGGTCGGAGACGTGCATGCGGCCTCCGCTGATCGCCAGGCGCTCGTTGAACAGCGGCTCCAGCCAGTCGAAGTGCTCAACCCACGGCTCGATCGGGTAGGCGGCCGCGAGGTGGAGGTGGATCTCCATGGCGAAGTGCGGGGCGAGCTGCAGGTTGTGGTGCTCGGCGAGGGTGGCCAGCTTGAGGAACTGGGTGATGCCGCCGATGCGCGGGGCGTCGGGCTGGATGACGTCGCAGGCGTTCGCCTTGATCAGCTCGACGTGCTCGGCGACCGAGGCGAGCATCTCGCCGGTGGCGACGGAGGTGTCGAGCGAGGCGGCGAGCGCCGCGTGGCCCTGCGCGTCGTAGGCGTCGAGCGGCTCCTCGATCCAGACGAGGTCGAACTCCTCCATGGCCCGGCCCATGCGCTGGGCGGTCGGCCGGTCCCACTGCTGGTTGGCGTCGACCATCAGCGGGACGCCGTCCCCGATGTGCTCGCGTACGGCGGTCAGCCGGGCGAGGTCCGCCTTGCGGTCCGGGTTGCCGACCTTGATCTTGATGCCGCCGATGCCGCTGGCCAGGGAGGCGGTGGCGTTGTCGAGGACCTGCTCGGTCGGCGTGTGCAGGAAGCCGCCGGAGGTGTTGTAGCACTGCACCGAGTCGCGGTGGGCGCCGAGCAGCTTGGCGAGCGGCAGCCCGGCCCGCTTGGCCTTCAGGTCCCACAGGGCGATGTCGAGGGCGGCGATCGCCTGCGTGGCGACGCCGCTGCGGCCGACGGAGGCGCCGGCCCACACCAGCTTCGTCCACAGGCGGCCGATGTCGCTGGGGTCCTCGCCGATCAGGTTGTCGGCGATCTCCTTGGCGTGTGCGAACTGGGCGGGGCCGCCGGCGCGCTTGGAGTAGCCGAAGCCGATGCCGGAGTGGCCCCCGGTGGTCTCGATCTCCGCGAACAGGAAGGCGACCTCGGTCATCGGCTTCTGCCGGCCCGTGAGCACCTTGGCGTCGCTGATCGGCGTCGCGAGGGGCAGCGTGACGGAGGAGAGCTTGATCCAGGCGATGGTGTCGAGAGTCGCCTCGCCCTGGCGGGAGGCGGCTGAGCTGACGGTGGACATGCTGGTCACCACTGCGAATCCCTGGGGGTGTGAGCCGTTGGTTCCTGTTGACGCTAAGGTCGGCGATTGATCCACGTCAAACATAGTTTTTGGATGATCCAATACCTGGAGGGCATCGTTGTTCACGCTTGCGCAGCTGGCGAGCTTCGTGGCCGTCGCGGAGGAACTGCACTTCACGCGGGCCGCCGAGCGGCTGCGGATGACACAGCCCCCGCTCAGTCGGCAGATCCAGCTCCTTGAGCACGAGTTGGATGTGCAGCTGCTCGACCGCACGAACCGGACCGTCCGGCTCACTCCGGCGGGCCGGGCCTTCCTCAACGAGGCGCGGACGATCCTGCGGCAGGCCGAGGCGGCCACGCTCGCGGCTCGGCAGGTGTCCACGGGGGAGGCGGGGGCCATCGCGGTGGGCTTCACCGCCGCGAGCGCGTACTCCGCGCTCGGCCCGTTGCTCGACGTGGCCAGGACCTCGATGCCCGGCACGGAGATCGTGCTGCGCGAGAAGGTGACCCGCGACCAGCTGGAGGCCCTCACCGAGGGCTCCCTCGACCTCGGCATGATCCGCCCCTCCAGCACGGGACCCGACCTGGAGACCCGGTCGACCACCCGCGAGGGGCTGCTCGCCGCGGTGCCGAGCGGGCATCCGCTCGCCGAGGGCGAAGGGCCGCTGCCGATGGGCGAGTTCGACGGCCAGGACGTGCTCATGTACTCGCCGATCGAGGCCCGCTACTTCCACGAACTGCTGGTCAGCATCTTCCGTGAGGCCCGGGTGCGGCCGCGCTTCACGCAGTACCTCAGCCAGGTGCACAGCCTGCTCGCCATGGTCCACGCCGGGTGGGGGATCGCGTTCGTGCCCGAGTCGGCCGCGCAGATGCGGTTTCCCGGGATCGCGTTCCGGCCGCTGGAGCTGTCCGACGCGAGGCCCGTCGAGTTGCATCTGGTGTGGCGCAAGGCGAATGACAATCCGGCGTTGCATGCGCTTCTGCGGTTGCTGTAGCCGGACTTGTCGCGGTCGGCCGTGCCTACGTCGCGGGGCGCTGCCCCGGGCCCCGCCGGCTCTCGTCCACAGGCGGGGCTTGATGTGACTATGGTCGACGCGTAGCCCTCGACGTATCAGGAGGAACCGTGTCCAAGCCGCCACTGTCCGCCGAAGCCATCGCCATGCTCGAGCGCGCGAACCCGGCCACCGTCGCCACGCTGCGGTCGGACGGCTCGCCCGTGTCCACGGCCACCTGGTACCTCTGGGAGGACGGGCGGGTGCTGCTGAACATGGATGAGGGGCGGGTCCGCCTCGGGCACCTGCGCCGCGACCCGCGGCTCACCCTCACCGTTCTCGACAAGGACAGCTGGTACACCCACATCACCCTCATCGGGCGGGTCGTCGAGCTCCGCGATGACAAGGGTCTCGTCGACACCGACCGGATCTCGACGCATTACGCGGGCGGCCCCTACCCGGAGCGTGAGCGTGCCCGCGTCACCGCCGTGATGGAGATCGAGCGCTGGCACGGCTGGGGCGAGTTCCGCGACAGCGACCAGGCCTCGCCCGGAGCCTGACCGCCACACCCGGCCCGCTGCCCCGGCAGGGGCTACGGCACCCGCGCCGTCCACTCGTCCGTGCCGAACTTGGTGCGGACGAGTTCCTGGGCGCGGGCCAGTTCCTCGTCGGTCACCTTGTCGTCGGTCAGCCCGTACCGGTTCCGGAACGAGTCGATCATGCGGGAGATGACCTCCTCACGGGGCAGTCCGGTCTGCCGGCGCAGCGGGTCGACGCGCTTCTTGGCGCTCTTCGTGCCCTTGTCGGACAGCTTCTCCTTGCCGATGCGCAGCACGTCGACCATCTTGTCGGCGTCGATGTCGTACGACATCGTCACGTGGTGCAGCACCGCGCCCTGCCCGGCCGCGACCCGCTTCTGCGCGGCGCCCGCGACCTTGCCGACGTCCGTGGCGATGTCGTTCAGCGGCTGGTACCAGGCCTTGATGCCCATGTCGGCGAGGGCGCCCAGCACCCAGTCGTCGAGGTAGGCGTACGAGTCCTGGAACGACAGGCCGGAGACCAGGGACTCCGGCACGGCGAGCGAGTACGTGATGGTGGACTTCGGTTCCGCGTACATGGCGCCGCCGCCGGAGATCCGGCGTACGACGGTGACACCGTGCCGCTCGACGCCCTCCGGGTCGACCTCGTTGCGCAGCGACTGGAAGCTGCCGATGATCACCGCGGGCCGGTCCCACTCCCACACGCGCAGGGTCGGCGGCCGCTGCCCGAGCGCGACCTGCTCCACCATCACCTCGTCGAGCGCCATGTGCAGGACGGGTGACTGGGGGGCGTCGTGGACGAGCTGCCAGTCGTAGTCCCGCCAGTCCGTGGCCTGGGCGAGGGCCCGGCGTACGGCGGTGGCGACGCCCTCCGTCGTCAGGCCGAGCATCACGGTGCCGGCAGCGCCGCGTCGATCCGGGCGGCGAGGGTGGCGGTGTCGGCGTCGGCCGGGGCGCCTTCGAGTGCGGCGTTGATCGCGAGGAGCGCGTCGTCCGGTTCGAGGAAGAAGTCGCCCGCCACCCGGACTTGGCGCAGCACGCCGTCCGCCACGTCCACGTCCACGACGACGAGCTTGCCGCCGGGGATCTTGTACTCGCCGTGCACGGTGTGCCGCCTTCCACCAGGTTGTCCATCCTCGCGAACAACGCTATCCGCAGTCCGGACATTCCGGTCCCCACGGACGGGGCCGGTGGACGGGCTCCGGGGATGGGTGCTGCGGACGGGTGCCGTGGACGGGGCCAGCGAATGGGTGCTGCGGACGGGCTCCGCGGACGGGCTCCGCGGACGGGCTCCGCGGACGGGGCCCGTATACGGGTGCCGCGGATGGGGCCCGCGGACGAGGTCCGTGTACGGGGCCTGCGGCCTGGTGCCGCGGACGGATCCCGGCGAGGGGACCCGCGGACGGGTGCCGCGGTCGGACCCGCGGACGGGACCCCGCAGATTGGTGTCGCGGCCTGGCGCTGTGGATGGGCCCCGCGGACTGGTGCCGCGGACGGGTCCCGGGGACGGGTGCCGCGGTAGGGCTCCGCGGATGGACCCGTGGACAGGTGTCGCGGACGAGGCCCGCGGACGAGGCCCGTGTACGGGGCCTGCCGACTGGTGCCGCGGACGGATCCCGGTGAGGGGACCCGTGGATGGACCCGCGTACGGGTCCCGTGGACAGGTGCCGCGGATGGGGCCGCGGACGAGGTCCGTGTACGGGGCCTGCGGCCTGGTGCCGCGGACGGATCCCGGCGAGGGGACCCGCGGATGGACCCGCGGATGGACCCGCGGACGGGTGCCGCGGTCGGACTCGCGGACGGGACCCCGCAGATTGGTGTCGCGTCCTGGCGCCGTGGACGGGGCCTGCGGATGGGCTCCGTGGATGGGCCCGTGGACGGGTGCCGCGGTCGGACCCGCGGATGGGCCCCGGGGACGGGTCCCGCGGACGGACCTGAGGATGGGTCCCGCGGACGGGCTCTGCGGACGGGCTCCACGGATGGGCTCTGCGGACTGGTGTCGCGGGCGAGCCCCGTGGGTGGGCCCCCGGACGGGCCCCGCGTCGGCCCCCCGCCGGTATTGACACTTCGTCAGATATACCGCATCGTCGCCCCGCATCCCGACCGGTCCACCCACCCACCGGAGGAGCGCGGTCATGGACCTCGATGACACACCCGTCCCCGATTACGCCGGCCTGCACCGCGTCGAAGGCCGTGCCTTCGTTCTGCTCGGGGCGGGCAATGGCATCGGTCGGCAGACGGCCCACGCGCTCAGCTCGGCGGGTGCGCGCGTGCTGTGCGTGGACCTCGACAAGGAGCGGGCGGAAGCCGTCGCGGCGCAGACCGGCGGCGTACCGTACGTCGCGGACGTGACGCGGCGCCAGGACATGGAAGCACTCTTCGCCCATGCGCAAAGGGAGTTGGGCCCGGTCGGCGGCGTCGTCGACATCGTCGGCATGGCCCGCTACGAGGCCCTGGACACGCTCGACGACGACGCGTGGCAGTGGCACTTCGACCTGGTCCTGCGGCACGCCTGGCTCGCCGTTCAGTACGGGGGAGCGGCGGTCGCGGCGGCGGGCGGCGGACCGCTGGTGTTCGTGGCGTCCGTCTCCGGCATCACGGCGGCCCCGCTGCACGGCGCGTACGGCGCCGCCAAGGCGGGTCTGATGTCCCTGGTGCGCACGGCCGCCGTCGAGTACGGGCCGCGCGGGGTGCGGGTCAACGCGGTGGCGCCCGGCGTCGTGTGGACGCCGCGCGTCGCGGGCCTGCTCGGCGAGGAGGGCCGCGCGGCCAACGCGGCGAACGCCCCGCTCGGCCGCGTCGCCGAGCCCGCCGACATCGCCGCCGCCCTCCTCTTCCTGGCCTCACCGCTCTCCTCGTACGTGACCGGCCAGACGCTCGTCGTGGACGGCGGCACCGGGGTCAAGTTCCCGTACCCGACGATCGGCGACAGCGGCTCCGCCGGGTGATCGTGTCGTACGGCTCGAACGGGCTTATTCCGTAAGGCTATTGACTAAACCCCGCACGAACGCACAACAATCTGTTCGCTCACGTTTGTTTGTGACGCGTCATGTTGGCTTCGAGGGGATTTCCGCATGCCTGTCAGCCGTAGATCCGTCCTGGCCGCGAGCGCGGCCGCCCCCGTCGTGGGGGCGCTCGCCGCGCCATCGGCCCGCGCCGCCGAGGGCCGCGCGGGGAGCGTCGGCCGCCGCACCGTGGAGCTCGCGGACGGCTGGCGCTTCGCGCTGGTCAGCCTGGACGGCATCACCGACCCGACCGGCGCGTACGCCGACGCCGAGCGGCCCGACCACGACGACGGGGACTGGCGGCAGGTCGCGATCCCGCACGACTGGTCCATCGAGCAGACCCCCACCGCCGCGCACAACACGACGAGCGGCACGGGCTTCCTGCCCGGCGGACTCGGCTGGTACCGCAAGACGTTCACGGTGCCGAAGGCGTACGCGGGCAAGCGGATCTCCGTCGAGTTCGACGGCGTCTACATGGACTGCGACGTCTACGTGAACGGCGAGCTCGTCGGCAACCACCCCTACGGCTACACCGGCTTCGCCCACGACATCACCGACCTCGTCCACGCCGACGGCAAGGCGCCGAACGTCCTCGCGGTCCAGGTCCGCAACCGCCTCCCCAGCAGCCGCTGGTACTCCGGCAGCGGCATCTACCGCAGGGCCCGCCTCGTCGTCACGGAACCGGTGCACGTCCAGCGCTGGGGCACGTTCGTGACGACGCCGGACCTCGCCGCGACCCTCGACAAGGGGTACGCGACGGTCGACGTACGCACGACGGTCGTGGGCGAGGCGGGCGCGGAGCACGACGTCACGGTGGTCTCGACGGTGCGCGACCCGAAGGGCCGCAAAGTGGCGCGCGCCGAGTCGACCCTCAAAGGGGTGGCCGCCACCCCGAAGACGGATGCCTCTCAACTCACCCTGAAATCCCCGCAGTTGTGGTCGATCGAGACCCCGGGCCACCGCTACACCCTGGTCACCGACCTCCGCGTGGACGGCCGCACCGTGGACACGTACCGCACCCGCTTCGGCATCCGCCACGCGACGTTCGACCCGGACAAGGGCTTCTCGCTCAACGGCACGTACACGAAGATGAAGGGCGTGGACCTGCACCACGACCTCGGCGCGCTCGGCGCCGCGGTCCAACCGGACGCGGTCCGCCGCCAGTTGGCCATCATGAAGTCCATGGGCGTCAACGCCCTGCGCACCTCGCACAACCCGCCCGCGCCCGAGGTCATCGAGGCCTGCGAGGACCTCGGCCTGATCATGCTCGTCGAGGCCTTCGACTGCTGGCGCACCGGCAAGAACACCTACGACTACGGACGCTTCTTCGACGAGCACTCCGACGCCGACATCGCCGAGATGGTGCGCGCCGCCCGCAACTCCCCGGCCGTCCTCATGTGGTCCATCGGCAACGAGATCCCCGACTCGACCCGCACCGAGGGCATCGCCATGGCGGAACGCCTCATCGCCGACATCAAGGCCCTCGACACGACCCGCCCCATCGTGATCGGCTCCGACAAGTACCGCTCCCTGCCGGCGGTGGGCTCACCCGCCGACAAGATCGTCGCGGGCCTTGACGGCCTGGGCCTCAACTACAACACGGCGGCGTCCGTCGACGCGCTGCACGCCCGCTACCCGCACCTGTTTCTCTTCGAGTCCGAGTCATCGTCGGAGACGTCGAGCCGGGGTACGTACCAGGAGCCGCAGCACCTCAACACGGGCGAGAACCACACACCCGGGAAGCGCGCCACCTCCTCCTTCGACAACAACCTCGCCTCCTGGACGATGAGCGGCGAGTACGGCCTGAAGAAGGACCGCGACCGGCGCTTCTTCGCGGGCGAGTTCCTGTGGTCGGGCATCGACTACATCGGCGAACCCACCCCGTACGACGTGTTCCCGGTCAAGGCGTCCTTCTTCGGCGCGGTCGACACCGCCGGCTTCCCGAAGGACATGTACCACCTGTTCCGCAGCCAGTGGTCGGCCGAGCCGATGGTCCACCTCCTCCCCATGGACTGGACGACGCACAAGATCGGCGACGAGGTGGAGGTGTGGGCGTACGCGAACGTCGCGGAGGTCGAGCTGTACCTCAACGGCCGTTCCCTGGGCGTGCGTTCCTTCGACGAGAAGAAGACCGTGGACGGCCGCGCGTACCTGGAGACGACGGAGGCCACGCACGACGACAAGACGGTCACCGGCGGCCCCTATCCCGGCAGCTACACATCACCGAACGGCAGCGCGGGCAAGCTGCACCTGACGTGGAAGGTGCCCTTCGCGGCCGGTGAGCTGAAGGCCGTCGCGCGGCGCGGCGGGAAGACGGTGGCGACGGACGTGCTGCGCACGGCGGGGGCGGCGCACGCGATCCGCCTCACCCCGGACCGCAAGTCCCTCGCGGCGGACGGCCGCGCGCTGGCGTTCGTGACGGCGGAGGTGGTGGACGCGAAGGGAGTGGTGGTCCCCGACGCGACCCGCACCCTCGAATTCACGGTGAACGGCGGCCAGTTGGCGGGCGTCGACAACGGCCAGCAGGAGAGCGCCGAACGCTACCAGGCGAGTACGCGCACCACCTTCCACGGCCTCGCGCTGGCCATCGTCCGCTCGGGAACGAAGCCCGGAACGCTGACCGTCACGGCGGAGGCCAAGGGCCTGCGAGAGGGGCGGGCGACCCTGCGCGTGACGGGTCCGGCCGGCGCCCCGGTCACACCGACCGACGCCTTCACCGCGGACCCGGGCCCCGGAGCCGTGAAGTACCCGCACGCGGACGCCAGTTACTCCGGCTCCCCGACCACGCTCCCGGCCGCGGCCCTGGACGGCGACCCGAAGACCCAGTGGTCCAACGCCTTCCAGAAGTCCGCGACAGCCCTCCTCCCCGCCTTCGACGGGGCCCGCCCCACCGACTGGATCTCGGTGGAATGGGCGGAGGAACGCGAGATCGGGCGCGTCGAAGCATCCTTCACGGTCGACGCGAAGCACTCGCTGCCCGCGTCGGTCGACGTGGCGGTCTGGAACGGCGAACGCTACGTCGACGTACCGGACCCGGACATCGCCTGGGCGACCGCCTCCGGCGACCCGACGGTCATCACCTTCGACGCCGTACGGACCGGCCGCCTGCGCCTCACGCTGACGAGCCGGAAGCCGGGGGAGGCCGCGGGGGCGGTGGGGATCAGCGCGGTGGATGTGGCGGGGTCGTGAGCCGCGGGGGACCGTGACGCGGAACCGGGGTGTGGTCGTGGCCGGCCTTCACAGTGACCCGTCTCAGTTCAGTTGACCCGTCACAGGTCAGTCGTGCTTGACCAACTGGCCGTCGAGGGCGTGTGCTACGGGTTCCGGAAGACATCCGGAGGACTTTCGGATGCACATCCGGATGCACATGTCGACGGAGGTGGGGAACGTGGCCGGGGAAGGTGCCCAGCGCAGGACAGCCACGCGGAGCCCGGACGGGCCGGCCAAGGTGACGATCACCGAGATAGCGCGGGAGGCGGGTGTGTCCGTGCCGACCGTCTCGCGGGTCGTCAACGGGCGTTCGGACGTCTCGCCGGCCACCCGGGCCCGGGTCGAGGACCTGTTGCACCGGCACGGCTACCAGCGGCGGCCGCCCGCACCGGGGGACCGGGCGGCCCTGCTCGACCTGGTCTTCAACGACCTGGACAGCCCGTGGGCCGTGGAGATCATCCGGGGTGTGGAGGAGGTCGCGCACGAGGCGGGCGTCGGCACCGTGGTCTCCGCGATCCACGACCGGGCGGGCGACGCGCGGGAGTGGATGACGAACCTGCGGGCGCGGGCGTCGGACGGCGTGATCCTCGTGACGTCCGTACTCGAACCGGGGCTGCACGACGAACTCCGGCGCCTCGGTGTGCCGTTGGTGGTCATCGACCCGGCGGGCTCGCCCGTGACGGAGGAGCCGACCGTCGGCGCCACCAACTGGGCGGGCGGGATGGCGGCAACCGAGCACCTGCTCGCCCTGGGCCATCGGCGTATCGGGTTCATCGCGGGGCCGCCCCGGATGCTGTGCTCGCGCGCCCGGCTCGACGGGTACCGGGCCGCCCTCGACGTCGCGGGGGTGCCGGTCGAGGACGAGCTGATCGTGCCCGGCGATTTCTACCACGAGTCCGGGTTCACCGGCTGCGGCCGGCTGCTCGGCCTGCAGGAGCCGCCCACCGCCGTCTTCGCGTCCAGTGACCAGATGGCGCTCGGCGCGATCGAGGCGCTGCGGCGGCGCGGTCTGCGGGTGCCCGAGGACATGAGCGTCGTCGGCTTCGACGACCTGCCGGAGGTGCGGTGGTCGGCGCCTCCGCTCACCACGGTGCGCCAACCGCTGTCCGACATGGGCAAGTTGGCAGCCCGTACGGTTCTCGACCTTGCCCGGTCCGTGGAACCCGCGGCTCCGCGCGTCGACCTGGCGACGGAACTCGTGGTCAGGGCCAGTACGGCCGCTCCGCGGAACGCGTAACTCCGCCAGAACGGTCGCCACAGACTCCCCAGGGGCGTCAACAGCCTTTTTTGTTAAGGCCGTTGACGCCCCTGTTCTGTGCCCGTAACTTCCGAGGCCATCCACCGATAGTTTTCGGTTTCCTTCCGGAAGGTGCGCCATGTCTGTGTTCGATCGAGCCCCTGTGCCCTCGTCGGCCCGGTCCGCCGTCGCCGCGGCCCTCTCCCGCCGACGGTTCCTGGGCGCGGCCTCCGCCGTGGGCCTCGGGGCCGCGGGCCTCGCCGCCTGTTCGGACTCCGGCTCCGGGGCCACCGACAGCAAGGGCCGCACCGTCGTGGAGTGGTGGAACATCCAGACCACGGAGCCGACGAAGACCGTCTGGCCGGAGCGGGCCAAGGCGTTCGAGGCCGAGCACCCCGATGTGCACATCAAGCTCGTCACCCTGGAGAACGACGCGTTCAAGGCGAAGATGACCGCGCTGACCAGCTCCGGAAAACTTCCGGACATCTACCACACGTGGGGCGGCGGGGTCCTCAAGCAGCAGATCGACGCGGGCCTCGTCGAGGACCTCACCGACACGATCAAGCCCCTGTCCTCCGAGTTCGTGGGCGTGGCCGGCGATCCCTACAAGTTCGACGGCAAGTCGTACGCGATGCCCCTCGACATCGGCGGCGTCGGATTCTGGTACAACAAGGCGCTCTTCGAGAAGGCCGGAGTCACGACCCCGCCCGCCACGTGGAGCGACTACCTCGACGCGGTCAAGAAGCTGAAGAGCGCCGGGGTCACCCCCATCGCCCTCGCGGGCAAGGAGAAGTGGCCCGGCATGTACTACTGGGCCTACCTGGCGATGCGCATCGCAGGAGTCGACGGCATGCGGAAGGCCGCCGACGCCAAGGACTTCACCGGCGAGGACTTCGTCAAGGCCGGCGAACGCCTCAAGGAACTCGTCGCCCTTCAGCCGTTCCAGAAGGGCTTCCTCGGCGCGGCGTACTCCACACCCAACGGCGAGGCCGCCACCATGGGCAACGGCAAGGCCGCGATGGAGCTGATGGGCCAGTGGGCGCCGGTCACCCAGGCCGACGCGGGCAAGGGCATCGGAAAGGACCTCGGGTTCTTCACGTTCCCGACGGTCGCCGGCGGCAAGGGCGCGGGCACCGACATCTTCGGCGGAGGCGGCGGTTACGCCGTGCGCAAGGGCGCGCCCAAGGCGGCCGTCGACTTCCTGAAGTTCTTCATGTCACCCGAGTCCGACAAGCTCCTCGTGAAAAAGGCCGACATGATGCCGGCCTTCAAGGGCGCCATCGGCACCCTCACCGACCCCAACCTCAAGCTCGTCTCCGCCGCCCTGGACAAGGCGACCGGCTTCCAGCTCTACCTCGACCAGGCCTACCCGCCCGCCGTCGGCCAGGAGATCAACGACTCGGTCGCCGCGCTCATCGCCGGCGCCAAGTCGCCCGAGCAGGTGTCCCGTTCCATCACCCAGGTCGCCAAGAGCCAGTAACCGACGATGACTTCCACTCAGATCAACGAAGCGCGGCCCGCTCCCGCAGAGGACCAGGCCGCCCCGGCACCGAACCGGCGCCCCCTGGCGCGCCGGGCCAGGGACTGGCTCACCGCCTTCTCGTTCACCGTGCCCGCCCTCATCCTCTTCGCGCTGTTCGTTCTCACCCCGATCCTCTACGCCCTGTACGTCAGCTTCTTCAACTGGGGTGGATTCGGGGCGCCTTCGGACTTCGCCGGCACCGACAACTACACCCGCCTCCTCGGCGACCCGGTCTTCCTCGGCGACCTCTGGCGCGGACTGCTCCTGGTGGTGTTCTCCATCGCCCTCCAGCTGCCGTTCGCGCTCGCCATGGCCGTCCTGCTCAACCAGAAACTGCGCGGCCGCGCCGTCTACCGGATGCTGTTCTTCGCCCCGTACGTTCTGTCCGAGGTCATCACCGGCGTCCTGTTCTCCATGATCTTCGCGCCGGACGAGGGGCTCGCCGACAAGGTGCTCGGCTCGATCGGCCTCGACAGCCTCGGCGGACTCTGGTTCGCCGACCAGGACTGGGTGCTGCCCACCCTGTTCCTCGTCATGATGTGGAAGTACTTCGGCTTCCACATGATGCTGTACCTCGCCGGACTCCAGGGCATCCCCGCCGAGCTGCACGAGGCCGCCCGCATCGACGGGGCGAACGCCTGGCAGCGCTTCCGCAGCGTGACGCTGCCGCTGCTCGGACCCACCATCCGCATCAGCGCCTTCCTGTCCGTGATCGGCGCCATCCAGCTCTTCGACCTGGTGTGGGTCACCACCCAGGGCGGCCCCGACCACCACTCCGAGACGATGGCCGTCTCCCTCTTCCAGTTCGGCTTCAAGCGCTACCAGATCGGCTACGCCAGCGCGATCAGCATCGCCATGTTCCTCATCAGCCTCGTCTTCGCCATCGCCTACCAGCGGTACGTGCTGCGCCGCGACACCGAAGGAGCCCTCACCAACATGCGAGCCACCCGATGAGCGCCCTGAGCCACACCGCGCGCCGACGCCTGCGCTCCACACCGCTGTACGTCATCGTGTGGCTGGTCGGCATCGTCATGGTCACCCCGCTCCTGTACGCGCTGGTGTCCGGGTTCAAGTCCACCGACCAGCTGTCCCGGAACGCCTTCGGGCTCCCGTCGCCCTGGATCGTGTCCAACTACACGGACATCCTGGCCTCCGGATCGTTCTGGCGGATGCTCGGCTCATCGACCCTCATCGCGGTCGGCACCACCGTCCTCACCGTCGGCGCGGCCGCGCTCGCCTCCTTCGCGCTGGCCCGATTCGCTTTCAAGGGAAGGGAGTTGATGTTCACTCTCTTCACCGTCGGCCTGATGTTTCCGTTCGCCGTGGCGATCCTGCCGCTGTTCGTCCTGCTGCGCACCTTCGGGCTCCTCGACAACCCGCTGGGCGTGATCCTTCCGCAGGCCGCGTTCGGGCTCCCCATGACCATCGTCATCCTGCGCGGGTTCTTCCGGCAGATCCCCGGCGAACTGGAGGAGGCCGCCACCCTCGACGGCTGCTCCCCGTTCGGCTTCTTCTGGCGGATCCTGCTGCCCATGGCGCGCCCGGCGCTCGGCACCGTCTCCGTCCTCGCCATCGTCACCAGCTGGAACAACTTCCTGCTGCCGCTGCTCGTGTTCAGCGAACCCGACTGGTGGACGATCCCCGTCGGCGTCCAGCAGTTCCAGGGCCAGTACGCCGCCGACATCGCCCGCGTCTTCGCGTACCTCGTGCTCGCGATGGTGCCCGCGCTCGCCTTCTACGCGGTCGCCGAGCGGCAGCTGATCGGCGGCATCACGATGGGCGCGACGAAGGGCTGACCACCCTGCCCGCCAACGACCGCAACGTGTCACGCACTTGAGGAGATCCATGGCTCAGCCCTGGCAGGACACCACCCTGCCCGCCCACACCCGGGCGGCGGACCTGCTCGCCCGGATGACCGCCGAGGAGAAGACGGCCCAGCTGTCCAGCGTGTGGCTGGGCGCCGACATCGAGACCGACACCGCCGCCGTCGCACCCGGACAGCACGCGTACGCCGCCGGGAGCGCCGCCCTCGACGCCCTCCTGCCGCACGGTCTCGGCCACCTCACCCGCCCCTTCGGCACCGTCCCCGTCGAACCCACTGAAGGCGCCGCCCGCCTCGCCGAACTCCAGCGCACGGTCCGCGCGGCCAACCGGTTCGGCCTGCCGGCGCTCGCCCACGAGGAGTGCCTCACCGGCTTCGCCACCTGGCAGGCCACCATCTTCCCGACCCCGCTCGCCTGGGGCGCCACCTTCGACCCGGCTCTGGTGACCGAGATGGCGCGGGCCATCGGTGCGTCGATGCGTGCGGTCGGCATCCACCAGGGGCTCGCCCCCGTCCTCGACGTCGTACGCGACCCGCGCTGGGGCCGCACCGAGGAGTCCATCGGCGAGGACCCCTACCTCGTCGGCACCATCGGATCGGCGTACGTGCGCGGTCTGGAGGCCGCCGGGATCGTCGCCACCCTCAAGCACTTCGCCGGGTACTCGGCGTCGCGGGCCGCACGCAACCACGCGCCCGCGCCGCTCGGGCCGCGCGAGCTGGCGGATGTCATCCTGCCGCCGTTCGAGCTGGCGCTGCGCGAGGGCGGCGCGCGCTCCGTGATGGCCGCGTACAACGACATCGACGGGCTGCCCGCCCACGCCCACCCGGGTCTGCTCACCCAACTCCTGCGCGAGGACTGGGGGTTCGCGGGAACCGTGGTCGCGGACTACTTCGGCGTCGCGTTCCTGGAGTCCGCCCACAAGGTCGCAGCGTCCGCGGCGGAGGCGGGCCGCCTCGCGCTCGCGGCGGGCGTCGACGTGGAACTCCCCGCCGCCCGCTGCTTCACCGACCTCCCGGAGGACCTCCTCGACCGGGCGGCGCTGCGCGTCCTCGCTCAGAAGTGCGAACTGGGCCTGCTCGACGCCGACTGGGAGCCGGTGGCCGGTGATGACACCATCGACCTGAACCCGCCGCACCTGCGGGAGTTGGCCGCCAAGGTGGCCGAGGAATCCGTCGTACTGCTCGCCAACGAGGCGGGGCTGCTGCCCCTGCCGGACGCCGACGGCCTGCGCCTGGCCCTCGTCGGGCCCCTCGCCGACGAGCAGGCCGCCATGCTCGGCTGCTACACGTTCCCCCGGCACGTCGGCGTCAACCACCCCGAACTGCCCGCGGGTGTCGACGTACCGACCCTCGCGGAGGCGCTGCGCGCGGAGCTGCCGGGCGCCCGGTTCGTCGCGGACCCGGCGGACGCGGATGTGTGCCTGGCCGTGGTCGGTGACCGCTCGGGCCTGTTCGGACGCGGCTCGTCCGGCGAGGGCTGCGACGCCGTGGACCTTGAACTGCCGTACGGGCAAGGCGAGTTGCTCGACGCCGCACTCGCCTCCGGGACGCCGACCGTCATCGTCGTGCTCAGCGGGCGGCCCTACGCGCTCGGCCGCTGGGCCGACCGGGCCGCCGCCGTCGTCCAGGCATTCTTCCCCGGGCAGGAGGGCGGCGCGGCGGTCGCCGGAGTGCTGTCCGGCCGGGTCGATCCGTCCGGGCGGCTGCCCATCGGCGTGCCCCGGGGGGACGGCGGCCAGCCCGCCCCGTATCTCGCGCCGCCGCTCGGCCGGCTCGGCGGGCCCAGCAACGTCGACCCCACGGCCCTCTACCCCTTCGGTCACGGCCTCTCGTACACGACGTTCGCCTGGGACGCCCCGCAGTGCGACACCCCCGAGTTCGGCACCGATGGCGAGGTGTCGCTGAGGCTCACCGTCCGCAACACCGGCGAGCGCCCCGGCACCGAGGTCGTCCAGCTCTACCTGCACGACCCGGTCGGCACCGTCGCCCGCCCCGAGGCGCGGCTCGTCGGCTACGCCCGGGTGCCGCTCGACCCCGGCGCCCGCGCCGAGGTCCACGCCACGTTCCCCGCCGACCTCGCCGCGTACACCGGCGCCGACGGCCGCCGCGTCGTCGAACCCGGCGCCCTCGAACTCCGCGTCGCCGCGTCCAGCGAACACGTCCATCACACGGTGCCGCTCACCCTGATGGGGCCGGTGCGCGAGGTCGGACACGACCGCCGGATGCGGTGCGAGCTGCGCGTGAAGTGACACCACCAGCGCATCCGGCTACTTCAGCGCATCCAGCTTCTCCGGCACCGCCCGCTACCTCCAACTATCCGCCAATGAACGACAGTTGAGGAGACCCGCTATGCGTACGAACCGGATCAGATCCGCCGCCCTCGCCGCCACCGCGACGGCCCTGCTGCTCGGCGGCCTGTCCGCCGCGCCCGCCACCGCCGACCCGGACCACGCCGGCAAGGACGCCGGCAAGAAGGCGTCCGCCACCCTGAACGACCTCGCCCGCACCCACGGCCGCTACTTCGGCTCCGCCGTCGACAACCCCGAGCTCGACGACGCTCCGTACGCCGACCTCCTCGGCAAGGAGTTCGGCCAGACCACGCCCGGCAACGGCATGAAGTGGTACGCCACCGAACCGCAGCGGGACGTCTTCGACTTCACCGCCGGCGACGAGATCGTGAACTACGCCCGCGCCCACCACCTCAAGGTCCGCGGCCACACCCTCGTATGGCACAGCCAGCTGCCCGACTGGCTGAGCTCCGGCACCTGGAGCGCCGGCGAACTCCGCTCGATCCTCAAGAACCACATCACCACCGAGGTGAAGCACTACAAGGGCAAGGTCTTCGCCTGGGACGTCGCCAACGAGATCATGAACGAGGACGGCACGTACCGCGAGAACATCTTCTACAAGACCCTCGGCCCCGGCTACATCGCCGACGCCCTGCGCTGGGCCCACGCCGCCGACCCCAAGGTCAAGCTGTACCTCAACGACTACAACGTCGAGGGCACGGGCCCGAAGGCCGACGCGTACTACACGCTGATCAAGCGGCTCAAGGCCGACGGCGTCCCCATCGACGGCTTCGGCATGCAGGCCCACCTCGCGCTCCAGTACGGCTTCCCGAACCAGATGCGGCAGAACATCCAGCGCTTCGCCGACCTCGGCCTCGACGTCGCCATCACCGAACTCGACATCCGCATGCAGCTCCCCGCCGACCAGGCCAAACTCGCCGAACAGGCCGACTGGTACGGGTAGGTGACCGACGCCTGCCTCGCCGTGAGGCGCTGCGTCGGCATCACGCTGTGGGGCTACTCCGACCGGCACTCGTGGATCCCCGCGGTCTTCGACGGCGAGGGAGCCGCCCTGCCCTGGGACGAGAACCTCCGGCACAAGCCCGCGTACGACGCGATCCGCGAGGCCCTGACCGACTGACGGGTCAGCCCTCGGCCCGCACGCCGAGGCGCGCCTGCTCCTCCTCGACGATCCGGCGCGCGATCTCCGCGTCGGACACGTCGACGGCGTCCGGCGTCGCCTCGGCCATCGAGCTGCGCCGGGCGTACGCGTCGAACAGGCGCGACTTGTTGGCGAGTATCTTCACCAGCCGCTCGTCGACCCCGCCGGTGGCCAGGAGGCGGTGCACGCGCACCGATCTGACCTGGCCCATGCGGTGCGCCCGCGCCACGGCCTGATGCTCCAGGGTCGGCTTGATCTGCGGCTCGCACAGGATCACGACCGACGCGGCCTGGATGTTGAGCCCGACGCCCCCGGCCTGGATCTGGGACACGAGGACGGCGGGCCCGGCCGTGTCCGCGAACTCGTCGACGAGCAGTTGTCTGCGCGCGGGCGGCACACTGCCGGTGAGCGGGCCGAACACCGGGCCGCCGACGGGCGGTTCGGTGTCGAGGGCGCCTCGGACCGCGCCGAGCACGTCGCGGAAGTTGGAGAACACGACGACTTTCTGGCCCGACTCGGCGGCCTCCCGGACCAGCTCGCGCAGCCGCTCCAGCTTGGCGGACTCCGCCGGGCGCGCGTAGGCCGCCCGGCGCATCGCCATGAAGTTCCCTGAGGCGACGGCCTCCCGATAGGCGGCCCCGTCCGCCTCGCTCAACTCCTCCCATTCGTCGGTGTGTTGGAGGCTGGGGAGCTCGGCGAGCACGTCGTCCTGGTTGCGTCGCAGATAGACCGGGGCGACCGCCGTGCGGAAGGCGACGGACCCGGCGAGGCCGTCCTCCTTGTCGAGCCGGTCTGCGAGCGAGGGGTCCAGCACGCGCACGAGGTTGCGGAACTCGCCGACGCGGTTCTCCATCGGCGTGCCGGTCATGAACAGGACCCGCTCGCAGTGGGCCGCCCACTCGGCCACCGCCTGCGAGCGCAGCGTCTCCGGGTTCTTCACCGCGTGCGCCTCGTCGACGACGAGCATCCCCACCTCGCCGCCACCGGGCGCGGGCAGCCCGCGCAGCGCGTCGTACGTCGTGACGGCGACACCGCCGCGGCCCTTCCAGTCCGCGAATGCCTCGGCGCGGTCCGGTCCGTGCACCGGGAGGACGCGCAGCGCGCTGCGGGCCTCGATCTCCCGCGTCCAGTTCACGAGGACGCTCGCCGGGCAGACGACCAGGAAGTGGCTCTGCCCCTCGGCTGCCAGGTGGGTCAGCGCGGCGATGGCCTGGACCGTCTTGCCGAGCCCCATCTCGTCGCCGAGCAGCGCGCGGCGCCGCGCGAGCGCGAAGCGGGCGCCGAACGACTGGTAGCCGCGCAGCGACACCCGAAGCCGTGACTCGTCGAGCTGCTGGGTCCGCACCTGCTCGGCGATGTCGGCGGGCAGGAAGCCCTCCGCGGCGTCCTTGTCGGGCGCAAGGCCCGCGATCTCGCCGAGGACGCTGTAGTACTCGGCGGAGCGCACCTCGAAGTCGACCCAGGCCGCCACGTCGCTCGCGGGGCCGCGCAGCAGGTCGACGGAGGCCTGCGCCAGCAGCGCGTGCGTCCCCGCGCGCTCGGCCTCGGCGACGAGTGCCCGAACCTGCTCGGCCGCGTCGAGGGCGCGGGCCCGACGGGTCCGGCCGGCGAACAGCATCCGCAGCCGCCCGGCGGCGGGCCGCGCCTCGTCGAGCAGCGGCCCGAGCCGCCGGTCAAGCCCGGTCGCGGTGTCGACCGCGTGCCGCGCGTCGGGGCCCGCTTCCACCAGCACGTGCAGCGCCGTGACCAGTGCGGTCGTCCGGGGCTCCGGCGCGTCCACGTCGAGCGGCACCGCCGCCGTCTGCCGCACGCGCTCGGCGAGCCGGCCCGCGGCGGCCAGCAGCTGCGTGGCGGTCTGGGGACCCACCCCGTGGATCTGGTGCAGCCGGGCGGGCCCCGCGTCGAGGACCTGCCGGACCGTGCGCAGCCCGTCCCGCTCCACGAGCCCGACGCGCACCCGCCCGTCCGTCGCCTCCTGCAACCGCGCCACCGGCATCGTGTCGAGGACCTGCGCCACCGACTCGTCGAGCAGCGGCGCGAGCGCCTCCCGCACGGTCCGCACGGCCCGCGCGTGGTCGTCGAGCAGGGCCCGCACTGCCGCATGGAGGCGTGCGCCGTCGGCGACCGCCTCCCGCTCACTGCGTCCCATCGGGCCTGCCCTCCTCTTGGCGCGTCCGGCTCCGGCCGGTTCCTGCATCTTCGCATCGGGGTGTGACAGAGAGCATGGCGTCCGGCAACGGGGTCGCGGTCCCGGGGCTCCGCCCCGGACCCCGCTGCTCAATCGCCGCAGGGGCTTCAAAAGACGGCAACCTTCCCCGTCCCCGCGGCAACAGCACACCAACACGTGCCGCCCGGCACGGATTTCCCCCACCACTCACGGAGTGCAAGCGCATGAGCGACACCCGCAGCAAACCCCGGCACCGCAGGCGTAGAACCCTCCTCGTCGCGGGGGCGCCGCTCGCCGTCGCCGCCGCTGCCGCCCTCGCCTACGGCGGCGGGGTGTTCGGCGCGGACGGCGGGGACACGGCGAGCGCCGCCACCGGCGCCACGGCCGCCGCTTGGGCCGACGACACCGCCGACGGCTTCGCCTCGGTCAACTCCCAAGGACAGAACGGGACATACGGCGGCCGCGGCGGCGAGACGGTCACCGTGAAGACCCTCGCCGACCTGGAGAAGTACGCGACCGCGAGCAAGCCCTACGTCATCGTGGTCGCCGGCGCGATCACGATGGACCCCGTCGGCAAGGAGATCAAGGTCGCCTCCGACAAGACGATCGTGGGCGCGGGGACGGCCGGGCAGATCGTCGGCGGCGGCTTCTTCCTCGGCACCGGTATCCACAACGTCATCATCCGCAACCTGACGATCCGGGACTCCTACCAGGGGACCTGGAACGACAAGGAGCACGACTTCGACGCGATCCAGATGGACGGCGCGCACCACGTGTGGATCGACCACAACGACCTGCGCAGGATGGCCGACGGGCTGATCGACGTCCGCAAGGACTCGACCGACATCACCGTCTCCTGGAACAAGCTGAGCGACGACAACAAGGCCTTCGGCATCGGCTGGACGGAGAACGTCGTCACCGACATCACCATCCACCACAACTGGATCCGCGAGACCGAACAGCGCAACCCCTCCACCGACAACGCCGCTCACGCGCACCTCTACAACAACTACCTCCAGGACGACCCGGGCACCGACATCACGTCCTCGTACGGGAACTACTCGCGCGGCAAGACGAAGATGGTCCTGGAGAACAGCTACTTCCAGGGCGTCAACAACCCCGTCATCAAGGACGCCACCGCCACGCTCGTGCAGCGCGGCAGCGTCTTCTCCGGCACCAGCGGACGCAACGAGAGCGGCGGCACCGCCTTCACCCCGTCCGACTTCTACGCCTACTCGCTGGACAAGGCGGCGGATGTGCCGGCGCTGCTCAAGTCCGGTGCCGGGCCGAGGAGTTCGATCGGCGTCAGTGCCACCACGAAGGCCGCCGCCGTGACCACCCTCACCGTCGCCGCCGACGGCAGCGCCCAGTACAAGACGGTGCAGGCCGCCGTCGACGCCGTGCCCGCCAACAACACCGCGCGCGTGGACATCAAGGTCGCGCCCGGCACGTACCGCGGCACGGTGACCGTCCCGGCGAACAAGCCGCACGTGACGATCGTCGGCACCGGATCGAGCCGCAAGTCCACCGTCCTCGTCGAGGGACACGCCGCCGGCTCGAAGAAGCCGGACGGATCGACGTACGGCACCTCGGGCAGCGCCACCGTCACCGTCCTCGCCACCGACACCCAACTGCGCAACCTGAGCGTCACCAACGACTACGACGAGAGCAAGGACACCTCCATCGCCGCGCAGGCGGTCGCGCTGCGCACCGGCGCCGACAAGGTCTTCCTCGACTCGGTCATCACCAGCGGCGACCAGGACACACTGCTGCTCGACGGCGCGGGCAAGCGCGTCTACATGAAGAACTCGTACGTCGTCGGCAACGTCGACTTCATCTTCGGCGGCGCCACCGCCGTGATCGACCAGTCCGTCATCACCCTGAAGAAGCGGTGGGACGGCACGTCGGCCGGCTACGTCATGGCGCCCAGCACCGCCGCAGGACAGAAGGGTCTGCTCGTCAACCGGACCACCATCAGCGGCGACGTCACCGCCGGCAGCTACCATCTCGGCCGCAACTGGCACGCGGGCGGCGACGCCTCCCTCGACCCGCAGGCCACCGTCCGCGATTCCACGCTCGGCGCCGGGATCAAGGCGAAGCCGTGGACGGACATGGGCGGCTTCTCCTGGAAGGACGACCGGTTCGCCGAGTACAAGAACACCGGCGCCGGATCCGGCCCCGCGAGCGCCGACCGGCCGCAACTGAGCGACTCCCAGGCCGCGTCGCAGGAGGTCACGGACTGGCTGGGCGACTGGACACCCAGCGCCGGGTGAGCCCGTGAGACGCGATCCCGACTCCCGGGTCACGGGCGGGACGTCGTGCCGTCAGGGGGTGACCGCCGCTGCCCGCTGCGCCAGGGCTTCGTTCATGGCGCGGAACTGGGGGAGCGTCGTGGACTTCAGCATGCCTTGAGCGAAGGGCACGGCGACGCCCGTGAAGCGTTCGTTCTGAGTCAGACGGACGCGATGGGGGCCGAGCTCCTCGATGGTGAAACGGTGCTCGCCGTCCGCTATCCAGCCCGGCCCCATCTTGCCCAGCCAGCGCAGTTCCTTGCCCGGTACGAAGTCCAGCACCTCTGGGGTGAAGGTCGAGTCACCGCTGGAGGCGTGCATGACGATGCTCAGGCGCGCGCCCTTGTCGATACGGCCCCCGGGCGACGTCACCTCCGCAGAGGTCATGAACGGGTTCCATCGCGCATACGCGGGGAGGTCCGTCAGAACCTGCCAGACCTGCTCGGGCGTCGCCTCGATCTCCACCGAGGCGGTCAGCCGCACCGGATGGAGGTTGGACCACGTCGTGTACCCGGCGAGAAGGGCGACGAGGACGGCGAGGGACGCGAGTATCCGGCGCCTGCGGCGGCGCGGGCGGCCGGGCACGGGGCGTGGCCGGGGCGCGGTGTCGATCGGTGTGCACGGTGCGGTGCTGGTCATCGTGGCTCCTCTTGCGTGCAGGCGACATGACGTGCAGGCGACGTGGGAACGGGATGTCAGGGGTGCGCGGACCGGATCAGGCGGCCGCGCCGCTCAGCGTGCTGTCGACGAGACGGTCGACGTACGCCGCGTCGATGGGTCGGCCGGTGATGACCAGCCGGTAGTAGAGGGCGCCGGCGAGCTGGTCGAACAGGACTTCAGGGTCGACGTCCGCGCGCAACTCGCCCTGGTCGCGGGCCTCTTCGAGCAGGGTCAGGGCCAGCGCGTTGCGCCGTTGGAACATGGCGTGGACGGCCTCGCCGACGTCCGCGTGGCGCGCGGCCGCGGCGGCGACCTCGGCGACGAGGCCCGCGGAGGTGTCCCCGGACGTCGTGGCGCGGCCGGCCCGTCGCATCCGGTCGAGGCCGGCGGTGATCTCGTTGAGGTAGCCGACGAGGTCGGCGCGCACGTCACCGCTGTACGCCACCGGTACGTCGTCCTGGATCCGGGCGACCACGGCGACGATCAGGTGGTCCTTGGAGGGCCACCTCCGGTACAGCGTGGTCTTGGCGACCTCTGCCCGCGCGGCGACCTCGTCGACGGAGAAGCGGTCGTATCCGCGATCGAGCAGCAGCTCCAGCGCCGCTTCGACGATGCTCTCGTCCGCCTTCTCGCTGCGCGGCCGGCCGCGCCGTACTGCCCGTTCCATGGGATCCTCTTTTCGCTACGACCGTTGCGTAATAGACGATACGGGGAGTCCCCGCATTACGCAACTGTCGTAGCGAAAGTCGGGCGGGTCCCGGGCCGGGCCCGCGAGGCGTCAGCGCGCCGCGTACAACTCCTCGACCTCCCGCGCGTACGCCTCCATGACCGCCGCCCTGCGCACCTTCAGGGACGGGGTGAGCAGGCCCTGCACGGCGCCGAACTCGTGCGGCAGGATGCGGAACGCACGGATCGACTCGGCGCGTGAGACGCGGGAGTTGGCACGTGACACCGCGCGTTGGATGTGGCCGTTGAGCTCCTCGTCCGCGACCGCCTGCGCAGGGGCGCTGGGGGCGCGGCCCTTGAGGACGTGCCAGCTCGCCAGGGCGTCCGGGTCGATGGTGATCAGCGCGGTGACGTAGGGGCGGTTGTCACCGATCACGAGGCAGTCGGAGATCAGCGGATGGGCGCGCAGCTCCTCCTCCAGGGTCTGCGGGGAGACGCTCTTGCCGCCGCTGGTGATGATGATGTCCTTCTTGCGGCCGGTGATCACCACATAGCCGTCGGCGTCGAGGCGGCCGAGGTCGCCGGTGGCGAACCAGCCGTCGCGCAGCGCCGCTTCGTTGGCCTTCCGGTTGTTGAGGTAGCCCGCGAAGACGACGTCGCCCGCCACCCAGATCTCGCCGTCGTCCGCGATGTACACGGCGTTGCCCGGCATCGGCTTGCCGACGGTGCCGTGCCGCACCGCGCCGAGGGGCTGCACGGTGACCGCGGCCGTCGTCTCGGTGAGGCCGTAGCCGTTGTACACGGTGACGCCGCAGCCCTGGAAGAAGAGGCCGAGGTCGCGGGAGAGCGGCGAGCCGCCCGACACCGCGTTGCGGACCCGGCCGCCGAGCACCGCCCGCACCTTCGCGTACACCAGGCGGTCGTACACCTTGTGCATGAGCCGCAGGCGCGGGCCGGGGCCCGCGCCCTCGCCCGCCGCGTGGCGCTGCTCCGAGGCCGCGTACCGGACCGCGGTGCGCACGGCCCGCTCGAACAGGGCGGTGTGGCCGCCGTCCTGGGCGTTGATCCGCGCCTTGGCGAAGACCCGCTCGAAAATGTACGGGACCGCGTACAGGAGCGTCGGCCGGAAGGCGGCGAGCGCGGGGAGCAGCGCGCTGGGCGAGACGTCGGGCTGGTGCGCGGTGTTGATCCTGCCGCGCACCGAACTGACCACGACCATCAGGCCGTAGCAGTGCGCGAGCGGCAAGAACGCGAGCAGGGACTGCTGTTCGCCGGGCGGCGTCAGCACGTCCGCCCAGCCGACCAGGAGGTTGTCCGACTCGGAGGCCAGGTTGCCGTGCGTGATGACGCAGCCCTTGGGGCGGCCCGTCGTGCCGGACGTGTAGCAGATCACGGCGGTGTCGCGCGGGTCCACCGAGGCCCGCAACTGGTGCACATCCTCGTCCCGCACCGCGGCGCCCGCCTCGACGAGCAGGTCGAGGCCGCCCGAGTCCAGCTCCCACAGGCGGGTCAGGTCGGTGCGCGCGCCGTAGGCCGCGGCCACCGTCATCGCGTTGTGCTCGTTCTCGACGACGACACCCACGGCGTCCGTGTCGTACAGGATCCACCGCACCTGCTCCGCCGACGAGGTCGGATAGACCGGCACCACCTCGGCGCCCACGGTCCACAGCGCGTACGCGATGAGCGTCCACTCGTAGCGGGTGCGCGACATCACGATCACCCGGTCGCCCATGCCGACCCCGCCGGCGAGGAAGCCGCGGGCCACGGCCAGCACGTCGTCACGGAACCGCGACGTGCTGACCTCCAGCGCCGGACGGCCGTCCTGGAGCAGTGTGAACTGCGTGAGGTGCGGGTCCTCCAGTGCCGCGCCGAAGACCGAGTCGGCAAGGCCGCCCGACACCAACGGCTGTGCCAGGCGGGGCGATGCGTATTGCCGCATGTGTCCGCTCATCGCTCCCTCTGGTAGACAAACCGGGTTGACGTTTCAACCTGAATGCGTCGGAACGGCAAGCTACATCCAAGGGGAACTTTTCGCCCCGGTGTTGCATAACGAATCGGCAGTCACCGGCGACGCTCGGTGACCCGCCGGCACGGCGTGGCGTTCTGGGCCGATGAACGGTGCGGAGATCGCCGTCCAAGCAGCGGCTGAGCTGGGCCTGTTCGTGTCGCCGGCATATCGCTCAGCCGCGACCGGGGCCCGCTGCGGCGGCGTGAGCCGTGGGCGGGCGCGTACGTCTACAGCGACCGGCTCGACGAGTAACTGCGGGACGTACTCGGCCGGTTCGCCCCGGCGCCCACCACGACCGCCCGGAGGCCATCGTGGGCGCGGCGGTGGCGGTGTTCGGGCAGGCGCAGGGCTGACCGGGCGAGGGGCGGTGCGTCCTCGGTGGCGGTGGTGCTTCCGATACGCTGCTGGCTCCCAATGGCATGTACACCTAGAGGAGCTATGTCCTTGAAGCGGCGGCGCCTGACCCTGGCCGGACTGACGATGGTGCTGGTGGTCGCGCTCGCGGCCTGCGGTGGTGGAACCGACAAGTCGGCCTCGGCGCACGGCGGCGGATCCACCGACAGCCGGTCGGTCGAGCAGCACGACGACAAGGTGACCGGGGTGCGCGACGGGGTGCGGCACGTGGTCCGCCGCACGACCCGCGCCACCCGGCCGCACCTGGTGAGGAAGTGCGACACCGACACCCGGAGGGTCCGGCACACCAAGCGCAGCAGCGGACGCACCAAGACGTACTACACGACCAAGAAGGTCCGCGACTGCCACAAGGTGCGCAAGGGCACCGAGCGGTACACGCGGGTCCTCCGGGCCGAGCGCTGGTGCGTCCGCCTCGACGACGTCAACGGCAAGCGCACCGTGGACGACCAGTGGTTCCGGGTCAACTCCACGGTCTACGGCAGGGTGCAGGGAGAGGACGACCGGGCGAAGGTCACCATCGAGCCGCTCCGCAAGGGCTGCTGAGCCCGGACCGGGCCAGGTGTCCGGACCGGGTCACGTGGCGGCGACCTCCGGGATGCGCTCCTTCACCAGCGCGTAGAGGACGACCGCCACGGCCATCACCCCGGCCGCGGTGAACACGCCCGCGGCCCAACTGCCCGTCGCGTCGCGCAGCACACCGCTGACGACGGGGCTGGCCACCGCGCCGATCTCCGCGACCAGGTTGAACAGGCCGAACAGCGAACCGCGGTCCTTCTCGGGCGCGAGGTCGCCGAGCAGGCTGTGCACGATCGGCTGGAGCGCGTTGAAGAACAGGCCGGAGCAGAACAGGATCAGGCCGAGCAGCAGCAGCGAGGGATCGCCGTTCAGGACGCTCGCGCCGAACGCCACCGCGAGTACGGTGTGCACCGCCGCGCAGATCACGGCGAGGGGCTTGCGGCCCTTGCCCGCGCGCACCCGCCGGTCCGCGATCCAGCCGCCGACCGGGAAGCCGATGATGCCCGCGCCCGCGTTGAACGCCGCGGTGAGCGCCGCCGCGCCGAGGCTGCTGTGCGCGGCCTCCGCGACGATCTGCACCGACCAGAACGAGAAGAACCACAGGTTCCACATCACGGCGATGAAGCCGATGTAGATCAACCACACGTTGCGGTTGAGGAGTTGGGAGCTGCGGCCGGTGCGGACGATGCCGCGGATGACGATCGTCACCATCACGAGGAACAGCACCCCGGAACCGACGGCCGTCAGCCAGTCCGGCCAGCTGAACTCGTCGGCGAGCAGGAACAGTCCGAGGATCGCGAGCGCCGCGGGGATCGAGTAGCCGATGAGGCGCAGCGTGGGCGGGCCGAGCCGCAGCGGCCTGTCGCCGCGCCCCCGGAAGAACGTCCACGTCGCCGCGGCCACGAGCAGGGACACGACCCCGAACACGTACAGCGGCATGCTCCACGCCCGGTCGCCCATGCCGAGCGTGCCGCCCCAGTCGATCAGGTGCGGGGTGGCGACGATGCCGACGGTCAGGCCGATGGACAGGCCGGACAGGACGACGCCGAGGCCGATGGTGCGGCGGGCCGCGGGCGTGTGATTGATGACCAGGACACGGTCGTTGGAGTAGAAGACGCCCTCGCCGAGACCGGTGAGCACGCGCGCCACGACGAAGCCGATGAGCCCGCCGGTCAGGCCCGACACGAGCGTCAGCAGGCCCGCCCACAGCAGCGAGACGACGAGCATCTCGCGGTGGCCGTAGCGGTCGCCGAGCCGGCCGCCCGCGTACTGCGTGAGCATGTAACCGGTGAAGAACATCGAGCCGATGAGCCCGCCGAGCGTCGCCGGGTTCGAGGCGTCGCCGATGAAGCCCGCCTTGTTCTCGATCATCCAGGCGACGACCGGCCCGGTGACGGTGCGGTCCGCGTAGCTGATCAGCCAGCCCGCGAGCAGGAAACCCCACAGGTGGGTGTAGTGCCCCGAGAAGAGCGCGCGGCCCTTGGTCTCGGTGGCGGTACGTGGTGGTGCGCCGGATTCCGACACTGGGTCCCCCTGGATACTGGATAGTCGGCAGCGGGAAAGCGCTTGCTAAGATCGCAGAGGCATGACGGCAGGTCAACGGGTCAGGGGCACCCAGTTGAGTTCACCGACGAGCGGCCAGCACGGCGGTGAGGCCCTCCCGAAGATCCTCGACGAAATACTCGGGTACTTCGAGAGCCGGAAAATGCCCTCCCTTTTCCGGCAGCGTCCACCGGACGATCTGCCGGTACCGTTCCCGCGCCCAGGGCCGCGGACACTTCTCGACGTCGCGGGGGTACATGGTCAGCGCGGACGGGACGTCGACCCGGAGTTCGGGGTCCAGCGCGTTGTGGCTCTCGTAGTAGATGCGGGCCGCCGACGCGCCGGTCCGCGTCAGCCAGTACAGGGTGACGTCGTCGAGGACCCTGTCCATCGGGATCGCCTCGAACGGGCTGTCCTCGGTGTCCGTCCATTCGGCGAACTTGTCGAGGATCCAGGCGAGAAGCCCGACCGGTGAGTCGACGAGCGAGTAGCCGATGGTCTGCGGCCGGGACGCCTGCACCTTCGCGTACGCCGCGCGCCGGAGCCAGAAGTCGCGGGTGTCCTCGGCCCATGCGCGCTCGACGGCCGTCAGGCCGTCCGTGCTCAACCCGGGCGGGCCCTCCGCGAACGTGGTGTGGATGCCGAGAACGTGCGCCGGGAACCTGCCGCCGAGGACCGTGGTGATGTTTCCGCCCCAGTCGCCGCCGTGGGCCAGGAACCTGTCGTAGCCGAGCCGGCCCATCAGCTCCACCCAGGCGGCCGCGATCTTCTCGGTTCCCCACCCGGTGGTGGCGGGCCTGTCGCTGTAACCGAAACCCGGCAGCGAGGGCGCCACGACGTGGAACGCCGGCGCGTCCGGGTCCTTCGGATCCGCCAACTCCTCGACGACGTCGACGAATCGGGCGACGCTGTCCGGCCAGCCGTGCGTCATGAGCAGGGGAGTGGCGTCCGCGCGCGTGGACCGACGGTGCAGGAAGTGGATGCCCAGACCGTCGATGGTCGTGCGGAACTGGCCGATCCCGTTGAGGCGCTCCTCGAACGCCCGCCAGTCGTACCCGGTGCGCCAGTGGTGCACGACATCGACGAGGTCGGCGAGCGGGACGCCCTGTTCCCATCGGCGGGGGCCCGGCCCGGCGCCACGGACCGTCTCGGCCTCCGGCAGCCGCGCCGTGGCCAGTCGTGCGCGCAGGTCGTCGAGCTCGGCGTCGGGCGCGTGGGCTTCGAATGCTCGCACGTCACTGGCGGGGCGGGGCATGAGACCTCCTGGCCACGATGGAACCGTCTAAGACGGTTCTAACAGTCCCCCGATCCGCGTCGCAACCCCCTAAGGTGGTTCCATGCGTGCTCGGTTCCCTGAATTCCGCCTCGGCAAGGTGCTGGCGACCAGCTTCACGGCGACCCTGACGGAACGTCAGGGCGAGCCTGTGGAGCGGATTCCCGTGCCCCACCGGCTCGTCGACTGGCTGGCGGTGAGCGGCCTCGCGGTGGATTCCTGCACCCTTGCCGAGCTCGACCTCGCCCGGGAGCTGAGGGAGGCGATCCACGCCGCCGCGACGGCGGCCGCGATCCGGGACCGCCTCCCCACGGCCGCGGTGCAGGTCATCAACGACCGCAGCGTTCACGGCCGGGCCGCGGCTGTCCTGACGCGCGCGGGGGAGCGGCGGTGGCGGCTCGGCGCGGAGTCCTGCGTGGAGGACGCGCTGAGCGTGATCGCCGCGGACGCGATCGGCGTGATCGCGGGCGAGCGGGACGGGAGGCTGGCCCTGTGCGCGTCGCCGACGTGCCGGGCCGCCTTCTTCGACACCAGCCAGAGCCGCACCCGTAAATGGTGCGACATGAACACCTGCGGGAACCGCCAGAAGAAGGCGCGCTTCCTCGCCAACCAGAGCGGAAGGCCCGGGTCGGCGAAGTGAGCGGCGCGTCGCTGAGTGGGGCGGATCAAGCTTCGGGTTCCGGCAGGCGTGGTTCTGGCTGCGGGGTAGAACCGGAGGCGTCAACCCCGCAGACGGAACCGGAGGCGCCGACCGCGCAGACGGAACCGGAGGCGCCGACCGCGCAGACGGAGCCGGCGGCTCGAACCGCCCGGCCAGAAGCGCAATCCCCCACCGCCCGGCCAGAACCGGAAGCACGAACCGCCCAGCCGGCTGGGCGGTTCACATCTCCGGTTCTGGCCGGGCGGTCACGCCTCCAGTTGGCGGGGCCGTCCCGCTCCCACGCCCGCGAGGCCCATCGGTACGCACAGCACCGCGAGCATCACCAGCGGTACCGTCCAGCCGCCCGTCGCGTCGTGCAGCGCGCCGAGCAGGAACGGGCCCGCCGCGGCGAGCAGATAGCCCACGCTCTGCGCCATGCCCGACATCTCCGCGGCGCGCGCCGCGTCGGGGGAGCGCAGCACGATCACGGCGAGCGCCGTGCTGATCAGCAGGCCGCAGCCGAAGCCCTGCATCAGCATCCACACGTACGCCCCGCCGACCGGCGCCGCGAGCAGGCCGAGCACGGAGCCGAGGACCAGCAGCGTGCCGGTGAGGGCGAGGGCGACCTGGTTCGACGACCTGCCGACGAGCGCCGTGAAGGCGAGCGAACCTGCGATGCCCGCGAGGCTCATCACGGACAGCATCCACCCCGCCTGCGTACCGTCCATGCCCTCGCTGGTGAGCATCGCCGGGATCCACGCGGCGCACGCGTAGTACTGGAGCGACTGGAGCCCCATGAGGAGCGTGATCTTCCAGGCGAGCGGTGAACGGCGCAGCGGTGTACGGGAGTCGGCGGCGCCGGGGGTCGTCGACGGCGGTGCGTCGGAGCGGCGCAGCTGGGGCACCCACAGGGCGAACGCGAGCGCGGACAGCACCGCCCAGACGCCGATCGCGCCGCGCCAGCCGAGCCCGAGCGCGTCCCCGAGCGGCACGGTCACCCCGGCCGCGAGCGCGGCGCCGCAGAACAGGGCCACCGAGTACAGGCCCATCATCAGCCCGGTGCGGTGCTCGAAGTTGCGCTTGATGACACTCGGCACGAGGACGTTCGAGAGGGATATCGCCGCGCCGACGAGCACGGTCCCCGCGAACAGCGCGGGCAGGCCGGGCGCGAGGCGCAGCGCGATGCCCGCCGTCAGGAGCGCCATCATCGCGCCGAGCGCCCGCGTCATGCCGATGCGCCGCGAGAGCTTCGCCGCGAACGGGGCGAGGAGGCCGAAACAGAGGATCGGCAGCGTGGTGAGCAGGCCCGCGAGCGAGCCGCTGAGCCCGGTGGAGCGGCGGATCGTGTCCAGCTCCGGCGACACGGACACGACGCCGGGCCGCAGGTTCATGGCGATGAGGAGGACGCCGGCGGCGAGCAGCGGGCCGGCGCCCCCGACTCCGCCCCGGACCCCGCCCCTCGAACGCAGGGGAGTCTCGGGAGTCTCGACTGGGGTGGCTGTGGATGCTGGATCACTCTGCGGCATGCGACCCAACGTAACATCCCATGTTTCGACATTGGAGGCCCGCAAAACGGGACAGACTGGGCAATACATGGCCTCACGTTCCACTCAGACATGGGATATTTTGAGTACGCAGCAGCCCGACCACCCGCACCAGAAAGGCCGCCCGTGCCCGAACCAGCCACCCTGGTCCAGCGCACCATCCGCCGGATCGAGGGCCGCATCGAGACCGGCGAGTGGTCCGTCGGCGACCGCATCCCGGCGGAGGGCCGGCTCGTCGAGGAGCTCGGCGTGGGCCGCAACACGGTGCGGGAGGCCGTCCGCGCCCTGTGCCACACCGGCCTCCTCGAGGCGCGGCGCGGCGACGGGACGTACGTGCGCGCCGCGAGCGACCTCAACGCGGCGCTCCAACGCCGCCTGCGCCGCGCCGAGTTGAAGCACATCCTCCAGGTCCGCCTCGCCATCGAACGCGAGGCGGCGCCCGCCGCCGCGGCGCACCGCGGCGAGGCCGACCTCGCCCGCATCCTGACCGCGCTGCTCGCCCGGCACCGCGCCGAGGAGAGCGGCGACCCCGCCGCGTACGTCGAGAAGGACGTGGAGTTCCACCGGGCCGTCGTCGCCGCGAGCGGCAATCCGCTCATGACCGAGCTGTACGAGAGCATCGTCGAATCGGTGCGCGACAGCATCGCCTCGCTGCGCCCGAACTGGACGCCGGAGCTGCCCGGCGCGAGCTCCCACGACGACCTGGCGGACGCCATCGCGCGCAGCGACCCCGAGGCGGCGGCCGAGGCGGCCTGGGCGCACACGCGGACCGTGGAGGCGGCGATGGAGCGGATGACGGCCGACGAGCGGGCGGAGGCGGCGGGCGGACGGCCCGAGGTGGTCGGTGGACGGTGAACCACCGTGGCCCCAGGGGGAATTGACCGCTCGTCGCCCCCTGTCGGTGCCACCGCCGCGCGCTCTACCCTGACGAGAGCCTCAACGGCCCTTGAGGGGGAGTCGCATGAGCGATGACAGCGAGCGCATCCGGGACGACGGACGCCGCCCCGACCCCCCGGGCTCCGGTGAACGCCTCGCCGACTGGGCGGACGGCCGGCTCGGGATCTACCAACTCGCCAAGTCCCAGATGCGCAAGGTCTTTCCGGACCACTGGTCCTTCATGCTCGGTGAGATCTGCCTCTACAGCTTCATCATCCTCATCCTCACCGGCGTCTACCTGACCCTGTTCTTCGACCCCAGCACCCAGGAGGTCGTCTACAACGGCACGTACGTACCGCTCAAGGGCATCACGATGACCCAGGCGTACGAGTCGACGCTGCGCATCAGCTTCGAGGTGCGCGGCGGACTGCTGATCCGTCAGATCCACCACTGGGCGGCGCTCGTCTTCGTCGCCGGCATGACGGTGCACATGATGCGCGTCTTCTTCACCGGCGCGTTCCGCAAGCCGCGCGAGCTCAACTGGGTGTTCGGCTGGACGCTGTTGTTCCTCGGCATCGTCACCGGCCTGACCGGCTACTCGCTCCCCGACGACCTGCTGTCCGGCACCGGCCTGAAGTTCGCGCAGGGCGCCGTGCTCTCCGTGCCGATCGTGGGCACGTACCTCGCGATGTTCCTGTTCGGCGGCGAGTTCCCCGGTGACGACTTCATCGCCCGGCTCTATCCGATCCACATCCTGCTGCTGCCGGGCATCATGCTGGGCCTGGTGGCGCTCCATCTGATCCTGGTCTTCTACCACAAGCACACCCAGTTCGCGGGCCCCGGCCGCAGCGAGAAGAAGGTCACAGGGGCTCCTTTCTTCCCCATCTACGTGGCGAAGGCGGGCGGCTTCTTCTTCCTCGTCTTCGGGGTGCTCGCGGTCCTCGGCGCGGTGGCGACCATCAACCCGGTGTGGGCCTTCGGCCCCTACAGAACGGATCTCGTCACGACGGGCGCGCAGCCCGACTGGTACCTCGGCTTCTCCGAGGGGCTGATCCGTGTGATGCCCTCGTGGGAGATCAACGCCTGGGGTCACACGCTGCAACTGGGCGTCTTCATCCCGTTCACGCTGTTCCCGCTGATCCTGTCCTTCATGGCGGTGTATCCGTTCCTGGAGTCGTGGATCACGGGCGACAAGCGCGAGCACCACACGGCGGACCGCCCGCGCAACAAGCCGGCCAGGACCGGTATCGGCGTGGCCTGGCTGACGCTGTACGCGGTGCTGCTGATCGGCGGCGGCAACGACATCGTCGCGACGAAACTGCACTTGTCGATCAACGCCATCACCTGGTTCGTGCGCATCAGCTTCTTCGTCGCGCCGGTCCTCGCATACGTCGTCACGCAGCGGATCTGTCTGGGCTTGCAGCACCGCGACCGTGACAAGGCGCTGCACGGCCGCGAGTCCGGCACGATCAGGCGGCTGCCGCACGGCGAGTTCATCGAGGTCCACGAGCCGCTCACGCGCGCCGAGCTGTACACCCTGAACCAGCACGAGCAGCCTCGCGCCTACGAGTTGGGGCCGCGGTTCGACAAGAACGGGGTGGAGCGGAAGTTCACCGTCCGGCAGCGGATGCGGGCCCGGCTCGCCAAGGCGATGTTCGGCCCCGGCACGTACGTGCCGAAGGCGACGCCCGAGGAGTACCGGGCGCTGCACTCGGGGTGGCACGAGTCGGAGCGGGTGGACTAGCGGGTGGACTGAGCGGACGGATCGAGCGGACGGGGCGGCGCCGGGTTTCGGCGTCGCCCCGCCGTGTGTCAGCTCACGCGCACCGTGAACGCCTTGTCCGTCGGCAGCGCCGCCGTGCGGACCGTCGTCACGTGCGTCTTCTCGTCGTACGACCATGAACTCCCGTCCAGCGGACGGCCGTTCACCGTCACCCGGTCGGGGGCCGTGCCGCCGTGCACCGTGAACGTGTACGCGCGCTCGCCCACCTTGCCCGCGTAACTGCCCTTGCTCGCACCGACGTTGATGATCGATCCGTGCTTGCCGGTGTCCACGGTCACGCGCTGCGTGGCCGACGCGCCCTCCTTGAACTTGCGGGTCACCCCGTCGTCCTCGTACAGGGTGTACGCGCTGTGGCCGGGCTCCGACGCGTAGACGTCATAGCCGAGTTGTCCCTTGTCGCGGTTCTTCCACGACGTGGTGCCCTTGGGCCACATCGGCACGATCGCCCCGGACTTCACGAAGAGCGGGAGCGTGTCGATCGGGGCGTGATAGCCGTCGATCGTGGTCGGGCCCTTGTACTGCTTGCCCGTCCAGTAGTCCGTCCACGTGCCCTTCGGCAGGTAGATGCCGTCGCGGGTGTCGGAGTCCTTGTAGACCGGAGCGACGAGGAAGTCGTCGCCCGCCAGGTACTCGTACTTGGCCTGCGCGCCGAGGGTGGCCGGATCCTTCGGGTACTCCAGCCACAGCGGCCGTACGCCGCCGACGCCGGTGTCCGAGGCCTGCTTGGCCAGCGTGTAGAGATACGGCATCAGGCGCTCGCGCAGCTGAAGATACTTGCGGTTGATGGACGTGTACGGCTCGCCGTCCACCCACGGCTGCTGGTTGATCTTCTCGCCGGTGGTGATGTCGCGGGCCCAGCCGTCCATCGTCATGACGGCCGGGAGGAACGTCTTGGCCTGGAGATCACGCGCGTACATCTTCGCGTCGTGGGAGTAGATCGAGCCGATGTCACCCGTGTTGTACGCGATGCCGGACATCGTCGCGCCCGCGTACGTCGGGATCTGCCAGCGGATGAAGTCCCAGGACAGCTTCTGGTCGCCCGACCAGAGCACCGCGCAGCGCTGGGCGCCCGCCCAGGACACCGGCATCCAGACGAAGCCGCGGGCGTCGCTGTTGTCCTCGATGCCGGCCTTCGCCTTGTCGCAGGCGTCGAGCGCCATGCCGTAGCCGTTGCCGACCCAGGCGACATCGAGCTTGGCGACGCGCTGGCCGGCCTTCACCTGGTCGGCGAGCTTGTCGATGCCGTCCTGCGTCCACAGTCCCAGTTGGGCATTGTGGTCCTGGAGGCCCTTGGCGGTCTCGGCGAGGTTCTCGTAACCGCAGCCGTAACCGTCGTTGACGAGCATCCAGCCGAGCGGCATCTGGTTGTTCACATACCCGTCGGCGACCTTCAGGGAGTCGAGGGTGTGGCGCTCGCCCTGGTTGGCGTTGTGCAAGTAGCAGTCGGCGTCGCCGGGTTCGAGGCCGTAGACCGGCGGCATGAACGGCTTGCCGACCAGGTTCGTGTACTCGCCGATGACCTGCTTGGCGTCGCCGACGAAGTAGTAGGCGTCCAGGCGGCGTTCCTGCTGGCCGGTGTGGACCGAGGGCCCGAAGTCGTAGACACCGGGGGCGAAGGTGTTCCGGTAGACGCCGTAGCCGGCCGAAGAGAGGTAGAACGGCTGGGAGTTGGGATATCCGCCCTCGTTCCAGTCGGTGTTGTTGGCGACGTACACCGTCTTGTCGCGGTGGGAGAACGAGCCGTTCTGCTCGCCGCCGCCGAAGAACTGCTCGTCGGCGCCACGCTCAAGACTCTGCCGCATCCCGCCGGTTGACCAGCGCAGCGGCCGGTCCTCCTGCCAGATCCGGGTCTTGTTGTCCGCCTTGTAGAGGCCGAAGCGGAGCGGCTTCTTGTAGACGCGCAGGACGGCGTCGGCGGACCGGATGCCGTAGTAGGCGCCAGCGTCGAAGGACGTCGTGTGCGGGTCGGCGGCGGGCTGCTCGCGCACGATCTGTGTGCCCGCCGGATCGCTGAAGTCGCCCGACGGGTCGGCCTGAAGCCGGAGCCCGCCGCCCTTAAGGAAGTCGGCCTTCGCCTTCAGGTCACCGGCGGCGATGGCGTAGCTGCCGTCGTCGCCCTTGAAGGAGGTGAGGTTCCCGGCGTCCGTCGTCTCCGGCAAATAGGCCTTGCCGACGAAGGAGTTGTCGTGCACGTCGTAGGGGACGACCACCACGTGGTACGTGCCGTCCGCCCGCGGGATCACGGTCGCCTCGGGGTCGGCGGTGCCCGCGCTCGACGCCACCTGCTTGCCCGCGTCGTCGTAGACGTACATGTCGAAGTCGTCCTTGGGCTGCTTCGCCCACTCGACCGAGACCGGAACCCCGCCCTCGGGGTTGTCGCTCCAATACCCGTCGGGCACCGACACCTTGAGGTCGAAGCGGTCGCAGGTCTTCCCGTCCGGGTCGTCCGCCGCCGACGGACACTTCTTCGGGTCGTCGACCGTGCCGGACGGATAGGTGGGGCTCTGCCAGGTGACGCTCTTGTGGTCGGCGTCGAGCACGCCGCCGCCCGGGGTGGCCGCGCCCGCGTCGTGCGCGGGAGCGGCGAGGAGCGCCGCCGCGAGCGCCGCGGTGGTCCACGCGGCCAGGGCGCGGGCTCTTCGGTGTGGTTGCCGTTGGTGCAGTCTTCGCATGAGGTGCGTCTCCGCTCAGAACGACCAGTCATTGTTTACTTGTGCGTGAAACTCCTTGCGCGCGTGCAGGATTGCGCACAGAGTCAGGGATGAAGATCCCGCTCGCACAGGTTCATGTCAACAGGAGGCACCGCCGCGTGACCGCCCACCCGTCCGGCTACCGCCCCACCCGCACCGCACTCGCCGCCCTCCTGCTCCTCGGCGGCGCCGGCCTCGCCGCCCCGCCCGTGGCGGCCGCGCAGCGACCCGCGTCCGACTACGCCGACGTCCTCGACCTGCACGGCACCCCGAAGGCCGCGCTGCCGGGTGACGCCGAGGACAACAACCCCATCAGCACGTTCTCGGACCGTGGCGCCTGGCACTCCTACGCCCTGCCGAAGGCAGGGGACCGTGCCGCGTACGGCGGGTTCAGCGGGCCGATGTACATCGCGCAGGAGTATCCGTGGTGGCTGAGCAAGTCGTTCAGCCGGATGCGGCTCACCGAGGGCGGTCGCACGCTCGACCTCGCCGCCGGGGGAACGCCCCGCTTCACCTCGCGGCCGGGGCGGCTGCACCAGTCGTACGACCTCGGGCGCGGCCTCACCCTCACCCTTGAGCTGCGGTTCGCCACCGACCGGACGGCGTTGGTGCGCGCGGAGGTGCGCAACACCGGCTCGGCCGCCCGCACGCTCGGCGCCGACTGGACCGGCAGCCTCCTGCGGCCGGAGAAGGCGCCCATGCACGACGCGCCCTCCCTGAAGCCCACCGGGCACGGCGTCGGCGTCGACTTCGCGAAGGTGCGCGAGAAGTGGGACTACCTCACCGACGGCACCGAACGCTTCGAGGTCACGCACAAGGACCCGGTGCGGACGACCGTCGACGGCGACGCGTACCGGACCGAGGCCGCCTCGCCGGTCACCCTCGCGCCCGGCGCCGCGCACCACTTCGACTGGACCGAGTCCTACACGTTCACCGACGCCGAGCGCGCCCGCGAGGCCCGGCGGGCGCGCGCCGTCCTGGCCGCCCCCGACGCGTACGCCGCCGCCGGTGACTCCCGGTGGCACGGCTACGTCGCCGGGGTCACGCGTGGGGTGCCCGCCGAGCGGCGCCGCACCGCCGTCAAGTCCCTGGAGACCCTCGTCACCAACTGGCGCTCCGCGGTCGGGCAGATCAAGCACGACGGCGTGACGCCCTCCATCTCGTACAAGTGGTTCACCGGTGGGCTGTGGGCGTGGGACAGCTGGAAGCAGGCCGTGGGCACCGCCCGCTTCGATCCCGCGCTGGCCGAGTCGCAGATCCGGTCCATGTTCGACTGGCAGATCACCCGCGACTCGAAGACCCGCCCGCAGGACGCCGGGATGGTCCCCGACGCCGTCTTCTACAACGACCCCGCGCGCGGCGGCGGCAACTGGAACGAGCGCAACTCCAAGCCTCCGATGGCGAGTTGGTCCGTGTGGGAGGTGTACCGCAAGAACGGCGACCGGTCGTTCCTGCGCGAGATGTACCCGAAGCTCGCCGCCTACCAGGCCTGGTGGTAACGCAACCGGGACCACGACCACGACGGCCTCGCCGAGTACGGCGCCACTGTGGATCCCGCCAACGACTCGACCGAGGAGCGCCGCCTCGCCGCCGCCTGGGAGAGCGGCCTCGACAACGCGCCGCGCTTCGACGCGAAACTCGGCACCTCTGTCGTCGCCAACCGCGCCGCCGACGGAACGCTGCTCGGCTACTCGCTGAATCAGGAGTCCGTCGACCTCAACGCCTATCTCGCCCAGGACCAGGGCTACTTGGCGCGCATCGCCGACGCCATCGGGCGCCCCGGCGAGGCCGCGAAGTGGCGGAGGAAGTCCGAGGCGACGAACGCCGCCGTGCGCTCCAAGATGTACGACCCGGCCGACGGCTGGTTCCACGACATCGCCCTGAAGAACGGCGCGCCGCTCACCGACCGCGGCCGCGGCATCGAGGGCGTCGTGCCGCTGTGGACCGGCGCGGCGACGAAGGAGCAGGCCGCACACGTTCGTCAACGGCTGGTGGATCCGGGGGAGTTCGCCACGCACGTGCCGTTCCCGACCGTGTCGAAGGCGTCCCCGTACTTCGAGTCGACGGCCTACTGGCGCGGACCCGTCTGGTTCGACCACGCGTACGCCGCGCTGAGCGGGCTGCGCCGCTACGGCTACACCAAGGACGCGAACGACCTCACCGGCAAGCTCCTCGCCAACTCCAAGGGGCTCACCGGTGACCGGCCGATCCAGGAGAACTACGACCCGCTGACCGGCGCCCCGCTCAACTCGCCGAACTTCAGCTGGTCGGCGGCGTCACTTCTGCCGATCCTGTCCGGCGAGCAGTGAGCCGCGAGGCCGTCAGGACGCCGCGTACGTCCAGAAGTCCCGCATGATCTGCGGCGGTGTCGGCCCGGCCATGCCGAGTTGGGTCATCAGGATCGACACCGTCCCGGTCGACGGGGTGAGGTGGGCGGACGTGCCGGTGCCACCCACCCAGCCGTAGCGGCCCGGCACGTTGTACGGGTGGGTGCGGGTGACGTCGACGGAGCCGCCGAAGCCCCAGCCCTCGCCCTCCGTGAACAGGCCGCTCGCCGCGCGCTGTTCGGCGGTCAGGTGGTCCGTGGTCATCAGCCGCACCGAGTCGGCGGACAGCACGGACCCGCCGCCGGCGAGCAGCATGCGGGCGAACGCCAGCCAGTCGTCGGCCGTGGAGGCGAGGCCGCCCGCTCCCGACGGGAACGCGGGCAGGCTGCTCCAGTCACCGTCCGGGGCGTCGACGAGTTCGGCGCCGCCGTCCGGCGTGGGTACGTAAGCGCTGGTGAAGCGGTCGCGCTTGGCGGCGGGGACCTCGAAGCCGGTGTCCACCATGCCGAGCGGCTCGAAGATCCGCTCGGCGAGGAAGTCGGGCAGCGAGTCGCTCGTCATCCGCGAGATGAGCACGCCCTGGATGTCCGAGCACGCGTTGTAGAGCCAGGCCTCGCCGGGCTGGTACAGGAGCGGCACCCCGGCGAGCGAGGCCAGCCAGGTGTCCGGCTCGGGCACCCGCTGCGGGTGGTTCGGGTCCATCAGCGCGAACAGGGGCTGCATGGCCGGGAGCGAGAAGTCCGAGGCGAAGCCCCAGCCGGCCCGGAAGGTGAGGAGGTCCTCCACCGTGATCGGCCGGGCAGCCGGGACGACGTCCTCGATCGGGCCCGCCGGATCGCGCACCACGTTCGGCGCGGCGAGTTCGGGCAGCCAGTGCGAGATCGGCGAGTCCAGGGCGATGCGGCCCTCGTCGACGAGCGTCATGAGGGCCGCCGCCACGATCGGCTTGGTGATCGACGCGATGCGGAAGATGGAGTCGCGGGCCATCGGCGTCCCACCGTCGGTGTCGGTGTGGCCGACGGCCGCCACCTCGACCCGGTCGCCGCGGGCCACGAGCCCGACGGCCCCCGGCACGGGTCCCTTCGACACGTGCGGGGCCAGGACGTCGGTCAGGCCGGTGTTCTCGGTCATCGGGCGGTCCTCCAATGGTTACTACGGGTGCGGTGGCGTCGTCCGCGTGAGCGTACAGAGGTGGACCGCCCGGGCCGGCTCAACTCATCGGCTCCCCGTCCCAGAGCGTGTCGTGCGCGCGGTGCGCGTCGGTGAGCCCGTTCGTGAAGAAGCGCTCGTAGTACTCGCCCTCCACGTGGTGCGCCTGGAGCCAGACCCCCGGCACATGGATGGCGTCCGTGTGCGCGGGGAAGCGGCGGTGCGTGGCCAGGATGTACGTACAGATGTCGCGGGCGCAGTCGATGACGCGCTCGTCGTACTCGCTGGCCTCGGCGAGATAGCGCTGCCCGTAGTCCTCCTTGTAGATACGGGCGAAGACGTCCTTGTCGCCGTAGGTGCCGCCGGTGCCGAACTTGGCGTTGACGATCGCGTCGACGGCGTCCGACATCGAGGCGTGCGTGGGCGGGCAGGCGGCGGCGATCAGCGGTTCGCCGGTCGCCGGGTCGGCCAGGCCCACCGGGTGCGAGCGCAGGTTGGCGTACTTGGGCAGCGGGACGTGCCAGCGCCACAGGTCGGCGAGGCGCCAGCGCGGCGTGACGAACGTGAAGCCGAGCATCCGCCCGTACGTCTTGGTGAACTTGGGGTCGCCGAGCGCGATGGGCGGGTTGAGCGACGCGTGGATCCAGGCGCCGAGGCCCATCGCCTCCGCCGTCAGCATCACCGTCTGGAGCAGGAGATCCGCCTCGATCTGCGTGCGCATCGGGCCGAGCGCGCCCAGCGGCAGCTTCAGGTCCTTGTTGAGGAACCCGTTGTCGATCCACTTCTTGACGCCCGCCGGACGGTAGAGGTTCCGGTCGTCGACCAGGGTCGGCCGGGCGCCGTCCGGCTGTGTGAGCAGGTACATCAGGGCGTTGATGTACTGGTGCGAGAGGTCGACGACCGGGAACAGGACGGTCGTGCCCGGCAGGTTGGACAGGAAGCGGTTCGAGTCCAGATAGGCCGGGAAGTCGCGCAGGCCCTCGGCGACGTCCAGGCGGTGGTCGAGGACCTTCACCTTCGCCTGCCGGGCCCGCTCCACCAGAGCCTGCGCGGTGAACGGCTCGTGCGGCGCGGCGGGCAGCTTGCGCAGGAAGTACGTACCGCTGTCGTTGATCAGGAAGAAGTACGTGCCCTGCGCGTTGTCGGGGCTGCCCGCCGTGCGGCCCGTCATCGTCAGGTTCGGCTTGGACATGATCGGTTTGCCGTCGCGCGGGTCCTCGAAGGGGCGGTCCGGCATCGTCAGGCCCGTCGAGCCGGTCACCGCGATCAGCAGCGCCTCCTCCAGCTCGCTGAGCGGCTGCGGCTCGTGCTTGGAGCTGTAGCTCATGGATCCGGCCGGCACCGACGCGCCGCGGGAGACCCGGTGGGTGCGGCGGCGCCAGACCGTCTTCAGGAACGGGCGGGCGAGCAGGTCGTCGAGGCCCTTGTGGCCCGAGGAGGTGTCAGCCATGCTCGCCGCCGTTCTCGGCCGGTGTCACGGGCCGCCAGGGCGCGAACGCGCTCGCGTCGCGCGGCAGCAGGCTCGCGAGGTCCGGGCAGTGCCGCATGATGACGGACTTCATGCCGCCCTTCTCCACCCAGTCGATGCCGAGCGGCGTGTAGATCTCCGGGCGGTAGTCGACGGTGAGGAAGCGGTCGCTCTGCAACCGCCGCGTCGCCATCAGGATGAAGATGCGGAACGCGGTGTCCGAGAAGCCGAAGCCGGTCGGCGGGTTCTCCGCGAACAGGCCGACGACCGTGTCGATCTCGTCGACGTTCCGGTACACCTCCTTGAGGCGCGACAGCGTCTCCGGCTCCTGCGTGAGGTCCTCGAAGCGGCGGATGCGCTCCTTGTGCAGGCCCGCACGGAAGTCGTTGTAGCGGGGCACGCCGCGCCTTCGGGTGCGCACCAGGTCGACCACCGACAGGTCGATGATCTCGCCATCGCGCTGGAAGTGCGTGAGCGACTGCGGGTAGTTGTGCAGCGTGATCGCGCCCGGGTGCGCGATACCGAACGAGTAGAGGGTGTCCGCCAGGCCCGTCTTGCGGATCTGGCTCTCGGCCGCCGCGCCCTGGATGTCGTTGAAGCCGAGCGTTTCGAGGCGCTGCCCGAAGCGGTGCTCGCGCAGCTCGTAGTCGTCGGGGATCAGCGGGTGCATGCGGTAGACCGTGACGAAGTCCTCGGTCAGCGAGTACGGGGCGCCGTGGTGGTCCGGCATCGTCTTCGGGATGCCCGTCAGGGAGTGCGATTCGAGCAGCCACAGGCCCAGCTGGTTCAGCCAATTCCGGGGCGGGCCCTCCCAGTTGGTGCGCAGGCCGATGTCGATGGCCTTCGTCGCGAGGATCGCCGGCGTCCACTCCACCGTGTGGATCTTCGCGATCAGCGCGGACACCACGAGCCGCGCCGTGTGGTAGATCCGCTCCTCGCTCATCGACGGGTACTCCGCGCGCAGCGCGTCGCACACCGCGTTGTGCTCGCGCGCGAACAGGGTGTGCATCGCGCTGAGGCCCATCCACCAGTTGTCCTTGAAGCCGGTGATCGGGATGCCGGTCCGGTCGATCGGGATGTGCCCGCCGTCCAGCAACAGGCGTGCCCCGCCCTCGGGTTCACGCAACTGTCGCGCGGTCTGCTCGTCGCCGCCGTACACCTCGGAGCCGTCCCACCAGTGCGAGGCCGTGTTGCCGAACAGGATCGGCGGCCGGTCGCCGGGCAGCTCGATGCCCTCGTTCTCGGCGAACCGCATCACGCTCTCCTGGGGCCCGCCGGGCGTGTTGACCCACGATCCGCCGCCCGGCGGCAGCGGCACCTCGACAGCCTTGTCGCCTGCCTTGTAGCGGCGGTGGTTGACCCAGTCGTGCACCTGGAACTGGATCCAGGCCGCCGCCAGGATGTTCAGCGAGGTCGCCGGGACGAAGCTGTCGCGGGCCAGCAGGCTGCGGCTGACCGTCACCGGGTTCGGGGTGTCGAAGAGGTCGGGCCGGTACACGGGCGTGAGATTGCGGCCGAACGCGGCGCCCACCGCGCCCATCTTCGGCTCGGACAGATCGTTGTACGTGCCGTCGTAGGAACGCTCCGTGCGCAACCGCTCGTCGACCGGGACCGGCACCGGCTCGGCCTTCGGCGGTGCCTCGTGGACGTCCGCGTCGATCAGGTTGAGGCGGCGCAGCACCTTCCGCAGGAACACCAGGTTGAGCAGGCTCAGCTCCAACGGCAGCCGGTGCCACGGGACATACCGGTTCAGGAGGCGGAAGGCGAAGCCGACGGGCGCGCCGGCGACCCGGTTCCTGAGCGGCTCGTGCGGGGTGAAGCGGGTGCCGTGCCGCTGCGCGCTGCTCGCCTGGTACGCCGCCTTGCGGGCCCGGTTGAGGTTGCCCAGCGGCCTGAACTCCTCGGTCGTGTACCAGGGGTTGAAGGAGAGCTCCTCGACCCGCCGGGCCGCCGACCCTGCCTCGGCCGTCGTGATGTCCTGCCTCGGAACGGTCAGCCGGGCCACGGGGATCGGAGGCGTGATCGCCTCCTTCCACTCCACGGAGCCGTCCTCGACGGGGGTGCGCCGCTCGTCGACGTAGCGCTGCACGCACAGGTCGAAGGCGACGTCGTCGCGGGAGAGCCGGCGGCCGAGCTCCCGGTGCAGGAAGTTCGGGTCGCGGCGGTCGGGGCGCGGCTCGGGCCCGCCGCCCACGGCGGGCCGCAGCAGGAAGCGGACCGGCCCCGCCTCGCTCCACAGCATCGCGCCGCGACTCCAATAAGTCTCGCGGGCAAGGCTGTTGACGGTGTGTCGGGTCGCGGCCTGGACGTTCTGGCGCATCCGGTTCGCGGTGCCGAGGCCGACGGCGAGCGGCAGCTTCACGAACAGACCGAACGCCTTCTGCAACGGATTACGGGCCCCGGCCATCGCCTTGGCGAACGCCACGAACTCGCGGGCGTCGCGGGCGTGCGACACCGGGAAGCCGGTCGCGAGCAGGTCGTGGCTCTGCTCAGCGGACACCCTTACGCGCACGGCGATCCCGTGCAGGTCGGGCGCCCCGTCGGGGCCGCGCATGCCGCTCGCGTTGGAGATCCGTACGGTCGCCGGATAGTCGGCACCGGGCTGGGCGAAGTCGCCGCGCAGCGCGGCCGGAAGGTCGTCGTTGAACCGCAGGCGGGCGTTCTCCACGCCGAGCGCGGCCTTCGCGTGGAAGGCCCGCTCGAAGCCCTGGGCGCCACTGGCCCGCCGGTTCGCGACCTGAACCTTCATGATCTCTCGCGCGAGGCGTTCGAACACGAGGCGCTCGGCCTCGGGACTGCCGCCCTCGTACCGCTCGTACTGCGCAGGCTTGTACGAAGCCTGCTCGTACTGTGGCTGACGTGCGTTCTCGGCCATCGGTTGCCGTCCCTGTCGGAGATACGTGGAGAAGGTTCCTGGAGCGGGGGCGTAGTGGGGCACAGAAGGGAGGGCAGCGACCGTATCGGCGCCGTCGGACCTGCCGCAGCGACCGTTCCCGCCATGTACGCGCGCGCGAACTCCCGTACGCACACCGGGGTTTGCGCCTGTCAGCGCCCGGCCGTCGCCGGGCGGGCGCACCGCCCGTCGCCCGCCCCTCTCCCGCCCCACCCGCGGGCCGCGCTCATGGCCGATCGACGACGCCTTGACGCTGCCGTGCGCCGGTGGTGTGCTGCACAGCCCGCGCTACGGGAGGTCCCATGCGGCAGACGATCGTGCACGGACCCGCCTTCGCCGACCTGCGCCCCCTGAAGGAGGCCACGTTCGTCGAACCGGGCAGGACCACCTTTCCCGTCCACCCCGAACTGCCGCGCCTGCTCAGGGAGGACAAGGAACACCCTGATCCGGCGGGCGTGCTCCCACACACGATGGCGACCCTGTCCGCGTACGCGTACGCCGGTGTCGAGGAGGGAGGCGACGCGGAGACCGTCGCGATGATGGCGACACGGCTCGGTCTGGAACGCAACCGGTGCCGCGTCTTCGAACAGCGCGTCGACGCGCTGTACATCGCCTCCGCGGCCTACCTGATCCAGGACGAGGACCGCAGGACCGCGATCCTCTGCTACCGGGGCACGCAGCCCGAGGACATCATCAGCATCCTCACCGACGCCGACGTCCGCCCCGAGACCCTCGCCGTCGACCTGGACGGCACCGACTACGCGGTGCACGCGGGCTTCTACCGCAACATGCGCGCCACCCGCTATCTGATCCTCCAGGCCCTGGAGCGCGCGGTGCGCGGCGAGTCCATCGACCCGGACGAGCCGGGCACCCGCGGCCCCGGCCTCGAAGCGCTCTACATCACCGGGCACAGCCTGGGCGCGGCCATGGCGGCCCTGATGGCGGTCACCCTCGTCCACGAGCCCCGCTACGCCCACATCGCCCGCCGGCTGCGCGCCGTCTACACGTTCGGGCAGCCCATGATCGGCGGCCCCGACCTGGCGAAGGCCTGCGTGGACACCGTCGACAGCAACGGCACCCACCTGCTGCGCGACCGCCTCCTGCGCTACATCTACGACCGCGACGTGGTGCCCGCGCTGCCGCCGCGGCCCGTCGGCCCCTACGCCCCGTTCGGCCGCGAGTTCCACTTCCGCAGGCCGCGCAGCGCGGTCGACGCGATGTTCACGGCGGCGGCCGACGCCGCGGCCGAGGCGGCATCCTTCCCCGGCGACCTCCTCACCGGCGCGAACCCCTTACGGAGGCTGCGCCGCGTGGGCGCGATACCGGGCCGCGCCCGTGAGGAGGGCTGGGTCGAGCGGGTGGAACCCGCCCTGCCCTACCCCCAGATGGACAGCCTCGCGGGCCTGGCGGTCGTGGCCCCGCTCGCCTTCTTCGCGGCACGCCTCGCCCTGACACGGACGCTCCCGTTCAAGTACTCCTTCGATGATCACGGTCCGGCGCACTACGTCAACGCGCTTGCTCCGCAAGGGGTGTTGAGCGAGTACGGGGATGTGCGGTAGGCCCTTCCGGCAGGCTCCGGCGTCGACTCGTCGGCGTCAACTCGTCGTCGTCACACCGCCGTCGGCCACGCGTCCCGCCACGGTGCCGCCTCCTCGTAGGCCGCGCACACGTCCAGGAGTGCGCCGTCCGCGAGGTGTCGGCCGATCAGCTGCACGCCGACCGGGAGGCCGGCGCGTGTGCGGCCCGCCGGGAGCGAGGCGGCGGGCTGGCCGGTGAGGTTGGCGAGCGGGGTGAACGACGTCCAGTGGTCCGTGGTCACCATCCGGCCGTCGATCAGCTCGGGGCCCTGTACGCCGACGGGGAACGCGGCGACGGAGGTGGTCGGCGTGAGGATCAGGTCGTACGTCGCCATCAGCCGGGCCATCTGGTTGGCGACCGCCTTGCGCACCAGGTTGGCGTCGGTGAACTGCTCGGCCGTCCACGGGGTGCGCAGGAGCGCCGCCAGGTGCGGGGACATGGCGGGTCCGAGCCGGTCGGCCATGGCCCGCATGCCCGTCAGGTCGGTCTCCGCGGCGACGATCGCCCCGAACGCCGCGCTATAGTCGGGGAGTTGGAGGTCGATCCGGTCGACCTCGGCGCCCAGGTCCTTCTCGAAGACCCGCGCCGCCTCGTCCGTCACCCGGCGCACCTCGGGGTCGACGGCGACGCGGCCGAGGTCCGGGCTGTAGGCGATGCGCAGCGGTCCGGTCGGCCGGCGCACGGTCCAGTCCACGTCGGCGCACGGGATCGAGTGCCGGTCGCGAGGGTCGGGCCCGGTGAGCACGGAGAGCATCAGGGCGGCGTCGGCGACGGTGCGGGTCAGCGGGCCGATGTGCTCGACCGACTCCCAGCCGGAGACGCCCGGATGGCGTTCGTCGCGGCAGCCCGGATACACCGGCACCCGCCCCATCGACGCCTTGAACCCGAAGATCCCGCACAGCGCGGCCGGTACGCGCACGGAGCCGCCGCCGTCGCTGCCGAGCGCCACCGGGCCGAGCCCTGCCGCGACGGCCGCCGCCGAACCGGCACTGGAACCGCCCGGGGTCAGGGCGAGGTCCCACGGGTTGCGGGTCGGCGGGAACAGCGGGTTGTGGCCGGTCGCGCTGTAGCCGAACTCGGTGGCGTTGGTCTTGCCGAGGACGACGGCGCCCGCCGCGACGGACCGCTCCACCACGATGTCGTCCTCGTCCGGCACGAAGTCCGCGTACGCGTGCGAGCCCGACGTCGTCCGGATGCCCTTCGTGGAGATCAGGTCCTTGACGCCGAGCGGGACACCGGCGAGCGGACCCGTCTCACGGCCCGCCACGATGTCGTCCGCGATCCGCCGGGCGGCGGCGCGGGCCAGGTCAGGCGTGGGCGTGCAGAACGCGCCCAGCTCCCCGTCCACGGTCTCCATCCGGTCGAGCACCGCGTCCGTGACCTCGACCGGGGACAGCTCCCGCGAGCGGATCAGCGCCGCGGTCTCGGTGGCGGACAGGCGGCAGAGCTCGCCGGCGTCGGTGGGGTTCACGTAAGGCCCTTCTCTGGTGTTGCGGTGCGGACGGTGGTGGTGCCGGCCGCGTCGACGGCGGGTCCGGCCGAGGTGTGCCGCGGTGTCGTGCGCCGCTCGACCAGCACGTGGACGCCCGCCGCGACCACTATGCCGAACAGCGGATCGACGGAGCCGGGCAGGAGGTAGTGCGCGAGGCCCGCGACGAGCGCCCCGGCCGCCCACGCGCCGAGCGCGCCCCACCGGTAGTCGCGGGCGACGGGCGCCCGGCCCCTGCGGCGCAGGTACTGGTCCGCGATGAGCACGGCGCCGATCGGCGGCACGAACACGCCGAGCAGGTTCAGCCAGTCGACGAAGTGGCCCCACACGCCGCTCAGCGCGAACAGCAGCCCCACCAGGCCGAGTCCGAGGGCGAGCGGGCGCATCTTCGCGGGGGTGAGCGCGGACCAGCCGACGGCGCCGTTGTAGAGGCAGTGCGAGGCGACGGAGCCGAGGTTGACGAAGACGAACAGCACCGCGAGCGCCGTGAGCAGCGGCCCGTGCCCGGTGAGCAGCGGCAGGAAGCCCCCGCCGTCGGCCGCGGGGTCCGCGGACCCGCCGATCGCGACGACGACGCCGCCGAGCGCGTACGCGACGAAATTGGCGAACGGGAAGGCGAAGGCCGTGGCGACGACCGCGCTGCGTCCGCTCCTGGACCAGCGGGTGAAGTCGGCCGTCATGGTGCCCGAGTCGGCGAACCCGGCGATGACGATGGCGACGGCCCCGCCGAACCCGAGGGTGCCGCCCGTGCCTTGGTAGGTGAGCGCGTCGGAGGGGGAGGTGTGGCCCGTGCCGTAGCCGATGGCTACCGCCGCGAGGATCACGAACAGGGGTGTCGCGACGGCGCCGACGAGGGCGAGGGCGCGGATCCCGGCGACGGTGAGCAGCGTGTAGACCGCGCAGCCGAGGAGCGCGCCCCACATGGGCGTCCAGCCGAGCGTGTCCTGGAGGGTCGTCCCGGTGAGGCCGACCTGGAAGCTGAACCAGCCGATGACGACGGTCGCGAGCAGCCCGGCCGCGGCGATCCTGCCGCGGCGCCCGAAGGTGTCGGCGGCCTGGAGCGCGAAGTTCTCGCCGGTGCGGCCCGCGTAGTGGCTCAGCGCGCCGACGTAGCCGAACAGGACGAGGTTGCCGGCGAGGATCGCGAGGAGGCCCTCGACGAGGCCGAGGTTGTAGACGATCACGCCGCCGAAGACGGCGTTGCCGAGGTTCATCGGGAAGCCGAACCACACGGCGGCCACCGACGGGAGGCTCTTGCGGGCGGTGGGCGGGACTGGTGCGTGTTCGTACTCTTCAGCGCTGGCCATGTGCCGCTCCGTGAGGGTGAGGAGGACCGGTTGGTATACCGCAAACGCGAGTGAAGGTAGAAGCCGCTTGTTACGCGGGAGGGCGCCCCGCGTTTCCGCTGGAGCGCCCCCCGTTGCCACCGTGTAAAGGATCAGCGCATGTCGGCGGGGCGCTCGGTGCCGCCGAACGGGAAGCGGCGCCGGAAGGCGTCGGCCGCGTCCTCCAGGGTCACGAACGACACGCCCTCGTGCCCGGAGACGTACTCGATGAAGCGCTCCAGCATCAGCAGGACGTTGGGGCGGCCCGAGACGTCCGGGTGGAGCGTGATGGGCAGCACGGCGTAGTCCAACTCACGGTGCACCCAGTCGAATTGGTCGCGCCAGTCCTGCTCCAGGGCGCGCGGCGAGACGTATCCGTGGCTGTTGTGGGCGTGCTTGTTGAACATCATGGGCGGCAGGTCGTCCACGTACCAGTTGCCGCAGAACTCGACGAGGTCGACCTCGCTGCCGTGCACGAGCGGCTTCATCCAGTCCTTGGCGTCGCCCGTGTAGTCGATCTTCGTCCAGGAGTCGCCGACGCGGGCGTAGAACGGCGTGAAGTCCCGGTAGTTCTGCGAATGGTCGTAGGAAAAGCCGTACTTGTGGAGCAGGGCCGCCGTCGACTCCGACATCTCCCACCAGGGCGCTACGTAGCCCTTGGGGCCGCGGCCGGTGAACTCCTCGATCAGCTCGACCGACTTGGCGAGGACGTCCTCCTCCTGCTGCGGCGACATCTCGATCGGGTTCTCGTGCGAGTAGCCGTGCGCGCCGATCTCGTGGCCCGCCTCCACGACCATCCGGGTCTGCTCGGGGAACGTCTCGATGGAGTGGCCGGGGATGAACCACGAGGTGCGGATCCCGTACCGCTCGAAGAGCTTGAGCAGGCGCGGGGTGCCTATCTCGCCGGCGAAGACGCCGCGCTGGATGTCGTTGGGGGAGTCCTGGCCGCCGTAGCTGCCGAGCCAGCCGGCGACCGCGTCGACGTCGACGCCGAGGGCGATCTGGATGTCCTTGGGCATGGGTGAACTGCTCCTTGCTAGCCGGGGATTCGGGCGGTGAGTTCGGCGGTGGCCGCGGCGAGGGACTGCCGGTCGGTGTCCGTCCAGTCGCGCTCGCGCGTGCTGTGCACGGAGATCCAGCCGGTGAGCGCGCCGCCGCTCTGCACGGGCGACAACATCTGGGCGCGTACTCCGTACACGTCCTTCAGCGCCTCCGGCGGGTGCGGGGCGTCGCGGAAGTGCGGCTGCACCAGCGGGCGGCGCTCGGCCTCGAGCCACTCGACGGTGCCCAGGCGGCGCTGGTCGAGGGAGGCGTCGCGGCGGATGGAGCGGATGCCGGGGGCCAGCGCCTCGCCCGCGGTGAGGTCGACGTGCAGGCCGTGTCCGGGCAGGTCGACGCGGAACGTCGTGCGGTCGGCGCCGGTCGCCTTCAGCAGCTTCTCCAAGGTGCCCTGGACGTCGGCGCGCAGGCTGCCGTCGCGCAGGAGCTGCCCGTGCCCGGACCACGACGGGCGCGCCCCGGCCAGGTCGAGCGCCCGCCACAGCGTGGCGCTCACGCTGTCGAACACCGGTATGTCCAGGGCCCGTTCGGGCCGCTCCGCCTCGAAGGCGCCGTACACGTTCGTGCAGACGACGGCGACGGCCTGCGCGCCGTCGGTGGCCGCGGCCTCGATCTGGCGGGCCACGTCGGCGGGCGCGATCCGGGCGAAGGCCTCGTTGTCGTCCTCGCCGAAGGGCTCCGCGAGCACGCACTCCAGGCCCTCCTTCGCGTACGTCGACACGATCGCGTCGGCGACGTCCCGGGTGTACGGCAGCGCGAGGCCGAGCCTGTCCACCCCGTAGGCGGCGCAGGCGTCGAGCAGCGCGAGCGTCGACGTGGTCGCCGGGATACCGGTCTCCGCGGTGAGCGCGGCGGCCAGGGCGCGGTCTCGTTCGACGCCGAGCCAGGACCCCGACGTCCCGTTCCACACCAGGACGTCGACCTTGGCGTCGGCGAGCTGCCGGGCCGCCGCCAGCATCGGCTCGGGGGCGAACTGGGCGTCGCTGCCCGTGTCGAGCGCGATCCGGGTGACCGGCACGCGCGCGAAGTGCGCGGTGGCCAGCCCCGGCCCCGCGCCCTGGAGCAGCCCGTACGTCACGGGTTCCAGGCAGGTGTTGGAGGACGGCGTGAGCATCCCCACGCGCAGCGGACGGTGATCGCTCGGCCGTTGGTTCTCACTCATCGGACGACGAGCCTCCTCGAGTAGTCGATGACCAGGGACGCGGCGGTGAACAGCAGCGCCGCGCCGACGAAGTACAGCAGCGCCCACGTGTAGGAGCCGGTGCCACCGACGATGAAGCCGACGGCGATGGGCGTGACGATCCCGGCGATGTTGCCGGACAGGTTCATGGCGGCGCCGACCACCCCCGCGTTGGCGCGCCCGCCGAGCGTGGAGGGCAGCGCCCAGTACAGGCCCGCCCAGCGCAGGAAGAACAGCACGACGGAGAGCAGCGCGACGGCCGTCATCGCGTCCGGCACCAGGACGACACCGAGCAGCCCCGCTGTCACGGCCGCGCCCGCGATCCCCATCAGGGTGCGCAGCACGGTGTTGGCGGCGGTGCCGCGCGAGCGCCAGTGGTCGGCGAGCCAGCCGCCGATCAGCTCGCCGACGAACCCGGCGCCGAAGATGACCAGCGTCGACCAGCCGATGGAGTCGATGTCGAAGCCCTTGGTCTCGGACAGGTACAGCGGGCCCCAGGTGAGCAGCCCGTAGAAGACGCCGTTGAAGCCCATCCAGCCCAGGCACATGCCCCAGAACGAGCGGTACTTGACGTAGTCGAGCAGCTTCGCGGGCCGGTCCTCGCCCGGCGCGGCCGCGTCCTCCTCGGCGTGCGCCTCCTCGATGTACGCGGCCTCGGCCTCGTTCACGCCCGGGTGCTCGCGCGGGGTGTCGCGCAGATAGCGCAGGGCCAGGAAGCCGACGGCCACGGTCACCGCGCCGGCGACGACGAAGCTGATCCGCCAGCTGCCCGTCCAGGCGATGAGGCCCGAGATGGCGATGCCGCCGAGCGCGGAGCCGAGCGGAGCGCCGCCGTCCATGAGGACCGCGCCGCGCCCGCGCTCCTTCGCGGGCAGCCAGTGCGCGTTGAGCTTGCCGCCGGCCGGCATCACCGGGGCCTCGACGGCGCCGAGCGCGAGCCGGGCCGCGAGCAGCGAGCCGACGCCGGTGGCCGCCGCCGTCGCACCGGTCGCGAGGCCCCAGCCGACGCAGGCGCCGCCCGCCATCCGGCGCGGCCCGAACCGGTCGATCAGCCGGCCGCCGGGGATCTGCATCAGCGCGTACGTCCAGAAGAACGCGCTCAGCACGAAGCCGGTGACCTCCTTCGACAGGTGCAGGTCGCGGGTGATCAGAGGCAGCGCCACGGACACGGAGCCGCGGTCGACGTAGTTGAGCGTGACGATGCCGAGGAGGAGCAGGAAGACCCTCCAACGCGTACGGCTGGGCGGCGACTTGATGCTTCTCGCGTCCGGGGCGGAGTCGGTGACGACCCGCTGCGGATGGGCTGACTGCATGGCAAACCCTCTGTTGACTGGACCCGAAGGCCCCCGGTCCGGACAGGTGGGCACGCTTGTGACGTGCAGTGCACGAGCTATGGCATACCAAAGAATGCGGATGGGGCACCGCCTCGTCAAGGCGTTGGTATACCGTGAGCGGTAATTGACGGGGAGGAAACATGGCACAGGCGGGGGCCGGCGAGGCGGGCTGGCTGCGCGATCAGGTCTGCGAGGGCATCAGGGACCGGATCATCTCCGGCCAACTGAGGCCAGGCGACCGGCTGTTGGAGCGGGACGTCGCCGAGGAGTTCGGGGTGTCCCGGATCCCGGTCCGCGAGGCCATCAGAGTGCTGCTCAGCGAGGGCTTCCTCGAAGCGGTCTCCGCCCGCAAGATCGTCGTCAAGCAGCTCGCGTTCCAGGACGTGCTCGACCTCTTCGACCTGCGCGAGGCCCTGGAGGTGCTCGCCGTGCGGCGCGCCACCGAGCGCGCGCAGAAACCACAGATCGCCGCCCTGGGCCGGCTCCTCACCAGCGCCGAGCGGGCCACCCGCACCGGGAAGCCCGCCCGCATCTCCCGCGCCAACACCGACTTCCACCACCACATCGTGGAGATCGCGGGCAACACCCTCCTCGCCACGACGCTCCAGCCGCTGGAGGGCCGGATGCGGTGGCTGTTCCAGCAGGTCGACGATCCGCACGCGGTGTGGGCCGAACACCGCGCCCTGTACGAGGCCATCGAGACCGGCGACGCGGACCTCGCGGCCGACCGCGCGCTGCACCACGTACGGCACTACCGGGAGGTGGCGATCCGGGTGCTGTTCGGGGCGCAGGCCACGGACGGTCGGGAGGAGCACAGCGGGGCCGGCCGGAAACCCTGACAAATGTCATGGGCGGGACGTGGACCGGCTCACTGCCGCCCGGGGTGGCCGGGCGCCGACCATGAAGACCATGGACACCATCCAGGCACGCACCGCCCAGGCCCTCCGCCCCGTCAAGCGGCTGGTCGCCTCGTACCTCGCGCTCAGTGCCGCGACCCTCGTGGCCGTGGTCCTGCTGCGCCACCACGCATCGGTCGTCGACGACGCCGTGTGGACGCGCACCGTGATCGTCGTCGGGAGCGCGCTGCTCACCTACCGCTTCGCCGCCCGCGCCGCCCAGGGCTCGCGCGGCGCCTACCGCCGGCTGCGCGTCGTCACGGCCGTGATGACACTGGCCATCGCCGTCATCGTGGTGCTGCCCGGCGTCTTCCCCGTCTGGCTGCGCGTCGAGCAGAGCGCGTGCGGGCTGCTGCTGCTCGCCGTCGTCGTCGCGATCAACGGCCGCGTCATCCGTTCCCTGTTCCGCCCCGTATGACGGCGCCGCAGGTCGCGGCCGGTGTTAGCGTGCCCGCCATGGAGACGCGGGGCACGCCGACGCCGGGCCGCGATCCCTTGCGCTGGTCCGAGGGCTGGCGGCGGATGGGGCTCGCCGCCGGGATGCTCGCGTACCCCGCCGTCGCCGCGGTCGGCGTCGCCCAGTACAGCTCCGGCACCGGCCGGCTCGTCGGACTCGGGCTCGTGGCCGCGTTCTGCGTCTGCTACGTCCTGGCGACCATCGACGTGGAGCGCGCCGGTCAAGGGCTGCGCCGGACGCTGCCGTTCGCGGTCCTCACCGTCCTCTTCCTCGCCGCGCTGCCCTTCGCCCACGAGTACGCGTTCTTCCTGTGCACCGTGATCGTCTCCTTCGCCGCGCTGCGCTGGCGCCGGTACGCGGGCGTCCTGATCTGCGGCGGCGCGCTCGCCGCACTCGTCGTGCCGTGGGCGGTGCGGCCCTGGCACACCGGGCCCGCCTGGTCGGAGGCCGTCGCCCTCGTCTTCACCGCCCTGACGGTGTACGCGTTCGGGGAGATCGCCACGTCCCATCGCGCGCTCGTCGAGGCGCGCGCCGAGGTCACCCGGCTCGCCCAGCAGGGCGAACGCGACAGGATCGCCCGCGACCTGCACGACGTGCTCGGCCACTCGCTCACCGTCATCACCGTCAAGAGCGGCCTCGCCCGCAAGCTGGCCGCGGTCGGCTCGGAGCGGGCCGTCGACGAGATCACCGAGGTCGAGCAGCTGTCCCGGCAGGCACTCGCCGACGTACGGGCCGCCGTGTCCGGCTACCGCGAGGTCACGCTCGCCGGTGAACTCGCCCGCGGGCGCGAGCTCCTGCGGGCGTCCGCGATCACGGCGGAGCTGCCCACGACGACCGACGCCGTCGGCGCCGACCACCAGCAACTCTTCGGCTGGGCCGTGCGCGAGGGCCTCACCAACGTCGTCCGGCACGCCCGCGCGAGCCGCTGCACCGTCACCCTGACCGCGACGTCCGTCGAGATCCGCGACGACGGGCACGGCGGAACTGCCGCCGCGGGCAACGGCCTGACCGGCCTGCGCGAACGGGCCGCCGCCACGGGCGCCACGGTGACCGCGGGACCCGTACGACCGCGCGGCTGGAGCCTGCGCGTGACGGTCCCGCCCGGCCCGTCCGCCGGCAGCACGCCCCCCGACACCCCCAGAAGGAACGCCGCATGACGACCGGCCCGATCCGGCTGCTGCTCGCCGACGACCAGGACCTGATCCGCGGCGCCCTGTCCGCGCTGCTCGACCTGGAGGACGACTTCGAGGTCGTCGCCGCCGTCGACAGCGGCGACCAGGTCCTCGCAGCGGCGCGCGCCCACCGGCCCGATGTCGCCCTGCTCGACATCGAGATGCCGGGCAAGGACGGGATCACGGCGGCGGCCGAGCTGCGGGACGGGCTGCCCGAGTGCCGCGTCGTCATCCTCACGACCTTCGGACGCGCCGGCTATCTGCGCCGCGCGATGGCCGCGGGGGCGGTCGGCTTCGTGGTCAAGGACGCGCCGCCGGAGGCGCTCGCCGACGCCGTCCGCCGCGTGATGCGCGGCGACCGCGTCGTCGACCCGGACCTCGCCGCGGCCACCCTGGCGGCGGGCGACTCCCCGCTCACCGCCCGGGAGCGCGACGTCCTGGAGGCGGCGCGGGCCGGAGGCTCGGTCGCGGACATCGCGGGGGCCCTGCACCTCTCGGAGGGCACCGTGCGGAACTACCTCTCCTCGGTCATCGCGAAGACCGGCACCCGCAACCGCATGGAGGCCCTCCGCACGGCCGACGAGCGCGGCTGGCTGTAACACCGGCCGCCGGCACTACGCCATCTGCCGCCGTACCAGCTCGTGCAGCCGCTCGGCCGGCATCACGATGACCCGGTCCGCGTCCATCACGGTCGACAGCCGGTGCGCGATGACGACCGGCGACGCCCGGAGGGCCTCCGCACAGCCGACGACCGCGGCTGGCTGTGACGCCGGCCGTCGGCGCTACGCCATCTGTCGCCGCACCAGTTCGTGCAGCCGTCCGCCCGTGTCCGCCAACAGTTCCGCGGGTGAGCCTTGTTGGACGACCCGTCCGGCCGACATCACGATGACCCGGTCCGCGTCCATCACCGTCGACAGCCGGTGCGCGATGACGACCCGTGACGCCCGGAGGGCCTTCGTGCTGTCGATGACGATGCGCTGGGTCTCGTTGTCGAGCGCGCTCGTCGCCTCGTCGAAGAAGAGGATGCGCGGGCGGCGGATCAGGGCCTGCGCGATCATCAGGCGCTGGCGCTGGCCGCCGGAGACCGCGCCGCCGCCCGAGATCATCGTGTGCAGGCCCATCGGCATCCGCTTGATGTCCTCGGCGAGGCCCGCCATCTCGGCCGCCGCCATCGCCTCCTCCTGCGTGAACGACTCGGCGCCGCAGATGCAGTCGAGGATCGACCCGCTCAGCGGCTGGGCGTTCTGCAGGACGACGCCGCACTGGCGCCGCACGGCCGCCTGGTCGAGTGCCGAGAGGTCCTGGCCGTCGTACAGGACGCTGCCGGAGGCCGGTGCGTCGAAGCCGATCAGCAGGCGAAGCAGCGTGGACTTGCCGCAGCCGCTCTCGCCGACCACCGCCACGAACTCGCCCGGCCGGACGGACACGTTGACGTCGTCGAGGACCAGCGGGCCGTCGTCCGAGTAGCGGAAGGAGACGCCGCGAGCCTCCAGCGCGCCGGTCAGCTCGCCCGGCTGCGTCGCCGCCTGGCGGACCTCGGGCTTCTCGTCGAGCACCGGCTTGATCTGCTCGAACATGGGCAGGACCGCCGCCGCCGAGATCAGCGCGCCGGTCAGCTGCGTGACGGAGGTCAGGAGCATCGTCACCGACGTGTTGAAGGTGAGGAAGGACGCTGCCGACATGCTGCCGCGGGCCGGCCCCGCGAGCAGCATGAACATCACGAGCGAACAGAGCGGGAGGTAGACCGAGTTGAGGACCGTCGTCGCGTTCTTGATGCGGCCCGCCCTGCGCTGAAGCTCCCGCGTGCGCGCGAACTCCTTGGCCCACGCCGCGTACGCGAAGCTCTCCGCGCCGGCGACCCGCAGCTTCGGCAGCCCGCGCAGGGTCTGGAACGCCTGGTTGTTGAGCTTGTTGCCGAGCTTCACCAGGCGCCGCTGCCAGCGCAGTTCGAGCAGGCCGAGGGTGAGGAAGACGGCCGCGACGAGGACCAGCATGCCGAGCGCCGCCATCGCCAGCGGGACGCTGTAGAGGAGGAGCATGACGAGGTTCATCGCGCCGACCGTCGTCGACTGGACGACGACCGGGCCGACGCCGGACAGCAGGCGCCGGATCGAGCTGATGCCCATCGCCGCGCTCGCCAGCTCGCCCGTCGAACGGGACGCGAAGAAGCGGGTCGGCAGCCTCAACAGCCGGTCCCAGACGGCCGGTTGGAGGACGCTCTCCACTCTGCCCTCGATGCGCAGCACCGTGAGGTTCTGCAACAGCATGAACGCCGCCGTCACGACACTGGTGACCACGACCGCCGCCGACACCTGCGCGATGAGGCTGGTCTGCGCGTTGGGGACATAGGTGCCGAGGACCTGGCCCGTCGCGACGGGGACGAGCGCGCCGAGGACGACCGTGACCAGGCCCGCGAGGAGCAGCCTGCGGATGTCCGTCGTCATCGACTGCATGCTGAAGCGCATGAGCCGCAGCGGAGTGAGATCCCCGTCGGGGAGCGGGCGGTAGAGCATGATCGCCCGCTCTTCGAAGTCGCCCGCGTTGTCCTCGTCGACGCGCGTACGCCGGTCGCCTGCCGGGTTCACCGTCTCGTAGCCGCCGCGCCGCCACAGCAGCGCGACCGGCGCCCCGGACGAGGCCCGGTAGCCGACCAGCGGGCCCGCGTCGCGGCGCCACCAGTCGCCCGCGAGCCGGACCGGGCGGGTGCGAAGACGGGAGGCCGTGGCGAGTTGCTCGACCGGGTCGAGGCGGTCGCTGACCGCGCCCACGTGATCGGGGTCGACGAGCCGGATGCCCGCCGCGTCCGCGACGACCTTGCAGGCCGCGTACGTGGCGTCGGCGCCCGTGTCGGCGGAGCCCCGGCGCCCGCGCTTGGTGCCCATGGAGGCCAGCAGCGTGCGGTCGGCCTGCTCGCGGACGGCCTCGCCCGCCCGGATACCGGCAGCGGCGCGGTCCTCGTGGGCGCTCTCCAGGCGCTCGATCCAGCGGTCGAGCGTGGAGAGCAGGCGCCACTGCTGGTTGACCATGCGCTGCCACAGGCCGGTGTCGATCAGCAGATCGGCCGCCGCGTCCGCCGCGTAGGCGGACCCGTACTGCACGCTGCCGGGGGCGAGTTGGGGCCACAGCACGTCGTCGTCGCCGACGAGGGAGTCCTCCTGCGCGTCCACGGTGCGCCCGTCCAGCGGCGCCTCGAACAGGATCCGCTGCCCGCGGCCGACGCCGAGCGCGAAGGCCTCCTCAAGGAGGCTCCACCCGTACGAACCGTCGGGGGCCGGCGGTGCGTACGGCAGCTCGCGCAGCGGGATGCGACGCACCGTGCAGCCGTCCAACGGCCGTCCCACGAGCGTGTGTTGAGTGCCCTCGACCGGACCGAGCAGCAGCGTGCCCGGCTCCAGGCGGCCCAGGAAGTGCCAGTGCCCCTGGCTGTGCGCGTCGACCGCGAACAGGTCGAGCGCGCCGCCCGCGACGAGCCACAGCACGTGCGGGCCCTCCAGCGGAAGGCTGCGCAGATCCGTGCAGTCGACCGGCGCGCCGAGCCCGCCGAACGCGGCGACGACCTGGTCCCCGGTGGTGAACTCCGGTTGTGTGTACGTCACGTCGGCTCTCAGTGCTCCTTGACCAGCTCTGCGTACGGCCCGCCGGCCCGCACCAGATGCTCGTGGCGGCCACGCTCGACGACCTGCCCGTGGTCCAGGACCACGATCTCGTCGCTGTCCCGCACGGTGCTGAGGCGGTGCGCGATGACGACGCAGGCGCAGCCGCGCCGCCGGATGTTGTCCATGACCGTCTGCTCGGTCTCCGCGTCGAGCGCGCTGGTGACCTCGTCGAGCACGAGGATCGACGGGCGGCGCACCAGCGCACGCGCGATCTCCAGGCGCTGGCGCTGCCCGCCGGAGAAGTTCCGGCCGTCCTGCTCGACCCGGCCGCGCACGCCGCCGGGACGGCGCGCCACCACGTCGTACAGGCACGCGTCGCGCAGCGCCTCCTCCACGGCCTCGTCGGAGATCGACGGGTCCCACAGCGCGACGTTGTCGCGGACCGTGCCCTCGAACAGGAACACGTCCTGGTCGACGAAGGAGACGGAGGCCGCGAGGGCGCCGCGCGGGATGTCGTCCAGGCGCCGGTCGTCGATGCGGATGACGCCCTCCCACGGCGCGTACAGGCCGGAGATCAGGCGGGAGACCGTGGACTTGCCGCTGCCGGAACCGCCCACCAGGGCGACCTGCTGGCCGGGCCCCACCGTCAGCGAGAAGCCGGACAGGAGCGGCTTGTCGAGCGGGCTGTAGCCGAACGTGATGCCGTCCAGCTCGATGTGGCCGCGCAGCCGGCGCGTGCTCTGCACCTGCTCCGGGCGCGCGTACAACTGGTCGACGGGGAAGTTCTCGACGTCCTTGAGGCGTGCCACGTCGGCGGCGAAGTCCTGGATGCGGCCCGCGACACCGTTCAGCCGGGTGAGCGGCGCGGTGAAGCGGGTCACGAGCGCCTGAAAGGCGACAAGGAGACCCACCGACAAATGGCCCTCGACCGCGCGCATGCCGCCGATCCACAGGATCAGCGCGCTGTTCAGCGTCGCGAGGGTCGGCGCGACGATGCCGAGCCACGCGCTCGGCACCCCGAGCTTCTGCTGCTCCTCAAGCGTCGTCGCGTGCTGGCCCGCCCACCGCCGGAAGTAGCCGTTCTCGCCGCCGGTCGCCTTCATCGTCTCGATGAGCTGGAGGCCCGTGTACGAGGTGTTCGTGAGCCGCGCCGTGTCCGCCCGCAGCTTCTGCGTGCCCGTCGCCCGCAGCCGCACGACCACCCGCATCGCCACCACGTTGAGCAGCGCGATCCCCACGCCGACCGCCGTGAGCTGCGGATCGTAGGAGTACAGCAGCGCCGCGTACAGCAGCACCACGATCCCGTCGACGCCCGCCGCCGTCAGGTCGCGGGCCAGGGTCTCGGCGACCGCGTCGTTCGACTGGAGGCGCTGCACCAGGTCGGCCGGGCTGCGCTGCGAGAAGAACGTGACGGGCAGCCGCAGCAGATGTCCGAAGAAGCGGGCGCTGCTCAGCGTCGAGGAGATGATGCGGCCGCGCAGCAGATTCGTCTGCTGCAACCACGTGAGCACGGCGGTCAGCGCCACCATCGCGCCCATCGACGTGAACAGCGCGCCGAGCAGCGAGGTCTGGTCGCCGATGAGGAACAGGTCGATGTACGTCTTGCTGAGCGCGGGCACCGCCGCGCCCACGCCGACGAGCAGCAGGCTCGCGAGCAGCGCCACGAGCATCGTGCCGGTGGTGCCGCGAAGCCGTGCGGGCATCGCCGTCATGATGCCCGGCTTGCGCCCGCCCGTACGGAAGTCGTCGCCCGGCTCCAGGACGAGGACGACACCCGTGAAGCTGGTGTCGAAGTCCTCCATCGGCACGAAGCGGCGGCCCTTGTCGGGGTCGTTGATGTGCACGCCGCGCCGCCCGAAGCGGCGCCCCATGCCGTCGTAGACGACGTAGTGGTTGAACTCCCAGAACAGGATCGCCGGGCCCTGCACCTCGGCGAGCGCGGCCGGCTCCATCTGCATGCCCTTGGCGGTCATGCCGTAACTGCGGGCCGCCTTGAGCAGGTTCGAGGCGCGCGAGCCGTCCCGCGAGACGCCGCACGCGATGCGCAGCTCCTCCAGCGGGATGTGCCGGCCGTGGTACGCGAGGATCATCGCGAGCGCCGCGGCGCCGCACTCGACGGCCTCCATCTGGAGGACCGTGGGCGTGCGCACCTTCCTGCGGCGCTTGGCCGGCGGGGGAGCGGGGCGCGCGCGGCGGCGGTCCGGGCGGTGTCCTGCGGGCGGGAGGGAGGTCGTGGTCACGGCTTCAGCCAATCGATCGGGCGCTGATCGGCGAGGTGTACGGAGCCGGAGGCGAGGGTCATGGAGGTGAGCGGATAGGGCGGCCCGCCGTCCGACGACCAGGCGTATCCGGACTTGGTGTCGGCCTTGGTGAGCTTGACGAGGACCGGGACCCGGGCCCCGCCCTTCGTGAAGCCGCCCGCCAGCGAGCTGTCCCCGATGAAGTCGGTGACCTGCCGCTTCGTCTGGGCGGCGCGGCCGACGGCCTGCACCTTCCCGCGCAGCACGCCGTACTGCTGCGCCTGCGGCACGTTCAGGTCGACGTCGGCGCCCGCGTCCACGTTCCCCGCGCTGGTGGCGGGCACGTACAGCATCGCGAGCAGCGGATCGTGGACCGAACCGGTCTTCTCGACCGTCGCCACGTCGGAGCCGGTCGTGACGACCGAGCCGATCCGTGCGACGAGCGCCGTGACCCGGCCCGCGTCGATGGCCCGAACGGCCCGGTTGCCTCGCGAGGTCTGCACCTTGAGGATCGGCGCGCCCGCGCGCACCCGCTGGCCCTCCTTCACGTACAGGCCGGTGACCTGCCCGGTGACGGGGGTCTGGAGGACGTAGCTGCCCTGTGCGTACGTGAGGATGCCGTCCGCCTTGAGCGTCGAGGTCACCGAACCGGTGACGGCCCAGACGCAGGCGGCGACCATCACGACGACGGTGACGGCGAGTACGAGCAGTCCCTGCGGTCGCGCGAGGCGCACCGGCAGATCGAGCTCCTCCGGCGACTGCAGCTTTGAGAGGGCCTGTTGGCGGAACTGCACGGAGTCTTTCCCTTACGTAGCTTCCTTGCCGGGCAGGACCGAAAGGCTTCGGTGCCCGGACGCCCCGAAAGCCCCGGGACGCGTGGTCCCGAGGCTTGGGGTGCGCCACCCGTCAGGAGGTGGCGCGGCGATCCCGTGGGATCGGATCCGACTCAGAGGCCGGAGGTCAGGCCACCGACGAGGCCGGTCACGGCGCCGGTGTTCAGGCCGGTGAGGCCCTCGACCGTGTTGGTCACGGAGGAGACGGTGCCCGAAACCGGGGCGATGCCGTCAACGGTGCCCTGAACCTGGCCGACGAGGCCGCCGACGAGGCCGCCGGAGACGTTGTCGAGCTCGGCGTCGGAGATCTCAACGGTCTCGATGTGGTTGCTCATAATGAGCCGCCCTTCTTGGGTATGTCCGGGTATTTCAAAATTCGCGGGGCGCGCTGGAAATCGGTGGCTGCGAATCCCTGCGGCCGTCATGCGATGCGGAGGATCAAAGCATGTTGACGCGTCGCACAGCTAATCGGATCGGGTCCATTCATAGGGGATCCGCGAGCTCAATTACCGTCATGTGCCGGGGTGTTCACAGCCGGGTGGCATGTCCTTCACATTCTTCACGGAGAGGTTTGTGAACTCGCTGTGTCCCAGGGCAGCAAAGGGGGACAGGACCGCATCAATGACGTGCGGTGCTTGTATGAGGCAATGTTTTTTTGCGAAGCTCCGTGACTGCCCTGCGCATTCGGTGTGCAGGTTTCTGGCACGCGACCGCCGCGGCGGCCAGGATCACCGGCGGCACGAATCCCCACGGCGCGGCGGCCTCCCGCACCCCGACGGCGCAGGCCGCGCCGCCGACCACGGCCGACAACCGGCCGGTCACCCACAGTTACTCCCGGCCCCGCCCCGACCCGTCGGCCACCCCGGTCACGAGTGTCGTGAGCGTCCCCGTGAAATACGTGGTGGGCGCGGTCCCGGCCCCCGCCGCGACCATCGCCGCGGACTGCCCGCCCATCGCGAGCGCGGCCACCACGAGCAGCACGGTCCGCCACACCCCGGACGGTTCCCCGCCGAGCAGGCCGCCCGCCACGGCGAGGAAGCCCAGCAGGACGCACTGCGCGGCGAGGCAGGCGACGACACGGCCCGGCCACCCGTTCGTCCGCGCCTCACGAACTCCCCGGCACGCGAGGGCGGTTGTCGCCGCCCCCACCGCGTACCCGCCGAGCGCGTACAGCGGCGCGGTCACGTCGTGCCCCAGGCCCTGGCCCGCCGAGATGCCGAGCAGTACGAGGTTGCCGGTCATCACGCCCGCGAACACGGTGCCGAGCGCCGTGAACGCGAGCGCGTCCACGGCCCCGGAGGCCCCGGCGAGCAGAACGAGGGACATTTGGGCGCGTTTGTTCATGCCTGAGAAGGTAGGCGCGGAACCGGCTCCGAAACGCTCAGCCGTCGGTGCGTCGCTCAGGCGCGGTCCTGGCGGGTTCCAGGTCCAGTGGTGTGAAGTCGAAGCCCTCCCACAGCAGGCGCGAGGTCTCCTCCGGGTACGGTGCCGTGCGCGAGGGTGCGTCGAAGACCCGCGTCGTCCGCTCGCCGACGGTGAACGGCGCCCACCCCGGATTCCCGTCCTTCGCGAACGCGGTCCACGCCGCGCCCATCTCCGCCGACAACGCCACGGCCTCGTCCGGGAGTTCGGGGCCGAGGAAGAGCCGGGCGAACTCGTTGTCGAGCGTCCCGAAGACCAGCGGCACGTCCAGGGCGTGGCTCGCCCCCATGGAGCCGCCGGCGCCGGGCGCCTGCCAGCACAGTTCGTACGCGTACGCGGTCCCGCCGCCCGCCACGTGGGCCTCGGCCAGGCGCAGCGTCGGGATCCGGAACAGCCAGTCGGACTGGACGAGTTCGTGCAGCCGGGTCGCGTCCGCGGACGGGTAAGCGGCCCGGTAGTCGGCCTCGGCGGCAGGGCCCGGACCGAACCGGGACAGCGCGTCGGACGCCTCCTCCTCGGTCGTCTTCCCGTAGCGGCCGGCCATGATGGTGAACAGTCGGAACTCGTCCCGGTTGTGCCCGACGAGCAGCTCGACGTCGCGCGCCGCGCCGCCCGCGAGCGCCTCCCACGGGGTGACCGGCAGCACCTCGCCGTCGACCACCGGTGAGAACGGCGTGGAGGTGTGGGCGACGCGGCCCCAGCGGTCCGCGTGCGCGGGCAGCTCGCGGATCAGGTCGTCGGTGGCGTCGCGCAGCGCCTTCGGCGCGCACGCGGCGAGTTCGGCGGCCCCCGCGCCCGGCACCCCGAGCCGCTCCCCGATCCGCGCGCCGATGTCCCGCGCGAGGTCGAGCGAGAAGAACGTGCCCGGCACGCTCTGCGCCACCGCGCGCCGCACCAGGCCCGCCGCCGACGGCATCGCGAGCAGCGCCGCCACCGAGCCCGCGCCCGCCGACTCCCCGAACACGGTGACCCGGTCCGGGTCGCCGCCGAACGCCGCGATGTTCTCCCGCACCCAGCGCAGCGCCGCCGCCTGGTCGAGCAGACCCCGGTTGGCGGGCGCGCCGTCGAAGACGCCGAACCCCTCGGCGCCGACCCGGTAGTTGAGGGTCACGACGACCACGCCGCGGGCGGCGAGGGCGGTGCCGTCGTAGGGCGGCCCGTCCGTGGAGCCGCTGAGGTACGCCCCTCCGTACACATAGACGAGGACCGGCAGGCCCGCGGCGCCTAGGTCGGGGGACCACACGTTGACGGTCAGCCAGTCGTCGCCCTCGGGGACCGCCCGGCCGGTGAGCCCGCCCACGAGGGACTGCGGTGGCGGCGGCCCGAAGGCGAACGCGTCCCGCACCCCGTCCCACGGCAGCGCCGGCTGCGGGGCCGCCAAGTGCAGGGCGCCGACCGGGGGTTGGGCGTAGGGGATGCCGCGGAAGACGCTCAGTGCGCCCTCCGTGAGCCCGCGGACGCGGCCCGACGCGGTGCGTATCGGAGCGGTGGGGGTGGCCTCGGTCATGCGTGTCCTCCCTGGTGGCTCGCCTGGTGCCGCCCGGGGCGTCGAAGCGCTTCGACGCACTTCTGGACAGGCACCCTGCGCAAATCATAGGGTCGGCATGCCGAACGACGGGCGGCTCCCGCCGACGCCGGCGCTGGACCCGCCCACCCTTCGGACCTGGCTCAGGAGAACAACATGGTCACCCTCGCAGAGGTCGCCAGGCACGCCGGAGTCTCCGCGAGCACCGTGAGCTACGTCCTCAGCGGCAAGCGGTCCATCTCGGCGGCCACCCGCGAGCGCGTCGAGACCAGCGTGCGCACGCTCGGCTACCACCCCAACGCAGGGGCCCGAGCCCTCGCCAGCAGCAAGTCCAACATCATCGCCCTGATGGTGCCGCTGCGCACCGACATGTACGTACCCGTGATCATGGAGATCGCGACGGCGGTCGCCACCGCGGCCCGCAGCCACGGCTACGACATCCTGCTGCTCACCGGCGAGGAGGGCCCCGAGGCCGTGCGCCGCATCGAGGGCAGCGCCCTCGCCGACGCCGTGATCGTCATGGACGTCGAGCTGGACGACGAGCGGCTTCCGCTGCTGCGCACCGCGAGCCGCCCCGCCGTCCTCATCGGCCTGCCCGCCGACACCACCGGACTCAACTGCGTGGACCTGGACTTCGCCGCCGCGGGCGCCGCGTGCGCCGAGCACCTCGCGGGCCTCGGGCACCGCGAGGTCGCCGTCATCGGAGAGGCCGCCGCCGTCTACGAGCGCCGCACCGGCTTCGCCGAGCGCACGCTGACGGGAGTGCGCGAGCGCAGCGCCGAACTCGGCCTGCGGCTCCTGCACCGCCCCTGCGAGGGCAGTTACGCCGCGGTGTCGGCAACGTTGTCGCGGATCTTCGACGAGCGCCCCGGCACCAGCGCGTTCGTCGTGCAGAACGAGGCGGCCATCGACCCGCTGCTCGCCCTGCTCCGCCAGTCCGGCCGCGCGGTCCCCGAGGACGTGTCGGTCGTCGCGGTCTGCCCCGAGCAGCTCGCCCGGCATGCGTCGGTGCCGCTCACCTCGGTCGCCGTGCCCGCGCAGGAGATGGGGCGGCGCGCGGTGGAGCAGGTCGTCGCGCAGATCGAGGGCCGCGGTGCGGCCGAGGAAGTCGTGCTGCTCGCGCCCGAGTTGACGATCAGGGAGAGCGCGGCGCAGGCGCCGCCCGCCGCATAGGATCGCCGTATCCGGTCCTGAAGCGTCAGAAAGCGAGCGTGCCCGTGCACCCGACGTACGTCCTCGTCCATGGAGCGTTCGCCAACTCCTTCTCCTTCGCGCCGCTCCAGGCGGAGCTCGGCCTGCTCGGCCACCGCTCGGCCGCCGTCGACCTGCCGGGACACGGCTTCGCGGCGACCTACCCGGCCGCGTACCAGGCCCCGCAGGACCCGGAGGGCCTCGCCTCGGCACCCGGCGCCATCAGGGGAGTCACCCTCGCCGACAACGCCGCGCACGTGATCGGCGCCCTGGAGCGGGCCAAGGAGAACGGGCCCGTCGTGCTCGTCTCGCACAGCCGCGGCGGCGTCACCGCCACGGCCGCCGCCAACCGGCGCCCCGACCTGATCGACCACATCGTCTACGTCGGTGCCTGGTGCCCGGTCGACCTCAGCGTGGGCGACTACCACGAGGAACCGGAGATGGCCTCGGTCGACATCGCCGCGCTCGGCCTCGCGATGGCGGGCGACCCGGCCGAACTGGGGCTGCTTCGCGTCAACTTCCGCACCGCGGACGAAAAGGCGCTCGACGCGTTCAGGTCGGCCTTCTTCGCCGACGGCACCGAGGACGAGTTCCGTACGTTCCTCAACACCTTCCAGCCGGACGAGAACCTCGACGTCGGCACCGGGGACGACCGCGCGCAGGCCGCCACGTGGGGCCGCATCCCGAAGACGTACGTACGCCTCACCCGTGACGCGAGCCTGCCGCCCGCCCTCCAGGACCGGCTGATCCGCGAGGGCGACGCGCTGACCCCGGACAACCCGTTCCGCGTCCGCAGCCTCGACAGCTCCCACCTGAAGTGGCTCGTAGACCCGGCGCCGGCGGCGCGGGTGCTTGCGGAGATCGCCGAGCTCACGGACGGGCCGGGTCGGGACTGACCGGTGCCTGGACTGACCGGTTACGGGGTAACTACCTGACAGGCAGCGTGAGTTCGTGCGCCTCGCCCGCCGACAGACGCAGGCGCCCGGCGTTGCCCGCGGGTGTCTTGAGGTCGACGTCCGTGTCCCGGTCCGGCCGGACGAGCGCCGTGCACGTGCCGCCGCCCCACCGCAGATCCACCCCCGCCCCGAACCGGGTGCGCAGGCCCCGCACCGTTCCCCGCCGCCAGTCGGCGGGGAGCGCGGGCAGCAGGACCAGGCGGTCGGGCGTGGATTGCAGGAGTGCCTCCGTGACGAGGGCGGGCAGGGTGTGCGCGGCGTCCGCGTTGTAGACGTCGCGGCGCGGATAGTGCGCGCTCATCAGCGAGGCGTGGAAATGGTCGCCGTTCAGGACGTGCCGCAGGCAGTCGGCGACGCGCGGCGCGTCCCGCAGCCGGGCCGCGATCAGGGCGTGGTGCAGGTGTCCGTGCGCCGAGTCGTTCTCGGCGCCGCGCAGTTCGAGCGCGCGCCGCGCCGCCTTCGCCAGGTCCGGGGTGTCGTACGGGGTGATGTCGTGGTGCGGCCACACCGGGTACAGGTGGCTGAGGTGCCGGTGGTCGTAGGAGTCGTCGAGCCCCGGCCACGCCCACTCGGCCAGCGCCCCGTCCTCGTTGACCCGGTAGTCGGGGAGCCGGCCGGCCAGCGCGGCCCAGCGGTCGCCGTCGGGGCCCGGGTGCCAGGCGGCGGCGGTGCGCAGCGCGTGCCGGGCGGCCGCGATGTCCATGGTGGCGTTGACGGTGCCCCAGCTCGCGTTCGCGGGACGGTTCTCCGGTGAGTAGGACGGCACGATCGCGATCCGCCCGTCGGGTCCGGTGCGCGTGAGGAAGTCCTCGTAGAACACGGCGAGTTCGGTGACGGCGGCCGCGAGCCACGCGGGTCGCTCACCTCGTGCCTCGGCCTGTTCGAGCAGGGGTGTGAGCAGCCAGTCGGCGCCCGCGGTCCACAGGTGCATCGGGTAGGCGCACTGATAGTGGTACGCGTGTCCCGACTCGCCGTCGGTGTGTGCGGGCGCGACGATGCCGCGGGCGCCGAAGACGAGCCGCGCGTTGTCCCGCCAATGCGCCAACTGGCCCCGAATGAGGGCGCCTTGGGCGTCGATGGTCTCGGGCAGGTCGCAGGTGACCGCCGACGCCGTCTGGAGGTTCAGGTTCGCGTCCGTGGTGAACGCGCCGGACCATGCCGTGTTCCACTCGCCGGTCCACAGCCCGGTCAGCCGGGGCGGCAGGGCTCCCGACGAGCTGAGCAGGTGGTAACGGCCGGCCGCGAACAGCCGCTCAAGGAGGGCCGGGCTGGACGGTCTGTCCAGCAACTCGGTGCCGGTCAGGCCGCGTTGGTGACGTGGGGCGTCGAGGTCGAAGGTGACACGTTCGTAAGCGGGGCGGTGCAGGGCCTCGTGGCGGGCGAGGAGGGTGTCGTACGTGGCATCGACGGAGCCGCCCGGATCCATCAGGTCCGCGAGCGCGCCCGCCTCGTGCGCGGCGTCCAGCTCCCCGACATGTCTGCGCACCCGTGTCAGGAGCAGCAGTTCGTTCGCGCCCTCGACGCGCAGGCCCGCGCCGCTCACCGAGGTGCGTCCGCCGCGCACCAGTGCGAGCGTCACACCGGTGAAGCCGAGGTCGCTGTCCGGGTAGCGGCAGCGCAGTGTGAGCCGGGCGCCGTACGGGGTCAGGACGACGCCGCGGCCGATGCCGAGCCCGGCGGGGGCGCCGCTGAGGTGCGGGTCGAGGGACACTTCGCCGTCGGGCCCGGCCCCGGTCACGTGCTGCACGACCACGTCGTCCGCGCGCGACACGAACACCCGGGAACGCCAGCCGCCGCACCGCGCCTCCACCACCCCCGTCGCGAAGTCGACCGCACGCCGGTAGCCGCGCCCCGCGGAGCCTCCCCGCACGAAGCGCACCTGGAACGCCGGATGGAAAGCGCGCACCCACCGCAGCGGCCGCCCGTCCGTGAACCGCTCCGCGGCCGTCACGTCACCGGTGAGCAACGCGTCCTGAAGCAGCGGGAGTTGGTGGGCGAGTTCGGGCGGCCCCGGCTGCGGGCCGCCGTCCGGGCGGACCAGGCTGTGATGGGTGACGATGACCCGGTCGTCGTCCGGGTCCCCGAAGACCAGGGCGCCGTGCCGCCCGTTCCCGCTGAGATAGCCGTCCTCCCACCGACCGGCGGGCGCGGTCTCCCAGGTGCCGTGGGGGTGCTCGGCGGTCATCCCTTCACGGCCCCCGTGAGCATGCCCTTCTTGAAGTGGCGCTGGACGAAGGGGGAGGCGAACGCGACGGGGATCAGGGCGAGCACCATCACGGCCATCTGGAGGCCCAGCGTGGACAGTTGGCCGGTGCGGACCGCCTGCTGCAATCCCGTAGGTGCCTCGGTGTTCTTCTGGACGAGCTGGATGAGCACGTTCTGAAGCGGCATCATCTTCTGGTCGCTCAGGTAGATGGAGGCGTTGAACCAGGCGCTCCAGTACCCCACCGCGTAGAACAGCGAGATGACGGCGAGCACCGCCCGGGACAGCGGCATGATGATGGTCAGCAGGATGCGCAGATCGCTCGCCCCGTCGATGCGCGCCGACTCGGTGAGTTCGGGGGAGATCCCCATGAAGAATCCGCGCAGCACAAGGATGTTGAAGACGCTCACCGCGCTCGGCAGGATCAGCGAGAAGTACGTGTCGGTCAGGCCGAGTGACTGCACCAGAAGATAGGTGGGGATGAGCCCGGCCCCGAAGAACATGGTCGCCATCAGGGCCATCAGCAGGAACCGGTGCCCGAGGCTCCCCGGGCGGGACAGGCCGTAGGCGGCGAGCACCGACACCGCCATCGAGAACACCGTGCCGACGAGCGTGACCCCGAGCGACACCATGATGGCCCGGCTGACCTGGCCGCCGCTCAGCAGCTCCGTGTAGTTGACGAAGGTGATGCCGTCGGGGAACACGACGAGCCCGCCGGCCCGGTCGATCACCGGTTTCGGGGAGAGGCTCGTGACGATCACGATCCACAGCGGGGCGAGCACCCCGAGGCAGCACAGGACGAGGAAGCCGCCCTTGACGGAGAGCCCCGTCCTGCTGGGCGCCTCCTCCCACGCGGGGCGCGGCGGGGCCTGGAGACTGCGGACGAGCTGGGTGTTGAGGCTCATTTCTGGTACACCCCCTGCTCGCCGAGCAGGTGCGCGAACTTGTTCGCGCCCAGCACGAGACACACGCCGATGGCGCCCTTGATCAGCCCGACCGCGGCCGCGTAACTGAAGTCGCCGTTCTGGATGCCGACGTTCCACACGTACGTGTCGAGGACCTCGCTGGCGCCCGCGCCGACCGCGTAGCGCTGGAGCAGGAACTGTTCGAAGCCGACGCTGAGCGCGTCGCCGACCCGCAGCACCAGCAGCAGCGCGATCACCGGGCGCAGCGCCGGCAGCGTCACGTGCCACATGCGGCGCCAGCGGCCCGCGCCGTCCATGGCCGCGGCCTCGTACAGGTCGGTGGAGACGGCCGCGAGCGCCGCGAGGAAGACGATGATCCCCCAGCCCGCGTCCTTCCACACGGACTGCGCGGTCACCAGGAACTTGAACAGGGACGCGTTCGTCATCAGGTCGAAGGCGCCCCACCCGTGCTTCTCCATGGTCTGCGCGATGATGCCCGCGCCACCGAAGACCTGCTGGAAGACGGTGACGACGAGGACCCATGAGAAGAAGTGCGGCAAATACATGATCGCCTGCGCCACCGCCCGCACCCGCGGCCGGATCACGCTGTTGATGAGCAGCGCGAGCGCGATGGGGATCGGGAAGAACAGCACCAGTTGGAGCAGGAACAGCACGATGGTGTTCTTCGCCGCACCCCAGAACAGCGGGTCGCTCAGCATCCGCGAGAACTGCTCGACGCCGACCCATGGGCTGTGGAAGATCGCCGTGATGCCGTTGCTCGACACGTACGGGTCGTAGTCCTGGAACGCGACGACGTTGCCGAGCAGCGGGACGTAGTTGAAGAGCACGAGCAGGCCGATGGCCGGCAAGGTCATCAGGATGAGTGCGCGGTCCCGGCGCAGCCGGACCCGCCACGGGATCCTGCCTGCCGCGCGCTTTTTGGGAGCGGCCTTCGGGGCGAGGACGGCCGTCGGCTCCTCGACGGCCGCCACCGGCCGTGTCCCGTCGGGCCGGCTCCCGGCCGTGAGAGACATCAGTTGCCGCTGCCGTTCTTCTCGATGAGCTTCTTGTACCAGTCGCGCGCCTTGTCGCCGCCGGAGGACTTCCAGGTGGAGATCGCCTGCTGCACGTCGGACAGCTTCTTGTTGCCGCGTACGTAGTCGATCTCCAGCTGCTCGAACTGGCTCCAGAGATTGGCGAAGCGCGTCGGCTCGACGATGTTCATGGCGTACGTCGACGTCTTCTTGGTGAAGGCGCCCATCCGCTGCTCGAACTCGACCTGCTTGCGGGCGATGGCCGGGTAGTCGGGGTGGGCGAAGTAGGGGGCCGGCGCGGCCAGCATCACCCAGGCGTTGATGACTTCCTGGTTGCCCTGGTCGGTCTTGACGGGGGCGCCGTCCTTGACCTTGTAATGGGTGCCCTCGACGCCGTAGTCGACGAGCATCCGCTCCTTGGTGTCGGGCGGCGCGGCCGCGAAGTTGGCGGCGGCCAGCGCGTTCTCGACGGTCTCCTTCGAGGCACCCTTGCGGATCAGCGACCAAACGGTGGCGGGCGAGGACGCCCACAACCGCGGGTCGCCGCCGTCGGGGCCGAAGATGTCCATGGCGTCCATCTCGAAGTCCGGGTTCGACTTGGCCTGTTCGGCGGTCTTGCCGTACCAGGCGGACATGTCGTTGTTGTAGACCAGGATCTGGCCCGCGCCGAACCGCTGCCCGGCGTCGCCCGTGCGCGCCTTGTCGTCGGGGTGCACGACGCCCGCGTCGAAGAGCTTGCGGGTCCACTCCAGGGCCTCGAGGTACTCGGGCTGCTCGACGCGGTACGTCAGCTTGCCGTCGTCGCCGATGTGCCAGCCGAGCGGTCCTGAGGGGCGGACACCGAAGACGTTGAAGCCCGTCCAGGACATGTCGCCGCAGGCGTACACCTTGGCCTTGGCGCTGGTCGCCTCCTTGGCCCAACTCAGGAACTCCGACGCCGACTTGGGGACGTCGTAGCCCTTCTTCTCGAAGATGTCCTTGCGGTAGTACGGCGGGTTGAACGTCGCCCGCGCGGACGGCATCGGGATGCCGCGCAGCGCGCCGCCGAAGATGCTCATGCGCCAGGAGTCGGAGGGGATCGCCGCGAGGTTCGGGTACTTCTTGACCTTGTCACCGGCCAGGTAGGGGCCGAGGTCCATGAACTTCGCGGTGACCGCGTTCGCGATCTTGCCGACGAGCTCCCAGCCCGGCACGACCACCATGTCCGGTATGGAGCTGGAGGCGAGGACGGCGCCGAGCTTCTGGCCGTAGGTGTTGCCGTCCTGGTTCTGCCAGGTGACCTTGGTGCCCGCCGCCTTGTCGAGCGCCGTGTAGTAGAGGCAGTCCGCCTTCGGCGCGGAGCCCCAGAACGGCGACATGATCTTCAAAGGGGCGCCGGTGCCGAGCGCCTTCGGGACCGAGGCGGCGAGGGACGCGAGTTCGACCTTGCCGGTGTAGCCCGCCGCCGAACCGTTCTTGGAGGCGAGGTCCGGCTGCGCGAACTTGCTGGCCACATACGTGGGCAGCAGCTTGTCGGCGTTCTTCCCGGAGGTGGTGCCCTCCCGGTCCTTGTTCTCCGTCCCGCCGCACGCGGTGAGCAGCGGCATCCCGCCCGCGACCGCGACGGCCGCCACGGCGCTCGAGGCGAGGAAGGTTCTCCGGCTGGGGGCGGAGGCGGAGGGCGAGTCAGGCGTCATTGCGGCAACCCTTCGAGGGAACGCGTCGCGCATTTGTCGAAGCGCTTCGATGTTGCAGCGAGGTTAAGGGAGCGCTCCCACCGTCACAAGACCGCTGCGTCACTTTCCTGAACGCGCTTTCTCTGCCGCCTACTTGACACCCGCTCATGCCAGTACTCAGCATCGAAGCGCTTCGAATACGATCCGACCCACTTCGCCAAGGGACGCGCACATGACGGAAAGACCCCTGCTCGGCGCCGACTCCGCCACCCCCGACGGCAAGCGCGTCGACGACCTCGTCGCCCGGCTCACGCTCGACGAACGCATCGCCCTGCTCCACCAGTTCGCGCCCGCCGCCCCGCACCTCGGCCTCGCCGCGTTCCGCACCGGTCAAGAGGCGCTGCACGGCGTCGCGTGGATGGGGGAGGCCACCGTCTTCCCGCAGGCGGTCGGCCTCGGCGCCACCTGGAACGACGAGCTGGTGCGCCGGATCGGCGACGCCGTCTCCGCCGAGGCCCGCGCGATGCGTCGGCGCGACGACCGCGTCGGCCTCAACGTGTGGGCGCCGGTGGTCAATCTGCTGCGCAACCCCCTGTGGGGTCGCAATGAAGAGGGCTACTCCGAGGACCCCCACCTCACCGCCGCGATCGCCACCGCCTACACCCGCGGCCTGCGCGGCGACCACCCGGCGTACTGGCGCACCGCCCCCGTCCTCAAGCACTGGCTCGCCCACAACAACGAGACGGACCGGGACACCTCCAACGCCTCCGTGCGCCCGCGGGTGCTGCACGAGTACGACCTCCGGGCGTTCAAGCGGCCCGTCGAGGCCGGCGCGGTGGCCGGTGTCATGCCCGCCTACAACCTCGTCAACGGCCGCCCGAACCACGTATCGCCGTATCTCCGCGAGGAGTTGAGAACCTGGACCGACCAGGCGCTCCTCGTCTGCTCCGACGCCGGCGCGCCCAGCAACCTCGTCGACTCCGAGCACTACTTCGACACGCACGAGGAGGCTGTCGCCGCCGCCCTGCGTGCCGGAGTCGACAGCTTCACCGACCACGGCACCGACTCCTCGACGATCGTGGGGCGGCTGCGGCGGGCGTACGACCAGGGGTTGATCTCCGAGTCCGACATCGACGCCGCCGTGCGCAGGCAGCTGGACGTGCGGGCCCGGCTCGGCGAGTTCGCCGACACCGACCCCTTCGCCGACGTGCGGGACTTCGACACCGACGCCCATCGCGCGCTCGCCCAGGAGGCCGCCGAGCAGGCGATCGTGCTGCTCAAGAACGACGGCCTGCTGCCGCTCGCCGGGGACACCCGGATCGCGGTCGTCGGCCCGCTCGCCGACGAGTGCAGGACGGACTGGTACAGCGGCACCCTCATCCGCCGCTCGACACCCCTCGACGGGCTGCGGGAGCGGTTCGGCGCGGAGCGTGTCACGTACGCGGAGGGCGCGGACCGGGTGCGGCTGCGGTGCGCCGAGGGGTGGGTGTGCGTTCCCGACGCAGGGCACGAGGCGGCGCCCGGTGTGTCCGGCGCGGCCCTCGATCCCGCCCTGATCACCGGCCGCACCGACCTGCCGCCGCTGCATGTCTCGTCGTCCGCCGACGGTACCGAACTCGCCCTGGCCGACTGGGGATCCGGCGTCCTCACCTTCCGCGCGCCCGACGGCCGCTACCTCTCGGTCGCCGACGACGGATACGTACGGGCCTCCGCCGAGCAGCCCGGCGGCTGGGTCGTCCAGGAGACGTACACACTCGAACCGCACGGGAACGGTCACCTCCTCAGGCACGCGGGGACGGGTCGCTACGTGTCGGTCGCCGCCGACGGCCTGAAGGTTGCCGACCGGGGCACGGTGTTCGAGGTCGAGGTCGTGGAGCGCGGCACCGACGCCGTGGCCGGGGTGGCCGCGGGCGCGGACGTCGTGCTCGTCCTCGCGGGCAACGACCCGCACATCAACGGGCGCGAGACCGAGGACCGTACGACTCTTGAACTCCCGCCGCACCAGGACGAGTTGTGGCGCACGGCCCGGGCCGCCAACCCGCGCACGGCCCTCGTGCTGGTCTCCTCGTACCCGTACGCCGTCCCCGAAGCGCACACCGAACTGCCCGCCCTGCTGTGGACCGCGCACGGCGGCCAGGCCGCGGGCCGCGCCCTCGCCCGCGTCCTCGCCGGCGACGTCAGCCCGGCGGGACGGCTCCCGCAGACCTGGTACGCGGCCGACACCGACCTGCCCGGCCTCCTCGACTACGACATCATCGGCTCGCGTCAGACGTACCTCTACTTCCAAGGTGCCCCGCTCTACCCGTTCGGACACGGCCTGTCCTACGCGCCGTTCACCTACGACGCGCTGTTCGTCTCCCGCCCGGACGACGCGACGGTGGAGGTCACCTTCACCGTCACGAACACGGGCCCGCGCACGGCCGACGAGGTGCCGCAGCTGTATCTGCGCGCGGTGGACGCCTCCGTGCCGCGCCCGCGCCGCCAACTCGTCGGGCACCGCCGCGTCACCCTCGGCGCGGGGGAGTCGGAGCGCGTCACCTTCGTCGTCCCGGTCGCCGAGTTCGGCCACTGGGACGTCGCGCGCGGCCGCTGGAGCGTCGCCGACGGACCGTACGAGCTGCTCGTCGGCGCCTCCAGTGCGGACATCCGCCTCGCCGAGACCCTGCGCGTGGGCGGCGACGGTCCCGCGCCGCGCTCCGTCCTCACCGAAGGGCTGGACGCGACGACGTACGACGAGCAGAGCGGCGGCATCGAGATCGTCGACCGCACGAAAACCCGCGGCGACGCCGTCACCGGCGAGGGCGAACTCCTCTACAAAGACTGCGACTTCGGGACCGATGGTGTCTCGGCCGTGCGCCTCGACGTCGCGGGCGAGGGACTCGTGGACGTGGCGGACGGGTGTCGCGTCGAGGTGCCGGCGACCGGCGGACCGTACGACTACGTCACGGTCGCCGCCCCCTTCACCGGCACGGGAGTGGGTGATCTGCGCGTCCGGCTGCACGGCGGTGTCCGCCTGGCGCGCATGACCTTCGTCCCACGGGGGACTGGTGCATGACGGTACGGGGGCCGGGGTGACACCACATCCCACGCACGAGTAAGGTGAGCCTTACCTAAGTTTGGAGTGGAGATGGTCAACCCAGTGGCGCACCAGGAGCTCACCACCGCCGAGCGGGCGCGGACGATCCTCGCCGCGGCCGACACCTTGACCCTGACCCTGACCACCACGACCGAGGCCCGGCTGCGGCTCGACTGCGTGGGGCTCTACGCCGTGGACGCCGCGTCCCGGCTCATCCTGCTCGACCCCGAGGACCCGCGGCTGACCGCGGCGCTCGCCACGGCGCCGCACTCGGGCCTCGCCGCGTACGCGGAGTTCACGGACGTGGCCCCCGTCGTCGTACGCGACCGGGTGCGGGCCCGCCTCGCCTTCAGCGGACGCCTCGGGAACGCGGGCCCCGACACCCTGCTGTTCCGTCCGGCGCGGGCCGCCTTCGCCGAGGACGACACGGTGCGCGTCCTGGATGTGACGGAACTCGCCGCGGCGGCGCCCGACCCGCTGGCCGGGGTCGAGGCGGAACTGCTCTCGCACCTCGACACCGGCCACGCGGACCTGCTCGTCGAACTAGCGGAAACGGTCGGCGGGTTGGACCTGTCGGACGTGGCGGACATCCGTCCCGTACGCCTCGACCGCAGGGGCCTCGTCCTGCGCCTCGAACGCGCCGCCGAGGAGTACGAGGATGCCCGCATCGCCTTCCACAGCCACGCGATCGGCCCCCACGAAGTGGGCCACCGCATCCAGGAACTCCTCGACTTCGCGGCGACCCGCTCCCACCGCTGAACGGAGGCGCCATGCAGCGCGGCAACATCACCCCCACCCGCGTCAGGCCCTCGGGCCTGCCTTCAACTCCCGTCTGCGCCGCGGGGCGTGGCACGCTCCGCGTCGCCGCCCTGCGGGCGACGACGGGAGCTTGAAGGCAGGCCCGACTCGGCTCGCCCCCTGCGCCTCCACGTCCTGCGCAGCGAACGCCTCTCGCCCCACTTCGTCCGCGCCACCCTCGGCGGCGGCGACATCGCGCACTTCCGGCCGATGGGGCACGATCAGTGGTTCCGCCTCTTCCTCCCGGCGGGCCCCGACGCGGTCGCCTCGCTCGGCCGGATCCCGGACCGGCTGGGCAGGCTCAGCTACCTGAAACTCCTCGGCGGCCCCAAGGGCACCCGCCCCGTCCTGCGCAACTACACGGTCCGCGCCCATCGGGCCGCACGGCGGCGCGGCCACGGCCGGCCCCGCCGAGACCTGGGCGCGCACCTGTGCACCCGGCGACACGGTCGTCCTCCTCGACGAAGGAACCGCTTTCAACCTGCCCGAGCGCGCCGGCCAAGTCGTCCTGGCCGCCGACGAGTCGGGCCTGGCCGCCGGGCTTGGTCGGCACTGGGTGGCTCAGGGTGTACCGAAGGGACGCGTCATGTTCTGCGGCTACTGGAAACGCTGACCGCCTGCGCCTGGTGGGCGCGTTGCAACTCCTCCAGGGCCGCCGAGACCGGGGCGGGTCTCCGGTCGGACGTGATGAGGCGCCGGTAGCGGTCGCGCAGCGCCTGGTACGCGGCGGCGGGGAACACTCGGCGCAGCACGGGGACGGCCACCTTCGCGACACCGTGCAGCGGGTGGTGGTGGACGTCGGATGCGGTCCGCTGCCGCTCGGCCGTCTCGGGTTTCGCGTCGGCCGGCACGGAGAGTTTCACCCCGGACAGGCGTGGCGAGCTGAGCCAGCCGCCCACGTTCAGGCGCAGGCACACGTGCCAGGCGCCGGGTTCCAGCGGCCCGGATATCTCGTCGACGCCGGCGGGGTCGATGGTGCACTCCGTCACCCAGTGCATCTCCCACAGGTCGGGGTCCGCCTCGTGCGGGGTGGGCCGGAGCTCGGAGGTCCCGGTGGTCACGACGAGTTCGGTGCCGCCCGCCTTGTGGTGCACGAGGCCCTGCGCCTTGGCGTGCTTGAGCGGCTGGGTGAAGTCGAGCGCGGGGGCGATCCCCGGCAGATCGTCGAGCGGAGCGGGCGGCTGCCAGATCCACCGCACCCGCTTCTTGCCGGACGGCGCCTCGTGCACCGCGCGGCGGAACAGGAGCGGGGTGCTCTCGCCCGTCTCCGGGTCGGTCCGCACCAGCGATGTGCGCGTGCGGACGTGGAGCGCCTCGTCCCGCCACGTCGCTTCCTGGACCTTCGGCAGATGCCCCACCTCGCTCTCGTACCGGGTGTAGGCGTGGATGCCCTCGTGGTCGCCGGAACGGCACAGCCGGGAGAGCGGGCGCAGACGCTCCGGCAGATGACGGTCGACGGCGTCCGGCAGGTCGGCGGCGAGCGCGATGACCTCCTGCCGCCAGGCCGCGCGACGCTCCTCGTCCTGACCGAGGAAACCCCTCCCGGTGAGCCGCTTCAGCGCCTTGCTGCCATACCAGTTGGCGGTGAACCGGTGCCGCAGGTCGTCGTCCGACACATGCGTGTCCGGGGCGTGCAGCAGCGCGATGATGCGCCGCACCGAGCCGATGTACGGGGCGGGCTCGATGGGGGTGTAGCTGATGTTGTGCTTGCCGTTGCGGTGCCGCACCCAGTGGTAGGTCGTGTAGTCCGGCACGGTGCTGACCTGCTTGGCCAGGAGGTAGGCCCGCAGCGTGAACAGATGGTCCTCGAGCCGTACCCGGCCCTCCTCGAAGCGCAGCCCGTGGTCGAGGAGGAACTGCCGACGGAACAGCTTGTGCACGGTCATGCTGCCCAGCAGCACCGGGTTCTCGCGCACCGACCCCCGCTCGAGCGGCCTCGCGAACGGGGCGCGCGGGGCGCCGCGTCCGTGTCCCGCCATGCGCCCGATCACGATGTCGGCGTCGGTTTCCTCGGCGCGGGCGTAGAGCCGCTCCAGCGCCTGCGGTGAGAGCCAGTCGTCATCGTCGACGAAGTGCACGTACTCGCCCCGGGCGCGGTCGACTCCGGTGTTGCGGGGGCGTCCGGGCCAGCCCGAGTTGGTCATCGGGACGACGTGCATGTTGTCCTCGTCGGCCAATTCCCTTTCCAGGAAAGCGACCGTGTCGTCCGTTGATCCGTCGTCGACGTAGAGAACTTCGAAGTCCGTGCGGGGCATGGACTGTTTCCGCAGTGCGGTGAGGCCCACCATGACGTCTTCGCCAGTGTTGTGGGTCGGAATGATAACCGTGACTTTTATGGGGGTCATGTAGGTGTGTCAATCCGTGCGCTCGGACCAGTTCCGAGGAGAGGGCTCGTGACCTAGCGGCGTTTACATCCTTCACGGGAAACGCTCTCCCATGGTCACTCGACGGTACGAATATCGCACGGAATGCGAAGGGTCACTGTTTCGAGTGACGCGGGCCGGGCCGTACCGGGGTTCCGGTCCGTTTCTGCGACGGTGTCGGCCATGGCTTCTCTGTACCGGACACTGCTGAACGGCCTCTCCCGGACCGGGGCCCAGATCATCGACCTCGCTCCCGGAGCTGCGGTCCTTGTGCACCGACGGCACGGGAGGTGGACCAGCACCGGCCTGGGCGGCGGCGTCCATCTCGTCGTGGACCAGCGGAAGTCGGGCATGGCGGAGCGGGACTTCCAGAAGGCGGCGTCCGACTATCTCTGCGGCCGCCACGTCGCCGAGATGCTCGACCACTACGGGGTGAACTGCGTATTCGACGTGGGCGCGAACGTCGGACAGTACGGAAAGCGTCTCAGGCAGTTCGGATACAAAGGCCGCATTGTATCGTTCGAACCCGTTCCGCGCTTCCTGGAGAAATTGCGGAAGCGTGCCGAAGGCGACCCGGACTGGCACGTCTTCCCCTGCGGACTCGGCCGTTCGGACGAACTCCGTCCCATGCACGTCGAATGGAACACCATGAACTCGCTGCTTTCCCCGAGCGACTACGGGAACGCGGCGTACAAGCGGTTCACGAAGGGCCGCACGGAGGACATCCAGGTCTGTCGCCTCGACGGCGTCATGGACCAGGCCCTCGTCGGCATCCAGGACCCCCGCCCCTACCTCAAGATGGACACGCAGGGCTACGACCTGGAGGTGTTCGCCGGGGCGGGGGAGCGCGTCGGCGATTTCGTGGGCCTGCAGTCGGAGGTCGCGCTCCTGCGGCTCTACGAGGGCAGCCCGCGCATGGAGGAGGCCCTCGCCGAGTACGAGGGCCACGGCTTCGAGGTCACCGGCATGTACCCGGTGACCCGCGAGAAGAGCACCGGCCGGGTGCTCGAGTTCGACTGCGTGATGATGCGCGCGGGAGCGGCCCCCGTGCCCGCCCCGGGGGAGCGGGGGCGGGCGGAAGCCGCCGGACAGGGATCCGGCGGCTGAACCGCCCTCAGCGATCGAGCTCCCGGTGCGCGCTCTCCGGGAGCCGCAGATACACGACCGAGGACACGAGGCACAGCACGGCGACGTACCACGGGAAGAGCCCGCTGTGCCCGAGATCCTTGAACAGCGTGCCCATGTACGGGGCCGTGCCCCCGAACAGAGCCACCGTCAGCGAATAGGGGAACCCGATCCCGGCCGCCCGCACCCGCGCCGGGAACACCTCCGCGTTGACCGCGGCCGAGATCGACGTGAAGCCGGTGAGTAGCACCATGCCGGCGCACTGCGCGAATAGCAGCGAGGCGAAGGAGCCCGTCAGCGAGTGCAGCAACGGCACGCTCAGCAGCGCGAATCCGAGCCCGAAGAACAACAGCAGCGGCTTGCGCCCGAACCGGTCGGACAGCATCCCGCCGACCGGCTGCAACAGCGCGAAGAACGCCAGCGAGATCGTTCCCACGGTCAGCGCCTGCGACTTGTCGATGTCGGTGTTCAGCTCCGCGTACGTCGGCAGGTAAGAGGTCCACGTGTAGTACGCCAGAGTGCCGCCGGCCGTGATGCCGCAGATGAGCAGCGACTGGCGCGGGTACTGGCGCAGCGCGTCGAACAGCCCCGGCCGCTCGTGCGCCTCGCTCCGCGTCTCCTGCGCGCCCTGCCGGATCCAGAACCCGACGAGGCTGAGCACCGCGCCCGCGAGGAACGGCACCCGCCACCCCCAGCCGTCCATCTGCCCCTCGGCGAGCGTGGCCACGAGCACCGCGGCGACGCCCGACGCGATCAACTGCCCGATGGACGTGGACACATACTGGAACGACGAGAACAGTCCGCGCCGCCCCGGCCCCGCGGACTCCACGAGAAACGTCGTCGACGCCGCGAACTCCCCGCCCACGGACAGCCCTTGGAGCAGCCGGGCGAGCACCAGCACGATCGGCGCGAGCACCCCCACCGACGCGTACGTCGGCGTGATCCCGACCAGCAGACTGCTCCCGCCCATCAGCAGAATGGTCACGGTGAGCGCGGCCCGCCGCCCCCGCCGGTCGGCGACGGCCCCCATCAACAGCCCACCCACGGGCCGCATGAAGAACCCCACCGCGAACACGGCGAAAGTGGCGAGCAACGGAACGAGCGAGTTGTCGGCGCCCTTCGGAAACACCTGATCGGCGATGTAGGTCGCCAGGAACGTGTACGCGTACCAGTCGTACCACTCGACGGCGTTGCCGACGGAGGCGGCCATCAGCTGTCGGACGGGGTGCCGGGGCGGCGCCGAGGTCTTGATCGTCTCTGTCATGATCCTGACGCTAACCCGGTAAATCCCCTGCTCACACGCGGTTTGACGGAGTCGAAACATTCCCGTCAACCGGGCCGTCCCACAGCGGACGACCGGACGTGCCGTTTGGTGCGGCCGTAGATCAAAACCACAATCACGGGCGCTGAGTCAGCAAAAAGTCAGCAAGAGCCCGAGGTCAGTACATTGCCTTCCATCCCCAAGCAGCTCGCTCGCGGCATGGGCACCTTCGCCAAGCCGTGCAGCTGCAGCTGCAGCCAGCCCACCCGCTGCCCGCACCCGTACTGGCCGTGACCACCGCCGCGGGTGCCGTCGAGGTCACCGCCCCGCGCGTGAGCGACAAGCGCGTCGATGCGGCCATCGGTGAACGCCAGCGGTTCTCCTCGAAGATCCTGCCGCCCTGGTGCCGCAAGTCCCCGAAGATCAGCGAGGTGCTGCCCCTGCTCTACCTGCACGGACTTTCCTCCGGCGACTTCGTGCCCGCGATGGAACAGTTCCTCGGCTCGACGGCCGGCCTGTCGCCGGCGACGGTGACCCGGCTGACCAAGCAGTGGCAGGCCGATCACGCCGCCTTCCAGGAGCGTGACCTGTCGGACGCGGCATGACGGACCCCGAACTCGTCGTAGGGGGCAGGGCGATGGGCCTGTGGAAGGCCCTGTCCGACGTGTTTCCGCAGGCCAGGCACCAGAGGTGCTGGGTCCACAAGGCCCGAAGTATGACGAATGTACCGCCGAAGTCCGCGCAGCCCGGCGCGAAGAAGGCGATGCAGGAGATCTACACCGCAGAGGACCGCAAGCACGCAGAGAAGGCGATCGCCGCGTTCACGAAGACCTACGGCGCGAAGTGGCCCAAGGCCGTCCGGAAGATCACCGACGACTCCGAGGGACTCCTGGCGTTCTACGACTTCCCGGCCGAACATTGGATCCACCTGCGGACGACCAACCCGATCGAGTCGACCTTCAGCTCGGTGAGACTCGGACGAAGGTCACTCGCGGCGCGGGCGGCCCGGCCGTTCGAGAACGGCATCCTCGTCGAGCAAGAACAGGCCACGGCAGCCTGGCTGCTCCTGCCTGTCACATCGCGAAGGGAAGAGAAGGACCAGTCAGTGCCCGAACCCACCGCACTTCTCACCGAGTTCATCCACGTCTACGAGCAGGCGACCAACAGTCACGACGTCACCCAGCTCGTCCCGCTGATCGCTCCAGAGGCCGTCTACTGGTTCTCCGAAGGGTCGCACCATGGCAGCGAAGCCGTCCTCTCCGCCATCGCCAAGACCTTCGCCACCATCCGCGACGAGATCTATCAGATAGACGACCTGGAGTGGATCGCTCACAGCGATGACTACGCGGTATGCCGCTACCGGTTCACTTGGACCGGGTCCGTCGACGGCCAACCGCGATCAGGAAGCGGCCGCGGCACCAACGTGCTCGTCAACAACGCCGGGACCTGGCAGATGCTCCACGAACACCTCAGCGCGTAACCAGGAGGCAGCGCCGATCCACAGGAACTGACAATTGCTCCGCCGGTCCCCCGGCGGCCTCGAGGGCCTCGTCGAGATCGTCGACGCCCCGCGCCCCGATAGTTTCGCCAACGCTGCAACGTCTCATGCCCCCCCCGACAGGACGAGAGCACCGCACCCATTAGGTCGTCGCATGGCTCGACGAAAAGAGCGAAGCGTCGGCCGACCTCGTCCCACGGCCCGAGCCCGCGCAAGGATCGCAGCACGGGGGCGGTGCTCATGTCCGTCCGTCTATCGCCGCAGTGTGCGGCGAAGGACGGCGCGGTGAACTGTCCTCCACGAACTGGTGGTTCGGGGGAGGCACGGATTCGGGATCGGCGATGCCCCAAGACCCCCGGCGCCGGCTCCTACCGGCTCAGCAAGTGGAACAGGGTCGCTGAGCCCTCGTGGCGCAGGTTGTAGCAGCGCGCCGTCTCAAGACCGAAGGTGAACCGGCGCTCGTGGCTGGACAGTCGGGGAAACTATTGCCTGGCGTGGATCTCGGGTGGGTCCGTGGGCGAGGTTCTCGTCTGCGCGTCGAGTGCGTCGAACTCGGCGATGAACTGGTCCCGTAGGGCGGTCTTGTCGGTGTCGGGCAGCCAGCAGGCGTCGACGCCGGCGAGTGCCCGGGCGCGCAGCCTCGGCAGACTCATGCCCAGGTCGTCGGCGGCGATCCGGTATTCGTCGGTGAGTGTGGTCGGGAACAGGCCCGGGTCGTCGTCGGCGAGGATCACGTTCAGTCCGGCGTCGACCATCGCCGCGATCGATGCCCGGCGCCAGGGGCGCCAGGACCGGCGTGAGGTGGTGAAGGCGACGACGAACGGCACCCGTTGGTCGCGGCAGCGGGCCACGACGTCGTCGTCCTCGAGTACGTAGTAGCCGTGATCGATGCGGTCGCAGCCGAGCAGGTCCAGGCAGGTGGTGGTGTTGGCTGCCACCGGGGCGTGTTCGGAGGCGTGCGCGGTGCGGTGCAGGCCTGCTTGTCCTGCGAGTTGGAAGGCATCCTTGAAGCGCTCCGGGGGGCCGGCTGTCTCCAAGTTGTCCAGGCCGATTCCGGCGACGTATTCGTGTGGGTGGTCCACGACCTCGCGTACCCATGCCAGGGCCTGTTCGGCGGTGGTGCTGCGGTCGACGGCGGCGATGAGGCGGCCGCTCATGCCGAAGTCGCGTTCGGCGAGCCGGATGCCCTCGGCGTACGCCTCGACCGCGCCCCGGTAGCCGAGCGAGCTCAGGTGTGAGGGCACCCGGTCGAAGGACACCTCCAGGTGCCGTACGGAGCTGGTGTGGTGGGCCGCCTCGAAGGCCTCGTAGGCGATGCGGGTCAGGTCGTCGGCGTCGCGCAGGGCCTCGACGACCCACTTCGACACCTGGAACAGGGGGTAGGACACTTCGGGTTCGTCGGCGGCGCGTCCACGGGGTACGGGGATGCGGGTGTTCTCGTAGAGTTTCGGGTCCGGCGGCAGGGAGTTGACGTCGCGGAAGATGGTCTCGGGGGCCGCGGGCAGGTCGAGCCCGCTTCGCCGGGCCAGGTCGGCGAAGGTCTTGGCCCGTACGGTGCCGATCAGGTGGCAGTGCAGGTCGGTCTTCGGCATCTGGCGCAGATAGCGGTCGCGTTCGATGAGCGTGGTCATGGTGTCCAAGCGCGGGTCAGGTGGAGGATGGGGGCTGCGGGGGTGCGGCCGGGCCGTCGGCTTTCCGGCCTGCGGCCGACGGTTACTTGGCGCTGACTTCGCGGGTGAACCGCTGGACCCACGCATCGCGGTGCTTCACGATCGGGCGGGGGTCCAGAGTGCGGAAGCCTGCGCCGACCGGGTCGGTCGCGGCTTTCCCGGCGACCTTGCCGAGTACCGAGGGGACCGTGGCGTGCGGGTTCACGGGCAGGTCGCCGATGACGTCCGCTGCCCGGGTCTGCGCCTTGGTGGACAGGTAGTAGTCGATGAAGGCGTTCGCGGCCTTCTGGTTCTGGGCGTCCTTGGGAATCATCAAACGGTTGGTCGCCATGTACTTGCCCTTGGCGGGTGGCACCCAGCTCACCGGTGCACCGGACTTGATGAGCGGGGTGGCGAACGCGCTGATCGCCGGGGCGGCGACGATCTCGCCCTGGGTGAGCAGGTTGGTCACCTCGGTCGAGGACGAGTAGAACTGCAGGGTGTGCGGGGCCCAGGCGCCGAGCTTCTTGTACGCGGTGTCGATGTCGTCGGGGCCGCTGCCGTACGTCGCGCCGATTCCGGAGGCAGTGAGCTGTCCCGAGGTGACCGAGATGTCGGGCAGGGCGGTCTTCTTGGCGTACTTCGTGTCCGCGTACACGGACCAGTCGGCGGCGGTCTTGGCGTCGAGCTTGTCGGTCCGGTAAAGGGTGCCGTTGAGCTGGTAGGTGTACGCGGGGCCGTCGTAGGCCTTGTCGACGGCGAAGCCGCGGAGCTTGGCCATGTTCGGCACGTTCTTGGCGCTGACCTTCTGGAAGAGGCCCTTCGACTGGCCCAGCGCGGCGTAGTAGTCGGACAGGACCATGACGTCCACGTCCGACTGGCCGCCGGCCTGTTCCAGGCGGGTCAGGCGGGTGGAGTTGGTGCCCGTGTCGAGTTCGACCTTGTAGCCCGTCTTCTTCTCGAAGGGCTGGATGACGGACTTCTTCAGCTCCTGCGATCCGAAGGGGAAGGTGCTGACGACGAGGGTCTTGCTGTCTTTCTTGCTGCCGGTGGCGGAGCAGCCGGCCATGGTCATGCACAGCGCGGTGGCGACGACGGCCACCGTGGCGCGACGGCGCCGAGGGACGGTACGCACGAAGGGATCCTTCCGAAGGGGCGAGGGGCGAGGGGCGAGGGGTGACGCCGAGCGGGAAAGAGGGGGGGCGGACGCCGGTTCAGCCGGCCAGGTCGACCACGTGTTCCGGCCGGGCGGACACTGTGACCTCGTCGCCCGGGCGCCAGTCGGCCCGGTCGTGGTTCGCGCGCACGGTCGCGATGAGGGTGACGTCGTCCTCACCGCCGCGCGCGGACACGGTGACGTGCCGGTCCACGCCGCGGTAGGCGATGTTGGTGACCGTGGCGGGCAGCGTCAGCCGGGCGCCGTCCGGTGCGGGCCCCTGAAGGACCTCCAGGTGCTCCGGGCGCACGGTAAGGACGGCGTCGCCGTCGGCGTCCACCGGACCGCCCGCCGCGCGGGCCGGGACGAAGTTCTCGTAGCCCAGGAACTCGGCGACGAAGCGGTTGGCGGGCCGCGGAAAGACGTCGGCTGGTGCGCCGCTCTGCATGACGTGCCCGGAACGCATCAGGACCATCACGTCGGACATCTCCAGCGCCTCGTCCTGGTCGTGGGTCACCAGGACCACGGTCAGGCCGGTTTCGGCCTGGATCCGGCGGATCTCGGCGCGCATCTGCACCCGCAGCCGCGCGTCCAGGTTCGACAACGGCTCGTCGAGCAGCAGCAGGGAGGGACGGATGGCCACGGCGCGGGCGAGCGCCACCCGCTGCTGCTGGCCGCCCGAGAGCTTGCGGGGTCGCTGCGCGGCGAGATGGCCGAGGCCCACGAGGTCCAGCGCCTCGGCCACCCGGCGTTGGCGCTCGTCAGCCGGGACCTTGCGGAGCTTCAGCCCGTAGCCGACGTTGTCCGCCACGCTCATGTGCGGGAAGAGGGCGTACGACTGGAAGACCATGCCGAGGTTGCGCTTGTCCGGCGTCAGCCGGGTGGCGTCCTTCCCTGCGATGCGGATGGTGCCCGTGGTGGGCATGGTGTAGCCGGCGAGCATCCGCAGGGTGGTCGTCTTGCCGCAGCCGCTCGGCCCGAGCAGCGTGGTGATCTTCCCTTCCGGGATGTCCAGGGTGAGCGACCCGACGGCGGTGAAGTCCCCGAAAGTCCGCGTGACGTCGATGAATTGGGCGGCGGCGGTCATCAGTTGATCCCCCCGAAGATCTTGGTGAAGCCGACGGTGCGTTCGGCGACGACGGCGACGACGATGGTGGCGGCCAGCACGAGTGTGGACATGGCGGCGATGAGTGGGTCGTAGGACTGCTGTACGTAGTCGAGCATCGTGACCGGAAGCGTCCCGGAGTCCCGGCTCTGGAGCAGCAAAGACAGCGGCACGTTGTTGAACGAGGTGATGAAGCCGAGCAGCCCCGCCGACATCACGCCGGGCCTCAGCAGCGGCAGCGTGACCGTGCGAAACGCCCGCCACGGACTGGCACCCAGCCCGCGCGCCGCCTCCTCAAGAGCGGGGTCCGCCAGGTTGAGGGCGGCTCCCGTGACACGCACCGCGTAGGGCATCAGCAAAACGGCGTGCCCGATCAGGAGGGCGACGAACGCGGTCTGCCCGAGCCCGATCATCAGCTGCTGGTACAGGGCGAGACCGATGACCAGTTCCGGGACCACCAGAGGGGACAGGAACAGCCCTTGCAGCAGGGATCGACCGGGTATCACCCCGCGCTGCAGGCCGAGGGCGACCGGGACACCGAGGGCCAGGGCCAGCGCGGTGGCGGCGCAGGCCAACAGGAGGCTGGTGACAAGCGCGCTGGTGAACGGCTGATAGGCGGCCGCCTTGCCGAACCAGTGGAGCGAGAACCCCTCGGGTGGGAACGTCAGGGTGCTGCTGGAGGTGAACGCGCTCGCCACGACGAACAGGATCGGCACCAGCATGATCACGTAGCCGAGGACGGCGAGCGCGGCGGCTATCGGACGTGCCTTCATGACACCCGTCCCTTCGCCCGTGCCACAGCCGATCCGAGCCCGGAGACGGCGAAGACGAGCACAGTCATCACGAGCGCCGTCGCGGAGGCCGCGGCCCAGTCGACGGTGACGTTGGCGTAGACGAACAGCTGAGTGGCGAGCAGCTGCTGCGACGACCCGCCCAGGAGATAGGGCGTGGTGTACGCGGTGATGCTCCCTGCGAACACCAGGGTGGCGGCGACGGCGATGCCCGGCAGCGACAGCGGGACCATCACGGTCCACAGCGTGCGCAGCCGGCCGGCGCCAAGACCTCGGGCGGCGTCGTCGAGTCCCCGGTCCACCTGGGCGACGGCCGAGTAGCAGGAGACGATGGCGAGCGGCAGGAAGAGCTGGACCAGGCCGAGCACGACGGCCAGCGGCGTGTACAGCAACTGCGGGGCCTGCTGCGCCAGTCCGAGGCCGGTGATGAGGCGGCCCAGCACGCCGTGGGTACCGAGAATCACCAGCCAGCCGAAGGTGCGCACGACATTGCTCAGCAGCAGCGGGAACACCGCCAGGGCCAGCCACACGCCCGCCCAGCGGGAGGTCGAGCGAACCAGCAGCGTGGCGATGGGGAACGCGATCACGACGCACAGGACGGTCACGATCAGCCCGAAGGCCAGCGTGCGCCAGATGACCTGGAGGTCGTAGCCGTCGGTGAGCATCTGCGCCAGACGGCGGAACACTTCGGGCGGACTGACCCCCGGTGGCGCGAAGAGCATCGCGACGGACGGCACCGCGAAGCCGAGCACCATCAGGAGCAGCCCGGGCAGCAGCAACAGCACGCCTGCTCGGGGCCTGTGGAACATAAGTGGAGTTCGATTCCTTTGACGGAGAGTGAGGGATACCCTCATGACAACCGGTTGCGGCAACCGGTTGCAGGCAACGTAGGCGACGAAGGGTCACCGTTGCTAGCCCGGAGGTGACGTTGATGTAAAAACTGTTACCTCAGGGGCCGCAGGCGTTCCGCGGGGATCGCGGACCGTGGACGGGCCGGTGGTGACCTTTCGCGGACGAGCTCCGGCCAGTTCCGGAGAACAGACGAGCTCCGGCCAGTTCCGGAGAACAGGAGTAGCGGTGAAACCCACAGGGGGCGCGAGCCCGGTGCCGACGCTCGGCGACGTGGCACGGCGCGCCGGAGTGGCCAAGTCGACGGCGTCACGCGCCCTGAGCCGGCCGCACCTCGTCGCCCAGGCGACCATCGACCGGGTCCATGACGCGGCTCAGGCGCTGGGCTTCGAACCCAGCTGGGTGGCGCGGGCGTTGGCACACGGTCGCACCGGCCTCATCGCGCTCGTGGTGCCCGACCTGGAGAACGGCTTCTTCACTCCGATCATCAACGGCGCGCAGGCCCGCGCGGCCGAGGCGGGTGTCCAACTCACGGTGGTGGTCCAACAGGCCGACGACCACGAAGCGTTCGCCCGGCTGGCCCGGCAGGTCGACGGATTCCTCGTCACCGCCCCGCGCGGCGGTGACGAGGACCTGCGGACCGTGGCCCGGCTCGCCCCCACGCTCCTCATCGACCGAGAGGTCCCCGGCCTGCCGTCCGTATCCGCCGATACCGCCCGCGCCTTCGGCCGGGTCATCGACCACCTCGCCCAGGCCGGCCACCGGCACATTGCGTACCTCGGCGGCCCGCACGGCTCCTGGCAGAGCCTGCGCCGCCACGAGGCGGTCCGTGAGGCTGCGGTCGGGCGCAGCGAACTGACCGTGCTCGGTCCGGTGCCGGCCACCTTCACCGCCGGAGTACACAGCGCGGAGTCCGTGCTCGGCAGCGGGGTCACCGCGGTGGTCCCCTACGCCACCTCGGTCGGGCTGGGGCTGCTGACGGCACTTGAGCGCCGAGGCGTACGAGTGCCGGACGACATGCTGATCAGCGCGGAACGCTCCGTTCTCGACGCACTCGGCATGAGCGGGGTGCCCTCGATCGACGTCGACGGCGAAGAACTCGGCAGGGTGGCGGCAGGGCAACTGGTGGAACAGATAGAAGGACGCGGGAGCGCCGACGGGATGGTAGCCGTGACACGCCTCGAGGTCGCGGTGCAGTTGCCCCGGGGGTGACATACCGGCCGTGGCCGGGCGGCGGGTCGAGTCGACCGCTACGCCTCCGGCAGGAGCAAGCAGAACGCGATTAAGGTCCTGGTGATCACTGATACCCAGGGGCAGTTGTTGTTCGGAGGCGCCCTGCGGCCTGGTAGTTGCCCCGACACCAGGCAGGCCTGCAACGCAGGGCTTGTGGAACTGCTCGACCAACGCCGTGACCTGCAGATCCTGGCCGATGCCGGTTACCAGGCGCTGGGCGCTCAGACCGGCCGGGGGCCCCGGAGTGTTCCCTGTTTGTCCGGTTTGATCATGTGGTGCCGTGCAGAGTGAGGATGGCGGCGGGGTCGGTGTGGGCGCGGCGTGCGCTGGCGGTGTTGATCCAGCTGACCGCGCGCAGGGCGCTGCGGACGGTGTCTCCCAGGGGGCCACTATTGCGGGGGAGTTGCGGGTTCGGATCTTGCGGGCGTCCTCGCCGAAGACGACGTCCCTGATCCAGTGGACGGAGTTCTCGATCTTCCAGTGATCACGGGCCCCCGCGTCGGCGATTTGCTCCAGTAGGGGCTGGAACTCGGGAATCTCGTTGGTCCTGGCCCCGACCTCGCGGGCCGCCGCTGTCAGTGTGTCGTGGTGGCGCACGGCGGACCGCAGGTAGGCCTGGCTGCCACCGGGGCGCTTGGTTCCGCGCAAGCACTTGCCGTCCGCGTCGAAGCGTCGGCGGCGCTGACGTGGGGCGGTTGCGGGGCCGCGGCGCGGTGAGCGCGGCCCCGCTCGCGTTCGGGCAGCCTGTGGGGCGTCAGCGCGCTCGGCTCGTCTGCGGTGTTCCGCGCCAGGGCGGCCAGGCGCTGGTCGCCGGCTCGAGTGAGTTCGCCAGGATCGACGTCGGCATGGGCGTCACGCAGTTCTCTGGGGGCGGCGTCTGGCCCATTCGCAGATCGTCACAAGGGAGTCGTGGCCCGGCGTGCTCGGTGGCGCACACCGCGTGGATCACGCCGGTCCGTCACCTCGGCCGGGACACAAAGAAGTCCCATGGGTACTGCGGATTCCGCGGGTGTGGAGGGCGCGGTCAGGCAAGGCGCGCACAGGGTTTGCCAAGGGCATGGGAGAGGATGGAGCGACGTGCACGGCGTCCTTGCTGGTCTTGAGTGTGAAGAGCTCGATGATCTCCAAGTACCCCGCACATGCCGGGTCCGGTCGACACTTCGATGAGCCGGACCGCAGTGGAGCGGGAGCGGGAGCTGGAGGGCACTCGAGCCGCGCCGATCAGCAGCTGAGGAAGGACAGAAGGGACAGCCATGGGTGAGTCCGAGCTTTGGGCGATGGTGCATGAGGAGAGAGCGGCGCTGGCGGAGGACCTGGCGGGGCTGAACCAAACGCAGTGGGATACGGGATCGCTGTGCACTGAATTCACGGTCCGCGAGGTCGTCGCGCATCTGACGTCAGGGGCGAGCCTGGGGCCTGTGCGCTGGATGGCGGGCGTGATCCGGTGCCGCTTCGATTTCGACGCCATGGTCGCCTACCGGCTCGCTGAGCAGCTCGGCGCTGACCACGGCGAGACGCTCGAGCGGTTTCGCTGCTCGGTCACCAGCAAGACCAAGGCACCGATTCCTGTCGTCGCGGCGCTGGGCGAGGTGATCGTGCACGGTGAGGATATCCGGCGACCGTTGCGGATCCAGCGCAACTACCCGATCGCGACGCTGATGTACGTCGCCCAGTACCTCCAACGCTCCAACATGACGGTGCCGAGCAAGCGACGGACGCGAGGGTTGCGTCTGTCTGCGACCGACGGTCCGTTTTCCGCAGGCTCGCAGGACGGTGCGCCTGTCAGGGGCAGTACGCTCGCCTTGATCATGGCGATGGCGGGACGGTCGGCCTATGGTGCAGAGTTGGCAGGCGACGGAGCGGGGACCATCGCGGGGTCAGCCTGAGGAACGCTCCTGCTGGTCATGCTGCGCGCGAGCTCCTTTCGATGACGGACGAGTCCTGGCCCGCCGATACGCGTGCCCACGGTGGTATGCAGCCCCATACCCTCCACATCGGCCGCCACCTTGGACCCAGTCTCCTGGGTGGCACAGCATCACATGATGCAACCGGACAACCAGGGAACGCTCCGGGGCCCTGCCAGGCCGGCGGCCAGGTGATGACGCCGCCGCACCGCCAGTTCAAGAGCATGCTCTGCTGACGCGGAAGCGCCCCCGCGCCGGGGCGAATTCGAGGGGGCGTCGAGCATCTGTCCAAAAACTACTCGCCACCACACGTCAGTGATCACGTGTTGCGAGACAGTGCGCTGCAACGGACCGACCAGACCGGGAACGGCGTTGACGAACTCGGACATCGTGTCGCTGCGTTGGCCAGTGTCACCGCGCTCGGGGTTGCTGTATACGAGGCTCTACGTCGGTGAGTAGATGGGGCATTGCTGGTGTCCGAGCCGTTTGTCCGCCTGGACACCAGCAATACACGCGGTGCCGAATTACCGGTCGAGCGCGTACATGCAGCTCTTGAAGACCTGGTCAGCCGGCATCCCGAAGTTCAGACCGGCCTGCACGCAACGTCGGTAGTCATCGCCATCGGACGGCTTCGAGGCGACGTGACCGGTTGCCGCGTGAGCCTGGGCGATCGCAGGCGAAGCGATGGAGAGAGCGGCTGCGGCCACGGCAAGGCCGGCAGCACGTAGAACGTGACGACGCATTCGGATGCTCCTTTCAGCGGGGGAATTGCTCACCACTTCGCAATGAAGTGGGAGCGGTCCCATCAACCCTTCATCAGTTCCCGCCCGCTGTCTCGTCAGGGAATTCATCCGAGGGACCCTGCCCTGGGGTACGAAGTCGCCAACTGAAGTAGCTCCACTCGCCTTCGGGCGGGAGGAGCGCTTCGTCATGCCCGGCTATCCGTCGAGAAACTCGGCGTCATGGGCTTGGGCGATGACGCCGATTCGGTGCGCCAAGTCGATGTCGGCGTGGTGTCGGCCAAGCTGTGCTGCAACCGTGCCGTTAGCAGTGGTGCAGGCCGGGAATAGTGCCCCCACACCTGCGGGGACGGTCCGGGGAACGTGTCGTCCGTCCGCGGGGCGGTGACGTGCTCCCCGCCCCGCGGGTAAGCCGTACGGGCCGCCCCGGAATCGCTAGGTTCGCCAAGCCTGGCGTCGAGTAGGACGAAACCTCTGCAGTCTTGCCTTGCCGCACCTGCAACCTCGACCCGGCAGGAGAATGTGTCCTGGCGCTGTCCGCGCGCCCGTTTCAGAGAACCAGTCGTACCACTCGACAGCATTGCCGACGGAGGCGGCCATCAGCTGTCGAACGGGGTGCCGGGGCGGCGCCGAGGTCCTGATCGTCTCTGCCATGATCCTGACGGTGGGTCAGAGCCCTTGTGCGGTCAGGCCACGTCCTTTCGCGTGGCCGCAACATAGCCGACGAAACCGAGGATGGCGATCAGCCAGTACAGGCTGACGGGGCCGGTGCCCAGGCCCAGGCCGCCGTGGGCGGTCGAGGTCGCCATCCAGTCCGCGACCGACGCGCCGAGCGGCCGCGTCACGATGTAGGCGAACCAGAACGCGGGAATGGCGCCCAGGCCGAGCTTCCAGTGGCCGAGAGCCGGCACGGCCATCGCGACGGCGAAAAGGACGATCGAACCGACGTAGCCGAGCCCCAGAGTTCCGGCCGTCATATCTCCGGCCGCGGTGCCGAGCGCGAAAGTCGCAAGAACGGTCGCCCAATAGAATCCCTCGCGGCGACGCGTGCGAATGCTGTGAATGGACAGCGTTTTCTCGGACGCGTACCAGAGGCAGAGAATTGCGGCCAGGATGACCAGGAATGCGGGGGCCGACTCGACGTAGGGGACGCCGAGGCCGACGTGCAGCACGTCGGCCGCCATGGTGCCGAAGACGCTCACCATCACGATCGTGGTCCAGTAGATCCAGGCGACGTAGCGGCGGACCGTGAACTGTACGACGATCATGACCAGGAGGGCCGCGCCCGCGAGGCAGACGGCGATCATCGGGTCGAGTATGTGGGCCAGATAATCCGAGAGTGTTTCGCCCATTCCGGTGGTCAGCAATTTGATGATCCAGAAGTAGACCGTCACTTCCGGAACCTTGCTCAGCGCATTTCGTGCAGGGGCCGATATCGGCAGGTCCTGCTGCAGTTGGCCTGTCGTCATGGTCGGTAGGATGGCATGGCGAGTTCGATTCTCGCCAATCAGGATTCGGGTGCCTGAGGAGGGTAAGAATTCAGTGTGAATTCAGGCGGTCAATGTGCGGGAAAATTCCATTTCGGCGCGGTTGACCGTCGTGGTACGGGGCGTGCGGCGGGCGTGATCGTCCGGGTTCGGCAAAGCGGCTGGACAGGCGCGCTCGCGTGCGCATTTACTCGGCGGCGGGACCGTTGACGGGTGGGTGGGGGCAGTGGAGCGGTATGAGATCGAGACGTTTCTGGCCCTGGCCGAGGAGTTGCACTTCACACGCACCGCCGAGCGTCTCCTCGTGTCGCCCGGCCGGGTCAGCCAGACCATCAAGCAGCTGGAACGCCGCATCGGCGGTGCGCTGTTCGACCGCGGCAACCGTCGAGTGGTGCTCACCCCGGTCGGCGAGCAGCTGCACGCCGAACTGCGCCCCGCCTACGAGCAGTTGCAGCAGGCCGTCGCCAACGCCTCGGCGGCCTGCCGGGGGATCGGCGGTGTGCTGCGTGTCGGGTTCACCGCTCCGTGGTCCGGGGCACTCCTCGTCGAGGCCGCGGACGCCTTCTCCGCCCTCCATCCCCGGTGTGGCGTGGAACTGCGGGGGGTGACGTACAACATCGCCGTCGCGGCGCTTCGGGACGAGGAAGTCGACCTGCTGGTCGCCGAGTTGCCCGTCGAGGATCCCGGTATCACGGTGGGGCCGCTGCTGTTCTCCGAGCGGCGCGCCCTGGTGGTGCCCGTCGCGCACGCGTTGGCGGCACGGGACACGGTGTCACTGGAGGACCTCGCCGCCCTGCCGCTGGTCACGGCGACAGGCGTGTCCCGGGCCTGGAGTGAGGCATTCTTCCCTCGCCGTACTCCCGCGGGGCGACGCATCGAGCACGGGCCGAGCGCGGTCGACTGGGAGGGGGTGCTCTCACTGGTCGGCGCGGGCCGCGGGGCCACGGTCGCCACCGTCAGGGCGGGGGAGTACTTCGGCCGACCCGAGCTGGTGTTCGTCCCGTTCGACGGCGCGCCGCCCGTCGAGTACGTGCTGATGTGGCGGGGTGCGGGGGACTCGGCCGTACTCCGGGCGTTCGTCGGCGCGGTCACCGCCGCGGCGACGCTGCCGCGGCTCGGTGATGCGGCAGCGTCAGCGTCGCCGCGGCGGTGACGGCGAGACCGGCCGCCGCGACCAGCATGCTCCACCGCATACCCGCCGCGAAGGCGCCCGCCCCCGCGAGCAGCGCGCCGAAGACCGCCACCGCGATCGCCCCGCCGATCTGGCGGCCCGTGTTGAGGACGGCGGAGGCGGTGCCGGCCCGGTCGGCGGGGACGGCGTCGAGGAGCATCGCGGTCAGGGCCGGGACGGCGAGCGCGCCGCCGAGGCCCACCGGCACCATGAGCGCCGCCACCGTCCACACACCGGTGTGCGGGCCGACGGTGAGGAGCGCCAACAGGCCCGCGGTTCCGGTCAGTTGGCCCGCCAGGATGGGGACGCGTGGTCCGAACCGCGCGGCGAGGCGCGCCGAGGCGAGGTTCACCACCGCGACCAGGGCCGTCATCGGAATGAACAGGACACCCGTGTGCAGGGCCGACTGCCCGCGCTGCTCCTGGAAGTAGAGGCTGAAGACGAACACCCCTCCGTAGTAGGCGGCGTTGAGCATGAAACCGACCAGCAGGGACACCGCCACCACCCGTGAGCGGAACAGCGGCAGGGGCAGCATGGGGTGGGCGCCCCTGGCCTGCGCGAGCAGGAAGACCGCGGCCGCCGCCACGGCCACGAGCAGCGACGCCACGACGAGCGGCCGGCCGAAGCCCTGGTCGCCGCCCTCGATCACCCCGAACGTCAGTGAGCCCATCGCGGCGACCGCCGTGATCTGCCCGACCGGGTCGAGGCGGGCGGGCCGCCGCGGGGAGGCCGGGACCCGGGTCAGCAGAGCCAGCGCCAACAGGGCCGCGGGCAGGTTGACGTAGAAGATCCACCGCCAGCCGACGGTCGCGGTGAGCGCCCCGCCGAGGACCGGTCCCGCCGCCACCGCGATGGCGCCGCCCACGGTCCAGACGGCGATCGCCCGGGCCCGCCTCGCCTGGTCGGGGAAGCCCTGGCGGACCAGGGCGAGCGAGGCGGGCATCATGACGGCCGCGGCGCCGCCCTGCACCAGGCGTGCCACGACCAGCACGCCGAGGTTCGGCGCGAGGCCGCAGGCGGCGGAGGCCAGGGCGAACAGGACGAGGCCGCCGCCGTACGCACGGCGCGCGCCGATGCGGTCGGAGAGGGCGCCCGCGGAGAGCATCAGCGCGGCGAAGAGCAGCGCGTATCCGTCGACCACCCACTGCAGGCCGGAGATGCCGCCGCCGAGGCTGCGGCCGATGTCGGGCAGGGCCACGGTGACGATCAGCGCGTCCAGCGAGATGAGGAAGAAGCCGAGCAGGGCGGCGCCGAGGACGACGCGGGAGCCGCCGGCCGGTGTCACCGGGGGAGCGGCTGCGGCCTCGGAAGCGGCAGCGGACGTGGGCGTGGGTTTCACCAGGGCACTCCTGAGGCGGGTTCGGTCGAGGCGCGTGTCAGCCGGCGGCCTGTGCGGAGAGGTCCTTGTTGCCGTCGCCCCACGTCGCCGTCATCACCACGGAGTTGATCAGCCAGCGGGCGCCGGCGCGGGTCAGTTCCCAGCGGTAGTCGCCGCCGAGCGTCCACAGCGGGGACCCGTGCGGGGTGGCGAGCCGATGGGTGGCCTGGAAGGAGGCCGTGCACACGGCGCGGTCGCCGTCCACCTGGACCAGCTGGTTGGCGATCAGGTGCTGGGTGGCGTCGTACCCGCCGAGCGTCGCCGACCAGGCGTCGACGATCTGGTCGGGGGTGAGCTGGACGGGTTCGCCGCCGCCCAGGCTCGTGTAGTCGAGGAGCACCTTGTCGGCGAACAGGCCGCGCAGCAGCCCCCATTCGCGGCGGTCCGCGTGCACGGCCATCCTGGTGCAGGTCTCGGCGATCGCGAGCTTGGTCTCGGACAGGTCGGACATGTCTTGCTCCTTGGGCTCGGAGGCGTCAGAGGGTGCGGGCGAAGTGCTCGGCGGTCGCGTCGGCGGCGAAGTCGACCTGGGGCGCCTGGTCGTAGAAGTCGAACTGGGTGCCCTCGGTCCACAGGAAGTCCCCCGGGCCCGCGAGCTGTTCGTGGAAGCGGCGCGCACCGTCCGGGATGGCGGCGTCCTCGCTGTGTACGAGCAATGTCGGAACGGTCACCCGCGGGGCGAGCGCGACGGCGTCCAGGTCCAGCCACTCGGTCCAGGCCATGACGGCGAACCGGTTGGGCCACCGCTCGATCCCGCCGCGCTCCGGGTTCAGGTAGAAGTCGATGTCGAACGGCATGGCCGCGTCCGGGTCGCTGCCGCTCACCACGGGCACGTAGGCGACCTCGCCACGCTCCTCGTACGCGCGCCGGGCCCCGGCGGCCGCCGCCTTCTTCGCCGCGATGCCCTCCGGACCGCCGTAGTTCTCCTCGCAGATGCGCCGGTCGTGGAGCCACGGTGCCACCAGGGCGAGCGAGCGGGCCCTGGGGTCCCCGGCGGCGAAGGCGCTCGCGTACATCGCGCCCGCGCAGACTCCGAGGACGCCCAACGGCCCCTCGGCCACGGCCGGGTGGCCGCTCAGGAAGTCGGCCGCCGCGCGCAGGTCCTGGACCTTCAGTGCGGCGGACTCGACGTCGCGGGGCTCACCGGAGGACGCCCCGTATCCGGTGAAGTCGAAGGAGAGGGCCGCGAAGCCGCGGCGGGCGAGTTCCTCGGCGTAGCGGTCGGCCATCTGCTCCTTGACGCTGGTCCAGGTGCCGGCGACCAGGACGCCGGGTGGTGGCGCGGCGTCGCCGTCGCCGGTGGACGGAGCGTCGGGCAGAAAGAGGTGTCCTGCGAGCTTGGCCGAATCGCGGGTGAAGCCGACCTGTTCGCGGCGGGGCATGGCGGGGCTCCTCGGGTGTCGGGGCGGGGAGGCGGTGGCCTCCTGCCCCGACACGCTGGCAGCCTCCGCCGGACGCCAACAATGATCGATCCCTAAAGGCACGTTGAGCGTGGCTAACGATGCCCCGCGGATCACCCGCGCGCGTAGGCGATCACGGCCGTCGTCACCAGGCACGGGGCCGGTGGGACCATCTCGACGCGGAGGGTCTTCCGTGTCGTGTCGTAGTCGATGCCCTCGGACTCGAACGTGCCCTTGCAGACGCTGCGTTGGGGAATGGCGAAGGCGGTGGTCACGTGGGCGGTGACCGGGGCGCCGTCGAGGGGGCGGTCGAGGGCGATGTCGAGGACCTCCTTGGTCGCCGCGTCGGACGAGCAGAGGAGATGGGTGGCGTCGGTGAAGTCGCAGCCCTGGATGTTCGTGACCGGTTTGTCGAGCGATATCCGGCCGGATTGCGGGAGATCGGAACCGGGTCCGGGCGCGGAGGGGTTCAGGACCGGCGTGGGGAAGACCTGGAGGGTGTCCCCCGTGCCCCATTCGCCGGACACCAGCCACTGACCGTCGGGCGAGACGGAGGCGAACGAGTTGTTGAGCAGTTCGCCCGGGTCCAGGGCGTGTTCGTAGGTGGTGCGCTTGCCCGACGGGGACGTCGCCGCGAACATCTTCGACGTCGCCGAGTCGCCGCCCTGGTACGCGTCGAAGGTGTAGCCCTGCGCCACGTCCGGGTCGCCCACGTGCGTCCAGCCCGCGACGCGCAGGGACAGCGGGATCGAGCCGAGGCCCCGGTACAGGAGCGTCCCGTCGGCGCGGGACGCCAGACCCTGGCTGCCCGTCAGCGAGTTCACGTGCGAGGTGCCGGTCTCGGTCCAGGTGGGGGCGGCCGACGCCGTGGTCGCGCCGAGCGTCAGAGCGCCCAGGGCGGTGGCGAGGGTCAGCGCGGAGCGTCTTTTGTGCCGTTTCTTGTGCCGGGTCATGGGATCACCCTGCCCCACGACCGGTGCGCGCAGGGGATGTTCGGACAGGGTGGCGGATTGTCGCCGTACGGCCGCGCCCAGAGATGTAAAGGGTTGTAAAGGCGCCGTATAGGTGGAGTGGCCGCAAAGCCCCTGCAATGCCCGGTCATTACCTGCCTGACGTTGCGTCATCACGCTGCGTGGCGGAATGAACTCCTCCTGGGTGTGACGCGTCTTACCCAAAACGAGACCGAGAAATTCGCTGGAGGTGTGACGTCGGAGAGTCACCATGCGCTTGACTTGGCGAACCCCCAACTAGGAGAGCTCATGCGACCGTTCGCACTGAACTATGCCCGCCCCACGCGAGAGGCAGAGGTCAGAGCGCCGTATATGTACGACGCGACACTGCAGTTGAACGTGCTGGCCGACGGCGCAGTGGCGGCACGTGACTACGCAGTGTTGCGGGAGTTCGCGGCCACCACCTCCACCGCGGGCTCGAAAACCCATTTCGACGACTGAACGGCCCTGCGGAAATGACCGTGCTGATCCTGACGAGTGAACAGGATGTGACGGCCGACATGGCCGTCGTCGAATTGAACGCCAATGGAATCCCCGTCCTGCGCCTCGACCCCGCCGAACTCCCGGGCGGCGTCGGTGTGTCGGGCGAGTTCGCGCACGGCGCGTTCCACGGCCATCTCTCGGTCGGTGGGCGGGTCGTCAGCATGAGCGGCCTGCGCTCGATCTGGGTGCGCCGCCCCGGCGTGCCCGCCGCCCGCGCGGAAGCCGCGTCGTCCTGGCTCACCGAGGAGGCCTCGCAGTCCCTGTACGGGATGCTGCGGTGCACCGAGGCGCGCTGGATGAACCACCCCGACTCCGCCCGCCAGGCCCGCTACAAGCCGTGGCAGTTATGGCTGGCGCGCGCCTGCGGCCTCCCCGTGCCCGCCACGCTGATCACCACCTTCCCGCGCGCCGCCCGTGAGTTCGCCGAGCGGTACCCCGACCTGATCGTGAAGCCGGTCTCCGGGAAGCACCCCGACGAGGCCGGGCTCGCCGTGCCGACCACGCGCGTGCGCCCGGGCGAGGACTACCAGGACGTCGCGAACGGGCCGACGTTGTTGCAGCGCCGGGTGCGCAGGGCCGCGGACATCCGCCTGACCTGCGTGGGCGACCGGCTGTTCGCGGCACGCGCGTCGAGCTCGCCGGAGGCCGAGGAGGCGCCGCACAGCGACGAGGCGACCGTGGACGACGTCCGCTTCGACGCCGCCGCGGGCCCCTGGCGCCCGATACCCGTGCCCCGGCGCGTCGCGGACGCGGTGCGGGCCTATCTGACCCGCGCCCAACTGGCGTACGGGGCATTCGACTTCGCCGAGGACGCCGACGGCATCTGGTGGTTCCTTGAGTGCAACCAGTCCGGCCAGTTCGGCTTCATCGAGATCGAGACGGGGCAGCCCATCGGCCGCGCCGTCGCCCAGTGGCTCGCGGGCGGCCCCTTCGGGCCCGTCACCGCGGCCGGCGAGGACGGCCGCTGCGCCCTCGGCGGCGCGGGGTGTGGCTGACACGACCCCGCAGTGATCTTTACGGGGCGGTGGCCTGGGGGTACGACAGGAGTGGCCGACCGCCCACCGGGCCGGCCGCCCGCCAGCGCCGAGGGAGCCGCACCGTATGACCGACGCCACCGCAGTCACCAGGCAGGGAACCGTGCGCGGCCGCATCGAGGACGGGATCGCCGCCTTCCTCGGAGTGCCGTACGCCGCCGCCCCGTTCGGCCCGCGCCGCTTCGCCGCGCCCGAACCCGCCGAACCGTGGACCGGGGAACGCGACGCCACCGAGTACGGGCCGACCGCGCCCAAGGCCCCGTACGCCCCGCCGTTCGACGCGCTGATCCCGGAGACCAGCCAGGACGGCGAGGACTGCCTCAACCTGAACATCTGGACCCCGGAGCCGGGCCCGGGCGCCGGCCTCCCCGTCATGGTGTGGCTGCACGGCGGGTCCTTCTCCAACGGCTCCGCGAACTCCTCCGGCTACCGCGGCGACGCCTTCGCCCGCGACGGAGTCGTCTTCGTCGGCGTCAACTACCGCCTCGGCGTGGACGGGTTCCTGCACCTGCCGGGGGCGCCCGACAACCGGGGACTGCTCGACATGATCGCCGCGCTGGAATGGGTGCGCGACAACATCGCGGCGTTCGGCGGGGACCCGGACCGGGTGACCGTGTTCGGAGAGTCGGCGGGCGGCGTGGCGATCGGCCGGCTGCTCGTCGAGCCGCGCGCCCGCGGCCTGTTCCGGCGCGCCATCCTGCAGAGCGGGGCCTGCCACCACTTCGTGCGGCCCGACACCGCGCGCCGCATCGGGGAGCGGCTGGCGGAGCGGCTCGGGGTGGCGCACACCGCGGAGGCCTTCGCGGCGGTGCCGCTGCCGGAGCTGGTGGCGGCGCAGGGCGCGTTGTCGGACGAGTTCCGGCGGCGGCCCGACCCGGCGGTCTGGGGCGACGCGGCGCTGAACGGGATGGTCTTCGAGCCGGTCGCGGACGAGCGCACGCTGCCGGGTCCCGACCTGGGCGTGGACATCCTCGTCGGCAGCAACCGGGAGGAGAACCGGCTCTACATGGTGCCGACCGGGCGCTTCACCACCATCAGCGAGGAGCGGCTCAAGCGGGGCGCCGAGGCCTTCGGCGCCGACCTCGCGGGGTACCGGGCGAGCCGGCCGGACGCGAGCCCCGGCGAACTTCTCGACGCCGTCGTCACCGACTGGTTCTGGCGGATCCCCGCGGTGCGGCTCGCCGAGTCCGTGCCCGGCTCGCACGTCTACGAGTTCGCCTGGCGGTCCTCGCAGTTCGGCGGCGAGCTCGGCGCCTGCCACGCCCTGGAGCTCGGCTTCGTCTTCGACCGCGTCGACGACCCGGACTACGCGGCGCTCGCGGGCAAGGACGCCCCGGCGGACCTGGCGCGCGCGATGCACGGCGCGTGGGTCGCGTTCGCCGCGTCCGGGGACCCGGGCTGGGCCGCGTACGACCCGGAGGGGAAGAGGTCGACCATGGTGTTCGACACGGGCGCCTGCCGCGTCGAGGACGACCCGCGGGCGGCGGAACGGGGGCTGTGGGAGGGGGTGCGCTGAGGCTGGAAGCGCCGGTGGGGCGGCGCGGTACTGTGCGTGGGTGACGACGCATTCGAACATCCCCGCAGGCTGGTACCCGGACCCGCAGGGAACGCCCCAGTCCCTGCGGTGGTGGGACGGCGCCCAGTGGACCGAGCACACGCACGCCGCCCCGGCACAGGCCCAGCCACAGGCCCCGGCGCAGGCAGCGGGCCAGGTGCCGCAGCAGCAGGCTCCCGCGCAGCAGCACGCGCAGGGCGGCGGCACGCTGTTCACCGAGCCGGTCCTCGTGGTGAACCAGAAGGCCAAGCTGATCGAGCTGACGAACGAGTACAGCGTCATGGATCAGCACGGCAACCAGCTGGGCTCCGTCGTCCAGGTCGGCCAGAGCGCCATGAAGAAGGCGCTGCGCTTCGTCGCCAGCGTCGACCAGTACATGACGCATCGGCTGGAGATCCGCGACGCGTACGGGCAGCCGCACCTGGTGCTCACGCGGCCGGCCAAGTTCATCAAGTCGAAGGTGCTCGTGGAGCGCCCCGACGGCTCGCCGGTCGGCGAGATCGTCCAGCAGAACGCCATCGGGAAGATCAACTTCGCGATGACCGCGAACGGGCAGCAGGTCGGTGCGATCAAGGCGGAGAACTGGCGGGCCTGGAACTTCGCGATCGTCGACCACGCGAACCACGAGGTCGCACGGATCACGAAGACGTGGGAGGGGCTCGCCAAGACGATGTTCACGACCGCGGACAACTATGTGCTGCAGGTGCACTATCAGTTGCCGGAACCGTTGCTGAGCCTGGTCGTGGCGACGGCGCTCACGGTGGACACGGCGTTGAAGCAGGACTCCCGCGGGTTGGGGTGACCGGTCCGCGTTGCGGTCCTACGGGGTCGCGGTCACGGGGCTCTGCCCCGGACCCCGCGCCTCAATCGCCGGCGGGGCTTGATACTGAGTGTGGGTCAGCAACACCACGCCGCCCGTTGCCAGGATCGCGCCCACCGCCGCGAGGCTCCAGCCCGCCGCGCCGCCCTGAAGGCGCTCGCCCAGCAGCGCCAGGCCGATGACCGATGCCGCCACCGGGTTCGCCAGGGTCACCATCGCGAGCGGTGCGCCGAGGCCGCCTTGGTAGGCCGTCTGCGAGAGCAGCAGGCCGCCCGCCGCGAACGCCGCGACCAGCATGGCCACCGCGATCACCCGCACGTCCAGGAGCGGACCCGTGCGGTCGGTGACCGCCACCGTCACGGTCTGCGTGAGCGCGGACGCGACGCCCGACGCGACCCCGGACGCGGTGGCGTGCCGCAGGCCCGGCTTCGCGCCGCGCCGTGAGAGCACGCCGATCAGCGCCGCCGTCACCCCGGCCACGCCGAGCGCCTCGGGCAGCGAGAGCGTGTCGTCGGGGGCGGGGCCCGACGCCGTCACGAGCAGCGCGGCGAGGCCCGCGAGCGTGAGCGCGGTGCCCCGCCACTCGCCCGCCGTGACATGCCGTCCGGCCACCCGCGCCCCCAGCGGCACCGCCGCGACGAGGGTGAGCGCGCCGAGCGGCTGGACGAGGGTGAGCGGACCGTACTTGAGCGCGGCGACGTGCAGCAGCGCGGCCGAGGCGTTCAGCCCGACCGACCACCACCAGGTGCCCGTCCCGAGCAGCCGCAGCACGCCCGCCCCGGACCTGGCGGCGAGGCGTTCCTGGGCCACGGCCGCGGCGGCGTAGGCGACGGCGGAGACGAGGGAGAGTGCGACGGCGAGGAGCGTGGCGGTCATCGTGCCGCTCCGGTCGCGAGGCTCGCGGCGGGCTCCGGGGCGTTCGCCGCCGAGGTGGAGGCCGGAGCGGGGATCACCTCGACGGGTACGTGTGTCGGCGTCGCCGAGCCGAGGACATCGGCGGCCGTGAGCGCGTCGGGCGGCGTACGGAACATGGTCGGCGTCGGCGTCCACGGCGTCGGCGTGCGGCGGGACTCCACGATGTGCGGCGCGGTCGCGGGCACCGGGAACAGGTGGCGCCAGAAGCCGGTCGCGTCGACCGCGCGCGGCAGCCGGATCACCGCGAGCGCGGCGCCGAGCAGCAGCGCCGCCACGATCGTGTCGAGCCAGTAGTGGTTGGCGGTGCCCACGATCACGAGCAGCGTGAACAGCGGGTGCAGCAGCCACAGCCAGCGCCACCGCGAGCGGGTCGCGGCGACCAGGCCGATCGCGACCATCAGGGCCCAGCCGAAGTGCAGCGAGGGCATCGCGGCGAACTGGTTGGCCATGGTGTCCGTGGCGGGCTTGGCGGCGTAGACCGAGGGGCCGTAGACCTGCGCCGTGTCGACGAGGTGCGCGGCGCCCAGCATCCGCGGCGGGGCCAGCGGGAACGTCAGATGCAGCACGAGGGCCGCCGCGGTCAGGGCGGCGAGCACGCGCCGCGTCCACAGGTAGTGGCGCGGGCGGCGCAGGTAGAGGAAGACCAGCAGCGCGATCGTCGCCGGGAAGTGCACGGACGCGTAATAGACGTTCGCGGCGTGCACCAGGGTGTCGCTGCTCAGCAGGACGTCCTGCACCGCGCCCTCGCCGGGCAGGTGCACGGCACGCTCGAAGCTCCACACGTGGTCGGCGTTGTGGAAGGCCTCGGCGGTGTGGCCGTTGGCCAGCTGCCGCCCGAGCTTGTAGACGAGGAAAAGTCCCACGATCAGCAAGAGCTCGCGTATCAGGGGTGGCCGGACGGCGTGCTGTTCCGGTTCCCGCATGTTCCCGTTCATCGATACGCCAGTGTACCGATACGATGGCGTACCGGTACACTGGCGTATCGATAGGCCGGTGTGATCTCATCGACACTGCCGCCGACCCGAGGAGTGAGGGCCATGACGACGCGAGAGAAGCCCACCGAGGCCGCGCCCACCGCCTCGCGCCGCTCGAAGATCAGCCCCGAGCGGGCCCAGGAGTTCTTCGACGTGGTCCTCGATCAGCTGCGGGAGCAGGGGTACGGGTCTGTCACCATGGAGGGTGTCGCCGCGCAGGCCTGTTGCAGCAAGTCCACGCTGTACCGGCAGTGGAAGACGAAGCCGCAGCTCGTGGCCGCGGCGCTGCGGGCCGGACGCTGCACCAAGTTCTTCACGGCCGACACGGGTACGCTCGCGGGGGACCTCGTGACCGCCGCGCGCAACGCGGCGTCGCAGGCCAAGCCGGACACGGTGCTCGTGCAGGCCCTCGGGCACGCCGCCCTCCAGGACGACGAGCTGAAGGGCGCCCTGCGCGAGGCGCTGATCGAGCCGGAGCTCGCGTCGATCGACGCGATGGTGAAGCGGGCGGTGGCGCGCGGCGAGATCGCCGCGGACCATCCCGCGCTGCCCTACCTGGCCGCGCAGCTCTTCGGAGTCATGCGCAGCCGGCCGATCCTGGAAGGGCGCGAGGCCGACGCGGACTACCTGGTCCGCTTCGTCGAGAGCGTGCTGGTTCCCGGACTCGGCCTGACCCGGGAGGGTCGGGCCACCTGAACGGTTGGCCGCCGGTCGCAGGGATGACCGACCGGTGGCCTGCCCGCGCCGCACCGTGGGGACGGGGGCGGCGCGCACCCCGGCCGGGCGGGTTCCTCCTTGAGCGGAGGGGGACCCGCCCGGCCGTATTACTGCTCAGACGTTCTTGCCCGCGTCGCCGTCGCCGGTGACCGAGGCCTTCTTGATGCCCTTGAGGATCTTGTCGATGGCCCCGGCGTCCGGGCCCTTCGCCTTGTCCGCGGCGGTGCGCGGCATGTCGACGCCGGCGCGCAGCACGACGAGCTTGTCCGGGTTGGCGGGCGAGGGGAAGGCGGCCGACTCCACCCACGCGTCGACGCCCGACTTCGTCTCGACGCTCCAGCGGATCCGGTAGCCCTTCTGTCCGGCGACCGTGACCGCCTTCGCGAACAGCTGCTTGTGTCCCGTGATCCCCTGGTAGATCTTGCCGCCGTAGGACGACTTCGCGTTCTTGGCGATGTCCTCCTTCGCCGCCGCCTTCGCCGTCTTCGCGTCGAGCTTGAGGCGCTTCGCCGACGAGGTGGAGGCGCCGCCCTTGACGCAGACGTCGTCCTTCGAGTTGGGGCAGGGGTACGGGCCGACCGTGATGCCGGCGACGCCCGCGCCGTCGGTGCCGGTCCAGTTCTTGATGACCGGGATCGCGACCCCGTTGGCGACGTCGGTGGCGTACCCCTTGTCGAGCGGCGCGCGCGGGGTGGCACCCGGCGCGTCGGGGGTGGGGCTCTCGCCGTCGCCGCCGCCGGGGCCGCCGGGCTTCTCGGGGTTCGCCTCCTTCGGGCTCTGCGACCGCGAGCCCGCCTTGTCGTTCTTGCCGTCGCCGCCACCGCCCGACGTGAGCGCGTAGACACCCGTGCCGATCCCCGCGAGCACCACGACCGCGATCCCCGCGGCGATCGCGATCCGGCCCCGGCCGCGCGACGTCGGCGGCAACTGGCCAGGATGGCCGGGGTAGTTGGGATATGCCGGATTCGTGCCACCGGGTGAGGCCTGCTGCTGCGGGAACTGTGCCGGGGGCTGGGGCGGTGCCTGCGGCTGCGGTGCCTGCGGCGGGGTGGTGGTGGCGGGGCGGGTCTGGTCGGTCCAGCGCGCGCCGTCCCACCAGCGTTCGGTGCGCGGGCCGTTGGGTATCTGCCCCGGGTCGGGATACCAGCCTGCGGGAGTCTGCGACGTCATGGACGGAACAGTATGAGGCCCGCCTGAAAAGGGGATGAGAGGGTCCGCCCCGCGGTCGGGATCGTTACCCGGCGGCCCCGGGCGACCGCCGGCGAACCCCCATCTCCGACCAAATGGCACCGGCTGCCGAGACGCCCCACGAAGGCGGGGCCTCGCGGACTAGTCTCGTGACCAGTACGCCGATCGCCCCATGTGACCGGCTGCGACCGGACACCGGGACACCACCGGGAACGACAACGGGAGGCTGCGGGATGACCCAGGGACGGCACGCCGACGCCGCGCCCTCTGGCCCTCACCTGTGGGAGAGAGAGTCCGAACTCGACGTCGCGGCGCGCGCTCGACGATCTGTACGGCGGCTCCGCGGCCGCCGGCAGCCTCGTCGTCTACAAGGGCGAGGCAGGCCTCGGCAAGACCGCACTGCTCGCCCACGTGCGCGAGATGGCGGCGGGCCGGGCCACCGTGTGGTCGGCCCGGGGCGGCGAGACCGTCACGTCCGTCCCCTTCAACGTCGTACGCCAACTCCTGCAGCCCGCCCTCGTGGCGCTCTCCAAGGAAGAGGCCCGCGAATACTTCGGCGACTGGTACGACATCGCGGGCCCCGCCCTCGGCATCGCCGAGCCCACCGGGCGCCAGGCCGACCCGCACGGTGTGCGCGACGGCCTCGTCGTCGCGGCGTCCCGACTGGCCCGCCTGCACTGGCCGTTGGTGCTCCTCATCGACGACGCGCACTGGGCCGACCTGGAGACCCTGGAGTGGCTCGCCTCGTTCGCCGAGCGCCTCGACGACCTGCCGGTGCTCGTCGTCGTCGCGCAGCGCGAGGCCGCGGACGGGCGCGCGGCCGCCTGCCTGGACGCGGTGGCCGCCGCCGCCCGCCCCGGCGCCACCAAGCTGCGCGCCCTGACCCCCGACGCCACCGCGAGCCTCACCCGCGCCACGGTCGGCGGGCACGCCGACGACCCGTTCTGCCGCGAGGTGTGGGCGGTCACCGGCGGAAACCCGTACGAGACCGTCGAGTTGCTGGCCAAGGTCCAGGACAGCGCGATCCAGCCCGACGAGAGGGCGGCCGTCGAACTGCGGGCGCTGAACCGGTCCGCCCGCGGCCGCGGCCTGGTCACCCGGCTCGAAGGGCTCGGCACCGACGCGACCCGGTTCGCCTGGGCCGCCGCCATCCTCGGCACCCGCATCGAACCGGGCCTCGCCGCCCTGCTCGCCGGCATGAACCCCGAGCAGGCTGGACGCTGCGCCGAGCACCTGCGCGCGGCCCGCATCCTGACCGACACGGTTTCCCCCGGGTCGGGGTACGGAGCCACCGACACCCTGGAGTTCGTCCACCCGCTGATCGCGTCCGCCGTGTACGACGCGATCCCCCCGGCCACCCGCACCGCCATGCACGGCCAGGCCGCGTGGGCGGTCACCGCCTCCGGGCACGGCCCCGCCGCGGCCTCCCGGCATCTCCTCGAGGTGCACCCGGACGACGACCCCGAACTCGTCGAGCAGCTGCGTGCCGCCTCCCGCGAGCACCTCGCCGTCGGTGCCCCCTCGGCGGCCCGTCGCTGCCTGGAGCGCGCACTCCAGGAGCCGCCGCTGCCCGAGATACGGCCGCACGTGCTGTACGAGTTGGGCTGCGCCACGCTCCTCACCTCGCCGTCCACCACCGTCGCGCACCTGCGCTCCGCTCTCGACTCCGCCCCCGGCCTCTTCGGCGAGCAGCGCGTCGACGCGGTGTGCCGCCTCGCCCAAGCCCTCGTCCACACCAACCAGTTGGACGACGCGCTCGCCGCCATCGACACCGAGATCGGCCAGTTGGACGAGGGGCCCCACCGGCTGCGCCTGCGGGCCACCCGCCTCTTCTGGGAGTGCATCTACGCCGGGGAGCACGATCCGCAGGACCGTTCCCGCACCCTTGCCGAACTCGCCGGCCGGGTCACCGGGCGCGACAACCCCGAGCGCGTCCTGCTGATCCTGCGCGCTTTCGACATGATGAACCGCGGTGAGAACGCCGAGGAGGTCGCAGAGTACTGCGACCGCTCCCTGGTCAATGGACGCCTCGCCCCCGGCCTCGGCTGGACCGACCCCGAGTGGGGCTTCGAGATCCTGATCGCGCTCGGCCTGTCGTACCTCTTCTCCGACCGGCTCGACCGCGCCGAGAGCCTGTTCACCGAGAGCATGCGGGCCTACGAGACCGCCGGCTGGAGCGGCGGCCACCTCTCCCTCGCGCACGCCTTCGTCGGCTACGTCCACCGCAGGCGCGGCCGGCTCAACGACGCGGAGGCGTTCCTGCGCGAGGCGCTGCGCCTGGCCGACCGGGTGGGCCACGGACTGCCCATGCACTGGGACGCGGCCGCCATGCTCATCGATACGCTCCTCGCCCGCGGCAAGCCCGACGAAGCGCTCCGGATCGCCGACCTGTACGGCTTCGCCGCGCCCTACCCGTCGATGATCCTGCTGCCCGACGCACACTCGGTGCGCGGCCGTCTGCTGCTCGCCGTCGGCCGCACCGAAGAGGGCATCAACGAACTGGAGACCGGCGGCAAGGTCGCCCTCGCCCGCGGCGGGCACAACACCATCGTCGCGTCGTGGGCCGGCGACCTGGCCCTCGCCCTCGCCGACACCGACCCGCGGCGCGCCGCCGAACTCGTCGCCCAGGCCCGCGTCCAGGCCGAGCGGTTCGGCACGGACACCGCGATCGGTGAGGCGCTGCGGTGCGCTGCCGCGCTGGCCACCGGGCGGGAGCAGCTCACCTTGTACGCGAAGGCGGTCACGTACCTCGAAGCGTCTCCCTGTGCGTACGAACACGCCCGGGCGCGCGTCGAGTACGGGATCGCCGCGCGGTCGCTGTCCGAGCTCAACCGCGGGCTTCAGTTGGCCCGTTCGTGCGGGGCGGACGCGTTGACGGCGCGGGCGCGGGAGGTGCTGGAGACGGGACGGGGTCTGCGCTGACCCGCCCCGTCTCGCTCCGGCTCGGTGGCAGTCCTACAGCCCGAACGGCCCGAGGATCCGGTCGAGTTCGGCGTCGAGGCGGTCCTGGATCTCTCGGTCGTACGTCTCCGCGTGGGCGAGCGTCGGCTGCTCGCCGTCGAAGAACCCGGCGGTGGCCTCGCCGCCCAACTCGCCGACGGCCAGGGCGAGTACGCCTGGCGCGCCGTCCTCGACGGTGTTCAGCGGGCCGACCCCGGCCTCGCGGACCATCGCCGTGTCCATGTACGTCGCCGGGTGGATGACGTTGACGTTGACGCCCGTGCCGGACAACTGGCGGGCCAGGGAGAAGGTGTGGGCGGCGAGGGCGAACTTGGAGCGGCAGTACGCCTCGGTGCCGCTGTAGTGGTCGGCGAGGTCCAAGTCGTCGAAGTCGAGCGGGGACTGGCCGAGCGAGCCGCAATTCACCACGCGCGACGGGGAGTTGTCGCGCAGCGTCGGCAGCAGGGCGCGGGTGAGGGCGACCGGGGCGAGCAGGTTCACGGCGAAGCGCAACTCGTGCCCGTCGGCGCCGAGTTCGCGGCCCGTGCCGGGGGCCCCGGTGCCGACGCCGGCGTTGTTGACGAGGACGTCGAGCTCCGGGTGGGCGGCGGCGACGCGGGCGCCGAGGTCGCGGACCCGCTCCAGGGAGGCGAGGTCGGCGACGAAGCCCTCGGCGCGCCCGCCGGTGGCCCGCAGCTCCTCGACGAGCGCATCCGTGCGTTTCTCGTCACGGCCGTGGGCGAGCACGACGTGCCCGCCGCGGACGAGCTCGAAGGCGAGGTACCGGCCGAGGCCGGAGGTGGCACCGGTGATCAGGATTGTGGCCATGCCTCCAGGCTAGGCGCCGGGTGCCGCGCGTGACGTGACCCCCCTGAACGTAGGCCTGCCAGGGTTACGCCAGGCCCTCCTCGGCGAGCACCCGCTGGGCGACGCCGAAGGCGGAGTTGGCGGCGGGCACACCCACGTACACGGCGCACTGCTGCACCACGGCGCCGATCTCGTCCGGGGTCAGGCCGTTGCGCAGGGCGGCGCGGACGTGCATGCCGAACTCGTCGAGGTGGCCGTGGGCGACGAGCGCGGTCATCGTGATCATGCTGCGCTCGCGGCGGGTGAGCGTCGGGTCGGTCCAGATCTCGCCCCACGCGTAGCGCGAGATGAAATCCTGGAACCGGGCCGTGAACGGCGTCTGCCGCGCCTGCGCCCGGTCGACGTGTGCGTCCCCGAGTACCTCGCGGCGCACCTCCATGCCGCGCTTCGCCGCCTGCCCGAGGTGGGTGCGCAGCAGCCCGACGACCGCCTCCGGCCGTTCGGCGGGGGCGAGGTGCGAGGCGCCCGCGAGTTCGACGAGCTCGGCGTCCGGCACGGCGTCGGCGATCTCGCGCAGGTGCGCGGGCGGGGTGGCGGGGTCCTCGCGGCCGGCGACGAGGAGGGTGGGCACGGTGATGTCGGCGAGCCGGTCCCTGAGGTCGAACGCGGCGAGGGCGTCGCAGCAGGCGGCGTAGCCCGCGGGGGCGGCGTCCCGGTTGTCCTGCACGAGGCGTTCCACGGTGAACCCGGGGGTGAACCAGCGGGACGGTGCGGTCTCGGCGACGCCCGCGGTGCCCTCCTTGCGGACGAGGGCGGCCCGGTCCTCCCAGTTCTTGGCGCCGCCGAAGTGGGCGGAGGAGCAGATGACGGCGAGGCGGGTGAGGCGTTCCGGGTGGTGCACGGCGAGGTGCAGGCCGACGGCGCCGCCGAGGGAGACGCCGGCGTAGGCGAACCGGTCGATGCCGAGGTCGTCGGCGAGCGCGAGCACGAGCTCGGCCAGGTCTCCGACGGTGGCGCCGGGTTCGATCAGGCCGGCGTCCGAACCGCCGTGGCCGGGGAGATCCCACCGTACGACGCGGTGGGCGGCGGACAGTTCGGGCGCGACGTCGTCCCACAGGGCGAGGCTCGTCCCGAGGGAGGGCCCGAGGATCAACGGGGGAGCGGTGGGCGCGCCCTCGGCGTGGTGGTGGAGACGGTGTGCGGTCATGGGGGGCTCCCGGTGGTTCGGGGTCGACGGATGTGCGGGTGCGGTCTCGCGGTTCCGGCGGAGGCGGCGCTGCGGCCACCCGCCCGCTCCGGCCACGCGCGCGCCCCTGGGGAGGCGGGGCTTGGGGTGCCGTCGGGTTCGGGTGGTGCGTGGTTGGGTGCGCAGTTCCCCGCGCCCCTGGGGGAGCGGGGTTGGGGGTGCCGTTCGGTTCGGGTGGTGCGGGGTTGGGCGCGCAGTTCCCCGCGCCCCTGGGGGAGCGGGGTTTGAGGCGCCGTTCGGTTCGGGTCGTGCGGGGTTGGGGGTGCCGTTCGGTTGCGGCGTCCGGGGTTGGGGGCGCCCCGCCGTGTGTAGTGGCGCGTACTCTCATGCGCCCGCAGGGATTTCGGGAAGGGGTGGGGTGGGGGACATGTCATGTGCGCGTGAGCGCCCGATCCACCAGCGCGCCCGCCGCCCCGGTGTACCGCGACGGATCGGCCAGTTCGGCCACGTCCACGTCGGCGTCCGCCAGGAGCGGCTCGGCCGCGAGGACGTCCGCGAGGGGGCGGCCCTCTTCGCGAGCCCGCCGCGAGGCGGACGCGAGGAGGTCCTTCGCGGGGCCCCGCCCGAGCAGCACCGAAAGCTCCGCCGAGAGCCGCTCCGAGACGATCGCGCCACCGGTCGCCGACAGGTGCGCGCGCATCACATCCGCCCGCACCACCAACCCGCCGACCAAAGCGGCAGCGTCCCGCGCCGCACCCCCCACCACCCGCAACAGCTCACGCAGCGTCGTCCATTCGGCATGCCACGCGCCCGCGGGACGTTCGTCCTCCGCGGGCAGCGACGCGTACAGCGTCGCGGCGAGCGCGGGCGCGCGGCGGGCCGCGGCGGCGATGAGGGTGGAGCGGACCGGGTTGGCCTTGTGCGGCATCGCGGACGAGCCGCCGCCCGCCCCCTCGGCCACCTCCCCGATCTCCGTACGGGAGAGAACCAGCACATCCGCCGCGATCTTGCCGAGCGCACCCGCCGCGAAGGCGAGCGCCCCCGCCAGATCCGCCACCGGCGTACGCAGCACATGCCACGGCAACTCCGGTTCCGCGAGGCCGAGTTCACGCGCGTACGCGCCCACCAGGGCGACCGGGTCCTCGGCCCCGTACGCCCCGAACGCGGCCAACGTTCCCGCCGCACCGCCCAGTTGAACCGGCAGCGCCGCCCGCACGCCCCGCAGGCGGTCGCGCGCGTCGAGCACCAGCGAGCGCCAGCCGGCGGCCTTGAGGCCGAACGTCGTCGGCACGGCGTGCTGCGTGAGCGTGCGACCCGGCATCACCGTGTCCCGGTGCTCCCGCGCCACATCCGCCAACGCGCTCTCCGTGCCCGCGAGTTCGTCGAGCACCGCGTCCAGCGTCCGCGCCGCGACCAGCATCAGCGCCGAGTCCAGGATGTCCTGGCTCGTCGCCCCCCGGTGCACGTACGGCGCACACTCCGCGTCCACCGCCGCCGTGAGGTCCGCGACGAGCGGGATCACCGGGTTGCCGCCACCGCGCGAGCGGCGCGCGAGGTCCCGCACGTCGAACCGCTCGGCGACGGCCGCCGCGGTGACGGCGCCGCCCGCGGACGCGGGCGCGAGGTCGAGCGAGGACTGCGCCCGCGTGAGGCCCGCCTCCGCGTCCAACAGGGCCTGAAGGAAGGCCTCTTCGGACGTGGTGCGCTCGGTGGGCGCACCCTCGCTGCCGGGGTCGAACAACGTCACGTGAACTCCAGGAAGACCGTCTCGCCCTCGCCCTGAAGGCGGATGTCGAAACGGTACGTGCCGTTGGCCTCCGGCTGTGCGATCAGCGTGTCGCGGCGCCCGGCGTCGACCTGCTGGAGTACCGGGTCGGCCGCAAGCCCCTCGTCACCGGCGAAGTAGATCCGCGTGTAGAGGTGATGCAGCAGGCCGCGGGAGAAGATCACCACGGCGAGGTACGGCGCCGATTCGCCCCGTGCGCCGGGGCGCAGGGTGCGTACGGCCCAGTGGCCGTTGGCGTCCGTCTCGATGCGGCCCCAACCGGTGAACTCCACGCCGTTGCGGCCCAGGTAACCGCCGGTGAACGGCTGGCGGCGCATCGAGCCGTCGACGGTGGAGGCGTTGCCCTCGGGGTCCGCGCCCCAGACCTCGACGAACGCGTCGGGGACGGGGTCGCCGTTGCCGTCGTAGACGTAGCCGTGCACGGCGACCGTGTCCGGGTGGCCGACCGGGGCGATGTCACCGCCGCCCTCGAAGGGCAGCGCGTAGCCGTACCAGGGGCCGACCGTGTGCGAGGGCGTGGGCCGCACGGTCTCGGGGTTGTTGATGTCGATCGTCGTCATGGCTGGTCAGCGCCCTTCTTCCATCCAGGTGGCGTTCGGGCCGTCGAGGACGATGTCCCACTGGTAGCCCATCGAGAACTCCGGCACCGACTTCTCGTGCACGTACGTGGCGATCAGGCGCTGCCGCGCCGCGTCGTCGGTCACCGACTGGAGGATCGGGTCGTACGGGAACAGCGGGTCGTTCGGGAAGTACATCTGCGTCACCAGGCGCTGGGTGAACGCGGAGCCGAAGACGGAGAAGTGGATGTGCGCGGGGCGCCAGGCGTTGGTGTGCTGGGCCCATGGGTACGGGCCGGGCTGGATGGTGGTGAACTTGTACCAGCCGTCGTCGTCGGTGAGGGTGCGGCCGACACCCGTGAAGTTCGGGTCGAGCGGCGCGTCGTGCACCTCGATCTTGTGCGCGTAGCGTCCTGCCGAGTTGGCTTGCCACAGCTCGATCAGCTGACCGCGCAGCGGCCGCCCGTCGCGGTCGACGAGCCGGCCCTCGACGGTGATGCGCTCGCCGATGGGCTTGCCCGGGTGCTGGATCGTCAGGTCGTTGTCGATCTTCGTGATGTCGCGCTCGCCGAACGCGGGCGCGGTCAGCTCGATCAGCTCCGGGTCCTTGGCGACGTCGATGTTGATCGGCGGCTGCTTGGGGTGCCGGAAGGTGGAGGAGCGGTACGGGGCGTAGTCGCGCCGCGGGTGGTGCTCGACGGGAGCGCCCTCGGCGAGACCCTTGTAGTAGGCCTCGCGGTTCGCGGCTATCTCCGCGTCGATGTCGTGCTGGGTGAGAGTCATGGGAGGGCGGTCCTTCCTAACGTTCCAGGACGAGGGCGAGGCCCTGGCCCACGCCGATGCAGAGCGTGGCGACGCCGACGCCGGAGCCCTCGCGGGCGAGCTGGTGGGCGACCGTGCCGGCGAGCCGGGCGCCGGACGCGCCGAGCGGGTGGCCAAGCGCGATGGCGCCGCCCTGCGGGTTGAGGACCGCCGGGTCGAACTCGGGCCATTCGGCGACGCAGCCGAGCACCTGCGCGGCGAACGCCTCGTTCAGCTCCAGAGTCGACAGATCGGCAAACCCCTTGCCCGCCTTGGCGAGCGCCCGGTTCGTCGCCTCCACGGGCGCGAGGCCGAAGTAGTGCGGGTCGATGGCGGAGACGCCCGTGGCGGAGATCCGGGCGAGCGGCTCGCGGCCCGTGGCCTTCAGGCCCTCCTCGTCGACGAGGAGCAGGGCCGCGGCGCCGTCGTTCAGCGGCGAGGCGTTGCCCGCCGTGACCGTGCCTCCGTCCTTGCGGAAGGACGGCTTGAGCTTCGCCATCGCCTCCAGGGTGGTGGTGGCGCGCACGGACTCGTCGGCGGAGACGACGGTCGGGTCACCCTTGCGCTGCGGGATGGTGACGGAGGCGAGTTCGGCGTCGAACAGGCCGTTCTTCTGCGCGGCGGCGGCCTTCTGGTGGCTGGCGAGGGCGAACTCGTCCTGCTGCTCGCGCGTGATGTGGTGCTTGTCGGCGATGAGTTCGGCCGACTCGCCGAGCGGCACCGTCCACTGCGGCTCCATCTTCGGGTTGACCATGCGCCAGCCCAGCGTGGTGGAGAACAGTTCGGTGCTCGCGGCCGGGAACGGCTTGTCGTTCTTCGGCAGCACGTAGGGCGCGCGGGTCATCGACTCGACACCACCGGCCACGGCGATCGACGCGTCGCCGACGGCGATGGCGCGGGCCGCCTGGACGACGGCCTCAAGTCCGGAGGCGCACAGCCGGTTCACGGTGACGCCCGGCACCGAGGTGGGCAGTCCGGCGAGCAGTCCCGCCATGCGGGCGACGTTGCGGTTCTCCTCGCCCGCCCCGTTGGCGTTGCCGAAGTACACGTCCTCGATCCGGGACGGGTCCAACTCGGGGGTGCGGGCGACCAGTTCACGGATCGCGTGCGCGGCGAGGTCGTCCGGGCGGACGGCCGCGAGGGCGCCGTTGTAGCGGCCGATGGGGCTGCGTACGGCATCGACGATGTAGACGTCCTTGACGTTGCGGCTCACTTGGCTCCCTCCGGGACGCGTACCTTGGCCGCGGTCTTCTCGATGACCTCGTCGGCGCTCACGCCGGGCGCCAACTCGACGAGTTCCAGGCCGTCTTCGGTCACGTCGAGCACGGCGAGGTCGGTGATGATCCGGTCGACGCAGCCCTTGCCGGTGAGCGGCAGCGAGCACTCCTCGACGATCTTCGGGGAGCCGTCCTTCGCGGTGTGCGTCATGGTGACCAGGACGGTACGGGCGCCGTGCACGAGGTCCATGGCGCCGCCGATGCCGGTGATCATCTTGCCGGGCACGGCCCAGTTGGCGAGGTCGCCGTTCGCGGACACCTGCATGGCGCCGAGCACGGCGACGTCGATGTGACCGCCGCGGATCATCCCGAAGGAGAGCGCGGAGTCGAAGAACGAGGCGCCCGGCAGGACGGTCACCGTCTCCTTGCCCGCGTTGATCAGGTCGGGGTCGACGGCGTCGTCGGCGGGGTACGGGCCGGTGCCCAGGATCCCGTTCTCGGACTCGAGGATCACCTCGACGTCGCCGCCGAGGTAGTTGGGGATCAGCGTCGGCAGGCCGATGCCGAGGTTCACGTACTGGCCGTCGCGCAGCTCGCGTGCGGCGCGGGCGGCCATTTCGTCACGGGTCCAGGACATCAGTTGCTCACCGTCCGCTTCTCGATGCCCTTGTCGACGGCCTGCTCGGGCGTCAGGGCGATGACGCGCTGCACGAAGATGCCCGGCAGGTGCACGGCGTCGGGCTCGATCTCGCCCGGCTCCACCAGCTCCTCGACCTCGGCGATCGTGATCTTTCCGGCCTGCGCGGCAAGGGGGTTGAAGTTCCGCGTGGACTTGTTGAAGACCAGGTTGCCGTGCCGGTCGCCCTTGGCGGCCCGGACGAGAGCGAAGTCCGTGCGGATGCCGCGCTCCATCACGTACTCGACGCCGTCGAACTCCCGGACCTCCTTGGGCGGCGACGCCTTCGCGACCCCGCCGTTGCCGTCGTAGCGCCACGGCAGGCCGCCGTCCGCGACCTGGGTGCCGACGCCGGCCGGGGTGTAGAAGGCGGGGATGCCGGCGCCGCCCGAGCGCAGCCGCTCGGCGAGCGTGCCCTGCGGGATCATCTCGACCTCGATCTCGCCGGCCAGGTACTGCCGGGCGAACTCCTTGTTCGCGCCGATGTACGAGCCCGTGACGCGGGCGATCCGTCCAGCGCTCAGCAGGACGGCGAGGCCGGAGTCCATGGCGCCGCAGTTGTTCGACACCACCGACAGGTTCCCCGTGCCCTGCTCGTACAGCGCCTTGATCAACACGTTCGGTACGCCGCTCAGGCCGAACCCGCCGACCGCGAGGGACGAACCGTCCCCCACATCGGCGACGGCCTGAGCGGCCGTGGCGACAACCTTGTCCATCCCTGCCAGCCCTCATCTCCGCGAAGTGCTCTTGACGTGCCACTGAACTGCTCCTGAAGTGCTCAGCACACTGAGCATTTTCTGGATGGCGCTCACGTTGCCACTGGGTGTGTGAACCGTCAAGAGTCCCAAGGGAAACGCGCGAATGGACTCGACAAGCGGGCGTCGGTTGCCGGATCCTTGCTCAGTGCACGGCCGTGTTCAGCGGCGCGACGACTGCAACGGAGGACCGCCATGGCCGCGGTGGACCTGACCACCCATCCCGGGCACCTCGCCCGGCGGCTCCAGCAGGCCCACTATCTGCTGTGGAACACGATGGTCTCCGAGGAGATCACGTCGCCGCAGTTCGCGGTCCTGAACGCGCTGGTGGCCGAGCCGGGTCTGGATCAGCGCACCGTGGGGGAGCGGGTCGGTCTCGACCGGTCCACCATCGCCGAGGTGATCACCCGGCTCACGCGGCGCGAGCTGGTCGACAAGGTCCGTGACCCGCAGGACGGCCGCCGCTGGTTGCTCCGCCTCACGCCAGGGGGGTTGCGCACGCACAAGAAGCTGGCGGTGCGCACGGCGCGGATGAACCAGATCTTCCTGGCGCCGCTGGACGCGGAGGAGCGGGGGATGTTCTTCGACCTGATCCAACGGGTGTGCGCCGAGGCGGAGGGCCTGCGGCGGGCGGGTGAGGTGGAGGTGGCGGGGGCGTGATCCGCCTGTCGCGCCCACCCGTGGTTGCGGCCTCGGGGCTCTGCCCCGGACCCCGCGCCTCAATCGCCGGCGGGGCTTGATTTGGTCCGCCTGGGGTGTGCGTCTCTGTCGATGGTGGGGCCTATTGGTATTTCAAGCCCCTGCGGCGATTGAGCAGCGGGGTCCGGGGCGGAGCCCCGTGGCGTCCACGCCGGGTGGGCTCTAGCGTTCGGTCAGGACTACCCACACGGGGCCCGGCGCGAACGGGACGTTGAAGGTCGTGCCGTCCGTGGGGGTCGGGCGGCGCCATGTCGCGTCGTGGGCTCGGCCACCACGGAGGACCACCGCCCCGCCGTCCCCGACCGTCCGCGACAGCGGCGACGTGTTGCCCGACCGGTCGTGGAAGCGGGAGGGGGATACGTCGACGTACTGGACGACGACCGTCGGGGCGCCGAGCCGTTTGCCGCCCGCCGTCGTCGCGGCGCGGCCGTCCATGCTCACGAGCCAACGGCCTTCCCGTGCCGACCAGTTGAAGGTGAACCGGGCGGCGGGGAAGCGCACCGTGTGCTCCGTCTCGGCCCGCCCGCCCTTCGGCGCCCGCTCGGCGAACTCGAACCCGGCCGCGTCCCCCGCGCGCACCCCCGCCGCCGGGTCGCCCAGTTTCGCGGGTCGCAGATACAGGTTGTGCGGCGCGGGCTTGTCCGAGCCGCGAAAGAAGGCCGCGCCGCCCTTGCCCGGCGGCACCGCCCGCAGCGGCGCCGCGTCGATGGCGGGCCGCAACGCGCTCTGCGCCCCCGAGTACGCGAGCGTCGGCCGGTCGAACTGGCGGAGCAGTTCGAGATCGGTCTCGCGGGCGCTGCGCACGGGACCGACCACCGCGGGCAGCCGCGAGCCGAACACCGCCATGAGCCGGCTCAGTCCGGCCTCGACCTGCTCCACGTACACGAGGTCCGCCTCGTCGAGCCCGGTCTGCGGTCGCGCCGCCCCCACGTTGTCGATCTTCACGGCGAGCAGCGGCGCGCGCGCCGACGCCGAACTCCCGCCCCCGGGCAGTCGACTCGCCGTACATGCCGAGGCGAACGCCCCGAGAGCCCCGACCACGACCGCATGCCTGCGCATATCGTTCACGCACTGTGGATACCCACGGTCGCGCCCCGCTCACCCGCGCGGTCAGCGCAGCACGTCCGCCAGGTCGAACTTCACCGGCTCCTCCAGCTGCGCGTACGTACAGCTCTCCGGCGTGCGGTCCGGGCGCCAGCGGCGGAAGCGGGCCGTGTGGCGGAAGCGCGCACCGTTCTCCATGTGCTCGTACGTCACCTCGGCGACCAGCTCGGGGCGCAACGGGATCCAGGAGAGGTCCTTCTTCCCGGTCCAGCGGCTGGTCGCGCCCGGCATTCGCCGGCTCTCGTGGGCCACCTCGTCGGTCCAGGCCGCCCACGGGTGTCCCTCGGCGGGCAGCTCCATGCGCAGCGGTTCGAGCTCGGCGACCAGTTCGGTGCGGCGCTTCATCGTGAACGCCGCGCACACCCCGACGTGCTGGAGGGCGCCCTCGTCGTCGTACAGGCCGAGCAGGAGGGAGCCGACGACCGGGCCGCTCTTGTGGAAGCGGTAGCCGGCGACCACGCAGTCCGCCGTCCGCTCGTGCTTGATCTTGAGCATGACGCGTTCGTCCTGCCGGTAGCGCAGGGTGAGCGGCTTGGCGACGACCCCGTCGAGGCCCGCGCCCTCGTACTGCTCGAACCAGACCTGGGCGAGCTGCGCGTCGGTCGTCGCCGGGGCCAGGTGCAGCGGGGCCGAGGCGCCCGCGAGGGCCTGTTCGAGGAGCGGTCTGCGGTCGGACAGCGGCAGGTCGACCGTGGACTCGGAGCCGAGCGCCAGGACGTCGAAGGCCACGAAGGAGGCGGGCGTGCGCTCGGCCAGGATCTTCACCCGGGAGGCCGCCGGGTGGATCCGCTCGGTCAGCGCGTCGAAGTCGAGCCGCCCGTCCCGCGCGATCACGACCTCCCCGTCGAGCACGCAGCGCTCCGGGAGCCGCTCGGCGAGCGCCGCGACCAGCTCGGGAAAGTACCTGGTCAGCGGCTTGGTGGTGCGGCTCGTGAGCTCGATCTCCGGCCCGTCGCGGAACACGATCGCCCGGAACCCGTCCCACTTCGCCTCGTAGTGCATCCCGGCGGGGATCTTGGCGGCGGACTTGGCGAGCATCGGCTTGACCGGCGGCATCACGGGGAGATCCATGCCCCCGATTCTGTCCTCTACGGTGGCGTATCGCCCGGTATGCGGTTTACGTCCTTTCGGCCTAGCGTGAGCGCATGGGTGGCAAGGGTGCGGCAGTGGAACTGGAAGCGGGCGGTCGGACGGTGCGTCTGTCCAGCCCCGACAAGGTGTTCTTCCCCGATGGCGGGACGGTGACGTACACCAAGCTCGACCTCGCGAACTACTTCCTCGCGGTCGGCGACGGCATCCTGCGCGCCCTGCGCGACCGGCCCACCACCCTGGAGCGCTACCCCGAGGGCGTGACCGGCGAGTCCTTCTACCAGAAGCGCGCGCCGAAGAACCTCCCCGACTGGATCCCCACCGCCACGATCACCTTCCCGTCGGGCCGGACGGCCGACGAGATGTGCCCGACGGAGGTCGCCGCGGTGATCTGGGCCGCCCAGTACGGCACCCTCACCTTTCACCCCTGGCCGGTGCGCCGCGACGACCCCGACCACCCCGACGAGCTGCGCATCGACCTCGACCCGCAGCCCGGCACCGACTACGCGGACGCCGTGCACGCGGCCAATGAACTCCGTTACGTGCTCCAGGAGTTCGGGGGTTTGCGCGGCTGGCCCAAGACCTCCGGCGGACGCGGACTGCACGTCTTCGTGCCCATCGAACCGCGCTGGACGTTCACCGAGGTGCGCCGCGCCGCGATCGCCTGCGGCCGCGAACTGGAGCGCAGGATGCCCGAGTTCGTGACGACGGCCTGGTGGAAGGAGGAGCGGGGCGAGCGCATCTTCGTCGACTACAACCAGACGGCCCGCGACCGCACCATCGCCTCCGCCTACTCGGTGCGCGCCCGACCGCACGCCCCGGTCTCCGCGCCGCTCGCCTGGGACGAGGTGGGCGACGCGCTGCCCCGCGACTTCGACATCGTCACCATGCCGAAGCGGTACGCCGAACTCGGCGACGTGCACGCCGACATGGACAAGGAGCGGCACTCCCTCGACGCCCTCCTGGAGCTGGCCGAGCGCGACGAGAAGGACCGCGGCCTCGGCGACCTGCCGTACCCGCCCGAGTACCCGAAGATGCCGGGCGAGCCCAAGCGGGTCCAGCCGAGCCGCGCCAAGCACGAGGAGGGCGAGGGGAGTTGAGCGGCTCTACAGCGACTCGTCCCGGTGCGTCACCCGGCCGCCGAGTACCGTCAACCGCACGGGTACGTCGGGGAGTTCGGTCGCCGGTGCGGCGGCCGGATCCACGGCGAACGCCGTGAGGTCGGCCCGGAACCCGACCGCGATCCGCCCCGCGCTCCGCTCCTCCCCGGCGGCGTAGGCGGCGTTCACGGTCATCGCCCGCAGCGCCTCCATGCCGGTGAGCGCCTGCTCGGGCCCGTGCGGCGGCAGCGTCAGATCGCGGCTCGGGCGACGGTGCCGGGCGCCTGCCAGCACCTGGAGCGGCGGGTACGGCGCGATCGGCCAGTCCGAACCGAGCACCACCGTCGCCCCCGCGTCCCACAGGTCCCGGCAGCGCCAGGCCCGCCCCGCCCGCTCCTCGCCGAGCCGCCGCGACCAGTTGTCGCTGTGGTCGGCCCGCGTGAAGTCGCAGCAGTGCGTGGGCTGCATCGACGCGACCACCCCCAGCTCGGCGAACCGCCGCACCGTGTCGTCCGGCACCGTCTCGATGTGTTCGACGCGATGCCGTACGTCGCCGGGGGCCCCGGCCCGCGCCTTCGCCACGGAGTCGAGCGCGTGCCGCACCGCCGCGTCGCCGATGGCGTGCGTCGCGGTGGGCACACCCGCGCGGTGCAGCGCGGCGATGACCTCGGTGTACGCGGCCGGGTCCGGCCAGAACGCGTGCGTCGACTCGCCGTGGCAGTCGGGGCGCTCCAGCCACGCGGTGCCGTTGTCGATGGTGCCGTCCATGAACAGCTTCACCCCGTCGACCGACCACAACTGGCCTCCCCGCTCCTGGAGTTGGATGAGCCGGTCCACGGCATCGGCGTCCGCTCCCGGCTGGCACCACGGCGCGACGCGCAGCCGCACGGACAGCTCGCCGGCCGCGTCCAACTCCTCGTACAACTCAAGGCTGTCGCCGCCCGCGTCCATGGCGTGCCCGCCGGTGAGCCCGCTCGCTGCCATCTCCCGCAGGGCCCGCGCGAGCCGTTCGCGGCGCTCGGTGCGGGTGGGCTGCGGCGCGGCCCGCTCGACCAGTTCGCACGCGGCGTCCTCCAGGAGCAGCCCGGTGGGCCGACCCGCCGCGTCGCAGACGATCTCGGCGGCCTGGTCGAAGGCGCGCGGACCGTCGACGCCGGCGAGTTCCAGGGCGCGGGGGCTCGCCAACATCGAGTGCGCGTCGAAGAGTTGGAGCAGCGCCGGGACGCCGTCGAGCACCGGCGCCAGCGCGGCGGTCTCCACGGCCCGCTCCCCGAACACGTTCGGGTCGAGCCCCCAGGCGTGCAGCCACGCACCGTCCGCGAGCGACTCCTTCGCGCGCCCCAGCTCGGCGCGCACGTCGTCGATGCTCACGCACCGCGACAGGTCGACCCCGGCGGTGAGCTCGGCGCCGGATGCGGGATGCGTGTGCCCATCGACGAGCCCGGGCGTCACGACGGCGCCCTTGAGGTCGACGACGGTGGTACGTGGCCCGGCGAGCGCGCGCACCTCGCGATCGCCGCCGAGCGCGGTGATGACTCCGTCGGCGCAGGCCAGCGCGGTGTGCGGCCCGCCCCCACCATCGACCGGATCGAGAAACCGGGCGTTGAGGAGGACCAGATCGGGGTGGTGCATGCTGCGGATCTCCCAGCGGAAGGTACGAACAGAACAAGTGGCGGGCCAACCAAGCCCGCCGGTGAGCGAGACGCGGGCAGCTCAAGCCCCGCCGGCGATTGAGGCGCGGGGTCCGGGGCAGCGCCCCGAGGCCGCAACCCCGTCCCAGGTCTACGAGTCCAACGCCCCCTCACGCAGCCCGAGTTGACTCTCGGCTACCCGGAACGCCATCCGCGCGACCTCCACCGGCAACGACTCCACGTCCGCACCCGCATTCGCCCCGAGCCCATCCAGCACGACCAGAATCTGCAGGGCCACGACCTCCGGCTCCCCCGAAGGGAACTCACCCCGCTCGACGCCCTCCGCGAGGAGCCCCGTGAGCCGCCTCCGCCAGTCCGCCTCCTGCGCCTCGACCCGCACCCGCAGCGAGTCCCGGTACCGGCTCAAGTGCCGCGCGTTGAGCCACAGCCGGCTGATGCCGTCCCACGCGGGCCCGGAGGCCCGCGCGAGGAACCCGGCGAGCCGCTCCACGGCGGACGTGTCCGCGCCCCCCTCGGGGAGGACCGCGTCCAGTTCCGCCGCTGCCGCGCTCCCGAACGCCTCCGCGACCAGCTCCTCCGCCGAGGGGAAGTAGTGGCTCACGAGGCCCGGACGCACGTCCAGGTCCTCGCCGATGCGCCGCAGCGTGATGCACTCCAGACCTTCGGAAAGCGCAATCGAGGCGGCCTGCGCAACGATTTCCGCACGTCTGGCGGCCGGAGATTTTCGGATTCGCTTGCGCTCAACGCTTGACGACATGCCGGTCACGTTATTGAGTGTGCGACCAATAAGCAAGCAGGTGGCACGAGACCAGCACCCCGGAGGGCCCCATGGCGTCCACGCTTCCCGACCCGTGTCCAGACACGGGCGGCACGGAAGTAGGCACCGCACACACGCCGCCCGTCGCAGAGCAGGCGACGGCCACCCGCATCGAGGCCCACGGCATCGACCACATCCCCGATTCCGAACGCCGCGGCAGAGCCCGCGAGTTGTTCTCGGTCTGGGCCGCGGGCGGCATCAACTACCTGAGCCTGGTGGTCGGCGGCGCCCTGATCCTGATGGGCCTGAACCTGTGGCAGGCCCTCGCCGTGCTGGTCGTCGGCAACCTGTTCTGGATCCTCACCGGCTGGCTCTCCGTCTCGGGCCCGGCGGCGGGCGCGCCCAGCGAGGTCATCACGCGTGCCCTCTTCGGCGTCATCGGCAACCGCGTGAACAACGCGATCGTCGGCTGGGTGATCTCCGTCTGCTACTTCGCGCTGAACTTGTCGGCCGCGGCCGTCGCCGCGTTCTCGCTGGTCGCGAGGGTCGGTATCCCGGTGAACACCGGAGTGAAGGCCGCCGTCATCGTGGTCATCGCGGCGCTCACGCTGACCATCAGCGTGTACGGCCACGCCCTGATCATGAAGCTGTACCTGCCGATCACGCTCGTCCTCGCCGCGGCCTTCGCCTTCGTCGCCGTCGTGGTCGTCCGGCACGCCGACTTCGGCTACGTACCCCAACACCGGCTCACCGGCGTCGACTTGTGGGCCACCGTGCTCGCGGGGATCACCCTCATCGCCTCGAGCCCGCTGTCGTACACCACCAGCGCGGACTTCTCCCGCTATCTGCCCCGGACCACGCGGAAGCGGGCGATCGTCGGCTGGACCGCGCTCGGCGGCTTCCTGCCGGGCGTGCTGGTCTCGGCCCTGGGTGTGCTCGCCGCGACGACCGTCGACATGACCGACCCGCAGGCGGCCCTGGAGAAGATCCTTCCCGGCTGGTTCACACCGGTCTTCCTGCTCGCCCTGGTCCTCGGCACCATCGCCATCAACGCCCTGACCGCGTACAGCGCGGGCCTCGCGCTGCAAGCCGTCGGGCTGCGCATCCGCCGCTCCGTCAGCGTCCTGTTCGACGGCACGGCCGCCGTCGCGCTGACCCTGTACGGGCTCCTCGTCTCGAACTTCCTCGACACCGTCAACAACGTGCTGGAACTGACCGTCATACTCCTCGGCCCCAGCATGGCGATCTACGCGACCGACATCGTGCTGCGCCGTAACCGCTACGACGGACCCACGCTCACCGACGAGTCGCCCTCCAGCCCGTTCTGGTACCGCGGAGGCGTCAACTGGGCGGGCGCGCTCTCCCTGTTGGCGGGCACCGCGCTGGCCGCGCTCTGCGTGGACACCCTCTACTTCACCGGCCCGATCTCCGCCGCCCTCGGCCACGTCGACCTCGCGCTGCCGGTCGGGATGGTGGTGTCGAGCGTCTGCTACGCGTTGACGGCTCGGCGCTCGGTGGCACTCCGGAACGTGACCGCCCCGTGACGCGATCCTCGCTCATCCCGCACAACCGGCTCTGGACACCGCCTACCGCGAAGTAGAGCATCGGTGCCACCTGTACCGGCATTGATCATCGAGGAGCCGCGTTGAGCAAGGACCGTACGTACGACTACGTCATCGTCGGGGCCGGGTCCGCCGGCTGTGTGCTCGCCGGGCGGCTCTCCGAGGATCCCTCCGTCAGGGTCGCCCTCGTCGAGTCGGGGCCGCGCGACCGCAAGACCGAGATCCGGATCCCGGCCGCGTTCCCGAAGCTGTTCAAGACGCCGTACGACTGGAACTACGCGACGACCAAGCAAACCGCTCTGGCCGACCGGGAGTTGTACTGGCCGCGCGGCCACACGCTCGGCGGCTCCTCCGCCATCAACGCCATGATGTGGGTGCGCGGCCACCGCGCCGACTACGACGCCTGGGGCGAGGCCGCCGGATCCCCATGGTCGTACGACGAGTTCGTGCGCTACTTCCAGCGCGCCGAGAGCTGGCAGGGCACGCCGCGCGCCGATTCCGTCTACGGCACAGAAGGCCCGCTGCGCATATCGCCGCCGCGCCACCCGAACCCGACCACGGCCGCGTTCCTCGACGCCTGCCGAGCTCAAGGGCTGCGCGAACTCGACGAGTTGAACCAGGCCGACCACTCCGGCTTCGCCCTCACTCCGCTCAACCAGTACAAGGGCCGCCGCTGGAGCGCCGCCGACGGCTACCTCAAGCCTGCAGCCCGCCGCCCCAACCTCGACATCTACACCGACGCCCGCGTCACCCGCGTCGACTTCGACGGCACCCGCGCCGCCGGCGTCGTCGCCTCCGGAGTGTCCGCCGGAACCCTGCGCGCGACCCGCGAGGTCATCCTTTCCGCGGGCGCCATCAACTCGCCGCAGCTGCTCCAACAGGCGGGCATCGGCGACCCGGAGACCCTCGCGGAGGCGGGCATCGACACCCTCGTCGCGTCGCCCGACGTCGGCCGCCACCTCCAGGACCACCTGGCGTACGCGGTGAACGTCCGCGCCGCGAAGCCCGTCACGCTCACCGGCGCCGACTCGCCCGCCAACATCGCCCGGTTCCTGCTCGGCGGCCGCGGACCGCTCACCTCGAACGTCGGCGAGGCCGTCGCCTTCCTCGCCACGAAGCCCGAACTCGACGCGCCCGACATCGAGTTGGTCTACGCTCCGGTGCCGTTCGTGAACCACGGCCTGGAGGCGCCGACCGAGCACGGCCTCACCCTCGGCGTGGTTCTGCTCCAGCCCAAGAGCGAGGGCCGGATCACCCCGGCGGGCCGCGACGCGCGGCCGCGGATCGACCCGGACTACCTGGCCCACGACGAGGATGTCCGTACGCTCGTCGCCGGTGTGCGCCGCGCCGAGGAACTGCTCGCCCAGAGCGCGCTCGCCGCGCACCACACCGAGCCGATGGGCGGCTACCCCGGCGTCGTCGACGACGAGACACTGACCCGCTCGGTGCGCGCGAGCGCCGAGACCCTCTACCACCCGGTAGGCACCTGCCGGATGGGCTCCGACGAGGGCTCGGTCACCGACCCCCGCCTGCGCGTGCGCGGCACCGAGGGCCTGCGCGTCGTGGACGCCTCGGTCATGCCGCGCATCACCCGCGGCCACACGCACGCGCCGACGGTCGCCCTCGCGGAACGGGCGGCGGACCTGATCCGCGAGGACGCCACCAAGTAGCGCCGCCTACAAGGGGGTTACGATCCGACGCTCACCGTGAACCGGCGCGGATTGCCGTCGTGTGCCGCGCCGGACACGTCCGGCTGACCCTCGGCCTGCACGTCGTCGTACGGGAAGGCGTAGCCGATGGGGGAGTTGGCGTGCAGGACGCGCGACCAGTGGTTGGTCGTGGCGTCCTGGTAGTAGTCGGCGGACGTCACGCCGTTCGGCTGCTCGGGATGCGTGAGCATGATGCTGCGGTTGAACCCGGCGGCGAGGCGGGACAGGATGCCCTTCTTGTCGTCGGAGTCGTCCGGGTTGTTGGCGAACGGCCCGTGGTTGCAGGTGAAGATGTCCTTCGAGGCGGGCTTGGTGAAGGTGTGGCCGCCGTTGAAGGTGAGCGTGTCGCCGCTGACCCGGCCCGTGAACACGCCGCGCCCGCCCTGAAGGTCGATCTTCAGATCGGTCGAGGAGTACTTCTCCCACACCTTGTCGATGTAGGCGCCCCACACATCGCGGAACGGCATCTCGTCCGGCTTGTCGAAGTACGGCGCCATGAGGTTCTGCGGGGAGATGACACGCAGCACCTTCCCGTCGTCGCCCTTGATGGCGAGCTTGTCCCAGGGCTGCCCGTCCTTGGCGGCCTGCGCCGCGAGATCCGCGGCGATCTTGTCGACGGCGCCGTCCGGGAGCGGGGCGACGGTGTGCGTGGCGTCGCCCTCGAGGGTCAGCCCGATGGGCAGGGCCGTGACCAGGTCGACGTAGCTGATGTTCGCGTACAACTGGTCGGAGTTGAAGGTGAATTCGCAGAACGACCAGGTCTTGCCGTAGTTCGCGTCCTCCTTCGTGGCGAAGGCCGGTTCGACCAGCGAGGGGCCGGGGTTGAGGAAGAAGTCGAGCGTGTCGTCGCGGACGAAGTAGACGCGCGCGCCGAACATCCGGGGCAGCGTCACGACCTTCGGGGCCGAGCCCGGGGCGCCGAGCGGGATGGCGCAGTCGACGGGGAGCGGGGTCTGCGGGGCGCCGGGCGACTCGGGGTGGTAGACGCTGCCGTCGGAGCGCAGCAGCACCCAGTTGCCGGACCCGTCCTCGTGGCCGGTGACGTACGCGCGCACCGTGCCGGTCAACGACTTGTTCTCCAGGGCGAGTTCACAGGTGGCCGGTGCGGCGCCCGCGGTCCAGGAGGGGACGGTGAGCGCCGCGGCGGTGGTGGCGATGCCCGCTCCGGCGCCGGCGAGAAATATTCTGCGCGAGATCACGATGGGCACTCCCTGAATGTGGGGGGTGTGTGGGGGAGCCCTACTGTGGCGAGAGGGGGAGGAGGCGTCAATACTTCGCGCATGGAGCGCTCCCACCATTTGTTTTCGTTCAATTGTTGAAGGTGGAGCGTTCGGTTCCTTTGGTCTGAACCAGCGCAGGTCAGCGTGGTGCGAGGGCGGTTGTCAGTGCCCGGTGCAAGACTCGGCAGTCCGGAAAAGAAACCCTCGACGAGGAGGGCAAGACCCATGATCACTACGGATTTCGTGGACGGCGCGCCGAACTGGCTGGACCTCGCTACGCCCGACATGGACGGCGCGATCTCGTTCTACGGCGGCCTCTTCGGCTGGACCTTCCAGTCGGCCGGCCCCGAAGCCGGCGGGTACGGAATGTTCCAGCTCGAAGGCAGGACGGTGGGCGGCGCGATGACCGTCACCGCCGAGCAGGGCGAGCCGGGCTGGACCGTGTACTTCCAGAGCGCGGACGCGGACGCCACGGCGAAGGCGGTCGAGCAGGCGGGCGGCAGCGCCGCGCTCCAGCCGATGGACGTGTTCGACCTGGGCCGGATGGCCGTCTTCGCCGACCCCGCGGGCGCCCACTTCGGCATCTGGCAGCCGGGGAAGAACAAGGGCCTCGAGTACATCAAGGACGACGGCTCGCTGAACTGGGTGGAGCTGTACGTCCCGGATGTCGCCGCCGCGAAGCGGTTCTACGGCTCGGTGTTCAGCTGGGGCACGTTCGACGTCGAGTTCCCCGGCGGGAGCTACACGACGATCAACCCTCCGGGCACGGACGAGAACGCGATGTTCGGCGGCGTGGTCCCGCTGGCCGCCGACCCGGTGGAGGCAGGGGCGGGCGCGCACTGGACGCCGTACTTCCACGTCCCGGACGTGGACGCGACGGCGGACCGCACCCAGGAGCTGGGCGGCACGGTGCGCTCCGAGCCGGTCAGCGTCCCCGGCGTCGGGCGGATCGCGAAGCTGGCTGATCCGTACGGTGCGGGGTTCGCGGTGCTCCGTGGGGACCCCGAGCAGCAGTGACCGTTCGGGCATCCGCGGCGTCCGTGGTGCCCGACTGCCGCCCGTTGATGGCACGTTGATCAAACGTTTTTCGGCGGGCGGCACACTGGCCACCATGTACGCGAACACGACCCTCACGCCTGCCGGCCCCACCTGGCAGGACCAGGCCCTGTGCGCCCAGACCGGTGCCGAGTTCTTCTTCCCCGAGCCGGGCAGCTCCGTCCGCGAGGCCAAGACGATCTGCGGCCTGTGCCCGATCCGGCAGAGCTGCCTCGAGTACGCCCTCACCCACGACGAGCGGTTCGGGGTGTGGGGCGGACTCTCGGAGAAGGAGCGGCAGCGGCTCCGGCGGACCCAGGGCCTGTCCTGACGGTCAGGCGCCGGCTGCCCGCGCCGCCATCCGGGCCTTGCGGGCCGCGAGCTTCTCGTCGAACTTCGAGGCCTCGGTGTCCAGGCCGTTCATGAACAGGCCCAGTTCCTCCTGCGCCTTGATGCCCTCGGGGCCGAGGCCGTCGATCTCCATGACCTTCAGGAAGCGGAGCACGGGGGAGAGCACGTCGTCGTGGTGGATGCGCATGTTGTAGACCTCGCCGATCGCCATCTGCGCGGCGGCCCGCTCGAAGCCGGGGATGCCGTGTCCCGGCATCCGGAAGTTCACGACGACGTCGCGCACGGCCTGCATGGTGAGGTCGGGGGCGAGTTCGAACGCGGCCTTGAGGAGGTTGCGGTAGAAGACCATGTGCAGGTTCTCGTCCGTGGCGATCCGGGCGAGCATGCGGTCGCAGACCGGGTCGCCGGACTGGTGCCCGGTGTTGCGGTGCGAGACGCGAGTGGCCAGCTCCTGGAAGGAGACGTACGCGACCGAGTGCAGCATCGAGTGCCCGTTGTCCGACTGGTAGCCCTCGCTCATGTGCGACATGCGGAAGGATTCCAGCTGGTCGGGGTCGACGGCGCGCGAGGCGAGCAGGTAGTCGCGCATCACGATGCCGTGCCGCCCCTCCTCCGCCGTCCAGCGGTGCACCCACGTGCCCCACGCGCCGTCGCGACCGAACAGCGAGGCGATCTCGTGGTGGTAGCTGGGGAGGTTGTCCTCGGTCAGCAGGTTGACGATGAGAGCGGTACGGCCGACCTCGGTGACCTTGGACTGTTCCTTGGACCAGGCCTCGCCGTCCTCGAAGAACTCGGGGAAGTTGCGGGCGTCGGACCACGGCACGTAGTCGTGCGGCATCCAGTCCTTGGCGACCTTGAGGTGCCGGTTGAGCTCCTGCTCGACGACTTCTTCCAGCGCGTGCAGCAGGCGGGCGTCGGTCCATGTGGTCGACGAGCCGAGGCGGGGGGAGATGACGGTCACGGGGGCTCCTGGGGGACGGAGGTACAGCGAGCGGAGATACCTACGGTGTCGTAGGTTACGTTGCCGTAGGTTAAGCGCCCCATAAAGATCGTGGTTACGCGTGGAGCTCCCGCAGGCGAACTGAGAGGCAGGTCACACAGCCCTCCAGCTTCTCGAACTCGGAAATGTCGACCAGAACCGGCTCGTATCCGAGATCGGCGAGCAGCTCCGCCGACTTCGGCGCGCTCTCCGCCATGAGCAGCCTGTCCTCGCCGAGCAGCACCACATGCGCCCCCGATTCCTCCGGCACCGGCAGGAAGCGCGGGAACAGCGAGGCGTGCTCGACCAGCGGCGGATACCCGATGACCGTGCCGTCGGGCAGCGCGGTCACCGCCGACTTCAGGTGCAGCACCTTGGAGAGGGGGACGGCTACCACGCGCGCGCCGAGCGGCTCGAAGACGGCACGCAATTGCGCCACCCCCGCCGCGTTGGTGCGCCCGCCACGTCCTACGTAGATCGTGTCACCGATCTTCAGTACGTCGCCGCCGTCCAGGGTGCCGGGCTCCCATACCCAGTTGACGGAGCAGCCGAGCCGCGCCACGGCCTCCTCGACGCCCGATGTCTCCGGTCGCCGCGACTCGGCGCCGGACCGGGTGATCAGGGCCACGTTCCGGAAGACCACGACCGCGTCCTCCACGAACACGGCGTCCGGGCACAGGTCGACCGGCTCCACGAGGAACGTCTCCCAGCCGTGCGCCTCCAGCGCGTCCACGTACCCCTTCCACTGCTCCTGCGCCTTCGCGGTGTCGACCGGGGCCCGCTCGATGTGGGTGACGAGGCCGTCCGCGATGCGCGGTCCCGGGCGGCGGACGAGGGCCTTCTTGCTGGGCACGGTGGACTCCATGGCGAAAAACGGGGGGTGACGGTGCGCACATCATGCACAAGGTGACACCTGTCACGGAATCCCCTGTCACGCGGCCGTCACTTCCCCCTCACCGGGCCCGTCCGCGCCCGCGACGGCCCGCCGCAGGTGCTCGGCGGTGAACGAGCCCTCCGCGTCGAGCAGTTGGGCCGGTGTGCCCTCGAAAAGCACCTCGCCGCCGTGCCGGCCGCCCTCGGGCCCCAGATCGATGATCCAGTCCGCCCGCCGGATCACATCGAGGTTGTGCTCGACGACGAGGACGGTGTTGCCCGTGTCGACGAGCCGGTCGAGCAGCGCCACGAGCCCGTCGACGTCCGACATGTGCAGCCCGGTGGTCGGCTCGTCCAGGACGTACGTCGCCGCGGTGCGGTGCAGCTGCGTGGCCAGCTTGATGCGCTGGCGCTCGCCGCCGGACAGCGTGCTCAGCGGCTGGCCGAGCGTGAGATAGGTGAGACCGACGTCGCGCAGGGCGCGCAGCCGGCGGCGTACGCCCTTGTCGTCGAGGTCGGCGAAGTAGTCGAGGGCCTGCGCGGCCGTCATGTCGAGCACGTCCGCGACGCTGCGGCCGCGCACGGTGAGCGCGAGCACCTCGTCCTTGAAGCGCCGCCCGCCGCAGGCCTCGCACACCGTGGTCACCGGGTCCATGAACGCCAGATCGCTGAAGATCACGCCGCGTCCCTCGCCGCGCTCGCAGGCGCCGCCCGAGTTGAAGCTGAACAGGCCCGGCTCCGTGCCCGTCTCGCGCGCGAACACCTTCCGCACGGTGTCCATGATCCCGAGATACGTCGCCGGGGTGGAGCGCCCGGAGATCCCGATCGACGACTGGTCGACGACCACGGCCTCCGGGTGCGCGGCGCGGAACGCCCCCGACACCAGGGAGCTCTTGCCGGACCCGGCGACCCCGGTGACGGCGGTCAGCACCCCGGTCGGCACGCGCACGGTGACGTCCTTGAGGTTGTGGACCCGGGCGCCCTCGATCGATACGTGGCCGGTCGCCGCGCGCGGCTGCTCCTTCACCCCGCCCGCGCGGCGCAGACATCGGCCCGTGAGCGTGTCCGCGCGCCGCAGCGCGCCCGGCGTGCCCTCGAACACCACGCGCCCGCCGTCGGCGCCGCCCGCCGGGCCCATGTCGACGACGTGGTCGGCGACGGCGATGACATCGGGGTCGTGCTCGACGACGAGGACGGTGTTCCCCTTGTCGCGCAGGCGCAGCAACAGCTCGCCCAGCCGTCCCACGTCGCGCGGGTGCAGGCCCACGCTCGGCTCGTCGAAGATGTACGTCATCCCCGTCAGGCTGGAGCCCAGGTGCCGCACGGTCTTCAGCCGCTGACCCTCGCCGCCGGACAGCGTCGACGTCTCCCGGTCGAGGCTGAGATATCCGAGGCCGATCGCCTCGATGCGCTCCAGGGCGGTGACGGCGGCCTCGGCGATCGGCCCGGCCACGGCGCCCCTGATGCGGCGCAGCACCGGGATCAGCTCGCCGACCTCCATGCGCGTGCACTCGGCGATGCTCAGGCCCTCGACGCGGGTGGCGAGCGCGGCAGCGTTCAGGCGCGCCCCGTCGCACGCCGGGCAGGTCCCCTCGGTCAGGTACCGGTTCACCAGGTCCTGGGTGCGCCGGCTCAGCGTCGACAGATCCCGGTTGAGATACAGCCGCTCGAAGCGGTCCGCGAGCCCCTCGAAGTCGATGTCGCGGCGGCCGCCGGTGTTGGCGACGTTCACCGACGTACCGCGCCCGCGCATCAGGAACTCCCGCTCGGCGGCGCTGAACTCGCCCACGGGCTTCGTCGTGTCGAGGTCGGTGGTGTTGGTGTACGTCTGCCCCTGCCAGGTCCCGGCGGCGAACGGCGGGAAGAGCACCGCGCCGTCCGCGAGGGACTTCGACGGGTCGAGGATGCGCCCGTAGTCGGGGCGCACGGTGCGCCCGAGCCCGTCGCACTCCGGGCACATCCCGCTCGGGTCGTTGAACGAGTACGCGGTCGCGCCGCCCGCGCTCGGCGTCCCGTACCGCGAGAACAGCACGCGGATCACCGAGTACACGTCGGTCATGGTGCCGACCGTGGACCGGGAGTGCCCGCCGATCGGCTTCTGGTCGACGACGATCGCGGGCGTGAGCTCCTCCAGGGCGTCCGCGTGCGGCTTCTCGTGCTTGGGCAGCCGGTTGCGGACGAACCAGGTGTACGTCTCGTTGAGCTGGCGCTGCGACTCCACGGCGATGGTGTCGAAGACGACGGACGACTTGCCCGACCCCGACACCCCGGTGAAGACGGTGAGCCGCTCCTTGGGGATGCGCAGGGAGACGCCTTGGAGATTGTTCTCGCGGGCGCCGACGATGCGGATGTGGTCATGACCGGGGCCGCTGCCGGTTCCGGTGGCTTTGGTGCGCTGCATGTCAGCGACGCTAGGCGGGATACCCGACACCTTTTGTCAGGTATCCCGCCGGTTTCTGGGCTAGGCGGCCCGCACCTCCTCCAGCGTCGTGTCCCGCAGCGTCCCGTCCATCAGCAGCCACCGCGTCACGCCGATCGACTCCAGGAACGGCAGGTCGTGACTGGCCACGACGAGCGCGCCCTCGTACGACTCCAGGGCCGAGGTGAGTCGGCGCACGCTCGCGATGTCCAGGTTGTTCGTCGGCTCGTCCAGCATCAGCAGCTGCGGCGCGGGCTCGGCGAGCATCAGCGCGGCGAGCGCCGCGCGGAAGCGTTCGCCGCCTGACAGGGTCGCCGCCGGCTGGTCGGCCCTCGCCCCCTTGAACAGGAAGCGGGCGAGCCGGGCCCGCACCCGGTTGTTGGTGGCGTGCGGCGCGAACCGTGCCACGTTCTCGGCGACGGTCAGCTCCTCGTCGAGCACGTCGAGACGCTGCGGCAGGAAGCGCAGCGGCACGTGCGCCGTGGTCTCGCCCGCCACCGGGTCGAGCTCGCCCGCGATGGTGCGCAGGAGCGTCGTCTTGCCCGCGCCGTTGCGCCCGACGAGCGCGATGCGTTCGGGCCCGCGCAGCTCCCACTCGCCGTCCACCCGTGCCCCGTAGGCCAGTTGGAGTTCGCGCAGGGTGAGCACGGAGCGGCCCGGCGGCACGGCCGTGTACGGCAGGTCGACGCGGATCTCGTCGTCGTCGCGCACCGCCTCCACCGCCTCGTCGAGCCGCTCCTTCGCCTCGGCGAGCTTCTCCTCGTGCAGGATGCGGTGCTTGCCGGCGGAGACCTCGGCCGACCGTTTGCGCAGCTTCATCACCGCCCTCGGCTCGCGCTTGATGTCGTACATCTTCTGGCCGTACCGCTTGCGCCGGGCCAACTTCACGTGGGCCTCGGTCAGTTCGTGCTTCTGCTTCTTCAGGTCGGACTCTGCGACCCGCACCATCCGCTCCGCCGCCTCCTGCTCGGCGGCGACCGCCTCCTCGTACGCGGAGAAGTTCCCGCCGTACCAGGCGACCTCCCCGTCGCGCAGATCGGCGATCTGGTCGACGCGGTCGAGGAGTTCACGGTCGTGGCTGACCACGATCATGACCCCGGACCAGGCCTCCACCGCCGCGTACAGGCGCTGCCTGGCGCGCAGGTCGAGGTTGTTGGTTGGCTCGTCGAGCAGCAGCACGTCGGGGTGGCGCAGCAGGAGCGCGGCGAGCCGCAGCAGCACGGACTCGCCGCCGGAGACCTCGCCGATCGTGCGGTCCAGGTCGATGTGGCCGAGCCCGAGTTCGCCGAGCATGGCCTGCGCCCGCTCCTCGACGTCCCAGTCGTCGCCGACCGCGGTGAAGTGCTCCTCCCGCACGTCGCCGGACTCGATGGCGTGCAGGGCGGCGCGGGTGCCGGCGATGCCGAGCGCCTGGTCGACGCGGAGTGCCGTGTCAAGGGTGACGTTCTGTGGCAGGTGGCCGATCTCGCCGGACACCCGCACGGTGCCGTCGGTGGGCGTGAGTTCACCGGCGATCAGCTTCAACAGGGTTGATTTTCCTGACCCGTTGAGGCCGATGAGTCCGGTGCGGCCGGGGCCGAAGGAGACCTGGAGGCCGTCGAAGACGCCGGTGCCGTCGGGCCAGGCGAAGCCGAGGGCGGTGCAGGCGACGGAGGCGGGGGCGGCGTGCGAAAAACTCTGGGGATGTGACATGAGGTGGCCTCGCGGTTGCTCGGTGCGAACGGTGGGATGCAACGCGTTCGAGACACCGCGGGGGCACGGAAGGCCAGCTGCGGGGGGACGGCTCGGGGATACCGAGGTCGCGCACACGGCGGCACGGACACGCGAGGGCGTGTCATGCGCGGTGTCTCAGGACCTCAGTCGAGCAACGTCCTTCTCCTATCGACGGCAACAGAACCGTCAACCAAGGTAGAAGCACCTGCCGGGGCCGTCAAAGGATTTAACAGGCGTCGCGCAGCAGCTCCTCGAGATCGGCGTCCACGTCCACGTGCGTCGCCTCCTGGCCGACCGGCACCAGGTCCGTCGTCTCCGCCAGGAAGCGGCGCAGCTCGCCGGTGCGGATGTGGACGACAGCCGTGCCCTCCGACGCGTGGAACTCCAGGACCGTGCGGTCGTACCCGTACGGCTTCACCCGCACGTCACCCGCGCCCGCCGGGCAGCTCACCCCGCTGGCGAGCAGCTCACGGGCGAAGGTCCAGCTCACGGCGACGCCCTCGAGAGTGGCCGGGGCCGGGAAGGACATGCGCACGGCGAACGGGTCGCGCACGTCGTAACGCAGAGTCGCCGGAATGTGCGCCATGCGCGGCGCGGCGGCGACGAGACGGGCCTCGACGGCTTGCTCGATGACGGACAACGCCTGCTCCCTTGTGACGGCTGGACGGTGGGACCACTGCACGGCCTCATATGAATAGACGGCGGAATGAGGGAATCCGTGCGCCTGAAGTCGGTCGAAATTCGAGTGACCTCTGTCACCGGTTTCAACCGCGGTACGGATGTGACCGTCGGCACCCTCTGAGCAGCGGGGGAGGGGTGCGGTCGGGGTGTCATCGGCTTCTATGCGTCAATTCCCGCATAAATGCGATCAGTGGACCCCGCATCCCCCTCGACCCCTTGTGGCCGCCGTTGAAGTGTGCATGATCTACGGCTATGGCTATCGCCGAGGAGAGCGCAGCGGTCGGGCTGCGGGGGCTGCGCAAATCGTTCGGCGGGGTGCGCGCCGTCGACGGGATCGAGCTCGACGTCGCCGCGGGCGAGTTCTTCTCGCTGCTCGGGCCCTCCGGATCCGGCAAGACGACCGTATTGCGGCTCGTCGCCGGTTTCGAGACCCCCTCGGACGGCACGGTCCACCTCGCCGGCGAGGACGTGACCCGGCGCGCGCCCTTCGAACGCGACGTCACCACCGTCTTCCAGGACTACGCCCTGTTCCCGCACATGAACGTCGAGCAGAACGTCGGCTACGGGCTCAAGGTGCGCGACGTCCCGCGCCGGGAGCGGGCCGAGCGGGTCCGCGCCGCCCTCGCGTCCGTGCGGCTCGAGGACTTCGGCGGGCGCCGACCGGGTCAGCTCTCCGGCGGCCAGCGCCAACGCGTCGCGCTGGCAAGGGCGTTGGTGGTGCGCCCCCGCGTCCTGCTGCTCGACGAACCCCTCGGCGCCCTCGACCTGAAACTGCGCGAACAGATGCAGGTCGAGCTGAAGGAACTGCAGCGCGAGGTCGGCATCACCTTCGTCCTCGTCACCCACGACCAGGCCGAGGCCCTCGCCCTCAGCGACCGCGTCGCCGTCATGAACGCGGGACGCATCGAACAGGTCGGCACACCAAGGGAGTTGTACGAGAAGCCGGCCTCCGCCTTCGTCGCGTCCTTCGTCGGCACCTGCAACACGCTCACCGGAGCCGCCGCCGAACTGCTCGTGGGGAAACCAGGGACGTTCGGCGTCAGACCCGAGAAGATCCGGGTCCTCGACCCCGCGGCGGAGCACGATCGCGACGACCACAGCGAGGTGCGCGGCACCGTGGCCGATGCCGTGTACCTGGGGGACAGCACCCGCGTCCTCGTCGACACCGACGCGGGTGTGCGCTTCGTCGTCGTACGCCAGAACACCGGCCCCGGTGACGGCACGGCGGACGCGCCCGCGCCGCCCGGCGCCCGCGTCCTGCTGCGCTGGCACCGGCAGCACAACGTCCCCCTGCACCAGCCAAGTTGAGTCACCCCGACAGACAGGGAGTGTTCACGTGCGCGCAACCCGGACCCTGATGGCCGCCACCGCGCTCGGCGGGCTGCTGCTCGCCACCGCCTGCGGCTCCTCCGACGACGACGGCGGTGGCGGCGCGAAGGGCGCGCCCGGCGGACAGGGCTTCACCCCGCCGAAGATGTCCGCCCCCAAGTCCCTCGGCAAGACCGAGGGAAAGCTCAACCTGATCGCCTGGGCCGGCTACGCCGAGGACGGCTCCAACGATCCGAAGGTCGACTGGGTGCACCCCTTCGAGAAGCGGACCGGCTGCCAGGTCTCCACCAAGGTCGCCGGGACGTCCGACGAGATGGTCAACCTGATGAAGACGGGCCAGTACGACGCCGTCTCCGCGTCCGGCGACGCCTCGCTGCGCCTGATCGCGTCAGGCGACGCGGCGCCCGTCAACACCAAGCTCGTCCCCAACTACAAGGACGTCTTCCCGGGGTTGAAGATGCAGCCCTGGAACTCCGTGAAGAACGTCGCGTACGGCATCCCGCACGGCCGCGGCGCCAACCTCCTCATGTACCGCACCGACAAGGTGAAGCCCGCGCCCGACTCCTGGAAGGCCGTCTTCGGCGACGCCGGGCGGCACAAGGGCCATGTCACCGCCTACGACTCGCCGATCTACATCGCCGACGCCGCGCTGTACCTGATGAAGACCGAGCCGGACCTCGGCATCAAGGACCCGTACGCGCTCGACCAGAAGCAGTTCGACGCGGCGGTGAACCTGCTGAAGAAGCAGAACGCCGACGTCGGCGAGTACTGGAGCGACTACCTCAAGGAGGTCTCCGCGTTCAAGAGCGGTGACTCCGTCGTCGGCACCAGTTGGCAGGTCATCCTGAACACTGCGCAGGGCGAAAAGGCCCCCGTGAAGGCGGTTCTCCCCAAGGAGGGCTCCACCGGATGGTCCGACACCTGGATGGTGTCGGCGAAGGCCGAGCACCCCAACTGCGCCTACAAATGGCTCGATTGGATCGTCTCGCCGAAGGTGAACGCCCAGGTGGCCGAGTACTTCGGCGAGGCCCCCGCCAACGCCAAGGCCTGCGAGGAGACCAGCGACCCCAAGCACTGCGCGACGTACCACGCCGACGACGCCGCGTACTGGAAGCAGGTGCACTTCTGGACAACGCCCATCCCGCAGTGCCTCGACGGCCGCACCGACACCAAGTGCGTGCCGTACGCGAAGTGGGTGCAGGCGTGGACCGAGATCAAGGGGTGACGTGGCGCTGACGAACGGATCGCTGAAGCGGGCCGCCGGGGTACTGCACCGCAGCCCCCGGCTGCGCCTGTCCCTGCTGCTCGCCGCGCCCCTGACCTGGCTGGTCGTCGCCTACCTCGGCTCGCTCGCGGTCCTGTTCCTGTCCGCGCTGTGGACCACGGACCCGTTCACGTCGGACATCGTGCGGACGTGGACGCCGGACAACTTCAAGGCGCTGTTCACGACCGCCGTGTACCGCCAAGTCGCCCTGCGCAGCGTTGCGGTCGCCCTCGGTGTGACGGCGCTGTGCGTGGTCATCGCGTTCCCCATCGCCTTCTTCACGGCGCGCGTCGCGAAGCCGCGATGGCGCCCGCTCCTGGTCGTCGCGATCCTCACGCCCCTGTGGGCGAGCTATCTCGTCAAGGCCTACGCGTGGCGCGTCATGTTCGCCCAAGGTGGCCTGCTGGACTGGCTGTTGAAGCCCTTCGGCCTCGACGCCCCCGGCTACGGGCTCGTCGCGACGGTCCTCGTCCTGACCTATCTCTGGCTGCCGTACATGATCCTGCCGATCCACGCCGGCCTCGAACGCGTCCCCGACAGCATGCTCGACGCGTCCGCCGACCTCGGCGCCCGCGCCTGGCGCACCTACCGCACGGTGCTGTTCCCACTCGTCCTGCCGTCGGTCGCGGCCGGCTCCGTCTTCACGTTCTCGCTCAGCCTCGGCGACTACATCGCGGTGCAGATCGTGGGCGGCAAGACGCAGTTGATCGGCAACCTCGTCTACGCGAACATCACGCTCGACCTGCCGCTGGCGGCGGCGCTCGGCACCGTGCCGGTCGTCGTCATCGTCCTCTACCTGCTGGCGGTGCGCCGCACGGGCGCGCTCGCCGGCCTGTGAAGGGAGTCAGTGATGCACCTGTCCCGCCCCGCACGCATCGCGCTCCGCGTCGGCGCCGCCCTCGGCTTCGCGATCATCTACGTCCCGCTCCTCCTGGTCGTCGTCAACTCCCTCAACCCCGACCGGAGTTCGGGCTGGCCCCCGCCCGGCCTCACCTTCGACTGGTGGCGCGACGCCTGGCACAGCGCGGGTGCGCGGGACGCGCTGTGGACGTCGGTGAAGGCCGGAGTCGGCGCCACGGCGATCGCTCTCGTCCTCGGCACGCTCGTCGCGTTCGCGGTGTCCCGCTACCGGTTCTGCGGCCGCGAGGCGATCTCCTTCGCGGTGGTCCTGCCGATCGCGCTGCCCGGCATCGTCACCGGCGTCGCCCTCAACACGGCCTTCCGCACGATCCTCGAACCGCTCGGCGTCGGCCTCGGCCTGTTCACGGTGATCGTCGGCCACGCCACGTTCTGCGTCGTGGTCGTCTTCAACAATGTGGCGGCCCGCCTGCGCCGCCTGGCCGGCTCGTACGAGGAGGCGGCGATGGACCTCGGCGCCGACACCTTCCGCACGTTCCGCGACATCACGTTCCCGCTGATGCGCTCGGCGCTCGCGGCGGGCGGCCTCCTCGCGTTCGCGCTGTCCTTCGACGAGATCGTGGTGACGACCTTCACGGCGGGCGCGGGCGTCCAGACCCTTCCCATCTGGATCTTCTCCAACATGGCCAGGCCCCAGCAGGCGCCCGTGGTCAACGTGGTAGCCGTCGTCCTCGTCCTGCTCTCCGTGATCCCCGTGTACGTGGCGCAGCGGCTGTCGTCGGACACGGCGGCGGGCAGCCGGGTGTGACCGAGGGCTTGTAAGGTGACCCTAACTTAACGTCGTATAAGGTGCGGGAATCAACCACCCCGGACCCAGGAGTCGGCTTGTCGCACGTCACGGACGCGTACGAGTACCAGGAGTTGCGCTCTCCGGAGCAGCTGCGCGAGATCCTCGGCGAGCCGTGGCCCGTCGTGATCGAGAAGGTGCACGCGGAACTCACCGGGAAGGACCGGGAGCTGCTGGCCCGCTCGCCGTTCTGTCTGGTCTCCACGTCCGACGCGGACGGCAACTGCGACACGTCGCCGCGCGGCGACGGCCCCGGCTTCGCGCACGTCGTCGACGAGCGGACGATCGCGCTGCCGGACCGCCCGGGCAACCGCCGGGGCGACAGCTTCCACAACATCCTTGAGAACCCGCACGCCGGCCTGCTCTTCCTGATACCCGGCTCCAAGGACGTCCTGCGCGTCAACGGCAGGGCCCGCATCCTCACCGCCGCCCCCTTCTTCGCGGACATGGCGGTCAAGGGCGAGCCCCCGAGCCTGGCCCTCCTCCTGCACATCGACGAGATCTACCTCCATTGCCCCCAGTCCCTGCGCCGCGCGGGCCTGTGGCGGCCGGAGACGTGGGAGGGCGCGTCCTGAGCCCGCCTAGACTTGACCCCGTACGAAGAGTGGGAGTGCGGCGCGGGACGGGAGAAGGTCAGTGGTGGCAGGGGCTGGGCGGTTCGAGGATCCGTCGGCTGATGTGCTCGCCGAAGCGGCCGAGGCGTTCGCTCTGCTCGCGTCGCCGGTGCGGCTGCACATGGTGTGGGCCCTCGCCCAGGGCGAGAGCGACGTGAGCGGGCTCGCCGAGCGGGTGGGCGGCGCGCTGCCTGCCGTCAGCCAGCACCTGACCAAGCTGAAGCTCGCCGGTCTCGTCCGGTCCCGGCGCGAGGGCCGGCGGCAGGTCTACTACGTCGACGATCCGGAGGTCGTGAGCGTGGTCCACCTCATGATCGGCCAGCTCGCCGAGCGCGCCGGGCAGGCGGAGGCGCCGGTGCGCCGCCTGCGTGGCGCCGGGGCCTGAAGGCCGGCCCGTGGCCGTTTCCGACCAGGCCGAGCGGCCTCAGACGCACACCGCCCTCGCTGCCGCCCCCGGTGGCCCGACCGCCCTTCAGACACTGCGCGCCCTCGACACCGGCCCGCGCGGACTGACCACCGACGAGGCGGAACGGCGCCTGGCCCGGCACGGCGGCAACACCCTGCCCACCGCTCGGCAGCCGTCCTGGCCGCTGCGGATGTGGCGCAGCCTGCGCGACCCCTTCACCACGGTCCTGTTCTGCCTCGGACTGGTCTCCGCGCTCGTCGCCTCCTGGGGCACGGCCTGCGTCATCCTCGCCCTGGTGATCGTCAGCAGCGTGCTGCGCACGCACGGCGAGTACCGGGCCGACCGGGCGGGCGCCGGGCTGCGCGAACTGGTCGCGGGCACCGCGAGCGTGCAGCGCAGGGAGGAACCCGGCGACGAACCACGCGTGCGCGAGATACCGGTCGACGACCTCGTGCCCGGGGATGTGGTGCGCCTCGCGCCCGGCGGCCTCGTGCCCGCCGACGTACGCCTGCTGAAGGCGCGCGGCCTCACCGTGCACCAGGCCGCCCTGACCGGCGAGTCCGCGCCCGTGCCGAAGGAGCCGGCCGACCTGCCGGACGGGGACGGCGAGGGGCACCTGGTGTTCCAGGGCAGCAGCGTCGCGTCCGGCAGCGGCACCGCGGTCGTCGTCGCGACCGGCGCCGACACCCGGTTCGCCGCCGTGCACGGCACCCGCCGCGACCGCCCCGCGAGCGCGTTCGACCGCAGCGTGCACGGCATCTCGTGGGTGCTGATCCGCTTCATGCTGCTGACCCCGCCGCTGGTCCTCATGGCGAACGCGGCGGTGCGCGGCCGGGGCCTCGAGACCCTGCCGTTCGCGGTGGCCGTGGCGGTCGGCCTGACCCCCGAGATGCTGCCGGTCATCGTCACCATCTGCCTGGCCCGCGGCGCCGCCCTCCTCGCCCGCTCGCACGGCGTCATCGTGCGCCGCCTGCCCGCCCTGCACGACCTCGGCGCCGTCGACGTGCTGTGCGTCGACAAGACCGGCACCCTCACCCGCGACGACCCGGCCGTCGACCCCGAGCGCACCGATCCCGAGGCCCTGCACTGGGCGGGCGCATCGGCCTGGTGGACCCTCCAGACCGCCGAACTCACCGACCCCGACCCGCTCGACGAGGCGCTGCTCGCGGCCACGGGCCCCGAGGACTGGGAGGCGTACGACGGGATCGACGCGCTGCCCTTCGACCCGGTACGCCGCCTGGCCACCGCCGTCGTCAAGGAACCCGGCACCCTGGGCGTGCACGTCCTCGCCGTGAAGGGCGCCGTGGCGGAGGTCCTGGAGCGCTGCGCGCTCGACGAGGACGAGCGGGCCGCGGCGCACAGGCGCGCGGACGAACTCGCGGCCGGTGGTGTCCGCCTGCTCGCCGTGGCCACCGCGCGGCGCACGGCCCGCACCCGCGGCTACACCCCGGCCGACGAACGCGGCCTGACCCTCCGCGGCTTCGTCGCCTTCCACGACGCCCCGGCCGACACCGCGCACGACGCCGTACGCGCCCTCGGCGAGCGCGGCGTCACCGTCAAGGTGCTCACCGGCGACCACCCGGCCACCGCCACCCGCGTCTGCCGCGACGTGGGCATCGAGCCCGGCGACGTCGTCCTCGGCGCCGACATCGAGCACCTCGACGACGCGCGGCTCGGGGAGCTCGCCGCCCGCACCACCGTCTTCGCCCGCTGCACCCCCGACCACAAGGCCCGCGTCATCACAGCCCTGCGCGGCCGCGGCCACACCGCCGGATTCCTCGGCGACGGCGTCAACGACCTGCCCGCCCTGCGCGCCGCCGACGTCGGCGTCTGCCCCGCCGGCGGCGTCGACGTGGCCCGCGAGAGCGCGCACGTGGTGCTCGCCGACAAGGACCTCACCGCGCTCGAACACGCCGTCGTGGCGGGCCGGCACTCCAGCGCCAACATCGCCTCGTACCTGCGGATCACGCTCTCCTCCAACCTCGGCAACGTGATCGCGATGCTCGCGGCGGGCCTGCTGCTGCCTTTCCTGCCGATGCTGCCGCCGCAGGTCCTCGTCCAGAACCTGTGCTTCGACGCGGCCCAGCTCGCCCTCGCCTTCGACCGGCCGCGACCGGCCGCGCTGCGCCGCCCCACCGTGCTGCGGCCCCGGCCCTTCCTGCGTTTCATCACCGGATTCGGCGTGCTTGGCGCGCTCGCCGACATCGCGACCTTCGGCGCGCTCGCCCTGTGCCTGCCCGGCGCGCTCGACCTCGGTGACCAACAGGGCTTCCACGCCGGGTGGTTCACGGAGAACCTGCTCACCCAGGCCCTCGTGATGCTCCTGCTGCGCACGGGCCGCCAGACCGCCGAGGGCCGCACGCCGGGCCCCGTGCGCTGGGCGGCGACGGGGCTCGCGGCCGTCGGCATCCTGCTGCCGCTGACCCCGCTCGGCCCGTGGCTCGGCGTCTCGGGCCTGCCACCGCTCTACTACCCGCTGCTCGCGGCGATCCTCGTGGCGTACGGGCTCGCGCTCGCTCTGCTGCGCCGGCGAGGGCTACGGGACGTTCACTCGTAGGACAGGTGGGAGCTTCGGCTCCGAGAAGCTGCCGGACACCGCACGCTCCATGGGCAATTCCGTCTGGTCTAACGCGGCTGCCCCGTCTGCCCCTTGGCGGTCGCCCGCTGCGCCTGGGGTGAGCAGCCGAACCAGCGGCGGCAGGAGCGGCTGAAGCTGCTCTGCTCGCTGTACCCGAGCACGTCGGCGAGCTGCGCGAGCGGCATCGCCGTCGTGCGCAGATACCGGTCGGCCAGTTCGTGGCGCACGTCGTCGACGATCTCCTGGAACGTCGTCCCGTGCGCCGCCAACTGCCGTTGCAGCGTGCGCGGATGGAGGGCGAAGCTGTCCGCCACGTCCTCCAGGCTGAACCGCCGAGTGGGCAGCGCGCGCTTGACCGTGCTGCGCACCTCGGCGGGCAGCCCGCTGCCGACGGCGCCGCCGACCACCCCGCTCAGATACTCCAGGGCGAGCCTGCGCACGGCCGGATCGCTGCCCTCGACGGGCCGGCTCAGGACGTCCGCCGAGAAGCGGAATCCCCAGTGGTTCTGCTCCACCGCCACCGGGCAGCCGAACCAGTCCTCGTACGTGCTCATGGGGGCCGCGGGCCGGTGCAGGAAGGAGACGGCGGACGGGGTGAACTCCTGCCCGATCAGCATCCGGTAGATCTGGAGGCTGGTGCCCAGGGACAGTTCGCCGATCTGGGCCGTGTCGATCAGCGTGCGCTGCACGCGCGGGCGGATGCGGAAGTGGTACTCGGCCTCCGCGCCCGCCGTCTCCACGATGATCTCGATCGCCGGGCTGTACTGGTACAGGAACCGGGCGATGCCGTCGAGTGCGTCACCCACCGAGGTGGCGTGCCGCGCGATCACGCCGACCGGGCCGAGGATGTCCAGGCCCTGGTGCGCGGAGAGCCGCAGCCCGAAGTCGGGGCAGTCGTGCCGCCGGGCCGCGAGGTCGAGGGCCGTGACGATCGCCCGGTACGGGACGTACTCGTCCGGGTCGCCGACCGCCTCGGGGTGGATGCCGGCCTGCCGCAGCAGCGGTTCGGCCTGCCCGCCGAGCGAACTCACCAGCGTGGGAAAGCCGGTGAGGGAACTGGAACGGATCAGCGAGCTCATGTCGCCAAGTGTCAAATTCTTGTCGCCCCACGTCAAGACTTGGCGGGCGCGGGATCGCAAGCTGGAGCACATCACCGTTCCGGAGCAAGGGAGCCCTCGGATGCCCGTCGACTTCGACGTGTCAGGCAAACATGTCCTCATCACAGGTGGCCGCGGCGGGATCGGCGGCGCGATCGCGGCGGCCTTCGTCGACGCCGGCGCGCACGTCATCGCCACCGATGTGTCCCCGGTACCGGCCGACCCCCGCAAGGGCATCGACGACCGTGTGCTCGACGTGCGGGACGCGGACGCCGTACGCGCCCTCGCCGAGGACCTGGACCGGCTCGACGTGCTGGTGCAGTGCGCGGGCCGGGCCGCGCCCATGGAGGAGTACGAGCTCGCCACCTTCGAGGAGATCGTCGGCATCCACCTCACCGGCTCGTTCTCGATGGCCACCGCGCTGAAGCCGCTGCTCGCCGCGTCCGGCGGCAGCATCGTCAACGTCGGCTCCATGTACAGCTACTTCGGCTCCCCGCTGGTGCCCGCCTACGGCGCCGCCAAGGCCGCGATCGTGCAGCTCACCAAGACCCTCGCCCTCACCTGGGCGGGCGACGGCGTCCGGGTCAACGGCATCGCGCCCGGCTGGATCCGCACCGCGCTGACCGCGCCGCTCGCGGACCTGCCCGGAGCGACCGAGGCGATCGTCGGCCGCATCCCGAGCGGGGAACTCAGCGAGCCGGAGGAGCTGGCAGGGACCGCCGTGTTCCTGGCCTCCCCGGCCGCCCGACTGATCAACGGCGTGACCATCCCGGTGGACGGCGGCTACAGCGCCAGTTGACCAACCCCCTGTTCCATCAGCACCGTGAGGAACCCCTATGACGATGCAAGCAGTGGTCCTGGAGAACGGCGCTCTTGACGTCGCCGACATCCCGATGCCCGAACCCGGACCCGGCGAGGTCCTGGTCAAGACGCTGGCCAACGGCATCTGCGGCTCGGACCTGCACTGCGTGACGCACAGCCACGCACTCGCCGCCGGTGTGAAGGCGGTGACCGGGGGCGACCTGCTCGACCCCGACAAGCCGGTCGTGCTCGGCCACGAGTTCTGCGCCGAGGTCGTCCGCCACGGACCGCAGACGCAGGGCACGTTCGCGCCCGGCGCCCGCGTCGTGTCGCCGCCCATGCTGATACGTCCGGCGCCGGTGAACCTCGGCTTCGGCGGAGTCGACGCGCCGGGCGGCTTCGCCGAGTACATGGTGCTGTCCGAGGCGCTGCTGATGCCGGTGCCCGAGCACCTGTCCAGCGAAGTCGCCTCGCTCACCGAGCCGTTGGCGGTCGCGCTGCACGCCGTCAACCGCGGCGCGCTCGGCGCGGACGACGTCCCCGTCGTCGTCGGCTGTGGCCCCATCGGCCTCGCCGTGATCGCCGTACTGAAGATGCGCGGCGTCGGCCCGATCATCGCCGCCGACTTCTCGCCCGCGCGCCGCGCGCTCGCCGCCGAGCTGGGCGCCGACATCGTGGTCGACCCGCGCGAGAACTCGCCGTACGACTCCTGGCACGAGGTCGCTGCCGTCGACGACCCGGGCCGCTACGGCCGCCAGACCGCGCTGTTCCCCGAACTCCCGTACCGACCCTCGGTGGTGTTCGAGTGCGTCGGCGTACCGGGCGTGATCCACCAGATCCTCGCCGGGGCCCCGGCCTGCTCGCGGGTGGTCGTCGCCGGTCTGTGCATGGCCGAGGACACGTTCCTGCCCACCTTCGGCGTGCTCAAGGAGATCGACCTGGTCTTCTCCCTCTACTACACCGTCGAGGAGTTCGCCCAGACCCTCGGACACCTCGCGGCGGGCGAGCTGCGCGCCGAGCCGCTCATCACGAGCCGGGTCGGCCTGGAGGGCGTCGCGGACGCCTGCCGGGGGCTCGCCGACCCCGAGAAGGACGCCAAGATCCTCATCGTGCCCGGACTCTGACGACCAGTCAGGTTACGCACATCCAGGTCACGTACATCCCACCGAACAACCAAGGAGACAAGAAGATGGCCGACCAGACTTCCGCCGCCAAGCTTCCCGTCATGTCGCTCCCGCAGGGCGAACTGCTCACGCTGAACGTCAACGACATCCCCGTCATCAAGGACTCCCTCGGCCCGGGCATCCACTACCAGCCGCTCTTCCTCGACCCCGAGGTCGGCGTCTGGGTCGTGCTCGCCCACTTCGCGCCCGGCGCGGAGCTCCCGATCCACCTGCACACCGGCGCCGTGCACGCGTACACGCTGAAGGGCTCGTGGGCGTACCGCGAGTACCCGGACCAGCCGCAGACCGAGGGTTCGTACCTGTACGAGCCCGGCGCCTCGGTGCACAAGCTGTACGCGTCGGAGGAGAACACCGAGGACACCGTCGTCCTGTACGTGGTCTACGGCGCCAACATCAACTTCACCGACGACGGCCAGTTCCACTCGGTCCTCGACGCCGTCACCATCCAGGGCCTGACCCGGCAGCTCTCCGCGGCGCAGGGCCTGGACGTCAACTACCTGACGGGCGGCGCCGCCCGCTACGCCGCCGACAAGGGCGACAAGAAGGAGTGACCCGGTCCGTGAGCCACCAGAACCCGACGCCGGAAGCCGCGCACCAGGTGGGAGGAGTCCCACCGGGCACGGTGGTGACACCGGAGTTCGCGCGGCTGCTCGCGCGCGACGTGTACGTGTGGGGCTGGCCGATCGTCAACGCGTTCCACCGCCGCGCCTCCTTCGCCGCGGCCCCGGAACGCGGGCTCGTCGGCGGCGTCCTGCCGGCGGCCCCCACCGGCTACGTCACGATGCTGAGCGGGTACGTCGACCCGGCGCAACGGTGGGTGGCCCACCCCAACCAGGACGTCGTCTACGGCTTCGGCTACGGAGCGGTGGACGACGACCCGGTGGTGCTCCAGCTGCCGGACTTCGGCGACCGTTACTGGGTCTGCTCCCTGTACGACGCCCGCAGCGAGGAGTTCTCCCGGCTAGGCCGCCAGTACGGCACCGAGCCGGGCAACTACCTTGTCGTAGGCCCCCGTTGGGACGGGAAGGTGCCCGACGGCATCGCCGGCGTCCTGCGCGCGCCCACCGAACTGGTGGCCATGGGACCCCGGGTGTTCCTGGACGACACCGCCGAGGATCTGGAGGCCGTACAGCCGATCCTGAACCGGCTGGTCATCCACCCGCTCAGCACCCACACCGGCAGCCCCCAGACGGTGGACTGGCGCAACGTCCCGCACTTTCCCGGCGGGGGAACGGCGGCGGGCGAACACCAGTGGGTCGACCCCGGGACGTTCTTCGACGAGCTGCCCGGGATCCTCGACCTCGTCCCGCCGCTGCCGGGCGAGGAGTCCCGGTACGCCATGATGCGGGCGCTGCTCGCCGCGGCCTCCACGGACCCCGCCGTCGCGGCGGCGCTGACGGAGGCCGCAGTCGAGACCGAGGAGTCGGTGATCGCGCCGCTCTTCGACTTCCGTACCAACGGGACGCGACTGCCCGGAGGCTGGAACTCGCCGATGAACGTGGCGAGTTGGGGCTTCGACTATCTGACGCGCACCGCGACGGCGAAGTCCAACATGTACGTGAACCAGGCCGAGGAGACCCGCTACTTCTTCCTGGAGCACGACAGCCAGGATCGCCGCCTCGACGGCGACCGGCGCTACACGCTCACCTTCCCGCCCGGGCAGGTCCCGCCGGTGCACGGCTTCTGGTCGCTCACGCTCTACAACCCGGAGCACTTCTTCGCCCCGAACGGCCTCGGCCGCTACTCGATCGGGACGAAGAGCCGGGACCTGACGTACGAGGCCGACGGCTCCCTCACGCTGCACATCCAGCATGAGCCGCCTGCCGAGGGGCGCGAGGCGAACTGGCTGCCCGCTCCGCGCGGCGCCTTCGAGCTGACGGTCCGCGCCTACTGGCCGGGAGCCGAGATCGCCGAGGGGGACTGGACACCCCCGCCCGTGCACGAGGTGTGAGACCCGGACGAAGCCCCCGTACGCGCAAGTGGCGTACGGGGGCTTCGCGTTGAGTGCCGAACCGCCGGCTCTACTGGAGTGACGCCTTCGCCCGGGCCTCGCCCATCGGGTCCTCGTGCGCGTCCTCACCGGAGGACAGGACGACCTTGTGGATACGGCCGCCGGTGAACACACCACGCGTCGTCCCGTAGTCGTCGGTGACCGGGTTGCCGTTGTCCTCGCCGATGTCGAGGCCATCGGTCATGTGGTAGATGAACGGCACCGTGTGGTCGAGCCGCACGGACCCGGCCGGCTTGCCGTCGACGAACAGCTCGCCGAGACCGCCCTTGCCCACGCCGCCACCGTCGTACGTGAAGAGATACGTCAACTGGTGGGCACCGGGAGCCAGTTGCTCGGGCGCCGCGATCTCGTAGCGCTCGACGTCGACCCAGTTGTAGTGGAACACCGGGATGCCGGCACGCAGATACAGGGCCCAGCCCGCGAAACGGCTGCCCTGCGCGGCGACGACACCACGCGCGGGCGCGTCCGTGATGGTGATGTCCGCCGTGAGCGACCACGACCGGTTGCGCGTCGACGGCAGCACCGACTCGTGCAGCGCCCGCATACCGGGGTACAGGGCGACGGTGTCCGTGCTGCCGACGGCCGGGCGGCCCACCTCGTCGCCGTTGACCCGGACCGCCTTGCGGTCGTCGAGCGGGAAGACGTTGTACTTGGCGCCCTCGATGAGGAACAGCTCCTTGAGCCGCTCCAGCTTCTCGGGCATCTCGGCCGCGAGGTCGTGCGTCTGGGCGTGGTCGCCGGGCGCGTACAGCTCCCACACGTCCTCGCTGAACGGCCGCTGCTCGCCGTTGAGTTCCCACGGCACCGCGTGCTTCGTGCACGCGGACCAGCCCTCGTGGTAGATGCCGCGGTTGCCGAAGATCTCGAAGTACTGGGTGGTGTGCCGCTCGGCCGCGGCCCCGTCGTTCAGCGCGTACGCGAACGAGACACCCTCCATGGGCTTCTGCGCCACACCGTTGACCGACGTCGGCTCGGGGATGCCGGCCAGGTCGAGCAGCGTCGGCGCCACGTCGTTGACGTGCGTGAACTGCTCGCGGATGCCGCCGGGGGAGTCGATGCCCGCGGGCCAGTGCACGATGGTGCCGACCCGGGTGCCGCCCCAGTGCGAGGCCATCTGCTTCGTCCACTGGTACGGGGTGTTCATGGCGTGCGCCCAGCCCACCGGGTAGTGGTTGTAGAGCGTTGGACCGCCGAGCTCGTCGACGCGCTCCAGCATCGACTCGACCGTCGCGGGCACGATGTTGTACGTCGCGTACTCGTTGACGCAGCCGTCGGGACCGGCCTCGGCGCTCGCCCCGTTGTCACCCATGATGTACAGGATCAGCGTGTCGTCGAGGAGGCCCATCTCCTCCAGGGCGTCGACGACCCGGCCGACCTGCGCGTCGGTGTGCGTCGCCATCCCGGCGTACGCCTCCATCATGCGGGAGTACAGCCGCTTGGCGTCGTCGGACTGCTCGGCCCACGCCTCGATCTCCTCGGGGCGCGCGCTGAGATCGGCGTCCTCGGGGACGATGCCGAGCTCCTTCATCTTCGCCAGCGTCCGCTCGCGCTGCTCGTCCCAGCCGTGGTCGAACTGCCCGCGGTACGCGTCGACGTACTCCTGCGGCGCCTGGAGCGGCGAGTGGCAGGCGCCGAACGCGAGGTAGCCGAAGAACGGCTGGTCCGGGGTGACGGCCTGCTGCTCGCGGATGTCGGCGATGGTCCGGTCGGCGAGGTCCTCGCTGAGGTGGTAGCCCGGCTCGGTCGGCGTCGGGATCGGGGTGGTGCCCTCGTAGAGGTTCGGGTACCACTGGTCGGTCTCGGCGCCCATGAACCCGTAGAAGCGCTCGAAGCCCTCACCCGTCGGCCAGCGGTCGTACGGGCCCGAGCGGGAGGTCTCCCAGGTGGGCGTCTGGTGCCACTTGCCGAAGGCGAAGGTGTTGTAGCCGTTGCGGCGCAGGATCTCCGGGATCGGCGCGCACGAGTCGGGGCGCGCCGAGGTGTATCCGTCGTGGCTGGTGGCCAGTTCGGTGATGCCGGCGGCGCCGACGGTGTGGTGGTTGCGGCCGGTCAGGAGCGAGGCGCGGGTGGGAGAGCAGATCGCGGTGGTGTGGAAGCGGCTGAGGCGCAGTCCGCCCTCCGCGAGCCGCTCGGCGGTCGGCATGGAGCACGGGCCGCCGAAGGAGGACGAGGCGCCGAAGCCCATGTCGTCGACGAGGATCATCAGCACGTTCGGGGCGCCCTTGGGCGGGCGGAGCCGCTCAAGAGGCGCGGGCTGCTCGGCGTCGCGGACGTCCACCGGTGTGGCGTGGGAGCGCTTCGGCTGCTGGATCGGGAGGGTGGCGCGGTAGGCCGGATTCACCACGGAAGTGGTCCTTTCGGGATGGTGCGGGTGGTGCGGGTGGTACGGGTCAGGCCTCGGTGGGGCTGACGGCAGCGGTGCCGAGGGCCTGACCGGCGACGGCGCGGCGATAGCGCAGCACCAGCGGGAAGGTGGTCAGGAGGAGCAGTGCGGGCAGCGCGGAGTAGGCGAGGCGGATGCCTTCGAGCGCCGTCGCGGACTGGGTGACGGGGCGGTCGAGGGTCGAGGACGCGTAGCCGGTCAGGGACAGGACGAGGGTGTAGGCGACGGGGCCGAGGGCGTGCCCGGCCGTGTCGACCGCCGTCCACACCCCGGAGAGCACACCGGCGCTGTCGTGTCCCGTGCGCTCGGCCTGGAAGCGGATGCAGTCGGTGAGCAGCGCGTACATCGCGACGAGCCCCGCCGCCTGCCCGAGGGCGACCACGACACCGGCGGCCGAGGTGGCCGCGACGCCGATCCCCGCGGTGACGTACAGGACGAGGCCGCCCACGACCCACAGGACGAGCCCGGTCAGCAGGAGGGGCACGTTGCCGTACCGCCGGGCGAGCGCGCCCGCGCCGGGCACGGCGAGCGCGGAGCTGAGCGCGAACACCAGGAAGACGGTGGCCTGTTCCTTCTTTCCGCCGAGGAAGTACGTGGCCACGTACGGCAGTCCGGTCAGGATCATCACGGTGAAGACGTAGTAGAGGAACAGCACGCCCGACAGCAGGACGAACGGCCGGTTGCCGCGCGCCGTGCGGAACGCGGCGCGCAGCGAGGGCGCTTCGGCGGAGGGCCGCGAACGCACCGCGCGCGTGGACATCACGGGGACGAGCAGCACCACGAGCAGCACCACACCGATGATCACGGCCATGGTCCGGTACGCGGCCGGGGTGCCGTCCTTCGTCAGCAGCGGCCCGGCGACCCCGCCCACGAGCATGCCCAGTGTGAAGAACAGGGTCCGCCAGGTCATCATCCGGGTCCGCTCCCGCGGCGAGTCCGACATCTCGGCGGGCAGCGCGGTGAACGGCACCTGGAAGCACAGATACGCGGCGGACGCGACGAGGAACGCGGCGAACACCCACAGGGCCGCGGCGTCGCCGCGCACCGGCGAGCTGAAGGTGGCGACGAACGCGAACGGAAGGATCAGCGCGCCGGACGTCATCAGCCGCCGTCGCCGTCCGGTGCGCGTCGCCTCGCGGTCGCTGACGGCGCCGAACCACGGGCTCGCGATCAGGTCGAACAGCTTCGGTACGGCGACGACGGCGCCGGCGAGCGCCGCCGGAACGCCGAGGGCGTCCGTCATGTAGATGAGCAGCAGCAGTCCGGGGAGGGTGTTGAAGGCGTTCGACGCGAAGGCGCCGATACCCCAGCCGGCCATTCGGCGGGCGGTCAGCGGCCGCATGTTGTTCATGTCGTGGGACCGTTCTTCGGCGGGGGCCGCGGGGCCCTGGAAGCGTGCTGCGCCTCACGATCGCTCTCTCCGCCTGCCCGCGGCTTGTCACACGACGTCAAATAACTGTCGTCCTATGACAAGTAATTAGGCGATGGTGACGTGTCATGCCAAGACTTTGTCGCGCACGGTCAAGACCGGGCGGGAACCGTTGCGGCAACGTACGTCCTGTCCCACCCGGAACATCCCGCAGGAAAGAGGTCGACGGTGACCAATCTGGCCCGCAACCTGGCGCACACCGCCGAGACCCACCCCGAGCGGCCCGCGCTGCGCCTCGACGACCAGGTGCTCGACTACCGCACGCTGGACGAGCGCAGCGCACGCGTGGCCGCCTGGCTCGCCGGCGAGGGCGTCGAACCGGGTGACCGCGTCGCGGTCGTGCTGCCCAACGTTCCGGACTTCGCGGTGGCCTACTACGGGGTGCTGCGCGCGGGCGCCGTCGTCGTCCCGATGAACCCGCTGCTGAAGGCGGGCGAGATCGGCTACAGCGCCGGGGACTGCGGCGCCCGGGCGATCCTCACCAGCGGCCCCTCCCTGCCCGAAGCGGCGTCGGCCGCCGCCCAGTTGGGCATCACCTGCACGGACGTCACCGGCGACGACTTGGCGGCAGCCCTGGACGCGGCGCGCCCGCGCGCCGGGACCGTCGAGCGGGCGGACGGCGACGCGGCCGTGATCCTCTACACCTCGGGCACCACGGGCCGCCCCAAGGGAGCCGTCCTCACCCACGGCAACCTGCGCAGCAACACGGAGACCGTCTCCAAGCTGCTCGGCATCACCGGCGACGACACCGTCTTCGGCGGCCTGCCGTTCTTCCACGTCTTCGGCCAGACCTGCGGACTCAACGCCGCCGTCCTCACCGGTGCCTGCGTGACGCTGCTGCCCCGGTTCGACGCCGCCGCCGCGCTGCGCGTCCTGAGCCGGGACCGGGTCACCGTCATGGAGGGTGTGCCCACCATGTTCGTGGCGCTGCTCGCCGCGGCGGAGGCGGCCGGCGAGGCGGGTGTCGAGACCGTCCGGGTCGCGGCGACCGGCGGTTCCGCGATGCCCGTCGAGGTGCTGCACCGCTTCGAGTCGGCGTTCGGCTGCCCGGTCGTCGAGGGCTACGGCCTGTCCGAGACATCGCCGGTGGTCACGCTCGGCGCGGTCGACGGCGTGCGCAAGCCCGGCTCCATCGGCACCCCGGTCGAGGGTGTCGAGGTCCGACTGATCGACGACGAGGGCAAGGACGTCGCCCCTGGTGAGGTCGGCGAGATCGCGGTCCGCGGCCCCGATGTCATGCGGGGCTACTGGAACCGCCCCGAGGCCGACGCGGCCGCCTTCACCGACGGCTGGTTCAGGACCGGCGACCTCGCCCGCCGCGACGAGGACGGTCACTACGTCATCGTCGACCGCAAGAAGGACCTGATCATCCGCGGCGGCTACAACGTCTACCCGCGCGAGATCGAGGAGGTCCTCTACACGCACCCGGACGTCGCCGAGGCCGCCGTCATCGGCGTCCCGCACGCGCTGCACGGCGAGGAGGTCCGCGCGGTCCTCACCGTCAGGCCGGAGGCGACGACGACGCCGGACGAGCTGCGCGAGTACGTCAAGGCGCGTGTCGCCCCGTACAAGTACCCGCGCACCGTCCGCATCGTCGACACCCTGCCCAAGGGCCCCACCGGAAAGATCCTCAAGCGGGAGCTGTCCGCGGAGGCGCGGGCGGAAGCCTGACGGCAGGGCCCGGCGGCCCCACGGCGGCGGTCAGCGTTCGGCCGCGACCCGGAACGTGATCCCGGCCGACCGCAGCCGCTCGATGAGGGCGTCGCCCATGGCCTCCGCGGTGGTCACCTGCCCCGCGGTGTCCGGGAGTTCGTCGCGGACGAGGCACATCGCGGACTCGGCGAGCATCTTCGCGGTCTCGGCGTAACCGGGGTCACCGCCGGACACCTCCGTGTAGACGCGGCGCCCGCCGCCCTCGCCCACGAACCGCACCGAGAACCAGCTCTTGGCCCGGCGCGCCTCGTCAGGACCGTCCCCCGGCTTCAGCCGCCCGCCCAACCACCGCCGCACCGGCGGCACTTGGGCCGCGGCGAACAGCGTGCTCATCCCCACGACCCCGCCCAGCGCGAACGGCAGCGTCTTCACGGCGGCGTAGTGCCGATAGCGGAAGTCGGGGCCGTAGCACTCCATCGCCCGCGCCGATCGCTGCACCACCTGGGGGTCGATCGTCGGCAGCGGCAGGGCCCACGCGCCGACCTCCTTGGCGTAGCGCGGGGTGCCGGTCGGCGCGTACGCCGTGCGGTCGAGGGGGCGGGGCTCGTTGCGGCGCCGCTCCTGCTGCGCGGCGAGCATCTGCCGGGCCCGCGAGAACTGGTTCAGGGCGGACGCGAACGTGCCGCCCGAGAGCGTCGCGTTCGACCGTACGAAGCCGTCGACGCGCACCGGCACGCCCTGCGGCAGCTGCTTGACGGTGTAGTACGCGCCCAGGTCGTGCGGAATGGAGTCGAACCCGCAGGCGTGCACGATGCGGGCGCCGGTGTCGCGCGCGCGGGCGTCGTAGCGCACGTACATGAGGTCCACGAACTCCGGCTCGCCCGTGAGGTCCACATAGTCGGTGCCCGCGTTCGCGCAGGCGGCGACGAGCCCTTCGCCGTACTCCAGGTACGGGCCCACGGTCGTCGCCACCACGCGCGTGTTGACGGCGAGTTCGCGCAGCGAAGCCCGCTCGGCGACGTCCACGCGCACCAGCGGGAGCACCGCGCACTCCGGGTTGATCTCGGTCAGCCGCTCGCGCAGCCGCTCCAGCTTCGTGGTGTCACGCCCGGCGATCGCCCACCGCAGTCCCTCGGGCGCGTTGGCCGCGAGGTACTCGGCGGTGAGCACCCCCACGAACCCCGTCGCCCCGAACAGCACCACGTCGTACGTCCTGCTTGACTCGTTCATGCCACCCCTCACCCGCGTCGCGCGCCGTTGTCGGTGGCCGAGGCTAGCGCGAAGGGGTGAGCGGGGTCGTGGGGGCCCCTGGGGTCGGGCGGCGGTTCCGGTTCAGGTCCGCTGTGCCGCGCTCGCGACACCCTTGAGGTCGACGGTCTCGTCGGCCCCGGGTTTCTGCGGGCGCACCGCCTTGTCGTAGTCGCTGAAGGTGGCACTGTTCGGCGTCTTGCCGCCGCTCGCCGTGGAGCGCAGGATGTACGGCTTGCCCTCGGTGGCGACGTACAGCGTCAGTGTTCCGCTTCCGGGCGACTTCTTCGTGAGGCGGATCGCCTTCTTGCCGTCGACGCTCGTCGTCCCGCTCTTCTTCATCCCCTGGCGCTCGGACTTGTCCTCGTCCATCGACGCGACCAGCCCCTGCTTGTCGCACAGACCCTGGGTCATGGAGTCGTCCGCCGGGACCTTCACCCACTTGTCCTTGAGCTTCGGCACCACCTTCGCGGCCCCGGGCTGCTGCTTCAGGGTCGCCTGCCAGTACTTCTCGTCGCCCCGTAAGTAGAGCGTGCCGTCGAGGTGGCGCACGTCGGCCGTCGTCCCGGCCATCTTGACGGTGCCTTCGCAGTTCTTGCTCTGGTCCACGGCGAGATCGACGGTGACCTTCCCGCCCGCCTTTTGCTGCGTGGTGCCCTTCACGTGCATCGATTCGGCCTGCCGCGTGGCCTTCACCGCGTCGGCCGCGATCCGGTCCGCGCTCTTGCCGGCAAAGGGTTCGTCCGATGCCTCCTTGTCGCCTCCGCAGCCCAGAAGTCCCAGAGCCGTGATCCCGGTGACCATCGTCAGTGCCATCAGTCGCCTGCTGTGCCCCACTTCGCATCCCTCCGCAGTTCGGGCAACTTCCGTGCGAAATCACCGAATACCCCTTTCATTCGGGTGGTCACCGGAAGGGAGACCGCCACTTGGGGCGCGCGGGGCGGAACGGCCGGTACCGCCGCCCGCGGACGGCGCGAAATTGGCTAAGCGCTTGCTTGCCGGGGGCTTGTGCTGAGCGGAACGGGTTCATAGCATCACTGGTGTTACATCAGTTGTGTCACAAGCTGGGGGCGTGGCGGGATGGCAGTGGCAGGCACGGAGAACGGCGGCCGGCGCGGTGGGCCGCTCGCCGGGGTGCGCGTGGTGGAGCTGGCCGGGATCGGCCCGGGCCCTTTCGCCGCGATGCTCCTGGCCGACCTCGGGGCCGACGTCGTACGCGTCGACCGGCCGGGTGGCAACGCGCTCGGGGTGCCGCCCGAGTACGACGTCACGAACCGCAACAAACGCTCCGTGGTCATCGACCTGAAGGCCGGGGACGGCGCCGAGCGGGTGCTGCAACTCGCCGCGCGCGCCGACGTGTTGATCGAGGGATACCGGCCGGGAGTCGCCGAGCGGCTCGGCGTCGGGCCCGCGGACTGCCACGCCCGCAACCCGAAGCTGGTCTACGGCCGGATGACCGGCTGGGGGCAGGAGGGCCCGCTCGCCCAGCGCGCGGGCCACGACATCGGCTACATCGCGCTGACCGGCGCCCTCGGCATGACCGGCGAACCGGACCGGCCGCCGGTGGCCGCCGCGAACCTGCTCGGCGACTACGCGGGCGGCTCGCTCTACCTGGTCGTCGGCATCCTCGCCGCCCTGCACCACGCCCGCGACACCGGCACGGGACAGGTCGTCGACGCCGCGATCGTCGACGGCGCCGCGCATCTCACCACGATGATCCACGGGATGCTCGCGGCCGGCGGCTGGCAGGACCGGCGCTCCGCCAACCTCCTCGACGGCGGCGCCCCGTTCTACGGCACGTACGAGACGGCCGACGGCAAGCACATGGCGGTCGGCGCCCTCGAGCGGCAGTTCTACGCCGAGTTCGCCGAACTCCTCGAACTCGGCGAGGTGGCCGACGCCCGGAACGACCTGGGGCGCTGGGACGAGCTGCGCGAGGCCGTCGCCGCCCGGTTCAAGGAGCGCACGCGGGACGAGTGGGCGGCCGTATTCGAGGGCTCCGACGCCTGCGTGGCGCCCGTCCTCTCCCTCGGCGAGGCCCCGCACCACCCGCACCTCGCCGCCCGCGGCACCTTCGTCGACCACGGCGGCCTCACCCAGCCGGCGCCCGCGCCCCGCTTCTCCGACACCCCCACCAGCGTCCACTCGGGCCCCGCCCAGCCCGGCGCCGACACCGCAGGCGTCGCCCGCGACTGGGACGTACCGGCCTTGAACGAGCCCAACGAGCCCACCACGAAAGGCAGTTGATCGCGAGCATGGAACGACGCCTGTTCAGCGCCGAGCACGAGGCGTTCCGCGAGACCGTGCGCACCTTCCTCGCCAAGGAGGTGACACCGCACTACGAGCAGTGGGAGAAGGACGGCGTCGTCTCCCGCGAGGCCTGGCTCGCCGCCGGGCGCCAGGGTCTGCTCGGGCTCGCGGTGCCCGAGGAGTTCGGGGGCGGCGGCAACGCCGACTTCCGCTACCCCGCCGTGCTCGCCGAGGAGTTCACGCGCGCGGGCGCCTCCGGTCTCGCCGTCGGTCTGCACAACGACATCATCGGCCCGTACCTCACCTCCCTCGCCACGGAGGAGCAGAAGCGGCGCTGGCTGCCCGGCTTCTGCGAGGGCTCGATCATCACCGCCATCGCCATGACCGAACCCGGCGCCGGATCCGACCTCCAGGGCATCAGGACCGCCGCCGAGGACAAGGGCGACCACTGGCTGCTCAACGGGTCGAAGACCTTCATCTCCAACGGGATCCTCGCCGACCTCGTCATCGTCGTCGCCAAGACCACCCCCGAGGGCGGCGCGCACGGGCTCTCGCTGCTCGTCGTCGAGCGCGGCATGGAGGGCTTCGAGCGCGGCCGCAACCTCGACAAGATCGGCCAGAAGGCCCAGGACACCGCCGAGCTGTTCTTCAACGACGTCCGCGTCCCGAAGGAGAACCTCCTCGGCGAGCTCAACGGCGCGTTCATCCACCTCATGACGAACCTCGCGCAGGAGCGCATGGGCATCGCCGTCGCCGCGATCGCCGCCGCCGAGCACCTCCTGGAGATCACCACGCAGTACGTGAAGGAGCGCGAGGCCTTCGGTCGCCCGCTCGCCGCGAAGCAGCACATCCGCTTCGAGATCGCCGAGATGGCCACGGAGTGCGCCGTCACCCGTACGTTCCTCGACCGCTGCATCGAGGACCACTCGGACGGGCGACTCGACGCCGTGCACGCCTCGATGGCGAAGTGGTGGGCGACCGAACTGCAGAAGCGGGTCGCCGACCGCTGCCTCCAACTGCACGGCGGCTACGGGTACATGACCGAGTACGCCGTCGCGAAGGCGTTCACCGACGGCCGCATCCAGACCATCTACGGCGGCACGACCGAGATCATGAAGGAGATCATCGGACGCTCGCTGCTGTCCTGACCGCTCACCTCGGCCCACTCACCTCCCGCCTCGACCCCCAGCACGGCACCCTCAGTGAAAGGCACCTCCCGTGACCACAGACGCGTACGTATACGACGCGATCCGCACCCCGCGCGGCCGCGGCAAGGCCAACGGCTCCCTGCACGGCACCAAGCCGATCGACCTGGTCGTCGGCCTGATCCACGAGATCCGCGGCCGCTTCCCCGACCTCGACCCGGCCGCCATCGACGACATCGTGCTCGGCGTCGTCGGCCCGATCGGCGACCAGGGCTCGGACATCGCGCGCATCGCCGCCATCGCGGCCGGGCTCCCGGACTCGGTGGCCGGCGTGCAGGAGAACCGCTTCTGTGCCTCGGGCCTGGAGGCCGTCAACCTGGCGGCGATGAAGGTCCGTTCGGGCTGGGAGGACCTCGTCCTCGCCGGTGGCGTCGAGTCGATGTCGCGGGTGCCGATGGGCTCGGACGGCGGTGCCTGGGCGATGGACCCGATGACCGCCTACGAGACCGGGTTCGTGCCGCAGGGCATCGGCGCCGACCTCATCGCCACCATCGAGGGCTTCTCGCGGCGCGACGTCGACGAGTACGCCGCCATGTCGCAGGAGCGGGCCGCCGCTGCCGTGAAGGACGGCCGGTTCGCGCGCTCGATCGTGCCGGTCAAGGACCGCAGCGGGCTCACCGTGCTCGACCACGACGAGCACCTGCGGCCCGGCACGACGGTCGATTCGCTGGGCAAGCTCAAGCCGTCGTTCAAGGACATCGGCGACCTCGGCGGCTTCGACGCGGTCGCGCTGCAGAAGTACCACTGGGTCGAGCGGATCGACCACGTGCACCACGCGGGCAACTCCTCCGGCATCGTCGACGGCGCCTCGCTCGTCGCCGTCGGCTCCCGTGAGGTCGGCGAGCGCTACGACCTCACGCCGCGCGCCCGCATCGTCTCCGTCGCGGTCTCCGGCTCCGAGCCGACCATCATGCTCACCGGCCCCGCGCCCGCCTCCCGCAAGGCGCTCGCCAAGGCCGGGCTGACCATCGACGACATCGACCTCGTCGAGATCAACGAGGCGTTCGCCGCGGTCGTGCTGCGCTTCGTGAAGGACATGGGCCTGTCCCTGGACAAGGTCAACGTCAACGGCGGCGCCATCGCGCTCGGCCACCCGCTGGGCGCCACCGGCGCGATGATCCTCGGCACCCTCGTCGACGAACTGGAGCGCCAGGACAAGCGGTACGGCCTGGCCACGCTGTGCGTGGGCGGCGGCATGGGCATCGCCACCATCGTCGAGCGCGTCTGATCACCCGGCCTCAACCCCCTTACGGAGCACCCGAGATGACCGAGAGCACCACCATCCGCTGGGAGCAGGACGAGACCGGCATCGTCACGCTCGTCCTCGACGACCCCAACCAGTCCGCGAACACCATGAACCAGGCGTTCAAGGACTCCATCGCCGCGATCGCCGACCGCGCGGAAGCCGAACTCTCCGCGAACCCCGACTCCATCCGCGGCATCATCTACACCTCCGCCAAGAAGACCTTTTTCGCGGGCGGTGACCTCAAGGACATGATGAAGGCGGGCCCCGAGGACGCCCAGGCCGTCTTCGAGACCGGCATCGGCATCAAGAACTCGCTGCGCCGCATCGAGACGCTCGGCAAGCCCGTCGTCGCGGCCATCAACGGCGCGGCCCTCGGTGGCGGTTACGAGATCGCGCTCGCCAGCCACCACCGCGTCGCCCTCGACGCCCCGGGCTCGAAGATCGGCCTCCCCGAGGTCACGCTCGGCCTGCTCCCGGCGGGCGGTGGCGTCACCCGCACGGTGCGCCTCATGGGCATCGCCGACGCGCTCCTCAAGGTGCTGCTCCAGGGCACCCAGTACGCCCCGAAGCGCGCCCTGGAGAACGGCCTGGTCCACGAAGTGGCCGCCACCCGCGAGGAGATGATCGAGAAGGCCCGCGCCTTCATCGACGCGAATCCGGAGTCGCAGCAGCCCTGGGACAAGCCCGGCTACCGCATCCCCGGCGGCACCCCGGCCAGCCCCAAGCTCGCCGCGAACCTGCCCGCCTTCCCGGCCAACCTGAAGAAGCAGCTGAACGGCGCCCCCTACCCCGCGCCGCGCAACATCCTCGCGGCCGCCGTGGAGGGCTCCCAGGTCGACTTCGAGAACGCCCTCGCCATCGAGGCCCGCTACTTCACCGAGCTGGTCACCGGGCAGACAGCGAAGAACATGATCCAGGCGTTCTTCTTCGACCTCCAGGCCGTGAACTCGGGCGCCAACCGCCCCAAGGGCGTCGAGCCCCGCAAGGTCCGCAAGGTCGCCGTCCTCGGCGCCGGCATGATGGGCGCCGGCATCGCCTACTCCTGCGCCCGCGCCGGCATCGAGGTGGTCCTCAAGGACGTAACCGACGAGGCCGCGGCCAAGGGCAAGGCCTACTCCGAGAAGCTGTGCGCGAAGGCCGTCAAGCGTGGCCGCACCAGCCAGGAGAAGGCGGACGCGCTGCTCGCCCGCATCACGCCCGCCTCCGACCCGCAGGCCGTGGCCGGCTGCGACGCCGTCATCGAGGCCGTCTTCGAGGACCCGGCGCTCAAGCACAAGGTGTTCCAGGAGATCCAGGACATCGTCGAGCCGGACGCCCTGCTCTGCTCCAACACCTCGACGCTGCCCATCACCGCGCTCGCCGAAGGTGTGGAGCGGCAGCAGGACTTCATCGGACTGCACTTCTTCTCGCCCGTCGACAAGATGCCGCTCGTCGAGATCATCAAGGGCGGGCGCACCGGCGACGAGGCCCTCGCGCGTGCCTTCGACCTCGTCCGACAGATCAACAAGACGCCCATCGTGGTCAACGACTCGCGCGGCTTCTTCACCTCGCGGGTCATCGGGCACTTCATCAACGAGGGCGTCGCCATGGTCGGCGAGGGCGTCGAGCCCGCGTCGGTCGAGCAGGCCGCGGGCCAGGCCGGCTACCCGGCCAAGGTCCTCTCCCTGATGGACGAGCTGACCCTCACCCTGCCCCGCAAGATCCGCGAGGAGACGAAGGCCGCGGTCGTCGAGGCCGGCGGCACCTGGGAGACGCACCCGGCCGAGGCGGTCATCGACCGGATGGTCGACGAGTTCGGGCGGCCGGGCCGCAGCGGAGGAGCGGGCTTCTACGAGTACGGCGAGGACGGCAAGCGCGCCGGCCTGTGGCCGGGTCTGCGTGAGCACTTCACCAAGAGTGGCACGGAGGTTCCCTCCGAGACGGTGCCGTTCAAGGACATGCAGGAGCGGATGCTCTTCTCGGAGGCCCTCGACACGGTGCGCCTCCTCGAGGAGGGCGTGCTGACGTCCGTCGCCGACGCCAACATCGGCTCCATCTTCGGCATCGGCTTCCCCGGCTGGACCGGCGGCGTGCTCCAGTACATCAACGGCTACGAGGGCGGCCTGCCCGGATTCGTCGCCCGCTCGCGCGAGCTGGCCGGGCGCTACGGCGACCGGTTCCTGCCGCCCGCGCTGCTCGTGGAGAAGGCCGAGAAGGGCGAGACCTTCAAGGACTGACGCCCGGCGGTCCGGTCACCGGTCACTGCGGGAGGCGCTCCGTACGGAACGCCTCCCGCAGCTCCTCCTTCAGCGAGCGCTGGAACGCCGTCAACAGCGCCTGAACGACGAGTGGTTGCATATGGGCCGACAGCGACTTCACGTCCTGCTCGGCCCGTTGCGACACCTCGTCACTGAAGAGGCGGGCCAGCTCCTGCGCCGCGCCCCGCGAGTGCTCCACCAGCACTTCGCGCGAGGCCAGGATCGCGTCCAACGACAGCGGTACGTCGAGGAGTTGGACGCCGAGCCGCAACTGCCCGGTGTCACAGCGGTACGTGTCGTCGCCCTCCCGCGTCAGCACGTCCATCGCGGCGAGCCGCGCCAGGTTCTCCTCGGTCAGCTCCCGGCCCGCCCGCCGGTCGAGCTCACCCCGGGTCAGTGTCTCGACCGTGTCGGGGGCCCAACTCGCCACCACCGCCCGGTGGATCGCCAGATCCTGCGCGCTCAGATCCGCCGGCAGCTGCTCCAGATAACGCTCGATCGCGGCCAGTGTCATGCCCTGGTGCTGCAACTCCTCGATCAGCGCGAGCCGCGCGACGTGGTCGGGCCCGTAGTGCCCCACCCGGCGCGGCCCGATCACCGGCGGCGGCAGCAGGCCCCGCGTGCTGTAGAAGCGGATGGTGCGGACCGTGACGCCTGCGTGGGCCGCGAGCTCGTCGACGGTCAGCGTGGGGGCCTCGGTGTCCGTCGTCATCTCCGCCTCTCGCCGCGATCCGGGTGCAACAGTATTGCTGACACACCGACGTTGTGAAACCCAAGGGGAGTGGAAAGAAGTGTGGTCGACGCGCCATACGCCCCATCCGGTTCCACGTCCAGAGCCGTTTTGCCATGTGAGAAGCGACGCTATGTGATCTCCGCCACCGCATCCTGGAGGATCTTTGGGGGAAGGTGCACCTCGGTCCGCACGCCGTCAGGGGTGATGCGGACCGAAGCACGTTCCGGACCCCGGGGACCCCCACGTCTCCGGGCACCACAGAGTGGACACCCCCTCGTGAGCAAGGACGCCCTCAACACGGCCACGGACGCATCCCGCACAGATGCCTCCCAGTCGCCCGCCGACGCGGGCGACGCCGGCTACAGCAAGGCCCTCAAGAGCCGCCACATCAACATGATCGCCATCGGCGGCGCGATCGGCACCGGGCTCTTCCTCGGTGCCGGCGGGCGGCTGCACGACGCGGGCCCCGCCCTCGTCTTCGCCTATCTGATCTGCGGGATCTTCGCGTACCTGGTGGTGCGCGCCCTCGGCGAGATGGTCGTCTACCGGCCCTCGTCCGGTTCCTTCGTGTCGTACGCGCGCGAGTTCCTCGGCGAGAAGGGCGCCTACGTCGCCGGCTGGATGTACTTCCTGAACTGGTCGATGACGGGCATCGCCGACATCACCGCGGTCGCGCTCTACACGCAGTACTGGAGCGCCTTCACGAGCATTCCGCAGTGGGTGCTCGCACTGATCGCGCTCGCGGTCGTGCTGTCCGTGAACCTCGTCTCGGTGAAGTACTTCGGCGAGATGGAGTTCTGGTTCTCGATCATCAAGGTGGCCACCCTGGTGGCCTTCCTGTTCGTGGGCATCTTCCTGGTCGCCACGCAGCACCCGGTCGACGGTCACACACCAGGCCTGCACATGATCACGGACAACGGCGGCTGGATGCCCAGCGGCACCATGGCCGTGGTCCTCGTGATGCAAGGTGTCATCTTCGCCTACGCCGCCCTGGAGCTGGTCGGCGTCGCGGCGGGCGAGACCGCCGAGCCGCAGAAGGTCGTCCCGCGCGCGGTGAACTCGATCATGTGGCGCGTCGGCCTGTTCTACTGCGGCTCGGTGCTGCTGCTCGCGCTGCTGCTGCCCTCCACCTCGTACAGCTCGGCCGAGAGCCCGTTCGTGACGCTGTTCTCGAAGCTGGGCGTCGGCGGCGTCGGCGACATCATGAACCTGGTCGTGCTGACCGCGGCCATGTCCTCGCTGAACTCCGGCCTCTACTCCACGGGCCGCATCCTGCGCTCCATGGCCATGTCGGGCTCCGCGCCGAAGTTCACCGCCAAGATGAACAAGAACCAGGTGCCCTTCGGCGGCATCCTGCTCACCGCGGGCGTCGGCGTCCTGGGCGTCGGCCTGAACTACCTGCTGCCCGCCGACGCGTTCGAGATCGTCATCGAGGTCTCCTCGATCGGCATCATCGGCACCTGGGTCATGATCATGGTCGCCCACCTGGCGTTCGTCCGCCGGGCCAAGCAGGGCCTGGTCGAGCGCCCGAAGTTCCGCCTGCCGTTCTCGCCGGTCACGGAGATCGTCACGATCGTCTTCCTGCTGGCCGTGCTCGCGCTCATGTGGAACGACGCGGAGACCGGCCGCAAGACGCTCATGCTGATCCCGGTCGTCGCGGTGCTGCTCTTCATCGGCTGGTTCCGGGTGCGGCGCAACGTCGACCGCATGGCGTCGGACGAGCTGACGAAGGTCGCCGACGGCAACTGAGCCCGCCTTCTCCGCACGCCACGGGGCCCCGACGCGCACGGTGCGTTGGGGCCCCGTGCCGTACGGGTAGGACACAGGCATGCCGCTGGTTCCGTGGGACGTACAAGTCAAGATCGGGCAGCTGGCCGCATTCGTCGCGGCCCTGGCGTCGGCGTTGATCACCGCGGCCCGGGGGCCCCGCCCCACGCCGCCCCCGCCGAAGGAACCACCGCCCCCGACTAGGCCCCCGCTCCCCGCGCACGTCGTCCCCTGCCGCTCCGCCCCGACCACGGCCGCCGTCACCGACCTGTGCACCTGCGTCTCCGAACTCGCCTCCGACCTCGCCAAGCGCTACGCGGACGACGGCACGCGGACACGCCGTACACAATGAGACGTATGAAGCAGTACGACCCGGACCCGCCACCGCCCCCGCCCGGCGGCATCCTCTGGGACACCGCCGGCGACATCCGCGCCCTGCTCGCGCTGCCCGCCGCGTTCGTGCTCCAGGTCGCGCACCCCGCCGTCGGCGCGGGCGTCGACGACCACTCGGTGTTCCGCACCGACCCCTGGGGCCGCGGCGAACGCTCACTGACCTCGGTCATGCTCTGGGTGTACGGGGGAGAGGCCGCGGCCGAAGAGGGCCGCCGCCTGCGCCGCCTCCACCGCGACATCCGGGGGACGGACCCGCACGGCCGCCGCTACCACGCCCTCACTCCGACCTACTACGCCTGGGTGCACGCCACCGGCTACCCCGTCTCCCGCTACGCGCGCCGCTACTTCGCCACCCCGTTCACGCCCGAGGAGGACGAGCGGTTCTACGCGGAGTGGCTGATGGTCGGCCGCGTCCTCGGCATCCACGACCGGGACATGCCGCAGACGACCGAGGAGTTCTGGCCGTACTACCGCAAGATGCTCAAGGAAGAGATCGGGCGGAACCCGGTGGTGGACGAGCTGACGGCCGCGCACCGCGCGCTCCCGCCCCCACCGGCCCCCGCCTGGGTGCGCCCGCTGTGGCCCCTCCTGCGCCCGGCCCTGACCCGCACGATGCGCTTCCTGTCGATCGGCCTGCTCCCACCCGAGGCGAGGGACGCCATCGGCCTCCCCTGGACCCCCAAGCAGGAACGCCGCCTCCGCCGCTTCGCGGCACTGGTGCGCCGGCTGGCGCCCAAGCTCCCGGAGCGTTTCCGGTTTCTCCCCCTGGCGCGCCAGGCGCGAGCATCAAGACCAAGCCGGCCGGGTACATCAAGCCCCTGCGGCGATTGAGCAGGGGGTACGGGGCAGAGCCCCGATCCTTTCAACCGTGCACCCGGTTCGTGGCAACAATCTGCTTCCACGACTTGGGCCGCACCGGATCACCGGCCCCCCGCGCCGCAGGCGCGCTCGGCCTCGACGGCTGATACAGCCACGTATCGAACAACCCACCCAGCGCCTCACCGGAAACCTTCTCCGCGTACCCGATGAAGTCGGAGACACTCGCGTTGCCGTACGCGTGCTGCTTCGGCCACCCCTTCAGGATCGCGAAGAAGTCCTTCTCGCCGACCTTGTTCCGCAGCGCCTGGATCGCCAGCGCCCCCCGGTCGTACACGGCCGCGTCGAACTGGTTCTCCGGACCGGGGTCGCCCGGCTTCACCGTCCAGAACGCGTCGTCCGCGGGGTGCTGCGCGTACGTGTAGTCGGCGAGCTCCTGGGCCGTGCCCTCGCCCTCCTTCTCCGACCACAGCCACTGCGCGTACCGGGCGAAGCCCTCGTTGATCCAGATGTCCTTCCAGCCGCGCACGGAGACGCTGTCGCCGTACCACTGATGCGCCAACTCGTGAACGACAACGGACACGTTGGACCCATTGGCGAACTGCTTGGGGGAGTAGAACGGCCGCGTCTGCGTTTCGAGCGCGAAGCTCGACGGCACGTTCGGCACATACCCGCCGAGTGCCTCGAACGGGTACTTGCCGTAGATCGACTCCAGCCACTCGGCGACCTCGGTCGTCCGCTCCACGCTCGCCTTCGCCGCGCCCTCGTTCGCGCCGAGGTCCTTGCTGTACGCGTTGATGACGGGCAGCCCGTCGGCGGTCCTGTCGGTGGTGATGTCGAACTTGCCGATCGCCAGGGTGGACAGATACGTGGCCTGCGGATGGCTGGACCGCCAGTTGAACCGCGTCCACCCCAGCTTCGAACTCTGCGACTGCAACGTCCCGTTGGAGATCGCCTGCGTCCCGTCGGGCACCGCGACCGACACGTCGTACGTGGCCTTGTCGAGCGGGTGGTCGTTGGAGGGGAACCACCAGGCCGCCGCCTCCGGCTCGTTGGCAGCGACGCCGCCGTCCGGGGTGCGCTGCCACGACGTGAAGCCCCACAGTTTGACGTCGGAGGGCTTGCCCGCGTACTTCACCACGACGGTGAACGGCGTGCCCTTCGGCAGCCCGGCCGCCGGCGTCACCTCCAGCTCCTGCACGCCGGACTTGGCGAACTTCGCCTTCTTGCCGTTGACCCGGACCTCGCTCGCCGTGAGCCCGAAGTCGAGGTCGAAGCGGGACAGGTCCTGCGTGGAGGAGGCGAGGATCGTCGCCGTGCCCTCCAACCGGTCGGTCTTCGGCTGGTACTTGAGGCGCAGGTCGTAATGGGAGACGTCGTAGCCGCCGTTCCCGTACGCCGGGTAATAGGCATCACCGATGCCCGGCGCCCCCGGTTCGAAGTCCGCGGCCGATGCCGGGATCGCCAGCAGCAGAGAGGCCGCGAGTGCGCCGGGGGCGATGAGTCTGCGGTACACGAGAACTCCAAGTCGTAGGGGACACCAGGCAGTTGCCGACCCCGTACGGATCACGTCCGTGGCCGGCACAGCGACCCTATTCAGCACCCGGCGCCCCGGTCATGTCCATGGCCCCACCAGCCACACGATCGTCATCCGGCCGACATGTGTCTTCCGGCCCCATGGGCCTGTCCTCCGCGCCTGCGGCCCTCTGTCGCAAGCCAGTTGACCCGTGTACCTTCCGCGCCATGCCGATACCTGTCAGACGCAGCCACCACAGACCCAGCCGCTGGAGAACCCTCGCGGTCGCGGTCGTCACCGCACTGCTGTCCGCACTCGTCGCATCCGGCACCGCCGCGTCGGCCGCCCCCGCGAAGCCGACCGAATCCAAGCCCGTCTACTCCTACGCCGACGCCGTCCGCGAGTCCGTCTGGGTCGACACCCGCATCGACGGGGACGACAACGGGAAGTCCGACCGCGTCGCCGTCGACATCGTCCGCCCGCGCGAACCCGCGGCCCAGGGCCGCAAGATCCCCGTGATCATGGACGCCAGCCCGTACTACTCCTGCTGCGGGCGCGGCAACGAGAGCCAGAAGAAGACGTACGACGCGCACGGCAACGTCGTACAGATGCCGCTCTTCTACGACAACTACTTCGTGCCCCGCGGCTACGCCTTCGTCGGCGTCGACCTCGCCGGGACGAACCGCTCCGACGGCTGCGTCGACGTCGGAGGACGCTCCGACATCCAGTCCGCCAAGGCCGTCGTCGACTGGCTGAACGGCCGCGCCAAGGGCTACACCACCCGCACCGGAGGCGAACGCGCCCGGGCGAACTGGACCAACGGCCGCACCGGCATGATCGGCAAGAGCTACGACGCCACCGTCGCCAACGGCGTCGCCGCCACCGGAGTCGAAGGCCTGGAGACCATCGTCCCCATCGGCGGGATCTCCTCCTGGTACGACTACTACTTCCAACAGGGCGCCCCGCTCTACGACTCGGGCCCCGAGTGGCTGTCCGACTACGTCGAGAGCCCCGAGGCGCGGGCCCGCTGCGCCGCCGTACAGAAACGACTGGTCGACGAAGCGCCGCGGACCGGCGACTGGACCGGCCTCTGGCAGGAGCGCGACTACGTCAAGGACGCCGGCCGCGTGAAGGCCAGCGTCTTCGTCGTGCACGGCATGCAGGACCTCAACGTCCGCGCCAAGCACTTCGGCCAGTGGTGGGACGCGCTCGCGAAGCACGGCGTCGACCGCAAGATCTGGCTGGCGCAGACCGGCCACGTCGACCCCTTCGACTTCCGCCGCGGCGCCTGGGTCGACACCCTGCACCGCTGGTTCGACCACGAACTCCTCGGCTACGCCAACGGAATCGACCGCGAGCCGATGGCCGACATCGAGCGCGCCCCCGACCGCTGGACCACCGACAAGGTGTGGCCGCCGCGCACCACCGCGACGACCGCGCTGCGCCCCGCCAAGGGCGACAAGGCGGGCGTCGGGACGCTGGGCCTGAAGACCGGCTCCGGCACCGAGACCTTCACCGACGACCCGGCGCTCGGCGAGCTCGACTGGGCCGAGAAGATCCAGCAACCGACCGCGGAGAAGGCCGGGTTCCTCAGCCGCCCGCTGACCGAGGACCTGCGCCTGTCCGGCTCCTCGAAGGTGACCGTCACCGCGACCCCGACGACGTCCAGCGCCCACCTCAGCGCCGTCCTCGTCGACCTCGGCCCCGCCACGATCCGCGACTACGCGGGCGCCGGTGAAGGCATCACGACCGGCACCGACCGCAGCTGCTGGGGGCCGAGCAGCACCGGCGACAGCTCCTGCTTCCTGACCACGGCGGCCGCGACCACCGACGTCAACTCGACCGTGTTCAGCCGCGGTTGGGCCGACCTCGGCACCTCCACGAACCCGGAGCACGGCACCGCGCTCACCCCCGGCAAGCCCTATACGCTCACGGTCGACCTCGCCGCGAGCGACCACGTCGTACCCAAGGGGCACCGGCTCGCCCTCATCGTGGCCGGCACCGACAAGGACCTGATCGACCCTCCGTCCACCAAGCCGACCCTCGCCCTCGACCTCGCCCGCACCGCGGCCCGCGTCCCCGTCGTCGGCGGCGCCGACGCCTTCGCGGCCGCCACCTCCGGCTCCGCCACCGCCACGCCCCGGTCGTCCGCGGCCGACGGCGTGAGCCCGTACCGCCTGGACCGCCCCGTACCGGGAGGCAGCACCCGATGAGAGCACGTCCCCGCACCCTCGCCCTGGCCACCGCCGTCGTCGCGCTCACCGCGCCCCTCGTGGTGGCGGCCCCGGCCGGCGCGAGCGGCGCCACCACCCCGCCCCGCACCGGCTTCGAGGAGACCCACGGCGCCCGCTGGACCACCCAGCCCGAGGAGAAGCGGCTCCTCGAAGCCGTCGACAAGGCCTCCGACCGGGTCTCCGTCTCCCGCATCGGCGAGACGAAACAGGGCCGCCCGCTGAACCTCGTCCGCATCGGAACCCACCGCACCGCCAACACCGTCCTGCTGATCTGCTCCCAGCACGGCGACGAACCGTCGGGCCGCGAGGCCTGCCTGACGAAGATCCGCGACCTCGCCTACACCAAGGACAAGGCGACGCGGGCGTTCCTGTCCCGCACGACCCTCCTCGTCGTGCCCACCGCCAACCCCGACGGCAACGCCGCCGACACCCGCGGCAACTCCGACGGCATCGACATCAACCGCGACCACATCGCCCTCAAGACCGCCGAGGCGCGCGCGATGGCCGCCGTCATCCGCGACCGGCAGCCCGACGTCATCTACGACCTGCACGAGTACGGGGCCACCCCCAAGTACTACGACAAGGACCTGTTCGACCTCTGGCCGCGCAACCTCAACACCGACCCCGCCGTGCACGACCAGGCCGAGTCGCTCTCCCTCGACCACGTGCGTCCCGCCGCCAACGCCGCCGGGTACTCCACGGGCACGTACGGCATCTGGACCGACCCGGAGACCGGCGATCCCGTCAAGCAGACCGCGGGCGACGGGCAGGAGCGGATCCTGCGCAACGTCGCCGGCGTCAAGAACTCCGTCGGGCTGCTCATCGAGAGCCGCGTCGACCCCGGCACCCCCGCGGAGGAGGCCGACCCGGCGCTGGTCAACCAGCGGCGTCGCGACTCCCAACTCGCCGCGCTCGGCGGCCTGTTCCGGTACACGTCCGAGAACCGCGGCGCGATCGAGGCCGCCACCACGGCCGCCCGCGCCAAGGGCTTCACCGACCACGGTCCGATCTACCTCGGTGGCGCGGACAACGACCCCGCGGAAGCCTCGGAGATCATCAAGGATCCGCCGTGCGGATACCGGCTGGACGACAAGCAATACGCCGAATTCAAGGACGAATTGGCGCTGCACGGCATCACCGTCCGCACGTCGGGCAGCGGCGCCTACGTCCCCCTGCGGCAGTCCGAACGGGCCCTGGTCCCCCTGCTCCTCGACGCGCGCGCGGCCTACCACTTGACGGAAGGGGAGCCCGACACACGCTGCTGATCGGGTTACGGGAGTGTCAGGTGTGGTAGGTCGTAGTGGGTGACAAGCCCTCAGAAACCCCCCACCGATACTCCCGTCCCCGAGGAGGGAGCGACCGCGGAGCAGAGCCCCGCCACGGACCGGATCGTGTTCGGCGTCACCGCCGTGCTCACGCTGGCGTTCGTGGTCTGGGGCGCCGTGGCCACGGACAATCTCGAGAGCGTGTCCAACACGCTGCTCGGCGGCCTGATGCACAACGGCGGCTGGGCGTTCGTCCTTGCCGCGACCGGCTTCGTGGTCTTCGCCCTCTGGCTCGCCATGAGCCGATACGGCAAGATCCCCCTCGGCAAGGAGGGCGAGGAGCCGGAGTTCCGCACGGTCTCCTGGATCGCGATGATGTTCAGCGCGGGCATGGGCATCGGCCTGATGTTCTACGGAGTGAGCGAGCCGCTCGCGCACTTCACGACGCCGCCGCCGGGCACCGACCCGGCCGACGACGCCGAGGCCATGGAGACCGCCATGGCCACCACCCTGTTCCACTGGACGCTGCACCCGTGGGCGATCTACGCGGTCGTCGGACTCGCCATCGCCTACAGCACCTTCCGGCGCCGCAGGCGGCAGACCATCTCGTCCGTCTTCGTGCCCCTCATCGGTGAGAAGCACGCGCACGGGGCGTGGGGCCGGGTCATCGACATCCTCGCGATCTTCGCGACGCTGTTCGGCTCGGCCGCCTCCCTCGGACTCGGCGCCCTCCAGATCGGGGCCGGGTTCCAGGCGGCCGACTGGATGGACGACGTCAGTACCGGGCTGCTCGTCTCGATCATCGCGGTGCTGACCGTCGCGTTCGTCTTCTCCGCCATCTCCGGTGTGGAGAAGGGCGTTCAGTGGCTGTCGAACATCAACATGGTGCTCGCGCTGCTCCTGGTGGTCTTCGTGTTCATCGCGGGCCCGACGATCATGAACCTGGATCTGCTGCCGACCTCGCTGGGCGCATACCTCGACAACTTCCCGCAGCTCATCGGCCGCACCGAGGCGTCCAGCGGCAAGGGCGTCGCCGACTGGTTGAGCAGTTGGACCGTCTTCTACTGGGCCTGGTGGATCTCCTGGTCGCCGTTCGTCGGCATGTTCATCGCGCGCATCAGCAAGGGCCGGACGATCCGTCAGTTCGTCGGCGGCGTCATCCTCGTGCCCTCGACGGTCAGCCTGATCTGGTTCGCGATCTTCGGCGGTTCGGCGATCAGCCTCAAGGAGGGCGGCGCCCTCAAGGGGGCGGACACTCCGGAGACCCAGCTCTTCGGTGTGCTTCAGGAGTACCCGATCGCCTCGGTGACGGGACTGCTCGTGATGATTCTCGTCGGCATCTTCTTCGTGTCCGGCGCGGACGCGGCGTCGATCGTCATGGGCACGCTCTCGCAGAAGGGCGCGCTCGAACCCGGAAAGTTCGTCGTCGTCTTCTGGGGCGTCGTGACCGGTGCGGTCGGCGCGATCATGCTGATGATCGGCAACGGTTCCGGGGACGCGCTCACCGGCCTGCAGAACCTGACGATCCTCGTGGCGGCACCGTTCGTCATCGTCATGATCGGCATGTGCTGGGCGCTCCTGCGCGACCTGCGCCAGGACCCGCTCATGGTCCGCGGCGAGATGGGCATCGAGGTCGTCGAGCAGGCGGTCGTCGCCGGTCATGAGAAGTACGGCGGCGAGTTCGAGATCCGCATCGGCCCCGGCAGCAGCCTGGAGACCGAGGGCGACCCGATCGGCAAGCACCACGACGACTGAGACGGTACGCACGGCATATGAGGCGGGGTACGTGCCGGCATGTGAGGCGGTACGTACCGGTATGGGGGCGCGGTCCGATGCGGGCCGCGCCCCCGACCCGTTCCCCGCTCAGCCGGCCTCGACCAGCCCCGCCGCCTCCTCGGCGCAGCCCCACGCCACGGTCACCCCGGCGCCGCCGTGCCCGTAGTTGTGCACCAGCACCCGCCCGTCGCCCCTGGCCTCACGCTCGATGCGCACGGCAGGGCGTGCCGGGCGCAGGCCCACGCGGTGGTCGAGGATCCGCGCGCCCGCGATCTCGGGGCGCACCTGGGCGCAGCGCTTCACGATCTCCTCGGCGGTGGCCGGGTCCGGGTCGAGCGACCACGCGTCGTCCTCGGCGGTGCCGCCGAGCAGCAGGCGCCCCGGCTGCGGCAGGAAGTACGTCGTCCCGTCGGAGGCGGGGTCGACGGTGGTGAACCACGTGTCGACACCCGGGTTCTCGACGATCACCAGCTGGCCGCGCACCGGGCGCACGGAGTCGTCCGGCACCAGTTCGCGGGCCGCGAGCCCCGTGCAGTTCACGACGGTCGGCGCGGCGTCGAGCGCCTCGTCGAGGGAGGCCACGGTGCGCGCCTCGACGGTGATGCCCGCCTGGGTCAACTGCCCACGCAGCCACGCCAGATGGGCGGGCATGTCGATCAGCGGAAGACGCGCGGCGAGACCCTGCGGGGTGTCACGCAGGCTCGACACCTCCGTCGCCCATGCGCCGAGCCCCTCCAGACGCGAGTCCCCGTGCACGCCGTCGACCAGGCGCACCCCGGTCTCCTCGGGGCGCGCCGCCCACTCCTCGTACCGCCTGAGCGAGCGCAGCGACCACGCGCCCACCTTCGCTATCGGGTCGATCCGGTACGGCCACCACAGGCCGCCCGCGACCGCCGATGTCGTGCGCTCGGCGACGTCACGCGACCACACGCGCACCGGGCGCCCGCGCCGCGCGAGTTCCAGGGCGGTGGTCATGCCGATGACCCCGCCCCCGACCACGATCACTTCACTGCCGCTGCCACTGTCACTGATCATCCATGGACGCTAACGGACGCAGGCGGAATGCGTCATGCAGCGCTCACGGCGGGAATGGGCGGGAATACTCGCCCCATGGCAGCAGACGACTGCGCGACCTTCGGCCTGGCACCGGCGATGCGCGCCGGGGGCGTCCTCGCGGACGGGGACTACCAGGTCCACCGGGACTTCGTCGACTTCATCGTCGACGGCCGCCCGCTGCTCTTCCAGCTCTCCGACCTGGACGCCGTGTCCCCGCTCGCCGCCGACATCCCGCCCGCGATCTTCGCGCACCACGTGAAGCGCCTGCTCCTGGAGGCGGAGGCGCCGCTGCCCGGCGGGCGCTGCGTGATCTACGGGTGCCCGGAGTGCGAGGGGATCGAGTGCGGTGCGGTGACGGCGGTGATCGAACGGGAGGGTGATGCGGATGCGGATGCGGATGCGGATGGGGGTGCGGGTGCGGATGGGGATGAGGCGGCCGGGGCCTATGTGTGGCGGGACTTCGCCTGGCAGACCGACGAGCGGGTCGACCTGGAGCTGAACGGCTATCACGGCATCGGCCCGTTCCGCTTCCGCGCCGCCGAGTACCGGGACGTGCTCGGCCGGCTGCTGAGCGGCGAGGGCCCGCACGTGCCGCCGCGCCGCAAGGTGCTGCTGATCGGCGCCCGCGTCGCCGTCCTCGCCCGGCTCGCGGCGGCGCTGCGCACCATCGGGGTCGGCGCGGACATCACGCACGACGCGTCCGGCGTACCGCCCGAGGAGCTGCGCACGTACGCGGTGGTGGCCTTCGGCCGGGCGGTGGAGGACGAGCAACGGGCGGCGGTACGCGGCGAGTTCGAGAGGGCCGGAGCCGACGTCGCCTACGTGGACGGCTACGCGCCGATCGTCCCGCTCCTGGTGGCGCAGATCGAGAGCGCGCTGGACCGCGGCCCGCTGGCTCAGCGCCGGCTGACGCGGCTGGTCGCCGCCGACGGCGAGGCGGGCGTGGAGGTCACCTCGACGTGCCGCGTCCGCATCACGGCGTACCGCATCGACCGCCTCTACCGCGCGCACACGCAGGACGTCCTCGACGCGGTCCTGGACCCGGGGCGCCACCGAATCCCGCTCGACAGCAGGGCGACGAGGGGCCAGTGCTTCCTCGTGGCACGAACGACGGGGAGCGTGCTGGTGGCCCGGATGGAACGGTGACAGGTCTCTTTCCGGGCGTCGTGGTTCCGCTCCCGGGGCCTCCGCCCCGAACCCCGCTCCTCAATCGCCGGAGGGGCTTGAAATGCCAAGCTGCCCCGCATCCGCACCCCCACGTAGGATCACCCCCCTGATGACTGCAACGCTCGTAGCCAAGAATCTCGCCGCGGGACACGGTGACCGCTCCCTCTTCTCCGGTCTGGACCTCGTCGTCGCCCCCGGCGACGTCATCGGCCTCGTCGGCGCCAACGGAGCCGGAAAGTCCACGCTCCTGCGCCTCCTCGCCGGCCTCACCACCCCCGAGGAGGGAGACGTACGGCTCTCCCCGCCGACCGCCACCGTCGGCCACCTCCCGCAGGAGCCCGACCGGCGCCCCGGCGAGACGATCCGCGAGTTCCTGGCCCGCCGCACCGGCGTGACCGAGGCGCAGCGCACCATGGACGAGGCCACGCAGGGCCTCGTCGACGGCGCACCCGGCGCCGACGACGCGTACGCCACGAGCCTGGAGCGCTGGCTGGCCCTGGGCGGCGCCGACCTGGACGAGCGCGCCGAGGAGGTCGCGGAACAACTCGGTCTGGACGTCGGCCTCGACCAGGCGATGACGTCGCTGTCCGGCGGCCAGGCGGCCCGCGCCGGACTCGCCTCCCTCCTCCTGTCCCGCTACGACGTCTTCCTCCTCGACGAGCCGACCAACGACCTCGACCTGGACGGCCTGGACCGCCTGGAGACCTTCGTGCGCGGACTGCGCGCCGGCACCGTCGTCGTCAGCCACGACCGTGAGTTCCTCACCCGCACCGTCACCAAGGTCCTCGAACTCGACCTCGCGCAGCAGGAGATCAACCTCTACGGCGGCGGGTACGCCGCCTACCTGGAGGAGCGCGACGTCGCGCGCCGCCACGCGCGCGAGGAGTACGAGGAGTACGCGGACAAGAAGTCGGCCCTGGAGGGCCGCGCCCAGATGCAGCGCACCTGGATGGACAAGGGCGTCAAGAACGCGCGGCGCAAGGCCACCGACAACGACAAGATCGGCCGCAAGTTCCGCAGCGAGGCGAGCGAGAAGCAGGCCGCGAAGGCCCGGCAGACGCAGAAGATGATCGAGCGCCTCGACGTCGTGGACGAGCCCCGCAAGGAGTGGGAACTGCGCATGGAGATCGCGGCGGCGCCCCGCTCGGGCGCGGTCGTGGCATCGCTGCGGGACGCCGAACTACGCCGCGGAGACTTCTCGTTCGGACCCGTGACGCTCCAGATCGACTGGGCGGACCGCGTCGCGATCACCGGCGCGAACGGCTCGGGCAAGTCCACCCTGCTCGCCACGCTGCTCGGCCGCGTCCCCCTGGACTCCGGCCACGCGACGCTGGGTTCGGGCGTGGTCGTCGGCGAAGTGGACCAGGCCCGCGCCCTGTTCCACGGCCCGGAAACGCTGCTCGACGCCTTCGGCGCGGCCGTCCCCGACACGGAACCGGCCGAAGTCCGCACCCTGCTCGCCAAGTTCGGCCTCAAGGCGGACCACGTGCTGCGCCCCGCGGCCACCCTCTCCCCGGGCGAACGCACCCGCGCGGCCCTCGCCCTCCTCCAGGGCCGAGGCGTCAACCTCCTGGTCCTGGACGAGCCGACGAACCACCTCGACCTCCCGGCGATCGAGCAACTGGAGTCGGCACTGTCGACCTACGAGGGCACCCTCCTCCTGGTCACCCACGACCGCAGGATGCTGGACGCGGTCCAGACGACCCGCCGCCTCGAGGTGACGGAGGGAAAGGTGACCGAGGTCTGAGGGGCGCGCCCACCCACGGTCGACCCGTTTGGGGGGCACGGGGCCGTGTCGTTTGGGGGCGCGGGGAACTGCGCGCCCAGCCACGATGGGGCGCACAGTTCCCGCAGACATCAACCTCGGGTGCCTACGCCAGCCCCGCCTTACGCAACGCGTCCGCCATCGCCGAGTTGGCCGGCGCGGCAACGGGCTTCCCCTTGCCGCCACTCTTGCCACCGCCGGAGGCACCCTGCCGGGACTGCCGCGGCGGCTTCCGATCGCTACCCCGCTCACCCCGCGGACCGCGATCCCGCTCGCCGCGTTCACCACGCCCCCCGCCCCCGCCGGAGGCCCCGTCGTCGAGGCGCAGCGTCAGCGAGATCCGCTTGCGCGGCACGTCGACATCGAGGACCTTCACCTTCACGATGTCGCCGGACTTCACGACGTCCCGCGGGTCCTTGACGAACGTACGGGACAACGCCGAGACGTGCGCGAGCCCGTCCTGGTGCACGCCGATGTCGATGAACGCCCCGAAGGCGGCCACATTGGTGACGACGCCCTCCAGGATCATCCCCGGCTCCAAGTCGCCGATCTTCTCGACGCCCTCCTTGAAGGTGGCCGTCTTGAAGGCGGGCCGCGGGTCGCGCCCCGGCTTCTCCAGCTCCTTCAGGATGTCGGTGACGGTCGGCAGGCCGAACGTGTCGTCCACGTAGTCGGCCGGCTTGAGCGAGCGCAGCGTCCCCGTGTCGCCGACCAGCGAGGCGACCTCGCCGCCGGTCGACTTCGCCATCCGGCGCACCACCGGGTACGCCTCCGGGTGCACGGACGACGCGTCCAGCGGGTCGTCGCCGCCGCGGATCCGCAGGAAGCCCGCGCACTGCTCGTACGCCTTCGGGCCGAGGCGCGCCACGTCCTTGAGGCCCTTGCGGTTGGTGAACGGGCCGTTGGAGTCGCGGTGCGTCACGATGTTCTCCGCGAGCCCCGCGCCGATGCCGGACACGCGCGCGAGGAGCGGCGCGGAGGCGGTGTTCACGTCCACCCCGACACCGTTCACACAGTCCTCGACCACCGCGTCGAGCGAACGGGACAGCTTCACCTCGCTCAGGTCGTGCTGGTACTGACCGACACCGATGGACTTCGGGTCGATCTTGACCAGTTCGGCGAGCGGGTCCTGGAGGCGCCGCGCGATGGAGACGGCCCCGCGCAGCGAGACGTCCATGTCGGGCAGCTCCTGCGAGGCGAAGGCCGACGCCGAGTACACCGAGGCGCCCGCCTCGCTCACCATCACCTTGGTGAGCTTCAACTCCGGGTGCTTGGCGATGAGTTCACCGGCGAGCTTGTCGGTCTCGCGGGACGCCGTGCCGTTGCCGATCGCGATCAGGTCGACCGCGTGCTCCTTGGAGAGCTTCGCGAGCTTGGCGATCGCCTCGTCCCAGCGGTTGGCCGGGACGTGCGGGTGGATGACGTCGGTGGCGACGACCTTGCCGGTGGCGTCGACGATCGCGACCTTCACACCCGTACGGAAACCGGGGTCGAGCCCCAGCGTCGCGCGCGTGCCCGCGGGGGCGGCGAGCAGCAGGTCGCGCAGGTTCGCCGCGAACACCTTGACCGCCTCGTCCTCGGCGGCCGTGCGCAGCCGGGTGCGCAGGTCGAGGCCGAGGTGCACCAGGATGCGCGTGCGCCAGGCCCAACGGACCGTGTCCTGAAGCCACTTGTCGCCGGGACGGCCCTGATTGCGGACCCCGAACCGGTCGGCGATGATCGGCTCGTACGAGGACGTGGCGTCGCGGTCCTCCGCGGCGGCCGGCTCCTCCGGCTCCAGGACGAGCTCCAGCACGTCCTCCTTCTCGCCGCGCAGCATCGCGAGGACGCGGTGCGAGGGCAGCTCGGTGAAGGGCTCCGCGAAGTCGAAGTAGTCGGCGAACTTGGCGCCCGCCTCCTCCTTGCCGGGCTTCACCTTCGCCGCGAGCCGGCCGCGCCCCCACATGCGCTCACGCAGCTCGCCGATCAGGTCGGCGTCCTCGGAGAAGCGCTCGGTGAGGATCGCGCGGGCCCCGTCGAGCGCGGCCTGCGCGTCCGCGACGCCCTTCTCGGCGTCCACGAACGCGGCGGCGGCGGCCTGCGGCTCCACCGACGGGTCGCCGAGCAGCCCCTCCGCCAGCGGCTCGAGCCCCGCCTCGCGCGCGATCTGCGCCTTCGTGCGGCGCTTGGGCTTGAAGGGCAGATAGATGTCCTCCAGGCGCGCCTTGGTGTCGGCGGCGCGGATCTGCGCCTCCAACTCCTCGGTCAGCTTGCCCTGCTCGCGCACCGAGTCGAGGACGGCGGTGCGCCGCTCCTCCAGCTCGCGCAGATACCGCAGCCGCTCTTCCAGGGTGCGCAGCTGGGCATCGTCGAGGGACTCCGTCGCCTCCTTGCGGTAGCGGGCGATGAAGGGCACGGTCGCGCCGCCGTCGAGCAACTCGACCGCGGCCTTCACCTGCCGCTCCCGTACGCCTAGTTCCTCGGCAATCCTGCTCTCGATGGACCCGAGCCCGGATCCAGCAGTGGTGCCAACTGTGGGTGTCGCCACGATCCCGTACCGCCTATGTCGACTGAGGTTGCGCCGCAATTGTGGCAGGTGGCACCGACACTCGGGGATCAGGGAGGTCAGACGCGGTGCGCGCGGCCGGACCGGGAGGCTCCGCCGAACAGCCGGGCGAGCGCCCGGAACGGCAAGGTCACGACGGTCGCGATGGCGCCGGCGATCTGACGCAGAATGTCGGCGATGGCACGGAACATGCGGTTTCTCCTCTCGTGTGTCCCGGCCACATCCATGGCCGGGACACACGAGTACCTCGCCCGCGTCGGATGAGTCCTCAGGCGGCCTTGCCGATCAGGTCCGCGGGGAAGGCGCCGTTGCCGAGTGCCGCGCCGACGAAGACCGTCGCCAGCTCGGTGAGCCGGGCGAGGCCCGCCTCGCCGAGGTGCTCGTAGGGGGCGCGATCGAGCGCGTCGGTCCGGTGCTCGAGCTCGGCGCGCAGCGTCGCGCCCTGCTCGGTGAGCGTCAACTCCTCGTCGGCGGTGAGCAGTCCACGCGCGCGAAGGCGCTCGGCGGCCGCGTCGTACTCGGCCTTGTCCCAGCCGCGCGTGGCGAGCAGCCACTTCGGGGCCATGCCCTTGCCGGTCGCGACGTGGCTCACGAGGGCCTCGACCGGGTCGAGTTCGGCGCCGAGCAGCGCCGCGATGTGGCCGTCGCCGCGGTGCTCGCGCAGCAGCGTCGCGGCGTGCCAGTACGCCAGGTGCGGCGCCTCCGGGACGTCGAGGTCGGCGTGGGCGGCGTACAGGGGGCGGGCGTGTCGGGTGCACGCCTCGGTGGCGCGCAGGGCGAGCTCGGCGGCCTCGGCCATCTCCTTGGAGGCGAGCGCCTCCTCGCCCAGCAGGCGGCGCAGCGTCGAGTCGACGGCACGCGCGCGTGCCGCGAGCACCGCCTCAGGGGACGCGGTCTCCCACACGGCCGGTACGTGCCGGGCCACCAGCTCGTGCTTGAAGTTGTAGAACGCGGCGCTCACGGTCCCGGCGCCGACGGCCCCCATGGGCGCGGAGCGCGCCGCGAAATAGGCCGCGCGCGAGTCCTTCACGCCGATGGCGGCCAGTTCCTTGCCGAGGTCGGGCGAGAAGTAGTGCGTCGAGTGGAACGGATTGAGCACGTTGTGGCAGTGGCGGGCGGCACGCAGGCGGGTGTCCGAAGTCATGCGCCCACGTTACCGACCGGTCGGTACGGATGGCAGTACCGGGCGCCGGGCCATGGCAGAAAAGGTGGGGTATTCGTCATTGCAGCCATGCGACTGCCGCCGAAGAATGACCCGCATGCCGCCGCACACCGTCCTGGTCCTCGTCTTCGACAACGTCCAGAACCTCGACGTCACGGGCCCGGTCGAGGTCTTCTCTGGCGCGGCGCTCGCCGCGGGCGACGGGGCCGGGTACCGGATCAGGACCGCGTCGCCCGACGGGGCGCCGGTCCGCACCTCCAGCGGCCTCACCCTGGTCCCGGACCACGCCCTCGCCGACGCCCCGGCCGCGCACACCCTGCTCGTCCCCGGCGGCCGGGGCACCCGCGCCCCCGACCCGCACCTGATCGACTGGCTGCGGGAGCGGGCCCCGTGCGCGGAGCGGCTCGTCTCGGTCTGTACCGGGGCGATCCTGCTCGCCCGCGCCGGGCTCCTCGACGGTCGCCGCGCCACGACCCACTGGGCGTACTGCGACCGCCTCGCCCGCGACCACCCGGAGGTCGACGTGGACCCGGACCCCATCTACGTACGCGACGGGAACGTGGCGACCTCCGCGGGCGTCACTGCGGGCATCGACCTCGCCCTGGCGCTCGTGGAGGAGGACCCCGGCCGGGACGTCGCGCTGACGGTCGCCCGCCACCTCGTCGTCTTCCTCCGGAGGCCGGGCAACCAGGCCCAGTTCAGCGCGCAGCTGTCCGCCCAGACCGCCCGTCGTGAGCCGCTCCGCGAGGTCCAGCAGTGGATCACCGAGCACCCCGACGACGACCTCGCCGTGGAGTCCCTCGCAAGCCGTGCCCGTCTCTCGCCCCGCCAGTTCGCCCGCGCGTTCCAGTCGGAGACGGGACTCACGCCGGGCAAGTACGTCGAACGCGTCCGGGTGGAACACGCCCGCCGCCTCCTGGAGGACACCGCGGACGGTGTGGAGGAGATCTCCCGCGCCAGCGGCTACGGCACCCCGGAGGCGATGCGCCGCGCCTTCCTCAAGACCCTCGGCACACCCCCGGCGGAGTACCGCCGCCGATTCCACGCGCCACTGGGCTGACCATCGCCCGCCCGACCCGTCCGAAAGGCCGTCCCATGCAGATCGCCATCGCCCTCTACGAACGTTTCACCGCCCTCGACGCCATCGGGCCCTACGAGACTCTCGTACGCCTCCCCGACGCCGAGGTGGTGTTCGTCGCCGAGCGGCCCGGCCCCGTCCGCACCGACACCGGGGCCCTCGCTCTCGTCGCAGACAAGGCATTCGACGAGGTGCCGAACCCGGACGTCGTCGTCGTGCCCGGCGGGCCGGGGCAGTCTGACCAGATGGAGAACCGGGTGCTGCTCGACTGGCTGCGCGCGGCGGACGCCCACAGCACCTGGACGACGTCCGTGTGCACCGGGTCCCTGCTCCTTGCCGCGGCGGGCCTGTTGAAGGGCCGGCGCGCCGCGTCGCACTGGCTGGCCCTCGACGCCCTGGCGGGGTTCGGCGTCGAGCCGACAGGGGAGCGCGTGGTCACCGAGGGCAAGTACGTCACCGCCGCCGGGGTGTCGGCCGGCATCGACATGGGCCTCACCCTCGTAGGGCGGATCGCGGGCGACGAACACGCCCAGGCCGTACAGCTGTTGACCGAGTACGATCCGCAGCCGCCCTACGACGCGGGGGCGCCGCACAAGGCGCCCGCGCACCTCGTCGAGAGGTTCCGTGCGCAGAGCCGGTTCATCCTGCGGTAGGCGCTGACCCCACCGTCCACCCGAACTCCGGCACCCGCCGCTCCAGGAACGCGGCGACGCCCTCCGCGCTCTCGCCGCCCGCGCGCGCCTGCTCGGCCCAGTACGCGTCCCGGTCCGTGCGACCCGTCACGAACTCCTTCGCCGCGGCCTGCGTGAGCTGCGAGCGGGCGGCGAGGGTGCCGGTGAACTCGGCGACCCTCCCGGCCAGTCCGTCCTCGGGCAGCACTTCGTCCACGAGCCCGGTGCGCAGCGCCCGTTCCGCCCCGATCAACTCACCCGAGAACAGCAGGTACTTGGCCGTCGCCGGGCCCACCAGCGCGGCGAGGCGGCGCGTGGAGGAGGCCGGGTAGACGATCCCGAGCTTGGCCGGGGTCACCCCGAACCGCGCGCCTTCGGCGGCGAAGCGCAGATCGCAGGCCGCCGCCAACTGGCTGCCGCCGCCCACGCAGAACCCCCGCACCACGGCGAGCGTCGGCTTCGGGAAGGCGGCGAGCGCGTCCTCCGCCGCGACCGCGAGCCCCTGCGCCGCGCCCTCCCCGAGAGTCGATATGTCGGCCCCGGCGCAGAACGTGTCCCCGGCTCCGGTGAGCACGAGAACCCGTACCTCCGGATCGGCCGCGAGCCGTTCGAGGAGCGGCGGCAGGGACGCCCACATGGCGTCGGTCATGGCGTTGCGCTTGGCCGGATGGTCGATCACGACGGTCGCGACGCCGTCGGCGACGGCGTGCGTGAGCTGCGACGGAGAGACGGAAGACATGGGCGGGATGCTAGCCCGGCGGCCAACGCGCTCGGCGTGTCGGGCAGTTCGTAGAACAAGCTTAAGAAGGTGTAAGTCGGGCGCAATGAGGTCACGAGCGATCAACTCTCTGGCCCGCTCGGCCATCAACGGTCAAATGTCGTCGATACCTGCTGACTTCTGGTCAGTAGTACGGCCCGGAGCAGGTGATTCCCAACACTCGAAGCGTGGTGACAATCGAGCGCAAGGGCGGCGACCTGACAATGAGCGACCACGGGCGGGAGTCCCGCCCACGTCCTCAGGGCAGCGGGGGAGCGCCCCCCGATCTTCCCGCGGACGGGCCGCTCCCGTACGAGGGAGTGTGGCGGTTCACGACGCAGGCGGTCGAGGCCTCCGTGCCGCAGGCCCGGCGCGCGGTGCGGGAGTTGCTCACCCGGCAGGGCGTGCCCGCGCCGGACGACCTGGTGCACGGGCTGCTCGTGATCGTCTCCGAGCTCGTCACGAACGCGGTGAAGCACGCCGCCGTGGTGTCGCCGATGCTCGCCGTGGAGGTCGCCGTGGGGCCCGAGTGGGTGCGGGTGTCCGTGGAGGACGAACACCCCTACAAGCCCACCGCACTCGAGGCCACCAGCGGTCAGACCGGCGGCCGCGGCCTGCTGCTCGTCCGCGAGATCACCGCGGAGGCGGGCGGCGTCTGCGACGTCGCGGGAACCGCGAGCGGGGGCAAGGTGATCTGGGCCGCCCTGCCCCTCAAGCCCGAGACGGTCACCAACCCGCCGACTGGCCTGTCAGCTCCCTGACCGCGGGCCGCGCCGCGTCGAGGACCGTCATGAACCACGCCGAGAACGGGTCCTTGGCGTGCCGCTCGGCCAGCTCGTCGGCCGTCACGAACGCCGTCGCCCCGACCTCCTCCGGGTCGGGGTCCAGTGACGCCTGCACGAGGCCCACGAAGAGGTGGTTGTACTCCTGCTCCACCAGGCCCGACTCCGGGTCCGGGTGGTTGTAGCGCACCGTGCCGGCCTCGGCCATCAGGGACGGGGAGACGCCGAGCTCCTCGAAGGTGCGCCGCGCGGCCGCCGCGAACGGGGCCTCGCCGGGGTACGGGTGGCCGCAGCAGGTGTTCGACCAGACGCCGGGGGAGTGGTACTTGCCGAGCGCCCGCTGCTGGAGCAGCAGTCGGCCCTGTTCGTCGAAGAGGAACACGGAGAACGCTCTGTGCAGCTGCCCGGGCGGCTGGTGCGCCGCGAGCTTCTCCGCCGTGCCGATCGTCCTGCCGTCCTCGTCGACGAGTTCCAGCAAGATCGCTTCCGCGGTGCCGTTCGACGAGCTGTTCGTCGTGGGGGCAGGTGTGATCGGCATACCCATCCTTCGTTTCGGTCCTCGAACCAAGTCTGCCGTACGGGACCGACAGCCCCCGCGCTGTCCGTGTCCCGCAAGTCCCGGCCGGCCTGGCGGCCGGGCGGAACAACCGTAGGCGTCGGGTCAGACGCCGAACGCGGCCGGGTAGGTGATCGTGCCCCGCGGGAGTCGCCCGGAATCGTCGCTTTCATCCAGAACGAGGGCCATCATCGCCTCGTCCGGCACCTCGAAACCCGGCCGGATGCCGTACCCGGAGGCGGGCGTGAAGCCGAACCTCGGGTAGTACTCCGGGTGTCCGAGCACCAGCACAAGTCGCTCTCCACGCGCGCGTGCCGCGTCCAGCACCGCACGGACGACGGCCGAACCGGCCCCGGTGCGCTGGTATCCCGGCAGCACGGCACAGGGCGCGAGCGCCGCGGCGGGCGCGCCGTCCACGGTGCAGCGGGTGATCAGCGCGTACGCGGCGACCGTGCCGTCCGGGGCCTCGGCCACGTAGGCGAGCCCCTCGAGCCACGCGTCCCGGTCGGCGCGCAGGGCGTCGACGAGGTCGGCCTCGGCCTCGGTGGGGAAGGCGGCGGCGTTGACGGCGTGCACGGCCGCCCGGTCGGCCCCGGTCTCAGGGCGCGGATGCCACGTGTGCGTCGTGTCGTCGGTCAAACCATGAACCTTTGAGTGAAGGGGCGTCGCTCAGTGGCACAGTCGCGCCTCGTGCTCGGCGTGCCCGGTGGGCTCCAGCTGGAACGTGCAGTGCTCCACGTCGAAGTGGTCGCCGAGGCAGCCCTGCAGCTCGTGGAGCATCTTCTCGTGGCCGATCGAGCCCAGCATCTCCGTGCTGACGACCACGTGCGCCGAGAGCACCGGCATCCCCGAGGTGATCGTCCAGGCGTGCAGGTCGTGCACGTCCTCGACGCCGGGCAGCGCCAGTATGTGGGCCCTGACCTCCGCCATGTCGACGCCCTTGGGGGCCGATTCGAGCAGCACGTTCAACGTCTCGCGCAGCAGCTTCACCGTACGCGGGACGATCATGAGGCCGATGACGAGCGAGGCGATCGGGTCGGCGGGCTGCCAGCCGGTGGTCAGGATGATCACGGCGGAGATCAGCACCGCGAGGGAGCCGAGCGCGTCGGCGGCCACCTCAAGGAAGGCGCCGCGCACGTTCAGGCTCTCCTGCTGGCCCTTCACCAGGAGGGACAGGGAGATCATGTTCGCGACCAGGCCGATCAGGCCGAAGACGATCGTCTGCCCGCCCGCCGTCTCGGCCGGCTCCATGAACCGCTCGATCGCCTCGTACAGGACATAGCCGCCGACGCCGAGCAGCAGCAGGCAGTTGGCGAGCGCGGCGAGGATCTCGGCGCGCGCGTAGCCGAAGGTGCGCTGGTCGCTGGCCGGGCGGTTGGCGAAGTGGATCGCGATCAGGGCCATCGCGAGGCCGAGCGCGTCGGTCGCCATGTGGGCGGCGTCGGCGATCAGGGCGAGCGAGTCGGCGACGATGCCGCCGATGATCTCCACCACCATCACCGTCAGCGTGATCGACAGGGCGACACGCAGCCGCCCGCGGTGCGCGGCGGCGGCCGTCCCGGTCGTCGGTCCGTGACTGTGCCCGTGGTCGTGATCGTGCCCGAGGCCCATCGAAAACCCCCTACGTATCGATCCGGCGCGACGCCCTGGTCGGGAGCGACGATCACAGTGAACTACGGGTAGGGGGTATCCGCAAACATGGCGGTGAACACCGTTGTCATGTGCCCTGACCTGCGGAAACGATGTACCGCTTGTACGCAGGTCAGGGCGCCGCGGTGATCACTTACCGGTCGCCTCGGGGTGCCGCAGACACCAGCCGGCCCAGGCCGACTCGACCATCTCGCGCACCGCGCGCCGCGCCTTCCAGCCGAGCTCCTTCTCGGCGAGCGCCGAGGAGCCGACCGCGCGCGGCGCGTCGCCGGGGCGGCGCGGCTCGACGATCGCGGGGGTGTGGTCCCCGGACACCTCCGCGATCAGGTCGATCAGCTCGCGCACGGAGGCGCCCTGCCCGGTGCCGATGTTGAGCGTCAGGTCACCGCTCGCGCCGGGCACGGACAGCCGGCGGGCCGCCGCAACGTGCGCCTCGGCGAGGTCGGCGACGTGAATGTAGTCACGTACGCAGGTGCCGTCCGGGGTCGGGTAGTCGTCGCCGAAGATCCGCGGGGCCTCGCCGCGCGACAGCCGGTCGAAGACCATCGGGATCACGTTGTAGACGCCGATGTCCGCGAGCTCGGGCGCGGCGGCGCCCGCCACGTTGAAGTAGCGCAGGCAGGCCGTCGCCATGCCGTGCGCGTGCCCGGCCGCCCGCACCAGCCACTCGCCCGCCAGCTTCGTCTCGCCGTACGGGTTCACGGGCTCGGTGGCCGTGGACTCGGTGATGAGGCCCACATCCGTGTTGCCGTAGACGGCCGCCGACGAGGAGAACACGAAGCGGCGCACCCCGGCGGACGCGACCGCCTCCAGGAGGGTGGCGAGCCCGCCCACGTTGTCCCGGTAGTACAGCTCGGGCTTCTCCACCGACTCGCCGACCTGCTTGTGCGCGGCGAGGTGGATCACGCCCGTCACCTCGTGCTCCGCGCACACCCGGGCCACCAACTCGGTGTCCAGCGCCGAGCCGCGGACCAGCGGGATCGCCTCGGGAAGCCGCTCGGGCACCCCCGAGGTCACGTTGTCGAGGACGACGACCCGCTCGTCCGCTTCCGTCATAGCCCGCGCCACATGGGCCCCGATGTATCCGGCTCCGCCGGTGATCAGCCACGTCATGGCGCACCACCCTATGACCGAACCGGCATCTGGCCGGTTCGCGTTACCTGCTACCCCCGGTTACGGGCCCGGGCGGCCCCTGGTTTGTGGCCCGAGTACTTGATCGTCAATGATGAGCGCGCGGTCGGCCCTGCGCGGACCGCATGAGACAGGGGCCAATCGGTCGGTAAACGGGCAGCGAACACCCGGTTGCGCCATCCGATAGCCTCTGCCGACATGCCGCCCGGCCGCGCCTCAGGGACCGCGCCGGGTGGCCCGCCTGCGTCGCGGCGTGTGGCACGCGCGCTCGCTGTGTTGCCGAAAGGCCCGAGTAGCTCCGCTACCGGGACCTTCCGGCGCCTTGCGATCGCACGCACCAGACGCCGTGACGCCCGCCCTTCGGGCGGACGACGGGCCACCCGGCGCAGCCCCTGGCCGCGCCGGGCACCCCACCATGCATGAGCCCGGCGCGCCCCCGCGTCGGCACCCAAGGAGTGAGTTCGTCTGTCGACCGCCATCGTCACCGGATCGCCGGTTCCCGGATCGTCCCTGGAGGGCGATCTGCGGGCACTCGGCTTCGACGTGCGGCTCGCCCCGGACGCCGCGGACGCCGAAGCGGCGCTCGCCGCCGTCCCCGGCGACCAGCGGGTCGCGGTCGTCGACGCGGGCTTCGTGGGCCATGTCCACGCCCTGCGTCTCGGCCTGACCGACCCGCGTTTTCCCGCGGCGGCGATCCCCGGCGCGCTCACCGCGCAGCCCGCCGCCCGCCAGGCGCTGACCCGCGCGGTCGCGCGGACCGGCGTCGACCCGGACGTCGTGGCCAAGAGCCTGGAGGCGGACGGCACCGACGTGCACCGCCCCGAACTCGGCGAGCTCGTCGCCGCGGTGCCCGCCGACCCGCAGACCCGCAACGAGGCCCGCCAGGCCCTCGCCGCGGTCGACGACGAGGCGATCCGGCTGCGTACGGCGGTCAAGGCGCGCGACGGCTTCTTCACGACCCACTGCATCAGCCCGTACTCCCGCTACATCGCGCGCTGGTGCGCACGCCGCGGCCTGACCCCGAACCAGGTCACCACCGCGTCGCTGCTCGTCGCCCTGATCGCGGCGGGCTGCGCGGCGACCGGCACGCGCGTCGGGTTCGTCGCGGCGGGCGTCCTGCTGCTCGCCTCCTTCGTCCTGGACTGCACCGACGGGCAGCTCGCCCGCTACTCGTTGCAGTACTCGACGATGGGCGCCTGGCTGGACGCGACGTTCGACCGGGCCAAGGAGTACGCCTACTACGCGGGCCTCGCGCTCGGCGCCGCCAACGCGGGCGCCGGGGACGACGTCTGGGCCCTCGCCCTCGGCGCGATGGTGCTGCAGACCGGGCGGCACGTGATCGACTTCTCGTTCAACGAGGCGAACCACGACGCCGAGGCGCTGGGTGAATTGGCGGGGGCCAGCCCCACCGCGTCGCTTTCGGGCAAGCTCGACTCCGTCGGCTGGACCGTCTGGGCCCGCCGCATGGTCGTGCTGCCGATCGGTGAACGCTGGGCGCTGATCGCTCTCTTCACCGCGCTGACCACCCCGCGCATCACGTTCTACATGCTGCTCATCGGCTGCGCGCTCGCCGCCTGCTACACGACCGCGGGCCGCGTCCTGCGCTCGCTGACCCGCAGGGCGCGCCGCACGGACCGGGCCGCGCAGGCGCTCGCCGATCTCGCCGACTCCGGCCCGCTCGCCGAGGTGATCGGGAAGACCCTCAAGGCGAAGGCCGCCCCCGTGCTCGCCGCCGTCGGTGCCGCCGCGGTCGTCGCTGTGAGCGCCCTCACGGACGTCGGCAGCGGCTGGCCGATCCTGGCCGCCGCCGTGTACTGCGTCACGTCGGGCCTCGCGGTCTCCCGCCCCCTCAAGGGCTCCCTCGACTGGCTCGTGCCCCCGATCTTCCGGGCCGGCGAGTACCTCGCGATCCTCGTCCTCGCCGCCCGCGCGGACGTACAGGGGGCGCTGCCCGCGGCCTTCGGGCTTGTCGGCGCGGTCGCCTACCATCATTACGACACGGTGTACCGCATTCGCGGCAACGCCGGGGCGCCGCCGCACTGGCTTGTGCGGACGATCGGCGGGCACGAAGGCCGGACCCTGGTGGTCACGGTCCTCGCCGCGCTGCTCGGCCCCACAGATTTCCCCGTCGCGCTCACGGTGCTCGCCGTGGCCGTGGCACTCGTGGTGCTCGCAGAGAGCATCCGTTTCTGGGTCGCCTCCGCTCAGCGCGGAGCGCCCGCCGTACACGATGAAGGAGAACCCGCATGATCGGCCTCGTCCTGGCCGCCGGCGCCGGCAGCCGGCTCCGTCCCTACACCGAGACGCTCCCCAAGGCGCTCGTGCCCGTCGTGGGCGAGGGGACCGAGAACGAGCTCTCCGTACTCGACCTCACGCTGAAGAACTTCGCGGAGATCGGTCTCACCGAGGTCGGCATCATCGTCGGCTACCGCAAGGAGGTCGTCTACGAGCGCCAGGCCGCGCTCGAGGCGAAGTACGGCCTGAAGCTCACGCTCATCGAGAACGACGTGGCCGAGAAGTGGAACAACGCCTACTCCCTGTGGTGCGGCCGTGACGCCATGAAGCACACGGTGATCCTCGCCAACGGCGACACCGTGCACCCGGTCTCCGTGGAGAAGACGCTGCTTGCCGCCCGCGGCGAAGGCAAGAAGATCATCCTCGCGCTCGACACGGTCAAGGATCTGGGCGAGGAGGAGATGAAGGTCGTCGTGGACCCCGACAAGGGCGTCCAGAAGATCACGAAGCTGATGGACCCCTCCGAGGCCACCGGCGAGTACATCGGCGTCACCCTCATCGAGGGCGAGGCCGCCGACGAGCTGGCCGACGCCCTGAAGGCCACGTACGAGCGTGACCCGCAGCTGTACTACGAGGACGGCTACCAGGAGCTCGTGAACCGCGGCTTCAAGGTCGACGTCGCGCCCATCGGCGATGTCCCGTGGGTCGAGATCGACAACCACGACGACCTCGCCAAGGGCCGGGAGATCGCGTGCCAGTACTGACGAGACTCATTCCCTCGCCGGTCGTCGTCGACATTCGGCCGGGGGCGCTCGACGACCTGGCCAAGGTCCTCGCCGACCAGAGGATCTCGTCGTCCACGGGGCGCCTGGCCATCGCGATCAGCGGTGGTTCGGGCGCCGCCCTGCGGGCCCGCCTCGAGCCCTCGCTGCCCCGCGCCGAGTGGTTCGAGGTCGGCGGCGGCACCATCGACGACGCGATCAAGCTCGCCGACGACGTCAAGAAGGCCGGGCGCTACGACGCCCTGGTCGGCCTCGGCGGCGGCAAGATCATCGACTGTGCGAAGTTCGCGGCCGCGCGCGTCGGCGTGCCGCTGGTCGCCGTCGCGACGAACCTGTCGCACGACGGCCTGTGCTCGCCCGTCGCGACCCTCGACAACGACGCGGGCCGCGGCTCCTACGGTGTGCCGAACCCGATCGGCGTCGTGATCGACCTCGACATCATCCGCGAGGCCCCGGTGCGTTTCGTGCGCTCCGGGATCGGCGACGCCCTCTCCAACATCTCCGCGGTCGCGGACTGGGAGCTGGGCGCCCGCGAGCGCGGCGAGGACATCGACGGCCTGGCCGCCGCCATGGCACGCCAGGCGGGCGAGGCGGTCCTGCGCCACCCCGGCGGCGTCGGCGACGACGACTTCCTCCAGGTGCTCGCCGAGGGCCTGGTCCTCACCGGTATCGCCATGTCGGTCTCCGGTGACTCGCGGCCCGCCTCCGGCGCCTGCCACGAGATCAACCACGCCTTCGACCTCCTCTTCCCCAAGCGCGCCGCCAGCCACGGCGAGCAGTGCGGCCTGGGCGCGGCGTTCGCGATGCACCTGCGCGGTGCCCGCGAGCAGTCCGTGTACATGGCCGAGGTGCTGCGCCGGCACGGCCTGCCGGTGCTGCCGGATGAGATCGGCTTCACCGTGGACGAGTTCGTGAAGGTCGTGGAGTTCGCTCCGCAGACCCGTCCGGGCCGCTTCACGATCCTCGAGCACCTCGACCTCTCCACCGATCAGATCAGGGACGCCTACGCCGACTATGCAAAAGCCATCGGTAGCTGAACTCCGCCCGGTCGTTCACCCCGCCGGGGTGAAGGACCGCAGGAGCGGTGAGCACTGGATGGGCCGGCTCTACATGCGCGAACTGTCGCTGCGTGTGGACCGCCACCTGGTGAACACCAAGGTCTCGCCCAACCAGCTGACCTACCTGATGACCGTCTGCGGTGTCCTCGCGGCGCCCGCGCTCCTGGTGCCGGGCATCTGGGGCGCGGTCCTCGGTGTCGTCGCGGTGCAGCTGTACCTGCTGCTCGACTGCGTCGACGGCGAGGTGGCGCGCTGGCGCAAGCAGTACTCGCTGACCGGCGTGTGGATGGACCGGGTCGGCGCGTACCTGACCGACGCGGCCGTCCTGGTCGGCTTCGGGCTGCGCGCCGCCGACCTGTTCGGCTCCGGCCGCATCGACTGGCTGTGGGCATTCCTCGGCACGCTCGCCGCGCTCGGCGCCATCCTGATCAAGGCCGAGACGGACCTCGTGGGCCTGGCCCGCGCGGCCGGCGGCAAGGAGCAGGTCAAGGAGTCCGCGTCCGAGATGCGCTCCTCCGGCATGGCCCTGGCCCGCCGGGCCGCGGCCATGCTGAAGTTCCACCGGCTGATCCTGGGCATCGAGGCGACGCTCCTCATCCTGGTCCTGTCCGTCGTGGACCAGATCCGGGGCGACCTGTTCTTCTCGCGCCTGGGCGTGGCCGTCCTCGCGGGCATCGCGCTCCTGCAGACCCTGCTCCACCTCGTGTCCATCCTCGCTTCGAGCAGGCTCAAGTGAGCGCCGGGACACAGCAGTTGAAGGTCGGCGCGGTTGTCATCACCATGGGCAACCGGCCGGCCGAACTGCGCGCCCTCCTCGACTCGGTCGCCAAGCAGGACGGCGACCCGGTCGAGGTGGTCGTGGTCGGCAACGGCTCCCCGGTCCCGGACGTCCCCGAAGGCGTCCGCACCATCGAGCTGCCCGAGAACCTCGGCATCCCCGGCGGACGCAACGTCGGCATCGAGGCCTTCGGGCCCTCCGGCTCCGACGTCGACCTCCTGATGTTCCTGGACGACGACGGGCTGCTGCCGCTCACGGACACCGCGGAGAAGTGCCGCGCCGCCTTCGCCGCCGACCCGAAGCTCGGCATCGTCAGCTTCCGCATCGCGGACCCGGACACCGGCGAGACCCAGCGCCGGCACGTGCCGCGCCTGCGCGCCGCCGACCCGATGCGCTCCTCGCGCGTGACGACCTTCCTGGGCGGCGCCAACGCCGTCCGTACGCGGGTCATCGCCGAGGCGGGACCGCTGCCCGCGGAGTTCTTCTACGCCCACGAGGAGACCGACCTTGCCTGGCGTGCCCTCGACGCGGGCTGGATGATCGACTACCGCGCCGACATGGTGCTGCACCACCCCACCACGGCCCCGTCCCGGCACGCGGTCTACCACCGCATGGTGGCCCGCAACCGGGTCTGGCTGGCCCGCCGCAATCTGCCCGCGCTCCTGGTGCCCGTGTACCTCGGCGTCTGGCTGCTGCTCACCCTGGCCCGCCGCCCCTCGGGCCCGGCGCTGAAGGCCTGGCTCGGCGGCTTCAAGGAAGGCTGGACGACCCCCTGCGGGCCCAGGCGTCCCATGAAGTGGCGTACCGTGTGGCGGCTTACCCGACTGGGCCGACCCCCTGTCATCTGACAAGCTCGTGCCTGACGGCAGGCCGTGCATTTGAAGACGAAAGTTCCTCTTGTGAGTGAGACAACGCATGACGCCGGAGTCGCGGTGACCGCGACCCCGTCGCCCGATGACGGGCTCTCCCGGCGCGAACTCGCCGCCAAGTACGGCTTGACCGTCAGCGGGGCCCGACCGGGCCTGTTCGAGTACGCACGGCAGCTGTGGGGCAGGCGCCACTTCATCCTCGCCTTCTCGCGGGCGAAGCTGACCGCCCAGTACAGCCAGGCGAAGCTCGGCCAGGTGTGGCAGGTGGCGACGCCGCTGCTGAACGCGGCGGTCTACTACTTCATCTTCGGCAAGCTGCTCGGCACCGACCGTGGCATGGGGCAGAACGTCTTCATCCCGTTCCTGGTGACGGGCGTCTTCGTCTTCACCTTCACGCAGTCCTCGGTGATGTCGGGCGTCCGCGCGATCTCCGGGAACCTCGGCCTGGTGCGCGCGCTGCACTTCCCGCGCGCCTCGCTGCCCATCTCCTTCGCGCTCCAGCAGCTCCAGCAGCTGCTGTTCTCGATGATCGTGCTGTTCGTCATCGCGATCGCCTTCGGCAGCTACCCGTCGCTGTCCTGGCTGCTCATCGTGCCGATCCTGGCCCTGCAGTTCCTGTTCAACACGGGACTGGCGCTGATCATGGCCAGGGCGGGCTCGAAGACCCCGGACCTCGCGCAGCTGATGCCGTTCGTCATGCGTACGTGGATGTACGCCTCGGGCGTCATGTTCTCCATTCCCACGATGCTCGCGGACAAGGACGTCGCGCCCTGGGTCACGGACCTCCTGCAGTGGAACCCGGCCGCGGTCTACATGGACCTGATGCGCTTCGCGCTCATCGACGGGTACGACCGGGGCAACCTGCCGGACCACGTCTGGTTCATCGCGCTGGGCTGGGCCCTGGTCGTCGCGGTCGGCGGCTTCATCTACTTCTGGAAGGCAGAGGAGCGTTACGGCCGTGGCTGAATCCGACAAGACCACCGACTCCCACATCCCGACGGTCATCGCCGACGAGCTGCACATCGTGTACCGCGTCAACGGCGCCAAGACCGGCAAGGGCAGCGCCACCTCGGCGCTCAGCCGGATCGTCAAGCGCGGCGACGAGCGCGGCGTGCGCAAGGTGCACGCCGTCAAGGGCGTCTCCTTCACCTCGTACCGCGGCGAGGCCATCGGCCTCATCGGGTCGAACGGCTCCGGCAAGTCGACCCTGCTGCGCGCCATCGCGGGCCTGCTGCCGCCCGAGAAGGGCAAGGTCTACACGAACGGCCAGCCCTCGCTGCTCGGCGTGAACGCGGCCCTGATGAACGACCTCACGGGCGAGCGCAACGTCATCCTCGGCGGTCTCGCCATGGGCATGTCCCGCGAGGAGATCAAGGAGCGCTACCAGGACATCGTCGACTTCTCCGGCATCAACGAGAAGGGCGACTTCATCACGCTGCCGATGCGGACCTATTCGTCCGGCATGGCCGCGCGTCTGCGCTTCTCCATCGCGGCCGCCAAGGACCACGACGTGCTGATGATCGACGAGGCCCTGGCCACCGGCGACCGCAAGTTCCAGAAGCGCTCCGAGGCCCGCATCCGCGAGCTGCGCCAGGAGGCCGGTTCCGTCTTCCTGGTGAGTCACAACAACAAGTCCATCCGCGACACCTGTGACCGCGTCCTGTGGCTGGAGCGCGGGGAACTGCGTATGGACGGTCCGACGGCCGAGGTACTCAAGGAGTACGAGAAGTTCACAGGCAAGTAACCGCCCGCCTCTGGACCACGTCATATGAGGCCCCACCGGCTTCCGTCCGGTGGGGCCTCTGATATGCCTGTAGGCACCAAGTAATTGACGATCACGGTCAAGGACAGGTCAACTTCCTTGCCCTGAAGGAATCTTGGCGTCAATCGGTGTGTTGTTGTGATGTGCAGAACACCCCGACGTGAGGGCGGGCGTTGTACAACGTAAGCTGTACCGGCCTCAATCGCGGCATGTGGGGCGATAAGGCGCGACATCCCGGCCCCCGCGGGCTGGGCGGCCGCGTGGGCGGCCGGGCGGCGTGTCCGAAATGGGATGCATTGGGTCCGCAGTGTAGAACGGGAGTTGTGACGGCAATGGCTATGGAAACTCTCCAGCTCCGCGAGGCTTTCGCCGTCCTCGGGGAAGCGGGCCGCACCCGGTGAGCGCGCACCCCCGAGTGCGCCCCGAGAGCCCTGATGAAACAGCGAGCCCGGTGAGCGCCACCCTCGACAAGGCCGCCGAGGAGAACTTCCCGGTGGCCCCCTTCTTCCTGCCCCGGGCCTGGCGCGACGACCTGATGGCCGTGTACGGCTTCGCGCGCCTCGTCGACGACATCGGCGACGGCGACCTCGCCCCCGGCGGCGCGGACGCCCGCTTCCTGGGTGTCTCACCCGATCGGGCGCACGACCGGCTCGCGATGCTGGACGCCTTCGAGGCCGACCTGCGCCGCGTCTTCGACGGCTCCGACGGCTCCGACGGCCCGCCCCGCCACCCGCTCCTGAAGGCCCTCCAGCCCACCGTCCGCCGCCGCTCGCTGACGCCCGACCCCTTCCTCGGCCTCATCGCCGCGAACCGCCAGGACCAGCTGGTCACGCGCTACGAGACGTACGACGACCTGCTCGCCTACTGCGAGCTGTCCGCCAACCCCGTCGGCCGCCTCGTCCTCGCCATCACCGGCACCGCGACCCCCGAGCGCATCCGCCTCTCGGACGCGGTCTGCACCGGGCTCCAGATCGTCGAGCACCTCCAGGACGTGGCCGAGGACCTGGAGCGCGACCGGATCTACCTGCCGGCCGAAGACCTGAAGAAGTTCCACGTCGACGAAACGGACCTCGCCGCGCCGACCGCGGGCGCATCGGTGCGCGCGCTGGTCGCGTACGAGGCCGAACGCGCCCTGAACCTGCTGAATGAAGGCACCCCCTTGGTGGGTAGCGTCCACGGCAGGCTGAAGCTGCTGCTGGCAGGGTTCGTCGCAGGGGGGAAGGCGGCGGTCCACGCGATCACCGCCGTTTCGTACGACGTGCTTTCGGGACCGCCCAAACCCACCAAGGCGCGATTGCTGCGCGAGGTGGGCGCGACTCTGCGAGGAGAGGGGTGAGCAAGACCGTGGAGTCTGACCAGACCGTGTCGGCGCCGGTGCTCGCCGCATACAGCTACTGCGAGACCGTCACCGGGCAACAGGCCCGCAACTTCGCCTACGGGATCCGGCTGCTGCCGACCGCGAAGCGGCGCGCCATGTCGGCGCTGTACGCGTTCTCGCGCCGCGTCGACGACATCGGCGACGGCGGCCTGGAGCCCGACATCAAGGCGCACCGGCTCGACGAGACCAGGGCGCTGCTCGGCCGCGTCCAGGACGGCAAGGTCGAGGAGGACGACACCGACCCGGTGGCCGTCGCCCTCGCCGACGCCGCGGGCCGCTTCCCGATCCCGCTCGACGCGCTCGACGAGCTGATCGACGGCGTCCTGATGGACCTGCGCGGCGAGACCTACGAGACCTGGGACGACCTGAAGGTCTACTGCCGGTGCGTCGCGGGCGCCATCGGGCGGGTCTCCCTCGGCGTGTTCGGCACCGAACCGGGGGCGCGCGGCGTCGAGCGGGCGCCCGAGCTGGCCGACACGCTCGGCCTCGCGCTGCAGCTCACCAACATCCTTCGCGACGTGCGCGAGGACGCCACCGACGGGCGCACCTATCTGCCCGCCGACGACCTCGCGAAGTTCGGCTGCTCCGCCGGGTTCCACGGGCCCGTGCCGCCGGCCGGCTCGGACTTCGCCGGGCTCGTGCACTTCGAAGTGCGGCGCGCCCGCGCCCTGTTCGCCGAGGGCTACCGCCTCCTTCCCATGCTCGACCGCCGCTCCGGCGCCTGCGTCGCCGCCATGGCCGGCATCTACCGCCGGCTGCTCGACCGCATCGAGCGCGACCCCGAGGCCGTGCTCCGCGGCCGGGTCTCGCTGCCCGGACACGAGAAGGCGTACGTCGCCGTGCGCGGCCTGTCCGGTCTCGACACCCGCACCGTCGTGCGCGGCGCCACCCGCGGCACCACCAGGAGGCGCGCCTGATGGGAAGCGCGGGACAGAGCGACGTGGCCAGACCGAAGCGGCGGGCAACCCTCCGCCGCGACGCGGCGTCCCTGCATGCAACGGTCGGTCGCATGTTCGCCACACCCGTCGAACCCGGCCCCACACAGGCCGTACGCACCACCGAAGGCACAACCCAGGGGGAGGGCGCATGAGCGAGGGGACCACGTCCGGCGACGTGCGCCAGGCGGAACCCGCCGGGGACCGCGCACGGCCCACAGCCGTGGTCGTCGGCGGTGGGCTCGCGGGAATCACCTCCGCGCTCGCCCTCGCCGACGGCGGCATGGACGTCACCCTCCTCGAAGGGCGGCCCCGGCTCGGCGGCCTCGCGTTCTCCTTCAAGCGCGGCGACCTCACCGTCGACAACGGTCAGCACGTGTACCTGCGCTGCTGCACCGCCTACCGCTGGTTCCTCGACCGCGTCGACGCCGCGCCGCTCGCGCCTCTGCAGGAACGACTCGACGTGCCCGTACTCGACGCCGAGAGGAACCGGCTCGGCCGGCTGCGGCGCACCGCGCTGCCCGTGCCGCTGCATCTGGCCAAGAGCCTCGCCACGTACCCGCACCTCTCGCTCGCCGAGCGGGCGGCCGTCGGCCGCGCCGCGCTCGCCCTCAAGGGCCTCGATCCCGTCGATCCGGCGCTCGACAAGCGGGACTTCGGCTCCTGGCTGGCCGAACACGGTCAGACGCAGCGGGCCATCGAGGCGCTGTGGGACCTCGTCGGCGTGGCGACCCTGAACGCCGTGGCGGGCGAGGCCTCGCTGGGCCTGGCCGCCATGGTCTTCAAGACCGGGCTGCTGTCCGAGCCCGGCGCCGCCGACATCGGCTGGGCCAAGGTGCCCCTCGGTGAACTCCACGACACTCTCGCCCGCAAGGCGCTCGACTCCGCGGGCGTACGCACCGAACTCCGTACACGCGTCACCTCCATCTCCCGTACGGACAACGGACGTTGGGCCGTCGAGGTTCCCGAAGGGGCGGACGGTTCCGGCCAGATCCTCGCCGCCGACACCGTCGTGCTCGCCGTACCGCAGCGCGAGGCGCACGACCTGCTGCCCGCGGGAGCCCTCGACGACGCCGGCCGGCTGCTCGACATCGGCACCGCGCCGATCCTCAACCTGCACGTCGTCTACGGCCGCAAGGTCCTCAAGCAGCCCTTCTTCACCGCGCTCGGCTCGCCCGTCCAGTGGGTCTTCGACCGCACGGACGCCTCCGGGCTTGCCCGCACGCTGCCGGGCGCCCAGTACCTCGCCGTCTCCCAGTCGGCCGCCCAGGACGAGATCGACACACCGGTCGCCACCCTGCGCGAGCGGTACCTGCCGGAGCTGGAGCGGCTGCTGCCCGCCGCGCGCGGCGCCACGATCCACGACTTCTTCGTCACCCGGGAGCGGACGGCGACCTTCGCGCCGACCCCCGGAGTCGGCGCGCTGCGGCCCACGGCCCGCACCAATGCCCCCGGCCTGTACCTGGCCGGCGCGTGGACCGCCACCGGGTGGCCCGCGACCATGGAAGGCGCTGTCCGCAGCGGCACCAGCGCCGCCGACGCGGCACTCGCCGCGTTCGGCCGCCCCCGCGGCCATCTGTACCGGGAGGCGGCGTGACCAGCGAACTTCCCACGGTGAACGTGACCAGCGACCCGCGCCAGGTCGACAAGCCGACAACGCTGTATCCGGTTACACAAGGAGAGACTGTGCCACCTGTGCCCTCGGCCCCAGAGGCTGCCGACGCGGTGGACGTGACCGCGCTTTTGGAGCGCGGCCGAACCCTGGCCACCCCCGTACTGAAGGCGGCGGTGGACCGCCTGGCATCGCCGATGGACACCGTCGCCGCCTACCACTTCGGCTGGATCGACGCCGAGGGCAACCCGGCCGACGGCGACGGCGGCAAGGCCGTGCGCCCCGCCCTGGCCGTGCTCTCCGCGCAGGCCGCGGGCGCCGACCCCGAGGTCGGCGTGCCGGGCGCCGTCGCGGTCGAGCTCGTCCACAACTTCTCGCTGCTGCACGACGACCTGATGGACGGCGACGAGCAGCGCCGCCACCGCGACACCGTGTGGAAGGTGCACGGTCCCGCCCAGGCGATCCTCGTAGGCGACGCCCTGTTCGCGCTGGCCAACGAGGTCATCCTGGAGCTGGAGACCGTCGACGCCGGCCGCGCCACGCGCCGCCTCACCACCGCGACCCGCGCCCTCATCGACGGCCAGGCGCAGGACATCGGGTTCGAGCACCGCGAGCGCGTCAGCGTCGTGGAGTGCCTGGAGATGGAGGGCAACAAGACGGGCGCCCTGCTCGCCTGCGCCTCCTCCATCGGCGCGGTCCTCGGCGGCGCCGACGACGCGACCGCCGACGCCCTGGAGAAGTACGGCTACCACCTGGGCCTCGCCTTCCAGGCCGTCGACGACCTGCTCGGCATCTGGGGCGACCCCGAGTCGACCGGCAAGCAGACCTGGAGCGACCTGCGCCAGCGCAAGAAGTCCCTGCCGGTCGTCGCCGCGCTCGGCGCCGGCGGACCGGCCTCCGAGCAGCTCGGCGAGCTCCTCGCCGCCGACGCCAAGGACGTCGACTTCGACACCTTCACCGAGGCGGACTTCGCCGCCCGCGCCGCCCTCATCGAGGAGGCCGGCGGGCGCGAGTGGACCGCCGAAGAAGCGCGGCGCCAGTACGCCGTCGCCCTCGAAGCCCTGGACTCCGTCCAGATGTCAGCCACGGTGCGCGCCCAGTTCGTGGCGCTCGCCGACTTCGTCGTCGTACGAAAGAGATGATCACTATCGGCCGCATATGACGTCGCCGGCCGGTGTCCCGCCAGGGCTCCGGCCGACGGTTACCCAGCAGAGAAGAAGTACTGCATGAAGGGATAGCCATGACAGCGACGACCGACGGAAGCACCGGCGCCACGGCGCCGCAGGCAACCTCGGCCACCACTGCCCAACTGACCGACACGACCCCCGAGGCGGCAGGGACCCAAGCCGCCGCCGGCCGAGCCATACAGCGCGCCACGGACTTCCTGCTCGCGCGGCAGGACGACCGGGGCTGGTGGAAGGGCGACCTCGACACCAACGTGACGATGGACGCCGAAGACCTGCTGCTGCGGCAGTTCCTCGGCATCAGGGACAAGGCCACCACCGACGCCGCCGCCCTGTTCATCCGCGGAGAGCAGCGCGACGACGGCACCTGGGCCACCTTTTACGGAGGCCCCGGCGATCTGTCCACCACCATCGAGGCGTACGTCGCGCTGCGCCTGGCAGGTGACTCCCCGGACGACGCGCACATGGCCAGGGCCTCCGCGTGGATCCGCGAGCGCGGTGGCATCGCCGCGAGCCGCGTGTTCACCCGGATCTGGCTGGCCCTGTTCGGCTGGTGGAAGTGGGACGACCTCCCCGAACTCCCCCCGGAGCTCATCTACTTCCCCAAGTGGATGCCGCTCAACATCTACGACTTCGGCTGCTGGGCCCGGCAGACCATCGTGCCGCTCACCATCGTGTCGGCGAAGCGCCCGGTGCGCCCCGCGCCGTTCCCGCTGGACGAGCTGCACACCGGCGCCCGCGACCCGAATCCGGCCAAGCCGCTTGCTCCGGTGGCGAGTTGGGACGGCGCGTTCCAGCGGCTCGACAAGATCATGCACGGCTACCGCAAGGTGACCCTGAAGCGGCTGCGCAAGGCCGCGATCAACTCGGCGGCCCGCTGGATCATCGAGCGGCAGGAGAACGACGGCTGCTGGGGCGGCATCCAGCCGCCCGCCGTCTACTCCGTCATCGCGCTCCACCTGCTCGGCTACGACCTCGAACACCCGGTCCTCAAGGCCGGGTTGGAGTCCCTCGACCGGTTCGCCGTGTGGCGCGAGGACGGGGCCCGGATGATCGAGGCCTGCCAGTCGCCGGTGTGGGACACGTGCCTGGCGACCATCGCGCTCGCCGACGCAGGACTCCCCGCCGACCACCCGGCGCTCGTCAGGGCCGCCGAGTGGATGATCACCGAGCAGATCGACCGGCCCGGCGACTGGTCCGTGCGCCGGCCTGCCCTCGAACCGGGCGGCTGGGCCTTCGAGTTCGACAACGACAACTACCCCGACATCGACGACACCGCCGAGGTCGTGCTCGCGCTGCGCCGCGTCGCCCACCCCGACAAGGTGCGCGTCGAGAAGGCCATCGAGCGCGGCGTGCGCTGGAACCTCGGCATGCAGTCGAAGAACGGCGCGTGGGGCGCCTTCGACGTCGACAACACCAGCCCGTTCCCCAACCGGCTGCCGTTCTGCGACTTCGGCGAGGTCATCGACCCGCCGTCCGCCGACGTCACCGGGCACGTCGTCGAGATGCTCGCTGTCGAGGGCCACACACGCGACCCGCGCACCCGGCGCGGCATCGAGTGGCTGCTCGCCGAACAGGAGGACAACGGCGCCTGGTTCGGCCGCTGGGGCGTCAACTACGTATACGGAACAGGGTCCGTGGTGCCCGCACTCGTCGCGGCCGGCCTGCCCGCCTCGCACCCCGCGATCAGACGGGCCGTCAGCTGGCTGGAGTCGGTCCAGAACGAGGACGGCGGCTGGGGCGAGGACCTTCGCTCGTACCGCTACGAGGACTGGAAGGGGCACGGCGCCTCGACCGCCTCACAGACCGGCTGGGCGCTGCTCGCGCTCCTCGCGGCGGGGGAGCGGGAGTCGAAGGCCGTCGAGCGGGGTGTCACGTACCTCGCCGACACCCAGACCGAGGACGGCACCTGGAACGAGCCGTACTTCACCGGCACCGGCTTCCCCTGGGACTTCTCGATCAACTACCACCTGTACCGGCAGGTGTTCCCGCTGACCGCGCTCGGCCGGTACGTCCACGGCGAGCCCTTCAGTGACAAGAGCGCCGCCACCAAGGGGAGCTGATGACCGCATCGCCGGTGGCCCGCCCACCGGAGACCGCGCCGCTGCTGGTCGCCTGTGCGCTCGGCATCGAGCACCTCGCGCTGCGCAGCGGCAGCCGGGCCGGGGCCACGAGCCCCGTGACCGTGCTGCGTACGGGCATGGGCCCCAGGGCCGCCGAGCGCGCCGTGACCCAGGCGCTCGGTGACACCGTGCTGCGCGACGCCGCCGTCGTGGCCACCGGGTTCTGCGCCGGGCTCGCGCCCGGCATGCACCCCGGCGACCTCGTCGTGGCCGAGGAGACCCGCGACACGCACGGCTCCACGCCGTGCGCGGGCACGGATCTCCTCGTCAAGGAGCTGGTCAGGGCCGTGCCCGGCAGGACCGTGCACACCGGGCCGCTGACCGGCTCGGACCATGTGGTGCGCGGTCACGAGCGGGCCGACCTGCTCGCGACCGGCGCGATCGCCGTCGACATGGAGTCCGCCGCGACCCTGCGGGCGGCCGGCGGCACCGGGAAGCGTCCGGTTGCCGCCGTCCGAGTGGTCGTGGACGCTCCAGAACATGAACTCGTCAGGATCGGCACGGTTCGCGGTGGACTATCGGCTTTCCGTGTCCTTCGTGCCGTCCTTCCCGCTTTTTTCGAATGGCACCGTTCTTTGCTGCTCCCTCGGAGGTGAGCCCAGATGGCCATGCCGCTTCGCCAGTCCATCAAGGTCGCGACATATCTCGCTGAACAGAAGATCCGCCGGCGGGACAAGTTTCCGCTCATCGTCGAATTGGAGCCCCTCTTCGCCTGCAACCTGAAGTGCGAGGGCTGCGGAAAGATCCAGCACCCGGCCGGGGTGCTCAAGCAGCGCATGCCGGTCGCCCAGGCCGTCGGCGCCGTCCTCGAATCGGGCGCGCCGATGGTGTCCATCGCGGGCGGCGAGCCGCTGATGCACCCTCAGATCGATGAGATCGTGCGGCAGTTGGTGGCCAAGAAGAAGTACGTCTTCCTGTGCACCAACGCGATGCTGCTGCGCAAGAAGATGGAGAAGTTCACGCCCTCGCCGTACTTCGCCTTCACCGTGCACATCGACGGCATGCGCGAGCGGCACGACGAGTCCGTCGCCAAGGAAGGTGTCTTCGACGAGGCGGTCGAGGCGATCAAGGAGGCCAAGCGGCGCGGCTTCCGGGTCACCACGAACTCGACCTTCTTCAACACGGACACCCCGCAGAACATCATCGAGGTGCTCAACTACCTCAACGACGACCTCCAGGTCGACGAGATGATGATCTCGCCCGCGTACGCCTACGAGAAGGCGCCCGACCAGGACCACTTCCTGGGTGTCACGCAGACCCGTGAGCTCTTCAAGAAGGCGTTCACGGGCGGCAACCGGCGGCGCTGGCGGCTCAACCACTCGCCCCTGTTCCTCGACTTCCTCGAGGGCAAGGTCGACTTCCCGTGCACCGCGTGGGCCATCCCCAACTACTCGCTGTTCGGCTGGCAGAAGCCCTGCTACCTGATGGCGGACGGGTACGTGCCCACGTACAAGGAGCTCATCGAGAAGACCGACTGGGACGCCTACGGCCGCGGCAAGGACCCGCGCTGCGACAACTGCATGGCGCACTGCGGCTACGAGCCGACCGCCGTGCTCGCCACCATGGGGTCGCTGAAGGAGTCCATCCGCGCCATGTCCGAGACCGTCGCCGGGAACCGTGGGTGAGCGTGTCATGAACGGAGAGCCCGTTTCTCTGGGCCTCCCCGAGGTGCCGGTCCGACCCATCGCTGAACGGCGAGTCAGCCGTCAGATCCAGGTCGGACCGGTGGCCGTGGGAGGCGGCGCACCCGTTTCCGTGCAGTCGATGACCACGACGCGCACGTCCGACATCGGCGCGACGCTCCAGCAGATCGCCGAACTGACCGCCTCCGGCTGCCAGATCGTGCGCGTGGCGTGTCCCACGCAGGACGACGCGGACGCGCTCGCGACCATCGCGCGCAAGTCGCAGATCCCCGTGATCGCGGACATCCACTTCCAGCCGAAGTACGTGTTCGCCGCGATCGACGCCGGATGCGCGGCGGTGCGCGTGAACCCGGGCAACATCAAGCAGTTCGACGACAAGGTCAAGCAGATCGCGCAGGCCGCCTCGGACGCGGGCACGCCGATCCGCATCGGGGTCAACGCCGGCTCGCTGGACAAGCGCCTCCTCCAGAAGTACGGGAGGGCGACCCCCGAGGCCCTCGTCGAGTCGGCGCTGTGGGAGGCCTCGCTCTTCGAGGAGCATGGCTTCCGGGACATCAAGATCTCGGTGAAGCACAACGACCCGGTGGTCATGGTCAACGCGTACCGGCAGCTCGCCGCGCAGTGCGACTACCCGCTGCACCTCGGTGTCACCGAGGCGGGCCCCGCCTTCCAGGGGACCGTCAAGTCCGCCGTGGCCTTCGGGGCGCTGCTCTCGGAGGGCATCGGTGACACCATCCGGGTCTCGCTGTCCGCGCCGCCCGCCGAGGAGTGCAAGGTCGGCATCCAGATCCTGGAGTCACTGGGCCTGCGGCAGCGGCGCCTGGAGATCGTGTCGTGCCCGTCCTGCGGGCGCGCCCAGGTGGACGTCTACAAGCTCGCCGACGAGGTGACCGCCGGGCTCGACGGCATGGAGGTGCCGCTGCGGGTGGCCGTCATGGGGTGCGTGGTCAACGGTCCGGGCGAGGCACGCGAAGCGGACCTCGGTGTCGCGTCCGGCAACGGCAAGGGCCAGATCTTCGTCAAGGGCGAGGTCATCAAGACCGTCCCCGAGTCGAAGATCGTCGAGACCCTCATCGAAGAGGCGATGAAGATCGCGGAACAGATGGAGAAGGACGGCGTCGCGTCGGGAGCGCCCGACGTCACGGTGAGCTGAGTTCTTAAGTGCTGATTTCTTGAGTACGGACGGGAAGGGGGCTCGAGCGTGACGATTCTGGAAACCATCCGGGGGCCGCGCGACCTGAAGGCACTGAGCGAGGAGGAGGTCGGTGAACTGGCCCTGGAGGTCAGGGAGTTCCTCATCCACGCGGTCGCGAGGACGGGGGGTCACCTCGGGCCGAACCTGGGCGTGGTGGAACTGTCCATCGCGCTGCACCGGGTCTTCGAATCACCGGTCGACCGCCTCGTGTGGGACACCGGCCACCAGAGCTATGTGCACAAGCTTCTGACGGGCCGACAGGACTTCTCCAAACTGCGCGGCAAGGGCGGCCTGTCCGGCTACCCCTCGCGTGAGGAGTCCGAGCACGACGTCGTGGAGAACTCGCACGCCTCCACGGCGCTCGGCTGGGCCGACGGGCTCGCCAAGGCGCACCAGGTGCAGGGCGAGCGCGGGCACGTCGTCGCCGTCATCGGCGACGGCGCGCTGACCGGCGGCATGGCCTGGGAGGCACTCAACAACATCGCGGCCGCCAAGGACCGGCCGCTCATCATCGTCGTCAACGACAACGAGCGCTCCTACGCGCCCACCATCGGCGGCCTCGCCAACCACCTGGCGACGCTGCGCACCACGGACTCGTACGAGAAGGTGCTGGCCTGGGGCAAGGAAGTGCTGCAGCGCACACCCGTCGTCGGGCACACCGTGTACGAGTCGCTGCACGGCGCGAAGAAGGGCTTCAAGGACGCGTTCGCGCCGCAGGGCATGTTCGAGGACCTGGGCCTCAAGTACGTCGGCCCCATCGACGGCCATGACGTGGGCGCCGTCGAATCCGCCTTGCGACGTGCGAAACGCTTCCACGGCCCGGTACTTGTGCACTGTCTCACCGAGAAGGGGCGCGGCTACGAGCCCGCGCTCGCCGACGAGGCCGACCGCTTCCACACCGTCGGCGTGATGGACCCGCTCACCTGCGAGCCGCTCGCGCCCTCCAACGGCCCTTCGTGGACCTCGGTGTTCGGCGACGAGATCGTCCGCATCGGGCGCGAGCGCGAGGACGTCGTCGCGATCACCGCGGCGATGCTGCACCCGGTGGGACTCACCAAGTTCGCGGCGGAGTTCCCCGAGCGGGTGTGGGACGTCGGGATCGCCGAACAGCACGCCGCCGTGTCGGCCGCCGGGCTCGCGACGGGCGGACTGCACCCGGTCGTCGCGGTGTACGCGACCTTCCTCAACCGGGCCTTCGACCAGCTCCTGATGGACGTCGCGCTGCACAACTGCGGAGTCACCTTCGTGCTCGACCGGGCCGGCGTCACCGGCGCCGACGGGCCCTCCCACAACGGCATGTGGGACATGTCCGTGCTCCAGGTCGTGCCCGGCCTGCGGATCGCCGCGCCGCGCGACGCCGACCAGCTCCGCTCCCAGCTGAGGGAGGCCGTCGCCGTCGACGACGCGCCGACCATGCTGCGGTTCCCCAAGGAGTCGGTGGGCGAGCCGATCGCGGCGGTCGACCGGGTCGGCGGCGTCGACGTACTGCACCGGGCCGAGGAGCCGCGGGTGCTGCTGGTCTCGGTCGGCGTCATGGCGCCGGTGTGCCTGCAGACCGCGGAACTGCTGGAGGCACGCGGCATCAACTGCACGGTGGTGGACCCCCGTTGGGTCAAACCCGTCGATCCCGCCCTCGCACCGCTGGCCGCCGGGCACGAGCTGGTCGCCGTCGTGGAGGACAACAGCCGGGCGGCCGGCGTCGGTTCGGCCGTCGCGCTGGCGCTGGGGGACGCCGAAGTCGACGTGCCCGTACGGCGGTTCGGGATCCCCGAGCAGTTCCTGCCGCACGCCAAACGCGGTGAGGTGCTCGCCGACATCGGTCTGACGCCCGTGGAGATCGCGGGGCGGATCAGCGCCTCCCTGAACCTGAAAGCCGGCAAGTCCGCAGGGGCTGGCAAGGAGAACGACGCATGAGCAAGGAGTTCGACCTCGGCACGCTGCTCGCCGAGCGCGGCGCCGAACGGTACGAGCTGCACACCAAGTACCTCAACCACCAACTGCCGAAGATGCTCCACACCATCGGCTTCGACAAGGTATACGAGCGGGCCGAGGGCGCGCACTTCTGGGATGCCGACGGCAACGACTACCTGGACATGCTCGCCGGATTCGGTGTCATGGGCCTCGGCCGGCACCACCCCGTCGTACGCAAGGCGCTGCATGACGTCCTCGACGCCTCGCTCGCCGACCTGACCCGCTTCGACTGCCAGCCGCTCCCGGGCCTGCTGGCCGAGAAGCTGGTGGCGCACAGCCCGCACCTGGACCGGGTGTTCTTCGGCAACAGTGGTACGGAGGCGGTCGAGACGGCGCTGAAGTTCGCGCGGTACGCGACCGGCAAGCCGCGGATCCTGTACTGCGCGCACGCGTTCCACGGCCTGACGACCGGATCGCTGTCGGTGAACGGGGAGGACGGCTTCCGCGACGGCTTCGCCCCGCTGCTGCCCGACACCCCGGTCCCGCTCGGCGATCTCGACGCGCTGGCAAGGGAGTTGAAGCAGGGCGATGTCGCCGGGCTCATCGTCGAACCGATCCAGGGCAAGGGCGTGTACGAGTCGCCGCCCGGCTATCTGCTCGCCGCGCAGGAACTGCTCCGGAAGCACAAGGCGCTGCTGATCGCGGACGAGGTGCAGACCGGGCTCGGACGCACCGGTGACTTCTACGCCTACCAGCACGAGGAGGGCGTCGAGCCGGACCTGGTGTGCGTCGCGAAGGCGCTGTCGGGAGGGTATGTGCCGGTCGGCGCGACGCTCGGCAAGGACTGGATCTTCAAGAAGGTCTACTCGTCCATGGACCGGGTCCTCGTCCACTCGGCGAGCTTCGGCTCCAACGCGCAGGCGATGGCGGCGGGCCTCGCCGTGCTGTCGGTGATGGAGGACGAGGAGACGGTCGCGAACGCACGGGCGATGGGTGACCTGTTGAAGTCGCGCCTCGGTGAACTCGTGGACCGTTATGAGCTGTTGAGTGACGTGCGCGGGCGCGGGCTGATGATCGGCATCGAGTTCGGACGGCCCAAGTCCCTGAAACTGCGTAGCCGTTGGACGATGTTGCAGGCGGCGCGCAAGGGCCTGTTCGCGCAGATGGTCGTGGTGCCGCTGCTCCAGAAGCACCGGATCCTGACCCAGGTTTCCGGCGACCACCTCGAAGTCATCAAACTGATCCCGCCGCTCGTGGTGAACGAGGCCGACGTCGAGCGGTTCGTCGAGGCGTTCACGGCGGTCATGGACGACGCGCACAGTGGGGGCGGGCTGATGTGGGACTTCAGCAAGACGCTGATCAAGCAGGCGGTGGCGAACCGCTGACGCTTCGCGCGGTGGCTGTCCGCTGAGCCCGCTCGCTCCGCCTTCGGGCGGCGGGTCTTTGCCTCTGAGGCAAGAAAGTTGCCGGAGGGGCATGGCTCTGGCTGAATCGAGAGCATGAGCCCTGCCCTCTCGCCGGACGAGGCGGACGGTGCGGAGGTTCCGGAACCCCCGGAACTTCCCGCCGTCGCGCCCCAGCTCCGCGCACTGCGCCGCCGCGCGGCCCTCACGCTGGAGGCCGCCGCCGGATCCGCCGGTCTGTCCCCGGCGCACCTCTCCCGCCTGGAGACCGGGCAGCGTCAGCCTTCGCTGCCGATGCTGCTCTCGCTCGCCCGTATCTACGGTACGACCGTATCCGAACTGCTCGGCGAGACGCCCGCCGGCCGGGACGCGGTCGTGCGCGGCGGCGCGCTGGAGCCCACCGAAGCCGGTGGCTGGACGTACCGGCAGGCCGGGTCGCCCGGCCGCGGCATGCAGGCGTTGCAGGTCCACGCGCCGTACGGGTCCCAGGGCGATGTCGTGCGCGTGCATCCGGGGGAGGAGTGGCTGTACGTCCTGTCGGGCCGCCTGCGGCTGCGGCTCGGGGACACGTCCTACCGGCTGGATCCGGGCGACAGTTCCCACTTCGACTCCCTCACCCCGCACCGGATCGCCGCCGTCGACCCGGGCGGCGTCGACTTCCTCTTCGTCCACACCCTGCTGCAGAGCCCGACGGCCGCGTTGTGCCTCGGGCCGTCGGCGGGGCCGGTAAAGGAGACCCGCCATGGCTGAATCGGCTGACGCCGCTGACTCCACCGAATCCGCCGAATCCGCAGACAGAGCCGTCACGGCTGACACGGTCGGTGCGGTCGGCGCTGCTTACGTGGCTGACGCGACCGCGGCGGCCCCGGGCCCCGCCCGCCGCCAGATCGAGGACAAGCTCCCGCGCGGCATCCTGATCCGGGTCCTCGTGTACGTCTTCGCGGGGCATGCGGTGGCGGGGTTCATCTACTTGCTGTTCACGCTGGGCGGGAACCAGTGAGGCGGCACCCCCTACTGCGGTAGCACCTCCATGTTGGCTCCCCGGTATGACGCCAGGCGCCCGGCCGTTCTCGCACACTCCTCTCCGTCAGAACGAACGACGGTGAGTACGAGAGGGCGGGGACAGGGCCATGAGGCTACGCAGGGGCAAGCGGCGGACGACGGAGGACAACGGGCCGGAGGCACCGGCCGCGGCCGGCACGCCTGGGCTCGCTGTTGAACTGCGCGGTGTACGGCGGCATTACGGGCGCGGGGCTGCGGCGGTGCACGCTCTCGCGGGCGTCGACCTCGCGCTGCCGCGCGGCACGTTCACGGCCGTGATGGGGCCGTCCGGGTCCGGCAAGTCCACCTTCCTGCAGTGCGCCGCCGGGCTCGACCGGCCGTCGGCGGGTTCCGTGCGCCTCGGTGGCACGGAGATCACCGGCATGAGCGAGAACAGCCTCACCGAGCTGCGCCGCAGCCGCCTCGGCTTCGTCTTCCAGGCGTTCAACCTGCTGCCGTCGCTGACCGTGGAGCAGAACGTGCTGCTGCCCATGCGTCTCGCCGGCCGGCGCCAGGACCGCCGCCGGGCATCGGCGATGCTCGCGCAGGTCGGGCTCGCCGACAAGGCGCGGCGCCGCCCCGGCGAGCTCTCCGGTGGCCAGCAGCAGCGTGTGGCCGTCGCCCGCGCCCTGGTCACGAGCCCCGACGTGGTGTTCGCCGACGAGCCGACCGGCGCCCTCGACACCGGCACCGCCGCGGAGGTCCTCGGCCTGCTCCGCAACGCGGTGGACGCCCTTGGTGCCACGGTTGTCATGGTCACCCACGATCCGGCCGCGGCCGCCTGGGCCGACCGCGTGCTGTTCCTCGCCGACGGCGCCTTCGCCGACAGCCTGGAGCGCGGTTCGGCGGAGCGGATCGCGGCGCGGATGGCGACACTCGCCGCCCGGACCTCCCGCGCGGGCGCGATGGCGGGGGCGGCGGCATGAGGAGCCTCGCCCCCAACGGCCTGGCGCGGGCGGCCGTGCGCTTCAAACCCGCCTCGTTCGTGGGCACATTCGTCGCGCTGCTGATGTCGGCGTTGATCGTCGCGGCCTGCGGCACCCTGCTGGAGACGGGCGTACGCGCCTCGGTTCCGGCGCAACGGTACGCGAAGGCGCCGGTCGTTGCGGCGGCCGAGCAGTCCGCGCGGGTCGTCGCCGACACCGTCGACGGCCCGGAGACAACGACGTATCCGCTCCCGGACACCGCGCGCGTGGACGCGAGACTCGCGGCGAAGGCCGCCCACGCGCCGGGAGTCGGGGCCGCGGTGGCGGACTTCACCTTCCCGGTGCGGCAGGGCGCCGGAGCGCTCACCGGCCACGGCTGGGACTCGCACGCCTTCACCGGCACCGTGCTGTCCGCGGGCGCCGCGCCGCGCACGGGCGAGGTGGTGCTCGGCGCCGCCGCGGCCCGCACCGCGAAGGCCGGCGTCGGGGACACCGTCGCGCTCGAAACCGCCGCGGGGCGCACGGAGTTCCGGGTGTCGGGCCTTGCCGAGGTCGGGGCCGGTGACGCCGCTGCGGCAGGTTCGGCGGCCGGCGGCGGGGACAGCGGCGGGGCCACGGCCTGGTTCGCCGACGCCGAGGCCCCCGCGCTGTCCGGTCACCCCGGCAAGGCCGACGCCATCGCCGTTCTGGCCAAGGACGGCGCCGACACCGGCGCCCTGGCCGCAGCCGTCGAGAAGGCGCTCGCGGGCTCCGGCGCGCAGGTGCTGACCGGCGACGGCCGCGGCGAGGTCGAGGACCACGGCCTGGCGTACGCCAAGGAGACCCTCACCGCGCTGGGCGGCTCCTTCGGCGGGATCGCCACGCTGGTGGCCGTGTTCACCACGGCGGGCACGGTCGCCCTCTCCGTCGGGCAGCGCACCCGCGAGTTCGCGCTGCTGCGTGCCGTCGGCGCCACCCCGCGGCAGATCCGCCGGGCGGTCGCCTCCGAGGCGCTGCTCGTCGCGCCGCTCGCCGGGGTGCTCGGGTGCCTGCCGGGCATCGGGCTCGCGCACTGGTGGTTCGGGCAGCTGAAGGACCGCGGGGCCGTTCCGCAGGCGGTCGAGCTGCACGTCTCGTGGATCCCGCTGGTCGCCGCCGTCGGGACCGGGCTGCTCACCGCGCTCGGTGCGGGCTGGATCGCCGGGCGCAGGCCCGCGCGGATCAAGCCGGGGCAGGCGCTCGCCGAGGCATCGGTGGAGCGGCTGCGGCCGGGCGTCATCCGTACCGTGCTCGGCCTCGCGGCCCTCGGTGGCGGCTCGGCGCTCGCCGGTGTCGCCGCCTCCACGGCCGGCGCCGACGCGGCGAACGCCTCGCTCGGTGTGGTCATGCTTCTCATGCTCGCCGTCGCCCTGCTCGGCCCGCTGGTTGCCCGGTTGTGCGCGGCGCTGTTCGGCCTGCTGCTGCGTGGAGGAGGCGCCTCGGCCTCGCTGGCGGCCGCCAACTCCCGGACGAATTCCCGCCGGTTGGCGTCCGCGATCACCCCGATCGTGCTGGCGATGGCCTTCGCCTCGACGTTGGTCTTCATGCACACGAGCGAGAGCAAGGTGGCCGCGGACCAGCTGCGCGACGGCATCACGGCGGACCACGTCGTCACCAATCCGGCAGGCCTCCCCGCCGGCGCCGCAGGCCGGGCCGCCCGCGCCCCCGGCGTCGACGCGGCCGTGAGCCTGCTCGACACGCAGGTGCTCGTACCGGTCGCCTCGGGAGGGGAGACGTCGCTGCAGGCGACCGCGACCCAGGGCATCTCGGGCACCGGAGCCGAGCTCGCCAAGGTGCAGGACCTGGATGTACGCGGCGGCCGCCTGGACCGGGTGGGCGCGGGCCGCATCGCCATCGACAAGACCCTCGCCACGGCGGCGACGGTGAAGGTGGGCGACAAGCTGCCGCTCTATCTCCCCGACGGCACGAAGGCCCGTCCGGAGGTCGCCGCGGTCTACGGCCGGGGCCTCGGCCTGGCGGGGGTGACCATGGACCGTGCTTCCCTGGCAGGCCATGTCACATCGGGCTTCGACGACACGCTGCTGGTGCGCGGCGGAGACGCCGCGCCGCTCACCGCGTTCGGCAAGGTCACCGACGCTTCGGGGTACGCCGTCGCGCGGAGCGTGGACAGTGAACTGGGCGCCTGGTCCAACTACATGATGGCCGCGGTCCTGGGCGGCTTCGCCGCCGTCGCCGCGGTCAACACCCTGGTGATGACGGTCCTGGACCGCCGTCGCGAACTGACCGTGCTCCGCCTCGTCGGGTCCACGCGCCGCCAGGTGCTGCGGATGCTCCGCTGGGAGAGCCTGCTGGTATCGGCGGCGGGGGTGGCGCTTGGCACGGCCATCGCGCTGATCACGCTGACCCCGATGATGCGCGGCATGACGGGAGAGTCCCCGTACATACCCCCGCTGCTGTACGGCACGTTCGCGGCGAGCGCGGTGTGCCTCGGGCTGCTCGCCGTGACCCTCCCTGCGCGCGCGGCACTCCGCGACAGGGAGGGGTGACGGATGACGTCAGGCATCGGTCGACCGTGTGACGCCCGGCGTCATGTGATGCCGGGCGTCAGCCGAGAGAGCGGGTGTCTGTCGAGAAAGCCGGGTGTCAGTCGAGAGAGCGGGTGTCAGTCGAGGAGGCGCTCGCGCAGTCGCTCGCGCGTCGCCGCGGTGAACTTCAGGCCCTCTTCGAGGTAGCGGTCCGTGCCGCCCCAGACCTCGTCGATGGTCTCGAGGCCGGCGTTGAGGTACTCGACGCGGGCGTCGAAGAGCGGGCTGAGCAGCTCCATGATCTCGGGGGAGTAGGCGTCCTTCGCGGTGGCCGTGCGGCGCACGTTGTAGCGGCGGTGCTTCTCGTTCGACTTGAGGTAGTCGGCCTCGATGGCCTCGCGCTCCACGCCCACCGCGAGCAGCGTCACGGCGATCGAGAGGCCCGCGCGGTCCTTGCCCGCCGCGCAGTGCATCAGCGCGGGCAGGCTGTCCTCGGCGAGGGAGTGCAGCACGCGGCTGTGCTCGGCGGTGCGCTCCTTGATCATGGTGCGGTAGGACTCGACGAGCCGGTTCGCCGCGCGGCCCTCGGAGAGGATCTGACGCAGCTGGTCGATGTTGCCGTCGCGGACCATGGTCCAGAATTCGGCGCCGTCGGCCGGGTCGTTGAGCGGCAGGTTCAGATTGCGCACGCCGGGCAGTTCGACGTCTGCGCCCTCCAGCTTCTGGTCCGCGGAGTTACGGAAGTCGAAGACCGTATGCAGACCGAGGGAGGAGAGGAAGGTCGCGTCCTCGGCCGTGGCGTGGGCGAGGTGACCGCTGCGGAACAGTACGCCCTGGCGCACGCGCCGGCCGTCCACGGTGGGCAGGCCGCCCACGTCTCGGAAGTTGCGCACTCCGGTCAGCTCGGGCTCGGTGGACGGTGCGTGCTGCGTCACAGGGGCTCCTCCCAATCGGTGCACCGGCGTTGGGTCGCCGGTGGGCGCGCTCCTGACGATACGACATCGGTTCCACAGGCAACCATCTGTCCGATTCGCCCTGTTCTGTAGCAACTGTGCATGGATCGAAGGGGCTTGTGGGCGTGTGCGTGACCGGCTTCATGTTCGTGACGCTGTGTGGCGGGCGGCCCGGATTGGCCGCCCAGTAATCCCCGAAGGTATGGCGTTGGTAAAGCGGGGAATGTCGACGGAGGGTTACGCAGGGATGCCTCAGAAACCCAAGGAATTGCCCCCGCAAGCGAATTCGGGGTTTGTCGCCGCCATTGCCGTTCGCCTACGGTCACCAATCAATCCGGTCGGAACGCCTAGTCCTGCCGCCGCCCGGGTTCCTTTCGACTACCCGTCACGGCAGGAGCGGGGGACCCACACGCAGTGCGCCGCGCAGGGATTTCCCCAAGCGGCTAGGGGTGAAGCCGTGCCCGTTCCCCGGGCGCGGCCGGGCATCTCCAGCCCGAACCCGACAGCTCACCTCGTAGGCGACGGAGAGGAAATTCAGCATGCCCGCAAAGGGAAAGCACCGCCTTTCGACCTCCCAGCGCATCGCCCGTGTCGCCGCCGTCGCCTCCGCCGGTGGAGCCGCGCTCGCGCTGCCGCTCATGGGCGCTACCGGCGCGCAGGCCGCGACGTCCGACGGCACCGCCGACGCCACGACGTACACCGTCAAGGCCGGTGACACGCTCTCGAAGATCGCCAAGGCGCACGACGTCGACGGCGGCTGGAAGAAGCTCTACGAGGACAACAAGGACGCCGTCGGCTCGAACGCGGACCACCTCAAGATCGGCGTCAAGCTCGACCTCGGCGGCGCGGCCGGCAGCGACAGCAGCTCCGGTTCTGGTTCCGGTTCCGAGGGTGCAGCCACCGCCACGCAGGCGAGCGCCAAGACCACCGCCTCCGGCGGCTACGTCGCGCCCGTCGACGGCGCCAAGGGCACCGGTTACGGCAACTCCGGCTCCATGTGGTCCAGCGGCAGCCACACCGGCGCCGACTTCTCGGTACCGACCGGCACCTCCGTGAAGTCGATCGCCGACGGCACCGTCGTCTCGACCGGCTCGGGCGGCGCATATGGCAACGAGGTCGTCATCGAGCACGCCGACGGCCACTACTCCCAGTACGGCCACCTGTCCTCGATCGGCGTCGCGCAGGGCGACACCGTGACGGCCGGCCAGGAGATCGCCAAGTCCGGCGCGACGGGCAATGTCACCGGACCGCACCTGCACTTCGAGGTCCGCACGACCGCGGACTACGGCTCGGACATCGACCCGATCGCGTACCTGAGCGAGCACGGTGTGAACGCCTGAGACGTCCCGTAGCGGTCGAGGCCGCTCGCTCCCTTCGGCGCCTGGGGTCGTTCCCCGGGCGCCGAATCGCGTTCGTGCGCTTATTCCCCAGGTGGCGAGTGGGTTATCTCACCACCCGTCAACCCCTGGCTACGGTCGCGTAGGTCACACCCGAGGGTGAAAGATGTGTGGTCGTGGCAAACGAATCGAGAGCACTCAGGGACTCACTCAACGGCACGATCCGGTCCTACGCGGCCGTGGGCGACAGCTTCACCGAAGGAGTCGGCGACCCCGGTCCCGACGGAAAGTTCGCGGGCTGGGCCGACCGGCTCGCCGTCCTCCTGGACGACCGGGTGCCCGAGGACACCTTCAAGTACGCGAACCTCGCCGTGCGCGGCAAGCTCCTCGACCAGATCGTCGCGGACCAGATCCCGAAGGCGGTCGAGCTCGCCCCCGACCTGGTGACCCTGGTCGCCGGCGGCAACGACATCATCCGCCCCGGCACCGACCCGGACGACGTGGCCGAACGGTTCGAGAAGGCCGTCCTCAAGCTCACCGACGCGGCGGGCACCGTCATGGTGGCCACCGGCTTCGACACCCGTGACGTGGCCGTGCTCAAGCACCTGCGCGGCAAGATCGCCACGTACAACATGCATGTGCGGGCGATCGCCGACCGTCACGGCTGCCTGATGCTCGACCTGTGGTCCCTGAAGTCCATCCAGGACCGCAGGGCCTGGGACGACGACCGCCTCCACCTGTCGCCCGAGGGGCACACGCGCGTGGCGCTGCGCGCCGCCCAGGCGCTCGGCGTCGAGGTGCCGGCCGACCCCGAGCAGGCGTGGCCGCTGCTGCCGCCGCGCGGCACGTTCGAGGTGCGGCGCGACGACATCCACTGGGCGCGCGAGTTCCTGGTGCCGTGGATCGGGCGCAGGCTTCGCGGCGAGTCCTCCGGCGACCGGGTGCAGGCCAAGGGCTTCGTCGACCCGCACGCGGTGAAGGCGCACCTGGAGGCGGCGTCCTGACGCGTTGAACCTCGGCGGAGCGGTGGCGCTGACGGCCTCCCGTCAGCGCCCCGCCGCGGTCAACTCCGCGCGCTCGAGCCCCAGTTCGCGGGCGAGCGCCTCATCCACCCACTCCTGCATGCGGGCCCGCGACACCGCGGCCGCCCTGGCGCGCCCGTCGTCGTACGCGGTCATCTGCACGGCGAGCCCGTCGAGCAGTGCCGTGAGCCGCAGCGCCGCCGCCATCGGCTCGGGGCAGCCGAACTCGCCCGCCGCCACGCCCTCGGCGATCACCTCCGCGAGCGCCGCCTTCCACTGCCGGTCGAGGTCCCGCGTGACCTCCCGCAGCGCGGGCTCGCGCAGCGCCGCCGCCCAGCCCTCGATCCACAGCCGCCACCCCTTGGCCTGACCCGTCGGCGCGTACCAGCGCACCGCGGCGCGCAGCCGCTTCAGGGCCGTCGTGCGGCGGCCGAGCAGCTTGCGCAGATGGGCCAGGTCACTCTCGGCGGCGTGCGCGAACGCGGCCGCGACGAGCTTCTCCTTCGTCGAGAAGTGGTACAGCACCAGCGCGTTGCTCACGCCGAGCGCCGACGCCACGTCGGCGATGCGCACGGCGGCCACCCCGCGCGCCTCGATCTGCTCGATGGCGGCCCCCAGCAGCTCTTCGCGCCGCTCGGCCACGCTCAACCGGACTCTGGTCACGCCGCAAGCCTAGTTGTTCCCGGGGCTCGACTCGTTCACGCGCAGGACTCTTGACGCCTCGCCGTCGGACAGGTCACAGTCACGTCACGTTCCACTACTGACTGGCCGTTCAGTCAATAAGTCGGTCGGTCGGGGGTAAGCGCGGCCTGGGCAGGCCCCAACGCCGTCCATGTCGTTCGTGAAGTCTTCGTGCTGTTCTCGCCAGGAGCAATCGTGACCCAAGCGCCATCCCTCTCGCCGACCCCGCCCGCCGGGGACGAGCCCGACCTCTCCGAAGGCTGGGGCGAGCAGCGCTCACGGCTGCGCAAGGACCTGCGCCGGCTGGACGTGCTGTTCTTTCTCATCTGCACGCTCGTCGGCCTGGACACCATCGGCTCCGTCGCCGCACAGGGCCCGCAGGGCCTCACCTGGATGGTCATCCTGGCCGTCCTCTTCTTCCTCCCCTACGGGCTGCTCGTCGCCGAACTCGGCTCCGCCTTCCCCGTGCAGGGCGGCCCGTACGTGTGGACGCGCCTGGCCTTCGGCCGGCTCGTCGCGGGCGTCAACCAGCTCCTGTACTGGATCTCCAACCCGGTCTGGGTGGGCGGCAGCCTGTGCATCATCGCGCTGACCACCTGGGAGGAGTTCTTCACGCCGCTGCCCGGCGTGTGGAAGTACGTCGCCGGGTTCGTGTTCATCTGGGGCGGCGCGCTCGCCGTGGTGCAGTCCGTGCGCATCGGCAAGTGGGTGCCCATCGCGGGCGCCGTCGCGCGCGTGGTGCTGCTCGGCTTCTTCCTCGTGTCCGTCGTCGTGTACGCCGCCGAACACGGCGTGCACGCCCTGCCCGCGGGCGAGTTCACTCCTACGTATGCCGGATTCGTGGCGCTCGTCCCGGTGCTCATCTTCAACTACGTGGGCTTCGAACTGCCCAGCTCCGCCGCCGAGGAGATGAAGAACCCGCGCCGCGACATCCCCCTGTCGATCCTGCGCTCCGGCCTCGCCGCCGTGCTCCTCTACGGAGGGCCCATCCTCGGCATCCTGTTCGTTCTGCCCAGCCAGGAGATCGGCAGCCTGGGCGGCTTCATCGACGCCTGCAAGGCCGTCTTCACCGTCTACGGCGGTTCGATCGCGGCCGACGGCACGGTCACGCTGACCGGGCTCGGCTCCGTGTTCGGCGGGGTCGCCGCGGCCGGCCTCATCGTCGGCCTCCTCACCTCCGGTGTCACCTGGGCGATGGGTGCCCACCGCGCGCAGGCCGTGGCGTGCGCGGACGGCGCGGGGCCGGCCTGGCTGGGCCGCATCTCCGAGAAGCACGGCACCCCGGTGCGGGTCAACATCCTGTCCGCCGTGCTCGGTTCGATCCTGTTCGTCGTCGCCCTCAACCTCACCGGCGGCGACGGCGAGAAGTACTTCGCGGCGGGCCTCGGCCTGACCATCAGCACGACGTTCATCTCCTACGTCATCACGTTCCCGAGCCTCTCCGTGCTCCGCCGCAAGTACCCCGACCAGGAGCGGCCCTACGCCGTGCCGGGCGGCCGCGTGGGCGCCTGGATCGTGTCCGCGCTCGCCACCGCATTCGTGGCGTTCACCGTGGTCGTGCTCGTCTGGCCCGGCTTCGGGGTGGGCTGGTTCGGCACGGCGGGCAACCCGGCGGACTCGCTGCCCGAGTCGTTCGCGGGCCAGCGGCTGCCGTACACGTTGAGCCAGGCGCTGCCGCTGCTGCTGTTCGTCGTGATCGGGTTGGTGTTCTACGCGTGCGGGGCGCCTGGCCGGCGTCGAGCCCGCAGTGGTGGGGCCGAGGGGCTCTGAACGCGACGGGCTCCCGCCTCACTCGGGCGGGGGCCCATCGCGTGTTCCGGTCACCGTGGTTGACGACTCGGGGCTCTGCCCCGGGCCCCGCTCCTCAATCGCCGGAGGGGCTTGATCGCGCGTTCAGTGTCGCGTGGGCGTCCAGTGCGATGGTGCCGCCGGGGTGTACCAGGAGGGGGTTGACCTCCAGGTCGGTCAGTTCGGGGTGGTCCGCCGCGGCCCGGGCCACCGCGCACACGGCCGCCGCGGCCGACTCCAGGTGGACGGCCGGTGCTCCGCGCCACCCGGTCAGGAGCGGCGCGTGCCGCAGTTCGAGGAGCAGGGCACGCGCGCGTGACGGGGTGAGCGGGGTCAGGGCCAGCGCCGTGTCGGCGTGCAGTTCGGCGGTGACACCCCCGGCGCCGACCATGACGACCGGGCCGAACGCCGCGTCCTTGCGTACGCCGACGATGAGTTCGCGCGCGTACGGAGGCGTGGCCATCGCCTCGACCGCGTACCGGAGCGCACCCGTGGCCTCCCGCATCCGCGCGAACGCGGCCCGCAGGGCGGCTTCGTCCGCGATGTGCAGGGCGACACCACCGGCCTCGGTCTTGTGGGCGAGTCCCATCGCCTTGAGTACCAGGGGGTAGCCCGTGCGGTGGGCGGCCTCCACCGCCGCGTCCGCGTCCGTCACGAACTCGGCGGTGGGGAACGCGACTCCGTAGGACGCCAGCAGCTCACGCACCCGCTCGTAGCCGCCGTCCTCGACCTCGTACGCCGCCGGGGGAGCGGTCGCCTCCTGCGGCAGGCGAGGCGTGGCGGCGGCCAGTCGCACGGCGCCCGCGAGCGCCGTCGCCGCCTGCTCGACGCGTTCGTGGACGGGGACGCCGCGCTCCCTGAGGACGGTGAGGGCCGGGGTGTCGCGGGCCATCGTGTGCACGACCAGGGACCGCCCCGCGGCGCCGGCGGCGTCGGCGAGGGCGTGCGCGATCTCGCACTCGCGCCCCACCTGAGCGGGGTTCGCGCTCGCGTAGTCCCCGAAGTAGCCGGTGAGCACGACCGTGTCCGCGTCGCCGCTGTGCAGCAAAGTGGTCGCCACGCGCGCGTAAGCGGCCAGATCCTGCTCGCCCGCTCCGGCCAGGTCGACCGGGTTCGCCCGTCCCGCGCCCGGCGGCAGATGGGCGCCCAGGGCGTCGACGGTGTCCGCGGAGAGCTCGGGCACGGTGAAACCGCACGCGGCGAACGAGTCGGCGGCCAGGGCGCCCTGCCCGCCGCTGTCCCCGATCACGGCGATCCGGTGCGGTGGGGGTGGGGTGGCGCTGGGGTGGTCGGGGGTGGGTGTGGGGGTGGTTTCGTGGCGTGGGGGGTGGGGGCGGGAACGTACGAGGGGGAGGGAGGGGGACGTCAAGTGCAGGGCGGTGTCGACGAGTTCGCCCGCGGAGTTCAGGAGGAGGGCGCCCGCGTCGCGGCAGACCGCCGCGACCGTGGCGTGCGGGCTGACGAGGGCGCCCGTGTGGGAGGCGGCGGCGCGACCCGATGCCGCGCTGCGGCCCACCGTGAGCAGCAGGACCGGCTTTCCCGCGGTGTGAGCGGCCGCCAGGACGTCCGCGAGGCGGCGGCCGTCCCGGAAGTCCTCCACGTACGCCGCGATCGCTCTCGTGGGCTCGTGGGCGATCAGCGACTCCAGGGCGTCGGTGGCGTCGATGTCGCGCTGGTTGCCGAGCGATACGAAGCGCGAGAAGCCGGCGCCCGCGCGGGCGAGATGGCGGCCGATCTCCAGGGCGAGGTTGCCGCTCTGGGAGACCAGGCCGAGGGCGCCGGTCGGGAAGTCGCCCCAGGAGAGGCGGAGTTGGCTGGTCGTGTCGACGATGCCCATGCAGTTCGGGCCCAGCAGGCGGGCGCCCCGCGAGGTGACCAGGTCCGCGAGGGAGTCCTCTTCGGCGGTGCCCGACGTGATCACCGTGAAGCAGCGGGCGCCCGTCTCCAGTCCTTCCTGGACCACCGGGCGCACCTGGTGCGGCGGGACCGCGACCACCACGTGCTCGGGCGGCGCGGCCAGTGCGGACAGCGCGGGGCGGAACGGTTCGCCCTGGAGGTGGCCGCCCTTGTGGTTGACCAGGTGGACCGCGCGCCGGGCGCGGCCGGTCAGCGCGCCTGCCGCGAGCCAGTAGCCCCACTTCTCCGGGTTGTCGGACGCGCCGACGACCGCGACGGACGCCGGGTCGTACAGCGCGTCCAGGCCTGTTGTCGTCGTCACCTGTACCACCCGAACCTCGCCGCGAGGATCGGCAGGCGGTCGGCCACGATGGCGTGCGCCGCGGCCCTCGGGGTCGTTCCGTCGCCCTCCGCGCGCGCGAGCATCTGGTCGATCAGGGAGCGCATCGAGCGCCGCGTGTAGGCGAACGCCTCGTCCGCGTCCGCGCCGATGTCGCCGAACAGGGTCCACCACCACCAGGCGTTCGTCCCGGAGTTGACGACCACGTCCGGCAGGACCGTGATGCCGCGCCGGGTCAGGAGTTCCTCGGCGTCCGCGAGGACCGGCATGTTCGCCGCCTCGACGACCCAGCGGGCCGTGATCCGCTCCTGGTTCGACGCGTCGATCGCGTACGAGACCGCGGCCGGGATCAGCACGTTCGCGTCCGCCGACAGCCAGGCGTCACCCGGCAGTTCACGGTCCTCGGGGCGCAGCACCTCGCGGTTCACCGTGCCGTAGGCGTCGCGGGCCGCGAGCAGCGCGTCCACGTCGAGGCCCGCGTCGTTGGCGATGGTGCCCTTCAGGTCGGCCACCGCCACAACGGTGAGCCCCGCGCGCGCGAGGAAGCGGGCCGTGGCGCCGCCCATGGTGCCCAGGCCCTGGAGCGAGACACGGGTGCCCTCGTAGGAGCGTCCGGCGCGGTCCAGCGCGACCAGGACGGCCTCGGCGACGCCGCAGCCGCCCACCAGCTCGTCGAGACCGATGCCGTCGACGTCCACCGCGAAGGCGTCCGCGAGCCGCTGACGGGCCGTCTCCTCGTCGTCCAGGAGCGGATACACGGCCTGGATGGACGACACGAGGCCCGCCTCGGCCGCCGCCTTGTCGACCAGGTCCTGGGTGAGGCCCAGGTCCTCGCCCGTCGTCCAGAATGACTCGATGTAGGGACGCATCGCCTTCAGGTAGCGCACCAGGATGCCGTACGCCTCCGGGTCCCGCGGGTCGCAGTCGATGCCGCCCTTGGCGCCGCCCAGCGGGATGTAGCGGCCCTCCGGGTTGTAGTGCAGCGCCTCCTTCATCGACATGCCGCGCGCGAGCCCCGCGACCTCGGTGAGCGTGCAGCCGGCCCGCATGCGCAGGCCGCCGCTGGAGACGCCGCGCACAAGGCGGTCGATCACCAGGTAGCCGTGGCGGCCGGTGACGTGGTCGGTCCAGGTGAGTTCGGTGAGGGGGGCCGTCGGGGGCGTGGCGGTGCCGGCGGGCGTGGGGGCGGTGGTCATGCGGACTCCTCGGGAACGACGATCAGGGTGGGGGCGGGGGTGGTCAGGGCGGTGCTCAGCAGCTTCGCGAGCTCCTCGGGGGAGTGGGCCGTCGCGCCGTGGCCGCCGTAGGCGCGGGCGAGGGCGGGCAGGTCCACGCGCGCGTGGTCGACCGCGAGCGGTGCGCCGCCGCGGGCCTTCATCTCGTCGCGGATCTCGCCGTAGCCCGAGTTGTCGAACACGACGACGGCGAGCGGCTGTTGGAGCGCTGCGGCCGTGGCCAGCTCCTGGATCGAGAACTGCAGCCCTCCGTCGCCGCTGAGCGCGACGACCTGGCGGTCCGGGCGGGCGGCCTTCGCGCCGATCGCCGCGGGCAGCGCGTAGCCGAGCGTGCCGAAGCCGGTGGGGTGCAGATAGCGGGCGTCCGACCCCAGGGTGAGGTGGGGCAGCGCGCCGTAGTAGCAGCACTGGGCGCTGTCCGAGGTGACGACGGCGTCCGGGGCGAGGGTGCCGCGGATCGCCTCCAGGTAGGGCAGCCAGTGGGCGTCGCGGGGGCGGGACTCGTCGTCGCGGGCCGCCTTGAGGGCGGCGGTTTCGGCGTGGGCGGGGGTGGCGTCCGCGGTGGTGGTGTGCGGGGTGGTGGCTGAGACTTCGAGGGCGAGCGCGTCGAGCGTGGCCCGCGCGTCGCCGACCAGGGGAACGTCCGCAGGGACGCCCGTGTACATCTGCGCCGGATCGAGATCCACACGGATCAACCGGCCCTGAAGAGCGAGGGGTTCGGCGATCCAGATGTCGGACTCGGCGAGCTCCGTGCCGACCGCGAGGACCACGTCACGCGTCGCGAGCCACTCCTGGACCGCCGGGCTGTGCAGCGACACGCCCAGGGAGAGCGGGTGGCTCTCGTCGACGATCGCCTTGCCGTTCGCCGTGGTGGCCACCGGCGCGGCCAACCGCTCGGCCAGGGCGAGACATTGGGCCGCCGCGCCGCGGGCTCCGCCGCCGAGGAGCAGGGCCGGACGCTCCGCCCGGGCCAGGAGGGCGGCGGCCTCCTCGACGCGTGCGGCGTCGGGGACGCGCGGCGCGGCCGGGGGAGCGGTGCGGGCCGGGCCCGCGGGCTCCGTCGCCTCCAGGAGGTCGAGCGGGATCTCGATGTGCGCCGGGCGCGGCCGTTCCGAGCGGAACAGCGTGAACGCGCGCGCCACCGCCGCACCGATCTCCGCCACCGACGACACCCGGTGACTGAAGGCGGCCACGTTCCGCAACGCCTCGCTCTGGCTGCGCATTTCGTGCAGCAGGCCCGTCGACTGGCGCGGGTGGCGCAGCGGCATGCCCGGCGAGATCACCAGCAGCGGCACGCTGTCCGAGTAGGCCTGGCCGACGGCCGCCGCGATGTTCAGCAGGGCGGGCCCCGTGGTGGTGATCGCCACTCCGGGCGTGCCCGTCACGCGCGCGTAGGCGTCCGCCGCGTATCCGGCGCCCTGCTCGTGGCGGGGCGCGACGTGCGCGATGCCGTAGGCCGTCAAGTGGCGGTAGATCTCCAGGTTGTGGGTGCCGGGGATGCCGAAGGCCTGGGTGACGCCGTGGGCGGCCAGGGCGCGGGTGAGGGCCTCCCCTCCGGTGAGGTGGGCGCGGTCCGGAGGTGGCTCGGGACTGTGACGCGTAACGACGGCGGATTCGGCGACAGACGTCACAGTGACCTCGCAATGATCAGGCGCATGATGTCGGAGGTGCCCTCTTCGATCTCCTCCAACTTGGCGTCGCGCATCCACTGTTCGACCGGGAACTCGCGCGAGTAGCCCCAGCCGCCGAGCGTCTGCACGGCCGCCCAGGTGCAGTACGCGGCCGTCTCCGACGCGGTGAGCTTGGCCATGGCCGCCTCCGTGGTGGCGGTCAGGCCCGCGTCCAGGCGGCGGGCCGCGCGCCACGTCATCAAGCGCGACTGCTCGATGCGCGTACGCATGTCGGCGAGGCGGAACGCGACCGCCTGGTGCTCGATGACGGGCTTGCCGAACTGTTCGCGCGTGCGCGCGTAGTCGCGTGCGTACTCGTAGGCGGCGCGGGCGACACCGGTGGCGGCGGCGCCGAGGACGGCCCGGGAGATGTCGAAGGTGCGCATCAGGCCGGTGAAGCCCTGGCCCTCGTCGCCGAGCCGGTTCTCCTCGGGGACGAACGCGTCGGAGAAGAAGATCTCCCGGCACACGATGGCGCGTTGACCCATCTTGCGCATCGGTTCGCCGAAGGTGACACCTTCGGTGTCCTTGCGCAGGAGGAAGGCGCTGACGCCGCGCGAGCGCCGGGTCGGGTCCGTCTTGGCGAACACCACGTAGCGGTCGGCCTCGCCCGCGTTCGAGATCCACGCCTTCTGGCCGTTGAGCAGGTAGCCGCCCTCGGTGCGGCGGGCCGTCGTCGTGATCGACGCGGCGTCGGAGCCCGCGCCCGGTTCGGTGGTCGCGAGCGACGTCATGGGGGTGTCGGGGCCGGAGAGCGGGGTGAGCCAGGTGCGCTGCTGCTCCTTGGTGCCGAGGGCGAGCACGGGGTCGGCGAAGAAGCCGTTCGAGCAGAGCAGGTTGCCGATGCCCAGGTCGCCGACGCACAGCTCCTCCTGCACGAGGACCTGCGTGAACACGTCGGTGAAGCCGCCCCCGCCGAACTCCTCGGGGAGCATGAACCCGGTGATGCCGACCTTGGCCGCCCTGCGCCACAGGTCCCAGGGCGTCTCGACGTCGGCCTCGTCCACGGCACGCGCGCGTGGCCGGATCTCCTCGGCCGCGAACGTCCGGGCGAGCTCGACGACGGCGTGCTGTTCGGGAGTGAGCGGGACCAGTTCGGTGGGGAGTTCCGACACGGTGCCTCCAGATGGCTTTACTGAATCGTCGGTCAGTATCCGGAGTCGTCGAGAGTGCTGTCAATCGAACTGTTACTGAACGGTGGATCAGTTTGTGGGGAGACGGGGCGGGAGAGGGCGGGGAGAGGTGGTGGGCGGCGGGGAGGGACGTCGGTCACACGGCCGGGGACTCGGGCACACAGGAGGCGCTCAGCGCGTTGTCAGTGGTGCCGCACATAATGGGAAGCCTGATCGATCAATGGGAGGCGCCGTGTCACGTTCTCTGACGTCCGGATTGCGCTCGCTCCAGCCCGATGCCTTCGGCGCCGAGCCCGCGGGGGCGCGACTGGACCGGATCCGCCGTTCACCGAACTTCGCGGACGGGTCCTTCCAGAACCCGGAGGGGGCGCGCACCCGGCCGGACGGCTCGATGATCGAGTTCGCGAAGAACTACTTCCGCAAGGACGAGCGCGCCCGGCGGGCCCCCACGGGCACGGTGCCCGTGCATGCCACGACCCTCGCCGACCTGTCGAAGCCGCCGGTGAGCGGCCTGCGGATCACATGGATGGGGCACTCCAGCGTCCTCGCCGAGATAGACGGGGTGCGGGTGCTGTTCGACCCGGTGTGGGGCGAGCGCTGCTCACCCTTCGCCTTCGCCGGGCCCAAGCGGCTGCACCCGGCGCCGCTGCCGCTCGCCGCGCTGGGCCCGGTCGACGTAGTGGTGATCTCGCACGATCACTACGACCACCTGGACATGCCCACCATCAAGGCGCTCGCCCACACGGACACGGTGTTCGCGGTGCCGCTCGGCGTCGGCGCGCACCTGGAGCACTGGGGCGTGCCCGCGGACCGGCTGCGCGAGCTGGACTGGCACGAGTCGACGAACGTCGCCGGGGTGACGCTGACCGCCACCCCCGCCCGCCACTTCTGCGGCCGCGGCCTGCGCAACGCGCAGCACACCTTGTGGGCGTCCTGGGTCGCCGCAGGGCCCGAGCACAGCGTCTTCCACAGCGGCGACACCGGGTACTTCTCCGGGTTCAAGGACATCGGCGCCGAGCACGGGCCGTTCGACGTCACGATGATCCAGATCGGCGCCTACTCCGAGTACTGGCCGGACATCCACATGACCCCGGAGGAGGGCATGCGCGCCCACCTCGACCTACAGGGCGGGCCCGCGGCAGGGCCGATGCTGCCGATCCACTGGGGGACGTTCAATCTGGCGCCGCACGCCTGGACCGAGCCCGGCGAGGGGACCGTCGCCGCGGCCCGCCGAGCCGCCGCGCGCGTCGCGCTGCCGCACCCCGGCGAGCCCTTCGAGCCCGGCGCGGAGGCGCTGCCCACGGAGCAGTGGTGGCGGGCCGTCGCGGCGGTGCCGCACGGCGGGTGGCCGGTGACGGCCGGGCTCGTGGCGGGGGCGGAGGGGACGGAGATCGTGGTCGCCGGGTAGGCGGGTAGCTGGGTAGGCGAATGAGTGGCGGGTGGGTTCGTGGCAGCCGTAGCGGCTACGGCTACGGCTCCGGCTCCGGACTTCGGGGTTCCGAATCCGAATCCGTACGGGCTGCGGCCTACGCCGTGCGCTGTGCCCGCAGGATCGTGTCCCGGTGGTGGTGTGTGCCGGGCGGGGCCGGGGCCGTGCGCGGGCGGGTCTCGTTGACCTCGATCTTCCAGGCGCCTTCACCGTCACCGCCACCGTCCGCGTCGAGGAGTGCGGCGATGTCGTCGGCCCAGTAGTAGTCGGCGGGGTCGAATTCGGCGGTCGCCTCGGTGTGCTCCGCCAGGTCCGCCAACGCGTGCGTGACGAAGAGCAGCGTGCCGCCGGGTGCGACGGCGTCGACGATCCCGCGCAGCGCCGGCAGGCCCGAGCTGCGCAGCAGCGGGAAGTACTGGAGGGTCACCAGGTCGAAGGCGCCCGCCGGCGGCGGGGAGACGGCCAGATCGGCCCGCGCCCAGGCGACCCTGCCCGCCACGTCGGCGCCCGCCGCGGCGGCGCGGCGCAGGGCGACCTCGGAGACGTCGACCGCCGTGACCTGCCAGCCGCGACGGGCCAGCCAGAGCGCGTCGCCGCCCTCGCCGCAGCCGACGTCGAGCGCCTGGCCGGGCGGCAGGTCGCCGGCCTCGGCGACCAGCACACCGTTCGGGTTGCCGCTGAAGAGCTGGTCGCGGCTGCGGTAGCGCTCGTCCCACTCCTGAGCGGTGGCGGAGTGGGTGGTGGCGGGCTGAGCCGAGTCGGCGGGCTCGGTGTCGTTGTCCATGGCGTGCGGTCCTGTCTCTCGTCCGTTCGACGGTGACCCCGTCGACGCCAAGGTCGCGCCACGCGTGCGTACGGGCAAACTTCTTTGCAGAAAACGCAAAACGCGGGCACGGTGGACGGATGAGCGACGACGTCGACGGGGTACTGGCCGCGGTCGGGCCCAGGCTGCGTGAGCTGCGCCGGCGCAGGGGCGCCACCCTGACAGCCCTGTCGGAGACCACCGGCATCCCGATCAGCACCCTGTCCCGCCTCGAGTCCGGGCACCGCAAGCCGGGGCTCGAACTCCTGCTGCCCCTGGCCAGGGCCCACCAGGTGTCGATCGACGAGCTCGTCGGCGCCCCGGCCGACCTCGACCCGCGCGTGCACCCGCAGCCGATCACGCGGGGCGGCGTGACGATCGTGCCGCTGACCCGCAAGCCCGGCGGCCTTCAGGCGTTCAAGCAGATCCTGCCCGCGGGCCTCACCGACGGCCGGGAGCCCGAGCCGCGCTCGCACGAGGGCTACCACTGGCTGTACGTCCTCAAGGGGCGGCTGCGCCTCCTGCTCGGCGACCAGGACGTCGTCCTCGCGGAGGGCGAGGCCGCCGAGTTCGACACCCACCTCCCGCACTGGTTCGGCAACGCGGACGAGCGCGCCGTGGAGTTCCTCAGCATCCTGGGGCCGCAGGGCGAGCGGATGCACATCAAGGCGCGTTTCCGGCCGGACGAGAGCTAGGTACGACCGCCACGGCCCCTGGAACGGCCGCTGAGGCCGGCCTGGCGAACGTGCGTGCGGGCGGATCGCGTGCGCTTATTCGGTCGTAGGTGCGGGGGCTCATACCAGAGTGGGACCTCGGCCGCCGGAGTTTGTCAACTGCCCCTCGCGTATATGCCGTTGGCGACTACCGTGTGTGCTCGTCGTGCGACGCCCGGTCGTGCTGCCTGCTGTCTCCTCATCCGCCGAGCCACCCTCTGAACGCGCAGAACTCCTGAAATCAGAACTCAGAACTCATAGAACCGAGGACGAGGTCGTCGTATGTCCCAGCTCCGTCAGCCGGCCGCCCGCGCAGACCGCCGCGAAGGCGGTCGGCACGGCAGGCCGGCCGGGCGGGCCGCGCCACAGCCGACCGAGACCCACATACGGTCCCAACTCCTGCGCATCGCCGTCCTTCCGCCGCTCGCGGTGGCCCTCGGCGCCAGCGCGGCCGTGCTGTTCGTCCTCCAGCACACGGGGGTGCGGCCCAGCCCCGCTCTGTGGGCGGTGCTCGGCGGCGCCTGCCTGGTGACGGTCGCGGGCATCGTGATCGCCGCCATCGCCGCGCGGCGCGCCGCGGCCGTCGTACGCGACCGGGTCCTCGCGCTGCGTCAGAGCGCCGCGCACCGGCAGTCCGAACTGCGCGCGCTGGTCGAGCAGTTGCGCAAGGGCGAGGCCCCGCCGCCGCGCCGTGCGCCCGTCGTCGGCGCGCCCGGAGGCGACGACTTCGACCGGCTCGCCGTCGACCTCGCGCGTGGCCACGATGTCGCGGTGACCGCCGTCGTGCAGGCCACCCAGCTGTCCAGCCAGGCGGGCAGCCGGCAGAAGGTCGAGGTGTTCGTGAACCTCGCCCGGCGCCTGCAGTCGCTCGTCCACCGGGAGATCAGCCTGCTCGACGAGTTGGAGAACCAGGTCGAGGACCCCGACCTGCTCAAGGGCCTCTTTCACGTCGACCACATGGCCACGCGCACCCGTCGGCACGCAGAGAACCTCGCCGTGCTCGGCGGCGCCGTATCGCGCCGCCAGTGGAGCCACCCCGTGTCCATGACCGAGGTGATGCGCTCCGCGATCGCCGAGGTCGAGCAGTACTCGCGCGTCAAGCTCGTGCCGCCGATCGACGGCACCCTGCGCGGGCACGCCGTCGCCGACTGCATCCACCTGCTGGCCGAACTCGTCGAGAACGCCACGGTGTTCTCCGCCCCGCACACCCAGGTCCTGCTCCGCGCCAACCAGGTGACCTCCGGGCTCGCCATCGAGGTGGAGGACCGCGGCCTCGGCATGCCCGTCACCGAGCAGAACAAGATGAACACGCTGCTCAGCGACCCCGACCAGGTCAACGTCGCCAGCCTCCTCGCGGACGGACGCATCGGCCTGTTCGTGGTCTCGCAGCTCGCGCGGCGGCACGGCATCACGGTGCGGCTACAGACGAATATCTACGGGGGAGTGCAGGCGGTCCTCGTGCTGCCCCAGGACCTGCTCGGCGGGGACGGCGACACGGACGCCGCGGGCGTGCGCATCCCGCACGTGCGCAAGGCCGCCGCGGCGGCGACCGCGAACAGCGTGCTCGGCGGCGAGCCGGAACCGTCGGCGAACGGCCACCGGGCGGGCCCGCCGCAGCAGCCCGGCCAGGACACCAACGGCACACGGCCCGCACCGGCCAACGCCCCGGCCCCGGCGCCCCCTTCGCCCACCCCGCTGCACGGGGCCGTCGCCGTGGTCCCTCGCCAACCGCACACGGGAACGCCCCCTGCGGGCACGCCCATGAGCGCACCTCCCGCCCCCACCGGCACCCCCGTCACGGGAACGCCTCCCACCGGCACACCGACCCACACACCCGCCACCGGCACGCCACCCAACGGCACACCCCCCGCCACCCCCCGCCCCGGAACCCACGCCGCCCCCCTCCCGCAGCGCATCGCCGACGACTCCCGCCCCACCCCCGCCGACGCCCTCCCCGGCATCCGCCCCGAGGCCCGCGAGGCCGCGGCCCACGCCGGGCCCCCGGTCGCCCGGCCCGAGGGCGTCGTACGGGGCACCATGGGCCGCCCCCAACTGCCGCGCCGCAGGGCCCAGGAGCACATCGCCCCGCAACTGCGCGGCGGCCCCGCGCCGCGCAATGAGGACGCGGCCCCGTCCGTGCACGACCCCGGCCTCATGGCCGCCTTCCAGCGCGGCATCACGCTCGCCGAGTCGGCCGAACCCCGCGCCCCCGGCGACGAGGGACCGGACGCTCAGCGGCGGGACCAGGGCCCCGACGACCGAGGCGGCGCCCCCGCATGACCACCGTGACGCCACACACGCGCCCGCCCCCGGCCCCGGTCTCGTACACGAACTCGCACGCCTCCACGCGCGCGTACCCGCCAGAAACCCCACACCGCACCCGCACCCGCATCCCCATTCGCACCCGCATCCGCCCCAGCCGATCCCCCACCCCTTCGCACCACACCCAGCAGTCCACCAAGGAGTCGATCCCCCATGGCGAGCGATGTGCCGACGGGTCATGTGTCCGATCTCGACTGGCTGATGAGCGGCCTCGTCCAGCGCGTTCCTCACACCAACAGCGCCGTGCTGCTGTCCTCCGACGGTCTCGTCAAGTCCGTGCACGGGCTCGACGCCGACAGCGCCGACCATATGGCGGCCCTCGCCTCGGGCCTCTACTCGCTCGGCCGCAGCGCGGGCATCCGGTTCGCCGACGGCGGCGACGTACGGCAGGTGGTGGTGGAGCTCGACTCGGCACTGCTGTTCGTGTCGACCGCGGGCTCCGGCACCTGCCTCGCGGTCCTCGCCGGGCGCGACGCGGACGCGGCCGTGCTCGGCTATGAGATGGCCATGCTCGTCAAGAGCGTGCGCCCCTACCTGGTGACCGCACCCCGGCAGCCCTCCGCCGAGCCCACGGCGATGAGGAATTGACGGTGGCGGCCCCGCAGGACGGGCCATGGCTGGACGGCGCCGCGGGCCGGCTCGTGCGTCCGTACACGATCAGCAACGGACGCACCAGGCCGAGCACGTCGATGGATCTGCTCACCCATGTGATGGCCACCGGGGCGACCCCCCTCGGCTATCTGGGGCCGGAACACAGCCAGGCGCTCGATCTGTGTGCGCAGCCCACATCGGTCGCGGAGATCGCCGGTCATCTGAAGCTCCCGGCGGGCGTGACCAAGGTGCTCCTCTCCGACCTCGTCGACTGCCAGGCGATCACCACCAAGCCCCCCACGTTCCACGACAACCCCACTGACCGGTCCCTACTGGAGGCAGTGCTCGATGGACTACGACGCCAGCTCTGACCCTTTCCCCACCGCACTGAAGATCTTGGTCGCGGGCGGGTTCGGGGTCGGCAAGACGACCTTCGTAGGGGCCGTCAGCGAGATCGCTCCGCTCAGCACGGAAGAGCTGCTCACCACGGTCAGCGCGGACACCGACGACCTCGACGGCATCGAGAACAAGGTCGAGACGACGGTCGCGATGGACTTCGGGCGGATCACCCTGGACCCCGAGCATGTGCTCTATCTGTTCGGCACGCCGGGCCAGGAGCGCTTCTGGTTCATGTGGGACGAGCTGTCCGAGGGCGCACTCGGAGCGGTCATCCTCGCGGACACGCGCCGCCTGGAGGACTGCTTCGCCGCCGTCGACTTCTTCGAGGAGCGCGGCATGGGCTTCATCGTGGCGGTCAACGAGTTCGACGGCGCCTACCGCTACGAGGCCGAGGAGGTCCGCGCCGCCATCGACCTGGACCCGGCGGTGCCCGTCGTGCGCTGCGACGCGCGCATCTCGAGCTCCGGCATCCAGACGCTGCTCACCCTCGTACGCCATCTGCTGGCCCACGCACCCGCGACCGCCTCAGGGTTCGGAGCCCACACGTGACGTACGACGGGACGAGGAGGCTGTTGCTGACCCCGCAGGACAAGGAGGGCGCCGAGCGGGCCCGGCGGCTGCGCAGGCTCGACCTGGGGCAGCGCGCGGAGCCGGTGTTCGACCGGTTCGCGGACCGGCTCGCCGAGGTGACGGGCGCGCCGTACGCCATGGTCAACATCATTGACGAGAACCGGCAGTTCTTCGCCGGGCTGCACACTCCCGACGGCGACCACCGGGGCGGCGAACTGGGCGCGGTGGCGGCCTCGGCCGCCAGGGCGACGTCCACGGAGGGCGAAGTGGCGCGCTATATGGCGCGCGATCACGGCTATTGCCCGCATGTGGTCGTGCGGCGCAAGGCGCTCGTCCTTGAGGACGTGTGCGACTACCCGCGGTTCGCGGGCAATCCTGTAGTCGACGAGATCGGCATCCGCTCCTACTTGGGCGCGCCGCTGATCGACGAACGTACGGGGCTCGCTCTCGGCACCGTGTGCGCGGTCGCGACCGAGCCCCGCCCGTGGGGACAGGCGGGGCTCGCGACCATCAAGGGGATGGCGGGTGAACTGATGGAACTGGTGCGGGGCCGGGGCGATCTGCTCGGTTAGACCTGTGCCGCGCGTGCGTCCCTGCGCTGCTTCACGTAACCGCCCGCGGCGAGCGCGAGCACCAGGATCGCGGAGACGAACAGCTGGTTGCGGCCGTCGGCGGTGGTGGCCATCACGATGAAGACGCCCGCGATCGCCGCCAGGGCGAGCCAGGTCAGATACGGGAAGCCCCACATCTTCACGGTGAGCAGCTCGGGCGACTCGCGCTCCAGGCGGCGGCGCATCTTCAGCTGCGCGAGGCAGATGAAGACCCAGCCGACGAGGATGGCGACACCGGTCGTGTTCATCAGCCAGGTGAACACGGTGTCGGGCCACCAGACGCCGGCGAACACCGCGAAGAAACCGAACAGGCAGGACGCCACCACAGCGGCCACCGGCACGCGACGGTGCACCCGGCCCAAGAAGCGCGGGCCGAGGCCGCGGGAGACCAGCGAGTAGGCCATGCGGGACGAGCCGTAGATGTTGGCGTTCATAGCGGAGAGCAGGGCGACCAGGATGACGACCTGCATGATGGTGCCGGCCGCCGGGATGCCGAACTCGTCCAGCACGGTGACGTACGGGCCGTCGGTGGCGACGTTCGGGTCGTTCCACGGCACCAGGGCGACGACCAGCGCCATCGACCCCACGTAGAAGAGCGCGATGCGCCACACGGCGGTGCGCACGGCGCGCGCCACGTTCTCGCGCGGCTTGTCGGACTCGGCGGCGGCGATGGACACCGTCTCCAGGCCGCCGTACGCGAAGACGGCGGTGAGCAGTCCGGCGATCAGGCCGGACGAGCCGGTGGGGAAGAAGCCGCCCCGGCCGGTGAGGTTCGAGGCGCCGGGGGCGTCACCGAAGACGCCGAAGATGCCAAGGACGCCGAGGACGAGGAACGCGCAGATCGCGGTGACCTTCAGGGCCGAGAAGAAGAACTCGAACTCGCCGAAGTTGCGCACGGCGGCCAGGTTGCTCAGGCAGAAGAACACCATGAAGACGGCGACCCACCCGTACGCGGGCAGGAACGGCACCCAGCCGTGCATGATCTGCCCGGCCGCCGTCGCCTCCGCGGCCACGCCGCAGGTCAGCATCACCCAGTACATCCAGCCGGAGGTCGCCCCCGCCCAGGCGCCGAGTTCACGCTCGGCGTGCACGGAGAACGAGCCGGTGGCCGGCCGCGCGGCGGACATCTCGCCGAGCATCCGCATCAGCAGCATGACCCCGGCACCGGCGCCCGCGAAGAGCAGGACGACCGCGGGGCCCGCGGCGGCGATCCCGGCACCCGACCCCACGAAGAGGCCCGCGCCGATGACGCCGCCGAGGGCGATCATCGAGAGGTGCCGCTGCTTGAGGCCGTGGCCGAGTTCCGTGCCGGTGGAGGCGTACTCGCCGTCGCCCGGGGTGGCGCCGACGTCGGACCCGGCCTGCGGCCGGTCGGTGACGGTGGTCCGTGTCATGGTCGTGCCTGTTCGCTATCTGAGACGGGTGGAAGTGCGGCGACAGTATGCGACCAAGTGGGACGTGACGCGTCGGCTGTCCGTTATTCGGACACCCTGTTCGGTGGGCGGGTCAACGGGTCTGTAGGAAACCTGGGGCGCCGCTTAAGAAATCCTCGATGGACCGAACGCGCCCCGTACGGAAGAGTCTGCGGTGTCGGCGGACCGCATACGGGACGTATCCGGATCACTGCCGCAGTACGCCCCCACCACCCACTCTCCCTCGCACGCGGGCCGGTTCGCCCTGCCCGCATGCGCGACGACAGGAGTCGAACCCTTGAAGGCACTGGTCAAGGAGAAGGCCGAACCGGGTCTGTGGCTCACCGACGTCCCTGAGCCCGGCGTCGGCCCCGGGGACGTACTGATCAAGGTCCTGCGCACCGGGATCTGCGGCACCGACCTGCACATCCGCAGCTGGGACGGCTGGGCGCGGTCGACCATCAGCGCGCCGCTGGTCGTGGGCCACGAGTTCGTCGGCGAGGTCGTCGGGACCGGCCGCGACGTGAGCGACATAGCCGTCGGCGACACGGTCAGCGGCGAGGGCCACCTGGTGTGCGGAAAGTGCCGCAATTGCCTGGCCGGGCGCCGCCACTTGTGCCGCGCGACGGTCGGCCTCGGCGTCGGCCGCGACGGCGCGTTCGCCGAGTACGTGGCACTGCCCGCCTCCAACGTGTGGGTGCACCGCGTCCCCGTCGACCTCGACGTCGCCGCGATCTTCGACCCGTTCGGCAACGCCGTGCACACCGCGCTGTCCTTCCCGCTCGTCGGCGAGGACGTACTCATCACGGGGGCAGGGCCCATCGGCCTGATGGCGGCGGCCGTCGCCAAGCACGCCGGCGCCCGCAACGTTGTCGTGACCGACGTCAGCGAGGAGCGCCTGGAGCTGGCGCGGAAGGTGGGCGTGAGCCTCGCCCTGAACGTGGCGACCTCGACCATCGCCGAAGGACAGCGCGGACTCGGCCTGCGCGAGGGCTTCGACGTGGGCCTGGAGATGTCCGGCAACCCCGTCGCCATGCGCGACATGCTCGCGAACATGACCCACGGCGGCAGGATCGCCATGCTCGGCCTGCCGTCCGAGGAGTTCGCCGTCGACTGGGCGCGGATCGTCACCTCGATGATCACCATCAAGGGCATCTACGGCCGCGAGATGTTCGAGACCTGGTACGCGATGTCGGTCCTCCTGGAGGGCGGCCTCGACCTCTCGCCGGTGATCACCGGCCGCTACGCCCACACCGACTTCGACGCGGCGTTCGAGGACGCGGCGAGTGGTCGCGGCGGCAAGGTGATCCTGGACTGGACCGCCTGAGCGCCACCACCTGCCGGTCAACTCCCCACCGCTTATAAGGACTTACGCCATGTTCGACAACGTACGCGCCGACTTCCGGACCACCCTCGACGAGATCGTCGCCGCGGGCCTGCACAAGCCCGAGCGGGTCATCGGCACCCCGCAGTCCGCCACGGTCGACGTCACCGCGGGAGGCCGCCCCGGCGAGGTGCTGAACTTCTGCGCCAACAACTACCTGGGCCTCGCCGACCACCCCGAGGTGATCGCGGCGGGCCACGCGGCCCTCGACCGCTGGGGCTACGGCATGGCGTCCGTCCGCTTCATCTGCGGCACGCAGGAGGTCCACAAGGAGCTGGAGGCGCGCCTGTCGGCCTTCCTCGGCCAGGAGGACACGATCCTGTACTCCTCCTGCTTCGACGCCAACGGCGGCGTCTTCGAGACCGTCCTGGGGCCCGAGGATGCGGTGATCTCCGACGCCCTCAACCACGCCTCGATCATCGACGGCATCCGGCTGTCCAAGGCGAAGCGCTTCCGTTACGCCAACCGCGACATGGCCGACCTGGAAGCCCAGTTGAAGGCGGCGAACCAGGCCGGCGCCCGCAGGAAGCTGATCGTCACGGACGGCGTCTTCTCCATGGACGGCTACGTGGCGCCGCTCGCCGACATCTGCGACCTCGCCGAGCGCTACGACGCCATGGTCATGGTCGACGACTCGCACGCGGTCGGCTTCGTCGGCCCCGGCGGCCGCGGCACCCCCGAGCTGCATGGCGTGATGGACCGCGTCGACATCATCACCGGCACCCTCGGCAAGGCCCTCGGCGGGGCGTCCGGCGGCTACGTCGCGGCGCGCGCGGAGATCGTCGCGCTGCTGCGCCAGCGTTCGCGCCCGTACCTGTTCTCGAACAGCCTCGCCCCGGTGATCGCCGCGGCGTCCCTGAAGGTCCTGGACCTCCTGGAGTCGGCGGGCGACCTGCGCGAGCGCCTCGCGGCGAACACCAAGCTGTTCCGTACGCGGATGACGGAGGAGGGCTTCGACATCCTTCCCGGCGACCACGCGATCGCCCCGGTGATGATCGGTGACGCCTCCGTCGCGGGCCGCATGGCCGAACTCCTCCTGGAGCGCGGCGTCTACGTGATCGGCTTCTCGTACCCGGTGGTCCCGCAGGGCCAGGCCCGCATCCGCGTCCAGCTGTCGGCGGCACACTCCACGGGGGACGTGAACCGGGCGGTGGAGGCGTTCGTGGGGGCGCGTGCCGAGCTGGGCTGACGGTCTCGTACGGGACTGTTCCGTACGGGACTGTTCCTGTCGTTGTCAGACCCGTTTGGGAGAATCGGCACATGATCGAAGCGCGGCGGCTGCACATCCTCCGTGCGGTGGCCGACCACCGCACCGTGACGGCTGCGGCCGCCGCGCTGTACCTGACCCCGTCGGCGGTCTCGCAGCAGCTCACGGCCCTTGAGCAGGAGACGGGCCACAAGCTGGTCGAGCGCGGCGCGCGCGGGGTCCGCCTGACGTCGGCCGGCGAGATCCTCCTCACCCATACCAACGCGGTCCTCGCCCAGTTGGAGAAGGCCGAGGCAGAGCTGGCCGCGTACAGCAACGGCGAGGCGGGCACGGTGACGCTCGCCTCCTTCGCGACGGGCATCGGCCTCGTCGTGGGGCCCGCGCTCTCCTTGTTGTCGAAGGCCGCGCCCGGCATCCGGGTCCGCGTCCAGGACGCCGAGGGCGACGCCAGTCTGCCGATGCTGCTCGACCGCGAGATCGATGTGGCGGTCGCCGTCGAGTACCGCGGCGCGCCGGGCGCCGACGACGACCGGATCACGCGCGTCCCGCTCTACGCGGAGCCGTTCGACGCGGTCCTGCCGGTCACGCACCGCCTCGCGGCCGCGGAGTGGGTGCCGGTCGCCGACCTCGCCAAGGACACCTGGATCGGCCCGTACCCCGGCAACCCCTGCCACGACGTGGTCGTCCTTGCCTGCGAACACGCCGGTTTCTTCCCGCAGTTCGAGCATTCCTCGGACGACTTCCGCGCCGTCGTCGCCCTCGCCTCCGCAGGCGCGGGCGTGGCGCTGGTCCCGCGCTCGGCCCTGCACGGCGTGGACCTGAGCCAGGTCGTGGTCCGGCCGATCGACGGTGCGGCGCCGGCCCGGAAGGTCTTCGCGGCGGTGCGGCACGGGGCGGAGGAACATCCACTGATCCGGCCGGTCCTTGAGGCGTTGGGGGAGGCGGCGGAGGGCTGAGGCGGGGAGCGCTACTGGGCCTCACCCATCCACCTGGCCCGGGGCGCGCAGCGCTCGTCAGGGCGCTTACACCTGCGCGTAGCCGCCGTCGGCGAAGAACTCGGCGCCGTTGACGAAGCTCGACGCGTCCGAGGCAAGGAATGTCGTCACCGCGGCGATCTCCTCGGGCTCGGCGAGCCGACCGAGAGGGATGCCCTCCCCGGTCTGCTCGAGCATCTCTGGCGGGAGCAGCTCGAGCAGCCCCGGGGTGCGTGTGCCGCCCGGGGACACGACGTTGACCCGGAAGCCACGGGCGCGCGAGCTGTGGGCCCAACCGCGCGCGAGATTGCGGATTGCGGCCTTGGAGGCGCCGTAGACCTCCAGCCCCGGGTCGGGCCGGGTGCCGGCGGTCGAACCCGTCAGAATCACCGACGCACCGTTGGTGAGGTGGGGCAGCGCCTGCTGGAGAGTGAAGATCGTTCCCTTGACGTTGGTGGCGAACATGGAGTCGATCACCTCCTCGGTCACCTCGCCGAGCGGAGCCACTGTGCCGATGCCGGCGTTGGCGACCAGCACATCGATGGGTCCGGCCTGTTCGCGCACGCTCTCGTAGAACGCGTCGAGCTGCGAGGGATCCGAAACATCGCAGACCGTGCCGGTCACGCCGCCGCCGAGTTCGGCGAGCGCGGCGTCGAGGGCGTCCTTGCGGCGTCCGGTGATGAACACGTGGGCGCCCTCGTCGCGGAACGCGCGGGCGGTCGCGAAACCGATGCCGCTGCTGCCTCCGGTGGTCACGGCGACCTTGTCCGACAAGACGGCCATGCCGTCCTCCTTCAAGTTATGGACCGATGCGTCAATAACTATCTCCGATATGGACCGTGTGGTCAAGAACGTGTGTGGCGCGTGCGAAGGCCGCGGCAGTGCTCGTCCTGCCGGGAAAGGGCGACGATCGGTGGGTGAGGGCTAGCGCACGGGGGCGGGCAGAAGCCGCGCCAGGGTGGACTGCGCCGCCGCGGTGAGCCCGTCGATGTCCATGCCGGTTCGTCCGAGCGCGATGAGGCCGAGCTGGGCGACGAGGACGGCCCGGGCGGTCTCGGCGGGGTCGACGTCGGTGGCGAGGTCGCCCTCGCGCTGGGCGCGCTCCAGTGCCGCGGTGAGGATGACGGTGATCGCGTCGTACGTGCGGCGGGCCTCGGCGGCCACGTCCGGGGTGCTGCTCGCGAGCTCGGCATTGCTGTTGGCCAGCAGGCAGCCCCGGCGCGCTACGCCGCCGGTCGGGTCGGCGGTCGGTCCGAGCACGAACTCGCGCACCAGGTCGATCCCTCGCGCCGCGGACTCCAGGCGCTCGCGCAGCACCGCCAGATTCGCGTCGTCGTACTCGCGCAGCGCCCGCAGGAAGAGGCTGTGCTTGTCGCCGAACGCCCCGTACAGGCTGCCCTTGCCCAGGCCGCTCACGCGCAGCAGATCGTCCAGCGATGTCGCCGCGTACCCCTTGTTCCAGAACTCGTCGCGGACAGCGAGAACCACGCGGTCTTCGTCGAACTTGCGGGGGCGGGCCATGCCGCTCACGGTACTGGTTCTGGACCGTGCGGGCCGTAATGGGTGGGCGGCTCCTGATCGAGGAAGGCGGGGCGACGTAACATGTTCGTCTCATATCTGGGATACCGTGCCGAATATGAGACGCGAGAGTGGTGTGCCGCCGCGTGACGCCAATGATCAGGAACCGGACCCCGTGGACGCCCGGCTTGGCGCCCGGCTCGCCGAGCTGCGATCCGAACACGGCCTGTCTCTGGGCGAGTTGGCGGACCGCAGCGGCGTGAGCCGGTCCACCCTGTCGCGGGCCGAACGCGCCGAGATCAGCCCGACCGCCGCCCTCCTCAACCGCCTCTGCGCGGTCTACGGGCGGACCATGTCGCAGCTCCTGAGCGAGGTCGAGTCGGCCCCCGCCCAGGTCGTACGCGCCGCGGACCAGCCCCTGTGGCGCGACGACTCGACCGGCTTCGCGCGCCGCTCCGTCTCCCCGCCGCAGGCCGGACTGCGCGGCGAGGTGGTGGAGGGCACCCTCGAGCCGTACGCGGACATCGCCTACGACCGACCGCCCGTCCCCGGCCTCGAACAGCACATCTGGGTGCTCGACGGACTCCTCGACCTCACCGTCCAGGGCACGACCCACCGCCTGGAGACGGGCGACTGCCTGCGCTTCCGCCTCTGGGGCCCCACCCACTTCCACTGCCCTGGCCCCGATGCGGTGCGCTACGCCCTGGTGGTGGTGCTCCCGTGACGATCACCTGCACACGTCTTGCGCCCTCGGAATTCCCCGCCTACGTAGACGCGTTGGGCGCCCTGCTGGCCGACGTCGTACAAGGAGGCAGCTCGCTCGGCTTCCTGCGCGGACTGACTCCCGGCGAGGCGGCGGCCTGGTGGCGCGACTCGGTGGGCCCGTCGGTGGCGCGCGGCAGCACGGCCGTATGGGTGGCGTCCGGGACGGACGAGGCCGGCCGGTCCCGCTGCCTCGGAACCATCTCCCTCGCCTTCACCGAGAAGCCCAACGGCCGCCACCGCGCCGAAGTGGTCAAGGTGATGGTGCACGGCAGCACCCGCGGCACCGGCCTCGGCCGCACCCTCCTTGCGACTGCGGAGCGCGCCGCGGCGGAGGCGGGCGTGACGCTCCTGGTCCTCGACACCGAGACCGGCAGCCCCGCCGAGAACTTCTACCGCAAGGCGGGCTGGGACGAGGTCGGCGTCATCCCGGACTACGCGGCCGACCCGGCGGGGGTGCTGCACCCCACGACCCTGTTCTGCAAGCGCCTCGCACCGCTCGTGCCGGTCGGCGATTGCCAGGAATGAGGACCTACGGTGCGGGGGAGGTGCAGGTCGGCACGCACGCGTACCCGCACCTGCACCGCCCCGCCCACAGGGCCGTACGGACTGTCCGAGAGGAAGCCGCCAGATGACCGCCACAGACCCGACGTACACGACGAGCGCGCTCAGCACCGGCGACGGCGCCGCCGTGGCCACGTACACCTGGCTGCCCGAGGGCGGCAGGCCCCGCGCCTTCGTGCAGATCGCGCACGGCGCGGCCGAGCACGGCCTGCGCTACGACCGCTTCGCCCGCCACCTGACCTCGCACGGTTACGGGGTCATCGCCTCCGACCACCGCGGCCACGGCGCCACCGCCCAGTCCACGGGCGGCTACGGGGTCACGGACGACGGCGACCCCGAGACCGTCGACGCGTGGGTGTCGATCGTCGAGGACCTCAAGGCGATCGGCGACCAGGCGCGCGCCCTCCACCCGAACGTCCCGTTCGTGCTGCTGGGCCACAGCCTCGGCTCGCTGCTCGCGCGCGACTACGCGCAGCGGTACGCGGACGACCTGGTGGCCCTGATCCTCTCCGGCACCTTCCGCTCCCTGCCGGGCGCCGACAATGAAGGTGACATCGCGGCCCTGGAGGCCGAGGTCGCGAAGGGCGGCCGGGCCGCCGCCTCGCCCTACGTCGGCAACCTCTTCTCCTCCTTCAACGACCCGTACGAGCACCGCACCGGCTTTGAATGGCTCTCGCGGGACGAGGCGGAGGTCGACAAGTACGTCGCCGACGAACGCTGCGGCTTCGACTTCTCGGCGGGCCTGTCCCTGGACTGGGTCCGCGCGGTGCGCCGCATCAACGACCCGGCGAACCTCGCCCGCATCCCGGCCGACCTGCCGATCCACATCGCGGTCGGCACGGAGGACCCGTGCAATCAGCGCATGACGCTGGTCCACGAACTCCTGGAGGACTTCCGCTACTTGGGCGTCGAGGACCTCACCTGGAAGGGCTACGAGGGCGCCCGCCACGAAATCCTCAACGAGACGAACCGCGACGAGGTCCAGGCGGACCTGGTGGCGTGGCTGGACAAGCGGGTGCCGTGACCCCGAGCGGGGCGCCCCACGCGGCTCCCGGCCATTGTCAGTGGCGTTGGCTACGGTTCGTTGCATGCTGGACGCCGAGGATGTACGCACCGTAGCCCTGTCCCTTCCGGACACGACCGAGAAGGTCGCCTGGAGCATGCCCACGTTCCGGGTGGCGGGGAAGATGTTCGCCACGCTGCCCGAGGACGAGACGTCGATAGCGGTGCGCTGCCCGAAGGAGGAGCGCGACGAACTGGTCCTGTCCGAGCCGGACAAGTTCTGGATCGCGGACCACGAGGCGTCCTTCGCGTGGGTCCGGGCCCGCCTCGCGGGCCTGGAGGACACGGCCGAGCTGCGCGACATCCTCGCCGACTCCTGGCGTCAGGCGGCCCCGACCCGACTCCTGGACGCACACCCCGAGTTGGGCGTTCCACGTGCAGGATGAAACCAGGTGAGCCGCCGCCCGTCCGCATGGCATCATCCGCTCGCGAGGGCCCACCGCGCGCGTGCGGTACGCCTTGGGGACGACGAACGGGGAACGTGGATGGCCGACCGGTCGGTCGACGGCGAGGACGCCGGGGTCGCGCCCCGGCGCGGCATCTGGACCCGCGACTTCGGCCTCTTCTTCACCGCGAGGGGCGTGGCCAAGCTCGGCGACAGCATGCTCCCGGTGGCCCTCGCGGCGGGGCTCCTGCAGTACGGCTACGGGGCGGGCGCGGTCGGCCTGGCGATGGCCTCCTCGGTGGCCTGCTTCGCCGGCCTGGTCATCTTCGGCGGCGTACTGGCGGACCGTTTCAACACACGGCTGCTGATGACGGGCGCCGACCTCGTCCGCCTGGTCACCCAGTCCCTCGCGGCCGTCATGTTCTTCACCGGCCATGTCGTGCTCTGGCAGATCTGCGCCATCGGAGCGATCAACGGCCTGGCCGCGGCGATCTTCCAACCTGGCGTCGCCGGCACGGTGCCCCGCCTGGCATCCGACGTCCAGGCGGCGAACGGCGCGATCCGGGTCGCGGAGTCCGGCGCGCAGCTGGCGGGCCCCGCAATGGCGGGCATGCTGGTCGCGCTGGCCTCACCGGGCCTGGTCTTCGCGGCGCACGCGGGCACGTACGCGCTGAGCGCCCTGTGCCTGCTCCTCCTGCGCCTGCCACCGTTGCCCCGGGACGCAGCCGCCGGCAAAACCCGCACCCGAGGCGCCTTCCGCTCCGAACTGGTCGAGGGCTGGGGGGAGTTCAGATCCCGAAGATGGCTCTGGGGAGTCATCTCGGTCTGGTGCGTGCTGATGATAGGAGCGTGGGGCCCGGCCGTCCCCCTGGTCGCCGTACAGGTCACCCAGGAGTACGGCTCGAGCGCGTACGGCCTGGTGAACTCGGCACTCGGCGCGGGCACGGTCATCGGCGGCGTCCTGGCCCTGCGCGTGCGCCCGCGCAGGATGCTGCGCGCGGGCGCCCTGGCCCTGTTCGGCTTCGCCCTGTTCCCCGCCACGGCGGGCGCGGGCCTGGGTGTGCCGTGGATGATGACGGGCTGCGCGGTGGCCGGCGCCGGCATGTCGTTCTGGGGCGTGATGTGGGCGACGAGCGTCCAGACCCAGGTCCCGCGCGAGGTCCTCAACCGCATCCACGCCTACGAGGTGGCCGGTTCCATCGCCATGCAGCCGGTGGGCCAGGCCCTGGCGGGCCCGGCGGCGGCCACGTTCGGTACGCAGCAGGTCCTGCTGGCGGGCGGCGCAATCACGCTGATGGTGGCGACGACGATGATCTCGATCCCGGCGATCAGGGGCCTGGTGAGAGCGGACGTGCCACCGCAGACCTCGCTGGGACTTCCTCCTGCTACGCCGGAACCCCGACAGCGCCGACGCTCCGGGAAAGCAGAAACCCACTGATCCGCTCCCGCAGTGCCGCCGCGTCGAGCCCGTGCCCGACGATGTGCTCCTCGACGCTCCCGTACCGCCGCAGCTCCCGCCTCCCGACACCGAGCCCGAGAACGCGGTGCGGAAGATCGGTGAGCGCGTCATTGGCGGCGCCGGTGGAGGTCCCGGCAAGATAGGGTTCGACGACCACGACATCAGTGCTGCTGCCATTGCCCACGGCCCGCCGCAGCCCGGCGCCATCAAAGGGCCGCACGGTGGTCCCGTACAGCACACTCACATCAAGCCCTTCGGTGGCGGCCAGCACGTTGTCCAGCATGGGCCCGACGGCGACGACAACTCCCTGCCGCCCCTCCCGCACACTCAGGAACCGCTCCCCATCAACAGGCATCGCCTCCCGATTCCCCTGCACGGAGAGCCGCACATATTCGCGCGAGTCCTTGACGGGATCGCCGCTACTGCTACCGCTACTGCTACCGCTACTGCTCCGGACGGCGTGCCGCAGCAGGACCTCGGCCTCGTCGGGGTGCCCGGGCACGTGCACCCGCCACCCATCAAGGGTGTCGAGCAGCGCGACATCACCGGGGGACATGTGCGTGAACCCTCCGGAGGACACGTCATACGACGCGCCCGCACTCACCAGCACACCTCCCACCCCCTGATGCCCGAAGTCCAACTTCACCTGCTCAAAGGGCCGTTCAACGAGGAAGCTGGCGAAGGTGTGCATCACGGGCCGCATCCCGGCGAGCGCAAGCCCCGCCCCGGCCCCGACGAGCAGCTGCTCCCGGATCCCGACATTGATTACCCGCTCCGGATGCCGCCGGGCGGCCCCGGCAAAGGGCGCGACCCCGATCTCGGCGAGGACGACGGCGACACGCGGATCCTCATCGAGAATCCGGCTGAGAACGGGGGCGAACCGATCACGCATGGTGTCCACGAGAACTTTCCTTTCGGGAGAGGGGAGAGAGGGGGCGGCGGAACTCAGTAGTGGTTGAGGGAGAGGGAGAGGGAGAGGGAGGGGGGCTCACTCAAACTTGGGCTCGACGCGGGCGACGACGGCGTGCGGGCGCCCTGGATGGGACGCGGTGAACGCCTCGAACAGGGCTTCGTGATCCCGCCCGTCGACGGTCACGGTCGACCACCCGGCGGCCTCGAACCGGGCGGCGATCCCTCCGGCCCGCCCGTAGGTGGCGGACAGGTTGTCCACGACGACGGTGTGCAGCCGCTCGAGCCCGAAGGCGCCGGCGAAGGCGATGGCCTCGTGATTGCTGCCCTCGTCGAGCTCGGCGTCCCCGACCAGGGTCCAGACGGCCGGCTCGCCGAGCCCCTGGGCGCGCAGCCCGAGCGCGGTCCCGACGGCGATCGGAAGCCCGTGCCCGAGGGACCCGCTCCCGATCTCCACGCCCGGCACGAGCACGCGGTCGGGGTGATGCCCGAGCCGCGATTCGTACGCCCCGAAGTCGCTCAGCCACTCCTCGGGCACGAACCCCTTGGCGACGAGGACGGCGTAGTACGCCATGGGCCCGTGCCCCTTGGACAACAGAAACCGATCCCGCCCGGCTTCTTCGACACTCTCAGGCCCGACCCGCAGAACACGGTCGTACAGCACCCACAGCACGTCGAGGGTGGAGGTGGCGGCGGGCCCGTGCTTCTCGTCCCCGGTCATGAGACTCATGAGCCGAGGCAGATCTTCGTAGCGATAGCCGGTGTGCGCGACGGCTCCGGTGGCACTGGTCGCGATGGCGAGGTCATCCGCTGTGGTCGTCATGAAACGAAGCGTGCAACCTCAAGTTTGCTTGAGGTCAACCCTTGCTCCCGCGGTGCGCCGGATCCGGCCGCACGCCGGAAGTGATTCACGACCACCGCCCCGAGTGCGGTATGGTTTCTCTGCGCGTGAGGCCAGGGGGAAATCCCAGGTCAACGAGCACCGGGACGTGGCGCAGCTTGGTAGCGCACTTGACTGGGGGTCAAGGGGTCGCAGGTTCAAATCCTGTCGTCCCGACAAGTTCGAACGATCGAACGTCGCAGGTGAAGGGCCGTTTTCGAACGGCCCTTTTTCTGTTGCTCCCACGCTCCCAGTGGGAGCGTGGCGAGTGGGAGCGGGCTCCCACTGTCTCCTTGTCTGTTTGCTCCGACTCGGGCCGATGCGCACATATTCGAATCCTTGCGCGCGTGTTCACGTCCGTGCCCGGTTTGCTACCCCTGACTCCCCGTCCAATGGGTGGCTTTCCGGGTATGTGCTTGCGCTCTTCGTGCTGGTGGGGGCCGCTCCCAGTCGCTCCCAGTGGGAGTGGGGGCGGGAGCGGCGTCCCCTTGGCCGGAAGCTGGGTTACGGGGTCATGCGAATCATTGACCCCATTTCCGATTTCGGGTGGGCGGTATGCGGCTTTCTGGCGGTGGCCGTTGGGGGCTGCATTGAGAGGTTGAACGGGGGTGGGAGCGGTTGAATTTTGCAGGGAGCCGCTGGAAGAGGTGCCGCGCTCTCGGTGGAAGGTAGCGGCTGATCCGACGGGGCGCTGGGCCACCCTGTTCGGGCCTTTCGTGAGCGCCCCCGTGACTGCAGCGGCTCGATGTGGCTGGGGCGCCGCGATCGGCGCGACGCTCTCCGCCGCCGGGTGGTCGTCCGGCGCCGGTTCGATCGTGCCGCCGTCGGCGCGGTGCCCGGTGGCGGCACGGTCACACACGACCGCGGTGCGGCGTATGAGGGCAGCCGGTTTCAGCGTCGGCACTGGTCCGCGCGGAGTTCGAAGTCGCCGTAGCTGTTGTCGGCGGGGTTGACGGTGACGCCGGGGGCCACGATCTCGTCGATGCGGTCGAGGACGTCGGTGGAGAGCGTGACGTCGGCGGCCGGCAGGAAGGCCTCCAGTTGTTCCATGGTGCGCGGGCCGATGATGGCGGAGGTGACGCCGGGGTGGTTGATGACGAAGGCGACGGCCAGCTCGATCAGGGTGAGGCCGGACTTCTCGGCCAGTACCGCGAGTTGTTCGACCGCGTCGAGCTTGCGTTGGTTGGCCGGGGTGCTCATGTCGAAGCGGGCCGCGGGGCGCGCGGAGGACGTCGGCCCGGAGGCGGTGTCCTTGCGGTAGCGGCCCGAGAGCCAGCCGCCGGCCAGCGGGCTGTAGGTGAGGGTGCCCATGCCGTGACGGCGCACGGTGGGCAGGACGTCCTCCTCGATGCCGCGGACCAGGATCGAGTACGGCGGCTGCTCGGTCACGAACCGCTCCAAGCGGCGCTCCCGTGAAGCCCATTGGGCCTCGACGATCTGGGATCCGGAGTACGAGGAGGAACCGATGTAGCGGATCTTGCCCTGATGCACGAGGTCGGAGAGGGCGCCGAGGGTCTCCTCGACGTCGGTGTCCGGGCTCGGCCGGTGCACCTGGTAGAGGTCGATGTGGTCGGTGCCCAGGCGGCGCAGGGAGTCCTCGACCGCGCGGATGATCCAACGTCGGGAGCCGCCGCGCTGGTTGGGGTCGTCCTTGCTCATCGGCATGAAGAACTTGGTTGCGAGGACGACGTCGTCGCGGCGGCCCTTGAGTGCCTTGCCGGCGATCTCCTCGGAGGCGCCGGCGGAGTACACGTCGGCGGTGTCGACGAAGTTGATGCCGGCGTCCAGGGCGCGGTGGATGATCCGGATCGAGTCGGTCTCGTCCTCGTTGCCCCAAGGGCCGAACATCATCGCGCCCAGGCACAGCGGGCTGACCTGGACGCCAGTACGGCCGAGCGGTCGGTACTGCATGCGGTTGTTCTCCTCGTGTCTGTGCTCAATCGGTGTTGGTGCCGGTGGCGGCGGCCATGCCGATGCCCGCCCAGCTGGCGAGCAGTCCCAGGGCCTCCTGCTCCCGCGAATCGGGTTCGGGGGTGTAGAAGTTGAGGCGGAGGCCGGGGTCGGAGGGCAGTTCCATCGCCTCGTAGGGCAGCGCGAGGTCTCCGACCAGCGGGTGGTGGAGGTTCTTCACGCCGGAGCGGTGGAACTTCACGTTGTGGTGTGCCCAGAGGCGGGCGAAGTCGTCGCTCTTGGTGGTCAGTTCGCCGATCAGGTCGGTCAGCGTCTTGTCGTGCGGCGCCCGGCCGGTCTCGGTGCGCAGGAAGGCCACGGCGTCGCCGGCGCCCTTGTCCCAGTCGACCCAGAAGTCCTTGCTGGCGGGGTCGAGGAACATGAAGCGGGCACTGTTGACCGGCCCGCGCTGGGCGAACAGCGGCGAGTCGTAGACCGGCGCGTACAGCGCGCGGCCCAGCGTGTTGGCGGCCACGAGGTCGAAGCGTGCGTTGCGCACGTATGCCGGTACTCCGGTCATGGAGTCGAGCAGCCGAAGGATCGTGGGACGCACCCGGGACGCGGTCACCGTGGGCCGTCGGCCCGAGGGGGTGGCCGCACGGGCGAGGTCGTAGAGGTGTGTGCGCTCGGCCTCGTTGAGCTGCAGCGCGTGGGAGAGGGCTTCGAGGACGGAGTCGGAGGCGCCGCTGAGGTTGCCGCGCTCCAGGCGCACGTAGTAGTCCACGCTCATGCCCGACAGCAGGGCCACTTCCTCGCGGCGCAGGCCCGCCACACGGCGCTGTCCGCCGTAGACCGGCAGGCCGGCTTGCTCGGGGGTGATCCGGGCTCGCCGGGTGCTCAGGAACTCGCGGACTTCGGCGGCCTGGCTCTTCTTGTCGGCGCCGGCCACGGTCACACCCCGCGCAGGTGATCCGCAGCACCACGGGGTGTGCTGTGGTGGCGGGCTTGGGTGGGGGCCTGGGGCACGGGGAACTCCTCTTGATCGGCATGACGCGGGGTGCCGGTTTCTTCACCGTAGGCCGGTAGGCGAGGACCTGCGAGGTACTGCCAGTACCTGGAAGAGGAGTGACTCCCACCTGCGCGTCTGTGCGCGGTTACCTGGAGAACAGCTCGGCCGGCGTGGCCTGGACGAGCATCCCGAGCCCGAGTACGGGCCCGACCACAGATCAACGCGAAGGAACCCCAGTGCGCACAGCACTCCCCGCGAACCAAGCGGGCAACGCCCCCGTCGCCGCAGCGCGGCCGGGCCGGGCCCCCACCCACGCGACGCTGATCCTGGCCATCATCTGCGTCAGCTACTTCATGGTCATCCTCGACAACTCGATCGTGTTCACCGGGCTGCCCCAGATCCGCTCGGACATGGGCTTCTCCGAGACCGGCCTGTCCTGGATCACCAACGCCTACGTCCTTGTCTTCGGCGGCCTGCTCCTGCTGGGGGCGAGGGCGGGCGACCTGTTCGGGCACCGCAGGGTGTTCCTGTTCTCGCTGGCCGTGTTCTCGCTGACCTCGCTCCTGGTGGGCGCCGCGCAGACCCAGTGGTGGTTGATCGGTGCGCGGGCGCTCCAGGGCGTCGGCGCTGCGGTGCTGGCCCCGTCCGCCCTGTCCCTGCTCACCCGCAGCTTCGTCGAGGGTCAGGCGCGCAACCGGGCGATGGCCGCGTACAGCGCGGTCGCCGGTCTTGGCGCCGCCCTGGGGCTTGTTGTCGGCGGGCTGGCCGCCGACCTGGTGTCGTGGCGGGCCGGGTTCTTCCTCAACGTGCCGATCGGCATCGTGATGACGGTGCTCGCGGTGCGCTTCCTGTCGGAGACCGAGCGGCGGCGCGGCCGTTTCGACCTGGCCGGCGCGCTGCTCGCGACCCTCGGCTCGACGGCCCTGGTGCTCGGCATCGTGGACGCCGCCGACTTCGGCTGGACGGCTTCCGCCACCGTGCTGTCCCTTGTGACCGGTGCGGCGATGCTGGGCCTGTTCGTGAGGGTGGAGCGGCGGGCGGCGCAGCCGATCGTGCCGCTGCGGCTGTTCGCCAGCCGGGAACGGAGCGGCGCCTATCTTGCCCGGATGCTCTACATGGGCGCGATGATCGGGTTCTTCTTCTTCACCGCGCAGTTCGTGCAGAGCGTCTACCACTGGACACCCTTGCAGGCCGGGCTCTCCTTCCTGCCGATGACCCTGGTCAACTTCGTGTGCGCCGTCCAGGTCCCCCGGTTGCTGGAACGCGCCGGCAGACCGAGGGTGCTCTTGACCGGGGTGGTTGTGACCACGGCAGGCATGGCGTGGCTCAGCCGCCTGGACCTGCACACCCCGTACCTGACAGGAGTGGCGATCCCGATGGCGCTCATCGGCGCCGGCCAGGGCCTCGCCCTGGCTCCGCTGACCTCCAGCGGCGTCGACGGCATCGCCCCCGCGGACGCGGGGGCCGGCGCCGGCCTGGTCAACACCGTGCACCAGATCGGCAGCGCCCTGAGCCTGAGCATCCTCACCGCCCTGGCGGCCTCCGTCTCCACCGGACACACGGTCGCCGACATCGCGGCCCGCTCCGGTGTGGCCCTGACCGGCTCCGCCACCCTGCTGGCCCTCGCCGTCCTGACCGTCCTCCTCCTCATCGTGCCCGCACGGGCACACCGCAACGAAAGGCCCCTGTGATGCAGACCCTCACCCTCAACAACGGCGTCGAGATCCCCGCCCTCGGCCTCGGCGTCTTCCAGACCCCGCCGGAGGAGACCCGGGACGCCGTCACGGCCGCGCTCGAGCTCGGCTACCGGCACATCGACACCGCCGCCGCGTACGGCAACGAACGTGAGGTCGGCCGGGCCATCCACGAATCGAGCGTGCCGCGCGAGGACGTCTTCATCGAGACGAAGATCTGGATCAGCGACTTCGGCCACGACGAGACCCTGCACGGCTTCGACAAGAGCGCCGCCAAGCTCGGCGTCGACCAGATCGACCTGCTCATCCTGCACCAGGCCCTGCCGACCGACTTCGACAAGACCCTCGCCGCCTACCGAGCCCTGGAAAAGCTCCTGGCCGACGGCAAGGTCCGCGCGATCGGCGTCAGCAACTTCATGGTCGACCACCTCCGCGCGCTCCTCGACGCCACCTCGGTCGTGCCCGCGGTCAACCAGCTGGAGATCCACCCCTACTTCCAGCAGCGCGCGGTGCTGGACTTCGACGACGAGCACAACATCCTCAATCAGGCCTGGTCCCCGATCGGCGGCATCACCTTCTACCCGGGCTACGGCGAGCACCGCACTAGCGTCCTTGAGGACCCGGCCGTCACCCGCATCGCCGAGAAGCACGGCAAGAGCCCCGCCCAGGTACTGCTGCGCTGGGGCCTGCAGCAGGGCCGCTCCGTCATCCCCAAGTCCACCAAGCGCCACCGCATCGCCGAGAACATCGACGTCTTCGACTTCGACCTCACCGCGGACGAACTCGCCGCCCTCGACGCCCTGGAGACCGGCCACCGCGGCGGCCCCGAGCCCGAGAACGTCACCCTCGACACCTACGGCCGCGCCATCCCCGAGGCGTAACACCGCCTCGGCGCCCAGCACACGTCACCGCCAGGAGGAACGACCATGCCGCACTGGAACAGCTCAGACCTTGAAAAGATCGGTTCCGCCGAGGAACTGGACCTGGCGACCGAACGCGCCGACGGCACTCTGCGCGACCGCGTCACCATGTGGGTCGTCCGGTCCGGAGACCATCTCTACGTCCGCTCCGTCAAAGGCACCGACGGCCCCTGGTACCGGGGAACCCAGTCCCGCCACCAGGGCCGCATCGACGCAGGCGGCGTCCACCAGGACGTCACCCTCCACGAGGCCGACCCCGCCGAATACCCGGCGGTGGACGACGCCTACCGGCACAAGTACGGCCACTACACCACGATCGTCGAGCACGTCCTGACCGACCGCGCCCGCAATTCCACCCTCCGGCTCGAACCTCGCTGACACCCCCTCAGGCTGTCATGGCCAACAGAGCCGCTGATCGCAACTGACGTCCCAGCCGGTGATGCCCCCGTAGCAGAGGCATCACCAGGCCCCGACCAGCGCCGCGTCCGGATCGGACGCGGCGCTGCTTCATGTCCGCCCACGGGTGCAGCCTTCCGGCGGGAGGCCCAACGCGTGCCGTGCCGATCTGCACCGTGCAGGACGCAAGATGCAGTCAGCCGGACGGGCGACGGCTGATGACGGTGCCCAGCAGCACCCGGGTCCGCTCGCCGTCAGGATCGTCACGCAGTTCGTAGACCTCGACACGTTGGTCGGGCTGACCGGACTGGGCCAGAGCTGGAAGTCCCGTGATCTCGCCGGCGTGCGGGTCGACCATGCGCTTGGTGCCCGCGGCGCATTCACCTACCCGACCCGACGATGCGATCTGCCGTGTGTGGCCATATGGGCTACGACCTCGGCCGGGACATCCTGCGCCAACTGATCAGCCCCTATGGCCCATCGGATTCCACCTTGCCCGCGAGCTGGGTTCAGCGCTCGACGCGCTGTTGCGCGATTGCAGTGGTGTTGAGTTCCCGGGGTGCGCGGTCACTCGAAGGCGGTCAGGGGATCGCGGCCGTGCTCTTCGAGGTATGTGGCGTGGTTCTCGGTGACGCGGTCGGGCACGACGAGCGTGCAGTACTGCCAGAAGTCCAGGAGTACATCCAGCACCTCGCGGGGCGTGAACTCGTCGGCTACATGCTCCACGAACTCGTTTTGCACGGAGACGTTGTCTCGGTCCGCCTCGACGTAGAAGGCGTTGCCGCTCAGTTCCTGCGGCGCCTCGACGTGGCCGGTGCTCACACCATGGATGACATCGACCATGTCCAGGACGGTGTGCGGCGACAGCTGAACGTCGCCGGTGACCCACACCCCGAGGAGTCCTCGGAGAAGTACTTGGTCTTCGGCGTCATCGTGTCTTTCCGTTCCACTACTTCGGCAGGACAGGGTACGCAGTGAGCGCGTCGCCCGTGACCGTCTCGAAGTAGCCTTCGATCCTGATCCCCTTGTAGGTGCCGCGCCACATGTTCATCGAACCCTCGACGACCTCGGAGTTGGTGAAGGCGGTTTCGATCGCCCGGTTCACTTCCTTGGGCGTCCAGGTGTCCGGGAAGAAGGTGCTGTTCACGCGCTTCTGCACCCACTCGCCGTTGCGGGGGGTTCTTCATCCACACCGGGCCGCGGGTGAGTCCGGTCTTGTTGTCACGGCCGGTGATCTTGGGCACCTTGGTGCCGGCCGGGTCCTTGCCGCCCGGTCTGTGGTGATAGCCGGTCGGCCTGCCTGCTTTGTTGATTCGGTCTGGGCCGCTTTCCAGGACAGCACCGCAGTGGGCTACTTCGTCCCGCGCGACGCTCGCCAGGGATTCGAGACGGCGATCCCCGGTGGACCGCTCGCGATCGCGTTCGAGAACGCCTGGAAGACTGGCAGCGAGAAGGACCGCGAGGCAGCGGCACAGACGGCGGAGAACTGAGGCCCGGACATGTCCCTCGCAGTACCGATCCTCGCGGTCGTCGCATTCATGGTGCTCGCCCTCGTCGCTCTGCCGATCTTCTTCTACCAGGTTCATGTCGGCTCCAGCGGCGCGCGGCAAGGGCGCCAGCAGGAGATCCTGCGGTCCCTCGACGGGAGGCCGGAGGTCAAGGTCCTGGCCACCGGCACCGGCTGGTCCATGGAGCAGACGGTGTGGGTCGCCCAGCAGCACGGGTACCAGCTCTCGCACATGGAGGGCGTGCGCGCGCAACCCCGGTATCTGGTGCTGCGCTCCACGCAGGCGTTCACCCCCTTCCCACCTCCTCCGCCGCAGGGGACGTTTCCGCCTCCTCCCGGGTCGCCCGAACTGCGGCCCGCGCACCAGGAGATGAGGAAGGCGGGCAACCCGGGCGCCGTCTACGGCCTGGCCTTCATCCTCGGCCTGCCGGGCTGCGGCATGGTGGTGAAGGCCGTCACCGCCGCCCGGCACGGGGAATCCTTCGCCGGGCAGGCCCTGCTCGGTGTCGCAATGCTGGCCGGGGCGATCGCCCTCATTGTGGTGGCCCGCCGCATGACACGACGCAACGCCCCCGGGAGCATGCGGTGAACGTCACTTTCCAGGTTCCCCCGTTCTTCCAGGAGATCGTGCCGGGACTCGACGCCGACCGGGCGCGCACCGCGGCCGCGGTCCGGGCGGGCAGCCGTGCGGGCAGCCTCAGCGAGGATCAGCTGGACGGCCTCGCCGCTGAGTACGCTCGTGCGTCCGCCTCGTTGGCCGCGGCGAACGTCTTCTATGCCGCCACCTGCTTGGTCACCATCGGCGGCGACCTGTCGAGCGGCACTCTGCTGCTCGCACGGGAGCCGCTGGCCTATCGCGATCCGGGGACGGCGGTCGCCGGTATCGGTGAGGTGATGGCACGCCGGCACGGCACCGATGGTGCCGTCAGGCAGTGGGACCTGCCCTGCGGCCAGGCCGTCCTCGTGTTCGAGCAGAGCGCGGCGCTGCGCATTCCGGGGGAGCTGACCGCGTCGGGTGAGGACTTCCCGGTCGAGGTCGCGCAGATCCAGGCGTACGTACCGGTGCCGCACGAAGCCGTGCCCGGCGCGCAGGACATGGTCGTGGCGACCTTCAGCACCCCCAGTACGGACCACTGGGAGGAGTACTGCGAGGTGATGGCGGCGCTCCTGAGGAGCCTCGCCTTCGCGCCGGAGGAGGAGCCTTCCTCGTCGACGCCGGCCGGGGGAGCCCCGGTGGCGTAGGCCGGACCTGCTCGGGGCTCAGTTCCGTGGTCCCCGGTCCTTGCCAGGGAGTTGGTGATGAGCTCCAGCCATTCCTACGGTTGTTCGGCGAACGGCAGGTGCCGAGTGGGCAGCTCGGTGACCTCGGGGGCGGGGACCCCAGCGGCGAGCTGCCGTTGCAGGGCCGGGTAGATGAGCGGGTCCTCGGTCGTGACGATCGCAAGGGTCGGCACGGTGATCCCGGCGGGGTCGGCGCGGACGTTGATGCGCCGGACGGTCGACGTGGTCCCCGGTGTCGGGCGGGCGGTCGGACGCGAGTTGCTCGGCCGACGTCTGGACCAAGACGGGGGCAAGCGAATTCAGGGCGTCCTCGTCGAGGGCCATCTGGTTCAGGTACAGGTACAGGGCCAGCAGGGTGCGCCGACCGGACTCGTAGCGCTGTTGCCAGATGGCGGCGGCGAGGTCCGTGCGGGTGTCGGCGTGGGCGCACGTGGCGCTGAGGACGATCGCGGTGATCCGCTCGGCGTGGCGTGCGGCGAGGCGGATCGCTGCGGGCGCGCGAGTCCCTGGCCGTCACCAATGTGTAGAGACCGCAGGCCTAGTGACCCGCGGGCTCCGCCGCCGCGCCGGTGCCGGAACTGGTCTCTGTCCCAGCGGACTTGGAAAGCCTGTCCGTTCCGGCGCCTCCCTGGCCGTTGCGGCTCCCCGCGCGGAGTCGCAGCAGGGCCAGCGGGGTGAGGAGTGCGGCCAGGAGGCCGCCGGTGAGGCCCAGCGCGGGGAAGCCGGCGCCGGCCACCACCGCGCCGGAGGCTGCCCCGCCCGTGGCGCCCGCGAGGGAGATGCCGACGTCGACGAGGCCCTGGGTGCGGGCCCGGGTGGCCACGGGGAGCGCGTCCGTGATGAGGGCGGTGCCGCTGACGAGGCCGAAGTTCCAGCCGAGGCCCAGCAGGACCAGGGCCGTGGCGAGCGCGGCGACGGAGTGCGGCGGCGCCAGAGCGGCGAGCGCCCCCGCCGCGAGCAGCGTCGTCCCGGAGGCCGCGGCCAGCCACAGCCGTCCGATGCGGTCGACAAGGAGCCCCGTGAGCGGCGACGGCAGATACATGGCACCCACGTGCAGGGCGATGACCAGGCCCGTTGCCTGGGTGCCGTGCCCGTGGGCCTGCATGTGGACCGGCGTCATCGTCATGACAGCGATCATCACGAGCTGGGTGAGGATCATGACAGCGGTGCCGGTGGCCAGGCCGCGGGTGTCGGTACGTCCCGCGGCCCCGGCGGCCGACCCCGGCTCCGCCGTCGCCTCCTCCTCGGCGGCCCGTTCGCGCGCGAGCAGCAGCGGGTCCGGCCGCAGGAGGGCGGCCAGGGTCAGAGAGGCCGCACCGTACGCGGCCGTGGCGAGCAGGAAGGGGCCCGCGAGGCGCGGTATGCCCCAGGCATGGGCCCAATTGCCGGTCACGTCGGCGAGGTTGGGGCCGATGACCGCCCCGAACGTCGTCGCGAACAGGACGGTGCTGACCGCCCGGCCACGTCGTGCGGGCGAGGCGACGTCGGCCCCGGCGTACCGGGCGAGGAGGTTGGCGGCCGTGCCCGAGCCGTACACCAGCAGCGAGACGAACAGCAGCGGCACGCTGTCCGCGACCGCGGCGAGCACGACGCCGAGGCTGCCGACCGCTCCCGTCCCGTACCCCAGGGCGAGACCGGGGCGGCGGCCCCACCGCTGGCAGAGCCGCCCGATGCCCACCGAACCGAGCGCGGCGCCCCCGGTGAACAGCGCGCTGGGCAGCCCGGCAAGGCTCGTGGAGCCCAGCATCTGCTCGGCGAGCAACGCCCCCACGGTGATGCCGGCGGCGAGGCCTGCCCCGCTCAAGGCCTGACAGAGGGAGAGGACGGTCAACACACGCCGCTGCGCGGGGTGTTCGGGTTCGGGCGTCGGTCGTCCGGACTGCGAGGGGCGTGCCGCAGAGGTCACGCCGCGCCGATCCGCTCGGCGGGGGCGTTCGGCTCGGCCGCGGCGTTCGGCTCCATCGGTTCGAGCGCCGAGATCTCGTCCAGCGGCATGTCCATGTGCTGGTGCAGGTAGCGCACGATGGTCCAGTGCGGCAGCGCACCCTCGTCGAAGGGCCCGAACTCCCGGCAGTACAACGGGATCCAGCGCAGCGCCTCCTCGGCAGCCTGCTCGCGGCCCGGCTCGGCCTGGTAGTCCTCGTAGGCGATGCTGCGGTGGTGGATGAAGTACCGGCCAGGCAGGCGCTCCTCGCACAGGGCGACGTATTCGCGGGTCTGCAGGATCAGGTAGTGCCAGATCTCGTCGATGGCCTGCTCGACGGGGAGGAAGAGGCCGCTGAGCCGCTCGCGGTACTTCGAGACGAGGTAGAGGTAGCGGAGGCACTCGGTGACCTGCCGCTCCACGTAGGCGCGTTCCTCGCCGGTCTCCTTCACGAAGTACGCGACCACCTCGCCGTGCAAACCGTGGCCGAGCAGTTCGCGCAGGTCCTCGTCGGTGACGGTGGTGGTGGGTGCTTCGTGTGCCGCCGCGTGCGGGTCCTGCTGGTTGGCCATGGTGGTCTGGTCGTTCACGTCGTTCCCCTCAGATACTTCCCTCGGTGTTGCCCTTTGCGCTGCCCCGGGGTGTCCCGGCCTTCGCTCTCACTGGGGGCGGTGCCCATCAACTCCGTCCCAGCCAGGAGTACTTGCCGGAGGCGCCGATGGGGATGTGATCCCGGTGTTCGACGCGGCAGTCGCGCCCGGTCAGCGCGGAGACGGAGCGCCCCAGTGCTTCGGACTCGTCCGTGCCGAGCGGCTTGCCGTCGAAGGTGGTGCAGTGGAGCACGGCCGGCGGCGGGCCGTGCCCCTCCGTTTCGGCCTCCGGCAGCAGCAGTTGGTGCACGAAGACGCGGGGTGCGGCGGTGGCGACCCGCTCGTCCAGGTCGCCCGCCGCGACGGGCCCGTCCGGCCCGTCGAGGAGCTCCTTCTCCCGGCCGCAGAACGACACGATCTTCTCGGGGTCCGGCGAGCCGTCCCGCGTACGGGCGCAGTCGCCGGAGCGATAGCGGACCAGTGGCATGTGCGGGTTGCGGACGCTGGTGACGATGAGGGAGTAGAGGGTGCTGCCCGGGGCGACGGGGAGGAGCTCAACGCTCATCCCCTCCAGGTACGGGCGGTAACTGCCGGTGCGGTCGCTGTAGAAGAGGTAGCCGAGCTCGGTGCTGCCGAAGAGGTCGACGACCGGGCAGTCGAACCGGCTCTCCAGGAAGCGGCGTACGTTGCGCGGCGTGTACTCGTACGCGGTGATGATGCTCGCCGGGCGCGGGAACGACTCCGGGCTCTCCCACAGTCCGGCGTCCTCGGCGTGGCGCACGAGGTGTGCCAGGTGGTAGCCGGAGCAGTCCAGGTGGTAGCGGCCTTCGGGGTGGGATGCGGCGATCGCGCGCAGCTCGCCGAGCATGCGCTCGACATCGGCACGCTCCCACAGGGCGGGGTCGAGACGCAGGTTGAGATAGACGGTGCGCTCGTCCAACCGCCGTTCCTCGAGGGAGGGTTCGGCGCCCGAGCCGCTGGCGCTTGCGTCGAGCTTCTTCGCATTCACGCGGGCCACGTGTTCGGTGGCCAGAACCGTGGTGAGGGAGGCGCGTCGGCAGCCGTCCCGCCAGGTGTGCGCGATGTCGGGGTGCTCGCTCCACAGCCGGTAGTAGGAGCGGAGCAGGAAGTACGGGGGGCGGATGAGCTGCATCCGCGCGTGGTTGGTGCCGGTGGACAGGACGTACTCCGCCGCGCCGGCCGCGAGGGCGGCCTCCAGCCGTGGCGTCATCCAGTTGTCCGGGAAGCCGCGGGCGATCTCGGGCTTCTCCAGCACGGGGAAGTGGCCGCGCGCGATGGATTCGCGGTAGATCGGTATGTCCTTGACCTGCTCTATGACGTCGGCAGTCGGCTGACCGTCCATGGTCGTCCTCGAAGGATCGGGGGGGGGGCGCTCGCTGTCGCCCGTACGTCGCCTGGGTGCGGGCCGCGGCCGGTCCTGTCGCTCCGGCCGCGGCCCGCCCTGGGCCGCCGCTGTCACCCGGGTCGGTGCTCAGGGGCAGTCCTTGATCGTGCGACCGGGTGCGTCCTGCTTCAGGAGATGCAGCCGGTCTTCGGGGCGGCGCTGATGCAGCCCGCCTTGGGGGCCGCGCTGATGCAGCCGTCCTTGGCGGCGGTCGCCGAGTTGGCGGCGACCCAGCCCTGCCAGTTGGCGTCCTGGGCCATCTTCTTGACGAGCTTCTCCATGTCGACCTCCGCAAATGTGGTGGGGACAGCGGTACGACGACCAAGATCCGTACCGCCCGATTGAGCGTAAAAGCAGCCCCAAGAAAATGTCAAAGGTCGGTAAAGTGAACTGGTCGACGGCTGGGTGGAATTGGCTCGAACTGATCGTTAACGGGGCGTCAGTGCGGCAGGACGAGCGTCACCGTGAGGAACGCCAAGCCGACGGTGATCGCGGCCGGGTTGGTGAGGAGGACCGGGCGTCGCCAGGCGGCACGGAGGTCCAGGAGGGGGCCTTGGCGCGCAGTTCGAAGAGTGCACCTGCCGGGAACTCCATCCGCGCGGTTCAAGCAACGTGCTGGTACTCCTGGAGCGCTCCACTCAGGCGGTCTCTCCGGCGTGCCTTCAGGCGGGTGTGGATGCCCACGCTGGACAGTCGTGCACAACGTGCGGATCAGCGTCTTGCGCCGGGCTACGCCGCTCCCGAGTGGAGCGGGGTGCATCAGGAGATGGCCGCAAAGCCGGGCTTTGGGCCCCCGGTCGGCATCCTCGACGGCGATCGGTTGTGCGCGCAGACGCTTCACGTCCTCGACGTGGTCGCCGAGTCCGACCTGGCCATCGGGACCGGGCATCTGGACGCCCGGGAGGTGTCCGTCCTCTTTGCGGAGCTTCGCCGGCGAAGGCTCCAACGGGTGATGGTGGCGCACCCCGACTTTCTCCGGCAGGGGATCGGCATCGAGGAGCACACCCCGCCGTATCGGCACGCGGCCGCCGACTCCGGCGGCCTCAGAGGGCGGCTCCCAGGGGGAGCGTCCCCTGGGAGCCGATGCGTGATCTGCGCCGAGCTCCGGCCCGGCGCCTCGGTCAGGCGGGCCGGACCGTCACCGTGTGGCGTCCGCCCTGCACCCCGCTGTAGCGGACGGAGCCGTCGGTGACGCGGACATCGCGCGCGGTATGGTCGCGCCGCCACAGTGTGGCGGCGTCCCAACGCACCACCCAGTCGCCCTGGCGCGGAAGCGGCACGGCGATCTCCCTCACGGCGCCGGCCGGGGCATCGACGGTGAGAGTGAAGTCCCCGTCGTGGGCCCGGTGCCAGGACACCGTGATGACGCCGTCCGAGGTCACCAGTCGGCCCTCGGCGTAGCGGTGGTCGCCCGGATGTGGGGCGATGACGTGACCCGGCCCGTCCTCGGCCGGAACGATGCCCAGGAAGTGGCAGGTCAACGCCGAGGTGGGGGCGGTGGACCAGCCGTGCGCGGCGCTCATGTACGAGCCGCCGTAGTCCGAGGTCCCGTCGCGGCGGTATCCCTCCCAGAACGTACTCGCCGTGCCCGTAGGGGTGTTGAGCATGAAGCCCCACTGGCGGCGGATCAGGTCGAGGGCTCTGTCCGCGTGGTCGGCGAGGAAGTGGGCGTGGACCTCCATGCCGCCGGGGAAGGGGTGCACCGAGTCGGCGCTCTTCTCCGGGCTGGGTGCGCCCACGCCCGTCCAGCGGGCGGCCAGACGTTCGCTGATGACGGCCGCCCGCTGCGGGGTGGGGACCAGGCCGAACCAGACGGCGAGCGCGTTGCCGTCCTGCGGATACAGTGCGGCACCGGCGCCGGAGGGCTTGTCGCGGTACAGGCCGGCGTCCTCGTCCCAGTAACCGCCTTTCTCCACCGCCGACTTGAGGGCGGCGGCCAGTGACGTCCAGCGCCCGGCGGACGCGGTGTCCCCTTGCGACACGGCGAGCGTGCTGCCGGTGACCAGGGCCCGGTACATGATCGCGTTGGCCTCGAGGTTCTTGCCGTCGGAGTCCCCGCGTGCCCAGTCGGCACTGCTGGTGACGTTGAGGAGGCCATCGGTGTCGAGCTTGGCGACGATGTAGGCCATGGCCGTGCGGTAGGCGTCGTACATGGATGCCAACCATGCGGTGTCCGAGCTGAGTTGGACATACAGGGCCGTGCCGATGAGCGTCCACAGGTGGTACGCGTCGGAGTTTCCGATGAAGTTGACGGCGGGCCCTGCGTAGGGCAGCGCGCCGGATGCGGCCTGGTGGTTGTAGAGGGTGCGCAGGGAGTTGCGCACGGTGCCCAGGTCGCCCAGCGACACATAGTCGGTGAGTACCGAGATGCCGAGGTCGCCGGGCCACACCGTCCGGTCCCGCTTGGCGCCGTCGACCAGGACCGTGGCGCCCTGCTCGCCGACCGTCGCCGCGTTGTTCCAGCCGGTCTCGGGAGGCCCCCAGACGCGGCCCTGGTCGCAGGCGATGATGTTGGTCTGGACGGTGTACGCCCCTGCGTACCAGATCCGGTTGAGCAGATCGTCGTCGCAGTGGAAGTAGTTGGGATAGGCCCGCAGGTCGATGACGTTCGGAGCGAACGTGATGTCCACCTCTACGGCGGTGAGGTCGAGGTCGCCGTCCGTGGTGTTGATGACGGTCAAATAGCGGAACCCTCCGCGCAGTTGGGAGGCGGCGGAGGAGCCCGGCGGCGTTCCCCCGGTGGGTGCGTCGAGGCGGGTGCGCACCGCCGTGCCGGGCTGTGCCGAATAGCGGACCGGCGGCTCGTGGTTGGTGCCGCCGTTGGAGCCGTCACTGGTGGTGGCGCTGATGTAGGTGGACAGCTCGGCGTAGGTCAGGCCGAGGGTCTGGCCTGAGGTGGTCGTCGGCGCCACATGCAGGGTGACGAAGCCGCCGACCTCCTTGCCGAAGTCGAGCGTGACGGTGGACCCCTGCCCGCTCAGCCGGGCGTACCGGCCCCGCGCCCCTTTTCGCTGGCCGGGTGCGAGGACCTCTGGTGTGGTCACCTTCCCGGTGGTGCTGTGCACGGCCACCGGCCGGACGGTGCGGCTCGCGGGGGAGAGGTTGAAGCGGTCCCAGCGTCCGGCCGGTGCTTTCGGCGACGCGGTGACGTGCTCGCCCGGCTCCGCCCCGGGCAGCGCTGCGGCGGCGGTGGCCGGGAGGCCCGCGGCTGCCACGACGGCGGTGCCGGCCCCCGCCGCGATGATGCTGCGGCGTCCGGGTCCCTGTGGTGTGTGATGCGGCATGCGTACTCCTGTGCGGGATGGCTGCGGGTGGGGTGAGCGAGGGCCGGCGCCGTGCGCGCGGGCAGTGCGCGGTGCGGCCGAGCCGGTCGGCTCGTGCGACGGTGGACGCGGCCGGGTCAGTCGGCCCGTACGACGGTGAAGGTGCGCGCGTTGCCGCCGGTGAGCGCGACGGTGACCCGCCCGTCCGCGGTATCGACCGAGGAGGTCTTGCCCCGCTGTCCGTCCCACAGGACGGTGCGCCCCTCGCGCACTGTCACCCGCTCGCTGGCGCCCGGGAGGGCGACCGTCCCCCTGGTGCCGTCGGGTCCCTGGACGGACACGGTCGTGGTGGCGCCCGAGACCTGCCAGGAGACCGTCAACGGGCCGTGTGGAGTGGGTAGTTGTCCCTGCGCCCAGGCGACGTCGCCCGGTATCGGCCGCACCTGCTACGTGGCGTACCCCGGTGCCGTCGGACGCGCGCCGAGCAGCTGGTGGGTGAGGGCGGGCAGTACCCCGGTCGACCAGCCGTGCGCCATGCTCGTGTACGCGTCCTCGTAGGGGATGCCGTCCGGCCCGATGCCCTCCCAGTGTGTGATGCCGGGGTCGTGTGCGTCCATCCACCCGTAGGTGCGACGGATCTGGTCGAGTGCCGAGCCGGCGTGCCCGCTCTCGAACCTGGCCACGATCTCGGGATAGGAGGTGAACGCGTACACCCGTCGCGAGGCACCACCGAAGATGGTGTCGTTGTCCATGAAGGCGTTGCCGTAGGGCAGCCGCGTGGTGGCGTCGAGATGCGCCAGGAGTGAGGAGGTGCGCGCGGCGTCCGCGACACCCGCCACCACGGCCAGCCCGTTGCCGTCCTGTGCATGGCGGACCGGCCCCGTCCCCGAGTCCAGGTAGGCCCCCGCCGCCTCGTCCCACAGGTGGGAGTTGACCGCGTCCGCGACCTGCCCGGCCCGCTTCTCCCAGCGCGCCGCGTCGTCGGAGTGCCCCAGCCAGCGGGCCAGGCGGGCGGCGTCACCGAGCGCCTGGACGTACAGGACGTTGTAGTACGTGATCCGGCCCGTGCGATCGAGGAAGGCGTAATCCCCGTACCCGCCAGTGTGGTTGAGCCCCTTGCTGAGGAGCCCCGCGTCGTCGGTGACGCTCGGGTGCCAGGTGTCGAGGACCTTCTTCAGATGCGGGAAGTAGCCGCTCGCATAGCCTCGGTCGCCGGTGTAGAGCACGTAGTCCCAGCTGCACGTCACCCACCACAGCGGATAGTCGAACAGCGGGAGCGTGTACTTGTTGATGGAGGCCGGGGGGATCCAGCCGTCGGCGCGCTGGTGCTCGGCCAGGTCGGCGAGCACATTGCGGGCGGCGGCCGCGGCGTCGTCGTGCGTGAGGTAGAGGCTGCGTGCCGACACCGCGAGATCCCCCACGTAGGGGTCGCGGTCCCGCTTGGGCCCGTCGTGCAGGACCAGTTTCCCCTCGAGGGTGTCGCTCCAGGCGTCTCGCGGGTCCACGTCGTCACGGCGGAAGGTGTCGGTGACGAGTTCGTTGGTGTACGACGCCCCGTACCAGTAGCGGTTGAGGGCGTCGTCGGAACACAGGAACCAGCCGCGGTAGGTGCTCGGGGTGCCGAGGTAGGCGGTGAACTCCAGACTCACCGCGTCGATGTCCACCCGTCCCCATGGCTGCGCGGCCGGCGCGTCCGAGGCCAGCGCGTCCAGGGTGATCTTGAGATAGCGGAAGCCGTGCAGCCCGTCCGCGAAGACCTTCTCGCCGGCCTGGAAGCCCTTGTGGTCCGTCCAGTCGGCGCCCTTGGCGGGCACGGCGAACGAGTCCGCGCCCTGTCCCGCGCCGCCCGCCTGGTCGGAGCGCGTGAAGTCACTGCGCTCCGTCAGGAACTGGCGCGTCTCGGAGAAGGCGAGCCGGACACCGGGGGAGTTGTCCGACGCGGAACGGAAACGCACCCGCGGGTACCCGACGACGACCTTCCCGAAGTCGAGCGTGACACTGGGCAGTTCCTCCGCCTCGACGGGCTCGGGCCACACCTCGTTGATCCGGGTGAACGCACCCTGCGAGGTCTGCTGCACGGCCGTCACGGTGATCCGCACCTTCGACACCTTCGACGCCGAGACGGTGGTGCTGAAGGGGACCGCACACTGGATGACATCGTTGTCGGAGACTGTTGCGGCGGCGTGCCAGGCATCGTCGTACCAGGCCTCGACCGTGAACGCGCGCGGTACGCCGTCCCGATTGGAGATCACCGTGATGCCGGACAGCTCCCGCTCCTCGGGCAGCTGGATGGTCAGCACGTCGGGGAAGGCGCCCTCGGTGTCGTCGTTCCAGAAGGTGTCCCGGTCGCCGTCCACGGCGTGCGAGGCATCGTACGTACGAGGCGTGCCGTCGCTGCCGTTGTTGCCCGCGTGGGTGGAGGAGGCCTGCGCGGTGGTGCCGTCGGGCCAGCGCGGCGTGGGTGCGGGCTCGGCCCGGCGCAGAGAGGTGGCGCGGCCCCCGGCCGTGAGCAGCGCCGCGGGCGCGGTGACATCACCGCTGTGGGTCACTACGCGGACGGGGCGCACGGTCCGGGAGGCGGGCGCCTGGACGTAGCGCTGCCATCCGGTACCGGCCCGCGGCGGCCCGGCGGCCTCGCTCGCGGCCGTCGCGGCCGCTGTGGTGGGGGCGGGTTTTGCGGGGGCCGCGGTGGCGCGTGAGGTGCCGACGGTGGTGAGGGTCGCCGCGGCGGCACCGGACGCGATGACCGCGCGGCGGGTGGGGCGGGCGCTGGGGGCGGGCGTCTGGTCGTTCGGGGTGTTCGCGTCGTTCGTGCGGGAGCGGCTCGTTGTCATGGGCCTCGGTCTTCTGCGACAGGGGATGTGTGAAACGATTCATATCCGGTGGGCGAGGCGAACGTATATCAACTACGGCTTGGCGTACAGGTGTTGGGCAGTACCAGGATGGGCGGGAGTGCGCGCAGGCCCGAGTGGCCGCCACGAGCGGATGAATCCGGTGACACGGTTGTGACGTAAACCGGGGCAACGGGTATGCCGGGTCACTGGTCGTACAGAGCAGTCCGGCCAATTGGAACCAGCATGTGGGACGACATGCACGAGCACACGGGGAACGCGCCGATGACGAACACCCGCACCCGCACCCGTCTCACCACCTCCCGACCCCGCAACTCCCGTATCTGTAGAGGCCTGTTGACGCTGACCGTGGTGGCGGCCGCCACCGTGGGCGTCGCCGCGACGACGACCGCCTCCGCATTCGCGTCCGGGACGCCGCGGTTCCTGTCCCCGTCCCAGCTGCCGCCGCACCCATCGTCGCCCTGGTACGCGGGTCCGGTCACGGCCGGACAGCCGGACCCGCTGCCGATGTGCGTGGGTGAGGCGCTGCCGTCGACCTCCCTGCACCGCGCCTACTACACCGACCTCGATGCCACGGCGCTCCAGGTGACGGTGGTCGAGCGCAGCGTGCAACGCGCCAAGGACTTCGCGGCGCTGCTGCGCAAGGACCTCGGCAGGTGTGCAGCTGCGGTGATGAACCAGTACCCCGAGGTGAGCGCCACCCAGAAGTACTACGGCCGGCTCCCCGTGGAGGAAGGCGCGCACGTCTACGGCGTGCACACCACGGCCACGTGGGGTGCGTCCGACATCAACCTGTTCTCGGTGGGCCGTGACGGAAACGTCGTGACGGTGGTGCGCTGGGGCCAGATGGGCTCCTACCGCGACGCTCAGGTGGCCGACTTCAAGAAGACGACCGTGACGGCGGTGAACAAGCTGCGCTGACCTGCGCACGGTTGAGTCGTGCAGTGGGGCGGCAGCCTTCGCCGACCAGGCAGGCGAGGCCGATCGGGGCCATGGTGGGCGCCCGCCGCCCACGGGGCGGTGGTGCTGAGTCCGGCTCTCTCGGTGGAGAATCCTCACAGGGCGCGCAGAACCCGCAGGAAGGCACGGTGCTCCTCGTGCGCTCGGGGATGGTCACGTCTGCCTCTGTCGCGTCGTGAAGAGAGTGGCGGCCCCGGCTCGTGCTCCTCGACGGTGCCCGCCATGGTGTCGACCGGCAAACAAGACAACGCCTCCACCCCAATCGGGTGTGGGGGCGCTGTCGCGCGTCAGGCAGACGGCCCAGTGATCTGCACGATGTATACGCGCCGGCGCGGCCGGTGAACCTGGTACGACACCACCCACGTCCCCTCCGGATGCATGAGCAGATCGCTCACCCCAGGATCGCCGTACTCCGGATCGCGCGGATACATGAACGCCGCCCGCTCCGTGAGCCGCCGAGCAATGCCATCCAACTCCACCCGCTGCTCCACCGAAAAGCCCTGCAACGACGACCTGGCATGCCCGTCGTACTCGAACTCCCAGTCCGTCACGGCAACGGCAGGTCAGCCGACACCTTGTGCAGCAGTTCGCTCATCTCGATCGCCACCGCACGTGCCTCCTCATCCGTCTTCGCCGCGCCCATCGCCACTTCCAGCTCACGGATCCGGGCCGCGGTCGCCGGCACCCGATACCGCTCCACCCACACCGCCCAACGGGTCAAGAACGTCCGCAACGGAAGATCCGACGACGCGGGAGAGTTGACCTCAGACAACTCCCTGTCGAACACCACTGTCTGCGCCGGATCCAGACGAACCACCGCAGCCCGCAATGCATCCACCGTCACAGCAGGACGAGGAACCAACTCGTGCGACGACTCCGGGTTGAACGGCAGATCAGACACAACAAACATCCCAACACGCCAAGAGATTGAAGAAGACACAAGAGGCCGCGGCGACCCCGGACGGCACACTCCCGCACCACCCGAGATCACCTGGCCGAAACGGGCAAACACGCCCCAAGACAAGGGCGCGTTCGGACGATCCGACCGCCCTCGCCACCGCCGCCAGAGCACGCAACCGCGCCTCGAACGCAGCCGCACGATCAGCCGCGGCCGGCCCCCGGCGTGCGTCACGTCCACCAGGTGCCGCTGGCGGCTGCGGGCCAGGAGTTCGGCGTTCTGTCACCGTCGCTCCCGGCCGGGGGCGGGTGATCGCTAGGCGATCACCAGGGAAGTGGGCTCGTTGCTCAAGCCCAGGGGGGTGGTTGCCGAGACCGTGTTGGTCGTCGTGTCCACGCGGATGATCGTGCTGGACGTGTTGTTGGTGACCCATATGTCGGTGCCGTCGCCGATGATGCCGGTGGGTATGTGGCCGACCGTCAGGGTGCCGGTCACGGCCGGGCGGGACGTGTCGATGATCGACAGGGTGTCGTCGTTGGCGTTGGTGACGTACGCGTGCGAGCCGTTGCCGGTGAAGGCCACGTTCCACGGGGCGCGGCCGGTCGTGATGCGCTTGGTTACCTTGCCGGTGGCGGTGTCCACCACGGCTACGCGGTCGTCCATCGGCAGAGTGACGTAGCAGGACCTGCCGTCGGGGCTCAGCGTGGCGCCTCGGGCGCGGGACAGCTCGCTCAGGACGGTCAGCCGACGGCCGTCCGCCGCGTCCAGAACGTACAGCCCGTTGCTGCAGGGAACGTACAGCCGGGCGCCGTCGGGGGACACCGCGATCGTGTACGGGGCCTCACCGGCCTGGTATGTGGCGGTCACCGTGTCGGTCGCGACGTCGATCACCGAGATGTCCCGCGAGCCGCCGGAGCCGGTGTCCGGGCCGGTGTCGGCCACGTATACGCGGGTGCTGTCCGGCGAGGCGGCGGCGCCGTGCGGGTACACGCCGACGGTGATCTTCTTCGTGATCTTGTTGGTGGCCCGGTCGACCACCGCGACCGTGTTCGTGCCGGAGTTCGCCACGTACACCTTGCCCGCGGCGGCCGTGATGCCGTACGCGTTGGTGAACCCTTTGACCGCGGCGATCAGCGTGCCGGACGACCGGTCGAGGATCGCGAGCCCGCCGCCGAGCGACGCGACATACACGGCGGGCGTGGTCGTGTCCGCCGCGGCGTCCAGGTGGCTCTGGCTGGAGACCGCCTCCATGATGCCGGGGAAGTTGGTGCCCTTGCCGCGGTCGGGATAGTCGTCGCGGGCGCTGGTACGGACCTCGTCCAGGCGGCTGGGTGACTCACGCAGGGCGCCGCCCCGGCGCCGGCCCGGGTTCTTCTGGGACGGCATGGGGGACGGCGACTGCTGCTGGTGCGGCGGCGTCTGGTCCGTGCCGGGAAGCGTCGGCGCGGGCAGGTTCCCGGCCTCGTACTCCGCCAGCCAGAACGACGGCAGCGTGGGCGGCATGGGCGGGAACCGCTTGTGCACCTTCATGCCGAGCGCGGACGTCAGGTCGCCGAACGTCTCGCGCCGCCAGTCCGTGATGTTGGCCGCGCGCACGCCGGTGACCTGCTCCAGGAACTGCAGGGTGGACGTGTGGTCGAACGCCTCGCTCGCCACGTGCCCGCCGCGCGTCCACGGCGACACGATCGTGCAGGGCACCCGGAACCCGCCGCCGATGGGCAGCCCGCCCACGAACTCGTGCGGGGTCCCGGCCGGCGGTGTGGGCGGCGGCACATGGTCGAACAGCCCGTCGTTCTCGTCGTAGTTGATGATGAAGACGGTCTTGGAGAACAGGTTCGGGTCGGACGCAACCGCCTCGAGCTTGCTTGCCACGAAGTCGGCCGCGGCGGCCGGGAGATACGCCGGGTGGGAGGACTGTTCCGACGTCGGGATGATCCACGAGACGGCGGGCAGCCGGCCGCGCTTGACGTCGTACTCGAACTGATCCGCCGGGCCGATCCGCATGCCCCGCGTGTGCAGCGGCGAGCCGGGTCTGGCGTCCTGGAACGTCTGGAAGAACTCCAGCGGGTTGCAGCCGTAGTCGTCCTCGTCCTGGTAGACGCGCCAGCTCACCCCCGCCTCCTCCAGCTGCTCGGGATAGGACTTCCAGCGGTACGGCTGCGGCACGACGTTGCTGATGACCGGGCCGCCCGCCGCGCCGTCCGGATCGATCGTGCCGGACATCAGGTACAGGCGGTTCGGCCAGGTCGGGCCCATGAGGGAGCAGAAGTAGCCGTCGCACAAGGTGAACGCGTGGGCCAGCGCGTAGTCGAAGGGAATGTCCTGCCATTCGTAATAGCCCATGGTGTACGGCCCGACCGCGTCGCCGTCGGCTCGCCGGTGAGCGGGCAGCCAGTTGTCCATCTTGCCGTTGTTCCAGGCCTCGTGCTGCACGGACCAGGCGTGACTGGTGGAGGGGATGGCCTGGGCGCTGGTGCGGTGGGTGTCCAGGTGCCAGGGCAGCAGATAGCCGTCCGGGTTCTTCGGATCCGGCTGGTAGAAGACGGACTTGCCGTCCGGGAGCTTCAGCGCGTCCGGGTCGTCGAATCCGCGGACCCCGGCCAGCGAGCCGAAGTAGTGGTCGAACGAGCGGTTCTCCAGCGTCAGGATGACCACGTGCTCGATGTCGCTCAGGGAGCCGGGTCTGCCCGTCGCGGCCGCCGCCGCTTGCAGATTGGGCGGCAGGTACGAGGCGATGAGCGCGCCGGCGGCGGTACCGGCCATGGATCCGAGCAGTCGACGACGTGTGATCTCGGGCATGTATGAGACACCTTTCTGGCACGACGGTGCGGACGCGTTTCCCGAGCGGACAGCAGGTCTCTTGATGACTCGGCCGCGTGCGGATACCTGACCGGCTCCGGCACGCGGCTGCGGTGACGTGGGAGCGAGAGGTGACTTGGATGACCATTACACGGATGTGCCGTGAGGGGCAGTTGTGGGATCGGACTTTGCGGGATCTTTGCGGGCAGACTGAGGGGCTGTCACCTCGTGCTCCGCGCGGGCCGCTGGGGTCGACGTAACGTGCCGTTCCGGTAGCGGTCTTGACGGGGCGCTCCGGCGAACGCGGGCCGGAGGAAGGCCTGTTCGAGGTGCTTGGTGCTTGGTGCTTTGTGCTTCGGCGGGACGGGCTCTCGGCTCGGATCGAGGGCCGGGACCTTCGGAGAACCGGGTCCAGAAGCATTCCATCTACGCGGGGGACTGCATCCGCGGTGTGATGGAGTACCGACACACGATGTACGTCACCAAGTGGCGCTGCCGTCCTGGTCGTGCTGCCGGCGACGCTGGTCCCGGATCAGCCGCTGGGCAGCGGTGGTCAGCCCTACATCGCCTGGCTGCCCGGTGAGGGGCCGTGCGGCCGCGACGTGTCTGGTTCTGAGCGTTCTCGTCGAGGCGGCGCAGCCGCGGCACGCCCAATGGCCTTGCAGGAACGCCCTGTTCGCGGCCGCGGCACCTGGCGGCACGTGCCTTTCCAGGGCCTCGATACCCTGGCCTGGGGATCTGGGAGGCCTCAGAGGTGGCACGAACGACGCGTTCTCTCTCAGCAGCCTCGGCTTCGAGCGCTGCACGTCACAAGCGCCGCCAGTGCCTGGAAGGTGATCAGCCAGCAGTACGCGATGTGCGGAGGCTCACCTGTGCGACGGCCTTCGTACGTCTCACCCGGCAAGTGGCCGCCACAATGCCCGCTCATCAGGGTCCGTGGGGGTGCCCCACGTCAGCGCTCCGTTGATCAACCCGGGTGTGGCGCCAGTGGCCAAGGACGGTACGTCGAGCATGTCGGCCATCTCCTCCAAGTAGCACGACAGTGACGCGAACTCCACAGCCCGCCCGGCATACTTGCTCCACGACCACAGCTTCCCCGTTTCCGCATCCAGGCAGAGGCCGAACAGGCGGTCTATCTCTGAGCAGAACGGGATCCATGAAGCGCGCCAGAGCAGGAACTCCTCATGTGTCCCACCGCGACGATGACTCAACTCGTTCTCATGCTGCTGCATCTCCAGCATGCTCCGATACTTTCGAATCACTGAATCGAACTTCATCGGCGCCCAGTTGCCCAACAAGAACTGCCCCTGCGGGCCGGGCTGCACCCCCGAGCAGTGGCGCCATATGCCCTGAGACCCGCCGGGATGCGCACGCCCAGTTCCTGCTGCAGGGCATCTATCTCTGTATCGGATGCTCCGGGCAGGAGATTGTCCGTGGTCGCCGGAGCGTGTTGATGCAGCCACGACTGGATACGGCGCCAGGCGTCAGCGACCTGGCGTTCCTCCATGGCTTGCGCCTGCTGTATGTCGTCAGTCACGGACGAAAAGGTACCCAGCGGCTTGCAGCGACACCTCTCCAACAGGCAGTGCGCCGTGGCCGCTCGCCGGATTTGTCGTGTGTGATGTGGGGAGCCCCGAGCCCACCCTCACCGTCTCGGATCTGCACGTGGTGATGTGCTGTGCGCGGTGCACTGTCACCTGTACGCGGTGCTGAGCTGCACTGTTTCGTGGGGAGTCGAACCCCCGCGTTGCTCTTCACGCGCCAGGAGTGGGCCGGAAACCGCCGGCCCTCGGTGTGTGCACGCCTCCGACACGGCTACCTGCTCCACATCGTCATGACCTCCGTGGACCTTCTAGTCCAGCAGATCGACCTCCCAGTTCGCACGCTGGATACGCACGTCGATCTCACGGATCTCCCGCGCGAGGACGTCGGACTGTGTGCGCAGTTCGGCGACCGAGAGCGCGGAGAGCATCACCAGTTCGGAGCGCAGCTGTCGGCCGTACCCCCGGTTGCCCGATCCTGCGGCCGAGTCCGCCGCCTTGGTGATGACTGAGTGGCGCAGGCGGAGCACGTCCCGGCGTGCGAGTGCGTCGGTGAGCGTGCTGTCCTCGCCCATTCGCACGGTGGCATTGGTGCGGTTGATCCGTCGGATCAGCAGTTCGAGGCGGTCCAGTACCTCGCCGACCTCGGTCAGCAGCTGCGGCGCGTCCTCCGCGGGCGTCTCGCCTTCCTGATAGCGCGCGTTGTCGACGATGCGTGCGCGCAGCTGCTCGACGCGTCGTGTTGCATCCGCCCGCTCTGCCAGTGCCTCGGCCAGTTTCATTGGCTCCACCCCCGCTCGTTGTTGGTCCGGCCGACTCTACGGACCTGCGCGCTGCGAAACCACGGAATAACCAACGCCCGGCCCGATGCGCTGAGCAGGCGGAACGATCCCTGCGCAGGAATTGCACCCAGGCGTGGTCGCTTGTCGTCTCGTTCGCGGATCCGTCGTTCTGCACATTCCAGGACGCGGGTGTGCATGCCGTCGAGCGGTCCTCATGGCGGCCCGGGCAATGGCACCCACCGCCGGTCATCCAATACTCCGACTCTTGCGTTCTGTGTGGGCATTTTCTTGATCAATTACGCTCGACAGGCGAACCCAGCCAGGGGGTGGGACGTCCGCGAACACGTCAACGGTGGACGGCCGAATGGAGGGCGTTGTCCAGAGCTGGGCCCGTCGCCCTCCGCCCATTTCAAGCGCCATCCTGCTGGGGTAGACATCACGACAAGCTCCCTCGACTGCAGGGATCAGCCCGTGGTTCTCCAGGTCTCGTCGCACGTTGACGAGGGCAACAAAGAGATTCCAGGCCGTGTGTTCCGAAGCGTGTTCATTCCAGCTGATACGGACGGTGTAGCCGGGCCCGGACATTGCGGCGAACAGATGGCCGGCGATCTCGCCCTCCGGCGAAACGAGTATGACGGTCTTCTGATACAGAATCTCGGCTTCGTCGGCCATAGGGAGCCTCGGGGCTGTCGAGAGCGGATGGGGATCAAGACGCCGAGCTCAAGAAGTGGGTGTCCATCGGGCTCGGGCGCCGAGCTGCATCGGTGGCCGACATATCGTGGCTACCGCAGCTCTGCTGTGCCGGTACGGCTTTTGAGGTGGCTGGTCAGGGTGTGGAGCGTTGCCCAGGCGTCGGCGCTGGTGCCATCGCCCAGCGGGTAGTGGAGAGATGGCGCCGCGGCGGTGCCGAGTTGTACTGGCTTGATCGCGAGTGGTGGGCGGCGGGCGTACGCGAGACCGATGGCGCGGACGTCGGACGCACCGAGGGTGAATGTCACCGGGAGGGGTGGGGGCGTCAGGAGCGGCGGCAGGGTGAGGTCGGCGCGGGCCATGCGGAGTGTGGTCAGCATCGTGGCCAGGCCATGGTCGTCGACGAGTTCGGCGGCGAGGGGCTCGATGGCGGCCAGGGGGACCGGCTCGTCGGCGTGGTAGCCGACCGTGAGGGTGATGTCCTCGGCGATGCCTGTCGTGGTGCGTGTGGTGCGGTGGGTGGCGACGGCCGGGCGGTCCGGAGTGCCGATCACGAGCGTGTGGGTGGGTTCCGGGGCGCGGTCGCGGGCCAGGTCGGTCAACTGGCGGGGCGACCAGGGGAGGTTGATGGGTTCGGCGGTGCCCCAGCCAGTCGGCGGTGTGCCCAGCAGGTGGCGCCAGGCGGCCTCCAGTGAGGCGCCGAGAGTCAGGTCCGCGTCGGATGCCTGCAGCGTGCGGAAGGACACCGTCAGCTGGTGCTCATGCGCCGGGGCGGCGGTGCCGGCCGTGAAAGCGGCGGCGACTTTGCCGGCGCCGGCCGGTGCGAATGTGCCCTCTCGCCAGGTGAGTTCGGCTCCGGACAGGCCGTCGTAGTAGCCGCCCTCCGGGTGTTGGGCGACCCAGCGGTTGGGGGCGCCACCCAGCGCTGTTCGTAGGGGGAGCGTGAGGCGGGTGTGGGGTGGTGTCACGATGTGCAGGGCGCGGTTGGCCGCGGTCGCGATGCGCAGGACGTCGGCGAGCCAGGTGGTCAGGCCCAGGACGGGCCGGTCCGCGATGACGACCGCCGTGGAGTCGGTCAGGACGTCCACGATGGGTAGCGCGCCCGCCGCGGCGGGCGTTGGTGTGATGTCGTCCGGTGGCGAGTCGACCGCCTCTACGACGGACGTGGTGTGCGTGCCCCGAGGCCAGGTGGTGCCGCCCAGCAGCATCTTCAGGCGGGCGGCCACCGAGGTGGCGAGGGTCTCCGCCTCGGGGGCGGCGGTGGAGGCGCGGAGTTCGGTCCACCAGAACGGTGGTTCGGGGGCGTCGACTTCCGGGCCAAGCAGGCGTTCCGCCTCGCCCGTCGTGTGGACGAGGACCGGTGCTTCGACGGAGACCAGGGGGCGGCCTTCCGGGGTGCACAGGTGGATGACCGCGTCGTCGTCGGTAGTGGTCAGGGTGAGGTCGGGGCCGCCGGCGTGCAGGGCGGCGAGGAGGGCCGCGGGGTCGGGCATCTTCGGGGTGAGGGCGATGACGTCCTGGGTCACGCCGGTGTCTCCTCGGCTTCGGGCGCGAGGGCGGTCTGGATGAGCTGGTGGCGGCGTCCTCGGCGGGCCAGGGTGCCGCGGCCGGGCGGCTGTTGGGAGGCGTAGAGGCCGGGCAGGAGTTGGCCCTCGCTGCGGTCGCCGGTCATGACCAGGGCGGTGGCCCCGGTCTCGCGCAGGGCCATCAGGAACGGGTCGTACAGGGCGCGGGAGGAGCCCGCGACGTGGCGCGTGACGACGAAGTGCAGGCCGATGTCCTGGGCCGAGGAGATGTACGGCAGGAACGGGTCCAGGGGGTGCTGTCCGGCTGCGGTGAGGATGTCGTAGTCGTCGACGAGGATCACGATCCGCGGGCCCTTGAAGGTGGGTTCGGCTTCTGTTGAGTCCGGGTCGGCGGCTTCCGGGAGGCGCTTTTCCAGTTCGGTGGCGATGCCGGTGGCGAGCGCGTTCGCCAGCTTGGCGTTGTGGGCGTAGCCGCCGCGGTACGGCTCGGGGATGACACCCCGCAGGCCGCGGCGCGGGTCGAAGACGCCGAAGACCAGTTCCTTGTCTCCGTGGCGGTCGACCAGGGAGCGGGAGATGAGGGCGAGGAGGTTGGTCTTGCCGCACTCGTTGTCGCCGAGGATCAGCAGGTGCTGGTCGGCGCCGAACAGGTTCAGGACGGCGGGGGAGAGGGTGTCCTGGTCGAGACCGATCGGCACCGCGTGGGGTTCCGTGGTGGTGGACGGCAGGCGTTGCGCGGGCAGGTGTGTCGGCAACACCCGGACGGGGGCGGCGAGTTCGCCGTGCCAGGTGGCGCGGACGGTGCGGGCGGCCTCTTCGAGGGCGGGGCCGATGTCTGTCGTGGTGGTGCTGGTGTCGATGCGGGGCAGGGCCGTGTGTGCGAAGAGCTTGCCGTCGGTGAGGGCGCGTCCCGGTGTGTCGGCGGTCAGTGTCTCGGAGAGTTTGCGGTCGACGGAGGAGTCGGCGGGGTCGTTGAGGCGCAGTTCGATGCGGCTGCCGAACATGGACTGGGCGGCGATGCGGACGTCGTTCCAGCGGAGCATGCCTGCCACGACGTGGATGCCGTAGCCGCTGCCGCGCTTGAGCAGGTCGGCGACCGGCTCGTCGAGGTGGGCGAACTCGTCGCGCAGTGCGCCGTAGCCGTCGATGAGCAGCACGATGTCCGTGGAGCCGAGTTCGGGCAGGTGGCCCTGGGTGCGTAGGGCGCGCAGTTGGTCGACGGAGTCGATGCCGTGCTCGCGGAAGGCGGTTTCGCGGCGGTCCAGCATGGCGCGGACTTCGGCGACGGTGCGGGCGGCGCGTTCGTGGTCGGCGCGGCCCGCGATGCCACCCACGTGCGGCAGGTCGGCCAGCGCGCTCAGTCCGCCGCCGGCCAGGTCCAGGCCATAGAGGGCGACGTCGGCGGGGGTGTGGGTGAGCGCGAGCGACAGGGCGAGGGTGCGCAGCAGGGTCGTCTTGCCGGACTGCGGGCCGCCGATAATCGCGGTGTGTCCGCCGGCCGTGTTCAGGTCGTGGACCCAGGGGCCCTGCCATTGCCGCGCCGGGTCGTCGAGGATGCCGAGGGGTGCACGCAACGCGCCGTCGGCTGTGGCGAGTTGTACGCCTTGGGGCGTCGCCTGTACGGGGCCTGCGGCCGTGTCGAGGGTGGCGGCCTGCGGGAGTGGGGGCAGCCAGATGCGGCGGACTGTCGGGGCGGCGTCGGTGAGTTGGGCGACGGCGGTGGACAGGACCGTCGGCCCGGTCTCTCGCTCCCGCATCGTCGCCGGCTCGGTGTCCTGCGGTGAACTCTCCAGCGCCTGAGGTGTGTTGAAGGCCGGGTACGGCCATACGCGGGGCGTGTCGTCGGTCGTCGTCTTGCGGAGCGCCGGGCCGCGGTAGGCGCCGGAGACGTAGCCCGCCTTGAAGCGGGTGTACGTGGAGGTGTCGACCTTGAGGTAGCCGAAGCCGGGCAGGGGCGGCAGGTGGAAGGCGTCGGTGGTCTCCAGGACCGTGCGGGACTCGTCGGCGGAGAAGGTGCGCAGGCCCAGGCGGTAGGACAGGTATGTTTCCAGGCCTTTGAGGTTGCCGCCCTCGATGCGCTGGCTGGACAGCAGCAGGTGCACGCCGATCGAGCGGCCGATGCGCCCGATGGACAGGAACAGGTCGATGAAGTCCGGTTTCGCCGTGAGGAGTTCGCCGAATTCGTCGATGACGACGAAGAGGTGGGGGAGCGGTTCGAGATCGGGCCGCTCGCTGTCACGCAGGGCGCGGTAGTGGCCGATGTCGGCGATGTTGCCCGCGTCCTTCAGGACCTGCTGACGGCGCTTGATCTCGCCGGCGAGGGAGGTATGGACGCGTTCGACGAGTCCCGCCTGGTTCTCCAGGTTGGTGATGACACCGGCGACGTGCGGCAGTCCGGTGAACGGGGCGAAGGTGGCGCCGCCTTTGTAGTCGACCAGGACCATCGCGAGGTCGTCGGGGGAGTGGGTGGCGGTGAGCGCGAGGACGAGGGTGCGCAGGAGCTCGCTCTTGCCGGAGCCGGTGGCGCCCACGCACAGTCCGTGCGGGCCCATGCCGAGTTCGGAGGACTCCTTGAGGTCGAGGAGGACCGGCTGGTGGCGGTCGTCGAGGCCGATCGGGACGCGCAGGAAGTCCCGTTCGCCGCGGGGTGCCCACTGCCGGGGCAGGTCGAGGGCGGCCATGTCCTCGATGCCGAGGAGGTGGGGGAAGTCGACCGGGCCCGCGACGGGGGCACCGTCGGCCGCGGATTCGGCCGACAGGCGCAGCGGGGCCAGGACACGCGAGAGTGCTTCGGCGGCTGCCGGGCCGGCCTCGTCGGCGATCCCTGAGGTGCGTACGGGCTGCTGGGGGCGCAGATCGTCCACGACGATCCGGTCCTCGTCGACGGTGATGCGCACCGAGACATGGTCGGGCTCGTGGCGCTGGTCGGCGAGCAGGTGGACCACGGTGACACCCATGGCGTCGAGCGGGACGGCCGCGTCGGGGCGGGGCAGATCGGTGGCGTTCTCGCCGTAGGTGTCATGGACGACGAGGAGCCGGTCGGTGAGGGCGAGGGCCCGCTTGTCGGCGAGGCCGCGGCGCACCTCGGCGGCGTAGGTGGCACGCTGCTTGAGGTCGGCGCCGATCACCTGGGCCAGTTGGTTCAGGTCGGGGGCGATGCGGCGCGCCGGGGTGGTCCCGTCCGGGGTGGTGTTCGGGTCGAGGGCGTGCGGGAGCCACTTGGCCCACTCCCACTCCTCGATACGGTCCCCGGGCACGGCGAGCGCGAGCGCCGCGTCGTCCGGGGCATGAGTGGCGGCCACCTGCATGAGCAGGGCGCGGGCGATGCGCAGCACGCCCGCGCGGTCACCGATGACACTGACGTTGCCCGCCCGGTCCAGCTGCACAGCCAGCGGGTGGTCGGGTGTGGTGGCGTAGCGGGCCTGGAGGGCACGGGCCTCGTTCAGCATGAACGGGTCGGGCGGGGTCATCGCGGTGCCGGACGTGTTCTGCCCGATGGCCAGGTCCTGCACGGGAACGTCGCCGACGCCGATACGCGCCTGAAGGAAGTCTGCGTCCGAGCGGCGCCGCTCCCACAGCCGCGCCGGATCACGCACGATGTCGTGCAGGGCGGCCGGGTCCGGGTGCAGGAAACGGGCCGCGCGACGGCGGTCGCGTTCGGCGTCGGCCAACTCGGTCCGCAGTCCCTCCAGATACTCCAGGTACCGCTCGCGCTGGGTGCGCCGCTGGCGCTGCGCCTTGCCGCGCTGGGACAGGAACAGGGCCACCGCGCCGAGCAGCGCGATGACCAGGACGACGGCGCCGAGCCCGGCGAACTGACTGGAGCGGATCACCGTCATCATCACGACCGAGCCCATGACACCCGCCATCGGCAGCAGCGCGGTGGCGGCGCTGCCGGTCTTGCCCTCGGGCAGATTCGGCGGCGGCTCAATGGTGCGCGTCTCGGCGGGCGGCAGCGGACGGTACGAGCGGGCCGGGCGGTGGACGAGGCGCTGGGTCACCGGGTGCGCACCGCCGTCCGGTTCAGGTGGTGGGTCATCGGACGCGCACCGCCCGCTGCATCGCCTCGGCGGACAGTTCGGTGGCCGCGCGCCGGGTGGCCTCGCCGAGCCGGTCGGTGCGGATCGGGCCGCCGCCCGCCAGATGACGGTCGTAGGGCAGGTGCACGACGGTCACGCCCGTTTCGCGCAGATGGGCCATGGCCACCTTCAACTCCAGGCTGGGATCGGTGCTGTTGGTGGTGAGTACCACGACGGTGGAAGCGAGCGCGTCCTGCGGCAGCTGGGCCAGCCAGTCCAGGACGATCCGGCTGCCGTTGACACCCTCCGCCGTCTGTGGCGCGACCACGATGCGGGCGTGGGCGGTGGCCATGGCGGTGCGGGCGATCTCGCCGGGCAGCGACTCGCAGTCCACCACGGTCACGGCGAAGTAGCGGCGCAGCGAGAGCGTCACCTTGCGATACGTCGGGATGTCCAGCGGTGCGACGCCGAGGCGTCCCTGGCTGGCCGGCAGCAGCCAGCCGCCGTCCCCGGTCGGGGCCAGGTAGCCGGTCACGTCGGTCAGTTGCATCGACGGGGTGAGGAGCTGGGCGAGGTCGGTGGCCGACCAGCGCACGCTCTGGGCCCCCAGGCGCACCGGCAGGGTGCCCAGCGCGGAGTCCGCGTCCAGGGCCAGGACCGGGTCGTGCCGGTAGTGGCTGAGAGTGCGGGTCAGGAGAGCGGAGGTGGTGGTCTTGCCCGCGCCGCCACGGATCGACGTCACCGCGATCACGCGGCCCGTGGTCACCGGCTGCTGCAACAGTCCGGCGAGCCGGGTCTCCTCACCGACGTCGCGCGCGGCGGACGAGGCCAGCTTGCGTAGACCGCGTCCGGTGCGCCGGGCCATCGAGTCACCGTGCTGCGGTGTGCCCAGCGCGTAGGCGAGGCGGGGGTCGAGGGTCGGGACGGACTCGGGGGAGGCGACTGGTGGCCGGGGCGGACTGGGCGGGGGCGAGGCGGGCGAGAGACTGGTGGGATGAGGGTGGGCGGGTGCGGGCGGGGCCGACGGCGCCTGTTGAGGTGGGTCGGCCTGGGGCGGCGCCGCTTGCGGCATCGGCTGTGCGCCGACCGGAGAAGCCTCCGGCCGGGACGGGGCATGCGCCTGCCCCGGGTGGGGCCGCTGCTCGTCCGGGCGCCGCACGGGCAACGGCGAGCGGCCGTCGTCAGGTGCGGGTTGCTCGGCGGACGCGTTGAGCTCTCGCAGTACGTCGTTCTGCCACCGGCCGGATGTCGTCATCACCGCCCCCTTACGCGAACGTGCCGAGCAGCCGCCCGTACACCCCGAACACCCCGAGAACCAACGGGAACAGAGCGATCACCCCGACCGACTCCAGCACGTCCCCGACCTTGCGAAGCCGCACGCGCACATGCTCGGCCGGCTCCACGGCGAGCACACCGAACGGCACCAGCGCCAGCACCACCAGCACCGCGAGCGGCCCCGCGGCGCCCTGCTGCTCCAGCCACAGCCAGGCCAGCCGCGCCACGACGACACCCGACGCCAGCAGCAACGCGACGACCTCGGCCACCAGCGGATACGCCCGGGCCCGCAGCGCGAGAACGAGAGCGACGGTCACCGCGAGCAGCACCGTCCACACCGTCACCGAACGGACGACCAGCACCCCGGCGAGCGCTCCGGATGCCGCCATCACCACCGTCGCCAGGGCCAGTCCCCGATGCGTAGCGGCCATGGCGGTCCCCACCTGCAGCCGGCTCACCGATGTGCCCGCTGAACGCCGGTCATCGAGCCCGGACAGCCCCGACGCCATCAAGGCAAGCCGCGGCAGAACCCCCGAGGCCACTACGGAAACCACGGCGAGCAGCGCCGCCGCGCGAGCGGAACCGACGGCCTGCTCGCCGCCGGACTGCAGGGCGAGCGCGACTTCCCAGCACGCCCCGGCCCCGGCCAGCGCACCGGCACCGACCAGAGCACCGCGCCCGAGCGGCGTGAACCCACCGAACAGCAACAACGCCACGACCCCCACCGCGACCACGGCGCCCCACCGCAGAGCCGCAGACCACCCGCTGGCATCCGCGAACGACCACGCACCCACGATCCCGACAGCAGCACTCGCGCCGATCAGCGCCGTGGCGAGTCCCTGCCGCCCGGCCCGCCCGAGCAGCACACCGGCCACCGCGGCGACGACCGCGGCGATAGCCAGCGCGCCTCCGACGGTTCGCGCCTCGTACCCGTCGCGGGCGATGAACGACGCGGCCACGGCCCAAACAACACAGGCCCCGGCAGAGACGACCCTTCGCGACCGCGCACCCCACCGCCAGGCCCGCACATCCAGATCGTCTGCTGCTTCGTCACTCACGTCATGTACGACGGGAGCGGACGGTGCATGCTCGATGCGCACCAGCCGCAGCACGGCGCCATCGGGCACCCCTGCGGACTCCAGCGTGGCGTCCTGCTCCAGGGCGCTGCCGTCGGCGGTCACCAGGTGCCGGGCCTGCGGCCGTTCACCGACCCGGTCGTCCAACAGCCGCATCACCTCAGGAAGAAGCAGCCCGATCGGCTCCTGCGAGGGCAGCACCAGATCAATACGGCGCCGCTCGCCGACCAACGTGATACGGCTCAACGCCGTACGACTCACAGCCCCCTGGGAAATCACGCGTTCGAACCTATCATCGGCCCGAAGCCGCATTCTTCGGCGCTTCAGATGCTGGAACGGATGACGTCGACACAGGTCCTGACGTCGTCCCGTATCCGGTCTTCCCGATCACCCGATGCGAAATGAACGACCAGCCCACACAGCCGGCGCACAACACGGCGGCAATCACCACACCGGCGAAGGCCTTCCCCAACCGCTCGTCCACGGTGCGGCGTTGCCGCTGCCCACCGAACAGCACGGCGTCGCGGAGCCGTCGGCGACGTACGGCTACCGACTCGAGAAGCTGACTGTCGTAGTCCTGGGCTGGCATGACTCACTTTCCATTCCGGGGTGGCCTTGTTTGGGTGTCGCCGTACCACGCGTGTACATCCTGACATTCTGGTGCCGGTGTGAGGCGGGCTGTCTATAGGGTCGGGCCATGAGTGACGTGTATGCCCTTGATCTGGCCGTTGATTTGTCCATGGGGACACCACGAGCGGTCCTGGACGGGCTCCGATGGCACCTGGGTATCGAAGCGGAGTGCGATCTAGACGAAGACGACGGGCCTCTGTTGGCAGAGCGTGGTGCCGCGCTGCGTATCGGAGGCGCTCTGGTAGGTGAACTGGTCTGTGCGGACAACGCTTGGCATCTCACCGCTCGTCAGGAGGTGCACGAGGAAACCTTGCTTGAACTGTATGAACTGCTCGGCCGCCTGGTGAAGCATGCAAGTAGGGACGGCATCATCGGGCAGATCCGTTTCTATGAGGATGAGGTTCCTGACCTCCTGATCCATGAGGATGGGGCCGTTAAGAAGGTCGCGTAGCAACGCCAAGCGGCCCCAGAGACGCAGGAGCCAGGCATCACCTGAGTTTGACATCACCGTGGTGGCGAGGTTCAGGCGTCAACCTCTCCGACCCAGCCGAACTTCAGCAGCTCTTTGGGTAGGTAGTCGGATTCGACGTCGACGGGGAAGTCTGCATCACGTGCCATGCAGGCAAGGGCGAGCGGGGCCAGGGCTACCAGCCCGTCGACGCTACGAGCGCGTTCTTCGTCTGTGGTCCAGTACTCCTTGTGCCCGGTGATGGCATGTGTGAGAGCGGCGTTTAAACGCTCGACCTCTTGGCGTTGATAGAGGTGAAAGAGCTCCAGCGGCGGATACAGGACGTTGAGCAGCACGTCGTTGTCCGCATTGTGCGGCAGGGCTGGATCGGTGCCGTTGACCGCAGACACGATCTTGTTCCACATGGTTTCAGACTGTCCATGCCAGGAACTCCGGAGAGCCTCCGCCCAGTCGTACAGGAATTCGTCGAAGATCGCGCCTGACTGGCGGAGGAAAGACACCGGGATGCCTGCCAGTTGTTCAAGACGATCGTTCTCACGGCAAATGGTGGCGAGGTACCATGCCGTAAGCCATGCGCCGACGTGCAGATAGGGCTGAGGTCCGGTGGCTGGGAGGTCCTTGGTCTTGCCGTCGACTCCGATCGGGCACGAGATGGGCCCGTCGGTCGCCGTGCCGGCGGTGAACAATGCAGAGCCGACCTGCATAGCTGTGACCCAAGCCTCCCAGGTCTCGAACCTGGCGGCAGCGGGATCGCTCGCGCACGAGGCTTTGGCCACGGTCAGCGTGGCATCGAGGGCACGCGAGCGGGACATGTCCGATCGTTCAAGGCGACCCAGTACCCGATTGGTGCTGTTGGTCAGCGACGCCAGATCATCCCTGGTGGCCTCCACCGGGAACTCATGGCGAGGAACGCTCGTCACCACTGGGCTCTCCTCCACTTGGCGCTTTGGACGCTGAGGCGCAAAATACGGCATCACCGCAAGCGCCATCATTGGGACCGTGCCGGGTGGCGGGGCTGGGGGAGCGGTTCGGCGCACCTCAGACTTGGAACTCGCCGACCCACGCGCGGTCGAGGAGATGACTTGGAAGGTAGTGGGACTCCACATTGATCGAGAAGCCTGCATCGTATGCCAGGCATGTGATGGCCAGGAGGGCGAGGGCTACCGATCCGCCCAGGTCGTTCGCCCGCATTTCGTCCGTTGTCCAGCAACTCTTGTGGAGCTGCAAGGCCTCGAGCAGGGCGGAGTTGAAGGTGGCGTGGTCCTTTCGCAGGAACTGGTAGAAGAGGTTGATGGGCGGATACAGAATGCTCTGATGCAGGTCCCTGGGCGCGACCGCTGCGACTTCCGGGTATGAGTTGTCGATGGTGGCGGAGAGCTTGTCTACCAACCCCGGTCGCTCCAGCCAATATGTCTGCAGTGTGTCGACCCAGTTGTAGATGTATTCATCGCCCGTCACGCCCGAGGCTCGAAGGGTCGTCAGCGGGATCTGGCAGAGCTCGGTCATACGTGCCTGATCCCGGCAGATGATTGCGAACCATAGGGCGGTGAGCCAGTTTCCCGCGTTCGCGTAGAATTGTGGCCCGGTCGCGGGGAGCGTGCGCACCTGGTCGATGATCCGGAGTTCCACGGTGCCGACGTTCGGCGTGGTCGTGGCGAAGGCCGCGTGACTGACCTGCATGGCCGCCACCACTGCTTCCCAAGTGCCCTGATCTGCCGCGGTCGGATCGATGGAAAGGCGTGCTTGCACGAGCATCTGCGCCTCGTTCACGGCCAGGCCAAAGATCATCGGCGAGCCCCCAAGGTTGTCGAGGGTGTCCTCCAAGTCGTCGGTCAGATCCCGGATGGCGAGCTGGTCAATGGTCGCGGTCCTGGAGTGTCGCGCTACTTGCATCGTCACCTTGTGTTCCCTCCACCGGTGTCAAGTTCTGGTCGCCCCAGAGGTAACGGCAGTTCGGCTTGCGCATTCGCCGCGCCCATTCACGTGCTTTCGGTGGGTACGATTTTGCGCGCGCGCACGCTGTGCGACCCCATTTTGGAGCGCTCCGGAGCCGGGCCCAATAGGGGCTTGGCCGCGCTGACGCGGGCGCTGACGTCAGTATCTTGGGCTGAGATGGTCCCATTCCGTTGGGTTGCTCAGGTCTCGAACTCGCCTGCCCACGCTCCTTCCAGGAGAGCTTGGGGAAGGTAGTCGGACTCAACGTCGGTCGGGAAGCCTGCATCGTGGGCGAAGCACGCCATGGCGAGTGGCCCGGCCGCTACCGCGCCTGAACTGAGGCGGGAGCGATCCTCGTCCGCCGACCAGTACTCCCGGTGCCACCGGACGGCCTGAGTAAGTGTGCTGCCGAATCGCACGTGGTCCTGGCGGAGGAGTTGATGCAGCAGCTCCATCGGGGGCCACGCAATCTTCGACAACAGTTCAGAGGGGGGCGATGCGTGTCTCATGTGGTGTTGTGCCCCGGGCCGCGGCCACGAGCCTTTCACTCAAGCCTGGGCGACCGAGCCAGTAGCCCTGGAGCGCTTCAATCCAGTGATAGATGTACTCGTCGTACTCGGCGCCCGATGCGCGGAGCAGGGAGACCGGAACTTGGCACAGCTTGGTGAGCCGTTCCTTTTCGCGGCAGATCACGCAGAGCCAGAACGCGGTGGTCCAGTTGGCTGCGTTGGCATCCGGCTGGGCGCCCGTGGCAGGGATGGTCCGCAGCTGGTGCGCGATGCGCGTTTGCACCGTTCCGCTACTGACCATGGCGGCATCGAAGAGCGCGGCGGCCGCCTGCATAGCGGTGACCCAGGCGTCCCAAGTCTCGAATTCCTCTGCCGGCGGGTCCTTGATGCAACACGTCTGCGCGCGGGTCAGAGCCGAGTGCAATGCGTCGCTGACTGCCTGGGGCGCCTCGTCGAGGTCTTCAAGCGCCCATGCCACGTTGCGATTGAGCACCTTCAGGTCTGCCGCCAGATCCTCGCGGGGAATGTTGTGGCGAGAACCAACGAGGGGCATGCCATCTCCTTCCCTTTCCTGACCCGTCTGTCAGTGGAACCAGTTCGTCAAGTGAGGGGACCAGGCCATTCTCGTCCGTGTCTGGATCAGGGAGGCCGTCAACGATAGCTGCCCCGAAGCAGGGCGGTTCTCCGGGTATCGGAGGCATGCCCAACAGGTCCGAGAGATCGGCCAGTGCGGCGTCGAGTCTGGGCTTCCTCGCGCGGACACCACGTCGTGGAGCATGCGTCGGCGCACGGACACCGACTCAAGGAATTTCCTTTGGGGGCTGGCGCAGTTACGAGTGCGCCGCATTGCGGATGACATGGATGTCTGCGCCATGGTTCCGAAGCCAGTTCTGCAGGTCGCTCCCTGCAAGCTTGTGCGACTGGCCCATGTCCACAAGTTCGGCCGGGCCGAAGACAGTCCCGGTGGCACCGTGCAGGACCGTCTTGGTATCGAGCGTTACTTTGAAGGAGTTTTCGTCGAAGACGGCGCCGCTCAGGTCTGCCCCACGGAGGCTCACCTCAAGTAGTGACGAACCCATGAAGCGAGTACCGCGGCAGCTCGCACCTGTTGCATCAACGTCGTATAGAGATGCTTTGATCAGGTTTGCCCGGTCGAGGATGGCGCCCCGTAGCGTCGCCTCGTCGAGATTGACTCGGACGAGAGAGCTTTCCGTGAGGTTGGCTCGGTCAAGGTCGGCACCCTCTGCATCGGAACGATAGAACTCGCATCCCACCAGGTGGGCGTCGGCAAGACGAGCCTCCGTAAACCAGGATTCGGAGAAATCTCCGTGAGAAAGATCTGATCTACTTAGGTCGAGGCCCACTGCATCAGAGACCGCGCACCTCGCTCTGAAGCCATTCGCGCAATCGCTGTGCTGCGGCCGGGTCTTCGGGGAACCTCGCTGGCGCCCAGCCGCTACGGGTACCAGATGACATTGTCTTCCCAGCCGTTCGTCTCGATGATGGACTTGATGTTGTCGATTGCAGCCTGGTTCGCGTTCCGCACGTCCAGGATAACGGTGCGGTTCTTGTCCACGATCTGCTCGGAGAGCTTCAGAACCCACTTGCCGTTCTTGGCCGGGTTGTACGCGCCACGGAAGGGCCCTGCCAGCACTGCCGGGTCTTGAACGTTGTTGAAGGGCGGCCAGTAAGAGTGAACACCTTTGATGTCATAGTGCCGTCCGGTGCTGGGTGAATAGAACTCTCCGCGGTCGGCTTCAGCCGGACGTCTGATGTCCGAGGGCAAGCGCCCTTGATCGCGAAGGTCCAGGCCGACACGCGCCTCGTCCTTCGACGGATCGGAAATCCCGCCGTTCTTGTCGGGATCGCGCTGCAGATGATCGAAGTCGTCGGGGCTCCGCTTCTCTACGTCCTCCAAGTGCCCCCAGTGGGCGGCCCTTTCCTCAGGAGTCAAAGCAGGCAGCGGTTCATTGATCCTCTCAGAAGCTTTGCCACCAGCTGCGGCGCTCTCATGGGCTGTGTCGGGCCCTCCCTCCGTCCTACCATGCTGTTCAACAGCATCGCTGCCCGGAGTTGCACTGCCAGGGCTATCCGCTGCGTGGCTGGGACCATGTCCCGCGTCGCCGTGGCGGCCGACCTCCGTCGGGGGCTCCTCGGCGCCGCCCGCGACACGCGTCCCGGAGCTCCCGGCAGCGTCCCCGGTTGGCGGTGCCGAATTCTGTGCGCTGCTGCGCCCGACGGTCGCTCCATTGCCGGAGCCGTGCGTGAGGCCGTCTCCGGCGTGAGCGGTGACGAGCCCAGGGGAGTGCGTGCCGGGTACGGAGGTGCGTGGTGTTGAGTCCAGGGCGGCGCGATCAGCGGCCGACATCTCGACCTTGGCCGCACTCCCGTGCAAGCTGCCGTCGGCATCAAGGAGGTGGCCTTGGTCGGTGAGGTAGACGACCTTCCCGGTGGCGTTGTCGACGTATGGGATCGCCGTCTCGGGAATCGTGGGTGAGCGGACTGCGTCGGCCTGCCGAATCAGGTCGATCGAGGCGCCGGTGCGGAGGTTCTTCAGGGCCGTGAAGGTGTCGCCGACCTTGACGAAGGCGAACTTGCCCGCCTTGCCGACGTACGTCATCGGGTCGACGATCCGTGCGGCCTTGCCGGTGATGGACAGGGCGCGGGCGACCGCTCCCGCCTTGCCCGCGCCGGAGGCGGCGCCGCCGGCGCCGCCGGTGAAGATGGTGGTGACGGCGTTGAAGGTGACGGCTCCGGCCGCGCGGGACGGGTTGGTCTTCCAGGTGTCCCAGGCGACCAGGGCCTTGCCGGTCTCCTTCATGGTGGTGCGTGATTCGCGCAGCCAGGTGGGGAGTTTGTCGTCGGGGGCCGTCCAGTAGGCGGCGGCGACTCCGGCGCCGCCGAACATGGCGGTGGAGGTGATGGCCAGGCCGGTGCCGAGTTGGGCGAGGTGCTTCCAGGCCTGCCCGGCCGCCGCCCAGCCGTCGGTGCCGACCAGGGTGCCCAGGCCCGTGATGGTGCCCCACACGCCGTCGACGATGAAGCCGTCCCACACGTAGCTCTTGATCTGGTGTCCGAGCCAGGCCAGGCCCTCGTACTCGCGCTCGGCCGACGAGCCCCACGGGGTCTCCTCGGCGTGGTCGAGGTCGCCGGCCTTGAAGCCGTACATGTTCTTGGCGTGCGAGCCGTCGTCGGTGGTCAGCGCCGTGCCACCGATCAGCGCCATGATCTTGTTGTAGGCGGCGCGCTCGGCGGACTGGAACGCGGCGACCGTGTGGTTGACGTCATGCCACAGGTCGTTGTTGTGGTCGACCTTGTCCTGGTCCTTGCGCCAGTCGTCGTCCCCGGACACCGAGTTCACGAACGCGGTCGCGTCCGCTTTGAGGGTGTTGAGCTTCTTGACCAGCGGCTGGACTTCGGTGCTGTAGGCGGACAGCGCGGAGGAGACCTTCTCCAGGTCGTCGGCGAACGCGTCCGTCTTCGTCTTCACCGGCAGCGTGGTGGCGAACAACTGGTCCGCCTCCGGTGCTTGGTAGAACGCGGACAGGCCCTGGAACTCGGTGTGCACGTCCGCGCCCGCCGAACGGAACTCGCCCGCATGCGTGCTCAGGTTCGTGACGTCGGTGTCCAGGGTGGCCAGATCGCCGATGAAGTGCGGGATCCCGGACGGGTCGATCAGCTGGTCGCTCACCGCTACTGCCCTTCCGTTCGACGCCCGGTCTCACCCGCGCCGGGGTCTTGGGCCTGACCCGCTCCCGGCATGTCGATCTTCGGTTCCTGGGACGCGGCGTGCTGGGCGTTCGCCGCCTGCTCACGCGCTCCGTGCATGTACGCGGCGGTGGCCTCGGCCGCGCCGTTCAGTGAACTCTCGGTGCGCTTGGCGATGTAGAGCAGATCCCGGTTCCAGTGCTGCGCGAACTGTGCAAGGGCTGCACCCACCACACCGGCCGTACTCGTGTAGGGGCCGTACTGGCTGGTGAGCGTGCCCGCGGCGGAGGAAGCGGACTCCAGATCCTTCTGCATCGCGCCGCCGGCCTTGGACATGTCCTGCGCCGCGGCGCCCGACTTGGACAGCACACCGGACACCCCGGCCGGGTCGATGTCCCACCCCGTCACGACCATCCCCCTCATCCCCGTTGACGGCGCGTGCCAGGGCCCGCGCCGGTACTCACATCACGTAACTCGGCGTGCGTCAGCCGATGTTGTTCACGGCCGAGCGTGCCCTGGCGAGGGTGGACTGGGCCGTGGCGTCGTTCTTCTCCAGCGTCGTGCGGACCAGCTGGATGATGTCGCGCACCTCGTTCGCGGCACGGTTCCAGCGGACTTCCTTGCCGTGGTACTCGTCCGACACCCCGTCGGCCTGGTAGTCGGCCATTGCCGTCTTCACGGCACGGTCGCGGTCGCCGAGCACGGTCTCCAGGCGGCCGATGATGCCGTGCAGGCTTCCCTGCACCTCGGCGGAGGCGCCGGTGTCGTACGAACGTCGGTCCTGCGTCGCCATGATCGTCAATCCCCTGTGTGTCTCAGCCGCTGAAGCGGGCCGCGTCGAAGTTCGCGGCGCCCATGTTCTGCTGCGCGTTGTCGGACTGCTCCTGGTCACCCGTCCCGAACGCGGTGTCCATCCCGGACTGCCCGCCCAGGATCGACGACAGCGAACCGTTCAGCGCGGCCGTGATGTCGTCCGCGTTCGCCTTGAACGCATCGAACATCGCCTTGCCCTCACCGTTGAACTTCCCCTCCAACGGCTGCGCCGCAGCGATCAACTGTTGGATCAGTGAACCCAGATCGTCACTCGACCCGCTCGTGCTCTTGGCCAGCGTCGACAGAGTCGTCGACCCCATGTCGAACTTCATGTTCCCCGCTCCCCGTCCACCAGCGTCAGTTGCTGCGCCGTCCCCTGGACGACATCCCGCAACACTCACAGGCGTCACGGGAGTCACAAACCAATTCGTACATGCTCACGCAAAGGGAGCCGCGGACGCAACGACTCCACGCCGGAGTGGCCGGATTCACGCGGTGACAGAGGCAACAGGCCGGTCATCTGTACAGGGGTCGGCGAGGTTTGTGCAGGTGCGTGGTGATGCTGCGCATCGGAGCGCCGGGCGCTCTTGCTGATGCGGACGCCGACGCGGTTCACGGCCACGAGGGCGGGTTTTCGCTGGGCAGGCTCAGGATCAGAGAGGCGGATGGAGCGCACGGCCCGGGGGCCGGCCCGGGCGGCGAGGCCGAGAGGCGTTCGTGTGACGCTGTCATCACGCCTGGCTGCCACGGCGCGATGACGGCTTGGGGGGGCTGCGTGAATGGGGTTTTGGCACGCACAGGGTAGATCAGGTTCCCACCCGATCCCTGCTCCGGGCGCGTGCGGCTGGCGCGCGGCAGCAGCCCTGGAGGGCAGGCCCCCTCCCTCCTGCCCTCCCGGGTTTGCCAAGGGCCGCCCGCCGCGCCCTGGTTGGCGGGGCGCGGGCGGCTCGGCACGTGCGGGCGGAACTGTCAGTCAGCTGTCCTCGTCGGCCGGAGCCCTTGCATCGGCCGGGGCCAGCTTCGTGCAGTCCCGGTCGCGGATGGTCGCCGCGTTCCAGACGTCCAGCATGTTGCCGGCGTACAGGTGGTGGATGGTCTTGTCCTCGATCCGCGCGGTGACCTCGTCGTTCTCCTCCAGCGACGACGGGGTGAAGTTGGCGCTGCCGGTGAAGGTGACGTACCGGTCCTTGCCGAGGTAGTTCCCGGCGATCGTCATGTTCTTCCCGTGCGTGCCGTGCTCGCGCTGGGCGGCGCGGAAGCCGCGGATCTGCGGTCCGGTGTAGCCGCCGTCCTTCTTGGTCAGTGCTTCGCATGCCTTCTCGGAGATCTGGTTGACCACGATCTGCACCCCGCATCCCGTCCGCCCCATCTCCCAGAGCTTCTTGGCGAGGTCCGTCTTCGCGAGCCACCAGTGGTCGATCCGGATCAGCGCCCGCTTGTTGCAGTCCACGCCCTTGAGAATGTTGACGAACGTGTTGGCGCCCTGCCGCGGGTGGAAGTACGTCTTGACGTTCTTGTACGAGGCCGGCTTGCCGTCCTCCGTGTTGTAGTAGTCGTCGTTCTTGGTCTCCGCCCGCAGGTCGTAGAAGTAGTCGCGCATACGGTCGTAGAGGCCGTCGTTGCCGACCCGCGTGTAGGCGCTGTTCCAGCCGCCGGTGCCGCCCACGGTGTCGTCGCCCGTGAGGTTCGCGGTCGTGATGAAGGTGACCTTGGACTGCCGCAGGGTGTTGGAGAACAGGGCGAACTTGCTGTGCTGGTACGCGGAGCCCTTGTTCCCGATGCACCCCGAGCCCTTGGAGCAGAGCTTCGCCCAGGTGGAGTCCTTGCCGTCGTTCTTCATCGCGTCGTCGAAGCGCTCGTAGACGTCCGGGTGCTTGTTGAGGGACCGGTAGTCGGCGATCACCTTCACGCCCACGCCCCGCTCGGCGGCACCGGTGAGGCTCGCGGCGACGTCCTCGTCGCGGAAGAGGAAGGTGCTCAGGTAGATCGAGCCGTGCTCGGATCCGTCGATCAGACGGATCAGCTGGTCTTTGACCTCGGTGCCACCCGGCTTGCTGAACACGGCACTTGTGCCGAGGTCCGGCGGCGGCGCCGCTGTCACGGTGGTGGGCGCGCTGAGCCCGAACGCCGCGAGAATTCCGGCAGCGACGACCAGGAGAAGTCTGCGCATGCCGGTCACCTCTGAATCTGTGCGGCCGCGTCGGCGGCCGGTGCGGAGTGCGCCGCGGTCGTCGTACCACCCGGTTCGCACGCCACGCTCGTGCGCACGCCTGTGAGGGCCGTGGTGATCTTCGGACGCGTGAGGGTGAGCATGAGCAGGTCTCCTTGTCTCCGTGCGCGCGGCCGCCCCCACGAGGACGGGCACGATGGTTCGTTCGGTCGCCCGGCCAGGCTCGTGACGCGTAGCCGCGACCCGCAACGTGTTTCGGCCTGGACCGAATCATGCGGACAGGGGTGCCTCTGTGCCCGATGAACGTCGGGCAGGTCAGGCCTCGCAGTCAGGGGGCGTGAGGTCGGGCAGGGTGAGGGCCGAATGGGCGGGCCGTGTCTGGGCGGAGGGGAGGGCGTCGAGGCTGCGGAGTCTGTCGTTGCGCTGTTTCAGCGTCTGCGCGGTGGTCGGGAAGAGCGGAGCGTCACCTGCGCCGACCAGCCCCTGGTTCAGGCTCACGAACTCGCGGGTGCCGTGTTCGTATGCGGCGAACCCCGCGGCGTGGTCGCCCGGGTTGGCGGCCAGGGAGTGGGCGAGCATGTACGCGCCGACGAGCGCGAGACTGGTGCCCTGACCGGTGAGGAACGAGGGCGCGTACGCACTGTCGCCGACCAGCGCGACCCTGCCGCTGGACCAGCGAGGCATGCGGATCTGGCCGACCGCGTCGAAGAACACGTCGTCGGCGTCGCGAAGGGCGGCAAGCAGCTCCGGGATCCTCCATCCCGCGTCACCGAACACCTCGACGAGCAGGTCCTGTTGGGCTTTCGTGTCCGAGAACGCGTCGTGTCGCGGCTGTGTGTGGGAGAAGTTCAGAAAGGCATGCACGTCTTCGGATTGGGTGCGGATCCTCTGAAGTGAAGGTCGGATTCATGCGGTGAGGCGGTAGTCCTGCTGGTCGGGGTTGGGGTAGAGGCGTTGATGTTCGCGGGCCGCGTGGAAGGTCCAGTAGTCCTCGAAGTCGCCGTTGGTGATCAGTGCGCGGAGTCGGAGGACGGCTTCGGCGCCGTCGAGGCCCCAGCGGGCGCCGGTGATGTCGAGGCGGTCGGCGATCAGGTGGCGGCAGACACCTCACGATGCCAACACGTCAAGCTGCGGTGGCGAGTTCGGTAGGGAACGCGGTGTGCTCGTCGAACAGCTTGCGGTTTTGGAGGCAGTGGTAGAGCTGTCCGATCATGCGGTTGAAGAGGTTGCGCTGGGCGGCAGCGTGCCAGTCCCCGCGCTCACGGCGGCGCCGGTAGTGAGCATCCGCCCCGGGTGAGTGCCGGAGAGCGGCGAACGCCCACAGGTAGCCCGCGTGGTTGAGTCGGTCGTTCTTCACCCACCGCCGGGTGATGGATGACTTCTTCCCGGAGGCTCTGGTGACGGGCGACGAGCCGGCGTAGGCCTTGAGGCCGCGGGCGTCGGCGAAGCGAGTGTGGTCATCCCCGATCTCAGCGAGGATCCGGGCGCCGAGCTGGACGCCGAGCCCCGGGAAGCTGAGGATCACTTCGGCGTCCGGGTGTTGAGGGAAAGCCTGTTCCACCGCCTCTGCGAGCTGGTCGGAGGCGGCGCAGGCTGCCTCCAGCTGGATGAGGAGGGCGAGCATTTGCTTGCCGAGTGCGTCCTCCACCAGCTGCGGCTGGTGGGCCCACTCGGCCCGGAAGACGTCGCGAAGGCGGTCGGCCTCGGCAGCGATGCCGCGCTGGCGGCCGGCCCGCTTCAGGGCGGCCTGGAGCTGTGCACGGGTCAACCGCGCGGCCCGGGTGGGCGTCGGTGCGGCCTTCAGAAGTTCACGGGCCTCGGGGCGGCACAGGCCGTTGGCCCAGGGGGCGAAGGCGTCCAAGGCCGCCGGGTAAGGGCAGCAGCCCCTGCATGGTGGTGGCCCCGCCCATCGCCGTCCCGGCGTTGAGCTGCAGCGGCACCACGTCATCGAGCCGCTTGAGTCGGCGCGCGGTGTCGAGGATCTCCCGCCAGTCGCGGGGCTGCCAGTCCTCGGGCAGCCCCGCCTTGCGGAACAGCACCTTGTTGTAGAAGAGGACGCGTGCGTCGGTGCCGGCCGGGATGCCGTAGAGCTTGTTCTCGAACGTGGCCAACCGGCGTACCTGACGGCTGATCTGCCGCCAGCCCTCCCACCGCTCGAAGTCGGTCCCGACCACGGACCGCAGCGGCTCGATGTACCCGGCCTGCGCGAACTCACCGACCCAGATGCCGTCGAGCGCCATGATGTCGGGTCCCGCGTGGGCCTTGAGGTCGAGAGCGAGCTTCGTCTTGTACTGCTCGTCGTCGACGCCGCTGGGGGCGTACTCCACCCTGACCCGCCGCCCCTTGGCCCGCTGGGCGCGCTCGAACCGAGGGATCACCCATTGCTTGATCCAGTCCGCCTCGTCGGCGTTCTTGCCACCGGACACAGCGTTCGTGGCGATCGTCAGCAGCATGCTGTCGCTCCCACCGCCGTCCCCGTGCGTGAGGTCGAGCGCTGTCCCGCATCCCGAGAGCAGCACCGACCCCGCGCCGAGAGCGGCCGCTGTCAACGCGGTTCGCCGCGCGACGACTTCCATTCGGCCTCCTTGCGCGAAATGATCGTGCGCAAGATTCACACGACATCGCGTTGGCATGAAGACCTAATGTCTTAACATTTTGGCATCGTCCGTCGAAGAGGCCGAGGCGTCCGCCCTGGGAGGCGCGCGAGGTGTGGCCGCGGACCCGTCCCCGGGGTTGAAACTTCGGCGTGCTGCCGCGGTATCGCGGTCGCTCGACTTCGTCCAGACGGAGATCAGCCCAACCACCCGTCAAGTCAGCATCCGTGCCCGGTTCTTGCTCGCCCGGTGGACCCCCAGGCCGATGAAACCGACCCAGGCCATGGTGATCAGGCCGACGAGGGCGTCCGCACCCCACCCGTTGATGGCGTAGAAGTGGGTGGCGTCCATGCCGAAGTAGAGGGACGGGACGGCCAGCAGGTTGATGACTCCGACGACGGTGGCGCCGCGCAGGGCCCACCGCGGCGCGATCGGTGACGCGGCTGTCGTGAACTGCTGCGCGGCACGGGCGAATCCGAGCAGGAACATCGCGATCCACAGGTGTGCGATCGGGCCATGAGCCAGTGCCATGGCGGCCGCCAGAGGGCCGTCCGTGGTCGGGTCCATGCCCCGGTCCGGGAAGGCCAAGGGGGTGCCGGCCTCGAGCGAGGTGGCGAAGAGGATCACCGCGACGTAGGTGAGCAGCGACACGATGGTGAGCTGTCCGGCGATGGTGCGTTGGCCCCGTGTCGTCCCTGGGCAGCAGGCGTGCCAGAGCGACCCCGAACGCCGTCAGCACGGCCATGGTCACCAGCGTCAGGAGGCTGCGCGTCAGGACGTTCCACTCCGGGGGCGGTCCTGAGTAGACGAAGTACAGAGCCACCAACGGCACGGCGAGGGCACCCACGGCCATTCCCGCTCGCCCGGCGAACACGGTGCTGGTCAGGTCCGATGCGTCGGCTGCGTGACGAGACGCGGCAGAGAGGTTCGGGGTGGTCGATGGCGTGGTCACAGTGACTCCCGGGTGATGTCGTCCATACGGGGGTTGCTGGTCTGGGGGCTGTGCGAGGCGCCGGCGCGTGGCCACTGGTGGCGCACGTGGTCCGCCGACAGCAGGGCAGCGTTGACGATGAGGGCGCTGCCGGGTGTCCACAGCCACCACGGGCCGTCGAGATGCGTGCGGAAGATGCCCAGCAGCAACCAGACGATGATCTGTACGGCGGTCGCGAAGGCGGTAATCGTGGTGATGGCCAAGCGGATCCGGGTCGTGGAGCGCTGACCGGTCGGGTCCAGCCCGAGCAGCGTCATCAGGTATCGGCGAGGACGTGTGGTGTTCATGTCCTCAACGATGTCGGCCGGCCGGTGCGCCGGACGTCTGCCGATCGGGACCGAGCGCGTCCACCAACGGCCAATGGCTTCTACGACTTTCGTTGACTGTTTCGTCGGGACCGGCCGTCTAGGGTGGTCCGGTGCCGACTCCTCCTCCCGCCGTCGTCGGCGGTCTCAACGACGAGGCCCCGGTGCGCCGGGGGCCGTGGGTCGAGCGCGGCCGGTCGGCGTTGCTGGTTCTGGCCTCGTTCGCCGGTGGACTCGCCATGCTGTTCCTGGTCCTCGAGCAACGCCCGGGAGGCGGGTGGCGCGTCCTCGACATCACCGTGGGCGCCGTCGCGAGTCTCGTGCTGCTGGTTCGTTACCGTGCTCCGGTCGTGGTCGGTCTGGTGCTGGCGGTCGCGGGGGCGTTCTGCGCCACAGCCGGTGTGGCCAACTACGTGGCCCTGTTCGCCGTGGCACGCAGCCGGCGCATCGAGCAGGCATTCGTCGTGGCGCTGGCCGATATCGTCGGCGGCCTGGTCTTCTGGCTGCTGTATCCGGCCAACTCGGTGCTGAGCCTCACCGTGGTGGTCAACACCGCGATCGCACTCGCCGTGGTGGCCTGGGGCGCGCTGCAGCAGAAGCAGCAGGACCTGGTCGCGGTCTACCGGGACAGAGCGGCCCGTATCGAGCGCGAGCGGGAGCAGCGAGCGGAACAGATCCAGATGGCCGAACGCGCCAGAATCGCCCGGGACATGCACGACTCGGTCGCGCACTACATCTCGCTGATCGCGCTCTACGCCGGCGGGCTCGCGGTCGCCAGGGACAACGCCAAGAATGTCGGCACCACAGCCGCGACGATCCGCACGACCGCGATCAGCGCACTCGACGAACTGCGCACGGTGATCGGCATGCTGCGCGACGGCACCGTCGTGACACCGCGAAGCTCCGAGCACGAGCAGTACACCGTCGCGGGGTTGATCGACGAAGCCAGACAGGCGGGCCAGATGATCGTCGCGCGCCTCGATCTCGCCGACAGCGGCACCAATACCGGCAACACTGGGAGCACAGCCGCGCTGCAGGAGTCCCCGAACGTCGAGCACGTCTATCGCGTCGTGCAAGAGGGGCTGACCAACGCACGTAAGCATGCCCCTGGTGCACTGGTCACGGTGAATGTGCACCGCCAGGGCAGTGATGCCCTCGTCACGATCACCAACCCGATCGAGGAAGCCGAGTCGGCGTTGCCCGGAAGTGGCGCCGGGCTGAGCGGTCTCGTCGAACGGATCGCCGCCGTGGGAGGCGTCGCCGAGCACGAGGTCGTCGACCGCGGTGAGAACACCCACGAGTTCCGACTCTCTGCGCGAGTGCCTCTGTGATGACCAACTCCCCACCGTCCAGCAGCGCTCCCGGCACGCCCACGTCGGTGCTCATCGTCGACGACGACGCGATGGTCCGCACCGGGCTTTCGATGGTCCTGTCGGTGGACCCCACGATCACCATCGTCGCCGAGGCATCAGGCGGCGCCGAGGCCGTCAGCGCTGCAACGCAGCACCGTCCCGATGTCGTCCTGATGGACCTGCAGATGCCGGAGATGAACGGCGTCGAGGCCACCCGCCGTGTCCGTGCGGCGGTGCCGTCGGTCGCGGTGTTGATGCTGACCACCTTCCACCTGGACACCCACGTCCTCGACGCCCTGCAGGCCGGCGCGAGCGGATATCTGCTCAAGGACGTCGCGCCGCAAGAGCTCTGCCACGCGATTCACCTTGCCGCCTCGGGGGAGTCCGCGTTCTCGGCAACGATTACCCGCCAACTGGTGGCACGCCACACTCGCACGGCCAATGACTCCGCCAGTGCCAAAGCTCAGCAGACATTGGAGACGCTCACCGATCGGGAACGCGCCGTCGCCGAGGCCGTCGCCGAGGGCGCTTCCAACGCGACCATCGCGAAGGCCCTCTTCATGAGCGAAGGCACCGTCAAGACACACATCTCCCGCGCGCTCACCAAGACCGGCTTGGACAACCGGGTCCAGCTGGCACTCATGGTCTTCCAGGCACAGCGGAACTCCTAGCGCCTGTCGTCAAAGTGCCGTGCCCGGGCCTCGGCGGGATGACCGGATGGTCCTCAACGGCATCGTGTGGAAGTTCCGTACCGGCGTGGCCTGGCGCGATGTGCCCGACCGGTGCGGGCCCTGGGCCAGTGGCCGGTGCGTACGCGGCCACCGGGGTTCAGGTGGGTCGGGGGCGGCCGAAGAGGAGGTCGTACCCGGCGGGGAGTTGGAGCAGGATCTCGTCGAGGAGGTCGTCTCCGGCGGCGTCGGCGGCCGTGGACAGCACGGCGCTGACGTCCCATGTGGCGGTCTGTTCCGTCGCGCCCTCGATCCAGGCCGCGGTCGCGCGCACGAACCGCTCCGGGGAGAGGGGCTCGGCGCTCTGCAGCGGGTTGAGGAGGATCAGGGCGAAGCCTTCCGGCAGACGCGCCGCCAGTTGGGCTCGTACCTCGCCGATCAGATGTGCGCCCAGCAGGGCGAGCACGACGCGGGCCGCGCGCTCGGCTTCCTGGAGGGTGTCGTACTCGCCGCGTTCCTTGACGTGGTCGAGGAACGCTTCGCGTCGCATCGTCACCGTGGCCGTCACCCCTTCCCAAGGGCCGGGCGGCTGCCGCGGCCCACAGGTCTTCCTCACTCCGCGGGGGCGCGGAGGACGGGCGAGGGGGAGGTCAGGTACCCGTCCTCCGTCGCTGTCAACGCTCGCCGATCCGGGCCAGTGCTCGCCGGTCCGGCTCAGCCGGAGATCTCCTTGTGGCCGGTCCCGCTGCCGATGGAGATCTTGCGGGGCTTGGCGCGCTCGGCGATCGGGATGCGCAGGGTGAGCACGCCTGCGTCGTAGTCGGCCTGGATGTGCTCGGTGTCCAGCGTGTCGGCGAGCACGATCTGGCGGGAGAAGACGCCCAGCGGCCGCTCCGACAGCTCCACCTGTACGTCCTCGGACTTCGTCACGGGGCGGCGCTCGACCTTGACGGTCAGCATGTTCCGCTCGACGTCGATGTCGATCGCCTCGACGGTGACGCCGGGGATGTCGAAGGCCACCACGTACTGGTCACCCTCGCGGTAGGCGTCCATCGGCATCGGGGAGGGCCTCGACCAGGTGCCCGGCTCCATCAGCTGCTGCGTCAGCCGGTCCAGCTCACGGAAGGGGTCAGTGCGCATCAACATCGTGAGAACACCTCCAGCGGTTCGGGCAGTTGCTGCCAATGCGCTTCACTGACACCGTTGTAGCATGTCGTCCAATGGATGACAAACAATATGTCGTCGAATCGATGACAGGCAGGATGGGTCGCCGGACAACTGACCAGACGGCCGACCAGCCGACCAACCAAGGGAGGTGCCCATGACCCCGTCCGACCAGTCGGCATCGTCGAACGCCGACGCAACGAGCCCGGCGTCGTTCCTCGCCGCCGCGGCAGCCCTCGAGGCGATCGACGACGCGCTGCACACCGCCGGACGCGCGGACCCGGGCGGCGCCGAGACGCACGACGTCGGCGCGGCTCAGGCCCTGGCCTCCCTGCTGCTGTTGCGGCAGGTCCGCGAGCAGCTCGCCGGATGGGAGACCGGGCTGATCGAAACGGCCCGCCAGGCGGGTGCCAGCTGGGCCGATCTCGCCCACCCTCTCGGCGTCGCCAGCCGTCAGGCAGCCGAGCGCCGCTATCTGCGGGGGCAGCCCGGCCCCGCCGGAACCACCGGCGAACAACGCGTCCAGGCCACCCGCGAGCGCCGCGCCGCCGAGCGCACCACCGCCACTTGGGCCCGCCACCACGCGGCCGACCTGCGCCGCATCGCCGGCCAGATCACGGCCCTCACCGACCTGCCCACGACGGCCCGCAAACCGCTCGGCCGACTCCACGAGGCCCTCGCCGACAACGACCCCGCCGCACTCATCCGCCCCCTCAACGCCACCCGCCCCCACCTCACCCCCGGCCACGCGGACCTCGCCGCGCAGCTCGACGCCCTGACCAACTCCGACTCCGCGACGGGTCCGGAAGCCTCCTAGTGCGTCACCCTGCGCGCAGCCGGCGCACGTCTCCCAGTTGCTGCGTGGGCTGCCGGCCAGTCGTGCCGATCGGCGCCGTGTGGCGGATGTACTGATTCCGAGGGCACGGGCGAGGCGCCGGGGCGGGCCGCCGCCGTCCGAGTGGGCGCGGATCGCTGCGTCGTCTATCGCGCGGAGGCGGTCATGGAGGCGTCGGGTCCCCATGAGTGCGGCAGCCCAGTCGGCAAGCTTGGGTGGTGGTGTGCCGGGGTCGCGGGAATTGACGTGGGTGCGAAGCATGCCCAGGGCCCATAGATGACTGTCCAGGACTTCGGCCATGATCTCGGCGTCTGCGCCGAGGGCCTCGGCTTCGGCCGCGGTCAGGCTGATGGTGATCTGAAGACCGGCGCCCGATCGGTCATCGCCGGGATGGCAGGTAACGCTCATGGGGCTGCTCCTGAACGCATGGTGGGGTTCCTCCAAGACCAGTGATGGAGAGGGGTGTCAGGGGAGGACGCGGGCGAAGGAGTCGAGGGCTGTCAGGGCGTCGGGGCCGGCGGGCGCGAGGACCACGCTGGTCGCGCCGGCCGTGTGGCGGGCGGCGATCGCCGCGCGGGCCTGGTCGGGCGTTCCGGCGATGCTCAGCTCGCGGACCCAGGCGGCGGGCATGGTCCGGGCGAACTCCCGGGCGTTGGAACAGGCGGCACGGTGGGCGCGCAGTTCGGCGGCGAAGGGCAGTGGGTCGATGTGGGCCGCCCAGTCCGGCTCGCCGATTGCTTCCAGGCCGGCCCGGACGCGGGCGAGGGCGGCTTCCTCGTCGTCGTCGACGGCTGCGGCGTCGTAGGTGATGATCTCCCGGGTTCCCGAGGAGGCTGCGGGCCCCAAGTGGCGCAAGGAGGCGGTTACGTAGGCGGGGGCGGCGGGTTCGGCCAGAAGGAGCCCGTCGGCCACCTCGCCCGCGGCTTGCTGTGACCGGGGGCCGCGGACGCCCAGGACAACCGGTGGGACGGCCTCGGCGTCGGGGGTTTCGGTGAGGACGACGCCTTCGCAGCGCACATAGCGGCCGTTCCCGGGCCCCGGCTCACCCCGCAAGAGCAGTCGCAGCGCAGTCGTGTACTCCCTGAGGAGTGTCAGGGGGCTGTCGGGCCAGGATCCGGCCTGGCGCATCCAGTCGGGCATGCCGTGGCCGATTCCGGCGATGAGGCGGCCGGGGTGGAGCTGGGCGAGGGTGGCCAACTCCATCGCGGCGAAGCACACGTTGCGGGCGCCTGCGGGCAGAAGGCCGATGCCGACCGTGATGTTCGCCGTGCCGGCCAGGGCGGATGCGGCCTGGGCGATGCCGCCGCGCCAGCCGAGGTCCTCCACCACCCAGAGCTGATCGAAGCCGAGCTCTTCGGCGCGCCGGGCGTAGGACAGCACCTCGCGTGCGGGCAGGTCCCGGGGCAACAGGACTCCGACGCGGCCGCGGGCGGGCCGGGCATGAGGATCAGACATCGGGCTCCTTCGGGGCGAGGGGCCTTGCCGCTCCTCGCGGGCTGGGGCTTGTACGGCACAGTCTCAGGGACCGTGTCGTACAAGCCGTTGGCGCGCAAGGGTCGGCACGGCGGCCCTCCGTGTCATCACCGCCGGCATGCTCCGCGTCGTGGTCTGCTGCCGCGCCCACCGAGGTGCCGGGCTCAGTCCGGTCTCAGCATGTCGCGAGGCCGGCTCCGAGAGGGCCGGACTCGCGATTGAAGACGTGGCGCCTACCAGTAGGTGCGCGTGATCTTGTCGGGCAGGTGCCCTCGGCGCTCCCCCTCTTGGAAGATCGCCGATGCCGTGAGCAGGAAGGCGTGACGGAACTGCGTGTCGGGGACGGGGTTTTCCACGTTCCCGACCCTCTTGTTGAGGGTCATGTTGCCGAGGGGCTCTCCCTCTGGTGTGCAGGGGCGGGCAATTGACCCTTCCGGGTCGATCAGGACGTGTCCGGTGGCTCCGACTGCGGTTTCCCAGGCGTACACGGATCCTGCTTCGTGGGACATGGTCTTTCTGCATGTCAGTGATGCCGTCACGTGAATCTCCGCTACGAGTGTTCGTTGCCTGTCTCACATGGTTCGGCCTGCAAGGAGTCCAGCGACCCTCACCTGCGCTACCTGAACCCTTACTGCGGATGACCCGGATTGGCGTCGCGGAACACCAGGCGTACGGAGGTCCACCCCGCCGGACACTACTGTCGGAGCCATGACTGACAACGCGCTGCGCTCCGTGTCCATCGAACGTTCCGGGCCGGGGCGGTTCACCGCGACCAACGTACGTGGGGGCACGGTGACCTTCGGTACCGGTTCGGATGAGGACTTCACGCCGGTCGAGCTCCTGCTCGCCGCCCTCGGCGGCTGCACCGCCGTCGACGTGGAGGCCGCCACGACCCGGCATGCCGAGCCGACCGCGTTCACCATCACGGCGTCCGGCGACAAGGTCGAGGACGAGGGTGGCAACCGGATGACGGACCTCGCGGTCACCTTCCATGTCACGTTCCCCGACGGGCCGGAGGGGGACCGGTCCCGCGCGATCCTGCCGCGGGCCGTGAAGAGCTCGCACGACCGGCTGTGCACGGTGAGCCGCACCGTGGAGGCGGGCACACCGGTCACCGCGACAGTGTCGCCTGAGGCCTGACCCCGGCCGGCACACGCACAAGTGCGGAACGAATGAGGCGCCGCGGCCGGGCCGCCCCCACAGCGGCCGCGGTCGCGGCACCGGTCCAAGGTGTCCGAGCCGGTCGGCTCAGACGGAGAAGCGCTCCTTCGCGAGGAGGGGGCGTACCCGTGAGGCGAAGCCGCCCGTGCGGAAGGGCTGTTGGAGCAGGCCGGGGCTCAGTTCCTGGGCGAGGGCGGCCGCGATCATGCCCTGGTCCAGGGCCAGCACGAAATCGCTGACCCGGCCTGTCTTCACGTTCACCGAGTCCCGGAAGCCGTAACGCTGGTCGTACGCACCGAAGTCCGCGTCGAGCGCCTTGAGGTTCGCGACGGCCTCCGCGCGGGCGTACGGAAGGGCGAGGAAGGAGGCGTGCGGGGTGACGACGCCGAGGGAGTTGTAGCCCTCCTCCTGCATGCCGAGGGCGTCGACACCGTATTCGCGGTAGCCGCCCTCGGGGATGTTGGCGGGGGAGAAGCCCCAGTAGCCGTACGCCGCCTCCTCCAGGCCGTGCTCGATCTGGCCGCGGACGTAACGGGTGTGCGTCGTGCCCCACGAGCGCGGGGACCACTGCGCCTCCGGCACGAACAGCGGCACCATCAGCGCCTCGAACATCGAGCCGCCCCAAGTGGGCACCACCTTGAGGCCCCGGTACGTGTAGTGGCCCTGCCACACCCGGACACCGTCGATCGTGACGTACGAGCCCTCGGGCTCCTGCTCCTGGCCCGCTCCCGGCAGCAGCGTGCGCGACAGGTGCCAGTAGTGCTCGGACGGCAGGCTGCCGTCGGCGATGCCGAGGTAACTCGCCATCCGGGGCTCGGTGTTGAGGGCGCCGTAGTGGTGGCCCGTCGGCTCGCCCTTGCCGGGCTTGTCGGGCCAGAAGCCACCGCGGAGCTGCCCGGGGCCCGTGACCGGGTCGGCCGCGTCGTAGGGCGTGTAGTAGTACGACCAGTCGGCGTCGGCCAGCAGCTTCGCGACGCGCGGGCGCAGCGCCGGCGAGGCGTGGGCGGCGATGCGCAGGCCCGTGACGAGCCAGGCGTTGTCCACCGACGACAGGAACGGGCGGACGGTGTCACCCGTCTCCGGCCAGGACGTCAGGAGTGAACCGTCGTGGGCGTCGTACCAGTTGAACCAGAAGCCGTGTGCCCGCTCCAGCTTCTCGACCGCCGCGACGGTCTTCGCGAGCCTGCGTTCCATGATGTCCCGGCCGATCACACCGAGCCCGCCGGCGGCGGCCGTCGACCAGAGCCCGCAGCCGATGTTCGTCGGCGAGGTCTGCACGGACGGCACCGGGGCGCCGGATCCGCTCACGTCCACCTTGTCCGTGACGAGGCCGAGGTCGGTGGTCATCGCCTCGATCGAGCGGTACGTCGAACGGAACCAGGTGCGCAGCAGCGACGGAGCCGGGACGGCGGGGGCGGCCGAGGCGAAGGGCGCGGCGCCCAGCGTCAGGGCGGCGCCACCGGCGCTCGCCGCGGTCAGGAACGTACGGCGGTCCATGAAGGTCCTTCTTCCGAAAGGGCGGACGTGGAAGGGAAGTTCGTGGTGCTCGTGTGGGGGAGTGGAGTGGAGAGGAGTGGGCGGGGCCGGCGCACGTCAGGGGTGTGCCGGCCCCCACCCGGCGGCCCGCGGGGTCAGGATCGCGGGCCTCAGGGGCGGGACAACGGGTGCTTGGTCCCCGCCCCGGTTCGGTGGTCGTGCCGTGCGGCGGTGTCCGTGCCCGGACCGCCGCTCGCGGTCACAGGCGCGGCAGGGCCTGCTCCCGGCCGAGGCCGCCCAGCCAGTGGGCGGCGGGCTTGGGTGTGCGGGCGAAGGTCTCGCGGTCCCAGCCGATGAGGCCGAACGTCGCCTTGTAGGTGCCCCACTCGTAGTTGTCGAGGGCGCTCCAGGCGAGGTATCCGCGGACGTCGAGCCCGTCGTCGAGGCAGGCCGCGACGGCGTCGAGGGCGCCCGCGTAGTAGTCGACGCGGCGCTGTTCGTCGTCCGTGGCGATGCCGTTCTCGGTGACGATCAGCGGGGTGTCCGGGCCGATGACCTCGGCGGTGTGCCGCAGCGCGTGGCCGACGGCCTCGGGGTAGTACTCCCACGTCGTGAGCGTGCGCTCGGCGTCGGCCGGGGCCGGCACGGGGCCGTCCGTGCCGATCTTCGTGCGGGTGTAGGACTGCACGCCGATCCAGTCGTCGCCGCGCGCCGCCTCGATGAAGATGTCCTCGCGGGGGTGGCGGTACGCGGCCGTGACCTCCTCGGCGCCGGGCAGCGCCTGGTAGACCTGGTTGGCGACGGTCCAGCCCACCTGGATCTCCGGGTTGATGGCACGCACGACCTTCACGGCGGCGTGGTGTGCCGCGATGACCGCGTGCGTGGTCTCCTCGTCGGGGAAGGGCAGTCCTGCGGGCGGGAAGCCCTGGTCTCCGCGCTTGGCGAGTCCGGCCATCACGGCGATCATGTTCGGCTCGTTGAGGGTGCACACGTGGCGGACGCCGTCCGCGATGATCGGCGCGCACGCCTCCACGTACCGCGCGAACAGCTCGACAGCGCCCTCGGCGGTGAAGCCGCCCAGATCCTCGAACCACTGCGGGATCGTGAAGTGGTGCAGGGTCACGTTCGGGCGCAGGCCGCGGGCGAGCGCGCCCTCGACCATGCGGCGGTAGTGGGCGATCTCGGCGCGCGAGAAGTGCCCGCGGGCCGGTTCGATGCGGGCCCATTCGACGCTGAACCGGTAGTCGGTGAAGCCGAGTTCGGCCAGCAGGTCCATGTCCTGCTCCCAGCGGTGGTAGCTGTCGCAGGCGTCCAGGCTCGGCTCCTGGATCCCGGCCGCCGGGTCGTGCTCCTTGCGCCACCAGTCGCTGTTGATGTTGTTGCCCTCGATCTGGTGGGCGGCGGTGGAAGCACCCCACAGGAAGCCGTCGGGGAAGGGCGTGCGGGCAGGGGTGGGCGTCATGGTGGTGTCTGTCTTTCTACGTGCGTGTGGGAGGGGCCGGTCAGTTCATGACCGCGGCGTGGCGGGTCACTTCATGCCGGCGGTGGCGATGCCCTGGGTGAAGTGCCGCTGCAGGACGGCGAAGACGAGCAGCACGGGCAGGACGACGAGCAGCGAGCCCGCCATGAGCATTCCGTTGCCGCCGCCGACCGTGCGGTTGGGGTCGTTGGCGAACGTCGCGAGGGCCACCGGGAGGGTGTACTTGTCCGGGTCGTTGGTGGCGATGAGCGGCCAGATGAAGTTGTTCCAGGACCCGAGGAACGTGAAGATCGTGAGCGTCGCGAGGGCCGGCTTGACCAGGGGAAGGACGATGCGCCAGAAGATGTACCACTCGCCCGCGCCGTCCATTCGGGCCGCTTCCAGCAGCTCGTCCGGGATGGACTGCATGAACTGCCGCATCAGGAAGACACCGAAGGCGCCCGCGGCGAAGGGCAGCACCAGGCCCGCGTAAGTGTCCAGCAGGTTCAGCTGGTTGATCAGGACGAACAGCGGAAGGACCATCAGGTTCGCCGGGACCATCAGGGCGGCGAGCACGACGCCGAAGACCTTCGAGCGGCCGCTGAAGTTCAGCTTGGCCAGCGCGTAGCCGAGCATCGAGCAGAACAGCAGATTGCACACGGTCACGAGGACCGCGACGATCACCGAGTTCAGGAAGTACCGCGGCATGTCGAGCTGGGCGAGCAGATCCTGGAAGTTCTGCAGCGTCCACTCGGACGGGATCCACACCGGTGGGCTGGCGGTGAGGTCCTTCTTCGTCTTGAAGGCGCTGAGCGCCATCCAGAGGAAGGGGGCGGCCATGATCAGCAGGCCGAGCGAGGCGACGACGTACAGCAGGGGCTTGCGGGCCCGCCGGTCGGGGCGGTGGCCGGTGGGGGTGACGGCGCTCATTTCGTGTTGTCCTTCATCAGTCGCAGCTGCAGCACCGTGATGCCCATGATCACAACGAACAGGACGTACGCCATCGCGCTCGCGTAGCCCATGTTGAAGAAGCTGAAGCCCTGCTTGTACATGTCGAGCGACACGGTCAGTGTGGCGTCGGACGGGCCGCCCTGGGTCATCACGAACGGTTCCTCGAAGACGTTGAGGTAGCCGATCGTGGTGATGACCGTGGCGTACAGCAGCGTCGGGCGCAGCAGCGGCACCGTGATCCGGCGCAGTTCCTGCCAGGCGCTCGCCCCGTCGAGCCGGGCGGCCTCGCGGACCTCCGTCGGGATGGCCTGCAGACCGGCGATCATCAGGACCATCACGGTACCGAGGTTGCGCCACACCGCCATCAGGATCAGCGACGGCATGGCCCAGGTCTCCGAACCCAGGAAGTCCGGTGCGGTGAAGCCGAGTTCGTCACCGAGCCCGGCGATGAGGCCGTCGGACGGGTCGAGCACGAACCGCCACACGATCGCCACGGCGACGATGGTGGTGACCACGGGAGCGTAGAAGCCGACGCGGAAGAAGGTGCGGGCCCGGTCGATCCCGTTGTTGAGCAGCACCGCGACGAACAGCCCGAGACCGATGGTCAGCGGTACTCCGACGACCACGAAGTACGCGGTGTTGAACAGCGCCCGCAGGAACTGGTCGTCGCCGAACAGCTTCACGTAGTTGTCGAAGCCGATGAACTTCGCGTCGAGCGGCTGCCGGACGTTGCGCTGCGCGAAGTCGGTGAAGCTCATCACGAGCGTCGCGATGATCGGGAAGAGCATGAAGACCGCGAACAGTGCCAGGAACGGGGTGGAGAACAGCCAGCCGGCCAGGTTCTGCTTCCCCATCGAGCGTTTTCCGCGCCGTTTCGTGCCGTCGCCGTCCTGGGGGCCGCCGTCCGGAGCCTTGACGGCTCCGGGCGGCGCGGGGGTGGGTGTCGTGGTGGACATGGTCCGTCCTTCGGGCTTCCGGCGTCCTGCGCACGTCCGGGGCGGGGGTGCGCGGGAGGCCGGGGTGGGGGAGTTGCTTCACGAGGCGGCGACCACCGCCGCCTCGAGGGTGCGGCTACTTCTGCACGAGGCCTTCGATCTCGGTGTTGGCCGTGTCGAGCGCGCTCTTCGCCGAGGCCTTGCCCTGGGCGACCTTCTCGATCGCGGTGTCGACCTTCGAGGTGATCTCGGTCCACTTGGGCTGGGCCGGGGAGGCCTTCGCCGACTCCATCTGCGTCTTCCAGACCTTCATGTCCGGGTCGGTGGCCAGGTCACCGGACTTCCAGGCGTTCACGTTGGCCGGGAGGTCCTTGGTGCGCTCGTACCAGTCGGCCTGGCCCTTGGTGTCCGTGAGGTACTTCACCAGTTCCTTGGCGGCGGCCTTGTGCCCGCTGTCGGCGGAGATGGTCAGCGCCGAGCCGCCGGCCATGGCGGCGGAGGTCTCGTCGGCGGGCACGTTGGCGACGGCCCACTTGCCCTTGAGGTCCGGGTAGTTGTCGGCCAGCAGGCCCATGTGCCAGGGGCCGCCGAAGAACATCGGCACGGAGCCGTTGTTGAAGTCCTTGGTCACGTCGTAGCCCGGGCGCACGGACTTCTCGCTCAGGCCCTTCTTGAAGTAACTGCCGTAGTTCTCCAGGGCCTTGACGGCCTGTGGGCTGTTGGCGACGGCCTTGCCGTCCTCGGTGACGAGTTGGCCGCCCGCCGAGTACAGGAACTGGTAGAAGCTCTGCACGGTGTCGAGGCCGCCCGGCTGGATGGACAGGCCCCACTTGGTGCCGGCCTTGTCCTGGTACTTCTCGGCGGCCTGCCGCAGTTCGGCCATGGTGGCCGGTGCCTTGTCGATGCCGGCCTTCTTCGCCAGGTCGGTGCGGTAGTAGAGCGCGCGGGTGTCGACGTACCACGGCACACCGTAGGTGTCACCGTCGTACTGGCCCTGCTTCCAGCCGGCCGGGAAGTAGTCCTTCTCCTTGAAGGTCTTGGTGTCGACCTTCTCGAGGGCGCCCATGTCCGCGAACTCGGTGAGGTAGCTGCCGCCCATCTGCATCACGTCGGGCAGCTTGTTCGCCGCGGCGGCCGAGACCAGCTTCTGGTGGGCGACGTCCCAGCCGATCGGGGTCACCTTGACCGTGATGTTCGGGTTCGCCTTCTCGTAGACCTTGGCCACGTCGGCGAGCTTCTCGCCCTCGGTGCCCATGGCCCACACCGTGAGCGTCTGCTTCGCATCGGCCTTGACCTGGTCGCCGCCGGAGCCGCCGCAAGCGGTCAGGGTGAGTGCGGACGCCAGGGTGACGCCGATCGCGGCGGTGGTGGCTCGGCGGTTCATGGACGGCTCCTCCTTGAGCGGACCGTGGAATGTAAGCGCTGTTTGTAAGCGCATACATCACTCTGTAAGAACGCCCTCGATGTGGCAAGAGGGGCTTGGTCACACTCTCGTAACGGCAGTGACATCACGGGAGAGTCATCAAGTGGAAGGGCGTCACGTGACATCGAGAGGGAGACATCAAGTGACATCAGGGGGCAAGCGGGGCCACCCCAGAAGGTCATACCTCCTGATCTAAGGTCTCGGCCATGACCCACAGCACAGTCGCCGACGGAGATCGCTCGGCCCGCGACTTCGCGCACGACTTCCCCTTCGACCCCGCCTACGGCCGGACGTTGAGCGAGCTGCTGCGCATCCCCGCGCCCGGGGCCCCCGCCGGCTTCGACGCGTTCTGGCGCTCGCGCCACGAGGCGGCCGGCGCGGTGGACCCGAGGCCCGAGCTCGGACGGCTCGTCGAGGAGCGGGACGGTGTGCGCGTCCACGAGGTGTCGTACACCTCCGTGGGCGGCGTCCGGCTCGGCGGCTGGCTCGTGCTGCCCGCCGAGGGGGAGGCGGAGCACGGCTTCGTCGTCGGCCACGGCTACGGAGGCCGCGACCAGGTCGGCCCCGACGTGCCGCTGCCGCTGCCCCGGTCCGCGGCGATCCTGCCGTGCGTGCGCGGCATGCCGGACCGCGGCCTGCTGTCCGGCGTGCCGTCCGTCGCCGCGGAACACGTCCTGCACGGGATCGCCTCGCGTGACACCTACGTCATCGGAGAGTGTGTCGCCGACCTGTGGTGTGCCGCGTCGGCGCTGCTGGAACTGGTGCCGGAGCTGAACGGTCCCGACCCGCGCCTGGGATACCTCGGCGTGAGCTTCGGCGGCGGGCTCGGCGCCCTGGCGCTGCCGTGGGACGAACGGCTCGCCGCGGGGCAGCTGACCGTGCCGACGTTCGGCAACCACCCGTTGCGGCTGAACCTGGACTGCGTCGGCAGCGGCGCGGCCGTGCGCCGGTACCGCGCGCAGCACCCCGAAGTCGTCGACGTGCTGGGCTACTTCGACGCGGCGACGGCGGCCGGCCGGCTGCGCAAGCCGGTTCTGGTGGCCGCGGCGCTCTTCGACCCGTCGGTGCCGCCGCCCGGCCAGTTCGCCGTGTACAACGCGCTGGCCGGGGAGCGGGAGCTGCGGGTGCTGGAGGCCGGGCATTTCGAGTACGAGGGGGCGCAGGCGGAGCAGGCCGGGCTGGACGCCGCCACCGCGGACTTCTTCGCCCGTGTGCTGAGGTGAGGTGAGGCTGAGGTGAGGTGAGGGGTGGTGGATGGCGTGAGGTGTGGCGATGTGTGGTGGGTGGCGTGAGGCGTCGCGACGCCTCACGTACGGCCGCCGGCCGGGGTGTCTACTTCACCTGCCCCGCGCACCCGCAACTGGCCCGGCGCACGACCGACACCGGCAACACCTTCGAGACCGGACCGCCGCCCCGGCGCCCGGTCAGACGGCGGACGAGCAGTTCCACCGCCTCCTCGCCCATCTGCCGCATCGACTGGTGAACGGTGGTGAGCGCGGGCCGCACCAGGCGGCCGAGCGCGATGCCGTCGAAGCCGGTGACCGCGATGTCCTTCGGCACCCGCACACCCCGGCGCTCGAAGGAGTGCAGGGCGCCGACCGCCAGCTGGTCGTTGGCGAACAGCACTGCCTGCGGCCGCTCGCCGGGCCGGTCGAGCAGGGCGTCGGCGGCGCGGGCACCCTCGGCCTGCGTCATCATGCCGACGCTGACGTCGGGTTCCTCGGGCGCGGGGATCCCTGCGGCCCGGCAGGCCTCCACGTACCCGCGGAAACGGGCCCGTACGTCCGGTGAGTCCTCGGCGGCGCCGACGTAGGTGAGCCGGCGCAGCCCGTGGTCCTCGATGAGGTGCCGGGTGAGTTCGCGCTGGCCGTCGGCGTTGGCGACCTCGACGTGGTCCAGGTGGTCGTGGACGTCGGGCTCGCGCGGCCCGGCCAGCATGACCACCGGCTGGCGCTGCGCGATGACCTCCAGGTCCTCCGTCGGCACGGTGCGGGCCATCACCGCGAACCCGTCGGACCGGCCGGCCACCTTCGCCACCTGGCTCTCCGGGCCGCCCTTGGGGGAGGCCGCGATCAGCAGCGCGTACCCGTGGCGGCGCGCGGCCCGCTCCATGCCGCGGATGATCTGGTCGGCGTAGAGCACCGCGGCGTCGTCCTCCGCCTCGTCGCCCGGGCCGTGCTCCGCCTCCGACTCGACGTCCGGGTCGGAGTAGTCGGGCAGGCACAGGCCGAGTACGCCGGTGGAGCGGCTGGCGAGGCCGCGGGCGTTGCCGCTGGGTACGTAGCCGAGCTCACGGGCGGCCGCGAGGACCCGCTCGCGGGTCTGGGCGCGGACCGTGTCGGGTGTGCGGAACACGCGGGACACAGTGGCGATGGACACGCCGGAGCGTTCGGCGACGTCGTACACCGTGGGGGCTGTGCTCACTGGGTGGAATCCCCCGAGTCCGTTGCGGCCCGGCAGGGCCTGAGTCTATGAAAGCGCATTCACTTTAGGTGGATGGCGTCAGCGGGGCAAGGGAAGTCGATCACGAAGCGCCACGTCCGCACACCTCCGGGGGAGAGCCCGGTCCAGCGCGCCGTTCCCGGAGTGCGGTGGCCAAGGGCACACATCGACGATGCTCAACGGAGGCGGATGCCGCGCAAGTTTTCCTGAGGGTCCAGGAAGGCGAGCGTCCGGCCCGCGGCCAGCGGGGCGCTCGTGCCGAGGCTCGCCGTGAACTCGCCTTTCCACAACGTGCGGCCGTCGGAGGAACGCAGGACGCGTGTCGTTTGCCGGCTCTGGAAGAGCCGGGCGGTTCGGGTGTGCCGGATCATCGTGTAGGCGCCCGCGGAGGCGATGTCGAGGTCCGTACCGCCCTCGGACCGCCAGCGTTCCTTGCCGTCGTCGGCGTTGAGGCAGACGACGCCGTCGGCCGTGGGCAGGACGAAGCCGTCGGGGGTGGACACCGCGTCGGGGGCACGGTCCCCGGTGGGCGCCGCACCCTTGAAGGTCCACTTCTCCTTGCCGGTGCGGACGTCGACGGCCGTGGGTCTGCTGCGCTCGCCCTTGAAGCGGGGCAGCAGGAGGGTGCTACCGGACAGCGGGGCCGCCGGGGGAGCCTCCTCGTCGAGGCCGCTGGTGCCGGGTACCGTCGTGACCTTGGCCAGGGGGATGCGCCACTTCTCCTTTCCCGTGCGGGCGCCCAGCAGGACGAGATCGATGCGCTTCTTGGTGACCTTGTCGTGGAAGAGGACGGCATCATCCGTGCGCTGTGGCGCGCTGATGTGCTGTCCCAGCTCGGTGTACAGGTTCATGCCGGGCCGGTCCCACAGCTTCCTTCCGGTCGCTCCGTCGAGTGCCGTCGAGCCCACCAGGGCCATGTCGCCGATCCCCTCGATGGAGCCTGGCTGGTCCATCTCTCGGGTCCAGCGTTCCTTCCCCGTGCGTGCGTCGAAGGCGGTGACCGTCTGCTGGTTGGGGTCGCCGTTGTCGAAGAGCACCAGTCCGCTGCGGTCGAGGACGTGCAGGTGGTAGTCGTCCTTGTCGTACAGTTCCCGCTTCCAACGGGTCCTGCCGGTCGCGCCATCGAGTACGTACAGCATGGCGATCCGGTCCTGGGGCAGCTGCATCAACGCGAGCACGGTGTCGCCGTCGTCGACCGCCGCGGCCTGTGAGGCTCCGGCCAGGGGCCACTCGAGGCGCAAGTCGCGCTTCCAGAGATGCTTGTCGCCGGCGAGTTCGAACGCTTGGAACGCGGCGCCGGTGTGGGCGGGGACGAAGCAGCGAGTGCCGGACAGGATGGGCTGGTCCCAGCCTCCGCGGCGTTCACCGAGGCCGTGCGACCAGGCGAACGCGTCGTGTCCGGGGTCGGCGGAGAAATAGACGCCCGCCGAAATGGCGGCCGTGGCCACCGCGGCGAATCCGGCGCCGCCCAGCAGCAGTCCACGGCGGCTCAACTCGGGGCGGCCGCTGGCCTCCGGGGTGCTGTGCTGTGCCGCCGTGACGGTGACGGCGGCATCGAGGGGTACGGGGGCGGCGGACGCGGGCTCCGGATCGACCACGGTGGGCGGGTGTGCGGGGCGCGGCGCGGGCACCGGTGTCGCCGGGGCGGCCTGCCCCTCCAGTTCGCGCAGCGCGTCGCCGAGTTCGGTGGCCGAGCCGTACCGCTCCTGAGGGTCCTTCGCCAGCAGGCGCAGGATCAACGCGTCCCAGGCAGGGGAGAGGTGCGGTGCGATGCTGCTGGGCGCTGGTGGCACGTCGTTGAGGTGCGCTGTCAGAAAGCCGAGGGTGTCGGGTGCGGTGAACGGCAGCCTGCCGGTGCGCAGTTCGAACAGGACGCAGCCCATCGCGTACAGGTCGCTGCTCTGCTCCGGGTAGCCGCGGGCCTGTTCGGGTGCCATGTACGCGGCCGTGCCGATGACCAGTCCGGTACGGGTCAGCCGGCCGTCGGTGGCCGAGGCGTCGGCGGCCCGCGCGATCCCGAAGTCCAGGACCTTGATCCGGTCCGACGGCGTCACGAAGAGGTTGGCGGGCTTGATGTCACGGTGCAGCACACCCGCGGCGTGCGCTTCCGCGAGCGCCTCGCAGATCTGCCCTCCCCACCGGGCCGCCTGCGCGCCGCCGACCGGGCCCCGCTGGACGGTGGCCTCCAGGCCCTCGCCGCGCAGCAGTTCCATGACCAGGAACGGTGTGCTGCCCTCGGGGGTGACGGCCGTGCCGACGTCGTGCACGGTCACGATGTGCGGATGCTGCAGCGCGGCGGTGATCCGCGCCTCGCGCAGAAAGCGGGCGCGCGCGTCGTCGGCGCTGCTGCCGCCGCCCGCGAGCATCGAGATCACCTTGACGGCGACCGGGCGCCCCAGGACCTCGTCCCGGGCCTCCCACACTTCCCCCATCCCGCCCTGACCCAGCGGCCTGATGAGCCGGTACCGGTCGGCCAGTATGCGATCCGCCACGTCTCAAGTCCCCCAGATTGCACCGTGGTTCAGCGAAGTGATCGCAGCGTAGCCCTCCGGCGCGGGGCGTGTGTACGGTCGGGTGTATGGCGAAACTATGGAGGTCGGCGTTCGCACGCGTTCGCTACCGACTTGATGTGTGCGCGGCTGTGGCGGGGCGCGCGGCACCGGATTCCATCACGGTGTAACAGGCGAATGGCATTCAGCCGGCCCGGCGCGCTTCCGGCCGAATTCGAAGGCGCGCTGCTCTGCCATGACGGTTCCGGTGAACTCGTACTCCCGGGCTTCCACCGGTTCAGCAAGTAGTACGTGGTGTGGGGAGCGGTAGACGAACGCCGCAGTCACCAGCTGAGGGACAAGCACCCGCACGAGAGTGGAAACCGGCTCTTCGTCACCCACGCAGAAGGCGAAGAGGCGGGCAGGGTGGGCGTGTTCGAGCACGGCGACGGTGCCTCGTTCCCGGAAGACCCGGCCTCCGACAGCCTCCCCCGCCTCCTGAAGGCCACCGCGCAGGTCCTGCGCTATTTGATCTTGCTGGTGCACAGCGTCGAGCGGGAAGCAGAACTTGTCCGACGCAGCACGGCGTTCGGCTTGTCGAATGCCTGGTGTGACGGAGAACGGTCTCTACGAGGTGTCCGGCGGGCTGCCGCAGGGGGCCGGAGCCCCGTCACACTCGCCACCGTCATGATCAGGAACGTGCGGCAAACCGTCACGCTCCGCCACACAAGTGGTGCAATCGGAAGGGGCGGTGCAAGGTGGCGCCATGTGTACTCGTGTGATCTGGACGCCCGAGGGCTTCCCGGCTCTCGTCGGGCGCAACATGGACTGGAAGTTCGACCTGCACACCAACCTGTGGGTCACTCCGCGTGGTGTCGCGCGCTCCGGTGCCCCCGGCGACCCCAAGCCGCTGACGTGGACGAGCCGCTACGGCAGCGTGGTCGCCACCGCCTACGACAAGGCCGTGTGCGACGGCATGAACGAGACCGGCCTCGCCGCGCACCTGCTGTGGCTCGTCGAGTCCGACTACGGTGAGCGCGACCCGTCGAAGGCGGCCCTGGAACAGTCCAAGTGGGGCCAGTTCGTCCTCGACCAGTTCTCCACGGTGGCCCAGCTCGTCGACTTCCTCGCCTCGACGCCGGTGCAGATCCTCGCCCAGGCCATGCAGAACACGAAGGGCGCCACCACCCACCTCGCCGTCGAGGACGCCACCGGCGACTCGGCGATCGTCGAGTTCCTCGACGGCGTCCCGCACATCCACCACGACCCCGAGCACACCGTCCTCACCAACTCCCCTTCCTACGAGGAACAGTTGGAGAACCTGAAGACGTACGCGGGCTTCGGCGGGTCCGCGCCCCTGCCCGGCACGACGGTCGCCGCGGACCGGTTCGTGCGGGCCCGCTACTACCGCGACCACCTCCCGAAGCCGGAGAGCGAGACGCACGCCTACGCGGCGCTGCTGAGCGTGATGCGCAACACCGCCGAGCCGTTCGGCGTCCCCGAGACCGACGAGCCGAACATCTCGCAGACGATCTGGACGACCCTGTCCGACCTGACGAACCGCGTCTACGCGTTCGCGTCCTCGTACCGCACCGACATCTTCTGGACCGACCTGAGCCGCCTGGACTTCACGACCACCCAGCGTCTCGACCTCACGGACCGGTCGCTGGAAGGGGACGTGACCGCACGGTTCGAGGCGGCGGAGCCGTTCGCGTACGCACCTGCATGAGGACCCCTTTCCTGGGCCGCGCAGCGTCCACCGTGGGATGCTGCCGCCGCGGTTGCCCGCGATCGCCGAGGTGGCGTGGACGCCGCAACCCGAGCCCATCTGGCCGGAACTTCGCCCGCCTGCGATTTCGCACCCGCCCATGGTGAGCGTGGTGCGGTTCGAGCAGTCAACTCGCCCTGAGCGGGCAACATTTCGCCCCTTCCCGGCAATCGGCCGGTTACAGTCTCGCCGTTTCATCTCAGTCGACGCAGATTCTTGACGTGAAACATCGAGGGCTGGGGCAGCGGAGTCGGCGGCGCCGGGCGAGCCGATAGCGCCCGGGCCATCGGGCCGTGGCCCTGGCGTGAAGCTGCCACGGCGCTTTCCCGTCAGGGCCGGGGTGCGGCGCGCGTACAGGAGAGGGGCCACGGGTGCACGACGACCGTCGGCGGGTCCTGAGCGGGCCGGCGCTGTCGGCCGTTGCGGGTGAACGACGTCTGGACATGGGGGAGTTCACCCGCCGAGTTCAAGGACCGGCCGGCTGCGACCAAGGCGGCCCTCTACGAGAACATCAGGAGCGACGGTCAGCCGCTCCACCAGGCCGGGCGGACCCGGAGGCTGCCGGTGTCGACGCAGCCCGCGCCGTTGACGACCTCCTCGGTGTCCAGGCTCCAGCCGACGACGCCGTTGCCCTTGCGGCCCAGTTCGACGACGTGTTGGTCCGTGGCGCGCGCCCCTTCCTGGACCTGGCAGTCGAGGACGGACGTCCATGCCTTCCCGTCGACCGCCGACGCGAAGGCGAGAAGGGGCAGGGCCGCGACCGTCAGCAGGAGGGACACGCCCTGCTCGGCGGCGGCGAAGCGAGCGAGCCAGGGTGCGGGCGAGTAGCCCTCCTGGCGATGCCGTCGGCCGCGGCGGCCGGCTCGGTACTCGACAAGGACCCCCTGGCGCAGCGCGTAGGCCACCAGCCCGGTGGCGAGCCCCCACCAAGGGCCGTAGAAGCAGGCGCCGATGACACCGACGGCCAGCGGGTTGACGGCCGTGAGGGTCACTCGGCGGGCCGCCGCGGCCGGGCCGCTTCCTTCGGGCACGGACCCGCGCGCCGCGAACAGGGCGAAGATCACGCGGGAGACGACGACGCCGAACACCGAGCCGAGGGCCGGTTCGGTGAGCAGCATGCCCACCAGGACGTCGGGCCAGTTGGACAGTTCCATGCCGACGAACACGTCGCGGGCGTGGTCGCCGCCACCGACCGTGTAGGCGACCTTCACCGCGGGGATCGCGAGGGCGAGGGCCAGCAGGATCGTGTGCCCCGGGCCGCCCTTCCGGTCGATCGAGCGTTCCTGTTGTGTGGGTTCACCCTGCATGGGCTCCATGAAACACGCGGCGATCCGTTCGCACGGCGCGGACACGACGGCTCTGTCCGCAGCAGTCCTTCTGCGTCACCGACGACGAGCTTGTCGCGCCGGTCAGTGGCGTGGCCGGTACTCGCTCGCGGGGGAGGGCCGGTGGCGGCGGCCGGGTCGACTTCCTGTCGAGGAGGCGGTGCACCGCTGAGGACTTTCGTCCGTATGCGCGTGCCACCCGGCTCGCCCAGACTGACAGTGGACGGTCTCCCGGCCCTGAGGGGACTGTCGTCACCCGGATTCGGAGGAACCGTCATGGCCGCCCCGTACGCCGACCTGATCCTGCGCGCCGCCCGCATCCACACCTGCGTGGCAGGCCAGGAACCGCAGTGCGCGCTGGCCGTGCGCGGGGACCGGGTCGCGGCGCTCTCCCCGGATCCCGGCGGGCTCGACGACCTCGTCGGGCCCGACACCCGCGTCCTCGACCTCCGAAGCGACGACGCGACGGTCCTCCCGGCCTTCGACGACACCCATACGCACCTGGTCTCGGCCGGTGACAGCGCCCACGACGTCGCCGTCGATGGAGCCCGAAGCATCGCCGAGTTCCTCGACCTGATCCGGGCCCGCGCCGCCGAGACGCCGCCCGGCCAGTGGATCCGTACGGCGGGACACTGGCAGGAACTGAACCTCGCCGAGCACCGCTTCCCCACCGCCGCCGAACTCGACACCGCCACCGACCGTCACCCGGTCCTGGTCCTGCGCGGCGTCCACAACCAGGTCCTCAACGGCCAGGCACTGAAGATCTGCGGGATCGATGTCACCACCCCCGACCCGGAGGGCGGCGCCATCGAGCGCGACGCCGACGGGAACCCGAACGGCCATCTCGTCGACGGCCTCGCCCTCATCCAGCCGCACCTGCCCGCCCCCGACCCGGCACTCAAACTCGACGGGCTCAGGCTCGCCTCGCACGACTACGCCGCCACCGGCATCGGCACCGTACGGGACACGAACTCCTCGCTCGCCGACCTCGCCGCCATGCAACAGGTGCGGGAAGCGGGGGAGTTGGGCTGCCGGGTGCGGGTGCTGCTCAGCACGATGGGGTTCACCTCCGTCGAGCAGGTCGAGGAGGTCCTCGACGGCATGGAGGAGTGGAAGTACGTCGACGACCCCTGGCTCAGGGTGTGGGGCGTCAAGTTCTGGATGGACGGCGGCATCGAGTCCGGCGCGCTCGACGCCCCGTACTGCGAGTCCCATCGGCCGACCCCCGGCTACACCGGTCAACTCGCCTGGAAGCAGGATGTGTTGGAGGAGGCCGTCGAGCGGGTGGTGCGGCGCGGCTGGCGGGTCGGGATCCACGCGTACGGGGACCGGGGCGTGCGCGCGCTCCTCGACCTCTATGAGCGGGTGCAGCACCGCATCCCCGGCCTCCCCTACGGCACCCTCGTCATGGAGCACGGCGGCATCGCGGACGACGAGCAGCGCCGCCGCGCCGTCGCCCTCGGCATCCCGGTCACCGTCCAGCAGGCGCTGCTGTACGACGCGGCCGCCGTGCAGAGCGAGTACTGGGGCGAGGAGCGGGTCGCCGAACTCTTCCCCGCACGGCAGTGGCTGGACGCGGGCGCCGACATCTCCGGCGGCTCGGACTATCCCGTCGGGTCGTACGGAGCCGCGCACTCGCTGTACGGACTCACCACCCGGCAGACCGTGTCCGGCGTCCTCGGCGCGGACCATGCCATCACCCGCGACGAGGCGATCGCCCTGCACACCACGGCCGGCGCCCGCCTCACCGGCGAGAGCGCGCTGCGCGGCCGCCTCACCCCGGGACGGCTCGCCGACCTCACGGTGTGGGGCCACGACCCGCTGACGGTGCCCGAGGAGGAGCTGGCCGGGCTGCGGCCCACGTACACGATCCTCGGCGGCCGGCAGGTGCACGGGCCGGCGCCGTCCGACGGGCGGGCGGGGGCGTAGCCGCGTACGTTCGGAATACGGGGGAACCCAGGGGAGAAGCGCGCGAAAGGGCCGTACGACGATGACCACCGCACCCCGTACCCCCGAGGCCGGACCCCGCGCCTCCGATGCCGACGAGACCCCGGCCGGCGGCTACGGCCCCACCCGCGGTGAGCCCTCGCACAGCCCCTACCACCACCCCACCGCGGGCTGGGGCGCCGCGAAGTCCGTCGGCAAGGTCCTCGCCAAGGCCAAGGAGCCGGTCAACGGCGTGCGTCTGATGACGCGGATGAACCACGAGGACGGCGGCTACGACTGCCCGGGCTGCGCCTGGCCCGACGACCTTCACGGCCTCAAGCTCGACCTGTGCGAGAACGGCATCAAGCACGCCACCTGGGAGATGACGCCGAAGCGCGCGGGCAAGGAGTTCTTCGCCGCGCACACCGTCACCGAGCTCGCGACCTGGCCGGACCACGACCTGGAGGACCAGGGCCGGTTGGTGGGCCCCCTCTCCTACGATCCGGACACCGACCGCTACGTACCCGTGTCCTGGGCGGACGCCTTCGCCCTCATCGGCGACACGCTGCGCGGCCTCGACTCCCCGGACCAGGCGCTCTTCTACACCTCTGGCCGGCTCAGCAACGAGGCGACGTTCCTGTACCAGCTCTTCGCCCGCGAGTACGGCACGAACAACCTGCCCGACTGCTCGAACATGTGCCACGAGGCGAGCGGCCGCGCCCTGACAGCGTCGATCGGGACGGGCAAGGGCACCGTCGACCTGAACGACCTCGACCAGGCCGACGCTCTCTTCGTGATGGGCGTGAACGCCGCGTCGAACGTCCCCCGCATGATCACCACCCTCGCCGAGGCCCACCGCCGCGGCGCCCAGATCGTGCACGTCAACCCCCTGGTCGAGGCAGCCGCGGGCCGCACGATCGTCCCGCACGAGTTCGCCGCGATGGCCACCTTCAAGGCGACATCGACCGGCACCATGAATCTCCAGCCCCGCATCGGCGGCGACCTGGCCCTGCTGCGCGGCATCGCCAAACATGTGCTGGAGGCGGCCGAGCAGGACCCGAAGGCCATCGACGAGGAGTTCCTCGCCCGGCACACGGAGGGCTTCGACGCGTACCGGGACCTGTGCGCGGCCACGCCCTGGGAGGACCTGGAGGCGGCGAGCGGCCTGACGCGGAAGGAGATCCGCGCGGCCGGCGACATCTACCTCAACTCCCATCGTACGGTGATCAGTTGGTGCCTGGGCATCACCCAGCAGGAACACGGGGTGGACACGGTCCGCGAGATCGTCAACGTCCTGCTGCTGCGCGGCAACATCGGCCGCGAGGGCGCGGGCCCCTGCCCCATCCGAGGCCACAGCAACGTGCAGGGCAACCGCACCTGCGGCATCGACCACCGCCCCAAGAAGGCCTTCCTCGACCGGCTCGCGCAGGCCTGCGGGATCAACCCGCCGCGCGAGCCCGGCCTGGACACGGTGCACGGGATCGCGGCGATGGCGCGCGGTGACGCGCGGGTCTTCGTCGGCATGGGCGGCAACTTCGTACGCGCCGCACCCGACACCGAGTTCACCGAACAGGCGCTGCGCACCTGCGAGTTGACGGTTCAGGTGTCGACGAAGCTGAACCGCTCGCACCTCGTCCACGGCAAGCGCGCGCTGATCCTGCCGTGCCTGGGCCGCACCGAGCGGGACATCCAGGAAGCGGGCCCGCAGGCGGTCTCGGTCGAGGACTCGATGAGCATGGTCCATCTGTCGCGGGGTATGAAGCGTCCCGCGTCCCCTCACCTGCTCTCCGAACCGGCGATCATCGCGGCGATGGCCCGCGCCACGCTCCCCGACTCGGCGACCCCCTGGGGGCGGTACGCGGCCGACTACGACCGCATCCGCGACGTGATGGCCCACGCGCTGGAGGGCTTCGAGGACTTCAACCGGCGCGTGCGCGGACCCCACGGGTTCCGGCTGCGCCAGCCGGCCCGCGAGCGCGTCTTCCAAACCCCTTCCCACCGTGCTGAGTTCAGCTTCGCCGCGCTTCCCGACCCGAACCCGGGGGCCGGTCTGCTGACCCTCGCCACGGTCCGCTCGCACGATCAGTGGAACACCACGATCTACTCGTCGGACGACCGCTACCGGGGCGTGCGCAACCTGCGCACGCTCGTCTTCCTCAACGCCGCCGACATGCGCGAACGCGGCCTGAACGACATGGACCGCGTCGACATCACCAGCATCGCCAAGGACGGCACCCGGCGCTCGGTCCGCGGCTACCGCGCGCTCACGTACGACGTGCCGGTCGGGTGTGCGGTCGGCTACATGCCTGAGCTCAACTCCCTGTGCCCGCTGGGTGACTTCAGCCCCCAGAGTGATCAGCCGCTGATGAAACACCTGACGGTGGAAGTCGCCGCCTCCACCCAGGGGTAGGGGGCAAGTGCGAATGGGCGCCGCCTGTCAACACCGGTTATGGCAGGCCTACTTCGCGTACAGCAGGGTGCCGAGGCCGTTCCGGCCGAGGTCGTACTTGGGATCGAGCAGGACCTGCCGCAAGGTGTAGTCCAGGTACAGGCTTGTCCACGCCCCTGGCGGACGCAGCGTCACGCTCGGGTGCCCACGGCGAACTTCCCGCGTGGGGGATGAGCCGGAACGCCCCAGCCGATAGCGGCGTACGTCTGTTCATGTCGCCCGATGGTTGTACGGAGCGCCCAGCTTCTCCGGTTCGGGTGGGGCTCGGGCTTGCCGAGCTCGCCGTCGTTCATGGGTGTGCCGCCCCTTCCGCTGATCCAGGGACCGTTACCCGACCACGCCGTGCGGCCCTGGCGTTCGGCGGATCCGCCCTCGCTTTGCGGCGGTGGGCCGAAGCGCCCAGCCATGAGGTTCTCCACGGCCGTGGCAACTGCCGTGGTTCGCCGTGCTGTTCGGCGTTGGGAAGCGGCCCGCCGCCCGCTTGTCCACGGTGATGACATCGTCACCGAAGGGCGGGTGCCGGGTTCGTCGCGCATGGTGGCCGCTCAGCCGTCGACCTCGACGACGATCTTGCCGTTCAGGTGGCCCTGCTCGCTGTGGCGGTGGGCGTCGGCCATGCGGGGCAGGGGGAAGGCGGAGTCGATGGGCATGTGGATCCGGCCGTCCTCGATCATCGGCAGTACGGCGCCGAGTGCTTCGCGCATCGGAACGGGGGTGCCGGAGAAGCGCACGCCGTGGTCGGCGGCGGCGAGGTCGGCGATGGTGAGGACCCGGTCGGGGCCGCCGGCCAGTTCGATCGACTCGGGCAGGACGCCTCGTCCGGAGGCGTCGAGAACGGCGTCGATGCCTTGGGGTGCGGCGGCGCGGACGCGCTCGACGAGGCCGTCGCCGTAGCTGACCGGGACCGCGCCGATCTTCTCCAGGAAGGCGTGGTTGGACGCGCCGGCGGTGCCGATGACGCGTGCCCCCCAGGCGCGGGCGAGTTGGACGGCGACCAGGCCCACGCCACCGGCGGCGGCGTGGATCAGGAGGGTGTCGCCGGTACTCACGCCGAGGTCGCGCAGCGTGCGGTAGGCGGTTTCGACGGCGACCGGGAGGGCGGCGGCCTGCGCGAAGGACAACTCGTCCGGCTTGGCCATCAGTTCGCTCACGCCGGCCACGTCGTGGGTGGCGGCCGCGCTGCGGTTCGCGGAGCGGCCGAAGACTGCCTGGCCGACCTGCCAGTCGGTCACGTCCGGGCCCACGGCGTCGACGAGCCCGGCCAGCTCGATGCCGGTGCCCGCCGGTTCGGTCAGCTCCTCGCCGCCGCTGAACGCGCCGCTGCGGATCTTCCAGTCGATGGGGTTGACCCCGACCGCCCGCACCGCCACGCGGACCTCGTCCGCTCCGGGCTCCGGCAGCGGCACGTCGACCAGGTTCAGCACATCGGCGTCACCGTAGGAAGCAAAACGAATGGCCTGGGGCATCGATCTTCAACTCCTGTCGGGGGTGGTCCTGCCGGTGAACGCGTTGGGGGCTCTCGTAGCGTCGCAGGACCGTCGTTGTTCCGCACTCCAGGCTACCCCCTATCGGAGCGGAGCGCTCCGCTCCGATAGGGTCGGCGTCGGAACCCTGCACCTGTGCGCGCACCATCTCGTGCGCACGTCATCTCGGAGGACACATGACAGCGACAGTCACCCGCCCCACGGCCCTGGTCACCGGAGCCGGCCGCGGGATCGGCGCGGCGACCGCCCGCGAACTGGCGGCCCGCGGATACCGCGTCGCCGTGAACTACCACTCGAACCGGGAGGCGGCCGACCAGGTCGTGAAGGCCATCGAGGTCGAGGGTGGCGAAGCCGTCGCGCTCCAGGCCGATGTGTTCGACCCGGCCCAGGCCGAGGACCTCCTGCGCGCCGCCGCCCCCGACGGACGCCTCGACGTCCTGGTGTGCAACGCAGGAGCCCGTTTCACCCCCACCCCCGTGCGGGATCTGGCCTGGGAGGACTTCCGGCAGAAGGTGACGGACGAACTCGCCGCCGTCTACACCTTCACGCAGCGGGCCCTGGAGACCATGGGCGCCCGCGGGCAGGGGCGCATCGTGTACGTCTCCAGCGCGGTCGCAGGCGGCCCGACCTCCCCCGGCATGGCCGCCCACGGCACCTCCAAGTCCGCCCTCAACACCTTCGCCCGCTTCGCCGCCTACGAGGCCGGCCCCCTCGGTATCCGTATCAACGTCGTCGCCCCGGGCTTCGTCCGCACCGAGGCCAGCGCCCACGTACCGCAGCAGGCCCAGCAGCGGCTCGCGGACATGACCCCGCTGGGGCAGCGCGTCGCCGAACCGGAGGACGTGGCCCGCGCGATCGCCGCGCTCGTGGGCGAGGAGACCGGCTTCGTCACCGGCGCGGTACTCCCCGTCGACGGCGGCCGCGGCCTGGCGGTCGGGTAGGGGAGAATCCTCGCCATGGGTGACACGCACAACGGGGCGCCGCGGGGCCGGCGGCGAGAGGCGGACCGCAACGACGTCCGCCTCCTCCGGGCCGCGCGGGAGGTCTTCGCGGAACAGGGCTGGCAGGCCCCCGTCTCCGAGATCGCCCGCCGGGCCGGCATCGGCATGGGCAGCCTCTACCGCCGCTTCCCCAGCAAGGAGGACCTCGCCCAGCGGATGCGGATCGCAGGGATGGAACAGCTCACCGCGCAGGCGCGCACCGCGCTCGCCGAGGAGCCGGATCCCTGGGCGGCCTTCGCCCGCTTCCTGCGCGACGCCCTCTCCAGCCACGACGCCGGCGGTCCACTCCTTCCGCTGGTCGGCGGGCGGCTCCCCGCCACCGAGGAGATCGACACCGCCGCCGCGCGGTTGCGAGAGGCCCTCGACGACCTGGTCGCCGGTGCCCAGCGCGCCGGGACGCTGCGCGCCGACTTCACCTCCGCGGATGTCCCGCTGCTGCTCGAACACCTCGGAGCGCGGATCCCTGTCGACGGTGAGCGCGGCACCGAACTGCACTTGCGCTATCTCGACCTGGTCCTCGCCGGTCTGCGCGCTCAAGGCCAGGGCCACCCCGCCGCCATGCGGGGCCCGGCACCGGACTGGTCCGAGCTGGGGCACCTGTGGAACGCACCGGACACGTAGGCGCAGACCGTGGGGCGGACCGCTTCAGGGTCCGATCGTCGCGGAGGGGTGACCGTGCGGGGAGGTGCGCCGTTCGCGCGTTCTCCGAGGAGCCGATCCACAAGTCATGAGTAGTCGAGGGCGGGGGCGGCGGGGAACGTCCTCAGGTCATTGCGCCGCTCTGCTCTCGGACACGCGCATCTCCTCGTTGTCGAGGGCGGCCTGGAGGCGGCGCAGCACGGTGTCGTCGATGGTGTTCTCGTCGCGGAGGCGGACGACGGTGGCCCGTTTGTGGGCGATGAGGGCCAGGTGCAGTGCGAGGTAGCCCCGGTGTCGGACCAGCACCGGGTCGTCGTCGGTCCTGCCCGCGCTTCTGGCCCGTACGGTCGCCAGGTACGCCTCGTACTCCTGGCGCAGCCACTCGGCCGTCTCCGGTTCGGTGCCCAGGTCGGCGGCGAGACCCGGAAGGGCCGTGAGTGCCTCCTCGACGGCGGTGGTCTCGGCGAGGTTCTGCTCCTCGTCCACCGAGGTGTCCGGGGGGGGAACTTCGCCCAGCGCACCGCGACTGGCAACAGGAGCCCTTGCACCACCAGGGTGACGAGGATGACGCCGGAGGTGACGAAGATGATGAAGCTGCGGTCGGGGAAGGGGGCGCCCGAGTCGAGCGTCACCGGCACCGAGAGCGCCACCGCGAGGGAGACGGCGCCCCGGAACCCGGCGAGGCCGGTGACCACCCGGGACCGGTGGCTGATGCGCCGAAGGAGCTGCTGCGGGCGGCGGTCGAGGACGCGGATCAGGTAGGCGGAGCCGAAGAGGAACGCGAGGCGTACGGCCACGAGGACGAGGGAGACGGCACCCACCGCGACCAGGGCGCTGCGGATGTCGCCGTCGCTGAGGTGACGTACGGCGTACTGCAGCTGCACGCCGACCAGGACGAACAGGGACCCGTTGATGATGAAGGTGACCAGCGGCCAGAAGGCCATGGCCTGTGTGCGGTGGTCGGCACGGATGATGCGCGGGGCGACATGGGCCATGATCAGGCCGCTGACGACCACGGCGAGGACGCCGGAGGCCCCGATCAGCTCGGCGAGCAGGTAGGCGGCGAAGGGCGCCAGGACCATGACGAGGTTGCCGAGGAGCGGATCGTCGATCCGGCGCCGCAGATTCATGTTGACCCAGGCGACCACCGCGCCGACCAGGGCTCCGCCACCGTAGGCGAGCAGGAAGAGGCCGCCGATGTGCGGGATGCTCAGGTGCTCCTCGCCGACGGTGATGCCGACCGCGAGACCGTAGACGACCAGAGCGGTCCCGTCGTTCACCAGGCTCTCCGCCTGCAGCACGGTGACCTGGCGGCGGGGCAGCGAGCGGGCCAGGGCGGCGACGGCGGTGGCGTCGGTGGGAGCGACGGCGGCGCCGAGCACCCAGGCCGGGCCCCATGGCAGCCCGAGCGCGTGCCCGGCCGCGGCCACGGCCCAGGCCGTGAGGATGACCAGCACGGTGCTGAGGAGCACGATGCCGCGCAGGCTGGCGAGGATCTCGCGCAGGGATGTCGACAGGCTTTCCCAGTACAGGAGCACCGGAAGGAAGAGCAACAGGACGACGTCCGGCGGAAGTTGCGTCTGTCGCACGGCCGGGATGAATCCCAGGACGATCCCGGTCACGAGCAGCAGGACGGGCGGGGCGACACCGGAGCGCTGCGCCAGGAGGCTGCCCACCAGGACGGCCACGCCGAGGACCACGACGAGTTCGAGTGCTTGCACGGTGCTTCTTCCGGGGTCGGGGCGGACAGGCCGGAGGATCCGCCGATGACCGTCATGGTCGCCTGTACCGGGGCCTGCGGCCGGATGGCGGGCGGGGAGTCCGCCGCCGTGTCGCGGTAGGTCTCCGTCGCGGCGGCGCGGCTCGAGCGGGCGGGAGCCGTCCTCGTGCGGCCTCGGCGCGCGGGCTCAGAAGGTGAGGACCAGGCGTCCGCGCAGGCCGCCCGCGGCCAGGAGGCGATGTGCCTCGGCGGCCTCTTCGGCGGGCAGGGTCCGCGCGACCCGCAGGGTGAGGCGGCCCGCCTCCGCCAGTTGCCGCAGGCGCTCCAGCTTGGCGTGCTCGCGTGCGTACAGCGGTACGAAGGCGTTCCGGGTGGTGATGCCGCGCTCGACCGCGCCCTGGGGGCCGCCGCCCGTGGCCGCGATCCGGCCGCCGTCGCGTACCGCCGCGGCGGCCTTCTCGGCCAGGCCCACGACGTCGACGAGCCCGTCGACGCCGTCGGGGACCTCCTTGCGCACAAGGCCGGCGAAGTCGTCCCCGCGGGGCAGTACGACGTCGGCGCCCAGCTCCCTGACCAGCTGCTCGTCCTTGGGTGCCGCGTCGACGATCACCCGGTGTCCGTCCGCCTTGGCCAGTTGGAGGGCATAGCCGCCGACCGCGCCGGCGGCTCCGGTGATCGCCACCGTGGCACTGGCGGGGAGTTCGAGGAGGTCCAGCGTCATCCGGGCGGTCAGGCCGTTCATCGGGAGCGTGGCGGCCTCGGTGTCGCTCGCGCCGGCCGGTGCGCGGACCACCGACTCGGCGGGGACGACGAGGTGCTCGGCGTACGCGCCGTGTGTCCCGGAGGTGGCCACGACGGCGATCACGCGGTCGCCGATCCGCAGGTCGGTGTCGGCCCCCTCGCCGATCTGCTCGACCACGCCCGCCGCGTCCATGCCCGGAACGTAGGGCGGCTCGGCGTCGGAGACGAAGTTGATGCCCCGGCGGACCAGCGTGTCGACCGGGTTGACCGTCGCGGCGCGGACCCGGACGCGAATCTGGCCCGGCCCGGCATCGGGGATCGGCAGCTCCAGTACCCGCAACACTTCGGGCCCGCCGAACGTGGTCAGTCCTACGGCTTTCACCGGGCAATCCCTCCTGACGTTCCGCGGCCGCGCACGGCACTCTCTCCACCAGGAAACAGGGGAATTAAGCAGAGCAAAAGCGGAGGAACAGGGAGAGAATCCTCCCCCCTTCCCGGGGCGCGGACGGATTGGCCCGGGGTTAGCGTCGGCAGCGGCGAATACGTCAGATATGGAGTATTTGCCGAATCCAGGAAAGGACGGCCGGAGACCTCATGACCGCCCCCCGCGTCGAGCTGATCGACGTCCACGCGCACTTCCTCACCGACGCGTACGTGGCGGCCGCCACCGCCGCCGGGCACGCACACCCCGACGGTCTGGCGTACTGGCCCACCTGGAGCCCCGAGGACCACCTGAAGCTGATGGACGAGGGCTCCATCGCCACCTCCGTCCTGTCCATGTCGTCGCCCGGCACCCACTTCGGAGACGACACGGCCGCCCGCGCACTGACCCGCCAGGTCAACGAGTACGGGGCCTCGCTCGTCCACGACCACCCCGGCCGGTTCGGCCTCTTCGCCTCACTGCCGCTGCCCGACATCGAAGGCAGTCTCACCGAGATCGCCTACGCCTTCGACGAGCTGCGCTGCGACGGCGTCGCGCTGATGACGAACGTCCACGGCCGATACCTGGGCGACGCGGCCTTCGCCCCCGTCTGGGCGGACCTTGAGCGGCGCGGCGCCGCCGTCTTCGTCCACCCGACCTCGCCGCCGAACCCCGACCCGGTCTCGCTCGGCAAGCCGCGCGCCATGCTGGAGTTCCTCTTCGACTCCGCGCGCACCGCCGCCGACCTGTCCTTCGCCGGAGTCCTGACCCGCTACCCGGGCATCCGCTGGGTGTTCACGCACGGCGGCGGCCCGGCTCCGCCGCCACGTGGGAGAAGTGCGACCCGAAGAACACGCTCCAGCGTTGGCAGATCGCCCGGGCGCCCGGCGGCTACACCCTCACCAATGCCATCACCCGCATGACCCTCGACGTCACCGTCGACGGAGGTCTGGCGCAGTACCCGCCGGACCAGGAGACCCCGACGACCTGGAAGCTCAACCAGAGCTGACCCGACCGATACGCAAGGGCCCGTCCCCAGCCGGTGCCGCGGCGCCGGCGGGCGACGGCGACTCCCGCGCGACCGCTCAGCGTGAGCCGCGACGCTGCTTCGATGAGTGAGGGACGGTCACATCCATGAGTCGTGGTCACTCTCTCGAACCATGTGGGGCAGTGCGCAGGCAATGAAGCAGCCACGAGTTCACATGCATGTCCAGTCGGTGGCTGCAAGACCATTGTGGCCGCCCGGCCGGGTCTGCGAGCATCGGCGGGCGATCTTCGAGCCGCGGCCGCGTCGGCGGGCCGGCTCGGACTGGCACGACGGCCTGCGCGTCGCGGCAGGGCCGAACTTCGTCGAGGGGATGAGCACACGATGCGCCGAAGAGACATCCTGCGTGGCACCGTCGCCCTGGGGGTGTCCGCGGTCGCGTCGCGTGCCGCCTCGCAGGCCGCGGCCCTGTCGACCGAGTCCGTCCCCGGCACCGGGAACGGACTCGACTGGCCGCGGTTCGCCCATGAGACACGCCCCTGGACCCGCTGGTGGTGGCTCGGCAGCGCCGTCACCGAGGCGGGGCTCGCGCGCCACCTGGAACAGTTCCAGCAGGTCGGCTTCGGCGGCGTCGAGATCCAGCCCATCTACGAGGCCCAGGGCTACGAGGACCACGACCTCGCCTACCTCGGACAGGACTGGCTCGCCGCGCTCGACGCCACCACCCGGCATGCCCGGCGACTCGACCTCGGCGTGGACCTCACCACGGGCTCCGGTTGGACCTTCGGCGGGCCGTGGATCAAGCCCGAACAGAGCGCGGGCAAAGTCCTCGTGGAGCACTGGGAGTTGGGGCACGGCGAGCGGCTCGGCGTCCCGGTGCGCACCACGCAGCCGCCGCACCCCGGCCTCGTCGACGAGGAGAAGCTCGCCCGGCCCGACCTGCGTCCGCCCATGGACCCGCTCCCCGAGCCGCCGCTCGCCGCCCTGGTCGCCCGGGAGGCAGACAGCGGCGACACCGTCGACCTCACCGCGCGTGTGCATCCGGACGGCACCCTCAACTGGACAGCACCGGCCGGGAGTTGGCGGCTCACAGGCGTGTTCAGTGGCCTGGTGCTCAAGCGGGTCGAGCGGGCGGGGCCCGGCGGCAAGGGCCTGTTGGTCGACTACTTCGACGGAGCGGCCGTTCGTCATCACCTCGACCACTTCGGCGAAGCCATCGGCTCGGGGCGAGGGATACGCGCGCTGTTCCACGACTCGTTCGAGCTGGAGGCGACGGACTGGACACACCGGGCCGTCGCGGAGTTCGCCCGGCTGCGCGGCTACGACCTCGTCCCGCACCTGCCCGAGGTGTTCACCGACGCCGGCACGCCCGAGGTGCGCTCGCGCGTCCTGTCCGATGTCCGCGAGACGCTGTCCGACCTGTTCCTCGAGCAGTTCGCGGAGCCTTGGGACGCCTGGAGCGCCGAGCGCGGCTGGCTCACCCGCAACCAGGCGCACGGATCGCCCGCCAACCTGCTCGACATCTACGGTGCGGCGGACATCCCGGAGACCGAGTACGCGGGCGCCGAGCTCATCCCGATCCCGGGCCTGCGCCAGGGAGCGGGGACCGCGCATGCGCCCAAGTCCCTTGTGTGGCGCTGCGCTTCGTCGCCGGCCCATGTGCTGGGCAAGCCGCTCGCCTCGGCCGAGACACTCACCTGGCGCGACGAACACTTCCACGTGGCACTCTCGCAGGCGAAGCCCACCGTGGACCTGCTGTTCGCCGCCGGCATCAACCACCTCGTGTTCCACGGCACGGCGTATTCGCCAGAGGGGACCGACGACACCGACAAGACCACGGACATCCCCTGGCCCGGCTTCTCCTTCTACGCTGCCACCGAACTCCAGCCCGCCAACACCCTCTGGGGCGACCTGCCCGAACTCAACGACTACATCACCCGCTGCCAGTCGGTGCTCCAGTCCGGCGAACACGGCAACGACGTCCTCGTCCACTTCCCCCAGCACGATCTGTGGGCCCTGCCCGACGGCGGGGTCGGCGACGGCGCCGAGGACATCGAGCTGTCCCCGGACTACAAGTGGGAGGGCACCGACTGGATGTACGGCCACCCCAGTGGTGTCGGCGACATCGCCGGGGGCCTGGAGGCGCGCGGCTGGCAGTTCGACTGGGTCTCCGACCGGCAGCTCTCCGACTTCCGCGGCTCCGCCGGCGGCGTGTCCAACGGCCACAGCCGGTACTCGGTGGTCCTCGTGCCGAACGCGCGGCTCATCCCGTTGGAGACCGCCCGCAAGCTCCGTGACCTCGCCGCGGCGGGAGCGACGGTGGTCTTCGTCGACGAGCTGCCCGAGGACGTGCCGGGGCTCGCCGAACTCGACCGCCGCCGGGCCGAGTTCAAACAGGTCGTCGCCGAACTGTGCGAGCGGCCGGACCCGGGCCACAGGGGACGGTTCCGGGTCGGGCGCGGCCGCGTCGTCGTCACCGGGCGCGGCGGTGGACTCGACGCGGCTCTCGCCGCGGCAGGCGCGGTACGCGAGCCGGTGGCCGACTCGGGTCTACGTGTGCTGCGCCGCCGCCATGCCGAAGGCAACCACCTGTTCGTCACCAACGTCACCGCGCAGCGCGTCGACGGCTGGTGGCCGCTCGGCTCGGACGCGGCATCCGTCGGTGTCCTCGACCCCCTGCACGACACCCGGGGGCTCGCGGAGACCCGGCGCGCCAGGGCGGCGGTCGAGGTGCGGCTGCGCCTCGAACCGGGCGAGTCCCGCATCCTGCGCACCTTCACGACGCGCGCACTCGCCGCGGCCCCTGCTCCCATGCAGGTACCCACGGGCCGCGAGCGCGAGCTGACCGGGCCGTGGACGTTGGCGTTCCGCGAGGGCGGCCCGGAGCTGCCGCCGACGAGGTCGCTGGACAAACTGGTGTCCTGGACCGAACTGGGCTTCCAGGAAGCGGAGTTCTCCGGCACTGCCCGCTACACGCTCCGCTTCACCGCCACGGATAAGGAGCGTGCGCGCGACTGGCTGCTCGACCTCGGCGACGTACGCGAGAGCGCCCGAGTGCGGCTGAACGGCCATGACGTGGCCACAGCTTGGGCGCTCCCGTTCCGCGTGCCCTTGGGGCGCGTGCTGCGCGAGGGGGAGAACGTCCTGGAACTCGACGTCACCAACCTCGCGGCGAACCGGGTCCGTGCCCTGGCACGGCGCGGTGAACTGGCCCTGGGCCACTACATGCAGTGGCGCTCGACCCCGCCCCAGAGCTGGGACCCGATGCCGTCCGGTCTGCTCGGGCCGGTTCGGCTGGTGGAGGTGGGCCGCTGATTCGACCGGACCGGATCAAGGCCGGCCGGCCTTCGCACCGTGCACGATCAGGTCCTGCCATCGCGCTGGGATTCGTGCCAGGCCAGCCGTTCGCGGCGGAGGCGGCGCCGTCGTCGGTCTCGCCTGAGTCGCTTGCCGCATGTGGCGCCTGCGACGAGGAGCAGCAGCAACGCGAGCAGGGCGGCCATGACCGCCTGGGCGGCGCAGGCCAGAGGAAGGTCAGCCCGGGCCAAGCCGTAGGCGATAGCTGCCGAACACGCCGCCCCCGTACTCAGCACGAACAAGTACCGGCCCGTCGGATCAGGTACCGACTGCCCTTGGGTGGCCCATTGCTTCATGCCTTCAGCGAACCAGAAGCCCACCAACGCCACCGTTTCGAGCGCAGACAGCAGCACAGCCAGGCCAAGGTCCGCAGAGAACCGCATGCTCACCATGCTCTGGCAGGCGGTCAGCAGCCCGCCTGAGTACGGCTATTCAGATCCGAGTGCGTGCTGCCCAGAGCATTCTTGGTTCGCAGCGGTCGCGGTCCGTGAGGCATCGCGCACGGTCAACAGGTGGAGAGATTCGCCGTAGAGGCCGAGACCGGCGGGTGCGGGTTCGGGCCGTTACCAAGGCACGTACTGGCCCTGGTGGTTGAGGAACTTCAGGCCCGGTTCGCCGCTGTGGCGTTCGATCGTGTCGACCACGCCCGGGACGGACTGCTCGACGGTCAACGAGGCGCCGGGGCCGCCGAGTTGGGTTCGGACGTGGCCCGGGCACATGAGCAGGAGGGCGTGTTTGGCGTCGGCGTTCCGGGCGGCGTAGCTGCGCATCAGTTGGTTCAGGGCGGATTTGCTGGCGCGGTAGACGTCGTTGCCGCCCTTGGTGTTGAGGCCGAGGCTGCCCTGGCGGGAGGACATGACGCCGATGGTGCCGGTCGGTGTCACCCGCTCGCGCAGGGACTCGACGACGCGCATCGGGGCGTACGCGTTGGTGAGCATGACCTCGACGAACATGTCCTCGGGGACGTCGCCGATCGCCAAGTCGCCTCGCGTGACCGCGGCGTTGACGAACAGCAGGTCCAAGTGGGCGCGCCCCGCCAGGCGTTCGCGCAGTGCGGCGATCTGCTCGGGCTTCGTCATGTCGAGTGACTCGACGGTGACCCGGCCCTCGGACGTGTCGGCGAGGTCGTGGAGGCCGGTGCGGTCATCGCCGCGGACGGTTCCGATGACGTCCCAGCCGCGGTGCGCGAGTTCCGTGGCGAGGCCGAGTCCCAGGGTGCGGGAGGCGCCCACGACGAGCGCGGTCCGGGCGCTCACGCCTGGACCGCCGGCTTGAGGACCTCCTCGCACCAGGTGCGGAAGGTGGTCGGGCTCGCGGTCCGCGGGGTGCGTGGCACGCCGTCGTCGAGGCCGGCCTCCTTGGCGTGCAGCATGTCGACGAAGCCGTTCACGAGCGCGTCCCCCGCACCGTGTGCCGCGAACGCGGCGCGGAACTCGTCGAGCGGCTGCCGTTCGTGGCGGACGGGGCGGTCGAGTACCTCGGACATGATGCGGGCCATGTCGTTCGGCGAGAGGTCCTCGGGGCCCAGCACCGGGACTTCACCCGTTCCCGACCAGGAGCGGTCGAGCAGCAGGGCGACCGCGGCCGCGGCGATGTCCCGCGTGGCGGCCAGCGGAGCCCGGTGGTCGCCGGCCTCGATGCTGGTGAACACGCCGGTGTCACGGATCGGTGCCACCTGCCGCAGCACGTTGTCCATGAAGGACGGGTTCGCGAGCGCCCGATAGGCGACGCCCGTGCCCGCGATGAGGTCGTCCATGGCCAGCGACGCCGTCACGAGCCCGGCCCGGCCGGCGACGGAAGTGCCCCGGCCGAGCGCCGAGACACCGACGACGTGTCCGACGCCATGCGCCGCGAAGGCCTTCGCCGCGGGGCGGGTGAACCCGGAGTACACGTCGTCCAGGCTCGACGCCTGCGGATCGGTCGACGAGGGGACCACCCAGAAGACGGCGTCCGCGCCGTCGAAGGCCCGGTCGACGACGTCGGGGTCGCCGTGCGAGCCGGTGACGACGTCGACGCGGGCGCGCACCTCGTCGGGGAGTTTCGCGGGGTCGCGCACGATGACGCGCAGTTCCTCGCCGCGTGCGGGGGCCTCGGTCAGCAGCGTGTCGAGGACCTGGCTGCCGATATTTCCGGTGGGTGTGGTGAGCACGATCATGCCTCGAGTCTCGGACCCGACCTCGCGAAGCGTCCAATACCCTTCCCGGCAATCAATACCCTGGAGGTATGGATCTCGATCTGCGCAAACTGCGGTACTTCGTCGCGGTGGCCGAGCACCGCCACTTCGGGCGGGCGGCGCAGCGGCTCTACATCGCCCAGCCGGTACTCAGCCGTCAAATCAGGGCGTTCGAGGAGGAGTTGGAGTGCACGCTGTTCGCCCGCACCAGTCGCAGCGTGGAGCTGACCGCCGCCGGAGAGCAGCTGTACGAGGAGGCGCGAGGCATCCTGGCGTCGGTCGCGGCGGGCGTCCAGCGCGTACGGGACGTCGAGCACGGCGTCCAACGACTGGTGGTCGCCTTCTCCCCGGGGCTGCATGTGGCGGACGCCATCCGGGCGTTCACCTCGCGCCACCCGGACGTGGAGACGGACCTCGTCCCGGCCCGCTGGTGGGAGCAGGACGCGCCTCTGCGGGACGGCCGGGCCCAAGTCGGTTATCTGCGGCGGCCGTTCGAGGCGGCGGGCCTGCACATCATCCCCATCGGCGAGGAACCCAGGGTCGCCTGCATGCCGACGACCCACCCACTCGCCGACCGTACCGAGCTCACCTCCGCGGACCTCGACGGCGCCCGCCTCCTCGACGCGCCGACCCGGCGGACGTCGACGCTGGAGGAGAAGTTCGAACTCGTCGCCTCCGGCCACGGCCTCGCCCTCGTACCCCTGAGCGTCGCCCGCTCCTACTCCCGCCCCGACCTCACCCACATCCCCGTCACGGACGCCCCGACGATCGAGACGTGTCTGGCCGTCCCCGCGGGCCGCCGGGACAAACTGCTGCGCGACTTCTTGGAGATCGCCACGGAGGCGTTGCGGAGGGCGGCGGAACGTCGGTGACGTCGACCAGTGCACTCCGGGTCTGTGACGTGGTGCTCGGGATGCATCTCCGTAAGGATCATCAGCGGAGAAGCTGCGTCGGGATCTGAGTTCCGTCGACGTTCGTGACACCTATTGGTTTTGGCTGGCTCAGCTCGTGGGTCGAGCCGGCTTCTCGCGCGTCGACGATCTCGTCCCAGTGCGCTGCCGTCCAGGAGTAGACGTGGACCAGTACCTCGACCAGGCTCCGCCCGAGGGGCGTGAGGCCGTAGCCGTCCGGGCTGCGGGTGACGAATCCGTCATGCTGCAGAGACCGGAGTGCGCGAGTGAGCTCCTTGGGGCCGATGCGTGGAAGATCCCGACGGAGGGCGTTGAACGATTGGTCGCCGCGGTCGAGTAGTCGTAGCACGAGCGGGGCCCACTTGTTCTGCATCCGTACCGGAAGCATTGACGACGGACATAGCTCGTCGTCGAACGCGATGTGCGTCATCGAGTGCATACGGCAAGGGTAGGTACCCGATCGGGAACCAGTGGGTGGCCTAGCTTCTTGCCCATGTCGAACATCGTGATTTTTGGAGCCGGCGGCCAGGCCGGGACCGCTGCGGCAGCCGAGGCATCGGCGCGTGGACACCACGTGACCGCCCTGGGCAGAGGCGACGCCGATGTCACCGATCCGCAGGCGGTGGCCCGGGCGGCGTTGGGGAAGGACGCGGCGATCGTCGCGGTGGCGCCGTCGGACGGCGACCCGGTGGAGTTCTACCGCGTCGCGGCGACCAGCTTGGCCGACGGCCTTGTCCACGCGGGCGTGGACCGCCTGGTGTGGGTGAGCATCGGGACGCTGCTTCCGGACATCGGCGGGGTCGCTCCGGTCGACGCCGATGGGTTCCCGGCGAAGTACCTCCCGTTCTCGCTCGGCCACCGTGCGGCACTGGAGGTGTTCTCCCGAACGGAGCTGAGCTGGACCGCGGTAAGCCCGGCCGGAGACTTCGATCGCACCGGCGGTCCACGTGTTGGCTATGTCCTGAGCGAGGTGGTCGCTCTTGGTGCGCAGATCAGCTACGCCGATCACGCATGCGCACTCGTCGACATTGCCGAGCAGCCCGGTGCGCACGTGAGCGGGCATGTTGGGGTTCTGCGGCCACCGTCGGACGCGGCGGTGCCGACTATTGGCGGTGCGGTTGCCGGCGCTCACCAGTGACGCTTCGCAACGTGCCACTCTCTGTCGAGGGGCGACGGCGTTGAATCGAACGTTGCAGGACCCGGCCGATCGCCCATGTCGCGGCCGAGTTGGGAATCTCGCGCTCGTGCGCGTCGAAGTGGGTCGATCGCTTCCGAGAGTTCGGCGAGGTAGGTCTCCTCGACGGATCCTCGCCGAGTTCCTCTACGCCCGCACATGGACATCAGACAAGAACGCCGCGAGGCCCTGGTGGTCTGGAACATCCACTTCACCTACCACCGGCCACACAGCGGAACAGACTTCCAGCCACTGGCAGCACGGCTGAGTGAAGGCGTCACGCGTCACTAACGTCGTGGACTCTTGCAACTCGCCGCCGAGCTTCCCGCGTTCGTCTTCAGCCGTCTGCTCGGCTTCAGCGAGCAGACCGCTGCGAAATGGATGGCGGAGAGCGGAGGCGACGATGCCCCTACGCCGCCCACCGAGCCCACAGCGCCGGCGACACCTGCCCAGGAAGCCGGGGCTGCGCCGGACCAGCGCCGCGCACGCCACGATTTGGACGCCCTGCGTCCGGATGCCTCTTCAGTCGCAGCGGTCCCCGGAATTTGCGTCGGGCGTGGACGGTCCGCTGCCCGAAGCATCTGCTGGTTCGGCGGCGCCGAGCAGGCGGAGCAGGCTGGCACGCAGGACATCGCGTGCCGCCGTCGCGGGAAGTCGGCCGGCGTCCTGCTCCGTGCTCGCTGTGTGCCCGAGCGCGATGGTCGAGGCGACCAGCCAGTCGACGGGGAGCCGGTCGTCGAATTCTCCGGACCGCCGGCCTCTTTCGATCACCTGCCCAATCCGGTCCGCGACGGGCAGGTGCCGGTCGCGGTCGGCCTCCGTGCTGACGGGCTGGGCGCTGATCATCTTCAGCAGTACGGGGTAGCGCTCGGTCACTTGGGCGCCGGCATCGATCATGCGGAGCAGCGTTTCCGCTGCGGTGTCGGTGTCGGTGTCCAGGGCGATGGCGTCCATGGCGGCGACGGCCTCGTCGGTGATCCGATCGACCACGGCCAGCAAGAGCTGCTCCCGGGAGGGGAAGTGGGCGTAGATCGTCGGTCGGGTCACGCCCGCGGCCATGGCGATGGCCCCCAGACCGGCGTCGGGTTCGACGTTGAGGACCTGGGTTGCGGCATCCAGGATGGCGGCCCTGCTGCGGCGGGCGTCAGCGCGGCGGTTGCGGGAAGAGGACGACTTCATCTCTTACATGTTGCCAAAATTATCAGCCGCTGTATATTTTACAGCGCGTAAAAGATTGCGTCCGTACGTCAACGGCGGGAGCGACATGCGACCACTTGACAGCACCGACCCCGGGCAGTTCATCGCGGACTTCTACACCTCCTTGACCGAGGAGTTGTTGCAGTCGGACGAGGATGCGGCGGTGATCATCGACCGGTATCACACTCCGGACGTCATCGAGATCGCCGACGGACACCGGATGGACCGCGACAAGCTCATCGCGCATTGCCGTCCGGTGCGCAAGAACCGCCCCACTCTGCGCATGGAGGTCCACGAGGCCATCGTCGACGGCGACCGGCTCGCCGCCCGCTACACCATGTGCTCCTCGCAACGTGGCAAGGACCTCGCCACCGAGGTCTACTTCTTCGGCCGGTTCACGTCGGACGGGCGTATGAGGCAGGCCCACATGACCACCCGTACTCTTCGGGGCGATGGAAACAGCGGGCGGGCGGTGACACCGTGACCGAGCGCGTATTCACCGTCAGAGGCATGGTCTGCGACCACTGCGCGGAGTCGGTCGGCGAAGAGATCGAAAGCATCGCCGGTGTCACGGCTGTCAGCGTGGACGTCGACAGCGGCACGGTTGTGATCACCAGCGATGAGGCGCTGGACACCGCGAACGTACGCGCGGCGATCGAGGAAGCCGGCTACGAGCTGTCTGCCGAAGGCGCGTAGATCCCAGCCGGCGGCCGCCACCACGAGGCAGCGACCCACCGTGGAATCGCACACCCGACAGTCAGTGCGCCAGTCGCCACCACGCAGCGTTCACGCAGCCGGACTCAAGGTCGTAGGCCTCTTCTTCTGGTCCGCCCAACGATCCGAACGACCGGCTCCAGCCGGAAGTGCCCTGGGTGTGGATCCGCATGCCGGCCAACACCGGGACGAGCGTGGGTGTGTCGCCTCGCTGCCCCGGTGTTGGTCGGTCCGGTCAGGTCACTGGGCTCAGCGCACGTCCACGCAGTCACCGGTGGCGGTGACCGGCGGCGTGGTGGAGGTGCCCTCGAACTTGTAGCGGTAGCAGCGGTCGGTGGTCGCGGTGCGCGTCTGCTTCTCGACGCCCGCCAGGCTGCCGGTGCCGGTGATGTGGCTGCTTGTGGTGGCGTACGAGCCGGTCAGCGAACGCTCCTGGAGGCGGACGGTCTGCTGGGTGTAGCCCGCGTACTTGTGGGTGTCCCAGTTGGCGCGCTCCAGCTTGCCCGTGATCGTGATCGTCTTGCCCTTGGCGACGGGCTCGGGGGCCGCGTTGTTGCTCAGCCGGGACCAGCGCTTGAGGTACCAGGTCATGGCGTTGTCGGTGTCCACGTCGGTGGCCGCGTCAGTGATGGCGAAGAGGGAGATCTTCCAGGCTCCGGCATCCTCGTTCGTGAGGTAGACCTGGGGGTCGATCTTGAAGGTGGCCGTGCAGTTGTACGTGGTGTCGCCGGACTGGACGCAGGGGTCGGTGTCCGCCTTGGCCTGCTCGGAGTTGAACCACTGCTTCAGCCCGCTGTCCTGGTCGGTGCCGCGCCAGAGCGACGCGTTGCTGCCGTAGAGCTTCGACCCGCCGCTGATCTTCCACTTCACGGTGATCGTCTGCGTGTTCGTCGTCCCGACGCGGGCGCTGTTGCCGCCGTCGACGGTGACGCCGGAGACGACGGTGGCGTCGGCGGCGCTCGCGGCCAGGGTCTTGGGTCTGGGCGCGGCGGCCTTCGCCGCCGACGCGTCGGCGGCCGCGGCCTTGCTCTGTTCCCGCGCCTCGGCCGCGTCGGTCCCGCCCGCCATCGCGGACGGTGTGACGAGCAGGCCGACGGCGAGCCCGGAGGCGGCCAGTGCGCTGACGCCCAGGGTCACCTTCTTGCCAGTCGTCAACTTACTGCGGGAATGCTGGGGCATGAGGAGGCTCCGTTATCGACGATCGACTATCGACGGGCGGATGCGGGTCGCGGACGGGCGGACGCACATCACCCACGGCCACAGCGGCCGCACAGTCTTGATCGGCAATGAAGCGAAAGGGTTGTACGCGTGTGACAGTTGAGGCGTGTGAGGTGCGTCACTCAACTGTGCCGTGTCGCGCAGGGATTGGTGTTGCCCTCGCCCCGCAGGGGCCCAACCACCAAGTCCGGAACGACAACAGGTACTTGGTGGGATACGGCTTCTCAGGTCGAGGTCGAGGTCGACGGGGTGGAGGAAATCCTCGTCATCGAGACGGTCGATCGAGCGAGTCGTCTGCTGTCACGTGCACCTGTGCGCGGAGCACGCTGGAGGGGCCCTGGTGCCATTGGCACCAGGGCCCCGAAGGAACGGTTACACCATCTTCCGGCCCTGATACTGCGCCGGACTTGTGTTTCCGCAGACCCGACGATGCTGCTGTCGGGGGTGCGGGGATCGCGGTTGCTTGACCGGAGACCACCTCACTGTCGATGTCCTGCGGTACCCGGGCTCACGCTTTCCGCCCGGGCGATCCTGATGGCGTCTGGCTCCTCCGTTCTTCCCTCTGGGATGAATCACTTGCCTACTGCTGGTGATGCGAACTGCTCTGTGGCCTGTGGCAGCGCCACTGTTGAACGTCCCGGTGCGCGCGTGCGCAGGTAACGCCTTCACCGGGGTACTGCCCATGGCGGCCCCTGATGACTGCGGGCCACCCGGTCCGGTCGTCAGTCCCGTCGCCGTCCTGCAACAACCCTGGCTTCGGAACTCCACCACCGGACCGTCCTGCGCACTGCAACTGCGGTACTGCTACTGCTGCCCGGCAGTTCGTCCCTGCCGGGCCCTGTTGATCTCGACTACGTGAGAAACCATAACCACGCCACCGACCAATGTCTACTCCAGCCGACATAGATTTTCGCGTGTTCGACGATGAGGTAATCAACCTCGAACAGTGACGGAAGGACGGAAGGGCGGAAGGCTAGAGCAGGCCCCCGCTCCGCTGTGCGTCAGGGACACCTGGCGTTTCTCGGTGGCGTGCGCATGGGGCACGTCCCCGGTTGGTGACGTGGCTTCTGCCTGGCCCTGGCCTCGGTGTCACTCATCACACGGATATCAACTGACGCTCTCTGTGTGCGAGTTACGCCCGATAGGGATGCAGTGACATCGGTGGCTGATGAACGGGGAGGGCGGGCACGTCGTCCGTACTGGGGACGTTCCGGGTGGGTGTCGAGTAACTGGGCGGGTTCGTGACCCGGTTGGACGAGTGCACGTCCGAGATGCGCGCTGTCGGCCGGTAGAGGTGGTCGGCGTGGGCCATGAGGCCGTCGGCGGCGACAAGGACTGCGAGGCGGCGGCACAATCGGCACCGCATCCGGCATCGCCGACGGCGCAGAACTGAGGCCCCCTGATATGTCCAACGCAGTACCGTTGCTCGCGATTGCCGCATTCGCGGTTCTCGCCCGCATCGCGCTGCCGTTCTTCTTCTCCACGTGCACGTCGGCTCCGCCGCCGGCCGGTAACAGCGCCAGCAGGAGGTTCTGCGATCCCTCGGCGGGCGGGCGGGCGGACGGAGGTCAAGGTCTTGGCCTCCGGCACCGGTTGGTCCATGGACCAGACGCTCTGGGTGGCCCACGAGCACGGTTACGAGCTCTCTCGCGTCGAGGGCTTCCGCGCGCAACCCAGGTATCTGGTGCTGCGCTCCACGCGCGCGTTCACACCCCCTTTCCCGTCCCCTTCGCCGCACGGCACGTTACCTGAACTGCGGCCCGCGTCCGAGGAGATGAAGAAGGCCGGTAATCCGGGTGCGATCAAGGCCCTGGCCCTCGTGCTCGGACTGCCCGGCGCGGGCATGCCGACGAGGGCCGGGAGCCCGTGCCCTCCCGGCCCTGCCTCGTGCGGGGTGTCAGCTCGCCTGGGTGAGTTCCAGTGCGACGTCGACGATCATGTCCTCCTGGCCGCCTACGAGGCCGCGCTTGCCGACCTCGACGAGGATCGTGCGGACGTCGACGCCGTAGCGCTCGGCTGCCGCTTCGGCATGGCGGAGGAAGGAGCCGTACACCCCGGCGTACCCGAGGGTGAGGGTCTCGCGGTCGACGCGGACCGGGCGGTCCTGGAGCGGGCGGACCAGGTCCTCGGCGGCGTCCTGGAGAGCGAAGAGGTCGCAGCCGTGCTGCCAGCCGTTGAGGTCGGCGACGGCGACGAAGGGTTCGATGGGGCAGTTGCCGGCGCCCGCTCCCTGGCCGGCCAGCGACGCGTCCACGCGGGTGACGCCTTCCTCGACGGCGGCCATGGAGTTGGCGACGGCGAGGGAGAGGTTCTCGTGGGCGTGGATGCCGAGTTCGGTGGCGGGGTCGAGGACGTCGCGGTAGGCGCGCATCCGCTCGCGGACGCCGTCCATCATGAGGCGGCCGCCGGAGTCGGTGACGTAGACGCAGTGGGCGCCGTAGGACTCCATGAGTTTGGCCTGCTGGGCGAGGGTCTTGGCGTCGGCCATGTGACTCATCATCAGGAAGCCCGAGACGTCCATGCCCAATTCGCGTGCGGTGGCGATGTGTTGGGCCGCCACGTCGGCCTCGGTGCAGTGGGTGGCGACGCGTACGGAGCGCACCCCGAGCGCGTAGGCCCGCTTGAGTTCCTCGATGGTGCCGATACCGGGCAGGAGGAGGGTGGTGAGGCGGGCGTGGGTGATGTGTGCGGCGGCGGTCTCGATCCACTCCCAGTCGGTGTGGCTGCCGGGGCCGTAGTTGAGGGAGCCGCCGGCGAGGCCGTCGCCGTGTGACACCTCGATGCCGTCCACGCCGGCCGCGTCGAGGGCGGCGACGATCTTCCCGACCTGTTCCGGTTCGATGCGGTGCCGGATGGCGTGCATGCCGTCGCGGAGGGTGACGTCCTGGATGAACAGCTTGGTGTCATGTGTGGCGGTGTCACTCATGCGTCGGCTCCCTGGAGTTCGGTGGTGCGGGCGGCCATGGCCTCGGCCATCCGCAGGGCCGCGCTGGTCATGATGTCGAGGTTCCCGGCGTACGCGGGAAGGTAATGTGCGGCGCCCTCGACCTCGAGGAAGACGGACACCTGGTGGGTGACCGGGGCTGTGGTGAGGGTGTGCACGGGCTGGTCGGCGGGGACCGGCGTGATCTGCACCTGCTGCTTGAGGCGGTAGCCCGGCACGTACGCCGAGACCTCGTCGACGCGCTTGGTGATGGCCGCGCGGATCGCGTCGTGTGCGGTGGCGTCCGGGGCGTTCACCAGCGCGAGCACGGTGTCCCGCATGATCAGCGGGGGCTCCGCCGGGTTGAGGACGATGACGGCCTTGCCGCGCTGGGCGCCGCCGACGGTCTCGATGGCGTGGCTGGTCGTCTCGGTGAACTCGTCGATGTTGGCGCGGGTGCCGGGACCGGCGCTCTTCGACGCGATCGAGGCGACGATCTCCGCGTACGGGACGGGTGTCACGGAGGAGATGGCCGCGACGATCGGGATGGTGGCCTGACCGCCGCACGTCACCATGTTCACGTTGTCCGCGCCGACGTGTTCTTCGAGGTTGACCGCCGGGATCACCATCGGGCCGATGGCGGCGGGGGTCAGATCGACGAGCTGCTTACCGTACGGGGCGAGGGCGGCGGCGTTCGCGGTGTGCGCCTTCGCGGAGGTGGCGTCGAAGACGATGCGGATGTCCTCGAAGCCGTCCATCGCGATCAGGCCCTGGACGCCCTCGGCGGTCACGGGCACGCCGAGGCGTTCGGCGCGGGCGAGGCCGTCGGAGGCGGGGTCGATGCCGACCATCGCGCCCATTTCGAGGGTGTCGGAGAGGCGGAGCACCTTGATCATCAGGTCGGTGCCGATGTTGCCCGAGCCGATGACGGCGACCTTGCTCTTCATGCGGTGGCTCCCTCGGGGGTGGCGGTGTGGAAGCGGACGGAGACGGAGCCGAGTCCGGTGATGTCGGCGGTGAACGTGTCGCCGGCCGCGGCGGGCACCATCGGGCCGAGCGCGCCGGACAGTACGACCTGCCCTGCGCGCAGCGGGTCGCCGACGTCGCGGGCGGTCCGGGCGAGCCAGGCCAGCGCGGTGAGCGGGTCGCCGAGGCAGGCCGCGCCGTCGCCGGTGGAGACGGTCTCGCCGTGCCGCTTCAGGGTCATGGCGGCCTCGACCGGTTCGAACTCGGTGAGCGGCCTGGCCGGGGTGCCGAGGACGTAGAGCGCGGAGGAGCCGTTGTCGGCGACGGTGTCACCGAAGGTGATGTCCCAGTCGGCGATCCGGCTGTCCACGATCTCCAGGGCCGGCACGGCGTGCGCCACGGCGGCCCGGATCTGCGCGTCGTCGAGCGGTCCTTCGGCGAGGTCGGCGCCCAGGACGAACGCGATCTCCGCCTCGACCTTCGGCTGGAGCAGCCCCTCGACCGGTACCGACGCCCCGTCGTCGACGCTCATGTCGGCGAACAGCACCCCGAAGTCCGGTTGGTCCACGCCCAGTTGCTGTTGCACGGCGGGCGAGGTGAGCCCGATCTTGCGACCGGTGACATGGCCGCCCGCCTCGATGCGGTCCGCGGTGAGCAGCGCCTGGACGGCGTAGGCCGCTTTCACGTCGTCGCTGCCGATCAGGTCGCGGACCGGGGCGCAGGGCGTGTGGTCGGCGGCGGCGCGGAGTAGGCGGCGTGCGGCCTGCGACACGGCGCCGCCGGGGCCGGGGCGGCGGCCGGGGCCGTTGTCGGGGGAGATCTCGTTCATGCCTTCAGCTTGGACACCGGGGTCGCGCCATGCCCAGCATTGAGTTCCGCCTGGCGGAACTCGCCCGTGGATCGGAACCCGTGGATCGGAACCCGCGGATCAGTGCCCGCGGATCAGTGCCCGCGGTTCAATGATTGCGCAGCTCCGCGCGCCGTCCGAGAGTCGCGGAGATCCCCGCCGCGGCGGCGCGCACGCTGTTGGCGTGCCGGGCGGGCTGGAAGCGGTGCACCGGGCCGGTGACACTGATCGCCGCCACGATCTCGTCCGCCGGGCCGAAGATCCCGGCAGCGACACACACGATGCCGACCGCGGACTCCTCGTACTCGAAGGCGACGCCCTTGGTGAGAACGTCGGACAGCTGCCCGGTCAGGACGTCGACGTTGGTGATGGTCCGGGGTGCCTTGCGCTCAAGCGGGCCGCGCAGCGTGGCCTCGCGGACCTCGGCCGGGGCGTGCGCGAGCAGGATCTTTCCGATCGCCGTCGCGTGCAGCGGCATCCGCCCGCCGAGCCGCGAGGGGGAGTCGGCCTGCTGATGGCCGCCCATCTTGGCGACGTAGACGACCTCCGTGCCCTCCCGAGTCCCCAGATGGACCAGCTCGTGCGTGCGCACGTACAGGTCCTCCAGGAAGGGTGTGGCCACCTCGAGCAGTCCGCGCTCGACCGACGCGCGCATCCCCAACTCGAAGACCAGACCGGACAGCCGGTAGCGCCCCTGCACACGGTCGAGGAGCCGGGCGGCCACGAGATCGCCGAGGACCCGGTGCAGGGTGCTCTTCGCGAAGTCGGTACGCCGCTGCAACTCGGCGAAGCCGAGGGTGGTGTCCTCGACGGTGAAGGCCTGCAGCACGGTGAGGGCCTTGGCCAGGACACCGCTCGGCGCGTGATCGCTCAAGGGGGTCATCCTTTTCGGAGGTGCCCGGCGCAGTGGGGGCGCAGACATCACGGACGGCTCGACTGTACGGGACGGGGCGCACCTCTCCGTGATGACGGTGTGTCACCACTGCCCCCGTAGACTGGGCGGATGAGTGACAACCAGGCGGGGGCGGACACGCAGGGCGCGCCGGGCGAGGGGGCCGGGCGCGTCGGTGGGCGGGGGAGCGGGGCGGCCGGGAAGGCCGTCGGGTCCCAGACGCTCTCGCGGGGACTGCGCGCCCTCGAACTGGTCGCCGGGCAGCCGCAAGGGCTCGCCGTGCAGGACGTCGCGGAGCACCTCGGCGTACACCGCACCATCGCCTACCGGACGCTGGTCACCCTCGCCGAGCACCACCTCGTCGTCCGGGCTTCGGACGGCCGCTACCGGGCCGGGTCCGGCACGGTCACGCTGGCGCGTGGATACGTGGCCGGGGCCCGTGAGGCCGCTCTGCCGCTGCTGCGCCGTACTGCCGACGAACTCGGCGCCACGGTCGCGCTGATCGCGGCGGAGGGGGACGAGGCCGTCGCCGTCGCCGTGGTCGAACCACGGTCCGTGGACTACCACATCGGCTACCGGGTCGGCAGCCGTCACCCCGTCGGCGTCGGCGCGGCCGGCCTCGCGCTCGCGACGCTGCGGCTGCCCGCGCCGGCGGAGCCCGCCGAGGTCACGCAGGCCCGCGAACAGGGGTACGCCCGCACCTTCGGCCGGATCGAGCCCGGCGCGCACGGTGTCGCGGTACCCCTGCACATGGCGGATCCGGCCCTGCACATGTGCGTCAACCTCATCACGTCACGCGAGAGCGTGGCCGACGCGTCCGTGCCCGCGATGAGGGCGGTCGCCAAGGAGATCTCGGCGCTGGGGTGAGGGGGGCCGGTGGTGGTCGGCGCGGCACCTGCCCCTCCCTGAGACCGCGGACCGGGGGTGGGCGTCGGGCTCAAGTAGCTCGACCCGCCATGCCGTCAGGGTCGCAGTGTCAGCAGACCGGGACGGTAGGGCAGGAGGCCGTAGTCGCCGCCGGAGTCGGGGCTGCGTCCCTGGTAGAGCAACTGCAGATGGCAGGGGTCGACGGTCATGGTCTGATCGGCGCCGGTGCGCAGCAGTTCGCCGTGGCTGATGTCGTTGGTCCAGGTGGCGCCGCTGTTGGCCTTGCCCGCGAAGGGGTTGCTCTCGGTCGCGGCCTGGGGTGTCCACGAGCCGTTCAGGCTGGTGGCCGTGAACGAGCGGAAGTAGCGGCCCTGGGAGCCGATCGCCTCGACCATCATGAGGTAGCGGTTCTGGCCCTGGAGTTTGTAGACCTGCGGGGCTTCGAACAGGTTGTTCGTCGTATCGCTCATGACCACGGTCGAGTTGGTGCCGAAGCTGCCCGGGAAGTCGCCGATCGGCATGGCGGCCCGATAGATCTTGCCGTTGTCACCGGCGAAGAACAGGTACATGTTCGTCCCGTCGCCGATGAGTGTCTGGTCGATGGGCCCCGTCCCGGAGCCGGTGATGCTTCCGGAGAAGAGCGCGTGCTCGGACGACCAGCCGTTCGGGTTGGCGGGGTCGCTCGACGTCCGGTAGGAGAAGGCACTTCCGCCCCACTGGTAGGTGAGCACCCAGACGTTCTTCGGCGCGAAGTAGAAGAGCGTGGGCGCGACGGTGGCGGAAGACATGGTGTTCTGGCCGGCCGAGGCCATGTCCGACCAGTTGGTGAACAGGCCGAAGTTCATCGACCCCCACTTCGTCCCCGTGTCGTGCGTCGTCGCGTAGACGAGCTGCTTGCCGTTGTACGGGGCGACGGTGAAGTCCTTGAGCGAGGCCCATCCCGACTTGGGCTGTGCCAGTGCGCCCGTGGATGTCCAGCGGTACGACGCCGGAAGATCGCAGGTGCCGGGGGTGTCGCCGCCGACCTTGACGAGCTGCCACTGCTGGTTGGCGCCGCCCCAGTCGTCGTACTGGACGATGTTCGCGCTGTCGGCGGTGGAGCCGCCCTGCACTTCGAGGGCCTTGTTGCTGTGGCGCGAGATCAGCCGGACGTAGCCGTCCGAGCTGTCGGCCAGCCGCCACTGCTGATTCGTGGCGTTCAGGTCGGTCCACTGGACGATCGGACCGCCGTTCGCGGTCGACCAGTTGTGGACGTCCAGCACCTTGCCCGACAGACGGGACTTGACGCGGTAGTAGCCGTCCCCGGAATCGACGAACTGCCACTGCTGCTGGCTCTGATCGTTTCTGGCCCACTGGGTGATGCGGGCGCCGTCGTTGGTCGCCATGTTGTAGACGTCGAGGGCTTTGCCGCTGTTGCGGTTCACCAGTACGTACGAGGCGTTGGGGTCCACGGTCGCCGCGCCGGCGGGCTGGGCGCCGAGGAAGGTGGCGACGAGGAGCAGGGGCGCGAGGACCGCGAGTAAGTGTCTCAGGCGGACCGGGGACGGTCGGCGGAACCACATCATTGGGACTCCCTTGAGGGTGAGGACACGTCCGGCTTGAGGGCCAGGGACGTCCGAAAAATTCTCGGAGTATTCCCGGAATCTGTGACGCCACAAGCTAGGAATGTGTGACTCCCCGGTCAAGGCCTGTCGCTGAACTGTCCATAAACAGCGGCCCGTTGAGGGTTCCGGAAGCTTTCAGGGATGGAACGGAAACTTCTTCTGCCGGGTGTATTGACGATGCACCGCCAACACCTCAATCATCCGTGTCTGAATCCCCGTCCATCGTTCGAGATGACGAACCACACACCACACTTCAGCGGAGGCACCGTCATGGGTCCGTACGTCCTTTCCAGATCCGTTGTCCATCGAAGGCTCCGCGGTCTGCTGTTATCGCTGGTCGTTGGCGTTCTCGCGGCGGCCGCCGCACTGGTCGCGCCGCCGGCCGCACACGCCGCCGAGAGCACGCTCGGCGCCGCCGCGGCGCAGAACGGCCGCTACTTCGGCACCGCCATCGCCTCCGGCAAGCTGGGCGACTCGGCGTACACGTCGATCGCGGGCCGCGAGTTCAACATGGTGACGCCCGAGAACGAGATGAAGCCCGACGCCACCGAACCGCAGCGCGGCCAGTTCAACTTCACCGCCGGTGACCGTGTCTACAACTGGGCGGTGCAGAACGGCAAGCAGGTGCGCGGACACACCCTGGCCTGGCACTCCCAGCAGCCCGGCTGGATGCAGAGCCTCAGCGGCAGCGACCTGCGCCAGGCGATGATCAGTCACATCAACGGCGTGATGGGCCACTACAAGGGCAAGATCGCCCAGTGGGACGTCGTGAACGAGGCCTTCGCAGACGGCAGTTCGGGGGCCAGGCGCGACTCCAACCTGCAGCGCACCGGCAACGACTGGATCGAGGTCGCCTTCCGCACCGCGCGCGCCGCCGACCCGTCCGCCAAGCTCTGCTACAACGACTACAACGTCGAGAACTGGACCTGGGCCAAGACCCAGGCCATGTACAACATGGTCAAGGACTTCAAGCAGCGCGGTGTGCCGATCGACTGCGTCGGCTTCCAGGCGCACTTCAACAGTGGCAGCCCGTACAACAGCAACTTCCGCACCACCCTGCAGAACTTCGCCGCGCTCGGTGTTGACGTGGCCGTCACCGAACTCGACATCCAGGGCGCCTCGTCCACCACCTACGCGAACGTGACCAACGACTGCCTGGCCGTCCCGCGCTGCCTCGGCATCACCGTCTGGGGTGTGCGCGACACCGACTCCTGGCGCTCGTCGGACACTCCGCTGCTGTTCAACGGCGACGGCAGCAAGAAGCCCGCCTACACCGCCGTCCTCAACGCACTGAACGGGGGCTCCACCACGCCGCCCGCGGATGCCGGACAGATCAAGGGTGTCGGCTCGGGCCGCTGCCTGGACGTGCCGAACTCCAGTACCTCCGACGGCACCCAGGTCCAACTGTGGGACTGCTCGGGGGGCACCAACCAGCAGTGGACGACCACCGCCTCCGGCGAGCTGAAGGTCTACGGCAGCAAGTGCCTGGACGCTGCCGGCTCCGCCAACGGAGCCAAAGTCCAGATCTACGGGTGCTCGGGCGCCGACAACCAGAAATGGCGCCTCAACTCCGACGGTTCCATCGTCGGAGTCCAGTCCGGCCGCTGTCTCGACGCCGTCGGGGCCGGCACCGGCAACGGCACCCTGATCCAGCTCTACTCCTGCTCGAACGGCAACAACCAACGCTGGACCCGCCCCTGATACGACCCGCCACACCGCTTCGGGGCCGCCGCCATCGCCGATGCCCGACGGTGCACGCGCCGTGCGTCGGCGAAGCCGTGCCGCTCGCTGAGTCCCATGCCGAGTCGCAGCAGGGCCGTCGCCGTGTCCCGGCGCCGAGCCGCTGTATCGCCGAGCGCGGCGGCTCGCAGCAGCGGTTCGATCGCGTCGTGGAAGCGGCCCCTGTCGGTCATGGAGGTGCCCAGGTCGAGCGGCGCTTCGTACTCGGATCGGCTCTGCGGTACCACGGTCCTCCAGAGTGATCGGACCCGGCTTTTGACCTTGCCACATCCAGAGGGAAGTTGGGGCTCAGAGGGCCCACCAGGCCCAATTCTGGCGGGAGTTGCTACCGATTGCCCGCATGGGCAGGTCCGGGGAAGGGCCGTCGTGCCGTCGTGCTGGTGCCTGCCGGTCCAGGCAGGTGGCAGGTGGCACGTAAAACAGGCACGAGACGCCACGCCCGGCGAGTCACGAACGGCGGCGCGTGATCCCGAATGTCAGACGGCAGGCATAGGCTTCGAACCGTGGCATCGACCCCGAACCCGACACATCCTCCGGTGCGGTTCGAGACGGCTGAGCGTGTCTGGCGTCTCGTCGTCGACGAGGCCGATCGCGGGCGCGCGGGGCCCGAGCAGGTGCGGCTCGCGTGCGTCCTCACGCTGGCCCGGGCGACCGGCGGGCGGGCGCGGGTGGGGGAGTTGCAGCAGATCACCATCGACGATGTCGACGTGGAGGTGGGCACGGTCGCGGTCCGGCACGCGCGGCCGGGACCTGCGACCGGCTCCCGCTACCTGCGCACGTACCCGCTGGACGACGATGCGTTGACGGTGCTCGGCTGGTGGCTGGACGCCCGGAAGCGGGTGATGCACGGGCCGATCGAGGGCGACCGCGTGCGGGCGTTGTTCGTGACGGTGCGGGCCGCGCACAGACCGGACGGCACCCTGTACCACGTGGGGATGCCGATTCACCCGCGCGGAATGCAGCAGTCGTGGGACCGATTGGTGGGTCGGTTGAATGCCCGTCATGTCGGCCAGCCGGGGTTCCCGTTGCCGCGCCGGTTCGAGCAGATGCGTCGGGCGTGGCGGTAGCTCCCGGCCGAGGAGCAGGCGCAGGAGGAACCGCGTGTCGTCAGTTACGGATGGACCCTCCACCGGCCTTCCGAAATGACATCCACCTTGCCGTCCCTGACACGTACGGCCGTCTCGTCGTCGATGAAGTAGACCGGGAAGTCCGCCCGCGCGGCGATGCGGTCGGCCCAGGCGTCGTCCCGCTCGGGGAAGTCCGGTGAGTTCAGGTGGGGCTTGAGGTACCAGTCGAAGAGGCCGAACGGTGGCTCGATGGTCGTCGCGCCGAGGACGTGGAGGTCCGCGGTGTCACCTACGACGTCGGCGGAGTGTCCGGTGAGATGACGGCTGAAGATCATTGATCCGGCGCTGAACCCCACGTAGACCCGGCTCTGCAGCGCCTCCAGGAAGCCGTCGGCCAGGCCGTTGCCGGTGATGCTGCGCGCGAGGTGGTAGTGGTTGCCGCCCGCTACGTAGATGACGTCTGCGTGGAGCAGCCGGTCGAGCACCATCTGCTGGGGCAGGCCGTTCAGCTCCAGGATGTCGAACTCCTGCCAACCGAGGCCGTGCATCCGGTTCAGGTCCGCGACGGACCACCCGTGGTCCCCTGCCTCGGCGACGGACGCCGTGGGAACGTACACGGCGTTCGCCGACCCGAACGGCTTGCCCAGCATGTCCCGCAGCGCTTCCCGCTGGGTCTCGTTGCGCAGGCCGGCTGATGTCAACAGAAGGTTCATCGGACGAGCCAAGCACGGCTCACGGGGCTGGTGCAACGAACCCAGGAGCCACCAACACGGTCACGGTAGGGGTGCATGGTGGCCTGCTGTGATCACGAACGTCGGCACGGTCGTCGCTGCGCGGCTCAACAGGCGGGGCGAGGGCTGGTTTCGCCGCCTGCCCTTTGGGCTCAGCCAACTGGACACGGTGGCCGCGGACCCGACCAGAAAGGCCTCATGCCGTGGACCTGGACGAGATGTTCGGCGAAGGCGCCTTTGTCCTTGGTCGTGAGATGCCGGGCAGCTGGACGCTTCGACCTGTCCGGCGGCGGACACCGACGAGCCCGAGGGCGGCCTCGTCCTCGCCGTGCGGGTTCTGACCGGCCTCACCCTTACCGCGGCCGCCTTCGAGGGGCGGTGCGCCGGGGGTGTGTCCGGGGCCGTCTCCTGACCTGGGGCTCAAGACGAACTTGAAGGTCAAGTAAGGGACTGTGCAAGCTCGTTGGGTTGCAGCTGAGTACCGGGGTCACGGGGGAAACCAGGACCGATCGGGGCCCCGGCGATGACATGAGGGGGAAGAGCGACTACCTCAACGACCGCATTCTCGCCTGGGACGAGTCCTTGAGCTGGGCGGTCAGCGACGCGTACCACGTGCGCATCAGCTGAGGACCGAGCCCGAGGCGGACGTGTGTCCCCTTCCCCCCCCGTGGCCCGGACGACTGGGAGGGGCCGGTCGCGGCACACGGGATCACTCCTGTCGCCGCTCTTACCGAAAACCCGTTACTGCGTCATGATCCACGGAAGCGCAGCGAAGAGAGATCCGAGCAGTGTGCCTGTAGGAGTGATGGATGACGTCTCGCCGCCAGATCCTCGGTGTTCTGGGAGCCGCCCCCGCGATCGCCGCCCTCGGCAGCACCGGCGCGCACGCCGCCACTGCCGCACCGGCGGGGAAATCGACCAGTAGCGGGGCCCGCGTTCGGCCCGCCTCGATCATCCCGGTCACCGGGGAGGACACCCCGGAACAGATCATCGCCAAGGCCGCCAACGTCGTGCCCAGAAAAGGACAGTTGGCGTGGCAGCGGCGGGAGATTACCGCGTTCACGCACTTCGGGATGAACACGTTCACCGATCGCGAGTGGGGGTCGGGCGCCGAGGACGCGGCGACGTTCGCGCCGACAGCCGTCGACGCCGACCAGTGGATCCGCACGTACCGGGCCATGGGCGCCGAGCTTGCGATGATCACGGCCAAGCATCACGACGGGTTCACGCTGTTCCCCAGCCGGTACACGCCTCACTCGATCCTCAAGAGTCCCGGGCAGCCGAATGTCGTCCGCAAGTACGTGGACGCGGCGCGCGCCCAGGGGATGCGCGTGGGGATCTATCTCTCGCCCTCCGACGGCGGCGAGTTGCCGCATGCCTGGCACGCCGACTGGATCGCGTCGCTGCGGAAGAAGCAGTCCGAGGGCGGGAAGCTGACCTCGGTGGAGCAGACCGCCGTCGATGACGGTGACCGTGCGCCCGGCGGCCTCGGCCGGTTCGGCAACGGCAGTGCCGTCAAGGAGCACACCATCCCCACGCTCGTGGACGGCGACGACCGGGCGGACGCCGTGCGGTCGGGGAAGCTGCCCACGTTCACCGTGCACGTCAACGACTACGACGCGTACTACCTGAACCTGGTCTACGAACTGTTCACCGAGTACGGACCGTTGGACGAGTTCTGGCTGGACGGCGCCAACCCGTGGGCCGACGCCGGGATCACTCAGGAGTACCGCTTCGAGGAGTGGTTCCGGGTGATCGACGCACTGTCGCCGGACACCGTGGTCTTCGGGGGCCCGGCGGGCGTGCGCTGGGTCGGCAACGAGGACGGGGTCGCCCGCGAGACCGAGTGGAGTGTGGTGCCGACGACCGCCGACCCGTGGACGTACCACGGCGAATGGCTGCTGCCGCACGGCGCGAGCGTCGACGACATCGGCTCCCGGGCGCGGCTCACCGAGCCCGGCGTGACCCACCTGTCCTGGTTCCCGGCGGAGGCCGATGTGTCCAACCGGCCGGGCTGGTTCCATCACGCGGACGAGAAGCCGAAGACGGCGGCGCAGCTCTTCGACCTGTACGAGAAGAGTGTCGGACGCAACGCGACCCTGCTGCTCAACGTGCCGCCCTCGAAGGCGGGGACGATCGATGCCGCGGACGTCGCCGAGCTGACGGCGTTCGGCCAACGGGTCCGGAAGGTGTACGGCCGGCCGGTGGCCAGGAACGCCGACGGGACGTCCACCTTCGACCGGGTCGCGGTCCGCGAGGACATCGAGCACGGGCAACGCGTGGAGAAGTTCGACGTAGAGGCCGAGATCGGCGGGGCCTGGCGGCGGATCGCCTCCGGTACCACCATCGGCCATCAGCGGATCCTGCCGCTGGACGCCTCCGTCACCGCGAGCCGCGTACGCATCAAGGTGCTTGCCGCCCGCGCGGAGCCGCACCTGGGCCGGACCACGCTCCACCGGGCGACCGACTGACCCACGCTTGGGGTGCGGAACTCGGCCTCGGTGACGGCGTGCTCGTGTACGCAGGTGTCGTCGATGCCGAGGGTGTCCCGGGCCGCTTGCAGGGCGTCTCGGTTCAAGTCCGTGCCGATGAAGCCCAGTTCCTGGACTTCGGTGACGTGCGTGTCGCGGGCGGCGGTCGGCTCGACGCGGGCTACGGAGTCGGCCTGTGACCACAGGTCCGTGGCGTTCGGACGGCTCGCAAGTGTGAAGAACCCCTCGTAGCGCAGGATTTGGCCGAACGCCCCGCGGTCGAGCCGCTCCGTGACGAAACTCCACAACCGTCCCGGGCGGGAGGGGCGCGGGGATCGGAAGACGGTGGAGGTGACTCCGCTGGCTTGCGGATGTCGTGGCCGGTTGGTCGCCGGTGGGTCAGTCGAGGTCCAGGCCGCGGCGGCCGGTGTCGTTCAGGTCGTCGAGGGTGAAGCGGTCGGTCCAGGTGCGCTCGTAGTGTTCGGCGGGGAAGTCGCTGGGGCTGGAGCCGGTGACGAAGGCCTCGCGGACCTCGGCGGCGTAGCGCTCGTTGCGGGCGCACCAGGGGGCGGCCGGGATGTACATGACGTTGCCCCAGCCCTTCTGGTCCTCGACCGGCGCCACGCTGTGGATCATGTCGCAGTGCCACCAGACGGAATCGCCCGCCTTGACGTCGGGGATGGGGGTCAGGGCCCGGTAGAGCGTGGGGTGCCAGCGCTTGGTGACCGGGAAGACCTGGTTGGGCCGCACGCCGCACATGGAGTCCTCGGGCACGTCCGGCATCAGGGGGCGCAGCAGCAGGTACGCCATGATCTCGGGGATCGGGACGGTGTGCAGGACCCCCTGGTCGTTGTCCATGTCCGAGAGCGCGGTCCAGCCCTGGAAGGTGCGGAACGCCGAACACATGGTGGAGCCGGGGTACTGCGGACCGGTGGTGCGGTGGGCGGCGTCCCACGGGTCGTACCGGTCGACCTCGCCGTTGAAAAGGTGGCGGAACGCCTTCTGGTACTCCGCGGTCATCCACAGGTCGAGGGTGCCCGGGTCGCAGTGCGTGCCCAGGCCCGAGGAGTCGGCGCCCGGCGGGCGGCGGCGGATGCGGTCCGGGTAGAGCGCGTCACGGTCCGGGTCGAACCACTGCGTGCCCTCGTCGTCGGTGTGCTTCCAGAACGAGTTCAGGAACGACTGCACCGTCGCCATCCGCTCCGACTGGCGCGCCTGCATCTGCGCCTGCGACCAGTAGACCGGGTAGATCTCAGGCTTCGAGCCGACGCTGCCGAAGAAGTCGTCGCCCGGGCCGCGGTAGGTCTCGAAGAACTTGTTGCGCTCGACGTAGTCGACGATGCCGGCGTCCCAGGCCAGGGCCTGCTCGCGCGGGAAGTGGCCGCGCACGATCAGGCAGCCCCGCCGCTTGAGCTTGTCGAGCTCGTCGGCGGTCACGGTGCCGTCCGCGATGGCGTCGTAGTCCAGGACCGGCCAGACCTCGTCGCCGCGCTCCCGGTCGGCCTCGATCTCGGCGACCCGGGACTCGATCCGCCGCTCGGCCGCGGCGAAGACCTCCTCGACGCTGCGGCCGGAGGCCTCGATCCGGGCGCGCAGGGCGGCCTTGGTCTCGCGGATCGCGGCCGAGAGGTCTTCGGGGGTCTGGTCCCAGTGCGGGAGGGCGGGTGCCGGGTGCGGCTCCGTGGTGGTCATCTCGACTCCATTGGTGAGGACTCCTTACTAGTGCGACGGTAGGCGCTCCCCGCAGCTTTTGGCAACACTCCTTACTAGAATGGTTCGCATGACCCCTCCCAAGCCGTCACTGGAGCTGCTGCGAGGCCTGACGGACGAGAACGTGCTACGCGCTCTCATGGCCCGCGACCGGCTCACCAGGGCGGAGATCGCCACCCGGACCGGCATCTCCAAGCCCACCATCTCCGACAGCGTCCAACGCCTCGAACAGGCAGGACTGGTGGCCGACACCGGCGAGCGGACCACTGGGCGCGGCCGGGTCGGTTCCTACTACTCGCTCTCACCGCAGAGCGGCACCGCGCTGGTCGCGAGCATCACCCCGCACGGCGTGACCGCCGAAGCCGTCGACGCCCTCGGACACAGTCACGGACAGGTGCGCACCAGCCTGAAGGCCGACGCGGGGCAGGAAGTCGCCGCCCGCGCGCTGGCCGCCGCCGCACGGAAGTTGGGGGAGAAGGCCGCCGGCCCGCTGCGCCTGGCGGTGGTGAGCGCCGCCGACCCCGTCGACCGCGCGACGGGCCGGCTGGTGCACCTGCCCGACGCCCCCTTCCTGGTGGGCGCACTCGATCCGCCCACCGTCCTGAAGGACGTCGTACTGGGCCCCGTCCTCGTGGACAACGACGTCAACTGGGCCGCCCGCGCCGAGTACGAGCAAGGCTGCGCGCAGGACATCGACGACTTCGTCTACCTCCACCTCGGCGAGGGACTCGGCTGCGCCGTGATGAGCGACGGCACCGTGCGCCGAGGCCACCGGGGACTGGTCGGCGAGATCGCGCACCTGTGCACCGAGGGGCCCGACGGGCAGGCCATGGCCTTCACCGAGGTCTTCGCCGTACTGGGGCTGCGCCGATCCGGGTCCACGGCTGTCGACGTACCGAAACTGCTGAGGACCCTCGAAACCCCGGGCACCGAGTCCGACCGGGTCCGTACGACGCTGGCGCGCTCCATCGGAGGCGTGCTCACGGCAGCCGTCTCCCTGGCGGACCCGCGGACCGTCGTCGTGGGCGGCACCTGGGGCCCCCACCCCGCCATGCTCGCCGCGATCGACGAGCACTTCCGGCGAACCCCGCGCCCCGTCCCCGTGAGCGCGGCGGTCGTGGATCTGCCGGAGCTGACCAGTGCGCGGGCCCGCGCGATCGAGGAGCTCCGGGCCCATATCGTCCGGACCGCGTGCGATGCGACGCATGCGTGACACCCAGAGGCACGGTCAGGGTTATGTGGAACGGCCATGACCGGTCGCGTGTACAAACCTCAAAGGGTGGCGGTTGGTTGATTCCGCTCGGGGCGGAGCACCACCTCGCTGCCGATGGGGGTGAACCCGCAGGCGAGGAAGGCGCGCAGGGAGCGGGCGTTGCCGGGTGAGACGGCGGCGAAGACTGGTTCGCCTTCGGGGACCAGCGAGAGGGCGTCGATGAGCAGGGATCGGCCGTGGCCGTGGTCGTCGTTGTGGGTGTGGTGGAGTTCGATGCTCAACTCCCGTCGCCCGGCGAGGCCGTCGGCCAGGGTGATGAGGCCGCGCTCGTCACCGTGGACCGTGACGTTGCTCCGCAGTTCTCGGGCATGACGCACACGTGGGTGATCGTCCGCGTCGGCGAGCGGACGCAGGCGCGGTGGGCCGCCGGTGCCGTGGGCGGTGAGCGTGGCGTCGGTGACACCGATCCAGCCATCGGGGCCGGCGAGGTGGCGCAAGAAGTCCGGGGCGAGTGACGCGCCGAAGCCGTCCGGCTCCTGGTCGTGGACGGCCCCGGGCGTCAGGGCGGTGGCGACGACGGCGTGGCCGGTGAAGGCGACCGAGCACTCCAACCCCGCGGGCAGGGGCGGCAGTACGGTCACCCGGCCGTCGACGGGCGGAAACCGGCCGTCGGCCGCGTCGAGGAAGAACGTCAGGAGCGGGTGCGGTTCACCCATGATCGGTCACCCGTCCGTCGAGGCGAGGTCTGGCAGGGAGTGTGTCAGGCAGATCTTATGGACCGTGTGGGTCTCTGAGCGTTCGACGGGTGGCCGTTCCCGAAGCCGGCGACGGCGCGCGAGGGGGACCGGGTGGGCGCCCGCCGGTTATCGGGCGCGGACGTTGTGGTGCGGATCTGCAGCGCCTCGACGACCACCAGCCTTGGCGTTGCCCGACACCCCACCGGCGGCGTCGCCGGTTGGTGCGTCCGGTGTCCGCCACCATGTGTTATGTGCTGCCCCTCAGCCGCCCGCCGGGCCTACGTTCAGTCGGCCTTCCGCCGCAGTTGCTCCGCGAACCCGGTGACGAGTCGGAGCGGCGGCGACCCGGCGCAGTGGCCGGCCGTCCTCAATCACGCACCAGGCCGGGCGCGGCCTGCCGGTTGGGGTCGGCGCAGCGTTGCAATGGCATGTGAGGGCCTCCTGCACCCGGCGGGTGACCTCGTGCGAGATCCCCCCTCACTGCCACGCCGTGGCCGCCTTCATCGGCGAGGTCGGCTACGGCGAGCCGGCGGCGATCCCCGCCGAGGCGCGCGGACCGCGCATCGCACTCGACTTCCGGTCAGGCCGGCAGCGACGTGCGGGTGAGGGTCACAGGGGTTCCGGGGCCGATCAGTGCCAGCAGGGGCAGGTCCTGGGGAATGACCCGGCCGATGGGAGTGCAGGCGGGGTCCGCGGGCAGGTCGGTGCGGGAGATGGAGATCTCGCCCTGGTAGCGGGGCAGTTCGGCGTTGCCGATGGTGATGGTGCCGGCCGGGCGTGGCCCGTTCGCTCCGCGTACGTCGAGGTGCCGCAAGGCGGCGCGCGAGTCCTCCAGGCGGACGAGCTGTGCGGCCGGGTCCGTGCGCTCCCGGTGGCGGGAGGAGAGCCACGTGGCGGCCTCCGCCGGCAGGGCGGGGTGGGTGACCTGGATGGTCAGGTCGACGGTGGTGTCGTGTGCGTAGGCGGCGAACTGGGCGGCTGTGCGCTCCGTCAGCAGCGGGTCGCCGACCGAGACCACCTCGCAGCCCAGGCCGGCCAGCTCGCCGGCGGCGGCCAGTGGGTGCAGGCCGCGGTGGGCCTCCAGTGTCGGCAGTCCCGCGCACACGGGCGTGCGCAGGAGTCCGTCGCCGGGGACGAAGGCGCCGACGGTGATCCCGTGCTCCTGCCACATGGCGTTGCGCTGGGCGACGAGTTCGCGCGCGAGGCCGGTGTGGCGTCGCGGGTAGAAGTTGTGGCACGCCTCGACACGGGTGAGATCCGCTCCGGCCGCCAGGAGCCGGTCCAGCCACGCGGGGGTGATCGTCGACGCGTTGAGCTGGAGAGGGATGCGGTGCGAGAGGGCGGCGATGTCCTCGTCGGGGAGGCCGAAGTCGACGCGGACGGCATCCACCCCGTACTCCTTGATCTTCTCGGCGGTGTTCGGGGTCAGGCCGAGAGCGGCCAGGGAGTTCTGCGAGATGTCGACGGTCAGGCGCAGCTCGCTGCGGTGGGCCAGTTCGGCGATCTCGCACAGCCGGATGGCGAAGGAGGCCGGGTCGTCCTCCGGCATGTGCAGGGAGGCGAACGCCTCGTGCGCGCCGATCGCACGGGCCTGCGCGCAGGCAGCCGCGGCGGCGTCGAGATGGGCGAAGTAGAGCGAGATCCCGTAGCGCATGCAGCCCAGGATGCGCAGGACGGCGCGGGCTGCGCGAGCGGACACACCCGGGACGCGCGCTCGCCCTCCGGCCAGGGGGCATCGCGTCGACTCCGCCGAGGAAGCCCCGCGTGCGCTCGCGTGTCCATCCGCGCTTCCACCCCTCCGCCCTTCCGTCCTTCCGTCACTGTTCGAGGTTGATTACCTCATCGTCGAACGCGCGAAAATCTATGTCGGCTGGAGTAGACATTGGTCGGTGGCGTGGTTATGGTTTCTCACGTAGTCGAGATCAACAGGGCCCGGCAGGGACGAACTGCCGGGCAGCAGTAGCAGTACCGCAGTTGCAGTGCGCAGGACGGTCCGGTGGTGGAGTTCCGAAGCCAGGGTTGTTGCAGGACGGCGACGGGACTGACGACCGGACCGGGTGGCCCGCAGTCATCAGGGGCCGCCATGGGCAAGTGATTGATCCCAGAGGGAAGAACGGAGGAGCCAGACGCCATCAGGATCGCCCGGGTGGAAAGCGTGAGCCCGGGTACCGCAGGACATCGACAGTGAGGTGGTCTCCGGTCAAGCAACCGCGATCCCCGCACCCCCGACAGCAGCATGGTCGGGCCCGCGGAAACAGAAGTCCGGCGCAATCTCAGGGCCGGAAGATGGTGTAACCGTTCCTTCGGGGCCCTGGTGCCAATGGCACCGGGGCCCCTCGATCGTGCTCCACACACAGGTGCACGTGACAGCAGACGACTCGATCGATCGACCGACTTGACCCGGCTCGGCGGGCTGCCTCTACCTGGGGTGGGCCAGGGTGAGCGGGGTGATGCTGCTGTGGATGCGGAAGAGTGGGGCCATGTCTTCGTGGGCGGCGCGGAGTTCGACGGTGACGGGGCCCGCGAAGGTGTAGCCGTTCTCTGCGGCGTATCTGCGTACCTGGAGCGCCAACTGCCGCTGCACCTGGGGTGCGTGGGGCGAGATTCTGTGGTGTGACGGCCAGGGCAGCAGGACCACGAAGGTGTTGGGGATGATGGTGCGCTGCCGGTCGAGGATGAGCACGTGGTCGTCGCAGTGCTGCCGCATTATCCGGATGACTTCGTCTTCTCTGCGCGGTCGTGGCAGGACGTGGGACCACAGTGGTGCGCTCCAGCGTTCCAGCGTGCCTTCGACGAGGGTCATGAATCTCATCCGGCTTCGCCTGCCCTGTGCTGGAGGGATCACCCTCCCCCGGACGGGTGGGGCCTGAGTCTCGCCGGCGTCCGGCCTGCTGGCGGGCCCGCAGCGACCCTCGTGGGGGTGGTGGAGGTTCAGCCGGTGAGTACTGCGCGGACGGTCTTTCCGCGGGTGTGGTCGGAGTGCAGGATGTCCAGGCGTTGGGTGAGGGCTCGCACGATGGTCATGCCGCGCCCGTTTTCTGCGTGTCGGCTCGCCGTACGGATGTGGGGGCCTGCCGGGTTGTCGTCGTGGACCTCGATGGTGACCCGGGTGCCGTTGACGGTGAGGCGCAGCCGGCAGTCGCCGTGTCCGTGTTCGACGGCGTTGGCCACCAGTTCGGACACGACCAGGGCGGCGTCGCCGAGGTGTTCGGCGCTGATGACCGTGCGTCGGCGCCGGGGGCCGGTGAGGAAGGTGCGGGTCAGGCGCCGGGCTCGCCCGGCCGCCGATGCCGTCGGGGGCAGGGTGTATTCGGCGCGGGTGGCGTGCTGTGGGGCACGCATGGTGGGTCACTTCCCCTCCTGGGACCGGCTGCCTGTCGGGGTGCCGAGGCCGCGACGCTGCGCGGCCGGTCTTTCCCTCATGCCCCGGTGCCTTGATCGTCAACCGGGAACGGTGCCGGAGCGTGGCGCGGGACGGCGGGACTTGTCCTCCGTGTCGTCCTTCTGGCGTACCCTGCACGGCAATTGACGGTGCGTCAGGGCTTGCCGTTACCCCCCCGGAACGCCTGCCGGACACCGGGTCGGGACGGCGCTGTTCGTGGGCGGGGGGAACCGACCGCCGGACGGCAGTCTCGCGGTTCGCGTCGGCCCGAGAAGACCGACCGATCAGACGCTCGCGACGTTACTCAGCCTGCGGCGCGGCTCGACGGGGACGGAAGCGGGGCAGGCCACATCGTCGATGGTTTGGCGTCGCTCGCCGCCGAGAACCACGCAGGCTCCGGTACTTGGTCGCGCCCGGGCCGACCCGTGACGAGTGCGAGCGGTGCGCTGAGCCGGTCCGCGCCGGGCTCGTCGACCGACGACCGCCGCCATGAGCTGAACAGTGAGCCTGGCATTCGGTCATAACGTCAGCCGGTACGGATTCGCTGACGGCCCGCCCCGGGCGATCGGTGATCGTGGTCCGAGGCGGGCCGTCGTGGTGATGCGGGTCAGGCGGGGGTGATGTTCTCCGCCTGCGGGCCCTTCGGACCCTGGGTGATGTCGAAGTTGACCTTCTGGCCTTCCTGGAGCTCACGGAAGCCGGAGGCGTTGATGTTGGAGTAGTGGGCGAAGACGTCGGGGCCGCCGCCGTCCTGCTCGATGAAGCCGAAGCCCTTTTCCGCGTTGAACCACTTCACGGTTCCGATGGCCATGGTGTCCTCCAAGAGACTCGAAAACGGTCCCGCCCTGTGCGGGAACCGGAGGTGATCGTCCTGGTCCTCCGAGACTCTGAACAGCAAGACGCCCGTGAACGCGTGCTCACGGGCGACCGGTACTTCGGATCCACGACAGCTGCGCATGACGTTACACGGGTGGATCTCCGTGTGGTGGGCGCTCGTTGGTTTCTTGCCTTGGTGTCGCGATGTACCGGCCTGGTTGTGTCGCGCTGGTGCTCATGGGACAGGAGTACGCTGACGGTATAGAGGGAACTTCGTTCGCCCCCGTCGCGGCGCCGCCTCTCGGTGAGCGGGAGATGCGGGCAGCGCGAGCCCCCGGATTGCCGGTTGACGCCATGGACGCCATCGCCACACCACTGGGCGGCACCTCACCGAGTGACGGACAGACCTACAGGATGCCCGAGCCCCGTCTGCGGCTGACGCCGGGCACCAGCCACGGCCCGCTCGACGGAGCGTGGTGGCCGCGCTGCTCCTCGCTGGAGCTGGAACTGCCCGCGCTGGTCAGCTCATTGGCGCCGGCTGACGGTGCCGTCACACATGTCACCGTGGACCCCGACTGCTGGCGCGGTGTTCCGCGGAGTGTGATGGCTCCCGGTCATGTGATCGAAGTGGCCACAGTGCGCCTGCCGGACGACGCGCATGCGATCGGCGTGGAGTGCGGCGTGGTGGGACGCTGGGAACTCCTGGTCATCCCGCCCGACGAGCCGGTCGAGGCCGCCGTCCGTCTGCTGGCCGCTGCCTCCGACCCCGAGAACACGCTGAGCGCTTCCCGGATGTTGGCAGGAATCGAGGAAGACCTCGCCGAAGAATCGCCGTCTGATCGGTGAGGGCCACTTGGAGTCGTCGGCGTGGCAGGCGCGCAGGAAGGGGTCCAGAGCGTCGAGGAGGGTCTTGCCGGTCGGCCGTCTGGGAGGGAAGGGAATGGCGAGCGAGGCTCGCGGGAGGCGAGGCGTCGCGGCTCGGGTGGGGCTGGGAAGGGCGCTACCCCCGTGACGTGTGCGCTGTGTGTTGGCGGAGGAAGAGTGCCGCGCGGTCCAGTGCCTCGTCCGCCTCGTCGAGGTCGCCGGCGAACGACTGGAACACGTGCGGCACGTTGGCGGTGACGTCCAGGATCACGTCCACCCCGACGGCCCTCGCACGCGCGGCCAGGCGCGTGGAGTCGTCCAGCAGGATCTCGTTGGTGCCCACCTGGAGCAGCGTCGGGGGGAAGCCGGTCAGGTCGCTCAGGACGGCTGGGCTGAGCAGGGGCTGGTGCGGGTCGGCTCCGGCGAGGTACATGGCCCCGGTGTGTTCCAGGGCCTCGCGGGTGAAGAGCGGGTCGATGCCTTCCTTGGTGGTCATGCTCTCGCCGGTTCGGGTGGCGTCGAGGCCCGGGGAGAACGCCACGACGGCGGCGGGCAGCGGGAGGCCGGCGTCTCGGGCGGCGAGGCAGGTGGTGACGGTGAGGCCGCCGCCGGCGGAGTCACCGGCGAACGCGACGGTCGAGGGGTCCGTGCCGCGGTCGAGAAGAGCGCGGTAGGCGTTCAGGGTGTCGTCGATCGCGGCCGGGAACGGGTGCTCAGGGGCGAGCCGGTAGTCCAGCGAGTACGCCGCAAAACCGGTCTTGGCCACGAGGTGCCCTGTCAGCGACAGGGCGGTCTCGGGGGAGCCGAACACCCAGCCGCCGCCGTGGAAGTACAGGATCGTCCCGGCGCGCGACCCGCTGTCCGGCTCGACGTGCAGTGCGGGTCGGTCGCCGAGCGTCGTCCGTGTCGTGCGGATGGTGTCGGGCACGGTCATCTGGCCCATCAGCGCCTTGAATTCGTCGCGGATCCTCTCGACTGATCGAGGGCCCTCGGGTCGGGGTCGGCGCAGCAGGGCATCGACTTTCGCTCGCTGTTCCTTGCTCATGGGTTCGCTCCCGCCTTAGGTGGCTTCCACGGAACTATATGCCGTGGAATATAACGTACACTACATGCCATGGCATGCACATCGAGCGGCGGGACGGTCGACCTCCCGCGCCTCTTCGTCGACCTGGTCCGATGCGAGACGCGTCTGTACAACGCCCTCAACGACCGACTCCGCGAGCAACACGGGATCGTCACCTCGCAGTTCGAGGCCCTGCGCTACCTGCGCGACCACCCCGACTCCCGCGTGGCGGACCTCGCCGCCGAGTTCGCCATCGGCATCGGAGCGACCAGCAAGACCATCGACCGCCTGGAGAAGCAGGGTTGGGCCGCCCGGCAGCCGAACCCGGCCGACCGCCGCTCCTCACTGCTGGCCCTGACCGATGACGGCGCCCGGCTCGTCGACGCGGCAGAGGACACCTTCACCGCCGGCGTGGCCGAGCTGATCACAGGCACTCTCGACAACGCCTCAGCGACGGCCGCCGCACAGGCCCTCTCCAAGCTGCGCTCCGGGCTCGAACGCAACCAGACCGGCACGCCCACGGGCTGAGCCACATCACACGATGGATGCGGAGATCCATAGCCTGGCAAGGCCGTTGCCCGTCAGGGTGTGATGCGCGGATCTCCGGCGTACGTCCCTCAGGAGCGCGGGCGTGAAGGTGCTGCCGGGCGGGAGAGGGCCGGGGCCAGCCAGCGGTTGAGGAGGGTGCGCAGGCGGGCCTCGTCCTGTGGGGGCTCCCCGGGGTGCTGCAGCAGCGACGTCAGGAGGCGCATGATGACTTCGGCGAGGCCGTCGAGGTCCTCCTCGCCGATGCCCGCTGCGGCCCAGTCGACAGGGAAGCGCTGGAGCATCTTGGCGCCGTAGACGATGGTGTCACTCGTGGTGGCGCCGCGGCCGAAGGCGGTGGTGTCGCCGAGTTGCAGCAGAAGGCTCAGGCGTGGCTCGGTGGGGATGGTGCGTACGCAGAAGACCATGCCCTCGACCACGGCTTCGGCCGGGTCGGTGATGCCTTGCAGGTGCGTGATCATCAGGTCGACGAACGACTCGGCGCCCTGGGCCGCCACTTCGGCGATGATGTCACTGAGGCGCCCGAAGTGGCGGTACACGGTCTGGCGGGTGACACCGAGTTCACCGGCGACGTCGGACAGGGTCGTCTTCGTGACGCCGTGCCGGTCGACGCAGCGGGCGGTCGCGTCGATGATCCGCTGCCGTGCCTCCGCGTCCGATGCGGGAGGTCGGCCTCCCCAGCCGTGGTGCCCCATGGCCTCAGGATCGCACAGGCTCCCCGGCCCGTTGGGGCACGGTCGTCGCCCGGCGCGCGGCCACGACCAGGACGGTCGCTGCGACGGCGCACAGGACGGTGTACCAGAGGCTGCCGACCGGTGTGCCCTGCTCGGTGATGCCGCCGGACGCCGAGACGTAGGCAGGCAACGCGACCAGCCAGAGCACGACATGGACGCCGAGGTACAGGGCCGGATAGATCCGCGCGAACTGTGGTGACGCGGACGCGGACGCGGCCGTGCCAGGGGCCGGGTCCGTCCGTCGCGCGCGCCAGATGTCCGCGAGCAGGTAGAGGCCGACGACCCAGACCAGGGCGATCTCGACGCCGAGTACGGCCCGCTGGATACCGAGTTGGTCCCCGCCCCGGAAGAGGTTGCTGGGCACGCCGGCGATGCCCATCGCCAGCGGGGTAAGGACACCGGCGGCGACGGTGCGCAGGGAGACCTGACGGCCGGTGAGCATCGCCCGGCCGTCCTTCGCTCCGACCAGCCGTACGACGAGGTAGGTCATCGCGCCGAAGGACACCGAGGCGAACAGGAACATGCTGTTCATCGGGACCGCGGCGAGTGCCGGCTCGTTGATCATCCTGTTGCCGGGGTTCCAGGCCCACCACTTCAGCTGCGGTCCGAGCTGATCGAAGATCTCGTAGAACACCTGGCAGACGAACGCGACGGCCAGCGAACCGGCCAGTGGGCCGCGCCGGGCGAAGACGCCGAGGGTGCGGACCAGTTCGTAGGCGAGCTGAGACAGCGCCGGATAGAACGCCACGATGTAGAGCGGCAGCCGGTCGTACATGAACTGCACGGTGAACACGTTGTGGGAGAAGATGAAGCCGACGTGCTCCTGAAGCCCGAACCAGCTCGGGAAGTAGAGCGGTGGCTCGATCACCGCCAGGTAGACGACCGAGGCGAACCACAGCGAGATGTTGACCGGGTCGCCGTCGCGGCGCCACCGGCGCCACGCGTGGACCAAGGCGAACACCGCGCCGCCGATGACGAGCAGTTCGAGGAACGGCATGGTGCCGTTCTCGAGTTCGAACGGGTTGCGGAAGTCGACGACGGGAGCGGCGTCGTGGCAGGAGAAGCCGAGCCCTTCCGCGAGGCGTTCGGCCGCGGAGTCGCATGAGTAGCCCATTCGTCACTCCTCGAGTCGGTGGTCCCTGGTCCCGGTCCGTGGTTCCGGTCCGTGGTCTGGTGTCTCAGTCCTTGACGAGGTCCGTCTCCGTGGCGGGCGAGTGGCCGTCGCGGGTGAGGTCGTCGGCGCTGGTGATTCCCGTGAAGTCGGTGCCGGGCGGGTCCTGTTGGTCGTCGAAGCCGTGGGGCACGACCGTGCGTCCGAACAGCTCGCGCACTTTGTAGCGCGCGATCCGCAGCCAGAACCGTGGGTCGGTGGCCATCTCCCGGAGCGACTTGTCGAGATTGAAGACCTGGGTGAACGTCCGCTCCACGTAGTCGTCCTCGCGGCTGGTGGCGGTGATGGCGTTGAAGACCGGCCAGCTCAGACGCCCGGCGATCCTGCGGCGCCACGCGGGGACGACTTCGGTCCCTGTCGCGAAGTCATAGGCCTGGTCACGGGCCATCGCGAGCATCCAGGGCACGTCGAGCGACTTCTTCTGCCGCGCGAGGAACTCGCGGAAGAAGGCGGCGTCGAGGGTGTCGCGGCCGCGCAGCAGCTCGGCGAGGATGAGCGCGGAGCGGGCCGCCGAGCTCATCCCCTGGGCGTAGAACGGGTTGAACGCGCAGATCGAGTCGCCGACACTCGCCAGGCCGAGCGGCGGCCGGTCCAGGAGGTCGAAGCGGCGCCACTTGTTGCCGGTCGAGCGGGTGAGGTGCACCTCGGACGTGGGTGTGCAGTCGTGCATCGCCCGCCCGAAGGACGCCGCCCGCACGCGGTCCGCCGCGGCCTCGAAGGCGTCGACCTCGCGCGGCATCCGAAGGCCCCACGCCCCCATGCACACGATGGCCCGATCGCCCTCGATCGGGAAGAAGTTGCTGAGGAACTCGTGCTCCTCGGGGTGGTCGCCGCTGTCCTGGGTCGGCGTGACGACCAGGTGCTTCCACCACCACGACGCGGGACGCCGGTCGGCGGGCGGCAGGTCGTACCACCGGGACGTGTAGGTGACCTTGGCGTCGAGGGTCTTCTCCACCGGCGCCGGCCACCCCGCCTCGCTCAGCCAGTCCGCCACGGAGGAGCCACGCCCCAGAGCGTCGACGACCAGGTCGGCGGGGAGCAGGCCCGAATCGTCGCCGGCACGGAAGTCGACTCCCTCGACCCGTCCGGTCGTTGTGCCGGCGCCGCTCGTACGCAGCCCGGTGACGGTCACGCCCTCGCGGATCTCGATGGCCGGGAGCTCACGGACCTTGTCGCGCAGGACCCGCTCGATGAGCACGCGGGAGCTGTAGACCATCGTCATCGAACTGGACTTGCGCGCGGCCCAGCCGTCGTTCTCGCAGTACGCCGCGTCCAGCGACGGCATCAGGAGCATCCCGCCGGCGGCGATCAGCGCCTCCTCGAAGCCGGGGAAGATCTCGCCGATCGCGCGGCGCCCGGAGTTGAGCAGGAAGTGCGGGTGCTTGCTCTGCGGTACGCCGCGGCGGTGCTCGGCGTCCGGCGGGAGTTGATCCCGCTCCAGGACGATCACCTTGTCGAAATGGTTCGCGAGCACTCCCGCGGCACACAGCCCGGCGACACTGCCGCCGAGTACCACGGCCGTTTCTCCCCGCATGATTCCTCCATTCATACATGTTGTGGCTGAATGTATGATCGACGGGAGGGGAAGCTAACAGGTGCGTCTTGAAGGCGCCAGGCCTTCTACGGGGAGGAATTCCTCCGCGGGTGGTGCGTCCGCCTCAGGCCGCCCGCCGCTTGAGTGTCTTTGACGTGACCGCCGCCCCCGCGAGCAGCGCCGCCACCAGCGTGCCGATGATCGCGGCGGCGACGACGCCCGCGTTCAGGCGCAGGCCCACGTCCGACGAAGTGGACTCGGAGAGGCCTGCCGCCATGCCGGCCAGCGGGGGCAGCGTCACCAGCACACCGAGGGTCGCGCCGATGGCGATGACCAGGGCGGTCTCGCCCGCCGAAGCGAACAGCAGTTGGCGGGTCGTGCCACCGGCCGACTTCATCACCCCGACGTCGCGGCGCCTGCCGTGCGCCGCCATGGCCATGGAGTTGGCGACGGCGATCACGCTGTAGCCGACGGCGATCACGATCAGCATCGTGGCGAGGGACTCGGTGAGCCGGGCGTCGGTGTTGTAGTCGGCCAGGGCGTACTGGGCGGCGTCGTGCAGCGCGACTCCGGGGGCCGCGGCCGAGGCCTTGGCATCGCCCGGGACGAAGATGTCGTCGGTGAGCGCGGCCGGGTCGTGGGCGCGGACCAGGGCGCGGGCGACCACGAAGTCACCGCGGGCCGGGTCGTCGGGCAGCACCTGGGAGACGCGGAGAGTGACCGTGGCGCCGTCAGCGAACCGGACCGGGACCTCCTGACCCTGCGTCAGACCCAGGTCGTCGGCCGTGCTCTTGCTGAGGACGGCCTCGCCCGGCTTGTCCCACCGGGCGTCCCGGCTGCCCAGGACGTCCAGGACGGTGGGCGCCTCGGCGTTGTCGCTGCTCTCGGCGTTCTGGCTGTTCTGGCTGTTCTCACCGGTCTTGGTGTGCTGCCTCTCGACGAAGGCGCGGGTCGGCAGGGCGGCCTTGCCCACGGGGTTGTCGGCGACGACCTCGTCAGTGTTGCCGGGCGTGCCGTCCGGCGTGACGATCGTCTGGCCCGCGACCTTCAGCGCCTCACCGGCCGGGTAGGCGACCCGCATGGTCGACACCATCCCGCTGAGCAGCACCGCGAAGCCGACGGCGGCGATCACCGGGGCCACCAGTGAGGCGGCACGGCGCGGGTTGGCGACCAACTCGGCGCGGACGAGGACCGGCGCGGCCTTGCCGCCACGCTGGAACGGCGCGGTCAGGAACCGGCCGACCGGACCGACGAACACCGGGGTGAGCAGGGCCGCCGCGACGATCAGCGCCATGGTGGCGAAGATCGCCATGTTGATGCGGTCGTCGGCGGTCGCTGCGGCCGTGCCGATCGCGAGCAGGACACCCAGACCCAGAACGGACAGACCGGCGATCCAACGACCGCGCCCCATACCCTTGTTGGCCGAACGGCTGTCGAGCAGCGCCTCGATGGGGGCGACCCTGGCGGCCTTGCGGCCCGCGCTCCAGGCACCGAGCACACTGACGCCGATCCCGACCAGGGAACCCGTGAGCAGCGGCCAGGCGGCGACGGTGATCTCCATGCCGGGCGGAGTCACGTCCAGCCCCTTGAGGACGGAGAGGAGCAGCGGCGTGGCGGCCACGCCCGCCAGACAGCCGGCGATCGAACCCGCGAGCCCGACCACGGCGGCCTCGCCGAGGATCATGCGGCGGATCTGCTTCGGCGAAGCGCCGATGGTACGCAGCAGACCGATCTCGCGGCGGCGCATCCCGGTGGACAGGGCCAGCATGGAGGCGACCACGAACACCGTGGTGAACAGGCCCAAGAGGGCCATGGCGCTGATGAGTTGGACGCCCAGGAAGCGTTTGTGCTCGATGTACTCCGGCTGCAGTTCGGACCGGCCGTCGCCGGAGACCACGTTGCCGTCGTCACCGATGACCTTCTTCGCGGCGGTGACGATCGCGCCGGTGTCGGCGCCCTTGTCGGCGCCCTCGTCGGCACCCTTGTCGGGAATCAGGGCGATGGTGCTCACGCCCGGCTGCTGCCGTGCCGCGAACCGCTCAGTGAAGTAGTAGCCGGGGCCGTCCACCGTACCGACGACCCGGAACCGCTCCCGGCCCTTGGTGATGTTGACGGTCAGTTCGCTGCCCACGGCGGTGCCGAGGTCGCGGTCGACCACGACCTCGTCCGCGGCGGCGGGGGCACGGCCGGTGACGAGCCGGTACGTCGCCATCCGCGCGCTGCCGAAGCCGTGCCCGGCGTCCGCGGCTCCCTCGTCGGTGACGGGCTTGCCGCCCAGGATGGCCTGGGCGTAGAAGGAGCGGTCCACCACGGCGTCGGCGACGCCGGGGATCTTCGCCAGGCCGGAGACGAGCGGCTCCGCCTCGGCCTTGCTCCACGGCATCCGGTCCTCGGGGCTGCCGTCGGCGTCGACGGCCCGCTTCGGCAGGGCGAGGGCCGCGGCGCCCGCGTAGCGGGGCTGGACCTCGGCGCGGGCGGAGTCGTAGATGACCAGGGTGGTGGTGATCAGGGCCACGCCGACCAGGACGGCGACGAAGGCGCCGAGGAAACCCGACCAGCGTTCGCGGACGTTCGCGAGGATCAGCATGTCGGTCAGGCCTCCAGCCGGGCCATGTGCGTGGCGATCGCGGCCGCGTTGTCGGCGTCGGCCCGGTGGTCGAGGAGGATGCGGTCGGCGATCCGGCCGTCCTTGAGGAAGACGACGACGTCGGCGTGGGCGGCGGCCACCGGGTCGTGGGTGACCATCAGGGTGGTCTGGCCCTCCCGGTCGACCAGCATCCGCATCATCCGCAGCACCTCGCGGGAGGTGGCGGTGTCCAGGGCGCCGGTCGGCTCGTCCGCGAACAGGACGTCCGGCCGGGTGACGAGTGCGCGGGCGAGGGCGACGCGCTGCTGCTGACCGCCGGACAGCTCACTGGGACGGTGCCCGGCGCGGTCGGCGAGTCCCACCGAGGCGAGCGCCGCGGCGACCTGATCGCGGCCGACCTTGCGGCCGGCGAACCGGGAGGGCAGCTCCACGTTCTGCGCCGCCGTCAGGGACTCCACCAGGTTGAAGGCCTGGAACACGAACCCGACGTGCCTGCGGCGCAGTTCGGTGCGCCGCGTCTCGTTCTGCCGGCCGATGTCCACGCCGGCCAGGACGATCCGTCCCTCGGACGGCTGCTCAAGGCCGGCCGCGCACTGAAGCAGGGTCGACTTGCCGGAACCGGACGGCCCCATGATCGCGGTGAAGGTGCCGCGGCGGAAGGAGAGCGAGACGCCGTCCAGGGCGGTGACCTGTCGGCCGCCGGTGCCGTGGACCTTGCGTACCGCGTGGAGTTCGACCGCGTCCTGTGCGGGGATGGTGTGGCTCGTCGTCGTCATGCCTGGATTCCACTTGCACGCGGGGTGGTCGCGGCACTGACCCGCGCTCTACTCCTGAGGTAGAGGCAGCTCTACCTTCCGCGCTTTCCGGAGATCCGGAAGAGACCGGATAGGTACGTTGGCCGCATGCAACCCACAACGGCTTGGCAGGCCATGGCGCAGCGGCCGCTGAGCTTTCTGACCTCCAGCTGGCCCTGGCGGTCCCTCGCGTACCTGGGCGGAGGTGTCCTGGTCGGGGCCGCGGCGGTACTCGTCTTCACCCTCGGCCTGGCCGCGGGCCTGATCCTCCTGGTCGTACTGATCGGTGTCGCGCCCCTGGTCGGCCTGGTCCTCGCCTCGACCGTGGTCGCCACGGTGGAGCGTCGCCGACTGCGCCTGGTCGACCTCGACCACGTCAGCGATCCGCACCGCGCCCCGGAAACCCCGGGGCTGCGCGGCTGGGTCGCCACCCGGCTCAAGGAGCAGGCGACGTGGCGGGAGTTGATGTTCACACTCCTCTCGGCCGTGGCCCTGTGGTGGCTCGACCTGATGGTGCTCGGCTTCTCGTTCGGTCTTCCGGCCACGACCATCGCCTCCACCGACGGCGACACCTGGCCGTGGACGGTGTTCGGCGCGCTCGTGCTGCTGGCTTCGCCGTACACGGTGACCTCGTGGGCGGGGGCGCGCGCCGCCATGGCCCGTTCCTTCCTCGCCCCGCGGGACCGCGAGCTCGGCGAGGAACTGCGCGAGGTGCGCGCCTCGCAGTCGCGGCTTCTCGACTCCTTCGACGCTGAGCGGATCCGCATCGAACGCGACCTCCACGACGGAGCCCAGCAGCACCTGGTGTCGCTGGGCATGACGCTGGGACTGATGCGCCTGGACACCGATCCGGGCTCGCCCCAGGACGAGCTGCTCACCCAGGCCGAACGCCAACTGTCCACGGCACACCAGGAGTTGCGTGCCCTGATCCGGGGGCTGAACCCGCCGGTGCTCGCCGACCACGGGCTCGTCGCGGCGATCGAGGACTACGCGGGCCGGTTCCCGATCCCGGTGACGGTGGATCTGAGGCTGCCCGAGCGGCTGCCCAGGAAGCTCGAGACGACGATGTACTACTTGATCAACGAGGCCATGACGAACATCGCCAAGCACAGCGGCGCCAGGACCGCCGCGGTGCACGGTCGCTACCATTCCGATCTGTTGGTCCTCGACATCAAGGACGACGGCCGGGGCGGCCTCGACCCCACGGGCAGCGGCGTGACGGGCCTCGCGGACCGGGTCAACGCGCTCGACGGCCGGATGCGGGTGTCGAGTCCGTCCGGTGGTCCCACCCTGTTGCACGTGGAGGTTCCGTGTCGCTTCGCCTGATCGTGGCCGAGGATGCCGTTCTGTTGCGCGAAGGCCTGATCGGGCTGCTCGAACGGGTCGGACACGAGGTGGTGGCGGCGGTCGGCGACGCCGACGCGCTGCTCGCGGCGGTCCGCGGCGACCGCCCGGACCTGATCGTCACGGACGTACGCATGCCGCCGTCGCTCAGCGACGACGGGCTGCGGGCGTCGGTCGAACTGCGCGAGGAGTTTCCCGGGCTGCCCGTGCTCGTGCTCAGCCAGTACGTGGAACGCTCCTACGCCCTGCGCCTGTTGGACTCCGGCGGCGGCGCCGGGGTGGGCTACCTGCTCAAGGAACGGGTGAGCGCGGTGGCCGACTTCACCGCCGCGATCGAACGGGTCGCCGCGGGCGGCACGGTGGTCGACCCCGAGGTCATCCACCAGCTGGTCCGGCTGCGCCAGGACCCGCTGGAGCGGCTGAGCGCCCGGGAGCGCGAGGTGCTCTCGCTGGTCGCGGAGGGCCGCACCAACGCGAACCTGGCCAAGCAGTTGTTCATCAGCGAGGCGGCCGTGAACAAGCACATCGGCAACATCTTCACCAAGCTGGACCTTCCGGTGGCGACGGAGGGGCATCGCAGGGTGCTCGCGGTGCTGGCGTATCTGCGGCCGTGAGGGGACGGGGCCCGCCCCCTCACTCCGCGAGCAGTTCCCGTGCCGCTTCGACGTCGGTGATCAGGATGTTGATCCACTCGCCGCGCAGCGCCCCGTGGATGGCCGCCACCTTCTCCATGCCGCCCGCGACACCGACCCGGCGCTCCACCGCGCGCAGTCGGTCCCGGTCGATGCCGAGGACGCGGTCGTTGAACGGGGCGTCGACGGGTTCGCCGGAGCTGTCGAAGTACCGGGCGCAGACGTCGCCGACGGCGCCGAGCTTCTTGAGGGCCCGCTGGTCCTCGGGCGGAATGGCGTTGCCGGAGCGGCGCAGCAGCGGGGAGGGCTCCAGGGTGCCGATGCCGAGGAGGGCGAGGGTCAGCCGCGACCACGCCTTGATGGCCTCGGCCATCGCGGGCTCCTGCGCCAGGAGGTCGCGCAGCTCACTGCTGCCGACCAGGGCGGCGGACGGGGCGAACACCGGCCGCGCGCCGGTGAGTTCGGCGAGGCGACTGGTGAGGCGGGTCGCGTGCAGCTGCACTTCCGGGCTGCCGGTGCCGCCGAGGAGCTGGACGACCTCCTGGGCCACGGACGGGGTCTTGGCCCGCATCACGTTGACCGCTTCCAGGAGGGTGGCGCTCCAGGAGGAGATGCCGATGACGTCACCGCCGGTGAGAGTGGTGTCGAGGTACGTGGCGGTGGCCGAGGCCAGTGCCGGTATCACCTCGGGGCCCTCGACCTCCACTACGACGGCGTCGCGCAGCCCGTACCGCTCCACCAGGGCGTCTTCCAGCTCCGCGTGCACACCCTCAGGGGACACCACGACCGTGCGTACCACGCCGCGGTCGACGGCCTCCTTGAGGAGGCGTGAGACCCGTGGTTGCGACAGGTTGAGGCGGGCCGCGATCTCGGGCTGGCGCATGCCGCGTTCGTGGTAGAGCCGGGCCACCTTGACCAGCAGCCGGACATGATCCGGGCTCGGCGTCGTCACTCCCGCCACCGTGCGGCCTCCTTCTCGTTCCTTGTCCCGACCGGAATTCGTCATGCTATCGCCGCAGATGGCCGCGGTGCCGGGGCGTTCAGCGGCGGGCGAAGAGGCCGAACTCGTTCGCGTTGGTCTTGGTGACCAGCTCGCAGTCGATGGCCTGCTTCTCGGGCTGACCGGTCTTCCCGGTCTTGATGAACTTGTCGGCCTGCTCGACGGCCCGCTGCGCGCCGAGCGCGGCCGGCTGCAGCGCGGTCGCGCGCATGGTCCCGGCCTTGATCTGGGCGATCGCGTCGGGGCTCCCGTCGAGGCCGACCACGACAACTCCCGTGCGCTTGGCGGACTTCAGGGCCGCCACCGCGCCGACCGCCATGGTGTCGTTGCCGGCGATGACCCCCCTGAGCTTCGGGTAGCGCTGCAGAACGGTCTCCATCTTCGTGTACGCCTCCTGCTGGTCCCAGTTGGCGGTCTGCCGGGACACCCGCTTCATGTCCGGGTACTGGGAGATGACATCGGCGTACCCCTTGGAGCGGACGCCGGCGTTGGTGTCGGACTCCTTCCCGGTCAGTTCGACGTAACTCCCCTTGCCCTTCATGCCCTTGACGAACTCCTGGGCGGCGAGCTGCGCCCCCTGCGCGTTGTTGGAGACGATCTGCGCCTTGGCGATGCCGGTCTTGTTGATCTCGCGGTCGATGAGGAAGACGGGGACACCCGCCTTGGTGGCCTTGCGGACGGGGCCGATCGACGCGTCGGCGCCGGCGTTGTCGAGGATGATCGCGGCGGCCTTGCGGGAGATCGCGGCGTCGATGAGTTCGCTCTGCTTGTTGGGGTCGTCGTCGTGCGAGGCGACCGAGGTCTTGTAACCGAGACTTTTGGCCTTCTTCTGTGCGGTCTCGGCCTCCGCCTTGAAGAAGGGATTGTCGGGGGAGGGGGTGATGATCGCGACGAGATCGCTCTTCGACTTCGACTCCGGCTTCGAGGAGTTGGACGAGTCCGAACCTCCCGAGGAACCGCACGCGGTCAGCAGGAGGACCCCTGCGGTGAGGGCGGTGGCGCTCTTGAGGAGACTGCGGTGGCTGCGCTTGGCCTGGTGCATGAGAGGGCTCCTGAGTACGGGGGCGGGTGTGTGCGGGGTCGTACGGGAGGGGGTCAGGTGTCCGATGTGTCGCGTGCGGCGGCCACCGCGACGGCGGAGGCCGCCGCCCTGCGGCGCCGGAAGCGCTGCTGGCTCTGGTCGAGGATGACGGCGACGATGATGACCGCGCCCTTGATCAGCATCTGCCAGAACGTCGACACACCGAGGATCACCAGGCCGTCCGCGAGGAAGCCGATCACGAAGGCGCCGACGAGCGTGCCGCGGACGTTGCCCCTGCCGCCGGAGAGGGCGGCGCCACCGATGACCACCGCCGCGATGGCGTTCAGCTCGAAGGTGTCACCGGCCTGCGGCGCGGCCGAGGTGAGTTCGGAGGCGATGATCAGGCCGGCCATCGCGGCGCAGGCACCGGAGACGACGTAGGCGATCAGTTTGACCCGCTTGACGGGGACGCCGCTCAGTTCGGTGGCCCGCTCATTGCCGCCGGTCGCGTACAGCCAGCGGCCGAAGGGGGTGGAGCGCAGCAGTACCGCGGTGAGGGCGGCGAGCACCACCATGATCCATACCGCGACCGGGAGGCCGAGGGGCCGTCCCTGCCCGAGCCACTCGAATCCGGTGTTGTGCGTGGCAGGGGAGCCGGCCAGGTCGGGGTAGGTGGTGCCGTTGGAGATGAGCATGGCCGTGGCCCGCGCCACGTAGAGCATGCCGAGGGTGGCGATGAACGGGGCGACGTTGAGACGCGTGATGAGGATGCCGTTGACCGTGCCGACGAGTGCGCCGACCGCGACGCACAGCACGACGACCGCCCACACCTGCGGATAGGCGACGACATCGAACAGGCCGAGGTGCAGGCCTTGCAGGAGTTCACCGGCGACCACCCCGGAGAGGCCGACCGTCGAGCCGACGGACAGGTCGATGCCGCCCTTGAGGATGACCAGCAGCATGCCGAGCGCGAGGATCGCGTTGATGGCGACGTGCTTGGTCATGGTGATGACGTTGTCGACGGTCAGGAACGAGTCGGAGAGCAGGCTGAAGACGACGATCAGCACGCCGAGGGCGATGAAGGCGCGCAGCTCGAAGAGCGAATCCAGGGTCTTGAGCCTGCGGGCCTGAGCGGCCACCTCCTGGCGTTGTTTGACGACGGTCTCGTGATCCTGGTCGTGGGTCTGCGCCACGGTGGTGTCAGACATGGTGTGCCTCATCGCGGTCGGTGGCCTCGGCCCCGTCGGCCAGGCTCATCAGGAGGTCGCGGGTGATGTCGCGGGGCCGTACGTCGGCGACGAGGCGGCCGCGGACCAGGACCAGCAGACGGTCGGGGATGTGCAGGGCCTCCTCGGCCTCGGAGGTGGTGAAGAGGACGGCGAGACCGCGTTCGGCCTGCCGCGCCATCATCGTGAAGACATCGGCCTTGGCGCCCACGTCCACTCCGCGTGTGGGCTCGTCGAGCAGCAGGACGCGGGGGCCTGTCATCAGAGCCTTGCCGATGACGACCTTCTGCTGGTTGCCGCCGCTGAGCGAACCGATGGGGGCGTCGGCTCCCGGGGTCTTCACGGTGACGTCGTCGATCATCTTGGTGACGGCGGCGGATTCGGCCCGGCGGTCGAGCAGCAGACGTCGTACGAACCCGGTCACCGAGGCGAGCGACAGATTCTGACCTACCGTCATGGATGGTACGAGGCCGTCGCGTTGCCGGTCCTCGGGGACCAGGGCGAGTCCGGCCCGGATGCGGTCCCGGATGCCGCCGCCGAGGGGTTCGCCGTGCAGCCGCACCACACCGGACGCGGGCGTGAGGCGTCCCGCGAGGCATTCGAGGAGCTCGGTGCGGCCGCTGCCCATGAGGCCGTAGATGCCCACCGTCTCGCCCGCGCGGACCGTGAGCGACACCCCGTCGACGGCGAGTCTGTCCACGCTCGCGGGGTCGGCGACGGAGAGTTCCTCGATGTCCAGCGCGATGTCCCCCATGGCGGGTGCACGGTTCGGGAACAGGGCCTCCCGTTCCCGGCCGACCATCGTGCGCACGACCCACGCCAGGTCGACGTCGGCGGCGAGCGCCGTGGCGACCATGCGCCCGTCGCGCAGCACGGCGACGTCGTCCGCGATGCTCAGCGCCTCCTCCAGGTGATGGGAGATGTAGACGATCGCGACACCCTCCGCCTTGAGGTCGCCGATCACCTGGAAGAGGATCTCGACCTCGGGGGCGCTGAGCGCGGAGGTCGGCTCGTCCATGATGAGGACCCGGGCCCGCTGCAGCAGGGCGCGCGCGATCTCCACCAACTGCTGCTGACCGAGCCGGAGTTCACCGACCATGGCGCCGGGGTCGAGTGTCTCGTCGAGCCGCCCCAACACCTCGTGCGCCAGGGCGCGTTGATCGCCGCGGTCGATGACGGCGCCGCCGTAGCGGGTGTGTTCGCGACCGAGGAAGAGGTTGTCCTGGACGGTGAGGTTCGGGCAGAGGCTGAGCTCCTGGTGGATGATCGAGATGCCGTGGTCGGCGGCATCGCGCGCGGACCCGAACGCCACGGCCTCGCCGTCGAGTTCGATGTGACCGGTGCTGGGCGCCTCGACGGAGCTGAGGATCTTCATCAGGGTGGACTTGCCGGCCCCGTTCTCGCCGAACAGGACGGTGGTCCGCCCCGCGGCGATGTCCAGCGACACACCCTGGAGTGCCTGGGTGCCCCCGTACACCTTGGTGATCTCGGCGGCGCGCAGCACGGGTGTCCCCGGCGTGGCCGCTTGGGGCCCGGTCATGACGCCGGCTCGATCGAGACGGGTGTCACGGTGAGGACGTCCGCGGTCAGCGGTGTCACCGCGCCGACGACGGTGAGCTTCTTGCCCTTGGCTCCCGCCGCGTCGAAGGACTCCAGCACGTCCGCCTTCATCGCCGCGCTCAGGGCGGTCGCCGCGTCGGCGTACTCGACCTGATTGGTGAACTGGCCGAACTTGATGAAACCGGGGGCGTCCCGCAGCGCCGTGCCGTTGACGGCCGGGCCGATCTGAACGGATACGCGCGCCTTGCCAAGGCCGGGGACGGTGACCTGCAGCAGGCCGCCGCGTGCGCCGCCGGCCGTGCCGGTCAGGGTGACGGCGTAGCTGTACGGTCCGGTGCCCGATCGGTGGCCGTAGCGCTTTCCGGCGGCGGAGGAGTCGGCCGTGATCGCTTTGTGCAGGGTGGTGACGGGCACGGCGTTCTTCTTGATCGCGGGCACGACCTTCGGCCCGTAGGTCTGTTTCGCGTACGTCGTCGGACTGAACTTCGGCTGCCCGGCGGCGCGGGCCGCGGTCGGCGACCGGTAGGTGGTGCTCAGCCCGATGGCCAGAGCGAGGAGCAGAAGGGCCGCGAGACAACTTCGGCCCGGCGTGAGCCAGTTGGGTCGAATCGGCGCATGCCCTTGCCCGTTTGTTCGGTGCGCGCTCAAGGCGTCTGCGGGTGCCATGAAGGATCCTCTACTTTCCGCGTGTTCCGAGGTCGCGGGCGGCTGTGAGGTGCCGGTGCCAGCGCGCGAGGGCCCCGCGGCGTCGGGTGTCGTCCCAGGCCGGGGAGAAGACCGTCAGGTCGTCGTCGGCCCGTTGTTCGAGCGCTTCGGCTGTCCACAGGCCGAGCCCGAGGCCGGCGAGGTGTGCGGCTCCGACGGCGGACAGCTCGTGGTGCCGGGTGCGGGCCACGGCCACGTTCGACAGGTTCGCCTGCAACTGCATGACGGTGTCGCTCCGGCTCAGGCCGCCGTCGGCGAACACCTGCCGCGCGGGCGGGAGCGCGGCCAGCACGTCGGCCACCTGATGGGCGACCGACTCCAGTGCTGCACAGGCCAGTTGGGCCCGCTGGGTACCGAGGCCGAAGCCCGCGAGCAGCGGCACGGCCGCCGGATCCCACCAGGGGGCGCCGAGACCACCGAAGGCGGGGATCAGGGTCACCCCACCCGAGTCCGGGGCCGGGGCCGGACTGCTCGCCACCTCGATGAGTTGCTCCGCGGTGGTGCCGAGAAGGTCCGCCAGCCAGGTCAGGGTCCGGCCCGAGGACAGGATGTTCGCCTCGTGCGCGTACGTCGGTTTCCCGGCGGCCTTCGTCGCCCACGCGATGGTGGTGCACACGCTGTCCGCGCCGTCCGGCGCCGCGGCCGCCGTCATGACCGAGGAGCCGGTGCCGTACGTGGCCTTAACGATGCCGGGGCGCCAGCCAGCGTGGGCGAGCAGCGCCGCGTGCGAGTCGCCGAGGACGGCCAGGACGGGCACACCGTCGAGCGGCGCCGTCCCCTTCATCGCGCCGAACGGCCCGTCGGACGGCACGACTCGGCTCAGTGCCGCCCGGGGTATGTCGAAGAGCGCGAGCAGTTCCTCGTCCCAGTCACCGGTGGCGAGGTCGAGCAATTGAGTGCGCGAGGCGTTGCCGATCTCCGTGACCGGACGCCCGGTGAGGTGGTGCAGCAGAAACGCGTCGACCGTGCCGAGCCTGAGCCGGCCGGCCCGGCTGCGCGAGCGCGTCGGATCGTGCACGTCGAGGAGGGCTGCCATCTTCAGCGCGGAGAACATCGGGTCGAGCGGGAGGCCGGTGCGCCGCCGCACTTCCTCGCTCATCCCGGCCCGCTCGATGCGCTCCGCCCGTTCGATGCCGCGCCGGTCCTGCCAGCTGACCAGCGGGGCGACGGGCTGCCCGGTATCGGCGTCCCACAGCACGACCGACTCGCGCTGCGTGCTGAGGGCGACACCGGCCACGGCTCCGGACTCCAGGGCGGCCGTGCAGGACGCGGCCACGGTACGGACGCTGTCGAGAACCGCCGACGCGTCCTGCTCGACGAGCCCGGGGCCCGGATGGGTCTGCGCCAGCGGTTCGCTCGCCCGTGCCACCACCTGCCCGGACGCGTCGAGCAGCAGCGCCTTGGTGGAGCTGGTGCCCTGGTCGATGGCGAGGATGTGTCCCGGCCGGGCCGTCATCGCGGTCACCCTCGGCCCAGCGTCTCGCGAGCGGCGGCGGCGATGCCCTGTGCGGTCAGCCCGAAGTGCTCCAGCAGGAACGAGGTGTTGCCCGTCGGCGCGAAGGAAGGGACACCCAGCATGCGCAGGGGCACGGGGTGCTGTTCGGCGACGACGCGTGCCACCGCCGCCCCGAGGCCGCCGGACAGCAGTCCTTCCTCGGCTGTGACGATGCCACCGGTCTCCTGTGCGGCGGCCACCACGGCGTCGGTGTCCAGCGGTTCCACGGAAGCCATGTTGAGCACCCGGGCCGAAATGCCTTCCCCCGCAAGGAGATCGGCCGCTCGCACCGCGCGCGAGACCATGGTGCCCACCGCGATGACCGTGACGTCGGTTCCTTCGACGAGGCGCGTGGTCCGACCGATGGTGAACGAGGCGTCCGCGGGGCTGACGGCGGGCACCTTGAACCGCGGGATCCGCAGGTAGGCCGGTGTGCCGGAGGCGGCAGCCCAGCGGATGGCGGAGCGGGTCTCGGCGGGATCGGCCGGCACGACGATGTTCAGGCCGGGCACCGCCCGCAGCCACGACAGGTCCTCGATGGAATGGTGAGTGGGGCCCAGCTCCCCGTAGGCCATGCCGGGACTCTGCCCGCACAGCACCACGTGCCGGTGGGTGTACGCGATGTCGGCCTTGATCTGCTCCAGGGCGCGGCCGGTCAGGAAGGGGGCGGCGGCGGACACGAAGGGGATGAACCCGGCGTTGGCCAGGCCCGCCGCGACGCCGACCATGTCCTGCTCGGCGATGCCGACGTTGACGAGCCGATCGGGGAACTCCTCGCGAAAGGCCACGAGATTGCTGGAGCCGACCGAGTCGTTGCAGACAGCGACGATGCGCTCGTCGGCGCGGGCCAGCGCGGCGAGTTCGTCGGCGAAGTCCGCGCGGCAGTCGTACGTCGGTGTCTGCTCGGCCACGGCGGTCATCGGTTCAACTCCTGGAGCGCGAGAGCGACTTGTTCGCCGGTCGGCACCTTGTGGTGCCATTCGACCCGGTCCTCCATGAACGACACGCCCTTCCCCTTCACGGTGTTGGCGATCACCGCGACAGGGCGTCCCGTGGTGGACGGCGCGTACGCCTCCTTGATGGCCCGGTGGTCGTGGCCGTCGATCACACGTACCTCCCACCCGAAGCTCGCCCACTTCTCGTTCAACGGCTCCAAGTTCTTGGTGTCCTCGGTGCGGGCGCCCTGCTGAAGCCGGTTGCGGTCGACGACGGCCGTCAGGTTCGAAAGGCCGTAGTGCGCGGCCGTCATCGCGGCCTCCCAGTTGCTGCCCTCCTGCATCTCGCCGTCGCCCAGGACGACGATCGTGCGCCAGTCCTCACCGCGGATCCGGGCGCCGAGGGCGCAGCCGGTGGCCACCGGGAACCCGTGCCCCAAAGGCCCGGTGTTCGTCTCGACACCCGGCACCTTGAGCCGCGCGGGATGGCCGTTGAGCGGCGACAGCGGCGCCATGAACTCGGCGAGCCGCGCCCGTGGGAAGAAGCCGCAGGAGGCGAGCGTGGAGTACAGGGCGGCGGCGCAGTGCCCCTTGCTGAGGACGAATCGGTCCCGCTGCGGCGAGCCGGGGTCGGCGGGGTCGACCCGCAACGTCCCCCACAACGCGGTCACCAGCAGATCCGTCACCGACAGGTCCCCGCCCACGTGCCCCATCCCGGCTGCCTGGATGGTGGTGAGAATGTCGCGCCGTACGGAGGTGGACAGCTCGGCGAGTTCGGCGGCGGCCTCGGCCGGCGATGCCGCGCGCAGTCGCGCGCCTCGTTGCCGGTACGCGGCGGCCGCGGGTTCGTCGACCCGCAGCGGCGCCGCGGCCTGCAAGGTGGCCGTCACCGCGACTCGCTCTCGGACTCGGCCAGCGCGCGGAACAGGGCGCGCTTCGCGACGCGTTGGGCACCGAGCCCGTCCTGCGCGGCCTGGCGCGCGGCGAGTTCTTCCCGGTCCAGGTAGCCCAGCGCCCGGTGGAAGGCGCGCATCGTGCGGATCCCGGTCCGCGCCGCCTCGACGGGGTCCTCCCGGAACGGGAACTGGTCCAGCTGCCACACCCCTTCCCAGCCCGCGTCGTGCAGCGCGTAGAAGAACTCGAACGTCTCGAGGAGGTGCACGGAGCCGACGACCATGTCGTCGTCCCAGCCACGGAAGTTGTCGTTGACGTCGATGGCGAACAGCTTGTCGCGGGCGATCGCCATGCGCGCGGCCTCCGCCGGGGTTTCGCCCCCGTACAGCGAGTGCCCGAAGTCGAGCAGTACGCCGACGTTGTCGACGCCCATGTCCTCGATGGCCAGCAGAGTCCGCGCGACGGACGAGAACACCATGCGGTTGCGCGGCTCGCGCGGCTTGTACTCGATGGCGAAGTTCAAGTCGGGGTAGGCGAGGGCCAGTTCACGAACCGCATCCACCGACTTGCCCCACAGGTCGGTGTAGTCGGCCTGGAACGGATAGTCGTAGCCGTCCTGTCCCGGCCACAACTTGACGTACTCCACGCCGAGTTCGCGCCCCACCTCGGCCGCGCCGGCCACCAGGTCGATGGCCTGGCGGCGCACGGCGGGATCGGGATTGGTGAAGCCGCCCTTGGCGAACTTGCCCGTGTAGAACTCCGGGGTCACGGCGATGGCCCGCAGGTGCTGCTCGGCGAGCGCCTCCGTGACCTCCTTGGTGCTGATGTCGCCCGGCGGGAAAGGCCAGTTGAGGTCGAGCACGGACAGATCACCGACGGCGCCGGCCAGCTTGATGGCGTCGAGGACGGTACGGGGCTCGCCGTATCCGTCGGTGGCGTAGCGGTCGACGTAGGTGGCGAAGTGCCAGACGCCCGCGCCGTACACCGGCTCCCTCGCGCCAGGCGCAGAGTTCTGAATGTCTATGCGGTCACGATTGGACATGTGACGGACCGTACGGAGGGGGCGAAGTGGTGTCAAGGCATGTGCAGCACCGCATCTCGGCGCCGGGGGTTGGCAGTTGGCGGGTTCGAGATCCCGTCGGCTGTCGCCTGAATGAAAATTCACTATCGATCGAACGTGCAGAGTCGAGTACTGTGACCGCTCTCGCACGTGACTGCACGCGGAACTCAACGAGGAGTCGACCACGTGAACAGACGAACGTTGCCACGGGCCGCAGCGGCCCCGCCCATGTCGAAGCTCGCCGTCAGGGTGGCAGTGACCGGTGCCGCCGTCATCGGCCTCACGCTCCCCATGGCGGCGGGCGGCTCCGCGGCCGAGGCCGGTGCATCAGGGGGTACGCGGGCCGTTGCGTCCGCCGACGCCGAACGCACGGCCGCGCCGCCGCGCACCATCGTGACGACCGACCCCGAACTGGACGACCTGAACTCGATGCTGCGCATGCTGCTCTACAGCAACGAGCTCGACATCGAGGGCCTGGTCTACTCATCGAGCCAGCACCACCACCAGGGCGACCCCGCGCGCGGCATCGAGCCGCACCGCTGGCCCGCGCCCGGAGACCGTCTGCACATCGACCAGGCCGTCGACGCGTACGCCAAGGCCTACCCGAACCTCATCCGGAACGACCCGCGATACCCCCGTCCCGACCGACTGCGCTCGCTCATCGCCAGGGGCAACGTCAGCGACGTCGGAGACATGTCTCGGGACACCGAGGGTTCCGACCTGATCAAACGGGTTCTGCTCGACGACCGTCCAGGGCAGGTGTTCCTACAGGCGTGGGGCGGACCGAACACCATCGCGCGGGCACTCAAGTCGATCGAGGACGAGTACCGGGGCACGCACCGGTGGCCCGCGATCTACAAGAAGATCGTGAACAAGGCGGTCATCACCAGCTTCGGCCAGCAGGACACCACGTTCGAGAAGTACATCAAGCCCCATTGGCCCGAGATCCAGAACCGTGAAGTAGCCACCTCCATATGGGGTTACGGCGCCCGGGACGTGGCCCGACCCGATGACGCGCACTACCTCTCCGCAGGGTGGACGAAGGCGAACGTCAGCGACGTGGGCCCGATGGGCGCCGCCTACCGCGTCTGGGGCGACGGCAAGCAGATGGCCGCCGGATTCGACAACGAGGACTACTTCGGCCTCACCGGATACACGGCCGAGGAGTTGAAGGCCATGGGCTACATGGTCTGGACACCACCGCAGGCCAAGGGAGCCTTCATCTCCGAGGGTGACTCCTCGAACTTCGCGCTCCTTCTCGACAACGGATTGCGCAGTTGGCAGGACCCCCGATGGGGCGGCTGGGGCGGACGACAGGTCGCCGACCCGGACGACCCCCACCGGTGGTCCAACGCGGGAGCCCAGGACGCGGACGAGACGGGCGCGAAGCCCCGCGACTACCCGGCCGCGCGCTGGTTCTCGGCGATCCAGAACGACTTCGCCGCCCGACTGCGGTGGACGACGGCCGGCCCCAAGGACACCAACCACCCGCCCCACGTCCGCGTACGCCAGGGCCTGGACATCACCCGCCGCCCGGGCACATCACTCACCCTCACACCCCGGGCCACCGACCCCGATCGGGACGCGATCACCCTCAAGTGGTGGCAGTACCGGGAGGCAGGCACCTATCCCGGAACGGTCGACCTCACCCAGCACAAGGGCGATGCCATCCGGCTCACGGTGCCGAAAGACGCCAAGCCCGGCGAGACCATCCACCTGATCCTCCAAGCCACCGACAACGGCACACCTGCGCTCACCCGGTACCAGCGGGTGGTCGTGAGGGTTCTGCGCTAGTGGGGCGGCCGGGTCACTGTGCCGCATCTCGGCGTGTGATGGCACGGGTGTGCTGCTCGGTCAGCCAGTGCGCGCCGGATGAACTCGTCGCGCGTCGCGAGCGAGGCACGTGAAAGCGGGGTATGGGCGGAGATCAGATCGAAGCCGTGGGATGTTCCGCCCCACATGTGGAAGTCGACGCTGACGCCTGCCGCGGATAGCCGGCCGGCGTACTGGAGGGCTTCGTCGCGGAAGGATTCCGCGGAGCCGACGTCGATGTAGGTGCGCGGCAGGCCGGTGAGGTCCGTGGCCCGTGCGGGGGCGGCGTAGGCGGAGACGTCCGGGCCGCCGCGTCGCGCGGCGACCCTGGTCATCGAACGCATGGCGGACAACTCCCTGCTGTGAAGCCACGGGCTTCGTCCAGGTCCAGTACTCGGCGATGGTGTGTGGCCGGCATGGCCCCGGAGGACTTCGCGCGGGTCGTGGCGCGCATACCGGGCGCCCAGTTCATGATCGGCGCAAGGCCCGCCGACCTGGCCGACCGTCGGCCCTGTCACGGATGACTGCGGACAGCTGTGGTTCCAGGGCCGTTTGGCACCGGCCGTGTAATGACCCGAGGTCGTGCCACTGCGCATCAGGGCCCGCGGAGCACTCCACCGCCGGAACGTGCAGGCAACTCAGAAACTCAGCCGCTCCGCCACCTGGGCCCGGTGGAACTCCGGCTCCCCGAGCAGTAGTTGGCTGGACCGTGCCCGCTTGTAGTACAGATGCGCCGGGAGTTCCCACGTGAAGCCCATGCCGCCGTGGAACTGGATGTTCTGGTGGGCGGTGCTGACGTACGCGTCGGTGCAGTACGCGGCGGCGAGGGACGCGGCGACCGGCAGTTCGTCGCTGTCGTCGGCGGCGGCGAACAGGGCGTAGTAGGCGGCGGATCGAGCGGTCTCGACCTCCACCAGGGCGTCGGCCGCCATGTGCTTGAGGGCCTGGAACGCGCCGATGGGCTGGCCGAACTGCACCCGGTTCTTCATGTAGTCCACGCCCATGTCGAGCGCGGCCTGCGCCCCGCCGACCTGCTCGGCGGCCAGTGCGACGGCGGCGAGGTCGAGCACCCGGGCCAGGAGCTTCTCGCCGTCGGCCGGGTCTCCCAGCGGCGTGGCGGTGACGTCGGTCAGCACGGCGTCGGCGAGCTTGCGGGTCTGGTCGAGGGTGGGGCGCGCGGTGGTGGCCAGGCCTTCGGCGCCGACCTCGACGGCGAACACGGCGCGGCCCCGGCCGGTGTCGGCGGTGACGAGCAGGAGCCGAGCCACATGTGCGTCGGTCACCAGCGGGGCGGTTCCGCTCAGCCGCCAGCCGTCGTCCTTGCGCTCGGCCCGTACGTCGAGCGTGGCGCCCGGCCGCGGGTACGCCAGGGTGCCGATCACCGATCCGTCGGCGATGCCGGGCAGGAACCGCTGCTTGGCCTCCTCGTCCCCGGAGGCCAGGAGGGTGGTGGCGGCCAGCACCGCGCTGGAGAAGAAGGGCGCGCAGAGCAGGGCCCGGCCCATCTCCTCGAGGACGATGCCGAGTTCGGCCCAGCCGAAGCCCTGGCCTCCGTACTCCTCGGGGATCGCGAGGCCTTGCAGGCCGAGTTGGGCGGCCATCGTCTCCCAGGCCTTGGCGTCGTATCCGGCCTCGGTGGCCATCAGCCGACGGACCTCGGCCTCACTGGAGTGGTCGGACAGGTACCGGCGCACCGTCTGGCGCAGCTCGTCCTGCTCCTCGGTGAATTCCCTGATCATGGTGTCTGGCTTTCTTGCTCGGGGTTGGTGTGGTGAGGGACCGGTGTTCAGGGCTGGCCGACGGAGCGGGTGGCGGCACCCTTGCGGACGTCGCGGAAGGGCACGTCCTTGTCGGGCGCGTCACCCTTCGGCAGGCCCAGGACGCGCTCGCTGATGATGTTGCGCTGGATCTGGTCGGAGCCGCCGCCGATGGAGTTGATGAACGCGAACATCAGGTCGCGGTCGACCGGGTGGTCCAACGGGTTGTCGTAGTCGTAGACGAGGGACTCCTCGCCCTGCATCCGGTAGGCGAAGTCGGCGCCGGCGTGCAGGACCCGGGACATGGCCAGCTTGCCGAGCGAGGCGAGGGAGGACGGGCCGCGCCGGATCTCGGCCGCCGCACGCTGTCCGGTCCAGGTGTTGGTCAGCCGCCAGGACATGATCTTCACGATCTCCTGGCGGACCTGTGGATCGTCGAGCCGGCCGGCCCGGCGGGCCGCCGCGACGAGGTCGTCGGCCGCCTCCCGCAGGCCCGCTTTGATCGGCGTACCCGACTGGGAAGAGGACATCGAGCCCATGCCGCTGCGCTCTGCGGCGAGGGCGATCTGGAGGGCCTTCCAGCCCTGGCCCGGCTCGCCGATCATCCAGGACGCGGGTACCCGTGCGTCGGTCAGGAAGACCTCGTTGAACTCGGCGTCACCGGTGATCTGCCGGATGGGCCGGACCTCGATGCCGGGCTGCTTCATGTCGATGACGAAGAAGCTGAGGCCGGCGTGCTTGGGCACGTCCCAGTCGGTACGGGCCAGCAGCAGGCCGTACTTCGCCTCATGGCCACCCGTGGTCCAGATCTTCTGCCCGGTGACGACGTACTCGTCACCTTCGAGCTCGGCCCTGGTCTGGACACTCGCCAGGTCGGAGCCGGCGCCGGGCTCGCTGTAGAGCAGACAGCCCTGGCCGACCTCTCCCTTGAGCAGCATGGGGAGGAAGTGGTCCTTGAGCTCCTGGCTGCCGAAGGCGAGGACGGGGTTGCCCAGCAGGCGCAGCCACGGGTCGGCGTGGAAGGAGGACTGGTCGAGGAACCCGCCGGGTGCGCCCGCCGCCCGGAACTCCTCCTGCGCGGCCCGGGCGGCCTCGCCGCTCAGTCCCAGTCCGTAGCTGCCCTGTGGCCAAGTCGGCGCGGCCCAGCCGGAGTTCACGACGGCGTCGCGCCACGCGGCGTCCTCGGAGCCATTCCAGTGCCCCGCCAGCCACGACCGTGCGGCTTCCCGTGCTTCGTCGGGGGACATCGTGCTCTTGCTCATCGTCGGCCTTTCTCCTTGCGACAGGCGGGGATTGGGGCATGGTGCTCGGGCGCTCTCCGGCACACACGCGCGTGGCCGACCGGCTCCTGGGAGCCGGCCGGGCACGTGGCTAGACCAGCTGCCCCAGGTCCTTCAGGCGCTGCTGGCACTCGGCGGCGAGGTCCCGGGTGATGTCCCCCGCCGAGCGCAGGTCCTCGAAGCCGCCGACGACCTGGCCGATGAAGAAGGTCTCCAGGGCCGTGGCACCCTCGTGCCCTTCCTCGGCGGCGCGGTCGATGCGGTTCCACGCGTCGTTGATGAGCATGGGCTGCAGCGGCATGGGCAGCGGGGCGGGGCTGCCGGGCTTCTCCCACTCGTCGTGCCAGGCACTGCGCAGCTGGCGCGCGGGCTTGCCGGTGCGGGTGCGGGAACGGAGGGTGTCGGAGCTGGTCGCGGCGAGGAACTTCCGCTTGACCGTCGGCGAGGTGATGTCCTCCTTGCTGGACAGCCATACGGAGCCGCACCAGACACCCGCCGCGCCGAGCGCGAGGGAGGCCGCCATCTGCCGGCCCGACGCGATGCCGCCCGCCGCGAGGACCGGCACGTCCCCGGCGATGTCGACGATCTCGGGGGTGAGGACCATGGTGGCGATGGTGCCGGTGTGGCCGCCGGCCTCGGTTCCCTGGGCGATGAGCATCTCGACCCCGGCGTCGAGCTGACGCCTGGCGTGTTCCGGCTTGCCGACCAGCGCGGCCACCACGACACCGGCCTTCTTGCCGCGCTCGACCAGGGAGGGAGGCGGAGTGCCGAGCGCGTTGGCGATGAGCGAGATGCGGTGCGAGAAGGCCACGTCAAGGAGGGCCGACACCTGGTCCGGGTTGACGTTGACGGCCTGGCTGTCGCCGTAGAGGCCGGGCTCCTCGTACTCGGGGATGTCGTACTTCTTCATCAGGCCCTCGACGAAGGCGATGTGCTCGTCGGGGATCTGGGCCCGCAGGCTCGCGATGAGACCGTCCGGGTCGCCCTTGGCCACCTTGCCCGGGACGAGCAGGTCCACGCCGTAGGGGCGGCCTTTGACCTGCTCCTCGATCCAGGTGAGCTGGGCGTCCAGCTCCTTGGGCGAGTAGGCGGTGGCGGCAAGGACGCCGAACCCGCCGGCCTTGGTCACCTCGGCGACGACGGCGGGGGAGCGGTTGAACCCGACGATCGGGTACTTCACGCCCAGCTTTTCGGTCAGTGCGGTACGCATGGCGATGCTTCCTTCCGGTTCGGTCAGCGGTTCTTCCACTCGGGGCGGCGCTTCTGCGCGAAGGCCGTCATGCCTTCGATGGCGTCCTGGCTGACCATCAGGTTGTCGAGGGCGGCCGAGGGGTGGTCGACGGCGTCGACCGTGTCGGGGATGCCCTCGGTCTCCGCCATGACCTGGAGCGAGGCACGGACGGAGGTCGGGGAGCCGTCGAGGATCTCGGCGGCGAGGGCGCGGGCGCCGTCCAGGGCCGAGCCGGCCGGGACGACGCGGTTGACGAGGCCGAGGGCGAGGGCTTCGTCGGCCGCGATCTGCCGTCCGGTGAGGATCATCTCGGTGGCGAGCTTGCGGGGGATCGCGCGGGGGAGGCGGACCAGGCCGCCGGCGCCTGCGGCGAGGCCGACCTTGACCTCGCTGAGGGCGAACCGTGCGGTCTCGTCGGCGACGGTGAGGTGGCAGGCGAGGGAGATCTCGCAACCGCCGCCCATCGCATAGCCGTTGACGGCGGCGATGACCGGCTTGGTCATGTTCCTGCGGGAGGTGAGGCCGGCGAAGCCGTTCTTGGGCACCCACATCGGCCTGCCGGAGGCGGAGTACTTGAGGTCGTTGCCCGCGCTGAAGGACTGGGTTCCGGCGCCGGTGAGGATCGCCACCCACAGCTCCGGGTCGGCGAAGTAGGCGTCGAAGATCTCGTCGAGCTCGTCGTTGGCCTGCGGGGTGAGGCTGTTGCGGGCCTCGGGGCGGTTGATGGTGACTTCGAGGACGTGGCCGTCGCGGTTGACGGTGACGTACTCGTACGTGTCGCGCAGGACCGGCTCGCGGTGGGGGAGGAGCTGGTTCATCCGTGCTTCGTCCGTGGTGACGCGGTTGCCGTGGCCGAAGGAGCGGACGTACACGCGCTGTCCGATGGGTTCGCCCGTGGTCAGCAGTTCCAGCATCGCCTCGTCACCGTCCTGGACGAGCGCGATGAAGCGGCGGTCGTCGGATTCCAGGCGGCCGATGACGACACCGGTCAACTTGCCGTCGCGGCCGTACTTGACGGTGTACGTCTCGATGGTGGCCCAGCCGTCGGCGCGGCGGGCCTCCTCGGGGGCCGGCCGGGCGTTGATCTCGGCCTGGAGTTCGGCCGAGCGGTCGGGCCGCCAGGCGGTGGGGGTGGTGGAGTAGACGCCGACCGAATACTTGCTCAGCGAGCCGCCGTTGGCGCCGACCAGGCCGAACGAGCCGGGTGCGGTGCGGGCACGCTGGACGGTCTCGGCGATGCCGTGCATGGAGTAGTTGTTGCCCGCCCCGCCGAAGAAGGGCAGGCCTCCGGTGAGGGTGAGGCCGCGCGGGTCGGCGGACGAGAGACCGAGGCCGTCGGTGACGTTGGAGACCGCGATCGGGAAGCAGCTGTACAGGTCGAGCGTGGCCAGCTCCTCGACGGCCACACCGGCGACCTCCAGGGCATGTTCGGCGGCCAGGACGGCGGCCGGGCTGCGGCTGAGGTCGGCGCGCTCCATCAGGTCGCGTTCGCGCAGGTCGGCGTGGCCGTGCAGGAACACCCACCGCTCCTCGGGCACGCCGAGCCGGCGGGCCGTCTCCACGGACATCACGAGCACGGCCGCGCCCTGGTTGACCTTGTCGCGGGCCACGACGTAGCGCGTGTACGGGTCCGCGATGGGCCGGTTCTTCTCGGTGGGGGTGATGAGTTCCTCGGCGGAACGGCGCACGGGGGCGGCCGCGTGCGGGTTCTTGGCCGCGATGTCGGTGAAGGGCGCGAACAGGGCGCCCATGTCGGCCGCGTACTCCTGGCGGGACAGGCCGAGGCGGGCGCGGCGCGCGTTCTCGAAGAGGGCGTACTGGCTGGGTGCGTCGGTCAGGCCGTGGGTGGCCTGGTGCATCGACAGGAGACCCTCAAGTCCCCAGCCGCGGTCCTCGAGTTGGCCGCCGACGTGTTCGGTGAAGTCGGGCCTGTCCTCGGCCTTTGCGAGGGCCTGGATCGTGGAGATGGCCTCGGAGCCGAAGACCAGGGCCGCCTGGGCGTCGCCGCGAGCGATGGTGGCGGCCATCTCGTTGACCAGGTGCTGCGGTCCCTGGCCGCCGACGACATCGAGAATCGCGCGCGCGGGATCGGCGCCGACGCGGTTGGCCACGGAGCGCGGGTAGTTGTCGGACAGGCCGAGCGGGGCGGGCGCGCCGGGCGTGGAGATCTCGAACTGCCGGATGCCGGCGACGGTGTCGATGGCCGAGGCGACCGTCGGTGCGTCGACGCCGGTGTCCGCCAGTGCTTCGCGGGCCGCGGCGGCGGCGAGTTCCACGGGGGACAGGCGCTGGTAATCGGGGTCGTCGAGGCGCTCGGAGGACTGGCCGACGCCGACCACCACGGGGGTGCGCGGGTCGAGTTCGGACGTGTGCGGGGTCATGATGGTGCCCTTCAAGATGTGTTGTGCCTGTCAGGAGACGAAGAGGGGGAAGTCGCCCATGCCGTGGCCGGGCCGTGGGCGGGTGCCCGGCGGTCGTTGCAGGCGGATCAGGTGGTCGCCCCGGGAGTGCGTGCGGGTCAACTCGCCTCGCTCGACGAGGTGTTGAGCGTGCGCCTCGGTCTCCGCGAGGGCGGCGATGCGCATGGCGCCCACCTGCGCCCACGGGCGCGACCAGGACAGGTGCGCGGCGACGTCCCAGGGAGTCGGGCGGCCCAACGCGTCCACCACGTCGAGGAGTTCGGCCAGCCGCCGGGCGTGATGGTCGAGGAGCGTACGAGTACGGGCAGCGAGCCCGCGGAAGCGGTACTCGTGGGCCGGCAGCACCTCATGGTCGTCCCACGCCGCGACGCGTTCGAGCGAGGCGAGGAAGTCGGCGAGGGGGCGGCCGTCCGAACGCGGGCTGTGCAGGCCGATGTTGGGTGTGATGCGGGGCAGTACGTGGTCCCCGGTGAGGACGGCGCGTGCTGCCCGGTCGACGAGGCACAGGTGTCCGGGCGTGTGACCCGGCGTCCACAGCGCGACGATGTCGCGTCCATCGACCGGCACCCGGTCCAGGTCCTCCAGAAGGAGGTCCGGCTCCGCGGCGCGAGGGAGTGCGGCGCTCGCGGCGGCGTGTGCCTCGGGTGGGCCGAGCAGTTCGAGGACGGCATAATCGGGCGCGCCGGCTTCGGCCAGCCACCGGTGGGCGTCCTGAACTGCCGTCGGTCGACCGGACGTTGTGTCGCGGCGTCGTTGGGGCAGGCTGTCCCGCTCGGCCGGATGCATGGCCACCCAGGCGCCGGATGCTTCACGGAGTCGGGCGGACAGGCCGTGATGGTCCGGATGCACATGTGTCGCGACGATGCCCGTGACGTCCTTCGGCCCGGCCCCGGCCGCTGCGAGCCCCCGACGCAGCACCTCCCAGCTCTCGTCGCTGTCCCAGCCGGGGTCCACGACGACCAGGCCGGTGCGGCCGGGCAGCAGGTAACTGAGGGTGTAGCGCAGCGGGTTGCGCGGGATGGGAACCGGAACCGACCACACATCGCCGCCCAGGTGCTCGACGGGAGGCAGGACACGGGCGGCCCAGGCCGCCTGCTGCTCCGTACCGGTCACCGCGAAGGGTGACTCGCCGTTCGTCCGACGGAGTGACTCGTCGGGTGTCCGGCCGGTCGGCTCGTCGGGTGACCGGTGGCCCGGGACTGGGTGGTGCGCGGGCGTGTGCACTGGATTGCCTCTCAGCCCTTGCGGGGTGTGATCTGTGCGGAGAGCGTCGTGACGCCGTCCAAGGCCTGCGCGGCCCCGGTCATGAGTTCCTCCAGGTCACGAGCGCGTCGAGCGCCTCGATCCGGTCGCCGTCCACGCGCAGCGGATTGACCTCCAGCGACTCCAGGTCGTCGCCGAGCGCGCCGGCCAGGTCGCCGATCGCCGCGACGACCCGGGCCAGCGCGTCGATGTCGGCGGGCGCGGTGCCGCGGGCGCCCTGGAGCAGAGGTGCCCCGCGCAGGCCGAGCAGCATGTCGCGCGCGTGGGCGGGCGTGACCGGGAGAGGTGCGAGCGCGGAGTCCTTGAGTACCTCCACGAAGACGCCGCCCAGCCCGACCGCGAGCATCGGCCCCCACTGCGGATCGCGGACCACACCCACCAGCATCTCCGTACCGCCCGCACGCATCGGGGAGATGAGCACGCCCTCGACGCGCGCGTCGGGTGCCTGCGCTGCGCTCGCCCTGACCGTCTCGTACGCCGCGCGGACCTCGTCGGCGCCGCTCACCCCGAGACGTACGCCGCCGATGTCGCTCTTGTGGAGGATGTCGGGGGAGACGATCTTCAGGGCGACGGGACCGTCGAACTTCTCCGCAGCGGCGGCCGCTTCGTCGGCGGAGCCGACCAGGACGGCGGGCACGACGGGGACGCCCGCGTCACGGAGCAGCTTGCGTGCCGCGTCCTCGGACCAGGCGCCGTGGCGCGTGTCGGGGGCCGGCAGCGCCGGGGCGGCGTCGGCCGCTGTCGTGGTGGCGCCGTTCTTCAGTTGGTGGTGGACCGTCGACCAGCGGCCGACACCCGCGAGGGCGGTCACCGCCTGCTTGAGTCCCGGCAGGACGAAGTCGAGGCCCGCGTGCTCGGCTACGGAGCGGCTGTAGTCGGTGTACGGCTGGAGGATCTGGCTGATCAGGACGACCGGCTTCGTGGCCTGCGCGGCGCCCGCCCCGGTGGCGTCGACGAACGGCTGGCCCTGCCAGGGGCCTTCGCCGAAGGCGGGCAGGCCGTTGACGACGCCGACGACACCGACGTCCGGGTCGTCGGCCATGGCCTTGATGGAGTTGGTGAACAGCGTGGGGTCGATGATGGCCGCACCGGTGATGTCCAGGGGGTTCTGTACGGTGCCGTAGTCCGGCATGACCGCGGCCAGCGCCTCCTCGGTGGCGGGTGCCAGCGAGGGCAGCGCCATCCCGGCCTCCTCGGCGCGGTCGGCGACGATGTCGCACGCCCCGCCGGAGATCGAGACGACGCCCACACCGGGCGCGTCGAGCGGCCCCGTGTGCGCGGCGAGGCCCGCCGTGATGAGCATGTCCTCGATGGAGTCGACCCGGATGACCCCGCACTGGCGGAACACGGCGTCGATCACCCGGTCGTCGCCGACCAGGGCGCCGGTGTGCGCGGCCGCGGTGCGTGAGGCCAGTTCGCTCGTGCCGGCCTTGAGGACGACGACGGCCTTGCCCGCGGCGGTGGCGCGCAGGGCGGCCCGGCGGAAGACCTCGGGTTCGCGGACCGACTCCATGAAGATGGCGATGGCCCGGGTGGCCTCGTCGTCGACGAGGAAGTCCAGCACATGCCCCGCGGTGATCATGGCCTCGTTGCCGAGCGTGACCATGTAGCTGAGGTCGTTGCCGCTCATCGTGGCGAAGTCGAGCATCGCGCTGGAGCTGGCGCCGCTCTGCGACAGCAGGGCGACCGGTCCGCTGCGGCGCGGCAGTCCGGGGATGGAGGTGACGGGCACCTGGTCGACGAGGTTGGCGAACCCCAGGTGGTTGGGGCCGAGCAGGATCATGCCCAACTTCTCGGCGTGGGCGACGAGTTCGGCCTGCGCGGCGCGCCCCGCCGCCCCGGCCTCGCCGTAGCCGGAGGACAGGATCACGGCGTTGCGGATGCCTGCCGCGGCGGCGTCCGACAGCGCGTCGAGCGTGGCGGCCTGCGGGACCATCAGGAAGGCGACGTCCACCTCGTCGTCGATCCGCGTGCAGGAGGTGACGGTGGGCCGGCCGTGCACGTCGGCGCCGCGCCGGTTGACCAGGTGGGTGCGGTCACCGAATCCGAACTCGACGAGGTTGCGGAAGGCGGTCGCGGAGAAGCTGGACTTGTCGCTCGCTCCCACGAGCGCGACGCTGCGCGGCCGGAACAGGGTGCGCAGGCGCTCGGGGGTCACGGATGTCGCGGGCGAGGAAGACGTCATCGTCAACTCCTAATAGGGGAAGGGTGGTCGGGCTATCAGCGGGGCAGGCCGAGGGCGCGGGCGATCATGCCGCGCTGGATGTCGTTGGTGCCGCCGCCGACGACGTACATGACGGAGAGCCGCAGCCCGTACTCGAAGGCACCCCCGCCGGGGACGCCGGGCACCGACGCCGACAGCGCCGCGTCCGGGCCGAGGATGTCCAGGACCGCCTCACCGAACCGTTCGGCGAGCTCGCCGCCGAGGACGCCCGCCATGGGAGCCGCGAGACGGGCGCCGGACGCGGAGGCACCGGAGGTGGCGCCGATCGCGGAGGCGACAAGGGCGCGGGTGGCCTGCACGCCGACGGCGAGTTCGGTGAGCAGGGCGCGGGCGTGCGAGCCGCGCGGTCCCACGGTGCCCGCGACGTCCTGGCGTATGTGGGCGAGGAGGTCGTCGAGCTGGCGGTGCAGGGCGGCGGCGATGTTGCCCATGGTGATGCGTTCACCGGCGAGAGCGTCGGTGATGACCTTCCAGCCGCCGTTGACCTCGCCGACGCGCAGGCTGTCGGGCACGCGTACGTCGTCGTAGAAGACGGTGCAGGAGATCTCGCCGGACAGCGCGGTGTGCCGCTGCACGGTGATGCCGGGGGTGTCCATCGGGACGAGGAAGACGGTGATGCCCGCGTGCCGGGGCGTGGCGTCGGGGTCGGTGCGCACGGCGAGCCACACCCAGTTGGACTCGTGGCCGCCGGTCGTCCACAGCTTCTGCCCGTTGATCACCCAGCCGTCGCCGTCACGGACCGCGCGCGTGCGCAGCGAGGCGAGGTCCGAGCCCGCCTCCGGTTCGCTGTAGCCGAGGCAGAAGGCCATCTCGCCGCGACGGATCAGCGGCAGGAAGCGGTCCTTCTGCTCCTGTGTGCCGTGTTTGAGGATGGAGTTGCCGAGCAGCATGACGGCGCCGAGCGCCTTGGTGATCGGGGCGCGGTGGTACGCGGCCTCCTCGTTGAGGACGACCTGTTCCGCCAGGGACGCGCCACGCCCTCCGGCCTCCTCGGGCCAGGCGAAGCCGAGCCAGCCGCGCTCGGCGACCGCCCGTACGAGGTCCGCGTCCTGGGCCATTCCGCCGCCACTCAGCCGGTCGGCGTACTCGTCGAGCAGAGCGCGCACCTCGGAGCGGAACGCCTCGCCCGTCTCGCCCAGGTCGGCGGCCGGCAGCGAACCGGAGCCCTCGACAAGAGCGTCGGCCACGTCTCCGGCGCCGCGCGGCAGGGTACGCAGCCGGGTCACGTCGCCGTGCACGCGGCGGAACAGCCACGGGGCGTCGTGCTCCTCGAAATACCCCATGGCCGCGAGGGTGTGATGCGCGCCGAGTTGGACGCGCGGCGCGGTGACGGCCGCGTGGGTCACGGCGATCTCGGCCGCGAGCGCGCGGTCGGCGGTGCCCTGCTCCAGGGCGCGGACCGCGTCGGCGATCAGCAGGTTGCCCGCGCTGAGGTCGATCTGGCAGGTGGCGGCGCGCTGCTGGACGGCGCCGAACTGGCCGATCACCTTGCCGAATTGGCGTCGCTCCGTGGCGTGCGCGACGGCCATCTCGTGCGCGCGCTCGGCCGCGGCGAGCGCCCGTACGGCCAGCTGGAGTCGGAGCAGCAGGACGGCTTCGTCGGCCGTACCGGCGTCGATGCCCACCGAGGCCGAGGGGGCGCCCAGCGTGACCGCGGACCAGGACGGCACGGCGAGCCCGGGGGTGTCGTCCGCCCGTGTCACCGGGCGGAGCAGCGCACGGCCACCGCCGGCCGGGACGGTGAGCAGGTGGGTGGCCTGGCCCGCCGCGTCGAGGTGGCGGGCGCCGGACATGGTGTCATCGCCCACAGCGACGATGACACGTATCTCGCCGCTGCCGATGCCGTCGAGTGTGCCCTGGTCGCCGGCGAACAGGCGGGTGGCGACGAAGGAGTCCAGCAGTGGCAACGGGCAGGCCACGCGCCCGAGTTCGCGCACCGCGGCGACGGCGGCGGAGAGCGCCCCGGCGGCCCCGAGTTCGAGCCAGCCCAGCTCCGCGGCCGCCCTCCACAACTTCCCGAGGTCCGCCTCGGGTGCGGCGGTGGGGCTCGGCCAGTGACGGCCGAGCGTCCCGCGGACGCTCTCGGCGAAGGCCTCGACCTCTTCCGTGGTCGTGGCGTTGAACGGAGTGGCGGTGGGCATGCGGGCTCCTCGCGAACGTAGGACTGCGTGGACGGGAGGCGGGGCGGCGGAGTGGTGTGCGGTCGCACCCTCCGTATTACGGAACGAAACCCGTCCACAAGGGCGACTGTAAATCAGACGGAAGTCGTTCAGCAATAGCGTCAGGGGTGTGACGTGTAGGAACATGAGGGCATGACAACCTCCAGGGCCACTCCGGGGCGACCGCGTGACGAGCAGGTGGACCGCCGGATCGCGGACGCCGCCGTCGATGTCTTCGGGCAGTACGGCTGGGCCGCCTTCACCATCGACGCCGTGGCCCGCCGGGCGGGCGTCGGCAAGGCCTCCGTCTATCTGCGCTGGAGCGACAAGGAGGACCTTCTGGTCGAGGCCCTCGCGCTGCGGATCGGCCTGATCTCCGACGTCGACACCGGCACGGTCCGCGGTGACCTGATCCAACTCGTGGGCCAGTTGCTCGACTTGTACACGGGGGAGCGCGGGCAGGCCGCCCTGCGCCTCGGCCTGGAGGCCCGCCTCATCCCGCGGCTCGCGGAGCGCTACGAGGAGATCTCCCGGGCCCAGATCCTCGCCGCCCGCGCCATCGTGCGCCGCGGCATCCGGCGCGGCGAGCTGCCCGAGGGTACGTCGGTCACGTTCCTGCTCGACGCGCTGTGCGGCGGGGCGATGAACCACGCCCTGACACTGCCGCCGTCGATGCAGCTCCTGTCGCCGGAGGCCGTGGCCGAGTACGGGGAGCGGTTCGTGGACTTCGTCCTGGCCTCGGTGTCGGCCGACACGTAACCGAACCGGAGGTGTGTCCCCGCGCTCGCGGCCTACGGGGCGCAGCCGGGCCCGGCGCAGCGGCATCGCGCGCCCCGCAGCACGAGGTCGACGACGTCGGTGACGAAGCGCCCGTCGTGCTCGTCGACGTCCCGGCCCGGGCCGAACGGGGTGGCGAGGAGATGGGAGACGACACTTCCGGAGACGGTGTTGAGGAGCACCGACGCCGAGGTGTCCCGCGGGAGTTCGCCTCGCTCGATCGCGCGGTGGACGATGGTCCGGGCGGCTCGGACGCGCGAGGAGTTGACCTGCGCCCACGCATCGGAGAGCAGTTCCGGGTGGGCCCGCGCCTCGACGAACAGCCGTAGCGCCGCGAGCCCCGCCGAGCCGTCCAGGTGGAACGTCAGCAGCGTGCGCGCGACGACCAGGAGGTCGTCGTGGATGTTCCCGGTGTCGATCGGCTCGATCGCCAGGGCGTGCGCGTCCAGGGCCGCGAGCAGCAGCTCTTCCTTGTTCCCCCAGCGCCGGTAGAGGGCCGCCTTGCCCGCCGCGGCCCGCTTGGCCACCGTGTCGAAGGTGAAGCCGGACCACCCCGCGTCCGCGTACACCTCCAGGGCGGCGGCGAGTACGCGCGCCTCGAGGCCGGGGTCGCGAGGGCGGCCCGCGGCCCTGCGCTCCGGGTCCGTGTCGGTGCCCGTCCGTGAAGTCATGCCGCCGATTCTTCCAGATGATCCAGACGAATAGCGTCCGTAACCTATTGCGGAACGAATTTCGTCTGAATTACGTTGGGTCTGCCGCCGCCTCCGTGTGAGGGGTGGCGCCCTCTGCTCATGCGCGGGAAGGACCGACCTGATGAAGACCCCGATCTGCGAGATGCTCGGCATCGAGCTGCCCCTGCTCGCCTTCAGCCACTGCCGCGACGTGGTGGTCGCCGTCACCAACGCCGGCGGCTTCGGCGTCCTCGGCGCCTCCTCGCACACACCGGAGCAGCTGGAGCACGAACTCGCCTGGATCGACGCGCAGGTGGACGGCAAGCCCTACGGCGCCGACATCGTCGTACCCGAGAAGTTCGAGGGGAAAGGACAGCAACTCACCCAGGAACAGTTCGCCGCGCTCGTGCCGGACGACCGCCGCGAGTTCGTCGACGGACTGCTCGGCCGGCACGGGGTCGAGCTGCCGGCCGAATCCGCGTGGCAGGGCGTCGGCATGAACGACACCATCGGCGAGGAACTCCTCGACGTCGTCTTCCGCCACCCGGTCAAGCTGATCGCCAACGCCCTGGGTGTGCCGCCGCAGTACATGATCGACCGGGCGAAGGCCGAGGGTGTGCCGGTGGCGGCGCTGGTCGGCGCCAAGGAGCATGCAGTGAAGCAGGTCAACGCGGGCGTGGACATCCTCATCGCGCAGGGCACCGAGGCCGGGGGCCACTGCGGCGAGGTCACGACCATGGTGCTCATCCCGGAAGTCATCGAGGCGATCCGCCCGATCCGCGAGGTCCCGGTGCTGGCCGCCGGAGGCATCGTGACGGGCCGTCAGATGGCCGCGGCGATCGCGCTCGGCGCGGCGGGCGCGTGGACCGGCTCCGTGTGGCTGACCACGGAGGAGGCGGAGACCGCGCCGTACACGGTGCGGAAGATGATCGCCGCTTCCTCGCGTGACACGGTCCGCTCCAAGGCCCGCACCGGCAAGTACTCGCGCCAGCTGAAGTCAGCGTGGACCGAGGCGTGGGAGGCGCAGGGCAGCCCCGACACCCTGCCCATGCCGCTCCAGTCCCTCGTCAGCGAGGCGCCGCTGCGGCACGTGGACGTCCTCGCCGAGAAGGGTGTTCCGGGGGCCCAGGAGCTGGCGACGTACTGGGTCGGCCAGGGCGTCGGCCTGATGAACCGGGTCCGCCCCGCCCGCGATGTCGTCTACGAGATGGCCGAGGACTTCGCCGACGCGGCGGAGCGCCTCGCACTGGCGGTCGAGGACTGAGAGGGGCGCGGGAGCGGCGGGCGGGAAGGCGGAGGGGCGGGCCACTGCACTCTCCTTCGCCGTCGTGCGGAGAGCACCTCACCGCTCCGCGCGCAAACGGATCTCCTCCTTGATGGCGGGCAGTTTGGTCTCCAGGCGATACGCCGCGATGACCGCCGCTTGCAATGCCGCGATGAGGATGGGCAGGCCGATGAAGAGGAGGCCGATGTCGTCGCGCATGTGCGGGGTGACGGCGCCGGGCCGGTAGCCGATGACGGCAAGGCCCCAGGCCAGACAGGCCGAGCCGAGAGCGGCGCCGATCTTCGTGCTCATGCTGTAGCCGGCGAACAACAGGCCCTCGTCGCGGCGGTGGTGGCGCCACTCGTGCCATTCGACCGTGTCCGCCACGAGTGCGGGCACGGCCACGAAACCGAAACCGCCCACCAGGTTGGCGACGAAGAACACCGCGGTGAACGCGACAAGGTTGCCGGACAGGAAGAACAGCAGCCCGGAGAGCACGATGCAGGTGATGAGTCCGAGCAGGATCCCGCGTCGATGACCGAGCGCCCGCAGGACCGGGGCCGTGATCAGTGAGCCGAGCACCGCGGACAGGGAGAAGGCCAGCAGGATCATCGATACGGCGGCGGGCCTGTCCAGGGTGTGAAGGGCGAAGTACACGGCGCCGCCGGTGATGACGCCGAGCCGGGCGAAGGACAGGATCGAGAAGGCGAACACCGTAAGCCAAGGGGCGTTCCCGGCAAGCGCCTTGACCGAGTTCGCGATGCCGGCCCGGGCCTCGGGCACGGGCGCTGCGGGTACGCGTTCCTTGGCGAGGCCGAAGACGGCCCAGAACATGACGACGCCCGTCACCGCGTACAGGCCGACGGTCCACGCGAATCCCGAACGTGACGTCGCCGAGCCGCCGAACAGGCTGATCAGCGGCTGGGTCGCCGTGGAGACCACGATCAGACCGATACCGACGCCGAACGAGCGCATCCCGGCGAGCTGCATCCGCGCCCCGGAGTCCCGTGTCGTCATGGCCATGAGCGCCCCGTAGGGGACGTTGACCAGCGAGTACGCCAGGCCGACGAGGACGAACGTCACGTAGGCGTAGATCAGCGCACCCGTGCCACCGCCGCCCGGCGTGAGGAACGTCAGCAAGGTCAGCGCGGCGAGCAGTGGCGCCCCGAACAGCAGGTAGGGCCTGGCGCGACCCCACCGTGTGACGGTGCGGTCGAGGACAAGACCGACCGCCGGGTCGAAGAAGGCGTCGAGCAGCCGGGCGATCAGCATCAGGGTGCCTGCGGTGCCGGCCACGATCCCGGCGACATCGGTGTAGAAGAACAGCAGGTAGCTGGAGATGGTGGTCCACGTCAGATTGGAGGCCACGTCGCCCAGTGCGAAGGCCGCGCGTTCGCCGCCGCGTACGGCCCGCGGGTCGTCGGCCGGATCGAGCCGCTCGCCGGCGGCACACTTCTCGGCGCCTTTCGCGACCGGGTTCCGCCTGGCCGCTCCCTTGTCGGGCTGCCTGGTGCTCATCGTTGAGTCCTCACGTCAGCGTCATCGCCTGGACGGCTTCTGCCGCATCTTGGGTCCCTGTCGCACCTAAGTCAATGCTCTGGACGGGACCCGTAGTGCAGCCCAAGTCGCTTGGGTTGGAAGCTCGTTGCCCTTGCCTTGGGTGCCAATGGCACATAAGTTGATCGGCGGTTGGGTGCGGAGCACAGCAGTGCGCGGCAGCACCGACATCGTTCCGAGAACAGGCGCGCTCGTGAGTCGAACGGCGCCCCAGGGAGGCCCGGATGCCCCGTTCTGCCCGTACCGCCGAGCACACCACCCCCGAGGAGGGCGCCAGGTTCCCCCGCGACGTCGATGTGGCGATCGTCGGCAGCGGCCCTGCGGGGGCCGCCTACGCCCGGGTGCTGAGCGAACTGGCCCCCCAACTGGCCCTGGCCGCCTTCGAGGTGGGGCCGCTGATCACCGACCCGCCGGGCGCCCACGTGAAGAACATCGCGGACGCCGGGCAACGTGCCTCGGCGCAGCGCGCCTCCGAGGGCCCGCACCCCAACGTCGAGGCGGCGTCGACCGACACGATGGACGGCTACGCGAGTGGCCGGCCAAGGCTGCAACGCCCGGGCACGTTCCTACTGGAGAGCGGGCAGCGGCGGGACGGGGAGGACGGGCTGCCTGCCGCCGCCATGTCCAGCAACGTCGGCGGCATGGGTGCGCACTGGACGGGGGCGTGTCCCCGCCCGGGCGGAAGCGAAGTCGTCCCGTTCCTACCGGAGTTGCCCCACCTGCTGGCCGAGGCCGAGCGGCTGCTGGGGGTCTCGGCCGAGGTGCTGGCCGATGCCCCGTTCGCCGACGAGGTGCGCAAGCGGCTCTCGGTCGCACTCGATCACGACCGGGCCGGCGACCGGCAGGTGCAGCCGATGCCGCTCGCCGTACGGCGTACACCGGAGGGACGGCTGCTGTGGTGCGGTGCGGACGTCGTGTTCGGCGACGTCACCCGGGCCAACCCCCGCTTCTCGCTGTTCGCCGAAGCACTGGTGACCCGCGTCCTGCTCGACGAGGACGGAACGGCCGTACGCGGGGTGCGCGTCCGCGACCGGCGCACCGGCGACGACCACGACATCACCGCGCGCTACGTCGTGGTGGCCGGGGACAGCCTGCGCACCCCGCAACTGCTGTACGCGTCCGGTGTGCGCCCGCCCGCGCTCGGCCGCTACCTCAACGACCAGCCGCAGCTCGTGTACGCCGTGCGGATGCGGGACCTGCCCGACCGTCCGGCGGCGCCCGACTGCGGCGCGGGCGTCACGGCCAGCAGCGGTGTCACCTGGGTGCCGTTCACCGACGACCACCCCTTTCATGGGCAGGTCATGCAGCTCGACGCCTCACCGGTCCCGCTGTCCGACGACGGCTCGGCGACAGGCGAGTTGGTGCCGGGATCGGTCGTCGGGCTCGGCTGGTTCTGCGCCAAGGACCTCAGGGCGGAGGACCGTGTCACCTTCCGCGACGACGAGGCCGACGCGTACGGGATGCCCGCGATGGAGATCCACTACCGGCTCACCGACGCGGACCACGCCTCCATCGACCACGCCCGGACGGAGATCCTGCGCACCGCGGCGGCCCTCGGCGAACCGCTCGACGACACACCACCCCTGGTGTTCCCGGCGGGCGCCTCGCTGCACTACCAGGGCACCGTCCGGATGGGCGCCACCGACGACGGCACCTCGGTGTGCGACCCGAACAGTCAAGTGTGGGGCGTACGCGGCCTGTTCGTGGCGGGCAACGGTGTCATCCCCACCGCCACGGCCTGCAACCCGACACTGACCGCGCTCGCCCTCGCCGTCGGCGGCGCCCGCGGCATCGCCGACGCCGAACGCTGACGCGACCACACCTTCCCACCGCTTCCTCTCTCCCACCCCCTTCCCCATCCATCCGGAGGACCCATGCTGGACCGGGACATCATCCAGAACCGCGGCGTGCGCAACGTCGAATCCGGCGGGCGGACCGTCGGCTTCCAGTTCCGCCTCCGCATGCCCAACTACCGCGGCCTGTGGGGCAGTCTCATCGAAGGCGTCGCGGTCCGGGTCGGCGACCTGACCTGGGACCGCGAGACACCACGGTGGACCCTTCAGGGCCGCGACCTCAGCTGCGCCGACCTGCGTACCTCGACCGATGTGCGCTGGCAGCTCGACGAGCTGGCCACCATCACCGTCCCGCACCCCGGCGGCCTGCCCGCGGGCGTGCACCACCTCCAGGTCGACATCGCCCTCCAAGCCCCGTACATCCCGGCCGAGTTCCAGCCCTCGGTCTTCCACGCCGAGCGAAAGGTCACCCTCCTGTGAAGAGCGGGCCCGACACCCTCAAGTACGGCGTCTCCCTGTACAGCTACACCGGAGACATGTACACCCTGCTCACCCTCGACGACGCCATGGCCGAGATCGCCGACCTCGGCGCGACGGGCATCGAGATCCTCGGCGAGGGCAACATCAGCGGCTACCCCACACCGACCACCCGGTGGATCGACGAGTGGCACGCCGGCCTGGCACGCCACCAGTTGACCCCCACCAACTACGGTTCCTGGATCGACTCGCGGATGTGGCAGCACCGCGACCTGACCGTCGACGAGGGAGTCACCATCCTCGGCCGCGACCTGGAACTGGCCTCCGTGCTCGGCTTCAGCACCCTGCGCCCCAAGATCGGCGTGGTGTCGATGGACCTCAGGCCGCACCCCATCTGGGAATCCGTCGTCGAACGCGTCCTCGACCGCGCGGCCGAACTCGGCATCGTCATCTGCCCCGAGATCCACGCACCGACCCCCATCAAGCACGAAGTCGTCGACGACTACCTCTCGTTCATCGAGCGCACCGGCACCGACCACTTCCGCCTCCTGATCGACACCGGTGTCTTCCAGCGCACCCCGACGGACGTCGACCACCCGGGGCTCGACGAGGAAGCCCAGGAAGCCGGCTGGCGACGGCCCCTGGCCGTACCGATGGCGGACCTCGTGGCCGTGCTGCCGTACGTCGCCTTCATCCAGGCGAAGTTCTTCCACATCACCGACGACCTCACCGATCCGCAGATCCCGTGGTCCGAGATCGTCACGACCCTCGTCGAGCACGGCTACACCGGGTACCTCTCCAGCGAGTACGAGGGTGACCGGAGCCCCTACCGCTCCCTCGAACAGGTCCGCCGTCAGCACGCCCTCCTGCGGTCCCTGGAGCACGCCGCCCGGACCGACACGGCGCTGCCGTAGCATCCGGGGCAGAAGACGACGTAGGAATGACGAACGGGGAACGTACATGGGCCGGCCCGTCCCGATCCGCGGTGCCGGGCACGCGGAGCAGGCCATCGGGATTCCGCTGGTGGCCGAGCCGCCCGTGCTGGAGACGGCGTCACTCGCCATGGTGATCAACCTGGTGCGCTCGGGCCGCGCCACGACGCGGCCCGAGCTGGTGACCGCGGCCGGTCTCAGCCGCAAGGTGGTGGCCCAGCGGGTCGAGCAGGCCATGTCCCTCGGATTCGTCGAGGAAGGCGACCTGGCGCCGTCGTCCGGCGGCCGCCAGGCCCGCACGCTGCGGTTCCGGACCGAAGCGGGACATGTCTACTGCGCCCTGTTCGGTGCGTCCGAGTTCACGGCCGCCATCATGGACCTCTCCGGCACGATCATCGCCTCCCACCACGAGGACTGGGAGGTCGCGACCGGGCCCGAGCCCACCATGCGACAGGTGCAGGCCGCCTTCGCCGCCCTCGCCCGGAAGAGCGGCCTGACCCGGCCCTGGGGGATCGGCATCGGGATGCCGGGCCCCGTCGAGTTCGCCACCGGCCATCTGGTCGCGCCCCCGATCATGCCCGGGTGGGACGGCTTCAGCGTCAGGTCCTGGCTGCGCGAGCACTACGACGCGCCGGTATGGGTGGACAACGACGTGAACCTCATGGCCCTCGGCGAATGGACGTCCGGAACGCCGCGCGACGGACGGGACATGCTCTTCGTCAAGGTCGGCACCGGCATCGGAACGGGCCTCGTCGCCCGGGGCCGCCTGCTCCGCGGGGACCGTGGCGCCGCCGGCGACATCGGCCACAACCATGTCGTGGACGATCCGTCGGCGGTGTGCCGGTGCGGCCGGACCGGCTGCCTGGAGGCCGTCGCCAGTGGTTGGTCCATGCTGGAGGAGGCCGCACGCCGGGTGGACGAAAGCCCGTACCTGACCGCCGCGTTGGGGCGCGACGGCCAGCTGACACTCGGCGAGGTCGGTGCCGCCGCGGTCGACGGGGACGCGCTGGCCCTGGAGATGATCGACAAACGGTCCCGCCTGGTCGCCGAGGTCATCGCCAACCTGGTCAACTTCTGCAACCCCGGTGTGCTGGTGCTGGGCGGCGGAGTGCTGCGCACCGGCCCCCGGTTCGTCGACATCGTCTCGTCGACGGTTCACGCGCGCTGCAACCGCCTCGTCACCGCCGGCCTCACCGTCCGCGCCGCATCGCTGGACCACCTCGAAGGTGTCATCGGCGCGGGGCTCCTCGCGACCTCGTGCCTGTTCGCCACGGCGCCGCTCAGCCATTGGGTGGAGAGCGGCACCCCGCTCGGCCACGCCACCACCCTCCAGCGGCTCTCCGCCGAAGCCACCTGAGCCTGTGCTCCGCGCGGGAGCAGGTGACTTCAGCGGGTGCGTCAGGGCCCGGAGACGAAGGCGGCCTCCGCACGGTCGATCTCGTCGAGCTGCTTGAGGATCTCTCCGGGCGTGCCCTCGCCCACGACCTTTTGAAGCAACGGAGTGTGGTCGAGGACCGCGTCGCGCAACGGACGCAGCAGGGCGGGCGCGTGATGGAAGACCTTGCCGAGCACGAAGGCGGTCTGGGACTGTCGCGCGGTGTGCGGCTTGCGCGGCGCTTCGAAGGATTGCAGTGCCCGGTTGACGGCGCGGGCGTCCGTGAGGTCGACGCCCGCCAGCGCGCGACCGAGGAAGTAGCCGTCCTCCGTGGCCATGCCCGCTCCGTAGGCGGCGTACGGGGACGTGGGGTGCGCCGCGTCCCCGATGAGCGTGACACGCCCGCTGGACCACTGCTTGAGGGGCTTACGGTCGCGGATGGGCCAGCTCTGGACGTTGACCGGGTCGGTCGCCGCGATGAGTTGGGGCAGCGGGTGGGGGAAAGCGGCGGCGAGACGCGAGGCCGCACCGTGCAGATCGCTGGGGACGGGGTTCGCGATGTCGTGGGCGTGGAGAACCCACCACTGGAAGCCGTCACGCCCCTTGCTGCGAATGGCTGTCCAGGCCCCCTGCACCGTCGGACTGTGCGTGAGGACGCACTGCCCGCGCGGCGCGTCCACACTCCCGTCGAGCGTGAAGCCGCCGTACAGCTGGAGGTTGTGCGGGCGGATCGGTGACTCGCCCCAAAGGGTGCGGCGGACAAGGGAGTTGATGCCGTCGGCGCCGACGACGACATCGGCGTCGTGCGTGCCGCCGTCGGCCAAGTGCACGCGCACGCCCTCCTCGTGCTGCTCAATACGTTCCACGGCGCACTCGGTCCGCAGCACGCCCGGCGGCAGGGCCGCCACGAGACGCTCGTACAAGTCGGGGCGGAGCAGGCCGATGAAGCCGCCTCCGTAGTCGCGTACGACCTGATCGGGCAGATGCACGCGGACGCGCTGATGGCCTCGGGTATTGCGGAAGATGCTTTCGCAGGGGGCGCCGAGATCCTCGATGTCCACGCCCAGCAGGCCGAGTGCCTTGATGGGGGCGGGCCACAGATTGAGGATGTTGCCCGCGGGCCGGGCCTCGGGGGACCGCTCGAAGAGAGTGACGTGGTGGCCCGCCTGATGGGCGGACAGGGCTGCGGCCATGCCTGCCGGGCCTGCGCCGATGACGGCGACGCGGCCGGGTGTGCCGATGGTCGGGGACATGTGCGGTTCTCCTCCTGCTCGTTGCCGAGGAAGCGGGTCGGCCGGCGGCGCCGTGGAACGTCATGACGGGCACGCCCCGACGCGATCGGCGCCGCAGCCCTCATCGGCAAACCGTAGCGTGCGCTACGGTTATTAGATCGGCAGGGAGGCACTCCTTGTCAACCGGTGAGAATGGGGGCCATGGTGACCTCGGAAGCGCGTAACAACGATCTGGAGATCCGCGAACCCCGTCAGGAGCGCACGCGACAGGCATGGGCCCGAATCCTGGACGCGGGCGTCGCGCTGATCGAGGAAGGCGGCTACGAGGCGTTCACCATCGCGGCCCTGTGCGAGAAGGCGCAGGTGGCACCAAGGGCCCTGTACGACCGCAGCACCAACAAGGACGCCCTCTTCCTCGCCGTCTACGAGCACGGCATCGCCCGCCTCGCCGACGACCAACTGGCCTTCAGGGACGCGGAGCGTTGGCGCGGACTCTCGGCGGACGCACTGGTCACGGCGGCCGTCACCCAGCTGACCGGCCTCTTCCGCCGGCACGCCGCCTTCCTCAAGCCCGTGCTTCTGCTGTCAGGAGTGCACCCGGAAGTGCTGCGTCGCGGCCGGGGACACGTCCACGCCCTCGCCGACGACTTCACCGCGCTCCTGCTCGGCGTACGGGACGAGATCACCCACGCTCAGCCGGAGGCCGCCGTGCGCCAGTGCTTCGCCACCGTCTTCTCGGCGTGCGTCGTGCGCACCGCCCACGGCGCGGACTTCGCCACCGTGGCCGTGGACCACGACACCTTCACCACCCACCTCGCGCTGACGGCGAGCCGCACGCTGCTGGGCGCCGTCCCCGCCGCGTAGGGGGCGGCGTCGAGTCAGGAGATGCCGCGGCGCGTGAAGACATCACGTGCCCATCAGAACCAGTCGCCCGTGAGGAACGGATCGGCCAGTGTCTCCGGCAGCCGGGCCGGACCGGGGACGTGCCCCGGCGTCACGCCTGTGTACGTGCCCCGGTGGAACAGCAGCGGTCGCTGGTCTCCATGGGTGCCGAGATCCGTGACGCGGCCGACCACGATGTAGTGGTCCCCCGCGGCGTGGACCTGCCGGACCGAGCACTCCGCCCAGGCCGCGGCCCGGTTCAGCAGCGGGGTGCCGTGCGGGGTGCGCGCCCAGTCGGTCCCGGTGAACTTGTCGGGGCCGCTCCGGCCGAAGACCTCACTGACCGGGCGCTGGCTCTCGGCGAGTACGTTGACGGTGAACCGCCCGGCCCGCTCGATGACCGGCCAGGTGCGTGAGGTCCTCGCCGGACAGAACAGGACCAGCGGCGGGTCGAGGGAGAGCGCCGAGAAGGACTGGCAGGCGAACCCGGCGGGGCCGTCCTCCCCGCTCGCGGCGACGATGACGACGCCGGTGCAGAAGTGCCCCATGACGTCCCGGAACCGGCGGCCGTCGATGGCGGTGTCCTCGCGGTCCTCGGGTTCTGCGGTCAGCCGGCTCATACCGTCCCCCTCACAGCATTCCGCCGTCGATGGACACACCGAACTCGTCGTCCCCGAAGAGCTTCAGGGCGGGTTCCGCGTCGTGGGCGACATGGACGCGCGCGGCGTGTGCGTCACGCCAGAAGCGCTGGATGGGTGTGCCGTCCCTGAGCGCGGAGGCACCGGAGTTCTCGAAGAGCCGGTCGGTCGCGCCGATCGCGCGCTCCGCCGCCCGGACCTGATCCCGGCGGAGCCGGGTGCGCAGCCCGACAGGGATGCCGGAGCCGTCGCGCGCGGCCCGATGGACGTCGGACAGGTTGCGGGTCAACTGCAGCCAGGCGGCGTCGATCTCGCTGGCGGCCTCGGCGACCCGCACCTTCGCGAAGGGGTCGTCCTTGGCCTTCCCGCCGGCGAACGCCCGTACGCGGTCCTGCTGGTGGGCGACGTGTGCCTCATACGCACCGGTGGCCATGCCGACGAGTGGGGTGGTGATGGTCGTCGTCATCACCGAGTAGAGCGGCATCCGGTAGAGCGGGCTGTCGTTCACCTCCTGGCCGGGGCAGACGCAGCGGAAGGAGTCGGAGAAGCTGAGCGTGCGATGGGCCGGGACGAAGACGTCGTCGACGACGATGTCGTTGCTGCCCGTGCCGCGCAGGCCGACCGTGTGCCAGACATCCTCCACGGTGTAGTCCTCGCAGGGCACGAGGAAGGCCGCGTAGTCCGCGGTGTCCCCCTTCTCGTCCTTCACCAAGGTGCCCAGGATCGCCGCCCCCGCGTGGTCCACGCCGGACGAGAAGCTCCACTTGCCGCTCAGCCGGAAACCACCCTCGACGCGGGTCGCGGTGCCGAGCGGAGCGTAGGCCGACGACAGCAGCGTCTCCGGGGCCCGGCCCCAGATGTCCTCCTGGGCCTGCGCGGGGAACGTCGCCAGGTGCCAGGCGTGGGCGCCGAGCACCGAGGCGACCCACCCCGTGGACCCGCAGGCGCTCGCGATGAGCTTCACGGCGGTGTAGTGGTCCAGCGGATCGGCTTCGAATCCGCCGTACCGCACCGGCTGGAGCAGCTTGAAGAACCCGGTCCCGCGGAGGAGTTTGATGGATTCGGCGGGCACCCGGCGGGCGTCCTCGGTCTCCTGGGCGCGTTCGCGCAGGGCGGGGAGCAGCTCTCTGACGTTGTCGACAACCGTGTTGCTCATGGTCGGTCCAGCCTTTCTGAGGGGACGGTCGAGTGAAGGGGCTTGCGTGGCTTCACGCACCGAGGACTTCCTGGGGGAGGGAGAAGAACCGGGCGGCGTTGCCGCCGAGGATGTCGGCCCGCTCGGCGGCGTCGAGGCCGGGGCAGTCGCGCACCACGGAGCCGGGTTCCTTCTCGCCGAGCGGGAAGGGGAAGTCGGTGCCGAGCATCACCCGGTCCGTGCCCATCACGTCGACGAGGAGGCGCAGGGCTCGCGGGTCGAAGACGGCCGAGTCGACGTAGAAGCGGTCGACGTACGCGGAGGGCGGCTTGGGGGAGTCGGCGCGGACGATGTCGCGGTGGCGCCAGGCGTTGTCGGCGCGGCCGAGGAGGTAGGCGAAGCTGCCGCCGCCGTGGCAGAAGAGCAGCTTGAGGGAGGCGGGAAGTTCCTCGAAGGCGCCGGCCAATGCCAGTCCCAGGATGGAGAGTTGGGTCTCGGCGGGCATGCCGACGAGCCATTGCAGCATGTGGGGCCGCATCCGCTCGGACGGCGGCATGTCCCAGGGGTGGACGAGCACCGGCATGCCTTCGTCGGCGCAGTGCCTGAGGAACGCGAGGATGTCCCCGTCGGAGAGCGGGCGGTCGCCGACGTGGTTGCCGATGTGTACGCCCCGGTGTCCGGCGGCGGCGGCCTTGGAGACCGTCTCGCAGGCCAACTGGAGGTCCTGCAACGGAACCTGACACAGCGGCAGCAGCCGGTCGGGAGCCTGGGCGCAGTAGTCCAGGATCCGGTCGTTGACGAGCTCGCACCAGTCGGTGGCGGCGGCGGGTTCGGCGCCGTAGCCGAAGGTGAGCGGGGTGGAGGAGACGGCCTGCATATCGACGCCCAGCGTGTCCATCTCGGCCACCCGTCGCTCCGGGTCCCACAGCGGTGGTGTCACGGGCCGGTACTCGTCGGCGCCGCTCATCATCATCCCGGTGCCGTCGCCGTGGACGCGCAGCCACGGCTCGCCGGCTCCGGTGAGGATGCGGCTCTCGGCCTGGGATATACGGGGAAAGACGTGCGCGTGGACGTCGATGACAGTCAAGGTGGGGCTCCGTTGCGGGGTGCGAGGGGGTCAGGCGCGCGGCTTCGTGTGCGGGCGCAGCCGTGCGGGCCACTGCGGGCCGGGGTGCACGGCGGAGCAGTGCGGGCAGGCACGGTCGCCGCCGTAGAAGCGCTCGAAGATCGGCGGCAGGTCCTCGACGATGGAGGTGAGCTGGAATTCGGAGCGGTGCACGAGGCGATGACATTCGGTGCAGTACCACTCGCAGGCATCCAACTGGCCCTGAGGGCGGGCGAATTCGACGACCAGGCCGATGCTGTCGGGTTCGGGCCGCTGCGGGGAGTGGCGCACGTGCGGCGGGAGCAGGAAGACGTCGCCCTCGTTGATCTGTACGTCGACCGGGGGCTTGCCCTCGTCCTCCATGACCCTGAGCACCATGTTGCCGCGCAGCTGGTAGAAGAACTCCTCCAGCGGGTCGTCGTGGAAGTCGGTGCGCTGGTTGGGGCCGCCGACGACGGTGACCATGAGGTGGGCGTCCCGCCAGATCTGGATGTTGCCGACCGGCGGCTTGAGCATGTCGCTGTGCTCGTCGATCCAGCGCTGGAAGTTGAACGGCTGTCCGTTCGACAGCTGTGGCAGTGTCATGAGGTGTCTCCCTCGCGGGTCGGGGCCGTCCGGGGAAGGTGGGCGACGCAGGCGATCTCGATGAGCAGGTGCGGGTGGGGGAGCTGGTGGACGGCGACGGTCGTGCGGGCGGGTCCGCTCTCGTCGAAGTATTCGGCGTAGACCGCGTTGTAGCCGCCGAAGTCGTTCATGCTGACGAGGTACGTCGTGATGTTCACGACGTCGTCCAGGTCGCCGCCGACCGCTGCCAGCAGGTCGCGGATGTTCTCGATGACCGCGCGGGTCTGGGCGCGGATGTCGAGGCTGGTGGTGCCCGCCGCGTCGGCCTCCGCGCCGACGAACGTCCCGTCCGGGCGGCGGGAGCTGGTCCCGGAGACGTACACGAAGTCCCCGGCCCGCTTGAGGTGCGGGAACCGGCCGCGCGGCGCGGCCTTCCCCTCGACCAGCAGGCCGGTCCCGTCGGTGTCATCGGTGGAGCGCGTCATCGGACGGTCACCTCCGTGCGGCCCAGACCCGCGGCGGTGATCCGCACATGGGTGCCGGGGCGGAGGGGAACCGCGGCGGTGGCCGCGCCTGCGAGCACCACGGACCCTGGCTCCAGCTCGACGCCCGCGTCGGCGGCGAGCCGGGCGGCGGCGGTCAGGGAACGCAGCGGGTGACCGAGGATCGCGGCCGAGGAGCCGACGGCGATGGGGCGGCCGTCCTCCTCCACGATCAGCCCGAGGTTGCCGACGTCCAGGGCGTCCGGATCCCGCCAGGGGCCGGTGCCGAAGGCGGCGGCGGAGGCGTTGTCCGCGATGACATCGGGCAGCGTGAACCGGAAGGCCTCGTAGCGCGAGTCGAGCACTTCGTACGCCACGGCGACGCCCGCCACCGCGCGGGCCGCGTCGGCCGGGGTGACCCGGCCGGAGAGCGGCCGGCCGAGGAGGAAGGCGATCTCGGGCTCGATCCGGGGATGGATGAGGCTCTTGGTGTCGAGGACGCCGCCGTCCTCGACGAACATGCCGTCGGTGAGCAGCCCATGGATGACGTCGTCGACGCCCATCTGCACCATCTTGGCGCGACTGGTGAAGCCCATCTTGAGGCCCAACAGCCGTTCACCGCGGGCGAGTCGGCGGTCGATGGCCGCGCGCTGCACCGCGTAGGCGCCGGGTACGTCGAGGTCCGTGCTGACGGTGGGCAGGGCGGTGGTGCGGCCGCCCAGGGCCGCGTCGTCCAGGTCGCGGGCGAGTGTCTCGATGTCGACGGTGCTCATGATGGTGCTCATGCGGTGGCTCCTCGTGCCGCGCCGGCGCGGGCGGTGTCGCCGGCGGTGTCGCGGTTGGTGTCTCGGTCGGTGTCGCGGTCCGGCTCAGAGGCGAAGGCGACGCGGACCTCGCCGAGTCCGTCGATGCGTGCCTCCAGGACGTCGCCGGTGGTGACCGGCACCATCGGGCCGAGGGCTCCTGTCAGCACGGTGTCGCCCGCGCGCAGCGGTCGCCCGACGCGGACGAGCGTGTCGGCGAGCCAGAGCGCGGCATTGAGCGGGTGGCCGAGGCAAGCGGCGCCGACACCGGTGGAGACCTGCTCGCCACGGCGCTCCAGGACCATGCCGACGGCGCGCAGGTCCACGTCGCGCAGGAGAACGGGCCGGGTGCCGAGGGCGTACAGGCCGCAGGAGGCGTTGTCCGCGACGGTGTCGGCGAGCGTGATGTCCCAGTCGCGCACCCGGCTGCCGCACACCTCGATGGCGGGCAGCGCGAACGCGGTGGCGCGCAACAGGTCGGCGACGGTGTGCCGCTCGTGGGTGAGGTCGTCCTCCAGGACGAGGGCGACCTCCGCCTCGGCCTTCGGCTGCTGCACGGTTCCGGAGGGGATCTCCGCGCCGTCCGGCACCGCCATGTCGGCGAACAGCATCCCGAAGTCCGGTGTGTCCACGCCGATTTGGGCCTGGACGGCGGCCGAGGTCAGACCGATCTTGCGTCCGACGAGGCGGCGGCCCTGCTCCAGCCAGTGTCCGGTCAGCCGCTCCTGCACCTCGTACGCGGCGTCGACTCCGTCGATCAGGTCGCGTACGGGTTCGCAGGGGATACCGGTGTCATGGGCCCGCAACAGCCGCTCGGCGGCGGCCGCGACGGTGGCGGGGGTGTTTCTGTCGCTCACGGTGCACTCGCATTCCTGACGGGGTGGGGCGATGGGTGGTGATGGGAGGTCATGGCCGGGTGGGTTCACACCTGCACGCAGACGTTGACCGGCTCGGAGAAGAAGTCGAGCGAATACTCGCCGCCCTCGCGGCCGATCCCGGAGTCCTTGATGCCGCCGAAGGGGGTGCGAAGGTCGCGCAGGTTCCAGCAGTTGACCCAGACGATGCCCGTCTCGATGCGGGGAGCGACCCGGTGGGCGCGTGACAGGTCCCGGGTCCACACCGTCGCGGCGAGCCCGTAGCGGCTGTCGTTGGCGAGCGCGACCGCCTCCTCCTCCGTGTCGAAGGGGGCGATGTGGCAGACGGGCCCGAAGATCTCCTCCTGGACGGTGCGGGCGTGCTGCGGCAGCCCGGTGAGCACGGTCGGCTCCACGTGGAAGCCCTGGTCCCGAGCGTCACCGAAGTGCGGTGCGCCGCCGCCCGCGACCACCGTGGCGCCCTCCTCGACGGCCAGCCGGTAGTACGACAGGACCTTGTCGCGGTGGGCGGCGGAGATCATCGGGCCGTAGTCGGTCAGCGCGCGGGCGCGTTCGGCGAGCGAGGCGGTGAACTCCTCGTACACCGGCCGCTCGACGTAGACGCGCTCGGTGCACAGACAGATCTGGCCGGAGTGGGTGAAGGCCGAGCGGACGGTGCCCTCGACGGCCGCCTCCAGGTCCGCGTCCGCGAAGACCAACGCCGGGTTCTTGCCGCCGAGTTCGAAGGAGACCGGGGTGATGTGCTCCGCAGCGCCGCGCATGATCGCGGCGCCCGTGGCGGACTCCCCGGTGAACGCGATGGCGTCGACACCGGGATGGGCGGTGAGGAACGCCCCGGCCGCGTCCGTGCCATGACCGTGCACCAGGTTGAAGACACCGTCCGGCAGGCCCGCCTCGTGGATCACGTCCGCGAGCAGCGTGGCCGTGGTCGGTGTCTCCTCCGACGGTTTGGCGACCACCGCGTTCCCGGCCGCGAGCGCGGGAGCCACCTTCCAAGTGAGCAGCAACAGCGGGAGGTTCCACGGGGAGACGACCGCGACGACGCCGAGCGGGCGGCGCACCGTGTAGTTCAGCACCTGTCCCGTGCCGATGCTCCAGCCGGGCACGTCCGTGAGGTACGCGCGTTCCGGGCGGCCGTACAGGAGGTCGGCGTAGGCGCGGAAGTTGCCGATGGCGCGGGGGATGTCGACGGTGGCGGCGAGGTGGTGCGGCTTGCCGGTGTCACCCGTCTCGGCGGCGACGAACTCGTCGAAGCGCTGCTGGATACCGTCGGCGATGCGGTGCAGCGCGGCGGCCCGCTCCTGGCCGCCGGTGGTTCCCCAGCCGGAGTCGAGGGCGTGCCGGGCGGCCGCGACGGCGGCGTCCACGGTCTCGCGTGTCGCCTCGGGCACCTGGCCGCGCACGCTGCCGTCGACCGGGTCGACCAGCGGGAAGGTGGTGGCACCCGCCTCGTCGTGCAGGAAGGTACCGCCCACGTAGTGCGCTGGTTTCATCGTGATCTGCCCCTCGCGGTCGTACGTTCCGTTGCCGTACGAGGAGCATGCTGCGGACCGGCTATGCCCGTCCAATGCCCTTTGAGGCGTTCGGTATAGCCGTATGGGCATGGCCGGGGGAGGGGCGGATCAGCCGTGGTCCGGGGCGAGCTCGGCGGCGACGGTGCGCAGCGTGGTGAGCATGGCCCGGCCCGCCGGGCTCAACGGCCGGTCCTTGGCGAGCGTGACCCCGACGCTGTGCCCGATCGGGTCGAGCGACACGGGCAGCGCCGTCAGTCGAGGGTCGTCGCGGCCGATGAGGGCCGGCAGGACGGCGACCACATCGTTGTCGATGAGCATCTGGCGGACCGCGAGGAAGGAGGTGCACTCGACGCGGTTCTCCGGCAGCCGGATCCCGTTGCGGGCGAAGAACGCCTCCAGTTCGCCGCGCAGCGCGGTCTCCGTGCCCGGGAGGATCCACGGGTAGTCCATGAGCGCGTACAGCGTGAGGTCGTCGCGGCCGACCAGCGGGTTGTCGCTGCCGACGACCACGCGCACCGACTCGTCGTAGAGGTTCTCGCGCACCACGGTCTCGCTCGAATCCGCCGTCAGTCGTCCGACGATCAGGTCCGTGCGCCCTGCCTCCAGGTCGACCAGCAGGGACTCGGGAGTCGCCTCGCGCACCACCACCGTCAGCAGCGGGTGCGCGTCCTTCAGCCGGGAAACCGCCCGCGGCAGCAGCAGGTTCGAGCCCGCCAGGTGGGTGCCGACGACGACGGTGCCCCGGTCGGCGTCGGCGATCTCCGCGACATGGCGGGCCGCGTGCGTCAGCTGGGCCAGGGCCGCGCGTGCGTGCTCGGTGAAGGCCTCGCCGAACACGGTCGGTGTGATCCCGCGGGGCCCTCTCTCGTACAGCGGGACCCCGAGAATCGCTTCGAGGTCATGGAGACTTCGTGTCACCACGGGCTGGGTGACATGCAGCGCCGCCGCCGCACCCACCACGCTGCCCTGCTCGGACAGCACGTCGGTGAGGATCAGATGACGGAGCTTGAGCCGTCCGTCGAGGAGGCGAGGTATGTCCACGCCTGGACCCTATAGCCGGATGCCCGCGCATCGGAAGGCAGCCATGACCGGCAGGACATACCTCCCGGACAAACAGGTATTGGCGCCCGACCGCACAGCTCGGCAGCATCACGGACAGACGCATCGGCAGCATCACGGACAGACGCAGACGCGTCGGCCGACTGGTCGGCACCCGCGCCCCGCGGCCCCGGCACCACCACCCCAGAGCGGAGAGGCCCCATGCCCACGAAGCGGACAGTGATCACCGGCGGACATGTCATCACGATGGACCCCGGGCTCGGTGAACTACCGTCCGGAGCCGTCCTGTTGGAGGATGACAGGATCGCCGCCGTGGCCCGCGACGCCGACGAGTTCGCGGGCGTCGACGCCGAGGTGATCGACGCGGCGGGCGGCTTCGTCCTGCCCGGCATGGTCGACAGCCACCGGCACACATGGCTGTCACTGCTGCGCGCGGTCGCCGCCGACCAGTCGCTGCTGCAGTTCCTCGCCTCGACCTTCCACGGCACGGGATCCGTCCTCCAGGCGGCGGACCTCGGCACCGCCACCCTCGTCGGCGCGCTGGAAGCCCTCGACTCCGGAGTGACGACGATCCTGGACTGCTGCGACTGCGTGAACACCCCCGACCACGCGCGCGCCGGCGTCGAGTCCCTGCGCGTCGCGGGCATCCGCTCCGTGTACGCGTACGGCATGCAGGAATACGACTTCCGGCCGCGCGGCTTCGACACCCAGGCCGACCGGTTGCACGACGCCCGCGCCCTGCGTGCGGAACTCTTCGCGGGCGACGACGGCCGCTCCCGCATGGGTGTCCTGCTCAGTGACTTCGGCACCGTGCCCTTCGACGCGACGGCGGCCGAGATCCGCCTCGCCGACGAACTCGGTGTGCTCGCCGCCTCGCACACGGGCGCCGCGACCGGCTCGATCCTGCTGCGCGGACTGCGCGAACTCCACGACCACGACCTGCTGCGCCCCGGCCATCTGCACATCCACTGCCCCGCGCTGAACGACGCCGAGTGGGACCTCATAGCCGACAGCGGCGGCCGTGTCACCATCGCGCCGGAGACCGAGATGCAGATGGGCATGGGTGTCCCGCCCTTCCGCGCCGCGCTCGACCACGGCCTCGCCCCGGGCATCAGCACCGACATCGTCGCCGTCGGTTCCGGTGACCTGTTCTCACAGATGCGGCTCGGGCTCCAGATGCAGCGGTGCCTCGACCACGACGCCGTGCACCGGCGCGGCACCATGCCCGCCACGGTCGGCCTGGGCGTCCGCGACGCGCTGACCTGGGCCACCCGCAACAGCGCGGAGGCGCTGGGGCTCGGCTCCGAGATCGGCTCGCTGACCCCCGGGAAGAAGGCCGACGTCATCGTCGTCTCCTCCGGCCGCCACCTGGTGCGCTCCAGCCACCCGGCCGGTTCCGTGGTGCTCCAGTCCACCGCGGCGGACGTCGACACGGTGCTGGTGGACGGTGAACTGCGCAAGCGCCACGGCCAGTTGACCGGGCATGACCTGACCGCGCTCCGCGCCCGCGCCGAGGACGCCCTGGACCGCATCCAGGCCGCCACGGCACAGCTGCCGCGGCACGGCCCGGACGAGGTCTTCCAGTGGTTCTCGCAGGCCGAGCGGGCGGCGTCCGTGCACCTGGCCGGCGCGTACGCGAAGGGACGTGTGACGGCCTGACGGCCTGACGCCTGCGACTCGGGGCTCACTCCCGCGCGGTGGATCGCACCAGCTCGACACACTTCGCGAAGAGCGCCGAGTTGGAGTCCGCCAGATCCAGGAAGACGTCGTAATGATGACGTCCGGGCACCACCAGGAGCTCGCTGTCCGCGTGCCGCGACCATGCCGCGTGGAAGGACCTGCTCTGGGCGAGGAACCCGGAACCGTCGTGCTCCGCCACGGCCACCACCGCGCGCGGGGCGGGGCCCTCCGGCGGCGGGGCGAGCAGCGGGCTGAGCACCGCGGCGCGCGCCTCGTCGAGGTGGAGCCACTCGTTGGCGAAGGAGTCCACCAGCGGCCGCAGGTCGAAGAGCCCGCTGATCGGCAGACCGGCCTTGACCACGTCGCCCGGCAGCCCCAGCGCGGCCTGCCAGCCGCCGCACATGGCCGCGGCCGCCAGATGACCGCCGGCCGAGCTGCCCGCCACGACGATCCGGTCCGGGTCGAGCCCGTACGCGGCGCCGTGGCAGTGGACCCAGGCGACGGCGGCGCGAACCTGGCGCACGATCTCCTCCAGGTCCGCGTCCGGCGCGAGCGAGTAGTCCACGCTGACGGTGGCGACGCCCGCGTCGGCCAGCGCACGCGCCATGAAGGCGGTGTCGTGACGCGAGAGCATGCGCCAGTACCCGCCGTGCACGACGACGAGGGCGGGACGCGGCCGCCCGCCGGTTCCCCATACGTCGAGGCGTTCCCCGGAGGGCTCGTCGTAGACGATGTCCCGGTGGCCGGGCAGTCCGCGCACGGCCCGCTCGGACTCGCCGCGGTAGTCCGCGAGCGTGCTCTGGAAGACTTCCTCGGGGACGCTCAGGCGCACGTTGTACGCGGCGTCGGTGTGCGGATCGGACACGGCCCCCGCCTCAGCGGGTGCCGGCGGCGGTCAGGGTTCGGATCTCCTCGGCGACCACCGCGGGGGAGTCCAGCGTCGGGAAGTGTGTCTCCCCGCCCACCATGCGGTACGAGAACCACGGGTGTTCGGCGTGGAAGGTGTCCTGGGCCCGCGCGTACTCCGCCTCCGTCGGCTGCGAGAACAGATGCCTCACCGGCCGCCGCTCCTTCATCGCCGCCATCCGCCGCAGCGGCGAGCCCCAGGTCCCGTACGCGTCCGCGATGACACGGCACGACCGCGCCCACATCTCGAAGTCGAAGGCCGCCATCTCCTCGTCGAGGTGGTGACGCACCAGCGGATGGTCGCTGTCACCGAGCCAGACGTCGAACAGGCCCTGGCGCGCCTCCCGCCAAGTCCCCGGATCCTGCACGGCGTTCAGTCCGGCGAGGAACTCGGGCCCGGCCGGCGTCATGATCCAGTCGATGACCAGCACCTGCGGCACACGGGCGGTGCCGAGCCGGTCCGCGATCTCTATATTGGCCCAGCCGCCGTGCGAGGTGGAGACGGGGAGGAAGGCGTCCACGCCCAACCGCTCAAGCAGCGCGATCACGTCCTCGGCCTGCTCGCGGGAGCCGAAGTCGGCCACGGGGGTGCGGTCCTCGCCGTGACCGCGCCAGTCGACCCGTATGACGTGATGGGTGTCGGCGAGCAGCGGCAGGAGCGGGTCGAAGAGCCGGTGGTCCTGACACCAGCCGCTCAGCAGCACGACGGTGGGGTGTTCCGGATCGCCGTGGATGTCGTAGGTGAGGGGGTTGCCGGCGACCACCGCCGTCTTGAGCGTGGAGGATGCCATCAGAGCGCCTTTCACGTGCTGGGGAAGGGCGCTGCCCGGCCCTTCGTACCTGCGGACGATCAATACTCGTCACCCGGAGCGATGCGTGTCGAATGCCGATTTCCGGTGCTGCCATGCCCAGTTGGGCATGGGGGAGGCATGTGTGGTCCGGCTCCCGCAGGCGGGCACGGGGCGCGAACCAAACGTGACAGTGACCATGGTCGCGGCGGCCGCCGCTGTGTAGCGTGTCCCGCTGCTCATCTCCCAACAGAACAGGTGTGACAGCGCATGGCGAACGGCATTCCTCGGCGCGGCCTGCTGGCCGGTACGGCCGCAGCGCTCGCGACGGCAACCGCGGCCACGACCGCGACTCCCGCGGCGGCGGCCGACGAGGACGACAGCGCGACCGCGCGGGAGGTGGCGGCGCGGCTCACGCACTGGCCGGCCGCGGTGGCCCACACCCTCGGAAAGGTCATCGCGCGTCACGCCCACCGAGGTGAGTTCGCCGTCTTCGACGCCGACAACACCACGTACCGCCACGACTTGGAGGAGTCGCTGCTGCCCTTCCTGGAGCAGAAGGGGGTGTTGACCCGGGAGACGATGGACCCGTCACTGAAGATCGTCCCGTTCGACGACCGTGACGGCGAGCGCGAGAGCCTGTACGCGTACTACATACGCATCTGCGCCATCGACGACCAGGTGAGCTACCCGTGGGCGGCACAGATCTTCAGCGGCTTCACCCTGCGCCAACTCAAGCCATACGTCGATGAGTTGATGGCGCACGGGGCGGCCGGCAAGACCATTCCCGTCCGCTACCGCGACGAGGACGGAGCGCTCGTCGACGACGAGGTCGAGCCGCCCGTCGTCTCGCCCGGCATGCAGGAGCTGTACGCGGCGCTGGAGGACAACGGTATCCGCGCCTACGTGATGAGTGCGGCAGGCGAGGAACTCGTACGCATGGTCCTCGCCGACCCGCGGTACGGCTATCACGTGCCCGCCGAGCAGGTCATCGGCGTCAGCCAGCTGCTGCGCGAACCGGACAGCGGCCGGGTCACCACCGCGCGCCGCGAGATCGCCGAGGGCACATGGAAGGCGGGCGCCCTCGACGACCACGTCCTGACACCGCAGTTGTGGGCACCGGCCACCTGGTACGAGGGGAAGACCGCCGCGATCAAGACGTACATCGACGCCTGGCGGCGCCCCGTCCTGGTGGCGGGTGACACGCCGGCGAGCGACGGGCCGATGCTGTTCTCGGCCACCGATGTGGAGCGGGGCGGGGTGCGCGTCTGGGTCGACCGGAAGGACTCCTACCGGGCCGAACTCGCCACGATGAAGCGCGAAGCGGCCGCCGACCAACGCGAGCTGGGCCTGCCGGTGACCGCGTCCCGCAACTGGCTGGACGTCACGCCGGAGCAGCTGGGGTAGGGCCGGGTTAGGGCCGGGTAGGGCCGCACGACGCGTGGCGGGTGATGGTGCCGGTGTCAGGACCGGTCAGCGCTGCGCTTCGATCGGACGGTTTGCTCGTACGGTCGAGGGGCAGGCGGTTCATCAGTGCTTGGGACAACAGGCGCGTACCAGCGGCAGAAGTGGCTCTGAGGCGGCCCTTCAGGGCGCTGCTGGTGATCTGACGTCCAGAACATGAGGAGCACGCGACCATGGCTACTCACCACCCGCACCACGACGCCCCCGACACCGAGCAGGACTTCCACCGCCTGGCGGAAGCCGCTGAAGGTCCGGAGTACGACGTTCTGCTGGAGGAACTGGTCGAGGCGTGGCTGCCGATGGCCGAGCGTCTGGCCGGCCGGTACCGCAACAAGGGCGAGAGCATGGACGACCTCAAGCAGGTTGCCGCGCTCGGCCTCGTCAAGGCCATCGAGCGCTACGAGCCCGGCCGCGGTGCCTTCGAGTCCTACGCGGTGCCCACCATCACCGGCGAACTGCGCCGTCACTTCCGTGACCACAGCTGGACCTGCACGTCCCGCGCCGGGTCCAGGACCTGCGCAACAAGGTCCGCAGCACGCGCCGCGACCTCCAGGCCCGGCCCGGCAAGGGGGAGGAGCCCTCGCTCGAGGAGATCGCCGAGGAGGCGGGCCTGAGCATCGAGGAGACCAGGGAGGGCATCGCCGCCCTGGACAGCCACAGCGCGCTGTCCCTGGAAGCTCAGATCGGCGCGGCCGACGACGGGGTCAGCCTGGCCGACACCCTCGGCGCCCCGGACCATTCCTACGACACCATCGCCGACCGCGAGGCCGCCAAGGCGGGCCTGCGCCTGCTGCCCGAGCGGGAGCGCGAGATTCTCTACATGCGGTTCTTCGAGGACATGACGCAGTCCCGCATCGCGGAGAAGATCGGCGTGTCGCAGATGCACGTCTCCCGCCTGATCACACGCAGTTGCACACAGGTGCGCGAGGCGGCCACCGGACCCGCCGAGCGCTCCGCCGAGCACGCCCACGCCGCGTGACGGGCTCGACCGCGGTCTCGGCCTCGTAGGCCCCTGGGTCAAGAGTCGGGCGCGAGGATGTCGGCGGCGATGCTGGGCAGTGGGCGCCCGGTGGCGAAGGCGCGGGCGCGCAGCCGGGCCTGGGCCTCCTCGACGGGCAGGCCCAGGCGCTCGGCGAGCACATCCGAGGCCGCGTGCGTGGTGGCCCAATGTGTCTCCAGGAGGCCCGCGGGCTCCCACTGCGGCAGTTCGCCGTGTGCCAGGAGCCGCCAGAAGGCCGGCAGCAGGGCCTGGGCCGTGGCACCGACGGCATGAGTGGCCTGCCTCATCGTTCCCGGGACGATGAGGCAGGGCCGCTCGTACAGCAGCGCGGCGATGCCGAACACCTTGGACTCGAAACGGAGCGGGAAGGCGTACACGGCCCCGTAGTCGACCCGGCCGTCCAGGCACGTCTGGAACAGCGGCCATCTGGGCAGCGGCTGCGCCATGTCGTTGACCAGGACAGGTTGCTTCGTCGCCGCGGCAGTGACACACGGGCCTTCCCCGGCCAGGAACTCCGCCTCCTCCAGATACACAGCGCGTTCATCGCTCACCCCCAGCAACTGCCGATAGGGCGTATCCGTGAGCCAGGACAGGGCTGCCGCGTCGATCGGCAGCGCCTCGCACAAGGCCTGGCACAAAGTCGTCGGCAACTGCCGGCTCGCCTCAGGATGGCGCGCGGCGGCCAGAACCTGGTCCGCCGGCGTCAACCGCTCACTCATCGGGCTGCTCCCTGCATCGACTTCCGGTTGCGGTCACCCCAGTACCCATGCGTAAACCACGTTTGGAGCCCTTCCCCTATCAAGGGCCGTTCGGAGTAGGGAACCAGGGGGTTCGCGTGTGTTGTCGGTGGCAGGTGGCACCATGGCGGCTTGATCTTCCCCGCGTCGTCCGGAGCGGGGCTTCCGAGCGTGAGACGGAGTACAGCGATGATCCGCAGTGAGCTGGTTGCCGAACTGGCCAATCGAGCCAACGTGACCCAGAAGGACGCCGACGCCGTTCTCGCGGCGTTCGCGGCGACGGTCGGCGACGTCGTCGCCAAGGGTGACGAGAAGGTCACCATCCCCGGCTTCCTGACGCTCGAGCGCACCCACCGCGCCGAGCGCGCCGGCCGCAACCCGTCCACCGGCGAGGCGATCACCATCCCCGCCGCCTACAGCGTGAAGGCGGCCGCGGGCTCCAAGCTCAAGGAAGCCGCCAAGGGAAACTAGCCCTGCCGACACGATCACGAGGGCCGGGTACCCGGCCGGCCCGGCCCCATGAGCGGATGAGCCGCAACCGGATGTCCCGGGGGTCATGGGGCAGGCCGCGCAGCTCTCACTCCGCGGCCTGCCGGCCGGGCCCGGGCCGGCCGGTGTCCGGTTCGTCGACTCCACCGCCCTCGACCGAACGCGGCCGAACCGCCTGCTCCCTCGTGGTGGCGGCCACCTCCTGCACCACCGTGCGCTGTTCCCGATCGTCGGACGCATCCGCACGGCGCAGCGCCGCCGCGCTGCGCTCCAACCGCTCCTGGCTGGCTTCCAACACACCGCGGGCCCGGTCGATCGCCTCGTAGGACCGCTGCCGCTCACCCACAGCGGACTCGCCCATGGCGCGGGCCCGCCCGTCGAGCCGGCTCTCCCATGCCGCGAGCCGCGCCTCATGCCTTTCCACGGCGGCTCCCCGCTCGTCGGCGATCCGCTCCCGTTCGTCAGCGACCCGCTCCCGCTCGTCGGCGATGTGCTCCCGCTCGTCAGCAAGCCGTCGCCGTTCATCGAAGGCGGCACTCGCCCCCATGTCGTCGTCGGGAATGTGGCGCACGCCCTCGGCTGGGACGTGCCCGTCACTGTCTCGATGGGGTGTCCTCATACCTCCAGTGTGAGCCCCGGCAACGCGGTAGGAGAGCCGATGCCCGATTCAACGCACGTATCGCGGTAGTGGACCTTCGCCGGTGGCGGTGACGGCGTTCTGCCGCGTCGCTTGGCTACGCGGGAGTGCGGGGCGGCTTGTTTTGTGTTCAGTTCTCGCGCAGTACGGAGGTGGTGTCGACGTCCATGGGCCGGCCGTGCGAGTCGGTGGGGCGAAGCTCTGGGAGTGGGAGCCCGCTTTCGTCGACGAGGAGGGAGTGAGTTTCCTCTGGCGCGAAAGCGTGTCGTTCGCCCCACTGGCGCGCAGCCACGATGACGGCGAAGAGGTCTCGGCCCGCCTCGGTGAGGACGTAGTTCTGCCGTCGCCCCGACGGGGCCGTCTGCCGGTCGAGGATTCCTCGTTCGACCAAGCGCCGCAGGCGGTCGGTGAGGATGTTGCGCGCGATTCCGGTGCGGTGCTGGAAGTCGGTGAACGCTCGTGCGCCGTCCATCGCGTCACGAATGATCAGCAGGCTCCATCGGTCTCCGACCAGGTCGAGCGTGCGCGCGACCGGGCAGGCGGGGTCGGTCCAGGCCACCCCATCGACACGAGGTGCTGCGTGAGTCATCACTCCTCCTGAAGAGTTGCGGATCAAAACCATTCTGCCGTACCTTCGGATTGGTTGCAATGTGCTACCGATTGGGAGGGGTCGGATGAGCCTGACGTTTGGTCGGAGGATGCTGTTCGCCGTGATCTGCGCGGTCGCGGTCGCGACCGTCTACGTGGCACAGCCCGTACTCGCCCAGATCGGCAGTGACTTGGGCCTGCCGGAATCCGCGCTGGGCTGGATCGTCACCACCGGGCAGCTCGGCTACCTGATCGGCTTGCCCCTGCTCGTCCCACTGGGCGACATGCTCGACCGGCGCAAACTCATCGCCGGCCATCTTCTCCTCGCTGCGGCCGGCATGGCTCTGGCCGCCTTCGCCACCCAGTTCTGGATCCTGCTCTCCGGACTTGCTCTCGCCGGATTGTTCGCCGTCGTCGTGCAGACCACAGTCGCTTTCGCCGCCGACCTGTCCACTGTGGAGGAGCGGGGCCGCACACTCGGCGCCGTCACCTCCGGCGTCGTCATCGGCATCCTAGGGGCGCGCGTGCTCGCTGGCGGTCTCGCTGCGCTCTGGGGATGGCGAAGCATCTACGTGGCACTCGCCATGCTCCTCGTCGCGCTCACGTATCCCGTTCTGAAGCTCCTGCCGGCCGACCCTCGCAGCGTCCGCACCACATATGGCGAGGTGTTGACCTCGCTCGGGCGCCTGTTCCGTGAGCGCCTGTTCGTGTCGCGGGGGCTGATCGCATTCTTCCTGTTCGCTTCCTTCGGCACGCTATGGAGCGGTCTGGCCCTGCCGCTCGCAGCCGCACCATGGCATCTGGGCACGGCCCAGATCGGTCTCTTCGGAATCGCCGGGCTCGCCGGGGCCCTGGGTGCCTCCCGAGCCGGGCAATGGGCCGACGCTGGCCATGCCAACGTCATCACTGGAGGTGCCCTCGTAATCCTCGCCGCCTCGTGGTTGGCGACCGGACAGGCGTCCTGGTCGCTCTGGCCGGTCATCGTCGGCGTGATCGTTCTCGACCTCGCGGTGCAGGCGGTACATGTCAGCAATCAACACCTGCTCACGGCCTCATACGCGCAGCGGACGAGTAGCGTCATCGGCGGCTACATGCTCTTCTACTCCTTCGGCTCCGCCGTCGGAGCAACCGCCACCACCGCCGCGTACTCCACCGCAGGGTGGGTGGGATCCAGTGCTCTCGGCGCCACCTTCGCCTTCTGTGCACTCATTGTCTGGGCCGTCAATCGGCATACAGCAGCCGCCGCCGCGCGACGAGACGTACTCGTACCGGTGTCTCGACCTGATCTGTAGCACCTCGACCGAAAAGGAAAGGTGAGTTCCCAACTCGCCTTGTGGGTCCGGCTCTTGGGATGGGCGCGTCGCGTCACGTATCCGTCCGTGGCGGGTCCTTTGGAACGCCCCAGCTCTTCGCAGCGGTCAGGACCACCAACCGACCGGCTTGATGGCGTGCGGCGGCGGTCCGGCCTCTCGTAACCACGGGACCAAGGTCGGGTGGCAGCGGGACTTCTGCCTCCGGCAGGACCACACCCGTGTCCCGCATCCTTGCGGAGGCCGCCGCCCGACCGTGCCGGCCCTCGCCCCTCACTTCGCCCAGGAGAATGCCGTGCCCCGCGACCCCGAGCGCCGCCAGTGGCAGACCTGGGGGCCGCCCCAGACGCCGCAGACGGCGGGAAACCCCTACAGCCACCGCCCGCAACGACGTCTGAGCAGGAAGACCAAGGCCGCCGCGGGCCTCGGCGCGGGGATCGTGGCGCTGGGAGTCATCGGGTCGCTGGGCGACTCCTCGAAAGGCGACGACGCCGACCCGGCCGCGGCCCCTGTCGTCGCCGAGTCTTCCTCACCGGCCCCCACCCCCACGGCCGACAAGCCGACCCCTGCCGCCACCCACACACCCAAGGCGACACCGACAACCGTCTGGAAGCCGGCGCCGGGCGACGACTGGGCCGGAACGGACTTCCAGACCGCGACATCGATCGACGTTCTCGGTAACGACGACGTCGTGGCAGTCCACCACGGTGCGGGTGCGCACGCTCCCGCCCCCGTTCTGAAATCGGTGGCACAGCCGCGAAACGGCACGACGACGGTCAAGGACGGCTGGGTCCGCTACACTCCCGGCCACGGCTTCAGCGGAACCGACACCTTCACGTACCGGGTACAGGTCGACGGCCGTACGGCGAGCGGCGCGGTGCATGTCTCGGTCCACGCCAAACCCGCCCCGACGCCGACCTCCACCCCCACACCGAAGGCCCCGCCGAAGCGGACACCCACCCCGGTTCCGGCTGCCCCCACGCGCAGCTCGGACTCCGCCGACGTACCGCAGGCCGGCATCAATCCCGGCGGCTTCTGCGGGAACACCGGAGCCACCGGGACGTACAAGGGCAAGACCTACACCTGCACCGGAGGACACTGGCGCAAGTAGGTGGGGCCCAGCCGCGGGAGGCGGGGCTTGGAGCCCTCGACGGGAGGGCCGGTACTTTGCGGCGCCGGCCCTCCCGTCGGTTCCTGTGAACCGTGCCGCAGAGGGTGATCAGCGGGTCAGGGTCATCGCGTAGATGCCGAGGGCGCTGTCGCGTTGCCAGTCGAGTCCGCCGGAGCCGGGGGCCACCCAGGCGGGGACGGACGGTGTCGACAGGGAGAGGGAGCGGGGGTGTTTGCCGGGGGCGAGGGGGACGGTCGTTTCGTAGAGGGAGGCCTTGGTGGTGGTTTTGCCGGTGCCGGGCTTGAGCTGGTACGCGGTCGTCAGTGCGACGTCGTTGCCGAAGTCCGGCGACTTGTTGGCCCAGCCGGTGAGTCGGAGCGGGACCGTCGCGGTGCTGCCGTCGGTGTAGGTGACGACGGCGGTGGCCGACGCGGCGCCGGTGCTGCCGTTGTCGGATGCGCCCACGATGTGGAGGCTGCGGTAGTCGCCGGTGGGGAGGGGGATCGCCTGGCCGGTGGACTTGACGAAGTTCTTGGTGGTGCCGGAGGTGTCGGGTGCTTGGTAGGTCACGTCGCCGAAGGTGACCGGGCCCGGTGCGGGCAGTTGGTCGGCGGCGAAGCTCGTACCCGTGTCGTCGAAGTCTCCCTCGCCCGGCGCGGCGAGCGTGGCGACGCCGTCGTTGTTGTAGGCGGCGTTCAGGTCGACGGCGCAGGACGTGTTTGTTTTGATGGCGCAGTTCGAACCGGACTTGCCGACCACGACGGTGACGGTCTTCTTCACCGGGGCGGCGCCCGGGAGTTCGGCGGTGACCGACACCTTGTAGGTGCCTGCGTCGGTTCCGGCCGGGGTGGTGATCCGCAACCGCTTGTTCAGCTGGGTGGGGAGCCCGTTCGAGTCGGCCGTCGCCGTCACGTCGGACGGGGAAACCGACCAGCCCTTCGGTGCCTGAGCGGTCACGGCGACCCGCGCGGTGTGCGGAGCCGTGGCCAGCAGCGTCAGATCGATCCGCTGACGCGATGCCCGATCGGCCGTGGGCTGCGTGACGACCTGGTCAGGGCCGACGTCGGCGCTGAGTTGGTGGTGCGTGTTCGGCGTCGTGTTGATCGACGGCGGGGCGTCCTTCGCGGCCGTCGCCCACGAGGTGGGCTCGGTGCTCAGGGCGTAGTCGATGTGTCCGCCGTGCGCGATGTCCGTCTGGTCGACCCATGCCTTGTCCCAGGCCCTGCCGTTCACCGTCGCGGAGGCGATGTAGCGGTTGGACATGCTGGTGCCGGGCGCGGAGATGTTCAGCGTCCCGCCCTGCGTCTTCCCGTAATCACCGATCCGCACCTGGGCGTTGGGGAACTGCGGAGTGGTGAGGACGTCGAAGTTGCCGCCGCTGGTCGTGGGGTAGAGGCCCAGCGACGACATCACGTACCAGGACGACATCTCGCCCATGTCGTCGTTGCCGGGGATGCCGCCGGGGCTGTTCGTGAACAGGGTCTCCTGCGCCTTGACCACGGTCGCGGTGCGGCCGGGCTGCCCGGTCCACGCGTAGAGGTACGGCGCGATCATGTTGGGCTCGTTGTTCGGGTTGTACTTCGTGGAGTCGTAGTAGTTGTACGGGTCGCCGACCCAGGCCGTGCGCGCGGTCCCCGCCGGGTCGGCGAGGAGGTCGTCGTAGGCGAAGAAGCTGTTCAGACGGCTGTTCGTCGCGTCCTTGCCGCCCAGCATGCCGATGAGCCCCGCCGGGTCCTGGGGCACCAGCCACTGGTATTGACTCGCGTTCTGCTCGTGGAACGCGTGGTTGCTGGTGACCGGGTCGTACGGGGTCAGCCAGGTGCCGTCGGCCGCGGTGCGCGGCCGGAACTGGCGGGTCTGCTTGTCGAAGACGTTTTTGTACGCCTGCCCGCGCTCGGCGAACATCTTCGCGTCGGCCGTGTGGCCAAGTCCCTTCGCCATCAACGCCAATGACGCGTCGGCCGCCGCGTACTCCAACGTCGCCGACGTGCCGTAGTAGCAGTCGTTGTCGTTCGACTTGGTCGGGCAGCAGTTGCCGGTCGTTCCGCCGTCGCAGTCGGCGTTGGACTTGATGTTGAGGCCGTAGGGGACGTAGCCGCGGTCCGCGTAATACGCCGCACCGGCACGCCCGTTCTCGCGAACGTCGGCGGACGGCACCTCGGTCGCGTTCGCCCGGAGGTACTTGTACGCCTCTTGGGCGTCCGCCCCGGTGAGGAGCCCCTTCGACCAGCCCTCGACCAGGAACGGTGTGACCGGATCACCGGTCATGATGTTGCCTTCCTCGTTCTCCAGGTACCAGCGCGGCAGCGCGCCGCCCTCCCGTGCGATCGCGAGGATCGACATGTCGATGTCGTGGGCGACCTTGGGAACGAGCATCTCAAGGAGCTTGTTCTGCGTCCGGTACGTGTCCCACAGCGAGAAGTTGCTGTACGGGGTGTAACCGTCGGCGGTGTGGATCTTCTTGTCGGCTCCGACGTAGCGGCCGTCGACGTCACCGATCAGGTTCGGGTCGAGCATGGAGTGGTACAACGCCGTGTAATACGCGACCTGTTGGTCGTGCGAACCGCCGCCGATCGCGGCCTTGCGCAGCATGGTGTTCCACGTGCCGTTCAACGCCTTGTGCACGGCGTCGAAGTCGAAGCCGTACTTCCCCGTCTCCGTCGCGAGGTTCTTGTGGGCTCCGTCGAGTCCCGTGAAGGAGAGCCCGACCTTCGCGACGATCGGAGCGTCGTCCTTGCTCGTGTCGAACGACACCCAGGCGCCATTGGACCCCTTGGCGGCCGACTCGCGGGATCCCGGGCTCCGTTCGCTGCCCTTCCACGTGCCGTACGACGCGAACGGCCGGCTGAGCTGGGCGACGAAGTAGGTCTTCTTGGAGTCCTCGACCCACCCCTCGATCGTCCGGCTGCCGACGACGTGGATCTCCGAATCGCTCACGCCCGCACCGGCGTTGAACATCACGTTCGCCTGACGCGTCCGCGGGAACTTGTACTGCTGCCACCCGGTCCGTGCGGTCGACGTCAGGCCGGCGGTCACGCCGTACTTGTCGAGCTTCGTCTCGTAGTAGTCAGGGCCCGTCGTCTCGTTCTCATGACTGAACTTCGACGCGTACTGCGCCGGATCGGTGGAACTCACCTCGCCGGTGGTGGGCATCATCGGCAGGTAGTTGAACCGGCAGCCGTTGATCGTCGTCTGGCTGAACCCGACGACCGTGTCGGAGGACTCCTTGTCGCACCCCGTGCCACCGGCCGTCTTCATCAACGGACTCTCCTGCACCAGGCCGAACGGCGCGCCCGCGGCAGGGAAGGTCAGCCTCTCGTTCTCGGTACCGATGAACGGGTTGACCAGCTTCGTCAGATCGGCCCCCGCTCCGGGCGTCGCGTCGGATGGCGATGACGATGGCGACGCCGCCGTAGTCGACTGCGTGGCGTTGCTCGCGCTCGCCGGTGTCGCGGCGGCGGAACCCGCGGCAGCGAGGGCAAGGCAGAGCGCGGCGGCCCCCAGTCTGTTCCTCAGACTTCGTGCCGTCGATCTGTGCCGGGGTGGTGAGTATCGCGCCGATTGCCTACGGCTCCCGCTGCGTTCCCGCTCGCGGACATCGTTGTCATGCACGGCCCACGACGCTAGATCGTCTTCGTCACCGCGGCAAGAGCCCCGTCCCTCGAATCAAGGAACGGGGCCCGGTGCAGGGGGGACGGACGACCGTGCGGGGTTACGGGTAGGACGTCACCGTCGACGGCACCGTGGTGTCGCCCGAGGTGGCCGCCCCGGTGTCGTTGATGACATGCTCGAACTGGCCCTTGCCGCCCAGTGACACCACGAGCAGGTCGTGGAACTTCACGCCCGGTGTGTTCGGCGCGGCGAAGCCGTGGTCCTGCCGGATCGTCGGGTCGACGTTGTAGTAGCAGTACGAGCCAAGGCCCCAACCCTCGTGGCTGGTCACGGAGTTGTCCACCTTGTAGGCGGCGAAGCCCTTGGTGGCGCCGTCCTGCACGGCAGCCTGGTCGGGGGCGTCGTAGGCCTTCTCGTTCTGGAAGAAGACGGTGCGGCCACGCTGTCCGAACCACTGCACGTCGTACTTGTTGAAGTGCTCGACGAACAGGCCCGTGGCCAGGACGTCGTCGCCGTTGACGACGAGTCCGTAGTCGGCGCGGTTGGTCTCCCAGCCGACGCCGTCGCCATGGTCGGCGCGCCAGATCCAGGTGTGGTCGACGATGGTGTGCCGGGCGTTGACGACCAGGCTGGTGGTGGCCTTGCCCGCGCCGGCGCCGCCGATCCGTACGAACACGTCCTGAACGGTGATCGGGTCCGCGGAGTGGTCGGCGGACGCTCCCCGCGGCCCGATCTCCAGCAGGGTGGGGGAGTTGACGGTCCCGGCGTCCACCAGGAACCCGGCGAGGCGCACCCCGTCCACGTCGGCCACCTTCATGGCCGTCACCCCGCCGTCGGGGACGAGGGTGGCGTAGCCGAGGCCGAGGACGACGGTGCCCGCCCGGTTCACCTGGACCGGGGCGTCCAGGTGGTAAATGCCCGGCGTGAGAAGGAGGTTGAGGCCCTGGTCGAGGGCGGCGTTGAGGGTGTCGGCGCCGACGCCGGGCTGGGCGACGTAGAACTGGCTCAACGGGACCGAGGTGCCGCGCGGTGTGCCGTTGCCCCAGGTCGTGCCGCGTGCGTTGGTGCGTTTCTCCGGCAGGAACACCTTGTAGTCCGCGCCGTCCAGGTACAGGAAGGGCTTCTCGCGGGAGACCGGGGTGGTGTCGAGCGTGGTGTACGGCGGGTCGGGGAAGCTCTGCGCGGGCGCGCCCTCGACGCCGGAGAACACCATGTTCCAGACGGCGTTCTGCCACCCGCCCACCGAGGAGTCGCGGGTGTACCACTGCTGCTGCGAGTACGGGCCGACGGTGCCGTCGATGCGGCTGTCGGCGATGTAGCCGCCGCTGGCCCAACCGTAGCCGTCCGGGGAGAGGTTGAGGCCGCCGCGGACGTGCATCCGGCGGAACGGGGCGGCCTGGGCGACCGCCCACCGGTTCGTCCCGTTCACCGGCACCAGCGCCAGATTCTCTGCGCTGCGCCAGAAGTTCTGCGTGGCGTTGCCGTTGAACCAGCCCGCGTCGACGGTGACGTCGCCATTGATGGTGGTGTCGTCGGGGGACAGGCCGAGGCCTAACACCGAGGTGTAGAAGCCGAGTTGGGCGTTGAGCCCGTTGTACGTGCCGGGCTTGAACAGCAGGGCGTAGCGGCCGGTGCCGAACTGGGCGGACTCCTGCTGCTTGAGGATCTCGTCCAGCTTGGACTGGATGCCGGGCGTGGACGGATCGAACACGATGACGTTGGGCCCGAGGTCGCCACCGGCGGCCAGCTTCTCCTTGGCGGGCTTCGCCGGTTTGGTGGGCTTGTGCGTGGTGGCGGCGGACGCCGTGGTGCTGCCGAGCGCGGGCAGTGACGCGGCGGCGACACCGGCGGCTACACCCGCGGCGAGCAGACCGCGGCGCGACGGAGGACGGGACGTATGGGTCACAGCGGCTCTCCTGGTTCATGAAATGAACAATGGGGGGTGTGGGAGCGCTCCCTAGGCGACGCATGCTTCAGGTCGGTGAATGTGGCGTCAAGGGATGCGACAGAAGCCGGTGGGATCCGGGTGCGGTAAGTCCAGGAAAGCCCCGGAAGGGGCGGTTGAGCCTTCAGGAAGTGACGGAATGCGTGTGGCCGGGGCGCGTTGGTGAGCGTAGGTGACGCGCCCGAGCAGACCGGGCGAAGATTTTTGTGCGGCCGCGGCAACCTGACGCGGGTTCGAGCGTCGTGTGGGGGTGAAGGGTGCCGTCCGGCCTCCTTCACCCCGACCGTGGAGTACGAACGTGAACCCCCTTGTTCCTGTGCGCAGTGCCGTCGTGGCCACCGGCCTGCTGGCCGCCCTGGCAGCGATTCCCGTCGCCCACGCCACGCCGGTGCCGCAGTCGGCAAGCTCTTCGGCCGCCGCCGACGCCGCCACCGCGACGCCGAGCCCGGCGCCCTCGGCGTCCGCCAGCAGCGTTCCGGCGCCGGCCACGAGCGTCCCGTCCTCGGCCGAGCCCGCAGCCCCCGGTGACAAGGGAGACGAAGCGTCCTCGGCGGTGCCGAGTGCCGCTCCCACCGGGCCCGGCACACCCGCCCCGGCCCCCGCGCCCGCCGATGACGAACTCGCACATACTGGGTCCTCGAACACGACCACCACCGTCCTGGGCGCCGGGGCCGCCGCACTCGTCGCCGGTGGCGCGGGGACGCTCTTCGCCGTACGCCGCCGCTCGCACCGCTGACGTAGCACACCCGAGGAACCCTGTGCACACCCCCGCAGCCCACCAACTCGCCCCGCCACCAAGGCCGTTCACCATCCCGCACCGCCAAGTCCGGCCGGGATGGCGGGACGTGCTGCGTGGGCTGCTGCGACGCGACCCGTCCACGCTCGAAGGGGTACCCGGCCCGGCCACCGCCGCGCGGGGCCGGGCCACAACCCCGTACACGGACACGTCCCCGTACTCGGACACGTCCACGTCCACGGACACGTACGCGCACGGCGGCACACCTCCGCACCTCGACCGGCCGCCCACGATCGGCGAGCTCTACCACGCGCACCGGCTGCGCATGGTGCGGCTGGCGGTGCTGCTCGTGGACGACCTGGCCACCGCGGAGGATGTCGTGCAGGACGCGTTCACCGCCCTCTACCGCCGCCACGGCGAACACATCACGGAGGTGGACAACGCCCTCGGCTACCTCCGCACCGCGGTCGTCAACACCGCACGATCGGTGCTGCGCCGTCGTCGTACGGCCCGGGCGTGGACCCCGCCACCCGCAGGCGAGGCCCCGTCCGCGGAGGACTCCGTCGTGCTCGACGAGGCACACCGCGAAGTCCTCGCCGCACTGTCCCGGCTTACGCCGCGCCGCCGTGAAGTCCTCGTGCTGCGCTACTGGGCCGACCTCAGCGAGGCCGAGATAGCCGCCACCCTCGGCATCAGCAAAGGCGCGGTGAAGTCGAACGCGAGCCGCGCCCTGGACGCGCTGGAAAAGATCCTGGAGGGCCGGATATGACTCCCCGCACGCCACATGTCCGTCCGGCCGACCACGCCGAACGCCCGGTGGAGCAACGGTTGCGCGAGGCGCTCGCCGTGCGCGCCGACAGCGTCACCGTACGGGCACTGAGTCCGGCCCGGCCGCCGGGACGGCAGCCGCGCCGACTGTCTCGACTCCGCGACACCGCTCGGCGCTACGTCGTCCCGGTCGCCGGGCTCGCCACTGCCGCGGCCCTTGCCATCGGCTACGTCGCCCTGGCCCCGGATCCGGACCCGAGCCGCACCCCGGTGCCGCCCGCCGCACCCTCGTCCTCGACCGTCCCCGACCGCCACCCGACGCCCAGCGCTTCGGCGCCGGATCCCGCGCCGTCCAGCACGGCGGCCCCCAACCCGGCGACGCCGTCCACCTCGTCCCCGTCCCCCTCGACCCCGCCCACTTCGTCTGCGTCCACTTCGTCTCCGTCGTCCGAGTCGCCGACCCCGACGGGTGGCGAGGGCACACCGCGGTGAGCAGAGGCGGCGCCGTCACTCGTCGTCGGGGCGGATACCGTGCGGCGAAGTGGTTCGGCCCGTTGGAGGAGGAAAGAAGTGAAGGCGCTGCGTTACCACCGCTTCGGCGGCCCTGTCGCCGTCGAGACGGTTCCCGACCCGCGGGTTCCGGAGGACGGCGCCGTGATCCGCGTCGCGGCCTCCGGCCTGTGCCGCAGCGACCGGCACGCGTGGGCAGGCCACGACGACACCGTGAGTCTGCCCCAGATCCCCGGACACGAGTTCGTCGGCCGCGTCGAGGCCGTGGGCGCGAACGTACGGAACTGGTCCGTGGGCGACCGGGTGACCGCCCCCTTCGTCAACGGGTGCGGAACCTGCGAATGGTGCAAGAACGGGGACGCGCAGGTCTGTCCCGACCAGACGCAACCCGGCTTCACCCACCAGGGTTCGCATGCCGAACTGGTCGCCGTGCGGGCGGCCGACATGAACCTGGTGGCAGTCCCCCCGACCGTCTCGGACGCCGCGGCCGCCAGCCTCGGCTGCCGGTTCGCCACCGCCTATCGTGCCGTTTCCGCGCGCGGGCGGGTGCAGGCCGGGGAGTGGGTGGCCGTTTTCGGGGCCGGCGGGGTCGGGCTCAGCGCCATCATGATCGCCGTCGCGCTCGGCGCGCGGCCGATCGCGGTCGACCGCTCCGCCGAGGCGTTGAAACTCGCGGCCAAGGCCGGTGCCGAACACGTGCTCAACGTCTCCGACAGCACGGTCCCGGAGATCGTGGAACTCACCGGTGGCGGAGCCCATGTCGCGGTGGACGCGGTGGGGGCGTCCGAGGTGATCGGGATGAGCGTCCGGTCGTTGCGCCGGCGCGGACGCCATGTGCAGATCGGGCTCCTGGCGGGGCCGCCCCCTGCGATTCCGATGGACCGCGTGCTGGCCTGGGAACTCGATGTCCTGGGCAGCCACGGCATGGCGGCGAGCGACTACCCGGAACTGCTCGATCTGGTCGAGCGTGAGGTGTTGCGCCCGGCCGACCTCGTGACGCACACCGTCGGGATGGACGAGGCCGCACACTTGCTGTTCGCCGAGGACGCCGCCGACCGCCGCTCGGGAATCACCGTGCTGTGCCCGCACCCGCACCCGCACCCGCACCCGCACCCGCAAGGCGACCAGGACGGGCCGATGCCGTCACACCAGGCCTGAGCCGGTGGCACCGTGTGGGCCGGCAGGTGTCATCAGTCGACCGGATGGCCTGGCTTGATGTCTTCGGCGTCGGAAAGCCTGAACGGCTGCCGATCCGCCGCGCTGTCGTCGCCCGAGGCCTCCGGGGCGAGGACGAACCCCACGTGGTCGCCCCCGTCGAGCCGCCCCACCACCCGGCCCACCAGCCAGGCCCGAGCCGCGTCGAGCAGCACGGTCGCGTGCGGGCCCCGCGTCCAGGGAACCGTCGCGAACTTGTCCACGCGGTCGCCGCTCTCGCCGCCGAACAACCGGGCCAGAGCGCACTGTTCGCGTCCGAGTAGGTGTACGGCTAGGTGGGACGCGTCCCCCGCGACGGTGTACGTCCGGTTGACCTTCGAGAGCCACACGACGTAGCGGACGGGGCGGATCGAGCACTGTGAGGCGAAGCCGACCAGACAGCCCGCCCGCTCACCGTCGGCCTCGACGGTGACGACGCACAGTTCCGGGTCCAAGTGCTCCACGAACGCGTCCGCGACGGACATGTCGGCAACATCTCCCTCAATCGGTGAGCACGGGACCGGCGAGTTCCGGTGTGGAGTGGGTGGGTTCTTCCGCTTGGGACGGCTGGGTCTGTTTCCAGCTCACCACGGAGAGGGCGCGGCTCCGTCCTGTCGGCGGTAGAGGTCGCGCAGCAGGGAGATCTCGGCGCCGTGATGGATCAGTTCCCTGTTGACGTGCAGGACCCTGTTCTCCATAGGAAAACGCTCGGGACCCACCGTGGGCGGATTCTCCAGGTCGACGTCCGAGAGTTCGCGGACCCCCGCGTTCCAAATCCCGTACATCTCATCGAGCTGCTTCAGCGCCTCGTCAGCGGTCCCCGCGTAGGCGAATGTCTCGGAGTCGACGTCCTGGCCACCGAAGTACCATCCGACCCGATAGCCCAGGCACGAGACGATGATGTGCGCCAGCCGCCAGGCAATCGTGGTCACCGGCGCCGGCGCCGGTGCCGGGCCAGGGGACGCGGAGTCCATCCTCCATTCCCCCGAACCTTCCGACATCGGTGCGGCCGACGTGCCACGCGGGCGGATGCTCCAGCAGTCGCGCACCGGCTCCCAGAAGTACTCCTCGTCGGTAAGACCGTCCAGCCGTGGCCGCAGGTTCTTGTGCCAGTACCAGTCCAGTTGCTCGGCGAGCCGCTCGCTTCTCGTCATTTCCGCACACTACATACAACGGAGACCTGGCTGCGCCCCTCGCGGACGCCGTCGTCGGCCGTGAGCCGCGAGCGGCTGTTCGACATGAAAGCTGCTTGGGCAGGGACGATCTCCAGGTCACCCGAGCAGATCCCCGTACACCGCCTCCGGCACCCCCACCTCCGTATACGTCAACGTCGCCTGTTCCCGGAGGTGTTCGGCGGTCGTGCTGTCGCTCGTCCGGAGGGCGTGGGCGAGGGCCGTGAGGGCGCGGGCCTCGCCGAGGCGGTGGCCGGTCGCGCGGTGGGTGGTCAGGGCGGTCTCCGCGAGGGAGGTGGCCTCGGGGTGGGCCGAGTCCGCCCGTGCCGCTGCGCTCAGAACGGTCAGGGCCTGGCCCTCCACCACGCGGAAGCCGTACGTGCGGGACAGGCGCAGGGCCTCCTCGGCGGGGCGGGTGGCCTCGTGGTGGTGGCCGGCGTCGTGGTGGGTGAGGGCGAGCGCCATGAGGCTGTCCGCTTCGGCCCGGCGGAAGTGTGCTTTGCGGGCGAGGGCGTGGGACTCCGTGGCGGCGCGGAGGGCGGCGTCGAAGCGGGACCGGGCGCGGTGGGCGGACGCGACCGTGGTGAGGATGCCGGACTGGATCCAGCGGCGCGCCGGACCCCGGAACGTGGCCAGGGCCCGCTCCGTCAGCGCCAACGCCTCGTCGTGATCGCCGAGTTCGACGTGGATCTTCGCGGCGGCGTCGAGGATCATCGCGTGCCCGATGCGGTAGCCGTCGTTGGCGCCCGCGGTGACCTTGGGGTCGAGGACGGTCAGGCCGTCGGTGAGGCGGCCGAGTTCCCAGTAGACCGGGCCCAGGACCTGAAGGGCCAGGCTGTCGGACCACCAGGTGACATCTCTGTTGCGGCGCAGCACCCGTTCGAGGTGGGCGGCGGCCTCGGGCAGCCGGCCCAGATCGCGGGCGGTCATCCCGAGGCCGAGCAGCGCGAACGCCCCGAGATAGTGGTTCTTGCCCTTCTCCGTGATGGCCAGTCCCGCGCTCAGGCCCTCGTGCGCACGGTCCAGGTGGGCCGTGCTCCAATCGACGTAGCCCTTGACGCCGACGGCCATGGCCTGCACCTCGGGCCAGTCGAGTTCGCCGCTGATCGCCCGCACCCGCGTGCAGTGCTCCACCGCCTTGTCGGGGCGGCCGTGGTCCCATTGGAGGATGCCGAGGATGCCATGCAGGAGCGCCTGGCCGTGCAGATCCTCCTCGGCCTCCGCCGCGTCCAGTGCCGTCTGCGTGAGCGCCTGCCAGGTCGCTCGCGGCACATGGAGCCAGAAGTAGCCGAGCAGCGAGGACACCAGGTGGGTGGCGATGGGGTGCGGACCGTGCCGGCCCGCATGGTGGATCAACGCGAGCAGATTGGCCCGCTCCTCCTCCAGCCATCGCCCGGCCTCGGCGGTCGACGGCAGGGACGGCGAGCCGGCCGATGGCCCGCCGGTGGTCAGGGCGGCGGGCAGCGTCGGGTAGAACCACGTACCCGCGGTGGCGCGCGTGGCGTGCACGTACCAGAGCAGCACGCGATCGAGCGCCGCGGCACGCTCCTCGGCGCTCTCCTCCGCCCACGTGCACTCGCGCGCGTACTCGCGCAGCAGGTCGTGGAAGCCGTAACGCCCCGTCGTCGCCGGGTCGATGAGGTGGGCGGCGGCCAGCGTCCTGAGCAGGCGCCGTGCACGCGATGTCGGTACGTCGAGCAGTGCGGCCGCGACGGAGGCCGTGAACTCCGCCCCGGGGAACAGGCCGAGCAGCCGGAACAGCCGCCGCGCGTCGGCCTCAAGCACCCCGTAGGAGACCGAAAACGCTCTGCGCAGAGGTGAGTTGGAGTTTCCGTCCAGTTCCAGCGCTTCGAGCCGGGTGCCGTCGGACATCTCCTCCACGAGTTCGGTGAGGCCGAGACCGGGGTCGCCCGAGAGTCGCGCGGCGGCCACCCGCAGTGCCAGCGGAAGGCCGCCGCACAGGCCGATCAGACGGTCCGCCGCCTCCGGTTCCCCGGCGATCCGGTCCGCGCCGAGCGTCGCGCAGAGCAGCGCGCGGGCCTCGTGCGGAGCCAGGAAGTCCAGTGGCAGCGCCTGCGCCCCGTCGAGCGCCACCAGGTCGCCGAGCCGGTTGCGGCTGGTGACGACGACACAGCAGGACGGGCCGCCTGGCAGCAGCGGACGCACCTGCTCGGCGGACGCGGCGTTGTCGAGCAGGACGAGCACGCGCCGATCGGCGACCAGCGTCCGGAACGCGCGTGCCTGCGCCTCTACGCTCGCCGGGACCTGCGCCGCCTCGAGACCCAGGCTCCGCAGGAGCAGCTCCAGGGCTTCGCCGGGCTCCAGCGGCGGCTGTTCGAGGTCGAACCCGTGCAGGTTCACGTACAGCTGACCGTCCGGGAAACGGTCGCGGACCTGGTGGGCCCAGTGCACGGCGAGCGCGGTCTTGCCGATGCCGGCGGCGCCGCCGATGGCGGAGATCACCACGGTGTGCGCCGACCCGGGGGAGTGACCTCCCTCTTCGGGCAACACCGCGTGCAGGCAGGCGAGTTCGTCCACCCGCCCAGTGAACTGATAGGCGATGCGGGGAAGTTCGGCGGGCGCTACGAAGCCGATGCGGGCGGGAGGAGGGTGCGCTCCGGTGGCCGGTCCGCCGAGTGCGGCGGCGTCCTGGCGCAGCACCGCCTCGTGCGTGCGGCGCAGCTCCTCCCCGGGATCGACGCCGAGGTCGTCCCGCAGCCGGGCCCGCGCCTCCTCGTACGCGGACAGTGCCTCGACCTGACGTCCGCAGCCGTACAACGCCCGCATGCGCAGGGCGAGCAGGGGCTCGTCGTAGGGATCGGTCACGGGCAGGGCCGCGAGCTCGTCGAGGGCCTGCGCGCAGCGGCCGAGGAGGATCAGGCAGTCGAGCCGTTCGAGGCGGGTCGTGTGTCCGCGTTGCAGGAGTCGTTGTCGTTCGGATGCGGCGAACGGTCCGGGCAGCCCTGCCAGCGGCTCGCCGTCGAACAGGTCGAGCGCGTCGGCCAGTTGGCCGGCAGCGGTGGCCGTGTCGCCGGTCTTCCGAGTGTGTCGGGCGCCGTCGACCAGCTCGGCGAGGTCCGTCACATCGAGGCTGGCCGCCTCCGCGGTGAACCGGTATCCGCCCCGCTCCCCGCGGATCACCGACCGGTCGGGCCCGACGCCCGCCGCGTCGAGCGAACGGCGCAACTCGTAGACGTAACTGGGCAGTACGCGGTGTCCCGACCCGGGCGGCCTGTCGCCCCACACCGCGTCGAGCACCTGGTCGCGGCCGACCAGCCGCCCCGGATGCAGCGCGAGAGCGGCGAGCACCGCCTGCCGCCGGACCGGCCCGAGGTCCAGCGGCACACCGTCACGCCATGCCCGCAGCGGCCCGAGCAGCGAGAGGCGCAGACGGTGCGGCCCTGCCTGCCCCTGTCGCCGCCCTGAATCCGTGCCCACTGTGAATCCCCCGCTCCCAGCACGTACTTCATCTGAATTTCATCGGTATTGGAGCGTCTTCCGTGACGCTGTGCAAGTGCGGCGGCCGGTGCAGGGGAGCGGCCGCCGCAGCACCGACTCGCGGAGGGAACGCGCACGTGACAGTTGTCGACCGCCCACTCACCACGCTGCTCAGGCAGCGAGGCCTCTTCCTCACCCAGGAACGCAGCGACGCCGCCGAGATCATGTACGTGTGCGTACGCGACGGCCTTCCCGGCGGCTACCCGATCGGCTACGCGCTGCCCTCGCGCAACGGAACGTGGTTCGCCTACGCACGGGCGCGCCCCGGCCGGATCTTCGCCTGCGACCAGGTCGCCTCGGGCTTGTTCAGCGTCGAGTCGGCGGTGCGGACGGTCCTGGACCACGCCCACTTCGGGGACGTACTCCAGGCCCTGGAACGTGCCGCCGGCGCCACCGCCACGTACACCGCCGACCTGCCCCGCGGCCACGTCGCCCGGATCGCCGAACTCGCCGGACCGGACGGGCTCACCTGCCTCGGCGGGGGCCGGATCCGGCTCGCCGCCACGACCGTCGCGTACCTGCGGGGCCTGCCGCGGAGACTGGACTGCCATGTGGACGACGAGAACCGGATCCGGGTGGCGGGGGAGACGTATCCGCTGACGCGGGAACGCCGCCCTGGACCGTCGCGAAGTTGAGCGGTCCGAGTCGGTCGGCAGGCGGTCGGGTTTGTGGTCCGCGGGGGCTTGCCTTCGCGTGCACTTCAACGCCTAGCGTTCGCGGGCATGGAGACGACCAACGGGAAGAACGGGACGACGCCCACCACGACACACCCACCGCACACACGCGTCCTGGGACGCAGCGGGATCGAGGTCAGTGCGCTCGGCTTCGGCTGCTGGGCGATCGGCGGGCCCTGGCAGGGACTCGGCGGGGAGCCGCTCGGCTGGGGCGAGGTCGACGACGAGGAGTCCGTGCGGGCCGTGCGTCGCGCGCTGGAACTCGGCGTGACCTTCTTCGACACGGCCGACGCGTACGGGGCCGGGCACAGCGAGCGCGTACTGGGGCGGGCACTCGGCAAGCGGCGGGCGGACGTCGTGGTGGCCACCAAGTGGGGCAACCTCTTCGACGAGCAGAGCCGGGTCCGCACGGGCGGCGACGACTCGCCCGCGTACGTACGGCGCGCGCTGACCGCGTCGCTCGGTCGGCTCGGCACGGACTACGTGGACCTGTACCAGTTGCATCTGTCGGACGCTGATCCCGAGCGGGCCGGGCTGCTGCGCGACGCCTGCGAGGATCTTGTACGGGAAGGCCTCATCCGTGCGTACGCGTGGAGCACCGATGACCCGGAACGTGCGGCCGTCTTCGCCGCGGGCCCCCACTGTGCGGCCGTTCAGCACCGCTGCAACGTCCTCCAGGACGCGCCAGAAATGCTGGCCCTGTGCGAGGAGTTCGGCCTCGCGAGCATCAATCGCAGCCCGCTCGCGATGGGCTTGCTGACGGGGAAGTTCGCGCCGGGCAACACGCTCGCCGGCACGGACATCCGCAGCGCGCCGCCTGCCTGGCTGCCCGGGTTCGCGGTGGGTGGCGGCGTCGATCCGGAGTGGTTGGCGCGGGTGGAGGCGGTCCGGTCCGTCCTGACGAGCAGCGGCCGTTCCCTCGCGCAGGGGGCGCTGGCCTGGTTGTGGGCGCGGAGCCCGCGCACGGTGCCGATCCCTGGCTTCAGGACGGTCGCGCAGGCGGAGGAGAACGCCGGGGCGCTGGAGTTCGGGCCGCTGTCGGCGGGTGAACTTGCCGAGATCGATGGTGTGCTGAGGGGTGAGGCTGAGTGAGAGGTGAGCCGGCCGAGCGGGACGTCCGGCCGCCCCTTGCCGTCAGCCCAGTGGTGTGGAGCGGCGCGGCGGAGGGATCTTCGGGAGCAGGTCCCACAACGGCCGTGATCCGGCCGCCCAGGCCGCCAATAACGAACGGTCCGCCAGGTGCATGTGAAGTTGCCGGGCCAGCGGAGCGCAGTGGGTGGAGAAGCGGCCGTTCGTGACGACCAGGACCACGTCCGCGCCGTACAGCTGACGCGCCGTCCCGTTGACCCGTTGCAGATCCGGCGTGCCGACGGCCGAGCCTCGTACGCCGCTCCGGCGGTGCTTGCACTGGATCACCCACTTGCGGCCCAGCGGGTCGGTGGCGAGGACGTCCGCCGCGTTGTCCCCGGCGCCGCCGATCTGCTCGGCGTCCGTGCAGCCGTCCCTGCGCATCAGGTCCCGTATCGCGTACTCGAAGTCGCGGTGGTGCAGCCCGTCCAGCTGGGGCAGCCCGTAGCGAAGCCCTTGCTGCCGGGTCCGTTCCCACAGGGCTCGTTGGTGGCGGCGGTACAGCAGGCCCGCGCCCGCGAGCGCGACCATCACGGCGAGCACGATCAGCAGCCACCAGTGAGCCAGCAGCCAGTTGACGGCCGCGACGACGAGCGTCACCGCCACGGCGGCAGCCGCGAGTAACACCGCGAACCGCGCCTGCCGCTGCTGCTGAGCCTTGGTGTTGCGCGGCCTCCGCCGCGGTCGCCGCGCCGGCCGGCGCCGCGTCATCGTCCACCGCCATGAGACGAGAACCGGATCGGGTACGAGACCGTCGGCTCCGGCTTCCTTGGCTCTTCCCACCCGGGGAAGTGCACCGGGTAGACGGCCGTCGGCTTCGGCCGCGGCTGCTGTCCCGCCCCCGAGCCCGACCGTAGCGCCGTGTCTGCGCTGCCCATGCCGCCGCCGGCGCCCACCACGACCACGGCGACGCCGACGAGTATCGCCGTCTCCCGGCGCGCGCCCTTCGCCCACCGCGAGTGTCCGCGGACCTGTGTCCCGTCCTTGCGTGCGTACGGCCCGGCCCACGGCATTGCGGCCTCCCCCTGATGCAGCTCCCCGCCGAACTTCCATACTGGCAGCCGCCACTGACAAGGCTGATAAGGCTGACAAGAGATCAGGGAACAACTCGGCGAGCGGGGCCCCTCCGGCCGTCAGTCGTCTCCGGTCAGAGTGGTCAGGTACGCGCGCCAGCTCCCGTGCGACGTGATCTCCCGGGCGCCGTCGAGCGCTTCGGGTTCGCACAGGAAGCCGGTCACGTGGGTTCCGTCCGCTAGTTCTACGTTGCCGAGGGCCATCGGGCGGGGCAGAGCCGCGAGGAACGCGCCGAGGCCCTCGGCGGGCAGTTGCCACACCTCGGCCTCGATCGCGCTGACGCCCTCGCCGGTGCGGACCAGGCCCGGCTTGGGCGGCGCCGTGTTCAGCGCGTAGAGGCGGTACGTGGGCGCGGTCGTGGTCGTACGTACCAACCGGCCGCCCAGAGCAAGGAGTTGGCCGTTCAGTGGTTGTCCGGACAGGTGCGCGCCGACCACCGCCAGGCGGAGGGGTGGGGCGGTGAGGAGCGCGGCGATGCGGGCGAGGCGTTCGTCCGTGAACGCCGGGCCGATCAGCATGACGCCGAACGGCAGCCCGTTCACCTCGCCTGCCGGGACGGCGACCGCCGCCAGGTCGAACAGGTTCGTCGAGTTGGTGAAGCGGCCGAGCCGGGCGTTGGCGCCAATCGGGTCGGCGTCGACCTCGGCGAGGGTCGGGTGCCCCGGTGTCGTCGGTAGGAGCAACGCGTCCGCGTCGCCCAGCGAGGCCAGGGCGCGGGCGCGCAGCGAGGCCAGCTTCTCCTGGTCGGCGTAGAGGCGGTGGGCCGGGATGTCCCGGGCTCGGGAGATGATCCCGGCGACGGTCGGGTCGAGGTCCGTCGGCCCGGGGCCCTGTCTCGGCCCCGACCCCGCCCCCGGCCCCAACTCCGAACCCGCCCCCGCCCGCCCATCAATGAACGCGCCAACCGCCGCATACCGCTCCGCCACGAACGCGCCCTCGTAGAGCATCGCCGCCGCCTGCGTGAACGGTGTCAGGTCGATGGGTACCAGTTCCGCGCCCGCGGCGGCGAGGCGCAGCGTCGCCGATTCGAATGCCTCCGCCCAGCCCTTGTCCAGTTCGCCGAGCTGGTCGAGGTCGGGGACGGCGATCCGCCAGGGACCCGGTCGGCGCTGTGCCAGTGCCGGGAGTTCGCGGGTCGGCGGCGTCGTCATGAAGGACAGTGCTTGCTCGGCCTCCGGCAGCGTGCGGGCGAAGACCGTGACGCAGTCGAGCGACGCGCAGGCCGGCACGACGCCGTCGGTCGGGACGACACCGATGGTGGGCTTCAGGCCGACGATGCCGTTGAAGGCCGCCGGGACCCGGCCGGAGCCCGCCGTGTCCGTGCCGAGCGCGAAGTCGGCGATGCCGAGCGCGACCGAGACCGCCGAGCCGGCGGAGGAGCCGCCCGACACATACTCCGGGTCGACGGCGTTGCGCACCGCGCCGTAGGGGCTGCGCGTGCCGACCAGGCCGGTCGCGAACTGGTCGAGATTCGTCGTGCCGAGGACGACGGCGCCTGCCGCCTTCAGGCGTGCCACCGCGGGGGCGTCGGCCTCCGGCTCGTACGCGTACGAGGGGCAGCCCGCCGTGGTCGGCAGTCCGGCCACGTCGATGTTGCCCTTGACCGCGAACACCCGCCCGGCCAGCGGGAGTTGCTCACCCTGCGCGACCCTCGCGTCGACCGCGGCGGCGTCCGCCTCCGTCTCGGCCTGCGGGCGCAGGTCGATCCACACCTCGGGCCTGTCCACCTGCGCGACGCGCGCGTACGCGGCCCGCACCCGCTCCCTTGCGGTGATCATGCCGCCACCTCCGCGGTCTCGAGGGGAGCGAGGACGACGAGCGCGGCGCCCGCCTCGACCTGGCTGCCCGGCTTCGTCAGGACCTCCGCGACGATGCCGTCGGCGGGGGCAGGGACGCGGGACTCCATCTTCATCGCCTCCAGGGCGACCAACTGTTGGCCGGCCGAAACGCGATCGCCGGGCTCGACGTTGACCTGCCAGACGGAGGCGGTGAACTCGGCCTCGACCAGGTGGCCGCCCTCGGGGACCTCGATGTCGGTGGCCGGCGCGGCGACCTCGGCGGCCGCCTCGGCGCGGGTGAACTCGCCCGCCGCCTCCCAGGCGTCGCGCTCGGCGCCGAACGCGACGCCCTGCCGAGACCGGAACTCGGCGATCGACTCGGCGTTCGCGGCAAGGAAGTCCTGGTATTCGGCGAGCGAGAAGGTGCCCTCCTCGGTCTTCGGTACGAAGCGGCCGGAGGCGATGTCCGCGCGCAGCTCCAGGAGTTCGTCCGCGCCGACCGGGTACCACTTGATCCGGTCGAAGAAGCGCAGCAGCCAGGGCTTGCCCGCTTCGAAGGCGCCACGCTGCTGCCAGCCCGACCACACCTGAGTTGTGCGGCCGACGAACTGGTAGCCGCCCGGGCCCTCCATGCCGTAGATACACAGGTACGCGCCGCCGATCCCGACGGAGTTCTCCGCGGTCCAGGTGCGGGCCGGGTTGTACTTCGTCGTGACGAGGCGGTGTCGCGGGTCCAGTGGCGTGGCGACAGGCGCGCCCAGGTACACGTCCCCGAGGCCGAGCACCAGGTACTCGGCGTCGAAGACGGTGCGGTACACCTCGTCGACCGTGTCCAGGCCGTTGACGCGGCGGATGAACTCGATGTTCCACGGACACCAGGGCGCGTCGTCGCGCACGCCCGCCATGTAGCGGGCGATGGCCTCGCGGGTCGCCGGGTCGTCCCAGGACAGCGGAAGGTGCACGGTCCGGCTGGGGACCACCAGGTCGTCGGTGGCGGGGAGTTGCTCCTCCACGCGCAGCGCGATCGCGAGGAGCTCGTCCTGCGGCAGCACGTCGGGGTCCGTCTGGACCTGGAGCGAGCGGATGCCTGGCGTCAGGTCGACGATGCCGTCCAACTCCCGTGCCGCCAGGGCCTCCGCGAGCGCGTGGACCCGTATGCGCAGCGCAAGGTCGAGCTGCATCGGCCCGTACTCGACGAGGAGGTTGTCGTCGCCGCTGCGCCGGTAGGTGACCGACGGGCGGGTCCCGGTCTCGTCGAGGTGGGCGAGGATGCCGCCGTCGACGATGGCCTCGCGGTCGGCGTGCGGGGCCGCGGCCGGGTTCCGCCGCAGCTCGCCCGCCGCTTGTGCCGTCACCGGGACGAAGCGGACCGTGTCGCCGGGCCGGAACTGGCCGAGTTTCCAGCGCTGTCCGGTGACGACGGTGGCCGGGCAGACGAAGCCGCCGAGGGAGGGGCCGTCGGGGCCGAGGAGGACGGGCATGTCGCCGGTGTAGTCGACGGCGCCGACGGAGTACGGAGTGTCGTGGATGTTGGAGGGGTGCAGGCCCGCCTCGCCGCCGTCCGTGCGTGCCCAGCGCGGCTTGGGGCCGATCAGGCGGACCCCGGTGCGCGCCGAGTTGAAGTGCACCTTCCAGTCCGCCGCGTAGAACTCGCGGATGTCCTCCTCGGTGAAGAACTCCGGGGCAGCGTGGGGGCCTTCGACCGCGCCGACCTGCCACGCGCCGTCGAAGACCGGGCGCCGTTCGCGGGGTACGACGGAGGTCTCCGGTCGCTGCTCGCCACCGTGCAGGACGTCTCCGGCGCGCAGGGCGCGGCCGCCGTGGCCGCCGAACCGGCCGAGCGTGAACGTGGCCGCGCTGCCCAGGAATTGGGGCACGTCCAGGCCGCCCGCGAACAACACGTAGGTGCGCAGCCCCAGTTCGTCGGGCGCCGCGACGGCGAGGGTCTGGCCGGCCTCGACGGTGACCGGTTCCCACTGCGCCACGGCGGTGCCGTCGACCGTCACGCGCGCGGGGGCGCCGGTGACGCAGACCGTCGTCGGGTGGGTGAACTTCAGGGAGGGGCCCTGCAGGGTGCACTCCAGGCCGGGCGCGCCCTCGTCGTTGCCGAGCGCGGTGTTGCCGAGCCGGAAGGACAGGTCGTCCATCGGCCCGCACGGCGGGACGCCGACCTGCCAGTGGCCGGTGCGTCCGGGCCAGTCCTGCACGGTGGTCAGGGTGCCCGGCGCGACGACCTCGACGCGTGGCGTCGGATCGCCGATCGTGGCGAGCGACGCGGTGGAGTGTTCCGCGGCGCGCACGCGTTGGTCCTGGAGCGCGGCGCGGACCAGGCCGAGGTTGGTCTCGATGCCGTCGACGCGCGTCGCGGCGAGCGCCGCGTCCAGCCTGTCGAGCGCCTCGGCGCGGTCGGCGCCGTACGCGACGACCTTCGCGAGCATCGGATCGTACGAGGTGGTGACCTCGGTTCCGGTCTCCACCCAGGTGTCCACGCGGACGCCCTCGGGGAAGGCGACACGGGTCAACAGGCCTGCGCTCGGGCGGTGTTCGCGGGTGGGGTCCTCGGCGTAGAGACGCGCCTCGACGGCGTGCCCCTTGGGTGACGGGGGATCGGTGACGACCGCCGTGTCGCCCTGCGCGAGGCGCAGCATCCACTCCACGAGGTCGACGCCGTAGATCTCCTCGGTGACCGGGTGCTCCACCTGGAGACGGGTGTTGACCTCCAGGAAGTAGGCCTCCTCGCGGGCCGTGTCGTACACGAACTCGACGGTGCCCGCGGACCGGTAGTCCAGCGACGCACACAAGTCCCGCGCAGAGATGGCGAGTTGGCGGCGGACGTGGTCCGGCAGGGCGGGGGCCGGGGCCTCCTCAAGGACCTTCTGGTTGCGGCGCTGAAGCGAGCAGTCGCGGTCGCCGAAGGTGACGACCCGGCCCTCGCCATCGCCGAAGACCTGCACCTCGACGTGGCGGGCCCGCTCCACGAGGCGTTCCAGGAAGACGCCCGCGGAGGAGAAGGAGGCGGCGGCCACGCGCTGCACCCGCTCCCACGCGTCGGCAAGGTCGGCGGCGTCGTGGCAGGCCTGCATGCCGATGCCGCCACCGCCGCCGGTCGCCTTGAGCATCACCGGGAAGCCGATCTCCTCGGCCGCGGCGAGGGCGGCGTCCACATCGGGCAGCAGCCCGGTGCCGGGGGCGAGTGGCACACCCGCCTGCTGTGCGGCGGCGCGTGCGGTGTGCTTGGCGCCGAACAGCTCCAGCTGCTCGGGGGTGGGACCGACGAAGACGAGGCCGGCGGCGGCGCAGCGGCGCGCGAAGTCGGCGTCCTCGGACAGGAAGCCGTAACCGGGGTGGATGGCGCCGGCGCCGGTGTCCTTGGCGGCCTTGAGGACCAGGTCGACGTCGAGGTAGCTCTCCTTGGCGGGCGCGGGGCCGAGCCGGACGGCCTCGTCGGCAAGCCGGACGTGCTCGGCGCCGCGGTCCGCGTCCGAGTAGACCGCGACGGTACGCAGGCCGAGCGCGCGGGCGGTGCGGATGATGCGCGCCGCGATCTCGCCGCGGTTGGCGATCAGCAGGGTGTCGAACGTCATGTGGTCAGGCGCCATGTGCTCAGGCGCCATGTGGTCAGCCGTCACGTGCTCAGACGTCATGTGTTCAGCCCTCGTCGCTCTCGTCCTCGTACGGTTCGGTGATCGTCAGCCGCAGGGCGGTCGGGTCGAAGCCGTTGCAAGGGTTGTTGATCTGCGGGCAGTTGGACAGCAGCGCGATGACGTCGGTCTCGGCGCGCAGCACGACCTTCAGGCCCGGGGCCGAGATGCCGTCGACGATGCCGAGGGTGCCGTCCTCCTCGACCGGCACGTTCATGTACCAGTTGATGTTGGAGACCAGGTCGCGCTTGCCGAGGCCGTGCCGGCTGCCCTCGGCGAGGAAGTTGTCCACGCAGCCGTGCTGCGACCACGTGTGGTGGCCGTAGCGCAGGGTGTTGGACTCCTTGGAGCAGGCGCCGCCGACGGTGTCGTGCCGCCCGCAGGTGTCCTCGACGACGCTCATCAGCGGGGTGTGCTCGTTGGACATCAGGACCGAGCCGGTGGTCAGGAAGATGCCGTCCTGCGCCTGGATGGTGTCGGGGGCGCTGTAGCGCACGGAGGTGTCGTGCGCGTCGTAGACGAGGAAGTCCGCGGCCTGATTGCCGTGCAGGTCGGTGACCGTCAGCAGCTGTCCCTTGCGGACGACGGCGGACCAGGCGGCCCGGGCGGGCACGGTCTCGTCACGGACGACGCGCCCCGCGGCATCAACGGCGGCATCAACGGCGGTGGCGGTGGCGGCGGTGCTCATGCTCATGCGATCCCCCGGGCGGTGAGGTGGTCGGCGGTGTTGAGGAAGGCGCGGCGGCCCTCGGGCGTCGAGTCCCACAACGCGTCGCCGGGGGCCGTCGGCCGCGCCCGGTACGCGAGGACCTCGAGGTTTCCGCAGGTGTACGTGGGCCGCGGGTCCAGCGGGTGCGGGACGTTGGCGATCAGCACGGTCACCGGTTGCTCGGCGCGCAGCGTGACGGACTTGCCCGCGCCCGCGGAGCCGGTGAACTCGGTGACGCCGTCGTCGGCGATGCGTACGCCCTGGAAGAAGGAGACGGACGGCGGGAGATCGCGCGGCGCCAGGCCGTTCTTGAGGGCGGCGAGCTTGAACAGCTCGCGCCCGGCGGGGGAATCGGACTGCGGGGTCCCGTCCCCGTACCGCTCGGTGTTGCGTACGAGAGTGGAGGTGCCGGCGAGGGCGTCGTGCCGGCCGGAGGTGTCCTCGACGAGAGAGGCGAGGACCCGGCCCTGGTCGGACAGGAGCAGGTGCCCCTCGCCGAGGTACGCGTTCCAGAGCACCTTGACCGTGTCGGCCACGTTCAGCCGCTCCCAGGGGCGGTCGGCGCTGAACAGCAGGACGTGCGCGCACGCGTCGCCGGTGAGGTCGGTCAGCCGCAGCTCGGTGCCGCGGGCGAGGACCTTGTGGGTGTAGTTGCCGCCCGCCACGGTCTCGGCCCACACGAGTGCCTCGTCGGCGACACCTTCGGGCGGCGTCGGCCAACTGCTCGCGGGGAGTACGGGCATGGTGTCGGCCCGCGTGCCCTCCTGGGCGCGGGCGTGGTCGCGGGCGCCGTGTGCCGATGCCGTTCCTGACGCTGCCGTCACTGTTCAACCTCCGGCTGGGCCTGAATATCTGTCGGAGCAACTGTCGGAGTACCTAAGTACGTGTCGTGATTTCTGTCGCATGACAGAAATTAGGTCGGGGCGAAGTCGACGCCATTGCCCGTGCGTTGCGGGGCAGTTACCGGAAGCTCACTCGGGGAGCCGGGGCCCGTCGGCGCGGACCGGCCCTGTGCGAAGATCGCGGTGTGAGCCCGCCAACCAGCAGAAGAGTCGGCCGCCCGCGCGCCCAGGAGCGTCCCGCCAGCGGCCTCGAGCCGCGCGAAGAGGTCCTCGCCGCCGCGGCCGAGCTGTTCACCACGCGCGGCTACACCGCCACCCCCACGCGGGCGGTCGCCGAGCGGGCAGGCCTGCGCCAGGCGTCCCTCTACCACTACTTCGACGGCAAGGAAGCGATCCTCGCGGCGCTGCTGGAAGGCACCGTCCGCCCCTCGCTGAAGGTGGCGCACGAGCTGGTGCCGCGCAGCGAAGTGCCCCCGGAGGCCCGGCTGTGGGCCCTGTGCCACTCCGACGTGACGCTGCTGTGCGGCGGCCCGCACAACCTCGGGGCGCTCTACCTCCTGCCCGAGGTGCAGACGGAACGCTTCACCGTCTTCCACCAGGTCAGGTCCGAACTCAAGGCGGCCTACGGGGAGTTGCTCGCCGCCGCCGAACCGGGCTCGGCGCTCGGGGCGGAGGAACTGGCGCTCCGCGCCGACCTCGTCTTCGGCCTCACCGAGAGCGTGATCCTCATCCGCCGCGCCGCCCCCGGCCGCGACCCGCGTGCGCTGGCGGAAGCGACGGCCGACGCGGCGCTGCGGGTCGCGGGCGTGCCGCAGCGCTCCCTGACACGCCTGCGCCGCGAGGGCCGAAAGCTCCTCGCGGCACAGGGGTGAGTGACGGCTCCTGGCGGTACGGCGATGACGACGTGCCCAGAACGCGCGTATCCGCTCAGATCCGTACGGCCTCGGACTCGACCGGGGCGGTGGCCTGGCCGTTCCTCTTCGTCGCCGGGGCGACCCTCCTGAAGCAGCGGTACGCCGCACCGACGGCGACCACGGCGCCGACGAACAGGACCGTGAACCACTGGAAGTACCAGTGGCCGCCCTCCGGGTCGTACACCCCGGCGCGCGGCCACGCGAGGTTGACCGTCATGAACAACCCGTAGCAGACGGCGAGCGCGTTGACGGGCAGCCCCCACCGGCCGAGCGAGAACAGCGGCCGGCCCAGTTCGTCGCGGTCGCCGCCGTCGGTCGGCCGCCACTGGCCCCGCAGCCGCCGGACCAGCATCGGCACGGTCACCCCCGCGTACGCGAGGTACAGCATCGCGATGCACGTGGTGCCGATGGCCAGGAACGCCTCCGGGGAAGCGAGGTTGAGCAGCGTGAGCGCGGCGGCCAGGGCGCCGACCACCAGGGCCGGGACGAACGGCATGCCCGTGCGCGGCGAGACCTTCGCAAGGCGTGCGGAGAACGGCAGCACGCCGTCGCGCGCCATGGAGAACAGCATCCGGGTGCCCGCGGTCTGGATGGCGAGCGTGGCCACGGCGACCGCCACCGCCACGTCCGCGAGGAGCGCTTTGCCGACACCGTCGCCGAGGCTGCTGGTGAGGACGTAGCTCAGTCCCTCGCTCGCGAGGCGCCCGTCGGACAGGCTCGGCGCGGCGAGCACACCTCCGAGTACCAGCAGGCCGCCGAGGACACCCGCCGCCGTGAGCGCGCCGAGGATGGTGCGCGGAGCGGTACGGCGCGCGTCGCGGGTCTCCTCGCTCATCTCGCCCGCGCTGTCGAAGCCGATGAGGACGTACGCCGCGGTGAACGAACCCACCAGCAGCGCGCTGATCGCACCTCCCCGGCCGCCCGTGTGCAGCGTGACGCCGGCGCCGCGCTCGACGTGGGTGAACAGCAGCACGACGATGAGGATCGCGCCGATGATCTCGGCGGTGACACCGACCCGGTTGACGGCCGACATGACACGGTTGTCGAGCACGTTCACGACCGTGGTCAGCGCCAATAGGACGACGGCCAGCAGGGCGGCGTTGGCCGCCCCGGTCGTCGTGGTGGGCGCGGGATCGCCGCCGACGAACTGGAAGCCGGACCAGATCGCGGGCAGGACCACCTGGAGCGCGAGCGCCGCGGCGGCGACCACGACCACCTGACCGATCACCATGATCCAGCCCGTGAACCAGCCGAGAACGGGGCCGCTCAGCCGCGTCGACCACTGGTAGATCGCGCCGGAGATCGGGTAGCGGGCGGCGAGTTCGGCGAAGCAGGCGGCGACGAGCAACTGGCCGAGGAACACGGCGGGCCAGGCCCAGAAGAACAGCGCCCCGCCGAACGAGTAGCCGAGCGCGAAGAACTGGAAGACCGTGGTCAGCACGGAGATGAACGAGAACCCGGCGGCGAAGGACGCGTACCGCCCCATCTGCCGCCGCAGCTCCTGCGTGTAACCGAACTCGGCGAGCGAGCCGTCGTCGTCGAGGGCGCCGGGAGGCGGAGCTGCCGATGGTTCGGGATCGGTGGTCACGGTCATGGCGGTCCCCTGTCACGGAGGCGTGTACCGACGGAGTTCCTGTCGTCCGACAGAAATTAGGGACGACTCGTTTCCGCCGCGTATCGCAGCCGTGTCCCGACCGTTAGTGACTGCTCTCCGGGGTGACACGATCGACAGGCCCTGGGCCTCGGGGGCCCGCATGCGGCGCGCCGATCGCAGGCCTACGCTTCCTGCTCCGCTTCCTCTACGACGTCGACCCCGTACCCGGTGACGAGCTCGAGAAGCCCGTGGTCGTACCCCTGGCCCACGGCGCGCAGGCGCCAACTGCCGTCGCGCCGGTAGATCTCGGTGAGGATGAGGGTGCGTTCGGTGGTGACGGCGTCCAGGGTGAACTCCGCGTACGGGTGGGCCCCGGCGTCGGGCGCGACCGTCACGGCGACGGGGCCGAGGTCGCCGAAGGTGGCGTCGCCGTCGAGGGCGGCGCAGATCGCGAGGCGGTGGACGGTCGGCGGGAGTTCGGCGAGCGCGAGGGTGACGGACTGCTCGCAGGGGCCGTCGGCGGCAAGGCGGACGGTTCCGTCGGGGTGCTCGGGCTGGCCGTAGAAGACGAAGTCCTCGTCGCGGGCCACCTGTTCGTCCTCGTCCAGGAGGAAGGCGACGATGTCGACTTCGATGCCGGGTGCGGGTGCGGGTGCGGGTGCGGGCGCGGGCGTGGTCGCGTCGTCGGGGACGGTCCACGACGCGTCGAGCTGGAGGTGTGCGGTGCCGGAGGGAAGGTCGAAGACACCTCCGCGGGGGAGCACCGTGGGTGCGGGCGTTGTTTTGTCGGTGGCGGTGACCATGTCGTCGGCGGTCGCGACGTCGCCGGTGAACCGGTCCAGCCAAGCGCCGTCCCGGACGGGGATGCCGAGTGTGCGGATGCGCGACATGCGGCTGTCCGCGTCGCCCTCCGCGAGGAGGAGCACGTCGGAGACACCGCGGGTGAGCCGAACCGCCGCGGCGGCGCCGAGCCCGACGAGGCGGGTGCGGACGGCGGCGGCTTCCTCGTGCTCACCGCCGAGGACGAGGACACGGCGCTGGGCCATGGGGCCGCGGGGCACGTAGGGGGCCGCCGGTCGGTTCGTCGGGGCGGGCGTCGGCTGCTGCGGGGCGGTCACGGGTGTGGCGAGTGGTTCGACGGTGGGTGGCTCCGGCGTCGCCTCGTGGCGCCGATCGGGCTGGGCGGGGACGGCCGCCGGGGTTGCCGGGGGCGCCGGGGCTGCCGTGGCCGACCCGGTCATCGTGTCGATCGCGCCGTCCCGCCGCACCCCCGCCTCGACGGTCCCGAGAAGGTCGAGGAAGTCCTTCTCCCCGACGCTCGGGACACCGAGGTCACGGGCTTTGCGGGCCTTCGACGTGAGGAGAAAGCCGCCGCCGACCGCGGTGTCGCCGACGACGACCAGGCTGGTGCGACCGGAGACGGAACTGGTGACATCGAGCCCGGCGGTGACAGCGCGGGCCGTCAGGTCCTCCCGGGCGAGTCCGGAGTCGCCGGTGAAGGCGACCTTCATGCCCTGGACGAGTCGTCCGCCGGCCGCCAACGGTCCCGGATTCCGGTAAGCGCAGGGGGTTTTGGGGATGCGTGGGCGGTAGTTGGCCGACTGGCGCGGCGGACAGGCGACGAAGGGCAGAGGCGCGTCCTGGCGCTTCGCCTCGGCCAGGGAGGCGCGGAGGACACCGGCGGTGACGCGCGTGTCGTCGAGGGCGTCGTGCGCGGCGACCTGGTCCAGGCCGTAGTACGCGGCCAGCGTTCCGAGCTTGTGGTCGCTGGTCGGCGTACCGAGCGCGCGGTTGAGGGCGAGCGTGCACAGCCGGGAGCGGGTGGGCAACGAGGAGCGGGCGAGGGCGAATTCGTGAGCGAGGAATTCGTAGTCGAAGTGGGCGTTGTGCGCGACGAAGACCCGCTCCTGGAGCAGGGCCCGGAGATCGTCGACGACATCTTCGAAGCGGGGAGAGCCCGCCAGCCGCTCCCGGGTGAGGCGGTGGACGTGGACGGGGCCCGGATCGACGCCCGGATCGAGGAGGGTCGCGTACTCCTGGAGCAGGTTGCCGTCACGGTCGAGGACGAGCACGGCGACGGACAGCACGCGGTCCTTCGCCGGCCGGAACCCCGACGTCTCGACGTCCACGACAGCCCACTGCCGACTGGCGGCCACGGCCGCGGCCCAAGTCCCCCCGGACCACGGGCCGCCCCCTGACAGTATGTCGTCCGACATGCCGCGCCCCCTCGTTCGTCGGGCCCGACGGCGTCCGATCCGGGTTCCGTCCGGCCCCCTGCGACGACTGGATACTCGATTAGGGGCGGCAGGGACAACAACGGGAGATGTCTCACTCCCTTGTCCCGCAGGGGATCCGAACGCCCGCGCGACGACTGGTCACTCGGTGTCGAGGAGCGGCTTCACCGGGCGTCCCTCTCACCCCCAGTCCACCAGCCGCGCCTCGGCCCTGAAGCGCACCGCCGGGTCCACGTAGCGGGCCTCCGGTACCGCGTACAGGGCCTCCACTCCGGCGCGGAACTGGGCGTGGGACACGGCGAGGGCCGCGATCTCCTCGTCGGACGCCGGGAGTTCAGCGGCGGCCAGAGCCGCCTTGATCTCCGCACGTGCCTCGTCCATCGTCGTCACACTCATACCGTTGCCCTCGTTCCCGTGGTGGTGGTGGTGGCGGCGGCGGCGGTGGTCGTCGTCGCCGTCGTCGTCGCTGCGGTCACCAGCGGTGCGACCCGCAGGTGCCAGTCGGTGTGCTGCTGGTAGGCGTCGGCCACGCGCAGCAGGGTCATCTCGTCGAAGGGGCGGCCCGCGAACGACACCGAGAGCGGCAGGCCGTCCTCGTTGTGGCCCATCGGGGCGGCGAGGACCGGGTTGCCGAGGCAGTCCCAGTAACCGGTGTGGATGTACGTGAACATCTCCATGACGTCGGCGCCGTGGTGCAGGTACGGCTCCAACCGCGGCGCGGGACGGGACGTCGTGGGGAACACCAGCACGTCCACCTCGTCGAGCAGGCGGGCCATGGCGTCCTGGGCGACCCGCCGTACCCGCTGCGCCTGTACGTAGTCGGCGCCGGTGACGAGGGCGCCGCGGGCCAGCATGGCGCGCGTGGCGGAGAAGTAGTCGGTCCAGCGGGTCACGGCGTCGGGGCGGTGATAGGCGAGGGCCTCGGAGGCCATGACGACGATGTCGGCGGTCACCATCTCGTTCCAGAGCGGCAGCGTCACCTCACGGGCCTCGGCCCCGAGACCGGTCAGGGTGGTGACGACCGCGTCGAAGGCGCCTTCCAGGGCGGGGTCCGCGGCGTCGGGGAAGTGGTTCTCGCGGACCACCCCGACCCGCACACCGGACAGCGCGGCAGGGCCGGACGCCCACGCGCCGGTCAGGAACGGGGCGTCGACGCAGTCGGGGTCGCTGGCGTGCGGACCCGCGATCACTTCAAGCACGGCGGCACAGTCGCGGGCGGAACGGGCCAGCGGGCCGATGTGGTCCAGGCTGTAACCGAGCGGTGCGCAGCCGGACTTGGGGACCCGGCCGAAGGTCGGCATCAGGCCGGTGACACCGCAGAACGCGGCGGGGATACGGATGCTGCCGCCGGTGTCGGTGCCGAGGCCCGCGAGGAACTGTCCGGAGGCCACACCATTGCCGGTGCCCGAACTCGAACCACCGGGCCAGGTGTCGGTGTCCCAGGGATTGCGCGGGATCGGGAACGGTTTCGCGGCGTCGGGCATGCCGACCGCGAACTCCATCGTGCTCACCTTGCCGGTGATCACCGCTCCGGCCGCGCGCAGCCGGGCGACGACGGGGGCGTCCCTGCCCTCGCCCCACTTGGGGTCCAGGACGAGGCTCTGGGCGGTGGTCGGGGCGTCGGCGGTGGCCAGGATGTCCTTGACGCCGAACGGGATGCCCTGGAGCGGCCCCCGGTCCACGCCCGCCGCGAAGTCACCGTCGGCGGCGTCCGCCGCGGCGAGCGCCTTCTCGTCGAGCCGGTGCAGGTAGGTGCCGAGCGTCGCGTCGAGGCGGTCCGCGCCGGCCAGCGCGGCCTCGGTCAGCTGCCGGCTGGTGACGGCGCCGGAGCGGAGGGCGGCGGCGGCTTCGGTGAGGGTCGCCGGAGTCGGCGGGGTCTGCGGAGACTCGGCCGTGACCGGCGTGATCACCGCACCGGCCGGTGTGTTGGTCGGGGCAAGGGGCATGACGTGGCTCTCCCATCGGTTGTTTCAGGGAAGGGATGGTGAGGAGTTCTCGGGATGGCGAGGAGTTCGGGGCTTGCTGGGCGCAGGCGCGCGCCGCTATGCGAGCGGCAGGCCGGGCAGGTCCGCGGAGCGCGCGCGGGAGACGAAGCGGAAACGGTCGGCCCGGATCTGGATGAACGCCACGTTGAACGCCCGCCCGGCCGGGTCGTAGATGGCCTGCTCCATGGAGATCAGCGGGGTGCCGTCGGCGACGCCGAGCGTCCGGGACGTGATCGGGTCGGCCAGCGCGCCGTCGATGACGAACTCCGACTCGCCGAGCACGACGCCCGCCTCGTCGAGCAGCGCGTACCAGTGCGAGGTGAACGGGGTCCCGGTCAGCCGCTCCGCCTCCGGGAACAGCACGTAGTTGGTGGCCAGGGCGTGCGGCTCTTCGCCGAGCAGGGACACGTACTCCAGGCGCAGACAGGGCTCCCCGGCCCGGATGTCGAGGCGGTGTGCGACGAGCGTCGGGGCGGGGACGACCGAGCGGTCCAGGACGCGTGGCCGCAGGCCGTTGCTGAAGATGCTGCCCCGCGACGGGCGGACGGCGCCGTGCGCCTCGGCGAGCTGCGTGGTCACCGAGGTGAACAGGGCCTGGGTGCCGACGCCCTGCACGCGTTCGATCAGGCCGTCCCGGCGCAGCAGCGCCAGCGCCTCGCGCACGGTGGCGCGGGTGACGCCGTGCGCCGCCATCAGCGAGGCCTCGCTGGGCAGTTGACCGTCCGGATAGGCGTCACCGAGCACGGCGGCGCGGAGCAGATCCCGCAGCCGCCGGATGTCGTGGTCCCGGGCCAGCTCCCGACGGCCGTGCCCGGACGCTCGGCCTGCCATGGAGGCGGAGCGTAGGTGCGGCATGTTTCGGCCGGATGTCCCGGGCATCAGCGGGAGGTGAGCCGGAGCCGGATCCGGCACGTACATGGCCGCGACCGGCGCGTACGCGGTGGTGCTCACGCCGCCCTGCTCTCTTGAGCGCGTCCCGCGCCCGCGCCCACGGGCCCGAACTCCCGCGCCGCACTGCTGACCGTGCAGAACCCGTACTCGACAAGGGCCTCAAGCGCGATGTCGTGCAGCCGGGGCGTGCGGGCCGCACAGCAGTCGCCGAGCAACGTCACCTCGTAGTCCCGCATGAAGGCCGAGCGGACCGTCGACTCCACGCAGACGTTGGTGACGACGCCGGTGAACACCAGCTCGGTGGCGCCGAGTCCGCGCAACAGCGGGTCGAGCGAGGTCCACAGGAAGGCGTCGAACCTGGCCTTGTCGACGACCAAGTCGGCGTCGCCGCAACCGAGTTCGTCGATGACGGCGGCGTCCCAGGAGCCGGCGGCGAGGGCGGACACCTCGGCGAGCCGCGGTCCTGCCGCGCTCAGATTCGGCCCCTCGTCGGCGCGGCCCGGACGGTACACGTGGCGGGTGAAGACCACCGGCATGCCCTGCGCGCGGGCTCCGGCGACGGCGCGTACGGTGCCGTCGACCGCACGGTCGACGTCGGCGAGGCCCATGCCCAGCGAGGGCAGGGAGCCCTCCGGGTGGCAGAAGCCGTTCTGCATGTCGATCACCATCAGTACGCGGCTCATCGGGCGGCCTCCTGGGACTCGTGGGACGTCTGGCACTCGTCGGGTGGCCGAGACGCTAGGGAGGCCGTGTTGCGAGCGGATGCCGCGCGTGATGCGCCCGGTTACGCCGGATCGCAGGTCACGGGCGCGTCCGTGACCTGCGGCTTTCCGGAACCGTTCGGGCGTTGCGCCGAATTGGGCGGCGTTCGGCCCGCAACGGTTCGACGGTGTGCGTCAGGCGGGCTGCGGGGCCGGCGCCGCGGGAGCGGCGGCGACGGTGCGGGTCTCGCGCAGGAGCAGCAGACCGTTGACCACCATCAGGGTCGCGGTCAGGGCGTGGACGCCCAACGCGGTGGCCACGGAGCCGTGGTGGGCCAGCACGTTGGCCATGTCGCCGTACGCGGCGAAGGCCTCGACCACCAACAGCCAGCCCAGCGCCCGGCGGTGGCCCGTGACCAGCAGGATGCCGAGGCCCAGGGCCATGATGACGTCGCGGATTCCCTTGACGATCAGGAAGCCGCCGCCGTCGCCGGACGGCCAGCTCGGCAGGCCGAAGGTCGGCGCCGTCGTCTCCGGGCTCACGATGAACTCCGTCCCGAACCAGAGGATGAAGAGAACGAAAGCGGCGGCCAGGACGGTGTTGAACTTCTTCAGCGACATGGTGCGTCTCCTTGTGTGTCTTCGTCTGTGTCTATGGCTGCGTCTGCGTCTGCGTCGGCTAGGTGAGGGGAGGGTCAGATGAGGGCGGCGGCCAGCACGGCGAAGGCGGCGATGAGGATGGCGACGCGGACGTAGTGCAGGCGGTCCCAGCGGTTCACCTGCTGCCTCCAGTCGGCGGGGCGGTTCTCGGGGGTCCAGGCCTTGACCCGGTTGTTGATCGGGACGAGCAGCAGGACCGACATCAGCACCGTGACGATCAGCAGTGCGGCGGCGGCGATGAGGAGGCCGGTGCCGGGGTCGCCCCATGTGGCGATCGCGCAGACGGCGATGAGGATGAAGGAGCCGATGTACCAGAAGGGCATGACGGCTCCGCCGAGGCGGCCCCCGTGGGCGCGGCCGAGTTGATTGCTGTCCTCCGGGAGGGAGTTGAGGATCGGGTTGACGAAGGAGGGGACGGCGAACTCCACCCCCACCATCACGCCGAAGACCACGGTGGTGACGATCTCAAGTGCGTCGAGCATGACGATGACCTCTCCAGTGATCTAGCGCTGCTAGCTGATGGGTCAACGCTAGCGCTACTGCCGCTCGGTTGTCTAGCGGTGCTAGCATGGATTCATGTCGGTCAAAGAACGCAAGGAGCGTGAGCGGGCGGGCCGCGAGCGCCTCATCGTGGCGACGGCCCGCGAACTCGCGGAGCAACAGGGCTGGGACGCGGTCACCACGCGCCGGCTCGCCGAGCGCATCGAGTACAGCCAGCCCGTCCTCTACAGCCACTTCCGGGGCAAACGCGAAATCATCGGAGCCGTCGCCCTAGAGGGCGCCACGGAGCTGGCCGCGGCGCTGCGGGCCGCGACCGCCGCCGCGGACGGCCCGCGTGAGCGGGTGACCGCTCTGGCCCTCGGCTACCTCGACTTCGCCGCCCGCAACCCGGCGGTCTACGACGCCCTGTTCCAACTCGACGGCGGCCTGGCCTACGCGCAGGAGGACACCCCGGAGCCACTCAAGGACGGCTTCGCCGCGCTGCTTGAGTGTCTGGGCGAGGTGGCAGGGGACGGCGTCCACCCGGGGTTCTTCACCGAGGTGTTCTGGGCGTCCCTGCACGGCCTGGTGACGCTGACCCGGGCGGGACGGCTGCCGCCGGAGCACACCGAGTGGAGGGTGGAACTGCTGGTGGACCGGCTCGCCGTGCTCTGAGCCGGTCCACCAGCACGTGTCATCAGACCCCGCCCCACACCTCCTCCGCCGTCTCCACGATGAGGCGCAGCTTGGCCAGTTGGTCCTCGGCGGTGAGCTTGTTGCCCTCGACGGTGGAGGAGAAGCCGCACTGCGGGGACAGGGACAGCTGATCGATGTCGATGTACCGCGCGGCCTCCTCGATGCGCCGCTTCAGGGCGTCCTTGTCCTCCAACTGCGGCCGCTTGGTGGTCACGAGGCCGAGGACGACTTGCTTGCCCTTGGGTACGTAGCGCAGCGGGGCGAAGCCGCCGGAGCGGTCGTCGTCGTACTCCAGGAAGAAGCCGTCGACGTCGAGGTCGCCGAAGACCGCCTCGGCGATGAAGTCGTAACTGCCCGAAGCGGCCCAGGAGGAGGCGAAGTTGCCGCGGCACATGTGGGTGGTGACACGAAGGTCGTCGGGGCGTCCCGCGAGCGCCCGGTTGATGTTCGCGATGTACGTCTCGTGCTGGTGCTCCGCGTCGCCGCCGATGGACGCGACGTAGGAACGCTGCTCGGGGTCGTTCAGGTACGCGAGCGAGGTGTCGTCCAACTGCAGGTAACGGCAGCCCAGTTCGTGCACGCCGCGGATCTGGGCCGCGTAGGCGTCGGTGAGGTCGGACCAGAAGGCGTCGAGGTCGGGGTAGACGGATGTGTCGATCGCGGCGCGGCCCCCGCGGTAGTGGACCATGCTCGGCGAGGGGATGGTCAGCTTCGGGGTGACACCCTCGGCGACGGTGTCGCGCAGGAAGGTGAAGGCGTCGGCGAAGATGGTGCGCTCCAGTGTCACCTTGCCGTCGATACGGGTGGAGGGCGGCGCGAACTCGATGTCACCGTCCTCGTTGTGGAAGCGGACGTGCAGCGACTCGTCCTCGACGCGCCGCACACCGCCGAGGGCGTAGATGAAGTCCATGTGCCACGAGGCGCGGCGGAACTCGCCGTCGGTGGCGCTGCGCAGCCCCGCCTCCTTCTGCATCGCGACCACTTCACGGACCGCCGCGTCCTCGGCGGCGGCGAGCGCGGCATCGTCGATCTTCCCCGCGGCGTGCTGCTCGCGGGCCTGTAGCAGCGCGGCCGGGCGCAGCAGGCTGCCGACGTGGTCGGCGCGGAACGGGGGCTGGGTGGTGGCTGCCATGGCGGGACATCCTTTCCTCGGCTACGGCCAACACTCTCACCCGAATCATTGCGTCCCTCAACCATTTTGACGGGGATCGCCCGAGCCCGGCGGCGGTGCGGCCCCGCGCGCCACGTCTGGCATTCTTGTCCGTTGGCCCTGACAGGCGCACCACCCGGGTGTGGGCTGCGGTTTAGATCAATTCAAACCATTGATTCGCTGAAATTTGTCATTCATGCTGTGTTCGGCGCCGTCACGGATCTTGGCCAGGGATCCCCGTCACTGCTGCCACGTACCGCGCCTCCCAGCACCCCAGGAGACAGCTTTGAGTTCTGCCGTGCACACCCCGCCTCCTGACGGGATACGGCCGTCCCGGCACACACGCGCCGCGGAACCGTTCACGAGATTCCACTTGAAGGTGACCGCCACCACGTTCGGGGCGAACTTCTCGGACGGCTACGCCCTGGGAGTCATCGGCGCGGCGCTGCCCATCCTGGACGCCACGATGGGCCTGTCCGGCGTGTGGTCGGGGCTGCTGGGCGCGTCGGCGCTGATCGGGCTCTTCCTCGGAAGCATTCTGCTCGGCTCGGTGGCGGACAGGATCGGCCGGCAGCGGCTCTACCTGTACAACTTCGTCCTCATCACGATCGCCTCTGCGCTACAGATGTGGGCCACCGACCCGGCGTCACTCTTCGCGCTGCGTCTGCTCATCGGGTTCGGCCTCGGCGCCGACTACGCGGTCGGCCCGACACTCCTGTCGGAGTTCGCGCCGCAGCGACTGCGCGGACTGCTGCTCGGCTCGCTCACCGTACTGTGGACGGTCGGCTACGTGATGGCGAACGTCTTCGGCGCCCTCGTCCCCGCCACCGACCAGGCCGCACACCTCCTGCTCGCCAGCGGCTCACTGCCCGCGCTCCTCGTGCTGGTCGTACGGATCGGCATCCCCGAGTCGCCGAGCTGGCTGGCCACCCAGGGCCGCTACAAGGAAGCGGCCGAGATCCGCCGCAAGTTCCTCAAGCAGGACGTCGACCCGGAGGCCGTGCCGCCGGCCGTCAAGCAGGACACCCTGGACACCCCCAAGGTCCGCTACCGGGCCCTGTTCGCCCCCGGGCAGGCCACCAAGACGTGGTTCGGGATCATCTTCTACAGCGCCCAGGTACTTCCCTACTTCGCGATCTACACCTTCACCGCGCAGATCCTCGGGACGCTGAACATCGGCGACACCACCATGCAGAACATCGTCATCGACGTGGCCCTGCTCTGCGGCGGAGTGCTCGGGCTGTGGCCGATGATGCGCATGGGGCGCCGCCCCTTCACCATCCACAGCTTCCTGATCCTGGCGATCGCGCTCGGCGCCATGGCCGTGCTCAGCGACATGGGCAGCTGGGCCCTGATGATCCCGTTCGTCGTCTACACCTTCGTCATGGCCGGCGCGTCGAACATCACCCAGGTCTACCCGGCCGAGCTGTTCCCGACGGCGATGCGCGCCTCGGGAGTCGGCCTGCTCAACGGCACCAGCCGCATCGCCTCCGCCCTCGGAACCTTCCTGCTCCCCGTCAGCCTGGACGCCCTCGGCGTCAGCTGGACGATGGCCTGGATGACCCTCGTCCTGCTCGCGGGCTGGGCGGTGAGCCTCGCCTGGGCGCCGGAGACCCGGGACACCCTGACCGCCGAGGATTGGCACCACTGACGCAGGGCGCCGCCCGACGCAACCTCCAAGAGAAGATCACGCAAGTGCGGCGGTTATTGGTCTATCGGCCAAGCATTAGCCAAGGTACTGGGCTATTTGCCGTCGCACATGCAAGATGGAGGGTGTTGTGCGGGCGGCGGCGGTCGCCGTCCCGAGCCGCCGCCCCGCCACGGGCCGTCCAGTGAGGTCAGGGATGACGATTCGCTCCGACGACGGCAGCGGCGGGGGCCTCGACCATCGCGCCATCGGCGCCGGACACGCGTCCATCCGCCGCCCCGACGAACGCATCGCCCGCGTCGTGGCCGCGGCGCTCGGCGACGCACGGTCCGTCCTCAACGTGGGCGCGGGCATCGGGGCGTACGAGTCCAGGGCACACACGACCACTGCGGTCGAGCCGTCCCTGGCCATGCGCGCCCAGCGGCCCGCCGAACTCGTCACCGCCATCGACGCCGTCGCCGAGGACCTTCCCTTCCCGGACCGGCAGTTCGACGCGGCGATGACACTGTTCAGCGTCCACCAGTGGTCCGACATCGACGCCGGACTGCGGGAGATGCGCCGCGTCACCGACGGCCCCGTCGTCGTCCTCACATGTGACCCGGCGAAGGTGCGCGACTTCTGGCTCTACGAGTACGCCCCGGACGTTCTGGAGGCCGAGGCCCGCCGCTACCCGTCGTTGGGCCGGGTCACCGCCGCGCTCGGCGGGAACGCCAAGATCCAGCCGGTGCCCGTCCCGCTGGACTGCACCGACGGCTTCAACGAGGCCTACTACGGCCGCCCCGAACTCCTCCTCGACCCCGCCGCCCGGCAGCCCGGTTCGGCGTGGAGCTTCATCGACGACCGCGCCCGCCAGGAGTTCGACCACTGCCTGCGCCGGGCCCTGGGTTCCGGCGCCTGGGACGAAGCCTTCGGCCACCTCCGCCACCGACCCGCGTACGAAGGCTCCCTCGTCCTCGTCCGCGCCACCCCGTGACCGCGCCGCAAAATGTTCGCCCGAGTCCAGGCCGAACGACGCCGCCCCGCCGCCAAACGGCGCGCTGCGACGCCGAGGACAACCGCTGCCGCATCATCGAGACGGCACGCACGGTCTTCGCCGGCACGCCGGAGGCCTCCCTCCAGTCCATCGCGAAGGCGGCCGGTGTCGGCCAGGGAACCCTGTACCGCAATTTCCCCCACCGCGAGGCACTGCTCCTCGCCGTCTACGCCAACGACGTCGAGACACTCATCGACGCCGCCCCGCTCCTCCTCGCGGACCGCGAGCCCATGGCCGCGCTGAGGTCCTGGCTCGGACGACTGGCCGCATACGGCGGCAACGGCCACCCGGCGTCCCAGGCCGTCGAGGCCGCGACCCGCGCGGACGTCGGCGACCGCCACTACCGGCTGATGGCCGCGGCACTGGACCAGATACTCGCCGCCTGCCACGACACCGAACAGATACGCCCCGACGCCAGAGCCGAAGAGATCCTCCTGCTCGTGTCATTCCTGTGGAAGTCCGACAGCGCCCCCGACGCACAGCAACGCACCGAACGCCTCCTGTCCATCGTCACGGACGGCCTGCGCGCCCCGGCACCGCGTGGCGCAGGAGCGTGATGGCCGGCGGACCGGTGGCCGCCACGCGCATCATCGCCGTCAGCTCGGCCGGGCCCGCCCGCGAAGCGGTAGCCATGGGCCGTGTCGACGCCGATGCCAGTGGCGGTGGCGCCTGCGCTCAGGGTTGAGGCGCAAGGTCGATCACGACCTTGCCGCGGACGTGTCGGGCCGCCTGGAGTTCGACGGCCGCGCGGATGTCCTCGATGGGGAAGGTCTCCGCGATGGGTACGCGCAGGCTGCCGGCTGCGACGAGGCGCGCGATGTGTTCGAGGGCGTCGGGCCCGGCGTTGGCGCCGTTGGCGGCAGGGATCCCGTCGACCTGGCCGGCGATGGTGCAGATGCGACCGTCCGGCACCCCCAACTCGCGAGCGACATGCACCGTGTCCGAGCCGTGCAGGTCCAGCGCCGCGGTGACGGGGCCCGCACCGAGGTCGCGGACCCGGTCGGCCAGTCCCTCGCCGTACGCGACCGGTTCCGCGCCGAGGCTTCGCAGATACTCCGCCGACGACGGCGAGCCCGTCCCGATGACTCGCGCCCCCGCGATCCGCGCCAACTGGACGGCGAACACGCCGACCCCGCCGCCCGCGCCGCCGATCAGCACCGTGTCGTCCGGGCCGAGGTCGATGACATCGAGAGCCGCGGCCGCGGTGCTGCCCGCGATCGAGAGTGTGGCGGCGGTGCGGTCGTCGACGCCGTCCGGGGTGTGGTGGGCGACGCCGCTCACGATGTTCCCGTCCGCGTCGAGGACGATGTGGTCGGCGATCGCCCGGGACAGGGCCGTCCCGAACACGCGGTCGCCGACCGCGTAGCCGCTCGCGCCCGCACCGACCTGGTCGACGACCCCGGCGTAGTCGGTCCCGAACCCGGCGGGCAGGCTCAGGCCGAACCGGGTCGCGGTCTCGTCGTCCGAGGTCATGACCCAGTCCATCGGGTTCAGCCCGGCCGCCGTCACCCGCACACGGATCTGCCCGTCGCCCGCCTGCGGCTCGGGCACGTCCTGGACGGTCAGTACCTCCGGTCCGCCGAACGATTCGAGCCGGACCGCCCTGCTCGCGCCGTCCCGAAGCCCGTTCTGGTGCTGCTGCATGTCGTACCCGTTTCCTCGCGTTCGTGGAGCACCCCTGAAACGGACTATGCTCCGGTTATCAGATCCACCATAACCGGAGCGTGATCCGTTTGCCGACCGACAAGCCGCGGGCGACCCGGGCCGATGCCGCCCGCAACCGCGAACAGCTGCTCGGCGTCGCCACGCGCGTGCTCGCCTCGCCGGGCGCGGAGACGTCGATGCGTGCCATCGCCCGCGAGGCCGGCGTCGGCATCGGGACGCTCTATCGCCACTTCCCGACCCGCGAGTCCCTGGTGGAGGCCGTCTACCGTGACCAGGTCGTCCGCCTCACGAACGGCGCCCGCGACCTGCTCGCCGACGTGGCCCCGGCCGTCGCGCTGCGGCGCTGGATGGACCTGTTCGGCGACTGGATCGCGACGAAGAACGGCATGCTCGACACGCTGCTGACGATGATCGAGTCCGATGTCGTCGGCCACGCCAGGACCAGGGACGAACTCCTGGCCGCGATAGCGTCGGTCCTCGACGCGGGTCGGACCGCGGGAGACCTCCGGCCCGATGTCACCGCGGAGGAGGTCGCGGCGGCCCTGATCGGGATCTTCACCGTCGCGCACCAGAGCGGCCCCGCGGTCACGGCCGATCGACTTCTCGACATCCTCCTCGACGGCCTTCGCCCGCCTGGGCGTCCGTGAGCGTGAGCCGGCTATGCGCCGAGGCAGTCCCTCGGCTTCTTCGGCTGGCTCGACTCGCTCGGCCCGCTCGACGTAGACACGCTCACAGCCCGAGCGCCTGGAGTACGCGCGCGAGTTCTCGGCGCGGAGCGGCGAGGCGGACGGTTCTGGGGCCGTCTGCGTGGCTGGTGTCGTCGAGCTCGGCTATGTGCCAGTTCGCCGGCACGACGTCCTGGTCCGATCCGCGGGGGCTGCGGATCTCGCGCAGGGCGAGGCGGTGGCCCGGGATGGGGCGGGCCGCGAACCGGCCGGGGCCGGAGTGGGGGACGACGGCGGGTGGTTCGCCGCCGCCGATGACGATGTGCGTGCCGAAGCGGTGCGGGTTGTAGTCGGTGGCGTCGAGGAAGCGGGCGGGGAGGAAGACCTCGTCCGTCTCCGTGCCCATGGCGTCGGAGGGTGCGGCCCGCTCCGGCGCGAACGGGCCGGGACGGGTCGCATGCCAGGACCAGGCGAGCAGGGCGAGACTCGCGGCGGTGCCGGCGGCTGCCCAGAGGAGGGAGACACGGTCCGTGGGAAAGGCCGTCGGGTTCCGGTAGGCGAGAGGCGCCAGCCACAGGGCGGTCGCGACGAGCGTGACACCGTACGGGGTCGCCCGCGCCAGGACCGTATCGACCGGGAGGTGGCGCGCGCGGCGGCGGATGAGCAGCCGGGCGGCCGGATAGCCGGCACCCAGCGCCAGGAGGGAGGCCAGGACGGCGAGCTCGCCGGGGCCCGAGAAGTGCTCGCGCCACGTGTGCCTTTCCCCCGCGGCGATCCTGATCTGCCGCTTCCAGACGGTGAGTTCGACGCGGTCGCCGGGACGGAAGGCCTGCGCCGCCTCCCTGTCCACCGACAGTCGTTCCAGCGGGCGCTGCCGGGTGAAGTACAGCCAGCTCTGACTGCGTGACCCGCCGGGGTCGGTGCGGGCGATCACCGCGTCGATCGTCGAGCGGCAGTCGGTACGGTCCGCGGCCGGTGTCTCGGCGGTGCACGGGGCGGAGGCGTTCCAGGAGCGGAGTTCGGAGTCGGCGTGGGGGATGTACACGGCGGTGCCCAGGGCGCCGGCGCCGAGCAGCACGCACAGGAGGGCCGATGTCCACCTGCTGTGGCCCCGGGTGCCGAGGCCGACGACGGCGAGATGTTCGGTGGCCGGGTCGCCGTAGCGGTGGTGCAGGGAGCGCAGGGCGTCGACGTACTCGGCGAAGCGGTCGTCGGTCCTGCCGGCGCTCATGGGCAGCGGCAGGAGGCGGGTGCGGCCGCTGGTGAGGGCCAGTTGGAGGCGGTCCACGTTGGACGACTTGCCCTGTTGGACGTACACGTCGAGGCGGGCGATCTCGGGCCAGCGGTACGTCCGCCGCCGCAGCGGGGTCCGGACGTGCAGGCCGGCTTCGTCCGCACGGACACGGCACAGTGCGACGCGGGCCATGAGGAGCGCCACCAGACCGAGGGCGAAGGCCGTGCAAGCCGCGATGATCAGGAGCGCGTCGGGCTGGTCGCCGTGCCGATCGCGGGCTCCGGGGACTTGCACGCGGACGGCGATGAGCGCGACGACGGCAACCGTCGCGACAGTCAGGCCCGTGATCCCCCATCGCACCGCGCGGCCCCCGTAGCCGAGTTCCACACCTCCCTCGACATCACGCAGCGTGAATCCCATGCCCGAGATCATTTCACGCGCGCTTCACATTCAGGTATAGGCGGTCAACGACTGATCTCCCGCTGTCCGCCCGGCAGTTCCTGCCGTCGGGTCGTGAGTCATGACTTCATCGGGACTCAAGTCCCGACGGGTTCGCCGCGCCGACGGGGGACGAGCCGGGCGCCGCGGGGGAAGGACGGATCCGCGAAGGTCCCGCGGGCTACGCCTTTAATATCCGCATATTCCCCTTTCGTTCACCTTGAATTCGTAGCTTCCTCGGCATGGACAACCTGATGTTCCTCGTGACGATGGTCGTGCTCATGGCGCTCGCCTTCGACTTCACGAACGGCTTCCACGACACGGCCAACGCCGTCGCGCCCTCGATCGCCAGCGGCGCGCTCTCCCCGAAGGCCGCCGTCGGCATCTCCGCGGCCTGCAACTTCATCGGCGCCTTCCTCTCGGTCGAGGTCGCGCAGACCATCTCCGGCGGCATCATCAACGAGAGCGCCGGCATCCAGCCGGAAGTGGTGCTCGCGGCGCTCACCGGGGCGATCAGCTGGAACCTGATCACCTGGCTGCGGGGCATACCCTCCAGCTCCTCGCACGCCCTGTACGGGGGTCTGATCGGCGCCACCCTGGTGGCCGTCGGCACGTCCGGGGTGAACGGAGGCGTGGTCGTCGCCAAGATCCTCGTCCCGATGATCGTGGCCCCGTTCGTGGCGGGCGCGGCCTCCTGGTTCGCCACCCGCATCACCGACAAGATCGCCAAGAAGGGCGACGAGGCGACCAACCGGCGCGGCTACCGCGCGGGGCAGGTCGCCTCCGCCGGTCTGGTCTCCCTGGCGCACGGCACCAACGACGCGCAGAAGACCATGGGCGTCATCACCCTGACCCTGGTCACCGCGGGGCAGCTGCCCTCCGGCTCGGCGCCGCCCACCTGGGTCATCGCCGCCGCGGGCCTGGCGCTCGCGCTCGGCACGTACTCCGGTGGCTGGCGCATCATCAAGACGATGGGCAAGGACATCACCGAGCTGTCCGACGCCCAGGCCGCCTCCTCCCAGACCGCGTCGGCCGCCGTCATCCTCGCCTCCTCCAACCTGGGCTTCGGCCTCTCGACGACCCAGGTCTGCACCGGATCCGTCACCGGCGCGGGGCTCGGCCGCAAGGGCGGCAGGGTCAACTGGCCGATGCTGCGCACCATGTCCGCGACCTGGCTGATCACCCTGCCCGCCGCCGCGGTCGTCGGCGGCGTCGCCGAGCTGATCGTCGAGCAGGGGCTGTGGGGCCAGTTGCTCGCGGTGGCCGGCACGATCGCCGTCGGCCTGTACGTACGGGTGGCAGCGCGCCGCGACAAGGTCACCGCCGACAGCCTCGACGCCACGACCACCGGCTCTCCCGCTCCCGCGGCCCAGGCCGCCTGACACCTCCCCAGACACAGGAGACACATCATGGGTATCGACTGGGCCGCCCTCGCGCTCGTCTTCCTCGTCGCGGTCGGCATCACCGCGATCCTGCTCGCCCTGTTCACCATGGGCATGGTCGCCGTGTCCCGCGCCCGCACGGCACACGGCGGCGGCGCCACCGCGACCCGCGGCGCCGCGTACCTGTGCTTCGCGGCCTGCGGCGGCGCGGCCCTGTACGCGCTCACCCTGGTGTCCTGACGGGCTCCGCTGCGGCCAGGTCCACGCCTACTCGCGCCGTCTTCGCCGGCGGCGGAACGAGGGCCGCGCGGGGCTCGCTCGCCGTCACCCGCCGGTTCGGGCGGCGGACCGCGTGGACCACCTGCTCCGCCGTACGCAGGCCCAGATTCAGCGGCCGCAGGGCCCACCGTTCCGTGCGGGCGTCCCAGGAGGGTGCCGTAGCGGAGGCACAGTGATTGTCCGCAACGGCACCGGCCGCCCGCGGATCGATCAGGATCCGAGAAGTCAGGCGGCGGCGCTGGACGTAGCGTGAAGACGTCGCCGGGAAGTCCGGCACCGGTGGTCCACAGCCGGACGACATCATCAGGAGGACGCAATGGCGTACGCCGTCGACTTCAAGGACGTGTCCACCGTCGGCCTGGAGTCGTCTCCGGTGACGGAGGCGCTCGCGGGGCTGCGTGCCAACGAGGCGCGTTACTTCAAGAACAAGTACGACCACGAGTTCACCGTCCGGCCCGCGAGCGAGGCGTCGGAGGTTGTCGACTGGGTGACCCGCATCCTCTCCGAGGAGCGCGACATCGTCATCTCCGCGCGCCCGCTGGAGGCGACATCCTTCGAGGTGGACGGGCTTCGAATGGCTTACGTCTTCTACGAGTCCGGCCTGGCGATCAACGTGATGTACGGCATCGAGAACGGATCGAAGCGCGCGGTGGGGTTCAAGCTCTCGCAAGGCATGGACGTCCCCGAGGAACTGGAGTCGAAGTTCAAGTTCGCGCGCCAGAAGTCGAAGCTGGCCGGCGAGATCCGTGGCTCCTTCTTCGTGATCAAGGGCGAGTACTGAGCGCCGTCCCGCGGTGCCGGTGCCCCTGCGATCCGACGATCGGAGGACGATCGCAGCCGATCGGTTGATGCCGGGAGGCAGGTGGGCCGCCGATGATTGGGGTATCGACATCATCTCGCTCGCGCACGTGATTCCCGGCGAGTGAGGTGCGGTACGGCCGACTAAGGAGACAACATGGGTCTCTTCTCTCGAATGCACGAGCGAACTGCCCGGAAGATGGACGAGTCACGCACGAAGGCCTATGAGAAGGCCCGCGCGCGGGGCGCCACGGAGCAGGACGCGATCGCCGCGGGCGAGCGAGCCGCGCGGCGCCGCCGTCGTGCGCGCCGGTCGATGCCCATGTAGCGCGGTCCAAGCGGGGAGCCCGGCGGGCGGGGTGTTTCACCACACGCGGCCCGCCAGAGTCAGCGGTTCACCGCGGCACGGAACCGGGCGATGCGCTCGGGCAGCGGAGCGAAGAGGTCCTCCGGTGGAACGGATGCCGCGATCCGCGCTACTTCGGTGGCCATGTCCTCGTGACGCGCCCAGAAGTCCACCGGAACCTCCAGTACAGATCCCAAGAGGTCCCCCGGGTAGTAGTCGCCTTCGGCGAGTGGGGCCTCACGCAGGAGCGTCACAGCGCGTGGGACCAGCACCTCAAGGCCGATGTCCTGGCTGATGAGCAGGCGCAGGCTCTCGGCGTCCAGTGCGCCGATCGGCTCTTGGCGCAGCGCATGGGCGGTCCGCACCATCCTGCTGTCGTCGTCGCTGGGGGCGGGCCAGGGGGCACCCTCGATCTGTTCGAGGGAGAGTTCCAGGTGGGTCATTCCTGACTCCGATGGGTCGTGAAGTGGGCGGTTCGGATGGTCGTCACCTGGTCCTTGGTCCTTGGTACGTACTGCTCGGAGGGGTCGAGCAGGGGACGAGCCGGACCGGGGTAGCGCCTGCCCCCGGCCCGCGCCGGGTCAGCGTCTGCCGCCCGCGTGCAGGTCCAGGTGCTCGGCCTCGAAGCTCGTGCGGAAGTCGCGGTCGTGTGAGACCGCGACCACCGCCCCGGGGTACGCCGCGAGGGCCGACTGGAGGTCCTCGGCCAGGTCGACCGCGATGTGGTTGGTCGGCTCGTCGAGGATGAGGAGGTCTGCGGGGCGGGTCACCAGGGTCGCGATCTGAAGCCGCCGCTGTTGTCCTACGGACAGGGTGGCGACCGGGACGTACAGATCCTGTTCGCGGAACAGGCCCAGGGACAGGAGCTGTTCGGCGTACTCGTCCGGCGGCCCGGGCCGCCCGGAGGCGAACGCGGCGAGCAGCGGCAGACGCGTGGCGTGCGCGGGAAGTTCCTGGGCGAGGTAGCCGATGCGAGCAGGGCGGCGCGCCGTGCCCGCGTCCGGCTGGAGGTCGCCCGCCAGAACGCGAAGCAGCGTCGACTTGCCCGCGCCGTTCTCGCCCGTGACGAGGAGGCGCCCTCCGGGCTCGATCGACAGGAGCCCGTCGAGGCGCAGCCGTTCCCCGACCCGTACGTTGTCGAGCTCGGCGAGCGCGCCCTGGGCCGGGGCGCAGGCCGCCGACGACAGGGCCGTCGTGAACCGGAGTGGCACCGGCGGCTTGGCCACCGGGTCGCGCCGCAGCCGGTCCAGGCGCTCCCGCACCGAGCGCACCTGCCCGCCGAGCTTCGCCTCGCTGGAGCGGCGGTGCTTGCCGAAACCCTGCTTCGGATCGCGGCCGGTACCGGCGAGCCGCCGGCCGGCGGACTCCAGCAGCTCTTCCGCACGGGCCACTTCCTCGACCCAGTCCGCGTACCGCTGCTCCGCTCCGCGCCGGGCGGCGGCCTTCGCGGCGCGGTAGCCGGCCCACCCGTCGCCGTACCGGCGCACGGTGCGCTCGTCCCGGTCGACCTCGAGGATCGTCGTGGCGACGCGCTCCAGGAAGCCGCGGTCGTGCGTGACCGCGATGACGGTGCCGCGGTGCGCGCGCAGGTGTTGCTCCAGCCAGCGCACGGCGGACGCGTCGAGGTGGTTCGTCGGTTCGTCCAGGAGCAGGAGTTCGGGGGAGGCGGCCAGGACGCAGGCGAGCGCGAGGCGCGACTGCTCGCCGCCGGACATCGAGCCGAGCGTGCGCTCCCGGGTGATGCGGGCGAGGCCGAGCCCGTGCATGGCGGCTTCCACGCGGGCGTCCGCCTCGTATCCGCCGCGTTCCTCGTAGGCGATCAACTGCTCGCCGTACGCGGCGAGTTCGTCGTCCGACGCGTCGGCGAGGGACTCCTCTGCGGCACGGAGTTCTCGTTCCATGGCGCGGAGTTCGGCCAGGGCGAGGTCGACGGCGTCCTGGACGGTGCGGTCGGCGCCGAGGTCGAGGGTCTGGGCGAGGTGGCCGGTTCCGCCGGGGAAGTGGACGGTGATCTCCCCGGCGTCCGGCGTCTCGGCCGTGGCGAGCAGCCGCAGCAAGGTGGACTTGCCGGAGCCGTTCTCTCCGATGACGGCGGCCCTCTCGCCGGGCCGGACGGTGAAGGACACCTGATCGAGGACGGTACGGGTGCCGTACGACTTGGTGACGGACCTGACGGACAGTTGCGCCACGGCGGGAGCGGGGGCGGTGGTGGACAGGCCGGTGTGAGCGCGATCGCGCATAGAGCTTTTCCCTGGGCGTGCGAAGGGTCGACGGGCAGCAGAAACGGCGGCAGGGGCCGTGCCCGGACTCAGACGAAGAAAAGGAAAGCCATGCCCTCACCATAACAAGACGAACCGTCTCGCCTCAACACCTGCGCTTGGCCGAATCGCTAACCTTGTACGTGTCAGGTGACAGTCGTAAGGTGATGCTTCCGGGATCGACGGGCCGACGGAGGCCCGCCGAAAGTGATCACTGAAAGGTCGAGTGACGTGAAGATCACTGTTGATGAACCGAAGTGCTGCGGAGCGGGCCAGTGCGTGCTGGTCGCCCCGGAGGTGTTCGACCAGCGCGACGAGGACGGCATCGTGCTCCTCCTCGACGCGACGCCCCCGCAGGAGCAGCACGCCGCGGTTCGTGAAGCGGCGCAGGTGTGCCCCGCCGCCGCGATCGCCGTCGAGGAGGGCTGAGGTGCCGGCCGGGCCGGAGCCGCGCAGGATCGTCGTGGTCGGCGGTTCGGCCGCGGGGCTCGCGGTCGCGGAGGAGGTGCGGCGCCGCGGGTTCGGCGGCGAGGTGGTCCTGGTCGACCGGGAGCCCGGTCTGCCGTACGACCGGCCGCCGCTGTCCAAGCAGTTGCTGGCGGGGGAGTGGGAGGTCGAGCGGCTGCTGCTGCGCCCGCAGGAGCAGTGGTCGTCCCTGGGCGTCACCCACATACCCGACACCGACGCCGTGGGTGTCGACGCGGCCACGTCCACGGTGACGCTCGCCGACGGCAAGGAGCTGGCGTACGACGCACTGGTCGTCGCCACCGGCGCCCAGGCCGTCCATCCGCCGTCCCTGGGCGCCGAGTTGTCCGGTGTGCAGGTGCTGCGGAACCTGCCGGACGCGCTCCGGCTGAGGGACGTGCTGAGGCAGGGCGGGCGGCTCGTCGTGGTGGGTGCCGGCTTCGTCGGCGCGGAGGCCGCGGCGGTGGCCCGGGGCATGGGTGTGCCGGTGACCCTGGTGGATCCGCTGCCCCTGCCCATGGTCAACGTGCTGGGCGAGGAGGTGGCGCGCATGGTCGAGTCCCGCCACCGCGCCGCCGGTGTCGATCTGCGCTGCGGCCGGGGAGTCGGCAAGGTCCTCGCCGAGGACGGCCGGGCCACCGCGGTGGTGCTCGACGACGGAACCGTCGTCGAGGCGTCCACCGTCCTCGTCGCGGTCGGGGCCCGCCCGGCCGTCGGCTGGCTCGACGGGTCCGGCGTGCCGCTCGGCAGCCGAGAACGCGACGGCGTCGAAGGTGTGTTGTGCGACGCGCGCGGCCAGGCCACGGAGAACATCTGGGCCGTCGGTGACGTGGCGGCCTGGCTCGATCCGGCCACCGACCGGCACGTCCGCAGCGAGCACCGGCTCGCCGCCACCGAGCAGGGCCGCTCCGTCGGCGCCGCCCTCATGGGCGCCGAGCCGAGCGCACCCTCGCTGCCCTACTTCTGGTCCGACCAGTACGACCTGAAGCTCCAGTCCTACGGGGCGACCGGCCGGGACATGGCATTCACGGTCGTCGAGGGATCGCTGGACGAGGGCCGATTCGTCGGCGTCTACGGCCACCGCGACGCCGAGGGACATCCGCACCGGATCGACGGCGTACTGGGCAACAGAATGGCCCGCTCCCTGCGCACTTGGCGCCAGGCCGTGATCGACCGTGCCCCCTGGCCCGCCGCCACCCCCACGGCCGCGGCCCGCACCACCGCACAAGCACCGGCTCTCTGACCGAGGAAGACACATGACGACCACCGCATCCGAGACGTCCACACCCGCCGGGGACGCACCGTTCTTCCCGGCCGAGCGGAGCTGCCCGTTCAGCGCGCCGCCGAAGTACACCGAGTTCCGGGAGGCCGGCGGCCTGCACAAGGTCACCATCTGGGACGGCTCCCAGCACTGGCTGGCCACCCGGCACGAGGACATCCGCGCCGTGCTGTCCAGCCCGGCCTTCAGCGCCGACGTCCGCAAGCCCGGCTTCCCGCTGGTCCACGAGGGACAGGACGAGCACCAGGGCGGCCTGTTCCTGCGCCTGGACGACCCCGAGCACGCGCGGCTGCGGCAGATGCTCACCAAGGAGTTCAGCGTCAAGCGCACCCAGGCGATGCGCGAGAAACTCCTTGAGATCACGGACGAGTTGATCGACGCGATGCTCGCCAAGGGCGGCCCCGTCGACCTCATCAAGGAATTCGCCCTCCCGATGCCCTCCCTCGCCATCTGCCTGATCCTCGGCGTCCCCTACGAGGACCACGAGCTCTTCCAGGAGCACGCGAACGCGGGCACGGACCTGGACGTCAGCCCCGAGGAACGCGGGCGGCTCCAGCGCAAGGCGTTCGAGTACTACACGGCGCTCGTCGAGCGAAAGCGCCGCGAGCCCGCCGACGACATGGTCAGCCGCCTCATCGCCGACCGCACCGGGCCCGACGGCTTCGCGCCGGAGATGCTGCCCAGCCTGGTCGCCATCCTGGTCGGGGCCGGCCACGAGACCACGGCGAACATGCTCGGCCTCGGCACCGTGGCCCTGCTGCTCAACCCCGAGCAGCGCGAACGGCTGCGCGAGCACCCCGAGTTGGCCCCCGGCACCGCCGAGGAGATGCTGCGGTACTGGAGCATCGTCTCCACCGACCCGCGGCGAGTGGCGACCGAGGACGTGGAGATCGGCGGGCAACTCGTCCGCGAGGGCGAGGGAGTCATCGTCTCCCTGGTCGCCGGCAACCGGGATGCGCGTGCTTTTGGCAGTGGTGAGGGCGAGTGCCCGGTGGACCACGTGGACATCGGCCGCAAGGCCCGCCACCACGTGGCCTTCGGCTTCGGCTCCCACCAGTGCCTGGGCCAGAACCTGGCACGCGTCGAGATGCAGGTCGCCTGGCCCCGGCTCTTCGAACGCATCCCCGGCCTGAAGCTCGCCGTCCCCGAGGGCGAACTGCCCTTCAAGAAGAACTCCATCGTCTACGGCCTCAAGTCCCTCCCGGTCACCTGGTGAACGCCATGCCTGAGCACGAGACGAGCGGGACGAGCGGGACGTTCGAGGTCGGCGGGCACACCGACGGCCGCGGCACCCGCCTGGCGGGCAAGGCGGTGCTGGTGACCGGCGCCGGGAGCGCGGGCGACTTCCTGGGCACCGGAGCGGCGACGGCCATGCTGCTCGCGGCCCAGGGCGCCACGGTCGGCATCGTCGACATCGACGTAGAACGGGCCGAGCACACACGTAAGCGCGTCGAGAACAGTGGCGGGCGGGCGATAGCGATCGCGGCCGACATCACCGACGAGGCGTCGGCGACGGGCGCGGTGGACGAGTTCGCCGACCGGGCCGGCCGTCTGGACGGGGTCGTCAACAACGCGGGCATGAGCGGGGACGGCGGCCTCATGGGCGCCACCCGCGAGGGCTGGGACAAGGTCTTCGCCCTCAATGTCACCGCGGCCATGCAGGTGGCTCGCGCCGCCCACCCCCACCTCGTACGCGGCGGTGGTGGCTCGGTCGTGAACGTCTCCTCCATCGCGGCGCTGCGCGGGTTCGGCAGCGGCGCGTACGGGGCCAGCAAGGGTGCGTTGCAGTCCCTGACCACCGACCAGGCGTACGCCTGGGGGCCGGACAACATCCGCGTCAACTGCCTGGTCCCCGGTCACCTGCACACCCCGATCGGTGACCGCGGCGGCGAGGAGGGCCGTCGCATGCGTGCCGCCGCCAACCTCCTCGGCGTCGAGGGCACGGCCTGGGATCTCGCCTGGGCGGTCCTCTTCCTCGTCGGCGGCGAATCGCGCTGGATCACCGGCACGGTCCTCCCCGTCGACGCGGGCACCACCACGGCCACCGTGCTCGGCATGCTGCCGCGCATGACATCCCACCAGGAGGACACCGATGAGCAGCAGTGAGGCGACCGACCGCCGGGCGGCCGGTGAGCAGGTCGTGCGGGAGATGTTCGGCGAGGAGTTCTTGCAGGACAACATGGTGGCCCAGGGGCAGGGCGAGGGCCCCGCGGCCGACATGGCGCGATTCGCGCTGGAGCAGTGCTTCGGTGACATCTGGGCCCGGCCCGGCCTGGACCGGCGCAGCCGCAGCCTGGTCACGCTGGGCGTCCTCGTGGCACAGGGCCACCAGTGGGAGGTGCGCAATCACGTCCTCGGAGGGCTGGCCAACGGCCTGACCCCGGAGGAGATTCTGGAGGCCGTCGTCCAGACGATCCCCTACGTGGGGCTCCCCGCCGCCGGGCAGGCCATGGGGTCCGCGACCCGAGCCATCGCGGAGACGTAGTCAACGCCGCGTGTGGGCCCCCGGCCGTGGCCGGGGGCCCACACGCGCTGGTCTGTCGCAGAATGAGGGACATGAACGACTCCGACTCCGACACCGAGGTCGCCCGCAGACGCAATCCCCGTGGCCAGGGGGACCGGCTCCGTGCGGAGATCCTGGCCGCCGTGGCCCGCCTCCTCGACCAGAAGCTGACGGACAACGCCCTGCCGGTGTCGCTCCGGGAGGTCGCGCGCGAGGTCGGCATCGCCGCCCAGAGCATGTACCTGCACTTCGCCGACAAGGACCAACTCGCCCACGCCGTCGCGGAGGACGGCTACCAGCGGGTGGTCGCCGCCATGCGCGAAGCCGACAGCCGGGCGGCGGCCGACGGAGCCGATGCCACCGACCGCCTCCGCGCCCAGGCCAAGGCCTTCTGCACGTTCGCCGTCGCCGAACGCGGCGTCGTACGCATGATGTTCGGCCACGACGCCTCCAGCTTCGGCGAGCCCGGCCAGGTGCATCCCGCACGCCTGCTGTGGCGCCAGTGGGTGGACGCCGTCCACGCGTGCGAGAAGGAGGGGCTGCGCTGGCCGGGCGGCGCCGAAGAGGTCGCGATGATCCTCTGGTCCGGTCTCTTCGGCCGCTTCGCGCTGTGGACGACCACGTTCGGACGCCACGACGACCAGGACCTCACCGCGTTCGTCGACCGCCTCGTCGACGTGATCCTGCGCGACGCGGACCGGTAGCCGACCCCCCGGACTCCTTGGTCTCCCCGGCCAGGGGTCGCCACCTCGCGTCAGACCGCCATGCTCCCCATCTTCCAGACCGTCAACGACGTGATCGTGCTGCCCTCGCCGAAGAGCTGCAGCCCGAGGGAGTCGTCGCGGGACGGGTAGGCCCGGGTGGTGATCGAGCGGTGGGTGTTCGCGTACGCCTCGATGATCGAGCGGTCGACGAACACGTCCAACGTGAGCTTGCCGTCGGCGAGCGCGAGCGGGCCCTTCTGGGTGCCGAGATCGGGTGTCGCGCTGGAGACGTTGCCGGAGCGGGTGCGGTCGACGCCGAACTCCGAGGCCGCCTTGTCGTAGAAGAGGCGGGTGCGTTCCTCGTCGCCGGGGCTGCGCAGCACGTCGAGGCCGAACGTGGACGCGCTGCCCGCCTCCAACGTCAGCTTGATGTGGAGCAGGGCTCCCTTGACCGAGGCCAGGGCGGCGTTCGCGTCGGACACGGACGTCGGGCTGTCGAGGGAGACGAGTGCCGCGCCGTCGTGGAGGTTCGCCACCTCGGCCACCGGCTCGAAGGCGAGGTCGCCGTCGTCCCGCATGGACAGCGCGATCGGCAGGCCCGCGTTGTGCGCCCAGCCGGCGTCGTAGTGGCCCTGCTCGGAGCGCCGGTCCTGGGCGATGGTGAAGACGATCGAGCGGCCCTTGGAGTCGACCAGGCCGCTGGGGCCGGTGAAGTGGTCACCGTAGTCGAGGAGTTGGGGCTCGGTGCTGTCCGGCTTCCAGGTGCGGGAGGACGCGTCCCAGGTGCCGACCCAGTAGAAGACGTACTTGCTGCTGTACTCGCCGGGGCCGTCGGGGAAGGCCGGGTTGATGAGGAGTGCGCGGCGCTCGCGGCCCTGCGCGTCCTTCCCGATGGGGAGGAAGGTGGGCAGCTCCCACACCTGGCCCGTCTTGGCGTGGGCGGCCACGTCCCCGACCATGAGCGGGCCCGCGTACGTCCAGTCGGTGAGGTTCGTCGAGGTGTAGAGGAGGGCGGTGCCGCCGACGGCGCCGCCCGAGGATGTCTGGACGCCCGAGCCCACCAGCTGGAACCAGGTGCTTCCCTCCTTCCAGGCGAATGGATCGCGGAAGTCGCCGAAGCGGACCTTGCGGTCGGCGCCGACGTCGAGGTCGGCCTTCTGGCTGATCACCAGCGTGGGGTGCATCTTCCACTCGGCGAAGTCGGGATCGCTCGGGTCGGCGGGGCGGGCGAGGCCGACCGCCTGGTTGGGCTTCTGGGAGTCGTTGCCCGCGGTGAACAGCAGGGCCGGGACGCCGTCCGCGTCGAGGGTCGAGGCGCCGGACCAGACGCCGTCCGGTGCCACGCTGTCGGCCGTCGGGACGAGCGCGACGGGGAGGTCGCGCCAGTGCACCAGGTCCTTGCTGACCGCGTGGCCCCAGCAGATGTTGTGCCAGTACGGGCCGTGCTGATTGTGCTGGTAGAAGAGGTGGTACGAGCCGTCGACCTGGATGGGGGCGTGCGGTTCGTTCATCCAGTGGTTGGGCGCGGTGAAGTGGAACGCCGGGCGGTAGCGGTCGCCGTCGTAGCGTGAACGGTCCATCGCCAGGGCCGCCTTGGGGATCGTGCCGCCCGAGAACGTCTTGACGTCGGCGTCGTGGCTCGCCGCGACCTCGGCGGCGGTCAACGCGCCACCGTGCAGCTTCAGTTCGTCGATGAGGCCGTTGAACATGTTCACCGCGAACGTGCCGTTGATGACGGCGGGCTGGTTGTGCCGGCCGACGAGCAGTGGGACATCCGCCTTGCTCAGCCGGGCGGCCGCGGGGACCGTTCCCTGGGCGACCGACTCGCCGTTGACGTACAGCGTGATCGCGCCGTCGGCGGGGGAGAACACGCCCGCGACATGTGCCCACTTGCCCGCGGTCAGCGCGGCGGACTTCGGGACGGTCACCTCGTACCAGGCGTCTGACGTGCCGACGCCGAACTGCCACAGGCCGTGCCTGCCGACGCCCAGGCAGAAGCCGCGCTGGGCGCCCTTGTCCTGCTGGTTGACGATGACGGAGGGCTTGCCCTCGTCGCCCCATTCGAAGGCGCGCGGCGCGACCCACGCCTCGACGGTCAGCCCGTCCGTGGGCAGCGTGGTCTCCGCGGCCCCGCGGGCGACCCAGGTGGAGTAGCCGTCGAACAGCAAGGCACCGGAGAGGACCCCGTCAGCGGCCTTCTTCGCGCCCCACAGGGGGTCGCTGTCCGGCTTGTAGACGGCGTCGTTGAAGACGTAGTCGATCGGGTTCGTGGTGTGGGTGACCTGTTCCTGGGTCGTCGCGCCGGTTCCTTCGGCGAAGTCCCAGTGGGCGGCGAGACCCGCGGCCAACTGCCGTGGTGTGGCTGCCGAGGCGGCGACGGGACGGGCCGGCGGGACGAGCGCGCCGCCGGCGGTGAGCGAGAGGACGCGCAGGACTGTTCTTCTCTTCATGGGGGCTCCTGAGCGATCGGTGGGGTCAGGTGATGCCATGTGGGGTCAGGTGGAGCCAGAGATGCCAAATCGGTTTACCTCCGGCGACCGGTGGCATCGTTCGACCGCTGAGGCTGCTAACGCAAGAGCTAACGCAACGTGGGTTACATCCCCGTAGCGTGAAAACGGGCACAACTGCCCATAGTGGCAGCGGTTGTTGATCCCTGGTGTCCGGGATATTGACAGGGCGTGGAACGCGCAGCATTCTCATCGGCGACTTGCTAATCCGATTTAACGGAGGTCGAGACGTAGATGCCCGGGAACCGAGTGACCATGGCCGATGTGGCCCGACGCGCGGGGGTGTCACCGACGACGGCGTCCTTCGCACTGTCCGGCCGTACCGACATGCGGATCTCGGACGCGGCCCGGGACAAGGTCCTCGCGGCGGCCGCCGACCTGGGGTACCGCCCCAATGTCACGGCCCGCAGCCTGCGCACGAAGTCCAGCCAGACCATCGGCTTCGTCTCCGACACCATTACCACCACACCCTTCGCCGGGGAGGTGATCCGCGGGGCGCTCGACGCGGCGCGCGAGAAGGACCACCTGCTGTTCATCACGGAGACCGGCGGCGACAGGGCCGTCGAATCCGGCCTGGTCAACGCCCTGTTGGACCGCCAGGTCGACGCCGTGATCTACGCGGCGATGTACACCCACTACGTCACCCCGCCGCCCGAACTGCACGGCCGGCGCGTGGTCCTGCTCAACTGTCTGGCCCCGGGGTTCGACGCTCCTTCGGTGATCCCGGACGAGATCGAGGCCGGCCGGACGGCGGGACGCACACTGCTCGCCGCGGGACACACCACCGGTATCTGGGCGATCGGCGGCCACCAGGCCATCCCCGCCTCCCCGGACGGTGTGTTCGCCGGGCAGGAACGCATGCGGGGCCTCCAGGAAGTCCTGCGCGACGCCGGGGTCGGACTCGACGGCGTGGTGGAGTGCGACTGGGGGGCCGAGGACGGCTACGTGGCGGTGCGGCGGCTGCTCACCACCGGGAAGCGGCCCCGCGCGCTGGTGTGCTCCACCGACCGGGTGTCCTTCGGTGCCTACCTGGCGCTGACCGAGGCCGGTCTGTCCGTCCCTCAGGACATGTCCGTCGTCTCCTTCGATGACCAGGACATCGCCGGCTGGCTCAAGCCGGCGCTCACCACGGTCGCCCTACCCCATCACGAACTCGGCCGCAGGGCCGTCGAGTTGATCCTCGGTGACGGCCCCCTGGGTGCGTCCACGCACCGCGTTCCCATGCCGCTGCGTGACCGCGACTCCATCGGGCCCGCCCGCCAGGCGGACTGATACCGGCACATCCGGTGGGGCCGGGCTGCCACCCGGCCCCACCGCAGTCCATCCGTGCTCGCCACAATTCAAGAACGGACGAACCTCTATGCGCAGAACCATCGTAGCCGCGGCCTGCGCCGCTCTGGCGCTGACCGCCAGCGGTTGCTCGGGATCGGGCGACGCCGCCTCCTCGGCAGGCTCGTCGTGCGACGGGAAGATCGACGGAAAGCGGACGATCAGCGCCTTCTACCACGCCGGCGGTGCGGAGAAGAAGGCGTTCCTGAACGTGGTCAAGGGCTTCAACCAGAGCCAGGATCAGGTCACCGTGAAGGTGCAGAGCGTCCCCGAGGGCACGTACAACGACTCCGTCCAGGCCGCGTCGGCGTCCGACAAGCTGCCCGACGTGCTCGACTTCGACGGGCCCAATCTCTACAACTACGCCTGGAACGGCGACCTCATACCGCTCGACGAGTGCCTCAAGAAGTCGACGCGCAGCGATTTGCTGCCGTCGATCGTCCAGCAGGGCACGTACAACAAGAAGCTGTACGGCGTCGGCGCGTTCGACTCGGGCATCGTCCTGTACGCGTACAAGTCCGCCCTCAAGAAGGTCGGGGCCCGCATCCCCACCGGCGTCGACGACGCGTGGAGCGCCGAGGAGTTCACCGACATCCTCGGCAAGCTGAAGAAGGCCGGCTACGACCGGCCGCTGGACACACACATGTGGTTCGGCCGCCAGGGCGAGTGGTTCACCTACGCCTTCAGCCCCATCGTCGAGTCCGCCGGCGGCGACCTGATCAACCGTGACGGGTACAAGACGGCGGCGGGGTCACTGGACAAGCCCGAGGTCGTCAAGGCGCTGACGACGTTCCAGTCCTGGTTCAAGAAGAAGTACGTGAACACCGAGGCCCAGGACGACAGCCCGTTCCTCAAGAAGAAGAGCCCGATCTCCTGGCACGGCATGTGGGCCTACAAGAACGGCAACAAGAAGGCGGCGGGCGACGACCTCGCCGTCATCCCGCTGCCCGACTTCGGCACCGGCTCCAAGACCGGCATGGGGTCATGGCAGTTCGGCATCACCCGCAAGGCCGAGGACCCCGACGCCGCCGCCGCGTTCCTGGAGTATCTCCTCAAGAAGAAGAGCCTGCTGTCCATGTACAAGGCCGTGGGCGCGCCGCCCTCGACGAAGGCGGCCCTGAAGGGCACCGACATCTACGCGCCCGGCGAACCGATGAGCCTGGTGACCGACAGCCTCAACAAGTCGCCCAAGGTGGCGGTGCCGCGTCCGCAGACGCCGGCGTATCCCGCCATCACCCAGGCGTACTCGCAGGCCATCGACGACATCAGCCAGGGCAAGGACGTCAAGGCCGCGCTGAAGAAGGCCGTCGCGACGATCGACCAGGACATCAAGGACAACGACGGCTACCCCGTCAAGTGAGACCGGCCCCGGCGCGGCGCTGTCCTCCCCGGACAGCCGCCGCGCCGGGCGCCACACACGCCGGCACCGCACCCTGTCCTGCGCCTTGAGGTGACCCACCATGTCCCACACCACTCTCGACAAGCCCACGCGAGGGGCGCCGCCGATCCCTGCGATCCGGCGCCGGTCCCCCTCGAAGGCGAGCGGCCGCGGCCGCCTCGCCGCGATCCTGTTCTCCGCCCCGGCCGTGATCCTGCTGGCCGTCTTCCTGATCTTCCCGTTCGTCTCCGCGGTCGTTCTGTCGTTCACCAACCAGCGGCTCGCGTCGCCGCTCCCGGTCGAGTTCACCGGCCTGGAGAACTACCAACGCATCTTCACCGACCCGCAGTTCTGGCGCTCGTTCGGCAACAACACCCTGTTCGCCGTCATCGTCGTGCCGGTGCAGACGGCCGCCGCGCTCGCCCTGGCCGTCCTGGTCAACCGGCAGCTGCAGATGCGCCTCTTCTTCCGCACGGTCTACTTCCTGCCCACCGTCACGGTGATGGCGGTCGCCTCCGTCGTGTGGAAGGTGCTCCTGCTGCCCGACTCGGGCCTGGTCAACGGGGTGTTGGGGACGCTGACGTTCGGTCACCTCCAGCCCGGCTGGCTGTCCAGCACGAGCTGGGCGATGCCCGCGATCGTGCTGACCTCGGTGTGGCAGGGCGTCGGATTCCAGATGGTCATCTTCCTGGCAGGACTCCAGGCCATCCCCGCCTCGCTGTACGAGGCGGCCCGCGTCGACGGGGCGAGCGCCTGGCAGCAGTTCCGCCATGTCACGATCCCGGGCCTGCGCAACACTCTGGTGTTCGTGATCAACGTGACGGCGATCTTCGCCTTCCGGCTCTTCGATCAGGTGTACATGATGCCGCAGTTCCCCGGCGGCCCCACGGACTCCACTCGCACGATGATGCTGCAACTGCTCCAGACCGGCTACACCCGGCGCATGATCGGCCAGGCCTCCGCCATCGCCGTCGTCTTCTTCCTGTTCGTTCTCGCCGTCACGCTCGTCCAGCGCCGGCTCGGCCGTGAGGAGCGCGCCGTACGATGACCCTCTCCACAGCTCCCGGAAGCCGCGCGGCGAAGCGCGCCCCGGGCCCCACGAAGCGTGCCTCCGGGCGCTCCCGCAGCGTCCACAACCGGCCGCTCCACTATCTGATCTGCACAGTCCTCGCGCTGGTCATGCTGGTCCCGCTGGTGTTCATGTTCACCGGCGCGCTCAAGCCCAACGCCAACGTCCTGTCCGACGGCGGCAGTTGGCGCGCCCTGATCCCGCTCCATCCGACGCTCGACAACTTCGCCAGCGCCTGGGAACGCTCCGACTTCGGCCGCCTTCTGCTGAACTCCCTGATCGTGTGCGGCACCACGGTCGGCCTCGGCCTCGTCGTCAACAGCATGTTCGGCTACGCGCTCGCCCGACTGCGCTGGACGGGCCGGAACATCGTGCTCGCGGCCGTGGTCGCGCTCATCATCATCCCGTTCGAGGCGCTCGCGATCCCGCTTCTGCTGATGATGACGGAGCTGGGCTGGCTGGACACCTACCAGGCGCAGATCGTGCCGTTCATCGCCAACCCCTTCTTCGTCTACCTCTTCTACTCGTTCTTCCTCGCGCTGCCCCGGGAACTGGAGGAGGCCGCCCGCGTGGACGGGGCCGGCCCCTGGCGCGCGTTCCGCAGCATCATCGTGCCGCTGTCGAAGCCCGCGTACGCGTCAGTGGCGATCCTGAGTTTCCTGATGACGTGGGGGCAACTGCTGTGGCCGGTCATGGCGACGCGCAGCGAAAGCGTACGGCCGCTGCCGGTGGGCATGTCCGTCTTCCAGACACTGCCGCCGCTGCAGTGGGGCGACATCATGGCGTTCGCCGCGATGATGACCGTCCCGACGCTCGTGGTGTTCCTCATCTTCCAGCGTGCCTTCGTGCAGGGCGTGGCCGCGCAGGCGGTCAAGGAGTGAGCCCGGATCCGCATCTGCCCGAGGTGCATCTCAGACCGCCGGCCAACTGGATCAACGACCCCAACGGCCTTGTCCACCACGACGGTTGGTACCACGTCTTCTTCCAGTACAACCCGCAGGCGCCCACGCACGAGCAGGTCCACTGGGGCCACTTCCGCAGCCGCGACCTGCTGCGCTGGGAGCCCCAACCCCTCGCGCTCGCCCCCGACTTCGGGGGGCCGGACGAGGACGGCTGCTTCTCCGGCAACGCGGTCTCGCACAACGGCCGCATCACCGCCTTCTACTCGGCCCACCGCGCCGGACACCCCTGGCAGCCCGTCGCCGCGGCCGACTCGGGGCCGGACGGCACCACGTTCGTCAAACGACCCGAACTGCTCGTGCCGGAGGCCCCGTCGGGAGTCACGACCTTCCGCGATCCGTACGTATGGCGGGACGGCGGCCGCTGGCGCATGCTCGTCGGCGCGGGCTGCTCCGACGGGGACGGCGCCGCACTGGCGTACTCGTCGCCGGACCTCGACACGTGGACGTACGACGGGCCCCTCCACCGGAGGGCGGACGAGGCGCCGACGGCCGACTCGACGGTCCGCACGGGCGAGGCATGGGAGTGCCCGCAGCTCGCCGTGTACGAGGACGGGCGAGCCCTGCTGCTCACGAGCGCGTGGTACCAGCGCACGGGGCCGTCCCACGTGGTGGCCTGGTCGGGTCATCGGGACGGGGACGGGGGTGGGAGCGGCCCCGGCGGCGGCTTCGGATTCGATGACGGGGCGACCCGCTTCGACCACGGGCCCGACTTCTACGCCCCCGCCCTGATGCGCGCACCGGGCGGCCGGTGGCTGCTGTGGGGCTGGTCCTGGGAGGCGCGCGACGCGATGTGCGCCAAGGAAGCGGGGTGGGCGGGAGTCCTGACCGTCCCGAGGGAGATCACCCTGCGACCCGACGGAACCCCGCACCAGGCACCGGCGCGTGAGCTGGCCGGCCTGCGGGCCGATGGGTGGCGGGAGACCTGCCGGGCCCTGCCGGACACCACGACTGTGCTCGGCGGCATCGGCGCCGCAGCGGATGTCCGGGTCCGCGTGGGCTTCACCGGTGACCCGGCATGGGGGCTGCGGATCGTGTGGGGGAGCGGCGGCGCCGAGTACCTCGACCTGGAGATCCGTGACGGCGCGCTGACGGTCGACCGCGGGCACGCGTCGGGCGATACCCGCGCCCATGTGGGGGCGTACAGGATGCCGCTGCCCGAGCTCGTCGCGGGAGGAGAGGTCGAGCTGCGGATCATCCTGGACCACTCCATCGCGGAGATCTTCAGCGGCTCCGGGGAGGCGCTGACGGTCCGCTTCTATCCGTCGGCCTGCGACACATGGACCTTGGTGTCTCGCAGTATCGCGAGCGACGGGGTGGTTGATGTGTCGGTGGAGGCGCACGAGTTGAGGACGCCTTGAGGTTGCCGTACCCGCCAACCCGATGCCCCCCTTGGAAAGGAAAACGGAAACAGAATCGGGGCCCCGTCGGCCACCCCGGCCCCCGGCCCCGAGCTGGGCCCCGAGCCGGCTCCGCGCCACGGGGCGACCGCCGACGGGCTCGCCGAGATGCGCGCCGCGCACGAGGCGCGCCAGCTCCGCTGTCAGGGCGTTCAACTCCCGTACCGCAGATGCCCGTTCCAACCATGCCCGCTCCAGCGCCCCTGTATCCGCAGCGAGAGCTGACCCGTGCAGACCGCCGCCGTACGAAAGGCAGAGACGTGCCCTCCACCGCGCGGGACCCTCACTTCCCCGCATTCCATCTGCGCCCACCGCTGGGCTGGGTCAACGACCCCAACGGCCTCGTCTTCCACGACGGCCACTACCACGTGTTCTTCCAGTACAACCCGCAAAGCGCCCGCCACTCCGCCATGCACTGGGGCCACTTCCGCAGCGCCGACCTCCTGCACTGGGAGCTGCTGCCGATCGCGCTCGCACCCACACCGGACGGCGAGGACTCGGACGGTGTCTGGTCCGGCAACGCCGTCACCGGGCCGGACGGCGACCTGGTCGCCTTCTACTCGGCCAAGCGCGACGACCGCTGGTACCAGCCGGTCACCGCGGCCCGCTCGACCGACGGCGGTGTCACCTTCGCCAAGCGCGACGGCCTGCTGATCGCCGAACCGCCCACCGGCACGACGATGTTCCGCGACCCCTACGTGTGGCGGGACGGCGAACGCTGGCGGATGCTCGTCGGCGCCGCGCTGGACGACGGCCGGGGCGTGGCCGTCCAGTACGAGTCGCACGACCTGGAGAGCTGGGCGTACAAGGGTGTCTTCCTCGCCCGCTCGCCCGAGCCACTGCCGGGTGGCCGGGACACGGAGGAGGGATGGGAGTGCGCCCAGTACGCACCCTTCGGTGACGGGCGCGGCGCCGTGCTGGTCAGCGCCTGGGACCCGAACGAGGGCGCGCTGTGCACGGCGGCATGGCCGGGACGCGAGGAGGACGGCGCGTTCGTCGCCGAATCTCCGCAACGCCTCGACCACGGACCCGACTTCTACGCCCCCGCCCTGCTGCCCGCGCCCGACGGCCGCATGCTGATGTGGGCCTGGATCTGGGAGGCGCGCGACGAGGAAAGGGTCGGCGCGCCGAGTGACTGGACCGACGAGGTGGGCTGGGCCGGGATGCTCAGCGTGCCGCGCGAGGTGAGCCTCGACGCGGCGGGCACGCTGCGCCAGCGCCCCGCCGCCGAGATCGACCGGCTGCGTGGCCTACGGCGCGTGCACGTCGAGGGCGTCGGCGCGGCCGGGCTCGGCGACATCGGACGCAGTACGGACGTGGTGGCGCGGCTCGGAACCGACTCCGGTCTGAGGGTGGTCACGTCGTCCGACGGCGACGAGTTCCTGGACGTGCGCCGTGACGCGGAGACCGGTGACGTGGTCGTCGACCGGTCGAGCGCATCGCTCGACTCCCGTGCGAAGAGGGGGAGTTGGCGCCTGCCGGCCGCTCCGGGACCCGTCGAGTTGCGCGTTCTGCTCGACGGGTCGGTGGCCGAGATCTTCACCGCCGACGGGCAGGCGCTGACAGCCCGGTTCTACCCGGTGGGTGACGCGGACTGGCGGCTCGTCACGACCGGGACCGACGCCTACGCGGTCGACGCCTGGGACATCGACGCACCCGCCGTTCAGGACAAGCGTCCTGCCACCGAGACCCCGGCGGAGGCCCGGCCATGACCGCACTCGTCATCGGTGAGGTCCTCGTCGACCTGGTGTGGCGGGCCGGCGCGGAGGCCATCGTCCCGCTCGCCGGCGGCAGCCCCGCCAACGTCGCCGTAGGTCTTCAGCGCCTCGAACGGCCCGTGCGGCTCGCGACGACCTGGGGCGACGACGTGCCCGGCGAACTCGTCGCCGCGCACCTCGCCGCCACCGAAGTCACCATCGACCGGGCCGCCACTGCCTCGGGCCGCACCACCCTTGCCCTCGCCTACGTCGACAAGGGGACGGGCGCCGCGACGTACGACTTCCTGGCGGCGTGGGACCCGGTCCACATCGACGTACCGCCGGAGGTGACTCTCCTGCACACCGGGTCCCTCGCGATCGTCGTGGAACCCGGCGCCTCACGGGTGCGGGAGGCAGCGCGCACCGTACGCGGCCGCCCCTGCGGCGCCGTCGCCGTGGACCTCAACGTACGGCCCTCCGCGCAGCCCGACCGCGCCGCCTACCTCGAAGCCGTGCACGCCATCGTGGGCGAGGCCGACGTCGTGAAGGCCAGCGACGAGGACCTCGCCTGGCTCTACCCGGACGACACACCCGAACAGGCTGCGCGGGCACTCCTGGAACGCGGACCCGGCCTGGTCGTCGTCACCTCCGGCGGCACCGGTGCCTACGGCGTCATCGACGGCGCCGAAGCCCGGTGCCCCGCGCCCGCCGTGGACGTCGTCGACACCATCGGGGCCGGCGACTCCTTCCAAGCGGCCCTGCTCGCGGCGCTGTTGGAGCCCCAGCCGGACGGGACCCACACCGTGTCCCTGCCCAAGGACGAGAAGGACCTGGCGGGCGTGCTGCGCCGGGCCGTCACCGCAGGAGCGCTCGCCTGCCAGCAATCGGGCGCCCAGCCACCCACCCTCGCGCGGCTCGAAGCCGCCCTCACCACCGCCTAGTCCGAGTCACCTCGGACGGGCATTCCTACCGCGGCCGGCTGCCTGAGACGGGCGGCCCGCCGCGCGGAGGAAGGGAGGCGACGGAACGCGAATGATTCCTCGCCTCCGGTCGGGGACGCTGACCCCGACACGTCACGGCGGAGGAGGCAGCTCCCCCGACCCCCGTTCCACGAGCCTGACCGGAAGCGTGATCGTGCGTGCCCCGGAGCGGTCGCCGTCTAGGCGGGCGAGGATTCGGTCCGCGGCTGCGTGGCCGAGGGCCGCCGGGTCCTGGGCGACGACCGTGAGGCCGGGCTCGACCGCGGCGGCCAGCGGGAGGTCGTCGAACGCGACCAGGGCCACATCGCGCCGCCCCGATTCCGCGAGGGCCGGGACGACGCCCATGGAGGCGAAGTTGTTGCCGCAGAACACGGCCGTGGGCGGCGACGGGGAGTCGAGGAGGCGGCGGACCGTGACCGCCGCCGTGTACGGGTTGTGGGCCGAGACCGCGAGCGTCGGGTCGTACGGGATGCCGGCCGCGTCGAGCGCAGAGCGGTAGCCGCGCTGGCGCATCTTGCGGGTGTAGAGGGTGGCCGGGCGGTCGCCGATGAACGCGATGCGGCGGTGCCCGTGGGCGATGAGGTGGGCGACGGCCGTGCGTGCGCCCTCCTCGTTGGCGCTGACCACCGCGTCGGCCGCGAGGCCGGCCGCGGGCCGGTCGAGGAAGACCAGCGGCAGGCCGCCCTCGCGCTCACGGCGCAGGTAGCGGTGGCGCGAACCGGCGGCGGGGACGACGAGCAGTCCGCTGATGCGGCGCGCCAAGAAGGCGGTAATCAGGGCGAGTTCACGCTCCTCGGACTCCTCCGACGAGCCCAGGAGCAGGGTCAGGCCCCGGTCCCGCACGACGGACTCCACGCCGCCCGCGACCGTGCCGAAGAACGGGTTGCCCATCTCGGGGACGACCAGGCCGACCGTGGCGTCCCGCGCCCCGACCCGCATGTTCCGGGCCATGAGGTTGGGCCGGAAACCCAGCTCCTCGACGGCCGCGAGCACCTTCGCCCGGGTCTCCTCGGAGACCGGACCGTCCTCGTTCAGGACCCGGGACACCGTCTTCCCGCTGACCCCGACGCGCTGCGCGACATCGGCCAGGGTCGGCCGCCGGCCGCCGCCACCACCTGCCATGGTCCCCGACCCACCCCTTCTACTCCCGCATGCCGACCGCCTTCGCGGCCGCCTCGTCCGCGATGACCGTACCCTTGCCCTCCGCCTGCACCTCAAGAGCCCCGGTCATGATCGCGACGACCTCGGACATGGTGTGGTCGCCGGGCCTGAGCTGGGCGACCCGGCGGCCGAGGCGCTGAACGTGGATACGGTCGGCGATCTCGAAGACGTGCGGCATGTTGTGGCTGATGAGGACGACCGGCAGGCCCCGGTCGCGGACCCGCCTGATCATGTCGAGGACCTGGCCCGACTCCTTCACGCCGAGCGCCGCCGTCGGCTCGTCCATCACGACGACATGGCGCGCCCAGGCGACCGCGCGGGCGACGGCCACGCCCTGCCGCTGGCCGCCGGACAGCGTCTCGACGGACTGCGTGAGCGAGCGCAGCCCGATCTTCAACTCGGCCATGTGCGCGGCCGATTCCTCCCGCATCCGCTTCTTGTCGAGCATGCGGAACACGGAGCCGAGCGGTCCCCGGCGGCGCAGCTCGCGCCCCAGGAACATGTTCGACGCGATGTCGAGCGACGCCGCCACCGCCAGGTCCTGGTACACGGTCTCGATGCCGTGCCGGCGGGCGTCGAGCGGGCCGCGGAAGCGGACCGGCGCGCCGTCCACCTCGATGGTGCCCTCGTCGGGCTGTACGGCGCCGGTGAGCGCCTTGATGAGGGACGACTTGCCGGCGCCGTTGTCACCGATGACGGCGAGCACCTCGCCGGGCATGAGGTCGAGGTCGGCGCCGTCGAGCGCGGTGACATGTCCGTAGCGCTTGACCAGGCCGCGGGCGCGCAGCACGGGAGTGGGCTCGGTCATCGGCTGGCCTTCCTGCGGGAGAACTGGTCGACGGTGACGGCGAGGATGACGAGGCCTCCGGTGATCAGCGTCTGGTAGATCGAGCCGACCCCCATCAGTTGCAGGCCGTTGCGGAACACACCCACGATGAGCGCGCCCACGAGCGTGCCGAGGACGGCGCCGCGCCCGCCGAACAGCGACGTGCCGCCGATCACGACCGCCGTGATGGCGTCCAGGTTGTCCGTCTGCCCGGCCTTCGGGTCGCCGACTCCCGTACGGGACACGAGGAGCAGAGCCGCGATCCCGTACACGACACCGGCCAGCGCGTAGATGCCGAGGCGCAGGCGGGTGGTGCGGATGCCGGTGAGGCGGGCGACGTTGTCGCTGTTGCCGAGCGCGTACGTGTGCTTGCCCCAGGCTGTCTGGCCGAGCGCGTAGGCGAGGACGAGGAAGAGTCCGATGGTGAGGATCGAGCCGTACGTGATGTCGGTGCGGCCCATCGGGAACGTCTGGCCGAGCGCCGTGAGCGGGCCCGGCAGGTTCGTGATCGTCTGCTCGTCGGAGTAGATGTGGGTGAGGGCGAAGGCGACGTTCAGCATGCCCAACGTCACGATGAACGGCGGGAGTTTGACGTAGGTGACGAGGGCGCCGTTCGCGATTCCGAAGGCCGCGCAGACCGCGATGCCGACGGCTATCGCGACCAGCGGCGGCAGGGTGCCGTCCGCGGCGAGCTTGGTCATGACGATCGCGCCGAACGCCATGACCGCCCCGCAGGACAGGTCGATGCCCGCGGTGAGGATGATCAGGGTCTCGCCGAGGGCCAACGTGCCGACGACCATGACCTGTTGGACGACGAGCGAGAGGTTTCCTCCGGAGAGGAACTCGTCGGACTGCGCGGCGAAGAAGACACACGCCGCGAGCAGGGCGACGAGCGGCCCCGCGGTGGGGTGGGTGGTGAGCCTGCGCCAGTCGAGCGCGGCGGCGGACGTGGTGGGTGGCGTAGTGGGTGGCGTGGTGGTGGTCATGGGCGTCCCAATGGTGGTGGTCATGAACTGAACGGCGGGGTCCGGGCCGGAGCCCCGGGGCCTATCCCCAGCAGTTCTTCAGGCCGTACGACGTGTCCTTGGAGTCGACCGCGGCCTGCGGCTCGTTGGTGATCAGGTGGACGCCCGTGTCCACGTACCCCTTCGGCTTCGTCGACTTGTCCTTGGCGTACGCGGTGACCGCCGCGACACCCTTGGACGCCATCAGCAGCGGGTACTGCTGCGAAGTCGCCGCGATCTGACCGGACTTGACGGCTCGCGTGCCGGTGCAGCCGCCGTCGACGGACACGACGAGGACGTCCTTCTCGCGGCCCTTCGCCTTGAGCGCCGTGTACGCGCCGAGGGCGGCCGGCTCGTTGATGGTGTAGACGACGTTGATGTCGGGCGCCTTCTGCAGGCAGTTCTCCATCGCCGTCTGGCCCTTGGCCTGGTCGCCGCCCGTGTCCTGCTGGCAGACGATCGCCGGGTCCTTCTTGCCGAGGCCGTAGCCCTTCAGGAAGCCGTCGTGGCGGAGCTGCCCCACGGCGACCCCCGGCGCGAGGTCGAGCGTGGCGATCTTCGGCTTCTTGTTCTTCATGGCGGCCTTGGTGTACCGGCCGATCAGCTCGCCCGCCTTGAGGTTGTCCGTGGCGAACAGCGCGTCCACGGCGGACTGCGGCTCGGTGGGGGAGTCGAGGGCTATCACCAGGACACCCTTGTCTCGGGCCTGCTTGAGCGCGGGGACGATGGCCTTGGAGTCGTTCGGGGTGATCAGGATGCCCTTGACGCCGGACGCGACCATGTTCTGCACCGCGGTGACCTGGCCCTCGTTGTCACCGTCGAACTTGCCCGCCGCGGTGATGAGTTGGGATCTCGTCCGCTTCGCCTCGCGTTCGGCGCCCTGCTTCATCTTCACGAAGAACGGGTTGGTGTCCGTCTTCGTGATCAGGCCGACCTTGACCTTGCCCCCGCCCCCTCCCGCGGAGCCTTTCGCGCCCTCCCCACAGCCCGTGAGCAGCAGGGTGGCGGACGCCGTACAGGCGAGCAGGACCGTCGTGCGATTGCGCTTCATGGCGCGGCTCCTCAACCAGACACACAGGGTGTCAGCGTTGACTTATGTCAACGTTGACATCGACAGAGCAGGATGATGGACTCCGCGGCGCACCCCGTCAATGCCCTTTGCTCGTAACGAGTTGGCATCGGAGGCCACCCAGATGAGCCGCTCAAGATCACCACTGAGATCGCCCCGCACCATGACCTGCCTGGTCGCGACCGCTCTGGTCGTCGCCATGGGGACGACGGCCGCACAGTCCGCGCCCCGAACGACCGCCCCGCTCAATCCGAGTTTCGAGACCGGCGACCTGACCGGATGGACCGCCACCGGCGACGCCTTCGGCCCCGGCGCGGTCACCGACGCCACGACGTACTGGGACACGAAGCTGCCCTTCCACCAGAAAGGCGCCCACCACCTGTGGGGATTCGCCGCGGCCGGCGACGACGCCACCGGAACCCTCAAGTCGTCTTCGTTCAGCGCGGGTTCACGCCTGAGCTTCCTCGTCGGAGGCGGCTGGGACCCGGACAAGCTGTACGTCGCCCTCGTACGGGACAGCGACGGCGCGCAGCTCCTCAAGCAGACGGGTCCCGAGGACGAGGCGTACGTCCGGATCCTCTGGGACACCTCCGCATGGCGGGGGCAGGGCGTCCACCTGGAGGTCGTCGACCGCAAGACCGGCGGCTTCGGACACCTCAACGTCGACGACATCCGCACCGGATCCGCCGCCACCCGCGACGACAACGGCCTCACCTTCCGCGCCCTCGGCCAGGCCAACCAGCCCAAGAAGGCCACCTATTCGGCCGACCCGCTGCGCCCGCAGTTCCACTACACGCCCTACCAGGGCTGGATCAACGACCCGAACGGGCTCGTCCAGTTCAAGGGGCGTCACCAGCTCTTCAGCCAGTTCAACCCCGACGCCCCCAAGTGGGGCCCGATGCACTGGGCGCACGCCGACAGCGCCGACGCCGTCCACTGGCGCAATCTGCCCGTCGCCCTGTACCCGCCGAAACCCGCGACACCCACCGACAACTCCGGCATCTTCAGCGGCAGTTCGGTGGTCGACACGGACGGCTGGCTCGTCGTCGCCTACACCCGCTCGACCGACACCGGCGCACACCCGGGCGCCACCCCCGAGACGGTGGAGACCGCCCGCTCCACCGACGGCGTCACCTTCGACACACCCCGCGAGGTCATCAAGACCCCGCCCGCCGGCTCCTCCGCCGGATTCCGCGACCCGAAGGTGTTCCGCGACCCCACCGACGGACGCTGGAAGATGATCGTCGGGTCCGGCGACGGCGGCCACGGGAAGGTGTTCCTGTACGCCTCCGACGACCTCGACTCATGGACGTACGAAGGGGTGCTGGCGAGCGGCGGCGACGGCGACGGCGCCATGTGGGAATGCCCGAACCTCTTCCCCCTCGACGCCCCGTCCGGCTCCGGCGAGGGCCGCAAGTGGGTGCTGCTCACTTCCGTGAACGAGGGCGGCGCCTCCGTGCAGCACTACGCCGTCGGCACGTACGACGGGAAGACGTTCACCGCGCAGAAGAAGGGCGTCCTCGACGGCGCCGGAGACACCTACGCCGCCCAGACCTACCGCGACGACAGCGGGCGTGAGCTGCTCGTCTCCTGGATGAGCGACTGGAACGACAAGGAACCGACCCGGGTGAACGGCTGGGCGGGCGCGCAGTCCGTCACCCGCGAGCTGTTCCTGCGCGCGGACGGCGGGCTCGGCCAGCGCCCCGTGAAGGAGGTCGCCTCGCTCGCGGGCGGCACCGTGGCATCCGCCAAGAACAAGACGGTGACCGGCAGTTGGCGCCTCGGACGGGCGGACGTCGCCCGTCTGAAGGCCGACATCGACGTGGCCGGCACCACCGCCGACACCGTCACGGTCCGCCTCAAGGCGGCCCCGGACGGCAGCGAGGCCACCGAGCTGCGCTACAGCAAATCCACCGGCACGCTGACCCTCGACACGACCGGGTCGGGCTACGGCACCGCGGCGACCCACAGCGCGCACGTGGAACCCGTCGACGGCCACCTCTCCCTGGAGGTACTCATCGACCGCTCCTCGGTCGAGGTCTTCACCGGGGACGGCGAGTCGCTCACGGCCCGCGTGTACCCGAGGTACGTCGAGTCCGACGGGGTCGAGTTCGCGGCGGCCGGCGGCGAGGTGCGGCTCCGCAGTGCCTCGTTGACGCGGTTGGGGAGCAGTTGGGGGAAGTGAGGTGAGCGAGTAGAGGTCACTGGTGGCGGGCCGGCCCACGACCGCACGGGCCGGCCCGCCACTTCCGGCAGACCTGGTCTTCCATGAGGCGGAAGCGCGCGCGGTTCTGCGCGTCCAGATCATTGACGTCGACAATTATTGAGAAATACATTCCACGCACTTCGCGGCAGCCGTCCGGCCGCCCCTCACGAACGGAGTGCGTACATGCCCGCAGCACATCCCCGCACCCTCGCCGTCCTCGCGACCGCCACGGTTCTGGCCTGCACCCTCCCGGTCGCCGCCGCGTCGGCGGACACCGGTGACGGCGGGAACCGGCAGCTGACCGGCACCCTCTCCGACGGCGCGACCTGGATCGGTGACGTGCCGGCCCAGTGGAACGGCACGCTGCTGCTCTTCTCGCACGGGTTCGGCCCGACCGTCGCCCAGGACGCCCCGCGTCCCGCCGTGAAGGAGCGACTGCTCGCCGAGGGGTACGCGCTGGCGGGCTCGTCCTACGACCCGCACGGCTCCAACTGGGCGCTGAACAGCGCCGAGCGCGACCAGTTCGAGACTCAGAAGGCGTTCGGCAAGGCCGTCTCGAAACCGAGTCGGACCATCTCCGTCGGCCAGTCGATGGGCGGTCTCGTCAACGCGCAGATCGCCCGGGACGGCGCCGGCCGCATCGACGGCGCGCTCGGACTGTGCGGGCTGGTCGCGGGCGGCAACGACCTCGACAACTATCAGCTCAACGCCGAGTACACGCTCGCCCACCTGCTGCTCCCCGGCGAGCAGGTCAAGCTCACCGGGTTCACCAGCGACGCCGACGCCGCCGCCACCGCCACCCGGCTCACCGCCGCCGTGAAGGACGCGCAGCAGACCGCGGCCGGCCGTGCCCGCATCGCGCTCGCCGCCGCCTACTTCAACCTCCCGGCCTGGTCGTCCGGCGACACCCCGCCCGCCTCCGACGACGCGCAGGGCCAGGAGGACCAGCAGTACGGATGGCTCGCGCAGGGCATCCTGTCGTTCGTCGAGGGCGGCCGGTACGCGATGGAGCAGTCGGCGGGCGGCAACAACTCCGACAACACCCGCACCGACTACTCGGCCTTGCTGAACGACTCCGAACACGCCCCGCAGGTACGGGAGTTGTACCGGAAGGCCGGGCTCGACCTGCACGCCGACCTCGGCACACTGGCCAACGGTGCGCGCACCGCCGCCGACCCGAAGGCCGTCGCCGCCGCCGAGCGCAGCTCGTCCGCGGGACAGTCCCTCGGCGTGCCGCTGCTCGACGTGCACACCACCGCCGACAACCTCGTGCCCGTACAGCAGGAGAACGTCTTCGCCGGGCGGGTGCGCGCCGCGGGCGACCAGGGGCTGCTGCGCCAGGCGTACGTCGCCCGCACCGGCCACTGCACGTTCACGACCTCCGAGACCGTTGCCGCGGTGCACGCGATCGACCGGCGGGTCTCCCTTGGCCACTGGGACGGGTCCACGACGCCGCAGGCCCTGCAGAAGTCGGCACTCGGGCTCGGTCTGGACGGGGCGGCGTATGTGCCGTTCCGGCCGGGCGAGTTGAACGGCGCAGACACGCGCCGCCGCCACGACAGCTGATCCCCCGCTCCAAGAAGTTCCCCACTCCTCTCGCTTCAGGGATGACCATGTCCATACCCAGACCACGCCCAGCGGCCGGCACGTTCACCGCGGTCGGCACGCTGATCGCCGGCTGCCTCGCGGTGTGCCTCGCGCAGATCGGCATCGCCCTGCCGGCCACGCTCAACGGCCTGTTCCAGGAGCACCTGCACCCGGTCGGCTCCCAACTCACCTGGATCTCCGACGCGTTCCTGCTCCCGGTCACCGTCCTGGAGCTGACCTTCGGCGTCCTCGGCGACCTGTTCGGCCGCAAGCGCCTGCTCGTCGGCGGGGCGCTGCTGCTGGCCGCCGGTGAGGCGGTGGCAGCGGCCAGCTCCGGCATCCACCAGCTGTGGGTGGGGCAGGCGCTGGCGGGGCTCGGTGCGGCGGCGCTGTTCCCGACGTCGCTCGCGATGATCGCCGCGGCGAGCGACACCCCCGCGCGCCGCACCCGCTCCATCGCGCTGTGGGCGTCGAGCCTGTCCGCGGGCGGCTTCCTCGCGCCGCTCCTCGGCGGGATCACCGGCACGTACGGCTCGTGGCGTGCGTCGTTCGTCGTGGTCACCGGTCTGGCCGTGGTCAGCGCCGTCGTCAGCGCGCTGCTGGCCCGCAACTCATCGGCGCCCGAGGGGCGTTCGCTCGACGTGGGTGGTCAGATCACCATCGGCGTGGGCGCGTTCGCGCTGCTGTACGGGGTGATCCAGGGGCCCGAGGACGGCTGGGGCTCGGCCGGGGTCGTGGTGGCGTTCTGCGTCGCGGCGGTGTTCCTCGTGCTGTTCGTGCTGGCCGAACGGCGGGCGCGCTCGCCGCTGTTGCGGCTCTCCCTGTTCAAGGACCGGTCGTTCGCCGTCGCGTCGATCGTCGCCGTCGTCGGCATGTTCGCCTTCCTCGGCACGGCGTACGCCACGAGCATCCGGCTCGGCCCGATCCAGCACCAGAGCCCGATGCGCACCGCCTTCGCGTTCCTTCTGCTCAACGGGCTCACGCCGGTCCTGACGCCGCTCACCACGCGGCTCCTGCACCGGGTGGCGCCACGCATGCTGCTCGCCGGGGGCCTGGTCCTGATGGCGGCGGGCGACTTCGTCGCGGCGACCCTCGACGTGAACGACCGCGGGCTGCCCTCGCTGATCGTGCCGCTGGGCCTCGTCGGCATCGGGTTTGCGTTCACGGTGTCGTCGCTCACCACGACGGCCGTGACGGCCGCGCCGCCGCACCTGGCGGGGATGGCCAGCGCCACCACGAACCTGCTGCGCGACTTCGGCTTCACGCTCGGCCCGGCCGTCATCGGCGCGGTGGCGCTGGGCCAGGCCGCGTCCAGCCTCCAATCCTCCCTGGGAGCCGCCCACTTGGCGCCGCACGCCAAGGAGGCGGCCGGTGAGGTCCTCGCGGAGGGCGGCCCCCTCGCCCTCAACTCGGTGCCGCCGAACTCCCCGCCGGGCAGCGCGACATCGTACGCGTTCGAGGCCCTCGGCCACGGCTACTCGATCGGCTACGTGGTGTGCGGCGCGGCGGCGGCCCTCGCGGCGCTCCTGGTGGTCGCGGTGCTGCGCACGGAACGCAGGACACCGGAGGAACTCGACGCGGAGTCCGAGACGAAGAACGCCGATAGCGCGGGAAACCCTGACTCCCTGACGAAATAAGGGAGTTCAGGCGACGGCGGCGAGATTCACGGCGTCCACCCCAACGCCCGCGATATCCCGCGCGCCGTCACCCGTACCAACGGCCCGAGCCCGACCGGCGGTTCGCCCTGGGCCGACCGGACGAGGGACACGGCGGCCACCACCTCGCCGCGCGCCCCGCGCACCGGGGCCGCCACCGAGACGAGGTCGTCCGCGAGCTGCCGGTCCGCGAGCGCGCAACCGTTGCGCCGCACCTGAGCGAGGGTGCGGCGCAGCAGCGCGGGGTCGGTGAGGGTGTGCGCGGTGAGCGCGGGCAACGGGCGTGCGCACAACTGCTCCTGAAGGGCCGGGGCGCTGTGCGCGAGCAGCACCAGGCCGGCCCCGGTGGCGTACAGCGGCCCGCGGGCCCCGGCCCGGCCGCGTACGTCGACGGGCCGACGGCCGGACACCCGCTCGATGGTGACGGCGTCGAGGCCGTCGCGGACCGCGAGGTGCACGGTGTCGTGCGTGACGTCGTACAGGTCGTCGAGGTGCGGCAGCGCAGCCTCGCGCAGGGCGAGTCCGCGCGGGGCGAGCGCGGCGAGTTCACAGACCTTCGGGCCGACGTGATAGCGGCCCGCCGCGTCCCGCTCCAGGGCGCCCCACGCGGCGAGTTCGCCGACGAGCCGGTGCGTGGTGGCCAGCGGCAGAGCGGCCCGCCGGGAGATGCCGGTGAGGCTGAGCGCGGGCCTGCTGTGGTCGAAGGCGCCGAGCACGGCGAGCAGCCGCCGGGCGGCCGACCGCCGACCCGTCTCCTGGACGTCCGGTCCCGACGTCACGGCTGTCAGCCCTGAGCGCTTTCCGCGACGCGGGCGAGGAGCCCGTGGAGCGTCTCGCGCTCGGCGGCGTCGAGCGGGGCGAGCAGCTCGTCGACGACGCGACGGCTGCCCTTGTCGGTCTCGCGCAGCACATCGGCGCCGCGCTCGGTGAGCACGACGATGCGGCTGCGGCGGTCGCCGGGGGCCGGGCGACGCTCGGCGAGCCCGAGACGCTGCAGGTCGTCGACGAGACTGACGATGGCGCTTGGGTCGTACCCGAGGCGTTCGCTCAGCTCCCGCTGGAGGGTGCCGTCGGCGGTCGCGAGGTAGCGCAGCAACGCGTAGTGCCGCAGCCGCAGGCCGAACTCCTCCAACGTGGCGTTGAACAACCGCCCCGAGTGGATGCCGAGCCGGTACAGCAGATAGCCGGCGTCGGAGTTCAGCGCGCGCATCCACGGCGCCTGGTTGTCGGTGATGGCGGGCTCCGGGGTGGATCGGGGGGCGGGTCACGGGCGGATCACGGGTGGATCGGACGGTGAGAATCTGACGCTGAACAGCATGGGGCACACTGAGGACGTCAGCAACTATTGTCCGAAACAATTATTTCCCCCGTTATATTTCCGTGTGCTCCGTCCCCGCCATGTGTCGCTCGCCATGCCACCAGGGATCGGCCATGCGCTTGGCGCGCCGGATGCGCTGCTTCTTCGGATCCGCGACGGGAGCCGCCATTTGCAGCTTGCGGGTGTACGGGTGCTGCGGATCCGTCGCGATGGCATGGGCCGTGCCGATCTCGGCGATGTGCCCCTGGTGGAGGACGGCTATCCGGTTGCTCACCTCGTGCACGACGCCGAGGTCATGGCTGATGAACAGGTAAGCCACGCCGGTGCGGCGCTGGATGTCCTGCAGCAGGGTCAGTACGCGGGCCTGTGTGGTCACGTCCAGCGCACTGGTCGGCTCGTCGCAGATGATCACCGAGGGGTCCAGGGCCAACGCGCGGGCGATGGCGATGCGTTGACGCTGCCCGCCGGAGAACTCGCGGGGGTAGCGCCGCCCCGCGTCGGACGGCAGACCGACGGCGTCGAGCAGCTCCCGCACCCGGGTACGGGCGCCCTCGACGTGGGCCGCGGCAAGCGGCTCGACGAGGATGTCCTCCACCGTCATCGACGGGTTCAGCGACGAATAGGGGTCCTGGAAGACCACTTGGATGTCATGGGCGACCTTGCGGCGTTCGGCCCGTTTGATGTTGCTGATGGTCCTGCCGCGGAAGGAGATCGTGCCGCCGGTGACCGGGGCGAGCCCGAGGATCGCGCGGCCGATGGTGGTCTTGCCCGAGCCCGACTCGCCCACCAGGCTCAGGGTCTCGCCGGCGTGCAGGTCGAAGGAGACTCCGTCGATGACGACGGTCCCGCCACCGCGGCGCGTACCGCCGTAAGCGACCTTCAGACCTTCAACGTTCAGTACGGGTTCCGGCACGTCACACCTCCGCGATCTCGACACGGCGTGCCGATGTGAGCAGTTCCTCGGTGTAGTCCTGCTCAGGAGAGTCGAACAGGGCGTCCACGGTGTGGCGCTCGACGATACGGCCGTCCCGCATGACGCTGACGGTGTCGCAGATGTCGGCGACGACACCGAGGTTGTGGGTGACCAGGACCATGGCGAGGCCGCGTTCGTCGCGCAGTTCCCGCAGCAGTTCCAGGACCTCGGCCTGCACGGTGACGTCCAGGGCGGTCGTCGGTTCGTCCGCCACGATCAGCTCGGGATCCGAGGCCACCGCGCCGCAGATGAGGACCCGCTGGGCCATGCCGCCGGATATCTCGTGCGGATACTGGCCGAAGACCCGCTTGGGGTCCTTGATGCCGACGCGGGCCAGCAGCGTGAGCAGCTCCCGCTCCGCCTCCGGCTTGGTCATCCTCCTCACCGCGCGCAGGGCGTACGTGAGTTGGGCGCCGACGGTGAAGCAGGGGTCCAGGTTCGACATCGGCTCCTGCGGGATGTAGGCGATGCGGCGTCCCCGCAGCTCCCGCAGGTGCTGTTCGTCGGCGAGCAGGTCCTTTCCGCCCATCGTGATGCTGCCGCCGAGGACGAAGGCCTCCCGGGGCAGCACACCGAGCGTCGCGAAGGCGATCTGTGACTTGCCCGACCCCGATTCGCCCACCAGGCCGTGGATCTCACCGCGCCGGACGTCGAGGTCGACACCGTGCACGACCTCTCTCACGCCCTCGCCGTCCGGGTATCCGATACGCAATGCGCGGATCGACACCAGTGCGTCGTCCGCCGGTGCCTCGGCAACCGCGGGGTGTTCGGCGCGCGCCCGGTCGAGCAGCGCGCGGCGGGCACGGGGCGACGGGGCCCTGCCGCGGCCCGACGACTGGAGGATGTCGCGCAGGGCGTTGCCCAGAAGTACGAGGGCCAGGACGGTCAGGCTGATCAGCAGCGCCGGCCACAGCACGCCGGCCCGGTTGTTGTAGATGTTGCCGAACGCCTCCTGGAGAACGCCGCCCCACGACGCCTTGGCCGGGTCGGTGAGGCCGAGGAAGCCCATGCCCGCCTCGATGCCGATGGCCGAGGCGAGGACGAACGAGCTCTGGATGATGACCGGGGCGCGGACCGCCCACAGCACATGACGGCCCACGATCCGTACGTCGGAGAGCCCGACCACCTTCGCCGCGTCCACGTACAGCTCCGTGCGCACTCCCACCGCGACCGACCTGACCAGCCGGAAGTAGGACGGCGCGACGATGAGTCCGTAGGTGGCCATCGCGGCGACGATGTTGGCGCCCGTCCGCGTATACAGGGCGATGAGCAGGATGATGCCGGGCGTAGACATGATCACGTCGGAGACCCAGTTCGACACGGCCTCGAATCGGCCCCGGTAGAAACCGGCGATCAGGCCGCTCACCACGCCGAGCAGCCCGGAGACCACGAGCACCACCACGCAGGCGAGCAGCGTCTGCCGGGTGCCGTACATGAGGCGGGACAGGATGTCCCGGCCCGTCGCGTCTGCCCCCAGCGGGTGCCCGGGGGAGAAGGGGGCCGCGTTCACCGCGTTCATGTCCGTCACGTTGGGGCCGTGCGGGGCCAGCCAGGGGCTGGACAGGCCGAGGACGATCACGAACAGCAGGAACGCCAGGCAGATCGCGGACTGCGGGTTCGTCAACAGCCGCCGGGCCAAGGAGCGTTCCTTGTCCGGCGGTGCGGCCGCGACGGTGCTTGCCATCTCGGGAACCGAGGTCATCGCTTCCTCGCTTTCGGGTTGACCGAGGCGGTGACCAGGTCTCCGAGCAGGTTGACGATCAGGACGATCACGATGGTCACCAGGACACAGCCCATGACGACGGGGACGTCACCCTTCTGGGCGGAGGTGTTGCTCAGGTCGCCCAACCCCGGCAGAGCGAAGACCTGTTCAATGATGACCGCGCCACCGATCAGGCCGAGGGTCTGCAGACTCAGAGCCGTCAGACCCGGGCCCGCGGCGTTGCGCAGCACATGGCGGAAGACCACACGGGACTCCGGGATGCCGCGGGCCCGCAGGGTCCGGACGAAGTCCTGGGCGAGGGTGTCACGTACGGCCCCGCGGAACTGGGCGGCGGCGTTGGCCACGGACCCGGCGAGCAGTGCGAGCACCGGTAGGGTCACCGACGCCAGCCAGCCGCCGAGGCCCTGGTCCGGCGAGACATAGCCGGTCGCCGGGAGCAGCCGGACCGAGATCGCGAAGGCGAAGACCAGGCCGATGGCGATGATGAACGGCGGCACGGCCGCGCCGAGGACCGACAGGAACTGCACCACCCGGTCGAGCCAGCCGCCGCGGACGGCGGCGGCGACGCCGATGAGGACGCTGATCACCGCGGTCAGCAGCATCGACAGGACGATCAGGGCCAGTGTCACCGGGACGCGGGAGGCGAGCGCCGAGTTCACCGACTGGCCGGTGAAGAAGGAATTACCGAAGTCACCCGTGACGACGCCGCCCAGCCAGTGCCAGAACTGCACCAGGAGCGGATCGTCAAGACCGAGCCGGACCACTTCCCGTTGAACGTCGGCGTCCGTGGCTCTCGACCCGAGGACCGCCCGGGCGATCCCCGGCCCGTTCCCGTACATCAAAGTGAAGGTCGCGAAGCTGACCAGCAGCAGTACGCCCACCGAGCGGGCCAGCTTCTTCGCTGCAGCACCCCACACCTGCGGCTCCTTACGTTCGAAGAGTTCGAGGCAGTCGGATCCGGCGGGCTACTTGAAGTCCCACAGCATCGGGTGCAGGCCGGCGGGGTCCGTGGAGGGCTGGATCCTGACCTTGGGGCTGTAGGCGTAGAACGTCCGGGTGGCGGCCAGCGGCACGAACCACGCCTGGTCGATGAGGTACTTGTTGACGGCCTGCTGGTCCTTGACGGACTCCGCGGGCGTCTCGGTCTGGATCTTGTTCCAGAGCCCCGCGATCTTCGGGTCCTTCTCGTGCATGACGTTCCAGATGCCGTCGGGAAGGACGTAGTCGGCCATGTCGAGGCGCGAGTCACCATAGTTGCCGAGCATCCACATGGGCACGGGGTACTTGCCACTGAGCAGCTCGGTGATGGCGTTCGGTCCTGACAGGTTCTTCTGCTTCACCTTGATGGTCAGCAGACCCAGCTGCTGCTTGACGACCGGCATCAGGGAGTCGATGTTCTGCCCCTGCATGAAGGGAATCTCCAGGCTGAATCCCTTGCTGTAACCGGCCTTCGCCATCAGCTTCTTGGCGGCCTTCACGTCGTACGGGTAGGGGTCCTTGAGGCCTTCTAGATAAGCGCTGCTGCCGCTGCGGAAGATCTGAGCGGTGGGCTCGGCGAGGCCCCGGTAGAGGTTCTTCGCCATGGCGTCCTTGTCGAAGACCATGTTCATCGCGCGGCGCACATCACGGTTTCCGAGGGCCGGAATCTTCTTGCCCTGGTGGTCGGTCAGCAGCAACCGGGCGACCCCGTTCACCTTGCTCTGGATCTTCAGTCCCGCGCTCTTCGCCTGGCTGTATGTGGCCTGGGTGATCAGTGAGCCGTCGAGTTGGTCCGTCTTCAGCGCGTTGATGGCGGCCGTCTCGTTGGTGATCACCTTGACGCGCAGCCTTTTGTACGGGAACGACTTGGAGTCCCAGTAGTCCTTCCTCTTGACGAAGGCGTACACCGAGCCGTTCGTCGTCGCCGACTTGTCGAGGCGGTAGGGGCCCGAACCCACCGGCTCCTTGTTCGTCTTGCCGGACGCCAGATACTTGGGGCTGGCGAGCCGCACATCGCACAGCCGAGCGGTGAGCACCGGGTTCGGTTTGTCTGTCGTGATGACGACGGTGAGGTCGTCGGGCGTGGACACCTTCATGGCCTTGTAGCGGTTGGCGCCGCCTCCGTGCGTCTTGCTGTACTCGATGGCCGTCTTGACGGCGGCGGAATCGACGGGGGCGCCGTCCGTGAACTTCATGCCAGGGCGCAGCTTGATGGTGGCCCCCGTGTTGTCCGGCTTGAAGGTCCAGGACTTGGCGGCTCCGGGCTGCGGCTTGCCCTCGGCGTCGCAGCGCAGCAGGTTGTCGTACACCGCAGACGAGGCCCAACCCTGGTAACTGGGCTGTGCGGTGATGTCCCAGCCCTGGATGTCCTGGGACATCCCGAGGGTGAGTGTGTCCTTGCCGCCGCCGGCCTTCCCCGAGGACCCCGAGGTGGTGCCCGCGTCGGTGCAGGCGCTGAGTGCGGCCAGAGCGGCGAGGGCCGAGGTGGTGGCCATTGCCGCACGAGCAGTTCGGGTGGTGCGCCGCATCGTGACTCCTTCGGAGGCGAGAGAACAGGAGAGGAGGAGTGGGCTGGTCGCAGGCCGGCCGGCACAGATGAGTCCCGTGCGCCGCGAGATCCTGACGTGGGAGGGGCGGCGTCGGCGGGACGATGCGTTCGTGCATCTTGTGCAACGTTCTACGCGGCAACGTACGGAGACGGATCCGGTGCGTCAAGGGATCGCGCCCGCTCTGCGCGGTAACAGTTGCGCAACGTGGCGGTAGCCTGCGCGCCGACCACGCGCTTTGCGGGCGCGTCAGCAGCGGCTTCCCGGCGGGAGCGGTGCTCGACCGGAGTGCGGTCAGGGGGAACGGGGTGTGCGGGCCCTGGTTGCCTTGCCTGCTGAAGCCGTCGTGGCGCTCGACGGTGCGGCGCTCGTCTCCCGCGGCACGAGCCGAGGCGCGACCACGTAGTGCACCGGCTGGGTGCGGCCCTCGAGTCGTTCGAGGAGCAGGCGCGCGGTCGTGCGGCCGGTCAGTGCGCCGGACTGGTCCACCGTGGTCAACGAGACGCGGCCGATGGACGACGCGTTCACGTTGTCGTAGCCCGTCACGGTCAGGTCCTCCGGCACCCGCAGGCCGCGCTCCTCCGCCGCCCGCAGCACCCCGAGCGCCGCGATGTCGGCGCCCGCGAAGATCGCGGTAGGGGGCGTCGGCCGGGACAGTGCCTGGACCGCTGCCCGGTAGCCGCCCTCCTCGGTGAACTCGGACTCGATGACGTCCGGCTCCAGGCCGTGCCGCTTCATCGCCTTGGCGTAGCCGTCGGCGCGCGCGGTGTGCGACAGGACGTAGGGCCGCTCGAGGTCTCCGGTGGGGTGCGTCGTGTGCGCGATCCGGCGGTGGCCGAGGCCCACCAGGTGGTCGACCATGAGGCGGGCGCCGCCCTGGTCGTCGTCCACGACGGTGTCGTACGCCGTGGCTCCGCCGTGCCGGGCGACCACCACCGTGGGCAGCTGGGACCCGAGTTGTTCCAGCCAGGCGGTGCTCGCCTGGGGCGCGATGACGACGAGCCCGTCGATCTGGCGGTCCATCAGCGCCTCGATGCTGCGCTGCTGCCGCTCCACTGACAGGCCGCCGGTGATGAGGATCTCCTGGTACGGGGAGGGCTCCAGCTCATCGGTGATGCCCTGGACGATCTCGGGCTGGAAGGGGTGGGTGAGCGCGACGAGCATGACGCCGATGGTGTACGAGCGTCCGCGCATGGCGCGCGCCCCGGCCTGCGGGCGGTAGCCCAGCTCCTTGATCGCCGTGGTCACCTTGGTGCGCATCTCCGGGCTGACCCCGTACGCGTCGCGCAGCACCTTGGACACCGCGGACACGGAGACCCGGGCCTCCTTCGCGACGTCCTGGATCGTCACGCGGCGCGCTCCGGGGGCCCGGCTGTCGTCCTCGTTCCCCGGGCGCCCCTTCGGCTGCGTCGCCTTCTCGCGCGCGGTCGTCATATTGCCGCGCGGGTCGGCGTCAGCAGCGCTGTTGTCCATTCGCGCCATGCTACAAGCGCCGCATTCCTTCGCGGATTCGTCCGACGCGGGTTCGTGCGCGGGCTCATGGATCCGGGCCTCCCTGGTCTCTTGACATGAATTCGGGGGCTCCCTACGCTCCCTGTCGTAGAACGTTACACACTATCTACCGGCCCGTCACCCAGCTCACCTCCCGTCCGCTCGGGCACTCATCAGCAGAGTGACCCCCGCCGAGCCCGGGCCCGGTCACCGATCGCTTGATGAGTCTGGAGACTTGCATGGTCGCGGCTGCTGCCCCCTGCGCACCTCGGATCGAGCACCACACCGATACGGCGCCGATCCTCGGCATCGGAACCGGCACCCCCCGTCTGTCCTGGTCCGTCGCACAGGCGGACGCCGACTACCAGCAGACCGCGTACGAGATCGAGACTTCGCGGGGCGCGGAGGTCGAGGTCCACCGGGTCGAATCGACGGAGCAGGTGCTGGTGCCGTGGCCGGGTCGGCCGCTCGGCTCGCGGGAGGCGGCGACGGTACGCGTGCGCGTCTCCTGTCGCGAGTGGTGGAGCGCGTGGAGCGCCCCTACGGTCGTCGAGGCCGGACTGCTCGAAGTCGCCGACTGGAGCGCCGAGTTCATCTCCCCGGTCGGTATCGGTGGCCCTCGCATGCCGGCGCCGATCCTGAGCGGTTCGTTGAAGGTGGCGGGGGAGGTGCGAAGCGCCCGCCTCTACGCCACGGCACACGGCCTGTACGAAGCCACCCTCAACGGACGACGTGTGGGCGACCACGTCCTGGCCCCCGGCTGGACGTCGTACGACCACCGGCTGCGCTACCAAACGTACGACGTGACGGACCTGATCCGCGGCGGCACCAACACCCTGGACGTCCTGCTCGGCAACGGCTGGTACCGCGGCCGGCTCGGCTTCCTGAATGAACGGGCCCAGTACGGCGATCAGTTGGCACTCCTGGCGCAGTTGGAGGTCACCACCACCGACGGTCGCACCCACGTCCTCGCTACCGACGGCACGTGGGAGGCGCGCGAGAGCGAGGTCCTCGCCGACGACCTCTACGACGGTCAGCGCAGCGACCTGCGCCGCCGCGGCGGCGACTGGCGTGCGGCGGCGCGTGGAGTCGAAGTGGTGCGGGCCGAACACGGGCGGCTTATGGCGCCCGACGGGCCGCCGGTACGGGTCAGTTGCCTGCTCGCCGCGGAGAAGGTGTGGACGTCGCCCTCCGGCCGCACCCTCGTCGACTTCGGGCAGAACACGGTGGGCTGGGTACGGCTGCGCGTGCGCGACCTCGAGCCCGGCGGCGAGGTCGTCGTCCGGCACGCCGAGGTCCTGGAGGACGGCGAACTCGGCACCCGCCCCCTGCGGTCGGCGGCGGCCACCGACACGTATCTGGTGGCCGGGACGGGGGAGGAGATACTCGAACCGAGCCTCACCTTCCACGGTTTCCGGTACGCGGAGGTGTCGGGCGTCGAGGGGCTGCGGGCCGAGGACATCGAGGCCGTGGTCATCGGCACCGACCTGAGGCGCACCGGCTGGTTCCACTCCTCGCACGAACTGCTCAACCGGTTCCACGAGAACGTCGTGTGGAGCACGCGCGGCAACTTCGTCGACGTCCCCACCGACTGCCCACAGCGCGACGAACGCCTCGGCTGGACAGGCGACATCCAGGTCTTCGCCCCGACCGCGACCTTCCTGTACGACAGTGCGGGCTTTCTGTCCTCGTGGCTCGCGGATCTCGCGGCCGAGCAACTTCCGGACGGATCAGTGCCGTTCGTCGTCCCCGACGTACTCGGGATGTCGTCGCCGACCGCAGCCGCATGGGGCGACGCCGCGGTCCTCGTGCCGTGGGTGCTGTATTGCCGGACCGGCGACCGGGGCATCCTGGAGCGCCAGTTGCCGAGCATGCGCGCCTGGGTCGACCGGCTCGAGGCGCTCGCGGGTCCCGACCGGCTGTGGGCGGGCGGCTTCCAGTTCGGCGACTGGCTCGACCCGACGGCCCCGCCCGAGGACGCGTCCCGGGCCAGGGCCGACCCTGATGTGGTGGCCACCGCCCACTTCGCACGATCCGCGGAACTCGTGGCACAGGCCGCCCAGTTGCTCGGGCACGCGGGGTCGGCCGCGCGGTACGCGGCCCTTGCGGAGGAAGTGCGTGCCGCGTTCGCCCGTGCGTACGTGACCCCAGCGGGCCGTGTCCTGTCCGATGCGCAGACGACCTACGCGCTGGCCATCGAGTGGGCCCTGCTGCCGGAGGAGCATCAGCGTGAACTGGCGGGCCGGCGCCTAGCGGACCTGGTGCGTGCGAGCGGCTACCGCATCAGCACCGGCTTCGTCGGCACCCCGCTGGTGACCGACGCGCTCGTCTCGACCGGACAGGCCGACGTCGCCTACCGACTGCTGCTGCAGACCCGGTGCCCGTCCTGGCTCTACCCCGTCACGATGGGGGCGACCACCGTCTGGGAGCGCTGGGACAGCATGCTGCCCGACGGGCGGATCAACCCCAGCGGCATGACCTCCTTCAACCACTACGCCCTGGGCGCCGTGGCCGACTGGCTGCACCGCACCGTCGCGGGACTCGCCCCCGCCGCCCCTGGCTACCGGGAGGTCGCGGTGCACCCGCGCCCCTGCGCCGACCTGACCTCGGCGTCCGCCACTCACCTGACGCCCTACGGGGAGGCGCGCGTCGCGTGGGAGCGGGCCGACGGCACGTTCCGGCTCGACGTCCGCGTCCCGGTCGGCGCCACGGCGTGCGTCCAACTGCCCGGGCGGCCCGAGGCCGTGACCGTCGGACACGGCGACCACCAGTGGAAGACAGCCGATCCCCTGAGCGACGCCGTCGCGCAGGCCCGGCCCACCACGATCCGCGACCTGCTCGACGCCCCCGACCTGTGGGCGGCCGTGGTGGCGGCGGGAGTTGAGACCGGAGCGCTGCCCGGAGGGGAGACCGAGGCCGCCGCCCGGCTCGCACCCTACTTCGACGCCCCGGTCACCGACCTCGCCACCGCTCTGACACCGATGGGCTTCCCGACCGGCATGGCCGCACTGACCCGTCGTCTCTCGGCCATTCTCGAGCTGGAGCCCACCGATGTCTGAGCTGCCCAACCCGCTGATCCCCGGCTTCAACCCGGACCCGAGCTGCGTACGTGTCGACGGGGTGTACTACCTCGTGACGTCCACGTTCGAGTACCTGCCCGCGCTGCCCGTCTACCGCAGCATGGACTTCGTCACCTGGGAACACATCGGCAATGTCGCCACGCGCCCCGAGCAGGTGCGGATCGCCCGCAGCGCCGACGCCGCCGGGGTGTGGGCGCCGACCATCCGCCACCACGACGGCCGCTTCCACGTCATCGTCTCGATCGTCGACAGCCCGCGCGGCTGCGTCGTCTTCACCGCCGACGACCCGGCGGGGCCCTGGAGCGACGGCGTCACCCTCGACGGCATCGTCGGGATCGACCCCGATCTCGCCTGGGACGAGGACGGCGCCGCCTACGTCACGTACAGCACCCTGGAGCTCGACGGGGTGCGATGGGTCGGCTTCCACGGCATCCGGCAGGCTCGCGTCGACCTCGCCGCGGGCAAGACGCTGGAGGAGCCGCGATCCCTTTGGTCGGGCGTCGGCATGGTCGCCCCGGAGGCGCCGCACCTGTACCGGCGCGACGGACACTGGTACCTGCTGATCGCCGAGGGCGGCACCGAGCACGGCCACGCCGTCAGCGTCGCCCGCGGCCCGTCCATCGAGGGGCCGTTCGAACCCGCGCCGCACAACCCGGTGCTGCGCGGGGCGGGCTTCGCGCACGGCACGGAACGCGTCGGGCACGCGGACCTCGTCGAGGGCCCGGACGGCACCGATCTCATGGTCGTGCTGGGAACGCGGTACGCGGGCGCGGCCTCGCCCCTGGGCCGGGAAACGTATGTCACCGAGGTGACGTGGGCCGACGGCTGGCCGCAGCCGGCACCGGTGCGCCTCAACCCCCGGCACGAACCGGTCGATGAGTACTTCGACTTCACCGCAGGCGCCCGCATTACCGACCCTGGCTGGCTCGCGGTGGGCCGCCTGCCCGCCGACCTGGTGACCTCCGGAGGACCCCGGGGCCGCCTCACCCTCATCGCCACGCACGCCGACGGCGGGATCGACACGTTCCGGCCCACCTTCGTCGGACGCCGCCAGCGCCACCTGAACTGCACGTTCGAGACCGGCGTGGAGCCCGGCAGCGGCCGGGGCGGCCTCGGGCTGCGGTTCGACGAGGACTTCACCATCGCGCTCACCGCCGAGCACGCCCCGTCCGGCGACGGCACCCGGGTCACGGCACAGGCGAGGATCCCCTCGCTCGACCGGTCCTGGAGCGTCGACGTGCCCGACACACGGGTCCTGCTGCGGCTGCGCACCCTGCCGCCGGCCCCCGCCGGGGCGCCGTGGCTGTCGGGCGGAGACCGCATCCTGCTGTCCGTCGTGGACGGCGGCGGCACCGAACACCTCCTCGCCGAACTCGACGGCCGCTTCTGGTCGGTGGAGAACGCCGCGACGTTCACCGGCCGCGTCGTCGGCGTCTTCGCCGAACAAGGCACGGTGTCCTTCGCCGACTTCCGCTATCGCGGCGAGGGCGGATCATGACCTGCGGGCGCCGCCGGGCAGGTGACTGACCGTGCCGGCCTCGGCCTACAGCGACCTGCTGCGCGTTCCGTCCGTGCCGTGGCTCCTCTTCACCTCGGTCCTCGGCCGCTTCAACCAGGGCATGTCCGGTCTCGCGCTGCTGATTCTCATCAACGAGCGGTACAGCTACGCCGTGGCCGGCCTGGTGTCGACCACGACCGTGGCGGGGATGTTCATCGCAGGCCCCTTGCTCAGCCGATGGGCCGACCGGCACGGCCGCCGCCGCGTACTGGCGATCACGGCCGTCCTCAACTCCGTCACCGTCGGCGCGATCGTGCTGGCGCCCCTCGGGCCCGTTGTCCTGACCTTGCTGTCCTTCCTGTCGGGGCTCTGCACGCCTCCGCTCACCGCTTCGGTGAGGGCGGTACTGCCCGCCCTCGTCGGCGAGAAGCGGCGCAAAAGCGTCTTCGCGCTCGAATCCACCCTGCAAGAACTGATCTTCGTGCTCGGCCCGCCGGCGACCACACTGTGCGCCGCGCTCGGTGGCCCCCGCCTCGCGCTCGGCGTCTGTGCCGTGCTCGTCCTGGCCGGCACCCTCGGTTACGTACGCGACGGCAACGTCGACACCGGACGCCGGACCAGTGGCCCCCGGCCCAAGAGCGGGCGGGTGCTGCGCAATCCGGGCGTCGCGCGCGTCCTCGGCGCGGGCGCCCTGCTGTACGGCGCCCTCGCCTGCCAATCCCTCGGCGTGATCGCCTCGGTGAGCGGCTCCCAGGTCGCCTCCGAAGCCGGTTTCGTGGTCGCGGCCGGCAGCCTCGGCTCACTGATCGGCGGACTGGTCTACGGGTCGCTGACCCACCACCGGGCGCGGCTCAGACATCTGATGCTGTTCGTGGCGGCCGGGCTCGCCACCCTGCCGTTCGCGCCGGGCCGGACGGTACTGACGGTGCTGGTGTTCTGCTGGGGGCTCACCCTCGCCCCTGCCATGTCCCAACTCTTCGAACGCCTCTCGTCCTTGACGCCGCCCGAATCGGCCACCGAGGCGTTCGGCTGGATGAACAGCGTCGTCACCGCCGCCAACGCCCTCGGATCGGTCTTCAGCGGCGTACTGATCAGTGCCTTCGGCGCTCGAGCCTCGCTCGTGGCGGCCTGCCTGGCGGCGACCCTGGCCGCCCTGCTGTGCGAACCGTGGTCGCGGTCGAGTCCCCGGCCGCCCGCCGCCCGTTCGTCCGAGTCCGCAGACCTCAATGAACGCACCTGAAGCCGTCGGCCGGTTCACAACGCCGCCCGGTCGACCCACCACACCATGGAGCCCGCCATGACCTATGGACCGTCCACCGTCCTCGGCGACCTGCTGCGCGACCCACGCGCCGCCGCCGTCCTGCGCTCCCACCTCCCCGACGTCGAGAACGACCCCGTACACGTGCAGTTGAGGCACGGCACCCTCGCTCAGGTGACCCAGATCGTCGGAGGTGTCAGGACGGATGCCGCGGCCCGCGAGGCCCTCTACGCCGAGCTGGCGGCCATCGAACCGGCCCCCGACGCGGCGCCGGACAACGCCTCCGAACCCGACATCCTCCCGTCCGCCGACTACGAGGACGAGGGCACGAAGGCCGGCAGCGCCCGCCTGCTCGCCGCCCCAACTGCCGTGCGCCTGCGCCCCTTCGAGGTGGAATTGCACGGGTCCGACCACGGCAACCCGTTCACCGAGGTCCGGCTCCACGCCGAGTTCAGCCGCGGCGGACGCACCGTGACCGCCCACGGCTTCTACGACGGCGACGGCGTGTACCGGATGCGCGTGCTTCCGGACGAGGAGGGCGAGTGGACGTACCGCACGGTCAGCAACGCCCGCTCCCTCGACTCGATCACCGGCTCGTTCCACTGCGGCCCGGCCGGCCCGGACGACCACGGTCCGGTGCGCGCCCGCGGCGGCCACTTCCGGCACGCCGACGACACCCGCTTCCTCCCGCTGGGCACCACCGCGTACGCCTGGACCCTCCAGGGAGACGTACTGGAGGAACAGACACTGCGCTCCCTCGCGGACAGCCCGTTCAACAAGATCCGCATGTGCGTGTTTCCCAAGTCCTACACCCACAACCTGAACGAGCCGCCGCGCTACCCCTTCGAAGGCTCACCCGAGAAGGGCTGGGACTTCGAGCGCCCGAACCCGGAGTACTTCCGGCACTTGGAGCGGCGGATCGAGCAGCTCGGCGCCCTCGGCATCCAGGCCGACCTGATCCTGTTCCATCCGTACGACCGGTGGGGCTTCTCCGCGATGAGCCCCGCCCAGGACGACCGCTATCTGCGGTACGTGGTCTCCCGGCTGTCCGCGCACCCCAACGTGTGGTGGTCGCTGGCCAACGAATACGACCTCGTGTGGTCGAAGAGCCTCGACGACTGGCACCGCATCGCCTCCGTCATCCGCGCCCACGACCCGCACCGACACCTGGTCGGTGTGCACAACTGGGTGGAGCTGTGGGACCACAGCGCGGAGTGGGTGACACACGTCAGCGTCCAGCGGCCGCCGGACAGGACGCGCGAGTGGCGGGAGCGCTGGGGCAAGCCCGTGACCATCGACGAGATGGGCTACGAGGGCGACATCGAGTGGGGCTGGGGCAACCTCAGCGCCGAGGAGATGGTCCGCCGGAGCTGGGAAGGCGTCGTACGCGGCGGATACGTCACCCATGGCGAGTGCTTCCTGGCCGACGACGATGTGCTGTGGTGGTCCAAGGGCGGCGCCCTCAAGGGCGAGAGCGTTCCCCGCCTCGCCTTCCTGCGGCAGATCCTCGAACAGCTCCCGACCGACGCCCCCGGTATCGACCCGCTGCCCTCCGACTTCGACGTGCCCGTCGGTGGTGTCCCGGGTCGCCTCCTCCTCGCGTACTTCGGCGTCACGCAGCCCCGGCAGCGGACCTTCGTGCTGCCCGCCGGTTCGCGCTTCCGGGCCGAGGTCATCGACACCTGGGACATGACGGTGACGACGCTCCCGGACCGCTACGAGGGCACGTGCACCCTGCCGTTGCCCGCGCGCCCGTACATGGCGGTCCGGTTGACTGCCGAGGACCGATAAGGGGCGGCTCCGCACCGCCGGCCCTGCCCAACACCTCAAATATGAGTGCCAGTTGGAGTTCGCTTCGGACATCGGCGATATTTCGACGTCCGACCTCTTGTTGCCACCACAACCCGGTGTTTCACTCAGGTTTCGTTCTGGGGTCCATCGGACACCGCAGACCTTCCCGCAATGGAGACGCCCGTGAACGATCGGCCGCATCCCGTCGGATCACCTCCAGTCGTGCCACACCGCGACGCCGGGCCCGCGACACACCCCCCGCGCGTCGGTCTCGTGCGGATCGGCCTGGCCCTGACGGCATCCCAGATGACGGTCTACGTGACCCTCAACGCCGTCGTCGCCGTCCTGTTGCCCGTCAGGATCGTGGACGCGGTCGGGGAGGCGCACAAGGAGACCTGGCTGGGCGTCATCTCCTCGGTCGGCGCCGTGGTCACGATGATCGCCAGCCCCGCGATCGGCATGCTCTCCGACCGCACGCGCCACCGGCTCGGCCGCCGCGCCCCGTGGCTGCTCGCGGGCGGCGCGGGCTCGGCCGTCGCGTTCGCCGCGGTCGGTTTCGCACCCGGCCCCGTGCCCCTGCTGCTCTCCTTCAGTCTTGCTCAACTCGCCGTCACGCTCGTGCTGATGCCGGTCAGCACGGTGCTCCCGGAACGGGTGCCGCTCAAGCGCCGCGGCACCATCTCCGGAGTCACCGGGCTGGCCACCACCATCGCGGCCGGCTCCGCGGGATTCCTCGGTGCCGCCTTCATCGACAAGCCCGCTGTGGGCAGCACGATCCTCGGCGTCACGGTGCTGGCCGGCACGATCGCGTTCGTCCTGCTCGCCCCCGACCGCGACAACCGCGGCGAGCCCCGTCCGGGGGCGGCCACCGCCGAGCCGGTGCCCGTGTGGCGGACGATGGTCGCCGGCCTCGGCGACCACAACTTCCGCTGGGTGTGCGTCGGACGACTCCTGGTGGTGATGGCCTACCAGGTCCTGCAGACACGACTGTTGTACTTCACCCAGAGCCGCTTCGACCTCGGCCTGCACTCGGCGGCCGCCACCGTCGCCACGCTCAGCGCGTTCGCAGGGGTCCTCACGGTGGTCGGACTCGTGGCCGCGGGCCCGCTGTCGGACCGCTTCGGGCGACGCCCCTTCGCGTGCTTCGGCGGCGCCGTCGTCGGACTCGGCCTGCTGCTGGTCACCCAGGTGTCCACGCAGGGCCAGTTCATCGCCGTCTGGGCTGGCGTCTCACTCGCCTTCGGCGCCTTCAGCGGCGTCGATGCCGCCCTCGCCGCCGACGTGCTGCCGGACGCCGACGGCGTCGGCAAGGACCTCGGCGTGATCAACCTGGCCCAGACCCTTCCCCAGACGTTCGCACCCGCGCTCGGCTCGGCCGTGCTGGTCGTCACCGGCGGCTCGTACACCCTGCTGCTCGTCTTCGGCGCCCTCGCCGGAATCGCCAGCGTCGGGGCCACTCTGCGGCTGCGGGGCGTGCGATGACGGAGCGCCCTGCCGCCGCGCCTTACCGTGCCCCCATGACCGACACCGCACCCACCGCACCCACCGCCGCCAAACGCGGGCCCTACGCCCGGTCCCGCAAGCGCCGCGAGCAGATAGCCGACGCCGTCCTGCGCCTGGTGGACGAGCAAGGGCACGAGCACCTCACCACCGCACTGGTCGCCCGGTCCTCCGGCGTGGCCGAGCCCAGCGTCCTCTACCACTTCCCGACCAAGGACCACCTCCTCGTCGCCGCCCTGGAACGGGCGGACGACCTGAGCGCGGCCGAGTCCGGAGCCGAGGAGGAGGACTCCCGCCTCGACCTCGACGGCATCCGGAAGGCCGCCGCTCTCGTCAGCGGCACCGAGCGGCGGACACGGCTGTATCTGATGCTCAAGGGGCAGGCCGCCACTCCCGGTCACCCGGCGGGCGCGTACTTCCGGGCCCGCACCGAACGCAGCGTCCGGATCTTCGCCCGGCTGATCGCCCACCGCCAGCGCGAGGGTCTCGCGCACCCCGGACTCGACCCCGAATCGACGGCACGTCAAGTCACCGCGCTCTTCGACGGTTTGACGCTGATGCAGGTCACCGACAACGACATCGACGCGGGCGGACTGCTCGCCGACGGCGTGCGCCGGTTGACCGGCCAGAACTGGATGCAGGCACGCGCCCTGCTCGACGACCCGGGGGTCGGCCTGTGACCCCGTACCTGATGAAGGAAGACATATGACGGACCTTCAGGAAGACGCCCCTGCTGGACAGGGCGCCACGGACGGCCTCATCGGTACGCCCTACACGGACGTGGACGAGTGGCGCGCGGAACCGGTGCGCCACCGCTACGTCCATGGCGGCTTCCACGGCACCGACACCCGTTTCTCCGCGTACTTCCCGCCGACCGAACAGTACGAGGGCCGGTTCTTCCAGCACGTCACCCCGGTGCCGGAGAGCGAACACCTGGCGCAGTCCGCCCGCGGCCAGGAGGACCGCATCGGCTTCGCCGTCAGCAGCGGCGCGTACTTCCTGGAGACGAACGGCGGCGGCCCAAACTACGGCAAGCCGGGCTCGGACGCCGACCCCACCGTCGCCGCCTACCGGGCCAACGCCGCCTGCGCCGCGTACTCCCGTGAACTGGCCGCCCGGGTCTACGAGCGCGACCACCGCCCCTTCGGCTACCTGTACGGCGGAAGCGGCGGCGGCTACCGCACCCTCGCCGCGGCCGAGAACACCGAGGGTGTGTGGGACGGCTTCGTCCCCTACGTGATCGGCAGCCCGATGGCGATCCCCAACGTGTTCAGCGTCCGGATGCACGCCCAACGGGTGCTGAGGGAACACCTCGACACCATCGCCGACGCCGTCGAGCCCGGCGGCGGTGACATGTATGCGAGCCTCGACGACGAGCAGCGCGCCGCGCTCACCGAAGCGACGCGGATGGGCTTCCCGCCCCGCTCCTGGTTCGGCCACCGCACCATGGGCACCCAGGCGTTCAGCGTCCTCTACTCCGGCCTCGTCTCCCTGGACCCCGGCTACTTCGACGACTTCTGGACCGAGCCCGGCCACCTGGGCGCCGACACGGCCCCCGACGGCTCGGTCCACCGAGACCGGGTACGGCACCGCAGCACGGTGGCCGAACTGATCACACAGGCGGTCGGCGGCACGGACGACGGCGCGGCGCGCGGCAACGTCGACAACTCCTTCGCGGCAGACAGCACCGGCGAGACGGTCACCGGGCTGCGGCTCGCGACGCCAGCCCCGGCCGACTCCCAGGGGGCCCAACTGGCCGTGCGTTCCGGCCGTCTCGCCGGTTCGTCCCTCCCGCTGAGCGAGGTACGCGGGGACACCGCTCTGCTCGCCCAGGAACTCGGCGGCGCCGACCCGGCGCTGCTCGCGCCCGGCGACGAGATCGAGATCGACAACAGCGACTTCCTCGCCGCCCAGACCTACCACCGCCACCAGGTGCCGGGTCCGGCGTACGCGGTATGGGACCAGTTCCGGCACGCCGACGGAACGCCCCGCCACCCGCAGCGCCCCGTCCTCGCCGGACCGCTCTTCACCGGCTCCGCGATGGGCGCCCTGCCCACCGGCCGCCCCCACGGCAAGATGATCGCGGTGTGCTCTCTGCTGGACCGGGAGGCCTTCCCCTGGCAGGGCGACTGGTACCGGTCCCGCGTGCGTGAGCACCTGGGCGAGGACGGCGAGCGCGCCAACTTCCGCCTCTGGTACACCGATCACGCCCTGCACGGCGACGTCGAGGCCCAGGAGGACCCCACGCACACGGTGTCCTACCTCGGCGTGCTCCACCAGGCCCTGCGGGACCTGGCCGCCTGGGTCGAGGACGGCACCGAGCCGCCCGCCACGACCGCCTACGCCGTCCACGAGGGCCAGGTCCACGTCCCCGAGGCCGCACATGACCGGCGTGGCATCCAGCCGGTGGCACGCCTGACCGCCGACGCAGAAGCGCGGGCCGACATCAAGGCCGGTCAGGAAGTGCTGCTGCGCGCGGAGATCACCTGCCCGCCGGGCGGCGGCAGCGTCGTCGCCGCGGCCTGGGACCTGGACGGAACCGGAGCCTTCGCGGCCGTGGAGGCGATCGCTCCCGGGCCTCGGGTCGTCCTGGAGCGCCGCGAGGCTTTCGCCGAACCCGGCACGCACTTCGTCACGCTGCGGGCCTCGGCCCACCGCGCGGCGGACCGCGACACCCCCTTCGGCCGACTCGACACCCTGGCCCGTGTCCGGGTCGTCGTCTCCTGAGCCCACCGCAGGCACCCCACTCCATGACCGTCGCGCCGTCGCGCCGTCGCGCCGTCGCGGGGGCCGGAAAGGACGTACGACACATGCGCGTGAACGAGAGGGACCCGGAGCCCGGCAGCACCGCCGACGCGGTCCCTGGCACCGTGCCCGAAACGGCGATCGTCACCGGAGCGGCGGGAGGAATCGGCGAGGCCGTCGCCCGCCGGCTTGCCGCGTCCGGGACACGCTGCGTCCTGGTCGACCGCAACCCGGCCGTCACCGAGGTGGCCGCGGAGATCCACGGCACCGCCGTCATCGGCGATCTGACGGACCCCCAGGTGTCGGCCCGCGCCGTGACCGCCGCAGGGGAACGGCTCGATGTGCTGGTCCTGAACGCCGGGCGCAACAGCCCGGACAAGGACCCGGCAACCCTCGACCTCGACCTCTACCAGCAGGTCGTCGGGGTCAACCAGCACTCGGTGGTCTACGGCCTGAGGGCCGCCCTGCCGGTGATGCGCCGACACGGCGGCACGATCGTCGTCACCGCCTCGCACGCCGCCCTCAAGGGCGTCCCCCAGGACCCGATCTACACCATGACGAAGCACGCCGTCATCGGACTCGTACGGGCCCTGTCCGGGACACTCGCCGACGAGGGCATCCGCCTCTCCGCCGTGTGCCCGGGCCTGGTCGACACCCCGCTGACCGCCGCGGGCCGCGAGCGGTTCCGCGCCGCCGGCATTCCCATGCTCGGCGCCGACGAGGTGGCGGCAGCGGTGCTCGACACCCTGCGCACCGCACCGGCCGGAACCGAGCTGGTCGTCAACCCCGGGCGGGCGCCCGCCCGTTACACCCCGGCCCCGTTGCCGTAGGCACACCGACCCGACCCGCCGAGTGCCCGCACAGCCCTGACAGTAAGTGAGTACGGGCCCCAGCCCGTGCTCTGCCGGATCGTCCCCGGAGTCACCACCATCCACAGAAACGGACGAACTCACCCATGGCGACCGAGGATTACCGCGACACCCGACTGCCCGCAGCGGAGCGCGCCGCTCTGCTCCTGCGCGAGATGACCGTCACGGAGAAGTGTCACCAGCTCGTCTCCGTCATGCCGTGGACCCTGGTCCGCGCCGACGGATCCGACACCGCCGAGACCGAGCACTGGCTGAGCCATCCGCCCGGCCACGTCGCCCAGCTGATCGTCGACACTCCGGACACGCTCGCGCACCTGGTCGGCAGCATGCAGCGGCAGGCCGTCGAACGCACCCGCCTGGGCATCCCGATCCTCTTCCACCAGGAAGCACTCAGCGGCCTGCTGGCCGGCGGACACATGTCCTTCCCGACCGGTACGGGCCTCGCGGCGACCTGGAGCCCGGACCTGGTCCAGGAGATGACCGAGCTGATCCGCCGGCAGATGATCCGCGCCGGCATGCGGCACGCGCTCTCGCCCGTGATGGACGTGGCGCTCGACCCGCGCTGGGGCAGGGTGCACGAGACGTACGGCGAGGACCCGTACCTGGCCGCCGCGCTCTCCGTCGCCTTCACCCGCGGCCTCCAGGGCGACGACCTGCGCCAGGGGGTCATCGCCACCGGCAAGCACTTCCTCGGATACGCGCTGCCCATCGGCGGCGTCAACACCTCCGCGTTCGAGGCGGGTGCACGCTGGACACGTGACGTGTTCGCCTACCCCTTCGAGGCCGCCGTCCAACTCGCAGGTCTTCGCTCGGTGATGAACTCCTACTCGGACGTGGACGGCGTACCCGCCGGTGTCTCCAAGGAAGTGCTCACCGACCTGCTGCGCGGGGTCCTCGGCTTCGACGGGTTCGTGTCCTCCGACTACACGACCCTGGAGCAGGTGGTCGACCGCCAGCGCGTGGCGGCCGACGTGGGCGAAGCGGCATGTCTGGCCATCGCCGCCGGCCTGGACACGGAGTTCCCCAAGCCGTACGCGTACGGACAGGTGCTCGCCGCCGAGGTCGAGCAGGGGCGGGCCGACATCCGGGACATCGACACCAGTGTCCTGCGGGTGCTGAAGGCCAAGTTCGACCTCGGGCTCTTCGAGCAGCCCTACCCCGCCGAGCGCATCGATGTCGCCGCCGTCGCGGGCGAAGGCGCGGAACTCTCACGGGACTTGGCCGGGCGCGCCGTGGTCCTCGCCAAGAACGACGGCGTCCTCCCGCTCACACCCGGGGCACCGAAGATCGCGGTGATCGGCCCCCACGCGGACGCGGCCAAGCTCCAGTTCGCCACGTACACCTACGCGTCGTGGCGCGAGGCGACCGACTCCGTCATGAACGGGGCGCTCGGCAACATGCTCGGCACGGACGATGTCACCACCCCCTGGTACGAGGCGCTCCTGTCGCCCGTCGACCCCGACCAGCTCGTGCGCGAGCGGTTCGGTACCCGTTCCATCGCCGGCGAACTCGCGGACCGTGCCGCCGAGGTACGCACCGAGCATGGCAGCACGCTGACCCGCTCCCTGGGCGACGACGCGGTCGAGCGGGCCGTGCGGATCGCCCGCGAGGCCGACGTGGTGGTCCTCGCGCTCGGCGGCGGCAGCCTCTGGTTCACGGGGGAGCGCACCGAGGGCGAGGCCAGCGACACCGCCGACATCGCGCTCCCGGCCGCGCAGACCGCGCTCGCCGAGGCGGTGGCCGCGACAGGCAAGCCGATCGTCGCCGTACTGGTGCAGGGGCGTGCCTACGCGCTGCCGGAGGCGGTCCGCAACGCCGCGGCGATCGTCGTCGCGCCGTACGGCGGCCCTTTCGGGGCGAAGGCGATCTCCGATGTGCTCTTCGGGACGGTCAACCCGAGCGGCAAACTGCCGTACAGCGTCCCCCGGCACTCCGGCCAACTCCCGCTCTACCACCACCAGAAGGCCGGCTCCGGCTACCGCAACCCGCTCCCGCCGAGCGTCCCCACGCACTACCTCGATCTGGAGGCCACGCCGCTGTACCCGTTCGCGCACGGCCTGAGCTACACCGAGTTCGACCTCGGTGACGGGGCGGCCGACGCGACGATCGACACCGAGGGAACCGCCCGCATCAGCGCGACGGTCACCAACACCGGCGCGGTGACCGGGGCCACCGTGGTCCAGCTCTACGTCCGGGTCAACACCAAGGGTCTTACCCGCCCGGCCCAGCAACTGGCCGGCTTCTGCCGCGTCGAGCTCGCGCCGGGAGAGTCCCGCCGCGTCACCTTCCACCTCGCGGCGGCACAACTGGGCTACACCAACCTCGCCCGCGACTTCGCCGTCGAGCCCGCACGCGTCGACTATTTCCTCGGCCTCGACTCCGACGACCGGCGCGTGGAGGGGTCCTTCGAGATGACGGGCAAGCCCCGCGCCCTGCGCAGCTCCGAGCGCGCCTTCCTGTCCGAGGCGGAGATCAACCATGTCTGAGCACGCGCCATACACGTCCTTCCGACCCGGTCGCGAATGGCTCGACACGAACGGTAACCGCATCCATGTGCACGGCGGTTCCCTTCTCCACGAGGACGGCACGTACTACTGGTACGGCGAGAACAAGGAACACTCCACGCCGGGCAGCGGCATCTGGACGTACGGCGTCCGCTGCTACTCCTCCAGCGACCTCTACAACTGGCAGGATCGCGGCTTGATCATCCCGCCGGCCCTCGATGACCCGTCCTCGCCGCTGCATCCGTCCCGATTCATCGACCGGCCGCACATCGTCCGCGATCCCCGCACCGGCGCGTACGTGTGCTGGCTCAAGATCATGGGGGAGGGCGACGAACAGCTCTGCACGATTCTCACCGCGGCTGCTCTGCTCGGGCCGTACGAGATCGTGCGCACCGGATTCCGTCCGCTCGGCATGAACGCGGGCGACTTCGACCTCGTCGTCGACCCGGACGACGGTCGGGGCCGCTACTTCTTCGAGCGGGTCCACAGCGAGCTGATCTGCGCCGACCTCATCGACGATCTCACCGATGTCACGGGGGAGTTCTCCACCCACTTCCCCCGCTCGCACCCGCCGCACGTACGCGAGGCGCCTGCGTACTTCCGGCGTGGTGACAAGCACTACCTGATCACTTCCGGAACGTCGTGGTACTACCCCAACCCCTCGGAAACGGCGGTGGCGGACTCGTACCACGGCCCGTACACCGTTCTCGGCAGCCCGCACCCCACCGAGGAGACCAGCACATCCTTCAGGTCCCAGATCAGCTCAATCTTCCGGCACCCGACGGAGGCGGACCTGTACATCGCGGTCGCGGACCGCTGGCTGCCGCACCTCTCGGAGCAGGAGTCCGACCGGACCGTGGACTTCCACCGTCACTACGGGGCGGAGGCGGCCGGGGCCATCGCCCCGGCCCTCGACCTCCCCGAGGCCGACACCTCCCGTGCCGACCATGTCTGGCTACCCCTGCGTTTCGAGGGCGAGCGGCCGGTGATCGACTGGCACGAGGAGTGGCGCTGGGAAGACCTGGCGAAAAGCGGTACAGGAGAGGGGAGTTGAGCCTGACCGTCCACGCCCTATCGTGACCGCTGCCTCCCCGGGACGAGCCTGGTCGGCTCGTGCCCGGGGAGGACCAGCCGGGCCCGGACTCCGTGCGGGATCGTCGTGTCGACGTGCCATGTCGATCCGTCCCGCCGCCACTCCACGCCGATCGGCCCGTACGGGGTCCGGTGTCCGATGCGCGCCCACGGCACCCGGGGGTCGGGGAGCGGGGCGATGTCGAGCGTCGACCAGCCGGGGGCGGTCGGGCGCAGGCCCGCGACGAAGCGGTGCATCCAGGCGCCGGTCGAGCCGAGGAAGTAGTGCTCGTGGGAGCGGGCGTCGGCGTCCCAGTGTTCGTGCAGCGTGTGGGAGCCCGCGCGGTGCCAGGCGCCCCACCCCGGACGGTCGGGCCTGGTCGCGACGGTGACGGCGAGGTCGTGGCGGCCGTGCGAACTCAGCACCGGGAGAAGGTGTTTCACGCCGATCGCCCCGCAGTCGAGGTGCCCGGCGGTGCGTTCGGTGATGTCGGTGACCAGGCTCTGGAACACCGAGTCGGTGTGTTCTTCGGGTACGGCGCCGAAGGCGAGCGGGAGGACGTTCATCGACTGCCGGTACCCGGTTCCGGTGGTCGCGCGGTACGCGCCCGCGGCCGGGTCGAAGTAGGTGTCGTGGTAGGCGGTGAAGACACGCCGCGCCGCTGCCCGGTACGTCCGCGCCAGGTCGGTGTGGCCGAGAGCGGTGCTGATGTCGGCCATGCGTTGGGCGATCCGGCCGAGCATCATCGTGGCCGTGGGGGTGGGTCCTTCAGGGGCGAATCCGTGGCCGGGGGAGAGCCAGTCGCCCCAGCTGTGGCACGTCCAGATCCCGTCGTCGGACAGGTCGAGGAGGCGGTCGGTCAGGGCGCGGCCGGGCCCGAAGTGCCGTCGGAGTATCTCCGGGTCGCCGTACTCGCGGTACAGGTTCCACGGGATGAGCACCATGGACGCGCTCCACGCCGGGTCGGGGCCACGGCCCCATTCGGGCGTCGGCACGATCTGGGGGACCGCTCCGTCCGGCCCCTGGGCGTCGGCGTGGTCGTCGAGCCACTTTCCGAACGTGCCGCGCAGGTCGTAATGGTGCAGCAGCGTCTCCGTCGCGAGGTGGGCGTCGGCGGTCCAGCCGTTCTTCTCGTACACGGGGGTGTCCGTGGGGACGCCGTGCAGGTTGTTGAGGAAGGTGCGCGCCGTCGCCCGGTCGGTCCAGGTGAGGGTGTCGTCGGCGCAGGCGAACTCGCCGACCCGTTCGACGTCGGTGTGCAGCCGGATCGCTTCGATGTCACGTATCGCCACACCCCGCGGCCGGTCGATCTGGACGTAGCGGAAGCCCTTGTAGCTGAACTCGGGCTCCCAGCAGGCGGGTTGATCGTGCTCGGCGGGCAGGACGATGCGGTCGACCTGTGCCTCGCCCGCCACGAGGACGTTCTCGCAGAACACCCGTGCGTCGCGAAGGTACTCGCCGTAGCGGACCGCCACCGTCTCGCCGGGAGGTCCGGTCAGCGTCATGCGCACACGGCCGGCGACGATGGTTCCGAAGTCGTGGATCGACGTGTCCGCGTCCGGGTGTGTCACGGACACCGGACGGCTGGTCTCCGCGCGTACGACCGGAGGCAGCGGCGCCGGGCGCAGGGCGCCTTCGGGTGGGGTGACCTCGTGTGCCGGTTGCCACGGGCCGCTGCCGCGCGACAGATCGTGGGTCTCACCGCCGTACAGGGTCTCCTCGGTGACGGTGCCCTCGGCGGTCTGCCAGGTGCTGTCGGATCTGACGATGTGGCGGTGCCCCTCCCGGTCCTCGTACTCGAGTTGGGCGATCAGGCACGGCTCGCGGTGCCACGGTGCGAGATGCCAGCCCCAGGTGCTCGCTCCGCGCGCGGCGTAGAAGCCGCGTCCGAGGTGTGCCGTGATGGTGTTGTCGCCCCGCCGAAGGAGGTGTGTCACGTCGTGGGTGCGGTACAGGACCGTGCGGTCGTACGCGGTCGGTGCGGGGTCGAGGACGCTCTCGGTGACATCGGTGCCGTTCACCTGGAACGTTCCGTAGCCGAGGCCCACCGCGTAGAGGCGTGCCGTGCGTACCCCGTCCGGCACGGTGAACCGGTGCCTGAACACCGGGTTGGCCGCGGGCACGGTGTCGACGCCCAGGGCGCGGACCCCGGGCTCGGGCCGGCCGTCGCGCAGCGCGGTGCCGCGCACGGGGACGGGCGAAACCCCGTCGTCCGCGGGCGGTTGGCCGGGGCTCGCGAGGGTGCGCCAGCCGATCCGACCAGCCGTGCCGCGCACCGAGACGGTGTACGTTCCCGGCGGCGCGGGCGGGTCGATCTCGACGTGGTGGGTGAACCGGTCCCAGACGAATGCCCCGCCCTCCACGTCACGGCTCGCCACCACCGTGCCGGACTCGTCCGCGACGTCGACGGTGGCCTTGACCGGTGTGCCGAGCGCGCAGGCGAGGTCGGGGCTGACGGAACGGAACGCTCCGGCGCAGGTGAAGACTTGACCCAGTGAGGCCCCTGCCTCGATTCCCTCGGCGTCCTCGATCCAGCTCACGGTGTCGGATTCGGTCTGCCGGTGTACGCGCCTGTCCGCCGGCACCGGGCGGGCGATCCACCGGGCGGCCCAGTCAGCCGGAGTCAGGAGACCTGTCTCGAACCGGTGGACGTCACTCCACAAAGATCCGGAACCGCTCTCGGAGATCGAGCGGACCTGCCATGCGTAGAGGGTGCGTGAGGTGAGGGCCGGTCCGGTGTAGCGCGTTTCGGGCTTGGACCCCGGGATGCGTTCCGACTCCCAGACGACGTTCCCGTGCTCGTCGCACACGACGACTTCGGCTGCCTGCTGGTCGCCCGACGGCGTCCAACTGAACAGGGGTGACTCGGCACCGATGCCCATGGCGTCGGGTGAGCCGTTGACGCGCAATTGCCGTGGTGCCTGCAGTGGTGACACGGGGACCTCTCGTCAGTGGGGCGAGGCGTTTCAACGACGGGGATCGATATGGAACTTCGGGCCGTGACCGGCTTCGCCGGGGCGTCGGCCGGCGAGAATCCCGGCTGCTTCCGCGAGGCCGACCGTGCCGGCCACGAGCGGACGTGGGTCCACCGACCCGACGGCGTACGCGGCGATCGTGTCGGGCAGGCCTGCCGATCCGCCGAGAATGCCGACCGCGGTCACCTCCCGCAGTGCCAGGGCGCGGGTGTCGAGGGTGCTCGGGGTTCCGGCGAGTCCGATGAAGACCACGCGGTGCGCGGGTTCGACGAGGTCGACCGCCATGGCGGGCAGCTCGGGGGCGTTGGAGGCGTCGATCACGGAGTGCCAGGGCAGATCGGGCAGCGTCCGGCGGGTCCAGGTGTCGCTGAGGCCGAGGGTCTTCGCCAGCGGTGGCCGACTCAGCCCCATGAGGTGCGTTTCGATGCCCTGCGCCCGGGCGAACAGCGCCGCCAGCAGACCGATCGTGCCCGTGCCGAGTATCAACAGGCGTTCCCCGGCGCGGAGTTGGGTGGCACGGACGGCTCTGAGTGCGTTGGCCCCCGGTTCGACGAGCGCGCCGAGTGTTGAATCCACGGTGTCGGGCAGAACGTGCAACGCGCTTGCAGGGACGGCGAGTTGTTCCGCCAACGCGCCGTGGCGACCCCGGCTGATGCCGATCTCGCTCGCGTCGGCGCACACATGGTGGCGTCCGGCACGGCACCGCGCGCAGCCGCCGCAACCGAGCAGGGTGTCCCCGGTGACGCGTCGGTCCAGCCAGGTCCGCGATACGCCCGACCCGAGGGCCGCGACACGGCCGCACCATTCGTGGCCCGGGCGCAGCGGGTACCGGGACCGGCCGGTGCGCAGATAGCTCATCTCGCCCGTGAACAGCTCTGCGTCCGTTCCGCACACGCCGACCCGTTCCACGTCGACGACCACCTCGCCGGGGCCGACCTCGGGCTTCTCGACGTCCTGGACCTCGGCCGCACCCGGACCCGTGAGCACGAGCGCCCGCACTAGCGGGGTCCCACGACGGCTTGCCGCTGCCGACCCAGGCGCTCGATGCCCAGCTCCATCACGTCCCCGGGCTTCAGCCACACGGGCGGGGTGAGTCCCATGCCGACGCCCGGCGGAGTACCGGTGTTGATGAGGTCACCGGGTTCGAGGACCATGAACTGGCTCAGGTGGTGGACGATGACGTACGGGTCGAAGATCATCGTCTTGGTGTTGCCGGTCTGCCGCCGGGTCCCGTTCACATCCAGCCACATGTCCAGGTCCCGGATGTCGGGTATCTCGTCCGGTGTGGCCAGCCACGGCCCGGCCGGGTTGAACGTCTCGGCCGACTTGCCCTTGCTCCACTGCCCGCCGCGTTCCATCTGGAAGGCCCGCTCGCTGACGTCGTTGCAGACGAGGTAGCCGGCGATGACATCGGCTGCGTCCTCGGGGTGGTCCAGGTACGAGGTGCGCTTGCCGATCACGATGCCCAACTCCACCTCCCAGTCGGTCTTTTCGGACCCGCGCGGGATGCGCACGTCGTCGTGCGGGCCGACCAGCGTGTTGGGGGACTTGGTGAACAGGATCGGCTCGTCGGGGACGGCCTGGCCGGTCTCGGCGGCGTGATCGCTGTAGTTGAGGCCGATGCAGAGGATCTGGTGCGGCCGCGCGATCGGGGCGCCGACACGTTCGGCGGCGAACTCCCGTACCTCGCCCCGTTCCAGAGCGTCGGCGAGGAGTGCGGCCCCGCCTGCGGCGAAGAAGTGCTCGTCGAAGTCGCGGACGGTGTCGGAGACATCGATGTAGTGCTCGTCGTCGACGCGGACGACGGGCTTCTCGGCGCCGGGCGCGCCGATGCGCATCAGATACACAGCAGGTACTCCATAGAACGAGGGTGAGTTGGGGCTCAGACCGGTTCCTGGCCGGAGACGACGGCCCGGATGGCGGGCAGGTCGTCGACGAGCTTGGCCAGGGGAGTGCGGTAGGTCAGGCCGCTGACACTGATCGCGCCGCTGGGCACGGTCGGTGAGGACAGATGGGCCAGTACGGCCACGCAGTTGACACCCGGTTCGTTCTCCTGGTCGTCGACGGCGTAGCCCTGCTCACGGATCCGGGCCAGCTCGGCGTGGAGGGCTTCGACGGTGCCGGCCGAGTGCTCGGTCGGGGTCTCCAGGGGGCGGTCGCCGACCCAGTCACGTACGGCATCGACATCGCGCAGCGCGTCGGCCAGGAGAATCTTGCCGACGGCGGTGCAGTGCGCGGGGTTGCGGCCGCCGACGACCGAGGTGAGCCGCACGGAACCCGTGGGCGGGTCGAGTTTGGAGCGGTAGACCACGGAGCGTCCGTCGAGTACGGCGTAGTGGACGGTCTCGCCGTACCGGTGGCACAGCGCTTCCAGGATCGGCATGACACGCGCATGGTCCGGGCGGGCCTCGTGGTGCGCGAAGGCCATGCGCAGGAATTCGTCGCCCAGGACGTACTGGCCGCGGGAGTTCTGCGTCGCGAAGCCCGCGCGTCGGAGCGAGGCGAGTGCGCGGTGCACGGTCGGTTTGGGGCTGGCGATGGCGCGGGTCATGTCCTCGAGGCCGATCCCGTCGGGGTGGCGGGCCAGTTCGGCCAGGACGGCCAGCACGCGGTCGGCGCCGACGAGCTTCTGCTCGCCCGTGTACTCAGGCATGGTCCGGATGTTAGACCAACGTTCCATCTAACGAAAGAAGTGGGCGCAAGACCCCTTCCGGAGAGGGGTGCTCCTCGCTACGCTCGCCGCGCATTCCGAGAACGAGAACAGCGGTCCATTTAATGGAATACGACGTTGAAGGGGCAGCATGCGCACAGCGCTCATCACCGGAGGCGCCAGCGGCCTTGGCAAGGCCACCGCCGCCCGTATCGAGGCCGACGGCGTCAAGGTCGTCACCCTCGACATCGCCACCGGAGCCGACCTCGTCTGTGACGTCACCGATCTCACGGCCCTTCGGTCCGCCGCCGCCGAGGTGGGTCCGGTCGACATCCTGGTCAACTCCGCCGGGGTGGTCGGACCCCAGGTCCCCCTGTGGGAGATCGACCCGGCGGCCTGGCGCGAGACGTTCGAGGTGAATGTGCACGGCACCTTCAACGTGTGCCGCACGTTCGTGCCCCTCATGCGCGCGTCGGGCTGGGGGCGGATCGTCAACATCGCCAGCATGTCCGGCAAGGACGGCAACCCCAACATGGCGCCGTACTCGGCCTCCAAGGGGGCCGTCATCGCGCTCACCAAGTCCCTCGGCAAGGAGCTGGCCACCAGCGGCGTACTCGCCAACGCCATCGCTCCGGCCGTCATCGAGACACCGATGAACGCCACCACCACCCCTGACGCGCTGGCCCACATCACCAGCCTCATCCCGATGGGGCGGATCGGCCGCGCCGAAGAGGTCGCCGAGCTGATCGCCTGGCTCGCCTCCGACCGGATGAGCTTCTCGACCGGCGCCGTCTACGACATCAGCGGCGGCCGTGCCACCTACTGACCGAACCTTCCTCCCGGAGGAGCCGATGGCGACAACACTCGGCCGCGACGCGCGTCACCGAACACCCGCTTCCCGCCCCCTCACACTGGGGTCACGGCGGCCGCCCGCGCGGCGCAGCATCGGCCGCAACCTGTGGTGGTTCGTGGTGCCCGCCGCGGTCCTCTACCTGTACGTGGTGGTGGTGCCCACCGCGCAGGGCATCTACATGTCGTTCACCAACTGGACCATCTACTCCCCGCACCACGAGTTCATCGGGGCACGGAACTACACATCGATCTTCAAGGACCAGACCACGTCGGACGTCCTGGTACGCACCCTGGTGATCGCCGCCATCACCACGGTCCTCCAGAACGTGATCGGCCTGCTCCTGGCCCTCGTACTGAACACCCGGGTCTTCGGCCGGAACGTCCTGCGCACCCTGATCTTCGCGCCCGCCATTGTCTCTCCGCTGGTGTGCGGCTACCTGTTCAAGTACCTCTTCGCGGCACCCGGCACCGGCGCCGTGAACGACATCCTCGCGTGGCTCGGCCTCGACAGCCTCCAGCAGGACTGGCTCGGCCGGCCGGACACCGCGTTCGTGGCCGTGATCGTCGTCATCTGCTGGCAGTTCGTCGGCCTGTCGATGGTGATCTACCTGGCCGGCCTCCAGGGCATCCCGGCCGATCTCCTGGAGGCCGCCGCGATCGACGGCGCCGGCGCCTGGCGGCGGTTCTGGCACGTGACCCGGCCGCTGCTCGCTCCCGCGTTCACGATCAACCTGATGCTCAGCCTGATCGCCGGGCTGAAGATCTTCGACCAGATCTACGCGATCACCGGCGGAGGCCCGGCCGGACAGACCGAGACGATCTCCACCCTCATCTACAAGCAGTTCAACAGCGTCGGCGACTACGGCCTGTCCGCGGCGATGTCGGTCGCCCTCGCCATCGGTGTCGCCGTCCTTGCTCTCATCCAGTTCGCCGTTCTCCGCCGGCAGAAGGGCAACGCGTGAACATCAAACGGCTTGGCAGCGCGGCCAACCACACCGTCGCCTACGGCGCCGCCCTGCTCTTCGTGCTCCCGCTCTACGTCCTGGTGAATCTTGCCGTCCGGCCCGTCGACGACCTGTCGTCGGCCCTGGTGCCGACCACCCGGCCCACCCTGGACAATCTGTCCCAGGCGCTCACGGAGTCGGAACTTGCCAGCGCCATCGGCAACAGCGCCTTCCTCACGACGGCCTCCTGCCTGGCGATCATCACGCTCTCCACGATGGCGGCCTACCCGCTGGCCCGCTCCATGGCACGCCTGTCGACGGTCATCTTCTACGTCTTCCTCATCGGCATGCTGCTCCCGTTCCAAGTCGCCCTGCTGCCGCTGTATTTGATGATGCGTGACCTGGGCCTGCTCGGCTCGGTCTGGTCGCTGATCATCTACTACACGGGTCTGATGATGCCGCTGTCGATCTTCCTGGTGACCACCTTCCTCAGGAGCAGCGTGCCCCTGGAGTACGAGCAGGCCGCACGCATCGACGGCTGCGGCGACCTGCGCGCCTTCCTCCACATCGTCGTGCCGCTGCTGCGCCCGGTGCTCGGCACCGTGGTGATCCTCAACGCGGTGGGCATCTGGAACGACTTCTTCACGCCCCTGCTGTACCTGTCCGGCAGCGATCAGAAGACGGCCCCTGTCGTCCTCTACGAGTTCGTCGGCCAGTACACCACCCAATGGCCCTTGATCTTCGGCGGCCTGATCATCTCGATGGCCCCGATCCTGCTCCTCTACCTCGTCTTCCAGCGCTACGTGATCCAGGGCTTCGCCAGCGGCCTCAAGGGCTGAACCGCCTTCGCCCCATCCCATGGCGCCTCGCCCCACACTGTTCAGGAGAGTGCAATGAAGGTATCGATCAAGGCAGTCGGTGCTGCCACGGCAGTCGGCCTGCTGCTCGCCGGGTGTTCGACATCCCCCGACGGCGGCGGGACCCCCGGCTCCACGTCCACGGCCAAGGGAGATGTCAGTGGCAAGCTGACCATTCTCTACCCCAAGGACTTCCAGGCCGCGCTCGATCCGGTGGTCACGGCATTCGAGAAGAGGTATTCCGGCGTAAAGGCCGACGTGAACTACGTCAGCGGGGACGTCTCCAACCTGGTCGGGAACCAGATACAAGCCGGCACCGTCTCCGACGTGTTCATCACCCAGCCCGGTACGGGCGGCGCCATGAACGTCGGCACCCTGGCTCCCCAGGGCAAGTTGCTCGACCTGTCGGACTCGCCGTGGGTCGACGACATCCCGAAGCTGTGGCGCTCCGACATGGGCACCGGGGGCAAGACGTACGCCTATCCGGGAACGATCCAGGGACTTGGCGCGATATACGACCAGACCCACATCAACAAGCTGGGCCTCAAGACCCCCACGACGTGGAGCGAGGTCCTGGACTTCTGCGCCGATGCCAAGAAGCACGACACGTACGCCTTCGCCCAGGGGCTCAACGACCCGGCAGGACCACAAATGGTGTACCTCGCGCTGACCGGCACGCTCGTGTACGGGCCGACCCCCGACTTCTCGACCCGGCTCAAGGAGAAGAAGACCACTGTCCCTCAGTCTCCTTGGAAGGAGGCACTGACGAAGTACAAGGAGATGAACGACGCCGGCTGCTTCGGAAAGAGCGCGATGGGCCGCTCCTCGGCACAGGCAATCTCGGAGGTGGCCTCGGGCAAGGCCCTGGGACTCGTCAACGTGGGAGCCGGGATCGCGGGCGTGCAGCAGCAGGCGCCCAAGCACGAGTTCACCTTCTCCGCGCTGCCGGCCACCGACAATCCCGACGACACCTACTTCACGGCGCTCCCCGGATTCACCGTGTCCGTCAACGCGAAGGCCAAGAACCCGGGCGCGGCCAAGGCGTTCCTCAACTTCCTCGCGGAGCCCAAGCAGATCAACAAGTACGCGAACGGGTACGCCAGCGCGCCGATCATCCCCAACGACTCGTACAAGGCGCCGAAGAACCTGGCGACCTTCGACAAGGCCGTCGCGGACGGCAAGTCGGCCAAGCTCGCCGACTGGCCCAACCCGAAGGTCAACGAGGTGGCCCAGCAGGGCGTGCAAGCGATCTTCCTCGGCAAGGAGTCGATCGACGACGTGCTGAAGAAGATGCAGGAAGCCCTCGGCAACTGATCCCCACTCGAGGAACGGGAACTCCCCATGCCCAAGTCACTCGCACCCGCCGGCGCAGCCGTCGCCGGTCTCGTCCTCTGCCTGCTGCCCGCCCACAGCGCTTCTGCCGCGAGCGGTGAGTGCCAGGCAGCCACACCCGGCGGACCCGTCCAGGTCACCGCGGACTGCGTCGACCCGGACTACAAGAACCCCGTCGTCGACAGCGAGTCCGAGCAGACAAGCCCGGCCCGCCACCACAGAGTCTCGGGCCATTTCGAGGGCACGCAGGTCAAGTTCAACATCTACCTGCCGCCCAAGGACCAGTGGAAGGGCCGCTTCTTCCAGTATGTGTATCCGACGCAGAACGAGAACGCCACGGACGACACCATCGCCTTCGGCGCGGACAGCGGCGCGTACACAGTCCAGATCAACGGCACCATCGGCTACCGGGCCGACGCCGCCGCGGCCAAGTTCGCCGAGACCGTCGCGGCCGACTACTACGACACGAAGGGCACGATCTACGGCTACATCTGGGGCGGCAGCGGCGGCTCGTACCAGACCATCGGTGCCATGGAGAACACGAAGGGGGTGTGGGACGGCGCCGTGCCGTTCATCCCGGGCGTGCCGACCTCGATCCCGAACAACTTCTTCGTCCGCGCGTTCGCCCGCGTCGTCCTCGAGGACAAGGCCCCGCAGATCGCCGACGCCGTCCGGCCCGGAGGTTCCGGCGACCTGTACGCCTCGCTGAACACGGTGGAGCGCTCGGTCCTGCGCGAAGTGACGCGCATGGGCGTGCCGCTGCGCGGCTGGGAGAACTACCGCTACCTGCTCGGCCTGGACGACCCCCAAGGCCTGATGGGATTCACGGACACCGTGCGCGCCATGGACCCGACCTACGCGGACGACTTCTGGAGCAAGCCCGGATACCTGGGAACGGAGAAGTCCGGGCTCGGCGACCTCATCCGGGCCGCGAAGGTGGACCACGAGTCGACCGTCACCGGGGTGGACTCCAAGACGGTGACCTTGGACAGCGCCCCGCCGGCGAGCCGCACACCGCTGGACTTCACGCTCTACGCGGCCGACGGTACGACCAAGGTCGGCACCCTCAAGGGGACGCTGAAGGACAAGGTGTTCACCGTCGGCGACGGCAACTCCGCCGAGGTCCTGGACGCTCTCAAGGCGGGAGCGAAGATCCGTGCCGACAACCGGTGGTCGCTCGCCCTGACCTCCTACCACCGTCATCAGGTACCGAGCCGGCGGGGCTTCTACGCCTGGGACCAGTTCCGCAACGCCGATGGCACACCCCGCTATCCCCAGCGCCCCGTCGAGGTCGGCCCCGCGATATCGCAGAGTGTCTCCGGCGGCGGCACCCACACCGGGAAGATCAACGGGAAAGTGCTCATGGTCGGCAACCTCCTCGACGTCGACGCCTTCCCCTGGGACTCCGACTGGTACGCCCAACAGGTCGGCGCCAACGACAACTTCCGCGTCTGGTTCAACGACAACGCCGACCACATCGGGCCGCACGCACCGAACCTGATCAACGCCACGGGTTCCCTCCAGCAGGCCCTGCGCGATGTGAGCGCCTGGGCCGAAAAGGGCGTGAAGCCACCCGCGTCCACCCGGTACAGCGTGCGCGACAGCCAGGTCTCTGTGCCCGCCGGGGCGACGGAGCGCGGCGGGATCCAGCCGGTCGTCGACCTGCGGGCCGGCGGCCGGAACACGGTCGAGGTGAAGGCCGGGCAGCCGGTCACCTTCAAGGCCGGCATCACGACCCCTCCCGGCACCGGCAAGGTCGTCGCCACCGACTGGGACTTCAAGGGCGACGGAGAGTTCACCAGCCGCCCCTTCGGGCCACCGAGCGGCACGGTGGAGACGAGCGCCTCGTACACCTACACCGAGCCGGGAACATACTTCCCCTCCCTGCGCGCGGTCAGCCAGCGCGAGGGTGACACCAAGACCCCGTACGCGACGGTCCAGAACCTGGGGCGGATGCGTGTCGTCGTGCGCTGACCTCGACGACCTCACTGATCTCAAAGACCCCAACTACCGGAAGGATTCCCACAGATGAGCCTGGTGGAAGCCGGCTTCGAGAAGGTGGCGGACGCGTTCCGGCGCACCGTCCCCGACGATGAACGCGGCGGGGCCGCACTGTCCGTATGGATCGAAGGAAAACCCGTCGTCGACATCTGTGGCGGCATCGCGGACGAGCGGTCGGGACGCGCGTTCACCTCCGACACCCCCGTCGTCACGTTCTCCTGCACGAAGGGCATGGCGTCGATCCTGGTGGCGATGCTCGTGGAGCGCGGTGCGCTGCCCGGATACGACACCCCACTCGCCGGGATATGGCCCGAGTTCGGCGCGCACGGCAAGGACCGCATCACCATCGGCGACGCGCTGGCCCACCGGGCCGGTCTGTCCGCCCCGCGCCGGGATCTCACCATGGAGGAGGTGCTCGACAGCGAGCTGATGGCCGACGCCCTTGCCGTGCAGGAGCCTCTGTGGACTCCGGGCGAGCACCACCAGTACCACGCGGTCACCCATGGCGCCATCACGGGGAAGCTGGTCGTCCTCGCCACCGGGCTGCCGATCCGGGGCTGCTTCGACGCACTCGTCGCAGACCCGCTGGGGGCCGAAGCCTGGATCGGCCTGCCCGACACGGAGATGTCACGCGTGGCACCCACCATCACGGACACCCTCGAGGCGGGCCCGCCGACAGCGGATGCCGAGGCGATCGCATGGCTGGAACGTGCCGGGCACCTTGGCTGCGGCATCACCCTGGAGCACTTCAACGAACCTCGCTTCCAACGCGCCGGACTGCCTGGTGCGGGGGGCATCGCGACGGCGGGCGGGCTGGCCCGGATCTACTCGGCCACCGTCACGCCGACCAGCGGGGTGCGCTTGATCGACGACGGGACGGTGGAATCGCTGTGCGCCGTGCGCAGTTCAGGGCCGGCTTTCGTCACGCAGCCCCCGCCGTACCAGAGTTGGGGCGCCGGGGTGATGCGGCCGTCGGACTGGGAGCCCTACCTCACGCCCCGTTCGTTCGGCCACGACGGTGCCGGCGGACAGGTCGCCTTCGCCGACCCCGACGCCAAGGTGGGTTTCGCCTACCTGACCAACCGCATGACCAATGAAGGCGACCGCGGCCAGTCCGTGATCACCGCCCTCACCGAAGCGCTCGGCTGAGACGGGGGCCCGCGCCGTGACCGGTCAGCCCGTGCCGGTCACGCGTGCCACCAGATCCGCCACCGCGGCGTCGAGGTCGGCCGTGCCCGTGTAGCCGAGCGCGGTGGACAACGGCATCGCCTGGGCCATCTTCCGGATTTCCTTGTTGTGCAGCATCGTCGACCGGGAGCCGCTGTTGGTCAGGAGATCCTCCAGCAGCGGGCCGCCCACCGGGTGCGCCATCCAGGCTCCGATCGAGGAGTCGCCGTTGAGGCGGGGCGCGGGTGCGGGGACGTCGAGGTGGATCTCGCGTACGGCGTGGATGTCCCGTGAGGAGACGCCCACTTCGACGCGGAAGGTGCCGGGCTCGACGGTCCAGCCCGCCTCGTCCCAGTAGGCGAAGGCCCGCTCGTCGAGGTGGACGCGCACCTTGCGGCTCTCACTCGGGGCGAGGCGGACCTTGGTGAAGCCCTTGAGTTCGCGCACCGGACGGTCGACGGAGGAGACCGGGTCGCCGACATAGACCTGTACGACCTGAGCGCCGTGCCGTTCGCCGGTGTTGGTGACGGTGACCTCGACAGTCGCGCGGGCGACGGTGGGATCCGGCACGGTCACCTCGACGTCCGTCAGGGAGAACGTGGTGTAGCTCAGGCCGTGCCCGAACGGGAACTGCACGTCGCGCTCCGTGCGGTCGTACCAGCGGTAGCCGATGTAGAGCCGCTCCCCGTAGAGCACGCGCTCAGCGGTGCCGGGCCAGTTGACGTGGGCCGGTGTGTCGGCCAGGCGCAGCGGTAGCGTCTCGGCGAGCCGCCCGCTGGGCTCGGCCGCCCCGAACAGCACGTCGGCGGTTGCGGACCCGGAGGCCTGGCCGCCCAGCCAGGTTTCGAGGATCGCGGGCACGCGCCCCGCAAGTGCCCGCAGCGTGACCACGGAGCCGTTCGCGAGGACTACCACCACCCGAGCGTGCGCCTCCAACAGTTCCTCGACCAGGGTGAGTTGAGCGGCGGGCAGGTCGAGGTGCTCGCGGTCGCTCCCCTCGGACTCGTCGGCGTCGGGCAGGCCGAGGAAGAGCACGACGACGTCGGCGGCGCGGGCTGCGGCCACGGCCTCGTCGACCAGTGCGGGATCGTGCCGGCCGTCGAGCCGGAAGCCGGGTGCGAACGTCACTGGGCGCGAGGCGGCCCGCCGGAGGGCGTCAAGGGCGGTGTCGACGCGGGTGGGCGTGATGTGCGAGCTGCCGCCGCCCTGGAAACGCGGCGTGCGGGCGAACTCGCCGACGACCGCGATCCGGCCCCCCGTGTCCGGTGACAGGGGCAGCAGCCCGCCGTCGTTGACCAGGAGCACCGTGCTGTCCGAGGCGATACGGCGGGCCAGCGCGTGATGCGCCTCCCAGTCCACTGCCGGCGCCTGTTGTCCCGTCGCCTCCGGGCCCCGCTCGTCCCGGATCCTGTCGTGCACCGTGAGGACACGCGATACGGCGCGGTCGACGACGGACTCCTCCAGCGACCCGTCCTCCACCGCGGCCAGGATCCGCTCCGCGTGCCCCCTGGCGACGGGCATCGCCAGGTCCGTGCCGGCCGCGACCGCCCGCACGGGGTGCTGGACGGCGGCTCCCCAGTCGGAGACGACGTAGCCGTCGAATCCCCACTGGTCACGCAGGATGTCGGTCAACAGCCACCTGTTCTCCGACGAGAACACACCGTTGACGCGGTTGTAGGAGCACATCACGGTCGCCGGACGGGACTCCGTCACCACCCGCTCGAACGCCGGCAGATAGATCTCCCGCAGCGTCCGCTCGTCGACGACGGCGCTGACGCTCTGGCGCTCGGTCTCCTGATTGTTGGCGGCGAAGTGCTTGACCGACGCGCCGACGCCCTGGGACTGTACGCCGTTCACCCAGGCCGCGCCGAGCACCCCGGACAGCAGCGGGTCCTCGGAGAAGTACTCGAAGTTGCGTCCGCACAGGGGAGAGCGCTTCATGTTCACGCCCGGGCCGAGGAGTACGTCCACGCCGAGCGCACGGCTCTCGCGACCGAGCGCCTCGCCCATCTCCCGCAGCAACTCGGGGTCCCAGGTCGAGCCGGTGGCGGACGCGGTGGGGAAGGCGGTGGCGGGCCTGCTGTCGTAGATGGTGAGGGAGTCGCCGGTCGTGGCCTGGTAGCGCACGCCGTGCGGTCCGTCGGTGAGGATGGCCGGCCGGATCCCGAGGCGGTCGACACCGGCGGTGCTCCAGACACTCTCGCCCGACAGGAGGGACGCCTTCTCCTTGAGTGTCATCTGTGCGACGAGGGGGTGCATGGGTGTGCCTTTCGTGGGGTCGCATGGGTCGCGAGGGTCGTTCGGTGGTCCTTCTTGCTCATGCGTCGGCGGACCGGCGGGGTGTCTCGTCCGTTACGTCGATGTGGGCCTCGGCGGACGCGCCCCCTTCCGCCGTGGCGACGACACTCACAGTGCCGGTACCCGTGGGCCGGAGGACGGCGAGGAGGCGGCCCCGGAAGGCGTGGTGCGTCGGCAGCGAGAACGGCTCCTCGTTGTCGGGCCGCGCACTGCCGAGCGCCTGGAGTACGGCGGGCCCATCGAGGGACACGGTCACGGCCGGCTCGTCGGTCGTCAGGAGCGTGCCCTTCTCGTCGACGATCTCCACGGGCACGTAGAGAAGCGAACCAGGCCCGAGCGGGACGGACTTGCGCTCTGGGCGCACGGTGAGTAGCGCGTCGCCCTTGCGTGAGGAGAGCGCGCAGCGGCCGGTCTCGCGGCCGGCCGAGCGGCCGATCGCGACGAGCTCGCCGGGGTGGTACTCGACGTCGAACAGTGCGGTGAACCCGTGGGCGGGGCCGGCGGGTCGGCTGCCGAGTGAGCGGCCGTCGAAGAGGAGCTCCACCTCGTCGTCGGCGGAGTAGACCTCGACCACCGTCCGTGTGCCTTCGGGGGTGTCCCAGGTCCAGCTGGACTGGCTGTCCGACCAGGCCCACGCGTCCGTGAGCTGGGTGAGCTTCGCCGTTTCGGGGTTGCGGACCGCGATGTACGGGTCGCTGCGCAGACCGAAGACGATCTCACGGAAGTACGAGGCGGGCAGCCGGTGGCCGGTGATGTCGATGTCACCGCACCAGGCGGTGAGCCACGGGTACGGTGCCTCGTGGTCCAGGGCCTCGCCCGCGTACTTGGGGCGACCGATGCCCGCCTCGCCGAGATAGTCCCACCCGGTCCAGGTGAAGTCACCGATCACCTGCGGATGCTTCTGAACGAGCGGCCAGTTGGAGGCGATGCGGGTGGGGAAGGTCTCGGTGCCGACGATGATGCGGCGCGGTATCGCCTCCGCGTCCAGGTCGTAGCGGGCGTCGCCGTAGTTCATGCCGGCCACGTCCAGCACGGCGAAGGACTCGGCGGTCTTCTCCGTGACGAGCGAGGAACGGTTCAGCTGGTTCATGCGTTCCGTGCCCGCGGGGTCGGCCATGGCGTCGTTCACCCCGCTCGCCGGGAGCCCGCCCGAGGCCTTCAGCCGGAGCAGATCGTCCATGACGGACACGAAGCCGTTGATGCCGTTGGTGACGAAGCGGTCGGGGTCGAGACCGCGCACCGTCTCGGCCAGCCGGCGCCCGAGGTTCGCGCCGAACTCATCGCCGGTTTCCGGGATTTCGTTGCCGATGGAGTAGAAGAGCACGCTCGCGTGGTTGCGGTCGCGGCGCACCATCGCCTCCAGGTCCCGCTCCCACCAGTCGGGGAAGGACACCGAGTAGTCGAACGACGACTTCTGGACGGTCCAGATGTCGAAGGCCTCGTCCATGACGATCATGCCGAGCTCGTCGCAGGCGTCGAGCATCGCCTCGCTCATCGGATTGTGGGCGCTGCGCACGGCGTTGAACCCGGCTTCCTTGAGGAGCCGGATCTTGCGTGCCTCGGCGTCGGCGAACGCGGCCGCACCGAGGGGCCCGTTGTCGTGATGGATGCACGCGCCCCTGAGCTTGAGGAGGTCGCCGTTGACGCGCAGCCCGTGCCTGGGGTCGAGGCGCAGGCTGCGCAGGCCGACCCGCAGATCCGCCGCATCCAACTCCGTGGCCCCGTCGTGGAGTTGGATGGCGGCCGCGTACAGTTGCGGGGTGTCGACGCTCCACCGCTGCGGCGCGTCGACGTAGAGCCGCATCCGTACGGGCGCCGAGGACCGCGCGAGGACGGTGACGGGTTCGATCGCCTCCGCGGCGACCCCGCCGCCGGGCGCGGTCAGAGCCACCCGCACGTCGAGGGTGCGGGTCTCACCGGTCAGGTTGTCCACCGGGAACGCGAACTCGACCACCGCCAGGTCGTCGTCGATCACCGGTGTCGACACGTGCAGGTGGCCGGGCCGGATGTGCACCGGCTCGCGGACCTCAAGGCGTACGTCGCGGTAGAGGCCGGCACCGGCGTACCAGCGCGAGTCGTCGTGCGTGCGCACGTGCACGCGGACCGAGTTGGACTCCCCGAACCGGAGGTACGGGTCGAGCACCGCGTCGAAGGGCGTGTAACCGCCGGCGCGGTTCGCCGCGAGGGCGCCGTTGACGTAGACCATGGCGTCGCGGTACGCCCCGTCGAAATGCAGCCTGACGTGCTTGCCGCGCCACTCCTCGGGTGCGACGAAGTCCTTCGTGTACTGGAACGCGGCGCTCGGGAAGTACCCGCCCTTGCCGCGGTGTTCGGGCGCGCGGGCCGTCGAGATGAGGGCATCGTGGGGCAGTGTGACGGGCGTCTTCTCCTCACCCCCGCTCAGTTTGGAGAACAGGCCGGTGTGCGGGCCCACGGTCCAGCCGTCATTGAAGGAAGTGGTCGTCATCAAGAACCTCCAGGTCATCGGACGGAGTCATCGGACGGGGTCATCGGACGGATTTCACCTTGGTGTGGATGATCGCCGCGCCGATCAGCGCGAACGCCCCCGTCAGCAGGAAGAGCAGTGTGTAGTTCTTCGCGCCTTCGCCGGCGCCGATGGTGATCACGTAGCCCGCGATCAGTGGCGCGAGGATGTTGGGGATCCCCTGGGAGAAGGCCATCAGAGCCATGTAGCGGCCGGCGTCGGTGTCGCGTTCGGGCAGGACGTCCAGGACGATCGCCTGGTCGACCGCGGAGAAGACCCCGATCCCGAAGTTGGTGATCAGCAGGCCGACGGCGATTCCGAGCACCCCGCCCGCCAGCGCGGTGACCACCGAGCCCGCGGCTATGGCCATGGCTCCGGCCAGGATGAACACCCGGCGGCGCTTCACCTTGTCCGACAGGTACCCGCTCCCGATGTTGCCGATGATCCCGCCGCCGATCCCGAGCACCGAGAGGGACGCGACCACGCCCGCGACCTCGTGCACGGGCATGTCGAGGCGTTGGGCGAAGAAGAACGTCGTGAACGTGGTGCTCCCGCTGATCCCCATGAAGAAGACGATGCGGCCGAGCCAGTTCCAGGCGAAGGCGGGGTGTTTGCGGGGATCGAAGACGTACTTGGCGGCGACCGTGCCGAAGGAGAGCGGGACCTGGGCGTGGTCGCGGGTGTCGGGATCCTTCATTAAGAGCCCGAAGGCCACGATGCACACGGTCGCGACGGCCCCGGGGACGAGGAACAGCATGCGCTGATCGCCGCCGAGCGCGGAGGCCAGCGCGACACCGAGGACGGGAGCGGTCATCCCGGCGAAGCCGGTGAGACCTGCGACCCGGCCGCGCTGCTCCTCCGGCAACCTGTCGGCCTGAATGTTGAGCAGGGCCGCTACGGAGGTCCCGAGTCCCAGGTTGGCGACGATCCAACCGGCGTACAGCATGCCGACGTTGCCCGCGAAGGCGAGCACGACCGACCCGGCCACGCCCACGACGAGCCCGCCGAGCAGGAACGGGCGGCGGCGGCCGTGGCGAGAGCGGGTGCGATCGCTCCAGACACCGGCGGCCGGACCGCTCAGCATCCCGGCCAGCGCGCCGGCCGCGGCGATCCCGCCCAGCATCTGCTCCCGTCCCGGGGCGATCCGTTCGAGCACCACCGAGAGCGAGAACGCGGTCGGCAGGATGATCGCCATCATCACTCCGAACGTGGCTGCCACCAGGCCGAAGATGAAGGCTCCGCGGACGCGGGGGAGCGTGGGGGTGACAGTGGCCGCGGGCTCGTCCACCGGGTTCGGGTTCGGGCTCGGGGAGTCCTCTTCCGCACGTGTCCGAGGGGCTGGACTCCCCGAGGGCGGCGGCGAGTTGGGTGCGTCTGACATCAAGGTCCTCCTTGACCGGATGCAGGGTCCGCGCTGTACGGCCGGTGATCCGAGCGACGATCGGGAGATTAGCCGGTATCACGTGGTACCAAAATGGGCCGCGCATGCCACAATTGCCGTGTGCCGAAGCCCAGTTCGCCTCGCCCGGCCACCGCCCGTCCCGCCACCGCCAAGGACGTCGCACAGCGCGCCGGCGTCTCCCGCGCGACCGTGAGCCACATCTTCAACGGCCGTGAGGCGCGGTTCCCTGAGGCGACCCGCGAGAAGGTGCGCAGGGCCGCCGCCGAACTGTCCTACCGCCCCTGGTCCGCGGGGCGCAGCCTTGTCACCGGGCGAGGCGACACCATCGTGGCCGTCATGCCGCGCACATCGATGGGCGGCATGCCCATCCAGGACGCGCTGGAGCGGCTGACGGCAGACCTGGAGGGGCCGGCGTCGAACGTGGTTCTGCGGTTCGCCGACATCGACCCGGCGACGACGGCGCGTGCGCTGCTCAAGATGCGCCCGCTCGCCGTGGTTGACCTCGGCCTGCTCGACGCCGACGCCCGCGCCGAGCTGGAGAGCCAGGGCATCCCCACCGTCCCGAGGGCGGGGTTCTTCCCCGCGAGCGGCGGAGGGTTCCTCCTCCGGCTCGCCCGCCTCCAGGTCGAGGAACTGGTACGCCACGGCCGGCGCCGGATCGTCTACGCCGCGATCTCCGACCAGCGCAACGACACCTTTGGTGACCTGCGCTTCGCCGCGATCGAGGACATGTGCGCGACGCTCGGCCTCCAGGAGCCGCTGTGGTGCCCGATGCCGTTGGACATCGCCGAGGCGGTCGAGGCCCTGGAGTCGCTGCCGCGCGACGTGCCGCTCGGAGTGGCCGCCTACAACGATCACGTCGCCCTCGCGACCCTGGCCGCCGCACGGGAACTCGGGATCCAGGTGCCGCTCGACCTGGCGGTCATCGGTCACGACGACATCGACATCGCCGCTCTGTGGTCGCCGTCGCTGAGCTCGGTGGCGGTCGACGTGCGCCGGCTCATGGACTCCGCCGCGGCGCAGCTCGAAGCCGTGCTGCGAGGAGCGGAGCCCACTGTGGCCGCCGACCTGTCGATACTGCGGCTCGTCTCCCGGCAGTCCACCTGACCGGGACCGCTCGGACGCGGCCGGGCTCAGGCGACCGCCTCCTCGCCGACCAGCGTGGTGCGGTGCATCAGGCGCCGCGAGGTCGGCTCGAAGGGCAGGGCGTGGTGGAGCATGCCGGTGTTGTCCCAGATCACCAGGTCGCCGCGGCGCCAGCGGTGGCGCAGGGCGAACCGCGGCTGCGTCGCCCACCGGGTGAGGTGGTCGAGGAGGGCGCGCCCCTCCTCGACGGGCCGGCCGACGATCTCGCCGGCGGTGGCGCCCACGAGCAGGGACTTGCGGCCGTTGCCGCGGGTCCAAACGAGGGGGTGTTGCCGGGTGGGGACGCGGTCCCAGGCGGCGCGCTGCTTCGGTGACGCGTCCGGGTGGGCGCGCAGTTGGGCGGCGGCGAAGCTGTGCACGACCTGGAGGCCGTCGAGTTGCCGCTTCTCCTGCGCGGGCAGGGCCTCGTAGGCGAGGAAGGTGTTGGCGAACTCCGTGTCACCGCCGGCCTCGTCGATCTCGCGGGCGGTGAGGAGGGTGGCCCGCTGGGGGACGGCGAGTGTGGCCCCGTCGATGTGCCACTCGAAGTTGCCCTTGCGGATGGCGACCATTTCCGGGGTGACGCGCTCCGGGTCCATGGTGATCGTGTCGATCTCGGGGTGCCGGTGCTCGCTGGTCCTGGCGGTGACGGGTTCGCCGAGGAGGCGGGTGAACGCCACGAAGTCGTCGTCCTCGATGTGCAGTTCACGGAAGACGAGGACACCGCTGCGGTCGAGTGCCGCCCGGCACTCTTCGGCGACGGCCGGGTCGACCAGGTCCGTGCCGGACACGTCGGTGATCTCCATGCCGAACGGTTCCAGGTGCCGCTGAGTGCCGATCATCGCGTCTCCTGTCTGTGGGGGGGCGGGGTTTCCGGGCGCTACCAGCGCTGCGGGGCGGGGGTGTCGATGAGCAGCGGGCGCCGGTAGCTGAGGTCGGTCGTGTCGCGGACGCCCTTGAGGTAGCCCTGTTCCTTGAAGAAGGAGGACTGGAGGACGGAGGCGTCGGCGAGGAACATCACCTCGACCGTCGAGCGACGCAGCGCGATGCGCCACTGCCCGTCGCGGCGTTCGAGGCGGTCGAGGTATCGGCCGCTGATGAACTGGGCCGTGCGGCCGTCGCTGCCGAGCAGGACGACGATGGCGTAGCTCTCGGCGTGGGCGGTGTCGCCGTCGATGTCGCAGGTGTGGGTCGTGACGTTGTGGGTGTGCACCTGCGAGGTGGCGGCGTGCGAGGCGTTGGCCCACTCTCCGTACGCGGGGCCGGAGTTGGTGGTGGCGCCGTGCTCGTCGAGGCCGTCGGGATGGTAAGCGGCGGTGATGAGGTCGACGTCGTGGCGGTCGCAGCCGCGGGCATGGCGGGTGATGACGTCGAGGATCGCCGTGCGGTCCTTCAAATACCGCACGTCACGGCGGAGTTCGGCGAGTTCTGTGGCTACAGGGTCCGCGCGGTCCACGCTCATCTCCTTCGGGGAGTAGAGAATGTCACTTGAGAATGGGACTCTCCTGTTGCGAACATTAGCTTCTTGTACCGTCGTGCAACACCCGTCGACGACAGAGACGACAGAAGGGATTCGCCATGCGGATCGGCCTGACCGGAGGCGCAGCGACCCCCGAGAAGCTCGTACGGCAGGCGCGCAGGGCGGAGGAGGACGGCTTCTCCTCGCTCTGGTACGCCAGCACCGTCACCGGCGACCCGCTCACCCCCATGGCGCTCGCCGGACGCGAGACCAGCCGTATCGAACTGGGCACCGCCGTGCTGCAGACCTACCCCTGCCACCCGCTGCTCCAGGCCAACCGCGCCGCGGCGGCCGCCGCCACCATGGGCCGCCCCGGCCTGACCATCGGCATCGGCCCGTCCCACGAGTCCCTGATCAGCGACGTCTACGGACTGTCCTACGACCGTCCCGGGCGCAACACCGAGGAGTACGTGCAGATCCTCGCCCGGCTGCTGCGCGGCGAGGACGTCGACTTCCAGGGCGAGGACTGGACCACCCGCAGCGCGGGCCGCATGACCCCGCTCGACCAGCCGGTGCCCGTCCTGCTTTCGGCACTCTCGCCGCGCATGCTTCGCGTCGCCGGACAGTACGCCGACGGTACGGTGCTGTGGATGGCGCCGACGAAGGCGATCGCGAGCGACATCGCGCCCCGTATCCGCCACGCCGCCGCCGAGGCGGGACGGCCTGCGCCGCGGATCGTGGCCGGACTTCCGGTCGCCGTCCACGACCGGGCCGATGAGGCCCGCGAGGCGGTCGCCGCCACCTCCGGTGCGTACGCGGGGATGCCCAACTACCGACGTGTGCTGGGACTTGGCGGCGCCGAGACCCCCGCCGACGCCGCACTCGTCGGCGACGAGGACGCCGTCACCGCCCAATTGCACGCGCTGCTCGAGGCCGGTGCCACGGACATCTGGGCCGCGATCGTCCCGGTCGGCCCGGACCCGGCCGCGTCCGCGCGCCGCACGCGGGGGCTGTTGCGTGAACTCGCGGCCTCCGCCCCGACCGGTCAGTAGCGGTACAGCTAGAATCGGACCACACCGGACATCTGCGTGAGAATCGGTATGGGGAACGGTGATGTTGAGCGCGCACCCAAGGCCGGGAACCGTCCGAGCGCCGTCTCGTCTCCGTTCAGGTGCCGAACGACGGCCATGTCGTCGTTGGATTCGAGTTCCGTCGCGGCGAGAATGCCGACCTTCGAACCGTTGGGATCGCTGAATGTGGCCCTGAAGCCGCGTCCGATGACGAGGAATACGTCCGGAGACTCTTCGATGGCGATTCCGAAGCCAGGCTCCATGTCGCCGCCGAACGGGTTCCGGATGTCCACCCTCAATTCGAAACCGCCGCACGCGAACGAGGCGACCGGGGTGTCGGCGTTCAGCTGAAAACCTCTGCTCCTGGCATCCGGCCGCTCCCGGAGGGCGCCGGCGGCAGCACCCAGCAATCGGTATCCGTCCGCAAGGTGCGCGTACTGCGGGTCGTCTGTTTCAAGCGAGTCCACGCCGAAAGGAGACACGCCGATGGCGCGGAACTCACCGACGGCGAACAGCATGTGGCTGACTCCATCGGGAGTGCGGCGCATCTCCGGGATGAAGAGTCGGCCCTGCGGTGCGGCGTAGGCCGCGCAGACCTCCGCGAAGGAACCGAAGTGGATATCGGGGGCTCGCATGCTCAGCGAAGGCGCCACGGCGTCCCAGATCGGGCCGACCCGTCCGATCGGACCGCCTCTCGGATAGGTTCCCGGCCTCTGGCCGCCTGCGGGTTCCAGGCCCGGGATGCCGTCGGCAGGGTCGATCTCGACGTCGAGCCAGGCGTTGACGAAAAGCGGAACACGGTGGTGGGCACGGCCGGCGGAAGCAACCGCTTCGATGTGCGCCGCGTAAGCCGTCGCCATGAAGGCCTCGTCGGCGTTCTCACCGGTACCCAGCGTCTCGGCCCATGTGCCCGCTCGAAGACTGCCCGCTGCGACCCAGTCCTGATGCACGGGCAGGTTTGCGTCGCCGGCGATCGCCTCGATGACTTCCTTGGGGACCGGTTGGTGATATGCGCGCTCCGCGAGTGCGCTGCGATCGCAGGAATCACCAAGGAGCCCCACCTCGTTCTCGACCTGGGGAGGTCGAGCGGAATCCCGCCCGCCTCGTGGACGCCATCGCGGACGGAGGCGGCCACCTCGTTCAAGTGCGCGTTACAAGGGGTCAGGTCCGAGGCCGTGTTGGCGATGGCGATCTGCGGCCGGCCGGCGAAGGCATCGTCCGGCGTACCACGGCGCATCCACGCCCGGTGGATGTAAGCGTTGCGGTCCTCGCCGGCGTACCACTGCGAGCTTCGAAGGTTCACTCTCAACTCATTCCAAAAGGCGCGGGCTGGAGCGCACAACTGACGTCAGACAGACGGCAGTTCAGGTCACACTGTCCTGTTGCGGCATCCTCGGCGAGGACGCGGACGTCCCACGCGCCCAGTTCGAGCGGATCTCCGGTCGCGTACTTCTCCGAGCCGAGTACGTCCCGGAGCGCGACAGGCACGTGCGCGAGCGCGGGATCCCCGGACCAGTCAGCCGCGCCTGGAAGCGGCGCCAGGCCAGCTCGTACTGCGGCTGGGAATTTCCCTTGGGTGTCCACAGGTCCGCCCAGGTGGACAGGCGGTGCGACCAGTAGACCAGCCCCCACTCACGGTTGAGTGTCTCGACGTCTCCGTACCGTTCCCTGAGGTGATCGAGGAATCGCTGGAACACCCCATGGTTGTGGAGGAGTTCCGGTCCCGGTTCGTTGTCGACCTGGAAACCGATGACGGCGGGGTGCGCCGCGTAACGGCCGACGACCTTGCGGACGATCCGCTCGGCGTGGAAGCGGAACGCCGGGTGTGTGTAGTCGACTTCCTGCCGGGCACCCCAGCCGATGCGCTCACCGGACCGCCGTTCGCCCGCGATCTCCGGATACTGGCGGGCGAGCCACGGCGGCACCGCGTACGTCGGGGTGCCGAGGATCACGGAGATGCCCCGCTCATGGGCGCCGTCCAGGACGGGTTGGAGCCAGTCGACGTCGAAGCGTCCGTTCTCGGGTTCCCAGGTGGACCACACCGACTCGCCGACCCGGATCACGGAGAAGCGGGCCTCGGCCATCAGGTCGAGGTCGGTCCGCAGGCGTTCGTACGGCTGGTACTCGTAGTAGTAGGCCGCGCCGAACAGGACGCGAGAGGGCAGTGTCGTCATGAAGGGACTTCTCCGTGATGGCGGGAATCGGCGAACCGGAGGGTGCCGTGCTCTGCGCGCCTGTCGAGGACTTGTAGACCGATCTACACTCGGAGCGTAGGAACGGGCTCGACGGGGTGTCAAGGGTGCTGCACCCCGTGACAGGCTGTGGAGGAGCAGGCGGGACAACGGCCCGAACCCATTCACCAAGCGTGGCGCGTGCGGATGGTCGCGCCCTGGATGCCGAACTGTGAGGTGTCATGACTGTGCGAAGCGGCGAACAGTCTGCGGCGCTCGGACCGCCCGGCGGAGGTGTGCCAAAGGCCGCCCGCGCCCGCCGAGTGACCATCCAGGACGTCGCGCGGGAAGCCGGGGTTTCGCGCTCCGCCGTCTCCAAGGTGCTGCGCGACGCCTACGGCATCAGTCCGCAGATGCGGACGAAGGTCACCGCCGCGATCGAGCGGCTCGGATATCGGCCGCAGGCCGGCGCCCGCGCGATGCGGGGACGTTCGTACACCATCGGTGTGATGCTCGTGGCGCTGTCCCATCCGTTTCAGCCGGAGATCGTCGAAGGAATCACTGAGGAACTCGAGCCGAGTCCGTTTCAGGAAATCCTGATCACGGGTGGCATCACCCCGGAGCGGCAGCAGCGCAGCATCGAAGCGTTGATGGACCGTCAGGTGGACGGGCTCATCATCGTCACGCCGCTGATGAGCACGGAATGGCTGGAACAGCTCGCGCAGGAGCTGCCCACTGTGGTGATCGCGCGACACGGCGGCGCCCATCACTTCGACACGGTGGTGGACGACGACCACGGGGGTGTACGCCTGATCGTCGACCACCTCGTCGGCCTCGGTCATGAACGGATCGTGCACACCGGTGAGCCGTCCGGCGGGCTGGAGGCCCCCTTCATCCTGTCTCATACGGCGCGCCGGGACGGCTACATCAAGGCGATGAAGCGGCACGGCCTGGAGCCCGACGTCATCGAGACGTCGTACACGGAAGAGGGCGGGCACCGGGCCGCGACGGAGGCGCTCGCCCGCCCGGTTCCACCGACCGCGATCTTCGCCGGCGCGGACGTCGCCGCACTCGGCGTTCTGCGTGCGGCGGAGGAGCACGGTCTACGGGTCCCCGAAGATCTCACTGTGACGGGTTACGACAATGTCGCGGCCGCCACCATCGGCCGGGTCTCCCTCACGACGGTCGACCAATCGGGCCACCTCACCGGGACGATGAGCGCGAAGCTTCTCCTCGAACGCATCGAAGGCCGCACCCGCCCCGTGCAGTACGTCGTGTCGCCGCGCCTGGTGCCCCGCGGCACCAGCGGGCCGGCGAAGCATGATGTGGCGCAGGAATTGACGCGGCTTCCCTGACAGCGGGCACGGCACCTGACAGCGGGTACGGCAGAGGTTTCCGGGAGAGGCTTCGTCCTTGCGGCAGGAAGCGGCGCGGGGCGTCAGGAGACGACCACCGGCATGGAGTCCCAGCCGCGCACCGTGGTGGTGGGGGAGCGGCGCGCGTTCGGGAGGTCGATCTCCCAGTCGGGGAAGCGGACCAGGACCTCCTCCAGGCCGATCCGGCCCTCCAGGCGGGCCAGCGCCGCACCCAGGCAGTGGTGGGCGCCGTGCCCGAAGGTCACGTGCCGGCCCTCGTCGCGGTGGATGTCGAAGCGGTCGGGGTCGGTGAAGCGGCGCTCGTCACGGTTGGCGGCGGAGACCATGAGCAGCAGCGCGGACCCGGTGGGGACGGTCGTGTCGTGGAACCGTACGTCCTCGGTGACGTAGCGGGCGACGTGTGGCCCGGGCGGCTCGTAGCGCAGCAACTCCTCGATGGCTCCCGGAATCAGGGAACGGTCGGCGGTCAATTCCCGCCGCTGGTCCGGGTGTTCCGCGAGCACCTTGCCCATCCAGCCGAACAGCCGCCCGGTGGTCTCCACGCCCGCACCCGCGATGACAGCCAGGAACGTGACGATCTCGGTCTCGGTGAGGCGACGGACACGACCGTCGACATCCTCGAACTCCAGATTGAGGAGTTCGGTGATGAGGTCGTCCGACGGGTGCCGCCTCCGCCAGGTCACGTACTCGGAGTACATACCGGGATCGAAGTAGCTGTCCTTGGTCACGGCGAGGGGGCGGCCCGGCTCGTTGCGCAGGCTGCTCTGGGCGTGATCGCGGACCCTGGGCTGCTCGGCGTCCGGGATCCCGACGAGCATGCCGATGGTGCGCATGGGCAGGTCGTCGCCGAGGTCGGTGACGAAGTCGAACCGGTCCGAGCCGGTCAGCGGGTCGAGGCAGGCGCGGCAGAACGCACGTACCTTCTCCTCGATCGCCCGCATCCGGCGCGGCGCGAACGCCCGCGCCACCAGGGCACGGTGGACGGAGTGCTGCGGCGGGTCCTCGTTGATGAAGACACCGGGCGGCATCACCGGAGCGGCCTGCACCACTTCGAGGATGTCACCCTTGGCGGAGCTGAGTCGGCGGGTGTCCTTGAGCGCGGAGTCGACATCGTCGAAGCGGCTCAGGCCCCAGAAGCCGAGACGCTCGTTGTGGTACACGGGTGCCTCGTCGCGCAGGCGCCGGTACGTGGGGTAGGGATCGAGGTCGATCGCGGTGTCATAGGGGTCGTAATAGAGGCCGGTCAGAGTCATTGCCCCTCCTTTGGTGAGAAGTCGAGAGGTCGTGGGCACGCGGTACGTGAGGGCCATACGCTTGTACGGCACCGCCAACACGGCGAAGTGCACGCGTAGTTCGAGCAATGGGAGGCAGTACATGGCGAAGGCCCGCCGAGTCGGTGCCCAGACATCCAGAACCCGGGTGGCGATGCTGGCCTGCGCCGAGCAGCTGATGCTGGAGGAGGGGTACGCCGCCGTGAGCTATCGCGCCGTGGCGGCCCGCGCCGGTGTCACGGCCGGGCTTGTGCAGTACTACTTCCCGGCGCTGGACGACCTGTTCATCGCCCTGGTCCGGCGGCGCAGCGAACAGGGCCTGGAGATGCTCGCCGCGCGGCTCGCCAAAGGATCCCCGCTGCGGGCGGTGTGGGAGTACGCCAGTGACTGGGTCGGTTCGGCGCTGATCTCCGAGCTGACGTCGCTGTCCAACCACCGCAAGAGCATCCGGGCGGAACTCGCCGCGGCGGGCGAGAAGGCGCGGGCGATGGCGCTCGACGCGATCGCGCGCTCCGACCGGGACTACCGGCTGCCGGGCACGACCGCGGCACCGGAGGTCCTCGTCTTCCTGCTCACCGCCGCTCCGCGCATGGTCGCCATGGAGGGGGCGGTCGGCATCTCCACCTCCCATGCGGAGGTGGAGGCCTTCGTGGAGGCCTACTTGGACGAGGTGGAGCCCCGGAAGTAGCGGCGCCGCCACGGGTGTCACACCCCCGCGGGGCCCGGCCCGCCATGGACGTACAGCGTCTGGCCCGAGCAGTACGCCGAGGCGTCGGAGGCGAAGAAGAGCACGGCGTGCCCGATCTCCTCGGGCTCACCGAGACGCCCAGAGCCGTTCGTCGCGGCGATGGTCTCCAGGTCGATGCCCTGCCGCTCGGCCTCGTCCACCAACGTCGCGGCCCGCACGGCCCCCACCGCGACACAGTTGACGCGTACGCCCTTGCGCGTCCACGCCGCCGCCAGCGAACCGGTCAGGTTGTTCACGCCGGCCTTCGCCGCGCCGTACGGTGCGGCCTGTGGCATGGCAAGAAGGCTCGCGCCCGACGAGATGTTCACGATCGCCCCGCGGCCCTGCTCCAGCATGGGTGCCGCGGCCGCCCGGGAGAGGTGGAAGACGCTGCCGAGGTTGAGGGCGAGGATGTCCTGCCACTCCTGGTCGGTCCACTTCAGCGGGCCTTTGGTCGGCCCGCCCCCGGCGCAGTTCACCAGCACGTCCAGGTGCCCGAACTCCCGTAGCGCGGCGGCCACAAGGGCTCTGCACTGCTCGGCGTCGCTGACATCGGTGGGCACCGCGAGTGCCCTGCGCCCCAGCGCCTCGATCTCCTTCGCCGTCTCCTCCAGGGGCCCCGGGCGCCGCCCCGCCAACACCACGTCGGCGCCGTACTCGGCGAGCACCAGCGCGCTTCGCCGAGCCGGAGGAGGTGGCGTCGACGATCGCCTTCCTCACGGACCCGGCGAACCGGTATCTGACCGGACTGAGCCTGGATGTCGCCGGTGGCGCCCGGCTCGGGATGGGCAGTTGATGGGGTGACTTCACCCTGAACACGGGGTCGTCAGGAACTGTCCCGGCCGTAGCCGCCCTTGCAACCGAGCGCGCGATGGGGACACCTCAAAGATCGAACGGAAATTCAAATGATCATCAACACTTTTTCGTATCTTTGGTCGGCGACGGCGAATGATGCGATTGCCGAGTTGGTCCAGAATGGATACAACGCCTTCGAGGTTCCCATCAGCTCTCCACATTGCTGGCCGGAAGAGCTCTCTGACTCCGAGCGTTCGACAATGCTGGCGACGCTCAGCGAGAGCGGCGCCAAGATCCGGTCCCTGAATGCCGGCGGATACGACATCAATCTGGCCAGCCCTGGTGCCAGCATGCGCCGGAAGAGCATCGAGCACATCGCATCGGTGATCGATCTTGCGGTGGCTTGGGATGTCCCGGAAGTTGTGATCTCGCCCGGCACGCGGCGTCCTATGATCTCCCCCTCACTTGAGAGGGTCCACGGGTGGATGCACGAAAGCCTGGAAGAGCTGATCCCGCTGGCCAAGCGGGCGGGAAAACGACTCCTCTTCGAGAACACCCCCTACTGCTTTGCGCCGACGATCGGGGAACTGGCAGATATCGTCGACACGGTCAACGACGATGCACTGAAAATCGTGTACGACGTCGCGAACGCCGCCTACATCGAGGAGGATCCCGTATCGGGTCTGCGCTCACACCACGAATCGATTGCACTCATGCACATCTCCGACACGGGTACGGAAACATGGGGTCACGACCCCATCGGCACCGGGGTGATCGATTGGAGCGGGCTGGGTAAAGCCGTCCAAGAAACGATCGGGGTCGACAACGTCGTGCTCGAAGTCATTCGCGAAGAGAACACCCTCGAAGAATTCGCGAAGGCGATGCGGGACCTCGGCGCAGAGGGTTGGAATCTCGGAGAGTGATTTCGACGCCTCAGGGTTCAGGGTGACTTCGAGGGTCATCGAGCAGTAAGGGGCTAGTACTTGAGCGGCCTGCTGAGTACGCCCGCTGGGAATATACAAGGAGAGTGTGCAATGAGGGTTCTGGTCAGTGGCGGAAGCAGTGGCATTGGCGCGGCTGTGAGCCTGAGGCTCGCGGAGGCGGCACTTGCCCGTGGCGAGAAGCCGATGATCGCGGTATCCGGCCTCACCGCGAACGCGCGACAGGACGAGGTCGTCCGGTCGATCCAGTCGATGGGCGGAAAGGCCATCGCATTGGCGGGAGACCTGGGTGATCCTGACGTGCCCGGTCAGCTGGTATCCGCTGCGGTCGACGCGTTCGGCGGCCTGGATGCGCTGGTGGCGAATGCGGGCATCGCCAACCCCGGAGCACTCAAGGATCTCTCCCTCGAGGACTGGGACAGCATGTTCTCCGTCAACCTCCGCGGAGCGTGGCTACTTGCCAAAGCGAGTTACCCGCACCTGAAGGACAGCAGCGGGTCCGCCTGTTTCACCTCTTCGATGTCCGGCCAGCTTCCACATGCCGGATCGGGTGCTTACAGCCCGACCAAGGCCGCACTCACGATGTTGGCTCAGACACTCGCACTGGAATGGGCGCCTGACGGAATCCGCGTGAACGTGGTGTCCCCAGGCATGACTCGCACGCAGATGACTGAAAAGATGTACCTCGATCCCGAAGTCAAGAAGGCAAGGGAAGACATCATCCCGTTGTCGAAGATCGGCGACCCGATGGAGATCGCGAACGTGATCGAGTTTCTTGTCAGTCCACTGGCAGGGTACGTCACTGGCCAGGATGTCTGTGTCGACGGGGGATTCTCGAAGTCCATTCTCAGTCACATTCCCGGTCGACCCAGCTCCAAGGCCTGACGGGAGCTGTTAAATCGGCTCGACAGTCACACAAGCCCTCCAGCGTGTGGGCGAGTGCTGCCTAGCGGATGCGACGCCGGTGGATCATGGCGCTTGCGGAACGGGACGCGATACGGGGGGGCAAGTGGCGCAGGTTCAAATCCTGATCCCGACCAGAGTTTGCACGGGGCGCAGGCCGTCTCCGCGGGATCGTGGAGGCGGCCTTTTCGTTGTCCGGCACGGGCGTTGTCGCACGGTTGTCGCCGGGTGCGACGAAATCCTGGACATTAATCCCCGCCCTTCGCTGCTTCATGGCCGAGCGGACGCCCGTATCGCACGAGGCCGAGCGCATCGAGCTCGAACGGTCGCTTACCCGCCTGGAGGAAAAGAAGAAGGCGGCCCGGGGTGACCTGGAACTGCTGCGCACCCAAGAGAAGCGGTGGGAAATCCAGCGCGAAGGCATTGGCGGCGGATGTATGGGAGAACTGGAACGCGAGATCGAGGAGACAGAGCGCCTTCGCATCGCACGGGAAAGAAGAGATCGCGAGCATGCCGGCCTGCTGAAGCAGGCCGAGCTGCCCCCGCCACGGACCAAGCCCAGTTCATCGACCGCCTTGAGGCCATCGTGCAGGCCCAACACGACGTCGCCGCTGGCAAGGTGGAGACGCGAACAGTCCTGGAATGACTCGCGATCGAGAACGCGCGGCTGCAGCAACAAGCCCAGGTCATCAATGACGACCTGGTCAGTCTGCGCTCTCCCGGGTGATGGCGATCAACGTCACGGGAGCCTACTCCGTCCTGCGCGAAGTCGGCCCTCTCATGCGGGCCCAGGGCTCCGGCTCCACTCAGCCCGGACAACGTATCGGTCAGCGCCGTGTGCCCCGGCCCGGTCAACACCCCCATGTGGGACCAGCTCGCCACCCGCGCCGGCGGCGACGACCCCGAGGGCGACCGGCGCGCCCGCCAGGCCCCCGCCGCGCGGATCCCGATGGGCCGGTTCGCCGAGCCGGAGGAGGTGGCGTCGACGATCGCCTTCCTCACGGACCCGGCGAACCGGTATCTGAAGTACCCAGGAACACCACGGTGACCGGGCGTGCGTCAGTCAGCGGCAGCGGTGCGACAACTGACCGGCACCAGCGTTCACCCCACGACCTGGTACCCGAACTGCACCTCCAGACCGGTGGCCCCCGCCGCGTCCGACACCCTTGCGGTCACCCGGACCGGCCGTTCCAGGGCGTCTATGGACATGGGTGTGGCGAGTGTGGTGTGTCGGACGGTGTCGGTCACCGGCAGCGGGTCGCCGTCGACCGTGTCGCCGTCGGTGTGCAGGCGCAGCGAGCAGGTACCGGAGGCCAGTTTGTGTGTGGCCCTGACGATGCGGATGCGCTGGCCGGCCGCGTAGAGCAGGTTGCCGAAGTCGTACGAGCCGTCCGTGACCCGGCCGTTGACGGTGGCGACGAGCCAGCCGTCGATCTGCTCCATCCCCTTGTTGCCGGTGAAGCGGGTTCGGGCGTCCGCCTTGCCGGTGAGGAGGTACGGCCCCTTTTCGTTGCCTTGGAGGTCGTTGTCGGCGGCCAGGACGTCGACGGCGTCGCACACGATGCCGTAGTCCTGGCGGTTGACTCCGTCGGCAAGGGCGCCGATCTCGTTGCCGACGACGGTCGTGCGGGAGGCGTCCGCGCGGATGTTCAGTCCGGCGCCGTGCCGGTAGGCGCTGCCGCCGCCGCTATAGGTGTGCGCGTGGTCGACCGGGAGGTCGAAGTGTGTGGCGTCGACGACGGTGACTCGCCAGGTGCCGTTGGCCTCGGTCGTGCCCGTGACGCCGCTGACGGTCACCCGGTCGTCGCTCTCCCAGCCGTGCGCGTCGGACGTGGTGACGCGGACCTTGCCGTCGGGGCCGCGGGTGATGCCGGCGAGGGTGCGCGCGAAGTCCGGGTGGGCGGTGCGGCCGTTGTTGCCGATGACGCAGCCCGTGACGGTGACACGGGTGGAGGCCGTGTCGATGCCGTTGCGGCCGCAGCCGCGGATGATGCACCCCGTGAAGGTGGCGGTGCCGGTGAACGACTTGTTGATGCGTACGTTGTCGAGTTCGCTGTCGGAGGAGATGTAGACGTTGGCGAACTGGGCCTGGGCGCCCGCGTCCAGGAGCACCGGGTAGCCGTGGCCGTTCTCGAAGCCGCCGCTCTCGAAGTAGACGAACTTCGGGTACGAGCCGCCGGTGGTGTTCTTGAGCCAGAGACCGTGGCGGCCGAAGAGGAGCGCGCAGGCGAGGAACTTGAGGGAGCCGCCGAGGCCGTCCACGACCACGTTGTCGACGCCCTCGTTGCCGGTGCCCGCGGCGATGCCGCACTGGACGAACTCGACGGGGTCGGCGCGGGAGGTGTTGCTCTCGCCGTTGAGCAGGATGACGTGGCTGCCGTTGAAGCCGTTCCACACGCAGTTGCGGAAGCGGATCGTGTTGCAGGACCGCAGCGTCATGCCGTTGTAGCCGTTCTTGAAGCGGCAGTTGGCGTACGACACCATGTAGTTGCGTTCGCCCTCCGGGGCGCGGGTGGCGACCAGGCTGCCGCCGGTGAGGCCGTCGCCGCGGACCACGAGGTCGCGCATGCCGCCGCCGTGCACGCCCTGCAGCAGGAACCCGTCTTTGTCGCCGGTGGCCACGACGTACTGGGTGGCGTAGTCGTCGTTGTCGGTGGGGCCGGTGCCGACGAAGGTGATCGGAACCGATGTGACCTCGATGGTGTGCTCCAGGCGGAACTTGCCGGGGCCCGCCTCCACCACCCCTCCCGCCGGAAGGCTGTCCACGGCCGCCTGCACACGCGACGCGTCGTCGTGCTCGCCGCTGCCGTCGCAGCCGAACCAGGCCAGGTCGACGTGCGCGGCGTGCGGTCGCTTCCACCGGCCGGTGGCGGTGCCTGCGACGGCGAACACCGTGCCGCCGTTGTCGTCCTGTGTGCTGTCGGCGTCCCAGTAGACAGGGCCGCCGCCGATGCCGGGAGACTCCTGTCTGTAGCCGAGCAGGTGAAGTTGCTCTCCATTGCTCGCGCCGGGTCTCGTACGCAGTTCCTCGACGCCGCTCACCCCGCCCGAAGCATCGGCGGCGGGTTCTGCGTGTGCGGTGCCGGTGGTCGCGCCGGTGGCGGCGGCCGTCAGCCCGGCAAGGCCGAGTGTGGCCAGGGCACGGCGGCGTACGGTGCCCTGTGTCTGAAGCGGTGCCTGGTCCATGATCGGTGCCTCCTCGGCGGACGGCGGTGTCAGCCCTTGACGGCGCCGACGACCACGCCCTTGGCGAAGTGCCGTTGCAGGAACGGGTAGACGAGCAGGATCGGGACGAGCGAGATGACGAGGATCGCCATCTGGAGCGACTGGTGGGGTGGGAGCGCCTCGGGGGGCAGGCCGGTACTGAGGTTGGTGTCGTCGACGACGTAGGTGCGCAGCACCAGCTGCAGCGGCCACTTGTCGGCGGAGTTGAGGTAGAGCATCGCGTTGAAGAACGCGCTCCAGTACGACACCGCCTGGAACAGTACGACGACCGCGAGGACGGCCTTCGACAGCGGCAGCATGATGCGCGTGAGGATCTGCAGCTCGCCGGCCCCGTCGATGCGCGCCGCGTCGATGATCTCTTGCGGCACCTCCATGAAGAACGCCCGCACGATGATGACTTGGAAGGCGGAGACCATGGGCGGCAGGATCAGCGCCCACCAGGAGTCGATCAGTCCCAGTTGCTTGATCAGCAGATAGTTGGGGATCATGCCCGCGTTGAACAGCATGGTGAGCAGCACCATGATGAGCATCGGCCGCTGCCCGAAGCTGCCGGGGCGCGAGAGCGCATACGCGAGCAGGGACGTGACCGCCACCGAGAGCAGGGACCCGATGAGGGTGATGCCGATGGACACGAGGGTGGCGCGGGTGACGACGCCGCCGCGGAAGACCGCCGCGTACGCGTCGAACGTCGGATGGGTCGGCCACAGGACGTAGCCGCCCGCCTTCGCGATCTGGTTCTTGTCGGCGAGTGAGGTCGCGAGGACCGCGATGAACGGGACGGCGACGAGGGCGCAACAGGCCAGCAGCACAAGGCCCTTGATGCCGCGCATCGCCGTGTGGGGGACCGGGGCTCCGTTGACGAGACGGCGCCGGCGTCCGGGGGCGCTCTGGGCCGGTGGCTCGGCGGGCACCGGGCGTACGGCCGTGGTGTGGGTGGTCACCATCGGGAGTAGATCCCCCTCTCACCGAAAAGGTGCGCGATCTTGTTGGCGCCGACCACGAGGATCAGACTGATGAGTCCCTTGACGAGGCCGACGGCGGCGGCCATCCCGAAGTCGCCGTCGACGATGCCGCGGTTGTACACGTACGTATCGAGCACTTCGGAGGCGTCCTTGCCCACCGCGTCCTGCTGCAGGACGATCTGCTCGAAACCCACCGTGAGCACGTCACCGAGCTTGAGGATGAGCAGCAGCACGATGACCGAGCGGATGGCGGGCAGGGTGACATGCCACAGCTGGCGCAGCCGCCCGCCGCCGTCGACCGCGACCGCCTCGAACAGCTCGGTGTCCACTCGGGAGATCGCCGCGAGGAAGATGATCGTGCCCCAGCCGGCGTCCTTCCAGACAGCCTGCGAGGTGACCAGTGTCAGGAACAGGTCCGGGTTGCCGACCAGGTGCAGCAGCGGGAGGTCATGGCTGCGGGCCCACGTGTTGTACATGCCCGCGTTGCCGAGCAGATGCTGGAACAGTGCGACGACGACGACCCACGACATGAAGTGCGGCAGGTAGAGAACCGACTGGGCGATCCGCCGCAGGCGTTCGGACAGCAGGCTGTTGAGCAGCAGCGCGAGGGCGATCGGGATCGGGAAGATCACCACGATCTGCAGGAGCGAGATGATGAGGGTGTTGCCGAGTGCGTTCAGGAATTCCGGGTCGCCCTCGAAGATGACCCGGAAGTTCTCGAAGCCCGTCCAGGGCGCCTCCCAGATCGTCAGATACGGCCGGTAGTCCTTGAACGCGATGATGTTGCCCGCGAGCGGGAGGTAGTGGAACAGCAGCACGAGCAGCAGCCCGGGCAGGCCCAGAAGGAGCAGGAACCGGTCGCGTACGAACCGGTGCCGCAGGGTTCTTCCGGACCCCATGGTCTTACTGGAGGAGGACACCGCTGTCTCCACCCCTCTCGTCGAACGGTGATGTTTCGGTACGGCCGGAGCTTCAGTTCCGGGCCGCGAACGCCTTCTCGTACTCGCGGCGCGCCGCGTCGCCGCCCGCCCTGCGCCACTCCTTGACGGTCTCGTCCCAGCTGCTCACGGGCTTGCGACCGAAGACGATATCGAGCTCCGCCTGGTCGATGACCTTGCCCATCTCGCCGGCCTTGTCGACGGCCGTCGGCGAGTACAGGCCCTCGGACGGGTTGCGCACGATGGAGGGCACGACCTTCTCCTGGTAGGCGCGCTGCGCGTCGACCCGGTCGTGGTCGCCGGGGCCGAGCACGTGCGGCGACGCGGCGATGTACTCGAGCGGCAGCGCCACCTCGGCCTTGCCCGTCTTGGTGGGTGCGGGCCTGCCGTCCTTCATCGTGTAGTGGGTGCCCTCGACGCCGAACCTGCGGAACATGTACTCACGGGTGCCGAGCGGCGACGCGAGCCAGTCGCAGACCTTGAGCAGTTGGCGTACGCGCTTCTTGTCGGCCTTCTTGAACGCGGTGATCCCGTACGAGGTTGCTCCCGCGCGGTGCCCCGCGACGCCGCCGCCGTCGTACTTGGGGGCGGCCAGGGTGCCGACCTCGATGCCGTACGTGTCGGCGAGCAGGTCCCAGGCGGCGTAGCCGTCGGAGTTGAAGACGAGAGTGCCGTTGCCGAACAGGTCGCGGATCTGCAGCTTGTTGCCCATGGCGTCGGGATGGAAGGTGCCCGCCTTCGCGAGCTCGGCAGCGCGGGCGAGCGCCTCCTTACGCTGCTCGGTCTCGTACTCGGAGGTGAAGCGGCCGCCCTTCTCGCGCCACCCGTTGGGTACCCCCAGCGTGTTGCCGATGAATGTGACGGCGTACTTGGCGGAGCCGAACGCCCAGCGGTGGGCCTTGTCGTCGCTGACGTCCTTGGCGAGCTTCGCGAACTCGGCGTAGCTCGAGGGCGAGGGATCGAGGCCGTGCTTACGGATGAGGTCGGTGCGCGCGAACATGATGGTGCCGACGACGGCGCGCGGGATCGGGATGGCGTAGATGCCACCGCCGTACGCGGTGGACAGCCAGGCGTCGTGCGGGATGTTCGCCAGGAAGGGGAACTCCTTGATGGCCGAGCCGGAGACGAACTCGCTGAGGTCGGCGCAGGTCCGGGTCAGCACGTCGGCGCGATGGGAGAGCTTCGCCGATATCAGCATCATGTCGGGCAGGTCGCCGCCGGAGATGACGGTGGACAGCTTGGCGGGGTAATCGACGTCTCGAGCCATCGTGAGCTTGAGGTCGGCGCCGAGCTGCTTGTTCAGCGCCTGCCAGTAAGTGTTCGAGCCGACGCCGGGCGGTACCTGGGTCACGATGCTCGTCATCGCCGTGATGCTGTCCAGGCCCTTTCCGGGTGGCGCGGAGAATGCCCGCACCGGGTCGGCGGGGTAGTCGTAGAACCCGGCCATGACCCCGTCGGCGGTGGCAGGCAGGGCGGGTTTGACGGGGGTGGCGGCCTTGTAGGCAGGGAACCTGACGCTGCCCGCGCCGCCCTTCTGGGTGTCCGCGCCGGTGCTGCCGCCGCACGCGGTGAGCAGCCCTGAGGCGGCGACGGCGGTCGCGGCGCCGGCGCTCAGGCTGAGGAACCGGCGGCGGTCGACGCGAGGTGTGCTGGTCGTGTTCACGTTCGTGGTCACGGGGTCACTCCCCTTCGGGAGACGGCACGGTCCCGGTGGGAGCGCGCAGGATCAGGGACACGACTTGCCAGGGGCCGAGGTCGACGGCGATGCGGCCGTCGGCGTCGGCGGTGAGCTCGCTGAGGGGGCGTTCGTCGGCCAGGCACCGCACCGCGGCGGCACCTGGACCCGCCGGGTGGCGCAGGTTGACGCGGCACTGCTCGCCGCCTAGGTTCTGCAGCCGCAGCAGCAGCCCGGACGTGGTGCGGGGCGCGGCAACGGTGGCGTGCACGGTGTCGGGCAGGCCGAGGTCGAGCAGCGTCCCGGTCGGCGGCAGTGGGCGCGGGCCGTGCTCGAACTTGTCGAGCCAGCCGATCTCGGTCGCGGCGTGCGCGGCCCGTACCTCGCGCCCCAACCGGCCCGCCGCGACCGGGTCGAATGCCGCCAGCGGCTGGAACGCGTACCGCAGGTGCAGCGTCCCGTCCTGCTCCGGCGGGGTGTTGGTGGGCCAGTAGTTGTTGAGCACCCAGGAATACAGGGCTCCGGAGCGGGGTTCGAACCGCTCGTGCCATTCGCCGCGCCACAGGTCTGAGGCGGTGAACAGCGGGGCGTCCGCCGAGGTCCAGGCGACCGCGCCGCCGTCGGCGTCCTCGAGCACCACGCCGTACTGCGTGGTGAACCAGTCGTGGCAGGCGCCGGGCGCGTGGTCGGTGGCCGGGTCGATCCAACCCTGCTGCCGGTCGTAGCGGAAGCGGGGCCGGCCGGCGGCGAACGGGAAGGCGACGTAGACGGATTCCTTGCCGAGGACGCGTTCCTTGTCGAGGTGCACGGTGACGTCGACGCGGTCGCTGTGGTCGCGCAGCAGCACGTCGACCTCGACGCGGGGCATGCTGGGGGCGCTGCCGACGGTGCGGATCCGCCAGCCGTCGTAGGTGCGGCGCAGTCCGATCGGCCGCATGCGGGCGGCGGTCACGGTCAGCTCGGGGGCGTCCTTCAAGGGCCGCCGTCCGAACAGGGTGCTGCGTGGGGCCGGGGGATGGTGGTGCGCGGCGCCGGAGTGCTCGGGCGCCGCGCCGCGGGTGAGGTCCTCGGGCCCGTTCAGGACGTACAGCACACGACCCAGTTGCCGGCCCTCTTCCAGGAGTTGGCGACCTGACTCCCGGTGGGTCAACGCGATGAGGGCGCCGGTGGCCGGGTCGAGGCCGACCTGCCAGCGTTCGGTGGTCAGTGTGGCGGGCACCGGTTGCCACTGCCCGTCGGCGTCGTCCGCGCCGGTGGCGGCGCTGCCGTCCTCCTCGCCCGGCGCCAGCGTGCGCGCGGCGCCCAGCGGCAGCGCCCGGTAGCCGAACCCCGGCACGTCGGGGACGGTCACCCGCAGCCTGCGCAGCCCGTTGCACTCGCCGAGCACCTCGGCGGCCAGCGGGCGGCCGTCGTCCCCGAGCGGGGCGCCGTGCAGGGTCTCCACCTCCGCGTCGACGGCGCGCGGCCAGGCCAGCGGATTGTGCACGAGAAGCGTGGGCCCGTCGGTGGTGACCGCCTCACCGAGCTGGCTGAGCGCGCGCCGGGTCTCGTCGAGGGCGGATCGGTGGGCGGTGTGCACCTGGTGGCGCTTCCAGTCGAGTTGGTCGCCGACCTGTTCGCCGTGCGGGTGGGCGTTGCCGTGGGCCCAGGTCCACGTGTGCTCACAGCCGAAGAGCGCCCCCTCCCATGCCGCGTCGAGGGCGGCGCGGTGCGGCCGGTATCCGGGGTCGGTGTGGGCGACGAGTGCGGCAAGCCCCTCGGCGGCCGGCAACTCGGCCTGTACGCGGCGGTGTTCGGCGGTGACGGTGGCGCCGGTGCCGACGCCGTCCTCCCAGTAGCTGCCGCCGTCCCCGCGCCAGACGGGCAGCCGGTCGGCCAGCGGCCGCACGGCGGCCAGGTAGTCGGCCATCGTGGACACGGCGAGTCTGGGGTAGGCGTAGCGCGCGTTCCACCGCTGCGCGAACCCCGCGTCGCCGTCGGCGAGGTCCTCGTTGTCGGCGTGGGTCCCGATGACGGCCAGGTCGTGCGGCAGGTAGTCGGGGCGGTCGTAGCGGGCGAGGAGCCGGCAGAAGGCGTGTGCCCCTCCGGGCACCGTCTGCGGGTCGCCCACCATGAACCTCAACTGTGAGTACGTGTCGGAGAAATGGGTGAGGACGCGGCTGCCGTCCACGCCCTCCCACAGCACGGGGCTCGCGAGGTGCTGGGCGTCGCTGTCGGCGTTGCCGCCGCGATGGTGATTCTCGATGCCGATGAACGCGTCGATCCCCAGCGCCTTGAGGATCGACGGGAGGGCGGCACTGTAGGAGGGGACGTCGGTCAGGTTGGCGTACTCGACGGGGATGTTGTGGTCGTCGCGCAGGCGCGCGGCCGCGTACGCGGCCCGGTAGATCTCTTCCAGGCTCGCGGTGCCGGAGAGGAAGAGGCTGTGGAAGGCGTTGACCGAGAGGCGCCTTGAGCGCAAGGCAGCGAGGACGCGCTCGGCGCGCTGCGGGGAGCGGGTCGCCAGGTACTGGTCGACGACGAGTGAGCCGTCGACGGAGAACGCGAAGCCGTCCTCGCGGTCGAGGGCGGCCACGGCCCGGTCCAGATTGCGGCTGTGCAGTTCAAGGACCTTGCCCTGTACGTCGGTGTAGCCCACGTCGAGGTGCACGTGCGGGATCAGGTGCAGGGTCCACTTGCGGGCGGGGCGCAGATCGAAGTCGTGCTCGGGGCCGCCGTCGACGGTGACGGCGGCGGGCTCGGCCCCGGTGAACTCCGGTACTGGGAACCGCACTCGTACGTCTCCGAAGTCGCGGTCCTCGCGCGTCAGGTCCAGTATGTGCCGGCGGCCGGCGAGGTGTACGTCGGCCTTGGCGGGGAGAGTGCCGCCCGCCGGTACGGAGACGGTGAGTTCGAGCAGCTCGGCGAGGCCGCCTTCGGGCGCGGTGACGTACAGCGGGGTGGCGGTGAGCTGTACGGTCGCCGGGGCGGCGGCGCTGTCACCGGGCGTGGCTACCCTTGGGTGGGTGCGAGGGGGAGATGTGTCGGCGCCCGACGCGTCCCCGTCCGCCAGCAGCGTGACAGCGTGCCACGTGAGTCCGCTGCCGAAGTGGTTGCCGAACTGGGGTCGGTGTGCCGGTAGTTCATCACCTTCCGGTGAGACGGGGCCGGTGGCGGCCGCCTCGTCGAGGGTCGTCGTGAGGGTGAGCCGGTGGTCTCCGGCCGCCAGCCAGGCGGCGGGCAGAGGGATGTCCAGGCGCACGTCGCCGGCGATCGGGCCGTGGCGGTACACCTCGGTCCGGTCGTCGCGGTGCACCGCCGGGTGGAAGAAGCCGCGATGCGTGCCGTCCAGGACGACGGCCAGGTCGGGGCAGGGGCCGTGCCCGGCGGTGAAGTCGAGGCGCAGCACACGGCCCGCCCCGGCCGCGGGTGCGTCGAGCGTGAAGTCCGCGGTGACGGTGTGGTCCCGCCACCCGGTCGAGGCGTTGAGCGGTCCGGGCTGGAAGCCGGTCGGATCCGCGCCGGACAGGGCGAGTGTCAGAGGCAACATGCGCGGTTCACTCCAGTCCGGGCAGGCTGAGCACACTGCCGTGTTCGCGCAGCGCGGCGGCGAGGGACGGGTAGTCGTAGTCCTGCACTGGCCGCCCCAACCGCACGGCTTGTGCGGCGAGTTCACCGGCGGCCTCGCCGAGCATCCCGTAGTTGGGCTCCATGCGCGGCGAGGTGTAGCCGACGTGGCTGGCGGAGAAGCACAGCGGCACGGTGAGGTTCTCGACGCCGCCGCGGGCCGGGAAGAGCATCTCCGCGGGCAGCTGGTACAGGTCGACGGGCGGGTTCTGCGAGGTGCCGCTGAGCGTGCCCTCACCGATGACGGTGCCGTCGTCCTCCGGGTCCGGGTAGTACTGCACGAGGTGGCTGTCCATGCCGTACTTCCAACAGCACACGGGCGTGGCCTTGGTGTTGCCCGGCTTCAGCAGGTCGTGCTGGGTGAGTACGTGGGCGCCGACGAGGCGGCGCGCCTCGCGGATGTACAGCGCGTGCGGGAAGCCCTGGCCGTGCGGACTGTCGGGGAACTCGTCCGGCGGAAGCCCGAACCGGCACGCGTCGGAGCGGAACTCCTCGGGCAGCGACGGGTCGTTGGCGAACCAGTACAGCATTCCCTGGTGCCAGCGCACCTGCTCCGCGATGATCTCGTCGCGGCGGGCCCACGAGCCGTCCGGGTAGTCCCAGTTGACCCCGGGGAGGTCGAAGCCGAAGAACAGTGCCTGGTTCGTCTGGTACTTGCCCTCGGGCAGCAGCGCGGTGTGCGTGACGATGGACGACAGGCCCCCCACGCCCCGCTGTTCGAGCAGGCGGCGCAGATAGGCGTAGGGCGCCGGGTCGTAGCCCTCGGGCTTGGGGAACGGCAAGCGGTCCTCGCGCACCGACAGCACGCCGCGGAAGTTGTACGCCTGGGTCTTCTCGTCGCCCTCGCCCGCCGGGAGCTTGGGGTCCGCCCCGACCGGATGGCCGGTGAGCGGCGCGAAGCCGGGACGGCGGTAGGCCAGGTGCGGCTGGAAGCCGGCCAGCGGCTCGTCGTACGTGCCGCGCGACTCGCGTCCCACGGCGTACGGCACTCCGGCGGCGGCCATCAGGTCACCCTCGTACGAGGCGTCGATGAAGAACGTGGCCCGCTGCCAGCCGGCCGTGGTGCGCACGGCGCTGATGCGGCGCCCGGTGACCTCGACGTCCGCCGGGCCGTGCAGGCGGTGGTGGGTGTGGACGGTGGCGCCGGCCTGAGCGAGCAGGTCGAGGGCGACGCGTTCGGCGACCTTCGGCTCGAAGCGGTAGGTGGGTCCGTCGATCGCGTCGCCCTGCCCGTAGTGCGCGCCGATGGCGTGGAAGAAGCGGGTCAGTGTGAGGCCGCCCATCGCCTCCGGGGTGTTCGGGGTGTCGGTCTTGACCAGGCCGCCCGCGACGATGCCGCCGACGTGCCCGGTCGGTTCCAGGACGACACTGCTCAGGCCGCGCAGCCGCAACCGCAGCGCGGCCATGATGCCGGCGAGGGTGGCGCCGTAGATGACGACGTCGACGGGTTCGGGCGCGACGGGACGGGTCTGCGTGCTCATCGGCCGTCCCCTGCTCCCGACTTGACGCGCCGGTCGGGCAGCGCGAGCAGGGGCGTCGCGTTCTTGACGGTCTGCGAGGGGCGGGTGCGGCGGATGTCCTCGGGCCAGGCGATCGAGATCTCGAGGGTCTGCGTGAGGAGCCGCTGGTAGTCCTCGGTCAGGCGCGGCTCGTCGGCCACGGCGTGCGGCTCGGTGTCCTCGGATATGCAGTACGCGGCGAGCGCGCCGACCGCCTCGCCGATGGACCACTCGACGGGGTGCAGCCGGTAGCAGCCGTTGGTGATGTGCGTGGTGCCGATGTTCTTGCACGCGGGCAGCAGATTGCGCATGCGTACGGGGATCAGCGCGCCCAGCGGGATCTGGAACGGGTAGCACTCCAGGTTCACGTAGTTGACGCCCGCGGTGCTGGGATGCAGGTCGATGTTGTAGTGGCCGATGCCGACCGCGTCGGCGAACTGCTCGGCGCCCTCTCCCTCAGGCCGGTCCACGGCGGCGACGTGTTGCTCAAGGACGGTAAAGCGGGCCTTGATGCGCCGGGACTCGCGGATGTACACGGACTTGGCGAGACCGTCGTCGGTGCCCGTCAGGTCGGGGCGCAGCTTCAGGCCCGGGTAGCCGTGACCGTCGTCGTGGCGCGGCGCCTCGGTCTGCATCCAGTGCAGGTAGGAGAGTGACAGCTCCTTGCAGCGCTGGAGCGCGGTGGCACGGGCGGCCTCGTCGATGCCGGGGCCGACGAGCGGCGCCTCCCAGTAGTCGGTGTTGGGCCAGTTGACCAGCGAGATGTCGGTGTCGACGAGTCGCGGGTCGAACTGCGAGCGGGCTCGGATGCGGCGGAAATGCCACAGGTCGGGAAGACGGACGGCGTCCATGTCGCCCTCGAAGATCCGGTTCTCCCGGCCGGCGTTCGTATGGATGTCGATCTTCATCCAGGACAGCTGCGGACCCGGCCAGAAGTCGTCGACGTGGGTCTTCCAGTGGTCGTACGAGGCGGGCTTGTCGACGGTGTGGTCCTCGCCAGGACGGTATTCGAGAGGGAAGCACCAGGTGATGGCCTGCTGGTCGGTCCAGTCGGCCTCGGGCGCGGCGAAGGGCTCACCGGTGTCGTCCTGCGACTCGGCGCCGATGACGTGCTCCACGTCGGCGAGTTCGAGCAGGTCGCCGAGTTCGGTGGCGTCGGCGGTGTAGCGGGCGGTGACGGTGCGCATGGTGCCGTCGCGGCGGTCCTTGAGCGTGACGGCGGTGACGCGGTCGCCGTCGGTGGCCGCGGCGACCGGCGTCTGCCCGTACAGGACGGTGATGCGGCCCGCGGAGACGTAGCGGGCCAGCATCTCGTCGATGACGGCGACGCCGACGCGCGGCTCGTGGCAGACCTTGCTGACGTTGCCGAGGCCCGGATTGAGAGTCGGGTCCTTCAACGCATCCGGTGTCAGCGGGTAGTTGCGCCGGTAGTAGTCGCGGGCGCGCTCGCGCAGTTCGCGGTATCCGGGCGAGATGTGCTCCGTCTCGATCCACGGGTGCTCGTCGGACGGCACGGCCTGCGCCGTGAGCTGACCGCCCAGCCAGTCCGTCTCCTCGGTGAGGACGACCCGCCGGCCGAGCCGTGCTGCCGTCAGCGCCGCCGCCACACCTCCGAGGCCGCCGCCGACGACAAGGAGTTCGGTCTCCAGATCGGTCGTCTTGCCCATACTCGTCCGCTCCCCAGTCCATGGATTAGCGTCGCGCGGGAGCCGTCCGGGCCGCTGAAGAAGTGCTGAAGAAATTAGCGGAGTTGGCGGATCCCGGCCCTGCGCGAAGATTGCCGTCACGTTACAGCGGAGCCTTCGGGGAGTGTCAACGCCTCAACGCGCCTTACGGAGGTGACGATTTGGCATTCATAGATTAGCAAATATTAGCCATACCGAGCCGTTGCTCATGCTGCTAGAAACACCAGTCATGACAGGAGCACCAGCGCTGCCCGGACTGCGCCACCACGAGACCGCCCTTCCGCCGACACACCTGGAGACTCGATCCGATGTGCTCGTGTACGGCGCGACATCCGGCGGAGTCGTCGCCGCCGTCCGTGCGGCCCGCGACGGGCACCGCGTGACGTTGCTCGCCTTCGACGACCACGTCGGCGGCATGACCGCGGGCGGCCTGGGGGAGACCGATGTCGGCAACGCCCGCGCAATCGGGGGCCTGGCCCGTGACTTCTACGCGGACGTCGCCGCCGAGTACGCCGCCCCTGACCCGCACTGGACCGTCGAGTCGCACGTCGCCGAACGTATCTACCGGCGCCGGCTCGTCGAAGCGGGCGTACGGGTCCTGCACCGCCAGCACCTCAGCGGCGTCACCCTGCATGACGGCCGGATCACCGAACTGCGCACGGACGACGGAGCCCGGCACTACGCGAGGGTGTACGTCGACGCTGCCTACGAGGGCGACTTGATGGCCGCCGCCGGGGTGCCCTACACGACCGGCCGCGAGGCGTCCGACGTCTACGACGAGCCGCAGGCCGGCGTGCAGCCCAGCGAGAACCACCAGTTCGTGCTGCCCGTCGACCCGTACATCGTGCCGGGCCGACCCGACAGCGGGCTGCTTCCCGGCGTCAGCGGGGACCCGTACGGCCCCGTCGGCGCGGGCGACCGGCGCATCCAGGCCTACAACTTCCGTCTGCACGTGACGAATTCGGCCGACCGCATTCCGTACCCCGAGCCCGACGGCTACGACCCGGGCCGCTACGAACTGCTGCGCCGCTACGTCGACGCCGGCGGCTACGAGCTGTACGGGCGCACCACACCCATCCACCGCGACGTGTACGACATGAACAACCACGGCGCCTTCTCCTCCGACCACATCGGCGCCAACTACGGCTGGCCGGAGGCGGTGCGTATCGACGCCGCCGCGTCCGAGGCACAACAGTCGGCCGCTGCAGCCGCCGGCTACGCCGAACGGGAGCGGATCTTCACCGACCATGTGCGCTATCACGCGGGCCTGCTGCACTTCCTCGCCAACGACAGGCGCCTGCCCGAGAGTATCCGTGCCCGTACCCGCCAATTCGGCCTGGCACCAGCCGAGTTCACGCACACCGCGCACTGGCCCCACCAGCTCTACATCCGCGAGGCCCGCCGCATGGTCGGCGCCTACGTCATCACCCAGCACGACGCGTCGGGTCTGCTGCACCCCGAGGACCCGGTCGCGCTCGCCTCGTACGTGATGGACTCGCACAACGCCAAGCGCGTCGTCGTCGACGGCCGCCCCTGCAACGAGGGCAACGTCCAGCATCCGCTCGCGATGCCCTTCGGCGTCCCGTACCGCGCACTCGTCCCACCGCCCGGTGTCTGCGCCAACCTCCTTGTCGCATCGGCCATTTCGGCCTCTCACGTAGCCTTCTCCTCAGTGCGCATGGAGCCGGTGTTCATGATGCTGGGCGAGGCCGCTGGGGCGGCCGCCGGTCTTGCCGCCGAACAGGGCGCGAGCGTACGGGACGTGGAGTACGAGACACTGCGCGAGGCGTTGTCGGCCACGGGCGCGATCCTGTCCTGGCCGCCGGACACCACGGGCGCGTACGAGAGCGATGTGCGACGAGCAGGAGTGGCATGAGCAGAAATTCCCCGCGGCAGGCGGACATCGCGAGGGAGGCAGGGGTATCGCAGTCCACGGTGTCGCAGGTGCTGCGCGGCAGTGGCGACATCACGCGGATCAGCGCCGAGACGCAGGCCCGGGTCATCAGCGCGGCCAAGCGCCTGCGGTACCGGCCGAGCGGCAAGGAGCGCCAGGTCACCGAGATACGTGGGGCACCACTGCTGCTGGGTGTGCACACCTTCGAGCCGATCTTCCCGACCAGCGCCCGCGACTACTACTTCGAGTTCCTGCGGGGCATCGAGGAGCAGGCGAGCGTCGAGGGCTGCAACCTCGTCCTGTTCACGGCCGCACGGCACGAGGGCGGTGTGCGCCGCATCTACCGCGACGAGGTCAACGGTCTCGGCCAGGCCGCCGGCAGCCTTCTCCTCGGCCACCACGCGCACCTCGACGACCTGGCACGCCTGAGCGCCGACGGGCACCCTTTCGTCTACATCGGACGACGTGAGGTGCCGGGCGTCGAGATCGCCTACGTCGGCGGCGACTACCGCTCCGCCACCGGGCGGATCGTCGACGACCTCGTCGCCATGGGCCACCGCACGTTCGCCTACGTGGGCGAGGAAGAGCGCCACGAACCGCAGACGGACCGGTGGGACGGCTTCTCGTCCGCCCTCGACCGGTTTGGCCTGACTGTGCCGAAGCCGGAGTACGTGCAGCCGCAGCAGCTCGCAGCGCAGTGGCTCGACGACGCCCTGGCCAATGGCGCCACGGCCATCCTGGTCGAATCGGTGCGCCTGCTCACGGTCCTGCAGGCGATCGCCGGACTGCGGAACCTCTCCGTTCCGGGGGACGTCTCGATCGTCCTGCTCGTCGACCACAGCCCGGGGGAGGCCGGCCCTGGCACTTGGGCGTCGATGCGCATCCCACGCCACGCGATGGGTACGCGCGCCGTACGCCTGCTGACCTCGCTCCTGACGGACCCGGTCGGCGACTACGAGCGGCAGATCTTGCTGCCATGCGGATACGCGCTGGAGGGCACTGTGGCGCCGCCGGGAGGCTGAGGTGAGCCGCCATGGTGTCGTTGCCGGGGGGAGAGTTACCAAATGCGTAGAGGTGGCGCGAGCTCGTCGTCGGGCGAGCGAGGGGAGGGCGACACGCCTGGCGGAGGGGGCCGGCTTGCGGCCCGACGATCATGGTCGGCCTCTCAGGTACGTGAGAACGGCCTGGACACGTCGGTTGGTGTCGTTGCTGACCGGCAGGTTCAGCTTGGCCAGCAGGCTGCCGATGTGTTTGCCCACACCGGCTTCGGTCAGGGTGAGGATGCGGGCGATCGCCGCGTTCGAGTGTCCCTCGGCGATCAACGCCAGCACCTCGCGCTCCCGAGGCGACAGGTGACGGAGCGGGTCGCGCTGCCGCTGCATCAACTGCCGCACTACCTCGGGGTCGACGACCGTACCGCCGACAGCCACCCGCCGCAGCATCTCCGCGAACTCGGCGACGTCGCCCACCCTGTCCTTGAGCAGGTATCCGATGGCCCGTCCCTGGCCTGAGGCGAGGAGTTCGGCGGCGTAGCTGTGCTGCACATACTGGCTCAGCGCCACCACCGCCAGGCCAGGGTCGGCGTCGCGCAACGCCACCGCGGCGCGCAGGCCCTCGTCGGCGAACCCGGGTGGCATGCGCACGTCGGTGACCACCAGGTCGGGCCTGGTCTGCTGTACGGCCGTGACCAGCGCGTCGGCGTCTCCGACCGCGGCTACAACCTCGAAACCGAACCGGGGCAGCAGTCCGATCAGCCCCTCGCGGAGCAGGACCGAGTCCTCGGCGATCACCACGTGCACGGCAGCTCCACCCGCACGATCGTCGGCCCTCCGACCGGGCTGGAGATCAGCAGTCGGCCCCCGGCCGCCGCCGTGCGGTCGGCGAGACCGGTCAGGCCCGTACCCCCCGACGGATCCGCCCCGCCGCGTCCGTCGTCACGCACCTGCACCGTCAGTATGCCGCCCGAACGCCGGACGGTCACCGCGGCCTCACCGGCGGCCGCATGCTTGACCGCGTTGGCCAGTGCCTCCGACACCGCCGCGAACGCGACCGTCTCCACCCCTGGCGGGAAGCGATCCGGGTCGGCGTCCACTTCAACGTCCAGGTGGCTGCCCGCGGCCAGTTCCTCGATCGCGGCGCGCAGCCCCAGCTCACGGAGTGTGCGCGGGCTGATCCCCCGGATCAGATCCCGCAGTTCGACCATCAACGCCTTGGCGTGTTCGTGCGCCAGGGCCACCGGCGCTTTCGCCGGAGAGTCGGCCGGCAGGTCCAGCTTGGCCAGACCGAGTTGCATGGTCAGGCTTACCAAACGCTGCTGGGCGATGTCGTGCAGGTCCCGCTCGATCCGGTGGCGTTCGGCGTCGAACGCGTCCGCCAGCCGCGTCCGCGACCGTGCCACCTCGACCAGTTCGGCCGCGGCCGAGTCCGGCTCGGCGCACAGCAGCAACCGGGCGAGCCCGGCATGCGCACCACTGAACAGCGCGGTCAGGTACGGCACCGCCGGGAGGAGCAGCACTCCCAGAACCGCCCGCCAGACCACGCCGCCCACCGGTGCCGCGGCCGCCAGCTGATGGTGCACCGCAATCGGTGTGGAGACCACTACCAGGCCGGCGACCCCCAGTACCCCCAGCCACAGCGGCGCGAGCACAGCCAGCAGGAGCAGGTACGCCACCGCCCGCCAGGCAGCCGGATCGGTGTAGACGCCGTTGTTGCGCCGCGACACGACCGGCCGGTCGTCGGCCATCCGCAACCGCCACCGCTCAACGGCCGCCACCGTGAGGGCCAGCCACGGCCCCACCAGCGCGAGGAGGCTGACGCCGAGCAGACCGAGCGCGGTCGCGGCCAGCGCATACCAGCCCGTGTCGATCCCCTCGTTGACGAGTACCGCCACGGCGAGCAGCAGGGGAGCGAGCAGACAGATCAGCACGAGCCAGACCAGGCCCGACACCACCGCCGACGTCGCGGCGTACACCACCCCGCGCCATGGCCACACCGAGACCAGGAACCGGGGCCTCTTCATAGCCCTGAGCAGGGTATCGGCCGAGGTCATGGGCCCAGGCTAGGCGTACCCGGCCGGGCCGGGCCAGGGCGCTGGGGCGAGTCCTGCGGTAGGGCCAGCCCTACTTTTCCCAGCGCGGGCCGCGCGGCTGGCCCGCGTGCCCGCGGTAGGTCCGGGCACGGCCGCCGGCGAGTAGTGCCAGGCCTACCCCACATGTAGGGCCAGCGGGCTGTCGGCGGTTGCCGACGGCCGCTTAGCTGGGGCGCACCGTGCCCGCCCCCCGGCGCCGTGCGGCCGATCCGACGAGGAGACACCTTTGAGTACCACCCACGCCAGGAGGCGGAACGCCGGGCTGCCGGCCATGGCCCTGCTGCTGGCTGTCGCGTTCTTCCTGGCGCCGCCGCTGTTCTTCCCCGGCCCGTTCGACGACTTCCCGCGCGCCTTTGCGGCGTACTGGTCCTCGGGCGGCGGACGGGGATTCCCGGCCGGCCTCCAGCACCTTGTCGACCAGCAGTTCGGCTATCACCTGGTACGGGCGGCGATAGCCCTGCCGCTGCTCGCGGTGCTGGTCGCACTGGCCATCCGGCTCCGGCGGTTGCGACTGCCGCTCGGGGCGCTCGCGCTTGCGGCGGCAGCACTGCTGATCTTGAACGTCCAGGGGTTCGTCTCGCCGTTCGGCACGCTGCTACCGCTTCTGGCCTCCCACCCCGCCGACGCCGGTGTGACCGCCGATCTGGCCCAGGCCCGGGACCAGCTCGCACACGGCCCGATCTCGCCCGCGCTGCACGTGATGCTCGACCAGTACGTGCGATGGCACGTGGTGAAGGGCGCACTGTCCGGGCTCCTGGCAGCCGTGCTCATAGGCCTGTCCGTGGTGGCCTGGCGTCGGAGCAGGCGCCGGTGGTACTGCCTGCTGCCGGCAGTACCGGCTGTGGGCGCGCTGGTGGTCGTGGTGGCCAATGTGACCACCGTGGCGAATCCTGACCCGGGGTTCTTGCTGCTCCTTCAGGGCAGTTGGTGAGTTTCGATCATCTATGGAGCCGCTCCTGCCGAGCGGGTGCGGAAGATCTCGTACACCATCCTGGAGCAGCCGGACCAGGCCGGACACCGGCGTCGTGCGGCAGGCCGCAGAAGTACCAGGCCAGGCACGTCGTCGAGAACCGGACCGGCCTGGTGAGACAGGCTCGCGGCAGCGCGACTCGCTACGACAAGTTGGCCGTGCGCTACGCGGCCACCGTCCAACTCGCCCAGATACGGCAAGCACTGTGACCACATCTCACACGCGCCTTACGACTTCACCCTCTGTCGGTGACCCGCCCGGCATTGGCGTCGAGCGCATCCAGCACCGCGTCCCCGTTCGCCCTCGCCCACTCGGTCAGCGCGTGGATCGGGTCGATCAGTGTCGTCCCGAGCGGGGTGAGCTCGTACTCGACGCGAGGCGGTGCCTCGGCGTAGGCGTGGCGGCGGATGAGGCCGTGTGCCTCGAGTCGTCGGAGCGTCTGGGTGAGCACCTTCCGGGAGATGCCGCCGATCAGCTCGACCAGCTCGCCATGGCGCACCGGCCCCTTGCTGAGGCCGGCCAGCACGACCACCGTCCACTTGTCGGCGATCAACTCGACGGCCAGCCTCGCCGGGCAGTCGGCGAGAAAGGGATCACCGGGACCGAAACCGCTCATGGTGCCCAAGGTACCTGCTGGTACCTATCGGAAACCTAGCCTGGATGCTCTCCCTCAAGAAGACCAGGAGAGTCATGCGAGTCATCACCCAGCAGGAGCTCGGAGGCCCCGAGGTGCTCACCATCGTGGACGCGCCCGAGCCCACGCCTCTGCCGACCGAGGTCGTCGTCCGCGTCAAGGCGATCGGGCTGAATCCGCTGGAGGCGCGGCTGCGCGCCGGTGAGTTCCCTTTGATGGGCCGGCCGCCGTTCGTCCTCGGCTGGGACATCAGCGGCGTGGTCGAGGTGGCGCAGACGGGGCGGTTCAAGCGGGGCGACGAGGTGTTCGGGATGCCGCTGTTCCCGCGGGCGGCGAGCGCGTATGCCGAGTTCGTGTCGGCGCCGGCGTTGCACCTCGCACGCAAGCCGGCGTCGCTCTCGCACGTCGAGGCGTCGGCGTTGCCAGTCGTCGGTCTTACGGCGTGGCAGGGGCTCGTGGACCTCGGCGAGGTGTCGGAGGGCGCCCGTGTCCTGGTCCACGGCGGGGGTGGCGGGGTCGGCCACGTCGCGATCCAGATCGCGAAGGCACTCGGCGCGTACGTGATCACGACCGCGAGCGGGAGTAAGCGGGAGTTCGTCGAGGGGCTGGGCGCCGACGAAGTGATCGACTACACCACGGTCGACTTCACCGAGAGGGTCCGTGACATCGACGTCGTGCTCGACACGCTCGGCGGCGACACCGTCGAGCGGTCGCTCGCGGTGCTCCGGCCGGGCGGTCATTTGGTGACGGCGGTCGCCGACGAGGACACCAGGCTCGCCGCCAGGTACGAGGCGGCCGGCATGCGCTTCACCGGCATCGCGGTCGACCCCGACCCGGTCGCCCTGCGAGGCCTCGTCGACCTCGTTGAACAGGGCAGGCTCCGCGTCCACGTGCAGGAGACGTTCCCGTTCGAGCGTGTCGCCGACGCGCACCGACTCCTCGACGACGGTCACCTCCAGGGCAAGCTCGTCCTCACCCTCTGACGGTCGTCATGTGACTGGTTGACCTGCCGATGAGCTGACAAGGACACCACCCTCGGAGATCACCGCGTTCGCGGTCCGGCCCGTCCGTGCGACGGCCGACGCGGCACGAGTGAGACGTTCGTGGTGGTGGTTGCGCTGAGCGAGGTGATGATGGCGTGGTCGGGGGCCAGCGTGCAGGCGGGGTCCGTACGTGACGCGTCTCCCGTCAGAGCGAACGCCTGGCAGCGGCAGCCGCCGAAGTCGGTGTCACGTCGGTCGCAGGAGCGGCACGGGGACTGCATCCAGTCCGTGCCGCGAAAGCGGTTGAACGCGGGGGAGTCGTTCCAGATCTGCCGCAAGGGCCGGTCGCACACGTTCGGTGCGTCGAGGTCGGGGAGGGAAGCGGCGGCGGGGCAGGGCAGGACGGTTCCGTCGGGGGTGACGGTGAGGGACACCTTGCCCCAGCCGCCCATGCACGGCTTGGGTTTCCCCGTGAAGTAGTCCGGTTCCACCCACGTGATGTCCAGTGATGTGTCCGCGCGCTCGCGCCAGCGTGCCACGACCTCGGTGGCTCGGGTGAGTTGGTGGTGTGTGGGCATGAGGGCGGCGCGGTTGAGCAGGCCCCAGCCGTAGAACTGGGTGTTGGCCAGTTCGATGCGGTCCGCGTTCCAGGACAGGGCGAGTTCGAGGATCGAGTCCAGGGCGTCGAGGTTGTGCCGGTGCAGGACGACGTTGAGGCCGAGCGGCAGTCCGTGGTCCTTGATGCGGCGGGCAGCGGCCCGCTTGTCGGCGAAGGAGTCGCGGCCGGCGAGCTCGTTGGACGCGCGTGGCTCGGAGTGCTGGACGGACAGCTGCACACTGTGCAGGCCGGAGGATGTGAGCTCGTCGAGGCGGGCGTCCGTGAGCCCGACACCACTGGTGACGAGTTGGGTGTAGAGGCCGGCGTCGACGGCTGCCCGGACGAGTTGCCGGAGGTCCTTGCGCAGCAGTGGTTCTCCGCCGGAGAGGTGGGTGTGCAGGACGCCCATCCGCGCGGCCTCGTCGAAGACGCGTGCCCATTGCTCCGTGCTCAGTTCCGTTGAACGACGCGTCAGCTCAAGGGGGTTGGAGCAGTAGCCGCACTGCAGCGGGCAGGCGTGGGTGAGTTCGGCGAGCAGGGCCCAGGGCGGGGCGGGTGTGGTCATTGGAGGCATCCCTGTGCGCGGAGACGGTCGAGGAAGGGCACGATGTCCGACTGCTCGACCTGCCCGGGATGTTGTGCGGCGAGGAGCGCGACGATGTCATCAGACGTGCGCCGGCCGTCGCACAGTTCGAGCACGGCGGGCGCCGAACCGTGCAGGACGACCACACGTTCGGGCAGGAGCAGGACGTGTGCCTCGCGTACGGTGTCGTGTCGCAGCAGTGCGCCCGGCGGCAGGGAAGGGCGCCAGGCCGGGGCGGTCATCGCGGGCTCTCGTGCGGGGCGTGCTGCACGCTGTCGAGCAGGCTCCACAGCACATCGCATTTGAACGACAGCGCCGCCAGCGCCTGTTCCTGCTGCTCCCGGCTGAGGGCCCACTCCTTCACCCAGGTCAGGGCCTCGCTGCCGTCGCGCCGTCCCTGGGGCACCCGGCGTTCGAAGTAGTCCAGGCCCGCCGTGGCGATCCACGGGTAGTACTGGGGGAAGGTTTCGAGGCGGGTGAGCATGATCGAGGGGGCGCAGAGCTCGGTCAGGGACGAGGCGACCGCTTCGAGCGGGCTCTTGTTCCGGCAGAAGTTGACGTAGCCGTCCACGGCGAGGCGTACGCCCGGAAGCAGACGTCGGTGTTCGGTGAGCTCGCTCCGGTCGAGGCCCACCGCCTCGCCGAGACGCAGCCAGCGCTCGATTCCGCCTTCCGCGTCCGTCGTCCCGTCGTGGTCCTGGATGCGCCGGATCCAGGAGCGGCGGTGGGCCGGGGACGGCAGCTTGCCGAGGATGAACGCGTCCTTGATCGGGATGTGGCACTGGTAGTAGAAGCGGTTCGCCACCCAGGTACGCAGTTCGTCGGGGCTCAGGTCACCGCGGTGCATGCGCTGGTTGAACGGGTGGCGGTCGTGGTACCGGGACGTCGCCAAGTGGCGCAGCCGCTCTTCCAGTTCCTCCGCGCTCCAGGGTGTGTGCGGCGCGGGCGGTGGGTCCGCCGATGTGTGCGCAGGGGCAAAGGTGCTGGTCACAGTGGAATCACCATCCGGTCCTCGGCGACGTGCAGGCCGAGTGCGGCGAGGCGTTCGCGCTCGGGCGCCGCGGGATCGGCCAGGACATTGGTGTTGTTGAGGTGGGTGTAGTGGGTGTGTGCGCCGATGCGGTGCAGCAGTGTCGCGGTGCCGGTGGCCCCCAGTACGGGCAGGTGACCCATGCCCGATGCGGTGCGCTGTGAGACTCCGGTGCGGTGGGGTTCGTCCTCGTCGAGGAAGGTTCCGTCGATCAGGACGCAGTCGGCATCCGCGAGTTCGTCGTCGAGACGCGGGTTCCACGCCGCAAGGGCCGGCAGGTAGATCGCGCGGCGGCCGGTGGCCGGGTCGCGTACGCGCAGCGCCGCGCTCCAGGCGGGGTGCGGTGCCTCGTCGGCCGCGTAGCGCGGGCGCTTGGAGGACAGGGGCAGGGCGCTGACCTCGAGTCCGGCGACGACGGCCGGTGTCGTGTCGTCGTCGTACGGCAGGTGGTGCCAGGCCAGTTCGGTGTACGGGGCGAGGATGCGGTCGAGGGGGAGGCGGAGGTCGAGGGCCTTGCGCACGGGTTCGGTGCACCAGACCTCGATGCTTGCCGCCTCGCGCAGCCGCAACAGGCCCAGTGTGTGGTCGAGTTCGGCGTCGGTGAGGACGACGCGGACCACGGGCGTGCGTGCCTCGCCCGCGGCGGGCCGCAGGCCGGGGTGGCTCTCCAGCTGTTCGGCGACGTCCGGGGAGGCGTTGGCGAGGAACCAGGGGCCCGATGGCTCGCGGTGAAAGGCGAGCGAGTCGTGCAGGCGTCGGCGGGCGGGGTCCAGGCGTGCCCCGGCACAGCCGGGGCACGCGCAGTTCCACTGGGGCAGGCCGCCGCCTGCTGCTGTTCCGAGGACGCGCAGCAGCACGGCGTGCGCCTACTTCGTGCTCAGGGCGTACCCGGTGATCTCCATCGCCGTGTCGACGACGGTGAAGTCGGGTGTCTGCCAGCCGGTGTTGGGGTCGGTCCTGTCCTGGGCCGGGGGCTGGGGGAGGGTCTGGTCCTGCATGGTGACCGCCTTTCGCGGGATGAGCGGGATGAGTGGGATGAGAGGTGAGGTGCCGTCCCGGATCGTGTCGGGCGGCGGCCGGCGTACGGGATGTGCGTCGCCGGGGGCTACTTGCAGAAGGGCGCCTTGCCCATGGCCGACTCGATGCCGCCCAGCAGGAGCTTCTGGAACTCGGGGGCGCCGGGGAACGAGCCGTCGGTGCTGAAGTCCTTGGCGTCGTGGCCCAGTGTGGTCAGCCACGCGCGGCCGCCGTCGTAGTACTGGCACCAGGCGACCGGGTGGTTGTCGCCGTGCCCGGGGTGGTTGTAGTTGCCGGTCACGCCCTTGGCCAGGCTGCTCTCGTCGACCTTGGCCAGGACCCGCACCTTGGTCGGGGCGGGTACGAGGTTGTACCACTCGTCCGAGAACGACCACGACGACGGCAACTCCTTGGTGGAGGCGTCCTTGCGGTCGACGGTGCGCACGGTTCCGGGCTGGTTGGGGCCGTGGTCGTAGAAGTTCGCGTTGCCCAACAGGCCCTCGTACCAAGGCCAGTTGTACTCGGTGCCGAAGGCGTTGTGGACGCCCACGAAGCCGCCTCCGCCGCGGACGTACTGGCGCAGTGATGTCTGGGCTGCGTCGTCGAGGGTGTCCCGGCTGGTGGAGTAGAAGATGACCGCGCTGTACTTGAACAGGTTGGCGGGGGAGGCGAGTTGGGAGACGTCCTCGGTGTAGTCGACCTGGAAGTCGTTCTCCGCGCCCATCTTGAGCAGGGCCTTCTGGACGACGTTGCCGTCGGTCAGGGGCGGGTTCATGCCCGGGGCGAGGGCGGGGCCGAGGTTGGCGTGGCGCGGTCCGGCGGTGTGGGTGTACAGCAGGACCTTGTAGCCCTTGGAGGCGTCGAAGTTGCCCCAGTCGTGGTAGCAGCGGGCGTCGGTGCCGCGGCACACCCCGTAGTCGGGATCGCCGAGTTGCTTGGCGCCCTCGCCGACGCGGCCCTGGGCCACGCTCAGGGTGCCGGTGGCCACCAGGGCGACCGTGATGCCGAGGGTGCCGGCGGCGCCGGCCAGGGTCGCGGTCAGTGTGCGGACACGGCGTCTGTTTCTGGCAGGAGGTGTCATCTGACTGTCCTCAGTGTGTGAGTCCGGGAGCGACGGGAAGGGCGCGGCGGGGCGGCCCGGGCGCGGGAGGCGCGGCTACTTGACGACGATCTTTCCGGTGCTCTGCGGGGCGACCGGGTCGTTGTAGAAGTACTCGCCCGGGGCGTCGAAGGTGTGGCTGTAGGACTGGCCCGGCATGAGCAGTCCGCTGTCGAACTCGGCCTCGAAGAAGGCGACGGCGCCGTGCGCGGCCTTGTTGTCGGACGGGTTGGTGAACGTGACGGTGGTGCCCTTGGCGACGCTCAGGTGCTGGGGTGCCATGGCGTTCTGCGCCACGAGGCTCTCGCTCGCGCCGGGGGCGTTCGTGGCGCTGTCCCAGACGCGGCCCAGGGTGACGGTGTTCTTCGCGGTGTCACCGCTGACGGCCGCGGTGCGGATCTGGTTGCGCTTGGAGGGCGGGGTGGGCGCGGCGGCCGGCTTGACCTTGCCGTCCAGCTTGAAGGCCCACAGGTGGTCGCCCTTGGGGATGTCGGGGTAGGGCAGTCCGTTGCCGCCCGCGAGGACGGCGATGTACTGCTCGCCGTCGATCTCGTAGGTGAGCGGGCTGGTGTTGACACCGGCGCCGCACTGCCATGTCCACAGTTCGCTGCCGTCGCGGTCGTCGAGCGCGGTGAGGACGCCGTCGGGGCGGCCCTGGAAGAGGACGCCGCCGGCGGTGCTGAGGATGCCGTTGCCGTGGGCGAGGGACCAGTCGCCCTCCCGGCGCCAGGCGACGGTGTTGGTGCGCGGGTCGACGGCGGCCAGGCCACCGGCGAAGTACTCGCCGAGCGGGCGGGCGGTGTTGACGCGGCCGCCGTGGGTGTTGGAGTACGCGGAGTTGATCAGCCCGTAGCCGACGTAGACGAGGCCCGTGCGGTGGCTGAAGGAGGGGGAGGACCAGTCGGCGCCGCCGCCCGCGCCGGGGAAGATGATGGTGGCCCGGTCCCAGTGGGCCTCGAACAGGCCGCCGGTCGGATAGAAGGGCACCGGCCGGGTCGCCTTGTCCAGGCGCGGCTCGGTCTCGACGAACGGCTCGCCGCCCGGGAAGGGCTGTGTCGGCGAGGTCTTCTGCCCGGTGTGCTGGGGGACCGGGCGTTCCTCCATGCCGTGGACCGGCTTCCCGGTGGCGCGGTCGAGGATGTAGTACATGCCGGTCTTGCTGCCGTAGACGACGACTTGCTTCTTCTTGCCCTTGACCAACAGGTCCGCCAGGACGGGGGACATGACACCGTCGTAGTCCCAGATGTCGTGGTGCACGGACTGGAAGTGCCAGCGCCGCTCGCCGGTCTTGGCGTCGATGGCGACCAGGCAGTTGGCGAAGAGGTTGTCACCGCCGCGGGTGGAGCCGTCGGTGCGGGGGTACGGATTGCCGAACGTCCAGTAGACCAGGCCGAGTTCGGGGTCGACGGCCGGATGGATCCAGCACACCGCGCCGCCGGTCTTCCAGGAGTCGCCCTCCCAGGTGTCATGGCCGAACTCGCCGGGGCCCGGGGTGCCCCAGAAGGTCCAGGCGAGCTCGCCGGTGTCGGCCTTGAGGGCGTAGGCGCGGCCGCGGGCGCCAGCGGTGCTGCCCTGCGTGCCGATGTAGACCAGGCCGTCCCAGTAGACGGCGGCGCCGGCCAGGCCGCCCTTGCTGCCGCCGCACTGGCCGCTGGCGGGGTCGCAGTTCGGGTCGCCCTGGTCCTCGACGAGCAGCTCACGGGTCCAGGCGATCGCGCCGGTCTTCTGGTCGAGGGCGACGACGCTGTTGTCACCGGTGATCGTGAAGGCGAGGCCCTGGCCGAGGGCGAGGCCGCGCATGTTGGTGGTGTCGTCGCCGACCTTCGTCTTCCACGTGACCTTGCCGGTGCGGCCGTCCACGGCGAACACGTTCTGCTGGGTGGTGGCCAGGTAGAGGACGCCGTCCTGGGCGATGACGGCGCACTGCTGGTGGGTGGCGGTGGAGCCGTCCTCCAGGTTGATGTGCCAGGCACCGCCCAGCTTGCGGACGTTGTCGCTGTGGATGCTCTTGAGCGACGAGTGGTTCTGGTTGCCCAGGTTGCCGCCCGCCTTGGGGAAGTTGTTCCCGGTGGCGGCATGGGCTTGCGCGGGTACGGGGCGCGCCAGGGTGTCGGATGCCGAATCGGCGTGGGCGGGCGCCGAGTTGAGCAGGGCGACGGTTCCCGCGGTGGAGGCCGCGGTGGAGGTGAGGAAGCTGCGTCTGTCCATGGTCCCTCTTTCGAGAAAGTGCCTGACGGGGCGCCGGAGGATGGCCCGGGTGCGTCAGGGGGAGGGAGGGGAGCGATACGGATCATGGTCCGCTAGGTGGTTCGATGAATCCGTGTGACGGTTGCCGTGGGGCGGAAAGCAACGTTAGGGACGGGGCGGGGGCGTGGCAAGAGGTCGGTAGTGACTTGTTCACGCCTGCGGCTGGGATCGGTTGTGACTTGTTCACGTCTGCGGCTGGGATCGGTAGTGACTTGTTCAGGCCTGCGGCTTGGGAGTGAGGCGGGCGGGGAGGACGGAGCGGGGCAGCGGGCCCTTGTTGCGCCGCCCCTGGCCCGTCTCCTCCCACGCGTGGGCGAGGATGCCGACCGACCGGCTCAGCACGAACAGGCCCCGGGCCAGCGGGGGTTGGAAGCCCAGCTCGGCGTAGATGACGGCGGTGGCGCCGTCGATGTTCATCGGGACGGGCCGGGCGCCCTCCCGGCGGCGCGCGAGGGCCGACTCGACGGCCTGGGCGGCCTGTAGGTGGTCGCCGGCGACGATGCCGTCGGCGACGGCCCGGTCCACCAGGGCGAGGAGCGGGTCGCGCCGGGGGTCGCGGGGGTGGAAGCGGTGGCCGAAGCCGGGCAGGTAGCGCGAGCGGCGCTGCCAGGTGTCCATGGTCCGCCGGGCGGCCTCGTCCCAGCCGGTCCCGGTGTCGTGCAGGGTGCGGATGTCGGTGAGCATCTCCACGCACTGCTGGCCCGCCCCGCCGTGCGAGTCCCCGAGCAGGTTCACCCCGGTGGCGATGGCGTTGTTGAGGCCGACTCCGCAGGTGGCGGCCATGCGGGCGGCGGCGATCGAGGGTGCCTGCGGGCCGTGGTCGACGCCGGCGACGAGGGCCGCTTCGAGGAGCGCCGACTGGCGGGGGGAGGGCAGGTCGCCGCGGAGCAGCAGCCAGATGACGTCGACGAAGCCGAGCTCGCCGATGAGTTGCTGGATGGGGCGGTCGCGCAGTTCGATGCTGCCGGGCTCGACATGGCTGACCGCGGTCGCCCACCACTGGGCCGCCTCGTCCTGGGGGCCGGTCATGAGGCGGTCGCCTCTTCGGAGCCGGCGCCGGCCGCGGCCCATGCGCGGGCCAACTCGGCGCGCTGGCCGTTGTGTTGGCCGAGCAGTGGCGGCGGAGTGGGTGGGGCGAAGGCCTCGCCGTCGAAGAGCACGCCGTTGCCCACCACGCGCAGGGCGCGGTCGGGCCGGCCGGGGTGCGGCAGGGAGCTGACGAATCCGCGGTGCTCCAGTTGGGGCTGTTCGAGGGCCTGCGGGACGGTCAGCACCCGGGCCGCGGGCACCCCGGCGGCGTTGAGGTCGCGCTCCCAGTCGGCGGCCGGGCGCAGCGAGAGCGCGGCGTTGAGCGCGGCGTTGAGTTCCTCGCGGTGCGCCTTGCGGGCCTCACGCTCGGCGAAACGTGGGTCCGTCACCAGGTGGGGGACCCCGGACAGGCGGCACAGTGTCTCGAACTGCCGCTGCTGGTTGGCGGCGATGTTCAGCGGCCCGTCCAGGGCCGAGAAGGTGCCGGAGGGGGCGGCGGTCGGGTTCTGGTCGCCGAGCGGCTGCGGGGGGACGCCGCTGACCAGGTAGTTCGACACCGCCCATCCCATGGTCGACATCGACGCCTCCAGCATGGAGACATCGAGTCTGGCGCCCAGGCCGGTGCGCTCGCGTTGCAGCAGCGCGGAGGTGATGGCGAGCGCGGCCATCAGCCCACCCGTGGTGTCGCACACCGGGAAGCCGATGCGCTGGGGTGCGCTGTCCGGTGTCCCGGTCACGCTCATCATCCCGGTCAGGCCCTGGACGATCTGGTCGTAGGCCGGGGCCTCGCTCATCGGCCCGGTGTGCCCGAATCCGGAGATCGAGCAGTACACGAGCCGGTCGTTGAGCGCGGCCAGCCGCTCCGGGCCGAAGTCCATGCGCGTCAGCACGCCCGCGCGGAAGTTCTCCAGCAGGACGTCGGCGCCGGCCAGCAGCTCCTCGAAGACGGTGCGGTCGGCGGTGTCCTTGAGGTCGAGCTCCACCGACTTCTTGCCCGCGTTCTGGGCCAGGAAGGAGGCCCCGACACGGTCCCGGTTCAGCGCCGCGTCGGGGCCCAGGTTCCGTGCGAGGTCCCCCTGACCCGGTCGTTCGATCTTGACCACTTCCGCGCCCAGAAGCATGAGTTGATAGCTGCAATAGGGTCCGGCCAGCACATTCGTCAGGTCCAGAACGCGTACGCCGTCCAGGGGTCGTCCGTCCATGTGCGTCTCCTTCCGGGCGCCGGTACGGCGCGCGTGGATTAAGTGCGCGGCCCCAGGGGGTGGGCGAACCCCTGGGAGGCGATCCGCGCGGCGACCTCCAGGAGGTCCTGTGCGAACTCCTCGATCACCGTGTCGGGGATGCGGGCGCTGGGGCCGCTGAGGGACAGGGAGGCGACCACCACACCCGACTGGGAGCGGATGGGCACGGCGACGGCGGTGAGGCCGACATCGCGCTCTCCGTGGCTCTCCGCGAACCCGCGCTCGGCGGCCTCGTCGGCCCACAGCCGCAGCTGCTCCGCGTGCGCCGCGCCGTGCGGCGAGGCGGCCGCGACACGCTGCAACAGTCCGTCGGTGGCGCCGACGAGCAGCACCTTCGACGACGCGCCCGCCCACAGCGGCAGCTCGTCGCCCACCCGCACGACGTGCCGCAGCGGCTGCGGGCTCTCCTGCTGGGCGACGCACACCCGGTGGATGTCGCGCCGGATCATCAGGTTGGCCGTCTCGCCGCGGCGGTCCGACAGCTCCCGCAGCAGCTTCTGGGTGTCGGCGGGCAACTCCCAGCTGGTATGGGCGAGATGGGCCCAGCGCCACAGGCCGGGACCCGCGGTGTAGCCGCCGGGTGTCGCCCACAGCAGCCCGTACTGCTCCAGGGTCTGCACCAGGCGGACCACCGTCGTCTTCGGTAGCCCGGTGGCCTCGACCATGTCCCGCAGCGGGACCGTGGGCTGATCCTCGGTCAGCAGCGACAGGATGTCCAGAGCGCGCCGCACACTGCGCACCCCGCCCACTCCTTGCTCCGCGTCCATGTCTCCTCCGTGTGTCAGGGGCGACCGCCGTCCGGCCGGCGGTACTGGTGCGTCAGCTTCCAACAGCGGCGCGGTTGGGGGGAAATCGCTGTTCCGAACTTCCTTGTACCGACCTATTGCCACGGCCTCTCGGCGCCCGTACGTTACACGCCAGTCCACAGAGCAGTCCACGGAAACCACTAGATGGTTTTTTCTGGAGATGTGATGCTGCAAGCCCTCCTCAAGGCAGCCGACGCGGCCGATGTCATCGACGCCCTGCCGCTCGTCGCCGGAAGCTGGGGCGGGGAAGGCCCGCCACTGGAACGCACCGGCCCCTACCTCAGACGCACCGTCAGCCGGGCACCCACCGCAACCCGGGCCGACATCGCCCAAGTCCTGCATCACAGCGGCCGGTTCGCGGAACGGGTCGCCTCGCTGGCACCCGCCGCCCGCGCCGACATCCTTGAAGCCGCGTCCCGTGCCGCGACCGCCCACCGCGACCGGCTCGCCCGACTGCTCGCCCTGGAACTCGGCAAGCCCCTCAAGGACAGCCGCACCGAGATCGACCGGGTCGCCTCCACCTTCGCCGTGTGCGCCGCCGAGGCCCGCCGGATCGACGGCGAGAACCTCCCGGTCGCCGGCTGGGACACCGGCATCGGGAACACGGCGCTGACCTACCGGGCCCCCGCCGGCGTCGCGCTGGCCATCACCCCGTTCAACGCGCCGGCCAACCTGCTCGCCCACAAGCTCGGCGCCTCCTTCGCCGCGGGCAACACCACACTCGTCAAGGCCCCGCCCCAGGCCCCCGCGACCACCGCCGCGATCGTGGCACTGCTCCTGGACAGCGGAATGCCGCACCAGGCCGTCCAACTCCTGCACGGAGGAGGGGAGGTGGGCGCCTCCCTGTGCGCCGCCGACGAGGTGAGCGTCATCAGCTTCACCGGCAGCCCCGAGACCGGAGCCGCCGTGGCCCGCGCCGCCGGAGCCAAACGACTCGCCCTCGAACTCGGCGGCAACGCCGCCACCATCGTGTGCGACGACGCCGACATCGAGGCGGCCGCCGCCCTGTGCGCCAAGAACGGCTACAGCAACAGTGGCCAGAGCTGCATCTCCGTCCAGCGCGTCTACGTCCACCGCAGCCGCTTCGACACCTTCCTCGACGCCTTCACCGCCGCGGTCGACGCCCTCGTCGTCGGCGACCCGCTGGACGAGCACACCGACATCGGGTCGATGGTCGACGAGGACGCCGCCGAACGCGTCGTGCGGTGGTCGAAGGAGGCCGCCGGACTCGGCGCGAGGGTGGTGCGCGGCGGCACCCGCGACGGGGCCACCGCCGCCCCCACGATCATCGCCGCGCCGCCCGCCCACGCCTCCGTCGTCGTGCACGAGGTGTTCGGCGCGCTCGTCGCCGTCCTCCCCTACGACGACTTCGACACCGTCCTGGACGCCTGCAACGCCAGCCGTTACGGGCTGCAGGCCGGCCTGTTCACCCATGACATCCGAAGGATCCTCACCGCCTGGCGCCGACTCCAGGTCGGCGCCCTGATCGTCAACGGATCCTCCAACTACCGCCTGGACCATGTGCCGTTCGGCGGTGTCAAGGACTCCGGCTTCGGCCGCGAGGCGCCCCGCTGGCTCATCGACGACTACACCGTCGTCAAGACCCTCATGCTGCGCGGCCTCTCCGTCTGGGGCGAGAACCGCGAGCTGCCCAAGGAGAACTCGTGACCACTGTCACCGCCGCCGAGGCCCTCGTCGCCCAACTCGAGTCCTACGGAGCCGAGTACGTCTTCGGGACCTGTGGACACACCAACATCGCGCTCCTCGACGCCCTCGGCCCCAGCACCGTCGAGTTCGTCATCGCCCGCCACGAACAGGCCGCCGCGCACGCCGCCGACGGCTACGCCCGCGCCACCGGCCGCCCCGGCGTCCTGCTCACCCATGTAGGCCCCGGCATGATGAACGCCGTCACCGGCGTGGCCACCGCGGCCCTCGACTCCGTGCCCCTGGTCGTCATCAGCGGCGACGTCCCCTCGTACTACTACGGCCGGCATCCGCACCAGGAGGTCAACCTCCACGCCGACGCCGACCAGACCGCCATCTACCGGCCGTTCTGCAAGCGCACGTGGCAGGTGCAGCGCGCCCAGGACCTGCCCCGTACCACCGAACGCGCCTTCTGGACCGCGACCAGCGGCCGCGCCGGCGCCGTGCTGGTCAACGTCCCCATGGATCTCCTCAACCGCCAGGTCGCCCCCTACGACGGCGGCCACCCGCTGCCCGAACACCTCGGCGCCACCGGCCTGGACGAGGCCACCGCCGGCCGCATCGCCGACACCCTGCTGGCCGCCGAGCGCCCCCTCATCTACTTCGGCGGCGGACTGCGCGACCCCCGCGCCCGCACCGCGCTCCTCGCGTTGGCCGAGCACCTCGACATCCCCCTCGCGCACTCCCTGATGGGCAAGGGCGTCGTCGCCGACCGGCACCCGCTGCTGCTCGGCATGCCCGGCTTCTGGGGTCTGGACACCACACACGAACACACCAAGGGCGCCGACATCGTCCTCGCCCTGGCCACCCGCTTCGCCGAGACCGACGCCAGCTCCTGGGACGACATCCACACCTGGAACTTCCCGCCGAGCAAGCTCGTCCAGATCGACATCGACCCCGCCGAGATCGGCCGCAACTACCCGGTCCACATCGGAGCCGTCGCCGACGTCACCCTGGCCCTCGAAGCCATCACCGCCGCCGTCCACACCCGCCAGGTCACCCCCGTCACCCGCCCCGGTCTGCGCGAGACCATCACCGCGGCCCGGCGCGGTGTGTTCGACGCGGCCACGGAAGCCGGCCGCAGCGACGCCTTCCCGCTGCGCCCCCAACGCATCCTCACCGACCTGCGCGAGACACTCCCCGCCGGCGCCGTGCTGGTCACCGACGTCGGCTGGAACAAGAACGGCGTCGCCCAGTGCTACGAACTCCCCGAGCAGGGCCGCTTCATCACCCCCGGCGGCGCCTCCACGATGGGCTTCGGCCCGGCCGCCGCCGTCGGCGTGCAGATCGCCCAGCCCGACAAGGTGGTCGTCGCCCTGATCGGCGACGGCGGCATGAGCGCCCAGCTGCCCGCCGTACCGATGGCCGTCGAACAGGGCGCGCCGGTGATCTTCGTCGTGATGAACAACCGGGCCCACGGCACCATCGCCGACCTCCAGTCATCGTCGTTCGGCCGCTCTTACGGATGCGAGTTCACCGACCCCCAAGGGCAGCCCTACAGCCCCGACTTCGCCCAGTACGGCCAGTCCTGCGGCGCCGACGGATACACCGTCGGCGCCCCGGCGGAGCTGCGCAAGGCACTCGAGAACGCCATCGAGCGCCGCCGCCCCGCCGTCCTCGACGTCCCGATGGTCAACGAACCGGTGCCCACCCCCGGCCACTGGAACATCAAGGACATCTACGCCGGGCGCTTCCCGGCCGACACCGTCTGAGTACCACCGCCCCGGACTCCCGCCAATCATGAGGTGACCGCATGAACCGCCTTGCCCGCCCGCCCGTATCGCGCTCGCTGCTCGTCGGTGTCATCGCCCTCGTGGCCGCCGCGACCGCATGCAGCGCCCCAGGAGAGTCGTCCGACAAGGCCGGGTCCGACTCGGGCCCCATCAAGATCGCGGTCGTCGACGCGCGCAGCGGCCAGCTCTCCTCGCTGGGGGAGTGGGAGTACAAGGGCGCCAAGCTGGCCATCAGCGAGTGGAACAAGAAGGGCGGCATCGACGGACGCAAGATCCAGATGAAGTCGTTCGACTCCCAGGGCGACCCGACCACCGGCACCAACCTGGCCCGCAAGATAACCAGCGAGAAGTACGTCGCCATGATCGGCACCGCGGAGAGCGCCGTCACCGTGGCGATGGCCCCGGTGCTCAAGCAGGCCGAGATCCCCAACATCACCTCGGGCCAGGCCGACGCCCTGGTGGCGCAGAAGAGCCCGTTCCTCTTCCTGAACGGGCCCACCAGCACCACCTACGACAGCACCCTCGCCACGTTCCTGGTCAAGGACCGGGGATTCAAGAAGATCGCGATGATCAGCAACAACGGCTCCTTCGGCAAGGGGGAACACGACGCCTTCGCCAAGGCGCTCAACGGTCTGGGCGTCAAGCCCGTCTCCGACCAGGTCGTCACCACCGACCAGAAGGACTTCAGCGCCGCCCTCACCAAGATCCGTGCCGCGAAGCCCGAGGTGGTCTTCATCGGCTCGGAGGAGGTCGAGGCCGGGCTCATCGTCAAGCAGGCACGCGACCTGGGCATCGACGCCCCGTTCGCCGGCGCCGCCCCGCAGGGCACCCCGGTGTTCATCGACACCGCCGGAAAGAAGGCCGTCGAGGGCACCTTCGTCAGCTCCCCCTATTTGGGCAACAACATCAGCCCGGCCGCCCAGAAGTTCGCCGCCGCCTACAAGGCCGCCTACGGCCAGGAGGCCGAACTGCACGGGGCCAAGGCCTACGACGGCACCAACATCCTGCTCACCGCGCTGAAGAGCAGCAAGGCCGCCACCGGCAAGAAGCTCGCCGACGCGATCCGCGCCACCCACTACGACGGCCTGCTGGGCCAGTTCCGCTACGGCGAGGACGGCGTCGGCATCACCAAGACCACCATCGGTGTCATCCGCGACGGCAAGCTCGTCGAACACAAGTGAGGCCGTCGTGCAGGACACCTTCCAGACACTCGTCAGCGGGCTCAGTCTCGGCGCCGTCTACGCCCTGGTCGCCATGGGCTTCTCGCTCGTCTACCGCACGATGGGCCTGGTCAACTTCGCCCACGCCGACATCGCGATGATCGGCGCGTACGCCGCGTCCACCTTCTACCTCACCGCCAAGCTGCCCTTCGGCGTCGCCATGATCGTGGCCATCGTCGTCACCGGCGCCATCGGCCTCGTCATCGAACGGGTCCTGCGGCCGCTGGAGAACAAGGACTTCGACCTGATGCTGATCGGCACGATCGGCTTCGGGATCGTCCTGCAAGCCGTGGCCATCCTCATCTGGGGCACCACAGGACGCGCCGTCCCCTCACCGCTGGCGTCGGCACCGCTGGACGTCTTCGGTATCCGCATCCGCACCTACGACCTGCTGGTCATGGGCATCGCCGCCCTCGCCGTCGTCGCGCTCGGCTTCTTCCTCTCGCGCACCAAGCGCGGCGCCGCCATGCAGGCCGCCGCCATGGACCACGAGGCCGCCACCGCGGTCGGCATCGACGTCGGCCGCAGCAACGCCCTCGCCTTCGCCATCGGAGCCGGCCTCGCCGCCCTCGCCGGCGGCCTGGTCGGTCCCATGCTGTACGTGGACGCCTCGCTGGGCGGCGCCCTCGGCATCAAGGGGTTCGCCGCCGCCATGCTCGGCGGATTCGGCTCCATCAACGGCGCCGTGGTCGGCGGCATCGCCATCGGAGTCCTCGACTCCTACGCCGCCGGCCACTTCCAGGGCTACTCCGTCCTCGTCACGTTCCTGGTGTTCACCGTGGCGATCATGATCCGGCCCACCGGCATCTTCGGCGAAAGGACGGTCAGCCGCGCATGAAGACACGTCTCACCGGCCTCGCCGCGATCGTCATCGCGGCCTGGGCCCTGCCGTACGGCCTGGGCACGTACACCATCCACGTCGTCAACATCGCCCTGATCTATGCCCTGTTGGCGATCGGCATGGGCCTCGCCATGGGCATCTCCGGGCAGATCAATCTCGCCCAGGTCGCCTTCTTCGGAGTCGGCTCCTACGGCGTCGCCATCCTCACCACGCACTACGGCTACGGATTCTGGACCGCCGCCGTGCTGGCCCTGCTGGCCACCGTCGCCGTCGGCCTGTTCGTCGGGATCCCAGCGCTGCGGATGCAGTCGCACTACCTGGGCATCGTCACCCTCGGACTCGCCCTGGGCTTCATCAACTGGATCACCAACGCACACATCACCGGCGGCGCCGACGGCATCTCCGGCATCCCCGTGCCAAGCCTGCCCGGCATCGACCTGTCCAGCGAATACCTCTACTACTACCTCGAAGCCGTCGTCTTCGCCGTCGGCCTGCTGTTCGGCCTGTTCGTCGTCCACACCGCGCTCGGCCGCCGACTGCGCGCGATGCGCGACGACTCCCTGGCGGCGGGAGCCATGGGCGCCGAGATCCCGCTCCTGCGCATGACCGCCTTCCTGCTCGCCAGTTGCTACGGAGGACTCGCGGGAATCCTCTACGGCGGCCTCATCCGCTACGTGGCACCCGAGACCTTCTCCATCAGCAACATGTTCATCCTGCTCGCCATGGTCATCATCGGCGGGCGCCGCTCCCTGGTCGGCTGTGTCATCGGCGCCGTCGGCCTCACCCTCGTACGCGAATGGCTCTCCGACTTCGCCACCTACGCCCAACTCGGCTACGGCGTCGTCGTCGTGCTCATGGTCGTCTTCGCCCCCACCGGCGTCGCCGGCATCCCCGCACGCGTCCGCGCCGAGTACCGCCGCCGACGCGGCCACCGCACCGAACGGGCCGAGCTGCGCCCCTTCACCCCCTACGACCCCGCACCGGCCGCCGAGCAGCCGGCCCTGCTGCGCATCGAGTCCGTCACCAAGGACTTCCGCGGGCTGCGGGCCCTCCAGGACATCTCGCTCACGGTCGACGGCGGCGAGATCCGCGGCATCGTCGGCCCCAACGGCTCAGGAAAGACCACCCTGTTCAACGTCATCAGCGGCTTCTACCGGACCACGTCGGGCACGGTCCGCTTCGCCGGCAGCGACACCACCACCGCCCGCCCCTACGCACTCTCGCTGGCGGGCATGGCACGCACCTTCCAGAACCTGCGGCTGTTCGGCCAGCTCACGGTCCGCGAGAACATCCTCGTGGCCCTGGACCGCTCGCGTACCCGCAGCATCTGGCGCTACGCCGTCTGGCAGCCCGGCGTCATCCGGCACGAACGCCGCCTGCGCGCCCAGGCGGACGACGTCCTCGAACGCTACGGCCTGCGCGACTTCGCGGCGGCGGCGCCCGCGGCCCTGCCCTACGGCATCCAGCGCCGTATCGAGATCGCACGGGCCATGGCCGGCCGGCCGCGCCTGCTGCTGCTCGACGAGCCGGCCGCCGGGCTGAACGGCGAGGAGGTCAAGCAACTCGTCCGGATCGTCCGCTCGATCCGGGACAGCGGCACCACCGTCGTCCTCATCGAACACAACATGGGTCTTGTCATGTCGCTGTGCGAGAAGGTCACGGTCCTCTCCAGCGGCAAGGTCATCGCGGAAGGCACCCCGCAGGAGGTCGTCGCCACTCCCGAGGTGATCGAGGCGTACCTCGGCGACTCCGAACTGAGCGACCTCCAACCGGAACCACCGGCCGACACCGACCGGCCGCGCACTCAGGAGGCCACCTCGTGAACGCCACCCTCCCCGGCCCCGCGCCCCGCCTCACCGTGGAAGACCTCAGCGTGCACTACGGGGGAGTCTGCGCGGTGAGCAACATCGGGTTCACGGTCGAACCCGGCCAGTCCGTCGGCATCATCGGCGCCAACGGCGCGGGCAAGACGTCCACGCTCAAAGCGCTCATGGGGCTCGTGCCGCGCACCAGCGGCCGCATCAGCCTGGGGGAGACGGACCTCTCCAAGGCCAAGGCCCGCGACATGGTCCGCCACGGCATCGGCTACGTCCCCGAGGGACGGCACGTCTTCCCCGGCCTGCCCGTGGAGAAGAACCTCCTGCTCGGAGCGTACGCACGCGCCTGGAACAAAGAGGTGCACCAGCAACTCGGCGAAATCTACGACCTGTTCCCCGTCCTCGGCGAGATGAAGCACCGGCTCGCCGGCGCCCTCTCCGGCGGCCAGCAGCAGATGCTCGCCATGGGCCGGGCCCTCATGAGCAGACCGCGGCTGCTCATCCTCGACGAACCGTCGATGGGGCTGTCCCCCAAACTCGTCGGAAGCATACTCGAGGTGCTGCTCAGACTGCGCGAGGAGGGGCTGAGCCTGTTGCTGGTGGAACAGAACGCCACGCTGACGTTCGGCGTCACCAGCCACTGCATCGTCATGGAGAACGGGGAGGCCGCCATGGCCGCGAGTTCCGCCGAACTCAGCCACGATCCCCGCGTACGCGAGGTCTACCTGGGCCTGTGACCTCCGACTCGTTCGGCAACGAAAACCTCGGCACGACGACTTCACGCGACAGGCACATCCTGGTATTCATAACGAACTAGATAGTCCATAGCGTGCGCGGAGTTGCCGTGACTCAGGACTCGTACCTGCTGGCCCTGATCGGCGCGGGGATCGGGCGGTCCCTCAGCCCTGAACTCCATGAACGCGAGGCTCGCCGGCACGGCCTGCGGTGCCTCTACCGCTTGCAGGACATGGATCCGCCCCAGGACGAACGGAGCGAACGCCTCGGCGACCGTCTCCACGCCGCCCGACTCCTCGGCTTCTCGGGCCTGAACATCACCCACCCGTACAAACAGCTCGCGCTGCCCTACTTGGACCAACTGTCCCCGGCGGCTGCACGGGTGGGCGCCGTCAACACCGTCGTGTTCACCCGGGAGGGCAAGGCCGTCGGGCACAACACCGACATCGCCGGATTCGCGGCGGCCTTCTCGCGGAATCTGCCACGAGCCCGCGTCGGAAGCGTCGTACAGCTCGGAGCCGGAGGAGCGGGCGCGGCGGTCGGGCACGCGCTGCTCGGCCTCGGCGTCGAACGCCTCCTGATCACCGACCCGAACGCCGACCGTGCGCACAGCCTCGCCAAGGCCCTCAACGAACAGGCCGGCACGGAGTGGGCCCGAACCTGCTCCCCGGCAGAAGCGAGCGACCGTACGGCACACGCCGACGGACTGGTCAACGCCTCACCCGTCGGCACCGAACACGACCTACGCCTCCCACTGTCGAAGTCGTCCCTGCACCCCGGCCTCTGGGTGGCCGACGTCAACTACCACCCGTTGTGGAGCCCACTCCTGCAAGCCGCGAGCGCCCTGGGATGCCCCGTCTTCCACGGCGGCAGCATGCTCGTTCACCAAGCGGCCGACGCGTTCCGCCTCTTCACGGGACGCAACCCCTTCACGTCCCACATGCTCGCCGACTTCGCCGAACTCACGGCGGACAGCCAGGCCCATACGTAGCGCGCGGCACGGCCCCGTCACCGCCGCACGGCGCGCGAACACCCCCTGTCCGACGAGGACTTGGCCCATCACCACCCGCACCAGAAAGGCGCGCCGCACCATGACCGACCAGTGGGACCACAAGGTCGACCTCCTCGTCCTCGGCTCCGGAGCGGGGGGACTCGGCGCGGCGGCCGTCGGCGCCCAGGAGGGCCTCGACGTCCTCGTCCTGGAGAAGACCGAGTGGCTCGGCGGCACCACCGCCTACTCGGCCGGCACCGCCTGGATACCCGGCCACCGTCACCAGCCTGACCCCGCCGCCGACACCGAGGCAGCCCGCGCCTACCTCGACACCCTGATCGGCGACCGGGCACCGCGCGCCCTGCGCGAGAGCTACCTCGCCCACGGTCCCGCCATGCTCGACTACCTGGAGAACAAACTCGGCGTCGGCTTCTGGCACTCCGCGACGGTCGTCGACTACCACCCCGAGATCCCCGGCCACGGCATCGGGCGCGCCCTCGAACCCCGCACCTTCGACGGCCGCCGCCTCGGCCGGGCCCGCTTCGGCCGCGTACGCCGCCCGGTTCCCGAATTCGCCTTGTTCCGCGGGACGTTGATGGTCCGCCGAGCCGAGGTCAACCAACTCCTCACGCTCTTCCACGGCTCCCCGCGAGGCCTGGCCGTCGCGCTGCGCCTCGGAATCCGCTGGGCCCGCGACCGGGCTCTCGGCTGGCCGCGCGGCACACGCCTGGCCATGGGCAACGCGCTGGTCGCCCGCCTCTACCACCAGCTCCTGCGCCGCCGCGGCGCCGTCTGGTTCACCGCGCACACCACCGAACTCGTCACCGACGACGCGGGACGTGTCACCGGCGCCGTCGTCTCGCACCGGGGCCGCACCGTCCGGGTCGCCGCGCGCCGCGGAGTGGTGCTGGCCGCGGGCGGCTTCTCCGCCAGCCCCGAACTGCGCGCCGCCCATCTCCCCACGCCCACCGCCCAGTTCACGCGCGCGGCCGAGAGCGCCACCGGTGACACGATCACCCTCGCCCGCGCGGCCGACGGCGCACTCGGCGACTCCCGCGACGACAACGCCCTGTGGTTCCCCAGCTCCGTGGGCCGTCGCCGGGACGGCACGACCGCCGTCTTCCCGCACATCTGGGACCGGGCCAAACCCGGCATCGTCGCCGTCGACGCGGCGGGCCGCCGGTTCGTCGACGAATCCGTCTCCTACCACCGCTTCGTGCGCGCGATGTACGACGCGCACAAGTCGTCGCCGACGATCCCGGCCTGGCTGATCACCGACGCCCGCACCCTGGCCAAGTACGGCCTCGGCATGATCCACCCGCACACACCGCGCCCACTGCTCAGGCGCCACCTCGCCTCCGGCTATCTGCACACGGGCCGCACGCTGCGCGACCTCGCGACGTCCATCGGTGTGGACGCGGACGGCCTCGCGCGGACGGTCGCCGACAGCAACCACGCGGCGCGCACCGGCGTAGACGAGGAGTTCGGCAAGGGTTCCCACCCCTTCGGCCAGCAGTACGGCGACCCGGACCACACCCCGAACGTCAACCTCGGCCCGATCGAGAAGGGACCCTTCTACGCCCTGGCGATACTGCCGACCCCTCTGGCCACCTCGCTCGGCCTTCGCACCGACGCCGAGGCGCGGGTCCTCGACGCGACGGGCACCCCGGTCCCCGGCCTCTACGCCTGTGGCAACGACGCGGGCTCCATGGCGGCCTCGGAGTACCCGGGAGCGGGCTGCCAGATCGGCTCGGGCCTGACGTTCGGGTACCTGGCCGCGCTGCATGCGGCTCACGGGTGACGTGGAGGTCAAGGGTCGGTCCTGGCTGTCGACGGCCAGGTGGATCGGGTACTGGGCAGTCCGGGGTCAACTGCGGGGCAAAGACTCCCCCTTCGCCTCCCTCGTCGCCTCACCCGCCGGGGAGAATGGCCGGACAGCCGCAGCCGAGGTGCCGCGACCGTCGCGGACATCCCTCCCCGTCGACGCAAGGAGATTCCGGTGGTCGTGTCGCACCGGAGCCGTCCGCCCGTGCCCACGCGTTCCCGCGCCTGGGCGATGACGCTCCTGGCCGCGCTCTACCTCTTCCTGAACTTCGCCAACAAGTCCTCCCTCGGCCTCGTGGCGGGCCCCTTCACTCGTGATCTGGGCCTGACCAACGCGGAGTTCGGGATGCTCGTCGGCAGTACGTACGCGCTGTTCGCCGTCGGAACGCTGACGGCGGGCGTGGCCGGCTCCCGTGTCCGTACGAAGTGGCTGCTCGCCGTCTGCGCGGTCGGCTGGGTGGTCACCATGGCGCCGATGGCCCTGTCGACGGGGCTCGCGGGTCTGATCGCCTGCCGTGTCGTACTGGGGGCCTCGCTCGGCCCCGGAGCGGCGCTCGGAAGCGATGTGGTCTACAGCTGGTTTCCCCCGGAAGAACGCGGCTTCCCCGGCGGGATCGTGATGGCCGGCACCAGCCTGGGTGTGGCGGTCTCCAGCCCGGTCCTCGCCTGGGTGATGGTCGAGCACGGCTGGCGCACCGTCTTCGTGGTACTGGCCGTGTGCAGTGCGGCCTGGATCGTCGTCTGGCTGGCTGTCGGCGTCGAAGGGCCGTACACGGAAAGGGCCGACGACGCTCCTCGGGTCCGTCCCGACTACCGGGGCATGTTCCGCTCGCGCACCTGGATCGCCTGCGTCGTCGGTATCTTCGGGGCCGCGTGGACGGCCGCTGTGGTCACCAACTGGCTGCCCACCCTCATCACCCGCGTCCTGGGCTACGAGGGCACCAGCATGGGCTTCGTCAACGGCGCGACCTGGACCACCGACCTGGTCTGCACCCTGGCGCTGTGCCTGATCGCCGACCGCCTCTACCGCCGTGGCCGCTCCGCCCGCGCCGTACGGGCGCTGCCCGGGGCCGTACTCCTCCTGATCAGCGCCGTATCGATGCTCGCGCTGCCCCTCCTGGGCACGGGCACGCTCGCACTCCTCGTGATCGTCCTGGGCTTCCCGATGTACGGGGTCTTCATCCCCTTCGGCCTGGCCGCCATCGCCGAAGTGGCGCCGGTGCGGCAGCGGGCCACCGCGCTGCTCACCGGCTTCGGCCTCGGCCAGCTCTCGTCCCTGGCCGGGCCGTGGCTGACCGGGGTGCTGCTCGACGCCACGCCCCACAGCAACACTGGCCTGTACGCCGCGTTCGCCCTGACCGGAAGCCTGCTGCTCGCCGGTGCGCTGGCGATGTTCCTGTTCGCGCGGCCCGAGCGCGAGAGCTGGCGCTCCTCTTCGTCGAAGCCGGTCGCTTCGACGTGACGTGCACCGACCGCTTCTTGATCCCCGCCGGGGTCGGGAAATCCGGGAGCATCTGCCCCTGCGACCTGCCGCCGCTTACGATGCTCCCATGGCAACTCCGGTAGGGAGCTGGCGGCAGTTTCAACTCCCGAGCGAAAGCACCTCGTTGATCGGCCGGGAGCGCGAAGTCGCGACGGTGCACGCCCTGTTGGCCGAGGCGCGGATGGTGTCACTGCTCGGAGCGGGCGGGGTCGGCAAGACGCGGATCGCGGTCCGCGCCGCCGCGGAGCTGCGCGAGGACTTCCCGGACGGTGTCCGGCTCGTCGAGCTCTCCGGTGTCACCGGAGCGGCCATGGTCCCGCACGCCGTCGCGGCCTTCCTGGGCATTCCGGAGAGCGACGGCAGAGGCCCGCTCGACCTCCTGGCCGAATACTTCGCCGAGGCCCGCGCCCTGCTCGTTCTCGACACCTGCGAGCACCAGGTGGACGCCTGCGCCCTGCTCGCGGAGATCCTGCTCAGCTCGTGCCCCGGTCTGAGGCTGCTGCTCACCAGCAGGCAGGCGCTCGACGTGCCGGCGGAACACGTACTGAGCGTGGAGCCGCTCGAACTGTCCGCCGCGGTGGCCCTGTTCGCGGAGCGGGCCGCCGCCGCGCGCCCCGGCTTCACGGTGACTGCCGCCAACCGCCCCGTGACGGAGTCCCTCTGCCGCCGCCTGGACGGCATGCCGCTCGCGCTGGAACTGGCCGCCGTGCAGCTGCGCGCACTCTCCCTGGAGCAGCTGGAGCGCCGCCTCTCGGACCGTTTCCGGGCGCTCGGGCGGGGCCGATCAGCACACCCACGGCACCACACCCTGCGTACCGCCATCGACTGGTCCCACGACCTGTGCTCTGCCGAGGAGCAGGAATTGTGGGCCCGCCTGTCGGTCTTCGCCGGCGGCTTCGACCTGGCGGCCGCCGAGGCCGTCTGTGCGGACGGCGCCCTGGATCCGTACGACCTGGTGGACCATCTGATCGGCCTGGTGGACAAGTCGATCGTGATCCGCGTGGAGCCCGACCGCGAGACGGGCCCGGAGGCGGGCGAGGCGGACCTGGAGGCGAGTGAGGAGGGCGGCGACCGCTACCGGATGCTCGACGCCCTGCGCGAGTACGGCCGCGAGCGGCTCGCCGAGGCCGGGAGAGCCGACGAGCTGGCCCTGCGGCACCGCAATCATTTCCTGCGTATCGCCCTGCGGTCCGAGCCCGAATTCCACGGCGCCCGACAGGTGGAGTGGACACGCCGGCTCGACCGGGACAGTGACAACTTCCGGACGGCCCTGGAGTGGTCGCTGACCGCCCCGGGGCAGGCCCACGTGGCCGGGCAACTGTGCGCGGCGCTCGACCTGTTGTGGTTCTGCGCGGGCCGGACCAGCGAGGGCAGCACCTGGAACGAGCGCGCGGCGGCGGCCGCCCACGACGCCCCGGCCGCGGACCGCGCCAAGCTCGCCGATCAGTTCGCCCGGCTGTGCTTCCTGCGGACCGACACCTCCGCCGCCGCCGAGTTCGGCCGCCGGGCCGCCGCGCTGTACGAGGACGCAGGTGCCCGGGAGGACGCCGCGCACATCCGCGCGTTCACGGCGGAGGTGGCCGCGCGCCTGAAGGGCGACCTGACGGCCGCCCGGCAGTCCGTGGAGGAGCTGGGAAGGATGGTCGCCGCGGGCGCCGACCTCCGGCTGCGCTTTCGCCGCCACTGCCTTGCCGCCGTTCTCCTGGAGAGCGAGGGCGACATCGAGGGCGCGCTCACCGAGCACCGCCGGGCCGCGGCCGTCCTCCCGGAGGGGGAGGTGTGGTGGACCGTCCAACGCCTGTTGTTCGTGGCGATGTCGGAGATCAGGGCGGGCCGGGCCGATGTCGCCCTGCGCGAGGGCCGGGCGGCGCTGCGCCTTCTCGACCGCCTCGGCGACCGGTTGACCACCGGCGAGGCGCTCATGCTGCTCGCCCTGACCGCCGTCGACCAGGACCGCGTCGAGGACGCGGCCGTGCTCCAGGGCGCGGCCGACGACTGCCGGCGCACCGCCGACCGGCTCTGGGAGGAGGTGGGCCCCGCGATGCGCGAGCTGCACGACCCGCGTCGGGCCCGCGCCGAAGCCCGTCTCGGCGCCGACCGGTACGCACGCCACTACGCGGAGGGCCGCGCCCTCGGTATGGCCGCCGCCGTGGCCCGCGCGCTGGCCCGCCCACCCGACGCGAAGGCTCCGGCCGAACCGTCCGTTCCCGTGCTCGACCGGCTCACCCGCCGTGAACGCGAGGTCGCCGCGCTGGTCCACCAGGGCATGTCCAACCGGGAGATCGCCGAGCACCTGGTCATCTCCAAGCGGACCGCGGACGCCCACGTGGAACACATCCTGACCAAGCTCGGCTTCGCCTCCCGCAGACAGATCGCGGCCCTGATGGGCGACGTCCAGGAGCGGCTTCCGGGGTGACGCGGGATGGCCGACCGTACGTCATGGAACGACGTCGCCCGGCGGGGATGGGGGTCGGCGCGTTCACGTATCGCTCAGGTCGCCCTGCTGGGCCAGATCGTCCTGATAGACGATGGCGACGGCTCGCATGCCGAGTGCTTCGTAGAAGGCGCGGCCGGGTGCGTTGCGTGGAGAGCACTGGACGATCAGCGGAGCCAGCCCGCGCTCGCGGGCCCAGGCGCGGACATGATCGACGAGCGCGCGCCCCTCGCCACCGCCGCGGTACTCGGGATCGACCCACAGCTCGTGAATGACGCAGCATCCGTGCTCGTCCGGTCCCGCCAGGATGTATCCACCTTCCGTGCGGTGCTTCATCCCGTGCGGCGGGGGCGGGCGATCGGGATCGAACGGCACAGTCACACCTCCAGATACGCACCGGGCGAGCGAGGCCCAACCTGTCCGGCGCCGACCAGCGTATCCGTCGCAACCAACGTCAAGGCGGAGCAGGTTGACACCTACCATGGGCCAACGCGCGCAACTCACCGACCCAGCCCACGAGTTCACGCGGACACGCCGTGCGCGCTATCGACGCGGACGCCGCCGGTGGGGGAGGGTGGATTCATGGCCAAGGCTAAGGAACCCGAGCAGAACAACCCATACCTCACCGGTCTCTTCGCGCCCGTACGTGACGAGGTCACCGCGTTCGATCTGCCGGTCACCGGGCAGATCCCGCACGCGCTGAACGGCCGCTATCTGCGCAACGGGCCCAACCCCCTCGGCATCGAGGACCCGGCCACCCACCACTGGTTCACCGGCGCCGGCATGGTGCACGGCGTGCGCCTGCGCGAGGGCCGCGCCGAGTGGTACCGCAACCGCTGGGTGCGCAGCGCGAAGGTCGCCGAGCACCTCGGCGAGAAACCGCTCGGCGGCCCGGTCCACCAGGGCATGGACTTCGCGCCCAACACCCACATCCTGCGCTTCGCGGGCCGCAACCTCGCCACCGTCGAGGCCGGCGCGCTCCCGTACGAACTGGACGACGACCTGGGCACCATTGGCCCGTACGACTTCCAGGGCACGCTGCCGGGTGGTTTCGCCGCGCACACGATCCTCGACCCGGACAGCGGAGAGCTGCATGCGGTCGCGTACTGCTGGGCGTACCCGTACGTGCAGTACCTTGTCGTCGGACTCGACGGGCGGATCAAGCGGCAGGTCGACGTGCCTGTCGAGGGCAGCCCGATGATGCACGATTTCTCGCTGACGCAGCGTCATGTCCTGCTCTACGACCTGCCGGTGGGGTTCTCCATGGACATCGCGGAGAAGGGCGGCTCCTTCCCGTACGCCTGGAATCCGGAGAAGCAGGCCCGCCTCGGAGTGCTTCCCCGGGCCGGCGGGGCGCGGAGCGTGCGGTGGTTCGACATCGACCCGTGCTTCGTCTTCCACCCGATGAACGCCTACGAGTCCGACGACGGCCGGCGCATCGTCGTCGACCTGGTCCGCTACGAGCGGCTCTTCGACAGCGGCTCCGCCGGCCCCGACGAGACACTGCCCTGCCTGGAGCGCTGGACGGTCGACCTCGCGGCGGGAGTCGTCCACAGGGAGCAACTGGACGACCGCCCCCTGGAGTTCCCGCGCATCGACCCGCGCCGGGCGAGCGGAGAGCACCGTTACGGATACGCGGTCCTGGAGCCGGAGGACGGCTTCGGCGAAGCCCGTGCCAAGCGCCATATCGCCGATGCGGCGGGGGAGCCGAAGACGCCGGAGACCGACGCGATCGGCCAGGGCCTGGTCAAGTACGACCTGCTGAACGGCACCTCCGAGGTGCATCGGATGCCGGCCGGCGCCGACATCGGCGAGGGCGTCTTCGTCCCGGCCGACGAGGACGCGGCCGAGGACGACGGGTACGTCATCGCGTTCACCTTCGACCCCGATCGTGACGCCAGTGACCTGGTGATCCTCGCGGCACAGGACATCGCGGCGGGACCGGTCGCGCGCGTCCACCTGCCGGCCAGGGTGCCCGCCGGTTTCCACGGGAACTGGATGCCGGACGAGGACTGATCAGCCTCCGTCCGCTCCCGCGGCGGCAGCGGCCCTGCCGGAACCGGGCATCGGGACCGGGATCGTTGCCCAAGATGCCTCCCGGCAGGGCGAGTTGCACCGGGCGACCCTGTCCGAACTCGCCGACGTCGCCCCCTGATCGCCCGGCGGCCCGAGCGCGGTGCCGCGCTGCACATGGGCGAGCCCGGTCACGTGTAGGCCTACTCCTGGGCGAGGTCGGCGAGAGTGACCTCCGAGCGAGCGGCGAGCCGGTGGCCCGGCGGCAGGATCGCGACACGTCCTCTCGTGGTCCCGGCCGGTCATGTCGTCGAACGGCGCGTACAGCAGGGCAATGTCGGCGCGGCCGTCGCGGACGTGATCGGCGCGATCGGTGGCGCCCACCGCCGGCGTGAGCGTCACGGCGTCCTCGGCAGGCGCGCAGGGCCTCGAGGGGTGCGGCTCTGAATCCCAAACCCGGGCGGGTCGTACGCTGGTTTGGTTCTGCCGTGCGACGTCGGATGTCAGGGAGAGGCCCGTGAAGATTGTGCTGCCCGGCGGGACCGGTCAGGTGGGTGGTGTACTGCGGCGGGCGCTGACCGATGAGGGCCACGAGGTTGTCGTCTTGACCAGACACCCCGAGCGGGACGGCGAAGTCCAGTGGGACGGCCGGACGCTCGGCCCGTGGACGGAGGCGGTCGACGGCAGCGACGTCGTGGTCAATCTTGCGGGCCGTAGCGTCAGTTGCCGCTACACCGACGACAACCTCCGCGCCATGATGGACTCGCGCGTGGACTCCGCACGCGTCGTGGGCCAGGCGATCGCCGCCGCCCGGAAGCCGCCCCGCGTCTGGCTCCAGATGAGCACCGCCACCATCTACGCCCACCGTTTCGACGCCCCGAACGACGAGGCGACCGGCGTGTTCGGCGGAGCGGAGCCCGGTGTCCCCGGCTACTGGGCCTACAGCGTCGAGATCGCCAAGAACTGGGAGCGCGAGCAGGAGCGGGCCGAGACCCCGCACACGCGCAAGGTGGCCCTCCGGTCGGCGATGGTGATGAGCCCCGACCGCGGTGGCGTCTTCGACTACCTGCTGTGGCTGGCGCGACTGGGCCTCGGCGGACCGGTCGCGGGCGGCGCGCAGTACGTGTCCTGGATCCACGACCGTGACTTCGTCCGCGCGGTGGAGTTCCTCATCGGCCGCGACGACATGAGCGGGCCGGTCAATCTCGCAGCCCCCGGCCCGCTGCCGCAACGGGAGTTCATGCGCGCGCTGCGCGCCGCTTGCGGCATGCCGGCCGGTCTGCCCGCGACGCGGTGGATGGCCGAGATCGGCGCCTTCGCCCTCCGCTCCGACACCGAACTCCTCCTGAAGAGCCGCCGGGTGGAACCCGGGCGCTTGCGCGACGCCGGTTTCACCTTCGACCACGGATCCTGGCCGCAAGCGTCGGCCGACCTCGTGGAACGGACACGCCACGAACGGTCCCGCTTCCGGCGCACGGCGGCGCGTGGCTGAGGGCGTCTGGGCTCGAGTTCGGGATCGTCGACGGCTTGTGGCCCGCCGTGGGGTGCGGAAATGGACTTGAGCTCCTGGCATGACAAGTACGACGTAGCGAACTTTTGGATGGCGAGGAGGCTGCGGACCGTTCAATCGCAGATCCGGGCTGCCCTGAACGATGCCCCTGCCGGGCCGCTGAACGTGATCAGCCTGTGCGCCGGGGATGGTCGTGACCTTCCCGGCGTCCTGTCCGGTCATCCTCGCCGCCATGAAGTGCGGGCGAGGCTAGCCGAGTTGGATCCCCGCAACACCGCGGCCGCATCGGAGGCGGCACGCTTGGCACAGCCAACAGCAAGGACTTCGTATGGTCTCCCGACAGGCCTGCCAGTTCGAAGCCGAGGAGTTCCTTGCCCGCGATATCGGCGGCGGTGACCAGCTCGCAGTCCCCACCCTGTGCGGGCTGCGAGGCGAGTCGCCTGCAGATGGCGCTCTTCCCGGCCCCCTTACGGCCGATGGCCAGCGTCTTGCGGCCCGTCGCCACCGCGTTGTACGCCGCCGTCTCCTTGAAGCCTTTGTGCAACAGGCCGTCGGCGAGGTCCCGCTCCACGTCGTCCCGCCCTGGGTCGTAGTCCACGACAAGGCCGGAGTCAGTAGCCCGTCCGGTCCCGCGGGGCTCGATGGAACGGCGTGCCAGGACCGCTCACTGTGGACGGGACTGTCCCGCAGGAAACTTCATGCCGTCCGTTGCTCGTCCGGATCATGTACGCGCTCATCCATCGCGGATGCACGCGACGGACGGTCCCGAGGCCCGCGGAGTGCCCCGGCACATGAACTCGTAGTCAGCAATCCCCCAGGAGCGTCCGCAGCTCACGGGCGTCCATCTGAAGGGTGCTCTCGTCCTGGCGAAGCGGTGGATCGAGGACGGCGAACGGCAAGGGCTCGCCGGCCGCGGGATCGTCGGCCTCGCCCCGTCGGGGAATGACGTGGAAGTGGGCGTGGGGAATGCTGTTGCCCAGGAGTTGATAGTTGAGTTTGAGCGGGCGATATAGGCGTTCAACCGCGCGTCCGGCTTCGAGGGTCTCGCGCCAGAACGCGGCCGCTTCCTCCGGCGTCATCTGTGTGGGCTCGGCCGCGTGACGCGCCGTGAAGATGACCACGAGGTAGCCGCGGATGATGCCCGACCGCCACAGGTACGCGTTGCTGACGGTGCCTTTGCGGATCAACAAACCCCAGCCGATGTCCTCGGCGTCGAAGTCGTTACCGCACATCGGGCACGCCTCGCCTGCCATGTGCTGCCGAAACTTCTCCGGCCACCGTGCGCCCATCGATCCTCCATCGCTTCGGACATGGCTCACCAAGCATGGTGTATGCGTCGCCGCCCTGGAGCCGGCGGTGTGAGTGAGTCTCCGTCTGACGAGCGGAGGTGTTTCAGCACGCGGTCGCGTGAGTGTTCAGCGGGGGTGCCACGTCCAGCATGTGATGGGCGCGGCGTGCTCCGGCAGGACCTCGGAGGCGTTGCGCAGGCATTGCGAGCTGGGCCTCGCCGACGTGCCGTTCACCGACTCCACGGGCATCAATCTGCCGGGGAGGGGACATGAGTGGAACCACGAACACGCTCCTCGGCAATGGGCAGCCGCCGCCGGGGGCCCCGGAGCCAGGGGCGGGTTGACTCCGCCCGGTCGGGGCGGAGGCCCTGCCGCGGATGGGTCTTTGGTCCCGATCTATGCGGATCGGCGGCGTTGTCATATTTCTGTGATATTTCGTACGGAATGCCTTGATGTGTCCCCCCTAGCTTCATGAGTACGCGGTCAACACGACGCGGAAGACCAATCAACCCGTTCGACTCGGTCGACTCATGGAAAGGGGTCGGCGCATGCAGACCTCTCGTATTGTCCGCACGACTCTGGCATCCGCCGTTCTGGGCCTCGGCGCTGTGACCGCCGTCGCGGCCACAGCCGAAGCCGCTCCGCGGTCCACTCAGCCCGCACCCAGTTCCACCGCCACCACCTCCGTCGCCCAGCACGGCGACAAGGCGGGCCGTACGCAGACGCTGCCGCTCAGTGACGGCAGCAGCGCGCACGTCACCAAGCTGCCGAACGGCACGTACCAGGCCTGGATCACCAAGCACGGTGTGCGGATCGCGGCGCTCGACTCCGCTCACAAGACCCAGCGCGTGCACGGTTACACCTACGTGCTCAACCAGGCGAACGGCTTCGCCGGAGTGGTGCACCCCGGCGGCTGGCACAGCGAGCAGGATGTGCCGCAGCACTCGAAGAAGGACGCGCACCACAAGAAGCACTACAAGAGCCAGACCGGCAAGACCCACGACGTGCGGCCCGCGTCCACGGACACCACTACACGCTGAACGTCCACACCGGAGCCGTCCACGTGCGCTGACACAACAGCTGGTCCTCGCCCTGCCCCTGCCCTCCGCGACCGCAAGGGCGGGGCGAGGGGCGTGACGCGTTGGACAGCGAGCCCGGGCTCAGTTGGGCGGAAGCCCTCCTGGGGCGCGAGGAGAGAGGGTCCATCTCTAGAGAACCGAATCCAATTCACCTACCCCTCGCAAGTGTGATCAAAGAGCTCCCTTGGCGCGCTTCAGGAGAAACCTCTTGCGCGAACCCTAGATGGACTGAGTTCAGTTCGGTACCGTCGCGACCCATCGGCAGGTACCGGACCGTGCCGCGTAGGAGGGAGAGTCGGTCATGAGAGTCACCCAGCAGCCCGCTGAACCACGGCCGGAGCCGGGGACCGAGCCGCAGACGGACGCAGGTGCGCCGGAGGCGGTGCGGTACGAGCCGCGGACGGTGCGGCGGGCGATGCTCGCCGGTGGTATCGGAACCCTGATCGAGTACTACGACTTCAGCGTCTACGGCTATCTCGCGGTGGTGATCGCGCCGCAGTTCTTCCCCGGCGACGACCCGGCCGCCTCGGTCCTCGCCGCGCTCGGCGTGTTCGCCACCGGACTGCTGGTGCGGCCGCTCGGCGGGATCTTCTTCGGGTGGCTCGGCGACCGTTGGGGCCGGCGCAAGGCGCTGGTCTACTCGGTCCTCGGGATGGGCGTCGCCAGCAGCATCACCGGGCTCCTGCCCACCTACGACCAGATCGGCGTGGCGGCCGCCGTGCTGCTCTTCCTCACCCGGCTCGCGCAGGGCATCTCCTCGGGCGGCGAGTCGGTCGGCGCCTACACCTATGTCTACGAGTCGGCGCCGCCGAAGCGCAGAGCGTTCCTCGGGGCCGTCACGCCCATCGGGTCCAACATCGGGTTCATGCTCGCCGCGGCCACGGCCGCGGCGATTTCCGCGTTCACCACCGAGGACCAGATGTCGGGTTGGGGCTGGCGGCTGCCTTTCCTCCTCGCCGTGCCGCTCACCCTGCTCTGCCTGTGGGCCAGGCTGCGGATCGAGGACACTCCGGAGTTCGCGGAGGCCGCGCAGCGTGCGGACATTCCGGCTGCTCCGGTCCGCGAGGTGCTGTCCACGCACCGCGCGGCGCTGTTGCAGTCCATCGGCCTCTCCATGGCCCAAGGCGGCGCCATCTTCCTCGGGTTGACGTACATCGGCATCTACCTGTCCACCGACCTGGGGTACGACTCCACGCAGGTGCTCTGGCTGACGTCGGGCGTCGTGCTCGTCACCGTGCTGATGATGGTGCCGGCCGGCTGGCTCTCGGACCGGTTCGGCTGCCGACGCATCCTGCTGGTCGGTCTCCTCGGGTTCCTGGTGACCGCGTACCCCGCGATGGTGCTGATGGGCCGGCACAGCTTCGCCCTGGCCGCGGTGGCGTACGTGGTGTTCATGCTCAGCAGCGCCATCGTGCAGGTCCCGGCGGCCAGCCTGTGGCCGCGCCTCTTCGAACGCCGGGTCCGCTACACCGGCATGGCGATCGGCTACAACGTGGGCACCGTTCTCGCGGGCGGAACGGCCCCGTACATCGCGGCGACGCTGGTCCAGCGGACCGGGAATCTGCACTCCCCGGCCTTCTTCGTGATGCTGGTCTGCGTGATCGGGATCGGGGCCCTGCTCACGGTCCGCAAGGACGTCTGACGGGCCGTCGGGCAAGGTGACCGCCACACCGTGCGGCGGTCACCTCACCGCCGCTACTCGGCCGACCCGTGGGCCCGCCCGACGTGGCCGATGGTCTGGCCGCCGTCGACGAGGAACTCGCCGCCGGTGGTGAAGGACGCGTTGTCACCGGCGAGGAACAGCACCATGCTGGTGACCTCCTCCGGCTCCCCGATACGCGGCACCGGCTGATGCGCGAACAGTTCGGACGCGGCGCCTTCGCCCATCGCCGTCCGGATGACGCCCGGGTGCACGGAGTTGACGCGTACGCCGGTGCCCGCCATGTCCAGGGCGGCGGCCTTGGTCATGCCCCGGATCCCCCACTTGCTCGCGACGTAGCCGATGCCGTCGGCGAAGCCCATGAGCCCGGCCGCCGAGGAGATGTTGACGACGGCCCCGCGCCCGCGGCTCCGCATGCCGGGCAGGACGGTGTGCATGCCGAGGAAGGTGCCCGTCAGGTTGACGTCGACGATCCGGCGGAAGTGCTCGGGCGACTGCTGCTCCACGCCGCCGAAGTGGATGATCCCGGCGTTGTTGACGAGGACGTCCACGGGGCCCAGCGTGTCCTCGACATCACGTACCACCGACCGCCAGGCCGCCTCGTCGGTGACATCGAGGTGGTGGTATTCGGCGCCGGGCAACTCCTCGGCCAGGGCCTTGCCCTCGTCGTCCAGTACGTCGCAGATGGCGACCCGCGCGCCTTCCGCCACGAGGCCGCGTACGTGTGAGGCGCCCATGCCCCGGGTTCCGCCGGTGACGATGGCGACCTTGCCGCTGAAGCGCATGCTGCGTTCCATTCTGTTTGGAGTGGAGGAGGCGGATGGTTGTAGGTGTCAGTCCGGTACGAGCACGGCCCGGCCGCGCACCTGGCCCTTTCGCAGCCGGTCGAACGCCTCCGCCGCGGCGGACAGGGGGAACTGTTCCGTCTCGACCCGGAGTGCACCCGAGCGTGCCAGGGCGACGACCTCGGCGAGCTCGGGCCGGGTGCCCCAGAACGGCAGGGAGAGCCGGAAACCCGGTGGCAGGATGCCGGGCTTGGCGACCGTGAGACGGCCGCCGCCGCTGCCGACGACGGCGAGTTCGCCGCCCGGGCGCAGGACGCCGGTGGCCAGCTTCATCGACTTGTCGGTGCCGACGAAGTCGAGCACGGCGTCCACACCCGAACCGCCGGACAGTGCCCGCAGCACGTGCTCGGTGTCCGCCCCGACGAGCGTGCCGAAGTCCGCGCCGCAGCGGTGCGCGAGCGCCAGGGCGTCCTTGCGTACGTCGACCGCGAGGACCCGGCTCGACGTCGTCGCGCGGAGGATCTGCACCGCGAGATGGCCGAGCCCTCCGACGCCGATGACGACGGTGCTGCTGCCCTCCCCGAGCGCCGGCTTGAGTCCGGCCACGGCGTGGTACGAGGTCAGGCCCGCGTCCGAGAGCGGTGCCGCCTGGTCGGCCGGTACGTCGCCGATCGGTACGAGGCGGCGGGCGGACGGCACGAGGACGTACGCGGCCATGCCGCCGTCCCGGCCGAGGCCCACCCCGTGCCAGGACAGGGAGTCGCGCCGGTCGCAGTAGTTGTCCATGCCCTGGGCGCAACGGCCGCAGTCGCCGCAGCCCAACGGCCCGTACAGCACGACGCGTTCACCGACCGAGATGCCGTCGGTGTCGGTGTTGGCGTCGGCGTCGGGTCCCATGGCGGCGACCTGCCCGGCGACCTCGTGGCCGAGGGTGAACGGGAGCCGGTAGGGGAGGACGCCAGGGGCGCTGTCGATCACGTGCAGATCGGAGTGGCACAGGCCGGTGGCTTCGACCCGGACGAGGACTTCGCCGCCGCGTGGGACGGGGCGCTCGACCTCGGTGGGTATCGGGGATTCTCCCCATGTCGTCAGCCGCAGCGCTTTCACGATCACCGTCCAAAGTCTTGCCAGCACCGTCCTCGGGACGCTAACAGATATGAAGTCAGTTCAGTAGATGGGTCGTGTGGTGAGGGAGGATCCGGATGAGTACGCGAGTGGGTGCGGATGTGGAGCGGTTCGCGGGCAAGGTGGCGCTGGTGACGGGTGCCGGATCCGGCATGGGGGCGGCCGTCGCCCGACAGGCGGTCGCCGAAGGGGCGCGGGCCGTCGTTCTCGCGGACGTGAACGGTGACGGCGCGGCCGCGGTCGCCAGCGAACTGTCAACGGGTTGTGAGACTCGGGGTGGCCGGTCTGGGATCGGCTGCCAGGGTGGTGTCGGTCGTCCCGCCGTGTCGTGACTCTTGTCAACGGTGGCCCTCAGAAGGTGCCTTCGCATGGACTTGTCCGACGTGGTGGGAGCCGACGCCGCTCTGGCCCACCTCGGTGTCCTGATCAGGAGATTGCCCGCCGTTCACGGCGTGGCCCGTCACAGTCCTGGCCCGGAGTGACTCTCACCCAGACCGACGCCGGCCGTCAGCGGCCGAACCGTTGGTCCCCGGAGGGAAAGGCACCCGACCACCGTGACGATCGTCGCGCACAGCCACCCGTACGTCATCGGCGTAGACACCCACGCCCGCAACCATGTCCTGGTCGTCCTGGCCGCCCCGACCGGCGAACTGCTCGATACGGCCGAGTTTCCCACCAGCAGATCCGGCATGACCCGGGCGGTTGCCTGGGCCGCTCGCCGCACCGGCGGCGACCTCACCGCACTATGGGTCATGGAATGCATCGCGACCTACGGCGCTCAGTTCGCCCGCACCGTCGCCGACGCCGGCTACCAGGTCATCGAAGCACCTCGGATGGGGGTACATCGCGGCAAGGGCAAGTCCGACCCGATCGACGCACGGCGCATGGCCGAGGCCGCGCTCCCGCTCGAGGAGCACGAGCTGCGCCACCCTCGCGCCGACGAGGGAGAACGCGCCGCGTTACGCGTTCTGGTGACTGCCAGAGACCAGATGACTGACGAGCGGACCGCGCACGTCAACGCGCTGAACGCATTGGTCCGGGCCGTGGACCTCGGCATCGATGGGCGTCGGGCACTAAACGGTCGGCAAATTCTCGAAATCTCCCGCTGGCGCACCCGCGAAGAGCCTGTCGCAGCGATGGCTGCTCGGGCGGAAGCCATGCGCCTGGCCAAGCGCATCGTCGCCCTCGACGAGGAACTGAGCGCCAACGTGAAGTCGATGACAGCGTTGGTGCGGGCAACGCCGGCCGCGGGGCTGCTGGACAAACCCGGGATCGGGCCCGTCACCGCAGCTGTCGTGATGACGGCCTGGTCCCACCACGGGCGGGTGCGTTCCGAAGCCGCCTTCGCCTGCCTGGCCGGCGTGAACCCGATCCCTGCCTCCTCGGGGAACACCGTGCGCCACCGACTCAACCGCGGTGGAGACAGACGCCTGAACCGAGCCCTGCACATGGCCACAGTCAGCCGCATGATCCACGACTCCGACACCCGCGCATACGTCGAACGCCGGACCGCTGAAGGCCGCACCAGCAAGGAGATTCGGCGGAGCCTAAAGCGCTATCTCGCACGCCAGATCTACCGCCATCTCAACAGAGCCGACAGCCCACCCCCATCGACTTGCGCATCATAGGAGAGTCCATGCCCGTACGCTCGATGTGGCGGACGCGGCCGCCGTCGACGAGGCGGTAGCGGACGTGGTGCGCCGCTTCGGGCGGCTCGACGTCCTGGTGCACGCGGCCGGAGTCGACGACCCGCAGGTCAAGCAGCGGATCGCGGACGCGCAGGTCGCCGGGCGGCCGGTGGAGGTGACCGACTCCCTCGACGACGCGTCCTGGCGGCGCGTGATGCGGGTGAACCTCGACGGCACCTTCCATGTCCTGCGCGCCGCGGTGCGGGTCATGCGGCCCGTCGGGGCCGGGGCGATCGTGGTGGTCGGCTCCTCTTCGGTGTTCGACACGCCCGTCGGCTATCCGCACTACGCCGCCTCCAAGGCCGGTGCGCACGCGCTGACCCAGGCCGTGGCCAAGGAGGTCATCGCGTCCGGGATCCGGGTCAACGCCGTCGCGCCGGGACCGACGGAGACGGGCATGGCGGCGCGCACCCCCGAGGTGCTGCGCGCCGGCTTCGCCGACCCGCGGGTGCGTCCCTACGCGACGCCCGAGGAGATCGCCGACATCGCGTTGTTCCTGGCGAGCGACGCCGCGGCGAACCTGGTCGGCGCGGTGCTGCTCGCCAACGGGGGCCGGTTCACGGCCGCCTGAGGGGGTCGTGACGCCGCATGTTCAATGATCCGCGTCCAACCGCTTGTTTCCTGAAGTGGATTCGGTTTTGCTGGGGACGGCGCGTTGCGAGACCTCAGGACCGCAGGACTTTCAGACCTCAGGACCGCAATGTCCCACGTTCGCCATGTCGAAGAGTTCAGGGATTGCAGGGATCTCAGGGATTCCAGGGATTGCAAGGAGGGCCGCATGGGCGCGGAAGGCGTCGATCTGCTGATCATCGGCGCGGGAATGGCCGGTCTCACGGCCGGTGCCCGCGCCGTCCGCGGCGGACTTTCGGTACTGATCGTCGAGGCCGGTGGCGACATCGGCGGCTCCGCCCGGTACGCCGGCTACGCGTGGACGGCCCCGAGTCACGAGGTCATGGACCGGCACAACCCACACGGGGACGCGTCCCTCAAGCGCGCCCTAGTGGACCGGTTCGACGACGGGATCGACTGGATCCGCTCCACCGGGGTCGAGGCCAAGGACGCGCAACGCATCCTCAGCTTCGGCCGCGGCCACCAGTTCGACACCAACCACTACGTCGACACCTGCCGCCGGATCATCATCGAAGGCGGCGGTGAACTCCTGCTCAGGACCGTCACCGAGCGGCTGATCCTTGAGCGGGGCGCCGTCGTCGGTGCCGAACTGCGTACGGCCGACGGCGCCCCCAGGCACGTACGGGCCCGTGCCACGCTCGTCGCGACCGGCGGCTTCCAGGGCGACCCCGCACTCCGGACCGCCCACGTGCACCCCCACGCCGGCCGGATGGAGCTCCGCTCCAACCCGCACAGCCGCGGGGCCGGTTACCGGCTGGCCGTCGAGGCGGGCGCGGCCACCGGGCACGACGACGCCGGTTTCTACGGCCACCTCATCCCCAGCGGCATCCCCTTCGCCGACCCGGCGGACTTCGTCGACATGTCGCTCTACTACAGCGAGCACGCCCTGCTGCTGAATCTGCGCGGCGAACGCTTCGTCGACGAGACGCGGGGCGACCACCTGACCGCCATGGCGCTCCTCGACCAGCCCGAGAGCCGTGGCCTGCTCATCGCCGACGCGCGGGTCTTCCGCGACTGGATCGTCGGCAGTTACGTCGAAGGCGCCGTGGCCGTCGACAAGTTCGCCCTCGCGAGCAAGCGCGGCGGACGCGTCGGCCTCGCCGAGGACCTCGACGAACTCGCGTACCTCCCCGATGAGTGGGGGTATCCGGCGGGCGCCGTGCGCGATGCCGTCCGGCGCTTTAACGAACAGGTGGGACAGGGACTGCAACCGACACCGGGCAGGGATCTGGACGGCGCGGCACTGGACGAGCCCCCGTACTACGTCGTGGAGACCGTGCCCGCCATCACGTTTCCGTTCCACGGCGTACGCATCGACGACCGGGCGCGGGTCCTGGGCGAGGACGGTCGGCCGATCGGCGGGCTGCTCGCCGCGGGTTCGGACACGGGCGGCCTGTGGCACCGCGCGTACGCGGGCGGCATCGCCTCGGCGCTCGTCTTCGGCCTCACGGCTGCGGGGACCGCCGCCGATCTCGCCAATGGAGAAGCAGCATGAGCGCAACAGGAACTGACCACATCGGTCATATCGACCACAACGCCTTCTTCATCGACGGGGCTTGGCGGAAGGCCACCGGCACCGACCACTTCGACGTCATCTCCCCGCGTTCCGAGCAGCGCATCGGAAGCGTCCCCGCGGCGACGCGGCACGACATCGACATGGCGGTCGACGCGGCACGCCGCGCGTTCGACGAGGGGGAGTGGCCCCGGCTGACTCCCGTGGAGCGGGCCGATTACCTCGCCCGGCTCGCCGAGGGCATCGAGCGGCGGCAGGCCGAACTCGCCGACCTGATCACCGAAGAACTCGGTTGCACGCTCCTCCTGTCGCAGGTCTACCAGACGGTGTCACCCGTCATGAGCCTCAACTACGCGGCCGAGGTCGGCCGCGGCCTCCGGACCGAAGAAGTCCGCGTCAGCGACCTCTCCGCGTACGCGGGCAAGTCGGCCGGCGGCGGCATCATCCCGATGGCCGGGTCCAGCGTGGTCGTCAAGGAACCCGTCGGCGTGGTCGCCTGCTTCCCGGCCTACAACTTCGCGCTGCCCGCGATCGGTCAGAAGGCGGGTCCCGCGCTGATCGCGGGCTGCACGGTCATCATCAAGGTCACCGAACCCAACCCCCTCGCGACCTTCGTCATCGGCGAGATCTGCGAGGAGATCGGCCTGCCGCCCGGCGTCCTCAACATCGTCGCGGCGCGGGCCCCGGAGTCCGACCACCTCGTCCGCCACCCGGGCGTCGACATGGTCAGCTTCACCGGCTCGGTCGACGTCGGCACCAGGATCGCGGCGGCGTGCGGTGAACTGATCCGGCCGTGCGTACTCGAACTGGGCGGCAAGTCGGCGGCCATCGTCCTGGAGGACGCGAACCCGGACGACGTGATCCCGACGCTGGTCGGGGCGAGCGTCGGCACGAACGCCGGGCAGAGCTGCGTCGCCCAGACCCGTCTCCTGGTGCCGCAGTCCCAATACCGCGCCTACGCCGAGGCGTTGGCCGGCGCCTTCGCCTCCCTCAAGGTCGGCGACCCGAGGGAAGCGGACACGGCGGTCGGACCGCTGATCACCGCACGCCACCGCGACCGGGTCGCGTCGTACGTCGACACGGCACGCAAGGAGGGCGCGACGATCGCGTACGGCGGCCGTCGCCCACCCCACCTGGACCGCGGCTGGTACTACGAGCCGACGCTCGTCACCGACGCGCACAACGACATGACGCTCTCGCGCGAGGAGACCTTCGGCCCCGTCGCTTCTCTCATCCCGCACCAGGGCGAGGACGACGCCGTACGCATCGCCAACGACAGTCAACTCGGCCTCGCGGGCTCGGTGTTCACCGCGGACGCGGCCCATGGGTTCGAGATCGCGCGGCGTGTGCGCACCGGCACGTTCTCGGTCAACACCTTCGCCGCCGACCTCGGCTCGCCCTTCGGCGGGTTCAAGAAGTCCGGCATCGGCCGCGAGCACGGGCCCGACGCCGTCCAGGAGTACCTGCTCACCAAGACGGTCTCGATCGACCCGGGCCTGGACCTCCCGGAGTCGGTCACCAGGAACGTCCCGCGCGGCACAGGCCCCGGCACCCACTGACGTCCGCGACTGCCTCTGGCCTCTGACGCCCCCTCAGGTGCCTGTCAAGCCCCTTCCGCCCACGCCGATGGAGATCCGGAGATCCCATGCACACCCGCCACCCCGAGATCGACCCCCAGCTGCTGTCCGAAACCGAGGAGCAGAGCCAACTGCGCACTGTTCTACGGGAGTTCTTCACTGAAGCCAGCGGCCACGACGATGTACGCAAGCACCTGGCCACGCCGCGCGGGTACGACGAGACACTGTGGGCGCGGCTCGCGGGGGAGATCGGCGTGCACGGCCTCGCGATCCCCGAGGAGTACGGCGGGTCCGGTTTCACCTTCGCCGAACTCGCCGTCGCACTGGAGGAGTCGGGCCGTGCCCTGTGCTCCGCGCCGCTGCTGCCGACGGTGGTCCTCGCGGCGCACGCCCTCCTCGACAGCGGGGACCGGCAGGCCTGCGAGCGCCACCTGCCGCGGATCGCGGACGGCACGCTGACGGCGACGGTGACCGGATTCCACGACGACACCCGGCCCGCCACGGTCGAGGCCGAGCGCTCCGGGACGGGCTGGTCGCTGCGCGGCGCCACCGACTTCGTGCTCGACGGGGCGGGCGCCGACCTGATCCTCGTACGGGCCCAAACTCCGGACGGGCCAAGGGTGTTCGCCTGCGAGCGGCCGAGTGAGGACGTTGTCGTACGCACCCCGCGCCGCGTCCTGGACGAGGCACGCCGGCAGGCCCTCCTCGAATTTCGCGGCGCGCCCGCCACGCCTGTCGGCGATTCCGGCGGGCCCGGCGACGTATCGGCGACCCTCGACGTCGGGCGGGCCGCGCTCGCGGCCGAGCAGGTCGGCGGCAGCGGCCACGCCCTGGACGCCACCGTCGAATTCGTCGCGCAGCGGCGGCAGTTCGGGCGGCCCATCGGCTCGTTCCAGGCGGTCAAGCATCGGCTCGCCGACGTCCTGGTCGCCCTCGAAGCGGCGCGCTCGGCGTCCGCGTACGCGAGTGCCTGCGTCGCCACGGGCTCGCAGCAACTCCCGATGGCCGCCAGCGCCGCCGCCACGGTCTGCTCCGAGACGTTCCGCCTGGCGACGGCCGAGTACGTGCAGCTGCACGGCGGCATCGGCTTCACCTGGGAACACCCGGCCCACCTGTACGTACGGCGCGCCCGAAGCAGCGAGGTGCTGTTCGGCACGGCGGACCAGAACCGCACCCGCCTCGCCGGACTCATCGGCCTCACCGCGGCCTGACCGCCGGAACCGAACAAGTCGGAGGGGACGGACCCGCATGCCCGCACCAAGCAGCGCCCTCGCACTCGCCGCGCCCTTCACACTCGGCGAACTCACCCTGCGCAACCGCCTCGTGGCCACGGCCCACGCGACCGCCGCCGTCGACGACGGCGCCCCCACCGGGGCCGATGCGGCGTACTGGCGGCGCCTGGCACAGGGCGGCGCCGGCATGGTCATCACCGGCGGCACCGCCGTGGCGCCCGAGTCCACGCTGCCGCGGCGCTACCTCACCGAGGCATGGCGCCCCGAGATCAAGGACGCGGTACGCCGCCGCGCCGAGGCCATCACCGAAGGCGGCGCCGTCGCCGTCGCCCAACTCGTCCACCTGGGAAGGGAAACCCTGGGCGCGGGCACGTACTACCCGCCCGTCTCCGCCTCCGCGGTCCGCTCACCGCGAGAGGCGACCGCACCCCACCCACTCAGTACCGACGAGGCACGCCGCGTCGTCGACGCCTTCCGCATCTCGGCCGCCAACAGCGTCCACGCGGGCTTCCACGGCGTCGAACTCCACGCAGGGCACGGCTACTTGCTCGCCCAGTTCCTCTCACGCACCACCAACACGCGCGACGACGCGTACGGCGACCGGATCGCCCTGCTCGCCGAGGTGATCGACGCGATACGGTCCGAGATAGGCCAACTCCCGCTCGGTGTCAGGGTGTCCGCCGAACCGGGTGATGGCTCCGGGCTCGGGCTCGACGACCTCACCGAACTCCTCCCACGCCTCTACGAGTCCGCGCCCTTCTCCTACGCGAATGTCACCACCGGCGTCCGCAACACCTACGTCCCCGGCATGGCCACCACGCGTCCGCCCCTGCTGGACGCGGTCGCCCGACTGCGCGCCGCAGTCGAGGCACCGCTCCTGGTCAGCCAGGGGTTCCGGTTGGTGGCCGACATCGAGCGGGCGCTCGGTGACGGCGCCGATCTGGTCGGAATGGCACGGCCGTTCATGGCCGATCCGGACTTCGCCCGCAAAGCCCTCGCGGGCGACGAGCGGTCCATCCGCCCGTGCACGGGCTGCAACGAAGGCTGCCGCACCTTCGAGCCGACCGGCTCCTGCTCGGTCAACCCCGAACTCGCCCCGCCGGGCGCCTCGACCCGCCCCGCGGTCCCGCTGCTGCTCGGCCGTCCCGGCAGGCGCGACGGCAGCGGCGGTCCGGTCGCCGTCGTCGGCGCGGGCCCCGCGGGCATGGAGTGCGCGATGGCGCTCGCCCGCACGGGCCAGGAGGTGACCGTCTTCGACGCCGCCGCGGACGTCGGCGGCCAGACGCGGATCGCCGGCCGCGCCGCGCACCGCTCCGGCTGGCTGAAGCTCGTCGACTTCCAGCGTGCTCAACTCGCCGACCTGTGTGTCGAGTTGCGGCTCGGCATCGAACCGTCGTCGGTGGACCTGGCCCCCTACGCGCAAGTCGTCCTCGCCACCGGCGCGCAGGAGGCCCCCGTACCCGTACTCGGAGATCTGCCCACGCTCACGAGTACGGACTTCCTCGACCGCTGCGCAGAGCTCGTACCGAGCGCGCCGCGGGTCGCGGTTCTCGACGACGGGTTCGGTTGGTGGCAGGGCATCAGCGCGGTCGAATGCGCCCTCGCGGCCGGCGCCCGCGAAGTCACCCTCATCACCCCCGGCAACGGCTTCGCGACCGGCCTCTCGGCGGAGAACCGTACCCAGCTCATGAACCGGCTCACCGGCGCGCCGCTACAGGTCGTCGCGCTGACCACGGTGACCGCCACGACGACAGGCGGAGTGCGACTGCGCGGCGTACTGGACGGCCGGGAGACCGACCTCGGCGCCGACATCCTGGTCACCGTCGGCGAACGCCGCCCGCACCGCCCGGACTTCACGCCCACCGACGGCCAGACCGTCCGCGCGATCGGCGACTGCGTCGTACCCCGCCGCGTGGCCCACGCCGTCGCGGAGGGCCGAGCGGCCGCGCACGCCGTGGTCGCCGCCCGTACGCAGTGATCGGCAATCGTGACCAGGGCAGGGCCCATCCCACACAACAGGAGACAGCTATGACACGTCGCATCATCGTCTGCGGTGGTGGTTCCGCCGGAGGCGTCCTGGCCGCGCGGCTGAGCGAGGACCCCGCGAACTCCGTCACGCTGATCGAGGCGGGCCCCGACTATCCGACACCCGAAGAGACCGCGAAGCGCGCCCCCGAACTGCTCGACGCCAACCGCATCGGCGTCCCCACCCACGACTGGGGCTACGCCTCCACCGACGAGGTCGCCGACGCCGACGCCAGCCCGACCTTCGGCGTCGTCGACCAAGGTGTCGTGCCCGTACTGCGCGGCAAGGTCATCGGCGGCTCGTCCGCCGTCAACGGGGCCAACGCCCTGCGCCCGCACCCCGAGGACTTCGCCCGCTGGACCGGGCTCGGCAACGGCCGCTGGTCCTGGGACCAGGTGCTGCCGTACCTGAAGAAACTGGAGGACGACCCGGTCGGCGGGGAACTGCACGGCACCGGCGGCCCCGTGCACATCGACCGCTTCACCGAGGGCAACGGCCTGCGCCCGTTCAACTCCGCGTTCCTGGAGGCATGCGCCGAAGCCGGGCACACCCTCCACGACGATATGAACGGCGCCGAACGGCTCGGCGCGGGACCGCTGCCGCTGAACCGTCTGAACGGCATCCGGCAGAGCGCCGCCATCGCCTACCTCGACCCCGCGACCCGCTCACGCGCGAACCTCACCGTCATAGGCGAACGGACCGTGGACCGCGTCGAGTTCACCGACGACGGCACCGCACGCGCGGTGCTGCTCGCCGACGGCACCCGCCTCGAAGCCGACCTGATCGTGCTCGCCGCGGGATCCATCGGCAGCCCGTCGATCCTGATGCGCTCCGGCATCGGCCCCCGCCGCGTACTCGACGACCTGTCCGTCCCGGTCGTCAAGGAACTCGAAGGCGTCGGCCGCAACCTGCGCGACCACTCGATGGTCTACCTCACGTACGCCGTCGACGAGGAGGCGGTGGGCGAGCTGACACCGCCGCTCCAGGCCGTCCTGACCTTCGCCGCGGGCGGCCCGGACGGCGCCGGCGAGGTCGACCTGCACGCCGTGACCCTCACCATGGAACCCGGCGAACTCCTCGTCCCGCTCGTCCTCTACCGCCCGTACTCCCTGGGCAGCACGGAGATCGTCTCCCGCGATCCGGAGGCGGCGCCGCGCATCCGCCTCGGCCTGTTCGACCACCCCGACGACCTGCGCCGCATGGTGTCCGGCATCCGCCACATGCGACGGATCATGGAGTCGGGCCCGCTCGCGAAGTACATACGGGCCGAGACCTGGCCGGGCCCGGACGTCACCTCCGACGCCGACCTGCTCCGCGCCGTCCGCGAGGGCAAGAACACCTGCTGCCACGCCGTGGGCACCTGCGCGATGGGCGCGGAGGACACCCCGACCGCGGTCGTCGACCAGTACGGAAAGGTGCATGGAGTCGAAGGCCTCTACGTCATCGACGCCTCGATCATGCCGGACATCCCGGCCCTCCCGACCAACACGACGACGATGATGCTGGCGGAGCGCTGCGCCGACGACCTGCGCGGCGCGGGGCACGACGCGTAGCACCGGCCCTGTCCGACAGAGGTACGCGGCCACGAGGCGATCGCCTCGTGGCCGCGTGGTTGTGACACCTCCGACCGGCGATCAACCGTGCACGGCGTTGAGGATCGCGGCCAGTTCCCCCGGCGCGCTGACCATCGCCATGTGTCCCGTATCGAGATCGACGACCTTCTCCGGCCCGAGCAGCGCGATGGACCGCTGCTGGAGTTCCTCGACGTAGCACTGGTCCCGCGTGAGGTGCACGTACGTCAGGGGGATGCTCCGCCGGTAGCCGCTCAGGTCGACGCTTTCGGTGAGCAGGGCGGCCGAGTCGTCGACCAGGCGGGCCAGGGTGGACGCGGCGGTCGCCTCGTCCATGTCGTTGCAGAGCATCGCGGCGGCGCCTTCGCGGCTCTGGCGGTAGACGCCGCCGGTGATCGAGCTCTCGACCAGGTCCCGTACGCCCGGATCGATCTGATCGAGCACCCGGGTCCCGTCGGCAGGCACGACGGCGGACACGAGGACGACGTGCCGGATCCGCTCGGGTACGAGGTCGATGACGCGCGGCACGGTGACACCCGCGAAGGAGTGCCCGACCAGGACCACGTCCCTCAGGTCCCTCGCTTCGATGTCCTCGCGCACGGCTTCCGCGCAGTCCGCGAGCGTGGTCGTGCCGAGGGCGGACGCGGCGCGCGTCCCGCGTCCCGGCAGGTCGACGGCCAGGGACTCCGCCCGCAACCGGGGGACGAGCGCGTCCCAGCAGTCGGCGCCGAAGCCGGCGCCGTGGATGAGAACGAATGACATGGTGCGGGCTCCTTGGACGTATCAGACGTTGCGCCGGTATGCGCCGCCGACCTCGAAGAAGGCCTCCGTGATCTGCTGCAGGGAACAGACCCGGGCGGCGTCCATGAGTACGGCGAAGGCGTTCTCGCCAGTGGTAGCGGCGTGCTTGAGGCGGGTCAGGGCGGCCCGGGCCTCGGTGTCGTGGTCGTCGCGGAAGGCGTGGACGCGGTCGAGCTGGGACCGCTTCTCCCGCTCGGTGGCGCGGGCCAGTTGCACCGGGCCCGGGGCGGCCTCGTCGGCGCCCGGCTTGCGGAAGGTGTTGACGCCGATGATGGGCAGCGTGCCGTCGTGCTTGCGGTGCTCGTACAGCATCGACTCGTCCTGGATACGGCCGCGTTGATAGCCGGTCTCCATGGCGCCGAGGACGCCGCCGCGCTCGCTGATCCGCTCGAACTCGACGAGCACCGCCTCCTCCAGGAGGTCGGTCAGCTCGTCGATGATGTACGAGCCCTGGAGCGGGTTCTCGTTCATCGCGAGGCCCCACTCCCGATTGATGATCAACTGGATGGCGAGGGCTCGGCGCACGGACTCCTCGGTGGGGGTGGTGACCGCCTCGTCGTAGGCGTTGGTGTGCAGGCTGTTGCAGTTGTCGTAGAGGGCGATCAGCGCCTGGAGCGTGGTGCGGATGTCGTTGAAGTCCATCTCCTGGGCGTGCAGCGAGCGGCCCGAGGTCTGCACGTGGTACTTGAGCTTCTGGCTGCGCTCGTTCGCGCCGTAGCGGTCCCGCATGGCCACCGCCCATATCCGGCGGGCGACCCGGCCGAGCACCGTGTACTCGGGGTCCATGCCGTTGGAGAAGAAGAACGAGAGGTTCGGCGCGAAGTCGTCGACGTTCATCCCGCGTGCCAAGTAGGCCTCGACGTACGTGAATCCGTTGGCGAGGGTGAAGGCGAGCTGACTGATCGGGTTCGCGCCGGCCTCGGCGATGTGGTAGCCGGAGATGGACACCGAGTAGAAGTTGCGGACACCCTGCTCGATGAACCACTCCTGGATGTCGGCCATCATGCGCAGGCTGAACTCCGTGGAGAACAGGCAGGTGTTCTGGCCCTGGTCCTCCTTGAGGATGTCGGCCTGGACCGTGCCGCGCGCGGTGCGCAGGACGTGTGAGCGGATCTCGTCCGTCTCCTCCGGTGTCGGCCGCCGTCCGTGTTCCGCGGTGAAGGCGTCGAGGCGCTGGTCGATCGCCGTGTTGAGGTAGAAGGCGAGGACGGTGGGCGCGGGACCGTTGATGGTCATCGACACCGAGGTGGTGGGTGCGGTGAGGTCGAAGCCGTCGTAGAGCGCCTTCATGTCGTCGAGCGTCGCCACGGACACACCTGACGTGCCGACCTTGCCGTAGACGTCCGGGCGGCGGTCGGGGTCGCGCCCGTACAGGGTGACCGAGTCGAAAGCCGTGGACAGGCGGGTCGCCTCGCTGCCCTCGGCGAGCAGCTTGAAGCGGTGGTTCGTGCGGAACGGGTCGCCCTCACCTGCGAACATCCGCGCGGGATCCTCGCCCGCGCGCTTGAAGGGGAACACCCCAGCTGTGAAAGGGAATTGGCCGGGCAGGTTCTCCGCCCGCAGGAAGCGCAGCAGCTCGCCGTGGTCCTGGTAGCGGGGCAGCGCGACGCGCGGGATGCGGCTGCCGGACAGTGATTCGCGTACCAGCGCGGTGCGCAGCTCCCGGCCACCGGCCTGCGTCACCAACTCGTCGCCGCTGTACGCCTCTACGGTCGCCGGCCACTGTTCGAGGGCGCGCCGCGCGTCCTGGTCGAGCGTGTCGCGCGCGTCGGCGAGTAGGCGGTCGACGTCCGTGGTCGGCGCCTTCGCGTCCATCAATTCGGCACGTACAGCCGTCAGTTGCTGGATGCGGCGCGCGGTCGCGCTCTGGTCGAGGGTGTGCGCGTGGTACGTGCGGACCGTCTCCGCGATGTCGGCCAGATAGCGCGACCGGGACGGCGGCACGATCTGCGCTGCGCCGCTCGAATGACGTACGGACACCTCGGGCAGCGCGCCCTTCGGCAGCGGTGTCGGCATGCCGCGCTCGGCGAGGAGTGCACGCAGGTGCTGGTACAGCGCGGTGACGCCGTCGTCGTTGAAGGTGGCGGCGCTGGTGCCGAAGACCGGCATGTCTTGAGGCGCCGACCCGAACGCCTCCCGGTTGCGCACCAGTTGGCGGCCTACATCGCGCAGCGCGTCCTGCGCGCCGCGCCGCTCGAACTTGTTGATGGCGACCGCGTCGGCGAAGTCGAGCATGTCGATCTTCTCGAGCTGCGACGCCGCGCCGAACTCGGGCGTCATGACGTACAGCGACACATCCGCGAACGGCACGATTGCCGCGTCCCCCTGGCCGATCCCGGGCGTCTCGACGATGACGAGGTCGTACCCGGCGGCCCGGCATGCGGTGATCGACTCGGCGAGCCCGTCCGGGAGTTCGCTGCTGCCGCGCGTGGCCAGGGAGCGGAAGAAGACCCGGACGCCGTCGAGCGCGTTCATGCGGATGCGGTCGCCGAGCAGTGCGCCACCGCCACGGCGCCGGGTCGGGTCCACCGCGAGCACCGCCACGCGCAGCTCGTCATGCTGATCGGTGCGCAGCCTGCGGACCAGTTCGTCGGTGAGCGAGGACTTGCCGGAGCCGCCCGTGCCGGTGAGGCCGAGCACCGGGACGCGGCGCGCGCCGGCCGCCTTCTCCAGGGTGCGCAGGTCGGCCGCCGGGACGGTGCCCGCGGCGGCGGCCGACAACATCCGTGCCAGCGCGGGGCGTTCACCGGCGAGCACCTGCTCGACATCGGCAGGGGCGTCGACCCACGGGGCGGTGTCGCACTCCCGGATCATCGCCTGGATCATGCCGACGAGGCCGAGCCGCTGCCCGTCCTCCGGGGAGAAGATCCGTACGCCGGACCGCGCGAGACGCTCGATCTCCTCCGGCACGATGACCCCGCCGCCTCCGCCGAACACGCGCACATGCCCGGCGCCGCGCTCCTTCAGCGACTCCACCAGGTACTCGAAGTACTCGATGTGGCCGCCCTGGTAGGAGCTGACGGCGACACCCTGGACGTCCTCCTCGAGCGCGGCGTCCACCACCTCCTGTACCGAGCGGTTGTGCCCGAGGTGGATCACCTCGGCGCCCTGGGCCTGGAGGATGCGCCGCATGATGTTGATCGAGGCGTCATGGCCGTCGAAGAGGCTCGAAGCGGTCACGAAACGGACGGGGTGCTGCGCGCGGTAGGGCGGCGCGGCCGTGTCGGCGACGGACATGTGCACTCCTGACTGCCCCGGCCGGACCGGCGGGGGCGGATTCGGGTTCTCCATACTGAACCGAAGTGGGTACGACCCTCAAGAGCTCGATTGAAGCAGATTCGGTTGGATCATGCTGATGCTGGCCGGTTCCGGTGTGTGGCCGGGCTGAACCCGTATTGATCGAAGGGGTTGACAGTCCACCGTGCGGTCCCCAAACTCAGAGTGAATTCAGTTCAGTTTCGCCCTTGGAGAGGTGACGAAGATGGCAGTTGAAGACGAGATCCAGTTCGAGCGCGACGGTCACGTGGCCCGTGTCTGGCTCAACCGCCCCTGGAAGAAGAACTGCGTCACCGTGCCGATCCTGGACCGGCTCGACGAGATCATCACCGAGGTCGACGAGGACCCGGAGCTGCGCGTCCTGGTGGTCCGCGGCCGTGGCGGCACGTTCTGCTCGGGCTTCGACCTCGACAGCCTGAAGGCCGAATACGTTGGCAAGTCGAACGCCATCGACGTCGCGGTGAAGTCCGCGAAGGTGTGCGACCGGCTCTACTCGATGAAGACGCCGTCGGTCGCCGTCCTCGAGGGCCATGTCACCGCCGGCGGCTTCGAGATCATGATCTCCTGCGACTTCGCCATCGCCGCGGACGACGCCAAGATCGGTGACTTCCACATCCGCCGCGCCCTGTTCGGCGGCGCGGGCCCGATCTACCGCGTGCCGCGCATGATCGGCATCCGCAAGACCAAGGAGCTGATGCTCACCGGCAAGCTGCTCTCCGGCGTCGAGGCCACCGAGTTCGGCCTGATCAACGACCACGCGCCGACCGAGAAGCTGGACGAGACGGTCGAGGAGTTCATCTCCCACCTCACCGACAAGAGCCCCTTCACCATGTGGCTCACCAAGATGACCATCGACCGCAGCCTCGACGCCGACACCCAGTCGCTCATGGTCATGGAGCACCTCGCGGTGGGTGTCGCGCTCAACTCCGACGACGCCAACGAGGGTGTGTCGGCGTTCCTGGAGAAGCGCGAGCCCAAGTGGCAGGGGAGCTGAGCCGTATGGCGACGGTTCCGCGGAGCCCGGCCGCGTCCGCCGGGCTCCAGGGGGCGCGCTGCGCCGCTTGTTCGGTGACGGTCTACCCCGCGGACGAGGCGTGCCCGCGCTGCGGAGGCCCCGCCGATCCTGCGGCCCTCTCGGGCACGGGCACGCTGTGGACCTGGACGGTGCAGCGGCACGCGCCCAAGTCCCCGCCCTACGAGGCACCGGACGGCGGCTTCGCGCCCTTCGCGGTCGGCTACGTCGAGCTGGCGGAGGGGGTACGGGTCGCCGCCGTGATCGACGTCGACGACCCGGCGGACCTCCGGATCGACATGCCGCTCACCCTGCACGCGGCGCCGGGCGACGGTGTGCCCCGCGCCCGACCCGTACCCGTATCCGCAGTCGAGGAGGAGGTGTCATGACCAGCGACGTCCTGATCTGCGGCGCCGGACGCACCCCGTTCGGCCGCTCGGAGGCGAGCGGCCGGCAGCTGGCCGTCAGCGCGGTGAACGCCGCCCTCGCCGACGCCGGAGTCCCGTGGTCGCGGGTCCGGGCCGCGTTCGGCGGCAGCGACAGCGCCGGCCTCGCCGACACGCTCGTCGCCCAACTCGGCCTGACCGGACTGCCGTTCATCAACGTCAAGAACGGGTGCGCCACCGGCGGCAGTGCCCTGATCTCCGCCGTGAACGCGATCCGTTCCGGCGCGGCGGACGTCGTCCTGGCCGTCGGCTTCGACAAGCACCCACGTGGTGCCTTCGACCCGCGCCCCGAGGACTGGGGGCTCGGCGAGGAGTACGGCCGCGACGGCCTGATGGTCACCACGCAGTTCTTCGGCATGAAGATCCAGCGCTACATGCACGACCACGGCATCACCCAGGACACCCTCGGCCGGATCGCCGAAAAGGCCTACCGCAATGGCGCCCTGACCCCCGAGGCCTGGCGACGCAAGCCGATCACCGCGGCCGAGGTCCTGGACTCCGGCATGGTCAGCGACCCGCTGACCCGCTACATGTTCTGCTCGCCCGGCGCGGGCGCCGCGGCCCTCGTGCTCTGCTCGCCCGAGGTCGCCCGGAAGCTGGAGGCACCCTCGGTCACGCTGCGCTCGGCGGCCGTACGGACCCGGCGCTTCGGCTCGTTCGAGGTGTTCAGTCCGTGGGTCGCGGGCGGCGACCTGTCGAGCGTGAGTCGTGACGCTTCGTCAGCGGCCTTCGAGCAGGCGGGCGTCGGCCCCGGCGACATCGATGTGTGCCAGCTCCAGGACACCGAGAGCGGCGCCGAGGTCATGCACCTGGCCGAGTGCGGCTTCTGCGAGGACGGCGAGCAGGAGCAGCTGATCGCCGCCGGTGCCACGGAGATCGACGGGACCCTTCCCGTCAATACCGACGGTGGCTGCATCGCCAACGGCGAACCCATCGGGGCCTCCGGGCTGCGCCAGGTCTATGAGGTCGTCCAGCAGTTGCGCGGGCGTGCGGGGGACCGCCAGGTGCCGGGCGATCCGCGGACCGGGTTCACGCACGTGTACGGCGCGCCGGGCGTGAGCGCCTGCACGGTGCTGTCGCGCTGACCCCGACCACTCACCGGCCGATTCATCGACAGCCGGCTGATTCACTGACAGGAGGTGCACGGAAACCATGAGCGGCATCCCGGATCCCGACGAGTTCCGCACCCAGGCCCGCGCGTGGCTCGCCACCGTCGCCCGGCCGCGCTCCGCCGGCGTCGACGGCGACGGTGACGGCGAGTGGGGCAGCGGCTCCGACTCGGTCGCGGTCTTCGAGAACTGGACCGAGGACGAGGAGCGCGCACACACCGCCCGCACCCAGGAGTGGGAGCGGACCCGCTACGACGAGGGGTGGGGAGCGCTCAACTGGCAGAAGGAGTACGGGGGCCGGAGCCTGCCCGCGCACTTCGACCAGCTCTACCGCGCCGAGGAAGCGGCCTTCGACGTGCCGCACCGCACCGAGATCTTCCCGGTCACCCAGCAGCTCGTCGCCCCCGCGATCGGCATCTGGGGCACCGAGGAGCAGAAGGCACGCTGGCTGCGGCCCATGCTCCGCACCGACGAACTGGCCTGCCAGCTCTTCTCGGAGACCGAGGCCGGATCCGACCTCGCCGCAGTGCGCACGAAGGCGGTGCGCGACGGCGAGAACTGGGTGCTCGACGGGCACAAGGTGTGGACCTCCGGCGCCCGCGTCGCGACCTGGGGCGTCGCCGTGTGCCGCACGGACCCCGACGTACGCAAGCACGCCGGCATCACCGTCTTCCTCGTCCGCATGGACGCCCCCGGTGTCACCGTGCGCCCCATCCAGCAGATGACGGGCGGCAGCAGCTTCAATGAGGTGTACCTCGACGGCGTCGTCGTCCCCGACACGGACCGGCTCGGTCCTGTCGGCGAGGGCTGGCGGGTCACGCTCAGCGTCCTCGCCGCCGAGCGCCTCGACTCCGGCAACCTCGGCCTCGACAACGCCGACCGCGCCCTCGACCTCGCCGCGAACCTGCGCCGCCCACTCACCGGCGGCGAACAACTCCACGCCGCCGACCTGCACATCCGCACCCTCGTCCAGCGGCTGATCGGACTGCGGGTGACCGCAGCCCTCGTCGCGGGCCGCGAACCCGGCGCGGAGGCCTCGGTCGGCAAGCTGTACGCCACCGAGACCATGCGCCGCACCAGCGACCTCGTCTCCGACCTCCTCGGCCCCGAACTCGTCGCGGACACGGGGGAGTGGGGCACGTACGCCTGGACCGAGCACCTGCTCGGCGCGCCCGGCTACAGCATCGCGGGCGGCACCGACGAGATCCAGCACAACATCCTCGCCGAGCGCGTACTCGGACTGCCGAAGGAGACCGCCCGATGAGCAGCAGCACGGCCACCGATGTCGACGCACTGGCCGAGCGGGTGCGGGGGCGCCTGTCCGAGCTCCATCAGGGCGCGGACGTAGGGGAGTTGAGGACCCTGCCGGGCGGGCACTCGGGCCTTACGTACTCGGTCGCGGCCGGAGACGCGCGCTACGTCGTCAAGGCCGTGCCGCCGGGGCAGCGGCCCGTCGGGCGCAACGATGTGCTGCGCCAGGCCCGGGTCCTCGGGGCGCTCGCCGGGTCGGATGTGCCGGTGCCGGGGGTCGTGGCCCTGGACGACGTACAACCAGCTTGGTTCGCGATGGAGTTCGCCTCCGGTGAGGCCGTCGAGCCGGTTCTCGACGAACCGGAGGTGCCCGCCGCGACGGCCGGCGCCCGCATGCTGGAGATCGCCCGTGTGCTGCGCCGCCTGCACGCGACAGACATCCGCACGCCAGGACTCGACGCCCCGGAACCGCTCGACGCGGCCGGTGAGTTGGAGCGTTGGAGTCGCACCATGCGTGCCGTGCCCGCCGAACTGCGGCCGGGTGGGGAGGAGTTGCTGAGCCGCCTCGCCGAGGACGTGCCGGCGGATGTCCCGCCCCGGCTGCTCCACGGAGACTTCCGCCTCGGCAATGTGCTGTGCGTCGGCGAGCAGGCGACGGCCGTCGTCGACTGGGAGATCTGGAGCGTCGGCGATCCGCGCATCGACCTGGGCTGGTTCCTGCTCTTCGCCGACCACCACAACTTCCCGCAGCTGGGCCGCGCCGTACCGGGCCTGCCCAGCGAGGCCGACCTCCTCGCCGCTTACCTCGACGGAGAGCCCGCGCTGCCCGCGATGGACTGGTTCCGGGCGCTCGGCCGCATGAAGATGGCCGCCATCATGGGGCACAACCTGCGCCGCCACCGCGAGGGCAAGCACCACGACCCGGACCAGGAACGGCTGCCGCCCACCATCGCCGCGATGATCCGCACCGCGCGCGACATCCTCGGCTGACATCTCAGCGCCCCCAAAGCGCCACCCAGGAGAACTTGTGGACTTCGGATTCTCGCCGCGCGCGAGTGAACTCGCCGACCGCGTACGGTCGTTCATGGACGAGTACGTCATCCCCGCGGAAGGCGTCTACGACCGGCAGCTCGCCGAAGGGGACGATCCGCACGCGCTGCCACCGGTCCTCGCCGAGCTGCAGGAGAAGGCACGGGCCGAGGGCCTGTGGAACCTCTTCATGGCGCACGGCGACTGGGGCGCCGGCCTCACCAACCTCGAATACGCGCCCCTCGCCGAACTGATGGGCCGCTCCATCATCGGCAACGAGGTGTTCAACTGCTCGGCGCCCGACACCGGCAACATGGAGCTGCTCGCGCTCTACGGCACCCCCGAGCAGCAGAAGCAGTGGCTGCGGCCCCTGCTCGACTCCGACATCCGCTCCTGTTTCGCCATGACGGAACCCGAGGTCGCCAGCTCCGACGCGCGCAACATCCGTACCCGCATCACCCGCGACGGCGACGAGTACGTCGTCAACGGCCGCAAGTGGTACACCTCCGGCATCCTCGACCCGGACTGCAAGCTCATCATCGTCATGGGCAAGACCGACCCGGACGCCCCCACGTACCGGCAGCAGAGCATGCTGCTCGTGCCCCGCGACACCCCCGGTGTCACCGTCGTCCGCGACCTGCCGATGTTCGGCTACACCGACCGGTGCGGACACGGCGAAGTGCTCTTCGAGGACGTCCGCGTGCCCGCCGCCAACATCCTCGGCGGAGAAGGGGAGGGCTTCGCGCTCGCCCAGGGACGGCTCGGTCCGGGGCGCATGCACTACGCGATGCGGGCCGTCGGATTCGCCGAGCGCGCCCTGCAGTTGATGTGCGAACGCGTCACCGAGCGCAGCGCCTTCGGCGGCCCCCTCGCCGAGCAGGGCGTGGTGCGCGAGTGGGTCGCGCGCAGCCGCATCGAGATCGAGCAACTGCGGCTCCTGGTGCTGAAGTCCGCATGGCTCATGGACACCGTCGGCAACGCCGCCGCCCGCACCGAGGTCGCCGCCATCAAGGTGGCCGCGCTCGACGTCGCCCACAAGGTCGTCGACCGGGCGGTGCAGGCACACGGCGCGGCGGGCGTCAGCGACGACACCATCCTCGCCCGGCTCTACGCCATCACGCGCGCCCTGCGCATCGCCGACGGCCCCGACGAAGTACACCTGCGGACGGTGGCCCGCCACGAACTCGCCAAGTACACCGGACCCGCCACCGGGCCCACCAGGACCAAGGCAGGAGCAGCGTGAGCACCGACACCCTCAAGGACCGGGTCGCCGTCATCACCGGCGGATCCCGCGGCATCGGCCTCGGCATCGCCACCGCCTACCGGGCGGCCGGCGCGCACGTCGTCATCGCGGCCCGCAAGGCGCCCGGACTCGCCGACGCACGCGAGGAGTTGCTGCGGGTGAAGGGGGACGGCGACATCCACACCGTCGTCGCCAACGCCGGCGAACCCGACCAGGCCCAGGCCTGCGTCGACGAGACCATGGACCGCTTCGGCCGCCTCGACATCCTCGTCAACAACGCGGCCACCAACCCGTACAACGGCGACCTGCTCGACCTGGACCTGCCGCGCGCGGAGAAGACCGTACGCGTCAACCAGTACGGCATGATCGCCTGGACCCGCGCCGCCTGGCGCGCCTGGATGGCCGAGCACGGCGGCGCGGTGGTCAACATCGCCTCCGTCGGCGGACTGATCGTCGACCCGCACATCGGCTACTACAACGCCACCAAGGCCGCCATGCTCCACATGACGCGGCAGCTCGCGTACGAACTCGGGCCGCACGCCCGCGTCAACGCGATCGCCCCCGGCCTCATCAAGACGGAACTCGCGCGGGCCGTGTGGGAGGTGCGCGAGCCCGTCCTCACCGCCAAGCTGCCCATGCGCCGCCTCGGCACCGTCGAGGACGTGGCGAACGCCGCGCTGTTCCTCGCCTCGGACGCCTCGTCCTGGATGACCGGCCAGACCCTCGTCCTCGACGGTGGCGCGACCGCCTTGCCGATCGGAGTGGAAGAGTGAACCCGTCCAGCCCGCCCAGCCCATCCGTCCCGTCCAGCCCGTCTGGGGTCCCAACTCCTGGCGAAATCTTTTCACTTGAGGGGCGCACGGCCATCGTGACCGGCGCCTCCGCAGGCCTGGGCGCGCGCTTCGCCTCCGTCCTCGCGCAAGCGGGGGCCACTGTGTTCGCCGCCGCCCGCCGCGTCGACCGGCTCAAGGAACTCGCCGACTCCGACGCGCGCATCCACCCGGTCGCCTGCGACGTCTCGCTCGAAGCCGACCGCATACGCCTCGTGGACACCGCGCTCGCCACCACCGGTCGCGGCGGCATCGACATCCTGGTCAACAACGCCGCCACATCCGGCGAGACACGCGCCGAGGACGAGACCCCGGACGCCTTCGCCGACGTCCTTGGTGTGAACCTCACCGCGCCGTTCCACCTCGCCCGGCTCACCGCGGAGACGCCCGAGCCCGTACGGAGCGTCATCAACGTCTCCTCCATCCTCGGCCTCGTCTCCGCCGCGCCCCTCGGTGGCGCGAGCTACTCGGCGTCGAAGGCCGGACTCATCGGCCTGACACGGGAGTTGGCGGGGCAGTGGGGCCGCGGCGGCACCCGCGTCAACGCGCTCGCCCCCGGCTGGTTCCGCACCGAGATGACCGCCGACCTCTTCGGCGACGAACGCTCCAGCCGGTGGGTCGACCGCAACACCCTGCTCCGCCGCGGCGGCGACGCCCACGAACTGGACGGCGCGCTGCTCTTCCTCGCATCGGACGCCTCCTCGTACTGCACGGGCCAGGTCCTCACGGTCGACGGCGGCTGGACGGCCCGATGAGCGAGGCGAGGGTCACCACCGACATTCAGCAGGACGGCCTCGCCCGCGTCACCCTGCGCCGCGGCGCCGCCGGCAACTCCATCGATCTGGCCATGGCCCAGGGCCTGTTGGACGCCGCACGGGCCTGCGAGAGCGCCGACGTACGGGCGATCCTGCTCACCGCCGAGGGGAAGTCCTTCTGCGTGGGCGGCGACCTCCGGGAATTCTCGCGGCTCGAAGGCGCCGCCCTGGAGAAGCACCTCGGCGCGGTGACCGACGCGCTGCACGAGGCCCTGCGCACCTTCGCCGCGCTCGACGCGCCCATGGTGGCCGCCGTGCAGGGCGCGGTCGCAGGGGCCGGCATCGGCCTCGCGGCGGCCGCCGATGTGACCCTGGCGGCCGACAACGCCTCGTTCACCGCCGCGTACACCGGCATCGGCTACTCGCCGGACGCGGGCGTCAGCTGGTTCCTGCCACGGCTCATCGGCCCCAAGCGGGCCCTCGACCTCCTCCTCACGAACCGCCGGGTGTCGGCGCGGGAGGCCGCTGAACTCGGCCTGGTGAGCCGGGTCGTACCGGCCGACGAACTGGCCGGCGAGACCACGCGGACCGCCGAGACACTGCGCCGCGGACCCACTGCCGCGTTCGGCGCCACCCGCCGGCTCGTCGACGCCGGGCTGACCGAGGTCCTCGGCCCGCACCTCGACCGCGAGGCCCGTGCGCTCGCCGCCGCTGCCGCCTCCGCGGAGGGCCGGGAGGGCGTCGCCGCGTTCCTCGGGAAGCGCGCGCCGGAGTTCACCCGCACCCGCGTCCCGTCCGGGCACTGAGCCCGCCCCCGCCTCACCCGTAAACAGGGAGTCATCATGTCCGAAGCCTTCATCGTCGGAGCCGTCCGCACGCCCGTCGGGCGCCGCAAGGGCGCACTGAGCGCCGTGCACCCCGCCGACCTCGGCGCGCACGTGCTGCGCGCCCTCGTGGAGCGGACCGGGGTCGACGCCGGAGCCGTCGACGACGTGATCTTCGGCTGTGTCAGCCAGATCGGCGCCCAGACCGGGAACGTCGCCCGCACCGCCTGGCTGTCGGCGGGCCTCCCGCAGCACGTGCCCGGCACCACCGTCGACCGCCAGTGCGGATCGTCGCAGTAGGCCGTGCACTTCGCCGCCCAGGCGGTCGGGTCGGGAGCCGCGGACCTGGTCGTCGCCGGGGGAGTGGAGGTCATGAGCCTCGTGCCCATCGCCAGCCCGATGACCGTCGGGGAGCAGGCCGGCATGGGCAGCCCCTACGCGGGCGACGGCTGGCGCGAGCACTTCGGCGACGAGCAGGTCTCGCAGTTCTACGGGGCCGAGCTGATCGCCGAGAAGTGGGGCATCTCCCGTACGGACATGGAGAGTTACGCCCTCGCCAGCCACCGGCGGGCCCTCGCGGCGCAGGCCGACGGCGTCTTCGACGACGAGATCGTGCCGTCCTTCGGGCTGAGCGTGGACGAGGGACCGCGCGCCGACACCAGTATGGAGAAGATGGCGGGCCTCAAGTCCCTGACCGAGGACGGGCGGTTGACCGCCGCGGTCGCCAGCCAGATATCCGACGGCGCCGCCGCGCTGCTGATCGCCTCCGAGGACGCCGTGCGCCGCCACGGACTGACCCCGCTGGCCCGCGTGCACGCGACAGCCGTCGTCGGCTCCGACCCGATCCTCATGCTGACGGGACCGATTCCCGCCACCGAGAAGGTCCTCGGCAAAGCGGACCTCGCGCTCGACGACATCGACCTGGTCGAGATCAACGAGGCTTTCGCGTCGGTCGTCCTGGCGTGGCAGAAGGAGCTCGGCGCGGACCCGGAGCGGATGAACGCCTTCGGTGGCGCCATCGCGCTCGGCCACCCGCTCGGGGCGACGGGGGCCCGGCTCATGACCACACTCGTTCACCAGCTGCGCAGGACCGGCGGGCGGTACGGTCTGCAGACGATGTGCGAGGGCGGCGGCATGGCGAACGCGACGGTGATCGAGCGCGTCTGACCCGCGCTCGGAGTGGTGCCTGAGTAGTAACCGAGTTCAGCTTGGGGTTACGCTCGGGTACACGGACACGCTGAGTGACGGCCATGGAGAGAGTCATGACGAAGATCGTTGAACCGGAGGCAGGGCCGAGATCCAAGCGCGCGGCCATTCTGACGGCGGCCGTGGACTGCTTCGGCGAGACCGGTTTCGAGGCCACCAAATGGTCGACCGTGGCGGAGCGCGTCGGCATCGGGCAGACGGCGCTGTACCACTACTTCGAGTCGAAGACGCACTGCCTGCTCACGATCATGCGGCTCGAACTGGAGCGCTCGCACGAGCGGTTCGCCGAGGCGACCGCGGACAAGGCCGAGCCGGTGGAGGCGCTGCGGGCCGCGGTCCGGACCGCGTACGACGTCTCCGAGCAGGAGGTCCTGCAGATGCGGATCCTCCAGAACCACATGGATCTGCTGTCGGGCCCGCGCAAGTCCAAGCGCGAGGAGGCCGAGCGCGTCGCGGCGCGCCAGCTCGTCCAGGTCGTCGAGCGGGACTGGACGAACCTGCTGGTGAAGGGGATGTCGCAGGGCGCCTTTCCGCTGCGCGACGCGCAGCTCCTCGGCGCGAGTGTGCTCGGTCTGATCGTCAGCGTGTGGCGGTGGTACCGGCCGTCGGGAGCGACGCCGCTGTCGGAGATCGGCGAACTGATCGAAGGTGCCTGCGTGCGGATGGTCGCGACGTGAGGCCGTGAGGCCGTGAGGCGTGAGACGTGAGGCCGTGAGGTCCGAGCAGTCCTGAACGCGGCAACCTGTGCCCCCTGGCGGATTCCGCCAGGGGGCACAGTGCTGTCCGTCTCCCCGTGTCGCGTCACCGCCGAGATCACTCCATGACGGCCTCTTGCCAGGCGTGTTTCGGCAGGATTAGCATCCGAACTGAATTGAATTTGACTCAAGTTGATCTAAGGGGAGGGGTTCGGTGCGCGCCGTCGCCGGCGCCCGGCCCTCTCCGGACGCCGCGAGCTGAAGGATCTCACCCATGTCGTTGCGTGCATATCTGAGCAGCATGGACAGTCCGCATCCCGAGCGGACCCTGGACCTGCTCGAACCCGACTTCCGTTTCCTCATCGCCCTGCCCGGCAAGGAGGCCAAGGGCAGCAGCCGGGAGGACTTCGCCTCCTACATCGCAGGGCGGAATCCCGTCGACCGGTCGCACGAGATCGTGCGCTACAGCCGGGACGGGGACCTCGAGACCGTGTACGGCGTGGTGACGGAGGCCGGACAGTACGTCGGCTCGTTCCTGTCCGCCGCGGTGATCTCGCCCGACGGGCTCCTGGCGCGCTACCAGTCCTTCTTCACCACCTCGTTCGAACTGGTCGACTGGGCCGGCCAGGTCCGGGCCGAAGGGAGCAGGGCATGACAGACACGGCAGGCATGACCGACACCTCGATCGAGGCGCCCTTCCTCACCGCGTGGTTCGAGATCCTCGACGGTGACGAGCCGTCCAAGATCCTGGACTTGATCAGCGACGACTTCGCGCTCTCCATCCTGTTCTCCACCGGCGACGGCAAGGCCACCGACTTCGCCGGCGGCCGCGAGGCCCTCGTGGGCTATCTCGAACAGCGTGAGAGGGGGACGCGCACCCACCACCGGCTCTCCGCGACGACCACCGGACAAGACGAGCTCTTCCTGGGCGAGGTGCGGCGCGCGGGTGTCCCGGAGGCGAGCTTCGTCGCTGCCGGCCGGGTGAACGACGAGCACCGGCTTCAGCGCCTGCTGATCGGCCGATCGTCCGAGATCCGCTTCTCCTGACAGCTCGGCCTGGACCACTCACCCACTCACGCGCTCATCCAGTGACGCACTCACTCACTCATCTTGCAACTGGCCACGGCACGCCAACTGGCCATGTACGGAGGACAGTTATGTACAACCTCGTCCTGCTCGCTTCCCGGCCCCCCGAGTGGACGCACGAGCAGTTCATCACGTGGTGGCGCGGTGACCACGCCGAACTGACCTACCGCCTGCCAGGACTGCGCGCCTGGCGGCACACCGAGATCGACATGGCGATGGAGCCGCGCTCCGAGGGCTGGGACGGTATCTCGGTGCTCAGCTTCGACTCCCCCGAGGACCTGAAGACGGCCCTCAAGAGCCCCGAGTGGGCCGAAGCCGTCGCCCAGGTCGGCGACATGAAGGGCCGCCGCATCGCCGTGATGGGCACCGAGGCGGAGATGTTCACGGGTTGAGCCCGCCCCCCACGGCCGTACGCAGGCCGTCCGCGCAGCAATCGGAGCAGCGTTCAGTACACCGGAGATCGGCACATCGCAGCGAGGTAGCGGGATGCGACAGGTAGTGCAGGGGTTCCAACAGAGGGCCGGTCAGGCGGATTTCGTCGCCGTGATCGACGACGCGGGCAGTCATACGGCACGCGAACTGCTCGACGAGGCCGCACGCGTGACCGCGGTGATGACATCAACGGCCGGGAGAGCGGGCGGGACCGTCATGTTGCAGGCCGACAACTCGTGGCGCACCGTCGCCGCGAGCCTGGCCGTGGGCCTGACCGGTGGAGTGCTCGCCGTGGTCAACCGGCACACCACGCGCGACGAGTTCGCCGCAGCACGGGAGGACATCCGGCCGGACTTCGTCATCGCAGAGCCATCGGCGGTGGAGGAATGGGCGGTGCCCGAGCTGCTGCCGGGCGGCCGGGCGGACACGGTGCTTGACGGCTGGAGGCTGCTGGCCGCGCCCGAGCACGAGCAGCAGGAAGTGACGCGCTGGTCGGGCGGCGTCCTCATCGGACTCACCTCCGGCTCCACGGGGCGGCCCAAGGGTGTGGTGCAGTCCGAGGAGGCCTTGCGTTACGCCGCCGCCAGCACCGGATACATCAACGGCCTCTCGACCGGCGACGCGGTCGCCGCGATCGTGCCGCTTTCGTCGACCGCCGCGTACTGCTTCGGTGTCTATCTCGCGCTGCTGCTCGGTGGCCCGCTCGTCCTGACCGCGAAGTGGGACCGGGCGCTCGCCCTGCGGCGGATGGCCGACGCCGAGGTCCGCTGGACCATGTGCGTACCGACGATGGCACTGCAGATGGGCGCCGAGGCGGCCGGCTCCGGTGTCCTCAAGAACGTCAGGGCGATCACCGTCGGCGGCGGCCCGATGGACCGGGGCGCGCTCGCACGCGCCGAGCAGTCCCTGGGTACGAAGATCCTCCGCGTGTTCGGCATGTCCGAGTGCCTCGGCCACACCTCGCCGCGGCCCGACGAGCCCGAGGAGATCCGGCTCGGCAGGGACGGCCGCCCCTTCCCCGGCACCGACGTACGCGCGCTCACGCCCGACGGGCAGCCGGCCGGGCCGGGTGTCTCGGGCGCGGCGCAGGTGCGCGGCCCCTCCCTGTTCCTGGGCTACGCCCGCGACGGCCACGTCGACCCTCCGGTCCTCACCGAGGACGGCTACTTCCCGACCGGCGACCTGCTCATGGTCCACGAGGACGGCACCCTCAGCATCATGGGCCGCGAGAAGGACATCATCATCCGCGGTGGCCGCAACATCGACATCACCGAGATCGAGCGCGCGGTCGCCAGCTACCCGCGGGTGGCGAGGGCGTGTGTCGCGGCGGTGCCCGACGAGGTGCTCGGAGAACGCGTGGCGCTGCTCGTCGTCACCGAGGACGGGGAGGGCATCGACCTGGACGAGGTGACCGGGCACCTCAAGAGCGTCGGCCTGTCCAGGACCAAGTGGCCCGAGTACGTCTACAGCGTCGGGGAACTGCCACAGACAAAGGTCGGCAAGCTCGACCGGGGCGGGGCCCGGGAACTGGCCGGCCGGCTGCGCGCCGACGCCTGACGGCCCGCCCCGAGCCACTGAGTGGCGCACGCACAAGCAGGACGCAGTCGCACGAGCAAGGGAGAGTCATGACAGCGCGGTTCGACCAGGGCCCGTGGGCCGAAGCCGGAGTCCAGACCGTGGAGGCCGGGGTGCACCGCGTTCCCCTGCCACTGCCCAACGACGGCCTGCACGCTGTCAACGTCTACCTCCTCGAGGATCTCACCGACGACGGCGGCATCGTCATGATCGACGGTGGCTGGGCGATCCCCGAGGCGCGCAAGCAGCTCGAGAAGGCGCTGGCCGGAATCGGCCGAGACCTCGGCGACATCAGCCACATCCTGGCCACCCACATCCACCGCGACCACTACACACAGGCGGTGGAGCTGCGCCGCCTGTTCGGCTCGCGCGTCTACCTCGGCGCGGGCGAGCGCCCCGGCCTGGAGATGCTGCACCGCCTGGCCAGCGACTCACCTGCCGGATCGCTCGACACACTGCGCCGCGCCGGCGCCGGTGAACTGGCCGACCGGGTCGAGGCCATGGACCACGGCGGCTACGACCCGGACGTGTGGGAGGCCCCCGACCAGTGGGTCGAGGCGGGGACCCTGCACTTCGGCGCCGGTGAACTGACGGCCGTACCGACTCCCGGACACACCAAGGGACATGTGGTCTACCGGGACGAGCGGCGCGGGCTCCTCTTCTCCGGGGACCACGTCCTGCCGCACATCACGCCCTCCATCGGCTTCGAACTGTCCGAGCCGGGCGGCAGGCCCCTCGCCGACTACCTGGATTCGCTGCAACTGATGACCCGCTACCCCGACACCCGCCTGCTGCCCGCGCACGGACCGGTCACCGACAGCGCCCACGCCCGGGTCACCGAGTTGCTCGCACACCACGACGACCGTCTGGCGAAGAGCATCGCGGCGCTCGGCGACGACACACTTGACGCCCACGCGGTGGCGCGGGGGCTCGGATGGACGCGCCGGGAGGTGCCGTTCGCGGAGCTCAGCGCCTTCAACCAGATGCTCGCGGTCAACGAGACGGCGGCGCACATGGACGTCCTCGTCCTGCGGGAACGGGTCGCGGCGGAGCCCGTGGACGGCGTGCTCCAGTACACGCGCGTCCGATGACGGGCCGTGCCACGTCCGGGGCGGTGTCGGCCGGAGAGACCTCGACCGGAAGCGCTTCCGCCGGAACGTCCTCGGCCGGAACCACCTTGGCCGGAACCACCTTGGCCGGAACCACCTTGGCCGGAACCCTGGTCCGCCACCGCCACGAGCGCCCCGACCACCGTGCCGTCACGGCCCCGACAGGCACCCGGACCTATGCCGAACTCGCGGACGACGTCGCCCGCATCGCCTCCAGGCTGAAGGCGGAGGACGCGGCCCACGGCTCCCGGATCGCGGTGATCGCGAGAAACGGCCTGCCGTACGTGCAGCTGGTGTACGCCGCGTCCTGGGCGGGCGCGCACCTCGTCTGCGTGAACTGGCGCCTTGAGGCGGCGGAGGCCCGGGCCGTCCTCGCCGACAGCGCACCCCAACTGGTTTTCGCGGAGCGGGAGTTCGCGCACCTCGTCGGCTCGCGTCAACGCGTCGTCTGGCTCGACGGACCGGGGCACGACCGGGCCGCCTCCTTCGAGGACTGGTACGCCAACGGCGACCCGAACACCCCGCCCGACCCGGACCACGGCCCGGAGTCGGTGGCCCTGCTCCTCTACACGACCGGCACCACGGGCGCGCCGAAGGGCGTCCAGCTCGTCGAACGCAACCTCGCCCACACCTGCGTACAGGCCACCAAGGGCTGGCGCATGCACCCCGACATGACATTCCTGGCGTGCCTGCCGCTGTTCCACGTCAGTGGCATGAGCTCGGTCATGTGCTGTGTGCACATGGGCGGCGAGCTCGTCGTTCCGGCCGGCGCTTCCGTCGCGGACGTGGGCGGGGCCGTCGAGGAGCACGGTGTCACCCACACCGTCCTGGTGCCGACCGTACTGTCCCGCCTGGTGGCCGAGAACGCCGCGGCGGCGTACGACCTGAGCACTCTGGAGGTGGTCATCTACGGCTCCGCGCCCTCCGGCAGCACACTCGTCGAGCAGGCCATGGCCATGCTCCCGCACACCGGGTTCTCGCAGGGGTACGGGCTGACCGAGACCTGCGCGGGCGTCGCCATCGAACCCCTCCGCAAGCACGGGGACGCCGACCCGCACCCCGGTTCGGCCGGAGCGGTCCTCGACACCTGCGAGTGCCGCATCGTCGACCCGCACACGGGCGAGGACGTGACACCGGGCGCGGACGGTGAAATCTGGCTCCGGACACCGCAGTTGACGATCGGCTACCTGAACAGGGCCGAGGAGACGGCGGCGGCGATCACCCCCGACGGGTGGTTCAGGACCGGAGACATCGGCTGCCTCGACGACGAGCGGTTCCTCTACATCAAGGACCGCCTCAAGGACCTGATCATCTCCGGCGGCGAGAACATCTACTGCGCCGAGGTCGAGAACGCCCTGGCCGCGCACCCGGACATCGCCGAGGTAGGTGTCATCGGCGTCCCCCACGAACACTGGGGCGAGACACCGGTCGCGGTCGTCGTCCCCAGGACCGCCGACGCCGACCTGTCCATCGACGGCATCCGGACCTGGGCGCGGAGCCGGCTCGCGGCGTACAAGTTGCCGACGCAGCTCCGTGTCGTCCACCAGCTGCCGCGCAACGCGGGCGGCAAGGTGGTCAAGGGGGAGCTGCGGGCGATGTGGGGTGAACAGCGCACGCGGTGACGAGCGCTTCTTCCACGAAAACCGGTCCAACGAGTGGGCGGGGAGCGGCAGTTGACGTTCCCCGCCCACTCGTCCGTCCGGCGTCTCAGCGCGCCGTCCAGCCCCCGTCCACGTACAGCTCGGAGCCGGTGACGAAGCTCGCGTCGTCCGACGCGAGGAACGCCACCGCGCCCGCGACCTCCTCGGGCCGGCCGAGGCGCGCCATCGGGGTGCCGTCGACCATCGCGGCGCGCCGCGGCGTGCCCGCCCACAGTTCGCGCGAGAGCGGTGTCTCGATGAAGCCGGGGTGGATCGAGTTGACGCGGACGCCGCGCGTCGCCCAGTGCAGTGCGGCGTTCTTCGTCATCAGCCGGACCGCGCCCTTGGCCGCGTGGTAGGAGAACTGGCTGCCGAAGCCGCCGACCGTGCCGAAGATCGAGGCGACGTTGACGATCGAGCCGCCGCCGGATTGTTCGATCGCGGGGCCGCCGTGCTTCATGCCCAGCCAGACACCCTTCTGGGTGACCGAGACGACCTTGTCCCAGGACTCCTGGGTCTCGGTCTCCACGGTGCGCATCTCCGCGATGCCCGCGTTGTTGACGACCGACGTCAGTGCGCCCAACTCGTCGGTCACACGCTCGACGGCGCCGCGCCACGCGTCCTCGTCGCTGACGTCGAGCGCCAGGCCGATCGCCCGCGCCCCGTCCCCCGTCAGCTCCTTCGTCAAGGACGCGCAGCGGTCGGCGTCGACATCGGTCACGGCCACCGCGGCGCCCTCGGCGGCGAGGCGGCGCACGACGGCGTCGCCGATACCGCCGGTCGCACCGGTGACCAGGGCGATCTGTCCGGCCAGACGGTCCTTCACGCGTTCTCCTTCGATAGGTGTGTCGGACGGCACGGTCACAGGGCGCCGCTCCGCCTCTTCGCCGCCCGCACCGCGCGCTTGGCGATCGCCCAACGGTGGGTCTCGGAAGGACCGTCGTAGATCCGGAACGGGCGCACCTCGCGGTAGAGGCGCGACAGCGGGGCGTCCGCCGAGATGCCGAGCGCGCCGCAGATCTGCACGGACCGGTCGACCACCCGGTTGACCGCCTCGGAGACGTACGTCTTCGCGATCGAGGTGTGCTGGGCGGCGGACCGGCCCTGGTCCAGTTCCCAGCAGGCCCGCCACAGGATCGCGCGGCTGGTCTCGATGTCGATCTCGCTGTCGGCCAACTGCTGCTGCACCATGCCGAGTTCGGCCAGTGGCTTCCCGAAGGCCGAGCGGTCCGCGGCACGCTCCAGGGCGATGTCCTGGGCCCGGCGCGCGACCCCGAGCCAGCGCATGCAGTGGGTCATACGGGCGGGCCCGAGCCGCACCTGCGCGTACGCGAATCCCTCGTCCACCGCGCCGAGCACGGCGTCGTCGTCGACCTCGCAGCCGTCGAATTCGACCTCGCTGTGCCCGCCGAACAGACCCTGGTCCAGGGTGTCGATATTCCGGACGATCTTCATGCCGGGGTTGTCGGTGTCGACGAGGAACATCGTCGCGCCGCCCGCGTCGCCCGGCCCGCCGCTGGTGCGTGCCATGCAGATGGCGAACGCGGCTCCGTCGGCTCCGCTGATGAACCACTTGCGGCCGTCGATCCGCCAGCCGCGACCGGTCCTCGTCGCGGTCGTGGCGAGCGCGCGCGGATCGGACCCGGCGCCAGGCGAGGGCTCGGTCATCGCGAAGCAGGAGCGCACCTCACCGGCGGCCAGCGGGCGCAGATACCGCTCCTTCTGCCGCTCGGTGGCGACCACTTCGAGCAGATGCATATTGCCCTCGTCGGGCGCGGCGCAGTTGAGCGCGAGCGGCCCGAGCAGCGAGTACCCCGCAGCCTCGAACACCACGGCCTGCTCGCGCATGTCGAGCCCGAGCCCGCCCCACTCCGCACCGACGTGCGGGGCGAACACACCGGCTTCCTTGGCGGCGTCCTGCAGCTTCCGCCGCAACGGCTCCGGGCCTGAGTGGACGTTGCCGTCGCACGCCTGCTCCTCGGGGACGACCACGTCCCGGACGAACGCGGTGGTGCGCCGCGCGATGTCGGCGACCCTCTCGTCGATCTCGAAGCTGATGGACACATCTCACCCCTGATCTTGGCTAATACTCGTTAGCCATAAGATGATCGGAGGGGGTGACCTGTCAAGAGGCCGGGATATGCTGCCTGTTGAGAGAGCTGCAGAACGCAGGGTTCGAGAACCTAGAGTTCGAGCTAACCATCGCTAGCTTCGGGGGGTTCGGTTCGATGAATGTGTCCGACGAGAAGCGGCACGAGCGGCCGCACCGCCCGGCGCGCTCGCAGCGCCCGCCGAAGGCCGATCGCGGGTCGGAGATCCGGCAGGCCGCTCTGCGCCTGTTCGCCGAGCAGGGCTACCGCGCCACGACGATGAACGACATCGGGGCGGCCCTCGGCATCCGCGGCCCGAGCCTCTACAAACACGTCGGCTCCAAGCACGAGTTGCTCGTCGAGATCATGATCGGCACGATGGAGCAGCTCATCGCGGACAACGCGGCGGCCGTCGCGGGTTCCGACGGCGTGAGCGAGCAGCTGCGCCGCGCCGTGGAGGCGCACGTCCGCTACCACGCGCGCCATCGGCTGGAGGCGTTCGTCGGCAACCGGGAGATCGGCAGCCTGGAGCGGGCCGACCAGGACCGGGTGCTCGACCGGCGCAGCGAGTACGAGCGCCGCTTCCGTGAACTCATCGAGCGCGGAGCGGCGGAAGGGGCCTTCCGCGTACGGTCGGCCAAGGTCGCCTCCTACTCCATCCTGGACATGGGGATCGGCGTGGCCAGCTGGTTCCACGAGGGTGGCGAGTTCACCGTCGATGAACTCGCCTACCAGTACGGCGATATCGCGCTCCGGATCGTGGGAGCGAGGTCGGGAAGCGCCAGGTCGGGAGGCGCGACGACCGGAGACACGGCCACGCCGGACGAGGTGGCGGGCGTCTGATCTGCGTCCGGCGTGGTTGGTGTTCGTCGCCCGTCGTTCGGGAGGCGTCAGATGGCGAGGATGCCGCCGTCCACCGCCACATGGCTACCCGTCGCGAACGACGAACGGTCGCTCAGCAACCACAGCGCCGCCTCCGCCACCTCCTGTGGCGCGGCCATCCGCTTCTGGATCTGGCGTGCGACGAACGCCTCCTCCAGTGCGGGGTTGCCCTCCATCGCCGCGGTGATCATTTCCGTGCGTGTGGTGCCTACGACAAGGGAGTTGACGCGGATGCCGTGCGCTCCGTACTCGGCGGCCGCCGCCTTCGTCAGCCCGAGGACGGCGTGCTTCGCCGCGACGTACGGGGTCGGCGCGCCGGTGGCGATCAGGCCCGCCGAACTGGAGGTGTTGACGATCGCCCCGCGCCCGGCGGCCAGCATGACGGGGATCTGGCGGCGCAGGCAGTTCCACGTTCCGCGCACGTTGATGTCCATGATCCGGTCGAAGTCGTCCTCCGGCAGTTCGTGCAACGGGCCGAAGGCAGAGCCGGCGTAACCGGCGTTGTTGAAGGCGCCGTCGAGGCCGCCGAAGCGTTCCACGGCCGTCGCGACCGCGCGCTCGACGTCCTCGGGACGCGTCACGTCGCCGACGCTGTGGGCCGCCCGCCCGCCGGCCTTCCCGATCTCCTCGGTGAGGGATGCGAGCTGGTCCTCGCGGCGTGCCATGAGGACGACGGCCGCCCCCTCGGAGGCGAACAGTCGCGCCGCGGCCGCGCCGATGCCGCTGGACGCGCCCGTGATCATCACGGTCCTGCCGGTGATCAGGCCGGCGCCGGGCGCTCCGGGCGCTGGAGATGTCGGATGATTCATGTCGCCGAGTAAACCCGAACGACGGCTCCGGACGGTCGGGTTCGGCGGTTTCCCGACCGCTCCCGCGCGATGGCGGTCAGTTCGTGCGGTCGGACCAGCCCTTGGGGAGGTCGCCGGGGGCCACCGAGACCACGGTGTCGTCGTCGGCGCCGACGTACTCGTAGCAGGTGATCTTCGCGAACTCGGGGACCACGTAGATCGGGTAGGTCGGGCCCTCGTCGCGGTACTTGCGCATCTCGTCGAGGTGCTCGTTCTGGAAGAGCACGGTCCGCTCGCCGTGGTCGCGGATCCAGTCCGGGAAGAAGATGACGCCGTGCAGCCGGCGCTTGCCGGGCAGGACGTTGACGGCGACGGACGTGCCGGTCGGCTCGGTCCAGGACACCTTGTACACGTCGTCGTCGAGCTGGACCAGGTCGACCTCCTGGTCCTTCACCCAGCGCCCGCCGACGTGGCCGGTGTGGATCCGGTAGTCGATGGTGTGGTCGTTCTTCACGTACATCTCGTACTGCCAGCCGTTGGCGTACGTGTAGATGAAGCGGTGGCCGACGATCCCGGACAGGTCCTGCGGCGGGACGGGCTGGGCGACGGTGGTCTCGAATGCGTCGGTGACGGTCATGGGGTGCGGCTCCTTGCTGATACTCGGGGCGCCGGTGGGTCGTGGCGTCCGTGCATTTGATTTTGCCACAAAATAGTTTTGCGAGCAAAACGACTGAGCCGTCACAATGGATCCCATGGACTCGCCCGCCCCGCAGCACGCCGCCACCCCGCCGGATCTCGCCACCGAATTCGGCCGCCTCATCGGCCCGCTCCGCCGCGCGGTCCTGCGGTCCCGCCAGAGCGTGGGACTCCCCGACCTCCCCGAGGCGCAGATCGAGCTGCTGCGCGTCCTGGCCGGCGCCGACGAGGAGGGGATCCCCCCGCGCGCCGTCGCCGAGCGACTGCGGGTGGCCCCCTCCACGGTCAGCAACCTCGTCCGCACCATGACCGCGAGCGGCCTGGTCGAGCGCACCCCCTCGACGAAGGACCTGCGCACCGCCAGGCTCACCGCCACGCCCCGCGCCCTCGACATGCTCGACCGCTACGACCGAGCCAGCACGACGGCGCTGAACGAGGCGATCCAGCGCCTGACCCCGCGCGGCCGCGATGCCCTGGAGGCCGCCCTCCCGGCGCTGGACGATCTCCTTACGTTGCTCCAGGAAGCGGACCGGCAGCAGTAGACGCGCCCCGCACCCCGCACCCCCGTGCCACGGGCGGCGACGCGGGGGTGCGAGTCCGCGGCTACGTCACTTGTCCCGGTGCCCGCGCGACGGGTGGCAGCCGCAGGTCCGGTCATCCGCGTGGTCCACGGGTGGGGCCGGTGCTTCTAGCGTCGCAGTGGATCCCGAGCGGGATCCGGCGGTGCGGTCGCGGCGGCGCCGCTGCCGCGGGCGTGCTGCGCCGCGGCCACCCGAGGAAAGGTTCTGCACCGATCATGACGTCCGAGAGTCCGGCGCCGTACGCACCGTCCGCCCGCGACAGCCACCGGAACACGTGATGGCCGTCGTCAGCCCCCGGGGCGCGGAGTCCCGGCCCGGGGCCCGCGCCCGCTCGGCGAAGGCCACTCTGGCCGGCGCGCTGCGCGACATCACCTACGAAGTGCTGCCGTTCAAGAACGCCGAGGACAAGGTGCTCGCGCACGTTCCCACGGACGTGGGGCTCACCGTGACCACCACCGAGGCCAAGGGCCTCGGCCCGACCACCGACCTGGCGGGCCGCCTCACGCGGCAGGGTTACCGGGTCGCCCCGCACATCGCCGCCCGCCTGGTGCGCGACGAGGCACATCTCGCCGACGTCGTCGCGCAGTTGCAGGAGTCCGGGGTCGACCGGCTGTTCGTCATCGGAGGAGACGCCGCCGAGCCCGCGGGGACCTACCCGGACGCCCAGAGCCTGCTCGAGGGGCTGCGAAACCTGGGTCACCCGTTCACATCCGTCGGCATCGGCGGCTACCCCGAGGGCCACGGGAACATCCGGGACGAGCTGATCGAGCGGTCCCTCGAGGCCAAGGCCCCGCACGCGACGGAGATCATCACGCAGCTGTGCTTCGACGCGCGGACGACGGTGCGCTGGGCGTGCGGGGCGGGGGTGCGCGGAACCCGCCTCCCGATCAGGGTCGGCATTCCGGGCGCGGTCGGCCGGCAGAAGCTGATCCGGGTCTCCGCCGGGCTCGGCCTCGGGCAGTCGGCGAGATTCCTGAAGAAGCAGCAGAGCATGCTGTGGCGGTTCTTCCTCCCGGGCGGCTACCGCCCAGGCAAGCTCGTCGAGCGTCTCTCGCCCGCCTTCGCCGAGGCCGACAACAACCTGTACGGCTTCCACGTGTTCACCTTCAACGACCTGGACAGCACCGAGGCGTGGCGCCAGAACCGGCTGGCCCGACTCTGCGAGGAGACGTCATGAACCCGCCCACCGGCGCGGCGCGCGCGGTCCTGCTGCTGTCCTGCCCGGACCGGCCCGGCATCGTGCACGCCGTCACCGAACTTCTCACCCACGAGAAGTGCACCATCGTGCAGAGCCAACAGTTCGGCAGCTCCACCAGCGGAACCTTCTACCTGCGCGTCGAGTTCGCGCACATCGACGGCAGCCCGCTCGACCTCGACGCGCTCCGCCCTCCGATCGATGCCATCGCCCGGGCCTTCGGCATGGCCTGGCGGTTGACCGACGCCGAGCAGCGGCTGCGCGCGGTCATCATGGTGAGCAGGTTCGCGCACTGTCTGAACGATCTGTTGTTCCGCTGCTCGATCGGGGAGCTGAACCTCGACATCGTCGCCGTGGTGTCCAACCATCCCGAACTCGGCCGTATCGCGGACAACTTCGGCGTCCCGTTCCGGCACATCCCCGTCACCCACGACACCAAGCCCCGGGCGGAGGCCGAGCTGCTCGACCTGATGCGCGAGGAGCAGGTCGACCTGGTAGTCCTCGCCCGCTACATGCAGATCCTCTCCCGGGAGCTGTGCGAGCGGCTGGAGGGGCGTGCCATCAACATCCACCACTCGATGCTGCCGAGCTTCAAGGGCGCGAGGCCCTACCACCAGGCTCACGCCCGCGGGGTGAAGTACATCGGCGCGACCGCCCACTACGTGACGCCGGACCTGGATGAGGGGCCGATCATCGAGCAGGAACTCGTCCGCGTCGACCACTCCCTGAGCCCCGGCCAACTCGCCGCGCGCGGTCGCGAGGCCGAGACCCGCGCGCTGGCCCGCGCCGTGCGCTGGCACAGCGAGAACCGCGTCGTCGTCAGCGGCAACCGGACCGTCGTCTTCCAGTGAGGTCACCGGTCCGGACCGGCGAGGTCACCGGCACCGGACATCGGTCCCGACCGGGCACAGGACATTCGACGTAGTTCCGCCCCAGCTCCGAACGGTACGCCTCGGCAGGGGTGACGTGGACGTTTCCGGTGTGCATCCTGGTGATCACAGAAGTGCCGGGGACCGGGAGGTAGGGCCGTATGTCCAGCCGAGTCCGGGAAGCCGTCGACTGGGCCGACGTCGCGCGGCACGCGCCCGACGGACTCGCCGTGATCGACGCTCGCGGGCGCTTCGCCCAACTCAACGACGCCGCGGCGGCCCTGTGCGCCTGCCCGGCCGACGAACTCGTCGGCCGCGCCGCACCCTTCGACCTGGCCCGCACCGCGGCCGCCGACACACCGGCCCTCCTCGACGACGCCGCGGCCGCCCAGGAGCAGGTGTGCACCTGGGCGCCGAAGCCCGGAATCCACCGGGAGTTCGCCTACCGCACCCAGCCACTGCCGGGGAGCCGGGACCGTACCGTGGTGGCGTTCCGCGATGTGAGCGCGGAGCACCACAGACAGCGCCGCGTGGTCGCCATCGCCAGGACCGCGGCGAAACTCGCGTCCGAAGGCTCGATCACGACGATCCTCGACGCGCTCGCCCGCGAGGTGCTGCGCGCCGACATGCTGGCGGCGGTGCAGATCCTCACCCTCGACGAGTCCGGGAGCAGCCTGCAGATCATGGGCTCGGCCGGGTTCAGTCACCAGCCGGACTTCTTCGACAACCTCATGGAGTGCCGCAAGCGCGGAGCCACCCTGCGCATGCTCGAGGCCTTCCGGCGCAGGGAGCCCGTCGTCGTACCGGACCGTGGCGCGGCCATCCAGGCCGACCCCGCGTGGGAGCCGCTGCACGCGCACATGGGCGAGCTGGACTGGGACTGGTTCGCCAGCGTCCCGCTGATGATCCGCGGCCGTGCCACCGGCATCATGAACGCCTATTTCGCCCCCGGTCAGGTCGTCGGCCCGCGCACCCTGGAGTTCCTCGGCGCGATGGCCGACCAGGCCGCCGTCGCCGTGGACTATGTGACGCTGCTGCGCAAGGAGCGTGAGCTGGCCCGGCGCGACGAACGCCAGCGCCTCGCCCGCGACCTGCACGACTCGATCGTGCAGCAGGTGTTCGCCATCGGGATGCAGGCCAAGTCGATGGGGGTGCTCGGCGCACGGACGGGAACCGTGCCCGCGCAGAGCGTGCGGAGGATCGCCGACGAGGTCGGGGGCCTGTCGCGGACGGTCCTGACGGACCTGCGGGCCATGGTGCACGAGCTGCGGCCCGCCTCGTCCGTCGAACTCGGCCTCGAGGAGGCCGTCCGCGCGCTCGTGGACAGCACCGCCCACCGCACGAGCCTGCGCTTCGACGTCGTCACCGGCACGGGTATCGAGGCCGTCGGGGCCGAGATGGCCGAGGACGTCTACCGGATCGTCGCCGAGGCCATCCACAACGTCGTCAAGCACGCAGAGGCCACCCACGTGACGCTGCGCATGGGCGTACGGGACCGCGCGCTCGCCGTGACGGTCGCCGACGACGGCGCGGGCATGGCCGTGTCCGCCGACGAGGAGGCGCTGCCGGCCCGCGGCGGCTACGGGCTGACCAGCATGCGCGAGCGGGCCGAGCGCTGGGGCGGCACCGTGCGCATCGGCCGCCGCCCGGAAGGCGGCACGTCGGTCCGGGCGGCGGTCCCGCTGCCGGCCTCGGGCCCCGGGGCCCTGTCCGGCCGCCCCGAAGGCCCGGCACACCACGGAACCGAGCGAGCGGAGGACGGACAGCTGTGAACAGCGCAGGACGCGAGGACCACATGACCAGGGCACCGATCCGCGTGATGATCGTCGACGACCACGCGGTGGTACGTCGCGGCATCCGCGCCTACCTGGAGGCACTGGACGATCTCCAGGTGGCCGCCGAGGCCGCCAACGGACAGGAGGCCATCGACCGGCTGCGGGAGATGTCCGCACACGGCGAACTGCCCGACGTCGTCCTCCTCGACCTGCTGATGCCGAAGATGGACGGCGCCGCGGCGACCGAACACATCACCCGCACCCACCCGGACGTCAGAGTGGTCGTCCTGACGAGCTTCGGCGAGATGGAACGGGTGCATGTCGCCCTCGCGGGCGGCGCGTCGGGATACCTGCTCAAGGACAGCGAGCCGGAGGAGGTCGTCGCCGCGATCCGCGCGGCGGCCCGCGGCGACGTCTTCCTGCACCCCGCGGTGGCACGCCGACTGACCCAGGAGTTCGTCTCGCCGCCGACCGGTCTGAGCGCCCTGACCGGCCGCGAGCGGGACGTCCTCGTCCTCGTCGCCCAGGGCTGCTCCAACCAGGAGATCGCGGACGAGCTGGTGATCAGCGAGCGCACGGCCCGCACCCACGTCAGCAATGTGCTGCGCAAGCTCCAGCTGACCTCGCGCACCCAGGCGGCGCTCGTCGCGGTCCGCCAGGGGCTCGTGCCTCAACAGCCCTGAGCCGACGGGCTGTCAGGCCTGCGCCACCGCCCTGCGCCAGCCCGGCCGGTACGTGTCGCGGGCCATCGCGGTGTACGGCGCCGGGCTCACCACGGCCCGCACCGCGAACTGCTCGTGCGGCTGCACCGTGGTCTTGCGCGAACCGCCGTCCGGCTCACCCCAGACGACCTTCACCTCGGCGCCCAGCGGGACATCGGGGTTGACGGTCGCGAGGGACAGCGCCTTGCGTTCGTTGGCGCTGTACCCGGTGAACATCGACAGGCCGATGGTGTGGCCGTCCGCGTCTTGGACGTCGTCGAAGTTGGACGAGCCGTAGTTGGCGTTCGGCAGGTCGAAGAACTGGTAGCCGGGCCCCTCTTGGACGGGGGAGGCGAGCAGGGTGGCCACGTCGTCGGTGTTCCACGCCAGGGTGACCTTGCGTCGCTGGGCGGCCGGGTCGATCGCCTCCAGGGCGCTGCGGCCCACGAAGTCGTGGTCGAACTTCACGAAGCTGCCGTAGCCGAGCTCCCACGGGTTGAGGTAGTAGTCCTCGATGCGGTCCGAGACGAAGCTGCCGGCCAAGGCGTTGGACGCCTCGTAGCTGTCCGCGCCGAGCCACTCCCGGTACGGGCGCAGTTCCTCGCCGGTGTAGACGGCGGGCAGCGGCGACGGGATCCACCCCGACTCCAGGGTGTTGCAGGAGTAGGCGCGCGCACCGGCCGGCTCCAGGCCGAACTCGCGGCCCGCCTCCAGAACGGCGTCACGGATCTTGTCGTAGCTCTCGTAGGGACCCCATATCTCCAGGCCCGGCGCACCGGCCATGCCATGGCGCAGCGTACGGACCTGCTCCCCGGCGATGTTCATGTGGCCCATCCGGAAGAACTTCACCTTCTCGACCGGGCCGCCGTTGACCTTCTCGATGACGTCCCAGGCCCGCGGGCCCTGGATCTGGAAGCGCCACACATCACGGGTGACCGGCTTGCCGTACGGGCGGGAGGGGGAGCGGTCGTCCTGGCGGATGTCCACGTTGTAGCCCTTGGAGGCGTTGTACGTCAGCCAATTGGCGACCGGCGCGCGGCCCACGAACACGAACTCCTCGGCGGCCAGGCGGAACAGGATGCCGTCACCGATGACCCCGCCGTCCGGTGCCACGGGCACGAACTGCTTGGCGGAGTCGACCGGGAAATTGGCGGTGCTGTTGATCCCGGTGTCCGTGAACAGCTTCAGGGCGTCCGGCCCAGAGACCCACAGATTGGTCATGTGGTGGGACTGGTCGAACAGGACCGCGGTGTCCTGCCAGGCGGTCACCTCGCGGCGGAAGTTGGTGAACTCGGCCGGGACGACCGGATAGATGTACGCCCCGAGCTGGGAGTTGCGGAGCAGTTCGACGGTGCTGCCCGCCCGGTCCAGTACGTCCTGCAGGTTCTTGGCGCTCATCGCTCACCCGTCCTTGGCTGCGGTTGTCGGCCTCACGCTAGGGATCACCCCGCGCGTGCGGCACCGGGGAATGGCGGGACGGGGGCGGCCGGGTCCGGTCATGGGCGGCGGGTCAAATGACGTAGCCATGACGCGGCCGGCGGCCGATGGTGGGGCGCCCCGCCCGCTCTACGGTTCGGAGACGACTTGAGCCAGGGAGCACGCCATGAACGGCACCCGTAACAGCAACAGCAGCCTGGAGCCGCCGGGGACGTATGTCTTCGACGGGCCCGCCAGCCGTCGCGGCCACAGCATGAACAAGCTGTTCATGTCGCTGCGCAGTGAAGCTGCGCGCCGGGACTTCCTCGGCGACGAGGCCGCCTGCTGCCGCCGCTTCGAGCTGTCCGACCCGCAGACCGACGCCGTGCTGCGGCGCGACTGGCAGGCGATGCTCGATCTCGGCGGCAGCATCTTCTACATCTACAAGCTCGCCATGATGGACGGCCTGTCGATGCAGTACCTCGGCGGTGTGTTCACCGGCATGTCCGAGGCGGAGTTCAAGGCGGCGATGCTGGCGGGAGGACGCGGCGATGGCTGAGGTGATCTGGGGGCTCGGCACGTCACACGTGCCCTCCATCGGGGCGGCGATGGACCGCGACATGACGAAGGAGCCGGTCTGGTCCCCGCTGTTCGAGGGCTACGCGCCCGCCAGGGCCTGGCTCGCGCAGCACACCCCGGACGTCGCGATCCTCGTCTACAACGACCATGCCAACGGCGTCGACATGGACATCGTTCCCACCTTCGCCCTCGGCACCGCCGAGCGCTACCGCGTGGCCGACGAGGGCTTCGGCCGCCGCCCGGTGCCCGACGTCCAGGGCCACCCGGCCTTCTCCTTCCACCTCCTGGAGCACCTGATGGACGAGGGCTTCGACCTCACCGTCTTCCAGGAACTGGACGTCGACCACGGCTTCACCGTCCCGCTGTCGGTCTGGACCCCCGAGCCGGGCGACGCCTGGCCCTGCCCGGTCATCCCGCTCCTGGTCAACGTGATCCAGTACCCGCAGCCGACGGCCGCGCGCTGCTACGCCCTGGGGCAGGCCCTCGGCCGCGCCATCGCCGGATTCGAGGGGGTCCGCACGGTCGGCATCCTCGGCACGGGCGGCATGTCCCACCAACTGGCGGGCGCGCGCGCCGGGTTCATCAACTCCGACTTCGACCACATGTTCCTCGACGCCATCGAGAAGGACCCGCACAGGCTCGCCGCGCTCAGCCGCGAGGACTACATCCGGGCGGCCGGCGCGGAAGGCATCGAGCTGATCATGTGGCTCATCATGCGGGGCGCGCTGAATGAGCGGGTCCGCACGGTGCACACGGCGTACCACGTGCCCGCGTCGAACACGGCCGCCGGCCTCGCGCTGTTCGACAACCGCGCCTGATGAGCGTCAGGGCGGCGGCTGTCGTACGGACAGCTGCCGCCCCGCGCGCTACGTACGGCTGCGAGCGCAGCGGTAGTTGGAGCCGTCGGACGCGCTGCCGCGGCCCGTCCACCTGGCCACCTCGGGGTAGAGGCAGACCGGTCGCGTCGCGGTCACGTCTCCGTCCGAGTCGGTGACGGCCGCGTCCAGGGTCCGTGGCGCCTTGTCGTGTTCGACCCAGTTCACCAACGCGCCCAGCGGGTCCGTGAGTTGAGCGCCCGCGCCGCCGCGGCAGTGTCCGACGCCCGGCGCGAGGAACAGCCGCGCCGTCCGCCGTGCCTGCGCCGGACCGAGCTTCTCGCGGACCTTGTCGTAGTAGTCGACCGTGCCCTGGAACGGCACCCCGAAGTCGGCCTCGCCGTGCCACATCAGCAACTTGCCGCCGGAGCGGGCGTAACCGGTGAGGTCGGGATCGTCGGCGCCGAGCACGTCGTTGTACTGCGCGATCGCCTGGTCGAAGTACTTCTCGAATGAGTGGTACGAGAGCTTGGTCCAGTCCCAGGACCGGTCCTGCGCGAGGAAGAGACCGAACCACCACAGGTCGTACTGGAACGGGGCGCCCTGGAGTTTCCCGTCCTTCTCCACCGTGTCGTTGAGGCCCGCGAACGGCGCACCGGGGACGGTCCCGTACCAGAGGAAGTCGCCGTTCTCGCGGCGCGGCCCCTGACGGATCTTCTTCATGATCGCCACGTCGCCCGCGGTGATGGTGCCGCAGTCCGTCTTCTTGCCGACGAGCGTGGACAGGTCGAACCGGCAGGCGCGCGGGTCGCCGATGACGCCGTCGCGCACCCCGTCGCCGACGGTGTCGCACGCGGCGGTCTCGGCCTTGACCGCGGCCTCGAACTTGCAGGGGGCGACCGGGTTGTGGTCCGCGAGCATCGCGGTCTGGCCCCACATCTGGCCGGTCTGCATCTTCGGGTAGTTGATGACCGGCGCCCCGGAGAGAATCCCGTCGTATTCGTCCGGGTGCCGCTGGGCCTCCATCACGCCCTGACGGCCGCCGGTGGAGCAGCCGTTGAAGTACGAGTACGCGGGGGCGCGCCCGTAGAAGCTGTTCACCATGGCCTTCGCCGTGGTGGTCATGTCCTGGACGCCCTCGTGCCCGAAGTCCCTGATGGCGGGCCAGTTGAGCTTGCCGTCGTCGCCGAGCGCGAAGTCGGCGGTGGCGCCGGTGTGTCCCGCGTCGGTCGCGGCGGTGGCGTATCCCGCCCGGAGCGGGTCGATCAGGTCCTCGGGGTCGCCGCCGCTGAAGCCGCCACCGCCCACGGCCTGGAAACGCCCGTTCCAGGTGTCCAGAGGCAGGTACAGCCAGACCTTCACCCGGCCCGTGTCGGCCGGGTCGCTCACGCGCAGCGTCAGCCGGCAGGACGCCGGGGTGTGCGCGTCGCCGGGGTCCTGCGTGGCGTCGAGGACGTTGGTGCGCGGGGGCGCGGCGCCGGTCATGGCGGAGCACGTGCGTACCGGTGCGGCAGCCGACGGTGCCGCCGCAGCCGCTTGTGCCGCCGCCGGAGCCGTCAGCGGGAGCAGCGACCCGGCGATGAGCGCGGTCGACAGCGCGAGGGCCCGGCGCCGGGCCGGACGTGCGGATGGATGTCTACGCACGGTTGGTTCGCCTCTCTTCAGGTGTTCCGGTGGATCGGTGAGCGGTGGGGTCATGTGCGGCGCCCGCCTGAAGGGTGCGCCGGCCGGCCGCCACGATGGCGACCAGACTGACCAGGCAGACGGCCGCCATCAGCGCGGAGACGGCGGTCGACGAGCCGAACTCCGCGTACAGGGCCGTCGCTAGGAGCGGAGTGACGCCGCCGCCGACGACCGAGGCGGCCATGTAGCTGATCGAGGCGCCGCTGTAGCGCAGGTGAACGGGGAACATGTCGGTGATCAGCGCGGGCTGGACGCCGCCCATGATCGCGTTGCCCGCCGTGATGACGCACAAGGAAAGGACGACGAGCGGCACCGAGGCGGTGTCGATCAGCCAGAACAGCGGGAAGGCCCAGACCACCCCGAGCGCGGCACCGAACACGAAGACGGGCTTACGGGCGAGGCGGTCGCCCGCGATGCCACCGGCGAGCACCATGAGGCACCAGAAGGCGCTGACGCCGACCAGAATCCACAGCATCGTCGTCTGCGGAAGCTTCAGCGTGGCCGTCCCGTAGGTGACCATGTACACGGACGCCAGGTAGCCGATGGCCGGCGCGGCGATCGACATGACGCTGCCGACGAGCAGTTGGAGCGGGCTGCGGCGGAACACCTCGAGCACGGGCAGCCTGGCGACCTCACCCGAGGCGCGGACCCGCGTGAAGTCCGCGGACTCCTCGATACGCAGCCGGACGACGAGGCCGACGATGATCAGCAGCGCGCTGGTGAGGAACGCGAGGCGCCAGCCCCAGGCGACGAACGCCCCCTGCGGCAACACCGAAGTGAGCAGGAGGAACACCAACTGCGACAGCATGATGCCCGAGGGCAGCCCGAGCTGCGGAAAACAGCCGTACAGCGAACGCCGGCCGGGCGGCGCGTGCTCGACGGCCATGAGTACGGCCCCGCCCCACTCGCCGCCGACCCCGACGCCCTGCACGAGCCGCAGCAGGACGAGCAGCACGGGCGCCCAGCCGCCGACGGCCGCGTACGTGGGGACGAAGGCGATCGCGGTCGTCGCGACGCCCATCAGGAGCAGGGAGACGACGAGCATGGACTTGCGGCCGACGCGGTCGCCGAAGTGCCCCATGACGATGCCGCCGAGCGGACGGGCGACGAAGCCCACGGCGAAGGTGCCCAACGAGGCGAGTGTGCCGCCGAGTTCGGAGAACGCGGGAAAGAACTGGCTGCGGAACACGAGCGTCGCCGCGATGCCGTAGATGAAGAAGTCGTACCACTCGATGGTGGTGCCGATGTAGCTGGCGACGGCCACCGTGCGGGCCTTGCGGGCGTCGGTCCGGCGCGCCGGTCTGGAGGCGGACATCGGCTTCACCTCTCCTGTGGGTGGGTGGCGAGCGCCTCGACGGTGACGTCCATCCACTTCCACATGGGGAGCGAGGTGAGGGCGTCGTGGAGTGCGGCCGGGTCATCGGCCTCGTAGAGCCCGATGGTGGCGTTGCGCCCCGGCACGCGCCACAGCCGCTTCAGGACGCCGGCCTCGCGCAGCTCCATCGCGCGCTCGCGTTCGCCCCGGCGCAGCTCCTCGCGGACCTCTTCCGGGGTGTCGTTCGGCAGCAGGTTCTCGGTACGGACCAGGAATTCCACGGTGACCTCTACGTTTGGGGGCTCGGGCTTCGTCCGGGGTGCTCAGGCGGCGGCGATGTCCAGGAGCAGCGCGGCCAGTTCACCGGGCGCGGTGACCATAGCCTCGTGGCCGGTGGCGAGTTCATGGACCGGCCAGCCGCGGGCGGCGGCGCGTTCGGCCTGCGCGGTGAAGACGCGCATCCAGTCCACGCACTCGATGAACGCGGCGGGCACCTGGTCGGCCCCGCCGGTGAGGTGGAGCGGTTCGGTGTACGTCAGCCAGGGGTGCGGGGTGAGCCGGGGCGTGAGCCAGTCGAGGTCGGCCTTGTCGCTCACACCGAGCTTCTCGAGGGACCGGACGGGGACGAGCCAGCCGAATCCGGGGCCCGCGACCGACTCGCGGTAGTGCCCGGCCACCGCCTCAGGCAGCAGGTCGACGGCGGCTTCACCGTCGTCGCCCACGAACGCGTCGAGGTGGACGCGCCGGGCAAGGCGGGACGGCACGCGGTCGGCGACGCCCGTGACGACCTGGCCCGCGTAGCTGTGCCCGACCAGGATCACGTCCCGTGCGTCGTACGCCTCGAGCAGGGCGACGACGTCCTGGACATGCGTGGACAGTCCGACCTGCGGCGTGAGGAGGTGGGCGCGGTCGCTGAGACCTGTGAGGGTGGGAGTGTGCACCTCGTGCCCGGCGGCGCGCAGCGCGGGTGCGACGCGCTGCCAGGCCCAGCCGCCGTGCCAGGCGCCGTGGAGGAGGACGAATGTGCTCATGCGGGTGGGACCCTCCGGTGGGTGGGGCGGACCGCGCCGGAGCTTTGGGCCGGGACGCGGGTCGCCGGGGGCGCGACGGCACCGACGTTAGGGACCGGCGGGAGGTGGGGTAACGCGCGAATGACCGGACCCCGGCGGAGACTTGTCCGGGTCTCCGCTACGTCATCCGTCGCGTCGGCCGGACCGGTCCGCGACATGTGCCTCGACGGTTCGCCGCGCCCACGCCACCTCCAGCTTTCCCGTCGGCGTCCGCGGCAGCCGGCGGAGCACGACGACGGTGCGCGGCACCTTGTAGCCGGCCAGCGAGGCGCGCACCCAGTCCCGTACCTCCTGCTCGGCAAGGGTCGCCGGGTCGTCCGTCGCGACCACCGCGGCGACGCGTTCGCCCCAGGTGTCGTCCGGGACGCCCACGATCGCCGCGTCCGTGATGGCGGGATGCGCGAGGAGTACCTCCTCGACCTCCTGGGGATGCACCTTCTCGCCACCGGTGTTGACGACGCCCGAACCGCGGCCGAGGAACCTCAGCGAACCGTCCGCCTCCACCACCGCGAGATCGCCGGGGATCGCATGACGAACGCCACCGACCGTGCGGAACACCGTGGCGCTCTGCTCGGGGCGAGCCTTGTGATAGCCGAGCGGCATCGGTCCGCTGTACGCCAGTACGCCCGCCTCGCCGCTGCCGGGTACGACCTCCGTGCCGTCCTCGTGGAGCACCTTCGTCGCCGGGACGGGGAAGAAGCGGGCGGGCAGGTCGGCGGTGGACGCGGTGCGGGCGAAGGCGACCGGGCCGCCCTCGCTCGCGGCGATAGCGTCCGTGATCGTCACGTCGGTGCGTTCGTGCAGCGCGCGCTTGAGGTCGTCGCTGAGGGCCGTGCCCGAGCTGAGGATCTGGCGCAGTGAGGCCAAGTCGTAGGGGGAGTCGGCGTGTTCGGCCGCGAGCAGCCCGTCGACCAGGGGGCGGCAGACGGCGTTGCCCGCGACGATGAGCAGGCCGACGTGCCGGTCGGCCACGGTCCGCCAGATGTGGGCGGCGTCGAGCCGGCCGGGGCGGGCGGTGACGACGCGACCGCCGGTGAGCAGCGCGCCCATCGAGTTGAACAGGCCGGTGGCGTGCATGAGGGGGACGGCCGGCATGGTCGTGGGGGAGAGGCCGCGGTGGTGTGCGGACTCGGCGATCCGTACGGCCTCGGCCAGGTCCGCCGGTGGGGTGTCGGCGCCCACCGGCTGGAAGATCGGCACGGTCAAGCAGTGCAGCAGGTCCGACAGTTGCCAGATGACACCCTTCGGCCGGCCGGTGGTGCCCCCGGTGTACATGAAGAGCCGGTCCGTAGCGGGGCGCGGCTCGGCGGGGCGTGGCGCGGTCGCGGCGAGGAGCTCCTCGTACTCGGGCGCATCGTCCGGACCCGGTGTGCCGGCCGGTGCCTGCCCCGCCCTGACGAGCAGCCGCAGGCCCGGGACATGCCGTGCGGCGTGCGTGACCTGGCCGGCGAGGGATCCGCTGAAGACCAGGGCGGCGGCGTCCGCGTCGACGAGCAGGGATGTCAACTCATCCTGCCCGTAACGGTAGTTGACGTTGACCGGGACGGCGCCGAGCTTGAAGGCGGCGAACACCGTCTCCAGGTAGGCGGCCCCGTTGTAGAGGTAGCAGGCGACCTTGTCGCCAGGGCCGACACCGGCTCCTGCGAGCGCGGCCGCGAGGCGGGCGGCGCGGTTCTCGAACTGGGCGTAGGTGAATTCCCGGTCCGGTTCGCAGAGGGCGACGGTGTGGGGCAGGGCGCGGGCGACACCCTCCCAGACGGTGCCGAAGGAGACGTTCATGTCCGGCACCGTAGGAAGCGGACGCAGGGCCGCGCACTCTCCCTTTCATGAGGTGAAAGGCCGGTGGCCGGGTGTCGTGGCGGCCCGCACTCTTGGCAGCGATGCCGTCACGAGCCGGTCGAACGGGACGAGGGGGTCCATCGATGAGTATCACCGCACGTGCCGCGGTCTGTCGTGAGCCGGGCAAGCCGTGGGAGATCACCGAGGTGGAGGTGGACGAGCCCCGCGCGGGCGAGGTCCGCATCCGATTCCATGCGGCCGGCCTGTGCCACTCCGACGACCACATCCAGAAGGGTGCCTCACCGATGCGTCTCCCGGTCGTCGGCGGCCACGAGGGCGCGGGCGTCGTCGAGTCCGTGGGGGACGGGGTGACCCGGGTCGCCGCCGGCGATCACGTCGTCTGCTCCTTCATCCCGGCCTGCGGCTCCTGCCGTTACTGCTCGACGGGCCGGCAGAACCTGTGCGACGAGGGCAAGTACGCCCAGACCGGCCAGTTCGCCGACGGCACCTTCCGCTTCCACGAGGGAGACGAGGACCTCGGCGGCCTGTGCGTCCTCGGCACCTTCGCCCAGTACGCGGTCGTCTCCGAGTTCTCCTGCATCCGCATCCCCGACGACATCCCGTTCGAGGTCGCCTCACTGGTCGGCTGCGCTGTGCCCACCGGCTGGGGATCCGCCGTCCACGCGGCCGGGGTGCGGGCCGGGGACACCGTCGTCGTGTACGGGGCGGGCGGCGTCGGCAGCAACGCCGTGCAGGGGGCCGCCTACGCGGGCGCCAAGAACGTCGTCGTGGTCGACCCGGTGCCGTTCAAGCGGGAGATGGCAGAGGTCTTCGGCGCCACCCGCACCTTCGCCGACGCCGCCGAGGCCCACGAGTACGTCGCGGAGACCACGTGGGGTGAGCTCGCCGACCACGCGATCATCACGGTCGGTGTCCTGGACGACGAGGTGATCGCCCGCGCCGTCGACGTCATCGGCAAGAGCGGACAGGTGACGGTGACCGCCGTCGGCAACGGCTCCCTGCACACCCACCCGGGCCCGCTCATCGGCTACCAACGGCGCGTGCAGGGCGCCATCTTCGGCGGCTGCAACCCGCTCCACGACGTGCCCCGGCTGCTCGGCCTGTACCGGTCGGGACACCTGAAACTCGACGAACTGGTCACACGCACGTACCGGCTCGACGAGGTCAACCAGGGCTACCAGGACATGTGGGACGGCAGGAACATCCGCGGCGTGATCGTCCACGAGCAGGACTGAGGAGTACTTCATGGCGACCCGAATCTTGTCCGGCACGTCCGGCTCCGACACCTCCGCCCTCGTCGCGGACAACACCCACCTCGTCGGCGGCGACTGGATCCCCGCCGCCGGCGGCGAGACCCTCGCCGTCCTCGACCCCGCGACCGGCCAGGAGTTCGCGCGGGTACCCCGTGGGCGCGCCGCGGACATCGACGCCGCGGTCCGCGCAGCCGAGGCGGCCTTCCCCGCCTGGCGCGACACCAGTCCGGCCGATCGAGCCGAACTGCTGCTCCGCTGGGCCCAGTTGATCCGTGAACACGAGGCGGAGATCGACCGCCTCGAATCGCGGGAGGTGGGCCGCCCGCACTGGGGGCCGCTGCCGCTGCCCGGCATGCTCACCTTCATCGCGGGCCAGGCCGACAAGGTACAGGGCCACACCCTGCCCACCCGCAGCCCCGACGTGCTCGGCCTCACGCTGCGCGAACCGTACGGCGTTGTCGGCAGCATCATCCCGTGGAACGCGCCGGGCCCGATGTTCGTCAACGACGTCGGACCGGCCATCGCCGCAGGCAACACCATCGTCGTCAAACCCGCCGAGGACGCCCCGCTCACCCCACTCGCCCTCGCCCGGCTCGCGGAACAGGCGGGCATTCCGGCCGGGGTCGTCAACGTCGTCACCGGTTACGGATCCGAGGCGGGCGCCGCGCTGCCCGCGCACCGCGGCGTGCGCCGCATGAGCTTCACCGGCTCGCCGGCCACCGGCTCCGCCGTCATGGAGGCCTGCGCGAAGCACCTCATCCCGCTGCACCTCGAACTCGGCGGAAAATCCCCGCAGGTGATCCTCCCGGACGCCGACCTGGACGCCGCGATCCCCGCCATAGCGACCGGCATCACCCTCAACACCGGGCAGATCTGCGCCGCGGGCTCCCGCGTCGTCGTCGACCGGTCCGTCCACGCCGAGGTCGTCGAGCGGCTCGCGGCGCAGCTGGGGCAGGTGACGGTCGGGCCGGGACACGAGCAGGTGCAGATGGGCCCGCTGATCAACGCCCGCCAGCACGCCCGCGTCCTCGACTACATCCAGCTCGGGAGCAAGGAGGGCGCCCGGCTCATCACCGGTGGCGGTGTGCCGCGGGGGGACGGGTACGCCGACGGGTTCTTCGTCGAGCCCACCCTCTTCGACCTGGTCGAGCCCGGGATGCGGATCGCCCGGGAGGAGATCTTCGGCCCGGTCCTGTCGGTGATCCCCGTCGACGGCGAGGACGCGGCGCTGGCAGCCGCCAACGACACCGAGTACGGCCTCGTCGCCTCCGTGTGGACCCGCGACCTCGCCCGCGCGGTGCGCTTCTCGCGCGGGCTGCAGGCCGGCCAGGTCGCGGTGAACGCCGCACTCGGCGGCGGCGCCATCGGCGCGCCCTTCGGCGGCTACAAGGGCAGTGGCTTCGGCCGCACGATGGGCGCCGACGCCGTGCGGTCGTACACGCAGGAGAAGGCGGTGTCGCTGCGTGGCGCCGTCTGAGCGGATGGGCGCGGAGCGCGAGCGGGACAGGGCGACCGGCTCCGCACCGGGTACCGTCCCCGCGCCGGGCGTGGAGCCGGCACCCGGTGCCGGTACCGAGCCAGGCGCGGCCCCCGAACCCGTCACCGCCCCCGCCCCGACATCCGGCCTCCGTATGCGGGTGCTCATGGAGCCCAGCCACGGCGCGACCTACGACGACATCCGCGCGCTGGCCCAGGCCGTCGAGGGCGCCGGGTTCGAGGCGTTCTTCCGCAACGACCACCTCATGGGTGTCGACCCCGAGGACTCGACCTACCAGCCCACCGAGGCGTGGACCACGCTCGCCGGTCTCGCCCGCGACACCCGGCGCGTCCGCCTCGGCGCCCTCATGGGCGCGGCCACCTTCCGCGCCCCCGGACTGCTCGCGGCGATCGTCGCCACCGTCGACCAGATGAGCGGCGGCCGCGTCGAACTCGGCCTCGGCACCGGCTGGTACGAGCGCGAGCACGCCGCGTTCGGGCTGCCGTTCCCACCCACCGCCGAACGCTTCGACCGCCTTGAGGAGCAACTAGCGATCATCACGGGACTGTGGTCGACGCCGCCCGGCGACGACAAGGGCTTCACCTTCGACGGCGCCCACTACCGCATCGACGCCAACCGCACCCCGCCCCGCACCGCCCAGACCCCGCACCCGCCGATCCTCATCGGCGGCACGGGCCCCAGACGCACCCCGGCTCTCGCCGCCCGCTACGCCGACGAGTTCAACACCGCGCTCGGCGGCGATCTGCGCCGCCGGTTCGCCGTCTTCGAGCAGGCCTGCGAGGCGATCGGCCGCGACCCGGGCACGGTGCGCCGCTCCTCGGTCCTCCCCGTCGCCTGCGGCAGCTCCCGCGCCGAAGCCGAAAGCCGGGCCGCCGTCATCGGCTCCGACTTCATCTGCCGCGAGGCCGCCATCGGCTCGCCGGACGCGATCATCGAACGCCTCGCAGAGCTGCGCGAGATCGGCGCCGACACCGTCTACCTGCACATCTACGACATCCACGACCTCGACCACATCGCCCTGCTCGGCGCCGAGGTCCTCCCGCACGTCGCGTCGACACCACCAGGGGGCATCCGATGAGCAGCAGCACCCTCACCACCCTCACGACCCGAGCCGCCGTCGCCCGCGAGCCGCACAAGGGCTGGGAGCTGACGGAGCTCACCCTCGACGCACCCAAGGAGCACGAGGTCCGCGTTCGGTTCCACGCGGCGGGCCTGTGCCACTCCGACGACCACATCACCCAGGGCGACGCCCCCGTCCGCTTCCCCCTCGTCGGCGGACACGAAGGCGCGGGCGTCGTCGAGTCGGTCGGCCCGCACGTCCGCCGGGTCAAGCCGGGAGACCGCATCGTCTGCTCGTACATCCCCGCCTGCGGCGCCTGCCGACCCTGCTCGACCGGCCACCAGAACATGTGCGTCCAAGGGCTCAACGCCAGTACCGGCATGTTCCTCGACGGCACCTACCGCTTCCACCAGGGCGACGAAGACCTCGGCGGATTCTGCACCGTCGGCAGCTTCTCGCAGTACGCCGTCGTCTCCGAGTACGCGTGCATCCCACTGCCCGACGACATCCCGTACGAGATCGGCGCCCTGGTCGGCTGCGGCGTGCCGACCGGCTGGGGATCGGCGGTGTACGCGGCCGGAGTGCGGGCCGGGGACACCGTCGTGATCTACGGGGCGGGCGGCGTCGGCAGCAATGCCGTGCAAGGGGCCGCCTACGCGGGCGCCAAGAACGTCGTCGTGGTCGACCCGGTGCCCTTCAAGCGGGAGATGGCCGAGGTCTTCGGCGCCACCCGCACCTTCGCCGACGCCGATGAGGCCCACGAGTACGTCGCCGAGACCACCTGGGGCCAGCTCGCCGACCACGCCATCTGCACGCCCGGCGTGCTCACCGCGGAGATCGTCGACGCCGCCGTACAGGTCGTCGGCAAGGCCGGACAGGTCACCCTGACGGCCATGGGCAAGCTCACCGAGAAGGCCGCACATGTCCACGCCGGACACCTCATCTCCTACCAACGCCAGGTCAGGGGCGCCCTGTTCGGCGACTGCAACCCGATGTACGACGTGCCGCGCCTGCTGCGTCTCTACCGCGACGGCGACCTCAAGCTCGATGAGCTGATCACCCGTACGTACCCGCTCGACGGCCTCGACCAGGCCTGCCAAGATCTCGCCGACGGACGCAACATCCGCGGCGTCATCGTCCACGAACACTGACCGACCGGCTGCCTTCCGCCGAAAGGACCTCTGTGGCCACCCCCAGCTTCGTCGCCGCCGCCGACCGGAACGCCGTCACCGCCGCGCTGCGCGCCCAGCTCACCGCACTGCCCGACCGATCACCGTTCTACGCCGACCTGTTCGCCGAGCACGGCGTCGCGCCCGCCGCCTTCCAGACCCTCGACGACCTGCGCAAATTCCCCTTCACCCACAAACAGGCGCTGCGCGACTCGCAGGCCGCCGCGCCTCCGCTCGGCCGGCACGCGGGCGTCACGATGCGCGATGTCGTCCGGGTGCACGCCTCCACCGGCACCACCGGCAAGCCCAGTTGGATCGGAGTCACCCGGCGCGACGCCGACGCCTGGACCGGGATGGTCGCCCGCGCCTTCACCACCATGGGCGCCACCCGCGAGGACGTCGTCCTGCACGGCTCCGGGCTGACCCTCTTCGTCGGCGGCCTTCCGGTGCGCGACGCCCTGGAACACATCGGCGCGACGATGGTCCCGATCGGCACCGGTGCCTCGCAGAAGGCGCTGCTCGCCCTGGAGACACTCGGCGTCACGGCCCTGCACTCGACGCCCTCGTACGCCCGCTATCTCGCCGAGTACCTGCGCAAACAGGGCCGTGATCCAAGGGAGTTCGGCCTGAAGAAGATCTTCGTGGGGGGTGAGCCGGGCGGCGGGGAGCCCGCCTTCCGGGCGCGGGTCGAGGACGAATGGGGCGCGCCCGTCACCGAGGGCCTCGGCAACGCCGACATGGCACCCGTCCTGTTCGGCGAGGCGCCGGGCAGCGACGGGATGCGGTTCACCGGCGGCCGGCACGTCCTGGTCGAACTCATCGACCCCGACACCGGGGAGAGCGTCGGCGCCGAACCGGGCGCGAGCGGCGAACTCGTCTACACCTCCGTCGACCGCGAGTGCTGCCCGCTGGTGCGCTTCCGCACCCGCGACCGAGTGACGGTCACCGGTCTCGCAGCCGACGGAGCCCCGCTGATCCGCTGCGTGGGGCGCACCGACGACATGCTCATCGTCCTCGGCGTCAATGTCTTCCCGTCCGCTGTCCGGGACTTGGTGCAGACCCTGCACCCGCGCACCGGGGGAGCCGTCCAGATCGTGCTCCCGCAGGCGGGGCCGCGCGTCGAGCCGCCGCTGCGGGTCGAGGCCGAGTGGGGGGAGGCGGCAGTCGATCCGGTGGCGCGCGAGGCGCTGAGCGGCGAGATCGAGGACCTGATCCGCTCCCGGCTCTCGGTGCGGACCCGGGTCACCCTCGTACCGCCCGGCACCCTCGCCCGCTCGGAAATGAAGTCGCAGCTCACGCGGATCGACGACGGACCGTACGGACAGTGAGGAACCGACTGTGCTTTCCCGGGGGATAACCCCCGGACCCCCAGCCGGACAAGCGCGTCGGTCGAGGCCCTCGGCGTGGCATGCGCGAGTAGGCAGCTGAACAGGAAGGAGAGGTGGGTATGGCCGACACGGTACGCGCCGCAGTGCAAGTTGCCCCGCGGAAGCTGGAGATACGGGAGTTCCCGCGGCCGAGAACCGGGCCCGACGACGGACTGCTGCGCGTGGAGGCCAACGGCATCTGCGGCAGCGACCTGGAGATGTACAAGGGCCATCTGCTCATGGGCTCCTTCCCGTTGGTGCCCGGACACGAGCCGCTCGGCATCGTCGAGGAGGTCGGCGAGCGGGCGGCCGAGCGGTGGGGTGTGCGGCCCGGTGACCGGGTGGCCCTCGAGGTGATCGTGCCCTGCCGGGCCTGCCACGACTGCCTCACCGGCCGCTACCAGGCGTGCCGCAACAAGTCCGGCGCGCACGGCGTGACCGGACTCGACAAGCCGCCGGGCCTGTGGGGCGGGCTCGCCGAGTACCTGTATCTGCAGCCGAACGCCGTCCTGCACAAGGTGGACCGGAACATCCCCGCCTCGACCGCCGCCATGTTCAACCCCCTGGGTGCCGGGGTGCGTTGGGCCGCCCACCTCGGCGGCGTCGGCTTCGGGGACACGGTCCTCATTCTCGGCGCGGGGCAGCGCGGCCTCGCCTGCGTGATCGCCGCGCGGGCGGCGGGCGCCGGCACGATCGTCGTCACAGGCCTCGAGTCCGACGCGCACAAGCTCGCGCTGGCCCGGGAGTTCGGCGCCGACCACACCCTCGTCGTCGACGGCGACGCGGCCGAGGACCCGGTCGAGCGGATCCGCGAGATCACGGACGGCGCGATGGCCGACGTCGTACTGGAGCTGACCCCCATGGCGTCCGGACCGGTCGGCGAGGCGCTGCGTGCGGCACGGCACGGCGGCCGCGTCGTGCTCGCCGGACTCAAGGGCAACCGCGAAGTGCCCGTCACCACCGACCTGATCATCAACCGCGCGCTGACCGTCGTCGGCGCGTACGGCGTCGATGCCCGCGCCTACTCCGAGGCCATCGCGCTCATCGAGTCGGGCCGCTTCCCGCTGGAGAAGCTGCACACCCACAGCTTCGGCCTGGACGACACCGACCTCGCGTTGCGCACGCTCGCCGGCGAAGTGCCGGGCGAGGCCGCGGTGCACGTGTCCGTCCACCCGAACGACTGAGCCGACCGAGGAAGTCACGATGCTGATCGACGCCCACGCCCACCTGCTGCCCCGCGACTACCCCGCCGACGCGCCCGCCTGCTTCCCCCGCATGGAGCCCGTCGACGGAGACACCGCCCGCACCCTCCTCTTCGGCGAGATGCGCTTCCGCGCCCGCGACGTGTTCTTCGACGCCGAGCGCCGCATCGCCGCCCAGGACGCCTCCGGCGTGCACGCCGAGGTCCTCAGCCCGATGCCCCCGCTGCTCCGCTACGACCTGCCCGCTGCCGACGGCCTCTCGCTCGCCCGGCACGTCAACGAGTTCACCGCCTCGCTCTGTTCGGCCTTCCCCGACCGGCTGCTCGGCTTCGGCATGGTGCCCATGCAGGACCCCGACGCCGCCACCGCCGAGCTGAAAACCCTGCGCGAACAGGGCCTGTACGGCGTCGAGATCACCTCCAACATCCTGGGATCCTCGATCGGCGACGCGAAGTTCCTGCCGTTCTTCCAGGAGGCCGAGCGTCTCGGTCTGCCCGTCTTCGTCCACGCCATGCCCGCACCCAGCGAGCGGCTCCCCAAGTCGGCGATGGGGACGTACACGGTCGGCGTCGAGGGCGCCTACGCCGCCGCATCACTCGTCACGGGAGGCACCGCCGCCGCCTGCCCCGACCTGCGGATCTCCTTCAGCCACGCGGCGGGCGGCTTCCCGCTGATGATCCCTCGGCACCAGTACTTCTGGGGCGGCTCCTGGAACGAGGAGGAGCCGGTGCCCGAACGCGCCGTCGCCCCGGACGACGGGCCCTCACCCCTCGAGTACGCGCGCCGCTTCTACTACGACTCCCTCGTCTTCGACCGGCGCGCCCTGCGCTTCCTCCTCGAACTCCTCGGCCACGACCGGCTGTTGATCGGATCCGACTTCCCGGCGATGCCCCGGGAGGAGCCGGCCGGGCGTACCCTGCGCTCCATGGACCTGCCCGACACCGTCCTTGAGGACGTCACCTGGCACAACGCGTTCCGGTGGCTGGGTATCGAGCCGACGCGGTAGCCCGGCCGATCATGCGGCCGGGCCGAGCGACCGGGTGATCGACCGCGCGGTGCGGGTGAGCAGCGCCGTCAGCTCGCGCGGCCGTGCGGTCGCCGCGTCCACCACCACGCTGATCGCCGCCGCGGTCCGGCCGTCCGGGTCGGACACCGGCACCGCGACCACCAGGTCCGGCAGGGTGATCCGGCCGCGGGCCACCGCGACCCCGGTCCGTCGGATCTCGGCGAGCTCGGCGCGCAGCGCGGCCGGGTCGGTGAGGGTCATCGGGGTGAGGCGCTGCAACGGGGAGGCGAGCACCTCGTCCTGCACCTCCTGGGCGGCGTACGCGAGGAGCACCAGCCCGGTGCCGGTGACGTGCAGCGGCCTGCGGTCGCCGACCCGGCTGCTGAGCGGATTGCCGACCCGCGCCCGCAACGTCTCGACGTACACGACCTCATGGCCGTCGCGCACCCCGAGATGCACGTTGCCGCGGGTGCGTTCGTGCAGGTCGTCGAGGTAGGGGAAGGCGGCCTCGCGCAGCCGCAGGCCGCGGGGCGCGAGCGCGGAGAGTTCCAGGAGGCGCAGGCCCACGGTGAAGCGCCGGTCGGGCCCGCGTTCCAGGACGCCCCAGGCCACGAGTTCCCGGGTGAGGCGGTACGCGGTCGGCAGCGAAAGCTCCGCCCGCCGGGCGATCTCGCTGAGTGTGAGGCTGCGGTGGCGGGGACCGAAGGCGCTGAGGACGGAGAGCACCCGGCCCGCCGCGGTAAGGCGCGGCTCGTCGGGCGAGGGGGCATCGGGGAGTGCAGGTGTCGCGGCTCGTGCGGGCATGTCGTACTGCACCTCCAGGGGGCGTCGGCTCGTCCGCGGGCACAGTCTCACCAGGGCCCGGTCGCCGCACAAGGCCTCCGGTGACGGGCCGCCGCGATTTTCCCGAACCGCGCAAGAGCGGCACGACATATGACGTAGACCCGAACGGCCCGACCGGGCCATGGACGCGATCGCGCCCCGCCCTCGTCCCCACGCCGCGGCCAACTTCCCTTTCACACGGCGAAAGCCGCCTATTGCGGTCCCGACCCCCTGGCGACGCTGTGGAGCAAGCGGTGACGCACGTCACGCGTCGGTGCGGGAGCAAGTGCGCCGGCACCTCGGTGGGCACGGACGGGAGGTCGCACGTGCGAGGCAGAACTGAGAGGACAGCGTGGCGGGGGAGGGCCGGGCGGCTCAGGCTGTTCGTGGCCCTGGCGACGGCACTCCTGGTCGGCGCGGCCGGTTGCAGCGGAAGCGGCAACACGACCACGGACGCGGCCGCCCCCGCGGGCAACCCGCAGCGCGGCGGTTCGCTGACCGTCCTTGAGGACGCGGCGTTCGCCGGCTCCTGGCCCACAGGGCTCGACCCGGCGACGAACACCACCGGAGGCGCCAACGTCACACAGATGAGCGCCATTTACGGCGGCCTCTTCACGCTGACGGCCACCCACGGCGGCAAGGACGCCAAGATCACCCCGAACCAGGCGGAGAGCTACAAGCTGCTCGACGGCGGCAAGACCGTCAAGATCACCCTGCGCAAGGGCATCACGTTCTCCGACGGCACGGCCTTCGACGCCGACGCGGTCGCCTTCAACCTCCGCCGCGCCCTCACCGCCAACTGCACCTGCAAACCGACCTGGCCGGTGGCGAAGAGGGATGCCGTCACGACGGAGGGGAAGGACACCGTCGTCCTGCACTTCGTCCGCCCCTACGGCGGCGTCATCAACAACTTCCCGATCTCCAACACCAATTGGATCGCCTCGCCGACCGCGCTGAAGAAGGCGGGCAAGGCCAACTTCAAGATCAAGCCGGTGGGTGCGGGCCCGTTCACCGTCGCGTCGAACAAGCTCAGCTCCGAGCTGTCCCTCAAGCGCAACCCCACGTACTTCAAGAAGGGCCTGCCCTACCTCGACAACCTCACCGTCAAGTCAATCGGTGGCGACCAGCCCGCCTACCAGGCACTCCTGGCCGGTCAGGCGCAGGCCTACGAGGGCCTGAACACCACGCCGCTGCTGAAGCAGGCGCAGGCCAACAAGCAGCTCACCACCACGGTGCAGCCCGCGACCTCCCCGTACGTCGTCCAACTGAACACCAAGAAGGCCCCGTTCGACGACAAGCGGGCCCGCGAGGCGATCTACTACGCCTCCGACTTCAAGGCGATCGCCAAGGGCCTGTTCAAGGGCATCTATCCGGTCAGCCAGAACTTCACCGCACCGGGCGGCCTCTTCTACGAGCCCACCGTGCCCGGCTACCGCGAGCACGACCTCGCCAAGGCCAAGAAGCTGGTGAAGCAGGTCGGCGGGATCACCGTGGAGCTCGGCACGCTCGGCAACTACGTCGCCAAGCAGGTCATGACCGCCTTGCAGACGCAGTGGAAGGAGGCCGGCATCAAGGTGACCATCAAGGACTACCCGCTCTCCACGCTGATCCAGCAGTTCAACTCGGGCCAGTGGACGACGGTGTTGCAGACCGCGGGCTCCTGGGACCCGGTCGCCGGCGTCGGCGTCGGTTTCCGCTTCTCCTCGACCTCCCCGTACAGCGGCGTCAAGGACGCGACCCTTGACGCGCTCCTCGACAAGGCCGCCACCAGCACCGACCAGGCCGAGCGCAAGCAGCTCTACAGCCAGGCCGGCAAGCGCATCAGCGACGAGGCGTACGCGCCCTTCGGGCTCGCGTTCGCCCCGACGAACCTGGCTGCGAAGGGCGTGGCGGGACCGGGGCTCACCACCAAGATCCCGCCCATGACCGTCAACACGAACATCCTGTGGGACCAGGTCTGGAGGCAGCAGTGACCGCCTCGGCACCAGAGGCCCCCGAGGCACCCGCACCAGAGGTGGCAGGACCGGCCGCCGCCGGACGGCGGCTCGCGGGCTCGCCCGCCGTGCGGCTCGTCGGGAAGCGCCTGCTGCTCGCGGTGCCGATCCTGCTCGGGGTCAGCGTCCTCACGTTCTGGGTGCTCAACCTCGTGCCCGGTGACACGGCGCAACAGCTCCTCGGCGCCGACGCCACCCCGAAGCAGGTGGCGGCGCTGCGCACCGAACTCGGCCTGGACCGGCCCGCTCCGGCCCGCTACCTCGACTGGCTCGGCGCGGCCGTCCAGGGCGACCTCGGAAAATCGCCGGTCAGCGACCAGTCGGTGACCGGCATGATCGGCGGGCGCCTCGCGCTCTCCGGCGAGCTGGTCGGGCTCGCGTTCGTGATCTCCGTGGTCGCCGCGATCGCCGTGGCGCTGTACGCCGCGCACCGGCCGAACGGCTTCTTCGACCGGCTGTCCATGATCGTGAGCGTGACCGGTCTGTCGGTCGCCAACTACGTGCTGGCGCTGCTCCTTGTGTGGCTGTTCGCCGTGCGGATGGCGGTACTGCCCGCCATCGGGTACGTACCGTGGTCGCACGGCGCAGGACCTCATCTGCGCTCGCTGATCCTGCCCGTGGTGGCCATCGCGTTCCCGATCTTCTGCCTCTACACCCGCTTCCTCCGCGGCGACCTCGTCGACCAACTGCAGGGCGAGGACTACATCGTCACCGCCCGCGCCAAGGGCATCCCGGCCCGGCAGGTGCTGCTGCGGCACGCGTTCCGCAACTCGTCCTTCGGCCTGATCACCCTCGTCGGCCTCAACCTGGGCACACTCATCGGCTCCACCGTGATCATCGAGCAGATCTTCGCGCTGCCGGGCATCGGCCAGCTGATGCTGCAGGCCATCAACACCCGGGACTTCGTGGTCGTGCAGGGCTGCGTCATCGTCTTCGCCGTCGTCGCGGTCCTCGCCAACCTGCTCGCCGACCTCCTCTATGCCGTACTCGACCCGAGGATCCGCTATGGCAGTCGCTGAAGCACCGCAGGCGCTCGCCCCCGCGGCCCGCGGTGACGCCCCGGCGCGTGCGCGGAGTTGGCTCCGCGCCCCTCGTATCGCCGTCCCCGCCGCGGTGCTCGTCCTGATCGCGCTGCTCTGCTACCTGGGGCCGCTGGTGCTCCCACTGCCGTCGCCGATCGGCGGGAAGGTACTGGAGGCGGGGCTGCCCGCCGGCTCACCCGGCCATCTGCTCGGCACCGACCCGAACGGCAACGACGTACTGTCCCGGCTGCTCAACGGCGGCCGAGCCTCGCTGACCGTGGCCGTCACCGTGAACGTGCTCGGGCTGCTGATCGGCGGCACCCTGGGCGCGCTGTCCGGGTATCTCGGCGGGCTCGCCGACACCCTGATCATGCGACTCCTCGACATCCTCATCGCGTTCCCGTCGCTGGTACTGATCCTCGCGGTCGCCCAGGCGCTCGGGCAGAGCCTCACCAACACGATCATGGCCCTGGCCTTCTTCAGCGTCCCCGCCTTCGCCCGGATCGCCCGCGCGGCCACGCTCCGGCTGCGCGAGCAGCCGTTCATGGCCGCGGCGGCGCTGTGCGGCACCTCGGGGCGGCGGATCCTGCTGCGGCACGTCGCGCCCAACATCGCGCCCCAACTGCTCACGTTCGGAATGCTCGGCATGGGCGTGGTCATCGTCATCGAAGGGGCGCTGAGCTTCCTCGGGCTCGGCATCCCGGCGCCCAGGCCCAGCTGGGGGAACATGATCGCGCAAGGGCAGCAGTCCCTGTCGGCGACGCCGATGCTCGTCGTCTGGCCCTGCCTGATCCTGTTCGCCACCGTCTTCGCCTGCAACCTGCTCGGCGAGGCGCTGCGGGAGCGGGAGGGTGCGCGATGACCTCCGACACCCCGCTGCTCGAAGTCACCGACCTGAGGGTCCGCTTCCGGCCCGCCGGCAGCCGGTCGCGGGCCGTGCACGCCGTCAACGGCCTCTCGTACCACGTGCGTCAGGGGCGGATGCTCGCCATCATCGGCGAGTCGGGATCCGGCAAGAGCGTCGCCGCCCGCTCGCTGATGGGGCTGCTGCCGCCGACAGCCGAAGTCACCGGTTCCGCCCGCTTCGACGGCACTGAACTGGTCGGCCTGCCCGAGCGCGCGATGCGCGGGCTGCGCGGCAGCGGCATCGCCATGGTCTTCCAGGACCCGACCCGCTCCCTCAACCCGACCATGCGCATCGGCGCGCAGATAGCCGAGGCGGTACGGGCCCACGCCGACCTCGACAAGCGCGCCGCCGCGGCCCGCGCCGTCGAACTCCTGCGCCTCGTGCGGCTGCCCGCCCCCGAGCGGCGCTTCCACGAATACCCGCACCAGCTCTCCGGCGGCATGCGCCAGCGCGTGATGATCGCCATCGCGATCGCCGCTGAACCGCGGCTGCTCATCGCGGACGAGGCCACCACCGCCCTGGACGTCACGACCCAGGCCCAGATCATGGACCTCCTCGTCGACCTCCAGGACCGGCTCGGCATGGCGGTCGTCCTGATCAGCCACGACCTCGGCCTCGCGGCGAGCTACGCCCAAGAGGTCGTCGTCATGTACGCGGGCCGTGCGGTGGAGTACGCGGAGACCGCCCGGCTCTTCGCCGACGTCCGCATGCCCTACACCAGGGCCCTCCTCGGAGCGGTGCCCCAGCTCGAACGCGAGCCGCACAGCCTGCTGCCGGTGGTGCCCGGACAGCCCCCGGACATGACGGCGCTGCCCGACGAGTGCGCGTTCCGCCCGCGGTGCGCGTCGGCGAGCGAGCAGTGCGCCAAGGTGCCGCCGTTCTCCGAGCACGAACCGGGTCACTGGTGGGCCTGCTGGCATCCGGCGGGGGCCGCGGACAGGCCGGATACCACGGACGGATCGGATCTCCCGGACGGAGCCAAGCCATGACGGCCACACCCCTGCTCCAAGTACGCGACGTCGTACAGGAATTCGCCGTCCGCGGCGCAGGTGGGGTCAAGGGCGGCGTCGTGCACGCCGTGTCCGGCGTCTCCTTCGACATCCACGCCGGGGAAACCCTCGGCGTCGTCGGCGAGACCGGCTCCGGCAAGTCGACCCTGGCCCGCTCCGTCGTCCAGGCCCCGCGGCCCAAGTCCGGCGAAGTGCTCTTCCAGGGCACCGACCTGGTAGGGCTGCGGCGGCGCGCGCTGGTGGCGGCCCGGCGCGATCTGCAGATGGTCTACCAGGACCCGTACGGCTCGCTGAACCCGCGCTGGCGGGTCGGCGAGCTGGTCGAGGAACCCCTGATCGGGTACGGGGCGGGGGCCGCGGCCCGCCGTCGCGAGCGGGTCCGTGAACTGCTCGACCTGGTCGGCCTCGACCCGTCCGTCTACGGCGACCGCCGCCCCCACCAGCTCTCCGGCGGGCAGTGCCAGCGCGTCGCCATCGCCCGCGCCCTCGCTCTGGACCCCGCGCTGATCGTCTGCGACGAGGCGGTCTCCTCGCTCGACGTCCTCATCCAGGCCCAGGTGCTCAACCTGTTCGAGCGCCTGCGCCGCGAATTCGACCTCTCGTATCTGTTCATCAGCCACGACCTCGCCCTGGTCAAACAGATCAGCGACCGGGTCGCGGTGATGCACCTGGGCGAACTGGCCGAGGTCGCGCGCGCCCAGGAGCTGTACCGGCGGCCGCTGCACCCGTACTCCGCCGCCCTGTTGGACTCCATCCCCGGCCTCGACCCGGCCACAGGCCGCACCCGCCGCCCGGCACCTCCACGCGGTGAACCCCCGTCCCCGATCACCCCGCCCAGCGGCTGCCGCTTCCGCACCCGCTGCCCGTACGCACAGCAACGGTGCGCCGACGAACGCCCGCTGCCGCGCGAGGCGGCACCCGGACACCAAGTGGCCTGCCACTTCCCACTGACCCATGAACCCCGCGCCTGAGGAGACGACTTGACGACCACATCCGGCTTCGACGCCCCCAACGACCCCATCGCAGGCGGCGATCCCACCGCGGAGGGCCAGTGGCTGCGCGGCCGCGGCGCCCTCATCACCGGCGCCGGACTCAGCGGCCCGGTCGGCGGTGTCGGCTACGCCATCGCCCGGGTCTGCGCGAGCCACGGCGCGGCGGTCGCCGTCCTGGACCGCGATCCGGCGGCCGCCGACCGCACCGTCGAGGCGATCGTGAAGGACGGCGGCGAGGCCTTCCGCGTCGACGCGGACGTCACCAGGGACGAGGACTGCGAACACGCGGTGGCCGAGACCGCTGAACGCTTCGACGGCCTGGGCCGCAGCCTGGACATCCTGGTCAACAACGTCGCGTCCGGCGAGCGTTCCGGGGTGTTCGACGTCGGCCCCGACGACTGGGACCGGTTGATGGACATCAACCTCAAGACCGCCTGGCTGATGACCCGCCACGCCGAACAACGCATGACGGCGGGCGCCGCCATCGTCAACATCTCCTCCGTCGGCGCCCGCGGCACAGGTCCCGCCATGGTCTACACCGTCGCCAAGGCCGGCCTGGAGAACCTGACCAAGGGCGCCGCGACCACCCTCGGCCCCCGCGGCATCCGCGTCAACGCCGTCCAGGTCGGCGGTATCTGGTCCTCGTTCGCCGCCGCCAACATGACCGAGGACATGCGCGAACCCCGCCGCCGCGCCATCACCCTCGGCACCGAGGGCACCCCCTGGGACATCGCCTACGCCGCCCTCTACTTGGCGAGCGACAAGGCCCGCTGGGTGTCGGGGCATGTGCTCGCGGTCGAGGGTGGCGGGATGGGCCGGCCCTCGCGTTGAGTCCCGCTCACCTCACAGCCGCCACCGCCCCCAGACCGTCCTCGTAGCCGAGCACGGCGGCCACACCACGGATGTCCGGGTCGAACGGGTCGGTACCGAGGGCGGCGCGGGTCCGTTCGGACGGCTCGATGACCACGGCGCGGTCCAGGACCCGCCGCCGCGCCGGGTCCTGGTCGCCGGGCCATTCGGGCATCGGCTGGAGGACGATGACGCGGTCCGCGTCGCGGGCGAGTTCGGCGTTGGTGGGCGAGAGCGTGCCGCCGTCGATGTAGTCCTCGCCGTCGATACGGACCACCGGCCACAGGCCCGGGACGGCGCAGCTGGCGGTGATCGCGTCGACCAGACCGACGCCGGACGCGCTGGTGAAGAGCGCGCGGGTGCCGTCGGAGCGGAGGGCGGTGACGGTGAGGTGGGTGTCCGGCCAGGCGTCCTTCTCCACACGGCGGGCCACCGCGGCCCGGCGGATGTCCGGTGCGACGCCGGAGCGCTCGCGGGACAGGGCGACGAACCGGCGGGTCTTCTCCGCGACGTCGGCCGGGCTCTCATGGATGGCCGTCAACTCCGGCATCACGACGGCGAAGTCCGCCGCCGGGGCCGGCTCGTCATTACGGCGCGACTTGCGGACCATCATGTCGAACTGCGCGCCTGCCGAGCCCGACTGGAGCACGGCGGCCGCCACGGCCGAGCCGGCCGACGTACCGATCACGTGGTCGACGGCGGCCAACCGGAGCGCTCCGGACTCCTCCAGCGCCGCGAGCGCGCCGATGGCCCAGCCGATCCCGGCCAGTCCACCGCCTCCGAGGACCACGGCTGTCGATTCCTGCTCCGACATCAGCAACCTCCAACAGGTCCGTCCGGCCCGCGTCGATCGCGCCCGGCACGATGACCAACCCGCCGACGGGCGCGTGCATTCCACCGGTGTGCGGGACATGCCACTGGCCGAGACGGCTGCGTCTCGGTGGGGTCGGCCTGCCTACGCCCTCAGAACACCGCCCCGCGCAGCCGACGCTCGATGCGTTCCGCCGCCGCGGCCACCTGCGGGGCCAGCGCGCTCGCCTCGCGACCCGTGGTCATGCGGGCTCGTGGGAGGGCGAGCGTCACCGCCGCGCGTGGCTCGCCCGTGCCGGTGTGGACGCAGGCGCCGACCGCCGCCACGCCCCGGTCGCTGTCGCCGAACGCGGCCGCCCAGCCGCGCTTGCGTACCCGTTCCAAGTCGCGCAGCAGGCCCGGCCAGTCCGAGCCGTCCTCGCTCAGCAACGGGCGCGGGATGCGCCGGCGCAGCTCGTCCTCGTCGTAGCAGGCGAGCATCGCCCTGCCGCCGGCCGTGCGGTGCGCGGGGAGCACGATGCCCACCCGCGAGGCCACCCGATCCGGGCAGCGACCCTCCAGGCAGGACACGAATCGGATCCTCGGGCCTTCGAGGACGACAAGACCGGCCGTCTCTCCGGCCTCGTCCGCGAGTTCACGCAGCACGGGATCGGCGGCGTCCCGCAGGGTGATCGCGGCCGTGGTGGCCAGGGACAGCTCCAGGACCGCGGGTCCGGTGATGTAGGGATCGCCCGGCCGGTCCTGGCGTACGAAGCCGGCGTGTTTGCACGTGCTCAGCAGCCGGTGCGCGGTGGACGTGCCGACGCCCAGTTCCGCCGCCACCTCGGTGAGGGTGACCGAGCCGCGCCGGGCCACCAGCAGCACGAGCCGCAGCGCGTGGTCCGCCGACTGCAGGACCCCGGCGGATCGTTCCTGACCCGGTGATTTCCGCATACAGGAATCCTAGGGAGTTTTCTTGCTGCCGCTCGAAATCCGCTGTTTACCTGAATGTGACGGGTCTCACCCCGCCAACTCCCCGCCCCCGCACGTCTCTTGGAGGTGTCGCATGCCCGCGCCCCGATTCCCGGACACTCCGGCGTTCGCAGGTGCCAGTGCCCCGATGCGGGTGGAGGCCGACATCATGGACGTCGAGTGTGTGCAGGGCGAGGTGCCCGCCCAGCTCGACGGCACGTACTACCGGGTGGTCGCGGACCACCAATGGCCGCCACTGGTCGCGAACGACATCAAGTTCAACGGCGACGGCATGGTCATGTCGATGCGCTTCAGCGACGGGCACGTCGACTTCAAGAGCCGGTACGTCCGTACACCGCGCTTCGTCGCCCAACAGGAGGCCAGGCGGGCCCTGTTCGGCGCGTACCGCAACGCCTTCACCGACGACCCGTCCGTGCGCGGCATGAGCCGGGGACTGGCCAACACCAATGTGTTCTGGCACGCGGGCAAGCTCTTCGCGGCCAAGGAGGACAGCCCGCCGATCCGTATCGACCCGGACACCCTGGAGACTCTCGGGGAGGACACCTTCCAGGGAGCGCTGACCTCCGAAACCTGCACGGCACACCCCAAGTTCGACCCGCGCACCGGCGAGATGGTGTTCTTCGGGTACGCGGCGAAGGGCGAGACGACGCCCGACATCGCGTACTACGAGGCCGACGCCAAGGGTCGGATCGTCCACGAGACCTGGCTGAGGGCCCCGTACGCGAGCATGGTCCACGACTTCGCCGTCACCCAGAACTTCGTGATCTTCCCGATCATTCCGCTGGTCAGCGACATGGACCGGTTGCGGGACGGCGGGCCGATCTTCGCCTGGGACCCGTCGAAGGACGTGTACCTGGGGGTGCTGCCGCGCAAGGGTCGCTCGCGGGACGTGCGCTGGTACCGGGCGTCCAACCGATTCTCCAGCCACATCATGGGCGCCTGGGACGACGGTCGGCACATCCACATCGACACACCTGTCTCTGAGTCCAGTTACTTCCCCTTCTTCCCCGACCTGTCCGGCGCCCCGTACGACCCCGAGCGCACCAAGGGCCACCTGTCCCGCTGGACCATTGACACCGCCGCCGACCCCGACGGCGGCTTCACTCAGCGGCGGCTGACGGACACGGCCGGCGAATTCCCGCGCATGGACGACCGTTACGAGACCCTCCCGTACCACTGGGGTGTCATGGCGGCCTACGAGGTGCCGGGGGAGGCGCGGCCGGGCGGCGGGTTCCGCTGGGTCGCGGCCGTCGACCACCGCACCGGCGTCACCACCACGCACTACGCCGGCGACCACACGTCCGTCGCCGAGCCCCTGTTCGTCCCCGCCCACGACGGCGCCGCAGAGGGCGAGGGCTACGTGCTCGCCGTCGTCGGACGCCTCACCGAGAACCGCAGCGACCTGCTCGTCCTCGACGCCCGGGACATCAGCGGCCCGCCCGTCGCCACCCTGCGCTTCCCTCTGCGCATCCCGTATGGCCTGCACGGCAATTGGCTCACCGCCACCGAGCTCAGGACCGTCTGACACCTCACGGAGGAAGCATGACCGTCACCCTCGAGGAACTCGCCCAGCGGCTCGACCGCGTCGAGTCCCTGCTCGCCATCCGCAACCTGCAGCACGCCTACGGCTACTACCTCGACAAGACGCTCTACTCCGAGGTCGTCGAGCTCTTCAGCGAGGACTGCGAGATTGTCTTCATGGGCGGCATCTACCGCGGCCGCGCCGGTGCCGAGCGGCTCTACATACAGCGCTTCCGCACCACGTTCACCGACGGCCGCAACGGTCCGATGCACGGCTTCCTGCTCGACCACCCGCAACTGCAGGACGTCATCACCATCTCGGAGGACGGCAACAGCGCCAAGGTACGGATGCGCACCCTCATGCAGGCCGGCACCCACTACACCGTGAAGGCCGCGGGCGAGCAGCGCAGCCGCCGCGACCAGTGGTGGGAGGGCGGCATCTACGAGAATGAGTACGTGCGCGAGGGCGGCGTCTGGAGAATCCGGCGGCTCAACTACCAGCCGCTGTGGCACGCCGACTTCGAGACGGGATGGGCCCGCAGCGAGCAGCACTTCGTGTCAGAGAACGTCGCCTACCCGGAGAACCCGGTCGGCCCCGACGAACTGGTCGAGAATCCGCACGAGTTGTGGCCGTCCGCCGCCGTCGTCCCCTTCCACTACCCGCACCCGGTCACCGGTGAGGAGTGGAAGCGGTCATGAGTGATCACCTCACACTCGCCACCGGCGGCGGCCGCGGCTACCTGCGCATCGCCACCGAAGAGGCCTTCGCCACCCCCGAACTCCTCGCCGCCTACCGTGAGTTGCTGGCATCCGGCGAGGCCGACGACCCCGGCTTCACCAGCCTCTGGGGCTTCTACGCGGGTGACAGCCCACGCGCCCGCCTACTGCAGGAGCGCCTCGTCGACCTCGGCGAGCGGCGCCTCGCCGACATGGACGCCACCGGCATCGACCGCGCGATCCTCTCCCTCACCTCACCCGGCGTGCAGATCCTCGACGCCGGCCGTGCCACCGCACTCGCCGAACACGCCAACGACGTACTCGCCGAGGCCTGCCGCCGCCACCCCGGCCGGTACTCCGGTCTCACCGCCGTCGCCCCGCAGGACCCGGGCAAGGCCGCCGCGGAGATCGTCCGCGGCCACCGCGACCTCGGTTTCCGCGGTGTCATCGTCAACTCCCACACCCAGGGTGCGTACCTGGACGACCCGCGCTTCGAGCCCATCCTGGCGACGGCCGAGGACCTCGACACCCCGGTGTACCTCCACCCCAACACGCCCTCCAAGGGCCTTATCGGCCCACTCCTGGAGGCCGGTCTCGACGGGGCGATCTACGGCTTCGCCGTCGAGACCGGCATGCACCTGCTGCGTCTCATCACCTCCGGCGTCTTCGACCGCCACCCGCGGCTGCGTGTGGTCGTCGGCCACCTCGGCGAGGCGCTGCCGTTCTGGCTGCCGCGCATCGACTTCATGCACGCCGCCAGCGTCAAGGCGGGGCGCTACGAGGCGATGCCGCCGCTGGAGCTCAAGCCCAGCGAGTACCTGCGCCGCAATGTGTGGGTCACCACCTCCGGCATGGCCTGGCAGCCTGCCATCCGCTTCGTCCACGAAGTGCTCGGCGCGGACCGGGTGATGTACGCGATGGACTACCCGTACCAGTACGTCGCCGACGAGGTCCGCGCCCAGGATGAACTGCCGTTCCCCGCCGGCGAGTTGCGCGCTTTCTTCCAGACCAACGCCGAGCACGTCTTCGGTCTCTCCACTTCCTGAGCCGTGCCCGAGTCGCGAAGGAGCGACGATGACCGCACCGTATTCGGCGCGCCGCATGCAGGCCGTCCTCTTGGTGTTCATCTACGTCACGCTGGGCTACGCCGTCAGTACGAACATGCTCGTCCCGCTGCTGCCGCAGGTGCAGCGGGAGTACGGACTCGACGAGGTGCAGGCCGTGTGGGTGACCATCTCCACCCTCCTGACCGGCGCCCTGTTCATCCCGTCGCTGTGCCGCCTGGCCGATGTGCGCGGCTGGCGCAAGCAGATCCTGCTCACCGCGGTGGCCTGCGTCGTCGTCGGCGGCGCGATCGCCGCGCTCAGCGGCAACCTGCCCACCCTGCTGCTCGGCCGCGGCCTCCAGGGTGTCGGCGCCGCGGCCACCCCGATGACCTCGGCCATCGTCAATGAACACTTCACCCCGGCGCTGCGCCGCATCGGGCTGCCCATCAAGGCGGCATCGCTGTTCGTGGGCGCGGGCGGTGGCGGCATCATGGCGGCGCTGTTGGTGGACGAGCCGAACGGCTTCCGCACCCTGTTCTGGATCTCGGCGGCCGTGCCCGCGCTCGGCTTTCTACTGGTGGCGACGCTTGTACCGGCCACGCCGACCATTCCGGGCAGCCGCATACGGGCGGTCGACGTACCCGGGGCGATCGGCTTCGTCGTCCCGGTGGCCGCGCTGGTCGTCGCGTTCTCGTACGCGTCGCGATGGGGCTGGAGTTCGGCCGAGTTCCTCGGACTGTGCGCGGTCGGCGTCCTCGCGTTCCCGGCGTGGTTGGCGCTCGAACGCCGCACCCGCGAACCGCTGGTGGACCTGAAGGTGTTCTTCTCCCGGCCCATGAACATCGCCAACATCTCGTCCGTCTTTGTGGGCTTCGCCATCTTCGGCTCGATGGCGTCCACGGCCACGTTCCTCCAGATGCCGCCCGTGCCCGGCCTCGGCGGCCTCGGCAGGTCCGGGCTGGTGGCCGCGCTCCTCATCCTCCCCGCCGAACTGCTGATGCTGGGCTTCGGCCCGGTGATCGGCAGGCTCACCGCCCGCTGGGGCAAAGGTGTGTTCCTGCTGGCAGGGCCCGCCGTACAGGTCCTCGGCTATCTGCTCCTCATCGTCTCGCACGGGAGTCCCGCCGCCGTTGTCACCGCGATCGTCGTCATCGGGGCGGGCACCGGCCTGATCGGCCCGGTGTGGGCCCTGATGTACGTCGAAGACATCCCGCCCCAGCACGTGGGCCGCGTCTACGGCATCGCCCCGATCCTGTCCCAGGGCTTGGGCGGCTCCCTCTCGGGCGCACTCTTCGCCGCGCTCCTCGTCGCGAACCGGCTGCCCGGCGGCAAGCTGCCCTCGGCGGAAGGCTTCGTCGCCTTCTGGTGGGTCGCCGCCGGCAGCGCGGTGGTCGCGGGGATGTGCGGCGTGGCCTACCTGAAGAGTTACGGAACGGGCGGCCCGCGCCCGAGCACGGCCGGTCCCGCCGCGATTCCCCGGGACGCCGCCGCACCCGCCACGTGACGCCGTGGTCAAGCCCCCGGCCGCACCGCCACATGCACCGCCCGCTCACCCGCCACCTCGCCCGCCAGCGTGGTCAACGCCTTCACCGTGTCGGCGAGTTCGAAGGTATGGGTGTGCAGCTTCGTGAAGGGGAAGCGGCCGGATTCCAGGAGGCGGATGGCCTCTGCGTAGCCGCGCGAGTCGACGCCGTACGCGCCGACGAGGGTGAGCGCCTTGTTGACGACGAGGTCGGAGTCGAGCGGGATCTTCGTGCCGCCCTTGAGGCCGGCGACGACGATCCGGCCGCCGTGCCGGGCGGCGCGCAGCGCGTCGTCGAGCGGCTGGGCGGCCATCGGTGTCATCTCCAGTACGACGTCGGCCAGTTCACCGTCGGTGATCTCGGCGATCCGGGCGACGGTGTCCTCCTCCTCGTCGACGACGACGGTGTGATCCGCGCCGAACTCCCGGGCCAGCGCCAGCTTGTGCGCGTCGGCGGCGAGCCCGGTGACGACGACGGTGGCCGCGCCCGCCGCCTTCGCCGCGGCCGCGGCGAGGATGCCGCGCTGGCCCGCGCCGAGGATGACGACGGTGTCACCGAGGCCGACCTGACCCAGGTGTGCGGTCCACCGCACGCCCGCGCCCAGCGGGTTGTACATGACCGCGATCTCGGCCGGCAGATCGCGGCGCACCTTGTGCAGCACCGCGTTCGGATGCAGATACATGTACTCGGCGAGCCCGCCCCACAGGCCGGGCGCCCGGTCGAGGGGTGTGTATCCGTGCGTGCCCTTGCGCTGCTTGCAGGACATGTACTGCCCGGACAGGCACAGGCGGCAGGCCCGGCAGGGGACGAGTACCTCCACCGCCACCCGGTCGCCGACCTGCACACCCCAGCGCTCGGCGGCCGCGTCGCCGATCTCCTCGATGACGCCGAGGGGCTCGTGGCCGGGGACGACGGGGTAGCCGGCGCGCATCGGGACCCGGCCGTGGAAGGTCTCCAGGTCGCTGCCGCACAGGCCGTTGGCCTCGATGCGCAGCAGCCCGTCGTCCGCGCCGGTGCGCGGGCGGGGCACGTCGCGGAACTCGATCGCGCCGGGGCCGGTCTGCACCGCCGCGCGTACGGACGTGGACGCGGTCGTGGTCGTGTTCGTGGTGGTCATCGTGCTCCTTGGACGGCGGGGGTGGCCGCGGTGGTGTGCGTGCCGGTGATCCGGGCGGCGGCGTGCTCGGCGGCCATGACGACGGTCAGGTGCGGGTTGGCGCGCGGTGTGTCGGGGAAGACCGACGCGTCGACGACGCGCAGCCCGTCGATGCCCCGCACCCGCAGGTCGGGGTCGACGACCGCGTCCGCCGCGTCCGGGGCGCCCATCCGGCAGGTGCCGGACAGGTGCCGGTTGTCAGTGGCGTCCGGCAGGATGCGATCAGGGCCGGGGATCTCGGCGGGGGCGTCGAGCAGGTTCCGTACGGCCTTGTGGGCGGCGAACCGGGTCATCAGCTCAAGGGAGTGCTTCATGCGCGCGAAGTCACGGGGATCGGTGAACACCCGCTGCTCGATGCGGGGTTCGGCGAGCGGGTCGGCGGAGCGCAGCCGCAACTCGCCGCGGGAGAAGACCTGTTCCTGCTGGGCGACGAGCATGCCGCGCCCCCGCGAGCGGCCCTGGCTGTCGTACATGCCGTTGTTCGGGACCAGGAACATGTCGTTCTCGCCGGCGCCGCCGAGCCCGGAGGAGTAGCGCAGGATGGTGTTGGTGACCGGGCGGTCGGGGTCGGAAGGCAGGTCGGTGCGGGTCGGGATCGGCACCATGAGCATGCCGTGGTCCTGGAGGTGGCGGCCCACGGGCAGATCGGCCAGGACCTCGATGCCGAGGTCGGACAGGTGCGCGGCGGGTCCGATGCCGGAGCGCATGAGTAGGGCGGGGGAGTGCACGGCGCCCGCGCAGAGCACCACCTCGCCGCCGGGCGCGAGCCGGATCTCCTCGCCGCCGACGAGTACGACACCGCGGGCCGTGCGGGTGGCCGGGTCCACGAGGACGGTGGCGGCCTGGGCATGGCCGCGGACGGTGAGGCCCCCGCGGCCACGGAGGGGCTCCACGTAGCCGTCGGCCGGAGTCACCCGTCGGCCGTCGCGCATGTTGAGGGCGAACGGGCCGACGCCGGTGGTGCCCGGCGCGTTGTGGTCCTCGCACCACGCGTACCCGAAGTCCCGGGCGGCCTCGGCGAAGGCCAGGTCGAGCGGGCCCCAGCGGGCTTGTGGCGTGCGGCCGACGGGGATCGGGCCGCCGCTTCCGTGGTAGGGGCGATCCGGGTGATCGAGCTCGTCCTCGAGACGGACGAAGTACGGCAGGACGTCGTCGTACGCCCAGCCCTCGGCGCCGCGCCGCGCCCAGCCGTCGTAGTCGTCGGGCACCCCGCGGATGGCGAACATGGCGTTCACGTTGGAGGTGCCGCCGACGCCCCGGCCGCGGCCGTAACGGCCCTCTGCCTGGGCCGGGTTGCGGACGGTGGTCACGTCCTGCCACCAGAACTCGGGGTGGGCCGTGGGGTCCATGTTCAGCCGTACGGTGCGGAAGGCCTCGGGCAGTGTGTCGGTGCGCCAGTCGGGTCCTGCCTCGAGCAGCAGTACGCGGGCGTCGGTGGTGCCGGCGAGCCGCCCGGCGAGCGTGGCGCCCGCCGATCCGGCTCCGACGACGATGTAGTCGTAGTCGTAGTCCTGGTGCGGGGATTCGGGTGCGGGTGAGGATGCGGCGGTCATGGCGGCTCCAAGGATCGGCACGGGGCGGCGGCTCAGGGGGTCCCGGCTACGGGCGGCTGTTCCCGTTCGCGGTCCGGGACGGCGGACGTGGGGCCGGCCTTGCGGCGGGAGCCGGGGGCGGCGCTGATGGCGCTGAGTGCCCGCCCGGTGGTGGGGATGGCCAGTAGGAAGACGACGAGCGCGGCGAACGCGTAGCCGGAGCCGATAAGCAGCTGGGACGTGGCCGCGCCCGCGCCGGCGACCACCGGGACGAGGACCAACGACTGCACGATGCCGCCCACTTGGCCGAGGCCCCCGGCCAGCGAGGCGCCGGTGGCGCGGGCGTGGGTCGGGAAGATCTCGGCGGCGTAGTTGTAACCGGGCACGAAGATGAGGGAGGCGAAGCCGTGCAGCATGACGGCGGCGACGAGGTAGGCGAAGATGCTGCCGCCGCCCGCGGTGATCACCACCGTGCTCGCGGTCGCGATGAGCAGCCCGGTCACGATCAGCGTGCGTCGCTCAAGGCGGTCGACGACCAGCGGGGTCAGCAGATACCCGACGATGCCCGCCACCTGGCCGACGCTGGTGATGGTGGCGACCGTGGACAGGTTCATCCCGTACTGGCCGAGGATGGTGGGCTGGAACGTCGTCGTGGCGCGGACCGACCACTGCACCCCGAACCAGAACGCGGCCGCGACGAGCAGCCGTTGCAGGTACGGCGGGCGCAGCAGCGCGCTGACGGGGAAGCGGGCGGGGACCGCCTCGCTCGCCTCGACCACCGGCTCGGGCAGCGTGTGCCCGGACCGTCGCAACCGGGACTCCATGGCGGCGACGATCGTGTTCGCCTCGCCGGTACGGCCCTTGAGGGCGAGCCAGCGCGCGGACTCGGGAAGGACGCTGCGCCGGGCGCCGAGCATCAGCACGAAGGCGAGCGCGCCGACGCCGTAGACCCAGCGCCAGCCCTCCGCGTTCAGCGGCACCAGCCAGCCGGAGAGCAGGGCGGCGGCCAGGCCGCCGACGCTGGATGCGAGGACGGTGATGGAGACGTAGCGGCCGCGCCGCTTGGCGGGCGAGGACTCCTGCACGTACGAGGTGCACACGGCCAGGCCGCCGCCCGTGGCGAAGCCCGTGACGACGCGGAGGACGACGAGGGACTCCGCGCTCCAGGCGAACGCGCACAGCAGCGCGGTGGTGCCGAGGGCGGCCATGCCGAGCAGATAGGTGCGGCGGCGGCCGAGGATGTCGCCGAGCGAGCCGAAGAGGAAGGCGCCGAGCGCGGTCGTGATGGCGTTGCCGGTGAGCATGACGGTGACCTCGGCGGTGCTCAGGCCGAAGTGCTTGGTCATGGCCGTGAGCGTGTAGCCGATGATGGTGATGTCGTAGATGTCGATGAAGTAGGCGAGCCCGAGGATCACGAAAGCGACGCGGCTCAGGCCCCAGCGGGGCAGCCGGTCGATGCGGGCGTTGACGAGGTCGGCGGCCGCGGAGCCGCCGGGGCTGGCAGGGCTGTGGGGCACGGGGAAGGTCCCTTCTCAGGCAGTTCCGGGTCGTGCTGCGGAGGGGGACGGCGCCAGGCTCATGGAAGACGTATGCTGTGACGTGTGTCAATCAGTACGTCTTATATTTCTGGTCGAGGACTGTCGCGGAACCGCGGGGGCCGGCCGGATCCGGTCGAGGGGTGGATACGTTGAGAGCCATGACCGACGCAGCCGGAACCGACCCCCTCGACATCCCGTCCGGTGAGGCCGCCGGACGGGCCCGCGGGCCCCAGCACCTGCTGATGATGCTGCTCGGCGACTACTGGTTCGGCCGCCCAGAGGCGCTTCCCTCCGCCGTACTCGTCGCCCTGCTCGGAGAGTTCGGCGTGAGCGAGGTGGCCGCGCGTGCCGCGCTCAGCCGCCAGTCCCGCCGCGGCCTCCTCGACGTCGACAAGCGCGGCCGCCGCACCTACTACCGGCTCAGCGCCCGCTCCGCCGGGCACTTCGCCGACACCGGCCGGCGCATCGCGGCCTTCGGTGTCGGCGAGGGCGCGCCCTGGGACGGGCGGTGGTCCCTCGTGGCGTTCTCGGTCCCCGAGCAGCAGCGCGCCACCCGCCACACGCTGCGCGAACAGCTCCGCTGGCTGGGCTACGCGCCGCTGTACGACGGGGTGTGGGTCGCGCCGCACGGCCGCGAGGAGGAGGTGCGTGACGTCCTGGCGGAACTGGGCGTGACCACCGCGACGCTCTTCGCCGGCGCCGCCTCGCAGCTCACCCCGGCCGCCGGCGACCCGCTCAAGGCCTGGGACCTGGACGCGCAGGCCGCCGCCTTCGAGCGGTTCGCGGAGCGCTGGGGCGTGTGGCGCAAGCGTGCCGAAGGAGGCAGTGTCAGCCCGTCCCGGGCCCTGCTCGCCCGAACCGAACTCATCACCGACTGGCGGCTGTTGATGGCGCACGACCCCGCCCTGCCGGCGCAGCTGCTGCCGCCGCACTGGCCCCTGGCCGCCGCACGGGACGTCTTCGCCGCGGTCTACGACGGGCTCGGCCCGCTCGCCGAGTTCCGGGTGCGCCAGCTGATCGCGACCGAGGACGCGGAGCTCGCGACCCTGGCGAACCACCACACCATCGCGGATCTGGCGCGTCCGGCCCCTTGACGCCGCCGCGATATTGTCGGTGAATTGATGGACGCACGTCGATCTCGATGTCTTCTATTGGGGACGCCGTGACGGCGGCGACCCCTTCCCACCGCGCCCCGACCAGGGAGGTATCGGTGCCGAGCACCATCCTGGATCCCACCGGAGGCAGTTCCCCCGCCAAGCCCGCCAGTGACGACGAGCCCGCCCCGCGCCTCGCGGGCGTGCCGTTGCGCGGCGCACGCGTGGGACTGTTGGAGAACACCAAACACAACGCGGCCCTGCTGCTACGGGAGTTGGGCGCGCGGCTGACCGCCGAGCACGGCGCCGCGGCCCTCGTGCCGTACACCAAGCACGACTTCGCACGTCCCGTCTCCGGCGAACTGCTCCGCGAACTCGTCGACCACTGCGACGTGGTGGTCACCGGCGTGGGGGACTGCGGCTCGTGCAGCGGCTCCGCCGTCGCGGACGGCATCCTCCTCGAACGGCACGGCATCCCCACGGCGGTCATCTGCTCGGACGCCTTCGCCGCCAGCGCCGACGCGATGGCGGAGCTGAACGGCGACGCGGACTTCCCGTACCTGACGACCTCCCACCCGGTGGCCGTCCTCGACCCGGGGCAAGTGGCAGAGCGGGCACGGGTGTTGCTGCCGGAGGTCGCGGACCGGCTGAGTGGAGGCGTCGGCCGATGAGCGCGACGAGCGTGAAGCGCGCGACGCCCACGATCGAGGTCGCCTTCGACGCCGCGGAGGCCCGGAGGGCGGTCGAGTACGCCTACGAGCATGAGTGGTCCGACGGACTGCCACTGGTACCGCCCACACCGGACCTGGTGGACCGCTTCCTGGCGACCACACCCCGCCAACCCTCGGAAATCATCGGCGAGATGGAGCACCTGGGCCGCACCTGCACCGTCGAACTCGCCGCCGTCAACGCCGCGATGGCCGGCTGCGCACCGGACCACTTCCCGGTGGTGCTGGCGGCCTGGGAGGCGCTGATGCTGGAGCGGGCCGCACGCGGCGGCGCCTGGCAGTCGACGTCCGGCCCGTCCCCCCTCATCGTTGTCAACGGGCCCGTACGCGCCGACCTCGGCTTCAACTCCGCCGGCGGCGCCCTCGGCCCCGGCTTCCGCGCCAACGCCACCGTCGCCCGCGCCATCGGCCTGATCGTCCGCAACGCCTTCGGCCTCCGCCCGCACGGCCTCGAACAGTCCACCCAGGGCGTGCCCGGACGCTGGAGCCTGTGCGTCGGCGAGAACGAGGAGGACAGCCCCTGGGAACCCCTCGCCACGAGCACGGGCCTCGCCGCCGACGCGGTGACCGCGACCCTCCTGCGCACCAGCGCCTACGTCGACAACCGCCACACCGGCGACGCCGAACAGGTCCTCTGGGACCTCGCCGACGCCATGTCCGCCACCGGCTCGATCATCTTCCGCACCACGTCCTGCGCCCTGCTGCTCGGCCCCGACCACGCCCGCCAGCTCGCGGACGCCGGCTACGGCCGCGCGGACGTGCAGCGCTGGCTGTACGAGCACGCCGGACGCACCGTGGCGGACCTGCGGCGGGCGGGCAAGGACGGCGTCGGCGAGGACAACGGGGTCCGTTACGCCACCGGCACCGCTCCGGACGCGCCCGGCGGCGAGGAGTTCGTCCGCTTCCTGCCCTCGCCGGAGTCGATCCCGGTCCTCGTCACCGGCGCCCACGGCGCCGCGATGTCGATGGTGGCGCGGATCTTCGGCGCCTGGTCCGGAAAGTCCGTGCCCGTCATACGCACACCGTAGGCAAGGAGTCCCGGCATGCTCGACACCCACGCGCTGGCGAAGGCCGCCGCCCCTCTGGAGGCCGACGGCTTCCACCTCGACGCCCGCGAGGCCGGCGATCGACTCCAGGTCACGGTGACCGCCGACGCCGGCACCTGCGGCGACTGCCTCGTACCCAAGGATGTACTGCGCCACATCCTGCAGGGTGCCCTCGGGGTCCCCACCGATCGCATCGACGTCGTTTATCCAGCCGACGCCGACGCTCTCTGAGTACGCCTCGGCGTGACCGGCACAACCACGATCCATTCGGCGCACACGGCAGTCGGCCGTCCCGTGCTACGACACTTCCGGTGCCCGCCGGTCAGGTCGCGCCCCCCGCCCGCTCCTCCCGCCGGTGCCCGCACGCCAGTTGAGCCAGCGCCTCCCGGTCCACGGTCCGCTCCGGGGCCTCCGCGATACGTATGTCCGTCACGGCCGTGAGTGTGGCGGTGCGCTTGCCGTCGGCGAGGATCGCGTGCTCGCCGAGGACCGCGCCCGGGCCCACCTCGGGCAGCGGCCGGCCGTCCACCTCCACCGCCAGCACCCCGTCGAGGAGCAGGTACAGGGAGTCGCCTGCCTCGCCCTCGCGGCACAGGACCTCTCCCTCCGCGAGCCGGAACACCGCCGGCCGGCAGTCCCCGCGCATGATCAGCGTGGAGAGGCGGCGCTCCAGGCCCGTCTCCGCCGCCGTCACCACGGCCGGCGAGTCCTCGTCGCCCCAGGGGGTGTGCTCGGGCGAGGTCTGCTCGGTCCACTCCTTCCAGCGCGTCAAACCGGCCTTCAGCAGCGGCAGGCCGTCCGGCCCGTACACCCAGTGCCGGGGGAACGGGCTGGCGCCGGCCAGCTCGGTGGTCGACGTGCCGTCGGCGTGCAGGGTGAGTGCCAGGGTCGTCCAGACCAGCGGCGACTGCAGGCGCATGTACGGGGGCCGGGCGATGCGCCGGGGAAGTGGGAAGGCGGTGCGGCCGCCCGCCGTCCGGGTCCAGCGCACCCAGTCGGGGCCGAGCTGCGGCTCGGGACACAGATCGGGCATCGACACAGCGGAGAACGTCACGCCGAGCGGGCCGATCCGCATCGTCGTCGAGCCCATCACTCCGCCGCCGCCCACCCCGTACGCCACCGGGCGGCCGTCCTCGGCGAACTCGGCCCAGCACTCCAGGCGGTTGGCGAACCGGAACCGGTCGGCCTCCCGCAGAAGGTGGAGGTCGGGGACCGTCTCCGGCGGGGGCGGGTCGTAGTGCGAGACACCGGCGGTGAACGCCGATCGGACGTAGCCGGTCACCGCCTCGGACGGGATCCACGACACCGAGGTCGCATGCGAATGTACGTACCCCGGCGGCGACTTGTGCGGTCCAGTCGAGCTCTGTCGATGCGGGCCGTCTGCCGGACTGCCCGGTGTACCGGGGCCGTCCGGGCCTTCCACCTGCGTCGTTCGGTTCTGCTGCACCGTCGGCCTCCTTCACTCAACCTCGGTCGGGCCGCGCCGACTTCCGCGCAGGTCCGGGACCGACGTTAGGGCTCCGGGGCCCCCGGCCCCCAGTGCGGCAGCCGGTGAACCGTCGGGAGGGCAGCCGAGCCGCCGACGGGGTGCCAGTACCCGCCGCCTTGTCGTGGCGACACTCTTGGGCGCGGCGCCGGATGCCGCTTCAATCCGTACATGGCAGACAGGGAAGGCCGGGGCGGCCACGGGGCCCCGGAGGAGAGCGCCAGGATCACAGTGCTGCTCGCGGACGACAACCTCATCGTCCGCGAGGGCGTCCGCGCGCTGCTCGCCCTCGACCCCGCCGTGGAGGTGGTCGGCACCGCCGCGGACCGGCCCCAACTGCTCGCCGAGGCAGAGAGGTTGAGGCCGCGGGTGGTGGTCACGGACATCCGTATGCCGCCGACCTTCTCCGACGAGGGCATCGAGTGTGCCCGGGAGATACGGGCGATGCTGCCGGGCGCGGGCGTCGTCGTGCTCAGCCAGTACGACGACCCGGAGTACGCCGTGGATTTGCTCGCCGACGGCGACGCGCACCACGCCTACCTGCTCAAGGACCGGGTGGCCGAGCCGGGGTTGCTCGGCCGGGCGATCAGGGAGGTGGCGGCCGGCGGGTCGATGCTGGACCCGCAGATCGTCAAGGGCATGCTCGAACCGGCGCGCGCCGAGGGCGAGTTGGCCCCTGACGACGAGGTGCTGCTGCGGATGGTGGCGGAAGGGCGCAGCGTCAAGTCCATGGCCGCGGCCCTCGGCCAGAGCCCGGGGGCCGTGGACACTGCCGTGGACCGGCTGTTCGTGGAGCTGGCGAAGGAGGCGGGTGCGGGCCGGCGCGGCGCCCTCGACCGGCTGCGCCGCCTGCACACCGCGATCGCCTCACGTGAGGAGCAGCGGGAGACCCTCTCGCGGATGCTGCCCGGCGGTGTCGCGGCGCGGCTCGCGGCCGGGCACGGCGCGGGCGGCCCGCTCGACGAGCGCACAGAGCGGCTGATGGTCACGGTGCTGATGTCCGACGTCCGGGGCTACTCCGGCATCGCCGAGCACACGGACCCGGCAGTGCTGGCCGGGCAGTTGAACGCGCACCGGGAGGCGATGAACGAGGCGGTCCTCGGTCTGGGTGGCACCGTCATGCAGTACGTGGGGGACGCCGTGATGGCGGTGTTCGGGGCGCCGGACCCACAGCCGGACCACGCGGCGCGGGCGGCACGTGCGGCGCTGCGGATGCACCGCGGCCAGGAACTCCTGAACCGGCGATGGCAGGCACTCGACCTGGCACTGTTCGGGCTGGGGGTGGGCCTGTCCACCGGTGAGGTGGCGGCGGCGCTGCTCGGCAGCCCGGAACGGCTTGAGTACACGCTCGTCGGGGACACCGTCAATCTCGCGCAACGCATGGAGTCGCTGGCCCGCCCGGCAGGGTCGACGGTGGCCTCGGAGGCGACGGTACGGGCCGCGGGCGCGGACGGCGCGGGTGAGGCGAGTGGTTTGGAGCGCTGGCAATGGCGGCCGATGGGGCCCCGGCTGGTGAAGGGACGGACGGCGCCGGTCGCGGCGTACCGGCTGGAGTCGAGCGGAGGACCGTTGGACGTGGCGGATGACCAACTGAGCCAGGGGATCGAGGAGTTGGGACGGCAACCGGATCAGTAGCCGGATGAGTGGCCGTGGCGGAGGCAAGAGGATCCGGCACACCGCCCGGACGACGGGCCGGGTCGGAGGTGGGACCGGTTCCTGAAACAGTGGCGGACCGACGGGCGGTCCGAGAGCCGGATCAGGAAGTCGTACGTACGCGGGGTCGGGTCCGGAAATCCCGGAGCCGGGCCGGGGCCACGATCGGCCAAGGGGGACGTGACATGAGTGTGGACCATGACGTAGGTGGTGACCTGGTGGTGCGGGTGCGTGGGGCGCGCCGGACGTTCACCGCGGAGCTGGCCCCGGTGCGGGCGCTGCGTGGTGTTCAACTGGAGGTGGCCCGGGGCGAGTTCCTCGCGGTGACGGGGCCTTCCGGCTGCGGCAAGTCCACGTTGCTGAACGCCATCGCCGGGCTCGAACCGCTCGACGAGGGCGAGATCGAGGTGGACGGCCGGCGGATCGACCATCGCGACCAGGACTGGCTGGCCCGGTTCCGGCGCCGGCACATCGGCTTCGTCTTCCAGTTCTTCAACCTGCTCGACGGGGTGTCCGCGCTGGACAACCTGGTGCTGCCGGGCGCCATCGGTGGCCTGCCCCGGAGGGCGGCCGAGGCCAGGGCCCGGGACCTCCTCGACCTGCTCGGCCTGGGTGACCGCGCGCAGGTGGTGCCCGCGGTGCTGTCGGGCGGTCAGCGCCAGCGTCTCGCGATCGCGCGGGCGTTGGTGAACCGGCCGGTGCTGCTCCTTGCCGACGAGCCGACGGGCGCCCTCGACTCCGACGGCGGCCTGGAGGTGCTCGAACTCTTCCGGCGCCTGCACCAGGACGGGCAGACCGTGGTGATGGTGACGCACTCCCAGCAGGTGGCCGCGGGGGCGCAGCGCGCGGTCCGGATGCGCGACGGCCGGCTGGACAACGGGAACGAAGCCACCGCGCGCTCGGCGGGAAGCGTACGGGCCACTGACGAGCAGCCGGGCCGATGACCGCCGTACTGCTGTGGGTGCGCATCGAACTGCGCCGCCGCGCACGGTCGTTGACGGTCCTCGCGCTCCTGGTGGCGCTCGCCTCCGGCACCGTCATGGCGTCGGTGGCCGGGGCGATCCGTGGCTCCACGTCCCTGGACCGGCTCCTTGAGAACAGCCGTCCCGTCGACGCGGTGGCCCTGCCCAACGATCCCAAGTTCGACTGGGAGCCGATCCGGAGACTGCCCGAGGTGGCCGCGCTGGCCACGTTAGCGGTAAGCGGCTTCCAGGTCGACGGCATCTCCATGGACGCGGTCGGATTCCCACCGGCGGACGGCGAGATGCTGCGCACCGTCGAGCGCCCCGCTGTCCTGAAGGGGCGGCTCTACAACCCGCACCGCGTGGACGAGGTAGTCGTCTCCCCAGGTTTCCCCAAGCGGTACGGCAAGGGCGTCGGCGACCATCTGACCCTGCACCTTGCCACTCCCCGGCAGATGGACCGCATCCAAATAGAGGGCACCGACACCAACGCCAGCGCCGGCCGGCTGCGCGGCCCGGTGATCCGGGCGACGATCGTCGGCGTCGTCCGCTCATACTTCCTGGCGGAGCGGCCCGGTCAAGTGCCCAGCGTGCTGGCGACACCCGAGGTGATGCGTCGCTACCCGAAGAACATTCTCGGTGCGAAGCACACCACGTACGTGAATGCGTTGGTCCGGCTGAAGAACGGCGCGGCGGATGTGCCGCGGTTCCGCAAGGACCTCGCCCGAGTGACCGGACGGGACGACATCGACGTGTGGAACATGGCTGAGCGCGTCTCGCACGACCGCCACGTGGTCCGCTTCGAGAGCGTGAGCCTGCTGGCCTTCGGCCTGGCAGCGCTGGTCGCCGCCGTGTTCCTGGTGGGTCAGCTCCTCGCCCGGTACGCGTCCGTAGTGGCGGACGAGCTGCGCGTGCTGCGGGCCATGGGAATGACGCCCCGTCAGGCGGGTGCGGCGGCCGGCGCGACGCCAGGGCTCGCGGCCCTTGCCGGGGCGCTCCTTGGAGCGGTGGCCGCGGTGGTGGCCTCCCGGTGGATGCCGATCGCGGCGGGCGCACGGTTCGAGCCCGCCCCCGGTTTGGACGTGGACTGGCGGGTCTTGGCGCCGGGCGTGGTCCTGGTCGCGGCGGCCGCGTGGGCGGGCACGTCGGCGGCGGCGTGGCTTGCGCTGGCCGCGGATCGGGTGGCGCCCTCGCCGCGGCGGTCGGCGGTGGGGCTTGCCGCCGGGCGAGCGGGACTGCCGGTGCCGGTGGTGGTGGGGGTGCGCTTCGCCCTGGAACCGGGCCGCGGCCGCAGCGCGGTGCCAGTGCGTCCTGCCCTGGTGGGCGCGGTAGTGGGCACGCTGGGGGTGCTGGCGGCGTTCACCTTCTCGGCCGGGGTGAACGACGCGGCCAGGCACCCCGAACGCTTCGGCCTCACCTTCCAACTCGCCATCTACGCGGGCTTCGACGACCACGAGATCGCGGGCAAACCGGAGCGCACCCGGGCCGCGGCGAAGGCGGTGGCGGGCGATCCGAAGGTCGCCTCGGTGACCGACACCTTCGACAGCGTGGCGGTGGTGAACGGCGAGCCGGTGGCCACCTGGAGTTACGGTCCCGTCGGAGCGGGCCGGCTGCCGACGGTGCTTACGGAGGGCCGGATGCCCAGCAACGGACGCGAGGTGGTCCTGGCTCCCTCGAGCGCGGAACGCGCCGGCGCCGGGGTGGGCGACGGGGTGGACGTGGTCGGACGCGACGAGAACCACAAGGGCACCTTCAAGGTGACCGGAATCGGATTCCTCCCGGAGGGGCCGCACAACACCTACCACGAGGGCGCGTGGATCACGCCAGGCGCGAACCGTCAACTCTTCGGCTCCCAGTTCGCTTTCCATGCGTTGATGGTTCAACTCCACCACACACGGCCCGCGTTGGATCGCGCATCCGAGCGAGCTCTGAACAAGGAAGGGGCGAGGCTCGCAGGGGTGGGCTCCAAGGCGATGCACGCCCCGGCCGCCATGGGGGTCACCCTGTTGGAGCCGCCCCAGCAGGCCGCCGAGGTTCGCGAGGTACGGGCGCTGCCCGTCGTTCTGGGCCTGTTCCTGCTGGTGCTCGCGATGGGGGCGGTCGGGCACGAACTGGCGACCGCGGTACGCAGGCGCGGGCACGACGTCGCCGTTCTGCGAGCCCTGGGCATGACCCGCGTCCAGTGTCGGCTTCTGGTGTTCACGCAGGCGACCACGCTCGCCCTGATCGGCCTGGCTTTCGGGGTGCCGCTGGGCGTGGCGACCGGCCGTACTTTGTGGCGGGCGGTGGCGGCCAGCACTCCCCTCGACTACCGGCCACCACTGGCCCTTTGGGCACTGCTGCTGGCCGGCCCGCTGGCCGTGGCCGCAGCCAACCTCCTGGCTACCCGGCCCGGCCGCAGCGCGGCCCGGCTGAAGGTGGGCCAGGTCCTTCGGGCGGAGTAGGCGGGTGATGGCTGTGGGGGACTTGGGCAGTGCGGGTGGGTGGATGCCTGACGGCCGGTTGGTCAATGCCTCGGACAACGGGAACGGGGCCGCCGCGAGCGGAGCCGGGAGCGTAGGGGCGACACGCGAGGAGCCGGGCCGATGACCGCCGTACTGCTGTGGGTGCGCATCGAACTGCGCCGTCGCGCACCGTCGTTGACGGTCCTCGCGCTCCTGGTGGCGCTCGCATCGGGCACCGTCATGGCGTCGGTGGCGGGGGCGATCCGTGGCTCCACGTCCCTGGACCGGCTCCTTGAGAACAGCCGTCCCGTCGACGCGGTGGCCCTGCCCAACGATCCCAAGTTCGACTGGGAGCCAATCCGGAAGCTGCCTGAGGTGGCCGCGCTGGCCACGTTCGCGGTGAGCGGCTTCCAGGTCGACGGCATCCCCGTGGACGCGGTCGGATTCCCGCCGGGCGACGGCGAGATGCTGCGCACCGTCGAGCGCCCGGCGGTCCTGGAGGGACGGGTCTACGACCCGCACCGCGTGGACGAGGTAGTCGTCTCCCCAGGTTTCCCCGAGAAGTACGGCAAAGGCGTTGGTGACCACCTGACCCTGCGCCTCGCCACGCCCGGTCAGTTGGACCGGATCCAGACCGAGGGCAGCGACGGCAGCGACAGTGCCGGCCGGCTGCGCGGCCCGGTGATCCGGGCGACGATCGTCGGCGTCGTCCGCTCCTACTGGCTGTCGGTGGGACCCGGTCAAGGCCCCGGCCTGCTGGCGACACCCGAGGTGATGCGCCGCTACCCGAAGAACATTCTCGGTGCGAAGCACACCACGTACGTGAATGCGTTGGTCCGGCTGAAGAACGGCGCGGCGGATGTGCCGCGGTTCCGCAAGGACCTCGCCCGGGTGACCGGACGGGACGACATCGACGTGTGGAACCGGGCCGAACAGGCGGCCCACGACCGCCACGTGGTCCGCTTCGAGAGCGCGAGCCTGCTGGCCTTCGGCCTGGCCGCGCTGGTCGCCGCCTTGTTCCTGGTGGGTCAGCTCCTCGCCCGATACGCGTCCGTTGCCGCTGAGGAGCTGCGTGTGCTGCGGGCAATGGGGATGACGCCCCGTCAGGCGGGCGCGGGGGCCGGTGCGGCAGCCGGCCTGGCGGCTCTGGTGGGGGCCCTGCTCGGAGCGGTGGCCGCGGTGGTGGCTTCGCAGTGGATGCCGATCGCGGCGGGCGCCCGGTTCGAGCCGAACCCGGGCCTGGACGTGGACTGGCGGGTCCTGGCGCCGGGCGTGGTCCTGGTCGCGGCGGCCGCATGGGCGGGCACGTCGGCGGCGGCGTGGCTTGCGCTGGCCGCGGATCGGGTGGCGCCCTCGCCGCGGCGGTCGGCGGTGGCACGGGCCGCCGGGCGACTCGGCCTGCCGGTGCCGGTGGTCGTGGGCGTGCGGTTCGCCCTGGAACCGGGCCGGGGGCGCAGCGCGGTGCCGGTGCGTCCTGCCCTGGTGGGGGCGGTGGTGGGGCTGCTGGGGGTGCTGGCCGCGTTCACCTTTTCCGCCGGGGTGAACGACGCGGCACAGCACCCCGAACGCTTCGGCGTCACCTTCCAACTCGGTGTCTACGCGGGCTTCAACAGCCACGAGATCGCGGGCAAACCGGAGCGCACCCGGACCGGGGCGAAGGCGGTGGCGGGCGACCCGAAGGTCGCCTCGGTGACAGACACCCTCGACAGTATCGCCGTGGTCAACGGTGAGCCGGTGGCCACCTGGAGTTGCGGTCCCGTCGGAGTGGGCCGGCTGCCGACGGTGCTGACACAGGGCCGGATGCCCCGCAACGCACGGGAGGTGGTCCTGGCTCCGACGAGCGCGGAACGCGCCGGCGCCGGGGTGGGCGACCGGGTGGACGTGGTCGGGCGCGACGAGAACCACAAGGGCGCCTTCAAGGTGACCGGAATCGGATTCGTCCCGGAGGGCCCGCACAACGCGTACCACCAGGGCGCGTGGATCACCCCCGGCGGGCACCGCCAACTCTTCGGCTCCGGCTACAAGTTCCATCTGCTGCTGATCCAACTCGACCACGCCAGGCCCGCCGTGGACCACGCGTCCGAGCAGGCTCTGAACAAGGAGGGAACGCGGCTCGCCAAGGTAGCCTCCAAGGCGATGCACGTCCCGGCGGCCATGGACATCTCCGCGGTGCAGCCGCCCGACGAGGCTGCCGAGGTTCGCGAGGTGCGTGCGCTGCCCGTCGTCCTGGGACTGTTCCTCCTCGTCCTCGCGATCGGGGCGGTAGGACACGCGCTGGCGACCGCGGTTCGCAGGCGAAGGCACGACGTCGCCGTTCTGCGAGCCCTGGGCATGACCCGCGTCCAGTGCCGGCTCCTCGTGTTCACCCAGGCGACCACGCTCGCCCTGATCGGCCTGGCCTTCGGGGTGCCGCTGGGCGTGGCGACCGGCCGCACCTTGTGGCGGGCGGTGGCGGCCAGCACCCCCCTTGACTACCAGCCACCACTGGCCGTTTGGGCACTGCTGCTGGCCGGCCCGCTGGCCGTGGTCGCAGCCAACCTCCTGGCTACCTGGCCCGGTCGCCGCGCGGCCCGGCTGAAGGTGGGCCAGGTCCTTCGGGCGGAGTAGGCGGGTGATGGCCGTGCGTCGTGCGGGCGGTGTCGGTGGGTGGTGGACGTGACGGAGTCGGGTGCGGGGCTCGTGGTGCTCGCCGGCGCGTGGGCGGTGGCGGGCGGGGTGCAGCGGCGGCGACATGGGGTCGCGGTGACCGCGGTGCTGCTGGCCGTGGTGCACCTGGGCGCGGCGCTGGTGCCCGCGCTGGCGCCGCTGGTTCTGTACGGGTGGCTGTATGTGGCGCTCGCCCTGCCGGACGCCCGACTGGGTTCGGCGCCGCGGCGGATCGTCGCCGGGGCCGGGGCGGCGGTCGCGCTCGGATGGTCGGTGGCGCGGCTCGCGGGGGACGGCGTGGCGCTGCTGTGGGCCGGCACCGTGGCGGTGGCCGCGGCCGGCGCCGTCGCGGTGGCGTCGAGGTGTGTCCGAGCCGGGCCGGGGGAGCGGCGTACGCTGCAGTGGGTGGGCGCCGGAGTGCTGGTGGCGGGTGCCGGTGTCGTGCTTGTGGTGACGGTGCGTCTACTGATCGGCGTGCCCCATCACTTGGCGGCCGTGCTGCCGCTGGTGCTCATCGCCGTCGTGGCGGGCGTCGCGGCGGGCGGCACCGGTGCGGGCGAGCGGGGCGCCGAACGCGCCGTGGTGGAGGCCGTGGTGGTGGCGGGCCTCGCGCTCCTTGTGTGCGGTGTGTACGTGGTGGTGGTGCTGGGGCTCGGGCGGGCGCCGTCGAACGGGGAACGCGAGGTGCTGGCCTTCGGGGTGGTCGCCGCCGTGCTGGTCGCCCTCCTCGCGCTGCCCGTACGGGCACGGCTGGTCGCGTTCGCGCAGCGGCTCCTCGGTCGGGCCGGTCCGTCCGCGCACGAGATGTTGGGCTCCTTCGCCGCCCGGATGAGCCGGGCCGTGCCTTTCGACGAGCTACTGCTCCAACTCGTCGAATCGCTGCGGGAGGCGATGGGCCCGGGCGGCGCCGAGGCGTGGGTGGACGCCGGTGCCGTCCCGCCTGGGACCACCGCGGCGGCCGCGCTGACCCGCACCGTGTCCGTGCCGGAACTGCCCCCACGGCGGCTGGAGTTGACCGACCGCGAGCGGGCCGTCGCCGGGCGGACCCGCCTCGGCGGGGAGCCATGGGCGGAGATGTGGCTGCCCGGCCTCCTCGAGCCGGACCTGCTGCCGGACGGCAGCCCCGCGTCCGCACCGGCCGGCGCCGGGACGCTGCGGGTGGCTCCCGCCACGCACCTCGGCGAACTCCTCGGCCTGCTGGTGGTGCGGCGCACCCCGCTGGACGAACCGTTCACCGAGGAGGACGAGCGAGTGCTGGTGGAGCTGGCCCGGCAGGTGGGCCTGGCGCTGCACAACGTACGCCTGGACTCCGCGTTGCAGGCGTCGCTGGCCGAACTCCAGGAACGCAACGCCCAGTTGCAGGCCTCGCGGCTGCGGATCGTCGCCGCGGCGGACGCCTCGCGGCGGGCAATCGAGCGGAACCTGCACGACGGGGCGCAACAACACCTCGTGGCGCTGTCGGTGAAGCTGGGCCTCGCCGAGCACCTGCTGGGCAACGGGACGTCGCCGTCCGACCTGATGGCGGACCTGCGGACCGATGTCACCGCGACGATCACCGCGGTACGCGAGCTGGCCCACGGCATCTACCCGCCGCTGCTGCGTAACCACGGCCTGGAACGCGCCCTGCTCTCGGCGGCGCGCCGCTGCGCGCTCCCGTGCACGGTGCAGGTGGAGCCGCCGGCGGCCCGGTACGGGGAGGAGGTGGAGGCGGCGGTCTACTTCTGCTGCCTGGAGGCCATGCAGAACGCGTGCAAGCACGCGGGCGGGGACGCGGAGATCGACGTGGTGGTGGCGGCCCACCCCGGCGGACTCCGGTTCACGGTCACGGACACCGGACAGGGCTTCGCCGGCGCCGAGGAGGGCGCCGGCTTCGTGAACATGACGGACCGCCTGGGAGCCGTCGGCGGAACGATGGAGGTGGTGTCCGCGCCGGGCCGGGGGACATCGGTGCGGGGGACGGTGCCGGCGTGTGGGCGGTGAGGGTGCGGCGGCCGTGCCGCCGTGGACCTCGTCCCCGGTGGTCGCCGCGCGAGGCGGACGGCCGGGTCGGCAACCACCTCGGACAGTGCAGTGCCCGAGCGTCCGGCAAAGGGTGTGTCCGCTGAACGGTTGATCTTCTGCAGCACGTTCAAGATCCGCTGATCGTCCAGAGAGAGGCCGGACACCTCCGGACCCTCCCGCCGCGGCCGTTCTACCCCGCGAACTCCCGCAGCACCTGCGGCGACAGCCGGTCCTTGCGCACGTACCCGGCCGCCCCGCAGGACGACGCCCCGGACGGGAGGTCCTCGTCGGCGTACGTGGACACCAGTACCACGACCGCCGCCTCGTCCCGCGCGGTGATCCTGCGCGCCGCCTCGATGCCGTTGATGCCCGGCAGGTGGACGTCCATCAGGACCAGGTCGGGCCGCTCCCGCAGGGCGAGTTCGACACCCTCTTCGCCGCTGGCGGCCTCGCCGACCACGCGCCACCCGGAGATCAAGCCCACCAGGGTTCTGGCCACCGTCCGGAACGGGGCCTGGTCGTCCACCACCAGAACATCCACTCCTCCAGCGTGCGGTGAACTGCCCTCGTAACCAAGGGTGTTGGCCTCACCGGGTAGTGAGGCCAACACCCTTGGTCGGCGGCGCGTCCTCAGGTCTTCGGGCCGCCCTGCTCCGTGAGGAACATCAGGACGGCCGCGACCCGGCGGTTGATGTCCGGCTGCGCCCCGAGGCCCAGCTTGGCGAAGATCGTGTTGATGTGCTTCTCCACCGCGCGCTCGGTCAGAAACAGCTCCCTGGCCACCCCCGCGTTCGACCGCCCGCGGGCGATCTCCGCGAGCACGTCCCGCTCCCGGGCGGTGAGCCCGCTCAGCGGGGAGGAGCGGCGCGCCGCCGACTCTGCGACGAGGGCCTCCACCACCACTGGGTCGATCACCGACCCGCCCGCTGCGACCGCCCGCACCGCGGCGAGCAGCTCCCGCGGCTCCCCGACCCGTTGCTTCAGCAGGTAGGCGCGCCCGGCGCTGCCCTGCTCCAACAGGGCGGAAGCGTAGGCCGGTTCGGCGTACTGTGAGAGCACGACGACCCCGGTACGCGGATGTGACGCCCACAGTTCGGCGGCCGCACGAAGGCCCTCGTCGGTGCCGGTCGGCGGCATCCGGATGTCCGTCACCACCACGTCCGGCCGGTGCTCGGCTACGGCGGCCAGCAGGCCGGGCAGGTCGCCGCAGGCGGCGGCGACGGCCATCTGCGCGTCGGACTCCAGCACCCGTCGCACGCCCTCGCGCACCAGGAGCGAGTCCTCGGCCACCACGATCCGCAGCCCCGTCATGAGCGGAGTCTAAGCTCCGCGTCCCGCCGCCGGGGCGTGCGTGCGCGGCACATGGCATGGCGCGGCGCGCTCAAGGTGCCCTGCCTCTTTGAGTGCGTCCCACGGGTTCGCGAATCTGGGACTGCGCGGGTGGGGCAGGGATGGTTCTCATGCCGGCTGCCCACGATGGCTCCGGAGGCTGATCCCCTGCCCCGCCACTTCGGCGCTTCTCCCTGGTAGGTGGACACGGGTTCATAGCGTTATGCGCTGTGTTGTACCTGGCGGGCCAACGGAACACGCTGCGACGGCAGGTGACGGTCCCGTGCCAGCCGCGGCGCCCTTGAGGATCTCGCGTTTCAGTGAGGAGTGAAGACTCTCGCAGGCGGCGTCGTCCGCGCTCGTTCCGACCGCACGACGAGATCGCCGCACGCCGAGCTTCTCGCACAGCTTGGCGAAGTCTTTCGAGGCGTATCGCGTTCCGATATCGCCGTGAAAGACCGCTCCGTCGAGGATGCCGCGGGTGGCGGCGGCCATCTTCAGGGCGTCCTCGACGAGTTCGGTGCGCATGTGGGAGGCGATCGACCAGCCTGCCACGCGGCGGCTGAAGCAGTCGGTGGCCGTTGCCAGACAGCGGAACTTCCCATCACCGACCGGGAGATACGTGATGTCGCCCATGTACTTCACGTTCGGCGCGGGCGCGGTGAAGTCCCGCTGGGACAGGTCGGGCACCGGGGCCGCACAGGATTCAGGCACGGTCGTGCGAACCTTCTTGCGCAGGTGGGTGCCCACGATGCGGAACTCCCGGGTGTCGGCCCACTTGTAGTAGCCCGAGCGGTTCACGTCGAGCACATCACACAGCCGCTTGACCTCGTGGGTCGCGCGCAGATCCTCGATGAACTGATAGCGGCTGGTCACCAGCTCATCTCCTGCGCGAAAAACTTCGTCGCCTTGCGTACGACGTCTCTCTCCTCGGCGACCGTCGCGGTCTCCTTGCGGGCCGCTCGCAGCGATTCGATCTCTGCCTCGAGCTCGGCGGCCGTCCGGCCCCGCTCGGAGCCTTGCGGACTGTCTGTGATGGTCATGCGCTTCCTCGTGCCGCCGCCCGTGCCCGTCGCTTTACGCCCGCGGACCCGATTCCGCAGGGTCTCGGCGTTCACCCGAGATCGCGGGCGACCTACGACGTTCATCGACCACGAACCGGCGGAGGTGCCGGGCATTGTGAAGGCCGGCGGGGACGTCATGCCCACCGAGCCGCGCCGCTACTGGCTCGACCGGTGCCGCGACGCGGGTCCGGGGGAGTTCCGTCCGCCGGTGCTACCGTGAACGTGGCTGTGGGGCAAGCGTGAAGGTGGCTGCGGGCCAGTGAGGACAGTGCAGCTCATCGGGCAGTGGTCCCGGCCGGCCCGGCCCCGACCTGTGCGTGCCGGGCGCGCTCACCCGGCGGGACGATGTCCCTTGTCCGGCACCGACACGGTCGCCGCCGCCACCCGTACCGCGAGATCCAGCAGATGCCGGTCGCTGCCCCGCGGCCCGACGAGGCACAGGCCCACCGGGGCGGTGCGGCTGCGGACGGGGATGCTTATGGCGCAGCGGCCGGACAGGCCCGCCAGGCAGGTGAGTTGGAAGGTCTGGGCCCTGGTCTCCTCGATCGCCGGGCCGCCGATGGAGGCCTCTTCCCGGGTGGGGGCCACGGAGGACGCGGACGGCAGGAGGAGGATCCGGTCGCCGAGCAGGTCGTCGACGCGGGCCCGGGCCTCGCGCAGCACGCGTTCGGCGGCGGCAAGGTCGGCGGAGGTGTAGGCCGAAGCGGTCTCGAAGCGCGCACGGACATCGGGGTTGAGCGAGTCCCAGTGCCGAGACACCCACGGGCCCCACTGCCGCCAGGCCTCCACGCCCTGCTTGGTCTGGAAGGCGCGCACCCAGCCGGGCAGCACGCCCGCGTCGAACCGTACGGTGCGCGGCCGCGGCAGATCCGAGGCGCCGCGCCAGCCGGCCACCGCCCGCCGCACCGAGGCGGCGACCTCCGCCGAGGCCACGTCGACGATCTCCTGGGAGAGCACCGCGCCCGACGGCACGGGCCCGTCCGCGCGGGGGAGCAGGACCCGGCCGGCTGCGCGCAGCGTGTCCGCGTCGCGGGCGATCCAGCCGACCGTGTCGAAGGACGGTGCGAGCGGCAGCAGCCCCGCGGTGGACACCGCGCCGTGGCTCGGGCGGATGCCGTACAGGCCCTGGTAGGAGGAGGGGATGCGGATCGACCCGCCGGTGTCGGTGCCGAGGCCGATGTCTGCCTGCCCGAGCGCGACGGCGCTGGACGGGCCGGAGGTCGAGCCGCCCGAAATGCGGTCGGGGGCCGCGGGGTTGGGCGGCGTACCGTAGTGGCCGTTGGTGCCGGCCAGGCTGTACGCGAACTCGTCGGTGCGGGCGATGCCTGCGACGTCGGCGCCTGCCGAGAGGAGCGCGGCGACCGCCGCGGCCGTGGAGTCCTGCGGGCGGCTCTCGGCGAGCCACGCGGGGTTGCCCGCGCCGACCCGGTGCCCGGCGACCGCGAACAGGTCCTTGACGGCGACACTGAGCCCGGACAGCGGGCCGTGCCCGGTTCCTGACACCAGCGGCGTGCCGTACTCCCGCCAAACGGTGGGGTCGGGGGTGGCGGGGCGGGGCACCGCGGTGGCCGGGGGTGCGCCGAGCGGCAGCACCGTTCCGGCGCCGGCCGCGGCCGCGAGAGCGAGGAAACCCCTTCGATTGACTGCCTGCATGCGTACGAAACTCCTCAACTGGTGTGTCATCGTGCGGTGGTGGAAGGAGGAGGTGCGGCCTACCGTCCGAAGTCCCGCTTCCTGATGACCGCGTGCACCCCGGTGGTCCGGTCGACGACCTGGGACACCTCGAAGTCGGCCGCCGCCGACAGGTACGCGTACGCGACCGGGCGACTCATGCCGAGGTCGGACTGGAGGAAGTCGAGGGCGTTGACGACCGCGCGGCGCATCGCGACGTCCAGGTCGGAGAGTTGGCCCTTGGCTCCGGCCGCGCCGTCCGGGTCGGAGAGGCCGATCGGCAGCCACGCCTCGTCGGTCTCGCCGAACGGGTAGTGGTACGCGACCGAAGGGGCGTCGCCGGATCCGGCCTTGCAGACGGTGAGCCGGAACGTCGTGCGCAGTGAGCCCTCGAGCGCGGTCAGTGCCACCTCGCCGTTGCCCATCGCGAAGTGCGGGTCGCCGGTGTGGAAGAGGGCGCCCTCGGCGTGTACGGGGAGGTAGAAGGTCGAGCCCGACCCGAGGTGGCGGATGTCGATGTTGCCGCCGCCGAGGGTGGGCGGGATCGAGTTCAGGAGCGGGTCGGTGAGTGTGTCGGCGTCGGCGTACGCGGTGCCCATCAGACCCATGTGCGGGTTGAGCGGGAAGGTGACCTCGCCCGGTCCGTCGAGGGGCAGTATGCCGTGTCCGTCCCCGTTGCCGCCGCCGCTGCGGATGGGGGTGAACACCGAGACGTTTCCGTAGTGTTCGGGGTCCTCGGCCGATGACCTTCCGTCCGTGGCGACGGGCGGCATGACCTCGTCGAGCGTGATGCCGTCGGGGGCGCCGCCGTCCTTGGCGCGAGCGAGCGCGCCCTTGCCGTGCCGGCTCGATACGACGCCGTAGGGTACGCGCGGCAACAGCGACAGCGTCTCCACCTTCAGTACGTCACCGGGCTCGGCGCCCGCGACATGCACCGGGCCGAGGACGACGTGCGGGCCGTCGGTGTCGAAGGAGCGGGGCGTACGTGTGTAGTCGCGGGCGAGGTCGACCGCGTCCCGCAACACCTGTTCCTCGCCGACACCGTGCTCCGCGAACCAGGCGACCGGGTCGCGGCCCTGGTCCTCGAGCAGCCCTTCGTGCGAGAGGGCGTCGACGGTCAGTGTCTCGCCGGACCGTATGCGCAGGGCGGGTTCGGCGTCGCGGGCGGGGACGTAGCCCCAGCGGACGGTGTCCGGCGTGGCACGCAGATAGTGCTGACCGTGGATGGGGCCCTTGCCGGGCTGCAGGATGCGCTGCGGGCGGGAGACGGCTGCGGGCCGGGAGGGTGCCGCCGCGGCGGACTGCGCTCCAGCTGCCACCATCCCGCCGGCCGCGCCGAGCCCCGCCGCGATGCGCAACAGCCCGCGCCGCCCGAGCTGGGACGCCAACGCTTCGTACACGATGGGCAGTTGCGCGGACTCGGCGTCGGGCGTACCGGGAAGGTGGTTCGGCACGCGCGGCTCGTGTGACATCAGGGCCCCTCGTCGTATCTCGGTATACACATGCCACGTGGTGACACGTGGTGTGCGCGGGTGATGTGCCCTTCCTACGCAGCACCTGTTACCGGGAGGGGGCGCGTCCGGTTTCCCGTGCGTTACGTGCCGGGGCCGGAGCCTCGGCCTTGACCCCACGGAGCCGTCGGCGCCGGTGGGGGTCGTCACCACCGAGTGTGTCGATTCCGAGGTGGTGGAGGGCGGGCGCTGGAAGCGGTCAAGTGGTGGTGTGCTGTGTGCCGTTGGACACCTCGACCGGATACGGGAGGTCCCGGTCCACCTGGTGGTCGGCGCGGAGGACACCGAGACCTGGGAGATCAACAACCCCGGAGACTCCAACTGGATGGACGGCGCGGACGCCGCCGGCCGCACCCGGGTCGAGCGCATCAAGGCGCTCCGTGAGAACTACCGCTCACTGGGGATCGGAACGACCCTGGACATAGTCCCCGGCCTGGCCCACGACGGGATGGGCGTCCTGGACGAGGTCCGTGCCTTCGCCGCGGGGGTGTTCGGCGGACGCGGATGAGATCGATGCGTATCAGCGGGGGTGGGTGAACTTTCCTGCGGGCGTGGGCGGTTCAGCGGGGGAGTGGCACCCACGTGCCGTGGTCGGCGACCGCGAGACGGGGCGACAGGCCGGCCTCGTAGAAGGCGTGCTCGATGTCGGACCGGCCTTCGGAGAAGTGCGCCCAGCCGTCGTAGTGGGCCGGGACGACGAGGTCCGCGCCGAGGACGGCGGCCGCCGCGGCGGTGCTGCGGCTGTCCAGGGACAGCGGTCGGCCGTCGAACTTCGCCGGGACGCGTGCCGCGCCCGCGTGCAGAACGGCCACGTCGATGCCCGGCACCTCGCGGGAGATCTCCGCGACCGTACGGATCGAGGCGTTGTCCCCGCTCACGTAGACGGTGGGAAGCCCCTGCCCGGTGATCACGAACCCGGTGACCTCGCAGTTGATGTTGCCGTCGGCGTCGCGTTCGCCGTCCTCTGGGCCGTGGACCGCGGGGACCGCCGTCACGGTCAGATCGCCGCAGCCGTCGGGGCGCGGCAGGGCGTGGGCGGCCCAGGGGCGGAGTCCGATGGCCGACGATCCCAGGCGGCTCGCGGACTTGGGGCCGGTGAGCAACACAGGGGCGGCCTCGGCGAATTCGCGGCCTCGGTCGTCGAGGTTGTCGGCGTGTGCGTCGTGGCTGACCAGAACCAGGTCGACGGGTCCCACCGCGTCCTCGTCGGCAGCTGGGCCGGTGGTCTTGACGAGGTACCCGTAGTCGCCCGGCTCGTCGAAGGTCGGGTCGCTGACGATGCGCAGCCCGCCGAGGTCGATGACGGCGGTGGGGCCGCCCAGGATGGTGATCGCGCATTCCTGCCGGGGCAGGCTCGTGGTGCTCATCGGTGTCCTCGCAGTGTGGTTCGGTTCTGGTGGGTCGTATGCGGCGAGTCGGTCACGACGAGGAGTGGGCGCCCCCGTCGACCTCGGGCTGTTCCGCGCTGAGGTAGTACACGCGCGTCTGCTTGGTGTGTGGCAGGAGCAGGCCGTGGAGTTCCTCGGCGGCGGTAGTGAGGAGGTGACCGTCGCGGGTGGCGTGGAGGGTTTCCATCAAGAAGGCGACGTGGGTGGAGTCCTCGGTGACGCGCGTGCGGTGCGCGTCGCGGTGGTTCCAGTGCCGGGTCAGGACGCCGGTGGTGTCGGTGTAGATGATCTCGCCCGCCTTGGGGTTCTCGATCGTCTCGGGCTCGCCGAGCGGGGTGAACTCCTCGGCGCCGTCCGCGTATCGGATCTCGACGTCACCCGTGACATGGTCCAGGTCGAAGGCGCCGGCGGGCAGGCCGTGACGGACGGAGACGGCGTTGTAGGAGTCGACGGCCGGGTTGATGCGCGGCAGCGTGCCCTTCTTGGCGAAGCGGCGGCCGAGCGCGTCCACGCTGGGGCGAATGCGGCGCGGGTTGGTGCCGAAGGAACGGTACGCGGTGTGCCACGCCTCGATCCGCGGGTCGTGCTCGTCAGCGGGTGCCCACGTGCCGTCGGCGACGCGCTGTTCGAGGTCGTCGAGTGCCGCGGCGGTGTCGGGCCAGGGCTCGTGGCCGCGCATGCCGGAGGCGATGACGACGGCGATGAGGGTGTCGGGGAAGGCTTCGGCGACGGCGGGGGCGATACGGAAGGTGGTCACGGGCGGGGCTCCGTTCCGGGTGGGGAGAGCGATGGTGGGGGTGATGGTGGGGATGGGGATCGGTAGTGGTGGGGATGGGGATCAGGGTGCGGCGTCGTTCAGGTGAGGGCGAGGAGGCTGACCGCGACCGCTGCCGTGCCGAGGCCGACGAGCTGCATCTTGTGGATGCGTTCGGCGAGCACACCGCGGGCCAGCAGCACCGTCCCGGCCGGATACAGGGCGGTGATCACGGCTACGACCGTGAGGTCGCCGCTGCGCGCGGCGAGCAGGAACAGCAGGTTCGCCAGCGAATCCAGCACACCGGCGGTGGCCGACAGGGCGTAGGCGGGCTTCTCGGGGCCGAGCCTGCGGTGCATGAGCCCTGCCGCGGCCAGGGTCACCGCCGACGAGACCGCCCTGCCGATGATCAGCGGCGCCACCCCGCTGTCGGACGGTGCCTGGTGCAGGAAGACCAGTTGCAGTGCGATGGCGGCGCCCGCTCCGAAGGCCAGCAGCAGCGCCGTGCGCGACGGGCGGGCGGCGCCCGCGCCATGTCCGGCGCTGACCAGTACGACGGCGACCAGCGCGAGCGGGAGGCCGAGCAGTCCGATCAGGCCCAGGTGCTCCCCCTGCAGCAGGCCCACCGCGACCGGAAGCGCGGCCGACACCAGCGCGGTCACCGGCGAGAGTACGTTCATCGGGCCGATGGCGAGGGTCCTGTAGAGCAGGGCGAAGGCGGCGGCCGAGGCCACCCCGGAGGCTGCGCCCCAGCCGACGGTGGCCGGGCTGAAGGAGGCGCCGAGCACGGGCCACAGCATCAGCTCGACCGCCAGGCTGGCCGGGGCCGCGACCATCACGGTGCGCAGCACGTGCGCCTTCCTGGCACCCAGGCCGCCGAGGAAATCGGCGCATCCATAGGCCAGTGAGCTGCCCAGGGCCAGCAGTAGAGCTATCACGTGACGCTTCCTTGCCGTTACAGTAGAACGACTCAACGGTACAATGAACCGACCAAGTGTTGTCAACCAAACGACCGGGTGGTGTACTCCACCGACCGGTGGCGGGGAAGGAGGGTGATCAGTGGCCGAGACAGAGGAAGCCCTGCGCACGCTCGCACACAATGTCCGCTCGGCCCGGACCCGCGCGGGTCTGTCCTTGGACGAACTCGGCCGCCGGGCCAAGGTCAGCAAGGGGGCCCTGGTCGGCCTGGAGAAGGCCCAGGGCAACCCGAACTTCGCGACCCTCGTCCGGCTGGCCGACACGCTCGGCGTCTCGGTGTCCGCCCTGATGGAGGGGCCGGCCCAGGGGCGGGTGCGCGTGGTGTCGGCGGACGCCGTCATGCCGCTGTGGGCCGGGGAGCGGGGCGGCGAGGCCCGGCTGATGCTGACCACATCGGGCCCCGCCCCGGTCGAGGTCTGGCGGTGGCGCCTCAACCCCGGCGAGGAATACCCGAGCCATCCCCACCAGGCCGGTGTCGTCGAGACCGTCAGTGTCACCAGCGGGCGCATGGTCCTGGTGGTCGACGGCGCGGAGCATCCCGTCGAGGCCGGACAGACCGCCACGTTCGACGGCGACGTGTCCCACGGCTACCGCGGCGACGGCGACACGGCCTGCCACCTGATCATGACCGTCCACCTGCCGCCCAGTTCTACGGTCATCGCCTGAGCACTGTCACTGCCTGAATGGGCTGCCGTGTCGCGCTTGCCGCGTGCCGACGGACGGGTGCCACCCCAGGCTGCGGGACACCGCGAGGCCGCAGGCGATCACGGCCGGGCGGACCGTCCGCAGGTCGACCGTCCCGGCGCTGACGACGACCGATAGAGCGGCGACCACCTCCCCCTCGGCGTTGAGGACCCGGGTGGCCACCGAGTCCACGCCGGGTGACGTCTCCCCGCGGACGTAGGCGACACCCGTCTCCCGGCAATCCGCCAACTCGGCCCGCAGCCGGGCGGGTTCGGTGACGGTGTGGTCGGTGACGCGAGCGAGGCCCGCCCCGACGATCCGGTCGGTGAGGTCCGGCGCTGCGTGGGCGAGCAGGACCTTGCCGACGCCCGAACTGTGCAGCGGAAGGTGTCCGCCGGGCTGTGAGGTGACATCGACGGCGTGTCCGGCGGAGAGTCGCTCGACGAGTACGGCTGATGTCCCTTCCAGGACGGCGAGTTGCACGTGCTGGCGCAGTGCCGCGTGCAGGTCGTCCATGTACGGCAGCGCGACCGTGCGCAGTGGGACGCTGAGCGGCGCCAGCGTTCCCAGTTGCCACAGGCGGATTCCGACGGTGAAACCGCCGTCGGGAGCCCGGTCCAGGGCACCCGCGTCCACGAGTTCCAGGGCGAGACGCCGCACGGTCGCGTGCGGCAGACCGGTCGCCCGGGTGAGATCCGAGAGAGTGAGCCGGGAGCGGCCGGTGCGGAACGCGAAGAGGACCTCGAACAATCGCGAACTGACGCTGCGCCCGGGCTGGTTCGAGTACGGCATCACACCATCACGACTCCGTTTCCCTGTGCCGACCCTACGGCGTTGTCCGTTCAATGAACATAGCCGTTCCCGGTGTGCGGGGTGTCCGTGAGGATCAGGCCATCGCCATCGCCATCGCCATCGCCATCGCCACGTTCACGTTGAGACGAAGGAGTCTTCGATGTACGTCACCGAGCGCGCTTCCCGATCCGGTCCGCGCATCGCGGTCGTCGGCGGCGGAATCGGGGGCCTCGCCGCTGCCGCCTTCCTGCGCCGCGCGGGCCTCGCCGCCACCGTCCACGAGCAGGCCTCCGCGCTCACCGAAGTAGGCGCCGGAATCGTCCTCGCGCCGAACGCCGCACGGCTGCTGCGCCGCCTCGGAGTCCTGGAACGGGCACTGCGTCGGGCGGTACCTCTCGACTGGGGCTGGGAGTTCCGGCGCTGGGCAGACGGGCAGGTGCTCTCCGTGGAGCGGCTGACCGGTGTCTGCGAAGACCTCTACGGCGAGCGCACGTACACCATTCACCGGGCCGACCTGCTCGATGCCATCAAGTCCGCCGTGCCGAGCGAGCACATCCGGCTGGGTGCCAAGTGCACCGCCGTCGAGGAGCAACAGGGCGGCTTGCGCCTGCACTTCGCCGACGGCGCCACGGCCGACGCCGACATCGTCATAGGTGCCGACGGCGTGCACTCCGTCGTCCGAGACCTGGTGGCCGAGCCCCAGCCGCCTTCGTACTCCGGTGTCTGCGCCTTCCGCGCCGTCGTACCCGCGGGCGCCGCACCGGAGTTCGCGCTGCGCCCGGCCCAGACACTGTGGCTCGGCCCCGGCCGGCACTTCGTGCACTATCCGATCGCGGGCGGGCAAGCGGTCAACGTGGTCGCGTTCGCTCCTGCCGGGGACTACACCGACGAATCCTGGACCGCGACGGCGTCCGTCGAGGAGTTCGCGGCGGAGTTCACGGGCTGGGATCCCCGCGTCACGGACCTGATCGCGGCGGGCGGTGTTCCCGGGCGCTGGGCGCTCCTCGACCGCGCGCCGCTGCCGCGCTGGAGCCGGGGCCCGGTCACCCTGCTCGGCGACGCGGCACACCCCATGTACCCGTTCTTCGCCCAGGGCGCGGCCCAGTCCCTGGAGGACGCCGCCGCGCTCGCGCAGTGTCTCGCCGCCGCGCCCGACGATCCCGGCCGCGCGCTGGCCGACTACGAGGCCGTACGCATCGCCCGTACGGCCCGGCTCCAGGAGATCAGCCACGCCCGCAGGGACATCAACCACCTGCCGGACGGCCCCGAACAGGCCGCCCGCGACGCGTCCCTGGCCGAGGCGGACCCCCTCGTGGCCAACGGCTGGATCTACGGGCACGACGCCGATCAGGTCCCTGCCCCATGACCGACGAGGGCCGCCGGCGGCCGGCCGACGACACCACCTTCGACAACACCTCCGACACCAGCCTTGACACCACTCTCGACACCGTCGTCGACAGGAGGAGCACCCCCCATGACCCCAGCCACGCCCCACGCCGTCCCGGACCAGCAACGCCAGGTGGAGGACGAGCTCGTACGGACCGTGCTCGCGTCGTTCCAGGACACCGAGGACCCCCGCCTCAAGGAACTCATGCAGTCCCTGGTCCGGCATCTGCACTCCTTCATACGAGAGGTACGCCTGACGGAGTCGGAGTGGCAGCAGGCGATCGACTTCCTCACCGCGGCCGGACACATCACCACCGACCGCCGTCAGGAGTTCGTGCTGCTGTCCGACGTCCTCGGTGCCTCGATGCAGACCATCAACGTCAACCACGAGGCGGGCGGCGGCGCCACCGAGGCAACGGTCGTCGGCCCCTTCTTCGTCGAGGGATCGCCCGAGATCCCCATCGGCGGCGACCTGGCGGCCGACGCCCCGGGAGAGCCCTGCTGGGTCGAGGGCACGGTCACCGACACCGAGGGAAATCCCGTACCAGGAGCGCGACTTGAGGTCTGGGAAGCGGACGACGACGGCTTCTACGACGTGCAGTACGACGGCGGCCGGGTGGCCGGGCGCGCGCACCTCTTCACCGACGACCAGGGCGCGTACGCCTTCTGGGGGCTGACGCCCACCCCGTACCCCATTCCGCACGACGGCCCGGTGGGCAGGCTGCTCGACCATGCTGGGCGCTCGCCGCTGCGCGCGCCCCATCTGCACTTCATGGCCACGGCGCCCGGACTGCGCACGCTCATCACGCACATCTTCGTCGAGGGCGACGAACTGCTCGCCCGGGACGCGGTGTTCGGCGTCAAGGAGTCCCTCGTCAAGAAGTTCACCCGGCACGAGGGCGGCACGCCGACCCCGGACGGTCGCGCGTTGTCCGACCGCACATGGTCCCGCGTGCGGTTCGACATCGTGTTGCAACAGGCTTAGGAGGCAGGGGACATGAGGTTCGAGCACGAGACCCTCGCCCAGCGCGTGTGCTTCGCGACCGGCGAGGCGCGGGCGACGGTACGGGCCGAGGTGGAACGCCTCGGCGGTGCGCGCGTGATGGTGATCTCGTCGGCGTACGAGGCTCACCTCGCCAAGGCCGTCACCTCCGACGTTCCTGTGGTGCTGCACCACGACGAGGTGGTGATGCACGTGCCGGTCGATACGGCCGAGCGGGCCCGCGCCGCCGCTGCCTCGCACGACGTGGACCTGGTGGTCAGCGTCGGCGGCGGCTCGACGACCGGCCTGGCCAAGGCGGTCGCGCTGACCACAGGTCTGCCGATCGTGGCCGTCCCCACGACGTACGCGGGATCCGAGGCGACCAGTGTCTGGGGCCTCACCGAAGGGGCCCGGAAGGCGACCGGCGTCGACGCCCGCGTCCTGCCCCGCACGATCGTGTACGACGCCGAGCTGACCCTGTCGCTGCCCGTCGCGATGAGCGTCGCCTCGGGGCTCAACGCCCTTGCCCACTGCGGCGATTCGATGTGGGCGCCGCGCACCGACCCGGTGGACCAGGCGCTCGCGGGGGAGGGGATCCGTGCCCTCGACGCCGGACTGCCCGCGGTGGTGGACGACCCGTCGGGGCACGCGGGGCGCGAGCAGATGCTCTACGGGGCGTACCTGTCGGCCGTCGCGTTCTCGTCCGCCGGATCGGGGCTGCACCACAAGATCTGCCATGTGCTGGGCGGCCGGTACGGACTGCCGCACGCCGAGACGCACGCGGTGGTGCTGCCGTACGTGCTCGCCTTCAACGCCCCGGCCGCTCCGTCGGCCGAGCGGCGGATCGCGGAGGCCTTCGGGGCGGCAACTGCCCTGGAAGGTCTCCAGCGGCTGCGGCGCGCGGTGGACGCGCCGACCGCGCTGTGTGATCACGGGTTCGCGGAGTCCGACGTCGACGACGCCGTTGCGGCGATCCTCGAAGCGGCCCCGCCGAGCAACCCGCGCCCGGTGACGGCCGAGGGCGTACGCCGACTGCTGCGGGCCGCGTGGGAGGGTGCGGACCCGTCGGAGGCGGCGAGCTGAACAACGTAGGAGAGGGCCGGCGTACCGAAGCGGTGTGCCGGCCCTCTCTTGTGCGTGAACTCGCTTTGTTCCTACGGGCGTTGCCGGGGTCCCCGATGCGGACGGTCACCGGCGGCGAGAGTGGCCGTGGCGAGCAGGCCGCCCGCCAGTGCCACGTTCTTGAGGAACTCGCCCTTCTGCTTCGCGCGCCCGGGCCCCTCCGGCTGCTTCCAGAAGGGGAACGCGGCCAGGGTGGTCGGCACGAGCGAGCCCACGAGCGCCGTCGCGCACACGCCGGAGGCGCGGCCCGTGGCGAGCCCGGCCCCGGCGGCGACGTGAACGGCCGCGTTCAGGCGTACCAGTTGGCGGTCGGTCACCCGGTCGAGGAGCGGTGTCGAGGCCCGGAGTCGCTGGAGAAGGGGGCCCGCGGCCTGGGCCGGGCCGTCAGGATGGCGCCACACATGGCGGCCGCCGGAGACGAACACCGCCGCCAGGGCGAGTCGGGACGCGACCCGTCCCACGGCGTGGGGGCGCAGTGACACCAACTCATGCATTCCATGGGTCCGTTCGCAGATGTCGGTCGAAGAAGCGCTCGACGAGCGCGGGGGAGAGGGACACCGGACGTTCGGTGCCCGGGGCGCGGGAGGAGTGCAGCGTGCCCGGCAGCGGGCACCGCTCCCAGTCACCCGAGTTGAGGAAGCCGTGGTCGGCGCCGTGGACCAGGATGAGATGGGACTCGGCGCCGGCCGCGAGCAGTGTGTCGTACAGGCGGCGACTCTGTGCCGGACCGATCAGCAGGTCGGCGTCACCGTGCAGCAGAAGCACGGGCGGTACGTGCGCGTGGACCTGCCGGGCCGGGCTCGCGTCGGCGGCGGCGCTGGACCTGGATGCCGGGGCACCGCCGAGCAGGTTCCAGGCCGGGTCGGAGAGGTCCACACCGAGGACGCCGCCCGGCAAGGCGTCGTCGTCCAAGTGCGCCAAGTCCGTAGGGGGATAACCCGCCACCACGGCGCGTACCGAACCCGCGGCGGGTTCCGCTGAGGAGTCGGAGAACGCGGCGAGCAGTGCCAGGTGTCCGCCCGCCGAACTGCCCCACAGGCCGATCGCACCCGCGTCCAGGCCGTGGTCGTCGGCGATGGCACGCAGATGGCCGAGCGCGGCGAGCACGTCGTCCCGTTGCGCGGGCCAGCGGTCGACGTCGGACGAGCGGTACTCGATGTCGGCCATGGCGTAGCCGCGCTCGGCGAACAGGCGGGTCAACCGCGGCCCCACGCCCCGCCGTTGGCCGCGCCAGCCGCCGCCCGGCAGCCACACGACGACCGGTGTCGGGGCGGGCGAACCCTGCGGGAGGTAGAGGTCCATGCGCAGTTCCGCCCGGCCCCCGTCGGTCGTGCGCGGCGTGCTGAAGACGAGGTCGCGCATGACGCGCACGGGTGGCGGATCCAGTCGCTCCGGGGGCCTGGGCGCGCGGCTGAGGCCCTCCATGTAGCGGCCCATGACGGCGGCGTTGCGCGCGGTGATCCCAGCATGCCCGGTCGTCGTGGTGTCATCGCTCACCGGTGTGTCCCTCCGGGGGAGTGGCGATGAGGGGCAGTCGGCGGCGTGCGCCCGCGCGGTGTTCGGTGAGCCGCTGGCGGTACTCGGGCGCGAGTCTCTCCTCGGACCAGTCCAGGCCCTCGTCGAGTGACACCTCGACCGCGCGGACGTCGGGGAGCGCCGCGAGCCTGGCCTCCGCCTCGCTCGCGAACGAGCCGATCAGGAGGCAGCTCGGCTCGGTGACCCCGACGGTCACCGCGATACGGGTGCCGCCGGAGGGCTCGTCGTCGACGCGGATGTCCCGGACGAGACCCATGTCGACGAGGCCCGCCGGAACTCCGGCGGTGATGCTGCACGGATCGATGATCTCGTTGAGCGCGGCCCGGACGTCCGCCTCCGTGGCCGTCACCGGGCACCCGCGACGTCCGCCGCCGGCTCGATGCGGCCTCCCCACGGCGGCGCCAGCTCGGTGGTGTCGAACTCGTCGCCCCGGATGCGCGAGCGCAGGCCGGCCTCGTCGATGCCGTGCATCCGGAGGAAGTTGCGGCCGAGGATGTCGGCCTTGACGTCCTTGGTCAGTTCGGGGACGCCGTACCCCTCGACCAGTTCGCGGGGCATCTCGAAGTCCCAGAACGCCTCGATGACCGGCCGCGGGTGGACGGCGTCGCAGCCCGTCGCCCAGATGATCCGGTCGCCCGCCCCGGCCGCAAGGAACGCGCCCATGGCCTGCGCGAACCGCTGTGGCGCGTACACCGCCATGAACGACGTCGCCTCCAGGTTCACCCAGATGTTGCGGAACGACTCCAGCTGGAGCGCCGTCTCCTCGACGAAGGCCATGCCGCCGTGCACGACCTCGAAGGTCAGGTCGGGGAAGGCGAGCGCCGCTGCCTCGACGTCGGCCATGCCGAGCGCCGAGGACGGGCCAGGGCCCACCGGGAGCGCCTTGTGGATGGCCACGACCTTGATGCCGTGGTGCCTGGCCCGCTCGAACACCGGGAAACAGACCTCGGGGTCGCCCATGTCCAGGGCGGTGACTCGGCCTTCGACGACATCGATCGGGTACAGCTTGAGGGCGTTCACCCGGTGTTTCTCGACCAGTTCGTCCACTCGGTCCACGGCGCCGGGACGCAGCGGGGACACCGCTCCGTAGATCAGCACGCGCTCCGGCCACTTCTCGCGCATCTCCAGGCCGTGGACCAGCGCGGACCCGCCGTCGCGGAAGTGCCCGTAAATGGGGGTCTCGTGGAAGGCGATGACATCGGTCTGGCTCTCGGCGAGCAGCGCCCGGCCGATGATGTCCGAGCCCGCGCCCTGCATGTAGGTGGAGCGTTCGAGGGTGTACGCGGGGCCGCTGGTGCGCCGGTGCAGGTGGTAGAGGTGTTCGCCGATGGCGGCGCCGACGTGCTCGTTCACGCAGTTCTCGGGCCGGAAGTTGTAGTTGTGGGCCACGCCCTCGACGACGAGGTTGCCTTCGATCATGGTGTGTTCTTCTCCGGGAGTCGGTTCCGTACGGGGTCGGGTCGGGCCGTCAGGTGCGCGACGGCCTCCAGGGCGCGGGCCGCGCACCTCTCGTCGCTGTCGCCGTCCGCTCCTCCGACGCCGATCGCGCCGATGACCTCGCCGTCTTCGACGGTGATGGGCAACCCGCCGATGACGGGCAGGAGTTGGGGGTCGGTGAGGTGGGCGGGCGCCGCGGCCATCGCGGGGGAGGCCGCGAGAGCCGCGAACTCGGCCGTCGGCACCCCGGTCACGGCGGCCGTGTACGCCTTGCGGCGCGCGGTCTCGACGCCGATCGGGCCCACGCCGTCGTCGGTGAGGACCACCTTCGTGATCCCGCTGCGGTTGACGACGGCGGCGCTGACGCGCAGCCCCTCGGCCCGCGCCGCCTCCAGGGCCGCCTCGGCTGCGGTGCGGGCGATGTCGTACGACAGGGGTTCTCTCATGCCGGTGGCCTTTCGCGGATCATGCCGGTGTCCTCTCGCGGATCAGGTCGGCCGCCTTCTCGGCGACGGCGATGACGGTGGCGTTGATGTTGGCGCCCGGCACGCTCGGCAGCACCGACGCGTCCACGACGCGCAGCCCGCGCACACCGCGGACGCGCAGTTCGGGATCGACCACGGCGTCCTCGGACGTGCCGATGGCGCAGGTGCCGCAGGCGTGGTTGGCGGACCCGGCATGCTCGCGCAGGTAGGCGTCGAGGTCGTCGTCGGTACGCACGTCAGGGCCCGGCGCGAGCTCGGCCCGGATCATCGGCGCGACCTCGGGGCTGCGCAGGATCGCGCGGGTCGTACGGACGCATGCGCGCAGCGCTGCCACGTCCGCGGCCTCGGTGAGCAGGTTGAACGTGATGCGCGGGGCGTCGGCAGGATCGGCCGAGCGCAGCCGCACCTCGCCCCTGCTGAGCGGTGTGCCGACGGCGTTGAGCGCGAGGCAGTTCCGGTCGCGCAGCGGGCGGATGCCGGGGAACCAGGGCCGGGCCGCGAAGCCGCCGGCGATGATGCCGAGGAACGCGTCGGGCCGGTCGAGTTCGGGGCGGGTGCGGATGTACGCGGACAGAAACTCCGGCATCCGCGCCAGGGGCCCCGTGCCCGTCACGAGCCAGCGCAGGGCATGCCGGGCGAGACGGTCGGCGCGCAGTCGCTCGTGGAAGGTCACCGGGTCGAGGACGTCGAACAGGACCGGCACGGCCGGGTGTTCCTGGAGGTTCTTGCCGACGCCCGGCAGGTCGATGACCGGGGTGATGCCGTGGCCGGTCAGGTCGTCGGCCGCTCCGACACCCGAACGCATGAGCAGTTGCGGCGAGTTGAAGGTGCCCGCGGACAGGACGACCTCCCGGTCGGCACGGATCACACGACTTCGCGTGCCCTTGAGGACGCGTACGCCGACGGCCTGCCCGTCCTTGAGGACGACCGTGTCGACGAGTACGCCGGTGAGCAGCGTGAGGTTGGGGTGGCGGCGCAGCGCGGGGCGCAGATAGGCGGCCGCCGTGCTGTGGCGGCGGCCCCGGTGGATCGCGGTCTCGTTCTGCCCGGCGCCCGTGGGATCGCCGCCCTGCGTCTGGTCCGGGAAGCCGATTCCGAGGGACCGCGCGCCCTGATCGAGGCGGCGCGCGAAGGGGCCGCGCTCCACGACCGACGACACGCCCACCGGCCCGTACCCGCCGTGGTGCTCGGTGTCGCCGCGCCAACTCCGCTCGGAACGGCGGAAGTACGGCAGCAGGTCGTCCCAACCCCAGCCGATGGCACCGGCCTTGGCCCAGTCGTCGTAGTCGAGGCGGTGCGCGCGGACGTGGGTGTTCCCGTTGATGGACCCCGTGCCGCCGACGAGCCGGCCGCGGGGGACCGGGACGCGTCGCCCGTTCAGGCTGGGCTCGGGCTCCGACTCGTAACCCCAGCTGATGGATTCGCGGCCGGACAACAGGCCGACCCCGACAGGGAGTTGGACCAGTAGGCCACGGTCTGCGGGTGGACCGGCCTCGATGAGCAGGACGCGCGTGTCGGCATCGGCGGCCAGGCGTGCGGCCAGGACGCAGCCCGCCGACCCGGCGCCGACGACGACGTAGTCGTACGTAGTGCGGGTGTCGCTGTCGTTTGCGGCGGTCATGTGGAAGGTCCGGGCATCGTCGTCTCCTTCGGCTGGGGAGGGAACGCGCGGGAGACGCTGAACTGCGGTGCTCGCGAGGCGCGTTCTCGGTTCGGGGCGTGCGGCGGCCGGGGCCCTCGACGGGGCCTGGTGCGGCGGCGCGGCGCCAACGTAACAGGACGGGGAGCGTCTCCGTCAGGGGTCTGCAAGTAATTCATCAAAGCAGGTCAGGGTCATTGACAGGATTTCATCAGGCTCGTACAAACGGCAGAGGCGCTTCTGGGGCCGCGCGATCCGCCGGTGCGGCCCGTCGCCTCAACGCCCCCTGCCCTGTCCTGCCTCAACGCCGAGGAGATGGTTCACGATGACCGAACCCACCGCGCCCGACACGGGCACCGGCTACGGCCGCAAGCCCTCCTCCCACGACGCCCGGCTGACCGAGACCGGTCCGGGCACCCCGATGGGCGAGGCGCTGCGCCGCTACTGGCAGCCGGTCGCCAGCTCCACCGCCCTCACCAGTGAAGTCCCGCACCGTACGCGGGTGTTGGGTGAGAACCTGGTCGTCTTCCGTGACGGCCAGGGCCGGCCCGGCGTCGTCTTCGAACGGTGCGCACACCGCGGCAGCAGCCTCTTCTACGGCCGCGTCGAAGAGGACGGCATCCGCTGCTGTTACCACGGCTGGAAGTTCGACGTACAGGGCCACTGCCTGGAGCAGGCCTGCGAACTCGACGGCGGCCGCCGCCGCGGCCTTGCCCGCCAGCCCTGGTACCCGGTCGAGGAACGCTACGGCCTTGTCTTCGCCTACATGGGCCCGCCCGACCGCAAACCGCCGCTGCCGCGCTACGACTGCCTCGAACCGCTGGGCGAGGGCGAGGAGTACTTCAGCTCCTGGCCGGTGCCCGGCTGCGAGGTCACCGGCATGGAACAGGACTACAACTGGCTCCAGTTGTTCGAGAACGCCGTGGATCCCGTCCACGCGTCCTGGCTGCACTCCACTCACAGCGGCTTTCAGTTCCAGGGCACCGGCACCACCGGCTTCCCGGAGAGCTACTACGACCCGGCAACCGTCGCGGAACGCGTCACGTACCACCGCACCGATCTCGGCGTGAAGTACGTGCAGCGCTACCAGGACAAGAAGGGTGACGACGGCGCGCTCATCGACCTGAACTGGTCGGTGGAGCTCCAACTGCCGAACATCATCGTGCTGCCCGACTTCATCAGGGTCACCCCCGACGCCCGCCACGACATGCTGGCCTGGGTGGTGCCCTCCGACGACACCCACCACCGGATGTTCTTCGCGATCCGCGCCGCCGACCCCGGCCGCATGGAGGCGTTCGCCTTCGGCATCAAGCAGAACGGCAAGAACAACTGGGAGTTGACCGAGGAGGAGAAGCAGCGCTTCCCCGGCGACTACGAGGCCCAGCGCTCCCAGGGTGACATCACCCGGCACTCCGAGGAGACCCTCGCCCCCTCCGACCGCGGCGTCGTCATGCTCCGCCGCATGCTGCGCACGATGATGGACGACGTCGAGGCGGGCCGCGACCCCCTCGGCGTCGGCGCGCCCGGCGAGCCCCTGCGGCAGGTCGAGTCCGGAGTCACCACGGCGGCCAGGACGTGAGCGTTCCCTGGATCGACGTGATCGTCGTGGCGCGGCACGACGCGACACCGAGGATCGCGGTCTTCGATCTGGCCAGGACCGACGGTGAGGAGCTGTGGGCCTACGAGCCGGGGGCCCACATCGACGTACAGGTCGGTGAGGCGGGAATCGTGCGGCAGTACTCGCTGTGCGGCCCGCCCGGTGTGCGCAAGCAGTACCGGATCGCCGTGCTCAACGACCCTGCGTCGCGCGGCGGTTCACGCGCCATGCACACCCTCGCCGAGGGCGACACACTGCGGATCGGCGCGCCCCGCAACCGGTTCGGACTCGCCCCCGTGCGCCGACACCTGCTCCTCGCGGGCGGTATCGGCGTCACCCCGCTGCTCTCGATGGCGCAGGCGCTCGACGCCGCCGGGGGCGACTACCACCTGCACTACTGCGCCCGCGGTCGCGCGGACGCGGCCTTCGCGGCGGACCTGGAGCGCCACCCGTGCGCCAGCCTCCACTACGACGACGGGGCCCAGCAGCAGCGCCTCGACCTGGCCCGGGACGTCGGCCCGCCGGACCCCGACACCGCGGTCTATGTCTGCGGGCCCGGCGGCTTCATGGACCATGTCCTCGCCGGGGCAGCCGAGTTGGGCTGGCCGCCGTCCGCCCTGCACAAGGAGCGCTTCAGCGCCTCGCCGCCGGAGCCGGTCGCCGGTGACGGCGGCAGCTTCACCGTGCGCCTGGCCACTACGGGCGCCGAGTACGAGGTGCCCGAGGACCAGAGCGTCCTCGACGTCCTGCTCGCGAACGGCGTCGACGCCCCCTTCTCTTGCGGACAGGGCATCTGCGGCGAGTGCGTCGTGCGCGTCCGGGCCGGCGAACCGGACCACCAGGACGACGTCCTGACCGACGACGAACACGCGCAGGGCCTCTTCACGCCCTGCTCGTCCCGGTCCCGAACTCCCCTTCTGGAGCTGGAACTTTGACCACGACAGCACCTCTCACGGTGGAAGAGGCCGAGCAGGCCTGGCTCGCCGCACAGACGGCGACCGACCCGGAAAAGCAGCTGCGGGCTCTCATGCACCCCGACTGCGTGGTCGTGCATGCCGCCGTCGGCCACCAGCACGGCGTCGACGACTATCTCGACTACGCGGGTCGCCTCGGCCGGACCGGCCGGGTGGACACCTACGACGTCACCGTCCGCCGCTTCGGCGCCACGGCGATCGTCAGCTGCCTCCAGGAGATGAGGATCGCGTTCGTTCCGGACACGACGCCGTTCGTCATCCAGGCCGCCGTGACCCGGGTCTGGGTGATGGACGAACAGGGCGCCTGGCACCTCGCCCACCAGCAACTGTCCCGGCGACTTCCGCCCGGCTGAGTCGCTACTCCTCCGTGCGACCGCTGTCGTTCGTCACGTCGCCGAGCGCCGCGATGATCCGCCCGATCTGCTCGGCGTAATGGTCGACGAACTCCGGTGACGCGGGGTCCTGCCCGGTGAACTCACGGGCGATCCACGGCAGTGCCACCGGCGCCACCGACGCGGCGAAGAACGCGAGGGACAGCACCCCCACGTCGATGTCGTCGCGGATCTCCCCGCGGGCCTGCCGTGCGCGCAGGTCCTCGACGCTCTTGAGCAGCTCGGTGGCGCGGTCGTCCTCGGCGGGCGGCCGCATCCCGGGTTCCTCGCGCGTGAGCGTGTGCACCCAGCCCGGATCCTCCTGGGCCATGCGCACGAAGCGGCCCACGGCCTCGGCGAAGGGCAGGTCGTGACTGACCGGCATCGCGGTCGACAGCCACCGCTCGCTCAGCGCCTCGTAGAGCCCCCGCTTGCCGCCGAAATAGTAGGTGATGAGTTGGTGACTCACGCCGGCTGCCCGCGCGATCCGGACGACCCGGGCCCCGTCGAACCCGTGCGTGCCGAACTCCGCGCCGGCCGCGGTCAGGATCGCCCGGCGCGTGCCCACGGGGTCGCGCTGTCGACCGGGGTCGCTGGGCTGCCTGCGCTGCCGCCGCTTCCCGGAACCGGCCGCCGGCCCGCCCGCTGTCGTCTCCTCCTCTGTCACGCCGACGACCCTACGCCAGCGCGGGAACCGTCGGGCCGCCGGAGCCTCACGTCATCGTCCGGTCGAACTCGTGCTGGTCGAGCGCCCGGTGGCCCAACGGGGTGGGGCGGTCCCGGTCGTTGCGGAGACCGTCCAGGAGCAGGATGACGTAGCGCTTCCACAGCTCGGGGGCGACGTCCCGGCTCGCCTGGGTGACGGCCCCGAGCATGAGCTGGATGAGAGGGAAGTCGGTCGGCTCGATGTCGTCGCGGAGCCGGCCGTCCCGCTGGGCGCGGGTGATGAGGGCGCTGACGGCCGGGGTGAGGCGTTCGCGTACGGCGGCCACCCGGGTCCTGCCGTGCGCGCTGTGCAGCAGGACGTCCCGCAGCCCCCGGTTGTCGGCGAACGCCTGCGCGGAGCCCAGGAAGAAGTGCACGAGGGCCTCCCAGGCGTCCTGGTGGGTCAGCGCCTCCTCCGCCTCGTCGAGCATCCGCCGCACCTCGTTCTCGAGGACGGACTCGACGAGCTCCTCGCGGTTGGCGAAGCGGCGGTAGGCGGTGCCGACGCCCACGCCCGCGTGGTGGGCGATGTCGTCGAGGGTGACCTCGAGGCCGCGTTGGGCGAAGACCTCCCGGGCGGCGGCGATCAGGCGCTGCCGGTTGCGTTCCGCGTCCGCCCGCAGCGGGCGCGCCGGGGTCTCGGGGTGCGGGGCGGGCGTGGTGCGTCGGCTCATGGTCCCACTGTACCGAGTTATGTGGAGATGGTTTCTCCACTTGGCTGGTATGGTGGGGTCCGTAATCGGAGATGGCTTCTCCACTTACTTGAGGGTTGCCTGAGAGTGGCCCGAAAGGGGACACGATCGCCATGGAGACACCCCGCGCCCTGATCGTCGGCATGGGCATCGGTGGCCTGGCCACGGCCATGCGCCTGCGAGAGATCGGCTGGGAACCGGTACTCGTCGAGCGCGCCCCGGCGCGGCGCCCCGCCGGCTACTTCGTCGGCCTCTTCGAGACCGGTCGTGCCACCGCACAGCGGATGGGCGTGCTCGACGCCATCGGCAACCGCGCCGACCCCGACGGCGTCACCTACGAAACCGACCGGTCCGGCCGCCGCCGCCCCGGCATGGGCTACGGCGACCTGCCCGGAGACCCGCGCCTCATCCTGCGCGGCGACATCGAGGCCGCGCTGTACGACACCGTCGTGCCCCGCACCGAGATCCGTTACGGCACCACACCCATAGCCGTCGACGAGCATCCCGAGGGCGTGGACGTCACCCTGCGCACCACCACCGATGGCGACATCGTCACCGAGACAACGGAGCGCTTCGACCTCGTCGTAGGGGCGGACGGCCTGCGCTCCACCGTGCGCCGCCTCGTCTTCGGGCCCGACCAGAAGTTCATGCGGTCGCTCCACCACATCATCGGCGCCACCGTCATCAAGGAGCCCGTGCCCGGCTACCGGCAGGGCGACGGCCTCATCCTGGCCGAACCCGGCCGCTCCGTATGGACGTTCCCCTTCCGCGACCACGAACCCGGCGTCCTCTTCAACTACCGCACCGACGACGAGGACGCCCAATTCCGCCGGCCGCCCATCGAGTCGCTGCGCCGCGCCTTCGGCCCCGAACCCGCGGGGCCCGTACTGGCCAACCTCCTCGACCAGTTCGAGCAGGCCGACGACCACCTCTTCGACTCCGTCCACCAGGTCGAGATGGGCACCTGGCACACCGACCGTGTCGTCCTGCTCGGCGACTCCGCGTGGTGCCTCACCCTCTACTCCGGCATGGGCGCGTCCACCGCCCTGGCCGGCGCCGACCTCCTGGGCACCCTGCTCCAGCGCAACCCGGGCAACACACCCCGCGCGCTGCGCGAGTGGGACCAGAAGCTGCGCCCCTTCATGAACATCCAGCAGAAGTCCGGCCGCACGCGGGGCCTTGCGATGTTCGTGCCCCAGACCCGCAAGGACGTCACCATGCGCGCCGTCACCGGGAAACTCACGGGCAATCCGGTGGGCAAGCGCGTCATGAAGCGCCTGATCGCCCAGGGGTTCAAGGAGAAGTCCATCGACATCGCCGCCGTCTGATGAACCGTTCTGAGAGGAGGCGCGAACCCGGGCCGGACGACAGTGTCCGGCCCGGGCCTCGTCACTCGCCGGGGTGGGCGAGTTCGATGTCGTGGCCGTCGACCCCGTGGCCCTGTACGGACAGGTGGGTGGCCTTCGGCGGGTAGCCGGTCGCGATGAGCGTGTACGCGCCGCCGTCCAGGTCCGCGAAGGCGTAGACACCGTCGCGGCCGGTGGCCATGGAGGCGACGACGTTGCCCGCGGTGTCGACGAGGGTCACCCGGGCGTCGGCCAGCGGCCCGCCCGCCGCCTCCACCACACCGCTCAGCCGAGAGCCGGCGGGCAGCTCGATCTCGGTCCTGGTGACGCCCTGCGCGCCGACCTCGACCGGTTGCGCGACCGGCCGGTACCCCGTCGCGGTCACCGCCAACGTCAGCTGCCCGGGGACGAGTTCGGTGAAGGAGAAGGTGCCGTCCGGTTCGGTGACACCGGCCGCGAGCACGTCGCCGCGCACATCTGCCGCGACCACCATGGCGCTGCCGACCGGCTGCCCGCCCTCGGCCGAAGTCACCGTGCCGACCAGGCCGCTGGTGCCGGAGAGCAGGATGTCGTACGAGATCGGCGCCTCGCCGACCACGACGGTGGAGGCCTGCGGCTGGGAGCCGTCGGCGGAGGCGATGAGGACGTAGCTGCCCGCGCCCGGCGCGTCGAGCCGGTACGAGCCGTCGGCGCGGACCACCGTGCGGCCCAACTGCCGCCCGCCCAGCGAGATCAAGGTGACGGCGGCCCCCGCCACGGGGGCGGCATCGGCCCCGCGGACGTGGCCGCTGATCGGCGTACCGACGGAGAGCGGGACCGTCTCGGCCCGGACCTCGGCGGCAGGTGTGTCGGCCGGCTCCGGCCCGGCGTGGCCCGCGGCCTTGCCGCGGATGCCGAGCACGGCGAGCACCGCGCCGATGACGGCGAGGACGCCCGTGACGAGGACGGCGGTGTGCACACCGTTCATGAACGCCGCCTGACTGCCCTCCGTCACCGCGGACTTGAGCTGCGCGGGCATCGCGTCGCTGACGGGCGAGACACCCATCGAGACCGCGTCCTTCGCCTCGTCGAGACGCGTGGCGACCGGCCCGGGCACCCCCGCGTCCGTCAGCTCACCGGTGAGTGTGGAGCCGACGCGACTGCTGATGAGCGAGACGAGCACCGATGTGCCGAGCGCGCCACCGATCTGCAGCGCGGTGGCCTGAAGGCCACCGGCGACCCCGCCGTCGCGGACGGGCGCGTTGCCGACGATGGCGTCGGAGGACGCGGACATCACCATGCCGACACCGAGTCCGAGCATGACGAACGGCACCCACATCGTGGTGTACGACGAGTCGGCGCTCCACGACAGCATCGTGAACGCGGCGGCCGCTTCGAGCGCCATGCCGACCGGCATGGAAAGACGCGGACCGTACTTGTCCGTCAGCTTGGCCCCGAGCGGCGCGGCCACCATGGACAGCAGGCTGAGCGGCAGGGTGCGGACACCGGACTCGACGGGTGAGTATCCGCGTACGTTCTGCAGATACAGCATCACGAAGAAGATCATGCCGAGCAGGATGAAGAAGTTCAGCGCGGTGACGATCGTTCCGATCGTCAGGGCCGGATTGCGGAAGAGCCGCATCGGCAGCAGCGGGTTCGTGACCCGGGTCTCGTACCAGCCGAACAGGACCAGGACGACGAGACCGGCGATGATCGAGCCGAGCGTGCCGCCCGAAGTCCAGCCCCACGTCTCGCCCTTGACGACGCCGAAGACGACGGCGAGGAGGCCGAGCGCGAGCAGCACGACGCCGGGCACGTCGAACTTCTCGCTCGCCGCCGCCTCGTTCTTGGACTGCGGCAGCACCAGGATGCTGAAGACGAACGCGATGACGCCGATGGGGGCGTTGATGTAGAAGACGGACTCCCAGTTGACGTGCTCGACGAGCAGTCCGCCGACGATCGGGCCGAGCGCGGTCGCGACGGACGAGATCATCGCCCAGATGCCGACCGCCATGCCGAACTTCTTCGGCGGGAACACCGCGCGCAGCAGCGCGAGTGTGTTGGGCATGAGCATCGCGCCGAAGACACCCTGCACGGCGCGGAAGGCGATGACACCCTCCACCGACCCGGCGAGACCGATGGCGACGGACGCGAGCGTGAACCCGACGACGCCGATCAGGTAGAGGGTGTGGCGGCCGAAGCGGTCGCCGAGCTTGCCGCCGAGGATGAGGGTGGCGGCGAGGGCCAGCAGATAGGAGTTGGTGACCCACTGCAGTTCGGCGGTGGTGGCGTTCAGGTCCTCGGCGATCGCGGAGTTGGCGATCGACACGACGGAGCCGTCGAGGCCCACCATGAACAGACCGAAGGCGACGGCGACCAGGGTCAGCCAGGGATTGGCGCGTCGGTCGCGGGGCGTGGTGGCCGACGTGGGCGCTGCGGGAGCAGCGGCAGCAGACATGGGCGAGGAATCCTCAAGACGTGTGGTGTGCGCCTGTGCGCGCGTGAATCGTGAATACGGGGGAGCACGCCCGGCCCCTTCCGTGGCAGCGGAAGGGGCGGTACGCGTACGGGAGTTGGCCGGGCCGGGTCAGGCCGAGCGGTCGCGCAGTTGCCGGCCGAGAGCCTCGAGGGCGCCGAGCGCGGAGCCCAGAGCGGCGCGGTCGCCCTCGGTGAGACACCCCAGCGCGTCCGCGATCTGCCGCGCGGCGACTCCCTGGGCCTCGCCGATCCGCTCGGCGGTCAGGCCGGTGGCCCGCAGGTGCACGACGCGCTTGTCCGCGGGGTCCGGGTGCCGCTCGAGGAGACCGGCCTCGCTGAGGCGGGTGACCAGGGCGCTGACATTGTTCGGCTTCATGAGCAGCGCGTCGGCCGCCTGGCGCACGGTGACACCGTCGTGCCCGGCGACGTACTGGAGCAGCGCCAGCTGGGCCTCGGGCGGCTTGGAGTACGGCAGCAGGCTCTCGACGTGCCGCTCGACGCACCGGTGCAGCACAGGCAGAGCGGCCGCGAGGCCCTCGGCCACGCGGTCGACGCTCTGGCTCTGACGAACCCTGCTGCTCTCCGGCACGGCGTCAGCCTATGTATGCGGTGATACCTATGTCAACATAGGTAAATCCGGGACGCCGCAACCCCGTGCCCAATACGGTCCCGTGACCCATGCGGCTGCGTCGCCACGCAACCCCGTCACCCGCCCACCCCCCGCGTGGACTCCCGTACGACCAGCCGCGTGGCCAGTTCGACGTGGTGGGAGTCGATCCGGTCCCCGGCGGCCAGCTGAAGCGCGGTGCGCAGCGCGACCGCGCCCATTTCGTGGACCGGGCCGTGGATGGTGGTCAGGGGTGGCGAAGTCACCTGCGCCAGCGGGGTGTTGTCGAAGCCGACGACGCTCAGGTCGTCCGGTACGCGCAGGCCGCGCCGGCGGGCGGCCTCGATGAGGCCCGCGGCCAGTTCGTCGGAGGCGGCGAACACCGCGGTGGGTGCGGGGCTCTCCCCGAGCAGGCGTTCCCCGTGCGCGAGGCCCTCGGCCGCGTGGAACGTGCCTGCGTGGCGGACCAGTTCGGCCGGCACCCGTGCGCCGGCCGCCTCCATCGCGCTGCGGAAGCCGTGCAGCCGGGCCTGGTTGGAACCGGCGCGCTCCGGGCCGCCGAGGTAGGCGATGCGGCGGTGGCCGAGCGAGAGCAGGTGCGCGGCCGCGGCGTGGCCCCCGGAGAAGTTGGTGGCGCCGACGCTGACGACGGAGTCGTCGGGCAGGGACTCCGGGTCGAGCAGCACCAGCGGCATCCGGTACCGGCTCAGGGCCTCGCGGGCCGGGGGCGAGAGGGTGTTCGCGGTGACCGCGATGACGGCGCGCCGCCCCGCGGCGGCCAGGCCGCGGGCCCATGCGACCGGGTCGGCCGTCGGGTCGTGCTCCTGGTCGCCGCGCCTGCCGACCACCACGGCGACGCCCTCGCGGGCCCCGGCGTCCACCACGCTCTGAATGATCTCCGTGTGGTAGATGCTCAGCCGCTCGACCCCGAAGAACAGTTCCACGGTCGGGTGCGAACGCAAATTGTCCTTGTTCCCGCCGTAGTTGTAGCGGCGCAGCAGTTCCAGGACCCTGTCGCGCGTCTGCTGCGCCACGTCGGGGCGGCCGTTGATGACCTTGGAGACGGTGGCCACCGAGACGCCGGCGGACTCGGCGACCTTGGCCAGGGTGACGCGTTGCGGGTCCGATGCCATGGCTCCCCCGGGGGCGTGGTGGCGGGGCGGCCGCCCGCGCCGCGCAGCACCGTAACACCGAAACTTTTTTCGGCGCCCGACTCGGTCAACTCCCTTGCCGTCCGCGAAAACTGACCGTGTGGTGAGGGTTGACGGGTCCGTGTCGCCCGCCTTACGTTCACCGCCAGTGCGGCCGACAGCAATTTGTTTCGACGATCCTGGGGCCCTTCTTTCGGTCCATCGTGGCCGGCGGCTCCTCGTGCGATGTCTTCGCCACCAACCCGGCTACCAACCCAAAGGGGAGACCCGAGATGACGCGATTCCACACGGCGGGCTCGACAGGTACAGGTCCGATCTCCGCCGGCCCGGGTCCCTCCCGACGCGGCTTCCTCGTCGGTGCGATCGGCACCGCGCTCGCAGCCACCTCGCTCACGGCATGTGGTTCCGGTGACTCGGACAGCTCGGGCGGCGGTTCGGAGCTGGTGTTCATGAACCAGTCCCGTGGCCAGGCCGCGACGCTGAAGGCGCTGGCCAAGCAGTACACGAAGCAGACCGGCGTGAAGATCAGGATCGATGACGTCGGTCCCACCGACTTCCTGACCAAGCTCCAGTCGAGCTCCCAGTCCCGCCACATGCCGGACATGTACTCGGTGGTGGACGGGCACTCCATGGCGCCCTATTACAAGGCCGGTTGGGCCATGGACCTGACCGAGAAGATGCAGGGCGGCTGGGGTGACAGCTTCCTGCCCGCCACGCTCAAGACGACGACGTTCGGGGCGGACAATCCCCAGCACGTGAAGCCGGGCATCTACAGCGCCCACTGGGAGACCCCGGCCCTGGGCGTCTTCGTCAACGCCGGGCTCTACAAGGCCGCCGATCTCGACCCGGACAAGGCGCCCGCATCGATGAGCGAGTTCATCGACCAGCTGCGAAAGATCAAGAAGTCCGGGAAGGGCCCCTTCTGGTTCGCGGCCAGCCTCTCCAACCAGGTGATCCAGACGTACGCGTCCAACTACATGACCGATGAGGAGCTGAACGACACCTTCCTGGGCAAGAACAGCTGGAAGAGCGCGGGCTGGCGAAAGACCTTGCAGGTCGTGGTGGATCTGCGGGACGCCGGCGTGATCGCCAACGGTTCGATACCGAGCGGCACCACCGACAACCCCACCGTCGAGAAGGCCTTCTTCAACACCCAGGGCGTCGCGGCGATCTTCGACGGCACCTCGGCCGTCGGCGTGGCCCGCGCGACCGCCCCGGACTTCACCGACTTCCGCTCCTTCCCGCTCCCCAAGGCCGACGACGGCACCCGGACGCCGCGCCTGGTCGGCGGCGCCGCCAAGGGGGCCGCGGTCAATCCCCGCAGCAAGAACGCGGCCCAGGCCCTGAAGTTCCTCAAGTGGCTGACCGCCGCCGACCAGCAGCGGGACTGGGCGAAGGGGGTCCCGCTGATCCCCTCCGCGCGCGCCGTGTCCGACAAGAACATCCCGAAGCAGCTGACCGGCATCGCCGCGGACATCTCCCACATCCAGCTCGTCCAGAACCAGATCCTGGAACAGGTCAACACCGCGCTCCAGAAGGGCGTTCAGGCCCTCGTCCTCAAGGAGCGCACGGTCGACCAGGTCCTCGGGGACCTCGACGCGGCGCAGAAGAGCGCGTAATGGGGCGCCGCAATCGGCTGCTTGCCGCCGGTGTCTTCCTGGCGCCGGCGCTGGCCGTGATCGGTGTGTTCACGGTGGTCCCGTTCATCCAGGGCATCCTGCTCAGCTTCCAGTCCTGGGACGGGGTGAGCCTGGACACCCCGTTCGTCGGGCTCACCAACTACCGCTACGTGCTGCACGACGCCCAGTTCTGGGGCTCGATGAAGAACGCCGTCCTCTACGGTGTCGTCGGCCTGGTCGTCGCCAACGCGGTGTCGATGGTCATGGCGCTCGCCGTGCACCGCGCCCGCCGCGGCGCGGCGTTCTTCCGCACCGTGTACTACCTGCCCGGGGTGTTCTCCACGGTGGTGGTGGGTGTGATGTTCGCGTGGTTCCTCGACCCGAACATCGGGGTCGTCAACCAGACACTCAAGGCCCTCGGCCTCGACGGCCTGTCGCACAACTGGCTGGGGGACCCCAAGACGGCGCTGATCGCGGTCGCCGTCGTCTTCGTCTGGTACCACTGGGGCTTCGGCTTCATCCTCTTCCTCGCCGGCCGACAGGACGTACCGCAGGAGCTGTACGAGGCGGCGTCCCTCGACGGGGCGCGGGGCTGGGCCCAGTTCCGCTACGTCACCTGGCCCGGGATGGCCCATGTGACCGGCATCGTCAGCGTGTTGACCCTGCTGAGCGGACTGCAGATCTTCGGCACCGTCCAGGTCCTCACCAACGGCGGCCCCGCCGGTCACACCGAGGTCCCCACTCTGCACATCTACCAACAGGCGTTCCAGTACAGCGAGTTCGGCCGCGCGGCCGCCATGTCCGTCATCTTCGGGCTGTGCCTGGTCGTCCTCGCCTGCGTCCAGCTGTGGGCCTCCCGCAGGCTCGGCGGTGCCGCCGATTCCCGGACGGAGAAGGGACGTTGACCGTGAGTGCGCTTCTCGACCGGGTACGCGGATCCGATACGGCGAAGGTGTCGACGCCGGCGTCGGGCCCGCGGCGCCCCGGCAGCCGCCTGCGCGGACCACGCGTGGCGTTGTACGCCCTGCTGATCGCCGGAGCGCTCGAGGCGCTCGTGCCGGTGCTGTGGGTGGTGAGCGGATCCCTGCAGAGTTCGAAGCAGCTCTACAAGGGCACCAACCCGATTCCGCGCCCCTTTGAGTGGGGGAACTTCGCCGCCGCGTGGAACGAGGGCGGCTTCAGCCAGTACCTGCCCAACAGCCTCCTCTACACCACGGCCGCGGTCCTCGGGATCCTGGTCATCGCGAGCATGGCCGGGTACGCCCTCGCACGCATCGAGTTCCCCGGCCGCGGCGCCCTGGTGGGGGCCATCCTCGTCATCATGATCATTCCGCTGCCGGCCTCGTTCATCGCCCAGTACAAGCTGATGATCGCGCTCGGGCTCGCCAACACCCGCATCGGCTACATCCTCGTCCTCATCGCGGGCGGGCTGCCGATCTCCATCCTGATCATGCGCGGGTTCTTCGCGAGCCAGCCCAAGGAACTGGAGGAGGCCGCCGCCATCGACGGCGCCTCGCTGCTCGGCACGTTCTGGCGGATCATCCTGCCGCTGGCCCGGCCGGGCCTCGTCGCGGTGGCCGTCATCCAGGCCATGCAGGTCTGGAACGAGTACCTGATGGGTCTGGTGCTGTTCAACGACAGCTCGCTGATGCCGGTGCAGCGCGGACTCACCAACTTCGTCTCCGCGGACTCCCCGCAACAGCAGATCCTCCTCGCCGCCTCGCTCATCGCGGTGCTGCCGATCGTCATCTTCTACGCGGTCGCCCAGCGCAACATCGTCAGCGGGCTCTCGGCGGGGGCGCTCAAGTGACCGGGGGCCCCACGTGACCAGCCCTCAAGTGACCAGGCAACGACCAGTGAGGAAGCTGCAATGATCATGAGAGTTCGAAGCGCACGGTCCCTCCTCGCGAGAGGTACCGCGGCCGCCTTACTGGCGCTCGCCGCAGTCCTCTCCTGTACGCAGACCCCGGCCCCCGTCGCTCACACATCCCCGGCCGCGGACGCGTCGCCCCCAGGCCAACCCCGGGCCGAAATCGCCCAGTTGCCCGTGCCCCCGACCGTCCCCGAGGACGGGACATGCGCCCACCCGACCGGCTGCGTCTCGGCCGACTGGAGCGGGATCGGAACGCCCGGACCCACCAGGGACCCGAAGTACGTGTTCGTGGGCATCACCTACGCCGGAGCGCCGGACTCGGGACCCGCGAGCGTCTACCGCGGCAATCAGGTCCTGGTGGTCCACACCGACGGACGCACCTTCCCGAACGGCGAGGCGTGGAAGTGCGTCACATGCGGGGTGTCGTACGGATCGGAGATCGACACCAGCCAGCTCGTCTACCCGCCCGCGAACGAGTTCCCCGACCACAAGCGCGTCCTGGTGAGCAACGGCATCCTCCAATGCGGCGACGACGGGGCCTCCTACGCGGTCACCGACCCGCGCTGCACCCCGGCCAACACCCGTATCACTCCCATCTATTGGAACGGCAGGCCGCTGTTCGAGCCCGACAAGGACGGCATCAACAACGGCCGGGAGTGGCGGCTGAGCCCCGACGGTGTGCACCTGGTGTGGGACGTGCTCGACTTCAGGGCCCTCGACGAGATCCCCTACGTCGGCCGGATCGCCTACGACAAGCAGCAGCGACGCTACGAGCTCACCAAGGTGTCCGTCCTCACCAACCCGTCGTCGGCCTACCAGCCCCTGGTCGTCGAGGACGGCAAGCGGCTGCGCCTCAACCACGCCGGGATGGTCGGCGAACCGCGCGGCTTCACCGCCGACGGGCGGGCCACCCTCGGCATCCAGAGCGTCAACTCCGACAGCATGGACGGCTGGGCCACCGACCTGGCCACCGGTGCCTCCCGGCCGGTGACGCGCCAGGCCCACTACACCGACCCCATGGCGATGTCACCGAACGGCAAGTGGCTGCTCGCCGAGGAGGTCAACGGCTCGGGACGACTCGACTTCATCTCCGGAATGCCGGGCATCCCGCCGCTCACCACCCAGACGGGCACCGCCTCGTACGTCGCCGGGATCCGCAACGAGGGAAACCGTCGCTACTTCTCGCCGTGGCTCGTCGACCCCAAGACCGGCCACGGCTTCCGGATCAACGCCGGATCCGACCGGAACTGGAACATCGCGGCCGACCCGGCTTGGCTCGCCGACAGCACAGCCGTCGTCTACACCGAGAACCTGGCCTTCGGCGCCAACCCGAAACCGCACCGCTGCGCCGACTCGACGGAGCCCGGTGGCCGCAACAGCCGGCTGATGATCGCCCGCTTCCCGGACTTCAAGCCCACCGCGCCGGTGGCCACCGCGCCGGTCTCCGACAAGACCTGGGGTCAGCCCTACGACCCGGACAAGGCCCCTGAGCGCGTCAAGCCGGTGCCGGCCGGCACGTACACCCTGCGCGGAAAGGCCCAGGGCTCGGCCACCGTACGGATCACCAACGACAGCGCCGGCGCCCAGACGCTGAGCACCGCCGTCGACTACCGCGACTACAGCGACGACGGCACGAACATCATCAACGGCACCGAAAAGGTCGAGCGCGTCTCCAACGCGTCGCTCGGCTGCACACCGGGCACCGCCTCGGCCCTCGCCTGCGTCACCTGGACCGAGGACCTGAAGCTGTCCGGCCGGCACACCGGCACCAAGCGGACCGGCCCCGACGGCTTCACGCTCGGCCCGTCCGTGATGCTCAGGAACGACTTCCAGGCCGTCGGCACGCTCACGACGACCATCGACGGAACCACCTACCGGCAGCCGGCCAACGGCAGTTGAACCGGACGGTTCCGGAGGGGCGTGTCCCTCCGGAACCGTCACCCCTCGTAGTGCTGGAGCATCTGCTCCACGAACGCGAGGGCCTCCTTGTGCCGGGTCGTCATGCCCATCGCCTCCTCCATCATCAGGTTCCGGCCGAGCGCGTTCGTGAGGACGAGGAGCACCGCGGGGGAGAGCTCGGCGGGCAGCTCCGTGCCCTGTTCCGCGAGCCCGCGCGTGAGCGCCTCCAGTTGGGCCTCGCGGTAGCGCTCGGCGGTCGCGGCCAGCTCGGCGCGGATCGTCTTGCGGTGATTGGCGAGAGCGGCGAACTCCGTGGTCAGCGCGTTGCCGGGGTGGCTGCTCAGGCGCCACAGCGCCCGCAGCGGCTGCGGTCCCGAGAGCGCCTGCGCCTGCCGCTTCAGCTCCGCGTCGCCGCGCCGCCGCAGCACGGCGAGGAACAGGTCGTCGAGCGTGCGGAAGTAGTAGAGGACGAGCGCCGGGGCCACCTCGGCCTCGCGCGCCACCCTGCGTACGCCGACGGCGGCGTACCCCTCCTCCAGCATCAGCCGCTCCGTGATGTCGAGCAGGAGCAGGCGCGTCTTGGAGGTCTCGGTACCCATGCGTCGCGGTGCGGTCATGCCCGTCATTGTGCTTGACGCTCCGCGCGGGCGGGTGTTAAACAGTTGTTCAGCGCATTGGTTAAACACTCGTTCAGCACTCCTTCAGCACTCAAGTGTGAGCGGAGGCACGGCCGATGGCACCACCCGCAGGCGGCACCGACACCGACAGCGGCACGCGCACCGCCTATGCAGGGACGCGCGTTCCGCGCGTCGAGGATCTGCGACTTCTGACCGGCACGGGCACGTACGTCGACGACGTCGTGCGGCCCGGCATGCTGCACGCGTGCTTCGTCCGCAGCCCGATGGCGCGGGCCCGGATCATCGATGTGGACGCGTCCGAGGCACTCCAACTCGACGGCGTGCAGGCCGTGTTCGTCGCCTCCGACCTCAACCCGGACGTGCGAGAACAGTGGTACACACTGAACGGGCGCGACGACCCGGACACGCCACGCCCGCCCCTCGCCGAGGGCGAGGTCCGGTTCGTGGGCGATCCGGTGGCGATGGTCGTGGCGAGCGACCGGTATGTCGCCGAGGACGCCGCCGAGTTGGTGCTCGTCGACTACGAACCGCTCACCCCGGTCGTCGACTACACGACGGCCCTCGACTGCGCCGAATCCGTGCACGCCATACACCCCGACAATCTCGTCGGGCAGCTCGGCGGGCGGCCCATGGCCGGCCTGGACCCCGTGTTCGCGGGCGCGCCGCACGTCGTGAGCCAGACGCTGTACCAGCAGTCGCACGGCCCCGTCCCGATGGAGACGCGTGGCATCGTCGCCGAACGGGCCGCGGCCGGCGGTGAGATGACGGTCTGGGCAGCGACCCAGTCACCCCACGAGGTGCGCGCCTTCTGTGCCCGGCTGCTCGGTATCGACGAACACCGGGTGCGGGTCGTCATGCGCGACACCGGCGGCGGCTTCGGGCAGAAGGTGCTGCCGCAGCGCGAGGACATGTGTGTGATGCTTGCCGCCGCCCGGTTGCCCGCCGCCGTCAAGTGGATCGAGGACCGGCAGGAACATCTGCTCGCGGCGGGTCAGGCCCGCCACGAGCACGGCGAGGCCCGCATCGCCCTCGACGACGACGGCCGGATCCTCGCCGCGACCCTCGACCACGTCCAGGACGCGGGCGCCTACCCGACCCCCTCGCCCGTGCAGAGCGGCATCGCCGTCGGCATGCTGTTCCCCGGCCCGTACCGGATCCCGGAGGGCACGTTCTCCTCGCGGTTCGTGTTCTCCAACACGAGCGGGCGGGTGGCCTACCGGGGGCCGTGGCAGTACGAGTCGATGGCCCGCGAAACCCTCCTCGACACGGCCGCGCGCCAACTCGGCATGGATCCGGTCGAGTTGAGGCGGCGCAACATGCTGCGCCGGGACGAGCTGCCCACCGCCAACTTCAACGGCATGCCCTACGACCACATCTCCCCGCGCGAGACCTTCGAGCAGGCCCTGACGATGCTCGACTACGAGGCGTTCCGCAAGAAGCAGGCGCGGGCCCGTGCGGCCGGACGTTACCTGGGTGTCGGCACCTGCACGTACGTCGAACCCACCGCGGGTGCGACACCTTTCCACGCCACCGAGGGTTCGACCATCCGCATCGAACCGTCCGGAAAGGTCAACGTGTACGTCGCCGGCGGCTCCTGCGGCAACAGCCTGGAGACCACCGTCGTACAGCTGACGGCCGACGCGCTCGGCGTGGCCATCGAGGACGTCGGCACCATTCAGGGCGACACCGCCGTCACGCCGTACGGGGCGGGCACGGGCGGCAGCCGCTCGGGCCCCATGACGGCTGGCGCCATCGCGCAGACGGCAGGCGTGCTGCGTGAGCGGATCCTCGCCATCGCCGCCCACCGGCTCGAAGTCCCCTTGGAGGACGTCGAGTTCGTGCGCGGACGGGCGACGGCCAAGGGCGGCGAAGCCTCACTCACGCTCGCCGAGATCGCCGACATCGCGTACTACCAGGTCCACGCCCTGCCACCCGGAGTCCCCGCGGGCCTTGAGGCGAGCGGTCGCTACCACACGCCGCACCTCATGATCTGGGCGAACGCGACTCACGTGTGCACCTGCGAGGTCGACGTGGTGACCGGAGAGGTGCGGCTGCTGCGGTACATCGTCAGCGAGGACTGCGGCCCGATGATCAACCCGAGCGTGGTGGAGGGCCAGATCGCCGGCGGCACCGTGCAGGGGATCGGCGGCGCGCTGTACGAGGAACTGGCCTACGACGAGGACGGCAACCCCCTCTCGTCCACGTTCATGGACTACTTACTGCCCACCGCCACCGAGGTCCCGCTGATCGAGGTGGGGCATGTGGACACGCCTGGGCCGGGGCCCGGCGGATACAAGGGAGTGGGGGAAGGCGGCGCGATCGGCTCCGCACCCGCCGTCGTGAACGCGGTCGCCGACGCACTCGCACCCCTGGGCGTACGCATCAGCCGGCTGCCCCTCACCCCGTCGTCGCTCGTCGCCCTCATCGAGGAGCAGCAGCAGGAGGTGACGGCCGAATGAAGCCCGCACCGTTCACCTATCACGCACCCGACGATGCGGCCGAAGTAGTCGGCCTGCTGGCCGAATTGGGCGACGACGCCAAGGTCGTCGCCGGCGGGCAGAGCCTCGTCCCCATGCTGGCCCTGCGCCTCGCTGCCTTCGGACACCTCGTCGACCTGCGCCGCCTCCACGAACTGCGCGGCATAGAGCGCCGCGGTGACTCCGTGTGGATCGGGGCAGGCACCACGCAGGCCGCCGTGGAGCACTCCGACGAGGTGCGCGCCGCCGTGCCGCTGCTCGCCCGCGCGACGCCCCTCATCGGCCACTTCCAGATCCGCAACCGCGGCACCGTGGGCGGCTCGCTCGCACACGCCGACGCCGCTGCCGAATACCCCGCGGTGGCCCTGACGCTGGATGTCGAGATGGAGACGCTGTCGCCGCGCGGCCGGCGCACCATCCCGGCGGAGCGCTTCCTCTCCGGGATGTGGAGCACGGCACTGGCCGAGGACGAACTCCTCACCGGCGTCAACATCCCCGTCTGGGAAGGGCGTTGCGGCTTCGCCGTCGAGGAGTTCGCCCGCAGGAGCGGCGACTTCGCCATCGCCGGGGCGACCGTCGCGCTCCGCGTCGACGACGAAGGGCGCCTGGACCGGTGCGCCATCGGCCTGTTCGGTCTCGGCCCCACCGCCGTCCGCGCACGCGCCGCCGAGGCGGCCCTCCTCGGCACCGACGCGTTCGCCGTCTCCGCCGAGGACGTCGGCAGAACCGCCACCGAGGGCCTTACGTCCGTACCCGCCGATCTGCACGGATCGGCCGACTACCGCATCCGCGTGGGCGCCGCCATGGTCGCCCGCGCCTGGCATCGCGCCGTACAGGAAGCAGTGCACGGCGCGGCGCACGAAGCGGAACAGGAGGCAGCCCATGGCTGACGAGCCCACCGTCGACATCCGCGTCGTCGTCAACGGCACACCCCGGCGCGCCGCCGTACGCGCCCGGCTCACCCTCGCCGACTTCCTCCGCGTGGACTGCGGCCTCACCGGCACCCACCTCGGCTGCGAACACGGTGTGTGCGGCGCGTGCACCGTCCTGCTCGACGGGGAGGCGGTCCGCGCCTGCCTCATGTTCGCCGTGCAGGCCGACGGCACGGAGGTCACGACCGTCGAGGGCATCGCGGGACCCGACGGCCAACTCTCCACGGTCCAGGCGGCGTTCCGTGAACACCACGGACTTCAGTGCGGATTCTGCACCCCGGGGATCGTCGTGTCGGTCACCGCCTTCCTCGCCGAGAACCCCAAACCCACCGACGACGAGATCCGCGAGGCGCTCACCGGGAACCTGTGCCGCTGCACCGGCTACCAGGGAATCGTCGACGCCGTACGCGCGGCGGCAGAGGAAGGGACGTCGGCATGAAACTGGAGCACACCCTCGACATTCCCGTGCCGGTCGCCGAGGCGTGGAAGATCCTCCTCGACGTCGAGCGCGTCGCACCCTGCGTCCCCGGAGCGGAGCTGACCGCCAGTGACGGCGACGAACACCGCGGCCGGATCAAGGTCAAGCTGGGCCCCATCGCGCTCACATACACCGGCACCGTCACCTTCGTGGTGCGCGACGAGCAGGCCAGGGTCGTGGTGCTTGAGGCGGGCGGCCGGGAGGCGCGCGGCAACGGCACCGCCAAGGCAGTCGTGACCTGCCGCCTCACCGAATTCGAAGGCCTAGCCGACGACCGTGCGACGCACCTCCACGTCGAGACCGAGTTGACCATCACCGGTAAGCCCGCCCAGTTCGGCCGCGGCACCCTCGCCGAGGTGTCCGGGGCGCTGATGGACCGCTTCGCGGAGAACCTGGCCGCTGAGCTGACCGCCTCGAACTCGCAGCTCAGCGAGCCGAGTTCGGTCGAGCCTGCCGTCGCGGCGCCGCTCGACCTGGTCGCGTCGTCGGGCGTCCTCAAGCGCATCGCCCCGTTCGCGGTGGGCGCCGCGCTCCTGCTGCTCGCCTTTCGCGCCCTGCGCCGCCGCTAGACCCGTTTCCACCTTCCCGATCCCACTCCAGAATTGAGGTACCCCATGCCCGGACGAGTCGAAGGAAAGGTCGCCTTCATCACCGGCGCGGCCCGCGGTCAAGGCCGTAGTCACGCGATCCGCCTCGCCGAGGAGGGCGCCGACATCATCGCCGTCGACGTCTGCAAGCAGCTCGACGGCGTCAAGTTCGCCATGTCGACACCGGAAGACCTGAAGGAGACGGTCAACCAGGTACAGAAGCTGGGCCGCCGCATCCACGCCGTGCAGGCCGACGTCCGCGACCACGACGCGCTCAAGGCCGCCGTGGACGAGGGTGTCGAGCAGTTCGGCCGCCTCGACATCGTGTGCGCCAACGCCGGCCTCGGCAGTGACGGCGCCCGCATGCACCTCATGGACGAGAAGACCTGGCGCGACATGATCGACGTCAACCTCACCGGTGTGTGGCTGACCACCAAGGTATCCGTCCCGCACATCATCGCGGGCGGCCGCGGCGGCTCCGTCATCCTGACCAGCTCGGTGGGCGGGCTGCGCGGCCACGCCAACATCGGCCACTACATCGCCGCCAAGCACGGCGTCGTAGGCCTGATGCGCACCCTGGCCTGGGAGCTCGGCGAGCACAACATTCGGGTGAACTCGCTGCACCCCTCGCAGGTCAACACCCCGATGGTCATGCACGACGGCACGTACAAGATGTTCCGGCCCGACCTGGAGAACCCCACGGTCGACGACTTCGCCCAGGCCTCGCAGGTGATGCACCTGCTGCCCACCCCCTGGGTCGAGGCACGTGACATCAGCAACGCCGTCCTCTACCTGGCGTCGGAGGACGGCCGATTCGTCACCGGAACCACGCACACCGTCGACGCGGGAGCCATGCTCAAATGACCACCACCACCGAACCCGTCTACTGGGACCCCTTCGACGCCTCGCTCGTCCAGGACCCCTACCCGATCTATGCCCGCCTGCGCGAGGAAGCCCCGCTCTACCGCAACGAGGCCCACGACTTCTACGCGGTCAGCCAGTACGCCGACTGCCAGAGCGGGCTCGCGGACTGGCAGACCTTTTCGTCGGGGCGGGGCGACATCCTGGAGATCATCCAGGCGAACGTCGACATCCCGCCCGGCACCCTGATCTTCGAGGACCCGCCCGTCCACGACCTCCACCGCCGCCTGCTCGCCCGCGTCTTCACCCCGCGCCGCATCGCCCAACTGGAGCCAAAAATACGGGCGTTCTGCGAGAAGGTCCTCGATCCCGTCACCGGAGCCGGACGCTTCGACCTCGTCGAGGCCGTCGGCGCCGAGATGCCGATGCGGGTCATCGGGATGCTGCTCGGCATCCCGGAGGCCGACCAGCCCGCCTTCCGCGACCGTACCGACGCCACGCTCGACACAACCGGCCGCGGCCGGCTCGACCCCTCCGAGATGCTGAGCACCGAGGGCTTCCAGGAGTACATCGACTGGCGCAAGAAGCACCCCTCCGACGACCTGATGACCGAGCTGATCACCGCCGAGTTCGAGGACGAGAAGGGGGTCAGGCGCACCCTCACCGACGAGGAGGTCCTCACCTACTGCACGGTGGTCGCGGGCGCGGGCAACGAGACCACGGGGCGGCTCATCGGCTGGTTCGGCGCGGTGATGGCCCGCTACCCCGAGGCCCGGCGCGAGCTGGTCGCCGACCCGTCGCTCATCCCGAACGCCATCGAGGAGATCCTGCGCTTCGAGCCGACCGGGCCATTCACCGCCCGCTATGTCACCAAGGACGTCGAGTTCCACGGCTCGACGGTGCCGGCCGGCAGCGCGATCCTGTTCATCCAGGCGGCGGCCAACCGCGACCCGCGGCGCTTCCCCGACCCCGACCGCTTCGACATCCACCGGGTCTCCCAGCACATGTCGTTCGGCGTCGGCGCGCACTACTGCCTGGGCGCCGCGCTCGCCCGCCTCGAGGGGCGGGTTGCGGCGGAGGAGATCCTGCGGCGCTTCCCCGAGTGGGAGGTCGACTGGGACGGCGCGGAACTCGCCCAGACCTCGACCGTGCGCGGCTGGAAGACACTGCCGCTCCTCATCCCGGGGGCGTGACCATGGGGGAGCGCTGGAAGGTGACCGTCGACCCGCGGACGTGTGTCCGTACGGGACTGTGCGCGGCGTCGGCGCCGAACGAGTTCCGGCTCGACGAGAACGGTCAGGGCCGCGCGGCGGCCGACACACTGCCTGCGTCCGAGGACGTGCTCGACGTCGCCGAGTCCTGCCCGATCGAGGCGATCTCGATCGTCGACGCGGACAGCGGGGAAGCGGTGTTCCCGCCGGAGACGTGAGAACAGGCCAGGGGCGGCACGGGAATTCCCGTGCCGCCCCTGGCTCTTGCGGCGTCTCCTCCTACGCTTCGGTGGGCATGGCCGCCCACGCAGTCTCCACCGCTTCGGCGAGCGCCTCGCCCTTCGCGAATCCGTAGTAGGCGGCGAACTGCAGCACGATCTCGTCCATCTCCGCCTTCGTGACATCACCGGAGTGCAGCGCCGCGGTGACGTGCGAGCGCAACGGGACCGGCGAGTCGTCGAGCGCGACACTGGCGACCGTGATGACGCGGCGGTCCCTGCGGGCGAGGCCGGGGCGCTGCCAGACGTGCCCGAACACGAAGTTCAGGATGCCGGCGTGCCGGTAGGGGGAGTTCGACGGGGGCGCGGGCGTCAGATTGACGTCGACGAACTCCTCGACGCCGCGCGCGATCCGCTTGTCCATGTCGGTCGGGCCGAGCGTCGAATGGTCCAACTCGGGCCAGGGCGGGGCCTCTTCGCCGCGCTCATGATGGATGCGGGTCCACTGGCGGCCGATCGCGCCTTCGAGGTGCGAGGCCTTGGGCCACCCGCAGTAGACGGCGAAGTGGAGCACGAACTCCAGCATCTCCGTGAGCGTGATGTCACCGCTCACGAGTGCCGCGTGGACCTGCTCCTCGATCGGCCCGGGTGCGTCAGCCGCGGCGACACATGTGAGAGTCACCCAGCGGCGGTCACGGCGGCTCAGACCGGGCCGCGCCCACACCTGCTCGTTCAGGAAGTCATGTGACGCGCGGCTGAAGGGTGTGTCGTTCATCGGTTCCTCCTGGCGGCCCGCTGTGGCTCTACGCACGAATGAAGACGTTCTTGGTCTGGAGGAACTCGTACAGCCCTTCCTTGCCGCCCTCCCGGCCGTGACCGCTCTGCTTGTACCCGCCGAACGGGGCGCCCGGCGGCTGCCCGGACGCGCCGTTGACGTGCACCGTCCCCGCCCGGAGCCGCGGCACCAACCGCTGCACCCGTGTCACGTCCGCCGAGTAGAGGACGGCGCCGAGCCCGTACGGGGTGGCGTTCGCGAGCTCGACGGCCTGCTCCTCCGTGTCGAACGGGATGACCGACAGCACCGGCCCGAACACCTCGTGCTGTGCCACCTCGCTGTCCGGTTCGACGTCGGCGAGGACCGTCGGCTCGACGAAGTAGCCGTCACGGTTGTGGGGCGCGAGCGCCTCCGGGGCGACGGCGTGCCCTCCGACCACGAGGCGGCTGCTCCCGGCCGACTTCTCGATCACCCCGAGGATGCGGTCGCGGGCGGCGGCCCCGACCACGGGGCCGAGCGCGGTCGTCTGCTGGAACGGGTCGCCGACCGTGAACGCCGCTGCCGCCTTGGCCGCGGCCTCGACCACACCCTCGTACACGTCGCGGTGGGCAAGGAGGCGCGTGGTGAGGTTGCAGCCCTGGCCGGAGAGGTTGAAGCAGGAGCGGACCGTCTCGGCGACGGCCGCGTCGAGGTCGGCGTCGGGGAACAGGATGCTCGCCGTCTTGCCGCCGAGTTCGAGCAGCACCGGCTTGAGCGTGTGCCGTGCGGCGTCGAGGATCTTCCGCGCGGTCGGGATGCCGCCCGTGAACGAGATCATGTCGACGTCCGGGTGGCGCACGAGGTGGTCGCCGGCCTCGGGGCCGCCCGGCAGGATGTGCAGCACCCCGGGCGGAACTCCGGCCTCGAGCGCTATCTCGGCGAACCGGGCGACCGTGAACGGCGCGAGATCGGGTGACTTGACGACGACGCAGTTCCCGGCCGCGAGGGCAGGGGCGATCTTCATGCCGACCGACATGATCGGCCCGTTCCAGGTCAGGATGATCCCGACGACGCCGTACGGCTCCGGGACCGTGTAGTCCAGGCCCGGCACCATGAGCGGGCTCGGCGGGATCGTCGCGCCCTCGATCTTGTCGGCCCACCCGGCGTAGTACCCGAACCAGCCCGCGCACAGGTGGGCGAGCGCGGACGACATCATGATCGGCGCGCCGAGTTCGAGGGTCATGAGGCGGCCGAGTTCGGGCACGCGGGTGAGCATCAGCTCTTCCACGCGCTGGAGGATGCGCCGCCGCTGGTCCGGTGACATGGCCCGCCACCCGGGTTCTGCGGCGCGCGCGGCGGCCACGGCGGCGTCGACCTCGTTCGGCCCGCACAGTAGGACCGAGCCGTTGGCCTGCGCGGTCGCGGGGTTGATGTGGTCGACCGCTCCGAGGGACGTGGTGTCGAGCCACGTGCCGTCGATGAGCGGACCGGTGACACCGAGGCTGTCGGGGGAGGTGGTCGTCGAGTGTGTCACAGCCGGGTCACCCATCCTCCGTCGACGCTGATCGTCTGCCCGTTGATCCACTCACCGGCCGGCGATGCCAGCAGGAGAAGCGTGCCGAGCAGGTCCTCGGCGGGCGCGGATTTCTTGCCGGGGATGGCGGAGGCGAGGGCCGCGCGGGCGGGGTGGTCGGCGGGCAGGCTCTTGAACCCGGGTTCGTTCTCGACGAGTCCGGGTGCGATGGCGTTGACGTTGATGCCGAGCGGGCCGAGTGAACGGGCAAGCCCCACAGTCACGTTGACCAGTGCGAGCTTGCTGACCCCGTAGACACCGCCGCCCATGAAGGCCCCGGCCGACACCTGGTTGATGATGCGTCCGCCGCCGCGCTCGACCATCGACGCCTTGACCGCGCTCGCGCACACCACGGCGCCGAACACGTTGACGCGCATGACGCGGTCGAACCAGTCGCCGGGCAGGTCGAGCAGATCCACCTGCGGGATGTCGGCCATCAACGCGGCGTTGTTGACCAGGATGTCGACCCCGCCGAAGGCGTCGACGACCTGCTGGACCATGGCCGCCGCCGAGTCGCGGTCGGTGATGTCGACGCGTACCCCGAGGGCGTGGAAACCGTCCGCCGCAAGGGACTTGGCCGCGCGTTCGGCGCCCTCCGCGTCGAGGTCGGCCAGGGCGACCGACGCTCCGGCCTCCGCCAGGGCGCGGGCGTAGACCTGCCCGATGGCCCCGGCGCCGCCCGTGACGACGGCGACCTTCCCTTCCAGGCTCATCCGGTCCAGCGTGCGGTTCGCGTTGCCGTTCGCTTTGCTGCTCATGGTGTGTCCTTGAGGAGTCGGGACAGGTAGAGGTCGACGTCGGTGCCGAGTTCGCGCAGCTCGTCGGCTGCTTCTTGAGCGGTGAGGAGGAGGAAGCGGCCCTCGCTGACGCCGTCGGCGACGAGCTCACCGACCGACTCGGCGTCCACGATGGGGAATTGGGGCCCTTTGGGCTGCGCAGGCTCCCCGTAGAACGTGATCTGTTCGACGATGTTCGTGGCCACCCCCGCCGGGCACAGGCACGAGACCCCGATGCCGCGAGGCCGCAGATACAGCGCGAGCGACTCGGACAGGCCGACGACGGCGTGCTTCGTCGCCGTGTACGGCAGCCGGTCGAAGCCGTAGGGCAGCAGGCCTGCGGTGGACGCGGTGTTGACGATGTGCCCGGACCCCTGTTTCAGGAGTAGCGGCAGGAACACGTGATTGCTGCGGACGACGCTCATCAGATTCACGTCGATCACGCGCTGCCACGCCTCGACCGGGATCTCCTCGACCGGCCCGACCGCCAGCATCCCTACGTTGTTCATCACCAGGTCGACGCGGCCGAACCGGTCGAGGGCCAGGTCACGGACGGCCGGCAGGTCGTCGGGAGCGGTGACGTCACAGACGGCGGCGACCGCCTCATCCCCGAGTTCGGCCGCGACCGTCCGGGCGCGCTCGCCGTCGCGGTCGGTGACCACCACCCGGGCGCCACGCCGGGCGAAGGCGTGCGCGCACGCGCGCCCGATGCCGCTGCCAGCGCCGGTGACGACGGTGACGGCACCGTGCAGATCGAAACTCATCGAACGAGCCCTCCTCGAAACGGAGTTACGGGTGGATGAGAGGCGGGTGCAGCTCCTGACGCGCGGGCGCCTCCGCCGCGTCGAGCGCGGCCCGCGTCTCCGCGGACACCGGCGCCTCAAGGAAGCCGACCAGGCCGTCGAGCAGATCGCCCACGTGCACGGCGAACGGCAGCACCTGTTCGTCGCGGGCGCGGCTCTGCTCCCGTTCCGACCCCGCCTGCACCGCGTGCACGACGGCGTGGCCGAGACGGTGACCGCGCAGCGGTTCGGGCAGGTGCGGCAGCAGCGCCCCGACCTCTTCCCGGAACTGCCGGGTGGGGGCGAGCAGTTCGGGGGAGAGGCGTCCGAGCACGTCGCTGCGGCCGTGCTGGTGCAGCTTCGCGACGAACGTCAGGTAGTGGCTGCCGGCGCGCTCGCCCTGCTCCAGAACGGGGACGATGTGACACTGCACCCAGGTGCGCAGCGCGTGCGGTCGCAGCTCGGCGACCAGGGCCTCGCGCCGCTCGTTGAGGTCCCGCAGCCGGTACTCGAAGATCGCCTGAACGAGGCGGTCCTTCGTGCCGAAGTGGTACTGCACCGCGGTGTTGTTGCCGTTCCCGGCGGCCGCGCTGATCTGACGCAGCGAGGCGCCGTCGAGACCGCGCTCGGCGAAGAGGCGTTCCGCGGCCAGGATGATGTGTGTCTTCACGGACGGTTGCACCATGACACCGCACCCCTTAGAGAGGGCTATTGTGCGCTGGCGAGAATCATGTTTCCAACTGACGGAAATCGAATCAGGGTTGGCCGGGGAAGTCAACTGCCTTAACTTAAAACTGAGGCAGCTCTAACATTTCGCTCATCGTGAGGAGCCGCATGATCCGCACATCGTTCAACGACGATTGGCAGTTCCGCTCGAAGGTCAGCCCCTTCGCCGAACTGGCGGGACGGACGGCGCCGTTCGAGCCGGTGGCCGTGCCGCACGACGCCATGCTCACCCGTGACCGCGAGGACACCCCGGACGGCGGCGCGAGCGGCTACTTCCCCGGTGGGGCGTACGAGTACCGCAAGACCTTCTTCGTGCCAGAGGAGCACCAGGGCAAGCGGATCCAGCTGGAGTTCGAAGGCGTCTACCGGGACGCCGTCGTGTTCCTCAACGGGGACTTCGCGGGGCAACGCCCGTACGGCTACTCGCAGTTCTACGTCGACGCGGACCCGTTCCTGCGGTTCGGTGCGGAGAACGAGATCCGCGTGGAGTGCCGCACCCATCAGGACTCCCGCTGGTACACCGGCGCGGGCATCTACCGCGACACCTGGATGTTCGTCGGCGACGCCGTGCGCATCGGGCCGGAAGGCGTCCGTGTCACCACCCCGGACATCGATCCGGAGCGGGCGGTGGTCGAGGTCGCCGCCACCGTCGAGAACGATGCGATCGAGGCCCGCACCGTCGACCTGGTCACCGAGATCCGTGACGCGACGGGGACTGTCGTGGCGTCGGACACCGCGCCGCTCACCCTGCGGCCCGGCGAACCGGCCACCGCCCGCCCGCGCCTCTATGTCCGTACCCCCTCCCTGTGGGGACCCGACTCGCCCACGCTGTACACCTGCCGGGTGTCCGTACCGGGCGTCGACTCCGTGGAGGTCACCTTCGGTATCCGCTCGCTGCGCCTGGACCCCGGGCACGGGCTGCGCGTCAACGGCGAGACGGTCAAGCTGCGCGGCGCGTGCGTGCACCACGACAACGGGCCGCTGGGCGCCGCGACGTACGCCCGCGCCGAGGAGCGCCGCGTGCGGTTGCTCAAGGACGCCGGGTTCAACGCGATCCGCATGTCGCACCACCCCATGAGTACGGCCATGCTCGACGCCTGCGACCGCCTCGGCATGCTCGTGGTGGACGAGGCGTTCGACATGTGGACCTGGGGCAAGAGCCCGTTCGACTACAGCCTGAACTTCGCCGACTGGTGGGAACGCGACATCGAGGCGATGGTGGCCAAGGACCGCAATCATCCGAGCGTCGTCCTCTACTCCATCGGAAACGAGATCCCCGAGACCGGCACCCCGGCCGGTGCCGCCCGGGGCCGCGAACTCGCCGCGAAGGTACGGGCGTTGGACGACACCCGCTTCGTGACCAACGCCGTCAACAACCTGCTGGCCCTGCTGTCAGACATCACCGGCCGGTCCGGGGACGACGACGGCACCGGTGTCAACACCCTCATGGCCGACAGCGGCTTCGACGTGAACGCCGTCGCCGCCTCCGAGTTGGTGACCGCCCGCACCGCCGAGTCCTACAGCGTGCTCGACGTGGCCGGCATGAACTACTCGGAGATCCGGTACGAGACCGACCGCGACCTGTTCCCCAACCGGATCATCCTGGGCACCGAGACCTTCCCGACCCGCATCGACGACCTGTGGCGTCTTGTCACCTCGCACAGCCATGTCATTGGCGACTTCACCTGGACCGGCTGGGACTATCTCGGGGAGGCCGGCATCGGCCGACCCCAGTACGCCACATCGGACGCCTCGCGGCCCACGTTCATCGCGCCGTATCCGTACCTCCTGGCCGGCTGCGGTGACATCGACATCACCGGCCACCGCCGTCCCGCGTCCTACTACCGCGAGATCGTCTTCGGCCTGCGCGAACAGCCGTACCTCGCGGTGCGCAAGCCGCAGCACCACGGAAGGACGGTGCTGAGCAGCCGATGGGCGTGGAGCGACGCGGTCGCCGCATGGACCTGGCCCGGTCACGAGGGTGCCCCGGTCACCGTCGAGGTCTACAGCGCGGCGGACGAGGTCGAGCTCCTGGTCGACGGCGACTCCCTCGGCCGCAGGCCGGTCGGCGAACACCACCGTTTCCGCGCCGAGTTCGAGACGGTCTACCGGCCCGGCGAACTGCTCGCCATCGCCTACGAGGACGGCCGCGAAACCGGCCGGGACGTCCTGCGCACCGCGACCACCGCCGTCGCGCTGCGCGCGGAGGCCGACCGGTCGGTCGTCACCGCGTGTGTCGGCGAACTCGCCTACGTCACCCTCACCTTGGTCGACGCGACCGGAACGGTGCACACCGCGGCGGACCGTCCCGTCCGGGTGGGTGTCTCGGGCGAGGGTGTACTGGCCGGTTTCGGCAGCGCGCAGCCGTCGACCGAGGAACGCTTCGACGGCCCGGAGCACTTCACGTACGAGGGCCGCGCACTCGCCGTCCTGCGGCCGACCGGGCCCGGCACCATCCGGCTGACCGCCACCGCGCCGGAGTGCGAGCCGGCCGAGGTGGTGATCACTGTGGAGAAGGCGGGCCGGTAGTCGGCGGCGCCGGAGCCTTGAGCGCGTCCGGGCCCAGGAGGGTCCGGACGTGCCACTCCAGATGGGCGCGGATGTCGAACTCGGGACCGTGCTGCCACTGGAACTGCAGGCCCTCCCACGTGGCGAGCAGAATTCGCGCCGCGACGTCCGCGTCGATGCCGGCCGACACCGCGCCCTCGTCCTGGAGTCGGCGGATGTCGGTGGCGACGACCTGCCGTGAACGCGCCCAGCGTTCCTGGAAGTAGGCGTTCGCCGGGTGTGCCGGGTCGACCGCCGCGCCCGCCATCTCCGCGTAGAGCGCCGGGATGTGGGCGCGGCGCACCCCGATCTCGGCGCGCTCGCCCATGTCCGCGATCGCGCCGGCCTCCGCGCCCTCCTCGCGGATGTTCTCGTCGTCGAACTGCTGGAGCGCGGCGAGGAGCAGCGTCTCCTTCGAGGGGAAGTGGTAGAAGACCGTCGGCTCGCTCGCCTCGGCCGACTTCGCGACCTCGGACACCGTGACGTTCCGGTGTCCCTTCTCCTTGACGAGCCTGAGCGCCGCCCGGCTCAGCTCCTGGCGCCGCCTGCCCGTCTTCGCGTACACGCCGCGTTTGCGCGTCACTCGCACCCCTTTTGGATCACCCATTGACCGTCGCGTCGGGCCAAGGTTATGTTCACCCGCAGATTTTATAGCCGACTCAGTATTCGCGCCATGCCGCTCAGCGGTACGGCGCGAAGGAGGCACGGATGCCCGCACAACCCGCCGCGCCCGCCCGGCCGATGGGCCCGCACCGCACATGCCCTTCAACCAACGCCCCTACGGAAGCGCTCTCGTGACACTCGACCGCACCCAACTCGTGCGCCGGCACAACCCCGTGCTCACCACGCCGCACCCCACCGACACCCTGACCGTCGGCAACGGTGACATCGCGATGACGGTCGACCTGTCGGGCCTCCAGACCTTTCCCGGCTTCCACGAACTGCGGCCCGATCCGCACCGGGTGCCCGACGACGGCGCCGGCGGACTGCCCGAGCAGCGCCCGCGGCCCTTCGACCGCGACAACTACCAGATCCCGCTGCGCACGCAGTCGACGTGGGGCTGGTACCGCACCCGCACCGACCGCCCGTTCCGCCGCGAGGAGACGGAGACGCAGCACGGCACGGCGCCGTACGCCGACCGCATGGGGCTGCTGCGCGCCGGTGACACCATCCCGGACGAGCTCGCGGCCGGCGCCTGGTTCGCCTACAACCCCCGCCGCATGCACTTCGGACGCCTCACGCTCGACGCGGCGCCCGGCGGCCCCGACCTCGACACCCCGCACCGGCTCACCGACGCCCGCACCGAACTCGACCTCTGGACGGGGACGACCCACGCCACGTACCGGCTCGACGCGGCCCCCGTCGAGGTGACGACGGTGGCACACCCCGTCCACCACCGCTTCGCGGTCCGGGTGCGCTCCGAACTCCTGGCCAGCGGCCTCGGTGTCGCCTGGGTCTTCGACCCCCAGCCCGACGACCTCGCCGCCTTCGAACTGCCCCTGACCGAGCGCGGCGCCTGGGAGGAACTCGGACCGGGGCGCTGGCGTGGACACCGCACCGTGGAGTCCTCGTACTACACGGTCGACGTCGAGACGACCGGGCACCTCGGCGTACGCGACACCGACGGGCGCGTCGTGGCCACCACCGACGGTGACGAACTGGAGGTGGTGGTCACCCTCGCCCCCGCGCGGGACGCAGACACATCACCGCCCGGAGCCGCCGACTTCGCCTCCGTCCGCGAAGCCTCCGCCAACTGGTGGGAGAACCACTGGAGTCGGGGCGCCGCCGTGAGCTTCGCGGGCAGCACGGACCAGCGGGCCGAGGAACTGGAGCGCCGCGTCGTGCTGTCCCAGTACCTCACCGTGGTCAACGGGGCCGGCTCCACACCACCCGCCGAGACCGGACTCACGTACAACACCTGGACGGGCAAGTTCCACCTGGAGATGCACTGGTGGCACGCCGCACACTTCCCGCTGTGGGGCCGCGGCGATCTCCTGGAGCGCAGCCTCGACTGGTACCACGGCGCGTTGCCCGCCGCGCGCGAAACCGCACGGCGGCAAGGGTTTCGCGGAGCGCGCTGGCCCAAGCAGACCGACAACTCCGCACACGAGTCACCGAGCCACATCGGCGCCTTCCTGATCTGGCAGCAGCCGCACCTGATCCACCTCCTCGAACTCCTGCGCCACGAGGGCCGCTCGGACGACTTCCTTGCCGCGCACTACCCGCTGATCGAGGCCACCGCCGACTTCATGGCCGACTTCGCCGAGGAGCGCGACGGCGTCTTCGAACTGCCGCCGCCGCTCATCCCGGCGCAGGAGAGCTACCTCGTCGACCGGCTCACCAACGCCAACCCGACCTTCGAACTCGCCTACTGGGTATGGGCACTTGACGTCGCCGGGGAGTGGCGCACACGGCTCGGCCTTCCACCCCGTACGGACTGGGAGCGCGTCGCACGCGGCATGCGCCGCCCCACCGTCCTCCCGGACGGCACCTACGCGGCGCTCGCGACACCGCCCCACCTGCTGCGCAAGGACCACCCCTCGATGCTCATGGCGCTCGGCTGGCTCCCTGACACGGGCTTCGTCGACGCCGACATCATGGCCGCGACTCTCGACGCGGTGTGGAACGGCTGGGATCTACAGACGAGTTGGGGATGGGACTACCCCGTCATGGCGATGACCGCCGCACACCTCGGTGACGCGGGCCGTGCCCTCGACGCGCTGCTGTACCCCTCACCCAAGAACCAGTTCCTGGCCAACGGCCACAACCCGCAGATGCCCGGCTTCCTCACCCTCTACCTCCCCGCCAACGGAGGCCTGCTCGCCGCGGTCGCCCACCTCGTCGCCGCGGTCGAGGGCGGAGCGCGACTCCCGCAGGGATGGTGTCTCACGGCCGAGGGCTTCCACCGATCCGAAAGGCACTGATGCGTTCCGCGTTCTCCGCCACCCCCTGGTACGGCGGCGACTACAACCCCGAGCAGTGGCCCGAGGACACCTGGGCCGAGGACATCCGCCTGATGAATCGGGCCGGGGTCACCCTCGCCACGGTCGGCGTGTTCTCCTGGGCGCTGCTCGAACCGCGCGAGGGCGCGTACGACTTCGACTGGCTCGACTCCGTGATCGACGGGCTGCACGCGGGCGGCATACGCGTCGACCTCGCCACCGCCACCGCGTCACCGCCCCCGTGGTTCTCGCACACGTACCCCGAATCCCTGCCGGTCACCGCCGACGGTGTGCGCCTCACGTACGGGTCACGGCAGGCGTACTGCCCGAGCTCACCGACGTACCGTGCCGCGTGTCGACGGCTCGTCCGGGCACTCGCCGAACGCTACGGCGACCACCCCGCGCTCGCGCTCTGGCACATCAACAACGAGTACGGCTGCCATGTCGCGCGCTGCTACTGCGACACCTCCGCGGCCGCGTTCCGACGCTGGCTGGAGCGGAAGTACGGGGACGTCGACGGCCTCAACCGGGCCTGGGGCACGGCATTCTGGTCGCAGCGCTACACGGCCTTCGCCGAAGTACTGCCGCCGCGCGCCACACCCGCGTACGGGAACCCCGCGCAGCTCCTCGACTTCGACCGCTTCAGCTCGGACGAACTCCTCGCGTGCTTCCTCGCCGAGAAGGAGATCCTGCGCGAGGTGACACCCGACGTGCCCGTCACCACCAACTTCATGGGGCTCTTCCGCGGCGCCGACTACTGGAGTTGGGCCCCGCACGTCGACGTCGTGTCCGACGACCTCTATCCGGACCCGGCGGACCCGGACGCCGCGCGGACCGCCGCGATGGCGCGCGACCTGATGCGCTCGCTCGGGCGTGGCCGACCCTGGATCCTCATGGAACAGTCCACGAGCGCCGTCAACTCCCGCACGCACAACGCTCCGAAGGCGCCCGGCCAGATGCGCGCCCTGTCCTACCAGGCGCTCGCGCGCGGCGCCGACGGCATCCTGTTCTTCCAGTGGCGGCAATCGGCGGTGGGCGCCGAGAAGTTCCACTCGGGCATGCTGCCCCACGCCGGTACCGACACCCGCGTATGGCGCGAAGTCGAGTCACTGGGACGGGAGTTGAGCGGTCTCGGCCGGATGATGGGAGAGCGGGTCGAGGCGCGGGCCGCGATCGTCTTCGACTGGGACAGCTGGTGGGCCGTCGAGCAGCGCGGCCTCCCGGCGCGATCCAGCTACCCGGCGCTGGTCGCGCCCTGGCACGCCACACTGAGCGAGGCGGGTGTCACCGTGGACTTCGTCCGGGGCGACGAGGACCTCACCGGCTACCCGCTGATCGTCGTACCGAGCCTGTTCGTCGCCACCGATGCCCAGACAGCCGCGCTCGACGACGCCGCGACCGCCGGATCCACGGTGCTGGTGACCGCTCAGTCGGCCGTCGTCGACGAATCGCTGCACGTGCGGCTCGGCGGGTATCTCGGCGGGCTTCAGAAGACCTTGGGCATCTGGATCGAGGAGTTCGCACCCCTCGCGGGCGCCGAGGCCCGCCCGGGGCGCGCGCCCGTCAGACCGGAGGCGACCGTTCCGCCGACCATCGACGTACGCGGTGACATCCTGCCCGGCGGCCGGGCCACCGGCGTCGAATGGAGCGAGAGCGTACGCAACCGGGACGCCGAGGTGAAGGCGACGTTCGTGTCGGGCCCCCTGGCCGGATCACCCGCCCTCACCCGGCGCACCACCGGCACGGGCGCGGCGTGGTACCTCGCGACACGCTTCACACCGGACACCGTCGCCGCCCTCACCCGCACCCTGATCGCGGAGGCCGGCCTCACCACCGAACCGGCCCACCGCGGAGACACGGCGGGCTGGGTCGAGACCGTACGCCGCGGCGACCTCACCTTCGTGATCAACCACGGCACCGAGCCGGTCGAACTCACCCTTGAGGGCACCGAACTCCTCAGCGGAACACGGGCGCCGGGCCTCGCCCTCGCACCCCAGGATGTCGCGATCGTCGACCCGCACACGCACACGCACACGCACACCCAAACGGAGCCCCTCTCGCACACGCCCTGACGGCTCCCGTCCCGTACACATTTCCCGCGTCTTTCAAAGGTGAAGGCCATGCGTAGGAAAACCACGCCCAATCCGCCGCCCCATCCACCGTCCCGGCCCGCGCGCCACCGTCGCTACGCGACCGCAGCCGCCGCCACGGCCGTCGCGGCGTCACTCCTCCTCCAGGGGTGCGCGTCCACCGACGACACCACGGCAGGCGCCGGACACATCAAGCTGACGTTCCTCAACCAGTCACGCGGACAGCAGACGGCCCTCGAACACCTCGCGCGGCAGTACTGGCGGGAGACCGGGGTCGCCGTCGCGATCGACTCGCCCGGACCGGCGGACTTCCTCCCGAAACTCCAGGTCAAATCGCAGTCAGGCACGATGCCCGACATCTACTCGTCGTTCAACGCGTCCTCCATGGCCCCCTACTACAAGGCCGGCTGGGCCATGAACCTCGCACCGGAACTCAAGGGCAAGTGGGGCAGGAACTTCAGCCCCGGTGTCATCAAGATGTCGACCTTCGCCAAGGGCAACGGCCTCGGTGTCCCTCCGGGCATCTACACCGTGCATTGGGAGACCCAGGCGTACGGCCTGCTCGTCGACCCCAAGGCGACGGGCACCGACGCCCAGGCGCCGCCCAGGACGACCGGCGAATTCGTCGACGCGCTGACGGCCTCCGCGAAGCGCGCCCAAGACAACAAGGGCAACAAGGGTGGCAAGGGCGCCCTCGGCGGCCAGGGAAAGATGACGATTCCCGCATCGCTGACACCTCAGCTCATTCAGGCGCTCGCCTCCAACTGGCTCTCCGACAAGCAGATCTCCGCGACCCTCGGCGGCAGGGCCAGTTGGAAGGCGGAGGGCTGGCGCAAGGCGTTCGGCGTCCTCCGCGACCTGAAGAAGGCCGGTGTCCTGGCGAACGGTGTCGTCCCCGGCGGCCAGGACGACACACCGAAGGCCGAGACCTCCTTCTTCAACACCCATGACGTCGGGGCCATCTTCGACGCCTCGCCCGGCATCTCGGTCGGCTACAAGACCGCACCCGACTACGACGACTATTACTCCCTGCCCGTCCCCGCGGTCCCCGACGGGACACGGACACCTCGCTCACCGGGTGTCCCCGGCAAGGGTGCCGTGATCAACCCCCGGGGCGAGCACCCCAGGGCGGCGCTCGCCTTCGTCAAGTGGCTCACCGAGCCGGCCCAGCAGAAGGTCTTCGCCGAGCAGGGCCGCATCCTGCCCACCAACCCCGAACTCCTGGCCGGCGCCCGCGTTCCGCGGCAGCTGGCCGGCTTCAGCAAGTCACTCAAGAACATGCAGATCCTCCCGGAGACCTTCACGCCGGACGTCACCGCCGCGATCACCCGCGACTCCCAGAGCCTCGTCCTCGGCGAACTCACCGTCGACCAGGTCCTGGACGACGTACAGAAAGCACAGGAGCGCGGCTGATGACAGCACACGTACACACCACACGGAAGCCGCCCGCCGCCCGCGGCCGTCGCCACCACCTCATCGGCCTGACGTTCCTCGCTCCCGCGATCGTGCTCATCGGCGTCTTCACCATCACACCGTTCGCCCAGTCGATCCTCCTGAGCTTCCGGAACTGGGACGGCGTCAGCCCCGACACACCCTTCGTCGGCCTGGACAACTACCGGATGGTTTTCGAGGACAACGCGTTCTGGGCGTCGATGAAGAACGTGGCGCTCTTCGGTGTCATCGGCTTCTTCGTCGGCAACGGTGTCGCCCTGGCGATGGCGACGGCGGTCAACCGGATCAAACGTGGGCGGACCTTCTTCCGCACCGTGTTCTACCTGCCCGGCGTGCTCTCCGTCGTGGTCGTCGGACTGATCTTCTCGTTCGTGCTCAATCCGAGCTCGGGCATCCTCAACCGGCTGCTCGGCGACGCCGGACTGGAATCCCTTCAGCAGAACTGGCTGGGCGACCCCGCCATCGCCCTGCCCGTCGTCGCCGCCGTCTTCGTCTGGCTCCACTGGGGCTTCGGGTTCCTGCTCTTCCTCGCGGGACTTCAGGACATCCCGGCGGAAGTCTACGAAGCCGCCGACCTCGACGGCGCCGGCCCCTGGGCGAAGTTCCGGTCCATCACCTGGCCGCATCTCGCCCCGGTGACGTCGATCGTCAGCCTGCTGACCCTCCTCGCCGCGCTGCAGATCTTCGGCACCGTCCAGGTCCTCACCAACGGCGGCCCCGGCGCCCACACGATGGTGCCGACCTTGTACATCTACAACGAGGCGTTCACCAACAATCGGCACGGCACGGCGGCGGCGATGTCGGTGCTCTACGGAGGGGGCCTGTTGCTCCTCTCCCTCCTCCAACTCGCCCTCTCGCGACGGCGGTCCCGCGCATGACGACGCACAGGACGACGCACGTGACGACACGCATGACGACGACAGGAAGTGGACGGACATGGTGACGTCACTCACGCCGGCACCCCGCAGCGAGCGGGCGACCGGACCCTCCAAAACCGCCTCCGGGCGCGGCAGTTCCGGCCCCGGTCGACGCCGTCGGCTGCGGCCGGACCTGATCGGCCTGTACGGACTGCTGGTCGTCGCGGCACTGATCGCCCTCCTCCCGCTCCTCTGGATGCTCTCGGGATCGTTGCAGTCCCTCGACCAACTGCTCTCGGGCGACAGCCTCCTGCCGACCTCTTTCCACTGGGACAACTACGTCACGGCCTGGGCCCAGGGACACCTGGGGACGTACCTGTTCAACAGCGTGCTCTACACGCTGTCCGCGGTCGTCGGCATCCTCGTGGTGTCGAGCATGGCCGGGTACGTCCTCGCGCGCCTGGAGTTCTGGGGCAAGAACTTCTTCACCGTCGTGATCCTCGCCGTGATGGTCATCCCCGCGCCCGCGATGTTCCTCGCGCAGTACCGGCTGCTGATCTCCCTCGGCCTGGCGAACAGCAGACTCGGCTACGTCCTGATCCTCATCACCTCGGGCATCCCCATGGCGACCCTCATCATGCGGAGCTTCTTCGCGAGCCAGCCCGCGGAACTGGAGGAGGCCGCGGCGATCGACGGCGCGTCCCCGCTGCGCACCTTCGCGAGCGTCATCCTGCCGCTGGCCCGCCCGGGCCTCGCGGCCGTCGCGGTGATCCAGGGACTGGCCGCCTGGAACGAGTACCTGATGGCCCTCGTCATCTTCGACGACAACAAGCTCATGCCGGTCCAGCGTGGGCTGACCAGCTTCTCCTCGGCGGAGACGCCGCAGCAGCAGATCATGCTCGCGGCCACCGCGATCTCCATCGTGCCCGTCATCGCCTTCTACCTGCTCGCGCAGCGGCACATCGTGAAGGGGATCGGGGCCGGGGCGATCAAGTGAAGAGGCTGGCCAGGCGTGCAAGCGGGCAGCAGGTGAACGAGGATTCTCGGAGGCGGGGCGACCGAGCGAACCGCCCGCAGTACACATCCGGACACCGCAAGGACAGGAGGCACTGGATGGCCCTCGCGCCCGGTGACCGATTCGCCCAGCTCGCGCAGGAGACACGATGACCGCCGCGGGCGACCGGTTGCAGGAGACCGCGCGGAACACCGCTCTCGCCCTTCCCGGCGTCACCCACGGCCGGCCCTTCGTGGAGAAGCTCGATGTCTACAAGGTGGCGGGCAAGGTGTTCCTCATCGTCACCGACGACCCGAACGACCAGATCGTCACGGTCAAATGCGAGCCCGACCACGGACACACGCTCCGGAACCAGTATTCGACGGTCACACCGGGCCGCTACCTCGACAAGAGGCACTGGATCTCCGTCGGGGCGGGCCGGGGCATCACCCGGGAGTTCGTGGCCGAGGGAGTGCGGCACTCCTACGAGCTGGTCCTGGACACCCTGCCGCGCCGGGACCGGCCGGTGCCGACGGTCGGTGACGGTCCCGCGTAGCCACCCTCGATGTCAGTGGTGGGTGCGAGAGTGGACGGGTAAGGACACCGCTGCCCGACACTCCTCGCGAGAGGCTCATGGAACCGACTGAACCAACGCTGCCGCTGTTCGACGACGAGCCGCACCGGCCGCTCGCCGACCGCCTGCGGCCCCGGACGCTGAAGGACGTCGTCGGCCAGGACCACCTGCTCGCCGACGACGCCCCGCTGGGCAGCATGGTCGCGCAGCAGCGCCTGACCTCGTCGATCCTGTGGGGCCCGCCAGGGGTCGGGAAGACGACCATCGCGCGGCTGCTGGCCGACCGAAGCGACCTGGTCTTCGAGCCGCTGTCGGCCACCTTCGCCGGCGTCGCCGACCTGCGGAAGGTCTTCACCGCCGCCCAGCGCCGCCGCGACATCGGCCAGGGCACGCTGCTGTTCATCGACGAGATCCACCGCTTCAACCGCTCCCAGCAGGACAGCTTCCTGCCGTACGTCGAGGACGGCACGATCGTCCTCATCGGCGCCACGACGGAGAACCCCAGCTTCGAACTCAACGGCGCCCTCCTGTCCCGCAGCCGGGTCTTCGTCCTCAAGCGGCTCGACGAGACCGCGCTGTCCACCCTCGCGGACCGCGCCGAACAGCTCACCGGACGGCCGCTGCCCCTGGACGACGAGGCCCGCCACGCCCTGATCGCCATGGCGGACGGCGACGGCCGCTACCTCTTCAACATCGTGGAACAGCTCCAGGCGCTGCCCGACACCGACCGCCCCCTGGACACCGCCGAGCTGGCCCGCCACGTACAGCAGCGCGCACCGCTGTACGACAAGGCGCAGGAGGGCCACTACAACCTGATCTCCGCCCTGCACAAGTCCCTGCGCGGCTCGGACCCGGACGCCGCCCTGTACTGGCTGGCGCGCATGCTGACCGGCGGGGAGGACCCGCTCTTCGTGGCGCGCCGGCTGGTCCGCTTCGCCACCGAGGACATCGGCATCGCCGATCCGCAGGCGCTCCAGCAGGCACTGGCGGCCTGGGACGTGTACGAGCGGCTGGGCTCGCCCGAGGGGGAGCTCGCGCTGGGACAGGCGGTGGTCTACCTGGCCACCGCGCCGAAGTCCATCGCGATCTACCGCGGCTTCAACGAAGCGAACCGCAGCGCACACCGCACCGGCTCCCTGATGCCACCGGCCCACATCCTCAACGCACCCACCCGCCTGATGAAGGACCTCGGCTACGGCAAGGACTACCAGTACGACCCCGACACCCCGGACGGCTTCTCCGGCGCCGACTACTTCCCCGACGACATGGACCGCGAGACGTACTACCGCCCCACGCGCAACGGCTACGAGGCCCACATCGGCGAGCGCCTGCGCCAGTGGGAGTCGCTGCGCGCCCGGAAGCGGCGCGGCGCGAAGGAGGACTAGGGAAGCGGGCGGACGGGCGCGGGCCGCCTGTGACCACCCATGAGATACGCGGCGATGGCCACCGCCACGGCGACCGCGATGAGCGCGCACACCGCGGACCAGCCGAGGTGTGTGTACGCGCGGGTGCCCAGCCATGATCCGGCGCTCGCGCCGAGGAACGAGCAGGTCATGTAGCCCGTGTTGAGGCGGCTGTGCGCCTCGCTGCGCAGGGCGAAGATGCGTGACTGGTTGGCGACCTGGCCGCACTGCACGGCCACGTCGATGAGGAGGAGCCCGACGGCCAGGGCGACGAGGCCCGCGGGCCCGCCCCGCGCGCCGGCGGCCAGGACCGCGGCGGAGACGAGCGCGGCCGCGACGCAGTACAGGTTGACGCGGTCCGCGCCGTACCGGTCGACCCAGCGTCCCGCCGCGGGAGCGAAGAACATGCTGGCCGCGCCGACCAGGGCCAGCACTCCGACGGCCTGCGTGCCCATGTCGTACCGGGGGCCGGTGATCAGCAGGGCGACCGCTGTCCAGGCCGCGCTGAACCCGCCGAACAACGTGACCTGGAAGAGCACGGACCGGCGCAACTCCCGCTCCGTGCGCAGCAGGTGGACCGTGTCCGCGAGGAGTGCGGCGTAGCGGCGGTCATGGGCGGCCGGTGTCGTGGCAGGCAGGAGGAGCCCGAGCGCGACGGCGAGGAGCGCGGTGAGTGCGGCCGCGATCAGGTAAGGGGCGCGCCAGCCCAGGTGCTCGCCCAGTACGCCGCCGAAGGCGCGGGCCAGCAGGATGCCGCCGATGAGCCCGGCCTGGAGGGTGCCGATCACGCTGCCGCGCCGCTCGGGCTCGACCAGGCCCGCCGCCATGGGCAGCAGGATCTGCGGCACCACGGTCGCGAGGCCGACCAGGGCGCCCGCGGCGAGCAGCAGCCCGGTGGCCGGGGCGAGCCCCGCGGCCAGGAGGGCCAGGCTCGTGACCACGAGCAGCACGGTGATCAGCGGGCGACGCGGGAGGCGGTCCCCGAGCGGGACGAGCAGGAAGATCCCGGCGGCGTAACCGAGCTGCGTCACCGTCGCGAGGGTCGCGGCCGTTGCCTGAGAGACATGGAAGCCCTGGGCGATGAGCGGGGTGATGGCCTGCGGGAAGTAGGCGTTGGCCACGGTGACACCGCAGGCCAGCGCCATGAGGAGCGGGAGCCTGCGGGTGAGGGCCGGTGTGGGAGATGGGGCGTTCGGGGGCATGGGGGCGCGTGACTCCTGCGGGTTCCGTTCGCGTGGGCCGGGTCGCGAACGAACTGGTTGGTTCGAATGCTGTCCCCGAGCCTCGCACGCCGCCCTCCGCCGGTCAAACGAACCATTTCGTTACCATCACAGGCATGGCATACGACTCCGCAGCGACGAAACAGCGCATCGTCGCGGCCGCGACCGCCGAGTTCGCGGCGCACGGCGTCGCCGGGGCGCGCGTCGACCGCATCGCGACCGCGGCCAAGGCGAACAAGCGGGCCATCTATGACTACTTCGGCGACAAGAACAAGCTCTTCGCCGTGGTCCTGGAACGCCGGCTGGCGGAGCTGGCCGAGGCGGTCCCGCCCTCCGAGGACCTGCCCGGCTATGCCGAGCGGCTCTTCGACTACCACCGTGCTCACCCGGAGGCCCTGCGCCTGGTGATGTGGGAAGCGCTGGAGGTGGGAAACGGTCCTGTCCCGGCGGAGGAGGAACGCACCGCGCACTACGGCGACAAGGTGCGGGCGGCGCAGGCGGGCGACACCGACGACGACGCTCGCGCGCGCGTGTTCTTCACCCTCGCGCTGGCGAGCTGGAGCGTCGCCGTGCCGCAGCTGCGGCGAATGGTCCTCGGCCCCGATCACGACCTGGACGATCTGCGGACACAGATCGCCCGGACCGTGGCCGCGTTCCCCAAGGGCTGACCCGACGCCACGGGCCTCAGGCCGTGGTGCCTCCGTCGGCGAGCAGTGTGCTGCCGGTCATGTACGTCGACAGGTCGCTGACGCAGAAGTACACGACGCGGGCGATGTCGTCGGGCGTGCCGATGCGTCCGGCCGGGCTGGTCATCATGAGTGGCGCGCTGTCCTCCTGGACGACGGGCGCCGCGGCGGCGGCGAGCTGGTTGCCCTCCGTGGGGACGTAGCTCGGGGCCACGCCGAGGACGCGGATGCCGTGCGGCGCCAGCTCAAGGGCGCTCTGCCGGGTGAGGCCGCGCACCGCGTGCTTGGAGGCGGCGTACGCGGCGAGGCCGGGCGCGCTGCCGCGAAAGCCCGCGGTGGAGCAGATGTTGACGACGACGCCGCCCTGCCCGGCCGCGCGCATCACGCGGGCCGCCTCGCGGGTTCCGGCGAGGGTGCCGCGGGCGTTGACGGCGAACACCGTGTCCCAGGTCGCGTCGTCCATCTCCGCGATCGGGACGCTGGGGTAGACGCCCGCGTTGTTGACCCACGCGTCGAGCCGGCCCCAGCGCCGGACGGCGAGGTCCGCGGCGTCGCGCACGGTGTCCGGGTCCGTCACGTCCATCTGCACCCCCAGGACCTCGGTCGCGTACCGGTCGGCGAGTTCGGTGGCCGCGGCCTTCGCGGAACCGGCGTCGACGTCGCCGACGAGTACGCGGGCCCCGGCCTCGGCGAGGCGCGCGGCGATGGCCTTGCCGAGGCCGCGTCCGCCACCGGTCACCACGACGCAGCGCTCGCGCAGGCTCATGAGGTCGGACAGGGAGTGTGAGGAGGCGTCAGGCACGGGCATGGGTGGTGTCCTTTTCGGTGTGGTGGGTGGGGAGTTCGCAGTGTGCGTGTACGGGGCCGGGGCCCGCGGTGACGGTGGTGCCGTCCGGGAGGGCGAGGGTCGCCGTCGATCCGGCGGGCGCCTCCACGTCGAGGCTGAAGGTGTCCTGGTCGTCGACGGACCAGTTGACGGTGATGGCACCTTGTGGGCCGTCGAAGGAGCCGGACGCCCACGTCATGCCGGGGCCCGGCACGGGCGCGACGACGAACGACTCCCAGGCCACCGACCCGGGCGCCTGGCGCAGGCCGAGCGTGTGGGTGTGCAGGAAGCGCACGACGGCGCCCTTGCTGTAGTGGTTGAGGGAGGCGGTGGCGTGACCGTCGGCGTCGACGCCGTTCCAGTCCTCCCAGATCGTGGTCGCGCCCCGGTCGAGCATCGCGAGCCAGGACGGTTCCGTGCGCTGCGTCAGGACCGCGTACGCGACGTCGGCGTGGCCGGTGTCCGCGAGCACGGGCAGCAGGTCGGCCGTGGAGAGGAAGCCGGTGGCGAGGTGATCGTCGGCCGCGTGGACGAGCGCCACGAGGTGGTCGGCCGCCGCGTCCCGCAGCTCCGGTGGCACCAGGTCGAAGGCGAGGGCGCGTACGTACGAGGCCTGGGTGTCCGCCGTCGTACGTCCCGTGGCGTCGAGGAACTCCGTGCGCCAGGCCGCGCGGACGCGGCCCGCGAGAGCGCCGTAGCGGCGCGCGGCATCGTCCTTGCCGAGCACACCGGCGATCGCGGCGAGTGTGCGCACCGAGCGGTGGAGGTACGCCGTGCCCACCTCGCCCTTGTCGGCCATGAACCACCCCATCGGGTCGCTCGCCACGGGGTCGATGAGTGTGCCGTCCGCCGCCCGCCGCTTCGGCTCGCACCACTCGCCCCAGTGGAAGGTGCCGTCCCAGACGAACTCCTCGTGCGGCAGCGGCACTTCGGAGCGCTCGACCCGTGAGGGGTGCCGCTTGGTGCGCGCCGCCGTCAGGGCGAACTCCACCCAGCGGACCATCGCGTCCCAGTTCTCGGCGAGGGCCACGTCGTCGCCGTACGTCTCGTACAGCACCCACGGCACGTGCACGATCGCGTCGCCCCAGCCGGCCGAGCCCGTGATGTGGTCGACCATCGCGTCGGGGTGCCGCCTGAGGTGATTCGGGTCGGGCGACGAGTTGACGACGCGGCCGTCGGGGAGCTGGTCGTCGCGCACCGAGCGCAGCCACTTGCGGGAGAAACCGTCGACGTCGAAGAGGCGCACGGCCGTCGACACGAAGATCTGGTAGTCGCCGGTCCAGCCGAGCCGTTCACGGGTGGGGCAGTCGGTCGGTACGTCGACCGCGTTGCCGCGAAAGCTCCAGCGCGCGACGTCGTGCAGGCGCGTGAGGTCAGGGACGCTGCAAGAGAACGTCCCGGTGGGGCGCAGATCGGTGTGGACGACCTGCATCGAGATCGCGGAGGGGGCCAGTTCGGCGCCGTCGTCCCGGTGGACCTTGGCGTAGCGGAAACCGTGGAGCGTGTGCCGGGGCTCGAAGTGGCCGTCCGGCGATCCGCCGGAGACGACCTCGTCGCGTTGCACGAACGGGACCGGGGGTTCGCCGGGGCGGGAGCTGTCGAGGTGACTCGTCGTCAGATCACCGTCAGGCGTGGTGTGTTCGCCATGGTCGATGACCGTACGGGTGCCGGCCGGGCCCAGGTCGGTGAGCCGGACCCGGCCTGAGGCGTTCTGCCCGAAGTCGACGACGCAGGTGCCGGGAGCGGTGCGGGTGACGGCGACCGGGGCGAGCTGTTCTATCCGGCGCACCGGGGGAGCGGGGGAGTAGTCGATCGGCGGGGCCTCAACTGCACCGACCACTACGGAGGTTGATGATCCGGGGCGTGGAGCGTGGAAGTCCGTCGTCTGGCCGTCCATCAGGTCGGCGCGGGCGATCGTGCCCGGCCGCGCCGACCATGCGGGACCCGTTCCGACGGTCGTCCACGTTCCGCCCTCGTGCTCGACGTGCACCTCCAGGCGCACCGCCGTCCGCGTGCCCCACCGGGCGGGCTTGCGCCAGGCCCCGGACCTGCCCCGGTACCAGCCGTCGGAGAGGACGACCTCGATGTCGTTGCGGCCGGTGCGCAGGTGCGCGGTGAGGTCGTGGGCCTGGGCGTGGAGTGTCTCCGCGTAGGACGTGGAGCCGGGGGCGAGTTCGGTGTCGCCGACCCGCCGGCCGTTGACGTACACCTCGTGGATGCCGAGCGCGGTGGCGTACAGGCGGGCCCTGACTCCCGGCCGGTCGAGGACGAAGGAGCCCTCCATTATGTGTACGGTTCCCGGGTCCTGGTCCGGCGGTGAGATCCAGTGGGATGTCCAGTCCGGTGCGAGCAGGCCCACCTCGAACTCGGCGACCCGCGACCACGGCGACACGTCGCCGCAGTCCTTGTGGCCGCGCACCCGCCAGCCGACCCGTGCCCGGCTCGGCAGCGGCTGCCAGGGCCAGGGGACGTACAGATGGCGGGGCGAGGCGGCCGCGACGGGTGCCAGGGCGACGCCGTCGACGTGTGCCTCGATGACGTACCCCTCCTGCCGCGGCCAGCCCTCGGGGAGTTGCCACGACAGGTGGGGGCGCGGGCCGCAGGCGAGGTGGGAGCCGCTGTCCGTGCGCAGATGGTGTGGTGCCTGGTCGTACATGTCTCTCCCGGTCGGTGGGCGGGCTCAGCGGACGGACCGCACCCGCGTGAAGATCAACAGGCCGCCGATCAGGGCGAACACGGCTCCGGTGAGATAGAGCGCGGTGTAGTTCTTGACGTCGCCCGCCGTCCCGAAGGTGATGATGAACGGGGCGAGCAGGGGCGCGAGCGCGCTCGGGATCTTCTGCGAGAACTGCACGACGGCCATGTACCGGCCGGCCTCGGCGCGGTCGGGGAGCACGGCCATCACGATCGCCGAGTCGACGGAACTGAACGCGGCGATGGACAGCTGCATGAGCACGGAACCCGCGATCAGCATGGGGAAGGAGTGCGCGGCAGCCTCGACCACCGCGCCGCCCACGAACAGCAACGCGCCGACGAGCGTGAACAGCCGCCTGCGGCCCAGCTTGTCCGACAGGAACCCGCCGCCGACCGCGCCCGCCATCGCCGCGAGCACACCCACCATGCCGACGGTCGCGACCGCCCCCGCCACCTCCTTCACCGGGAGGTCGAGGCGCTGCGAGTAGAAGAAGGTGCTGAACGTGGTGTTGAAGTACAGGCCCATGAAGAAGATGAAGCGGCCCAGCCAGTTCCAGGCGAAGTCGGGATGGCGGCGCGGGTTGAACACGTAACTCGCCAGGATCTGCCTCACGGACACCGACGCCGCCGCGGGCAGCCCGCGCGCGTCCGCCTCGGGGCCGCGCAGGGCGAACATCACCGCGAGGGCGATGCCGAGGACACCCGGCACGACGAAAACCAGAAAGGTGCCGGGGAGCGCGGCGGCGAGGCCGATGCCGAGGACCGGGCCGACCTGGCCGCTGAGACCGGTGAGGCCGGACACCCGGCCGCGCTGCTCCTCGGGGATACGGTCGGCCTGAACGGTGAGGATCGCCTGCGAAGCCGTCGCCCAGCCGAGCATCGCGAGCACCCAACACGCGCCGATAGCAAGGAGGTTGGGTGCCACGGCGATGCCCATGAGAGCCAGCAGCCCCAGGACGCTGCCGCCGACCAGGAACGGGCGTCGGCGCCCGGCGCGGCTGCGCGTCCGGTCGCTCCAGCCGCCGATCAGCGGGCTGGCGAGGAGGAAGACGACCTGGGCGGTGCCGGTGACGTAGCCGAGCACCTCCTCGCGGCCGGGAGCCAGTTGGTCGATGCGCAGTGCCAGCGTGTACGACAGCGGCAGGATGTACGCCATGGCGACGCCGAAGTTGGCGGCCGTCATCCAGAGCAGATAACCGCGGTCGACCGGCTTCAACTGCGGCCCGGTATCGGCCGGTTGCTCGGTCGCGGTCGGTGGCGGTGCTGCGCCGGTGGCGTCGATGTGACGGCCGGTGGAGGGTGCCTCGTCCTGCACGGTGACTCCATTGTCAGAGCGGTTCGAGAACGTGTGGCGCCAGAATGTAACCAGGGTGGATACTTTTCGAGCGAGATTAAACTCCCGGTCGACAGGGAGGGCAAGCCCCGCGCACGCCCTCGTACGCATCCGGCCCCGCGGCCACGGCGCAGGAGGCACCATGAGTTCCACCCCCGGCACCCGCCGCCGAGGCCCGTACGCGACGACGCCCGCGCGGCGGCTGCAGATGGTCAGGGCGGCGCTCGCGAGCTTCGCCCAACACGGCTACGAGCGCGCCTCGTTGCGCGACATCGCCGCCCGTGCGGGTGTCACCCATGCCGCGTTGCTGCGCCACTTCTCGGGCAAGGAGGAGCTTCTCCTCGCTGCGCTGGCGCAGCGGGAGGCCGACGAGGAGGAGCAGGCTGCCCGCATCGTCGCGTCCGGCGTGGCCCAGGCGGCGGTGCTCGGCGCCGTGCTGGCCGACGAGTTCGCGGACCCCGAGTACCAGCGCAACTGGCTGGCCCTGGCGATCGCCGCGACCGACCCGGCCCACCCGGCCCACGCGTTCTTCGCCGGGCGCCGGGAGCGGATGCGCACCCGGTTCCGCAGCGGCCCCCTGCGCACGTCGTACGACAGCCCGGACCTGACCGCCGACGAAAAGGTGGTCATGGTCCTCGCGATGATGGACGGCCTGCGGATGCAGACGCTGCTCGACCCCTCGCACGACCCGCTGCGCCTGCTGGAGATCTTCATGCAGGCGGTCATCGCCCCGACGGACGAGGACCGGCCCGAGGCCGACTGAGCGACCGCGGGCCGCGGTGTCAGGGGGCGGGTGTTCAGGCCCCGTCCGCGTCGAAGGCCATCCGCAGGAACGTGCGGACCGGGCCGACGATGTCCAGGTCCCGGTCGAGGACCCACTGCAACTGCAGGCCGTTGAGCACGGCCTGAAGGAGGACCGCCACGTGTTCGGGGTCGGCCCCCTCGCGCAGCTCACCGCGCTCCGCCTTCTCGCGCATGCCCTCGACGAAATGCTCGCGCCCCGCGTCGTAGCGCCGGACGAAGTACTCGTGTGCCGGGTGGTCAGGGCGTGCGGCGGCCGCCGCGAGTTCGATCCACAGTGCCATCAGCTCGGGTGCCCGCTGGTGGTGTCGCAGCAGGTCACCCAGGTAAGGGCCGAGTTCGTCCATGGTGCCGACCTTGGAGAGGCCGTGCTGCCACTCCTCGGTGTCGCGGTCGGCCAGCACCTCGGTGAGCAGCTCGTCCTTGCTGCGGAAATGGTGCAGCAGCCCCGCGTGGGTGATGCCGGCCCGCTCGGCGATGTCCCGCAGCGAGGCCTTCGTGAACCCGTGCTCCGCGAAGCTGTCGCGGGCCGCCCGGACGATCTCGGCGCGCCGCGCCGCCGTCTTGGCGTACGGCCCGCGGGGCTTTGCGTCGGTCACGTTGCGGTTCCTCTCGTGTTTCGGTCGGAGTGTGTCCCGTCGTGGTCGTGAGCGCAAGGTGACGACCCCGGCGGCCCGGCAGGTCACGCTCTGGTCACGAAGTGGGACCGCGCTCTTCCCGTCCGGGCGCCCCGCGGCTTACGTTCCGGACGAAAACCAACCGAGTGGTAATGGTTGGACCGGAGGGAACTGTCCCGCTTGATCGAGAAGGAACCGTCCCCGCCCGACGCAAGGGAATTGACGATGACTCAGCTGCCGGCAGGATTCCTCTGGGGCGCCGCCACCGCTCCGCACCAGGTGGAGGGCAACAACCTCAACAGTGACTTCTGGGCGAGCGAACACCTCATGCCCGGCATGGAGCGCAGCGGCGACGCCGTCGACAGCTACCACCGTTACGCCGAGGACATGCGTTTGCTGGCCGACGCGGGGCTGACCGCCTACCGCTTCGGCATCGAGTGGGCGCGCGTCGAGCCGGTGCCCGGACACGTCTCGCGCGCCGAACTCGCCCACTACCGGCGGATGATCGACACCGCGCGCGACCTCGGCCTCGAACCCGTCGTCACGCTGCACCACTTCACCAACCCCAACTGGTTCGCGCAGGAGGGCGGTTGGACGAGCGGCCGGGCCGTCGACCGGTTCACGCACTACGTACAGGCGGTCGCCGGAATCCTCGACGGCGTCAACTGGGTGTGCACCATGAACGAGCCGAACATGCTGGCCATCATGGTGATGATGCGCCGCCTGATGGAGGCGCGGGGCGGGGGAGGGGACAGCGGTGGTGGCGCGGATGGCGATGGCGGTGCGGACAGCGGTGGTGGCGCGGACGGCGATGGCGGTGCGGACAGCGGCGGAGGCTTGGGCAGCGGCGGCGCCAAGAAGTGGATGAGCCCGACCGTCGAGGGCGCGGCGCGCCCCGTCCTGCCCGACCCCGATCCGACGGTCGGGCGGCTGCTCGGCGAGGCGCACCACGCCGCCCGCGACATCCTCAAGAAGCACACCGACGCGGCGGTCGGCTGGACGGTCGCCTGCCAGGCGCTTACCGCGACACCCGGCAACGAGCAGCGGCTCCGCGACATCCGGTACGTCCGCGAGGACCTGTACCTGGAAGCGGCGCGCGGCGACGACTTCATCGGCGTCCAGGCATACTCCAGCCAGGAGGTCGACGAGAACGGCATCCTCCCGCACGCGCTGGGCCCCGACACGACCCTGACCGGCAACGCGTACCGGCCCGACGCGCTCGGCATCGCCGTGCGGCACGCATGGGAGGCCACCGGCGGCGTACCGGTCCTGGTCACCGAGAACGGCATCGCCACCGCCGACGACTCCCAGCGCATCCGCTACACCACCGAGGCGCTCGGCCATCTTGTCGCCGCCGTCGACGACGGCATCGACGTGCGCGGCTACCTCCACTGGAGCGCCCTCGACAACTACGAGTGGGGCCACTGGAAACCGACCTTCGGCCTGATCGCCGTCGACCGCGAGACGTTCGAGCGCCGGCCCAAGCCGAGCCTCGCGTGGCTGGGCGGGGTCGCGCGACGCGGCCGTCCGTGACACCCCCGCACACCCGGCGTTCCGGAACCCAATGAAAGGGCCCCATGCTGAAGCCGCGTGCCACCGCCACCCGCGAACTCGTGAACTTTGACGGCCTCTGGCGGTTCGCCACCGCTGCCACCGCCGGCGAGCGCCCGTGGGCCGGGCCGCTCGACACACCACTCGAAGCCGCCGTCCCCGCCAGCTATAACGACCTGTTCACCGACAGCGCGATCCGCGACCACGTGGGATGGGTCTGGTACCAGCGCACGGTCCGCGTACCGCGTGGGTGGGCCGGCGACCGGGTGATCCTGCGCGTCGACGCCGCCACACACCATGGGCGGGTGTACGTCGATGACGCCCTGGTCGCCGAACACGTCGGCGGCTACACCCCCTTCGAGGCCGACATCACCGAACACGCCGCCGCCGGACGGGAGTTCCGGCTCACGATCGGCGTGAGCAACGAGCTGACGAACACCACGATCCCGCCCGGCCGCATCACCGTCGACCAGAGCGGCCGCCGCAAGCAGACGTACCTGCACGACTTCTACAACTACGCCGGGCTCGCCCGTTCGGTGTGGCTCTACAGTGTGCCGTCGGTCGCCATCGAGGACATCGCCGTCGTCACCGGATTCGACGGCACCACGGGCACGGTCGAGTACGAGGTCGAGGCGGGGGAGAGCGCCACGATACGGGTCCGGGTGCGGGACGCGACCGGCGTCGAGGTCGCGGCGGGCGAAGGAGCCGGCGGCAGTCTGCGCATCGACGGCGTGACACTCTGGCGCCCAGGGGCGGCGTACCTCTACGAACTCGAGGCCGAGATCGTGGACGCGGACGGCACGGTCCTCGACACGTACAGCCAGCCGTTCGGTGTGCGCACCGTCGAGGTGCGCGGGACCCGGTTCCTCATCAACGGCGAACCGTTCTACTTCACCGGCTTCGGCAAGCACGAGGACACCGCCGTGCGCGGCAAGGGCCACGACGACGCCTACCTCGTCCACGACTTCCAGCTCATGCGGTGGACCGGCGCCAACTCCTTCCGCACCTCGCACTACCCGTACGCCGAGGAGGTGATGGACTTCGCCGACCGGCACGGCATCGTCGTCATCGACGAGACGGCGGCCGTCGGCCTCAACCTCGCCGTCGAGGCCGGCCTCACCGGCGCTCCGCAGCGCCCCACCTTCTCGCCCGACACCTTCAACGACGACACCCGCGCCGCCCACGCCCAGGCGATCCGCGAGCTGATCGCCCGCGACAAGAACCATCCCAGCGTCGTGATGTGGTGTCTCGCCAACGAACCCTCCTCCAACGAGGAGGGCGCCCGCGAATACTTCGAACCGCTCGTCGAACTCACCCGCAAACTCGACACCACCCGCCCGGTCACCTACGCCGCCGTGATGTTCGCGACGTCCGACAACGACCGCATCGCCGAGCTCTTCGACGTCATCTGCGTCAACCGGTACTACGGCTGGTACATCGCCACCGGCGACCTGGCCGCCGCGGAGACGTACATGGAGAACGACCTGCGCGGCTGGGCGGAGAGGTTCCGCAAGCCGCTCGTCATGAGCGAGTACGGCGCCGACACCATGGCGGGTCTGCACTCGGTGTGGGACCAGCCGTGGACGGAGGAGTACCAGTCCGCCTGTCTCGCCGCGAGCCACCGGGCGTTCGACCGCATCGAGGCGGTCGTCGGCGAACACGTGTGGAACTTCGCCGACTTCCAGACCTCGCACGGCATCCACCGCGTCGACGGCAACCGCAAAGGTGTCTTCACGCGAGACCGCAAGCCCAAGGCCGCCGCCCACGAACTGCGGCGGCGTTGGCGGGGGCTTGAGGGGCGGAAGCCGTCGGGGGAGGGAAGCTGAAAGGCCCACGAACCGGCCGGTGCAGAGGGCCTCGCAGCCGGTCAGACGTGCCGATTCAGCAGGGCGCGGGCCGTCGCCGCCATCGCCTCGTCGACCATCTCCCCCTCGAACGCCACCGCGCCCACGCCCCGCGCCTGCGCCTCCTCCATGGCGGCGATCAACCGTGCCGCGCGGGCGAGTTCGTCCGCGACCGGGGCGAACACCTCGTTGATGACCGGGACATGGGAGGGGTGGATCGCCAGCATGCCGGTGTAGCCGAGCGCCCGGTTCTGCTCGGCGAAGGCGCGCAGGCCGTCGAGGTCGCCGGTCCGCGTCCACAGCCCGGCCACCGGATGCGGCGCGCCCGCCGCTCGTACGTCGAGCAGCACACGGGCGCGCAGCGCGTGCGTCTCGTGGCCCTCGGGACTCCACCGGTAGCCCACGGCGCGTTCGACGTCGCCGCCCGCCCCGGTGACCGCGCCCAGGTACGCGACCCGGTCGGTGGCGGCCGCCGCGCAGCCGTACGCGTCGCGCAGCGCGCCGGCCGTCTCCAGCAGCGGGACCAGCGCCAACTGGCCCTGCGGCAGCCCGTGTTCGCGTTCGCACCAGCCGAGGATCCGGTCGGCGAGCCGGACGTCGTCGGGCCCCGACACCTTGGGCAGCAGGACGCCGCTCAGACCAGGGCCGCACACCGTACGCAGTTCTTCGGCAGCCGCCCAGCCGTCCAGCGCCCTGACCCGGACGAACAGCGCCGGACCGGCAGGGGAGGCGTCGGCGGCCCGGCGGGTGAGCGCCTCGGTCACCTGGCGCACGGCCGCCGCCCGGTCGGCCTCGGGCACGGCGTCCTCCAGGTCGAGGACGACCGCGTCGGCGCCGGCCGCACGGGCCTTGGGGAGCCAGTCCGTGGTCTTGTTGCCCGGCACGAACAGCAGCGAGCGCAGCGGGGGACGGTGCGCCCGCGCGGCGGAAGCCGACAGGGGCTCGGGCGGCAGCTCAGACGACACCGTGCTTCTCCAGATCCGTGAGTTCGTCCTCGCCCAGGCCGAGCCACTCCCCGTAGACGAGGGCGTTGTCCTGGCCGAGCGCGGGTCCGGTCCGCCAGACCGCTCCCGGGCGCTGCCGGAAGTGCGGGATGACCGACTGCATCCGTACGGGACCGAGGTCGGCGTCGTCGACCGTGACGATGTCCTCGCGCTCGGCGTACACGGGATCCGCGGCGATGTCGGCGGCGTTGAACACCCGTGACGCGACGACCTCGGCCTCCGCGAAGGCCTCCAGGCACTCCGCGGCCGTGCGTTCGGCCACCCACGCCCGCAGGCCCGTGTCCAGCTCGGCCCGCCCCGCGAACTGCTGCTCGGTGGTGGCGAAGTCGGCCTCGTCGTGGCCGAGCAGTACGGCCACGTTACGGACCGAGCGCAGGGTCGCCGATGTCACCGTGATCCATTCGCCGTCACGCGACTGGTAGGTGTTGATGACGGCGGCCGGCGCGACCGCGAGCTGGTTGCCGGTGCGCTCCGGCACCGTACCGAGCTGGTCGTGCACGATGACCTGCCACTCGACGAGGCGGAACAGCGGCTCGAACAGGGCGAGGTCGATCCACTCGCCGTCGAATTCCGGGTCGTTGTCGCGGCGGTGCAGGGCGGCGAGCACCGCGTAGGCGCCCATCAGGCCGGTCACCGCGTCGCCGTGGGAGAAGCCGGTGTGCACCGGCGGGGAGTCGGCGAAGCCGGTCAGGTGCACGACGCCGCTGCGGGCCTCGCCGACCTTGCCGAAGCCCGGCTCGTCGGCGCGCGACGAGGTGGCGCCGAAGCCGGAGATCTGCAACAGCACGGCCTTCGGGTTGAGGCGGTGCACGGACTCCCAGTCCAGGCCCCAGGAGCGGAGCCGGCCGTTGCGCAGGGTGACGATCACGACGTCCGCCCACGCGACGAGGCGCTGGGCCAGTTCGCGCCCCGACTCCTGGTGGAGGTCCAGTGTCACGGAACGCTTGTTGCGCCCGGCGACCTTGAACCAGAGCGGCTGCCCGTCCTTCTTCGGGCCCATGGCCCGCGCGGCGTCCCCGGCACCCGGCGGCTCGACGTGTACGACGTCCGCGCCCTGGTCGGCGAGCATGGAACCGGCCAGCGGGCCCGCCACCACATGCGCGAACTCGACCACCTTGAGGCCCTGTAGCTGGCCCCGGCCGCCGGTTCCCTGATCCTTGATCGACACCACCACTGTGCTCCCCAACTCCCCGATACGCACGCCCGATTGCCGCGCTTCCCACGGCCTGCCGTGTCTGCCGTACCTGCCGTGCCTGCCGTGAGGCTCACCCCAGCCTGCCGAGCCATCGGCATGAGCGTCCAGCATTAAAGAGCGATCAATCCTTGCGTTGTGCGCATAAGTTGCACGCATAGGTAGCACGCGTAGGTAGCACGCGTAGGTAGTAGGTGGAGTGGTCCGGCTCATGCCCACGTGACGCCGTGCGGCAGTTCGTGCCGTCGTGCCCGGAACTCCTGGAGCGTCTCCAGGAAGCGGTCGGCCGCTCGGGGGAGCGGACGGCGGGCGCGTACGGCGATGTCCAGGCGGCGGTGAACGGTCGGCTCGACCAGCGGCCGGTGCACGAAGGGACCCGTGCCGAGGAGCGGCAGGACGAGTGCGGGCATCGCGGCCACCCCGAGGCCCGCCGCGACGAGTCCGCCGACGGTGGCGACGTTGCCCGCCTCCGCGGCCGGCGCCGCCCCCGCGCCGATCTGGGCGAACGCCGCATCGGTCAGGCGCCGCACGCTGGAGTCCGGGCCGACCGCCAGGAACGGCTCGCGGGCCAGCTCGTCCCACGTGACCTCGGCGCGATCGGCCAGCGGATGCTCCCGCGGCAGCACCGCCACGAACCGGTCGCGCACCAGCGGCCGGTGCTCCAGCTGCCCGGACGGCTCGCCGGTGGTGATCGCGAAGTCCGCGTCCCCGGACAGCACCCGGCTCAGCACGGACTGCTCGAGGCCGTCCATGAGCTGCACCGCCACCTGCGGCCACCGCCGCCGGAAGTCGAGGATCACCTGCGGCAGCAGCACCGCGGCGACCGACGGCAGGGTGGCCACGGCGACCGTCCCCGCCTCGCCGAGCACGAAGCGCTCCAGCTCCTTCATGCCGGACCGGTGCGCGTTCACGATCTGCTCGGCTATGCGCAGCGCCTCGACCCCGGCCGCGGTCAACTCCACATTTCGGGTGTCGCGTTCGAGGAGCCGGGCGCCCAACTGCCGTTCCAGATCCGCCACCGCGCGGCTGAGCGAGGACTGGGAGACACGTAGGTGTGTCGCTGCCGCGGTGAAGCTGGTGGCTCGGGCCACGGCGGCGTAGGCCGTGAGTTGACGCAGAGTGCTGTCCATGGCGAGGGACCCTACGCGCCCGCCCCCGCCTTTGATGCGGTAACCGCATGGATAGATCTCGGTTTGATGCTGGACGCCGATACGCCGCCGCTCCGACACTCATCCGCGAGAACACGCCGATCGAGAAGGTGAGCGACGACCATGCTGGCAGCGCTGGGATTTACGACGATCGGCCTGTTCCTTCTGCTCACCATGACCAAACGGGTCTCCGTCCTGGTGGCTCTCGTGCTGCTGCCGGTCCTCGCGGCCCTCGTCGGCGGGTTCGCCGGTGACATGGGTGGCATGATCCTCGACGGTCTCAACACGGTGGCACCGACCGGCATCATGATCGCCTTCGCGGTCCTGTACTTCACGTTGATGGTCGACGCCGGACTCTTCGACCCGCTCATCAACGCCATCCTGCGGCTCGCCCGCAACGACCCGGCACGGATCGCGGTGGGCACGGCGGTCCTCACCATGTGCGTGTCACTCGACGGTGACGGGGCATCCACCTTCCTCATCACCGTCTCCGCACTGCTGCCCGTCTACAAACGCCTGGGCATGAGCCCGCTCGTACTGTCCGGCGTGGTGTGTCTGGGCGCGGGTGTGATGAACATGATCCCGTGGGGCGGGCCGACGGTGCGGGCCATGGCGGCGCTGAAGCTGGACAGCTCGGAGGTCTTCACGCCGGTGCTGCCGGCGATGGCCTGCGGGATCGTATGGGTACTGCTCGCCGCGTACTGGATCGGCCGCCGCGAGCGCCGGCGCCTCGGCGCGGTGCCGGCCCAGCGCGAGGGCCGGGGCGTGGAGTCGGAGGCGGACACCGCCCGCGTGGTGGGCGACGGCCCGGGCACCCCGCTGGTGCCCGAGGCGACCCGCCCGCCGCTCCCGCTGACCCTGTTCAACGCCCTGCTGACCGTCGTCCTGATCGTGGCACTGGTCCTGGAGGTCATGCCGCTGCCCGTGCTGTTCGCGGTCGCCTTCGCCCTCGCGCTCGTCGTCAACCACCCGCGCTGGGAGGCGCAGCAGGCGCTCCTGGAGAAGCACGCGAAGAGCGTCGTCCTCGTCACGACCATGATCTTCGCGGCGGGTGTGTTCACCGGCGTCCTGACCGGCACCAAGATGATCTCCGAGATGGCCGAGGCCCTCGTCTCCGTCGTCCCGGACTCGCTCGGCGGACACCTCGCGCCGATCGTCGCGATCACCGGCATGCCGCTCAGCCTGGCCTTCACCCCCGACGCCTACTACTTCGGCGTGCTGCCCGTCCTCTCCCACACGGCGTCCGGCTTCGGCGCCGACCAGGCCGAGATCGCCCGCGCCGCCATCCTCGGCCAGATGACCACCGGCTTCCCGCTCAGCCCACTGACCGCGTCCACGTTCATCCTCGTCAGCATGAGCGGCGTCCAACTCGGCGAACACCAGCGCTTCATCTTCCGCTGGGCCTTCGGCACGACCCTCGTCATGACCGCCGCGGCGCTGCTCACCGGCGCCATATCCCTGTGACCCGCCGACAGCCCGCGGGCACCTCGTCCACACCCGCCGAACAGTCCGCCGAACGGCCCGCCGAGACAAGGAGACACCCACCCATGCAGGTCCCCACGGACGGCATCGGCACCGCGCACACACCTTCCCCGCGGCGCCGCACGGTGTGCGCGCTCGGCGCGGCCACCGCACTGACCGCGGCCCTCGCCCCCGCCCGAACCGCCGCCGCGAGCACCACCGGCACACCGGACGACCCGTTCTTCTCCTACGACCGGCCGGCCGCCTACGGCGTCGTACGCGAGGACGTCAGAGTGCCGCTGCGCGACGGCAGCCACCTCGCCGCCCAGCTGTACCGCCCGGCGGGCCCCGACGGGAAGGCGGCCACCGGCCGCGTCCCCGGCATCGTCTACGAGTACACGGCCTACGCCGAGGCCCTGGAGGCCTTCGGTGACGCGGCCGCCTACTTCGTGCGCAGGGGATACAACGCTCTGGTGTGCCAGGTCCGCGGATCCGGCGCGTCCCCCGGCACGGTCGACCCCTTCGGCCCGCAGGAGCAGCGCGACAACTACGACGCCATCGAATGGCTCGCCCGGCACCCGTCCTGCACCGGCAACATCGGCCAGATGGGCGTCAGTTACGGCGGTCACACCAGCCTCCTCGTCGCCGTGAACCGCCCGCCGCACCTCAAGGCGATCATCCCGACGAACGCGCTGCACGACTGGTACGAGAACACCATCTACCGCGGCGGCATTTACTCACCCCGCATCCGCGACTGGCAGCGGTCCACGGCCCCCGCCACCCTCCAGACGTACGCGGCGCACCCGCTCTACGACGACTACTGGCGAGGCCGCAGCGTCATGGCCCGCTGGGACCGACTCACCGTCCCCACACTGGAGATCAACGGCTGGTACGACCGGTACCGCGACGGCATGGTCAAGAACTACCTCGCCCGCCCCGACAACGTGTGGCTCGTCTCCGGCCCCTGGGACCACGGCGACCCGGGAACCCAGTACGCGGGCATCGGGCCGGGCGCCTACCTGGCCTGGTGGGACCGGTGGCTGGGCGGGGACCGGCACGCACCGCTGCCGGCCGCGCGCGTCACGTCGTACGAGATCCCGGGCCCGGGAGCCGGATCGGGCTGGCAGCGCTTCGCGCAGTGGCCGCCGCGCGACGCCCGCACGCTGACGCTGGCCCTGCGCGGCGACGGGACGCTGGCGCGCGCCAAAGGCACCGGCGGGAAGGCCGCGTACGAGGTGAACACGGGGACCGGAAGCCCGGCGCCTGACCAACAACTCCGTTTTGCGACACCGGCGTTGACCCGTGACCTCGTCCTCGCCGGAGACGCCACCCTCTCCGTCCGCGCCGCCTTCACCGCCACCGACGGCAACATCGCCGCGGTCCTCTACGACCAGGCGCCCGACGGCACCGCCGCCAGGATCACCGCGGGCTGGCTCAAGGCCAGTCACCGCGAAGGGCACACGGCCCTGGCCCCGGTGACACCGGGCGCGTACGAGGACATGGACGTGCACATCTGGCCCACGCACTACCGGATCGCCGCGGGGCACCGGCTCGTGCTGCGTGTCTCGAGCGACGACTACCCGGAGATCGACTCCGACGTGCCCGGCGGACGGGTCACCCTGCGGGTCGGCGCCGGTGGATCCACGGTGCGACTCACGGTGCGGGCCGCGGGGCGGAGTTGAGTGTCGGGCCGCCTTCGGTGGCCCGGCCGGTCCGTACGAACAGGTCCTCCTCGCGGAGCCGGGAGGTCGCCCAGACGCTGCCCACCGCGGACAGGACGAGATACCCGCACGCCAGCCACGGGGTGCCGGCCCGATGGCGAGGAAGGCGGTGACCAGCAGCGGCGTGATGCCGGACGCGAAGATGCCGGACACCTGATAGACGGCCGACATGCCCGTGTAGCGCACGTGCACCGGGAACAGCGCGGCGAACAGGGTGCCCTGAGCCCCGTAGAAGCAGGCGTGCACGATGCCCAGGGCGAGCACGAGCGCCACGGCGAAGCCAAGGAGGCCGCCGGTCTCGAACAGCAGGAAGGCGGGGAAGACCGACACACCGAACGCGGCCATGCCCGTCAGATAGGTGCGTCGCGCGCCGAACCGGTCCACAAGCCGCCCCGACACCGGGACGAGCGCCGCCATCACCAGCGACGCGCCCGTCACCGTCAACAACACCGAGGTGCGCGGCAGATGCAGCGTCCCGGTCGCGTACGTCAGCGCGAAGACGCCCCAGGTGTTGAAGGCCACGCCCTCACCCCAGCGGGCCACCATGCCGAGCAGCAGGTGACGGCGCGTCAGCCGGTCGCGCACCACCTCCACGAGCGGCACGGACCGGGGTCCCGTCGTCAGGCCGAGCACGGCGCGGAAGGCGGGCGTCTCGTCGATCCGCAGCCGTACGGTCAGCCCGACCCCCACCAGGACGAGGCTGGCGAGGAACGCGACCCGCCACCCGTAGCCGAGGAACGCCTCGTCGCTCAGTACGTTGCTCAGGAGCGCGAACACGCCTGTGCCGAGGGCGAGTCCGAGCGCCAGGCCGATCTGCGGGTAGCTGCCGAACCGGCCCTTTCGGCCCTCCGGCCCGTGCTCCACGGCCAGCAGGACGGCTCCGGCCCACTCGCCGCCGAGCGCCACGCCCTGCGCGACACGCAGGACCAGCAGCAGCACGGGGGCGAGCGCGCCCACCTGCTCGTACGTGGGCAGGAGGCCGATCAGCGCGGTCGAGACACCCATCAGGCCCATGGTGAACGCGAGGGTGCGCTTGCGGCCCACGCGGTCGCCGATGTGCCCGAAGAGCAGCCCGCCGAGCGGACGGGCGACGAAGCCCACCGCGAACGTGGCGAAGGCGAGCATGGTGCCCACGGCGCCGTTCGCCTCCGGGAAGAACAGCTTCCCGAAGACGAGGCTCGCCGCCGTGCTGTAGAGGAAGAAGTCGTACCACTCGACGGTGGTGCCCAACAGACTGGAGAGGACGACGGTCCGCAGTTTGCGCCCGGACGTGACGCCGGTGTCTGCGCCGGTGACGGTGTGCGTGTGCGTGTCCGCGTACGTGTCCGTATCCGTGTGCATGGCTGTGCTCACACGCCCGCGAACGCGACGGTGCCGGGCTCGGCGGGGGCCGGTGCGGCCGGGTGGTGCCACAGTCCGCGGCGTTCCAGCTGCGGCAGGACGCCCTCGCCGAACCAGTACGCCTCCTCCAGGTGCGGCACACCCGAGAGGACGAACTCGTCGATGCCCAGCCGGTGGTACTCCTCGATGCGGTCGGCGACCTCCGTGTGGCTGCCGACCAGGGCGGTACCGGCGCCGCCGCGCACCAGGCCGACGCCGGCCCACAGGTTGGGGTAGATCTCCAGGTCGGAGCTGGTGCCGCTGCCGTGCAGGGCGCGCATCCGCTTCTGACCCTCGGACTCGGAGGTCGCGAGGCCGCGCTGGACGGCGGCGACACGCTCCGGGTCCATGCCCTGAAGCAGCCGCTCGGCCTCTGCCCATGCCTGCGCGGCGGTGTCGCGGGCGATGACGTGCAGCCGGATGCCGAACCGTACGGTGCGGCCGATGAGGGCGGCGCGCCTGCGGACCTCGGCGATCTTCTCGGCGACGGCCTGCGGCGGCTCGCCCCAGGTCAGGTAGGTGTCCGTGTGCCGGGCGGCGACGTCCAGGGCCGCGGGGGAGGAGCCGCCGAAGTAGACACTGGGGACCGGATCCGGCAGCCGGTTCAGGCGGGCACCCTCCACGCGGAGGTGCTCGCCGTGGTGGTCGACCGTCTGCCCGTCCCACAGGCGGCGCACGATGTCGAGGAACTCGCCCGTCCGTGCGTACCGTTGGTCCTTGTCGAGGAAGTCACCGTAGGCACGCTGCTCGGCGCTCTCGCCGCCGGTCACCACATTCAGCAACAGGCGTCCGTGTGACTGCCGTTGATAGGTGGCGGCCATCTGCGCGGAGAGCGTGGGGGAGATCTGGCCGGGCCGGAAGGCGACGAGGAACTTCAGCCGCTCGGTGACCTGCGTCAGCATCGCCGTGGTCAGCCACGCGTCCTCGCACCAGGCGCCGGTGGGTGTCAACGCCCCTTCGAAGCCGAGCTGTTCGGCGGTGCGGGCGATCTGGCCGAGGTACTCCACGGACGCCGGACGGTCGCCGCCGGCGGTGCCGGGAGTCGAGCCGTGGCCGCCGCCGACGACATGGCGGCTGTCGCCGGTGGTGGGCAGGAACCAGTGGAAGGTGAGAGTGGACATGACGGGGTGAGGACCTCACAGAACACGGAGTGGAGTACGGAGCGGGGTACGGAACGGAGCGCAGGGGTGGCGGCGTCAGCGGCGACAGCAGGCACCGGCGTACCGGCAGAGGTCGATGTGCCGGCGGATGACGAGCGGCGTTCCGTGCACGGGCCCCTTCCCTCCTTGCCTATAATTCCTACCTGATTACTAGGAATAGTTTCCGCATCAGTGCCCGCTGGTCAAGTTCCGTCTCAGCAAGCGGACGCGGCGAGGTGTGATCCGCCGCGGCCCACTACCCCCTCACGTCGCGCTGCGCTCGCTCGCCTCGCGGTACTCGTGTGCCACGGCCCGCTCGTACTCCTCCTCCGGGCGTCCCGTACGCAGGAGTTCGCGCCATTGCTCGACGCTCCAGTCGCCGGGAGTGGTGGTGGCGATGAACTCCTCCAGGAGCCGGACGAACCGCGCGGGGTCGGCGTGGTGCGGGAAGTGCCCGGCACCGGGGAAGATCTCGAGCCGGCTCCCGGGCATCGCGTCGTACGCGGTGTAGGCGTGCGCCACGGGCAGCACGCTGTCGCGATCACCCCAGACGAGGAGGGTGGGGACGCCCCGCGCCAGATAGCAGCGGTCCAGCATGGTGACCACCTGGCCGCGCCAGTCGACGACGGCCCGCAGTGTCCGCGTGAAGGCGTCGCGGGAGTTCTGGTCGGGCAGGGCGTCGACCAGGTCGACTAGGTCGGGCGCGTCCACGCCGAGTCCGGTGTCCAGGAGTTGGAGGGCGCGGACGACCGCGTTGACCGGCAACCGTGCGCCCGCCACCTTCAGCAGGCCGAGTGCGAGCCCCGCGCCAGGCAGGGTCGCGGCCCGCAGGATGGGCGTGACCTGGCGTCCGACCCCGCCGGTGGAGATCAGGACGAGCCGGTCGACGCGCTCGGGGAACTGGTACGCGAACTGCATCGCGACGCCGCCGCCGAAGGAGTGCCCGACGAGCGTGACGCGGTCGATGCCGAGCACACCGAGCAGGTCGCGCAGACCGTTCGCGTACGCGGCGACCGAGTAGTCGGCGCGCGGTTTCGCCGAGTCGCCGTGGCCGAGCAGGTCGGGAGCGATGACGGTGTACTGGCGCGCGAGGGTGTCGATGCAGTCCTCCCAGTGCGCGCTGGACGCCCCGACGCCGTGGATGAGCAGCACGGCCGGGCCCTCGCCCGCCATCCGGTAGGCGCGGCGGTAGCCGTGGACGGTGACGAAGGCGAGCGCGCTGCCGCTCTCCTGCGCGCGTGCGGCGGGCTTGCGAATCGGAATGACGTGCGCCATCGCCCTTCTCTCCGTAACGGTCCTGTCCGGCGCGTTCCGGATCCCGGTGCCCGGGAACGGTACGGCGAGCGTACGCAGCGCGGTACGGCGGAGGGTTTCATGCCGGTTGCGAATGGATTCCGGTTGCTCTGGCCGGGAAGTGAACCGGCCCCGCGCCATGTCGCACGGCGTGGGGCCAGTAGAGCGCTTGGCGTGTCAGGCGGTGGCGTCGACGTCGAGGGCCACCGCGCCGTGGGACGGGACGGTGGCCTTCGTGGTGCCGTCGGAGGCGACGTCGACCTTCTCGGAGCAGTCCGCTCCGGCGGCGACGTTGCAGTAGGTGCCGGCGGGCAGGGAGGTGGTGAAGGTCTCGGACAGTTCGCCGTCACCGGAGTTGAGCGCGACGAAGCCCTTGGCGCCGCGGCCGAAGGCGATGGCGCTGCCGCCGTTGTCCCACCAGTCGGTCAGCTCCGCGTTGCCGACGGCGTTGCGGAATCCGACCATGCCGGTGATCTCCGGGTCGGCGTGCATGTTCGTCCAGGTGGCGCCGTCGGGACCGGCGTCCTTGTCGCTCCACTCGTAGCCGGAGAACACGTTCGGCGAGCCGTAGGGGTGGGCGAGCATGAAGACGTTGGCCAGCTTATAGGTGGCGCCGTCCTTGTAGGTCAGCGTGGAGCCGTTGCGCTCGGTGTCCCAGTTGTCGACGAACGTTCGCGCCTTGTCGCCGGCCAGCTTGCCGTCGGCGATGTTCTTCAGCTGGGCGAGATTGCCGCTCTGGAAGGCGCTCTTCATGTGGCCGCCGAACTTGAACTCGTCGACGTCGCCATTGCCGGTGTACATGTCGGCGGTGACGGCCTCGCCGCCCTGGTCGATCACCTCCTGGACCCAGAAGCCGGGGTCGGCCATCTTGCCCTTGATCGCGGCGAGTTCATCGGCGTCGATGTGCTTGGCCGCGTCGATGCGGAAACCGGAGACACCCATCGAGCGCAGGTCGTCGAGGTAGGCGGCGATCTTGGACTGGACGGCGTCGCTGCCGGTGTTCAGGTCGGCGAGGCCGACCAGTTCGCAGTTCTGCACGTTGGACTTGTCGTTGTAGTTGTTGACGGTGCAGGTGTCGTGGAAGTCGCCCTTCTCGTACAGGCCGGGGTAGCTGTACTTGGAGTACGCGGTGCCGCCCGTGCCCGTCCCGGAGCCGGACGACATGTGGTTGATGACGGCGTCCGCGACGACCTTCACACCGGCGTCGTTGCAGGCACTCACCATGCTCTTGAACGCGTCACGGTCGCCGAGCCGTCCCGCGATCTTGTAGCTGACGGGCTGGTACGAGGTCCACCACTGCGAGCCCGCGATGTGCTCCGAGGCGGGCGACACCTCTACGTAGCCGTAGCCGGCGGGGCCGAGGGTGTCGGTGCACTCCTTGGCCACGTCGGCGAACGGCCTCTCGAAGAGTGTCGCGGTGACGGTCCGCTCGCCGGGCGGTGTCGCCTCGGACTGCCAGGGCGCGACGGCGGCAAGACCGCCCGCCGTCAGCAGCCCGGCGCTGCTCGCTATCAGCAGGCGCCTTCTGGCGGGCAGGCGTGAGGGCCGGTGCTGATGTGCTGTCATCTCGTGCGGCTCCTTCGTCGCGCGGGCACACGTGTGCCCGGTGGGGGGAGGCAGTCACGCGCCAGAGCTGCCGTGGGGTAGGAGGGACACTGCCGCAGCCCGTTCGAAGGGTCAACGAGTGCGGCAAGAATTTCCTGATTCTTGCGGCACAATCTTGCGAACCCGGTTGTCGGCAGGGCGGAGACGCCGGGGTCAGCCCTCAACTCGGCGCGTCCCGTGGGGGCTTGGAAGGTCGCGCCGGTCCTCGGGCCGGGACGTCATGCGTCCGGCAAGGAGGTCGTACGACGCCGAGACAGGCGACGGATCAGCGCCGGCGGCCCGCCGCGCCCGGGAGTTCGGGCCCCGCCGCCGTCGAGCCGCGGACCACCAGCTCGGGCATGAACACGAACTCCGTGTGCGGCGCGGGGGTGCCGCCGATCTCCTCCAGGGCGGCGCGGACCGCCGCCTGGCCCATGGCCTGGACCGGCTGCCGGATCGTGGTGAGCGGCGGGTCGGTGAACGCGATCAGCGGGGAGTCGTCGAAGCCGACCACGGAGATGTCCTGCGGGACGCGCAGGCCGGCCTGGCGGGCGGCGCGGATGGCGCCGAGTGCCATCATGTCGCTGGCGCACACGATCGCCGTGCAGCCTTGCGCGAGAAGCGTGGTCGTCGCGGCGTGGCCGCCCTCCATCGTGTAGAGGGAGTGCTGCACCAGCGCTTCGCTCTGCGCGTCGGTGAGCCCGAAGCGCGCGGCCAGCTCCGACTGGAAGCCCTCGATCTTGCGCTGCACCGGCACGAACCGGCGCGGGCCCACCGCGAGTCCGATCCTGGTGTGTCCGAGGGAGGCGAGGTGTCCGACGGCGAGGCGCGTCGCCGCGCGGTCGTCCGTCGACACGAACGGCGCCTTGATCTGCGGCGAGAAGCCGTTGACGAGGACGAACGGGATGCCCTGGCCTCGGAGTTGGTCGTAGCGCTGGGTGTCGGCCGTGGTGTCCGCGTGCAGCCCGGAGACGTAGATGATGCCGGAGACACTGCGGTCGACGAGCATCTCGGTCAGCTCGTCCTCGGTGGAGCCGCCGGGTGTCTGGGTGGCAAGGACCGGTGTGTACCCCTGGCGGGTGAGCGCCTGGCCGATGACCTGCGCGAGCGCCGGGAAGATCGGGTTGTCGAGCTCCGGTGTGATGAGGCCGATCAGTCCGGCGCTGCGGGTGCGCAGTGGCGTCGGACGCTCGAATCCGAGCACATCGAGCGCGGCAAGCACGGATTCGCGGGTGCCGGTGGCCACGCCGGGCTTGCCGTTGAGCACGCGGCTGACTGTGGCTTCACTGACCCCCGCCTGGGCTGCGATGTCGGCGAGCCGCGCGGTCATGGGATGGGACTGTACCGGTTGCCTGCGGGAATGCCCACCAGCAGGGAGGCGCCGTCCCCAGCAACATCATTGGAAGAGGTTGCAGAATTCCGGGTGTCGTGAAAGCGCCGCCGGATCGCCGCAACTCGGCGGTTTGTGGCCGTAGTTGCATGCTATTTGACCGCTGATGTGCGCAATTATCAGGGTCCGCCGAGGGGTTACGGGGCGCCCCTCAGGACACGACGATGTAACGATGAACGCGTCTTGCAGGAATTTCGCGCAAAGTCTTTCGTCGGGCTTTCCGCGCTGTTACGTTCACGTCGCCCGGCGGCCGCAGCGGTGCAGTCGGCGAGTAGGGCAGGGGAGCGGACGGGACCGTTCCCCGTCCACAGACGGGCATTTACCCCTAGGAGATCTCATGCGGCGTGGCATAGCGGCCACCGCGGTGGTGGCGTCCCTCGCACTCGCGGCAACGGCCTGCGGCGGAAGCGACGACGACGGCGGCAAGGCCTCGGGCCCGGTCACCATCCAATGGTGGGACACGTCGAACGCGACCAACGAGGCGCCCACGTACAAGGCGTTGGTCGAGAAGTTCGAGAAGGCCAACCCGAACATCAAGGTCAAGTACGTCAACGTGCCCTTCGACCAGGCGCAGAACAAGTTCGACACCGCGGCGGGCGCCAGCGGCGCCCCGGACGTGCTGCGCGCCGAGGTCGGCTGGACCCCCGCCTTCGCGAAGAAGAGCTATCTGCTGCCGCTCGACGGCACCGAGGCCCTCGCCGAGAAGGACAAGTTCCAGCCGAACCTCATCAAGCAGGCCGAGTACCAGGGCAAGACCTACGGCGTGCCGCTCGTCACCGACACCCTCGGCCTCGTCTACAACAAGGCCCTCTTCAAGAAGGCGGGCATCAAGGCGGCGCCCACCACCTGGGACGAGCTGAAGAAGGACGCCGCCACCATCAAGGCGAAGACCGGCGTCGACGGCTACTGGGGCTCCGAGAAGGGCTACTACCTGGAGCCGTTCCTGTTCGGCGAGGGCACCGACACCGTCGACGCCTCCGCCAAGAAGATCACCCTCAGTTCGCCCGCCGGCGAGAAGGCCACCAAGACCTGGCTGAGCACCTTCAGCGGCAAGGGCATGCACAAGGCCGACGTCACCGCGGACTCCTACGCGCACCGCCAGGACGCCTTCGTCAGCGGCAAGGTCGCCATGACCATCGAGGGCCCGTGGGAGGTCACGAACTTCTACAAGGGCTCGGCGTTCAAGGACAAGAACAACCTCGGCGTCGCCACCGTCCCGGCCGGCTCGACCGGCAAGGCGGGCTCCCCGACCGGCGGCCACAACCTGTCCGTGTACGCGGGTTCGGACAAGGCCCACCAGGCCGCGTCGCTGAAGTTCGTCAAGTGGATGACGTCGGCGAAGACGCAGGAACAGATCGCCCTCAAGAGCGCGACGCTGCCCACCCGCGACGACGCGTACACCGCCAAGGTCACCGCGGACCCGGGCCTTGCCGGCTTCCAGAAGGTGCTCTCCGCCGCCCAGCCGCGGCCCTCGCTGCCCGAGTACAGCTCGCTGTGGGGCCCGCTCGACGAGGAACTGCCGAAGGCCGCCGGCGGCAAGGAGAGCCTCGACAAGGTGATCTCCTCCGTCGAGACGCAGTACACGAAGCTCCTGCCGGACGGCTTCACCAAGTAACCCCTGACCAGGTGCCGCGGTCCCGCACCATCGGCCCGCCCCGCGCGCGGGACCGCGGCACCGGCCGTGCGACGTCCGTCGCACGGCCCGCACCACGTTCGTGAAGCAGCAAGCCCAGCCGCAGCCCTGGCCGTAGTCCCCAGCCGCGGATCAGCCGCACATCAGCCGCAGACCAGAAGGTGTTCCCCATGACTGTCGCCGTCGAGCGCCCGGCCGCCCCCAGCGGGGGTGACCGCGGCCGGCGCCCGGGCCTCATAGCCCGCCTCAAGAACGGTTACCAGAAGCACTGGTACGCGTACGCGATGATCGCTCCCGTCGTGATCGTGCTCGCCGTCATCGTGGCGTATCCGCTGGTCCGCGGCTTCTACCTGACGCTCACCGACGCGGACAGCCTCAACTCGGCGCGCACCATCGGCGTCAACCACATCGACGCCACCTACAAGTTCATCGGCCTCGACAACTACGCCGACATCCTGTGGGGCCCGACGTCGTACGACCGCTTCTGGTCGCACTTCGTCTGGACGATCGTGTGGACGGCGTCCTGCGTCACCCTGCACTACGTGATCGGGCTCGGGCTCGCGCTGCTGCTCAACCAGAAGGGACTGCGCGGCCGCACCGCCTACCGGATGATGCTGATTCTTCCGTGGGCCGTACCGACGTTCGTCACGGTCTTCGCCTGGCGGTTCATGCTCGCCGACGCCGGAGTCGTCAACACCACGCTCGACGCGCTCGGCCTGCCCTCACCGGCGTGGCTGGAGGACCCGCTCTTCCAGCAGATCGCCGCGATCACGGTCAACACGTGGTGCGGTGTGCCGTTCATGATGGTCTCGCTCCTCGGCGGTCTCCAGTCCATCGACGCGACGCTGTACGAGGCCTCGGAGATGGACGGCGCGAACGCTTGGCAGCGCTTCCGCCATGTGACCCTGCCCGGCCTGCGCTCCGTCAGCTCGACGGTCGTCCTCCTGGGCGTGATCTGGACGTTCAACCAGTTCGCCATCATCTTCCTGCTGTTCGGCAACACCGCGCCGAACGCGCAGATCCTCGTCACCTGGGCCTACTACCTCGGCTTCGGCCAACAGCCCCGCGACTACGCCCAGTCCGCCGCCTACGGCGTACTGCTCCTGTCCCTCCTCATCGTCTTCACCTCCGTCTACCGCCGCTGGCTGAACCGCAATGACGTATCAGTCGCCATCTGACGCCGCAGGAGCAGCCACCGCCATGAGCACCCAGACCCTCACCAAGACCCCCGCCCCGGCGGCGGCCAAGGCCGCACCGCCCAGGAACGCGACCCGCCGCGGCCGGCGCAGCCGCAAGGCGTCGGTGGGCACCCACGCCGTCCTGATCATCTCGAGCGTCGTCGCGCTCTTCCCGATCGGCTGGCTGGTGTTCCTCTCGCTCGGCCCGGGCAAGGACGACTACCTCCACCCGACGCGGATCCTCGACACGGCGACGCTGAGCAACTACTGGTACGTGCTCCAGCACACCAACTTCCTGAAGTGGCTCGGCAACACGCTCACCGTGTCCCTCGGCACCACCGTGATCGGTGTGCTCGTCGCCGCGACCAGCGGCTACGCCGTCTCGCGGATGCGCTTTCCCGGCTACAAGAAGTTCATGTGGGTCCTGCTGGTCACGCAGATGTTCCCCGTCGCGGTCCTCATGGTCCCGATGTACGTGATCCTCTCGGACCTCGACCTCATCGACACGTACGCCGGCCTCATCCTCGTCTACCTGACGACCGCCGTGCCGTACTGCGCCTGGCTGATGAAGGGCTACTTCGACACGATCCCGATCGAGATCGACGAGGCCGGCCGCGTCGACGGGCTCTCCCCGTTCGGCACCTTCTTCCGCCTCATCCTGCCGCTGGCCCGTCCGGGACTCGCCGTCGCCGCGTTCTACACCATGATCACGGCGTGGAGCGAGGTCGCGTTCGCCAACACGTTCATGCTCGACGACCAGAAGTACACCCTCGCCGTCGGCCTGCAGAGCTTCGTCAGCGAGCACGACGCGCAGCGCCAGTACATGGCCGCCACGGCCGTGCTGATCGCCGTCCCGATCTCCGCCGTCTTCTACCTCGTCCAGAAGAACCTGGTGACCGGCCTCACCGCCGGCGGCACCAAGGGCTGACCCCCTCGCATCACCGACCAGTTGTCCGGCCTCTCACGCCTCAAGGACGCCATGAGCCAGCACTCCACGGACGTCACCACGATGTCCACCCCGACCCGCCAGGCCACCGACTGGTGGCGCGACGCGGTCATCTACCAGGTCTATCCGCGCAGCTTCGCCGACAGCGACGGCGACGGCACCGGTGACCTCGAAGGTGTCCGACGACACCTGCCCCACCTGCGCGACCTGGGTGTCGACGCGGTGTGGCTGTCGCCGTTCTACGCTTCGCCGCAGGCGGACGGGGGCTACGACGTCGCCGACTACCGGGCCGTCGACCCGATGTACGGCACGCTGCTCGACGCCGACGCGGTGATCCGCGACGCGCACGCCCTGGGCCTGCGCATCATCGTCGACCTGGTGGCGAACCACTCCTCGGACCAGCACGAGTGGTTCAAGCGGGCGGTCGCGGACGGCCCCGGATCGCCGCTGCGCGAGCGCTACCACTTCCGCCCCGGCAAGGGCGCGCACGGCGAACTCCCGCCCAACGACTGGGAGTCCATCTTCGGCGGCCCCGCCTGGACACGCCTTCCGGACGGCGACTGGTACCTGCACCTGTTCGCACCCGAGCAGCCCGACTTCAACTGGGAACACCCGGCGATCGCCGACGAGTTCCGCTCGATCCTGCGTTTCTGGCTGGACATGGGTGTCGACGGTTTCCGTGTCGACGTCGCCCACGGCCTGGTCAAGGCGGAGGGTCTGCCGGACCTCGGCTCGCACGACCAGCTCAAGCTCCTGGGCAATGAGGTGATGCCGTTCTTCGACCAGGACGGCGTGCACGACATCTACCGCTCGTGGCGCAGGATCCTCGACGAGTACGACGGTGAGCGGGTCTTCGTCGCCGAGGCCTGGACGCCGACCGTCGAGCGCACCGCGCATTACGTCCGTCCCGACGAGCTGCACCAGGCCTTCAACTTCCAGTATCTGGGCGCCCCTTGGGAGGCGTCCGAGCTGCGGAAGATCATCGATACGTCGCTGGACGCGATGCGCCCGGTGAACGCACCGGCGACCTGGGTGCTCTCCAATCACGACGTCACCCGGCACACCACGCGGTACGCCAACCCGCCCGGCCTCGGAACCCAGATCCGCACCCCCGGAGACCGCGAACTCGGCCTGCGCCGCGCCCGCGCCGCCACCCTCCTGATGCTCGCCCTGCCCGGATCCGCGTACCTCTACCAGGGCGAGGAACTCGGCCTCCCCGACGTCACCGAGCTGCCGGACGAGGTGCGCCAGGACCCGTCCTTCGCCCGCGCCCAGGGCCAGGACGGATTCCGCGACGGCTGCCGGGTACCGATCCCATGGACCCGCACCGGACCCTCGTACGGCTTCGGGGCGGGCGGCAGTTGGCTACCGCAGCCCGACAGCTGGGGCGAGTTGAGCGTCGAGGCGCAGACCGGCGACCCGGACTCGACGCTGGAGCTGTACCGCACCGCGCTGGCCGTGCGCCGCGCACAGCCGGGCCTCGGTGCCGGCTCCGAGGTGACCTGGCACGAAGAGGCGCCCGAGGGGCTGCTGCACTTCGAGCGCCCCGGCTTCGCCTGCACCGTCAACACCACCGGCACACCGGTCCGGATCGCCGCACCCGGCACCGTCCTGCTCGCCAGCGGCCCGGTCGAGGTGACCGGCGGCGAACTCGACCTGCCCGCGGACAGCACGGTCTGGTGGGCCACGTGACGATCCCCGCGCCGCGGGGTGCCGAGAACGGCACCCCGCGGCTCCACGACATCGCGGGGCAGGCGGGGGTCAGCGAGGCCACCGTCAGCCGAGTCCTCAACGGCAGACCGGGTGTCGCCGCGTCCACCCGCCAGAAGGTCCTGGCGGCGCTCGACGTCCTCGGATACGAGCGTCCGGTGCGGCTGCGGCGACGCAGCGCCGGCCTCATCGGCCTGGTCATTCCCGAACTGACCAATCCGATCTTCCCGGCGTTCGCCCAGGTCATCGAGCAGGTGCTGGCCGGGTACGGCTACACGCCGGTGCTGTGCACCCAGATGCCCGGCGGCGCCACCGAGGACGAACTGGTCGAGCAGCTGGAGGAACGCGGAGTCAACGGGATCGTGTTCCTCTCCGGCCTGCACGCCGACACCTCGGCCGACCCCACGCGGTACGCCAAACTCGCCGCACGGGGTGTGCCGTTCGTCCTCATCAACGGCTTCAACGAGCAGATCAACGCGCCCTTCGTGTCACCGGACGACCGCTCGGCCGCCCGCATGGCCGTCCGGCATCTCGTCGACCTCGGACACGAACGCATCGGCCTGGCCATCGGGCCGACCCGGTTCGTGCCCTCGCGGCGCAAGGAGGAGGGCTTCGTCGCCGCCCTGCACAGCCTGCTCGGCGTGGACCGGGACGAGGCCGAACGGCTCGTGCAGCGCACCCTGTTCACCGTCGAGGGCGGCCACGCCGCGGGCGGCGCGCTGCTCGACAAGGGGTGTACGGGAATCGTCTGCGGCAGCGACCCCATGGCGCTCGGCGTGATCCGCGCGGTGCGCGAACGAGGCCTGGACGTGCCCGGTGACATCTCGGTGACCGGGTTCGACGACTCGCCGCTGATCCCGTTCACCGATCCGCCGCTGACCACGGTCCGTCAGCCGGTGCAGGCCATGGCCACCGCGGCCGTGGGAGCGCTCCTCGAAGAGCTCGGCGGGACACCGGTGCAGCGCACCGAGTTCGTCTTCCAGCCGGAGCTGGTCGTGCGGGGCTCGACGACACAGGCGGCCCGGCACCCGGCGTGAGGTGACTCCGGCTCGGTGGCCCGGGCGCGTGGGGCCTTCGGTGTTGCCAGGCCCCCGGGTCGACCGGGCCGGAGCGGGGCCGAACGTAACACCTCCCCACTTCTTGCGAAAGACCTTGCGACAACAAACCCTTTGCCTGGCCTGCGAGTTGGGAGGTGCGTGCCGGGAGGGTTGACGGCGCCCCGAGGGGCTCGTACGGTCACGACCGCAACAGCTTGCAGCAAGAATCATCAACGGCCCTACGGGTACGGCGCGTTGCCGCCTGGCTGCCGAACCCACCAACCGCCAAGAGACCGACCGCCCGGCGCCCATTTCCGACTCCCCGCTGCGCCGGGCGGTCACGTACCCGTCTCACGCCTGATCGAGAAAGGCACAGCAAGGTGATTGGTTCGCCCACGGCAACCGCCGGCCCCCGCGGCCGAGCGGGCCGCAGAACACCGACCCGCAGACCGGCGATGCGCAGAACCTCGGCCGCCCTCACGGTGGCCCTGCTCGCCGCGACCCTGCACACCGTCCAGACCGCGTCGGCCGCTCCAGCCCCGCCCCCGCCGCCGTCCGACGCGAAGCTCGCCGCCGTCCCGGACCGGCACAACACGACGCGCGAACAGTTCTACTTCGCCCTCCCGGACCGCTTCGCCAACGGGGACACCGCCAACGACAAGGGCGGTCTGACCGGCGACCGGACGAAGACCGGCTTCGACCCCACCGACAAGGGCTTCTACCAGGGCGGTGACCTCAAGGGCCTCACCGGCAAGCTCGACTACATCAAAGGCCTGGGCACCACGGCGATCTGGCTGGCCCCGATCTTCAAGAACAAGCCGGTACAGGGCAACGGCGAGAGCGCCGGCTACCACGGCTACTGGATCACCGACTTCACGCGGGTAGACCCGCACTTCGGGACCGACGCCGACCTGAAGAACCTGATCGCCAAGGCACACGGCAAGGGGATGAAGGTCTACTTCGACGTCATCACCAACCACACCGCCGACACCCTCACCAACACCGAGCAGAAATACGGCTACCGGCCCAAGGGCGCGTACCCCTACCTGGACTCTGAGGGCCGCCCCTTCGACGACACCACCGACACCAAGGCGAAGGTGGACCGGAACAGCTTCCCGTACACGCCGACGGTGAACGCCGCGGAGCGGGACAGCAAGTCCCCGGCGTGGCTGAACGACCCGACGATGTACCACAACCGGGGAGACTCCACCTTCGTCGGCGAAAGCGGCCTGTACGGGGACCACACCGGCCTCGACGACCTGTGGACGGAACGCCCCGAGGTCGTCGAGGGGATGGAGAAGATCTACGAGAAGTGGGTCAAGGACTTCGACATCGACGGCTTCCGCGTCGACACCGTCCGCAACGTCAACATGGAGTTCTGGACGCAGTGGGCCACCGCCCTCGACGCCTACGCGGCCGAGCGCGGCCGGAAGAACTTCTTCATCTTCGGCGAGACGTACTCCGCCGACCCGTCCGTCACCGCCCCCTACGTCACCCAGGGCCGCCTCGACGCGACGCTCGACTTCCCACTCCAGGACGCCGTACGAGGATTCGCCTCCCAGGGCGAACCCGCCACCTCTCTGGCGAACGTGTTCGCCCAGGACTACCGGTACACCACCGACAAGGCCAACGCGTACAACGAGGTCTCCTTCCTCGGCAACCACGACATGGGACGCATCGGTGGCTTCCTGGAGCAGGACAGCCCGCAGGCATCCGACAAGGAACTCCTCCAACGGGACGTGTTCGCCCACGAGTTGATGTTCCTGTCGCGCGGGAACCCCGTCGTGTACGCAGGTGACGAGCAGGGCTTCACCGGCGCCGGCGGCGACAAGGACGCGCGTCAGACGATGTTCGCGTCCAAGGTCGCGGACTATCTCGACGACGACCAGATCGGTACGGACCGCACGCACGCCCGCGACGCCTACGATCCGACGCATCCGCTGTACAAGGCGATCGCGGCGTTGTCGAAGCTGCGCAAGAGCAACCCGGCGCTGGCGGACGGCGCCCAACGGGAGCTGTACGCGAAGGACTCCGTGTACGCCTTCTCGCGGACCGGAAACGACCGCGAGTACGTCGTCGCCGCGAACAACGCGGCCGAGCCGAAGACCGTCGAGCTGCCCGTCGAGTCGGCCGCGTTCCGTGCCATGTACGGGGGTTCTGGCACGGAATCGGCCACCGGCGGACGCGTGAAGGTCACCGTCCCGGCACTGTCGTCGCTCGTGCTGCGCGCCACCGACACCCTGCCCGCCCCGACGGGGAAGCCCACCGTGTCCCTGAAGGCCCCGGCCGCCGGGGCCACCGGGACGGTCACGCTGACGGCCGACCCGGGCGACACCGCGTCGGCCCGAGTCGCCTTCGCCGCGCAGATCGGCAACGGCACGTGGCGCACCCTCGGCGCCGCCGACCACGCGCCGTACCAGGTGACGCAGACCGTCCCCAGCGCAACACGGGCCGGAACACCTTTGCGGTACAAGGCAGTTGTGGTGGATCGCGCAGGACGCACTGCGAGCGCGCTCGCCGGTACGACGGCGGGGCAGACGCCCGCGCCCGACAAGCCGAGCGCGGTGGACCGCGACGTCGCCGTCGTCCACTACAAGCGCACCGACGGCGACTACGAGGACTGGAAACTCAAGTCTGCCGACGGTGAAGGCGAGTTCGTCGGCCGGGACGCCTACGGCGCGTTCGCCTGGGTCGAGGTCCCCGACGGCGCGAGCTCGGTGACGTACACGATCGGCAAGGACGGCGCCGCCGACGGGCCGCAGCGCACCATCGACTTGGCGAAGACGGGGGAGGTCTGGGCCGAACAGGGCAAGGAAGGACAGGCGGAGACCGAGCCCGACGGCGTCTACCCTCCGCAGGACGAGAAGAAGGCGATCGTCCACGTCCACCGGGCCGACGGCGACTACGACGGCTGGGGCCTGCACACCTGGACCGGCGCGAAGGCGCCCACCGACTGGTCCAAGCCGCTGGAACCCACGGGCAAGGACGCGTACGGCGTCACCTTCGAGGTCCCGCTGGCCGACGGCGCGACGTCGCTGAGCTACATCCTCCACAAGGGCGACGAGAAGGACATCCCCAGCGACCGCTCCCTGGACCTCGCCACCTACGGACACGAGGTGTGGCTGAACTCGGGGGAGACCAACTACCTTCTGCCCTCGGTCGGTTCGGCGCCCGAGCTGGACCTGACCAAGTCGCGGGCGCAGTGGATCGACACGGAGACCGTCGCGCTGCCCGCGTCGGTCGACAGCAAGGCCGCGCTGTCCACGCAACTGGTGTACGACCGCGCGGGCTCCATCGGCGTGCAGGACGGCGCGCTGACCACCGAGGGCCGATGGCTGCGCCTGGACAAGGTGAGCGGAGGGCTGACCGACGCGCAGAAGGCCACGTACCCCCACCTCAAGGAGTACGCGGCCTACCGTGTCGACCCACGCGACCGCGACCGGATCCGGGACGCGCTCGCCGGGCAGATCGTCCTGACCCAGCGCGTCGCCAACGGCGCCCTGGTCACCGGAACCGGTGTGCAGACGCAAGGCATCCTGGACGACCTGTACGGCGGAGCCGCCGAACAGGCCTCGTTGGGGCCGGTGTTCAAGGGCGTCAGGGTGACTCTGTCCGTGTGGGCGCCGACGGCGCAGGACGTGCGGCTGGAACTCGGCGGCAAGTCCGTCGCCATGCGCCGGAACGGCGAGAGCGGCGTGTGGTCCGCCACGGGTTCGGCGGCGGCCTGGCAAGGCGAGGAGTACCGGTACGCGGTGACTGTGTGGGCGCCGAGCGTCCAGAAGGTCGTCACGAACAAGGTCACCGACCCGTACTCGGTCGCCCTCACCGCGGATTCCGAGCGCAGCCTCGTCGTCGACCTGGACGCCAAGTCCCTTGCGCCGAAAGGCTGGTCGGGCCTGACGAAGCCGAAGGCCGTCGCCATGAAGGACGCCCAGATCCAGGAGCTGCACATCCGCGACTTCTCCGCCGAGGACAGGACGACACCGGCGAAGGACCGCGGCAGCTACCTGGCCTTCACCGACAAGAACAGCGACGGATCCAAGCACCTGCGCGAACTGGCGAAGTCCGGAACGGCGTACGTGCATCTGCTGCCGGCCTTCGACATCGCCACGATCCCCGAGAAGAAGTCCGAACAGGCAACCCCCGGCTGCGACTTGACCTCGTACGCGCCCGACAGCGAGAAGCAACAGGAATGCGTGGCGAAGACGGCGGCCAAGGACGCGTACAACTGGGGCTACGACCCGTACCACTACACGGTTCCCGAGGGCTCCTACGCCACTGACCCGGACGGCACCCGGCGCACCGTCGAGTTCCGGCAGATGGTCAAGTCCCTCAATGACGACGGCCTCCGCGTCGTCATGGACGTCGTCTACAACCACACGGCGGCGAGCGGCCAGAACAAGACCTCGGTGCTCGACAAGATCGTGCCCGGCTACTACCAGCGGCTGCTGGCCGACGGCTCGGTCGCGAATTCCACGTGCTGCGCGAACACCGCGCCCGAAAACATCATGATGAACAAGATCGTCGTCGACTCCCTCGTCACTTGGGCCAAGGAGTACAAGGTCGACGGCTTCCGCTTCGACCTGATGGGCCACCACCCCAAGGCCAATATCCTCGCCGTACGCAAAGCCCTCGACGCGCTGACGCCCGCGAAGGACGGTGTCGACGGCAAGAAGATCATCCTGTACGGCGAGGGCTGGAACTTCGGCGAGGTCGCCGACGACGCCCGCTTCGTGCAGGCCACCCAGAAGAACATGGCGGGCACTGGCATCGCCACGTTCTCCGACCGCTCCCGCGACGCGGTGCGCGGCGGCAGCCCCTTCGACGAGGACCCCGGCGTCCAGGGCTTCGCCTCGGGCCTCTACACTGACCCCAACTCCTCGCACTCGAACGGCACTTCGGCCGATCAGAAGACCCGCCTGCTGCACTACCAGGACCTCCTCAAGGTGGGCCTGTCGGGCAGCCTCGCGGACTACGAGTTCACCGATACGGACGGGAAGAAGGTGAAGGGGTCCGGGGTCGACTACAACGGCGCGCCCGCCGGTTACGCGGACGCACCGGGCGACGCGCTGGCCTACGCGGACGCGCACGACAACGAGTCCCTGTACGACGCGCTCACCTACAAGCTGCCCGCGTCGACCAGCACGGCGGACCGGTCGCGGATGCAGGTACTCGCGATGGCAACGGCGGCGCTCTCGCAGGGGCCGGCCCTGTCCCAGGCGGGCACCGACCTGTTGCGCTCCAAGTCCCTGGACCGCAACTCGTTCGACAGCGGCGACTGGTTCAACGCGATCCAGTGGGACTGCCGTGCGGGCAACGGCTTCGGCCGCGGTCTGCCTCCGGCGGCCGACAACAAGGCCAAGTGGCTCTACGCCAAGCCTCTGTTGACGTCGGTCCCGGTCCCCGACTGCTCGGCGATCAAGGGAACCTCGGCCGCGTACCAGGACCTGCTGAAGATCCGCACGACCGAGCCGGCGTTCCACCTCAGCACTGCCGAGCAGGTCCAGAAGTCGCTCTCCTTCCCGCTCTCCGGCAAGGGCGAGACACCTGGCGTCGTCACCATGCGCCTCGGTGGCCTCGTGGTCGTCTTCAACGCCACGCCGAAACAGCAGAAGCAGACGGTCCCGGGCCTCGCCAGCGCCACCTACCACCTGCACCCGGTCCAGGCGTCCGGCGTCGACAGCGACGTCAAGTCCGCCTCGTACGAAGCGAGTTCGGGAACCTTCACGGTCCCTGGCCGCACGGTGGCGGTCTTCGCCCGCTGAGCGACGCGCACCTGATCCGGGGCGTCGTGTCCTCTGGTACGCCTACAGGGAGAAGACGCGACGCGCGTTCCCGGAGAGGAGGAGTTCGCGTGCCTCGTCGTCGAGGTCGAGGGCGTCGAGGTGTTCCAGTGCCTGCGCGGGCGTGATCATCGGGTAGTTGGTGCCGAACAGGACCTTCCGCCGACCGCGGCCGCGCAGGTACTTGACCAGTTCGTCCGGGTAGCGGCGAGCGGTGTAGGCGCTGGTGTCGATGTGGACGTTCTCGTGCTTGTCGGCGACCGCGATCATCTCCGTCGTCCAGGGGTAGCCGATGTGCCCGCACACGATCGTCAACTCCGGGAAGTCCAAGGCCACTTGGTCGATGTACGGGATCGGCCGCCCGGTCTCCGAAGGCCGCAGCGGTCCGGTGTGTCCCACCTGCGTGCAGAACGGGACCCCCAACTCGACGCAGGCCGCGTACAGGGGGTAGTAGAGCCGGTCGGTGGGCGGCAGCTCCCACAGCCACGGCACGATCCGCAGCCCGACGAAGCCGAGTTCCTCGACGGCCCGGCGCAGCTCCCGCACCGCCGTCATGGGGCGGGTCAGGTCGGCGCCCGCCACGCCGCGCAGTCGTCCGCCGGACTGTGCGACGAACTCGGCCACCTCGTCATTGCTGATCAGGGCGCCCTGCGGGCCGTACCAGGCCGCCGAAAGCCCGATCTCCACGTCGGCTTCCTTCAGGGCCCCCACCGTCACCTCGACGGGCAAGGCCTCTTCGAGCATCTGGAGTCCGGTCCACCGCCGTAGCGAGGCGAACATCTCGTGGTTGGAGTGACGCAGCGTCGGGTGCTGCATCCAGGCGTCGATGACGGGCATGGTTCCCTCTCCCGGTTGCGTGCGGGGGCGCCCGCCGGGGGTCCTAAGCGGGTGCTTAGGGGCGACAGTAGTACGGCCGCGTGCGGCGGTGCCAGCCCCGGAGCCTGTACGCCGAGGTTCACCTCCCGTAAGTCCAAACGCGTCTCACCGGCCGGGCTTTGCGCTCTCGGCAGGGGCCGTCAAGCGCACCGGGCAGTAGTGTGGGGCGCGCTTCCCTCACGCGCCCTCGGCTTGCCGACACAGATCGGGCCGGGAAGGAACCCGCCTGTGGACACCGGACGGTCCTTCGCTCTGGCGAAGGGCCACGCGAGCCGTCCAGCAGCGTGACCGATTCTCATCGGGCCGCGCTCCGAGAACATCCGGCACATTGTTTTGCGAGGGGAACCGTCAGCGCAGGTCCCGCTCACGGAGGGTGGCGCCGACGGTGCTCCGGCAGAGGGGGCTCGGTCATGGAGACGGCAAGCTGGACAGCAACTGCACGTCGGACGCGGCTCTGGTCAGTGGCGGTCTTGGTCAGTCTGCCGATCGGGGGCTACATCGCCGACTTGGCCGTGGACGGGATCGATTCCGTGGGAGCGGCGCTGGTCGGGGGCCTCGTGGTGGGCGCGGTCATCGCAACGGCCGAGTGGTTCGCTCTACGGCAGTGGGTCTCCTGGCTCTGGATCCCGGCGACCACGGTCGGGATGGCCGGCGGCCTGGCCGCGGGAGCGGCTCTGGTCGGCTATGGGGTCGACCGGGCGGACCTCGCCCTCATGGGCGCCGTGAACGGTGTCGCGGTGGGGGTGTTGCAGACGCTGGTGCTTGCGCGACACCGGGTCACGGGCGCGTTCTGGTGGGCGGTTGTGAACCCGCCGGCCTGGGCGCTCGGCTGGGTCGTCACCTCCTACGTGATCACACGGGAGGTTGACGACAGGTTCGCCATCTTCGGTGCCAGCGGGGCGATCGCCTTCGGACTGCTGACCTGGCTCCTGCTCGCGACCCTGCTCCGGTCGACTCCTCAAGCGCGGGGGGCGGAGGCAGCCGGGGCTGTTGCGGACACCGGCCACGCCTGACCGTCTCACCCACCCCGAACCGGCCCCACCTCCGCCTCCACCCGCACGGGCTTCGCCCCCTCGCGCACCACCGCCGCCCCCAGCGGCGGCACCAGCACCGGACCGGCCGAAGGGTCGGCGTCCTGGATCAACTCGCGTTCTCCGCCCGCGAGGTGGACGGTGGACGTGCCGTGGTTGAGTACGAACAGGTACGAGTGGTGGCGGCCGCGGCGGCGTACCGCCTCCACGCCGTCCGGGAGGTCGGCGACGGTGGGTTCCACGCCCGCGTGGGCGCAGATGTCGTCGAGGAGGTGGCGCAGGGCGTTGTCCGGCAGATGTGTCGACACGTACCAGGCGTGGCCGTCGCCCACCGTGTGTCGGGTCACCGCGGGCAGGCCGTCGGCGTAGTGCCTGACGGCCTCGGCGCCGTGCAGTTCCACGTACTCGCTCCACCGAGTGGCGACGGTGCCGTCGTCCAGCGTGACGTGTTCGTCGGAGCCGAGCGGGCGCAGCTCGGTCGTACGGATGCCGAGCAGGTCGCGCAGCACGCCCGGATATCCGCCGCGGACGACGTGCAGGTTCTCGTCCGTCACCCCGGTGAAGTAGCCGACCACGAGAGTGCCACCGGATTCGGTGAACTGCCGCCAGCGTGCGGCCAGTTCGGCGGAGACCGGCATCATCGACGGGACGAGAAGGACGCGGTAGCCGGACAGGTCGGCGTCGGCCGGGACGAAGTCCGCCGGGATGCCCGAGCGCCAGAGCGCGGCGTGGGTGCGGCGCACCGCCTCCGGGAAGCTCAGTCGCTGCGACGGCAGCCCGTCGTTCTCCAGGGCCCACCACCCGTCGGCCTCCCACAGGATCGCCACGTCCGCGTCCACGACGGGGCCCTCGGCGGGCGGTTCGGCGACCTCGGCCAGGCGGCGCAGGGTGGCGCCGAGCTCCACGACCGACTCGAACCGGGCGGTGTCGGGGCCGGTGTGGGGCACCATGCCGCCGTGCCAGGTCTCCGACCCGGCGGCGGAGGCGCGCCACTGGAAGAACAGCGCGCCCTGGGAGCCACGGGCGAGGTAGGACAGTGTGTTGCGCAGCACCCGGTCCGGCGGCTTGGGGGCGTGCCGGTCGCCGAGCGCGATCTGGGTGGTGCCCTGTTCCATGAGCAGCCACGGCTTCCCGCCGGCCCAGGAGCGGGCGAGGTCACCGGCGTACGCGGCGTGGGTCTCGCCCGCGTCGCCGGTGGTGTCCAGGTAGTGGTCGATGGAGACGGTGTCGAGGTGGGGGCGCCAGGACCAGTGGTCGAGGTGGTTCCAGTCCGGCAGCATGAAGTTGGTGGTGACCGCAGCGGTCGAGCCGGCGGCGCGGATCTCGGCGACCTGCTCCGCGTAGGCGTCGCGGAATTCGTCGGCGCTGAACCGGCGGAAGTCGAGCGCGTGGGTCGGGTTGTGCATGTACTGGGTCTGGCGGGGCGGGAAGATCTCGGCCCAGTCGCCGTACCGCTGGGACCAGAACGCCGTGTACCAGCGCTGGTTGAGCTCTTCCAGCGTCCCGTACCGCTTGTGCAGCCAGGTCCGGAAGGCAGCCGCGGCGTGGTCGGAGTGGTCGAGGCTCCCGTACTCGTTGTGGACGTGCCAGCCACGCAGCGCCGGGTGCGTGCCGTACCGCTCGGCGAGCTTGCGGGCGATGCGGCGGGAGGCCTCCCGGTAGGCGGGGGCGCTGATCGCGTACGTGTCTCGGCTGCCGTGGGTGTGCCGGCTGCCGTCGGGCTGCACCGGGAGCGCGTCGGGGTGCCGCAGCGAGAACCACGGTGGCGGGGAGGCGGTCGGCGTGGCCAGGACGACGCCGATGCCGGCCTCGTGCAGCCGCGCGAACACGTCGTCCAGCCACCCGAACTCGCACTGCCCTTCCGCCGGTTCGAGCCACGACCACGCGAACACGCCGACGGTGGCGGTGTCGACGCCGGCCCGCCGCATCAGCTCGACGTCCTCGACCCGCGTCGCCTCGTCCCACTGCTCGGGGTTGTAGTCACCGCCGAACAGGAAGCGGTCGTGAGGGGTGAGCCCGCCGGCGGGGTCGGGGCCGGGCTGCGCGGATCCGGAGGGGATCATGGGGGCTGCTCCTCGGGGGAGTTCGAGGCGTGCTTGTCGAAGCGGTTCGCCAATAGTAGGAACCATCCCGCGAGTTGGACAAGAGATGTGGCAACTGCCTCCAGCCAGGGTGAAGTTCCTCGCATGCTTTGAGGTGCGACGCAATGTCGTGTGGTGGGTCGTCGTGTTTACCGTCGGCCGCACCCAGTTCGATCGAAGCGCTTCGATCGGCGAGGCATACCCAGCTTCCGTGATGACTCCCCTCACCTGTACATGTGCCAGCGAGTCGGGCCCGCTGTTCGCCGGTCGCTCAGAGTTCGCCAGGAGGGGCGAACCGGTAGAAGACTCCGTCGACGGGGTGGATGCCCATGAGTAGCCAGCCCGCGTTCTCGAAGTCGCGGGCGCGGTCGTTCGCACCGCGGTGGGGCAGGAAACTCCGCCTACGCCCCGACCCCCGCCTGAAACGTCCTCCGATAAGCCAGTGGTGAGACGCCGAGGTCCGCATGGAGGTGCTGGCGTAGTGACGTGGCCGTGGCGAAGCCGACGTCCGCCGCGATCTGGTCCACCGTCAGGTCGCTGGATTCCAGCAACTGGCGGGCCCGGCCGAGGCGTTGCTTGATGAGCCACTGGCGGGGCGGCAGTCCGGTCTCGTCGCGGAAGCGGCGGGCGAAGGTGCGCAGGCTCATGTGGGCGTGCTCGGCGAGCTGGGGGAGGCTGAGTGGTTCGTCGAGGTGTTCCAGGGCCCACTGGCGGGTGGCGGAGGTGGACGCGCCGGGGTCCTCGGGGACGGGTCGCTCGATGTACTGGGCCTGGCCGCCGTCGCGGAAGGGCGGGACGACGCAGCGGCGGGCGGCCAGGTTGGCGAGCTCGCTGCCGTGGTCGGTGCGGATGAGGTGCAGGCACAGGTCGATGCCGGAGGCGGCGCCGGCGGAGGTCAGGACGTCGCCGTCGTCCACGTAGAGGACGTTCTCGTCGACCTGGATGTGCGGGTACCAGTCGCGGAAGTAGGGCGCGCACTCCCAGTGGGTTGCGGCCGGACGGCCGTCCAGGAGGCCCGCGGCGGCGAGCGTGAAGCTGCCGGTGCAGATCGAGGCGATCCGCGCGGCGGGGCGGATCCGCGCGAGCGCCGCGGCGACGGCGTCGGGCAACTTGCGGGTGAGGCGGAGCGGGTCGACCGGCGCGACGATCACCGTGTCGGCGGCCTCAAGTGCTTCCGGGCCGTGCTGCGGGGTGACGGCGAAGCCGGCGTTCGTCTCGACCGGGCCGCCGTCGACCGAGACGAGCGTGACCTCGTACCGGCCCTCCGCCGCACCCAGGATCCGCGCCGGAATGCCCAGCTCGAAGGGGTACGCGCCGTCCAGGGCGAGGACAGCGACGTGGTGCGGGGGCTGGCTTCCGGTGGGCCCGGTCGGCTGCGCGACACTCATGGCAGAATTCTATCGCCTATTGGCTTTTAGGCCATGGCTGTGGGCGTGCAACCGCAGGAACCTGGGTGACATGAACGACATCACCCCCACCATGCAGGCCATCAGCCAGGACGAACTCGGCGGACCCGAGGTCCTCACGTCCGTCACCGCCCCCCGCCCCGCTCCCGGCATCGGCGAGATCCTGATCCGCGTCCACGCGGCTGGCGTGAACCCCGTCGACGCGATGAACCGGCAGGCCGGCGTCTTCATCGGGCAGCCCCCTTTCACCCTCGGCTGGGACGTGTCCGGGACCGTCGAGGCGGTCGGCCCCGGTGTCACCGTCCACCAGGCCGGAGACGAGGTCTTCGGCATGCTGCCCTTCCCGCACGGCCACGGCGGCTACGCCGAGTTCGCGCTCGCCCCGGCGCGCGCCTTCGTGCCCAAGCCGGAGGAACTGACCCACGTACAGGCGGCCGCGCTGCCGATGGCCGGGCTCACCGCATGGCAGGCGCTGGTGGAGACCGCGGGCATCGGCGAGGGCAGCCGGGTGCTCATCAACGGGGCGGCCGGCGGCGTCGGCCACCTCGCGGTCCAGATCGCCAAGGCGCGCGGCGCGTACGTCATCGCGCTCGCGGCCGGCGAGAAGGCGGACTTCGTACGTTCCCTCGGCGCCGACGAGGTCATCGACTACACGACGACCGACCTCGCGGACACCGAAGACGCCCGTGTCCCGCACGACCTGGACGCGGTCCTGGAGAGCGTCGGCGGCGGCTACCCGGCCAAGGTCGTCCCCCTCATCAAGCCCGGCGGCACCCTCGTCTCCACCCTTCCGCCGAGCCTCGCCCCTGCCGCGCCCGACGCGGTCGCGCGCGGTGTCCGCCTGGCCGGGCTGTTCGTCGAGGCCGACCGCCTCGGCATGACGGCCCTCGCGGAACTGGCCGCCGACGGCCTCCTGGTGCCGACGGTCGGGGCTACGTTCCCGCTCGCCGATGCGGCCACCGCGCACGCGAAGAAGACGGGTTACGGCAAGACCGTCCTGACCGCGGTCTGAACCGGATGCCACGGCTCCCGCCGTGCCGCTCTCCCCGAAGCGACGTCCACTGACAGATGAGCCCCTGCGCGGGCACGCACACCACCTCCGCCCCGCGCGGACGAGGAAGGGATCCCCGATGAGGGCCTTCACGATCGACAAGTACAAGGAGCGGGGCGGCGGCCGTCTCGCCGAGGCGGCCGACCCGGAGCCGGGCGACGGTGACGTACTCATCCGCGTCCACTCGGCGAGCGTCAACCCGCTCGACCTCAAGATCCGCAGCGGCGGCCTCAAGACCGTTCTGCCGTACCGTTTCCCGCTGATCCTGGGCAACGACCTCGCGGGAACCGTGGTGCGGACCGGCCCGTCCGTCACCGGGTTCTCGGCGGGCGACGAGGTCTACGCCAAGCCCGACCAGTCCCGCATCGGCACGTTCGCGAACCTCATCGCGGTCGCCGAGGCGGACGTGGCACCGAAGCCGGCCGGGCTGACGATGGACGAGGCCGCCGCCCTGCCACTCGTCGCCCTCACCTCCTGGCAGGCGCTCGTCGACCGTGCCGGTGTGACGGCGGGGACGAAGGTGCTGGTCCAGGGCGGCGCGGGCGGCGTCGGATCGATCGCCGTACAGCTGGCGAAGGAACTCGGCGCGCATGTCGCGGCCACGGCGAGCACGGCCAAGGTGGACCTGGTGCGGGGCCTGGGCGCCGACGAGGTCATCGACTACCGCACCCAGGACGTCAGCGAGCTCCTCGACGGCTACGACGTCGTCCTCGACACGGTCGGCGGCGCGACCCTCGAGAATTCGGTGCACGTCCTCAGGCCCGGCGGCCGGATCATCAGCATCGCCGGACCGCCCGATCGGGCCTTCGCCCGCCAGATGGGCGCGAACCCGGTGATCCAGCTGGTCATGAGCGGCCTCAGCGCCAAGATCAATCGGCTGGCGAGGAAGCACGGCGTGACCTACGAATTCCTCTTCATGACGGCCGACGGCGAGCAGCTCCGCGAGATCACCTCGCTGGTCGAGGCGGGCGCGATCCGGCCGCTCGTCGACCGTGTCTTCCCGTTCGAGGAGACCGGCCGGGCACTGGAGTACGTCGAGCAGGGGAGGGCCAAGGCGGGCAAGGTCGTCGTGGCGGTGGCCCCCGCACCATCCAGCTGACTCCGCTCCACGCGGGCTCCACGCGGATACGGGTGTGGTTCCGGCCCCTTACCGAAAAGGGGCCGGAACCACACCCGTGACTGCGCGCGGACGCGACCGTCAGGCCACCGGAACCACCGGGGCGATGACCTTGCTCGCGTCGCCGCCCTGAGTCGCGTTCAACGAACCCGCGATGCCCTCGTGCGGAGCGCCGAGCGGGATGGCGCTGGACTCGGTCAGTCGGGCGAACTGCTCGTCGGTGAGGGTGACTTGGAGCGCGTCGAGGTAGCTGTCGAGCTGGGTGGCGGAGCGCGGGCCGACGATCGGGACCAGGGTGGTCGCCGAGCGGGCGGCGCGCTCGCGCACCCAGGCCACGGCCACCTGCGCGGGCGGCAGACCGGTCTCGTCGGGGATCGCCAGGACGGTGTCGACGACCGCCGTCTTCTGGCCGGTGTCCTCGGTGTGGATGACGGCACCCAGGTCACTGAGCCGCCCCTCCGTCGAGCGCCGGTACTTGCCGGTGAGCAGCCCGCCGCCGAGCGGGGACCACAGGGCGGCGCCGAGACCGAGGGCCTCCGTCATGGGCAGCAGCTCCCGGTCGGCACTGCGCTCGACCAGGCTGTACTCGAGCTGGACGCCGATGAGCGGAGCCCAGCCCCGGAGATCCGCCAGCGTCACGGCGCGCGAGACGCGCCAGGCCGGGAAGTTGGAGAGCCCGGCGTGGTGGATCTTGCCCGCGGACACCAGGTCGTCGAGCCCGCGCAGGATCTCCTCCACGGGGGTGATCTGATCGGGGAAGTGCACCCAGAGCAGGTCCAGGTGGTCCGTGCCCAGGCGCCTCAGGCTGGCCTCGACGGAGGAGACCATCGCCTTGCGGCTGTTGCCCGTCGTCGAGATGCCGGGCCGCGGGCCCGCGCCGAGCGTGAACTTCGTGGCCAGGACGAAGCGGTCGCGGTCGGCGGCGACGAACTTGCCCGTCAACTCCTCCGACTGCCCGAACTGGTACGTGTCCGCCGTGTCGATGAACGTGCCACCGGCCTCGGCGAACCGGTCGAAGATCTTCCGTGCCTCGTCGGGCTCGGCCCCGGCACCCCAACCCGTGCCGAAGTTGGCCGTCCCGAGCGCGTACTCGGAGACACGCAGGCCGGTCCTGCGGCCGAAGGTCGTGTAACGCATCAGGTGCTCCTTGAAGGGGGGTTGAAGAGAACTGACTGAAGCGGCTTGCAGAGGTTTCGGTGGGGCGAGTGAAGGAGTCAGACCTGGGCCGGGGCGTTGGACAGCTGCTGCTTGACGTAGCGGCTGGCGTCGTCGGCGAGGACCTCGAACGCGCCCTGCTCGACGCCGTCGAGGGCCTGCGCGGCGACGTCGGCGGGGGAGACCTTCTGGTCGTCGGGGACGCCCGCGGCCATGTCGGTGTCCATGTAGCCGACGTGCAGTGCGGTGACGGAGATGCCGCGCGGCGCGAGCTCCTCGCGGACCGCGTCGGACAGTGCCCAGCCGGCCGCCTTGGACGCGGCGTAGGCGCCGAGAGCGGCGGGGTGCAGCCAGGAGAGCGCCGAGAGGACGTTGAGGACGCCGCCGCCCCCGTTCGCCTCGATCACCGGGGCGAAGGCGCGGGTGGGGGTGAGCGTGCCGAAGAAGTTCGTCTCCATCTCGCGGCGGATGTCGTCCATGTCGCCGCCGATCAGGGCCGAACCCGTGGACATGCCCGCGTTGTTGACCAGCAAGTTCGCGTCCGAGGCGAGACGGGCCGCTTCGCGGACGGAGGCCTCGTCGGTGACGTCCAGGCGGATCGGGGTCACGCCCGGCAGGTCGATGTCCTCGGGGCGGCGGGCCGCCGCGTAGACCTTCGCGCCGCGCTCGACGAGCTGCGCGGCGAGGTGGCGGCCGAGACCACGGTTGGCCCCGGTGACGACGGCGACGGCGTTCTCGATCTTCATGTCTGCTCCCGGCTGAGGGGGGCGCGCCACGAGGCGCACCCACATTAGATGTCATGTGTAATCTAAAGCCAGAGTAGAATAGATTCCGACCGACATCCAAACGGGGAAGCAGTGAGGTGCCTCATGGGGCGCGTATCGCAGGCGCAGGCGCAGGAGAACCGGAAGCGGATCATCGACACCGCGTCCCGTCTCTTCCGGGAGCAGGGCACGCATGTCAGCGTCGCGGACGTCATGAAGGCGGCAGGGCTCACCCATGGCGGCTTCTACAAGCAGTTCGCCTCGAAGGAGGCCCTGGTCGACGAGGCCACGGCGCACGCCTTCGCCGAGGTGTCCGGGCGGCGGGCCGCCGCCGACCAGGGCCGCCGGGAGCTGATCGACGCCTACCTCGCCGCCGACCACCGCGACAACGCCGCCGCGGGGTGCCCGGTCGCGGGTCTCGCCGCGGACATCGCGCGCGGGGCCGGGGACGCAGAGGCGCGCCGCACCTACGCGGAGGGTGTCACCGCGTTCGCGGACCTGCTCGCAGGGGCGGACGGGGGCGAAGGTGGGGGCGAGGGGGACGGGCGTGCGGACGGCCTGGCCCAGCTCTCCACGCTCGTCGGCGCGCTGGTCCTGGCCCGCGCGACCAAGGGCTCCCCGGTCTCCGAGGAGATCCTGGCGGCGGCGAACAAGGCGCTGACGGCGGGCAGTTGATCTGCGGGTGAGCGACTGAGTGGCTCAGTCCCCTCCCTGGGGCGCGCGTGCGGTGCCTCAGGGTGTTGCACCGGCTTGTCGAGGTTGGGTCCGAGGGTGAGTCCGAGGCCGCGTCTGAGCCTGTCCGTTGCCGAGTATCTGTTGGGCGCCTGCGACGAACCGTGAACGCGACTCTCGGAACGCGGCGTTCCTGTCGTTCAGTTGCTCGTCCATCTCGGCGTACGTGAGGGCTTCGTCGAAGGCGATCCTGAAGCGCTGTGTGTTCACGTCGTAGAGGCCTTTGGCGAGGTCGGCCATGTTCTCGGGCCCGGACACCCGTACGTTCCAGATGGCCCGGCGCAGCTCGCGCATGGCGGCCTGGCTCTCCTCTCGTATCTCTCTCCACTGGCCCGGTCCGTCGGGGGAGCCCGCGGCGGAACGTCGGGCCGCGACGATCTCGTCCAGGGAAGTGATGAAGCGTTCGGACGCGTCCATCACGTCCGCGTAAGAGGTCTTGCGGTCCGCGCGGAGTTGGCCGCGCGCCTCGGCTCTCTCCTGGGCGGCGACCTGTTCCAGGGTGGCTCTTCGCTGCATCCACACGCCCAGGAGCGTTCCGCCGAGGGCGCCGACCACACCGATGAACGCCGCCAGTACAGCGGCCATGCTCTCGTCCATGAGCGTCTGTTTAGAACAGATCGCCCAACGCATCAAGGCGCATCAGGGCGCATCAGGGCGCATCAGGGCGCATCAGTGTGCGGCCTCGCCCTGGGCGACCTCGATGTCGTCGTGCACGCTGAGGGCGCCGCCGGCCGCCGCGCTGAAGGAGAGCAGCGCGCAGACGGCGAGCAGGACGGCGATCCCGTACGTGGCCCGGCGGGCCGCCGGGGCCGGGGCGAGGAGGGCCGTCACCCGCTGCGGCACCGGGCCGGTCATGGCCGCGGGCGTCATCACGGGCCGCGCGGCGTCCCCCGAACCCGTCGCCAGGGCGGCGCGGGCGATGGCGCGTGCGGTCAGGCGGCGGTCGCCGACGGCGGTGGCGGCGGCCTCGTCGGCGGCGCGTTCCACCGCGAGGCGGATGGCGTCGCGGACCGGGCGCAGGGCGGGGTGGCAGTGGGCGGCGAGCTCGGCCGCGGCCAGGAAGTAGTGGTGGCCCGCGGCGTTGTGCGCGCGCTCGTGCGCGAAGAGCGCCTCGCGTTCGCGGGCGCCGAGGCTGCGCAGCATGGCGCTGGTGACGACGATGCGGTGCGGGCGTCCGGGCAGCGCGTACGCGTCCGGGTGCGGGGACTCGACGACGCACAGGTCGCCTGCGGCCGGGCGGCGCGCGGCTTGGGAGCGGGCGGTGCGCAGCGCCGTGGTCTGCCGCACGACCGCGCGCCCGAGGGCGAACGCGGCGAGCAGGAGCAGGCCGAGGGCGAGCGCGGCGAGCGGCAGCATCAGGTGCGCGGAGGGCACCCGCAGCGGGTGCACCAGCTCGCCCAGAGCCGCGACGGCCGGGATCTTCAGCAGCCCGGTCAGGGTCAACGTCCCGAGCGCCGCGACCGTGCCCGCCGCGAGGAGGAGCGCCGAGGAGGTCAGGGTCCACAGCGCGAAGGCCGGCGAGCAGCGGTGCAGGACCCGGCGGGCCAGGAGCGGGGCGGCGCAGGGCAACAGCAGGGCGACGAGGAGCGCGGCGATCGTCATGTGCTCTCTTCCAGGAGGCGGCGCAGCACCTGCTCGTCGTCCGGGTCGAGCTGGGCGACGAAGCGTGCCAGTACCGTCTCGCGGTCGTCGTCCCTGTCGAGTTCGCCGTGCATGCGCAGGGCGGTCAGCCCGTGCGGGTCCTGCACGGGACGGTAGGCGTAGCCGCGGCCCTGCCGCTCCCGCTCCAGCGTCCCCTTCTCGTACAGCCGGGACAGGATCGTCGTCACCGTGGTCCGGGCGAGACCGGAGGCGAGCTCCTCCTGGACCTGCGACGGGGTGAGCGGGGCGTCGCCCGCCCACAGCGCGGCCATCACCGCGGCCTCCAGCTCGCCGGCCGGTCTGCGGTCGTCCTTCTCCGTACCCATGGGAACGATCCTCCCCTCCCCATCGTCTACAGTAAAGTAGACCGTCTACATAGTTGTAGTCGATCGTGTTGCTGTGCAGGTCGGATGCCGTGCAGCCGGTCGTCCCCAGGAGAGGAGCGCATGCCGATGACCACATCCGTGGTCCTATCGTCTCAGCTCGCCGTGAACCCACTGGACGCGCAGTCGCTGCTGGCCGCCTTCGGCGTGCTGGGGGTCGGCGCGGTGATGTTCGCCGAGACCGGGCTGTTGATCGGCTTCTTCCTGCCGGGCGACTCCCTGCTGTTCACCGCGGGGCTGTTGTGCACGGGAGGCGGGCAGCACGGCGTGCGGCTCTCCCTCGGGCCGCTGCTGGCCGCGGCGGTGCTCGGCGCGCTGGCCGGCGCGCAGTGCGGGTATCTGATCGGGCGCAGGGCGGGCGGCGCCCTGCTCGCCAGGCGCCGCTCTGCGCGGCTGCACGAAGGAGCCGCCAGAGCCGAGGAACTGCTCGCGCGGTACGGGCACGCGAAGGCGATCGTGCTGGCGAGATTCGTGCCCGTGGTGCGGACCGTGCTGAACCCCCTGGCGGGCGCGCTGGGAGTCCCGGTCCGCGTGTTCACGGTGTGGCAGGTGGCCGGCGGCGTGGTGTGGAGTGTCGGGCTGACCCTCGCGGGATACGCGCTGGGCTCGTCGATCCCGAACGTGGACCGCTACCTGCTGCCGCTGGTCGCGCTGATCGTGGTCCTCTCGCTGCTTCCGCTCGCCGCCGAGCTCTACCGAAGCCGCAGGCGGGGCAGGGCGAAGGAGGCCCGCGGATGATGCTCGCGCTCGGCGGAGCGTCGATCGACGGCTCCGCGTACCAGGACGTGACCGGTCTCGCCCAGCGTTCCCCGGGCTGGCTGGACGGCGCGGTGACGGTGTGGTCCGCGTACGGACTCGCGCTGTTCGGCGTGCTGATGATCCTGGGATGGTGGTGGGCCAGGCGCGCGGGGGCGGCTGCGGCGCTGACGGCGCTGGCGGTCCCGCTGACCGTGGTCCTCGCGTACGGCGTCAATGACGTGCTGAAGCTGCTGGTGCGCGAGGACCGGCCGTGTCAGAGCCTGCGGGTCCGCACCCTGGAGGTGTGTCCGGGGCACGGCGACTGGTCGTTCCCCAGCAACCACGCGGCGATCGCCGCGGCGGCGGCCGTGGCGCTGCTGTTCGTCGCGCGAAGGCTCGGGACGGTGGCCTGTGTGGCTGCGGTCGCCATGGCGGCCTCGCGGGTCTGGGTCGGCGTGCACTATCCGCACGACGTGGCGGTCGGGCTCCTGGTGGGCGGGCTCGTCGCGTTCGTGACGATGCTCGTGGTGGTGCGCGGATCCGCCGCGCTGGCCCGCCGGATGACGGCTGCCGCGCCTCTACGTGTGCTGCTGACACCCTCGTGAACCGCAAGGGCGTCGCCGACACGGCGGGCAGCGTCGCGCTCGGCGCGTGGGCGGCGTTCAGCGTGCTGGCCCTGTTCGCCGCAGGCCGGGACGGGGCACCGCTGTGGCTCGACCACGGGCTCCTCACGTGGTCCGTCGGCCATCGCCCGGGGACGGCCTCGGCGATGGCGCGAGGCGTAACGGCCTCCGGCACCGGCGTCGTCCCGTACCTGCTCGCCGTCCTGGCCGGCCTCGTCGCGGGACGCACCGCGCGCGACCGGCTCCTCGCCGCCGCCCTCTGCGTCGCCTGCCTCGCCCTGGGGCAGACACTGCGCTACGCCGTGATGGAGTGGGTCCACCGTCCACGCCCGCCCCACAGCGACTGGACGGCGCACGCGAGCGGCTGGTCGTTCCCCTCCGGACACACCACCACGGCCTTCCTGACGGCCGGACTGCTGATAGCCGCGCTCACCGTGCGCCGCCCGCGCGGTGGCACGGCGCTGCGGACCGCCGTGGGTTGCTGGGGCCTGGCGGTCGCCGCCACCCGGGTGTTTCTCGGCGTGCACTGGTTCACCGACGTCGTGGGCGGCTTCCTGTTCGCCCTCGGCTGGCTGACGACGTGCCTGTTCGCCGCCGCCCGCCGGCCGCCCGGCCGCCTCCTCGCGGCCTGAGGGACGAGGGCTACGCACCGGTGTCCGCCACCGACGGTCACGGCGGAAGACCGTGCCACCGCGTACCTGAACGCATCCTGACTGCGGCGTCCCGGCCGGCCATGATCTCCCGGCTGATCAGTCCTGGGTCCGAGTGGTGGGCCGGTGGCGGGTGGCGTGGATGGAGCCGAGCAGGTGGAGGGAGTGGGCGCTGGGGCTGCCCGGTTCGGCGTGGTAGATGACGAGTTGCTGGCCGGGGGCGTCGCGTACGTCGAAGGCCTGGTAGGTGAGGGTGAGGGGGCCGACGTCCGGGTGGAGGAAGTGTTTGGCGTCCCGGGTCTTTCCGCGCACGGTGTGGGCGTTCCAGAGACGGTTGAAGTCCGAGTTGTGCTCGGTGAGGGTGCGGACGACGTCACGCAGCCGCGGGTTGTCCGGATCGAATCCGGTTGCCTCGCGAAGGTTGGCGACGGTGGCCTGTGCCGCGCGGTCCCAGTCCGTGTAGAAGGTATGGCCCGCGGGATCGAGGAAGGTCATGCGGGCCAGGTTGTCCGCCGGTTCGAACGGCGCGTAGAGGGCATCGGCCAGGGCGTTGGCCGCGAGGAGGTCCAGGGTCCGGTTCATGACGTACGCCGGGGTGTTCGGGTAGCCGTCCATCAGTTGTCGCAGCGCTGGGCTCACCTGCTCGGTGGCGCGGGCGCGGGGCAGGTCGCCCGGTGTGGCCCCGGCCAGCCGGTACAGGTGCGCGCGGGCGTCCGTGTCGAGGCGCAGGGCGCGGCTGAGTGCGTCGACCACCTGGGGTGAGGGGTTGCGCTCACGGCCCTGTTCCAGGCGGGTGTAGTAATCGGCGTTGATTCCGGCCAGGACGGCGACCTCCTCGCGCCGTAGCCCGGCGACTCTGCGGGGCCCGTAACTCGCCATGCCGACATCCTCCGGCCGCAGGCCGGCGCGGCGTGTGCGCAGGAAGTCTCCCAGGTGATTGCCGTCCATGTGTTCAGGCTAGGCGGGGGCTCGGTGAGCTGCCTGGGTGTGTCATGCCCAGGCGGCACGCGTCCTGGTTGACGGTCGGTGACCCGCACAGACTCGGTGGAGAGGGGAAGTCCCGACACACCGGTCAGCCACAGCCGGCATCGACGAGAACCAAGGACGACATCCATGACAGGACAACGGCTTGACGGCAAGGTCGCGCTGATCACGGGCGCGACCGGCGGCCTCGGCACAGCGACCGCCGAGCTCTTCGCCGACGAAGGCGCCCGGCTGGTGATCACCGACGTCGCCGAAGACCCCTTGCGGGAGCTGTCCCACCGGATCGAGGCACGTGGTGCGGAGGTCGTCGCCGCCCGCCTCGACGTCTCCTCCGCGCCGGAGTGGGACGAAGTGATCACCGTCGTACGCGAACGGTTCGGAACGCTGGACGTGCTCGTGAACCTCGCCGGCATCGTGGACTGGCCAGGTGTCGAGGACACGCGGGAAGAGGCGTGGGACCGCGTCATCGACGTGAACCAGAAAGGCACATGGCTCGGCATGAAGGCGGCGATGCCGCTCCTGCGCGCGAGCGGCAACGCTTCGGTGATCAATACGTCGTCGGTACTCGGCCTCGTGGGCAGCGGTGCGGCTGCGGCCTACCAGGCGTCCAAGGGGGCCGTGCGCCTGTTGAGCAAGACCGCCGCGGTCGAGTACGCCCGCCGGGGAGTTCGGGTCAACTCGGTGCACCCCGGAGTGATCGCCACGCCGATGATCCAGGACCTCCTGGACGACCAGGGTGACCGGCAGCCGGACATCCAGCGCACCCCCATGCGCCGAGCCGGCCGCGCCGACGAGGTCGCCCCCGCGATCCTCTTCCTCGCCTGCGACGATTCCTCGTTCGTCACCGGCGCGGAGCTGGTCGTCGACGGCGGACTCACCGCGTACTGAACGACCCGGGCCGGGAGACCGCGGCGCCCGGGGCGCCGCGATCGATACGGCCGTGGTCCCCGCTCACGAAGACGCGCCTGCGACAGAATCCCCGGGCGGGGTCTCCCTCGCGTAGGGGTGCACACAGCGCTCCTCGCTGAAGGGGCTGAACCAGTCGGCGAGCCCCATGGGCGTGATCCGCAGCAACTCGCCTGCGGGGCTGTCCCCGATGCCGTCGGCGGCGTCGTCGTAGAGCCACTCGTGGTCCATGTCCTCGTACACGAGGTCGGCGAAGCAGTCGAGGGCCTGCTCGACGCCGTCGTCGAGCAGGCCGAAGGTCTCCAGGCAGACCTTGGCCTCGGTGAGCAGGATCCGCAGTGCCAACTCTTCCGCGATGCAGCCCAGTTGGGTGAAGGTGCCGTGGGTGAACCGGGTGGTCATGGCGGTGACGGTGACCAAGAAGCGGCGGGCGAACTTGGCGTCGTAGCGCAGGGCGTAGCGGCGGGGCAGGTCCTCCAGGTGCCACAGCACGTCCGTGCACTCGGCGACGTTGGTGTCCGCCTCCGTCAGGGTGTGGACGTCCATGAAGAGCTGGTCGATCATCACGTTGGCGGCCCACAGCAGGGCCCCGGCGGCCAGTTGCGCGTCCTCGTGCGAGGTACCGGCGTAGCCGCCGAACTCCTCACCTCCCTGCGCCTCTTCGGTGACGACGCCGAACATCTGTGGTCCGAATGCCCGGAGTTGGGACGCGAGGGAAAACATTTGGCGGCGGATCTTCGCGGAATCCGCCGCCGTCTCCGTCTCCGTCTCGCTCGGGGCGGGCGTGTGGGCTGCCTTGGCCAGGTGGGCGCGTCGCGCGGCCGGGTCGTCGGGTGGGGCGCCGGGGCCCGCGGCGGCGTCCAGGCTCTCCTGGGCGAGGTCCGGGTGGAGCTCCACCTCGCATTTCTCCACGGTCCACTCGGCCAGCAGCTCCGTACGTTCCAGGAGCTCCTCGACGAGGGCGCGCACCGCCGCCTCGGCGATCTCCAGGGTGGGGGAGTGTGCGAACACCTTCAGGAGCGCGCCTCCGGGGTGGGCGCCGACGAGGGTGTCGACGACCGTCGCCTCCATCCCGTCGGGGCCCTCGATGCCATCCACCGCTTCGAATCCCTGCTCCAGGAGCGCGATGGCCCCGACGCGCTGCAACTCGTCCAGCTCCGGGGTGCCATCGGCGGTCTGGGCGTCCACTGTCACGACATAGATCACCCGGCCAGCTTTGCAGCAATGGGGCCGGTCGAGGGGGCGATTGCGCGGAGCGGAGCGAGAACCGTGGGCGAAACCCTTGGGCCGGCCAGAAAGCGGCGCGACGATCGGGGCGACCGCTACTGCGGCCCGCCCGGCGGCGCGAGGTGCCGGTCGGCCGTCCAGGGGCGGTCACCCATGAGCTTCGCCAGTTGGAGTACGTCGCCCGCCACGACGTCCCAGTCCCCGTCCGGGGTCAAGTCCTGTGTCTGCGTGGGGCCGTACTCGGTGGGCCGGGCGATGAAGGCGGTCCGCAGGCCGGAGGCCCGGGCGGCCCGCAGGTCCTCGTTGTGCGCCGCCGCGAGCATGACCTGCTCGGGGCGCAGTCCGAGGAAGGAGGCGGCCCGCTCGTAGGCCTCGCGTTGCGGCTTGTACGCGCGGGTGACGTCGGAGGCGACGATGACGTCCCAGGGGAGGCCGGCGTGCTTGGCCATGCGGGCCAGGAGGGCGAGGTTGCCGTTCGAGAGCGCTCCGACCGTGACGCTGTGGGCGAGCCGCCGCAGTCCGCGGACGGAATCCGGCCAGGGCGGCAACCGGTGCCACGCTTCGTTGAGCCATCTCAGCTCGACCGCTTCGAACGCCGTGGGGTCGAGCCCGTGCTCGTCGAGCACGGTCCGCAGGTTCTCCGCGTGGAGGAGGTCGAGCGGTGTGAAGTCGCGTGCGCCTGTGCGGATGGGCTCCATCGCCGGTTGGTAGAGCTCACGCCAGCGCATGGCGAACGCGGTCCCGTCGAGCGTCAGGGCGTGACGTGTGGCGAAGGCGTCGACGGCGGCCGCGACACCGGTCCGCCAGTCGACGACGGTGCCGAAGGTGTCGAACAGGATGGCTTCGACCTGCGGTGGTTTCCCATCCACTGGTGTCGACCTTTCGTAGGCATGACGGCAGTGTCCGCACAACTTAGCCGCGATTACGGCGACTTGGCAGACCACGGCGCGCTGGGAGGGTGACGAGGGCTGGGCCGGGCGAACGGCGTGGTCGGCGCGTCGACCGCGCGGAGGGAAAGGTGTGACCTTGTGAGGGTGGCACCTCTACCGGCTCTTTCACGAAGGAGCGCCCGGTGGGCATGAGTAAGAAGATCGTTCTTGGCGGAGTCGGCACGCTGGCCGCGGTCGGCATCATGTCGGCCGTGGTCGGTGGCAGCGGAGACGCTGAGGCGGAGGGCAAGGCGGACACCAAGTCCAGCTCGAGCTCGTCGACCGGCAAGAAGAGCGACGACAGCCCGCGGACCACGTCGACCAACAAGAAGAACGCGCCGAAGGACGACATCAAGGTCGGGTCGCCCACCTCGGACGGCTACGGCGGGCTCAAGGCTCCCGTGACCATCACCAACCACTCCTCCGACACGTCGGACTACGACGTGGAGGTCGAGTTCCTGGACGCCGACGGCAACCGCATCGAGACCGGGTGGCTCTACGAGACCTCGGTGGCCCCCGGCCAGAAGGTGACCTCGAAGGCGGAGGGCTTCACGGACAAGGCCCCGTCCGGCACCATGACCGTGAAGGTCCTCAGCGTCGACCGCTACGCCTCCGTGTGATCTCCCCGGGGTGACGGTGGCGCGCCGCGAGACGCGGTCAGTCGGTCGTGCGTACCCGGACCGGGAGTGACGACCATGAGCGCAGGGTGTTGTTGAGGTGGCGGCGCGGTTCGCCGGCGAGTTCGATGTGGTCGATCCTGCGGGCGAGCGCGGTCAGGAGGGCCTCGGCCTCCAGGCGGGCCACGTGCTGGCCGACGCACTGGTGGATGCCCATGCCGAAGCCGACGTGGCCCGAGGGGTCGCGGGTGAGGTCGAAGCGGTCGGGGTCGGCCCAGCGGGCCGGGTCGCGGTTGGCGGCGCCGAGGAACATGAGGATCTTGGTGTCCTCGGGGATGACTGTCCCGGCGACCGTGACGTCGGCGGTGGCGGTGCGGAAGAAGGTCTGTACGGGCGACTCCCAGCGGACGGCCTCGTCGAAGGCCACCCGGGCCAACTCCGGTCGCTCGCGCAGCCGTTGCCATTCGCCGGGGTGGGTGGCGAAGGCGTAGAGGGTGGCGGCCAGCCCGTGCACGGTGGTGTCGACGCCCGCCGTGAGCAGGGAGCGTACGAGCAGCGGCGCCTGGGTGTGGGTGATGTCGCCGCGGTCGGCGGCGGCCCAGATGCGGGCGCCGAAGCCGTCCTCGCTCAGTGCTTCACGGACGCACCGGGTGCCCACCCAGGCAGAGAGCTCGGCCATCCTCGGCGCGTCGTCCTGGACGAGCGCGTTGTGGGGGCCGAAGGCGTTGAACGCCATGTTGCCGTAGGGCAGGAGGTTGTCGCGGCCGTCGGGCAGCAGTCCCACGGCGTCGGGGAAGACCCGTAGCGGGAACGCCTTGGCGAGTGCCTCGAAGGCGTCGAACTCCGGTGCCCGCGTGGTGAGTACGGTGTCGACGAGTTCGTCCGCGACCGTCTGCCAGGTGTCGCGCAGGCGGCGCAGCGCGGGCGGCGCGAGGATGTCGCGCAGCACGCGCCGCGGGGCGTCGTGGTGCGGCGGGTCGGCCTCGAGGAGCAGGCTCGGGGGCCGCCAGGGCTTCTCGTGGCGGAAGTTGGCGAGGCCGACGCCGGCGGCGGACTGAAAGTTCTGCCAGTCGACGAGGGCGGCGCGACCTCGTCGTAGCGGGCCAGGGCGTGGATGTCATAACGGCTGAGACGGACGACGGGACCGGCCTCGCGCAACTCCCTGTGCAGGGAGCCCGGTTGGGTCAGATGTTCGGCGGAGAAGGGGTCGAGGTCACTGGCGGGCGGCGACGCGACGGCGGCCGGCGCTTCGGTCATGGCGACTCCAGTGGAAGTAGCGGTGCGGGTGTGGGCGGCTCGGGGGTCGATGGGTAGGCGGTGCGGGTGACTCAGAGGTCGACGCCCACGCGGCTCAGAAGTCCAGGGCCGGGCAGCGCAGGCGGCTCACAGGTCGAGGACCAAGTGGTCCGAGCGGGAGCGGGACACGCACGGGAGCATGCAGTCGTCGGCCGCGCGTTCGTGGTCGGTGAGGACGGAGTCCCGGTGGTCCGGTGCCCCCGCCAGCACCGGGGTCAGGCACGTGCCGCAGGTGCCCTGCTCGCACGAGGACAGCAGGTCGGCGCCGCCCTGACGGATGGCTTGCAGGACGGACATGTCGGGGGTGACGGTCACCGTGCGGCCGCTGCGGCGCAGTTCGACGTCGAACGGCGTGCGCCGCACGGGTTCCGCCCGCTCCCCGGCGGTGAAGCGTTCGGTACGCAGGCTGTACGGAGGCCACCCCGCGCACGCGTCCTCGACGGCGGCGAGCAGCGGCCCGGGGCCACAGCAGTACACCTTCGTCCCCGCGGCGGGCTCGCTCAGCCACGCCGACAGATCGAGGAGTCCGCACTCGTCCTGCGGGCTGATGTGCACGCGCCGCCCGTACGTGGCCGTCAGTTCCGCACGGAACGCCATCGAGCCGCGACTGCGGCCGCCGTACAGCAACTCCCAGTCGATACCCATGAGTTCGGCCTGCTTCAGCATCGGAAGGATCGGCGTGATGCCGATGCCGCCCGCGATGAACAGATAGCGCTCGGCGGGCACTTGAGGGAAATGGTTGCGCGGCCCGCCCACGCCGACCGCGTCCCCCGGCTCCAGCCGGTCGTGCACATACGCCGACCCGCCCCGCCCGGAGGGCTCGCGCAGGACGGCGACGCGGTACGTGTACGCGTCCCAGCGGTCGCCGCACAACGAGTACTGCCGGGTCGTCCCCTCCGGCAGGATCAGGTCGATGTGCGAGCCGGGCGTCCAGTCGGGCAGCCGCGCGCCGTCCGGGTGCGTGAGGGTGAGGGACACGACGCCGTCGGCGACGGTCTCCTTCGCGCGGACCTCCAACGTCACGGTGGAGGACGCCTGTTGGGGAGCCCGAGCCCCAGGACCCGGACCAGGACCCGGAACCGGCTCTCGCGCGGCAGTCGGAAGCAGATTGTGAACGACCACGTTGTCGTCTCCCGTCTGTGGGTTGCAGGCAGGATGCGCGGCGGCGCCAACACGTCGCGAGTCCATTCTCACTCAGTGAGAGACGAAAAGCCGTTCCTCACCCGATGGCCCCGCCGGGCGCCGCGCGGACCGCGAGGGCCCGCGAGATCCCGCGCGCGGCCGTCCGCACGACGGGGACGACCGCGTGGGCGCCCTCGTCGTTGGGGACGATGACCGAGAGGGCCGCCACCACGGATCCGTCCGCGCCGCGCACCGGCGCGGCCACACCGAGGGCCTCCTCGTGGACGTAGCCGGGGCAGTAGGAGTAGCCCTGCTGCCGGACCTCCGCCAGGGTCGCGCGCAGCCGGGCCGACGTGGCGGGCGTGCTCGCGGTGTACGCGGCCAGCGGCCCCGCCAGGATGCGTTCCTTCAGGTCGGCGGGGCCGTGCGCGAGCATCACGAGGCCGCACGACGAGGCGTGCAGGGGTAGCCGCCCCGCGATCCGGGTGTAGTTGATGACACCGTGGGGCGCCGAGAGGCGTTCGAGGAACAGCACGTCGTCACCGTCGAGGACACCCAACTGCACATGGTGGCCCACGACATCGTGCACACCTTCCATGAACGGCATCGCGGCATCCCGCAGCGACAACGTCGGCGAGGCCCGCGTGACCAGCTCCCACAGCCGTACGCCGATCCGCACCCGCCGGTCGTCGTCCCGGCTCAGGAACCCGTGCGCGACGAGCTCGCCGACCAGCCGCGACGCGGTGGCCACGTGCAGACCGGTGCGGCGGGCGATGACGGAGACGTTCAACGCGGGCTCGTCCTGGCTGAAGGCCTCCAGGATGCGCGCGGCCCGGGAGAGCACCGACTCGTGGTGGGGTGGCTTCATGGCGGGGCCGTTCCGGGGTCGAGAAGGGCGTTCGGGCGGGCGGCGGCGCTCGGTGTTCGGCGCTCGGTGTTCCGGACTCAGCTTCGCATGCCGGTGTCGGCCGGGGCGGGCGGAGGCCCCGTCGGCGGCCCCCACCGACGTGTCACCGGCGAAGAGGGCCCGGATCTGACGGAAGTGGGTCTGCTGGACCGCCGAGTTCGGCCAGGTCTGGTCCACCATCGTGTCGGTGCTGTTGGCCAGGTGCCGTACGGGGTCGCGCCAGGGCCTGCGCGACCCCGTGGGGTCAGCCGATCGTGACCGTGCGCCGGGTGGTGATGTCCCGCGACGAGCGGGCGACGGCAAAGGTGTACCGGCCGACGACGAGGCTCCACCGGCCCGCCGCCCACACCGTCAAGTCCGAGGCGGGAATGGTGAGTTCGATGCGGCTCGACGCCTTGGCCGCCAGCGACACCTTGCGGAAAGCGACCAGGCGGCGTGGTTCGGCCTGCGCCGCGCTCGGCAGCGTCGCGTAGACCTGGACGACCTCGGTGCCGGGACGTGTCCCCGTGTTCGTGACGGTGACCGCGAGGGTGACCTGCTTGGTACCGGCGTCGTAGGACACCTGGAGGGAGCCGTGGGCGAAGGCCGTGTACGAGAGCCCGTGGCCGAAGGGGAAGCGGGGCTGCTGGCCCTTGGCGTCGTAGTAACGGTAGCCGATGGAGGTGCCCTCGGCGTAGGAGACCGTGCCGTCGGTGCCCGGGTAGGTGGCTGTCGTGGTGCCGGGGCCCTGGCTCGCGTCGGCGGGGAACGTGACGGGGAGGCGACCGCCGGGATCGCGGTCGCCGAACAGGATGGAGGCGAGGGCAGTGCCCATGCCGCGGCCCCCGTACCACGCCTGCACCACGGCCCCGACGTCGTTCAGCCAGGGAGTGGCCACGGGGCCGTCGGTGTTGAGGACGACGACGGTACGCGGGTTCGCGGCAGCCACCGCCGTGATGAGCCGCTCCTGGTCGCCGGGCAGGCCGAGCCCCTGGTGGTCCATGTCCTCACCGGCGACCCGGTTGACGAACACGACCGCGGCGTCGGCGCCACGCGCCGCCGTCACGGCCGCCGGGATCAGTGACCTCGGCTGCCAGCCGAGTGTGAGACCACAAGTGCCGGTATCCGCAGTGGAGTTGGTGTAGCGCAGTTCTACGCTGACGGCCTTGCCCGCGGTCAGCTCGGCGGTGCCCTGGAGCGGGTAGTCGTACGGGCCGAGGAAGAAGCGGCGACTGTGCCGGGTGCCGGACACGATCGTCGTGCCGTTCATCTTCAACGTGGCCGTGCCCGCGGGCAGCAGCGAGAAGCGGTGCAGGCCGGTGGTGGTCGGCACCAGGGTGCCGGTCCAGGTCGCCGACCAGACGTCGGGCAGACCGGCCGCCGGCGCGGCGGTGAAGTCGACCTGCGCGTCGGTGCGAGAGGTGACTGGTGTGCCGGAGGTGTCGGCGCCCGCGTAGTAGGTGCCGGTCAGTCCCTGTTCGCCGGAGCGGGTCCGCAGTACGGACGTCGGCACGGGCTCCAACGGCACATCGCCCGTGGATCCTTGCGCGTGCACCACCTTCACGGCGCTTCCGGCACGGTCGCGGATCGCCTGGAGCGGAGTGGTCCAGGCGCCGGGATCGACGTACGTGGAGCCGGCGATACCAGGGAAGACGTCCGCACCGGCGGGGCCGATGACCGCCAGGGACGTCAGTGCCGCAGGCAGCGGGAGCGCGGAGGACCGGTTCGCGAGCAGCACGGTGGAGGAGACGGCCGCCTCATGGGCGAGGTCCTGGTGTTCCTTCGTGCTGACGTTGTCGGCCGGCGCGGGCAGCGGGTGGTCGAAGAGTCCGGTCGCGTACATCGTGACGAGGATGCGGCGCGCCGCGTCGTCGAGGCGCGCGGCAGGGATCGTGCCGCCGGTGAGAGAGCCCCCCTTGAGCTTGACGGCGTCCGGGCCGAGGCCCGCGAGGTCCATGCCCGCACGGGCGGCGGCGACCTGGTCGTCACCGGCCCAGAAGTCGGGAACGGTGTAGCCCTGGAGTCCCATGTCCTGCTTCAAGTCGCTGAAGAGGTACGGGTGTTGGGAGGCGAACGTGCCGTTGATCCGGGGGTACGCCATCATCACGGAAGTGGCCGGGGCGGCGGCGATCACGTGACGGAAGGGGGCTTCGTAAATCTCGTGCAGGGCCCGCTCGGAGACCTTGGTGTCCGTGGCGAGGCGGTTGGTCTCCTGGGTGTAGGCGGCGAAGTGCTTGACGGTGGCGGCCACGTGCCGGCTCTCCAGACCGACGGTGAGGGCGGCGCCCAACTGCCCTGCCAGCAGCGGGTCTTCACCCATTCCCTCCGCCTGCCGTCCTGAGTGCCACGTCCTGGCCACGTCGACAGTGGGGCCGAGGAGGTTGTTGAAGCCCTTCGCGCGGCCCTCCGCACCGATCGCCCGGCCGATCCTGCCCGCCAGGTCCTGGTCGAACGTGGCGGCCTGCGCCACCGGCACGGGGAACGCGGTGACACCCTTCTCGCCGCGCAGCCCCGCCGACGCGTCGGCCATCGTGAGCGCCGGGATGCCGAGGTGGGCGACCGCGCCGAAGTCGCAGCGCACGAGCGACTCCTTCTCGGCCGCCGTCATCCGGGCGAGCAGCGCGTCGGCGTGCTCCCGGGGTGTGGTCCCGTCCGTGGGGACGTCGGCCGCGTCTGCCGCGTCGGTCAGGACCGGGGTCATGCCCATGGCCAGTGCGGTGAAGGTCGCTGCGCCGAGAAACGTTCGTCTGTTCACTTGCGGCTCTCCAAACGAGTAGGGCGGCCGATGCGAGGACCACCACCAAGGGAAGGGGCCGGCCGTGGGGTCAGGTGCACGACCGGCCCCGGCTTCATGTGGAGCGAGTGTTCTGTTCGAGCGCGTCGGACGGTTGTGGGTTGTCGACTGTCGATGTCTTACGCCGCGGCCGGGACGAGGTGGGCCGTGTCGAGCGTGTGCTCCCCGGGGGCGAGCGAGACCGGCGCGCAGCCCGGGAGTTCGGCGGTCGCGGTGCAGCCCTCGGGCACGGTGATCCGTGCCGTCATCCCGGACGCGGTGGTCTCCCAGCTCAGGGACGCCGTGCCGTACGGCGTCTCGTGCCGGGCCCGGGCCCAGGTCAGTCCTCCGCCGGGGCGAGGCCGGAACGTGATCTCGCGGTAGCCGGGGGCCGCGGGGGTGATGCCACCGACGACCCGGTGCAGCCAGTCGGCGACGGCTCCGAGGGCGTAGTGGTTGAAGGAGGTCATGCCGCCCGGGTTGAGGGTGCCGTCCGGGCGGAGGCTGTCCCAGCGTTCCCAGATCGTGGTCGCCCCCATGGTCACGGGATACAGCCAGGACGGGCACGCGGTCTGCGTCAACAGCCGGTAGGCGACGTCGAGATGGCCGGTATCGGTCAGGGCGTCGCAGATCAGAGGCGTGCCGACGAAGCCGGTGGCGATGCGCGCGTCGTCGGCGAGGACCAGTTCGGCGAGCCGGTCACCCGCGAACTGCCGCTGCTGCGGGGGCAGTAGACCGAAGGCGAGTGCGACGGCGTAGGCCGTGGCGGTGTCGCTGGTCATGCGTCCGGAGGGCTGGACGTAGCGGCGACGGAAGGCCGCCGTGACCTCGTCGGCCAGCGCCGAGTACCGCACCGCCTCGTCGTCCCTGCCCAACTCGACGGCCGAGCGCGCGAGATGGCGTGCCGAGTGGGCGAAGTAGGCGGTGGCCACCAGGTAGCGGTCGGTGCGGGAGGCCGCTGGGTCGTCCGGGGGCGCTGCCGGATCGAGCCAGTCGCCGAGCTGGAATCCGGTGTCCCACAGCCGGTCGGGCCCGGCAAGGCGTGCCATCAGGTCGACCCACGCCCGGCCCGTCGGATAGTGGCGGCGCAGCAGCTCGCGGTCGCCGAAGCGCTGGTACAGCACCCACGGGGTGAGCGTGGAGACATCGCCCCAGGCGGCGCCGGGCTGGATGGGCGTCCACATCGGGCCACCGGGGATGACCGGCACGTACCAGGGTACGGTCCCGTCCGGGAGCTGCTCCAGGCCGACGTCCGTGAGCCAGGAGTCGAGCATCCCCGCGCAGTCGTAGAGGAAGCTCGCGGTCGGGGCGAAGACCTGGATGTCGCCGGTCCAGCCGAGGCGTTCGTCGCGCTGCGGGCAGTCGGTGGGCAGGTCGACGAAGTTGCCGCGCATGCTCCACACCACGTTCTCGTGGAGCCGGTTGATCAGCGGGTCGCTGCACTCGAACCATCCCGTGCGGCGCATGTCCGTGTGGTAGACGCGGGCCGCCACCCGGTCCGGGGTCAACTCGCCGGGCCAGCCCGTCACTTCGGCGTAGCGGAAGCCGTGCAGGGTGAAGCGGGGCTCCCAGGTGAGCGGGCCGCGGCCGGAGAGGATCAGGGTGTCGGTGGCGTACGCCTCGCGCAGGGGACGGGTGGCGAGTTCACCGTCCTCGAGGATCTCGGCGTGGCGAAGGGTCAGGGTGGTGCCGGCCGGGCCGTCCACGGTGACACGGAGCCGGCCGACGAGGTTCTGGCCGAAGTCGAGAATGTGGCGGCCGTCGGCGGTGCGGGTGACCGTGACCGGGTTGATCTCCTCGGTGCAGGCGACGGGCGGGCCGAGCGGGGCGACGAGTGTACGCGGATCCCGGGACCCCACGCGTACGGGCTGCCAGGCGGGGGAGGAGGCGCCCGCCGGTGTCGACCAACTCCCGTCGTCCAGGCGGGCGTCGAAGGTCTCACCCTCGTACAGGCCGCTGAACACAATGGGTCCGGGCGCCGCGCGCCAGGTGCCGTCGGTGGCGATGACGGCCGTGCCGCCGTCGTCGTACGTCACCTCCAGCTGTGCGATGAGCGACTGGTCGGTGCCGTAGATGTTGCGGGTTCCGCCGTCGAAGCCGTACTTGCCGCGGTACCAGCCGTCGCCGAGCCACGCGCCGATGGTGTTGGCGCCCTCCGTGAGGTGTCCGGTCACGTCGTGGGTGCGGTAGCGCAGGCGCTGCGGGTAGACCGTCCAGCCGGGGGCGAGTGCCTCGTAGCCGACCCGCCGACCGTTGATCTCCACCTCGTAGAGGCCATGGGCGGTGACGTACAGGCGGGCGTGGGTGACCGGCCGGTCGAGGGTGAAGTCCCGTCTGACGCGGGCGGGTTGACGGTCGGCCGACGGGTCCTCGGGCCAGTCAGCGCCGACCGGGACGGCCCGCCAGTCGGCCGGGTCGAGCAGCCCGGCCTCGACGGCGGACGCCGGGCTCCAGGGCGAGAGACCCGCCGGGCCCCACACACGTACGCGGACCAGGCACCGCTCACGGGAGGCGAGCGGCTCCCCGGGCCAGGGCACGAGGTTCTGTTCGCGGCTGTCGATGCGGCCGGTTCGGTGGCGGCGGCCGGCCCGGTCGAGTTCGAGCTCGTACGCTTCCTGGGCGCCGGTTCCGGGGGCGAGTGTCCAGGACAGGCGGGGGGCGGCGGTGCCGATGCCGAGGCCGTCCGGGAGGTGCTCGAAGGACACCGGTGAGGGCGGTGAGGGCAGCAAGGAGGGAACCTTTCGTTCACGTGCGCGGAAGCAGCGGCGGGAGGGGTGTCAGCCCTTCAAGGCTCCCGAGGTGAGGCCCTTCATGACCTTCTGGTTGAGGAACAGGTAGATCAGGAGGGTGCCGAAGACGTTGATGCAGATCGCGGCGAACAGCGGGCCGTACTGGGTGGCACCGAAGTCGCCGGTGAAGTTCAGCAGGCCGACCTGAATGGTGCGCAGGTCCTGGTTGTTGGTGAACGTCAGGGCGATCAGCAGGTCGTTCCAGATGAAGAAGAACTGGACGAGTCCGACCGTGAGCAGGGCGTTGCGGACCATGGGCACGCTGATCGTCCAGAAGGCGCGCAGGATGCCGGCGCCGTCGATGGTGGCCGCCTCGAACAGCTCGCGCGGGACGGACCGGTAGTACGTCGCCATCATGAAGACGGTCAGCGGCAGTCCGGTCCCCGTGTACGTGAGGATGAGCGGCCACAGGGTGCCGGACAGGCCCGTGCGGAAGTACACCGTGAACAGCGGCAGCAGGATCATCTGCGGCGGCACCATCATGCCGGCGAGGAAGACCAGCAGGGTGAGGCCGCGCCCCTTCCACACCATGACCTGGAGGGCGAAGCCGGCCGCCGTGCCGAGCAGCAGGATCAGGGCCAGGGCGGGCACGACGGCGAGCAGGCTGTTCTGCACGTAGAGGCCGATGTGCCCGGTCGTCCACGCGTCGGCGTAGTTGCCCCACTCCCACGAAGTGGGCAGGCTCCACGTCGAGTTGTTGAGGTAGTCGCTGTTGGACTTCAGGGAGGTCAGGAACATCCAGAGCAGCGGGTAGATCTCCGCGATGAGCAAGAGGGTGACGACCGCCTTCACCCACAGGCGGCGTCCGGGGCGTCGGCCGCGGGGACGCGCGGGCGTACCGCTCGGGCGGGTCACGGGTGTCTTCACCGGTGTGTCGATGGCCATGGTGCTCAGCCCTCCGTGAGGTCGCGCCGCGAGACGCGGTAGACGGCCAGACTCACCAGCAGGCACACCACGGTCAGCGTCAGGGCGATGGTGGATCCGTAGCCGTAGTCGCTGTACGTGAACGACGTCTGGAACATGTACAGGGTCAGGGGTGTCGTGCCGCTGCCCGGACCGCCGTTGGTCAGGGCGACGATGGAGTCGAAGACCTTCAGCGTGCCGTTGATACTGAAGATCAGCGAAGACATGAGGACGGGGAACGACAGCGGCAGCACGATGTGCCGGACCAGGCGCAGGCCCGAGGCGCCGTCGAGGCGGGCCGACTCCAGGGTCTCCTCGGGGATGTCGACGAGCCCGGCGAACAGCAGGACCGCGTAGAAGCCCATCGAACGCCAGATGTCCATGATGATCAGGACCCAGAAGGCGTGCCCGGCGCTGCCGAACCAGTCGACCGAGTCCAACCCCACCGCGTTCAGAAGGGAGTTGACGGGCCCCGGCTGCGGTCCGACCTGGAAGAAGTTCTTGAAAAGCAGGCCGACCGCCACCGTCGGCAGCACCACCGGGAAGAACACCAGGGTGCGCACGAGCGCCGAGGCACGCTTGAGGAAGAACACGTACAACAGCGCCAGCAGGTACCCCGCCACGACCTGGCCGGCCGTGACGACGACGGCGTACTTGAGGGTGAACCACAGTGCGTCGTGGACGGCCGGGTCCGAGAACAGGCGGCCGAAGTTGGCGACACCGTTGCCGGTGAAGCCGTCGATGGTGTTGCCCTTGGTGAACGAGTACCCGAGGGACCAGACCATCGGGACCAGCATGATGAGGGTGTAGACGAGGAGCGCGGGACCGAGCAGGATCGCCACGGCCCTGCGGTCACCGAGTACGCGGTGCATGAGTGGGGTCCACTTCGTTTCGATGCGGGGGACCTGCCGGCCATGGACGGGTCGTCGCCCTGGGCCGGCACGGGGGTGTCACTGCTCGGCCAGGGCGTCCTGGACGGTCTGCATGAACTGCTTCGGGCTCATCGACCCGTTGACGAGGCTCGCCGCGTTGTTCTGGCTGACGGTGGTGGCCTTGGTGCTGAACAGGGCCTCGAACCACAGCACGTTCTGCTTCGAGGCGCTGATGGTGTCCCGCACCTTGGTGGTCACCTTGGTGGCGTCCTTGACCGGGGTGTTGACCTTGAAGCCGGAGATGGTGCCGTGGTCCTTGAGCGCGGTGCTGCCGTAGTTTTTGGCGATGCAGGACACCCAGGCGCCGGTCTTCTTGTCGTAGGTCTTGGCGCCGAGGGCGATGCCGAGGCCGACGTTCGAGGGGTACTGGTCGACGGAGCCCTTGCCGCCGGACACGGCGGGGAACGGCATGAAACCGACGTTGTCCGCGCCGACCTTGTTCTGCTTGGGGTCGGAGATGCCCGCGAGGGCCCAGCTGCCCATGTAGAACATGGCGGCCTTGCCGGTCAGGAACTGATTCAGCGAGGTGTCGTAGTCGACGGAGCCGACGCCCTTGCCGAAGTAGCCCTTCTTGCCGAGGTCGGCGATCTCCTGGGCGGCCTTCACGTACTGCGGGTCGGTCAGCTTGGCCTTGCCGTCCTTGACGTCCCTGAGCGCGTCCGGGCCGAGGCTGCGGTAGAGGTAGCCGCTGATCAGGCGGGTCAGCGGCCAGCCCTGCTGACCGGAGGCGGAGAACGGCTGGATGCCCTTGGCCTCCAACGTGGCGGCAGCGGCAGTGAGTTGGGTCCAGGTGCCGGGCTCCTTCAGGCCGTTCTCCGCGAAGACCTTCTTGTTGTAGAAGATCCCCTCGATGTTGTACTCGTACGGCAGGACGTCCAGCTTCCCGCCGTACAGCGCCTTGATGGTGGAGACGGCGGCCGGCTCCAACTGGTCCAGGTCACCCGACGCCTTGAGCTTCGCCTCCAGGTCGGCGACCTGCCCGGACTTGGCCAACTTCTGCGTCAGCGCGGGGGCGTTGCCCGCGGCGAACTGCACCGGCAGCGCGTCCTGCCCGGCGAGGAGTTGCAGCTTCTGGTCCAGGCTGGACTGCGGGACGGTCTCCACCTTGAGCGGCAGCGCCTCGTTCGCCGCCTTGCACTGCCCCTTGGACATCGAGGTGAGGGACGATTTCACGGTGGTGTTCTCGGTGACGCTCAGATAGTCGAAGTTCTTGGGCGCCTGCGACCCCGTCCCGCCCGCGCCGCCGCAGGCGGAGACCAGGAGAGCCAGGGACGCGGTACCGGCGGCGACAACGGCCAGGCGCGTACGGCGAGTTGAGGGCAGGGTGAAGGACGCAATGGGCACAGCGGACTCCCGAGGATCGAAGAGGGATCGGCGGAGAAGGATCGGCGGGGAAGCAGGTGAACGCGGGGAGTGGAGCGCACCGGCATCGAGTGCGGCGAAGGCTCCTGCCTCACCGGCAGACGATGTAAAACGATTAACACGGTGAAGCGGGGAACAGACTGCACCCCACTCCCTGGAGCGTCAAGACATCGCGGTGAAACGCTTCAGAAATACCGTGACGGCTTGACGTCGACCGCACGCGATGATGTAAATCGTTCCACTTCCACATACGAGATCCGGAGCAGTGCCGATGCGCGGAGCGCCCAGCCCGAACAAGCGCGTGACCATCACCGACGTGGCGCGGCACGCGGGTGTGTCCACCGCGGCCGTCTCCAAGGTGCTCAACAACGGGCACGGCGTGAGCCGGTCGATGCGGGAGAAGGTGGGGGCCGCGATCGACGAACTCGGCTACCGGCCGCACGCGGCGGCCCGCGGCATGCGCGGCCGGACCTACACGGTCGGCGTCCTCCTCGACAACATCCGCAACGCCTTCTTCGCCGACATCCTCGACGGCATCCAGGACGAGTTGAGCACCAGCCAGTACACCGTGCTGATCGGCGCGGCCGGCTTCGGCGCCGACGACCAGGGCAGGACCGTCCGCGCCATGACGGACCGTCAGATGGACGGGCTGATCCTCATCGCGCCGAGCACCCCGCGCCCGGAGGTCCTCGCCACCGCGGCGCAGACCCCGACCGTCGTCATCGGCCACCACGACGCGTCCGACGCGCACGATTCGGTGCTCGACGCCGACGGGGTGGGCGCGGGCCTGGTCGTCGACCACCTGGTCGGGCTCGGGCACCGCGACATCGCGCTCGTCTCCGCGTCCGCGCCCAAGGCGGGCAAGTGGAAGGGGACCCCCGAGGTCATGCTGACCGAGGGATACCTTCAGGCGATGGGGCGACATGGGCTCGCGGCGCGTGCGCGGGTGCAGCATGCCGCCTACTCCGACGAGGGCGGCTTCAAGGCCGGCACGACCCTGCTGGTGGACGCGCGTCCACCGACCGCGATCATGGCGGGCGCCGACGTCGCGGCGATGGGCATTTACCGTGCCGCCCATGAGCTGGGGCTCAGCATTCCGGGAGACCTCTCGCTCGTCGGCTACAACAACACGGCGCTCGCCGCGCTCGCCCCCGTCCAGCTGACCAGCGTCGACCAGGCCGGACACACCATGGGGTCGGCCGCGGCCCGGATGCTCCTGGAGCGGGTGGAGGGCCGCAGGGACCGGGCGATGCGGACGACCATGACGCCGCGGCTGGTGGTGCGTTCCAGTACGGGGACGCCTGGGGAGTAGGCGGTTCGGCGGTTCCGGGCGCGCGCCGAGATGTCCGGGGTCCCGGAGGTGTCCGGGGTCCCGGAGGTGTCATGAACTATGAGGTGTCACCCGGTGGTGTGCCCACCCCTGGCGTCATCCAAAGTCCCGATGCCCGCCATCGACACCGTGGATGCCGGGTCAGGTCGTCACGCCATCGGTTTCCGGCCCACGTCGTCGCGCGGCGGGCCGTCGGCTCACCCCTTGACCCGCTCCGCCACCCGTACCGCCGTGTCCCGCAGCCAGATGTGGGCGGCGTCGTGGGTGTGGACCGGGTGCCACCACAGGGCCTCGCGCAGGGGGACCGCCTCGTACGGGGGTTCCAGGACGCGGATCGCGGAGTGGGCGGCGAAGCGCCGGGCGAGCCGTTCCTGGATGAGGGCCACGCGGCGGGTGCCGACGACCATGGGCGGCAGCAGTTGGAAGCTGTCGACGGAGACCTCGACCCGCGGCTCGATGCCGAGCATGCCCAACTGCCGCACCGCCGGGGCGTCGTAGGTGCGCTGGTAGGTCACCCAGGGCAGTCGGGCCAGGTCCTCGTGGGTGATGCGGTCGCGCACCTCGGGGTGGTCGTCCGCGACGAGGTAGACCCAGCGGTCGTCGTAGAGGTCCGTGGCCGGGAAGTCGCTGATCACGCCGTGCGGCATGAACAGGCCGTCGGTCGTGCTGAGGAGGGTCGCCGTGTCCTCGGTGACGGTGGTCGGGGTCTGGGTGAAGCGCAGCCGGATGCCGGGTGCCTCGTCGTGGACGACGCGGGCGAGTTCGGTGCCGAAGACGGCGACGGCGTAGTCCGACGCGAAGAGGGTGAACTCCCGCTGCTCCGTCGCCGGGTCGAAGTCGGCCTGGCTGGCGAAGAGGCGCTCCAGGAGGTCGCAGGTGGTGGCGGTGCGGTCGAGCAGTACCTGGCCGAGCGCGGTCAGTTCGTAGTGTCCGCCGACGCGCGAGAGCAGGTTGTCGTCGAAGTGCCGGCGCAGCCGGGACAGGGCCGCGCTCATGGCGGGCTGGCTGAGGCCGACGCGCTGCCCGGCGCGGGTGACGTTGCGCTCTTCCAGCAGGGCGCGCAGCGCGACGACGAGGTTGAGATCGAGGCGGGCCAGATTCACGGAGGTTCCCTTGCGCTGGACGATTCCCTTGCGGTGAGCCGCTGACCATTGACTATAGACCAGGCGGATACGTTGCATCCACGGAATCGATTTCCCTGATCAGCGGTGGAAGGTCCAGATTGGACACACCGCAATCTGGAGGACATGTTCGTGAAACCTCAACCCGCATCCGCGCTGTTCGCCGGCCCCTTCGCGCTCGGCACGCTGTCCGCCCCGGACGTGAAACCGTTCCCCGCCCTGGTGGCGGCCGACGAGCAGGTGGTCGATCTCCAAGCCGCCCTGGACGAGCCCGGGTTGACGATGCGTGAGCTGCTCGGCCGGTGGGCGGACGTGTTGCCCCGGCTGCGCGCCCTCGCCGCCGAATCCGGCGTCGTACGGCGCCCCCTCGCCGAGTTCACCGTGCACGCGCCGGTCGAACCGCGCCAGGTGTTCCAGTCCGGCGCCAACTACCGGCAGCACGTGATCGACCTGCACGTCGCGCACAAGGCGCCGGGCGACGAGCGGCCCGAGGAGGAGCGCCGTGCGGAGGCCGCGGAGGTCATGGACCGGCGGGCCGCCGATGACCTGCCGTACGTGTTCATCGGCCTGCCGAGCGCCATCACGGGCCCGTACGACGACGTGGTGCTGCCCGGGTGGGCCGAGAAGCCGGACTGGGAGCTGGAGTTGGCGGCCGTGATCGGGCGGCCCGCCCATCGGGTGTCCGTCGAGGAGGCCCTGGAGTACGTCGCCGGGTACACGATCGCCAACGATCTGACCGACCGCGCGACCGTCTTCCGGCGCGACATGCCGCAGATCGGCACCGACTGGCTGCGCAGCAAGAACGCGCCCGGCTTCACTCCGCTCGGCCCGTGGATCGTGCCCGCCGAGTCGGTCGCCGACCCCGACGACCTGCACCTGACGCTGAAGCTGAACGGCGACACCATGCAGGACGAGTCCACCAAGGACATGATCTTCAACGTCGCCCGGATGGTGTCGTACGTGTCGCAGTCCGCCCAACTCCTGCCCGGCGACCTGGTGTTGACGGGATCGCCCGCCGGTAACGGCATGCACTGGGGGCGGCTCCTGCGCGACGGAGACGTCATGGAAGGCACCATCACCGGCCTCGGGACGCAGCGCACCCGCTGTGTCGCCGAGGAAGTCACGGACGCGGCGAACGCGGCGGGCGCAGCTGGCGTAGCAGGGAAGGGGCAGGCATCGTGATCGACCGTACGGATCCCGAGGGCGCCATCTCGCGCGCCGCCAAGTCGTACTCGAACTGGGGGCGTTGGGGCGAGGACGACCGGCTCGGCACCCTGAACTTCCTCGACGAGGCCAAGCGCCGCGAGGGCGCCGCCCTCGTCCGCCGGGGCGCGAGCTTCTCGCTGTCGCAGCGCTTCGACATGGACGGCCCGCAGAAGGGCTGGCGGCGCCGCACCAACCCCGTGCACACCATGCTCGACACCGGCACCGACGCCGCGCTCGCCAACCAGGGCTTCCCGCACGGCATGGGTGGCGCCGACGACGTGATCGCCATGCCCTTGCAGTGCTCGACCCAGTGGGACGGGCTCGGCCACATCTTCGACCACGGTAAGGCGTGGAACGGCCGCGACGCCGCGAAGACCGTGACGTCCGAGGGCGACCTGGTCACCGGCATCGAGCACATGGCCCCCTACGTCGCCGGACGCGGCGTCCTCCTCGACGTCGGCCAAGTCGTCGGCGACGACGGCGAGTTGCCCGACGGATTCGCCATCACCGAGGAGCACCTGACCGCGACCATCGAGGCGCACGGCGTGCGCGTCGGGCGCGGCGACATCGTGCTCGTACGCACCGGCCGGCTGGCCCGCGCACGCCGCGAGGGTTGGGGCGAGTACGCGGGCGGACCCGCGCCCGGCCTGTCGTTCACCACGGCGGGCTGGCTGCACGGCACCGAGATCGCGGCCATCGCCACCGACACCTGGGGCTTCGAGGTCAGGCCGAACGAGTTCGACCACGCCTTCCAGCCGCTGCACCAGGTCGCCATCCCCAACATCGGCCTGCTCATCGGCGAGATGTGGGACCTGGACGCGCTCGCCGCCGACTGCGCTGACGACGGCGTGTACGACTTCTGGCTGACCGCCGCGCCCCTGGCCATCACCGGCGCCGTCGGCTCGCCCGTGAACCCGATCGCCGTGAAGTAGCGGCTCGAGCACCCTGGAACAAGGAGCCCCTTCATGACAGACAAGGCAGCACCGCGCACCGTCCTGGTGATCGGCGGCGGCGCGAGCGGCAACGCGGTGACGATCCTGCTGCGCCGCGCCGGCATCCCGGTCGACCTCGTCGAGGCCAAGGACGACTGGAACGCCACCGCCGGATCCGGCATCACGCTCCAGGGCAACGCGCTGCGCGTCCTGCGCGAACTCGGCGTGTGGGACCGGGTGCGGGAGTCCGGCTTCGGCTTCGACTCCGTCGGCATCACCGCACCCGACGGCACCGTCCTGCACGTCGCGGAGGACGTCCGCGCGGGCGGCGACGACCTGCCCGCGACCGTCGGCATGCAGCGCCCGCAGCTCCAGCGGATCCTCATCGACGCGGTCCGCGCCAGCGGCGCCGACGTCCGGCTCGGCGTCCGCCCGGAGTCCATCGACCAGAGCGACCGGGCCGACGACGGTGTCACCGTCCGCTTCAGCGACGGCACCGAAAGCCGCTACGACCTGGTGATCGGCGCCGACGGCCTCGGCTCCGCGACCCGCGCCGCGATCGGCGTCACCGAGCGCCCCGAGCCGACCGGCATGGCCATCTGGCGCGTCGCCACCCCGCGGCCCACGGGCCTGGAGCGCACCGACCTCGCGTACGGCGGCCCCGCCTACATCGCCGGCTACTGCCCGACCAGCGAGAACACGATCTACGCCTACGTCGTCGAGGCCAACCGCGACCGCGCGGCCATCCCCCCGGAGTCGTACGCGGACGAGATGACCCGCCTCGCCAAGCACTACGGCGGCCACTGGCCCGAGATCACCGCGCACATCACCGACCCGGCACAGGTCAACTACACCTGGTTCGACCGGATGCTGGTCGAGGGGGCCTGGCATCGCGGCCGGGTCGTCCTCGTCGGCGACGCCGTGCACTGCTGCCCGCCCACCCTCGCGCAGGGCGCCGCGCTGTCCCTGGAGGACGCCCTCGTCCTCGCCGAACTCCTCACCACCCACGACACCTGGGACGACGCGCTCTTCCAGACGTACTACGAGCGCCGGATCGCCCGCGTACGCCCCGTCGTCGAGGCATCCGTGCAGCTCGGCCAGTGGCAGCTCGACGGGGTGCGCGACGCGGACGTGCCGGGCCTGATGGGCCGCACCATGACGATGCTCAAGGAGCTGCCGTGACCGCGACACACCCTCCGGCGCAGGCACGGACGCAGGCGCCGACCGTGGACGTGCACGCCCACGTCCTGCTGCCGCAGATCGAGGAACTGGTGGCCGGTTTGCCCGGCCACGCCGAGGCGAAGGAACTCGACGCACGGCGCAACGGGCCCGCCGCCCTCGCCGCCAACGGCCCAATGATCGGCGAGCGCATCCCGCGCCTCACCGACCCGGCCGTCCGGCTCGCCGCGATGGACGCCCAGGGCGTCGACATCCAGCTCGTCAGCCCCTCTCCCTCGCACTACCACTACTGGACCGACGAGGAGACCGCAGAGAAGATCTACCGCCTCGCCAACGAGGCGACCGCCGCACACTGTGCGAGCGCGCCCGACCGGCTGCGCGGCCTCGGACTCGTACCGCTCCAGCACCCCGAACTCGCCGTGCGCGCCCTCGAACACGCCCTGGACCAAGGTCTGTTGGGCGTCGAGATCTCCAGTCACGCCCCCGGGCGCGAGCTGTCCGACCCGGCGTACGAGCCGCTGTGGGCGCGGGCCGAGGAGACGGGCGCCGTACTGTTCCTGCACCCCTTCGGCTGCACCCTCGACGAGCGCCTCGACCAGTGGTACCTGTCCAATACCGTCGGCCAGCCCACCGAGAACGCCGTCGCCCTCTCCCACCTCATCTTCTCCGGCGTCCTCGACCGGCACCCCGACCTGAAGATGATCGCCGCGCACGGCGGCGGCTACCTGCCCACGCACATCGGCCGCTCCGACCACGCCTGGTCCGCCCGCCCCGACGCGGCGGCCGGCTGCGCCCACCCGCCGAGCAGCTACCTGGGCCGCCTGTACTTCGACTCCCTCGTCCACGACCCGTACGTACTGCGGGAGTTGGTGCGGGCGGCCGGGGCCGACCGGGTCCTGCTCGGCTCCGACTACCCCTTCGACATGGGCACCGAGGACCCGGTCGGCGCCCTGCGCGCCGCCCGGCTGCCCGAGGCCGACACCGACGCCGTGCGCGGCGCCAACGCGACCGCCCTCCTCCGCCTCCGGAAGGACTGACACCCCATGAGCCAGCGCCTGCTCACCCACCTGCGGCACGTCGACCTCGCCGTGCCGGACTACGACAAGCAGCTCGACTTCTACTCCGGTGTCTGGGGCCTGACGAAGGTCGGCGAGGACTCCGGCCTCTCGTTCCTGGCCGCCGAGGGCTCACCGGAGCAGTACGTCGTCCGGCTGCGCAAGGCCGAGGAGAAGCGCCTCGACCTCGTGTCCTACGGCGCCGCGAACCCGGCCGACGTCGACACCCTCGCCGAGCAACTCCTCACGGGTGGCGTGCAGTTGATCTCGCAGCCCGGCAAGGTCGACACACCCGGAGGCGGCTACGGCTTCCGCTTCTTCGACGTCGACGGCCGCACCATCGAGGTCTCCGCAGACGTCGAGGTCCGCCGACACCGCAAGATCGAGGAGAAGGAGGCCATCCCGGTCAAGCTCTCCCACGTCGTCCTCAACTCCCCGGACCTCAACAAGACCCGCGAGTGGTACGAGCGCCACCTCGGCTTCGCCCTCTCCGACACACTGTCCTCGCCGCACATGGGCGAGGTCATGCACTTCATGCGGATCTCCAACCAGCACCACTCGATGGCGATCGCCCAGGGCCCGCACACCGCGCTGCACCACGTGTCCTTCGAGATGCGCGGCCTCGACGAGTACATGCGCGGCTCGGGCCGCGTGATGCGCGCGGGCTTCCAGAAGATCTGGGGTCCCGGCCGACACCTCGCCGGGGACAACACCTTCACGTACTTCCTCGACCCGCACGGCAACACCGTCGAGTACACGACGGAGTTGGAGAACCTCGACGAGGACACCTGGCACCCGCACGTCTACGACTTCTCGAAGCCCGAGGTCACCGACCAGTGGGGCACCGCCAACGCGATGAACGAACTCGTCGCCAAGGAGTCCTTCAACGACCCCGACCGCGGCGTCTTCGTCGCCCCGCCGGTCTGATCCGCCCCCTCCGATCCCGGGGGCGCGGCACAGGTGTCCACGCCCTGGCCCACCGCGCCGCGCCCCCGGTCCCGTACGGCTCCCGTATCAACGACGATCGAAGGAACCGCCCCGATGACCTCGCGCACGACCCGCATGTCCCGCCGCGGCCTGCTGGCCGGCGGCGCCGCCGCGACCGCCCTCGCCGTCTCCCCGCCGTCCGCGTCGGCGAGCCCTTCCGACAAGGAGGCGGCAACCGGTGCGCGGCCGACGAGCGGCACCGTGGTCGACCTGCTGGGGACGGCCGGAGGCCCGCCGCCCTACGGCGGCCGGATGGGCGTCGCGTCGGCCGTGACCGTCGACGGTGACACGTACCTCGTGGACTGCGGGCGCGGCGCGGTGACGCAGTACCTCAAGGCCGGGCTCGCCATGCCCTCGCTCAAGGGCATCTTCCTGACCCACCTGCACGCCGACCACACCGTCGACTACTTCGACTTCCCACTGCTGTGCGCCGGTGTCATGCCGCCGCAGCCCGGGTTCGGCGGAACGGTGCGGGTGTGGGGCCCCGGACCGAGCGACACCCTCACCTCCGGCACCGTCGCGCCGCAGGACCCCGCCCCCGGCATCATCGAGACCACGCGCCGCGCCAACGAGACCTTCGCCGCCTCCACCAACGCCTTCATCGCCGAGGGCTTCGGCATCGACCCCGTGTCCATGCTCGACGTCAACGAGCTCTCGGTGGGCGCCGGTTCGGTCGGGACCGTCCTCGACACACCGGCACTGAAGGTGACGGCGACCCGGGTCCAGCACGGCAACATGTCGCCCGCCTACGCCTACCGCTTCGACACCGCGCACGGCTCCGTCGTCTTCTCCGGGGACACCCGGCGCAGCGACGACCTCATCGCGCTGGCGCGGGACTGCGACCTCCTCGTGCACGAGGCCATGGACGCCTCATGGTTCGAGGAACAGCACCTGCCGGCCGCCCTCATCAAGCACATGCACGAGGTCCACACCGATGTCACGGAGATCGGCGAGGTGGCCCGCGCGGCACGGGCCCGCCACGTCGTCATCAACCACCTCTCACCGGCCGACCCCACGCAGCGCCCGGACGAGGAGTGGGCGGCCGCCGCCCGCGCCTCCGCCCGGTCGGCCGGCTACCGGGGCCGCGTCACCGTCGGCCGCGACCTCATGCGCATCCCCCTGAACTGACCACTCCCCGCACCCAGGAGCCACCCCATGCGCTTCGCCGCATACGTACATCAGGACCGCCACCGGCTGGGCGTCGTGGCCGCCGACGGCACGCTCTTCCCGCTGCCGGACACCACCTCGCTCACCGCCCTGATCACCGAGGCCGACGGACTGCCCGGTCTGCTCGCCGTCGGCCAGGAGGCGCTCGAAGGACCGCGCGGCCCGCACGTCTCCGACGTACGCCTGCTGCCGCCCCTCCAGCCCACCTCCGTACGGGACTTCGTGACCTTCGAGGAACACGTCGAGGGCGTACGGCGCTCGGTGGACGGCGTCGCCGGTGTGCCCGAGCAGTGGTACGCGGCGCCGACCTTCTACTTCACCAACCCCCATGCCATCTACGCCCACCAGGACGACATCCCGATGCCGCCGGGTTCGACCGTCCTGGACTACGAACTAGAGGTCGGCGCGGTGATCGGGCGCGAGGGCCGCGACCTCACACCCGAGCAGGCCCGAGAGCACATCATCGGCTACACCGTCTTCAACGACTGGTCGGCCCGCGACCTCCAGTCCGCCGAGATGAAGGTCGGGCTCGGCCCGTGCAAGGGCAAGGACACCGCCACCACCCTCGGCCCGTACCTCGTGACCGCCGACGAGCTGGAGCCGCACAGGGGCGCCGACGGTTTCCTGCGCCTCGCCCTCACCGCCGACATCAACGGCGAGACGATCGGCAAGGACCTGCTGTCCAACATGAGTTGGACCTTCGAGGAGATGGTCGCCTACGCGTCCCGCGGCACCCGCGTCGTGCCGGGCGACGTGCTCGGCTCGGGCACCTGCGGCAACGGCGGCTGCCTCGGCGAACTGTGGGGCCTGCGCGGCGAGCAGACCCCGCCGCCGCTGAAGCCCGGCGACACCGTCACCCTGACCGTCGAGGGCGTCGGCACACTCACCAACACCGTGGTCCCCGGCGCCGCCCCGATCCCGCTCCCCGCCGGCCGCCGCCGCGGACGGGAGCGCCCATGAGCCACTCCCGGACCGACCGCCTGCGCGGCAAGGTCGTCGTCATCACGGGCGCGGCCCGCGGCCAGGGCGCGGCGCAGGCCGAAGCGCTGGCCCGCGAGGGCGCCCACGTCATCGCCACCGACGTGACCGAGGCCCCCGGCATCCGCCGCCTCGACGTAACGAGCGAGAGTGCCTGGTCCGAACTCACCACGGAACTAAGGGAGTTGCACGGCAACGTCGTCCACGGCCTGGTGAACAACGCCGGCATCACCTGGCGGGCCCGTGTCGGCGACGCCCGCCCCGATGACATGGCCCGCGTACACGCCGTGAACGTCACCGGCCCACTCCTCGGCATCCAGCACCTGGCGCCGCTCATGCCGCCGGGTTCGTCCATCGTCAACGTCGGCTCCTCGGCCGCGCTGACCGCGCACTATCCGGTCGCGTACACGACGAGCAAATGGGCACTGCGCGGCCTGTCGAAGACGGCGGCCGTGGAGTACGGGCCGCACGGCATCCGCGTCAACACGATCCACCCCGGCTACATCGAGACGGAGATGACGGCGTCCGCGGCCCCGGCGTTCCGCGACGCGAACATCCGCGAGACACCACTCGGCCGCACCGGCACCGTCGACGAGGTCGCCCCACTCGTCGCGTTCCTGCTCTCGGACGAGGCGTCCTTCATCACGGGCGCCGAGATCCCGGTCGACGGCGGGATGACCGCACACGGCGGCGTGAAGTCCATCTCGGACGCGGTGCGCCCGCGCCCTGCTCACATACAGGTGCAAGAGGGAGCAGTAGACTCCTATAAGGGCCAATAAGGACTAGTAGGGGCCACCTTCACGGAGGGCACATAAGAATGGCCGGTCGCGAGCGTACGAAGCGTCCCCTTGAGCGCTCGCTCTTGGTGCTCGACTCGTACGCGCGCGACAGCCTCCGCAAGGGCAGTCACCTGTATCGAGGCGTCCTCGGTCAGCATGAGGTGAATGAACGCCGGATCGCCCAATACGCATCTCCTGGTGGCCGGGCCGCTGAGCGCGGCCTCAGGCTTCAGGACCGCGGGAAAACCGCATGGGACGCGGAGGCGAGCCGTGAGGGCTGGGAACAGCTGGTCGGACGGCTCGATGCGGGCGAATCCCAGGGTGTCGTGATCTTCGACTTGGGGCGCTTCGTCCAGCAGACGGACGAGGCCATCCGCATCGCCAAGTTCGCCGAAAAGGGCGTCGTCATCCTTGATTCCGACGGCGAGTACGACCTCGATACGCGATCCGGTCTGAAGGCCTTCTGCGATGCGGTGTCCGCTGCCCAGTACTACAGCCATCGGCTTTCCACGCGCACCCGACGCGGGCTGAACCAGCGCATCGCGATGGGGGTCGCCAAGCCGGGTCGCTTCCGCGCGTTCGGGTTCGAAGCGGACGCGAATACGGTCAGGGAGCCCGAAGCCGCGGTGATTCGCGAACTCATGGCAGCGGCGCTCGACGGGGAGAAGATCACCGACCTCGCGGCCGGCCTGAACGCTCGGGAGATCCGGACCACGGCGGGCGGACAGTGGACACCGCAAACGGTCCGTCATCTGCTCAAGAATCCGCGCATCGCCGGGCACATCACGGCCAAGGGCGAAATCGTCGGAGAGTTTCCCGTGGAGGACGCGGAGGGGAGGCCGACCGGTCATCCCATCGTCGCCTCGGGCGATTGGCGAAGTTTCCGCGACATGGTGGAGTCCCGACGAGGCGCCCCGCCCCGCACGTATCTCCTCACCGGCACACGCAGGATCGTCTGTGGCAACTGTGGAAGCATTCTTCGTGGCAAGCCGGCGCAGAACGGTCGCTGCTACGAGGACGGCGAAGAGGCGCGCAAGTACGAGTGCGCAGGGGGCACCGGCACGCTCGGTCGCGGCTGCGGGAAGACGCTGGGCGACCAGCGCGAACTCGACCGTTTCGTCTCGGCCCTGGTGGTCCGCCGGCTCTCCGATCCCCAACTTGTCGACCAGCTCAGGAAGCGGGCCGTCAAGGTGGCCAGAGGGCGGGACCCGCACGAGAAGGAGCTGGACCGCTTGGCCGGTCTCGTCGATCACTGGGACGAGCAGCTCAATGCCGGGAAGATCACCATCGAACGGCACAACAAGCTGGTCTCCGACGTAATGGCCAGAAGCCGGAAAGAAGCGGCCGCGCTTGCCGCTCTCGGGCCGGTTCCGGATGTCCCGTCCGCAGAAGTGATTGATGACGCCCGGGCGAAATGGGACTCCGCGGGCTACCAGGAACGGCGAACGCTTATGGAAAAGGCTTTCCAGGGCCATTACGTGGCCATCGATCCGGGGCCCCTCGCCGATCTCGATTTCCGTGGGCGAGTGCACCTCTTGGAGGACGACCGATCGTCCTAGGGCCTGTCGTTCGGGAAGGTCTTAGCTCGCCTCGGCTTGAGAGGTGGCCGCATGCGCCGCTCGGCGATTTTCGATCTCTTCGTATATGTCCCGCACCGTCGACACGGAGTCGGGGGACATCGGCCTGAGGTCGGCGCAAATACGGGAAGCCCAGAGGGCGAGCTCTGCGTCGGGTATAGGCCCGCTGCTGATGCCGTTCACGGAGACCGCCACCTTGTCCTTCGGACGGTTCGCCGGGGGCTTGCTGTCCGGTTTAGTGTGATACCGAAAACGTTACGCCGTTAGAGTGCTTGTTCAAGGTAACAGCGAAGACTTTACAGTCTCTTTATGTTAAGTCTGGGGCTGAAATTTTTGGGCTCACCGGGCAACGCCCAAGTGGCCCAGGCGGGTTGGGGTCACGAGGAGTGCTTCCGCCGTCCCAGCCGGCGCCGTGAAGGGCCGTCCTGGGGGTGGCCGGCGGCTTCCAGCAGTTCCTGGAGCTTCTCGGCGGCCTCCATCGCCTTGCTGGCGACGGTGTCGGAGGCCACGACGTCCGTGGGGGACCGGTTCACCGTACGCAGGGCCGTGGCGGCGGTCTCGGCCACGGACCCGCCGAGCCCGTCGAGGATCGCCCTGATGACTTCCGCGGCCATCGTGCCGTTCCGGTACAGCAGAACCCGCTCGTCGCCGCGTACGGGCAGCTTCGGGGGCAGGAAGCCGATGCCGAAGCTCTTGAGGCGATCCGCGATGGACTCGACGACGGCGGGCCCGAGGCGCTGGGCGCCCTCCAGGCGGCGGAGCGTTTCCATGTTGGTCTGATAGACACCGGCTTCGGCGTCAACGGCGCGTACGAGGTCCGGCCACATCTCCGGGGTCTGGGGAGGCATTGGAACCACATCCAAACGGGGCTGAGGGCTCAACCCCAGTGCGACGAATCTTAGCCGTGTCAAGCGAAACAAGAGGCATAAGAACCGCTGTGGAACATTTTCTCGCGCGGGCACCGAAAAGGCGCCTCGCAGATGCGAAGCGCCTCGTGACGGGGGAGTCGGTGAGAGGTTACCCGCCGATACCGATGACCGGTTCGAGCAGCGGGCGGAGCCAGAGCGACCAGACCACCAGAAAGACCACGACCGCGATGATCGTTGCCCACTGCCGACGCTGGATGCGTTGGAAGTGCTCAACGATGGTCGGCACTTCCTGCTGCCCCTTCAGCAAGGAGACCACCGTGCGCGTCAGTTCGGCGTTGTACTGCTCGGGTGTGACGTTCCTGGAAACGGCGAGCGAGACGGCCTCCATCACCTCGTCCGCGATCTCTTTCGCTTCGCCGGCCGGCATCCCATGCTCCACGGCGATGCGCTCGACGTCAGCCCTGAGACTGTCCATGTCGATTCACTCCTGAAACGGCTATGGACAAAGGATAGATCTCCGCACGTCAGGACGCTCATCCATCAACTGTCGAGCGCTCGACCGTCGAAGGAGTGCGGCAGGGGCCCCGGGGTTGTCACGTCGTTCTGCCGCGGTAGTGGCAGTGGCCCGAGGCCCGTTCGTGCACCGCGCGGGAGGGGGGTGCGGTTATTGCTGCTTCCTGGGGATGACGCGGAGGATCGCCGCTCCCACCGCGATCACCGCGAATGAAGCGAGAACGATCCAGAGGACCGACGCTCCAGTGGAAGCCAGGACGCCCCCGGTTGCTGCCCCGCCGATGGCGGGGGTTCCGTTGTTGTACATTGCAATTCACCAGACTTTCGCTCGGTTGGTCAGTACTCGGAAATAGGCTGCGATGTGACACGTTTGCAGAAAGAAGTCGAGTACCAGTTCATACATGGACGCGGAAAGCAGCATCTGCCTCCATCCCCGGTCCCTCACCGAAATGGCCCGTTCGGCAATGAAGACGCCGCTGGCGGCGGCCCACATTGGGTGAACGTGGAAGCCGCCGAGGGACAGGGAAGCGGCAATAGTCGCCAGATAGAGAAGCGTCACCACTATGCCCAGCATGGTGAAGAGTTGCCGGCCCCAGTAGCGGGCGGTGACCCGGGTGATTCCGTACTGGATGCAGTTCTGTACGGCGCCTGCTTTCCAGCGTCGACGTTGCTCCCACAGTGTTTGCCAGGTCGGCATGACTTCCGTGGTGAGCGTGCAGCCGCGCGGAGCAAGAATCTTGAACCCCAAGTGCATGATGGCAAAGCTGAGTTCGTTGTCCTCGGTCATGACTCGCGTGTCATAGACACCTCCTTCTCCGTCCCCGCTGGGCAGAGTGCCGTTGCGGCGCCCCGCCGTGATGCGGTTGAGGACCCTCACAGGGAACATCGCCGCCGTACCGGTGAGGACGAGGCAGCGCCCCCTGCGGCGACGGACGTCGCGCGCGTATCGGGCGTATTCGTTGCGTTGCAGATGCCCGACGAATCCCGCGCCCTGGTCGCCGCGGAAGACGCCTCCGACGCCCCCGTAGCGGGAATCGGCGAGAACGCCCAGTGCCGTTTCGATGAATGTGGGGTCCAACACGCTGTCCGCGTCGGTGACCAGGATCCGTGCGTCAGGATCTGGCATGGGGAGCTGCCGCAGAAACTGGTTGAGAGCGCCTGCTTTTTTCGCGGTGTTGCCCGTGGTCTCGAACACGCCGGCGCCGTGCCCGCGGGAAATCGCGGCCGTTGAGTCGGTGCAGTTGTCTGCCACGACGACGATGCGGTCGGGAGGCACGGATTGGGTCGCGAGGCCCCGGATGGCATTCGCTATGCAGGGCGCCTCGTTGTGAGCTGGAATGACCGCAACGACTTCGGACATGAGCGCTCACCCTTTCGGTTCTCGTTGTGTCATTGCCCTGCTGGTACGAAAGAGTTTCTGTAGTGGGTCTTGATTCTGTATTGGACAGGCCAGGGGAGGACGCTTGGCCGTGCGGCCGGACGTGTGACCCTGTTGCGGTTAGGGTGACCGCTCGCCGCGGTGCTCCGTACGGCGAGTGCTGTGATCCGGATGGGACTCCGACGTTCCCGTTTCTGGCCTGTCCACTGCCGCCTGATCTTTCAAGGTGCCCGGCTTCCAGGCAGTCGTGGGCTCTGGTTTCTCCCATGCGATCTGCGCTTTGTGTCACCGAGGCGCCCCGCACTGGGTTCCGGAGTGATCACCGATTGATGCCCGTGCGCCTGCGGATTTTAGGGGCGAGAACCGGATCGGGTGTCCGATACTGGTTCAAGTCGCTCGCCTTGATTCCATTAAGGAGCCATTCGAGTGGCAAGTCAATGCAAAACCGGACAAACCGGCCTTGATCTTTCTACGTGGTGGTAAGTCGGCCTGATCGGTGGCGCGTTGGGTCGCATGGCGAAGCGGCGGGGCTGCCGGGTCAGGATTGGCGGGTCGGCCAGTCGAGCAGGCGCGCACCGATCACCGCGGTCTGCAGGGTGTAGCGGTGGACGGGGTCCGCCGGGTCGATGCCGGTGAGTTGGCGGATGCGGGCGAGGCGATAGGTGAAGGCGCGGGGGCTCAGGGCCAGTTGGCGGGCCGCTTGGGCGGATACGCAGCCGGAGTCGAAGTAGGTGGTGAGGGTGTCGACGAGTGGCTGGGCGCCGCCGCGGGCTCGTTGCAGCGGGCCGAGGGTGTGCTGGACGAGGTCGGCCATCGCCTGGCGGTCGCGGGTGAGGACGGGGTAGACGAGGAGGTCCGCGGAGCGCAGGACGGGGGCGTCGAGTTCGAGGCGGGTGGCCAGGTCGAGCGCGCTGAGGGCTTCCTCGTAGGACTGGACGACGCCGCCCGGGCCCGATCGCGGACGGCCGATGGCGACCTGTCCGCCGTCGGTGGCTGCATGGGCCCGTTTGGCGAAATAGGAGAGGACTTCGTCCTGGTCGCCGGGGGCGATGCAGACCAGTCGGCGGTCCTTGGTGGTGACCAGGGTGTTGCGGTCGCCGAAGCGGGCGATCACGGCGCGTTCGACCTCGCGGGAGACGGCGTCGCCCTCGTCGTAGGCGTCGAGGCCGCGGGCGACCGCGACGGCGTGTTCATGGGACAGGCGCAGGCCGAAACGTTCGGCGCGTTCGGCGAGCCTCCCCAGGTCGCTGCGTCCGTAGAGGAGGTCGTCGATGAACTCGCGGCGCGCCGCCTCCTCTTGGCGCATGGTGTGCCGCTGCGCGCGCTCGTAGCCCTCGGTGAACGCGTCGATCGCCTGGGCGGCGGCGGTGATGACGGAATCGAGTGCGACCCGGGTGCCAAGGGTGTCGGTGTGCGTCCGTGCGAGGTGGGCGGCGACCAGGGCGCGCAGCCCCAGGCCCGCTTCCGCGGCGCGCTCGCCGCATGCGCGGCGCGCGTCGAGTTCGTCGCGGTTCAGGCGGCGGCCGGTGGCCGCGGCATCCGCCACGACCTGGACGTACCCGTCCAAGTATTCCTCGGGAACGTCCTGTCGCGACGCCATGCCCACCCCCACCGTGGTGCCGTGTCCTTGTCGCATTCTTAGCGGATGTGGCGAGGGCGCGGGCCACGGGGGTGTGCAACGGGCCTTTGGGCTCCGGCGGCCTGGTGGGTCGATTGCTACCTGCCGACGGCGTACGGGTGTGCGCTGGGCCGGCGCGCGTCCGGGAGGGACTCGTCGGGGCGGCGGGTGAGGTGGTCGATGAGGGCGGTGGCGGCCGGGTTGCGGGGGCCGGGGCCGCGTCCGGTGAGCATGATGGTGCGGCCCGGTTCCGGCTGGCGGATACGGACACAGGGCAGTCCCGCGTCCTCGCCGATGCGCCGGGGCACGAACGCGACCCCGATGCCGGCCCGGACCAGCGCCACGAGCATGCCGATCTGGGTGACGTCGCACGTGATGCGGCGTTCGAGTCCGCAGTGTGCGGCCAGTCTGCGTACCGCTGTCTCCAGGCCGGTGCCCGCGCGGAAGTCGATGAAGGACTCCTGGGCGAGATCCCGGATCAGGGTGCGGCCCGCGTGCGCCAGGGGGTGTCCGGGGGCCGTGATGAGCACCAGCTCCTCGTGCCAGGAGGCGAACTCCACCAAGCCGTCGGGGAGTTCGGCCCCATCCGGGGCGAGGTAGGCGAGGTCCAGCTCGCCTGCGCGCAGTGCCCCGTACAGCTCGTCGACCGGCGCGTCCCGTACGGAGACCTGGATGCCGGGCAGTCGCCGGTGGAACAGCGCGAGTTCTGTGGGCAGGTCCACGCAGGTGAGGGTCTGGATCGTCCCGATGGACACGCGCCCGGTGGTCAGGCCCGCGACCGCCGCGACCGCGTCACGGGCGGCGTCGGCCCCCGCGAGCAGCGACCTGGCCTGCGGCACCAGGGCCCGGCCGGCCTCGGTGAGCACCACCCGGCGGCCGGTGCGGTCGAACAGGTCGGTGCCCAGTTCGCGCTCCAGATTGCGGATCGACGTACTGAGCGCGGACTGCACGATGAGTTCGGACCGGGCGGCCGCCGTGAACGTGCCCTCGGTGACGACCGCCACGAAGTGGCGGAGCTGACGCATCTCCATCCATCTACCCTATCGATGACAGGTAGCGACACGATCTGTTGGACCGACCGGGCAGGCGCGCCGGATCCTGCTGGCATGCATCACGTACCCGCACTTTGGTCCGCCGCCTACTCCCCTCGCCGATCCGCCCCTGTCCGGACCGTCGCCCGCCAACTGCTCCGCCTGCGCTGCCTGTTGCGCGCCCTCGCCCTGGCGGACCACACGCCGTCCGGGGGGTACTAGGGCCACGTCCGGCCGGCGGTCTTGTTGGTGGCGGCCTGGTTCGGGCCGAAGGGATTCGCCTCGGTCGTCCGCGGGCTTCTCGTGCGGCAGGCCGGGATCCCGCAGGGCGAGGGGAACGCGGCATCAACGGGGCATCAAGATTGCCGGTGTTCGGCAATGCGCGCGGCGTCACAGCCGCGCCACTATGGGCTCGGCGGAAACGGGGGTCGGGTCCCGATGCCGACCTCCTGCAAGGAGGGCCTGGTCCCACGCGCGTCGCGGCTCAAGTCGCTTGTCCCGCCGCGTCGGGTTCGCTCGCGGTCGACGTTCCGCCCACTCGCTTCTGGGTGTCAAGCACCCCTGGACGCAAAGGACTTCATCATGGATGCCACCGTCGTGGGCATCGGCGTGTCCGTCGTCGCCCTCGTGCTCGTCGCGACAGCGCTGCTGCTCGTCTTCACCCGGTTGTTCCGCAAGGTCGAACAGGGCAAGGCACTCATCGTCTCGAAGATGCGCAAGGTCGACGTGACCTTCACCGGGCAGGTCGTGCTGCCGGTGCTGCACAAGGCCGAGGTGATGGACATCTCGGTGAAGACCATCGACATCACGCGGACCGGGCGGGACGGTCTGATCTGCCAGGACAACATCCGCGCGGACATCCGCATCTCGTTCTTCGTGAAGGTCAACAAGACCGTCGACGACGTCATCAAGGTCGCGCAGGCCGTCGGCACACAGCGGGCCAGCGACAGGGAGACCTTGCAGGAGCTCTTCCACGCGAAGTTCTCCGAGGCGCTCAAGACGGTCGGCAAGCAGCTGGACTTCACCGACCTCTACACCAAGCGCGAGGAGCTGCGGTTCCGGATCATCGAGGTGATCGGTGTCGACCTGAACGGCTACCACCTCGAGGACGCGGCGATCGACTACCTGGAGCAGACGCCGCTGTCCCAGCTCGACCCGAGCAACGTCCTGGACGCCCAGGGCATCCGCAAGATCACCGAGCTGACGACGGTCGAGCACGTACGCACCAACGAGTTCCAGCGCACCGAGGAGAAGGAGATCACGCGGCAGAACGTGGACGCGCGCGAGACCATCCTGGAGCTGGAGCGCCGGCAGGCCGACGCCGAGATCAAGCAGAAGCGCGAGATCGACACCGTACGGGCCCGGGAGGAGGCCGAGACGGCGCGGGTGATGGAGGAGGAGCGGCTGCGCTCGCAGGGCGCGTTCCTCGCCACCGAGGAGAAGCTCGGCGTGCAGCGGGAGAACCAGGCCCGCGAGGTCGCCGTCGCGCAGAAGAACCGTGAGCGGGTCATCGCCGTCGAGAACGAGCGCATCGAGAAGGACCGCCTCCTTGAGGTCATCGCCCGGGAGCGCGAGACGCAGCTGACGAAGATCTCCGCGGACAAGGAGGTCGAGGCCGAGAAGCGGGAGATCGCCGAGGTGGTGCGCGAGCGCGTCGCCGTGGACCGGACGGTCGCCGAGCAGGAGGAGTCCATCAAGAAGCTGCGCGCGGTCGAGGAGGCCGAGCGGGGCCGGCAGGCCGTCGTCATCGCGGCGGAGGCCGAGGCGCAGGAGCGGCTCGTCAAGGACATCAAGGCCGCGGAGGCGGCCGAGCAGGCCGCGACGCACCGCGCCGCCGAGCAACTGACCCTCGCCGAAGCCGAATTGAAGTCGGCGGACCTTCAGTCGCAGGCCAAGCTGAGGCTCGCGACCGGCGTCCAGGCCGAGGCCGCGGCCGCGGGACTCGCCGAGGTCCAGGTGCGCGACAAGGAGGCCGAGGTCACCGAGAAGGCCGGGCGCGCCGAGGCCGAGGCGACCGAGGCGCGGATGCGCGCCGAAGCGCAGGGCGCCCGTGAGCAGGCGCTCGCGGAGGTCACCGCCATCGAGGCGAAGCTGAAGGCGGAGGCCGAGGGCATCACGCGGAAGGCCGCGGCGATGGCGGCGCTCGACGAGGCGTCCCGTGGGCACGAGGAGTACCGGCTGCGGCTCCAGGCGGAGAAGGAGATCCGGCTCGCCGGGATCGACGTGCAGCGGCAGGTCGCCGAGGCGCAGGCCACGGTTCTCGCCACCGGCCTGGAGAACGCGAACATCAACATCGTCGGCGGCGAGTCGGTCTTCCTCGACCGGCTCATGGGCTCGATCGCCCTCGGCAAGAGCGTCGACGGCTTCGTCCAGAACTCCGACGTCGCCCAGCAGTTGGCGAAGCCGTGGCTGGACGGCACGGCCGACTTCGGTGACGACCTCGTGAGGATCCTCGGCTCGGTCTCCACGGCCGACGTCCAGAACCTCACGGTGTCCACGCTGCTGATGAAGCTCATGAAGAGCGGCGGCGTCGAGCAGTCGGGCCAGTTGCGTGAACTGCTCGACAAGGCGGGCCAGTTGGGTGTCGCGGACCTGCCGCTCACCCAGATGAACGGATCCGCACACCACTGACCGCCCCACACCGCTCGCAGGGCACGTCATCACCGGAAGGACGTCGGACGACAATGGCAACGGGCCTGGACACCGGCACGTACGAGCTGCTGCGCGACCGGCTCGCCCAGCAGGCGGCCGAACTCGCGCGCAGGACAGAGGAGTTGAACGCCCGGCGCATCGCCGAGTTCTCCTCGGCCCAGCTGGAACGCACGGGCAGCGAGCGGCTGTACACCGAAGGGCCCACCACGCCCCGCGACGTGGTCGCCATCGGCGGCCGGCTGCTGCTCGGCCACCGTGCGCCGACCGTCCAGGGGGCACCGCGCACCGCCCCGAGTGACGTGTTCACGCTCTACGACCTCGACCTGAACCCGCTGCCGGACGACGCCGTGCCCGGCCTGCTCGACGACCCGGACTTCGTCCGCGAGTTCGCCGCCCTGCACCGCTACTACCAGGACGCCCGCCTGCTTCAACTCCGCATGATCCAGGCCAGGTTGCTGGCCGTCTTCCAGACCGGGGACAAGCCGACCGACATGCGCGTGCTGCGCTGGGCCCAGGCCGCGGACGGGACCGTGCGGTTCCTCGACGCACGGGGTGAACGCGACCACGTGCTGCCGCCCGCCCACGACATCACCTGGCAGGTGAGCGGCCGCGAGGACCACGTCCTGGGCCGCCACCCGCACGTCTCCATCGATGGTGACGTCTACGTCTCGACCGTCGGTGGCAGCCTCACCGTCAAGACCGAGAACGACGCCGAGACCGCGGACGGCATCCACACCGAACCGGTCGACGAACCTCTCCAGTCCCTCGCCGACGCGGACATCGCCCACGCGCGCGTCGGCGCACTGATCCTGCTGCGCGTACGCCCCTACAAGGAGGCCGACGAGCGCTACCTCGTCTACAACACGCTCACGCACGACGTCGTCCGCCTCGACGGCATCGGGCAGGGCTGCCGCACCCTGCCCGACGAGCAGGGCGTCGTGTTCCCCGGCGGGTACTGCCTGAGTTCGGGTACGTACAAGACGTTCGACACGGTCGATGCCACCGGCCTCGCCTACGAGCGGACCGTGCGCTCGCCCAACGGCGAGGACCTCCTCTATGTGTTCCACGCGAGGGCCGATGGGCGCGGCTTGCTGCTGCCGTACAACACGATCCGCAAGGAGGTCGTCACCCCGCTCGGCTGCCACGGGCACGCCCTGTTCGACGACGGCACCCTGCTCCTGCTGCGCGCCGAGCAGGACGCCGAACCCGGCCGTGTCCACGCGGTGCAGCGGTACGCCTCCCCCTTCGTCAGCGACACCTACGCCGCCGCGCAGCCCGCCGGCGAGGGCGTGCTCGCCCGGATCGGCAACGCCGACCTGGTGCGCGGCATCTCCGAGGTCCTCACGCTGACCCGCGCCGCCACCACGGCCACGCCGACCAGCGAGGGGTATGCCGCGCTGCTCGCCGGGTGCGTACGGGCCGCGGACGTCCACCCGTGGCTGGGAGAAGCCGAACTCGGCGACCTGGCAGCGGTGTTGAGCGGCATGCGCGCCACGGCCGAGCAGGTCGTGGCCGAGTTCGCCACCGTGTCCGAACTCACCGAACAGGCGGCCCGGAAACTGGACGGCGTCGCCGAGAAGATCGCCGCGGTCGTGCGGCGGCTGCGCGGGGAGGTGCCGCGCAGCGCGGGGGAGTGGGTGAGCGGACTCACCGAACTGCGCCATGCCCAGGGGCACTTGCTCCCCCTCAAAGACGTGCGCTACGTCGACGCCGACCGGATCGACGACGTCTTCGCGCGAGCCGCCGACGACCTCGCCCACTTCGGGCAGCGCGCGGTCGCCTTCCTCGCCCGCGACGACGCCTTCGCCGAGCAACTGGCGGAGGCCGAGCGCATCACCGAGCAGTGCGGCGAACTGACGTCGACCACGCAGGCCGACGAGGCCGCCGGCCGCCTCGACGCACTGGCCGACGGGCTGCGGACCGTGACCGACGTGGTCGGCGCACTGGAGCTCGCCGACGCGACCGTCCGTACGGTGATCCTGGAACACATTGCCCACGCGCTGGGTGCCGTCAACCGGGGCCGCGCCACCCTGGGCGCCCGACGCGGCGAGCTCCTCGACCACGAAGGGCGCGCCGAGTTCGCCGCGGAGGCGGCCCTGCTCGGGCAGGCGGTCGCCGGTGCGCTCGCCGCCGCCGACGCCCCGGAGGCCTGCGACGATCACGGCGCCCGACTCCTCGTCCAGGTGGAGAACCTGCAGACCCGGTTCGCCGAGCACGACGACTTCCTCGCCCAACTGGACGAGCAGCGCACCGAGATCCACGAGGCGTTCGCCGCGCGCAAGCAGACCCTCGTCGACGCCCGCGCCCGCCGCGCCGAGCAGCTGGCCGCCTCGGCGGGACGCGTCCTCGACACACTGGCCCGCCGTGCCGTGAGTCTGCCCGACGCCGACGCCGCGGCGGCGTTCTTCACCTCGGACCCGATGGCCGCCAAGGTGCGCGCGATCGCCGACGAGCTGCGCGCACTCGGCGAGGAGGTCCGTGCGGAGGACCTTGCCGCCCGGCTCACGGCCGCCCGCCAGGAGGCCGCCCGCACGCTGCGCGACCGCGCCGACCTCTACGACGCCGACGGAACGCGGGTCCGTCTCGGCAGCCACCGCTTCGCCGTCAACACCCAGCCGCTCGACCTGACCCTCGTCCCCGACGGCGCCGGTCTCGCCTTCGCGCTCACCGGCACCGACTACCGCGGCCCCGTCACCGACCCCGACTTCGCCGCCACCCGCCCCTACTGGGACCAGCACCTGCCCTCCGAGTCACCGGACGTCTACCGCGGCGAGCACCTGGCCGCCCGGCTCCTCGCCGAGCACGGTGCGAGCGCGCTCGCAGCCGCCGACGACCTGCCCGCACTGGTGCGGCGGGCCGCACAGGACGCGTACGACGAGGGCTACGAGCGCGGCGTCCACGACCACGACGCCACCCTCATCCTCACGGCGCTGCTGCGGCTGCACGCCGACGCCGGTGTCCTGCGCCACACACCCGCCGCCCGCGCTGCCGCCCAGATGTTCTGGGCACACGCCACCACGGAACACGAACGCCACACCTGGACGGCCCGCGCGGTCTCGCTCGCCGGCGCCCGGGACACCTACGGCCGGGCCCCGGCCATCACCGAACTGGAGGCCGAACTGTCCGCGGCCATCGCGGAGCGGTCGGGCCCGGCCGACGGCACGCCCGCCGCCTACCTCTTCGAGGAGCTCACCAGCGTCCCCGACGGCTTCGTGCTGCCCGAGGTCATTCGCTCGTTCCTCGACAAGTTCCGCTACAGCAACGGCAGTTCCCTCTACGAAGACACCCTCACGACGCTCGCCGGTGACCTGTCCGCCCGCCGCCAGCACGCACACGCCTGGCTCAGCGCCTACGCCACCGCCGGCGGACACCACCTGGACGAAGGCGACCTGGCCGAGGCGGTCACCGCCGAACTCTGCCCCGACCTGCCGCGCTACCCCTCGGCCGCCGCGACGTCCACCACCGTCGAAGGGCTGCTCGGCTCGCACCCGCGCATCGGCCGCGACCGCACCCTGCCGGTCCGCATCGACGAACTCCTCGCGCGCACCCACGTGTTCCGCACCGTCACCGCCCCCGGCTACCGCGCCTACCAGAAGCGTCGCACCGCCCTGATGGCCGCGGAGCGCGACCGGCTGCGCCTGGACGGACTGCGCCCGCGCGCCCTGTCCTCCTTCGTGCGCAGCCGCCTCATCGACGAGGCGTACCTGCCGCTCATCGGTGACAGCCTGGCCCGCCAGATCGGCACCGCGGGCGAGTCGCGGCGCGCCGACACCGGCGGACTGCTTCTGCTCGTCTCCCCGCCCGGCTACGGCAAGACGACCCTCATGGAGTACGTCGCCCAGCGCCTCGGCCTGCTCCTGGTCAAGGTCGACGGCCCGGCCCTGGGCAGCCAGGTCACCTCCCTCGACCCGGCGCAGGCCCCCGACGCCACCGCACGCCGCGAACTCGAGAAAATCAACTTCGCGCTCGCCGCGGGCAACAACACCCTGCTCCACCTCGATGACATTCAGCACACGTCGCCCGAACTCCTCCAGCGATTCATCCCGTTGTGCGATGCGACCCGCCGCATCGACGGTGTGATCGACGGCGAGCCGCGCACCTTCGACCTGCGCGGAAAGCGCTTCGCCGTGTGCATGGCAGGCAATCCCTACACGGAGTCGGGCGCCCGCTTCCGCATTCCCGACATGCTCGCCAACCGCGCCGACGTGTGGAACCTCGGCGACGTCCTCACCGGCAAGCAGGACGCGTTCGCGCTGAGTTTCGTGGAGAACGCGCTCACCTCCCACCCCGACCTCGCCCCGCTGGCCGGCCGCGGCCGAAGTGACCTCGACGTCCTCGTGCGTCTCGCCGCAGGCGATCCGACGGCGCGCGCCGACCAGCTTGAACACCCTTACAGTCAAACGGAGTTGAGTCGCGTCACCGCGGTGCTTGGGCACCTGATCGTGGCCCGGGACGCAGTACTGAGTGTCAACGCGGCCTACATCGCCTCCGCCGGCCAGTCGGACGCGACCCGTACCGCGCCGCCCTTCCAACTCCAGGGCTCCTACCGCAACATGAACAAGATCGCCGCCCGCCTCGACGCGGCGATGGGCGAAGCGGAACTGGCCGCCGTCATCGACGACCACTACCGCGCCGAGGCCCAGACCCTCACCAGCGGCACCGAGGCGAACCTCCTGAAACTGGCCGAGCTGCGCGGCAGGCTCACCCCGGAACAGGCCGCGCGCTGGGCCGAGTTGAAGTCCGCGTACGTACGCCACCAGGCGCTGGGCGGGACGGAAGAGGACCCGGCCGTACGGACGGTCGCCGCGCTCGGCCTCCTCGCCGATCGCGCCGCGGGCATCGAAACGGCCATCCACCGGGCAGCGGACCCGCACTGCTACCCCGCCCCATCCGCACGCCACGCGGCGCGCCCTTCGGAGGGAAACCGGTGACGGCTTGCCGCCGCCACCCACCCCGACAGCACCGCCGGAACCTGCGGCGACCCGCGGGGCGCGCTCAGTTGCCGGAGGGCTGCCCTCGGCCCGGCGTGGTGGACGAACGGGCGGCCTCCGCCGCCGCCTTTGCGCTGTTCACCGCCGCGGCGGCCTGCTTGGCGACCTCGTCGGCGGCCGCGGCCGCGGTGGTCGGCGGGGCCGCGGCGGCTGCTTCGATCTCCGGGGCCCCGGCATCGTCCGCGGTGTCGGCGGCGTCACCGGTGGCGGCCTCCTCGGTCTGCGCGTCCTTGGGCAGCCCCATCGTCGAGCGGTCTCCGAAGGCGCTGGAGACGGAGCGGACGGCCTCGGTCAGCTCGCCCGGGATCACCCAGAACGTGTTGTTCTCGCTCTTCGCCAGGTGCGGCAGGGTCTCGAGGTACTTGTAGGCCAGGATCTTCGGGTCGGCGTTGTTGCGATGCACGGCCTGGAAGACGCGCTCCACCGCCTTCGCCTCGCCGTCCGCCCGCAGGATCATGGCCTGCTGCGTGCCCTGCGCCTCCAGGATGTCCTTCTGCTTCGTGCCCTCCGCGGTGAGGATCTTCGCCTGCCGTTCCCCTTCGGCGTGCAGGATGGCCGCGCGCTTGTCGCGCTCGGCCCGCATCTGCTTCTCCATCGCCTCTTTGATCGTGTTGGGCGGGTCGATGGCCTTGATCTCGACGCGGTTGACCCGGATGCCCCACTTGCCGGTGGCGTCGTCGAGGACGGTGCGCAGCCGGGTGTTGATCTCCTCGCGCGAGGTGAGCGTCTCCTCGAGGTCCATGCTGCCGATGACGTTGCGCAGCGTGGTCACGGTGAGTTGGTCGATCGCCTGGAGGTAGTTCGCGACCTCGTACGCCGCGGCCCGCGGGTCGGTGATCTGGTAGTAGAGCACGGTGTCGATGTTCACCACGAGGTTGTCCTCGGTGATGACCGGCCGGGGGTCGGACGAATACACCTGCTCACGCACGTCGAGCTTGGTGTTGACGCGGTCCGCCATCGGCAGCACGAGGTTCAGGCCGGGCTGCAGGGTCCGGCGATAGCGGCCGAACCGCTCGATGTTGTAGCGGCGTGCCTGCGGGACGATCCGCACGGAGGCGGCCACGAGGAAGATGACGACGATGGCCGCCACCAGGATCGGGATGACAACTGGGTCCACGCTTCCTCCGTTGCTGGATGGTCACCGGTCATGGCAGGAGATCGCGGGGGTAGACGACGGCCGTCGCGCCTTCGATCTCCATGACATCGACCAGTGCCCCCACCGGGATCACCTGGCTTTCGTCCAGGGCGCGAGCGGACCACTCCTCGCCGGAGAGCTTGATCAGGCCGCGGGTCGCGGTGACCTCCCGCATGACCTCGGCGCGCCTGCCGATCAGTGCGTCGCTGCCGTCGCGGATGAGGGGTGTCTGCGCCAGGTGCCGCAACACCACAGGTCGTACGAGGATGAGCCCCGCGGCCGCCGCGACCCCGAGTGCCACGAGCTGGCCGAGCAGGCCGACCCCCACCCCGGCGACCACGGCGGCGACCAGGGCCGCGCCCGCGAACAGCCCGAAGACCAGCGTCAGGGTGAAGAACTCCGCGGCGCCGAGCCCCGCGGCGGCAAGCAGCCAGATGTACCACGGCATCGCGATCGGCCTCCCTCAGGGGACTTATTGACAAAGCTACCGCCTGGCACACCGGACAGAACAGACGTGACCGGGCAGTGCGCGTCGCGTCCGGCGGGTGTCCGACTCGATTGGATAACGAGACGCCCGGGAGCTTCACTTGGGCCGCGCAACCTTTGCATAGTCTAAAGGTGGGGGAGGGGCGTCCCGCGACGGCGGCCCGCACCAATGACGACACGCGCAGGAGCACGATGGCCACCACGGAACGCCGGGACAGAAGGAACTGGGTGTTGTCCTGGCTGCCCGCCGTGGTGATGGCGGTGGTCACCGTCGTGGACCTCACGGCGGGCCCTGGGGTGGGGTTCCTCCCGCTGGTGTCGCTCGGGCCCGCCTTCGCCGGACTGATCGGCACGTGGCGGCGTACCGCGCTGATCGGCCTCGTGGCGCTGCTGCTGTGCACGGGGCTCGGGGCCTACGACGGACTGTTCGAGACGCGGCGCGGGTACACGGCGCTGGCGTCGGTCGCGGGCGTGACGCTCGCGGGAGTCATCGCGGCGAACATGCGCGGACGGCGCGAGGCGGAACTGGCCAGCGTGCGCTCGATCGCCGAGGTGGCCCAGCGGGTGCTGCTGCGCCCGGTGCCGCGCAGCGCCGGACCGCTGCAGGTCGCCGTGTCCTACACCTCCGCCGTCGCGGAAGCGCGGATCGGCGGTGACCTGTACGAGGTCATGGCATCGCCGCACGGCGTACGAGTGATCGTCGGCGACGTGCAGGGCAAGGGACTTGCCGCCGTGGAGACCGCGGCCCTGGTGCTGGGGACCTTCCGCGAGGCGGCGCACGACGAGCCGGATCTCGCCGCGCTCGCAGCCCGCCTCGAACGCAGCGTGGCCCGGGAAGTGAACGGCGAGAAGTTCGTGACCGCCGTCCTCGTCGAGGTGCGGGCCGAACAACGCACGGCCGTCCTGCTGAACTGCGGACACCCCGCCCCGATGCTCGTACGCGCCGACGGCTCCGTCGACTTTCCGCGCCCGCCCGCCTACGCCCTCCCGCTCGGCCTCGGCATGCACGGAGGCGAGCCGCCCAGCTGCTTCCCTGTCGACTTCGCCCCGGGAGACCAACTCCTGCTCTACACCGACGGCGTGACCGAGGCCCGCGACGAGCACGGCGCGTTCTTTCCCCTGCAGGACCGGGCCGACCTGCTCAAGGCGCCCGAGGCCGAGGACGCACTCGAAGCGCTGCGCGAGGACGTGGTTCGGCACGCCAGCGGCCCCCTGCACGACGACGCGGCCATGCTCCTGCTGCGCTACCGGGCGTGAGGCCCGCACGCCGGGGCCCGGACTCGCCGAGCATCTGCGCCGCGTCCTGTGGGTACGTCGGCCGGGAGCACCGCGGCCACGCTGATCGTCGGGTCGGCCCTGGCCGGGATGTGGTGCGGCACGGGCGCGCCAACTGCTCGGTCACGGACACCGAGGCCGCTCCCGCGGGCGCCCACCCGAGGTGTCGCCACATCCGGCGAACTGCGGTGGGCGGTCCTGCGACTGGCCGTACTCGCGGTCGTGTTCGTGGGCGGCGGCACGGTGGCCGTGGTGCGTTCGCACCGGCTGGAGGCCACGCCGACCGCTCGGTCTTCTTCGACCTGACGACGGCGGGCCGCACTCTTGTCCGGTCGTCCCGGTCTCCGTAAGGTCGGCTCGCCGTCACGGCCGCCGTCGTGCGGTCCGCCGTCCCACGCTGGAGCAGCCAATGTTCTCCCCTCGGTCCCGGACCGTGATCGCCCTCCCCGGCACCTTCTGCTCACCGCTGATCTTCGAACGGCTGCCTCCGCTGCTCGACGGTCACTTCGAGGTGCGCGCCCTGTCGTGGATGACCGATGCGCCCTCGCACCGCATCGAGGACGTGGCGCACTGGGTCGCCGGATCGATCACCGACGCGGGACGGGGGCCCGTCCTCCTCGTCGGGCACTCGACCGGCGGAGCCATCGCGCTGCACGTCGCCTTGACCCACCCCGATCTGGTCGCCGGACTGATGCTGATCAACACGGGCCCGAACATGCACCAGCACGGTGACGTCACGTCCTTGATCGCCTCGATGCGGCGGGACGGCACCGCGGACGTCGTGCGGGCCGTCATGGACCGCTCCTTCCACCGCAGGCCGCCTGCCGAGGTGCGTGAGCGACTGCTCGAGTACGCACACGCTGTGCCGGTCGAAGCCGCACTCGACGCACTCCGCACTCAGCACACCACGGACTTCGCCCCGCAGTTGGGACACCTGCGGATGCCGGTGTCGGTCGTCCATGGACGCCACGACACCGTGCGAACGGTCGCGGAAGCCGAGAAGACGGCTGCGGCCGTGCCCGGCGCCGAGTTGCGGGTCGCGGAGGCTGGGCACAGTCCGATGTACGAGACTCCGGAGGTGGTGGTCGAGGCAATTGGCGCGTTGGCGCGGCGGATCGAGGGGGCATCGCAGTGGCCGGCATGACACCGGACGGGGCACCGGAACGTGGTCGCGTCACTGATCGCGTGCTGGTGGGGCGGTGCCCGGGTGGTGTGAGAGGACGGTCAGGGAGTGTGCCTCCAGGCGGACGATCGCTTCGGCCTTGTACTCGGATTCGTCCGGTACGCCGTCGGGTTCCGCCGTGTCGATGCGTGTCGTCCAGGAGGTGCCGTACGACGCGTCGGGCAACTGGAACTCCGTCGCGTTCCAGTAGAAGTTGAAGAGGACCAGGAACGAGTCGTCCACGACGCGCTCGCCGACGCTGTCGTGTTCGCGCATCGCGTCGCCGTTGAGGAAGACGGCCAGGGTGTGCGCGTCGGGTCGCTTCCAGTCCGCTTCGGTCATCGCCGTCGCGTCGGGGCGCAGCCAGACCAGGTCCGGCAGGGTGTCGTCGTGGCCTGCGGGGGCCTCGCCGCGGAAGAAGCGGCGTTGGCGCAGCACCGGGTGGGCGGCCCGCAGTGCGATGAGGCCGCGGGTGAAGGCCAGCAGGGAGGCGCGTTCGTCGTCGAGGTCCCAGTCGACCCAGGTCAGTTCGTTGTCCTGGCAGTAGGCGTTGTTGTTGCCCCGCTGGGTGCGGCCCAGTTCGTCTCCGTGACTCAGCATCGGGATGCCCTGGGACAGCAACAGGGTTGCCAGCAGGTTGCGTTGCTGCCGGGCGCGCAACGACAGCACGCCCGGGTCGTCGGTCGGGCCTTCCGCGCCGCAGTTCCAGGACCGGTTGTCGCTCTCGCCGTCGTTGTTGTGCTCGCCGTTGCCCTCGTTGTGCTTCTCGTTGTACGACACGAGGTCGCGCAGGGTGAACCCGTCATGTGCGGTGATGAAGTTGACGCTGGCCCGTGGGCGGCGGCGGTCGTGCTGGTAGATGTCCGCGGACCCGGTGAGCCGGGTGGCGAACTCGGCCAGGGTGCCGTCCCGCGCCCGCCAGACGTCCCTGACGCAGTCGCGGTACTTGCCGTTCCACTCGGACCACAGGGGCGGGAAGTTCCCCACCTGGTAGCCGCCTTCGCCGAGGTCCCAGGGTTCGGCGATCAGCTTCACGCGGCTGATCACGGGGTCCTGCTGGATGAGGTCGAAGAACGCCGACAGCCGGTCGACCTCGTGGAACTGGCGGGCCAGGGTGGCCGCCAGGTCGAAGCGGAAGCCGTCCACGTGACACTCGGTGACCCAGTACCGCAGCGAATCCATGAGCAGCTGCAGGACGTTGGGGTGGCGCATGAGGAGGCTGTTGCCGGTGCCCGTGGTGTCGTAGTAGCGGCTGAAGTCGTCGTCGGCGAGGCGGTAGTACGACGCGTTGTCGATCCCGCGGAAGGACAGGGTGGGGCCGTTCTCGTTCCCCTCCGCCGTGTGGTTGTAGACCACGTCGAGGATCACCTCGAGGCCGGCGGCGTGGAGCGACTTGACCATGTTCTTGAACTCGGTGACCTGCTCGCCGAGCGTGCCGTGCGCGGCGTAGGCGTGATGCGGCGCGAAGAAGCCGATCGTGTTGTAGCCCCAGTAGTTGGACAGGCCCCGGTCCCGCAGGAAGCCGTCCTGCACGAACTGGTGGACGGGGAGCAGCTCGACCGCGGTCACCTTCAGGTCGGTGAGATGCTCCAGCACCGCCGGCGTGGTCAGGCCCGCATAGGTGCCTCGCAGAGCCTCCGGCACACCGGGATGCCTCGCCGTCAGACCTCGCACATGCGCTTCGTAGATGACGGAGTCGGCATAGGGGTGGTCCGGTGGTGTGTCGCCGGACCAGTCGAAGGCCGGGTCGACGACCACGCTGCACAGGCCCTCACCGTCGACCCCACCCGCGCCGAGGCGGTCGTGGACGGCCTTGGCGTAGGGATCGAGAAGGAACGCCTCGACGTCGCACCGGTGCCCGGAGGCCGGCTCCCAGGGGCCGTGGATGCGGTAGCCGTACTGCTGGGGCGGCCCGGCGTGGGGCACGTAGCCGTGCCACACCGAACCGTAGACTTCGGGCAGTGGCACCGTGCGCTCGGCGCCTTCGGCGTCCAGCAGCACGAGGTCCACCCGGTCGGCCACGGCACTGAACAAGGCGAAGTTCGTGCCGTGGCCGTCGTACGTCGCTCCGAGCGGATAGGGGCGCCCGCTCCGCACGTGGACCCGATCCGCCGGGCGTGCGGTCATGAAGCGGTGCCCGCGTCCACGAGTACGGGCGCTACGGGTACGGGCGCCGCGGCCACGGGCTCAAGCGCGACGTCCGGGCGCGCGGAGCTGGGCAGTTGGAGCGCCTCGCTCGCGTCCGGAACAGGAATCCTGGGCACCAGAAGCTCCCGGACCCCGGTCCTGCTGCGCAGCGAGAACCACACGATGCGCCGGGCGCCCCGCGTGCAGCTGCCCCACCCGTCGCTCAGCGCCGCGATCTGCGCGGAGCAGCGCTGGGGGAGGCCCTGGGAGGCGCCGGTGGCCGGGTCCTCGTAGGACACAGCGTTGATCAAGTGCTGCCCGTTCCACCATGCTTCGACCTCGACGCGGCTGTCCGGGCGCCTGCGCACAGCCAGTTCCAGCAGAACGCCGAGACCGCGGGTCGCCGAGGGCGTCAGCCGCTCGAGACCCCAGTAACGCGTGTGCGCGGCCACGATTCGCTGGACCTGGCCGACGCGCTCAGGGGTCGGCTCCACGGCGATGTGGTAGTAGCTGGGCGTTGCCTGATGCATGGTTCCTGCTCCTCACCGCGTTGCTCGCGGCCCGTCGGACCGGCGGAGCCGTGTGCACGGACCGTGAGCATGGATCGCTTGAGAGTCATGGATCAGCCTGTGCGCTGTACTCCATTCGTGCAACCGGACGTGACCGCTCGGCGACCTTCCGCTCAACAGGACGGATCGTCGGGGACGCCGCAATATGGGTGAATGAACCGCCCACGGTAATGGCGTGAATTCCCTCCGTGAACGGGCCGCGAGCCCGGCGGGCCCCGGGCGGGCCCGGTGTGGCGGAGGTCCGGAGGCCCGGAGGCCGACCCATGGGGACACCGCGTGTCACCGAAGAAGTTGACCAGTGCCTGGCGAGCTACCGCTCCTGGGAGCGTCGATTTCTGGCATCCCCGGACGACCCCGAGGTGCGCGAGAGCTTCGAGTGTGCTGTCGCAGCCCTGTGCCGGGCCACGGGCGAGCGATGCGGCCGGGAGGCCGCCGACGCGGCACAGCGCTCCGGTCGCTCGCTTCTCTCCCTCACCTCCACCGTCCGCTTCCCGTCGAGAAGGGTGCATCGCATGACGACGCCGTCGAACACCGCTGTCCCCATCCCGATCGAGGACGTGCGGCCATCGGTCGACGGGGGCCGACGTCCGGCCAAGGCGGTCGTGGGGGAGACCTTCCCTGTCACGGCCCTGGTCTTCGTCGAGGGCGACGGGGTTCTCGGCGCCGAAGTGGTGCTGCGTGCGCCGTCCGACGGCGGCGAGGTGAGCCGGTGGCCGATGACACCCATGGCCCCGGGGACGGACCGGTGGAGCGCCGAGGTGAGCGCGGACAGGCCCGGCCGGCTGAGCTACTGCGTACGTGCGTGGCGCGACCCCGTGGAGACCTGGATACGGGACGCCACGATCAAGGTGGGCGCCGGCGTGGACTGCGAGATCACGCTGGAGCAGGGGGCGGTGCACCTGGAGGAGGCGCTGGCCAAGGCGTCGACGAAGGAGACGCGCGAGGTCCTGGCCGCGGCAGTGGACGCGCTGTGCGATGCGGCCCGAAGCCCGCTGGAACGACTGGCCGCGGCCTCGGACCCCGCGGTGCGTGCCGCGTTGAAGGATGTCCCGGTACGCGAGCGGCTGACCGAAAGCCGGGCCTTCCCGCTGCTCGTGGAGCGTGAGCGGGCGCTGTTCGGGTCGTGGTACGAGTTCTTTCCGCGTTCGGAGGGGGCTGTGGTGCGGGCCGGGGAGCGGCCGGTGAGCGGGACGTTGCGGACGGCGGCCCGTCGGCTTCCGGCCATCGCGGCGATGGGTTTCGACGTCGTCTATCTGCCGCCGATCCATCCGATCGGTACGACGTTTCGTAAGGGGCCGAACAATTCGCTGTCGCCGGGGCCGGACGATGTGGGGGTGCCCTGGGCGATCGGTTCGCACGAGGGCGGGCACGACGCGATCCATCCGGAGCTTGGCACGTTCGAGGATTTCGATCATTTCGTGGGCCGGGCGCGGGAGTTGGGGATGGAGGTGGCCCTGGATTTCGCGTTGCAGTGTTCGCCGGATCATCCGTGGGTGCAGAAGCATCCGGACTGGTTCCATCACCGTCCGGACGGCAGCATCGCGTACGCGGAGAATCCGCCGAAGAAGTACCAGGACATCTATCCGCTCGCCTTCGACCAGGACCTGCCGGGTCTGGTCGCGGAGACGGTGCGGATCCTGCGGCTGTGGATGGGCCACGGGGTGCGGGTCTTCCGCGTCGACAACCCGCACACCAAGCCGGTGGTGTTCTGGGAGAAGGTCATCGGGGAGATCAACGGCACCGATCCGGATGTGATCTTCCTGGCGGAGGCGTTCACCCGGCCCGCGATGATGCACACGCTGGCCGCGATCGGGTTCCAGCAGTCGTACACGTACTTCACCTGGCGCAATTCGAAGCAGGAACTCACCGAGTATGTCGAGGAGTTGAGCGGGGAGGCGGCCTGCTACATGCGGCCGAACTTCTTCGTGAACACGCCCGACATCCTGCACGCGTTCTTGCAGGACGGCGGGCGGCCCGCGTTCGAGCTGCGTGCGGTGCTGGCCGCGACGCTGTCGCCGGCGTGGGGACTCTACAGCGGGTACGAACTGTGCGAGAACACTCCGCTGCGGGCCGGGAGCGAGGAGTATCTGCACTCGGAGAAGTATCAACTCAGGCCCCGTGACTGGGAGTCGGCCGAGCGGGAGGGGCGCACGATCGCCCCGCTGATCACCGAGCTGAACGCGATCCGGCGCCGTAACCCGGCGCTGCGGACCCTGCGCGGCGTGCACTTCCACCACGCGGATCAGGACGAGGTCCTCGTGTACTCGAAGAGCGTCACGTCCGCACAGGGCTCGAACACGGTCCTGGTCGTCGTGAACCTCGACCCGCACCACACCCAGGAGGCCACGGTCCGCCTCGACCGAGAGGCCCTGAAGGCCCCGCCGGACGGCACCTTCCGTGTGCGCGACGAGTTGACCGGCCGGACGTACACCTGGAGCGACACCAACTACGTGTGTCTGACGCCGGGCGAGACACCAGCGCACATCTTCACCATTGGTTGAGCCAGGAAAGCGCTCTTCCTTCATCGGTATGCACACCCGAGGGAGAAGCCCTCATGACAACAAACGAATTCATGCTGCCTGAACGGCCGGACGTCATGCCGCAGGACCCGTCCCTGCCTCAGGACCCGGACTGGTTCAAGCGCGCCGTCTTCTACGAGGTCCTCGTCCGTTCCTTCCACGACAGCAACGGCGACGGCATCGGCGACCTCAAGGGGATCACGGCGAAGCTGGACTACCTCCAGTGGCTGGGCGTGGACTGCCTCTGGCTGCCACCGTTCTTCAAGTCGCCACTGCTGGACAACGGTTACGACGTCGCCAACTACATCGTCACCTTGCCCGAGACCGGCGATCTGGCCGATTTCGTGGAGTTCGTGGACGCGGCGCACCAGCGTGGCATGCGCGTGATCATCGATTTCGTGATGAACCACACCAGTGATCAGCACGAGTGGTTCCAGCAGTCCCGCTCGGACCCCGACGGGCCGTACGGCGACTATTACGTGTGGGCCGATGACGACAAGCGGTACGCGGACGCGCGGATCATCTTCGTGGACACGGAGGCCTCGAACTGGACCTTCGACCCGGTCCGCAAGCAGTACTACTGGCACCGCTTCTTCTCCCACCAGCCGGACCTCAACTACGAGAACCCGGCCGTGCAGGAGGAGATCCTGGCCGCCCTGCGGTTCTGGCTCGACCTGGGCATCGACGGCTTCCGTCTGGACGCGGTGCCCTACCTGTACGCGGAGGAGGGCACCAACTGCGAGAACCTCCCCGCCACCCACGAGCTGCTCAAACGCGTCCGCAAGGAGATCGACTCGCAGTACCCCGACGTGGTGCTCCTCGCGGAGGCGAACCAGTGGCCGGAGGACGTCGTCGACTACTTCGGCGCCCCCAGCGTCGGCGGCGACGAATGCCACATGGCGTTCCATTTCCCGGTGATGCCGCGGATCTTCATGGCGGTGCGCCGCGAGTCGCGCTACCCGGTCTCCGAGATCCTCGCCAAGACGCCGCCGATCCCGTCGGGCTGCCAGTGGGGCATCTTCCTGCGCAACCACGACGAGCTGACCCTGGAGATGGTCACCGACGAGGAACGCGACTACATGTACGCGGAGTACGCCAAGGACCCACGGATGCGCGCCAACATCGGCATCCGCCGCCGCCTCGCACCGCTCCTGGACAACGACCGCAACCAGATCGAACTGTTCACCGCGCTCCTGCTGTCCCTGCCGGGCACGCCGATCCTGTACTACGGCGACGAGATCGGCATGGGCGACAACATCTGGCTCGGGGACCGTGACGCGGTGCGCACGCCGATGCAGTGGACCCCGGACCGCAACGCGGGCTTCTCCTCCTGCGACCCCGGCCGCCTCTTCCTGCCCACGATCATGGATCCGGTCTACGGCTACCAGGTCACCAACGTGGAGGCGTCGATGTCCTCCCCGTCGTCGCTGCTGCACTGGACCCGCCGGATGATCGAGATCCGCAAGCAGAACCCCGCGTTCGGCCTCGGCTCCTACACCGAACTCCCCTCCTCCAACCCCGCCGTCCTCGCCTTCCTACGGGAATTCAAGGACGACCTGGTCCTCTGTGTGCACAACTTCTCCCGCTTCGCCCAGCCCACCGAACTGGACCTCCAGTCGTTCAACGGCCGGCACCCGGTGGAGCTGATCGGCGGCGTCCGCTTCCCCGCCATCGGCGAACTGCCCTACCTGCTCACGCTCGCCGGGCACGGCTTCTACTGGTTCCGGCTGAGCGAGGACCCAGTGCCGGACCGCACCTCGGGGAGTCCCACAGGATTGGACCTCACGTCATGACTCACCCCGTGATCGAACTCGGTGACGCGCGCCCCCCGCTTCTCGGCTCCTCCCTCAACGACCTGCTGAGACGCTGGCTCCCCGGGCAGCGCTGGTACGCGGGCAGCGGCCGCCCGATCTCGGAGATCTCGGTCGCGGCCGCGACCGCGCTGACCCCGGAGTGCTTCCACCTGCTGATGCGGGTGAAGGAAGCGGGTGAACAGGAGGAAAGCCACTACCAGTTGATACTGGGTGCGGCCGTCGACCCGCCGCCACGACTGTGGCGGCACGCCCTCGGACAGGTGGACGGCCCCACCGGCGGCACGCTGATGGTGTACGACGCCGTCCACGATCACCGCGTGGCGATCCTGCTGCTTGACCGTCTGCGTGAGGGCGGCAAGGTCGGGGCGCTCCGCTTCGAGTCCTTCCCCCGCGCGTCGGTGCCGACGGGACTCGCTCCCCGCGTCCTGGACGCGGAGCAGTCCAACACGTCGATCGTGTACGGCGACAGGCTCATCCTGAAGTTGTTCCGCCGCATCCAGCAAGGCATCAACCCGGACCTTGAGGTGACCGCCCGGCTGGGCCGGTCGGGGCACACCTCGGTACCGGCGCCCACGGCCTGGTTCTTCGTGACCGAACCGTTCTGGGGCACCCTCGGCATGGTCCAGCCCTTCCTGACCGATGCGACGGACGGCTGGCAATTGGCCCTGCGCTCGGCCTCCACGCAAGGCGACTTCATCAAGCAGGCGCGGGGCCTCGGCCGCATGACCGGCGAACTGCACGCCGCCCTCGCGCATGTCTTTCCCACCGGGACTGCCGAGGGACATCACCGGTCCCGCCTCGCCGAGGAGATGACCCACCGGCTGCGTCACTCGGCCGAGGCGGTCCCGGCCCTGCGCCGCCATGTGCCCGCCCTGGAAGGCATCTTCGCCGACGTCGCGACGTCCACCAGCGAACCGCCCCTGCAACGGATACACGGAGACCTCCACCTGGGTCAGGTCCTGTGGCGCAACGGGAGTTGGCACGTGGTCGACTTCGAGGGGGAGCCCGCGCGCCCGCTGGCGGAACGCCGTGCGGACCGTTCGCCGATACGGGACGTGGTCGGCATGCTCAGGTCCTTCGACTACGCGGCGCACATGGGCCCCACACCACGCCCGCGGTGGGCCGAACAGTGCCGTTCCGCGTTCTGTTCCGGCTACAGCGAGGCCGGGGGCTTCGAGCCGGCGGACGCGCCGGAACTGCTGCGCGCCTACGAGGCCGACCGCGCCGTCTACGAGGTGCTGTACGAGGCGACCCACCGGCCCGACTGGATCACCGTCCCGCTGAAGGCCGTGGCGCGTCTCGCCGGCTCACTCTGACCGCGAATTACCGCCACGACCTACGGAGCCATGCGGCCCCACGCCTCCCCAAGGAGCCCCACCATGACGGTCAACGCCACCGCCGGCCCGAGCCTGTTCCGGCATGCCCGATCGACGTCGGGCGTCGACCGGGGGACCCGTGCGGCGCTGCTGGGCGGGACCCATCACGACCCGCACGCGGTGCTGGGCGCGCACCGGACGGCGAGGGGCGTCGTCGTTCGCTGTCTCCGCCCGCGGGCCACCGAGGTGTCGGTGCTCGCCGACGACACGGAGTGGCGCTTGCTGAACGTGGGCGACGGCCTGCACGAGGGTGAGCTGCCCCTCGCGCCGCCCCTGGTCTACCGGCTGCGCGTGACCACCGCCGACGGCGTAGTCGAGGTGGACGACCCCTATCGATTCCTGCCCGCCCTGGGCGAGTTGGACCTGCATCTCATCAACGAGGGCCGCCATGAACAGCTCTGGACGGCGCTCGGCGCACACCCCATGGAGCACCAGGGCGTCCAGGGCGCCCGCTTCACGGTGTGGGCGCCCCGTGCGCGCGGCGTGCGTGTCGTCGGTGACTTCAACCACTGGGACGGTACCTCGACGCCCATGCGGTCGTTGGGCTACTCCGGTGTCTGGGAACTGTTCGTCCCGGACATCAGTGAGGGCGAGCTCTACAAGTACGAGATCACCCGCCCCGACGGCGTGCCGCGCCAGCACGCGGACCCCATGGCGCGACGCACCGAACAACCACCGGCAACCGCGTCCGTGGTCGACGCCTCCCACTACACGTGGGGCGACGAGTCGTGGCTGGAGCGGCGTGCCGCCCGCCCCGTCCATGAGTCTCCGTTCTCGGTGTACGAGGTGCACCTGCCGTCCTGGCGCCCCGGCCTCACCTACCGCCAGCTCGCCGACCAACTCCCCGCCTACGTATCCGACTTGGGATTCACGCACGTCGAGCTGCTGCCGGTGGCCGAGCACCCCTTCGGCGGCTCGTGGGGCTACCAGGTCACCGGCTTCTACGCCCCGACCGCCCGCCTGGGCACCCCCGACGACTTCAAATACCTCATCGACACCCTGCACCGGGCCGGCATCGGCGTCCTCATGGACTGGGTCCCCGCCCACTTCCCCCGCGACGACTGGGCACTGGCCGAATTCGACGGCCGCCCCCTGTACGAGCACGAGGACCCGCTGCGCGCCGCACACCCCGACTGGGGCACCCTCGAGTTCGACTACGGACGCAAGGAGGTCCGCAACTTCCTGGTCGCCAACGCCCTGTACTGGTGCCGGGAGTTCCACATCGACGGCCTGCGCGTCGACGCCGTCGCCTCCATGCTCTACCTCGACTACTCCCGCGAAGAGGGCCAGTGGACGCCCAACCGCTACGGCGGCCGCGAGAACCTCGACGCCGTCGCCTTCCTCCAGGAAATGAACGCCACCCTCTACCGGCAGGTCCCCGGCGTCGTCACCATCGCCGAGGAATCCACCGCCTGGGACGGCGTCACCCGCGCCACCCACCACACCGGACCGGGCGGCTTCGGCGGCCTCGGCTTCGGCCTGAAGTGGAACATGGGCTGGATGCACGACTCCCTCGACTACATGAGCCACGAGCCGGTGCACCGCAAGTTCCACCACCACGAGATGACGTTCTCGATGGTCTACGCCTACAGCGAGAACTACGTCCTGCCCATCTCCCACGACGAGGTCGTCCACGGCAAACGCTCACTCGTCTCCAAGATGCCCGGCGACTGGTGGCAACAACGCGCCAACCACCGCGCCTACCTGGGCTTCATGTGGGCCCACCCCGGCAAACAACTCCTCTTCATGGGCCAGGAGTTCACCCAAGGCGCCGAATGGTCCGAAGCACACGGACTGCAATGGAACCTTGTCGACGAAGGCTCGGCCGGCGCAGAGGACCACCTGGGGGTGCGGCGCCTGGTCCAGGACCTGAACCGGCGCTACACGGCCACCCCCGCGCTCTGGGAGCGGGACACCGACCCGGCCGGCTTCCGTTGGGTGATGGCCGACAACGCGGACGACAATGTGCTCGCGTTCCTGCGCCACTCGGCCGACGGCAGCCCGCTGCTCGCCCTCTGCAACTTCTCACCCGTGGTACGGGAGTGTGTCCGGCTCGGCGTCCCTCAGACGGCCTCCGGCGTGTGGCGGGAAGTCATCAACACCGATGCGAAGCGGTACGGAGGCAGCGGGGTCGCCAACGCCGCCCCGCTCACCGCGGAGCCGTCTCCCTGCCACGGCCTCCCCGCGTCGCTGACGGTGTGTCTTCCGCCGCTGGCCACCCTGTGGCTGACACCGGAGGACCACAACGACTGAACCGCCGCCCCGTCCAGAGCCTCCTACCGGGATGCCGGAAGGGCCGCCCGGCGGCGGAACAGTTCCTCCGCCGCGTTCTGCGCGCGCAGCCGCACCTTCTCCGTGTCCACGCTCAACACCTTGCCACCGGACACCCGTAGCTCTCCGTCGACCCACACGTGGTCGACGTCGGCGGAGGACGCGGAGAACACCAGGTGAGGGACGGCGTTGAAGTCGTCGCCGTGGAGGAGGGGAGTGGTGTGCAGCGCCCGCAGGTCGACCGTCACCACGTCGGCGCGCTTGCCGACCTCCAGCGAACCCGTGATGTCGCCGAGGCCGAGGGCGCGGGCGCCGTCGCGCGTCGCCATGTCGAGGATGTCCCACGGGTCGCCGGTCGTCGGGTCGAGGGATGTCACCTTCTGGAGCAGGGAGGCGAACTTCATCTCCTCCAGCAGGTCGAGGTTGTTGTTCTCCTTCTCGCCGTCGCTGCCGATGCCGACGGCGATGCCCCGGCGGCGCATGTCGGCGACCCGGGCCGGTCCCGACGACAGCTTCATGTTGGAGCAGGGGCAGTGCGCGACGCTCGTACCGGTCTCGGCGAGCAGGTCCAGTTCGCGGTCGTCGAGCCACACGCAGTGCGCGACCACCGTGCGCGGTCCGAGGATGCCGCGGTGGTGGAACTCCTCGATGGGGCGGCGGCCGAACTGCCGTAGGGATTCCTCGACCTCCCACGTCGTCTCCGAGGAGTGGGTGTGCAGGCCCGTGTCGAATTCGTCGGCTAGGGCGGCGGCCGCACGGAAGGCTTCCTCGCTGCAATAGAAGAGGTGCTCAAGACCCACCCACGAGCGCACCCGGCCGCCCGCGTAGGTTCGGTACTCCTTGAGGAGGCGGCGGTTCGTCTCCAGCGTCTCGAAGTAGTCGTACCCCGGGAGATCGGCCACGTACGGGACGAGGGTCGCGCGGATGCCGACCTGTTCGGCGGCGCGAGCCGAGCCCTCCATGTGGCGCCACATGTCCATCACGGACGTGGTGCCCGCGCGCAGCGACTCCGTGTAGCAGAGGAGGGAGGCGGCCTCGGCGATGTCGGGGGTGAGCGCCTTGTGGGCCGGGTCGACGTAGTCGCGCAGCCAGTCCCACAGCGACTTGGACTCGGCGGTGCCGCGCAACAGGCCCGAGTGCAGGTGGGTGTTGTGCAGGCCGGGGATGACGGCGTGGCCGGTGGCGTCGATCACCTGCGCGTCGGTGGTGGCGAAGGCCTCGGGGCGGTCGACGGCGACGATGCGGTCGCCCTCCAGGAGGACGGAACCGGGGTCCAGGACGGCCTTCGTGCCGTCGCAGGGGATGACGATGCCGTTGTGGATCAGGGTGCGGTGCGGTGACATGCGGGTGCTCCTCGGGGCGGGTGCGTCAGGTCTTGGTGGCTCAGTTCCAGAAGCCCGCGTGGACGGCCGCGGCCTCCTCGTGCAGGCACGGACCCACCACGTCCACCGCGCGCTGCCCACTGGCCAGCACGTCCCGGCAGGGCAGCGCCATCGTCGGGTTCTCGGGGTTCGCGCCGGTCAGGGCGAGGAGTTCGTCCTCGCCGAGGGCGTACGCGACCCGGCCGATGCCGCTCCAGTAGACGGCGCCGGTGCACATCGCGCACGGCTCCGTGGAGGTGTAGAGCGTCGCGCGGGCCAGGGTCTCGCGGTCGTACGTACGGGTCGCCAGGCGCACCAGGTTGGTCTCGGCGTGGCCGGTGGCGTCCCGCTCGGTGACGACGGTGTTGCCGGCCTCCAGGACCTGCCGCCCGTCCAGGACGAGCAGCGCGCCGAAGGGGTGGTTGCCTCCGGCGCGGGACTTCGCGGCGGCGGCGATGGCCGTGCGCAGGAACGCCTCGTCCTGCGCGGAGGGGGTGGTGGGCGCGGTCGTGCTGGTCATGCCTTGCTCCTCAACTGCTCGTACGGTTCCGGTGTTTCGGGTCGCGGGGACATTCGGGGGCGCGGGCACAGCACGGTGTACGCGGCCCCCGCCACCGCGAACCCGACGAACAGGCCGAACGAGCCGAGCACCGGATGTGCCTCGGCCAGCGGCCCCGTATAGAGGGACTGGTTCATGAACGGCAGCTCGGCCGCGAGCGCGAGCAGTACGCAGGGCAGGCCCCGGCCGAACCGGTGGGCGCGGTCGTACACATCCACGACCGTGTGCCGCCATCGGCCCCAGTACGCGACGATCATCACCGCGCCCCACGGCGCCAGCCAGTAACCCGTCATCAGCAGGAAGTCGTTGAGCTGGCTCGCGAAGTCGCCGTGTCCCGCGTACCAGGCGAGCGCCGTGCCGAGGCCGCCGACGACGAGCACCGACACCCAGCGCGGAATTGTGAACCCGGCGACGAGCGCCGCCATGGCACCCGAGTACAGGTCGATGACCGTGGAGGCGAGCGTGGACAGGAGCAGGCACAGCAGCACGACGGTGCCCAGGGCGTGCGGCAGCAGGCCGCTGACCATCGCGCTCGGGTCGTCGAGCGCGCCCGCCGTGCCCAGCGCGGCGCCGAGCGCGCCGATCCACACCCCGGCGACCGCGGAGCCGCCGCCCGCCGCGAGGAACACCCGGCGCGGCCGGCTCTGCCGCGGCAGATAGCGGCTGTAGTCGGAGGCGTACGCGGACCAGCCGAGCACGCGGGCCGCGGTGACGGCGACGACCAGCAGGAACGCGGCCGTGGAGCCGTCGGCCGGCGCGACGGGCGCGGCCGCGTGCGCCGCGCCGAAGCCGTACACCGACATCACCGCGAACACCACCACGAGTATCACCGCGAGGACCCGCTCCACGGTGTGGATCAGCCGGTAGCCGACGACGGCGATACCCATCTGCGCCAGCGCCATCAGGGCGAGCGCCGGGCCGAAGCCCATGCCCGTCAGATCGCGCAGGATGAAGATGCCGAGCAGCGAGTCGACGACGCACCAGCCGACACCGTTGACGACGGTGAACGCCGCGGACGGCAGATTCCCGAGCCGCCCGAACGGGCCGCGCGACTGGACGAGTTGCAGCACCCCGGTCAGCGGACCACGCGTCGAGAACAGGCCCACCAGCGCCGAGCTGAGCAGCGTGCCGGTGATGATCGCCAGCACGGCGGGCAGCAGGTCGAGGCCGAACACCGACGTCGAGAGCGCACCCACGCTGAGCGTCGCGAACTGCACGTTCGCGCCGAACCACAGCGTGAACAGGGACCAGGGGCGCCCGTGCCGACGCGTGAGCGGCACGGGCTCGGCCCCCAGCCGTTCGACGGCCGAGGCGCTTTCGGTGGCGGAGGGGTGTTCGGTGTTCGGTGGACGTACGGGGTCGGCGCGCATGGCGGGCTCCTCACAGAGCGGAGCAGACAGGGAAGGCGAACGGGAGCGGGTGGGTCGGTCGTGCGGGCATGCGGCTCGTACGCGTACGGATGTGCGGGGAACCGCGAGGACATCCATGGGTGCGCGACATCCCCCAGTGAACCGGCGGCGCACCCCGCAGGGGATTGCACATCTCTCCAGACGGGCGGCCGATTTGGCGCGGCGGCCCCGTACTATGCTCCAAACCACGTGCACGCCGGTGTGCATACCTGTAACACGAGTCGCCCGCCCCGCATTTGGGCGGCGTCGAGGAGGCCGACCGGTGGAGCTCGCCGAACTGCTCGCCATGCCACGGCTCGGGCTGCGGCCCGTCGTGGAATCCCCCGTCGAGAGCCCGCCGGTCCGCGGCGTCTACACGACCGACCTCTCCGACCCGGGGCGCTATCTCGATGGCGGCGAACTCGTCCTGACCAGCACGACCTGGTACCACGAGCCGCGCGACGCCGATGTGTTCGTCGCCGCTCTCGCCACGGCGGGCGCCGCCGCGCTCGTCGCCGGGACCGCGGATGTCGGCGCGCTGCCGGAGCCGCTGGCCGACGCCTGTACCCGGCACGGCCTGACGCTGCTCACCGTCGCCGACGACGTGTCGTTCGCCGCGCTCACCGAGACGGTCCTCGCCGCGCTCGGCGGCGGCCACCGGCGCGCGCCGTCCGTGAACCTGCACCGCGGCCTCGTCGCCAGCATGGCCGCGGGCGCGGGAGCCGAAGGGCTCATCGACGTGTTCGCACGGGCCACCGGTGTGTGGTGTGCGGTGCTGTCCGCGACCGGTGCGCCGCGCGCGGGCTCCGTCCCCTCGGTGAGCGAGCGGCACCTCGCCCGCGCACACCATGACGCGCTCGGCGCGGGCGGCTTCCCCGCCGTGCGCTCCGTCCCGGGCGTCGGTGAACTCACCCTGTTTCCCGTCCAGTCACCGGCCGCGCGCCGCCCGCCCGCCGGATACCTCGCCGCCTCGGGCGACTACCGCGACTGGGCTCCGGGTGTGGCCGACGCGGCCTGGGAGGTGTGCGCGCTGCTCGCGCTCGACGGTGTGGCCACTCAGGAACGCCGCCGCATCGAGGCACGCTTCCTGCGCGAGGCCGTCGACCTGCTCACCGACGGCCGGGAGGAGGCGGCCGCCTCCTCCCGGCTCACCAGCCTCGGCCTCGTCCTCGACGCGCCGCTGAGCGCTGTGTACGTGAGGACCATCGGCGGCCCGTACGGGGCCGAACTCGCGGCCACCGTCCTGGAGGACGTCGCCGACCGCCGGGCCGGCTGCTCGGTGCCGATACCCGTCGAGGGCGGCGCGTACCTCCTGCTCGTACCGGGCGACGACCACGACACGTCCGGCGCCGCGCAACGCCTCGCCCCGCTGCTCGCGGACGGTCACGCCGCCATGGGCACGGGCGGACCGGCCACGGGCGCGGCCGGCCTGCGCCGCGCGCTGGAGGAGGGCCGGAACGCACTGCGGGTCGCCGCCCTCGGAACCGGCACCGTACGCACCGCCGACAGCGACGCCCTCTCCTCCTACGAACTCCTGCTCGCGGCCGTCCCCGACGACGTGCGCCGCTTCTACCGCGACCGGCTGATCGGCGTCGTCGAGCGCTACGACACCGAACACGGCAGCGACCTCCTGGGCACGCTCACCGCGTTCCTCGACGCGTCCGGCTCCTGGCAGCGCTGCGCCGACCAACTCCACGTCCACGTCAACACGTTGCGGTACCGGCTGCGGCGCGTGGAGGAGCTCACCGGCCACAGCCTCGCCACCCTGCGCGACCGGGTCGACTTCTGCCTGGCGCTGAGCATCAGGTGAGGTCCGGGTGGCCGGGGTGGCTCCGTCGGTCGTGGAGTGTCTCGCCGACCAGCCACTTGAACCACCTGGCGGGACGCAGTTCCGCCACTACGACCTGGTCCCGGGTGAACGTCATGCGCCCGCCGTCCGCGTGCAGGTACTGCATGTAGGCGCCGTGCTGCGTCGGTCCGCAGGGCAGTTCCTCGACCGCAGCCGGGTGGGGTGTCAGCGCGCCGTACTGCCGTTGCGCCCAGTGCTCGAGTGCGACGACTTCGGCCGCAGGGAGGAGCACGCTCACCGGCCGACCGTCGTCGATGATGCTCACGTGTTCGCCGGTCTCTTCCACGTGGGCCACGAGACGCCCGAAGTCCTCGACGGCGGCGTCGAGTTCAACAACGATCATGGCCTTTACGTTACCGGCCGTAAGTTTTTGCGGGGTGGGCGGGTACCCATGGAGGACCGCGGCGATGCCGCCCCGCCTCAGCGGGGCGGCGCCGCCTGTCAGCGTCGGCGTCGCCGCGCGAGCGCTGTCACCACCGAGCCGCCCGCCGTGAGCAACGCCGCTCCGGCCGCCAGGTACCAGACCTGCTCGTCGCTGCCGGTGGCCGCCATCGGGCCGCCCGGCTTGTGCGGCTTGCCGGGCTGGGCCGGAGGTGTCGGCTCGGCCGGCGGGGTCGGCTCGGTGGGCGGTGCGGTCGGCGGGACCGGCGGCGGCACCTCGCCGTGCGTGCCGCACGTGTCACCCGGGTCGTCCCCGCAGTTGGAGTCGTCGGGCCCGGTCACCGCGTTGTCCAGGTCGCGGTCGCCGGTGAGCGGGTCGTTGACGGTCGCCGAGTAGGTGAGCGTGGCCGAGGCTCCCGCGTCGAGGTCGCCCTTCCACGTCAGCCCGGGCTTCGCGTACGAGACCGTGCCGCTGCTCGCCTTCGCGTCGTCGTTGTACGTCGCGTCGTCGAGCACCTTGCTCAGGTCGTCCGTGAGGGACGCGCCCTTGTAGGGGCCCGTGCCCGTGTTGGTCACCTTGACGGTGTAGGTGACCTTGTCGCCCGGCTTCGGGGCGGCCGTGGACGCCGTCTTGACGATGTTCAGCTCGGCGGGCTCGATCGTGACCTTGTAGTCCTCGACCTCGCCCGGACCGCCGTACCCTTCCGCCGACGTGGGCGCCGGCGCGCGCAGCGCCCGCACGGCCCGAGCCTTCGACGCGGTGTCGGGCTTCTCGCCGAGGAGCCGCAGCCGCATGTACGTGGTGCCGGTCTTCGTCGTCGACGGCTCGGCCCAGTGCAGGGTCGCGCGGCGCGCGCCGTCGGCCACCTTGGTGACGGCGAGCTCGCCCTTGTCGAACTCGCCGTTGCCGTCGAAGTCGATCCACCCGGCGAGCACCGCGTCCTTGCCGGTGGTGTTCGTCGTCCGCACGTCGAACGTGACATCGCCCTGGTGCCGGTGGATCACCGGCCGCTCGATGAGGCCGTCGTCGGTGTCACCCGCCGCGTCCGCGCCGGGCTTGCCGTCCTTCTCGGCGTCGACGGCCGAGCCGAGGCGCAGGCCGGGGGTGATGAGGGCGTGCGGGCCGTCGTTGCTCTTCCTGGTGTGGTAGCTGTCGGGCGCGTCGCCGTAGTCCATCTCCGGCTCGGGCAGCGTGACGTTGCAGTCGGGGTCGTCCGAACCCTCCTCGCAGTTGGAGCCGGGCGCGACCACGGTGTTGTCGAGCTTGCCGTCGCCGCTGACCGGTGAGTTGACCTTCACCGAGTACGTGTAGCTGACGGTCTGCCCGGCCGCGATGTCGCCGGTCCAGCTGAGCGTCGGCTCGTCGTAGGAGACGGTCCCGCTGCTCGCGTTCGCGTCACCGTTGTACGTGGCGTCGTCGATGACCTCGGACAGGTCGTCGGTGATCGTGGCGCCCTCGTAGTCGCCCTTGCCGGTGTTCTTCGCGGTGACGGTGTACGTGATCGTCCCGCCAGGTGTGACCTTGCCCTGCGCGTCGGACGTCTTCTTCACCTCCAGGGAGGCGACCGGCGTGGACGTGGAGCAGGTGTCGTCCGGGTCGTCGCCGCAGTTGGATCCGGGCGGCCCGGTGACCGTGTTGGTGAGCTGCTTGTCCCCGGTGACCGGCTTCTTCACCGTGACCGAGTACGTGACGGTCGCGGTGGCCCCCTTGGCGAGATCGCCCTTCCAGGTCAACTTGCCGTCGGCGTAGGCCACTTCACCGCTGCTGGCCTTCGCGTCGTCGTTGAACTCGGCGTCGTCGAGGACCTTGCTCAGGTTGTCGGTGAACGTGGCGCCCTTGTAGGTGCCTTCGCCGGTGTTGGTGACGGTGACGGTGTAGTCGACCTTGTCACCGGACGTCACGGGCTCGGTCGCGTCGACGGCCTTCTTGATGTCGAGCGACGCGACCGGCGTCGAGGTCGAGCAGTCAGGGTCCTTCGAGCCCTCGACGCAGTCGGAGCCGGGCGGGCCGACCACCGTGTTCTCGAGCTTCTTGTCGCCGGCCGCCGGGGTGTTCACCTTCACCGAGTACGTGTACGTGACGGACTCGCCGGCGGGGATGTCACCGGTCCAGGTCAGCCTGCGCTTGCCGTACGCGACCGTTCCGGCGGAGGCCTTCGCGTCCTTGTTGTACGTGGCGTCGTCCAGGACGCCCCGCAGGTCGTCGACGACCTCCGCGCCGTTGTAGTCGCCCTTGCCGGTGTTGGTCATCGTGACCTTGTAGGTCACGGTGTCGCCGGAGGTGACGGACGACGCGGCGTCGGTGGTCTTCTTGATGTCAAGGTCCGGCATGTCCTGCCGCGTCGTGCAGTCCGGGTCCTTCGAGCCCTCGGCGCAGTTGCTCCCGGGGATGTCGGAGGACACCACGTTGGCGAGCTGCTTGTCGCCGGTGGCCGGGTTCTTGAGTGTCACCGAGTACGTGAGGGTGACCGTCTCGCCGACCGGCACGTCGCCGGTCCATGTCAGCTTCGGTGACGTGTAGTCGAAGGAACCGCTCGACCCGTTGTCGGAGGCGTCGTCGTTGAAGTCGGCGTCGTCGAGCACCTTGGTCAGATCGTCGGTGACCTCGCCGCCCTCGACCGCGGCCTGCCCGGTGTTCTTGACCTTGACCGTGTAGGTGACCTTGTCGCCGGGGGCGGCGTCCGTCTTGTCGGCCGTCTTCTTGATCTCGACTGCCTTGACGGGGGTCTCCGTGGAGCACAGCGGATCGGCGGAGCCCGGCGCGCAGTTGGAGGACGGCGGGCCGGTCACGGCGTTCTTCAGCTTGTCGTCGCCGGACCCGGCCGCCTTGACCTTCACCTTGTACGTGATGGTCGCCGAGGCGCCGGGGGCGAGGTCGCCGGTCCAGGTGTACTTGGTGCCGTCCATGGCGACGGTGCCGGTGCTCGCGGTCGGCTTCCCGTCGAGCTCGGCGTCGTCCAGGACGCCCGCGAGGTCGTCGGTGACCTTCACGTCCTTCTCGGTGCCGCTGCCGGTGTTCGTCACCTTGACCGTGTACGAGACCGTCTCGCCGGGCGAAGTCTCCTTCGGCGCAGCGGACTTGGCGATGGCGATCCCGGAGTCGTGGATCGTGAGCTTGTGGTCCTCGACCTCGCCCGCGGTCTCGACGAAACCGGTCGGCTTCGGGTCGGCGACCTCCCCGTCGTAGAGCCGGAAGCGGGCGAAGGTGGCGCCGGCCTCGGCGCCGCTGATCCCGCTCCACTTGAGCTTTGCGCTGGTGGCGCCCGCGGGGACGGAAGCGGTGGCCCGCTCTCCCTCGTCGAACTTCCCGTTGCCGTTGACGTCGATCCACCCGGCGAGCGTGGCGGCGCGGCCGGTGGCGCTGTGCACGGGCACCGTCAGCTCGTAGCCGCTCGACGACGTGGTCAGGGCAGGCAGTCTCTTGAAGGCGTCGTCCTCGTCCCCGGTGCCGTCGAGCGGATCGACGGCGTTCTGCTCGGAGGTGACCGAGCGGCCCAGCGTGAGGTCCTTGTCGGCGATGAACTCCGCGCCGGAGGACTCCTTCTTCGTGCCGTACGAGTCGGGCGCGTCGCCGAAGTCGTAGGGCCGCAGGCAGCCGGCCGCGTCGGCGTTGATGGCCGGGGTGGTGGTGCTCATCCGTTCGCCGTCGCCGATCTTGTCGGCGGTGATCGGCGAATCGGCGGTGGAGGAGCCCAGATCGAGGCGGTAGATGCCACCCGCGCCGTTCTGGTAGAGGTACATCGTGCCCATGCTGTCGATGAACGTCTGGTACGTGACGTCGGAGGGCACGTGAGCCCCCAGGTCCGTCCACTTCCCGGTCTTGGGGTCGAGGCGCCACAGGGTGCCGTCCGACGCGACCGTGTAGAGGAACCCGTCCGGGTGGAAGGCGAAGTCACCGGAACCGTGCACCCCGTCCACCGATACGGTCTCGACCACCGAGGAGTAGGTCGGGCTCTCGGTGTCGATGTCCACCACGTAGATCTTGCTCACGGTGTGGTCGTAGACGTACAGCTTCGACCCGTCCAGCGATGTGGCCGCCATCGCCGCGCCCGCGGTGGGCAGGTCCTTGATGGGCGTGTGCGTGAACTCCCCGGTCTTCGGGTCGATCCGCATCAGGTTCCCACCCGTTGACTGGAAGGCGTAGAGATAGCCGTCCAACTCGCTGTAGCCGATGCTGGGGTTGTACGTGCGGGTCCTGCCGAGGGCGCCGATCCGGGTCTTGGCGCCGGTGACCAGGTCGAGGGAGTAGAGGCTGTACTGGTCGCCGTCCCACTGCTGCAGGTACCCGACATCCGAGCAGTAGCCGCCCCGCTTCGCGGTGACCTTGATCTTGTAGTCCTCGACCTCGCCGGCTCCGTCGTGGTAGCCGGTGGGCTTCGGGTCGGCGACCTCGCCGTCGTAGAGGCGCAGCCGCAGGTACGAGTCGCCGGCCACCCCGGCCGGCAGTCCGGACCACTTCAGTTGGACGGACGTGGCTCCTGCCGGGACGGGCACCGTGGCGCGCTCGCCCTGGTCGAAGGTGCCGTTGCCGTTGACGTCGATCCAGCCGGCCAGCGTCGCGGTGGCGCCGGTGCTGTTCTTCACGGGGACGGTGACCGTGTGTTCACGTGAGTCGGAGGCGATGGGCTCGACGGTCCCGAGGGCGTCGTCGTCGGTGTCGCCCGTGCCGTCCAGGGGCTCGCGAGCGTCGCGCTCCGAGGAGACGGCCGAGCCGAGCTTCAGGTCGTTGTCGGCGATGGCGCGGGCACCGTTCGAGTCGCGCAGTGTGCCGTACGAGTCCGGGGCGTCGCCGAGGTCGTAGGGGCGCAGGCACCCGGCGGCGTCGTTGCCGCCGGTGGGATTGGTCTGGCCGACCTTTCGCGCCGATGGCACGGCCGATCCGGCGACGGGCGCCGCGGGGGAGGATTCGGACAGGTCGATCGCGTAGATCGCGCCGGTGGGGTTGTTGACGGGATAGAAGGTGCCCAGGTCGTCGAAGTAGACGCCGCCGTAGGCCGCTGCAGGAAGCTTCTTCCCCAGGTTGGTGATGCTCCCGGTTGTCGGGTTCAGGCGGCGCAGGCTGCCGTCGTCGCCCAGCACGCCGTACAGATACCCGTCGGCGGGGTTGACCGCCCAGTCGGCGACGTTGCCGTAGTTGCCGCCGCCCCCGTTCGCGTCCGTGGTGCGGGTGGTGGCCACGATCGTGCCGTAGGTGGGGCTGCTGGTGTCGATGTCGATGGTGTAGAGCTTGCCGCTCGTGTAGTCGCGCGCGTAAAGCTTGGAACCGTCCACCGAGTTCGCCGCGCTGTTCAGGCCGCCCCCGGCCCCGGGCCAGTTGCTGACCTGCGTCGTGGTCGTCTCGCCGGTCTGGGGGTCCCACCGGCTGAGCGCGCCGCTCGGGCTGATGCCGTAGACGGCCCCGTCGAGACGGCTGTAGCCGATGGACGGGCCCATCGAGTCGGTCGCGACCTTGTTCTGCGTCCCTTCCGCCAGATCCAGGTCGTACAGATCCGGGTTTCCGTTGACGGACTGGTACAGGTAGGCGACGTCCGAGCAGATCCCGGGGATCGCCGCGCGCTTCCCCCTCGACGCACCGGCGCGCTCGGCCCCGGCCTGCGCGGGCTTCGCGCTCGTCTGGGTGGAAGCGGTCGCCGCGAAGGCGGCGCCGGCGGGGAGCGGGGCGGTGGCGAGTGCGGCGGTGACGAGGGCGGCGGTGCCGTACAGCATGCGGGACTGGCGGAGGGTGCGGCGCCTTTCGGGCCTGGAGAGCGACATGATGTGTGTATAAGTCCGACGGAGACACGGAACACGGACTGACACTCTGCGTAATCGAATATCACCTGTAGGCCCCACGCTTCATCGCGTCTCCGCAGTTCACGCTGCCCCCATTCGGCACAGTGTGTCACTGTGTGTGGCTGGCGGCCGTGTCGCGGGCGTCCCGGGGACGTCAGCACTCGACCTCGAACTCCAGCTCGTCGTAGCGGCGCTCCGCGAGCTGCTCGGGGTGCCCCGCGATGAGGGTGAGGTAGTCGTTCCCGTCGCAGACGGCGCCTTCCGGTATGCGGATGAACAGCACGTGCCCGCGGTCCTCCACCGGGTTCTGCCAGGCGCGGGAGTGGCCGCCGAGTTGGATGTCGTGGGTCCATCGGGCGTCGAGAAACCTGTCGATCTCCCCGATCAGCCTGTCCACGAGCCGCGTCCGCTCGGCGTCCCCTTCGGCGTACTGCGCGGCTTCCGAGACGTGGGACCAGCGGGAGAGGTCGGGCATGGTGGTGCCAGGTACCGCGTAGAGCGCGAACGGCTCGTAGAAATCCGGGCGGACGGTCTCGCTCCTCTCGACGGCCTGCAACTCGCCTACCCGCAAGGGGTGTTCGGCGGATTCGGCCTCGGGCGGCAGATGGATGACGGCGCCTTCCCCCGGGTAGTCGCTGATCTCGGCGAAGATCACCAGCTGTCCGGCTGCGGGAAATTCGATGTCGAGAACGCCGGCGGGTATGGCGGCGCAGTCGATGGTCAGCACGTGCGGCAGGTCCTCGGGAGCTTCCACGTCGTGGGGGAGGCGGGCGGGTCCGGAGGCCCGGCCGACCGCGCGGGCGCCCTGCTTCTGCTCCTCCGGCAGATTGTCGAAGGAGCAGAGGTGGACGCAGGGGCGCAGGAGGCGGATGAACGCCTGCGTCACCGGCTCGGGCACCCCGAGGTCCCGGCCGGCGTCGAGGGCGGCCTGACGTACGGGCTCACGTACGGTCGAGTTCATGGGCGTCACAGTGCCATGCGCCACTGACACCGCACGCGGCGCGTCACGACGACTCCCGCGTTCCACGACCGCGCGGGCCCGACGCGCTTCGGGGTGGTCCGCGTCGACTACCCGACCGGCACGGTCCAGGTCTGCCAGGCGGCGGTCCCGCCCGGGGTCAGGGCCGTTCCGGGCTGATACCGGCCACCGCCAGTCCGAGCAGGGTGGAGGCGCGGGCGGCGGGGTCGGGGTGGTGCTCCGTTGCGAGGGCGAAGCCGACTGCCAGGGTGATCAGGTCCTCGACCGTGACCTTCGGTGCCACCGCGCCCTCCCGCGCGGCGCTCCGCAGTAGCGGCTCTCCGGCATCGATCAGCGCCGCCGCGCAGGAGTTGCCGCCCACCGGGTCGTGCCCCTCGTCGTACGAGAGGGCCGCCGCCAGCCCGCGCGCGGTGACGCAGTAGGCGACCACCTCGCCCAGCCATTCCAGCAGCGCTTCCCGGCCTTCGCCGTCGCGGCGGCCGTCGTCCTTCCCGCCGTAGAGCTCTCGTGCCCGCGCGCACAGCGCCTCGATCCGTTGCTGGGAGACCGCCTCCAACAGCGCCCGCCGGGTCGGGAAGTGTCTGCGTACCGTCGCCGAGCCGACACCGGCGACCCGCGCGATCTGCTCCAGCGAGGCGTCCGAGCCCCGGGCGGCGACCTCCTCCTCGGCCACGGCGAGGATCCGCTCGTAGTTGCGCCGGGCGTCGGCGCGTTGCCGCTCGACCATGTGATCAGCTCCAGGATTGCTAAGTGGCGGGCCCCGCCATATCGTATCTCGGCAGAAGTGGCGGGCCCCGCCACTTCTCGCGGTCGACGCCTGCCGGCGGACGGCCGTACGCGAAGGAGCCCTTTCATGTCCACTCCACCCACCAACCCGTCACCGGCCCACGCCCCCGTACTCGTCACCGGCGCCACCGGCCGCCAGGGCGGAGCCACCACCCGCGCGCTGCTCTCCGCGGGTGTCCCCGTACGCGCCTTGGTCAGGGACCCCGCAACCGAACGGGCCCGCGCGGTCGCCGCGCTCGGCGCCCGGCTCGTCACCGGAGATCTCCTGGACCGCGCCTCCGTCACGCACGCCGCCGAAGGCGCCCGCGCCGTCTTCTCCGTTCAGATGCCCGCGTTCACCGACGAGGGCGCCGACTTCGACAACGAACTGGCGCAGGCCACCAACCTCGTCGAAGGCGCCCGGGCCGCCGGGGTGGAGCAGTTCGTGCACACCTCCGTCGCCGGCGCGGGGCAGCACACCGAGGCCCCCGGCTGGGCCGAAGGCCGCTGGGACTTCATGGCCCCCGCCCTCGACACCAAGGCCGCCATCCAGGACCTGGTCCGCGAGGCCGGCTTCCCGCGCTGGACCCTCCTCAAGCCGGGTTTCTTCATGGAGAACCTGCTTCCCTCCATGGCCTACCTCTTCCCTCGCGGCATCGAGGGCGGCCTGATCACTCTCATCAAGCCCGACACCCGGCTCTCCCTCACCGCGGTCAGCGACATCGGCACCGCGGCCGCCGCCGCCCTCACGGACCCGGACCGTTTCCACGAGGTGGAGCTCGAACTGGCCAGTGAGTACTCGTCGATGGCGGAGATCGCCGGGACGCTCAGCCGCGTGCTGGGCCGGCGGATCACCGCGCCGGACCTGACCCTGGAGCAGGCCCTCGCCGCCGGAATGCCGCCCATGGGTGCCTCCGGCGCCTGGATGAACGCCATGAGCCAGCCGGGACGCCCGGAGTTCGCCCGGGCGCTGGGCCTGCCGCTGACGCGCTTCGAGGACTGGGTGAAGGAGAACCTGCGTTAGCCGGAACCGGTCGCGGCCACATGTACGGCTGGCGCGACACTCCTCGAAGGCCGGCTCGGGGTGGGCGTGGATGTGGTGGGACAGGGTCCCGGGTGCTTCTACCCGGCGACCGTGCTCACCGGAGTCGACGACCCCGACCACGTTCCGGTACGGCTCCGCCCGTGTGCACGCCGGATGGGCCGCTCGTTCAGTCCGCGGTGATCGCGTGCAGCTTCTCCCGCAGATACGCGTGCGATTCGACCGGCGGATAGGTCGTGCGGCCGACCGGCGCCGGGACGGACTCGACGACGCTGCCGGGCGTGCACTCGCCGAAGTACACCAGTGACATCAGCTACTCGGCGGGCGCGTCGGCAGGCGGCGGAAGGACACGGTGGCGGCCCGAGCGCCAGCGGTCGCCGGTCCAACGGGCCATCAGGTCACCGATGTTGACGGTGAAGGCGTCGGGGTCGAACGGCGCGTCCTCCCAGCCCCCGGCGTCCGTCCACACCTGCAGGCCGCCCTTGCCGGCCTGTCGGTCGAGGACGGTGACCGTGCCGAAGTCGGTGTGCGGGCCGATGCGGTACTGGCCTTCCTGCGGGGTGCCGACGATGTCCGTCCCCGGGTACCAGTTGATGTTGAACCCCCAGGTGGGGTGCGCCATATGGCGGGTGAAGAAGTCCGCCTCCAGGCCGAGCGCGACACCGAGCAGGTCGAGGAGTGTGTCGGTGAGACGGGCCATCTCCGCGAGATAGGTGTCGACGAGCGGCTTCAACTCCGGTACCTCGGACGGCAGGACGTTCGGTGCGAACCACTCGGCGTCCACGGCCGGGTCGCCGGTCGGGGTGTCGGCGGCCAGCGAGAGCGACTCCTTCAGGTCGGGCGGGGTCTCGGTGCCCTCCGCGTACCCGTTCGCCTCGGCGCCGGGGCCGAGCCAGCCGCGACCGCCGACCTTGACCTCGTACGCCTGCTTCGCCGACGCCGGCAGCGCGAAGATCGTCCGCGCGGCCGTGCGGATCCCGCTGCGCAGCGCCGGGTCCACGCCGTGCCCGGTGACCAGCAGGAACCCGGCGGTCCGCAGGGCGTCGTCGACGCTGCGCGCGACGGCGGCACGCGTGTCCGGGTCCCCGGAGCGCCAGGGCGACACGTCGATGGTGGGGATGCGCGGGTTGGTCACCGATGTCCTCGATCCACAGAGCCGGAAGGTACGTGCTGTCGTCGTTACGGTCCAGGGCCCCGCCCTCCCGCGGGTCCGCGCCGCGCCGGGCAGCGCCCTGATCCGTCCCCTTAACTCTCCGTTCGCGGAAACACCGGGGCAATGTGCGGAACGTACGCTCCGGGCAGTCGCCAGTCGGACGAACTGTCGGGAGGCACCGTGTCCGTCCTCACGCTCCGCGAGATCCTCCACCACTTCGATGCCGCCGCCCCCGAAGTCCTCGCGGGCGGCGAGTCGTTGGACCACCCGGTCCGCTGGACACACTCCAGCGAGGTGTACGAGGGCGCCAGCTTCCTCGACGGCGGCGAGCTGCTGCTCACCAACGGCTTCGGGCTGCTCGGCGCGAGCGCCGCGGACCGCCGCCGCTACGTCCGCGAGGTCGCCGCGCGCGGTGCGGCCGGTCTTGCCGTCGAGGTGGGGCGGGCGCTCGCCGTCATGCCCGACGAGGTGGTGGACGAGGCCCGCGGGCTCGGACTCCCGCTGATCGCGCTGCGCCGCGTCGTGCCCTTCGTCCGGCTCACCGAAGCCGCGAACCGGGCCATCGTCACCCGCGGCCTCACCGCCCGCACGGTCCCCGCCGGAGACGACCACGCGGCCGGGCTGCTCGCCGACCTCGCCGACGGGCGGCCGGTGCGCCCCTGCGAGGTGACCGCCCGGGCGGCGCTCGCCGGGTTCCGGCCGGGGGAGGCCGACCGGCTCGTGGCCGTCGCCGTGCACGGGCCCGCGGCCGTACTGGACCGGGCGGCGCGCGAGGCGGGCAGCACAGGGGTGTTGCGGGCGGCGTTCCCCGGGGACGCGCTGGGGGTGCTCGCCCTGCGGGGGACGGGTGACCCGGTCGGCCGGGTGCAGGACGCGCTGCGCGAGGCCGGCGGCGCGCAGCCGTTCGTGGCGGCGGTCGGCCCCGCGGTGTCCGCTGTCGGCCACCACTCGCGCTGGGGCGAGACGGTACGGGCGGCGCGCGAGTGCCTCGACCTCGCGCTGACCGTCCCGCCGGCCGAAGTCGCCGACGGCGAAGGCCCGTTGATCACATCGTGCCGCGCCCTGGCCCTGGAGCGCGAGCTCACCCGCGGCGACCTCGAAGCGGGCCGCGAACGTCTGACCCGGCTCGCCGAGGACGCCCTGGGTCCGCTGCTCGCGTGGGAGGCGGCGCACTCCAGCGATCTGGTGCGGACGCTCGAGGTGTACTTGCGCAACGGATGCAGTCCCACGCGGGCCGCCGCCCTGCTGCACATCGGGCGGCAGTCCCTTTACCAGCGCGTCGAACGCATCGAGTCGCTCCTCGGTATCGCGGTGGGCGACCCCGGCCTGCTGGGCGCGCTGCTGACCGCGACATGCGCACACCGCCTGGTCCGCGCTCGGGCGCCGCACACGGCGGAATCCGGCCGCTTCGCCGTCGCTGTGTGAGCCGCTTGGGCGTGCAACGGGCCGCCGAGCGTGCGGAGTTACAGCATGCGGCGTGCTCGCCGGTGCAGTGCCGCGTACACGGCGGCCGCCACCACGAACCCCACTCCGCAGGTCACATCCCCCAGCGACGGCCACGCGTCGGCGACCCACCCCACGTACCTCTCCTGGTTCGAGAACAGGGGTACGGACACCGCGATCCCGGTGAGCAGGGCGGCGGGGCCCGCCCAGTTCGCGTACGCGGGGTTCGTCATGCGGCCGACGAGTTCCGCGTCGGGCGCCTTGCGGTCCAGGAAGCGGGCGGTCAGCACGACGCCCAGCCACGGCCCCACCCAGTACGCGATGACCAGCAGGAACGCTTCGTACGCGCGTCCCGCGTCGGCGAGCGACGCCCAGGCCGCGGCCGTGCCCGCCGCCCCGGCGAGCAGGACCAGCGTGCTGCGTCCGATCCGCAGACCGAGGGAGGTGAGGGACATGGCGGACGAGTACACGTTGAGCGCGTTCGCGCTGATCGCGCCGAGCATGATGGCCAGGAGCGTCAAGTTGCCCAGCCAAGACGGCAGTTGGTCGGTGAACGCGGCCGTCGGGGTGGTGCCCTCGGGGGCGGCGATCGTCGCGGACGCGGCGCCGATGACCGACACCACCGACACCGAAAGGAACATCCCGAGCGCCGGATACACGCCCGTCCTCGTACGGGAGACGGTACGCGGCAGGTACCGCGAGTAGTCCGTCGCGAACGGGTTCCAGCCGGCCGCGTAACCGAAGGCCGCGCTGAACGCGAGCAGGAACCCGCCGACGCCACCGCCGCCGCCCGCCGCCGACAGGTCCGCGTCGCCGAATGTGAAGACCCCGGCGAGCAGGAAGACCACGGCGAGCACCGGCAGCGCGAACCGCTCGAAGGTGTGCACGAAGTTGTGGCCGATGAAGCCGATCAGGATCTCGGCGGCGACCACGAGCAGCAGGGAAGGCAGCGGCGCGAGCCCGGTGAGTGTGTTGAGCGCGAAGGCCGCGCTGACGCTGTTCACGGCAAACCAGCCGACGCCCGCGACCAGCGCGTTCACGGAGGCCGGGAAGCGGTTCCCGCGCCGCCCGAAGGCGAGCCGCCCGACCACCATCTGCGGTACGCCGAAGCGCGGCCCGTCCGTCGACAGGATCCCGTGCGTCACGGCCCCGAGCCCCGTACCGAGCACGAGCGCCGCCGCTGCCTGCCAGAAGCTCAGACCGAAGAACAGCACCGAGATCACGCCGATGTACACCGTCGCGAACTCGATGTTGGGCGAAGCCCACGTCCACAGCAACTGCCGTGGCCTGCCGTGCCGTTCGGCCTCGGGAATCGGCTCGCAGCCCGCCGCCTCCACGGCGATGACCTTGTCGCCGTAGACAGGCGCCGATCCGGTGGCGGGGTGAGCGGGCGTAGTCGTCATCCGCCCAGTCTGGGGACGACCGCGCCCGCTCAGCAGGGGCGCGATGTCCGCACCGGAGCGCGCGGTCCAGGACACCTTGTACGTCCCGCGGATCCTGGAGGCGGCTGAGGTGGATCGGCACTGCTGTGGTCTTGAGGTGTGTGCTGATGGCGTAGGCTTGTGTTCACCGACGCGGGGTGGAGCAGCTCGGTAGCTCGCTGGGCTCATAACCCAGAGGTCGCAGGTTCAAATCCTGTCCCCGCTACTCGTCGAGCAGGGCCCCGATCATGGATCGGGGCCCTGTTTCATGTTGCGGGCCCGGCGGGGCACACCGCCCGCGCGCGATGCGGACGCACGACGACGTACGCGGTCAGTCCAGGTCGGACATGTCGAGCACGAACCGGTAGCGGACGTCGTTGCGCTCCAGGCGTTCGAGAGCCGTGTTCACCTGGGCCGACGGCAGCAGTTCGATGTCGGCGGTGATGCCGTGTTCCGCGCAGAAGCGCAGCATGGCGGCGGTGGACGGGCGGCCGCCGCTGCCGGCGGAGCTGAGCTTCTTGCGGCCGATGAGCAGATCCATGGTGTCCACGGTGACCGGTCCGAGGTGGCCGAGTTGGCTCAGGGTGCCGTCCATGGCGGTCACGCGCAGGTACGGAGCCAGGTCGTGCGGGGCCGAGATGGTGTCGATGACCACGTCGAACCGGTCGCGGACCGCTTCCATCTGCTTCGGGTCGCCGGACACCACGAAGCCCCGTGCCCCCAGGTCGTGCGCCTCGTCGGCCTTGTCCGGGGTCCGGCTGATGACGGAGGTCTCCGCGCCGAGCCCGGCCGCCATCTTGACCGCGAGGTGCCCCAGGCCGCCGAGCCCCGCCACGGCGACGGTGCTGCCCGGGCCCACGCCGAGCGCCCGCAGCGGTTCCCACACGGTGACACCGGCGCACAGCAGAGGGGCGGTGGCGGCCGCGTCGAGGCCCGCGGGGAGTCGGTAGGCGAACCGGCTGCTCACGACGTACTCGCAGGAGTACCCGCCCAGCGTGGTCGACCCGTCCTGCCGGTCGGCTCCGCCGTAGGTCAATGTCGGGAACTCGCGGCAGAAGTTCTCCTGCCCCGCCCGGCACATGCGGCACGTGCCGCACGAGTCGACGATGTTGCCGACGGCCACGGGGTCGCCGGGGGAGAAGTCGCCGGCCGCGCCGCCGACCTCGGTCACCACGCCCGTGAACTCGTGCCCGGGTACGAGCACGCCGTTCGCGTCGCTCCCGTGCGCCCGCAGCGCGTGGAGGTCCGTGTGGCAGACACCGCAGTACTCGACGCGTACCGCGAGGTCGTCCGGGCGCAGATCCCGGCGCTCCAGCGCCGCACGGCGCAGGGTCCCCGTCGCGCCGTCCGCCTGCCATCCGGTCGTGGAACGCATCGCAACTCCTAAGACAGACTGTTCGGTCTGTTTGACGGTAGGCGCACGCGCCCCGAGAAGCAAACAGACGAGTCGGTCTGTTACGGTGCTGTGCATGCCCGACCAGCCATCCAGCAGCCGCGGGGCCGCGACGTATCGGCGCATCGTCGACGCCGCCACCCAGGAGTTCGCCCAGTACGGCATCGCCGGCGCGCGCGTCGAGCGGATCATCGCCGCCGCACGCACCAACAAGGCGCAGCTCTATGGCTACTTCGGCAACAAGGAGCAGCTCTTCGACGCGATCTTCTTCGCCTCGCTGGAGCGGATCACCAACGTCGTCGCCATCGACGCCGCGGACCTCGCCGACTGGGCGGTGCGCCTCTACGACGAGTACCTCGACCGCCCCGACCTGATCCGGCTCGCGACCTGGGCACGCCTGGAGCGGAGACCGACCGGGCACCTCGTGGCGGACCCCGACCGCTACGACGACCACAAGCTCAGCGCCATCGCCGAGGCCCAGACCGCCGGGCGCATCCGCCAGGGAGACCCCTTCGACGTGATGGCCATGGTCATCGCCATGTCCATGGCCTGGTCCCCGGTCAGCAACGTCTACGCCGCCTCCGCCGACGAGCCCGAGAGCGTGCACGACCAGCGGCGTACGCTGCTCAGGGACTGTGTGAGTAGGGCGGTCGCCCCGGAGCGGGCCGTCTGAGCACACCGGAAAGGCAGGCACACGATGACTCCCCACGCCCCGGCCGAGCAGCCGCGGGACCGGACGGGGCCGTGCGCCCGCTGGCCCGCCGAGCAGGGCGAGACGATCCGGCAGATCGTGGAGCGGGCGGGCGACAAGTGGGGCGTGCTCGTGATCGGCACGCTGGAGAACGGCCCCCTGCGCTACACCGATCTGCAACGCGCGATCCCCGGAGTCTCCCAGCGCATGCTCACCCACACCCTGCGCCAGCTGCGCCGCGACGGCCTGGTCACCCGCACCTCCTACCCCGAGGTGCCGCCACGCGTCGAGTACGCGCTGACCGACCTGGGCGCGACACTGCTCGTCGCGGTCACCGCCCTGATCGACTGGGCCGGCACACACCACGACGAGATCACCCGCAACCGCGCCCGCTTCGACAGCGAGGCCACCGGCAGCCGTACCCCGTCGGACCGCTGAGCGGACCGCGCCCCTCATGACGCTCCTCGACGCGCGATAGCGTGCGCCGGCGCCCCCGACCGCGGGGCACGTAGGGGGCGAGGTGTGAGGGGTGGGGACGAGACGGACAACGGGGAACATGAACGGAGAACACAGCACGTGAGCAGTACCGCAACCACCACCCGAGCCCTGATCCTGGAAGAGTTCGGCACCCTGCCGCGCCTCGGGGAGCGGGCCGTGCCCGAGCGGCGCCCCGGGCACACCCTCGTACGGGTGGCGGCGGCCACCGTCGCCCACCTCGACCTGAACATCCTCGACGGGCAGTTCGGCATCCTGCCCGAGCTGCCGTTCATCCCCGGCACCCAGGGCAGCGGCTTCGTCCTCGCCTCGGACACCCACCCCGAGGGCGCCCTGGTGCGACTGCGCGGCGAGGGCCTCGGGCTCAGCCGCGACGGCGCCTGGGCCGAGCACGTGCTCGTGCCGGACGCCGCCGTGGAGGTCATGCCCGAGGGCACCGACCCCGCGCTCGCCTGCATCTACTTCTCGCCCGTCGGAACCGCCTGGGCGACCGTCCACGACATCGCCCAGGTCGAGCCGGGCGAGCGGGTCCTGGTCACGGGCGCGTCCGGTGCGGTCGGCGCCATGGCCGTACAGCTCGCGGCGCGGGCCGGCGCGGAGGTGGTCGGCGCGGTCGGCCGCCCGACGAAGCTGGAGCACGTTCCCGCCGTCGCCAAGGCGCTGCTCGCCAAGGACCTCTCCGAGGAGGCGATCGGCGGCAAGGTCGACGTACTCATCGACACCGTCGGCGGCCGGATCCTGCGCGACGCCCTCACCCTGGTCCGCCCGCGCGGCCGGGCCGCGCTCCTCGGCTACACCGCGGGCCGCGAACTCACCCTGGACCTCGCGGACTTCTTCCTCGCGGAGGTGTCCCTGCTGCCGGTCAGCATGATCAGCCGCGGCGAGGAGGTCGCCCCCGAGGTGCTGCGCCTGCTGCCGGACCTGTCGTCGGGCGCGCTGTCTCTGCCGTACGAGCGCCACGGGATGGACGCACTCGGCACGGCGGTGGAGCGGTTGCGCACGGGCGCGACGGTCGGCAAGGTCGTCCTCGACATGGACGGCGGCAAGTAGCAGCGGATTCCCGCCCCGCGCTGCACAAGCGGGGCGGGAATCAGTGGCGGTACGCGGACGGCCGACACTCCGCCTACCGGACGTCCGCCGCCGGCGCGCCCGCGGTCTGCTTCAGGTGCAGACGGCGCAGCGCCCTCGGTGCCGTCTCCGGGAGGGCCAGCAGGCATGCCAGGGACAGCACGCAGGTGCCCGCGAGGTAGTAGCCGACGTTGGCGGCGTCCTCGGTGGCGGCGACGATGCGGTTCGCGATCAGTGGGGAGATGCCGCCGCCGAGGACCGCGCCGAGGTGGAAGGCGATGCCCATGCCGGACTGGCGCTGGTCGCGGGGGAAGAGCTCGGTGAAGAAGGTGTACATCGGGCCGAAGAGCAGCCCGGTGGTCGCGAAGCCGAGCATCAGTGCGGCGGTGAGCGCGCCGATGGTGCCCGTCCCGGCGAGCGGGAAGACGACCAGCATCGCGGCCAGCGACGCGAGCGCCCCGGTGAGCATCACCGGGCGCCGGCCGAAGCGGTCCGAGGCCCAGGCCCCCAGGACGTTGGAGGCCGCGTGGACCAGCAGGCCGAGGGTGCTGGCGTTGACCACCGCCTGCCGGGGCAGCCCGAGACCGTCGGGCGCCGCGGACGTCGCGTAGGACACCATGAAGGTGACCAGCGCGAACGTGCAGGAGTTCAGGCCGATGTTGACGCCCGCGGCCAGCAGCACGCGCCGCCAGTTGGAGCGGAAGACGTCGGCCACCGGACGCCGGTTCTTGAGGGTCTCGCCCTCCTCGCGCACCATCTGCTGGAAGACGGGGCTCTCCGCCACGCCCCGGCGGATCCAGATGCCGATGACGATGGCTATGCCACCGGCGAGGAAGGGCAGCCGCCAGCCCCAGGACTCGATGCTGGAGTCCGGCAGGAAGAGCACGGCGGCGAACGCAAGATTGGCGAGGATCGTCCCGACCGGCGAGCCGAGCGCGACGAACACGCTTCTCATCAGGGGCGTGCTCGATGGCCAGGGCCGCCGCGCCGCCGGTCTCCCCGCCGCGGAACAGGCCGTGCGTCATCCGCAGGACGACCAGGAGCAGTGGCGCCGCGACACCGATCTGGGCGTAGGTCGGCAGCAGTCCCATCACGACGGTCGCCGTACCCATGCCGACGAAGGTGAGCAGCAGCGCGAAGCGCCGCCCGTAACGGTCGCCGAGCCAGCCGAACCCGGCGGCGCCGAGCGGCGCCATCAGGAAGCCGATGGCGAAGGTCGCCAGGCCGAGGAACGTGCCGAACCAGGCGTCGCCGGTCCGGAAGAAGGTGTCGGTGAGGACGAGCGTGGTCGCCGTCCCGTAGATGGCGAAGTCGTAGAACTCCAGGGAGGTGCCCACGCCACTGGCCATGGCGATGCGGACGATGCCGCTGCGGGGCGGCGGTGGCGAAGTCGCTGTGTCCGCCGCCGATATCTGCTCGGTCATGTGTCTACCTCAGGACCTGTCAGGGGAGTTGCGGCACGTAGCCGGCGGGTGGTGTGCCGCCGGTCAGTTCGGTGATCTGTGCGGCACGGTCGAGGGCGGCCGACAGGATCGACCGGAAGCGTTCGACTCCGGCTCCGGGCCCGAAGCCGCCCACCACGAGCTCGAAGGCGACGTGCCGGTCGGGGCCGAAGACCGGCACCTGGAGGGTGTGGGCGTGCGCCTGCGGACGCGGGTCGCGGCAGTACGCGGCGTATCCGCTCGCCATCCGCTCCCAGAGCCGGGCGAGGGCGCTGCGCCCGGCCGCGGCGTCGCGCCCGCCCCGTGCCTCGTCGGCAAGACCGCCGAAGTGCTCGGACATGGTGTGTCCGAAGGAGATGGCGTACCCCTGCTCGCGCACCAGGGCGATGGTGTCCTCCAGGAGGTGGACGTCCACCGGGCCCGTGAGACGCCGGGCGTCCTCCACCCAGGTGCGGTGCAGTTCCGGCTCGCACCAGGCGGCGAAGCCGGGGTCCATCGGCGCCGCGAAGGGGAAGCAGGTCCCCACGTACGGGAGCCGGTTGTCGGCCGCGGTGAGGACGACCACCTGGTCGCGCACCACCGTCGACAGGGCGCACTCGACGTCCAGGTCCCGGGCGAGACCCTGGACGATGTCGCCGACGCCCGCGGCGAGGCGGAGCCGGGCGCCGAGCTCGGCGAGGTCGACGCCGGTGACCGGGGGAGCGAACGAGCCGTAGCCGCCGTTGAGGAACACGAGCGGGGCCTCGTCGGTGCGGGGCCCGAGCCCCAGGTCGTCCACCGCGCCCAGCACCATCACGTGGTCCCCGGCCGGAAGCACATCGTGCACCGTGGCGTCGAACCAGGCCACTGCGGACCGGAGTCGGGGCACACCGTGCGCGTCGAACTCCCAGGCGTCGCCGGCGAACCGGTCCTCGGGAGCGGCCGCGAAGAAGTCCCGGCACAGGCTCTCGTGTTCGGCGCCCAGGACGGAGGCGCGGAACCGGCCTGCGCGGCGGATGCCCGCGTACGTCCGGGACGTCGTCTTGGGCAGGAACCCGACCAGCGGCGGGTCCTCGGACACCGAGGTGAACGTGCCGACGACCATGCCGATCGGGCGGCCCGACCCGTCGACGGACGTGATGATGGTGATGCCGGTCGGGTACCGCCCGAGGACCGTGCGCCATCGCGACTTGTGCGGGGCCGGTGGCCGTGGGGCCGCCCGGTGTCCGCCGGGTGCGGTCTGCTGATTCGTCTGGCTGGCCATCATCTTCCTTGTCATGACGGTGACGTGGGTGAGGATGCGGGGCCGGTGTCGTCGAGAACCCGGGCCGACGGTCGGTCAGTACAGCTCGATGCGGAGCCGGTCGGAGCGTGCCCGCGAGACGCAGAGCGCGATCTCCGTGCCGGCCGCGTGCTCGGCGGCGGACAGGCAGTGGTCGCGGTGGTCGGCGGTTCCCTCGAGCAGTCCGGAGACGCACGAGCCGCAGATGCCCTCCTCGCAGGACTTGCCGACCGGGATGCCCGCCTCCTCAAGCACGGAGAGGATCGACCGGTCCGCGGGGACCTCGAACTCCTCGCCGGTGTCGAGCTCCACCGTGAACGATGTGTTGTCCGAGGCGTCGACCGGCTCCGCGGAGAAGTGCTCGACATGCACCTGCGATTCGCCCACGACCGGGGCGAAGACGGCGGTTACCTGGTCCATGAAGCCGACTGGGCCGCAGGTGTACACATGGCTTTCGGGCGTCAGCGTGGCCGCCGACGGACGCAGGATGTCCGGATGTTCGGTCCGCGGTTGCCCGATGTGCAGGGTCACCCGGTCGCGGAACTCGGCGCGGCGCTCCAGCAGGTCCCCGAAGGCGAGGTCGTCCCGCGAGCGTACGAAGTAGTGCAGCGCGAAGTCGGCGCCGCGGCGGTGGAGTTCGTACGCCATGCTCAGCAGCGGGGTGACGCCGATGCCGCCCGCCACCAGCAGATGCCGGTCGGCGCCCTCGGCGATGCCCAGCAGGTTGCGCGGCTGACCGATCGTCAACTCGTCGCCGACCGCGGTGCGGTGGAGCGCGGCCGAGCCGCCCCGCGACTCCGCCTCCCGCTTGACCGCGATGAGCACGGACGAGCGGTCGGCCGGGTCGCCCGCCAGCGAGTACTGGCGCAGGACCCCGGTCGGCCCGGTCACATCGACGTGCGCGCCCGCGGCGAAGGGGCCGAACGCGGCGCCGTCGGCCCTGCGCAGCCGCAGGGAGCGGACCGCCGCGCTCTCCTCCACGATCTCGGCCACCTCGACGGCGACGCTCATTAGAGGACCATCCCTTCTGCAGCCCTCACGAGTAGGGTTGTGACCTCTCGGTCCCGGTGGGTGCATGGCTTGTGTCGCGAGCTGCTCGACGGCCACTGTGAGTTATGCCAGCCCCGCCGGGCCGAGGCCGTCTGATCGGCTTCAGGGACACGCCCCGCAGAGGGCCGATTAATGAGCTCCCGGCAGACGTCCTCACCACCGGGCAGGTCCTTGGCGCACGACACAGAGGTGCTTCTTTCGTGTACATCGGCTGGGACTGGGCGACCGAGACCCACGACGTGACGGTCATGGACAACTCTGGTGCGAGGGTTGACCGTTGGGAGTTCTCGCACACCGAGGACGGCATCGCCAGGACGCTGGCCAAGCTGGCGAAGTGCGGTGCCCCGGCGGACCTTCCGGTGGCCATCGAGACTACCCGCGGCCTGGCCGTGGACAGGCTGCTGGCCGCCGGGCACCCCGTGGTGCCGGTGCATCCCAACGCCTTCCACGCGATGCGCCCGCGATGGGGCGCATCCAAGGCCAAGACGGACGCCGGCGACAGCCTCAAGCTCGCCGACTACCTGCGCACCGACGGCCACTTCCTGCCCCGCCTGGAGCCCACCGAGCAGGCCACCATGGACCTGCAGGCCCTCACTCGGCAGCGGGCCGATCACGTCGAGGCCCGCATCGCGGCTGTCAACCAGCTCGCGGCCCTCCTGGACGCACACTGGCCCGGCGGCAAGGCCGTCTTCTCCAGCCTCGACAGCGATATCGCGCTGACCTTCCTGGAGCGATACCCCACCCCGTCCGCGGCCGCCGAGCTCACCGCCGGACGACTGGAAGCCTGGTGCAAACGGCAGGGATACTCGGGAAAGCGCCCCGGCAGCGTCCTGATCGGGCGCCTGCGCTCCGCTCCCACCGCGGCCTCCCGCCTCAGCAAGAACGTCGTCGGACAGCTGGTACGCACCCAGGTCCAGCTCGTGCGGGGCATCCGCGCGACCATCCAGGCCCTGGACAAGTCCATCGCGGACGCGGTAGCCACCCACCCCTACGCGCCACTCCTCGCGACCATGCCCCGCATCGGCACGGTCAATCTCGGCCAGATCATCGGTGAGCTCGGCCCGATCCTCGAACGCTCCCGCACCAGCGAGCAGTTCATCGCCGAGACCGGCGTCGTCCCGGTGACCCGGGCATCCGGAAAGTCCCGCGTGGTGACCTTCCGCTACGCGACCAACAGACGTGCCCGGCAGGCCATCGTCACCTACGCCGACAACAGCCGACACGGCAGTGACTGGGCCGCAAAGATCTACAACGACGCCCGGACCGCCAAGAAACGCCACCCGCACTCGGCCCGCATCCTCGCCCGCTCGTGGCTCCGTGTGATCTGGGCCTGCTGGCGCACCGGCACCTGCTACGACCCCGAGATCCATCAAGCCAACAACAAGATCAAACCGGCGCTCGACATGCCCAAAACCGCCTAGAGGTTGACTCAGGGAACTCACAGCAGGAACCCCGCGGCGGGCACGGCGTCCTCGGCGTCCACGAGGCGGATCACCTTGCGGACGATGCGGTCCGCGGACCGGTCCGCGCCGAGCCGGACCGTGAACTCGACGTCCGCCGCCCACAGTTGGTGGTTGCCGCGCTTGTATGCGACGAGGACCTGGGTGGCGCGCAGCGACACCGAGTCGTCGGCGACCTCCACGGGCACGAAGCGGGACACGGTGCGCGCGGTCCTGGCCGCGTCGACCGCCGCGATGGCGTACCCCTCGGTGAGGCGCGCCACGCGCATGGCCCGCATCCGGGCGTCGTCGTAGACCATGTTCAGCTCGTTGTCGAAGTCCTCGGTGGTGGCGTCGAGCGGGACGACGTAGATGCCGTCCTCGGCGTACAGCTCGTTCCAGGCCAGGTACTCCTTGCGGTCGAGCAAGTCGGCCTCGCGCCACAGGAGTTCGATGGACCGCACGACGCGCGGGTCGTCGAGGGGGACGGCGGGGGTAACGGTGGCGGTGGTGGTGTCAGCCATTGCTCATCATCTTCTTCCACTTGCGGTACGCGGCCCGCATACCGGTCTCGTCGGTGCTGTGCGAGGTGGCCCAGCCCTCGGGGGCCTCGGCCTCGCGCTTCAGGCCGCGGTTCACCATGATCGGCATCTCCGGGCAGGCGCGGGCGCCGCGCTGCACGCGGTCCCAGCCCTCGGCGTCGTCGGGGGTGCCGAAGCCGAAGGGGCCCTGGAAGTGCTCGTGGATGCGCAGGCGTTCGCGGCGGATCGGCCCCGCGATCTCCTCCGGGGCGTCGATGCCGAGCGCGATGTGCTCGACGATCGTCTCGTCGACGCTGACCGGGCGCAGCACCCGGAAGAACGCCGAGGACAGGCCGACGTTGGGGAACAGGTTGAGGTTCGAGCCGGTGCCGTGCATCGCGCGGACCAGCTTGCGGACCTGCGCGTCATCGGCGCCGCCCTGCTTCAACTCCTCGACCAGGCCGTCGAATCGGGGCTGCAGGGGCTCGTTGCCGTCATCGGCGTCGAGGTCCATGTGCGCCGGCACCATGTGCATCACGCTGTGCCCGTTGCCGAGGTCGTGGCAGGTGGACGCCGGGTCGGTCATGAAGCTCAGCATGTCGGCCGTCTCGCCGTCCACCGAACTCATCCAGGAGCGGTGCACGATCGGGAAGTGGTAGCCGTCGGTGGTGTTCTCCAGCTGGATCTTCCAGTTGCCCCGGAACCTGAAGCGGTGGGTGCCGAGCACCTTGAGCGGATAGCCGCCGCCCTGCTTCATGAACCGGTCCGCCCACCCGCGCACATCGCCGAGGAACTCCTCCAGCGGCTCCGCGTCGTGGTCGAAGGTGGCGAAGATCAGGCCGCGGTAGCTCTCGGTGCGCAGCTTGTGCAGCCCCATCTCGTCCTTGCTCATCACCCCCTCGTAGCCGTCGGGGTAGGGAATGCCGCGCAGCCGCCCGTCCAGGCCGTAGGACCAGGCGTGGTACGGGCAGGTGAAGCCGTTGGCCTCGCCGCGCGGCTTCTCGCACAGGCTGGCGCCGCGGTGCCGGCAGCGGTTGACGAGGGTGTGGACGACGCCCTTGCGGTCCCGGGTGACGATCACCGGATTGCGGCCCACGGACGTCGACTTGAAGCTGCCCGGCTTGGGGAGCTCGCTCTCGTGCGCCACCCAGATCCAGGTCTTCTCGAAGATCTGGGTCATCTCGCGTTCGAAGATCTCCGGGTCGGTGTAGACGCGCGCGGCGACGCGGTCCTCCTGCACCAGGTCGGCCGGCTCCAGTTGATGGATGGTGTCCGCGGTGAATTCGATGGTCATGCGCTCTTCTTCTCCTCGGTGTTGCTGCTCCCGGACCGGTCCGGGCCCGTACGGGGGCCGGCGGGGCCCAGGAAGCCGGGGGTGGTCGGGTCGAGGCCCAGCAGGACGGCCCCGGCGTCGTCGTAGAGGTGCTGGCTCAGCGAGGCGTGCAGCTGGGGGACCTGGGCGTCGAGCCGGATCGTGTTCAGCGGGTGCGAGTTCTGGATGATCGCCGCCCCGGACACCTTGGACAGGTCGTGGACGACCTGCGCGGCGGTGTCGGAGACGTGCACGGCGCTGAGCCGGATGCGGGCCATCTGGTCCCGGGTCGCCGTTTCCCCCGCGCTGACGGTCTCCCACACCTCCTCGGCCACGTCCAGGAAATAGCGGCGCGCCGACTGGAGCGCGACGTATGCCCGCGCGAACTCCGTGCGGTAGTAGGCCCGTTCACCGACCGGCGGTGCGCCCGTGATGCCCCGGTAGGAGCCGGACCGCTGCGCGTGGTCGAGGGCGCCGAGCGCCACGCCGAGCCCGATGGCCGCATGGCACTGCGCCTGATACCCGATCAGGGGGTAGCGGAAGAGGGGCTCGTCGATCTGCGAGGCGCCACCGCGGACGTAGGTCCACTCCAGCGGGATCTCGACGTCGTCGAGCACCGTGTCGAAGGAGCCCGAGGCGCGCATCCCGCTCACGTCCCAGTCCTGCACGATGGTGACCTGATCGGCCGGGAGCAGGGCCGCTCGGGGCTGCCCGCCCGCGGACTCGTCGACCAGGCCCACGTTGATGTAGTCGGCGGCCATGCAGCCGCTGGCGAACTTCCACCGGCCGCTCACCCGGAAACCGCCCGCGGTCCGCTCCGCCCGCTGCATCGGGAAGAGGCCGCCGGCCACGACGACATCCGGGCCCTTGCGGTAGATCTCCTCCTGGGTGCCGACGGGGAGCGCGCCGAGGTAGGTGTTGGCGGAGGCGAAGCCGACCACCCAGGCTGTCGACCCGTCCACGCGTCCGACCTCCTCGACGAGCCTGAGGAACTGGTGGGGCGGCAGCACACACCCGCCGAAGCGGATCGGGGTGGCGTGCCGGTAGACACCGAACGGCATGAGCTTCTCGATGAAGTCACGCGGGACGTACCCCTGGGCGTTGAACTCCGCACGCCGCTCCGTCAGTTCCGCAAGCACCGCCTGCCACTTCTCGCCGGCCATTGGCTCGGGGACATCACCCATGCTCGCTCCTTCGTGCTGGTAACAGGCCCAGTCGGATGCTCAGCCATCGGTTGTGCCGATGCGACGGGTCGGACCGGTCAGTGGACCGACGGACCGAGAACGGCGGGGCGATGTGGTCGTATCCAGTGGCGGAACGGACGCGCGGTCACGGCCGCCGACCCCGCCCACCCGAAGACCTGGAGGAGCAGCGGAGCATGGACGAGAGAGAGCCGGAGGACCGCGCCCCGCGGATGACCCTCACCTGTTACAACGACAACCACGGCTACGGCTGGAAGCACGTGGACCTGTTCGTGCACGACGCGGACGGGCGCGAACTGGGGTGGGTGCACTGGGGTGTTCCCGAGGACGGCCCGGACGCGGCGGACGATGAGACCGCGCGGGTCGAACCGGCCCTGCGGCGCACCTCCGACTGGCGCCATGGTGTGAGCGCCGGCGGCGTCGACTTCTGGGAGGCGGACGCACAGTGGGGGACCGACGCACAGTGGGGGACCGACACACAGAGGGGGACCGACACACGATGGGGGACCGACGCGCAGAGGGGGACCGAGTGAGCGACTCCGTCTGGGAGCCCTGGTCCCTGACCGGGCTCGTCGAAGACCTGCGATCGGGGCGGTCCACGCCCGAAGAGGCCCTGCGACGCAGCCGAGACCGCATCGCACGGACCGAGGAGCAGGTACGTGCCTGGGTGGCCTTCGAGGACACACCCGGAGCCGTCGGCCATGGCCCCCTGGGCGGCGTCCCGATGGGCGTCAAGGACATCATCGACCTGGCCGGGCTGCCCACCCGGTGCGGCTCGGTGCTGCGCGCCGACGCCCGCCCCGCCGAACGGGACGCCCCCGTCGTCGATGCCTGGCGGGCGGCCGGGGCGATCCCCGTCGGCAAGACCGTGACCACGGAGTTCGCCTTCTTCGCGCCCGGCCCCACCCGCAACCCCGCCGACCTGCGGCACACGCCCGGCGGTTCCTCCAGCGGCTCGGCCGCGGCGGTCGCCGCGGGACAGGTCCCGCTGGCCATCGGCTCCCAGACCGCCGGTTCGGTGACCCGGCCGGCCGCGTACTGCGGGGTCGCCTCGCTCGTGCTGCGCCACGGTCACCTGTCCACCGACGGCGTCGCCGGCCTCAGCCCGAGCCTCGACGCGCACGGCGTGTACGCGGCGACCACCGCCGACGTGTCCCTCGCCTGGGCGGCGCTCACCGGCGAACCGGACCCGGCCCGCGACGCGCAGGGCACCCAGCGCGCCCCGCGCATCGCGCTCTGGAACGCCGCCCCGCTGGAGGCCGTGTCCGACGAGATGGGCTCGGCGCTCACCTCGGCCGAGGGACGGCTCAGCGACCTCGGCGCACGGGTCCACGCCTTCCCGCTGGAGAGGCTGATCGCCGAAGTGGCCGCGGCACACCCGGTGGTGATGGCCTACGAGGCCGCGCGCGAACGCTCCGCCGAACTGGAGCGGGCCGACCGCCTCAGCGAGCCGCTCGCCGGACTGCTCCGAACCGGCGCGGCCACCCCGGAGGCCGACTACCTCGCCGCGCGCCGCCTGGTCTCCGCCGCACGCACCGAACTCGGCGCGCTCCTGTCCCAGTACGACGCGGTACTCGGCCCGGCCGCACCCGGAGCGGCACCGCGGGGGCTCGACGCCACCGGCGATCCCGTGCTCAGCCGCCCGTGGCAGGCCCTCGGCCTGCCCACGGTGGCCGTGCCCGGGCTGCGAAACGCGGCAGGGCTGCCGCTCGGACTCCAGGTGATCGCGGAATCCGAAGCGGCAGCCCTGCGCGCCGCGGTGTGGGTGGAGCGACACCTCACCAGGTGACGGTCTCAGGCGCCGGCGGCGTGCTCGTTGGTGTGGTTCGTACCCGGCGCCTTGAGCAGGACGGAGTCCTTCGGGTAGCTGCTGGCGAAGAAGTCCGGCAGGTCGGCGATGGCGACGTTCTCGGTCCGGGTCCGCGTGACCTTCCACTCGCCGTCGACCTTGCGGAAGGCGTTGTTGAGCCGGCTGGCGCGGATCAGGGACTTGCCGTCCTCGAAGAGCCACGGCTGGAAGTGGATCCACTGGCCGTCGGCCTCGTCCCCGTACACGTGGATCTGCTCCGAGGTGAGCCAGTGGGCGTTCAGGAGCAGCTTCGGGTTCTGGTCCTTCGGCCAGAAGCGGTTGAAGTGCGCGCGGATCGCCTCCTTGCCCTCGGCCCGGCCGAACTGGTTGTCGTAGTACTCGCCGACGCCCTCCCAGATGGCGTCGTCCGTGTACAGGTCGAGGATCAGCTCGATGCGCTGCTCGTCGTTCTCCACCCCGTACTCCGGGCACGGTGTGTCGCACAGGAACATGTAACGGGCCTGAATGCGGCGGATGTCGGCCTCGGCCTCGAGGACCTCGATGCGCTTGACCAGGGTGTCGATGGTGTCTTGGCTACTCATGTCGGCAGCCTCTCCGCCGTGCGCCACGGAAGGAACCGATTGGTCCGCTGGGCGGATCGGCGTCGCTCTCCGGGGCCGTCGTTCCTGGCCTGCCCGGGTGGGTGGGGGTTGCCATTCGGTTGGCCGAGCTTGAAAAATCACTGGTGTTCACTGGAATCGGCGAGGGGAAGCGGTATGCGAGCGAGCGCCCGGGCAGAACTCGACACCGTGGAGCAGGCCGCCCCGGAGGCCCGGCCCGCGGCCCCCGAACCGCACATGAGCTCCGTGCTCGGCAAAGCACACCTGGTGCTCGGAGCCTTCTCCTCCGGCTCGACCTGCCTCGGTCTGAGCGAGCTCAGCCGCCGCTCAGGAGTGCCCAAGGCGACCGTGCACCGGCTCGGGACCGAGCTCGTCCAGCTCGGCTATCTCAGCCGCACCGCGCGGGGCTACCAGCTCGGCTGGCGCATCTTCGAGCTGGGCCGACTCGTCCCGGGACCGGCCCACCTGCGGGCCGTCGCGCGTCCGGCGATGCTCGACCTGCGGGCCGCGACCCAGGCCGTGGTCCACCTGGCCGTGCCGCACGGCACCGAGTGCTGCTACCTGGAGCGGCTGGGCGGCCGCCGGGAGGCCGCCGTCGTCGCGGCCGTCGGATCGAACGTGTCCCGGCTGCTCACCGTCTCCGGCCGGGTCCTGCTGGCGTACAGCGACGACCAGGAGGACGTCATCGCGGACCTGGAGGCGCAGCGCGCCGACGGCGCCCCGACGGGCGACCGGCTCGACCCGGCCGCGCTGCGCGCCGAACTGGCCCAGATCCGCGAGCGCCGGTGGGCCCAGGAACGGGAGTCGTGCATGCACGGGTACAAGAGCTTCGCCGTGCCGATCGTGTACTTCGGGGACGACCGTGTCATCGCCACGATCTCCGCGACGGTCCCGGCCGACCGCCGCGACGACCAGCAGCTCATCCACGCGCTCCTCGCGACGGCGGCCGACATCGGCCGCGGCCTGCAACGGCAGGGCTCCTCCCGTACGGATCCCCGGCAGCGCGTCGGCATGGCCGGCTGACCGCCGTCCGGCGCGGCCCGTCGGTCCGGCCAGCGGACTGACCGGCTGCCCCGCGCCCTCGGGCAGGGCAGCATGTGCGGAATGAAGTTCGTACACGAGACCCCCGCGCAGCGCGTCGTGTTCGCGCCGGGCGAGGCCGTCCGCGCCGTCGTCGACGAAGTGGCCCGGCTCGGATCGAAACGGGTCCTGATCGTCGCCGGCCCGTCCGCCGCGCCGCTGACCACGGCCCTCACCGAGCGGCTGACGGGGGCGCGGGTCCACGACGAGGTGGTCGAGCACGTCCCGGTCGAGACGGCCGAACGCGCCCGTACGGTCGCACAGGAGCACGCCGCCGACGCCCTGGTGTGTGTCGGAGGCGGCTCGGCGACCGGCCTCGCCAAGGCCGTCGCCCTGACCACCGGGCTGCCCATCATCGCCGTGCCCACCACCTACGCGGGCTCGGAGGGGACCAACGTCTGGGGGCTGACCCGGGACGGCGTCAAGACGACCGGCGTGGACGCCGCGGTGCTCCCCGCCACCGTCGTCTACGACGCGTCGCTCCTTCTCACCCTCCCCGGCGAACTCGCGGTCGCCAGCGGCCTCAACGCCCTGGCGCACTGCGTCGACGCGATGTGGGGGCCGCGCGCCGACCCCATCGACCGCGCCCTGGCCGAAGAGGCGGCCCGCGCGCTGAGCGGCGGACTGCCCGAAGTCGCCGCGCATCCCGACCAGTTGGCGGGCCACGAGCAGATGCTCTACGGCGCCTACCTCGCCGCGATCGTCTTCGCCTCCGCCGGATCCGGCCTGCACCACAAGATCTGCCATGTGCTGGGCGGCCGCTTCGACCTCCCGCACGCGCAGACCCATGCCGCCGTCCTGCCGCACGTCCTCGCGCTGAACGCACCCCACGCCCCCGAGGCCGAACGCAGGATCGCCGCCGCGCTCGGCGCGCCCACCGCGACCGGGGGCCTGGCCGCCCTCTACGCCCGGCTGGCCCCTCCGACAGCGCTCAAGGATCTCGGCATGCCCCGCAGCGGCATCGCCGAAGCCGTGGACCCCGTCCTCGCCGCCGTGCCGGAAGGCAACCCCGCCCCCGTGACCCGGGACCGGCTCAGCGCGCTGCTGCGAGCGGCCTGGGAAGGAGACCTCCCCCGATGACCACCCACCCGCCCCGGACGGCGCCCGGCCCCGAGCAGCAGCTCCGCGAGGCAGAACTGGTCGACCGCGTCACGGCCTCCTTCGACGACTGCCCCGACCCCCGGCTGCGGCAGCTGCTCAGCAGCCTCGTGCGCCATCTGCACGCCTGCATCCGGGAGGTCCGGCTCACGGAGGAGGAGTGGAACCGGGCCATCGAGTTCCTCACCCGCTGCGGTGACATCACCGACGACCGCCGCCAGGAGTTCATCCTCCTGTCCGACGTCCTCGGCGCGTCCATGCAGACCGTGACCGTCAACAACGAGGCGTACGGCGACGCCACCGAGGCCACCGTCTTCGGCCCCTTCTTCGTGGAGGACTCTCCCGCCGTGCCGCTCGGCGGTGACATCTCCGCCGGGGCGCCCGGAGAACCCTGCTGGGTCGAGGGGACGGTCACCGACACGTCCGGCACACCCCTGGCCGGGGCCCGGATCGAGGTGTGGGAGGCGGACGAGACCGGCCACTACGACGTCCAGTACGACGACCGGCGGACCGCAGCGCGCGGCCACCTGGTCAGCGACTCCCAGGGACGGTTCCGCTTCTGGGCGGTCACCCCGACTCCGTACCCGATTCCGCACGACGGACCGGTGGGGGAGCTGCTGGAGACGGTGGGCCGCTCCCCGATGCGGGCCTCGCACCTGCACTTCAAGGTCTCCCACGAGGGCTGCCGCACACTGGTGACACACATCTTCGTGCGGGGCGACGAACTCCTCGACTCCGACGCGGTGTTCGGCGTCAGGGAGTCCCTGGTGACGGACTTCGAGCGGCAGCCCGCCGGCACACCCGCGCCGGACGGCCGGACCGTCCGGGACACCTGGTCCCGTGCGCGCTTCGACATCGTCCTCGCGCCCGAGCGGGCCTGAGGGCCAGCGGCTCGCCGGCTTGACCGGAGACTGCCTCCGTTTTACTCTCGAATGAGTACGGAGGCAGTCTCCGTTTTTGTGATTCCGCAGGGTCGGACGGCGTAGGAGGGCGCATGGATGCCAAGGGGCAGCAGGGACGCAAACCCCGCGCCGACGTTCAGCGCAACCGCGTGGCCCTCCTGGAGGCGGCCCAGCGTCACTTCCTGACGTACGGGGTCGGGACGTCCCTGGAGGCGGTGGCCAAGGAGGCGGGCGTGGGGCCCGGCACCCTGTACCGGCACTTCCCCACCCGGGAGGCGCTGCTGGCGAACGTACTGCAAGCGCGTTCCGAGGAGCTGGTCGCCCGCCAGGCGGACATCGCGCAACTCGGGGACGCCGCCCAGGCGTTGGAGCAGTGGCTGCGGGCGCTGGAGGAGTATTTCAGCGCCTTCAGCGGGCTGCCGGAGCCGCTCATGGCCGCGGCCAGGGCGCAGGACCCGGACAACCCGCTCACGCTCCCGTGCGACACCGTCATCACCGCCACCGAGGAGTACGTGCGCGCCGCCCAACAGGCGGGACACGTACGCGAGTCGGTGCGCGGGTACGACCTGTTCCTCGCGGCGATCTCGGTCGCCTGGCTCAAGGGCGCGGGCGCCACCGACGAGGAGTCGCTCGACCGCGTCCGCGCGATCATCGCCGACGGCTACCGCGCGCAGGGCACCCAGATGTAGTCCACGGGTCACCCCTCCGCGCTCCCTGTGACCCTCTGACCCTCTGACCGAACGCCGGAACTCCCGGCGCCCCGACGGGACTTGGGCTGCCCTCAACGGCCCCACCCCACTCCCACCCTCACCTCGCGCTGCCTTGGGGCAGTGCGCCCTTTGGAAGGACAAATCATGCGAATAGGCGTTATCGGAGCCGGTGCGATCGGCGGCAATCTGGCCCGCAAACTCAGTGGAGCCGGGCACGACGTCGAGGTCGCGGGCGCCCGCGGTCCCGAGGGCGTCGAGCCCGCCGTGCTGGAGAACGGGGCGCGCGCCGTGACACTCCAGGAAGCCGTCCAGGGCAAGGACGCCGTCGTCCTGGCGGTCCCCTTCGGGGTGGCGGGACAGCTGGCCGAACTGTTCGCCTCCGTTCCCGCCGAGACGGTGGTCATCGACACGTCCAACTACTACCCGCACCTCGGTGGGCGCATCGAGGCCGTCGAGAACGGCGCCGTCGAGAGCGTGCACACCGCCGAGCTCCTGGGCCGCCCCGTGATCAAGGCATGGAACGCCGCCCTCGCCGAGACCCAGCGCACCAGGGGCCTGCCGGCCGGTGCCGCGGGCCGCATCGCCATCCCGGTCGCCGGCGATTCCGCGGAGGCCAAGCAGGTGGCCATGCGCCTGGTGGACGACACCGGATTCGACCCGTACGACGCCGGGGCACTGGCCGACTCCTGGCGCCAGCAGCCGATGGGCCCCGCCTACTGCACCGAGCTCACCCTGGACGAGCTTCCGGCCGCCCTGGCCGCCGCCGACCGCGACAAGGACGCGGCCGTCCGCGCCGGAATGCTGGAGCGCTTCGCCGCCCTGGGACCCGCCCCCACCCTGGACGACATCGTCGAGATGAACCGCGCCGCCCACCGCTGACACCGACGCCGAGGCGCGGCGCCCACGCCCCCGCGTGCCTCAACGATCCGAAAGGAAACGCCTTGCACACCGCCACCCCGTCCCTCACCGATCTCATACGCGCCCGGCACTCTCCGCGGCAGTTCCTGCCCACCCCGCTGCCCGCGGCGGAGATCCGCGGCGTACTGGAGGACGCGCAGACCGCGCCCTCGAACAGCAACACTCAGCCGTGGCACGTCCACATCGCCTCGGGCGCGGCACGCGACGCCCTGAGCGAGGCACTCCTGAAGGCGTACGAAGAGGACCGCACCTCTCCCGACTTCAGCACCGACTACGGCGACGGCATCTACCAGCAGCGCTCACACGCGCACGCGGCCGTCGTCTACGGAACCCGCGGCGTCCAGCGCTCGGACCGGGAGGGCCGCAAGGAGGTCGTACGGGAGAACCTGAGGTTCTACGGAGCACCCCACGTCGCCCTCCTCTTCATGCCCGTACTGGGCGACGGGGTGCGCGCGGCCGGCGACATCGGCATGTACGCCCAGAACTTCCTGCTCTCGCTGACCGCACGCGGCTACCGCGGCATCCCACAGGCCGTCCTCGGCGTCTACGCCGACACAGTCCGCCGCACCCTCGACATCCCCGAGGACCTCAAGCTGCTGTTCGGCATCGCCTTCGGCGCCGGCGACGAGACATCACCGATGCACACCATCGACGTGGGCCGCGTCCCGCTGCGCCAGAGCGTGGCCCTGCACGACACCCCCGGCGTTCTCGACGAGCGGTAGTCCCCTCCCCGGAGCCGGATCGTCGGGCTCACCTCCTCGCCTACGCGGCCATCAAGTGAGGGTGAACGGCGCCTAGGTGGCCAGCCGGAAGCCGGAACCCTCCCGGCGCAGCTCGAAGGCGCCGTGGCCGGGCAGGTGGGCCGGGAGCACCAGGGCGTTGGTGTCGGCGGCGTGCGCGAACATGCGCGCACGGCTGGCGCGGGCGCCGTCCTCGTCCTCCTCGAATCACACCTGTACCGGGCCTTTCCCGAACTCGGCATCACCGCGCGCGCCCAACTCAGGGACGTGGTCGACACGGTGGGGGGAGCACGCGGGGTCAGGGTCCTTCTGACGGGTGACCCGCGTGCCATGGCGTCAGCCGGCGCGGCAGATGTAGATCGGGCCGAGCCACGGGGTGCAGGTGGGAGCGGGGGTGCTGGGCTCCGGTTCGGTGGGGGTGGGCGTGGGCGTGGGGGCGGGATTCGACGGGGTGGACGGCTTGGCTGTTTGAGTCGGCGTCGGTGTCGGTGATGTCGGCGTCGGCGATGTCGGGGTGGGTGTCGGTGTAGGCGGTGCCGTAGAGGGGGTGGGTGCTTCGGTCGGGGTGTCGGTGGACGGCGGCTCGTCCGCCGTGGGCTTTTCCGGTGCGGGTCGCTCGGCCGCGGGTGGGTCCGGGGGAGTGGTCGGGCTCGCGGGGTCCGGCGACGCGGCCGGTGGCTTCGTGGCCGCGGAGCCGCCCGGCGCCGCCTGGGAGTCGGGGCCGGCTGAGGGCCGGTCCTGCGGAGCAACGGGCTTGCGTGAAGCCGAGGTTGAGGGATGCGACGACGGGGGCGGCGGGGAACTGTCACGCCCGGCGGAGCTCTCGCTCCGCACCACCGCGGACCTCTGCGGCGGCACCGTGTCGTCGTGCCCGCTGAGCATGAGCCCGCCCGCGATGGCGGCCCCCGCCACCGACACCCCGAGCACCCCGGCCACGGCACCCTGCGCCTTCGCCCCGCCGGTCAGCGCGTGTCGTACGCCATGCAGCAGCCCGGAACCGGCCCCGTGGCCGCCCGCCGCGGCTCCGGTGGCCCCCGCCCCGGCCGCGAGCGGCACCAGGAACTTCCCGGCCCCGCCGAGCACGAAGATCAGGAGCGCCGGACCCACCAGGGCCGGCAGCCGGTCGTTGGCGCGCAGCAGGACTGCGAGCCGCGCCCGGCAGTCGTCGCAGCCGTCGACGTGCGCGAGGAGCTTCTCCGACTGGCGCGCGGACGCGCTGCCACGCACGTGCGCGGGCATCCGGTCCCAGTGGCTCTCGCACGCCGGATCGTCCGGGGTCCCGGGATGCGCCCGCAGGAACCCCTGCCGCATGCCCTCCCGCGCGCGGTGCAGCAGCACGGCCGTCGCCCCACGGCCCGCGCCGATGCCGCGGCCCACCGCCTCCAGCGGCTGGCCCTCCGCCTCGGAGAGCCACAGCGCCTTCACCCACCGTTTCGGCAGCTGTCCGAGTACCTGGGACAGCAGGTCCACGGCGGAGGCGCGGACGGCCGGGTCCTGGTCGCCGTAGGACCCGGAACCGTATGAACCGTACGAGCCGTATGAACCGTTCGACACCTGCACCGGCTCGATGCCGGCGTGCGGGTCGAGGGGTGTCTCGCGGGCCGCCCCGCGCCCGGCGGACGCGGCCAGATTCCGCACGGTCGTCGTCAGGTACGCCGCCACGTTGTCGATGTCATGCCCGGCGGCGAGGCGCCGCCAGACCCGGAAGTGCGCCTCGGCGACAAGATCGTCGGCGAGCCAGGGGCTGCCGGTCAGTGAGCGCGCGTACGCGACGAGGCGGGGCTGCTCCGCCTCGTAGATCCGCGCGTACGCGGCGGGGCTGAGGCCGTCTTCCGTGGCGGCGGCGGGTATCGGCGCGGCGGCAGGGCCGTCGGTCATGGCAGGAGTCTTCCGTTCCGTCCGACGTCGGCAGTGCTCCGCCCGACTGCGGATCGGGCGGGGAGTTTGAAACCGTAATTCACAAATGTCGGATTATGGAGGGGTGAGTGGTACAGGTCACAACGGGCTTTTCCGGAAACGCCGTAATGCCGCGCCCCGCTGCCGCGTCGAACTGGCATCTGGAACCCGCAGCGCAGAAAGGGACCTGCCATGCCGACCACGCTGCCCGTCACGCTCGAACAGCCCGCCCGCGCCCGCCTCATCACGGCCGAGGGGCAGGGACCCGAGCGCAGTGTCAATGTCACCCTCCGTTACAAGTCGGCCGATCCGCTCGCCCTCGTGCTGGCGTTCCCCGCCGAGGCCACGCTCGACGGGGTCGAAGTGACGTGGGCCTTCGCCCGCACCCTCCTCGACGACGGCCTGCGTGTGCCGACGGGGACCGGGGACGTCCACGTGTGGCCGTGCGGCCGCGCCCGCACCGTCGTCGAGCTGCACGCGCCGCAGGGGATGGCCGTCGTCCAGTTCGACACCTCGGCCCTCCGCCGTTTCCTGCTGCGTACGTACGTGCTCGTGCCGCCGGGCGAGGAGGACGTGGAGTCCGTCGTCGACCGCGCGCTCGACAACCTCTTCGGGCCCGATGCCGAACGGTGACGGCCCCCGGCATGCGTAACAAGCGGCGATCGGGGCGCGATTGGCCCCGTGCGACGCCCATAGGATGAACGCCGTACGGTCAACGTGATGTGACGGTGCCGGACGGACAGGACGACGGGGGAACGATGACCAGCCCGACCCAGGCCCGGGAGCGGGCCCAGGCCGCCCATGAGCCCCACCCGTACATAGGGGGACGCAACGCCGCGCTGCGAGCGCTCGCCGCGTGGCGGATGGAGTGGCCGGGCGCACCCCGGGTCGTCATCCTCACCGGGAGCCCGGGCACCGGGTGTTCGCGACTGCTCACCGGATTCTTGATGTTCTGCGACCCGGAGTACCGCAAGGGGCTCCAGCTGGACGCGTTCGACCCGGCGACCGTGCCGCCGGACCTGCCCGCGCCCGCGGTGCCGAGCACCGCCGGGCTGACGGCCGCGCAGACCTTGTGGCTGCTCGCCGACCACTACGAGTTGTCCGCGACCCGCACCGCCGACATCGTCCCCGAACTCGGCCAACTCGCCGCGTCCGGGCGGCCGGTGACGATCGTGGTGCCGGACGTGGACCTCGCCGGACCGGTGCGGGCGGCGGGGGAGCCCGCGCGCGTGGTGCGCGAGGTGCTGAAGCCCCTCGCCGCCGTCGCATCCCTGCGCCTTCTCGCCGAGGTACCACGGGAGTTCGCCGCCGAACTCGCCGATGGCCTGCCGACTGGTGTGGCCCGGATCATCGACCTCGACGCACCCGAGTGGGCCGACCCCGAAGGACTCGTGCTCCAGGCCGAGGCGCAACTCAACCCCCAATTCGGCGCCCCTGAACTGCCGTTCACGACCGACCCCGGCGCCCGTCGCGCGCTCGCCCAGGCGATCGCCCGGCGCGCGAGCGACGGCGCGGGCAGCCGGCTGACCGTGCACCTCGCCGTCCAGTCGATCCTGACGCACCCGGAGGGGTTCGACCCAGCGGCCGATGCCGGCCAACTGCCGGGCAGCGTAGGCGAAGTGCTCGACCTGCACGCCCAGCGGCTCGGCGCCCACCCCCGCACCCTGCGGCAGATCCTCGCGCCCCTCGCCCTCGCCGAGGGCGACGGCCTGCCCGTGCGTCTGCTGACCCCGCTGGCCTCCGCCGTTGCCGAGCGCGATATGAGCGAGGACATGGCGCGGGGCATGCTGCTCGCCGCCCCCTTCATCCGCCCCGTCCAGAGGGCAGGCGAAGACATCCCCGAGGACGAGCGGACACTCGTCGCGTTGCAACACCCCGGCATCGGTGCGGCAGTTCGGGCGGGCATCGCGGATCTGCCGGGCGCTCAGGCGCGGATCGCCATGCGTTTGCTGGAGGCCGTGCCCGACCAGGACTGGTCGAAGGCCGCGGAGTACGTGCGCGACCGCATCGCGGGACACACCCTGGAGGCCGGACTGCTGCCCCGGCTCCTCACCGACCCCAACCTGTTCGCCCACGCCGATCCGGTGCTGCTGCGCGCCGCGGTGGAGGCCCTGCCCTCCGCGCAGTTGGACGCGCCGGCGCGCACCTATCTGCGTACGGCGCCGCTGCTCACCCGCACCCAGGCGCCCGCCGTCCTTCGGGCCGCGCTCCTGGAGACCGCGTTCGTCGAGGACGGGCTGCCGGAGTACGCGGCGGTGTTGCGCCGGGCGCTGCCCGACCTTCCCTGGCACACCTTGTGGAGCGTGCCGGTCACCGGGGTCGACGGAGTGACCGTCGGCACACTGCTCCCGCCCAGGGACGGGACGGACGGCGCCGAGGAGGCTCCGCTCGCGGTCGCCGTCAGCGTGGTACCTCAACGCACGCCTGGTGCACGCTCGTTGAAGGCCGGAGATCCCGAATCCCCCGCCGTGCTGGTGCACGATCTCGCCACCGGATCCGTCATCGACGCCGACCCGGCCCGGATCCGGCGCCCCTCGGGGGACGAGCGCGCGGCGGGGCCGCTCGGGTTCAGCCGCGGCGCCGACTACGTCCGCGTCTGGCGGCGCGGCGAGCGGAAGGGCGACGCGGAGCTCGTCACGGCCCTGATCTCCGCCCAACCGATCACGGGAGCCGACCTCTCCGCCGAAGGCGTCCTCCTCGTCGCCACGGGAAGCGGCGTGAAGGCGCTGCGGATCCGCCCGGCGCGGCCCGACGCCCACCCGACCGCCTGACACGTACCCCGCACAGGCCGTCAGCGGTACAGGCTCGCAAGTGACCCGAGCCGCGGGCCGGGTCGTGGAACCTTGCCGCACACTCATTGCCCTTGCCGTCCGAGGCAGTTACCGTCCAGTCGTATATGACATATGAGATTCCATTTGGGGGTGCGACCTTGCCTGCTTTCACTCCGGTTGCTCTGCCGTCGCGGACCGCGCACGTGCTCGAGGCCATCAAGGCGGCGATCCTCAATGGGGAGTTCAAGCCGGGAACCGCGCTGGTGGAGAACGTGCTCGCGGGGGAGTTCGGTGTGTCGAAGACGCCCGTGCGTGAGGCGTTGAAGGCGTTGGAGGGGTCGGGCCTCGTCGTCATCCGGCCGTTCGCCGGCACCACGGTGCGGGAGTTGAGCGAGCAGGACGCGCTGGCGATCTACGACATGCGCCTGCTCCTGGAGCCGGAAGCGGTACGGCGAAGTGTCATCGCCGGCAGTGACTTCGCCGACGCGGCACAGGCGTTGGAGCGTGCGGCGCTGGCCGAGGACGCCTCGACCCGCTCGACCGCCAACAGGGACTTCCACCGCGGTCTCTACGCCGGGTGCGGCAATCCGCTCCTGGTCCGCTCGCTCGACGGGCTCCGGGACCAGACGGCGCTGGTCTCCGCGTCCTCCTGGGCCCGGTCGCCGTCGTGGCAGGAGGAGTCGCGGGAACACGCGGCCGTGCTCGAATGCGTGCGGTCAGGGAACGCCGACGCCGCCGCCACGCTCGTGCGCCGCCACATCGAAGGATTCGTGACCCGGCATCTTCAGCAGCCCGGGAGCCCTCAGGGCCTTCAGGGTCTTCAAGGTCTTCACGGTCTTCAGGAGGAGGCACTCACTCACTGAAACGACCGACCGACGTAACCCACTGACGTACCCGAATGAGACGAGGTGCGGCCCGTTCACCGCCAAGATCCCGGGCCGCACCTCTGAGATCCACGCTCCGCGAGGAGCGTCGCCGTTACCCACTAGGAGCAACGATGCCCCAGTCTAACGTGCGCACGTCCGCCCCAGCAGGGAGAAGTCCCGTTCGCGAGCGCAGCCGTATGCGCTGGACGATCGTCGGATTCTCGGCCCTCGGGCTGACCATCGCCTATCTCGACCGCGCCGCCATCAGCGTCGCGATGCCGTTCATGTCCAAGGAGTTCCACATCAGTTCGGCGGTGCAGGGGGTCCTCCTCTCCGCCTTCTTCTGGACGTACGCCCTCTTCCAGCTCCCGTCCGGCTGGCTGCTCGACCGCTTCGGGCCCAAGGTCATCTACCCGATCGCGGTCGGCTGGTGGTCGGTGTGGACCGCCCTGACTGCCTTCTCCCAGGGCGTCGGCTCGGTCATCGTGTTCCGGCTCGGCCTGGGCATCGGCGAGGCGCCGGTGCAGCCGGCCAACGTCAAGGTCGTCTCGCAGTGGTTCCCCCGCAGGGAACGCGCCTTCGCGTCGAGCCTGTTCGACATGGGCCAGCAGATCGGTACGGCGCTCTCCGTCCCGATCGTGACCGCGCTGATCACGTTCAGCGGCTGGCGCATGTCCTTCGTCGTGATTGGCGTCGCGGGCCTGCTCTGGATCATCGGCTGGAAGCTGGTCTACCGCGAGCCCGAGAAGCACCCGCGCGTCTCGGCGGCCGAGCTGGCGCACATCCAGTCCGACCAGGGCGAGATGGTGGCCGCGCAGGACGCGGACACCGCCCACGAGGCATCGTGGCGGGTGCTGCTGCGCAACAATCAGGTGTGGGCGCTGATGACGGGATACGTCTTCCGCTCGCTCGCCGGCGCGTTCTTCCTCACCTGGTACCCGAGCTACCTTCTCGACGACCGCGGCTTCACCGAGGCCGAGTTCGGGATGGTCGGCGCCATCCCGCCCCTCATCGCCATCGGTTCCACGGTCCTCGGCGGCATCGTCTCCGACCGCATGCTGGCGTCGGGGATGTCCACGAACCTGGCGCGCAAGATACCGATCGTCTCCGGGCTCGCGCTCAGCGCCTGCATCGGATTCTCCCCCTTCATCGAGAGTAACGTCCTGGTGATGACCGTGCTGACCATCAGTAACGCGGCGCACTCCTTCGCCGGGGCCGCGATCCTGAGCCTGCCGGCGGAGGTCGCCTCCTCGCCTGCGACCGTCGGCTCGGTCGCGGGCTTCCAGAACTTCGGTTCCCAGCTCGGCAACCTGACCAGCCCGATCGCCATCGGGCTCTTCCTGACCTTCGGCGGCGGGTCCTATCTCGGCCCGCTGCTCGGCTCCGCCGCCTGCTGCCTGATCAGTGCGGCCATCTACCTGTTCTGGGTCCGGATCAAGCCCGTCACACCCGTGAGCGCCCTTGCGGCGGCCACCGACTCCAAGGGGGCCACTTCGTGAGCTCGACCCTGAACACCGCAGACCTCATCGGGCGGTTGAGCACCGTCATCGCGATTCCGGTGGTGCCCTACGCCGAGGACGGCGAGATCGATCACGACCGCGCCCGCGCCCTGTCCGCCCGGCTCGTCGCGGGCGGCATCTCGGCCCTGACGCCGAACGGGAACACCGGAGAGTTCTACGCCCTCGCGCCGGCCGAACGGCGGGCGGTCCTGACCAGTGTCGCCTCGGTGTGCCCGCCCTCCACGACGCTCGTCGCCGGCGTCGGGTTCGACGTGCGGACGGCGAGCGAGGACGCCCGTTTCGCCCGGGACGCCGGCGCGCACGCCATCATGATCCACCAGCCGGTGCTGCCCTACCTGTCACCGGAGGGATGGATCGAGTACAACGCGGCGATCGCGGGCGCCGTCCCGGAGCTCGGCGTCCTGCCCTACCTCAGCAACCCGGCCGTCTCCGGCGCCCACATCGCGGCCCTCGTGAAGCGCGCCCCCAACGTCCTCGGCCTCAAGTACTCGGTGCCGGACCCGGTGGTGTTCGCCACCCACCGCGAGCAGGCCGGGGGCGATCTGCTGTGGATCGCCGGCCTGGCGGAGTCCTACGCGTCCGCCTACTGGCAGGCCGGCGCCCGCGCGTTCACCTCGGGCCTGGCCAACGTCGCACCGGCCGTGCCCCTTCAGCTGCTCGCGTCCCTGCGGGCGGGCCGCTACGACGAGGCCGCGGCCCTCTGGCGCAGGATCCGCCCCTTCGAGGAGATGCGGGCCCGCGACCACTCCGCCGACAACGTGTCCGTCGTGAAGGAGGCCATGCACCAACTCGGCCTGTGCGGGCGCGAGGTGCGTCCGCCGAGCCACGTACTGTCCCCGGCCCGGTCGGCCGAGGTGACCGAAGCCGTCCGGCCCTGGCGGGAGCTGGTGCCCGCCCTCGACAAGGAGCTCGTGGCATGAAGATCGAATCCCTGGAGACCTTCCGCCAACGGGTCGGCGACCGGCCCCGCGTCCTGGTGAAGATCACGACCGACAGCGGTGTGGCCGGCTGGTCCGAGGTCTACAACCACGGCCCGGACCTCGCCTACCTTCCGCTGCTCGACCACCTCTTCGACCAGATCAAGGGCATGGACCCGCTGCGGCCCACCGCGGTCAACCAGTTCCTGCACCAGTCGGCCCGCTTCCCGCAGGGCGCCCTGGGCACCGCCGCCATCGCCGCGATCGACCACGCCCTGTGGGACATCGCCGGTAAGGCCCTCGGCGTACCGGTGTACCAACTCCTCGGAGGTGCGGTCCGGGACCGGGTACGGGTCTACGCCGGTCTCTACAACGCCCCGGACGTGCCGCAACTGCGTGACAGGACAGCCGAGTTGCACGACCGGTTCGGCTTCACTGCGTTCAAGCTCAGCCCCTACCGCCGCGACCTGCACACCAGCCGGTACGGCCTCGTCGTCCGCGAACTGGGCGACTACTTCGGGGAGGTCCGCCAACGCCACCCCGAACAATGGGAGTTCGCCTTCGACGCCCACGCCTGCCTCTGGGAGCCGCACCAGGCGGTCGAGTTGGGCGCCGCGCTCGCCCCCAACCAGCCGCTGTTCCTGGAGGAGCCCATCCGCCCCGAGCACATCCCTTCGTGGGGCCGCCTCCACTCGGAGCTACGGGTGCCACTGGCCACCGGCGAATCCCTCTACACCACACAGGAGTTCCTCGCGCTGCTCAACGCAGGCGGGGCCGACATCGTGCAACCCGACATCTGCGTGGTGGGCGGCATGACCCAGATGGTGAAGATCGCCGCGATCGCCGAGGCGCACTACGTCCCCGTGTCCCCGCACAACCCGATGGGCCCGCTGGCCACCGCGGCCAACGTGCACTTCGCCGCGGCCACGACGAACTTCGGCATCCTCGAATACGGAACGGGCTACCAGGTCGACGAGATCTCCTGGTGCCCGGATCCCTACCTCCCGGTGGACGGCCACCTGGAGCTGCGACCCGACCGCCCCGGCTGGGGCGTAGAGATCGACGAGGACGCTCTCGCGGCCGACGACTGGGTCTCGTGGGGCCGCAGGGTGCCCGTCCGTCCCGACGGGTCCACCGCCTGGATGTAGGCGGAACGGGGCGGTCGGCAGGCCGGGCGCGGCTCCGTCAGCAGGCCGCCGGCAGCCGGGTCAACGCGGCCACGGCCGCCCCGTACGCCGCTCGATGTCGGTGTTGAACCGTTCGAGGTCCTCGATGAACCGCCGCAGCCGGTCCTCGGGCCAGTCGCCGAGGACGTCGGTGAGCCCGGTGGTGATGGCGTCCCGGTCGGTGTGCAGCCTCTTGCGGCCCTCGTCGGTGACCCGGAACTGCCGGGCGATGCTGCCGCCGGGGTCGAGGGTCCGTTCCACGAGGCCGTCGCGGAGCAGCGCCGTGGTCTGCCGGGTGAGGGTGGAGGGGGTCAGTCCGAAGGCGTCGACGAGGTCGGGGACGGACATCGGGCCCTGCGCCTCCAGGCGGCTGAGCAGGACGTAGGCGCTGCGGTCGAGGGCGTTGTTGTCGAGGCGGACCCGGCGCGGAGAGGTCATCTCCAGGTGCCGGTTCAGGATCAGCAGCTCGCGCTCGATGCGGCCGCCCGCCTGCCGTGCGTCCATGCTGTCCTCCCAGGGAAGCGAAAGCTGTGACCTCAACCTGCGCACGCGCCCGGATCGCCGCTGCCCGCCCGCCCGTTCACGCGTCTGTGCACCCGTCGTACCCGGTACGCGATTGAAGCACCCCGCACGGTTGTGCGCCATACACGGAAAGTGCATCATGCACAGAAGGTGCATGATGCACTTTCGTTGAACGGTGCATCTCGTCTGCCCCTTCGCCGACGGGGACACCTGCCGCCGCCTCCACCCCACGAGGAGACGCACGATGACCGACCAGGTCGAACACGCCTACGTTCAGCCACCCGTCCGTCTGCCGCTGTCCGGCGAGACCCCCCTCGACCCGCCCGCCGTATGGGAAGAGTTGCGCGCGCGGTGCCCCGTCGCCCATGCCACGCTGCCCAGCGGTGACACGGCCGTCTATCTGACCCGGTACGACGACGTCCGGGGCCTGCTCGCCGACCCCCGGTTCGTCCGCCCCACCGAGCAGGACAACGCCGCCCGGATGGCACCCGAAGGCGCCGGGGGAGCCGCCGCCACCGGAAGCTCCGCCATCGCGACCCCCAACCGCGGTGAACCGCACCAGCGTTGGCGGCGCCAGGTGGGCCGGTACTTCACCGCCAAGCGGATGACCGCCCTGCGCCCCGCCATGGCCCGCCTCGCCGAGGACCTCGTCGACGCCATGCTCGCCGACGGCGCCCCCGCCGACCTGCGGGCGAGCCTCGGATTCCCGTTCCCCGTCTACGTCATCTGCGACCTGCTCGGGGTTCCCGCCGAGGACCGCGACCGGTTCTCCGGCTGGTCCGACAGCTTCCTCAGCGTCACCCGCTACACCGCCGACGAAGTCCGTACCGCCCAGGCGGAGTTCGTCGACTACATGTCCGCGCACATCGCCACCAAGCGCGCCGCACCCGCCGACGACCTCCTCAGCGTCCTCATTACCCAGAGCGAGGAAGCGGGCGGCGAGGGGAGCGAGAGCGAAGGCGGCGGACTGAGCGACGCCGAACTGGTCTCCACTGGCATGGGCCTGCTCGTCGCCGGCCACGAGACCACCGCCAACTCGATCGGCAAGATGGTGTCCCTGCTGCTCGCCGACCGTGGCCGCTGGGAGCAGTTGCTCGCCGATCCGTCGCTGGTGCGCACCGCAGTCGAGGAGTCGCTGCGCTTCGACAGCAACCTCGGCTTCGGGCTGCGCCGTTACCTCGGCGAGGACGCCGAGGTCGGCGGACAGGTCGTCCCGGCGGGCAGCACGGTCGTGTGCAGCATGCCGGCCGCCAACCGCGACGAACGCGCCTTCGCCGGCGCCGACACCATGGACCTCACCCGCGCCCCCAACCCCCACCTCACCTTCGGTGTGGGACCGCACTCCTGCCTCGGCCAGGCGCTGGCCCGCACCGAACTCCAGGTCGTCCTGGAGACCCTGCTCACCCGCGTGCCCACCTTGCGCCTCGCCGTCCCCGCCGCCGAACTGCGCAAGACGGAGGGCCTCCTCGTGGGCGGCCTGCGCGAAGTCCCCGTCACCTGGTGACCCGTAGACCTGTAGCCCCATGGCCCCGTAGAGGAGACGGACCGTGAAACTCACCGTCGACCAGGACAAGTGCTGCGGCTCCGGCGCCTGCGTCCTGTCCGCACCAGAGGTTTTCGACCAGCGGGACGAGGACGGCGTCGTGACCCTCCTGACCCCGCAACCCACCCCCGAACACCACACCGCCGTGCGCGAGGCGGCGGCGATGTGCCCGACGGCGGCGATCGGCGTGAGCGACGACTCCGGCTGACTGTCACGAGGTGGAGGAGGCTCCTGAGGAACTTCAGGGCGGCATGCCAGAGGGCCAGACGGCCGATCGGTGGGGAGGCGGCCGGCGAGGAACGTGAGGGTGTGTGCCAGTTCGCCGCGGTGGCCGGCGGCAGGAGTGGCTTCAAGGACGCGACCGGGCAGGAGGCGATACTGCCGACCGGGAACCGGGCACGAACACCGTCGCCTTCAACTCACGCGCACGCACCACCGCCCCACCCCCTCCCGGGCAGGGTGCGGATGGGGCGGTGGTGTCAGTGGCTCGCCTGTCGCGGCGCGGCGGCCTGGCGTACGGGGTGTTTGCTGAGGATGGAGACGCGGTTGAAGGCGTTGATGGTGATCGACGCCCAGATCGCGGCGGAGATCTCGGCATCGTCGAAGACCTCACGCGCCGCGGCGTAGGCCGAATCCTGTGCGGCGGCGTCGTCCGGGTGTGTCACCGTCTCGGCCAGGCCGAGTGCCGCCCGCTCCCGGTCGGTGAACACCTCCGTGTCCCGCCACCCCGGCAGGACGCCCAGACGCTGCGGGGACTCCCCGGCTTGCAGGGCGGCGAGGGTGTGTCTGTTGAGGCAGAAGGCGCACCCGTTGATCTGCGACACACGGACGTTGATCAACTCCACCAGTGCGGGCTCCAGTCCGGCGGCGGCGGCTTCGGCGCGGACGGTCTCCGAGGCGTGCCGGAAGGCCCGGTACGTCTCCGGGGACTGCTTGTCGATGAAGACCCGGCCTCGGCGCCGGTCGTGCGTGCCCGTGGTGGTCGCTGCTGCGCTGCTCACTGTGGAGCCCTCCCTCGCTCGTGGCCGCCTGCGGAGTGGCGACCCATGCCAATATAGTTTATCGTTCAAGCAACTTGCCACGGGGAAGATCCATAAAGGGGGCAGAGCACCATGGCCGCAGACGAGCAGGCGCCGGCCGAGACGCGCCGGATGACCGTGACACCACATCAGAACATCATGGGTGACAAGCGGGTGGAGGTGCTGTCGGCCCGTGAGGTACCTCTCGGTGGGCCGCGGGCGATGACCGTGCGGCGCACGCTTCCGCAGCGGGAGCGGAGCCTCATCGGCGCGTGGTGCTTCGTCGACCACTACGGGCCCGACGCCGTCGCCGCCTCCGGCGGGATGGACGTCGCGCCGCACCCGCACACCGGTCTCCAGACGGCGAGTTGGCTGTTCGACGGGGAGATCGAGCACCGCGACAGCCTGGGCACCCACGCCATGGTGCGGCCCGGGGAGCTGAACCTGATGACCTCCGGGCGAGGCATCAGCCACTCCGAGGTCTCCACGCCGGACACCACGGTCCTGCGCGGCATCCAGCTGTGGATCGCGCTCCCGGACGAGCACCGCGACGTCGCTCCGGCGTTCCGGCACCACGCCCCGGACACCGTCCCCCTGGACGGAGCCGAGGTCCGCGTCTTCCTCGGCACACTCGCGGGAGCCGCCTCCCCGGTCCCCACCTACAGCCCGCTGCTCGGCGCCGAGATCGTGCTCGAACCGGGCGCGGACACCACCCTCGCGGTGGACCCGGCCTTCGAACACGGCGTCCTGGTCGACGAAGGAGCTGTACTGGTCGACGGGACTCCTGTGCCGCACGGAGAGTTGGGCTACCTGGACCCGGGCGGTGACACCATCACCCTCACGAACGACGCGAGCGGGCCCGCGCGGCTCCTGCTGCTCGGCGGTACACCGTTCGGCGAGGAGATCGTGATGTGGTGGAACTTCATCGGCCGCAGCCACGAGGACATCGTCGCCGCCCGCGCGGAATGGGAAGCCGCCGCCGAACGCTTCGGCACCGTCACCGGCTACCCCGGCGACCGGCTGCCCGCCCCCGAACTGCCCAATACGACCCTCAAGGCACGCGGCAACCGCACGCCCCGCTGACCCGCCAGCGAACACACCAACGCACAAGGAGAGAAGCGCCATGACATCTGCCACCACTCCGCTCGTGGAACACCGTCCCGACGAGCAGCGCTACGTCATCACCGTCGACGGGGAAGCGGCCGGTCTCACCGAGTACCGCGACCGCGGCGACCAGCGGGTCTTCTTCCACACCGAGGTCGATGACCGCTTCGCCGGGCAGGGCCTTGCCTCGACCCTGGTCGCCGAGGCGCTCGCCGACGTCCGCGCAGGCGGCAAGCGGGTCGTCCCCGTCTGCCCCTACTGGGCCAAGTACCTCAAGAAGCGCGAGCAGGAGACGGCCGACGTCGTCGACCCGGTGACCCCGGAGATCAGGGACTGGCTGCGGGGCCGGCTGGGCTGAACAGGGCCCCTGGGAATACGGCGAGCTCAGTCGTGATTGGCCATGGCATGAAGGCCATCGTGTACAGCAGCAACGGCGACTCCGAGGTACTGAGGCTGGAGGAGCGCCCCGTCCCTGATCCGGGTCCCGGCGAAGTCCGGGTCGAGGTACATGTCTCCGGGGTCAACCCCACCGACTGGAAGGTCCGGGCAGGGGTCTCGGGTCACCTCGGGGACGGCGAGAGTCAGGTGCCCAACCAGGACGGTGCGGGCCGGATCGACGCGGTCGGCGAGGGAGTCGACCCCGCCCGGACCGGCGAGCGGGTGTGGCTCTATCTGTCCGCGTCCGGGCGCCCGGACGGCGGCACGGCCCAGGAGTACCTGACGATCCCGGCCGACCGCGCCGTGCCGCTCCCGGAGGACGCCGGCTACGACCTGGGCGCGGCGCTGGGCGTGCCGGCGCTCACCGCCCACCGTGCGCTCACGCTCGCGGCCGACGGGCCGAACCGGCTGTCACCCGGCGCACTCGCCGGGTGGACCGTGCTGATCGCCGGGGGCGCGGGCGCGGTCGGCAATGCGGCGATCCAACTGGCCCGCTGGGCCGGGGCGACGGTCATCACGACCGTCAGCTCCCCGGAGAAGGCCGACCTGGCGAAGGCGGCCGGCGCCCATCACATCGTCAACTACCGTACGCAGGACGCCGCCAAGGCCATCCTCGAGCTGGCGCCCGACGGCGTGGACCTCGTCGCCGAGGTCGCCCCCGCGGTCAACGCCGAGCTGAACCTGGCGGTCACCAGGAACAACGCCACGATCGCCTTCTACGCCAACAACGGCGGCGACGAACTGCGGCTGCCGCTCCGCGCGACCTTCGGCCGGAACCTGGACTGGCACGGCCTGTCCCTCTACACCGTGCCGGCCGAATCGATGCGCGAGGGCGTGCGCGCCGTCTCCGAGGCCGTCGCGGCCGGCGCGCTGCGAGCGGGCGCGGACGCCGGTCTGCCGTTGGCCCGCTTCCCGTTGGACCAGACGGCGAAGGCACACGAGGCCGTCGAGGGCGGCGCCGTGGGGAAGGTCCTCATCGACGTCAGGGCGAGCGAGTAGGAGCGGCGTCCGCGGCCCGTCGGGGCGACGTGCGGTCAGAGCGGGGCGCGTATCATCTGTGCCCCAGGCGCACCCGAGTTGGTTGTCAAGCCCTCGGCGCCGATGTCCCGCCGAGGGCTGACGCGCCGCCAAGTGGCCCGCAGGGCGAAGCGATTCAAGATCCTGGACGGCTTCACTCGAACGTGTGGTGGGAGGTAAGGTCGCAAGCGGCAGGCGGGCTTCCGTGCCTTCCCTCCTTGCCCCAGCCGTCCCTTCTCTCGTCCCTCCTCGCAGCCGGCCCCCCCACGCCCTGTTCCCCTCGAGGTCCGCATCCATGATTGAGATACCCGAGCTGGCCGCAGGAGTCCTGGCCGCCGGGACCGTGTCGGCGTTCGTGCTCGGCGGCGGGCTGCTGACGGCCCGTCAACGAAGCGTCAGGCAGCGCGAAGAGACCGATTCGCTCCGCTCCCGGCTCGAAGCCGCGCGTGAGGAGCTGGAGGCCGCCCGCGAGGAACTCGACGACCTCACCGCGGCGTTCACCACCGAGGTCACTCACCTGTCCGGCAAGCGCATGCCGGCCGCGGCCACCCACGCCGCCCACCCGCACTACCAGGTGCCCGGCCCCCTCCAGCCCGAACTCGGCGGCAAGGACCTGGCCGAGGGGCTCGACGCCGTACTCGACGCACTGCGCACCGCCATCGGCCAGGAGTGCAAGCGGGTCGACGCCGCCGCCCGCGCCGGGATGCGCGGCGCGACACGCGAGATCCAGGCGGGCCTGTACCGGCTCCAGGACGTCCTACGCGGACTCCAGGAGCGCTACGACGACCCGGAGTTGGCGCAGACGCTGTTCGCGCTCGACCACGAGAACGAGCAGTCGCTGCGCCGCGCGCAAGTCGCCGCCGTGGTCTGCGGGGCCTGGGTCGGGCTCGCCCGCGGCGAGTCGCACCTGGTGGAGGCCGTCACCGGCGGCCAGTCACGGCTCGCCGGATACGAGCGGGTGGAGGTCCACAACCACCTCGAGGACGGCACAGGGCTCATCTCGCACGCCGTCGAGCCGGTCGCCATCATCGTGGCCGAACTGCTCGACAACGCCCTGCGCCACTCCTCGCCCGACACCTCCGTGGACGTCCACCTCGAACGCGTCCACCACGGCGTCAGCGTGACGATCGACGACGCCGGTGTCGGGATGAGCTCCGACGAACGGGCCCATGCCCAGCGGATGGTGGCGGGGGAGGAGCCCATCCTCCTGTCGGAGCTGGGCGACCCGCCGCGCATGGGACTCGCAGCCATCGGCCAGCTGACCCGGCAGTTCGACCTGTCCGTCGACCTGTCGTCGCCCTCCCCGTACGGCGGCGTCCGCGCGGTCCTGCTCGTCCGGGACCACCTCCTGTGCAGGATCGCCCCCGAGGAGCGCAGGCCCGCCGCCGCGGCCCCCCGGTCCACGCGTGACACCACCCGCGACACCACCCACACCCTCGCGGCGGACGAGGCCCCCGTGGTGACACCCACCCGGCCCGACACCCCGCTCACCGAAGGCGACGAACTGCCCCGGCGCCGCCGCCGGGTCCGCGGCGACGCACGGTCCGAAGCACAGGCCGACACGCAGTCCGACGCGCGCCCGGCGCCGCGGTCCGCCGCGCACCGCACCCCCGAGGAGCAGGCCGCCGCGCTCGGCGCCCTCCAGGCGGCCACCGCCGCGGCGCGCGGCACCGCACAGCAACCGCACGACACCGCGGGCGACCGCCCCGGCACCAGTGCCGACACCAGTGAAGGGAACACCCCCGATGAGTAGCCGCGACCTCGGCGACAGCGCTTGGGTCCTCGATCCGATCCTGGAGATCCCGCACGTCCAGGCTGCCGTCCTGCTCACCCGGGACGGCCTGGTCTCCGGATACACCGAGGCGTTGACGCAGGCGTCCGCGGAGCGCGTCGCTGCCATCACCAGCACGGTGCAGGGCGCCTGCCGCACCGCGGCGGCCGCCTTCGCCGACCAGGAGTCCGCGGACGTACGCCAGGTGGTCATCGAGTCCGACCACGGCTACATCCTCGTCGCGCCCACCGCGCACGGCACGTGTGTGGCCGCCTTCGGCGACCCCGAGGTCCGGCTCGACCTGCTCGGCCACCGCGTCCACTCGCAGGTGGCCAGGCTCGGCGAGAAGGCCATGGCGGCCGCGCCCCGCGGAGCCGACGGCGGCGCCGAGGCCGCTGAGGCATGACGGGCCGCCGGAGCGGCCGGCCGCTGGTCCCCGCGTACCTCGCCACCGGCGGGGTCGCGCGGCCCAGCCGCAACAGCCTGGAGCGCCTCTCCGTGCTGACCGGCGTCGGCGCGCCCTGGCCCGCCGGGCTGCCCGCCGCGCAGCACGCCCTGCTGCGCACCCTGGACGGCGGCTCGCTCACGGTGGTCGAGTCCGCCGCCTTGCTCGAACTTCCGGTCTCCGCCGTCCGGGTGCTCGCCGCCGCACTGATCGACCAGGGGCTCGTGGGTGCCCGCCCGCCGGTCCCGCCCGCCGCGCAGCCCGATCCCGATCTGTTGAAGAGAGTCGCCGATGGCCTCCGCGCCCTCAAGCGCTAAGTCCGCGCCGTCACCCGCCACCACCGCGCCCGCGGACGGCAAGAGATCCGTTCATCTCCCGGACACCGCACGGGAGTTGGTGAAGATCCTGGTGACAGGGCCCTTCGGGGTGGGCAAGACCACCCTGATCGACTCCGTCTCCGAGATCCGCCCGCTGCACACCGAGGAACAGCTCACGGAGGCGTCCGTGGCGGTCGACGACCTCGCGGGCGTGCGGGAGAAGAAGACCACGACCGTCGCCATCGACTTCGGGCGGATCAGCCTCAAGGGCCGGGCTGTGCTCTACCTGTTCGGCACCCCGGGGCAGGAGCGCTTCCGCGCGCTGTGGGACGACATCGCGTACGGCGCCCTCGGCGCGCTCGTCCTGGTCGACACCCGCAGGATCGACGACTCCTTCGACGCCCTCGGCCTCGTCGAGGAGTCGGGGCTGCCCTACGCCGTCGCCCTCAACACCTTCCCGGACTCCCGCAGTTACACCGAGGAGCAGCTGCGGCGCTCCCTCGACCTGGACCCGGACACCCCGATGGTGATCTGCGACGCCCGCGACACCCACTCCTCCGTCGACGCGCTGCTCGCCCTCGTGCAGCACTTGATCGACCGCACCGTCCCGGAGCCCCGATGACGTATCCCGCACAGGCCGAGGACTTCCACCTGTCCGCGCCGGTCCGCCTGTGGGAGGACGGCTTCGCCGCCGACCCGCACAGCTACTACGCGGCCCTGCGCGCCCAGGGCCCGGTCGGCCACGCCGAACTCGCCCCCGGCGTACCCGCGTACGTCGTCACCGACCGGCGCGCCGCCCTCGACCTGCTCCACGACGCCGAGGCATGGTCGCACGACCCGCGGCCGTGGGAGGAGAGCGTCGACGGGGACGCGCCGATCCTCGGCATGATGCGGTGGCGGCCCAACGCCCTTTTCAACGACGGTGAGTTGCACGTGCGCTACCGGCGCGCACTCTCCGACGCCTTCGACCTCGTGGAGCCGCACGACCTGCGCGAGCGGGTGCACCACGCCGTGGACGTACTGGCCGCCCGGATGGCGTCCCGGGGGCGGGCCGACCTGGTGAGCGAGTTCGCCCGCCCGCTGATGTCACTGGTCTTCAACAACCTCTTCGGACTGCCGGACAGTGAGAGCGACCGGCTCCAGGACGCGATCGCGCGCGTCATGGACGGCGGCGACCAAGCGGCGCGCGGCGAGGAGGAGTTCGGCCGCTACATCCTGGACCTCGTCGCCGCCAAGAGCGCGGAGCGCGGCCACGACCTCACCAGCTGGCTGCTCGACCACCCCCTCGACCTCACCCCCGAAGAGGTCACCTGGCAGGTCTTCCTCATGCTCGGCGCGGGCCACGAACCCACCGCCAACCTCGTCTCCAACGCCCTGTCGCGGATCCTCGGCAACCCGGCGTACTACTCGACGCTGACCAGCGGCTCCCGGCCGGTCACGGACGCCGTCGTCGAGGTCCTGCGGCACGAGACCCCGCTCGCCAACTACGGCATCCACTTCGCCCGCGAGCCCCGCACGTTCCACGGTGTGTGGGTGCGCGCCGCCGTCCCCGTCGTCATCTCCTACGGCGCCCTCGGACTCACCGCGGAGGACGTGGCCACGCGGTCCACGGCCTCCCGCCACCCGCAGGACGCCTCGCACCTGTCCTGGTCGGCCGGAGAGCACGCGTGCCCCGTCAAACAGCACACCCTGCTCATCGCCACCGAGGCCATCGAACGCCTCACCCAGTGGCTCCCCGACCTGGAACCGCTCACCCCGCGCGAGCAACTGGCCTGGCGCACCGGGCCGTTCCACCGCTCCCTGACGGAACTTCCCGTCCGCTTCGTGCCCCGTACCGCATCCCAGTCAGGAGCAGCCGAGTGACCGAGACCGCGTCTTCGTCCCGTATCGCCATCGACCCGTTCGGCGCCGATCTGCCGGCCGAGGCCGCCAGACTGCGCGAGGCGGGATCCGTGGTCCCCGTCGAACTGCCCGGCGGCATCCCGGCCTGGGCGCCGACCCGCTACGACACCCTCAAGTCGCTGATCCTCGACCCGCAGGTGAGCAAGGACCCGCGCAAGCACTGGTCGCTGTGGCCCGAGGTCGGCGAACACCCCGAGTGGGGCTGGGTGCTCGGCTGGGTCGGCGTGGTCAACATGCTCTCCACCTACGGCCCTGACCACACGCGGCTCCGCAAGCTCGTCGCGCCCAGCTTCACCGCCCGCCGCACCGAGCTGATGCGCCCCCGCGTCGAGCACATCACCGAGGAACTCCTCAAGGCCCTCGACGCGGCGGCGCCCGACGAGGTCGTCGACCTGCGCCCCCTGTACGCCAACCAGCTGCCGATGCAGCTGATCTGTGAACTCTTCGGCGTCCCCGACCACTTGCTCGGCCCGGTCGAGCGACTCGTCGCGGCCATCATGGACACCTCCGACCCGAGCCCCGAGCACGGCGCGTTCGTGCAGGAGCAGATCGCCGCCGTACTGCCGGCGATCATCGCGTACCGCACCGAGCACCCCGGCGACGACATGACGACCGAGCTGCTGCGGGTCCGCGCGGAGGACGGCGACCGACTCAGCGACGAGGAGCTGCTCTACACGCTGCTCCTGGTCATCGGCGCCGGCTTCGAGACGACCGTCAACCTGATCGGCAACGCGGTCGTCGCCCTGCTCACCCACCCCGAACAGCTCGCCGCCGTCCGCTCGGGCGAGATCGCCTGGGACGCCGTCATCGACGAGACACTACGCGTGCACCCCTCCATCGCCAGCCTGCCGCTGCGCTTTGCGGTCACCGACGTGACCGTCGACGGGGTGACGATCCCGGCGGGCGACGCCATCCTCACCACGTACGCCGCCTCGGGCTACGACCCCGAGCACTACGGGCCCACGGCCTCGGAGTTCGACGCGACCCACGCCGCCGACGACCACATGTCCTTCGGCATCGGCGTCCACCGCTGTATCGGCGCCCCGCTCGCCCGCCTGGAGGCGCGCACCGCGCTGCCCGCCCTCTTCGACCGCTACCCGGACCTGCGCCTCGCCGTCGGACCCGAGGAACTGCGCCAGGTCCCGTCATTCATCGCGTACGGCTGGCAGCGGATCCCGGTGCGACTCCACGACTGAGCCGCACCGCTCCCGGCGCGGGCCGCCCGCGCCGGTTAGCCTGCCCCGATGATTACCTGTGTGGTGGAGTACGTCATCGATCCCGCGGAGACCGAGGCGTTCGAGCGGTTCGGGCGACGCTGGATGGAACTGGTCGATCAGCACGGAGGCACGCACCACGGATACTTCCTGCCGGCGGAGGGCGCCAGCGACAAGGCGCTCGCCCTGTTCAGCTTTCCCAGCCTCGCCGCGTACGAGGAGTACCGGTCCCTGTTCGGCCGGGACCCGGAGTTCGTCGAGGCGGACCGCATCAGGGACGAGAGCGGCTGCGTGCTCCGCTACGACCGCACGTTCATGAGGCCCCTCCTGCCGAAGGTGTCACCGTCACCTTGAGGTGTTTCATGATGGGCTGGTCGCTCTGCGTGCTGTGGTCGCAGGACGGCCCGCTCCTGGGAAGCGTTCACTGGTCTGATCCCTCGTCGGAGGAGTCCGTCCGGATCGTGCAGTGCAGGGTGTCGTTCCGCACGTCGGCGACGATCGTGTCACCCGGATCGGCCTCGCCGCCGAGCAGCAGCGACGCGATGCGGTTGTCCAGCTCGGTCTGGATCGTGCGGCGCAGCGGCCGCGCACCGAACTCCGGCTGGTGGCCGTGCGCGATGAGCAGCTTCTTGGCCGCCTCGGTGACCTCCAGCTGGAGCCCCTGCGCACGCACCCGGCGCTCGCTCTGCTCCAGCAGGTGGTCGACGATCCGTCCGAGGTCGTTCTCGGTGAGGCTGTGGAAGACGATGATGTCGTCAATGCGGTTGAGGAACTCCGGCAGGAACCGGCCCCGCAGCTCCTGCATCAGCTCGTCCTTGAGCTCGGCGGCGTCGCCCTGGTGGGCGAGGATGCGGTGGGCGCCGATGTTGGACGTCATGATGACCACGCAGTGCCGGAAGTCGACGGTGCGGCCCTGCGAGTCGGTGAGTCGGCCGTCGTCGAGGATCTGAAGCAGCGTGTTGAAGATGTCGGGGTGCGCCTTCTCGACCTCGTCGAACAGGACGACGCTGTAGGGCTGGCGGCGGACCTTCTCGGTGAGCTGCCCGGCCTCGTCGTAGCCGACGTAACCGGGAGGCGCGCCGACCAGGCGGGCGACGGTGTGCTTCTCCTGGAACTCGCTCATGTCGAAGCGGACCATGCGGCTCTCGGCGCCGAACAGCAACTCCGCGAGCGTCTTGGCGAGTTCGGTCTTGCCGACGCCGGTCGGGCCGAGGAAGAGGAAGGAGCCGACGGGCCGGTTCGGGTCACCCATGCCCGCGCGGTTGCGGCGCACGGCCTCGGAGACCGCGGTCACCGCCTCGTCCTGCCCGACGATGCGGGCGTGCATCTCCTCCTCGAGCCTCAGCAGGCGCTCCTTCTCGCCGGCCGTCAGCTGGGCGACCGGGATGCCGGTGCGGCGGGAGACGATGTCGGCGATGTCGCCCGCCGTCACGGACACCACGCCCTCACGGCGCTCCTCGATCCCGCCCAGCTCCCCTTCGACCTCGGCGATCCGCTTCTTCAGCTCGGACGCCTTGTCGAAGTCCTCACCGGACACCGCCTCGTCGAGCTCGCGGCGCAGTTTCGTGATGCGGTCCTCGCGCTCGACGACCTCGGTGGAGCGGCTCGCGGTGCGCAGCCGGACCCGCGCCCCGGCCTGGTCCATGAGGTCGATGGCCTTGTCGGGCAGGAACCGGTCGCTGATGTAGCGGTCCGACAACTCAGCGGCGGCGGTCAACGCGCCGTCGGCGAACCGTACTTGATGGTGCGCCTCGTACGCGTCCCGCAGCCCCTCCAGGATCTGCACGGTCTCCTCGACCGTCGGCTCCGGGATCAGTACGGGCTGGAAGCGGCGCTCCAGCGCGGCGTCCTTCTCGATGTGCTTGCGGTACTCGTCGATCGTGGTGGCGCCGACGACGTGCAACTCGCCGCGCGCCAGGGCCGGTTTGAGCATGTTGCCGGCGTCCATGGAGCCCTCGCCGGTGGCGCCCGCGCCGACGACGGTGTGCAGCTCGTCGATGAACAAGATGATGTCGCCGCCCGCGTTCTGGACGTCCTCGATGACCTTCTTGAGACGTTCCTCGAACTGGCCGCGGTACTGCGCCCCCGCGACCATGGCGGACAGGTCGAGGGCGACGACCCGCTTGTCCTTGAGCGTGTCGGGGACCTCGCCCGCGACGATGCGCTGCGCGAGGCCCTCGACGATGGCGGTCTTGCCCACGCCGGGCTCGCCGATCAGCACGGGATTGTTCTTGGAGCGCCGGGAGAGGATCTCGACGGTCTGCTCGATCTCCTCGGCGCGGCCGACGACCGGGTCGAGCCTGCCCGCCTTCGCCTCCTCGGTGAGGTCGCGGCCGAACTCGTCGAGGGTCGTCGACGGCCCTGCCGTTCCGCTGCCGCCGCTGCCGCCGCTGTCCGCCCGGGAGGCCTGCTCCGCGGCGTTCGTCAGCCGGCTCGGATCGAGCCCGCTCGCGCTCAGCAGGCGCGCGGCGCCCGTCGACGGGTCGGAGACCAGGGCGCCGAGAATGTGCTCGGGCCCGATGTAGGAGACACCTGTCGCCTGGGACTGCGCGTGGGCGGCAGCCAGCGAGCGCTTGGCCGCCGGTGTGAGCCCCGGCTCGGCGGAGGGCTGCCCGGCCTCCCGCGGCAGAATCCTGGCGATCTCCTCGGCGAGCCGGTCGGGATCGACACCTGCCTGCGCCAGCACCCGGCGGGACGGCTCGACCTGCGTCGCCGCCCACAGCAGATGGTCGGTGTCCAGGTCGGAGGTGCCGTCTTCATGGGCCTTCCGCGCGGCCAGATTGAGCAGTTCCTGCGACGACTCGGTGAGCAGCCGGCCGATGGGCACGCGCTGCACGGCCGGTGGCGAGGTGGCGGGCGACGTGCCGAAGAACCGATTGAACATTTCACTGAAAGGGTCCGAGGGACCGAACCCGAACGGCGACATCGACATGGTGACTCCAGGTGCGCGATGGGCTCGAACAAGCCAACCGCTGCTGTTGGCGCGTCGCAACCCGACCCCATGAGCGACGCGGCACCGGGCGGACTAGTGTGACGAGCCATGAGCGCCTGGTTGCCGTCGTCCGCGGTTCCTCGCCTGGCCGTCTCCCTGGGGGTGGGGCTGGTGGCCGCCGTGGCCGTCGGCATCCCGGCCGGTGTGCCCCTGGGCATCCTCACGGGCATCGCCGCCACGGAACTCGTCTTCGTCGTCACGGGCTGGTCTGTGCTGTGGCCGATGGACGCGGCCGACACCCGCCGCGAGGCACGCCGCGAGGACTTCGCCCCCGTCACGGAGGAGTTCGCGGTGGTCGGCACGGCCCTGTGCGGGCTGGGAGCCATCGTCGTGCTTCTGCTCCTCGACGGCTCCGGGGCCCGGCACGCCGGGGCGGCGATCGCACTGGGCGGCGTGTTCATGGCGTGGGCGGCCCTGCACCTGATGTACGCCGCGCGCTACGCCTACCTCTACTACCAGGACTCCGCGGGCGGAATCGACTTCAACTCCGACGACCCACCGGCGTACCGGGACTTCTTCTACTTCAGCTACAACCTCGGCATGACGTACCAGGTCTCCGACACCAACGTCTCCAGCTCCCTGATCCGCTCGGTCGTGCTGCGCCACTCACTCCTCTCCTACCTCTTCGGCACGAGCCTCCTGGCGACGGTCATCAACCTGGTCGCGGGCATGGTCACGGGCTGAATTCGCCAGAAGGCCGCCGCGGAACAGGAGGAGGGCAGTGTGCGATGGACCGCCGGCGGCGGATATCGTCCTGAATCTCCGCCGCACCGGCGACGGTCTCCGCACTGAAGGTGAAATCCTGTGACCCGCATCGCGTACCAAGGCGAGCACGCCTCCAACTCGGCAACTGTCGCCCAGAGGTTGTTCCCGGGGTGCACGGAGCTTCCCTGCGTCGGTTTCGAGCAGGCGTTGGACGCGGTGACGTTGGGTACCGCGGACCTGGCGGTGATTCCGGTGGACAATTCCACGGCGGGCCGCGTCGCCGATGTGCACCATCTGCTTCCGGAATCGGGCCTGTTCGTGGTCGGCGAGTACTTCCTCGCCATCCGCTTCGACCTCATGGGCGTGCCGGGGGCGTCGCTCGGTCAGGTGGAGTGCGTCCGCAGCCATGTGCACGCCCTGGGGCAGTGCCGGAAGGTCCTGCGTGCGGGCGGCTGGCGCACGCGGGTCAGTGACGACACCGCCGGGGCCGCCCGTGAGGTGGCGGAACTGGGTGACCCTCGGCACGCGGCGCTCGCTCCACCGGCCGCCGCCGGGCACTATGGTCTGGAGGTCCTCCAGGCGGGCGTCGAGGACGACCCGGACAACACCACGCGGTTCGTCGTCCTGTCCCGCGACGCCGATTTCGCGCCGGTGTCCGGCGGCCCGACCATGACGAGCCTGTTCTTCGCCGTACGGAACATCCCGAGCGCCCTGTACAAGGCGCTCGGCGGGTTCGCCAGCAGCGCGGTGAACCTCACCAAGATCGAGAGCTACCAGATGGGCGCGGGCCTCAACCCGAGCTGCTTCTACGTCGAGATCGAGGGCCACCCCGACGAACCACGTGTCGCACTCGCCCTCCAGGAGCTGCGCTTCTTCTCTTCCGAGGTCCGCGTACTCGGCGTCTACCCGGCCCATCCGCACCGGCTGGGGGAGCGGAGCGTGTGAGGAGCGGGGCGCCGCGGCACGGGCGGGGTACTGCTCGGCCGCGTGTCGGGCCGGGCAGTGGCGGTGGAACGCCCCTGGTCGTGGATCATGAGGGGCCGGCGGCACTGCCGTGACCACGAACGACGACCAGACTGGCACGGACGCCCCTCCATGCTCGTCACATCCGTGGACCCATAGCCGATGAAAGGCGCTCCCGTGCTTGCTTCCTGGTACGACGCACAAGGCCCGGCCACCGAGGTGCTGCAGGTCGGCGAGCTGCCCGACCCCGCCCCCGGGCCCGGAGAGGTCCGGGTCCGCGTCAGTGTCTCCGGCATCAACCCCGGCGACACCAAGAAGCGGCGCGGCTGGACCGGATCCGGCATGGCTTATCCGCGGGTGATCCCGCACAGCGACGCCGCCGGCGTCATCGACGCGGTCGGCGACGGCGTCGACGCGTGCCGCACGGGCCAACGTGTGTGGGTATATGGCGCCCAGTCCTACCGGGCCTTCGGCACCGCCGCCCAGTACACCGTCGTGCCCACCGAGCTGGCGGTCCCGCTCCCCGACCACCTCCCCGACGAGCTCGGCGCGAGCCTGGGTATCCCCGGTGTCACCGCGCACCGCACCGTCTTCGCCGACGGCCCCGTCGACGGGAAGGTCGTCCTGGTCAACGGCGTCCTCGGCGGGGTCGGCTCGCTGGCCGCGCAGCTCGCCGCCTGGGGCGGCGCCACAGTCATCGGCACCGTCCGCCGCGCCGCCGATCTGGACCGCGTCGACCCGGCGGCCGTCTCGCACGCCGTCGCCCTGGACGCCACCGATCCGGCCGCGGAGATCCGCGCCCACGTCCCGGGTGGCGTGGAGCGGATCATCGAGGTGTCCCTGTCCGACAACGCCGACCTGGACGATGCCGTCGCCGCGAACGGGGCGACCATCGCCGCGTACGCCACCCGCGCCGACCGCACCGAAATCCCCTTCTGGACCCTCCTGTTCAACAACGTCACCCTGCGCCTGATGGGCAGCGACGACTTCCCCGCCGACGCCAAACGCCAAGCCGTTCGGGACCTGACCTCCGCCGCCGCTGTCGGCGCGCTGACCGTCAATGTCGGTGACCGCTACCCACTCGCCGACATCGCCGAGGCCCACGACCGCACCGACGCCGGCGGCCCCGGACGCGTCCTCCTCACGATCCCCGGCTGACGCCTTCCCCCGGGACGTTCAAGCAACGATCCGCTGCCGAAAGGTCACGCAGGTGGACGCGGCGCTGACCGAGGGAGCGGTGCTCACGATCGCGTACCTGATGTCGGCCTCGGAGCATCCGGAGTCCTTGAGCGTGGCGATGAGTTCGACGTGGAGTTCCGCGAGGAGCAGGTGAGCCGTGTATTCCGCGCCGTTCGTCTCGCGCGCCGCGAGCAGGCCCGGGTTCTCCAGCTTGAAGTTCAGCAGTTGCTCCAGGATCGACACGACCCGGTCGGCTGCCGGTACATCGGGGCCGATTGGGGATCCGGCGCGGTACAGCTCCTTGCGCCAGGGATTCAGAGCGTGCCCTTGTCGACCGGCCCGCTGCCGCGATGTCGTCCATCGTGACCGCGTCGGGGCTGTGGAGGCGGCCCCACGGATGCCGCTCGCGTGTTCCGGCTCGCGGCTGTGCGCGGTGCCCGGGACTGCTGGAGGACCTCGACCGATCCGAGTACTTCACCAGCTGAGCACAGTGACAGGCTGCCGGTCAGCCCGGGAAGCGGGCCGCCGCGCGGCTGTTGTGGAGGTACTGCGACCGGCCGTTCGCGTCCTTGCCGACCAGGACGAACACCTCGTGCCGGCCCGCGCGTTCCTCGACGGTGATCAGTCGGTCGGGGCCGAGCCCCACCAGTTGCTGGGTGATGCTGTCCGTGCCGAGCAGTACGCGTGCCTCGCTGGTGCGCGGCGTCGTGGTCAGCCACGTGGTGCCGTCGTCGTGGACGGTCAGGTCGAAGTCGAGCATCGTGGAGCGGTACGTGCCGGTGGCGCGGTGCGCGTCGACCGGCACCGGCTCCTCGGGGACCCGGGGCAGGGCCGCGAGTCGTACGCCGGCGAGTTCGCCCAAGAGGTGCGTGCCGACGTCCTGGAAGAGTGCCGCGGCGTCGCCGCCGTTGGTGAGCACGGCGACCGCGACGCCCGTCTCCGGCACGACCCGCAGGAACGCGTACTGGCCGATCGTGCCGCCGTCGTGGCCGATCATGGAGTGCTCGGGCTGGTCGAAGAGCATCCATCCGAGCCCCCAGCGGTCACCCAGTGCTCCCAAGGGCGGCACGGTCACCTGCGTCTCGCGCATCACGTCGAACACGCGGTCGTGGAGGTGAAGTTGGACGAATTCGAGCAGGCTCCGCGCCGGCATCGCCAGTGACGCGCCGGCCGGGGCGGTGGACGGCGGCAGCCCGTAGACCGGCGCGGGCTGAGGGTCGGGGCCGAGGTGGCCGATGGCCGGCAGCTCCAGGATGGCCTCATCGACATGGGTCGCCACGTGGGGGAGGCCCAGCGGCGTGACCAGGCGCTCGCGCAGCGCCGCGTTGAAGGTCTGCCCGCGCAGCACCTCGACGAGGCGGCCGAGGACGACGTAGCCGCTGTTGCAGTACGAGAACTGCTCGCCCGGCGGGTACAGCTGCTCGGCGTCCGCGAGGGTGGGCAGGTAGCGTTCGACCGCGTCGTCGTTCGCGCCCGTGTCGGTGAACCGGTCGCCCTCGACGCCCGAGGTGTGGCATAGCAGTTGGCGGACGGTGACGGTGGCGGCGGCGTGCTCGTCGGCCAGGGTGAACTCCGGCAGGTACTCCCGCACGGGACGGTCGAGGTCGAGCCGGCCCTCGTTCGCGAGCTGCTGGATCAGGGTCGCCGTCCAGACCTTGGTGATCGAACCGATCTGGAAGACCGCGTCCGGCGTCACGGGAACCCCGGTGGCCCTGCTCACCACACCGGAGGCGGCGTCCACCACCTCGTCGTCCACCAGCACGGCGACCTGGGCGCCGGGCACCTTGTGCACGGCGATCAGCTTGGCCAGATTCTCCGTGATCCAGGTCTGTGCGGCGGCCGCTCGTGACATGACGTCTCCTCGTGGGCGCGGGCTCGTTGGCGCAACTGGGTCAGCCAATGGTGCTACCGGCCCCGGCATTTCGGAACTGCGCGCGGGCGCCGGGCCGGTGCCCGAAGCCGAACCGGTTCACGTTCACGAAGCCGGCCGGCCGCCGCGGCGGGGTCAGAGGCCGAGGCCCGCGTGCGCGAGGGCCTGCTTGAGCAGGGCGCCGTGGCCGCCGGGCATCTCGCTCTGCATGGCCGCCGAGACCGCGTCCTCGGGGCTGAACCAGACCAGGTCGAGCGCGTCCTGACGGGGCTGGCAGTCCCCGGCCACCGGAACGATGTAGGCCAGCGAGACCGCGTGCTGGCGCGGGTCGTGGAACGGCGTGACGCCCTGCGTCGGGAAGTACTCGGCGACGGTGAACGGCTGAAGGGAGGCCGGTACGCGGGGCAGCGCCACCGGGCCGAGGTCCTTCTCCAGGTGGCGCAGGAGGGCGTCGCGGACGCGCTCGTGGTGCAGTACGCGGCCGGAGACCAGGGTGCGGCTGACGTTGCCGTCGGTGCCGATGCGGAGTAGGAGGCCGACGCTGGTCACCTCGCCGCTGTCCGCGACGCGCACCGGCACGGCTTCGACGTAGAGGATCGGCATGCGGGCACGGACCAGCTCCAGCTCATCGGAGGCCAGCCACCCGGGCGTTGTCTCTGTCATGTCGGGCATGGCGTGATCATATTTCAGCGTCCGCGTCCTGTGGCCGAATTGGGCCCGGCCCGAGGGAATCAGCCGAGTGACGGCCACCGGTGCGCGGCCCACTCCCGCCACCCCGGCCACCCGGGCGGCGGGCCGTCGATCCGCTCGCCCCCGAGCTCCGCCGCGTCGGGTTCCTCGAACAGCGACCTCCAGCGCAGGAGTTCCGCCTCGCTCATGGGAAAGGTCTGGTCCGGGGTGGTCGCCTGGCGGTGGGCGACGCGGGCGCGCTGGGTGGCGTGGTCCACCGGCACGTACACCAGATGGAAGGACGCGCCCTCGGATGTCACGAGCCAGCGGATCGCGGATCTTTCGTCACGGGTCCAGCAGCCGAAGTCCAGTACGACGTCGGTACCGACCCGCAGTGCCTCCAGGGCGACCCACAGCAGGCGCCCTTCCAGCACGTCGCGCTTTCCGTTCGCGTCCGGGTCGCCGTACAGCGGAATCATCCACTCGTCCGGCGTCAGCCGAAGAGCCCCGTGTTCCCCGGCCAGTTGCCGGGCCCGCGTGGTCTTGCCGGCCCCGGGCAGGCCGACCGTCAAGAACAACTTGGTCATGCCCGAAGCATCGCCGTACGAGTGGAGGGATTGCACGCAGCCCCGACGGTTCTACTTCGTGGTGTGCGTGGGGTAGACCTGAACGTCGGTGTACGCGCCCTTGATGTCTCCCGCGCCCGCGGGCCAGTCAAGGGTCACGCTGTGGGTCTCGTTCGGGGGCGTCACCAGGATGTTGGTCGGGGACGCGAGGCTCTTACCGGAGCTGTCGATGTCGTAGGCGAGGTCGAAGATCGCGGCGTCGCCGGGCTTGAGGATGGTGACACGCGGCTCGGCGTGGCCGCGCTCGATGGGGCTGGAGGTGTTGTCCGCGTCCTTGATGTCGACGCCCGCGAAGCCCGTCGCCGAGCAGGTGGTCGAACCCCGGTTGACCATCGTGATGTTGATCCGGCCTGAGGTCTTGTCCGGCGCGGCGTCCGTCGCGTCGATGGCCAGGTCCTCCGTCTTGCAGAACGTGGTCTTGCCGCCGGACTTCGTCCCGCTGTTCGCGGCGTCGGCCTGGACCTCGGTGTCGCTGCCGGAGCCCGCCTTCGCGTCGCCGGCCTCCGAGCCGCCCTCCGACTTCGAGCCACTGTCCGAGGACGGGGACGAAGACGTGGACGAAGACGCGGACGAATTCGACGAGGACGAGGAGCCCTTGGAGGAAGTGTCCGTACCGGAGTCACCGCCGCCGCACGCGGTCAGCGACAGGGTGGCGGCGACGCCGATCGCGGCGAAAGCGGAGATGCGGGTGTACTTCATGGTGACTCCCCGTGGGTGGTGCGGTGTCTTGCGGTCTGAAGTATTTGTATCCCGCACCGAGTCACAGGGAGTCCTCAGCGACGTCTTCGTTCTGTCACAGGCGCCCTGGTGACAGGCCTAATGCGACGGATCCCGGCCGCGTCAGACGGGTTCGCCCCGCAGCGGCCGGCCGGGAAGCGCGTCCGCCTGGAGGACTCCGTCCGAGACGACCGGCACCCCTCCCACGTACACGTGCCGGACGCCGCGCGAGGAGCGTGTGGGATCGGCGTACGTGGCCGTGTCGGTCACCGCATCCGGGTCGAGTGCCACGAGGTCGGCGTCGGCGCCGACGCCGAGGTGGCCCTTGGCGCGGGCCGCGGGCGCCACGTCGTCGAGGACCCGCGCAGGCAGGAAGGAGCAGCGGCGGAAGGCCTCCAGCCAGCTCCAGGCCCCGCTCTCACGCACCATCAGGCGCAGTGTCTTGGCGAAGGTTCCGGCGGTGCGCGGGTGGGTCGTGCCGCCGGCCGGCAGCGGCCACCGTGTGCTGTCGTGGCTGCCGTCCGGGAAGAAGACCGGCATCGCGTCGCTGGCGACGATCGCGTCGGGGAAGGCGAGGGCCTGCCGCAACAGCGCCAGGTCGCGCGGGTTCTCCTCGTCGAGGAACTCCAGGAGGCAGGGCGCGCCCGGATCCTGCGCCCGCAACTGCTCCAGGCGGGCCGCGTCCGCGATCCGCTCGCCGGTCTCGACCATGATGACGCTGCTGGGGCCGAGGCCCTTCAGGCGCAGCCGCTCCGGGGCGATGAAGGCCGCGCCGACGGCCGTGCTGCCCGCCCCGTACGGATACGCCTCCACCGTGACACGCGAGCCCGACCGCCGTGCGTCCTCAAGGGTGTTGAGAACCCGGTCGACGTGCCGGCCCGAGGTGCTGTTGACATGGCAGTGGTGCATCGCCGCGCCGGTCTCGGCGGCCGCGATCGCGATCTCCGTGGATCCGTCGACGGGGATGGCCGGATCCATTTCGACCAGTTCCCTGACGTGTGTGAACGTGGGCGCGCCGGCCTTCGCGGCGAGCCGCGCCACGGCCTGGAACTCGGCGGGCTCGGTGGCGGGCGCGTAACCCATCAGGACACCGATCCCGAGCGCTCCCGCCGCAAGCTCCCCCTCCAGCAGCGACAGCCAGGCCGCCAACTCCCGCGGGGACGAGGACCGTTGCCAGCGCGGGTCGCCGAGCACGGCGAGGCTGGACGCGATCCGGGCGTCGGGTGCGATACCGGCGAGCACCTGAGCCCGCGCGCCGCCCCAGGAGGCGGAGAAGCCGAAGTGGAGCGGTCGGCCGGCGGCCGAGGCCTCGGCGTAGGCCCGCTCCACCGGCATCAGTCCGGCCTCCAGGTCGAGCGCGGTGGTCACGCCGTCCATCGCCTGCAACCGGTGCCCGGCGATGGAGTGGACGTGACTGTGGAGGTCGACGAAGCCGGGCCCGACGACGAGCCCGCTGGCGTCAATCACCGTGGCGTCGGGCGGTGGTGTGAGGCCGGTGCCGACAGCGGCGATCTTCCCGTCCGTCACGAGCACGTCGGCCGTCCCGTCGAACCCGCCGGCCGGATCGATCACGCGGCCGCCCCGCAACAGTGTCTGCATACCCGTCTCCCTCTCAACGCCACTCGGCCGCACGGCCGTTGGGGATCAAGGCTATGCCGGTCCCGACCGGCCGGTCCCGTACGTCTCTCGGGGCCGGCCAGTGGAACGTCACCCAGTCGCGGTGCTCAGCCGTTCGCTCAGTGGTGCCGCTCAGTCGTCCCAGTCAGGCGTCGGTACCGAGCCTGAAGTGGAAGATGCCCCACGTGAGGTGGGCGTCGCGGCCACCGTCGACCCAGTGGCCGAGCCCCGCCTTCATCTGGGTGAGGTAGTCGTGGCTGATCCTTCTGGCGAGACCCTCGGCCTCCAGGCGTTCGGTCTCTTCGAGGACCCGCGCGTAGTGGTTCACCAACTGCTCGCGGTGCTCCTCGAAACCGCCGTCGACGGCGGTGAATCCGAGCTTGTTCAGCTCCCGGGTGTAGAAGCCGGGGGAGCCCATGTCGTCCAGGTGGATCCGGTCGAGGATCGGCTGAAGCACGTCGGCGCTGCCGCCGTCCTTCGCCGCCATCGGGTCGGTGAAGATGACATGGCCGCCGGGCCGCAGCACCCGGGCGATCTCCTTGAGGACCTGGGTCCTGTTCCCGCTGTGCAGGAAGGCGTCCTGGGACCAGACGACATCGACCTGGCCGTCCGGGTAGGGGATGTCCTCGAAGGACCCGTCCACGACCTCGATCCGGTCGGTGAGCCCGCGGGCCGCGTTCAGCTCCTTGTGGCGCTGGTTCTCCACCTCGCTGAGGTTGAGGGCCAGGACCCGGCAGCCGTACGTCTGCGCCAGGTACCGCGCCGAACCGCCGAAGCCGGAGCCGAGGTCGAGCACCACGGAATCCCGGGTCAGTTCGAGCTTCGACGCCATCTGCTCGACGGTCCGCCGGCTCGCGTCCGCGATGGGTTCCTCGGGGCGCTCGTACAGGCCGATGTGGATGTCCTCGCCGCCCCACACCGTGGCGTAGAAGGTGTCGGCGTCGGGCGAGTTGTAGTAGCTGCGGGCGGTGCCGACCGCGCCCTTGTACTGCTCCTCTCCCTCCGTCCTGTACTCCTTCTCCGCCACATGGATGAAGAAGTCCGGCTGCTCGCGCCGGTAGGTGTGCTGGAAGTCGCCGTACGTCTCGATGCGCTGGAAGCCCACGTCGGACATCAGCCGCCGCGTGTAGTCCTTCCGCAGCGGAAACATGTTGAGGTAGTACATGGAGCTGTCCGGGAAGCTGTACCGCATGCGGCACAGGCCCTCGTCGACGTACTCCGGTTCCACGATGACGTCCTCACCGCAGTAGTAATAGCGGTGCTTGCTCGTGTACCCGTCGTCCAGGATCGCGTCGTAATTGCGCTGGTCCAGGATGAGAATTCCGTCGTGCTTGAGCATCGCGTAGAACTCGGCCAGTGCCTTGCGCCGGTCGCGTTCCGAGAAGAGGTGCGTGAAGGAGTTGCCGAGACACACGATGGCGTCGTACTCCCCGTGGACGTCCCGGTTGAGCCACCGCCAGTCCGCCTGAACTACCCGCAGGATGTGCCCGCCCTGCTTCTGGCCGTTCTCGAAGGCCCTCGCCAGCATTTCCGCACTGCCGTCCGCGCTGACCGTTTCGAATCCGGCGGACGCAAGCGCCACGGAGTGGAATCCCGTGCCCGTCGCGACGTCGAGCACGCTCTTCACCCCCCACTTCCGCAGCAGGTCGATGAAGAAATTGCCTTCGCTTTCCGCCCTCTTCTCCCAATCGATGAGGGAGTCCCACTTCTCGACGAAGCTGGGGACGTACTCCTCCGTGTAGTGCCCGGTTTCGCGTACTTCGACAGGGTTGTCGCCGAACTCTTGGGCCGGTTGCACGATGATGGGGAACCCTTCAGCTAGGAGGAAACTTGCCCTGGCGCGGCAGCCCAAGACGGCACAGAACTCCAGAACCCGGGAGCCGCACGGTCTGAGCGGATCGCTGTCCAAGACTGCGCGGTCTCATGCCTCCAAAATTCGTATACAGGTACGGAGGTGAGGCGAAGAGCGGCTCTGGCCAGCACCTCTGCGCGTCAGGATTACTTGGCGCGGACAGGGTGCAGGTGTCTCGCATTCGGGTCATTCGCGGGCGAACCACCGAACCGGCCATGCAGAGGTGTTGACGTGCGGTCCGCTCTGCGTGAGATCTTGGGGCCCGTTCAGGACTGTTCGGTAGGTCAGAGGCAGTTCGGTATTCCGAACAAAGCCGCAACTCCCGTGAAAGGGGAGGGACATGACGACATCCGGTGGCGGGCCCATACGTCGGCGTCACTTCATGGCCGCTTCGGCCCTCGGCACCGCCGCCGTGGCAGCCGGATCCTGGCCGGCGTCCGCCCAGACGGCCGCGCCCGGCATCGGCACCGGCACCGGTGCGGGTCACGCGCTCGCCAAGGAGCTGCCGCCGTACGTCGGCGCCGGCAGCACCGCGCCCGTCCGGCCCTTCCGGCTGAACGAAGTCGCCCTGGGTAAGGGCCTGTTCCAGGAGAAGCGCGACAGAGTGAAGGCGTTCGTCCGCGCCTACGACGAGCGGCGCTTCCTCGTGCTGTTCAACCAGACCGCGGGCCGCCCCAACCCGCCCGGTATCGAGGTGCCCGGCGGCTGGGAGGACGGCGGCCTGCTCAGCGGCCACTGGGCCGGCCACTACCTCACCGCCCTCGCCCAGTCCCACGTCGACCAGGGCGAGAAGGTCTACAAGGACAAACTTGACCGGATGGTGTCCGAACTGGCCGCCTGCCAGGACGCGTTGAAGGGCAAGACGGTGCATCCGGGCTACCTCGGCGCGCTGCCCGAGGACACCGTGCTGCGCGCGGGCCCGCCCCGGTTCGCCGTGTACGGCAGCGACCCGGACAAGAACACGTGGGCGCCCTGGTACACCCAGCACAAGATCATGCGCGGGCTCCTCGACGCGTACACCCTCACCGGCAACGAGCAGGCCTTCGGGGTCGTCAAGGGCATGGCCGACTGGGCCCATCTGGCCCTGACGCTCGGCGACATCGAGCACCCCGACTACAAGGGGCCCGTCACCCGCGACGACCTGAACTACCTGTGGGACACGTACATCGCGGGGGAGTACGGCGGCGCCAACGAGGTGCTCGCCGAGATCCACGCCCTCACCGGCGACGCACGCCACCTGGAGACGGCCCGGCTCTTCGACAGCCGCGAGTCCCTCTTCCAGGCCTGCGTCGAGGACCGCGACATCCTCGTCACCACCGACGCGAACCGCCCCGGCCGCAGACGCCCCAACCATCTGCACGCCAACACGCACGTCCCCAACTTCATCGGATATCTACGGGTCTTCGAGCAGAACCGGGACGACGACTACCGGCGCGCGGCGGAGAATTTCTTCGGCATGGTCGTCCCCCACCGGATGTTCGCGCACGGCGGCACCAGCGGGACCGTCCCCGGCAGCAACACCAACCCCGAGGCGTTCCAGAACCGCGACAACATCGCGAACGCCATCGCCGGTGACGGCGCCGAGTCCTGCACCACGTACAACCTGCTGAAGCTGGCGCGCAATCTCTTCACCCTCGACCCCGACCCGGCCTACATGGACTACTACGAGCGCGGACTGGTCAACATGGTGCTCGGGCAGCGCGCCGACACGGACCTGACGGACGATCCGCAGCTCGCCTACTTCCAGCCGCTGACCCCCGGCGCCGCCCGCGAGTACGACAACACCGGGACCTGCTGCGGCGGCAGCGGACTCGAGGGCGGCACCAAGTACCAGGAGACGGTGTACTTCCGCTCGGCCGACGACAGGACCCTGTGGGTCAACCTGTACATCCCCTCCACCCTGCGCTGGCGGGACCGGGACTTCACGATCACCCAGAAGACCGGCTTCCCGCGCGAACAGAGCAGCACGCTGAAGGTCGACGGCCGCGGCCGGCTCGCCCTCAAACTGCGCGTCCCCGGATGGGTGGACGACACCCGGGACGGCTTCGCGGTCTCGGTCAACGGGCGCCGCGTCACCGGCCCGCGCCCGAAGCCGGGCAGCTACCTCACGATCGACCGCGACTGGCGGCCCGGCGACACCGTCGACGTCTCGATGCCGTTCACCGTCCGCATCGAGCGCGCCATCGACCGGCCGGAGATTCAGTCGGTCTTCTGGGGCCCGCTGATGATGCCGGTGCTCGGCGAGGTGGCCAAGGGCGAATTCCAGGAACTGACGCTCTACCCGCACCTCAAGCGCGACGGCGACTACGCCCGCGCGGCGCTCACACCGAACCGCGCCCAGACCCTCGCCGCCGGCAACCGCACCCTGCGCCCGCACTACGTCGGCGACCGGCAGCCCCAGTCCGCCTACTTCAAGCGCGTCGAACCCGAGGTGGTCTTCGGCTCCCTCGCCACCGGCGTGCCCAACCGCAAGCGCGACGACAACCTGCCGAACTACGACGTGCCGGTCGAGGGCGTCACCTCACCCGGCGACGAGGGCCTCACCTTCCTCGACGTGGTGTGGGACGGCGCCCCGTTCGCCGCACACCGCGACTTCGTCCGCCGGGTGGAGCGCACCGCGGACGAGTGGGTTGCCGCCGGCCTCTTCACGAAGGACCAGCGCGCCACCGTCGTCGAGCGCGCGACCGCGGCGGAGCGGGAGCTGACGCCGTAGGCGCGTCCCTACGGCGTACCGGCCAGGGCAGGCAGTTCCGGCAGTGCCGTCTCGTACACCCACGTCCGGAACACGTCGTCCACGGGCTGTCGCGCGAAGCGCTCCATGTGGGCGGCGAACATCTCCGTCGTGACGGCGCCGTGGCGGTGCAGGTCGGTCCAGGAGCGCAGGGCCTGGAAGAACGCCTGGTCGCCGAGTGCGCAGCGCAGCGCGTGGAGGGCGAGGGCGCCGCGTTCGTAGAGGCGGTCGTCGAACATGTTCTTGCGGCCGGGGTCGGCCAGCGACAGGTTCTCGGGGAGGCCGGCGAGCAGGCGGTGGGCCGAGGCGGCCAGGTCCTGGGCGCCTCGGCCGCCCGAGCGTTCGCACCAGAGCCACTCCGCGTACTTGGCGAGGCCCTCGTTGAGCCAGATGTGCTGCCAGTCGGCGACGGAGACGCTGTTGCCGAACCACTGGTGGGCCAGTTCGTGGGCGATGAGGCGCTCCGCCCCGCGGGCGCCGTCCACGTGGTTGGTGCCGAACAGCGACAGGCCCTGCGCCTCCACGGGGACGTCGAGCTCCTCGTCGGCGACCACGACCGCGTACTCGCCGAAGGGGTAGGGGCCGAACAGCTCCTGGAACAGGTCCATCATCCGCGGCTGGCGCGCGAAGTCGCGGGAGAAGTCGGTGAGCAGATGGGCCGGGAAGTGGCCGGTCTGCGGGACCCCGTCGAGCCCCGGATCGCCGAGCAGCGCCGTCTGGAATCTGCCGATGGCGAGGCCCACCAGATAGCTGGAGGTGGGCGCGGCCTGTTCGTACACCCAGGTCGTGGTGGAGGCCCTGGTCGTACGGGTGAGGAGGCGGCCGCCGATCACCACCTGGTACGCGGAGGGCGTGGTGAGCGAGATCTGGTACGCGGCCTTGTCGGCGGGGCGGTCGTTGCACGGGTACCAGGAGGGGGAGCCGACCGGCTGGCTGGCGACGAGCGCGCCGTCGGTCAGCTCCTCCCAACCCAGGCCGCCCCAGGGGCTCTTGACCGGCTTGGGGTTACCGGAGTAGTGCACCTCGACGGTGAACGCGGCGCTCGCGGCCAGTGGCTTCGCGGGCCGGATCCGCAGCCGGCCGCCGCGCAGCGTGTAGTGCGCGGGCCGGCCGTCGACCCTGACCCGGCCGATCCGGAAGTCGGCGAAGTTCAGCTGGAACTCGTCCAGTTCGGCGCGGCCCGCGATGGCGCTGAGCCGGGCCGTGCCGGCCAGCCGGTTGGGCTCGGGCCGGTAGTCCAGGTCGAGTTCGTAGCGGTGCACCCGGTAGCGGGGGTCCCCGTTGGACGGGAAGTACGGGTCCGGCCCGTGCTGCCCGTGGTGCCCGCTGTTGTGGTTCTGACCGTAGTGCTGCCCGTTCACGACTCGTCCGCTCCCTGTCCCCGTACCCGTACCCGTTCTCGTCCTCGTGCGCGTCCTTCGACGGCACGGCCAACGCCCGGCCGGGGCCCGCCGGTTCACGGGCGCCAGGCCTCGATCGGGTTGCCCAGCCACCGGCTGTCCGGCGGCACCGACTCGCCGGCCATCACCAGGGACGCGGGTCCCAGCGTGCTGCCGCGGCCGATCTCGCTGCCCGGCAGCACGATTCCGCCCGGTCCCAGCGTGGCGCCCTCGCGGAGGATCACAGTATCCGTCCGCAAGATCCGGTCGTGGAAGAGGTGCGTCTGCAGGACACAGCCCCGGTTCACGCTCGCCCCGGCCTCCAGGGTCACGAGGTCGGTCTCCGGCAGCCAGTAGCTCTCGCACCAGACGCCCGCCCCGATGTGCGCGCCGAGCCCGCGCAGCCAGGCGGTCAGGACCGGGGTGCCGGGCACCGAGCCGGCGAGCCACGGCACGGCGAGCATCTCGACGAACGTGTCGGCCAGTTCGCCCCGCCACACGAAACCGCACCACAGCGGGTGCTCGCCCGTGCGGTGGCGGCCGACGAGCAGCCACTTCGCCACGATCGACACCGCGCACGCGAGGACGCCCGCGGCCAGCAGGACGGGGCCGCTGACGAGCGCCGCCGCCCACAGCCCGTGCCCCGCCGCGACGGCGGCCAGCGCGCCGAGCACCAGCATGACGAGCGCGGCCGAGCAGAACACCGGGACGAGACGGCCCAGTTCGACCACGGCACGCGCCCAGCGCAGCCGGACCGGCGGCGCGTAGGTGCGGCTCGGATCGGCGCCGGTGGCCGGGCGGGGCAGCCGGACCGGTGGCAGCCCCAGGTACGAGCTGCCCTGCTTGGCCTTCTTCGGGGTCGCCGACAGGACGCCCACCAGACCGTCGTCCGGCACCGAGCGGCCGGGCGCCGTCATGCCCGAGTTGCCGAGGAACGCCCGGCGGCCGATCCGGGCGTGCCCGATCCGCACCCAGCCGCCGCCGAGTTCGTACGGCGCGGTCAACGTGTCGTCGGCGAGGAACGCGCCGTCGCCGACCGTGGTGAGGCCGGGCAGCGCGAGCACCGTGGACACCTCGGCGTCCCGGCCCACGCGCATGCCGAGCAGCCGCATCCACACGGGCGTGACAAGCCCCGCGTACAGGGGGAACAGCGTCTGCCGGGACAGGTCCATCAGCTGGGTGACGGTCCAGGACTGCCAGCCCGCCCGGCTGTGCACCGGGAACGTGCCGGCGGCCAGGCCGAACCCGGCGAGGCGGACACCGGCCAGGATCAGCACGGCGTACGTGAGCCCGTAGGCGAGCGCCGCGGGGGCGACCGCGAGCAGCCCGCCGCGCACGGCCGCGCCGAGCCCGGCGCCCGCGGGCACGAAGGTGCGCGCGACCAGCAGGGCCGGGAGGGCGGACAGGAGCGGGAGGAGCGTGAGGGCGAGGCCCGCGGCGCCGTACATCGCACGCCAGCCCGCCGTACGCGCGGGCCGCTGCTTCGGCCACTCACGCTTGGCCTTGCCGAGCTTGACCGCAGGGGAGCCGGCCCAGCGCTGACCGGTCGGGACGTGGCCCTGGACGGCGGAGCCCGGCACGATCTCGGCGCGCTTGCCGACCCGGGCGCCCGGGAACAGGACGCTGCGGGTGCCGACCACCGCGCCGGCGCCGACCTTCACGGCGCCGATCTCCAGGCGGTCTCCGTCGAGCCAGTGCCCCGACAGGTCGACCTCGCTCTCGACGGCGCAGCCGCGGCCGAGCTTGAGCAGACCGGTGACCGGGGGCAGCGAGTGCAGGTCGACCTCGGGTCCGACTCGGGCGCCGAGCGCGCGGGCGTAGCGCTGGAGCCAGGAGCCGGTCAGCGAGGTGGCTCCGCTGTGCTCGGCGAGGCGTTCGGCGGCCCACAGCCGCAGATGGACGCTCCCGCCGCGCGGATACGTGCCCGGGCCGACGCCGCGCAGCAGCAGCCGGGCGCCGCCCGCCGCGACGGCGAGCCGCCCCGGCGGACTGAACAGCAGCAGCGCCGCAGGGGCAAGCAGCCACCACGAGGCGGACGGGGCCCACGCGTAGCCGCCGAACCGGTGCAGGACGTCGGCCGCCGCGCCGAGTGCGACGGTCCAGCGCAGGCCGTTCAGGGTGAACAGCGGTATGAGGAGCAGCAGTTGGACGAGCTGCGCGCGGGTCGGGACCGGGGCGATCACGCGGTCCGTGCCGTCGTCCTGGGCCGACTTCTCCAGGCGGCGGGCCAGCTTGCGCAGGACGGGCCGCTCGTAGAGGTCGATCACGGCGGCGCTCGGGTAGCGGGTGCGCAGCCGGGTGGTGAGCTGGGCGGCGGCGAGGCTGCCGCCGCCGATGGCGAAGAAGTCGTCGTGCGCGCTGGTGACGGGGACGCCGAGGGTCTCGCTCCACTGCTCGGCGAGCCAGGCCTCGGTGCCGTAGAGCTGCTCGGCCGGGGCGTGCGCGGCCTCCACGTCGGGCAGCGGCCACGGCAGGGCGTCGCGGTCGACCTTGCCGGAGGTGCGCGTGGGCAGTTCGGCGACGGGGGCGAGCAACGGCACCAGCGCGGCGGGCAGTTCGGACCGCAGCTTGTCAACGGCCGCCGCGTGCTGCCAGCCCTCCTGGGTGACGAGGTAGCCGACGAGCAGCTGGTTGCCGCCGCGGGCGGTGCGCACGGCGCAGGCCGCGCCCGCGACACCGGGCAGCGCCTGCAGCGCGGCGTCGACCTCGCCGAGCTCGATGCGCCGCCCGCCCAGCTTGACCTGCTCGTCGCCGCGCCCGAGGAAGACCAGGCCCTCGGGGTCGGCCTTGACCAGATCGCCGCTGCGGTAGGCGCGCTCCCAGCCCAGGGCGGGGAGCGGCGCGTACTTCTCGGCGTCCTTGGCCGGGTCGAGATAGCGCGCCAACCCGACGCCGCCGATGACGAGTTGACCGCTGGCGCCCATCGGAACGGGCCGGTCGGCCTCGTCGACGACGGCCAGTTCCCAGCCGTCCAGGGGCAGCCCGATGCGGATCGGCTCGGCGCCGGTCATCAGGGAGGCGCAGGTGACGACGGTGGCCTCGGTGGGCCCGTATGTGTTCCACACCTCGCGGCCCTCGGTGACAAGGCGCTGGACGAGTTCGGGCGGGCACGCCTCGCCGCCGAAGATCAGCAGCCGGACGTCGTTGAGGGCCTCCGGCTCCCACAGGGCGGCCAGCGTCGGCACGGTGGAGATGACGGTGATCTCCTGCTCGGCCAGCCAGGGGCCGAGGTCGGCGCCGCCGCGCACCTGGGCGCGCGGCACCGGCACCAGGCAGGCGCCGTGCCGCCACGCCAGCCACATCTCCTCGCAGGACGCGTCGAACGCGACGGACAGGCCCGCCATGACCCGGTCGCCGGGCCCGATCGGGTCATCGGCGAGGAAGAGCGAGGCCTCCGCGTCCACGAACGCCGCGGCGCCTCGATGGCTGACGGCGACACCCTTGGGCCGCCCGGTCGAACCGGACGTGAAGATGATCCACGCGTCGTCGTCGGTCCCGGGCCGCCCGGCGGGGGCGGAGGAGGGCAGCGCGACGCTGAAGGCGAGTTCCGCACCGATCACGGCCCGCACTCCCGCCTCGCCGAAGACGAGTTCGGCCCGCTCGTCCGGGTCCTCCGCGTCCACCGGGACATAGGCGGCGCCCGCGGCGAGGACGCCGAGGATCGCGACGTACAGGTCGTTCGTGCCCGAAGGCACCCGCACGCCGACCCGGTCGCCGCGCCCCACACCGGCCGCGGCCAGACGGCGGCGCAGCCGGCCGACCTCGGCGTCCAGCGCGCGGTACGTCAGACGGCGCACGCCGTCGTCGAGGGCGAGTTCGTCGGGATGTTCGCGGACGGTCGCGTCCAGGATGTCGACCAGGGTGCGCGGGGCCGCGGCGTCCTGCGCGAAGTAGCGCGCCGGAGCGTCGAGCCGTGCGGTCAGCTCCGCTTCGAGCAGGCTGAGCTCGTCGTGTGCGCGAGTGGCGTCCATCGGGTCCCAACGTCGAGAGGGCGGCAGCCCGGCGGGCGTGACGCACATGCCCCCGAACTGCCCCGGAGTTGTCCGGCCGGGGCCGGACAACCGGGACATGTTACGGCTACCGGGGCGTTGGGCGCGGATCGTGCAGGTCAATCGGGGCGTGGTGAACTCCCCTGGGGCGGTGCCCGGTTGGCTGTGGGCGCCGTGCGTCGGGCGGTCAGATGACCGTTCCGACGTCCTTCGCGGTGATGCTGTCCATCGCGCGTTCGGCCACCGCGGCGATGGTCATCGACGGGTTGCAGGCGCCGGTGGTGCCGGGGATGAGCGCGCCGTCGAGTACGTAGAGGCCGCGCTGCCCCTGGACGCGTCCCTCCAGGTCGCACACGGTGCCCATCGGGGCGCCGCCCAGCGGGTGCCAGGTGCTGTTGACCAGGGAGTTGGTGTCCGTGAGGGTGCCGAGGCCCCGGGAGATCGTCGTGACCCGCTCGTGGATGGCGCGGTAGCTCGTGGTGTCGCCGTTCTTGGGCCAGTGCAGGGACACGGAGTCGGTGGCGGCGTCGTAGCGCAGGTGGCCGCGGTCGGGGCTGACGCCGAAGCCGACCAGCATGGTCGTGCGGATGTCGAGGCCCAGGGGCGGGAGGGAGGCCTGGATGACGGTGTTCGCGGTGGACGGGTCGGCCCAGTCCTTGCTGCCGTAGACGACGGGCCCGCCCTGCTTGCCGCCGAAGTCCTCCTGGAGGTTGCTCCATGCGTAGATGCGGTCGCCGTTGGTGCCCCAGCCCTCGCCCACGCCGTCGGGGAGGTCGGGGATCGCTCCGGTCGCGCCCGCCCGGACCAGGAGCTTGCTGGAGTTGATGCTGCCTGCCGCCATGATCAGCGCACGGGTGGTGAGCACCTTCTGTTCCAGCACGGTGCCGGAGTCGTCGGTGCGGTCGACGTGCACCTCCCAACGGCCGTCGGCGGCGCGGGCCACGGACGTGACGTTGTGGTGGGTGGCGACGGTGACTTTGCCGGTCGCCTCGGCCTGCCTCAGATACGTCACGTCCACGGAGTGCTTGCCGCCGTTGTTGACGCCGAGCGCGCAGTCGCCGTTCGTGTACGAGGGCTTCATCTCGCCGCGCAGCTCGGCCAGGGCGTAGTCCCAGTCGATCGGCATGGGGATCTTCTCCAGCCCGTATCCCGCCTTGCGGACCCGCTCGCCGAAGACCCGTGACGCGTAGTACGTGGGCGAGTCGATCAGCTGGTCGGGGGCGGTGTCCGCCTGGAGCATGCGGGCGACGCGGGGGTAGTGGAGCTTGTCCATGCGCCGGTAGTCCAGGGCCTCGGGCAGCCAGGTGTTGAACACGCTCTCGGAGGGCTGGAGGGTCATGCCCTGGTAGACGAGCGATCCGCCGCCGACGCCGGCCGCGCACATGCTCAGGATGTTCTCCCCGAGAATCGGTTCGAGGAGGCCCGTGTAGGGCGCGAAGCCGAGCGGGGTGCCGATCAGCCGGGCGAGCGGCCGGACGGCCTCGGGCAGGGTGCCGTACCAGAGCACGCGCTTGTCGAGGCTGGAGATGCGGGGGAACGTGTCGGCGTTCGGGCCGGTCGGCCAGCGCCGCCCGCGCTCGAGGACGGTCACCGGGACGCCGGCCTCGGCGAGCCGCAGCGCGGAGACACCGCCGCCGAATCCGGATCCGATGACGACGACGCGGTGTTCCTCGCGGGTCAGCCGTACGCGGGCCGGCGCGGCTGCCGCGACCGATGACGGAAGGGCGGTCGCGGCGGTGAGGGCGGCGGCGCCGGTGAGCACGGCGCGCCTGGTGGGGGAGGGCATGAGCGACTCCTTGACCGAGTGAGGGGGGGAGGGCAAAGGGGCAGACGCCTGCCAACTCCGGTCGAGAGCACGGTGGTTACTCGCCGGTCAGCTACCGCAGGGTAGAGTCGCGTGTCACTCAGTGACAAGATGGCGGCATGCGACAGATGCCATGGGAAGAGTGGCGGCAGGAGGATCCGACGGGCTCGGGCGAACGGCCGTCGCTCGCCGAACGCCGCAAGGCCGCGCTCCGGTTCGAGATCGCCTGCGAGGCGGTGCGCCTGTTCACCTCCCAGGGCGTCACCGCCACGACGGGGGAGCAGATAGCGCAGGCCGTCGGCGTCTCCTCACGCACGCTGTGGCGCCACTTCCCGACGAAGGAGAGCTGCGTGCTCCCGCTGCTCGCGGCGGGACTCGACTTCGCCGTGACCCAACTGCGCCACTGGCCCGCGCGGATGACCCTCTTCGACTTCTTCACCGAGACGCGCGGGACGGGCGACCTGCCGCCGGGCACGCCCACCATCCTCGCCCTGATCCGCATGACCTCGACCGAGCCCGCGCTGCGCGCCGTCTGGCTCCAGGCCCACGACGACGCGCTCCCCGTCCTCGCCCGGCTGCTCGCGGAACGCTCCGGCGGCGCGGCCGACGACCTGCGCGTGACGGTGCACGCGGCGACACTCAACGGCGCCCTGCGCGCGGCCGCGGAGGACTTCGCCCGACGCTACGCGGACCACCCCGAGGCCTCGTACGACGAGTTCGCCGTGTGCCTCGAAATCGCCCTGCGCGCGGCGTCGGAAGGGCTGCCGTACTGAACTAGGCCAATGCCCCCAACGACGCGTCCCACAGGGAGCGGGTGCCGAATCCGGCCAGGTCCAGGGCGAGTTCGGCGTACATGGCGTTGGCCCAGGAGAACCAGTCGCGCGTGAACCTGTCCGGGTCGTCCTTGTGGAAGGACTCGTGCATCGCCCCGGTTCCGGCGTCGGTGTTGACGAGCGTGTGCAGCAACTGGAGTCGCCGGGCCGGGTCGTTGCTGGTCAGTCCCTCCACCGCCAGGGCGATCGGCCAGATGTGCCCGTCAGGCGTGTGCGGGCTGCCCACGCCCTCGGCGGCCGTTCCGCGATACCAGGTCGGGTTGGCGGGCGAGAGCACGAACGCGCGGGTGGCGAGGTAGCGCGGATCCGTCGGCGAGACGTCGGCGACCAGCGGAAGGGACAGCAGGCTGGGCATGTTGGCGTCGTCCGTCAGGAGCGCGTTGCCGAGCCCGTCGACCTCGTAGGCGTAGATCGAGCCGTGGTCGGGGTGGTCGACGATGCCGTGCCGCTGGGTCGCCGCGCGCAGCTCGCCGGCCAACTCATCTGCTTCGTCGGCGAGTTCGCTGTCCTGTACGTGCCGCGCCATCCTGGCGACCCCGTCGAGAGCAGCGGCGGCGCACAGGTTCGCGGGCACGTTGTACCCGTAGGTGCACGCGTCGTCGCTGGGCCTGAACCCGCTCCAGGTCATCCCCGTGGGGCCGACGGGTGTTCCGCGTCCTCCGTCCGACAGGGTCTCGGTCGGCGGGACGTTCGCCCGCACGAAGCGGTACGTGGAGAGGTGCTCGTGGTCCTGCTCCGTGCGCCATACGGAGATCGCGGAGCGCGCCGCGTCCAGCGCCTGAGCCACGTGGTCGACGCGCCCGGTCGCCCGCCAGAAGCGGTGGGCCAGCAGGAGCGGGAAGGCGAGGGAATCGACCTCGTACTTCTCCTCCCAGACCCACGGGTCCTCGCACAGGTCGTCCGGATCGTAACCGGCCCCGGACGCCTCGGCGTTGAACGCGTTGGCGTACGGATCGTGCGCGATCTGCTGGAACTGGCGGCGCAGCACGGCGAGAAGGAGATCCTGCAACGCCGGGTCGTCCTTCAGGAGCGCCAGGTAGGGCATCATCTGCGTCGTCGAGTCGCGCAGCCACATCGCGGGGATGTCGCCCGTCACGACGAAGGCGGTGCCGTCGGGCATCGGGCGGATGGTGCGGGCCAGCGTGTCGTCCAGGCAGCGCAGCAGCGTCTGCCCGAAGCGGGGGTCGCCGAGCTCGTCGAGCCGGCGGACCGCCCGCTGTACGACCGGATTGTTCTTGACGCTGGTGGGGAACGGCATCGTCGGCCTTTCGGTGGCGGGGCGATGCCAAACGTAGATCACGACTGAGGGGCGGGGAAGGCCGAGGGCGCCGCCCCGCCGCCCCGGCTATCGACGGACCGGGTATCGCAGGTGCAGGGCGCGGCGCCCCTGGATGACGATGGGGTCGTCGAGCAGCAGGTGGCCCCGCGCCAGCTTCGCGAAGTAGGGGATCCCCTCGCCGAAAAGCACCGGCACGAGGCTGACGCACACCTCGTCCACCAGGCCGAGGTCGAGCGCCTGCTGGGTGACGGCCGCGCTCGCGATCGTGACGTCCTGTTCGCCCGCGATCTCCTTGGCCCGGGCGATCGCGGCCTCGACTCCGTCGACGAACGTCGTGGTCGGCCACTTCGTGGCGGCATCCTCGGGCGCGCGATGCGTGACCACGACGACGGGCGCGCCCGCCGGATGCTTGTCACCCCAGCCCTGAGCGATGTCGAACAGGCGCCGGCCGGCGACGAGAGCACCGCAATTGCCGGTCATCTCCTCCAGCATCCGCGCGCCGGCGTCGTCGACCTGGAAGGTGACCGTCTCGTTCGGGTTCGGGACGTTCACGGGCCCGGCCTCGTACCACTCGAACAACTCCCCGACCTCGTCCCGCGGACTCGCGATGAACCCGTCGAGGGACATCGTCATGTGCGTGAACACCTTGGCCACGGTGCGTCTCCAGCCACTCGTCGTCCGACTCGTCCGTCACGGTCACAGACCTCCCGTGACCGTGAAACTCATCGGCGTCCCGGGACCGTCCCTTGAATCCGTGCCCGGCGCCCGCCCGCCCCGCCATTGACAGTGCGTCAGGTCTCGCCCACCGTGCCGCCATGAGTATCGTCCCGCCGCCCGCCCGATTCCTTCCCCGCGGTGCCGAGTCCTGGCGCGATCCCTACGCGATGTACGCGGCCCTGCGCGACCACGATCCGCTGCACCACGTCGAGGAAGGCGACTACTGGGTGCTCTCGCGCTACGACGACGTCCTGGACGCGCTGCGCCACCCCGAGGTGTTCTCGTCGCGCCAGGGGCTGACGGTCACCCGCGACGACATGGCCGCCGCCGGTGTCGACGTCGCGCCGCCGCTGGTCATGCTCGACCCGCCGGAGCACACGGAGTTCCGCGGGCTGCTCACCAAGGGGTTCACACCGCGCCGCGTGGAATCCGTGGCGGACCCGGTACGCGACTTCGTGCGCGCCCGGCTCGACGCGATCGCCGAGCGGGCCGCGGCGGGTGACACGGTCGACATCGTCGCCGAACTGATGCGGCCGCTCCCGTGTTTCGTCGTCGCCCACTATCTGGGTGTCGACGCGGCCGACCGGCGGCGATTCGCGGGCTGGACCCAGGCGATCGTGCAGGCGGGCGCCGACGGCCACGCGCTCGACGCGCGGGAGGCGGTCGCCGACCTCTTCGCGTACTTCGCGGAACTGGTCGAGCGGCGCCGCGCGCACCCCGCCGACGACACCGTCTCCGACCTCGTCCGTGTCCTGGCCGACGATCGGCGGGCCGTGATCCGGATCCTCGGATTCGCCTTCACCATGATCGCCGGCGGGAACGACACGACCATCGGCCTCCTCACCACGGCAGCCCAACTACTCACTGAACAGCCCGGGTTGAGGAGCCGTATCGCATCGGACCCCGATTCGGTCGGCCCATTCGTCGAGGAGGCGCTGCGCCTGGCGTCGCCGGTGCAAGGGCTGGCCCGCACCCTCACCGAGGACCTGACGCGGCACGGCAGGACGGTGCCCGCCGGTCGCAAGGTGCTGCTGCTCTACGGCTCCGCCAACCGCGACCCGCGCGCCTTCGGGCCCCGCGCGGACGAGGCCGACCTGGGGCGGACGACGCCCCAGCACCTGGCCTTCGGCTATGGCCCGCACCACTGCCTGGGCGCCGCCGCGGCCCGCCTCCAGGGCCGCGTGGTGATCACCGAACTGCTCGCCCGGTTCCCCGACTTCACGGTCGACGCGCTCCGCGGTACGTTCGCGAACGGCTGCTACGTGCGCCGGTACGAGACGCTGCCGTTCGCGGCCGGCGGGTGACGACGAAGGGGAACGGGCGCGAGCCGACCCGTGCCGAGGTCTGGACCCGGTCCGGATCTCCGGCGACCATGGTCCGTGCACGGTACAGCGGCCGGTGCGCGGGGCCGACCCGCGTGCCGTACGAGCATCACCTCCGAGAAGGCCCGGCGGGATCGACGAGGGGACGGCCGTATGCCACTGGAACCGGTGACCCAGGCGTTTCTGGCGGAACTGGCCAAGGCCGAAGGACCGGCGATGCACGAGTCCACTCCGGCCGTCGCCCGGCTGCACGGCCCGATCCTCTCCGGCCTCAGCGGCCGGGGCCCGGAGGTCGGCGCGGTCCGTGACGTCAAGATCGAGGGGCGGGACGGTGGACGGTTCCGCACACGGGTGCTTCGCCCCGCGGGCACGCCGCAGGCGGTCGTCGTGTACTTCCACGGCGGCGGCTGGGTCCTCGGCGACATCGACCTGCAGTACGACCACGTGGGCCGCAGGCTCGCGAACGCGACGCAGGCCACCGTGGTGCTGGTCAACTACCGCAAGGCGCCCGAGTATCCGTTCCCCACGGCGATCGAGGACAGCTGGGCGGGACTGACCTGGGCCGCCGAGCACGCGGCCGAACTCGCCCCGCAGGGCGCCCCGTTGCTCGTCGCCGGCGACAGCGCGGGCGGCAACATCGCCGCCGTCATGGCCCGCTGGGCCCGCGACCGCGGCGGGCCCGCCGTCGACTACCAGGCCCTGATCTACCCCGTCACCGACTGCGACCTGGACCGGCCCTCGTACACGGACCCGCAAAACCAACTCCTCCTCGCCCGCGACACCATGGTCTGGTTCTGGGACCACTACCTGCCGGACGAGCGGGCCCGCACCCGGCCCGACGCCTCCCCGCTGCGCGCCGACCGGCTCACGGGGCTGCCGCCCGCGCTCGTGTACGTAGCCGAGTACGACCCGCTGCACGACGAGGGCGTCGCCTACGCGCACGCGCTGCGCGACGCGGGTGTCCCGGTGGCGCTGGAGGAGGCGGCGGGGCAGATGCACGCGTTCTTCCAGATGGCGGGCATCCTGCCCGGCTTCGAGGACGGGCTGCGGCTGGTGGCCGAACACATCAACAAGTTCGTCGCCGAAAGGGCGGTGTGAGCCATGGCCGACCACGACGTCATCGTCATCGGCGCCGGTTTCGCCGGCCTCTACCAGCTGCACAGGCTGCGGGCGCTCGGCTTCGACACCCGCGTGATCGAGGCCGGTGGGGACGTCGGCGGCACCTGGTACTGGAACCGGTACCCGGGCGCCCGCTGCGACATCGAGTCCGTCGAGTACTCCTACTCCTTCGACGCCGACCTGGAGCAGGAGTGGGACTGGAGCGAGCGCTACGCCGCGCAGCCGGAGATCCTCGCCTACGTGCGGCACGTGGCCGAACGCTTCGACCTGCGCAGGGACATCGTCCTCAACACCCGTGTCGAAGCGCTCCGTTGGGACGACGCGGCGCAGCGGTGGACGGTCACGGCCTCCGACGGCGTGCCCCGCACCGCCCGCCATGTCATCGCGGCGACCGGTTGCCTGTCCGTGCCCTCCCGGCCCGCCTTCGAGGGCCTCGCCGACTTCGCGGGCGACGTGCTGTGGACGTCCAGCTGGCCCCACGAGGGCGCCGACCTGGCCGGCAAGCGGGTCGCCGTGATCGGCACCGGTTCGTCCGGGCTACAGACGATCACCGCGATCGCCCCGCAGGTCGGCTCCCTCACCGTCTTCCAGCGCACCCCGTCCTACGCGGTGCCGGCCCACAACGGGCCCAACGCCGCGCGGCTCGCCGAGGCGCGGGCGCGCTACCCCGAACGGCGCGAGATCTCCCGCGCCTCGTCGAAGGGCTTCGACTGCGACGAGGACGCACAGGTGCGGCTCGTCGAGACTGAAAAGGAAGAGATTCTGGGGGAGTTGGACCGGCGCTGGGACACCGGCGGCCTCTGCTTCGGCAGCGGATTCAGCGACCTGCTCAGGGACGCGGACGCCAACGAGGCCGTCGCCGAGTACGTCCGCGCCCGGATCCGCGAGAAGGTGAAGAGCCCCGAACTCGCCGAGCGGCTCACCCCGCGCACGTACCCGATCGCCAGCAAGAGGATGTGCGTCGACACCGGCTACTTCGAGGTGTTCAACCAGGACAACGTCACGCTGGTCGACCTCGCCGAACGGCCGATCGCCCGGATGACCGAACGCGGGATCCGCACCGAGGACGGGTCCGCGTACGACGTCGACGTCATCATCATGGCGACCGGGTTCGACGCGATGACCGGCGCCCTGAACGCCATCGACATCCGCGGCGCCGACGGGGCCTCCCTGCGCGACAAATGGGCCCACGGCCCGCGCACGTACCTGGGCCTGATGTCGGCCGGCTTCCCCAACCTCTTCACGGTGACCGGACCCCAGAGCCCATCCGTCCTGTCGAACATGATGACCTCGATCGAGCACCACGTGGACTGGATCACCCGCGCGCTCACGCACCTGCGCGAACGCGGACTGCGACGCATGGAGGCCGACCCCGACGCCGAGGACAACTGGGTCAACACCACGAACGACCTCGGCGACCTCACGCTGATGCCGCAGGCCGCGTCCTGGTACATGGGCGCCAACATCCCCGGCAAACAACGGGTGTTCATGCCGTTCGTCGGCGGCGTCGGCCTCTACCGCGACCTCACCAACGGCGTCGCGGTGAGCCACTATCACGGCTTCGACCTCAGCTGACCTACCGACCGGCGCGGCGAGCGAGGTCAACCGTGCCGGGCGCTGCCCATCACGGTCGGGAACGTCGTCGCGTCGCAGTCGAAGCCCAGGATCAGTTCGTGGAGCTTCCAGGCGCCGGCGTCATTGCGCCGGAACTCCACGATCGTCGCTGCGGTGGACCCGGCCACCGGCGTGAAGTCGGTCTCCAGGAGATCCGTGTACTTCTCCACGATCACGACGCCGGCGTTCTCGATGTCGGAGAAGGTGCGCGGGTCGGCGTCCTGATGGATCACCACTCCGACGACCACGCGCGCGTAGGACGACGCCAGCCGGTCGAGTTCGAGCGCCATGACCTCGACGAAGCCGAAACCCATCCCGGTCTCGCTGTGCCGGGTCATGTTGATGGTGCCGTCGGGGGAGCGGCTGTCGTAGTGGACGACGTACGCGGGTTCCCCCTCGGGCGCGTCACTGGAGTACGTCGCCGCGACGATGTCCAGATGGCGCGGTGACTCCCCCACGGGACTTGGGTCCCAGCGAAGCCTGACTTCGATCTTCTTCAGTCCCGTCGTGACGCTGCTCACCGGACGCCGCCTCCCTGCTCCGAATCAACGAGAGGCCATCCCGCCCCCGTGCCCTCAAGTATGGCCCGCGACCAGCACCTTGATGCTCCCTTGACACAATCCGCAAATGCGTGACCTACCCCCGGACCAAGGAGGCGCTGCCGCACTTCCTGGTGTCGCGGCGCAACGACCGCCCATCGGGCCCTCCGGCTCGTAGCATGCAGCGCATGCCCATCAAACTTGAGAACGTCGCCATCGCTGTCCGCGACCTCGAAGCAACGATCTCCTTCTTCACCGACCTCGGTCTCAGCGTGCTCGGCCGGGACACTGTCAGCGGCGAGTGGACCGACACCGCCGTCGGTCTCGACGGAAACCACGCCAAGATCGCGATGCTCCAGACGCCGGACGGCCACGGCCGCCTCGAACTCTTCGAGTACATCCACCCGGACGCGATCGAGACGGAGCCGACGCTTCCCAACGAGATCGGGATGCACCGCGTCGCCTTCTCGGTCGACAACATCGACGAAGCCCTGGAGACGGCGGCCAAGCACGGATGCCACCCGCTGCGCGGTGTGGCCACCTACGAGGACATCTACAAGCTCACCTACGTCCGCGGCCCCAGCGGCATCATCGTGATGTTCGCCGAGGAACTGAAGAAGGGCTGACGCGACAGCCGGTCGGGTCACCGGCTACGTGGCGACCCGGACCTCCAGGTGTTCGAGGCCGCGCAGGCCGTTGTTCAGCAGTGGCGTCGAGGACAGGGTCTCGAAACGGGTCACCCGGTCGGCGAGGCGGTCCAGCAGCGCGCTCATTTCGAGACGGGCCAGGTGCATGCCCACGCAGACGTGCTCGCCGCGGCCGAAGGCCAGGTGGTCCGAGGGGCGGCGGGTGATGTCGAAGCGTTCCGGGTCCGGGTAGTGGCGGTCGTCGCGGTTGGCGGAGCCGTAGAGGAGGGCCACCCGGCTGCCGGCGGGGAGGGCGACGCCGTCGATCACGTGGTCCTCGGTGAGGACCCGGCTGAACTGGGGGACCGGGGTCTCCAGGCGCAGCGACTCGTTGATCGCGTGGGGGATGAGCGACCGGTCGGCGCGCAGCAGGCCCCACTGGTCCGGATGGGCGGCGAAGAGGGCGATCGTGTTGGCGATCGCGAGGATCGTCGTGTCGAGGCTCGGCGTGACGTAGTCGAGCATCAGCGCCGGGCACTTCTCGCGCGGCAACTCGCCGCGGTCCGCGGCCTGGTGGAGGTTGGCGGCCCAGCCGTCGGGGTCGATCCGCCCGGGGACCGCCTCGTGGGCGACGTAGTCCATGAACTCCCCGACCACGGGCGCCGCCTTCGCGAAGCGCTCGTTGGCCGGGCCCTGCATGTCCCACATGGCCGCGGCCCACTCCAGCATCTTGTCGCGCCCCCGGTCGGGCAGGCCGACGAGGTCCGAGACGACGGTCATGGGAAGGTGCTCGGCGAGCTCCGTCGCGGCGTCGAACCGGCCCCGCTCGACCAGCTTCGCGACGATCCGCTCGGCCTCCGCCTCGATGGTGGGGGTGACGTCGCGCATCCGGTCCTGACGCAGCGGGCGGCCCAGTACCGCGCGCATCGCGGTGTGCTCGGGCGGGTCGCTGCAGAGCGTGATGCCTTCGAGCTGCGCGTTCATGTCCGGATCGACGAACACCCCGCGGGCCGAGGAGAACGTCCGCCAGTCCATGAGCGCCGCGCGCACCTCCTGGTAGCGGGGGAGGGCGTAGAGGTCGTAGCGGGACAGGTGGACCACCGGCCCGAGCGCCCGTAACTCCTCGTAGATCGGGTACGGGTCGGCCCGCGCCCCGGGCGTGTAGAGATCGACATCGCTGACGGGTATCGCGGACATACACGCTCCTGGGGACGGGGGGCCCAACACCGGTCGGCGCGGGCCCGGTTCGTCATCGGGCACGGAAGGTCACTTCGATCGTTGCATGCGGTACGCGACGGTGTGGGGAGGACTGTCGAGAAGATTCGGTTTTCGGCCGGAGAAGACGGAGAAGGCGGTCTCCACCGTCCCGCCCGGTCGATGTCCACCCGGAGGTCCACCCGTGGGTCCAGGTGATCGGCGCCCCGCCGCAGCAGTCTTAGGGGCATGAACACGACTGAGTGGATCACCGACATCGTTCTCGTCCTGGTCGTCTTCCGGCAGCTGCGCGAGGGCCGGCTCGACTGGAAGTCCTTCCTCATCCCGCTGGGAATCGTGGGCTTCGTGGCCTACAAGTACCTCGGCTCCATTCCGACCGACGGCAATGACCTGGCGCTGGTCGGCACCCTGGTGGCCGTGGGCGCCGCGCTCGGAATCGGTGGCGGCGTCTACACCCGGATCCGGGTCTCAGGGGACCACCTGCTGATCAAGGCCGGCGTGGTCTCCGCGGTGCTGTGGGTGCTGGGCATGGGCGCACGCCTGGGGTTCCAGCTGTGGACCGAGCACGGTGGCGGTGACGACGTCGCCCGCTTCAGCATCACCCACCACATCACCAGCGACCAGGCGTGGGTCGCCGCCCTCGTCCTCATGGCTCTCACCGAGGTCGTGACGCGGCTGGCCACCATCTTCATCCGCGGCCGCGTCATGGGCCGTGACCTGCGCAAGCCGGTCGCACCTGCTGTCCTGAGCGTGGACCGCGCCGCCTGATGGTGGGTTATCGTCGCGCCGTGGCAGTAGCTGAGAGCCGTACGGACCCCGGGCCCGCCCGGGGTCCGGGCACGCGTCGGTCCCGCGCAGGGACCCGAGGATGCACTGGGCCGTCACGCTGGTCGTCATCGCCAGCGGCTTCGTGACCGTCCGGCCGTTGGGCATCAGCGGCCGGGGTCTGGCGGTCGCCGCCCTCCTCGTCGTGTGTTCGGTGGCGGTGCTGGCCCGGCATCTGCCCCAGGACAGGTTCCCCCCGCGCCGCGTTCTCGCGGGAATGACGGTGGGAGTCGTCGCCTCGGCCGCGCTGATCGGCGTCAGCAGCACCGGGACCAGCTATCTGTTCTCGTTCTTCCTCATCGGCCACATCGGCTACCGCTTTCCTCCCAAGTGGTCGGTTCCGCTGGCCGCGTTGAGCGGTCCCCTGTGCGGAGCGGTGCTCTACTTCGACGTCGGCCCGGGGCACACGGAGCTGCCCTGGGGCCTGGGACTCACCACCGGTCTCCCCGTGGTGGCGGGCATGCTCAGCCGGAGCAAGCAGCGTGCGCTGGAAGCGGTGATCGGAGCGGCCGAGTCCGCCGAGCGCGCCGCGCGCGCCGAGGCCCGGACCGCCGTACTGACCGAGCGCGGCCGGATCGCCCGCGACGTGCACGACGTCCTCGCGCACTCGCTGGCCGGGATCAACATGCAGCTGGAGCTGGCCGACGCCCTGCTGGACACCGGCGACCTGGACAAGGTCCGCGAGGCGAACCAGAAGGCGCACAGCATGGTCAAGGAGAGCCTCAAGCAGGCGCAGTGGACGGTGCACGCACTGCGCGAGGACGCGCTGCCGCTGGTCGAGACGCTGACCGCGATGCTGGAGTCGTCCGGCCACCGCGACGTGCTCACCGTCACCGGCACCGTACGGCCGCTCTCGGCACGCGGCACGCAGAACCTGCTGCGGATCGCCCAGGAGGCCCTGACCAACGCGGGCCGGCACGCTCCTGGTGGGACGGTCGCGGTGGAGCTCGCGTTCGACGAGGCGTCGACGAGGCTGACGATCCGCAACGGACCGGCCGCCCGCGCGGTGACCGCGGCACTCGGCAGCGGGATGGGGCTCATCGGGATGCGTGAACGGGTGGCACTCCTGGGTGGCACTCTTACTGCGGGACCGGTCGCCGAAGGACCGGACGCAGGCGGCTGGCAGGTGGAGGCAGTGATCCCCGATGAGTGAACAGGCAGATGGGCAGCGGCGGTTGAAGGTGATCGTCGCCGACGACCAGGCGGCCGTCCGTGAACCGCTGGCGGCGGTACTCGCCCTGTCCGAGGACATCGACGTGGTCACGGCCGCGGCCAACGGCACGGAGGTGCTGGCCGCCGTGGCGGCGGGGCCGGTCGACGTGGTGCTGATGGACCTGCGGATGCCGGAGATGGACGGCACCGAGGCGACCCGCCGGCTCAGCGAGGAACACCCCGGCGTGGCCGTGGTCGTGTTGACCACCTTCGCCGACGACGAGTCCATCCTGGCCGCGCTGAGCGCCGGCGCCCGCGGCTATCTGACCAAGAACGCCGGCCGGCAGGACATCCTGCGGGCGATCCGCGCGGCCGCCGCCGGCCAGTCCGTCCTCGACCGCGAGGTCCAGGACCGGCTGCTGGCCACGGCGCGCACCACCGCTCCCGCTGCCGCGGCCGCCCCGCAGTCGCTGCCCGCGGACCTCACGCCGCGCGAGCGCGAAGTGCTCGCCCTCATCGGCCAGGGCCTGCCCAACCGCGCCATCGCCGAGAAGCTCTTCATCAGCGAGGCCACCGTCAAGACGCACATCAACAACCTCTTCGCCAAGGCCGACATCCGCGACCGCGCCGACGCCGTCCGCCGCGCGATCTCCGCGGGCCTGGCCTGACCCGGGGTCAGGAGCCGGTGGCCTCCTGCGGCGGGGGTTCGGGGGCCGCGAGCAGGAGGCAGGCGGTGCCGGAGATGTCCAGGACCCGGCGGACCGGCTTGCTCACCGCGATCAGGCGCAGGCTGCCTCCCGCGTCGGCGGCCGACTGCTGATGGCGCACGAGCAGGTTGATCCCGGTCGAGTCGGTGAACGGCACGTCGGCGAAGTCGAGTTCGCAGCGCCGCGGGTGCAGGGGGACCAGCGCGCGGTCGAGGGCGGGCGCGGTGTTCAGGTCGAGTTCCCCGCGCGCATGGAGGAGGACGAGGTCTCCGGCGTCGACGACGTGGATGTCGAAGAGGGGTGAGGTCGGCGTGCTCATTGTTGTTGCTCCTCGGCCTACCCGCTTGAGGTGCGTTGAATGTTCCATGGAAGCACCGAGCGCACCGTCCTGGCACCGGATCCGGCAGAAGCCGGCCAAGGTTGCTTGCTGGTCATGCCTACGGCATATGGTGGAGCACTCTGTCGGCGGCGAACAGACGGTCCTCGACGCGCGTTGGCATGTGGCACTGCCAACTTGCTGCCGCCGTCGTGCCGCCGCCGAGGCTCAGCGTCGTACCGTACTTCATGAGGGCTCCGTACGCCCCGAAGTGGTCGGGGACGGCCGCTCCTTGCGGGCGCGTTCGCGCAGCGCGACCTTGTCGACCTTGCCCGCCGCGTTGTGCGGCAGGGCGTCGACGGGGACGAAGGCGCGCGGCACCTTGAAGTTGGCGAGCCGCTGCCGCGCCCAGCCGGTCAGCTCCGCCGGGTCGATCCCGCAACCGTCCGCCGCGACGCAGTACGCGACACCCACCTCGCCGAGCCGCTCGTCCGGAGCGCCCACGACGGCCACGTCGGCGAGGGCCGGGTGGCCGCGCAGCGCCTGCTCGATCTCGGCCGGGTAGGCGTTGAACCCGCCGACGAGGAACAGGTCCTTGAGCCGGTCGGTGATCGTCAGGAAGCCGCGCTCGTCGAGGCGTCCGACGTCCCCGGTGCGCAGCCAGCCGTCGGCGTCGAGCGCGGTGGCGGTGGCGTCCGGGTCGTCGAGATAGCCGCGCATCACCTGGTAGCCGCGGACCAGGACCTCGCCCTCGCCGTCGGCGAACCGGCCGACCGAGGCGTCGATACGGATCTCGGTGCCGGGCATCGCGGGCCCGACCGTGTGGGCGAGGGTGTGCGCGTCCTCGTGGGGCGGGCAGATGGTGGCGAAGCCGTTCGTCTCGGTGAGCCCGTACGCGGTGAACACGGTGTGCGCGCCGAGTTCGCGGATCTGCTCGATGAGCTTCACGGGGATGTTGGAGGCCCCGGTTCCCGCCATGCGTAGCGACGACAGGTCGTGGGCGGGCCGCCGCGGGTGGTGCAGCAGGGAGAGGAACACGGTGGGCGCGCCCGTGAGCACGGAGACACGGTCGCGCTCGATCCGCTCCAGTGTCCGCGCCGCGTCGAACAGCGGCTCCGGCAGCACCGTCGCCCCCGTCAACAGGCAGGCCACGAAGCCCGCTTTGTAGCCGAACGTGTGGAAGAACGGGTTGACCAGCAGATACCGGTCGCCGAACTGGAGGGTCACCGACCGCGCCCAGTCCCGGGACGCCCGCACCACCTGGCCGTGTTCGCCGATCACGCCCTTGGGGTGGCCCGTGGTGCCCGAGGTGAACAGCAGGTCGCTCGGTGCGTCCGGGGTGACGGCCGCCGACCGTTCCTCGCGTTCGCGGGTGGTGACCGCGTCACCGGAAGCGAGGAACGTGGCCCATGCGACGTCGTCGTGCAGGGCCACCACTCGTTCCAGGGCGGGCAGTTCGTGGCCGTGCGCGAGTTCCGCGCGGTAGTCGCGGCCCAGGAAATCGTGCTCCGTCAGCAGCACACGGGCCCGCGCCCGGCGCAGGATGTCGGCGGCCTCCGCCGCGCGATAACGGGTGTTGACCGGGACGAGGACGCCGCCCGCGGCGAGTGCGCCCAGCGCGGCGATCACCCACCGGTCACTGTTGGACGCCCAGACCCCGACCGATTCGCCGGGCCGCAGCCCTTGCGCCATCAGGGCCCGCGCGGCGCGGTCCACTTGATCGCGCAGGGTACGGAACGTCCAGACCGTTCCCCGGAACGTGAGGGCCTCCGCGTCGCCGTGGACGTCGGCCGCCCAGTCGGCGAGACGGGCCAAGGTGTGCGGGCCGCCCATGTGTTGTCGTCCTCCCGGTCGCCGTGGCAGTGCAGAGCATCAAGCGGTCGGAGCGTGGCACGGGGGAGGGGCGGGCGCAGCGGGGTGTTCCCGGTGGGCGGGAACTCCGGCGGATCGACGGGGTGCCGACGGCGGACCGACGGCGTATCGACGGCGTATCGACGGCGTATCGACGGCGCCGACCGCGGGGCGGGTTCCCGGCCTCGCGGGGGCCGCCACGTACCCTCCTCCTGTGCCAGCCTCCCGCCCGCATCGCGTCGCCGTCCTCGTGCTCGAGGGCGCGAAGCCCCTCGACGTAGGAATTCCCGCGCAGGTGTTCACGACCCGCGCGAGCATGCCGTACGAAGTGCGCGTGTGCGGCGCGGCGCCCGGGCTCGTGACCGGCGGCGACGGCCTCGCGTACTCCGTGGCGCACGGCCTCGAAGCGCTCGCGTGGGCCGACATCGTGTTCGTCCCCGGCTACCGGTTCCCCGACCGTGAGGACCCGCCGGAGGCCGTCGTCGACGCGCTGGTCGCCGCGCACGAGCGGGGCGCGCGGCTCGCCGCCATCTCGACCGGCGCCTTCGCGCTCGCCGCCACGGGACTCCTCGACGGCAGGCGCGCCACGACGCACTGGCACTACACGCGTGCACTCGCGGCCAGGTACCCGCGCGTCCAGGTCGACGAGAACGTGCTGTTCGTCGACGAGGGCAGCGTGCTCACCTCCGCCGGTGCCGCCTCCGGCATCGACCTGTGCCTGCACATCCTGCGCGGCGACCTCGGAGTGGCCGCGTCCAACCACGCCGCCCGCCGCCTCGTGGCCGCCCCCTACCGCAGCGGGGGCCAGGCCCAGTACGTGCCACGCAGCGTCCCCGAGCCCCTCGGCGAACGCTTCGCCGCCACCCGCGAATGGGCGCTGCACCGACTCGGCGAACCCCTCACCCTCGACACACTCGCGCGGCAGGCCGGCGTGTCACCGCGCACCTTCTCCCGGCGCTTCGTCGACGAGACCGGCTACACGCCCATGCAGTGGGTGATGCGCGCTCGTATCGACCTGGCCCGCGAACTGCTCGAGCGCTCGCAGCGCAGCGTCGAACAGATCGCGGCCGACGTCGGGCTCGGCACCGGCGCGAACCTGCGCCTGCACTTCCAGCGCATCCTCGGCACCACACCGAGCGAGTACCGGCGCACCTTCACTCCCGGCGAGTGACCCGCCGCGGCAGCATGTGGCCGCACGTGGCTGCATGTGGCTGCATCCTTGCGAACCCTGGCGATCCCGCCACTGTCAGCGGCGCGGGCCGCGAGCGAGCCTGGAGGGGAACGGAAGGGACACCATTCATGACTCGCATCGCCATCAACGGATTCGGCCGCATCGGACGCAATGTGCTGCGCTCCCTGCTGGAGCGCCACAGCGACCTCGAGGTCGTCGCCGTCAACGACCTGACGGAGCCCGCCACGCTCGCCCGGCTGCTCGCCTACGACAGCACGGCGGGACGGCTCGGGCGCCCGGTGACCGCGGACGGGGACACCCTCGTCGTCGACGGCCGGCGGATCAAGGTGCTGGCCGAGCGCGAACCGGCGCGGCTGCCGTGGGCCGAACTCGACGTCGACCTCGTCCTGGAGGCCACCCGCCGCTTCACCTCGGCCAAGGCCGCCCGCGCCCACCTCGACGCGGGCGCGAAGAAGGTACTCGTCAGCGCCCCGTCCGACGGCGCCGACGTCACGCTCGCGTACGGGGTCAACACCGACGCCTACGACCCGGCCGTGCACACGATCGTCTCGAACGCCTCCTGCACCACCAACGCGCTCGCCCCGCTGGCCTCGGTCCTCGACGAACTCGCCGGTATCGAGCACGGGTTCATGACGACGGTGCACGCCTATACGCAGGAGCAGAACCTCCAGGACGGCCCGCACCGCGACGCCCGCCGCGCCCGCGCCGCCGGGGTCAACATCGTGCCGACCACGACCGGCGCCGCCAAGGCGATCGGCCTGGTCCTCCCGAACCTCGACGGCAGGCTGTCGGGCGACTCGATCCGCGTGCCCATTCCGGTGGGCTCGATCGTCGAACTCAACACGACCGTCGCCCGCGACGTGACGCGCGACGAGGTGCTGGCCGCCTACCGCACGGCGGCCGAGGGCCCGCTCGCCGGCGTCCTCGAGTACTCGGAGGACCCGCTCGTGTCGTCCGACATCGTCGGCAACCCCGCCTCGTCGATCTTCGACTCGGCCCTCACCCGCGTCGACGGCCGCCACATCAAGGTGGTCGCCTGGTACGACAACGAGTGGGGCTTCTCGAACCGCGTGATCGACACGCTGGAACTCCTCGCCGCCGGCTGACCGGACGGCTCCGCCCCGGCCCGCTGTCGCGCGGACCGGGGCGGCTCACTGCCTCGTGTACTCAGCCTCGTGTACTGAGCCAGGGCCAGGTGTACTGAGCCTGGTGTATTTACCTCAGGCCTTGTCCTGCATGCTGCTGCGCGCCGGGTTGGCCTGCTCCGCGGCCTTGGGGTCCTTCTCGTCCGCCTTGGCGCGCACGCCCTGCCGGATGCGCTCGCCGATGGACTTGTCGATGTTGGACCAGTACTCGAAGGCCCTGGCCAGGACCGGTTCGCTCACGCCGTTGAGCAGGTGCCCCACGACGTTGTCCACGAGCCGGTCGCGCGCGGCGTCGTCGAGGACCTCGCGCACCATGGTGCCTGCCTGGCCCCAGTCGTCGTCCTCGGCATGGTCGACGTACGCGGCGCGCGTGATGTCACCGTCCGCGTACCAGCTGGGCGGGGTGCCGTAGCGGTCCGTGTCGGCCGCCGGGCCGCCCTTGGAGTTCGGCGCGTACACCGGGTCGGAGGCCTTCCGGTAGGCCATGGCCCCGTCCTTGGAGTACGTGTGTACGGGGGCGATCGGCGCGTTGACCGGCAGTTGCTGGTAGTTGCCGCCGATGCGATGACGGTGCGCGTCGGCGTAGGAGAAGAGCCTCGCCAGCAGCATCCGGTCGGGGCTGGGGCCGATGCCCGGGACCAGGTTGTTCGGCTGGAACGCGGCCTGCTCGATCTCCGCGTGGTTGTCCGTCGGATTGCGGTCCAGCGTCATCTTGCCGACCTCGACCAGCGGGTAGTCGGCGTGCGGCCACACCTTCGTCAGGTCGAACGGGTTGAAGCGGTAGTCCGCCGCGTCCTCGTACGGCATGACCTGCACGTACAGGGTCCAGCTCGGGAAGTCCCCGTCACGGATGTGCTCGAAGAGATCCCGGGTGTGGTAATCCGTGTCGGCCGCGGCCATCTGGTCGGCCTCGTGCTGGGTGAAGTGCTCGACGCCCTGGTCGGTCTTGAAGTGGTACTTCACCCAGAACCGCTCGCCCTGCGCGTTGATCCACATGTAGGTGTGCGACGTGTAGCCGTTCATGTGGCGCCAGGTACGGGGGATGCCCCGGTCGCCCATCAGCCACGTCACCTGGTGCGCGGACTCCGGCGAGAGCGTCCAGAAGTCCCACTGCATGTCGTGGTCGCGGAGGTTGTTGTCCGCGCGGCGCTTCTGGGATCGGATGAAGTGCTGGAACTTCATCGGGTCCTTCACGAAGAACACGGGGGTGTTGTTCCCCACCATGTCGTAGTTGCCTTCGGTGGTGTAGAACTTCACCGCGAACCCGCGGGGGTCGCGCCACGTGTCCGGGCTCCCGCGCTCACCGGCGACGGTGGAGAACCGTGTCACCAGCTCGGTCCGCGTCCCCGGCTGGAACACCGCGGCCTTCGTGTACGGGCTGACGTCCGCGGTGACCTGGAAGTGGCCGAAGGCGCCGCTGCCCTTGGCGTGCGGCTGCCGCTCCGGGATCCGCTCCCGGTTGAACTGCGCCATCTGCTCGATCAGGTAGGAGTCCTGCAGCAGGATCGGGCCACCGGCGCCGACCGTGAGCGAGTGCTCATCGCTTTCGACCGGAACGCCGGCATCCGTGGTCGTCGCTTTGGCTGTGTCGTCACTCATGGGCTACGCGTGCCTTTCGACGGGGGGTGCTAAACGCCGCGGCGCCCTGCGGATGCAGCCTCGGAGGACGTTTCGGGCGAAGCCTCCTGTGGAGGGGCACACCGGGCAACCGACGACATGACCATGCTGCGGCCTCCGTACGGACACGGCCATTCGGGCGGCTCAGGCCGAGTGGGCGCCCACCCGCCGCGCGGCGACGCAGAGCAGGGCGACCGCGGCGACGGCCAGGAGGACGTGACCGGCGAGGTTGACGGCGCCCGCGGAACCCTGGTCCGGGGCCTGGCCGAAGCCCACCCAGGCGTACGTCAATGTGGCGCCCGCGGCGAGGGCGAAGGTGTGGGACGGACCCCAGTCACGCGCGTGTGACCAGTGGTGAACCAGGCCCGCCGCCGCGACGGCGATCGCGAGCGAGGCGGCCACGCCCAGCCAGCTCGGCTGAAGGACCAACCAGAACGCACTGGTGGCCGCGCACGAGGCGACACCGGCGATCAGCGGCCGGGGTGCGCCGCGGGAGCCGAGACCGGCGCGGGTGCGGGGGATCAGGAACGCGGCGGCCACGAGCGCGGCCACCACGGCGGCCGTGCCGGCCAGCAGCGGCCACGGGGCCATGAAGCCACTCTCGTCATAGCTGCCCCAGCCGACGACCACGGCCCCCACCACCAGCAGCACGGCCGTGACGGTGAGCCCGGCGCGTCCGAGCCACGGACGCGCCGCGCGCCGCGGGACGAGGGCCTCCATGAGCGCGATCGGCACGGTGATGCTCCACAGTGCGTGCACGGCCAGGACGGAGATCAGGCCGTAGGCGCCGGTGCCGACCAGGGGGATGGGCGTCACGGTGACCATGTCGTAGTTACCGGAGTAGTCGGCGTTGAACAGCATCTGGTCCAGCAGGCCCTCCTCCAGCAGCGCGTACGCGGCGCCCAGCAGCAGGATGGCCCCCCACCCGCGCCCGCTTCTGCGAACGACCTCGCGGATGAGCAGCGCCCACCGCCGGTATGCCGCTTCTCATATCGCCGACGCTACGGACACCCGCCCCACGCGCGGGTCGACCGAGCGGTGGTGGTGGGTGGCCGGGCGGCTACGGATGAGCGGCCACAAGTATCCGAAGGTAGGTGGCGGGGCGACTTTGGGTGGATGCGGTAGGACGCACTCGACTGCGCGCCGCCGGTCAGTTCCGCCTCTCCCAAGGGACCGCACGATGAGCACCCCGGCGCCTTCGGGAGCACCGGCTGGTGGGGACTGGCCTGGCTCAGGGCCTACGATCGCCACGTGCACCCGACTTCTGTGTGCTGCGCCCCCGCTCAGCCGATCGGCACCGGCAGCCGTGTCACCGTGTAGGACAGCGTGATGGTGTCGCCGGCCGACGGGTCCGAGAGTTCCACGCGCCAGGCCTCGCCGAACTGGTCGACGTTCTCGGCCATCGGGATGGTGCCGGAGATCAGTACCGTGCCGGGCAGCAGCTCGCCGCGCTCGCGCAGCACCTCGGCCCAGTAGGACGGCGTGAGCAGTTCCGCGAGGGAGCCGTCCTGGATCAGGGACTCCTCGCCCTGCACCGTGACCCAGGCGCGCAGCGTCAGGTCGTCCAGGCGGCCCTCCACGTCCGAGAGGCGCCAGGCGCGGCGGGCCAGGACGTCCGGGCTCGCGTTCTTGCTCCAGGCCACGCCGTGCACCTCGAGCTCGCGGTCCGTGTGGTCGCACGCCGCCGTGAGCAGCAGCTCGCCGTCCTCCGCCACGACGAGCGCCCACTCGGCCTCGCCCGAGGTCCGGCCGTGCTGCACCGCGACCCGCTCGGTCTGCTGCGCGAGGTAGGGGGAGATCGGGTAGAGCGCCGGGGTCGTGGTCGGCGCGGGCACACCGAGTTCGGCGAGTTCGGCGACGTGCGCGGCGACATCGTCCTGGCTGCGCCCGGCGTAGCCGGCGTTGAGGACCTGGGTGACATGCACGTCGCGGGTGGAGCCGTCGGGGAGTTCGAAGGTGAGCAGGGCCATGGAAATCTCCAGGGGTGGGCGGGGCGGAGGGTTGCGAAGCGGTTAACTTCCCGTTCGGGGCTTGCGCATACGACCTGTATACAAGAAGTATGCCGGAAGGTCGATGTCTCGCCCCGATACCCCCGAGTCCCCCGATCCGAGGACCGAAATGCTGCAAGACTCCCCACGCGGCCCGGCCGCCGCACCGGTCGTCGCCCCGAACCGCTCCGGTCTCGTCCGGGCCTTCTTCGCGAGCCTGACCGGCACCGCCCTGGAGTGGTACGACTTCGCGGTCTACTCGGCCGCCTCGGCCCTGGTCTTCGGTGACCTGTTCTTCCCCTCCGAGGACCCGCTCACCGGCACCCTGCTGGCCTTCTCCACGTACGCCGTCGGCTACGTCTCGCGCCCGCTCGGCGGCATCGTCTTCGGGCGGCTCGGCGACGTGATCGGCCGCAAGAAGGTGCTGATCGCGACGCTCGTGCTGATCGGCGCGGCCACGTTCCTGATCGGTCTGCTGCCCACCCACAGCAGCATCGGCGCCGCCGCGCCCATCGCGCTCGTCGTACTGCGGTTCGCGCAGGGCGTGGGCGTCGGCGGCGAGTGGGGCGGCGCCGTACTGCTGTCCAGCGAGTTCGGCGACCCCAAGAAACGCGGTTTCTTCGCCTCGGCCGCACAGGTCGGACCCCCCGCGGGCAACCTCCTCGCCAACGGCGTCCTGGCGGCGCTCGGCGCCCTGCTGACCGAGGACCAGTTCCTCTCCTGGGGCTGGCGCGTCGCCTTCCTGGTCTCCGGTGTGCTGGTCGGCTTCGGCCTGTGGATCCGCGCGAAGCTGGAGGAGACCCCGGTCTTCAAGGCGATGGAGGCCGAGCAGACCCGCCCCGAGGCGCCGGTGCGCGAGGTGCTCACCAGGCAGCCCCGCGCCCTGATCGCCGCGATCCTCGCCCGCGTCGCCCCGGACGTGCTGTACGCGCTGTTCACCGTGTTCGTGCTGACCTACGCCACCGACGAGCTGGGCATGTCACGGGGCTCGGCGCTGACCGCCGTACTGATCGGCTCCTCGCTCCAGATCGTCCTCATCCCGCTCGCGGGCGCCCTGTCCGACCGGGTCAACCGGCGTCTGCTGTACGGCTGTTCGGCCGTCGGCGCCGGTGTGTGGCCGTTCGCCTTCTTCGGCATGGTCGACGGCGGCTCGTGGGGGCTTCTGGTGCTCGGCGTCATCGTCGCGCTCGTGCTGCACTCGCTGATGTACGGCCCGCAGGCCGCGTTCGTCGCCGAGCAGTTCTCGCCGCGGCTGCGCTCCACCGGGTCCTCGCTCGCCTACACGCTGGCCGGCCTGATCGGCGGCGCAATCGCTCCGCTGCTGTTCACGGCGCTGCTCGGCTCGTTCCACAGCTGGGTACCCCTCGCCGTATACGTTGCCGTCACCGCGGCCGTGACCGTCACCGGGCTGCTGCTGGGGCGTGACGCGGTGGCGGCCACGGACGAGGACAATCGACTGGTCGCGCAGGCGACCGCCTGATCCGTCACACCTACCGCCCCACCAGGAGGGACACCTCATGCGCATCGCCCTGAGCCAGCTCACCACCGGGCCCGACCCGGCCAAGAACCTCGACCTGATCGAGGAGCAGGCGCGGCGCGCGGCCGACGCGGGCGCCCGCGTCGTCGTCCTCCCCGAAGCGGCGATGGCCTGCTTCGGCACGCCGCTCGCCCCGCTCGCCGAGCCCCTCGACGGCGCGTGGGCGAACCGGCTGCGGGCCATCGCCGAGGCGGCCGGCATCGTGATCGTCGCCGGGATGTTCACCCCGGCCGACGACGGGCGGGTGACCAACACCCTGCTCGCGACCGGCCCGGGCGTCGAGGCGACGTACGACAAGATCCACCTCTACGACGCCTTCGGCTTCGCCGAGTCCAAGGGTGTCGCCCCCGGTACGCGGGTGGTGACCGTCGACGTCGACGGCGTCCGCCTCGGCCTCGCCACCTGCTACGACGTACGTTTCCCTGAACTCTTCCGGGCCCACGCCGACGCGGGCGCCGTCGCCACGCTGCTGCCCGCGTCCTGGGGTGCGGGCCCCGGCAAGCGCGAGCAGTGGGAACTCCTCGTACGGGCCCGGGCCCTGGACGCCACGGTGTGGGTCGCCGCGGTGGACCAGGCCGACCCGGCGGCGAGCGGCATCGCCGCCTCGGGCACGGCGCCGACGGGCATCGGGCACAGCATGCTGGTCGGCCCGGACGGCACGGTACGCGAGTCGCTGGGCGCCGAACCGGGCCTGATCGTCGCGGAGTTGGACGTCGCCGAGGTCGACCGGGTGCGCGAGAAGACGTCGGTCCTCGCCAACCGCAGGCTGGGGCAGGCCGATTCGGTGATCACGTACCCGAAGTGACCCCGCAGGGCCGGTCCTTGGACTCCGGGCCGGCCCCGGTCACCCCGCGAGCAGTACCTTCAGCGTCGACTCCAAGTGGCTGTCGATCGCCGCGACCACCGCGCCCGCGTCACCCGCGGCGAGCGCGTCCAGGATCAGTTTGTGCTCGTCGATGACCGACTTCTGCCGTCCGCTCTGGTTGTACAGCGCCACGACGCCCGCGCGCACCTGGCGGCTGCGCAGCCCGTCGTAGTGGCGGTCGAGAAGGCCGTTGCCGACGGCCGAGACGATCGTCGCGTGGAAGAGGTGATCGATGGCGATGAACTCCTTGGCGTCGTCGGGCCCGCTCAACCCGCGCTGCCGCTCCAGGAGTTCGCCCAGCTCGTCGAGCGGCACCCGGCCCGCCTTGATGGCCTGTTCCGCCGCGTACCGTTCCACCATGCCGCGCAGTTCCATCAGTTCGCTGATCTGCCGCCCGGTCAGCCGGGAGACCCGCGCGCCGCGCCGCGGCACCATCTCGACCAGGTCCTCCGCGGCGAGCAGCAGCAGGGCCTCGCGGATGGGTGTGCGGGAGACGCCGATGCGGTCGGCGATCTCCTGCTCGGAAAGGAACTCGCCCTGCATCTCCGGGTCGGTGAGCACCGTCCCCTTGAGGTAGGCGTACGCCTTCTCCCGACCGGACGTCGCCATGAGAGCTCCTGTGGACCGTGGACCAGAATCGCATACAAGTTGTATACGGAAGTTACCACGGGGCGGGGTCACCGGGCGTGCGGGATCGTGAGGCGGAACAGGGCGCCGCCGCCGGGCGCGCGGTATCGGCGCGGACATGATGCCCCTGTCGCACTGGTACGCCTTCGAGCTGCCGGTGACGATGGTGCGCCCGTTCAACACGTACGGCCCCCGGCAGTCGGCCCGCGCGGCCATCCCCACCATCCTCGCGTCCCGGCGCCCGGTCGCACGCGGCGAGCGCGAGGAAGCAGCGGGCGGTGTCGGTGGCGTAGGAGAAGTCGCGGATGGGGGTGGGGGAGCCGAGCTTGATCTCGCGTCGGCCGGCGTGCAGTTGGCTGTCCGGCAACTCCCCCACCCGCGACTGGGCGGGCCGGGAACCGGAGGTCCCGCTCGACGAGGGGCTGCGCCGCACCTCCGCCTGGGTCGCGGACAACCCGCGCCTCTTCACGGGGGATCGCTACCAGGTCTGACGGTCGGTGGGCCGCGCACGGATGGCGGCCGTGCTCATCAGTCGCACTGCGCCGCTCTCGACTCCGTACCGGCCAGGAACGGACGTAGCAGCGCGAGCAGGGCGCGTGGCCGGTGCAGCGGGATGATGTGGCCGCAGTCCTCGATGAGGTGGGCGGTCAAATCGTCGGTGACCGGGCGGAGTTGGCGTTCCAGGGCCGGGCCGACCGGCCGCGCGCCCAGCGCCATCGTCGGCACCGTCAGGCGGGCCGCGGCGACCGCGCCGGCGATCTGTGCCGCGCTCTCGGGCAGGGCCCGGTAGTACGAGAACGCGCGGCTCAGCGCCTGGCGCCCTGTGTACGCGCGCACGAAGGCGTCCCGGACGGCGGGGCGGACGCCGTCGCCGAGCGTGCCGGCGTTCAGGAACCAGTCGACGTATTCGGCTTCATGGCCCTCCAGCACGGTCTCGGCCAGGCCGGGCGCGGCGGAGTGGAAGCCGAACCACCACGGCGGGCCGCCGGCGAGGAAGTCCTCGGCGCCCGGCAGCGTGCCCAGCAGCGACTCCATCACCACCAGGCGGCGGACGAGCCCCGGGCGGCGCACGGCGAGGAGGAACGCCGGCGCGGTGCCCGCGTCGATGCCCACCACCGCGGCCGAGGACACACCGAGCGCGGTGAGAAGCGCCGCGGCGTCCTCGGCCAGGGTGCCCGCGTCGTACCCGGACTCGGCGCCGCCGCTCGCGCCGAACCCACGCAGGTCCGGGGCGATGACCCGGTAGCGGTCGGACAGTCCGGCCATGACGTCCGTCCACAACTCCCAGGTGTGCGGGAAGCCGTGCAGCAGCAGGACGGCCGGACCCGATCCGGCGAGGGCGACGTTGAGTTCGACACCGTTGGCGCGGACGCGCCGGAGCTCGGGCATGGCGGGACTCCAAGGGAGAGAGGCGTAGAGGAAGGCGGTGAGGAATAGTGACAACGTCACGGTAGGCAACTAGCCTGGTCCGCCCAAGACGGCACTTCTCCTTCAGGTGGTGAGTCCCAGGTGACCACGTCGAAGTCCGACGCACGTGACCAGCGGCGCGGCGGGCGCGGTGACCTGCTGGACCCGCTCTGCCCGACCCGCCGGCTGCTCGACCGCATCGGCACCAAGTGGACGTCGATGGTGGTCAAGGTGCTGGCCGAGCAGGCCCCGGGCGAGCTGCGCTTCGCGGAACTGCGGCGCCGCGCCCCGGGCATCTCGCAGAAGATGCTGTCCGTCACGCTGCAGAGCCTGGCCCGCGACGGCCTGGTGGCGCGCCGAGTGGAACCCACCGTGCCGCCCGCCGTCCACTACCGGCTCACCGAACTCGGCCTGTCCCTCGAAGCACCGCTCGCGGCCCTGCGGGTCTGGGCCGAGACACACATGCCGGAGATCGACCACAACAACCAGCTCGCCGACGGCACAACGACGTCGGGCCCTCTCGCCCATGAGGCATGATCGGGGCCATGGAGCATCCGCATCTGGCGAGTACCGAGGCCGCCGTGGCGGCGGTTCGTGAGGTCGCCCGGGAGCACCACCTCGAGGTGTCCGTCACCGACGACATCGGCGCCGACCAGACGTCCCGCCGTACCTCGGCCGGCGCCTTCGCGGTACTGGACCCGGACGGCACGCTGCCGCACGAGGCACACATCGACCTCGGCGGCACGCCCGCCGTGTCCGTCCGGATCTTCCCGGACGACGATGCGAAAATCACCGTAGAGAACGTCGACTTCGACGACATCCCCCAGGACGCAGTCCCTGCGTTCCTGCGATCCGTCTACGGCGGCCTGGCCCACGTAAAGCGAAGGGTGTTCCCTCCCGCGCTGTGGCTGATCGTTCCGCTGCCCGGTGATGACACCTACAAGGAGCTGATCCTGCCCAATGCGCTCAGCCCCTGGCTCGCCCGCAACGTCCGCGACGCCCACACGGTCCGCAACGTCCGCGACTAGGACGACAGTCCGCTCAGGAACGGAACAACACCCCATGAAGGCAGCCCAGTTCAGCCGGTTCGGCGGGCCCGAGGTGCTCGAGATCGTCGAGCTGCCCGATCCCCACCCGGGAGCCGGGGAGATCCGTATCGCGGTGCGCGCCGCCGGTGTCAACGCCAGCGACTGGAAGAAGCGGCAGGGGCTCATGGACCAGGAGCTGCCCCAGACGATGGGGTACGAGGCCGCCGGAATCGTCGACGAGATCGGGGACGGGGTCGAGGGGGTCGCCCTCGGTGACCCGGTGTTCGGCTTCGGTGGTGGCGGCGCCGCGCAGGCGGAGCGTGCCGTGCTGTCCGCATGGGCGCGCATCCCCGCCTCGCTCGACTTCGCCGGCGCCGCGGCCCTGCCGTCAGCCGTCGAGACGGCGGCGAGGGCCCTCGACCAGCTCGGCGTCCGCGGCGGCGTCACACTCCTCATCAGCGGGGCGTCCGGCAGCGTAGGCAGCGCCGCCGTCCAACTCGCCGTCGCGCGCGGTGCGCAGGTGATCGGCACCGGCAGCCCGGCCACCCACGACCGGCTCCGCGAACTCGGCGGGGAACCCGTCGCGTACGGCGAAGGCATGGCCGACCGTGTCCGGGCCGTCGCACCGCGTGGTGTCGACCTGGCGCTGGATGTCGCGGGCAGCGGGATCCTGCCCGAGCTGATCGACCTGGCCGGCGGTGCGGACCAGGTCATCACCGTCGCCGACTTCGCCGGGGCGCAGGAGCACGGTGTGCGCTTCAGCCGCGGAGACACCGGCCGTGCCGTCTACGCACTCGGTGAAGTGGCGGATCTGGTCGAGGCCGACCGGTTCACGCTTCCCGTCGGGCGGGCCTTCGCCTTGGCCGACGTCGCGGAAGCGCACCGGGTGGGGGAGTCCGGCGCCGTACGCGGAAAGCTCGTCCTCCTGGTCTGACACGCACCATGCGGCGATGAGGTTTGCCCCCGGCCGGAGTCCTACCTTCGTCACCGCGATCGCGGTGACCGCCCATGGAAGGACGACCCATGACCACCACCCACACCCTCGACGTAGCCGGTGCGCGCCTGCACTACGAAGTCCGCGGCTCCGGACCGCTGTTGCTGGTCATGGGGTCGCCGATGGACGCGGAGGCGTTCGGGCCGCTGGCCGACGCGCTCGCGAGCGACCACACGGTCGTCACCCACGACCCGCGGGGCATCTCGGGCAGCGTCCTCGACGACCCGGAGCAGGATTCCACCCCCGAACTCCGGGCGGACGACGTCGCCGCCCTCCTCGACGCCCTGGAAGCGGACTCCGCCGACGTGTTCGGCAGCAGCGGCGGGGCGGTCACGGGGCTCGCGCTGGTCGCGCGGCACCCCGGGCGGGTGCGCACGCTCGTCGCGCACGAGCCTCCGCTGCTGGAGCTGCTTCCCGACGCCGCGGAGCAGGTCGCCGCGGCGGCCGCCATCGTCGAGACCTTCCACCGGGAGGGCGTGGGCGCGGCGTGGATGCAGTTCATGGGCAACGCGGGATTCGAGGTCGGCGGTGGCGAGGATGCCGCACCCACGCCGCCGCCCGGAGAGCCCTCGGAGCGGGACCTCGCCAACAGCGCCCGCTTCTTCGCCCACGAACTCATGGGCACCAGCCGCTACGCACCCGACATCGGCGCGCTGACGGCCGGCGCGGCCCGCGTCGTCGTCGGCATCGGCGCCACGTCGGGAGGCCTGATCACGGCCCGGACCTCCAGGACACTGGCCGACCGCCTCAAGGCATCTCCGGTCGAATTCCCGGGCGACCACGGCGGGTTCGTCGAACAGCCCAAGGAGTTCGCCGAGCGACTGCGGGAGGTACTGAAGGGCTAGGCAGGCAGTGCGCACGGGCGGGGCGGCGCCGTCAGCCCCGCGCGCCAGCGTCAGTTCCGCGCGGCGGCGTCAGCTCCGCGTGAAGGGGAGCTTCGCCGTGAGCCACGTGATCAGCGCGCTGGGGTTGCGGCTCTGGGTCCACACGCGGCCGGGGCCGGTCATCTCGAAGACCAGGCCCTCGCCGGACTTGAGGGTCTGCATCAGCCCGCGGCTCACCTTCCGGGTGGTGTACGTGACGCTGTCGTCGAACGCGACCATGTGTCCGGAGTCGAGGACGATCTTCTCGCCGGCCTTGAGGTCGAGCACGTCGAGCGCCCCGTAGCAGGACGCGAGGACCGTGCCCCGGCCCTCGGCCCGCACCAGGAAGCCGCCTTCCCCGCCGGCGAGGTTCTTGAAGCCGCCCCACTTGGTGTCGAGCTCGATCCCGTCGGACGAGCAAAGCCAGGCGCCGCGGGCCAGGTTGAGGCCGCCGTCCACCTCGACGTCGGTGACGTCGCCGGGCAGGTTCGCCGCGAGGTCGACCCAGCCGCCCTCCGGACCGGCGGTCAGCCGGGTGACGAACAGCGACTCGCCGCCCAGGACGCTCCGCTTGAGCCCCTTGAACAGGCCGCCCTCGGTCTTCGCCTCGACGTCGATCCCGCCGGACATGGCCATCATCGCGCCGGACTCGGCCCGGACGCTCTCCCCGGCGGCCAGCAGGACGCGCGCCACCGCGAAGGACGGACTGTGACGGACCTCGATGTGCATGCCTGGCCTCTTCTCGCGTGGGGGAGGACGACGGTTCGCCGTCCTCTTCCATCGTCCCGCGCGGATCGTCGCCGCAGGTCAACCCGTACGCCCGACTCGCCTGCGACCGGAGGAGGATCCACCCCGTGGGCCGATCCTCCTGACGGATGACCGGCCCTCCCGGCCGGCGGCCCAAGAGCGTACGGGCCTGGCTAGAAGGTGACCTCGAGGCCGATCACGGGATGCCTGCGGTGGCGTCCTGAGATCGCCGAGTACCAGTCGCCGATGCGTGCCATCACGTACTTCCGCCGCAGCAGCGCCCCGCCTTCTTCGTCCCCTCCTCGTCCAGCACCCGGCCGGTCCCCGTCGCCCGTACGGCGTCCGGGGCGACGCGCCCGCGAACGTCGCAGACGGCGACCTCGGCCCGGGAGTCGCGCCGCAGCCGCTTGACCTTCCAGGCGTCGGCCGCGCTGCGCACGTACAGCCGCTCCCCGTCCATGGCGTGCCAGACCGCGGTGGCTCTCGGCGTGCCGTCCTTCCGGTACGTGGTGAGACTGACTTGACATGTAACTCCTTCCCGAAGGAAGGAGATTCTGGCCGTCCCGCTCGGTGCTGTGCCCCTTCGCGGCACTGGCCACGGGCGGGATTCCGTGACTTCCCGTTTCTTCACGCTGTGCCCCCACGCAGGGTGGGGGTCTTACCTGCGCTCCACCGGCTTGAGTAACCGCTCGTCCAGCGGCCCGTCGAATCCCAGTCCCGCAGCTCGTTTCACATTGCGTGCGGCGTTCACGTCCCGGTCATGGACGCCCCCGCAGGTGAGGCAGGTCCATTTGCGGATGTGCAGCGGTTTGGGGCCGTCGCGGTGTCCGCAGGCCGAGCAGACCTGGCTGGTGGGCTCGAACCGGCCGATCCGCACAAACTGCCGCCCGTACCGTTGCGCCTTGTACTCGATCATGTCCACGAACTGGGACCAGCCCGCGTCATGGACGGACTTGGCCAGTCTCGTACGCGCCAGACCCTTCACCGACAGGTTCTCCACCGCGACCGCTTGGTTCTCGCGGACCAACCGAGTGGAGAGCTGATGGTGGAAGTTCTTGCGCGCGTCGGCGGCCTGCGCGTGTGCGCGGGCCACCTTGAGCCTGGCCTTCTCCCGATTCCTGGACCCTTTCTGTTTGCGTGACAGCTCGCGCTGGGCGCGTTTGAGTTTCTTCTCCGCGCGGCGCAGGAACTTCGGCGTCTTGATCTTTGTGCCGTTGGAGAGGGCCACGAAGCAGTCCAGGCCCAGATCGATCCCGACCCCCGCGTCCTCCTCCGGCTGCGGCATGGCCTCGTGGTCGGTGTCCGGGTCGGTCTCAATGACGAAGCTGGCGAAGTACCGCCCGGCCGCATCCTTGATCACCGTGACCGAGGACGGCACCACCGGCAACTGCCGCGACCACTTCACCATCACCTCGCCGATCTTCGGCAGGCTCAGACGCCCCTTGCCGGTGATCGACCAGCGGGCGTTGGCGGTGAACCGGATCGCTTGACGGTGGTCCTTGCGTGACTTGAACCTGGGCTCACCGACCTTCGGCCCTTTGCGCTTGCCCGAGAGGGAGCAGAAGAAGTTCCGGTAGGCCGATTCCGCGTCGCGCAGCGACTGCTGCAGCACGACCGCGGGGGCCTGGCCCAGCCAGGAGCGTTCGGGACTCTGCTTGGCCTGGGTGATCAATCGCCTGGACAGCTCCCCGATCCCGGGGAACGCGTCCCCGTCCGCGTACGCTTCCCTGCGGGCTTGGACAGCGTCGTTGTACACCACGCGTGCGCACCCGAACGCCTGGGCCAGCGCGGTGCGTTGGCCCGGCTGCGGGTAGAGGCGAAAGGTGTACCGGAGCTGCATGAGACACAACCTACATAATTGGGTTATGGCTGAGACGGAGAACATCAGGGCTGGTCGCCACCGTGCGTTCGTGATGCATGTCCACTTGGTTTTTGTGACAAAGTTTCGGCATCATGTCTTCGCCGACCGGCACTTGGCCCGCATGGAGGAGATCATGCGGGCGGTGTGCGCGGACTTCGAGTGCGAACTGGTCGAGTTCAACGGCGAGGACAACCATGTTCACCTCCTCGTGAACTTCCCGCCCAAAGTCGCCGTGACCAAACTGGTCAACTCCCTCAAGGGCGTCTCCTCCCGGCGCCTGCGCCAGGAGTTTCCCGACCTGGTCCGGCACTACTGGCGGGCCAACAAACTCTGGTCCGGCTCCTACTTCGCCGGCACGGTCGGCGGCGCACCCCTCAGCGTGGTGCGGCAGTACATCGAGCAGCAGAATCGTCCCGCGTGAGCAGAGCCCGGCTCCGCCAGGACGAACCACGACGCTCCGCGTCACAGCCACAGATTCGCTTCACCACCGGCCTGAGGGCCGAGCACCGCGAATGAATCCCGGTAGCGGCGGCGCTCGAGCGCGGCGAGTGTGTCGCGGTCGAGTGAGGTCGCAGGGGGACGGTGCCGGGAGGTGAGGGCGGGGTTCCCCTCGGCGTCAGCGGCCGGAGAGTATCCGTGGCTGGATCGTGGTGGGCGAGACCAGGATCGACCGCCGGTGGGCCACAGCTCGTGCTGTTGCACGGTCGCGGCCCACTGCTCGTACAGCTCGGCGAACGCCTCGCGCTCACCCGCGCGCAGGCGTCTGCGCAGATCTACCCAGGAGATCGTCGTGGGAGCGAGCGTCAAGTAGGCATCTGAGCACGACGGAACGAGTACGGCGGAACGAGCACGACCGATACGCGTACGACAGCCCGGCGCGGAGCGATACCGCGCCGGGCTCCGCCGTTCCTGCACCGTGAGAATCCGCCATTGCCAAGATCCGTTCACCGGGCAAGCATTCCCCGCGCGCCCGCCCGGTGGCCCGATGGCCCGGTCCTCCGGACGGGGGCCTGCCCATGGCCCGTCCGTCCGGAGGGAGCACGTCCCGTGTCACGCCGCTGGATCCTCTATCTGCTCAGCGCCGTCCCGGTCGCCGGGTCGTTGATCGTCGTCAATACCGAGCGGCCCTACGTCCTGGGGCTGCCGCTGGTGGTGTTCTGGGCCGCCCTGTGGGTGGTGCTCACCACCGTCGTCATGGCGGTCGTCTACTGGCTCGACCCCGCCAACCGCGAACCCGATGAACTGCCCGACGAGCGCGGCGAGTTGGCGGGCGACGCGGCGCCTGGTGCCACCGTTGAAGGAGCCGCCCGATGAACACCGCCCTCGCCATCCTCGGCAGCGCGTTCGTCCTCGTGCTCATCCTCGGGCTGCTCGCCCGCCGCGGTCGCACCATGGACCTCGAACAGTGGTCCCTCGGCGGGCGCGGCCTCGGCAGCCTGCTCGTGTTCCTCCTCGCGGCCGGCGAGAACTTCACCACGTACACCTTCCTCGGTGGCAGTGGCGGCGCCTACTCGATGGGCGGGCCGATGATCTACATGTTCTCGTCGATCTGCTACGTCGTCTTCTACTGGCTGGCCCCGCCGATCTGGGCGTACGCCCGCCGCCACAAGCTGCTCACCGCCCCGGACCTGTACGCGCACAAGTACCGCTCGAAGGGCTTCGGCGTGCTCACCGCGGTCGTCGGCGTGGTGTCACTCGTGCCGTATCTGGTGTTGCAGCTCAAGGGGCTCGGCATCATCGTCCACGAGTGCTCGTACGGGCGGATCTCGCAGGGCGCCGCCGTGTGGATCGGTGTCGCCGTCATCGCCGTGTACGTCACCGTGTCCGGGCTGCGCGGCACCGCCTGGAACGCGATCATCAAGGACACGTTGATGCTCGTCCTCGTCGTGGGGCTCGGCCTGTACCTGCCGATCCACTACTACGGCGGGCTCGGTGACATGTTCCAGGCGCTCTCCGCCGCCCACCCGCACTTCCTGACGCTGCCGGACCACGGGTACAGCGTGTGGTGGTACATCTCGACCAGCCTGCTGTTCGCCCTCGGCATCTGTACGTGGCCGCACATGATGCCCGGCATCCTGGCCGCCCGCAGCGCCAAGGCACTGCGCCGCAATGCCGTGATCACACCCGCGTACCAGATCGTTCTGGTGATGGTCCTCGTCATCGGGTTCACCGCCGTGCTCAAGGTGCCGGGGCTCAAGGACGGGGACCTCGCGCTGCTCTCGCTGGCCAAGGACGCGCTGCCGCCGTGGCTGGTCGGGCTCGTCGGGGTCGCCGGCATGCTCGCCGCGCTGGTGCCCGGCGCGATGCTGTTGCAGTCCGCCGCGATGCTGGTCGCGAAGAACATCTACCAGACGGCCCGTCCCGCCACGAGCGAGCGGACCGTCGGGCGGCTCAGCCGTCTCCTGGTGCCGGTGCTCGCGCTGGTCGCCGCCGTGCTCACCTTCCGCGGCGGCGAGGCCATCGCGATGCTGCTGATCATGGCGTACGGGTTCGTGGTGCAGCTCTTCCCGGTGCTCGTCGCGTCGATGTGGCGGCGCAACCCCGTCACGACCGCCGGTGCCTGGGCCGGTGTGTGCACCGGCGTCGCCATCGTCAGCTGGACGACGCTCACCGACGCCACCAGCGCGAGCCTGCTGCCGTGGGCGCCGCGGCCCGTGCAGGACCTCGACGTGGGTGTCGTCGCCATGGTCGCCAACATCCTCGTACTCGCCGTCGTCAGCGCGGCCACCCGCCACCGCGCCGGACACCGGGACGACGACCCCCGCCCCGCCGCTGCCACCACCGTCCCGGAAGGAGCCGCCCTGTGACCACCACAGCCGTCACGGCCACCGCACCCCTCGTCCTCGGCGACGGGCCGCTCACCCTCGACGACCTCGTCGCCGTCGCCCGCCACCACCGGCCCGTCACCCTCGGCGAGACCGCGGAGAAGGCCATGGGGCCGAGCGCCGCGTGGATCGCCCGGCTCACCGACGACATGGCCGAGGGTGAGGCCGCACGCCCCGTCTACAGCGTCAACACCGGCTTCGGCTCGCTCGCCGGACGGCAGGCCTTCGAGGCCCCCGAGGACGCCGTCGAACTGTCCCGCCGCCTCATCGTCTCCAACGCCTGCGGCGTCGGCCGCCACTGCGGCGAGGACATCGTCCGCGCCACCATGCTCATCCGCGCCTCCAGCCTAGCGCGCGGCTACGCGGGCGTGCGCCCCGACGTCGTGCACACCCTGCTCGCCATGCTCAACTCCGGTGTCCACCCGGCGATCCCCGAGTACGGATCGCTCGGCGCCAGCGGCGACCTCATCCCGCTCGCCCACCTCGCCCTCGCCCTCAGCCGTCCCGCCGGTGACACCGACCCGGACGAGGACAGCGGACTCGCCCACTACGAAGGCGAGTTGGTCAGCGGGCGCGCCGCGATGGCGGCCGCGGGCATCGACCGGCTCGCCCTCGGCGCCAAGGAAGGCCTCGCCCTCACCAACGGCACCTCGTACTCCACCGCGCTGTGCGCCCTCGCCCTCGCCGACGCCGAGAATCTCCTGGCCACCGCCGAGGTGACCGCCGCCATGAGCATCGAGGCGCTCCTCGGCTTCGGCGACGCCTTCCTGCCGCAACTGCACGAGGCCCGCGGCCACCCCGGGCAGATCGCGACCGCGGCCCGGCTGCGCGAACTCCTCGACGGCAGCGCCTTCGTCGACGGCGCCGCCGACACCGATCCCGTACGCCAGCCACCCCAGGACGCGTACTCGCTGCGGTGTGTGCCGCAGGTGCTCGGTCCTGTGCGGGACACCCTCGGCTTCGTCCACGGCATCGTAGAGACCGAACTCAACGCGGCCACCGACAACCCGCTCGTCGTGCCCGGCCTGCCGCGCGACCTCAAGGCCGTCTCCGGTGGCAACTTCCACGCCCAATACCTGGCGTTCGCCTCGGACTTCCTGTCCATCGCCGTCACCGAGATCGGGTCGATCGCCGAGCGCCGCCTGTTCCGGCTCAACGACGGCACACTCAACCGCGGGCTGCCGGACATGCTCGTCGACGGGGAGAAGGTCGGCATGGACTGCGGGTACATGCTGCCCCAGTACCTGGCCGCCGCCCTGGTGTCGGACTGCAAGACGCTCGCGCACCCGGACAGCGTCGACTCCATCCCCACCTGCTCCAACCAGGAGGACCATGTCTCGATGGCCTCCAACGCGGGACGCCACGCCCGCCAGGTCGTCGCCAATATCGAGGCCGTCGTCGCCACCGAACTGTTGATGGCCGGTCAGGCGCTGGAGCTGCGGCTCGCCGAGCAGGGCAGGGGCCCGGAGGCCCTCGCCCCGGCCACCCGCGCCGCACTCGACCGGCTGCGCGCCACCCCCGCCACCGACGGACGGCCGATCGACCACCTGACGCGTGATGTCGTCCTGTACCCGAGGGTGCACGCGGCGCTCGACCTCGTCCGGTCAGGTGCGGTCGTGACAGCGGCGGACGAGGCGACGCACGTGGGGTGACCCCTACGAGGGGTGTCCGGGCCTCACACGTCGAGGACCAGACGATCCCCCTGGCACCGCGATACGCAGATCATCATGACGTCACCCGCGGCCCGCTCCTCCTCGCTCAGGAGCTGGTCGCGGTGGTCGGGGGTGCCCCCGAGCACCGGTGTCTCGCACGTCCCGCACACACCCTCCCGGCACGACGTGAGCGTACGCACCCCGGCCCCCGTCAGGGCGTCGACGATGGACTGACCGGCGCCCACCTCGATCTCCTGCCCGTCGGCGGTCTCCACCGTGAACGGCCGGTCGTCATCCCGCACATGGCCCTCCGGCGCCGCGGCGAAGCGTTCGAGCGTCAGCTGCGACCGCGGGTGCGCGTCGGCGTACTCCTGCACCGCCGCGAGCAGCCCGGCCGGGCCGCACGCGTACACATGGGACCGCGCCGCGCCCATGCCGTCCAGTTCCGCGGCCAGGTCCGCGACGCCCGAGACATCATCGCGGTGCAGGCGCACCCGGTCGCCGTACCGGGCGAGCTCCCCGGTGAACGCCATGCTCTCCGCGCTGCGCCCCAGGTACAGCAACCGCCAGTCGGCACCCGCCTGTTCGGCCGCCGCGAGCATCGGCAGGATCGGCGTGATCCCGATGCCGCCGGCGACGAACACCAGCCGTGGTGTGTCCAGATCCAGCGCGAACGTGTTGCGGGGCGCGCTCACAAGAAGGGTGTCGCCCGCTTCGACCCGGTCGTGCAGATACGCCGAACCGCCCCGGCCCTCGGGCTCCCGCAGCACCGCGATGCGCCAGCCGGCCTCCTCGGGCGCCGACGACAGCGAGTACTGCCGGACGAGGTCCCGGGACAGGACGACATCGATGTGCGCGCCGGGAGTCCACGCGGGCAGCGTCCCGCCCTCCCGCGCGGCCAGCACCAGGGAGCGCACCCCCGCGGCCTCGGAGCGCGTCTCCTTCACGGTCACGGTCAGACGGTGCTGCGTAGGCATGCCGCTTCCTCCCTCTCGTTCCGGCCGGCCCGCCCCGCCCGACGGCGGAACGTTCCGTGCACAGCCGCATCGTCAGAAACCCGGACGCACGGCGGCAACAGCGGTTCTCAGCAGGTGATAACGCCCATGTCCGGCCGCCCGCCCGCCGGTCTACGTTGCGTGTGCCGGACCTGCCAGGCCCGCCCCGCCGTACCCAAGGAGGCCAGATGTCCGCCCCGGCCGACACCCCCGTCGCACACCTCGCCGACGACCCCTACGACGACACCCACCTCACCGACCCGTACCCGCTCTTCACGCGGATGCGCGACGCGGGGCCCGGGGTGTGGCTGGAACGCTACGGGGTGCACGCCTTCACGCGGTACGCGCAGTGCCGGGAGATCCTCACCGACCACGAGACGTTCCTGTCGGGCGCCGGGGTCGGCCCGCGCAACTACCACCAGGAACCCCCGTGGAAGCCGGCCGGCATCCTCGACTCCGACCCGCCGACGCACACACCGCTGCGGACCGCCATGTCCGGTGTCATCTCCCCGCGCAACGTGCGCGCGCTGCGCACCGCGTTCCGTGCCCACGCCGAGCGGCTCGTCGACGAACTCCTCGACAAGCGCGAGTTCGACGCGGTGACCGAGATGGCGGAACCGTTCCCCATCGAGGTCTTCGGCAACGCCGTCGGCATCCCCCGCGAGGGCCGCGCCGAGAACCTGCTCCCGCACGGAGCCATGAACTTCTCCGCCTTCGGACCCGAAGACGCCCGCTACGCCGAGTACTTCGCCGCCGGCGAGCACACCGTCGACTGGGTCATGGAGAACTGCGCCCGCGAGAACCTGACGCCCGACGGACTCGGCGCGAAGATCTGGGAGTACGCCGACCAAGGTGTCATCACCGGCGACGACGCCACCCGCCTCGTGCGCGCGCTGCTGTCGGCGGGACTCGACACCACGGTGCTCACCCTCGGCAACACCATGAGGTGTCTGTCCGCCAACCCCGACCAGTGGGCGATGCTGCACGCCGACCCGAAGCTGACCCGGTTCGCCGTGGACGAGGCGCTGCGCCACGAATCGCCGTTCCAGTCCTTCTTCCGCACCACGGCGCGCGAGGTCGACTTCCACGGCGTCCGCATCCCTGGGGACACGAAGATCGCCCTGTTCACCGGGGCCGCCAACCGCGACCCGCGCCGCTTCGGCGACGACGCCGACAGCTACCGGATCGAACGGGACGCCTCCGGACACCTCGCGTTCGGCTTCGGCATTCACCAGTGCGTCGGCCAGCCGATCTCGCGCCTGGAGGCGGAGGTCCTGATCGGTGAACTGGCCCGCCGGGTACGGACGGTGGAGCCTGCCGGGGACCCGGTGCCCTTCTTGCACAACACACTGCGCGGCTGGAAGCACCTGCCGGTGCGGATCGTCCCGGCGTGACGGTCAGTCGGTCGGTCAGCCGGTCAGCGGCTCGGCGGTCCCGTACTCCAGGATCTCCGCGAGCCGCGCGCCCGCCGCTTGCAGCCGCTCCCGGGCCTGCCGCCGCCACGCCGGCCCGCACCGCGACTCGGGACCGGCCACGGTCAGCGCACACACCACCTCGCCGGTCGCGGTCACCGGCACGGCGACGGCGACCGCGCCCTCGTTGAGTTCACCCTGCGAGATGAGGAAGCCGCTGGTGCGGATGCGTTCCATCTCCCGGGCCAGCCGGGCGCGGTCGGGCGTACGGTCCGTGATCGTACGCATCGGCCGGCCGAGCACACGGTCGATCACCGGGGGCGGCGCGTGGGCCAGCAGGATGCGCTGCCCCGCCCCCGCGTACAGCGGCAGCAACTGGTTGATCCGGAACGCCATGCGGATCGCGTGCGGCGACTGGGTCTGGCGCAGACACATCGCCTGCGACCCGACCCGCACGGTCAGCACGGCCGTCTCACCGGTGGCGTCCGTCAGTTCCTGGAGCAACGGATGCCCGAGCTCCACGAGGCGGGTGTGCGTCAGATGCTGACCCGACAGCTCCAGGAGCCGCCACCCGGGAACGTAGGTCCCCGAACTCTCCTCGACCAGGTCCAACTCCCGCAAAGTCCGCAGATACCGGTACACCGTGCTCACCGGGATCCCCGCGTCGGCCGCGATCTGCTCGACGCGGGTCTCGCCGGACTCGGCGACGCTGATGAGCACCTTCAGCCCACGCTGGAACGAGACACCCGCACCGGACGCCGCGGGGCGCGCGGCCGGCGGCGTCTCGGCGGAATCGTGCGGGACAACCCTGGACATCGTCTTCTCTTCTCGGACCGGTTCTTCTCAGACCGGCTTTTCTCGGGCCGGTCTTTCTCTGACCGGTTCTTCTCGGGCCCGTTCTTCTCGGGCCGGTTCCTCTCGGGCCGGCGCGCTGAGCACCGGCGTGGCCTGTCGACGGCGCCGCCAGAGTAGATCAGCGGACCGGTTCGCAGGAGACGTGTCCGGTGCGAGAGACGCCCCCCACGCGCCGCACGTCGGATGTGACGCCCGGCCGAACCCAGGCCGCGCCGCCGCAGGAGTGCCGATGGCCCCGTGGACGCGGGACCTTTGGCGCTGGGGCGACCCGGGAGTCGCTGTCTACGCTCGGATGATGTGACCCAATTCCTCCCCAATGCGTCCCACGACGCCACCGTCGCCGCTGCCCCCGCGCTCGCGCCACCGCTCGCCACGGATCCCGAGCGCGTCGGCCCCTATCGGGTGGTGGGCCGGCTCGGCGCGGGCGGGATGGGTGTCGTGTACGCCGGCGTCGACGCGGCGGGGGAGCGGGCCGCCGTGAAGGTGGTGCGCGCCGAGATCGCCGACGACCCCGGGTTCCGGGCCCGCTTCCGCCGCGAGGCGGACGTGCTGGCGCGGGTGCACGGTGCCGGCCTGGTGCCGCTGCTCGCCGCGGACCCGGACGCCGAGCGGCCCTGGCTGGCGACCGCGTACGTCCCAGGCCCCACCCTCCAGCAGTACCTCGACGCCTACGGGCCGCCGCCGGAGAACCTGCTGCGTGCGCTGGCCGTGGGCACGGCCGCCGCGCTGGAAGCGGTGCACGCCGCCCGTGTCGTGCACCGCGACCTCAAGCCCGGGAACGTCATCCTCGGCCCCGAAGGACCGCGCGTCCTCGACTTCGGCATCGCGCACGTACTGGACGCCACCGCTGTCACCCGCACCGGCAGCTGGGTCGGATCCTGTGGCTGGGTCAGCCCCGAACAGTACGAAGGGCGCACGGCGGGACCCGCCGCCGACGTCTTCGCCTGGGGTGCCCTGCTGGCCTACGCGGCCACCGGCACCCATCCGTTCGGCACCGGCGCCCCCGACGCGGTGGCCTTCCGTGTCATGCGCGAGGAGCCCGATCTCAGCGCGCTCCCCGAGCCTCTGCGTCCGCCGGTGCACGCGGCCCTGCGCAAGGACCCCGCGGACCGGCCGACCGCAGCCGAACTGGGCGCCCGCCTCGAACAGTTGGCGCCCTGCGACGTGACCGAGGTCCTGCCGACCGCGGCGAGCGTCGCGGCCTTCACCCCTCAGTGGCCCGACGCCGCCGGGCCCCGCCCCCCGAAGCGGCGCCGCCGTGCCGTGCTCGCGGCGGCCGCGGCCGGAGCGGTCCTCACCGTGGGCGCGACCGCGGGCTATCTGGGCGTGAGCGCCGGATCGGACGGCCCCACGGCCAAGGGCGCGGCGACGGAACACACGACGGCGGCGGAGACCACCGCGGCCAAAGAGGACACCGCGGCGAAGGAGAACACCGGGGACAAGGAGGACGTCGCACGGCAGGCCGACACACCCACCAGCGCGGCGGCCGCGGCCGAGGGGCACGTGCCCGACCTGACGTTCAGTGTGCCGTCCGGCTGGCACCTCAGCGACGAGGTGAGCGGCAACAAGGCGCGCCTGCTGCCGGACGGCACCGACGGTGAGGCCGACCCCACCAAGGGCCTGTGGGTCCGCTACCTCCCCGGCAACAACGGTGCGATGCAGGACGGTTGGGGCCCCGACGCGCAGGACGAGATGCGCGCGAAGTTCCAGGGCATGTACGACGGCGAGCCCACCACGACCGAGGTCGCGGGCCGCACGGCCAACCACTACACCTCCGCCGACGTCGAGATCTGGGAGGTCCCGGGGGAGAAGTACGCCTTCTACGCGGTCGGGCTCTCCGCCGCGCAGCACCACGCGGTCCAGCAGGTCCTGGACTCGGTCGAGTACAACGCCGATCCCGCCACGGAGACGGAGAAGGCGCTTCTGGACAAGCTCACCGCCGTGCACGAACAGACGCAGGAGGTGCTCCGCCAGGACACCTCCGGCAATGTCCAGACGCTGGGGATCCTCGTCGACGAGTGCAAGTCCGCCGCCCGCCCCGATTCCGGTGGAGGCACGCTGACCGACCGCGAGTCGCAGCTCGCCGACGAGGTGTGGTTCTACTGCACGGACGTCAACGCCTGGCAGTTCGGGGACCAGGAGGACGGCGGGAACACGGCCCAGGGCCTCGCCGACACGTACGCGGACATCATGGCGCGCTACGCGGACTGACTGAGCGAGTGCGGCTGTGACTCGGGCTCCACGCTCCGATCCGCCGTACCCGTCCCGCCGCGGGCGATGCCGATGCCGGTGTAGCCGCAGATCACCGCGAACACCGCGCCCAGGTAGCAGAGGAAGGCGTAGGGGGCGTACGAGATCGTCGCGACGCCCAGTGTCGTCGACATGTACATCGCGGCCTCGCTCCAGGGGATCAACGGCACCATCACCGTGCCGGAGTCCTCAAGCGTGCGGGAGAGGTTCTTGGGGGCGAGGCCCTTGTCGGCGTAGACCTGCTTGAAGCCCTCGCCGGGGATGAGGACCGTCAGGTACGAGGTGCCGGTGGCCAGTGCCACGCCGATCGACGAACCCACCGTCGCGAGGACGATGCCGCCGGTGCGGCGGACGCGGTGCAGCAGGCGCGCGATGAGGACGTCCATGAAGCCGGCCTCGGTGATGATGCCCGCGAACGCGAAGCCCGCGAGGCCGATGAGGACGACGCTCGTCATGGAGGAGAGTCCGCCGCGGTCGAGGAGCGTCCGGGCCGCGTCCGGGACGGCCTGCGCGTCCCAGCCGTGCGCGGCGAGCATGTCGGAGCTGAAGCCCTCGGACGCGGCGGCGCTCAGGTCGGACAGCGAGAAGCCCTGCACCACACCGCCCAGGACCGCGGCCACCACCGACGACAGGATGATCGTCGGCAGCGGCGGCTTGCGCATCACCGCCCCCACCAGGACAACGAGGGGCGGCAGCAGGAGCAGCGGGCTGAAGGTGAACGCCTTGCCCAGGAAGCCGAGAAGCTCCTCCGTCTGCTTGCCCGCGCCCTGCGACGCACCCGTGTGCATGGTCAGGCCGAGGAAGAAGTAGGCGATCAGCGACACGACCGCGGCCGGCACCGTGGTGTACAGCAGGTGGCGGATGTGCTCGAAGAGGTTGGCGCCCGCGACGACCGGCGCGAGGTTGGTTGTGTCCGACAGCGGTGACATCTTGTCGCCGAAGTAGGCGCCCGCGACGATCGCCCCGGCCGTCATGGGCAGCGAGGCACCAAGACCCCCGGCCACGCTGATGAGCGCGACACCGACCGTGCCGACCGAGCCCCACGACGTTCCGGTGAGCGTGGAGACGACCATGGTGATCAGGAACGACACCGGGAGGATCCAGTGGGGTTCGATCACCTGGAGCCCGAAGTCCACCACCATGGGGATCGTTCCGCTGATCATCCAGGTGCCGGTGAGCATGCCGATCGAGATCAGGATCAGGAGCGCGGGCATGGTCGAGTCGATCTTGCGGCGGATGCCGGTGAGCATCTGCTCCCAGGTCAGGCCGAACCACAGCGCGTACACCCCGGCGAAGCTCGAGGCGACGATGAGCAGGATCACGGGATCGAGGCCGAGCCACACCGTGCCGACCACCAGCAGCGCGATCATCACGGCGATCGGGGTGAGGGCCTGGAGGAAGGTGGGTGTCCGGCGCGGCGCCGCGACCGGAGCGGTTTCGGGCATGGTTCGCTCTTTCCGGGGTGGTTGCGGGCAGGCCGGGCCGGGCCGCGGGCCGAGCCCGGCGGCCGGAGTCCTGCTCCGATGTCTGGGGGTTGTGGGGAATCGCGCGCGGAACGTCTACGGGGTGGGTTCCGGCGGCGCGCCGTGTCGGGTCAATGGGGCGGTGTCGCGTAGTAGTTGGGCCACCCGGTTCGTGGGCAGCGCGGGTGCGTGATGGCCTCGGATGCCGGTCACCGCCCGGGCGGCGAACAGGGAGCCGAGGACGGCTTCCTCCGTCGCCTCCGCGACGGCCCGGAACATCAGGTCCATCAGGGGTCCGTCCTCGGCCAGGGTCGAGGACGTGCGGATGGGCCCGGACGGTACGTGGGGTGTGCGGTGCGTCGTGGACCAGGCCAGGGCGTACTCGCCGCTGCCGTGTTGGACGATGCCGCCGGTGCGGGCCAGACCGACCGAGGCGCGCTTGGCGATGCGCCGCAGCTGGCGGGCGTCCGCCGGGGCGTCCGTGGCGACGAGGACGACACAGGAACCGGCGCCACGGGCGAACTCGGCCTGCTCGGCCGCCTGGTGAGGTGTGATCAGGCGGCCGACCGGGGCGCCGAGCACGGTCAGGTCCGCCGCCTGACCGAAGTTGGCGAGGACGAGGACGCCCACGGTGAAGCGGCCGCCGTCGCCGCTGTCGACGAGCCGGGAACTGGAACCGATGCCGGCCTTCCAGCCGAAGGACACCATGCCGGTGCCCGCCCCCACGGCCCCTTCCTCCACGGGTTCGTCGGACGCCGAGGCCAGCGCGTCGAGGACATGGCCCGGGCGCACGAGGAGTCCGCGGATGTCGTTGAGCCAGCCGTCGTTGCACTCCAGGACCACCGGGTTGACGGTGCCCGTGGAGACGCCGATCTCCGGGTGGTCGAGCAGCGCGTGCCGGGCCAGGCCCTCGAAGGCGGCCCCGACGCCGAGCGTGTTCGTCAGCGCCAACGGTGTTTCCAGGACGCCGAGTTCGGTGACCTGGCTGAGGCCCGCGGCCTTGCCGAAGCCGTTGACGACCTCAAGGCCGGCCGCCGGTTTGTCGCGGAACACGGAGCCGGGGGCGGGGACGACGACGGTCACACCCGTCCGCGCCGGCTGCGCCTCGTCGTCGTGGTGAAGGGTGAGGTGTCCCACGCGGACACCTCGTACATCGGTCAGGGAGTTGGCGGGGCCGGGCGGCAGTGTGCCGGGGGCGATCCCCAGGGCGCGCGGGCGGGGCCGAGGTGTCACGTCGCCTCCGCCCGTCCGGCGCGGCGCGCGGGCGTGGGCCCCTCGCCGCGGTCCGGCTGCCGCGGGTCCGATTGCGGGGAGCTCGATTGCAGGGAGTGCAGCAACTCGGTCTCCACCAGGGCGAGATGAGCCTCCATCAGGCTCGCGGCGAGATCCGCGTCGCCGTCCGCCACCGCCTCGGCCATCGCCTCGTGGTCGCTCAGGGACGCCTCCGTGTGGGCGGGCCGCGACACCAGTCCGCTGCGCAGCACGATCACCTGCTGCTGCACCAGCCACACCTGTTCGGCGATACGGGGGCTGTGCGCGGCCTCCATCAGCGAGCGGTGGAACTCGAGGTCCAGGTTGTACGGCAGCTTGCGTCCCGTCTCGCGCGCCGTGCGGGAACGCACGCACACCTTGCGCAGGCGGGCCACCTCCTTGGGCTGCCTGCGGAGCGCGGCCAGGCGCGCCGCCCGACACTCGAGCGCCGAGCGCAGCTCGAACAGGGCGGCCACGTCCTCGGGGCCCGCTGTCAGGACGGCCGCGCCCTTGTTGGGGACGTGGACGAGCAGCCCGTCGCTCACCAGCTGGCCGATGGCCTCGCGCAGCGGGCTGCGGCTGATGCCCAGATCGCGGGCGATCTCCACCTCGTTCAGGCGGGAGCCGAGCGGCAGCACACCGGTGAGGATCTGCTCGCGCAGCATCTCGACGACCTGTCCCGCCAGACGACGGTGGACCAGTCCGGTCACGGGAACCTCCGAAGGACAAAGAGCCGGTGCGCCGCGCACACGGCGGCGACGGCAGCGATGCTGATCTGCCGAAAGACGCTGCCGAAGTGTCGACAGACCACAGTTGAAAGTGTGGACAGACGACAGTGGACAGGCGCTCCGAACTCCGTGTCAAGGCTTCCCGGCGGCAGTCTTTCATCGCGGACAACTGTCGACACTTGCCGCTGGAACTGATAACTGTCGACACTTGAAAAGCCGTGGCGTCCCCCGCCAGGGCCCAGCAGCACCGACCGTCGAAGGACACACATGACCGCCGCAGCGCCCAGCAAGTCCACGCCCGTGTCATCGGTTTCGCGTCCGGAGTGGCCCGTGCTCGCGGAGGTGTGGCGCGGTGACTTCCTCGAGTCGGTGCACCACGGATCGGTCGTGGTGCTCGCCGCGGACGGCGCCCCCGTGCTGGCGGCAGGACCCGTCGACAGCCCCATGTACCCGCGGTCGTCCAACAAGCCGCTCCAGGCCGTCGGCATGCTCCGCGCGGGCCTCGACCTCGACGGCGAACTCCTCGCCCTCGCCTGTGCCAGCCACTCCGGCGAGGCCCACCACCTCGACGGGGTGCGCCGGATCCTCGCGGGAGCCGGGCTGGCCGAGGACGCCCTGCGGTGCACCGCGGCCCTGCCCATCGGCGCCGAGGCGCAGCCCGCCCACCTCGCCGCCGGTCTCGGCCCCACCCGCATCACGATGAACTGCTCGGGCAAGCACGCGGCGATGCTCGCCACCTGTGTCGCGGCGGGATGGCCCGTTGACGGCTACCTCGACCCCGGCCACCCCCTGCAACTCGCCCTGCGCGACGCCCTGGAGGACCTCGCGGGCGAGAAGTCGACGGCCGTCGGCATCGACGGCTGCGGCGCCCCGCTGTTCGCCCTCACCCTCACCGGCCTGGCACGCGCCTTCGCGAGGATCGCGACCGCGGCCGATGGCACCCACGAGCGGCGGGTGGCGACGGCGATGAACACCCACCCCGAGTACGTCGGCGGAACCGGCCGCGACGTCACCACCCTCATGCAGGCGCTTCCCGGCGTCGTGGCCAAGGACGGGGCCGAGGGTGTCTACACCCTCGCCCGCCCGGACGGCTCCGCCGTCGCCCTCAAGATCGCCGACGGTGCGCAGCGGCCCCGCCCCGTGGTGATGACCGCCGCGCTGCGCCACCTCGGGGTCGACGTCGACTCCGACCCGCGACTGGCGGCACTGACCGAGGCGCCCGTCCTCGGGCACGGTGAACCCGTCGGTGCGGTGCGCCCGTCGGCGGTGCTCGACACCGTTCCGCGCCAGGTGTGAACCGCCTGGCCAGGTGCCCCGTAGAGCCTGGTGTGCGCGGATCGCCGTGCGCGGAGCGGTGATCCGGAGACGAGAGAAGGGGGCCCATGTCGCGTATTCACATCCCGGTGGACGATCTCGCCGACACCATGGACGCGCTGGGGGACATCCGCGAACGGATCGCCAGGACCGCGAAGTTGAGCAACGTCGGTTCGGACGACGACGTGGGCGACTCCGGCCTGACCGGGGCCGTCAACGGCTTCGACGCGGCATGGAAGGCCGGACACGAACGGGTCCAGGACAACGTGGACACGTTCAAGGAGGCCGCGCAGGGCATCGTCGACAACTTCACCGACACCGACAACAAGGGTACGAAGGCACTGGATGACACCGCTTGAGACGCAGGAAGGGGGCGGGCGGCCGGGGCTGCTGCCCGTCGGCGAGCGGCCGCAGGGCGCTCCCGCGCGCTACACGCTGAAGTACCCGTCCAGTTGGACACATCTCGACCTCGACCCGAACATCCGCGATGTGGCGATCCGGCGCCGCATCGAGGAGCAGGCGAAGGGCATCGAGGTCGACCGCGAGCAGGTGGACAGCCTGATCCGCGACACCCGCAGGAGCGCCCGCGAGGCCTACGCCCAGGGCGCCCTGCAGGTCGGCTACATGCTCGGGTTCCTCCGCGACGGCAGCACGCTGAACGCCACGGCGATGGTGCTGCGGGCCCGGATCCCCGACGGCGAGGCCACCGAGCTGACGCAGATGATGCTCGCCGCGGGCATGCGCAACAGCCGGACCTCGGTCGGCCGGCACTCCGAGCTGAACCGGGTCGAGATCATGGAGCTGCCCGAGGTGGGCAGCGTGGGGCGGATGACCTCGATCGAGGACTTCGACTACTTCGGGCGGGCCACGGTCCGTACCGCCGTGCACCAGGTCGTCATCCCCGTGCCGTCGAGCCGGGACCTGATGATCCTCGCCGGTACGACGCCCAACATCAGCCTGGCGGCGAAGTTCTTCGAGGTCTTCGACGCCATCGCCGAGACCTTCCGGTTCCATGACTCGCAGGGCCCCGAAGCCGCCGACGCCGACGCCGGAATCGACACGGACACCGATGCCGGCACCGAGAACGGGAAGTGAGGTCCGACATGACACGGCCGCCCCTGGCCGACTGGGAGACGGTGTTCGGCTTCTCGGAGGACCCGACACCCGGCGACCCCGAGACCCTCGAGAAGCTCGCCGCCGAGTACCGGTCCGTCTCCCACGACGCCCAGTCCGCCCACTCCGTCGTCGCCCGCCTGGACTCAGACGAGCTCGGTGAGGGCAGGTCCATGGAGAAGCTGCGGACCCAACTGGGCGAACTGCCCAAGCAGGTGGGCAAACTCCAGTCGTCCTACGAGGCGGCCGCCGACGCGATCGCCCAGTACGCCGTGCGGCTCAAGGAGTCCCAGCACCAGGCGGACCGGGCCCTGGACAAGGGCCGCGACGCGAAGGAGCGACTCGACTCGGCCACCGACGTGGCGGCCGCGGCGAGCGCCCACGTCAAGCACCTCGACGGCGCGGAGCCCCCGCCGCCCGACGACCAGGAGGCCCGCGGCAGCGCCCTGCGCGCGCTGGCCGACGCGCGGGAGGCGGAGGGCGAGGCCGCCCGGTCCGTCGAGTCGGCGGAGGCGGACCTGGAGGCCGCCCGGATGCTGGCCGTCGACGCGCGGGAGCTGCGCACGTCCGACGCGGGCGTCGCCAAGCGGGCGTTGGAGGACGCCGAGGGCGAGGCGGTCGAGGGCAAGAGCTTCTGGGACCGGATCGGCGACCTCCTGAACACGATCTTCTCCGTCATCGGGACCGTCCTCGGCGTCATCGCCATGTTCATCAGCGGCCCGGTCGGTATCGCGCTGGCCATCGGCTCGGTCGTCTTCGGGGCGGCCTCGCTGGGCATGACGATCGGGAAGGGGTTCGACACGGGGAAATGGGACATCCCGAGCCTCGTCCTCGGCGCGGTCGGGCTCGCCGCGGGCGGGTTCTCCGTCCTGAGCGGGTTCAAGGGTGTCGGCGGCGTCGCGAAGGTCGGCCTGGGGGACTGGATCAAGAACCTCTTCACGTGGAAGCCGACCCAGGTCTTCATCAACGCCCCGCAGATCGAGCTGGACTTCCTCGCGGGAGCGGCCAGGGTCGTCGGCACCGCGACCAGGCCGGCCGCCCCCGCGCCCGCTCTGTCGGTCCTCGAAGGCATCCTGGACGGCCTCGGTCTCACCACCGGGATCGCCGGACTCATCTACGGGCCGCTCGGCCTCGCGGGGAAGGTGCCGGGCGGAACCGTGGAGGCGTGAGGGCCGAGACGTTACTTGTCCGTCAGGCGGATGGCCGCGGCCGGGCAGACGGCGGCCGACTCCCTGACGTCCTCGTGGTGTGCGGCGTCGGGGGTGTCGGTGAGCAGTTCGACGATGCCGTCGTCGTCCTGGTCGAAGACGTCGGGGGCGAGCATGACGCACTGGCCGGAGGCGACGCATTTGGGCTGGTCCACGGTGACGTGCACGGCAGTTCTCGTTTCTCTGGGTGGGGAGCGTACGCAGGCGGGTGGGGAGTTACCAGGTGACCGGGAGTTCGTAGACCCCGTACACCAAGCCGTCGTGCTTGAACTCCAGTTGGTCGATCCCGGTGGCCAGGGCGAGGTCGGGGAGGCGCCGGTAGAGGGTGCTGTAGACGACCTGGAGTTCGACGCGGGCCAGCGGCTGGCCGAGGCACTGGTGCACGCCGTAGCCGAAGGCGACGTGACGGCGGGCGTCGCGGGTGATGTCGAGCTCGTCCGGGTCTCCGGCGAAGGCCCGCGGGTCACGGTTGGCGACCTCGTTGGCGAGGATGATGCCCTCGCCCGCGCGGATGACCTGGCCGTCGATCTCGATGTCGTCCAACGCCACACGGCGGCGCCCGGAGTGGGTGATGTTGAGGTAGCGCAGCAGTTCCTCGACCGCCGACGAGACCGCCTTGGGGTCGTCCGTCCCGCGCAGCGCGGCCAGTTGATCGGGGTGCTCCAGCAGGGCGAGGGTGCCCAGGGCGATCATGTTGGCGGTGGTCTCGTGACCTGCGGCGAGCAGCAGGACGCCCATGTGCGCGGCCTCGCGCCGTGTCATCTCCCCGGTGGCCACCCGCTTGGTGGCGAGTTCGGAGAGCAGGTCGTCCTCGGGCCGGGACTGCTTGTGCGCGAGCAGTTCCTCCAGGTAGTCCGCGAGGGCCGTGGTGGCGGCGACGGTGTCCTCGGGTGCGGCGTCGCGCTTGACGATGACCTTGGTGTGACGCTGGAACAGGTCGTGGTCCTCGTAGGGCACGCCGAGCAGTTCGCAGATGACGAGGCTGGGGACCGGCAGGGCGAACGCCTGGACAAGGTCGACCGGTTTCGGTCCGGCGAGCATCTCGTCGATCAGACCGTCGACGATCCTCTGGACCGAGGGGCGCAGCGCCTCCACCTTCTTGATGGCGAAGGGCGCGGTCACCATGCGCCGGATCCGCGCGTGCTCGGGGTCGTCCATGTTGAGGAACGTGCGGCGGGCCCGGGAGCCGGCCATATGGCCGGCCGAACGGTGGGGATATCCGGCCCCGTTGACGTCGGCGCTCACGCGCGGGTCACCGAGCAGGGCGCGCAACTGGTCGTAGCGGGTGACCAGCCACGGGCTGCTGCCGTCCCAGATCCGCACCCGGGACAGCGACGGCTCCGACTGGAGGGCGTGCAGGGCCGGGGGCGGGTCGAAGGGGCAGCCGCTCGCACGCGGGCTCGGGTGGCGGAGAAGGCCGACCGCCGTGTCGGTGGGTGTCTCGGTCATGGAGATGCCTCCGTGGGGGAGAGGGAGTGCGTCCCACATGCCTAATACACTTAGGTGCCTAGGGCAACGATGTGATCGAGTTCGTTCCGTCGAAACGTCGCTATCCAGCCGACTCTCACCAACAGCGTTTTGCCAGTACGGACTTCACGCCCGGAGGGCCCCGGACGGACCCGGAGGGCCCAGCAAGCAAGCGGATCGGCGGCGCGTCGAGGGAACGCTTCCCGTCGACGCCACCGCCGTCCGCCTGGCTCTCCGCTTACGCGACGGTGCGGATGAGCTTCTTGTTGACGAACTCCTCGATACCCGGGCGGCCCAACTCGCGGCCGAAACCGGAGCGCTTGACGCCACCGAAGGAGAGCTCGGCGCCCTCGGCGCCGACGCCGTTGATGAACACCATGCCGGCCTCGATCCGGTCCGCGACCCGCTGGGCCTGCTCGGCGTCGGTGGTGAACACGTACGAACCGAGGCCGTACGGCGTGTCGTTGGCGATCCGCAGGGCGTCGTCCTCGTCGGCGGCCTTGAAGACCATGGCGACGGGGCCGAACAGCTCCTGGCGGGCCGTGGCGTGCTCGGTGGTCAGGCCGGTGAGGACACCGGCCGGGTAGTGGGCGCCGTCGCGCTTGCCCTCGGAGTGCAGCGTGGCGCCCTCGGCGACGGCCGCCGCAACCTGACGCTCCAGAGTGTCGGCCGCGGCCACGGAGGACAGCGGGGCGCCGGACTGGCGCGCGAGGAGCTGGGCGGCGAACTTCTCCACGAACGCGTCGTACAGGTCGGAGACGACGACGAAGCGCTTCGCGGCGTTGCAGGCCTGGCCGGTGTTGTCGAGGCGGGCGGCGACCGCGGACTCCACGACCGCGTCGAGGTCGTCGGCGGACAGCACGACGAACGGGTCGGAGCCGCCCAGTTCGAGGACGACCTTCTTCAGGTTCCGACCGGCGATCTCGGCGACCGCCGCGCCCGCGCGCTCCGAACCGGTCAGCGAGACACCCTGGACGCGCGGGTCCGCGATGACGTCCGCGATCTGCTCGTTGGTGGCGTACACGTTGACGTACGCGCCTGCGGGGAAGCCCGCCTCACGGCACAGCTTCTCCAGGAGCGCCGCCGTGGCGGGACACTGCGGGGCGTGCTTGAGCACGATGGTGTTGCCGATGGCGAGGTTCGGGGCGGCGAATCGGGCGACCTGGTAGGCGGGGAAGTTCCACGGCATGATGCCGAGGAGGACGCCCACCGGGCTGCGGCGGACGACCGCGCGACCGGGGCCGGACGTGACGTTCACCGCCTCGTCGGCGAGGTACTCCTCGGCGTGGTCGGCGTAGTAGTGGTAGATGTCCACGCAGAAGTCGACCTCGCCCTCCGCCTCATCGCGCGGCTTGCCCATCTCCCGCACGATGCTGTCCGCGAGCTCGGTACGGTGCTCGGCGTGCAGGTCACCGAGGCGGCGCAGGAGCGCGGCGCGGTCGGCCACGGTGCTGGTGCGCCCCCACGCGGTGGCCTGGTGCGCGGCGTCGACGGCCGCGGCCACCTCGGCGTCGGTGGCGGTGGAGTAGGTCTCGACGATCTCGCCGGTGGCCGGGTCGGTGACTGCGTACATCGAATCTCCAGAAGAGTGCGAGGGAAAAGGAACCAGGTCGGCGTGCGGTCCTCACGTGCCGCGGCGCCGCCTGGGAAGAACCCTACGACCCCGGGACCGGCCACCCACACGCCCACCACGGCCGCCGCCGCGCCGCCGGGAGGGACCACGGATCATGAACCTGTAATTTGCGGTCCACGGCGCGCCGTCCGACGCCATGACGCCCGATGCCATGACGCCCGTCGTCGCGACGCCGCCCGCCGGACCGCACTCGTCACGCATGGTTGGAGCCCCGATGAAACACCGTCTGCCGCAGATCTCCGAGCTGCGCCCCCTGCTGAAGTTCGACGGCTTCAACCCCGACAGGCGCGCCGCCCGCCTCGGGAAGGCCGCCGACGTATGGGACCTGCGCGCGATAGCCAGGCGGCGCACACCACGCCCGGCGTTCGACTACGTGGACGGCGCCGCCCAGCGCGAGTTGACGGTGCGTCGGGCGCGCAGGGCGTTCGACGACGTCGTGCTCCTGCCGCGCATCCTGCACGGGACCGAGAAGGTGGACCTGAGCACCGAGGTCGCGGGCGCGTCCTCCGAGCTGCCGTTCGGGATCGCGCCCACCGGGTTCACCCGCTTCATGCACGCCGAGGGCGAGGACGCCGGAGCCACCGCCGCGGCCACGGCGGGCATCCCGTTCTCCCTGTCCACCATGGGCACCCGCTCGCTCGAACACGTCGCCGCCGCGGCACCGGACGGGCGCCGCTGGTTCCAGCTGTACCTCTGGAAGGACCGGCAGAAGTCGCTCGACCTCCTCCAGCGGGCCACCGCGAGCGGCTTCGACACACTCCTGGTCACCGTGGACACCCCCGTCGCGGGGCAGCGGCTGCGCGACACCCGCAACGGGATGGTGATCCCGCCGAGGCTCACGCTCAAGACCGTGCTCGACGCCTCGTACCGGCCCGAATGGTGGTTCAACTTCCTCACCACCGACCCGCTCAGCTTCGCGTCCCTGTCGGGCACCAGCCAGGACCTGCCGACGCTCATCAACTCGATGTTCGACCCGACCCTGTCCATCGAGGACCTGGAGTGGATCCGCTCCCAGTGGCCGGGAAAGCTGTTCGTCAAGGGTGTCCTGACGGCCGAGGACACGCGCCGCTCGCTCGACGCCGGGGCCGACGGCCTCGTCGTGTCCAACCACGGCGGACGCCAACTCGACCGCGCACCCGTCTCGTTGCACGCCCTGCCCGAGGTACGGGCCGAGGCCGGCGACGACGTGGAGATCATCCTCGACTCCGGCATCATGTCCGGCGCCGACATCGTCGCCGCACTGTGCGCCGGGGCCGACTTCACCCTCATCGGGCGCGCCTACCTGTACGGGCTGATGGCCGGCGGCCGCGAGGGTGTCACGCGGGCCATCGAACTGCTCGCCAGGGAGATCGAGGTGACCATGCAGCTGATCGGGGCGGCGACGATCGCGGACCTCGGACCGCATCTTCTGCGCACGCGGCACACGGGCTGACGCGGATACCCGCGGACGGTGGCCGGACCGCGGCCGGTCACCGTCCGCGGGCGCCGCTCAGACGGCCGACTCCGTCTGCGGAGCCGGGTGGGTGGTGAGCAGGTCGGTGATCTCCTGGGCGAGCTTCGGGTCGAGTTCGCCCCAACCGTCCTTGTAGCCGTACACGCTCGCCAGGGTGCGGGCCTCGTAGTCGCCGTTCATGATGTCGATGTCATTGGGCGTGATGAGCGACGGGTGGGCGACGCCGACCGCCGAGGAGACCTTCAGCAACTCCCGGCGCAGAGTGCGCAGATACATGGCGGCACGGGTCGCCTTCGAGGGCGCGTCGATACCGCGCGCGAGCCACGGGTCCTGAGTGGCGACGCCGGTGGGGCACTTGCCGGTGTGGCACTTCTGCGCCTGGATGCACCCTATGGACAACATCGCCTCGCGGGCTACGTTGATCATGTCGACGCCCAGGGCGAAGGCGACCGCCGCGTTCTCGGGCAGGCCCAGCTTGCCCGAGCCGATGAAGGTGAGCTGGTCGGTCAGGCCGTGCTCGGCGAACGTGCTGTAGACGCGCGAGAAGCCCATCCGGAACGGCAGCGACACCGAGTCACTGAAGATCAGGGGAGCGGCGCCCGTGCCGCCCTCGCCGCCGTCGATGGTCACGAAGTCGACGCCGCGGTCACCGCGCGCCATCAGCGTGGCCAGCTCCTCCCAGAAGCTCATCTCGCCGACGGCGCTCTTGATGCCGACCGGCAGACCGGTCTCGCTCGCGAGCAGCTCCACGAAGTCGAGCATCGAGTCCACGTCGTGGAACGCGGTGTGCCGCGAGGGCGAGGCACAGTCCTTGCCCGCGGGGATGCCGCGGATCTCGGCGATCTCCGGAGTCACCTTCGCGCCCGGCAGCATCCCGCCGAGCCCCGGCTTGGCGCCCTGCGAGAGCTTGATCTCCAGCGCCTTGACGGGAGCGCTGTCGACCACGGCCTTGAGCTTGTCGAGGTTGAACGTCCCGTCCTCGTCGCGGCAGCCGAAGTACGACGTGCCGATCTGGAGGACGAGGTCACCGCCGCCGCGGTGGTACGAGGAGAGGCCGCCCTCGCCGGTGTTGTGCATCGTGCCGGCCAGCGCCGCGCCCTTGTTGAGCGCCGTGATCGCCGCGCCGGACAGCGAACCGAAGCTCATCGCCGAGATGTTGACGACACTCGCGGGCCTGAACGCCTTGGCGCGTCCGCGCGGCCCGCCGAGCACCTTGGCCGAGGGCAGCGGGGCCTGCGGGTCGTGCAGGTCGGGGAGCGCGCCCGCGAACGTGCGCTGCTTGACGTACGCGTGGCCCTGCACGTGCTCGACGTCGTTGTCGGTGCCGAACCCGAAGTAGTTGTTCTCCTCCTTCGCCGACGCGTAGATCCAGCTGCGCTGGTCGCGGCTGAAGGGGCGCTCCTCGTCGTTGGACGTCACGACGTACTGGCGCAGCTCGGGGCCGATCGTCTCCAGCAGGTACCGGGCGTGCCCGACCACGGGGAAGTTCCTCAGCAGCGCGTGCTTCTTCTGTACGAGGTCGCGGGCCGCGACCACCGCCAACGCGGTGGCGGCGACCGCACCGATGTTCCGAGCACGCATGACGTTCCTCTCCTCGACTTCCCGGTACCCGACGTCACCGCTGTGCGGCGGACGACGCGGGCGCGCGCCGCCGAACTCGGCCGGGCAGGCTCGGGCGTTCGACGGCGAAGCGCCACCTGATCGTAGAGGTCGGGGGTGGAGGAGGGCAGGCCCGGGGGAGCGTCAGGCGCCGGGCATGACCGGGCCGAGGACGGTGCCCTCGCTGACCCGCAGCGGGCCGGACGCGGAGGACTCGCCGGGGATCTGTCCGCCCGGCGCGGAGAGCGTGAAGGTGGCCTCGTCCGCGGGCACGCCGGGCAGGTAGTTGGGGACCTGGATGTCGAAGTGGACGGGGTGGCCGGGCCCGAACAGCACCGGAACGTTCTGCGGTCCGTAGCCGCCCGCGGGGAGGTGGCTCGGGACGCCGTGGAGGTAGAACCGCACGTCGACGGGGGACCCCGCCAGCGTGCACGGCTCGTAGCCGGGCGCCGCGGTGAGGGTGACGCGGTAGTGGCTGTGCCCGGCGGACGAGGCGTCCTGGGTGATGCGGGCGGTGTGGTTGGCGGGGCGGCAGGAGGAGGGCGCGGGGCCCTCCGAGGCGGCTCCGGGAGCGGCGGCCTGCGCGAGCCCGCCTCCCAGGGCGGTGGCGAGGACGGTGGCGGTGGCGGTGACGGCGATCTTCCGAGGGGTCGTACGCACGCGGGTGCACTCCGATTCTGTGTCTGTCCGGTGTGTGGTGTGCCGGTTTCCCTCCATCCCTCCCACAGACAGAACCGGGTGTATGTCACGAACAAGTCATAAAACCCCCAAAGGGAGAGGCTGCAGCGGCCGGACGCTTTGAACGTCAGGACTCTTGCAATGCTTGAACCTGCAACCTACTTTGAAGGCGCTCCGGTGATGTATCGCTTCACAGCATGAAGACGTGGCCCTCCGCTGCCGCCGCCCACCGGGCGGCGAATCGGCTGAAGGGGGCCCTGCACGCGCTCAAGTGGACCTCGATGGAGAGGAACGCATGCGTTCACGCAATCACCCCACGGGCGGCCGACGAAGACTGGCCGTCGGCGCCGCCATCACCACCCTCGCCGCCCTCATCGCCCAGCCGGGCATGCTCGACGCACCGGCCGGCGCCCACGGGAAACCGTCCGTCCAGCCCCAGTTGACATCACGCGACGTACCGATCCTGGCCAAGGACGGCATCCGCTTCCGCGACCTGAACCGCGACGGCCGCCTCACCCCCTACGAGGACTGGCGACTGACCGCCACCGCGCGCGCCCGCGACCTGCTGTCCCGGATGACGCTGGAGGAGAAGGCCGGACTCCTCGTCCACGGCACCCTCCCCACCTCGGGCGACGGCTACGACGCCGCCGCGACGGCCCAACTGGTCGGCGACCGGCATGTCACCACCGCCATCACCCGCCTGTCGAAGTCGCCGGAGAAGGTCGCCGCGGCCAACAACAGCGTCCAGGCGATCGCCGAGAAGCAACGCCTCGGCATACCCGCCGTGATCTCCACCGACCCGCGCAACGGGTTCGCCGTGGTCGAGGGCCAGACCGTCGCGGGCGCGGGCACGACGGCCATGCCCGACGCCATCGGCATCGCCGCCGCGCACAGCCCCCGACTCACGGAGAAACTGGGCGACATCGTCCGCCGCGAGTACCGGGCCGTAGGCATCACCGAGGGCCTGTCGCCGCAGGCCGACATCGCCACCGAGCCCCGCTGGACCCGCATCAACGGCACCTTCGGCTCCGACCCCGAGACCGCGGGCCGCCAGGTGAACGCCTACATCAAGGGCATGCAGCACGGCGCCGACGGCCTCGGCCCGGACAGCGCGGCCACCGTCACCAAACACTGGGTGGGCTACGGCGCCCAGGCCAACGGCTACGACAGCCACTACTACTACGGCCGCTACGCCACGTTCCCCGGCAAGAACTTCGCGGACCACATCACGCCGTTCAAGGGCGCGTTCGCCGCGCACACCTCCGGCATCATGCCCACGTATTCCATCCTCAAGGACCTCACGTACAAGGGTCACACCCTGGACCAGGTGGGCGCGGGCTTCAACTCGTACCTCCTGAAGGACCTTCTGCGGGGCACCTACAAGTTCGACGGTGTCATCGTCTCGGACTGGGGCATCACCGGCGACTGCCCGCAGCAGTGCCGCGACACCCGGCCCCCGGCGTCCTTCATCGGACCGTGGGGCGTCGGCATGCCCTGGGGCGTGGAGAACCAGTCCGTCCTCCAGCGCACGGCGCTCACCCTCAACGCGGGCGTCGACCAGATCGGCGGCAGCGACCAACCCTCGTACGTCGTCCAGGCCGTACGGCAGAAGCTGGTCACCGAGCAGCGGGTGAACGAGGCGGCCCGCCGCGTCCTTGAGCAGAAGTTCCGCCTCGGTCTGTTCGAGAACCCGTACGTGGACGAGGGCGCCGCCGGCCGCCTGGTCGGCAACTCCGCCTTCCAGGCCGTGGGCGACAAGGCGCAGGCCGACTCGCTGACGCTGCTCAAGAACGACGACCGTACGCTGCCCGCCCGCCGCGACAAGGTCCGCACCGTCTACCTCCACGGCGTCTCCGCGGACGCGGCCGAGGCGCGCGGCCTGAAGGTGGTCGACGACCCGGCCGACGCCGATCTCGCCGTGGTGCGACTCGCGGACCCGAGGGCCGGCTCCGACCTCACGGGTCTGGAGTTCCCCGCCACCGACCCCGCGTACAAGGCGCTGCGGAAGGCGGCCGCCAGCGGCACGCCGACGGTCGCCGTCCCCAAACTGGAGCGCCCGCTGATCCTCACGAACGTCGCCCACGAGGCCGACGCGGTCCTCGCCAACTTCGGCGTCTCCGACCCGGTACTCCTCGACACCCTCTTCGGCGCACGCCGCCCGAATGGCACGCTCCCCTTCGAGTTGCCGTCCTCCATGAAGGAGGTGGAGACGCAGCGGGGCGACGTACCCGATGACACGGCGCATCCGCTGTATCACCGGGGGTACGGGCTGAACTACCGCTGAGCATACGGGCGTTGAAGGGCGGTCGTGCGGATCGACGGCGCCGGGTGCGAAGTTGTCCGGCGGAAGTGCTGACGAACTCTGGGTAAGGGTTGTACGTTCAGTTGCGGTGGTTGCGCGAGCGCCGCCACGGCCCCCTGCCCCTGGGTCGCTTTGTGCAGACCATGGGCCGCTGGGGCCGCGTCGCCGACCGTGGCGGCTCCAGCTCACGCCCTGTCATGTGCTGAGCGGAGCGGCCTCCCGCACTCTCCGCCCCGTGCAGGGCGTCTGCGTGGGGGAGGGAGCGGAAACTTCCCTCCCCCACGTGCGGCGGCGTCCGTGATTTCATACTGCCGCAACGAACCTCCCGCCAACTCCCCGCTACACACAGAAGTCGACCCACGAACGCTTCCGCGAAGTGCTCGAACACGCGGTACTCGCCGAGGAGTTGGGGTTCGACGGGTTCGGTGTGGGGGGCGTTGATCGGCAGCCCGCAACAGGTCATCGAGAAGGTGCACCGCTACCACGAGCGGTTCAGGCACTCGGTGCTGCATCTGCACGCGGACGGCGGCGGACTGACGGAGGCTCAGCACCGCGCCTCCCTCGAACTGTTCCAGTCCGAGGTCGCCTCGCGGCTGCGGCACGAGCTCCCCGACCCGCCGTTCGCCTGGGAGTCCGTGCTCCCGGCGCCGCCGGTCGTCGAGGAGCCCGTGCGAGCCTGACCCCGATCGGCTCCCGCAAGGACGCTAGGGTGCGTCGACCCCCGTACGCGCCAGGTCCGTGAGCGGCACCGCCGCCGGGCGCGTGGCGCGGCTGGAGACCGTGACGGAGGCGCCGCCCGCCGCCGATTCGAGCAGCGACTCCATGATGTCCAGGACGTGGTACGCGAGCGTGCCCGAAGCACGCGGCTCGTGTGTCGGGGACGTGGCGGCCAGGTCGGCGATGCCGTAGCCGCGGCCGGAGTCGAGGTAGCCGGCCGAGACCGTGAGGGTCTCCCACGCCTCGGCGCCGAGACGGAACAGGCGTGTGTCGCCGGCGAAGTGGTTCGGGTCGGGCACGGCGAGCGTCCCGCGCGGCCCGTGGACCTCGATGTTCGCGGAGTGTGTCGCGACCGCGTCGAAGCTCACCACGAGCGTCGACAGCGCGCCGGACTCGTGCACGAGCACCCCCGTGACATGGGTGTCGACGTCGACCGGCACCCGCTCGCCGGCCCGCGGCCCGCTGCCGATCTCCCGCTCCGGGCGGGGGCGGCTCGCGGCCCCGATCACCGAAGTGACCGGCCCGAGAAGGGTGACCAGGGCCGTGATGTAGTACGGGCCCATGTCGAGGAGCGGGCCGCCGCCCGGCGCGTAGTAGAAGTCCGGGGCGGGGTGCCAGCGTTCGTGGCCCGGTGTCACCATCGTCGCCGTCGCCGCGACCGGTCGGCCGATGAGCCCGTCGTCGATGGCCTTGCGCGCGGTCTGAATGCCCGTGCCGAGTACGGTGTCCGGCGCGCAGCCGACGGTGACACCCTTGTGCCGGGCGGCCTCCAGCACCTGGCGGGCCTCGTCCGTGGTGGCCGCGAGGGGCTTCTCGCCGTACACGTGCTTGCCGGCCGCGATCGCCTTGAGGGCTATCTCGGCGTGCGCGGCGGGGACGGTGAGGTTGAGGACGAGGTCCACGTCGTCGGCCGCGAGCAACTCGTCGACGGCGACCGCGCGTACGTCGCCGTCCCACTCCTTCGCCACCGCGCGCGCCCGGTCCGCGTCCAGGTCCGCCACGGCGACGAGCTTGACGTCCGCCAGCCTGCGCAGACTGGCCAGGTACTGGCCCACGATGGTGCCGCACCCGATGATGCCGACGTTCAACGGCTCGCCCACAGCAGGCCCCTTTCGACGATGGTGCGCACGCTCGGGTGCTCCAGGTCCTCGACGTGATGTCCCGGTGTGCACACGAAGATGCGGCCCTTGCCCCACCTCCGCGTCCAGATGGCCGGCGAGGTGACCTCCCGGTGCCACGGGTCCCAGGCACGGATCTTCTGCGTGGTGGTGGCCAGCACGTCGATGTAGTCGTCCGCGAGGACCCAGTACTGCTCGGTGACGAGGTCGAAGTCCCCGACGCCCTCGGTGATGGGGTGTTCGGCCGCGGCCGGGAGCATGTTCACCGTGTACGGGACGTAGTTGTCCGCCTGCTCGCCCTTGCGCTCGTCGGGGTGCTTGCCGGGGTGGCAGGCGAACTGGCCGCCGATGAGGTGCAGATAGTCCGCGGTGTTCCGGTAGGAGTCGGCGATGCCGCCGTGCCATCCGGCGAGCCCGGTCCCGTTCTCGACGGCCGCGCGCAGCCCCGCGAACTCCTCCCGCTCGATCGTGGACATCGTCATGCACTGCATCACCAGGTCGACGCCGGCCATGTACGAGGCGTCGGCGTAGACCTTGGGGGAGTCCTCGATGCGTACCTCGTAGCCGTTCGCCTCAAGGTGCGGAATGAACAGGTCGGTGGCCTGGACGGGTTGGTGCCCGTCCCACCCTCCGCGTACGACGAGAGCCTTCTTGGAGGTGGTGGCAGGTGCGGTGCCGGCTGGTGCGGTGGTGGCTGGTTCGGTGGTCACTGAACTCCTTTACCCGGGCTACGTGTTGGGGGAGCACTTGACGAAGCCTGGACGACGGGTATCGAAATATTTCGACGATTTTTCGAGCCACCGGAACCGTAGAAGTGGCGACGAAGACGGTCAAGAGGCCGCACAGCGGAAAGATTTGGCGCCTGGGGTTGACGCCGATGGCACCGCGTCCCAAGCTGCCGTCACCGAAAATATTTCGAGACCCAGGAGACCCAGTGCCACTCCCGTCCTCCTCGGCCAAGCCGACGCTGGCCGCCATCGCGCGCGGCACCGGCGTCTCCACGGCCACGGTGTCCAAGGTCGTCAACGGCCGGGCGGACGTGGCCGACGAGACCCGTACGAAGGTGCTGGCCGCGCTGGAGGAGGCCGGCTACCGCTCGCCTTCCCAGCGCCGGGCACCCGCCGGGCCCGACGTCGTCGAGGTCGCCTTCGAGACGATCGACTCCGCGTACCCCTCGGCGCTCCTGGGCGGCATCCTCGACCACGCCGCGAACACCGACGTCGAGGTCGTCGTCAGCACCACCGGACGCCAGCGCGCCACCGAACCCGGCCTCGGCCGCAAGGCGCAGCGCATCGTCAACGAAGGCCGCGCCGGTGTCATCGTCGTGACCTCGGCCTACGGCGAGGCCGCCCTCGCGGCCTTCCTGCGCCGCGACATCCCCGTCGTCGTCATCGACTCGTACAACCCGCCGCCCGCCGACGTCGTCAGCGTGGGCGCCGCCAACTGGGCGGGAGGCAAGGCCGCCACCGAACACCTCCTGGACCTCGGCCACCGCCGGATCGCCTACCTCGGCGGCCCGGAGGAGGTCGAGTGCAACCAGGCGCGCCTGCACGGCCACCTGTCCGCGCTCGCCTCCCGCGGCATCGAGACCGACCCCGGCCTCGTCCTGTACGGCCAGTTCCGCGCCGAATACGGCATCGAGGGGCTCACCGCGCTGCTGTCCCGCCCCCGCCCGCCGACCGCCGTCTTCGCGGGCAACGACGCGATCGCCGTCGGCGTCCTGCGCGAGGCCCGCAGGCGCGGCATCCGGGTGCCGGAGGACCTCAGCCTCGTCGGCTTCGACGGCACGGCCCTCGCCCGCGACTGCGTCCCCGCCCTGACCTCCGTCGCCCAGCCCTTCCAGGAGATGGGCCGCGCGGCCCTGCGGGCGGTGCTGCGCCACGCCCGCGGCGAACAACCGGACACGCATCGCGTGGAGTTGGCCACGCAACTGGTCGTGCGGGAGTCAACAGCCCCTCTGAAGTTTGAAGTTCGCCCCTACGATTCCTCGCCGGGGCGGTGACCCCAGCGAGCAGCCGCGCCCACCCCGTCGTGAACTCCAGTACGGCCATGGCCAGTTGGACCTCACCGGCGGCCTCCTTCAGTAACTTCCCCTGCTCACGTGCGATCGCGTACGCCAGTTCCCCCTCGCTGCCCTATGGCAGGTGGACCGCCTGGTGGCCGGAGAGTGACTCCCACGACCGGCTGACCGGCACGCTCACCCTCAAGGACGGCACGACGCGGCCCCTCAAGGGGAATTGAGGACGGGGCAGCCCATTCAGCTGGTGACCGTCGCAGCGACCCGCGATCTGGTTGTTGAGGTAGCCGAGGCGGTTCCATGGGACGTGGGTCGGCTGGGTGCGGCCCGTGTCGTCGGTGGCGCGGACCGAGATGGTGTGGTCGCCCGGGGCCGGGGTCCAGGTGAAGTGCCACCGGGTCCAGGCGCCCGCCTCCCGGGAGCCGGTGAGGCGGGCCTCGTACCAGGGGCCGCGGTCGATGCTGTAGGCCACGGAGGCGATGCGCTGCTCGCCGGCGAAGGACCGGCCGCGTACGAGTTGGGGGACCGGCTTCAAGTGTGCGGGCCAGTCGAGTTCCACCAGGCTGGTCACCGGGAGTTCGTTGATGGGGGTGCCGAGGACGGGGCCGTGCGCAGGGTGTTCGGGGCCGATGAGGACGTAGTCCTCGGTGTTCCAGGGGACGTGGATCGGTCTGCGGGACACCTCGATGCGGCCGACCCATTTGATGCTGGCCGCGCCCAGCCAGCCGGAGACGACGACCCGGGCCGGGAAGCCGTGGTCCGGTGGCAGCGGCTCGCCGTTCATGGCCAGGGCGAGGAGCGTGTCGTCGGCCATCGCCTTGGCCAGGGGCATCGGGCGGCGGGCGCCGCATTCGTCGAGGGCCACGGGCATGACGTCGTGCGCGTCCGCGGTCACCCCCGCCGCTTCCAGCAGGTCACGGAGGCGTACGCCGGTCCACTCGGCGGTGCTGACCGCCCCGCGGCCCCACGGTGTACCGGCGATGTGCTGCCCGTGCTGCTTGCCGAACAGCACGCGGCGATTGCCCGCGCACTCGATCGTGCGCGTGACGGAGACCAGCGGGAACGCCCGCCACAGATCGTCGTAGCCGAAGGTGACGGGCGACCGTACGGCGTCGCCGCCGATCCGCAGGGACCACTGGTCGGCGTCGATCCGGGGCGTCGGGGAGTGGCTGCGCACGAAGAACCGGTCGTTGGGGGTCAGATGGCCCGGCATCCGGTCCGCCCGCGTACCGAAGTCGAGCCCGGTCCCCGTGTCCTCCATGACCTCGGCCGAGGTCGGCTTGACCACTCCGGGCACCGCGCCGGCTGCCGTGTCGGTTGTCGTCATGCCCTCAGCGTCGGCGCGCGGCGTGCGGGCCGGTAGCCGCTTGTTCCCTATGGGCCCATAAGCGCGGTCTATGTCTTCTCAGGTGGTTGGTGTGTCCCGCGTCGCCCCCTTCGCCAGCTGTCGCGCGATCACGCGGAGCGCGAGAACCTCGTCCGCTCCCTCGAAGATCGACAGGACGCGGGCGTCGACGAAGAGGCGGGACACCGCGTACTCCTCCGCGTAGCCGTAGCCGCCGTGCAGCTGCTGGGCCTCGCGGGTGACCCACTCCGCGGCCCGGCACGCCAGTTGTTTGACCTGGGCCGCGGCCAGGACGCCGTCGCCCGCCGTGATGGCGCGGGCGGCCGTGGCGGTGAAGGCGCGGCAGGCCGCGATGTGCGCGGCCATGCGGGCGAGTTTGGCGCGGGTGAGCTGGAAGGAGGTGAGGGGGTGGCCGAAGACGGGGCGTTGGCGGGCGTGATCGAGAGCGAGTTCCAGGGCCGACTCCATGACGCCGACCGCGCGGGCCGCCGTCTGGAGGCGGGCGTTGGCGAAGGCCTGCATCTGGAGGTAGAAGCCCCGGCCCAGGCCCTCGTCGAGGCCGATGAGATTCTCCGCCGGGACCCGGAAACCGTCGAAGGTGACCTCGTACGAGTGCATGCCGCGGTAGCCGAGCGTGCGGATCGCCCGGCCCGCCGCCGAGCCGCCGCCGTCCTGCGTGACCTGCCACTCGTGGCCCGGGAACGACGGCTTCTCCACCACGAACAACGACAGGCCGCGGTGGCCCGCCGCGCGGTCCGGCTGCGTACGGGCGAGTACGAGGAGGTAGTGGGCGCGGCCCGCGAACGTGCACCACGTCTTGACGCCGTTCAGCACCCAGTCGTCGCCGTCGCGCACGGCGGTCGTGGTGACGCCGCCGACGTCCGAGCCGTGGTTGGGCTCGGTGACGGCCACGGCGCACAGCCTCTCGCCGGTCGCGATCCGCGGCAGCCAGCGCCCGCGCTGCTCGTCCGTGCCACCGCGCGCGATCGCCGTACCGATGATCTCGGGCCGGGTGATCAGCGAGCCCGCCGCGCCGAGCGAGGCCCGTGACAGCTCCTCCGTCACCACGACCATGCTCAGCAGCTCGTCGGCGCCGCCCTCCGCGAAGCCGCCGTACTCGGCGGGGATCGACAAGCCGAAGCAGCCCATCTCCGAGAGGCCGTCGACGATGTCGGCCGGGATGTCCTCGTCGCCCGCGTGGATGGCGTCGGCGACCGGCTTCACCTTCGCCTCGGCGAAGTCACGGAACGTGGAGCGCACCAGCTGAAGCTCGTCGGAGAGATGGCGTGGCGCCGCCTCACCGCCCGCCGCCAGGACGCGTTCGGCGACGGCGTCCAGGAACGCGGGCGCGCGCCCCGCCGTGATGTGTTCGGCGACCGCGCCCAGCACCGTCCCGTCCACGCCCCACAGGGCTTCGCGGCCGGCCGCCCGGCCCGCCAGATCGGCGGCCGTGTCGGCGGCGAAGAGCAGCGCCAGGTCCGCCTCGGCCTCGCTGTGCGGGCCCAGGTCCAGGAGGTGGCGGGCAGCCGCGACCGCCGATGACACCGACGCGATGTCGTACGGGACGGTCTGGTCGTCGTCCGTCGCGGGGGCCGCGGCGAGCCGGGCGGAGGCCTTGCCGACGACCTCCTCCAGCGCCTCGACGAGCGCCGTCGCGCGCACCAGTGCCGAGGTCACGACGCCACCCGCTCGAAGACCGCCGCCAGGCCCTGCCCGCCGCCGATGCACATGGTCTCCAGGCCGTACCGCGCCTCACGGCGCCCCAGTTCGCGCGACAGCGTGGCGAGCATCCGCACACCCGTGGCGCCGACCGGGTGACCCAGCGAGATGCCCGAGCCGTGCACGTTGGTGCGCTCCAGGTCCTTCTCGCCGAACTCCCACTCGCGCATCACGGCGAGCGCCTGCGCGGCGAACGCCTCGTTCAGCTCGATCAGGTCCATGTCGGAGAGGCTGAGACCCGCCCGGTCCAGGGCCACCGCGCTCGCCGGGACGGGCCCGATGCCCATCGTCTTCGGTGGCACACCCGCCACACCCCACGACACCAGACGTACGAGCGGACGCAGCCCCAACTGCTCAGCGCGCTCAGGGGTGGTGACGACACACATCGCCGCCGCGTCGTTCTGTCCGCTCGCGTTGCCCGCGGTGACCGTGGCCTCCGGGTCGGAGTGGCGCAGGATCGGCTTGAGGCGGCCGAGGGACTCCAACGACGTGTCGGCGCGCGGGTGTTCGTCCGTGTCGATGACGGTTCCCTCGTCGCCGCGGCGCCGGCCCGGCACCGTCACGGGGATGATCTCCTCGGCGAGGACGCCGTCCGCCTGCGCCCGCACGGCGCGCTGGTGGGAGGCGAGGGCGAGGCGGTCCTGCTCCTCGCGGCCGATCGCGTACTCGCGGCGCAGATTCTCGGCCGTCTCCAACATGCCGCCCGGAACGGGGTAGTTGCGGCCTCCGGCGGTGGACCGGGCGCGCGCGAGGCCGTCGTGCATCCGGATGCCGTCGCCCTTCGCGCCCCAGCGCATGTCGGTCGAGTAGAACGCCGCGTTGCTCATGGACTCCGTGCCGCCCGCCACGACGACCTCGTGCGCACCGGTCTGCACCTGCTGGGCGGCGTACAGGACGGCCTGGAGGCCGGAGCCGCAGCGCCGGTCGAGGTGGAGTCCGGGGACGGTGACGGGCAGGCCCGCGTCCAGCGCGACGACGCGGCCGATGGCGGGCGCCTCGCTGTTGCCGTTGCAGTGGCCGAGGATGACGTCCTCGATGACCTCGGGGTTGATCCCGGTGCGTTCGAGGAGGCCCTTGAGGGCGGCGACGCCGAGATCGACGGCGGTCAGCGACGTGAACATGCCGCCGTAGCGGCCGATGGGGGTGCGGACGGGTTCGCAGACGACGGCTTCACGCATGGGGTGCTCCTGACGGGGTGCGGGTGTGCGGGCGTGCGGTGTGCGGACGGGCCAAGACCTGATGTCGCCTGAGTCAACTCACATGAACCGGCCGCCCGTTACCTCGAGCACGGTCCCGGTCATGTACGACGACAGGTCCGATGCCAGGAAGAGAGCCACGGAGGCGACCTCCTCGACCTCGCCCGCGCGCCGCATCGGGATCTCGGCCATCTTCTGGTCCCACGCCTTCTCCGGCATCGCCTCGGTCATGGCGCTGCGGATCAGGCCGGGCTGGATCGCGTTGACACGCACACCATGGTGGGCCATCTCCTTGGCGGCGGCCTTCGACAGCCCGACGATGCCGGCCTTGGCGGCGGAGTAGTTGGTCTGTCCGACCATGCCGACCTTGCCGGACAGCGAGGAGATGTTGACGATCGCGCCGCGCTTCTGCTCGCGCATCACGGCGGCGGCCTTACGGGTGCCGTTCCACGTGCCCTTGAGGTGCACGTCGATGACCTGGTCGAACTGGTCCTCGGTCATGGTGCGCATGGTGGCATCGCGGGTGACGCCGGCGTTGTTGACCATGATGTCGAGGGAGCCGAAGGTGTCGATCGCGGCCCGGATCAGGGCGTCCACCTGGTCGGCTTCGGTGATGTCGCAGCGTACGGCGTGGGCGACGGAGGTCCCGCCGAGCTCCTTGGCGGCGGCCTCGGCGGCTTCCAGGTTGAGGTCGCCGAGCACGACCTTCGCGCCCTCGCGGACGTATGTCCTGGCGATGGCGAGCCCGATGCCCTGGGCGCCGCCCGTGATGACTGCGGTCTTGTCGGCCAGTAGTGCCATGAGTGTGCTCAGCTTCCTGTTCCGGTGGTCGTGGTGAGCGGGTGCGCGGAGTGCGTGGATCGGCGAGGTGGATGGATGACGCCCGCCGCGCCGAGCTTCTCCAACTCCGCGTCACCGAGCCCGAGTTCGGTGCGCAGTACGTCGTCGGTGTGCTGGCCGACGATCGGCGAGGGCTCGGGCCGGGACTGGGTGTCGTCCATGACGACGGGGGAGCCGGGCGCCCAGTGCGCGGGGATGCCGTCCTGGCCGACGCGGGCCATCAGCGGGTTCTCGCGCAGCAGTTGGGCGTCGTCGGCCGCGAGGTCGGTGAAGGTGCGGTACGTGGACCACAGCACGCGCGTGCGGGCGAGCGCCTCCTGGGCCTCGTCGAGGGTGTGTGCCGCGAACCAGCCGGCGAGGAGTTCGCCGAGGACCTTGCGGTGGGTGTAGCGCTCGAACTCGTCGGAGAGGTCGGCGCCGAGCGCGCGCCCGACGGCGTCGACCGCGTCGGTGAGTCCGGTGGCGGCGAGCAGGCGCCGCCAGTGCCGGTCGGTGAGGGCGACGACCATGAGGCGGCCGCCGTCGGCGGTGGTGAAGTCGCGGCCGAAGGTGCCGTAGACGTAGTTCCCGGCGCGTTCACGCGGAACGGCACCGAGCTGGGCCTCGGCCAGATAGCCGAGGTTCCCGGCGGTCGCCAGGGCCACGTCCTCCAGGGCGACGCGGACCTGCTGGCCCTGGCCGGTACGCAGCCGGTGGCGTTCGGCGGCGAGCAGCCCGACGGCGAGGTAGAGCCCGGCGGCGACATCCCAGGCGGGCATCAGGTGGTTCACCGGGTCGGGGGTGCTCTCCGGGCCCGTGAGCTGCGGGAATCCCGTGGCGGCCTGCACGGTGTAGTCGACGGCGGCCGAGCCGTCCCGGCGGCCGGTGAGCAGCACGTGGATCAGGTCGGGGCGGCGGGCGGACAGCGCCTCGTACGAAAGGTCCTGGTAGCGCTCGGAGTTGGCGAGCACGATGCCGCCGCCCGGCCCGCCCCCGGTGGCCAGGCCCGCGACGAGCTCGCGCCCCTCTTCGCCGCGCAGGTCGACCTCGACGGCCCGCTTGCCCTTGTTCAGGCCGGACCAGTACAGGCTCGTGCCGCTGTCGGCGAGCGGGTGCCGGGTGCGGTCCGGCGCGCCGTTCAGCGGCTCGACGCGGATGACGTCGGCGCCCAGCTGGGCCAGTGTCATCCCGCCGAGGGGGCTGGCCACATAGCTGGAGAGCTCGACGATCCGCATGCCCTCAAGGGGGCGGGACGCCGTGGGGTGAGGCATGCGTTCTCCTCTCATTCCTTGCACGTACGGGATCGGGTTCACGCCGGGAAGGCCGGGCGGCGGCGTTCCAGGAACGCGGCCCGGCCCTCCACGAAGCCCTCGCCGCCCAGCAGTTGGACCTGTGCATCCGCCTCGGCGTCGAGGATCGCGTCCAGGTCCTGCGCCTCCTGGGCGAAGATCCGCTTGGTGGCGGCGACCATGGCGGGGGACGCGGCGGCGAGCCGCTCGGCCCGCTCCCGTGCCCGCACGGACACCTTCGCGCTCTCGACGATCTCGCTGACCAGGCCGATGCGTTGGGCCTCCATGGCCTCCAAGTCCTCGGCGAACAGGATGAGTTCCTTCGCACGGGCCGGTCCGATCCGCTGGGCGAGGCTCCAGCTGAGACCGGCGTCGGCGGTCAGTCCGATCTTGGCGAAGGAGGCCGCGAACCGGGCGTCGTCGGCGGCCACGACGTAGTCGCAGGCGGCGGCGAGCCCGAGGCCCAGGCCGTACGCGCCGCCGCGCACCGCGGCGACCACCGGCTTCGCCGAACACACCAGGGCGCGAGCCACGTCGCCCACGACGGCCAGGCGCTCGCGGGCGACGTGCGGGTCCTGCGACATGGAGCGGATGTCACCGCCCGCGCAGAACACCTCTCCCGCGCCGGTCAGCACGATCGCCCGGCACTCGGGGTCACGCTCCGACTCCCGCAGTGCGGCGAGGAGTTCGCGCCGGTCGGCGAGGTCGAGGGCATTGCGGCGGGCGGGCCGGTTCAGGGTGAGGGTGTGGACCGGCCCCTCGCATGTCACGTCCACGGCGGGTTCGATCATGACCGGGCCGCCGTCCGCAGCAGCTGCTTGGCGATGATGACCTTCTGGATCTCGCTGGTGCCCTCGTAGATGCGGAAGAGGCGGGCGTCACGGAAGCAGCGCTCGACGACGGTGCCGCGCATGTAGCCCATGCCGCCGTGGATCTGTACGGCCAGGTCGGCGGCCTTGGAGACCATCTCGGAGCAGAACAGCTTCGCGGCCGACGGGCGGATCCTGCGGTCCTCGCCGGAGTCGTACTTCTCGGCGGCGTCCACGACCATGGCGCGGCCCGCGAGCACACCCGTCTGGATCTCCGCGAGCATGCCCTGCACGAGCTGGAACTCGCCGATCGGCCGGCCGCCCTGCTTGCTGGTCGCCGCGTGCGCGACGGACTCCTCAAGGATCCGCTCGGCCATCCCGACGCACAGCGCCGCGATGTGCACACGCCCGCGTACCAGGGACTGCATGGCCGTGCCGAAGCCCGCGCCCTCCTCGCCGCCGACGAGCGCGGCCTTGTCGACCCGTACGTCGTCGAAGAACACCTCGGCGGTCCAGGCGCCCGCCTGCCCGGTCTTGGCGTCCTTCGGGCCGACCGTGACACCAGGCAGCCCCGCCTCGACGAGGAACACGGAGATGCCCTTCGTCCCGGACGCCTCCTCGCCGGTGCGGGCGAAGACCACGAACAGGTCGGCGAGCGGGGCGTTGGTGATGAACCGCTTGCTTCCGTTGATGACATATCCGTCGCCCTGGCGGACGGCGCGCGTGGTCAGGCCGGACGGGTCGGAGCCCGCCTCCGCCTCGGTCAGGGCGAACGACGCGACGGCGCCCTCGGCGAGCCGGGGCAGCCAGTGCTTCTTCTGCTCCTCGGTGCCCGCGTTGTCGAGCACCTTCCCGGCGATGCCGTTGTTGGTGCCGAACATCGAGCGGAACGCGGGCGTCGTGTACCCGAACTCGAAGGCGAGCCGGACGTCCTCGGACAGGCTCGCACCGAGGCCGCCGAACGCCTCCGGCAGCGTGTACCCGAACAGGCCCATCTCGACGGCCTTGCGGCGGACGTCCTCCGGGATGGCGTCCGTCTCCTCGATCTCGTCCTCGCGCGGGACGACGTCCTCCCGTACGAGGGTGTGGACGGCGGCGACGACCGCCTCGAACTCCTCGGCTTCCATCGTGAATCTCCCTTCCAGGTCGGTCAGTTGAGGGGTGTGAGGTGGGCCAGCGCGTCCACCGCGAGCGCGCCCTCGCCCGCCGCGCCGAGCAGCAGCGGATTGACGTCCAGCTCCGCGAGCTCGTCGGCGAGGTCGGCGGCCAGCCAGGACAGGCGGGCGATGGTGTCGGCGGCGGCCTCGACGTCGCGGGCGGGCTTGCCGCGCACCTCGCCGAAGAGGCGGCTGCCGCGCAGCGACAGCAGCATGCGGCGGGCGCCCGCCGGGTCGACGGGGGCGACCGCGACGCGGCTGTCGGCGAGCGCCTCGACGAGGATGCCACCGAGCCCTGTGACCACGACGGGACCGAACACCGGGTCGTTCTTGACGCCCACGATCAGCTCGGTGCCGCCGCCGTCGGCCATCCGCTGGACGAGGACGCGGGCGTCGTCCACACCGGCCTCGCGGGCGATTCGCAGGACGTCGGCGGCGGCCTCGCGCACGGCGTCCGCGCCGTCGAGGCCGAGCCGCACGCCGCCGATGTCACTCTTGTGCCCGATCCGCTCGGACAGCAGCTTCACGGCGACGGATCCGCCCAACTCTTCGGCGACGGCTGCCGCTTGATCCGGGTCCGCGGCCGGTCGCGAGGCGGCGGCCCGCACCCCGTAGGCGGCGATGAGCTGAGTCGACTCGTACTCGTCGAGCTGAGTGCGGCCCTCGGCGCGGGCCCGGGCCAGGACGGCGCGGGCGGCCTTGGTGTCGACGTCGGCGGGCCGCTCGGGGGCCGGAAGGGCGGGCCGCAGGCTGAAGTCGGCGAGCAGGCCGAGGGCGCGGGCGGCCTGGGCGGGGTCGGTGTAGCAGGGGATGCCCAGTTCGCGCAGCCGGGTGCGGGGGCGGCCGCTGCCGCCCGTCCAGACCACGACGAAGGGGCGGTCCGTCGAGCGGTACGCCTCGTCGAGCGCCTCGATGAGCGTGTCGGCGCAGTTGTCCGCGCAGCCCAGGAGGACGGCGATCATGTCGGTGCCCGGATGCTCGACGGCCACCTTCAACGAGCGGCGCAGGATGTCGGGTTCGGCGATGAGACTGCCGGTGAGGTCGACGGGGTTGCGCGGCGATCCGTAGACGGGGATCGCGGCGGCCATCGTGCGCTGCCACTCCTCGTCCCAGGCGCGGACCTCGATGCCGTGCGCCGCCGCCGCGTCGGCCATCAGGGCGCCGGCGCCGCCGGACACGGACAGCGAGGTGAGCCTGCGCCCCGCCGCGCGGCGGCCGGTGGAGAAGATCTGCGCGGCCTCCAGCATGGACTCCGGGCCGTCCACGCGCAGGATGCCGTACTGCCTGACCGCGCCGTCGAACACCGCGTCCTCGCCCGCGAGCGAGGCCGTGTGGGACTGGGCGGCGCGCGCCCCTGCCTCGGAACGCCCGACCTTCACGGCGATGATCGGCTTGTCCCGCTCGTGCGCCTCCCGGGCGGCGTCCAGGAGACGGCGGCCGCCGGTGACACCTTCGAGGTAGGCGAGGATCACCTCCGTACCGTCGCTGCGCACGAGGCCGTCGACCAGCTCGGCGACCGAAAGGTCCACCTCGTTCCCGGTGTTGAGGTAGTGGGATATCCCGATGCCGAGGTTCTGGGCGGCGTTGAACACGAAGCCGCCGAAGGCGCCGCTCTGGCTGAGGAAGGCGATCGGGCCCTCGACAAGATCGGCGTCCTCGTCGAGCGCGGAGCTGAAAGTGGGCAGCGCCCGCTCGTGGGAGGCGATCATGCCGAGGCAGTTGGGGCCGAGGACGCGTACGCCGCTCTCCGCGATCGCGGCCTTCAGGTCCTCCTGGAGCTCGACGCCCCGCCCGCCGACCTCCGCGAACCCCGAGGCGCCCAGGATGGCGGCGGGGATGCCGCGCCGGCCGCAGGCGCGGACGGCGTCGGCGGACTGCTCGGCCGACAGCATGATCATGGCGAGGTCGATGTCACCGTCGATGTCGTCGACGCTGCGGTAGGCGGTCAGGCCCTGCACCTGGTCGCGCTTGGCGTTGACGGGCAGGATCCGGCCCGTGTACCCGAACCGCTTGAGGTAGTCGACGGGCCGGCCCGACAGTTTCGTCGGGGTGTCGGAGGCGCCGAGGATCGCGATGGAGCGGGGGTGGAGGAGCGAGTTCAGGGCGTCGTCGGTGCGGGGGCGGACTGCGTGCTGCTGCACGGTTTCTCCTCGGGGCTGCGAGACACGAAGTGCGAGTGGGGGAAGGTCAGTTGACGCCAGCGGGCGACGCCTCGGTCTGTCGCTCCTTGTCGGTGGTTCTGGCCGACAGCGTGAGGAAGGCGCGGGCCGCGATGAGTGAGACGGCGCCGAGGACGACCACGAACAGGACCGGAAGCACGATCGTCCCGGAGGCCGAAAGGAGCGACTGAAGGATGACCGGTGCCAGGCCGCCGAGCACGCCCGCGAGCCCGTACGCCGTGGAGATGCCGGTGTAGCGGACCTGGGCGGGGAAGGCCTGGGCGAACATGCCCGCGACGATCGCGTAGTACATGACGTCCGGGATGGTCGCGAGGACCGCGCCGGTCACGGCCAGCGGGAAGCTGCCGGTGCCGATGAGGGCGAACATGACGGGGATCGTGGGGATCTGGCAGGCCAGGATGACGGTGACGGCCTTGCGGACACCCCAGCGCGTCGCCAGCACGGCGCCGAGAGGCTGCACGAAGAACTGCACGACGCTCGCGACCAGGATGACGGTCAGGAAGTCCTGCCGGCCCATGCCGACCTCGCCGGTCGCCCAGGACAGGGCGAAGGTGTCACGTGCGTAGACGATCGCGAAGACGGTGAACGCGGCGCCGACGCCGAGCAGCAGCAGCTTGGAGTGCTCCCGGAACAGCGTGACGACCGGCACCTTCACGGTCTGGTCGGCGGCCCGCAGGGACACCATCGCCGGGGACTCCTCCAGGCTGAGCCGGATCACCAGGCCGATGATCACCAGCAGGGCGGAGGCCAGGAACGGGACCCGCCAGGCCCATGCCAGCAGGGCGTCGTCGGAGAGCCGGCCGACGGCCAGGAAGGACAGGGTGGCCAGGATGCGTCCGGTGGGCGAGCCCTGCTGGGCGAAGGCCGCGAACATGAACCCGCGTTCCTTCTTGGCGTGTTCGGTGGTGATGAGGACGGAGCCGCCCCACTCACCGCCGAGCGCGATGCCCTGAACGGTACGGAACACGGTCAGCAGGATCGGCGCGGCCACACCGATCTGCCCGTACGTCGGAAGACACCCGATGCCGACCGTGCTGACGCCCATCAGCAGCAGGGTGGCGACCAGCGCCTTCTTGCGGCCGAGGCGGTCGCCGAGGTGGCCGAAGAGGATGGCGCCGAGCGGTCGGGCCAGGAAGCCGACCCAGAAGGTGACGAAGGAGAGCAGCACACCGATCGTCGGCGGGACGTCGGCGAAGAACAGCGGGGCGAACACCAGGGCGGAGGCGGTGCCATAGACGTAGAAGTCGTACCACTCGATCGTCGAGCCCAGAAAGGAGGCCCAGCCCGCCCTGCGGGCCATCTTCTCCTCTGCGGGAAGCCGTCTGCTCGGCATCTCGTCCCGTCCTTCCGGTCGGCCGCGGACGTCGTCGTCCGGGCACGCGTGGGTGAACTCCGTTGAGAAACAACGTGATCGCGCTCACAGGGAAGCTATGACTGCCAACTGGTTTCGTCTAACACCAAATATCCGTACGGTTGATTCGGCAGCGCGACATAATCGCCGGTGACCTGCGAAGAAGCACCGACCAGTCGCGCCCCGAACAGGTCGTGCCCAGGCGGGAGTTCAGGTGGAATTGCGTCATCTGCGGTCGTTCGTGACCGTCGCGGAGGAGCTCAACTTCCGGCGGGCGGCGGAGCGTCTGCAGATGTCGCAGCCGCCGCTGTCCCAGCAGATCAAGCGCCTGGAGCACGAGGTGGGCGTGGAACTGCTGCGGCGCACGACCCGGCAGGTGGCGCTCACGGTGGCGGGCGAGGCGTTCCTGGTGGAGGCCCGGCGGGCGCTACGAGCCGTGCAGGAGGCGCCGCTCGCGGCCCGGCGCGCGGCGAGCGGTCAGACCGGCGTGGTGCGGCTCGGGTTCAGCGGGCCTACCTCGCACGAGGTGCTGATCCTGATGACCAGAAGGTTTCGCGAACACCGCCCGCGCGTACGGCTCGAGATCCACGGCCCGTTGTACGGCGGCGAGTTGGTGACCCGGCTCAGCGAGGACGAGATCGACGCGGGCCTGATGCGCCTGCCGGTGTCGGGCACCGGCATCCAGGCCCGCGAGCTGACCCGGCACGGCATGGTGGTGGCCCTCCCGGCGGGCCACCGCCTCGCGTCGAGGCGGGACATCGGCATGGCCGACATCCGCGACGAGCCCGTCGTCAGCCACCCCACCAACCGCGGCGCGGGCATCGTGGCACTGATCCACAGCGCCTACCTGGCGCACGGGTCGAGCCCGCGCATCGTCCAGGAGGCCCCCGACACCCACACGATCCTGACGCTGGTCGGCGCCGGCGTGGGCATCGGCTTCGTCCCGTCCTCCGCCGCCCACCTCAAGGTCCCGGGCGTCGTCCTCATCCCGGCCCGCGACATCCCACCCCTGCCGCTGGCCCTGGCCTGGCGCGCGGGCGACTCGAACCCGGCGCTGCACGCGCTGATCGACCTGTTGGACGAGATCGAGGAGGAGTGCGGGAGGAGTGGGAGGGGGTGAGGGCTCAGGTACGAGGGGGTGATGTCCGCAGCCGGAGTCACGGGTCGATCATCTTGGCGTACACGACCGTGTTCGCGAGGTAGCGGTCGGCCGCGCGGTCGTAGGTGCCGCCACAGGTGATCAGACGCAACTGGGCGTCGGGGGTGGGCCCGTAGACATTCTTCGCGGGGAAGTCGTCCTGGGGGAACTGCTTCGTGGAGCGCACGGCGAAGACCGCCGTGCTGCCGTCGGCACGGGTGATCTCGACCCGGTCGCCGGGGCGGAGTTCGGTCAAGCCCGCGAAGACGGCGGGACCACTCCTGGTGTCGAGGTGGCCGACGATGGCGGCCGGGCCCGCCTCGCCGGGTGCGGGACCCTCGCGCCACCAGCCGACGTCGGTGGGTCCGGCCGGGGCGGGGAGTCGCCCCTCGGGGTCCAGGGACAGCGGGTCGATGGCGGTGTCGACGCCGATCGCGGGGATCCGCAGGCGCGCCGGATCGGCGGCCCGGTCGAGCGGCCGCGGCGCCGGGGAGTCGTCAGGGGCGTCGGGTGTCGTGGGCCGCGCCGTGTCGGTCGCCGCCGAACCCGCGGGCAGGCGGGCCGGGTTGGCCGCCCCGGCGTCGTAGGGGGAAGCGGGGCCGCTGAACCAGCCGAGTACGGCGTTCAGGGCGAGCAGCGCGCACAGCACGGTGGCCGCGATCCACGGGAGATCGCGGCCACGGCGGCGGCCGGGAGACGGCGAACTGGTCATGGCATGGCCTCCCTGTCACGTCGTCATGCGGCAACCGCACAGATCGTGCGGACCGTCGTCAGTGGTCCTGCTTGGCGCGGCGGCGCAGCACGACGGCGCCACCGGCGGCGAGCACGGCCGCGGCGGCGAAGCCGATCGGCAGCGCGGTGGGGGTGCCGTCCTCGGCGAGGCCGCCGGCACCGGCCTTGACGCCGTCCTGCGGCATGGCCGGGGTGGCGGAGGACGTGTCCGAGGGGGTGTCGGCCGACGAGTCGGACCCGGCGGGGAGCCCGCTGTCCTCGCAGGCCATGCCGTCCTTGTCGCGGTCGAGGCGGTCCGGGTCGCCGGGGTGGGCGTCGAAGTAGGCCTGCGCTTCGGCCTGCGTCGAGAAGTCCGGGCAGTCCTTGTCGGGGGCGGCGTACGCGATCCCCGAGGTCGGTATGAGAGCGGCTCCGGCCACTGCGGACGCGAGCAGAACGGACTTCACACGCATGAATTCCTCCATGGGCTACGGGTTGGGCTTGGGTGTCATCGAACGTAGGAATGCCGCCCTGGGGTCGCGACTTGGCTGGGCCATCCGTGCTCGATTTAGCTCGATCGGCCGGGCTGAGTGTTCGGGGCGGGGTGTTTCTGACGGTGCGTGACCCGCACGGCCCGTCCTGGGCGAAGGGCGGTCGGCAGAGGAGTCGCATCCGGTCGTTCTTGCACCAGAATGTGTACGGCGAGAACAGGGAGACGGGAGGCAGCCATGGGATTCGGCTTCCGGGTCGGCGTCCCCGGGATGAGTGTGCGCGTGTCGACGCGCGGCGTACGCACCTCGGTCGGGCCGCGAGCGGCGCGGCTCAGCGTCGGCAGCGGCGGGGCCAGGGTCTCGTCCGGCCTCGGCCCCTTCTACGCCTCCTCATCCGTCGGCGGGAATCGCCGGCGTACCACCACACGCCGAACCGCGACACGGTCACGGACGGTGGCCCCCTCGGCCGCGCAACTGGACCGGGCGCGACGGCAGGCGGAGCGCGCCCAGCAGCAGGCTGAGCGCGACGCCGCGATCGCCCGGCTGACGGAGCTGCGGCGCGAGATGACCACGGTGCACCTGCAGTCGTTCCCCGACGCCCACGCTCCCGTCGTCCCGGAAACGCCTCAACTGGGGGAACCCTGGGCGCTTGCCGAGGCGCAGGCGTTCCATCTGCGGGGTGTGCGGCGTCTGGCGCGCGCCGAGCGGGCGGCCGCCCGGCGCCGGGCCGAGCTGGACGCGCCCGTGTATCTCGCGGCCGAGCGGGCGCGCCTGCGCGACATACGGCAGCAGTGGCAGGCCGACGCCGACCGGTGGTGGCGCGCCCTGAACGCCAACGACGAGGACACCGTCTGCGAGGCGGTGAACACCGCCTTCTCCGACAACCCGGCGGCCGGTTGCGCGGTCGGCGTGGACGGATCCGTCCTCTCGGTGGTCATGCGGCAGCAGGACCTCGATTCGCTGCCCACCCAGACGCCGGGCACCACCCCGAGCGGGCGGCCGACGCTCAAGAACCTCACCAAGCGCGACCGCGTCCTGTGGTGGCTGACGGCCATGGGGTCGAACATCGTGGCCACGCTCAAAGAAGGCTTCGCCACGGCGCCGGGCATCACCGCCATCGACCTCGCCGTGCTGACACGCCTTCCCGACACGCAGCGTCTCGGTTTCGTCGCCTACGGACGCTGGACGCGGCGCGCGATCGACACCACACCCTGGCGCGAGCCCGGCGACGCGCTGCGCTTCCTCGACATTGGAGAGGACGTCGTCTGCTCCGTGACGACGACCGCCTCGGGCAATCTGTCCAGCACGTTCCGGCCGTTGGACACCGGCAGGACCCCCGGCCTCCAGGATCTCCTCGACCACGCCCAGGATCAGCCGGACACCGGTGAAGGGTCCCTCGGCGACCTCGACATCGAACTCGGGGCCAACCATCCGGACGGTGGACCTGCGGCGGTCACCGACCCCTTCCTGATCAGATCGTTCGCCGAGTGGAAGCAGGCGACGCCCGCCGCGCAGGCTGTCGCACAGCCCGCCGCGCAACCAGTCGCGCAGCCTGTCGCTCCCGGCGCACCCGCGGACCCCCCTGTCCCACTCGTCCCGGGTCAGACACTCGTACTGCCCGAGGAGGCCTGCCATACGCTGTCCGTCGCGTTCGCCTTCGCCGGTGCGGATGCCGATCTCACCCTCTTCCTCGGCGGAGAGGACGGGCGCGTGTCCGGGGACGAGGACTTCGTCTTCTACCACCAGCCCTCCGCGGCCGGCGGCGCGGCACGCCTTCTGGGCAAACACCAGGATGGGCCGGTCGTCACGGAAAGGGCCACGGTCCATCTGGCCGCTTTGCCCGACCTCACGCGCCGGGTCACCATCGCCGTCAACATGGACGTGGACACCGGACTGAGCTGCGCGTCTCTCACCCACGCCCTGCTCACGTTGGACGGCGGCCCGGGCGCGGCCTGGGCCTTCCGCCCGCCCGCCGACCCGGACATCCGGGCCATGGCCGTCGCCGAGCTGTATCGCCACGTGGTCGAAGGCCGGCCCGTTTGGAAGCTTCGGGCCATCGGACAGGGCTGGAGCGAGGGCCTCGACGCCCTCGCCCGCGCGTACGGAGTGGACGTCGAGTGACCATTGGCCCGCCGCCACAGTGGGGGCGCGACCGACGGGGACCGGGGCAGCCGCTCTCCTGCACCACGTGAGCCGCTGGCCGCTCATGGCGACCGCGCCGCAGGCGCCACCCCGCGACGTGAGCATGCGGACCGCGGCATCGAGCGTCGGGAGTCCCTCCCTGCGGCCTCGGCGGTCTCAGTACCGCCCGAGGATCGCCGCCAGGTTCGGAGCCGCGGCCTGCGTGGCACGTGCCAGCGTCCGCGTCTCCACGGCGCGTACATGTCGCAGTACCGACTCCTCGGCCCCCTCCGCGTCCCCGGTCTCGATCAGACGCAGCAACTCTTCATGCTCGTCGATCGATTTCCGCTGATCGTGCGGAGCGCCATGCACGGAGAGGATCAGCGAGCACCGCCACACCACCTCGCTGAGATACCGCTCCATCAACGGATTTCCGCACAACTCCGCGAGTCGGACGTGGAATTCGGCGGCGAGCCGCCCCGAGACGCGGTGGTCGTCGCGCTCCGACGCCTCGCGCTCGGCGCGCACGTGGCGGGCCATCGACGCCGAGGCATCCTTGTCCCATGCCGCGGCCGCGAGCCGCACCGCGTCGCGCTCCAGCGAACGACGCACCTCGAAGACCGCCCGCGCCTCGTCGGCGTCCGGCCGGGCCACGGTGGCGGACTTCGCCTTGCCGGTTTCCACGAGTCCCGCCGCGACCAGGCGGGCAAGCACGGAACGGACCAGGGTGCGACTGACCCCATACTGCGCCGCGAGCACGTCCTCCGGGAGCCGGGTGCCGGGCGGCACGGCGCCGTCCACGATGGCCGTACGCAGGCTGACGAAGGCGCTTTCGGCGCGTTCCGCCGGGCGGATGGGGGTGGTGGTCATGGCGACATGCTAGCCGTTGCGTATACGTAAATCAGCGTCAGGACCGGCGAGAGTACCTGGACACCGGGGAGAAACGCGGGCGAGATGTGCCCGTAAGGAGACGGTGTTGGTATACGGAAATCCAAGTCTCCGTATACAGAAACGAGTCGCGATGCCACGCCTGGTGCTCCGCCTGACCGAGCAGCAGCTCCACCTCGTCGACGCCTCCCTGGGGGCGGGCGAGGCACCGTCGCGCGCCGGCCTCGTGCGTCTCGCGCTCGCCGAGTCGGCCGCCGGTGCGATCGGTACCCGCCCGCACCCGCACCCCACCGGCCGCCCCTGGCGCTGGCGGGAGGCCATCGACCACGAGCCGCCGCGGGAGAAGCGGAAGGAACTGGAGTGCCGGCGGATCGAGCCGGGAACCGGCAAGGCGATCGAGGTGCGCGTCGGCCAGGTCCTGCGCATCGAACAGATCACCGGCGGTCAGTGCGTCGACCTCAACGCCTTCAACCTGGCCGACTACCGCGAATTCCTGCACGTCGGCCGCACCCGCACGCTGCACGGCCTGGGCCCCACACAGGGCGACTTCCTGTGGTCCGCGCCGCCGCGCGAGCGGGCCATGATGTACCTGCTGACCGACACCGCGGGGGTCAACGACACCCTGTTCCCGCGGTGCAGCGCCAACATGTACGACTCGATGCACGGCTTTGAGCAGCACACCAACTGCGCCGACATCCAGGCCGAGGCGCAGCGCGAGTACGGACTCACCCCGGACGACGTGCACGACTCGTTCAACCTGTTCATGGCGACCCGCGTGAACGATGGCCGACCCGAGATCCTGCGTCAGCGCACACGCCCGGGTGACCACGTCGAACTGCTCGCCCTGATGGACCTGTTGGTCGTCCCGAATGTCTGCGGCAACGACATCATGGGCACCAGCAACTACGCCCTCGAACCCGTACTCGCCGTACTCAGTGAGGCCACGCAGGCCGAGGTCGACGCCGTGCCAGAACTACGCGAGTACGACACCCAGCGCGCCCCCGACCAGTTCCGCCAGCCCCACATCCGCACCGAGCGACGCCTCGTCCGGGACCCCTCCTATGTAGCGGGATTCACCGGAGCACCCGTCCAACTCGTCGATATGCCGGTCGAATTGGATGCCGACGAGGCCGCGGGTTTTGAGGCGCTGGGCGCCGCCGACCCCTACCGCGCCGCGTATCCGGACGACGCATCCGTGCTCCGGGACGTCCTGCTGTCCTGGTGGGTGACCACCCATGGGTGAGCAGGCGCTGAACGTGGATATGAGCGAGCTCGGTCCCTACGAGCGCTACAAGCTGATGGCGTCGCTGATCGTGCCGCGCCCCATTGCCCTGGTGACCACGCTGGGCGAGGACGGGGTGGTCAACGCCGCGCCGTTCAGCATGTTCGCGATGGCCGCCGAGGACCCGCCGCTGGTCATGATCAGCCTCGACCGGCGGGCCGGACACCTCAAGGACACGGCCGTGAATATCGCCGCCAATGGCGAGTTCGTCGTACATCTCGCCGACGAGGCGATGGCGCAGCAGATGCACGACTGCGGCTTCGCCCACCCGCCCCACGTCGACGAACTGAAGGAAGTCGGACTCACCGCCGTGGCCTGCGCCCGGGTGCGGCCCCCGCGCATCGCCGAGGCCCCCGTCGCCTTCGAATGCACTCTGCACGAGCGGATCACCACCAGCACCCGCGAAATCTTCTTCGGGCGTATCCATCACCTGTGGGCGCGTGACGGACTCGTCGACACCGAGCGCTGGCACGTGCGCCTGGCCGACTTCCACCCTGTCGGCCGCTTCGGCGCCAGCTTCTACGTCACCACCCGAGACCGTTTCTCGCTCAACGCCGGCCGGTCGACCGAAATCGACTCGCTGTGACTCCGGCCCCGGCCAACGTCCCTGTCCTGAATCCGACGTCCCCGTCGAAGGAGGCCCGCGCCATGGAGCGCACAACCGGCAAGCGAGCGCGCGGTGCTTTGACCGCCGCCTTGGGTACTGCCCTGGTCCTGACGCTGTCATCGGCGTGCGGCCCGGGTGGCGGCGCCGCGGCGAGCGCCGACCACACAGGGCTGACCATCGGGTCCCTCGACCTGTCCAGCGACTGCCCGAAGAAGGTGGTCGTGCAGACCGACTGGAACCCACAGGCCGAACAGGGCGGCCTGTACCGGCTGTTGGGCCCGCACCCGACCATCGACGCCGACGCCAAGCAGGTGCGCGGCCCGCTCTTCGCGCACGGCAAGTGGACCGGCGTCGACGTCGAGATCAGAGCAGGCGGCCCGGCCATCGGCAACCAGCCCGTGCCGACACAGATGTACACCGACCCCGACATCCTGCTTGGCTGGGTGAACACCGACGAAGCCGTGCAGAACTCCGCGCACCGGCCGATCACCCAGGTCTTCGCCACGTTCGAGAAGGCCCCTTGGATGATCATGTGGGACCCGAAGACGTATCCGAAGGTGAAGACCATCGCCGATCTCGGCAGGACCAACGCCAAGGTGCGCTACTTCGAGGGCGCCACGTGGATGGACTACCTCGTCGGCAAGGGCCTGCTGCACCGCGGCCAGACCGACGGCGGCTACGACGGTTCGCCGGGCGCCTTCCTCGCGGCCGGCGGCAAGGACGCCCAGCAGGGCTTCGCCACCGTCGAGCCGTATCTCTACGCCCACGACCTGGACAACTGGCACCGCCCGGTCGCCCACCAGCTCATCCACGACACCGGATACCCGCTCTACGCCGTGGCCCTCTCGGTGCGCAGCGCCGACGTGAGCAAGCAGTCCGCCTGCCTCAGCAAGCTGATACCCGTGGTCCAGCGGGCGACCGCCGACTACTTCGCCGACCCCACCCCCACGAACAAGCTCATCGGTAAGGCGGTCGACGCCTTCGACAACGGCTGGGTGTACACCCCGGGGCAGGCTGCTTACTCGGCGAAGCAGCAGTTGAAGGAGGGCCTCGTCAGCGACGGTGACAATGCCACGCTCGGCGACTTCGACCAAGCCCGCGTCCAGAAGATCCTCGACATCACCACGCCGATCCTGAAGCGCAACGGCGCCGCGCCCGCCGCCGGGCTGAAGGCCACCGATCTGTTCACCAACAAGTTCCTCGACCCGGGCATCGGCCTCGGCGCCGGGGCCGGCAAGAAGTAGGGAGCCTCCGTCATGCCTCAGTCCTCCCCGTACTCTCCGCCGAGCACCGGTCCCCGTACGGCCGTCGCCGCGGACACGGCCCCCGTACTGGACTTCCACGGCGTCGGCCTTACCTACGCCGACGGCACGACCGCGCTGACAGGCATCGATCTCGCCGTACGGCCGGGCGAGTTCGTCTCCGTCGTCGGTCCGTCGGGCTGCGGCAAATCCTCACTGCTGCGGATCGCTTCCGGCCTTTCCACGGCGACCAGCGGCGTTGCGGACGTGACCGCCGAACGCATCGGCTACGTCTTCCAGGAGGCCACGCTGCTGCCCTGGCTCAACGTATTGGAGAACGTGGACCTGTTCCCCCGGCTCGCGGGCCGGACCAAGGCCGAGCGCCGGGAACGGGCCCGGGAGGCGCTGGCCACCGTGGGACTCACGGAATTCGAGCGGCACCTGCCGCACCAGCTCTCCGGCGGCATGCGCATGCGCGCCTCGCTCGCCCGCTCCCTCACCCTCAGCCCCGACCTCTTCCTCTTCGACGAGCCATTCGGCGCCCTCGACGAACTCACCCGCGACCGGCTCGGAGAGGAACTGCTGCACCTGTTCGCGGACCGCCTCTTCGCCGGCGTCTTCGTCACCCACTCGGTCAGCGAGGCGATTCATCTCTCCACGCGAGTGGTCGTCCTCTCCGGGCGGCCCGGACAAGTGGTGGACGTGGTCGACGTGCCGTTCGGCACCGAACGGGGGCCCGACGTCCGGTACTCACCCCAGTTCGCCGCGCTCGCGCAGCGAATCGGCACCGCCCTGCGGAAGGGATACGAAGCATGAGGAACACGACGGCCACCGCCACCAAGCGCCTGCGATCCGCACTCCCGCCGCTCGCCGTCGCCCTGCTCATCATCGGCGTCTGGTACGCCATCAGCTACCTCGTCCTCGACCCGGCCCGCCGCTTCCTCATGCCGCCGCCCCACACCGTGCTGGTGGACTCCTTCGGTGACGCGGCGGTGCGCGACGCCATCGGGTCGGCCCTGTGGCAGACCACGCAGGTGGCCTTCAGCGGGCTCGGCGCGGCGATCGTCCTCGGTGTCCTGTGGGCGATCACCATGAACCACGCCTCCTGGCTGGAGCGCTCTCTCTTCCCGTACGCGGTGATGCTGCAGTGCATCCCGGTGCTCGCGCTCGTGCCGCTGATCGGTTTCTGGTTCGGCTTCGACTTCTTCGCGCGCGTTGTGGTCTGCGTGCTCGTGGCGCTGTTCCCCATGGTGTCGAACACGCTCTTCGGGCTGCGTTCCGTGGACCGTGCCCAGCGCGAACTGTTTGCGCTGCAGCGGGCCTCGTGGTGGGTGGTGCTGATCCGCCTCGAACTGCGGGCGGCGCTCCCCGCCATCTTTGCCGGGATGCGCATCTCGGCGGGGCTCGCGGTGGTCGGGGCGATTGTGGCCGATTTCTTCTTCCGGCAGGGCGAACCCGGCATCGGGGCGCTGATCAGCAGCTACCAGGCGCGTGCGCAGTCCGCGGAGCTGTTCGCGACGATCCTGGTGGCCGCCCTGCTCGGCGTCGCCGTGTTCGTCGCCTTCGGCCGGCTCACCCGTCGCTGCGTCGGCCACTGGCACGCATCCACCCGGTGATGCCGATACGTGCAGGACGACCCCGTTTGTCGGCCTCCACCAGTCGGGGCGCGGGCATCGTGGCGCTCATCCCGGCCCGTCACACCCCGCCCCGGCCACAGGCGGAACGGCTGGACTCGTCGCCCCAGCGGCAGGATCCGGCACGCTCGGCGGAATCGAGCAGGTGCTGTGCATCTCCGCGGGCTTCACCTTCCTGGCGCTGGTCACGGCGTGCGTCCTGCGCCTACCGGTAGGCGGGGGCGGAGGCTGTGACCAGGCGTGAGTGGTCGCCCGGGAGACCTATAGTCGATCTCATGAGTCGTTGGCAGGAACTGACCGGTGGGAAGTCCGGTGGCGAGTACGCCGCCCGTTTCGAGGCGCTCGCGCGCAGCGGAAAGGACGTGCACGGAGAGGCGTCGTTCTGCGAGGCGCTCGTGCCCGCCGGGGCCCGTGTGCTCGACGCCGGGTGCGGCACCGGGCGCGTCATGATCCGGCTCGCGGAGCTCGGGTACGACTGCGTGGGCATCGACCTGGACGCCTCCATGCTCGACGTGGCGCGGGAGCGCGCGCCCGAACTGCCCTGGTTCCAAACCGATCTCGCCGAGTTCGACCCGGCCGCGCTCGGCATCGCCGCGGACTTCGACCTCGTGGTCGCCGCGGGCAACGTACTGCCGCTGCTCACCCCCGGCACCGAGGCCACGGTGGTGAAGCGGCTGGCCGGGGCCCTGCGCCCGGGCGGACTGCTGGTCGCGGGCTTCGGCCTGGACGCCGCTCACCTGCCGGTGCCGCCGACCATCACGCTGCCGGAGTACGACGCCTGCTGCGAGGCGGCCGGACTGAGCCTCGTCGACCGGTTCGGGACGTGGGACGCCGCGCCGTACGACGGCGGGGGTTACGCCGTCAGCGTTCACCGCGCGGACGCCTGAGCCCGGGCGCCTGAGGCGACGTGCGTCTGGGGCGACGTACCTCTGGGCCGACGTCTGAAACGACGCCTGAAGGCGCGCAGGGACGTGCCGTCCGTCCCCGCCTGCCCTACGCTCCATGGGCATGCTGATCGAGCACCGTGGAAAACGGCCCGTCGTCCCCGACTCCGCCTACGTCGCCCCGTCGGCCGTGCTGTGCGGCGCGGTCGTCCTGGGAGAACGCGCGCGCGTCCTGCACGGAGCGGTCCTCACCGCCGAGGACGGCGAGGTACGCACCGGACGCGACGTCGTCGTGATGGAGAACGCCCTGGTCCGTGGCCGGGCGCAACACCCCGCCGTGCTCGGCGACTCCGTGCTGATCGGGCCGCACGCGCACATCAACGGGGCGCACATCGAGGACGAGGTCTTCGTGGCCACCGGGGCGTCGCTGTTCCCTGGCGCCGTCGTGGGGGCACGCTCGGAACTGCGCATCAACAGCGTGCTCCACGCCAACTCCCGCCTGCGGCCGGACAGCGTGGTGCCCATCGGCTGGATCGCGGCAGGCGACCCGGCCCGACTGTTCTCCCCGGACCAGCACGACGAGTTGTGGGAGGTACAGGAGGGCCTGGACTTCCCGGGCACCGTCTACGGGGTCCCGCGCGGCACCCCGATGCGGGCGGTCATGGAGCGTCAAACCGACTTCTACGGCGCGCACTTGGACGACAGAACTCTGCCCGACTGATACACCGTGCAGTCACGCGCGCGTGCGCGCATGCGCGCAAGCCGAGCGGGAGCACCAGGAGCACCCGCCCGGCACGCTTGCCGTCGAGACACCCCTACTCGTAGCTGCGATCCACCAACTCGAAGAACACATCACCACGCACGACCTCGAACGGGTCGTCCAGCAGTTTCGCCAGTTCCACGATGTCGCTCGGCGTCCAACTCCACGCGTTGATGGCCGCGGCGATGAACATCGGCTTGTCCGGGTCGCGGCCCTTGATGTGTTCCAGCAGCGCGTCCCGGAAGTCGGTGCCCTTGCCCTGCGGGAAGAAGTTGCCGATCACCGGGACACCCGCCGGGCGGGCCTGCAGATCGCCGGTCTCCCAGGACTGGATGACACCCCGCAGCGGCGTGTTCTTCCGGAAGGACGCCATGACGCTCTCGTCGAACGGCACCCAGCCGTCGTTGTCCGCGTTGCGCGGGTTGTACGCGTAGACGAGATCCATGCCGGTACGCCGCAGATATCGCCCAGTGACCTCGGTGTACGCGTCCAGGTCCGCCTTCGGCCACGAGCCCGGATAGGTGTAACCGGCGCCCGACGGACCGCAGATGAGCAGGTCGTTGTCGGTGGCGGTCCGCTGGTAGTACGCGAGTTGGGCGGGGCCGATGTCGGCGAGCAGCGGGCTGACGGTCCAGTTGACCGGTACGTCGCCCCGCTTGGGGTCGTCCCAGATGTCGCGCATGCGGCGCTGGCAGTACTGGATGTTGTCGCCCTCGCCGACGGTGAACGTGACGTACACGCGGTTGCGCAGCTCGGACTTGGGCCTGCTGGGCACCCGCCCGGAGACCTTCGCCGGGACCCCGGCGTGCACGGTGCCGTTCATGTAGAAGTCGGCGGCGACGACCGGCACACCGGCTTGCGAGGCACGGTCCACGCCGCCCCACTCACCGGCCACGTCATTGGGGAACCATCCGGCGTACGGCGTGGTGGGCTCCACCTTGGCGAGCACCTCGTCGAGCAGCTTCCCGGTGTCGCCGGACGGCGGCAGCCACAGCACCATCGCCCGGCTCGCCACCACGTAGTCCCGGAAGTACGGGAAGGGCTCGACGCGGGTGGGCGCGGTGGCGGTAGCTGTCACCAGATACTGGTTCCACAGGTCTACCTCGACGGTCAACTGCCGTGTCCCGGCAGGGGCGTTGAAGTGGTAAACGAAGTAGCCGCCGCCGTCGGCGAAGCGGTTCGACTTGTCGCCGAGCGAGGAGTTCAGGCCGTCGAACAGATACGGCTTCTCGCCGTCCGTGCCGGGCGTGAAGGACGCGAGCTCCTTGCCGTCCGCCATGACCTTGACGGCGCCGACCGAGGCGCCCCAGCCGTCGTCGCCGAAGGAATCCTGGAAGCGGAGGTAGACATCGTTGTCACCGCCCAGTTCGGGGCTGAGGTCGAGCGTGCGCGACTTCCGGTTGGAGGTGTCCCGGATCCGATCGGTCTCCCGGGCCACCTCCCGCCACTTGACGCCGCTCACGCTCACCGTCCGCGTCGGCGGCAGCCCGGACAGCAGGGCGTGGTCGCAGTGCGGGAAGAGCTTGTCGAGCTGCCAGCGGTAGGTGCCCAGGACGTCGTCCGGGTCGAATCGGCCGCGCAGATCCACCAGGGTCTTCAGGCCGTGGTCGCGCGCCTGGTCGGCGGTCGCGGCCACGCCGTTCTTGAGCCCGGCGAGCGTGGTGGCGACGTTCACGGAGTCCGGCACGTCGGGGTCGACAAGGATCGCGCCGCGCACGCGGTCGCGGTAACGCCCCACCAGATCAAGGGCGTTGTCGTGCTGGGTAGCAGTCGCGCCGGTGCTCGACAGCCAACGCCGGTCCGTCGCGCCGTCGTCGAAGGTGAAGTAGAGGCGGGGGCCGCCACGGTTCACCGTTCCCTGAAGGGTCGTCAACAGCAGCTGGTCGTAACCGTTCAGGTCGCCGACGTGCGCGACGTCGAGCTGTTCCGGGCGGCCGAAGGACGGCAACAGGCGGGCAGACGCGGCGCGTTCGGCGGCAGCGGCCGCCGCCGGATTCGGCAGGGAGATCCCGAAGGTCCCGGCGGCCAGAGCCGCTCCGCCGGTCCGCAGAAGAGTTCTTCGTGTCACCATCGACGTTCACTGCTCCTCGATAGGCGAATCATGAGGCCGACAGGTCTGACATCGTTGTCGACCGTCGGTGAACGTAACCAGAGGGTGGGCCGTTGTCCATGGGGTGCGCACGGACTTTCGGTGCGACGCCGATCTTTGGCCGGTCCTTGGGCTGTCCGGCCGGTCCTCGATCGAGCCGCACCGTCGGTACGCACACGTACGTCAATCGAGAACCGCCGTCGCCTCGACCTCGACGAGCACGTCGGGCTCGAAGAGGAAGTCGACCCCGATCAGCGAGGCCGGGGGAAGCCGGTCACCCAGCCCCAACTCCCCGGCCACGTGGCCGACCCCGGCCATGAACGCGTCGATCTTCTCCGGCGCCCACCGCACGACGTAGAACGTCAGCCGCACCACGTCGTCGAACGTGGCGCCCGCGCCCGCGAGTCCGGTCGCCGTGTTGCGCAGCGCGTGGGCGACTTGGCCGGCCAGGTCACCCGGTGCGACCTGAACCCCGTCCGCCGTGCGGGCGATCTGCCCGCTCACGTACACATGGCGCGTGCCGGTGGCGACGGCGACGTGATCGTACGGGGTGGGCTGCAACAGGCCGGCGGGGGTGAAGCGGTGAACGGACATCGAGGTCTCCTCATGTCTCATGGCGAACGACTCATGTCGCACGACTCCTGGCGAACGATTCGCAGGTATACCTTTGCTACCTGGTACACGAAGGACACTTCAACGAGACCAGGTTTCGGCATGGATACCGCCCCCACCCCGGACAGCGAACTCCGCGTCACCGCCCCGCACCGGGAACTCCTCGACCAGGTGCTGGACAAGTGGTCGCTGAGCGTTCTCAACGAGCTCTGCGAACGGCCCTGTCGCTTCAACGAACTGCGCCGCGCAGTCCCGTCGGTGACACAGAAGTCGCTCACGGCGACGCTCCGCCGACTGGAGCGCAACGGCATCGTCGAGCGCGAGCTGCTCAGCTCCCGCCCGGTCGCCGTCGAGTACCGGATCACGCCCCTCGGCAAGACACTCCGTCGGCCGGTCGACGTACTCCTGGACTGGGCGACGACCCACATGCCGGAGATCGAACGCGCGCGCCGGACCTTCGACAGCGAGTGAGCCGGAGAGGTCAAGTCCGTAGTCCCTGTTACCCGGTTATGACATGGCGATCTTGACGTCGAGGGACGGTGGGCAAGTAGGTTCGGGATGCAACGATTTGCCATGACGAACCGGCGCTCACCCGCCGGAAGGAGGGGGCGCCCATGGGTTCCCATGCCCGGCCCAACCGGCTGCACCGGACCGGAGCCAGATTCGCGACGGTCGCGCTCTTCGGAGCCGTCCTGCCGATCACCGCGGGCGGCATCGCCCAGGCGGCCACGCCGGCCGCCACGCACTCCGCCGGACAGAGCGACGGGCAGAGCGACGGTGCGCCGGCCGCGGATGCCCAGGACGTCCCGGACATCGCGGCCGACCACGCGTACCTCCTCGACGCCCGTGACGGCAGTCAGGAGCGCGAGATGTGGGCCGGGGCCAAGGCCGACGAGAGTGTGTCGATGGCCAGCACGACGAAGATCATGACAGCCGTGGTCGTGCTCAAGCACCCGGAGTGGCTGGACCGGCAGATCACGGTCAAGCAGGAGTACCGGGACTACGTACAGGAGAACGGTGCCAGCACCGCCGACCTCCAGACCGGCGACAAGCTGACCGCCCGGCAGTTGCTGCACGCCATGCTGATCCCCTCCGGCGGAGACGCCGCGATGGCCCTCGCCGACAACTACGGCGTCGGGACCACCACGGAGGCGCGGATCGCCGACTTCGTGCGCCAGATGAACGTCGAGGCGGCTCAACTGGGCATGACCGGCACCCACTTCGACTCCTTCGACGGCATCTCGCACGGCGACAACCGCAGCACCGCCCGCGATCTCGCCAAGCTCGGCCAGCGCGCCATGCTCCAGCCGGTCTTCGCCGACGTCGTGAAGCAGAAGAAGTACGAGGCCGAGGCCCCGGCGGCCAACGGACACACCAGGTACTACACCTGGGAGAACACCAACGACCTGCTCGGTACCTACGACGGCGCCCTGGGCATCAAGACCGGCAGCGGCGAGGAGGCCGGCTACTCCCTCGTCTTCGCCGCGAAGCGGGACAACCGCACCCTGGTCGGCGCGATCGTCGGCGCCGACAAGGAGGTCTTCGGCGACGCCACGAAGATGCTCGACTGGGGCTTCGCGCACTGACGGAACCGTCCATCGCGCCCTGCGAAGCCGCCGAAGGCCCGCTGAACTCCCTGACGTTCAGCGGGCCTTCGGCGGTACAGCGGGAACCCGCTCAGTCCTCCGGCGGAGGCGGTGGCACCGGGGCGCCCGCCGGGGGAGCGATCTTCGTGTACGTGCGGGAGACCGGGGTTCCGCCGGGCGCGGCATCGTCGTGCTGCTCCGGGCGGTCCTCCGGCGGCAGCATCGCGGCCCGCTTGGCGCCCGGGTCCCAGCCCGTCTCCACGACGCGTTTCTGCCACGTGATGGCCGCGGCCAGGATCAGCAGGCCGACCACGAGCATGAGGATCACGCCCGCGACGTCACCCGCCTTGGCGACGTTCCCGAGGATCAGGCCGAGCCAGCCGAAGTCGGCGTCGCCGAACGTGGTGTTCGCCGAGCCGAACGAGCCGAGGACGCCCAGCAGGAACGCGGGCAGGAACGTGATCAGCACACCGTTGAGGAACGATCCGAGGGCCGCGCCGCGGCGCCCGCCCGTCGCGTTGCCGAAGACACCCGCCGCGCCACCGGTGAAGAAGTGCGGAACGAGCCCCGGCAGGACGAGGGCCGTGCCGAACGCGGGCTTGAAGACACCGACGAGCAGGCCGAGGCTGACCAGACCGCCGACGAACGAGCAGATGAAGCCGACGAGCACGGCGTTCTGGGCGTACGGAAAGACGATCGGGGCGTCCAGGGCGGGGATGGCGCCGGGCACCACCTTCTGCGCGATGCCCTGGAAGGCGGGCACCAGCTCGCCGAGGATCGTACGGACACCGAACAGGATGACGGCGACGGCGATACCGAACTGGAGGCCCTGGCCGACCGATGACATCAGATAGTTGCCGACACCCGTGGATGCCGTGCCGCCGTCCGTCGCGAACGCCTTGAACGCCTCCGTCCTCCCGACCTTCACGAGGAACACGATGGCCATGATCATGTAGATGAGCAGCATCGATAGGGCAGTCGCCACCATCGAGTCACGCAGGAAGCGCAGGCCTTCGGGCAGGTTCATCTCCTCCGTCGAGCGGCTCTTCTTGCCGACGGCCTGCCCGGTGGCACCGGAGACGATGTACCCGGCCGTCCCGAAGTGCCCTACGGCGACGGTGTTGTTGCCGGTGACGCGCTTGGTCCAGGGGTGCGCGAAGGCGGGCATCGAGACGAGCATGATGCCGAGCAGTACCGCCCCCGCGACGACCACGATCCACGAGGTGACACCTGCGGTGGCCATCACCATCGTCAACAGCGTTGCCATGAACAGCATGTGATGGCCAGTCAGGAAGACATACGAGAGCGGGGTGAAGCGGGCGAGGAGCAGGCTGACGAGGAAGCCGAGGATCATCAGCCACGCCACCCGTGAGCCGTACTCGGCCTGCGCGATGCCGACGATCGCCTCGTTGGTGGGGATCACACCGTGCGAACCGGTGGCGCCCGTGATCATCGTGCCGAGCGGGGCGAGCGAGTTGGTGACCAGGGTCGCGCCCGCGCCGATCAGCAGGAAGCCGAGGGTCGCCTTGATGGCTCCGCCGATGACCTGGCCGGCGCTCTTCTTCAGGGCGATGAGGCCGACGGCCGTGATGATGCCGATGAGATAGGCGGGGACGCTGAGGATCTCGTTGACGATGAACTTCGCGATGTCGACGAGGGTGTTCATGGGGACTCCTGGGGAGGGGAGCGGTGGGGGCGGGGGATCACACGTCGTAGAGGTCGCGCATCGCCGTGTCGACCTCCTTGGTGCTGGTGAAGTCCTCGATCACCCGCACCGGCACCCCTACGTCGCCGAGCGTCCGCGCGATCTCCCGCGACGTCATGATGGCAACCGCCTCGGACGCCTTGCCCTTGGCGGAGATGGTGTCGGTCGCCTCGGTGGTGATGTACCGGCCCCACTTCCAGCGGTCGAGCACCTTGTCCAGCGTCGACTTGAGGAACAGGCTCGTGCCGACGCCGTTGCCGCACACCGTCAGAATCTTGTGCATACCGTGGCCGGAGCCCTTGGACGCGGCCGAAGGGGGTGCGTCGGCCGGTGGCTCCGTGTCCCCCGCGAGGATCTGCCGCAGGGCCTCAGGTGTCGGCGCTCGGTCGAGTGCAGCGGAGGTGTCCGGGTCGGCGAGCAGTCGCGCGAGGGCGCCCATCGCCTGGGTGTGCGCCCCGGCGTCCTCGGCGGCGAGGGCGACGACGAGGTGCACCGGGTCGTTCGTCTCGTGCCCGAAGTTCACCGGCGTCGAGAGCCGGACCCATGACATGCCCGTACGCCGGACGGCGGGGGAGGGCCGGGCGTGCGCGAAGGCGAAGCCGGGCGCGATGACGATGTAGGGGCCGTTCTCCTCGACGTTGCGGAGCATCTCCTCGGTGTACGTGTCCGTGCTGACGTCCGTGGAGACGAGCAGGTCACCGGCGCTGCGCACGGCGGACCGCCAGTCGGGGGCGGCCACGTCGAGGCGGATGGCCTCGACGGGGATCAGGTCGCTCAGTTCATTCATACGAGCAGTGGTCCCGAGCGGTGGCTTCCGTGTCAGCGCGACACGCCGGTGAGGACACCTTCGTTATGTGGTTCCTCTTCGCCCTGGGGGCCCGAAGCTTCTCCTGCGCACACGCGGAGGCGGCCCCGCCGGAGCGGGGCCGCCTGCGTCATGCGTCATGCGAAGGGGCGAAGCCCTCGGGCTCAGCGACCGGCGTAGTCGATGTACCGGTGGTGGTGCTTCCAGGCGCCGACGTTGTGGTGGGCCGCCAGCGAGTTGGAGATCGTGACCCCGTTCCGTCCGCCGACGTTGACGAACTCCTGGCCCGCGAACCCGGCGTGGTCGTACACGTGGCTGCTGTCGTGACGGCTGTCATCGACGTCGGCCACGGCCGGGGCGGCGGCCAGGAACCCGGCCACCGAGGCGACGGCGACAGCGGCTGCGATGCGACGCACCATGAACTTCTCCTTCTGAGAGGGGTCAAGCGATCACTTAGAACATCAGCAGACCGCGAGGTGACCCGCATCTCGGGAGGGCCCCACAGCACCCGTGTGCAGCAATGTGGCCCCAAGGAGGACCGCTGTCAGCGGGTGACCAGCAGCCCCCGCCCCCGCAGCACCCTGCGCTCCAGGGGACTGAAGATCAGCAGGTCGATGGCGATGCCGACCAGGAGGATCAGGAGGATGGCCAGGAACACCTGCGACATGCTGCTGTTGTTGCGGCCGTTCTCCAGCAACTGGCCGAGGCCCACGCCGAGATCCGGTGACGAGGCGATGATCTCGGCGGCCATCAGCGAGCGCCACGAGAAGGCCCAGCCCTGCTTCAGCCCGGCGAGATAGCCGGGCAGCGCCCCCGGCATCACGATGTGCCAGGCCCCGCGCAGCCCGGTCGCGCCCAGGGTCCGTCCTGCGCGCAGGTACAGCGGCGGGATCTGGTCGACGCCCGCGACGAGGCCGTTGGCGATGGAGGGGACCGCGCCGAGGAGGATCACGGCGTACATCATCGAGTCGTTCAGGCCCAGCCAGATCACGGCGGGCGGCACCCATGCCACCGACGGCAGCGCCTGGAGACCCGACAGGATCGGCCCGATGGCCGAGCGCACGAACCGTACGCGGGCCACCAGCAGGCCGAGTGGTGTGCCGATGGCGAGGGCGAGCAGGAAGCCGAACAGGCCGCGGGACACGGACGTCCAGATGGAGTCGAGGAGTGTGCCCTGGAGCCAGGCCGTGCGCACCTCGCCCCACACATCGGACGGCGAGGGCAGCTTGTAGTCGGGGACGACGCCCGCCCACACCAGGAGCTGCCAGACCACCAGCACCACCGCGACCGCGGTGACCGGCGGCAGCACCTTTCGGCGCAGCGTCTCGCGCAGCGGCGCACGGACGTGCTTCACCGAGTCCAGTGCGTCGAGCCCGGCCTCCAGGCCCGCCAGATCGCTCGGGCGGCGGTGCTCGCCGGGCGTCGGGGAGCCGTCCTCCGGCGTCTGCGTGTCGAGGGTGGCGGTGTGGTCAGTGGCGGCCATGGCGGCGAATCTCCCCACGCAGTTCTTCGGTGATCTCGGCGGACAGTTCGGCGACCGCGGTGTCCTCCAGGCGCCGCGGCCGGGGCAGGCCGACCGTCCACTCGCGGGCGACGCGGCCGGGGCGGGACGACAGCAGGACGACGCGCTCGGCGAGGCGCACCGCCTCGCGCACGTTGTGCGTCACGAACAGCACCGACACACCGGTCTCCTGCCAGATGCGGGTCAGCTCGTCGTGCAGCACGTCGCGGGTGATCGCGTCGAGTGCGGCGAACGGCTCGTCCATCAGCAGCAGTCGGCTGTCCTGCGCCAGCGCGCGGGCGAGTGCCACGCGCTGGCGCATGCCGCCGGACAGTTCGTGCACCCGCTTGCGGTGCGCGCCGGCCAACCGGACGAGGTCGAGCAGGCGCTCCGCCTCGGCGCGCCGCTCCTGCGCCGCGACCCCGCGCATCTTCAGGGCCAGCTCGATGTTCTTGCCGGCGGTCAGCCACGGGAACAGCGCGTGCTCCTGGAACATCAGCGCGGGCCTGCCGTCGGTGGCGATGGAGCCCGCGGACGGCAGGTCCAGGCCGGCGGCCAGATTGAGCAGGGTGGACTTGCCGCAGCCCGAGGCCCCCAGGAGGGTGACGAACTCCCCGGGCGCGACATCGAGTGTGATGTTGTCCAGGACGAGCTGCTGTCCGCCGGGTGTGCCCGGTGCGGGGAAGGACTTCGAGACATGCTCGATACGCGCCGCGTGTGTCACTGTCTCGACGGCCTCGGCCGGCTCGGGTGTCGTGGTGGCCATGGGCGTCACCTCCTGATGGTCCGTCAATTCGTCGACGTACCAGGTTCGATGGGTTGTTACTTCGCGCCGAGGCCGGCGTCGTCGACCTGGTCCCCGCCCTCGGCCTTGAGGACCTTGTTGAGCGGGTCGAGGTCGTAGATGCCCTTGAGGTCGGGCTGCTCGAGGAGGCCGGACTTCACCGCGTGCTTCGCCTCGGTGTCGAGGGTCGAGGCCAGCGGGTCGTCGGTGAAGTCGATGGACTTCCAGGCCGGGTCGATGACGTTGTCCGGCAGCGCCTTGCCCGACAGCTTCCGCAACGCCGCGTTGGCGGAGGCCTTCGCCTTCTCCGGGTTGGCGTTGATCCACTTGTTGGTCTTCACCGAGCCGCGCAGCACGGCCTCGACGACGTCCGGGTGCTCCTTGAGGAACTTCTGCGACACGATGATGTTCGTGATCACGAACTTCTTGTCGGGCCACAGGTCGGACTCGTCGAGGATGGCCTTTCCGCCCTCCGCGACGAGCTTGGACGCGGTCGGCTCGGGCACCCAGGCGCCGTCGATGGAGCCGGACTTGTAGGCGTCCGGCGTGATCTTGTTGTCGGTGCGGACGACGGAGACGTCGCCCTTGCCGCTCTGGGCGTCGACCTTCCAGCCCTTCTCCGCGATCCAGTTGAGGAACGCGACGTCCTGCGTGTTGCCGAACTGGGGCGTGGCGATCTTCTTGCCCTTGAGGTCGTCCAGGGACTTGATCTTCTTCGGGTTCACGACCAGCTTGACGCCGCCCGAGGCCGAACCGCCGATGATCCGCAGGGACTTGCCCCGGGACTTGGTGTAGCCGTTGATGGAGGGGGAGGGGCCGATCCAGCCGATGTCGATGGAACCGGCGTTGAGCGCCTCGATCTCGGAGGGTCCCGCGTTGAAGGTCGACGGCTTGATCTCGGTGCCGCCGAGCTCCTTTTGCAGCAGCCCCTTCTGGACGCCCACCAGGGCGGTGCCGTGCGTCAGGTTGGGGAAGTAGCCGATCTTCACCGTGTCGGCGGAGAGCTTCTTGGCGCCCGACGCGGCCTTGGCCTGGTCGCCGCTGTCGGTCGACTGGGACCCGTAGCCGCAGGCGCTCAGCAGGAGGGGGAGCGCTGCTGCGGCGGCGAGGGTGCGCAGGATGGTGCGGGGGCGTGCGGCAGACACGGAGGTGTCCTCTCGGGGAATGAGTGGTTCGGGGGAGGCGCTCGGGGCGCCGTGGGACCGTGGGCCGGCGTGCTGCCGGCCGGGGCCGTCGTCCTGCGGACGCCTTCGGGCGGTCCTGCGGACGGGGACGGCTCAGGCGGCCCGACAGATGGCGCTGGCCGTGCGGCCGAGGTCGATGTGGCGGCGCGAGGTCAGCAGGAGGCGCGACAGGTCGACGCGGCGACGCGTTCGCATGGCCACCCCCTCACTTCCCCAGTTTTCCTACCTGACAGATAGGGATCGTGGCAGAAGGAAGCGCTCGCCCCAAGAGGGTGTTCATCATATGGACGTACGTGTCTCGTATGGTGAGAACCGTCAGGCCGGGAGGGCGAACGGAGGCTGCGCGCCGTTGAGGAAGTAGTCGCCGATGTCGCGGAGTTGATGCCCGAGCGGCTCGTGGAGCGTGTGGGTGCGGGCGTTGCGCCAGAAGCGGTCGAAGCCGAGGCGTGCGGAGGCGGCCCGTGGGCCGACGATGTCCAGGGCCCGGGTCGTGGACTCTTGTGCAGCCCGCGCGGCGGCGGCCTCCGCCATCGTCACGAGGGCGGCGACCTCCGCGTACTCGTCATAGGCGAGGTCGTCGCCGAGCGCCAGCGCGTCCTGTACGGCCCCCAGTGCCTGGTCGGCGAGCGCCGACGCGGAGCGGATGAGGACGGCGAGTTCCCCGTAGGTGGTCAGCACCTGCGGGTCGTGCGGGCTGCCGACCGGCCAGGCCGGATGCAGCGGCGTCTGCCCCGTCCTGCTGTACTCGCGGGCCTCGGCGAGCGTGCCCTCGGCCGTGCCGAGCAGAACCTGCACGGAGACGAGGTGGGCGACCGGCGACGCCAGCGCCGTGCGCGGCGGCAGGAAGTCCTCGTCCGCGGAGAGCGGGCCGAGCACCTCGTCGGCGGCGACCGTCACATCGTCGAACTCCACGCTGCCGCCGGCCGCGAGTCGACGGCCGAAGGTGTCCGCCGCGGCGTCGATCACGACACCGGGACGGCCGGCGTCCACGACGACCGCGAGCGGTGCGCCCGTGTCCGCCCGCACCGCCCGGACGGCCAGCCGGTCGGCGGCCAGGACCCCGGTGGTGTAGTCCTGCCGCCCGTTGAGCACCAGCCGGCCGGAGCCCCTGGTCAGCGTCAGCGCCGGTTCTTGGCGGGCGAATCCGCCGCCCCAGCACCACTGCTCGGCGGCGGACCGCTCCTCGATCCGCGCGGCGAGCGCGGGCCCGGCGAAGAACCGGGCGCTGCCCGCCAAGAAGTAGTGACAGCCCAGGAGTTGGCCGATCGCGCCGTCCGCCGCGGCGATCTCGCGGACGACGGCGAGGGCGGCGGCCCAGTCCCCGCCCCCTCCGTCGGTCCCGGCCGGTGCCGGAGGTGTGAGCAGGCCCGCCTCGCGCAGCCGGGACACCTCGTCGACGGGGGCCTTGCCCGCCTGCTCCCTGGCGACCGCGTCCGTGGCGAGGTCGTCCGCCACCTCGCGGGCCACCCGCAGCCAGTACGGACGCTCGGATTCGGCCCGGTCGTGGGCCGATACGGGGCGGGGCGACGCGGTGGCAGGGCCCATCACGGGGATCTCCTCAAGGTCGGTGGCAGGGGGCGGGGTCCGGGCTCCCCTGCCGGTCGGGGACGTACTTGTAGCCCACGCGTCGTACGGTGACGATCCGTTGGCGGTGGGCCCTGCCCAGCTTGCGCCGCAGCCGGGCGATGTGGACGTCCACGGTGCGGCCGTCCCCGACGTGGTCGTACCCCCACACGGCGGTCACCAGCAGCTCGCGCGTCAGCACGTGGTGGGGGCGCTTCACGAGGTGGGCGAGGAGCGCGAACTCCAGGTAGGTGAGGTCGAGTTCGCGTCCCTCCAGCTCCGCCACGTGTCGCACCGGGTCGATGCGGATGACGTCGTCGTCCGTGGACCGCGCGGCGGCCGGTGGGGCGGGGGCCGGGTCGACGGGGTCGACCGGGCGGATCTCGGGGCGGGGCCCGCCTTCGGCGAAGAGCTCGGTGGGGTCGGTGCCCTCGGGGACGAGCAGCAGGTATCCGACCATCGGTACGGAGCCGTGCTGCCCGGTGCCGCCGCCCTGCGGGGTGGCGCGGACGAGGCTGAGGTGGCGGGTGTCGGAGGGTGGCGCGGTGGCGTGGGTGGTCCGGGTCTGCGGTGCCGTGGTCATGGCGGTTGTCCCTCGCTGGTGTGTCGGGTCACTGGGGCGTCTTGGGTGAACGCGCCCTGGTGACCGGGGAATTGGCGTGCGGAGCGGCACGGTCCGACCTGTGGGTCGAGTGCCTTACGCGCGACAGCACGCGGCGCTGACGACGTGACCAAAGTCGACATGCCGACGACGAACGAGTCGCTGCTGCGTACGGGACATGTGCACCATCCTGTGGGCCCGAGCGGGCCGGGTCAAGGATTTCCTAGTAATTCGGTAGGGAAAGTGGGGAAGGTGTGGCGCAACTCACCGGTCGCCGCCGATCGCGGGGCGCGCGTCGGCCGCCGTCACCCCGCTCAACCAGGCGCGGGCGGCGGCGAGTCGACCGCGAAGCCGCTGCGGCGGAGTGGGCGGCAGTGTCCGCGAGTCGCCTCGCGCGTAGTGCCGCTCGACGTAGTATTGCCCCACGCTGAGCACGCTGGTGACCGCGATGTACCAGAGCGTGGCGACCATGAGCAGCGGGATCACCTGGTACGTCTGGTTGTAAATGAGCTGCGCCGAGTACAACAGGTCGTGCACGGCCAGCACGCTGACGATGCTCGTGCCCTTCAGGGTGCCGATCAGCATGTTCCCCGCGGTCGGCACAATCGAGCGCATCGCCTGCGGGACGACGATGCGGCGCAGGGTGCGGCGCCTGCTCAGCCCGAGCGCCTGGGCCGCGAGGGTCTGCCCGGAGTCCACGGAGATGATGCCGCCGCGCACCACCTCGGCGGCGTACGCGGTCTCGTGCAGCGTCAGGCCGATCAGGGCGGTGAGGGTCGGGCCGAACAGGTTCACCGTCTTGACCGTGATGAACTCCGGGCCGAACGGGATGCCGAGCCCGAGCGTCGGATACAGCGTGCCGATGTTGAACCAGAACAGCAGCTGCACGAGGAGCGGCGTGGACCGGAAGACCCACACGTATCCCCAACTCAGCGTGCGCAGCACCGGGTTGGCGGACAGCCGCATCGTCGCGAGGACGGTGCCGAGCAGGAACCCGAGCACCATCACCGCGCCGGTCAGCCACACCGTCAGGAGCAGCCCGTCGAGCACGGCGGACGTGGTGAAGTAGTGGCCCACCACCGCCCACTGGAAGGCGTCGTTGCGGACCACCGAGTTCAGCACCATGGCGAGTACGAGCAGCGCGACGGCGGCGGACGCCCAGCGGCCCAGGTGCCGGCGCGGCACGATCCGGGGGCGGGCGGGGGCGCTCGCCGGTTCCTCGGGCGAGGCGGCAGGGGGAGTCTTGACGTAGGACGACGTGGTCATCGGGCTCTCCGGGGAGGGGAATCGCGGGCATGGGTGGGGTCGCCCGGCGGCATCCATCGGAGAGCGCGGCGACATGGGCGCTGCGCGGGTACGGAGTGCGGCCGGGCTCGGCGTCGTCACATGCGCCGCGTCCCTCAACGCGGCCGGAGCGGCAGCCGCGCACCGCGGGGCCGCTCCGCCGTCGATCGTATGCGCCCGCCACGCGGATGTGTCAACAGCGCCCGGACGACGCCGAGTCGAGGACATCCGGCATCCGGACACCGGCTCGGCGCGGCTTGACGAACGGCTCGATGTCCTGCTCAATTGTCCGCATGACTGCCCAGCGCCTGGTCTCGCGTAACCACATCGACTTCGGTCGGGTGTGGTCCGCGGCGTGTTGCGCCTGACGCGGCAGCGGGCCCTCTGACCGGCCCTTCCCTCCCTCGGTGACCCCGTCGCGGGCCGAGTCCTGCCTTGCCGCGCGCTGCCGCGCGCCCCTCTTCCACGACCCGTCGTGACCTCTCACGACGGTCGACGTCGTCACACCTGCCCCGACCCGTCGCGCTCCCCGTGTCGTACGGGTCGTCATTCGACATGCCTGCGGTGCCCCGCGCACCGTTCGCACACCTGAAAGGCTCCCGACCCGTGAACCTGCCCGGGACCAGAACCCGACCGCGCCTCGCCGCCCTCGTCCTGCTGCCGCTCCTCGCGCTGACCGCCTGCGGCTCGGGCGACACCGACACCGACGGCGCGGCCGGGGCGGGAGCGCAGGCGGCCGCCGCGCCGACCGGCAACCCGGTCGCCGACGTCCACAAGGTGGACGCCGCCGCCGAACTGCTGCCCGCCGACGTCCGCAAGAAGGGCACGCTGCGCATCGGCAGCTCGACCGGAGGCCCGCCCGCCGCGTACTACCCGAACGGCACCGGCAAGAAGGCCGTGGGGCAGGACATCGACCTCGCCGACGCGGCGGCCAAGGTGCTCGGCATCCAACTCCGGCGCCAGGACGCCTCGTTCGAAACGATCCTCCCGGCCCTGGAGAGCGGAAAGTACGACCTCGGCACCGGAAACTTCGGTGTCACCGGCGAGCGCCTGAAGACCATCGACTTCGTCACCTACATCAACGACGGCCAGGGCTTCGCGGTCAAGACGGGAGACACCTCGTTCGGCAAGAAGATCACCGACCTCGCGCAGCTCTGCGGCCGGAACATTGGAGTCGGCGCCGGCACCACGTTCGAGGCCACCCTCGACGCGCAGAAGGCGCGCTGCACCAAGGCGGGCAGGAAGCCGTACGACGTGCAGGTGTTCTCCGACAACGGCGCCACCCTCACCGCGCTCCAGCAGGGCCGCATCGACGTGGTCATGTCGACCATCAACGGCTTGCGCCACCAGGCGAGCAAGCCCGCCTCCCGGACCACGTTCCTCGGCGAGTTCCACCGACTCGACGTCGGCTTCGCCTTCAAGAAGGACTCCCGGCTCACCAAGGCCTTCCGGGCCGCCGTCAACGAGCTGATCAAGGACGGGACGTACGAGCGGATCCTCAAGAAGTGGGGCACGTCCGCGTCCGCGATCGAGACATCACGCATCAACCCGCCCGAGCACACCTGACAACGGGAGGAGCAGGAGGGACACACCTGACAACGGAGGGGAGCAGGAGGGGCACACCTGCGCGGGTGCGGGTGACTGTCAACGGCTGTGAGACTCGGGGTGGCCGGTCTGGGATCGGCTGCCAGGGTGGTGTCGGTCGTCCCGCCGTGTCGTGACTCTTGTCAACGGTGGCCCTCAGAAGGTGCCTTCGCATGGACTTGTCCGACGTGGTGGGAGCCGACGCCGCTCTGGCCCACCTCGGTGTCCTGATCAGGAGATTGCCCGCCGTTCACGGCGTGGCCCGTCACAGTCCTGGCCCGGAGTGACTCTCACCCAGACCGACGCCGGCCGTCAGCGGCCGAACCGTTGGTCCCCGGAGGGAAAGGCACCCGACCACCGTGACGATCGTCGCGCACAGCCACCCGTACGTCATCGGCGTAGACACCCACGCCCGCAACCATGTCCTGGTCGTCCTGGCCGCCCCGACCGGCGAACTGCTCGATACGGCCGAGTTTCCCACCAGCAGATCCGGCATGACCCGGGCGGTTGCCTGGGCCGCTCGCCGCACCGGCGGCGACCTCACCGCACTATGGGTCATGGAATGCATCGCGACCTACGGCGCTCAGTTCGCCCGCACCGTCGCCGACGCCGGCTACCAGGTCATCGAAGCACCTCGGATGGGGGTACATCGCGGCAAGGGCAAGTCCGACCCGATCGACGCACGGCGCATGGCCGAGGCCGCGCTCCCGCTCGAGGAGCACGAGCTGCGCCACCCTCGCGCCGACGAGGGAGAACGCGCCGCGTTACGCGTTCTGGTGACTGCCAGAGACCAGATGACTGACGAGCGGACCGCGCACGTCAACGCGCTGAACGCATTGGTCCGGGCCGTGGACCTCGGCATCGATGGGCGTCGGGCACTAAACGGTCGGCAAATTCTCGAAATCTCCCGCTGGCGCACCCGCGAAGAGCCTGTCGCAGCGATGGCTGCTCGGGCGGAAGCCATGCGCCTGGCCAAGCGCATCGTCGCCCTCGACGAGGAACTGAGCGCCAACGTGAAGTCGATGACAGCGTTGGTGCGGGCAACGCCGGCCGCGGGGCTGCTGGACAAACCCGGGATCGGGCCCGTCACCGCAGCTGTCGTGATGACGGCCTGGTCCCACCACGGGCGGGTGCGTTCCGAAGCCGCCTTCGCCTGCCTGGCCGGCGTGAACCCGATCCCTGCCTCCTCGGGGAACACCGTGCGCCACCGACTCAACCGCGGTGGAGACAGACGCCTGAACCGAGCCCTGCACATGGCCACAGTCAGCCGCATGATCCACGACTCCGACACCCGCGCATACGTCGAACGCCGGACCGCTGAAGGCCGCACCAGCAAGGAGATTCGGCGGAGCCTAAAGCGCTATCTCGCACGCCAGATCTACCGCCATCTCAACAGAGCCGACAGCCCACCCCCATCGACTTGCGCATCATAGGAGAGTCCCACCACACCCGCGCAGTTCACACCACCACGCCTACTTAGCGATCACCTCGCTCACCACCGGAGCCGCCGAACCGGCACCCCACACGAGCCGCATCGCGTCCGCCCGCGCCCCGGCGGGCGCGCGCAGGGTGGTGACGGAGCCGTCGAGCGGGCCGAGGTCCTGCCACGCACCGTCGACACGCAGCTGCACCTGGGCCTTCGACGCGCTCGCGTCGTCCGGGCGCAGCACCGTCACCGACGACACGGCGCGCGGCGCCGGGTACGTCACCGTGAGGGCGTCACCCGAGGCCGGGGCGGAGCCGGCACGGTAGGCGTTCTCGGGGACACCGTCCGCCGCCGCGGACAGGCTGCTGCCGTCCGCCGGGGCAGGGCCGCCGCTCACCGTCGGGCGGTCCGTCCGCGCCACCGTGAACTCCCGGACGATCAGCCAGTTGGTCTGCTCGGCCGTCGAGCGGGCGCGCACGTACCGGGCGGTCGTACCGCTCGGCGCGTCCGCCGTCCACGTCGCCTTCCCACTGAACCCGTCGCCCAACGCGTGCCACGTCGTGCCGTCCGACGAATACTCCAGGACACCCTGGTGCAGATAGTCCTCCGTGCTGCCGGATTTGCCCATGGCCACCGACACCGAGCCGAGCGGCTGCTCGCCGCCCAGGTCGACACCGACACTCTCGCCCGTCTTCGGCGCCCGGCTGCTCCAGAAGTACGTGGAGTCGTCGCCGTCGGTCATCCGGTCGGCCGTATTGCCGTTGTAGACAGGCAAGTCGGTCGTGCCGGTCGGCTGCGGCGGCAGGCCGAGGGACTTGTTGGAGGCGTCCCGCACCTTCGCGAAGAACGGTTCGAGCACACCCTCACCGACGACCACCGGCACCTTGGTGCCGTTGAGGTCGGTGTACCGGTACGACTTCGCCTTGGCGACCAGCTCCGGCAGTTGCTGCCGGAGCGTCCAGGCCGCCGCGGTGTGTCCGGCACGCTGCTCCTCCAGCAGCCGCACCGCCGCGACCCCGGCCTCGCCCCACGCCTGCGCCGAGTCCAGCCACGGCCCGGAATCCTCGACGAATCCCTTCTCGACGCCGGAGCGGATCGTCGCCGGCGCGTCGCGCAGCGCCGCGAACGCCGCCGTCAGCCGCGACGCCGGGACGGAACCGTCCCAGTACCCCTTCATCAGCTTCGCCAGCTCCGGTGCCTCCGCGGAGTCCATCCGCGAGCTGTGGTTGACGTCCGTGAACGCCCGCAGCGCCCGCGCCACCTTGGCGTTCCCACCGGCCGCCTCCTCGACGGCCGCGCGGTACGAGGCGTCGGGGTCGTACGCCGAGTCGTTCCACGTGTAGTCGGCGACGGTGTGCAGGGCGAGCTTCGACGCGTACGGCTGGATCATCGGGTTCGCGGTGATCCCGGCCAGCTCCTCGGCGAGCCCCTTCTCACGTCCGCTGAACGGGCCGAGGAAGAGGCGCCCGGTCGCGAAGTCGTTGACGGGATAGTTGTCCCACGTCAGGATCGCGTGCCCGAAGACGGCCTTGGCCCGCTTCGCCTGAGCCACCGTCATCGTCGGCGCCACGACACCCTCGCCCGTCCACTCGACGAGCACATCCTTGTCGAGCTGCCCGGAGATCGCCGTCTTGTACGGCGTGGAGGTGGTGTCGTAGTACTCCGTCGGCACCATCTGTAGCGGCAGGGCGCCGTCGTGGGTCTTGATGAACTGCTGGTTGACGCGGTTCAGCAGATACGCCTGCGCCTGGCCGGCGGCGCCTCCACCGGTACCCCACTTCGCCTTGTCCGCGTCGCAGTTCCAGTCGGTGTAGCTGATGTCGTCGAGCGGCACCGCGAACTGCCGCACCCCGATGTCCCACAGCGTCTGGAACTTGTCGGTGAGCGCCTTGAGGTCGTCGTCGGAGCTGTAACAAACGCTCAGGCCGGGGGAGAGGGCGTAGGTGAACTCGACGTGGTTCGCCCGCGCCCGGTCCACCAACTCCTTGATCTGGTCGAGCTGTTCGGCCGGGTACGGGTCGCGCCACTTCGCGCGCAGATACGGGTCGTCCTTCGGCGAGTACACGTAGATGTTCATCTTGTGCGCGCCGTAGTAGTCGAGCTGGTCCAGGCGCGCCTCGTGCGACCACGGCGTGCCGTAGAAGCCCTCGATGACACCGCGCACCGGCGTCGCGGGCCAGTCGCGCACGGTCAGGCCGCGCACCGTGGCGCCGGGGGTCTTGCGGTGCGGCAGCACCTGACGCAGCGACTGCGCCGCGTAGTACGTGCCGGTCGGATCGGCGCCGGACAGCACGATGCGGCCCGCGCCCTTGCCGCCCATGGCGAGGACGTAGCCCTCGGCGGCGAGCCCGGCGGGACCGTCCGCGCGCAGGGCGTCGAGCGCGCCCGCGGAGGCCGGGTTCTCGGACGGCCCGCCGACGTAGACCGCCAGCGAACCGGAGCCGGCGGGGGCCTTCTGAGCGGTGGTGACATCCCGCGCGCCGGCCGCCTTCAGCACGGCGGTGGCCAGCTTCACCGCGGCCGGGTCGGACTTCGTTCCGGTGACGACCGTGACGGCGGGGGTGATGGTGACGTGGTCGGAGCGTTGCCGCTCGCTGTGCGGGGCCGGGGTGATGGCGGGCGGGCCCTCACCGGACCCCGACCCCGACCCGGCGGCGGCCGGGCCCGAGCCGAAGGTGAGGGGAGCGGCGGCCAGGGCCGCCACGGCGAGGATGGCGATGAGTGGCGTCCGGCGGGATCTGTGCTTCGGGCGGAACATGAGTGAACCTCCACGGTGGGCACATGCAACATGCTGTAGCGGACTAGACCACTTCGGTGATGAGGTGTCAATGTTGCGCGAACAGCCGGGAGTTCAAGCAGTTTCACGCACCCCGACGCTCCGCCCCGCCGACCCCCATCGCGGCTCCGAGCACCAACAGGCCGTGTGCCGTACGGGGGTTGACCCCGGTCAGCGCGTCGACGCGAGACAGCCGGTTGTCGATCGTGTTCGGGTGGACGTGGAGTTGCTGTTCGGCGCCGTCGTCGAACTCTTCAACCAGGGCCGGTACGTGGACGACATCGTGCACGAACTCCACTACCCGGCCGAGCTGTTCGACGTCCGGTGGATGCGGGAAGCGTACGGTCACCGCGAGTACATCGTGCGGGACATCGTGCGCTCCGAGACCGGCTGGTGGGACGGGAACCAGACGACCCTGCATCCCTCGCGTCCCTCCGTCGCGGCGGCCGCCCGCGCCGAGGCGATCACCGACAAGCAGGCGGTCCTCGACCACGCGGCCCGGCTGCGGGACACCGGCCAGGTGCAGGAGGCCCTGCACGTCATCGACCTCCTGGCCCTGGCCCCCGGCGACGCCCGCGAACTCGCCGCGGCGCGCGAGCTCAAGAGTGAACTGTGCGGCCTGCGGGCGAAGGAGGCCACCAGCTACGTGTCCCGCAGCTTCTACCGCGTGACGGACTGACACCGTCTCCGCCGGGAGACGGGCCGGGCCGCCTGCCGACGGGCCGGAACTCAGCCGAGCGTGAGTTTCGCCTGTACCGGCAGGTGGTCGCTGGGGAACTGGCCGTTCTTCTCATACGTGTTGATGGCCGCGGAGTGCACGGTCACGCCCGGCGTGGCGAGGATCCAGTCGATGCGGTCGCCGTCCGGGACGAGCGGCTTGTAACCGTGGAACGTCGCATAGAGCCTGCTGCGTTCGGCGGCCGCGTCCCAGGTGTCCTTGAGACCGGTGGCGAGCAGCTGGTCGTAGACCGGGTTGCCGTGCGCGGCCACGTTGAAGTCGCCGGTCATCAGCAGCGGCAGGGAGGTGTCGAGGGCCGCGATCCGCGAGGCGATCAGCTCCGCCGACTTCACGCGGGACACCTGGACCTGGTGGTCGAAGTGGGTGTTGAGGACGTAGAACTCCTTGCCGCCGTCCTGGAGGTCCGCGAAACGCACCCAAGTCGCCATCTGGATCACCGAGTTGCCCCAGCTCTTGGAGCCGATCAGCTCCGGGGTGTCGGAGAGCCAGAAGTGGTCGTACTCGACGGGGCGCAGGCGTCGTGTGTCGTAGAAGACGGTGGCGAACTCGTCCCGGCTGCCTCCCGCTCTGCCGGTGCCGATCCAGGCATAGTGCACGCCCAAGTCGGCATGAATGTCCTGGAGTTGATGGTACAGGCCCTCCTGGGTGCCGATGACGTGCGGGCGCTCCTTGCGGAGCAGTTCGCGCATCACGGGACGGCGGTCGGCCCAGGAGTGGGGCGAGGAGTCGGAGGCGTATCGGAGGTTGAACGTCATGACGTGCAGACGCCCTCCGCGACCCGACGCTGCGGCGCCGGCGGGCGCGGCGGCGGTGGTGGTCAGCGCCGCGGCGGCGGGAAGCGCCGCGGCCACGCCGAGCACGGCGCGAAGTCCGTGGCGGCGGGTGAGGCGGTGGTGCTCGGTCATGGGTCCTCCGGTGCGTCGATGGCTGGGCAGGGGACCCACGGTGGCGAGCTCGGATGAGGCGTAGGTGAACGTTCGGCGGCGGTGGGCGTGACGTCTGTGGGCCCTTGACTCCCTTGTGCCCAGGGGGCGTTGGGGCGATGCGGGGATGGCGGGCGAGGTGCGGCCGCGCCGCTCGCCGGCGGATGGCCGGCCGAGTGCGGTTCTCGGGTACCCGCCCCAGGTCGGAAGTCGCAGGTCGGAGGTCGGTCGACAAGGGGCGCGTGACAGCACTGGGTCGAACAGCCGGGCCCACGGCCCCGTCAGCGCCCAGAACGCGCCGTCCTCCCACAGGAACCAGACCGGCCGGACGGTGGGGGGCGGGTCCAGCAGGTGATGGCGCGGGGGCGGGCCGGAACGGGGCACGATGTGGCTGAAGTTGAGGCCCGAGGCGCTCACGGCCAAGGACCTCAGCTATGCGACCGCACCGGCCCGAACACCTCGGCCGATTCGCTCTGCCTAGTAGATATTGGCGGCGACGTCCGCGCCGTCCTCCCGGCCCGCGTTGATCTGCGCGCGGAGCGCGATCTCGTCGTAGACGCGGACCTCCTTCACGATGCGGCCGTCCTGGATCAGGAACTGCGAGACACCGAGCACCGTGACCGGCTTGCCCGTGAGGGGGCCGAAGGCGGGGATGCCGCGGTACGTGCTGTGCATCGTCCAGGTCACGGCCACGCGAAGACCCGCGTACCGCTCCGCGTAGTGGGTCTGGACGTCGCGCACGGCGAAGCGCGCGTCGGGGAACGGGCCGACCATTTCCAGCAGATCGGCCTGGTAGCGCTCCGGGCGGATGACGGTGCGGTCGCCGATGGTGTGCAGGAAGAGGTCGCGCGCCATGAAGTCGTTGACCTTGTTGAGCTGGCGCTGCGACCACACCTGGTCGATGAAGTCGAGGACCATCTCGCACTCGGGACGGAAGTCGTCGGGGCGCGGCCCGCTGACACCTTCCAGGAGCACGTCCTTCGGCGGCTCCTCGGTCATCGACCCGGTGTACCCCTGGAACTGGAGGCCGCGCGCGGCCTCGTCCGGGTCGATGCCGAGCTGCAGGCAGTCCGCGAGGTCGTCGCGCACCACCCACTCCTCGACCATGCGGCCGCGCCGGTAGAGGCAGTTGGCCACCGTGCGCTTGCGGACGCGGACGTTGCGGCCGTCGACGAGGTGCTCGTCGGCGGAGAAGACCAGGTGCGAGCTGAGGAACGCGTCGTCGCCCCGGGCCTCCCAGACCACGTCCTCGGCCTGGCCGATGTGGCCCGGCACGGAGGCCATCCGCATCGTGCTGCCCTCGATGACGCCGTCGCGGCCGACGACCGTACCGAGACTGGCGTGGACGATCGAGTCGGGCTCGTAGTTGTCGACGATGTGGGCGATGTCGCGCTCGACCCAGATGCGGTCGGTCACCTCGCGGATGAACTCGTCCGGGTCGTTGTAGGGCTGGTACGCGACGGGGTCCAGGGCCATGGTGCTTCTTCCGTTCCAGTGCTGTTTGAATGCGTATGTAGCGTGACTGATGGTGGGTTGGCCCGGCAAGAGGTGCCGGGCCACGGGTTCAGGCGGGCTGTGGTGTGTCCTGGCGGGGGAACTTGTCCGCGCCCAGCTGGCTCCGGTACGTCTCCGTCATGAACCCGGTCACGACGATGAGCGCCAGGACGGCGCCGGCGCCCAGGTAGGCCCACACGGCGTAGATCGTGTCGAAGGTGTCGACCAGCAGCGTCGCCACGAACGGGGTGATCCCCATGAAGATGGAGAACGAGCTGTTGTACGCGATGGCGCTCGCGCTGAACCGGGTGCGGGTCGAGAAGAGTTCGGCCGCGCAGACCGTGATGATGCCGGTGAGGAAGAACTCCGGTACCAGGTAGATGAGTTGGCTGGCGACGGCGGTGGCGAAGGTGCCGCGGTCTCCCACCCAGAAGGCGAGCGGGACGAGCACGATGCAGGCCGCGGCGCCCGTGATGAGCATCGGCTTGCGTCCGACACGGTCCGAGAGCTTGCCGGCCAGCGGGAGCAGCGGGATGAGGACGGCGATCGAGATGGCGTTGGAGGCCAGGCCCATCCAGCGGGGCAGGCCGAGCGTGTTCGTCAGGTACTGCGGATAGAACGTGACCCAGGTGTAGGACAGGATCGCGCACATGATGGAGATCCCGCAGTAGACCAGGATGGGACGCCACTGCGAGCGAAGTGCCTCGCGGATCGGCGACTTGACGACGTCGGTGCCGTCCTCGGTGGCCCGCACGAACTCCGGGCTCTCCGAGATGCGGCTGCGCATCCACAGGCCGATCAGGCTGAGCGGGATCGCCAGCAGGAACGGCATGCGCCAGCCCCACGAGTCGAGCGTGGGCCCCTCGAACACCCAGCTGGTCAGCGCGGCGACACCGGCACCGGCGAGCGTGCCGACGAAGCAGCTGTTGGAGGCGTACGAGGTGTAGTACGCGCGCCGGTTGGGCTCGGCCCACTCGACGATGAACGCCACCGCGCCGACGTACTCGCCGCCGGAGACGACCCCCTGGACCACGCGGAGCGCCAGGAGCAGGAGCGGCGCCAGAATGCCGACCTGGTGGTACGTGGGAAGGACCGCGACGAGCGCGGTGGACGCGCCCATGGCCACCAGGGTCCACAGCAGCGTCTTCCTGCGGCCCACCCGGTCGCCCCAGCGGCCGAGGAAGGTTCCGCCGAGGGGACGGACCAGGCACGCGATCGCGATGATCGCGTAAGTCCCCAGCACCGCAACGGTCTTGTCGCTCTCGGGGAAGAACGCCGGTGCCATGATCGGCGCCATGTAGCCGTACAGGCCGTAGTCGAACTGCTCGACGAAGTTACCGACGCTGCCCGCGCCGATGGCCCGGCGAATCGCGCTCCGCTTCGTCGCCTCGTCGGGGGCGGACGCGGGGGTGGTACGGGGTGGCGCTGCAGAGGACATGGCTGCTCCGATCGCGCGGCGGATGAGGGGTGTGGGGAAGAGGGGGAGGCGTGCACACGTGCGCGCACATACGTGCATGCATACGTATGAACCAGAGTTGAACGTTAAGGTTCCGGGGGTGGGGCGTCAAGGGGTGCGGGCGGGTCCGGCGAAGGTGTGTCACGGCCCGGACGGACGCGCGAGGGCACCCATGGTGTCCATCAGTGCCTGCGCCATGTTGAAGACGATCAGCTGGGCCCCGGCTTCCTCGGCTGCCTGTGCCGCCGCGAGGTGGGGGACGATCGTCATCACCGTGCGACCGCTCTTGGCAGTGGCCCGGTGCGCCTGCTGGACCAGGTCGTCGACGACCTCCTGCGCGGGGAAGCCGCAGTCCGCCGCGAGGTCCGCGGGGCCCACCAGGACCGCGTCCACGCCCTCCGCGCCGGCGATCTCGTCGGCCGCGGCGCACGCGCGCCGTGTCTCGATCATCGCGATGACCAGCGTCTCGCGGGACGCGGCCACATGCTCCGCCGCGGTGACCGTGCCGAACCGCCCCGACCTGCTGTACGTGGCGAAGCCCCGTTCGCCCCACGGCGGATAGTGGCTCGCGGCGACGGCCCGCCGGGCGTCCTCGGCGCCGTCCACGTGCGGGTGGACGAGCCCGGCCGCGCCCAGGTCCAGGCAGCGCAGCGCCAGCGTGGGCTCGGCGGTGCCCACCCGTACGAGGACGTCGATGCCGTGCGCCTCGGCCGCCATGATGTGCTGCTGGAGCAGCGCCGTGTCCGCGGGCCCGTGCTCGCAGTCGATGAGCACGTAGTCCAGACCGGCGACGCCCGCCATCTCCACGAGTGTTTCCGAAGGGAGCCGGAGCAGCGCGCCGCGCAGTGACTCACCGTCCGCCAGGCGCTGTTTGAGGCTGCGGCGCGGGGTGCGGGGGACGGTCATCGGGCCACCATCCCCGCCGACAGGTCGATATCGGCGCCGCACAGTCCGCGCATCCGCAGCATCGCGGTCACCGCCTCGCCGACCTCCTCCTCGGTCACCATCCGCCCGAGCGCGGCACGCGACACGAAGGCCTCCTCGGCCTCTGCGTAGCTGCTGCCCGTACGCTCGGCCTCCAGGCGGAAGTTGCGTTCCATGCGTGGTCCCGAAACCGGGCCGGGGGACAGGGAGTTGACCGTGACGCCCTGCGGTCCGACCTCGCCCGCCAGTGTGGTCGTCAGGCCGATGACCGCCATCTTCGACGCGCAGTACGGGGTGCGCCGCAGCAGTGGCCGCTTGCCCGACACGGAGGCGACGTTGATGACATCACCCGAGCCACGACGTGTCATCGCGGGGAGGAGCGCCCGGCACATCAGGAACACGCCGCGCACGTTGATGTCGAAGACCTCGTCCCACTCCTCGGGGGAGATCTCGGTCAGCGGCGCCACAGGGCCCGCGATGCCCGCGTTGTTGACCAGGATCGATATCTCGTCGTCCGCGAGAGCCGTGGCGAGTGCCTCGACGTCCGCGGGCCGGGACACATCACAGACCTGGGGGACGACGCCGGGGCCGAGATCGTCGGCGGTGCGCTTCAGGGTATCCAGGTCGCGGCCCGTGATCACCACGCGGGCGCCGTCGGCCAGCAGGGAGCGGGTGATGGCGCGGCCCAGGCCGCTGCCACCCCCGGTGACGAGGGCGGTCCTTCCGGCCAGGGGCGCCCCGGTGCGGTCGGTCGTCATGCGCCGGCCTCCTCGTTCCACGCCAGCGCCTTGCCGCCGTACTTCGCGGCCCGTACGTCACCGGAGCGCGCGTGCCCCTCGAAGAGCTCGACGCGGGCGGCGCGCCCGCACACCTCGCCGAGCAGCGCCGACGAAGCGGTGTCGGTGACCTCCTGGTGGGTGACCGTCTTGAGGTACTTGCCGACCCACAGACCGCCCGTGTAGCGGGCCGCGCCACGGGTGGGCAGGACGTGGTTGGTGCCGATGACCTTGTCCCCGTAACTGACACACGTGCCCTCGCCGAGGAACAGCGCGCCGTAGTCGCGCATCTTGTCCAGCGCCTGGCGCGGGTTCTCGGTGAGCACCTCGACGTGCTCGCTGGCGTAGGAGTCGGCGATCTCGAAGGCCTCGTCGAGGGTGTCGGCCACGACGATCTCGCCGTGGTCGCGCCAGGCCGGTTCGGCGAAGTCCTTCGTGGGCATGCCGGGCAGCAGCCGCTCGATGTGCCGCTCGACCTCGCGGCCCAGCTCCTCGGACGTGGTGACGAGGACGGCGGGGGAGTCCGGGCCGTGCTCGGCCTGGGACAGCAGGTCGACGGCGACCACGAAGGGGTCCGCGTGCTCGTCCGCGATCACCAGGATCTCCGTGGGCCCGGCGAACAGGTCGATGCCCACCTCACCGAACAACTGGCGCTTGGCCTCGGCCACATACGCGTTGCCGGGGCCCGCCAGCATCGGCACGGCGCCGATCGTCTCGGTCCCCACGGCCATCGCCGCGACGGCCTGGACGCCGCCCAGCAGGTAGATCTCGTCGGCGCCCGCCAGGTGCATCGCCGCGACGGTCGCGGCCGGGATCTCGCCCCGGATGGGCGGCGTGCAGGCGACGACCCGGGGCACCCCCGCGACCTTGGCGGTCACGATCGTCATATGGGCCGACGCGGTCAGCGGGTAGCGGCCGCCGGGCACGTACGCGCCGGCGGCGGCCACGGGCACGTGGCGGTGACCGAGACGGACGCCGGGCAGCGTCTCGACGTCCACGTCGAGCATCGAGTCCCGCTGAGCCTGCGCGAACGTACGCACCTGCTCCTGCACGAACCGGATGTCGTCCAGGACCTGTTCCGGGACACCGGCGACGATGCGCTCGATCTCCTGGGGCGACAGGCGGAAGGACTCCGGGCTCCAGTTGTCGAACTTCTCGGAGTACTGGCGCACCGCCTCGTCGCCGCGCTCGCGGATGTCGTCGAGAATGGCGCGCACCCGGTCGGCGACGTCCGCGCGGGCGGCGGTCACCTGGGCGGCGGGGACAGGGGACTTGAGGTGTCGGGGCATGAGGGCTCTCTTCAACTCGTTTCGTTGGATACGGGACGGGTCTCAGTACGGGACGGAACTCAGTACGGGACGGAACTCAGTACGGGACGGATCTCAGGCCGCGGCGACCGCGCCGGCCAGGTCGTGCAGCGCCGCCCCCACGGCGTCGGGGCGCTGCCACGGCACCAGGTGTCCGACGTCCGGCAGTTCGCGCATACGGGAGTGCGGCAGGGCTTCGGCGATGGCGTGGTGGAAGGAGGGCGGGCAGAGTGTGTCCCGGCTGCCCGCCAGGACGACGGAAGGGCAGCGCGCGGAGCGCAGCGCCGCGAACGCGTCCTCGCGGGTGGGCTGGGCGGCCAGTTGGGCGCGGGCGTCGGCGGAGCCGACGGCCGACGCCATGCGGCGGTAGCGCTCGGCGTCCGCAGCCGACCAGCGGCGGTCGGGGAACATGTCCGGCAGCGTGCGCTCGACCACTTCCGCGAACCGGCCGGCCGCGACGAGACCATCCAACTCCCGCCAGGCAGCGTGCTGTTCGGGCCGCGGGGCGGCGGCGTTCGTCGCCATCACGCACAGGCCGGCCACCCGCTCCGGAGCCCGGCGCAGCGCCTCGAACCCGACGATGGCGCCCAGGCTGAGCCCGACGAGCACGAACGGTCCGTCCACCGCCGACAGCACATCGTCCGCGAGCGCGCCGACGTCCGGCCGCCGCAGCGCGACGTGATGGACGGCGTGGCCGTCGGGGAAGGTCACGTCCGACCACAGGCTCGCGTCGCAGAGCATGCCGGGGACCACGACCAAGGGCAGCGGCACGCCGGTCACCAGCGCCGCGCGGAGCGGGGGAGCAGCGCGTACGGGGCGACGTACCCGTTGTGGTCGAGGCCCAGGCCCGCGTCGGCGGCCGCCTTGAGGACCTCCTCGTCCCACTCCAGACGGACCCGCCCGTCCCCGGAGTTGACCACCAGGAGGTCGCCCTCCTGGTCGCCGACGTTGCGCAGCGTGCGCCAGGCGTCCTGCGGCACGGAGAGCATGTCGCGCGGTCCCAGGCGCACCGAGACCGGGTCGGTGCGGTTGAGGGTGACCTCCCACAGGCCGTCCTTGACGATCAGTGTCTGGGTCTCCCGCTGCCGGTGCTGTGAGACACCCTGCCCGGGTTCGGCGCGCAGCCAGGCGACGTTGTGGCCGTGCGGGTTGAACACACGCGGCTCCTGGTGCGGGTCCTCGGTCATGCCGTAGCCGATGACGCAGCTCAGGCGTGCGCCGCCGCCCGGCAGGGTGCTGTCGATGAAGGGGTGCTCCGACCACACCAGCTCGTCGGCCGCGGCGACCCGGCGCCTCATCTCCTCGGCGCTGTAGTGGCGCAGCCGGTCGATGTGCTCCTGCGCCATCGGCGTGACTCGCTCGGACTCCGGCGGGAGGGTGTCCCCGGCGACGGTGTCGACGAGCTCGTTGTCGGCGCTGAGGTACAGGCCGTGCTCCGCCGCCTCGCGAAGGACCGAGGGGCCCCAGATGATGCCGCCGGTGCGGTCCATGCCCAGCACGGTGAACAGCCAGCCGTCGTCAGGACCCGTGTTGGTGAAGCCGCGGAAGATCCAGGTCGGCACGGACACGATGTCACCGGCCTTCAGGGGGAGTTCACCCTCCTCGCCGTCGGCGCCCCAGCGCAGCAGGTACTCGCCCGCGGTGCAGATGAACACCTCGGCCGTGTAGTGCAGGTGCAGGTTGTTGGTGATGCCGTGCGGCATGGCGGCGGCGCCGATGTTGTAGCCGTGCGGCAGCCGCAGGTTGACGTGCTGGCCGGAGGACTGCGAGACACCCGGCCCGATCATGGCGTAGTTCTCCTTCCGGTCCGAGCCGGGCGTACGGCAGTCGATGAAGGCCTGATTGCAGGAGGCGAAGTCGCTGCGGCGCACCGTGCGGCGTTCAAGGTCGGGCGTGGACACGACGACATCGGGCATGGGTGCTCCCTGGTCAACAAGCGTGAGTGGAATACGTATGCATTGCCATGACAGGCTCCCGAGGTGTGTCCTGTCAAGAGGATCGAATCGAATTTCTACGCGTCCGGCGACCATGCGGTGCTCAAAGGATTCGAAGGAGGCATACGTATACGACGCGGCGTACGTATACTGTCCGGGCCGCGGGATCTGGTCCGGGCGGTACGAGGTGTCGACGAGGAGAGAGTCATGGCGATCACGAGTCACGACGTGGCGAAACTCGCGGGTGTCTCGCAGCCCACGGTGTCCCGCGCCCTGCGTGACGACCCCCGTGTCTCGCAGGCCACCCGCGAGAAGATCAAGCGGGCCGCCCAGGCGCTCAACTACGTACCCAGCGAGGCGGGCCGCACGCTGTCGACGCGGGCCACCCGCCGGGTCGGCGTCATCGTCACCGACATGACCAACCCGTTCTACCCGCACGTCGTCGCGCCGCTTCACGACGAACTCCAGCGGCTCGGCTACCGGATGATGCTGCTCACCGAGCGCTCCGACGAGGCGGTCGCCGAGGAGAAACTCCTCGACCAGTCGCTCGACGGCGTCGTCCTCGCGACCGCCACGACCGACTCGCGCCTGCCGGCCCTGCTCGAGCGGCGCGGCATGCCCTACGTGTTCCTCAACCGGGACACTGGCCGGCCCGGCGACTTCGCCTCCGTCGTCGACAACGAGGGCGGAGGCCGTCTCGTCGCGCAGGAGCTGGTCGCGCTCGGTCACCGTCGCATCGCCGGGATCTTCGGCGCGGCCAACACCACGACCGGCCGCGAGCGCGAGCTGGGCTTCCGGCTGGCCCTGGCCGACGCCGGCATCGGGCTGCCGGACGACCGCGTGGTGCGTGGCGCGTTCGAGTACGAGACCGGTTACGCGGCGCTGCCCTCCCTCCTCAAGGCGGCCGAACCGCCCACCGCGGTCTTCTGCGGCAACGACGTGGTCGCCATCGGTGTGCTCAATGCCGCGCTCGCGGCGGGCGTCAAGGTGCCCGACGACCTCACCGTCATCGGCTTCGACGACCTGCCCATGGCGGCCTGGGAGGTGTTCCGGCTCAGCACCGTCCGGCACGACCTCGGTGAACTCGCCTGCCAGGCGGCCCGGTTGCTCGCACGGCGGATCGGCGGAGAGGTCGACGCCGACGGCGAACGCCTCGTCCTGCCGACCGAGTTCGTCCCGAGAGCCACCCACGCCGAGGCCCGCTGAGCCCTCACGGCCCGGAGGCCACACGCACGGGCTCAGCGGCGGCCGCGTGCGCCCCGAGTCGCCGCTGGCGCACCACGCCCACGGTGGCCAGCACCGCCGCGAGCCCGAGCGACAGCCACAACTCCAGCCGGTGGCCCGGCAGTACGGCCATGAGCACCAGCACCCCGGCGATGAACGCGATGGTGGCCAGCGTCAGATACGGAAAGCCCCACATGCGCACGTCGGTCGGCCGCTCGCCCTTGCGGCGCACGGCGTACTGCGTCAGCGCGATGACCAGATACATCATCAGCGCGATCGCCCCGCTGGAGGCGATGAGGTACGAGAACACGTCCGGCAGCAGATAGTTGGCGATCACCGCGGCGATGCCGACGACCGTCGACGCGAGGACCGCGTTGCGCGGCACCCCGTGGGACGACGTCCGGGCGAAGGCCGCCGGGGCGTCACCGCGCCCGGCCAGCGAGAACAGCATCCGTGAGGCCGTGTAGACAGCGGAGTTGAGGCAGCTGCACACGGCGACCACAAGCACCACGTCCATGATCCGGGCGGCGCCCGGGATGTCCATCCGGTCCAGGACCGCCTGATAGGACCCGGCCCCCAAGTCGTCGGCGTTCCACGGCACGAGACACACCACGACGAGGATCGAACCGATGTAGAAGAGGCCGAGCCGCCACACCACCGCGCGGATCGCCTTCTTGATGTTCTTGCGCGGCTCCTCGGACTCCGCCGCCGCGATGGTGACGATCTCGCTGCCCTGGAAGCTGAACATCGCGGTGAGCAGACCGGCCAGGATTGCCGTGACACCTTGCGGGGCGAAGCCGCCGTGGCTCCAAAGATTCGAGACACCATGCGCGTCGGACCCGGGCAGCACCCCGATCACAGCGAGCGCGCCAAGGACCAGGAACGCCACGATCGCGACGACCTTGATCAACGAGAACCAGTACTCGAACTCGCCGTAGTTGCGCACCGCCAGCAGATTGCTGCCGGTCAGCACGAGGATCACCCCGAGAGCCGGTATCCAGCTCGGGATCGACGTGAGCCCCGCGACGACCTCCCCGGCCGCGATGGCCTCGATGGGGATGACCAGGATGTAGAACCACCAATACAGATACCCGATCGAGAACCCGGCCCAGCGGCCCAGCGCCCGGTCCGCGTACGTGGAGAAGGAACCCGTGTCGGGGTTGGCGACGGCCATCTCGCCGAGCATCTGCATGACGAGCACCACCAGGGCGGCCGCCAGCAGGAACGAGACGATCACGGCCGGACCCGCGGTGGCCACGGCGGCCGACGAGCCGACGAAGAGACCGGCGCCGATCACCCCGCCGATGGAGATCATCGTGATCTGGCGGCCCTTCAGGCCCTGGGTGAGCTTCGCGCCCGCGGCGGCGGGCGGCTCAGGGGGAGGCTGTTGCATGTGAGGATCCTTGGTCGCGGACGAGGTGGGAGCCACGCCGCGCCTGAACGGCACGCAGGGTCCCGAAAGAGGGGTGGGCCGGGGACGGACGCCGCTGACGACGCCGCCCCCGGCCCGGCGGTACGGGGAGCGGTCAGAGCTGCTCGCGCAGCGCCGCCGGAACGTCGTCGAACGCGCCCGAGGTGCGGCCGATCCTGTCGATGCGCAGCGTCGCGGTCGCGCCGTGCGCCGCGAGGCCCTCGAAGGCGGAGATCCGCTCGACGGCCGGGGCCAGCGCCGCCGTGCCCTCCTTCGCGGCCCGCTGGTACGTCAGCGGCTTGAGGAACCGGGAGACCGAGAGACCGGCGTTGTAGCGCGCGGTCTTGCCCGTGGGCAGCACGTGGTTGGTGCCGGCGATGCCCTTGTCGGAGTACGCGACGGTGGACCACGGCCCGATGAACAGCGAGCCGTAGTTGGAGAGGTTCTCCAGGTAGAAGTCGTCGTCCTCGGTGTGCACCTCGAGGTGCTCGGGGGCGATGACGTCCGCGACGGCGACGGCGGCGTCCCGGTCCTCGACCACGATGACGGAGCCGAAGTCCCGCCAGGCCGGACCGGCGATGTCACGAGTGGCGAGGGAGGCGAGCTGGCGCTCCATCTCCGCGACGACGGCCCGACCGGTCTTCTCGGACGTGGTGATCAGCGCGGCGGGGGAGTTGGGGCCGTGCTCGGCCTGGCCCAGCAGGTCGGCCGCCACCCACACCGGGTCGGCGCTGTCGTCGGCGATGACCGCGACCTCGGAGGGGCCGGCGAGCAGGTCGATGCCGACCTGGCCGAACAGCTGCCGCTTGGCCTCGGTGACGAACGCGTTGCCCGCGCCGACCAGCATGTCCACCGGCGCCTCGCCCAGAAGACCGAAGGCCATCGCGCCGAGCGCCTGCACGCCGCCGAGGGCGAATACCCGGTCGGCGCGGGACAGGTAGGCGCCGTACAGCACCGCGGGGTGGGCACCGTGCTCGCCCGACGGCGGCGTGCACGCCACGACGGTGGGCACACCGGCGGTCTTGGCGACGTTGACCGTCATGAACGCGCTGGCGAGCAGCGGGAACCGGCCGGCCGGAAGGTAGGCACCGACGCGGGAGACCGGCACGTACCGCTGGCCGCCCTTCACACCGGGGGCGACCTCGATCTCGAAGTCCGTCAGGTGCTCGCGCTGCGCGGCGGCGAACCGGTGGGTGCGCTCGTATCCCATCTCCAGGGCGGTGCGGACGTCCGGGGGAAGGGCGTCACCCGACTTCTTCAACTCAGTTGCGGAGACCTCCAGTTCACCGGACCAGCCGTCCAGCTCCTGGGCGTAGGCGCGCACCGCGTCCATGCCCTTGTGCTCGATCTCCGTGAGCATCTCGGAGACGCGCTCGACCACCTTCGGGTCGCGCTGGGCGGGCGGTCCGTCGACGGACGGCTTCTTGAGCCACTGGAGGGGAGGGAGGGCCTGGGCTTCGTCGTGCGTGATCTGCATGGCGAGGACGCTAGACGGCCCGCCACCACAGGACTAGAGGGGCGATTCCTGTCACAAGTACAGGTTTTTCCTGTGGATCTCTGTGGGTCCTGTGGGTCGGGTCGGCTAGAGGCCGCGTTGGGCGCGGATCTCGCGCAGGGTGTCCTCGGCGATGCGGGCGAGTTCGCGGGTGGCGCGGGACAGTGGGTGTCCCCGGCGCCGCACCAGGGCAATGGTGTCGTGGAGGGGGTCGGCGAAGGGGGCGGTGTGCAGCCCCGAGGGGAATGCCGGGCTGTCGACGACCGCCCGGCTCGCGATGGTGTCTCCCACTCCCGCGGCCACCAACTTCAGCGCGGCTTCCACGTGTTCGAGCTCGATCAGCGGGTCGACGCGGACGCCCGCGAACTGGGCGCGCTCGGCGAGTTGCCGCCGCGTCGGGTCCTGCCAGCCGTAGTGGGCGTCGTAGAGGACGAGGGGTGCCCGCGCGAAGTCCTCGATGGTCACCGGCGTACGGGTACGGTCCTCGCTCGCGCTGACGTAGAACACCTCGTCGCGCAGCAGCGGTGTCACCTGGAGTTCCTCGTCGTCGATGGGGAGCACCACGAGGCCGGCCTCGATGCGTCCGGCCGCCACCGCTGCCGCGGTCTCGGCGGAGTTCTGCCCCACGAGCCGCACCCGCACCGACGGATAGCGGGCGTGGAACAGCTGCACCAGGTTGGACAGCAGGTAGTAGTCCGCGTTGCGCAGGACCCCGAAGGTGGCGGTGCCGCCGCCGAGCGAACCGAGGGAGTGCACGGCCCGGGTGCCACTGTCGGCGGACTCCACGGATTGCTGGGCGTAGGGCAGCAGTTCCTGTCCCGCCGAGGTGAGCGCGAGGGTGCGGCTGCCGCGCACGAACAGCTCGGCGTCCAGTTCCGCCTCCAGGCGGCGCACCAGTTCGGAGGCGGATGCCTGGGCGATGTCCATGGCCCGCGCCGCGGCGGTGAACGACCCGAGCCGCTCCGCTTCGACGAAGGCCCTCAGCTGGTTGAGGGTCATGCGGCCACAGGCTAGCCCTGTGCCTGCCGCGGGAAACAGGGGGGTTGTCCGATGCGGGGCGGGCTGATTGGCTCGTGCGGGACCCGCACACCGCCCCGCCCCGGAAGGTTCCTCCCACCGATGACCAGCCGCCGACCCCTGTCGATCTGCCTCGTCCAGTCGGCCGCGCACCATCACGCCGCGGACGACGGCGTGGACGCGTTCGCGGCGGACGTACGCCGTGTCACCCGCGCCCACCCCGGCGCCCGGCTGCTGGCCTACCCGGAGCTGCACCTGTGCGGCCACCGCCCGGACGAGGACCCGGAAACGATGATGACGCTGGCCGCCGAGCCCCTCGACGGCCCGCGTGGCACCCGCCTCGCCGCCCTCGCACGCGAGACGGGCGTCTGGCTCGTGCCCGGCAGCGTCTACGAGCGCGGCGGCGACGGCCTGATCTACAACACGGCGCCCGTGTACTCGCCCGAGGGCGAACGCGTCGCCGCGTACCGGAAGATCTTCCCCTGGCGACCTTACGAGACCACGGCGTCCGGCACGGAGTTCGTCGTCTTCGACATGGACGGGTACGGGCGGGTGGGCCTGTCCATCTGTTACGACGCCTGGTTCCCGGAGGTCACCCGGCATCTGGCCTGGCAGGGCGCCGACCTGGTCCTCAACCTCGTCCGCACACCGACCGTCGACCGCACCCAGGAACTCGTCCTGGCCCGGGCCAACGCGATCGTGAACCAGGTCGCCATGGCCAGCGTCAACGCGGCGCAGCCCGACGGCATCGGCCGCAGCGTCGTCGTCGACCCCGAGGGCCGGATCCGCGCCGAGGCCGAGTCCGCGACGGCCCAGATCGTCACGGACGTCCTCGACCTCGGCGAAGCCGACCGGGTGCGCACGCACGGCACGGCGGGCCTGACACGGGTGTGGGACCCGTTCGAGGCCGGACAGCCGCCGCTCCAACTCCCGTTGTACGGGGGTCAGATGGACCCCGAGCGGTGGAACGAGGCGCTTCCGCGTACGAGCCGGCTCAAGTAGGCCGCACGTGGGCCTGGTTACGTTTCCGGGCCGCTGTTCAGGAGGTCGTTGAGGCGGGCGAGAGTATCAACTCGCCCTGCCGTCACCCCTGTTGGGCCTCGTCCTCCACCGACTCCCGCAACCGCGCACTCGCCATTCGCATGTGCTCGGCCATGGCGCGGTCCGCACCCTCGGGGTCGCGGTCGCGGATGGCCTTGAGGACGGCGTCGTGTTCGCACAGGGTGCCGCTGACGGTGCCCTCGATGTCGCTGACCCGTTCCATCCAGACCTGGAGCAGCGCGCGGATGCTGTGCAGGATGTCGCTCAGGACGGTGTTGCGGGCGATGCTCGCGCACTCCAGGTGGAAGGCGATGTCGGCGTCGATGAACGCCTTCACGTCGCTGCCCGCCTCCTGCATGTGCCGCAGGTGCTCCTCCAGGCGTGCCACGTCGTCGTCGCCCGCGCGCTCCGCCGCGAGCCGCGCCGAGACACCCTCCATGTAGGTGCGCACCTCGACCAGGTCCCGGGTGCGGCGCTGGCCCAGCATCAGGCCCCAGTTGATGGCGCGCGGAAGGAACTCCGAGGTCCCCTCGCGCACGTACGAGCCGGAGCCCGGCCGGATCTCGATGATGCCGAGCACGTCGAGCGCGGACAGGGCGCCGCGCACGCTGGAGCGCGCGACCCCGAGGGCCTCCGCGAGCTGACGCTCGGCGGGCAGCCGGGTGCCGGGCTTGATGTTCCCCGCGGAGAGGTGGTCGAGCAGGCGCTTGGCGACCTCGCTGACCGAGGACTCGCGCACCACGGGGCGCAGGAGTTGGGCGAGGTCGGTCTCGGGCGTGGCGGCGTCGGAGGGCTGGTTGGTCACGGTCACCAGTAGACCAGACGGGTCGTCCGAGCCGTTCCACGGCCGCGCGCGGGCCTCTTTCGTGCCCGCTTTGTCAAGGGTTCAGCCATGAGCAACAAGTGCGACGCTCGCCACATTGGTAAATTGGTGACCAATTTGAGGATCGGGTCTAGCGTGAAGCACAGATCGGCCCGACCTGAGCGGACAGCCAGTTGCTGCAGTGCCCTCGCCCCTCGTGCCGAGCGTGACCCAAGTCCGGACAGAGCTGTCCGGCGAGCCGAGGAGTCGCCATGCCTGCCACCTCCGCGCCGCCCGTGAAGGCGACGAGAACGGCCGTCGAGAAGTCGGCCATCAAGAAGATCTCTATCCGCCTGGTGCCCTTCGTGGCCCTGATGTTCTTCGTGAACTATCTGGACCGCACCGCGGTGTCGTTCGCGGAACCGAACGGGATGGGGGACGACCTGGCGCTCACCGCGGCCCAGTTCGGCTTCGCCTCCGGGATCTTCTTCGTCGGTTACATCGTGCTCGAGGTCCCCAGCAACATGGCGCTGCACCGCTTCGGCGCCCGCCGCTGGCTGGCCCGGATCATGGTGACCTGGGGCATCGTCTCGCTGCTCTTCACCTGGGTGAACAGCAGCGGAGGCCTCTACACGCTGCGCTTCCTGCTGGGCGTCGCGGAGGCCGGCTTCTTCCCCGGCGCGATCCTCTTCCTCAGCCAGTGGGTGCCCAGCCGCCACCGCACCAAGGTCCTCGGCCTCTTCTACCTCGCCCAGCCGCTGACCACGGTCTTCGGCGCCCCGCTCGCGGGCTGGCTGATCGGCCACCACGGCCTGTTCGGCCTCGAGGGCTGGCGCGTGATGTTCCTGTTCGTGTCGATCCCGGCGATCCTGCTTGGCGTCATCGCCTGGTTCTACCTGATCGACCGCCCCGCCGACGCCAAGTGGCTCACCACCGAGGAGCGGGACTGGCTCACGGAGGAGCTGGCCGCCGAGAACGCCCAGAAGACGGGTCACGAGAACAAGCACGCCAAGGGCGACCTGAAGACCGCGTTCACCAACGGCCGCGTCTGGACCCTCGCCGTCGTCTACTTCGGCTTCGTCTACGGCCTCTACGCCCTCGCCTTCTTCCTGCCGACCATCATCGACGGCTTCCAGGAGCAGTACGACACCACGTTCAGCGTCATGGACAAGGCGTGGATCACGGCCATCCCGTACCTGCCGGCCGCGATCGTCCTCTTCTTCTGGAGCCGGCACGCCACCAAGCACGGCACCCGCACCTGGCACGTCGCGGGACCCGCGATCGTCGGCGGTGTCTCCATCCCACTGGCCCTCTACATGGGTTCGCCGACCGCCACCGTCGCCGTCATCACCGTGACCGCCTGCGCCATCTTCGCCGCGCTGCCCGTGTTCTGGGCCGTGCCTTCCCGCTTCCTGACCGGAGCGGCCGCCGCGGCGGGCATCGCGCTCATCAACACCGCGGGCAACATCGCGGGCTTCGCCTCCAGCTACATCACCGGCTGGCTCAAGGGCTGGACGGGCGACTACTACGTGCCGCTCTACCTCGTCGGCCTCTTCATGCTGCTGTCCGCCGTGCTGATGATCCTCCTCGCCCGCCGCGCGCCCACCAGCACCACGTCCCTCCCGGAGAACCAGCGATGACCCGCCTCCACAACGACCCCGCCGCCTTCGCCGACGAAGCGCTCGAAGGCTTCGCCGCCGCCCACCGCCGCTGGGTGCGCCCCGTCCCCGGCGGCGTGGTCCGGGCCACGGCCAAGAACCCCGGTCAGGTGGCCGTCGTCATCGGCGGCGGCTCCGGCCACTACCCGGCCTTCTCCGGTCTGGTCGGGCAGGGGCTCGCGCACGGCGCCGCCGTCGGCAACGTCTTCGCCTCGCCCTCCGCCCAGCAGATCCGCGGCGTCGCCAAGGCGGCGCAGGCGGGCGGCGGTGTGCTGCTCATGTTCGGCAACTACGCGGGCGACGTCCTGCACTTCGGGCAGGCCGCCGAGCGGTTGAACGGCGAAGGCATACCGACGCACACGTTTGCCGTCACCGACGACATATCCAGCGCGGGCCCGGACGAGACCCACAAGCGGCGCGGCATCGCCGGTGACCTGCCCGTCTTCAAGGTGGCCGCTGCCGCCGCCGAACAGGGCGGGTCCCTGGACGAGGTGTCGCGGATCGCCGCTCAGGCCAACGACCGCACCCGCTCCTTCGGCATCGCCTTCTCCGGCTGTACGCTCCCGGGCGCCGACCACCCGCTGTTCACGGTCCCCGAGGACCGGATGGCCGTCGGCCTCGGCATCCACGGCGAGCCCGGCATCGGCGAGGAGGACGTCCCCACCGCCGACGAGGCCGCCGAACTGCTCGTCGCCACCCTCCTCAAGGAACTCCCCGACGGCATCGAGGCGCCGGATGGGCAGCGCGCCGCGGTGATCCTCAACGGCCTGGGCTCCGTGAAGTACGAGGAGCTGTTCGTCGTCTACCGCAGGGTCGCGCAACTGCTTGACGACGCGGGTGTCACGGTCGTCGACCCCGAGGTCGGCGAACTCGTCACCAGCTTCGACATGGCCGGCATCTCCCTCACCCTGACCTGGCTCGACGACACCCTCGAAGCCCTGTGGGCCGCCCCGGCCGACACCCCTGCGTACCGCAAGGGCGCCGTCCCCGAGGCGGCCGCCGCCGACGACGAGTCGTACGAGACCGAGGACGCCCCCGAGGCGTACTCGGCGAGCGAGGAGTCCCGGCAGGCCGCGGCGACCGCGCTCGACGCGCTGCGCCGCCTCAGGGACACCGTCGACACGCACGCCGACGAACTCGGCCGCATCGACGCCGTCGCGGGCGACGGCGACCACGGCATCGGCATGCGGCGCGGCTCGACCGGCGCCTACGAAGCCGCCCTGCACGCACAGGAGTTGGGTGCCGGAGCCCGCTCCCTGCTGACCGCCGCCGGCGACGCCTGGGCCGACAAGGCGGGCGGCACCTCCGGCGCCCTGTGGGGCATCGTCCTGCGCGCGCTCGGCGACGCGCTCGGCGACACCGAACGGCCGACCCCGGCGTCCGTCGCCCACGGAGTCCTCCAGGCGTCCGACGGCGTCCGCAGGACCGGCGGCGCCGAGGTCGGCGACAAGACCATGGTCGACGTCCTCGTCCCCTTCGCCGAGACACTCGGCCAACAGGTCGACACGGGCGCCGAGTTGGGTGCCGCGTGGGACACCGCCGCCGCCGCGGCGGAGCGCGCCGCGCGCGACACCGCCCAGCTGCTGCCCCGGATGGGCCGCGCCCGCCCGCACGCCGAGAAGTCACTCGGCACCCCCGACGCGGGCGCTCACTCCCTCGCCCTGATCGTCCGCGCCGTCCACGGCGCGCTCGCCGCCTGCAAGTAACTCCCTTTAAGGAAAAGCGACATGAGTGAGAAGCTGCGGATCGTCGTCGGCTGCGACGACGCCGGATTCCAGTACAAGGAGGCGCTGAAGCGGGACCTCCAGGCGAGCGACCTGGTCGAGTCCGTCACCGACGTGGGCGTGGACGCCGAGGGCCACACCGCCTACCCGACCATCGCCATCGAGGCCGCCGAGCGCGTCGCCCGTGGCGAGGCCGACCGGGCGCTGCTGATCTGCGGCACAGGACTCGGCGTGGCCATCGCCGCCAACAAGGTCAAGGGCATCCGGGCCGTCACCGCCCACGACTCGTTCTCCGTGGAGCGCGCGGTCCTCTCCAACAACGCCCAGGTCCTCACCTTCGGCCAGCGCGTCGTCGGCCTCGAACTGGCCCGCCGCCTCGCCGCCGAGTGGCTCACCTACCGCTTCGACGAGCAGTCCGCGTCAGCGGCGAAGGTCCAGCTGATGTGTGACTACGAGGCCGCCTGATGAACGCCCCCGTCCTGCTCGGCGTGAGCCTGAAGATGTACTTCGGCCACCACCAGACCCTCAACTGGTCCCGCCGCATCGTGCAGTTGGCGGACCGGCACCCGGCCGTCACCAGCGGTAAGGCGCGCCTGTTCGTGCTGCCCGCCTTCCCCGCGATCGTGCCGGTGGCCGGGATCCTCGCGCGCAGCGGCGTCGACGTCGGCGCGCAGGACATCGCCACGGAGGACGTGGGCGCCTACACGGGCGAGGTGTCGGGTCCCTACCTCAAGGAGATCGGCTGCCGCTACGCCGAGGTCGGGCACGCCGAGCGGCGCCGCCTGTACGGGGAGGGCGACACGGTCGTCGCCGCGAAGACCGGCGCCGCGCTGCGCAACGGTCTCACCCCGGTCCTGTGCGTCGGTGAGCTCGACCCCGTGGAGCCCGAGGAGGCCGCGCGCCGCACCGTCGCCGAGGCCGCCCGCCTGCTGTACGGCATGCGCGGCTCCGTCGTCCTCGCCTACGAGCCGCAGTGGGCCATCGGCGCGCCCGAACCGGCCTCGCCGGAACACATCACCACGGTGTGCGCGGCGCTCGGGGGATGGCTCAACTCCCGCCCCCAGCACGCCGGTTCCACCGTCATCTACGGCGGCAGCGCGGGCCCAGGGCTGCTCACCCGCCTCGGCGGCTCCGTCGGCGGCCTCTTCCTCGGCCGCTTCGCCCACGACCCGGAGGCCGTCGGCCGCATCCTCGACGAGATCGCGCCCGCCGACTCCCGCACGGAGGTGGCCTGACATGGCGTACGGCATCAGCACCTACGCGTACTTCTGGCGCATCTCCTCGCGCGCCCCGCGGCCCATGACGGCCCTGGACATGCTCCGGGACATCCACGGCCTCGGCGGCCAGGTCTTCCAGATCTGCGACTACGCACCCATCGAGTCCTACGACGACGCGCAGCTCGCCGAGCTGAAGGCGGCAGCCGCAGACCTCGGTGTCACCCTCGAACTCGGCACCCGCGGCATCACCCCGGACCACCTGGAGCGCTACCTGCGCATCGCGGAGCGGCTCGGCGTCACCTTCGTACGCTCCATGCTGCACACCACCGACCACAAGCCCGGCGTCGAAGAGTCGATCGCCCTGCTGAAGCAGGCCATCGGCGGCTACGAGGAGCAGGGCGTCACGCTCGGCCTGGAGACGTACGAGCAGGTGGCCACCGCCGACCTCGTCGACGTCGTCAGCACCGTCGACAGCCCGCGCCTCGGCGTCGTCCTCGACCCCGGCAACTGCGTCGCCCGCCTTGAACACCCGTCCCAGGTGGTCGAGTTGACCGCCCCCTACGTGGTGAACATCCACGTCAAGGACTTCGCGTTCAGCCGCAGGGACGGCTGGGTGGGCTTCACCTACGCGGGTGCGCCACTCGGCACGGGCCTCCTGGACTACTCGTCGATGATCGCCGTCGTCCGGGACCACGCCCCGGACCCCGCGTCGGTCAACCAGATCGTGGAGCACTGGCTCCCGTGGCAGGACGGTGGCTTCGATGTCACCGCCGAGCTCGAACACCAGTGGACCAAGCACAGCATCAGCACACTCCTGAAGGGCGAATGAACATGGCCGCCGAGAACAACACGACCGTTGCCGTCATCGGGGCCGCCGGCAAGATGGGCCAGCGTGTCTCCAACAACCTGGTCGAGAGCGACTTCACCGTCCTCTTCTCCGAGAACTCGCCCAAGGGCCAGGAGCTGATCCGCTCGCTCGGCCGTGAGCTGACCGACTCCGAGACCGCCGCCCAGGCGGCCGACGTCCTGATCCTGGCCGTCCCGGACATCGTCCTCGGCAAGGTCTCCGAGCAGCTCGTCCCGCTCCTGAAGCCGGGCGCCGTCGTCCTCACCCTCGACCCGGCGGCCGCCTACGCGGGTCTGCTGCACCCGCGCGCCGACGTGCACTACGTGTGTGCCCACCCCTGCCACCCGTCCGTCTTCCTCCAGCGCAAGACGCAGGCCGAGGTCGACGACACCTTCGGTGGCATCGCGGCCCCGCAGGAGGTCGTCGCCGCGTACGAGGGCGGCGACGCGGACAAGCAGGAGCTCGCCGGGTCCGTCATCCGCGTCATGTACGCGCCGGTCGTCGACGTCCACTGGGTCACCGTCAAGCAGCTCGCCGTCCTGGAGCCGACCCTCGTCGAGACCATCGCCTGCATGGTCGGCGCCCTCCTCAACGAGGCGCTCCACGAGACCGTGCACACCGTGGGCGTCCCCGAGAAGGCGGCCCGCGCGATGCTCCTCGGCCACACTCAGGTCGCCCTCGCCAACACCCTCAAGGGCGACAACCCGTTCTCCGACGCCTGCCTGATCGCCATGGACTACGGCCGCGACTCCATCGTCAAGGACGACTGGAAGAAGGTCTTCGAGGACGGCGAACTGGACAAGGTCATCACGAAGATGCTGAAGATCGAGGAAATCCGCCGCTGAGCCGCTGCCGCTCAGTGACCGGGTGGGTGGCCGGCCCCGCGGGGGACTGGCCACCCGGTCGCGGTATCGGCCCGACGTGGTGCCGGCGGCGCGGTTGATCCGGCCGCCCCGGGTCTTCCGCCTCAAGCCCACCTTGGCAGGGGAGTTGCCCCTGCTGCGACCCGCCACCGTGACTGACGTCTGTTGTTCCGCGACCCGCAGGTGGCGCGGCTGACCGGGAGCCGTGACCGCGACGGGTTCGACGAGTCGCGGCTGCGTGCCTGGTACGGCACCCGTGCCGACCAGGACGACCGGCTGGATCTCGCGGTGGTGGAGCGGGCGACGGGCCGCGTCGTCGGGGAGGGCGTCCTCAACGAGTGGGACCCGGCCGACGAGAGCTGCACGGCCTGGGGACCGAGGCGACGAGGATGATCGTCGGATACGCCTTCGAGGCGCTGGGACCGCACCGCGTCCAACCTCCGCGCCCCGAGGGTGTGCTGAGGGACGCGTTGCTGTGGGACGGGGAGTGGGTGGACGCCGTCGTGATGTCGATCCTCGCGCCGGACTGGTTCCGTTCGCCGGCCGTCTTCGGGCCGCGGGCGACGTGACCTGCCGTGGTTCCGGTGGCGAGGACTGACACCGGAACCACCGCGGTTCCGAGAGAGCCCGGTGGTCGTGCGGCGAGGATCAGATGGTCGCGGCGTCGATCACGAACCGGTAGCGCACATCGCTGGCTTCCATGCGCTCGTAGGCCTCGTTGATGTCGGAGGCGGCGATGAGTTCGATCTCGGCGCCGAGGCCGTGCTCCGCGCAGAAGTCGAGCATCTCCTGGGTCTCGGGGATGCCGCCCATCGCCGAACCGGCGAGGGTCTTGTTGCCGGCGATGAGGGAGAAGAGGTTGAGGGAGATCGGCTCCTCGGGGACGCCGACGTTGACCAGCGCGCCGTCCGTCTTGAGCAGGCCCAGGTACGCGGCGAAGTCCAGCGGCGCCGACACCGTGGACACGATGAGGTCGAAGCTGCCCGCCAGTTCCTGGAAGGTGGCCGGGTCGCTGGTGGCGTAGTAGTGGTCGGCGCCCAGCTTCAGTCCGTCGTCCTTCTTGCGCAGCGACTGCGAGAGGACGGTGACCTCCGCGCCGAGCGCGTGCGCGATCTTGACGCCCATGTGGCCGAGGCCGCCGAGGCCGAGGATGGCGACCTTCTTGCCGGGACCCGCGCCCCGCTGCTTGAGCGGGGAGTACATGGTGATGCCGGCGCACAGCAGGGGCGCCGCGGCCTCGAGGGAGAGGCTGTCGGGGATGCGGACGACGTAGTTCTCGTCGACGACGACCTTCTGGGAGTAGCCGCCGTAGGTGACGTCGCCGTCACGGCCGATGGCGCCGTACGTGGAGGTCATGCCGCCGTTGGTGCACATCTGCTCCAGGCCGGCCTTGCAGTTGTCGCACTCGCGGCAGGAGTCGACCAGGCAGCCGACACCCACGCGGTCGCCGACCTGGTACTTGGTGACACCGGGGCCGACCTCGGAGACGACGCCGGCGATCTCGTGGCCCGGGACCATCGGGAAGATGCCCGGGCCCCAGCCCTCGCGGGTCTGGCTGATGTCGGTGTGGCAGACACCGGTGAACTTGATGTCGATGAGCACGTCGTGCTCGCGGACCGCACGCCGCTCGATGGTGGTGCGCTCCAGCGGAGCCTTGGACGTAAGGGCTGCGTACGCGGCGACAGTGGTCATGTCGTGGTTCTCCTCATGGGAGGGGGGAGGGGGAGTGGGCAGCCCTGTAGCCGTGTGTCGGCCGGGCCTGCTCCTCCACCGTAACGCATGTTCGCGTCGGCGCGTACATAGAGGTTGTGAGTGCGTCGGTGGCGTCAGGCGTCAGGCGCGGTCGCTGTCCGTGTGGGGTGTCACGCGCGAAGCGCCCTCCTTGAGGACGAGGTCGAGGAGGCCGGGGAACCGCTGGTCCAGCTCTTCCTTGCGCAGCGTGTTGTAGCGACGCGTGCCGACGTCGTGCTGTCGGACGACACCGGCCTCGCGGAGTACGCGGAAGTGGCGGGTGAGGACCGACGCGGTGACGTCCTGGTTGAACCCGTTGCAGGCCAGGCCCGGGGAGGCGGCGAGGGTGACGACGATGGCGAGCCGGGTGTCGTCGGTCAGCGCGCTCATGACCTTGAAGAGGTCGAAGTCGTCCACGTCGGGGTGGGTGAGCGGGGATGCGGTGCGGCTGGCCATAGGGGAAGGGTAACGCGAGCCTTATGTTCGCGCTAATGCGTACATGGGTTACGGTGGACGAGCGGGACGGTCCCCCTCCCGTAATCCCCTCGCATTGCCCTCCCTAAGGACGCTCATGTCTGTCAACACCTCCGAGAATTCGACTGTTCCGTCGCTTTTCTCCCCCGTCACCCTCGGGAAGGTCGAGCTCGCCAACCGCGTCGTCATGGCCCCGCTGACCCGGGTCCGCGCCGGTTCCACCGGTGTTCCCGGGGACCTGATGGCCGAGTACTACCGGCAGCGGGCGAGCGTCGGCCTGATCATCAGCGAGGGGACCTACCCCGACCACGCGTCGCAGGGCTGGGTCGGCGCGCCGGGCATCGCCACCGACGAGCAGGCGGCCGGCTGGCGCAAGGTGTTCGAGGCGGTGCACGCCGAGGGCGGCCGCATCTTCCTCCAGATCATGCACGCCGGCCGCGCCAACCACCCCGACATCAACGGCGGCCGCCGCATCCTCGCCCCCAGCGCGATCGCCATCGACGGCAAGACGTTCACGGAGAAGGGAGAGCAGCCCTTCGCCACACCGGAGGCGATGACCACCGCCGAGACACGGGAAGCCCTGGAGGACTTCGTCGCCGCGGCCCGCCGGGCCGTCGAGGCGGGCGCTGACGGCGTGGAGATCCACGGAGCCAACGGCTACCTGCTGCACCAGTTCCTCTCCCCGGCGGCCAACCAGCGCACCGACGAGTACGGCGGCTCGCCCGAGAACCGGGCCCGCTTCGTCGTCGAGGTGGCCACGGCCGTCGCCGAGGCCGTCGGCGCCGAGCGGGTCGGACTGCGCATCTCGCCGGAGATCGCCCTCGCGGACGTCTTCGAGACCGACCGCGACGACGCCCTGGCCACCTACGGCACGCTGATGGACCAGCTGCGCCCGCTGGGCCTGGCCTACCTGTCCGTCCTGCACGGCGAGCCGGGCGGCGACCTCGTGCAGGAACTGCGGCGGCGCTTCGACGGCAGGCTGATCGTCAACAGCGGCTTCCTCGGCGGCCAGACCACCCGCGAGGACGCGATAGGGCGGATCGAGGCCGACCACGCCGACGCCGTCGTCGTGGGCCGGGCCGTCATCGCCAACCCCGACCTCGTCGAGCGCTGGCGGAACGGGCACCCCGAGAACGAACCCCGCACCGAGCTGTTCTACTCGCCGGGCGCCGAGGGCTACACCGACTACCCCTTTCTCCAGGCGGCTTGAGGGCGCGCCCCCGGGGCCGTCAGGGCCCCGCCCGGAACGCCCCCGGTGTCACCCCGGTCCGCAGCCGGAAGAACTTCGTGAAGTCGCTCGGGTCGTCGAAGCCGAGTCGTACCGCCACCTCCTTCGCCGGGAGGCCGCTGTGCCAGAGCAGGCGTTTGGCCTCCAGGAGGACCCGGTCGTCGACGTACTGCTTCGCGGTGCGGCCCGCCGCGGCGAGAGTGGCACGGGTCAGCGTGCGCGGGCTGTAGCCGAGGGCCGCCGCGTAGTCCTCCACCCGGCGGGTCACCGCGTGGTCGCGTTCCACGGCCGCGTGGAAGCGGTGGAAGGTGCCGGACGCCGCCGTCGGGCCAGGCTCCGGGGCGCGTACCTTCGCGAGTCGTATCACCAGCACCGACAGCAGCGCGCGCAGCGCCTCGACGTGTGAGCCCAGGGGGAGCGAGGCCATCGACCCGTACTCGTACGTGAGGTGGTCGAGGGCCCGGCGTACCCCCTCAGCGTCCGCGCCGCGCGGTGTCAGCGGACGCTGTTCGTACGGCGGGTCCATGTGCGCGGCCGAGACGATCGCGGGCGGCAGGAAGCCCGCCTTGAAGACCACGTCCACGCCGTCCGCCGTCCTCAGGCCAGGGCCGAAGCGCTGCACCTGGCCCGGCCGGATCCACAGCCACGAACCGGGCCGCAGCTCGTACTCGACGAAGTCCACGGCCACCTGAAGCGGACGCTCACGCGCGCCGATCAACTGGTGGAACGCGGGGCGCAGCGGCGCGTACGGATCGTTGCCGTGGCGCAGCGAGCGGTCGTGGAGGTCGGCCAGCTCCTCGACCTCCACACCGGTCGGCGCGCCGACGTTCGGCGTGTACTCGAGGTCCTGGACGTCCGGGCGTTCCGAGCGGTCCACGCGGCCCGTGGTCCGTACCTGTCTGATTTTCCCCATCGTGAGTCCCGAGCGTACCGCTGCCGCCCCCGCCCCGCCGCCTAGCGTGAAAGCACAGGTCAGCGACGTGTGAGGAGTGCCCTGTGCGATTGGTCGTGGGAATGACCGGGGCGACGGGAGCCCCGTTCGGTGTCCGGCTGCTCGAGTGTCTGCGCGAGCTGCCGGAGGTGGAGACGCACCTGGTGCTCTCCCGCTGGGCGCGCACCACGATCGAGCTGGAGACCGGCCTGTCGGTGGCACAGGTGTCGGCGCTCGCCGACGTGACACACCATCCGGACGACCAGGGCGCCACCATCTCCTCCGGTTCGTTCCGCACCGACGGCATGGTCATCGTGCCGTGCTCGATGAAGACCCTCGCGGGGATCAGCGCGGGCTACGCCGAAGGTCTCGTGGCCCGGGCCGCGGACGTCGTCCTCAAGGAGCGGCGCAAGCTCGTCCTCGTCCCGCGCGAGACACCACTGAGCGAGATCCATCTGCGGAACATGCTCGAACTCGCCCGCATGGGAGTCCAGTTGGTGCCGCCCATGCCCGCCTTCTACAACAACCCGCGCACCATCGACGACATCGTCGACCACATCGTCGCCCGGGTCCTCGACCAGTTCGACCTGCCCGCCCCCGCCGCCGAGCGCTGGGCCGGCATGCGCGCCGCCCGCACCGCCCGTTCCGCTCGCGCCGCCTTCGCCGAGGGGCCCACAACGTCCGTACAGAACTCAGGAGTTACTCATGCCCTATGACGATCTGCGCAGCTTCCTCGGCACCCTGGAGAAGGAGGGGCAGCTACTGCGCATCTCCGAAGAGGTGCTGCCCGAGCCCGACCTCGCGGCGGCCGCCAACGCGACGGGCCGCATCGGCGAGAATGCGCCCGCCCTCTGGTTCGACAACGTCAAGGGCTTCACCGACGCCCGCATCGCGCTGAACGTGCACGGCTCCTGGGCCAACCACGCCCTCGCGCTCGGACTGCCGAAGAACACGCCGGTCAAGGAGCAGGTCGAGGAGTTCGCACGGCGCTGGGACGCCTTCCCCGTCGCTCCCGAACGCCGCGAGGACGCGCCGTGGCGCGAGAACACGCAGGAGGGCGAGGACGTCGACCTCTTCTCGGTCCTGCCGCTCTTCCGCCTCAACGACGGTGACGGCGGCTTCTACCTCGACAAGGCCGCCGTCGTCTCCCGCGACCCCGAGGACCCGGACAACTTCGGCAAGCAGAACGTGGGCACGTACCGCATCGAGGTCATCGGCGCGAACCGCCTCGCCTTCCAGCCCGTCCCGATGCACGACGTCGCCCAGCACCTGCGCAAGGCCGAGGAGGTCGGCGAGGACCTGCCCATCGCCATCACCCTCGGCAACGACCCGGTGATGGCGATCGTCGCCGGCATGCCGATGGCGTACGACCAGAGCGAGTACGAGATGGCCGGCGCGCTGCGCGGCGCGCCCGCTCCGATCGCCACCGCACCGCTCACCGGCTTCGACGTGCCGTGGGGCAGCGAGGTCGTCATCGAGGGTGTCATCGAGTCGCGCAAGCGGCAGATCGAGGGCCCCTTCGGCGAGTTCACCGGACACTACTCGGGCGGCCGCCGCATGCCCGTCATCCGCGTCGACCGCGTCTCGTACCGCACGAACCCGGTCTTCGAGTCCCTCTACCTCGGCATGCCGTGGACCGAGTGCGACTACCTCGTCGGCCCCAACACATGTGTGCCGCTGCTCAAGCAGCTGCGCGCGGAGTTCCCCGAGGTGCAGGCCGTCAACGCCATGTACACGCACGGACTGATGGTGGTCATCTCGACGAAGAAGCGGTACGGCGGCTTCGCCAAGGCCGTCGGCATGCGCGCGATGACGACTCCGCACGGGCTCGGATACGTGGCCCAGGTGATCGTCGTCGACGAGGACGTGGATCCGTTCAACCTGCCGCAGGTCATGTGGGCCATGTCGGCGAAGGTCAACCCGAAGGACGACGTCGTCGTCATCCCGAACCTGTCGGTCCTCGAACTCGCGCCCGCCGCCCAGCCCGCCGGCATCACCAGCAAGATGATCATCGACGCGACGACCCCGGTGGCACCCGACGTCCGCGGCAACTTCTCCACACCGGCCAAGGACCTGCCCGAGACGGCCGAGTGGGCGACGCGTCTCCAGAACATGATCGCCGCCCGCCACTGACCCTCCGCCGCAGCCCTCCTTCCCTCAAGAAAGGCCAACTCCCATGAACAGCAAGCTGGTTGACGGCGCCGAGTGCCCCCGCTGTCCCGCCGACACCGTCACCCGCATCGCCACGTCCCCCGTCCCCGGCGTGTGGGACGTGCTCCAGTGCACCCGCTGCCTCTACACCTGGCGCACGAGCGAACCCGACCGCCGCACCCGCCGCGATGCCTACCCCGAGGCCTTCAAGCTGACGGACGCCGACATCGAGAACGCGATCGAGGTCCCGGCGGTGCCGCCGCTGCGCGTTTGACCTTGACACGGTGACAAGGTCTTCACTGCTTGCCGAGGAGGTGGTCTCTATGACGATCACTGGGCAGGACACGGAGGCCTCGCGCGCGCTGCGGGGGCTGGAGGCCGGCGACGCGTCGGTGCGGCTGCGGGCCGCGATGGCGGTCGGCTCGGCGCCCGACCCGCAGTTCGTCGGCAAGCTCGTCGAGCGATGCGCGGTCGAGCCGGAGTTCTTCGTCCGCGACATGCTGACCTGGGCGCTCACCCGCCACCCGGCGGCCCTGACGCTCCCCGCGCTGGTGCGCGAGGTGCGGTCGGGGCCGGCGCAGGCGCGCGGCCAGGCGCTGCACACGCTCTCCAAGATCGGCGACCGGAGCGCCTGGCCGGTCATCACGCGGGAGCTGCTGACGGACCCCGACGACGATGTGGCGCGCAGTGCCTGGCGGGCCGCCGTCGTCCTCGTACCGGAGGACGAGGAGGAGGCCGGCGCGAAGGCCGACCTCGCCGCCCTGCTCGCGACGCAGCTCGGCCGGGGCGGCCGGGACACGCAGCTCAGCCTGGGCCGGGCCCTCGTCGACCTCGGCGACGTGGTGGCCCCCGTACTGCGCGCCGCGGCGACGGCATCCGACCCGGACGTGCGCGCGCACGCCCTCGCCACGCAACAGGTGCTGCGCGACCCGGACACCGGGTTCGGCTTCGCGATCGAGGAGGCGAAGCGCGTCGTGGCCCTCGACGGGGCTCCCGTGATGGACGATGAAGTGTGTTGATCGGTGAGGTGGCGCGAAGGTCCGGGGTCAGTGCCCGCATGCTGCGGCATTACGAGTCGCTGGGCCTCGTGCGGCCCTCGCAGCGCACGGGTTCCGGGTACCGGGAGTACTCGGGCGACGACATCCGGCGGATCTTCCACATCGAGAGTCTGCGCTCACTGGGGCTCTCACTGCGCGAGATCGGGCGCGCGCTCGACGAACCGGGCTTCACGCCCTCGGCGCTCGTCGGTGATCTCATCCGGCAGACGCGTGAACGCATCGCGGCCGAGACCGAGTTGCTCACGCGCCTCAACCGGATCGACGCCGCGGAGCCCGGCGGCTGGGAGGACGTCCTCCAAGTCGTCGCGCTGCTCCAGGCGTTGAGCTCGAAGAACGCCGACGCCCGGCAGCGTGCGGCCCTTTCGTCGGGCGGCCAGGACGCGATGCCCGTGGAGGCCCTGGTCGAGGCGGTGTTGAGCGAGACGGACACGAATGTCGCCGGGGCCCTGCGCTGGGCGCTGGTGCGCACGGGCGGCGCCGACAGCCTGCCGCTCCTGGTGGAGGCGCTCGGCTCGCCGCTCGGCGCCGTACGGGAGCGGGCCGCTGAGTGCGTCGCCGAACTGCCGGGCGACGAGGCCACCGCGGAGCTGCGACGCGTCCTCGCGAGCACCGACGCCGTGGTCCGGGGGCGCGCCGCAGTGGCACTCGGCAACCGGGGCTCGGCCGACGCGGTCCCGGAACTGCTCGACATGATCGTGGCAGGCAGGAACGACACCGACGCGGCGGACGCGCTGAGCGTACTGGCGAGCGGCACCACTCCGGCGGACGGCACGACACCGGCGGACGGGACCGCACCGGTAGACGGCAATACACCAGCGGACGGCACCGCACCGGCGGACGGGACCGCACCGGTAGACGGCAATACACCAGCGGACGGCACCGCACCGGCGGACGGGACCGCACCGGCGGACGGGACCGCACCGGCGGACGGGACCGCACCGGCGGACGGGACCGCACCGGCGGACGCCACCGCACCGGCGGACGGCACCGCACCGGCGGACGGCACCGCACCGGCGGACGGGACCGCACCGGCGGACGGGACCGCACCGGCGGGCGCCAACACACCGGCGGACGGGACCGCACCGGCGGAGCGCACCGCACCGGCGGACGCCACCGCACCGGCAGACGGCAACACACCAGCGGACGGCAACACACCGGCGGACGGCAACACACCGGCGGACGGGACCGCACCAGCGGAGCGCACCGCACCGGCGGAGCGCATCGCGACCGCGCTCGTCGATCGCCTCGGCCGCCTCGCCCGCCCCGCCACCGACGCCCCCGCCCGCGGCCGGCTCACGCAAGCGCTCGCCGGTATCCCCGGGGCGACGGCGACACACGCCCTCGTCGAGCTGTCGGCCGACGAGGACCGCGCCGTGGCGCTCACCGCCACGTACCTCCTGCGGCTGCGCGACGGCGAACGGTGAAGTGCCGTGCCGGTGGGGCTACTTGAGCCAGCTGTCCACCAACTGCTTGTTGTCCGCGATCCACTCCTTCGCCGCGGCCTGTTCGTTGCCCGTGCCCTTCTTCTGGAGGAGGAGTTCCAGGCTGCCCAGTTGCTGGCTGGTGAGGTGGAAGTTCTTCAGCCAGCCGGCGACCTCGGGGTTGGCCTTGGAGTAGCCCTTGGAGGCGACCATCTGGACCTTGTCGGGCTTGCCGTAGGCCTTCTTGGTGTCCTTGAGGACCTTCAGCGGCATCGAGGTGTAGGCCCAGTGCGGACGCCAGAGCGTGACCACGATGGGCTTCTTGTCGTTGACCGCCTTCTTCAGGGCGGACAGCATTGCGGACGTGCTGGACTCGGTGAGCTTGTACTCGCTCTTGAGCCCGTAGTCCGGCAGCACGGGGGAGCGGGTCAGGCGCATCAGGCCCGAGCCCGCCTCGATACCGACGATCTTGCCGCCGAACTCGCCGGCCTTCCCCTTCAGGTCGTCGATGGTGTTGACGTCCTTGACGTACTTGGGGACGGTCAGGTTGAGGTCGGCCGGCTCGTACCAGGTGCCGAGCTTCTCCATCTTGGGGCCGAGCTTCTTCCAGTACGTCTCGTGGGTGACCGGCAGCCAGGCGTCGAGGTAGACGTCGGCCTGCTTGTTGGCGATGCCCGTGTAGGTGCTGGCGATGTCCAGGTCGCGGGCCTCGACCTTGTACCCCTTGTCCTCCAGGATCTGCTTCCACAGGAAGGTCGCGGAGACCCCCTCGTCCCAACCGGCGACGTAGGCCAGCTTGACCGTCTTCGAGCCGCCGCCGCTGTTGTCGTCGGAGCCCCCCTCGACCTTCGAGGTGTTTCCGCTGCATGCGGTGGCGAGCAGGGTGAGGGCGGCGGCGGTGCAGCCGAAGAGATAGGTGGTGCGGCGGCGTCGGTTGCGGATCATGGCTGGAGCTCCTGTCTTCACGCGGAAACCGGAGTGGTGGACGAGGCGGGAGAGGGCGACTTCTCCGTGTCGGCCACCGGGGTCGTGCCGGTGCGCCCGCGGCCCGGACGGCGGCGTATGCGGGGGGTGGCGAGGGCGCTGGTGACGCGGTCGAGGAAGATGGCGAGGAACACGACGGCGAGGCCGCCCTGGAAGCCGATCCCGACGTCGAGCTGGCTGATGCCGCGCACCACGATCGTCCCCAGACCGTCGGCGCCGACCATGCCGGCGATGACGACCATGGACAGCGCCAGCATGATGACCTGGTTGATGCCGGCCATGATCGAGGGCAGGGCCAGCGGGAGTTGGACACCTCGCAGGATCTGGCCGTGCTTCGCGCCGAAGGCGTGCGCGGCCTCCACGACCTCCGGATCGACCTGCCGGATGCCCAGTTCGGTGAGGCGCACGGCGGGCGAGATGGCGAAGGCGATGGTGGCGACGACGCCGGGCACGAGACCGATGCCGAAGAAGAAGACCGCCGGAATGAGGTAGACGAAGACCGGCAGCGTCTGGAGGAAGTCGAGGACGGGCCGGACCAGGGCGCTGGCCAGGGAACTGCGGGCGGCCCAGATGCCGATCGGCACGCCGATGACCACGGCGAAGACCGAGGCGACCACCACGACGGCGAGCGTCTGCATCGCAGGCGTCCACAGCCCCATGCCCTGGATGAGAAGGAACGCGGCGAGGGTGTAGACGGCGAAGAACCAGCCGCGGGCGACGAACGCGAGAACGGTGAACACCGCGATGATGACCAGCATGTGAGGAGCCGTCAGCACGAAGAGGACCGCGTTGACCAGTTCCGTCATCACGGTGGTCACGGCGTCGAAGAGGCCGCTGAGGTTCTCGGTCAGCCAGTCGACGGCCTTGTTGACCGGGGTGCCGAGATCAACGCTGAACAGCATCGGCCACCTCCTCCTGTGAGCTGCCTGATGCTTCGGAAGTATCGTCCGCTTCAACGGAGTTGGGGGCCCGCGGGGCGGAGAGAGCGGTGAGCAGCGCCGCGCGGGGCACGACGCCGAGCAGCCGCCCGTCGTCGTCCGTCACGGCCAGCGGCACCGCGTACCGCCCGGCCGCCGCGAACAGATCCACGAGCAGCGTGTCGGGGCCCGCCCGCCCGTACGCGTCGGTCAGGCACTCCGGGCTGTCGCGCAACGAGGCGTGCCCCGCCTCGGCGGCCCGTGCGACGGCGTCGTCGTGGGCCACACCGGCGACGCGTCCGTCGGTGTCGAGTACGTAGACGGCCCCCGCCTCGATGTCCGCCAGGGAGCGCAGGACGTCACGGGGATCGTCGTCGAGGCCGGCCGTCGTCAGCGGGTCGCGCATGACGGCGCGGGCGGTCAGCACGCGGGAGCGGTCGACGTCGGAGACGAAGTCGCGTACGTAGTCGTCGGCGGGGGAGTCGAGGATGTCGGTCGCGGTGCCGAGCTGTACGACGCCGCCGTCCCGCATCACCATGATCCGGTCGCCGAGCCGCATCGCCTCGTTGAGGTCGTGGGTGACGAAGACGATGGTGCGGCGCAGATCGCGTTGCAGACCGAGCAGGAGGTCCTGCATGTCTCGGCGGATCAGCGGGTCGAGCGCGCTGAACGGCTCGTCCATGAGCATGACTTCGGCGTCCGTGGCGAGCGCGCGGGCCAGGCCCACGCGCTGGCGCATGCCGCCGGACAGAGCGCTGGGATAGGCGTCGGCCCACTTCTCGAGGCCGACGGTGCGCAGCGCCCAGTCGGAGCGCTCCTGCCGCTCGGCGGCGGTGCCGCCGCGCAGCCGGATGCCGTACGCGGCGTTCTCGCGGACCGTGCGGTGGGGGAAGAGCGCGAAGTGCTGGAAGATCATGTTGACCTTGCGGTTGCGCAGCTCGCGCAGGTTCGCGTCGTCCATCGTCAGCAAGTCCCGGCCGTCGACGCGGAGTTCGCCCGAGGTCGGTTCGATGAGACGGTTGAGCATCCGCAGCAGAGTCGACTTCCCGGACCCGGATAGGCCCATGACGACGAAGAGTTCGCCTGGTTCGACGGTGAAGGAGACATCGCGCACCGCGTGCACCGTGTTGTCGGCGGATTCGAAAACCTTGTTCAGCCGTGCTGCTTCTATCACCGTGCCCCACCTCCAGGGGTCCGCGCGGGGCGGTTGGAACAAGTCCGGGCTGGTGTTTCGCATTGCGCAACAAATGTGCAGTACGGTGTGACGATGCCGTTGATCCTGACGGCGGTCAAGGCTCTTGCATCCGGGCAACCGCGAATTAACGTCTACGGGCGGCGAGTTGGGTCGCCGAGGCGGAGAGCTGGAGGGCGCTGTGGTGAGGACCGGCAGCCGTGGGCGAGCGCGCGACCGTGCGGTCCAGTCCGTCGACCGGGCGGTGTCGGTCCTGCAGATCCTGGCCGTACGCGGGCCGTGCGGCGTCACCGAGATCGCGGGGCAGCTCGGCGTCCACAAGACGACCGTGTTCCGGTTGCTCGCCACTCTTGAGGCGCGCGGTCTCGTCGAGCAGGGCGCGGGCCGCGGCCGCTACCGCATCGGTCACCCGCTCACCGAACTCGCCGCCGCGGCCGCGAAGAACACCGATCTGTTCCTGCTCAGCCGCCCCGTCTGCCAGGAGCTGGCCGAGGCGGCGGGCGACACCGTGAACGTCTCCGTGCGCGAGGGCCGCGACGTGGTCACCGTGGGCCAGGTGGCGGGCGAGGCGTCGATCGCCAGCGTCGACTGGGTCGGCAGGCGCTGCCCGCTGCACGCCAGCGCCGCGGGCAAGATCTTCCTCGCCCACCCGGCCCCGGACCGGCACGGGAGGCTCCCCGCGGAATTGCCCCGGGGCAGGCGCCTGGAACGGTTCACGCCCCGCACCATCACCCGCCAGGAGCACCTCGCGAAGGAGCTCGCCGCCGTACGCGAGCGCGGGTACGCCGTCTCGTTCGAGGAGTACGAGATCGGCCTCGTCTCCCTCGCCGCGCCGGTCCGCGCCGTGGACGACACGGTCGTCGCCGCCGTGACCCTCGCGGGCCCCGCCTTCCGCATCCGCGAGGACACCGTCCCCACGCTGGCCGTGCACCTGCTGAAGGCCGCCGAGCAGATCTCCTGGCGACGGGGGCGGGTCAAGCGGGGCTAGGTAGGGCCTGTCCGGGGTCCCCGCTGCCCTGTCGGCGCGATCGCCGCCGGTGTGCGCAGGCCCTTCCTGGATAGGCTCCCCGTATGAGCAGCAAAGGTCGCGTGCGGGACACGTCGGTGCAGTCGGTGGACCGGGCGGTGTCGATCCTCCAAGTGCTGGCCGTGCAGGGGCCGTCCGGCGTCACGGAGATCGCCGACGCCCTCGACATCCACAAGTCGACCGTCTACCGGCTGCTCTCCACCCTTGAAGCGCGCGGCCTCGTCGAGCAGGACAGTGAGCGCGGCAGCTACCGCATCGGCTACACGGTGGTCGAGCTCGCGGGCGGGGCGACCAAGGGCAACGACCTGTCGCTGCTGAGCCGGCCGGTCTGCCAGGAGCTCGCCGTCGCCGTGGGCGAGACGGTGAACGTGGCGGTGTACGACGGCGAGGCCGTCATCAGCATCGACCAGGTGCTCGGCAACGCGGCGATCACCAGCATCGACTGGGTCGGCAAGCGCACCCCCCTGCACGCCACGTCGGCGGGCAAGGTCTTCCTGGCGCACATGCCGCAGCCGGAGGCCGCAGGGATCCTCGAGCAGCCGCTGGAGGAGTACACGCCGCACACCATCACGGACCCGGCGCTCCTGAAGGAGCAGTTGCAGGGGGTCCGCGAACTGGGTTACGGCGTCATCAGCGAGGAGCTGGAGATCGGGCTCGCCTCGCTGTCCGCCCCCATCAGGTCGCTGAACGGCGAGGTCATCGCCACCGTGACCGTGTCGGGGCCGACGTTCCGGATCAACGACCGCACGATCTCCGGGCTCGCCGAACAGCTGGTGGCGGCCGGCGAGAAGATCTCGTGGCGCAAGGGCTACATCCGGCGCGGCTGATTACGCAGCGGTAGGGGTTGACGACGCGGTCGCGTGCGCCGCACATTTGTCTCGCATCGCGTTGTTGTTTCGTATCGCGAAACGGGAACGTGGCGACGTCGTCGTCACGCAGCCATGCCCGTTGCCCCCGCGTCATCACGTCCGGGCCACAGAGCTTCCCTGCCTCCCTTGGAGCTGTCGTGCGCGCACCGAACACGAACCTGGATCCCCTGCTCCAGCCCTTCCGGCTGAAGCACCTCACCTTGCGCAACCGAGTGGTCAGCACGTCCCACGAGCCCGCCTTCGGGGAGGACGGACTGCCCAAGGACCGGTACCGCGCCTACCACTTGGAGAAGGCCCGCGGCGGCGTCGGCCTGACGATGATCGGCGGCTCCGCGGTCGTCTCCCCGGACAGCCCGCCCTCCTTCGGCAACCTGCTGCTCTACCGCGACGAGATCGTCCCCTGGCTGCGCCTGCTCGCCGACGACGTGCACGAGGCGGGCGCGGCCGTCATGTGCCAGGTCACCCACCTCGGGCGCCGTACCAGCAACTACACGGGGGACTGGCTGCCGGTGGTCGCCGCCTCCCCGCTGCGCGAGCCCGCGCACCGCGCGTTCCCCAAGGCCGCCGAGCCCTGGGACCTGGACCGGATCGTCGCCGACTACGCGGCCGCGGCGGTGCGCTGCGAGGAAGGCGGCCTGGACGGCATCGAGTTGCAGTCCTACGGCCACTTCCTCGACGGCTTCCTCTCCCCGGCGACCAATCACCGGGACGACGCGTACGGCGGCGACCTGGAACGCCGGATGACCTTCCCCCGGCGGGTCATCCGCGCGGTGCGTGAGGCGGTCGGCCCCGACTTCGTCGTCGGCATCCGCATGGCGGTGGACGAAGCCCTCCCCGGCGGCCTCGCCTTCGCCGAAGGGATCGCCGCCGCCGAGCAGTTCACCGCCGACGGCATCGACTTCGTCAGCGCCATCCGCGGCACCATCGAATCCGACGCCTCCCTGTCGAGGACGATCCCCTCGATGGGTACACCGCTCGGCCCTTTCCTCGACTTCACCGGCGAGATACGTCGCCGCCTCGACATCCCCGTCATGCACGCCGCCCGTATCGCCGACCCCGCCACCGCCCGGCACGCCCTGCGTGAAGGCCTCCTCGACCTCGTCGGCATGACCCGCGCGCAGATCGCCGACCCGCACCTCGTCGCCAAGATCCGCTCCGGTGACGAGGACCGCATCCGCCCCTGCGTCGGGGCGAGTTACTGCCTGGACGCGATCTACGACTCCGGCGACACCAAGTGCATCCACAACCCGGCCACCGGCCGTGAACTCCAGATCCCCCACACCGTACCGATCTCAACCGGGCATCGGCGCAAGGCAGTTGTCGTCGGCGGCGGACCCGCGGGACTTGAGGCCGCCCGCGTCTTCGCCGAACGCGGCCACGACGTCGTACTGTTCGAGGCGAGCGACCAGGCGGGCGGGCAGATCCGGCTCGCCGCCCAGAACCCGCGCCGCCACGACCTCCTCGGCATCGTCGACTGGCGCGTAGCTGAGTGCAAACACCTCGGCGTCGACCTGCGCCTGGGCGCGTACGCCGAAGCGTCCGACGTGCTAGCCGAACACCCCGACCTCGTCATCATCGCAACGGGCGGCCTCCCCAACCGCTCCTTCCTGACCGAGGGGGATGGGCTCGTCGCGGACACCTGGGACGTGATGTCCGGCTCCCTGCGCCCGCGCCCCGGCAGCGACGTCCTGATCTACGACGACCACGGCGGCTACCCGGCCATGGACGCCGCGGAACTCCTCGCCACGCACGGCGTCCGGCTGGAGTATGTGACGCCGGAACGCACCCTCGCGCCCGACGTCGGCAGCATGAACTCCCCTGCGTATCTAAGGGCGTTCACCGAGCACGACGTCACCGTCACGCTCACCCGACGCCTGCGCTCCGTGCGCCGGGGCCGCGACGGAGACGGGAGCGGCCGGTTGGTGGCCACCCTGTTCAGCGAGTACACCGGCACCGACACCGAACGCGTCGTCGACCACGTCGTCGTCGAGCACGGCACCCTCCCCAACGACGAGCTGTACACCGACCTGCTGCCCGCCTCCCGCAACCTCGGCGAGGTCGACCACCGGGCCCTCCTCGCCCGCGAGGCACAGACCGTCGTCCGCAACGAGGCGGGCCGCTACCAGCTGTTCCGCATCGGCGACGCGGTCACCAGCCGCAACATCCACGCCGCCGTGTACGACGCGCTGCGCCTGTGCCTGCCGGTCTGACGAGCCTCCGGAGCGACACACCATGACTGTTCACACCCCCGGCACCGACACCGCCACCGAAACCACCCCCGCCGACCTCGTCGCCCGCCGCACCCCAGGACACAGCCTCGAAGCCCCCTTCTACGTCAGCGACGCGTTCTTCCGCCTCGACGTCGACGCCGTCTTCGCCCGCAGCTGGATCTTCGCGGCCGCCGAGGCGGAACTCCCCGAACCCGGCGACTACGTCACCGTCACCGTCGGCCCGTACTCCGTCATCGTCGTCCGCGACGACGAAGAAGAGGTGAGGGCCTTCCACAACGTGTGCCGCCACCGGGGCGCCCGCATCCTCAACGACGAGTGCGGCTCCGTCGGCAACATCGTCTGCGGCTACCACCACTGGACGTACGGAGTCGACGGGACGCTGCTGCACGCCGAGTCGCAGCCGCCCGACTTCGACCGCTCCTGCTTCGGCCTGCGCGCCGTCCACGTACGCACGGTCGCAGGCCTCGTTTTCCTGTCCCTGGCCGCCGAACCACCCGCAGACTTCGACGAGTTCGCCTCCCGCGTCGAGCCCTACCTCGCGCCGCACAACCTGGCGCGCGCCAAGGTGGCCCAGCGGATCGACCTCGTCGAGCACGGCAACTGGAAGCTCACCATGGAGAACAACCGCGAGTGCTACCACTGCGCGGGCCACCCCGAACTCCAGCGCTGCTACTTCCCGCTCTACAACTTCACCGAGGACGAGGTGCCGCCGGGCATGCGGGCCACCTTCGAGCGTTTCCAGAAGGCCGACGCCGAGGCCCGTGCCACGTACGAGTCCCTCGGCCTGCCCCACGCCACCATCGAGGAACTGGTCGACCGTCCCACCGGGTTCCGCGTCCAGCGCGAACCGCTCGACCTCGCGGGGGAGTCCTTCACCCCCGACGGCAAGGCCGCCGTGCGCCGCCTGCTCGCCGACTTCCCGACCGCGCGCCTCGGCCACCTCGGCCTCCACCTGCAACCCAACGCCTGGTTCCACTTCTCGGCCGACCACGCGGTGCTGTTCTCCGTCATCCCGCTCGCCGCCGACCGCACCCTCGTACGCACCACATGGCTCGTGCACGCGGACGCCGAGGAGGGCGTCGACTACGACCTCGACACCCTGACCGGCGTGTGGGTGGCCACCAACGAACAGGACGCGGTCTTCGTCTCCCGGGCCCAACTGGGCGTGCGCAGCCCCGCGTACGCACCCGGTCCCTACAGCCCGACCGAATCGCAGGTCGAGTCCTTCGTCACCTGGTACATCACCCGCCTCGAAGCGCACATGGAGGGGCCATGACGACAGCGACACTTACGGCGGCGGGACTTCCGCCCGCCTGGGCCGACGGCCTGCTGGTGTGTCGGCAGGTCCACGACGTGACGGCGGACGTGCGGACCTTCGTCCTCGCCCCCACCGAACCGCGGCTGTTCCGCCACGACCCCGGCCAGTTCCTCACCCTCTGCCTGGACATCGACGGCGAGCCCGTCGAGCGCTGCTACACCCTCTCCTCGGCGCCCACCCGCCCCGACCTCGCCACCATCACGGTGAAACGCGTCCCGGGCGGACATGTGTCCAGCTGGCTGCACGACCACCTGACCCCCGGCGGCACGGTGTGGGCGCGCGGCCCCCTCGGCCGGTTCACCATCAGCCGGCACCCCGCCCCCAAGTACCTGTTCCTCTCGGCAGGCAGCGGTGTGACCCCGCTGATGTCGATGACCCGCACGCTGTACGACCTGGCCCACCCCGTGGACGTCGTCTTCGTCCACAGCGCCCGCACCTTCGACGACGTCATCTTCCGCCGCGAACTCGACTTCATCGCGGCCGCGTCACCCAACTTCCGGGTACGCCACCTGCTCGACGACCAGGGTGACCAGCTGAACACCCAGGTGCTGCGCTCCCTCGTCCCCGACCTCACCGAACGCGAGGTGTTCACCTGCGGACCGGCGGGCTACATGCGGGCCGTGCGCGAGATGCTCGCCTCCGACGGCTTCGACATGTCCCACCACCACGAGGAGAGCTTCACCTTCGAGCCGCCGGCGGCAGCGGAACCGGTGCCCGCCGTCGGCACCGGCTTCAAGGTCCAACTGGCCCGCACCGGACGCACCGTCGAGTGCGACGCCGAGACCCCCGTCCTGACGGCCGCCGCCCGCGAGGGCATCACGCTCCCCGCCTCCTGCGCGCAGGGCATGTGCGGAACCTGCAAGACGACCCTCGTGTCCGGCTCCGTCGACATGCACCACGCGGGCGGCATCCGCCCCCGCGAGATCGCCGACAACAAGATCCTGCTGTGCTGTTCGACGCCGCGGGAGGATCTGGTGATCGACGTGTAGCCCCCGCGGTCGCAGGCGCCGGCTCATCTCTCGACGTTGCTCAATGTCCCCAGCGCGGCGAAGACGGAGGAGTCGATGACGGTGTAGGCGTCGTGCACCCACTGTTCATCGGCGCTCGCGGACGACTTGGCGTCGATCACCGTCAAGTCGTTCAGCAGCAGTCCGAGCGCCATATAGACCTTCATCTGGACGGGCTCCACCCCTGCCTGCTCGGCCAGTTGGCGCCACTGATTCCCGTATGCCTCCCGGACGGCCTCGCGTACCTCTTCGTTGGCGCAGGCGGCGAAGGCCTGCCCCTGGATCAGTACGTCGGGGTTGTTCTCCAGGTTGGACCGGTACTGGTTTCCCATCGCGACGAGCGCATTGACACCGGACAGCCCCTCGGCGGCGTCCAGCATGCGCGCCGTCGACTGGGTGAACGAGATCTGGACGCATTCGACGAAGAGTCTCGTCTTGCTGCCGAACAGTCGAAAAATGTACGGCTGCGTTACTCCGGCCGCGCGTGCAATGACCTCGGCGGAAGTCCCGAAGAGTCCGGTCCGGGAGAACTCGAGCATGGCGATATCGCGAATCTGCGCCCGCCGTTCGGTCGATGACATACGAGTTTTTTGCATGGCTCATTGTGTCATACGTGGTGGGCCGGGAGAGGGGGCAGGGGGTGCTCGGTCGGACGCCGCGGCCGAGGCCGGCCTTCCGGTTGCGGGGCGGGTACGAAGTGGAAAGTTATCACTAACTAGAAGTAGGCATCTGTGGGGTGCAGGGCCTCTCGCGAACCCATGAAGATGCAGGTCATCAGGTTCTTCGAGGGTCTCACCAACTTGTATGTAGCTACTTACTTAGTGCTTGCGGTGCTCGACGGGACGGGCTACAGTCATGTGCATCGGATCACGGCCGCCACGTGCTGTGGCCCGAGCGTTCGCGACTGGTCTGAGCCAATCCGGCGCGCGGTTCGAATTGCGCGCCTGAATTACTTCACGTTTCTGCAGGTGTGGTCGGTTCTCGAAAGCGGAACCGGACGGCGAAATTCTTCGAGCGGCTCCTGAGTGCCGACATTGAAGGAGAAGAACGATGCGAGCGACACGGCCCTCGGTCGACATTCCGTCGGGCGGCCTCGGGTGCGAGATCTGGGAATCCTGGACGGGCTTGTGGAACGGTACGGGGGAGGCGGATCCCGCCACCTTCATCGCCGATGGCGTGACCGTCCACCTGCCCACGTTCGGGATGCCGCCGTCGGCGTCGCTGAGCACCCGCGAGGACGTGACGCAGTGGATCGCCGGCTTCCGGAACTGCTACCGGCCGGGCGCCCGCTTCGTCGCGGAACTCGGTCCGTGGCTCATGGAGGACCGGTTCGTCATGGCGCGCTGGCATTTCACCGGCACGTGGCAGGGCGGCGTTCCGGCGACGGCGACCGCGCCGGCCGGCACGGAGGTGTCGATCCGGGGCGTCGACATTCTGCGGCTCGAGGGCCGCCGTATCGCCGAGTACTGGCTGACCGACGACCAACTCGACCTGTACGGACAGCTCGGGGCCGCGATCCCGGAGGGGGCCCGGTCGTGACGGCCGACCAGGGGGACGTCATGGGTTCCCGGCCCGAGTCATTACGCGCGGCCCCGGGCGGGGCGGATGCCTTTCTCGTCGGCAGCGCGGTCGAGCTCCCGGTGGGCGTGGAGCGCTCCACCGATGCCGTGCGCCAGGGGCGGATCTCGCGCGAGGAGGCGAACCGCCTGGATGTGGAGAGCGTGCATGTGGGTGCGGAACCGGCGCCTGTGCTCGCCGCGGCCGCGGCACACCAGGCCGCCGTCGAAGCGGGCATCGACCCCGATCACGTCGGTTACCTGATGCACAGTCACATCTACTACCAGGGACACGACTTCTGGTCCCCCGCCCACTTCATCGCACACGAGGCGGGATTCCAGCAGTGCGTCCCGATGGCCATCGGGCAGATGTGCAACGGCGGCGCCGCTGCCCTGGACATCGCCGTCAGGCGGATCCGGTCCGCGGGGCCGGGTGACCCGGCCCTGAGCGTGGCCACTACGGCGGACACCTTCGGCGGCCCCGGCTTTGACCGCTGGGGCAGCGATTACGACACCGTCTACGGGGACGGCGGCACCTGTGCGATTCTCGCTCCTGGCCCCGGCCCGCACACGCACGCCCTGCGCATCCGCGCCCTCGGCTCACGGGCTCGGTCGCGGTTCGAGGCCATGTACCGCGAGGGCGACGCATTCGGGACCACACCACACCGACTGAGGCCCGCCGTCGACGTCAAGGCCACCAAGCGCGCCTTCTTCGAGCGCTCCGGTGGCACCGAGGAGTTCCGCGACACGGCCGTCAAGACCATCGGTGAACTCGTCGCTGACGTCATCGCCACCGCGGGCATCCGCGTCAGCGACGTACGGGCCACGATGCTTCCCCGGCTGAGCCCCAAGGTCCTCGACCTCATGTACTCCGGGGCGATCGACTCGCGCCTGCGGCCCACCCTGCGCTGCGAACGCCGTACGACGGGGCACCTGGGAGCGGGCGACTTCCTCGCCAACCTGGACCACCTGCGCCGCACCGAGCTGATCGACGAGCGACAGTACGCGCTCGTCATCGGCGGTGGCGGCGGCTTCACTTGGTCGGCCGCGCTCGTACAGAAAGTGGGCCCCGCCGCTCCACGTGGCTGACGCGCGTACCCGCCCCCGCACCTCTTTCGTGATGCACCCACCGTTCGAAAGGATCCAGCGATGTCCGACGCCGCCGCGCACGACTGGTCGATTCTCGACGTCGACCCGACGCAGCAGAAGGTCACCGACACCGACGCCTACGTACGCACCCTCATGCGATGGCACTTCGGCCCCGAGACGGGCTCGCCGTTCTGGCTCGAACGCAGGGCCCGGCTGGACTTCGACCCCCTGACCGACGTCAAGTCCGTCGAGGACCTCGCCCTGTTCCCCAACCTCATCGACGAGTTCCGTGATGTCAGCGCCGAGGAACTGGTGCCCCGGGGCCTCGGGGACGCGAAGATCGCGGCCATCTTCGAGAGCGGCGGCACCACCGGCCGGCCCAAGCGGTTCCTGATGTTCGAGGAGTGGTTCTCCCGCTACCTCGCCTGGGCGGGCCGCAAGGCCGCCTCGGGGCTTGGTGGTTCGGGTGTCAACCTGCTCGCCACGACACCGTCGGGACCGCACATGATCGGCGAGGTCACGGTCCGGCAGTCGCACGCCCTGGGCGGCAAGCGGTTCACCATCGACGTCGACCCGCGGTGGGTCAAGAAGCTGATCGAGCGCGGCCGGGCCGACGAACTCGGCGCCTATGTCGACCACTTGGTCGACCAGACCGCCGACATCCTGGCCACCCAGGACGTCGGAATGATCCAGACGATTCCCGTTCTGTTGACGAAGATCGCCGAACGCCCCGAGCTCGTCGACCTCGTCCGCTCGAAGGTCAAGCGCATCGCCTGGGGCGGCGCGCACATGGATCCCGACACCCGCGCCATCCTGCGCGAGGAGGTGTTCCCCGGGATCCCGATCGTCGGCGGCTACGGCAGTACGACCATCCTCAGCGTCGCCGTGGAGCGCAAGGACGAACAGCCCTCGGGTCTCGCGACGTTCGACCCGTTCTCCCCGTATGTGTTCTTCCGGGTCGTCGACCCGCAGACCGGGCGACCGGTCGCGTACGGGGAGCGCGGGCAGATCGTCATGAACCACATCACCAAGTACGCCCTGATCCCCAACAACCTGGAACGCGACACCGCGGTCCGTACGCCCGCAGAGGACGGACACATCGGGGACGCGGTCGCCGATGTGGCGCCGGTACAGACCTTCGACGGCTCCGCCGTCACCGAAGGGGTCTACTGAGACCGAAGGGGTCCACTGATCATGAACACCCCCCACAGCACGGCCGAGTTCACCCACGTGGACGCGATCACCGGGGCCGGTGAGTACCGGGCCCGCGTCGGCAGGCCGCTCACACTGCCCGACGGCACGGAGATCGGGACCATCAGCGAGGTCCCCCGGCTCTATGTCACCCGCGCCTTCGCCCGCCTGGCACAGGCCCCCGTGCTGCCGTACGAGCGGCGCCTGGAGCTGCTCGCCAAGGCCGCCGACCTGTTCGAGAACGCCGTGCTGGAGGGCCGCACGGTCGACGACTACCTCGACCTGGTCAGCCGCTGCGCCGGCGTGCCGAGGGCCATCGCCCACGCCTCGGTCGCCGCCATCGCCCGGACGCTGCGCGCGTTGCCGGACACGCTCGCCCAGGAGATTCCCCGCGGCGCGGTCACCGACATCGACGACCCCCGCCTGCGGGACGGCGCGGCCTACTGGGCGCGCCGGGGAGGACCCTCGCCGTGCACGCCTCGGGCAACACGCCCGGCGTGCACAGCCTCTGGCCCAGCGCGCTGGCCCTCGGCTACGCGGTCGCCGTGCGGCCCTCGAGCCGCGAACCCTTCACGCCGCAACGCCTCGTGCGCGCCTTCCGCGAGGCGGGCCTCGCCGAGCAGGTGGCACTGCTGCCCACCGGGCACGACGTCGCCGACGCACTCATCGAACAGGCCGACCGGGCGCTGGTCTACGGCGGCCAGGCCGTCGTCGACAAGTACGCGGCGAACCCGGCGGTGCTCACCCAGGGGCCCGGCCGCTCCAAGACACTCGTCACGGACGACGTCGACTGGCGTGAGCACCTCGACACCGTCGCCGCGTCCGTCGCGGGTCTCGGGGGCGCCGCCTGCACCTGCACCACCGCGGTGCTCGTGGGGGGGACGCCGCCACGGCCGACGCCTTCGCCGCCGCGCTCGCCGAGCGGCTCGCCGCGTACGCCGCCGAGCACCCGCGCGTCGAGCTGCCGGAGGCGACGGCCCGTCAACTGGCCGACCACGTGGGGCAGATCGCCGCGGGGACCACCGGCCACGGACCGTCCGAGCTCGTCGAGATCGTGCGGCCGGGCACGGCGGTGCTGCGTCCCGTCGTCCGCGTCGCGCCCGACGCCCGCGCCCCGGTCCTCGGCGCGGAGCTGCCCTTTCCCTGCGTATGGATCGCTCCGTTCGACCGCGCCGAGGGGATCGGGCCGCTGGCCGGCTCCCTCGTCGTCACCGCGATCACCGAGGACACGGAGTTCGCCCAGCGGCTCCTGGACGAACCGAGCATCTCCAACGTCTACATCGGCGCCCATGCCACGACCTGGATGAAACCGGGTGTGCCCCACGACGGCTACCTGTCCGAGCACCTGATGACGACCAAGGGCGTCATCCGATGAAGCGGCCGTACGACGGCGACGACCCGACCGCACACAACCGAAAGAACCGACCATGAGCACCGAAACGCCTGCCGTCGCCGCCGCCCGACCGGTGGACAAGGTGGCCGACCGCCGCCGAGCGATCGTCTTCGCCGTCCTGTGCTGCGGGTTCGTGCTGACCAGCCTCGACATGATGATCGTGAACGTCGCCTTCCCCGCGATCGAGCACGAGTTCCCCGGTTACGACAACGCGGTCGTCAGCTGGACGCTCAACGCTTACACGATCCTCTACGCCGCTGCGCTGATCCCCGCGGGGCGGCTGGCCGACCACCTCGGCCGCAAGCAGACCTTCCTCGCCGGGCTCGTGCTGTTCACCCTGGCGAGCGGAGCCTGCGCGCTCGCGCCGAGCCTTCCCGTCCTTATCGCGGCACGCGCGGTGCAGGCGCTCGGCGCCGCCGCGCTCACCCCGACGTCCATGGGCCTGCTGCTGCAGGTGAACCCGCCCGAGCGGCAACAGCGCGCCGTGCGCAGCTGGACGGCGGCCGGCGGCATCGCCGCGGCCATGGCCCCCGTGGTCGGCGGACTGCTCGTCCAGTCCGACTGGCGCCTGGTCTTCCTGATCAACGTGCCGATCGGCGCCCTTGCCGTCGTCGTGGGAACCCGCGTGCTGCCCGCATCGTCGCCGCGCTCCACCACCGCCCCCGGCCCCGACCTCATCGGTGCCCTGGCCGTGGCCCTCTTCGCGGGCGGCGCGGTGTTCGCCCTCGTCGAAGCCCCCGAAGCGGGCTGGAGCTCGGCCACCACGCTGCTCGGATTCGCCTGTGCGGCGGTCATGCTGGCTATCGCCGTGCTGCGCAACCTGCGGCACGCCTCACCCGTCGTCCCGCGCGAACTGCTCGCCCTGCCCGTCTACGTCCGCACCAACGTCGCCGCGTTCGTCTACAGCGCGGGATTCGCCGTCATGCTCCTTTCGGTCGTGCTGTGGACGCAGAACGTGCGCGGCTACTCGGCGATCCAGACCGGCCTGGCCATCGCACCGGGCACCGTGCTGATGCCGATCTTCGCCATGCTCACCGGACGCATGGCGCGCGGCATCGGTCTGCCCCGCACCGCCGCCCTGGGCTGTGTCGTCCTCGGCGCGGGGATGGCGTGGTGGATCTTCACCGCCCCCACGGACCTGCCGTACGTACTGGCCGTCATGCCCGGTTCGATGCTGACCTCCATCGGCACGATCGTGGCGATGGCGGCGTTCGCGGGCCAGGTCTCCTCCGCCATCCCGCAGGCTTTCTACGCCTCCGGCTCCGCCGTGCACACCATGGCGAAGCAACTGGGCATCGCGATCGGCGTCGCCCTTCTCCTCGTCATCCATGACAGCGCCGCCCAGGGCGGAGCGTCACCGGTGCCCGCCCTGCGCGACGCGTGGATCGTCGGCGCCGCTCTCACTCTCGTCGCGGCCGCGGTCGCCCTCATCGGCTCGCGCCGACCGGCCGCCCCCGCCACCGAATAGAAGGAGGTCGTCGCATGCTCACGCTCAACACGGCTGCCGCGCAGGCGATATGGAACAAGTGGCTGCGCATGTGGAACGAGAACTCCGATGTCGCCCACGAGATCATTTCCCCGGACAGGTACCTGCTGCACCTGCCCGACGTGGGCGCCACGATCGACCCGTCGAAGATCTCCGGCCCGGCACAGATGTCCGAGTGGGTCTCCGGTTTCTCCGGAAAGTTCGACGGACTGCGCTACGCAACGCAGTTGGGCCCGTTCGTCGACCCAGCCCGCCGCCGCTTCGCCTTCCGCTGGGTGGGCACCGGCACCTGGACCGGCGCCACTGGCTGGCCCTACGACGTCCCGGGCGAGGACGTGCTCTTCGTCGGCGTCGACATCTTCCAGGTCGACGAGTCGCTGCAGATCACCGAGTGCTGGTCCCAAGGAGCCGTCACCAAGACGACCTGAGCCCACCGGACAGGCATCCCGACCAGATCCCTCAGGAGCATCCATGGCACTGCAGACACCAACGGTCCGGCCGATCCTCGGGATACGGGCGGCACGCGGCTGGTTCCCGGACAAGACACGCACCCCACAGGACGAGGTGCGCGGCGGGAACCTCACCGCAGAACAGGCGGCCCGGCACGGTGATGTGACCCTGCACATCGGCCGGTCCTGGGAAACGGAGTCCGCGCCTGCGATGGCCGTGGCCGCCGGCCGAGCCGCGCTGACCGCGTCCGGCGTACCCACGGACGGCATCGGGCTGCTGGCGTACGCGTGGACGAACTACCAGGGCAACCCCTTCTTCACCGCCGCGCACTGTGTTGCGGAGGGACTGGGCCTGCCGCGCTCGTGCACCCCTGTCGGCATCCAGCAGGCCTGCAACGGCGCCGCCATGTCCTTCTCCCTAGCCGCCGGACAGCTGTGCCTGGACGGCCGGACGCATGCGCTGATCGTGGCCGCGGACCGGTTCACCGCCCCGGCTGTCGACCATTGGCGCAGTCACGTCATGCTGGCTTACGGCGACGGCGCGGCGGCGGCGGTGGTGGGCACGCCCGACCCCGGCGACGCCTTCCACCTCCTGGCCATAGAGCACACCGCCGCTCCCGAACTGTGGCGCACCCGCGACGACTACGACGGCTTCGGCCCGCACCAGGCGCCCGTGCCGTACCTCAACGCCATGCCGACGGAGAAGTTCTCGGACGAGGGCGGCCGACCCCGCCTGCGCGCGGTCTCCCACGAGTGCATCACCGACGCGGTCGACAAGGCCCTCGCGAGCGCCCGTCTGGCGCCAGGAGACCCGAGGATCGTCAAGGTTCTCGCGCCCCGGCTGAGCGACAAGGTGCGCGAGTTGATGATCGGGCCGATCGAGGAGAAGTACAGCGACCGCATCGAGTGCCGCTACAGCGAGACGGGGCACCTGGGTGCGGGCGATTTCCTCGCCAACCTCGCCGATGCCGAGGCCGCACACGACATGGCGCCGGGCGACATCATGCTCGTCCTGGGCGCAGGCGGCGGCTACTCCTACACCTGCGCCGTGCTCCAGGTTCCCGAGGAGCGTGCCGCATGACCCGCCTCGCGATCACCGGCATGGGGTTCACCCTGCCGGGCGGAGTGCGCACCGCCCGGGACTTCTGGCGCCACGTGCGCGCCGGAACATCGACGCTCAGCGCGTACAGGGCGTTCCACGACCTCGGTGTGCCGACCGTGATGGCCGGTCAACTCACGCACGAGCCCGTGGTCGAGGGACTGGACCCCAAGCACGCGCGCAAGTACTCGCGGGAGATCCTCGCGGCCCTCGCAGGCATCGACGAAGCGCTGGTGGACGCGGGAGTCCGCGACGTCGATCCGCACCGTACGGGCATCATCGCCTCCTCCTCGCGCGGACCGCTGCAGTGGTGGGAACGCGAATTCGCCTCGGCGTCCGGGATCGGCCGCGTCCTGGGCGGGCTGCCCGGCGCGCCCGCAGGCATCGCGGCCATCCGCACCGGCGTCCAGGGCTATGTCTCGACCGTGTCGTCGGCCTGTGTCGGTGGGACCCACGCGCTGCGCACCGCGGCCGCCGAACTGCACGCGGACGAGGCCGACGTCATGATCGTGGCCGGCCATGAGTTCCCGCTCACCGCGGACCTGCTGCGCGTCTACACCGATCCGGCCTCCCGGGTACTGAGTGCCGGCACGACGCCGCAGGACTCGATCCGCCCTTACGACGCCGACCGCGACGGCACCGCTCTCGGGGAGGGAGCCGTCGCACTCGTCCTCGAGCGGGAGGCCGACGCGGTCGCGCGCGGCGCGCACATCTACGCGCTCGTGCTGGCGACCGGCGTGGCCAACGAAGCGGCACACCCCACCACCATGGAGCTGTCGGGGGAGAAGACGGCGGCGCTCGCGGAGCGGGTCATCAAGAAGGCCGACCTGTCCGTCGGCGACATCGGTCATGTCTGCGGCCACGGAACCGGCACGCGCACCAACGACCTCGCCGAGAGCAGGGCCGTCCGCCGTGTCTTCGGCGAGTACACCGACGTCCCGCTGACCTCGGTCAAACCTGTCTACGGCCACCTCTTCGGCGCCTCCGCGCTCGTCAACATCGCAGCCACGGCCTGCATGCTCGACTCCGGGACGATCGCGCCCACGGGCAACAGCAGCCGCCCCGACGCCGAATGCGGTCTCGACTCAGTCTTCGGCGGCCCGCGCGAAGCCGAGCTGACCGCGGCGCTGTCCTTCGCGTTCGCCTTGGGCAGCCAGTCCACCGTGGTGGCCCTGGCGGCGGCGCGATGACCACACGCCCCGAAGCCACCGAGGCGCTCGCGACCATCGGGCACGAGTACGCCCAGGAGTCCTTGCGCGTCGGTGAGCTGCTGAAGTCCCGGCTGACGACGCTTTACCAGGTGCCTGCCGGTATGACCTTCGCCCAGTACCGCGAGACCGTCCGATTCGGCAGTGACACCACCGAGACGAGCGCGCACGATGCCACCATCGAGCAGGTACCCGTCCGCTCGTTCGCCCCCCGGACCCGGTCACACGGGCGGTACCTGCACCTGCACGGCGGCGGATGGTGCCTGGGCAGCCACACCATGCACGATGCGACGCTCCAACGACTGGCGGACCAGAGCGAGTTGACGGTCACGTCGGTCGGCTACCGGATGGCGCCCGAGCACCGTTACCCGGCCTGCCTGGAGGACGTCCTTGCGGTGGCCCAGGCGCTGGCCGGGCCCACGGACGACGGCCTGCCGTTCCTGGCCGTCGGAGGCGAGTCCGCCGGGGCACACCTGGCCGCCATGGCCGCCGTCGAGCTGCCCCGGCGGCTCGGCAGGCAGCCGTTCTCCGCCGTCTCGCTGAACTATGGAGCCTTCGACCTCACCACGGGCCTGGAGCGCGCGCTCGCGCTGCTCATGCCCGATGCGGGGCGCGCGGAGCGGGCGGACGCCTCGCCCCTGCGTGCCGAGCTGCCCGGCGTGCCGCCCGCCCGCTTCTGCGTCGGCACCGAGGACGCGCTGCTTCTGCAGACGCTCGCCATGGAGGCGAAGTGGCGCACCCGCGCGCCGACCGAACTCGACGTGTTCGCCGGCGCGGCACACGCCTTCACGACCGTGCGATGCCGCGCTGCACAGGTGGCGAAGGCCAGAGAGGCGGCGTTCCTGCGCCGCCAAAGAACAGAACGGTGGAACCAGACATGATCGAGTTGAAGACCCTCACCCTGTGGAACGACATGTGGAACGGAGCGCTCGACCTTGCCGACGAGATCTGCTCCCCGGATTTCTCGATCTTCTTCGGCCGCGATGCCTCGACCCACAACGGGGACGACATCCTCGGACCCGCCCAACTCAATTCATTTGTCCATGACTTCCGGGCGTCCCTGAACAACGACCTCGAGTTCTCGCTCGTCCGGAACCTGCTCACTCCCGGCGCCGACTTCGCCGTCTCGCTGTGGGACCTGCGGATCGGCCCGGACCGTGTCGTCGGCGGGACCGACGTCTTCGAGTGCGACGGCGCGGGCCGGATCCGGAAGGTGTACTCGGTGACGGGCCAACGCGGCATCGTCGCGTAGCCGCACCCCCCCGGCCGAGCTGCGCCGGCCTCCCGAAGGGCTCCGCTGGACGGACCCTTCGGGAGGTCGGCGCTTTTTTACGGCCCAGTCCTGTGCCGTCGTCCGGTCACTGGGTGCGGGCCTCCAGCAGTCCGCGCAACCGGGCCAGGGCGCGCCGCCGCAGCGGGCCGAGCGACCCACGCGGCAGCCCGAGCAGCCGGCTTGCCTCGTCGTAGCTCGGCGGCGGGTCTGCCAGCAGGACGCCGAGCAACTCCTGGTCCCGGCTGGGCAGTTGCCGAAAGGCGTCGAGCACCTCGCCGGCCTCCGCGCGTCGCAGGACCGGTTCGTCCGGGTGCTCCGTCTCCCGTTCGTACGTGTCGAACAGGGGGCTGTCGCCCACCGGGACCAGACGCCTGCCCCGCTGGATGTGCTTGAGGCACTCGCGGCGGGCCGTGGTGGCCAGCCACGCCGCCACCTGGGCGCGCTCCCGCAGCTGCGGGAGGTACTGAACGGCCCGCATCCAGGTGAGCTGGTACACATCCTGACAGTCGACGGGGGAGAGGCGGTGCGAGCGCGTGATCGTCCACACCATCGGGGTGAACTGGTCCACGAGCTGTACCCACGCCCGCTGGTCCCCATCGAGGCATGCGGTCACCAGATCCGCCACGTCCGCGTCGGCTGGGGCCATGTGTGCCACGTCCGGGTCCCCCCGCTCACTCGGGCAGACGGGGGGAGGGGTGGCGCACGACCAGACAGCCGACGTGTCCGTCCGAGGCGAGGGAGGTCACCACGGCGACCTCGCCGTCATTCCCCGGTTCCTGCCAGGATGCCAGCACCGAGGCGAGCTGGAGCGATCCGCCGGCGCTGAAGGTCTCGCCCAACTGCCGGGTGACGCGCAGGACACGGCCGGGGAGCACCCCCAGTGCCTCTCGCAGGCCCCGCTCCTCGACCCGCTCGAGCCCGACGTGCCCACTGCAGCCGAGGGACACCGCACCGATTTGGTCGGCAGACACCCCGCTGCGCGCCAGGGCCCGCTCGACGCACCGGGCCAATGTCGAGGCCAGGCTGCCGCGTTCCCCACCGGTCGAGGAGACCTCGCAGGCCAGCACCTCGGCCAGGGCCGTACGGCCCGCGGCCGCCGCCGACTCGGGCGGTTCGAGGACGAATACGGCGCAGCCCTCACCGACCGCGGCCGTGGCCGTGAGCGCCTTCGACACATGCCACCCCCAGGCGGACTGCGGGCACAGCTCCTCCACCCCACCGACCAGGACCCGGTCGACATGGCCGCCCATGATGACGTTGCGGGCGTAGCGGATCGCGTTCAGGCTCGACAGCCGACCGCCGGCGATCGTGGCGTTGACGCCCCGCAGCTCGGACCTGATGGCGATCTGACCCGCGCAGCAGTTCATGACCGAGTTGGGAAAGAGGTTGGCCCGAACCAGATACGGCTTGTCCTGGATCAGCGTGTCCCGGGAGAACTCGCTGGAGCTGCGGATGCTGCCGGTGCTCGTCCCGATCACGACACCGGTACGCGGCTTGTCGCCGTCCGCGAGCGGCACCGGGAGTTCGCGCAGCGCCCGCGCACACGCCACCAGCGCGAGTTTGGTGGTGCGGTCCAGGTGCCGGATGCCCTTCCCGCCGAGATAGTCCTCGGCGTTGAGATCCGCCACGGCGCGCAGGGCGATCGGCGGGAGATCGTCGGCGATCTCGGACAGGTCCGCAGGCGCGGGTTCATGCGCCGCGCGGGACGGTTGAAGTGTCTCGATGCCGTGCCCGGCTGCGGACAGCACGCCGGTTCCGGTGATGACCAGGGGGGCGACGGTGGTGGTGACGGGTGCGGTCAAGGTACTCACGCCGCCCTCCCCAGGATGGTGATGGCGTTGTTCCCGCCGAAGGCGAATCCATGGTTCTGCACGATGCGGGGAGCGGCAGGACGCGCGACCCCGGGAACCGGGTCCACCCCCGGGCCCAGTGCCGGGTCGGTGCGGCTGACGTTCGCGGTCGGCGGTAAGAACCCCTCGTGCAGGGCGAGGCAGCACATCAGCGCACCGAAGCCGCTTGCCGCGCCCATGGTGTGCCCGATCGCGGACTTGATGGAGCTGATCGGCGGCAGTCGGTCCCCGAACACCTCGCGCACCGCCTTGACCTCCGTCGCGTCGTTCGTCGGGGTCCCGGTGCCGTGGGCGCAGATGTAGTCGATCTGCGCCGGCTCCACCCCCGCGTTGCGGTGGGCGGCACGGATGCAGTCGGCGATGCTGTTCGGGTCGGGGGACACCGGATGCCGGGCGTCGCAGTTGACGCCGTAGCCGAGCACCTCGGCGTAGATCCGGGCGCCCCTGGCCCGGGCATGCTCCAGCGGCTCGAGGAACAGCGCGACGCCGCCCTCCGCGGTCAGGATGCCGCTGCGGTCCGCGTCGAAGGGGCGGCACACCGACTCGGCGAGGGCGCCAAGGCGGAAGAACCCGGCGTGGGCCCAGCGGTTGATGGAGTCCGCGCCCCCGCTGACCATGAAATCCGCCTCGCCGCTGCGCACCATGTCGTAGGCGTAGCCGAGCGCGTAGTTGCTCGCCGAACAGGCTGTGGCGATGGTCTGGGCGTCCCCGGTGAGCCCCAGCTCGGCGTTGACCGCGTTCGCGATCCGGTTCGCCGGGACCTTGCGCACGGCGTCCGGGGCGAGGCGCTTGAAACTGTCCTTGACCCACTGCTCGGTGAGCTGCTCGATGACCGCAGACTCCCCGCTGGTCGTCCCGATGGTCGAGCCGGACCGCGCCGAGGCGACGATGTGGGGGGCGATGCCGGCGTCCTGAAGGGCCAGCCGGGCGGCCGACGCGGCGAACAGCCCGCTGCGGCCCCATTCCCCGGGGTCGATGCGACGCAGCACGCTGCGCGGTTCGAAGTCGTGCACCTCTCCGGCCATGGTGTACGGGAAGCCGCCGGCGTCGAACCCGCGGATGGGGGAGACTCCGCTGCGTCCCGCGCGGATGCCGGCCGCGAAGGCATGGGCACCCACCCCCAGGCTGCTGACGGCGCCGAGTCCGGTCACCACCACCCGGCATGACGTGGATTCACGCATTGGGTATCTCCCAGCCGGCGTTACGGGCGACGACGTCGTAGACGGCCGTCAGCGTGACCATCTCCGGCAGGTCCTCCTGCGGAATGGACACACCGAGGTCGAGTTCGATCCGCGCAAGGATCTCCAGTGCCAGCAGCGAGTCCGCGTCGTGGTCGTTGACGAAGTGGCTCGTCTCCGTCAGCTCGTCGGGGCCGAGCTCCAGCACCTGGACGACGATCGTCCGCAGCTGCTCCAACTTCTCCGCCTGAAACAGGTTCTGACTGGTCTGAGGCATGATGTTTCCCTTCGCTGAGAGGTGGGGGACTGTCGTGCGCAGGCAGGGCATCACACGCCGCCGGCAGGCACCGCGGTGGCGGGGCGCAGCCGATGGCGGAGATTCACCAGAGTTGCCTTGGTGAGTGAAGAAGGTGACAGGAAGGACCCGGTCCCGATGAGACGCGAGCCGAACGTGTGGAAGTGCCGGGCCATTCCGGGGTCACGCGCCGCCGCCGAGAACATGAGCTTCTCGACGGCGTTGAAGGGCCGGCCCGAGGCGAAGTCGGAGATCAGGAACTGATAGCCCTTCAGCTTCGAGCGGCGGCCGCGGTAGGCGGCCAGCGAGCGGTCCAGTTCACCGGCCGCTCGTACGGCTGCCGAAGTCTCGTCGACCAGCCACTGCGCGCTCTGCAGCGCCCAGCCGCAGCCCACACCCCACAAGGGGTCGCTCGTCAGAGCCGCGTCGCCGATGAGCGCCCAACCGGGGCCGGTGGGTTGGCGTGAGACCAGCGGGTAGTTGACGGTTCCCACGATCTTGCCGACGAGTTCGCCCCGGTCCAGATCGGGCGCGCCGGGCAGCGACTTGACGAACGCCCGGAAGGAGCCCTCCAGATCCTCCCGGAACCGGGGGAGGCTGCTCTTCGACGGGATGCACGCGACCAGGGTGATGTCACCGTCGTTCGGCATCGCGTAGCCGACGTCGGGCTCGCGGAACCATGACAGCGTCACATCGCCCTTCGGGCGTGGCAGTCCTTTGAAGTGGGCGAAGTAGCTGAAGCGCTGGTTGGCGACGCGCTTGGCGGCGGCTCCGACGAGTTGGCCGACGGTGGAGTCCTTCCCGTCGGCGCCGACGACGAGCCGGGCACGCAGCTCCCGGCGCGCGCCGCCCGACGTCGTGGAGACGCCGACGACCCGGCCGCCTTCGGTGAGCACTCGGTCGAGGGTGTGTCCCAGGAGCAGGTCGACGCCGTCGGTGTCCTGGGCGAGCCGGCGCAGGATCGGGTCCAGGGTCTGGCGGCGGACGTTGTACCCGAAGGGCAGGCTGCGCTCGAGCGGGTCGTCCTCGGGGCGGATCCATCCCCAACGCGTCCAGTAGTGGGCCGAGTTGGGTACCGCGCCCGCGTCCTCCAGTTCTCGGGTCACCCCGAGTTCGGCAAGCGTCGCGTGCCCACAGGCCTGGATGTAGTGCGTGCACAGCACCTTGTAGGCGGACATGTTGGAGCGGCGCTCCAGCAGGGCGACCCTGGCCCCTCGTCGGGCATACAGGACGGCTGCGGTGCACCCGGCGATGCTCGCTCCGTTCACGATGACGTCGTACGACTCGCTCATGATTCCCCTCTGTGGGACATGCGGGAGAAGTGGATGTGCGTATCGCGTTCCTCTGGCAGGAGGGCGCAGGGAGACGGATTTCGCAAAGCGCACGGATCGCCACCCCGACATCGGCGTCAGGGGTGCGGAAATCAGCAGTGAGAGCTTGTCACGCAATTAACGCGTGGCTCGGCAGCCATGAATGGAATGAAGAATTCCAATTGGTGGCGCAGGAAGAGGCGGTGCCTCAGCGTGCCGCACAGAGGGTGGGCTGAGGTGCGGATACGGAGCCCGCTGCGCCCCGAGGGATTTCGTTCGAACTTGAAATATCGGCGGGCGGTACGTGCAGATCTCCGCGCATTGTGCTGGGCCCCCGTGCGAGTTGATTTAGTAGGTACTAACTACTTTCTTCAGCCGAGCCTAACCAGTTCCGTCTTCTACTGTCAAGGCGGACCCTGGCTGCCTTCGAATTGTCAAGAGTTGGTCATGTGATTGATTTGTCAAGTCAAAGAAATGCTGTTCCGCGGTTGCCGCATTGCCGGTCGACCGGGACCGTCAAGGAGCGCCCGAGAGCGCGGACGGACTCGCGTACGACCTCCGGGACCGTCCCAGCCTCCTCGGCAATCTCGGCGAGCAAGGCGTCGTCCGCAAGGGCGGCGCCCCGCGGGGCGGCGGGCAGCGCCGCCCCGGGGCCACCTGCGTCCGACCCGTGCGAGATGGCACTCACAAGGTGATCCCTCCGTCGACCTGGAACGTCTGCCCGGTGATGTAGTCGGCGCGGTCGGAGAGGAGGAACGCGGTGATGTCCGCGACCGATTCGGGGGTGCCGAACCGGCGCAGTGGAACGCTCTTGAGCGCCTCCTGGCGCGCCTTCTCGGTCAGGTGCGCCGTCATGTCCGTCTCGATGAAGCCGGGAGCCACCACGTTGACGCGGATGCCGCTGCGCGCCACTTCCTTTGCCAGCGCCTTGCTCATCCCGATCACCCCCGCCTTCGCCGCGGAGTAGTTGCTCTGCCGGGCGTGGCCGAACACCCCGGCAACGGACGACATGTTGACGATCACTCCCGCCCTGCGCTTCATCATGGCGAAGGCGGCGGGTTTGCAGAAGTTGAAGGTGCCGCTGAGATTCGTGTCGATCACGGACCGCCAGTCGGCGGACGGCATGAGGACCATGGGGTTGTCCCGGACGATGCCGGCCGAGTTCACCAGTGCTTGCACCGGCCCCAGTTCGACTTCCGCCTTGGCTAGGAACGCAGCGGCCGCGTCCGGGTCGGTGACGTCACACACGTCGTGATGGACGCGTGCCCCGCGCCGCTGAAGGACCTCTGCGACCCGAGCTCCTGCCGTCCGGTTCGACTGGTAGCAGAACGCCACGTTGTAGCCGTCGGCGGCCAGACGCTCGGCCACGGCCGCACCGATGCCGCGTGAACCCCCAGTAATGACCGCGAGTTTCCGTTCGTGCATCGCCACACTCCTCTTCTTCTGGACGCACATACCCGGGCATGCGCGCGCACGCCCAGCCACACAGAGCCCCGAAGACCGTCGCGAGATACGTGGCGGTGGTGCCGGGCAGCGCATGGGCACACCACGGAGCGCTTCGACCAAGGAATTTTCCGAGCGCCCGTATCCACGCGGGGCGGTCGCGGCTCTGTCCGCACAAACGCGACTGTTGTGAGGAGTCCGCCGCGATGACCGTGCCTGCCGGGACCGACGTACACGAAGACATGGGCAAGGTCTTGCCCGACGATCTGCCGGAGGAGCTCGGCACCCTGATGCGAGAGGCCGGGCTCGGAGCCGGCGGCCTGTACTGGAAGCTGGGCATTCGGCTCCTGGAGGCCAATGCCCAAGACGTCGTCGGCGTCATGCCTGTGGAGGGCAACACACAGCCGTTGGGCCTGCTTCACGGCGGCGCCTCGATCGCCTTCGCCGAGACACTGGCCTCCACCGCGGCCGCCATGTACGCGGGCACCAGCCGCAGCGCGGTGGGCGTCGAGGTCAGCGCCACGCACCACCGCTCCGCCCGTAACGGAGTGGTTCACGGCAGGGCCCGCGCCGTGCACCTGGGAAACTCCATGGCCACGTACAACGTGGAACTCACCGACGGGCGGGGGCGTTTGGTGTGCTCCTGTCGGGTCAGCTGCGTGCTCACACCGCGCCCCGCCGCGAAGTGAACCGCACCGCCTCAGCTCAGCCGGATGTCGAGAGGTGGTGGACCGCTTGGCGTTCTCCCGGCGCGGTGCCGGCAAGGCAGGGAGGCACCCGCAACACGTCCCAGCAGCTCGTCGAACTCGGGCGCATGGGAAACGGTGTCGTCGGCTGGAGCCTGGACACCGTGGAGGTCGTCAACGGTGCCGGGTGCGTGCGCCGCGCCCGTCGGTGACGGCGCGGCGCACCCCGTCCGTCAGGCCCCGCCCACCCCGTTCGGCTGCGGGGTGTCCGCCACCGGCGACGGCAGGTCGGTCGCCAGGTGGTCGTGTGTCGCGTCCGGGTCGGTCAGGCGGTTGAGGCGGGCCGGGACGTCGAGGCCGACGAGGGCGACCACGATGATGGTGCCGGCGAAGGTGAGGACGGCGAGGGCCCGGCCGAGGGGCATTCCGGACGCCAGTGAGGCGCCGAGGACGGGGGCCACGGCGCCGCCGAGCGCACCCACGTTGTACGTGAAGCCGAGCGCGGCCGCCCGGTTCTCCGTGGGGAAGTGGCCGCCGATGTAGCGCGGCAGCAGCCCGGAGATGCCGAAGCTGAGGCCCTGGAGTACGAACAGGAGCGCGCCCAGCAGGAGGAGGTTGTCCTTGACCGCGAAGACCGGGAAGACGAACACCATCGACGCGATGAGCGTGAGCGCGTACGCCTTCTTCGTGCCGATCCAGTCACCGACGAACCCGGCGAGCCAGCAGCCCGCCATCGTGCCGAAGCCCGCGAAGAACATCGCGTTGCTGACCTGGTCGGCGGAGTAGCCGAGGTCCGACTTGAGGTAGGTCGGCAGCAGCGCCTGGATGGGCCAGGTGTAGAGGAACGCGAAGAACACCGTCACGGTCATCGCCACGTACAGCGTCCAGTTGCGGCGCCCGCCCAGCTGCGCCGCGAGCGCGATGAGGCCGACGCCCGCGACGACGGAGAGCGCGGGCACGTACCCCGCCCCGATGGGTGTGAAGACGGCGAAGAGGGAGACTGTCGCGGCCACCGCCAGGACCGTGTTCATCGTCGCGCGGGACGGCGTCGAGAAGAGTGGGCGGAACGGGTTCGGTTTCGTCGTTCCCCGCTCGACCGTCTCGCTCCACTCCGCGGCCTCCGGCAGCGCCCGGCGCAGCCACAGCGCGACCACGATAGGGACGATGCCGAGGTAGAACATCCACCGCCAACCCAGCGACGGCACCACCCACTTGTACACCTCGGCGGCCAGCACCGAACCGACCGAGAACCCGGAGATCAGGAACCCGCTCGCCCGGTTGCGCAGACGCGTCGGCCAGCTCTCCATCGCGTACGTCGCGCTGGCGCTGTACTCGCCCGCCATCCCCATGCCGATGGCGAGCCGCGCGACGAACAGGCTGGTGTAGTCCCAGGCGAAACCGCAGGCGAACGTGCCGAGGGAGTACAGCAGGATGCTGACCACCATCGACAGCTTGCGGCCGTAGCGGTCACCGAGGGCGCCGAGGACGGCGCCGCCGATCCACCGGGTGATGAACGCGGCGGACACCAGGCCGGCGCCCTCCACCGTGCTGAGCCCGAAGTCGTCACTGATCTCCGTGAGGACGAGGGTGATCAGGACGAAATCGAAGCCGTCCAGGACGTAGCCGACCCAGGCGGCGAAGAACGACTTCCACTGGGTACCGGTCACCTCGCGGTACCAGGGACGTGTGTCGTGGGTTTGGTGGCGCACGGTGTCTCCAGAATGTCGGACCGCCTCGGCATGGAGCACGGGCCGCGGGCGGTGGCGTGTCAGTGCTGGGTGAGTCCTGCGACGAATCGGGCGGTCAGGGAGGTGGGGGCGGTGATGGCTGTGCCGACGACGACGCTGTGGGCGCCGCGCGCGAGTGCCTGCGCGGCCTCCTGCGGTGTACGGATGCGGCCCTCGGCGACCACGGGAACGTCGAGGGCCCCCGCGAGCGCGGCGACGAGGGCGAGGTCCGGTCCGGCCTGCTTCGGGGTGCCGGGTACGTAGCCGGAGAGTGTGGTGGACACCAAATCGGCGCCCTCGGACGCCGCGGTGACACCTTCGTCGAACGTCGAGACATCGGCCATCACCAGGGCTCCCGCCGCGTGCACGGCCTCGGCCGCCGCGGCGAAGGTGCTGCCGTCGGGGCGCGGGCGGTCGGTGGCGTCGACCGCGACCACGTCGGCGCCGGCCTCGGCGATCGCCACGGCGTGCCGGACGGTCGGTGTGATGTAGACGCTGGTGTCGCCGTCCTTCCAGAGGCCGATCAGGGGCAGATCGACCGCGGCGCGGATCGCGGCCACCACCTCGGGTTCGTTGGCGCGTATGGCGGCCGCGCCACCCGCGGCGGCGGACCGGGCGAGGCGGACGAGCGTGGAGGTCTCGCGCATCGGGTCGCCGGGCGGGGCCTGGCAGGACACGATCAGCCGGCCGGCGATGGCCTCGGCGAGGGCGGCGGGAGAGAGCGTGCTGGTAGTCATCACAGATTCTGCTTCTGGTGTCGGGGGCGGTGGAGGGGTGCGGTCGCGGTCAGCGCGGCGGCGCCGAGCACGGCCGCGTCCGTGCCGTCGCGTGGCGCCATCGGCCTCAAGTGGCGTAGCAGCGGCATGAGTTCAGCCGCGAACGCGCGGTCCAGTGCGTCCCGGTACAGCGGTCCGATCCGGGGCACGCCGCCCGCGACCACCACACGGTCGGGGCCGAGCGCGTTGGCGAGTCCGCCGAGGGCGCGCCCGGTCGCCGTCGCGCCGATCGTGATCGCCCGGACCGCGTCGCCGTCCCCGGCCGCCGCACGCTCGGCGACCGTCTGCAGGCGGTCGACGGGCCGCCCGGTGAGCCGCTCGTACAGGGCCGTGATGCCGGGCCCGGACGCGACGGCCTCCAGGTGTCCGCTCGCGCCGCAGGTGCACGGGAGCCCCGCGGCCTCGGGGCTCGGCAGGTGCCCGAGGTGGCCGGCGATGCCCGCGACCCCGTGCAGCATGCGGCCGCCCGCGGCGACGGCGCCCCCGACCCCCGTACCCACGGCGACGAACAGCAGCGTGGCGTCGCCGCCGAGCGCGGCCAGTTCGGGACCGGCCGTGGCCCGCACGTCGTTGTCGCAGGCGACCGGGAGTCCTGTGCGCTCCGCGAGGCCTGCGCCGAGCGCGGTGCCCGCCCACCCGCGGATCGTGTCGGTCGAGGCGGTCACCACCCCCGTACGAGGGTCGATGACGCCGGCCGCGGCGACACCGACGGCCCACGCGCCGTGGTCGACGGCCCGCGCGGCTCCGGCGAGGGCGCCGAGGACGACAACGGGCCCTTCGGAGGCGGGTGTTGGCCTCGTGTGCCGGTCGAGCACGGACCCGTCAGGACCCACCAGAGCGGCATCGATCTTCGTGCCGCCCAGGTCGAGCCCGATGACGGGAGCGGACACGGGAAAGGGCCCGGGACTCATCGGATCGGCGCGAGCCCGGCGGCCCGAAGGCGCGCGGCGACGCTCTCGACCGACGCCTCGCTCAGCTGGATCTGCGGGAACGCTGTGTCGCCGCCGTCGATGACACCGAGCAGCCGCAGAGCGCCCTTGAAGGCCCCGAGCGCCGACGAGCTGCGCCCCATGTCCTCCTCCGGTCCGGCATCGACGATGCCGAACAGCTCGACGAGCCGCTCCTGCTCCTTCGCCGCGAGGTCCCAGTCGCCGGCGCGGGTGGCCTCGTAGAGGCGTACGTACGCGGCCGGGTCCACGTTCCCGATGCCCGGTACGACGCCGTCGACCCCTGCCAACAGGGCGGCATCCACGGTGAGTTCGGAGCCGGTGAGGACGCTGAAGCCGGGCGCGGGGCCGGTCTCCCGGCCGTGCCTGCCGCCCAGTTCGACGATAAGACGGCGCAGCCCGCCCTCGTCGCCGCTGCTGTCCTTGACGCCCGCCAGCGTGCCGTCCTGCGCCAACTCCCGCAGCAGCGCGGCGGACAGCTTGCTGTGCACCGACACCGGCAAGTCGTAGGCGAACAACGGAAGGTCGACGCTCGCGCGGATGCGCCGGAAGTGCCGGGCGATCTCCAGCGGGTGCGTGCGCGTGTAGAACGGCGCGGTGGCCACGAGCCCGTCGGCACCCAGCTCCGCCGCCCGGGCCGCGTGGTCGAGGACGCGCGGGGTGGTGGTGTCGATGATTCCGGCGAGCACCGGCACCCGGCCCGCGGCGGCGCGCACCACCGTTCCGCGATGCGTACGCACTTCGACGGCATCCGGGAGCGGCTGGCGCCTGGCGGCGTGGCGGCCGCCACCGGTCCGGTGGGCTGAACCGGGCCTGTCAGGCGCGGGGTCCCGCCCCCTTGTCGTACCGGCCCCGCAGGTCCTCCCAGAACCCGAGCCCGACGGACTCGAACAGCCCGCGCACCGGCAGCTGTCCGGCGGTGCCGAGGTCGCCGGTCGCCGCGCGGGTCAGCGCGTCGCGCATCGCGGCCGCCGCGCTGCCCACGTTGACGAGCGGCATGATGACCAGCGCGTACCCGGCCTCGCGCAGCACGTCGAGATCCGCGTCAGGTGTCTTGCCGCCGGGCACGAGGTTGAAGAGCGCGGGCGCGGCGACCTCGGACGGCACCCGCCGCACCTCCTCGACGGTCTGCGGCGCCTCGACGAACACCATGTCCGCGCCCGCCTCCACGTACCGGTTGACCCGGCGCACGGCCTCGTCGAAACCGTGCGTGGCACGGCAGTCGGTGCGCGCGATGAGGACGGTGTCCGGATCGCGGCGCGCCTCGGCCGCCGCCTCGATCTTCGCGGCGAACTCCTCGGCGTCCACCACGCGCTTGGCGTCGAGGTGTCCGCAGCGCTTGGGGAACTCCTGGTCCTCCAACTGGATCGCGGCGACCCCGGCGTTCTCGTAGAGCTGCACGGTCCGGTACGTGTGGGTGATGTCGCCGAACCCGGTGTCCGCGTCGGCGATCAGTGGGATGTCCAACACCCCGGCGAGCAGCCCGGCCTGACGCACCATCTCGGTCTGCGTGGCGAGCCCGATGTCCGGCAGCCCGTTCGCCGCCGCCACCGCGGCCCCCGACATGTAGGCGGCGCGGAACCCCGCCCCGGCCGTCAGCGACGCCGACAACCCGTCGTACACACCAGGCGCGAGCACCGCCGACCGCTCCCGGAGGGTCTCCCGCAGCCGCTTCCGTGTGTCCGTCATGAGCCTGCCTCCACCGGGTCGGTTCCTCGTTCGGTTCCTCGTGTGAGTCCTCGTGCGAGATCAATTTCTCATCATCAATTCCTCATTCGACCTTCCGAGGGGCTGTGGGGGAAGTGGGCGACGCCAGTTGGGGAGCGGGCCGGTGCGGGCCGGCAGGGACGGGGCAGAGTCGGTAAGCGCCATCGTGGGTGACGACGCGGCCGGCGGTGGGTGGTGCGAAGTGGGTGCCCAGGACGAGCGTGTCCGTGTCGGCGAGCGAGTCGAGCAGCGCGCGACGCGAGGCCTCGGACCGGTGCGGGTCGATGTCGACGCAGGCGCCGATGTCCGGGTGGGCGAGCTGTACGGGGTGGTGGACGCAGTCGCCGGTGATGAGCGCCGTGCCGCCGTCACCGGTGAGTTCGACGGCCACGTGGCCGGGGGTGTGTCCCGGCGTCGGGAGCAGGCGCAGGCCGGGGGCGACGGTGAGGCCATCGGCGGGGACGTCGACGAGGGCGAGCAGCCCCGCCTCCTCCACCGGGATCACGGAGTCCCGGAACATCTGCTCGCGCGCCTCGTCCATGTCGTACGCGGCCCAGAACTCCCGCTCCGTGCGGGAGGTCAGGTAGCGGGCGTGGGGGAAGGTGGGCACCCATGTGTCGTCCACCTTCCGTGTGTTCCAGCCGACATGGTCGGCGTGCAGGTGGGTGAGGATCACCAGGTCGATCGAGTCCGGAGGGAATCCGGCGTCGGTGAGGATTCGCAGGTAGTCGGTCTTGAGGTCGTGCCAGGCGGGGTTGGCCCGCTCCTTGCCGTTGCCGACACCGGTGTCGACGAGGACGCGCAGTCCGCCGACGGTGAGGGCGAACGTGTGGCTGTCGATGCGGAGGGTGCCGTCGGCGTCCGTGAAGTGCGGGTGCAGCCAGTCCTGTTGGGCGACGAGCTCCGGGGTGGCGCCGGGCAGCAGCCACGGTCCCATGGCGGGCGGCAGGGGTGTCTCGTCGATTCGGTGGACGGTGATGTCACCGACGGTCCAGGAGGGGGTGGTGGTCATGAGGATCCATCCTTCGAAGCGGCACGAAGCGGGGAGCCGAACGCTAAAAGCAACGTGTTTGCGTTAGTGGACCGTAGGCGCTACGGTCCACTAACGCAAATGATTAGCGTTTGGGTTCAAGGAGGAACCGTGGGACCGTCCATGTCCGATGTCGACCGCCGTGCCGCCGTCGCGGCCACCGCCGACCACGTCCGTTCCGTCGTCGCGGTCCTGCGGGAGCTGGACTTCGGGGACACTCCGCCCGCCCTCGCCTACCGCGCGGAACGACCGGAATTCACGAAGCCCGAGCAGGAGAATCCCGTTGCAGCCGTATGAGATGTCTCTGAGTGAAGCCGCCGACGCGATCGGGCAACGCCGGTTGTCACCAGTCGAGTTGACGGACTCGGTCCTGAGTCGCCTCGCACACGTGGAGCCGGGTCTCGGCGCCTACGTCACCGTCACCGCCGAACGGGCCCGCGAAGCCGCACGTGCCGCAGAGCGCGATTTGTCCGCCGGCCGCCATCGAGGCCCGCTGCACGGCATCCCCATGGGGCTCAAGGATGTGATCGACGTCGAGGGTGTGGCGACGACGGCCGGCTCCCGGGTGCGCGCCGGTCACCGCGCGCGGGCCGACAGCGCGGTCGCCGCCCGCCTGGCGGAGGCCGGCGCCGTACTGCTGGGCAAGACGCACACGCACGAGTTCGCCTACGGCCTGATCACCCCGCAGACCAGCAACGCCTGGGACCCCGGCCGGGTCGCCGGAGGTTCCAGCGGCGGATCCGCCGTCGCCGTCGCCTCCGGCGCGGCGACCTTCGCGCTGGGGACGGACACGGGCGGGTCGATCCGTGTGCCGGCCGCGCTCAATGGCGTCGTCGGACTGAAGCCGACGTACGGCCTCGTCCCCCGTCGGGGCGTCACCTCCCTGTCCTGGTCGCTGGACCACGTCGGCCCGATCACCCGCACCGTCGAGGACGCGGCGCTGGTCCTCGGCGCGCTGGTCGGGCACGACCCGGACGACCCGGCCTCGCTCCATGCCCCGGTCACGGACTACCGGCCGGGCGCGGACACGCGCCTCGCGGGGCTGCGCGTCGGGGTGCCCCGCACCTACTACTTCGACCACGTGCAACCGGAGGTGGAGGACGAAGTCCGGCGTGCCATCGGCCAGTTGGCGGACCTCGGCGCCACCCTCGTCGAGATCGACATTCCGATGGCCCGGTACGTACAGGCCACGCAGTGGGGGCTGATGGTGCCCGAGGCGACGGCGTACCACGAAGGCACCCTGCGTACGGTCCCCGAGCTCTACCAGGATGACGTCCGCACCCTGCTCGAGGCCGGCGAGCTGATGCCCGCCGGGGACTACCTGCGGGCCCAGCGCTCCCGGACGCTGATGCGGGAAGAGTGGGCCCGCGTGCTGCGGCAGGTCGACGTGGTCGCCGCGCCCGCCGTCCCCGCGACCGCCGTCGAGGCGTCCCAGGAGACGATCACCTGGGCCGACGGCACGGTGGAAGCGGTGTCCGACGCCTACGTACGCCTGTCGTCCCCGGCGAACATCACCGGCATCCCTGCCCTGTCCGTACCGGTCGGCCACGACACGGCCGGGCTGCCCATCGGCATGCAACTTCTCGGCCGCCCCCTCGGCGAGCGCACCCTCCTCCGGGTCGGACACGCCTACGAGCGGACCCGGCCCGCCCGCGCGCTCGCGCAGGCGGCATGAGAAGCGGACGGACCGCCGCCCGCGCAGAGAAGAGAGCGGAGAGCACAGACGCAATGATTTCGCTTTAGCATGGGTCCCATGAGCAGGCAGATGGCACGTCCCGGCGGGCGCAGCGCCCGGGTCCAGACGGCGGTGCACGAGGCCGTACGCGAACTCGCCGCAGAGGTGGGCCGGGACGCGCTGACCGTGCCGATGGTCGCCCAGCGTGCGGGCGTGACACCCTCGACGGTGTACCGGCGCTGGGGGGACCTCCAGGCGCTGCTGTCCGACGTGGCGGTCGAGCGGCTGCGGCCCGAGACGGATCCGAAGGACCACGGCTCCCTCTCCTTCGACCTGACGGTGTGGGCCGAGCAGTTCCTCGACGAGATGGCCTCGCCCGCCGGCCGCGCCTACATCCGCGACGCCCTCCTCGGCGACCCGGACGGCAGCAACGCGGGCCAGTGCTCCGCCTACGCCGCCGAGCAGATCGACGTCGTCCTCGCTCGCGCGAAGGGGCGCGGGGAGAAGGCCCCCGACGTCGAGAAGGTCATCGATCGCGTCGTCGCACCCCTCATGTACCGGATCCTCTTCCGCCCGGACGGGATCGACGCCGCGTACGCCCGCCGCCTTGTGAAGGAGACGCTCGGCAGGGCCGGCTGAACCGGCCGCCGACACATGGGCATGGGCATGGCGGTGTTACACAACCCGGACAGGTCCATGATCGGCCGATGATGAGCGCCCACGTAGTGTCATGGCACAACGACTTGACCAGTCGACAGTCATCCAACGGGGGAGCAGTTCCATGTCCGTACGTCTCGCACACCGTTCCGGCCGCATCGTCCTGACCGCGCTCGCCGCGGTGTCCCTGTCGGTGGCCGCGACCGCGTGCTCCTCGGGGGCCGCGGAGAAGGACAGCGGCAAGCAGAGCACCTCCAGCGGGTCGAAGGCCGACTCGCACGACGGTGCCAAGGCAGACACGAAGTCCGACGCGAACGCCGGATCCGGTGCCAAGGTCGAGGACGCCACGCAGGCCGAGGCAGGCGCCGACGGCAAGGCCGGCGCGGGTGCCACCGGGACCGGCGCCTCGAAGAAGGAGCGCGTCGGCCAGTCCTGCGGCACCAACGACCTGGACTTCACCGTCGGTGTGGAGTCGCAGGCCGGCGGCTACTACCTGCTCACCGCCAAGGCCAAGCCGGGCATCACCTGCTACCTGGAGGGCAAGACCGCCGCCGTCGCCTTCGGCTCCTCGCCCGACAGCCACGCGGGCCCCGCCGAGCAGGCCGTCAGTGACACCATCAAGCTCTCCGGTTCCACCAAGGCGTACGCGGGGGTCAACCCCAAGTCCGTGAACGAGAACGGCGGAGTCGAGTTCGGGCAGATCATCGTCTCCGTGGGAGACACCGGGATCGCCCCCGTGTCCCTGAAGCTCCCGGACACCGCTGTCGTGGCCAAGCCGATCGCCACCAACTGGCACGCCGACCCCGCCGACGCCGTCCCCTTCAGTTGAGGTTCGCGGCCCTGACCGTCCGTCCCACCTCCGCCCGCAGCTTCACGAACTCCGGCAGCCCTCGCGTCGCGATCTGATCGCGTTCCACGGGGAGTTGGACGCGCAGGTCGAGCGCGATACCGGAGTCGGGGGCGGGCGAGAGGGCGACCACGCGGTCGCCGACGTAGACACTCTCGTCGATGTCGTGCGTGACGAACACGATCGTGGTGCCGTCCGTGCGGTGGACGTCGAGCAGCAGGTCCTCCAGGTCCTCGCGGGTCTGCGCGTCGAGGGAGCCGAAGGGCTCGTCCATGAGGAGCAGCGACGGGCGGACCACCAACGCGCGTGCGATCGCGACGCGTTGCTGCATGCCGCCGGACAGCTGCCAGGGGTGGCGGCGGGCCGAGGCTTCGAGGCCGACGCGTTCCAGGATGCGGTCGGCCGCGTCCCGCCGTTCCGCGCGGCGCAGGCCCTGGCGGCGCAGCGGCAGCGCCACGTTGTCCCGGACCGTGAGCCAGGGCAGCAGGGAGCGTCCGTAGTCCTGGAACACGACCGCCAGGCGGTCGGGCACCCCGGTGACCGGTGTGCCGTCGACGGTGATCGAGCCCTCCTGTACGGGGAGCAGCCCCGCGATCGTGCGAAGCAACGTCGACTTGCCGCAGCCCGACGGGCCTACGACACACAGGAGTTGACCGTCCGGCACGGTCAGTGACACGTCGTGCAGGACGCGGTGGGAGCCGTAGGACTGGCTGATGCCGGTGAGACGGAGCATGCCGGGCCCTCACCTGGCCCAGGGTTCGTAGAGTGTGCCCTCGGTGCCGGCGACCTTGAGGTGCAGCAGGTGGGGGCCGGCCTCGTCGTCGAGCTGTGTCACCGCGCGGTCGAGGGCCTTGCCGAGGTCGTCCGGGCGGTCCGCGTAGTCGGCCGCGCAGCCCAACGACGCGGCGAGGCCCGCGAATTCGATACCGCCGATGTCCGTTCCGGGCGCCGAATCGATGCCGATCCGGCGGCCCAGCGCGCGCACCGCCCCGTAGCCGCCATTGTCGAGGACGATGAACGAGACAGGTGCCCGGTGCCGGGCCGCCGTCCACAGCGCCTGCACCGAGTACATCGCCGAACCGTCGCCCAGCACGCACACCACGCGCCGGTGGTCGGCGAGCGCCCGGCCGACGGCCAGCGGCAGCCCCCAGCCGAGCGCTCCGCTGCCCGTGGTCAGGAAGCCACCCGAGCGGTCGACCGGGACGCGCGCGTGGAACGTGTCGCGGTGGCTCGGGGCCTCCTCGACGAGCACGCGGTCGCGGGGCAGGCGCCGGTGCAGTTCGTCGAGGACCAGCTCGGGTGTGAGGTGGTCGCTGCCCGCGACGGTCACCGGGGTGGGGCGGACGCGGGGCGGAGGCGGCTCGCGGTCCGACTCGCCCACCAGAGAGGCGAGTTGGGTCAGTGCCGGGCGCAGCGTGGTGACCAGGCTCGTGCCCGTGGGGAGGTAGGCCGCCTGGGCCGGGTCGCAGTCCAGGTGGAAGAGTTCGGTGCCGGGCGCGAGCGGCGGGCTGTCGTCCGCCACGTGGTACGTGAACACCGGCGTCCCGAGCGCGACCACCACATCGTACGGTTCGAGGCGCCCGGCCAACTGGCCTGCCACTGGCGGCAGGAACCCCTGGAACAGCGGATGCGACTCGGGGAAGCCCGAGCGGCCGGACAGCGGGCGGATCCAGACGCCCGCCCGGATCCGCTCCGCCAGCGCGAGCGCTTCGGGAAGCGCCGCCTCGTCGTCCACGCCCGGGCCGACGACCAGTGCGGGTCGGGCGCACGCGTCGAGGCGGGCGGCGAGCGTGGCGAGCGCGTCCGGGTTCGCGGTGAAGTCGGCGTGCACGGCCCGGGGTTCGACCGGCTGGGCCGCCCGGTTCCAGTCGTCCTCGGGTACGGACACGAACACCGGGCCGCGCGGATGTGTCATCGCCACGCGGTGGGCCTCGGCGAGGACGGCCGGAACGTCCTCGGCACGCTCGGGCTGGCGCGCGAACTTGACGTACGGGCGCGGGAATTGGGCCGGTTCGTCGGCCCCGAGGAAGGGCCGCAACTGGATCAGGGAGCGCGCCTGCTGACCGGCGACGATCACCAGCGGCACCCGGTCCCGGTAGGCGTTGAAGACGGCGCCGAGCGCGTTCCCGACGCCGCCCGCCGAGTGCAGACTGACGAACGCCGCGTGTCCCGTGCCCAGGCTGTGCCCCGCCGCCATGCCCACGGCCGTGGCCTCCTGGAGGCCCAGGACGTAGCGGAAGTCGTCGGGAAAGTCCCGGAACATACTCAGCTCCGTGGAGCCGGGGTTGCCGAAGACCGTGGTCATGCCGGTGGCGCGCAGCAGCCCGACGACCGCCTCCAGCACCGTGCCGTCCTTCGCCCCGTCCGTCGTCGTCATGCCGTCCTCCCCGTGCCGAGCACGCGTTTCTCGATGGCCAGCAGGCCGCTGTTGAGCAGGTAACCGAGGACGCCGAGCAGTGCGAGTGCCGCCCACACGGTGAGCAGGTCCGAGCGCGACTGGGCGTCGGTGAGGATGAAGCCGATCCCGTTCTCGGTGCCCGGCAGCAGCTCCGAGAACACCATGAGGATCAGCGCGAGTGACAGGCTGAGGCGCAGTCCGGCGAAGATGCGGGGGAGCGCGGACGGCACGATGACGTACCGGAGCCGCTCGGCCGTGGTGAGCCGCAGCGCGGCGGCGACCTCCAGGCGCAGCGGATCGGTGTTCCGGGCGCCCTCCGCGGTGTTCACGAGCACCGGCCAGACGGCACTGAACACGATCGACGTGATCTGCATCGGCGTACCGAAGTCGAGGACCACGACAAAGACCGGGACCAGGGCGGGCGGCGGGACGGCCCGCGCGAACTGCAGCACGGGATCGCACAGCGCGTACACGCGCCGGGAACGGCCGATCGCCACCCCGAGCACGATCCCGGCGAAGGCCGCGAGCAGGAATCCGACCGCCATCCGGCCGAGGCTCGGGCCGATGGTGTCGAACGCGGCGTCGGTGAGGAAGGCGTGCCCGACCGGCCCCGAGAACCACAGGTCGTACGCGTGCCGCGCGATGCGCGACGGGGGCGGGAAGAAGACGCTGCCGTGCGCGCGGGCCCCCACCTCCCACAGCGCGACGGCGAGCGCGAGGACGGGCCAGCGCAGCAGGGACCCTGCCGCGCTCCGCGAACGCACAACCACCTTGGTTCGATGGGTAGTTGGTGTCGTCTCCGTCCTCGTCATGCGCGCACCGCCCGCCGCTCGGGCGTCCACGGGAACATCCGCCGCTCGCCCCACACCAGTACGCCATTGATCAGCAGGCCGAGCACGCCCGCCCACACCACGCCCGCGAGCACGTCCCGGTTGCCGTCCGTGGCCTGCTGGGCCTGCGCGATGAAGATGCCGAGACCCTCGCCGAACCCGGACAGGAGTTCCGTGGCGACGGCCACGACGAGCGCGACGGCAGCCGAGATGCGGATGCCCGCGGCGATGAACGGCGCCGCGCCGACCAGTTCGACGCGCAGCAGCACCGCGGCCCGTCCGAAGCCGAAGGCGCGCAGCGTGTCCTTCGCCAGCGGCTCGCCCTCCCCGAGGCCGTACATCGTGTTGAACAGGATCGGCCACACCGACGCGTACGTGACGAGCGCGACCTCCGTCTCCGTACCGGAGCCGAGCAGCAGCGACACCAGCGGGATCAGCGCCACGGACGGCAGCGGCCGCAGGAACTCCACGATGGCGCGCACCGCCGCGTCGACCACCGGGACGCTCCCGAGCAGCAGTCCGGCCGGCACGGCGATCGCACACGCGAGCGCGAGCCCGAGCACCCAGGCGCGCAGCGTGGCGCCGACCCCGTCGAGGAACACGGGGTCACCCGCCAACTCGACGGCACGGGCCAGGACGTCGGACGCGGGCGGCAGATACTCGCGCCGGACGATCCCCGCGCGCGACACCGCCTCGCACACGCCGAAGGCCAGCAGCACGCCGAGGACGCCGAGCCCGGCGTTCCGGCGCACGCGGCCGGTCACTTGACGACGAGCGTCGACGGGTCGATGTCCTTCTTCAACAGCCCCTGTTTCCGCATGAGTTCGGTGAGGCGCCGCAACTGGGCGGGGTCGGTCCTCGCCGGATACGCGGGCAGCCCCATCGACTTGGCCTGCGCGGGCTTGACCTTGCTGTACGTGGGGACCACCTTGCGGACGGCGGATGGGTCCTCGTCGGCGATCTTCGAGGCGGCCTCGATGGCGCGCTTGAACTTGGCGGCGGTTTCGGGGTTCTGCTTCGCGTACTTCGCCGTGGTGACGTACCCGCTGATGGGCAGCGACTCGACGGGGCTCGCGGCGCCGTCGATGAGGACCTTGGCCTTGAGGTCGTCCTGGATGGCGCTGTCGAAGGGCTCGACGACATGCACGGCGTCGACCTGGCCCTTCTCCAGGGCGGCCCCCATCTGCGGGAACGCGATCTGCCGGTACGCGGGCGTGCCGGCGCCCCGCTTCTCCAGGATCGCGTCGAGCGTCAGCGTCTGGATGTTGTTGAGGATGTTGACCGCGACCTTCTTGCCCTTGAGGTCGTCCGCGTTCTTGATCGCGGAGCCCTTCGGCACCAGGACATCCATCATGTGCGGCGCCATCCGCACGCCCTCCGCGAGGATCCGCACGTCGAGCGTGCCCTTCTCCTGGGCCTGGAGGAAGGTTACGTAGTTGGCGCTCGCGATCACGTCGACCTGGCCCTTGGACAGGGCGGGCAGCGCCTGGATGCTCTGCTGAACGGGCTGGATGCGGACATCCAGCCCCTCCTTCTTGAACAGCCCGCGGTCGCGGGCGATGTACAGCGCCGCGGAGTCCGTCAACGGCAGTGCGGCCACGGTGACTTGGGAGTCCTGGCCGCCGCCGGAACCGTCCGAGCCGCCGCCCCCGCACGCCGTCATCAGTAGGGCAAGTGTGGTGACGGCCACCGCCGCCCCGCCCGTACGCGTCTTCACCTGACGTAACGTCACAAGCATTGCTTATCAGGCGGTTGACGGTGATCGCCACAGGGCCTCCGCCGCCGTCACCCGAAGTTCACCGGTCGCGGCGCAGCAGCAGATTCATGGCGGTGAGGGTCAGCACGACCTCGCCGTGCTGGTCGAGGACCTCGACGTCGGTGTGGACGAGGCCCCGGTCCGGCTTGGAGCGCGAGGGGCGGGCTGCGCGGACCGTGGCGCGGATCGACAGGCTGTCACCGGGGCGGACCGGGCGCGGCCAGCGCAGCTCGTCGATGCCGGGCGAGGCCAGGCTCGCGACCTTGCTGATGTAGTGGTCGGCGTACAGCCGCATCATCACCGACGCGGTGTGCCAGCCACTGGCGATGAGCCCGCCGAAGGGGCCGGTGGCGGCGGACTCGGGGTCGGCGTGGATGTCCTGCGGGTCGAACTCCCCGGCGAAGCGGAGGATGGCCTCCTCGGTGACGGTGATGCTGCCGTAGGTGTACGACGCTCCGGGAACGTAGTCCTCGAAGTACCGCTTCTCGATAGGGGTGTTGAAGTCGGGGCCGATGGCGTGCGTCGATGTCGATGGGGTGTTCATCGCTCGCACGGTACCGGTCGCGCGAGCGCCGGCGTCGCGTCCGCCGCCGGTTACGCGTCGCCTTCGCCGCCGAAGCGGTGGCGGAACTCCTCGGCGAGGGTGCCGCCTGCCGCAGCCACCAGCTGACCGACGACCGGGTGGATGACGAGGCTCGTGACGGCGCCCGCGAGCGCGGGGAGGTGGCGGGCGAACCAGCGGCGTACGTACTCCATGGTGGAGAGGTCGGGCTCGGTCGCGGTCGCGGACTCCTCCAGCTCGTCGAGGAGTTCACCGGCGCGGTCCGGGGCGTCTTCGGGCAGCAGCGCGCGGACGCGGGTGAACTCGGCGCGCAGCTCGGCCAGTTGCTGCTCCGTCACGGCGGCAGGCGTGACGGAGCCCTCCACCCGGGAGACGGTGTTGTCGCGGCCGACGACCACCTGGCCGGAGACGCCGCCCTCGGTCCGGATCTCGTAGTGGTCGCCGCCGGGTGTGTGGGGCATGAGGTCTCCTCAGTCGATGCCCGGGCCGGGCTCGGAGGGTGAGAGGTCGGGTGAGATCGGATCGGGCGAGACGGGAGACACGGGCGGGTCGGGCGAGATGGGCGGGTCGGTGGGAAGCAGGACGGCCGTCGCGGTGACCTGCATGGACACGTCCCGACCGCCGCCGTCGTCGGGCATGGTGACCTGCGCCTCGTACGGGCCGGGCTTTTTGGGTGTGAAGGTGACCTGGAAGACGCAGTCGCGCGAGCCGCCTGTCGGCGGGCACGAGGCCAGCGCGGTCCTCCAGTTGGCCGGGTCGTCGGCCTTCAGGGCCTGCTCGTCGTCGCACTCGAGCCACGTGGTGAAGTGGACGGTCTCGGTCTTCGTGTCGCCGACCTTGACGGCGCCGAAGTCCCGTGGGGCCAGTGCGGTCGGCTGACAGGTGACTGGGCCCGACGGGGGTGTGGTGCCGCGCGGACCCGCGGGGGAGGTGGTCACGGGCGACGACTCCTGCGTCGCGCTCGGGTTCGTGGGCGACTCGGTGGGACTCGTGGTCGAGAACTGGGTCAGGGGCGAGGTGATGCTCGGCGTACCGTCCACCACCACCGGCGGGGAGCCGCCGGCCAGGGTCGCGGCCCCGACCGCCACGCCCGCCGCCGCCAGGACGCCACCGGCGCCGACCGCCACGGGGTGCGACGCGACGACATGGTGCACGGAGTGGCGTGCCTGGTGAATCCCCCAGCCCCGCGGTCGTTGAGGTCCCACGCCGCTGCCGATCGGGCTGCCGGCGCCGGGCGGACCGCTCGGCGCCGGCGGGCCGCCCTGGCCGGGGCCCGGTATGCCACCACCCCCGCCGCCGCCCGCGTGCGCCGCCACGTACCCCACACCCCCGCCACCGCCCGCGAGTCCCGACGAGGCCGTGCTCAAGGCGATGACCCGTACGTGCACCTCGTGGGCGAAGTACGACTCGTCCGCCGCCGCGCCAAGGAACTGAGCCGCCGCCCTGCCGTAGCGCAGGACCTGCCCCCACACACCCCAGTGCAGCGAGAGCGCGAGCAGTGGGGCCGCGGCGCGTGCGAGATCCCGTACGCCCCGGTGGTCCTCCACCATGGCCAGGTTCCCCAGGACCCGCCGGATCGCGGCGGCCTCTGCGCACGCCTCGTACCGGGTCGCGCGGGTCCGCAGCCAGTGGGTGAGGGCGGGTGCGAGCTTGGCGGCGGCCGGGAGCACGCCGGCCTGCTGGGCGACGAGGACGGCGAACGGTCCGCAGGAGGCGAGGTTGTCGCCGTCGACCTCGACCAGCCGCAGCGCGGTGAGTTCGGCGAGCGCCGCCGGATCGGGACGTACCCCGAGCGCTGCCAGGAGGACCGGTGACGCGGGCAGCGGGGCGAGGGTGCACAGCGGCCGCAGCAGCCCGATCGCCCGCTCAGACAGCCGGGCGGACGTGCCGACGGCGAGCGCGGTGTCGTCGACCGGGAAGAATCCGGGAGGCCATGGCGGGCCGGTCATCTGACCGGAAGCGCCGCGCCCCTGTGAGGCGTTGAACGCGGCGGCTGCTTGCAGGACGGTCTGCGGATGCCCGTGGACGGCCGCGACGAGATGCCGGGCGGCGTCGGCCGCGGGCCCGCCGGGGTAGTAGCCCACCTCGCGGGCCAGCAGCTCGAACGCGTGCTGCTCGTGCAGCCCGTCGAGCCGCAACGGGCGGGCCTCGGGGCGTTCGATGCGGTCCACGGCGGCCGTGAGCAGCCGGCAGCCGGGTGTCGCCTCGACCAGCGTGCCCAGGTCGTCGGGGGAGACCTGGAGGTCATCGACGATCAGCACCACGTGCAGGGCGCCCAACAGCTGCCGCAGGGTGGCGGGTTCGGGCTTGTAGCCCTCGCAGGGGCGGCCGTCCGCAAGCTCGTAGCAGGCCTGGAAGAGCTCCTGGAGCAGGTCCTCCGTCGTCCTGTCGGCCGCGTGCAGATGGAGGACGGGCCGACCGAGCGCGATCTGCTCGGCGGCACAGCGACGCAGCAGCGCGCTCTTGCCGATGCCGGGCGGCCCGAAGACCTGAACCCGTCTCCCGGACCCCAACCAGGCGCTGATCGCGGCGAGTTCACCGTCCCGGCCGATGAGCACCTCGCCCTGGCCGCGCAGCGCGGACCCGCCCGGATACGGCCGGGCCCGCAGCCGCAGCTCCGGCGGACCCTCGGGCCGGTAGGCGACATACGCGCCCTGCTCCGCATTGATGACGACATTGTTCCGGCCGACGACGACCTGCCCGTTCACTTCCCCGCGCACGTCGACCCTGCCCATATCCCCCATGGGCTCGCCTTTCCCCCGTTACTCCATGACAGCGTTCTACGCCGTCGGGCAGCCCCCATCAAGGCAGTTACGGCAGATAGGGGCAAGAGGGGTAAAACGAGGCGGAAGTGGAGGCGCCATCGCGGGGCCGCCATCGCGGGGCCGGTCTCGCCGTCCGCACCGTGCGCGTCCGCTACCGCAGGCCTTCCCCGTGCGCGGGCTCCGGGCTGCTGCGCAGCCGCTCCTCCAGGGCCTCCAGCAGACCGGGCAGGTCGGGGGCGACAGCGAGGTCGTCGAGCGTGGAGGCCGGGAGGAAGCCGGAGTCGGTGATGCCGCGCAGGGCGCCGAGCAGAGGCGTCCAGAAGCCCCCGGCGTCGAGGAAGCCCACCGGCTTGGCGTGGAAGCCCAGCTGGCGCCAGGACCACACCTCGAAGATCTCCTCCAGCGTGCCGAGCCCGCCGGGCAGGGCGACGAAGGCGTCGGCCTGGTCGGCCATGATCGCTTTGCGCTCGTGCATCGAGTCACATATCAGCAGTCGGGTCACGCCCTCGTGCGCCCACTCCCGGTCGACCATGTCGCGCGGCATGACCCCGATGACCTCGCCGCCCGCCTTCAGCGCACTGTCCGCGATCGCGCCCATGAGGCCGCGGCGCCCGCCGCCGTAGACGAGGCCGATGCCACGACGGGCGAGTTCCGCACCCACAGAGACGGCCACTTCGGTGTGGGCCGGGTCGACTCCGTTGGACGAGGCGAGAAAGACGGCGAGGCGGCGCATGGGCATCTCCGGGTGGGCGGCGGCGGACGCTCCGGTCTACCACGGGCGCGGCAGCCCGATCCTGTGCTTTGAGTGACTCAATATCTATGCCCGCGCAATGAGGGTTTTGCGGACCAGGTGGTGAGAGTTTTTGGCGGGGCGGGAAAACCGGAATTGGGTGGTGGGTGCAGGCGGTTCTTGCGTGCTACTGTCGGTACAAGTTGCAGTTGTGGTTCCCAAAACTTCAAGTGCCCCAGACCTGCTCCTGCAGGCTGGAGCGCTTTTGTATTTCCGGTCATTTCCGGTCGGGGTAATCATCGCGGCGACACAGTGTCCGCACGGTGCGGATACCGATGTACTGCCCCAAGGAGATATGACATGGCTACTGGAACCGTGAAGTGGTTCAACTCGGAAAAGGGCTTCGGCTTCATCGAGCAGGACGGCGGCGGCGCTGACGTCTTCGCCCACTACTCGAACATCGCCGCCCAGGGCTTCCGTGAGCTGCTCGAGGGCCAGAAGGTGTCCTTCGACATCGCGCAGGGCCAGAAGGGCCCGACGGCCGAGAACATCGTTCCGGCCTGACACTGACGCGCATTTTGCAGCTGGGGCCCGCATCCTTCGGGGTGCGGGCCCCAGCTGCATTTCCGCACCCGTGCCCGCGTGGGTTTTCGCCGGCGCGGCTCTGCCTGCTTTTGCCATCGGTCCATACTTGTAATTCTCCATGCCGCTCATCGCTGCGGGGATTCCTTGATATGCGCCGCATCGAGGAAGGTTCCGCATGAACCGCACACGTACAAACGACCGATCCGCCCGTACCCGTGGTGGTAATTCCTTCGCCGTAAAGGGCGGCAGCCGCTACGGCTCGTCCGCGCCGCGCCGCGCCGGTGGACCGGCCCGCTCCGGTGGTCACGGCCGCCGACCCGCCGCGGTGCAGGGCGAGTTCGCGCTCCCCGAGACGATCACCGCCGCGCTGCCCGCCGTCGACGGTTTCGCCGAACTCGGCATGCCCGAGCAGTTGCTGGCCGAACTGGGCAGGCAGGGCGTGAGCGCGCCGTTCCCGATCCAGGGCGCGACGCTGCCGAACTCCCTGGTCGGCCGCGACGTCCTGGGCCGTGGGCGCACCGGATCCGGCAAGACCCTCGCGTTCGGCCTCGCGCTGCTCGCCCGCACCGCCGGACAGCGCGCCGAGCCGCGCCGGCCGCTGGGGCTGATCCTCGTCCCGACGCGCGAGCTGGCGCAGCAGGTGACGGACGCCCTCACGCCGTACGCCCGCTCCCTGAGGCTGCGGATGGCCACGGTCGTGGGCGGGATGTCGATCGGCAGGCAGGTCAGTGCGCTGCGGGGCGGCGCCGAGGTGGTCGTCGCGACCCCGGGCCGGCTCAAGGACCTCATCGACCGCGGCGACTGCCGGCTGGACGAGGTCGCCATCACGGTCCTCGACGAGGCCGACCAGATGGCCGACATGGGCTTCATGCCGCAGGTCACCGCGCTGCTCGACCAGGTGCGCCCGGAGGGGCAGCGGATGCTGTTCTCCGCCACCTTGGACCGCAACGTCGACCTGCTGGTGCGTCGCTACCTGAGCGACCCGGTCGTGCACTCGGTCGACCCGTCGGCCGGTGCGGTCACGACGATGGAGCACCACGTCCTGCACGTGCACGGCGCCGACAAGCACGCAGCCACCACGGAGATCGCCGCCCGCGAAGGCCGCGTGATCATGTTCCTCGACACCAAGCACGCCGTCGACCGGCTCACCCAGGACCTGCTCAGTAGCGGGGTGCGGGCCGCCGCGCTGCACGGCGGCAAGTCGCAGCCGCAGCGCACTCGCACGCTGACGCAGTTCAAGACCGGACACGTCAGTGTGCTGGTCGCGACGAACGTCGCGGCGCGCGGCATCCACGTCGACAACCTGGACCTCGTCGTCAACGTCGACCCGCCGACCGACCACAAGGACTACCTCCACCGCGGCGGCCGCACCGCTCGCGCCGGTGAGTCCGGCAGCGTCGTCACCCTCGTCACCCCGAACCAGCGCCGGGCCATGGTCCGCCTCATGTCGGACGCGGGGATCCGGCCGCAGACCACCCCGGTCCGCTCGGGCGACGAGGCCCTGCACCGCATCACCGGCGCCCAGGCCCCGTCCGGCATCCCGGTCGTCATCGCCGCGCCGGCGGCGGAGCGCCCCAAGCGCGGCGGGTCCTCCCGGGGCCGGCGTCGCCCCGCTTCGGCGACGCGGCGCGCCCCCGTACGCAAGTCGGCCGCCGACCCGGCTGCCTAGGCGAACCGGCACCTTCGTGATCAGGACGTTGACCCATCTCTGCAGGAGGCACCTTTGACATTGGTTCAGATGCAGCCCCGCTCGGCCGGACCGCGCGTGAGTGACGACATGAGCGTCGAGGTCGCGCTGTCCGTGATGGACGCCGCGCGCACCGGACGGCTGGTCGTCTGCGATCGGGACGACCAGGGCACCGGCCTGGTCACCCGGGCCGAGCTCGCCGCCGTCCGCGACAGCTCCGCCTACACGGACCGCGTCTGCCTGCGGGACATCCTCGGCGTCCACGCGCCGGTGACCACCGCGAGGGTGCCCAAAGCGGCGGGAACCGGGCACACGGTGCGCGGTCTGCGGCCCGTTGCCCTGCCGGTGGTCGACGAGCAGAACACAGGTTCGGTAACCTTCGCTGTCTCCCGGTGAACCGCTGAACCGCCGAACCGCTGAACCGTCTCACCTCCGGCCGGATCGTTCCCCCTCTACTCCTTGTGAGGATCCATGCGCTGCGTCATCGCCCGTTTTCCGTTCGATCTCACCAAGAACGGCGTGCTGGAATCGATGAAGGGCATCAAGCCCGAACCGTGCACCGGCGAAACCGTGACCATCGGTCGCCGCCAGTACCCCGTCAAGCAGGTCGGTCAGGTCGTCACCCGCCAGGACCGGCGGGACTTCACCGCCGCCGAGGTCCTCCGGGCGATGACCAAGCTCGGCTTCACCTGCCACACCGCGCCCGAGCCGGCCCCCGAGCCCACGCTCGGCCGGGTCGAGCAGGCTTCCGCGATGCTCGGCACCACCTCGCCTTTCTGATCCGGTTTCCGAACCGGCGAAACGGGCGTTGACGTCTGAACCGCAGTGGGGCCCGACCGGCACGCCGGTCGGGCCCCACTGCGATTCAAGCGTCAGTTGTCCCCGACCGCGGTCGCCGTGCCTCCGGTTTCGGTGGTGCGGCGGTACTCGGCGTTGATCCGCTGGGCTTCCTCCAGCTGGTCTTCCAGGACGATGATGCGGCAGGCGGCCTCGATGGGCGTTCCCTGGTCGACGAGTTCCCGGGCGCGCGCGGCGATGCGCAGCTGGTAGCGGGAGAAGCGGCGGTGACCGCCTTCCGAGCGGAGCGGGGTGATGAGGCGGGCCTCGCCGATGGCGCGGAGGAAGCCCTGGGTGGTGCCGAGCATCTCGGCGGCCCGGCCCATGGTGTAGGCGGGGTAGTCGTCGTCGTCGAGACGGCCGAACGAGTCGTCTGCTGTCACTTGCACCTCTCTGTGGAACATGCTCGAGGGGCCCTGGTGCCGTACGGCACCAGGGCCCCGAAGGAACTACTACACCATCCGCCGGTTTCGTTACGTCACCGGCGTTCCGTTTCCGCATGACCGGACGTACTGCTGTCGCGGATGCGGGGATCGCGGTTGCTTGACCGGAGACCACCTCACTATCGATGTCCTGCGGTACCCGGGCTCTGAATTCCACCCGGGCGATCCCGATGGCGCCTGCTCCTCCGATCTTCCTTGGATCCTGCGGGTCAGGTACTGCAACTAGGGTCCTGCTGCCCGGCAGTTCGTCTCTGCCAGGGCCTGCTGTCTTCTGGCTACGAGAGAAACCATAACCAGGCCGCGCGCCAATGTCTACTCCAGCCAAGATAGATTTTCGCGCGTTCGAAGGCGAGGTACTCCGCCTCGAACACCGAGCTGGGGGTCCCGCGGGGGCCCGCGGTCAATATGAACGAAACGACGCGCCCCTCGTCCCGCGTTCCGCTTCCTCCTAGCCTCGTGCCCGTCTGTGTGAGGGATCTTCCGTGTGCTGACGCGCGGACGTGCCGAGCAGTCGACCGACGAGGAGGTTGTGGTGGCGAATGGCGGGCAGGGGCGGTTCTCCAGACGGCAGGTACTGGCGGCGACGGCCGTGGGCATGTCGGGAGTCGGCGTGATGGCCGACGCGGCGGGCGCGACGCCGGCGGGCGCGGCACCGGCCGGATCGCACGACTACCGGGTTGCGGGCCTGCGGGCGCCGGTCGAGCTGATCGAGGACCGCTACGGCGTGCCGCACATCTACGCCGACAACGAGCACGACGTGTTCCTCGCGCAGGGCTTCAACGCCGCCCGTGAGCGCCTCTTCCAGATCGACCTGTGGCGCAGGCGGGGGCTCGGTGAGCTCGCCGACGTACTGGGGGCCGACTACGTGGCGCAGGACCGCGCCACCCGGCTGTTCCTGTACCGCGGCGACATGGACGTCGAGTGGGCGCGCTACGCCGAGGACGCGCGGCGCATCGCGACGCAGTTCACCGCCGGGATCAACGCCTACGTGGACTGGCTGGACGCCCACCCCGACGAGCTCCCCGAGGAGTTCGGCCTCCTCGGCTACCGGCCGGCCCGCTGGGACCCCGAGGACGTGGTCCGCATCCGCAGCCACGGACTCACCCGCAACCTGATCAGCGAGGTCAAGCGCGCCCAGGTCGCCTGCGCCGCCGGGGTGGACGCCGACCTGGTGCGTCAGGGGCTCCAGCCGGACCACAAGGCGACCGTGCGCGACGGCTTCGACCCGTGCGTGCTCCCCGACGACGTACTCAAGGTCTTCGAACTCGCCACCCAGGAAGTGGAGTTCAGTGAGGGAGCGGTTCGCAAGGCGGTGGTGCGCGACGCGACCACCGAGGGGTCCAACAACTGGGTGGTCGGCGGGCAGCGCACCGCCACCGGGCGGCCGATCCTCGCCAACGATCCGCACCGCTCCTACTCGGCGCCGTCCCTGCGCTACCTCGCGCACCTGAGCGCGCCCGGCCTCGACGTCATCGGCGCGGGGGAGCCGGCCCTGCCCGGCATCTCCATCGGCCACAACGGCACCGTCGCCTTCGGCCTGACCATCTTCCCGATGGACCAAGAGGACCTGTACGTCTACGAGTTGGACCCGGACGACCGCACCCGCTATCGGTACCAGGACGACTGGGAGCCGATGAAGGTGCTGCACGAGCGGATCCCCGTCGCGGGGGAGGACGACCACCCCGTCGACCTGGCCTTCACCCGGCACGGACCCGTGATCCACGTCGACGAGGAGCACAACCTCGCGTACGCGGTGCGCACCGCGTGGCTGGAAGCGGGCACGTCGCCGTACTTCGGCAGCGTCGCCTACATGCGGGCGCGCAACTACCGCGAGTTCACCGAGGCCATGCGCAACTGGGGTGCCCCGACGGAGAACCAGGTCTACGCCGACGTCGACGGCAACATCGGCTGGGTGCCCGGCGGGCTCGCGCCCAAGCGGGTCGGGTACGACGGGCTGCTCCCGGTGCCCGGCGACGGCCGCTGCGAGTGGGACGGCTTCTACTCGGGCGACGAACTGCCGCGGACCCTCAACCCGGCCGCCGGGTTCATCGCCACCGCCAATCAGTTCAATCTGCCGCCCGATTACCAGGACATGGGGCTCGGCTACGAGTGGACCAACCCCTTCCGACACCAGCGGATCGTGGAGGTCCTCGCGAAGCAGCGCAAGCACACCGTCGCCGACTCGCAGGCCCTTCAGCACGACCAACTGTCCATACCGGCACGCCGGTTGACCTCCCTGCTGGCTCGTCTGAAAAGCAGCGAACCCGACCGCCGTCGGGCCCTGAGCCTGCTGCGTGGGTGGGATTTCGTCGAATCGGCCGACTCCGCCGAGGCGGCCCTGTTCGAGGTGTGGCTGTCCAGGCACCTGGGGCCCGGCTTCGTACGGGCCGCGGTGCCGAAGGCCGCCGAGCTGATCGAGGACGCCGACACCCTCGTCCTGCTCGGCGAGCTGGAGAAGCCGGGGCGGTGGCTGAAGAACGAATCCGCCCGGGACCGACTGCTGCTCGACACACTGGGGTCGGCCTACGCCGAGGTGCGCAAGCTGCTGGGGGACGACGAGCGGAAGTGGCAGTGGGGCGCACTGCACCACAGCCTCTTCCAGCACCCGGCGTCGTCGGCGCTCAGCGACGCAGACCGCGCCCGCTTCGACGTCGGCCCGATGCCGAGCGGCGGATCCCCGGACACGGTCAACGCGGCGACGTACCGGACCAGCGACTTCCTGCACACCAGCGGGCCCTCGTTCCGGGTCGTCCTGGACGTGGGTGACTGGGACTCCTCGGTCGCGGTGAACACCCCCGGCCAGTCCGGCGACCCGGCCGACCCGCACTACCGCGACCTCGCCGAACCCTGGCTCAAGGGCAACTACTTCCCGCTCGCCTACACCCGCGCGGCGGTCGAGAAGATCGCCGAACGCCGCGTCCGTCTCCTGCCGGCCGAAGGGGTGTGAGGCGGCTGGGTGTGCGGCGGCACGCCGAAGCGGAGTCGGCGAACCGGTTTCTCAGGCCCCCGCCCCGCCGTCCACCGGCACCATCGCCCCGGTCACCATCGACGCCCGATCGCTGAGGAGCCACGCCGCCGCCTCGGCGACCTCGCGGGGCTCGGCCATCCGGCCGAGGGGGATCGCCGACTTCAGCTGGTCGACGATGCCGGGGGTCGCCGCCTCCCATGTGTCGATCATTTCCGTGGCGGTGCCGCCGGGGGTGAGGCCGTTCACCCGGATCCCGTCGGGGGCCCAGCTGACCGCGGCGGTCTCAGTGAGGCTGTTGAGGGCGCGCTTCATGGCGCCGTAGGCGGGCAGGGCGGGGTTCGCGCGACGGCTGCCGATGCTCGACGTGTTGACGATCGCGCCACCGCCGCCGCGGCGCATGAGCGCGGCCTCCGCGGTCATCGCGGTCCAGTGCCCTCGGAAGTTGACGGCGAACTGTACGTCGATGTCCTCGTCGCTGGTGGTGTGCAGCGGGCCCGGTTGCTGGATCGCCGCGCCGTTGTTGAACGCGCCGTCGAGCCGGCCGTGCAGCTCCTCGACGTGGTCGACGGCCGCGCGGATGCTGTCCTGGTCGGCCAGGTCGAGGCGCACTGCGTCGGCGACGCCGCCGTCCGCGCGGATCTCCTTGACGATGCGCCCGAGAGTGTCGGTGCCGCGCGCGGCGAGCACCACGGCTGCGCCCTCACGGGCGAAGAGCCGGGCCGCGGCCGCCCCGATGCCGCGGCTGGCGCCGGTGATGAACAAGACCTTGCCGGTGAGCAGGCCGATGGGGGCGTGGGGTGAGGTGGCGATGGTCGCGGTGTCGTTGTGTGTCATGAGAGGAGTGTCCGGCGGCCCGCGCGCCCGATACAGGCACAACCGGTACCAGGATGCGCGGCCGCGCTGCAGGGACACTGGGGGTATGGACAAGCAGGAATTGGGTTCGTTCCTCCGCAGTCGACGCGAGCGGCTCCGGCCGCGGGACGTCGGTCTGCCCTCGGGCGCGCGGCGCCGGACACCGGGGCTCCGGCGCGAGGAAGTAGCGGTCCTCGCGCACATCTCCACGGAGTACTACGTCCGGCTGGAACAGGGGCGCGCGCCGCGACCGTCCGGCGAGGTGCTCGCCGGGATCGCGGGTGCGCTGCGGCTCACCGACGCCGAGTCCGACCACCTCCACGTCCTCGCGGGCACCGCGCCGACCCGTAGCGGTCTGCACCGGCGTGACGTCCGCCCGAGCATCCTCGCGCTCCTTGAACGCCTGCCCCAGACGGCCGCGTTCGTGACGTCCGCCGTGTTCGAGGTGCTCGCGTGGAACGACCTCGCGGCGGCCCTCATGGAGGACTACGCCGAACTCGCGCCCGAGCAGCGCAACTTGGCGCGCCGCGCCTTCCTCGGCCCGATGCGCCCCGAGGCCCCGCTGTACGGAATCTCCGACGCCGCCGAGTTCCGCCACCACGTCGTGATGGAGCTGCGCGGCGCCCTCGCCCGCTACCCGGAGGACCCCGCGGTCACCGGCCTCGTCTCCGAACTGCGCGACGGCAGCGCCGAGTTCGCCCGACTGTGGGAACTCCGCGACGTCCAGGCCGCGCCGACCCTCACGAAGACCTTCCGGCACCCCGTCGTCGGTAAGGTCACCGTCGACTGCGACGCCCTCGCGCTCACCGACCGTGACCAGCGCCTCGTGCTCTACAGCGCGCCGCTCGGCTCCCGGGACGCCGAGACGTTGGCGCTGCTGGGGGTGGTGGGCGCGGAGGTCACCGGCGTGCCGCGGTAGTGCCGGGCCGGGACGCGGCGCCCCTCAGCCGGCCGCCCGGTACTCCTGCTCCGGCCGCCCCGTGGCCCCGTACCGCAGCCGCATGTGCAGCAGGCCGTCCGTGCACAGGCCCGCGAGATGGCGCTGCGCCGTGGCGCGGGAGATGCCGATGGTCCGGCCCACCTCCGCGGCGGACAGCGCGCCGTCGCCCTGCCGGACCGTGGCGAGCACCAGTTGGCGGGTGGCGGCGTGCGCGCCCGTGGGGCGGTCGCGGCGCGGCGGGGGCGCGACGAGCGTGGCCATCGCCTCGTCGATCGCGTCCTGGTCGACGTGCGGGGCATCCAGCGTGCGGCGGTAGCGGGCGTAGCCGCGCAGCCGGTCGATCAGGCGCTGCGGCGGGAACGGCTTCGCCAGGTAGGTCAGCGCGCCGGCCGACAGCGCCGCGCGCACCGTCCGCCCCTCCGTCGCCGCGCTCAACACGAAGCAGTCGCAGGGCAGTTCACGCACCAGGTCGACGCCGGACCCGTCCGGGAGGTACACGTCCACCAGGGCCAGGTCGACCGGCCGATCCCGTACGATCTCGCGCGCCTCCTTGGCCGACTGCGCCGTGGCCACCACCGTGAATCCGGGGGCCTGCGCCACGTGGGAGGCGTGCAGGCCCGCCACGTGGAAATCGTAGTCCACCACCAGCACCGACAGCGTGGGCCTCTCGCTCACCGTGCCTCCTCCAGTACGCCCGGCAGCCGTGCCACGAACACGGCGCCGCCGGGATCCTCGTCGTCGCCTGGGCAGCCCGGTCCGCCCGGTGTCACGAGATCGACCTCTCCGCCCCGGTCCCGTGCGAGCCGCCGCACCAGTGCCAGGCCGACGCCCCGGCCGCCGGGCGTCGATGTGTCCTCCTTGGACGAGACACCCTCCTCGAAGATGACCTCGGCGCTGTCCGCCGGGACGCCGTCGCCGCTGTCCGCCACGGTGATCACGAGCGTCGTGCCGTGCGCCATGAGCTCCACCTCCACCTGACGTGCCGTGCGGCCGCCCTCACCCGCGGCATGCACGGCGTTGTCGAGCAGATTGCCGAGGACGGTGGTGACATCGACGGGCTCGGTGACGGGGGAGTCGACCCAGGTGCCCTCGCCGAGGACCAGGTGCACGCCCTTCTCGCGGGCCTCGGCCGCCTTCGCGCGCAGGAACGTGCGCAGGTACGCGTCGTCCACCACGTCCAGGCCGGGCAGCGAGACCGGCGTCGAGCCCGTGCCGAGAAGTTCCTCCAAGTAGCGTGCCGCCTGGGGCACATGGCCGCCGTGGACCAGGCCGGCCACCACGTGCAGCCGGTTGCTGAACTCGTGGCGCTGGGCGCGCAGCGCCGAACCCATCGCCTGCACCGCGTCCAGTTGCCGGGTCAGCGACTCGACGTCCGTACGGTCCTTGACGGTGATCAGTGTGCCGAGGTCCCGGTCGGCCCGGCGCACCCGCCGAGCGGACACCACGAGCACCCGCTCGCCCGCCGTGGTCACCACCGGCTCACCGCCCCCGCCGTCCGCCCGGGCAGCGCGGGCCACCGCCAACACCCGTGGGTTGAGGCCCCATTCGGACACCGGGGCGCCCACCGGGCCGTCCGCCGCGAGCAGCCGGCGCGCCTCGTCGTTGACGACCGTCACCCGCTCCCGCGCGTCGAGCGCCAGCACACCGTCGCCAATGCCGTGCAGCACCGCCTCCTGTTCCTGCACGAGCCCCACGAGTTCCTCCGGTTCCAGGCCGAGCGTCAGCCGCCGCCACCGCCGGGCGAGTGCGGCGGAGGCCGTCACCCCCACGAGCAGTGCCACCGCCAGGCAGGCCAGACCGACAAGCAGCACGCGGACCACCTGGTCGTGCACGTGGCTCGCGGCGACCCCCGCGTTGGCCTCACCCACCACGCGGCGGCTGTGCGGCGCGTAGACGGGGACCTTCGCCACGATCTCCTCGCCGAGGTGCGCGTGGTCGTGGTCCAGCACCTCGTGCCCGGCCAGCGCACGTGACGGGTCGGTGCTCACCATGCGCCCGAGCTGGCTCTTCTGCGGGTGCGCGAGGCGGATGCCGCGGTCGTCCGTGACCACGACGAACAGGGATCCGGTACGGGCCCGGGCGGCCTGCGCCAGCGCCTGCACCGGTCCTTCGGCGAGGGCGGCGACGTCCTGCTCCGCACGGGCCCGGCGGTGCCCGTCGCCGGACACGGAGTACCGGGCCGCCTGCGCGCGCACCACCGGATTCGCCGCGACGGTGCGGGCCACCCCCAGCGCCCGCAGCTGGTACTCGCGCTCGACGTGCTGATCGTTGACGTATGCGAAGGCCCCGAAGGCGGCGGTGAGGGCGAGCGCGACGACGGCGCTCTGCAGCAGCAGTACCTGGGTACGCAGCCGAAGGCGTCGCTCGCGCCACCGCATGGACCTGGAGAACCTCACGTCGCGACGGTATCCGCCGCCTCCCGCGGGACCGTCGGGGGCCCCGTCCCGGGCGTGCACTCAATGAGCGCAACCCGCACAAGGCGGCTTTCGCGGCTTGCGCGCGCAACCTGTTCTGCGCGGATCGGCGCGGGATACGTTCACCCGGATCATCACCTGGATCACCCCCGGCCGAACCCCTGTGCGTTCGCCGACCCATCCTGCCCGAGCCGCTTTGACCAGGAGTTTCCCATGACGCCACCGACTGCAGAGGCCCGGGACGGCCTGCGCGACAGCACGCGCGGAGGCCGCCGGTGACCACGCACACCTGGGGGCTCCTGGCCATCCTGGTCCTGTCCATCGTCGCGCTGATCGCGCTGATCAACACGCGGCTGCGCCTGCACCCGTTCCTGGCCCTGACACTGGTGTCACTCGCCGCGGCCGTTGCCGCCGGTGAACCCGCCGAGAAGATCGCCGAGTCCCTGGAGACGGGCGCGGGCTCCATCCTCGGCGACGTCGGTGTCACCCTCGCCTTCGGAGCGATGCTGGGCCGACTGCTGTCCGACTCCGGAGCCACCGACCGCATCGCCCGGCTCATCGTCCACCGGGCCGGACGCAGATCGCTGCCGTGGTACATGGCCGGTGCGGCGTTCGTCATCGGCATCCCGATGTTCTTCGAGGTCGGGCTGATCGTGCTGCTGCCGCTGATCTTCAGCGTGGCACAGCGGCTGCGCGACGACCACGGCGTCAAGGGCTCCCCCTACGTCGCCCTCGCCGCCCCGGCGATCGCCGCCCTGTGCACCCTGCACGGCATGGTGCCCCCGCACCCGGGACCGCTGATCGGGGTGAACGGTCTGCACGCCAATCTCGGCCTGACCATCGGCGTCGGTCTGGTGTGCGCGATACCCACGGTCATCCTCGCGGGCCCCGTCTACGGCCGGTGGATCGCGCCGCGCCTCGACGTCCGGCCGGACCGTACGCTCATCGCCCAGTTCACCGGTGACCGCGGCGCCGACGCGAACACCCCGGCCGACACCACGGACGTCGGCCGGCCGCGCCGTGGTGTGCCCACCGGCTGGGCCGTCGCCGCGGTCCTGGTCCCCGTCGTCCTGATGCTGCTGAACACCGTCGCCGACCTCGTGCCCGCGCTGCCCGCCGGGCTGCGGCACACCCTCGCCCTGACCGGTTCGCCCGTCGTCGCGATGTTCCTCGGCCTGCTCTTCGCGCTGTTCGTCGTGGCGCTGCCCAGCGGGGTGGGCGGCGAGGCGATCCGCGACTCCCTCGGCGAGAGCCTGCGGTCCGTGGCAGGCATCCTGCTGATCATCGCGGGCGGCGGCGCGTTCAACCAGGTCCTCGAGGACTCCGGCATCGGCAAGGCGGTCGAGGCGGCCGCGTCGGGGGCACACCTCAACGTACTGGTCCTGGGCTGGCTGTTGGCGCTGCTGCTGTCGTTCTCGACGGGCTCCGCGACCGTGGGCATCGTCGCGGCCACCGGGGTCCTCGCCCCGATGGCCGCCACGGAGTCGAGCCTTGCCACCTCGCTGCTGGTCGTCGCCATCGGAGCGGGCTCCGTGGGCCTCAACTACGTGAACCACGCGGGGTTCTGGCTGGTCAAGGAGTCCTTCGGGATGACCCTCGGCCAGGCCACGAAGTCCCACACCGTCATCCAGACACTGGTGAGTGTGTGCGGACTCGTGATGACACTGCTGCTGTCGTGGCTGGCCTGACGTCGTGAGGGGGATGCGAAGGTCCCGTCGGGACACGTGACGGCTCCACACATCGCTCTCCGCCGCTTTGACCTCGGCACGTTCGCCGGCGTCCCGCCCCCGTCCCCGGGCCCAGTCGTGCTGCAGCGTGACACCTCCCGTGCGCAGGAGCGGGGCGAGCGGCGGGCACGCACCATCGGCTCGGCGCTCACCAGCATCGTCGCTTCCGTCATGGGCCTGGCGATCGGCTTCGGCGAGGTCGAACACGTCGGCCGCCGCCTCACCCAGGTCCGCGACCTCAACGGCGGCCTGTGGCACATCCGCAACGGCGAGATCCGGTCGGCGTGAGGATGCTGACGCGGCTGGTCGCGGGCGAGAGTGGTGATCGAGCGGCCTTCCAGGTCCGCGGTGCGTACGTCGGCGGCCGTCGCGGTCGCGACGGCGGGGCGGCGCCCGCCCTTCGCTCCCTTGGCCTCGGCGGCGCGCAGTCCGTCGTAGGTCAGCTCCCGCTGGAGTTCGCCGGCGGCGGCGAGGGTCTGCACCATGACAGCAATACCGGCTTCCCGGTCCGCTCCTACTCGGACCCCGACACCGCCGCGGGGTTGCCTGATGCTGCGGTACTGGTCGTTCATTCAGGGCTCCGCTCCCGCCTGAGTCAGCGTCACCTGGGCTCAGTTCGGGAGGAGGACGACCTTGCCCAGAGGGTGGTCGTGTTCCAGGTGGGTGAAGGCCGCCCGGACCTCTTCCAGCGGGTGGGTCCGGCTGATCGGCATCTCGATCCGGCCGGCCGCCGTCAGTTCGGCCAGCTCGGTCAGCACCGCCCGGCTGGTGCCCTCGGCACTGCCCTGTGCCCGGGCGCCGAGCGCGGCGGCGACGCCGTAGTCGAGTGTGTTGACCTTGCGGGGCGGCACCCCCAAGGAGAGCGCGGTCCGCGGGTAGTCGCCGCCGTGGAAGTCGAGGAAGGCGTGCGCCGTGCCGGCTCCGTCGCCCTCGATCGCCCGGCGGAGGCGTTCGGTGACTCCACTCCCGTAGTGGACGAGGGGGGCGCCCTGGGACTCCAGCCAGTCCCGGTGCCGCGGGGAGGCGATCGCGACCACATGCGCCCTGCGCAGGCGCAGGAGTTGGACGGCGATGGTGCCGACCCCGCCGGTGGCCCCGCTGACCACGACCGTCTCGCCGGCCCCCGCATCGACAGCGGTGACCGCTGCCCAGGCGGTACTGCCCGCGACGTAGAGGGCGCCTGCGGCGGTCCAAGGGAGCCCGCCGGGCTTGCGGACGAGCTGGTCGTGCGGGACGACGACGTACTCGGCGTGGCTGGACCGCTCCCAGGACCAGCCGAGAACCGGGTCTCCGGGCTCCCAGCCCGTCACCGCGGCCCCGGTCGCGGCGACGGTTCCGGCGAGGTCGCTGCCCTGTCCGGAGGGGAACGTCGCGGGGAACCGCTCGTGCAGGGCCCCGGTACGGATCTTGGCCTCGCCCGGGTTGATCCCGGCGGCCCGCACCCGTACCAGCACGTCGCGTGGGCCCAGCGGACGCGGTTCGACGTCCTCGACGCCGAGCACGTCGATGTCTCCGTAGCGGTGGAAACGTACGGCTTTCACGGGCGTCCCTCCGGCTGGATATGGCCGTTGATGAAGGCGGCGACCTGGTCGAGGGCCTGCGCCGCCTCGTCGACGAGCGGGGCGAAGCCCTGGAAGACGTGCGGCGCTCCGGGGAAGGTCCGCAGGGTGACCGGGACGTCGGCGTGGGCGGCCCGCGCGGCCAGTCGCAGGGCGTCGTCGAGCAGGATTTCCCGGCCGCCGGCCTGGATCAGCAGCGGTGGCACTCCGCGCAGATCGGCATGCAGCGGGCTGGCCAGCGGGGTGCGTGGATCCGCCCCGGCGAGGTAGTCGGCGGCCCTGGTCTGAAGGGCCCGGCGGGTGAGCGCCGGATCCGCGTCGGCCCGGGTGGTCATGGTGCCGCCGGACTGGGTGAGGTCCGTCCATGGGGACAGGACGGTCGCGGACGACGGCTGCGGCAGCCCCGCGTCCCGGATCGCCAGCAGCAGGGCGAGGGCGAGGCCGCCGCCGGCCGATTCGCCGGTGACCGCGATCGAGCCGGCCGGGACGCCTCGGTCGAGCAGCGCCCGGTAGGCGGCCAGCGCGTCGTCCACCGCGGCCGGGAAGGGGTGTTCGGGGGCGAGCCGGTAGTCGACGGACAGCGCGGTGGCCGCGGTGCGCCGGGCGATCTCGGAGACCAGGCCGACGCCGGCGGCGGAGCCGATCGCATAGGCGCCGCCGTGGAAGTACAGCACGGTGCCGGCCGTCGGCTCTGCGTCGCCGGCGAGCACCTCGACGGCGGGCACTCCGCCCAGGTCGGTGGTCCGGGTGCGGACGTCGTCGGGCACCGGTGCGGCGCCGAGCATCTCGTCGAAGACGCGGCGCATCTTCGCCACGTCGCCGCCCAGGTCCAGCGGCGAGTTCAGCAAGAGGTCGGAGACGGAGTCCAGCTGACTGCGGGTCATGTCGTCGTTTCCTTGCGAGGGGAGGTGATGGGATCGGTGACGGTACGGGCGCGGGGCGGCCTACCCGCGGGCGACGTGCAGGACCTCCTCGAAGCCCATGCGCTGTACGAAGTCCGCGCGCGCCTCCAGCACCGCGGAGTTGGCCTGCGCGACCAGGGAGTTGGTCAGGTCCACCACACTGCGGAAAGGGCGCTCGCCGAAGGGCAGGGACAAGATCCTGGTGATCTCCTCGGCGACCACCACGGGGTCGGCCTGCGTGCCCGGGGTGAACAGACTTTCCGTGGCCTGCTCGTTGCGGGCGACCAGCGGGTCCAGGGCCCGGTAACCGGCGGTGACACCGGTGGCGTCCACGGGCCGTCCCGCTTTGGGGAAGTGGTCGGTGCCCTGGGTGAAGGCTCCCGGCATGACGATCACCGTCTCGATGCCGAGCGGGGCCACCTCGTAGGAGGTCACCAGCGCCAGCGAGTCCATCGCCGCCTTCGACACCACGTACGGACCGAGGAACGGCGGTGTGGTCACCGGGATGGTGCTGCCCACGTAGAGGAGGGTGCCGCTGCCCTGCCCGCGCAGGTGCGGCAGCGCGGCGCGGTTGAGCCGTTGGACGCCGAGGGTGTTGACGTCGACGAGGTGGGCGATCTCCTCGGCGGTGAACGCTTCGACGTAGCCGGTGACCAGGTGCCCGGCGTTGTGGATGACGACGTCGAGCGCTCCCGCGTTCTCGAGCACGACCGCCACCGCGCGGTCGGCGGACTCCTGCGAGGTGACGTCGAGTTCGACTACGTACAGGTCGAGGCGTTCGGCCGCGGCCAGGCGGTGCAGTTCCTCGGCGCGGGCGGCGTTGCGGCCACCGGGGACGCGCATCGAGGCGTAGACGCGGTGGCCGGCCCGGGCCAGGGCTCGCGCGGTCAGGTTGCCAATACCGGTGGCGGCACCCGTGATGAGCACAGTCGACATGGCGGGTCTCCGATCGGAGGGTGAAGGGGGAGGAGGGAGCGGGAGAAGTGAGGCGGAAGTGGTGGAGAGGGTCAGGCGATGCCGCCGTTGCTGTACAGCACCTGGCCGTTGACCCAGCGGCCGGCGGACCCCGCCAGGAAGGCGACTGCCTCGGCGATGTCCTCGGGTGTGCCGAGCCGCTCCAGGGGTGCGGCGGCGGCGATCCGGCCGATCAGCTCCTCGCTCTTGCCCTCGGCGAAAAGCGGTGTCGCGGTCGGCCCGGGGGCCACCGCGTTGACGGTGACGTCCCGGCCGCGCAGTTCGCGTGCCAGGATCAGGGTCATGGCCTCGACCGCGCCCTTGGTCGCCGCGTAGCCGCCGTAGCCGGGCTGCTGGAGCCGGGTCACCGAGGTGGAGAAGTTGATCAGCGCGCCGCCGGGGAGCAGCCTGCGGGCCGCGAGCCGGGAGACCACGAAGGTCCCGCGGACATTGACCCGGTGCATCCGGTCGAAGGCTTCCAGCTCCATCTCGGCGAGCGGGGCCAGCAGCATGATCCCCGCGGTGTTGACGATCACGTCGATGCCGCCGAAGCGTCCCTCCACGGCGTCGAAGAGCCCGGTCATCTCCGTCGGCTCGGCGACGTCGCCGGGCAGGGCCACCGCCGTGCCGCCGGCTGCGATCACCGACTCGACGACCGCCTCGGCCTTCGTCGCGCTGCCCGCGTAGTGGACGACGACCGCCATGCCGTCCGCGGCCAGCCGACGCGCGACGGCGCCCCCGATTCCGCCCGAGCCGCCGGTCACCACGGCCACCCTCGGCCGGCTGGATCCGTGCTGCGATACCGCACCGTTCATCACTGCTCCTGATCCGGCGTCCGGACGGACGCGTGGCACTGTGCTGGTTCGCGGGCGGTCCGCCCGGCGACGGGATCAACCCTCCGGCACCTGCAATTATTTGTCCAATGCATCATTGAGATATAGATTATTCGGATGGTGCATATCGAACGGGTCGACCTCAATCTGCTGGCTCCGCTGGCCGCGCTGCTGGAGGAGCGGCATGTCTCGCGCGCCGCCGAAGTCGCCGGAATGAGCCAGCCGGCGATGAGCCGGGCCCTGCAGCGGCTGCGGGACAGCCTCGGCGACGAGCTGCTGGTGCGCACGCCGGGCGGGTACCGGCTCACCCCGCGGGCCGAGCGCGTCCAGCGTCAGCTGCGGGTAGTTCTGCCGCGGCTGGAGAGTCTGTTCGCCCCGGAGGCGTTCGATCCCGCCGAGGCCGCCGAGGCGTTCCGGGTCGCGGGCACCGACTTCACCCAGGTGTTCGCGCCCGCGATCTTCCAGCGTGTGTTCCGGGAGTCGCCGCGCTCGACCCTGCACTTCCGGACCTGGCACGACGCCATTTACGAGGACCTCGACCGGGGGGTCGTCGACCTGGTGTTCTTCGCCAGATCAACGACCCTTGCCACCCTGCACACCGAGCATCTCTTCGATGACCGGTTCGTCTGCGTGCTCTCCGCGGACCACCCGCTCGCCGAACGTTCGGCGATCGGCCTGGAGGAGTACCTGGACGCCACTCATGTCATCGTCGGCACCATCGGCGAGCGCCAGACCGCGATCGAGCAACGCCTGGAAGACCTCGGCGAGCGCCGCCGGGCCGGACTGACCGTCCCCTACCACTCCCTGGCCCTGCGCTCGGTCCTGGGCACACGGCTGGTCCTCACCCTGCCCGCGCGGCTGCTCGCGGAGCAACGCCCGGAACCCGGCATCCGCATCCTGCCCGCCCCCCAGGAAATCCGGCCACTGGGATACCACATGGCCTGGCATCCCCGGCTCGACGGCGACCCGGCGCAGCGCTGGCTGCGGAACGCCATCCGCGCCATCACCTCCGAACTGCCGGAGCCGACTCAGCATTAGCGAGTGGTTTCTGCTCCCCTGTGATCACCTTGTTCAGGTTCACGCGGTTGCGGGACAGATCCTCCACCGCGCCGTACGTGGCTGAAGTTGTAGCCGAGGATCTTGAACAGGACCCGATGCCGTGCTGAACGGAAGCGCTCTCACCCGGTGAACGCGCCCGACCTCGTCGGGGAGGGGTTACGTGGCCGGGTTGCCGGCGGCGGCGAGTTCCGTCAGGCGGGTCACCAGGAGGGCGGCCTCCTCGGGGTCCACGCGGATGTCGAAGACGTCGTCGAGCAGCTTGGGTACCTCGCGCGGGGGCACGGTCTCCGTCACCGGCTCCCGCCCCGGTCGATCCGTCGTCCACACCAGCGCGTCGAGCGTGTCGTGCCGGTCCGTGCGCAGACGCTGGATGTACGGGCGGGTGACGAAGGGGGAGCGGGGGTGCGTGGCCACGAAGTGGTTCCCGACCGCGTAGTCGATGGGGTACTGCGGGTTCTCGGTGAAGACCTGCCGCACCGTCCAGCCCTCAGGCCCCTCCGGACCGTCCCCCCGCTGGTGCACCGCCCAGCCCGGCGAGCCGTGGGTGATGACCTGCCGCCGCAGCAGGTACGGCCACGGTCCGCTGTCGCTGCCGGCGCCGTCGACCAGCTCGATGGGCTCCAGCGGGCTCGCGCCGAAACCGATGTCGACGAGCCATCGCCTGCCGTCCAGGTCAACGATCAGCATCGCGTGCGTCGGCGGGCGCGGCGTCGTGGAGTCCGCGCCGAGTTGCACCCGCGCGGAGACGGCGGTGAACCGGAAACCGAGCGCCTCCAGCGCGGCGGCGAACAGCACGGTGTGCTCGTAGCAGTAGCCGCCCCGGCCCCTGCGCACCAGCTTGTCCTGGACCGACGGCACATCGATCCGCACCTCGCGGTACAGGAATGAGTCGAGGGTGTCCCACCGCAGGGTCAGCACATGCGCGCGCTGCAGGGCCCGCAGTGTCTCAAGGGTGGGCGCACGGTCGCCCTCGTACCCGAGGCGGGCGAGAAGGGCGTCCAGGTCGAGTTGCTCGCTGCTCCACATGTGGGGGCAACCTCGGCGGGCTCGTCGGCTATTCCGCGCGGCGCGCCCGCACCGTACCGCTCACGCCTTCACCATCCGCTCACTCAGCTCCCACAGCCGGCGCGCGGAGCCGGGGTCGAGGGAGTGGGACATGGCGTCGGCCGGGATGCTGTCGGCCGTCAACGGGCGCTCCTCGTCGTCCAGCGGCGCGATGTCGCTGTCCTTGAGGTAGACACCACCGGCGTTCGTGAGGGCCGGGTGCGCGGCGCCGAACACGATCGTCGCCGCGCCCTGCGCCGCTGTCTTCCTTCCGCGGACGGGGTCGATGACCGGTCGGTCCTGCTCGTCGATCAGCCCCTCGGCGCGCAGGGCCTCCTTGCCCGCGGCGCTGTTCAGCGCGGTGCCGACGACGACGCCGGGGTGGGCGGAGAAGGCGCGGATCCCGTCGGCGGCGTGGCGGCGGTCGAGCTCGACGCCGAACAGGACGTTGGCGCACTTCGACTGCGCGTACGCGAGGCCCGGACTGTAGTCGCCCGCCTCGAAGTTGACGTCGTCCCAGCGGATGCCGGACATGCGGTGGGCGCCGGAGCTCACGTTGACGACGCGGGCTCCGTGGGCGGCGCGCAGCGCGGGCAGGAGGCCGAGGGTGAGCTGGAAGTGGCCCAGGTGGTTGACGGCGAACTGCAGCTCGTAGCCGCGCCCTTCGACTTCGCGGGTCGCGGGGGCGGCCACCCCGGCGCAGTTGACGAGGATGTGCAGGGGGCGGCCCGTGGTGTTCCACCGGTCGGCGAAGGCCGTGACGGAGGCCGGGTCGGCCAGATCGAGTCGCTGGGTCTCCGCTCCTTCGGCACCGGCTTCGGCCAGCGCCACCGCCGCGCGCCGCGGGTCCCGGGCGGCGACGGTGACCGAGGCGCCCCTGGCGGCGAGCGCGCGGGTGACCTCTCGGCCGATTCCGGCGTGGCCGCCGGTGACGACGGCGTGCTTGCCGGTCAGGTCGACGCCGGCGAGGACCTCGTCCGCCGTGGACGCGGGCGTGAATCCGGAGCCGATGGGCTGCTGTGGGGTGGTCATGAGGCATGTCCTCTCGCGGTGAGGCGCGTGTCGACCCTGGTCCGGCCGCCGCACACTTTCCGGAACGTTGCTCCGTTTAGCTTACGGAGCAACGTTCCGTTTCGGCAAGCGCAGTAGGGTTCCCTTGGCGGAACAGTCCTCAGGAGGAAAGCGTGGCAACCACGGAAGGCCAGGTCGGGGGAACGGGCCGCGGCAAGCGGGCCGACGCGGCACGCAATCAGGAGAAGCTGCTCGCCGCGGCCGCCCAGGTCTTCGTGACCTCCGGCGTCGACGCGCCGGTGCGGCGGATCGCGGCCGAGGCTGGCGTCGGCATGGGCACGATCTACCGGCACTTCCCGACCCGCGCGGAGCTCGTGGTCGCGGTCTTCCGCCACCAGGTCGAGGAGTGCGCGGAGGCGGGGCCGCGTCTGCTGGCCGAGACAAGGTCCCCGTTCGAGGCGCTGCGTGCGTGGGTCGACCTGTTCGTGGACTTCCTGGTCACCAAGCACGGTCTGGCCAACACGCTGGAGCCGGAAAGCAGCGGTTTCGCCGCGCTGCACTCGTACTTCATCGACCGTCTGATGCCCGTCGCCGAGCAGCTGCTGGCCGCCGCCGTCGAGGCTGGCGAGATCGTGTCCGGTACGCGGCCCTACGAGCTCCTGCGCGGCATCGGCAACCTCTGCATCGGCCACGAGAGCGACACGGACTACGATCCGCGCCGGCTGATCGAGCTGCTGCTGCGGGGACTTCAGCAGCAGAGCTGAGCGGGCGGCGCCGACGCGGGCGCGGGCGCGGCGGGCCGTGCGGTCAGCGACCGCACGCCGGGCTCAGTGGGCCCCTTCGCCGTCCACCGCGCAGACCGCCGGCAGCGCGGTGGGGCCCTCGCCGCCGCGGACAGGAGGCGGCCAGGCGGGGCGGTGGTGCGGGGGAAGGGCGTCCAGGGCTCCGCTCACGGTGGTATGGCACGGCAGCAGTTCGTTGCTCGCGGTCTGGATGAGCAGATCGGACAGGCGGCGGCCGGGGCCGGCCAGCAGGAGCAGACCCTCGCGGCGCTGCAGCAACCAGCGCGCGGCGAGCAGGCAGTTGAGGCCGCGCGAGTCGCAGAACGTGAGTGCCGTCACGTCCAGCACCAGATGTCGGTGCCCTGACAGCACAAGGGTCCCGATCGCCCGGAGGAAGTACTGCTCGCAGTTCTGGTCGAGCTCCCCGCTCACCCGCAGCACCGCACAGTGCTCGCACCGCGCCAGCTCGGTGACGGACAGGCGGCCGGCCTGCGTGGACATCGCGCCTCCCGTGAGTCGTACGGATACGACGTGTCTTCTTCGGTTGCCCCGCACGTTCCCGCGTACGCGCAGCAGTACATCAATGAGCGCAGTCTTTCCGTAGACCCGCGTCCCATGTGTGACGGTACGTCAAGTTACAGGTGTGTAACGGGAGGTGGTGGGTAGGAGCCCGTGCACGCCGCACTCCCGACGGGGGAGTGCCTTCTGCATGAGGGAGCGACGCAGATGCCCCAGGCCGACAGCCCAGCGATCCAGCGTCCCGTTTCGCCCGAACGACATACGACCGGCCTCGGCGGTGCGGCCCCGGCGGCCGACACGCCGGGCCCCTGGTCACTCTCCGACACGGGTGGACTCTCGGCGGCGGACATCCGGGACCTCTCCAAGTCGCTGTTCGCCCGGCTCGGTGAACTCGAGGAGGGCACCCATGAGTACGCCTACGTACGCAACAACCTCGTCGAGCTCAACCTGAACCTGGTGCACTACGCCGCGCGGCGGCTGCGGGCCCGTCCCGACTCCTACGAGGACGTCGTGCAGGTCGGCACGATCGGTCTGATCAAGGCCATCGACCGCTTCGACCTGTGCCGTGGTGTGGAGTTCACCAGCTTCGCCCTGCCCACCGTCCTCGGCGAGATCAAGCGCTTCTTCCGTGACACCACCTGGGCCGTCCACGTTCCCCGCCGGTTGCAGGAGCTCAGCCAGCACCTCGACCGGGCGAACACGCGCCTGGAGCAGGCCAACGGCCATGCGCCCACCGTCGCCGAACTCGCCGCCGACCTCGGCCTGGACGAGGACGAGGTCGCCGAGGGGCTGACGGCGTCCAACGGCTGCACGGCCGCCTCGCTGGACTGGGCGCCGGACGCCGACGACGCGCTGGCCGACCACATCGGTTGTCACGACCCGGAGTTGGCCAAGGCCGAGAACCTTCAGGCGCTCAAGCCGCTGATCGCCGCCCTGTCGGGGCGGGAACGCACACTCCTCGCGCTGCGGTTCGTCGACGAGATGACACAGGCCGAGATCGGACGCGAACTGGGCGTCTCACAGATGCAGGTCTCCCGCCTCCTCACGGGCGTCCTGGACCGGCTCCGGACACGGCTCGGCGAGTAGGACTCGGCGACCCGAAGGTCCGGCCGGGCCCCGCCGCAGCCCTCAGGCGCGGCGGGGCCCGCCCGTGTGCGGGGGCTCAGGACACGGCGGCGGGCGAGGCCCGGTGTGCGCCCGGACGCGCCCCGGCGGGCTGGAGGATCAGGTCGCACGTGTCGAGCAGGGACTGCCCGCCGCGCGTGCTCGCCGTCTGCAGCCATGTCAGTGCCTCGCCGACGGGGCAGTCCTCGCGCGCGGCCACGTAACCGGCGGCCCGGTGGATGCGTTCCCAGCGGGCCGCGCGGGTGTCGGTGGCCCAGACCGGCTGGGGGCCCGCGGGGTCCGCGTGCGCGGGGCGCCAGCGCAGCAGCTCCTCGCGCGCGACCGCGGCGGCCTGCTCGGCCTCGGCGATGTGTGCCGCGGTCAGATGGGTGGGCCGGGTGAAGTAGAGGGAGATCACACCGACCGGCCGGAACTCGCGGTGCAACGCCAGCGCCAGGACATGCCGCACCCCGGGCAGATCGTCGGTCCAACTCGGCGCGTGCGACCGGTCGTTGTCGCCGTGCACCTCGGGGACGAAGACGGTCCGCGTCTCAAGGGCGGCGCTGACCGAAGGCCCGTCGGCGTGTGCGAACTGGGCGGCCTCGGCCCGCAAGGCGCCCTCGTCGCTGGCGTAAAGCAACTGCCACTGTTCGAGGCAGGGGAACAGGGACATCGTCGCGTGCTGCGCGCCCAGGGTGCGGGCGAACGCCGTGCACAGCCGTATCGGCAGGGCGCGCCGCCCCACCGCCGCGGCGAGCGACACATCATGAACGATCGACGGGCCTTCCTCCAACATGCACATCACATCCCTTTCGGACGGACCTCTGCCCGCCCGGTGAGCTACCTCCGATCCGGCGGGACCTGCCCGTCGTGACGAAGCGGTGGGAGTGCGTCTACCACCCGTACACCGGTCTCACGCATCCGATCTTCCGGCACGGCCACCCCGTTCGGGCAGAACCGCACCTGTGTGCGGGGGGCGGCGACCGGCCGCCCCATCGGACGAGCGTCCCGCTCACTCGCACCACTCCCGGCGCGGAGCCGGAGCGATTGAGCGGCATCATGTCACCAACCGGACGTCCACAACGGGGAGTTGGTGATGGCGTGAGAGGCATCGGGCATCGCCGCGGGGAGATCCCCCGGATGGCGCCGGGGGTCGCGCTGGCCGTGGTCGCGGCGAGCACGTTGCTGTCGATGAGCGTGTGGTTCTCCGCGTCGTTCGTGTTGCCGCAGTTGAAGCAGGAGTGGGGGCTGGGCCCGGGGTCCGGGGCGTTGCTGACCGTCGCCGTACAACTCGGGTTCGTCGTGGGGGCGGTGTCGTCGGCGATGTCCGGGCTGGCCGACCGGGTGGCGAATCGCTTTCTGATGTGTGGTGGCGCGCTGGGCGCCGCGGTGGCCAACCTCGGGGTGCTGGTCGCCGGTGGGCTGTGGTCGGCCGTCGTGCTGCGGCTGGTCACCGGGTTCTTTCTCGCCGCCGTGTACCCGCCCGCCCTCAAGGAGACCGCGACCTGGTTCCGTGCCGGGCGGGGCAAGGCGCTGGGCGTCATGATCGGCGCGCTCACCGTCGGCTCGGCGCTGCCCCATGCCGTGAACGCCGCGGGAGGCGTGGACTGGCACGTCGTCCTCGCGGTGACGTCCCTGATGGGCGCGTGCGGAGGTCTCCTCGCGCTGTCCCTGCGCTCGCCCGGTCCTTACCCGTTCCTGCGGCGCCGGGTCACCGTCGGGGGCGCCCTGCGGTCGCTGTGCGACCGCGATGTCGTGCTCGCGGACCTGGGGTACGCGGGGCACATGTGGGAGCTCTACGCGATGTGGGGCACGGTGGCGTCGCTGCTGGCGGGCGTCCCGGTGGTCGAGGAGTCGAGCCGCACGGACGCGCTGGCTTCCACCATCGCCTTCGTGTGCATCGGAGTCGGCGCGTTCGGGTGCCTCCTCGGCGGGGTGCTCGGCGACCGCTGGGGGCGAGCCGCCGCCGCGCGGCTCTGCCTCGTCTGTTCCGGTGGAGCCGCGCTGCTGCTCGCTGTCGGTGTCGACGTGATGCCTTCGGGCCTGGTCATCGCGGTGTGTGTCTTCTGGGGCTTCTGGGTGGTGGCCGACTCCGCCCAGTTCTCGGCGCTGGTCACCGAGCGGGCCGACCCCGACTACGTGGGCGGGGCACTGTCGTTGCAGCTCGCGCTCGGCTACTCGACCACCGCGCTCACGCTGTGGGGCGTTCCCGTGCTGGTCGAGCACACCTCGTGGCGGGTCGCGCTGTTGGTGCTCGCGGTGGGGCCCGTCGTGGGCGTGGTGGCGATGAGCCGGTCGATCGTCAGGGACCGGCGTGCGGCGGTGGCCTGAGATCCGTTCCTGGGCCGTCCTCCGTGCCTGTCCCCTCTTCCGTGTCTGCTTTCTCGTCCGTGACTCCCGCTCGCAGGGCCCGCAGCAATTGGCCTCCTGCCGTGGTGCCCTGCTGTCCGTTCGGCTCTGCGTCCGGGCGTCCGGCGCGTGGCCCCTCGGGCCGCAGCGCAAGGGCTTCGGACACCGCTCTGGTGCCTACGCGGAGGGCCCGGTACTCGGCCGGGCATGTCAGGAACGCCAGGGACGCCGCGGCGAACACACCGGGGACGTGGGAGAGGCCGGACGGCATGCCCGCGAGGAGACGGTCGGCGTGCAGCCGGCAGGCCGGAGTCGAGGGCAGCAGGTCCGGGAGGCGGCGGCCGGCGAGTTGCGGGTAGCCGTCGTCGAGGAGGGCCGCCGCCACCCTCGTCGAGGAGGGATCGGTGTCGTCCGCCAGGGCCTCGGCGATCGGCGCGGGCCACATGTTCGGGCGCTCGTGACCGGCTAGGTCCAGCGCGGCGCGGCAGATCCGGAGGCGGGTGTCCAGCGGAGGGTGCGGTGACGACAACTCCTGTGAGTCTCCCTCCTGTTCAGGTCCCAGTGTGCCCAGGACCTCCGCGAGGACCGCGGGGTAGGCCACCCCGCAGGCCAGGCTCGCGCACACGTCCGCGAACACCTCACCGGCCCACGCCTCGGGCAGCGACGTGCCCGCGAGCCGCCTGGCGATCGTCCCCGTCAGGCCGAAGTCGTCCTCGATGTGATGGCCGACCTCATGCGCGACGGTGAGCACGGCGGGTACGTGCGAGGCGTAGTACCAGGGCACGTCGATCACCGGGAACGGCAGGCTGTGCACGAGCTGCACACCCGCGCGCGTGTGCATGCCGCCGCGCGGCAACAGGTCGCGGTACTGGCCCCCGCGCCGGTGCGCGCGCGGCGCCGGATCCCGGCTGAACGACACGAGCGGTGGCTCCTTGGGCCGCATGCCACCGGTTCCGAGTGCCGCCTCCAACGGTCCCTCGTAGCACGTCCAGGCGAGTTCGTCCGCGGCGTCGAGGTAGCCGCGGTACTCGTCGAGCCTGCGCAGGGCGAACTTCGAGCGGAAGTAGTCCCAGACGTGGTGCAGGTCGAGGATCAGTACGGGCAGGCCCGCCGCTCCGGAACCGGTGGCGAGCTCGACGCGCGCCGCCGCGATGCCCTCGCTCAACATCGCTCGTACCGACCGGAGTTGACTGTGGTGCTTCTCCAGTGGGGCCTTCTCGCCGACCGTGAGTCCGCGCCAGGCGGTCAGCTCGTCGTCCAGCCCGTCGAGCAGTGACTCCAGTGCCGCAGGCGGGGTCACGACTGGCCCATCGGGCGGCGCAGCAGCGCGGAGGACGCCGCGTACAGCGCCGTCGCACGGAGCGCGTCCTCGTTGGTCTCGAACGTGGTGCCCCGGTCCTCCTCCGCGACGCCGATCGCCGAACGCATGGCCCGTACCGCGTGCGCCACGGGGGCCTCCTCGGACAGCGCCTGGTAGAAGGCGATCACATGCTCCAGGCCGCCCTCCGGGAACAGGCCCGTGCACACGATCGCGGGGCAGTCGCCGAGGCGGAACAGTTGCGCCGCGAAGAGATTGCGCAAGGACAGTTGGACGTGGAGGTCCACCTCCGAACCGGGGCACGGCGGCTCCAGCACGACCAGCGGCGTGCTCCCCGGCTCGAACCCGGCCAGCCAGCGGGCCAGTTGGCTCGGGAAGAGGTCCGAACCGCGGGCCTTGCTCTCCAGGCGGCGGGCATGGCCGGGCGGCGAGAAGTCGAGATACGGCATGCCGTCGCGCTCGCGCAGCGGGGCGGCGATGTGCAGGACGTCGGTGCCGTCCGGCGGCGACGCCAGACGGTCGGTGAGATCGGGCACCGAGTCCACCACGGCCAGCTTGACCGGGAAGCTGCGCTGCTGGGGTTGGAGGCGGCGCTGCCAGTACGACAGCGGCACCACCCGCTCCTCCTGCTTCGTGCTGAACACCAGGATCTTGCGGGGGCCCGGTTCGCGGGTCTCGTCCCGGTGCAGCGTGTGCCTGGTCTCGGGGCTGACCAGCGGCCATCCCGCCACCGGGTCCCCGGGTTGGATGCGGCGCAGAGCCTTGCGGGTCCGTGGTCCCACGAGGCCGTCCACGTCGAGGGCGGCGCCGAGGTGACGGTTCATGCGGTGCTGGAGCCAGCGCACGTCGATGTGGCGGGCCGCGGTGGGCAGCGTGCGGTACATCACCGGCTGCTCACCTTCATCCGAGCCGGCGGAGCCCACCGGCCCCACCGAGCCCGCCGAGCCCGCCGAGTCCAGCGCGTGCTGGAGCGTCATCTCCCAGGGCAGCGCGTGCGCCGTCGGGTCGTCGGACTCGAGCCGGGCGAACCGGAGTCGGCGCGACGAGGCCTTGCTCAGGGCGGCGCGCAGCAGCCACTCGTCGGCGTGCCAGGCCGCCAGTTTCGCCGGGTGGGGTGAGGCCTCGTCGTCCACCGGGTCGATGTCCGGGCGCCGGCGCAGCGCCAGCGTCCGCTCGCCCGGCCAGTCCTGGAACAGGCGCAGATCGTCCTGGCGGTCCGTGTCGCGCATCACCGGCCAGCTCAGGCTGAGCAGCAGGTTCTGGATCCGCTGCGGCACACCGTCGACCTGGACGCGCCGCGCGCACTCGGTCAGCGTCATCGGCAGACTGTGCTGGACGATGCCGGCGTGCGAGACCAGCGCGACGGCCCGGTTGAACGCCTCCACCGCCGCGGTGCGGTCGGGCTCGATCCCGGCGAGCAGCACCAGCGCGGCGAGCGCGAGCCGGGTGTGCGGAACGCGCGGCGCTGCGCTCGGCACGGTGCGCGGCTGCTCCCACGGCACCCGCCGCAGCAGCCGGACCGCGAGCTTCCGGTGGCCGAGCCGCGCGGCGATGCGGGCGCACCGCCAGACGATCAGCCGGTTCTCGCCCGCCCCGTCGACGAGGCTCGCCACCGCACGCTTCAGCCGCGCAGGATCGCCGCCGCCGACCTGGGCGATCAGGAGCCTGGCCAGCGCCTGGTCGGGGTTGTCGCCGTCGTCCGTCATCTCGTAGAAGGGGCGCAACAGCCGCCAGGGCACCCGGTGTTCAAGGGCCGGGTTGTCGACCAGGTCGCGCAGTGTGGCCAGGCGCGCCTGAGCCGGCCGCATCTCGGCGAGCGCCTGCGCCAGTTGGCGTAAGTGCTCGCCGGGCGACTGGTCCTCGGGCAGCGCCGCGATCCGGCACAGGACCTGCAAGGGGCGGACGAGCGCGGGCAGCTCCCCGTACGGCATGGTCAGGCCCTCGACGGACGTCACGCCGTGGGTGCGTATCGCCCACTCGCGGGCGAGGAGATGCAGGCGCAGCGCGAACTCCGGTTCCTGGCCCGGGGATTCCTTGGGTTCAAGGAGGTGGTGGGCGGAGGTGAAGTCCAGGCTGTCGCGCAGCAGGAAGCGGGCGAACAGGTAGTGGCACTCGGGTTCGCCCGTCAGATAGCCGAGTTCGGACCACAGGCCGGCCGCGCTCGTGAACCAGTCGTTGGCGTCGGCGGTCTCCTGTAGTTCGCCGAGGGCCACGCCGCGCAGTTGGGCGTTCTGCGCGAGGTGCCGGTAGCGCTCGGCGCCCTGCAGTTGTCCCGCGGCGATGTCGGCGTGGTGGATCGCGGTGAGCGCCGGTTCCTCGCGTCCCAGCAGCAGTTGGGCCTTGGCCTGCAACCGGGCCTTGTCCGCGTGCTCCGCCGCCGTGGTGACGTGCGCCGCTTCGAGCACCGCGAGGGCGAGTTCCGCGCGCCGGCAGCGCAGCAGCAGCCCGGCCCGCTGGGCGACGGCCTGGAACGTGGGCTGCCCGGCCTCCTCCAGGAGTTCGGCGGCCTGCGCGTACAGCTCGATGGCCCGGCCGACGTCGCCCATCAGCCGGCGCCGCGCCGCCTCCGCGGACGCGGCGGTCGCCGCCACGTCGGGCTGGCCGATCTCCCGCGCGAAGACGAGGACCTCGTGGTACGCCGCCGCTGAGTCCTCGGAGCGCAGCAGGCGCAGTTGCGCGGCGCGGATGCTCAGGGCCCACAGCCGTTCCAGCGCGGGCAGTTCGGCGCGGGACAGCACGTTCCGGTCGAGCAGGTGCACGGCGTCCCCCGCGTTCCCGCCGAGGCCCAGCATGGCGGCCCGTACGACGTCCTCGCGCACCGAGTGCGGGCGCTCCACCGCGCCGACGCCGCCCTGGGCGAACAGCTCGTCGGCGCGCGTCAGATGCAGCTCGATCTCGGCCCACACGTGGTCGTGCGCCTCGGAGGGGGTGCCCTCCGCCATGGCCTCGCGGAACTGGGCGTAGGCGATGTTCAGATGGGCCTCGGCCATCAGGGAATACGTGATGACGGTGCCGCCGCGCACCTCCCGCGGGGCGTCGCGGTCCACGTACTCGTCCCCGAGCAGTTCCTCGGCGAGACCGCGCAGCTGGTCGGTGTTGCCGCCCGCCCAGGCGCGTTCCATCGCGTCGCGCCAGCGCCGGGGCGCCTGAGGATCCCGCATCTGGAAGCGGTGGTAGAGGGATTCGCGCAGGTACCAGGCCCAGTTCTCGGGGTCGGTCTCGCCCGCGGCGTCGGCCCGCTGCTCGAAGCGCTCGGCGAAGTCCCGGTGGAGGTCGGTGAACACGTTCTTGTCGGAGATCAGGTCGCGCATCGGGCCGAGGACCACGCCGTGGAAGACCACGGACTCCTCGTCGCCCGCGACCTCGCTGATCCAGGAGGAACCGCCCGCGTACTGGAGCAGCTTCTCCCAGGCCTCGTCGAGGCGCTCCCGGTCCGGCGGCGGGACGGCCGGGAACACGGCACCCTCGTCGTGCAGTTGATGCGCGTCCGTCATCGGGTCGTCCACGTCCCGCGCGGGCCCGTCGGTCATCCGCTTCTCCAGATGGGGCCGCAGGATGTCGTGGACGTGCTCGCGGCGCAGCCGCCGCGGGATCACTCCGTAGCGCACCAGCCACAGGACGACCGGGTCCTCGATGCGCTTCAGCACCCGCTTGACGAGGTAGCGGATGAGCGGGTCGCGCAGGCTGCCCAGCTCCTCCGCGGTGACCTCGGGGTTCTGGTCGGTGACATCGGCGAACAGCGCGAGATGGAACGGCATGCCGGAGCTGCGGCGCACGATGATGTCCCGCAGTCCCGCGTGCCGAACGTCGCGTACCTCGCGCAGATAGCGGTCCGCCTCCTCGGGCGTGAACTGCCGTACCTGTACGTTCTCGTAGTCGCCGAGTGAGGCGAGTGCCTGGCCGTGCCGGATGCTCAGGTCCTGGCGGCCGGAGAGGATCAGGCGCAGCGACGGGCAGGCGCGCACGGTCTCGCCGAGCAGCCGCAGCAGGCCGTCCGTGTGGGAGGCGGAGCGCAGGACGACCTCTTCGAGGGTGTCCACCACGAGGAGCACCGGCTGCTCCGTGGCGAAGCTCTTGTTGAACCGGGAGGTGAAGGCCTCGACGACCTCGCGGCCGATGCGTCCCTCGTCCTGCGAGCGGATGCCGCGGGCGGCCTCGGCGGCGGACCGCGAGGTGGGGCGGCGCAGCAGGGAGCGATAGGCGGCGTACTTGTCGAGGCCGGTGAACACCCTTTGCGGCAGCCGCTGTTCGAGCTGCTCGGCCGCCTCCAGGAGCAGCAGCCAGGGCCAGTGCGCCGCGTTCAGCGGGTCGACGACGTCGAAGTCGATCCGGGCGCAGGTGATGTCCGCCTCCGCGGTGACCGCCCGCCGCGACACCAGCCAGCGCAGCTGCATGGTCTTGCCCGTGCCACCAGTGCCGTGCATCTGCCACACACGCGGGCCCTGCGCGGACAGCAGCCGCCTGGCCCGCTCCCACAGGCCGTCCGGCTCGAGGAACTGGGCGCAGCGCGCATAGTCCGCGGCCCAGTACGTGCGCGAGCGCAGATATCCGGCGCGGTCCGCGGCCAGCCTGAGGAGCGGGCGCGCGGCGACCGTCGCCCGGTCCGTGTCCAGGAGTACGTCGATGAGGTCCTGGCAGCGGGTGAAGTCGCGCTCGGCGTCGGCGGCGAAGAACTGGTCCTTGAAGAGCTGCGCGGCGGCGTCGGGGTCGGCCAGCATCAGATGCCGCAACTGCTCGACGGGCCGCCCGCGCCGACGCCAGTGCTCGCTCAACTGGCCCTCAAGAAGGATGAGTTGCTGGGGGAGCGGTGTGCTGTCGCCGTCCTCCAGCCAGGAGAGCAGGTACGCGGAACGGTAGGCGTCCGGGACCTGATAGCACATCAGATGGCCCGGGATCTCCTCCAGGGCGCCGCGTTCGACGAGGGCGGCGAGGCCGGGCGGTGTGCCGCCCACGAACTCCCGGACGACTGAGTCGTACGTCTCCTCGTCGAAGAGCCGCGCGACGGCGGCGGCCTTGAGGGTGTCCGTCCAGTCCGTCGGCAGCAGGGCCCGCCGGATGTCGTCCAGGGGCTCGCCCTGACCGAGGCGGTCGACCAGTTCGGTGAACGCGGCCGCGAGTCGCTCGTCCTCGTCCGACATCAGCCCGCCTCCCTCATGTCACCCATGCCGCCCAGGTCCAGCCATGTGTCCAGGACCCGCTGGTACATCCCGACGTGGAACGAGCGCTGATTGCCCTTCAGGAGGTCGAGGAGTGCCTCGAAGTCCGCGAAGCTCAGGCGCCGCAGCCGCTCGTTCTCGTGCAGCTTGCGCTCCCAGAACTCCCTGGCGAGACGCTTGTAGTCGTGCAGTTGGAAGTCGGTCAGGACCACGGGGGCGCCCGGCATGAACTCCTGCAGGTGCCTGAACCCCGCCCAGCTCTGCGGTGCCACGGCCAGCAGGCGCAGCGGGAAATCGTCCTCGCGTTCCTGGACCGGGCCGAGCAGCAGCGGCAGGAGCGCGCTGCGGAAATCGGACTCCATGATCCGCTGCGCGCTGTCGATGGCCAGCAGATGCGGGCGACGGCGGGCCAGGGCCCGGCCCCGCAGGGTGGTCAGGAAGGCGTCGAAGATCTCGGCCCTGCGCCGCTCGGCGTGCCGGTCGGCGTCCACCGAGAAGGAGTGACCGAGGTCCACCTCGGACGACGGCATCCGCTCGGCCCACTGCCGGCCGCCCTGGGCCGCCAGGTTGAGCACCTGGTTGAACCTCTCGAAGTCCGTGGCGTCCATCGGGTCGGGCTGACGCTTGTCCATGCAGGCCTCGCGCAGCGCCCGCAGCACGGCGAGCCAGTCCAGCGTCGCGGGGTCACCGCCGTCGCCCCGGCCCGTGTAGTCGGCGAGGTCGATGTACGTGATGTCCTCGCCGCGCAGCATGCAGGTGAGCAGGCACCACTTGGCGAGCCACGTCTTGCCGGACTTCTGCTGGGCGGACGTGATGGCGAGGAGCCGGTCCTGCCGGGCGGCGTCCTCGGCCTGCTCCCACCACCCCGTACGGCGCTCCTTGGCCCGCCCCAGGAACATCGCGAGCTCCGCGAACGGCCAACTCCGGTTCAACCGGGTCAGCTTGGGCTCCACGTGGCCGAACTTCACCCGCACCACGTCGCCCGGATCGTTCACGCCGCACTGGAGGACCGGGAGCGCCCAGGCGGAGCCGTCCGCGTCGTCGAGGTGCAGATGGACGCGGGCCGCGGTGACCGCCGCGTCGATCGACCGGGCACACGCCAGCTCCTGGTACAGGGCGTGGGAGAACTGTGCGGCGGCCGGTGACTCGATGTCGGCCTGCATGGCCACCACCGCGTAGGAGCCCCGCAGCAGACACGTCTCGATCAGGTCGCCGAACTCGGCGGCGGGGGCGTGGGCCTGTCGGCAGGCGTTGAGGACGACGAGCCGCGGCGCCCACGAACCGTAGAGGTGTTCCATCCGTTCCGGCCCGAGCGTCCAGGCCTCGGCCTCCTCCGGCTCGTCCCACTCCGGGCCGGTGCCGCCCACCGCGGGCTGCGCCGCGTTGAAGTGGAGCCCGCCCACGTCCCCGGCGACAGCGCGCATGCCGTGACCGATGAAGTGCAGTACGTGCGGGCGGACATGGGCCACCTCGGCGGCGAGCTCGCGCAGGCTGGGGCCGTCGATCACCTCGGTGTGCACCCGGCCCGGCTGCTTGGTGAGCGCCGCGCCGATCATCGCCAGCTCCTGGTCCGCGAGGAGATGGCGGTCGCGCGGATTGCACACCACCAGCAGGACCCGAAGGGGGCCCGTGCTGTTCTCCTGCGGGTCCTCCATGGCGGCGACGACACGCCCCCGGCGCAGCAGCACACGGCTGTTGCGCCACAGTGCCTGCTGCCCGTCGCGCATCAACTCCCAGGGCAGCGGGGCGAGCGCCGGGCACTCGATGTCGACCCGGACACGCAGCGGATCCCGCTCGGTCGCCCCGTTCTGCAACTCGGCCCAGAGGCCGTCGGGCGCCGCGTCGAACACCGCCTGGTGCAACCGGCGCCCGATGTCTTCCTGCTGCTGCGAGGTCGCATTGAAGCCGAGCGCGGCGGTGAACTCGTCGGCCCTTGCGTCCGCCGGATCGCGCGCGACCGTCACCAGCTCGTCGCCGAGCGCCCACTCGAACTCGCCTGTATGGGTGTGGAGTTGGACCCGGTCCTCAGCGATGCGAAGTACTACGTCGGTCATTGCGGCCCCCCGAAAGTCTTGCTGTGTGCGTGGTGCGTGGTGCGTGGTGCCTCGTGCTTGGTGGCTCGGGCCTGCGCTCTGCGCTCGGAGGCTCGCGCCTAGCTCCGTTCCCCCGGCTCCACCGGCTCCAAGTCCCCTGCCTGCTCTACGTGTTCGACGACGGCCTCCGCCTCGTCCCGGGCCTCGTCCAGCAGGATCGGCGGCACGGGACCCGCGGCGAGCCCGCGGCCCGGCTGCGGTGTGCCGTACTCCTCCCTGACACGCTTCAGCCAGGTCCGGCGCACCCGGACGACCCGGTAGCAGGGCGTGAGGTCCGTTCCGGTCCAGGTCAGGCCCAGTCGGCTCGACGCGCTGAAGGCGGCCCGCCCCGCGAGGTCGACCAGTTGCGACGGCCCCGGCCCGACCGCCCCTTCGAGCCGCAGCTCGGCGCTGGCGCCCGCTTGGTCGGCGATGAGCACGGTGCCCGCGCGGGCGGCGATCACGTCGGTGACGACGAGGAGATCCGGGTCCCAGTCACCCCGCCACAGCCGCCGCACCAGGGCATCGGCCAGCTCCGCGAGGTTCTCCAGGCCCGACTGGTCGAGTCCGGTGTAGACGATCAGGGCGCTGTGCTCGTCCCGGAACTCCACCAGCGCTCCGGCCTCGGCCGCCGCCACCGACGAGAACCCCTGCGCCGCGACCCCCGCGGCCTTGAACCGTACGGCGACCGTGCCACCGGCGTCGTACGTGATGTCTCCCGGAGCGCCCGCGGGGGCGGGCTTCGCCTCGATGTCCCGGTCCGTGAGGCTCCCCGCGGTGATCGAGCCACCGCGGTGCACCTTCCGCACCTCGCCGACCTCGACGCGCTCCGTCAACGGCCACGCCAGCCACCAGCCGCGGTAGACGTCGCTGAGCGCCTTCCGGTATGCCTCGAACGAACCCTTGGCCATGGCCGCTCCCCCTTGCCCCCGTGAGAACGCGGCAGCTTTTCTGGAGGCTAGCAGCGGTTCCGCTCCCCGAGCCCGGGCCGAACGGCCCCTGCTTTCAAGGACCTTCGAGCCCGGTCCGGGGAGCCCGGCCCGCTCCGAACAGGGGCTCGCATCAGGGATGTGACGGTGCCCCTGGAGCCCCGGGAGCTGCGGCTCGTACGCAGACGGTGTTACGGGGACGGGACGGGGAGCGTAGCGGGATGCCGCTCGGCCGGGTCCCGCGACGCCGGCAAGATCCGTCGGAAGGTCACTGGCAGTCCGAGAGGGAGCCCGGCTTCCTGCCCGGGGTGCCTGCCGCGCGGCGGGGCGACGGGGGAGTGGGCGAACTGCCGCCGGATCGCAGTGTGAGGGCCGCCGCGACGCCCGTCGCCACCGCCATCAGGAGGAAACCGGCGGAGAAGGTGGCCACTTGGGCGGCGAGGCCGAGCAGGAGCGATCCGAGGCCGGTGCCCGCGTCGAAGCCGATGTTCCAGGCGACGGAGGTTGTGTGCCGGTTCTCCGCGCCCGCGCGGTTGAGCGCCTGCACGAGGGTGACACTTTGCAGCCCCCCGTACGCGGCCCCCAGCAGCAGGAGTCCTGCCAGCAGGGCGGGGAGGACGGCAGGACCGGAGCGGACGGCCCAGGCGACGAGGCCGAGACCTGCGCACGCCGCGAGCAGCAGGCCGAAGTTGAGCGGCCGGGCACTGAACCGGTCCGCGAGGACGCCGCAGCCCCAGCGGGTCACCGCCGCGGTCGCCGTGAAGGTGACCAGCGCCCCGGCGGCGGCCCCCGGTGTCCCGGCGAACTGCGGGGTGAAGGTCAGGATCGCGCCCCCGGCCACGGTCACGAGCAGCAGCAGGATCACCGGCGTCAGGATGCGCCGCAGCGTGGCCGCCGTCGCCTTGCGGGGAGCGGAAGACGGGCCGGGCGCGGGGGCGTCGGCGTGGGCGTCGAGGGCGCGCCCCAGAGCGGGGGTGAACGGCAGGGCGAGCACGGGAAGGATGCCGCACACGAGGATCGCGGGCAGGGCGAAGGCCGCGACGAGGGCAGGCGCCGCCGGGGTCAGCACCACCTGCGGCAGGGCGATCGACAGGCCGTACACACCGATGGCCGCGCCCTGACGGCCGCGCGGGGCGAGGGCCGCCACGGCGGTGGCGCCGCACACAGTCATGATGCCGAAGCCCGCGCCGCGCAGCGCCGTGGTGGCCAGGATCGGCCACAGGTTGTCGCTGAGCGCCTGGAGCGGCGCGGGCAGGCCGAGCAGCAGCGCGCCGAGGGCGAATGTGCGCGCCCACCCCAGCTTGCGGAGCGTGGCCTTGACGCACAGCTGGGAGGCGACCGTCATGGTCATCAGGACGGCGGTGACGAGCCCGGCGCCGAACTCGTCGGCCCCTCCGTCGAGGGCCCACTGAGGGGATACCGGCAGCAGCAGCGCGAACCCCGAGAAGCAGCAGAGCACCACCGTCATCAGGGGCGGCACGCCGGGCGACCGTATGACGGAGGGTCTCGTTCCTTCAGCCATGCAACTCAGTCCTCTTTTCCGTCGGGCTTCGCGGGACTTCGCGGGACAAGGACGAGCGTAGTTCTGCCGAAGGTCAGGACGTGCCCGGGAGTGTGTGCGGCGCCCGCGTCACTGCCGGCGGACCAGGGGGAAGGGCAGCGTCTCGCGGATGGTCCGCCCGGTGAGGAACATGACGAGCCGGTCGACGCCGATGCCGAGTCCGCCGGTGGGCGGCATGGCGTACTCGAGGGCGTCGAGGAAGTCCTCGTCCAGCTCCATGGCCTCGGGGTCGCCCCCGGCGGCCAGGAGCGACTGGGCGGTGAGGCGGCGGCGCTGCTCGACGGGGTCGGTCAACTCGCTGTAGGCGGTGCCCAGTTCCGTACCGAAGGCGACGAGGTCCCAGCGTTCGGCGAGCCTGGGATCGCCGCGGTGCTGCCGGGTCAGCGGCGAGACGTCGGTCGGGAAGTCCTTGTAGAAGGTGGGCAGTTGGGTCTTCTTCTCGACGAGCCGCTCGTACATCTCCAGCACGACGTCCCCGCGTGCCTCGTCGGGCGCGCAGGGCACCTGGGCCCGCTCGCAGAGCCGAAGCAGCTGCGGCAGTTCGGTGTCCGCGTCGACGTTCTCGCCGAGCGCCTCGGAGATGGCTCCGTACACCGTCCGCACGGGCCAGGGCCCTGAGATGTCGTGCTCGACGCCGTCCTTGCGGGCGACGGGGGAGCCGAAGGCGGCGATGGCGGCGCCCTGGATCAGTTCGCGGGTGAGGTCGAGCATGACGTCGTAGTCCGCGTGGGCCTGATAGGCCTCCAGCATCGTGAACTCGGGGTTGTGCTTGTACGAGACGCCCTCGTTGCGGAAGGTGCGGCCCATCTCGAAGACCTTCTCCAGGCCGCCGACGCAGAGCCGCTTCAGATACAGCTCGGGCGCGATGCGCAGGTACAGGTCGAGGTCGTAGGCGTTGATGTGGGTGGTGAAGGGCCGGGCGTTGGCGCCGCCGTGGATCTGTTGCAGCATCGGCGTCTCGACCTCCAGGTAGCCCCGCTCCAGCAGGCCCTGGCGCAGCGCCTGCACCGCCACGGACCGGGCGCGCACCACGTCGCGGGTGTCCGGGCTCGTCACGAGGTCGAGGTAGCGGCGCCGGACCTTGGCCTCGGGGTCGGTGAGACCGTGCCACTTGTCCGGCAGCGGGCGCAGACACTTGCCGGTGAGCGTCCAGTCGGTGACGAAGACGGTGACCTCGCCGCTGTCACTGGCGCCGACCCCGCCGGTGACCGTGACGTGGTCGCCGATGTCGGTGTCGGCCGTGAAGGCGTCGATGAGGTCCTGTCCGGCGCGGTCGCGGCTGAGGGCGAGCTGCCGGTCGCCCGACCAGTCGCGCAGCACGGCGAAGACGATGCCGCCGAAGTCGCGTACGAACATCAGCCGGCCCGCGACGGTGACCTGTTCGCCGTCGAGTTCGGCGGTGACCCGGTCCAGCGTGTGAGTGTGCGCGGGTCCGGCGACGGGGTAGGGGTCGACGCCCTTCGCGAGCAGCCGGTCCAGCTTGCGGTGACGCATTCGGACCTGCTCCGGCAGCCGCGAGGCCTTGTCATCCCCGGGCTCGTCCGGGGTCGTCCGCAGCGACTCGATGGGCGGCAGGTGTGCAGTGTTCGCGGGGGCGGTGGCTGCCGAGGGGGCGGTGTGGCCCTTGCCCCACAGGCGGCGCAGCGAAGGGACGGAGACGAAGCCCTCGGCGATACCGGAGGCCAGGCTGATCCGGGCGAGGGAGGCGGCATCCGCGTAGCAGATGAAGCGGGGGCACCACTGGGGGCGGTACTTGGCGTTGGAGCGGTACAGGCTCTCCAACTGCCACCAGCGGGAGGAGATGAGGAGCAGTCTGCGCCACAGCCGCAGCACCGGGCCCGCGCCGATGCGCGCGCCTTCCTCGAACGCGGAGCGGAACACCGCGAAGTTCAGCGACATCCGGCGGATGCCGAACCGGGAGGCGGCCTCGCAGAGTTCGGCGACCATGAACTCGGTGACACCGTTGGGGGCGTCGCGGTCACGGCGCATCAAGTCCAGGGACACACCGTCCTTGCCCCAGGGCACGAACGACAACAGCGCCAGCAGCCGGCCGTCCGCGCCGAGGGCCTCGACCAGCAGACAGTCACCGTCGAGCGGATCGCCGAGTCGGTCCAGGGCCATGGAGAATCCGCGTTCGGTCTCGGTGTCACGCCAGGCGTCCGCCTTGTCGACGACGTCCCGCATCTCCGCCTCGGTCAGGCTGCTGTGACGGCGGATACGGCACGTGGCACCGCCACGACGCACACGGCCGACCGCTTGCCGGGTGACGCGCATGTCCCGGTGCCCGAGGTCGAAATCGGCGACGCGAACGATGGCTTCGTCGCCCAGTTGCAGCGCGCCGAGACCGGCCCGGGCGAAGGCGGTCGCCCCGTCCTCGGATGCGCCCGTCGCGGCGGGGGACCAGCCGAACCGGCGCGCCACGTCCAGCCATGCGGCGATGGCGTGCGGCCAGGCCTCCCGGTCACCGACGGGGTCACCGCTGGCGAGACAGACACCTGCCTCGACGCGGTAGGTGACGGCGGCCTTGCCGCTGGGCGAGAACACCACCGCCTTGTCGCGGCGGGTCGCGAAATAGCCGAGGGAGTCCCGGGCGCCGTACGCGTCGAGCAGGAGACGGAGGCGGGGTTCCTCGTCACCGTGCAGGGCCGCCTCCATGCGCTGCGAGCGGAACAGGACCGCGGAGGCGTTGAGGAGGACCAGGGCACCGAGGAGCCCGAGAAGGAAGGCGAGCGGGCGCGGCGGCGCGCCGTCGTAGTGGCTCGCCGACACCAGTCCGCCACAGACCTTGTCCGCCGCCCACAGCAGACGTTGGCCGGCTTCAAGAGTGCCGGGGAAGAGCGCGACGAGCCCCCAGCCGGCGAGGACGGCCACGACGAGCCCGAGCAGCAGAGCCGACAATGCCCGGCGCAGCGAGCCGTGCCTCGTCCTCGCGCGGAACTCGCGGCGCGCCAGGAGCATGACGACGAGAAAGAGGGCGCACACGATCAGCGAGGGAAGCGACTCGGCGAACAGCCCGAAGCAGACACCCACCACATCCACCGCGACGAGCAGGCCCAGATAGACCACGACCAGCCACCAGGCGACCTTCTTTCGGGCCGCCGTCGCACCCGCGAGCAGCAGCAGGAAGGCCGCGTACGCCAGGTTCGCGCTGACCGGGACGGTGAGCGCGTCCAGGAAGCGCGTCACCGGGTGCAGGAGGCGGCGCAGCGGCGCGACGACCGCGATCAGCGCACAGTAGACCGCTACTACGGCGAAGCCCGTCGAGACGGCCTTCGGTACTTTCCGCGTCCACTGTCCGGGGCCGTCACCCTCGGGCGACGCCGTGGTGGGGGACCCGGTCGAAACGCTGGTGGCCATGAGGGGATGTCCCTTCCGTCCCGTTACCTCGAATTACCTCGAATCCCGGTTCGCCCCATGTGGAGGCTCCTTGGGCACCTGGTTGTGCTTGCCCGCGAGCAATTCCTGCACCGCGACCTTCTTTTGGTTGACGGGCGTCCACCACCGCGCTTCCCGCTTACGGGAAGCGACGGCCTTTCGGGAACCCGGGGCATATCGTGACCGGCCCCACGGGGAATTCGGCCGTGCCAGCCGGATGGCGCCCACGACGAGGAACACGTTGATGAACACGCCGATCAGGCCGGTCCACAACTTGCCCTTGAGCAGCGTGATCACCGCGAGTGAAGCCTGGAGCAGCCAGAAGACGACCGAGATCGCCATCGCCGTGCCGTCGCCGAGCTCGCGTCCTGCGCTGATGAGCGGCACCGGGCGCAAGCCCATGAGCATCAGACTGATGGTCGCCACGGCGACGAAGATGGCCTCGACGGAGGCACGCCCCTCACGCTGCCAGTAGACGTCGCGGAGATGCAGGATGAGGGCGAACTCATCGAGCACCAGAGCGGCCCCGATACCGAAGAGTGCGGCCAGGGAGGACTGGACCGGCAGCGAGGGGCTGCGGACGGCGACCAGGCCCACGCCGCCCAGCAGCATGAACACCACACCGAAGACCACGTGGTGGATGTGGAGCCCGCCCGGCGTCACGTTGCCTGGCCACCACCGGACCTGGGCCCGGATCATGCGCACGCTGAACCGGATGAACCCGAACGTGACGATGAACGCCGCCAGCAGGCAGAACAGCGGGAGCTGCCCCTGGTCGACGATCTCACGCGTGAACCACGACCCCACAGGCCCTCCTTCCGGTCCTCCTGGTCCTCCTGGTCCCTCCGGTCTTTCCGGTCGGCGGCGTTCGCACGGTCACCCGATCCCCTGCCGGTCGGGAACGGCGGCGAACAGCCGTCGCTCGGGGTCGGGGAACTCGCGCTCGACGTGCTGCTCCAGCCGTTCCCGGTAGCCCGCCACGACCGCGCGCCGGCCGGGCGGAGCGAGGACCTCAAGGTCCCGCAGGAGGGCCGCGAAACGTCGCGTCACCTGAGGTGCGGGACCGCAGTGCAGGAGCATCTCCTCACACCCCAGAACCACCAGGTCGTCCCACGAGGGAGAGAGCTCGACGAGCCGGACGACACCCGCCCTGTCGCGGTGCTCGATGTTTCCCCACGGCACGTGCGCACAGGCGGTGAGGACGACCTGGATGCGGTCGAGGACCTGCACGGCGGTGGTGGGGTCGTTGGCCGAGTCGGACAGTGCTCTCAGTCCGATGTCCACGAGCTGCCGGAGTCCGAAGGCGACGTCCTCCACCGAACCGCGTTCGCTGCCGGTGCGGATGTGCCGCCGGAAGCGCTGCGGTCGGCGCACCTCGACGCGCTCCGTTTCATACACCGCGAAAAGGGGACTGCCGGGTACGAGGTAGTCCCCGGTGCGGGCCAGTAACCGCACATGGCATTTGCTTCTGGACGCTTCCCGGGTCAGCGCTTTCCTGTGGAATCCGATCATTACGCCGGGGCGTGCCGCGTGGAGTACCTCGTGTTCCGGGGTGCGGTTTTCCTCGCGGGGCGGCTCTTGTGTCCTGTTCAGGCCCTGGACCAGGCGCACGCTCTTCAGCGTCTCCCGCATGAGCAGGTCGATGACCTCGGTCAGGCGCATGAGACGCAGCGTGTGCTGCACGTATGCGATGAAGGCGAGGACGCAGCATGTCACGAGCACCATGGTGAAGAAGCCGGAAAGGAACGGGACGAAGACGTCTTTCCGTCCCTTGGTGTCCTCGACGCGCAGCGACAGATATCGCACTACGAGCGTGTAGAAGAAGGTTCCCAGGAACAGCGCCAGGGCGGTTTTCGTCACCCGGCTCTGCACGAACAGGCGGACTACGCGCGGCGTGAGGTTTTCGGCGGCCATCTGAACCGCGACCAGGGTCAGGGAGAAGACCACACCGATGAAGGTGAGCATGGGCGGCCCGACCGAATCGATGACCGCCCGGCTGGGATCGCGGAATGCCTGGAAGTCCGGGTCGCTCCCGAGCGACGGTGACGAGGAGAGGAACTGGTCCAACTCGGTCGTGACGATTCCCCACACACCACCCGCGAGAAACCCCAGGAGAGGGACGAGCAGGGAGAACCGCGGCACGTGAGAAGTCGTATTGCGCCGCCATCTCTGAGGTCGCATCAACCGCCACCTCCACGGAACCGCAAGAACCTGCCCCTTCTCGAAAGCCAGCCGGTTTCGGAAACGTATCGCGGGCAAGATCAGGCTGCACATCGGAAATGAGGGGATACGTCCCCGTGCTCCGTCTCTTACGTCGGCCCGGAGGGACGAGCGGATTGAGCGGATTGAGTGGATCGACCGGACCGATCGGAACGACGCATCGACCACACACCGGCCGCGACGATCAGCGCGACGGCTCCCAGTTGCCGCCCGGTCAACTCCTCGTGCAGCAGGGCGAGACCGACGGCGGCCGCCACCGCGGGGCTCAGCGCCAGCAGCACACCGAAGGCGCGGGCGTCGACGCGCCGAAGCACCGTCATGTCCAGCGCGTACGGGATCAGGGAGGACAGCAGCGCCACGAGGAGCCCGGTGAACAGGACGGGAGGGTGGGCCGCCACCCGGTTGCCGTCGGTGACGGCGGTGACCGGGGTCAGGACGCAGGCGCCGACGGCCAGCGCCAGCGACAGCCCCGTCCAGTCGGGGAACAGGCGTCCGACCCGACGGCTCAGGAGCACATACCCGGCCCGGCAGACCGCCGCGGCGCCTCCGAGGAGAAGCCCGGCGGCGGGCAGCGAGGCGCCCGGGGCCGCCAGCAGCAGGACGCCCGTCAGGGCCAACAACGCCACCACGAGATGCTCGATCCGGCGGGACAGCGCGATCGACAGGGCCAGCGGGCCGAGCAGTTCGAGGGTCGCGGCCACACCGATCGGCAGCCGGCTGATGGCCTGGAAGTAGGCCAGGTTCATGGCCGCGAGGACAAGGCCGAGCGCGCCGGCCGCGCGCCACTGCACGGCCGTGATCCCCCGAAGCCGGGGCCGGACGAGCAGCCACAGGATCACGGCGGAGAAGAACAGCCGCATTCCTGCCAGCGCCGTGGGGCCCGCGGTCGCGTACGCCTCCTTGGCGACCGCGGAACCCACCTGGAGGCTGGCGATCTGGGTCAGCATCAGCACGGGTGCCGTAGCCGTGGGTGCCGCAGCCGTGCCCCGTGCCCGCGGGCGGGGACTGTTCTTCGTCACACGCATCCGGTCCTCCACGCGGTCGGCGCCGGCGCCTTCGGCACCGCTCGCCCCACACGGTGCTGTAATGCCCTTATGCACTTCAACCATTACGGCGGCGAGGCCGCCCGGCTGGCCGCCGACCTGGTCAACCTGACCGAGCCACCACGTCCCGAGAGCCTGGAGACACTGCTCGCCGCGCACGGCGTCGTGAACCGCGCGCTCACCACCGCGCAGGCCGAGTCGATCTGGGACTGGAGCAGGCGCCTGGCCGAGTGCTTCGGGCGACAGGGCCTCGAAGAGCGATGCCAGGCGGTCAACGAACTGCTCGCGGACGCCTCGAGCAGCCCCCGGATCTCCCTGCACGACGGGCGGCCGCACCTGCACTACAGCGCCACCGGCGCCGACGCGGCCGCACACATCCGCGCCGTCACCGCGGCCGGACTCGCCTACGTCATCTGCTCCGCCGACGCCGACCGGCTCGGCCGCTGCGCACGCCGGAACTGCGCCCTGGCCTTCGTCGACACCTCCCGCGGTGGCCGCCGCGCCTACTGCTCGGTGCGCTGTGCCAACAACGACGCCGTGGCCCGCCACCGCGAGCGCAGCAACGCATCACAAGGCAGAACACATTCCTAACACGAGGGGTGTTGTGTTTGAGGGGTCCGCTGTTAGCTTGTCGGGCGACGGCAGGAAGGAAACGCTGTGAGCCCCGACGAACTCCCCACGGGTTCAGCCGAGTTGCTGAACCCGCAGGCGCGCCAGGAGCGCATCCGCGACCGCGTGCTCGAGCTGGGCTCGGCCCGCATCGAGGACCTGGCGCGCGAGCTGGGGGTCAGCGTGATGACGATCCACCGCGACCTGGACCGCCTCGCCGACGAGGGGTGGCTCCGCAAGACGCGCGGTGCGGCCACGGCGCAGCAGTCCGTGCTCTTCGAGAGCAACGTCCGCTACCGGACGACCCAGCAGGGTGACGCCAAGAAGGCGCTCGCCGGCGCCGCCCTGGAGCACATCGACCGCGGTCAGGCGATCCTGCTGGACGACAGCACCACGTCCCTCGCCCTCGCCCGCGCGCTGCCCGAGAGCGGACCGCTCACCGTCATCACCAACTTCCTCGCCATCGTCAACGCGCTCGCCGGCCGCCCCGGCATCGAGCTGATCTCGCTCGGCGGCAGCTACGACCCGCACTACGACGCCTTCCAGGGCATGGCGACCTGCGACCACATCAAACCCCTGCGCGCCGACACCGTGTTCATCTCGACCTCGGCGGTCGCGGACGGCCACTGCTACCACCAGTCGCAGGAGGCGATCCTGGTCAAGCGGGCGCTCCTGGAGGCCGCCCAGCGCCGGATCCTGCTCGTCGACCACACCAAGTTCCGCAAACGGGCGCTGCACCGGGTCGCCCCGCTGACCGACTTCGACCTCGTGATCGTCGACGAGCGCATCTCCCGGGCCGAGTTGGAGGCGCTGCGCGAGGACGGCGTCCATGTGCAGGTCGCCGCCCTGCACCCGGAAAAACCCGAGTCCTGACCACCCCGAACCACCGTGATCCAGCCGGATCCACCCCCACGGATCCGTGTCCCTCAACCGCATCTCATCTGCGCAGAGCCGACTGCCAATGGAGGTAGTAGTGATCAGTGTGCCGAAGCGAATGCAGGCCGTGGTCGTCCACGGGCCCGAGGACTATCGACTCGAGGAAGTCGATGTCCCCACACCGGGCCCGGGCGAACTCCTGCTGCGGACAGAGGCGGTGGGGGTGTGCGCGAGCGACCTCAAGTGCTACCACGGCGCCCCCAAGTTCTGGGGCGACGAGAACCGTCCTGCCTGGGCGCAGCGCGGCATCATCCCCGGTCACGAGTTCGTCGGCGTGGTGGTGGCGGGCGACGACGCCGCGCTGGCGGCCCAGCAGGTGAGCGTCGGTGACCGCATCGCCTGCGAGCAGATCGTGCCGTGCGAGGAGTGCCGGTACTGTCGCCGCGGTCAGTACTGGATGTGCGGACCGCACGACATGTTCGGCTTCCGCAACCACCACGGCGCCATGGCGCAGTACATGGTGGTTCCGCCGAAGGCCCGTGCCCACAAGGTGTCGCACGACCTGAAGCCGCACCACGCCGCGTACGCGGAGCCGCTGTCCTGTGCGCTGCACGCGGTGGAGCGCGCCGACATCCACTTCGAGGACGTCGTGGTGGTCGCCGGCTGCGGACCGATCGGCCTGGGCCTCATCGCGGGCGCCCGGCAGAAGAACCCGCTCAAGATCATCGCGCTCGACCTGGACGACAACAAGCTCGAACTGGGCCGCCGCACGGGCGCCGACATCGTGCTCAACCCCGCCAAGGAAGACGTCGTCGCGCGCGTCAAGGAGATGACCGACGGCTACGGCGCCGACGTCTACCTCGAGGGCACCGGCGCGACGCCCGCCGTCGCGCAGGGCCTCAACCTGCTGCGCAAGCTGGGGACGTACGTCGAGTACTCCGTCTTCGGCTCGGACGTCACGGTCGACTGGTCGATCATCTCCGACGACAAGGAACTCGACGTCCGCGGCGCCCACTTGGGCCCGCACTGCTGGCCCGCGGCGATCCGCCTCCTCGAGGAGGGCAAGGTGCCGGTCGACGACATCTGCACCCACCAGTTCGGCCTGCGCGACTTCCAGAAGGCGCTCGACCTGGTCGCCGACACCTCCGGCGCCTCCGTGAAGGTGTCCATCCTGCCCAACGCCGAGGCCGACGCGGTGATCGCGTGACGGCCGCGGCCACCGGGTCCGTCCAGGCCCCCGAGGCCCGGCTCGACCGCATGGGCATACCCCACTCGCTGCGCTGGGGCTTCCTCGCCGTCCTGGTCTTCATGACCGGCAACGGCACCGAGTCCAACTTCATCGCCCCGCACATCGAGCACGTCCTGGGCAGCAGCACCGCGACGGCGAGCACCATCATCTCCATGTACGGCGTGTCCGTACTGGTCGGCAGCTACCTCTCCGGCGCCCTCACCGACCTGTGGGGCCCACGCCGTGTCATGCTGCTCGGCACCGTCGTGTGGGTCGTGTTCGAGGCACTGTTCCTGGCCGGCCTCGCCGCCGGCAGCATGCCCATGGTGTTCCTCACCTACTTCCTGCGCGGCTTCGGCTACCCGTTGTTCGCGTTCGCCTTCCTGGTGTGGGTGAACCTCGTATCGCCGAAGGAGCGCAACGGCGCCGCGGTCGGCTGGTTCTACGTCATGTTCACCGGCGGACTGCCCACGCTGGGCTCGCTGTTCGCGCTCGGCATGATCCCGGCGTTCGGCGGCTCGACCGGCGGCGAGACCGGGGCCATGGCGGCCTCCACCGCGCTGGTGGTCATCGGTTTCCTGATCGCCCGGTTCGCCGTCAAGGAGCCGCACGGTTCGCGGCGGGTGGCGCCGGACGACAAGTCCTCCTTCGAAGTCCTGTCCGCCGGACTGCGCCTGACGGCACGTCAGCCGAAGGTTCTGATGGGCTTCCTTGTGCGACTCATCAACACCGCACCCCAGTACGGCATGTTCATCATCCTGCCCGGGGTGATCGCGGACGACCGGGGCTGGGGGCAGAGCCGCTGGCTCACCATGACCGTCCTCGTCTACGCGACGAACATCCTCGTCAACGCCCTGTTCGGCGCCATCGGCGACCGCTGGGGCTGGCGCCGCACCGTTCAGTGGTTCGGTGTCTTCGGCTCATCCATCGGCCTGCTCGCCTGGTGGTACGTGCCGCAACTGGTGCCCGCCGGGTCCACCTGGGGATTCTGGGTGTCCGTCGTCGCGGGCTGTGTGTTCGGCTGCCTGCTCGCCGGGTTCGTACCGATGGGCGCGATCATGCCGGCGCTCGTCCCGGCGGAGTTCAAGGGCGCGGCCATGGCCATGTACACCACGGCGGCCGGTGGTGCCTCGTTCCTCGGCTCCGCGGTGGTCGCCGCCGTGCTGTCGGTCGGCCTCGGCAACGCCGGAGTGGTGTGGGCGTTCGTCGTGCTGTACGGCGCGGCCTTCGTGATGGTCTCGTTCCTCAACGTGCGCCAGAGCGAGGCGAGTTCGGAGAAGGAGCAGGCCGGAGCGGTCATGGCCCGCTGAGCCCGCTGTTTCGGTCGTGCCTTCTGAGCCCGCCGCCCCCGACCGCGTACCGACGCGACGACGCACCGTAGTAGTGATGGAGGTTCCCTCGTGACCAGACTCTTCGACGACCCGGCGAACTTCGCCGAGGATCAACTGGCCGGCTTTCTCGACCTGTACGCGGACCGGTTGCGCGGGGTGCCCGGAGGCGTCGTCGCACACCGCGGCGAGCACCCCCAGGTCGCGGTCGTCATCGGCGGCGGATCGGGCCACTACCCGGCCTTCTGCGGAACGGTCGGACCGGGCATGGCCGACGGCGCCGTGGTGGGCAACGTCTTCACCTCGCCGTCGGCCACCCAGGTCTACTCGGTCGCGAAGGCCGCCGACCAGGGAAGGGGAGTGATCCTCAGCTTCGGCAACTACGCCGGGGACGTACTCAACTTCCGGATCGCCGCGGAGCGGCTCAACGCCGAGGGCGTCGACACCCGGATCGTGATCGTCACCGACGACGTGGCGTCCGCCGAGGACGAAGGCAGGCGCCGAGGCATCGCGGGCGACTTCACGGTCTTCAAGGTCATGGGCGCGGCGGCCGCCGAGGGCCTCGACCTGGACGAGGTGGAACGCCTCGGCCGGGCCGCCAACGCCGCGACGCGCAGCCTCGGCGTGGCCTTCTCCGGCTGTACGCTGCCGGGCGCGGGGGAGCCGCTCTTCGAGGTGCCCGACGGACACCTGGGCCTCGGCCTCGGCATCCACGGCGAGCCCGGCATCGAGGACGTACCGATGCTGAAGGCCGACGAGTTGGCGGCGCTCCTGGTGGAACGCATCCTCCAGGAGACACCTGCCTCCGCTGGCAGCCGGGTGGGCGCGATCCTCAACGGCCTCGGCGCGACGAAGTACGAGGAACTCTTCCTCCTCTGGGGCCGGGTGTCCGCGCGACTGCGCGAGCGCGGCATCGAGATCGTCGACCCCGAGGTGGGCGAGCTGGTGACCAGCCTCGACATGGGTGGCTGCTCGCTCACCCTGATGTGGCTCGACGAGGAACTGGAGCCGCGCTGGCGCGCCGACGCCTACACCCCCGCGTACCGCAAGGCGCACGCACCGCTGTCCGGCCTGCGCGCCGCCGGCGGGAACGGCGACGCGGCGACGGTCACCGAAATCCCCGAAGCCTCCCCGGCCGCAAGGGAGTTGGCGAACGGCGTCCGCACGGCCCTTGCCACCATCCACCGCACGATGGTGGAGAACGAGGAGGAACTGGGCCGGATCGACGCGGTCGCGGGCGACGGAGACCACGGGCGCGGCATGGTCCGCGGCGCCCGGTTCGCCGCCGAGCGCGCCGAGCGGGCGAGCCGTGAGGCCGGTGCCGGGTGGCTGCTGCGACAGGCGGGCCAGTCCTGGGCCGAGTACGCGGGTGGTACGTCGGGCGTGCTCTGGGGCGCGGCGCTGGAAGCATTCGGACGCGCCCTGGACGACACCGCGGACACCTGCACACCTGCCGATATAGCCACCGGCGTACGGGCGTTCGCCGACGCGGTCGGCGACCTCGGGCGGGCGGCGCAGGGCGACAAGACGATGCTGGACGCCCTGATCCCGTTCGCCGACACACTGGAACGCGCGACGGGTTCCGGCGCCGACCCCGCCGAGGCGTGGCGCTCGGCCGCCGAGGAGGCGACCCGGGCCGCCGAGGCGACGAAGGACCTGCGCCCCAAGATCGGCCGGGCCCGGCCACTCGCGGAGCGCAGCCTGGGCACCCCCGACGCGGGAGCGACCTCTCTGGCCCTGATCGTGACGGCGCTGGCCAAGCTGCCGCACGCCCAGGGACCGGCACATGAAGCGAACCGACAAGGAGTGACAACGGCATGACGGACCGGCTGCGTCTGGTCGTCGGCTGCGACGACGCCGGCTACGAGTACAAGGAACGCATCAAGGCCGACCTCCAGGCCGACGCCCGCGTGTCCGAAGTGCTCGACGTAGGAGTGGAGGCCGACGGCACGACCGCCTACCCGCACATAGGCGTGGCCGCGGCCCGCCTCGTCGCCGAGGACCGGGCCGACCGCGCCCTGCTCATCTGCGGCACGGGCCTCGGCGTCGCGATCTCCGCGAACAAGGTCCCCGGCATCCGCGCGGTGACCGCCCACGACGCGTACTCCGTGGAACGCTCGGTGAAGAGCAACAACGCTCAGGTCCTGTGCATGGGCCAACGCGTCGTCGGCCTGGAACTCGCCCGCAAGCTCGCCCACGAGTGGCTGGAACACCGCTTCGACCCGGAGAGCTCCTCCGCGGAGAAGGTGGCGGCACTGAGCCGCTATGAGACGGATCCGGGTGGGGCGGTTCCTGAGGGGGTGGTGGGGTTCACGGAGTGCTAGGCGCTGCCGCGCTGTCTTGATCGCCGCCGCACTGTCGTGACCGGTACCGCTACCGGTACCTCAACCGGCACAGCACCCGCGCGGCCCGCGATGGACGCCGAATGGACGCCTCTTCGTGTCTCGGACCCCAACGCGGACACCTCGCGTGCTCCCCGCCTCCTGGGCCGAGTTGACGGTGCGTGACGCGACGCCCCCTCCGCTGCCCCCTCCCGTCCGAGTCGTCGGAAATCTTCCTCGCGGACAGTCGCCGGACGAGGGTTCCGCCGCCGTGGTGTGTCGAACACGGGGGGCGCCCGGCCGCCATTGACGTGCGGTCGGGCGCCTCTCTACCGTCGCCGCCCGATCACCAGATGTCGACGTGGCGGGGGCCCGGGCCCGTTCCGTCACCGCGAGGAGCTTCGATGAGACGAACGCGCAGCGTCGGTGGTGCGGTGGCGGCCGCGGCACTGGCACTCTCCCTGGCTGCCTGTTCGGGCGGCTCCGGCGGCTCGGACAACACGGGCGGCGGGTCCGGAGGCAAGCACCTCACCATCGGCACGGCCGCGGAGGTGCCGCACCTGATCCCGAACAACGACCTCGGTGCGACCGGGATCCAGATCGAGTCCGCGCTGTGGGCGCCGCTCACGCAGGTCGACCCGAAGGACGGCCACCTGCGCAACGTGGTCGCCGACTCGATCAAGTCCAAGGACGCCAGGACCTGGACCATCAAGATCAAACCGGGCTGGACGTTCACCAACGGCGACAAGCTCACCGCGAAGTCCTTCGTGGACACGTGGAACTACACCGCGTACGGGCCGCACGGCTTCGCCAACAACGGCTTCTTCCAGCGGGTCGAGGGGTACGAGGCGCTCAACCCGGCGAAGGGAAAGCCGAAGCGGGACACGCTCTCCGGGCTGAAGGTGATCGACGATCTCACCTTCCAGGTGAAGCTGAAGCGTCCGTTCTCGCCGTACCCCACGACCCTCAGCTACCTCGGTGTCGCGGCGCTCGCCCCCGAGGTGCTGAAGGACCCGGAGAAGTACACCCACAAGCCGATCGGCTACGGGGCCTACAAGCTGGACGGTGCCTGGAAGGCCGGGCAGCCGGTCGAGCTGGTCCGCAACAAGGGCTACAAGGGCGCGGACGTCCCGGAGGCGGAGTCGATCACCTTCCGGTTCTTCGCCAACCCGGAGACCGCCTACAACGAGTTCCTCGCCGGGAACCTCGACTTCGCGCCGCTGCCGACGTCCAAGATGGACACGTACAAGCAGGAGGCCGCCGGCCGGTATCTGCGGACCAAGGCGGCCGTGGGAGTGGGCCACCTTGTCCTGCACCTCAACGTGAAGCCGTACGACAAGCTGCAGGTCCGCCGGGCGCTGTCCCTCGCCCTGGACCGCACCGCGCTCGCCAAGGTCAAACCCGGCACCGTCCCGTCGAAGTCCTTCACCCCTCCGAGCATCGCGGGGCACCGCGACAACACCTGCCCCGACTGCACCCTGGACGTGGCGAAGGCGAAGAAGCTGCTGAGCGAGGCGGGCGGGTTCCCCGGCGCGCTGAAGATCTACTACGCCACCGACGACCCCGGCAGCCAGGTCTACGCGGAGGCGCTGGGCAACATGTGGCGCCAGAACCTCCACATCAAGGTCAAGTACGCGGGCCAGCCGGGCAGCGAGATCGGCAAGCTGGACGACGCGGGCAAGCTCGACGGCATCCGCATCCAGGGCTGGAACCACGACTACCCGTCGATGGAGGACTACCTCACCCCGCTGTTCGCCTCCTACGGCGACATCAACACCGGCAACTACGACAACCCCAAGGTCGACAAGGGGCTGGACGAGGCGAACGCCATCCCCGACCAGCAGCAGGCGATCAAGGCGTACCAGAAGGTGGAGGACCTGGTCGCAGCGGACATGCCGGTGATCCCGCTGTCCCTGTCCCGCACCGTCTATCTGCACGCCAAGGGCGTCGAGCCGCTGAACTCCGCCTACGCGGGTGTCGACCCGATCCGGTCCACCTTCACCCGCTGACCCACCACGGTCAGCCCGTGGCGGGCCCCGGCCCCGCACCGTCGCGCGTCGCGGCCGGTGCGGGGCCGGCATCGGTGTCGGGCCCGACAACGGCCGGCATCAGCTCGCGCAGCCAGCGCTCCGCCTGGGCCACGTGTGTGTGGGCCGCGCAGGTCGCCGCGGCCGGATCCCGCTCGGCGATCGCCCGGGTCAGCTCGCGGTGCCCCTCGTCGCTGCGACGCCGCAAGTGCGGCCCCTCGGGCAGGGTGAAGATCTGGTACTTGCGGGAACGCGCGCGGAAGACCGAGATCAGCGCCGCGAGCGTGGGGTTCGCGCCGATCCGCGCGATCTCGCAGTGGAAGTCGTGGTCGAGCGCCGACGCCTTGTCCGGGTCGTCCGTCAACTCCATCGCCTCGACAAGGCCGCTGAGGATCCGCACGTCGTCGTCGGTGCGGCGCGCCGCCGCACGCGCCGCGGCGTGACCCTCGAGCAGCCGCCGGATCTCGTACATCTCGAGCAGGCCGGTCAGTGGCAGCAGATCCACCGTGAGCGACAGGCTGCCGATCAGATCCTGGGGGCGCAGCCCCGAGACGTAGGTGCCGGAGCCGTGCCGCGGCTCGATCACGCCCAGCGCCGCGAGCATGCGCACCGCCTCGCGCAACGGTCCCCGGGACACGCCGAGTTCGGCGCACAGCTCGGCCTCGGCCGGTATCCGCTCGCCGGGCCCGAGGCGCTCCGTGGCGATCATCTGGCGCAGTCCGTGGAACGCCTTCTCGACTGCCGACATCGGTTTCCTCCCCCTGAGGTCCGGCGCGCTCCGCTGGGTGTCCGACACGGCGCCGACGTTCGGAGCACTGTAGCCAGCCGGCGAGTCATCGTATGACTTCAACTCCACGCCGTGAACGGCGTATTGAATACCGGGCAACAGGGGTTGTGCAGGTGGCGGGCACCTGCCAAGATTCCCGCATTCATCAGATGACTCCTTGGTCGCAAGTGAGTCACGAGGGATGACGCACGCGGTGATCCGCTGCCCTGCGGGCGGTCGGAGCGCCGTGTCCTACCGGTTCCGCCATCGATGCCGTCCGCGGCACCGGTGCGAGGCGCCGCACCCATCTGGGAGCAGGGAGGGAGTAGGGCATGGAAACGCTTGGCACCGGACGGCGGGACGTCGTGCGCTACGAGGTCCTCGGACCGGTCCGCGCCATGCGTGCGGGAACCGGGCTCAGACTCGGCACGCCTCAGCAACTCGCGGTGCTCGCCGTGCTGTTGCTCCACGGCGGCCGGCCGGTGGAGCGGCAAGACCTGACGGCCGCACTGTGGGGCGAGCGCCCTCCGGGCGGCGCCGACGGACTCCTCGCGACCTACGTGGCCCGTCTGCGCAAGGTCCTCGAACCCGACCGCCCGCGCCGCACGTCACCCCGCGTCCTCGTCACCCGCAACACCGCGTACGGGCTCGAACTCGGGCGCGCCGACCTCGACCTGTGGCGCTTCGAGGACGCCGTGGCCGAGGCCCGCGGTGCCCGCCGCCACCGCGATCTCGACGCCGCCCGCTCCGGATACGAGCGGGCGCTGGCCGGATGGAGGGGCGAGGAGGCCCTCGCGGGGGTGGTCGCCCCTTTCGCGGAGGCGGAGCGCCTGCGGCTCGGCGAACTGCGGCTCGCCGCCCGACTCGAACACGCCGAAGTGCTCCTGGAGTTCGGCGCGTCCGAGGAGCCCGTCGAGGTGCTGACGCCGCTGACCCGAGCCCACCCGCACCACGAGCGGCTGCACGCCCTGCTGATGCTCGCCCTCTACCGTGGCGGCCGGACGGCGCAGGCACTCGAGGTCTACCAGGGCATCCGGGAGGCCCTGCTCGGTGAGTTCGGTGTGCCGCCGGGCCCGCGCCTGGCCCGAATCCACGAACGGATGCTCGCCGCGGACCCCTGGCTGCTGCCCCGCGCCGCCGGTGCGCCGCTCGCTCCCGCCCAACTGCCGCGAGACATCGCCGACTTCTCCGGGCGCGCGGCCGAACTGGGCCGACTGCGCCGGCTGCTTGCCTCGCCGCACGGCGTCGTGGCGGGCCCCAGCATCGTCGTCACGGGACCGCCCGACGTCGGTAAGTCCGCCCTCGCCGTCCACGTCGCCCACCAGGTCGCGCCCCGCTTCCCGGACGGCCAGCTGTACGCGGAGCTCGGTGGCGCCACCGGCAGTCCCGCCGACCCCGCCGACGTGCTGGGCCGCCTCCTGACCGACCTCGGCGTACCCGCCGCGGAGGTGCCCGAAGGGGCCGCGCACCGCGCGGCACGCTTCCGCACGCTCACCGCGCGGCGCCGCCTGCTGCTCATGCTCGACGACGCCCATGACGAGGCGCAGGTCCGGCAGTTGCTGCCGGGCGGCCCGGGCTGTGCGGTGCTGGTCACCAGCCGGTCCCGACTCGCCACGCTGCCCGGACGGTCCGCCGTGCCGCTGTCCTATATGCGCGAGGAGGAGTCGCTGCGCATGCTGACCCGGGTGGCCGGCGCCGACCGGGTCGCCGCACAGCCGGCCGCGGCCCGCGTCCTGGCCCGCGTCTGCGCGGGGCGACCACTGGCGGTACGGGCACTGGGCGCGAGGATCGCCGACGCGGACTCCGCCGAACTGCCGTTACTGGCCGACCGGTTGGCCTCGCCCGGCTCGCGCGCCGGCTGACAACCCACCGGTCCTCGTCAACGAGCAGCACCCGCAGTCCACGCACCCCCGAGACACCAAGGAGAAGCGCATGCGTCGATCTCGTCATGCGGCCCACGCCGTCACCGCACTCGCGGTGGCCGTCGCCGCCACTGCCTGTTCGTCCGGGAGCGGGGCCGACGACGGCGCCTCGGGCGGCAAGAAGTCCGTCGTCGTGGCGTCGAAGAACGAGATACCCGCCATCAACCCGGCCAAGGACAACAGCTCCACCAGCATCCAGCTCGCGTGGGCCATGTGGGCTCCGCTCACCGATCTCGACCAGAAGACCGGCAAGCTGAAGTACGTGGTCGCCGACTCGGTCACCTCCAAGGACGCCAAGACCTGGACCATCAAGCTCAAGCCCGGCTGGACGTTCACCAACGGCGAGAAGCTGACCGCCAAGGCGTTCGTCGACACGTGGAACTACACGGCCTACGCCCCCCACGGCTACAAGAACAACGGGTTCTTCAGTCGCGTCAAGGGCTACGACGACCTCAACCCGGCGAGCGGCAAACCCAAGAAGACAACGATGTCGGGTCTGAAGGTGATCAATGACCTCACCTTCAGGGTCACGCTCGACAAGGCATTCTCCCCGTACCCGACGACGCTGATGTACTACGGCTCCGTCGCGCTCGCCCCCGAGGTGCTCAAGAACCCGGACAGCTACGACCACAAGCCGATCGGCTACGGACCGTACAAACTCAAGTCCCAGTGGAAGGCCGGGCAGCCGGTCGTCATGGTCCGCAACAAGAAGTACCCGCTCAAGGGCCCGGACGCGGACCAGCTCACCTACCGGTTCTTCTCCAACCCGGAGACCGCCTACAACGAGTTCCTCGCGGGCAACGTCGACTACACCATCGTCCCCGACACCAAGGGCGACACCTACAAGAAGGACGCCCCCGGCAAGGGTGCGGTGTCCAAGGCCGCGGTCAACATGACCTACCTCGTGCCGCCGGTCAACTCCGGCCCGTACAAGGACCCGAAGGTGCGCCGCGCCCTGTCGCTCGCCCTGGACCGCAAGGCGCTCACCGAGCTGCGTGCGGGATCCTTCCCCGCCACCTCGTTCACCGCGCCCTCGCTGCCCGGACACCGCGAACACACCTGTGACGCCTGCACGTTGGACGTCGCCCAGGCGAAGAAGCTGCTGAAGCAGGCGGGCGGCTTCCCCGGCACGCTGAAGATGTACTACAACAGCGACGACCCCGGGCAGCGGGTCTTCGCCGAGGCACTGGGCAACATGTGGCGGCAGAACCTCGGCATCAAGGTCGCCTACGTCGGCAAGCCCGCCATCGACCTCAGCGCCCTGTTCAGCAAGGGCAAGGTCGACGGCATGTACCTGGGCGGCTGGGGCCACGACTACCCATCCATCGAGGACTGGCTCACCCCCATCGTCGGCAGCCACGGCGACGTGAACGGCGCCCGCTACAGCAACCCCGCCCTCGACAAGCTGATCGACGAGGGCAACGCGCTCGCCGACCCGGCCGCCGCCATCAAGAAGTACCAGGCCGCCGAGGACCTCGAGGCCGAGCAGATGCCCATGATCCCGCTCTACCACAAGCCGGACGCCTATATGCACGCCCCCGGGGTCGAGCCGCTGGACTCCCCGTACGCCGGACTCAACCCGGTCTGGTCGACCGTCTCCCGCTGAACTCCCCGACACCACAAGGAGATCCACGATGTTCAGGTATGCGCTCCGGCGCCTGATCATCATGGTGCCGATCGGGATCATCGTGACGTTCATCGTCTACGCGATGGTGTTCGCCCTGCCCGGCGATCCCATTCAGGCACTGTCCGGCAACAAACCGCTCGCCCCCTCGGTGATCGCGGCCAAGCGCGCCTACTACCACCTCGACGATCCGCTCTTCTCCCAGTACCTCCACTTCATGGGGAACCTGCTGCAGGGCAACCTGGGGCAGACCTTCGACGGCCAGGACATCGGCGAACAGCTCGCCCTGCGCTGGCCCGTGACCCTCCAGCTCGGACTGACGGCCCTCGCCATCCAGACCGTCTTCGGCCTGCTGTTCGGCATCTACGCCGGCTGGCGGCGCGACGGGCTCGTCGACCGGGCGCTGCTCGGCGCCACCCTCGCGGTGCTCGCCGTGCCCGGACTCGTCGTCATGTTCTTCGCCCAGTCCCTGTTCAGCGTCCAGCTCGGCTGGTTCCCGGTCTCCGGCAGCGCCGACGGCTGGCCCACCAGCTATCTGCTGCCCGCCACCGTCCTCGGTGTCCTCGGCTTCGCCGGGCTCGCCCGCATCACCCGCACCAGCCTCGTGGAGGTGGCGGGCGCCGACTTCGTCCGCACCGGCCGCGCCAAGGGCCTGTCCCCGCAGCGCATCCTGTGGCGGCACGTGCTGCGCAACGCCCTCCTCCCCGTGATCACGTACATCGGGCTCGACCTGGCCGGCACGCTCGGCGGCGCGATCATCACGGAGGGCATCTACAACCTCAACGGCATCGGCCAGTTCATGTTCCGCTCGATAGGAATGAAGGAGGGCGGAGTCGTCGTCACTCTCTCCACTGTCCTGCTCATCGGCTACATGGTCGTCAACCTGATCGTCGACCTGCTCTACGGCCTGCTCGACCCGCGGGTGCGTCATGTCTAGCCCCGCGCTGGTCGTGGCGACCGAGACCGAGCCGACCGCGGAGGACGCCCCCGCGGGCGCCGCGGTCCTGCGTGAACTGCTGCGCAAGCCGCGGTTCGTCCTGTCCGGCGTGGTGATCCTCGTCATCGTGGCGATGGCGGCCTTCCCACGCCTGTTCACCTCAACCGATCCCACCGCCTGCGATCTGCGGAACAGCAAGGTCGGGCCGTCCGCCGCGCACTGGTTCGGCTACGACATCCAGGGCTGCGACTACTTCGCCAACGTCATCTACGGCGCCCGCCCCTCGGTCCTGGTCAGCGTCTCCGTCAGCGTCATCGGCTTCGTAGTGGCCTGCACCCTCGGCATGCTCGCCGGATACTTCCCCGGATTCGTCGACGGCCTCGTCTCCCGCACCGCCGACGTCCTGTTCGCGCTCCCCGGGATCGTCGCGATGATCGTCATCCTGCAGACCTTCTCGGCCCGCTCCGTGTGGACGATCGCCTTCGTGATCGTGCTGCTCGGCTGGCCCGCCGGAATGCGCCTGATGCGCTCCACGGTGCTGTCCGTGCGCAGCCGCGAGTACGTGCTCGCCGCGCGGGTGCTCGGCGCGACCGCCCCGCACATCCTGCGCAAACACATCTTCCCGAACTCCGTGGCACCGCTGCTCTCCCTCACCACGCTCTCGGTCGGTGTCGCCGTCGGAACCGAGGCCGCGCTGACGTTCCTGGGCATCGGACTGCAGCCGCCGACCATCTCCTGGGGTCTGCAGATCGCCATCGCCGCGTCCTACCGCGACGACATCCATCTGTTCCTCTTCCCCGCGCTGTTCCTGACGCTGACGGTGATGTCCTTCATGATGATGGGCGACACCGTGCGGGACGCGCTCGACCCGAAGCTGCGGAGGTGAGCGCGGACATGACCGCCACCGACACCGTCGAGCACACCGGCCCCCTGCTCGAAGTCACCAATCTCACCGTCGAGTTCGACACGCACGGCGGCACCCTGCGCGCCGTCGACGAGGTCTCCTGGGCTCTCCACCGCGGAAAGACCCTCGTCGTCCTCGGCGAGTCCGGCTCCGGCAAGAGCGTCTCAACCCAGGCGATCACCGGCATCCTCGACACACCACCGGGCCGCGTGCGCTCCGGCAGGGCACTCTTCGACGGCCAGGACCTGATCGCGATACCCGAGAAGCAGCGCCGCCGGATCATCGGCAGCCGCATCTCGCTCGTCTTCCAGGACGCCCTCTCCGCCCTCAACCCCGTGCACACGGTCGGCCGCCAGATCGCCGAGCTGTACCAGGTGCACCGCGGCATGTCCCGCAAGGACGCCATGCGCCGGGCCGCCGACATGCTCGACCGCGTCGGCATCCCCAGTGCCCGCGCGCGGGTTCGCGACTACCCGCACGAGTTCTCCGGCGGCATGCGCCAACGCGTCATGATCGCCATGGCGCTCGCGCTCGGCCCCGAGGTGCTCATCGCCGACGAGCCGACCACCGCGCTCGACGTCACCGTGCAGGCCCAGATCCTCGAACTCCTGGAGGAGATCCAGCAGGACAGTGACATGGGCGTCGTCCTCATCACCCACGACCTGGGCGTCGCCGCCGAGATCGCCGACGACCTCGTCATCATGTACGCGGGCCGGGTCATCGAATCGGGTCCCACCCCGCTCGTCCTCGGCGACCCGGCCCACCCCTACACCCAGGGCCTGCTGCGCTCGATGCCGTCGAGCGAGATGAAGGGCCTCGAACTGCCCGCCATCCCCGGCACGCCGCCCAACATGCTGCGCCTGCCCACCGGTTGTCCCTTCAGGCCGCGCTGCCCCAAGGCGATCGACGTGTGCGCGGCCGAACGCCCCGAACTGCGCGCCCAGTCGAGCGGCGGCCCCCGCAAGGTCGCCTGCCACCTCGCGGACACCCTCGACCCGACGCAGACCCCCTCACTGGCCGGAGGCGCCACATGAGCGACGTACTCCTCCAGGCGACCGGCCTGGCCAAGCACTACGCCACCGCGCCACGGCTGCGGCCCGGACGCGGCAAGTCCCTGGTCCGCGCCGTCGACGGCATCGACCTCGAACTGCGGAGGGGCGAATCCCTCGGCATCGTCGGCGAGTCCGGCTGCGGCAAGTCGACCCTGCTGCGCCTGCTGTGCGCGCTGGAGCGGCCCACCGCAGGCAGTCTCACCTTCGACGGCCAGGACGTCGGCCGACTCCGCGGCGCCGCACTGCGCCGCTGGCGACGCCGGGTCCAAGTGGTGTTCCAGGACCCGTACGCCTCGCTCAACCCGCGGATGCGCGTACGCGACATCATCGGAGAGGGCTACGACGTCCATCCCGACGCCGTCCCGAAGCAGGGGCGCCGCCGCCGGGTCGAGGAACTCCTCGAACTGGTGGGCCTTGAGCCCGCGCACGCGGACCGCTTCCCGCACCAGTTCTCCGGCGGCCAGCGCCAGCGCATCGGCATCGCCCGGGGCATCGCCCTCGGCCCCGACGTCCTCCTGTGCGACGAACCCGTCTCGGCCCTTGACCTCTCCGTACAGGCCCAGGTGGTCAACCTGCTGCTGCGCCTGCAAAGGGAGTTGGGCCTCGGCCTGGTCTTCGTCTCCCACGACCTGAGCGTCGTACGCCACGTCTCCGACAGGATCGCCGTCATGTACCTCGGCAAGGTCGCCGAGTACGCGGACGCCTCCCGCCTCTACGAACGCCCCGGCCACCCCTACACCCAGGCACTGCTGTCCGCCGAGCCCTCACTCGACCGGATCCGCAGACCCGACGCCCCGCGCCTCCGCCGCATCGTCCTCGCGGGCGACCCGCCCTCCCCGGTGAACCCGCCGACGGGGTGCCGGTTCCACACGCGGTGCCCTCTAGCGCAGGACGTGTGCCGACAGGTCGAGCCCGAACTGATCCAAGTCGATGGCCGACTGACGGCATGTCACTTCGCGGGGGAGCTGCTCGGCGCGGACGCCCTATGACGCGGAGTCCGACGGCGCCTCCAGTGGGCGGCGCTTCGTCGCGGTCAGCAGGGTCCGTGTGAGGACGCAGCTCGCGGCGGCGCGGAGACCCGCCGTGCCACCGTGTGGGGATCGGCCCGACGGGCCTGGCGGTGAACGAACGCACCGGAGCGGTCCACGCCACCGACTCCACGCCCGACCGGATCATCCAGTTCACCTCCGGCACCCGCCGTTTCCGGACCGCGGCTCCTGGGCGCCGGCACCTTCGTCATAGCCCGGTCCGCGACAGGTCGTATCGCCCACACCGCCGACCGGGGCGCGGGCGGCACTTGCGTCGTGGACCCGCGCAAGGGGGGCGGTTGTCAGGTCGACCACCGGGGTCGGCGCGCGTGCTCTCGACGAGTCGGCCGCCGGCACCGACGGCGAGGACCACCTCGCCCGGATCACCGTCGCCCCCTGACCGCGACGGGCACGCACCGCGCGCGGCCCCGGCTCCGGTTCAGTCCCTGCCGGACTCGATGCGCTCGACCGCGTCCTTGGCCTCCCTGAGGCCCACGCCGGTCACCTCGCGGTAGACCTTGATGGCCTCGATCTTCTTGCCTTCCCGCACGAGAGCACGTACGCCGTCGAGGCGCGGACCGAGCGCGTCGGTCTCGATTCCCAGATGCTCGATGACAAGGTCCAGCTTCCGCTCGACGCGGGCCGCCCGGCGGTCGGTACGGTCGACCTTGCGATCGATGGCTCCGGCCGCGAGGAGCACGCCGACCAGGAGGATGAGTATCGCTGCGCTGTCCATAACCGGTGATCCTAGGCAAGCCGGATGACGGGGATGCCCCGGACGACCCGGACGACCCGGACGAGTCGGATGGCGTGAACTGCGCGCGGGCAGCCGTACGCCGTTGGGATCCTGGAGTCATGACCGACCCGACCCAGGATCCCCGCTTCCTCCGGGACCCCTATCCGGCCTACGCGACCATGCGAGCCACCTGCCCGGTGCACCCGGTACCGGCAGGATCCGGCGGCCGTACCACCTACGTGGTCACCGGCCACAAGGAAGCAAGGGAAGCCCTCCACGACGCCCGGCTGTCGAAGGACACCGCCGTCTTCTTCGCGGGCAGAGAATCACGGCGACGCCTGCACCCCGCGGTCGCCCACACCATGCTCGCCGCCGACCCACCCCAACACACCAGGCTGCGCAAGCTGGTGACGAAGGTGTTCACGACGGGGGCCGTCGCGCGGCTGCGACCGTTCATCGCCCGCGTCACCGACGAGTTGCTGGACCAGTGGAAAGTCGGGGAACCGTTCGACTTCGTGACCGGTCTGGCGGTGCCCCTCCCGGTCACCGTGATCTGCGAACTGCTCGGAGTCCCGTCGGCCGACCGGATCGACGTCCGGCGCTGGTCGGCAGAACTGTTCGCGGCCGGGGAGCCGGACGTCATCGACGCGGCGTCGCACGCGATGGCGGACTACATCACGCACCTGATCGCCGCCAAACGCCGCGACCCCGGCAGCTCCCTCCTGGACGCGCTCATCGCGGCCCGCGACGGAGAGGACCGCCTGAGCGAGCACGAACTCGTCTCCCTGGCTGTCCTGTTGCTCGTGGCGGGACACGAAACCACCACCAACGCCCTCGGCAACGCGATCCTGGCGTTGCTCGAGCACCCGGCCCAACTCGGCCGCCTCCGCCGGAACCCGAACGAGATCCCTGACGCCCTGGACGAACTCCTCCGCTTCGACTCCGCGGTGAGCACATCCACCTTCCGGTACACCACGGAATCGGTCACGCTCGGAGGCACCGAGATCCCGGCAGGCGTGCCGGTGTCGGTCGCCCTCGGTGCCGCCAACCGGGACCCGGACCGTTTCCCGGGACCGGACGAGCTGGATCTGGACCGGGACGCCGCCGCACACCTCGCCTTCGGCCACGGCATCCACCGCTGCGTCGGCGCGCCGCTGGCCAAGGCGGAGATGGAGATCGTGCTGCGAGCCGTGCTGGCGCGCTTCCCGGAACTCCATCTCGCCGTGCCAGTAGACGAGTTGACGTGGCGGCGCACCCGCCTCGTCCGAGGTCTTTCGGCCCTTCCCGTCGTGGCTTCGGAGGCGCAACTCCGCAGCAACAACGGACGACGAGACGGACGACGAGACGGACGACGAGACGGAAGACGAGACGGATGATGAAACGGACGATAAAGAAGTCGTGCGGATCTGCCGACTCCCGTAAGGTCGTGATCTTCGGACGGCGTGGACCGTTCTGGAGTCCTTGAAGGTCGTGGCCCCGTCATGCATCCAGCCGACCATCCCGCCCGCCGCAGACTCGACACCGCCCTGGCCGAACTCACCAGGGTCTTCCGAGGGTTGACCGCAGTCCCGGACGAGTCCAACTGTGAGTGCCATTGGGGAAGTTCCGAGGAACTGTCCCTTCTCAAGACGCCTGACACGGAGCTGGATCCGGACCTCCTGCGCCGCTCTTGGCAGGCCGTCGACTGGACGGATCACGGGGCGGTGCTGCGCCGCATCCTGCCGCAGTTCGCCCCCGCCCTGGTGGCAGGTCGCGTCGATCCGCCGTTCGGCTTGGAGGAGGCGGGGGACTCGTTCGCGCGCGGCCGCTGGCAGCAGTGGCCCGAAGAGCAGGCCGGTGCGGTACGCGAGTTCCTGCACGCCTGGTGGGCCCAGAGCCTGACGGACCCGGCCGCGGCCGTCCCGGCGCACCAGGTCATGGCGATGTGCGCCGAGGCGTCCGGCACGGTCGCCCCCTGGCTCGCCGACTGGGAGCAGCAAACCGGCCCCCTCAGCGACCAGAAGCTCATGGAGGCCGCGGAGGCGTGGGAGTACGAGCTGCTGGGCGACCAACTCCCGTGGTTCGTCAACTGGTACGAGAACGACGAGGACCGGATGAGCGCCGATTTGGCGACCTGGCTCCACACCCATGCCGCGGCCCGCCTCCGCGCCTGCGGCGCCCCGCAGGAACTACAGCGCCGGATAGGGCTGTTGGCCCTCACGGGCGAACAACGCTGGACCCACCCGCACTGGCCGGGACACCGCTACTGACGCCCGGAGGGAGGCGGCGGCGCGGGCCTCTACGCCTGCAGAATGCAAGCGGAGGACGCTTGGCCGCCGCCATCAGCCCGCCGCCATCAGCCCACTGACATAGGCATCGAGCCGCTCCTCCACGACCCGCGTCGTCAGCTCCGTCCGCCCCGCCTCCCGCCAGGGCCGCGCCACCATCTCGACCTCCTCCGAGAACGCCAGCGCGTCCCGCACCCGCCAGTACAGCCGCTCGCCCCGGTCACCGGCGAGCACCCCGCCGGCCTCCTCGTACGCGTCCGCGAACCGCTGTCCCCATTCCGGGCCGTGCAGCAACGCGAGATTGGTGCAGGTGTGCGCCACGTCGAGATCCGTCGGCCCCCAGGAGGCCCCGGCCCAGTCGACGACGCCGGTGATCCGGGTCAGGGGCGCGTCGAACAGTACGTTGCCGAGGTGGAAGTCCCGGTGCAGGAAGCGCCCTTCGTAGGCCGGGGCGGGCTCACGGATGACGTCGATCGCCGCGGCCCATGCGGCGGAGTCGGCGCGCTCGGGAACCACGACGGTGTCGGCGGTGGTCAAAGCCTCGTACTTCGGGGGCTGTTCGCCGGGGACTACCGAGTGAATCGCCGCGAGCTGACGCGCGAGCAGCTGGACACGCCTCTCCAGTCCTTCGTCGCCCACCAGCGCACGACCCTGCAGATGTGTCATGAGGAGCGACGGATACTCGCAGTGCGCCGCGGTCGGATCGGCCGCGATCAGCCGAGGGGCCGGTACGTCGGCCGCCCCCGCGAGCGCGGCCAGCGCGCCGGCCTCCCTGTCGAGAGCCTCCTCGGCGCGATCCACGAAGAACGGCTCGACGTAACTCCGCAGCACCAGCTCGCGGGTACCCCCGCCCCGTGAGGCGACGGTCAGCCGCCGCATCTCGGCGGTGACGCCGCCGTGCAACGCCTCGACGCGAACGATGCGCTCCCCGGCGTCCAGGAACCGCCCGACCCACGCCAGGGTCAACGGCCGGACAGTGGCCCACTCGTCGGCCGACTCGTCGGCTGTCTCATCGTGATTGATCACCGTGTCACCGCATCATCAGGACGACGGCAGGCACAAGCGCATTTCGCGGCTGACACTCCGGCAGGTCCGGAAATGAGCTGAGCCCGTGGTGACGGCGCGCGGCAATCCGTTCGGCTGGTCGGACGTTGTGCGAAAACTGTTGACGCCGGTTTCGGGCGTGTGAACTATGGCCTGACTACGTAGTCAGGCCCACAAGGCCGACCACCGGACTGCGCAGGCGCACGCTCGGGGCCTCGGCCCCAACTGCCTGTACGACAGAGACCGCCGGGAGGGCGTATGCCGACCACCATGACCGACGTGGCCCGCGCCGCCGGTGTCTCGCAGAAGACGGTGTCGCGCGTCGTCAACGGTGAGCAGTACGTGAGCGCGGAGATCCGCGAGCGCGTGCACCAGGCCATCCGTGACCTCGACTTCCGTCCCAACAACACGGCTCGCGCGCTGCTTCGGGGGAGGCATCGCCGCATCGGTGTGATCTCGCTCGGCAGCGCGCACTACGGACCGACGACTCTCCTCATGGCCCTGGAGCGGGCCATGCAGCGGGCCGGGTACGCCTTCGCCCTGGCCGGTACCCGCGACGGCCGGGACCGGAGCCTCGCTACGGCCGTGGCTTCGCTGCTCGCCGAGGGCGTCGACGGTGTCGTGCTCTCGGAGCCCGTCGACGACGGCTCACTTCTACGGTTCCGCTGCGACGTGCCAATGGTGAGTCTGGGCGAACCCGTGGAACTGTCCGACGCCGCGAGCGCCGTGGTCGGCGCCGACGGCGTGGCCGACGCCCGAGCCGCCACCGAGCACCTCCTGGCCCTCGGTCATGAAACCGTCCGGCACATCCCGGGCCCCGGCAACTGGTTCAGCGCCCGCGACCGCGAACGGGGCTGGCGTGCGGCGCTGGCGGCGGCCGGCGCCCCGGCGCCGCCGCTCGCCCCCACGGGGGACTGGTCCCCGGCCTCCGGCTACCGGGCGGCCCGGCGTCTGGCCCGCGACCTCGACGTCACCGCGGTCTTCGCCGCCAACGACGAGATGGCACTCGGCGCCCTGCGAGCCTTCACCGAGGCCGGGCGACGCGTCCCGGAGGACATCAGTGTCGTCGGCTTCGACGACATCCCCGCGGCGGCCTACCTCACGCCACCGCTCACCACCGTCCGCCAGGACTTCGCGACCGTCGCCACCCGCGCCGTCGAGGTCCTGACCGCCATGATCGAGGGCAAGCCCGATCCGTCACAACGCCCGGGCCTGACAAGCGAGTTGGTCATACGAGCGTCCACCGCGCCACCACCTCGACCCGCCACAGCCACCAACCCTACGTAGACACCAAGCCTACGTAGACACCCACCCAACTTAGGCACCCGCACCCCCCTCGACGGTCAGGCCGGAGCACCCGCCGGTCCGCCCCGCCGCGCCCGCACACCGTCCGCCCCCCCCAACGGCCCCGACCCCACCCGCACCACGTGAGGAGTCACGTGTGTTCACCCCGAGCCGCCACCTCCACCGCCCGCCCACGCGAACGCCGTCCCGCCGAGCGCTGCTTCGCGGTGCCCTCGGACTCGGTGCCACCGGCGCCCTCGCCGCCTGCGGGCGCGGCGCCACCACACCTCGTACCTCGGGCGACGTCACTCTCGCCCTGTGGACCCACGACCAGGGCTACCAGGACTTCTTCACCCGCTCGATCCCGACCGCCGACCGGCTCACCGACTTCGCGTACCACCTCAGCACCACCCGGGCGGGCGCCCCCGACCTGGTCACCAAACTGCTCGCCCAGGCGGTGGCCGGGCGCGGCGTGCCGGACATGGTCGGCTTCGAGGCCAACGCCTTTCCGCGAATGCTGCGCGGTGACATCTCCGAGCGGCTGCTGCGCGACCTCGACGAGGACGTGGCGAAGGTGCCGGGCCTCAAGGAAGACCTGTTGCCCGCGCGCACCGCCCCGTTCAGCAAGGACGGCAAGCTCTACGGCCTGGACTCGGACACCCCGCTGGTCGTGCACTACTACCGCAGGGACCTCTTCGAGAAGTACGGGCTGCCGACCGGGGCCGACACCTGGGAGGAGTTCGCCCGCATCGGCGAACGCGCCCACCGCAAGCACGGAGTCGCGCTCAACGCGGTCGTCACCGGACCCGACGTCGGCCAGATCGTGCAGTCCTTCCAAATGCTGCTCAACCAGCGCGGCGGCGGCCTCTTCGACAAGGACCAGCGGCTCACTCTGGATTCCGACGAGGCGGTGGAGGCTCTGGAGTTCATCTGCCGCGGTCTGCGCGCAGGCTTCATCGCCGGCGTCTCCGACTACTTCGGCGGCCCGATGCAGGCCGCGCTCAAGCAGGGCAAGGTGATCGGCGTACTCATGGCGACCTGGTACAAGATCTACGGCCTGGTTCCCAACGTGCCCGAGCAGAAGGGCAGATGGGGGATGGCGGCCCCACCCCGCTTCAGCGCGGGTGGTCATGCCACCGCCGCCACCGGTGGCACCGGATTCGGTGTGCTGAGGGACAGGCCCAACACCCTCGCCGCCACCGAGTTCCTGCGCAGCACCTGGCTCACCCACGAGGCTCAGGTACGACGCTTCCGCGACCTCGGCTATCTGCCCACCCGCGCCTCCGTCTACAAGGACAAGGGCCTGCTGCGCACCACGGACGCCTATCTCGGAGGGCAGCGCCCGTTCGACGTCTACACCGCGCTCCTCGACGACGTACCGCCCGTGTATGTCAGCCCCGACCAGTCGATCCTCAACGATGTGCTCTCCGGCTGCCTGCTCAGCGCCTACCGCGGCGACCTCACACCGCGCGCCGCCATCCGCAAGGCAGCCGCCGACTTCCGCGACCAGGCGGGGAGGTAGCCATGACCTCGACGTTCCTGCGTGCCCGCCCGACGCACACGGACGCCGCTCCCGCCGCACCACCGGGCGGCAGGACCGGCCGTGCCGCCCTGCATCCGTACCTGTTCATCGCGCCCTTCTACGTGCTGTACGTGCTCTTCATGCTGGTGCCCATCGCGGTGGCGCTCTGGCTCAGCCTCTGTGAATGGGTCGGGCTCGGCGCCCCGCACTGGGTGGGCCTGCGCAACTACCAGCACCTGCTGACCGACGCCAGCTTCCAGCGGGCACTCGGCAACACCGGGGTCTACGTCCTCGTCAGCCTGCTGATCATCGTGCCGGGCGCGCTCTTCGTCGCGCAGGCCATCAACGCCCGTGGTGTGCGCGCTCGAGACCTGTGGCGGACCGCGTACTTCGTCCCGATCGTGGTGTCACCGATCGTCGTCGCCCTGATCTTCGGGCTGATCTTCGACCGGCAGTTCGGCCTGCTCAATTCGATGCTGCGGTCCCTGTTCGGCACCGGCTCCGTCGACTGGCTGGGCGACCCCGTGCTGTCGAAGGTCGCCATCTCCCTTGTCATGGTGTGGCGTTGGTCCGGCTACCTCACCATCTTCTTCCTCGCCGGACTGCAGAACGTGCCGCGCGAACTGTACGAGGCCGCGTCCATCGACGGCGCCGGTCCGGTGCGCACCTTCATGACAGTCACCCTGCCCGCGCTGAGGCCGGTGACCGCGTTTGTCGCGGTGACCTCGTTCATCGGCGCCGCTCAGATCTTCGACGAGCCGTATCTGCTCACCGGCGGCGGACCGGCCGAAGCGACCCTGTCCGTGGCCATGTTCATCTACCGTGCCGCCTTCGAACGCCAGCAGTTCGGATACGCGGCCGCCGCCGGAGTCGTCCTGTTCGTCGTCGTCTTCACCCTCAGCCGGCTCTTCAACCGGCTGCTCGGCATCGGGAGGCCCCAGTGAGCGCCCCAGCGAACGCCACGGCACTGCGCCGCCCGCTCCTCTACACCACGCTCGGCGTGCTGCTGCTCGCCTTCACGGCGCCGCTGCTGTGGGCGCTCAGCGGATCCCTCAAGAGGCGCGGCGACATCTTCGCCTACCCGCCCAAGCTCATTCCGTCCCCGGCGACACTCGCCAACTTCCGTTCGCTGCTGGCCGAGCAGCCGTTCGGCCGCTGGTTCCTGATGAGCGCCGTGGTCGCGTTGCTCGCCACCGCCGTCTCGGTGTTCGTCTGCGCCCTCGCCGGCTACGGCTTCGCGAAGTTCCGCTTCGCCGGGAAACGGTTCTTGTTCGGCGTGATGTTCAGCTCCCTGTCGATCCCGTTCGCGGTCATCCTCGTTCCGCTCTTCGTGATCCTCGTGAAATCGGGGCTCGGCAGCCCGTGGTTCGCGCTGATCGTGCCGTGGGTGGCGCCCGCGTTCGGGATCTTCATGATGCAGCAGTACATCGTGCAGAGCGTCCCGGACGAAATCCTGGAGGCCGCCCGCATCGACGGCGCGAGCGAGTTCGGGATCTTCCGCCGAGTCGTGCTTCCACTGCTGCGGCCCTCGCTCGGTGCCCTTGGCGTCTGGCAGTTCCTGCAGAGCTACAACAGCTTCCTGTGGCCACTCGTCCTGGTCTCCGACAGCTCCCAGTACACCCTCCCGCTCGGCCTGCAGACCCTCTTCAAGGCCGAGAACCGCCAGTACGACCTGGTCCTCGCCGGATCCGTGCTCGCGGTGCTCCCCGCGGTCCTCGTCTTCGTCCTCCTCCGCAAGCAACTCCTGGAGGGCCTGTCCACGGGCGCGGTCAAGGGCTGACCGCGACCCCACTCGACATTCTCAACTCACGTAGAGGAGAAGCATGTTCGACCTCCCTGACCGGGTCCTGTTCGGCGCCGCCTACTATCACGAGTACCAGCCGCACGACCGGCTCAAGGAAGACCTCGACCAGATGGCCGAGGCCCGCTTCACCGTCATCAGGGTCGGCGAATCCGTCTGGTCGACCTGGGAACCCGACAACGGCCGCTTCGACCTCGACTGGCTCAAGCCTGTTCTGGACGGCGCGCACGAGCGAGGCATCTCCGTCGTGCTCGGCACCCCGACGTACGCGGTACCCCCGTGGCTCGCCCGCCTCTACCCGGAGATCGCGGGGGAGCGGAGGACGGGGCAGCGCATCGGGTGGGGCGCCCGTCAAGAGGTCGACTTCACCCACCCCGCGTTCCGCTTCCACGCGGAGCGCGTCATCCGCAGGATCATCGAGCGGTACGCCTCCCACCGCGCCGTCATCGGCTTTCAGGTCGACAACGAACCCGGCAACGAACTCCTCCACAACCACGGCGTCTTCCAGCAGTTCACCGACCGGCTGCGGGCGCGGTACGGCGACGTGGAGACCCTGAACCGGGAGTGGGGCCTCGTCTACTGGTCGCACCGGCTCGCCACCTGGGCCGACCTGTGGACCCCGGACAACAACGCTCAACCCCAGTACGACCTGGCCTGGCGACGCTTCCAGGCCGACCTCACCACCGAGTTCATCGAGTGGCAGGCGGGCATCGTGCGCGAGTACGCGCGCCCCGGCCAGTTCGTCACCACCTGCATCTCCTACGAGCGTCCGGGCATCGAGGACGACCGGCTGACGGACCGCCTGGACGTCACCGCGGGCAATCCGTACTACGCGATGCAGGACGGCCTCGCCCACCCCGAAGGGGCCCCCTCATCGCAGGGCTGGACCACCAACGGCACCTGGGCCCTGTACCGCAGCGCGGACCGCATGTACTCCTCGCGGCAGGAACCCTTCCTCGTCACAGAGACCAACGCCCAGGCCATCGGGGGCAGTTCACACAACCGCCCGGCGTACGACGGACAATGGCGGCAGGCCGCCTGGGCGCTGATCTCGCGTGGCGCCTCGATGATCGAGTACTGGCACTGGCACACCCTGCACTTCGGGACCGAGACGTACTGGGGCGGCATCCTGCCCCACAACGGCCGTCCCGGCCGTGCCTACCGCGAACTCGCCGCCTTGGGTGCCGAGTTGGAGGCGGCGGGAGACCTCGTGGCGGGACTGACCCCTGACGCGGACATCGCCTTCCTCTACGCCACCCCCAGCAAGTGGGCGCTCCAGGCCCAGCCGCCCCTGGCCCGGCCGGACGGCACGGCGGACCCGAACTCGTACCAGACCATCTTCGACGCCTTCTACCGTGGCGCGTTCGATGCCGGCCTCCAGGCCCGGGTGTTGCATCCGGGGCAGCTGCCGGACGTCGCCGACCTGCCACCGGTCCTCGTCGCCCCCGCCTACTACGCGTCCGACGACGCCACCCTCGACCTCCTTGCCGCGTACGCCGAGCAGGGCGGCCACCTGATCATCGGCCCCCGCACGGCATACGCCGATGGCGAGGCCCGAGCCCGGACGGCCGACCAGCCCGCGCGCCTGGCGGAAGCCGCTGGGGTGACCTACGACGAGTTCAGCAACCTGTCCGCACCGCTCACGGTCCACGGCGCGGACGGCTTCCCGCTGCCCGCGGACGCGCGTGCGCTGCACTGGGTGGACGGCCTGACGCCGCGGGGTGCGCAGGTCCTCGCCTCGTACGAGCACCCGCACTTCGGCCGCTGGCCCGCCGTCACCACGCACGAGCACGGGGCCGGCCGTGTCAGCTGCGTGGGCACGGTGCCGGACCCGGCACTGGGGCGTGCCCTGTTCCGCTGGGCCGCACCGGAGACGTCCTGGCGTCCCACGGCCCCCAGCGTCACCGCGACATCCGCCACCGCCCGCGACGGGCGCCGGGTCCGCTTCCTGCACAACTGGTCATGGGAGCCGCAGTTGGTCACGGCGCCCGTGGGACTGCGGGACGTACTGACGGGCGCGGTCCACGAGGGCGGAGGTGACGTCGAGCTGGGGCCGTGGGACGTACGGGTGCTTGAGGAAACAGCACGGTGACGGAACGGGGTGCGGGCCTTCCACGAAGGAGTGCCCGCACCCCGCCCCCTCACTTCCCAGCCACCGCAGGCGGCCCCGCGTCAACGCCCCAACTCGTCGGCTTCTCCGAGAGTTTGACGCCGATCGTGCCCGCGCCGAGCAGATCCTTGTGGGAGAGCCAGCTCTGGCGCAGCGGCGTGCCGCCCTTGCCCGTGGTCACGGAAGAGACGTACTGGAGCTTCGACGCGTCCGCGCCCGGCGCCGAGATCGCGATCTTGCGGCCGTGTGCCGGGCGGATCTCGACCTTGTCGAACATCGGGGCCGACAGGACGTACTTCGCCGAGCCGGGCTGGACCTCGAAGACGCCGGCCATGGCGAAGACGAGCAGCGACGACGTGGCGCCGAGGTCGTCGTTGCCGGGCATGCCGTACGGGTCGTCGGTGAACAGCGTCCGCATGGCCCGCAGCACCGCCGAGGTCTTCCACGGGGTGTCGGTCCACGCGTACATCCACGGGGCGTGGAAGTCGGGCTCGTTGTTCGGGTTGAACGCGAAGTTGTTGTGGTAGTCGTAGGCGCCCGTCACCCACGAGTCCTTGGCGGCCTTCGCCGGGTCGCTGAGCACGGTCGGCATGTCGAAGAACTTGTCGAGCCGCTGCTCGGCGGCCGCCTTGCCGCCCATCAGCCCGTAGAGGGCCTGCGGATTCTGCTGCGCGAGCCACTGGTACTGCCAGGCCGTGCCCTCGTGGAAGGCGCCCGACTGGGTCGGGTCGGTGTCACCGGCGGCGCTGCCGTCCGCGTTCCGCGTCACGGGGAAACCGGTGAAGCCCTGCGAAGTGACCTTCGGGTCCCACAACTTGGCGAAGTTGTCACAGCGCGAGGCGAGCGTCGCGGCCTTGTCCTTGTGGCCGAGACCGTCGGCCATCGTGGACAGGGCGCAGTCACCGAGCGCGTACTCGAGCGTCGCCGAGCCCGCCTGGCGGCTGTCGCCGAACTTGTAGCCGGGCAGGTCCTGGTAGCCGACGAAGCCGTTCTTGACGTACGTCGGGTTGCCGTCGCGGCCGCGGAAGATCGACTGGTCGGAGGGGACGTCGTTGACGTTCTTCCAGAGCGCGTCGAAGAGCTCGCGCGAGGTGCGGTCGTCGAGCAGGCCGCGGTTGTAGAGGTCGACGATGAACGGGGTGACGGGGTCGCCGCTCATCACGTTCGTCTCGCTGTTGCCGAGGCCCCAGCGCGGCAGCCAGCCGCCGTCCTTGTACACGTGCAGCAGGGACTTGGCCATGTCGGCGGCCTTGTCCGGGTGCAGCAGCGCGACCAGTTGGTTCTGCGAGCGGTACGTGTCCCAGAGCGAGAACATCTGGTAGTACGTGGAGTCCGACCGGTGCACCTTGTCGTCGAAGCCGCGGTAGCGCTTGTCGACGTCGGAGCCGATCGAGGGGTGCAGCAGCGAGCGGTACAGCGCGCTGTAGTACGTGCGCTGGTCGGCGGTGGAGCCACCGGCGACGCGCATCCGGTTCAGCTCGTCGCGCCACGCGTCGTGCGCTCCGGAACGGGCCCGGTCGAACGAACTCGGCTGCTCCGCGCGGCGGTTGAGGCGCGCGCCGTCGACCGAGGTGTACGACAGGCCCACCGACGCGCCGACCTTGTCGCCCTTGGCCGGGTCGAACGACAGCCAGGCACCCGCGCGCTTGTCGCCCCGCGAGGCCTCGCGCTTGTTCGGGGTGAGGGTGCCGTCGCTCCAGGTGCCGAACGTCGAGAACGACCGGTTGAACTTGGCGCTGAAGAAGACCCGGTAGCGCTCCTTGCCGGTCTCCCCGCAGAAGTTGCCGCCCTGCACCCATCCTTCGACGGTGTCGCCGCCGACGACCTTGATGTCACCGGCGTACGTGCTGCCGTTGCTCTCGCCGGCCTCGATGAGGACGTTCTCCGCGCCCGAACCGCTGGGGAAGGTGTACCGGTGCTGGCCGGTCCGCTCGGTCGCCGACAGCTCGGCCTTGATGCCGTTGTCGAACTTCACGCCGTAGTAGCCCGGCGACCGGGTCTCGTTGTCGTGGCTGAACTTCGCGCCGTACTGCGCCGGATCGGACGAGGTCACCGCGCCCGTGGTCGGCATGAAGCGGATGTTGCCCATCGTCTGGCAGCCGACACCCGAGAGGTGCGTGTGGCTGAAGCCGAGGATGGTGTCCTGCGCGTAGTCGTAGGAGGCGTACTTGTTCAGCTGCGTGTCGGGGCTCAGCTGCACCATGCCGAAGGGGGAGGCGGCGCCGGGGAAGGTGGTTCCGTCGCCGTTGTTGCCGATCGACGTGTCGACCAGGCTGGTCGGGTCGGCGGCGAAGCCGGGTCCCGCCTCCTTGGCGCTCGCGACACCGGGGGTGAGGGACGCGGCGGCCACGGCGGTGACCATGAATATGGCGGCGGCGGTACGGCGCAGCGGTCTCAGTGATGGCGACGCTCTCATCGCGATCCTCTCCGTAGACAACGTTGTCGGTGCGGTTCCTTTCGATCTTTGTCGTGGGGGAGGGGATTCGTCAATGGATGTGGGGGGGGGTGGGGCTGTTGGCGGTGTCGGGCTGCGGTGGGGCTGTCCCCTTCAGGCCCTCGGACCGGCCGCCGTCTCCGCCACCGCCACGCGCCCCGACCGCAACGAGGCCCGTCCCCGCGCCGGGATGTCGAGGGAGTCGGCGATGGTGAGCAGGGGCTCGTCCGATGTCGTCGACCAGCCGTGTTCCGCGAGCAGCGTGGCCAGTTGGCGCGGTTTCCACAGTGAGCGCCACGGCTCGCCCCGCGTGACGGAACTCCCGAGTACGCGCGTCAGCAGTCGCCCCGCGGTCGCCTTCGCCGACGGCGCCTGGTAGTTGACGACGAGGGCGCTGCCCGGGGCCGAGCGGGCGGTGAGCGTGGCCACCGTGGTGCGGACCTCGTCGCGCGTGAGGTAGGGGACGACGCCTTCCCACAGCCACGTCGTCGGCGCGGCCGGGTCGTGTCCGGCGGCGTCCAGCGCGGCGCCGAGGTCGTCGACGGCGAAGTCGACGGGCGTGAACCGTACGCGGCGGGCCACGGACGGCAGTTCGGCGGCGGACCCGGCCCCGGCCTCGGTGAGGCGGGCGCGCTTGTCCTCCTGGGAGGCGGGGTGGTCGACCTCCCACACATCCGTGTGCGCGAGTTCGGGCAGGCGCCAGGCGCGGGTGTCCAGGCCGGCGCCGAGGATCACGAGCTGCTCCGTCGGGTGGGAGCGCACGGCCTCGTCGATGGCGACCGTGCGCGGCACGACCACCTCGGCACACGCCCGTACGCTCTCGTACGTCATCCGCGCCTGCCAGTCCTTCGGCGGCGTGCCCGCGCGCACCTCGTCCACGGGCACACGCTCCGCGTCGCGCAGCAGCCGCCCCGCCACCGGATCCGCGAACCGGCCCACGGCGGTCCGTCCGTCCGCGGCCGCCCGGCCCTGGCACACCAGTACCGCAGTCCGGCTCGCGGCACGCCCACTCTCGTTCATGAGGCCGTATTCAATCGCATACCCGTACCCGTCTCGCGGTGGGCCCGGCTCAGGGGACGATGACCAGCCGTCCGCGCAGGCCGCCCTCGGCCAGCCGGGCGTGGGCCGCCGCGGCGTCGGCGAGCGGGAACAGCTCGGCGACGCGGGGCAGCAGGGTGCCCAGGTCGGCGAGCGCGGACAGGTCCGCGAGCTGGGCGCCGTCGGCGCGTACGTCCAGGGCGCCGACGCGGACGCCGCGCTCGGCGGCCGGTTCCTGGCCGGGCCACACGCCGATGTAGGAGCCGCCGTCGCGGACCGGGGCGAGGGCCGCGCCGCCAAGGACCGCGGCGTCGACGACGCCGTCGAAGGTGGCCGGAGGGGGTGTCTGCTCGCGGGGCAGGAAGTGGTCGGCGCCGCGGCCTCGCAGGAACCGCTCGTCGTGCGCGGAGGCGAGGGCGGTGACCTTCAGGCCGCGGTGGTGCGCGAGTTCCACGGTGTGCGCGCCGACGCCGCCCGCCGCGCCCGTCACGAGCAGGCTCTGCCCGGGCTTGAGGGCGGCCAGGTCCAACGCCTGCGCGGCGGAGAGCGCGTTGAGGGGGAGCGCCGCGGCATGCGCGTCGTCCAGCGTGGCCGGGGCGGGCGCGAGCGCGTCGGCGTCGAGGACCACGTACTCGGCGTGGGTGCCCAGCGGGGTGCGGTGTCCCGTGGCCAGTCCGATGACCCGGTCGCCGGGGGACCGGTCGGCGCCGGAGCCGACGCCGTCGATGGTGCCCGCGACGTCCCAGCCGGGGCCGATCCGCTCGCCGTCGCCGCCGAAGACGCCCGCCCGCATCGCCGCGTCCACCGGGTTCAGCGCCGCCGCTGCCACCTTGACCAGGACCTGTCCCGGGCCGGGCTCGGGCACCGGGACCTCCGTGATCTCGACTGCCTCTGGCCCGCCGAAGCGGGACACGGTCGCGGCGCGCATGAGCATGCTGATCCTCCTGGACATGGATGGTCGAGCGCAGCCGCCTCCTACGTGTGGTGCGCACTCCCACCCTGCGTCGGCGCGGAAGCCCGTACAAAAGGCACACGCGTGTAAGGAACACGGGTGTAGGCGGAACAAGGCGGGTGGGCACGACCATGACCAGGTCACCTGCGATCGCGCCAACTTCTTTGCGATCTACGGGTGTTCGGGCGCGCCCCACAAGCATCCAGGTGTGACCCACGTCACGTTACCAGCGGTATCTGAAACAGTGTGTCGCAGGTAAATTGCGGGTACCGCGCAGATGAGAACCACGTGTCTGAGTAGCCGCCCGCGCCCAGAGTGGCGTTGAACCCTCCCGTCCCTGTCTCTCTCAGGGGCTCACGAGCGAGAGCGAGGACCCTCCGCGATGGAGCAGCAGCACGTCGACGTCCTGGTCATCGGTGCCGGAATATCCGGCATCAGCGCCGCGCGCCATGTCCTGCGCGACAACCCCAGGGCCTCGCTCGTCGTACTCGAGCGCCGCGCCCGCGTGGGCGGCACCTGGGACCTCTTCCGCTATCCCGGCATCCGGTCCGACTCCGACATGCCCACCTTCGGCTTCGGGTTCCGGCCCTGGAGCGACGCGCGCATCCTCGCCGGCGGCGCGCAGATCCGCCAGTACGTCGAGGACGCCGCGGCCGACGGCGGCATCCTGGAACGCACCCGCTTCGGCCGCCGCGCCATCAGCGCCGACTTCTCGCACGAGACCGGACGATGGACCGTCGAGGTCGAGGACGAGGGCACCGGCGAGCACGAGTCGTACAGCGCCGGCTATCTCGTCGGCGCGACCGGCTATTACGATTACGACCAGCCCTACCGCCCCGAATTCCCGGGCGAGGCGGACTACCAGGGCACGCTCGTGCACCCGCAGCAGTGGCCGGAGGACCTCGACCACACCGGCAAGCGCGTGGTCGTCATCGGCTCCGGCGCCACCGCCATCACCCTGCTGCCCGCCATGGCCGACAAGGCCGAGAGCGTCACCATGCTCCAGCGCTCGCCCACGTACGTCCTGGCCCTGCCGGAGATCGACCCGCTCACCTCCGTCATGAAGAAGCTGCGCGCCCCCGCCCGGCTGACGTACAAGGTCGTCCGGGCCCGCAACATCGCGTTGCAGCGCGGGAGTTACGCGTTCTGCCGCAAGTACCCCCGCCTCGCCCGCAAGGTGCTGCTCGGGCTCGTCCGCGCACAGGCGGGCAAGGGCGTCGACATGCGCCACTTCAGCCCGAAGTACAAGCCCTGGGACCAGCGTCTCTGCGTCGTGCCGGGCGGCGACCTGTTCAAGGTGCTCAAGCGCGGCAAGGCGTCCATCGCCACCGACCACATCGACACGTTCACCGCCGACGGCATCCGCCTGAAGTCGGGCGAGGAGCTCAAGGCCGACATCGTCGTCACCGCGACCGGTCTGAGCGTCCGCCTCATGGGAGGCATGGACCTGACCGTCGACGGCAAGCCGGTGGACGTCACGAACCGCGTGCTCTACAAGGCCGTGCTGCTCGAGGGCGTGCCCAACCTGTCGCTCGTCATCGGTTACACCAACGCCTCCTGGACCCTCAAGGCGGACCTGGCGGCCGACTACACGGCCCGCCTGCTGGCGCACATGCGCGGCAACGGGTACGACATCGCCACGCCGGTGGCCTCCGACGGCGACCGTTCCGAGTTCTCCGTCATGGGCGAGGCCCTGACCTCCGGCTACATCGCCCGCGCCGACAAGGTCATGCCGCGCCAGGGCACCCGCGACCCGTGGCGGCTGTGGAACAACTACTACCGCGACCGTGCCCTGCTCCAGGGCGCCCCCATCGACGACAGCCCGCTGCGCTTCGAGAAGGCGGGCCGGACGGCCGACGTCGAGGAACCGACCCGCGCCGCCTGACCGCTCGCACAGCCCCTACCACCGACAATCGAGGACGAAGATGACCCCGAACCTGTCCCGGAAGGTCTACGACGAGCGTCTTCGGACCCTGTCCGAGGGCTCCGTCAACGTCAACTTCAACGCGTTCATCGACATCCAGTGGGACGACCCCGAGTTCGCCGTCGACACCACCGACACCCGCTGGGTGCTCACCTCCGCCGACGCCCTCGGCGCCCACCCCTGGTACCAGAAGCAGCCGCTGGAGACGCAGATCCGCATCGGGATCTGGCGCTGGGCGGTGATCGCCAAGGTGGGCATGCAGTTCGAGAACCTGCTCATGCGCGGGGTGCTCGACTACATCTATCAACTGGGCAACCAGAACCTGGAGTTCAGGTACCTCACCCACGAGATCACCGAAGAGACCCACCACACCCAGATGTTCCAGGAGCTGGTCAACCGCACCGGCGTGGACACCCCGGGCGGCAAGCGCTGGTTCCGCCAGGTCAGCCGGGTCCTGCCGCTGGTCGGCTCGCTCTACCCCGAGGCCTTCTTCACCGGCATCCTCGCCGGTGAGGAGCCGATCGACCACCTCCAGAAGGGGGCCCTGCGCAGCGGCGAGCCGGTGCACCCGCTGCCGCGGCGGATCATGCAGATCCACATCGCCGAGGAGGCCCGGCACATCTCCTTCGCGCACGAGTTCCTGCGGCTGCGCGTCCCGCGCTACGGCAAGGCCCGCCGCGGCGCCCTGTCCGTCCTCTTCCCGCTGATCATGCGGATCCTGTGCGACGTCATCATGATCCCCGACAAGAAGTCCGCCGAGCTCGTCGGCATCCCGGACTGGGTGATCAAGGAAGTCTTCTGGAAGTCCGAGGCAGGCCAGAAGATGCTCCAGGAGCTCTTCTCCGACGTACGGATGCTCGCCCAGGACATCGGTCTCATGAACAAGGTGTCCCGCCCGCTGTGGAGGGCCCTGCGCATCGACGGCCGCCCCGCGCGCTTCCGCGGCGAACCCGCCCCGCTCACCGACTGACCACCCGTCAGTCCCCGCACCGCTCTTCCCTGAACGCCCGAACGGAGACCAGCCCGCCGTGCCGTACGCCGTCACCCGATCCTGCTGCGCCGACGCCTCCTGCGTGCTGGCCTGTCCGGTCAACTGCATCCACCCCGCACCGGGCGAACCCGGCTTCGCCACCGCCGAGATGCTCTACGTCGATCCGCGCACCTGCGTCGACTGCGGCGCCTGCACGACGGCCTGCCCGGTCGACGCGCTCAAGCCGCACACCGCCCTCAGCGAGGCGGAGTTGCCGTTCCTGGAGCTGAACGCCTCCTACTACAAGCAGAATCCGCACGACGACCGCGCCCCCATGTACGTCGTGCCCAAGCAACGCGCCCTCCCGGAAGGCGAGTTGTCCGTCGCCGTCGTCGGCGCGGGGCCCGCAGGACTCTTCGCCGCAGACGAACTGCTGCGCCACCCCGGCGTGCGCGTCACCGTCCACGACCGGCTCCCCACCCCGTACGGTCTCGCACGGGCCGGCGTCGCACCCGACCACCAGGACACCAAGCAGGTCACCGAGCTGTTCCGGACCATCGAGTCGCAGCCCGGCTTCAGCTACCGGCTCGGCGTCGAGATCGGCGCGGACCTCACCCACGCCGACCTGCTGCGCGAGCACCACGCCGTGATCTACGCGGTCGGCGCGGCGACCGACAAACGGCTCGGCATCGAGGGCGAGGACCTGCCCGGCAGCGTCTCCGCCACGGACTTCGTCGCCTGGTACAACGGCCACCCCGACCGCGCCCACGACGACCACCGACTCGACACCGAACGCGCCGTCGTCATCGGCAACGGCAACGTCGCCCTCGACGTCGCCCGCATCCTCACCGCCGACCCCGACGCCCTGGCCCGCACCGACATCTCCGACCGCGCGCTCGACGCCCTGCGCGACAGCAAAGTCCGCGAGGTCGTCCTCCTCGGCCGCCGCGGACCCGCGCAGGCCGCGTTCACCGTGCCCGAACTCCTCGCACTCGCCGCCCTCAAGGACGTCGACGTGAGCATCGAGGGCTGGCCCGAGGGGCTCGCCCCCGACACCAACGAGAAGACCCGGCTGCTCGCGGACCTGGCCGCCCGCACCCCCGTCGAGGGCCGCCGCCGCATCGTCCTGCGCTTCCTCGCGGGACCGGCACGCCTCGTCGGCGAGGACCGCGTACGGGCCCTGGAGATCACCCCGACCACCCTGCACACCGACGAGGACGGCACCGTTCGGGCCCGGCCCACCGGGCAGACGGAGAGCCTGGAGACCGGCCTGGTCCTGCGCTCCGTCGGCTACCGCGCCCGGCCCGTCCCCGACCTGCCCTTCGACGAGGACAGCGCGACCGTCCCGCACGAGGCGGGACGGGTCGAGCCCGGTGTCTACGTCGCGGGCTGGATCAAGCGCGGCCCGACCGGCTTCATCGGCACGAACAAGACCTGCGCCCACGAAACGGTCGAGTCCCTCCTCGACGACTTCGCCGCGGGCCGCCTCCCGCAGCCGGAGCCCGGTGCCACGGCGGCCCCGGACGCCCTCGGCCTGACGGCCTGGCAGGCGATCGACCGTACGGAACGGGCGGCGGGCGAGGCCCAGGGCCGCCCCCGCGTCAAGCTCACGGACACCGAGGCCCTGCGGCGGGCCGCGCGGGCCACCCCGGTCGCGGCCGGCTGACACGAACAGGGCTGCCGGTCGTGACACGGCCGGCAGCCGCCGTCAGGCCCCTTCCAGATCCGACACCCGCTGCTGCGGCGACAGCTCCACGCCGAAGTCCCGCAGCGCCGCGTCAAGCACCGCCCACACCGAGCGGCACAACATGGCGCGCAACTCGTCCTCGGACAGCTCGGGTTCGGGATCGCGCATCCACTGGTTGACCGCGGTGTCCACGAACCCCACGATGCCGACGGCCACCGAACGGATCGGCGCCTGCTGCACACCGAGAGCGCTCAGCACGTCACAGAACCGCTCGCGAAGCATCAGCGCGATGGCCGTCTTGGTGTCCGCGACCAGCGAGCCGTCACTCATCGAGTGCTCGGCGACGCCCATGTAGGCGTACAGGCGCGGATGTTGGGACACCCAGTCGAGGTGCGCGCCCACCACGCGGTGCACGGACTCCTCGACGGTGCCATCGAAGCTGAGCGTGGGCTCCATCCGCTTCACGAACGACTCCACGACCCGCCGGTGGATCAACTCGTCGAAAGAAGCACGGTCCTTGAAGTGCCGGTAGAGCACGGACCGGGGCAGGCCCACGCGCTCCGCCAGGCGCTGCATCCGGAACTGCGCGCCCTCCTCCTCGATGAGCGCGACCGCCGCGTCCACCAGCTCGACCTGACGCTGCGCCTTGTGCCCGTTCCAGCGGGTGGAGCGTCCATCCATCTGCGGCTCACCGCCGGTTGTCTCCGCCATCGCGCCAGGATATCGGCACCTTCCGAACACATGAGCAGCGGAACCGGGGGATGCGCCACACCCTCCGGACGTAGCGGCGCGCTTGCGCCATTCCGGCCGTACGGTGTGGAAACGTTCCTTCCGCAAGATAGTCGCCGCCGGGGACCTTCCGCCCCCTCCTGGGCCCCGGCGGCGCTTGCGTTCGATGGGGACGATTTCGTCCACTCGCTAGGGTCGCCGCATGCGACGGCGGACGGTCTGGGTGCGATGGGTGACAGCCGGGGCGGCCGCCCTGGTCTGGGGAGAGTGGCTGAACCGGCGCTGGTCCCGGGCCCTCGTGGGGAGCGCCGTGAGCGGGTCCGCACCCGAAGCCGTGGTCGTGCTGGGCTTTCGCAACCCCCAGCCGACGGCGAACTTCATCAACCGGTGGCGGGTACGTGCCGGCCTTCGCTCCGTATCCGTATCCGCCGAGAACGCGCGCGTGATCTTCAGCGGTGGCGCCGCGGCCGGGACCCGTACCGCCGAAGCCCGCTTGATGGCCGACTACGCGAGGTCGGCGCTCGCCTTCGACGGCACTGTGCTCCTCGAGGACCGGTCCACGACGACATGGGAGAACATCACGAACGTGATCCCCATGCTGGAGGACGCCGGCCACATCAAGATCGTCTCCCAGCCGGCGCACGCGCTGAAGGCCCGCGCGTACTTGCGGCGACAGCGCCCCGACCTCGCCGAAAGGCTCGTGCGGGCGGATGACTGTCGCCCGGTCGAGTGGCTGGCCGGCAAGCCGCTGCTGGCGCTGTACGGCCTGTGGACGCTCCGCCGTCTCAAGCCCGAGGAGCGGCGGGCCTCTCCGTAGAAGGCCGCCGTGTGGCCCTCACTCCCCGGTCCCCGCCGTCGCGAGCTTCACCGCGATGCGGTTGCGGGAGCCGATGCCGAGTTTGGAGAGGATGCGTTCCATGTGGGCGTCGACCGTGCGGCGGGAGATGAAGAGGCGTTCGGCGATCTCCCGGTTCGACAGGCCGTCGGCCGCGAGGCGTGCCACCTCGTGTTCCCGGCGGGTCAGCGACTCCCCGGAACCCGCCCGGCGCTGGGCCGGCAACTCCGCCGGTTCCAGGGTGAGTTCGTCCGCCCCGGTGAGCGCCGCCGCGAACAGGGCCTCGCGGGGTGCGGTGGCGCCCAGTTGCCACAGCTGCTCGTAGACGTCCCCGCCCAGGCCCGAACGCGTCGCCTCCGCCGCCGTCCGGTGGTTCTCCACGGAGACCGGCGCCCCGCTCAGCAGCTCGCCGCCGGTCGACTGCCACAGCGCGTCCGAACCGCCGAACAGCCAGGCGGCCCGCCGGTGACGGCCGTCGCGGGCCGCGGCCCACGCCATGATCTCCACCGCGTAGCCGCAGCCGATCACGTCGCCGAGGGCCGCCTTCAGCGGCAGCGCCTCCTTGAGGGCGGCCTCGCTCGCGCCCGGGTCGCCCTTCGCGTAGTGGCTGACCCCGACGACGGTGTGCACGAAGCCGCGCAGCCAGCACTCCTTCGAGCCGGCGCCGAGCCGGGCGAGGCCCTGGGCGCTGCGCTCCAGGGCGAGGTCGTCCTGCCCGGACAGGTGGTACTGGTATCCCGCCTGGACGTCGAGACAGACCAGGCCGATGAGATCACCGAGCGCCGCCAGCCGCTCGTGGGCGGCCACCGCGGCCCGCTCGGCGCGATCGAAGTCGCAGGCGAACGTGTGCGCGCAGTGCAGATACAGCCAGCCGCGCGCCCGGATCAGGGGCTCGCCGAGCCGGTCGGCGATCTCGATGCCCTCCTCGATGTCCGGCACGGCGCCGGCCGGGTCCCCCTGGAACGTCCTGATGTACCCGCCGACGATCAGCGCCCACGCCCGCTCCTGCGTCGCCCCGGGGAACGCCGCCGCGGCCTTCTGCTGCCAGTACCGCCCCTCCGTGAGCAGCCCCGTGATCTGCCAGTACCCCCACAGCGCTCCCGCGAGCCCGGCCCCCTTCTGCTCCCGGTCACCGCGCCCGAGCGCGTACTCCAACGCCAGCCGGATGTCAGAGTGTTCGCGGCGCAGGGCCTGGCAGCGCGGCAACTGGTCGTCGTCGATGAAGTGCCGGTCGAACTCGTCCGCCGCCTTGACGTACCGCGTCAGATGCCGGTCGCGTGCCGCGGTCTCCTCGCCGGAGGCGGCCAGCTTCTCCGCCCCGTACTCGCGCAGGGTGTCGAGCATCCGATAGCGGGTCTCGCCGTCGACTCCGGTGCCGGGCCCGAACTCGTCCACGCGCTGCACCACCGACTTGTCGACGAGGTCGATGAGCACCTCCAGCACCTCGTCCGAACCCAACTCGCCGAAGCCGCACACCTCTTCGGCCGCCGAGAGGTCGAAGACGTCACCGAAGACGGAGAGCCGCGCCCACAGCCGCTGCTCGCGGGCGTCGCACAGGTCGTAGCTCCAGTCGATGGTCGTACGCAACGTCTGATGGCGCGGCAGCGAGGTGCGGCGGCCGCCGGTCAGGAGCCGGAAGCGGTCCTCCAGGCGGTCGATGAGCTGGTTCAACGGCACGGCGCGCAACCGGACGGTGGCCAGCTCGATGGCGAGCGGCATGCCGTCGAGGCGGCGGCAGAGCCGTACCACGGCGTCCCGGCTGGTGTCGGTCACTTCGAATCCGGGGACGACGGCCGCGGCGCGCTGCTCGAAGAGGGAGACCGCCTCGCCTCCGGCGTCCGACACACCGAGCGGCGACAGCGGGAAGGTGTGTTCACCCGGCACGTCCAGCGGCTGCCGGCTGGTGGCCAGGACGCGTACGCCGTCGGTCTCGCGCAGCAGGACGTCCACGAGTTCGGCGCAGGCGTCCACCAGGTGCTCGCAGGTGTCCAGGACGATGAGCGCGGGCGTCTCCCGCAAGTGGTCGAGGACCACGTCCAGTTGGGGTCGACCGGACTGCTCGGGCAGATCGAGGCAGGCGGCGACGGTGTGCGGCAGCAGTCCGGGGTCGCGCAGCGCGGACAGTTCCACCAGGCACACCGGCGCGTCGGCCCCGGTGGTGCGGCCCGAGAGCGCACGGAGCGCGAGCCGGGTCTTGCCGACACCGCCCGGCCCCACCACGGTGACACAGCGCTGCGTGTCCAACGCCGCCGCCAACTGGGTCAATTCAGGGGCCCGGCCGATGAAACCGGTGAGTTCACGGGGGAGTTCGCCGGGACGGCGCCGCACAATGCCGAACGTCATGCAGCGGATTGTCTCCCCGGATCACGCGACGCGAGCCGGGATGCACGAAGGTCCATACGAATCGGTGAACCGCGGCGTAGGATCCGCGATCCGCACCGCGGGACGGCGCGGCTCAGGGGGTGTTGCCCCGGGCGTCCTCGAAGTGTTGGCGGATCGCGTCGGAGCAGACGTCCTCGGGATCGACCTGAACGGCCGAGAGCGAGAACACCCCGCTCTTCTTTTCCTCCCGTTCGCGCTCGGCCATCCGCTTCTCGATGTCAGCGATGCGTTCCTCGCAGCCGGCGCGCGCGGGCTTCCCGGTCCGCTGGTCCGGCGTCGAGGAGTCGTCGAGCACGGTGGTGGCGGCGAGTCCGGCCACGCACAGTGCCGCCCACGCGGCGATCAGCGTACGGCGGTTCACCACGTCACTCGGTCATCCGCGTCGGCTTCGGCACCCCGGCATCCTACGAGGCCCGCGGCGCGCAGGTGTGCGAACGGTCGAACAGGTTGAGTGGGATTGATGGCCATCCGCGACTATGCCAACGGCACTTCTGGCTCCGTGTCTACGTTTGTTCGTGCGTCGTTCTGCGGCGCGTCAACGGGGAAGAATGTCCACGGGGAAGGGGATGGTCGGGGTGGCTGCTGGCAGGGGAAATGGGCGGCAACTCGAGGCGGCTGTAAGCGGCTTCGTCGACGGGGCGGACGGGGGCGCGTGTGAGCAGTGCGACGTCGTGCTCCGCTACAGCGCGGACGATCCGCTGGTCGTCACCGTGTCCGTGTCGCGGACCGGACGCCCGGCCGAACGCTGGCTGATCTCACGGGACCTGCTGTCGGACGGCCTCTCCGGCAGCGCGGGCATCGGCGACGTATCCGTACGGCCGGTCGTCGAGCCCGACAGCCCGCCCGGAGTACTGCTCCGGGCCCGCGACGCATGGCGCGCGATCCGCATACGCATCAGCCACCAGGCACTCCTGCACTACCTGGCGCGCAGCCACGCCCTGGTGCCGTTCGGCAAGGAAGTGCACACCTCGCGGATCGACAAGGGGATCGAGGGGCTGCTCGCGCCCCGATGACAGGACGGCGCCGCCCGCCGGGCCGTGCTCACCTGCGCGTGTAGTGCGCGATGATCACGCCCTTCGGGGTGGTGACGCTGCCGGTGAGCTCGAACTCGGTCAGCGGCGCCGGACCCTCGAACAGTTTCGTGCCGCTGCCGAGCGTCAGCGGATGGATCAGCAGCGTGTAGTGGTCGATCAGGCCGGCGGCGTGCAGGCTCCGCACCAGCGAGGCGCTGCCGTTGATGGACAGGTCCCCTCCCGACCGGGCCTTGAGCGCGGCCACCGTCTCGACGGCGTCACCACGCAACAGCACCGAGTTCTGCCAGGCCCCCGCGTCCTCGAGGCTCCGTGACACCACGTACTTGGTGGCCGCGTTCATGTGCGCGGTGAACGGGTTGCCGTCGGTGGCACGCCCCCACGCCGCGAGGAAGTCCTCCCATGTGCGACGGCCGAACAGCATGCCACCCGGCGCGGCCATCCCCTTGGCCAGCTCGCGGCCCATCACCTCGTCGTTGTACCGCGGCCCCCAACCGCCATGCGTGAAGCTGCCGCGGGTGTCCTCGTCCGGCCGCCCGAGCCCCTGCACCACGCCGTCCAGGGTCATGAACATCCTTGCGGTGATCGAGCGCATCGCCTTCTCCCTTTCGTTCCCTCGCCTGCTTCCTCGGCCGGTTCTTCTCCCGTTGAGTCCGAGGTTCCCCTAGCGGCGCCCGCATGTCTATATTTCTGGAACTCATTCCCAGATTATCGAACTTGAAGGAATCGGCGAACTCATGCGAAACGTGGGCTTCCTGACCATCGGCCAAGCGCCGCGCCCCGACCTGAGCGCGGGGATCGAGGCGGCCCTGCCCGCCACCGCGCTCGTACGGCACGCAGGTGTGCTCGACGGGCCGGACCCGGCACTGGCGGCGCGGCGCCTCGCCGCCGGTCCCGGCCGGCCCACGCTGATCACGCGCCTCGCGACCGGAGACACCGTCACCCTCGACGAGGCCGCCGTGGGGGAGGCCCTCCAGGACCGGGTCGACGCGCTGGAGGAGCAGGGCGTCGACACCGTGGTGCTGCTGTGCACCGGCGAGTTTCCCGCACTGCGCGCCCGGCGTGCGCTGCTCGTCGAGCCGGACGCGCTGCTGACGACGTACGTCCGTGGTGTGCTGCGCGGCGTGCCGGTAGGGGTGATCGTGCCGCTGCCCGAGCAGGTGGCCGCGGCTCGTGAGAAGTGGCGGGGCGTCAGCCCGGCGCCCGAGTTCGCCACGGCGTCGCCCTACGCCGCGGACGAGAGCGAACTCCTCGCCGCGGCGCACGAATTGGTGACAGGGGGCGCGGGCGCCCTCGTCCTGGACTGCATGGGATACGCGGAACGGCACCGCGAGGCGCTGCGTGCGGGCGGTGTCCGGGTGCCGGTCCTCACGTCGAGCGGCGTCACCGGCGCCATGACCGGCCCGCTGCTCAAGTAGGGCGGCGCCCCCGTCGTCGTCAGCCCTCGCCTGTGCTCGTGCTCGTGCTCGTCAGCTTGCGTCAGCTCCCGTCGGCGACGAAGCGCAGCCAGTACGGGTCGCCGATGCGCTTGCCGACGCGGGCCGCCGCCTCGCGTACCGCCCTGCCGAACCGTTCGGTCGTCTCGTCCCGGAGTTCCGGGGCCGGCAGGGCGATGCCGATGCCGAAGACCTGGCCCGTGTCGTTGTCGAGCACGGCGGCCGAGATGCCTCCCACGTTCGGCACCCACTCGCCCTGCGAGACGTCCCAGCCGTCGACGCGGATCCGGGCCAGCGTGGCCACCAGCTCCTTGCGGGTGCGCGGGGCCGTCCCGATCGCCTGCTCAAGGCGGGCGTCGACGAGCCGCATGACCTGCGCGTCGTCGAGGCGGGCCAGCAGTGCGCGGCCCATCGAGCTGGCGTACGCGGGGGCCCGGGTGCCGGCGGGCGTGTATGCCTGGAGGGCGCCCGCCGTGCCGATGCGCATGTGCAGGACCAGTGACTCGGCCCCGTCGAGCACGTCCACGTACCCCGTGTAGCCGGTGTCGGCGACGAGGCGGGCGGCCTCCTCCTCCAGCAGGGAGACGGTGCCGCGCGAGGCCCGGAAGTGGTACGAGGCCTCCATGATCAGGCCGCCGGGGCGGTAGGCGCGGGTCAGCGGGTCGCGGTCCAGGAAGCCGTACTCGGCCATCATGCTCAGCGTCCGCGACACCGAACTCTTGGGCAGGCCCAGCTCGGCCGCGACATCGGTCACGGTGACGTCGCGCTGAAGGTGCGCCATCAGACGCAGCACGTCCCGTGCGTTGGCGAGTGTGCTCACCGGCTCCTGTGCCTCCCCCGGTTGGTTTCCGGGTCCGATCGTATGCGCTCGCGCAGCGCCGTCCCGACCGCCCTCGGCCGGTCGCCGTCCGGCAGCCCACATCGTGAGAACTCCGGAGGGGGGCTTGACGTGCCGCCCCGCATCTATGAATGATCCAGGTCCAGATATTCGTATCTGGTTCCAGATTATAGAACTCCATGGGCTTCGACGAGGTTCCGAGTCTCTAGATCCCTGGTTCCCAGGACGTCCTCAGGTCGCCGATCGGCGCCGTCCATCAGGAGCACCCATGAGCCCCACCGCTGACACCGCGCAGCCGGCCACGGCCGAAGCCCGGGACCCGCACGACGCGGGCGGCACCCCGCAGCGCCATCCCCGTGCCCTCGCCCCCGGCAACCTGGTCCTGACCGTGGTGCTCAGCGTGTTCGGCGCGATCGTGGGCGTGCAGCTGCTCGCCACCCTCGGTGTCACGCCGAGCACGTCGCTGATCGGTGCGCTGGCCGCGATGACGCTGGCCCGCATCCCGCTCGTCGCCTTCCGCGGCTTCCGTTCGGTGCACGCCCAGAACCTCGCGCAGACGAGCATCTCCTCGGCCACCTTCGGCGCGGCCAACAGCCTCTTCCTGCCGATCGGCATCCCGTTCCTGTTCGGCCTGCACAACATGATCGTGCCGATGCTGATCGGTGTCTCCGTCGCGATGCTGGTCGACGCCTGGCTGCTGTACCGGATGTACGACACCCCGGCCTTCCCCGCGAGCAATCCGTGGGCCCCGGGGCTCGCCGCGGCCGAGGCCATCAAGGCGGGCGACGAGGGCGGCCGGCGCGCGAGGGTCCTCGGGCTCGGCCTGGTCACCGGCCTGGCCGGCGCCGTGTTCGCACTCCCGATGTCCGCGTTCGGCGTCGCCCTGATCGGCGGACTGGCCTCGATGGCGGCGTTCGGCGCGGGCCTGCTGATCATCAGCTACGCGGAGCCGCTGGCCGGCCTCGACCTGAACGCCATGTACCTGCCTCACGGCATGATGATCGGCGCCGGTCTGGTCGCCCTGGTCCAGGTCGGCCGCACCGTCCTCAAGGCACGCCGCGCCAAGGCTCCGGCCGCGACCCCCGCCGCCTCCCAGAACGCGACTGCCACCGCCTCCGTGGAGGACGGCGCCCGACGCCTGGGCAAGTCGCTGCGCCTGGGCCTCGGCGCCTACCTCGCCATCTCGATCCTGCTCTCGCTCGGCACCGGCATCGTCACGCACATGAGCGTCGGCATGCTGATCGCCTTCGTCCTCTACGCGACTGTGGCCGCGTTCCTGCACGAACTGCTCGTCGGCATCGCGTCCATGCACTCCGGCTGGTTCCCCGCCTTCGCGATCGCCCTGATCACGCTGCTGATCGGCATCCTCGTCGGCTTCCCGCCGGAGGCCCTCGTCGTCCTCTCCGGCTTCACCGCGGCCACCGGCCCTGCCTTCGCCGACATGGGCTACGACCTCAAGGCCGGCTTCATGCTGCGCGGCGAGGGCGCCGACCCGGCCTTCGAACTGGAGGGCCGCCGCCAGCAGCTGATCGCCGCGATGGTCGGCTTCGGCATCGCGATCGTCGTCGTGGCCGTCTCGTACCGGATGTTCTTCGCGAACGGGCAGACCGCCCCGATCGACGCCGCGTACGTCGCGGCCATCAAGGCGGGCCCGTCGGTGGAGACGGCGAAGCACCTGGCCCTGTGGGCGATCCCCGGCGCGATCATCCAGCTCATCGGCGGCCCGAAGCGGCAGCTCGGCATCATGCTCGCCACCGGCCTGCTGATCACGACGCCCATGGCCGGCTGGATGGTCGCCGCGGGACTCGCCGTCCGCCTCCTCGCACCGCGCGTCCTGGGCCCCAGGGCCAAGGAGAACCTCGAGGTCTTCGCCGGCGGAGCGATCGCGGGCGACGCGCTCTATTCGTTCGGCAACGGCGTGTGGACGGCGGCGAAGTAACGACCGAGGGGAGCAGGAGGCTCCCCAGGTCGTCACCCTTCGCGCCACCACGCCCCGCCCGCACTCCCGCACTCCCGTATGCCCGTACCACTCGCACCACCCGTACACCCAGAACCACCCAGGAGACCCCCGTGAAGCGACAGTTGACGCACGACGACCTCAAGGCAGCCGTCTACGGCGGAGCCGTGCTCGGCGGCGGAGGCGGCGGATTCGTCGAGCGGGGCCTGCGCACGGCCGGCCTCGCCCTGGAGGTGGGCACGCCCGAGCTGTGGAGCGCCGACGAGTTCGCCGACGACGCGCTCACCGCGACCGTCGCCCTGGTCGGCGCCCCCGCGGCCCCCGACCCGCAGGTGCTGCCCACCCACCTGCTGCGCGCCCTCGAACTGCTGCGCCGCGACCTGCCGGGCCCGCTCGCCGCCATCCACACCAACGAGAACGGCGCCGAGACCACCATCAACGGCTGGTTCCACTCCGCGATGACCGGCCTGCCCGTCATCGACCTGGCCTGCAACGGCCGTGCCCACCCGTCCAGCCAGATGGGCGCGATGGGCCTGCACGCGCAGGACGGCTACCGCTCCTACCAGGGCTACGCGGGCGGCAAGCCGTACACGTACGTCGAGGGCGCCGTCACCGGCACCCTCGACGCCACCTCCAACGTGATCCGCCGCGCCTCGGTCGAGGCAGGCGGCTGGGTGGGCGTGGCCCGCAACCCCGTCGAGGTCGGCTACGCCACACGGCACGGCGCCCCCGGCGCGATCGGCTTCGCGATCGAGCTCGGCCGCCGCTTCCTCGCGGAGGGACCGGCGGGGGCGGCCGCGCACCTCGGCGGCGAGATCGCGGTCACCGGCACGGTCCGCGAGTACCGCTGCGAACAGCGAGAGGGCCTGGACATCGGCGTCGCCGTCCTGGACGACGCGGCGGGCACGACGCTGCACTTCGTCAACGAGTACATGACCTTCGAGGTGGCCGGCGAGCGCAAGGCGTCGTTCCCCGACCTCATCACGACGTTCGACGAGGCCGGGCAGCCGCTGGCGTCCGCAGACGTCAAGGTCGGCAAGGAGGTCGGCGTCCTGGTGGCCCCGGCGGCGAACCTCCTCCTCTCCTCCACGATGTACATGCCCGAGCTGTACGCGCCGATCGAGGAACTGCTCGGCTTCTCGTTCGCCCCGGCCGCGAAGGTGCTCGCCGATGCCTGAGCAGGCCCGCACCGCGGACCCCGGTGCCGTACGGGACTTCTGCGCGACGAGCTGGGACGAGGACGTCCTCCCGCTCGTACGGGAGCACATCCGCGTCCCGGCGGTCAGCCCGGCCTACGACCCGGAGTGGGAGTCCCGCGGATTCCTGGACCGGGCCGTGGAGGCCGCCGCGGCGTGGCTGCGCTCCATAGAGGAACTCCCGGGCCTGCGGGTCGAGGTCCTGCGCGCACCGGGACGCACCCCGCTCGTCTTCTTCGAGATCCCCGGCCACGGCGCACGGTCCGACGAAACGGTCCTCTTCTACGGTCACTTGGACAAGCAGCCCGAGGGCGACGGCTGGGACGAGGAACTGAGCGCGTGGGAGCCGGTCTTCGACGGCACACGCCTCTACGGGCGCGGCGGCGCCGACGACGGCTACGCGCTGCCCGCGGCACTGACCGCCGTACGGGCCCTCGCCGCACAGGGAGCAGCCCGCCCGCGGTGCGTCGGCGTCTTCGAGGCGGGCGAGGAGTCGGGCAGCCCCGACCTCGACCACTGGTTCGCCGAACTCGCCCCGCGGATCGGCGAGGTCGGCCTGGTGGTGTGTCTCGACTCCGGCGCGGGCGACTACGAACGGCTGTGGCTCGTCACGTCCCTGCGCGGCCACTGCGGCGGCACGCTCGACGTGCGCGTGCTCGACGACGGTGCGCACTCCGGGGACGCGGGAGGCGTCGTCCCGTCGACGTTCCGCATCCTGCGCCACCTGATGGACCGCCTGGAGGACAGCGGAACGGGCACCTTGCGCCCCGACGAGGTGCACTGCGCGGTGCCCGCCGAGCGCCGCGCCCAGGCCGCCGAGGCGGCGGCCCTCCTCGGCGACCAGGTCTGGCGGCGCTTCGACTGGTACGAGGACGAGACCGGCCACAGCACGGGACCGGTCTCGCACGACCCCGAGGAACTGCTGCTGGCGCGCGCGTGGCGCCCGAGCCTGGCGGTCACCGGCGCCGACGGCCTGCCGCCCGTCGCGTCGGCGGGCAACGTGCTGCGCCCGCACACCAGGGTCAAACTCTCGCTCAGACTGCCTCCGTCGGTGGACAGCGCGAAGGCACTCGCGGCGGTGGCACGCCTCCTGGAGGACGCGCCCCCACACGGTGCGTCGGTCCGCTTCACGCCCGACCGGGTCCTGGCCGACGGCTGGCACGCCCCGCCGGAGCGGCCCTGGCTCCGCGAGGCGCTGTCCGACGCGAGCCGCGCCTGCTTCGACGGTGCGGACGCCGCCCGCATCGGCCAGGGCGGCACGATCCCCTTGATGGGCAAACTGAGCCGGCAGTTCCCCGCGGCCCAGTTCCTGGCGTGCGGAGTCCTCGGCCCGGGCGCGAACGCCCACGGCCCGAACGAGTCCCTGCACGTGCCGTACGGACAACGGTTGACGGCATGCCTGTCGCTGACCTTGAACGCGTTCGCGTTGCAGCCGGGCGACTCCGCGGCCTGAGGCCGACATCGCCCGCGCTCTACGCGTCTTCCCCCGCCGCCCGACGTATCCGGCGCGTACCGTCAAGACATGGACACCACCGCGTCACCGCGCGTCCTGGTCATCGGGCTCGACCCGCGCCGGGTGCCCGGGCCGTGGGATCCCGAGCCCGTGGTCAAGGCGATCGAGGCGGGACTCGCGAAGTTCGCCGAACACGGCGTGGGCGTGGAGACCTGTCTGATCGGCCTCGATGGAAGCGACGACGTGGAAGCCGTCATCGGGAACGCGCTGCGCGCCCGCCCATGGGAGTGCGTCACCCTCGGCGGGGGCCTGCGCCACTCGGACGACCAGGCCGAACTGCTGGAACTGGTCGTCAACCTGGTGCGGCGATACGCGCCGGCCGCGGCCATCGCGTTCAACAGCGCCCCGGACACCACCTACGAGGCCGCGGCCCGCTGGATCGAGTGAGGCGCCACCCACGGCCGAACCGTCCCAGAGCCAACACTTAGGGTCGGCACATGGACCATGAACCAATGCGGCGCGTCGCCGAGTTCCGTGAGACGTTCGACGGCACGGCCAAGGCCGAGAGCCCCGAACTGGCCGAACATCGGCGGACGTTGCTGACGGAGGAGGCGGGCGAAGCGGCCGAGGCGCTGACCGAACTCGCCAGTGCCCTGCGGGAGGGCGAGGATCCGCTCGCCGCGTACACGGCGGTGGCCAAGGAGCTGGCCGACGTCCTCTACGTCACCTACGGCGCCGCCGACGCGCTGGGAATCGACCTGCCGGCCGTGTTCGCCGAGGTCCACCGGTCCAACATGAGCAAACTCGACGCGGACGGCCGTGTCCTGCGTCGCGGCGACGGCAAGGTACTCAAGGGCTCCGGCTATCGACCCGCCAACCTCGACGGCCTCGTCGCATGGCCGCCGACCGGGCCCTCGGCGTGACCGGACAACCCTCCGCCCAGCCGCTGAACTTCGTCGTCGTCCTCACCGACGACCAGGGCCGCTGGGCCATGCCGCACCGCATGCCCGAGCTGCACATGCCACACCTCGCACGCCTCCAGGACGACGCCGTGGAACTCGACCAGTTCTACCAACTTCATCGGTATTGCTCCGCCCGTTCATGGCGGAGGTGAAACCGATCTGGTGACAGTGGTGCGGAGTGCCGTAGTGGTGGGTTGTTTCACGTGCCGACGCGGAGCGTCATGGGTGGTGTTGCGGCGGAGCCGGACTTTTGCCGGGTCGGGTGGGGCGCTGTTGCTGTCGGATGTACTGCTTGACCACGGGGAGAGGTGCGCCGCCGCAGGAGGCGGCGAAGTAGGAGCCGGACCAGAAGCGTCCGCCCCACAGGTGGCGGCGCACGTGGGGTTCGAACTCCTGGCGCAGGCGGCGCGAGGAGACGCCCTTGAGGGAGTTGACCAGTTTCGACAGGGCGACCTTCGGCGGGTAGTGCACGAGCAGGTGGATGTGGTCGTGCTCGCCGTTGAACTCTCGCAGTTCGACCTCGAAGTCCGCGCAGACCTCCCGCATGCTGTCCCGGGGGCGCGACGACACGGGTACGTACGTACAGAGCGACGCCCCGTGAACCCGCATCCGACCCCGCCTCTTAAGCTGGCACGGTGACGGACAACACCTGTACCCATTGCGGCACCGGCGGCCTGGAAGACGGATTCATCGAGGACGCGGGGGAGCACTCCCGTGGCTACGCGCGTTGGATCGAGGGCGCGTTGGAGCGTGGCATCTTCGGCGGCGCCAAGCGGCTCGGCCGGCCCCGCCGACGGATCGAGGCGCTGCGCTGCCCTAAGTGCGGGCATCTCGAACTGTTCGCCATCGACAAGGTGTAGCCCTCAGGACTTCGGCGGCTCCGCGGACCCGCCCGCGAATTCCCATGCCGCTATGTCCTGGTAGCGCCTCGGCGTGGACGCGTTCCCGGGGATGCTGCCGACCAGGTGGAGGCGGAGCGAGCGCCAGCGGCGGCCGGTGAAGTCGCCGAGGGCGGCGGCCGCCTCGGGCACGGACGTCGTGTCGTGGCGACGGGCGCGGGCCAGCGTCAGGTGAGGGCGCAGCGGACGCTCCGGGAGATCGATCCTGCAGCCCCCGACCTGCTTCCGGACCGCGTCGGCCAATGCGTGCAGGCCGTCCAGGTCACCCTCCACACCGCTCCACAACACCCGTGCGTCGAAGTGCCCGCCGCCGCGCAGCGCCAGTTCGGGGGAGGGGTGGGCGGCCGCGACGTCGGCGAGCGGCTGGCGGAGCCGCCGGATCGTCTCCACCGGCTGTTCGCCGAGGAACGCCAGCGTGATGTGCCAGTCCTCGACGCGGTTCTGCCGCAGGCGGGGGTGCGCGGCGTACACCGGGCGCAGAGCGAGCGCCAGTTCGTCCTTCGCGTCGTCGGGCGGCGCGAGGGCGATGAACGCGCGCAGGGTGGCGGCGGTCTCGGGCGGTTCGGTCACGTGTGCCTTCGTGTGTGTCTCGGTCGATGGTGGGAAGGGCCGGGCGGGAGCGACGCCACGGTTCAAGGGTCAGATCACTCCAGGAGTTCGACGTATCCGTCCGCCCCGTGCACCCGGATCCGCTGGCCGTCCCGGATCAGCCTGGTGGCCCCGTCCACGCCCACGACCGCCGGCAGACCGTACTCGCGAGCGATCACCGCGCCGTGCGTCATCAGCCCGCCCACCTCCGTGACCAAGCCCGCGACGGCGACGAACAGCGGCGACCAACTGGGGTCCGTGTAGGCCGTGACCAGGATGTCGCCCGCCTCGAGATCGGCCTCCGCCAGGTCGAGGACGACACGGGCCCGCCCCTCCACCGTCCCTGCGGACACCGGCAGTCCGACCAGCGCCCCGTCGGGTACGTCCTCGCGCCGGTACGTTCCGCGTACGGCCTCACCGTCCGAGGTGAGCACGCGCGGCGAGGTGAGCGACTGGTACGTACGGAAGTCGTCCTTGCGCTGTTGGATGAGCCGGCCGTCCGCCCGGTTCGTGCCGACGACGTCGTTCAGTTCCTGGAACGTGAGGAAGTAGATGTCCTCCGCGTCATCGAGCACACCTGCCCGCACCAGTCGTCCCGCTTCCTCCAACAGCGCCCGCCTGTAGACGAAGTAGCGCTGAATGATGCCGTACTTGGGGTACTCGCGGTATCCGATGAAGGTGCGGACGCGCTCGATCATCCGCTTGGTCTCGTCGGCCTTCCAGGCCCCGTCCCCGGCGCCGTTCTCGTTCTCGTCCCCGTCTCCGTCGGCGGACAGGACGCGTAGGCGTGACAGTACGTCCGCCTCCTTCTGGCGTGCCTTCTCCAGCCCCTCCTCGAACCGCCGCTTCGCGGCTCCCGGTTCGAAGTTCCGTACGTTGTCGAGGATCACCGGCACGAGCGTGGTGGGGCGCTCACGCCAGCGCGGTCGCGTGATGTCGATCTCGCCGACGCAGCGCACGCCGTACCGGTCCAGGTAGGCCTCGATGGCGGCACGTGCCTCGGGTCCGCCGGCGCGCTTCGCCAGCTCGTCCAGGAAGGTGTCGTCCGTGAGTTGCCCGGTGTCCTGGAGGAAGGCCAGCACCTCCGGCAGCGGGCGGATGACGTCCGCGACATCGAGCAGCGCGAGACCCATCTCCGACGTGATGTTGCCGGGCGCGGACAGCGTGAGCGTGTCAGCGGCGTTCTTCTCGCCCAGCCACTCGTACAACTTGTCGCTCAGCCACCACGTGGCCTCCATGCCCGCCATGATCGCCTGCATGCTCAGCCGGTCGCCGAGGGCCCGCTTGTGCTCCTCGAAGGCGTCGAGCAGAAAGTCGAACAGGGCGGGGCCGGTCCTCGCCTGGATGTCTCGCTCCAGGGCCGCGATGGACTCCTGGCTGCGCTCGATGAGCCCGGTGACGATGGCCGGGTCGGTCTCGATGGGGGCGGGCGGACGGCTGCCCGCAGGGGGCGTGGCGGGGACCGGGGTCGGTGCCGGGTCCGGGAGCGTAGGAACGAAGTCGCCGCGGTCGAGGAGGCTTTCGAGGGCGTCCCTGATCAGCGGATCGCCCCGGCCCACGACGTCGAGGAGACCCGCGCGGCTCGTGGGCGCGGCCAGGCGCCGGGTGGCGTCGACGAAGAGCCGACCGCCGGCTTCGTGCATCGGCGCCATCGCCGTCAACTGCCATACGGAGATGCCCAGCGGCCGCATCGCGTCGGTCATCATCTGCTGATGGCCGACGGAGAAGTAGACGTGACTCTCCTCGTCGTCGCGCTCGGGGACCGGGAACAGCGTCGTGATCGGCCGGCTCTGCACGATCTGGAACCCGGCGCTGTCACCGCCATCCGTGTCGTCACCGGCACCGGCACCGGCACCGGCACCGGCACCGGCACCGGCATCGGTGTCATCAGCGGTCAGGCACCATTCGATGTCCTGCGGTCGGCCGAAGTGCGCCTCGATGCGGCGCCCGAGCCGGACGAGTCGTACGACCTGTGCGTCGGTCAGCGCCGGCTGCTCCTGCCGCCGCGCGTCGACCGTCACTTCCTCCGTGCCACCGCCCGGCAGCGCGTACACGGCACGCTGCTTGGCGGCGATCGTCCGCTCGACAACCTCGCCGTCCCGGACCCGGAAGACATCCGGGTTCACCAGGCCGGAGACCAAGGCCTCGCCGAGGCCGAAACCGGCGTCCACGGTGGCGACCCTGCGGTTGCCCGTGACCGGGTCGGCCGTGAACAGGACGCCGGACGATTCCGGCCGCACCATCCGCTGCACGACCACGGCCATGTCGACCGTACGGTGATCGATACCGGCGCGCTGACGGTAGGTCACGGCCCGCTCGGAGAACAGTGAGGCCCAGCACCGGCTGATGTGCTGGAGGATCGCTTCCGGTCCGACGATGTTCAGGTACGTGTCCTGCTGGCCGGCGAAGGAGGCCGTCGGCAGGTCCTCGGCGGTCGCGCTGGAGCGGACGGCGCAGGCGGCCCGCTCACCAAGGGAGGAGAGCGCGCGGCTGATCCCGGCCGCGAGGTCGTCCGGAACGCGGACCCCCTCGATGATCCGGCGGAGCTCCGCGCTGAGCGTACGGATCGCCTCCCGGTCGTCCGGATCCGTGCGCGACAGCTCATCGATCCGCTCGTCGAGCGACGGCGCGTCCGCCATCACGCGCCGGAAGGCCACCGTCGTCACGCAGAAGCCCGCCGGAACCCGGACGCCCTCGATCCGCGCCAGCCCGCCCAGGTGCGCACCCTTGCCGCCGACGACGGCGACGTGTGTCTCGTCGACGTCCCGCAGATCCACCACGTACTGCTCGCTCACTGCGCTGCCTCCCGGGCGGCCCGTCCGTTCCTGACCGCCCACTATGGATCACGTAGGCGGGATCACGAATTGCCGATCACGCATTCCGCGTCACGCGGCATACGCTGTGCATCGCGCATGGCAGGTCAGCGATCATGACTCCAGTGCCGCTCGGCGCAAGTGCTCGGCCAGCGCCTCCGCCGCCGGGGAAGCGGCGCCGTCCTTGGCTCCCCAGGCCAGCAGGTGACGTCGGCGGGCCCACGGGTCCTGCAACTCGCATACGTCGAGGGGGTGGCGCGGGTCGATCGCGCGACGCGGCACGACGGCGAGCCCGGCGCCCGCGGCGGCGAGGGAGACGAGGACGTTCAGGTCGGCGACGGTGGTGCGGTGGCGCACCACGGGGGCGTGCGGCCCGAGCCGCTTCTCGATCCAGCGGCGCAGCGAGGAGCCGGAGTCGAGGCCGACGAGCGGGTGCTCCGCGACCTCGCTGTACGTCACCGAGGTCCGCCCGCCGAGGACCCCTCCCGCCTGGCCGATCACGACGAGGGAGTCGTCGCCGAGGGGTTCCATGCGCAGGCCGCTGTCGCCGGCCTCGTCGTCGATGACGACTCCCAGGTCCGCCTCGCCGTCGGCGAGCCTGCGAACGGTCTGTGGTGTGCGGCTCTCGGACACGGTGACGTCGGTGTCCGGGTGGGCGCGGAGGAACGGAACCAGGGCGTGCGGAACGAGCCGGTGCATCGCGGAACCCCCGCCGAGCAGGGTGAGTTGGGCGTTCGGGGAACGGGTGTAGCTCGCGACGGCGCTGTCGAGGCGTGCGGTCCTGTCGAGTACGTCGCGCGCGTGGCGGGCCAGCGTCGCCCCGGCCGGCGTGGGTCGTACGCCGCGGCGGCCGCGGATCAACAGCGCCACTCCTGCGTGGTGTTCCAGCGAGCGCACCCGGGCGCTGGCCGAGGGCAGGCTCAGGTGCATGCGCCGCGCGCCCGCCGTGATCGAGCCCTCCGTGACGATGTGGAGGAAGAGCCGCAGGTCGTCCAGGTCGTAGCGCACCCGGCCCAGCCTAGGGCCTGTCGTTTGGATCAGGCCGGGCTCGCGGGGGCTGGCACGCACTCCCCCAAGCTCTTAAGGAGCAGGGGGGACCCCCCTCGGCGTTGTCGTCGGTCGCCGACGCTCCGCGTCGACTCCCTCCTCCGCCTTGCGATCGCACGCTTCCCCAAGCTCTCGGCTTCGCTCGAGCAGGGGAGGCCCCATTCCCCCGCTCCCTGATCCGGCCTGATCCAAACGACAGGCCCTAGGTCACAGCCTGGGCCGCAGCCTAAGGAACAGCCTTAGGCTGGGGACGTCGATTCCGCATTGTGGCGTAGATCGTCGGCGGGCGATGCTCTGCGGGTGATGGAGCCATTTCTTGTCCTGTTGGCCGGTGTCGCCGCCGGAGCCCTGAACGCCATCGGGGGCGGCGGAACGTTCGTGGCGCTGCCCGCGCTCGTCGCCGTCGGCCTGCCGCCGGTGGCCGCGAACGCGGTGTCGCGCGTCGCCCTCGTACCCGGCGCGGTCGCCAGCGCGTGGGTCTACCGGCGCGAACTCGCCCCGGTAGGGCCCACGTCCACCAGAGCGTTGACCGTGATCAGCGTCGTGGGCGGAGCCGTCGGCGCGGGTCTTCTGCTGGTGCTCCCCGCGTCCTCGTTCGACGCCGCGGTGCCGTGGCTGCTCGCGTTCGCGACGGTGGTCCTGGCCTTCGGGCGCCACCTCTCCAGCGCGCTGAACCGGGTGCTGGGTCGCCCGGTCGGCATGAGCGGGCGCGTCGTCCTGATCGGACAGTTCTTCCTCGGCGTGTACGGCGGATACTTCGGCGGAGCCGTAGGCATCCTGATGCTGGCCCTGTGGGGCATCGGCTTCGGCCTCGACGCCGCGGCCGGGAATCCGATGCGGGTGACGCAGCTCGCGGCCATCTACCTCAGCGCGACCGTGCTCTTCCTCCTGGCCTCCGACGCGCTGGCCGCCCCGCTTCTGCTCACGGCCATGCTGGTCGGCGCCGTGGCGGGCGGCTTCGCCGGCGCCCACCTGGCGCGCCGCCTTTCCGCCCGGCTGCTGCGGGGCGTCCTGCTCACGACGGCCGTGATCACGACCGTGCTGTACTTCCTGCGCGGCTGACCAGGTAAGCAGAGGAGCGCCGCGGGGGTCGGCGGTGGTGGGGGATGCCTCATGGCGGTTCCGGGCACGGTTCGATAGAAACGGTGACCATGGAACCCCGCCCCACCGGATACACCCCCGCACAGTACGGCGCGGTCAGCGTGCTCGTCGGTGCCCGCAACGGCGCCTACCCGGGCGCCAATTCGCTGCTCGTACGCGGCACGAGTGCCTCGCTGGTCGTCGACCCCTCGCTGTCGCTCGTCGACGACGCGCCGCCCGCGGACCTGGTCCTCGTGAGCCACGCCCACGAGGACCACATCGCAGGGCTTGGACGCTACGACGTGCCGGTGCACGTGCACCACGGCGACCTGGACGCGCTGCGCTCGCGCGCGGCCCTCGTCTCCGCGCTCGGACTGCCCGCGGACACGGTCGACGCCGTCGACGCGGCCATGCGGGACGAGTTTCACGTAGAAGGCCGCCCGGACGCGCGGCCGTTCAAGGACGGCGCGGTGTTCGACCTGGGAGGGCGGACGGTGACCGTCGTCCATCTCCCCGGGCACACCGCGGGCCACAGCGGATTCCTGGTCGAGCCCGATGGGTTCCTGTTCGTCGCGGACATCGACCTCACCTCGTTCGGCCCGTACTACGGCGACGTGGGCAGCAGCCTCGTCGACTTCGAGGCGTCGATGCGGCGCTGCGCGGAGATCGACGCCCGCTGGTACGGGACCGCCCACCAGAAGGGCGTCATCGAGGGCGCCACGGAATTCCGCCGCCGGCTCGACGCCTACGCCGCCGTGGTGGAGAAGCGGGACACCGAGCTGCTGGCCTTCCTGAGCGAACCGCACACACCGGACGAGATCGCCGACCGCCGGCTGGTGTACCGCCCGCATGTCCAGGGCGCGCACATCCGGCCGGTGGAACTGCGCACGGCGCGGCGGCACTTGGACCGCCTGACGGGGCAGGGGCGGGTCGAGGAAGTGGAGGCCGGGCGCTTCCGTGCCGCGTAGGGACACGGCACGCAGGGAAGCCCCAGGCGCCCCCACGGACTCAGACCAGCGCAGTGACCAGCACGGCGAACGCGGCGACGATGACCGCGACGCGGACGTAGTGGTAGCGGTCCCAGCGGCTCATCTGCTCCTTCCAGTCCGCGGGCCGGTTCTCGGCGGTCCACGTCTTGCCCTGGTTGTTGATCGGGACGAGCAGTAGCAGCGACATGACCACGCTGACGATCAGCAGCGCGCCGGCGATGACGACGAGACCCGCGCCGTCGTGGTGCCAACCGGCGACGGCCCAGATCGCGATGAGGACGAGCGATCCGATGTACCAGAACGGCATCAGGGCCCCGAGCATCCGGCCCCCGTGCGAGCGGGCCTGCTGATTGGCGTCGTCGGGGAGGCCGCTGAAGATCGGGTTCATGACGAAGGCGACGGAGAACTCCACTCCCACCATCACGCCGAGTGCCACGGTGGTGAAGACCTCAAGTGCGTTGAGCATGGTGACCCCTCCTGAGAGATCTAGCGGCGCTAGATGGTGAGGCAACGCTAGTGCTACTGCCGCTCGATTGTCTAGCGGTGCTAGCATCGGGTCATGTCGCTACAGGAACGCAAGGAGCGTGAACGCGCGGGCCGCGAGCGCCTCATCGTGGCCACGGCCCGCGAACTGGCGGAGCAGCAGGGCTGGGGCGCGGTCACCACCCGCAAGCTGGCCGAGCGCATCGAGTACAGCCAGCCCGTTCTCTACAGCCACTTCCGCGGCAAACGCGAGATCATCGGCGCCGTCGCCCTCGACGGCGCCGCCGAGATGGCCGTGGCGCTGCGGGCCGCGACCGCCGCCGCGGACGGCCCGCGCGCCCGGGTCGCCGCCCTCGCGGGCGCCTATCTCGACCTCGCCGAGCGGAACCCGGCGGTCTACGACGCGCTGTTCCAGCTCGACGGCGGCCTGGAGTTCGCCCAGGAGGACACCCCCGAACCTCTCAAGGACGCCTTCGCCGCCCTCATGGAGTGCCTCGGCGAGGTCGCGGGGGACGGTGTCCACCCGGGGGCCTTCGCCGAGGTGTTCTGGGCCACCCTGCACGGCCTCGCGACCCTCGCCAGAGCGGGACGGCTGCCGGCGGCGTACGCCGAGCAGCGGATCGGGCTCCTGGTGGACCGACTTGCCGTGCTCTGACCGCCGGTCGAACAACGTGCCCACTCTGTGAAGGCGCCCTGGGAGTCCGGTGGAGTTCGTCAACTCGGTGCCGTGTGGCAGAACATGGCGGATCGCGTGTCGTTACGACCAGTGAAGCCGGCTGCGGGTCCTGTCGCGTGATGAGCGTACGGGGGAGTGCACACCCCGCAGTCGGCCTCTTCCCCTCCGGCCGGCCCCGCTTCCTCGAACCAGCGGGGCCGGCCGCCCTCTTGGCGGGTGCGGCCCGGTGGCGGGCGGGTTCAGCGGGTCAACGGGTCGTCGCTCAGTGCGGTCCGCGGGGCCGGGGGTGGGGAGATCGTGCGGTACGCGGCCCGAGCGTGGGTCAGGCGGGCCCACAGTGTGCCGACCAGGGTGGCGGTGAGAAGGCAGGTCAACCAGAGAGTGTCACGATGGCCGATCCAACTCAGGGTGCCGGCGGGCGGTATCGCGAAGCCGTTGAGGAACAGCCAGCACAGCACGGCGGTTCCGGGCGCCGCGGTGAACCTGGCGCAGAAGCCGAGGCCCGCGGCGAGGAGGGCGAGCGCGGTGAGCGCGAGCCACGGGCGGCCAGGTCCGAGCAGTACGTTGATGAGCGCCACGAGCAGCAGAGCGGTACCGCCGGTCACCGCCCACACCAGCGGCGTCGCCACGGGCCGGGGAACGGGACGCGGGCCGGTGCTCCGGATCGACACCCACTTGATCACACGCACGCTTCCTCCCGGCCGGGCTCGAACGCCAGGATCGTATTCTCCCCCACCGCTCCTCGCGGTCGACAGTCACGGCCCGGATGGCCGGAATCGTGTGTTCCGTGCCCTTTGGCCAGGTCGAATCGCCACGTGTGGCGGCTCACGTCGTCCGGGATCCGGATGGCACTGGTCAACGCGTTTACATGCGCGTAACACTTACCTTGTCCCGCGCACGGCAATGGCGCCGCGCGCTCATCGAACGACCGGACCCGAGCGAGCCGCACCCGCAGGGAGATGGCGACTGCCGAGCCCGAAAGGCTTTCAGTGACGACGCGATCCAACACGCAGGACATCCTCGGCGACCTCCTTGCCGAGATCGAAAAGCGGAACCCCGCGCAGCCCGAGTTCCACCAGGCCGTGCATGAGGTCCTCGAGACACTCGCCCCCGTGCTCGAGGCCCGCCCCGAGTACGCCGAGGCCGGACTCGTGGAGCGGCTGTGCGAGCCCGAGCGACAGGTCATGTTCCGGGTGCCGTGGCAGGACGACCGCGGCCGGGTCCACGTCAACCGCGGGTTCCGCGTCGAGTTCAACAGCGCGCTCGGCCCGTACAAGGGCGGCCTGCGCTTCCACTCCTCGGTCAACCTCGGTGTCATCAAGTTCCTGGGCTTCGAGCAGATCTTCAAGAACGCGCTGACCGGTCTCGGCATCGGCGGCGGCAAGGGTGGCAGCGACTTCGACCCGCACGGGCGCAGCGACGCCGAGGTCATGCGGTTCTGCCAGTCGTTCATGACGGAGCTGTACCGGCACATCGGTGAGCACACCGACGTCCCCGCGGGCGACATCGGCGTGGGCGGCCGCGAGATCGGCTACCTCTTCGGTCAGTACCGGCGCATCACCAACCGCTGGGAGTCCGTCCTCACGGGCAAGGGTCAGGGGTGGGGCGGCTCGTTGATCCGGCCGGAGGCGACCGGGTACGGCAACGTGCTGTTCGCGGAAGCCATGCTGCGCGAGCGGGGCGAGGACCTGGAGGGCCAGACGGTCGTGGTCTCGGGATCCGGCAACGTCGCCATCTACACCATCGACAAGCTGCACGCCCTCGGTGCGAACCCGGTCACCTGCTCGGACTCCTCCGGCTACGTCGTGGACGAGAAGGGCATCGACCTCGAACTGCTCAAGCAGATCAAGGAGGTTGAGCGGGGCCGCGTCGACGCGTATGCCGAACGCCGTGGCGCCTCGGCCCGGTTCGTGCGCGGCGGAAGCGTCTGGGACGTCGCCGGTGATGTGGCGCTGCCGTCGGCCACGCAGAACGAGCTGGACGAGAACGCCGCCGCCGCGCTCATCCGCAACGGTGTCAAGGCGGTGTCCGAGGGCGCGAACATGCCGACGACGCCGGAGGCCGTGCACCTGCTCCAGGAGGCCGGCGTCGCGTTCGGTCCCGGCAAGGCGGCCAACGCGGGCGGCGTCGCCGTCAGCGCGCTGGAGATGGCGCAGAACCACGCCCGTACGTCGTGGTCCGCGGAGCGGGTCGAGGACGAGCTGGCGCACATCATGAAGGACATCCACGCCACCTGCCACGAGACCGCCGAGCGCTACGGTGCCCCGGGTGACTACGTGACGGGTGCGAACATCGCGGGCTTCGAGCGCGTCGCCGACGCGATGCTGGCGCAGGGCGTCATCTGAGGCCGATCGGCAGCGAGTTGGAGAGGGTGGGGCGGCGCGCCGCCCCACCCTCTCCCTGTACTGCCGTACTGCGGCGGCCAGTTGGTGCGGTACGACCGTGGCGGACCGGATGCCTCCGGCCTAGCGTGAAGTCCTCCGTCACGCATGACGCGCCAGGGAGGCACCGTATGACCAATCAGGACGGACAGGCCGTGGCCGGCTCGCCGGTCGAACGCACCACCGCCCACGCGTCCGCCGCGCTGCTGGAACGGCTGGCCGACAAGCTCGGCGGCCGGGCCTCCGTCGCCGCGGTCTTCGGCGAGCCGGTCTTCCGGGAGGGCGTCACCGTCATCCCGGTCGCCCAGGCCGGCTTCGGCTTCGGCGGTGGCGTCGGGCGCGAGAAGGCGGGGGACAAGGACGGGGAGGGCGGAGGAGGCGGAGGCGGCGCGGGAGCCAAGCCACTCGGCTTCATCGAGATCAAGGACGGCACCGCCACCTACAAGCCGATCCGCGACCCCTGGGTCGACGTGGCCCTGCCACTCGCCACACTCCTGGTGGCCCTCGCCGGAAGCAAACTGACGCGCGCGGTGGCAAAGGCACGACTGGAGCGACGCGAGTCGTCGGACTGAAACGAGGGGGCCTCAGCACTCCCTCCCCAGCTGAGACGCGGACCGCCCTCGCAGGAAGGGCAGGAAGGGGATGCCGCCACGTGGGCATCGCCTCGAACGACGAACTGATCGCCGCCGCCGAGAGCGTCCTGAGCCCGTACCGGGTGGGTGACCGGCTGTTCGGTGACGTGGGCGCCACGCTGGTCACGCCCGCCGGCAACCAGTACTCGGGCGTGTGTATCGACACCGGATCAGGCACCGGGTTCTGTGCGGAGCACGCGGCCGTCGCCGCCATGGTCACCGCACGGGAGTACCGGATCGAGAAGGTCGTCGCCGTGTGGCGGAGTCCCGAGGGGGTGCTGCATGTGCTGCCGCCGTGTGGGCGGTGTCGGGAGTTCATGCGGCAGGTGGACCCGGCGAACCTGGACACGCAGGTGGTTCTCGGCCGGGACAGGGTGGTGCCGCTGCGGGAGCTGCTGCCGGCTCATGAGTGGCCGGCTCCGTTGGACTGAGACGCGGCCACGTGACCGGTTTCGTGGGCCGGGGGGCCTGTCCAAGGGGGAGCGGTCCGGTTGGCTCCCGCTTGTCTGTAAAGTTACATAAAGGACTTTCGGTCCTTACGTGGGTCATATGTGGTCCGCGATGCTTGTCCCTGGCGGACTGTGCGCAGGGGGGTCCATCAGGGAGGTCAGTACATGGTCGGCACCGGTGCGTCCGGCGGCGGCGCGACGGCCGTTGTCGCGTATGCGGCGGACGACACTCGGGGATCTACGCGCGTGGTCGGGCTGCTGCTCGCCGCGGTGGCGGTCCTGTACGTGGTGGCGCCCGCCGTGCACTCGGCGTCCGTACCCCTGGTCCAGGCCGAGCTCGGCCTCGGCGCCGGGCACGAGGTCGTCGCCCGGGTCGTGGGCTCGTCCCTGGCCCTGCTCACGCTGTTCGTCGCCGGGCGGGCCGGTGATCTGCGAGGGCGGCGTTCCGTACTGATCGCGTCCCTGGCGGGGCTCGCCGTCGGGTGCGCGCTGCTCGTGGTCGCGTTCGACGCTTGGTCGTACGTGTTCGGGCGGATCGTCGTCGCCGGCGCCCTCGCCGCGGTCTTCGTCAGCTGCCTCGCCTTCCTGCCGACCGTGTTCCTGCCGGGCCGCATGCGCAAGGTGATGGGTGCCTGGCTGGCCGTGCTGTCCCTGGGCTTCGTGCTCGCCGTGAACCTGGCCCCGCGGGCCGCGTCCACGGCCGGGTGGCGGGCGGCGATGGTCGTCATGACCGTCGCGGTGATCACCGCACTGTTACTCGTCCGTCGCTACGTGCCCGAGCCCGCGGCGACGCAACGTCACCCGATGCCGGACCGGCCGCGCGCCGCCGGCCTCATCGCCTTCGGCGTGCTCGCCCCCGCGGCGCTTCAGCTGGCCCCCGTATGGGGCTGGGCGGACCCGCGCGTCGGCCTGCTGCTGCTCTGCGCCACCGTCGCGCTCGTCGTCGCACGGCTGCGCTGCGCCGCCATCTCGGTGGCATCCCGAGGCCCCTCGCTGATGCCGGGGGCACTGCGCGCGGGCGCCCTGGTCGCGGGCCTCGCCCTCGGCTTCACCCAGGTCGTGCTCACCATGGCCGTCCCGGCGCTCGCGGGCGAGAAGGGCGGCAGCCCGGAGTCCGCGGCGCTCGTCCTGTCGGCCTTCGGCGTCGGCGGCGCGGCGAGCTGTCTGCTGGTACGCCGCCACGCCATCGCACCGGTGACAGGTTCCTCGCTCGGTCTGCCGCTGGCCGCGCTCGGCCTGGTCCTGCTGCACGCCGGACTCGGCGTGCACGCTTACCCGATGGCGGGCGACTTCGCCGTCGTGGCGCTGATCGGCTTCGGCGTCATGCTGGCCGCCGCCCCGCAGCTGGCGCGCTACCTCGCCGCCCTCCCGCGCACCCACCTCGGCACCAGCGCCGCCCTGCTGCCCGGCTCCATCCTGCTCGGAACCGCCGCCGCGCAGGCCCTCCCGTACACCTCCGCCATCGACAGCGCACCCGTGCCCGCCGAGGCGCGCCAGCTGCTGCGCGTCGGCACGATCGTGCTCGCCGTCGCCGCCCTGCTGCTCGGCCGCGTCGCGGTCTCCGTGGCGGTGGCCTGCGCCGCGGGACTGCAATACCTGTTGACCCGCACCGGCTTCGGCGACGCCGGCACCCTGATCGTCGCGCTCGCCGTGGGCGCCGCCGCCGGCGCCGTCGTCTGGTCACGCCGGGAGCAGCGGGACCGGCTGGCCAGGATCAGCGAGACCGCGAGCACCCTCCAGCACGCCGTGCTCCACCCCATACCCGAGGACCTCGGCCGGCTGCACCTCGCGAGCCTGTACCGGCCCGCCACGGCGGACATCGGCATCGGCGGCGACTTCCTGGAGGCCCTGCACACCCCGTACGGCACCCGCATCCTCATCGGCGACGTACGCGGAAAGGGGCTGCAGGCCGTGCAGACCGTCACCGACCTGCTGGGCTGTTTCCGTAGCCAGGCGTTCGAGACGGAAGAGCTCGGGGAACTCGCGGCGCGCCTCGACCGGCAGGTGCTGCGCGCCGCAGGCACCCGCGGCGACGAGGAGTTGTTCGCGACGGCGCTGCTGCTCCAGCACGACGGCCCGGAGCAGCAAGCCTGTGACCTGCACGTCGTCAACTGCGGCCACCTCACCCCGCTGGAGGTCACACCCGCCGGTGTCACGGAGATCGACGTCCCGACCCTGCTGCCCCTGGGCTTCGGCACGCTCGGCTCCGGCGCCCCCCTCACTCCGCACACGGTGCGCCTGAATACCGGGGCGACGCTCGTGGCGCACACCGACGGCCTGAGCGAGGCCCGGAACTCGACCGGCGAGTTCTACCCGCTCACCGAGGGCCTGACCCGGGCGCCGTACGGCACGCCCGAGCACCTCGTCGGCCACCTCGACGCCGGCGTACGCGACTGGACCCACCACCTCGCCGACGACATCGCGATCATCGCGCTGCGCCCGGTCGAGGCCATGGCCGCCTGACCCCGGTCAGCGCCGGTCAGCCGGTCAGTCCCGGAATGACCGGGGTCGGGGCCGCCTGCCCCGTGCGCAGGACCGTGAGGAGGGCGCACAGCGCGGCGTGGGCCTGCGGTGCGCAGGTCGCGGAGTCGGCGTCGGACACCGCGCGGTGGGCCCGCGTCCAGGCTCTCGCGGCGCGGCCGTTGTGGTGGTCGACGAGCGCCAGGGCGTAACGGGCCCGCACGCTGGACCACACGTCGTCGCGCACCCCGGGCTGCGCGAGCGCGGCGAGGGCCGCGCGGTGTGCGGCGCGCGGCTCGGTGTCCCGCCGGGCGAAGGCGAGGGCTGCGAGGTAGACGGCGCGGCCCGGTCCGCCGGTGGCACGGTCGGGGGTGAGGACACACGCCTGCTCGAAGAGGTCGGCCGCCTGGAGCGGGTCGCCGAGGGTGAGGGCGATCAGGCCGTGGACATGGGCGATGCGGGCCAGCAGGGTGTCGTCGCCGTCGAGTACGGCACCGGGCCAGATCCGGTAGAGCAGGGTGAGGGCCGTCTCCGGGTCGGTGCGCGCGGCGAGCCAGGCCGCGAGCCAGGCCGCGGGCGCCGAGGAGGGGTGGTCCTCGGGGCAGCGGGCCAGGAGCTGGAGGAGATAGCGCAGCCCGGCCGCGGCGTGTCCCGTGACCCACCAGAACCACAGGCGGGTCGCGGTCTCCAGGGCGGCGACGGTGACCTCGGGACGGGGATCGGTCAGCGCGTACCGCAGGATGGCGTTGAGGTTGTGCTGCTCGTCGGCCACCAGGCGCACCGCCTGCGTCTGATGACCGTGCTCCCACAGGTGCTCCGCGAGGTGAACGATCCTTCGGCAGTGTCCGGCCCGGCGTTCGACGGCGATCTCGAGCTCGCCGGCCTCCGTGAGCCGGCGCTCGCCGAACTCCCGTACGGCCGTGGGCATCCGGTAGCGCGTCTCGCCGGGGCCGTGCGGATCGTTCTCGTACTGGAGCAGACCGAGCGAGGCCAGTTGGGTCAGCAGCCCCGGCACCTGGTGCGGGGCGATCTCACCGCCGGTGCACAGCAGCACGGCGGCCGCCTCGCCGAACGACCCGGCGAGAATGCTGGCGCGGCTCCACACCATCCGCATCCAGGGTGAGCACAGCGCGTGAACGGCTCCGATGGCCTCCTCGACGGAACGGTGCCGCCGCAGCCGCGGCCGTGGGCTGTGCAGCCAGGACTGCCCGTGCTCCACGAGCTCGGCCAGGTCGTGCAGGGAGTACGACCGCAGCTGGGCGGCGGCGAGTTCGATCGCCAGGGGGAGTCCGTCGAGGGTGTGGCAGATGGCATGGACGCGTTCGAGGGTGGCCGGATCGCGGTGCCGCACCGCGCCACCGGCCGCGGCCAGGAACAGGCGCGCGGCGGGCGAGGGGGAGCCGTCGGCCGCGGGCCCGGTGACGAGCGGGCCGAGCCGCAGCACCGCTTCGTCGCCGAGCCCGAGGGGGCGGCGTGCGGTGATCAGGACCTGGAGCGTCGGGTGCTGGAGCAGCTGCCGCTGCACCACTCCGACGCACTCGTCATGAACCGGGTCGACGTCGTCCAGGAACAGCAGGACCCGAGGGCCCGGCCGCCGTCCGGCAGGCGGGCCGCCCGGCGTCAGCGGGGTGCCGAGCAGCGCCTGCCGCACGGCGTCCCGGAAGGCCCCCGGCCGGCCAGTCGCCTCGGGCCAGGACACCCGCACGACCTGCCGCCGGGACGGCCGTGCCCGCTGGGCGGCGACTTCGCTCAGCAGACTCTTGCCGACCCCGACAGGACCGGTGACGGTGACCAGTCGGTGGCCCGCCAACAGGCTCCGCAATTGGGTCAGTTCCGCTTCCCGCCCGATGAGGGAGCAGTCGGCCCGGCTGTCCGCGACGAGCCTGAGAAGCGTGCCGACCTCGCCGGCTTGCTTGCGCACCTTGTGTCCTTTGCGGCTTCGATGAATGGAACGAAGGGTGGTGAGCGAAGATCAGCAGAATCGTTACTGTCGGCAACTCCCGGCAGCTTCAACGCCGGTGGTGCGCCCCGGTAGTGCGCGTGGGCGCAGGCGTACCCGCAGGGCAGACAAGCTGGATGCGCGTGCTGACGAATTCCATGAAATACACCCATCAGGCGCACATTTCTCCTACGTCCACGCACAGGAACTCCACGCGGGCGCGCCTCGCCCGGAATCTCGCGCCCCGGGAGCGGCGGAAGCGACGGATGCGACGGAAGCGGCGGATCAGGACGCCCGGCCGTTGAACACGTCATTGCGCAGCAACTGTTCGGCGCACCAGCGGAAGTGGCCGTCGTCGACGCCCATGCCGAACAGGTCATAGGTCGTGAGGGCGTACGCCGCCTGATAGGCGCTCAAGGTGGCGAGCGCGTAGCCGAGTTCGTCGGCGAAAAGACGGGTGAGCTCCGAGGTGTGGGCCGCCGCGTGCGGGCCGTACATGTCCCAGACGGCCGCGGTGACGGCCGCTTCGAAGGCCGGGTCGCCGGCGGTGGTGTAGAAGCCGAAGTCGAGGACGGCCACGGGGCGGCCGGAGGCGTCCACGTGGATGTTGGGTGGGACGAGGTCGCCGTGGATCACGGTGTCCGGAACGTCGGGGAGCGAGCGCAGCACGTCGAGCGCGCGCCCGACGCCCCCGTCGAGGCCCGGCACGAGGCGTGCCAGAGCGACGCCATTGCGGGCGACGGCGCGCGAGACGAGGGTCGCGAGCGCGGACGGGAACCGGTCCTGGCCCTGCCACAGGGGGCGGTCGTCACCCTCGACGGCGAGTGCGCGCATCGCCTCCGTCGCCGGTACGGAGGCCAGGCCACGCAGGACCGTCAGCAGCACATCCCGGTGGCCCGGGGGCAGTTCGCGGCCGAACGGTTCGTGCGCGGAGTCACCGTGCACCGACGTGCCGGGCAGCTCGCGCTCGTACGTCACCACCACGCCCCCGTACTCGCCGACCTCGAAGATCTCCGGCGTGGCGAACGGGAGACGGTGTGCCGCGATGTCCGCGTACACCTGCCGGGACAGGGCGAGGCCCGTCGGCGGGCGCCCGGTCCACACCTTGGCGACCTGGCCGCCCCCGAGCGCGTAGACGACACCCTCGACACCGGCACCGATGCGTCGCGCGCCGTGGTGTCCGCGCTCGGCGAGGCGGGACGGCCAGGGGTCGGGGTCCGTCGGGAATTCCTCCATGAGCCCAGTAGATCAGGGGAAGGGCGGGTGATGTCGAGCGTCGGCGTCTGTGTCGGGCGGGCTCGTGTCATGGAGTGTCTCCTCACGCCATGACACCGTATTCAGCGCTCATCTATGTCAAATCACCGTTCATGGCGCGGGCTTGGGGCCGTCAACGCGGCAAATACGTGGCTCAAGGCGGCAATTGGCGCACACCCTGTTGCCCTCCGGGCTCAAGCGCTTTAGCGTTCTCGCACTCAACCGCTTGAGTTCAGGGCAGTTGGGCTTCGTGCCGTCCCGTTCGGGGCGGCTTGCCAGTAGGCGTGGCAGGAGATTTCCATGCGCCGTACTCCCTCCAGACGCTCGACCCTGAAGGACATCGCCGAGGAGGCGCGGGTGTCCGAGTCCGCCGTGTCCCTGGCGCTCAACGGGCGGCCCGGTGTCTCGCCGGCCACCCGGCAGCGGGTGCGCGAGGTCGCCGACCGGCTCGGGTGGCAACCGAGCGCGGCGGCACGGGCGTTGACCGGGGGCAGCACCGCCACGGTGGGACTCGTCCTGGCCCGCCCCGCGCACGCCCTGGGCGCGGAGTTCTTCTTCCTGCAGCTGGTGTCCGGGATCCAGGAGGCGCTCGCCGGGCGGGGCATCGGACTGCTCTTCCTCATGGTCCCCGACCTGGACGCCGAATGCGCCGCCTACCGTCGCTGGTGGGCCGAGCGGCGGGTCGACGGTGTGCTCGTCGTCGACCCGAGGGACGGCGACCCGCGTCCGTCGCTGCTCGACGAACTCGGCCTGCCCGCCGTGTTCATCGGGTCCGTACCGCGCGGCGAGGGCGGCTCGGCCCACCCGGGCATCTCCAGCGTGTGGGCCTCGGACACCCGGGCGATGGCCGGCATCGTCCAGCACCTGCACGCCCTCGGACACCGCCGCATCGCGCACATCGCCGGGCTGCCCCACCTCGCGCACACCCAGCGGCGGATCCGCTCCCTGCGGGACGAGGCGAAGCGGCTCGGCCTCGACCCCGCCGACGTACGCAGCATCCCCACCGACTACTCCCGGCAGCAGGGCGTCGACGCCACCCGGCAGCTCCTCGACACACCCGCGCCGCGGCCCACGGCCCTCGTCTACGACACCGACGTGCTGGCCGTCGCCGGGCTCGGGGTCGCCGCCTCGCTCGGCATCGAGGTGCCGGGCGCGCTGACGCTCGTCGCCTGGGACGAGTCCGTGCTCACGGGCTCCACCCGCCCGCCGCTGTCCGCCCTTGTCCGTGACACCCCGGCCTTCGGGCGGCACGCCGCCGAGGAGCTGCTCGCGCTGATCGACGGAGGGCCCGCGCGCACCGTCGAGGACGAGACCCCGCGGCTCGTCCCACGCGGCAGCAGCGGCCCGGCCCCCGCCGACCACGGTCGTGCCCCCACCGGCCGCGCACCGACCCGCCGGAGCCCCACCCGCCGGGACCCCACCCCTGGCTGATCCACGCACCACGGCGCCCCACCGCCCTGCTCTGACAACGATGTCCAACGTGTGTCGCTCCACCTGCTCCACTCGTTCAACTCGCCCCACCCGCTTCACCCGCTCCACCCGCTTCACCCGCTCCACCCGCTTCACCCGCTCGGCCCGCTCCACCCCACCCCCGCGTGATGTCCCCCGCCCCAACACCCCTCCGGAGAGCCTCCGATGAACCCGAAGCTCCGCGTGCCCCCGAAGTCCCGCCCCGCCACCGTGCGTACCGGCGCCCGCGTCGCCGCCGTCGGCGCGGCGGTCCTCTCGCTCGCCCTGGCCGGTTGTTCGGCCGCGCCGACCCCGGCGGGCGGCTCCGCCGGCGGCGGCGCGCTCACCACGAACCTCGGCTTCGCCGGCACCACCATCAACCGCAACTTCAACCCGTTCGCCCTGAAGCCGACACAGGGCACGTTCGGGTTCCAGTACGAGGCACTCTTCGACTTCAACATCCTCGAGGGCGGCAAGTTCACGCCCTGGCTGGCGAAGAAGTACGAGTGGGCCGACGGCGGCAAGAAGATCACCATCCACCTCGACAAGCGGGCCAACTGGAGCGACGGCTCCCAACTCACCGCCCACGACGTGGTGTTCACCCTCAACTACGTGAAGAAGAACAAGCTGCCCCCGACCTGGGCGTTCGACTTCACCAAGGCCTCCGCGCCGGACGACCACACCGTGGAGATCACCTTCGACAAGCCCGCCTACTCCAAGATCGACAGCATCGGCGGGACCACCCCGGTGCCCGAGAAGATCTGGAAGAAGAAGGACGGCGCGAAGGACACCAACCCGAACCCCGTCGGATCGGGCCCGTACAAGCTCAAGCAGTACACCCCGCAGCAGCTCACCTTCGAGGCCCGCGACAACTACTGGAAGCAGAAGAACGTCCCGGTCAAGACCGTCAAGGCGCCCATCATCACGCAGGCGTCCGAGGTGCCCAAGCTGCTCAGCGGGGAGCTCGACTGGAGCGGCGGCGTCGTGCCCGATGTCAAGAAGCAGTACATCGACAGGGACCCCAAGAACCACCACGCCTGGTACCCCACCTACGGCGGCCAGTTCCTGTTCTTCAACCACACCAAGAAGCCCTTCGACGACGTCCATGTCCGCAAGGGCCTGTCGCTGGCCGTCGACCGCGGCCAACTCCTGAATGTCACCAACCCGGGGATGTTCAACACCCTCAACCTCACGGGCCTCGACTCGAAGACCCAGGGCAAGTGGATCGCCGACAAGTACAAGGACGCCGAGCAGCCCAAGGCCGAACTCGCCAAGTCCCTCGCCGAGTTCAAGAAGGCCGGCTACACGAAGAAGAACGGCAAGCTGGTCGACGGCAGCGGCAAACAGCTCAGCTTCTCCATCATGGAGGTGCAGGAGTGGGGCGACGCCATCCAGTTCGACAAGGTCCTCGCCTCGCAGCTGAAGAAGGCCGGTGTCAATGTCGACGTGAAGCCGATCGCGGCCGCGCAGATCGACGCCAAGCGCAAGTCCGGTGACTTCGACGTCACGGTCGGCGGCGGGATCTACTACTCCACGCCGTACAACTTCTTCAAGGACATGCTCTACAGCGAGAACGCCGGCATCTGGACCAACTACGGCCACTACAAGAGCAAGAAGGCCGACGCGCTGCTCAAGGAGATGGCGAGCGCGCACGACCCCGCGAGCGTCAAGAAGTACTCGGCCGAGTTCGAGAAGATCATGGTCGACGACGTGCCGGCCGCCCCGCTCATCACGATCGGCGTCTCCTCCGAGTACAACAGCAAGAACTGGACCGGCTGGCCGAGCGAGAAGAAGCCCTACGCCCAGCCCGCGCCGTGGGCCGGCGGCGTCGACTCCATGAGCATCCTGCTCAACCTGCGCCCGGCGAAGGGCTGACGCCATGGCCACCGCTCCCGTCCTCACCCCCGCTACCGCGGAGGCCCCGCCGCCCGTCCGGCGCACGGCGGCCGGCCGGCTCGGCGCCGCCCGCTACTTCCTGCGGCGCCTCGGCTTCTACATCGGCGCCGCCGCCGTCGCCGTCACCCTCAACTTCCTCATCCCGCGCCTGATGCCGGGCGACCCCGCCTCCGCGCTCATCTCCCAGATGCAGCAGAAGCAGAACCTGTCCGCCGACCAAGTGACCAGCATCTACCGGCTGTTCGGCGCGCCCGGCGCACCCCTGTGGGACCAGTACGTCACCTACCTCGGCCAGGTCGCCCACTTCGACTTCGGCGCGTCCGTCGCCTACTACCCGACGCCCGTGTGGGAAGTGATCCGCTCCGGGCTGCCCTGGACGATCGGTCTCGTCGGTCTCACCGCCGTGCTCGCGTTCGTCATCGGCACCTCGATGGGTGTCCTCGCGGGCTCCCGCGTCGGCTCGCGCTTCGACTCCTTCATCACGCCCGCCTCGATGTTCCTCGGCGCGCTGCCGTTCTTCTGGGTCGCGCTGCTGCTGGTCATGGCGTTCGGCGTGCAGCTCAACTGGCTGCCGATCAGCGGCGCGTACGACGGTGACATGGCGGTCGCGTTCAACGGGCCGTTCCTGATGAGCGTCGTGACGCACGGCATCCTGCCCGCGATCACGATGGTCGTCGCCTCGTTCGGCGGCTGGCTCGTCGGCATGCGGAACATGATGGTGACGACGGTCTCCGAGGACTACGTGCTCCTCGCCCGCGCCAAGGGCCTGTCCAAGGCCCGCGTGATGTTCCAGTACGCGGCCCGCAACGCGGTCCTGCCCAGCGTCGCCGGCTTCGCCCTCACCATCGGCTCCGCCGTCAGCGGCCAGATCCTCGTCGAGATCGTCTTCTCGTATCCCGGTGTGGGCTATCTGCTCTACCAGGCCGTCTCCAGCGTCGACTACCCGCTGATGCAGGCCCTGTTCCTGATCGTCTCGCTCACCGTGCTCGCCGCGAACTTCATCGCGGACTCGGTGTACGGGCTGATCGACCCGCGCGCGAGGGAGACCCGCTCATGACGAAGTCGGTACGCGCCCGGCGGCTGCCGAAGCTGCCGGGGAACCTCAAGGTCCGCGCCGGGATCGTGATCATCGTGTTCTTCGCGCTGCTCGCGGCGCTCGGGCCGTTCGTCGTGGAGAACCTGATGGGGCTCTCGCCCGACGACGTGGACACCGGCGGTGCCATGCTGCCGCCCTCCGGGGCACATCTGCTCGGCACCACGGCCAACGGCGAGGACGTCTTCGCGCAGCTCGTCGTCGGCAGCCGCGTCTCGCTGCTCGTCGGGCTCGTCGCGGGCGTCGTCACCACGGTGCTCTCCGTGCTGGTCGGCGTCGCGGGCGGCTACCTCGGCGGGCGCGCGGACTCGCTCCTGACCGTCGCGACCAACATCTTCCTGGTCATCCCCGGCATGCCGCTCCTCATCATCGTCGCGAGCTATGTGCAGGGGCGCGGCGGCTGGCTCACCGTGGCCCTCGTCATCGGCCTCACCGCGTGGCCGTGGGCCGCGCGGCAGAAGCGGGCGCAGACACTGTCGCTGCGCCACCGCGACTTCGTGGCCGCCGCCGAGATGACCGGCGAGAGCCGCTGGGGTGTCATCACCCGCGAACTCATCCCGTCCCTCGCGCCGCTGATCTCCGTGAGCTTCCTCGGCGCGGTCGTCGGCTCGATGTTCGCCGACGCGGGCCTCTCCTTCATGGGCCTCGGCAACATCAACATCACCAGCTGGGGTTCGATGCTGTACTGGGCGCAGAACGGCTCCGCGCTCACCCGCGGCGCCTGGTGGTGGTTCGTCCCGCCGGGCGCGTGCATCGCCCTGGTCGGGGTCGCCGCAGGCCTCATCAACTTCGGCATCGACGAGGTGTCCAACCCCCGGCTGCGCAAGCCCTCCAAGCAGGTGCGGATGCGGGCCCGCGCCGCCCGCCTCGGCGCGGCCGACACCGCCGCACCCGCCCAGGCCACGCCCGTGAAGGAGGCCACCTCATGAGCGCGTCCCCCGGAGCGCCGCTGCTGACCGTCCGCGACCTGCACGTCGACTACTTCGACCAGGAGAACCCCGTGCACGCCGTCCGAGGCGTCGACCTCGCACTGCGGCGCGGCGAGACCCTCGGCATCGTCGGCGAGAGTGGCTGCGGAAAGTCCACCCTCGTCACCGCCATGACCCGCCTGGAGCGGCCGCCGGCCGTCACCACCGCGGGCTCGGTGATCCTGCACGGTCACGACGGCGCCGACAACACCGACATCCTGCGCCTGACCGAGCGTCAACTGCGCGCGCTGCGCTGGGAGAAGATGGCCATCGTCTTCCAGAGCGCGATGAACGCCCTCAACCCCGTGCTCCGCCTCGGCACCCAGTTCGCCGACGTCCTGCGGGGGCAGCGCGGCCTGTCGAAGAAGGAGGCCTGGGAGCGGGCGGGGGAGCTGCTCGGCATGGTCGGCATCCCCGCCGACCGGCTGCGCTCCTACGCGCACGAGCTGTCCGGCGGCATGCGCCAGCGCGCAACGATCGCCCTCGCGCTGGCCTGCGAACCCGACCTCGTCGTCATGGACGAGCCGACCACCGCCGTCGACGTCGTCATGCAGCGCCAGATCCTGCGCCAAGTCGCCCGCCTGAAGCGCGAGTTGGGCTTCTCCGTCGTCTTCATCACGCACGACCTGTCGCTGCTCATCGAGATCGCCGACCGGATCGCCGTGATGTACGCGGGCAAGATCGTGGAGACCGGACCACCGCGCCGCCTCTACGAGGACCCGCGCCACCCGTACACCACCGCCCTGCGCGGCGCCTTCCCTCCGCTGCACGGCGAACGCCGCGAGATCACCGGCATCCCCGGCTCGCCGCCCGGCCTTCGCACCCCGCCGCCCGGATGCTCCTTCCACCCGCGCTGCGCCCAGCGGCTCGACGCCTGCGACCGCGACGAGCCGGTCCTGCTTCAGCTCGGTGACGAGGCCGGGGACGTCGCCTGCCATCTCCACCGGAACCCCGCCACGACCCCGGAAGCCGAGGACCGCCATGCCCGTACCTGAGACGCTCCCGGTCCTGGAGGCTCGCGAGGTCGTCAAGCGCTTCCCGACGCACGGGCCCGGCGGCCACGGCAAGGAGGTCAAGGCCGTCGAACCGACCTCGCTCGCCCTGCACAAGGGCCGCATCACCGCGCTCGTCGGCGAGTCCGGCAGCGGAAAGTCGACCCTCGCGCGGATGCTCGCGCTCGCCTATCCGCCCACCGAGGGCGAGATCCTGCTCGACGGCGACGTCGTCAAGAAGGCCCGCACGGCGAAGGCGAAGCGCGCGTACTACCGCCAGGTCCAGATGATCTTCCAGGACCCGTTCTCCTCGCTCAGCCCCGTCCACAAGATCCGCTACATCCTCAGCCGCCCGCTTAAGCTGCACGGCCTCGCGTCCGGAGCCGAGGACATGGAGCGGCAGATCCTCCAGCTCCTCGAACGCGTCAACCTCACACCCGCCGACCAGTTCATCGACAAGTTCCCCTACGAGCTCTCCGGCGGTCAGCGCCAGCGCATCGCCATCGCCCGCGCGCTCGCCGCCCGCCCCAAGGTGCTCCTCGGCGACGAGCCGATCTCCATGCTGGATGTCTCGATCCGCCTGGACATCCTCAACCTGCTCGGCAGGCTCCGCGACGACGAGGGCCTGGCGATCCTGTACATCACCCACGACATCGCCAGCGCCCGCTACTTCGCCGACGAGATCAAGGTCCTGTACGCGGGTCAGCTCGTCGAGTCCGGGCCGGGCGACGAGATCGTGAATAACCCCCAACACCCCTACACCAGGCTCCTGTTGGAATCGGCTCCCGACCCCGACCGCGGCGGCTTCCTCGACGAGCCCGATGTCGCCGACGACGAGGAGACCCTCGGCGAACCCCCGAGCCTGGTCGACCCGCCCTCCGGCTGCCGCTTCCGCACCCGCTGCCCCCTGGCCATGCCGGTCTGCGCGACGGCCTTCCCCGCCAGGACCCAGGTCGACGAGAGCCACTGGGTGCACTGCTGGGCGCAGGACGGGCAGGACGAGAAGGAAGCCTGAGAGCCCCGGTTCGGCACCAGGCTCCGAGCCCGACCCGTACGACCCCGAAAGGAATCGCGTTGCGATCCGACGCCCCCCTCGTACCGACACCGCACCAACTCGCCTGGCAGCGCAGCGGTACCGGCGCCTTCTTCCACTTCGGCATCAACACCTTCCACGGCCAGGAGTGGAGCGACGGCACCCTCCCGGCGTCGTCCTTCGACCCCACCGACCTCGACGCCGGGCAGTGGGTCGAAGCCGCCCGCGCGGCCGGGGCCCGCTACGCGATCATCACCGCGAAGCACCACGACGGCTTCTGCCTGTGGCCGACGAGGACCACCGACTACTCCGTCGCCTCCTCGCCGTGGAAGGACGGCAAGGGCGATGTCGTCGGCGAACTGGCGGCCGCCTGCCGGGCGGCCGGGCTCGGCTTCGGCGTGTATCTCTCCCCGTGGGACCGCCACGCGCCCGAGTACGCCGACCCGGCCGCGTACACCAAGCTCTACACCGAGCAGATCCGCGAGCTGTGCACCTGGTACGGGCCGCTGATGGAGCTGTGGTTCGACGGCGCCGGCTCGGACGGCTACGAGTACGACTGGACCGCCATCATGGCCGTCGCCCGCAGGCATCAGCCGGACGCCATGGTGTTCAACATGGGTGATCCGACGATCCGCTGGGTGGGCAACGAGGACGGGCTCGCGGCCGACCCAGTCGAGTACGTCGTCGACCACACCCAGATGAGCAACTACACGGTTGTCACAGCGGAGTTCGCCGAGGCGCTGTACCTGCCGCCCGAGTGCGACGTGTCGATCCGGCGCGGCTGGTTCTGGCACCCGGACGACGAGCCGAAGACCCTGGAGCACCTGCTCGCCATCCACTACCGCTCCGTGGGCCTCGGCGCGAACCTCCTGCTGAACCTGCCGCCCGACACACGCGGCCGGATCCCGGACGCCGATGCCGCGAGGGTGGCGGAGTTCGGCGCGGAGGTCGCGCGCCGCTTCGGCACGCCTGCCGCCACCGCCGAGTTGACGCGCGGGGACACCTGGACGGCTTCGTTCGGGCGGCCCGTCGGCTTCGACCACATCCGGCTGCGCGAGGACCTCACCCGAGGACAGCGCGTCGTACGCCATGTGGTGCGGGCCGGGGATCGTGTCATCGCCGAAGGGCTCACCGTGGGCGCCGGACGCATCCACCTCACCGAACCGGTGACGGCCGCCGACCTGACCGTCGAACTCCACGGTAAAGGCGCGGAGTTGGAGTCCGTCGAGGTCTTCGAGACAGGAGTGCGGGAGCTGCCGCGGGTTCCCGAGGGATACCGGGCGCCGACAGATCGGCCGGACGAATGAGAGGGCACGGGATCGTGGAACTGACGGGTGAAGGCTGGACGCTGCGCGGCACGAGCGGCGCCGATGACATCGAGGTGCCGGCGGTCGTGCCGGGATGCGCACACACCGACCTGATGCGGGCCGGAGTCATCCCCGACCCGTTCCTCGGCACGAACGAGGCGCAGGCGCAATGGGTCGGGCTCGCCGACTGGGAGTACAGCAGACAGTTCGACCTCGCCGCCCGGCCCGAAGGCTCGCGCGTGCACCTCGTCTTCGACGGGCTCCAGACGGTCGCGACGGTCCTCGTCAACGGCGAGGAGGTCGGCAACACCCGCAACATGCACCGCCGTTACCGCTTCGACGTGACCGACGCTGTACGGCCCGGGGCGAACGAACTCGCCGTGCGCTTCGCCTCGTCGGCGCGGGCGATGCTGGACGCGGCCGGTGACGATCCGCTGCCGTACGACTGGACGTACCCGTACAACGAACTGCGCACGATGGCGTGCGAGGGCGGCTGGGACTGGGGTCCGACGCTCGTCACCGCCGGGATCTGGCGCGACGTACGCCTCGAGGTGTGGGAGACGGCCCGCACGTCCGTCGATGTCACGACGACCCTGGACGAGGACCTGCGGCGCGGAATGCTCATCGTCGGGCTCGACGTGGAGGGCGGCCCGTGCGAGGCCGAGATCGAGATCGCGGGGCACACGAAGCGCTTCACGATCGACTCAACGGGCTTCTTCAGGCTGTCTGTTGACGTTCCGAACCCCGACGTCTGGTGGCCCCGCGGCTACGGCGCGCCCACCCTGTACGAAGCGACCGTGCGGCTGCTCGACGAGAACGGCGAGGTCCTCCAGGAGACCCACCACCGCGTCGGCTTCCGGCACATCGCCATCGACACGACCCCCGACGAGCACGGCCGCGCGTTCACCCTGCGGGTCAACGGCCGCCCGGTGTTCTGCAAGGGCGCCAACTGGATCCCCGACGACCTCTTCGTCTCACGCCTAACGCCCGCCCGCTACGAGACCCGCGTCGACCAGGCATGCGCCGCCAACATGAACACCCTGCGGGTCTGGGGCGGCGGCATCTACGAGGACGAGGCCTTCTACGAGGCGTGCGACGAGCGCGGCGTCCTGATCTGGCAGGACTTCATGTTCGCGTGCGCCGCCTACCCCGAGGAGGAGCCACTGCGCTCGGAGGTCGCGGCCGAGGCCGACGACGTCGTCCGCCGCCTCGCCGCGCACCCGAGCGTCGTCGTCTGGAACGGCGCCAACGAGTGCCTGCTCGGCGAGGAGGACTGGGGCTGGCGCGAGCGGATCCGGGACCGCACCTGGGGCGAGGGCTACTACCGCGAGCTGCTCCCGGCCGCCGTCGAGGCCCACGCGCCCGGCGCCGTGTACGTCGTGAACAGCCCCGTGGCGAGCGGGACCGGCGTCCACCCGCAGGTCCCCGGCGACGGCCCGACCCACCTGTGGGACACCTGGAACCTCCTCGACTACGCCCACTACCGCGACCAGATCCCGCGCTTCGCCGCCGAGTTCGGCTGGCAGGCCCCGGCCACCCGTGCCACGCTCACCGAGGCCCTCGGCACCCTGCCCGCAAGCCCCGACGACCCGGCCCTCCTGGCCCACCAGAAGCAACCCGGCGGCGAGCGCCACCTCGTGGACCGCCTGAAGGGACGCTTCCCCGGCCCGGACCGCATCGCCACCGACACCGGCCGCTGGCACCTGGCCACCAGCCTCAACCAGGCACACGCCCTGCGCACCGCGGTGGAGCACTTCCGCTCCTGGTGGCCGCGCACGGCAGGAGCGCTGATCTGGCAGCTCAACGACGTGTGGCCCGCGCTGTCCTGGTCCCTGATCGACCACGGCGGCCGCCCCAAGCCCGCCTGGTACGCGGTGCGCGGCGCCTTCGTGGACCGCCTCGTCACACTCCAGCCGAGGGAAGCGGGCCTCAGCGCCGTCCTCGTCAACGACACGGATGAACCGTGGACGGGCGAACTCACGATCCGCCGCGTGCACGTCGTCGATGGTGAAGTGGCATGCACGGAAAGGCAGTTCACGGTCCCCGCGCGCTCGGTCCTCACCCTGCCGGTCGGCCCGGAGATCACCCAGGCGGGCCGGCGACGCGAGGAACTCGTGGTCGCGGACACCGAGGGAGCCGACCGCGCCGTCCACGTCTTCGTACGCGACGACGGCATCCGCTGGCCCGCCGCCGACATCAAGTACTCCGTCGAACGGAAGGAGGACCACGCGCTGGTGCACCTCACCGCGGGAGTGGCACTCGGTGACCTCATCGTCGAGGCGCCCGGCATGCGCGCGGACACCGCACTCCTGACGCTGCTGCCGGGGGAGAGCCGGACCGTCGTGCTGCGCCCGGAGCGCGAGGGGGACCCGCTGCCCGGGGAAGAGGCCGTCTCCGTGCACACCCGCAACGGCCTCTTCCACGACTGACGGCCTCGCCTCCGCCCTCACCCGTTCACATGCCGCCCGAGCGCCCCGAGGAAGTCACGGAAGTACGCCTGGGTCACGCGGGCGTCCGGCACCATGTCGTACCCGTGGTACGCCCCCGGATACACGTGCAGTTCGGTCGGCACCCCGGCGCGGATCAGGCGTGTGGCGTACGCGACGTCCTCCTCCAGGAAGAGGTCGAGCGCGCCGACGCTGAGGTAGGTGGGCGGCAGGCCGGCGACCGACTCGACGCGGGCCGCGGCGGCGTACGGGGAGACCCCGTTCCCGCCGGGCTCGTGGCCGAGCAGCGACTCCCAGCCGAAGCGGTTGTCGCCCGGCGTCCAGACGAACTCGCCCGCGTGCGGGTGGGCGTCGACCGTGCTGGAGGTGCGGTCGTCGAGCATCGGATAGATGAGGAGCTGGAACGAGACGGGTATCTCGCCCCGGTCGCGGGCCAGGACCGTGAGGGCCGCGGCGAGCCCGCCGCCCGCGCTCGCGCCACCGATCACGATGCGTTCGCGGTCGACACCGAGGCCGTCCGCCTCGTCATGCACCCAGCGCAGGGCGGCGTAGCAGTCGTGCACCTGCCCGGGCGCCCGGGTCTCGGGGGCGAGCCGGTAGTCGACGGAGACGATCTGGACGCCGGTCTCCGTGGCGATGCGGCGGCACAGGATCTCGTCGGCGTCGGCCGCGCCGAGTACGTAGCCGCCGCCGTGGATCCACACGAGAGCGGCGGTGGTGGCGGAAGCGGGGCGGGCCTTGGGCTCGTAGTGGAGGACGCGCACCTGCGGGTCGCCGTCCTCAAATCCCGGTATCCACCGCTCCGTTGTGGTGATGTCCGGGTGGAGTGCCTGCGGGTCGGGCGCGTCCGGCACGGGCGCCCGGGTGGCCTCGCGGGCCAGGGGCAGGGTGTCAGGGCCGAGGCCGAGCGGCGGGAAGACGTCCAGGAGCGGCGCGATCTCGGGGTCGACCAGGTGGCGGGTGCCGGCAGGGCGGGTGTGCGCGGGGTTCGTGTGCGTGGCGCGGGTGAGGGCGAAGCCGCGGTAGCCGTCCTTGGCGACCTCGTCGCAGATCTCCCGGTAGGGGCCGACCCCGCCGACGTACGGCATGAAGATCCGCGGCTTGCCCGGGACATTGGCGCCCATGTACCAGGACGCGGCCCGCGGGTAGAGGGTCGCCTCCGCCGCCTCGTTGACGTGGTCGACCCACTTTTCCTGGGCGTCGCGCTCGGCCTCGAACCGCACGACGCCGGTCCGGCGCGCGTGGTCGATCGCGTCGGTGACCCAGGCCACGTGCTGCTCGATGGAGACGATCATGTTGCTGAGGACGGACGGGCTGCCCGGCGCGGTGATCATGAACAGGTTCGGGAACCCGGCCGAGGCGATCCCGAGGTACGTGCGGGGCCCGGCGGCCCACTCCTCGCGCAGCGCGGCACCGTCGAGACCGCGGATGTCGATCGCGTCGAGCGGACCGGTCATGGCGTCGTAGCCGGTGGCGAAGACGATGGCGTCCACGGTGTGGTCGACGCCGCCGACCCGCAGCCCGTGCGGCGTGATGCGCTCGATCGGGTTGTCGCGCAGCCCGATCAGGGTCACGTTGTCGCGGTTGTACGTCGCGTAGTAGCCGGTGTCGACGCAGATGCGCTTGGTGCCGATGGGGTGGTTCGTCGGGCAGAGCAGTTCGGCGACGGCCGGGTCCTCGACGGTGGCGCGGATGCGGTCGCGCACGTAGTCGGCCGAGACCTGGTTGGCGGACTCGTCGATCGAGGTGTCCTCGAAGGCGCCCATGAAGGTCGTCCCGCCGAAGGCCCAGCGTTGGTCGAGCTCGGCGGTGCGGCGGGCCTCGTCGATGTCGAGCGCGTTGCCCAGCGGCGGCGGCACGACGACCCCGGAGGCCGAGGCGCGGGCCTCGGCGCGCAGCTCCCGGTAGCCGGCCTTCACGCGACGCTGCTCGTCCGGTTCGAGCGGCCTGTTGTTCGCCGGGACGGAGAAGTTCGGGGTGCGCTGGAAGACGGTGACGTGCGCGGCCTGCTCGGCGATCACCGGGATGGCCTGGATGCCGGAGGACCCCGTCCCGATGACGGCGACGTGCCGCCCGCTGAAGTCGACGCCCTCGTGCGGCCAGCGGCCGGTGTGGTAGGTCGGCCCGGTGAAGGACGCGAGCCCCGGGAAGTCCGGCACACGGGAGGCGGACAGGCAGCCGACGGCGGTGACGAGATACGACGCGCTCGCACGCCGCCCGTCCTCAAGGCTCACGTTCCAGGTATCGGTGCCCGCGTCGTAATCGGCGCCACGCACGGAGGTGTTGAACTCGATGTCCCCGCGCAGCTCGAAGCGGTCGGCGACGTGATCGGCGTAGCGGAGGATCTCGGGCTGGGACGGATAGCGCTCGGTCCACTCCCACTCCTTCTCCAGTTCCTCGGAGAAGGAGTACGAGTAGTACATCGACTCGACGTCGCACCTGGCGCCGGGATACCGGTTCCAGTACCAGGTGCCGCCCACGCCGCCACCGCGCTCGTAGACCCGCACGCGCAGTCCGAGTTCGTCTCGGAGCCGGTGCAGGAGGTACATGCCGGCGAACCCGGCACCGATCACGATCACGTCGTAGTGCGGGCTGCGCTGTGCCTGCTGGTTCCGCTGCGCCTGTTGGGCTTGCTGGGTCTGCTGGGTCTGCTGGGTCTGCCGCATGATGCGCCACCACTCCCTTCCCGGCGACGGTGCCGGGCTCGGTTGGCCGATCATCTGCAGGATCACCAGGCCGCGTGACGTACGTCATTGGGCAGGTGGCTCGGTTGGCGGGCCATCTGTCCCGCCCGCCCGGAAGAGGTCACCCGACTCCTGGAGGCGCCGCAGCACCAGGGCGAGGAAGAGCCGGGTGCGCCCGTACGGTTCGGTGAAGCTGTACCCGAGGTAGCGCTGGGCGCGTTCCACCCGGTACGCGACCGAGTTGTGGTGCCGGTGCAGGAGGCGCGCGGCCTTGCGGACCGAGTCCGTGGCGGCGACGGCCTCCAGGCAGACGAGCATGTCCTCCCCGTGCTCGTCGACCAGCCGGCCGAGCTGGCGCACGTCGGGCACGGGCGCGATCCGCTCGGCGCTCAACGTCTCCGCGAGCAGCGCGTACCCGCCGAGCCCCGCCGCGTCGACCAGCACGGCCTCCTGCACACCGTACGGTCCGCGCGGGCGCGTGCTGGGACGGGCGAACCGCAGCCCGGTCCTGGCCAGTTGCCAGGCCCGCGGCGCGTCCGCCGCGGGACAGGGCCCGGCGAACGCCGCGCGGGCCCCGACCGGCACGCCGGGGACGTCGCAGGGTTCGAGCTCCTTCGCGACCACCAACTGGACGGCGCCGACGGGCGCGTGGAGCACGACGGGGGTGTGCCCCCGCAGCCCGTCGACGAACGCCCCTGCCGCCTCGGGCGGCCCCGCCAACGCGAACACCGTCGTCGTGGACGCCTCGTTGAGTCCGAGCCGCAGCCACGTACGGGCCCGCTCCGCCGCGTCGACGCCGGCATCGACGACGGACCGGAGCGCGACACCGTCCGCGACGGGCCGGTCGACCGGGCCCCGCGCCAGCAGGGCGAGCTTCGCGGCGATCCCGAGCCGCCGGAGCAACAACGCGGTCTCGGCTTCGGTGAGCGCGAGGCCGCCGGTGTCGATCCAGATGTGGCCGGTGCCGGGGAGGGTGTGTGTTGCCGCGTACGGAGGCTGCTCCACGGTTCCGGCCCCGGCATCGGGTGAGGCCGCACATGCCTCGTCATCGACCGTACGGAATCCGACGGCGCGGCCGAGGGACGCGGCGGTGCGGGCCAGGAGTACGTCCAGCTCCGCGTCGGACTCGGCGAGTTCGTCGATGAGCCGCAGAACCTCGTCGAGGTCGACGGTGGGGGAGTCGGGTTCGGTTCCGCCGTCGGACAATTGCCCCTGCCTTCCTCCAGGTCGAGCGGGTCAGTGCGGGTGTGGGCCGCCGTGCAGGAACAAGGAGAGCAGTTCCGCCTTCTCGGTCCAAGGGTTGGAGAGGCGGTGAGGTGTGGTCGCGGGGAATGTCAGGGTGTCGCCGGGGGTGAGTTCGAAGCGGTCCGAGCCGACCTCGATGACGAGTTTTCCGGAGATGAGGTAGTTGAACTCATGGCCGTTGTGGCGGACGAACTCGTCGTCCGGCGGCGAGGAGGCGTCCGGCTCGTAGCTGAGGAGGAGGCAGTTGGCGCCGGGGAGGGAATGGCCGCTCAGGACGCGGAAGGTTTCGCCGCCCTGGAGGCCCACCGTCCGTTGGGCGTCATGGGGGATGAACTCCACGGCGTTGCGCAAGTGGACTGCCATGGCGTCGAGTTCGGCGCGCTGGTGAGGGTCGGGCGGGGCCGGGGTGTTGGCGTCGTCGTTCGTCGCGGACGGGGACGTGGAGAGTTCGGCGAGGGTCAGTCCCAGCTGTTGGGCGACCTCGTAGGCCGTCTTGGCGGTGGGGCGCGTCTTGCCCGTCTCGATCTGTGACAACGCGCTCGCCGTGATGCCGATGCGCCGCGCGAGCTCGCGCAGTGACAAGCCCTGCTTCTCGCGGGCCGCGCGGATGTTGGGGCCCAGGTTGCTGACAGGGTCCTCGGGAGTCGGGAGTGATCGGTCCGCCATGCCGACAACATAGCGAACCGCTTAACACGACGTCCATGCCACCCCAACCACCTTGTTACTTCGGTGTTAAGTGATGTGTAGCAGTACTTGACGGGCGGTCGGGGAGGCTGTTGGCTACGCCGCATCACGGCAAGGGAGCCGCAGCAATTTCAGGCACGCCCCGGCGGCCCACGCGGGCCCCTCCTTCGTAGGGAAGTAGCCATGATCGGAAAGTCCCGGCCCGTATCCACCCCAGACGGATCGGGGGCGGCGCAGGACTACACGGACAGTGTGGTGCCGCAGTCGGAGCGACGCTCCAATCTCCGGATCCTGCTGACGTTCCTCTCCATGCAGGCGACCTTCGGGGCCGCCTACGTGGGATACACCGCCCGGTTCGAAGGGCTGACGTTCACCCAGCTCATCGTGGCGATGTCGATCGCCACCGCGGCCATGTCCCTGTACTGCTTCGGCGCCGCGAACACCGGTGCCGCGGTCGGGCAGACGACCTCCGTCATGACCCGAGGGGTCTTCGGCCGCATCGGCAGCCGGTTCGTCTCCGTGCTGTTGCTCGTCAACGGCCTGGGGTTCTACGTCTTCACGGTCCTGTTCGTGATGTCACTGCTGGGCGGCCTGTTCGCGGTGCCCGCCGTCAAGGCCGTCTCCGTCGGGCTCGCCTTCGTCATGATCACCAATACGTACTTCGGCTTCGGCGGTGTGCAGCGGTTCGCGCAGTTCGTCGCCGTGCCGGTGGTGATGATCTGGGGGCTCTATGCGACGATCCGCGGCCTGGCCACCGTCTCGGACAGCCAACTGCACTCGCAGGTGCACCTCGCCTCCCCGTCCTCGGTGCTCATGGTGACCGGTGCGATGGTGGGCCTGTCGACGTGGGGCAACGAGGCGGATGTGTTCCGCTACGCCAAGACCCGGCCGCAGTGGAACGTACCGACCATCGTCGTCTCGTACATCGTCGGTTCGTTCATGTTCCCGGTCATGGGGTATGTGGTGGCGATCCTCGCCGATCGCCCCGAGTTCGGGCCGAGCATCAAGTACTTCGTCGACTTCTCACTGTTCGGGCTCGTGGCCCTCGCGTTCGTGTTCTTCCTCGTCAACCAGGCCGCCGTCAACGACGGCAACCTCTACATAGCCGTCAACGGCGTACAGAACCTGATGTCCGAACTGCCGCGCTGGCGCCGCCAGTACACCGTCCTGATCCTCGGCGCCGTCGCGGGCGGACTCACGCTCGTGCTGCCCAGCCTCCAGCAGACCTTCAACATCGTCACCGGCATCGGGGCCGTCACCGTTCCCACGGCCAGCACCGTCATGACCGTCGATCGTTTCCTCCTGCCGCGCCTGTTCGGACTGCGCCGGCCCATGGAGCGCGTCGCCCAGTGGCAGGACGCGGCGGCCGCCAACTGGCCCGGTGTCGTCGCGGTGCTCGCCGGCACGATCGTGGGGGTGAGCACCGGCGGGCTGATTCCGGGCACCGCCGGATTCCAGCACACGTACATCGGCTTTCCCGCCCTTCAGGCGTGGCTGACCGGCGCGTTCGTGTACCTCGCTGGTGTGGCACTGGTCCACCGGCGTGCCGACGCCCGCGCCCTCCTCGGTTTCCCGCGCTTCGCTCCGTCCAGGACCGCGCCGCATCGTGTCTCGCCGGATCCCGTGGCCGAACCGTCCTGACCCGCTGCCCGCAACCGCAACCGCCCTGTACCCGCACCGCGCCCACCCGAGGAGCACCGGCATGCAGATCCTGGACACGGTCGTCCGCGCCGAGCGCGTGATGACTCCCGACGGGGAACGGCCCGCGAGCATAGGCATCGGCCATGGGCGGATCCACTGCGTCGAAGACCTCGAAGCGGTGTTGCCCGCCAGGGAGGAGGTGCGGGTCGATCCCGATGTCGTGGTGCTGCCCGGCCTCGTCGATACCCATGTCCATCTGCAGGACCCGGGACAATCGGGCTGGGAAGGATTCGACTCCGGTACCCGGGCGGCCGCGGCGGGCGGCATCACCACCGTCGTCGACATGCCGCTGGACAGCCTCCCGGTCACCGTCGACATCCCGGCCCTGGACGCCAAGCGCTGTGCGGCACAAGGGCGTTGCCATGTGGACGTCGGATTCTGGGGCGGTGTCACGCCGACCAACATCCATCGGCTGCACGACCTGCACCGGGCTGGCGTGCTCGGCTTCAAGTGCTTTCTGGCGAATACGGGCCTGGCCGAGTTTCCACCCGTCACGACGCAGGAACTGAAGGCCGCTCTGGCGGAGATCGGCACCTTCGGCGGAGTCCTCGCCGTGCACGCGGAGGACGGCGGGCAGCAGCCGGTGGATGCCTCCAACGGCCCGGCGGACGGCCGCCGCTACCGGGACTTCCTCGCCACGCAGCCCGCCGACGTCGAGGACCGTGCGATCGCCGCTGTGATCGACGCGACCCGCGCCGTCGCGGGTCGCAGCCACATCGTCCACGTCTCCAGCGCACGCGGCGCCGACCTCATCCGAGCCGCACAGGCCGACGGGGTGACGGTCTCCGCCGAGACCTGCCCGCACTACCTCGCGCTCGCTGCCGATCAAGTACCCGACGGGGACACCACGTTCAAGGTCTGTCCGCCGATCCGGGATGTCGCCAACCGCGACCGCCTCTGGGCGGCACTGGGCAGGGGAACGCTCCAGATGGTCGTCTCGGACCATTCGCCGTGCGCCCTCGAACACAAGGCGCTGGAGCACGGCGACTTCGCCGAGGCGTTCGGCGGGATCTCCTCGCTCCAGGTCGCTCTGCCGGTGGTGTGGACCGAGGCCCGCCGCCGCGGACACACCCTCGGCGACATCGCCACGTGGATGGCGCAGCGGCCCGCCGCCTTCATGGGCCTGCCGCACAAGGGCGCCATCGCCCGCGGCCGCGATGCCGATCTCTGCCTGCTCGCACCCGACGAGACGTTCACCGTCGACCCGGCCGCGCTCCACCACCGCCAGCCCGTCACGCCCTATGCCGGGCGCGAACTGTTCGGCGTGGTCCGTCAGACCTGGTTGCGCGGACGGCCCGTCGACTTCACCCACCCGCGCGGACAGCTGCTGGCCCCGTCCGAGGGGCGCAGCGCCGCCCCGCGGGCGTGACCTCAACCCCACCCGGACCCACCCCGTCCGGGCCCATCGCGAAGGGACTCCTGATGCGCATTCTGGTGGTCAACCCCAACACCACCCAATCCATGACCGACGCCATCGCCCGCACTGCAAGAGAGTGTGCGTCGCCGGGCACGACCATCGTGCCGCTCACCCCGCACTTCGGCGCCGACGGCATCGACTGCGCCTTCGAGAGCCTGCTCTCGGCCGTTGCCGTCATGGACCGCGTCGCCACGTACGACGCACCGTACGACGCCATCGTGATGGCAGGGTTCGGCGAGCACGGTCGCGAGGGCCTCCAAGAGCTCACCGACGTCCCTGCCATCGACATCGCCGAGAGCGCGGCCCACGTCGCCCAGATGATCGGCCGTCGCTACTCGGTCGTCACCACCCTCGACCGCTCCATCGGTGCGATCGAGGACCGTCTGCTGACGGCCGGCCTGGCCGCGCACTGTGCCTCCGTACGCTCCGTGGGCCTGGCCACCCTCGAACTCGACCAGGACCCGGCGGCGGGGATCGCCGCGATCGTGGAGCAAGCCAGAAGGGCCGTCGAGGACGACGGTGCCGAGGTCATCTGCCTCGGTTGCGGCGGCATGGCCGGACTCGACAAGGAGATCACCGAAGCACTCGGGGTGCCTGTCGTCGACCCGGTCGCCGCCGGTGTACGGCTCGCCGAAGCCGTCGTCGGGCTCGGGCTCGCCACCAGCAAGGTGCGCAGCTATGCGAACCCCGACCCCAAGAAGATCATCGGGTGGCCGCTCTCCCGTCACTTGAAGGTGTGACGAGGAAGTGGTGACGCTCCCGTCGCCGCCCGCACCGCCAATTCCCGCAAATACACCGGCACTTGTGCCCTCACCGCGAGGTTCCCGCATGCTCCCCACCGATCAGCCGCCCCTGACCGACCTCGCCTCCCGTCACCTCGGGGGCAGCGTCATCGCGGCCAGCGACGAATCGTTCGGCGAGAAGGAGAACCTGCTCGTCCCGGACGCCGCCGACTTCACCCCCGGCACGTACGGGCACAAGGGCGAGATCGTCGACGGCTGGGAAACGCGGCGCCGACGCACACCCGGCCACGACTGGGTCCTGATACGGCTCGGCGCGCCCGGCGTCATCCACGCCGTCGACGTGGACACCAGCTTCTTCACCGGCAACTTTCCGCAGGAGTGCCGCATCGAAGCCTGCGGCGTGGAGGGCTACCCCTCGCCGGACGAACTGGACGCACCCGACGTCGAATGGGTGGAGATCGTCCCCCGCTCTCCCCTGAAGGGCGACACCCACAACCCGTTCCACGTCACGGCCGCCGAACGTTTCACCCACCTTCGCCTCTCAACGTACCCCGACGGTGGGGTCGCCCGGCTGCGCGTGTACGGGCAGGTCGTACCCGACCCGCGCCGCTTCGCCCGGCTCACCCTCGACCTCGCCGCCCGCGAACTCGGCGGCGCGGTGGAGGCGGGCAGCGACACCTTCTACTCGCCTGCCGATGTCCTCACCCTCCCGGGCCTCGCCCGGCACATGGGCGACGGCTGGGAGACCCAGCGTCGCCGGGGCCCCGGCAACGACTGGGCGATCCTGCGCCTGGCCGCCCCCGGACGCCTCCACGAGATAGAGGTCGACACCTCCTACTACAAGTACAACGCGTCCGACGAGTGCGCCGTGTACGGCGCTCGTTCCGATGTCACCCCGGCCCCGGACTCGTCGGACTGGTTCCCGGTGCTGCCCCGGACCCGATTGCAGCCGGACACCCGCCACTACTTCGACGTGGACCCCGCCGATGAGGTCACTCACCTGCGCTTCGACGTGTTCCCGGACGGCGGCATCTCGCGGCTCCGGGCACGCGGATCGGTGACCCGGCGGACTCAACTGGCCCTCGTCCGTACGTGGTTCAACGCGCTGCCCGCAGCGCAGGCGCGGGCCGTGCTGCTCGCGGCGGGTACGGAGACGAAGACCGTGGCCGAGACCATCGCCAACCGGCCGCTGGCCGAAGGGGATCCGGCGTTGGTGGCGCTACTCGGCGGTCCGGCCGCCCGCTAGCGGGACCGGGCCCGGCGGCGGCAGCCGTACGCTGCCGCCGCCGACGCCTACTCCTTCACCGCCCCACCCAACATCCCCTCGATGAACTTCCGCTGCAACGCCACATACACGACCACCACCGGCAACGCGATCAACACCGACGCTGCCGCGAGCAGCGTCGTGTCCGCGCTCTGTTGGCCCTGGAAGAAGGCCAGGCCCAGGGGGACCGTGCGGAGGGACTCGTCGCTGATCATGACCAGGGCCATCAGGAACTCGTTCCACGTCCACATGAACGTGATCACGATGAGCGTGGTGATGGCCGGGCGCCCCATCGGGACGAGGATGCGCCAGAGCGTGGTCCAGGTGTTCGCGCCGTCGACGCGTGCCGCCTCGATGACCGAGCGGGTGCTGTTCATGAAGTATGTGCGCATCCAGAACACACCGAAGGCGAGGGACTGCGCGGTCTGCGGCAGGATCAGCGACCAGTAGGTGTCCGTGAGGTGGAAGTACCGCAGGTCGAAGTAGAGGGGGACGACCAGTGCCTCCTGGGGGAGCGTGAGGCCCAGGACGAACAGGTAGAAGAGGAGCGTGGAGCCGCGGAAGCGCATGGTGCCGAAGGCGTACGCGGCCAGGATGGACAGGAGCGTCGAGGCGGTCACGACCACGACCGTCACCAGGGCGGAGTTGCCCAGGTACGTGCCGAAGTGGCCGCGCTGCCACGCCTGTTGGAAGTTCGACCAGTGGACGCCGTCCGGGAGGGCGAAGCCGCCGCCCACCGCGTCGGGGGAGGAGAAGGCGGTGGAGAGGATGCCGATCACTGGCGTGAGTGCGAGGACCGCGAACAGGGCCAGGATCGCGTACGTGGCCGTGCGCTCGATGCGGGAGGTCATGTGCGGCGCCCTTCGACGAGACGGGAGACCGTGACGGTCAGGGCGAAGATGAGGACGGTGAGTGCTACGCCGATGGCGGCCGCCGAGCCGACCTCGTTCAGCTCGAAGGCGCGGTGGTAGACCTCGTAGGCCGGGACGGAGGTGGCATTGCCGGGGCCGCCGCCCGTGGTGATGTAGATCAGGTCGAAATTGCGCAGGCCCGCGATGATCGTGAGCGTCAGGGCGACCGAGATCTCCCCGCGCAGGCCGGGGAGTGTCACCGCGAAGAACTCCCGCACGGCGCCCGCTCCGTCGAGCCGCGCCGCCTCGTACAGCTCGCGCGGGATGCGCTGCGCTCCGGCGAGGAAGAGGACCATGCACAGGCCCGTCATGACCCAGGTGCCGACGACGCCCACGGCGGGCAGCGCCCATGTGTCGTCGCCCAGCCACGCGCGGGCCAGGCTGTCGAGGCCGACGGCCCGCAGGACGTCGTTGAGCAGGCCGTCCGGCGCCAGGATCGAGCGCCAGGCCACACCGACGACGACCATCGCGAGGACCTGCGGCAGGAACAGCACCGTACGGAAGAAGGTCATGCCGCGGACCCGGATGCGGGACATCGTCGCCGCGAGCAGCAGGCCGATGGCCACCGGCAGCGCCGCGTAGAAGACCAGCAACAGCAGTGCGTGGCCGAACGGGGCGCGCAGGCTCGGGTCCGTGAAGAGGGCCGTGTAGTTGTCGAGGCCCGCCGACGTGGCGCGGGTCAGGCCGTCCCAGTGGAGGAAGGACAGGCCGACCGCCTGGCCGAAGGGGTAGAGGAGGAACAGGCCGTAGACCGCGAGCGCGGGCAGGACGTAGAGGTAGCCGACGGAGCGGGGTTCTCCGGGGGCCCGGCCCGACGATGTGAGTTTCCGTGTCACGAGCCCGACGCTCCCGAACTGCCCTTGCCCTGCTGCTTCTTGATGAACGGGGCGTAGTCGGCCTGGAGCTTGCGGGCGAAGTTCCGAGGTGACGTCTTGCCCGCGATGAGGTCCTGAAGGGCCGCGGAAGACGTGTCGTAGAACGTCGGCGTCGCGTAGTCCAGATACGGGACCAGGCCGTCGGCCGACGTCAACTGCCGCCAGCCGTCCACCATTTGGCCGTCGGGGGACTTCGGGTCGAGGGCGTCCGCCGCCTTCCCGGGGACCGCCGGCAGGACGCCGTTCTCCGTCATCACGTCGGCCGCGTGCTCGCTGGTGATGAAGTCGAGGTAGGCGGCCGCGACTTCGGGGTGCGCGGACCGCGAGGTGACCGACCATGCCAGGCCCTGGCCGCCGGTGGTGGCCGGCTTGCCGCCCTCGGTGGGCGGCGGCGGGGGCATGACGCCGAGGTCGTCGCCGAGCTGCTTCTTCAGGTCGGCCAGCATCCACGTACCGGTGATCGTGTACGCGCCCTGGCCGGCCATGAACTTCTTGTTGGCGTCGTCGTAGCCGAGCCCGTTGGCGTCCTTGGGCAGGTAACCGCGGTCCATCCAGTCGGTCAGCGTGGTGGCCGCCTTCGTCGTACGGGAGCCGGCGAAGCCGTCGCCGCGGCCGAGGACGGTGTCCCGGGCCCGCTCCGCTCCCTGCTGGTCCTGGAGCATGCCGAAGGTATGGATCGCGGGCCACTTGTCGAGGTTGCCGAACTGGATCGGGAGTTGCCCGGCCTTCCTGAGTTCCGCGAGGCTGTCGGTGAACTCGGCCCAGGTGCGCGGGGGTTGGAGGCCCGCCTTCTTCAGGACCCGCTTGTTGTAGTAGAGACCCACGAACTCGCCGGTCTGCGAGATCCCGTACAGGCGCCCGGTGCCGAAGCGGCGGGACGCGCCCGATTCCGGTACGGAGACCCGGTTGAGGTTGAGGAGCGTGGCCGGGTAGCGGGTGTTCCACTCGTAGATGCCCGCGTAGTTGTCGAGCGGTGCCAGCAGGCCCGCCTCGACGAACGCGACCATGTCCGGGTAGCCCTGGTTGGCCTGGACGACATCGGGCGGGGTGTTGCCGGACAGCGCCAGCTTGAGCGTCGTCTTGAGGTCGTCGAAGCTCCGCGATACCCGCTTGATCGTGACGTTCGGGTACCTGTGCTGGAACTCCTTGTTGAGCTGCTCGATCTCGGCGTTGGTGCCGCCGCGGACCTCCTGGTCCCATACGTGCAGCGTCACGTTCCCGGCCTTCGCCGGGTCGGGTACGCCGTTGCCGCCGCCCGGCGCGGTGTCGCCGGTCACGGCGCCCGAACCGTCGGTGCCCGGTGTGCAGCTCGCGGCGCCGACGGCGAGGGCGGCCGCGAGCACCGACCTCCGCGTGAATCTTGAGCTCATGGTGGTGTGTCTCCTACGCGGCGCGGAAGCCGAGGGTCGGTGTGGCGCGGCGGCGGGCCACCTCGTGCAGACGGGCGGGAACGAGGTCGTGCAGGAAGCCGTAGCGGTGTGCCAGGTCCGCGGCGGCGGTGTCTCCGGCCTTGGACCGAGCCGTCAACTCGCCCCACCAGGCGGCCACTTCCACCCAGCCCGGCGCGGACAGCGAGCCGCCGAAGTGCTGCACGGACAGGGCGGCCGTCAGGTTGGCGAAGGCCAGGCGGTCGGCGAGCGGCCACCCGGCGAGGGTGCCGGTCACGAACCCGGCCATGAACACGTCCCCGGCGCCGGTCGGATCGAGCGCCTCCACGCGCAGGCCCTCGACGTCGGCGTGCTCCCCGGTGATCGAGTCGACGGCGACGGCGCCCTCCGGGCCCTTGGTGACCACGGCGATGGGCACGAGGTCGGCCAGCTTGGCCACCGCGTCCCGCGTGGTGTCGGTGCGCGTGTAGTGCAGCGCCTCGGTGGCGTTGGGCAGGAAGGCGTGGGCGTACGGGAGTCCGGTCAGCGTCGCGGTGTCCCAGCGGCCCGACTCGTCCCAGCCGACGTCGGTGAAGAGCAGGGCGCCCTGCTCGTGCGCCTGCCGCAGCCAGGCGTCCTCGCGGCCGGGTTCGAGGGAGGCCACGCCGGCGCGGGCGCGCGGCACGGTGTGCTCCAGCGGGGGCGCCGGGTGCTCGTGCGTCACCATGGTGCGTTCGCCGTCGTACGCCATCGAGACCGTCAGCGGCGAGTGCCAGCCGGGGAGCCGCTGCGAGTGGGTGAGGTCGACGCGCTCGACGTCGGCGAGCGACTCCCAGCAGTAGTCGCCGTACAGGTCGGTGCCGAACGTGGCCGCCAGCGTGGTGCGCAGGCCCAGGCGGGCGAGCGCGGTGGCCATGTTGGCGATGCCGCCGGGGCTGGAGCCCATGCCGCGGGCCCAGTTCTCGGTGCCGATGCGCGGGGCGCCGTCGAGCCCGGTGAAGACCAGGTCCATGAAGACGGTTCCGGTCAGGAACACGTCGTGTTCGGGGTCACCGGTGTCCCGCACCCCCGCCAGCGGATCGATGCAGTCGCACACCGCCCTGCTTGGACTCACCGTCGTCCCTCCCTGTTCGTGAGCGTCGGCCGATTCAGCGCAACGATGATCGATACCATGCACTTCCGGCCAGGCAGTTGCAAGAAGTTGCTTACCTTTGCGCGGGCTCCCCTGTCCCGGCGGGCTGCCCCACGTCTGTCCCACGCGGAAGGGGCGCCCGCTCTCCGGCCGGGTGGCAGGAGGGCGAACGCCCCTTCGTCAGGCGGTGGTTCAGCTCAGCGTCTGGAGCGCCGAGGCGTCGTACGGCTTCAGCTCGTCGAAGCGTCCCGCGAGGACCTTCGCCGCCCACTGCGGGTCCTGGAGCAGGGCGCGGCCGATCGCGACCATGTCGAACTCGTCCCGCTCCAGGCTGTCGAGCAGGTCGTCGATGCCCTTGACCGGGGAGCCCTCGCCCGCGAAGCCGCGGATGAAGTCGCCGTCGAGCCCGACGGAGCCGACGGTGATGGTCGGCTTCCCGGTGAGCTTCTTCGTCCAGCCCGCCAGGTTCAGGTCCGAGCCGTCGAACTCCGGACGCCAGTAACGGCGCGTGGAGGCGTGGAAGACATCGACACCGGCCGCCGACAGCGGCGCGAGGATGGCCTCCAGCTCCTCCGGGGTCTCCGCGAGACGCGCGTTGTACGCCTCCTGCTTCCACTGCGAGTAGCGGAAGATGATCGGGAACTCGGCGGAGACACGCTCGCGGATCGCGGCGACGACCTCGGCGGCGAACTTCGTACGGGCCACGGCGTCACCGCCGTAGGCGTCCGTGCGGCGGTTCGTCCCGGCCCACAGGAACTGGTCGAGCAGATAGCCGTGCGCGCCGTGCACCTCGACGCCGTCGAGACCGATGCGCTCCGCGTCCGCGGCGGCCTGGGCGAAGGCACCGATGACGTCGTCCAGGTCGGCCTGCGTCATCGCCCGGCCCTCGCCCTCGGTGCCGTCCACGCGGATGCCGGAGGGGCCGACGGGCGCGGCGTCGGCGAACGGCGGCTGGCCCGCCTTGCGCACCATGCCGATGTGCCACAGCTGCGGCACGATCGTGCCGCCCGCCGCGTGCACGTCCTCGGCGACCCGCGCCCACCCGGCCAGCTGCTCCTCGCCGTGGAACCGCGGCACCCGGTCGCTGTCGCCGGCCGAGTCATGGCCCACGTACGTTCCCTCGGTGATGATCAGGCCGACGCCCGCGGCGGCGCGCCGCGCGTAGTACGAGCGCACGTCCTCACCGGGAATTCCGTCCGGCGAGAACATGCGGGTCATCGGCGCCATCGCGATGCGGTTCGGCACGGTCAGGCCGTTCAGCGCGAGGGGACGGGAGAGTATCTCGGCGGCGCGGGACGTGGGGTCGGCCACGGGGGCTCCTCAGAAGTACGGGCATACGGGATATCAGTACTGGTCGGCTGTGCGGCGCTGCACAAGCGGCGATCTTCCGTGGCAACCGCGACACCTCCCGCGCGCATTCCGCGAGCGGCCCGCATCGCACTGTGATCCCGGCCACGGACGACCTGCCGCACACCCCGCTTGATCACTCCCGTAAGGTGCGCCGACGGGGCCGGCCTCCCCTCCTCCCGGCCTCGCAGAGGGAGTGAGAGCTGGTGCGTACGGTCGACACACGTGTGGTCGTGGTCGGAGCCGGCCCCGCAGGGCTGACGCTCGGGGTGCTGTTGCGGCGGCGTGGGATCGACTGCGTGGTGGTCGACAAGTTCACGCGGGAGCAGCTGCTGGCACGCTCGCGGGCCGGGTTCCTGGAACGGCGCACGGTGCAGCTGCTCGACCGGCACGGCCTGTCCGCCCGGCTGCGCGCGGAGGGCCTCGCGCACACGCGCTGCGAGATACACGCCGAGGGCGAGCGGGTCATCGTGGACTACGAGGCGTGGTGCGGTGACGCGCCCAGCTATGTGTATCCCCAACAGGACGTCGTGGCCGACCTGTTGGACGCGTACGTGGGTGAGGGCGGCACCCTGCTGCTGGGCAGGCCCGTCACCGAGGTCGTACCGGACGAGGCACGGGTGGTGTGCGCCGACGGCACCGAGATCCGTGGAGACGTCGTCGCCGGGGCCGACGGCTGGCACGGACCGACCCGCGCGGCACTGCCGGACTCGGCCTTCACCCGGTACGACGTCCCGCACGACGCACGCCTCCTGGGCGCACTCGTCCAGGCACCGCCGTCCGCCGGACACACCGTGTACGCGCAACACCCCGACGGCTTCGCGGGACACATGCTGCGTTCGCGCGACGTCACCCGCATGTACCTCCAGATACCCTCCGGTGACACCGTCGAGCAGTGGCCGGACGACCGGATCTGGAAGGAGCTGCACATGCGGCTCGACCTGCCGGACTGGACGCTCGACGAAGGCCCCGTCCTGGACCGCGCCATCGTCGACATGCACACCAAGGTCGTGGAACCCATGCACCACGGCAGGGTCGTACTGCTCGGCGACGCCGCGCACATCGTGCCACCCTCCGGAGGCAAGGGCATGAACCTCGCGATGGCCGACGCCGCCGATCTCGCGGTCTCCCTGCCGGCCCACTTCGCGGGCGAGGCACCCCTGGCGGATGTGCTGACCTCGTACTCCGGGCGACGCCTCGCCGATGTGTGGCAGGTGCAGGAGTTCAGCCACACCATGCTGGAACTCCTCCACGCCGACGACCCCGGCACCCCGCACGCTCCCTACCGCGAACGCCTGCGCCGGGCCCGCTGGCAGCGCCTGCGTGACGACCCGGCGTATGTGCGGTCGTTCGCGGAGCAGTACATGGGGCCTTCGATCGGGGAGCAGCCGGGGTCGCGGGCGTAGCACGCAGCGAGTCGGCCAGGCGGGGATGGGGTGGACGCTGGTGGTGCGGGTCGCGCACGGCCGGTTCAAAGGCCCGGCCGGCGCGCGCCCTTGCCCGGGATCGATGCGATGAGGTCGCGTGTGTACGGGTGTTGGGGGGCTTCGAAGATCGCGTCAGGGGTGCCCTCCTCCACGACGCGGCCCTCGCGCATCACCAGGACGTGGTGGGAGACGAGGCGGACCACGTCCAGGTCGTGGCTGATGAAGAGGTAGCCGAGGCCGAGGTCGCGTTGGAGTTCGACCATGAGGTCGAGGATCTGGTCCTGGACCAGGACGTCGAGCGCGGACACGGCCTCGTCCATGACGATCAGCCGGGGTCCGAGCGCGAGGGCGCGGGCGATGGCCACCCGTTGGCGTTGGCCGCCGGAGAGTTCGTGGGGGTAGCGGTCCATGCAGGCCGAGGGCAGCGCCACTTGGTCGAGCAGGTCGGCGGTCCGCGCGCGGTGGTCGGCCCGGCTGGTGCCGATGCCGTGCACCCGCAGGGGCTCGGAAACGATCCGGGCCACGGTGTGGCGCGGGTCGAGGGACGCGTACGGGTTCTGGAACACCGGCTGGACGGCGCGGCGGAACGGGAGGAGGCGGCGGCCGTGCGTCCTGGTGACATCCGTGTTCTCGAAGTGTGTCGTGCCCGTGTCGCAGTCCTCCAGGCGCAGGGCGATGCGGGCCGTGGTGGACTTGCCGGAGCCTGATTCGCCGACCAGGGAGACCGTGCGGCCGGGATGCACCGTGAGGCTGAGGTCGTCCACCGCGCGAAGCGGTTCGCGGCGGCCGCGCAGTCGGTACGTCTTGGTGACGCCGCGCAGCTCCAGGAGGGGTGGCGAGGGGGAGGTCGGTCGGGGGATCGGTGTGACCTTGGTGCGGGCGATGCCGGGTGCCGCTTCCAACAGGCGGCGTGTGTAAGGGTGTTGGGCCTTTGTGAGGATCTCGCGCGACGGGCCGGTCTCCACCACGCGGCCTTCGTGCATCACCGCCACCCGGTCGGACCGTTCCGCGGCGAGGGCCAGGTCGTGGGTGATGAGGAGGACCGATGTCCCCAAGTCGCGGGTGAGAGACGCCATTTGGTCCAGGACCAGGCGCTGCACCGTGACATCGAGCGCCGACGTGGGCTCGTCGGCGATCAGGACGTCCGGGCGGCAGGCCAACGCCATGGCGATCAGGACGCGTTGGCGCATCCCGCCGGAGATTTCGTGCGGGTACTGGGAGAAACGGGACCCCGCGTCCGCGATGCCCGCGCGTTCCAGCAGCGCCACCGCCTCGGCGCGGGCCTTCTCGCCCCGCGCGAGCCCGTGCACCCGGAGCGCCTCCGTGATCTGCGAGCCGATCGTGGCGACCGGGTCGAGGTTTGTCATGGGGTCCTGCGGCACCATGCCGATCCGCGCGCCGCGCACCTGGCGCAGCAACTTGACCGGGGCGGTGGCGAGTTCCAGGTCGTCGAGGCGGATCGAGCCGCGGGTGATCCGGCCGTTGTCGGCGAGGAGCCGGTTGATGCTCGCGGCCAGCGTCGACTTGCCCGACCCCGAAGCCCCCACCACCGCCACCGTCTCGCCCGCCGCGAGATCGAGATCGACCCGGTCCACGGCCGTGACATCGCGGCCGGATGTCCGGTAGGCCACCGAGAGACCGCGGATGCGCAGCGTGGCACCGCCGTGCGTGGCGGTGTCGTCGCGCGGGTCGGCCTCGGCCGGGACGGGGGCGGTCATGGCGACTCCAGGGTGCGTTCGGTGCGTTCGGTACGTCCGGTGTATCGAGTGTGGTTTGTGTGACCTGTGCGTCCGGGCGAGAGGGGCCGCGGGAGGGCGCCCGCCGACGCCAAGGCACGTACGGTTCCTCGGTGGGCGGCGGAGGACAGGTCGTCCACGGCTACCAGGCCCACCCGGTCGGTGCGTGTGCCGTGCAGGCGGGTCGCTGCGAGGGCCACGGCGAGCGGGCGGTCGGTGGCCACCGCGACGTGCGTTCCGGTGAAGCCGTCGTGGCCGACCATCGGCACGGGCCCGCCGGGAGTGTCCATCGTGAACCGGCGGAATCCCAGGCCCTGTTCGGGGTTGCGCGGGTCCGCGACCGCGAGGAACCGGGAGCGTACGGCTGCCGGGACGAAGGACTCGTCGTGTACGAGCGCCGAGGCCAGGCGCAGCAGTTCGTCCAAGGGCGCGAACAGGCCCGCGTGCCCGCTGACACCCGCCAGCGCGTGGGCCGTGTTGCAGTCGGCCGCCGCGCCGCGAACGGGCCCGGTGCGCCAGCCGGTGAAGTCGGCCGTCGTGCACGGGGTGGGGTACGGCCGACCGGACTGCACCATGTGCGCCTCGATCCCGTCGCCGTCGCTGCTCACGGCGGCGGTGGCCGGCGGGACGGGTCCGTAACGGGTGTGGGGCAGAGCGAGAGGGTCGGCGACCCACTGTCGGAACGAGGTGGCCAGGTCCGTGCCCGTGATCCGTTCGACGAGCCGGCCGAGCAGCATGAAGCCCACGTCCGAGTACGCGCGGTGGGTGCCGGGCGGTGTGTCCAGCGGGAGCCGCTCGGCCAGGTCGAGCGCGGTCTCCCGGTCCGTGGTCCGGCAGTACAGCGGCCACCACGGGGGCAGGCCCGAGCGGTGGGTGAGCAGGTGGGCGGCGGTGACGTGGGTCCGATCCGCGATGCCCGGCCCCGGCCTGCGACGGCCTATCGCGTGCGGGGCTCCGCCCAACTCCCCGTTCCTCAATCGCCGGAGGGGCTTGAGTCGGAATCCGGCCAAGTGGCGCCCCACCGGAGCGTCGACGTCCAGTCGCCCCGCCGCGACGAGCCGCATGGCCACGGCCGTCGTCGCCACCATCTTGGTCACCGAGGCCAGGTCGAAGAGGAGGTCCGTGGTCATCGGCTCGCCCGGCACCGCGCCGTCGGGGAGCCGCGCCCAACCGGCCGCTGCCAGCACGGTCCCCGTGGCGGGGGTGGTCACGCCCAGACACACCCCGGCAGGACACCGACCCCGGCCACCTGTGGCCAGAACCTCGGCGGCCGCCCCGGCCAGGTCGACGCTCATGCGGCCCCGCCGGTGACCACCAGCCGCTCGGGCCGCACCGGCGCCATACCGGGAGACAACAATCCCCGGACACCAAAAGTGAGTTGGCCGAGAATTCGCTCCTCCGACGCACCCGTGCACGCCACTACATTGCCCGGCAGTCCGTGCAGGCTGTGCCAGCCGATGAGGGCGAAAGCCAGCGCCTCCTTCGCGTCGGACGGCACACCGAGCGCATCGCTCGGTCGGACCGCGAGGCCGTCGAGTCGAGCCTCGATCGCGGCCATCAGCGTGGGATTGCGCAGGCCGCCCCCGGACACGTACAGCACGTCGAGCCGTGCCTCGCGCACGGTCCGCGCGACGGTCTCCGCGGTGAGCGCGGTCAGGGTGGCGACCACGTCGTTCAGCTCGGGGCGGCGGCCGGACCGGCGCGCCGCCTTCTCCACGTATCCGGAGACGTACATCTCGTCGAAGAGTTCCTTGCCGCAGCTCTTCGGCGGTGCGAGCGTGTAGTAGGGCTCGGTGAGCAGTTCGGCCAGCAGGGCCTCGTCCACCGTCCCGGACGCGGCGAGGCGGCCGTCGCGGTCGAACACGTCGGCCGTGTCGGGGGATCCGGCCACGACGGCGTCGATGAGGGCGTTGGCCGGGCCGAGGTCCCAGGCGGCCGGTGCGGAGCCGGGGGCGGCGACGGTCAGGTTGGCGATGCCGCCGAGGTTGAGCGCGCCGGCGCGCCGACCCCGCTCAACGTCGGGCGCGAGCAGCATCCGGTCGAGCAGGGGGACGAGCGGGGCGCCCTGGCCACCCGCCGCGATGTCGGCGCTGCGCAGATCGCTGACCACGGGCAGGCCCGTCGCCTCCGCGACCCAGGCCGGTCGGCCGATCTGGAGCGTGCCACGGGCCGTGGTGTCCTCCACCCAGTGATAGAGGGTCTGGCCGTGGCTGCACACCGCGTCGGCGGGCGCCTCGTCGAGCGCGGCACGGGCCGCCTCCGCGAAGGCCTGCCCGATGCGGGTGTCCAGGGCGCAGACGTCCGCCGCAGTGATCTGCCGGGGCGGCAGCGCGGCCACGAGGTCGGCGCGCAGCCGCGGCGCGTACGGCGTCGAGCCGTGATGGGCGAGGTGGCCGCGCAGCGTCGTGCCGTCCTGCGTGAAGTCGACGACGGCGACATCGATGCCGTCGTGCGAGGTCCCGGAGATCATGCCGAGTACGCGCATCAATTCCCTTGCCCTTCATGGATGTTGGCGGTCATCGTCGGTCACCCGCCCGCGGGTCGAGCACGTCCCGCAGTCCCGCGCCGAGCAGGTTGAGCCCGAACACGAACACGATGAGCGCGATCCCGGGCCCGGCGAGGAGCCACGGCGCGACGCTGGACAAGGTGCGGGCGTCGAACACCATCACACCGAGCGACGCGGCGGGTGGCGGCGTGCCGAAGCCGAGGAAGCTGAGCGAGGCCTCCGTCAGGACCGCCCAGGAGAGGCTGAGCGTGATCTGGACCAGCACGATGCCGCGCATGTTGGGCAGCACGTGGGTGAACAGCGTGGCCAGGCGCCGCTGTCCGACGGCGGTGGCGGCGATGACGTAGTCCGCGCGACGCAGCGTCAGCACTGGACCGCGCGCGACCCGTACGAAGATCGGGGCGTACACCACGGCGATGGCGAGGGCGACCGTCGCCCGGCTTCGGGAGAGCGTCGCGGCCAGGGCGAGCGCGAGCAGCAGCGAGGGAAACGCGAGCAGTACGTTGGTCAGAACGCCGATGACCCGGTCGAGCACGCCGCCGAAGTAGCCGGCGAGGACACCGAGGACGACCCCCACGGTCCCGGACACGGCGACCGCACCGCCGGCCACGAGCAGCGAACTGCCGAGCCCCGCGGCGACCCGTGAGAAGACGTCCCGGCCGAACTGGTCGGTGCCCAGCCAGTGTTCACCGCCCGGCGCGGTCAGCGCCGCCGAGACATCCTGTGCGGCCGGGTCGTACGGCAGCGTGCCGAGCAGGCCCGCGGCGGCGCCGACCACGACGACGAGCGTGAGCACGGCGCCGATGAGACCGGTCCGGTTGCGCACGAGCCCCCGTACGAGGGAACGACGGCGGGCCGGTGGCGCGGCGGAAGCGAGCGGCCGGGGCCGCTGGGTGGGCAGCGTACTCATCGCGACCACACCCTCGGGTCGACCAGCCGGTAGACGAGATCCGTCGCCAGATTGACCAGCACGAACAACACCGCGATCACCAGGACCGTGCTCTGCACCACCGCGTACTCCTTCTGCCCCATACCGAGCAGCACCTGCCGACCGATCCCCGGCAGCGAGAAGACCTGCTCGACGACGACGGCCCCACCGAGCAGAAATCCGAACTGCAAGCCGCTCATGGTGACGACGGGAATCAGCGCGTTGCGCAGCACATGCCGCACCTGGAGGGCGCGTTCGGGCACGCCCTTCGCGCGCGCCGTGTTGATGAAGTCCTCCCCGCGGATGTCGAGGATCGCCGTCCTCGTGGTCTGCGCGATCGGCGAGGCGATGCTCACGCCGAGCACAAGGGCGGGCAGCACCATCTGCTGGAGATTGAGGAGCAGGTCGCCGGTCAGGGGCGCGTACGCCCGGCCGTTGGGGTTCCAGCCGAAGGAGTCGGCGAGGACGCGCGCGAGGACGGTGCCGGTGAGGAAGACGGGCGCGGACAGCGCCAGCAGACTCACCGCCTGGGTCGCCCCGTCCCGCAGCGCGCCCGGCCTGGAAGCGGCGAGCAGGCCACCGGCCACGCCGAGGAGGAGCGCCAACACGATGGCCAGGACGGCGAGTTCGAGGGTGACGGGCAGGGCGTGCGCGGTCAGATGCGCGACGCTCTCGCCCGCGTTGGAGGAGAACCCGAGGTTGCCGGTGAGGATCCCGCCGAGCCAGGACAGGTACTGGCCGGTCAGCGGCCGGTCCAGGCCGTAGTACGACCGGAGTTGGGCGCGCTGGGCGCCGGTGAGATCTCCTGCGTCGGTGCCGTACGCGGCGGTGATCTGGTCGCCGGGCAGCACCCGCAGCACCACGAACGTCAGCACGGACACGCCGATCAGCGTGAGCACGGCTTCGGCGACGCGGCGCGTGACCGGGTGCGTGGCGAGGCGGCCGAGCCGTCCGAACCGGCCGAGTCGGCCCCACGACGGCAGTTGCGGGGATGCCGTCATGCGAGCTTCGTCTCCCACAGGCTCTGCAGACTCGCGTCGATCACCGGCCGGAACCCGTGCACACGCGTGTTCGTGGCGATGTAACTGCGCCCGCTGTAGAGCCAGATCCACGCCGCGTTGTCCTCGAGGTTCCGCGAGATCTTCGCGTAGATCTCCTTGCGGGCGCCGGTGTCGCTGGTCGCGATGCCTTCGGCGAACAGCTTGTCCAGGGTGGCGGAGTGGTAGCCGGCGACCTTGTTGAAGTTGCCTTCGCTGGTGAAGTAGCGGGCGTACGCGGGGGCGGGGTCGGCCACCGCGCCGTTGAGAGCGATCGCGGCGTCGAACTTTCCGGCCAGCCAACGGTCCACGTAGGCACTGGAGTCCAGCGCTTCGATTTTCATCTTGATGCCTACGTCGCCGAGTTGAGCCTGGATGTTCTGCGCCTCGTCGGTGGCGGTGGAGTACAGGCCCTGCGGTACGAGCGCGGTGAACGCGAACCCCTTGGGCTGTCCCGCGTCCGCGAGGTGTTTCTTGGCGGCCTTGAGGTCGCGCTGCGGGCAGGGGCGGGCGTCGGGATCGGAGGCGAAGGCGGGCGAGGTGAACGGGCCCACGACCTTGCCCTGCCCGAGCGCCGCCGTCTTGACCACCTGCTTGCGGTCGATGGCGCACTGCACGGCGAGCCGCGTGTCGAGCTTGCGGAACGTACGGGAGTCGGCCCGCAACTGCAGCGCGTGGTAGTCGAGTTGGTCGACGGTGTGGATCGATACGGACCCGGACTTCGCGGTCTTGGCGGTGACGGAGTCGTCGAAGATGGCCATGTCGACGGAACCCGAACGCAGCGCCGAGGCCAGGGAGTTCTTGTCCTGGATGACGCGGAACTCCAGGGAGCGCAGCCCCGGCTTGCCCCGGAAGTAGTGGGCATTGCGCACCAGGCTCACGGACTGGTTCGCGGTGCGGCTGCGGTACGCGTAAGGCCCGGAGCCGACGGGCTTGCGCTTGAGGCTCGCCAACGACTTGTCGGACGGCAGGACGACGGTGTTGACGCTGGTGAGCGCGGTGACAAGGGAGGCGTCCGGCGCCTTGAGCGTGAGGACGACATGCGTCTTGTCGGGGGCGTCCACCTTCTTCACGGCGGCGAGCGAACTGCGCGCCACAGCCTTGGTGTCGGGATCGAGAATGCGCTCCAGGCTGTACTTGACGTCGCCGGAATCAAGCGCGGACCCGTCGCTGAACGTGATGCCGGACCTCAGCGTGAACGTGTACGTGCGACCGTCCTTCGAGACGTCCGGCAACTTGGCCAGACCGGCGACCGGATTGAGCTTGTCGTCCTGGTCGAGAAGCGAGCTGTAGACCTGACCGAGCACCTGCTGGGACTGCACGGCGGTGGCCGTCCAGGGCAGCAACTGAGTCGCGTCCGCCGTGATCCCGAACACCAGGGGCCCGCCCGCGCCCTTGGACGACGCGCCGCCGGAACCGGAACATGCGGCCAGGGCGGCGAGGGCGACGGCTGCCGCGCCGGCGGCCAACAGGCGCCGCGTCGTGCGGCGATTTCGTCTGAGCACGTGCGTTCTCGCTTTCTCCGGTGAACCTGGAGCGGCGCGGTGCGGCCGCCTGCGGGTGCGTACGGATGGTGCCGAGAGAACTCAGGCGCAAGGTTTTCCAGAAACGGCCGTTTCCATGTGTGTTTCGGTACTTACAAAGAGCGACGGCCTCCGGTTGGCCTCGCGAACTGCCACCCGTCCAAGCGGGGCCTCGGGCGAAACCTCTGGAAGGTATGCCCGATCATGACCGATGCTGGGGGACATGGAGTTCTTCTGCTACCACCGGGACCGGGCAGAGTCTTTGACGTTGCGTCATGAGATTGTGGAGGAGCACTGGTCCTACATGGACCGGTACGCGAAGGAGATGATCGCGCGCGGCCCCACGTTCGCCGACGACGGTGAGACGCTCACCGGGAGTGTGCACATCGTCGACCTGCCGGACGTCGCCGCGGCCCGTGCGTTCGTCTTCGACGAGCCGGGGTATCAGGCGGGGGCCTACCGGGACGTGCTGTTGCGGCGCTGGCGCAATGTGCTGGGGCGCACCATGTGGGACTTCCCCGGTGGCCGGTCCGGCGGTAACCGATATCTCGTGCTCGGCCTCGGTGCGGGCCCCGCCGTCGACGTCGACCTCGACGGGCCGGCCGGGCCCGGCGTGTCCTTCGACCAGGACGAACTGATCGCCTACGGGCCGCTGTTGTCCGACGACGGCGGTACCTGGCTCGGGACGGCGGCGCTGCTCCGTGCGCCGGACGCCGCCGCGGCCCGCGGCGTCCTCAGCCCGGACCGGTACGCCGACATCGAGGTGCACAACTGGGAGTTCGGCGGGCGACCGTGACCGCACCGAACCTCGTCCTCATCTGTGTCGACCAGTGGCGTGGCGACTGCCTATCCGCCGCGGGACACCCCCACGTACGCACCCCGCACCTCGACCAACTCGCCGCGTCCGGAACGCACTTCACGTCCGCCTACTCCGCGACCCCCACCTGCATCCCGGCCCGCGCCGCCCTGTTCACCGGCCAGTCCCAGGAACGCCACGGCCGCGTCGGATACGTCGAGGGGGTGCCGTTCGAGACCGCCCACCCGGTCACCCTGGCGGGCGAGTTGCGGCGCGGCGGGTACCAGACGCAGGCCATCGGCAAGATGCACGTGTGGCCCGAGCGGGCCCGCGCCGGATTCGACGACGTCGTCCTGCACGACGGGTTCCTGCACTACGCGCGCCGCGAGGAACGCCGCAACTTCGCCTTCTTCGACGACTACGTACCGTGGCTGCGCCGCCAGCCCGGCGTCGGCCCCGACGCCGAGTACAGCGACCACGGGGCGGGCTGCAACTCCGTCGTCGCCCGCCCGTGGGACAGGCCGGAACATCTGCACCCGACGAACTGGGTCGCCACGCAGACCACGGAGTGGCTGTACCGGCGCGACCCCTCACGCCCGTTCTTCCTCTATCTGTCCTTCCACCGCCCGCACCCGCCGTACGACCCGCCGCAATGGGCCTTCGACGAATACCTCCAACTCCCGCCGTACGAACCCGTGGTGGGTGACTGGACGGACGACTTCGCCGAATATCGCAAGGACGGCGACCACGAGGCATTCGCCGGCCGCATGGACGCACGGACCCTGCACAGGGCGCGGGCCGGCTACTACGGGCACATGGCGCACATCGACCTCCAGATCCACCGGATCCGCATGGCCCTCGAGGACTTCGGCCTGCGCGACGACACGGTCATCGCCTTCACCTCGGACCACGGCGAGATGCTCGGCGAACACCAGCTGTTCCGCAAGGGTTTCGGCTACGAGGGCTCGGCCCGCGTCCCCCTGCTCTTCGGCGGACTGCCCGACGGGTGCGCGGCCGGGAACGTCGCCGACGAGGTGGTCGAGCTGCGCGACATCATGCCGACCCTCCTCGACCTGGCCGGCCTCCCGGTCCCCGACACGTGCGACGGCCGCAGCCTCGTACCGCTGCTGCGCGGTGAACAGCCGGACGAATGGCGGGAGTTGCTGCACGGCGAGCACGTGCTGCTCGGCCAGTCCCTCCAGTGGGTGACCGACGGACGCACCAAGTGCCTGTGGATGTCGGGCGACGGCCAGGAGCAGCTCTTCGACCTCACCACCGACCCGCACGAACAGCACAACCTGGCCGACGACCCGGCGTCTGAGCACCTGCTGCACACCTGGCGCGGACACCTGATCCGGGCCCTGGCCGGACGGGAGGAGGGCTTCGTCGCGAACGGCCAACTCGTCACCGGACGCCCGGTGGTGACCATCCTGCGCCACACCCGCGAACGGCTGGAGGCGGCCCGATAGCGGGACGGCGGCGGAGTTCCCGGCATGGCTGGCAGGCGCGTCGCATGGAGGAATTCGCGCGACGCGGCGACACAGGGCCAGGTACCCGCCGCCCCCCACGCGACCCCCACTCACCCCGCCCGACGCCGCCCCCGCACCTCCCGTGGTGACGCGCCGAGTTGTCTGCGGCAGGTCTTGTTGAATGACTGGAGGTCTGGGATGCCCACCGTCGCGGCGATCGCCGGGATCGCGAGGGTGGAGGACTGGAGCAGGTGGCGGGCGCGTTCCATCCGGCGGCGGCGAATCCAGGCCACCACGGTGTCTCCCGTGCCGGCGCGGAACAGCCGGGTCAGATGGCCGGGGGAGACGCCCGCCGCGGCGGCGATCCCCGGCACCGTCAGCGGCGTCGCGAGGGACCGCTCGATGTACTCCGTCGCCGCAGCCAGTGCCGGATGGGGCCTGCCGGTGCGTTCGGGTGTGCCCAGTTGGGTGGTGTGCCAGAGCACCGTCCACACCTCGGCGGAGGCCCGCGCCCGCGCCGTCGGCATCGCCGCGACGGCGCTCCCCAGCAGCGTGCCGAGCAGCGCCGCCTGCGCTCCGGCGTCCTGCATCACCGGCACCCGGCGCAACCCCCGCGGGTCGCGGCCCGGCAGCCGGAAGTGCGCGTACAGGTGCTCGCTGCGCCGCGACGCGTAACGGAAATGGGCCTCGGTGTCCGGCCGGATGAGGCTGAGGTGTCCCGGCCGGATCGGGTGGCGGTGGCCGTCGACCGTCAGCTCGCCCGCGTAGCTGTAGAGGTGCAGCTGCCACAGGTCGGGCAGCCGGAAGGACTCGCGCAGCGCCTGCCCGCCATGGACACCGACGCCCGCGCTGACCACCTGGGGCGGCTGGTCCAACTGCAACGCGACGCTCTCGGCCATGCCGGGAAATTACCAGTAGACGCCCGATACAGCCCACGACGAACGGGCACCGGCTGCCTACGTTTGCCTCATGCCAACCAGTGAGCAGCTGCTGAGCTCCGTACAGATGGCGCGCTTCGTCGCCCACGGTTCGCTCCGCCTCGACGCCGTCGTCCCAGCGGAGTTGAACGACCAGGCCGTTGACGTGTTCGAGGCCGGGATCCCGGCCGCGCCGTACGGCACTCCCGTCCCGAAGGCCTACCCGGACGGCTCCTTCGCCCGCCGGCTCCTCGAACTGCCCGCGGTGGCAGGCGCGTTGAAGAGCCTCGTCGGGCCGGACCCGACCGTCGACCATCACGCCGTGCATGTGCGCGAGGCCCGCGAGGGGACCGCGCAGCCGCTGCACGGGGACGCCATCATCGATGTGCGGCCGGACGCCTTCGACGTCCAACTCATGTACTACCCGCAGGACGTGACGCTCGACATGGGCGGCACCCTGAGCGTGCCGGGCAGTCATCTGCGGCACACCAACGAGACCGACACCGGCCGCTACCAGAACCTGCGCGGCCAGAACCGGCTGACCTGCCCCGCCGGCACCGTCCTGCTCATGCACCACGGCATCTGGCACGGAGGGCGCCGCAACGACAGCGACATCCGCCGCTACATGTTCAAGATCCGGTTCAATCCGACCGTGCCGCAAGTACGCCTCTGGGACACCTCCGACCTCGGCGACCCGGCGGTCGGCGACGAACTCCGGCACGTCTTCCCCTGGTACGAGCCCGCCACCGGACGCCTGGAGATCCACAACCGGATCCGGCTGTGGCGCGCGCTGACCGGCGACGACACCTTCGACCTCGACCACTGGGTGACCAGGGTCTCCAACCGGCCCACCATCGGGAGCCACGCATGAGACAGCAGGTACTCGTCCTCTACCTCGCCAACTCGGCACTCGACGCGAAGGTGGTCGGCTGGGCCCGCTACGACGGCACCGGGACCACCGACCACACCACGGGCGACAGCGACGACCCGCCGTACGAGACGGGCCTCGAAGCCCTGCTCGACGGCTGGCGCCTCTTCCAGGCCGCGCAGTTGCTGCCGCCGTACCCGGGCCACGAGTACGACACGTCGTACCTGAAGCACGAGTTCTTCTTCGAGAAGCTTCAACCGACGCCCTGAGGCGAGGGGTTACGGCTTGGGTGACTCCTGCCCCGGCTCGCGCGGGGGCGGAGTCACCGTCTCGCCCTGGATGACGCGCGGCGGCGTCCGGGGCCGGTCGCCCGCCGGGTCGTCCTGCTCCTTCACGGCCCTCGCCTCGGCCTTGAGGATGCGGGCCGACTTGCCCGCGCTGCGGGTCAGTTCCGGCAGCTTCTTCACGCCGATCACGACGGCGATCACGATCAGGACGATGGCGATCTCGCTGAGTCCGAACATGGTCAGTCCTCGCCGCCCTCGTCGTCGCCTTCGTCTTCGTTCTCATCCTCGCCCTCGAAGAAGTCCCCGACCTCGTCGACGACTTCGGCGGCGACCATGCCGCCCACCACACCGACCGCGAGGCCGGCCGCGCCGACCGCCACGGCCGTTCCCACGCCGGGCCCGGAGCGATGCCCACCATCATGCCCGTACGAGGCGCCCGACTCGTGGCCGCCTTGGTGCTCGACTAACTGCCGTACCCAGCCGTCGACGACCGCGTTCCAGTCCGGGCGCCCGGCGTCGTCGTGCGCCACGGTGAAGCGGGTGAGCGCGTCGTGGCCACCGGAGAAGAGGCCGCCGCGCTTGTCGGCCTCCAGGACCACCTCCATGCCGCCCGGTGCCGCGAGGAAGGTCAGCTCGATCTCCTGGACGGCGTGCGCGTACTGCGGCGAAGGCGCCAGCTCGATCTCCTGGTAGAAGGGGAGCCGCTGGCCGGTGCCGCCGATGTGCCCGTACTCCAGGTCCGCCGACGTGAAGCCGAAGCCGAGCTGCCCGAACGCTTCGAGGATCGCCTCCTGTACGGGAAGCGGTCCTACGGCGAGCTGGTCGAGGTCGCCCTTGTCCCTGGCGCCGGCGACCGAGAGTTCGGTGCGGACGCCGAGGGCGATGCCGAGCGGCTGCCCGTACAGCTCGGTGATCGGGGTCTCCCACGGCAGCGTCACCGTGAACGGCACGCTGTGCTCGGCGCCCGCGACGAGCCGGAAGCCGCCGCCGACCACGAACCGGTCGAACGCCACGGTGCCGTGGCCCTCGCCCTCGTCGTGCTCCGCCTCGACCTGGGCGACCAGTTCCAGGGTGATGTGCTCGATCTCGAAGTCGCCGCTGCCGCCCTTGAGATGGACCCGGCCGGAGACGGTGCCGCCGGGGGCGGTGGTCCAGTCGGGCAGGACCGTGTCGACGGTGGGCCCGCCCACGCCGAGCGAGCCGAGCAGTCGTTTGAACACCATCGAGGCGTGAACTCCCTTGTGAGCGTAGGAGATGTTCTACAGGCGTGTAGAAGTATAGGGGTGGGGCGGAACTTTCCCGGTGCTTCGCCAGTTTCTACAGTGCTGTAGAAGTATGGTCGCGCGAACAGCGCGGCACGACATCTCAATCCGAGGAGCACCCGTGGCCCTGTGGGACCGCATCAAGGAATCCGCGTCGACGATGCAGACGCAGCTGGTGGCGAAGAAGAACGACCTGAAGTCCGGGGCGTTCCGGGACGCTTCCATGGCGATGTGCGCGCTGGTGGCCGCGGCCGACGGCACCATCGAGGCCTCGGAGCGGCGCCGTGTCGCGCAGCTCATCATGAGCAATGAGGTGCTTCAGAACTTCGACGCCACGGACCTCCAGAAGCGCTTCGAGGCGAACCTCGACAAGCTGACGGCCGATTTCGACTTCGGCAAGGTCAGCGTGTTGCAGGAGGTCGCCAAGGCGAAGAAGAAGGAGGCCGAGGCGCGCGCCGTGATCCAGATCGGCATCGTCATCGGCGGCGCGGACGGTGACTTCGACCAGACCGAGCGTGGCGTCGTGCGGGAGGCGTGCCAGATGCTCGGCCTGGCGCCGGCCGAGTTCGACCTGTAGCCCCGGCTCGGCGACCGTGTCAGAGCGGGGTGGCCGCGTGCAGCGTGGCCGCCAGGGTGAGCGCGGAGTTGGCGGACGACATGGCGGACGCCGCCGTGCCGAATCCCGCCGTCCAGGTGGCGAGCCCCACGGGCGTGAACGCGGTGGCCAGGGCCTGCGCGCCGGGCGGCGGCGCGAGCAGCGCGGCGACGCGGCGGGGCAGCGGGCCGGGAGCGGCGAAGGCCGCGAAGACCGGCTCGCGCGCCCCGCCCGGCGACAGGGCCGCCTTGCCGATGGCGCGGGCGACCGCCTTGCGGTCACCCACGCGTGCGGCGGCCACCTCGTCGGCCCACCGCTCGGCCGTGTAAGCGACGGCCGAACTCAGCGGTCGCAGAAAGAGGTTGGCGCGGGCGGCCAGCCGCACGGTCAGCAGCAGGCGGTGGTGCCGGGCCGTCAGATGGGCCCGCTCGTGGGCGAACAGGGCCCGCCGCTCAGCGGGCGCGAGGCGGTCGAGCAGCGCGGTGCTGGCGACGATCCGGCCGCGAGGGCCACCGGGCAGCGCGTACGCGTACGCCTGCGCGTCGGGCAGCACCGCGACCTGCGAGGCCGGCAGTCCCGCGAGCGCGGCGTGGGCGCGACGGCGCAGCGTGAAGTGGCGCCAGAGCGTGCGGGCGCAGGCGGCGACGACGGCGAGCAGCGCCGGGATGGCCGCCTTGCCCGCGATCTCGTCCTGCGGCACGGCGGCCCGCACCTCCGGGTCCGACCAGCCGTCCGGCAGCGGATTGCCCGGCAACTGCGCCGTGCCGACCACCATCAACAGGGCCAGGCACACCGTGCTGCACACCGCCATCACGGCGGCCACGCAGGTCAGGAGCCGGGTCGCGGTGCGCGGATGCAGGCGGTGCGCGGCGAGCCGGGCCACCGGCCAGGCCGTCAGCGGCAGCACCAGCGGCAGGAAGACGAAGATCCCCACGGCTCAGCCCGCGCCTTCCTCGTCGCCGGCCGCCGCGCCCGTACCCGTGTCCGTATCCGAGTCCGCGCGCCGCAGCAGATCCCGCAGCAGCCGCTCGTCGCCCTCGGGCAGCGAGGTGACGAAGCTGGCCAGGACGGCCTCCCGGTCCGCCTCGGCGTCCAGCACCTTGCGCATCTTGAACGCGGCGAGCCCGGCCTCGTCGGCCACCGGCGTCCACACGAACGAGCGCCCCTCACGCCGCCGGGTGACCGCGTCCTTGGCCTGGAGCCGCGCCAGGATCGTCACCACGGTGGTGTACGCGAGGTCGCCGCCCATCCGGTCGCGCACCCACCCGGCGCTCACCGGACCCTCGGCCGTGCGCAGCGCGGCCAGGACCTGCGCCTCCAGCTCGCCCTGGGCGCGTCGTGCGGTCCTGTGGCGGGACGGCGTCACCGGCTCCTCCTGGTGGCTGGGTGCGGGGGCCAGTCCATCATCCCTGTTCGCCCCCGAGGGCCGGGCGGGAGGTGCGGTGGCGGGGCGAACAGGCCCGACGGAGAGTGGTCGGGAACGGCGGCGCCGCGCCGGACGTTGTCGTCATGAAGGCAAAGAGAAAGCAAAACGCGAAGGAGCAGCCGGTTGTCCGCCAGACCGACGGACCCAGCGGGACACAGTCCCCGACCACCCCGCCCCATGATCGGTGAGCACGGCACGCGGCGAGGTGGTGGCACATGCTGAGTGCCGTGCTCGGCCTCCTCGCGGTCCTCGTGCTGACCGCGGGAACCGGCTACTTCGTGGCGCAGGAATTCGCGTACGTCGCGGCGGACCGTCTCGCGCTCGCCCGCGACGCCGAGGCGGGTGACAAGCGGGCGGCCAAGGCCCTCAAGGTCCTGGAACGGCTGTCCTTCATGCTGTCGGGCGCCCAGCTCGGCATCACGGTCACGGGTCTGGTCGTCGGCTTCCTCGCCGAGCCGTCCGTCTCGACCCTGCTGCGCCCGGCCCTGGAGGGCATCGGCATCCCGGACGCCGCGGTGACCGGCATCTCGGTGGTCCTGGCGTTCGTCCTCGCCACGGTCGTCCAGATGGTGCTCGGCGAGCTGGCCCCGAAGAACCTCGCCCTCGCCGTCCCCGAACGGCTGGCCAAGTCCCTCGCCGGGTCCACGCTCGGCTACCTCAAGGTCGTCGGACCCGTCGTGCACCTCTTCGACAGCGCCGCGAACACACTGCTGCGCAAGGTCGGCATCGAACCCGTCGAGGAACTGCACCACGGCGCGACCCTCGAAGAACTCAGCCACCTCATCGGCGAATCCCACCAGCAGGGCGAGCTGCCCCGCGAGACCGCCACCCTCCTCGACCACGCCCTGGAGTTCAACGAGCGGACGCTTGACCAGGTGATGGTGGCGCGCGCCGACGCGATCTTCGTCCGCAAGGAGGCCACGGCCGCCGACGCCATCGAGCTGATCGCCAAGCACGGCCACTCGAACTACCCGGTCATGGGCGACCACCCCGACGACGTCACCGGCGTCCTCGGCGTGCGCGAACTGATGCGGCTCCAGCAGTCCGCGTACGCGAGCACCCCGGCCGGGACCCTGGCCCGCCGCCCGCTCCTGCTGCCGGACACGCTCCAGCTCCCCGCCGCCGTCGACCGGATGCGCGAGGCCGACGACGAGTTCGCGGTCGTCCTCGACGAGCACGGCGGCGTCGCGGGAGTCGTCACGTACGAGGACATCGCCGAGGAACTGGTCGGTGACATCGCGGACGAGACCGACCGCGAGACACAACTGGCGGTCCAGGACCCGGACGGCACGGGCTGGGTTGTCGACGCGGGCCGCCGCATCGACGAGATCGCCGAGGCGACCGGCGTCGAACTGCCCGAGGAGGAGGGCTACGACACCGTGGCCGGGCTGATCGTGGACCGGCTCGGACGCTTCCCGGCGATCGGCGACCGCGTCACGGTCGACCTGGCCGGCGACGGCGAGCACGCCGTCATCGACGTCCGCACCCTCGACCGCCACGTACCCGAACTCGTCCACCTGACCCGCGCGTCCGCCGCTGCCGACACCGAGGAGGAGCCGCGCTCATGAGCTTCCCCATGGCCCTCTTCATCACGGTCCTGCTGCTGATCGGCAGCGGATTCTTCGTGGCCGCCGAGTTCGCGCTCGTCGCCGCCAAACGGCACCGCATGGAACAGGCGGTCGCGTCCGGGGCCCGCGGCGCCAAGGCGGCGCTCGCCGGGATGCGGGAGCTGTCGCTGATGCTCGCGGGGGCCCAACTCGGCATCACCATCTGCACGTTGGGCCTCGGCTCGATCTCCAAGCCCGCGATCTCGCACGAACTGGACCCGCTGCTGCACAGCTGGGGTCTGCCCAGCGGACTCAGCTACGGCGTCTCCTTCGCCTTCGCGATGATCGTCGTGGTGTTCCTGCACATGGTCGTCGGCGAGATGGCGCCCAAGTCCTGGGCGATCGCCCACCCCGAGCGCTCGGCGATGCTGCTGGCCCCGCCGTTCCGTGCCGTGGTCAAGGTCGTCCGCCCGCTGATCCGGGTCCTCAACATGGTCAGCAACGCGCTGGTGCGGATGTGCCGCGTCACCCCGCGCGACGAACTCGCCGAGGTGCACAACCGGGAGCAACTCACGCACCTCGTCGTGGAGTCCGAGCGGCTCGGCCTGATCAGCAAGGACGACTCGGAGCTGATCACCAGCTCCCTGGTCGAACCGCTCACCCCCGTCGGTGACCTCCAGACACCCGCCGAGCGGATCACCTCCGTCCCGGCGGACGCGGACCTCGACGCGATCCTCGCCACCGCGGCGGCGCGCGACCGCAGCCGCCTCCTCGTCCGCGCGGGGGACCGGGTCGTCGGCTCCGTGCACGCCCGCGACGCCCTGATCGCACGCAGCCGGGGCCGGGCCACCACGGCCGGTGAACTGGCGCGCCCGGTACCGGAGTTGCTGGCGGTCGACACGGTCGGCCAGGCCATCGAGCAACTCCGCCACCGTCGGGCCTCGCTCGCCGTCGTCCGCGACGACACCGGCCGCCTCACCGGCCTCGTCGCCCTCGACGACCTGCTGGCCCGGCTCACGCACCCGCAGGCGGCCGCCTGAGCGGGAGCGGGGTCCCGGCGGCCGGATCCGCCCGCGGCGCTCAACCGTCGCCGCCGGGACTGCGTCCCCCATGCCGGGGAACACGTAAATCGACATTCGACAGCTGTGTCGAAACGTCGAAGTGTCGGATCGAGGAGAGGCAGACAGGCATGGAGATCTCCGGCATCTTCACCGCTATCGTCATCGGCATCGTGATCGGTGTGCTGGGCCGGCTGGCCATTCCCGGCCGGCAGCGCATCGGCATCCTGTGGACGCTCCTGGTCGGCATCGTCGCGGCACTCATCGGGACCGCCCTCGCCGGCGCCTTCGATGTCGCCGACACCAGGGGGATCGACTGGATCGAACTCGCCATGCAGATCGGCCTCGCCGCGGTCGGCGTGGCCGGCGTGGAGCGGATCAAGGGACGCCGCTGAACGAAGGGGCGCGTACGCGGTGGGACGCGCGAGCGGGGACCAACCTCGGTAAACGGCGACGAAGTTGAACGGCCGCGCTTAGGTTGGTCCTCGCCCCCGTTTCGCACTGTTCGAAGGAGCCCACCGGCATGCCCGACTCCGCGCCCCGTGACACCACCGCCGACCCGTTGCGGACGGATGTCTCCCACTCCGCCAGGATCTGGAACTACTGGCTGGGCGGCAAGGATCACTACGAGGTCGACGCCGAGGTCGGCGGGCAGATCCTCTCCTTCGTGCCGGAGCTGCCCCGCTCGGCCGTCGCCGACCGGCGCTTCCTGGCCCGCGCGGTGCGGTACCTGGCCGGTGAGGCCGGGATCCGGCAGTTCCTGGACATCGGCACCGGGCTGCCCGTCGCGAACAACACCCACGAGGTCGCGCAGGGCGTCGACCCGTCCTGCCGGATCGTCTACGTCGACAAGGACCCGGTCGTCCTCGACCACGCGCACGCCCTGCTCACCAGCACGCCCGAGGGGGCCACGGACTACATAGAGGCGGACGCGCGGGACCCTGAGGCCATCCTGCGGGGTGCCGCGGCCACCCTGGACCTCGACCGGCCGGTCGCGATCACCATGCTGGGCGTTCTCAACTTCGTCATGGACACCGACGAGGCGGTCGACATCGTGCGCCGACTCCTCGACGCCGTCGCACCCGGCAGCCACCTCGTCATCTCGCACCCCACCACGGAGGTCGACGGCGAGGCCATGACGGCGGCGGTCGAGCACTGGAACAGCCAGGGCTCGGCGCCCATGACACTGCGCAGCCGCGCGGACTTGGTGCGCATCTTCGGCGACGTCGAACTGCTCCCGCCCGGCATCGTCTCCTGCTCCCGGTGGCGCCCCGAGCCGGCGGACGGGGACGTCGAGGTCACCCACTTCGCGGGGGTCGGCGTCAAGCGCCCTTGAGAGCTCCCCGACACTCTACGCAAGTGTGGCGCCACGCCGTTTGCCTGTAGCAGGAGTCGGCTACCCTGGGGCAACGCCCAGGGGAGGAGCCCGGATTGTCCAAGCCGACCGGATCGGGGAGCGCACGCTCCCTCCTGCTCACCGTGCTCGGTGAGTACGTGCTGCCCCGGGACGCCCCCGTGTGGACCTCGGCGCTGCTGCGCGTCATGGACGGCCTCGGTGTCGAGGAGAAGGCGGCCCGCCAGGCGCTGAACCGGCTGTCGGCGAGCGGCCTCGTCACCGCCGAGCGGTCCGGGCGGCGGGTGCGCTGGGTGCTCACCGAGCACGGCAGGACGCTGCTCGGCGAGGGCGCCGAGCGCATCTACTCCTTCGGGCGGGCGCGGGCGAGCTGGGACGGGCGCTGGCTGGTGCTGCTCGTCAGCGTCCCGGAGAGCAGGCGCGAACTGCGCCACCGGCTGCGCACCCGGCTGACCTGGGTGGGCCTCGGCAGCCCGGCGCCGGGCCTCTGGGTGGGCCCGCACGCCTCACGCGAGGCGGAGGCCAAGCAGGTGGTGGAGGAGCTGGGACTCGGTCCTGAAGTGTCCTCGTTCTGCGGGCCCTTCGCGGGGATCGGCTCCGAGCGGGACATGGTGGAACAGGCGTGGCGCCTCGGCGACCTGGCCACGGAGTACGAGGAGTTCGTCCGCGGCTTCGCCGGGATGCGCGCCGAACCAGGCGCGGACACCCTCCTCGCACAGGTCCGCCTCGTCGACGCGTGGCGCCGCTTCCCGGCCCTCGACCCGGAGCTGCCCCTGGAGTTGCTGCCGCCGCACTGGATCGGTGTGCGCGCCGAGAACCTCTTCACCGAGCTGCACGAGCGGTGGCACGGGGACGCGCAGGAGGAGTGGGACCGGCTGACCGCCCCGCTCACGCCTCCAGTTTGAGCCGGTACACCTGCGCCGCGTTCCCCGCCAGGACCAGGCCCGCGGTCGTCTCGTCCGGGCACAGGGCCGCGACGGCGCGGGCGTTCCTCGCGATGCCGGGGACGCCCGGCCAGTCGGTGCCGAAGATCATGCGGCGGGTGAGGCGCGCCCAGTCGTGCTTGCCGTAGTACGTGCGCAGGCGGGACGGCGGGAGGCCGGAGAGTTCGATCCAGACCCGTTCGTCGGACAGTGCCATGAAGGCCGCCGCGTCGTACCACCAGCCGCGCCCACCGTGCGCGAGCGCCACCTCCAGGCGCCGGAAGTCACGCAGCACGTCGTCCAGGAACAGCGGGTCGGCGTACTTGTTGAGGGCGCCGGGGAACGTGCTCGTGCCGCAGTGCACGACGAGCGGAATGCCGGCCGACTGGCAGAGCTCGTACGCCGGGTAGAGGCGCCGGTCGTTGGCCGCGATGCCCGCGTGCACGGGGTGCAACTTGCAGGCGACCGCGCCCAGGTCGAGCTGGCGCTGGAGCTCCTCCTCGACGGGGTAGTGCAGATGCGGGTTGATGTTCGCGATCGGCTTGGCCCGCGCCGGGTCGTAGGCCGTGATCGGCAGCAGGTCCTCCACCGGCTGGATCCCGGTCGTCCGCGGGCTGTACTCCGACAGCAGCAGCGCGATGTCGACGCCCTCGGAGACGAGGTAGCGGTGGAACGCCTCGGGGTCCACCGTGTCGTCGTCGTAGATGCGGGCGAGGAGATCGTGGTCGGCGATGCCCTGCGTCCACTCCTCGTACGTGGGTTTCAGCGTGGACAGGCGCGCCGGGTGGAGGTGGACGTCGATCAGCGGGTGGCCGTCCAGCATCAGGTCTCCTCGTACGGTTCTCGGGAAGCGGTCACGTCGTCGGCCGCGCGGGCCCGTAGCTCCACGCGGCGGATCTTGCCGGTCGCGGTCGTCGGCAGCGCCTCGGTGAACAGCACGTGCCGGGGCCGCTTGAACGAGGGAAGCCCGGTGCGGCAGTACGCGATGAGTTCACCGGCGGTGACGCGCTGCCCCGGCGACGTGACGACGTACGCGACGGGCTTCTCCAGGCCGTCCGTGTCCGTCGCCGCGACGACCGCGGCCTGGGCGACCGCGGGGTGTTCGAGCAGGCGCGCCTCGACCTCGGCGGGGGACACCCAGATGCCACCGGCCTTGAGCATGTCCCCGGTGCGGCCGAGACAGGTGAAGTAGCCGTCTTCGTCGCGTACGTAGGTGTCCCCGGTGCGCAGCCATTCGCCGCGGAACACCTGGCGGGACTCGTCGTAGCGCGACCAGTAGCCGGTGGCGACGGAGCGGCCGCGCACGTGCAGGGTGCCGGGTGTGCCGGTCGGTGTCTCGCGGCCCTCCTCGTCGAGGACGCGCAGTTCGTAGCCGGGCACCGGGCGGCCCGTCGTGCCGGGGCGGATCGCCCCCGGAGCGTTCGACAGGAAGATGTGCAGCGTCTCGGTCATGCCGATGCCGTCGATGATGTCGACGCCGAAGCGTTCGCTCCAGCGGTGCTGGAGGGCGGCGGGCAGCGGCTCGCCCGCGGACGCCGCGAGTCTCACGCCCGTGAGCGCGTCCCCGGGCAGACCGGCGCGGAGCATGTTGGCGAAGAACGTCGGCCCCGCGAAGAACAGCGTCGCGCCGAACTCGCGGGCCCGCGCGGCCAGCAACTCCGGGCGGGACGGCTCCGGTTCGAGCACCGTCGTCGCCCCCACCGCGAGCGGGAACAGCAGCGAGTTGCCGAGACCGTACGCGAAGAACGCCTTGGCCGCCGACAGACACCGGTCGCCGGGCCGAATGCCGAGGACCTGGGCCCCGTACGTCTCGCAGACCTCGGCGATCGCGCCGTGCCGGTGCATCGCGGCCTTCGGCGAGCCGGTGGTGCCGGACGTGTAGAGCCAGAAGCCGGGGGAGTCGGCCGTGGTGGCGTACGCGTCGGTGTCCGGGGCCGCCCCGGCCAACTCCCGCAGCCGGTGCACCGGGAGGCCGCCCGTGAACGTGACACCGTCCCCGGCGAGCAGCCCTCGCAGCTCCGGAGCGTCCGGCACCGCCTTGTCGGCCACCGCCGCGTACGAGGAGTCGACCGCCAGGAACGCCGCCCGCGCGTCCCGCAGCAGTTCGGCGAGGTCGCCCGCGTGCAGCATCGTCGACACCGGCACCGGTATCGCACCGACCCGCAGCGCGGCGAGGAAGACGGTGACGAGGTCGGGGGAGTCGGCCATGAACAGCATCACGCGCTGCTCGGGCCGCAGGCCGATCGCACGCAGGCCGCTCGCCGTGCGGCACACCCGGTCGTGCAGTTCCGCGTAGGAGAACTCGCCCGCGGGACCGGTCAAGGCGGGGCGGTCGCCGTCACCGTGGTCGAGCCGGCGGTCGAGCAGATAGCGGCACGCGTTGAAGGGTTCGCTCATCGTCGGGCTCCCGCTCATCATCGGCTCCCCGGTCGTCGGCTTCAAGTGAGGTGCACGTACTCGTAGTCGAACGGCTTGCCGTTGATGCCCTGGCGCGGCGGGGCGATCCAGGAGGCGATCCGGCCGGGCTCGTGCACGGGCCGCATCAGCGAGCGGATGTACGTCTTGTCCACCTCGGTCGGCAGCCAGGCACCCTTGCCGTCCTCCCACGCGTCGGCGGTGAGCACCGTGCCGTCGGGGGCCACCTCGACGGCGGAGAACGCGCCGACCTGCCGGTTGAACGCGATGTGCGGCAGATACAGCCGCCGGTCGACTCCGGCCTCCTCAAGGAGACGGTTCCACCGGTTCAGGCCGCTGTGGCAGTCGCGGATGTACTCGCGGCGCAGATCGGTGTTGAGGCCCACGAGCGCGGCGACCTCCCGCTGCCCGATCGCGCCGTCGACCAGCGCGTCGACCAGGAACGAGTCGTCGGTCAGGGTGTGGTCGTCCTTGCGGCGCTCCTCGCCCCAGCGGCCCTTGAGCCCCGAGGTGTAGTAGTTCGCGACGTTCGTCGACGTCTCCGAGCCGAACAGGTCGAGCGAGACCGAGTAGTGGAAGTTGATGTACTTCTGGATCACGTCGAGCGGGATGCCGCCGCGGGCGGTCACCTCGTCGGTGTCGTGCTCGCGCATCAGCTCGGCCGTGCGCAGCACCACCCGGTCGATGCCGGTGGTGCCGACGAACATGTGATGCGCCTCTTCCTTGAGCATGAACTCACATGTGCGCGACAGCGGGTCGAAGGCCGACTCCTTGAGCGTGCCCAACTGGTACTTGCCGTCGCGGTCGGTGAAGTACGTGAACATGAAGAAGGACAGCCAGTCGGGCGTCTCCTCGTTGAACGCGCCCAGGATGCGCGGCGATTCGTCGCTGCCGGAGTTGCGGTGCAGCAGCTCCTCGGCCTCCTCGCGCCCCTCACGGCCGAAGTAGGCGTGCAGCAGATACACCATCGCCCACAGGTGCCGTCCCTCCTCCACGTTCACCTGGAAGAGATTGCGCAGGTCGTAGAGGCTGGGCGCGGTCGCACCGAGGTTGCGCTGCTGCTCGACGCTGGCCGGTTCGGTGTCGCCCTGGATGACGATGAGGCGCTGAAGGTCGGCCCGGTACTCGCCGGGTACCTGCTGCCAGGCAGGCTCGCCCCTGTGCGCTCCGAAGGCGATCCGGCGGTCGGGCTTCGGCTCGGCCAGGAACACACCCCACCGGTAGTCGCGCATCGCGACGTGCCCGAACTGCGCCCAGCCGTCGCGGCCGACATCGACCGCGGTGCGCAGATACACGTCGTCGGTGGGCAGGGTGGGGCCCATCGAGTCCCACCACGTCAGGAAGTTGGGCTGCCAGGACTCCAGGGCCCGTTGGAGGCGGCGGTCCTCGTGAAGGTCCACATTGTTGGGGATCTTGTCCGTGTAGTCGGCGGTGAGCGCCATCGTCACACCCGCTTCCGGTCGTATTCGGCGCGCTGTCCTGTGCCGTACCTGCGCAGGGCCCCTTCGGGGCCAGAGGCGTTGGGACGGTTGAAGATCCAGTTCTGCCAGGCGGTGAGCCGTCCGAAGATCTTGGTTTCCAGTGTCTCGGGGCCCGCGAAGCGCAGGTTCGCCTCAAGCCCTGTGAGGGCGTCCGGGCTGAACACGGCCCGCTCCTCCAGCGAGATCCGCACTTCCTCGTCCCAGTCGATGTCGTCGGGGGCGAAGGTGACCAGGCCGAGCCTCTCGGCCTCTTCGGCGTCCAGCGGCCGACCCTCTGTGGCGCGGACGGCCGCCAGTGACTCCTCGTCGCCGAGGAAGCGGGTCTCAAGCCGGCTCAGCCCGTTGCTCATGGGGAGCGGGCCGAGGTTCATCGGGCCGACGACGAGCGCGGCCGGTTCGGCGTCCGGGGCGATCTCCTCGAAGACTCCGGCCAGTTGGAAGGAGCGGTCGGCCGCGAGCACGGTCTCCAGGAGTGTCCCGGCAAAGCAACTGCCCGGCTCTATCAGGGCGATGAGGCTGCGGCTGCTCAGGTCGAGGCGCTTCAGCGTGCGCTTGAGATAGAGCGTGATCTCGCGGGCGAGCCAGTCGTCGCGGTGGGCGAGCAGCAGGGCGTCGTGGCCGAGGACGCGGGAGGCGTCGCCCCGACTCCGTACGACCCAGGTGCCCAACTCCGGTTCGTTCGTACGCAGATCGAGGACGAGGTCGTCGAGCTCGCGGGCCAGGGCGAGCGGCCAGCTCGCGTCGCCCTGCCGGTGCAGGGCGGCGAGGTCGGCCGGCGCGTCCTCCGCCGGGCCTTCGAGAGTGATCTCCACGGTGCGGCGGGCGCGGTCGAGGGTCGCGTGCACGTACCGGTACGCGGCCCGGTCCGCGGTCCGGGTCTTCTCCAGCGGGGTGAGCCGGATCCCCTGGGGTTCGCCCGCCGGGCGGTCGGAGCGGTCGGCGGCCTCGGCGGCGCGGGCGGCGACGGTGTGCTCCCACTCCCTGCGCGGCACCGCCTCGTCGACCAGGCGCCACTGCGCGGCCCGCCTGCCGCCCACGCCCTCCGGTTTCGTGGCGAAGTAGTCGGCGCGGTCGCGGCGCACGTGCCGCTTGTCGACGAGCCGGGTCAGGCCGCCCGTGCCGGGCAGTACGCCCAGCAGCGGCAGCTCGGGCAGGGACACCGCCGACGAGCGGTCGTCGACCAGCAGGATCCGCTCGCAGGCGAGCGCCAGCTCGTAACCGCCGCCGGACGCCGTGCCGTTGAGGGCGGCGAGATAGGTCTGTCCCGAGTGCGCGGAGGCGTCCTCGATGGCGCCCCGCGTCTCGTTCGTGAACTTGCAGAAGTTCACCTTCCACGCGTGACTCGATCCGGCCAGCATCCGGATGTTCGCCCCGGCGCAGAACACCTTCTCCTTGCCGCTCGTCACCACCACCGCACGTACCTCGGGGTGCTCGAAGCGCAGCCGCTGCACGGCGTCGTAGAGCTCGATGTCGACGCCGAGGTCGTAGGAGTTGAGCTTGAGTTCGTAGCCGGGAACGAGGCCGCCCTGCTCCGCCACGTCCATGGTGAGCGTGGCGACGGCCCCTTCGGTCTTCAGCGTCCAGTGGCGGTAGTGCGTCGGGGCGGTCCGGAACTCGACGCCGGCCATGGCAATCCCCTTGTCCTCGGATGAGACAACACTCCACGCATTGCTGTAGCAGCGTCAATATCTCGTAGCATGTTTCCGGGGCATCGCGGCGTCCCGGACACGAAAGGTATGGTCGCGAGCATGACGGCCTACAAAACGGTGAACCCCGCGACCGGCGAGACCCTCGAGGAATTTCCCGAGGCGACCGCGAAGCAGATCGAGACGGCACTGGCCGACTCCCACGCGGCCTACCAGAGTTGGCGCAACTCGCCCGTCGAGACCCGCTCTGCCGTGCTGCGCCGTGTCGGCGAGATCTACCAGGAGCGCAAGGACGAGCTCGCCCGCATCATCAGCCTGGAGATGGGCAAGCCGCTCGCCCAGGCCAAGGGCGAGATCGACATCGTCACCAGCATCTACGAGTACTACGCCACCCAGGGCCCCGGCTTCCTCGCCGACGAGGAGCTCTCGGTCAGCGGCGGCGGCACCGCCACCGTGCGCACCGCCCCGCTGGGCTCGCTGCTCGGGATCATGCCGTGGAACTTCCCGTACTACCAGGTGGCCCGGTTCGCCGCGCCGAACCTGATGCTCGGCAACACGATCCTGCTCAAGCACGCCCCCAGCTGCCCGCAGGCGGCCCTCGCGATGGAGCAGATCTTCACGGACGCCGGCCTGCCGTCCGGCGCGTACATCAACGTCTTCGCCACCAACGACCAGGTCGCCGACATCATCGCCGACCCCCGCAACCAGGGTGTCTCGCTGACCGGCAGTGAGCGGGCCGGCTCGGCGGTCGCCGAGATCGCGGGCCGCAACCTGAAGAAGTGCGTCCTCGAACTGGGCGGCTCCGACGCGTTCATCCTCCTGGACACCGAGGACGTCGCGAAGACGGCCCGCGCGGCGGCGGGCGGCCGGCTCGGCAACGCGGGGCAGGCCTGCAACTCGCCGAAGCGCTTCCTCGTCCAGGAGGGCCTGTACGAGGACTTCGTGCGCGAACTGACCGCGAGCGTCGCGCGGGTGGAGCCGGGCGACCCGCTGGAGCCCGGCACGCGATTCGGCCCGCTGTCCTCGCGCGCCGCCGCCGACCAGCTGCTCGGCCAGATCAAGGACGCCGTCGACAAGGGTGCCACGCTGCACACCGGCGGCGGCCGCGGCGAGGGCCCCGGCGCGTACGTCGAGCCGACCGTGCTGACCGGCATCACGCCCGAAATGCGCGCCTACACCGAGGAGTTGTTCGGCCCCGTGGCCGTCGTCTACCCGGTGACCGACGAGGACGCCGCCGTCGAGCTGGCCAACAGCTCGCCGTACGGGCTCGGCGGCGCGGTCTGGAGCGGCGACGTCGAGCGCGCCAAGCGGGTCGCCGACCAGCTCGACACCGGCATGGTGTGGATCAACGGCTTCGCCGGCACCCAGGCGGACCTGCCCTTCGGCGGCGTCAAGCGCTCGGGCATCGGCCGTGAGCTCGGCAAGTACGGCATGGCGGAGTTCGCCAACAAGAAGCTGATCCGCGTCCAGGGCTGATCACGGACCGGCCGGCCCGCCCCCTGAGCGTCGGGGGCGGGCCGGGGCGCCGCTACTTCCGGCGCCGGAAGAACAGCCACACGCGCGTGGCCATGAGGCCGAGGACCACCACGGCCGCCGTGATCTGCAGCCAGCGCGGGACCGCGCCCAGCTCGGGCAGGAACAGGGCGAGCGGCGTCATCGGCACCACGCTCCTCATGTGCGGCATATGGGGTTCGGGGTCGCGAATGTACCAACTCGTGTCCCGTGCGACCTCGCGCAACGGGCTCGGCGCCGCACGACAGGACATGTTCCCGACCCGCCCCGCTGACGCGCGCGTTCCCTCCCGGCCACCGGACCCGGGCACGCTCACCGGGTGCTCACTCCCGGCGACGCGTCCCACGTCCACCGATGTCGGCTCCTGGGGCTGACCGGAACCGCGGCGGTGGCCCTCGGCGGCGGATACGCCGGCGCGCTCCCGGTCGACGACCTCCCCGACCCCACATCGGGGCCCGCCGCCCTCGGCCTCTTCGGCGCCTACTTCGGCCTGGTGCTGCTCGTCGCCGCCTGGGTCATGCTGGGCCGCACCGTCCTGGGACCCCGGCCCCCGGGCACGCGCGGCATGGTCGCCACCCTCGCCGTCTGGGCCGCGCCCCTGCTCCTCGCCCCGCCCCTGTTCAGCCGCGACGTCTACAGCTACCTCGCCCAGGGCGCCATGTTCGACGCCCACATCGACGTCTACACCCACGGCCCGGCCGTCCTCGGCGGGCCGCTCGCCGCGCAGGTGCCCGCGGTGTGGCAGCACACCCCGACACCGTACGGCCCGGTGTTCCTGCCGTTCGCCGAGCCCGCCGCACGCCTCGCACGGGCCGAACTGACAGGCGGCGTCCTCGGGTTGAGAGGCGTGGCGCTGCTCGGCGTGGCGCTGATGGTGCTGTCGCTGGTCCTGCTGACCCGCGCCGAGCCACAGCGCCGCGCCGCCGCGCTGTGGCTCGGCGCGCTCAATCCGCTGCTGCTGCTCCACCTCGTGGCCGGCGCGCACAACGACGCCCTGATGCTGGGGGTACTCGGCCTCGGCCTCGTCGCCGCGCAGCGCCGTGCCCACGTCCTGGCCGCGGTCCTGATGGCGCTCGCCGCGCTGGTGAAGGCGCCCGCCGCGCTGGGCCTACTGGCCGTCGTGGTGTTCTGGGCGGGACACCTCGACGGGCGGTACAGATGGCTCAGGGCAGCGGCCGCCACCACCGGGATCGCGCTGGTGACGACCGCCGCCGTCACCGCGCTCCTCGGCGGCGGATACGGCTGGATCGGGGCGCTCAGCACCCCGATCACCCACCACAACTGGGCCCTCACCTCGATACTCGGCCGGATCACCGAGGCGGCACTGCACGGCGCGGGCAGCGGCTTCGCCCCGCTCGCCGTCCCGGCCTGGCGCATCGCGGGCCTCGCGGCGGCCGCCGTCTGCGTCCTCGTGTTCTGGTCGCGCGGACCCCGGCGCGGCCCGCTGTTCGCGCTGGGCCTGAGCCTGCTCGCCGTCGTCGTCCTCGGCCCGGCGATACGGCCCTGGTACGCGCTGTGGGGGCTGTTCCCGCTGGCCGCCGCGGCGCCGTCCGGACCGGTGCGGCGGGCACTCGTCGTGGCCAGCGGCATCCTCGCCCTCGCCGAACTCCCCAGCGGAACCGCCCCGGACGCGACCCAGGCGGCCGTCGCCACGTGCGGCGCGCTGGCCGCCCTCGGAGCGCTCTGGTGGGCCCGCCAGTGGGCCGAGCGCACCTCGGGACTCGACGCGGCAGAGGCGAGGAGCATCCTGTGACCACCTGGCAGCGCGCCCGACCACGGACCGACACCCGGACGCTGGTGGCCCTGACCGCACTGTGCGCGGCGGTCGCCCTCTTCCTGGCGCTGGTCCCCCTGCACCGCCACTGGTTCGACCTGCGCGTCTACTACGACGCCGTGCACTTCTGGGCCGGTCGTTCCGGCGGCCTCTACGACTACCGCGTGCCGGGGCAGGCCTACGGGTTCACGTATCCGCCGTTCGCCGCGCTGTGCATGGGGCCGATGACCCTGCTCAGCTGGCCCCTCACCGTCGCCGTCGGCACCACGGCGAACCTCGCCGCGGCGGTGCTCGTCCTGCGGCTGCTCGCCGGGCCGGTCATCCGGCGGCACGGCTGGCCGCCGCTGCCCGCCCACATCGTCGCGGGCTGCCTGTTCGCGCTCCTCGAACCGGTCTACGACACCGTCAGCTTCGGCCAGGTCAATCTCTTCCTGCTGCTCCTCGTCCTGTGCGACGCAAGGCAGTTGGAGCGCGGCGGACGGTTCGCGGGCGTGGGCATCGGCCTCGCCGCCGCCGTCAAGCTCACCCCCGCCCTGTTCATCGGCTATCTGCCGATCACGCGCCGCCGGCGTGCCGCGGCCACCGCCTCCGGAGTGGCCGCCGCCGCGACCCTGCTCGCCCACCTGCTCGCGCCCGGCACCTCGCGGGCCTTCTGGGGCACGGCGCTGTGGGACACCAGCCGCCTCGGTGAACTGGCCTACGTCTCCAACCAGTCCTGGCAGGGCGCGCTGGCCCGCCTCGCCCACCCGGCCGCACCGAGTCCCATGTGGTGGGCGTGCGGGGCGCTCGCCGTCGCCGCGCTGTGGGCGCACCGCGTCCGCCGGGCGGGCGCCGCGGACGTACGCCTCGGCATCGCGGCCACCGGCGTCGCCGCCTGCCTCATCAGCCCCGTCACCTGGGTCCACCACCTCGTCTGGGTGCTGCCCGCACTCGCCGTCCTCGCCGACCGCGCCCTCGAACTCCCGCTCAGCCGGGCCAGGTTGGCCTGGACGGGCACGGCGTACGCGCTGCTGTGCAGCAGCGTCGTGTGGCTGTGGCGGTACGACTCCGGCGGCGTGGACGGCTTCGTCGGCGGCAACACCTTCGTATGGCTCCAACTCGGGCTGCTGTACGCCCTGGTGGACCGGCGGCCGTCAGATCACCTTGCGACGCACCAGCGCGGCCAGCACCAACGCGCCGGGCAGCAGCGGCCCCCAGACGGTGAGCAGACGGAAGCCGACGACCGCCGCGGTCGCCTCGACGACCGGTGACCCCGCGCTCACCAGCGCGATGGCGAGCGCCGCCTCGACGGACCCGATCCCGCCAGGCGTCGGCACCACCCCGGCCACGGCAGAGGCCGCCAGATACGCGAGGGCGATGTCCAGCGACGGCACCGGCATCTGGAGGGAGCGCGCCACCGCGACCATGACGGTGGCCTGCAACGCGGGAAAGCCGACCGCCCCGCACCACAGGGCCAGCGCGCGGGCGGGCCGCGCGTGCAGGGCCCGCACGTCGGTCAGCGCGGTGGCCAGGAAGTCCCGGACGGCCCCGCGCAGCGGCCGCACCCACCACAGCACCCCGGCCGCGACGGCGACCAGCGCGACGATCAGGAGCACCGCCAGGCCGCCACGCTCGGCCGGCATCAGCCCGCCGAGCGACAGCGCGTCAGGCGAGGCCGCCATCAGGGCGAGCAGCAGCCCGTACCGGCCGATGGGCTGCGCCAGCGAGTACAGCGCCAGCGCGGCGCACGCGCGGTTCGCCGATATTCCGCACGAGCGCATGAAGCGCAGCGTCACCACGTGGGCGCCGAGCCCCGCGGGCAGCAGGTGGTTGGCGGACCCCGCGGCGACCTGCGAGGCGAACAGCCGTCCCGCGGGCAGCGGTTCGAGGACGGCGCCCTGCCGCAGCAGACACACCGGCACCCAGCACGCGACCGTGACCGCGGCGGCGGCAAGCAGCCAGCCGGGGTCCGCGCCGCGCAACTGCGCGAGCCCCGAGGTGAACACGGGCCAGTTCCAGGCCACCCACCCGGCGACCAGGACGAGCGGAACGAGCGCGATCCATTTCCGTACGGGCAGCCGGCATCCCGACGCGATCCGCAGGCCAGGGCCAGGAGCAGGGACAGGGACGGAGGAAGGGACAGAGGGAGGTACAGGGGGAGGGGGAGTGGCCACGCTTGAGTCGTCCTTTCGGGGCGCGCACAGCGCAGGGCAAGGGGAGGGAGCGGTATGGGACCTCTACGGTGATGCCCGGTTTTGGCGACGACGTAGTGTCGCGCGCCCGTCGATCTGCGAAACCGTGCGCGGACTGTCGCCGGACGGTGGCCCGGCACGGTGCGAGGTAGGATCTTCGCGGCGGTGATCGTGATCACCGCGCGGCGGTGGGGCCCGCCGTCCTCCAACCGCGGCACCGACGCCGCCAACGGTCCCTGCTCGCGACGACGCGCACCCGTAACGTGTGTGCCCGGTGAGTAGGAGACGTACGTGGGAGAGGCCCGCACCCCGATGCGACACGAACCCGTCGATCCGGACGTGGACCTGCGTGTCCCCGTCCCGAGCAAGGGCGCGCGGCGAGGGCAGGGGCCCGTTGTCGTCGCGGTCTCGCTCGGCGGCGCGGTCGGCGCGAGCGCCCGCTACGGGGCGAGCCTGCTGTGGCCCACGGCGACCGGCGCCTTCCCCTGGACGACGCTCGTCGTCAACGCGATCGGCTGCGCCGTCATCGGCGTCTTCATGGTCGTCATCTCGGAGGTGTGGACGGCCCACCGCCTCGTCCGGCCGTTCTTCGGCACCGGCGTCCTCGGCGGCTTCACGACGTTCTCCACGTACGCCGTGGACATCAGGAACCTGATCGACCAGGGACACGCGCGCACCGCCCTCGGCTATCTGGCCCTGACGGTGTGCGTGGCGCTCGCGTCGGTGTGGGCCGCGGCACATCTGACGCGCCGCGTCGTCGAAGGGAGGCGGCGGTGACATCCGAGACCGTGCACCGCGCCCACGCCGCGGGACTCGCGGGCGCCCCGGTCTTCCCCGGCATGGAGGGCTTCGGCGCGTGAACTGGTTGTTGGTGATCGTGGGCGCGATGGTCGGCGCCCCGCTGCGCTATCTCACCGACCGCGCCGTCCAGTCCCGGCACGACTCGGTGTTCCCCTGGGGCACGTTCGCCGTCAATGTGACGGGCTCCCTGATCCTCGGCCTGGTCACCGGAGCCGTCGCGGCCGGAGGCGCGTCCTCCCAGGTGCAACTGCTGCTCGGCACCGGACTGTGCGGGGCGCTGTCCACGTACTCCACGTTCTCGTACGAGGCCCTGCGCCTGGCCGAGAACGGGGCGCGCTTCTACGCCGTGGTCAACGTCGTCGGCAGCGTCGTGGCGGGAGTCGGCGCGGCGTTCCTGGGCGCGGCACTCGCGGTGGCCCTCTGGGCGTGAGGCGGCGAACACCCTCAGGCCGCGACGGCGAGCCGCTCCACCGGTGCCGGGTGCATCCGGTGCGGGGACACGACGCCGCCGTCGGGCCGCAGCTCTCCCGTGTCGTCGAAGACGATCGTGCCGTCGCAGCGCAGGCCCCAGCCCTGCTCGGGGTGGGCGGCGACGACGTGCTCGGAGTTCGGGCACGCGGGGCGGTGGATACACATGGCGAACCTCCGGGTGGGCCAGTGGGTCGGTAGGCCGGTGGGGCGGTCCGGGAGGGCTGCCCCCATGTGTCGACGATGCGCCCGCCCGGCCCCGCGAACCAGAGCCGGACGCCGAATGTGACAGCTCCCGGACACTCCCGGAACCGTTCCACGACCGCCGCCCGCCCCTGGTCGCGTAAGAGACGCGTCAAGGGCGCCCGCAGTGACGTATGGGAGCCGTCAACGGGGCGCGATACCCGCCCTGACCGGGGGTTTCCTCTGAGTGTCAGTTCCGAATCAAGACTTTCACCCAGGGAGCTCACGATGGCCGACGTGGCCTTCGTCGTCACCACGATCGCGGTTTTCGCGCTGGTGGCACTCGTCGCCAAGGGGGTGACCAAGCTGTGACCGTCGAGAACATGGTCGGCCTCGTCGTGGCCGTCGCCCTCCTGGGCTATCTCGTCCTCGCCCTCATCTACCCGGAGAGGTTCTGAGTACAGATATGAGCCCCGAACTCGCCGGAGTGCTCCAGCTGCTCGCGCTGACAGCGGCGCTGGCACTGGCGTACCGGCCCCTCGGCGACCACATGGCGCGGGTCTACTCCTCCGGGAAGCACCTGCGGGTGGAGAGGTGGATCTACAAGGGCATCGGCGCCAACCCGGACGCCGAGATGCGCTGGACCGCCTACCTGCGCGGCGTCCTCGCCTTCTCGGCGGTGAGCGTCCTCTTCCTCTACCTGCTCCAGCGCGTGCAGGGCAGCCTGCCCGGCTCGCTCGGCTTCGCCTCGATCGACCCGGACCAGGCCTTCAACACGGCCGCGTCCTTCGTCTCCAACACCAACTGGCAGTCGTACGCGGGCGAGCAGGCCATGGGCCACGTCGTGCAGACCGCCGGGCTCGCCGTGCAGAACTTCGTCTCGGCGGCCGTGGGGATCGCCGTGGCGGTCGCCCTTGTACGCGGCTTCGCCCGCTCGTGTACCGGTGAACTGGGCAACTTCTGGGCCGACCTGGTGCGCGGCGTCGTCCGGATCCTGGTCCCGATCGCCGTCGTCGGCGCGCTCGTCCTGGTCGCCTGCGGCGCCATCCAGAACTTCTCCGGCATCCACTCCGTCGGCCAGTTCGTGGGAGGCGGCCAGCAGTGGAACGGCGGCGCCGTCGCCTCCCAGGAGGCCATCAAGGAGCTGGGCACCAACGGCGGCGGCTACTTCAACGCCAACTCGGCCCACCCCTTCGAGAACCCCACCGCGTTCTCGAACCTCTTCGAGGTCTTCCTGATCCTGCTCATCCCGTTCGCACTGACCCGCACCTTCGGCCGCATGGTCGGCTCGGTCAAGCAGGGCTACGCGATCCTCGCCACGATGGCGACCATCTGGATCGGCTTCGTCGCCCTGATGATGTGGACCGAGTTCGCCCACCACGGCCCGGCCTTCGACGCCGCGGGCGGGGCGATGGAGGGCAAGGAGACCCGCTTCGGCATCGGAGCGTCGGCGATCTTCTCGATCTCCACGACGCTCACCTCGACCGGCGCGGTGAACTCCTTCCACTCCTCCAACACCGGACTGGGCGGCGGACTCAACCTGCTCGGCATGCAGCTCGGCGAGATCGCGCCCGGCGGCACCGGATCCGGTCTCTACGGCATGCTGATCATGGCGATCATCGCGGTGTTCATCGCCGGCCTGATGGTCGGCCGCACCCCCGAGTACCTCGGCAAGAAGATCGGCACCCGCGAGATCAAGTTCGCGGCCTGCTACATCCTCATCACGCCGGCCATCGTCCTGGTCTTCACCGCCCTGGCGATGGCCCTGCCGACCCCGCCGAACTCCATGCTCAACCCCGGCGCGCACGGATTCTCCGAGATCCTCTACGCGTACACGTCCGGAGCCAACAACAACGGCTCGGCCTTCGCGGGCCTGTCCGCGGACACGCAGTGGTTCAACACCACGATCGGCCTCGCGATGCTGCTCGGCCGCTTCCTGCCGATGGTGTTCGTGCTCGCGCTCGCCGGTTCGCTGGCCGAGCAGCGTCCCGTCCCGGCGACGGCGGGCACGCTGCGCACCAACAAGCCGCTCTTCACCGGCCTGTTGGTCGGCACGCTCCTGATCATCACCGGCCTGACGTACTTCCCGGCGCTCGCGCTCGGCCCGCTCGCGGAAGGGCTCGCGTCATGACCGTACGCACTGCACGTACCGAACGTTTCGAGAATTCCGAGGACACGATGTCCACGTCCACGTCCGCGTCCACGTCCACTGTCACACCTACCAGGGCGCGCCACCCGGACGTGCCCACCGGGCACAAGCCCGGCGGCGGCAAGGTCGGCGGGGGCCTGTTCGACCCCAAGCAGTTGCTGAAGTCGCTGCCCGAAGCCTGCCGCAAGCTCCATCCGCGCGTCATGGCCAAGTCGCCCGTGATGTTCGTGGTGCTGATCGGGTCCGTGCTGACGACGGTGTTCTCGTGCCTGAATCCGGCCGACTGGTTCGGCTGGACGATCAGTGCCTGGCTGTGGCTGACGGTGATCTTCGCGAACCTGGCGGAGGCCGTCGCCGAGGGGCGTGGCAAGGCGCAGGCGGACACGCTGCGCAAGGCGAAGACCGACACCGTGGCGCGGCGTCTGGCGGGGGACCGCGAGGAGCGGGTCGCCGGTACGCAGCTGACGATCGGCGACCTCGTCGTCTGCGAGGCCGGCGACATCATCCCCGGCGACGGTGACGTCGTCGAGGGCGTGGCCTCCGTCGACGAATCGGCGATCACCGGCGAATCCGCCCCGGTCATCCGCGAGTCCGGCGGCGACCGGTGCGCGGTCACCGGCGGAACGAAGGTGCTCTCCGACCGCGTCGTCGTCAAGATCACGACGAAGCCCGGCGAGACGTTCATCGACCGCATGATCAACCTGGTCGAGGGCGCCGCCCGGCAGAAGACACCGAACGAGATCGCGCTGAACATCCTGCTGGCCTCGCTGACCGTCGTCTTCCTGCTCGCGGTGGCCACGCTGCCGCCGTTCGCCGACTACGCGGGCAAACACCTCACCATGGTCGTCCTCGTGGCCCTGTTGGTGTGTCTGATCCCGACCACCATCGGCGCGCTGCTCTCCGCGATCGGCATCGCGGGCATGGACCGGCTCGTGCAGCGCAACGTACTCGCCATGTCCGGCAGGGCGGTCGAGGCAGCGGGCGATGTGTCCACCTTGCTGCTCGACAAGACCGGCACCATCACCCTGGGCAACCGCCGGGCCGCCGAGTTCGTGCCGGTGCGCGGCACCACCGAGGCCGAGGTCGCCGACGCCGCGCAACTCTCTTCGTTGTCCGACGAGACACCTGAGGGCCGCTCCGTGGTGGTCCTCGCCAAGGAGAAGTACGGGCTGCGCGAGCGGCATCAGGGCGAGCTGACGGGCGCCGAGTGGGTCGAGTTCACCGCCCAGACACGCATGTCGGGTGTCGACGTGGACGGGCGCAAGATCCGCAAGGGGGCGGCCGGTTCGGTCATCGCCTGGGTCGAGGAGCGGGGTGGCCGCATCGCCGAGGACGCGGGCACGCTCGCCGACCGGATCTCCGAGGCCGGCGGTACGCCGCTGCTCGTGGCGGTCGAGGACGCCGGGGGCGCCCGTGTCCTCGGTGTCATCCACCTGAAGGACGTCGTCAAGGACGGCATGCGCGAGCGGTTCGTCGAACTGCGCCGCATGGGCATCAAGACCGTGATGATCACGGGCGACAACCCGCTGACCGCCAAGGCGATCGCCGAGGAGGCGGGCGTCGACGACTTCCTCGCGGAGGCCACTCCCGAGGACAAGATGGCCCTCATCAAGCGGGAGCAGGCGGGCGGCAAGCTCGTCGCGATGACCGGCGACGGCACCAACGACGCGCCAGCCCTCGCACAGGCGGACGTGGGTGTCGCGATGAACACCGGTACGTCGGCCGCGAAGGAGGCCGGCAACATGGTCGACCTCGACTCGGACCCGACCAAGCTCATCGAGATCGTCGAGATCGGCAAGCAACTCCTCATCACCCGGGGCGCGTTGACGACCTTCTCGATAGCCAACGACGTCGCGAAGTACTTCGCGATCATCCCGGCGCTGTTCGCGGCGGTCTACCCGGGCCTGGACAAGCTCAACATCATGGGCCTGTCCAGCCCGGACTCGGCGATCCTCTCCGCGGTCGTCTTTAACGCGATCATCATCATCGCGCTGGTACCGCTCGCCCTGAAGGGCGTCCAGTACCGGCCGGTGAGCGCGGACAGGCTGCTCCGCCGCAACCTCGGGATCTACGGCCTGGGCGGGCTCGTCGCGCCGTTCATCGGCATCAAGCTCATCGACCTCCTCATCTCCCTCATCCCTGGAATCGGTTAAGGCCATGAACAACTCCGTAGGAAACACAGGCCGGTTGCTGTGGGCCGGGGTGCGCGCCCTGATCGTCCTCACCGTCGTGTGCGGCGTGCTCTACCCTCTGGCGGTGACCGGCGTCGCGCAGGTGGCGTTCCACGACAAGGCCAACGGATCCGAGGTCACGTCCGAGGGCAAGGTCGTCGGCTCCTCCCTCATCGGCCAGAGGTACCTCACCAAGGACGGGAAGCCGGACCTGACGTGGTTCCAGTCGCGGCCCTCCAACGGCCTCGGTGAGAACAGCGTGAACACCCAGTACAAGCTGATCCTCTCCGGCGCCACCAACCTCTCCGGTGACAACAAGGAGTTGGTGAAGCAGGTCGAGTCCGCCAAGGCCGCCGTCGTCAAGGACAACTCCACGGCGGCGTACAAGGTGAAGGCCTCGGACGTCCCGGCCGACGCCGTCACCTCCTCCGGCTCCGGACTCGACCCGGCGATCTCCCCCGAGTACGCCGACCTCCAGGTGCACCGCGTCGCGGAGCGCAACCACCTCTCCGTCACTCGGGTCCAAAAGCTCGTCGACACACACAAGGACGGCCGGGACCTCGGATTCATGGGGGAGCCGCGGGTCAACGTCCTCGAACTCAACGTCGCGCTCGGGCAGTTGACCCGGTGAGCGGCCCCGGACGCTGCGCTATTACAGCTGGCCGGGGACGATGAGGATGACCCAGGTCGCGAGCGGGGCGATCAGGGTCATGCTCAGGCCCCATGCCATCAGCCGTCGGAAGACGGTGTCCCGCATCTCCTCCGGTGCGCCGGCCACGGTCAGCGCGCCACTGGTGGAGAACGGTGAGGAGTCCACCACAGAGGACGAGATGGCCAGGGCGCTGATCATTCCGATCGCGCCGATCTCGCCCCCGGCCAGGAACGGGACGGCCAGCGGGATGAGCGCGCCCAGGATGCCGGTCGTGGACGCGAACGCGGACACCACGCCGCCGATCACGCAGATCAGCAGCGCCGACACCAGAGGCGTGCCGAGGTCGCTGACGCTCTCTCCGGCCCACTTGATGGTGCCCATCTTGTCCATCAGGCTGACGTACATCACGATGCCGCAGACCAGCAGGACCGTGGGCCAGGCGCAGCGCTCGACGGCTCCCTTCGCCGAGGCGGGGGAGACGAGGCACAGGACGGCCGAGACCACGAAGGCCATCAGGCCCACGTCGAGGTCGAAGGCGAGGGAGCCGACGGCCAGACTGATCACCCCGAGCACGGTGAGCGCGCGGACGGGGTCGAGGCGGACCTCCTCGGTGTCGGTGTCTGTATCGGGGGCGGAGGGCCGGGGTTTCGGCGGGGCGGCCACCTGACCACCGGTAGCCACCTGACCGCCCGCCGGGGCCGACGCCGGTACGGGTTCGCCCGCCGGGGCCGGGACCGACGCGGCGGGCGTGTCACCGCCCGTGGTGACCCCTGGTGTGGCGCCCGTGTCACCGGGCGCCCCACCGGGGCTCTCCGCCCGCCTGCCCAGCAGCTTGCGGCCGCCGAACAGGAAGAAGACGACCACGCTCAGCGCCAGGTTGAAGAGGAACGAGGTCAGGAAGAGCATGCCCTCGCTGCCGGGCAGGTCCTCCCGCTGCACCACGCCGTTGGTGATGGTGCCGAAGATGCTGATCGGCGAGAAGCCGCCCGCGCTGGCACCGTTGATGACGAGCAGTCCCATCAGGACCGGGTTGATTTTGTGGCGCACGGCGAAGCCCATGCCGATGGGCGCCATGATGCCCACCGCGCCGGGGACCACTGCCCCGGAGGCCGTCAGCGCCGCCGTGATCAGAAACATCACCCACGGGATGAGGGCGATTCTTCCGCGCACGGCACGGGTCGAGGCCTGGACGAGCCAGTCCGCCGTGCCGTTGTTCTTGGCGATCGCGAACAGCAAGGTCACGCCGACGAGCACCACGAACAGGTCGCCGGGAAAGCCGGCGAAAAGCTCGTCCGCCGACTCACCGGCGACGGCCGTGCCGACGACGAACGTGGCGACGACTGCGATGACGCCCATGTGCACCTTGGAGAAGGTCGCGATGACGAACACGAGCACAAGGCCGATGATGGAGATGACTTGGTCTGACACGAGGCTTCCTCGCCTTCGGTCGGTGGTCACCACACATTCAGGACGTTCCGGATTCCGGAATCTGGGTTTCGGGTTGGGGCGAGAGTATGGAAGCCGTCTGATGACTCGTCAAGACACCTTGCGCATCAGGAGATTCGGGTACTGATCGTCCGCGCGGCTTCCTGTACCAGGCCACCGAAGGTGGCGGCCGCGTCCTCGGTCATCCGGCTCGTCGGCACATTCACGCTGACGCTGGCCACCGGCAGGCCTCCCGATCCGAGCACGGCGGAGGCCACCGCCGAGACATCGGCGCGCCACTCGCCGGAGTTCGTCGCGTAGCCGCGCGCCCTGATCTCCCGTACCTCCGCGAGGAGTTGCTCCCGGTCGGTGACCGTGGTGCCGGTGTAGCGCGGCAGCCCCTCGTCGAGGTAGCGCTCGACCGCGTCGTCGGGGTCGGCCGCGAGCACCGCCTTGCCGTTCGCTGAGGCGTGCATCGGAAGATCCTGGCCGAGCGGAAGGATGATGCGCACGGCCTTGCTCGTCTGGAGGCGCTCGACCAGCAGCACCCTTCCGCCCTCGCGGACCGCCAGGTGGACCGTCTCGTCGGTCCGCCCGCGCAGCTCTTCCATCACCGGCAGGGCGGCGTCCCGCAGGCCCAGCTCGTCGGTGGCGTGCCGTCCCACGTGCAGCGCCTTGGTGGTCACCACCCAGCGGGTGGGGGTTCCTCCGGCGGGGCGGATCCAGCCGGTGGTGTGCAGCGTGACGAGGGAGCGCTGCACGGAACTCTTCGGCAGGTCGAGGGACCTGGCCAGGTCGGCGACGCCGACGGGCTGCATGGCGGCCACTTCCTCGAGCGCCCGCAGGGTGTTGGCCACGTTCTGCATCATCGCGAGTCCTCACGCATTCGTTGCCTGCCTGCCTGCCTGCCTGCCTGCCGATCGACCGTCCGCCGATCGACCGTCCGCCGATCGGCCGGCCGCCCGTCGATCCCAACCCGCGACCCGTACAGGGCCGTTGACGCGTCGGCGAGGGGAAGCCTACGCTCCATGTGCCGCTTCACGGTATGGCGTGCCGTCTCACGGCACAACACCTTTGAGGAGTCGACCGCATGACGCTCCGCACCGGCCGCCACTTCCTGCAGATCCCCGGCCCCACCAACGTCCCCGACCGGGTCCTGCGCGCCATGGCGGCGCCCACCATCGACCACCGCGGCCCGGAGTTCGCCGAGCTGACGAAGCGTCTGCTCGCTGCCCTTAAACCGGTGTTCGGGACGGCGGGCCCCGTCGTCGTCTACCCGGCCTCCGGCACGGGAGCCTGGGAGGCCGCGCTGGTCAACACGCTCAGCCCCGGCGACCGGGTGCTCTCCTTCGAGACCGGGCACTTCGCCGTGCTCTGGCGCGAGATGGCCCGCGGCCTGGGCCTCGACGCCGACACCGACGCCGTACCCGGTGACTGGCGCCGAGGAGCCGACCCGGAGGTGCTCGCCGAGCGGCTCGCCGCCGACACCGGCCACCGCATCAAGGCGGTCTGCGTCGTCCACAACGAGACATCGACCGGCGTCACCAGTCGCATCCCCGAACTGCGCGCGGCGATCGACGCCGTGGGCCACCCCGCCCTGCTGCTCGTCGACACCATCTCCTCACTCGGCTCCATCGACTACCGGCACGACGAGTGGGGTGTCGATGTCACCGTCGCCGGCTCGCAGAAGGGGCTGATGCTGCCGCCGGGCCTCAGCTTCAACGCCGTGAGCGACAAGGCACTCGCCGCCTCCCGCACCGCCCGGCTCCCCAGGTCCTTCTGGAGCTGGCAACCGATCATCGACGCCAACGCCAAGGGTGCCTTCTCGTACACCCCGGCCACCAACCTCCTCTATGGCCTGGACGAGGCGCTGCGCATGCTGGCGGAGGAGGGCCTGGACAACGTGTTCGCCCGGCACGCCCGGCACGCCGCCGCCACCCGCGCCGCCGTGCGCGGATGGGGCCTCGAAGTGCTGTGCGCCGACGAGCGTGAGCACTCCGGCTCACTCACCGCCGTCCTCATGCCCGAAGGGCACGACGCCGACAAGCTCCGCAAGGTCATCCTGGAGCGCTTCGACATGTCACTCGGCTCCGGTCTCGGAAAGCTCGCGGGACGTGTCTTCCGCATCGGCCACCTCGGCAACTTCAACGACCTGTCCCTCGCGGGCACCCTCGCCGGCGTGCAGATGGGTCTCGAACTCGCGGGTGTCCCGGTCCAACGGGGCGGTCTCGAGGCGGCGTTGGAGGTGCTGCGATGACGGCCTCCAGCGAGGTCCGCACCGCAGCCCGCGACCTCGAAGCGGCGCTGCGCCGCGACCTCGACGGCGAGGTCGCCTTCGACGACTACACGCGGCACCTGTTCTCCCGCGACGCCAGCATGTACGCGATCACCCCGCAGGGCGTCGTCTTCCCGCGCCACGCCGACGACGTGCGGGCCGCGGTCGCGGCAGCCGCCGAGCACGGTGTGCCGCTGGTGCCCCGGGGTGCCGGTACCAGCCTGGCCGGACAGACCGTGGGCCCCGGCCTCGTCCTGGACCTCTCCCGGCACATGCACCGCATCGTCGAACTCGATGCCGACGCGCGCACCGCACTCGTCGAACCCGGCGTCGTACAGGACCAGTTGAACCGCGCGGCCGCCCAGCACGGCCTCATGTTCGGCCCGGACACCTCCACCAGCAACCGCGCCACCATCGGCGGCATGATGGGCAACAACTCGGCGGGCAGTGGCTCGATCCGCTACGGCATGACCATCGACCACGTACGGGAGCTGGACGTCGTCCTCTCGGACGCGACGACGGCCCGCCTCGCCCCCGTCGACGAGAAGGAGCGCGCCCGCCGCGTCGCCCTCGACACCTTGGAGGGGCGGCTCCACCGCGAGCTCCCGAAGATCGTCGACGCGCACGCCGCCTCGATCGCCACGGACTTCCCCGACTACTGGCGACGCTCCGGCGGTTACCGCCTCGACCGGCTCGCCGGGACCGGCGGCGATGCCCCCTTCGACCTCGCGAAGTTCGTCGTCGGCTCGGAGGGCACCCTCGTCGTCGCCACCCGCGCCCTGGTCGACCTCGTGCCGAAGCCCGCGCGCACGGTCATCGCCGTCGGCCACTTCACCTCCGTCGCCGGAGCCATCGAGGCCACCGAGGACGCCCTCGGCCTCGATCCGTCCGCCGTCGAGATGATGGACCGGACGATCCTCGACCTCTCCCGGCAGAAGATCGAGTACGCCTCGCTCGGAAGCATCCTCGAAGGCGACCCCGAGGCCCTGCTCTTCGTGAGCTTCACCGGCGACGACGAAGCCGAACTCAGCGGTCGCCTCCAGGAGTTGACGGCCCTGTGGAAGCGGCACGGCCACGGCTACCACACCCTCCAGGCCGTCACCCCCGCCCAGCAGTCCGGGCTGCTCAAGGTCCGCAAGTCCAGCCTCGGGCTGCTGATGGCCGCGAGCGCGGGCACGCGGCGCCCGCTGGCCTTCATCGAGGACACCGCAGTCGACCCGCAGCACCTCGCCGCGTACACCAGCCGCTTCAAGCAGGTCCTGGACCGGCACGGCCTCGACGCCGGTTTCTACGGCCACTGCTCCGTCGGCTGCCTGCACATCAGGCCCTTCGTCGACGTCGCCGACCCCGCCCAGGTCCGTACGATGCGGGCGGTCGCCGAGGAGATCAAGGACCTGGTCCGTGAGTACGGCGGCGTCAACTCCAGCGAGCACGGCGACGGCCTGGCCCGCAGCGAGTTCAACCGCGAGCTCTACGGCGACGACCTGTACGAGGCGATGCGCGAGGTCAAGGGCCTCTTCGACCCGGAGAACCGGCTGAATCCCGGCAAGATCGTCGACGCCCCGGCGATGACCGAGCACCTCCGCGACGCGGCCCTGCCGCCCGCGCCGCCCCTGCGTACTCACCTCGACTTCGAGGTCGTCGGCGGGGGAGCGGCGGGTGGTGGCATGCGCGGCGCCGCCGATCGGTGCATGAACATCGGCCTGTGCCGCAAGAGCGACGCGGGCGCCATGTGTCCCTCGTACATGGTGACCCGGCACGAACACGACTCCACGCGCGGCCGGGCGAACGCACTTGTCAAGGCGCTCTCCGAGCCCGACCCGAAGGCGGCGCTCGGCGACGAGGGGCTGCACGACGTCCTCGACCTGTGCCTGATGTGCAAGGCGTGCAAGAGCGAGTGTCCGCTCGGCGTCGACATGGCCACACTGAAGGCCGAGACCCTGGCACACCATCACGAGCAGCACGGCACACCGCTCCGCTCGCGGGTCTTCGGCGCCATCCGCCGCCTCAACCAACTTGGCTCGGCGACGGCGCCGTTCTCCAATCTGCCGCTCCCCAGGAGGCTGTTGGAGCGCGGACTCGGTATCGCCCGCGCGCGTCCCCTACCGGTGTTCGCCCGCCGCAACCTGGTGACATGGTTCCGGCGCAGGCCGGGAAGCGTGGCCGGCGGCCAGGGAACGGTCACCCTCCTCGCCGACTCCTTCACCACATACACCGACCCCGACGTCGGCCGCGCCGCCGTCGAACTCCTCGAACGGGCGGGCTGGCACGTGGAGTTGGAGAGCGGCGGCTGCTGCGGCCGCGCCGCCTTCTCCAAGGGGCTGCTCGACCAGGCGAAGGCACAGGCTGGCGACCTCGTGCACCGGCTCGCGGGCACGGGGGAAGGCCCCATCGTCGGCTGCGAGCCGTCCTGCCTGCTGACCCTGCGCGACGAACACCGCGCCCTGCTGCCGGGAGACCCGGCAGTCGCCCAAGTGTCGGGCCGAGTACAGCAGTTGGAGGAGTTGCTCACCGAGGCCATCGACGACGGCAGGCTCGCACTGCGGGACGACGCCGGGCCCGCGGGGCGTCGCATCCTCTTCCACGGCCACTGCCACCAGAAGGCGGAGGTCGGCACCGCCGCCACCGTCGCGCTCCTCCAGCGGATCCCGGGCGCCGAGGTGGTCGAACTGGACGCCGGGTGCTGCGGGATGGCGGGCTCGTTCGGCTTCGAGGCCGAGCACTACGACACCTCCATGGCGGTCGGCGAGGACCGGCTCTTCCCCGCGGTCAGGGCCGAACCGGACGACACCGTGGTCGCCGCCACCGGTGTCTCCTGCCGCCAGCAGATCCACCACGGCACGGAGCGCACCGCGGTGCACCCGCTCCAGCTGATACGGGAGGCGGTGCGATGACCGGCACCTCAGGCGCGCTCGACGGCGTCCGGATCCTCGACCTCACCCAGGTCATGGCGGGCCCGTACTGCACGATGCTGCTCGCCGACCTCGGCGCGGACGTCATCAAGGTCGAGTCACCCGAGGGCGGCGACCAGACCCGCACCTCCATGGGCACACCGCGCCCCGGCAGCGACACCCCCGCCTTCCACGCCCTCAACCGCAACAAGCGCAGTGTCACCCTGGACCTGCGCACCGACGCCGACCGCGCGGAGTTCTTCCGCCTCGCCGCCGACGCGGACGTCGTCGTGGAAAACTTCCGGCCCGGAGTCACCGACCGCCTCGGCGTCGGCTACGAAGCGGTCCGCGAGGTCAGGCCCGACATCATCTACGCGTCGATCTCCGGCTTCGGCCAGTACGGCCCGTACGCCGACCGGCCCGGCTACGACCTCATCGCCCAGGGCATGGCGGGCGCCGTCAGCGTCACCGGCGACCCGGACGGCCCACCGGTCAAGTGCGGGCTGCCGGTGGGCGACCTCGGCGCGGGCATGCTGTGCGCGCTGAGCATCGCCGCCGCACACGTCCACCGGCTCCGCACGGGGGAGGGCCAGTACCTCGAAACCTCCCTGTACGAAGCGGTGTTGGCGATGTCCGTATGGGAGTCGGTCGAGTACTTCTCCGGCGGCGAACCCCCACAGCGGCTCGGCTCCGCGCACCGCATGTCCGCCCCCTACCAGGTCGTCCGCACCAAGGACGGCCACGCCACCGTCGCCGCCAACAACCAACGGCTGTGGCTGCGGCTGTGCGAGGCCCTCGACCTCCAACACCTCTCGGACGACGACCGGTTCGCCACCAACACCGACCGGATGCGGCACCGCGCCGAACTGATCGCCCTCCTCGAAGGGCGCCTCGCGGCGACCAGCACAGAGGAATGTGTGGCCCAGCTCCTCGAAGCGGGCGTCCCCGCGGGCCCGATCCTCGACTACGGCCAGATCCTCGACCACGACCCGCACGCCCGGGCCCGCGGCATGGTCGAGGAGTACGACCACCCGGTCGACGGCCGCAGCCGCGTCGTCGGCTTCCCGGTGAAACTCGCCCGCACCCCGGCACGGCTGCGCCGCCACCCGCCGGTACTCGGCGAGCACAACGAGGAACTCCTCGGAAAGGGGACGGAGTTGACGGCAGACGACGACGGGGGTGGCGGCTCCGTCACCTGGACCCGCGTACCGGTTCCCGGAACCGCCACGTACGCGGCCCACCTCACCCTCGCCAACCCCGACCGGCGAAACGCCCTGACCCTGCGCATGTACGACCAACTGGAGCGCGCCTGTCAGGAGATCGACGCCGACCCCGACATCCGCCTCACCGTGCTGCGAGGCGCGGGCGGGCGGGCGTTCGCGGCCGGCACCGACATCCGCGAGTTCCGTGACGTCGCGAGCGGCGAGGACGGCGTGGCGTACGAGCGTCGTGTGGGCCTCGCCGTCGACCGGCTCGCAGGGATGCGGATGCCCGTCGTCGCCGCGGTCGAAGGCCCGGCCGTCGGCGCGGGCAGCGCCCTCGCGAGCTGCTGCGACGTGGTGCTGTGCACCCCGGACGCCGTCTTCGGCGCCCCCATCGGCCGCACGCTCGGCAACTGCCTTTCCCCCGCCATGATCTCCCGCCTCTACGCGGGCCTCGGCCGCGCCCGCACCCTGCGTTCCCTGCTCGCCGGACGACTGATCACCGCGACGGAGGCGTACGAGTCCGGTTTCGTGGCGGACATCGTCGAACCGGCAGACCTTGACACCCGCCTCGCGGAACTCACGGCGGACATCGCCCGCTGCGCCCCGCTCACCCTGGCGGCCCTGAAGGAGGCGGACCGCCGCGTCCTGGCCGCCTCGGCGCCCGGCCACGCCGAGGACCTGTACGCCCGCGTCTACGGCAGCCGCGACTTCGCCGAGGGCGTGGCGGCGTTCCTGGAGAAGCGGAAACCGGAGTGGGAGGGGCGGTAGTCCCTCACTCGTCCCCGGGGTCCACGTTCCGCGCGAGGTGCCGCAACAGCCGGCTCAGCTCGGCGCGGTCGGCGTCCGAGAGGCCCGCGCCCAGGTCGCGGTCGAAGGAGGTCGCGGCCTTCCGCATGCGCCGGAACGCCGCCTCGCCCGCCTCGGTCAGCTCCACCACGTGAATGCGCCGGTTCGCGGTGTCGCGCCGCCGCGTGATCAGACCCCGCTTGTCCATCGCGTTGAGGTGGTGCGTGAGCGTCGCGTCCCGCACGCCGACCGCCTCGGCCAGTTGACGCTGGTTGCCGGGGCGCCCGGTCTTCAGGTTCAGCAGGATCAGCCACACCGGCAACGAGCCGTCGGCCTCCTCCAGTGCTTCTTCGAAGGCCCGGCCGACCGTGCGGGCGGCCCGGCTCAGCTGGAGACCGAGAGGCGGGGAGGCAGGCTGATGCATGCCACAACTTTAGCAGCGAAGTCGAAACGTTTGATGTCTAAGCATTAGGTGTCTATCCTTGGAGGGTGAGGAGGGGGCGTCACGGCACATCTGTCGCAGGAGAAGAGGTCCCACCATGTCCACCAGGAACTATCTGCGCCCGCCCTGGGCGGCGCGCGTCATCGGCGGGCGCATGGCGCGCCTGGTCAAGCCCAAGGTGGTCAGCCTGCTGTCGGTCCCCGGACGCACCACGGGCGCCTGGCGCTCCACCCCCGTGGCCGTCCTCGACCACGGAGGCGCGGAGTACCTGCTGGCCGCCTACGGCGACACCGAATGGTCCCGGAATCTGCGCGCCAGCAAGTCGGGCCGCCTCACCCGGCGCGGCCGCGTCGAGCAGTTCACGGCGGTCGAGGTCGACCGGTCGGAGCTCCCGGCTCTGATGGAGGCCTACCTGGACCACTTCGGCAAGCTCCCGAACGTCGCCAAGACCTTCGAGGCGCTGCCGGACCCCGCCGACCACCCCGCCTTCCGCATCACGGTCACGGCGAGCGAGCGCGCGTAGCCGCACCCGGGCTCAGTCCTCCCAGTGCTTGCGCGCGACCGCCGCGGACCCGGTCACAAGGGTGTCAGGCGGTACGTCCTTGGTGACCACGGCTCCGGCGCCGATCACGGCACCGCGGCCGATCGTGACACCGGGCAGCACCGTCACCGACGCGCCGAGCCAGGCGCCGGCCCCGATCGTGATGGGCGCCCGCGTGATGAACTCGCTGCGCTCGGACGCGCGGAGCGGGTGGTCGGAGGAGATCAGGTTCGTCTTCGGCCCGATCAGCACGCCGTCGCCCAGGCGGATACCCCCCTGGTCGAGGAACGTGCACCCCTGGTTCACGAAGACGTGCTCGCCGAACTCGATGCGGAGCCCGTGGTCCGTGTAGAAGGGTGGATAGACGGTGACGGAGTCCGGTACCGGCTTGCCGACGATGTCGGACAGCAGCGCCGCGCGCCCGGCCTTGTCGTCGAAGGGCAGGACGTTCAGCCGTGAGGTCAACGCGGTGACGTACTCGATGCGCTCGGCCACGCGCGCGAACTCGGGTGTCTGGACGTAGAGGCGATCCTGATCAGGCATGACCGTCATCCAAGTCGCCTGCGGATGCCGGGATCAAACAACGAACGCGGCACGCACGCACAACGGTTGGTTGTGTGTGCAGGGTGTTCCGGAGGCGGCGACTCGCGGCGAGGGGTGCGCGTCGTGCCGCACAATCCGGACTCAAAGGTGTGAATCTGTCGATATGACTTCGACGCCCAACCCCGCGCAGCCGTCCATCACGCAGCGGCAGACGGAACTGCGCGCACGCCTTCCGTTCTCCGACACCCAGGACTTCGAGGACGCGAAGCGGGGCCTGATCGCCCGGCGCGCACCGAACGCCGTCACCGCCGAGGACGGGCGTGTCGTGTGGGACAACGACACGTACGCCTTCCTCAAGGGCGAGGCGCCCGACACCGTGAACCCGAGCCTGTGGCGGCAGTCCCAACTCTCCGCGGAGCACGGTCTGTTCGAGGTCGTCGAGGGCATCTACCAGGTGCGCGGACTCGACCTGTCGAACGTCACGTTCATCGAGGGCGACACCGGTGTGATCGTGCTCGACCCGCTGCTTTCGACGGAGCCGGCCGCGGCGGCGCTGGCCCTCTACCGTGAGCACCGCGGCGAGCGCCCCGTCACCGCCGTGATCTACACCCACTCGCACGCCGACCACTTCGGCGGCGTCAAGGGTGTCACCACGCAGGAGGACGTCGACGCCGGCCGTGTGCCCGTGATCGCGCCGGAGGGCTTCACCGAGCACGCGGTGGCCGAGAACGTGTACGCGGGCACCGCCATGGCCCGCCGCGCCGCCTACATGTACGGGGCGGCGCTCGCCCGCGGCCCGCAGGGGCAGGTCGGCGCCGGACTGGGGCAGACGCTGTCGACCGGCGGTGTCACGCTGATCCCGCCGACCCTGTCCATCACGACGACGGGGCACCAGGAGACCGTCGACGGGGTGCGCATGGTCTTCCAGATGGCGCCCGACACCGAGGCGCCGTCGGAGATGCTGATCCACTTCCCCGACTTCAAGGCACTGTGCGCGGCCGAGGACGCCACGCACACCCTGCACAACCTGCTGACCCTGCGCGGCGCGGTGGTCCGTGACCCGCACGGCTGGTCGCACTACCTCACCGAGACCATCGACCTCTTCGGCGACAAGAGCGACGTCGTCTTCGCCTCGCACCACTGGCCGACCTGGGGCCAGGAGCGCGTCGTCGAGTTCCTGGAGTGCCAGCGCGACCTGTACGGCTACCTCCACGACCAGTCGCTCCGCCTGATCAACAAGGGCTGGACCGGCAGCGAGATCGCCGAACACCTCGAACTGCCACCGGCGTTGGAGAACGCCTGGAACGCCCGCGGCTACTACGGCTCCGTCAGCCACAACCTCAAGGCCATCTACCAGCGCTACATGGGCTGGTTCGACGGCAACCCGGCCCACCTGTGGCAGCACACGCCCGTCGAGGCGGGCAAGCGCTACGTCGAGTTCATGGGCGGCGCCGACACCGTCGTCGACAAGGCGCGCGGCTCCTTCGACGCGGGCGACTACCGCTGGGCCGCCGAGGTCCTCAGCCACGTCGTCTTCGCCGAGCCCGACCACGCCGCGGCCCGTGAACTGCTCGCCGACACCTACGAGCAGCTCGGCTACGGCGCGGAGAACGGCCCCTGGCGCAACTTCTACCTCTCCGGTGCCACCGAACTGCGCGAGGGCCAGTTCGGCACCCCCACCGTCGCCGCGTCGGCCGACGTGATCGCGAACCTCACCCCGACGATGCTGTTCGACGCCATCGCCATCCAGATCGACGGCCCGAAGGCGTGGGACGAGAAGCTCACCATCGACGTCCATCTCACGGACAGCGGCGAGCACTACCGGCTCCGCCTCGCCAACGGCGTACTCACCTACAGCGCGGCATCCCAGAAGACGGCGGCCGATGTCTCTCTCACCAGTGAGGTCCGCGCTCTGGCCGGGCTGGCCGGCGCCGGCCTGACTCCAGAGGGGCTTGAGCGGGCCGGCGTGCGGGTCGAGGGCGACGCGTCGGTGCTCGGCCGGCTCGCCTCGGTGCTCGACCCCGGCGACCGGGACTTCCCGATCGTCACGCCGTGAAGCTCACCGGGTAAAAAACGTTACTCGGTTACGTTATTGTGGCTCCTGTGATGAACGACAAGGCGCAGCAGACGGACGACGGGCAGGGTGCGACCCACCCCGTCCTCGTGACAGGAGCCACCGGCCGCGTCGGCCGCGCGGTGGTCGACGAACTCCTGGCGGCGGGCGTGCCCGTGCGGGCGCTCACCCGCGCCCCCTCGGCCGCGGACCTCCCGGACGGGGTCGAGGTCGTGGCCGGCGACTTCGCCGACCCCGCCTCGCTCGACGCCGCACTGCGGGGTGTGCGCTCGGTGTTCCTGCTGTGGACGGCGCCGCCCGCCACGATCGGGGCCGTCATCGAGCGGATCACGGCCCACACGCGACGGATCGTCTTCCTCTCCTCGCCGCACCGGACGCCGCACCCGTTCTTCCAGCAGCCCAACCCCATGGCCGACCTGCACGCCGAGATCGAGCGCCTGATCGCGGCCTCCGGGCTGGACTCCACGTTCCTCCGGCCCGGCATGTTCGCCTCGAACGTACGACTGTGGTGGGAGCCCGCCATCAACGCCGGCGAGCCCGTCCGGTGGCCCTACGCCGCCGTGGAGACCGCCCCGATCGACGAGCGCGACCTCGCCGCCGTGGCGGCCCGCACCCTGTACGAGGACGGACACGCCGGCGGCGATTACGTCCTCACGGGACCCGAGGCGCTCAGCCACGCGGAGCAGGTGCGGGTGATCGGTGAGGTCATCGGCCGCCCGATCCCGTTCGAGGAGCTCACACCGGACGAGTTCCGGAGCGCGACCGACGGTGTCTGGCCGCGCCCTGTCGTCGACATGCTGCTCGACGCGTGGGGCGCGAGCGACGGGCACCCGGCGTACGTGACATCGACGGTGGCCGACGTCCTCGGGGTGCCCGCGCGGACGTTCCGCGACTGGGTCGCCGATCAGTGGAAGATGCCGCTGTAGGCATTGAGTGCCGGCTGGCCGCCCAGGTGCGCGTAGAGGACGTTCGAGTCCTTGGGGATGTCCCCGTCGCGTACGAGGTCGATGAGCCCGGCCATCGACTTGCCCTCGTACACCGGGTCGAGGAGCACGCCCTCCAGCTCGCCGGTCAGCCGGATCGCGTCCACGGTGGACTCGACCGGGATGCCGTAGCGGTCGCCGGCCCAGCCCTCCAGGACGGTGATCTCGTCCTCGCTCAACTCCCGGCCGAGGCCGATGAGTTCGGCGGTGCTCCGGGCGATCTTCGCCACCTGGGCGCGGGTTTCGTCGATCTTCGCCGAGGCGTCGATGCCGATCACCCGGCGCGGCCGGTCCTGGCCGGCGAACCCGGCGATCATGCCCGCGTGGGTGCTGCCGGTGACGCTGCACACGACGACCGTGTCGAAGAAGACACCCAACTCGCGCTCCTGTTGCTCCACTTCGTACGCCCAGTTCGCGAAGCCGAGGCCGCCGAGCGGGTGGTCGGAGGCGCCGGCGGGGATCGCGTAGGGGGTGCCGCCCGCGGCGCGCACATCGTCCAGGGCCTGCTGCCAGCTGTCCTTGAAGCCGATGCCGAACCCGGCCTCGACCAGGCGGACGTCGGCGCCCATGATCCGGGACAGCAGGATGTTGCCGACCTTGTCGTTGACCGCGTCCGGCCAGTCCACCCAGCTCTCCTGCACCAGTACGGCCTTCAGGCCCAACTTGGCGGCGACCGCCGCCACTTGCCGGGTGTGGTTGGACTGCACGCCGCCGATGCTGACCAGCGTGTCCGCGCCCTGGGCGAGCGCGTCGGGGATCAGATACTCCAGCTTGCGGGTCTTGTTGCCGCCGAAGGCGAGCCCGGCGTTGCAGTCCTCCCGCTTGGCCCAGACGCGGGGGCCGCCGAGGTGCTTGCTGAGCCGGTCCAGGGGGTGCACGGGGCTGGCGCCGAACAGGAGGGGGTGGCGCGCGAAGTCGTTCAGGGGCGTGTCGTTCGGGGGCATGGGGGCTCCTTGCGGGGACGGGCCCGTCGGGCGGGTCATCGGGGTCATCGGGTGCGGGGCGCGCGGCGGCGCAGCACGAACAGGCTGGTCAGGCTTGCCACGGCGGCGATCGCCACCCAGTAACTGGGGGCCGCGGACTGTCCGGTCGTATCGAGCAGCCATGCCGCGATCATCGGGGTGAAGCCGCCGAAGACGGTGACACCGATGTTGTAGCCCACCGCCATGCCGGTCGCGCGGGTATCGGCCGGGAAGATGCCCGCCATGAGAGCGCCCATGGGACCGTAATAGCAGCCCTTGAAGAGCGCCATCACCATGACGACGCCGATCAGCACGGCCAGTGAGGGCGCCGCCACGAGGAGCGCGAACATCGGGTAGATCAGCAGGAGCACGGCACCCGCCGCCGGGATCATGATGGCGATCTGCCCCACCCGGTCGGAGAAGTGGCCCGCCACACTCGTCACCACGAGCAGCACCAGGCCACCGGCGAGGGCGGCGATGAAACCCGTGGAGTCCGGCAGGCCGAGGGTCTTGGTCGCATAGGTCGGGATGTACGTGATCAGGTAGTTGAGGCAGGTCGTGACGGCGAGCAGCCCGATGGTGAGCAACACGCCCATCTTGTGCTCGCGCAGCATGGTGCGGACCGGCTGCGCGGTCGCCGTCTCCTTGGTGGCGGCGGTGGCCGGTGGCTCGGGGACGTTGCGACGGATGTAGAGGCCGACGGGCGCCACGAGCAGGCCGATGAGGAACGGGATCCGGAAGCCCCACGAGGTGAGCTGGTCCTCGCTGAGCGTCGAGGTGAGCACGGTGCCGAGGAGGGCCGCGAGCAGCGTGCTGGCGGCCTGGCTGGTGAACTGCCAACTGGCCGCGAAACCACGCCGGTTCGGCATGAACTCCACCATCATGGCCGTAGCGCTGCCGAACTCGCCGCCCGCCGCGAAGCCCTGGATGAGCCGGGCGAGGAGGATCCCTACCGGCGCGACCACGCCGATCGCCGTGTACGACGGCATTACGCAGATCAGCAGTGTGCCGAGCGCCATCAGCCCGATCGACCAGCTCAGCGCGGCCTTCCGGCCGGCCCGGTCGGCGTACGAACCCAGGACGAGGGCGCCCACCGGCCGGATCAGGAAGGACACGCCGAACGTGCCCAGGGTGAGGAGCAGGGACACGGCCGGGTCGTCATTGGTGAAGAAGACCTTCGACAGGTACGTCGCGAAGTAGCTGTAGACCGCGATGTCGTACCACTCAAGGGCGTTGCCGACGCACGCCGCGGTGATGATCTTTCCGGGGCTCGGGGTGGTGGCGGTCGCCCGTGCCGTTCGTCTGGCCGGCGGCGCGCTCATGGGGCGGTCCCGTCGGTGGAGGGGGCCTCGGGAGGCCAGGTGCCGAGACCGGCGAGTTCGGCGAGATCCCAGAAGAGACCGGCCATCACCTGGAGCGACTCGCGCACGAGCGGGGCGGGCAGGTGCTCGTCGGGGGCGTGCTGGGAGCAGCCGGGGTACGAGTGCGGAACCCACACCGTGGGCAGCCCGAGGCCGCGGGAGAAGGCGGAGTTGGGCAGCGATCCCGCGAGGTTCGGGAGGAGCGCGGGCGTCGTGCCGGTCGTGCGCTCCAGCGAGTCGAGCGTCCAGCGCACCCAGGGGTTGTCCGGGTCGAGGCGGGACGCCTCCATGCCGTAGTCGGCGGTGACCTCGACCATGTCGTAACCGTGCTCGTCGAGATGCTTGCGCAGTGCCCGCTCCACCTCCGACGACTCCAGGCCGACGACGAAGCGGAGCTGGCAGTGGGCGCGGGCGGAACCCGGGATGGCGTTGGTGGGGCTGTCCGGCTGGCCCGTGGTCATGGCGAGGACCTCGATGGTGTTCCAGGCGAAGAGGCGCTCGTTCGGGGTGAGTCCCGGCTCGCCCCAGTCGGGATCGGGTGCCGGGCCGTCGGTGCCCGCGGGGATGTCGGCGAGGGCGCGGCGCACCTCGTCGGGGATCCCGGCGGGGCGCAGGCCCTCGACGCGGATGCTGCCGCGTTCGTCGACGAGGCAGGCGATCGCGTTGGCGAGTACGGTGCCGGGGTTGCGCAGCAGCCCGCCCCAGTTGCCCGAATGGTGGGAGCCCTCGCGGAGGTTGAGGGCGAGGGTGAAGTTCGCGGCGCCGCGGGAGCCGAGGAAGACGGTCGGCCGGTCCTGCGCGACGCGGGGCCCGTCGGAGCCGATGAGCAGGTCCGCGGCAAGGAGTCGGTCGCGCTCCGCCTCGCAGAACTCGGTGAGGCCGGGGGAGCCGAACTCCTCGCCGGTCTCCAGCAGAACCACCACGTTGAAGCCGAGCCGATCGCCCCGCTGCCCGATGACATGTTCCAGGGCGACGAGGTTGACCAGGTGCTGCCCCTTGTTGTCGGCGACGCCGCGCCCGTACCAGCGCTCGCCCTCGACGGTGAGCCGCCACGGATCGAGCCCCGTGCGCCACCGGTCGGGGTGTCCCGGTTGCACGTCGGCGTGCCCGTAGGTGAGCAGCGTGGGCAGGTCCGCTGACTCCGTGCGGCGGGCGACCAGGAACGGGTGGCGGGCCGAGACGGGATTGTCGGCGATCTCGACGTCGAACCCCATGCGTACGAGGCGGGGAGACACCTCGTCGGTCAGGTACCGGCGCAACTCGGGTTCCTGGCGCGGGTCGTGGCTCTCGGTCGGGACCGCGACGAGGCGGGTGAGTTCCTCCCTGAACGTCCCGGAGTCGAAGTCGTGCGCTGCGCTGTCGATCGCGTCCTGTCTGCTCATGGGCCACGACGGTGGCACCGCACGGAAGGGGCCAACAAGGGGCGGCGGGCGATCCGGCGGTGACAATATGGGAACGCGTGCGTTGCCGTTGCGGCAACGGCAACTGGCCGGATACGTATACGAAGAGACACCTGGGGCGAGGGTGACAGCGCGAGAGAGGGAGACATTCGATGCCATTGGTCGACCCGGCCCTGAAGTACTTCATCGCCGTCTTCGAGACGGGCTCGGTGAACGCGGCGGCACGTCGCCTCTTCGTCGCGGGCTCCGCGGTGAGCCGTCAACTCGCCCGACTGGAACGGGAGGTGGGCGCCCCGCTCTTCGACCGCCTGCCCAGCGGGGTCACCGAGACGCCGGCCGGGCGCGCGTTCGCGGGCTTCGCACGCCGGGCGATCCAGGACGCCGAGGCGTTCACCGACGAGGTGCATCAGCGCCGGACGACCCGGGCGGTCATCACCGTCGCCGCCACGATCGGTGTCACCCACCACCTGCTGCCGGACGTCGCGGCCGGCTTCCACGCGGAGCACCCCGAGGCCCGCGTCATCCTGCACGTGGTGCGGCCGACGGAGGCGACCCAGATGGTGGCGGAAGGCACCGCCGACCTCGGCGTCACCTTCAACATCGCGCTGCCGGCGGGTGTTTCGATCCGTTACACACAAGAGGCCCCGCTGTGCGCGATCGTCCGCAGGGGTCACCCGCTCGCGGACCGGCCGGCGGTCTCGGTACGCGACCTCGTCAAGCACCCGGTGGCCCTGCCCTCGACCGACACGACGAGCCGCTTGCTCCTGGAGGCCTCGGCCGCCGCACACCAACTCACCGTGGAGGGCGTCTTCGAGTGCACCACGGTGGACGCGCTCCTGCGCTTCGTCCGCGCCAGCAGCGCGGTCACCCTGGCCAGCCGCGTCACCCTGAGCCCGTCCGACCGCCGCGCACTGGCCGCCGTCCCCCTGGAAGAACAGGAGTTCCGCCAGCGCACCCTCCAGGTCCAATGCCGAGCCGGCCGCGAACTCCCGCCCGCCACAGCCCACTTCACGGACCGGGTGATCGACGCATTGGGGCATCGGGCGGTGTGAGGCCACTGTGCCCGGCACGGGCGACGCGCCACGATGAGCCCATGACACCTGACCCCGCCCCCCACTCGTGGCAGCACCCGCACACCGAGGTCCGCCCCGCTCCCGTGGGAGGCTCGGGCCTGTTCACGCGGGCACCCATCGCGGCCGGAACGACTGTGGCCCGACTGGGCGGCCGCCTGGTCTCCGACGACGCACTACGGGCCCTCCTCGACGACGCCGTGCGCCACCCCGAACTCCCGTACGTGGACACCATCGCCGTGACCGACACCAGCCACCTCGTCCTCCCACCCCGCAGCGAACAGTCCATCGGTTACAGCAATCACAGCTGCGACCCGAACCTGTGGTGGGACGGCCCGTACACCCTCGTCGCGCGCCGCGACATCGCCACGGACGACGAGTTGACCAGCGACTACGCCACCAGCACCTGGGACCCGCAGTTCGTCTTGGCATGCCAGTGCGGCGCGGGGGCCGGCTGCCGGGGAACCGTCACCGGAAACGACTGGCGGCTAGCGGAGTTGCAGGACCGGCACGGCGATCACTGGGTGCCGGCCCTGTTGTCCCGGATCGCTGCACACTCGGGATCATGACTGGCATCGGGCTTCGGTGACCAGTAGTTCACGGCAACAACGCGTGAGGGGCACGGGGTTGTGGTGGGTGCGATGTCGGGAAGGGGGCCGGCGGTGCGCCGCCGGTGTCGCGGCGGGCGCAGGTCAAGGTGTCGAATCCGCCGACCGGGTTGCCCTCGGAGTTCCTCGACGGCACGACGCCGAAGAGCGGGACGACGTGCGGATAGCGGAACGCCGCGGGCGGGCAGTTTGCTGCCCCGCCCGCGGCGGTGTGCTCCTCAGCTCCCGGGGAGGGTCACTCCCCGTGGCTCAGCGCGACGTCCAGGTCGTTGGGGTTCCCGCCGCCCGCGACCGTGACCGGCTTCGACGCCGGCGGATAGCCGCTGGCGATCACCGTGTACGTGTCGCCGGACAGGCCGGCGAACGCGTACGCGCCGTCGTCGCCCGTGGTGTGCACCGCGACCACGTTGCCCGCCTGGTCGAGGAGGGTGACGCGGGCGTCGTTCACCGGGGACCCGTCGGTGCCCCGGACCGTGCCGGTCAGGGTCGCGGCGGAGCGCAGCACGGCGTCCTGCCGGGTGGCGGTGCCGCCGGCGACCTGGGCCTGACCCGCGTAGGGCTGGAAGCCCTCCGCGCTGGCCGTGAACGTGTAGGCGCCGGGCGGCAGCTGCGGCAGCGAGTAACCGCCGTCGGTGTCGGTGAGCGCCGAGCCGACGGTCTCACCGCGCTCGTCGGTGGTGACGACGAGCGCACCCAGGACGGGCGCCGAGTCGGCCTCGGACCGCACGGTGCCGTACAGGCCGCCGTCGCCACTGAGGACGAGGTCGAAGCTGACCGGCCCGTCCGCGCGGAGCGCGAGCGTGGCGACCCGCGGGTCACGGCCGGGCGCCGAGCCGACGAGGACGTAACCGTCGCCGTCGCCGGACGGGGCCGACACCGCGTAGCTGCCGTCGGCGGCCGCGGCTCCGCGGCCGACCTGGGCGCCGGTGCGGTCGATCAGCGTGACCACGGCGCCCGTAAGGGGAGCGCCCTGTCCGTCGAGGATCCGGCCGTGCACGCCGGGGCCCTCCACCGCGTCGGCGGTGGCGACGACGGGCGTGACGGGAGCGGCCGCGGTCTCGGCGGTGACGGCCTCCGCGACCTCCTCGACCTCCGAGGTGACCTTCTGCTGCGCGTGGGCCAGCGGACGGCCCGCCCGGTACAGCAGGACCGAGACGATGAGACCGGCCGCGAAGAACCCGGCGGCCCACCAGTACGCGGTCGCGTAGCTGTGCACGGCGGCCTCGGCCTGGGCGGCCTTCGAGGCACCGTGGTCGGCGATGTAGTTGGTGGCGGCCGTCGCGGCCATGGTGCTGAACAGCGCCGTGCCGATGGAGCCACCGACCTGCTGCATGGTGTTGACGGTCGCGGCGGCGACGCCCTGGTCCTTCGGGTCGACCCCGAGGGTGGCGAGGCTCATCGCGGGCGGCATCACGAGGCCGATACCGAGACCGATCATGATCAGCGGCGGCAGCACGTGCGCGGCGTAGGTGCTGTTCACGTCCAGCGCGGTCAGCCAGACCAGACCGCCCGCGGTGAGGCCCATGCCGACCGGAACGATCGGCTTCGGGCCGAGCCTCGGGACGAGCACGATGGTGGCGAGCTGCGCCATCACCATCAGCGACGCGATCATCGGCAGGAAGGCGACGCCCGTCTCCATGGGGCTCTTGCCGAGGATGATCTGCAGGTAGTACGTCAGGAACAGGAAGATCCCGAACATGCCCGCGCCGGTGATGAACACGCTCACGTAGGAAGCGGCGCGGTTGCGGTCGGCGAGGACGCGCAGCGGAAGCAGCGGGTGCTTCGCCCGGGTCTGCCACACGATGAACAGCGCGAGCAGCACGACGCCGGCGGCCAGGAAGACCCAGCACATCCAGTTGCCCCAGCTGTGCGTCTCGGCGTTGGAGAAGCCGAAGACGATGCTGAAGAGGCCTGCCGCGACGAGCAGCGTGCCCAGGAGGTCGAGCTTCGGACGCGGCCCGGGGGCGGGCTTGCGGACGAAGACGATGGCGCCGACGACCGCGACCGCGGCGATGACCAGGTTGACGTAGAGCGTCCAGCGCCAGTCGAGGTGCTCGGTGAGGAAGCCGCCGAGCAGCATGCCGATGGCACCACCGGAACCGGCGATCGCACCGAAGATGCCGAAGGCGCGAGCGCGCTCCTTGGGCTCGGTGAACGTCGTCGTCAGGAGCGCCATCGCGGTCGGCGCGAGGATCGCGCCGAAGACGCCCTGAAGGGCGCGGCCCGCGACGAGCATCGAGAAGCCGGTGGCCGCGCCGGCGAGCGCGGACGAGCCCGCGAACCCGACGAGGCCGATGATCAGCGTGTTCTTGCGCCCGAAGAGGTCGGACAGCTTGCCGCCGAGCAGCAGGAGGCTGCCGAAGGCGAGCGAGTACGCGGTGACGACCCACTGACGGCCGTCGTCGGAGAAGCCGAGGTCCGCCTGGGCGGACGGCAGGGCGATGTTCACGATGGTCGCGTCGAGCACGACCATCAGCTGGGCGAGGCCGATGACGGCCAGCACCCACCAGCGGTGGGGCACGTGGTGCGCGGCCGGGGCGCCCGGCGGCTGTGCGGACGGGGCCGCGGCCGGACGCTCGCGCGCGTCGAGCGGGGTGGGCATTGCGTGGTCCTTCGAAGTCTGTCGGGAGCCGGGGCCGGGAGCGGCCGCAGGGCTGTCAGGCGTTCAGCAGCAAGGGGAGGACGACGGTGTCCACGTAGCGCTGGAGATATTCGGTGTCGGCCGACTGCCGCTCCAGGAGCGGCCGGGAGAAGACGGAACCGACGAACATGTGCGGAAGGAAACCGCAGGCGGGCCTGGAGCGGTCGATCTCGCCGCGCTCCGCGGCCCGCGTGAGCATCGCCTCGAACAGGTCGAGCTCGGGCTGGACGAGCGCCTCGTGCACGGCGTCCGCCAGCTCCGCGTCCTTGCGGATGGCCAGCGAGATGCCGCGTACGAGGTCGAGATCCTTGCGAGCCTCGCCGATCCGCCGCGCCAGCGCGTGCAGATCGCCCCTCAGGGACCCGGTGTCGAGGTCCTCGAGCGAGAACGGCCGCATCCCGCGCAGCGCCTCGGACACCAGCCGGGGCTTGCTGCCCCACTGCCGGTAGAGCGTGGCCTTGCTGCACTTCGACTCGGCGGCGACGGCATCGAGCGTCATCGTCTCGTAGCCGACGTCGCGCACGAGGTCGAGGGTGCGTCCGAAGAGCTCGCGCTCCCGCTCGGGAGTGAGCCGGGTGCGCCGCTTCCTGCGCGTGAGGGGTTCGGGCAGCCCCATGGATTCCTTGCCTGACGGTGGTGCGCGGATCCGCTCGCGGTGTGTCGTGGGCGGACAAGCGAACCGAAACGGTTTCGTACCGCTAAAAGGTACGCCCTCTCATCATCGAAACGCAAACGTTTCGTTGTGGGGTCGGTCATGGCCGCCTCCTCAATGATTCCGAATGGGCATCGCAAGATGCGAAATCGGTGTTGGACGTGCATCAGCGGCAGCTCATAGCGTCACGCCAGACCAGTGACGCGGGCCATACGGGAGTCGGCCCGCCTCCGGTATGTCTGTCGCACACCTCAGTTCGGGAGCACCACCGCTATGACCGCCTACACGCCTGCCGACCTCGGTCGACGACTCGGCTCCGGCCTGCTGTCCTTCCCCGTGACCCACTTCCGGGGCGAGGACCATCCCTCCTCCTTCGATTTCGACGAGGAGGCCTACCGCGAGCACATCGACCGCCTGGGTGCGTACGAGGTGGCCGGACTCTTCGCGGCCGGCGGCACCGGCGAGTTCTTCTCGCTGACCGTGCCCGAGGTCGGGCGTGTCGTCGCCGCCGCCGTGGCCGCCGCAGCTGCCACGTCGGGGGAGACCCCCATCCTGGCCCCGGTCGGCTACGGCACCGCCACCGCCGTCGAGATGGCGAAGGCCGCCGAGAGCGCGGGCGCCGACGGCATCCTGCTCTTCCCGCCCTACCTCACCGAGGCCCCGCAGGACGGACTCGCGGCGCACGTCGAGGCGGTCTGCAACGCGACGAACCTCGGCGTCATCGTCTACAGCCGCGCCAACGCCGTGTACCGCGCCGACACCGTGGCCCGCATCGCCGAGAACTGCCCGAACCTGATCGGCTTCAAGGACGGCGTCGGCGACATCGACGCGATGACCCGCATCTACACGAAGCTCGGCGACCGGCTCACCTACATCGGCGGCCTGCCCACCGCCGAGACCTTCGCCCTGCCGTACCTCGAACTCGGTGTCACTACCTACTCGTCGGCCATCTTCAACTTCGTCCCCGAGTTCGCGCTCTCCTTCTACGCGGACGTCCGCGCACGCCGCCACGACGAAGTCCTGCGCAAGCTCGACGAGTTCGTCCTCCCGTACACGGAGATCCGCAACCGCAAGAGCGGCTACGCGGTCAGCATCGTCAAGGCGGGACTCGCCGTCACCGGTCACCCCACGGGCCCCGTCCGGCCGCCGCTGACCGACCTCGAACCCGACGAACTGGACGCGCTGACCGCGCTGATCAAGGGCATCAGCCTCTGAGAGTGTCCCCCGCACGAGCCATGAACCGCCCGCCCCTTCCGTAGGTCCCCTCATCCGCCTGCGAGCCGCACGCGAAAGGTCTCACCGTCCATGAGCACCAAGGCCGTTCCCCCCGCCGACACCCCCGTCGTCGCCTCCATGCGGGTCGTCCCGGTCGCAGGCCAGGACAGCATGCTGCTGAACCTGAGCGGCGCCCACGCCCCGTACTTCACCCGCAACCTCGTGATCCTCACCGACTCCGACGGCCGCACGGGCGTGGGTGAGGTCCCGGGCGGCGAGCCCATCCGCGGCACCCTCGAGGACGCCACCGATCTGGTCGTCGGCCGGCCCGTCGGCGACCCGCAGGCCGTCCTGCGCACGATCCGCGAGCGGTTCGGCGACCGGGACGCGGGCGGCCGCGGCGCGCAGACCTTCGACCTGCGCGTCACCGTCCACGCGGTCACCGCCGTCGAGGCGGCGCTGCTCGACCTGCTCGGGCAGTACCTGAACGTGCCGGTCGCGGCGCTCCTCGGGGAGGGCGTGCAGCGCACCTCCGTGCCCGTGCTCGGCTACCTCTTCTACGTCGGCGACCGGCGCCGCACCGACCTCCCGTACCGCGACGAGTCCGATGCCAAGGACGCCTGGGAGCGGCTGCGCAGCGAGGAGGCGCTCACCCCCGAGGCGGTCGTCGCGCTCGCCGAGGCGGCCCAGGAGCGGTACGGCTTCCAGGACTTCAAGCTCAAGGGCGGCGTCCTCGACGGCCGCGCCGAGGCCGAGGCCGTCACCGCGCTCGCCGAACGCTTCCCCGAGGCCCGCATCACCCTCGACCCCAACGGCGGCTGGCTGCTCAAGGACGCCATCGACATCGGCCGCTCGCTGCGCGACGTCCTCGCGTACGCCGAGGACCCCTGCGGCGCCGAAGGCGGCTACTCCGGCCGCGAGGTGATGGCCGAGTTCCGGCGCGCCACCGGCCTGAAGACCGCCACCAACATGATCGCCACGGACTGGCGGCAGCTGGGCCACGCCATCAAGACCGACGCGGTCGACATCCCGCTGGCCGACCCGCACTTCTGGACCATGAACGGTTCGGTGCGCGTCGCCCAGCTCTGCGACGCCTGGGGCCTGACCTGGGGCTCGCACTCCAACAACCACTTCGATGTGTCGCTCGCGATGTTCACGCACGTTGCCGCCGCCGCGCCCGGTGACATCACCGCCATCGACACCCACTGGATCTGGCAGGACGGCCAGCGGCTGACCCACGAGCCGCTGCCCATCGAGGGCGGCGCCATCGCGCTCCCCGAACGCCCGGGCCTGGGCGTCGAGTTGGACATGGAACAGGTCGAGGCGGCCCACCAGCGCTACCTCTCCCTGGGCCTCGGCAGCCGGGACGACGCCGCCGGCATGCAGTACCTGGTCCCCGGCTGGACCTTCGACGCCAAGCGCCCCGCCCTGGTGCGCTGAACCCCCTTCCCCGCTCCGGTGCGGCGTCCGTCGTGACGCCGCACCGAGACCTCGCATGCCCTGACTTCCGAACGTGCACCTCCGTCACTTCGAAGGAGAAGTGATCATGCCAATGCTCGTCGTTGCGCTCAGTGTTGTGGCGCTGCTGTTCCTCATGACCAAGGTGAAGCTCAACGGCTTCATCGCCCTGCTCCTGGTCGCGATCGTCGTCGCGATCGTCCAGGGCATCAGCCTGCCGGACATCTCCGACGTCCTGGAGAAGGGCATCGGCGATCAACTCTCCGGGACCCTCCCGGTGATCGGGCTAGGGGCCATGGTCGGCCGCGTGATGGGTGACGCCGGAGCCGCCCAGCGCATCGCCACCAAGCTGACGAAGGCCTTCGGTGACCGCTGGGTCCAGGTGGCGATGGTCGTCACCGCGATGCTCATCGGCGTCACCATGTTCTACGAGGTGGCCTTCGTCATCATCGTCCCGGTGGCGTTCACCCTGGTCCGGGTCACCCGGCAGAACCTGCTGTGGATCGGCCTGCCGATGTCCATCGCGCTCTCCACGATGCACAGCTTCCTGCCGCCGCACCCCGGCCCGACCGCCGTGGCCGGGATGTTCGACGCCTCCGTCGGCAAGACGCTGTTCGTCGGCCTGTTCATCGCCGTCCCGGCCGGCGCCCTCATCGCCCTGGTCTGGCCCCGCCTGCCGTTCATCCGCCGGATGAACCCCTCGATACCCACCGGCCTCGTCACCGAGCGCGTCTTCGAAGAGGACGAAATGCCGCCCCTCGGCTGGTCGCTCGCGGTCGCCCTGCTCCCGGTGGTCCTCATCGCCGGCGCGGCCATCGCCGAGATGTCCCTCGACGACCACGCCCCGGGCATGGGCGTCATCAAGTTCATCGGTTCCCCCGAGTTCGCGCTGCTGCTGACCCTGCTGCTCGCGATCTACGTCTTCGGCCCGCGCATCGGCCGCTCGCTCAAGGACATCGCCACCTCCTGCGGAGACGCCGCCAAGTCCATGGCCATGATCATGCTGGTGATCGCGGCGGGCGGCGCGTACAAGAACGTCCTCGTCGAGGGCGGCGTCTCGGACTACATCAAGAACACCACCGAGCACTGGTCGATCTCCCCGCTGGTGCTCGCCTGGCTGATCGCCGTGATCCTGCGCATCGCCCTCGGCTCGGCCACGGTCGCGGTGTCCACGGCCGCGGGCATCGTGGCGCCGATGGTGGCCGGCAGCGGTACGTCCCCGGAGCTGATGGTGCTCGCCGTCTCCTGCGGCTCGATCGCCTTCTCCCACGTCAACGACCCCGGCTTCTGGATGTTCAAGGAGTACTTCAACCTCTCGGTCCTCGACGCGATCAAGGCGCGCACCACCTATACGACGGTGCTGGCGCTCTTGGGCCTCGGCGGGGTGATGGCGCTCAATGCCGTGATGTGAGGAGCCGGCCGTCGTTTGTAACAGCCATGTATGAGTGCGCGGTCGGCCGGAACGGTTCACCCGTCGGTCGGGGTCTCAACGATCAGTAACGCTCGCCCCCACCGAGCGGACGAGCACCACCGACCACGGAGGAACCGACACCATGCGCGCTCAGAAGACCGCCTTCGCCGCCCTGGCCCTCGCCGCGGGGCTCTCGCTCACGGCCTGCCAGGGCAACGGAGACTCCGCCGCGGGCACCGACGACTCCGGTTCCTCCTCGTCGTCGTCCGCCCCGTCCTCCTCGGCGTCGTCCACGGCGTCGGACGCGGGCGGGGACACCCAGCAGGGCTCGGACGACAGCGCCTCGAACGCCGCGAGCACCGGGGGCGGTTCGTCCGCCACCGGCTCGGCGGACGCCGACGAGGGCAGCGGCGGCGGACAGATCAACACCGGGCCCTGCAAGACGGCGAACCTCGCGTTCAGCACCGCTCACGGCATGGGCGAGGGCGACCTCATGGTCACCATGAGGAACACCAGCGACGCCTGCTCCCTCAAGGGCTTCCCGGGCGTCGACCTCAAGGCCGACAGCGGCCCCGGCGGCATCAGCGCCAAGCGCAGCGACCGCGCCGCCCCGGCCGTCGTGCTCAAGAACGGCGAAGAGACCCGCTTCACGCTGCACACCCCGCGCAACGACACCGGCGGCTCGGGCGTCGACATCGTCAGCATCGTCGTCACCCCGCCGAACGAGACCCACTCCAAGACCCTGCCGGTCTCCCTCAACCTGCCCGCCTCCGACTCCACCGAGTCCAACGTGACGGTGGACCCGGTCGGCTCCGGCAAGCAGTGACGTGCCAGGTGCGTTCGTCGTGCGCACCCACTGGACGGGCTCCCCAAATCATCCGATGATTGCTGGGCATCGCAAGCGCTCCCCTCCCGCCCCAACGGCCCCCGGAGGCGCCCCAGATGACCGAGACCGGAAGATCCGGACGTTCCCCGTCCCCGCCGCCCGCCCCGTTCCCCCTGCGCACCCGGCTCCTCCCGCCACCCGCCGTACGGGAGCTGCCCGCACCGCCCGCGAAGACCTGGCGCATCATCGGCCCCGGCATCGTGGCGGCCGGGGTCGGGGTGTCATCGGGCGAGTTCATCCTCTGGCCCTACATCGCCACACAGGCAGGACTCGTCTTCCTGTGGGGCGCCGTGGTGGGTGTGGTCACGCAGTGGTTCCTCAACATGGAGATCGAGCGCTACACCCTCGCCACCGGCGAGACCGCCGTGACCGGCTTCAACCGCTACTGGCGGCACTGGGGCCTGGTCATGGTCGTGTTCACCTACGCGGCCAACCTCTGGCCCGGCTGGGCCACCAGCTCGGCGACGATGCTCAGTTACGTCTTCGGCGGCAAACCCGCCTACATCGGCATCGGCCTCCTGATCCTCATCGGCCTGATCCTCACCCTCGCGCCCGTCGTCTACAACGCGCTGGAGAAGCTGCTCGGCGTGAAGATCCTCGTCATCGGCGGCTTCTTCATCCTCGCCCTGATCCTCGCGGTCACCGCCACCACGGTCGGTGACCTGCCGAAGGCCGTCACCGACGCGACGTTCCCCTCCGAGCTCGGCGTCGCCGTCCTCATGGGCGCCCTCGCCTACGCGGGCGCGGGCGGCGGGCAGAACCTCGTGCAGAGCAACTGGATCCGCGACAAGGGCTTCGGCATGGGCCACTACGTGCCCCGCCTCGTCAGCCCGGTCACCGGCCAGGAAGAGGCCGCGGGCCCCGTCGTCGGCTACGTCTTCGAGCTGAACGAGACGAACATGTCCCGCTGGCGCCGCTGGTGGCGCTTCGCCAACGTCGAGCAGGCCCTCACCTTCGTCCTCGTCACCATCGTCACGATCGTCCTGTCCTCGATGCTCGCGCACTCGACGCTGTACGGGACCGGCGGCCTGGAGAACAACGTCGGCTTCCTCCAGAAGGAGGGGCAGGTCCTGCAAGGACGCGTCGGGGACTGGTTCGGCGTGTTCTTCTGGCTGGTCGGCGCGTTCTCGCTGTTCAGCGCCGCCACCGGCATCATCGACTACACCAGCAGGCTGGCGGCCGACGTCCTGAAGTCCACCTACATGCGGCAACGGGAGATGAGCGAGTCACGGATCTACGCGCGCCTGGTGTGGGCGGTCGTCGCCATCGGCGCGATCGTGCTGCTCTCCGGGCTCGACCAGCCACTCGTGCTGCTCGTCATCTCGGCCTGCGTGTCCGGGCTGATGATGTTCGTGTACTCGATCCTGCTGCTCGTCATGAACCGCACCGCACTGCCGAACCCCCTGAAGGTGCGCGGCGTTCGCGTCGCCGCACTGGTGTGGGCGGTGGTGCTCTTCGGCGTGCTGTCCGTGCTCACGGCGCGGCAGCAGCTCATCGATCTGTTCGGCTGAACCAATCCGGCAACGTGGAGGAGAGACATTCATGGCACACGGTCACGCGGCCCGACGCAGCCAGGCCTGGTTCGGTGCCGCCGGACGCGGCGGCATGGTGTACCGGTCCTGGATGCGCAACCAGGGCTTCGGGCCCGAGGTGTTCGACGGGCGGCCGGTGATCGGCATCGCCAACTCCGCATCCGAACTCGCGCCCTGCAACGCCCACTTGACGCGGGTCGCCGAGGCGGTGAAACGCGGAGTGTGGCAGGCCGGGGGCTTCCCGCTCGAATTCCCCACCATGGCCACCGGCGAGACACTGATGCGGCCCACGGCCATGCTGTACCGCAACCTCATGGCCATGGAGGTCGAGGAGCTGATCCGCGCCAACCCGCTGGACGGTGTGGTGCTGCTGTCCGGCTGCGACAAGACGACCCCCGCCATGCTCATGGGCGCCGCGAGCGTCGACCTGCCGACCGTGATGGTGACCGGCGGCCCGATGCTCAACGGCAAGTTCCAGGGCCGCGACGTCGGTTCGGGCACGGCCGTGTGGCAGATGGAGGCCGAGGTCAAGGCCGGGCGGATGACCGAGGAGGAGTGCTTCTTCGCCGAGGGCTGCATGGCCCGCTCCAACGGCCACTGCATGACGATGGGCACCGCCTCCACCATGGCGTGCATGGCGGAGACCCTCGGCATGCAGCTGCCGGGCTCCGCGACCTGGCCCGCGGTCGACATGCGCCGCTACGAGACCGGGCAGGCGGCAGGACGCCGCATCGTGGACATGGTGGACGAGGACCTGCGCCCCTCCCGCATCCTCACCCGCGAGGCCTTCGAGAACGCGATCCGGACGAACGCGGCGATCGGCGGCTCCACCAACGCCATCATCCACCTGACGGCCATCGCCGGCCGGGTCGGTGTTCCCCTCGACACCGAGGACTTCGACCAACTCGCCCGCGACGTACCGACCTTGCTCAACCTGATGCCGTCCGGCACGTACCTCATGGAGGACTTCTGCTACGCGGGCGGCCTGCCCGCCGTCCACCACGAACTGGTCCGGGCCGGACTGCTGGACGGCGAGCAGCTCACCGTCACCGGACGCAGCATCGCCGAGAACGTCGCGGACGCGGAACGCACCGGCGACGAGGTGATCACCCCCGTGGTGGCCCCGTTCCAGCCGGCGGGCACGGGGACGGCGGTCCTGCGCGGCAACCTCTGCCCCGACGGCGCGGTCATCAAGCAGTCCGCCGCCTCGCCCCATCTGCTCACGCACACCGGCACCGCCCGCGTATTCGACTCACCGGAGGCCTATCACGCGGTGTGCGACGACCCGGACCTCGACGTCGACGAGAACACCGTGCTCGTCATCCGCGGCGCGGGACCGAAGGGCTACCCCGGCATGCCCGAGGTCTCCAACGTGCCGCTGCCCACCAAGCTGCTGAAGGCCGGAGTCACCGACATGGTGCGCGTCTGCGACGGCCGGATGAGCGGCACGGGCTACGGCACCGTGGTCCTCCATGTGGCCCCGGAAGCGGCGATCGGCGGCCCCCTGGCCCTCGTACGCGACGGGGACACCATCACGCTCGACGTGCCGAAGAGATCGCTGCAACTGGAAGTGGACGAGGCCGAGTTGGCGCGCCGCCGCGCGGCCTGGCAGGCACCCGAGCCGCGCCACACCAGTGGCTACGCCTGGCTCTACACACAGCACGTCGAAGGCGCCGACCGGGGAGCCGACTTCGACTTCCTGCGCGGTTGTCGCGGCAGCGCCGTGCCGCGCGACTCGCACTGAGGCGAGGGTGGGTAGCCTCGGGGGCATGGCCAACATCAATTTCAGCTCTCGTGTCGGCGTCTGGTGGACCAGTGACCGGTGGCCGATCAACGACGTCGTCGCCCGAGCCCGTGAGATCGAGGACCTCGGCTACGCCTCGCTGTTCTATGGCGAGGCCGGAGGCAAGGAGACCTTCACGCAGGCCGCCGCCCTGCTGGGCGGCACCGAACGCCTGGTGGTCGGCACCGGCATCGCCAACATCCACGCCCGCAGCGCCCCGGCGAGCGAAGCGGGCGCCCGTACGCTCGGCGCGCTGCACCCGGGCCGGTTCGTGCTCGGCCTCGGCGTCAGCCACGCCCCGCTGGTGGAGCACAGCTACGCCGGTTCCTACAGCAAGCCGCTCGCCACCATGCGGGAGTACCTGCGGACCATGGACGCCGTGCCGGCCGAGGTGGAGCCCGACGGACAGCGCCCGGCGCGGCTCCTCGCGGCCCTCGGCCCGAAGATGATCGAGCTGTCCGGGAAGGCGGCCGACGGGGCGCACCCGTACCTGGTGACCCCGGAGCAGACCGCGAGCACCCGCGAGCAGCTGGGCGCCGACAAGTGGGTGGTCAGCGAGCAGGGCGTCGCGCTCACCACGGACCGGGAGACCGCGCTGCGGCGCGCGCACCAGCACCTGCACATGTACTCGCAGCTTCCCAACTACCGCAATTCCTGGCTGCGTCAGGGATTCGACGAGTCCGACGTCGTCATCGGAGGCTCGGACAAGCTGGCCGACGCCATGGTGGCGATGGGCGACGCGGAGGCGGTCGCCGCCCGCGTACGGGCACACCTCGACGCGGGCGCCGACCAGGTCGTCGTGCAGGTCCTCGGCGACGACCCGTCCGCCGACCCGCTGCCCGCACTGCGGGAACTCGCCCCGGCACTCGGACTGTAGAGAGCCCGGGTCACGAGCGGTACGTCGTGGTCGCGAGCTGGACGAACGAGCGGATCAGCGGGTTGGTGTCGCCGTCGCTCCACGCCGCGACCACACGGCTCGGCGGCATGTCGCTCAATGGCACCACGGTGAGCCCCCGCGCCGGCCGGTGACCGAGGAGTGTCATGCCGACCGTGCCGTTCCAGAGCACGGCCTGCTGGCACTCCTGCACGGTGCGGACCACCGGGCCCTCGCGGGGCCGCCCGCCGCTCCAGTACGTCTGCCAGGCCGGGTCGGTGCCCGGCGGGAACACGAACCAGCGGCGGTCGGCCAGCTCCGCCAGGGCCAGGCTGTCGCGGCCGGCCAGCGGATCGTCGGAGCGCAGCAGGGCGCCCACCGGGTCGGCGCGCAACTCGCGGACGGCCAGGCCGGTTTCGTCGAACGGGCCCCGGGTCAGCGCGACGTCGACGAGACCGGCGTGCAGCCCGCAGGTGGGATCGGTCAGGTCGGTCTCGCGGACGCGCACCTCGACGCGCGGATGCCGGCGGTTGTGGGCGGCCGCCAGCCGGTTCACGTCCGGATCGGCGCTGTCACCGAGCACACCCACGGTGAGGGCAGCGGCCCCCGCCGCCGCGGCCACCCTGACGCAGAGCAGGTCGGCCCGCTCCAGCAGGGTGCGCGCCTCGTCGAGCAGTACGGCCCCCACCCCGGTCAGCGTGACACCGGCGGGGGAGCGGTCGAACAGCGCGGCGCCGACCTCGCTCTCCAATTGCTTGATCGCCCGGCTCAGCGGCGGCTGGCTCATGTGAAGCCTGGTGGCGGCCCGGCCGAAGTGGAGTTCCTCGGCGACCGCCACGAAGTAGCGCAGCGCGCGTAGCTCCATGCGGGGACGATACCCGTACGGTATCGGCCTCGCGAAACGGGTCTTGGACGGATCGCGAGCCCCGGCGGTGGAATCGGTGCATGACCGATCAACCGAAGCCCCGCGCGCCGAAGAGCGCTCCCGCCGTACCGTCCGCTGTCGAGCCTGCCGCACGACCGGGGCGTGCGGCATGAGCGCGGTGTCCGTCGCCTACTGGATCGTCGCGGGCCTTCTCGCCCTGTTCTACGTCTACTCGGGCGGGCTCAAAGTGGTCCGCGGCCGCGAGCAACTGCGGCCGATGATGGCCTGGGTGGACAACACGCCCATGCGGACCGTCAGGGCGATCGGGGCGCTGGAACTGCTCGGCACGCTCGGCCTCGTACTGCCGCCGCTGACGGGGATCGCACCCTGGCTGGCACTGGCCGCGGCCGTCGGATTCGTGGCTCTCCAGATCGCCGCGACCCGCCTCCACCTGAGCCGGGGCGAGCGCCAGGTCGCGCTCAACGGTGTGCTGATCGGCGCGGGGGCCGTGGCCGCGGGTCTGGCGACGACCTGGCTGTGAGCGGCAGGAGCCGACAGGAACAATAGTTTCGTGCCACGCATTATTGCGTGGCGCGAATTATTGCGTGGTGCGCAATGTTTGCTACCTTGGTGTCATGAGCGGACTGAGGGAGCGCAAGAAGGAAGCCACACGCGTGGCGTTGAGTTGGGCCGCGGTCAGGCTCACCGTGGAGCGCGGGCTCGACGAGGTCCGGGTCGAGGACATCGCCGAGGCGGTCGGCGTCTCGCCGCGCACCTTCAACAACTACTTCTCCAGCAAGGCGGAGGCGATCGCCTTCCGGCACCTCCGCCGCTCCCTGCGGGTGGCCGAGGACGTGCGGTCCGCGCCGGAGGGCGAGCCCTTGTGGGAGGTCATCACCCAGGCGATGCTCAGGCGGCGCGAGCCGGGCCCCGAAGTGCGGGAACTGCCGCCGCAGGAGCCGGCCGACTGGACGGCGGGACTCCGCGTGATGATGGCCGAACCGGCGCTCCAGGCCGAGATGCTGCGGGCGGGCAAGGTCGCGGAGAGCGAGCTGGCCGCGGCGATCGCCGACCGCACGGGCACGTCCGTCGACGTCGACCTCTACCCCCGCCTCGTGGCCGCGAGTGTGACGGCGGCCAGTGATGCCGCGCTCGACCTGTTCCTGCACGGCGACACGGAGGAATCCATGGAGGGCCTGCTGGCGTCGGCCCTCACGATGCTGGCCGCGGGCCTACCGACGCCTTGAACCTTTAGGGAGACATGCCATGTTCGACGTGATAATCGCGGGCGGCGGCCCCAACGGCCTGATGCTGGCCGGTGAATTGGCGCTGGCCGGCGTCCGCCCGGTCGTCATCGAGCGGCTCACCGGGCCGAAGACGGAACCCCGGGCGAACGGGCTGGTGGGCCAGGTCGTGCGGATGCTGGACCGGCGCGGTCTCTACGCCCGGATCAGCGGCTCCGACGAACCCGTCAGGCCCGCGCCCCGCTACATGTTCGGCGCGTTCCCCCTGGAACTCCACCGGCTGGAGAACAACCCGGTCGCCATCCTCCCCGCACCCCAGGCGCGGATCGAGAAGGTCCTCGCCGAACGCGCCACCGAACTCGGCGTCGACCTGCGCATGGGCCAGGAAGTCACCGATGTCCGACAGGACGCCGACTCGGTCCGGGTGACCCTCGCGAGCGGCGAACACCTCACCACCCGATACCTGGTGGCGGCCGACGGAGGACGCAGCACCGTGCGCCGCCTGGCCGGCATCGGCTTTCCCGGAGTCACCAACGATGACTTCGTGTCACGCTCGGCGAACGTGTCCGTGCGCGAGGAACACCTCGGCCCGCAAGGCGAGTTGACCGTCCCCGGCTACGGGACGCTGCCGCCCACGATGTACGTGCGCACCGAGCGCGGCACCATCGTCTGGGCCCGACTGCCCGGCCGCCCCGCGATCATCCACACCACGGAGGTCGAGTCACCGGACGACGACCGGTCCGCGCCGATGACCTTCCAGGAACTGCTCGACAGCGCCGAACGCGTCCTGGGCGCACCCCTGCCCGTACTCCCGCCGGAAGGCGAAGGGCCGCACCTGCTGCGCCGCCTCGTCGGAGGCAACACACGGCTCGCGGACCGCTACCGGGAAGGGCGCGTCCTGCTGCTCGGGGACGCGGCCCACGTGCACTCGGCGATCGGCGGCCCGGGCCTCAACCTGGGACTTCAGGACGCCGTCAACCTCGGCTGGAAACTGGCCGCCACAGTGCGCGGCTGGGCGCCCACCGGTCTCCTCGACTCCTACGACGAGGAGCGCCGCCCCGTCGCCGAACGCGTCGTGGACTCGACCCTCGCCCAGTCGGCGCTGCTGCGCCCCGGACCGGAGGTCTCCGCGCTGCGGACCGTGTTCGGCGAGCTCCTCGACACACCCGCGGGCACGGAACGCGTCGCCCACCTCGTCGCCGGCACCACCGAGGGCTTCGCGCCCGACCTCGTCTTGCACACCGCCACCGGAACCCACCGGCTCGCCGAACTGACCGCCACCGCACGCCCGTTGCTCCTCGACCTCGGCGGCGGATACGCCGACGTCGCGAAGCCCTGGCGCGACCGGGTCGACGTCATCACCGGCACGGCGGACGGCACCGACGCGACGGGCATGCTGCTGCGTCCCGACACCCACGTCGCCTGGACCGGCGGCCACGGCGACGCGGACGACGCGAAGGCACTGGAGGCGGCGCTGAACCGGTGGTTCGGGACGCCGTAGGGATGTGCGTGAACGGGGGACGTCAGGCCCGTCCGGAACCCGATCGACGCACGGCGCGGCGCGCGAGCGGACGGTCCACCGCCTCGACCAGCCAGTCGAGTTCGGCCCGGCCGACGCACACATGGTTGGTCAGCACGCCCACCCCGTCGATCGCCGTCTCGACCAGATCGCCCGCCCGCAGGGTGAAGTCGATCTCCGGCACGATGCCGGTGCCGGTGGACAGCACCGCGCCGTCGGGGAACGGCTGGCACCGCCACAGGTACTCCGCCAGCTCCTCGGGCGAGCGGTGGAACGCGGCCGTGGAGATCGCTCCGCGGAACGCGGCGGCCCCGTCCCGCCACACCGTCATGGAGATCTTCAGCGCCTGCGGGGCGTCGACCTCCCACACCGGGACGATGCCCGAGGACACCGCGGCGCTCCCGGCGTAGATCTTCGCCTGGGGAAGATAGAGCGGGTTCTCGCCCTCGATGGAGCGCGAACTGACGTCGTCCACGATCACGTAACCGACCGTCTGAGCCGCCTCGTTGAACACCACGCCCAGCTCGGGTTCCGGCACGTTCAGCTCGGAGTCGTCCCGCACCGCGATCGGCTCGTCGTCCGTGACCAGGCGCCACGGCAGCGCCTTGAGGAACAGCTCCGGCCGGTCGGCGTCGTAGACCCGCTCGTACACCGACTGCTCGGTGCTCTCCTCGACGCGGGCCTCCCGCGAACGCTCGTACGTCACGCCGGCCGCCCACAGCTCCATCAGGCCGTCCATGGGCGGCAGCAGGAGCACGTCGGCCTCGGCGGCGTCGGGCTGGTGTGAGGCGGTCGCCTCGACCAACTCCCGTAGCCCGTCGACCGAAAGCCGCAGCAGGTCGGCGACGCGGGGCGCCCCGTCGAAGCTGCGGATCGCGCCGGATGCGTCGGCGATGCCTGTCCTCACGGTCCCGGTGTCGTCGGCGAAGCGGACGATGCGCGTCATGCGGGGGTCCTTTCGTTCGAGCTTTCCGATGTACTTCTGTGCCTGTGCCTGTGTGGTCAGTCGGGTGCGGGGCCGCTTGTCGACTCCCGGATCTGGAGCGACGTGCGCAGCACCACCGTCTGGAGCGGCTTCGCGGTTCCCGCGATGCGTTCCTGCAACAACTGCGCGGCGGCGAAACCCAGCTCGTACGAAGGGAGTTGGACCGAGCTGAGGGACGGGGTGACCAGTTCCGGCCAGGGGACGTCGCCGAACGAGAGCAGTCCGGTGCCTGGCGGTTCGAGCCCCGCCTCGCGCAGCGCCGCGAGCGCGCCCACCGTCATCAGGTTGTTGGCCACGAACACGGCGTCCGGCGGCTCCGGCAGCGCGAGCAGCCGCTCCATCGCGGTGCGCCCGCCGTCCACCCGGAAGTCGCCGTGCACGACGTACTCGGGAGGCGGCTCGGCCGGCAGCCCGGTGTCGCCCAAGTGGTCGCGCAGCACCGCCCGGTACCCGGCGAGGCGCTCGTCGGACGTGGACGCGCCCTCGGGGCCCGCGATGCAGGCGACGCGCCGGTAGCCGCGGGCCAGCAGATGCTCGGTGGCCTCCTCGCCGCCGTGCCGGTTGTCCATCATCACCGCGTCGACGGAGGCGCCGCGCGGGCGCCGGTCGACCGCGACCACGGGAGTGCCCCGGTCGGCGAGCGCGGACAGGTCGGTGCGGTGGCGGGAGGCGGCGGCGACTATCACCCCGGCCATCTGCTCGGCCGCGGCCACCTCCAGATAGCGGTGCTCCTTGTCGACGTCCTCGTCCGTGTTGCACAGCACCACCGACAGGTTCGTCTCCTGCGCCGCGTCCTCGACACCGCGGGCGAGCGCGGTGAAGAACGGGTTGCCGATGTCCGGGATGATCAGTCCGATCACGGAGGCGCGCTGCATCCGCAGGGAGCGGGCGACCCGGTTCGGCGCGAAGCCGAGGACGGCCGCGGCGGCGCGCACGGTCTCGGCGCGCTCCGCGGTGACCCGGCCGCCGTTGAAGACCCGCGACACGGTGGCGGGGGAGACCCCGGCCTCGCGCGCCACGTCGTAGATCGTCGCCACAGACCTCTCACTCAGCCCCTCGTCCAGGCGGGGGAGACGGCCCCGCGATCCCTGCTGTGCCCGGTGGTGCCGTCATTGTCCGCCTGTCCAACTCCCGTTCCCACGCGAACTCTTGACAGCGTCTGGCGGGAAACCTACGTTCCCGTGAAACGGATTTCAAGACGTTTGGCCGCGACCCGCGACGGGTGCGGATTCCTCAGCTCGGCATTCCAGACATTGACGGAGAGAACCTCCGCGATGTCGCGCGAAATCGATTTCAAACGACGGAGCTTCGATGAGCATCGCCCCCGGACTGACCGGCCTCGCCCGCACCACCAGCGCGGTCACCCGCTCGATCAGCGCGGAGAACTTCACGGGCGCCAAGGGCGCAGGCGGCATGGCGACCGAGGGCACCGGCGCGCGGGCCGCGAGCCGGCTCGGCCGCGGTTGGAAGGTCTCGCCGAGCATCGACATCGCGGCGGGCGAGACCGTCGAGCTTGCCGACATCGAGGGCCCCGGCACGATCACCCACATCTGGTGCACCACGGCCCCGCACACCGCCTGGCGTCAGACGCTGCTGCGCTTCTACTGGGAGGGCGAGGACACCCCGGCCGTCGAGGTCCCGCTCGGCGACTTCTTCTGCAACGGCTGGAACGTCTTCAGCCAGGTCAGCTCCATCCCGGTGGCCGCCAACCCGAACGGCGGGCTCAACGCGTACTGGCCGATGCCGTTCCGCCGGGGTGCCCGGATCACGCTGGAGAACCTGGCCCCCGAACAGCTCACGCTCTACCGAGTTCATTGGCAGGGCTCCGCCGTTCACGGCGGAGGTGAAACCGATCTGATGGTGGCGGCGCGGAGCGCCGCAGCGGTCGGTGGGTTCAGACGGCGGACACGGATCGCCGGGGTGGTGCTCTGACGCAGCTGGACCATGCTCGCTCGGGTCGTAGGTCGCTGCCGTCGAAGGTTTCCTCGGACTTGTCGAACGGGGAAAGGGCTGCGCATGGGGCCATCGAAGCCGCATGAATCCGAAACTTCTGGGGTGCGGTGCGATCAATTCCGGCACATCTGGTTCATGCGCATGCCAGGGGCATGGGCCGTTGTTAGCGTCCTTTCCCATGAGGCGGCGGGAAGGCCAACCTGGTCTGGTCAAGCGGCAGTTCGGGCATCGGGCCCGTCTGGCGCTCACTGCTGATCAGGCGGCGGTCCTGGACGGCCAGGGGCATGCGGCCCGCACCACCTGGAACCTCCTGCACGACTGGTGGACCATGCTGCCCAAGGCGCAGCGGACCCTGGCCGCGGCCGACGCAGTCATCCGGCAAGGCCGCAAAGACATTGACTGGCTCGGTCTGCTGCCCGCACAGGCCGCCCAGGCAGTGCTCAAGTGCTATTTCCAGGCGTGGAAGAACTGCTGGGAGGGCCACGCGTCCGCCCCGGAGTTCAAGGCGCGACTCCGTACGAAGATGAGCATCGACATCCCCCAGGGCCGCGACCTGCACGTACAGCGGGTGCACCGACGTTGGGGCATGGTCAACATTCCCAAGGTCGGCCGCGTGCGCTTCCGCTGGACCAAGGATCTCCCGGCCGGCAAACGGGCGGACAGTCAGCATCGCATCACCGGCGCCCGTCTCGTCAAGGACGCGCTGGGCTGGCACATCGCCTTCCGCGTCACCACCCTGGTCCCCGAGCCCGCCGCCCATCCCGGACCGGAGGTCGGCATCGACGCCGGGGTCACCATTCCCCTGGCCCTGTCCGACGGCACGAGCATCGACCACGGCGAGTGGCTCAGCAAGCAGGAACAGGCCCGGCTGCTGCACCACGAGCAGCGGGCCGCGCGCCGCAAGGCGCACCACACGAAGGGCGAGCGCACCAGCCATCGCCTGCAGTACACCTACGACCGGATCGCTCGTCTCCGCGCGACAGCCAAGCGCCGACGCGACGACTGGCAGCACCAGGCCACCACCGCGATCGCGAACACGTACGGCACGGTGGTCGTCGAAGCACTGCGGATCACGAACATGACCCGCTCCGCCAAGGGCACCGAGGAGAATCCGGGCCGAGGCGTCGGGCAGAAGGCCGGACTCAACCGGTCCATCCTGGGCGAGGCATGGGGACGCACCGTCGAGCTGCTGGCGTACAAGGTCGCCGACCGTGGCGGCATCCTGGCCGAGGTCCCTGCCCCGGGCACCTCCCTGGAGTGCTCGGCCTGTCACACCGTCACCGAGGGCAGCCGCCGCAGTCAGGCGGAGTTCGTGTGCAACAACCCCGCGTGCGGCTGGGAAGGCAACGCCGACCACAACGCCGCGCGCACCGTGCTTCACCGATACCGGACGGGCCACGCGCTCGTCCCGGCTGCCGGAAGGGCAGTCGTCAGGCGCGCCACCAGTGGCGTCAAACCCACCACCGCAAGGTAGGCAGGAATCTCCTTCCTGAGCTTGCGAAGGGAGGAGAGCACTTCAAATGCCCAGTTCGTGGCTGGCCCGCAAGCTCACCGGTGCCTACGTCCTCGATCACCACTCCGCCAGCCAGTGCACCCCGCTCTACGACACCCTGGCCCGCGACTGGTACGTGCCGTGGACCGAGCGGATCGCGCCCGGCCTCGAACTCCCGCCGCTGCGCTGGTCAGGCGAGGCGGCCGGCATGGTGACTGCTGAGGCCGCACGCGTCACCGGGCTGCCCCCCGGTATCCCCGTCACCACCGGCACCGTCGACGCCTGGGCCGAGGCGCTCAGCGTCGGCGCGCACGGCGTCGGTGACCTGATGCTGATGTACGGCACGACGATGTTCCTCGTGCACACCGTGCCCGACCTGCTGCGCGACCCCGCGCTGTGGAGCACGGTCGGCGCACTGCCCGGCACCCGCAACCTCGCGGGCGGCATGGCCACATCGGGCGCCGTCACCAGCTGGCTGCGCGACCTGTTCGGCGACGTCGACTACCCCGAACTGCTGGGCCTCGCCGAGAAGTCGGGGCCCGGCGCGAACGGCCTGCTGATGCTGCCGTACTTCGCCGGCGAACGCACCCCCGTCGACGACCCGCGCGCCCGTGGTGTCATCGCGGGCCTGACCCTCGGCCACACCCGCGGCGACCTGTACCGGTCCGCCCTGGAGGCCACCGCGTTCGGTGTGCGGCACAACATCGAGGCGCTGGAAGCCGCGGGAGGTGACATCCGCCGCGTCGTCGCCGTCGGAGGCGGCACGCAGGGGCGGCTGTGGACCCAGATCGTCTCCGACGTCACCGGGCGCACGCAGGAAGTGCGGACGACGTCCGTCGGAGCCTCCTACGGAGGGGCGCTGCTCGCCGCGCAACTGGTCACGGACGACGCCCGCATCGACGACTGGAACCCCGTCGCCGAACGCCTCGCCCCGCGCCCCGAAGTGACGGCCCGCTACGACGAGTTGTACGCGCTGTACCGCGACCTCTACCCGGCGTCGGCGGACGTGGCGCACGCCCTGGCCGACCTCCAAACCCGCTGACTCGCTGAATCGCCTCAACTCGTAGCACTCATATGGGAGTTACCGCATGACGTATGCCCTGCCCCGCCCCCTCGCCCTGCCCGCCGCCGAGCCCGGCGTCGTGTACACCGTCGCCAGCGGTGACCTGCGCCCCTCCGCGAACATCACCGGCTGGCCCTCGCAGCGGAAGCTGGAGGGGGACCTGGCCGCCGCGCTCGCCGACCTCGGCCGGGGCGTGCGCCGCGGCCACCCCGTCGACGAGGCGAAGGGGCACGGCTTCATCGACAGTCAGCGCGCCGGGATAGAGGTCTTCAAGAAGCTCCCGCCGGACGCGCCGCTGATCGTCGTCGAGGGTGTCTGGCAGTACAGTCACCACGTGCTGGCCGGCCTGCGCGGCCACCGTGGCCCGATCCTCGTCGTCGCCAACTGGAGCGGCGAATTCCCGGGCCTCGTCGGCCTGTTGAACCTCACCGCCAGCCTCACCAAGGCGGGCGTCGCCCACTCGGTGTTGTGGAGCGAGGACTTCACCGACGACTGGGCCCGCGAAGGGCTGCGCACCTGGCTGGAGACCGGCAGCCTCACCCACGACACCAGCCACGTACGGGACCTGCCCCCGCTCGAAGCGGACGCCGAGACGGAACTCGGCACCGCACTCGCCCGCCAGCTCCGCGAGGAGAAGGCCGTCATCGGCGTCTTCGACGAGGGCTGCATGGGCATGTACAACGCCATCATCGACGACGAACTCCTCAACGCCCTCGGCATCTACAAGGAACGCCTGTCGCAGAGCGCGCTCGTCGTCGAGATGAACAAGGTGACGGACGCGGAGGCGCAGGCCGTCCGCGACTGGCTCGACGCCGCCGGCATGACCTTCCACACCGGCACCGACGAGGCCACCGAACTCACCGACGCCCAACTGCTCAGCCAGTTCAAGATGTACGTCGCCGCGCTGCGCCTCTCCGACGACTTCGGCCTCGACGCCGTCGGCATCCAGTACCAGCAGGGCCTCAAGGACACCGTCCCCGCGAGTGACCTCGCGGAGGGCCTGCTCAACAACGTCGAACGCCCCGCCGTCCGCTCCCGCGACGGTTCCCGTGAGCTGTACGTGGGCGCTGCGCTGCCGCACTTCAACGAGGTCGACGAGGGCGTGGCCGTCGACTCCCTGGCCACCAACCGCGTCTGGACCGCGATGGGCCTGGACCCGGCGACGACGCTGCACGACATCCGCTGGGGCGAGGAGTACGACGGGCGGTTCGTCTGGGTCTTCGAGATCTCCGGCTCCGTGCCCGCCTCCCACCACGGCGGCTACGACAAGTCGTACGCCAAGCGGCAACCACCCATGTTCTTCCCGCTCGGCGGCGGCACGCTCAGTGGTGTGTCCAAGCCCGGCGAGATCGTCTGGTCCCGCGTCTTCATCATGGACGGCGTGCTCCACGCCGACCTCGGCCGCGCGACCGTCGTCGAACTGCCCGAGGAGGAGACCCGGCGCCGCCTCGACGCCACCACCCCCGAGTGGCCCATCATGCACGCGGTCCTGCACGGCGTGACCCGCGACCAGTTCATGGCCCGCCACAAGGCCAACCACCTCAACGTCGCCTACGCCCCCGACGCGGACACCGCCGACAAGGCGCTGCGCGCCAAGGCCACCATGTTCCGGGAGCTGGGGCTGCGGGTCCACCTGTGCGGCGACGTGCGCGTGTAGCCGGTCAGCGCGCCGCCGCCGTCTCCCGTTCCAGGGCCCATGAGTCCTCGTGTACGACGAGTGGCACGTCGTGTGGCACGTCGATGGGACGGCGTGCGGTCGGTGAGGGTGGGGATCCTTCGGTACGGGCGGGCCCCGCACATTGGCCCATCGGCACAAGTGCCGCACGGGGTGTTGGCCGATGCCACAACCCGCTGCCGGCGCCGCCGTCCGAGCATGGTGGGTGCATCCCCGCGGACAGCCACCGCGCCGCAGACGCGAAGGAGATCAGCCGTGCCCCTCGACCTCGCCGCCGACGTCGTCGCGCTCACCGAGGCACTGGTCGACATGCCCTCCGAGAGCGGCGCCGAGGGCCCGCTCGCCGACGCCGCGGAGGAGGCACTGCGCGCGCTGCCCGGCCTGGACGTCGAACGTGTCGGCAACTCCGTCGTCGCCCGCACCGACCTCGGCCACCGCGAGCGGGTCGTCCTGGCCGGACACCTCGACACCGTCCCGGAGGCGGGCAATCTCCCGGCGCGCCGCGAAGGCGAGCGGCTGTACGGGCTCGGCGCCTGCGACATGAAGGCCGGCGTGGCCGTCGCGCTGAAGCTGGCCGCAGCGGCGTCGGGCGCGCGCGGGTCGCTTAACCGCGATGCGACCTTCGCCTTCTACGAGTGCGAGGAGGTTGCCGGCGACCGCAACGGCCTCGCCGTGATCGCCGCCCGCAGGCCCGAACTCCTGCGCGGCGACCTGGCGTTGCTCCTCGAACCCTCCGACGGCGGTATCGAGGCCGGGTGCCAGGGCTTCCTCCTCGCCGACATCGTCGTGCCGGGGCAGCGGGCGCACACCGCGCGCGCCTGGATGGGCACCAACGCCGCGCATCTCGCGGGCGACGTCCTCACCCGGCTGCACGCGCACGTCCCCGAGCGGGTCGAGATCGACGGCCTGGAGTACCGGGAGGGCCTGAACGCCGTCGCCCTGCGCGCCGGGGTGTCGTCCAACGTCGTGCCCGACGAGTGCGTGGTCACGGTCAACCTCCGCTTCGCGCCCAGTCGTTCACCCGAGCAGGCCGAGACGTACCTGCGCGGCCTCTTCCCCGAGTACGAGGTGCGCATCACGGAGGTCGAGCCGGGCGCGCTGCCGGGACTCGACCGGCCCGTGGCCGCCGACCTGGTCAAGGCGCTCGGCGTCGCGCCGCGGCCGAAGCTCGGCTGGACCGACGTGGCACGCTTCGCGTCGCTCGGCGTACCCGCGCTGAACTGCGGGCCCGGCGACCCCCAACTCGCCCACACTCCGGGGGAGTTCGTGCCGATGGGGGAGGTGCGGGCGTGCGAGGAGCGGCTGCGTGACTGGCTCCTGACCGGGGATTCAGCCTCGTAGACCCGCCAGCGTGCGCAACTGCACCCACAGCACGAGGCGTTGGTCCGGGTCGTCGAGGTCGATGCCGAGCTGCCGCTGCACCTTGCGCAGCCGGTAGCGGCATGTGTTGGGATGGACGACGAGTTTCTCCGCCGCGCGTCCGGCGTCGCAGCCCGCGTCCAGCCAGCAGATGAGCGTACGGGCGTACTCGGTGCCGTGCTCGGCGTCGTGCGCGAGGACGTCCCGCCAGGGTCCCGCGGACTGGTCCCTGCGGTCGGCCAGGAACTCGCCGAGCACGAGCAGCGAGGTCCGCGCCCGCACCTGCCCGGCGTCCGCGACCTGCCCGGCGCCGAGCACCCGCAGCACCAGATCGGCGTCGTCGCGCGAGTCCCGGACCCCGGCGACACCCGGCACCGCGTGCCCGAGCCCGGCCCGCACGGAGATCCGCAGCGCCTCCTCCGCGCGCCGCACGATGTCCTCGGCGATCCGCAGATGCCGGTCGGCCGCGTGGTCCGCGGCGCCGACCACCGGCAGGAGCGCGTACACCACGCCGTCGAGCAGGACGCAGGCGTGCTGCCCGTAGCGGGTCTGGCACTGGAGCCGTACGAGGTCGAGGAGGCGCAGCGCCGCCTGCCCGCCGTCGTGCGCGGTCGCCGCGCCCGCGAGCGCGAACGCCGCGACCCGCACCGGGGCGTCGGGCGCGAGCCCGAGCCGGTGCGCGGCGGCGGCCGGTTCGATGGAGCCGTCGAGCAGGCGGCGCAGCAGGTCGCTGCTCAGATGCCGGGCCAGCTCGTCGGCGGCCCGCGCCCGCAGCAGGAGCATCGCGGCGGCCGAGGCGCCCTGCCGCAGCGCGTCCTCGGCGTCGGCGGCCAGGCTCCCCGTGTCCACCGCCCAGATCGAGCCGAGCAGTTCGCCTCCGGCGCGGACGGTGGTGGCGAGGCGCGGCAGCTCGTCGGCGGTCACCCCGGGGAGTTTCAGCGGGCTCTCGGCGGCGTACAGGAGGCGGTAGTCGTCGTCGTTCTCCGGGCTGCCGGGGACCTGGCGGCCGAGGATGCCCTGCCGTCTGGTCTCGTCGACGGGCTGTCCCGGGACCGTCGAGTACGCGAGGATCTGCCGGCCGAGGTCCTCCACGGCTATCGCCCCGCCGACGGCCGCCGCGACGGCGTTGGCCAGCGCGAACAGATCACCGGGCAGCGCGTCCTCGCCCAGCGGCGCCGTGCGTGCCCCGTGGGCGCCGACCACGGACGACAGCAACTGGAACACCTGGTGCCAGGCGGCGTCCCGGTCGGTGCCGAGCAGCGCGACGCCCGCCGCCTCGGCGTCCGGCACCGCCCGCGACCCGTCGCCGCGCACCACGACACCCGCCATGCCCGCGCGCCCGGCATCCCGCACCAGCGGCCCCGCCTCGCCCGCGCGCACGCCGACCGCGAGGAGCAGCGCGCCCGGCGCCCGCTCGGGCAGTGGGGCGTGCGGGTCGTGCAGCAGGACTTCGGTGACGGGGGCGGTGCGGCCGTGCGGGGCGCTGAGCAGGCGCAGCGTGGAGCCGCCGAGCGCGTCGAGGAGGTTTCCCAGTGTGCAGGCGTCCATGGGTGAACCTTTCGCCGACGGCGGGAGTGGGGGATTGTCCGATCGCAACAGGCTAGACGCCGATGATTGGCCTCCTCCACAAGGACCTCCCCGCCGTCCGCCCCGAGACTCGTGGCCATGAACGATCTGACGACCTCGACCGTCGCCGCCGTGGACGACGTGGCCGGCCTGCGGGCGGTGGCCGACTTCCTCGCCGACGTGTGGCAGATGCCCCGCGACGCCCCGCCCTTCCACAGCGATGTGCTGCACAGCGTCGCCCACGCGGGCGGCGCCGTGCACGCGGCCCGGTCGGGCGGCGCCGTGGTCGGCGCCTCGGTCGCCGTGTTCGGGCCGCCGGCCGACCGGGACGTGTACTCGCTCGCCGCCGCGGCGGCCGTCTCCGACCGCGGCACGGGCCACGCCGTCAAGCAGGCCCAGCGCGTCTGGGCCCTCGAGCGCGGCGCCCGCACCATGCGCTGGACCTTCGACCCGCTCGTCGCCAGGAACGCCCGCTTCAACCTCGTGAAACTGGGCGCGGTCGCCACCGAGTACCAGGTCGACTTCTACGGGCCCATGGACGACGGCATCAACGACGGCGACGAGACCGACCGCCTCACCGCCCTGTGGGACCTCACGGGCGAAGCCCCGCCCGCCACCGACCCGGCCGAGGGCCGCACCGGGGCCGAGGTGATCGCCGAGGCCCCGGACGGCGGACCGCTCGCCGCCCGCGACGCGAACCGGCTGTGGTGCCGCGTCCCCGAGGACATCGTCGCGCTGCGCGCCGGCGACCCGGACACCGCGCTGCGCTGGCGGCACGCCGTGCGCGACGTCTTCACCTCGGCGTACGCGGAGGGCCTGCGGGCGACCGCGATGTCCCGCGACGGCTGGTACCTGCTCACCCACCCCACCGCCCACACCGCCCGTTCCAGTCAGGAGGACCCGGCATGAAGATCGAACGCGTAGAGCTGCTGCACATCGCGATTCCGCTGGTCAAGCCGTTCCGTACCTCGTTCGGCAGCGTCGACAGCAAGGACGCCTTCCTGCTGCACGTGGTGACCGACGAGGCCGAGGGCTGGTCCGAGTTCGCCGGCGACCCCGACCCGCTGTACTGCTCCGAGTTCATCGCGGGCGCCGAGATCGTCATCCGGGACTTCCTGCTGCCGCGCGTGAAGGCGCTCCCCGAGCCGCGGGCGGCGGCCGCCGGGGCCGCCATGGAACCGGTCAAGGGCAACGAGCTGGCGAAGGCCGCCCTTGAGACGGCGCTGCTCGACGCCGAGCTGCGCGCGTACGGCATGCCGCTGGCCACGTACCTCGGCTCGAACACCGGGCAGCGGGTGCCCGCGGGTGTCTCCGTCGGCATCAAGAACTCGATCCCGGAACTCCTCGACGACGTCGAGGAGTATCTCGCCGAGGGCTACGTCCGGATCAAGCTGAAGATCGAGCCCGGCTGGGACCTGGAGCCGCTGCGCGCGGTGCGCGAACGCTTCGGCGACGCGCTGCCGCTCCAGGTGGACGCCAACACCGCGTACACCCTCGCCGACGCCGAACACCTGCGGAAGCTCGACGAGTTCGGGCTGCTGCTCATCGAGGAACCGCTCACCGAGAACGACCTGCGCGCCCACGCCCGACTCCAGCAGCGCATCAGCACGCCCGTCTGCCTGGACGAGTCGATCCACAGCGCGCGGGACGCCGCCACGGCCATCGCCATGGAGGCCTGCCGGGTCATCAACGTCAAACCGGCCCGCGTCGGCGGCTACCTGGAGGCCCGCCGCATCCACGACGTGGCGGTGGCAAACGGGGTGCCGGTGTGGTGCGGCGGCATGCTGGAGACGGGCATCGGCCGCGCCCCCAACCTGGCCCTCGCCGCGCTGCCCGGCTTCACGCTGCCCGGCGACACCTCGGCGTCCAGCCGCTACTACGCGGAGGACATCACCGAGCCGTTCGTCCTGGACGACGGCTGCCTGACCGTGCCGTCGGGCCCCGGCATCGGCATCGACCCACTGCCGGACACCCTCGCGCGCTTCACCACCGCCACCCACCGGCTGTAGCGGCCGTAAATCGCCGGTCGGCACCCCGGCCGTGTTCGGATCCGGGCTTTCCGGGTAGCGGCGTGACCGTCACCACCCCGGTCCGGGTCGCAACAGGCCCGCCGGGGGCCTGAACCGTCCGACGACAAGGGAGACTTGGGTGTCAGAGAGCCAGGACCGGATCAAGCGGGCGCACGCACTCGACGGGATTCCCGACCGCATCGACTCCTACTACGGAGACTGGGCCGCCTCGTACGACGAGGATCTGCGCACCACCGACTACCGGGGCCCGCACGAGATCGGCGAGCTGTTCGACGCCATGGCGGGCGACCGGCCGGGCGGCATCGGGACCGGGTCCGTGGTCCTCGACGCCGGTTGCGGAACGGGCCTCGTCGGGAGCGTGCTCTCGCGGCGCGGTGTCACCGTGATCGACGGCTTCGACCTCAGCGAAGGAATGGTGGCGGAGGCCCGCAAGACCGGGATCTACCGCTCGCTCACCGCGGGCGTGGACATGAACCAGGGCCTCGTGGAGTTCGCGGACGACAGCTACGACGTGACCGTCTGCTGCGGCGTCTTCACCTTGGGGCACGTGCCGCCGACCGGGGTGCGGGGATTGCTGCGCGTCACGAAGCCCGGCGGCCTCGTCCTGATGAGCACCTTCTCGAAGTACCTGGCGGGCTCGGACTTCGTCGAGTACGTGCGGCGGCAGGCGGACGAAGGCTCCCTCAAGGTCGTCGAGCGGCGGCAGGACGCGCCGTACACCGCCGAAGGGCCCGCGGACTACTGGGCGTTCGAGGTGCTGCGCTGACGGACCCGCCCGGCGGGAGGCCGCTGTCGGTGAGCTGTCGGCGGCGGTCGGTGGTCTGTAGGCGATCTGTCGAGGGCCGCAGGGAGATTGGTGGAGGTCGGCGCCGTGCGACAACGGCGCCGGCCGCTGACATCGCACTCCGCGGCCCACACACGATCAGGAAGGACCCCACCCATGACCACGGACAGCACCCACGTCACGATCATCGGAGCCGGCCTCGGCGGCCTCACCCTCGCCCGCGTCCTGCACCTCCACGGCATACCCGCCACCGTCCACGAGGCGGAGGGCTCGCCCGCCGAACGCTCGCAGGGCGGCCTGCTCGACATCCACGACTACAACGGTCAACTCGCCGTCGAGGCAGCCGACTTGATGGACGAGTTCCGTGCTCTCGTCCTGGAGGGTCACCAGGCCATGCGGGTCCTCGACCCGGACGGCGCCGTACTGCACGAAGAGGCCGATGACGGGACCGGCGGCCGCCCCGAGGTCTACCGCGGTGAGCTGCGACAGATCCTCCTCGACTCCCTCCCGGCCGGCACCGTCCACTGGGGCCACAAGGTCGCGGGCACCCGCACCCTCGGTGACGGCCGCCACGAGGTGACCTTCGCGGACGGCACCACCGTCGCCACCGACCTGCTGGTCGGGGCGGACGGCGCCTGGTCACGGGTCCGCCCGCTGCTCTCCTCCGCCACCCCCGAGTACTCCGGCAAATCGGTCGTCGAGACCTACCTGTACGACGCCGACACCCGGCACCCGGCCACCGCGAAGGCCGTCGGCGACGGGATGATGATCTCCGCTCTGCCGGGTCGCGAACTCTTCGCCCACCGGGAGCGGGCCGGCACCCTGCACGCCTACGTAGGGCTCACCGAGCCGCGGGAATGGTTCGACGCCATCGACTTCACCGACGCCGACGCGGTCATCGGGCGGATCGCGAAGGAATTCGACGCCTGGGCGCCGGAGCTCCTCGCGCTGATCACCGAGGCCGACGGCACGCCCGTCCTGCGCCCGCTCCACACACTGCCGGTCGACCACCGCTGGGAGCGGATCCCGGGCGTCACTCTGCTGGGCGACGCCGCCCACCTCGCGCCCCCGAACGGCGAGGGTGCCAACCTGGCCATGGTCGACGGCGCCGAACTCGGCAAGGCCCTGGCCGCGCACCCCGACGACATTGAGGCCGCGCTGGCCGTCCACGAGCGGACCATGTTCGCGCGCACCGCCGAGATCCAGGGGGCCGACGCCGACGACCACCAGTTGCACGAGCTGATCACCGAGCTGGCCCGGCAGAAGCAGACCGGCTGAGCCCGGGTGCCGGCCCGTCGCCGTTCCCCGTGCGGGCGCCACCCCGACGCCGAATAATGCGGAAGTCCGGAGCACCACCAGTGGCACACGCGGAAAGGAACGTGCTGTGGCTTCTCGCCTCAACCCGTACATCGCCTTCAACGGGGACGCCCGTCAGGCCATGGAGTTCTATCAGCAGGTGTTCGGTGGCGAGCTCGCCCTGAACACCTTCGGACAGGCCGGTGGCGGCGGGGCGCCCGCCGAGTTCGCCGACAAGATCATGCACGCCCTCCTGGAGACACCGGCCGGCTTCACGATCATGGGCTCGGACACCCCGCCGGGCATGGAGCACACCACCGGCACGAACATCTCGGTCAGCGTCAGCGGCGACGACGCCGAGGTGCTGCGCGGCTACTGGGACAAGCTGTCCGCCGACGGAACGGTGGGCGTGCCGCTGGAGAAGCAGATGTGGGGCGACGAGTTCGGCATGTGCACCGACCGCTTCGGCATCAACTGGATGGTCGACATCACGGGCCAGTAGGCCCCAGCAGGCGATCGAAGAGAGTCCGCCCGGCACGGTCCAGGGGGCGCTGAACCGTGCCGGGCAGTCAGGGGGCGGCGCCGTCAGGCGGTGGTGCGCTGCCTGCGCCGCAGGGTGAGGTACGTGCCGGTGGCGCCGGTGGCGAGGAGCGCGGCCGCCCCGAGGCTCACCGGGAGCACCGGGTAGTCGTCGGACGTCGTCGCGGCCGTGTTCTCCATCGGCGGTCCCGGCGTGATGTGTGTCGTGACCGGGGCGATCTTCTTGATGGGGCCTTCGGACTTCACCGAGCCGTCCGCGTTCAGCAGCAGCTGTCTGTTGTTGGGGTGCTTGAAGTCGAACATGCCGGACAGCGGGCCCGCGGTGGCGTCGAAGGAGTGGTCACCGATCCGGCCGGTGTGCCAGTTGTCCTCGATGAAGCGGATGATCGACGCCTGGTCGGTCATCGTGTGGTCGACCTTGTTGACCTTGCTGTACGGGGAGATAACGAGCAGCGGCTGCCGGGTGCCGGGGCCGCAGCGGTCCTGGTAACCCCCGGCCGCCGCCGGGCCGTTCTGGCAGCCCGGGGAGTCCGTGGCCTTGCCGTTGGAGCCGGCCGTGGAGTCCTTCGAGCCGTTGCGCGGCGGGATGTAGGCGTGGTCGTACCAGCCGTCGGAGTCGTCGTACGCGATGACGACAGCGGTCGACTTCCACTGCGGCGAACTCTGTACCGCGTTGATCTGGTTCACCAGGAAGTGCTGCTCGTCGATCGGGTCGGAGTAGCCCGCGTGCCCGTCCTGGTACGCGCCGGCCTTGACGAAGCTGACGGCCGGGAGGTGGCCCGCCTTCGCCGCGGCGGAGAAGTCGGTCAGGTCGTAATTGTGGTTGGCACGGCCCGCGTTGCCGATCTCGGCGACGCTCTTGGGTGCCAAGTGGTGCGGGTTCGCCGTCGACTTGTAGTAGGCGAACGGGTTGTGGTGCGGGCTGTAGTCGAGCGTCGAGGCGCCGCCGACGTTGGCGTGCGCGTCCTCGCACTTCGCGTACGAGCCGTCCTCGCCGTTCCACGCGCTGCTCGGCCGGAAGCCGCCCTGGAACCAACCCCAGGTCACCTTACGGGTGTTGAGCAGGTCGCCGATGTTCCTGCCCTGCATCGTGGCGAGCGCGTTCGCGGCGGTGTGGTTCTTGTCGGAGCAGTCGTCGAACGACGGGTCCGGGTCATTGATCATCGTGCCGACGCCGTGCGCGTCCGGCGACTGGACCGCGGTCTTGTCCGGCGTCGCGGTCTGCTTCGGGTTCTCGGTGCCCGAGGCCGGGTCGGTGGAGATGACCCCGTGCGTGTTCCCGGAGGCCAGGTTGATGGCGCCGGGAGTCGACGGGCCGTAGTTCGAGCCGTACGAGCGGTCGCTCAGGGAGTAGTGCTGGGCGTAGTTCCACAGCCCGGTGACGGTGTTGCCGTCGAAGTAGTCCATCACCAGGCCCGGCTCGCCGAACAGGCCGCCGCTGCACTTGTCGACCTCGGTGTTCTGCACGAACTGGTCGGCCTTGCCACTGTTGTACGCGTACTGCTCGGGCCCGTAGGAATGGTTCTGGTCGCAGGTCACCGCGTGGTCCGGCGTGAGCCGCTTCGGGGTGTACTGGTTGGGGTTCCGCTTCAGCAGGCCCGCGTGCGCGAGGGTGTCGACGTTCTTCGGCGTGCCCTTGGCCGGCGTGAACTTCGTGCCGTCGGTGTTGGCGGCCTTCGGGTACGTCGCGAAGTAGTGGTCGAAGGAGTTGTTCTCGTCGAAGAGGACGACCACGTGCTTGATGGGGGTGGCGGTGCCGGAGGAGCTTCCCGCGGGCGCCGCGGCCCATGCGGGGGAGGCGCCGCCGAGGACGGTGAGCGCGGCGGCCCCCGCCAGCGCGCCCAGGCCCCGTATCGCTGACCTCCTGGTCGCTCTCCCGGATCTACGTGCCTTGCTGGCCATGGATGTTCGTCCTCCGACCCATGTCGACGGCGTGCATGCGCAAGTACGGTGGCACTTGAGTGAACCCTGCATCTACACGCAGAGGCCCGATCTTGACCACCTGTTGACCGCTTGTGAGCGGAAGTTTTCCCGAGTTCTGAGGCCCGCTTGGGAGTCGCGTCAGGACAGCAGCGCCCGGCCGTACCAGTCGTCGGCGTCGCGCACGCCCGGCAGCGCGAAGTAGTAGCCGCCGCCGAACGGGGAGATGTAGTCGGTGAGCGGTTCGCCCGCGAGCCGCTTCTGCACGGTCTCGAACTGCCGCCGCGGGTCCTGCTGGTAGCAGCAGAACAGCAGGCCCATGTCGAGGTTGCCGTTGGCGTCCGTGCCCCGGTCGTAGTTGTACGCGCGGCGCAGGATCCGCTGGCCCGCGGTGTCCGGGGTGCGCGGGTTGGCGAGCCGGATGTGCGCGTCCAGCGGGATGACATCGCCCTTGGGGTCGTCGACGAACTTCGGCGCGTCGTGCTCCGCGTCGCCGTCCAGCGGCGCGCCGCTCGCACGGGAACGCCCGAACATCCGCTCCTGCTCGCTGAGCGACACCCGGTCCCAGAACTCGACCAACATCCTTATCAGGCGCACCACTTGATAGCTGCCGCCGACGGCCCACTCCGGCTCACCGCTGTCCTTGCCCACCCACACCAGGCGCTTCATCGCGCGGGCGTCGGCGGTGTCCGGGTTGGCGGTGCCGTCCTTGAATCCCAGCAGATTGCGCGGGGTCCCCGAGGGGCGCGGCGGGCTGGTGAAGCCGTCGATGCGCCAGCGCACCTGGAGCGCGCCGCGCGTGTGCCGGGCGATGTCGCGCAGCGCGTGCAGCACCGTGTCCAGGTCGTCGGCGTGCAGTTGCAGGCTCAGGTCGCCGTGGCACCAGCCGTCCCTGAGGTCGTCGTCGGGGAAGACGGGCATCGCGGTGAGCCTTCGCGGCCTGCGCCGGCCGAGTCCGAACCGCTCGTCGAACAGCGACGCCGCGACGCCGACGGTCACGGCAAGCGCGCCGCCGGGCAGCCGCTCGCCGAGGACCCCCGAGTCGGCGGGCGGCGCGGTGATCCCGGCGGGCTCCGGTGTCCCGCCCGAGGCGAGAAACCGGCAGCGGTCGGTCAACGTCCGCAGCACGTCGACGAGTTCGGCCCTGCCCTCGGCGGTGACGTCGAAGGACACGAACGCCGTCGCCCGGCGCTGCGCCGCGACGACGGAGGCCTGCCGGGCGCCATGGAACGCGGCGACCGGCGCGGCCGGGATGTCGACCGGCGCCCCCACCGGGGCCGCCGCCCCGCCCGCGGTGAGCCCGACCCCGGCGAGCGCGGCACCCCGCAGCAGACCGCGCCGCCCCACACCGCCTGCCCCGCTCACACCGTCCTCCGCGGGTCGCACAGCGTCGCCACCGAGGCGAGGCGCTCGACGAGGTCGCCGAACCGGGCGTCGACGCGCTCGCGTTCCGTGCGGCTCAGCCCGTCCAGCGGCGGCCAGCGGCCGTCGTGACGCAGCCCGTCGAGGGTGTCACCGGCATCCTTCAAGTCCCGTTCCAGCGACGGGAGGTGGGCGTAGCGCCGGGTCAGGATCGGGTGCAGGCGGGAGAGGACCTCGCGGGTGCCGTCGACGTTGGCGCGGGCCGTGGCGAGATTGCTGCCGCTGCCGAAGTCCGTACGGCCGGTCAGCTCGAACTGCACCGTGTTCTCCAGGATCTCGTGCGCCCGCAGGCCCAGTTCCGCCGGGTCCATCCGGGCCTGGGCCCAGTCCTCGCGCAACGCGGTGACCGACTTCAGCAACGCGGCCGTAGGAGCCCGCAGTTCATGGCCCGACTGCCTGTGCCACAGCCCGTACTCGACGCGGTGGAAGCCGGTGAAGTCCTTGTCGCCGGTGCCGCCCGGCAGCCCGGCGTCCGTGCCGTTGATCCGTCCGTCGGCGTCACCGAACGCGTCGTAGGCCGCGCCCATCCGCTCGTACTGGAGGTGGGCGGGCAGCCACGCCGTGCGGGCCGCGCCGAGGTCGCCCCGGTCGACGGCGTCGCGCAGGGTCCGCGTCAGCCGGACCACCTTGTCGAGCCCGTCGCCGACCCACTTCTGGTAGGCGATCGCCGGCGGGATCAGGTCGTGCGTGGTGACCGGCGCGGCGGCGGGCCCCGAACGCCCCTCGCGGATACGGAGCGTGGGCCCCGTCACCGCGTCCGCGTCCTCGGGCAGGCACGTGAACGCGTACGAGCCCCTGCCGAGCCGCACCGTCAACTCCCGTGTCGTGCCCGGCCCGATGTCCTCCACCTCGCCGTACACGACGTGGCTGCGCGGGTTCTCCAGGAACACCTCGGCGGAGGCGGCGGAGGTGTTGTGCAGCGCGAAGACCTGCACGCCCGGCGCGGGCGTCTCCCAGCCCTTGCCGCAGTGACTCCCGGACACCTCGACCAGTGTGCGGCGCGGTCCGCCGGAGGCCTCGGCGCCGTCGTGCGAATGCCGGGTGAGCGCGATGACATCGGCCACCAGCAGAGCGAGCAGGACGACGAGCACCCCCGTGACCAGCCACCGCTGCCCGCGCCGCCACCCGGGACCGGGCATCGACATCCGGGCCTCCCAGCGGTCGTTGTCGTCGGTTGCCAACGCTCCGCGTTGACGCCCTCCTCCGCCTTGCAGCTGCACGCACCAGCCCCCGCTCACCGGCACCGAACATGACCGGCCCCCCCCGAGTCCAGCCTGATCCGTCAGAAGGACCCTAGGCGCCCCGTTCCACGCGAACAGCAGTCCCCCGAAAATCATGACCAAGAGTTGACACGGGCGCGTGCACACCCCCGCCCGAGCGGAGCTTTGCGCACGCCATGGCACGTGTCCCGGCGTGTGATTGACTGGCTCGTATGGCCCCGCATCAGTCTCTGTCCCCGCACCCGTCAGCCCGGTCATGACCACGGAGCCGATGCCGGCCACGCGTCCCCGCAACCGCAGGCAGCTGATCGTCGAGGCGGCCGGGCGCCTCTTCAGCGAGCGGGGCTATCACGCGGCGTCCATGGAGGAGATCGCCTCGGGCGTGGGTATCACCGCGGCGGCCCTGTACCGGCACTTCCCGAACAAGTACGCGCTGTTCTCCGAGTGCGCGCACGCCATGGTGGACGGGCTCGTCGCCACGCTCGACGAGCTGCCGCCCGAGGCGGACACGGCGGAGCTGCTCACGGCCCTCATCAGGATCACCGTCAAGCGCCGCGCGGAGGGTGGTGTGTACCGGTGGGAGGCCCGGTACCTCAACCGCGAGGACCGCCGGCTGCTCCGGGGCAAGTTCGCGCGCGTCGTCGGGCGGGTGACCGAGGCGGTCCGCCGGGAACACCCGGGGGAGCGGGCGGAGTTGCGCGTCGTGGCGGCGCTCGGCGCGATCGGGTCGATCACGATGCACCGCACGTCGATCGCCCAACGCCGTTCCGAGGACCTGCTGTTGACGTGCGCCCTGCGGCTGGTCGCGGAGGACGAGATCCAGGCCCCGCCGGTCAGGGAGAGCGCGCGGCCCGTCGAGCTGCCGCCGCTCCCGGTGGCACGCTCACGGCGCGCCGAGATCCTCACGGCCGCCGTCCCGCTGTTCGCGCGCGACGGATTCGCCAATGTCACCAACGGGCAGATCGCGGAGGCCGTGGGACTCGCCCCGTCCGCGCTCTACCGCCACTACCCGGGCAAGGTCGACATCCTCGCGGCGGCCTGCCTGCAAGCCGCGGAACTGCTCGCTCAGGCGGTGGAGCAGAACCTGGAGGGGGCGGCCGGACCGCACGAGGCGGTGGCGGCGCTGGCGGCCACGTACGTGGCCTACAGCTTCGAGCACACCGCGCTGACGAGCGTCGCCGAGGCGGAGTTCGTCGGTCTCCCCGCCGAGTTGCAGCGGCCCTTGGTCCTCGCGCAGCGCGAGCACATCGCCGTATGGGAACAGCAGTTGAGGTCGGCCAGGCCCGAGCTCGACCCGCGTCAGGCCCGCGTCCTGGTGCACGCCGGGTTCGGCGTCGTGGTCGAGGCCGGGCGGAGCATGCGGTGGCGGGACAGTGCCGGGCACCGGGCCATGGTGGCGCGTCTCGTGGTACGGGCGTTGGGGCTCTGAGCGCGGAGCCCCAACGCCCGCGTGGGCGCGCTCAGTCCGGCCGGTTGTGCGTCGGGATCACGATGGGAGTGGTCGTGCCCGAGGCGCCCTTGTTCAGGAACGCCATGGCCAGCGCGCGGACGAACTGGTCGAACATGTAGAACGCGCTGGGCGCGACGGGGTTCAGCCCTTCACGGAAGAGGATGAAGCCCGGCCACACGGTACGGATCAGCGCCGCCGACGCGTAGTCGCGCTTGAGGCCCAGCCAGTCGCCGATCTCGTTGCTGAGGACGTAGCGCACGAACTCGTTGAGGAACCCGCGCGTGACGCCGAGGTCGATCTGTGCGGTCAACCCGAGGAGATCCTCGGCCAGTTCGATGCCCTCGGTGGTGGGGGAGAGGATCGGCGTGAGCACCTGCGCCGACTGCTTGTCCGCCTCGTCCCACGACTTGGGGATGTACTCCGTGCGCACGCCGAGCAGGTGCAGCGCGACCTGCCAGCTGTGCAGGAACGCCTCCTGGTCCTCGGCGTTGAACGGGACCTTCCACTCGAGCAGCTTCCGGCGCACGAACGTGCCGAGGCTGTGGAAGGTGACCAGGATGTCGGCGTTGCTGATCGGGACCTTCTGGTCCGCGACCGCCGACCAGTGCGGGGACTGCGGCAGCATGTGCCGCACCGCGGCGTGCACCAGGCGCGTCTTGTTCGCGGTGACGACGAACTGGCCCTCGGGCTCGAAGCCCTTCAGCTGGGCCAGGTCGTAGCCGAACGTGAACGTCTTGGCCGCGCGGTCCTGCATGTCGGCGCCGCCCGCGGACCAGTAGACGCTCTTCGCCTCGCGCGGGATGACCGTGCTCATGATGCCGCTGCCGAGCCCGTACAGCATGAACAGGTAGGTGTCCTTGCGCCGGTTGAAGTCGGCGGCGCGGGCCAGCTTCTTCGGGTCCGCCCAGGTGGGCAGCTTGTTGACCCCCTGGAGGTACGTGGTGAGCTCGGCGGGCAGGCCGCTGGGCAGCGGGTCGTTGTTGTTCACCCACGAGCCCATCGCCTTGTTGACGGCCGGGACCTGGCCACTCGTGATGATCTTGGCCATCAGCGGGTCGATGTCGTCGTCCCACACGTACTCGGGATCGGTGCCCGCTCCCGCGCCCGCGACCGAGCCCGTCGGCGACCACGCCCATGCGTTGGTGGCGGTACCCGTCGCGCCCACGAGTCCCAGCGCGGCACCGAGCGACAGGATGTTTCTGCGGCTCAGATTTGTCATTGACTTACTCGCTTCCCTGGTTGGCCAGGCGGTTCAACAAGCCCGGAAGTGCTGGGTGTTGGGGTCTCTCCGCCACGCTTCAAATCTTGTTCCAGGATGTGATTTCTGATTAACATAGCGAGGCGCGCAGTCATCGACAAGAGAGTCGGCAAGAGTGCCGGCAGGGCATCGAAGTGACCGGTGCGAACCGGAGCACCGGTCCCGTACGAGCGAGGAGCCCGCATGAGCACGGACCAGGCCCGCCCCGCGTGGGTGACGGACGAGTCGATCGCGCGATGGTGCGGCGGGGTGCGCCGCGACGCGAAGTGCGAGGACGCCGGGGGCCCCGAACCGCTGACCGCACTCGCGCCGTTCGACCTCTCGCCGATCGCGGCCGTTCCCACCTGCACCCCGGAGGACGTGGCGGAGGCGGTGGCAGGCGCCCGCGCCGCCCGCGCGGCATGGGCGGGAACGCCGCTCAGGGCCCGCGCCGACGTCGTACTTGCCTTCCACGACCTGCTGTTGAAGCGACAGGACCAGGCGCTCGACCTGATCCAGTGGGAGACGGGCAAGGCGCGCTACCACGCGTGGATGGAGGTGGCCCAGGTCGCGACCATCGCCCGGCACTACGCGCGGCGCGCCCGGAACTACCTGGCGCCGCGCCGCGTGCGTGGGATGATCCCCGGCGCGACCAGGGTCCAGGAGGTGCGCGTGCCGAAGGGAGTCGTCGGCATCATCTCGCCCTGGAACTACCCCCTCTACCTCGGCGTCGGCGACGTACTGCCGGCCCTCCTCGCGGGCAACGCGGTCGTCTCCAAGGCGGACGCACAGACCGCGCTGACCCTGCTGTGGACGCGCGCCCTGATGGCGGAGGCCGGGCTGCCCACCGACCTGTGGCAGATCGTGACCGGGTCGGGACCCGTGGTCGGCGCCGCCCTCGTCGACGCCGTCGACTACGTCTGCTTCACCGGCTCGACCGCCACCGGACGCGCCGTCGGGGAACGCGCCGCGCGCCGCCTCGTCGGAGCCTCCCTCGAACTCGGCGGCAAGAACCCCCTGATCGTCCGCGCGGACGCCGACATCACGGCGGCCGCGGAAGGCACGGTGACGGCGGCCTTCGCCAACACCGGACAGATGTGCATCCACATCGAGCGCGTCTACGTACACGAGAAGATCTACGACACCTTCCGTGACGAACTCGTCCGCGCGACACGGGCGTTGCGGCTCGGACGGACCTACGACTACGCGGCGGACATCGGCTCCCTCACATCGAAGGCCCGACTCGCGACCGTCGAGGCACACGTCGACGAAGCGGTGAACAAGGGGGCGACCGTCCTCGCGGGCGGCAAGGCCCGCCCCGACCTCGGCCCGCTCTTCTACGAACCCACGATCCTCGAAGGTGTCACGCCGGAGATGGCCGTGTGCGGCGAGGAGACCTTCGGCCCGGTCGTCTCGCTCCATCCGTACGCGTCGGACGACGAGGCGATCGACCTCGCCAACCAGGGCAGTTACGGCCTCTCGGCGTCGATCTGGTCCAAGGACACCCGCGAAGCGGCCCGCCTCGCACGGCGGATCCGGTCCGGCTCGGTCAACATCAACGACGGCGCCGCCGCGGCCGCCGGCAGCATCGAGGCGGGGATGGGCGGCATGGGCGACAGCGGACTCGGCAGGCGCCACGGGGCCGAGGGCATCCGCAAATACACCGAGAGCCAGACGGTCGCCACGCAGCGGCTGCTCCCGCTCGGCCCGACGAAACCAGAGGAGAGCTCCGTGACATCCTTCATCCGCCGTACGAACGGCCAACTGGCCCTGCTGCGCAGGCTGGGCGTCCGATGAGCGGGGTGCGGGAACGCTGGCAGGCCCTCCGCGCCGTCGAGGGGAACGTCGACCCGGCCGAACTCGACGCCCTGTGGGCCGACCTGGAGACAGTGGACGCGTCCTCGCTCCTCGGCCCCTGGCGCGGCTTCGCCTTCCTGACCGGCCACCCCATCGAGAAGGTGCTGGCCGCCAGCCGCTGGCACGGCAAGCGGTTCGACGCGCTCGACGACGCGAAGCCGCTGATCTGCCGCGCCGATGACGGCAGCCTCTACTCGGACACCAAGGCGGGCCACGGCGAGGCCAGCCTGTGGAACGTCGAGTTCCGCGGCGAGGTGACCGCCACGATGGTGTACGACGGGATGCCCGTGTTCGACCACTTCAAGCGGGTCGACGACACCACGCTCATGGGCGTGATGAACGGCAAACCCGGCGTCGTGCTCGCCGACGGCCGGCACTTCTACTTCGGCCTGGAACGCGAAACCCCGGACCGCGAAACTCCGAACCGCGAAACTCCGGACCGCCCATGAAGGCGTCGGTACTGCTCTCGCGCGGCGCCGCCCCCAGCGAACTCGTCGACGCCGAACTCGACGACCCGCGCCCGCACGAGGTGCTCGTCCGAGTCGAGGCGGTCGGCCTCTGCCACACCGACCTCGCCACCCGGAAGGCGCTCGGCGACCGCCCGGCGGTGCTCGGCCACGAGGGCTGCGGCGTCGTGGAACGGCTCGGTTCGGAGGTGGACACCCTGGAGGTGGGGGAGCGGGTCGTGCTGTCGTTCGCGCACTGCGGCCGCTGCGGCCAGTGCCGGTCGGGGCATCCGGCGTACTGTGCGCTCGCGACCACCCTCAACAACTCGGGACGCCGCGCCGACGGCACACCGACGATCCGTGTCGACGGTGTGCCGGTGTTCGGCTCGTTCTTCGGCCAGTCGTCCTTCGCCACGGCCGCGCTCGTCGACGCCCGCTCCTGTGTGCCGGTCGGCGACGTGCCACCGTGGGTCGCCGCCCCGTTGGGCTGCGGATTCCTGACCGGGGCGGGCGCGGTCCTCAACGTCCTGCGACCGGGGCCGGGCGAGCGGCTCCTGGTGGTCGGCGCGGGCGCGGTCGGCACCGCGGCCGTACTGACCGCGCTGTCCGAGGGCGCGGAGGTCGTGGTGGCGGAGCCCGTCGCCGCGCGCCGCGACCTGGCGACCCGGTTCGGGGCGCAGGCGGTCGCCTCCCTCGACGACCCGCTCCCCACCGTGACCCACGCCCTCGACACCACCGGCCGCCCGGAACTCCTGACCCGCGCCCTCGCGCTGCTCCAGCCACGCGGCACGCTGGCCGTGGTCGGCCTCGGCCCCGCCAGGGCCGAGATCGACGTACGGGATCTGATGCTGCGAGGGCTCCAACTCAGGGGCTGCGTCGAGGGGGACGCGGAACCGTCGCAGCTCGTGCCGGAGCTGATCGGGCGCTACGAGAAGGGGCGGCTGCCGCTGGACGAACTCGTGACGACGTACGGTCTCGGCGAGTTCGACCGAGCGGTGGCGGAGCAGAGGGAGGGGCGGGCGCTGAAGGCCGTGCTGCTTCCCGGGAGTTGATGGTCTGACGGGGGTGCGGGCCGGCGGGGGTGCCGCTCAGGAGGTGCGCGGGTCCACCGGGACATGTCCCCGGGCGCGTCCGTCGTCGTCCAGAAGGCGCCCCATCCGCTTGGCCGTCAGCAGGGTGACATCACGGCGCAGGATCCGGGCACCGGGGAGCCGGGAGCCGAGGCGGGCCTCGAAGCCGGCGGCGTCACTCAGCGAGCGCGCCCAGGTCGACACCAGCAGATTGGCCTCACCGGTCACCGCCATGCACAGCCGGACACCGGGCAGCGCGGCCACCAGGTGCCCTGCCGCGTCCAGTTCGGCGGAAGGCACGGCGACCCGGTACGTGCTGATGACCGGCCGGCCCGCCGCCACGTGCGACACGTCGCAGCGGATCCTGATCTGGCTCGACGCCAGCATCCGGGCCAACCGGCGTCGCACCGTCGCCTCGCTGGTGCCGGTGTCCCGGGCGAGATCGCTGTAGGGGCGGCGGGCGTCGTGGGACAGGGCGCGGAGCAGCGCACGGTCGGCGTCGCCGTGCTGCGGGCCCGCCGCCTGCCCCGCTGCGGCGGACGTCAGGCGGGAGCGCTGGCCGCGGTCGAGCGCGTGCACCTTCCAGTCCGCGCCTTCCCGGTAACTGTGCAGCACCACGGACAGCTGGACGTCGCGCGCGCCCGGGAGCTGGGCGAGCGGGCCGTCGGCGAAGCGCGTCAGGGCGGCCGTACCCGAGCAGGACAGGGTGAGGAAGAGGGCGCCATCGCTGCCGGTGCTGCCGCCCCCGGTGGTGCGTTCGACACTGGCCACGCGCGGATCCGCGCACGCGGCCTCCGTGGCGGCGGCCAGCTTTCCGGGGGCCACGGCCACATCGGCGAAGGCCATGCAGAGGCGCTGCCCCCGCCCGTGCCGCTCCCACGTCTCGTACGCGGTGCTCCAAGCGAGCCCGGACACACACAGCCGGTCCCAACGGCGGGCGGCGGTGGTGGCATCGATACCGAGGACGGCGCCGATCCGCGACCAAGGGGCACGGGGGCTGGTCTGCAGGGCGTCGACGAGCGCCATGTCGGTCTCGTCGAGGTCGTTCAGGTCGGCGGTTGCGGGGGCGCGCGTTTCGGCAGGGCGACCGGCACGCATGTCGGCAGCAGGGGAGACGGAATCCTGCGCCCTGGGGGCGATGGATTCCGGCATCGGTGCGGGGGCGGACGGCATGGCGACCATTGTGGGGCCACTCGCACCCGCTCGTGCGGCGGCCCCCACACCGGGGTGGTCGCCCGCCGTACGCCTGTGCGCGCCTGCCCGAACGCCGATCCGTTCCCGGCCAAGGCGTGCGCGCCCACCACCAGTCGCGACACACACCGTGGAGCCGCCGTGAGCGCCACCAGTACATCGACCGACGCACCAGCCGCGCCGCCCGGGCCCGGCGAGGGCGGGGTCCGGCTCGACCGGGCCGCGAAGACGACCGTCGGCCTGCTCTTCCTGGCCTGGATCGTCGACTACATCGACCGACTCGTGATCAACCTCGCGCTGCCGCACATCGGCACCGAGTTCGGCATCGACCGCACCCAGCAGGGCATGGTCCTCTCCGCGTTCTTCCTGGCCTACGCGGCATGCCAGATCCCCGGCGGACTGCTCGCCGACCGGTTCGGATCCAAGCGGATCCTGCTCTGGGCGATGCTGATCTGGTCGGTGTTCACGGCGCTGACCGGAACCGCCTGGTCGTTCGCCGCGCTCGTCGTGATCCGCGTGCTGTTCGGCGCCGGACAAGGCATCTTCCCCGCCGCCGCGATGAAGGCCGTCGCCGAACGCACCGGACCGCGCGAGCGGATGACGGCGAGCGGCTGGATCTCCTCGTCGAACTCCTTCGGCGCGGTCGTCGCGCCGCTGATCGCGGGACCCGTCATCGCCCTGTGGGGCTGGCGCATGTCGTTCTACGCCGTCGCGGGACTCGGCGTCCTGACGTTCGTCCTCGTACAACTCCTGCTTCCCCCGGCCCGGCCGGCCGCGCCGACGGAGGCCGCCGAGAGCGGCGGCGGAACGCGCGCGCTGCTCGCCACCCCGGCGATGTGGCTGTACGTGGGGATGCTGTTCGGCTACGGCATGCTCGCCTGGGGCCTCAACTCCTGGGTGCCGTCCTACCTCCAGACCGAGCGCGGACTCTCGCTGGAGAGTTCGGGCCTGCTCACCGCGCTGCCCGCGCTGTTCGGCGGACTCGCCATGATCGTCAGCGGCTGGTGCGCGGACAGGATGAAGGGCAGGCCCGCGCTCCTGGTCGCCCCGTCCATGACGGTCGCGGGCGTCGCCGTACTCGCGATGACGCAGGTCAAGGGGCTGGTCGCGTTCGAGACACTGCTGTGTGTCGCGTACGCCGCCTGCACGTTCTGCTTCACCCCGATCTTCGCGGTGCCGCTGCGGACCCTTTCGACCCGGCTCAGCGGCGCCGCCTCCGGAATGATCAACTTCGGCGGCCAGTCCGCGGGCATCCTGGTGCCGATGCTGATGGGATATCTCGCGGACACCTACTCGTTCACCGTCGCCTTCGCCGTCCTGGCCCTCGGGGCGGCCCTCACCGCCGTCCTCGCCCTGATCACCCCGCAGACCTCCGAGGCCCTGCGCTCCCGGCTCGGCCCCGCCGTCCGGGACTGACCACCGGCCCCATGTACTCAGCTCAGCGAAGGAGTTGCCGTATGACCGTCTCCACGCCACCCGCAAGCCCGGTCGACCCCGCCCGGCTCACGCTGCCCGCCGGCACCCCTGCCGACGAGGGCCTGCCGCGGCTGCTGCCCGCCCTCGGCGAGCTCTACCGGGACCTGCACGCCCACCCCGAACTGTCGATGCACGAGACCCGCACCGCCGCGATCATCGCGACCGTGCTGCGCGCCCAGGGCTGGGAGGTCACGGAGCACGTCGGCACCACCGGCGTCGTCGGCACGCTCACCAACGGCGAGGGCCCCACGGTCCTGCTCCGCGCCGACACCGACGGGCTGCCGCTCGCCGAGGACACGGGCCTGCCCTACGCCTCGACCGACACCGCGACGGGCCCCGACGGCCACGAGGTGCCGGTGATGCACGGCTGCGGCCACGACCACCACGTCACCGCGCTGCTCGGCGCGACCGCCCTGTACGCGGCGGACCGCACGTCCTGGAGCGGCACGCTGCTCGCCGTCTTCCAGCCCGGCGAGGAGATCGCGGCGGGCGCGCGGGCCATGGTCGACGACGGCTTCGCGGACCGCTTCCCGCGCCCGGACGTCTGCCTCGGCCAGCACGTCAGCCCGCTGCCCACCGGCACCGTGGCGCTGCGCCCCGGCACGACCATGTCGGCCGCGGACAGCTTCCGCATCCGCCTGTTCGGCGCCGGGGGACACGGCTCCCAGCCCGAGCTGACGGTCGACCCGATCGTGCTCGGCGCGCACGTGGTGACCCGCCTTCAGACGGTGGTCTCCCGGGAGATCGCCGCCCAGGACGCGGCGGTGGTGACGGTCGGCTCGTTCCGGGCCGGGCACAAGGAGAACATCATCCCGGACAGCGCCGAACTCAAGGTCAACGTCCGGACCTTCGACCCGAAGGTGCGCGAGCGCGTTCTCGCCGCGATCGAGCGGATCGTCCGCGGCGAGGCCGAGACCGCGGGCGCCCCGCGCGAGCCGGAGTTCGAGCCGCTCAACGCCTTCCCGCTCACCGTCAACGACGACGCCGCCACCGAGCGCGCCCGCGCCGCCCTCCTGTCGGTCTACGGCGAGGAGGGCGTCCAGCACATGGCGCGCCCGCTCTCCGGCAGCGAGGACTTCGGCGTCTTCGGCACGACGCTCGACTGCCCGTCGGTGTTCTGGATGTGGGGCAGCCTCGACCCCAAGCTCTACGAGGGCGAGGACCCGACGCAGCCGCGTCCGGGCATCCCCGGCAACCACTCGCCGCGCTTCGGCCCGCAGGCGGAGCCGGTCATCGAGTACGGGGTGCGCGGGCTGCGCGCGGTGGCCGCGGAGTTCAACGGCTCGCGCGCCTGACCGCGCGCCGGGCGACCGGCCCGGTGTGTCAGGGGACGATCTTCTCCAGGTCCTCAAGGAGCCCCGGGTGGGTCGGCTGCCAGCCGAGAGCGGCGCGGGTGTGCGCGCTGCTCGACGGCTGGTCGGTCGCGAAGATCGGCCCGAGCGGGCCGAAGTTCTCCTCCGGAACCGACTCCGCGGGGATCCCGAGCCGTCGCCCGATGACCGCGGTGATGTCCGCCACGGCATCGCCTTCGTCGGCGACGGCGTGCCACGCGCTTCCGGCGGGTCCCTTCTCCAGGGCGAGCCGGAACAGGACGGCGGCGTCGAGCGCGTGGACGGCCGGCCAGCGCTGCGTGCCGTCCCCCGGGTAGCCGGCGACGCCGGTCCGGCGGGCGATCTGGGTGAGCAGCCCGGCGAATCCGCCGTCGCCCTGGTTGTGGACGGTGCGCGGCAGCCGGATCGCCGAGCTGCGCACACCGCGCGAGGCGAGGCCGAGGGCGCGCTCCACCGACACACTGCGCCCGCCGACGGGCCCGTCCTTGGGCAGCGGGTCCTCCTCGGTCGAGGCCCGCCCCTCCGTGCGCGGCGTGCCCGACGCGGTGACGAGCGGCCGGTCCGTACCGACGAGGGCGTCACCGAGCGCCTCGAGCGCGGCGCCCTCCTCGGCCACCGAACGGGCAAGGGCCTCCGGCGAGCTGAAGTCGTTGCTGAAGGCGAGGTGGACGACGCCGTCCGCCTGCTCCGCCCCGCCGCGCAGCACGTCGAGATCGGTGAGACCGCCGCGGAGCACGTCCGCGCCGGCCGCCGTGGCCTTCTGGGCGGAGGCGTCGGAGCGGGCGAGGGCCGTGACCGTGTGGCCCGCGGCCAGAAGTTCGGCGACGACGGCCGAGCCGATCAGGCCCGTACCGCCGGTGATGAAGACGCGCATGGCGGACTCCAAGGTGCGAGGGGATAGGTGATGCGACATGTGTCGCATCACCGTCCACGCTACACCCACTGATGCGACATGTGTCGCATCACTTAGGATGGGCGTATGCCGAGATGGAAGCCGGATGCCCGGCAGCGCCTGGTCGTGGCGGCGCTGAACCTGTTCGCCGAGCAGGGCTACGACGACACGACGGTCGCCCAGATCGCCGAGCGCGCGGGGCTCACCCGCAGCACGTTCCACCGGCACTTCGCCGACAAGCGGGAGATCCTCACGGCGGGGCAGAAGACCCTGAGTCGCATGCTGGTCGAGGGCATCACGGAGGCCCCGGCCGATGCGACGCCGGTCGAGGCCGTCGCGGCGGGCCTGGAGCGCGCCTCGGGCGAGATGACCTCGTTCAACCGCGAGCTGAGCCCGCTGCTCCACGCGGCGATCGAGGCCAACGCGGAACTTCAGGAACGCAACGCGCTGAAGAGCATCGGCATGGCCGCCGCCATGGTCGAGGCGCTACGACGCCGCGACGTCCCGGAGCCCACGGCGCAGGTCGCCGCGGAACTCGGCGTCCTCGCCTTCAAGCTCGGCTTCGCCGAATGGGGCGCACCCGCCCGCGACGAGACCCCCGGCGAACTGGCCCCCCTCGTACTGGCCGCCCTCGACGAACTCCGGACGGCGGCGACGGAGCTTCGCTAGCGGCTCCGACCTCCCTCGTTCCGCCCGATCGGACCAGTAAAGTTCGCGGCAGCAAGCCCAGTTGAGCGGACGACGACGCTGAGAGGGAGCCCGTGAGGATCGAACTTCCGCCGGAGCCGGTGCACTTCGTCAATCGACACGACGAGCGGGAGCGGGCGCTGCGCGCGGTGGAGGGCTGGCAGGGCCGTTCGCGGCCGCTGGTCATGTCGTTGAGCGGTCCTGCCGGGCTCGGCAAGTCGGAGCTCGCGTACCTGATCGCCCGGACGGTGCGCGACCGGTACCCCGACGGCGTCCTCTCGGTGGACCTCGACGACTTCCGGCTCGACGGTGTGCTCGACCCCGGCGACGTACTCGCGCAGCTGCTGCGGTCCCTGAACGTCGAAACCGACCTGGTGGCACGCCAGTTCAAGGCGCGCTGCAAGCAGTACTGGAGCCTGACGGCGGACCTGAAGCTGGTGGTGGTCGTCGACAACGTCCGGTACGCCTCCGAGCTCGTCCCGCTGCTCCCGGCCTCCGGTGCGAGCCTCGTGATCGTCGCGAGTCACGGGCCGCTGTACGACCTGGAGGACGGCGCGGCGGTCGGCATGCCGCTTCAGGCCGCTGACGGAACAGGCGGCGGCCGAACTCCTCGACCTGATCGTCCGCGACGACCGCCTCGCCACCGACCCCGCCGCCGTGCGCGCGCTCATCGGCCTGTGCGAAGGGCTCCCGACGGCGCTGCACGTCGCGGGCCGCTGGATCCGCACCCGCCGGCTGCGGCCACTGCCCCGGCTGATCGACGAACTGCGAGGGGAGTGGGGCGAGAAGGGCGTGCCCGGCGTCGAGAGGGTCTGGGACACGGCGTACGACGCCCTGTCCGACGTGGCGGCACGTCTGTACCGGCTGCTGCCCCACCACCCCGCCGCCACCTTCACGCCGGACTCGGCCACGGCCCTGCTCGGCCTCGGTCCTGACGCCTGCGAGGAGGCGCTCGAGGAGCTGGACCGGGCGGGAGTCCTGGACCTGCGCGCCGCTGACGGACGCATGCGGCTCCCCGGCCCCCTGTGTGCGCACGCCCTGCGCAGGTCGCGCCGCGACGCGGCGATGGGTGAGGCGGGCGAGGCCCGGGTCCGGGTGCTGCGCTGGTACGTGCGCCAGGCCCAGCGCACCGACCTGCTCGCGGCAGGACCCCGCCTGGTGGTGACGGACCGGGTCGCACCTCTGCCCGGCGCTCCCGACACACCCCTGCCGGACACCGCCACGCAGGCGGCTCAGTGGCTCTTCGCCGAACGACACACGCTGTTCGCCTGCGTACGCCTCGCCCACGCCCTCGGCATGGACGCCGAAACGGTGGCCCTGTCCGAACCCTTGTGGACGTACGCGCTTGACCACCCGGGTCAGGCCGAGGTCGTCGACGCGCTGAAGCTGGCGCGTGACGCGGCGGTCCGGGACGGCGGGAGCGCCGCATGGCTGGTGCGTACGCGATGCCAACTCGTCCGCCAGCTCTGGGAAATGGGCGACCATGCGGCGGCCGCAGGCGAACTCGACGCCGCGGCGTCGGCCGCACACCTGCTCGGCGACACCGAACCAGAGCGCAAACTCGCCGCCTCAGTCGTGGAGTTCCGAGGCATGCTCAAGAGCGCACAGGGCAACTGGGCGGAAGCGGCACAGGACTTCGAGGCGTGCCGCGACGCACACCGCGCGATCCCCAACGCGTACGGCGTCATGCTCCAGACCTACCGCATGGGCGAGGCGCGGGCGCGACTCGGTGACACCGAGACCGCGCATCGCCTGCTCGCCGAGGCACACGTCGCCGCTCAGGAGCAGCACCGCGAACGGATGGCGCGACGCACGGGCTTCGCCCTGGCCGACGTGCTCGCCCGGCTCGGCCGCCGGTCCGAGGCGCGACGCCTGTACGAGGAGTCCCTGGAGAGCGCGCAGGATCGCCGGTCCGGGTTCGACGAGGCCCGCGTCCGTGACGCCCTGGCGGACCTGGCGGCGACGGACGGCCGGCCCGCGGACGCGGAGGAGCACCGACGGGCGGCGCACGACATCCGCCGGCGCAACGGCCTGTCCTAGACCTCCTGTTGGGCCTCGCCGTCCGTCGCGGGACGCAGGCGCACGGGGAACGCGCGCTCGCCGACCACGCACGTCAGTGAGACCTCGGTGTCGGATGTGGCCGTGGGGCCGGTCCTGGTCAGCCACGCGTGAGCGGCCGACACGGCGGCGGCCGGGTCCACGCGCGCGAGGCGACCGTTCTCGGCCACGGGCCCGGTCTCGAGGACGTACGACCGGTCGTGCCCGCGCACGTGCAGCAGGCAGCGCCCCGTGGCCAGGACGGTGGCGGCCGTCCGGCACCCCGGAGAATCGGAGAGTACCTGCCGTGCCCACCCGTCGAAGGTCCAGTTCAGGCCCGCCGTGCCGGGGGAACGGGGAAGTTGCCGCCGGTACAACAGGCCTGCGGAGCGCGCGAGTTGCTCGCTCGCCGCGCCGTGTTCCACGGCGAGGTGATGCCCCGGCGTCCCCGTACCTGCGGGGTGCCGGGCGATGACGACGCCGCCACCCTCCCGGAACTCGACATGCACGTCGAAGGCGGAGGGGGTGCGGCGCGGCGCGGCGGGGAGCGGCAGTGGTGTCGCGGCGGGGGCCGGGAGGGTCGGGGGAGCGAGGTCGAGCAGGGCGTAGAACTCGTCGCGCAGCCGCCGCAGGGCGTCGTGCCGGTGGGTGAACGCGGCGTCGGCGGCATCGGACGCGCGGCCCGGCCGATACGCCCGCAGGACCTTCGGCAGATCCTCGGCCGCCCCCAACTCCGGTACACCACCCAGGAGTACGTCCATGGGGCTGCCGGGGAGCAGTTCGTCGCCGCCCCGGCAGCCGGCGACGACGGGCCTGTCGCCGACGGCGGCGTAGTACAAGGCCGCCGAACCGTGATCGGTGACCAGGGCGTCGGCCGCGACAAGGGTGGACGCCCACTCGTCGCGGGGGCGCGGCAGCAGCATCCCGGCGGCGAGCGCGGGTTCGAGCCGCTGCCGCAGCTCGAACGCGCCGAGCCGGCTCCACTCATTGGGATGCACGACGAGCGCCAACTGATACTCGTCATACGGGAGTTGGGTGGCGAGTCGCGCCGGTAGACCGGGCCGGCGCCGGATCAGCGATTCGGGCCCCCAGGTCGACGCGAGCGCGACGAGTGTGCGCGGCCCCGTGCCCAGCGCGTCCCGGTAGCGGTCGCGATGTGCCCGGGAGGCGAGGACGCGTTCCAGCGTGGGATCACCGACGACCTTCGCGCGACGGGCCGCCTGCGGGGCCACCGTCGTCAGGCGGGCGAGTTGATCCGGGTGGGCGAGGGCGTGCAGGGCGATCGGTGCGGAGCCCTCGGAACGGCTCAGGTACACGGGGTCGAGGCCGGACGCGGAGTCGGCCGACCCCTCGTACCGAAGGGTCTTGTTGAACCCGGCGCCGTGCGGCAGCAGGACGTGCGGCCCCCGCAGCTGCCCCAGGTCACCCTTCGGGCTCGCGGCGACGACCAGGTCGTACGTCCGTGACCTCGCCTCGTCCCACGGCACGGTGCGGGCGCCGGTCTCCTCGATGGCAGACAACGCGTCGGCACCGAAGTCCGAACCGGGAACGAGGGTGAAGCAGCGGGTGACGCGCTCGTCACCGGCGAACGCGGGAAGCACATCGAGGAGCCGGTAGAGCGCCACGGCCGACCTCGCGGCGAGCAGAACGCTCCGCTGCCTGTCGCCTGTCGCCTGTCGCCCGTCGCCCGTCGCCCGTCGCCCGTCGCCCGTCGCCCGTCGCCCGTCGCCCGTCGCCCGTCGCCCGTCGCCCGTCGCCCGTCGCCCGTCGCCCGTCGCCCGTCGCCCGTCGCCCGTCGCCCGTCGCCCGTCGCCCGTCGCCCGTCGCCCGTCGCCCGTCGCCCGTCGCCCGTCGCCCGTCGCCCGTAAATTGTCGATTCTAGTGGGGGCGGGGTGTCCGCGATGCCGTTTTCGCAGATGGGGGCTGGTTCTTGTGCGTCGTCCGGCGACATGATCCGATCCTACCGTCGGGTGTTCGACGGGAACCGCGCGAGGCGCGGGAGCGTGGAGGGTGTGCCGGGGGATGAGCGACTGGGGAGTGGCATTGATCGCCGCGGGTTCGGCGATCGCGGGCAGCGTCGTCACGGGCTGGTACGGCCGTTCCGCCGGCATCCGCCAGGCCGATGCGTCCCGGCACGCCGGTGACCGCCAGGCGGACGCGCTGCTCACATCGGTCCGGATGACCCTCGGCGCCGACGAGCGGCGCTCCGCCCGTGAGGCGCGGCGCGCCACATACGCGGAGTTCCTGGCGGCCGCCGAGACCGGCATCGTCGCCGAGCGCACGGGCCTCGGAACCCCCGAGGACGCACCGCGCCTGCACCGGGCATTGAGCGCGGTGACCCTGGAGGGACCGCCCACGGTCGCCGAGGCGGCGCGCCAGGTCGTCGACTCGCTGCGCCGCCATGTCCGGCAGGACGAGCTGCGGGAGAAGAAGGAGGCGTTCATCGAGGTCGCGAGGGAGGACCTGAACCGGGCGGACACCTGAGCCGTAGACCCGCCGGCGGTCAGCCCAGCGCCTCGGCGCCGCCCTCCACCCACACCCGCAGCGCCGACGGCCGCACGGCATCCATATGCACCCGGTTGACGGCGATCACGCTGCGCCGCGCGGCAGCCTCCGGTTCACCGGTGTTGGTGTTGACGTCGAAGCGCGGGAAGTTGCTGGAGGAGACGTCGAGCCGGATGCGATGGCCCGCCGCGAAGCGGTTCGCCGTGTCGGGTGCCGTCACCTCGATCTCGTACACCTCACCGGGAACCAGTGGCTCGGGCCGCTCGAAGGAGCGATGGAAGCGGCAGCGGAAGATTCCGTCGGTGAGGTTCATGGCGAAGCCGTGCGGATGGTCGGGGGTGGGCGGGTACTGGTCGATGAGCTTGACGGTGAAGTCGGTGTCGGGCGTGGACGACGACACGTGCAGCCGCACGGAGACGGGCCCCGCCACCACCACGTCCCCCTCCAGCGGTGGTGTGAGGACGCTGATGACATCGGGGCGGGCGTCGAGCGGGAGGTAGGGCTCGCGCGCGCCGAACGTCCGGGCGTCCGGCGCGTTCTGGTCGTACGCGCCGCCCGACATGACCGGTTCCCCCGATGTCACCTGTCCGCCCATGGTCGGCACCGGGTTCCGCGGGTCGAAGTCGTACGCCACCGACACCTCGGCCGCGGTCGGCGCGGTGGGGGAGAGGGCGCCGTCGGCGTGCAGGTACAGGGACACCGGGCGGGTCCCGGACGGCGGCCAGGCCGTGTCCGTGCGCCACTCGCCGCCGTGGCGCAGCCGCCCCGCCGCGTCCCGCCGGCCGTCCCCGCCGCCCATCAGGAAGTACTGGACGAAGGGGAAGTCGTCGCCCTCCGACCGGCACATCGCCTGGTCGAACCACCGTCTGCGGAACGCGAGATACGACTCGTCCAGATTCCCCGACAGCGTCGCCGCCGCTCCGAAGTCGACGTCTCCGGAGAACGTCTCGCAGCGGTGGCCGTGCGTCCACGGACCCATCACCAGGTACGCGGGGGCCTTCTTGCGCGCCCGCAGCTGCGTGAAGTTCTCGATGGTGGACCGGACATAAGGGTCGTACCAGCTGCCCATGTGCAGGCTCGGGACGTCGGGGAAACGGTCGTAGGAACCGCGGCCGTAGAGCGCCGGATCGCGGTAGTAGTCACCGAAGGAATCCTGGCGCCACTGCTCCAGCAGGAACGCCTCGTACGTCGGGAGATGCCGCAGCGGTGACGACCCCGGGCGCCACGGCAGCGCGGTGAACCAGCCCTCCACGTCCAGCCGGCGCATCTCCTCCGCCAGGACCGGGTCGGCCGCCGCCTCCGGGCTGTTGGCCCCGTGCCGCAGCGCCCACGTGGCCTGCTTCAGTTCGAAGGCGCCGCCCATCCGCATGCCCGCCTCGTACGCCGAGGCGAAGCCGCCGGAGTCCTGGAACATCGCCGCGAGGCCCGCCGGGGCCTCGGCCGCCGCGGCGGACTGGACGTGCGCGGAGTAGGACACCCCGGTCATCACCACCCGGCCGTCGCACCACGGCTGCGCCCGTATCCACTCCACGGTGTCGGCGCCGTCCGGGCCTTCCCCCAGGTACTTCACGAACGTCCCCTCCGACTCCCCGCGCCCGCGGCAGTCCTGCCGTACGACGTGGTAGCCGGCGTCCGTGAAGTGCCGGGCGATGTCCTCGGGCCGTGGCACCGGAGCGTCGTGCCGGTCCTGGTCCGAGCCGCGCTGCTCACGTTTGCCGTACGGGGTCCGCTCCAACAGCACCGGCAATGGCGCGGGTTCGGGGTCGGAGCCGGCGGTGTAGAGGTCCGCGGCGAGGCGGACACCGTCGCGCATGGGGACGGTCAGGGGCCTGCGCCACAGCGCGCCGTCGGTGTGCAGCGGGCGGGGGGCGTGGGGGGCTTTGAGGGTGTCTTGCGAGGTCACGGCCGCAACCGTAGATCGCGGCCGGCGCCCGGTGGATCACTTGCCGCAATCACGTCAACTGTTCCGTCAGGCCGTGACGCCGTGCGCATCCCCTTCGTACTGTGTGCCCGCCGACCTGCCGTTCTCAGCGATCAGCGCAGGCGCGACCCTGTACGCCCGCCCGGCGTGGCCCCCTTCGATCCCAGGAGAATCCATGAGCGCGACCGCCCGCCGTGAGGTGCGACCCGAACGCCCGCCCACCGGGGGCGGGAGCTCGCGGCTGCTCGACTTCATCGAGCGGGCGGGCAACGCGCTCCCGCACCCGTTCTGGCTCTTCTGGATCATGGCGGGCGTCGTCGCGGTCGTCAGCTGGGTGCTCGCGGCGGCCGGGGCGCAGGTCGCCGACCCGTCGAAGGACGGCACCATCGCGGTGCGCAGCGCGATATCGGCCGACGCCGTCCGCGACCTCGTCAACGGCGCGGTGGACAACTTCGTCACCTTCGGCCCGCTCGGCACGGTGCTCGTGGTGATGCTGGGCGTCGCCGTCGCCGAACGCGCCGGACTGTTCGAGGTGTTGGCGCGACGGATGCTGGCCAATGTCTCGCCGCGCTGGGTCACGCTCGGCGTCGCCCTGTGCGGTGTGCTGTGCAAGTTCCTGTCCGACTCCGCGTACGTCGTGCTGATCCCGCTCGGTGCCATGGCGTTCCGCGCGGTCGGCCGCTCGCCCATGCTCGGCATGATCGTGGCCTTCGTGTCGATCAACGCAGCGGGCGACGCCAACCCGCTGATCACCTCCAGCGACGTGCTCTACGCCTCCGTCGCCACCGAGGCCGCACACCTGGTGGACGCCGACTTCGTCGTCCGGGCCACCGACAACGTGTACTTCTCCACGACATCGGCGTTCATCCTGGCCTGCACCGTGGCCTTCGTCACCGAGAAGGTGCTCACCAAGCGCGAACATCTGCTCGTGCCGGACGCGGACCTGGAGGAGAAGGCCCGGCAGACCGTCATCACCGCCGGGATCGACGACGCCACCGAGGTCCGCGCCCTCAGGCGCACCGGCCTGGCCGCCCTCGGCTACGCCGTCCTCCTCATCGCCGCGATGTTCCCGGTGGACTCCCCGCTGCGCGGCAAGGGCGGCTCCATCGTCGAGTCGACCCTGCTCAACAGCGTGTCCGTCTTCGTCGCCGTGTTCTTCATCCTCATCGGCTACGTGTTCGGCCGGGCGACCGGCCGCATCGAGAGCAGTCGCGACGTGCCCGCCCTCATGGCCGAGGGGGTCCGTGGCATCGCCCCGCTGCTCGTCCTCTTTCTCGCCGTCTCGCAGTTCCTCGCGCTGTTCCAGTGGACGAACATCGCCACCGTGCTCGCCGTCAAGGGTGCCGACTTCATCGAGCACCTGGGCGTGCCCACCCTCGTCCTCTTCCTCCTGCTGCTCATCGCGATCTCGCTGATCAACCTGCTGATCACCAGCGGTTCCGCCCTCTGGTCGCTGGTCGCCCCCGCCCTCATCCCGATGATGATGCTGCTCGGCACCAGCCCCGCCACCACCATGGCGCTCTACCGGATCGCCGACTCGTGCACCAACTCCATCAGCCCGATGGGCACCACCTTCGCCCTCGCCGTCGGCTATCTGCAGACGCTGCGCCGCAAGGCGGGCATCGGCACGCTGGTCTCCTTCACCCTGCCCGTCGCGATGGCGATGCTCGTCGTCTGGGTCGTCCTCTTCTTCGCCTGGTATCTGCTCGGCATCCCGCTCGGACCGGGCGCGTCCGTCCGATGAGAGCGAGGCGGCTGCCGCGGCGCGAAGGCGTCTCCCTAATCTGATGCGGTGAGCATCATCATCGACGTCGGAGGGCTCGGCCCCGCGGACATCGCGGCCGGGCCCTCCGCGCTGTCCGAACTCATGGCGAGCCTGCACATCCTCGCCGAACCCGAGCACCACCCCGAGGCCGCCGAGTGGACCGCCCGCGCCGCCGCGGTGAACCCGGTACTGCGTGACGAACTCGCGGTCTTCGCACCGCTGTGGGCCCGCTTCCGCTGCCGCCTCTTCTACCCCCGTACGCTCCCCGTCGCGTCGGGTCTCCCGGAGGAGCTGGCGGCCATCGAGGACCTTCCCCGCACGGAGTTCCTCGGGCTCGTCGCCCCCGGCGTGCTCGGCGCCACCTCCCGACCCGCGCCCGCCGCCCACGAACTGCGTCCCGGCACGGAGGCCGCCGAGGAGTACGTACGCCAGTGCCGGCGCCGCTCGCACTCCAGAGGAGACCTGGCCGCCGAACTGGTCACGGACCCGACAGCGTTCCGCGCACGGCTCCTCGCGGTCCTGCGCGCCGCCGACGCCGCGTTCTTCGCGGACGACTGGCACACCCTGGGTCCCGCGCTCGACGACCACGCCCGCGAGGCCCGGCGCCGGCTCGCCGGTCCCCGCCCGCCCGTCGACGTACTGACCGAACTGCTCCCCACCGCGTCGCGCGTCGGGCCTGGGGCCAGGATCCGGCTCGACAAGCTGCAGATCGACGAGGTGGTCGTCGGCCGGCGCCCGCTCGTCCTCGTCCCCTCGGTCCGGGTCTGGCCGCACCTCGTCGTCAAGGACGAGGACCCGTCGTGCGTCGTCGTCCAGTACGCGGTCCGCGCCGCGGCGCCCTCCGGGCCCGGCCACCTCTCCCTGCGCGCCCTGCACGACCGGCTCACGGCGCTCGCCTCACCCGGTCGCATGGAACTGTGCCGACACCTCCTCGGCGAACCGATCACCACGTCCGAACTGGCCACCCGCCTGGGCTCCACCGAGCCCCAGGTCTCCCGCACCCTGCGCCAACTCCGCGAGGCGGGCCTGGTCCGCTCGACCCGCGACGGCAAACTCGTCCGCCACCGCCTGGCGACGGACGTCGTACGGGCGTTGGGGGACGATGTCTTGGCGACGGTGATGCGCTGAGGTCCGGCGCCCGGAGGCCCACCTTCAAGGTCCGCATCCGCCCCCGCATCCGTATCCGCTTCGCAAGGCGCGACCTAGACCCGGAACTCGTCGAACTGCGCGATCCCTCGCACCCCACTCCCGCCATTCGCCGCACTCATGAACGCCCCCACATCCTGCCCGCCGGCCGCGGCCCCCGCAGGGGTCGCCGTGCCGACCGTCGTCCAGGTGGTGCCGTCCGTGCTGAACTCGCCCTTGTACGTGGCTCCTTGGCGGGTCAGGCGGAGCCGCACCGGGGCCGTCACCGAGCCGCCCGCCGTGGTGACGGAGTCGAGGCGGCCGTCGCCGTCGGCGTCCCAGGACAGTGCGCACCCGTTGGACGGGGTGATCGCGAGGTCGACGTATCCGGAACTGCCCTTCGTGGTCAGGTCGTTGCGTACGATCAGGCCCGCGCGTGCCCAGCCGCCCGTGCGGTCCTGGGCGGTGACCCGGACCGTGGCCGAGGAGCCGTCAGTGAGGGCGCCCGGGCGGTAGATCGCGCCGAACTCGTCGGTGCCGCCCCACAGATCGGCGCCGCCGCCCTCGATGGCGAGCGCGTCGCCGGACTGTCCGAACACCGCGTCGTTGAACGACACCGTCCGGTACGGGTCCTCGACCCCGGTGCCGGCCAGGAGCCGGACCGCGTCGACCGCCGCGCCGCGCGCGGTGCCCATCCGGTAGGCGGCGTCGGCGCGCACGCGAAGCACGAGACCGGCCGCCGGGCCCGTCAGGGACACCGTGAAGCGTCCCGTGAACGACTTGCCGGGAGCCACCTCGGGCGCGGCGACCGGGCCGTCCGCGTGGGCGGTCAGCCCGTCGGGCAGGTCGAGCGAGAGGGCGACGCCGCGCGCCGCCGCGAGTCCGTTGCGGTTGGTGAAGGTGACCTCGACGGTGACCGGCTCGTCCGCGGACACGGAGGCGTGCGCGGCGGAGGCGGTCAGTGTGGCCTGGTGCGCGGCGCCCGCGAGGGTGTCGTGGATGCGGCGTGCGAGGCGCTCGATCGAACCCGACGGGCGCGCCGGATACGTCTCGTGGCCGCGCGCCCACTTGTCGTCCATCGCGAACCAGTCGATCCCGGCGGGCTCCCGCTCCTCGGTGAGCGCGGTCCACAGCTCGGCGAAGTACCTGCGCCAGCGGGGCAGATAGAGGCCGGAGACGAGGCCCGACCACTCGCGGTTGGCGTAGTCGCGCAGCCCTTCGTCGCTGCTGGTCCGGGCGCCCCAGGTCGTGAGGATCGACCGGGCGTCGTACTCGAGCCGGTCCTGTTCCGCGCGATCGGCTCCCCAGGCGCGGGCGTCGGCGAGCCAGCGGCCCAGCAGGTGCTGCTCCGAGGTGGCCAGCGCGTCGTCGAGGAGCTTCATCCAGTCGAGCCACGTCCGCGTCAGCTGCCCGAACAGTCCCGTGTCGCGCACCTCGTACGCCGCCCTGATCTGCGGGAGCAGCACCCGGCTGCGGTTGGCGAGGACCTGGCGGGCGACATCGAGCAGGTCGTACCGGTAGGCGGAACTGTCCCGCAACGACCCGTCCACGGCCAGGAGTTCGGTCAGGGCGCGGTCGAAGTCGGCGGTGTCGTAGCGCTCGGCCTGCGGGCTCCACGCCGCGGCAGACCGCACATCCAGCGCCGGGCGGGCCCCGAACAGGCCGTCGGGCGCCTCGCTCCAGGAGTCCGTGCGACGCATCCCGTACGCCGTGCCGCGCAACACCCGCCAGGCCGCGGCCGCGTGCCGGTCCGCGCCGCCGTAGCGGGCCACCGCCCACCGCTCGAACCAGTCGTCCAGATCGACGCTGCCCGCCGTCCACGCGAGGTCCCCGAGCAGCGCGAGCGCCGCGGGGTTGTTGTCGGCCCCCTCCGGCATCGCGGCGATCCCGGAGAGCTTGCTGCCGTCCTTGTCGCGCCAGCGCGGGTAACTCTCCACCCAGTCCGGGGTGTTGGCGCCGAGCGCGGTGTGCCCGCCGAAGTTCCAGATGCTGCCGTACGTGTACGGGGTGTCGGCCCAGTCGCTCTCCCGGTCGGTCACCGTGGCGTACCGGTCCGAGAGGCCGTCGACGATCAGCATCCGGTCGCGGTCGACGGCGTCGAGGATCTCGCGGCGCGGGTTGCTCTGCCAGCCGAGGATCGCCCACACGGCCTCGGGGTGGGCCGCGCGCAGGGCGGTCTCGACGGCGCGCGCGGCCTCGCCGACCGGCACGTCGCCGGGCCGGCCGCCCTCGTGCAGCAGGTCCATCTTGTACATGGAGGTGCCGCCGGAGGCGTGTGTCGAGCCGGGCGTAGAACTCGGCGCCCACCTCGGCGAAGGCCCCGGTGCGCGGGTCGAGCCAGTCGGGGCGCTGGAACCCGCTCCAGGTGCCCTGCGGGACGACCTTCGCGCCGTCGACCCGCTTCGGGAAGCCGTCGGGCACGGTGCCGAACCAGCCCGGGAGCACCGGCGTCATGCTCAACTCCCGTACCCGGTCGGCGATTTTGCGCCCGAGGTCGGCGCGCCGCTCCAGCAGGCGCCGGCTGACCGGGCCGCCGAACCCGGACATGTTCTGCAACAGCCACCACGGCTGGTGCGCCGGCGCGGGGATCCACGCCAGTAACTCGGCCTCGGAGTACCCGAACCGCCGGAACGTGTCGAAGTAGGCGGCCTCCACACCGGTCGTCACGAGGACCTCGTTGAAGCCGTGCAGCGCGAGGACGTCCAGCTCGCGCTGCCAGGCGTCCCAGTCGCGGTAGGGGCCGGTGTAGCCGTCGTTGGTGTCGTTCAGGGCGAACCGATGGGAGACGTTCGCCGAAGCCGTCAACGCCTCGTCCGGTGCGGGCAGTTGGTGTGGAAGGTCCAACTGCTCGCCGTTCCAGGTGACGGAGGCGTGCGCGACATCGCGCAGATAGCGGTGCACGCCGGCGAGGAGCACGGCCGGGGTCGACCCCTCGACGACGATGTGCCCGCGCGTGCCGGAGACCCGGAACCGGTCGCCCGCACCCCCGTCGCTCGACGGCCGGAAGGTGACCTGGCCGTGGTGGCGGGGCAACAGCCGCCGCAGCGCCGCCTCGGCGGGCCCGACGTCGAAGCCTTCGCCCCCGCCGGTGGCGGCGGAGGCGGCCGCGCCCGGCGCGGGCAGGGCGGCGGCACCCAGCACGAGCGCCGTGCCCGACAACAGCCGTCTGCGGCTCAGGCGGGGCCGGTTCGGGTGATGCGGAGAGGGTCGGGTCACGAGGTCAACTCCCGTATGACGGCCGCTCTGGCCTGTTCGATGTCGGTGACGTCCTTGTCGCGGCCGTCGAGGTTGCGGGTGGCGAGGTCGAGAGCGGCCTTCAGCGCGGCGCTGTCGCCGCCGTTCCCGGATTCCGCGAGCCTGTCCCGCAGTTGCGCGACCAGTTCGAAGTCCTCGATGCCCTCCTTGAGTTGTTCCCACCGGATGCTCGACATCGGCCCGTCGTTCCCCGGATACACGAGATATTCATCGCCCTGAGTGAAGATGTGCACCGGCTGCTTGAACGGGTCGGAGGTCCAGCTGTTCCACGACCAGCGCAGCAGTCCGTCGAGCCGCCGCTGGGCCGAGATCCACGGCAGCATCCGGGCCTCGACCGCGGGGGAGTAGGAGAACGTGTTGGGGTGGTCCGGCAGCCCGTACACGTAGTACGTGCTGATCTTGCCCTCCTTGCGGCGCTGCGCGATCTTCTCCGGCGTCAGCTTGTCGATCCCGCCCCAGTCGACGGAGAGGTTCGAGGCGATCGACTCCGTGTTGATGGACCCGGCGACCGAGATGCGCCGGTCGAAGGCGGGCGCCACTTCGTGCACGAAGTCCCGTACGACGTTCATCGTCTCGACGGGCCGCTCGTCGAAGGACAGCCAGGTGTGGTCGAGGCGTCCGGTGTCCTTCAGGTGGCTCTCGAACGCGCGCAGGAAGGCGCCCCACGCCGCCCTCCACCGTTCGCCGCCCAACTCGACGTTCTCGTACACCTTCTTGCCGGTGCGCGAGTCGACGTACGTCAGGTGCTCCTGGTCCTGGAAGGCCAGCATGGAGAACGCGCCGATGTCCGGTCCGAGCCCGGCGCGTTCGGCCGCGGCGACGTACTTGTCCCAGCGGTCGAAGTCGAAGCGGAACCGGTCGCCGTCCCAACTCCAGCCGACCATGCTGGAGTACGGGGTCGCCGTCTGCGACCGGTGATCGCCCAGGGACCACGGGTGGTGCCACGGGTCGTCGACGATGGTCGTGTTGATGACCTTCTGCCCGCGACTCGCCAGGTCCCGGTTGTACGTGTCGATGAGCTTCCAGTGCTTGGCCGACCACGGCGCGACGTGGTGCGCCTTCGCGATGGCGTCCGGCTGCGCCCAGACGTCCAGGAAGAACCGGTAGTGGGCCGGATCGGGCAGGCTGACGTCCGCGACCTCGATGCTCAGCGGATACGTCGTCTGTGTCCTCCCGTTGGCGGTGACGGCGACGGTTCCCTTGTACGTACCGGCAGGAGTGCCCTTGGGAATGCGGAAGGTGAACCACAACGGCTGCGCGGCGTACGCGGGAACGTCGACGGCCGACCGCTCCTCCAGTGGATCGCCGACGACGTCGGGACTGCGGTCGCCCGACACCTCGGTCGGCGAACTCACCTGGTCGATGGTCGCGGACCAGTCCAGTTCGGACTTGGACCGCTGCACGGGCACGTACTTCACGAACCGCACCTGGGCGCGCCGGGCCGCGTCACCGCCGAGTTTCGCGCCCTCGGGCCCCGTCAGTTCACCGACCTTGGCGGACACCCCGCTGAGCGGTGTGCCGGAAGCGATGGCGAGCTGCGCGGAGACCTGCTCGCCCCGCACCGCCGACAGCTTCAGCTCCTTGGTGTCCTTGCCCTCGATCGCCTTCATCGGATACCGCGGCACCCGCACCTCCGCGGAGTTCGCGAACGACCCGGTGGGCACCCAGGTGATCGTGTCCTTGGTCCCCATGGCGTCGGCGACCTTCGCGGTGAGCCAGGTGGTGGTGGGCTTGTGCTGCGGATCGGGGCCGGTGTCCGGCCCGCCGCTCGTGGCGAGCACGGTCGTGCTGGCGGCGACGAGCAGCCCGACGACGAACCCGGCGAGGAGGGAGGCGGGTTGGGCCCCGCGCCTTCCCGATCTTCGGGGTGAAATGCGCACGTTTCATGTCCTTTGTTCGAATGGAACCCGGACTGAGCGCTGGCAATATGCAAGAGCGTGCTTGATTCGCCATATGTTTGAGCACGAAACGACAATGTGTCAACGGGAAAGCACTCGACTGGCGTCCCCCGCCCGCACCCCGCCCCACTGCCCGGACGCGCGTCGTGCGGACGTACGTTGTAAGCGACGGGCGTGCGCCTCCAGGCACGGACGCGCGTCGTGCACGACACCGGACTTGAGTCACCACGTAAGGACACACGAGTCATGAGCACCACTCCCGAGGTCACCCTCAACAACGGCGTGACCATGCCGCAGCTCGGCTTCGGCGTCTTCCAGGTCCCCGACGACGAGGCGCACGCCGCGGTCACGAGCGCCCTGGAGGCCGGCTACCGCAGCATCGACACGGCGGCCCTGTACAAGAACGAGAAGGGCACCGGGCGCGCCATCGCCGACTCCGGGCTGGCTCGCGAGGACGTCTTCGTCACGACCAAGCTGTGGAACACCGAGCAGGGGCGGGACGCGGCGTTGCGCGCGTTCGACGCCTCGCTGGCCCGGCTCGACATGGACTACGTCGACCTGTACCTGATCCACTGGCCGGCCCCGGGACTCGACATGTACGTCGAGACGTGGCAGGTGTTCGAGGAGATCCTCGCCAGTGGCCGGGCCCGCGCCATCGGTGTGTCGAACTTCCTGCCCGAGCACCTGGACCGGCTCGCCGCCGAGACCTCCGTCGTCCCGGCGCTCAACCAGATCGAGCTGCACCCGCGCCTCCAGCAGAGCGAGCTGCGCGCCTACGACGCGGAGCACGGCATCGCGACGGAGGCCTGGTCCCCGCTGGGCCGCGGCAACGGCGTCCTGGACGACGAGATCGTCACCGCGCTCGCCCGCAAGCACGAGCGGAGCCCCGCGCAGATCGTGCTGCGCTGGCACCTCCAGCTCGGCAACGTCGTCATCCCGAAGTCGGTCACCCCGTCCCGCATCCGCGAGAACATCGCCGTCTTCGACTTCGAGCTGGCCGACGACGACATGGCCGCGCTCGCCGGTCTGGAGACGGGCGAGCGCGTGGGTCCCGACCCGGCCGTGTTCGGGAGCTGATTCGGGAGCTGATTCGGGAGCTGAGGGGACCGGGGGAGACCGAGGGGCCGCGCCCGGCGGCGGGTCACGCGCCGAGCGGGCGGCCCTCCCACAGTTCGAGCTCCCAGCCCTGCTCCGGCGAGCCGGTGAGGGTGACGATGCCCGTGTTGGGCAGCGGGTGCGCGGCGACGAACCCGACGTCCACGTTGCCCGCCCGCGCGGCCGTCCACGTCCGGATCACGGCGCCGTGGCTGACCATGGCCACGGTGTCCGCGCCCGTACCGGCCGCCTCGGCGACCACGGCGTCGAAGCGGGCGAGCGTCTCCTCACCGGTCTCCCCGCCGGGCATCCGCAGCGCGGTGTCGCCGGATGACCAGGCGAAGGCCGTGTTGAGGTACTTCTGGGCGGACTCGTCGTCGCCGCGCATCTCCAGGTCCCCGGCCGCGATCTCCCGGATCCCGTCCCGGATCACGACGTCGAGGCCGGTCGCCCGGGACAGCGGCTCGGCGGTGAGCTGCGTACGGATGAGCGTGGAGGCGTACAGGGCGTCGATCCGCTCATCGGCCAGCGTCCGCGGGAGCGCCGCCGCCTGCTCCAGGCCGAGCGGCGTCAGGCCGGGGCCCGGCACCGCGGAGTCCAGGAGCCGCTTGAGGTTGGACGGGGTCTGACCGTGACGTATGAGCAGCAGACGCATGCGGGGGGAACCTCCACGAGACGAACGGGAACGAGTACGTCCACTGTGACATCCGCGGGGGAAACCGGTGGTCAGGCCAGCTTCTCCAGCAGCTTGGCCGCGAGCGGCGCGGAGGAGGCCGGGTTCTGCCCGGTGACCAGATTGCGGTCGACGATCACGTGCGGCGCCCACGGCTCGCCGACCTGGACGTTCACCCCGGCCTCCGTGAGCCGGTCCTGGAGCAGCCAGCGCGCCTTGTCGGCGAAGCCGGCCTGGGCCTCCTCGACGTTGGTGAACGCGGCGACGTCGTATCCGGCGAACGCGTTGCCGCCGTCCGCCTTCGTCGCGGCCAGCATCGCCGCGGGCGCGTGGCAGACCACGCCGAGCGGCTTGCCGGACTCCAGGGTGCGGATGAGCAGAGCGCCGGACTCGGCGTTCACGGAGAGGTCCTCCATCGGGCCGTGGCCGCCGGGGTAGAAGACGGCGGCGTAGTCGTCCAGGTTCACCTCCTCCAGCTTGATGGGGGAGCGCAACTCGGTGTTCGAGGACACGGCGGCGGCCATGGCGGCGGCGTTCTCCTCGCCGTCGTTGAACTCGGGCGCGAGGCTGCCCGCGTCGACGGTGGGCACGACGCCGCCCGGCGTCGCCACGACGATCTCGTGGCCCGCCGCCTTGAACGCGTCGTACGGGGCGATGGCCTCCTCGGCCCAGAAGCCGGTGGGGTGCAGGGTGCCGTCGGCCAGGGTCCAGTGGTCGGCGCCGGTCATCACGAAAAGGATCTTCGACATGGGGTGCTCATCTCCGCGGGATACGTCGGTCCGGTGAGGTCTCCGGTGATGTCTTCTGGCGTGTCTCTGGTGTGTCTCTGGTGATGTCTTGCCGTCTACGAAGGTAGGCCCGCGGGCCGCGCCCGACCAACGGTGGGCTACCGTGCCCCGCGTGGCAGAGCGGATCCAGTCGGTGGAGCGGGCGGCGCTCGTCCTGCGGCTGCTCGCGTCCGGGCCCCGGCCGTTCGGGGTGACCGAGCTGGCCCGCGCGATGGGCCTGCCCGCGCAGGCCCTGCACGGCATCCTCGGCACGCTGGTCGCGGCGGGCCTGGTGGCACAGGATCCGGCCACCGGCAAGTACCGGATCGGCGCGTCGCTGCTCCACCTGAGCAACGGCGACCTCGACACGAACGAGTTGCGCGCCCGCTCCTTGCACAGCGCCGACACCCTCGCCGCGCGCAGCGGCGAATCGGTCTGGATCGCCACCCCGCACGACGGCGCGGCTCGCGTCATCCACCACGTCTTCCGCCCCGACGACAGCGCCCAGGTCCTGCGCATCGGCGCGCACCTGCCGCTGCACGCCTCGGCCGTGGGCAAGACGCTGCTCGCCTTCGACCACGACCTGGACGTACCCGAGAAGCTCCCGGCTCTCACCGAACGCAGCCTCACCGAACATGCCGCGCTGGCCGCCGAGTTGTACGAGATACGCCGCCGGGGCTGGGCCGCCGCCATCGACGAACACGCGGAGGGCACAGCCGCGATCGGCGCCCCGCTCCGCGATGCCTCGGGCCGAACGGTCGGCGCCATCAGCATCGCGGGTCCCACCGACCGCCTGACCGAGGCCGGCCATGCCCGCGCGGACCTCGCGGCCCAGGTCACGGACGCGGCCGGGGAGATCGCCGGAGCGCTCGCGCGCTGAGCCGCCGAAAGCCCCTACGGCACGAGCACGATCCGGCCGAACGCCTCACCGGAGTCCATCAACTGGTGCGCCCGCACGGCCTCGTCCAGCGGAAGCACCGCGTGCACCACCGGATCCAGCGCGATCTCGCCCGCGAACAGCCCTGTGCGTACGGCGCGTTGAGCTGCTTCGGGCACCGTGTCGGCGCTGAACGTGGCGAACGACATCGACTTCTGGAACGCCGCGGTCATGTGCCCGGCGAGGTCAGCGGGTGGCGGCCCCGCGACCATGCCGATCGCGACCAGGCGACCGTTCGGGTTGAGGAGGTCGAGGAAGGTGGGCATGTCCGGTCCGGCGATGATGTCGATGATGACGTCGTAACCCTCGGGGGCGTCCGGGTCCGCGTCGGCGTCCGTTTTGGTGTTCGCTGCGGTTTCGGTGGAGGCGCCTGTGCGGTCCAGTACGTGGGTCGCGCCCAGCTTGCGCAGGCGTTCGCCGCGCTCGGCCGACGACGTGGTCACCGCCACCGCGCTCGCCCCGCCGCGCGCCGCGAGCTGCACCGTCGGGATGCCGAGGCTGCCGGCCGCGCCGCGCACGAGTACGGACTCGCCGGGGGCGAAGTGGGCATGGCGCAGGGCGAAGTGCGCGACCACGCCGGAGGTGCCGAGCGTCACCGCGTCGGCGGCGGACAGGTCGGCGGGGAGGGGGAGGACCGCGTCGACGGGGGCGACGGCCTGCTCGACGTAGCCACCGCCCGTGCCGGTGAACGCCCAGACGCGCCGGCCCACCCACGAGGCGTCGACGCCGGCGCCGACCGCGGTCACGGTGCCCGCGACCTCGCTGCCGGGCACGTGGCCCTCCCGGAAGAAGCCGTACGCGGCGAGGGCGCCGCTGCGGATCAGGGCGTCGACCCCGCCGACGCCGATCGCCTCGGTGGTGATCAGTACCTGTCCGGCGGCGGGGACCGGGGTTGGGAGGTCGACGACCGCCATGCCCTCGGGGCGTCCGAATTCCTGGATCGCGATGGCCTTCAAGGTGACTCCTCAGATGTCTCGGGGCGCTTCGTGGCGTCTTGGTGTGTGTGGCGGTGGGGCTTTCGGACGTTAACGGACGCCCCCGTCCGTTTGGGTAAAGTGAGAGAGGTGACCGAACGTTTGCCTCAGACACTGCGTTCCGACGCGCTCGACAACCGCGGGCGCATCCTCGACGCGGCCCGCGCCGTGTTCGCCTCCGAGGGCCTGAACGTGCCGATGCGGGAGATAGCCCGCCGCGCCGGCGTCGGCCCCGCCACCCTCTACCGCCGCTTCCCGACCAAGCAGGAGCTGGTCACGGAGGCCTTCGTGGAGGAGATGCGGGAGTGCCGCCGGCTGGTGGACGAGGGGCTCGCCGACCCGGACCCGTGGCACGGGTTCTGTCACGTGATCGAGCAGACCTGCGAGATGCACGCCGGCGACCGCGGCTTCACCGAGGCCTTCATGTCGGCCTTTCCCGAGTCCATGGACTTCGCCGAGAACCGCGCGTACACGCTGAAGGCCATCGCCGAGATCGCCCGCCGCGCCAAGGACACCGGCCGCCTGCGCCCCGACTTCGTCCTGGACGACCTGATCCTGATGCTCATGGCCAACCGAGGCATCCAGGCCGAGTCGACGCCCGCCCGCGTCGCGGCCTCCCGCCGCTTCGCAGCCTTCGTGATCCAGGCCTTCTCGGCCTCTCCGGACAACCACGGCGAGCTGCCGCCGGTGGCGCGACTGTCACCGCTGCTGTCGGTGTGAGCGGAAGTTGTCGGCTTCGTAGTACAACCTTCAAGCGATCTTGGTGGTCGTGTGTGCGAGTACCCCGTGCCGCGTCCGGCCGCGGGGGCTCGGTACCGAAAGAGGCCCCATGCGTTCCGCCGCTGTACGTCGTTCAGTCCTGGTCGTGTCCGCCGCCACCTGCACCCTCCTGGTGACTGCTTGCGGCGGCCAGGAAGGCGGTGAGAAGACGGACGCGAAGGCGAGTGCCTCGCCGGCGGTGGTGAAGGCGCTCACGGCCGCCCAGTTGGAGAAGCGCGTGCTCACGCAGGGGGACGTGAAGGGGCAGAAGATCACCGAACCGGGCAAGAAGGATGTCTTCGCGCCCGGCAGCGTTTCCGTCGGCAAGGCCGCGTGCGCCCCCGTGGGCCAGGTCCTCTCGTCGCTGCCCTCGGCCGAACCCGCGGCGAGCGTGCGGCGGCTCGCCGTGCACGAGTCCGCGAAGGCCAAGAAGGGGATGCCCTCGGTGGACGAGCTCGCGGACATGACCGAGAGGGAGGCCAAGGAGGCGACGATCGACTCGCTCGACGTCACCAGGACCACGGCCGCCCTCTGGTCGTACGACGGGGACGGTGCCGAGCGCGCCCTCGACGCCCTGCGGGCGGCAGGCAAGAAGTGCGCCGCGGGCTTCTCCATGACGGCGGACGGCGAGAAGCAGCAGATCACGCGGGTAGAGAGCGAGAAGCTCGCGGTCGGCGACGACGCCGTCGCCTGGACCGTGGGCACGAAGCAGGACGGCACGCCGGCCGACACCAAGGTCGCCGTCGTACGGGTCGGCGGCACGCTCGCCGGGTTCTCGTCGTTCAACATCGCGGCGGTCACCCGCGGCGAGTCCTACGAGCAGCCGACCGACGTCATCGAGAAGCAGACGGCCAAGCTGGGCTGAGCGTCCGGTCAGCGCGACGGCGGCGCGAACTCGGGCTGGTCGAGGAGGCGCAGCCAACTGCCGTCCGGCTGGCGGCGGACGACCTGGGCGCGGGCGCCGCTGCCGTCCTTCGGCGGCGTCGACGTGAGGGCGATGTCGCCGCTGACCAGCGTCGGCAGCGGCTGCTCCGGCTCGAAGTGGGGGCGGTTCGCCAGCACCTTCTCCCACAGGACGCGGATCGCCTCCCGCCCGACCGTCTCCTGGCCGGGCGGGTAGGCCAGTACCGCGTCCGGCTCGTAGAGCGCGGCGACACCGGCCGCGTCGCCCGCGTTGGAGCGCTCGACGAACAGGCGGGTGATGTCCTCGGGGCGCATGGCCTTCTCGTACTCGGGCTCCTGCATGAGTTCCTCCTGGATCGCTGTGGCTGTGGCTGTCGCTGTCGCTGTCGCTGTTGGTGTTGGTGTTGCTTCCCGGCCGCCTCCTGCCGTGTCTCCAGCGTTGCTCCACGTCGGGCAGAAGTCCAACAGATGGTTACGCTGGAAACCAGAACCAGTGCTCATGGGGAGGGCGTCATGGACCTGAGGCAGCTCGAATACTTCGTCGCGGTCGCCGAGGAGCAGAACTTCACGCGCGCCGCCGAGCGGGTGCACATCAGCCAGTCCGGCGTCAGCGCGCAGATCCGGCAGCTGGAGCGTGAGCTCGGGGCGGAGCTGTTCGACCGCTCGGCCCGCACCGTCACGCTCACCGTCGCGGGCAAGGCCGCGCTCGACCACGCCCGCGCCGCCCTCGCCGCCGCCGGGACGATCGGCCGGGCGGTGGCCGAGGTGTCCGAACTGATCAGAGGTCGGCTCACCGTCGGCATGGTCATCGGCTGCACCATCACCCCGTTGTTCGACGCCCTCGCCGCGTTCCACGAGGCGCACCCGGGCGTCGAGCTCTCGCTCCTGGAGGACGGCTCCGACCGGCTCGTCGAGGGGGTGCGCGCGGGCGACATCGACCTGGCGCTCATCGGCGCCGCGCACACCACCCCCGACGGGCTCGACTCCCTGACCATCGTCGACGAACGGCTCGTCGTTGCGGTCCTGGCCGGGCACCCGCTGGCCGAACAACGACGCGTAGAGCTACGGGACCTGATGCCCCATCCGATCGTCTGCATGCCGCCCGGCACCGGCCTGCGCACGGTCTTCGACCGCGCCTGCGCCGCGCAGGGACTGCACCCGACGATCGCGCTCCAGGCCAGTGCCGCGGACTCCATCGCCGCCCTCGCCGACCGCGGCCTCGGCGTCGCCGTCCTGAGCGAGTCGATGGCCGCGGCCCACCGCGACCGACTCACCGCCCGCACCATCGACGACGTCGACTCACCGGCGCTGCTCGCCCTGGTCTGGAAGCGAGCGCACAACCTGGCCCTGCGCGAGCTGCTCGTCCACGCTCGACGGGCGTTCGCGTGACCGTGCCCGCGGCCGCCTCCTCGCAAAAGGGTTTGCGGTCAGGGGAGTTGGCCGCAAGATGATCGATTCGAATCACTGAGCGAAGCCAAGCAGTCACTGCCTGGTGGTCAAGATCCCTTACGCTCCGGGTGGGACGGTCCTTGCGGGAACGTGAGGGCGCGAGAGTGCGAGAACGGGAGCAGCAGATGAAGTTCCGGACGTACGTCGAACCCCCGGAGCCGATGCACGGCCTGGAGGTCCCTCCGGAGCTCGTGGACGAGCTCGGCGGCGGCAAGCGGCCCCCGGTGGTCATCACGGTCAACGGGCACACGTGGCGCAGCAGGGTCGCCCTCATGCGTGGCCGCTGTCTGCTCGGCCTGAGCAAGGCCAACCGGGAGGCCGCGGGCGTCGAGACGGGTGAGGAGGTCGAGGTCGACCTGCGACTCGACACCGAGCCCCGCACCGTTGCCGAGCCCGAGGACTTCGCCCGCGCCCTCGACGCGGACCCGGCCGCCCGCGCCGCCTACGACCGCCTCTCCCACAGTCGCAAGCGGCAGCACGTCCTCGCCGTCGAGGCCGCGAAGAAACCGGAGACGCGCGCACGACGCATCAAGAACGTGCTGGATGCGCTGCGGACGGGATAGCGGCGCCGTGTAAGTGGCAGCGGTGCGGTGCAAGTAGGTGCATGGGGCAGGCGATTCGGCCTAGGCTGGTGGCATGGGGGAGACCAAGGCTGTTTCTCAACGCCGGGCGCTGGGGCGGCGCTTGACCGGGCTCGGCGTCCTGGTTCTGTTCGTCACGGTGCTGGTGTACGCGATCCATGTACAGGGCGCCGGGTCCTGGGCGCCCTGGGGTGCGGAGTCCGGAGGGGGAGCGGGGTCGCATCCGACGGCCTCCGTGAACCCCACGGCCGAACCGACCCAGGGGGCGAGCGAGTACCCGGCTCCCACGGTGGCGCCGACGAATGGGCAGCAGCCCGCACCGCCGACCTACGAGGCCCCCGCGGAGCCGGCCGCGGGTTCCAACAGTGCTGCCGAGATCATCAAGGCGGTCGCCTATCTGATCGGTGCGGTGGGCGGCGTGGCGTCGACGCTCCTGGGGCAGATCATGCTCATGCGGGGGCGGCGGCAGGAGGCGGCGGCCCAACCGGCCACGTCTGTGCGCACCCCGCACTGAGGGGCATCAGGGTCTTGCCCTGGTCGGCACCTCCGTACTGCCGGGCGTATTCGTCATCGTCCGGTATTCGAGCACGGCTTGACGAAACCCCCCTGGGGACGGCTCAATTGATCCATGACTGCCCAGCGCTTGGTCTCGCGTGACCACATCGACTTCGGTCGGGTGTGGTCCGCGGCGTGTTGCGCCTGAATCGGCAGCGGGCCCTCTGACCGGCCCTTTTCTCTCTCGGTGACCCCCTCGGCGGCGCCCACCGCGCCCCCGTCCCGGGCCGAGCTCTGACGCCTCGCGCGCGCTGCCACCACCCCGCATCCCACGACGCCCCGCAGTGTCACACCCGTATCGACCCGAGATGTACACGTCGGTGACGGGTCATCAATTCCGCCTGCGCGCACGGCTGTTCCGGCATGCCCGCACGCGGTCGTCGACGCCTCCGAAAGGCCCACCCCATGCCCGTGGAATTCCTCGGCATCGCCGCCACCAACGACGGCTCCGAAACCACCCCCCGTTCCGGCGCCGCCTTCGACAAGCAGTACACACTTCGGCTCGCCCGCGCCCATGAGGAACACGACTGGGATCGCGTGCTGTTCGCCTACGGTTCCGGGTCACCGGACCCGGCACCGGCCGCCGCGTACATCGCGAGCCATCTGGACCGCCTCCAGATCCTGCTCGCCCACCGGCCCAACGTCTCGTACCCCACCTTCGCCGCCAAGACCTTCGCCACCCTCGACCGGATCAGCGAGGGCCGGCTCACCGTCCACTTCATCACCGGCGGCAACGACCAGGAGCAGGGCCGCGAGGGAGACACCCTCACCAAGGACGAGCGCTACACCCGCACCCGCGAGTACATCCAGCTCGTCAAGAAGATCTGGACCACCCACGAACCCTTCGACCACGACGGTGAGCACTACCGCTTCCGTGACTTCGTCAGTGATGTCTTCCCGGTCCAACAGCCGCGCCCCGGCGTCTCGTTCGGAGGATCATCGCCCGCCGCGTACGCCGCCGGGGGCGCGGAGGCCGACATCTACTGCCTGTGGGGCGAGCCGCTGGCGAAGACCGCCGAGCAGATCGAGACCGTGAAGGCCGCCGCGCGGGCCGCCGGCCGCACCGACGTCCCGCGCATCCAGGTCGCCTTCCGCCCGATCATCGCGCCGACCGAGGAACTGGCCTGGGAGAAGGCACACCGCACCGTCGGCGCGATCAAGGCCCGCAAGGAGCGCGGCGAGCGCATCGGCAGGCGCCACCACGGGCAGGCCGAGCCGCAGAACACGGGCTCCCAACGCCTCATCGCCATCGCCGAGGCAGGGGAGTGTTACGACCGCGCCCTGTGGACCCCGACGGCCGCCGCGACCGGCGGCGCGGGCAACTCCAACGCGCTCGTCGGCACCCCGGAGACCGTGGCCCAGGCGCTCCTCGACTATTACGACCTGGGCGTCGACATCCTCTCCGCGCGCGGCTACGACCTGCTGGACGACGCGATCGACTTCGGCCGGTACGTGATCCCCATCGTGCGCGAGGAGGTCGCCAAGCGCGACGCCGAGCGCGCGGCACGCGGGACCGGGGCGCCGACGGCGGTGGGCGCATGACCTCCCTGGCCCAACCACCCGCACCTTCAGAGGACTTGACGGTCATTCACGTCCCCGTCTCCGACCCACGCGTCGAACCCCTGCTGCGCGAGCTCGGCGACGAGTACTCGACCCGGTACGGCAAGGACGCCCACGCCGAGATCGCCCTATACCCCGACGAGGAGTTCACGCCCGCCCACGGCGGCCTGCTGCTCCTGATCCTGGAGAACGGTGAACCCGTCGCGGGCGGCGCCTTCCGCCGCTACGACGCCGACACCGCCGAGCTGAAACGGATCTGGACCCACTCCGCACACCGGCGCCGCGGACTCGCCCGCCGCGTGGTCGACGAGCTGGAGCGCGAGGCGGGAGCGCGCGGCTACCGGCGCATCCACCTCACCACCGGTCCCCGCCAGCCGGAAGCCCGCGGCCTGTACCTGGCCACCGGGTACACGCCACTGTTCGACACCGAGGCCGACCCCGAGTCCATCGGCCCGCTTCCGTTCGAGAAACACCTCCCCGGCGTCGAGCACAACGAGCAGGTTCCGGACGACCCGGCCTCCCTCAAAGTCGTCCCCGTCCGCCACTACGCCCGCTGGGTCGCTGCCGCCGCCGTACTCGTCGTGGTCGCCCAACTCCTGCACGGCCTGCTGACCAACCCCGTATGGGAATGGGACGTCTTCCGCGACTACGTTCTGTCCGAGACGATCGTGCAGGCCGTATGGGTGACACTCCAACTCACCGCATACGCGACCGTGTTGGGCTTCCTGCTCGGTACGGTGCTCGCCTTCATGCGGTTGTCGCACAGCCCCGTACTACAGAGCGTGGCCTGGACGTACATCTGGATCTTCCGGTCCATCCCGATGATCGTCCAGCTCGTCTTCTGGTTCAATCTCAGCGCGCTCTACAAGGAGTTGGGCCTCGGCATCCCCTTCGGTCCGGTGTTCTGGTCCGTCGACAGCAACAGCCTCATCGGCACCATCGGCGCCGCCGTCATCGGGCTGACCCTGCACCAGGCCGCGTACGCCGCCGAGATCGTCCGCGGTGGTGTCATCTCCGTCGACCGCGGCCAGCTGGAAGCCGCCGCCGCGCTCGGCATCCCGCGCCTGCGGCAGATCCGCCGGATCGTACTGCCCCAGGCCATGCGCGCCATCCTGCCCACCGCGGGCAACGAGATCATCGGCCTGCTCAAGGGCACATCCGTGGTCTACGTGATGTCCATCGGCGAACTCTTCTACCAGGCCCAGGTCATCTACGGCCGCAACGGCCGGGTGATCCCGCTGCTCCTCGTGGCCACCGCCTGGTACGTCGTCCTGACCTCGCTGCTCTCCATCGCCCAGCACTACGTGGAACGCCGATACGCCCGGGGCACCGCCCCCAAGTCCCTCCGAGCCCCGAAGTCCCTCCGAGCCCTGGGAGCACGACGATGAGCAAGCCCATGGTGGACATCCAGCACGTCCACAAGAGTTTCGGCCCGCTGGAGGTGCTGCGCGGCGTCGACCTGCGCGTGCACGCCGGTGAGGTCACCGTGATCCTCGGCCCGTCAGGATCGGGGAAGTCCACGCTGCTGCGCACCATCAACCACCTGGAGAAGGTCAACAGCGGCTGGATCAGCATCGACGGCGAACTCATCGGCTACCGCCGCTCGGGCGGCAAACTGCACGAACTGCGGGAGAAGGACGTCCTGAGGCAGCGCACCAACATCGGGTTCGTCTTCCAGGACTTCAACCTCTTCCCGCACCTGACCGTTCTCGACAACCTGATCGAGGCCCCCGTCTCCGCGCTGCGCCGCCCGCGCAAGGAGGCCGAGGACACCGCCAGGGCGTTGCTCGAACGGGTGGGGCTCGGCGACCGGGCCGACAGCTACCCGCGCCAGCTCTCCGGCGGCCAGCAGCAGCGCGTCGCCATCGCCCGCGCGCTCGCCCTCGAACCAAAGGTGCTGCTCTTCGACGAGCCCACATCGGCGCTCGACCCGGAACTGGTGGGCGAGGTCCTCGATGTCATCAAGGACCTGGCTAGCTCCGGCACCACCATGATCGTCGTCACCCACGAGATCGGCTTCGCCCGCGAGGTCGCCGACACCGTCGTGTTCATGGACGGCGGTGTCGTCGTGGAACAGGGGACACCCGCGGCCGTCCTCGACGCCCCGCGACACGAACGCACCCGCGCCTTTCTCTCCAAGGTCCTGTGACCGACAAGGTCCTGTGACCGCCCCCGCCCCCACCGCCGCCGTTCCGCACGCAAGGAGAACCACCACCGTGTCCACCACCCTCGCCCGCCGCCGGACCACCACCGCGGCCGCGCTCTCGCTCGCCGCCTCCCTCCTCCTCGCCGCGTGCAGCAACCCCTCCGATGGTGGCACGACCGAGGTCGCGGACGGATCCGGCGCCAAGGCGAAGATCAACCTCAGCCCCGAGCAGCACCGTGTCACCACCGGCAAGGTCGACTCCATAGCCGCCGAGGTCCCCGAGCGGATCCGCAGACGAGGCACCCTGGAGGTCATCGGCTCCTCCGGCTCCGCCGCGCCGCTCGGCTTCCACGCCACCGACAACAAGACCGTCATCGGCGTCGAACCGGACCTCGCCCACCTCGTCGCAGACGTCCTCGGCCTCAAGGTGCACCGCACCACCGCCTCCTGGGAGAACATCTTCGTCGGCCTCGACAGCGGCAAGTACGACGTGGGCCTGAGCAACATCACGGTCACCGAGGACCGCAAGGAGAAGTACGACTTCGCCACCTACCGCAAGGACAACCTCGCCTTCGAGGCCAAGAAGGGCAGCGGCCTGAAGGTGACCGGGCCGAAGGACGTGGCGGGGAAGACGGTCGCCGTGGGCAGCGGCACCAACCAGGAGAAGTTGCTCATCGAGTGGAGCAGGGCGAACGTGAAGGCCGGCCGCAATCCGGTCGACATCAAGTACTACCAGAACGACAGCGACACCTACCTCGCCCTGCAGTCCGGCCGCATCGACCTCTACCTCGGCCCCAACCCGACCGCCGCCTATCACGCGGCGAGCACCGGAAAGACCGAGGTCGTCGGCACGTACTCCGGCGCGGGCGCCGGGCTCCAGGGACTCATCGCCGCCACCACCAGGAAGGACAGCGGGCTCGTGAAACCGCTCGCCGACGCGCTCGACCATGTCATCGACAATGGCAGCTACGCGAAGGTGCTCAAGCGCTGGGGGCTGTCCGACGAGGCCGTGACCAAGTCGAGGATCAACCCGCCCGGACTGCCCAAGACCGGCAAGTAGTCCCGCCTGTCGTCACCCCTGTAGCCACGCCATTACTCACTTCAGTCGGCTGTTCCAGAAAGGCACCTCCGTGTCTCCATCTCCCGTGTCACCACCTCCCTCCTCCTCTCTGCACCTCGCCGTCGCCCTCGACGGCACCGGGTGGCACCCCGCCTCCTGGCGCGAGCAAGTGGCCCGGCCACGCGACCTGTTCACCGCCGGCTACTGGGCGGACCTCGTCGCCGAGGCCGAGCGCGGACTGCTCGACTTCGTCACCATCGAGGACGGACTCGGCCCGCAGTCCGCCCACTTCCTCGAACCGGACGAGCGCACCGACCAGGTCCGCGGCCGCCTCGACGCCGTACTGATCGCCTCGCGCGTCGCCCCGCTGACCCGGCACATCGGCCTGGTCCCCACCGCCGTCGTCACCCACACCGAGCCGTTCCACCTCTCCAAGGCCATCGCCACCCTCGACTACGTCAGCGAGGGCCGCGCCGGACTCCGGGTGCAGGTCACCGCCCGCCCGAACGAGGCCGCACACTTCGGCCGCCGCACCATCCCGCGCATCGACGCCTACGACAGCCCGGACGCCGGTGAGTTGGTGACCGAACTCTTCGACGAGGCCGCCGATTACGTGGAAGTCGTGCGGCGGCTGTGGGACAGCTGGGAGGACGGCGCGGAGATCCGGGACGCCGCGACCGGCCGCTTCATCGACCGGGACAAGCTGCACTACATCGACTTCCAGGGCACCCACTTCAGTGTCCGCGGCCCCTCCATCACACCCCGCCCGCCGCAGGGCCAGCCGCTCGTCACCGCCCTCGCCCACGACACCGTCCCGTACCGCCTCGTCGCCCGCGCCACCGACGTCGGGTACGTCACCCCGCACGACGCCGAGCAGGCCCGCGCCGTCGTGGGCGGGATCCGGGCTGAGCAGGACGCGGCCGGGCGGGCATCGGAGCCCCTGCACGTCTTCGGCGACCTGGTGGTGTTCCTCGACGACGACCCGGCCGCCGCGACAGCCCGCAGGGACCGGCTCGACGCGCTCGACGGAGCGCCGTACGTCAGCGACGCCCCGATCTTCGCGGGAAGCCCCGCCCAACTCGCCGACAAGCTCCAGGAGTTGTACGACGCCGGGCTCACGGGATTCCGGCTGCGCCCCGCCGTCGCGGGACACGACCTCCCGGCGATCACCCGAGGGCTCGTCCCGGAACTCCAGCGCCGCGGCGTCTTCCGCCGTGCGTACGAGGCCGACACCCTGCGCGGCCTCCTCGGCCTCAACCGCCCCGCCAACCGCTACGCCGCCGCCTGAGCCGGAGGGAACGACATGACCGAGCCACTGAAGCAGATCCACCTGGCCGCCCACTTCCCCGGCGTCAACAACACCACCGTGTGGAGCGACCCGCGGGCCGGAAGCCACATCGAGTTCGGCTCCTTCGCCCACTTCGCGCGGACCGCCGAACGCGCCAAGTTCGACTTCCTGTTCCTCGCCGAAGGGCTGCGCCTGCGTGAACAGGGCGGGGAGATATACGACTTGGACGTCGTCGGGCGCCCCGACACCTTCACCGTCCTCGCCGCGCTCGCCGCCGTCACCGAACGCATCGGACTCACCGGCACCATCAACTCGACCTTCAACGAGCCCTACGAAGTGGCCCGCCAGTTCGCGAGCCTCGACCACCTCTCCGGCGGCCGCGCCGCGTGGAACGTCGTCACCTCCTGGGACGCCTTCACCGGCGAGAACTTCCGCCGCGGCGGCTTCCTCCCGCAGCGCGAACGCTACTCACGCGCCCGCGAGTTCCTCGCCACCGCGCACGAACTCTTCGACTCCTGGCACGCCGACGAGATCCTCGCCGACCAGGAGACCGGCACCTTCCTGCGCGACGCCAAGGCCGGCTCCTTCGCGCACACCGGGGCACACTTCGACATCCACGGCCGGTTCAACGTCCCGCGCTCCCCGCAAGGCCGCCCGGTCGTGTTCCAGGCGGGCGACTCCGACGAGGGCCGCGAGTTCGCCGCCGCCGAGTCCGACGCCATCTTCAGCCGGCACGGCACCCTGGAGGCGGGCCGGGACTTCTACGCGGACGTGAAGTCCCGACTCGCCAAGTACGGCCGCCGGCACGACCAGTTGCTGATCCTGCCCGCCGCCACCTTCGCCCTCGCCGACACCGATACGGAGGCCGAGGAACTGGCCCGCGAGGTCCGCCGCCACCAGGTCAGCGGGGCCACCGCCCTCAAGCACCTGGAGTTCGTCTGGAACCGCGACCTCTCCTCGTACGACCCGGAGGGACCGCTGCCCGACATCGACCCGGACGTCAGTGACACGCACATCGCCGAGGGCCGCGCCCAGGTCCGCATGTACCGGGACCCCCTCGCGACCGCCCGCGAGTGGCGCGAACTCGCCGCCGCCAACAAGTGGTCCATCCGCGACCTCGTCATCCACACCGGCAACCGGCAGAACTTCGTCGGCTCCCCGGCCACCATCGCGAAAACCATCAACGACTACGTCCAGGCCGACGCCGCCGACGGCTTCATCCTCGTCCCGCACCTCACCCCGGGCGGACTCGACGAGTTCGCCGACAAGGTGGTCCCGCTCCTCCAGGAACAGGGTGTCTTCCGCACGGAGTACGAGGGCACGACGCTGCGCGAACACCTCGGCCTGGCCCACCCCGACGACGTCCCCGCGCCCACCGAGGAGTTCTCCCGTGTCTGACATCCCCCTCGCCGTACTCGACCTGGTCCCGGTCTCCTCCGGCTCGACCGCGGGCGACGCCCTGCGCAACTCCATCGACCTCGCCCAGCAGGCCGAGCGGTTCGGCTACGCCCGTTACTGGTTCGCCGAGCACCACCTCAACCCCGGCGTCGCCGGCACCTCGCCCGCCGTCGTCCTCGCCCTGACCGCCTCCGCCACGGACACCATCCGGCTCGGCTCCGGCGCCGTACAGCTCGGGCACCGCACCGCGCTGTCCACGGTGGAGGAGTTCGGGCTGCTCGACGCGCTGCACCCCGGGCGCATCGACCTGGGCCTCGGCCGCTCGGGCGGACGGCCGCCCGCGCAGCCCACGTCGCCGCGGCCCACCGCGACCCCCGTCGTCGACGGCGCCGCCCCGAACGGCCTCGTCATCCCGCCCCGCGTCTCCTTCGCGCACCTCCTCGGCTCGCCCCGCGTCGCGTTGCAGCGCACACTGCTCCAGCAGCCGGGCGCGCAGGCGCAGGACTACGCCGAGCAGATCGACGACATCCTCGCCCTGTTCGCCGGCGCCTACGTGTCCGCGGACGGCGTCGAGGCACACGTCGTACCGGGGGAGGGCGCCGACGTCGAGGTGTGGATCCTGGGCAGCAGCGGCGGCGAGAGCGCCGAGGTCGCGGGCGCGCGCGGACTGCCGTTCGCCGCGAACTACCACGTCAGCCCCGCAACCGTGCTGGAGGCGGTGGAGGGCTACCGGTCCTTCTTCCGGCCCTCCGACGCCCTCGACAAGCCGTACGTCAGTGTCTCCGCCGACGTCGTCGTCGCCGAGGACGACGCCACCGCCCGCGAACTCGCCACCGGCTACGGCCCGTGGGTGCGCAGCATCCGCAACGCCGAGGGCGCCATCGACTTCCCGACGCCGGAGGAGGCCCGCAAACTCGTGTGGACCGACGCGGACCGTGCGCTCGTGCAGGACCGCCTCGACACCCAGTTCGTCGGCTCACCGGCCACCGTGGCCCGCCGTCTCACCCAGCTCCAGGAGGCCACGGGCGCCGACGAGTTGCTCATCACGACCATCACCCACGACCACGCCGACCGGGTCCGCTCCTACGAGCTGCTGGCCGAGGAGTGGAAGCGCTCTTGACGCGAAGTCCCGGGGGCCACACACTCCTCGAAGGGAATCCTAGTGAAATGGTAGGGAATCATGGGTGGTGCGGCGCGCGAGCTCGGCGGCGGGGCCGCCCGCGCCGCCGTCGGGGCACTGCCCCGGCTCACGTCCCGCCGGCACATCGACCTCGCGCGGGTGTGCAGCGCGGCGAGTTCTCCCCGCGGCGGATGCCAACTCGCCGCCCACGCCTGACACTTCCGTACGCATGCCCGTACGCCCGTGATCGAGCACCCCCAGGGAGACACATGTCCGCACCGGCCCCGTCCGCCGTGCCCCCGTTCCGGAGCAGGATCGGCTGCGACGCGCGCAGCGGCTACTACGCCGCCCCGCACCGCTACCGCCTCCACCTGTCGCCGTCCTGCCCGCACTGTCTGCAGATCGCCGTCACCCACAGCCTGCTCCGCCTCGACGACATCCTCCCGGTGACCCTGCTGCCCGCCGCCCCCGACGCGCCCGGCGGCGGGCACCGGGCCCTGGCTCCCCTGTACGAGGCCACGTCCCACCAGTACCCCGGGCCCGCCCTGGCGCCGGTGCTCAGCGACGACTGGACGGGGCGGATCGTCAGCACCCACCCCGGGGACATCCTGCGCGACCTCGCCCGGCACTTCGGCGGCCACGGCCCCGAACTCCTCCCGCGCGGCGCCGAGGACGCGATCGACGCGGTGGGCCGGCTGTGCGAACGGGGCATCACCGCGTCCGCGCGGCGCGGCGACGACACCGGGCTCGCCACCCTGCTGCGCGCGCTGAACGTCCTCGAACGGCGGCTCGCGGGCCGGGAGTACGTACTGGGCGGCCAACTCACCCTCGCCGACGTGCGGTTGTGGTCGACGCTGGTACGCCCGGACACCGCGCACCGGGCCGCCGGCCACCCCCGGCTCTCGGCGTACCTGCGACGCCTCTCCGGGCAGCCCGCCTTCGCGCCGCACCTCGCGCGCTACTCCTTGGCGCTCGCCTGACGTGAGTTGAACTCCTCGACGTTCTTCTTCTGCTCCTCGTAGCTGTCGGTGAACCGGGTGTCCCCGGGCGCGACCGTCACGAAGTACAGCCAGTCACCCTTGGGAGGCGCGATCGCCGCGTCGAGGGCGTCCTCACCCGGATTCCCGATGGGTGTGGGCGGCAGGCCCTTGTGCTTGTACGTGTTGTACGGGCTGTCGGTCCTGGTGTCGGCATGGCTGGTGTCGAGGGTCGAGCGGTTCAGGGCGTAGTTGATCGTGGAGTCCATCTGGAGCGGCATGCCCTGGTCGAGCCGGTTGTAGATGACCCGGGCGACCTTCCCCATGTCCTCGTGGGTGTCGGCCTCCGCCTGCACGATGCTCGCGATGATCACCGTCTCGTAGACGGAGACGCCGTTGGTGTCCGCCCCCTTGGTGACATGGTCGGCCTTCAGCCGCTGGTTCGCGGTGGTGTTCATGTAGACCAGGAGGGACGTCGGCGTGGTGTTCTTGTCGACCGGGTACGTGGCCGGGAACAGATAGCCCTCCGGGTTGCCGTCCGCGGCGCCCGGCAGCGTGAAGTCGGCCTTTGACGCGGCCTTCTTCGTGGTCCCGCCGTCGACGGCAAGCGCCTTGTCCACCGCCTCGTACACCTGGCTCGCGCGGTACCCCTCGGGAACCACGAGCTTGTCGGACCGCGTGGGCTCCTTCCCGCCGAAGATCACCACCAGCGTCACGGTGACGGCGGCGACGACCGCGAGGGCCACGACGGCCACCGCGATCAGCCTGCCGCGGCGGCTGAGCCTGCGCTTCTTCTCTGGCCCCTGATCAGCGGGGGTCTTCTTGTCCTCGGGCACACCGGAACGCTAACCAATCCCGGTTCACCACACGCGCAACGCCACCGCCAACAACGCCGCGTCCGCCGGCCGGCGAAGGTCGCGCCCGGTCAGCTCGAGGAACCGGTTGAAGCGGTGCTGCACCGTGTTGCGGTGGCAGTAGAGCGCGTCGGCCGTGTCCGCGATGGAGCCGGAACCCGACAGATGGGTGCGGACGGTGTGCAGCAGACGGTCCGCCTCGGTGCGGGTGACACCGGGGCCGCGCAGCCCGCCCAGCACATCGGCGGCGAGGTCACGGCCGAAGTCGCCGGCGCGGTGGGCGAGGACGTCAAGCCAGCTGTCCTCCAGGAGGCGCGGCGAGCGCGTGTCGGCGGGCAGCACCTGCGCCGTCGCCACCGCGAGGACCGTGGCCCGGGGCACGGCGGCCAGCCCGACCGCCTGCGGGGCTATCCCGCACGGCGAGTCCTGCAACTGGTCCAGGAGATACGGACGCGTGATGCGGCCGCTGAGCTGCACCACCAGGACCGCGTCCCCGCCGACCATCTGCTGCTGCACCGCCGCGCCCGCCCCGCGCAGCGCAAGGCCCGCACGGTGCAGTCCTGGCCCGGCCGCCGCGGACGACGCCGCGCACAGGAACCGGCCGTCGTGCGCGAGACCCAGGGCGCGGCCCGCGTCGCGTACGACGGTCGGGTTGCGGCCCTCGGTCTCCAGGAGCCGCGCGAACCACCTGCGCCGCTCGTCGTCCTCGCGGCGCCCCATCTCCAGGACCGTGCGCTGATACGCCGTCATGATCCCGGTGACATGCCGCTCGACGGCCTCCCACACGTGGTACGCCGAGCCCGCCAGATCGGCCATGTCCTCGGGCTCCGCCCGGTTCACGAGCGCCTGCCACACCACCCGGAAGTCCAGGCGCGCCGCCTCCAGGAGCGCGTCGAGCGGGACTCCCTGCCGGGCGCGCTCCTCGCCCACCCGCCGCGAGACGTCCGCGACGTGCGGCGGCACCGGCAGCCGCGCCACCGTGCGCAGCAGCAACTCGAAGGCCTGCCAGGCCGAATCGCGGAACTGGACGTCCGGGACGTGGGCGGCGTACGAGGTCCGCACCGGGTGGACCATCTCCAGCCACTCGCCGATCAGGTCGTCCACATCGTCCAGGCACTGCCCGGCGAGTTCCGCGATCCGCGGCGAGGTCGGGGGCAGGTCGGGGCGGCCCTGACCTTCGGAATTGTGCATGTGACCAATTCTCGGTGGTGCGGGGGCGATGTTTCAACGTTGGTTCCGTGCCCGGCGCCGGGGATCCTGGTGCGATCCCTGGGCGGAGCGTCCGGGGCCCGCCGACCAGGAGGGCCATCCGACCGTGCACTTGACCCCTCGTGAACAGGAACGGCTCCAGCTGTTCACCGTCGCCGAACTCGCGCGCAGACGACGCGCGCGTGGACGCCGACTCAACGCCCCCGAGGCGATCGCCCTGATCTGCGACGAGATCCTGGAGGCCGCCTGGGACGGGCTGAGCCTCGACGAGGTGATCGAGGCGGCGGAGCGGGTGCTCACCGTCGACGACGTGCTGGACGGGGTCGCCGACATCGTGACGACCGTGCAGGTGGAGGCCCTGTTCCCGAGCGGTACGTCGCTGGTCGCCGTCGACCGGCCGATCGGGCCCGCGAGCGCCGAGGGCCCGGGTGCCGTGCGCACCGCCGAGACGCCCGTCGAGATCAACGTGGGCCGCCCGCGCACCACGCTCACCCTCCGCAACACCGGCGACCGCGTCGTCTACATCTCCTCGCACTACCCGCTGCACGAGGCCAACCAGGCGCTGGAACTCGACCGCGACGCCGCGCGCGGACTGCGGCTCGACATCGCCGCCGGCACCGCCCTCGCCTTCGAACCCGGCGAGAAGCGCGAAGTCGTCGTCATCCCCGCCGGCCACAAGGCCCGCACGACCCAGGAGCGCGCATGACCAGCGTCGACCGCCGCACGTACCACGCCCTGTACGGGCCCACGACCGGCGACCGCATCCGGCTCGGCGACACCTGCCTGTGGGTCGAGGTCGAGGCCGACGACGGCACGCCGGGTGACGAACTCCTCGGCGGCTGCGGCAAGACGGTCCGCGACGGACTCCTCGCCTCGCCGCGCTCGGACCGCGACTCCGCCCTCGACATGGTGGTCGCCGGAGTCGTCCTCATGGACCCGGTACTCGGTGTGCGCAAGACCGACATCGGCATCAAGGACGGCCGGATCGTCTCCGTCGGCAGTGTCGGCAACCCGGACGTGATGGACGTCGACTACGCCATCGACTCGCACACCTCCGTGGTGCCGGGGGAGGGGCTCATCGCCACACCCGGCGTCGTCGACAGCCACGTCCACCTGTCCTCTCCCGAGGTCGCGCCCGCCGCGCTGTCCGCCGGAGTCACCACGCTCGTCGGGATGGGCCTCGGCGGTGTGTGGGAGATCGGCTGCAACCCGACGCACAATCTGCACACCCTGATGAGCGCCTGGCAGGACACCCCGCTCAACATCGCCTTCCTGGCCCGCGGTTCGTCAAGTTCCCGGGTGCTGCTCGACGAGATCACCCTCGCCGGGGCCGGCGGCTTCAAGATCCACGAGGACTTCGGGGCGACCCCGCGCATCATCGACACGTGCCTCGACACCGCCGAACAGGCGGACCTCCCGGTGGCCCTGCACACCGACTCCATGAACGAGTCCGGGTACTTGAGGGACACCCTCGGCGCCACGCGGGGCCGCACCGTGCACGCCTACCACGTGGAGGGCGGCGGCGGTCACCCCGACCTCCTGGAGATCCTCTCCGAGCCGAACATCCTGCCGTCGTCGACGACGCCCACCGTGCCGTACACGCCCAACACGGTCGGTGAGCTGTTCCCGATGACGATGACCGTGCACCGGCAGAACCACGCCTCCGCGAGCGACGTCGCGATCTCGAAGGGCCGGATCCGCGAGCACGCCATCGCCGCCGAGAACGCCCTGCACGACCTCGGCGCCATCTCCATCGTCAACTCCGACTCCATGGGCATGGGACGGATCGCCGAGACGGTGCGCAGGACGTGGCAGCTCGCCCACGTCCAAGCGCTCGCGAACGGCGGCGGGGGAGTGGAACACCCGGACAACGCACGGGTGTTGCGCTACCTCGCGAAGATCACCCTCAATCCGGCGCTCGCCCACGGCCTCGCCCACGAGGTCGGCACGGTGCAGGCCGGGCGGATGGCCGACCTGGTGCTGTGGGACCCCAAGTGGTTCGGCAGCAAGCCCGAACTGGTCATCAAGTCCGGCTTCGTGGCGTGGGGCAACACGGGTTCGGGCTCGGGCTCGACCCGGCTCACCCAACCCCGGTCCTACAAGCCCTACTTCGGCTCGCTGGGCGCCGCGCCCGCCCGGCTCGCCAAGGTCTTCGTCGCCGAGGCCGCGCTCAACGACCGCGCGGCGCGGGCGGCCCTGCCGAGTGGGCTGACGTACGCCCCGATCCGCGACAGCCGCGGACTGACCCGCTCCGACATGCTGCACAACACGGCGACGCCACGGGTCGTGGTGCCGCGCGAGCCCGCACCGGTCCTCGTCGACGGTGTCGAGACGGGGACGCCGGCCGCCATCGTGGTGCCGCTCGCGCAGCTGCACCACTTCGCCTGACGCACACGACCCGCACCAACTCACCCGCACTCCCGCACGCTCCGGTCCCCCTTCCGCTCCGGCCGCCCAGGCCGCCGCCCCTCCCCAGGAGAACGCGTGAGCACGTCGACGAAGCCCCAACCCAAGGACATCAGAAGGCTGTTGTTCGCCGCGTTCAGCGGCACCGCCCTGGAGTGGTACGACTACTTCCTCTACGGCACCGCCGCCGCGCTCGTCTTCAACAAGCTCTTCTTCACCGACCTCAGCGCGGCGGCCGGCACCCTCGCCTCCTTCGGCACGTTCGCCGTCGGCTTCGTGGCCCGCCCCATCGGCGCCGCGATCTTCGGCCACGTCGGCGACCGCTACGGGCGCAAGGTGTCCCTCATCATCACCGTCGTCATGATGGGCGCCACCACCGGCTGCATCGGCCTGCTGCCCTCGTTCGACACCATCGGCATCTGGGCGCCGGTCCTGCTCACCGTCCTCCGCTTCGTCCAGGGCATCTCCGTCGGCGGTGAGTGGTCCGGCGCGATGCTGCTCACGCTCGAACACACCCCGAAGGAGAAGCACGGCAGCTACTCGTCCGTGCCCCAACTCGGTTCACCAGTCGGCACGTTGATGTCCAGCGGCGCCTTCGCCCTCGTCGGCATGCTGCCCGACGACGCCTTCTACTCCTGGGGCTGGCGTCTGCCGTTCCTCGCCGCGTTCCCGCTGCTCGGCTTCGCGCTCTACCTGCGCGTACGCATCGAGGAGTCCCCGGTCTTCCGCGCCATGCAGGACGACGCGGAGCGGAACGGACCGCCGCCCGCGCCGCTCGTCGAAGCCTTCCGCCGCACCTGGGGCCGCATGATCGTCGGCGTCGGGGCCGCGCTCCTCGGCGTCGGCGGCTTCTTCCTCATGACCACGTTCGTCATCAGCTACGGCACCGGCGAACTCGGCATCGACAAACAGACGATGCTCAACGCCACCGTCGTCGGCGCCGTCGTCGAGATCGTCGTCATCATCGCCGGCGGACGCCTCGCCGACCGCATCGGCTCGTGGAAGGTGTGCGCCATCGGGGCAGCCGTCACGATGGTGGCCGCGTTCCCCGCCTTCTGGCTCGTCGACACCAAGCAGACCCCGCTGGTGTACCTCGGCGTCGCGCTCGGCATCGGCGCGCTCTCCATCCCGTACGGCCCCATCGGCGCGGTCGTCGCCTCGCTGTTCCCCGAGGAGTTCCGCTACAGCGCGGTCGCCATGTCGTACAACCTCGCCGGGGTCCTGGGCGGCTTCATCCCGCTCATCGCGGCCTCGGTCACCGGCGCCGCGGGCGGCGCGTCCTGGGGCGCCGCGCTGCTCCTCGTCCTCGTGGCCGCCTGCACCGTCGCCGGGTCCGTCGCGGCCGGCACCGTGCTGCGCCGGCACGGCTCCCTTCCCTCCAGCGACACACTCGACGCAAAGGTTGCAGCATGACCGTGCACCGCCCCGCCCGCACCGGTGGCCAGGTCCTCGTCGACCAACTCCGGGCACACGACGTCGACACCGTCTACGGTGTGCCCGGCGAGAGCTACCTCGCCGTCCTCGACGCCCTGTACGACGCGCCGGTCCGCATGGTGGTGTGCCGCCACGAGGGCGGCGCCGGATACATGGCGGAAGCCTCCGGCAAGCTCACCGGCCGCCCCGGCGTCTGCCTCACGACGCGGGGACCCGGCGCCACCAACGCGCTGGTCGCCCTGCACACCGCCCACCAGGACGCCACTCCGCTGGTCCTCTTCGTCGGCCTGGTGCCGCGCGACCACACCGACCGGCACTCCTTCCAGGAACTGGACCTGCGGGGCACGTTCGGCACCAACGCCAAGCTCGTCGAGACGATCGACGACGCGGCCCGCATACCCGAGTACGTGGCCCGAGCCTTCGCCGTCGCGAGCAGCGGCCGGCCCGGCCCCGTGGTCGTCGGGCTGCCGGAGGACATGCTGACGGACGTCGTCGAGGTCGCCGACGCGAGGCCGCTGCCGGTGCCGCAGGGCGGCGTGTCCGCCGACGAACTGGCCGCGCTGCACGGCCTGTTGGCGGCGTCCGAGCGGCCGGTGGTGCTGCTGGGCGGCAGCCGCTGGACGGACCGGGCGCGCGCCGACGTACGCGCATGGGCCGAGGCCTGGTCGCTGCCCGTCGCCGTCGATTTCCGCTGCCAGGACCTGCTGGACAACGAGGCCGATGTCTACGTGGGAAACCTCGGCTACGGGCGCGCCAAGGCACTCGCCGAGCGGGTGCGCGAGGCGGACCTGCTGGTGAGCGTCGGCGCGGCGCCGGGAGACGTCACGACGGACGGCTACCGGGCGCTGCCCACGGTCGGCGGCGACGCGACGGGCCCGCGCCTGGTGCAGGTGCTCCCCGAGGCGCAGCCCCCGGGCGTCGTCCACCGCGCCGAACTCACCCTCGTCGCCGCCCCCGAGGCCTTCGGCGCCGCGATACGCACCCTGCGCCCCGCCACACCCGTGCCGTGGGCGGAGCACACCAAGCAGGCCAGGGCGGCACACCTGGCCGCCCGCACACCGGAGCCGGACGGCGACCCGCTCGACCTCGGCGCGGTCTTCGCCCACCTCGACAGCCGGCTCACCGAGGACACCATCGTCACGTTCGGCGCGGGCAACCACGCCATCTGGGCGCAGCGCTACCTGACGTACCGCGACGGCATGCGCCAACTCGGCCCGCGCAACGGCTCGATGGGCTACGGCGTGCCCGCAGCCGTGTCGGCCGCCATCGCGCACCCGGACCGCCGCGTCGTCTCCGTCGCGGGCGACGGCTGCTTCCTGATGAACGGCCAGGAGCTCGCCACGGCCGTGGCGGAGGGCGCGGCCCCGCTGATCCTCGTCCTGGACAACGCCCAGTACGGCACGATCCGCGTGCACCAGGAGCGGGAGTATCCCGGCCGGGTGAGCGGCACGGCCCTCGGCAACCCGGACTTCGCCGCGTACGCCCAGGCCTTCGGCGCCCACGGCGAAACGGTCACCACGACCGAGGAGTTCGCCCCGGCCCTGGACCGCGCGCTGACCTGCGGCCGCGCGGCGATCATCCAGCTCAAGGTGACGGAGGGCCGACTGTCCCCCGGAGTCACCGTCGCCTCGCTGCGCGAGAGGGGGCACGCCAAGGGCTGAGCCTCACGGGCGCAGATGGATCAGGCCCGCCTCCGTGGGCCTGAATCCGCACGCCTCGAAGTAGAAGTCGCGGAGTCCGGGCTCGAAGTCGACATGGAGCCACTCGCAGCCCGACTCCCGCGCCCTGACCGCCGCGAGGCGCACGACGGCGGTTCCGATGCCGCGATGCTGGTGTGTGCCCCGTGTCTTGGTGTCGATCAGGAAGGCGTGGTCGCCGCCGTCCCACGCCACGTTCACGAAGCCGACGAGGAGCCCGTCCCCGTCACGGGCCGTCACCCAGCCGAGGCTGTACCCCTGGATCTTGGTCCACCAGCCGGCGACGTCGTGCCCGCCGTGGGACCGGACCAGGTCGACCATCTCCTCGTCGGAGACCGGGTCGCGCCATGCGCAGTCGAACGTTTCACTCATGGGGCTTCACCATTGCACACGGCGTGATCCGAACCACGTACGAAACGGTTTCGTTTCATCGAGGCGGCGGGTTAGTCTGCCGTCGTACGAAACCGTTTCGTTCGGCACAGCCGTGATGTCGGCACAGTCGTGATGGGGAGCAGCGCGTGACCAGGACCGGCGGCACCGTGCGACGCAGACGTATGACGGCGGAGCGCGAGGCCGAGTTGTACGACGCCGTGCTCGGGCTGCTGCGTGAAGTCGGCTACGACGCGCTGACCATGGACGCCGTCGCGACCCGCACCCGGTCCAGCAAGGCCACGCTCTACCGGCAGTGGGGCGGAAAGGCCGCGCTCGTCGTCAAGGCGATGCGGCACCACAAGCCGGTCGACATCGCCGAGATCGACACCGGCACCCTGCGCGGGGACCTCCACACGCTCGCCAACCGGCACGACGACTGCTCGGTCGAGGAGTCGACGGCGCTGATGCGGGGACTCGCCATGGCGATGCACAGTGACCCGGATCTGCTGAGCGCCTTCCGGGAGTTGCTGATCGAACCGGAGCTGGAGGAGCTGGACCAGGTCCTCCAGAGAGCCGTCGCTCGGGGCGAGATCCGCCAGGACAACCCGGCGATGGGCTACACGCTGCACTTGATGGTCGGCGCCATGGCGACCCGCGGCGTGATCGAAGAACGACCGCCCACCCAGGAGTACCTCATCTCATACATCGACGCAGTGGTCCTCCCCGCCCTCTGCGCCTGATCCCCTCACATCCCCCCACACATCCCCCACTACGCAGATCCCCCCTTGCACCTGACGCCACCGCTCACCGTCGTCGGGCCGAAGCATCTTGCCCAGCACCAAAAAACGACCTGACCGGGAGTACGCCCTCGTGGCTCGATTCCTCTACAAAATGGGCCGATTCGCCTTCAGGCGACGGTACTTCGTCGCCCTCTTCTGGGTGGTGGTCCTCGCCGCCGTGGGCGTCGGAGCCTCCCAGGCCCCCACGGCCGCATCCTCCTCCTTCTCCATCCCGGGCACCGAGGCCCAGAAGGCCTTCGACCTGCTGGAACAGCGTTTCCCAGGCGCCAGCGCCGACGGCGCCACCGCGCGCGTCGTGTTCAAGGCGCCGGACGGGGAGAAGATCACCTCCGCCGCCAACCAGGGCGTCGTGCGCGACACGGTCAAGGAACTCGGCGGTGGCTCCGAGGTCCAGAGCGCGACCGACCCGTTCAAGGCCAAGGCCGTCAGCCGCGACGGCACCATCGCCTACGCGCAGGTGTCGTACAAGGTCTCCGGCATGGAGCTGGAGGACTCCTCGCGCGACGCGCTCAAGGACGCGGCGCAGGACGCCCGTGACGAAGGGCTGACCGTCGAGGTCGGCGGCGACGCGCTCCAGACCGTGCCCGAGACCGGCTCGACCGAGGTCATCGGCGTCGTGGTCGCCGCCGTCGTCCTCGTCATCACCCTGGGCTCGCTGATCGCGGCCGGACTGCCGCTGGTCTCCGCGCTGTTCGGCGTCGGCATCGGTGTCTCCGCCATCACCGCGCTCGCCAAGCCGCTGAACCTGGACTCGACGACGTCGACGCTCGCGATGATGATCGGCCTCGCGGTCGGCATCGACTACGCGCTGTTCATCGTGTCCCGGTACCGGGCCGAACTGGCCGAGGGACGCGAGCGGGAAGAAGCCGCGGGGCGGGCCGCGGGTACCGCCGGGTCCGCCGTCGTCTTCGCCGGGCTGACCGTCGTCATCGCCCTCGTCGGCCTCGCCGTCGTGAACATCCCGATGCTCACGAAGATGGGCTTCGCCGCCGCCGGCACCGTCGTCGTCGCGGTCCTTGTCGCCCTGACCCTGATCCCCGCCCTGCTCGGCATCGCCCGCCGCCGCGTGCGCCCCGCCGGCGCCAAGAGCAAGCGGAAGGAACGCAAGGCCCAGCGGAAGGCCGAGGAACAGGGCCACGTCCACGGGGAGCACGCCGAGCCCAAGCCCGCCATGGGCACCCGGTGGGCGCGCGTCGTCGTGAAGCACCCGGTCGTCGTGCTGCTGCTCGGTGTGATCGCCCTGGGCACGGCCGCCGTACCGGCGACGTCCCTCGAACTCGGCCTGCCCGACGACGGTTCGCAGCCCACCAGCACCACGCAGCGCAAGGCGTACGACCTGCTCTCCGAGGGCTTCGGGCCCGGCTTCAACGGGCCGCTGATGGTCGTCGTCGACGCAAAGGGCAGCGATCAGCCGAAGTCCGCCGTCGCCGATGTCACCAAGACCGTCAAGGGACTTGACGACGTGGCCGTGGTGACTCCGGCGACGTTCAACAAGACCGGCGACACCGCGATGCTCAGCGTGATCCCGAAGTCGAAGCCGACGTCCACGGACACCGAGGACCTGGTGCACGACATCCGCCACGCGGGTGACGGCATCAAGGCCGACTCGGGCGCGTCGCTCATGGTCACCGGCTCCACCGCGATGAACATCGACGTGTCGCAGAAGCTCAACGACGCGCTCCTCCCGTACCTCGCGCTCGTCGTCGGCCTCGCCTTCCTGCTCCTGATCGTCGTCTTCCGCTCGATCCTGGTGCCGCTGAAGGCCGCGCTCGGCTTCCTGCTGTCCGTCCTCGCCGCGCTCGGCGCCGTCGTCGCCGTCTTCCAGTGGGGCTGGCTCGCCGACCTCATGGGCGTCGAGGAGACCGGCCCCGTGATGTCGATGATGCCGATCTTCATGGTGGGCGTCGTCTTCGGACTCGCGATGGACTACGAGGTCTTCCTCGTGACGCGGATGCGCGAGGCATACGTTCACGGGGAGACGGCCAAGGAGGCGATCGTCACCGGGTTCCGGTACAGCGCCCGCGTGGTCACGGCGGCCGCGGTCATCATGATGGCCGTGTTCGCGGGCTTCATCGGCTCGACCGAATCCATGATCAAGATGATCGGCTTCGGGCTCGCCGTCGCCGTCTTCTTCGACGCGTTCATCGTGCGCATGGCGATCGTCCCGGCGGTCCTCGCGCTCATCGGACGCGGCGCCTGGTGGCTGCCCAAGTGGCTGGACCGGGCGCTGCCCAACGTCGACGTCGAGGGCGAGGGCCTGCGCGAACTCGACGAGGCCCGCGGGGCGCGGCCCGCCGACGAGGTGCCCGAGGGCGCCGTGCCGCACCCGGCCGAGCCGGAGCGCGAACTCGTGACGGCCTCGGTCGGCGCGCAGGCCGCCGCGCAGCCGCGTAAGCACCTCGTGACCGCGTCCTCTGCGGAGGCCGACGGCGCCCGGTCGTTCACCCCGAACGGCAACGGCATCCTCGGCACCGTCCGCACCGGCGGCGGCGAGGCCGTGACCCGCGCCGCGATCACGCTGATCTCGACCGGCGGCCGGCAGATCAGCCGCTCCGTCACCGACTCCGGCGGCGCCTACAGCCTCGACGTACCCGGCGCGGGAACGTACGTGCTGATCGTCGCGGCCGACGGGCACCAGCCCCAGGCCTCGACGGTCACCGTGGACGGCGAACTCCTCTCCCACGACATCGTGCTCACCGGTACTGGCGGACTCGCGGGACTGGTGCGCGAGGCCGGCGGCCGCCCCGTCCCCGAGGCGCTGGTCGTCGTGACGGACGTCCGTGGCGAGGTCGTGGCCACCGCACGCACCGGACTGCACGGCGACTTCGCCTGCGGTGGCCTGGTGAACGGCCTGTTCACGCTCGCCGTCAACGCGCCGGGCTTCCGGCCCGCGGCGCAGCAGGTGGAGACCGGCGCGCAGGGCGTGACGCGGGTCGAGCTCGTGCTCGGGGTCGGCAAGCGGGTCCAGGGCGTCGTCCGGGCCGGCACGGACGACGGCCCGTTGGCCGACGCGCGGGTCACCCTGGTCGACGCGGCGGGCAATGTGATCGCCACGACGACGACCGGGTCGGACGGCGCGTACGCCTTCACCGACCTGGACGCGGGCGACTACTCCGTCATCGCCACGGGCTACCCGCCGGCCGCGCGGACGCTGCGGGTGGGCGACGCCGAGCCGGGCGATCTCGACATCCGGCTGACGCACCCGGAGGCGTAGAGCCCAGCTGACGCCGCCGGTCGGGGCGGCACCTGCCATGGTCGGCGGGTGCCGCCCCAACTGCTGTGCGGGGATGCCGAATGTGGGAGCGTGACGATGATCCTTCTCCCGATCTCCACACAACAGAGAGCACACCACCGATGGACCTGGACACCCGCCGCAGACGGACCGCACTGTTCCTCTTCTTCCTGATACCCGGCCTGTCGATGTCGTCGTGGGTGACACGCACACCCGACGTACGCGACCAACTCGGCGCCTCCACCGCGCAGATGGGGCTCATCCTCTTCGGGCTCTCGGTCGGCTCGATGACCGGCATCCTGTGCTCCGGCACGCTCGTCGCCCGCTTCGGATCGCGGCCCGTCATGGGCGTGGCGACGCTGCTGATCACCTTCAGCATGGCGGTCATCGGCCTCGGCGCGATGGCGTCCTCCGCGCCCCTCGTCACCGCCGGACTGTGCCTCTTCGGCGCCGGAATGGGCGGGGGAGAGGTCGCCATCAACATCGACGGCGCGGAGGTGGAACGGATCACCGCGCGCACGGTCCTGCCGACGCTGCACGGCTTCTTCAGCCTGGGAACCGTCGTGGGAGCGGCGGTCGGCATCCTGTGCACGGCGGTCCAATTCCCCGTGCAGTGGCACCTGATCGCCGTCGCCGTGGTCACCACCGCCATGTTCGGCTACGCGATCCGGGCCATCCCCACCGGCGTCGGCAAGGCAACGGGCGACTCGCAGCCGCGAAGTTCCGCGGACGGCGCGTCGAAGGCGAAGGTGTGGCGGGACCGGCAGCTGCTGCTCCTCGGCGGGATCATCCTCGCGATGGCGCTCGCCGAGGGCGCAGCGAACGACTGGCTGCCGCTGCTCATGGTCGACGGCCACGACATGGACCCCGCGCTCGGCTCGGCCGTCTACACCGGCTTCGCCGCCGCGATGACCATCGGCCGGTTCGTCGGCGGGTACTTCATCGGCCGGCTCGGCCGCAGGCCCGTCGTGCGGGCCAGCGCGGTGTCGGCGACGCTCGGTATCGCCCTGGTCGTCTTCTCCGACTCAGCGGTCCTCGCCAGCGCGGCCGTGCTGTTCTGGGGGCTCGGCGCCTCGCTCGGCTTCCCCGTCGCGCTCTCGGCAGCCGGTGACTCGGGCGAGAACCCGGCGGCGCGGGTGAGCCTGGTGGCGATGATGGGCTACATCGCGTTCCTCGTCGGACCGCCGTGCCTCGGCTTCCTCGGCGACCACTACGGGCTGCGGACGGCCATGGTGGTCGTGCTCGCGTTCACGACGGTGGCCGTCTTCCTCGCTCCGGCGGTGGGGGCGCGCTCCTCGGCGAAGGTGGCCTCGCAGAGCGACGGCGAGCGCGCCCCGCAGCGCTGCGAGTGAGCGCGCCGGGCCCCGCCCCTGGAGACGGGGCCCGGCGCGACCAGTGGGCTACGGCAGCGTGTGCCCGGCCGCGCGGAACAGGCGGTACCACTCCTCGCGGGTCAGCGGGATGTCCGAGCCCGCAGCGGACTCGGCGACGCGCCCCGGGTTGGTGGTGCCGAGCACGACCTGCATGTCGGCCGGGTGCCGGGTGATCCAGGCGACCGCGATGCCGGTGGGTGTCACCTCGTACTTCGCGGCCAGCTCGTCGAGCGCGGTGTTGAGCTCCGCGTAGTTCTCACGGTCGCCGACGAAGACCCCGTCGAAGAAGCCCTTCTGGAACGGCGACCACGCCTGAAGCGTCATCTTGTTGAGCCGCGAGTAATCGAGCAGCCCGTTGTCACGGCTCACCGACTGGTCGAGCCCCGCCATGTTGGCGGCGACGCCCTGGGCGATCAACGGGGCGTGCGTGATGCTCAGTTGGACCTGGTTGGCGACGAGTGGCTGGCGCACCGCCGACTTGAGCAGCTCGACCTGGCCGGGCGTGTGGTTGGAGACGCCGAAGTTCACGACCTTGCCCGCCGCGTGCAGCTCGTCGAAGGCCGCCGCGACCTCCTCCGGCTCGACGAGGGTGTCGGGGCGGTGCAGCAGGAGCATGTCGAGGTAGTCGGTGCGCAGCGCCGCCAGCGACTCGTCGACGGTCGCCAGGATGTGCTCACGGGAGAAGTCGAAGAAACCGGGCCGGATGCCGACCTTGCTCTGGATGACGATCGACTCGCGCTCCGCGGCGCTCAGCGTGACCGCCTGCCCGAAGCGCTCCTCGCAGGCGTGCCGCGTCGGCCCGTAGATGTCGGCGTGGTCGAAGCTGTTGATCCCGGCGTCGCGGGCACTGTCGTAGAGGGCGCGGACGTCCTTGTCGCCGAGCTCCGCGATGCGCATCAGGCCGAGGACGACGTTGGAGGACGGCGCCTTGGCACCGGGGAAAGAGATCGATTTCATGGAGCCATCCTCGCAGAGCCGGTCAGGACTCGTCAGGATCCGAAAGCGCGTACAGCTTCGGCAGGTTGACCACGATGGCCTCCTGCGTGCTGCGGGCGATGACGACCACGGCCTCGTCGGCCGGGTCGGGGTTCTCCTCGCGGTGCGGCACGTACGGCGGGACGAAGATGTAGTCGCCGGGCGAGGTGCGCAGCCTGACCTCCTGCTCGGCGTCCCCCGAGTCGTCGAGGAACACGAACTCCGGGTGCCCGCTCACCACGTAGATCGCGGTCTCGGACTCGCCGTGGTGGTGGTCGGAGGACGCGGTCGACGGCGCGACATGGGTCTGGCCCATCCACAGCTTCTCGGACCCCACCGTGTTCCCGCTGACGGCGGCGAAGCGCCGCATGCCGCCGCTCTGCGCGGTGTCCCCGTCCAGGGCGTCCGCGCGAACGTGGTGCAGCCGCGAACGCAGGGGAGCGGAAGGGGAGTTCGGGGCGTCGTGGAGATGGGGGTGGAAGCCCTCACCGGGTGTCGTCAACGGCTCGGTCATGGTGGCGACGCTAGAGCGGCGACAGAAAAGATGTCAAGAGGTGTCCATTGGCTCTCACCTGCGGCAATGTTCCCGCAACGTTCGCGGAGAGGGATGCGCGGACCTTGTCCCGCGGCGGTCTTCGGGCATCATGTGGCCATGCATATCTCCGCGAAGGCGGACTACGCCACGCGCGCGCTCCTGGAGCTCGCCCGCGCCCCCGAACGGCCGCTCACGTGCGAGGCCATCGCCGACGCCCAGGGGATTCCGTTCCGGTTCCTCAAATCGGTGGTGGGCGAGCTGCGCAGGGCCGGGCTCGTGCGCAGCCGGCGCGGGTGTGTGGGCGGGTACTGGCTGGGTGTGCCGGCGGACGCCATCACCCTGCTCGATGTCACTCGCGCCGTCGACGGCGAACTGCTCACGCTGCGCGGCGAGCCACTGTCTGGTCTCGGGTACTCCGGTGCCGCGCGAGGGCTGCCGGAGGTGTGGCGGCGGATCGAGACGGACGCGGCGGCCGTGCTGGGCGGGGTGACCGTGGCGTCGCTGCTGGCGGAGGCCGAGGAGACGGTCGACGGGGCGGAGCCCGTCGTCGCCCGGTGAAACGGCCCGCTGTGGTTCAGCCCGAACGAGGTCGAAGAGCATCCGGCGACGCGACGCGACGCCACGACAACTCCCGTGCCCTCGCACCTCGTTGACCAGCATCATCGACCCGTCCCGCGTGATGAGACACAAATTGGTGTCCATTGACAGCCGGGGACGGGGCGCGTCAGGATGTGCAGCATGCTGACGACGCACCCCGGCGTGGTGTGCCGCTACGTGGACCTGCGGCGCACGTGTAGCGCACTCTGTCGCTGACCTTCTCTCCCTCCGCGTAGCTTCCCGCGCGCCTGAGCTTTCTCCCCGGTCCTTCCCGGGAGTCCAGGACGTCCCGGGCGCTGCTTCCTGACGGCCGGCTCTTCGAGCCCTCGTCCGTCATGCCTCCTTCTCCGCGTTCCGCCCTGCCCACCGGTGTGCCCATGCGTACGGAGCGGGATGGCTTGCGTGTGCCTTGTCCTTCGCTCCTTCGCGTTGCCCTCGAAGCGCGGGAGCCGTCGCAGAGAGACCCTCATGTCCGGACGCCCCATGCCCAGAACGCGCCGACGCCCCCTTCCCCGACGTCGCCCACCTCGCCGGGGAGGGCGGCAGGACGGGAGCCGCGAAAGTCATCGAACGCGCCCGGACCGAGAACCTCACGCTCCGTCAAGTCGCGTAGCTGCTCGCCGAGTTCCGCCGTTCGTGGGCGCGCCGGAGACCGTCGCCGACCGGATCGAGGAGTGGGCCGACACCACCCTGCGCGGCCACCTCGGCCTGCCGAACCCGGCCAACCGGCACACCACGGCCACCGCCACCCTTGGAGCCCCGCGATGACCAGCCAGTACACCGACCACCTCGCCCCGGAAGGCCTGCTCACCCGCGGCACCGTCATCGTCGTGCCCGGCCGCGGCGAGACACGTGCCGTGTACGAGCGGTTCGGCAGGCGGCTCGCCGCGGACGCCTACCGGGTGCGGGTCGTGGACAGCCCGGACTTGAGCGGCGACGACCTCGACGCCACCCTCGACACCCTGGCCGAGCGGCTCGCCGAAGCAGCCGACGGCACGGCGTCCGAGGCAGGCGGCGCCGCGGCCTCCCCGGTGGTCCTGGTGGGCGCCGACAGTGGCGCCGCGGCGGTCGCCGCCCTCGTCGCCGACCCGGACCGGGTGCGCCGGCTGCGCGCGGACGGCGTGATCCTGGCGGCGCTGCCGGGCCGGGCGGTCGCCGGCACCGAGGCGTGGGACGAGGAGCTCGACGTCCGCACCGCCTGCCCCACCCACCGTGGCGTGCTCACGGACGACACCCGCGTACGCCGCGGCGAGCTGAACACGCCTGTCCCGGAAGCGGCGTTGGAGCGGGCACACGACAGCGCCGCTGACCTTCCCCAACTGTTCCTGGTCGGTGACGCCGACCCGCTCGCGGACCGCGACGCCCTCGCGCTCACCGCGCAGAAGGCGGCCTCGGCCCGCCTCGCCGTCGTCCGCGGCGCCCACCACGACGTCCTCAACGACAAGCAGCACCGCTCGGTCGCCGCGGAGGTCGTGACGTTCCTCGAAGCGCTGCGCGAAGGCCTGACGCCCGCGGTCACGGTCGTGTCGAGCGCGTGGTGAACGCCGCGGCTCGGCCGCGTCCGTAGCCTCCGAGCCCCCATCCCCCTTCTTTCGCCCCTCACCTCTCACGAAAGGCCCCACTATGGCCACCATCCTCTCCGTGTCCGGCAGCCCCTCCGCCACGTCCCGCACCGCGCGACTCCTGGAACATCTCGACGAACGGCTCCGCGACCAGGGACACGAGGTGACCTCCTTGCAGGTGCGGACCCTGCCGGCCGACGCGCTGTTGGGCGCCGAGTTCGGGCACCCGGCCATCGTCGAGGCCATCGCCCGGTTCGAGCGGGCGGACGGCATCGTCATCGGCACGCCCGTCTACAAGGCCGCCTACTCGGGCCTGTTGAAGTCGCTCCTCGACCTGCTCCCGCAGTACGCCCTGGCCGGGAAGACCGTGCTGCCCCTGGCGACGGGCGGTACCACGGCCCACGTGCTGGCCCTCGACTACGCCCTGCGGCCCGTCCTGAACTCGATGGGCCCGCACCACATCCTGCCGGGCTGGTTCACCCTCGACCGGGACGTCACGGTCGGCGAGAGCGGGGAACTGGTCGTCGCGAAGCCCTCCGCCGAGGCGCTGGCCGAGGTCACGGACCGGTTCTCCGCCGCGCTCGGCGGACGGACGGTGGCACTGGCGAAGGCGGGGTGACCGTCAGCCCGGAGTGAGGGCGTCCCGCGCGCGCTCGGCGACGTCGGCCGGGGCGGCCGCGATGACGTCGTCGAGCGCGGAACGGGAGGACCGCAGGTCGTCGATGGCCCGGGAGATGCGGGCCCGCTCCCTGAGGAGGTCGCCGACGAGGTCGGGGCAGGTCGGCACCAGGCGCTCGTCCTCGTCGCCCAGGCACGGCAGGATCGCGGCGATGGTGGCGGTGGTCAGGCCCGCGGCGAGCAGGCCGCGGATGCGGCGCACGGTCTGCACGTCGGCCTCGCCGTATTCGCGGTAGCCGCTGGGGCGTCGCGCGGGGTGGAGCAGCCGCTGCTCCTCGTAGTAGCGCAGCAGCCGCTCGTGGACGCCCGTCCTGCGGGACAGCTCACCGATCCGCACGTGATCCTCCTCGACACGGCTTGACTCTCACACCGATGTGAGACTTTAGCGTTCCGGGTGTGAGCGGGGGAGGCCGCCCGACGGCGGCGCCTCCTCGGCCACGTGGACCGACTCCGTACCCCTGGAAGGGCCTTCACACCATGCGTGCCATCCGGATCGACCGCCACGGCGGCCCCGACGTCCTGACCATCGACGACATCGCCGAACCCGTCCCCGCCGCCGGCGAGGTCCTCATCCGCACCACCGCGACCAGCCTGAACCCGGTCGACTGGAAGACGCGCGCCCGAGAGGTCGGCCCGCCGCTGCCGGCCACGCTCGGCTGGGACATCTCCGGCCGCGTGGTCGGCGGCGACGACCCTTCGTATCAGGTGGGCGACGAGGTGATCGCGATGTCCGCCCAGATCGCCACGGCCCGCGGCACGTGGGCCGACCTGGTCGCCCTGCCGAGCCACCTGGTCACCGCCGCGCCGACAGGTGTCCCCCTGGCGGACGCGGCCGCCCTGCCGCTGGCCGGAGTGACCGCCCTCCAGGCGCTGCGCAACGCCGGGCTGGCGGCGGGGGAGCGCATCCTGGTCGTCGGGGCCGCCGGGGCGGTCGGCGGCCTGGCCGTCCAGCTGGCCCGCTCGATGGGCGCCCACGCCGACGGCCTGGTGTCCCGCCCCGAACACGAGGCGGCAGCAGTGGAGTTGGGCGCCGAGCACGTCTGGCACCGCGCCGCCGATCTGCCGCGCGGCCACTACTCGGTCGTCCTCGACACCGCGGGCCTCGACGCGTCCACCGCCCTCGCCGCCGCCGGCCGCTACGTATCGGTGTCCGACGAGCCGTTGCCCGACGTACCGGGAGCGCGTAAGAGCTATGTCCAGGAGAGCGCGGACGACCTCGCGAGGATCGCCAAGCTGGTCGACGCCGGGGAGCTTCATGTCCGCATCGCCGCCCGCTACACGCTGAGCGACATCCGGGCAGCCCACGAACGCTTCGAGGCGGGAGGCCTCCTCGGGAAGATCCTGGTCACGTTCTGAACCCTCGCCCAGCAACTCCGTGACCCCAATATCGGTGGCGGTCATGGGCCGCCACCGACCACCATGCCCCTCATGACCGACGAACCCGCGCGCTGGACCCAGGCCACCGTTTACCCGGACATGTGGGCGGACCCCGACGACGACCCGCGCGACAACGAGAGCAGCCCGGACGGTGAACTCGCCACGCTGCAAGACTTCCTGACGAACTATCGGTTGACCCTGCGGTTGAAGTGCGCGGACCTGACGCCGGAACAGCTCGCCCGGCGTTCCGTCCCGCCGTCGACGATGTCGCTGCTCGGACTGGTCCGCCACCTCGCCGAAGTGGAGCGCGACTGGCACAACTGGATCACCGAGGGCGAGCCACTGCCCAGGATGTACGGCAAGAAGGACGCGGACTTCGACGGTGCCACCGCCGACCGGGTCGCCGTGGACCAGGCGTACGCCGACCTGGAACGCGAACAGGCCGCGACCGACGCGGCCTTGGCCGAACACCCGGACCTGAGCGCGCGGATCGGCAGGGAACGGATCGCCGTCCGGGAGCTCATGGTGCACAGGGTCGAGGAGTACGCCCGGCACTGCGGGCACGCAGATCTGCTGCGGGAGTGTGTCGACGGGAGGGTGGGCCAGTAGGGCGCGGGCACTCAGTCGACCGCGGCACGCACCAGATGTCCGTGTCCCAGCGAGTCCGTGACGGTCCTCCCCAGGTAGTGGCCCAGGAGCTCCGCCGCGGAATGGTCCTCGACCGTGGTGAAGCCGCACCCGCTCAGTTCGCTACGCAACTCGTCCGCCGTGAACGACGACAGCCACGGCTCGCCGACGGAGGCGACACGCTCGGCCCGCCGGCTCAGGGACGCGGCCGGCGCGCCGGCCACCGGGTGCAGGTAGTCCATCACGAGTACCGGGCCGTCGCCCTGCCCGGCGATGAACCGCCAGGTGGCGGTGAGCGAGGGGAGTGTCAGATAGACGGCGACGCCGAGCATGAGGAACACGGTCCGGCGGCCGCGGTCGAAACCCGCGGAGGCGAGGCCTTCCGCGAGCGTGGCGGACTCGAAGTCGACCGGGACGAACGTCAGCGTGGACGGCACCGTGATCCCGGCCTCGTCCAGCCTGCGCCGCTTCCAGCGCTGCGTGTCGGGGTGATCGACCTCGAAGAACCGGACATCGGCATGCGTGTTGCGCAGGGCTGATGTGTCGAGCCCCGCCCCGAGGACCACCACCTGCCGGCACCCCGACGCGACCGCCTCGGCGACCGTGTCATCGGCGAAGCGGCTGCGCGCGGCGAGCCACAGCCGCCGCCGGCGCACCAGGTCCGGGTCAAGACCCCGGTCGAACTCGCCCTCGCCCAGGGCGGCTTCGCCCACGACGCGGACGGCGAACGGGTCGGTGAACACCCGCGGTTCGTCCGCCACCTGATGCTGCGCCCTCGCCCGTGCGACCGCCATCGCGGTCCGGCTCGGCTCTCCGGTCTCCATGCCCGCAACCTTAACCGCGGAGATCCTCCTTGACCTGTTTCAGGTGCCGCGCGAAGCTCTCCGGTGCCTCCGCTACGGTTTTCCTGGCGATCCAGGTGCCCAGCCGGCGCTTCTTCTGGGCGACGTTGACGATCGCGTACGAGACCAGCGCGCCCTCCGGGGCGGGAGCCACGCGGAACTCTCCGCGGTACCACCAGTCTCCCTGCATGACCGCGAGCAACTGGTCCCGGTAGACGGCGAAGTGGGTGTGCCCGTCGTCGGGCGCGATCCGCCGCACCAGGTGATCGAACACGTCCGGAGGCGAAGCGGCCACCTCCGCTTTCAGTTCCAGCAGCACGGTGTGGCGCTCCGGCCTCTCCGGCGGCGCGCCCTCGAAGGCCCCTGCGGCATCTGTCATCCCGGCATCGTAGTGACGCGCGCCGTCATGCGGGACCCCGATTCGCGGCGGGCCGCGCGGCGCAGCAGCGGGATCGCGAGGAGGAAGCCGAGGACGGCCCAGGCGGTCAGGACGAGGGCGACCATGGGCAGTTCCCAGGAACCGGCCGGTTCGGCGGCCCGCGCCGCGTCCGGCAGAAGCGCCGAACGCAGTCCCTGCGCCATCCACTTGAGCGGGAAGACGGACGCCACTTGTTGGACCGGAACGGGCAGCACGGTGAGGGGGAACACCGCCCCGGAGGTGACCAGCAGCCCCATCACCGGCAGCATGATCAGGGCCAGTGCCTCGCGCGGGTTGGGCAGCACCGCGCCGATGGCGGCGCCGAGCGGCACGACGGCAAGCAGCCCGAGCGTCGTCACCCACGCCAACGTCAGCCAGCCACGCGGCCCCTGCGGTACAGGACCGTCCGCGAGCAGCGCGGCGGCAGCCAGGAGCAGAGCCAGCGTGGCGACCGAAACGACCACGATCAGTAGGCACTTCGCGACCAGATACGCAGGAATCCCGCCGGGCGTGGCCCGCAGCCGCAGCAGCGCGCCTTCCTCCCGTTCGGTCACGAGGATCTGCGGGAGCGTGACGAGGCCGACCTGGAAGAGGAGATACGCGGCGAAGCCCGCCACCACCAGGTGGGACATCGGCGTCCCGGTGCCCGGGACATCGCTGCTGATGTAGGCGGCGACGACCAGGGCGACGACCACGTTGGTCAGGTGGCCGGACATCTCCTTGCCGTTGCGCACGAGGTGCCGCAGCTCGATGCCGCCGCGCTGGATCCCGGCACGCCAGCTGTTCGTCATGGATGTCTTCCTCACGCGGCCCGCACCTCCCTGTCCTCGTCCGGTTCCGGGCTCGTGTCCGTGCCGTCGGTCGCCAGGTTCACCATGTGCAAATACGTGTCCTCGAGCGTCGGCCGCCGGACCTCCAGGTCGGGGATCGGTCCGGGCGCGTGCCGGTGCAGTTCCCAGACGAGCCGCGAGGGGTCCGCGGTGCGCTCGCGGCGGGGCGTGCCGTCCTCGGCCGTCCAGCGGACCTCGGCGCGGGCGGCGGCCCGGCGTGCCAGTTCCGCAGGAGTGCCGTCGGCCCGGATCCGGCCGCCGACCAGCATGGCGATCCGGTCGGCGAGCCGCTCGGCCTCCGCCAGGTCGTGCGTGGTGAGCAGGACGGTGACGCCCTCGTCGCGGGCGAGCCGCTCGACCAGGGCATGGAACTCGTACCGCGCCTCCGGGTCGAAACCCGTGGTCGGCTCGTCCAGGAAGAGGAGTTCGGGCCGGCCCACGATGCCGAGCGCGACGTCGAGGCGCCGGCGCTGTCCGCCCGACAGTCGGCCAACCTGCCGGCCGGCCTGGTCGGTGAGGCCGACGAGAGCCAGGAGTTCGGCCGGGTCGCGCGGGTCCGGGTAGTACGTGGCGAAGTGCTTCAGCAGCTCGCCGACCCGCCAGCGGCCGTGATCGCGCCAGGACTGAAGGACCAGGCCGATCCGCGCCCGCCACGCGTCGTCGCCGCGCTCGGGGTCCGTGCCGAGCACGCGCACTTGTCCCGCGGAGCGGCGCCGGAAGCCCTCCAGGATCTCGACGGTGGTCGTCTTGCCGGCCCCGTTGGGTCCGAGCAGCGCGAAGACCTCGCCGCGCTGGATGTCCAGGTCGACACCGTGCAGGACGTCGACGTCGCCGTACGTCATCGTGATGTCGCGGGCGTGGACGACGGCTTGTCCGGATGTGCGCTCCGACGTCATCGCTTTGCCCCCGAGGGTGTGCGGACCGCCGGAGCGGCGCCCTCGACGATCGCCCGGAGCGCCGACACATGCCCCTCGAAGGCGGTGCGCCCACGGTCCGTCAGCCGCACTCGGGTGCGCCGATTGCGGCCACCGCCCTCCTTGCGGAGCTCCAGATAGCCCGCCTCTTCCAGGGTGTGCAGCTGCTTGGAGAGCGCGGAGTCGCTGAGCGAGAGGCTGTCGCGGACGAAGGAGAACTCCGCCCATTCCGTGGCGGCGAGCAGCGAAACCACCGAGAGCCGGGTGGCGGGATGGATCAGCTCGTCGAAGCCTGCGGGAACACTCATCGGTCCGCCCCCGCACGCGCGCCCGGCGTACGGAGCTCGTGGCCCCGCGCCGACCGGGCGGCCCAGCGGTTCGTCGGCCCGACGAACAGCACGAACACCGCCGCGGAGACCGTGGCCTGGACCAGGCTGCCGTGCAGCGGGTCCAGCGAATCGACCAGGTGGCCGGAGAGCAGCACCGTCGCGCCGGTCACCACCGCCCCCGCCACGAAGGCGGCGAACATGCGCGGTGTGCACCGGGTGTGGTGCAGGCGCACCCGGCTGCGCCGCTGCTGACGCACGGCGAGGCCGCCCAGCAGCGCGACATACGCCGCCATGACCAGGCCCACGCCCCAGCCGGGCAGGTCAAGGCCCAGTCCCGCGAGGAACAACCACATGATCACGGCCGTGCCCCACGGGCTGCCCGAGCCTGCCGCCGCGGACCGCTCCACCTCGTCGTACACCCGCTCCTGCGGCACACGAATGCGCTGGAGGTCCCTCCATGCCTGTTCGGCATCCACCGGCGTGCTCACGTGTCTCGCCCTCCCGTCCCCGCTTTACTTTCCAAGGGGGAAAGTTACCGCTCTACTTTCCAAGTAGGCAAGTGGACGGTTCGTCAGTAAAGAAAAAATTGATGGCAGCACAACCCATTGTTGTCCGGCCACAGCCTTGTTAGGTTCCGGCCATGGCGAACGATCACTCCGGCCCTCCGGCCGAGGTCGGCGCGCGGCTGCGCCGTCGCAGGAAGGCTCTCCATCTCACCCTGAAAGAAGTGGCCGAGCGGACGGGGCTCACGGAGGGGTACCTCTCGCAGGTCGAGCGCGACCAGGCGAACGCGAGCGTGCGCACGCTTCAACGGCTGTGCGAGGTACTGAAACTGACGGTGGGTGACCTGTTCGACCACGCGGGAAGCGCGGCCGGGCCCGTCCTGCGGTTCCGTGACACGCACGGGATGTCGTTCGGCGAGGGGGCCACGAAGATCAAGCTCACCCCCGGCTCCTTCGACCACCTCGAAGTGCTCCTCGGGCACTTCGCGCCCGGTGGCTCCACCGGCGTCGAGCCCTACACCCACGGCAGTTCCGAGGAGTTGCTGCTCGTCCTGACCGGCGAGGTGGACGTATGGGTGCGCGGCCAGCACCACCGGCTGTCCGCCCTCGACTCCATCCACTACCGCAGCAGCGACCCCCACCGCGTCGCCGAGACCACCGGCACGGACGAGGCCAGGGTCCTGTGGGCGATGGCACCTCCCACCTACTGAACGACGTAGGAAACGTACGAAGGAGTCACCGATGACCGCCTACCGCAACGGCGAGACATCCCACTGGATACAGGCCTCCCGCATCGCGGGCGCCCCGCCTGAACGCAGCCCTCAACTACCCGACGAAACACAAGACTTCGTCATCGTCGGCGGCGGCCTCACCGGCCTGTGGGCCGCCTACCACGCCGTCCTGGAACACCCCACCGCGAAGATCACCGTCCTTGAGGCCGAAGAGGTCGGCTACGGCGCCTCGGGCCGCAACGGCGGCTGGCTCTCCCCGCTCATCCCCGGCAACCGCGCCGTCTACGCGAAGGCCGCACGCGAGCGCGGGCAGGACGGCGCCGCCGCCGTCGCCGCGTTCCAGCGCGCGATGGACGGCGCCGTCGACGACGTCCTCCGCGTCCTCGACGAAGAGGGGATCAAGGCCGACCAGCACCGCGGCGGACACCTGCGCGTCGCCACCACCCCCGCGGCCATGAGGCGCCTCGAACTCACCCACGCCGCCGACCTCGCCAACGGCTACCGCGCCGACGACCTCGAACTCCTCGACGCCGAAGCCGTCAAGAAGCGCATCGCGATCGCCCCCGCACTCGGCGGCCTGCACACCCGCACCACCGCGCGCGTCGACCCGGCCAAGCTCGTCCACGGCCTCGCCGACGTCGTGACCGCCAAGGGCGTACGCATCCTGGAGCACACCCGCGCCACCCGCATCGCACCCGGCGCCGTCACCACACCGCGCGGCACCGTGCGCGCCACCACGATCCTGACGTGCCTGGAGGCGTATTCGGGACAGGTCGACAGCGACGTCCCCGCGCTCGGCGCCCGCGAGGTCATCCCCGTCAACTCCTCGATGATCGTGACCAATCGGCTCCCCGACGACGTGTGGGAGCGGATCGGTTGGGAGGGGCGGGAGTGCCTGGGCGACGCCGCGCACACCTTCGTCTACGCCCAGCGCACCGAGGACGGCCGCATCGCCATCGGCGGCCGAGGCACGCCCTACGCGTTCAACTCCGGCACCCCCGGCGAGGGCCGCGTGGACGCCCGCACGGTACGCACCCTGAGCGAGCGGATCCGACTCTTCTTCCCCGACGTGCCCTTCACCGTCGACCACGCCTGGCGCGGCGCGATCGGCGTGACCCGCGACTGGTGCGCCGGAGTCACCTTCGACCGGGCCACCCGCATCGGCGTGGTCCGTGGCTTCGCCGGACACGGTGTCACGGCCACCCAGCTCGCCGCGCGCACCCTCCTGGACCGCGCCGAGGGACGGGACACCGACCTGACGCGGCTGCCGTGGAACGACCACGACTCCGGCCGCTGGGAACCCGAACCGCTGCGCTGGATCGGCGTCCACGCGATGTACCGGCTGTTCGGCGTCGCCGACCGCTGGGAGGAGAAGCGGCACTCCCACAGCACCTCGCTCATCGCCCGCGTCGGCTCGAGATTGGCAGGACTGAGCGAATGACCGGAACTCCCGTGCCGGGCACGGCACTTCGCGAAGACGACACACATCAGGAACCGGCCGACCCCCGGTCCCTGCGGCGCGGCCTGTGGAGCATGGCCTTCACCGAACTGTGGGAACGCTACTCGTTCTACGGCCTCCAGGGCATCCTCTCCTTCTACCTCCTGTACAAGGTGGCCGACGGCGGCCTCGCCCTCGACCCGGCGGTGTCCTCGGGCATCGTCGGCGCGTACGGCGGCGCCGTGTACCTGTCGCAGATCCTCGGGTCATGGCTGGGGGACCGGCTCGTCAGCCCGCGGAACATGGTGCTGTACGGCGCCGTGGTCATCACCGCCGGACACGTGGTGCTCGCGTTCGCCCCGGGCCTCGGCGGGCTCGCGGCCGGACTGGTGTGCATCGTGCTCGGCACCGGCGCGCTGAAGACGAACATCACCTCGATCGTCGGCTTCGTCCTGGACCAGCACCCCGACGACCGCTACCGCGACGCCGGATTCACGTACTTCTACATGGCCATCAACATCGGCGCGGTGCTCGGCCCGCTCACCACAGGCCTTGCGCAGAACGAGCTCGGCTTCCACTACGGCTTCGGGCTCGCGGCGATCGGCATGGCCGGCGCCCTGGTCCAGTACCTCGTATCGATGAAGCACCTGCCCGCGCGGGCCCACACCGTCAACAACCCGCTCCCGGCGGGCCGTCGGCCGCTGGCCGCACTCGCGGCGATCGGCTTCCTCGCGGTGGTGGGCGGCGCCGTCGGCGGCGGACTGCTGCGGGCGGAGAACCTGTCCACGGTGGTGACCGTGGCCGCCCTGGTGGCCGCGGCCGTCTACTTCCTGACCATGACCACCTCGAAGGCCGTCAGCCGCGACGAGCGCCGCCGCGTCCTCGGCTACCTGCCGCTGTTCCTGGCCTCCGGGATCTACTTCGGGTTCCTCTTCCAGAAGTTCACGGCGATCTCGATCCTCATCACCGAACGCATCGACCTGCACATCGGCGGCTGGACCTTCCCCGTCGCCTGGATCACGACGGTCAGCCCGCTCGCGGCGGTGCTCATCACGCCGCTCGTCGCCCGGCTGTGGACCCGCCTGGGGGACCGCCAGCCCGCACCGGTGACCAAGGTGGCCATCGGCCTGACCCAGATCGGCTGCGCCTACCTGTTCCTGCTCGTGCTCTCCGAGGCCACCGGCAGCGCACAGATCCCGCTGTTCCTCATCCTCGTCTTCATGGCGGCGGCTGGTTCGTCGGAGGTCTTCGTCGGACCCATCGGGCTCTCCCTCGCGACCCGCATCGGACCGCAGGCGTTCCGCTCCCAAATGGTCGGCCTCAACTTCCTGACGCTCGCCCTGGGTTCGTCCCTCGCGGGACTGCTCGGCCAGCTGTTCACCGCGATCGACAACGCCTCGTACTTCACCATCACGGCCGTGTGCGGAATCGGCATCGGCCTCGCGCTGATCGCCACCCGCAGGCCGCTCGGGCGACTGATGAACTCGGGACTGGAGGGCTGACCGGGGCGAGGTCCGCCAGGTAGCTGTGTGTGAGGGGCCTGCCAGTACCTGTCACGGCAGGCCGTGGTGGCACCATGAAGCATCTGGGCAACGAGAGCGGAGGCATGCGTGAGTGACAAGGAGCAGCGGGCCAATGGGAGTTCGGTCTGGAGCCGCTCTCTCTCTACAGCCCCTGGATGATGTCCCTCGGCGTGGCGTCGGCGGTGGTCCTCATCGTGATCGCCGCCGTCAGCCCGCAGGCCCGGAGCGTGAGCCTGACCCTGCTGATCGCCGCGGCCGCGTTCCTCGCCACGGGTGGCATCAGGGTCACCGTGTCACCGCAGGAGGTGGCCGTCGCCTCCGCCCTGTTCCCCTTCCTGCGCCGCCGCATCGCGCTCCGCCGCGTGCGGCGGGCCAGTGCCCGCCGCACGAGCGCCCTGGAGATCGGCGGCTGGGGTTACCGTCTGAAGCCCGGCCTGACCGCGGTCTCGGTCCGCGGCGGCGACGCCCTGTGGCTCGACCTGACCAACGGCAAGAAGTTCGTGATCACCATCGACGACGCGAAGGCCGCCGCCCGCCTGATCGAGGGCTTCACGTCCCCGTCGGCTCCACCGCGTTGACCAGAGGTTCGCCGCTCGCCCAGCGGCGTACCTGCTCGACGATCAGGCGCTCGGCGCGCGGCCGGAACGTCGCCGAGCCGCCGCCCACGTGCGGCGTGATGAGGACACCCGGCAGCGTGCGCAGCGGGTGGTCGCCGGGGAGCGGTTCGGGGGACGTGACATCGAGGGCCGCACGCAGCCGGCCGGTGCGGGTCTCGGCGAGCAGCGCGTCCGGGTCCAGGGTGCGGCCACGGCCGATGTTGACGACGAGCGCGTCGTCGGGGAGCGCGGCGAGCTCGGCCGCGCCGAAGAGGCCCACCGTGGACGGGTTCTCGGGCAGCACCAGCACAGCGATGTCCACCGTCGGCAGCAGCTCCGGCAGGTCGGTGACCGGGTGGACGTCGCTCTCCGGACGGGCGCGGCGGGCCACGCGCACGACGCTCGCCTCGCACGCGAGCAGCCGCCGTTCGAGCGCCGCGCCGATGGACCCGTAGCCCACGATCGCCACCCGCGAGTCCGCCAGCGAGCGCGTGAAGTGCGGCTCCCAGCGGCCCCCGTCCTGATCGCGCACCCAGCGCGGCAGGTCACGCTGCGCGGCCAGGGTCAGCGCGAGGGCGTGCTCCGCGGCGCTCGCGTCGTGCAGCCCGCGCCCGTTGTGCAGAGCCACCCCTTCGGGCAGCAGCGGGCGCAGCTTCTCCACGCCCGCGCTGAGCGACTGCACGGCCCGCAGCCCGGGGAGTTCCGGGAGCAGCTTCGTGGCTCCGGGGGTCGCGTACGGCACCACCCAGTATCCGATCCGGGCGAGCTGCTCCGCGTCGAGGCCGACCGGAGTCACCCCGTCCCACACATGTACGCGCACACCGTCCGGCCAGGGGCCGTGCGCGCGGTCGAGGCCGGTCCAGGGCACCAGCACATCCGGCGCCTCGGAACCGGGCCCGGTCCGGGCGGACATGCGGGTGGATTCATGGCTGGGCATACATGCACCTTTCCTGGCGGCACCGGCCGAAGCGCGGCAAATCGCGGATCCGTCAAGGCTGTTGACCTGGCGACGCGTCGACCCTAACGTCTTTCCGTCTCACAGAACACTTTCCACCCCACGGAAAAGCATCCCCGGGAAGTCTCGGAAGGCCCTCACGGAAAGCAGGAGGTGTGACGGATGACAGCGCCGTCGTCCCGCGCCGCACGCGGCAGCGGATTCTGGTCGTCCACGCGGACCAAGCACATGATCCCGATCGCGTTCGTCACGTACTGGCTCGCGTATCTGGACCGGTCCAACTACTCGATCGGCTCGGCCGGCGGCATGGCCGACGACCTCCACATGTCCAGCGGCATGGACGCGCTGGTCGCCGCCTCCTTCTTCCTCGGCTACTTCTTCTTCCAGATACCCGGCACCATCTACGCCGAGCGCCGCAGCGCCCGCCGCCTCGTCGCGTACTCGACGATCGCCTGGGGGCTGCTCGCCGCCGTCCAAGGGCTGCTGCACAGCCCGACGCTGCTGGTCGTCATGCGTTTCCTGCTCGGTGTGGTCGAGGGCGCGGTCATGCCGTCCATGGTGATGCTGCTCGGCCGCTGGTTCACGCAGCGCGAGCGCGGGCGTGCCAACACCTTCCTGATCCTGGGCAACCCGGTCACCGTGATGTGGCTCTCCGCCGTCTCCGGACTGCTCATCGAGGCCACCAGCTGGCGCGAGATGTTCATCATCGAGGGCGTCCCAGCCGTGCTGTGGGGCCTGCTCTGCCTCAAGATGATCAAGGACCATCCGGCGGAGGCCACGTGGCTGCCCGGGCATGAACGGGCCGAGCTGGAAGCGGAGTTGGCGAAGGAGCCGACCGTCGCCGTGGCCCGCACCGCCGAGTACCGCAAGGTGCTCTCCTCGCGTCCGGTGCTCATCCTGGCCGCCCAGTACTTCTGCTGGTCGATCGGTGTGTACGGGTTCGTGTTCTGGCTGCCCTCGATCATCAAGGAGGCGTCGGGGCAGGGCATCGGTGCCACCGGCCTGCTCTCGGCGGTCCCGTACCTCTTCGCCTCCATCGCGATGCTCGTCAACTCCCAGCTCTCCGACCGCAGCGGCAGGCGCCGCGTGGCGATCTGGCCGTGGCTGGTGGTCGCCGCCCTCACGCTGTACGGCTCCTACCTGGCGCACTCGTCGTTCGCGATGTCGTTCGTGCTCCTGATCGTCGCCGGCCTGTGCCTGTACGCGCCCTACGGGCCGTACTTCGCGCTCGTCGCCGACCAGGCGCCCAAGAACGTCTCCGGGGCGGCCATCGCTCTCGTCAACTCCTTCGGCGCGCTCGGCTCGTTCGTCGGCACATACCTCGTCGGCTGGATCCGCGGCGGCTCCCTGGGTGACATGGGCGCCTTCGCCGTCATGGCGATCGGCACGCTGATCTCGGCCGCGTTGATGGCCTTCGTACGACGGCCCGCGGCGCTCGGGATACCGGCTGCCAAGGTCGGCGAGGAGCACGCCGCGTAAGCTTCGGCAGCGACCAATCAAGCGACTCGGCGACGAAGGCACAGGTGGGGGCGGGCGTGAACCATGGGCGATGACATGCTCGGCCGCGGGCTCAGGCTGCTGACCACGCTCTCCCGGCACCCCGAGGGCCTCGGTGTCAGCGCCGCCGCGCGCGAGGCGCGGCTGCCGGTGAGCAGCGCCCACCGCCTGCTCGCCCGGATGACCGACGAGGGCTTCGTCGTCCACGACTCCACCGCGCGCACCTACGCCCTCGGGCTGCGCGCCCTGGAGCTGGCGCACGGCTTCCACCGGACCCCGGCCGGGTTCAACCATCTCCTCGTCCCCATGCGGAAGTTGGCGGAGCGTACGGGACTCGTCGCCATCGCGGGGATCCTCGACGGCGACCAGGTCCTCCTCGTCCGCTCCGTGCAGGGCAGCCAGCACCTGCAACTGCGCAGCGACGAGGGCACCCGCAACCCCTGGCACGCCACTTCGCTGGGCAAGGCCCTCGTCGCCGCCCGGCCCCGGGCCGACCGGGAGCGGCTGCTCGCGGGCCCCCTTCCGCGCACCGCGCCGAACACCCTCAGCGACCCGGACGAGCTGCGGGCCGAGCTGGACCGGGTCGAGAAGCTCGGCTGGGCGGACGCCGAGGAGGAGAACGAGCGCGGGGTCCGCTCCATCGCGGTGTGCGTCCCCGCCACCGACCCGGACAGCGGGCCGCCGCAGCTCGCCCTCTCCCTCGGCGCCACCGTCGTCCTCACGGGCCGCGAGGAACTCCACGACATGGTTCCGCTGTTGCGGACGGCGGCGCGGGAGGCGGCTGCGTACGGCAGGTGACCGCGCGCGTCACGCCCGACGGCGCAGGTCCTTCAGCTGGGCCGACTGGGCCCGCAGCTTGCCGAACATCCAGCCCTGGAACAGGCCGACGGCGAGGCCCGCGGCGACCGGTCCGTACTTGGCGAGGATCGGACCCGCGACGAGCGACAGGCCGTCGAGTTCGGCGGAGGCGGAGGCAGCCGTGGCCGTGGCGGGTGTGGAGGCCGTAGCCGCGGTGGCCGGGCGCGTCGCGGCAGCAGGAGAGCCGACCGGGGCGGGGCCCTGATCCAGGAGCAGATTCCCGAGGTTCTGCGCGAACTGTTGCAGGATCCGGTCCGAGACCGTGGCGATCGCGCCCTTGCCGAACTGGGCCAGCTTGCCGCGGATCAGCAGATCCGTGCTGAGTTCGAGGCGCGCGCCCTCCGGGGCCTCGCCGATGTCCAGGATCACCTCGGCCTCGGCGTCACCGTTGCCATGGGTGTCGGCGCCGCTCGCGTGCACGCGCAGCCGGCGCTTCTCGGCGTCGACCTCGAGGAACCGCACCGTGCCCGCGTACGCGGCGCTGATCGGCCCGACCTTGACCTTGACGGCGCCCCGCCAGGCATCGCCGTCCCGGCCGTCGAGCGCCGCGCCCGGCATGCAGGACGCCACCTTCTCCACGTCGCTGACGAGCGCGAACACCGCGTCCGGAGCGGCGTTGACGACGACGGTGTTGGTCAGCTGCATGCTGTCTCCTCGATCGCGGTACAGGTCTTGGCGCAGCCGGCGCGGCGGGCCGTGGCGCAGGAGTCGATGGCCTCGACGATGGTCTGGTAGCCGGTGCACCGGCACAGATTGGCGGCCACGACCTCGCGGATCTCCTGCTTGGTCGCCTCCGGCCGCTCCGCGAGGAAGCCGTCCGCGAGCATCAGGAAGCCGGGCGTGCAGAAGCCGCACTGCAACCCGTGGTGTTCCGTGAACGACCGTTGCAGGTCGCTGAGTTCACCGGTCGCCGGGTCGGCGAGGGACTCGACGGTACGTATCTGCGCCCCTTCGGCCTGCGCGGCGAACATCAGGCACGCCCGCGCGGGACGGTCGTCGACCAGCACCGTGCAGGCCCCGCAGATGCCGTGCTCGCAGCCGACATGGGTGCCGGTCAGGCGCAGGTCGTGGCGGAGCACGTCGACGAGGGTGCGGCGCGGCTCGGTGATCACCTCGTGCTCCTCGCCGTTGACGTTCAGGGTGAGCAGCAGCAGGTTGTCCGGGGTGGTGGTCATGAGGAGGGCTCCAAGTTCGAGGACTCCAGGTTCAGGGCGCGGTGCACCGTCTCCGGGGTGATCGGGGTGTGGTCGAGTTCCGTGCCGGTGGGGCGCAGCGCGTCGTTGACGGCGTTGAGGACCGCGGCGGGCGCGCCGATGGTGCCGCCCTCGCCCGCGCCCTTGGCGCCGGTCTCGTTGAACGTGCACGGTGTCTCGAGGTGGTGGATGAGCACGTCGGGGATCTCGTGGGCGGTCGGCACCTTGTAGTCCATGAAGCTGGTCGCCGAGGGCTCGCCCTGCGCGTCGTACGTCACCTGCTCGAAGAGCGCGCCCGCGATGCCCTGGGCGATGCCGCCCCGGCACTGGCCCTCCACGACCTGCGGGTTGATGGCGACGCCGCAGTCCTCGACGCACACGTACCGCAGGATCTCGAACTGCCCGGTGCCCTGGTGGAGTTCGACGACGACGGCGTGGGTGGCGTTGGAGAAGGTGCCGTCGTTGAACACGTCGAAGGTGGCGGTGGCGCTCAGCCCCGGCTCGATTTCACGGGGCAGCAGGTGGGCGCGCAGGTACGCGATGTCGGCCAGCTCCTCGTGCGTGAGGACGCTGCCGTCCGCGCGCCGCACGCCGCCGCGCGTCAGCTCCACGTCGTCCGGGCCGGTCTCCCAGAGCGCCGCCGCGATCCGGCACAGCTTCTCACCGAGCTTCGCCGCGGCGAGCCGCACCGCGCTGCCGCCGATGGTGACGGAACGGCTGGCGAAGGTGCCGTAGCCGTACGTGACCCTGTCGGTGTCGCCCTGATGCAGCTTCACCTTGGCAAGGTCCAGGCCGAGTTCGTCCGCCGCGATCTGTGCGAGCGTCGTCTCGTGGCTCTGCCCGTGGCTCATCGTGCCGCTGGTAACGGTGACCGCTCCGCTGGTGTCCATCCGCACCTCGGAGATGTCGAAGCCGGGGACGACCTGCATCTTGCGCTGGGCGAAGGCCGTGGACCCGTAGCCGGTGCGCTCGCTGAAGCAGGAGTACCCGATGCCGAGGTACCGGCCCTCGGCCGCGGCGGCCGCCTGCTTCTCGTACCAGCCCTCGTCCTTGACGAGCCGCTCGCACAGGTCGAGCGACTCCAGGTAGGAGCCCGGGTCGTACGTGATGTTGTTGACGCCCGTGTACGGAAACTCGGTGATGACGTTGCGGCGGCGGATCTCGACCGCGTCGAGGCCCAACTCGCGTGCGGCGCGCTCGAAGAGACGCTCCATCACCATCACGTACTGCGGACGACTCACCCCGCGGTACGGGGCGGTGGGCGCCTTGTTGGTGGTGATCGCCCGGCCGCGCACCCGGTAGGCCGGCACCTTGTAGACGCCGGGCATCTCGGCCGAGGCCATCAGTGGCTCGATGCCCGCGGTGAACGGGTAGCAGGAGTACGCGCCCATGTCGCACACCACGTCCGCGTCGAGGCCCAGGATGTGCCCGTCGGCGTCGAAGGCGGCCCGCGCGTCGTAGTGCTGCTCGCGGGCGAGGAACGACGCGGACAGCGCGTCCTTGCGGTCCTCGATCCACTTCACGGGCCGGCGCAGGCGCAGCGCGGCGGCCGCCGCGGCGATCTCCTCGCGGCCCACGACGCACTTCTGGCCGAAGCCGCCGCCCATGTCGGGCACGACGACCCGCACCGCCCGCTCGTCCAGCCGCAGGCAGCGCGAGGCCACCGTCCGTACCTGGTGCGGAACTTGGGTGCAGGTGTTGAGGACGAGCTGCTCCTCCCGGTCGTCCCAGTGGGCGACGGCGCCGCGCGTCTCCAGCGGGAGAGCGTTCTGCCGGCCGGTCCGCGACTCGACCCGCACCACACACTCGGCGGCGTCGAATACTCCGTCGATGCCCTCCGTGGCGAACAGCGAGACGTCCACCAGCGTGTTGCGCGCGGCCTCCTCGTGGACCAGCGGGGCACCGGGCGCCAGGGCCTCGCGCTCGGAGGTCACCGGCGGCAGCGTCGTGTAGCGGACCTTCGCCGCCTCCAGGCCGTCCTCGGCGGCGTACGCGTCCCGCGCCACCACGATCGCGACGGGCTCGCCGACGTAGCGCACCCGGTCGCGGGCGAGCACCGGCATGGCCGTGGGCACGAACTCCGAGCGAGGACGGCCCAGGTCGGCCGTGATGTCCGTGAGATCCAGGTCCTCCGCGGTGAAGGCCGCGACCACGCCGGGCACCTCACGTACCGCCGTCAGATCGACGGAGGCGATCTCGCCGTGCGCGACCGTGCTGCGCACGAACTGGGCGTGCAGCATGCCGGGCAGCGCGATGTCGTCGACGAAGCGTCCGCGCCCGGACAGCAGCCGCGGGTCCTCACGGCGCGCCACCGACCGCCCCTTCAACTGCCTCTCGTTCTCCGCCGGTTCGGTCATCGGCTCATCGCCTCCTCACAGGCACGCAGGACCAGCGTGCGGACAAGCTGCTTGCGGTAGTGCGCGCTGCCCGAGGCGTCCGCCGGTGGATCGACGGCCTCGGCCGCCGCCTCCGCGCAGTCGGCGAAGGTGCCGCCGCCCGCGAGCACCACTTCCGCCTCCGGTACCCGGACCACCGAGGCAGCGACCCCGCCGAGCGCCACCCGGCCACCGCGCACCGAACCGTGCGACACATCGAGGTCCACGGCGGCGGACACCAGCGCGAAGTCGCCCTGCCGCTCGGCGAATTCGGTGAGCGCGGCGTGCGGGGCCGGGTGCGGGAAGACGACCTCGACCAGCAACTCGTCGGGATCGAGCACGCTCGTGTAGTAGCCGAGGAAGAAGTCACCGGCCGCGACGCGGCGCTCACCGCGCGGCCCGCGGGCGACGAACTCCGCCCGGAGGGCGAGCGCGAGCAGACACCACTCGGCGGTGGCGTCGGCGTGCGCGATGCTGCCGCCGATCGTGCCCCGCGTACGGATGGGCAGATGGCCGATCCACCGCATGGCGTCGCGCAGCACCGCGAACTCCCGGCCGAGCACACCCTCCGGGTCCGTCTCCACCGTGTGATGGGTGGTGAGCGCCCCGATGCGCAGGGCGCCCGATGTGTCACGGCGCATCCCGTCGAGTTCGCGCAGGCCGGCGATGTCGACGAGGTGTCCGGGCCGTGCGAGCCGGAAGTTCATCATGGCGACCAGGCTCTGGCCGCCGGCGATGACCTTCGCGTCATCGCCGAGCTCGGCCAGGAGCCGGGTGGCGCCGTCGACGTCACGAGCCCTGTGGTAGCCGAAGGGGGCTGGTTTCATGGTTCTCCCGGTCTTCCTGGTTTTCCTGCTCTTCTTGGTCTTCCTGTCGCGGGGACGGCGGGCCGGCGTCGTCGGGGTCCTGGTCGTCCAGCTCCCGTCCCTTCGTCTCGGGCGCCGCCACCGCCATCCAGCCGACGGCGAGGAGCACGGCCGCGCCGAGCACCGCGAACGTCCACGGAAGGCCAAGGAGCGGCCACAGCACCGAGCCGAAGAGCAGCGGCGCGAAACCGGTGAGCGCCCGGCTGACCGAGGAGGCCCAGCCGAAGCCACTGGCCCGCAGTTCGGTCGGGTACAGCTCGGACACGTAGGCGTACAGGGCGGGGATGGCGAGTTGGGCGAGGAAGCCGAACACACCGATGGTCACGACCGAGCCGGTCGGCATGTCCCGCACGATCGCGAAGATCACGAGGGCGAGCGAGGCGACCGGCGCCGAGACACCGATCAGCCACTTGCGGCCCACCAGGTCGACCAGGGCCGTCGAGGCGAGGACACCGACGATGCCCACGCCGCTCATCAGCGTCGTGCTCATGAAGGCGGCCGTGTCACCCTGCCCCTCCTCCTTGAGGATGGAGGGCATCCAGCTCAGCGCCGCGTAGTACACGAGCATGATGGTGGCGAACAGCAGCCAGGCCGCCGAGGTGACGCGCGGGCTGAACTTCCAGATGCTGCGCAGCTGTTGAGCGGCCGCGGCCACGCCGCGCGGGCCCTCGTCCGGGACCGGCTCCGGGATGACGTACGGCTCGACCGGCGCGCCCGTGCGGGCCACCAGCTCGTCGATGACGACCCGTGCCTCGGCCTCGCGGCCCTTCTTCGTCAGGTAGATGGGCGACTCGGGAATGCCGCGGCGCGCCCAGAACAGCAGCAGAGCGGGCAGCACCATCGTGGCGAGCATCCACCGCCAGTTGCCGTCGAGGGACAGCATGCCCGTAGAGACGAGCCCGCACAGGGTCACCCCCACCGGCCACCAGGCGTCGAGCGCGGTGAGGACCCGGCCCCGGTACTTGCGCGGCGAGAACTCGCCCACCAGCGCGTAGTCCACGGGGTTGCAGCCCCCGAGCCCGACTCCCGCGAGGAAGCGCAGCGCCAGGAAGACCGGGTACGTCGGGGACAGCGCGCCCAGGACCGAGAACAGGGCGAAGATCAGCAGGGTGACACTGAACGCCTTCTTGCGGCCCACCCGGTCGGCGACCGCGCCCCAGGCGATGGCACCGACGGCCATGCCCACCAGGTTGGCGGTGGCGACGAGCCCTCGTGCGCCGAGGGACAGGTCGAAATGCTGGCCCAGGAGCGGCATGAGGAAGCCGTTCAGGGCGATGTCGTACGCGTCGAAGAGGTATCCGAGACCTCCGATGATGAAGATCTTTCCCTGGACGTTCCATCTCCAGGGGAGATCCTGAACGATCTGATCGCCTGTTCTCACGTGCGCTCCACAGGGTCGTGTCGGGGGACGAACTGCGACGGGAGGTGCCTGAGTTTCTGATGAGGCGGGGGAGCGGGGCAGTGCGGAGAGACTGTCAGTGCGCGGACTGAGGTAATCCGAGCACGTACGAAAATGCTTGGCAAGGGGTGGCGCACGGAGTTAACGCGGTGGTTTCACGGCGCGGCCGGACCGGCGAGGAGGCTGCCCGCGTTCGGCGCCAGCGGCGGCAGACCCAGCTCGGACAGGATGCGGAACGCGGTGGCGGTGGCCGCCGAAAGGACCGGGAGTCCCAGCTCGTCCTCGACCGGCTGGATCGCCGGCAGGGACGGCATCTGCACACACGCGGACAGCACCAGCGCGTCCGCGTCGCCGAGCTTCAGCCGCTTGTAGTGCTCGCGCAGATCCTGCGGGTCGAGCCGGGCGACGGCCAGATTGTCCGGCACCTCAAGGCTCAGCGCGTCCACCACCTCGACGCCCGCGTCCTCGATGTAGTCGGCGACCTTGCGGGTCAGCGGCTTGAGGTAGGGCGTGACGATGGCGACCTTCTTCGCGCCGAGCGCGGCGATCCCGTCGAGCAGCGCGCCGGCGCTGGAGACCACGGGCACCAGCGCCTCCTGGCCGCGCAGCACGTCCTTGATCTCGTCCTCGGCCGTGCAGTGGTGGCCGGGGCCCTGCGCCATGATGGCGACGAGGCAGGCCGTGGCCACGACGTCGGGCCGGGCGTCGGCCAGTTCGAGGACGGCCCGCTCCGTCTGCGCGTTCATCGCCCGCAGCTCTTCGGGGGTGACGTGCTTCATGCGCATCCGGCTGCTGTGGAAGACGAAGCGGTCCTCCGGGGACACGGCCTCACGCGCCCGCATCAGGCGGGGGAGTTCGGTCTCCATCGTGAGGTTCGAGCTGGGGACGATCATCCCTATGTGGTGGTCCGGCATGGTTCGCTCCAAGTTTTGAGGCGTGCCTGATGAGGGCGTGTACTCAGGTGTCGGTGGTGAGAGGGGCGGTCAGTGCTCCTGGCCGAGCCGCTCCCAGTGGTCGGCGAGCACCGTCAGGTGACGCAGGACGTCGGCGCGCTGCTCCGCAGGGATCGGCCGCAGCAGCTCCTCGTCCAGCTTGCGGGCCCGCAGGTTCGCGTCGTGCACGGTGGCTCGGCCCTCCTCGGTGAGGTTGAGGAGCTTGCGCCGCGCGTCGGCGGGCGAGGGCGCGCGGGACAGCAGGCCCCGGTTCTCCAGGCGGCGCGCGACATCGGCCATCGTCGAGGTGTCGAGCGCGGCAAGGGCGGCGATGGAACGCTGGTCGCAGCCGGGGTTCTCGCCGATGATCTGAAGGACGGCGAACTGCGGCCCGGTCAGCGTCGCGTCGACGTCGTGCAGCCACGCGGCGAGGTACGCCTGGTACAGCCGGCGGGCCAGGAAGCCCGGGGCGTGGGTGAGTTCGTCGGGCGCGGCGACGTCGTCGTCGGCCTGGGGCGGGGTGGAGGGCGAGGTCATGGCACCGCTGTCGTGTGAGTCGTGTGCGGGGATCGAGGCGTCCCGCGGCTCCGGTGCGAGGGTCTGCCGCAGCGCGGTGCGCAGCAGGTCCAGGGCCGGTGCCGGGTTGTCCCAGAAGACCATATGTCCCGCGTCGGGGATGCGGACCATGCGCGCCGCCGGGTTCGCGGCGGCTGCCTCCGCGGCGCCCTCGGCGGTGACGACCGGGCTGTTCGCCCCGTACAGCAGCGTCGTGGGAGCCGGTACCCGGGGCCACCAGGCGAAGAAGTCCTCGCTCTCGAAGCCCTGGTGGGCGCGCTCGATCGCCTCCAGGCCGCAGCTCGCGAGCCAGCGGGCCCGCAGCTCCAGCTCGCGGCGCGGCCAGGTCGGCCAGAAGCCGCCGACCTCGTCGGCGTCCGTGCCGCGCCGGGCCTGCGACAGCTGGCGGGTGAACGCCGCGAGCGTGGTCGGGTACGGTCCCCGGCCGGGACCGCTCATCGGCGGGTCCACCAACAGCGTTCCGCCGAGCGGGACATGGCCCCGCACCGCGGTGGCGGCGGCGATCCGGGCACCCATGGAGTGGCCGAACAGCACGGGATCCGCCAGCTCCAGCTGCTCGATCACGGCTTCCGTGTCGGCGGCGAGGGCGTCGAGGGAGTGGTCCGCCGCGTCGTCGCTGAGGCCGCGTCCGCGGATGTCGAGGACCAACGGCCGTGCCAGGTCCGTCAGTTCACGGGCGACGAAGTCCATGGTGATCGCCGGGCTGGTGATGCCGGGCAGGATCAGCAGCGGCACACCGTCGCCGCCGTAGTCCAGGACGTGCAGCCGCACGTCCCCGCTGCGGGCCCAGCGGCTCACGGCCGGGACGTCGGCGAGGTCCGCGAGGCCGGGCTGCGTCAGGAAACGCTCCGCCCATCGAGCCTCGCGGTCGTGTGCGGCACCCCGTGCGGCTCCGGAAGACGCGTCCATGGTCTCAAACTCCCTTCGTCGTCAGGTACTTCACCATGTCCTCGTGGCCCACGACATCCCCGTACTTCGCCTGGATGTCGAAGAGCGCCGCCTCGTGCGGCCCCGACGCCCGGTCGCCGCAGGCCTCCGCGGGCACGAGCACCGGCCAGCCGTACTGCACCGCGTCCACCGCGGTTGCCCGCACACAGCCGCTCGTCGTGGCGCCGCAGACGACCGCGGTGTCGCGGCCGAGGCCGGTCAGCAGGGAGGCCAGCGCGGTGCCGAAGAACGCGGACGCGCCCTTCTTCACGATGAACTGGTCCCCCTCCTCGTACGGCAGCCGGGGGTCGAGCGCGACGGCCTCGCCGCCCTCGCGCAGGGCCCGCATGCCCGGTGCCTTGGCGAGCCAGGTGATGGCGTCGCCGTCGGCCTCGGCGGCCGTGTAGGCGATCACCGTCCACACCACGGGGACGCCGCCGGCGCGGGCCGCGCGCACCAGTTCCGCCGTGGCCTCGACGGGGGCGGTCAGATCGCTGCCGGTGGGGAAGCCAGGCTCGGTGAAGCAGCGGGTCAGGTCGACCACGATGAGGGCCGGGCGACGGCCGCGGGCGACGGTGGCGCCGAACCCGGCCCGCTCGTAGACGCGGTCGGTGGCGGGGTCGTACGGGGTGGGCACGGGACCTCCAGGGCGCGGGATCTGGCCGGTGGATCGGCTCAGTGGTGGTGGCGGTAGGCGAAGGACTCGTCGTCGGAGGTGTCGAGCGGGGTGCCGCGCCACAGCCAGTCGTAGGACACGTCGGACTCGCCGTCGTAGCGCTCGCCGAGCTTGGCGTCGCGGGCCCGCTGTTCGGGGCCGTCGGGGAAGCGGTAGAAGGTCTGGTTGCGCAGCGAGGCCTGCTGCACCATCCCGGCGTGCCGGGCGCGGCGGTTGACGTACCGCTGCAGCGCGCCGGCGATCCCCTCGCGGGTCACCGCGCCCAACTCCTCGGCCAGCACCGCCCCGTCCTCCATGGCCTGCGAGGCACCCTGCGCCTGGTAGGGGAGCATCGCGTGGCAGGCGTCCCCGAGGAGGGCCACGCGGCCGTCGATCCAGTTCGGGTCGCGGCGGCGGTGGTAGAGCGGGAAGCAGGTGATGTCGCCCTTGGCCTTGGCGAGCATGGCCGGGGCGCGGTCGTCCCAGTCGGCGTAGGCATCGACAAGCATGTCGGTGGTGCCCGAGAAGGTCTTCTTCTCGCCGTACTCGTCCTGCCACGGGACGCAGCCCACGATGTTGAGCCACTCGCCGCCGCGGATCAGGTAGTGGACGAGGTGACGCCCGGGCCCGTACCAGATGGTGCTCTGGTAGCGGTCGAACAGGAAGCGGGTGGCCGGGTCGGCGTGCAGCAGTTCGCCGGGTATCAGGGTGCGGAAGGCCATGTCGCCGGAGAAGACGAGCGTGTCGTCGGCGCCGATGAGGTCGCGGACGCGGGAGTGGATGCCGTCGGCGCCGACCAGGACGTCGGTCTCGTACCGGGTGCCGTCGTCGGTGACCGCGACGGGACGGTCCGGGGACGTACGGTCCAGTTCCACGACGCGCGCCCCGGTGACGATCCCGACGGCGGGCCCCGGGCCGAGCGGGTCGGTGCAGGCGTCGAGGATGGTGCGGTGCAGATCGGCCCGGTGGTAGTGCCAGTAAGGGGCGTTGAACTCCTCCTGGACGCGGCGGCCCAGCGGGGTGAGCCCGATGATGCTGCCGTCCTGCCAGCGGCGGCGCACCTGGTCCTGCGGCTCGGTACGGATGGCCTCCAGCTGCTTGCGCAGGCCGAGGCGCATCAGGACCCGGCTGGCGTTAGGCGCCGTCTGGATGCCGGCGCCCACCTCGCCGAGCTCGGCGGCCTGTTCGAGGACGGTGACGCGCAGTCCCTTGTGGCGCAGGGCCAGGGCGGCGGTGAGGCCGCCGAGACCGCCGCCGACGACGGTGACTTCGTAGGACTGGCTGAGAGGCAAGACTCCTCCAGGGGTGCGGCGTTGGGGTGGGGGACCGGGTTCAGCCTTCGACGAGGTGTCCGTCGGTGACGACGTCCGTGCCGTCCAGGCTGACCGTGCAGCCGCGCATCGCGATGTCGAGGTGGGCGTAGGAGTCGCGCTGGAGGTGCGGGTGCGGGCCCGTGGACCACAGGAAGTTCCCGGCGAAGGCGCGGGCGTCCATGCCCATCAACTCGTCCTTGCCGTACATCGCGGTGGCGAACCAGTCGGCGGACTTCATCAGGCCCCAGCCCATGTGGGAGAGGCTGCGGGCCCACTTGTCGTGCGAGTCCTCGAAGAAGGTGTTCAGCAGCTTGGCCTCGGCGCCGCCGGTGACCTCCTGGATGTGGCCGCCCGAGACGTGGAGCGTGACGGGACGCTGCACGTACTCCTTGAACGGCAGCAGGATGTCACCCTCAGCGAGCACGATCCGCCCGTCCGAGATCTCCGGCCAGCACAGCACCATCGTGCTCGGCCAGTGGTCCCAGCGGCCCGGGTCGTCGGCGAAGCCGGTCTGGAACTCCGGGTGGGAATCGGCCAGTTGAACCGTCAGGTCGGTGCCGGCCTCGGAGGTCACGCGCATGACGGACGAGGTACGGACCCGGTCCACGCCCTCCTGGACGCGCACCTTGTCCCGCTCGGTCGGCAGATTGCGGATGAGGACGTCGGGGGCGTCGCAGACGAAGATGATGCGGGTGCCGGTCTTGAGGATGTCCTGCTGGAGCGGGGCGTGGATGAAGCCCTCACGGGTCAGGTCCACGACCAGGTCGGCGGCCTTCAACAGCTCTTGTGCGGCCGTGTCGTTGAGGACGGAGACGAGGCCGGGGCCCGCGCCCGTGTGGGTGCTGGGCAGGGGGGCCGGGCTGCCGCCGGGCACCGTCGCGGACACGACGTGGGCGCCGAGGCTCTTCGCGGCCCCGAACGCGGCGGCTACGTAGTCACCACGGCTGCCGGGCTCGGAGAGCACGACGACGTGCTCTCCCTCGCGGACCTTGCACAGCTGCAGTTCACGGGTGAAGGCGTCGAGGACGTCGACGGACGAGAAGTCGAACATCGGGTGTTCCTCCGGGAGACGAGCGCGGACGTACTGGGCACGTGCGATTGGTGCGGAGGGTGCGAAGGCATGCGGGATCACCGCGGCGGACGCCGTACGGGGGCGCCACCGGGGGTTCTCACGAACCCGCCTGCCGAGATAATCCGAGCACGTACGATCTCGGAAATCAAGGGGGCGGTCGACGGGGGTGGGCACTTGGGTGGGTACTCGGGCGGGTGCTCCGGCCGGTGCGGGAGTGCGGCGAGACAATTGTCGTAACCCGACAATGTGTCGCCGTCGAAACGGTCGACTCTTGTCCTGCTTGGCGCGCTGATCGCTGGCATGATCGCCGGGGAAGCAGGACGGCAGCTATGTAGCATCTGAACAATGCAAGGAGGCTCAGGTGACTCGGAACGGTCATGTGCAGGTGACGGGCGTCGGCGCGATGACGCCGCTGGGAGCCGATGCGCCGGCGTCGTGGGCGGGGCTCCTGGACGGCAAGTCGGGGGTGCGGCTCCTGGAGGAGGAGTGGGCCGCGGAGCTGCCCGTGCATGTCGCGGCCGGACTCACGGTGGACCCGGCCTCGCTGCTCCCGCGGCCCGAGGCCAGGAAGCTGGACCGCGGCGAGCAGATGGCCCTCCTGAGCGCGCGCGAGGCATGGCAGGACGCCGGGGCCCCGCAGGTCGAGCCGGAGCGGCTCGCCGTCGTCATCGGCACCGGGACCGGCGGCGTGCTCACCACGCTCGGCCAGGACGACATCTTCGAGGCCAACGGGATCCGCCGGCTCTCACCCTTCACCGTCCCCATGCTGATGCCGAACGGTCCCGCGGCCTGGGTGAGCATGGACCTGGGCGCGAAGGGCGGCGCCAGGACCCCGGTGAGCGCCTGTGCGTCCGGGGCGGAGGCCCTCGCCATGGGGCAGGACCTGATCCGCGCCGGACGGGCGGACGTGGTGGTCGCCGGTGGTGTGGAGGCGTGCCTGCACCCCTTCACCCTCGCGGCGTTCGCCCAGATGAAGGCGTTGTCGACGCGGTCCGATGACCCGGAGGCGGTGTCCCGCCCGTTCGACGTCGAGCGGTCCGGGTTCGTCATGGGCGAGGGCGCGGGCATGATGGTGCTCGAACGCCCCGAGTTCGCGCGGGCACGCGGCGCACGCGTCCACGGCACGCTGGCCGGCAGCGCGGTGAGTTCGAGCGCCGACCACATCACGGCATCCGACGCGGACGGCCAGTCCTTCGCCATGGAACTGGCGCTGCGCGACGCGGAAGTGGCTCCGGCGGACATCGGGGTCGTGCACGCCCACGCCACCTCCACGGAGTCCGGTGACGTCGCGGAGGCCGAGGCGATCGGCCGCGTGATCGGCAGGCAGGCCGCGGTCACGGCGACCAAGTCGATGACCGGTCACATGCTGGGCGCGTCCGGGACGGTGGGTGCGATGGCCGCGATGTTCGCGCTCAGGGACGGTACGTTGCCGGCCACGCGCAACCTCGACACACTCGATCCACGTGTGGACCTGGACGTGGTCCGCGGCGAGCGGCGCTCCGGGCAGTGGTCGGCGGCGCTGGCCAACTCGTTCGGGTTCGGCGGGCACAACGTCAGCCTGGTCTTCACCAGTTGAGAAGCGCCCCGGCGCGGGCCACGAACAGCGGCTGGAAGAAGCCGGATTGCTGCGGCGTACGCCACTCGCCGTCGACGAACCCGGCGTCCGCCGCGAGCCCGGCGAGGCGCTCCTGGCCGAGGGCCCAGTAGGAGGCGCGGCGCACCCGGACACGCCAGTCGTCGCGTCCGTCGTCCGGGAGGAGCTGGAAGTGCTCCAAGTCGTAGTGCTCGCCGTCATCCTGCCAGTGCCAGAGCTGAAACGTGACCGTTCGCCCGGCGTCGTCGCCCGCGGGGTGGACCTGCGGAGGCATCGACGCGGGGCGTTCGCGCAGCAGGTCCTCGTACGGACGCGTGCTGACAAGAAGCAGCCCGTCGGGGCGCAGCACGCGGCGCATCTCGGTCAGGGCGGTGCGCACGTCCTGCGCGGTGAGCAGGTGGCACAGCGAGTTGTCGGCGCACACGACGACGTCGAACCGGCCGTCGGTGAAGGGGAGTTGCCGCATGTCGGCGGTGGCCGTGCGCAGCGGGAGCCCCCGGCTCGCGGCCTCACGGGCGGCGCGGGCCGTGGCGCGGGGGCTGAGGTCGGTCCCGGTGACCCGGTGTCCGTGCAGCGCCAGTCCGATGGCCTGCGTGCCGATGCCGCAGGAGCAGTCGAGCACCTCGGCGCCGTCCCGGCCGATCACGGCGTCGAGGGCCGCGCCCTGCCGCCGGAGGCTTACGTCCCAGTCCGGGTAGATCAGGTGGTAGTCGTCGGCCAGTTCGTCGTAGAAGCGCGCCACGGCTGTCTCGGACATGGCCCGAGAGTACCCGCGCGGCGCCTTACCCGTTCCGTTTATCTGTTCCGTCTTATCCGTTCCGTCGCAGGAGCCACTGCCCGATCGTCCGACGCGGGGGACGGACCACCACGCTGCCATGGGTCTTGTGGCCGAGGAGCTCGATGCGCAGGGAGACGGGCGCGTCCGGATCCAGCGGCCTGTGCCGCTGCTTGACCTTGCAGTGCGCGAGCTGAAGGCCGTCGGTGTCGACCACGACGCCCGGCTTCGTGACCAGCGTCAGCCGCTTGCCGATCATCGTCGAGTCGATCACCAACGTGTCATGGGTGAGCACGGCGTCGGTGAAGTCGAGCGTCACGTCGCAGAAGGTCACCGCGAGTTCGAGCCTGCGCGGCACGACCCAGCGCCCCAGCCGCTCGATCGCGCCGCTGTGCACCTGCTCGATCCGGACGACGTCCTTGGCCTCGGCGGCGGGCCGCAAGTCGGCCGTGAGCGGCGCCAGTTCGCTCAGCGTCCGCGCCGCCAAGGCGACCTCGAGCCGCTCGTCCAACTCCTCCGCCGTCAGCATGCCGTCCCCCGCTGCGACACGCAGCACGTCCACGACGCGGTCCCGGTCGGCGTGCGAGGCCCGCGGCTCGGGTGCCGAGCCGGAGCCGGGGCGGCTCCCGGTGGGTGAGATCTCTCCCGACATGTGTCCCTCCTGGCGACGAGGCTACGCGAGCTCCGGCTGCGGGTCCGCCGAACCCGCCTTCGACGGGCGCGGGGGCGGAGGCGCGGCCTTCGGGCCCCACTGCTTTGTGGTGTGTACGTAGAGGAGGACCACGGAGCCCGTCAGCAGGAGCAGCAGCGGGCCGAACGCCCAGGGGCGCGCGGCCATGTGGGTCGGGAGGTAGCGGTAGGACAGGAGCAGCATGGTGAGGACGGCCGTCCCGTAGCCCGCCATCAGCGTGGCCCGGCGGTCCCAGCCGCGGGCGAAGGCGCGCATCGTGGCCTCGATGGACAGCGCGAAGACCGTGCCGGCGAGCAGGTCGACGCCGTAGTGGTAGCCGAACCCCAGGGTCGCGGTGAGCGTGCCGACCAGCCAGAAGGTGCCCGCCCAGCGCATGGCGCGGGAGCCCTCGCGGGTGTGGATGAACAGGGTGATGGCCCACGCGGTGTGCAGGCTCGGCATGCAGTTGCGCGGCGTGATCTCGTCGAACGGGAACTGGTGCGGGACACCGATCGCCGGGAAGGTGTGGGGCCAGATGTCGGCCACCGCCCAGTGGGCGCCGTCGGGACCGAAGGCGTAGAGCGGGCCGACGACCGGGAAGATCATGTAGATGGCCGGTCCGAGGAGACCGATGGCCAGGAAGGTGCGCACCAAGTGGTGGGCCGGGAACCGGCGTTCCGCCGCCACGTGCCGCAGCTGGTAGAGGCCGACGAGGGCGGCGGCCAGCGGCAGTTGACCGTATACGAGATGGAGGAAAGTGCCGCTGAACGGAGAGGTGGCCTCGACGAGCCGGCCGACCAGCCACGACGGGTTGGCGAGCGCGTGATCGGCGGTGGCCACGTACTGGTCGAGCACCAGGGGGCGGGTCTTGGATGTGATGAGGAGCCAGGTGTCGCCCGTCTTGTGGCCGAAGACCAGCAGAAGGCCGAGGCCCGAGCCCTTGAGGAGAACGGATCTCTCCCGGCCCGTGCGGCGCGCGAGGCCGAGGACGGCGATGCCCAGGATCACCCACAACGCGCCGTTGCCGAAGCTCAGGTCGGCGCCGACGATCAACCGCACCAGCACGAAAACGATGTCGATGCCGACGGCCGTGCACAGCGCGATCAGGCGCTGCCGCCAGGTCAGCACCACCATGGTGAGCGCCAGGCCGCCGTACAGCAGCGGCCCCGAACGCGGCGCGAAGATCACCTCCTGGGCCTCTACGGTGATCGGCCCCGGCTGCCCGTAGTGGCGCGCCACGAACTCCAGGGCGATGTGGAAGCCGAGCGTCACCAGGCCGATCGCGACCCACAGGAGGGTGCGCGGCTGCCGCCAGGCGGGCGGCCGGGGTTCGGCGCCGCGCTGCTGCGGCAGGGGTATATGAGGTGGTGTGGTCTTCAATTGTCCGACTTGGTGGCTTGGTTCCGGCTGCGGGCAACTGCGAAGATCTGGGTGATCGTCGCAGTTCGAACATGTTAACGGCGGGTGGACAAGGTAGGTAGGGGCAGGTTCGCGGCGGCTCCGCACGAGGGGCGGGTCGTGGCGGAGGGCCTGGAGCTGGTCGCCAGGGTGTGACACATGGTGCGCGGGGGCCGGCCGGTGTGTGCGGCCGGTGTGTGCGGCGGGCCCCCGCGACTCTCACCCGCTACCGGACCGGACGCCCGCCCTGGACGACGGCCACCTGATGCCGCGCGGGATCGGCCAGCGCCGTGATGTCGGCGAGCGGGTCGCTGTCGACGACCAGGAGATCGGCGCGGGCCCCGGCGGCGAGCGTCCCGATCTCACCGCCCATCCCGAGGAGTTCGGCGGCCACCGACGTCGCGGAACGGATCACGGCGAGCGGCTTCTGCACCTCCGAACGGATCCGGAACTCCTCGTTCTGATGGCGGTGCATCCCACCGAGGAGGTCCGAGCCGTACGCGATCCGGGCCCCGCCGCGCGCCGCGCGTTCGAGGGCGCCGAGGCCGGCGCCGAGCACGTCGTCGACCTTGCGCCAGCTGTCCTCGGAGAGCCCGAACTCGCGGCCCTCCTTCTTCAGCGCCCAGTACGTGACGAGCGTCGGCACGAGGAACGCGTCGTGCTCCGTGAGCAGTTCGACGCTGCGGTCGTCGATCAGGTTGCCGTGCTCGATCGACCGGACGCCCGCCTCCAGGGCCCGGTTGACCGCACGGGCGGTGTATGCGTGCGCGGCGACGTACCGGTTCGCGGCCTCCGCCTCCTCGACGGCGGCGCGCAGTTCGGCGGGGGAGTACTGCGTGGAGTCGATGCGGTCGGTGGGCGACGCGACACCACCGGAGGCCATCACCTTGATGTGGTGGGCGCCCTTGCGCAACTCGTCGCGGGCCGCGACACGCACCGCGTCCTCGCCGTCCGCGACCCGTCCGTGGTCGGCGCAGCACGGGTGCTCGTCGTGGTGCCAACTGCCCGCCTCGCGGCTGTCGCCGTGCCCGCCGGTCTGGCTCAACGCCTTGCCGCCGAAGGCGAGCCGGGGGCCGCGTACGAGCCCTTCGCGCTGCGCCCTGGCGAGTCCGAAGTCGGCGCCCGCCATGTCGCGGACCGTGGTGAATCCGCGGTCGAGCATTTCGCCCATGATGCGGGCCGCTTGCGCGGTGACGTAGCTGGCCGGGGTGCCGGCCAGTGAGCCGAGCGCGGCGGTGAACGCGGTCACATGGACATGCGCGTCGATCAGCCCGGGCAGCACGAAACCGCCCCGCGCGTCGAGCACTTGGGCGTCGCCCGGTCGCTCGGACCCGTCCTCGGCGATCCGGCCGTCGACGCACAGAAGGTCGCCCTCGCGCCAGGTCCCTGCCTCCAGGTCGAGGAGGTGGGCATTACGCAGAACGAGAGCGTCACCGGTGTGCGGCGAAGGGTTGCTGGTCATGGTGGGGGATCACTCCTTGGTTGCGGGGGTGGCCGGGGATGAGGGGGCATGGGTGGTGACGGGGGCGCCGATGTCCTCCAGTGAACGGTTGGCCGTGGACAGGCCGAAGGCGAGCGTCACCACGACACCGATGGCGAGCACCGCCGTCGTCATGCCGAAGACACCGGCGAATCCGGCCCCGGCGGCCATCAGGCCGATCACGGTGGGCGCGATGATCGACCCGATCCGGCCGAACGCGCTGGCCAGACCGCTGCCGGTGGCACGGATCCAGGTCGGGAAGACCTCGGGCGTGTACGCGTACAGGCCCGCGTAGGTGCCATTGAGGAAGAAGGACAGCACGGCGCCGGACACTGTGATGGCCACCGGCGTCGAGGTCTGGCTCAGCCAGTACGCGGCGAGGGCCGAGCCGGTGAGGTAGAGCGCGATGGTGTGCTTGCGGTCGAGGCGCTCACTGAGCCAGGCAGCGGAGAAGTAACCGGGCACCTGAGCCGCGTAGATGATGAGCGAGAACGAGAAGCTTTGGGTGACGGTGATACCCCGCTGGACGAGCAGCGTCGGGATCCAGGAGAAGAAGCCGTAGTACGAGAAGGTGATGACGAACCACATCACCCAGGTGACGGCGGTGCGCCGGGCCATCTGACGTGACCAGAGGAAGCGCAGCCCGGTCCGTACGCTGGGTGGGGTGGTGTCCTTCGTGGTGGGCGCGGTCTGTGCGGGCGTCTGCTCTACAGGCGGCAGCGGACGGCCCGTTGACTTCTCCACGCGGCGCTCCAGGTCGGCGACGACCACCTCGGCCTCCGCGTGCCGCCCCCGTTCCAGGAGATAGCGGGGCGACTCCGGAAGCGCCCGCCGCCACCACAGCAGCATCAGGATGGGCACCGCCGTGACGACCTGGGCCCAGCGCCAGCCGTCCGCCCCCAGCGGCACGATGAACCGGCCGATGAGCGCGGCGGCCACGAATCCGAAGGAGAAGAACCCGGCGAGCGCGCCGACGAACCAGCCGCGGCGCTTGGACGGCACGAACTCGGAGAGGAACGGAGCGATGATCGCGCTCTCCGCCCCGGTGCCCGCCCCGGCGAGGACGCGGGCGCCCAGGAAGACGGGGAAGTTCGGGGCCGCGGCGGCGATCAGGGTGAAGACGACGTAGAACGCGAGGGCGTACATCATCACGCGCTTGCGGCCGATGCGGTCGCCGAGGATCCCGGCGATCGCGGCACCGAAGAGATAGCCGAACGGCGAGGCCGAACCGATCAGGCCGAGCGCGCCGTTGCCCAGGTGCCACAGGTCCTGGACGCTCGGCAGCAGGAACGCGACCACGGCCGCGTCCATGCCGTCGAAGGTGTAGCCGAGCCCGCCGATGAGCAGCAGAACGTAGTGAGGTCTGGACAGCGGGAGTCTGTCCAGGCGAGCGAGGAGGGACATGGGCGGATCCTCGAAGGTGTCGGGGGCGTCCTCGATGTCTCGGGGACGCGGGGGACGTTCACCGCCCACGCAACGTAGATTGCGTCCCGACGTTTACGCAATGATCTTTGCGTTACGTTCCGGGAACGTAGAGTCTGGGCGTGCGCCTCGCTCGGGGGCGGCAGGCGTCCTCTACAGCGGAGTTGTGTGTGCACGGCGAACTGGCAACCTGGCTGCGCGATGCCGCCCCGGCCCGCGGGCTGCGCCCCAAGGCCGCCGCGATCGTGGACTTCCTCGCCTCGCAGCCCCAGCAGGCGGCCTACGCCTCCGTCGCGGACGTCGCCCGCCGCGTCGGCGCCAACCCCGCGACCGTGACCCGCACCGCCCAGACGCTCGGCTACGACGGCTGGCCCGACCTGCAGCGGGAGTTGCGGGCGCGCTATCTCTCCCACCTCAGCGCCGCCCAGGTCAACGCCGCGCACCGGGAGGAGGGCGGTACGTCGTGGGCCGGCTCGCTCAGCCGCGACCAGGAGAACCTGGCCCAACTCGCGGCCCACGCCGACGACGAGGCGGTCGCACGTATCGCCGAGGCGATCGCCTCCGCCCGCCGCACCCTCGTGATCGCCGCCGGCAGCTACGCCTCCGCGGGCACCGCCCTCGCCCACAACGCGCGGCTCGCCGGATACGACGTCCGGCTCGAGGCCACGGGCGGCGCGGATCTCGTCAACTCCGTTGCGGCGCTGGGCCCGGAGGACCTCCTCATCGCCATCTCCTTCTGGCGTCTCTACCAGAGCACGGTGACAGCGGCGGAGGACGCGAGTGAGCGCGGGACGCGCGTTTTCGTCATCACGGACGCGGCCAGCCCACCGCTTGCCGCCGCGGCCGAGGACGTCCTGCTGGCCCCCGCCGAAGGCACGTCCTTCTTCCCGTCCCTCACGGCGGGCCTGGCCCTGTGTCAGTCCATCGTCGCCCAGCTCGCCACCCTCGACCCCGACCGTACGGCCGCGTCGGTCGCGGCGGCGGAGGAGCGGTGGGTGCGATACGGGGTGCTGCACCGGGCGGCGACGTTGAAGTGGGACGGAAAGAGGTAGCGGACGGCGGGGTTTGGTGGCGCAGTGTCGCGAGTGTGTGGCAGAGCACGTCCGGCGCGGGGGAATTCGTGTGCCCGATGTCAGTGGCGGGCACTATTCTCTTCACATGATCCCCACACCCGAGCAGAAAATTGCGCGGTCTGCCGACGAGCTCAACGAGCTGATCCGTGATCTCATGCTGCGCTCCGGTGGGCGGTTGAGTACCGACCAGCGTCGTGAGTACGAAGTGCTGGTCGCGGAGTGGGCGACGGCCGAGCGTGGCGGGATTGTGAAGGCGGCGTAGGGGCCGCCTACGGTGTCGCTGTCGGCTAGCCGCTGGCGCGGGGCAGGCGGACCACCGCCGTCCCGCCGTCCAGGTTCACCGTCGTCCTGTTCGGCGGCGCCCCGTCGTCCTCGTTGTCCGGTATGACCAGCGCCGACTGCCGCTCCTTGAGCTCATGCTGCTTCCCGGGCGACAGCGCGCCGTGCAACTGCTCGAACCCGGTCGCCGAGACCTGGCCCTGCCGGATGCCGGGTCGCCACGGCAGTACCCCGGCCCGGCCCGCGCGCAACAGCAGCTGGTCGACGAAGGCCAGCAGCGTCAGCACGATGACCAGCCCCGGCAGTGTCATGAAGAAGATGAACTCCATGGCACTCACAACTGTCGGTGAGTACTCAGAGTTCCCGGGAGGGCTGAGGGGGGTGCGGGCGGGATGTCGCCGCCGGCGTGACGAGCGGCGCGTCAGGCCGAAGCGTGGCGCAGGCACATCACGTATCCGGAGCCGCCCGGCTCCCGGCGCAGGGTCTCCACGGTCCACGGTGACGCGTCGATGAGGCCGGCGAGTTCCCCGGGTGACGCCAGCCAGTAGTCGAACCACGGGGTCGCCGTCGCCTCGTCCCTGACGCGGAGGCGGAGCTGGCCCCGTGCCCGTCCGTGGCGGAGGTTGCGCGCGTGGTACGCGCCGTGTTCGGTGCCGCCGTCACCCGGGTCGGAGCCGGAGCCGATGAGGAGCGCGCCGGGGTGGCTCGCGGCGGCGAGGGCGGCCAGGACCTGCGGCGCCTGGTCGGGACCGCCGAGCAGGCCGAGGTTGTTGCCCATCAGGGCGACCGTGTCGAACCGGCCGAGGCCGTCGGGGAGTTCCGGAACCGAACCGACCACCGCCTCGACACCCCGCTCACGTGTGACACGTACTGCCTCGGGGGACGAGTCCAGCCCCACCACCTCGTGCCCGCGGGCCAGCCACTCGACGGCGTGCCGCCCACCGCCGCACCCCACATCGAGCACCCGCCCAGCTGCCTGCGCCCACGCCCACTGCTCGAGCGCCGGCCACTCCTCCCGCGTGAGGAAGTAGCGCGCGGCGTCGTTCGCCCGGATCAGCCCGTCATCACGCTCGATGACCTCCACGGCCGACCATGGCGTGGCCCCGGCCTGCCAGCAGCGGGCCAGGATGCGGCCGAAGGCGTCGTCGACGCGGGGGTCTTCCGGGGGTGCCTGCATGGGGCAACGATGGCATCAACCACCCCGCGTCGCACGCGAATTGGATCCGACTGCCGCCGCCGCGGACTGAGGAGGCGCATCCGCCCAGCGGCCGAAGTGTGAGTCCTGGCGGCCGCCCGCCCTGATTGACATGCAGCCAAACGGTTGCCTATTGTTGATTACGCAGCCACTTGGCTGCATGTCGAGTCGACCGAAGGAAGGCACGACCTCCGTGGACGCGATATTCAAGGCGCTCGCCGACCCCGGGCGGCGGCGGCTGCTCGACAGTCTCAATGACCGGGGCGGGCAGACGCTGGGCGAGCTGTGCGGGGAGCTGGACATGGCCCGGCAGTCGGTCAGCAAGCACCTCGCCGTCCTGGAGGCCGCTGGCCTGGTCACGACCGTGCGCCGAGGGCGCGAGAAGCTGCACTACCTCGACGCCGCGCCCCTCAACGCCGTCGCGGACCGCTGGCTCAGCCGTTACGACCGGCATCGCGCTGCCGCCCTCGACGACCTCCGTACCGCACTGGAAGAGGAACCTCCCATGAGTGACACCACCCCCGACGGCTCCGCCGCCACCGCGCCCTTCGTTCACACCAGCTACATCCGCACCACCCCCGAGCGGCTGTGGGAGGCGCTCACCTCGCCCGCGTTCACCCGCCGCTACTGGGGCGTGGCCTTCGAGACCGACTGGAAGCCCGGCTCGCCCATGGTCTGGGTGGAGGGTGACAACCGCACCGAGGACCCCGAGCAGGTCGTCCTCGAGGTCGACCCGCCGCGCCGCCTCGCCTACACGTGGCACACGTTCACGCCCGCGTGGGCGCAGGCCGTCGGCGTCGACGAGGAACTGCGGCAGCGCATCGCCCGCGAGGCCCGATCGAAGGTGTCCTTCGATCTCGAGGCGGTGGGGGAGACCGTGAAGCTCACCGTCGTCCACGACGGCTTCGAGCCCGACAGCACCGTCCGCGGCATGATCGGCAACGGCTGGCCCGCCCTGCTGTCCAGCCTCAAGACGCTCCTGGAGACCGGGGAACCGCTGCCGGATCCGCAGGGCTGAACGCCGGGCCGGTGCTCGGCTCGTCAGCGCCGGCGGGCCACCAGGAGATCCACCACGTAGCTCTCCTCCACTTCCCCGGCGGGGAACGCCTCGGCCAAGCGCTCCCGCTCACGCGTGAGGAACGCGCGCCGGTCGCCCTCGTCGAGGACCAGGAAGGCGGAGCGGCTGCCGATGTTGGCGAGATGCGTGTCGAGCGGCACGGTGCGGCTCCAGCGCAGGTGGCGCCGCATCACCCGCAGTCCCGTCAGGCCCGCGAGACGGACGGCGTCGCTGTCCGAGGGGCGTACGGACGGCTTCGGAGTCACCCCGCAGTGCCGCGCGATGCGCTCGTGCTGGTCGCTGATCCACGGCACGTCGAAGGCCGTCGTGTTCCACCAGATCGCCAGCGCACCGCCCGGCCGCAGCACCCGCAGCGCCTCGGGCACGGAGCGGGAGGGGTCGGTCCACTGCCAGGACTGCGCGTACGTGATGAGGTCACGGGAGTCCGTCGCGAGCGGCAGGGCGTTGCCGTCGCCGCGCACGACCGGCACGTTCGCGATCCGCTCGCGGCACTCACGCGCCATGGCCTCGCCCGGCTCGACGGCGAGCACCTCGGCGCCCCGGTCCCGCAGCAGCACGGTGGCGATCCCCGTGCCCGCGCCGACATCCGCGACGCGGCTGCCCGCGAGGCCGGTCTCCGTGAACTCCTCGATGGTGTCCAGGAGTTCGGCCGGGTAGGAGGGGCGGCTCGTCGCGTACTGGCCGGCGGCCGCATCGAAGGACGTGGCGCGCGACGTGGAGGACTTCATCTGAGGTGGGGTGGCGCTCGACCGCGGTGGGGTGGTGTTCGTGCCCGTTGGTGTCGCGTTCATGCCCGGTGGGGTGGTGCTCATCCCCGCATTCTCGCGCATCGGACCGGGTGGGCGCGTTGACGCGTGCCTTTGTTCAGCGCGTGATGAACAAGGGCACGGTCCGACGTCACCAGGCGCGCCGGGCGGGTCGTCGCAGGCCGGCGTGCCGGACGCCGTGACGCGGATCGGGACCGGTGACGTGATCACGGTGGACGGGAGCGCGGGGGTGGTGCGGGCGCGCCAGAAAGGCGCGTAGCCCGGGCCGGGCGCCTATCCTGTAGGTCACCGCACGCGCATCCGGGGGGAAGGGGCGGCAGATGAACTGGGTTTGGGCGATCCTCATCTTGTTCTGGACAGGAGCGTTCGCCTGGGTGGCGGACACCGGCCGGGGCGCGCTGCGCGCCCGGCACGAGCGGAAGTTGGAGCGGCTCGAGGCCGCCAAGCAGGCGCGCCTCGCGGTGGAGGCCGCGAACAAGCCGCCGGAACCGGTCTGCGGCTGCGCCCACCACCTGGCCAAGCACGACAAGACGGGCCGCTGCCACGAACGCGTCGAGGTCCCCACGGCCTGGGACGAGAACAAGAAGCCGATCCGCTACGAGGCCGGCCAGTGCAACTGCCAGCAGTACGTGGGTCCCCAGCCGCTGTCGCAGATCTACGCGGAGGAGCTGACGGACCGGATCTAGGTCGAGTCGTGACCGGCGGACCGGATCCAGCAGCCAGTCGTGGGCGGCGGGCCGGATTCAGCAGCCAGTCGTGGCCTGCGGACCGGATTCAGCAGCCAGTCGTGACCGGCGAACCGGATTCAGCACCCCGTCGTGACCGGCGGACCGGATCTAGCATCCAGGCATGGCACCTGACACGACATCAGACCACCCGGCAGCCGGACCCGCTTCGCTCTTCGACACCGTCGTCGACCGCAAGCGCTCGAACTCCATGAAGTGGACCTTCGCCGACTCTCTCCTCGCCCCCGACGAGGCCGCGGCCGAGCCCCTGCCGATGTGGGTCGCCGACACCGATTTCAAGGCACCGCAGGCGGTCCTCGACGCACTGCACGACGCCGTCGACCACGGTGTCCTCGGCTACCCCGGCGGCGCGACCGACGGCTATCTCGACGCCGTGCTCAACTGGCAGGCCAAGCGCTTCGGTTGGGAGATATCGCGCGACTGGGTGGTGCCGACGGCAGGCGTCATCACCTCCCTCAAGACCGTCGTCCAGGCCTTCTCCGCGCCCGGCGACTCCGTCCTGATCCAGCCACCCGTCTACGTCCACTTCCACGAGGACGTGCGCCTCAACGGCCGCCACCTCGCGTACGCGCCGCTGGAACGCACCGAGGACGGCTACCGGTTCGACGCCCGCGCCTTCGAGGCCGCCATCCGCCCCGACACCAAACTGTTCATCCTCAGCCACCCCCACAACCCCACCGGCAATGTCTGGACCGAGGCCGAGCTGCGCACCATGGGCGAGATCTGCGCCCGCAACGGTGTCCTGGTCGTGTCCGACGAGATCCACCAGGACCTGGTCCTCAACCCGGCCCGGACACACATCCCGTTCGCCTCCCTCGGCCCGGAGCTCGCCCGCGCCAGCATCACCTGCACCGCGCCCAGCAAGAACGTTCAACCTCCCCGGAATGCAGTGCGCGAACATCCTCATCCCCGACCGCCGACTGCGCGAGGACTTCGCCCGCCAGTACGAGCGCAATGTGTTCCCGCTGGTCAACGTGCTGGGCATGGTCGCCGCCGAGGCGGCGTACACGCACGGAGAGCCCTGGCTCGAGGAGTTGCTCGGCTATCTGCGGGGCAACCACGAGCACTTCGCGAAGGCGGTGCACGCGGCCACGTCGAAGCTGCGTGTGCTGCCCGCCGACGCGCTGTACCTGGCGTGGATGGACTGCCGGGGCCTCGGGATGGACGCCGAGGCGCTGGACAGGTTCATGCTCACCGAGGCGCGTCTGTGGCTGGACCGGGGCCAGAAGTTCGGGGCCGAGGGGCACGGCTACATGAGGGTGAACCTGGGCTGTCCGCGCGCCACCGTGGACGAGGCGCTCCGCAGGCTCGGTGACGCGCTGACCGGGCTCGGCTGACGGCCCGGAACCACTGGTGACTCACCGTTCAACTCCTGGTCATGGGCTGCCTGTTGGCGATCTATGGCGTACGGTCGCGAATCGCACCTGAGACAGACCGAATTTGCCAGGAGCAAGGAGCGGAGAGTGGCGGACATCTTCAACTCGTGGTGGGACAAGGCGGCGTGCAGGGCCACGGACCCCGAGGACCTGTTCGTGGAAGGCGCGGCGCAGTCCCACGCCAAGCGGTTCTGCGACACGTGCGAGGTCAGGACCGAGTGCCTGGCGCACGCCCTGGACGAGCGCATCGAGTACGGCGTCTGGGGCGGCGCCACGGAACGCGAACGGCGTGCCCTGCTGCGCCGGCGCCCCACCGTCACGTCCTGGCGCAACCTCCTGGAGGCGGCCCGCGCGGAGTACGCGCAGGACGGCCGCCACGTCAGAGCGTCGTGAGATGCGGGGCGCCGCGCGCGGTCAGCTCCGACCGGGATCGAATTCGAGCACCTGCGTCAACCGGATGTTGTTGCCCGAGGGGTCCCGGAACGAGGTGTCGATGCCGTACGGCTGCGTGGTCGGCGGATCGTTGAAGGTGACGCCCCGCGCGGACAGTTCGTCGTAGGAGGCCTTGCAGTCGTCGGTCTCCAGGAACAGCGTTCCGCCGGCCCCCTTGGCCACGAGCTCCGACAGGTGGGCGCTGTCCGTCTCGTCGAGCATCGGCGGCCGGGGCACCGGCATCAGCACGAGCGCGGGCCCCTCGCCGCCGGGCGGCCCGACACACAGCCACCGGAAGGCCCAGGCCTCCATCGTCACGTCGGCCCGGACCTCCCAGCCAAGCTTCGTGGTGTAGAAGTCGAGCGCCTCGTCCTGGTCGTGCACCCAGAACTGCGCATTGGCGATCTTGATCGTGGTCGGCATGTCGGTCCTCGCGCCTCACTCATCGGCCGTTCCGCTTCGGGACCCCTTCGGTCCCGACACCGACGCTAGGCACCCGGCGGGGCGCTGTCTTCTCGAAACGTGCGGTTCCGCGGCCGTCCGTACGCCATCGCGACACACCGGGGGATGCGCACATGCCGCGCGGCGGGAGGATGCGCCGCCCGGTAAGCCTGCGGGGTCACCCCGTACATCCGCCGAAAACTCGTCGTGAACGACCCGATGCCGCGCAGCCCCACCGCGACCCCCACATCGGCCACCGTCCAGTCGGTGGCAAGCAGCAGAGCGGCGGCCCGCTCCAGGCGCCGGGTCAGCAGGTACTGATGCGGCGACTCCCCGAACGCGGCCTTGAAGCTCCGACTGAAGTGCGCGGCCGACAGTCCGGCAGCCGCCGAGAGATCCCCCACCGTGAGCGCCTCGCCGTACCGCGCGTCCGCGAGATCACGGGCACGCAGCAGATGACGGGAGGGCGGGACGTGGGGCACGGATCCATTGTGGCGGATCGCCGCTACTGCACCCGTACCCAGGCCGGGTCCGGGTTGGTGTGTGTGCCGTCGGTTGTGGTGACGGTCGGGACCGTCTCGTTGCCGGCGTTCGCCGCGCGTACCGTCGCCGCGCCTTCGGCGTCGCGCCAGATGTTCACCCAGTGGAATCGGTGGGCGGTGCGGCCCAGGTGGAGGCGCAAACGCATGCAGTAGGTGCAGCCCGGGCGCCAGTAGATGATCGGGCGGCCGTCCTGGGCGCTGCGGCGGCGGGCCTCCGACGCGCTGCGGGATCTCGGGAAGATCAGTGGTGAGTTCACGGCGGCGAGCAGCGCGAAGAGGAGCAGGAGGCCGATGGCCGCGCCGGGGTTTCCCTGGTGGAACAGGCCGGCTGCGGCGACTGCGCCGATGACCAGCATGACTGTCGGGAGTGTCCATACGCGCGCCATGGTGCCGGAGGCTATCAACGGGCGGGCGCGGCCAGTAGTTGAACATTGCGGGATTCCTTGACATGCACGTGACCGGGGAGCACTCTCGCGGAGGTTTCGTTCCCGGGCACCGTGGCTCGACCGATGGCAGGGCAGGGAGTCGTCGTGAAAACGGATATCGCAGGGTCACAGGCGGGGCGGGCCGACGCGCGCGGCCACCGCAACCGCGCGGTCGTCGCCAGTACGGTCGGCACCGCCATCGAGTGGTACGACTTCTTTCTCTACGGGACGGCCGCCGCGCTCGTCTTCCCGCACCTGTTCTTCCCCGGGCAGTCCGAGTACACGGGCGTGCTCGCCTCCTTCGGCACGCAGTTCGTCGGGTTCGCCGCCCGCCCCATCGGCGCCGCGATCTTCGGGCACTTCGGCGACCGGGTCGGCCGCAAGTCGACGCTCGTCATCACCCTGCTGCTGATGGGCGTGAGCACCGTACTGATCGGCTGTCTGCCCACCTACTCCTCGATCGGGCTCGCCGCGCCGGTCCTCCTCGTCGTGCTCCGCGTCTTCCAGGGCATCGGGGTGGGCGGCGAGTGGGGCGGCTCGGTGCTGCTGTCCATGGAGTGGGGATCGAAGAAACGCCGTGGACTGATGGCCAGTTGGCCGCAGTTGGGTGTGCCGCTCGGGCTGCTTATCTCCACCGGCATGGTCAAGTGGCTGAGCTCCGCCTCCGGGGACGACTTCGAGAACTGGGGCTGGCGGGTGCCGTTCCTCGCGAGCGCCGTGCTCGTCGCCATCGGCCTCTACGTACGCCTCAAGGTCCTGGAGAGCCCCGACTTCACCGCCGTGAAGCGCGAGGAGGCCGTCGTCCGCGTGCCGTTGTGGGACGTGCTGCGTCACCAGTGGCGCGAAGTGATCGCCGCCGCGTTCGTCCGGCTCTCCGAACAGGCGCCGTTCTACCTCTTCATCACCTTCGTCCTGACGTACGGGACCTCCCATCTCGGAATCGCCCGTGACGACCTGCTCAACGACACCCTCATCGCCGCCGCCATCGGCCTGCTCACCATCCCCGTCTTCGGACACCTCTCCGACCGCTACGGGCGCCGCCTGGTGTACGGGGTCGGCATCGTGTGCGTCGGCGCGTTCGCGTTCCCGTACTTCGCCCTGCTCAACACCAGGACGCCAGGGCTCGTGCTGCTCGCCATCGTGCTGTCCCTGGTCTTCCACGACATGCAGTACGGGCCCCAGGCCGCGCTCATCGCCGAGGGCTTCGGTGCCAACGTCCGCTACAGCGGCGCCGGCCTCGGCTATCAGCTCGCCTCGGTCATCGCCGGCGGCCCGGCCCCGCTGATCGCCGCCGCCATCCTGGAGGACACGGGGTCCAGCACCGGCATCAGCCTCTACATCGTGGGCTGCTGCGTGCTGTCCATGGGGGCGTTGTTCCTCATCCCGCGGCGGGCCACGCCGGTCGACTGACCGGCCCCCGTCGACGTGTCACTTCGAGAGGCCGCACCGCCGGCGCAACGGCGGTGCGGCCTTCATTCTGCTCAGAAATCAACAAAGTCCTACGGCGTCATTGTGTCGGTTGTGTTGTCTTCTTAGGGTGGTGCCGGCTCAACAGGCGTTCCGCGCCGCACCAGTTGCACGTGTCCACACCCGCAGAAGGGGCACAGCCATGCCGCAAGCCCACCACCCGCACCCCATGCCGCTCAGCCGTCGCCGCCTGCTCCAGGCGGGCGCGGCCGTCGCCGGGGCGCTCGCCCTGCCCCTGTCCCTCCCCGGCACACAGGCCCGCGCGGCCGACGGGGACGAGTGGAACGGTCACATCGACCTGTTCCGGCTCGGCACCGAGCCACCGCACACCACCCTGATGCCGTACGAGAGTGTGGCCCAGGCCCTCGCCGCCGACCGGACCCGCTCCCCGTACCGCCAAAGCCTCGACGGCGACTGGAAGTTCGCGTACGTCGACCGGCCGTCGGAGCGTGACGAGGACTTCTACCGGACCGACCTCGACGACGGGAAGTGGGGCACCATCCCCGTCCCCGCCGTCTGGCAGCTGCACGGGCACGACTTCCCGATCTACACCAACATCACCTACCCGTGGTGGGGTGCCAACGGCCTCGGCGAGGAGGCCCGGCCGCCCGCGTCGCCGACCCGCTACAACCCCGTCGGCCAGTACCGGCGCACCTTCACCGTGCCGAAGGGCTGGAAGGGCAGACGCGTCTTCCTGCACTTCGAGGGCGTCAAGTCGGCCCACTACGTGTGGGTCAACGGCAAGCTCGTCGGCTATCACGAGGACTCCTTCACCCCGGCCGAGTACGACATCACCCCGCACCTCACCGAAGGCACCAACCAGCTCGCCGTCGAGGTCTACCGCTTCTCCGACGGCGACTGGATGGAAGACCAGGACATGATCCGGCTGAGCGGCATCTTCCGCTCGGTGTACCTCTACTCGACGCCCTCCGTGCACCTGCGCGACTTCAAGCTCGACACCCCGCTCGGCGACGGACACACCACCGCCGAACTCTCCGTCACCGCCACCGTGCACGACTACGCCGGCGAAGCGGGCTCGTACAGCGTCGAGACCCAGCTCTACGACGCCGCGGGGCACGCCGTCTGGCCCCGCCCACTCACCCAGAAGGCCGCGCTCACCGACGCCGAGGTGACGGTGCAGGCCGCCAAGTCCGTTCCCTCGCCGCGCCTTTGGTCGGCCGAGAACCCGTACCTCTACACCGCCGTGCTCCGCCTGCGCGACCCGGCCGGCAAGGTGATCGAGACGCTGTCGCACCGCGTCGGCCTGCGCGAGTTCGCGCTCAAGGACGGGCTGATGCGGATCAACGGAAAGCCGGTGTCGTTCCGCGGCACCAACCGGCACGAGATGCACCCCGACCGCGGCACCGCGCTCACCCGCGCCGACATGGTGCGGGACATCGAAATCATCAAGCGGATGAACATGAACACGGTCCGCACCTCGCACTACCCCAACAACCCGATCTGGCTCGAACTCGCCGACGAGTACGGTCTGTACCTCGTCGACGAGACCAACCTCGAGACCCACGGCGTCCGCGACGACTACCCGGCGAGCCACCCCGACTGGACGAAGGCGTGCGTCGCCCGCGCCCAGAACATGGTCCACCGCGACAAGAACCACGCATCCGTCGTCATCTGGTCACTCGGCAACGAGGCCGGCTCCGGCTCCACCTTCACCGCCATGCACGACTGGATCCGCTCCTACGACACCACCCGTGTCATCCAGTACGAGGGCGACGACAGCCCCGGTGTGAGTGACATCCGCTCCGAGATGTACCCGTCGACGAGCCACATCGAGTCGAAGGCCAAGGACACCTCCGACACCCGCCCGTACGTGATGATCGAGTACTGCCACGCGATGGGCAACTCGAACGGCAACGTCAAGGAGTACTGGGACCTCGTACGCCGCTACGACGTGTTGCAGGGCGGCTGGATCTGGGACTTCGTCGACCAGTCGCTGAGCTGGCCGACGCCGCCGCGGACGCAGCTGACGGAGACCGGGCCCGTCGGCCTGAAGGGTGAACTCATCAACCCGGCAGGCGAGTTCAGCCGGGACAAGGGGGTCAGCGGCGCCACCGTCTTCGCCCGCGACGAGCGCCTCGATCTGACGGGCTCGCTCACCCTCGAAGCCTGGGTGACCCCGCGCGTCACCGGCTACCACCAGCCGATCGTGGCCAAGGGCGACACCCACTACGCGCTCAAGCAGAACGACAAGACGCTCGAGTTCTTCATCTACTCCGGCGGTCAGTGGATCACCGCGAGCTGGGCCACCCCGGCCGACGGCTGGACGGGCGGCGAGCACCACGTCGCCGGTGTCTTCGACGCGAGCGCGGGCACGCTCACGCTGTACGTCGACGGGTCGGTGAAGGCCACGAAGACCACGACAGGCAAGCCGAGCAGCAACACCGCGCCGCTCGCCCTCGGCGTGGACGTCGACAACATGACCCGCGAGTTCAGCGGCACCATCCGCCGCGCCCGCGTGTACGCACGCGCCCTGAGCGCCACCGAACTCGCCGACGACGGACGCGGCCCGGACGGCGAGGGTGTGCGCTTCTGGTTCGACGCCAAGACCGTAGGTGTCACCGAGAAGAAGCCGCGCGACAAGACCTTCTTCGCGTACGGCGGCGACTGGGGTGACAACCCCAACGACGGCAACTTCGAGGCCGACGGCATCGTCACCGCGGACCGCGGGCACACCGGCAAGGCCGCCGAGATCAAGCGGATCTACCAGGCGATCCAGGTGTCACCGAAGGACGGCGGGGGAGCGGGGGACGTCACCGTCACCAATGAGTTCCTGTTCACCAACCTGCGTGAGTACGACGGCCGTTGGGAACTGGCCAGGGACGGCGAAGTGATCCAGAAGGGCAGCCTGAGCCGCAGCCAGCTCGACGTCGCGCCGCTCGCGCACAAGGACATCACCGTCCCGCTGAAGCTGCCCAGCGCCCCCGCGCCCGGCGCCGAGTTCTTCCTGCACCTGTCCTTCCGGCTGAAGGACGACACGCCGTGGGCCGACGCGGGCTTCGAGGTGGCGCGTGCACAGCTCCCGCTCGACGCGGGCAGCCCGAAGGTGACACCCGTACCGCTGAAGAACATACCGGCACTGCGCTACGAGGACGGCGACAAGGCCGTCTCCGTCACCGGGAGCGGCTTCACCCTCGCCCTCGACAAGGCGACCGGCGTCATCACCTCCTACGAAGCCGGCGGCGTCCGGCTCGTCGACGCGGGGCCCGTGCCGAACTTCTGGCGCGCCCCGACCGACAACGACCACGGCAACGGCCAGCACACCCGCAACCAGACCTGGCGGGACGCGGGCACGCGCCGCAAGGTGACCGGGGTCAGTGTGCGCGACCTCGACGGCCGGGCCGTACGCATCGAGGTCAAGGGCACCTTGCCCACCACCACCGAGTCCACCTACGCCACCACGTACACGGTCTTCGGCGACGGCGCCGTCAAGATCGACAACGCCCTGCACCCCGGCGCCTCCACCCTCCCGTACCTCCCCGAGGTCGGCACGATCCTGCGGCTGCCCGCGGCCCTGGACCGGCTGCACTACTACGGCCGCGGCCCGGAGGAGAACCACTGGGACCGCAACGACGGTACCGACGTGGGGCGTTGGGACTCCACCGTGGCCGAGCAGTGGACCTCGTACATCCGCCCCCAGGAGAACGGCAACAAGACGGACGTACGCTGGGCGGCGCTCACCGACGGGCGCGGGCGCGGCCTGCTCGTCGCCGCGGACCCGACGGCCGACCGCCCGCTGCTGGAGATCACGGCCTCGCACTTCACTCCGGAGGACCTGTCCGTCGGAGCGCGCCACGACTACCAGCTCGACCCGCGTGACGAGGTCGTCCTGCGCGTCAACCACCGTCAGATGGGCGTCGGCGGCGACGACAGCTGGGGCGCCCAGACCCACGCCCCGTACAAACTGCTCACCGACCGGGACTACGCCCACACGTACTGGCTGCGACCCCTCACGGACGTGGGGGAGGCGACGAAGCTGGCGCGGCGGCCGGTGGCGGTGGAGTAGGCCCGTGCGGTGTCCGTGCGGCAGCGTTCCCGACGAACTCCGTGCAGGCGTCCGCGACCCACGCCGCGACATAGCCGGCGAAGGACGACCTGACGAGTAGCCACACGTGCCGGGGACCTGCCTCACGGACCACGAGCGTGACCCCCGCCTGCGCGAGCAGCGTGGTGCGGCAGGCGCCGGCGGGGGTGGCGCGGGCGTCGAGATCCAGGGCGCAGCCCTGCGCGAGGACGTCCGGCACCAACTCGCCGGACAGTGCGAGCACGGTGCGCTGCGCCGACGTGTCGGTCACCGTCGCGAACTCCCCGCCGATCGCGGCGCGCAGACCGGTGACGAGTTCGGCGGACCGGCCCGCGGGCGCCACCAGGAGCCATTCGTCGGGGCCGAGCCACAGTGTCTCGACGTCCGCGTCCAGGTGCGCCCGGCCGGGACCGGGCAGGGCGTGACCCAGGTGTGCCTCCACACTTCGGGCGGCCGTGCTGCCGGGAGCGACGCGGAGGGTGAGCTGCGTGAGGAACGGGAGTTCGCGCGCGGTCATGCCGGGCGGCAGGCGCGGTTCCCAGTGGGCGAGTGGACTCGTGCGTACGGGGGTGTCAGCCGTCACGGCGGGCTCCCTCCTTGTCGAAGAGGACGGGTTCGGCGACGGTCACCGGCACGGTGGCGCCGTCGAGCGGGACGTAGAGGGTCTCGCCGACGCGGGCCGCGCCGGAGCGCACGAGCGCCAGCGCGAAAGTGCGTTGCAGCGCGTCACTGCGGTAACTGGAGGTGACGTGGCCGAGCATCGGGACGGGCGGTGCGGGGATCGTCTCCGTGGCGATGACCTGCGCGCCCTCCGGGAGCAGGGTGTGCTCGTCGGTGGGCAGCAGGGCGACCAGCTGCTTGCGGTCGGGGCGCTGATTCTCGGGCCGGGCGAAGGATCGCTTGCCGACGAAGTCCGGCTTCTTCTTGGAGATCACCCAGTTCATGCCGAGGTCCTGCGGGGTGACCGTGCCGTCGGTGTCCTGCCCGATGATCGGGTACGCCTTCTCGGCGCGCAGCACGTGCATGGTCTCCGTGCCGTACGGGGTGAGGCCGAGCGGCTGCCCGGCGTCGTACAGCGCCTGCCAGACGTGTGTCCCGTACCAGGCCGGCACATTGACCTCGTACGCGAGCTCGCCGGAGAAGCTGATCCGGCACACCCGGGCCTCGACACCGGCGATCACCGTGTCGCGCCAACTCATGAACGGGAACGCCTCGTTGGAGACGTCCAGGCCGTCGTCGACGACCGAGGCGAGCACCTCGCGCGAGCGGGGGCCCACGAGCGGGATCGTCGCCCAGTGCTCGGTCACCGAGGTGAGGTGGACGCGCAGCTCGGGCCACTCCGTCTGGAGCCACTCCTCCATCCACTCCAGGACCTTGGCCGCGTTGCCCGTCGTGGTCGTGACGAGGAACTCGTTCTCCGAGACACGGATGACCGTGCCGTCGTCGATGGCCATCCCGTCGACGCCGCACAGGACGCCGTAGCGGATCCGGACCGGCTTCAGGGTGGCCATCATGTTCGTGTAGAGCCGGTCGAGGAGCTCGCCCGCGTCGGGACCCTGCACGCTGATCTTGCCGAGCGTCGAGCCGTCCATCATGGCCACGCCGCCCCGCGCCGCGCGGCACTCGCGCCGCACCGCCTCCTCCAACGTCTCGCTGGGCAGCGGGTAGTACCACGGCCGCTTCCACTGGCCGACGTCCTCGAACAGCGCGCCGTGCCGCTCGTGCCAGGCGTGCAGCGCGGTCACCCGCACCGGGTCGAACAGCTCGCCCCGGTTGCGGCCCGCGAAGGCGGCGAACGCGATGGGCTGCACGGGAGGCCGGAAGCCGGTGGTGCCGAGGTCCGCCACCTCCGCGCCGAGCGCCTCGGCGACGATGCCCGAGGTGAGGATCCCGGACGTACGGCCCTGGTCGTGCGCGGTGCCGATGGTGGTGTACCGCTTCACGTGCTCGACGGAACGGAGCCCGGCGCGGGTGGCCCGGAACACGTCGCTGACGAGCGCGTCGCGCTGAAGGTCGACGAACTGCGCAGACCCGTCCGCGCCGTCCCGTGGGCTCGGTACGCGCCACAACACCGCGCTGGGAGAAGGGAGTTCCGTCGCGGCGGCCGGAACGCCGACCGGCGCGACCGGCCCAACCGGAACGCCGAGCGCCTCCAGCGCCGCGGCCGTCGCGGCGGCGCCGCTGCTGAGACACTGGCCGAGCGTACGCAGACCGTCCGCGGCGCCCGCCGTCCGTACGGTCGAGAGTGCCTCGGCCGGCACGAACGTGGCGAGCCCCGCGTCGTACCGCAGCTCTCCACGGGCCTGGCTGAACAGGGCCACGGCCGGGTTCCAGCCGCCGGAGACGAGCAGCACGTCGCAGTCGACGCCGTGCCGCCGGGGTCCGTCCGCCGAACGCCGGGCGATGTGCACGCGGGAGATCCGGTCGGCGCCGCTGGTCCCGGTGACGACGTGGTCGCGGTGGAGCGGGATGCCGCGCTCGGCCAGCGCCCCGGCGAGCCGCTCCGGGACGGTCGGCCGCGCGTCGACCACGGCCGCGAACTCCACGCCTGCGTCAGCGAGTTCGAGCACCGCGTCGTAGGCGGAGTCGTTCGTCGTGAAGACCGCGGCCCGGCGGCCGACGAGTACGCTGTACCGGTTGAGGTACGTACGGGCCGCGGAGGCGAGCATGATGCCGGGGCGGTCGTTGTCGTCGAAGGCGATCGGCCGTTCGGTGGCACCGGTCGCGTGCACGACCTGCCCGGCCCGGATGCGCCACACCCGCTGGCGTGACACGTGGCTCGGGGCCGCGGCGCCGAGGTGGTCCGTGCGTTTCTCCAGGGCGAGGACGAGGTTGTCGTCGTAGTGGCCGAACGCGGTGGTGCGGGTCAGGACCGTCACGTTCCCGGCCGCCGCGAGCCGGGCCGTCACCGCGTCCACCCACTCCTGCGCGGGGCGGCCGTCGACGGTCTCCCGCGTGCCGAGCAGACTGCCCCCGGGCTCCGGGGCGCTGTCGAGGAGTACGACGCGGATCCCGGCGTCGCACGCGGCGAGCGCGGCGGCGAGTCCGGCCGGACCCGCGCCGACGATCAGCAGCTCGGCATGCAGGTGCTTAGCGTCGTAGCGGGCTGGATCGGGCTCGGTGGCGAGCCGCCCCTGGCCGCCGAGACCGTGCGCCACCAGGCCGTCGTAGAGCTCGACCGTGGTGGCGGTGAGCATCGGCTCGGGGAACGGTGCCTCGATCTGGACGAGCGCGTTGGGCTCCTCGACACCGGCGGCCAGGATGCCGCGCGGCCGTCCGTACTTGATGCTCGTCGCCACCCGGTGCACACCGTTCGCGAGGAGCGCGGAGGCGAGGGTGTCACCGGGGTGGCCGGTGTGGTCGACCCCGTCGAAGGTGAAGGTGAGCGTGGTGGAGCGATCGATACGGCCATACGTGTCGGAAGCGGTGCGGAAGGCAGTGGTACGGACGGGCGTGGTCATGAGGTCGCCTCCACGGACAGGAACTCGTAACTCACCGTGTCGCGCACGGCGTTGAACCAGCGGCGGCAGCCCGCTGTGTGCGCCCACCGCTCGGCGAACGGCCCGTTGGGGTTGTCGCGGAAGAAGACGTACTGGGCCCACTGCTCGTCGTCGAGCGCTTGCGGGTCCTCGGGGTGGACGACGTGTGCCTGGCCGCCGTAGTGGAACTCGGTCTCCTCGCGCGGGCCGCACCAGGGGCAGGGAATCAGCTGCATCTCACGGTCTCCTCAGGGTGCTCAGTGCGCGACGGCGGCGGCGCCGTGCTCGTCGACGAGGGCGCCGGTCGTGAACCGGTCGAGGGTGAACGGCGCGTTGGTGTCATGCGGTTCACCGGTCGCGATGGTGTGCGCGTACGCCCACCCGACACCCGGCGTCGCCTTGAACCCGCCGGTTCCCCAGCCGCAGTTGAGGTACAGGTCCTCGACCGGGGCGAGCCCGACGATGGGGGAGGCGTCCGGGGTGGTGTCGACGATGCCGGCCCAGGTGCGCAGCATGTGGGCCCGCGCGAACACCGGGAACAGCTCCAGAGCGGCGGCCATCTGCCGCTCGATGATGTGGAAGGCGCCGCGCTGCCCGTACCCGTTGTAGCTGTCGATGCCCGCGCCCATGACGAGTTCGCCCTTGTGGGCCTGCGAGACGTACACATGCACCGCGTTGGACATCACGACGGTCGGGTGCACCGGTTCGAGGAGTTCGGAGACGAGGGCCTGGAGCGGGTGGCTCTGCAAAGGAAGGCGCAGGCCGACCATCCGCGCGAGGACGGAGGTGTGTCCGGCTGCCGCGAGTGCCACCTTCCCGGCGGCGATCCGCCCCCGCGTCGTCCGCACCCCGGTGACCCGGCCCCCGCCCACATCGATGCCGGTGACCTCGCAGTTCTGGATGAGGTCGATGCCGTACGCGTCGCAGCGGCGGGCGAACCCCCACGCCACGTAGTCGTGCTTGGCGATGCCCGCGCGCGGCTGGTACGTGGCACCGTGCACGGGATAACGCACATCGGGGCTCGTGTTGACGATCGGACACACCTTGGCGACCTCGTCGGGCTCCAGCCACTCGGCGTCGATGCCATTGAGCTGGTTCGCGTACACGCGGCGCTTGCTGTCGCGGACGTCCTGGAGGTTGTGCGCGAGATTGAGGACGCCCCGCTGGCTGAACAGGATCGGGTAGTCGAGATCCTGCTCCAGCGTCTCCCACAGCTTGAGGGAGCTCTCGTAGATGCCCGAGCTCTCGTCCAGAAGGTAGTTGGAGCGGATGATCGTGGTGTTGCGGGCCATGTTCCCGCCCGCGAGCCACCCCTTCTCCAGGACGGCGATGTTCGTGATGCCGTGGTTCTTGGCGAGGTAGTACGCGGTCGCAAGCCCGTGTCCGCCACCGCCCACGATCACGACGTCGTAGGACTTCTTCGGCTCGGCGTTGCGCCACAGGAAATCGGGGTGGTCGGGCAGGACGTCGCGGGCCATGAGGACTCCTTGGAAACCGACTGGTGACGCACTGATATATCAGTGGCGGTCGTCGTCACGGTAGCCAGCGCCTCAGGGGCGCGTCAATGGTGTCCGGAGGGGGAGAACAAGCCGGCAACCGCCGCTTCGCAGTGGCCAGTTGTCAGCCAGGCAGCACGTCGAGGACGGTGTGCATCCGTGAGGCGCGGGCGAGGTCCGCGAGCGCCTGCTCCATCACCGACAGCGGATCGCGCGGCGGCAGCAGCAGACCGATCCGCGCGCTGCGCCGCGGACCGTGCAGCGGTACGGCCTCCATCCCGGAGGGGATACCGAAGACGTGCAGCCAGGTGTGCGGGATGATGCTCGACCACTGGCCCGTGCGCACATGCGCGATCAGCGAGGCGATGGAGTCCGTCTCCACGCGCGGCGCCACCGAGAGGGACAGCTCCGCGAACACGTCGTCCAGGACCCGGCGGCCCAGCATCCGCGGATGCAGCAGGCACAACGGCAGCGCGGCCGCCTCGGTCCAGCTGATCTCCTGCGCCGACCGGCCCGGGTCCTCCTGGGTGAGCACGACATAGCGCTCCCGGTACAGCGGCACGAACGGCAGATCCAGGCTCCGGCTGTGGTACGAGACCGCCCCGTGCAGCTCGAAGGCGCGCAGCCGGCGCACGATCTCGTCGCCCTGGAGATCGGCCTGGACGTTCACCGTGGTGTGCGGATTGGCCGCGCAGAACGGCTGGGTGAGCAGCGCGACCGCGCCGACCGCCGTGGGCACCGCGCCGAGCCGCAGCTCCCCGCTGAGCCCTGCGCGCAGCGCCGTGAGCCCCGCCTCCATCGCGTCCCGGTCCGCGAGCATCCGCCGGGCCCACAGGACGACCTGCTCGCCCTCCGCCGTCAGACCCTCGAAGCGCCGGCCGCGCCGGACCAGCGGCACACCCAGCTCGGTCTCCAGCTTGCGGATGCCCTCGGACAGCGTCGGCTGCGACACGAAGCACTGCTCGGCGGCCTTGGCGAAGTGCCCGGTGCCGGTGAGCGCGACGAGGTATTCGAGCTGGCGCAGGAGCACGGCCCCACCCCCTTCCCGGCCGACTTCGGTGGACGAGCCCTCCCCATGATCGTAGCTGCCTATCAACGATCGGATTTTCCGCTTTGACCGTGGGTCGGCGCGGACGAATGCTGGGCCGCGGGGGCGCGTCGGCTCCCTGTGAGTCGGAGACGTAGAGGTGATGGGCGTGCGCGCGATCGAAGAGCCCGAAGAGGATCTTTCCCTGAGCAAGCCCAAGACCTGGGCCACCGGGGCGCCCGCCGTCGCCCACGCCCTCCAGTACGCCCTGAGCCAGACCTCGCCCAAGCGCACCGCCCTGACCCTGCTCAACATCAACCAGGACGGCGGCATCGACTGCCCGGGCTGCGCCTGGCCCGAGGGCGCGCCGGACAAGCGGCACCGCAACGAGTACTGCGAGAACGGCGCCAAGCACATCGCCGACGAGGCCACCACCCGCCGCGTCACCCGGGAGTTCTTCGCCGAGCACCCGGTCAGCGAGCTGGCCGAGCGCTCCGACTACTGGCTCAACCAGCAGGGCCGGCTGACCGAGCCCATGGTCAAGTACCCGGACAGCGACCACTACGAGCCGATCGGCTGGGACGGCGCGCTCGGCCTGCTCGCCGACGAGCTGAACGGGCTCGACACCCCCGACGAGGCGCTGTTCTACACCTCGGGCCGGCTCGCCAACGAGCCTGCTTTTCTGCTCCAGTTGTTCGCCCGCGCCTACGGCACCAACAACCTGCCCGACTGCTCCAACCTGTGCCACGAGTCCAGCGGCTCCGCCCTCAACGAGACGCTCGGCATCGGCAAGGGCAGCGTCAGCCTCGACGACCTGCACAACAGCGACCTCGTGTTCGTCGTCGGCCAGAACCCCGGCACCAACCACCCCCGGATGCTCACCGCGCTTGAAGAGACCAAGCGGCGCGGCGGGAAGATCGTCGCGGTCAATCCGCTGCCCGAGGCGGGGCTGCTGCGCTTCAAGCACCCGCAGAAGGCGCGCGGCGTCATCGGCCGGGGAACCGAGATCGCCGACCAGTTCCTCCAGATCCGGCCGGGCGGCGACCTCGCCCTGTTCCAGGCGCTCAACCTGCTGCTCCTGGAGGCCGAGGACAAGGCGCCCGGCACCGTCCTCGACCGCGAGTTCATCGACGCCCACACCTCGGGCTACGAGGTCTTCACGGACAACATCCGCGGGCTCGACTGGGCGGAGGTCCTCAAGGCCACGGGACTCACCCGCGAGGAGATCGAGGAGGTCCACCAGCGGGTGCTCGGCGCCAAGAACGTCATCGTGTGCTGGGCGATGGGCCTCACCCAGCACAAGCACGGCGTCCCCACCATCCGCGAAGTCGTCAATTTCCTGCTGCTGCGCGGAAACATCGGCAGGCCCGGCGCCGGCGTCTGCCCGGTGCGCGGCCACAGCAATGTGCAGGGCGACCGCACCATGGGCGTGTGGGAGCGCATGCCGCAGTCGTTCCTCGACGCCCTGGAGAAGGAATTCGGCTTCGCCCCGCCCACCCGGCACGGGGTCGACGCGGTCGACGCGATCCGGGCCATGCGCGACGGGCGGGCCCAGGTGTTCGTGGGCGTCGCGGGCAATTTCGTCCGCGCCACGCCCGACAGCGACGTGACCGAACGGGCCCTGCGCAATTGCCGGTTGACGGCCCACATCTCCACGAAACTGAATCGCTCGCACGCCGTGTGCGGCCGCACCGCGCTGATTCTCCCGACGCTGGGGCGCAGCGACCGCGACATTCAGTCGGGCGGTGAGCAGTTCATGACGGTCGAGGACTCGATGAGCGACGTGCACGCCACCCGCGGCCGGCTCGCCCCCGCCTCACCCGCGCTGCTCAGCGAGGTGTCCATCATCAGCCGGCTCGCCCGCAGGACCCTCGGCGACCGGCACGGGATCACCTGGCAGGCATTCGAGAACGACTACGACACCATTCGCGAGCACATCGCGAACGTGGTGCCGGGATTCGACGACTTCAACCAGCGCGTCAGGGAACCGGGCGGCTTCAACCTGCCCAATCCCGTCAACAAGCGCATCTTCCGGACGGCGAGCGGCACCGCCGTCTTCACCGCGAACCAGTTCACCGGGCTCACCGCGCCGCCCGGCCACCTGATCCTTCAGACGCTGCGCTCGCACGACCAGTGGAACACCATCCCGTACGCGATGGACGACCGCTATCGAGGCGTCAAGGGCGCGCGGCGCGTCGTCCTGGCCAACGCCGAGGACCTCGCCGAACTCGGCATCGCGGAAGGCGCGTTGGTCGACCTGATCAGCGTGTGGACCGACGGCAGCGAACGCAGGGCGCCCGCCTTCCGCGTCGTCGGCTACCCGACGCCCCGGGGCTCGGCCGCCGCCTACTACCCCGAGACGAATGTCCTCGTGCCGCTGGACAGCGTCGCCGAGAACAGCAACACCCCCACGTCCAAGGCCGTGATCATCCGGATGGAGCCGGCCGAGGGGGAGGCCCCCGGTCAGTCCAGGTAGCCCATCTTGCGGCTGATGTCCTGCGCGCTCCGCAGCAGCGTGGGGGAGAGCTCGTGCATCCGCTCCTCGGTGAACCGGTAGGCGGGACCCGAGGCGCTGATCGCGGCGATGACCTCACCCTGGGCGTTCCTGATGGGCGCGGCCATTCCGTGCAGCCCGATCTCCAATTCCTCCAGTGTCACCGCATATCCGCGTTCAAGGGTCTGCGCGAGATCCTTCTCGAGCTTTCCCTTGGCGGTCAGGGTGTGCGGTGTCATCTTTTTCATGTGGGAGGCCGCGAGCATTTCCGCCCGCTCTCCCTCCGGTACATGGGCGAGCAATATCTTTCCACTGGATGTGGCATGCATCGGGGTGAGCTGGCCGACCCAATTGTGCGTACTGACCGCCATTGGGCCGCGCACCTGGAGCACGTTCACCGCGTAATGCTCTTGCAGGATCGCGATGTTGACGGCCTCACCGAATTCCTCCGCGAGCTGCTCGCAGAACGGGCGCGCCTGCTGCGTCACATCGAAGTTGTCGGTGACCGAGCTGGCCAGGCGTACGATGCCGAACCCGATCCGGTACTTCCCCCGGTCACCCGACTGTTCGACCAGGTCGCGCGCCTCCAGCGCGCCCAGCAGACGGAAGGCCGTCGACTTGTGCACGTCGATTTCCGCGGCGATCTCACTGACGCCCGCTTCTCCGCGCCGGGCGAGAATCTCCAGAACGCTCACGGCACGGTCGACGGACTGGACTCCGGCGCCCGACGAGCCCGTTGTCTCACTGTCTGCGTCACGCTTTCTCATGGCGCGACTATAGGCGCTGGTCGCGGGCGGGCGGCAGGGCGATGCGGAAGGCCGCCCTCGGGTTCGTCCGCACACTGTTCTTCATCAAGTGACGCCTCCTGAATTTGGTCATATGGCGCCCGTATAGCCAGTCCTGCTACCCGGGACGACGACAGTCATGCGCCTCGTGCGGCGGCGCGACGGCGCCGGGGGCGGTCCGACGTGCGGGTCTTCGGTGTCCCGCGACGGATCTCAGATCCCCCTTGACACGCGCCGTCGACGGAGACGACAGTTTGGGCGTTGCGTAGAACGCGTCAAGGTTCTTCATGCGCAACAGAGTTCGGCTCTCCTGAACAGCTCCTCCTCGGCCCTCATCGGCTCTTCTGCCTCCCTCGACAGACCCCAAGGAGCTCAACCGTGACTCAAGAGGTACGCGCGGTGGTCGCCCGGAAGCAGGGCGCCCCCGTCTGTCTGGAAACGATCCTGGTCCCGGAGCCGGGACCGGGGGAGGCGCTGGTGCAGGTGCGGGCCTGCGGCGTCTGCCACACCGATCTGCACTACCGGGAGGGCGGGATCGGCGACGCGTTCCCGTTCCTGCTCGGCCACGAGGCCGCCGGCATCGTCGAGTCCGTCGGTGACGGGGTCACCGACGTGGCGCCCGGCGACTTCGTGATCCTCAACTGGCGTGCGGTGTGCGGCAGTTGCCGGGCCTGTCGGCGCGGCCGGCCCTGGTACTGCTTCGCCACGCACAACGCCACGCAACCCATGACCCTTCTCGACGGCACGGCGCTCTCCCCTGCGCTCGGCATCGGCGCGTTCGCGGAGAAGACCCTCGTCGCCGCCGGTCAGTGCACCAAGGTCGACCCGGCCGCTCCGGCGACCGCGGCGGGCCTGCTCGGCTGCGGCGTCATGGCGGGCTTCGGCGCGGCGGTCAACACCGGAGGCGTCGGCCGCGGCGACTCGGTGGCCGTCATCGGTTGCGGAGGTGTGGGTATCGCCGCTATCACCGGGGCGAAGGTGGCCGGCGCCGCCCGCATCATCGCCGTGGACATCGACGAGCGGAAGCTCGCGAAAGCCGAGCGGTTCGGCGCCACCGACACCGTCGACTCCTCCAGGACCGACCCCGTGCGGGCCGTCCGTGAACTCACCGGCGGCTTCGGCGCGGATGTCGTCGTGGAGGCGGTCGGCCGCCCGGAGACTTACCGACAAGCCTTCTACGCCCGCGACTTGGCGGGCACCGTCGTCCTCGTCGGCGTGCCCACCCCGGACATGAAGCTGGAACTGCCGCTCGCCGACGTCTTCGGCCGCGGCGGCGCCCTCAAGTCCTCCTGGTACGGCGACTGCCTGCCCTCCCGCGACTTCCCGGCCCTCATCGACCTCTACCTCCAGGGCCGCTTCGACCTCGGCGCGTTCGTCAGCGAGGAGATCGGCCTCGACGAGGTGGAGTCAGCGTTCGACGCCATGCGCCGCGGAGACGTACTGCGCTCAGTGGTGACGCTCTGAGCGCGAGGGCCGACCGGTCCCTCACACCGCACACACCACACAACTCGCATCGCTTCGGCACCTGCCGCATGTCCGAACGACATCTACCGAGGTGACACCTGATGAGCGTCACGAGCCTGCCCCCGAGCCTGATGTCCACGCTTCCGGGCGACTACTACACCGACCCGCAGATCTTCGCGCGGGAGCAGGAGCACATCTTCGAGTCCATGTGGTTCTGCGTGAGCCGGGCAGCCGATCTCACCAAACCCGGCAGCTTCCGCACCTACCAGGTCGGCCGGGAGAGCGTCCTCGTCTCACGCTCCCGGGACGGCTCCGTCCGCGCCTTCCTCAACATCTGCCGGCACCGCGGCGCCAAGCTGTGCACCGAGGAGTCGGGCGAGGTCAGGCGCAACTTCCAGTGCCCTTACCACGCCTGGACCTACGGGCTCGACGGCAAGCTGGTCGCCGCCCCCAACCTGACGTCGATGCCGGACATCGACCGCATCGAGTACGGCCTGGTCACCGTGCACGTCCGGGAGTGGCTCGGATACGTGTGGGTGTGCCTGGCCGAGCGGCCGCCCTCCTTCGAGGACGAGGTGATCGGCGCGGTGAGCGAGCGCCTGGGCGCCGCCGACGCCATCGAGAACTACGCGATCGGCGACCTCGCCCTCGGCCGGCGCATCACGTACGACGTGCGGGCCAACTGGAAACTCATCATCGAGAACTTCATGGAGTGCTATCACTGCGCCACCATCCACCCCGAACTCACGGAAGTCCTCCCGGAGTTCAAGGACGGCCTCGCGGCCCAGTACTTCGTCGGCCACGGCGCCGAGTTCGCCGACGAGGCCAGGGGCTTCACCGTCGACGGATCCGAGGGCCTCGACCGCATCCCTTCGGTCGCCGACGAACAGGACCGGCGCTACTACGCGATCACCGTGCGGCCCCAGGTGTTCATCAACCTGGTCCCGGACCACGTGATCCTCCATCGGATGTACCCGATCGCCCACGACCGCACGATCGTCGAGTGCGACTGGCTCTACCTGCCGCACGTCGTCGACAGCGGCGGCGACAGTGAGGACATGGCGCGCTCCGTCGAACTGTTCCACCGCGTCAACCAGCAGGACTTCGACGCCTGCGAGCGCACCCAGCCCGCCATGAGTTCGCGCGCCTACGTCAAGGGCGGCGTCCTCGTCCCGAGCGAACACCACATCGGAGAGTTCCACGCCTGGCTCCAGGCCGGACTCGGCACGCAACGCGCCACTTGACCGTCCATTCGTTTCCTGGAGGTTCCCCATGATCCCGGTGTGCCGCATCGAAGATCTGCCCCCTGGCGAGTCCGTCCGCGTGACGGAGGGCGTACCGGCCCCCGTCGCGGTCTTCAACGCGGACGGCACGGTGTACGCCATCGACGACACCTGCACCCACCAGGACGCCTCGCTCGCCGACGGCTTCCTGGAGGGCTGCTACGTCGAATGCCCCCTGCACGAGGCGTCGTTCGACCTGCGCGACGGACGCCCGACCTGCCCGCCCGCGAAGACGCCCGTCCGCACCCACCACGTCACCGTCGAGGACGGTCAGGTCCTGCTCCACGTCACCGTAGGGGAGCCAGCATGAAGCACATCACCGTCGTCGGCGCCTCGCTCGCCGGCGTCAGCGCCGTCCGGTCCCTGCGCGCCGAGGGGTACGGCGGAGGGATCACCGTCGTGGGAGAGGAACTCCACCGCCCCTACGACCGCCCGCCCCTGTCCAAGGCCTACCTCAAGGGCGACGTCACGGCAGAGGCCCTCGCGCTCGGGGACGCCGAGGAGTACGAAGAGCTGGGCGTCCACTGGGAGTTGGGTCGGCGCGCCGTACACCTGGACTGCTCCACCACCTCCGTCATCCTCGCCGACGGGCGCAGGATCGACACCGACGGCGTCGTCGTCGCCACCGGCTCCGCCGCCCGCCGCCTCCCCGGCACGGACGGCCTCGCCGGTGTCCACACCCTGCGCACCCTGGACGACGCCCGGAGCCTGCGCGCCGAGCTGGTGAGCGGGGCGTCCCGGCTGGTGGTCATCGGCGCCGGATTCATCGGCGCCGAAGTCGCCGCCACCGCCCACCAGTTGGGCCTCGACGTCACCGTGGTCGAGGCGCTGGAGACCCCGCTGGAACGCCAGCTGGGCGCCGAGATGGGCCGCGTCTGCGCCTCCCTCCACACCGACCACGGCGTACGCCTGCTGTGCGGCACCGGAGTGGCGGAGCTGGAGAGCGGCGGCGGCCGGGTCACCGGGGTGCGGCTCACGGACGGGCGGCTGCTGCCCGCGGACATCGTGCTCGTCGGGGTGGGGGCACGGCCGGTCGACGACTGGCTCGCCGACTCCGGGGTGTGGGTGGACAACGGCGTGGTGTGCGACGCCGGCGGCGCCTCCAGCGTCCCCCATGTCGTCGCCGTCGGCGACGTGGCCCGCCGCCCGCACCCCTTCACCGGTCGGCACGCCCGCATCGAGCACTGGTCGAACGCCACGGAGTCCGCCGCCACCGCGGCCCGCACGCTGCTCACCGGCCACTCCGCGACCCCGCGTGCCACCCCGCCGTCCTTCTGGTCCGACCAGTACGACGTCCGCATCCAGCTCGCGGGCTCCGTCGGCTCCGGCGCCGAGCCCGAACTCGTCGAGGGCTCCTACGAGAGCCGGTCCTTCGCGGCGCTCTACAGGGAGAACGGGGTCGCCACCGCGGTCCTCGCCATGAACCGGTCCAAGATCTTCAACCGTCTGCGCCGCACCCTGACCCCCGCCGCGGAAAGGAGCGCGCCCGCCGCCGTGTGACGGGCCCACCACCATGCCTTCGCCTCTCGCGCCGTGCCGCACCCCTGATATATCAATGCCTGGATGCGGTACGGTGTGGTCCCATCGCGGACATGTCACGGGAGGGGCGAGATGGCATCGGTGCCCGCCGCCGGGGGCCGGTCGAGCGGTGCGACACTGGCCGACCAGGCGTACCAGGAGATCACGGACCGGCTCGTCACCCTGCGGATCCGCCCCGGCGAACCGGTTCACGACGGTCGCCTCGCCGAAGACCTCGGCCTCGGCCGCACCCCGGTGCGTGAGGCCCTCAAGCGCCTGGAGACCGAGCGGCTCGTCGTCGCCTTCCCCCGGCGCGGCACCTTCGCCACCGAAGTACAGATCGCCGACCTCGGCCACATCTCCGAGGTGCGCCAGGAGCTCGAACCCCTCGCCGCCGCGCGCGCCAGCAAGCGGGCCACCGCGGCGGACCGGGAACGCCTGCGCGAGCTGCTCACCCGCGTCGAGGAGGAGTCGCAGGACGCGCCGGAGCACGGCGAAGTCGGCCTGCTGCGCCTCGACATGGCGGTGCACCGTGCCGTCTACGCGGTCACGTACAACCCGTACCTCGAATCCACGCTGGTCACCTACGACAACCTCGCCACCCGGATCTGGTGCCTGTTCATCGACCGCCTGGTCGGACTCGAGCAACACGTCCACGAACACGGGCAGTTGCTGCGGGCCGTCATCGACGGCGACGCCGCCAAGGCCTCGGCCGTGGCCGCCGGGCACGTGGAGAACTTCGAGCGCGCGATCCGCTCCATCATCTGAGGCCGGTTCCCGCCGAAGGCGGTGGCCGGCGCACCTCCCGCATGCCACAGGCCCGTCCAGGGGCCGCCGCTCCGGCGATCCCTCATGCCCCGGCGGGTCAACATGCCCCGGCAGGTCAGCACCCTCCCCCGTGCACCCTTGAATTCCCGGAGGACCCTCCATGACCTCGCAGTCTTCGCAGCCCAAGGTGGTCATCATCGGAGCCGGCATCGTCGGCTGCTCCCTCAGCGACGAACTCACCGCTCTCGGCTGGAGGGACGTCACCGTCCTCGACCAGGGCCCCCTCTTCGCGACCGGCGGCTCCAGCTCGCACGCCCCCGGTCTCGTCTTCCAGACCAGCCCCTCCAAGACCATGACCGAGTTCGCGCGCTACACCGTCGAGAAGACGAGCGCACTCGACCTCGACGGAGACTGGTGCTACCGGCAGGTCGGCGGCCTGGAGATCGCCACAACTCCCGAGCGCCTGAAGGAACTTGAACGCCGCCACGGCTGGCTTACCTCCTGGGGTGTCGAGAGCCACCTCCTCGGCCCCGAGGAATCCGCCAAGCTCCACCCGCTGCTCGACCCCGACGCCATCCTCGGCGGTTACCACATCCCCAGCGACGGACTCGCCAAGGCGCTGCGCATCGGCGAGGCACAGGCCCGCCGCGCCCTGGCCCGCGGCGCCACCTTCCTCGGCCATCACACCGTCACCGACATCGAGACATCCGGCGGCGCCGTCGCCGCCGTCGTCACCGACCGCGGCACCTTCCCCGCCGACATCGTGGTGTCCTGCGCCGGATTCTGGGGCCCGCGCATCGGCCGCATGGTCGGCCAGGACGTGCCGCTCGTCCCCATGGGCCACCAGTACGCCACCACCACCCCGGTCACCGAACTGAAGGGCCGCAACAGCGAGTTGGACGAGGCGAACCTGCCGATCCTGCGCAACCAGGACGCCGGCCTGTACTACCGCGAACTCGTCGACCGCATCGGCATCGGCTCCTACGCCCACCGCCCCATGCCCCTGTCGCCCGACGACGTCGCCCACCCCGCCGACAGCCCGGACCAGCCCTCGAAGCTACACTTCACGAAAGCCGACTTCGAGGGCGCCTGGGCCGACACCCGCAGGCTGTTGCCCGCGCTCAACGACGCGGACATCGCCGACGGCTTCAACGGCCTGTTCTCGTTCACCGTCGACGGCATGCCCCTGATCGGCGAATCCCCGACGGTGTCCGGCTTCTGGCTCGCCGAAGCGGTGTGGGTGACCCACTCGGCGGGCGTCGCCAGGGCCGTCGCGAAGTGGATGGTCGAGGGCCGGCCCGGCATCGACGTCCACGGCTGCGACATCAACCGCTTCGAGGACGTGCAGCGCGCCCCCGGCTACGTACACGAGCGCAGCTGCCAGAGCTTCTCCGAGGTCTACGACATCATCCACCCGCTCCAGCCGCCGAACCGACCGCGTCCCCTGCGCGTGAGCCCCTTCCACGCACGTCAGCAGGAACTCGGCGCGATGTTCCTGGAAGCCGGTGGCTGGGAGCGCCCGCACTGGTACGAGGCCAACGCCCACCTGCCCGAGGTGTCACGCATCGGTGAGCGCAACGAGTGGGCCTCCCGGTTCTGGTCGCCCATCGCGGGCGCCGAGGCGCTGGTCACCCGCGAGCGGGTGGCGATGTACGACATGACCCCGCTCAAGCGCCTGGAGGTCAAGGGCCCGAACGCCCTCACGTTCCTGCAACGCCTCTCAACGAACCAGCTGGACAAGGCAGTCGGCGCGGTGACGTACACGTTGATGCTCGACGAGGCGGGCGGTGTGCTGAGCGACCTCACCGTCGCCCGGCTCGCCGCCGACCGCTTCCAGGTCGGCGCCAACGGCAACCTCGACCTGGACCGGCTGCGCCGCCACCTGCCCGCCGACGGCACCGTACAGGTCCGCGACATCACCGCCGGCACCTGCTGCGTCGGCGTGTGGGGCCCGCGCGCCCGCGACCTCGTGCAACCCCTCACCGACACCGACTTCTCGCACGAGAACTTCGGCTACTTCAAGGCGAAGCAGGCCTTCATCGGGGACGTCCCCGTGACCGCGATGCGGCTCTCCTACGTCGGCGAACTCGGCTGGGAGCTCTACACCACCGCCGACATGGGCCTGCGTCTGTGGGACACGCTCTGGCGGGCCGGACAGGACCACGGCGTGATCGCGGCGGGCCGCAGCGCCTTCAACTCCCTGCGCCTGGAGAAGGGTTACCGCGCCTGGGGCCACGACATGACCAGCGAGCACAACCCCTACGAGGCCGGGGTCGGCTTCGCCGTCCGCAAGAAGAAGGGCGACTTCGTGGGCCGCGAGGCGATCGCCGACATCACCAAGGACACGGTGCACCGCCGCCTCACGGCCCTCCTCATCGACGACGACCGCTCGGTGGTGATGGGCCACGAACCGGTCCACGTGAACGGCCACCCCTGCGGCTACGTCACCAGCGCCGCGTACGGGTACACCCTCGGCCGCCCGATCGCCTACGCCTGGCTCCCCGCCGAGCACGCGGAACCCGGCACCCGCGTCGAGATCGCCTACTTCGGCGACCGGGTCACGGCGACCACGGCGGCGGAGCCGCTGTTCGACCCGGAGATGACACGGATCCGGCGGTGACCGAACCGGTGACCGGCCCGGCCAGAGTCTCCTTCCTGAAGGAAGGAGTTACATGTCAATCCGGTTCCAGGACGAAGGTGTACTCGGCGTGGAGGTACGGCTCCGTGAGCTTGCTGCCGTCGGGCGGCGGGGCGGTGGCCGGGTCGCGTTCCGTGAAGGGGACGATCAGCGGGGCCTTCGTGCCGAACACGACGTCGCTGTCCAGGTATTGACCGCCCTCCCGGAACAGGTGGGTGATCAGCCTGCGGTGGCCCGGGTGGTCGATGAGGAAGTGGACGTGGGCCGGGCGGAAGTGGCTGATCCGGGTTCGGTGGATGAGCTCGCCCACCGGGCCGTCCATGGGGATGGCGTAGCCGAGGGGCGCGACGGTGCGGATGCAGTACGTGCCGTCCTCGCGGGTGGTGTACTTCGCACGCAGCCGGGCCTCGTCGACGTCGGGGACCTGGGACTCGTACGCGCCGTCGGTGTCGGCCTGCCAGACGTCGAGGACGACGTGGGGGAGCGGCCGGCCCGTGGTGTCGGTGACCGTGCCGGTGAGGAAGAGCGGGGTGCCGGGGAGGCCGTCCGACATGTCGTGGGCGTGCGGCACGTCGGGGGAGCCGTCGATGTGGAACGGGCCGAGGACCGTGGCGGGCGTGGCACGCTCGGAGAAGCGGTGGCCGAGCTCCACGGTGAGCATGCTCAGGCCCAACACGTCGGAGGCCAGGACGAGTTCCTGGCGCTTGTCGTCGCTGAGCTGTCCGGCCGCCGTGAGCCACTTGATCGCGGCCGCCCACTCGTCCTCCGTCAGGTTCACCTCGCGGGCGTACGCGTGGAGGTGGCGGACGAGGGAGGTCATCAGCTCGGCCAGGCGCGGGGACTCGGCGGTGGACCAGCGGTCGACGGCCAGTTCGGTGAGGTCGTGCTCGTCGGTGGACAAGGGCTACTCCTGCGGGGAGGCGGGGGTCGGCGGGATCGGAGCGCTGTGCTGTTCCACTGAGGCGAAGATGTCCCGGGCGACCGGCGTGCGGATCTCCTCCGCCAGCTGGCCGATCAGGCCCGCCGTGCGGGCGAGCAGGGCGAAGCCGCGCAGGAGGGGGAGCGGGAGGCCCAGGTCGGCGAGGGCGGCTCCGCACACCCCGGCGCCGTTGAGGGGGAGGGTGCGGCCGAGGACGGTCGGGTGGGTGCGGCCGATGGCCTCGAAGAGGGTGAGGTGCGGGCCGAAGACGCCCTCCTCGTGGGCGATGTCCATGAGGCGTTGCGTGCGGGGGTCGCCCTGTTTGTGGAGGTGGTGGCCGAGGCCCGGGATCAACTCGTGTGCGTCATGGGCGTGTTGGACCGTGCGCAGGGCCACCGCGTCCCAGGCCGGACGGTCGTCGGGTGCCGGTTGCCCGTCGCCGAGTGAGGTGATGACCTCGTTGAGGAAGTGGCCCGTGTCCTCGGTGACGCCCAGGAAGCGCGAGCCGCCGCCCAGCAGCCCCGCGGCGAGTGCGCCCTGGACCGAGTCCGGGGCGGAGAGGTACGTGAGCCGGGAGACGATCGCGGTGGGGGTGAAGCCGTGGTCGGCGAGCGCCGCCAGGACCGCTTCGAAGACGCGGGTCTCGCCGGGGCTCGGACGGCGCTGCGTCGCCAGCCAGAACGCCAGCTCGCCGAAGCCGACGGAGCCCATGATGTCCTCGGCCAGGTCCTGACCGAGGAGAGTGATCCGCTTCGGATCCGATGCGCCCAGGGCCGTGGGGTAGGCGGGCTGATGCGGCCGGGCGGGCGGTGGTGCGTCAGGCATGCGGGGGCTCCGTGTCCGTGTCGGGCTCTTCCGTGCTTGTGGGGGCCGCCAACCAGGCCCGCAACTCCTCGCCGTGCTCGTCCAGTTCGGGCGGAGGCAGGTGGTACGCGGCCGGGGTCGCGGAGAAGCGGATCGGGTGGCGGGTCGTGGGCAGGGCGCGGTCGCCCTCGCCGACGGTGACGACCGGGTCGAGGCCGAACTCCTCGGCCAGCGCGAAGCCGCCGTCGATCGTGTTGATCGGGCCGCTGGGCACCCCGGCCTTCACGAGCAGGCCGAACCATTCGTGTGCGCCGCGCGTGGCCAGGCGCTCGACCAGGATCGGGCGGAGCTCGTCGCGGTGGGCCGTGCGGTCGGCGTTGCGGGCGAAACGCGGGTCCTGCGCGATCTGAGGGATGCCCAACACCGCGCACAGTGTGCGGAATTGGGGGTCGTTGGCGGCGGCGACGATCAGGTCGTGGTCGGCCGTCGGCAGCGGTTCGTACGGGAAGACGCTGGGGTGGGCGTTGCCCATGCGGTACGGGACCGTGCCCCCGGCGACGTACGCGGAGCTGTGGTTGACGAGGCCGGTGAGCGCCGAGGAGAGGAGGTTCACCTCGACGTGCTGGCCCTCGCCGGTGGCGTCGCGGTGGCGCAGCGCGGCGAGGATGCCGAGGGCCGCGTGGTTGCCCGCCATGACGTCGAAGACGGAGATGCCGGCCCGGAACGGCGGGCCCTCCGGGTCCCCGGTCAGGCTCATCAGGCCGGACATGGCCTGCACCATCAGGTCGTAGCCGGGGACGTCACGGCCCGCGCCGGTGCCGAAGCCGGTGATGGACGCGTAGACCAGGCGGGGGTTCGTGCGGCTGACCGTCTCGAAGTCGAGGGCGTAGCGGTCCAGGCCGCCGGGGCGGAAGTTCTCGATCAACACGTCTGCCCGGTCGGCCAGTTCGGCCGCGAGCGCGGCGTCGGACTCGTTCCGCAGGTCCAGGGCGAGGGAGCGCTTGCCCCGGTTGATGCCCAGGTAGTACGTCGAGACGCCGTCGTGGACCGGTGGCATCCACGTGCGGGTGTCGTCGCCGCGCGGGCCCTCGACCTTGATGACGTCGGCGCCGAGGTCGGCGAGCAGCATCGTCGCGTACGGGCCCGCGAGGATGCGGGAGAAGTCGGCGACGAGGATGCCCGACAGCGGTCCCGCGGCGGGTGGTTGGTCGGGTGGGGAGTGTGGCGACATGGACGCAGCCTCTCCGTGTCCGGGGTCTCCGTGTCCGGGGGCCGGACACTTGTCCGTGCGGCGATTGTGATCTCGGCGGGGGTTGGCGTCAAGGAGTGGTGGTCGCGCTCTCGGGGCTCTGCCCCGGACCCCGCCGCTCAAGCGCCGCAGGGGCTTGAGCGACTCACCCTCGCCGCAGGGCCGCCGGTTTCGGTGATGACGTCACGTGCGGTGCTGATTGCAGCTGGGCGAAGTCCGCGCTGATCTCGCTCGCCGCGTGCAGCAGGTGCGGCAAGTGGGCGTGGATCAGGACATCGACCGGCGTTTCGGCCGCGTGCGCGTTGACGTTGAGGCTCGCGATCACGCGGCCCGTGCCGTCCCGCAGGGGCGCCGCCACCGAGCGAATGCCGCGGGCGAGCTGCTCGTCCGTGAGGGCCCACCCGCGGGCGCGCACGTCGCGCAACTCCGCCTCCCACTCGGTGCGTTCGGGGTTCCAGAGTGGCGTGAGACCCGAGCGGCTCGGCTCGGCGAGGACCCGTGCCGCCTCGTCCGGGGGCAGCGCGGCGAGCAGCACCTTGCCGAGGGAGGTGGACAGTGCGGGGAAACGGGTGCCGATCTGTACGGACAGCGTGACGATCTTCGGGCGGGCCACCCGGGCGACGTAGACGATGTCCGAACCGTCGAGCTGCGCGATCGAGCAGGACTCGTCCGTCTGCTCCACGAGACACTCCAGGTGAGGGCGCGCCACGTCCCACAGGCCCATCGACCGGACGTAGGCGACGCCCAGGTCGAGCACGCGCGGTGTGAGAGCGAAGCCGGCGGCGCACTGGCGGACGTAACCGAGTTCGGTCAGCGTCAGCAGGATGCGGCGCGCGGTCGGGCGGGCGAGGCCCGTCCCGCTCGCGACCTCGGCGAGCGACATCACCGGCCGGCCCGGCCGAAAAGCGGTGATCACGTCCAGGCCGCGGGCCAGCGCCTCGATGAAATCCGGGCCGGTTCCTTCGCGGGGCATGGCGGCTCCCCTCCCTGCCATGGGCGGATCCAACTCGTCCAATTCCCGTCAGGGTCACGGGAATTGACAGCAGGGTGCGCCTTCAGCGGCATCGGTGGCAATGGCTGACCGGCATCCGGACGCTTGTCCGAAGTGGTCCTGAGTGCCGGAGAGGAGACCGATGACGCATCGCCCGCTCCTCAACCCCTACGGTCACGTGTGAAGCACGAGCACCTGCGGTCGACGCTGAGCCAGGAGGCGTGGCGGGCCGGAATCCGTACACGTACACGCACTACCGGTCGGGCACCACCCGCGGCCGGTGACGATCGGCAGACGCTCGGGGAGAGGCCGTGTGAAGGGCGGCCCGCGCGGTGTGAAAGAATTTCACCCTGCCGGTGCGAGCACGGTCCCCCAGGAGATCGTCGACGCCACCATCCCTTCTTCCGTTCTCCGGATGCCGCGGCCCTTTCCCCCGGTCGCGCCGTGTCCGGACGTCGGCATGAGCGGGTGGGGCAGGACGCCCGCCCCGGCGCCCGCCCACCTCGCGCGACGGAACGACGGAACCAAGCCACATGACACAACTGGATGAGACGGCCGCGACCCCGGTGGACGCCGCGGGCGGCGGTGACAAGCCCAGCCGCTACGCGAAGAAGGCGGTGTTCGCCTCCTCCCTCGGCTACGCGATGGACGGCTTCGACCTGCTGATCCTGAGCTTCGCCCTCTCCGCGATCTCCGCCGACCTCGGCCTGGACAAGGCGCAGGGCGGCTCGCTCGCCACCATCACGCTCATCGGCGCCGTCGTCGGCGGACTCGGTTTCGGGATGCTCGCCGACCGGATCGGCCGTGTGAAGGTCCTCACCTACTCGGTGATCTTCTTCGCCGTCTTCACCGGCCTCTCGGCGCTCGCGACCTCGTACGGGGAGCTGTCCGCGTTCCGGTTCCTGGCCGGCGTCGGCATCGGCGGCGAGTTCGGCATCGGCATGACGCTCGCCGCCGAGGCGTGGCCGAGCAAGAAGCGGGCGCGCGCCACGTCGCTTGTCGCGCTCGGCTTTCAGGCGGGGGTGCTCGCGGCGGCGCTGATATCCGCTCCCGTGCTCGCCGCGTGGGGCTGGCAGGGACTCTTCGTGATCGGTGCGGTGCCCGCGGTGGTCGCCATCGCGCTCCGCTCCCGGCTGCACGAGCCCGAGCACTTCACGCGCACCCGCAGCGAGGGCACGCGCCTGTCGACGCTCGCCTCACTGAAGCTGCTGGTGAAGGACGGCCCCACCGCCCGCGCCAGCTTCGGCGTGCTGGTCCTGACCTCGGTCCAGAACTTCGGCTACTACGGCATCATGACGTGGCTGCCGACCTACCTGAGCGAGCGGTTCGGCTACAGCCTCACCAAGTCGTCCGGCTGGACCGCCGTCACCGTCGTCGGCATGGCGCTCGGCATCCTCCTCTTCGGTGAACTCGCCGACCGCCTCGGCCGCCGCAGGACGTTCTGGCTCTTCCAGGTCGGCGCGGCGCTCTCCGTCCTAGCGTACAGCCAGCTCGTGTCGCCCTGGGCGCTGCTCGTCGGCGGCGCCGTGATGGGCCTCTTCGCCAACGGCATGACCGGCGGCTACGGCGCGCTGATGGCCGAGCTGTACCCGACGCAGGTGCGGGCCACCGCGCAGAACACCCTGTTCAACATCGGCCGAGCGGTGGGCGGATTCGCGCCCGTCGTCGTGGCCCTGTGCGCGGACCGGTGGGGCTTCGCCGTCGCCATCGGCCTGCTGTCCGCGATCTACGTCGCCGACATCCTCGCCATGTTCGTCATCCCCGAGCGCAAGGGCGCGCGCCTCGACTGACGCCGCGACCGCACCCGCGCAGGGTGCTCGCCTTCGGCGCGGACGGGCCGCATGCTGGGACCGGACGCCCGCGCCGAAGGGGGAGGCCGCCGTGACCGCTCGTGATCAGGACCTGCGGACCCAGAAGATCTGGGCCCGCGACGCGCCCCACTACGACGGCTGGATGCGCCGCTTCGACCGCCACATGCTCCGCGGCGGCCGCGCCGGGCTGTGCGCGCGGGCCCACGGCCGGGTCCTCGAGGTCGCCGTCGGCACCGGCCTGAACCTGCCGCACTACCCCAAGGGCACCGACCTGACCGGGGTCGACCTCTCGCCGGACATGCTGGCCCGCGCCCGCGTGCGGGCCGCCGACCTCGGCGTCGACGCCACGCTCAGCGAGGCGTCCGCGACCCGGCTCCCGTTCCCCGACGGCTCCTTCGACACGGTCGTCTGCGCGCTGGCCCTGTGCTGCATCCTCGACGACCGCGCGGCCGTCGCCGAGATGCACCGCGTCCTCGCCCCCGGCGGCACGCTCCTCCTGATCGACCACGTCATCAGCCACCGGTTCGCCGTACGCACGCTTCAGCGCGCCATCGAACCGCTGATGGTGAAACTGGCCGACGACCATCAACTGCGCCGCCCGTTGCACCTCGTACGGGAGGCCGGATTCAGCGTCGTCGAGCGCGAGCGCTACAGCTTCGGCGTGATCGAACGGCTCGTCGCGGTCAAGCCCGGCCCCGAGTGACGGAGTCCAGGACGGCGGCGAGGTCCGCGCCCGCGCGCAGGAGTTCCACGGAGCGCGCGGCGATCCGGTCGAGGCGTTCCACGAGGACGCGCCGGACCCTCTCCGGCCCACCGTCCTCCCCAACTGCGTGCAGCGAGTCGATGATGTCCCGCACCGCCGGGATGCCGTAACCGCTGGAGCGCAGCGCCGCGACGATCCTGGCCGCGCCGATCGCCGAGGGAGTAGCGGCGCGCCCGCAGCGAGGTCACGCGCTCGGGCGCCACGAGGCCCTCCCGCTCCCAGAAGCGCAGCGTCGAGGCGCGCACGCCGAGCGCTGCGGCGAGTTCGGTGATGGTCATGGAGTCGTCGCCGGCGGCGCCGGGCCGGTGTGCTTCCTCGGCTCCGATCGCCCACAACGCCTCTTGGGCACGCAACGCCTCGTCGCGTTCGCGCGCGAGACCGACATGCACGGCGTTGATCGCCGCGGCCGCCTCCGTGATCGACTGCGTCCACACCGCCGCCATCAGCCGCCGGGCGGCGACGGGCCCGATGGCGCCCGCGAGGCCCCGGTAGGCGCGCAGCGCCTGCACATGGACGGGTGCGTAGGCCCGATATCCGTTGTCCGATCGCACGGCCGCCGGGACGACACCGAGCCGTTCGAGGTCGCGCACCTGTTGCAAGGAGTACCCCGACTCCCTGGCGACATCGACGGTCCTCAGTACTTTCTCGTCGGCCACCCGTCTCCCCTCAACCCCACATAAGCACTTCAAGCCGATGCTTGAACCATGACCAGCGACACGAGTATGGAACACATCATCACGACCGTGCGCGGCCTCGACGGCGCACTCGTCCTCACTCCGGAGCCCGGCGGCGACTTCCCCGAGATCGCGTGGGGCGACGCGTTCTTCTACTACGCCCCGGACGGCGAGATCCCGCAGGCCGGGCAGCCGTACGGGACGATCGTCACCAAGAACTATCCGGGCGACGGGCTGTCGGACCTGGACGCCCCGGACCGCCTGCGTGTGAACATCCAGGTGGACCGGGCCACCTTCCAGGAGCTCACTGGAGGGTTGCCGGTGGACCACGCGGCCGTCGACACCGTGCTGCCCCACCCGGTGTACGGCGCCCAGAGCTGGATCTGCGTCGTCAACCCCGGCGAGCGGACGTACGACACGGTCCTGCGGCTGCTGCGCGCCGCGCACGACGCGGCACGCGCGCGCTTCGAGCGGCGCCGGCAGGCGTGACCAGCAGACCCTGCCCGGCCGGTCCGCCCTCACCCGGCGGATCGCTCAGTAGCTGTCGAAGGTGGGCTCGCCGCTCGGCCGGTAGGCGCCGACGACGGTGCCGCCCTTCGTCGTCGAGACGCTGACCGGTTCGAGCGCGGTGGGGATCGCCCCGTCGGCGAACAGCCGCTTGCCGGTGCCGATGATCACCGGGTGGATGGTCAGCCGGTACTCGTCGACCAGGCCGTGTCGCATGAGGGGCTGGGCGAGATCGCCGCTGCCGACGACGTTGATGTTGCCGCCGTCGGACGCCTTCAGCTCGCGCACGGCGTCGACGATGTCGCCCTCGAGGAGCGAGGAGTTCCGCCACTCGACGGACTTCAGGGTCCGGGACGCCACGTACTTGCGCGTGCTGTTCATCCGCTCGGTGAACGGGTTGCCCGGATCGGCGGTCGGCCAGTACGACGCGAACAGGCCGTACGTCTTGCGGCCGAGCAGCATCGCGTCGGCCGGCTCGTACCAACCGGCGATCGCCGAGCCGACCTCGTCGTCGGACACCGGCTTCTGCCAGCCGCCGTACTGGAAGCCGCTCTCGACGTCCTCGTCCGAACCGCCCGGCGCCTGCATGACGCCGTCCAGTGACAGGAACGTACAGACAATGATCTCGCGCATGATGTGCTCCCTTCGTCGACGGGTAGACCGGCCGACCGCCAGGAACTCATCGGCCGCGCCCTCCGGCGGGCACGGCCGCGCGTCACCGCCTACAGCCCGTACGTCTTGCCGATGATGTCCCGCTGGATCTCGCTCGTCCCGCCGTACACCGTCGACACGACCGTCGCACGCAGCAGGGCCTCCATGCCGTACTCGGTGGCATAGCCGTAGCCACCCAGCATCTGCATGCCCTCCAGCGTGACGTGCTTCGCCAGCTCCGTGCACTTCAGCTTCGCCATCGAGGCCTCGCGGGCGAACACCTTGCCCGGCTCCGCGTCGATCGTCGCGGCGACGTCGTCGAGGAGGAGCTGCGCGCACTCCAGCTCCGTCGCCATGTCCGCGATGCGGTGCTTGAGCGCCTGGAAGGAGCCGATGGGGCGGCCGAACTGCTCGCGCTGGCGGACGTACGCCAAGGTGTCGTCGAAGGCCCGGCGTGCCACCCCGAGCATCATCGCGGCGAGGATCATCCGCTCCAGGTTCAGGCCGGCCATCAACTGCGTCCAGGCCTTCCCCGGCGTGCCCACCACCGCGGAGTCCGGGACGAAACAGTCCGTGAAGTAGAGGTCGTTGACCTCCTTGCCGCCCATCGTGTCGATGCCCCTGATGGTCAGGCCCTCGGCGTCCGTCGGCACCATGAACTGGGTCAGGCCCTCATGCTTCGACGAACCCGGCTCCGTGCGGGCGATCAGCAGGATGTGGTCGGCGAAGTGCGCGTTGGAGCACCACGTCTTCTGCCCGTTGACCAGATAGCCGCCCGCGGTGCGCTCCGCACGGCAGGTCAGCGCGCCCACGTCCGAACCGGCCCCCGGCTCGGACATCGAGACCGACTCGACCCGGCCGTTCACCACACCTTCGAGGATGGTGCGCTTCTGCTCCTCCGTGCCGAACTTCTCGTACGCCGCCGCGGTGATGATCGTCGTGCCGAAACCGCTGATGGGGGCGCGCCCGTAGGACGTCTCCTGGAGGAAGAGGGAGAGGTCCACCATGCCGAGTCCCGCGCCGCCGTACTCCTCGGGGACGGCGATGCCGAGCCAGCCGAGCTTCGCCATCTTCTCGTACAGCTGCTGGTTGTGGTGCTCCACGCCGTTGGACGTCAGCTTGTCGCGCTGCTCCTTCGTGCCGCACTCGCGACCGCAGAAGTCCGCGATGGCCTTGACCAGGTCGCGGCGTTCGTCGGACAGGACTCGGGGCATGGTGTGTCTCCTGAGGAGTGAGGAAGGTGTGTACGTGACCGGTGGCCACGGTCAAAGGTGTGTACGTGACGGGTGGTCCCGGTCAGCCCTTCAGGACCGCCGGGAAGACCGTGTGCAGCAGGTGGAACACCGAGCGGGTGAGCATCACGTGCAGGTCGTCGCGCGTGAGCGTGCCGCGCTCCAGCCACTCGTGGGACGCGGACTTGAGCATGGCGCTGTGGGCGCGGATCATCGCGCGGAGCTTGTCCCGCCCCGCGTCCTCGGCGACGTCCGTCATCATCGCGGCTTCGAGGATCCGGTCGGTGGCGATCTCGTCGGCCTCCAGCATGATCCGGTCGACCTCCGGGTCGCCGAGGGACTCCATGCCGATGGCCGCGAGCCACATCTCCCGGTTCCGCTCGACGACTTCGAGCCAGCGGTCGACGCAGACGGCGAGGCGTTCCTCGGCCGTGGTCCGCGGCAGCCGCTGTGACACGGAGGCCGGGATGACCATCATCTGCCGCACCACTTCCAGGTACAGCTGCCGCTTGTCGCCGAAGTAGTGGTTGACCAGGGCCCGGGCCACACCGGCCTCGGCCGCGATGTCCGAGATCGACACCGAAGCGTAGCCGGCCGACCCGAACCGTCGGCGGGCGACGGCGAGGATCTCGGCGCGGCGCGCGTCCGGCTCCATCCGGCGCCGCCCGGTGGCCTGGGTCTTGGCTCCCATGAGCGGCTACCCCTTGTACCCGTCGGTGGCGTCCACCGACGCGTACAGCGACTCGATGGTCGCCGCGTGCAGGTCGTCGATGGCGCGGCGGCGCAGGCTCAGCTTGGGCGTCAGCTCGCCGGTCTCCGTCGTCCACGGCCCGGCGACGACCTGGTACCGCTTGACCTGCTCCACCCGCGACAGCACGGCATTGGCCTCTTCGACCGCGGTGTCGATCGCCGCCAACACCTCGGGGTGCACGGCGAGTTCGCCGAGCTCGGTCGTGTCGAGGCCGGCTGCGCGGGCCCAGGCGGGGGCCGCCTCCTCGTCGAGGACGAGCAGCGCGGTGACATAGCGGCGCCGGTCGCCGATCGCGACGGCCTGGCCGATCAACGGGTGTGCGCGCAGCAGGGATTCGATCTTCGTCGGGGCGATGTTCTTGCCGCCGGCGGTGATGATGAGTTCCTTCTTGCGGTCCGTGACGGTGACGATGCCACGGGAGTCGACGTTTCCGACGTCCCCGGTGGGCATCCAGCCCTCGGCGTCCGTGCCGGACGCGATCCCGCCGTCCGCCTGGAGGTACCCGGAGAAGACGACCGGGCCGCGGACGAAGAGCTCGCCGTCCTTGGCCTCCCTGACCTCGATACCGGGACCCGGACGGCCCACCGAGCCGAGGGCGAACACGTCGGGCGTGCTGACCGTGGCCGCGCCCGTGGTCTCGCTCAGGCCCCACACCTCGTACACCGGCAGGCCCACGCTCGCCAGGAACTCCAGGACGGCCGTGGGGATCGGCGCGGCGCCGCTGAACGCCCGCAGGCAGTCGTCGAAGCCGATCGCGGCGCGCAGCGGACGCAGCGCCGCCTCGTCCAATTTCTGTAGCTGCTCCGCCAGTTCGGGTGGTACGTCCTTCCCGGCGGAGCGCAGCCGGAAGATTTCGAGCGCCGTCTTCTGAGCCTGCGCGAGGGCCGTCGCCTGCTGCTCGGGGAGCGCGGCGAGCTGGGCGCGCAGGCCGGTGGTGAGCTTCTCCCACACCCGCGGCACACCGAAGAAGCCGTGCGGGCGCACCTTCTGGAGCGCGGGCAGCAGCTGGTCGGGGGAGGGGCAGATGGTGACATGGCCGGCGCTGCAGATCGGCATGTAGATCCCGAGGACCCGCTCCGCGATGTGCGCCATCGGCAGGTACGCGACCGAGCGCGGGTGCGGCGGCAGCGGCACCAACTGCTCCTGCATGACGGACTCGTGGATGACGTTGCGGTGCGAGAGCACCACGCCCTTGGGGTCGCCCGTGGTACCCGAGGTGTAGACGAGGGCCAGCGGCTGGTCCGTCATCGCGGCGTCGGTGAGTGACTCGAAGGCCGCGTCGTCGGGCGGCAGCGCGTCCCGAACGGCCGCGTAGCCGACGAACCGCGGGTCGTCGGCGGGCGCGGCCGACGGGTCGAGGACGACGACGGCGCGCAGCCCCGGCAGGTCGTCGATGACGGGCGCCCAGCGCCGCACCTGCTCCGCTCCCTCCAGGACCAGCACGGTGGCGGCGCTGTGCCGGGCGATGACCCCGATCTGCTCGGTGCTCAGGGTGTCGTACGTGCTGCACGGCAACGCGCCGATGTGGGCGGCGGCCAGGTCGGTGACCCAGTGCTCGGCCCGCTTCGACATCGCGATGAGCAGGCGATCGCCCCGGGCCAGGCCGAGTTGGGCGAGGCCACGGGTCAGCGCGGCGGTCTCGGTGCGCAGTTGGGCCCAGGTCAGGGTGTCCGCGTCCGGTCCGATGCCGGTGGTGAGGGCGGGCCGGTCCCCGAACTCCTGGGCGTTGCGGCGCAATAGTTTGGTGATCGTCAGCCCGTCGACGGACTGGCGTAGCGGCTCTGTTGACGTCACGGCGGCTCCCGGGAACGTACGACGTGGAACGTGCGGGGTGGGGCGGACTGTGCGTGAGCGGTGCCCACCGTGGACCGCTATTGGCGCTGTGTCAATAAGTCGCGTAGCCGTAACCGGAAACCGCATGGGAAGACAAGGGCCTACGCGGGCGGCCCCAGCATCGGCACCAGGAACCGCCGGGCCACCTCGCGCATCCGCTCGTCGTCGTCCAGGTCGATGACACGGCTCGGCACGACCAGGAACGACGTGCAGACGCGCACCATCATGTCGGCCACAACCTCCACGTCCACCCCGGCGGCGACCTGTCCCGCCCGCTGCTCCTCGCGCAGCCGCGCGGCGACGAACCGCTGCACCACGTCGTGCGTACGCCCTCCGTCGGTGGTCATCGACGGCACCACCGAATCCGGCTCGACCGCCATCAGCCCGCCGATGAGCGGGTTGTGGCGGATGGCGCGCAGCGAGCTCACGAAGCCCAGGACGACGCGGTCGGCGACCGTGTCCGCGCCCCGGATCTCGCTCGCGAACCGCTCGAAGTAGCCCCGGAACTCCCGCCGTACGACGTGCTCGACCAGCGCCTCCTTCGTGTCGAACCGGCGGTAGACGGTGATCCGGGAGACGCCCGCGAGCCGCGCCACGTCGGCCATCGTCGAGCGCTTGATGCCCACGCGGCAGAACTGCTCGTAGGCGGCGTCGAGCAGTCGGACGGTCACGTCGTCCGTGTCATCGGTCTCGATGGCGGATTCACTGAAGGCCAGCTCCAGCACGTTCGGTTCCACAGGTGCCTCCCTGATTGCGTGAAGCCTCTGGCCTTCGTGCGACGTCTGTGCTCCCCTGTGGTACTGATACAGGGATGCTCAACGTGTTTCACCGTACCAAGGCAACTGCCTGTCAGGCGGGGCCCACTTGGATCGTGCTCCCTTTCCTGGCCGAGGGGCAGCCGATCGCCATCGACCTTCCGGATGCGAACAGGCCGGAGTGAGAGGGAACATGCGCAGACGACAGTTGCTCGGCTATGTACTGGCGGCGCCAACGCTGGTGGCCGCGGCCGAACTCGTACCGGCGAGGGAAGCGGCGGCCGACGGCGCCGCGGCGACGGAAGCGACGGGGGCGGGAGGTCTGCCGTCCCTCGACGTCACGGACGTCGTCGACCTCAACGACGCCCTGACCCTGGCGGCCGCGCCGACATCGGCGCTCATCACGGTGCAGGTGAACAAGGACGGCACGGTGTCCTTCGCGCTGCCCCGCGCGGAGGTCGGCCAGGGCATCACGACCTCGACGGCGATGCTGATCGCGGAGGAGATGGACGTCCCCCTCGACCGGGTGCACGTCACGCTCGCCGACGCCCGCCCCGAGCTCCTCTTCAACCAGCTCACCGGCGCCTCCAACACGACGATCGCCACCTACACCCCGGTGCGGGTGGCCGCCGCCATCGCGCGCGGCAGGCTCCTCGACGCCGCGGCCATCGAGCTCGGGGCGCTGGTCAGCGAGTTGAAGGTCAAGGCAGGCGTCGTCTTCGGCCCGCTGGGCAAGAGCGTCGGCATCGGAGAACTGGCGGAGAAGGCCGCCGCCGGCAGCACGCAGCGGGCCACGGCGCGGCTTAAGTCCGCCGGGGACTTCACCGTCATCGGCACACCGCAGGGCCGCGTCGACGCCCGCGACGCCGTCACCGGGCGCAAGAAGTTCGCCATGGACCTCGCCGTGCCGGACGCGCTGCCCACCATGGTGTGCCGCGCACCCACCATCAACGGCAAGGTCGGCTCGGTGGCCAACCTCGACGCGGTGCGGGCCATGCCCGGTGTCACCGACGCCGAGGTCGTCTCCACCGGCGTCGCCGTGCGGGCCCGCACCTTCGGCCAGTGCATCGACGCCGTACGCGCCCTGGAGGTGTCATGGCGGGGCGGCACGGCGGAGGGCAAATCCGACGACACGGTCCTCGCCGAACTGAAGAAGGCCGAACCCTCCATGGGGCTCCCGTCGTTGAGCCGCACCGTGGAGGAGACGTTCACCTTCCACTTCCGCGGCAACAGCGCACTGGAGCCCAACTGCGCGATAGCCGACGTCCGTTCCGGCAAGGCGGAGATCTGGGGCGGCCTGAAGTCACCGATCGTCGCGAAGCAGACGATCGCGGCCCGCCTGGGCCTCCCGGTCGGCGCCGTCACCGTCCATGTCACAGAGAGCGGCGGCTCGTTCGGCCGCAAGCTGTTCTTCGACGCGGCCCTCGAAGCCGCCGAGATCTCCCAGAAGATGGGCAAGCCCGTCCGGCTCATGTGGCACCGCGCCGACGACGCACGACAGGGCCGCGCCCACCCGATGGCCACCTCGCGCGTACGCGCCGCGTACTCCGGCGACAAGGTGCTCAGCTACAAGCAGCGGCACACCAGCGTCGCCACCGACCTCACCATGGGCTTCGGCGAGGCACTCACCTCTGTCGCCGCGAAACTGCCGGTCGCCGACCTCGCCTTCTCCGAGACGTTCTTCCAGCTGTCGCAGTCGATGCCGTACGAGTTCGGGGCCTACAGCCGGGTCCTCAACGAGACGGACAAGGGCTTCAACACCGGGAGCATGCGCAACGTCTACTCGCCCGATGTGACCTGCGCCCGCGAACTCATCGTGGACCGGCTCGCCGCGAAGATGGGCAAGGACCCGCTCGCGTTCCGCCGGGACTTCCTGCACGACGACCGGGCCCGCGCCGTCCTCGACAAGGTCGCCGAGGTCGGCCGGTGGGGGAGGAGTCTCCCGGACGGTGTGGCGCAAGGCGTGGCCGTGCACAGCGAGTACCACGCCGTCAACGCGGTCCTCGTCGAGATCGACTGCCGCCCCGAGACGGTCAATCGGCCGATCCGCGACGGCGTCACGGGTCCCCGGGTCACCAAGGCGGTGTGCGCGGTCGACGTGGGCCTCGCGGTGAACCCCCGCGGCCTGGAGGCCCAGATGATGGGTTGCCTCATGGACGGCATCGCGCAGACCCTGACGTCGAGCCTGCACCTGAAGGACGGCCACTTCCTGGAAGCGAGCTGGGACAACTACCTCTACACGCGCCAGTGGAACACCCCGCCCGAACTCGACATCATCGTCATGCCGAGCACGAGCGAAAAGCCTGGCGGGGCAGGGGAGTTGGGCGTCGCGGCGTCCATGGCCGCGGTGGCGTGCGCGTACGGGAGGGCGACCGGCACGACGCCGACGACGTTCCCCATCAACCACGACACCCTCTCCTTCACCCCGAAGCCGACCGTCCCGCCGGTCCCGCAGTCGCCGACCGACGGCCGCGACCACGCCATCTGACCCACCGCCGAACCAGGAGAACAACCCGTGCCCAAGCACACTTTTCGCGTCAACGGCGAGCAGGTGACGGTCGACGTGGAGGACGACGTACGCCTGCTGTGGGTGCTGCGCGACATCCTGGGCGTCACAGGACCCAAGTACGGCTGTGGCATCAACGTCTGCAAGGCCTGCACGAGCCACCTCAACGGCAAGGCCGTCAACCCCTGCTCGATCCCCGTGAAGGAGCTGGCCTCCGACGACGAGGTGACGACCATCGAGGGTCTCGCCGACACGGTGGACGCCGACCTGCACCCGATGCAGCAGGCCTGGCTCGACCAGGACGTCGCCCAGTGCGGCTACTGCCAGCCCGGCCAGATCATGGCCGCGGTGGCGGTGGTCCGCCGGGCGAAGGAGGAGGGCCGCGCGATCACCGACGCGGACCTCGACGGCATCCGGAACGTGTGCCGGTGCGGCACGTACTTCCGCATCCGGGAGGCGATCCGGGAAGGGGCGAAGGGAATGTGAGGGCGGAAGGGGATGTGAGCGGTGAGGGCGCTCGGACGCCGGGAGCCCGAGCGTTCAGCCCGCCCCGCCGTCGAGCAGCCGGCCGAGCGGCTGCGTATCAGCGTCGGAACCGTCAAGGCGCACACCGGGAGCCTGTTCGCCAAGTTGGGGGTCGAGAACCGGGTGCAGATCGCCCTCCTGGTCCGCGACGCCGAGCACTGACAGCGACTGCGGCGACGTCAGCCGGGCCTTGCCAGGGAAACCCCAGCCCCGAGGTGTAGAAAACTCCACCCCTCCGACGGGCACTGCGCCCCATGTGCCCGCATCCGTCGGTCCATAGCGTCGTAGGCGGGGCGCAGTCGGTGCCCCACCGTGATGGACGTGGAGGTACCGACGATGTTCGGTCGTACGAGTCGTGCGCACAGGAAGGCCCGACCGGCACGCAGCCCGGAGGCACTACGGCTCGACCGGGTGCGCAAGGTGTACGGGACCGACGAGGCCGCGGTGACCGCGCTCGACGAGGTGTCCCTGAGCCTGCCCGCCGGGAGTTTCACCGCGGTCATGGGGCCTTCCGGCTCCGGGAAGTCGACCCTGCTGCAATGCGCGGCGGGGCTCGACCGGCCCGATGGCGGGACCGTCATGGTCGATGGGGAAGAGCTGACCGGTGGCGGCGAAGCGGCGCTGACCAAGTTCCGGCGCACCCGCATCGGGTTCGTGTTCCAGCAGTACAACCTGCTGGACACCCTCACCGTGGAGCAGAACACGAGCCTGCCGCTGCGGCTTGCCGGGCGGCGCGTCGACCGGCCGCGGGTGCGTGAGGCCCTGGCGCAGGTGGGGCTCGCGGAGCGGCTCGCACACCGGCCCGCCGAACTGTCCGGAGGCCAGCGACAGCGCGTCGCGATCGCCCGCGCCCTGGTCGCCGAGCCGGCCGTGGTCTTCGCCGACGAGCCGACCGGCGCGCTCGACACACACAGCGCGCGGGAGGTCCTCACCCTGCTTCAGGAGGCGGCGCGACTGCACGGCCGCACCGTCGTGATGGTCACGCACGACCCGGTGGCCGCCTCGTACGCCGACGCCGTGCTGTTCCTCGCGGACGGACGACTCATAGGACGTCTCGACGCGCCGAGCGTGGACGCCGTGGCCGAACGACTCGCGCATCTCGGCGACCGTACGAAGGCCACCGCGACAGTCACCGCGACGGTCAACTCCGCGACGCACACCGCGATGGAGGTGTGAGCGCATGTTCTCCCTGGCACTACGGTCCGTGCGGCACCACCCCGGACGCTTCGGCGCGACACTGCTCTCCGCCTTCCTCGGCGCCGTGATCGTCATGTCCTTCGACTCGCTCTACGACACCGCCGCCCAGGCCGGCGTCGACGACACCAGCGCCGAGTCCCTGACCACGGCCGCGAGCGTCGTCGGCGGGTACGGCACGCTCCTCGTGTTCTTCGCGATCGCCTCCACGCTGACCGTGAACGTACGCCAGCGCGCCGCGGAACTGTCCCTGCTCCGCAGCTGCGGCGCCACGCCCGCGCAGATCAAACGCATGGTCGTCGGCGAGGCCGCCCTCATCGGCGTCGCCGCGTCCCTGCTGGCCATCGGGCCCGCGATGCTCGGCGGACGCACGCTGGTGGGTGCCTTCCAGGACACGGGGCAGGTCGCGGACGGCGTCGACGCGGTCTTCGGGCCGGTCGCCGCGGGAAGCGGCGCCGCGGTGACGGTACTGGCGTCGGCCGGCGCAGCGTTCCTCGCGGTGCGCCGCGCGACCCGGCAGCAGGCCGGTGTGCGACGGCCGCGCGGGCGTCTGCGCACCATCGGCGGGACGGCGGCGCTCGTCCTCGGCGTCTGCTCGGCGAGCTCCACCTTCGCCTTCGACGCGACGGATCCGGCGCTGATGGCGGCCCCGGCCTATGGTGCGATCCTGATCTCCGTCGGCCTCGCCACGTTCGCCCCCGCGCTGCTGCGCGCCGTGCTGTCCGTGCTCGCCTGGCCGCTGGCCGCGCTGACCGGCGCGAGCGGGTATCTGACGGTCCTCAACCTGCGGCAGCGCGCCGGGGAGCTCTCCGCCGTGCTGATGCCGCTGATCCTGTTCATCGGCGTGGCGACGGCGACGATCTCCATGCAGGCCGTGGAGAACGACGCGATCGCGTCCTCCGGCCTCGCGCGCACCGTCGGCGACAAGAATCTCGCCACGCTCAACCTGATCGTCGTCGGCATCATCGTCGCCTTCGCCTGCATCATGCTGATCAACAGCCTGTACGCGGCGACCGTCCACCGGCGCCGCGAGTTCGGCGGCCAGCGGCTCGCGGGTGCGACGCCGCGCCAGGTCCTCACGATGGTCGGCGCGGAGAGCGCGGTCCTGGTGAGCACCGGTGTGGTGGCCGGGACGGTCGCGGCGGTCGCCGGGCTCGTACCGTTCACCGTGGTGCGCGCCGACGGGGTGCTGCCGGGGCAGGGACCGTGGATCTGGCTGGCCACCGTGGCGGTCGCCGTCGCGGCGACGCTCGGCACCGGCCTTGTCACGACGCGGCGGGTGCTGCGCGCTCCGGCGGTCGAGGCGGTGGCCGTTGCCGCCTGAGGCCCGGGAGCGGGACCGGCATAATCGGAGCGCAACGGGCCTGCGGGGCGGCGGACGGATCACCGACATCACCGACATGCGCGACACACGGATCGCACGGATCGCACGGAGCGCAGGGATCGCACGGATCGGACGGGACGCACGGATGGCACGGAGCCGACGGGATGTACGGGACGTACGGATGGCACGGATCAAGGTAGCGGCCCTCGCCGGAGCCCGCGGCCTCGCCCTGGCCGTGCTGTCGCTCGCCGGTTCCCTCACCCTGCTGGTGACGTGCGTCGTCTCGATCGTGTGCATCGTGGCCGGCGTCGGCCTGTTCACCACCCCGCCGCTGCTGCGGCTCGTCCGCTCCCACGGCGACGTACGGCGTACGCTCGCGGCACGCTGGTCCGGCGTGACCATCCCGCCCGCCGCGTACCGGGCTCAGCCGCGCGCCCCGTGGCCCGGCCTGCTCGGGCAACCGGCCCTGTGTCCCGGGCTGCTGCGCGACCCGGCGACCTGGCGGGACCTGCGCTGGCTGGCCGCCGACATGCTCGCCGGTTTCGCCACCGCGCTGCTGCCCGCCGCGCTCGTCGTGTACCCGATCGAGGGCTACGCGGTCGCGGCAGGGCTCTGGCGGGCCCTCGGTGGGGGAGCGTGGTGGTACGGCTTCATCCCGGTCACCGGTCAGGTCACCGCGCTGGCCGCCGCCGTGCTCGCCACGCTCATCGCCGTCGTCGGCTACTACGCGGCGGAGCCCATGCTCCGCGTCCACTTCACGCTCACCCGGTGGCTGCTCGCCCCGCGCGGCGCCGAGCTGCGGCACCGCGTCGAGGAACTCGCCCGGACCCGGCACGACGCGGTCGACGCCTCCGCCGCTGAACTGCGCCGCATCGAACGCGACTTGCACGACGGCGCGCAGGCCCGGCTCGTCGCCATGGGCATGCGCCTCGGCACGGTCGACGCGCTCATGGAAAGCGACCCGGCGACGGCCCGCACCCTCCTCGCCCAGGCCCGCGCCGACTCCGTCCGGGCCCTGGAGGAACTGCGCGAACTCGTCCGTGGCATCTACCCGCCCGTCCTCGCCGAACGCGGCCTCGCCGACGCGATCCGCGCGCTGGCCCTGAGGATGCCCGTCCCCGTCGAGCCCCGGACCGACCTGCCCGGCCGCGCCGAGGCCGCCGTCGAATCCGCCGCGTACTTCGCGACGAGCGAGGCGCTGACGAACGCCGCCAAGCACGCCGACGCCTCCCTCGTCCGCCTCGAACTCATCCACCGGCACGGCGTCCTGCGCATCGACGTCACCGACGACGGCCGCGGCGGCGCCGACCCCGACGGCTCAGGACTGCGCGGCATCGCACGCCGCCTCGACGCCTTCGACGGCACCCTCACCGTGCACAGCCCCGCCGGCGGCCCCACCAGCGTCACGATGGAGATCCCGTGCGTACTGCTCCCGCCGGGTCCGCCGGGTAGCGTGGCGTGAGCGGATGGCGTGAGTCGATGGCGTGAGTCGATTGCCGAGATCAGTTTGCAGAGAGCCCCACGGGAGCCAGCGTGCGCGTAGTGATCGCCGAAGACCTCTTCCTGCTGCGCGACGGACTCGTCCGCATGCTGGAGGCGTTCGGCTTCGAGGTCCTCGCCGCGGTGGACAACGGCCCCGACCTCGCCAGGGCGCTCCAGGAACCGAACCTGGAGGTCGCCGTCGTCGACGTCCGGCTCCCGCCGACCCAGACCGACGAGGGCCTGCGGTGCGCCCTCGACGCCCGCCGCGCCCGCCCCGGCCTGCCGATCCTGGTCCTGTCCCAGCACGTCGAGCAGCTGTACGCGCGTGAGCTCCTGGCCGACGGCAAGGGCGGCACCGGCTACCTGCTCAAGGACCGCGTGTTCGACGCCGCGCAGTTCGTCGACGCCGTGCGCCGCGTCGCCGCGGGCGGCACCGCGATGGACCCCGAGGTCATCTCCCAGCTCCTGGCCCGCAGTTCGACCCGCGACCGCGCCGTGAACCGCCTCACGCCGCGGGAGACCGAGGTCCTGGAACTGATGGCTCAGGGCCGCTCCAACGCCGCGATCGCCGAGAAACTCGTCGTCACGGAGCGCGCGGTGACCAAGCACACCGCCAACATCTTCCAACGCCTCGAACTGACCCCGTCGGACGACGACAACAGGCGGGTGCTCGCGGTGTTGGCGTATCTGGACCGGGGGTGAAGGGACACGCCGTCCCCCTTTGCCGTCGGCCTCGTCACCCCTCCCGAGCCGTCAGCTGCTCGACCACCGCGCCCAGCAGTCCCGCCGGAACCCGCAGCGCGTGCAGTGCCGAGATCTTCGACGTGAGCGGTCGGCCGGAGCTCACGATCCGCCACATCTCCAGCTTCGTCGGGTTGTCGAACTGGGCCGCGGTGAGGATGCGTTGGACCCGCTCGATCGTGCGGTCCGGGTGGAGCGGTGAGCCGAACTCCACCTGGACCGTGGTGTCGGCGGAGGCGGCCGCCTCGACCGTGACGCTGAACCGGCCCGGCCCGCCGCTGACATCGACCGGTTCGCCGTCGACGAGGACCGGGCCCGTGGGCAGGCTCGCCAGGAAGGTGACCGTCCAGGTGCGGGCGGCGGGGACGATGCCCTCGGGGCCGTCCGCCGGGCCGATGCGCAGGGTGCCGGAACCGGCGTTCCACTCCAGGGGCGTGGTGACCGTGCGCAGGTTCGTGCCGTCGCCCTGACCGTCGTCCTCGATCAGCGTGAACGTGCCGCTGTCCGAGGGCGCGACGAGCAGTTCCAGGTGCTCGGGGTTACGGGTGGCGTCCAGGTCGTCGGGACCGGCCAGCGGGAGGATGCCGCCGCCGCGCAGCAGGGCAGGTACCCCGTCGAGGCCGCGGTGCAGCTCGATGTGGCGGTCACCGTCGTACACCGTGCCGGTGAAGATGTCGGTCCACGTGCCGGGCGGCAGCCAGGCCGACGTGGAGGAGAGCAGTGTCACCTCGTCCCGGCGGGTGGTGATCGGCGCCACGATCAGCTCGCTGCCGAACGTGAACTGGTTGGGCACGTCGTACGCCTCGTCACGCTCCGGCGCCACGTGGTACATCGGGCGCACCAGGGGTGTGCCTGTCGCCGCGACGTGGTTCATGGTGTGCAGGTACGGCACGAGCCGGTGCCGGAAGCGCAGGGCCTCGCCCATCGCCTGCCGGGGCTCGGACGGGAACTGCCACGGCTCCTTGCGGATGAACGGATTGTTCGCCGAGTGCAGGCGGAGGACGGGGGAGAAGACCCCCAACTGGAGCCAACGCGTGGCCAGTTCGTCGTCCCGCACCCCGCGCGTGTGCCCACCGATGTCGTGACTCCACCAGCTGTAGCCGATGTTGGCGGACGAAGCGGTGAACTCCGGCTGGAAGGCGAGGGATTCCCAGGACACGACTGTGTCGCCGGAGAAGCCGACGCCGTAGCGCTGGCTGCCGGGACCGGCGTAGCGGGAGAAAGCCATCGGGCGGCGGCCCTCGCGGCCGGAGTCGAGGAAGTGGAAGTGGTTCAGCAGCCAGAGCGGGTCCACGTCCGGGATGCGTGACGTACTGCCCTGCTGCCAGTCGATCCACCAGAAGTCGACGCCCTGGTCCTCCAGCGGGTGGTGCAGGAGGCGGAAGTAGGCGTCGAGGAACGTCCGGTCCGTGAGGTCGAAGGGGATCGTCGCGTCCGAGGCGGGATCGACACCGACCGCCCGCGCCACCGCCGGGTACGCGTCCTCGAACGGGCGGACCCCGTCGGCGGGGTGCAGATTCAGGGTGGTCCGCAGCCCGCGGCGGTGCAGCGCGCCCAGGAAGGCCTCCGGGTCCGGGACGAGTTTGCGCTCCCACGAGTAGCCCGTCCAGCCGGTGCCGTACCGCGGCGGCACGGAATCGACGCGATGCCAGTCCATGTCGATCACGGCGACGGAGAACGGCAACTGCTCGGCGTCGAAGCGGTCGAACAACTCCAGGTACTCGCCGGCGGTGTACGCGTGGTAGCGGCTCCACCAGTTGCCCAGCGCCCAGCGCGGCAGCACCGGCGGGGGCCCCGACAGCGCGTACAGCGCCCGGACCGCCTCGCCGTAGTCGTGGCCGTACGCGAAGACGTACAGGTCGAGGCGGCCGGGCTCGCGCGATGCCACCCATCCCTCGTCGTCGAAGAGGAACGACGCCGAGTCGTCGACGACGGCGATCCCGTCGCGGGCGGCGACACCGTCCTCCAGGGGGATACGGCCGTCCGCGTCGTCGAGGGTGCGGGCCGTGCCGCCCAGGTTGTCCGGGCGCCGCTCCCCGAACCGCCAGCGGCCACCGGACGGGGACGTGACGACCAGGCCGTTGGCGCTGAACTCCCGCCGGTCGTAAAGGAGATGGAGGCGGCTCGTGGACACCTCCAGTGCGTCGTCGCTCTCGCGGACGGTGAACTCCGGTGTCGGCAGGTCGCGGTGGAGGGCGAAGCTCGACGCGCGGTCCTCGAACCCGCCGTCCTCGGACCATTCGAGGCGGAGCAGCCCCTCGGCGAGCACGGTGACCCGCCAATGGTCACCGCGCAGCACGGACGCGTCCCGGGTGCGGGGGTGGTCAGGGATCCTGCTGAGCGGTGTCGCTGTCATTGCTTGACGGCCCCTTGAGTCAGTCCGCTGATCACCCAGCGCTGAGTGAACAGGTAGACGAGTACGGTCGGTGCCATCGCCATGAGGTACGAGGCGAAGGCGATGTTGTAGTTGGTGTCGAACTGGCTCTGGAAGATGTTCTGGAGGACCGGCAGTGGTTGCAGGCCGGGATCCGAGGTGATCAACGAGGGCAGCATGAAGTCGTTCCACGAGGCGAGGAACGCGAAGATGCCGACCGTTGCGTTCATCGGCCCGAGCAACGGCAGGATGATGCGCCGGAAGACCTGCCAGGTGCCGGCCCCGTCCATGCGCGCGCTCTCCTCCAGCTCCACAGGGATCGAGCGCAGAAACGCCGTGTACAGCAGCACGCTGAACGACAGTTGGAACACGATGTGCAGCAGGATGACGCCCACCGGGCTGTCGATGTGCAGCAGCGCGGTGAGCTTGATCTGCGGCAGGGCCACGACCGGGAACGGCAGGAACATCGCGCCGAGCAGATAGAAGAACGACCAGCGGAAGATTCTCCGGTCCCAGTTGCGGGCGATGGCGTACGCGGCGAGCGAGCTGAGCACCAGTGTGCCGAGGACCGAGCCGGCGGCCACCGCCACGGAGATCGTGAACGAGACGGGGAAGTGCGTCATGCGCCAGGCGTCGGCGAAGTTGCTCAGGTGGATCGGCCACGGCAGCGCGAAGGCGTCGCCGTCGGCCGCCTGCGAAGAGGTCTTCAGGGCCATGGAGACGGTGACGTACAGCGGGACGAGGACCGTGAGCGAGGCGATCACGAGCAGCAGGGTGACCGGCCGGTTGGTGGCCTCCCTGCCGCGGCGGCGGACACGGGCGACGGTCTGGCGGAGCGGCGGTGTGGGCCGTGCGGTGCGCTCGGACGGCGGGAGAGTGGTGGTCATGACAGCCGGAGCCCCCTTCCGCGGGTGGCCAGGAGTTGCAGCAATGACACCGCGACCGTGAGCACGAAGAAGATGGTGGCATTGGACATCTGGTAGGCGTAGTCGCCGTCCGAGTAGCCGGTGAAGATCTTCATGGCGATGCTGTTGGTCGCGGTGCCGGGCCCGCCGTCGGTGAGGCCCTTGATGACGTCGTAGGCGTTCAGATAGCCCTTGACGCCGAGGATCGAATTGATGACGACGTAACCGGAGACCAGCGGCAGCGTGATGGACCGGAACCGGCGCCACGCCGAGGCGCCGTCGATGGCGGCCGCCTCGTACAGCTCGCCGGGGATCGTCAGCAGACCGGCGATGTAGATGAGCAGCGCGCCAGGCAGTGTCTGCCACGCCGAGACGATCATGACGGCGATCCAGGCGAGGCCCGGATTGCCCAGGATGCTCTCCTCCAGCGGCCCGAACCCCACCGAAGTGGCAAGGGACGGAAGGGTGTTGGCGAAGAGGTAGCTGAAGACGTACGCGGCGACGATCCCGGAGATCATCATCGGGATGACGAAGATGCTCCGCAACGTCGTCAGGAACCGGACGCGGCTCGTCAGCCCGAGCGCGAGTGCCAGCGCGACGCTCTGCGCGAGTACCACGGACACCAGGGCGAGCCCGAGGGTGAACTTGTACGACTCCCAGATGGCCGGGTCGGAGAAGAGCGCCACATAGTTCGTCAGACCGGTGAACTGCCAGGTACCGAAGCCGACGTAGTCGGTGAAGCTGTAGAAGATTCCGACGACCGCGGGGCCCAGGACGAGGCCGGTGAACAGTATGAGCGTCGGCAGCAGGAACCAGTAGTAGATGGGTTCGACCCGGCGCCGGCCTCTGGTGGGTGGCGCGGCGGAGGCACCTCTTGGGAGGGGTGGAGGCACAGCCATGAGCTCTCTCCTACTTCGTCGAGGAACGGATCGCGAACCGCCGCCAGTCCGCGTCCAGTTGCCGCAGCGTCGCCTCGAAGTTCCCCGTGGCGATGGCGGTCTGGAGGTAGTTGCCCAAGGGGATCGACGGCGGGATGAACGTGCCCGCACCGAGATAGAAGGCAGCCGAGTCGACGTAGGGCTGCAGCCCTGAAAGCCGTGGATCCTTCGCCGCCGGGGCGTCCTTGGTGACTCCGTACGCGAGGTTGTCCCGGTTGTACGCGTCGATGATCTCGGGCCGCATCAGGAAGTCGACCAGCTCCTTGGCCTCCTCAGGGTGCTCCGCACCGGTCGGGATCCAGGGCGAGGTCGATGTTCACGCGCGCCTTGCGGTCGGCCGCCCGCTCCGTGACGGGCAGCGGAAAGGTCCCGATGTCCAGGTGCGGATCGACCGCGGCGATCTGCGTCAGCGCCCACGGGCCTTGCAGATACATGGCCGCGCGGCCCTTGCCGAAGGCGAGGTTCCCGTCCGGGTACGTGCGGGTGGCTGCGTCCCGGTTGAAGAACTTCGCGACGGTACGGGCCCGGTCCATGGCCTCCGCGAAGTCCTTCTGGAACGAGACGGGTGAGGACGGGCCGACGTCCGTGCCCTGCTCCTGCAACCTGCGGAAGAAGGACGCGGTGTCGACGAGCCCGCCGACGCAGTAGTCGAACAGGCCCTGCCAGACCGTCCATTCCTCCCTGCTCGTCGCGTAGATCGGCGTGACCTTCGCGGCCTGCAGCTCCTTGCAGACATCGACGAATTCGGACCACGTCGTCGGCACCGGGAGCCGGTACTTCGCGAAGATCTTCTTGTTGTAGATGACTCCTGCGGCGGCCAGCGAGTACGGCAGGACGCTGGTGCGGCCCGGGTACGTCGCGTACTGCTCGGCGAGCCGCGCGACGCTGCTGGTGACACGGCGGGCGGCGGGCCGGTCCGACACGTCGGAGAGCACGCCGCGCTCGATGTAGCGGGCCAGTTCCAGGTTGTTGTTGAAGCAGCCCACATCGGCGGGCCGGGCGCGGACGAACTGCGGCGCGATGGCATCCGTCGTGTCGTGCACCACCCGCACCCCGGGCCGGCTTCGCTCGAACTTTCCGAGCACCTTGTCGAAGTAGGCGATGACCTCCTGCTTCTGAAGGTAGAAGCGCATGGTGGTCCGTGACTGCCCGGCCGCGTCGCCCCCGCAGCCGGTGAGCCCGAGGGCGCCGAGCGCGGCCCCGGCCCCTGCCGCCGCGACGAAGCCGCGCCGGCTCGGACCACGGGCACCCCGGATCTCGGCTCGCTCTGATCCGATCGTCACCTCGTCGCCTCCTGAGAGTGAAGTCACGCGACCTCGGGGCGTGCGGGCCCGGAGGTGTGTGAGTTGAGTTACGAGCAGAGCGCGGCGAACTTACAGCGCTGTAAATTTGGGTGTCAACAGGTAGTGTTCGGCGCGCAGTCGGCGGAGCGTCGCACCAGGCGCGGACCCCGCGTCAGTCCACGTCCACGCGGACCCCGCGTCGGCCCACCAGGAGGCGAAGTGCCCAACGTCCGCCTGAGCGACGTCGCCCAGCACGCCGGCGTCTCGACGAAGACGGTCTCGAACGTCGTCCACGGCTATGTGCACGTACGCGAGAGCACGCGAGCCAAGGTGCAGCGCGCCATCGACGAACTGGGCTACCGGCCCAACCTGCGCGGCCGCAGCCTCGCCACCGGTCGCACCGGAATGATCGCGCTCGCCTTCCCCGACCTGCGCATCCCCTACTTCGCCGAACTCGCCCACGTCCTGTCGCTCGCGGCGGGCGAGCGCGGATACCGGCTGCTGCTCGAGGAGTCGGGCGACGCCCCGGAGGTCGAGCGCGCCATGCTGTCCGCACAGGAGGCGGGCGTGGTGGACGGCGTGCTCCTGCAGCCCTCGTGGCTGAACTCCACGGAGATCGCCCAGCACCGCCGAGGGGTCCCGGTCGTGCTCCTGGGGGAGAGCGCCGCGCCGCTCACCGTCGACCACGTACGGATAGACAACATCGCCGCCGCCGCGCAGGTCGTGGAGCACCTCGCCGCCCTGGGGCGCCGCCGCATCGCCTTCCTGTGCGCCGAGGAGTCGGCGCCGAGCGAGACATCGCGCCAGCGCCTCATCGGCTACCAACAAGGCCTGGAAACCTGCGGACTTCCGGTCGACACCTCCCTGATCGTCACCGGACGCGTGGCCGACGCGCACTCCGCCGCACAGGTCCTCGGGGCCGCGCTCGACGGCGGGATGGCGCCGGACGCCGTCTTCTGCCGGGACGACCTGGTCGCGCTGGGAGCGCTGCGCGCGCTCGGCGAGCGGGGGCTGCGGGTGCCGGAGGACGTCGCCGTCACCGGCTGGGACGACAGCACGCTCGCGTCTGCCGTGCGGCCGAGCCTGACCTGCGTACGGGCCGACGAGGCCGAACTCGCCCGGCGCGCGCTCGACTTGCTGATCGAGCGGATCGAGGGGTTCGACGGGCTCGGGCGGCACGAGTTCGTCGCCCACTCGCTGGTGGTGCGGGAGAGCGCGCCGCGGCCACCTGCCTGAACGGTGAGCGAGGTCGGTGGCCCGACAGTTCTCCTTTCCTCATTTACAGCGATGTAAATCGATGCTGAGATGAGCTCCGAGGACATCCGGTTCGGCGGCGCGTGGACGGCGTCGCACGGTGCTCCTCCAGCGCGCCCGTCACGACGACCCAGGAGAGTGCATGGACCAGGACCTTCCCCGCCCGGAGTACCCGCGCCCCGGCTTCGTCCGCACGGACTGGCTCAACCTGAACGGGCTGTGGCAGTTCGCCCGAGACCCCGGCGACAGCGGCCTCGAACGCGGCCTGGCCGAGGCCGAGTTGCCCGAGCGGATCACCGTCCCATTCTGCCCGGAGTCGGAGCTGTCCGGTATCGGTGACACGGACTTCCACGCCGCGGTCTGGTACCGGCGCACCGTGCGGGTGCCGGCGGATTGGGCCGGGCGCAGGACTGTGCTGCACTTCGGAGCCGTCGACCACGACGCGACGATCTGGGTGAACGGGCGTGAAGTGGCCCGGCACAGCGGCGGGTTCACCTCGTTCAGCGCCGACCTGGGCGATGCCGCGCGGCCCGGCGAGGACGCCACCATCGTCGTACGGGCCAGGGACGACGCCAAGGGTCCGCAGGCGCGCGGAAAGCAGTCCGACCGCTACGCCAACTACAGCTGCCTCTACACCCGGACGACGGGTATCTGGCAGACGGTGTGGATGGAACCGGTCGCCGACACCCACCTCGGCCGCCCCCGCATCACCCCCGACCTCGCAGCGGGCTGCTTCCACCTCGAACTCCCGCTGTCCGGGAGCCGCGCGGGCCACCACGTCCGCGCCCGGCTCACCGACGCGCAGGGCACCGTGACCGAGGCCTCGGTCGCCGCCCACCTCGACCTCGCGCCGCGCCTGGTGCTGCCCATCCCCGAGGAACGGCGCAGGAGTTGGTCGCCGCAGGACCCGCACCTGTACGAGATCCACCTCGACGTCGTCGACGCGTCCGGCGCCGTCGTCGACTCGGCGGTGTGCACGGCGGGCCTGCGCTCGGTCACCGTCGACGGCAAGCGGGTGCTGCTCAACGGCGAACCCGTCTTCCAGCGCCTCGTGCTCGACCAGGGCTGGTACCCCGACGGCCTGATGACGGCCCCCGACGACGCCGCGCTCGTCCGCGACATCGAACTCTCCCTCGCCGCCGGCTTCAACGGGGCCCGCCTGCACCAGAAGGTGTTCGAGGAGCGGTTCCTGCACCACGCCGACCGGCTCGGCTACCTGGTGTGGGGCGAGTTCGGCGACTGGGGCGCGAGCACGGGGCCCGTGAGCACGGACAATCAGCAGCCCACCAGCGGGTTCGTGGCGCAGTGGCTGGAGGCCGTCGAGCGCGACTACAACCACCCGTCGATCATCGGCTGGTGCCCGCTCAACGAGACACGTCAGCGACTCTCGGACCGGCGGAGCGTACTCGACGAGGTCACCCGCGCGATGTTCCTCGCCACCAAGGCCGCCGACACCACCCGCCCCGTCCTCGACGCCTCCGGCTACGCACACCGCGTACCGGAGACGGACATCTACGACTCGCACTGCTACGAGCAGAACCCGGAGGTGTTCGGCGAGCTGATGAGCGGCCTCGCCAAGGACGAGCCGTTCGTCAACCCGCAGGACGAGGCACCGGACGACACCTGGTCCGTCCCGTACCGCGGACAGCCCTACTTCTGCAGCGAGTTCGGCGGAATCTGGTGGAACCCCGACGAGGCGGAGGCGGTCGGCGAGGACCGCGACGTGTCGTGGGGTTACGGCCAACGCCCGCGCGACGAGGAGGAGTTCCACCACCGCTTCGCCGGACTCACCGGGGTGCTCCTCGACGACCCGGACATGTTCGGCTACTGCTACACGCAGCTCACCGACGTGTTCCAGGAGCAGAACGGCATCTACCGCTTCGACCGCTCCGAGAAGCTGGACGTGGCGCGCGTGCGCGCGGCGCAGGTGCGGCCCGCCGCCTGCGAGGGGGAACGTCAGTCGAGGACGTGACGTAGGTAGCTGTGCGGGTCGGCCAGATAGCGGCGCCAGTGGTCGACCAGCGTCAGCTCCTGCCAGGTGCTGCGCCGCATCCCGTGCTCGCCGAGCTCGAGGATGTCGGCGCCCGGCAGCGCCGTGAGGAGAGGGGAGTGGGTGGCGCAGACGACCTGGCCGCCCGCCTTCGTCAGCTCGGACATGTGGCCCAGCAGCTCCAGGCAGGACGTGAAGGAGAGCGCCGCCTCCGGCTCGTCGAGCACGTACAGGCCCGGTTGCAGGAACTTGCCGCGGAACGCGGCGAGGAAGCCCTCGCCGTGGCTGACCGTGTCCGGCGCGAAGCCCTCCCGGTCCAGCGCGTCGATCGCCGTCTCGGCGCGCAGGAAGAAGCCCTTGCGCGCCGACCAGTTGCCCAGCATGCGCCGACCGCGGGGCGCGGCGTCGAACCGTATGTGCTCGCCGAGCACCGACTTCCGCCGGTGCGACGCGTAGCGCCAGTCGTGCGAGCCACCCCAGGAATCCAGGCCGAACCCTTCCGCGAGCGCCTCGACCAGCGTCGACTTCCCCGAGCCGTTCTCCCCCACGAGGAACGTCACCGGCGCGGTGAAGCGCAGCCCCTCGGCGGTCAGCGTCCGTATGCACGGCACGGACCACGGCCACCGGTCCGCGCGGTCGGTCGGGACGACCGGCACATGGGCGCGCTCGACGATCATCGGGTGCGGGCCTTCGCAGTGCGCGTGCGGGTGGACGGTGTGTGCGGCATGGATCCATCATCACAGCCGCCACTGACAGTCGCCGCCTGCGCTTCAGTGGTGCGCGGCCCGCCGCCTGTGGGAGGGCGGGAGCCGCGGTGACACCACGGTGAGCGGAGGGCGGAAGCGAAAGGCGTGCCCGTCCCCGCCTCGGTCCCGAACCGCCTCGCATCGGGTAGACAGTCATGACCGGAGCGCGCAGTCCGCAGACCGAGCGCCAGGCGGTCACCGTCGGACACCGAAGGCGACGAGGCGTACCCCTAGGAGGTCACCGTATGACAGCCAAGCCCATGCAGATCACGGCCCTTGTCGTCGACGCCGAGGACCCCGAGCGGCTGGCCGCGTTCTGGTCGGAGCTGCTCGGGCGGCCCGTCGAGAGCCGTACGGGCCCGTACATCTGGCTGCGCCGGGAGGGCGGCCTCGTGTTCGGATTCCAGCGGAATCCGCGGCCCACGCCCGGCAAGGACCGTATGCACGTCGACCTGACCTCGCCCGACCTGGCCGCCGAACAGCAGCGGGTCGAGGCGCTGGGCGGGCGGCGGCTCAAGGAGTACGACGAGGGCGGGTTCCTGGTGATGGCGGACCCGGAGGGCAACGAGTTCTGCATCCTGCCCGAAGGGTCCGTGGAGATGGACGACGACGGGCGCGCCCACTACCTGGAGTGATCCGGCTCGCTGGGGAATTCGGGGCGCTCCCCGAGTCCGGAGTGCTCTCCGGGGCCGCGAGCGGGCGGCACCGTCCCCTCCGGCACCGTACTGTCCGGCAGCGCCGCCGCCGTCTCGTACCGCCGGGCCCCGAACCGGTACACCACCACCAGCACCACGAAGAACTGCAGGCCTGCCTTCCACGAGTCGTCCAGGCCCTCGATGAACACGGTGGAGACCAGGATCGCCGCGAGCGCGAGGGCCGCCGCGACCGTGGTGAAGGGGGCGCCGAGCAGCCGGGCCGGTGAGGCGGGCAGGCCATGGCGGGTGCGGTGGCGGCGGAAGGCGAGGTGTGTCGCCAGGATGAGGATCCACACCACCAGCGCGCCGAACACCGAGATGCCGAACAGCAGGATGTACGCCGTGTCCTCGGAGTGGACCGACAGGAGCGCCGCCGCGCCGAGGCCGATGCCGGAGACGGCGAGCGCCCGGTGCGGGACACCGCGTGCGCCGACCCGTGCGAACAGGCGCGGCGCGTGCCGGTCCACCGCCAGGGAGTGGATCATGCGGGTGGCCAGGTAGGTGTTGGCGTTGGCGCTGGACAGGGCCGCGGTGAGGACGACGAAGTTCATGATCCCGGCCGCCGCGGGGATGCCCGCGACGTCGAAGAGCTGCACGAAGGGGCTCGCCGTGACATCGCCGCCCTTCGCGGTGCGCGTCCACGGCACGACGGTGACGACGACCGCCATGGCAAGGACGTAGAAGAGCGCGAGGCGGACGACCATCCGCCGGGCCGCACGGGGGATGTCCCGCACCGGGTTCTCGGACTCGGCGGCGGTCACCGCGATGATCTCGGTGCCGATGTAGCTGAAGATGACGAAGACGAAGGCCGTGGCGAGGCCGCTCATGCCGTGCGGCAACAGTCCGCCGTGTCCGGAGAGGTTAGAGGTGCCGACCGCCGGGTGGCCGGGCAGACCGAGGAACACGTACGCGCAGCCGAGCAGGACGAAGACACCGATCGCGGTGATCTTGATGGTGGAGAACCAGTACTCGAGGCGGCCGAACACGCCGACGCTCAGCGCGTTCGCCGCGAGGAGCAGCAGCGAGAACACCACCACCGGGAGCCACAGCGGGAGTTGGGGCCACCAAAAGCGCACGTAGATGCCGGCCGCGATCACCTCGCCGCCGATCGCGATCACCTGGATCGTCCAGTACGTCCAGCGGATCACGAAGCCGGCCAGCGGGCCCAGATAGTGGCGCGCGATGCTGCCGAAGGAGCCGGCCGCCGGATGTACGGACGTCATCTCGGCGAGCGCCCAGCCGATCACCAGGGCGATCAGCGCACACACCACGTAGGCGATGACCGTGGCCGGGCCCGCGGCCGAGATGGCGAGACTCGAACCGAGGAACAGACCGGTGCCGATGGCCCCGCCGAGGCCCATCATGCTGAGCTGACGGCCGGTCAGGGAGCGTTTCAGGCCGTGGTCTTGAGGTGGCGGCGATGCCGCTGCGCTGCTGCTGGTTCCGGCGTCGTCGGGCATGTCACTCGCTCCGTGGTGGGTGCGGTGTTCCTGGAGGTGTGCTGCTACTTGGCGCGTATCTCGCCGAGCGCGGCGAGCAGCGCGTCGACGTCGGAGAGGGTGTTGTAGTAGTGGAACGAGACGCGGAGCAGAGTGCCGCGCGGGCTGGTGACGATGCGGCGCTCGGCGAGCGAGGCGGCCAGCGCGTCAGGGGCGGGGTCGGTGATGGCCACCTGCGGGCCGCGCAGTTCGGGGTCGGCGGGTGAGGCCAGTGTCTCGCCGGACTCGGTGAGGCGCCGATGGGCGTACGCGGTGAGCTCGCGGATGTGCGCCTCGACGTCCTTGGTGTCGACCTCCGCCAGCGTGCGGAGCCCGGCCGCGGCGGCGTACGCGGACGGGATCGACGGCGTGCCCGTCTCGAAGCGCCGCGCGGTGTCGGGGAAGTCGAGCGTACGGGGATCGAAACCGAAGGGATCCACCCGCCCGAACCACCCGGTGAGCTGCGGAGACACTTCGTCCCGCACCCCGCCCCGCACATACAGGAAGGCGATGCCGGGAACTCCCAGCAGATACTTCAGGGCGCCGCACACCAGGTAGTCGCAGTCCAACTCCCGTACGTCGACGGGGAGTACGCCGAGTCCCTGATACGCGTCGACGAACACCCGCGCGCCCGCGGCCCGCGCCGCCCGGACGGTTTCGGTGACCGGGAGGCGGACGCCGTTGCGGTACGAGACCAGGGGGATGGAGACAAGATTGACGGAGTCGTCGATGGCATCGAGATACCCGGCGGCGGGGACGATCCCGTCCTCGTCCGGCACATGCCGCACCTGCGCGCCCCGCCCGCCCTGCGCCAGCCACACATGCGCGATGGACGGGAACTCCATGTCCGTCGTGACCAGCCCCGGACGCCGCGACCAGTCCAGCGTGGACGCCACCTGGTACGCCCCCTCGGAGGCGCAGCCCACCACCGCGATCTCGTCCGTGGTGGCACCGATGTGCGCGGCGAACGCGGCCCGCGCCGCGTCGACCTGCACCATCCACTCGCCCCACGGCGCGCCGTGGCTGCGCATGGACCACTGGAACTCCTGGAGCGCCGTCAGCACGTGCTCGGACGCGGCTCCCTGGCTGCAACTGGCCAGGTGGACGGTGTCCTTGAGGGAGGGGAACCGGGCGCGAAAGCGTTCCGGTGTGTCCAGGGTGTCGATCGGCACGGGGCGACTCACATTCAATCCTGGTGAACTTGTTCAGTGCGGGTGATCGAACCAGGCCGGTGTGTTCCGCGTCAATGGGTGCACGGTGATGGGAACTTATGAGCCGGGGTCACCGGCTCGGCGGCGTCACACTCACCAGGAAACGCGCGGTTTCCCCGCCCTCGTTGACGTAGCGATGCGGGACGCGGGAGTCGAACGTGCAGCTGTCGCCCGGCCCCAACTCGTAGCGCCCGTCGCCCGCTTCGACGACGAGACTGCCGCTCAGCAGCAGCACGCACTCCTCGGACGGATGGCTGTAACGCGCGTCCGACGACGTCCCGCCCGGCTCCAGCGTGCCCTCGAGGACCTCGAGCCGCGCCGACCCGGCCGACACCCGCGTGTACTCGATCCCGCCCTCGGGCGACCGCACCTGAATCCGCCGCTCGCACCGCACCACCGCGACCTCCTCCGCCTCGTCCTGCCGGAACAGGTCGAACAGCGGAAGCCCGAGCGCGGCGGAGAGCCGGCGCAGCGTCTCCAGACTGGGATCGGTGACCCCACGCTCGACCTGACTGACGAGCCCGGTCGACACCCCGGCCGCCACCGCCAGCCCCCGCACGGTCATCTTGCGTGCCTTGCGCACCTCACGTATCCGATTGCCGATCACGGGGCGAGGTTAGACCAGATCGGCTCCTCGCCGGAGGGGCCGGTCAATTGATCCGCCTCGCCGCCCCCGCCCACGCCTTCTCCCGCAGTACGTATTTCTGGATCTTGCCGGTTGAGGTCTTGGGGAGGTCGGTGAAGGTCACCGTCTTGGGGGACTTGAAGTGGGCGAGGTGGGTGCGGACGTGGGTGATGATGTCCGTGGCGGTCGCCGAGGCGCCGTCGCGGAGGGTGACGTACGCGGCCGGGACCTCGCCCCAGCGCTCGTCGGGGACCGCGATCACCGCGGCCTCCAGGACGGCGGGGTGGTCCATGATGGCCTGTTCGACCTCGACCGACGCGATGTTCTCGCCGCCCGAGACGATGACGTCCTTCGAGCGGTCACGGAGTTCGACGTAGCCGTCGGGGTGCACGACGCCGATGTCGCCGGTGCGGAACCAGCCGTCCGGGGCGGCGGCCGCCGTCGCCTCCGGGTCGTCCAGGTAGCCGAGCATGACGTTGTTGCCGCGTAGCGCGATCTGGCCGGTCGTCGTGCCGTCCGGTGGGACGTCGGTGCCGTCGGCGGCGATCACGCGGGCCGTGCACGCGACCATGTTGCCCACGCCCTGCCGGGCCTTGAGGCGGGCCTGCGCCGCGCCGTCCAGGGAGTCCCACTCGGGGCGCCAGTCGCACAGCATCGCGGGTCCGTACGTCTCCGTGAGCCCGTACAGGTGCGTGACGTCGAAGCCCAACTCGCCCATCCGGCGCAGGATCGCGGGGGAGGGAGGGGCGCCGCCCGTCGCCATGCGGATGGTGCGGGTCTTGGGCAGCGGGGCCGCCTCGCGGGCGTAGGCGATCATCGAGAGGACCGTGGGCGCGCCGTTGAGGTGTGTCACACCCTCCTCGCGGATGAGTCGCCACACCTCGGCGGGGTCGACCTTCGGCAGGCACACGTGCGTGGCCGCCGCCGCGGTCACCGCCCAGGGGAAGCACCAGCCGTTGCAGTGGAACATCGGCAGGGTCCACAGGTGCACGGCGGAGGGGGTGAGTCCCGTGTGGCCGACCATCGCGACCGCTTGCAGGTACGCGCCCCTGTGGTGGTACATCACGCCCTTGGGGCGGCCCGTCGTGCCTGATGTGTAGTTGATGGCGAGGAGGGAGCGTTCGTCCGAAGGCGTGCGGTGGAGCGGCTCGGCCCCGGCCAGGAGGGACTCGTACTCCTCGCCCGCCCTGATGCGGCGGGGCGGGGTGTCCAGGCGGGCCAGCGCGTCGTCGACCAGGACGTCGAACGACGGGTCGTGGATCAGCACCGCGGCCTTCGAGTGGCTCAGGATGTACGCCACTTCGGCCGCCGCGAGCCGCGTGTTCACCGCTACGAGCGGCATGCCCGCCCACGGCACGCCGTAGTGCGCCTCGAGGAGTACGTGGGTGTTGGGCGCGAGCACCGCCACCGGGCGCCCGTCGGCCAGCGGTGCCAGGCCGCCCGCCAGTCGGGTGCAGCGATCGTGCAACTCGGCGTAGGTCCACCGTCGTTCACCGTCGACGACACCGATCCGGTCGCCGTGCGCCGAGGCCGCACGGTCCAGATACGCGGTGGGGGTCAGCGGCTCGTACGACAGCGCGTCGAGCGACGGGGCGGTGGCGGGATCCGGCATGGCGTCCTCCTTGACGGAGCATGGCGTGCTCCCCGGCGGGAGTCGGATCGTGCCTACCCCGTCCGATGCCCGCCAAGCCGCGGGAACAGCGCCCGCCGCGCCTCGCCCGCCAGGTCGTGCACGAGCGGAGCCAGCTCCTTGAAGTCGACCGCCTGCCGGTCCCCGCACAGGGACAGCGCCGCCGGGGCCGGTCCGCAGCCCCGCAGGGGCGCCGCGATGCAGCGGATGCCGGACAGGGTCTCCTCGTTGTCGACGGCAAGGCCCTCGCGCCCCCGGATCCTGGCCAGTTCCTGGCGCAGGTCAGCGGCCGTGCGCAGGCTGCGCGCGGTGCTCAGCGGCAGCGCCCCGCGGTACCCCGAGTCGACCAGACCGGGTTCGAGGGTGGCGAGGATGGCCTTGCCGACGGCCGTCGTGTGCGCGGGCAGCCGGGCGCCGAGCCGGGTGGGAAGGGCGGCCGCCGCGCGTCCGCCCGCCTTGTCGAGGAAGACCACCTCCCGCCCGTCGAGGACGGCGAGGTGCCCGGCGAGTCCGGTGCGCCGGCACATCTCGTGCAGCAACGGCGTGACGATGTCCCTGATCTCGTTGTGCCCCGCGGCCCGCCCGCCGAGCTCCAGCGGGCGCATCCCGAGGCGGTAGCCGCCGGTGGAGTGGGTGAGCCAGCGCAGCCGGATCATCTGGTCGAGGATGCGGTGCAGCGTCGAGCGTGGCAGACCTGTGCGATCGGCGAGGTCGAGCAGCGAGAGGCTCGGGGTGTGCGGGTCGAACGCGTCGAGGATCACCGTCATGCGCTCGATCATGGAGACCGGAGCGGCGGACGGGCCGCGCTGCTCCGCTGTGTGCGTGTCCACCGTCGCCGGTGTCGTCATTGGTCGCCTCCCTGGTGGGTGTGCTGACCGGGATCGCCAAGTGTCGACCGTGCGCGGGCTCGTAGGGGAGTCCCTTGCGGGGCTCCTGCCACGCATATACAGAATCCTCACTTCTGTGTCCGCCGCCGGGGCGGGGCCGTCCGTCGGTGAGTCCCACTGAGCGGGAGTGCCGGGCCCGGTGAGCGGGATGCGGCCGCCTGCCCCCTTCCGGGTGGCGCCGAGCGCCCACAGAGTGCGGCAGGTCGACCGGATCTGACGGACTGTCAAATCCGGCGACGCGACTCCGTCAACTCCTGTCGTTCCAGCTGAACCCACGTGCTAGTGGCTGAACCTACGTGCTACATGAAGGGCATCGATGTCCGTGCGAGGATCTCACGCCGTCCCCCGGCGGGCCCGCGCGCTCTGCGGGGCGGGCACGGCCGCGCTACTGGTGCTGCTGCCCGCGGCGGCCGGATCGGCGGGCGCCGCCGAACCGGAAGCGTCGGAGGGCGAGGACTGCCCGGTGACCGCGATGGCGCAGGGCGTGCAGGTGACCGTGAGCGCCAGCAACGACACACTGCTGTCGGCGCCCGCCGGGGCGGGCATCCCGGTGGCCAAGTCCTGTGTGAACTACGCCGTCGGCGAGTCCTCCGGGTGGGCCAGCAGCCCGTACCCCGGTGAGACGGTCATCTCGGCGCCCGCGCTCATCGGCAGCCAGACCGGGCAGAAATTCCCCGAGTACCCGCTGTACGCGACCTCCAAGTACCCGTCCGAGGACAACGCGAAGGCCGGCCAGACGCCGCACGTCATGAGCGCGCACAGCACCAAGACGTCCACCGAGGCGCAGGCCGGAACGGTCCTGGGCAAGGGCGGGACGGGAGCCTCCACCAAGGCGGTCGCCGACTCGTCCGTCGACCCTGGCGCCCTCACCGGCAAGGCGGAGGCGCGCGCCGACACCAGGCCGTGGTCCGTCAACGGCGTCCTCGAGATCGGCCGCATCCTCAGCTCGGCCAGCGCGAAGGTCGACCGGTCCGGCAAGGTCGTACGCGACTCCGAACTCACCATCGGCCGCACCGAGATCGCGGGCCAGGGCGTGGAGATCACGCCCGACGGGCTCAAGGTCGCGGGGAAGGCCGTGAAGCTGCCCGGCGCCGCCGACCCGACGAAGACGCTGACACAGGCCCTCGCGAAGGCCGGCGTCAAGATCCACTACCTGGACGAGAAACGCACCAAGCACGGCATCGTGTCCGCCGGTCTTGAGGTGCAGGCCCGCCAGCAGGACACCCAGTCCGGATCCGTCTACACCGTCACCTACGTGTTCGGCCGCGCATCCGCCGACGCCGACCGCGTCGAGGCGCCACCCGGCACCGGCGGCATGCCACCGGTCCCGGCCCCGCAGGCGCCCTCCGGAACGGGCGGCGGCGGCGCGGGCGCGGCGCCGGCACCCGGCGGCGGCGCGGCCGGCGCCGACACCCCGAAGTCGCCGCCCGACAGCGGCGGTTCGACCCGGCCCGAGGACAGCCGGCCCGTCCAACTCGCCACCAATCCGACCGACATGGGTGTCACCGGCCTCTACATCGTGCTCGCGTTCGGCGCCGTGGGCACGTTCGCCGCCGGCACCCTGCTGCGCCTGTTGGGAGTGAAGACTCGATGGACCTCGTGACCCGGATACGCAGTCAGTGGGACCGGACGACCGCCGCGCTCACCGCGCTCGCGGGCGCCGTGATCCTCGTCCTCGGCTGGCGGGGGGTGAGCGGCACGCCGTACCCCGCCGAGCAGTTGCCGTACGTGATCAGCGCCGGGCTCGGCAGCCTGTTCCTGCTCGGCCTGTCGTCCGCGCTGTGGCTCTCGGCCGACCTGCGCGACGAGTGGCGCAAGCTCGACCGGATCGAGCAGGCGCTGCGGACAGGCGGCGGGGCGGCCCCTGCGGCCTCCTCGGCCGGAGCGGCCTCCTCCGCCGCGCCCACCGCGCCCGCCGCCGAGACACTCGGCGGGGACGAGACACCGACTGCCGTCACTCCCGTACCCGAAGGGAGTGTCCGATGAGCGACGTCGACCCGCGCGCCGTGCCCTGGCGCGACCGCGACGTGGTCACCGTCTGCGGCACCAGCCTCGCCGGGCTCGCGCTGATCGTGACCGCGTGGTTCGGCGCGAGCGCCACCGTGTCGACCGCGCGGCAGGCCGCCTGGCTGAACCTCGGCGCCGCCGGATTCGCCGTCGGCGCGGGCGGACTCTGCCTGTGGCTGCTGCGGGCGCGTCGGACGCTGGGCGAGCGGCGCGTGACACTGATCGCCCTCGCGCCCGCGGACGACGACGAGTTCGCGCGGCCGGGGACCGCCCGTCGCGCCACGAGCACGGACGACACGCTCGCCCTGCCGCTCGTGCGCGCCGAGGGCATGGACCACCTGCACCATCCCGACTGCCCGCTGGTCGCGGGCAAGGAGGTGACGCCGGCCGCGGTCGGCGCCGGTGAACCGTGCGGGGTGTGCGCGCCGTGAACGATCTGCTGCCGTTCCTCGTCGTCGGCGTCACCACCGGGTCCGTGTACGGACTCGCCGCCATGGGCCTCGTGCTCACCTACAAGACCTCGGGCATCTTCAACTTCGCGCACGGAGCCATCGCCGCGATCTCCGCGTTCGTGTACTACGACCTGCGCACGCTGCGGGGACTGCCGTGGCCCGTGGCGCTCGCCGTCGCCGTGGTCGTCGTGCCACCGATCGTCGCGCTGCTCATGGAGCGTGTCACGCGCACCCTCGCCGCGGCCACGGTGGCCACGAAGGTCGTCGCCACCGTAGGACTCCAACTCGTCATCACGAGCGCGCTGATCGCCGGATACGGCAGCTCGGCCCTCGACTTCCCCGGCTTCCTGCCCACCGACACCGTCACGGTGATCGGCGTGCACGTCGGCATCGACCAGCTGACCTCGGCGATCGTCGCCGCGGCCGGAGCGCTCGGCTTCTTCGTCTTCTTCCGCCTGTCCTCGATGGGTGTGCGGATGCGGGCCGTCGTCGACGACGCGGACCTCCTCGAACTCTCCGGCACCAGCGCGTTCGCGGTACGCACCCGGGCCTGGCTCATCGGCTGCTGGTTCGCCGCCGCGTCCGGCGTCCTGCTGGCACCCCAACTCGGCCTGGACGTCCTCCTGTTGACGCTCCTGGTGGTGCAGGCGTACGGGGCCGCGGCCGTGGGCCTCTTCTCCAGCCTCCCCCTCACGTACGCGGGCGGGCTGCTCATCGGCGTACTCTCCGCCCTCGCCACAAAGTGGGTCTCCACGTCCGAGACACTCTCCGGCCTGCCGCCCGCGATGCCGTTCGTGGTGCTGTTCGCCGTGCTGCTCCTCGTCGGCAAGGGCCGGCTCGCCGAGATCGGCGGACACCGGTCGGCGCCCGCGTCGAAACCACTGGTGAGCCGGGCGACCGGCCGGATCGTGGCCGTGGTCGCTGTGGTGCTCGCGGGCTGCGTCCCGCTCGTGGCGGCGTCCAAACTGCCGGTCTACTCCTCGGCGTTGGTGTACGTCCTGATCTTCGCCTCGCTGCAACTCCTCGTGCGCACCTCGGGGCAGGTCTCGCTGGCGCACGCCGCGCTGGTAGCCGTCGGCTCCTCGACCTTCTCGCATCTCGTGGTCGGCGCCGGACTGCCGTGGCTGCTCGCCGTGCTCCTCGCCGGGCTGGTCGCCGTGCCCGTCGGAATGCTGGTGGCGATCCCCGCGATCCGGCTCTCCGGCCTCTATCTCGCCCTGGCCACCTTCGGGTTGGGGCTGCTCCTGGAACGGGCGATCTACGGCACGTCCTGGATGTTCGGCAAGACGAACACGCTGCCCGCGCCCCGCCCCGGGCTCTTCGAGGGCGACGAATCCTTCTACTTCGTGCTGCTGGCCTTCGCCGTCGCGGGCTCCCTGCTCATCGCACTCGTCGGCCGCAGCCGCCTCGGACGCCTGCTCCGTGCGATGGCCGACTCGCCCACGACACTCTCCACGCTCGGCCTCGGTGTGAACGTCACCCGCGTCACCGTCTTCGCCATCTCGGCGTTCGTCGCCGGCGTCGCGGGCGCGCTCTACGCCTCCCAGGGCCGCTCGGCCACGGGCGCGCCCTTCCTCTCGTACACCTCGCTGACCTGGTTGACCGTCCTCGTCCTGTGCGCGGGACTGCGCTCGGCGGGCCCACCCCTGGCGGCGATTCTGGTCGCGGTCGTCCCCGCGTACCTCACCAACGACACCCTCTCCCAGGCCCTCCCGGTGGTCTTCGGCTTCGGCGCGCTCCTCGTGGCCCTGTACGAGGCCGGGGCGTCGAAGCGCCGCGGCACGGGAGCGCCGGTGCCGGACGAGTACGGCTCACGCTCCGACGAACGCCTCGGCGTACCGGGCCCGGCGGCACAGCGCCTCACGGCGACGCGGAAGGCGCAGGCCGCCCGGACGGCACCGGCACGCGTCCGCGTCGGCACGGGCCTGAGGAAGGAGGCGGCGCGATGAGCGCGAACACCGGAGACCGGCGCGACGAACCGGAGGCGGACCCGAAGGGGTCGCCTGCGAGGAACGCGTCGGTCGCGAACGACGGCACTGACAGCAACGCGCCGCCCGCGGGCCCGGGCGCCGGACAGGCCGACACCCGTCCCGACACCCGGCCCGACACACCGGGCGGCACCTCGGGTGGCACTCGGGCCGACACACCGGCCGACACCCGGCCCGGCACCCCGGACGCCACTCGGTCCGACTCCTCGGCCGGCACCCGGTCCGGCATTCGGTCTGACACGGCGGGCGGCACCCGGCCCGGCACCGCGGCCGGTACTCGGTCTGACACGGCGGGCGGCACCCGGCCCGGCACCGCGACCGACACTCGGTCCGACACACCGGCTGGCAACCCACCCGACATCCCACCCGACACCCCGCCCGATGCCCGGGTCGGCGCCCCCGTGGCCACGGGCACCGCCACCGCTACCCGCACCGGACTGGATATCGGTGGGCTCACCATCCGCTTCGGTGGCAACACCGCCGTCGACTCCGCCACCTTCGCCGCCCCGGTCGGCCGCGTCACCGGCCTCATCGGGCCCAACGGGGCCGGGAAGACCACCACCTTCAACGCCTGCTCCGGTCTCCTCCGCCCCTCCGAGGGCGAGATCCGGCTCTTCGGGAAGGACATCACCGGGCGTCCGCCCGCCGCCCGCGCCCAACTGGGTCTCGGCCGGACCTTCCAGCGCATGGACCTGTTCGACTCGCTCACGGTCGAGCAGAACATCGCGCTCGGACGGGAGGCCGGACTCGCCCGCGGCAACCCCCTCAAGCAGCTCCTGGCCACCCCCGCCGAGACGAAAGCCGTGCGGGCCGCCACGGAGGAGGTGCTCGAACTGTGCGGACTGCGCGCCCTGCGGCACGAGATCGCGGGCTCGCTCTCCACCGGGCAGCGCCGCCTCGTCGACCTCGGCCGGGTCCTCGCCGGAGACTTCAAGCTGCTGCTGCTCGACGAGCCCTCCTCGGGCCTCGACACCGCCGAGACGGAGAAGTTCGGCGCGATCGTCACCAGGGTCGTCGCCGAACGCGGCTGCGGTGTGCTCCTCGTCGAACACGACATGGGCCTCGTCATGTCCGTCTGCGACCACCTCTACGTACTCGACTTCGGCCAGATGATCTTCGAGGGCAGTCCGGCCGAGGTGCGCGCGAGCCCCGCCGTGCGCGCCGCCTACCTGGGATCGGAGGCCGCGTAGTGCTGGAACTCGACGACATCGACGCCGGATACGGCGGCGCCCGTGTCCTGCGCGAAGTGAATGTGTGGCTGCCGCCGAAGTCCGTCGTGGCGCTGCTCGGCACCAACGGCGCAGGCAAGACGACCCTGTTGAGAGTCGCGTCCGGGCTCCTCGCACCCACCTCCGGGCACCTCACCGTCGACGGCAAGGACCTCACCGGCAGACGACCGCACGCCCTGGCCCGCGCCGGCGTCTGCCATGTCCCCGAAGGGCGCGGCGTGTTCCCGACCCTGACGGTCAAGGAGAACATCCTCATCCAGGCGGCGGGCGGCGACCTCGACGAGGCCGTCGAACGCGCCGTTACCGCCTTCCCGATCCTCGGGGAGAAACTCGGCCAGCTCGCGGGCTCCCTCAGCGGCGGCCAGCAGCAGATGCTCGCCCTCGCCCGCGCCTACGTCACCGACGCCGACTACGTACTCCTCGACGAGGTGTCGATGGGACTCGCCCCCGTCGTCGTCGACGAGATCTTCGAGTTCCTCGGCAAGCTGGCCGAGGACGGCCGCGCCCTGCTCCTCGTCGAGCAGTACGTCTCCCGCGCCCTCGAACTCGCCGACTACGTCTACCTGATGAACCGGGGCCGCATCGAATTCGCCGGGGAACCGGGCGAGTTGGACAGCGACCGGCTCGTCGCCCAGTACCTGGGCGCTCACGCCTGATCCGCGCACACCGCTACGTACCTGCTCCGGAGGAGAACCATGACCCCAACCCGTGCACGCGCCACCCTGGCGGCCGTGGCGGCGCTGAGCCTGGTGCTCGCCGCCTGCGGCAGCCGGGTCGACCATGACACCGTCGTACGTTCCGTGGGCAGCGGCGGCAGAGTAGCCACCGGTGCCGCGGGCTCGGACACCGGAGTCGGCGCCGACGGCTCGTCCGGCAGCGCCACGCCGGACGGCGGCTCGAAGAAGGACGGGAAGTCCGGGAGCGGCGCCGGAACCGGCGGGGGCGGCGGTGGCTCCGCGTCCGGCGGCGGTGGCGGAAAGGCCGGAGGCGGCAAGTCCGGCGGCGGCCCCATCGTCATCGGCAGCGTCGGCACGACATCGGGACCCGGCGGCGTCGCCTTCGCCCAGGGCCCGCGCGCCCTCCAGGCCTGGGCGGCGACCGTCAACGCGGGCGGCGGCATCAACGGCCGCAAGGTCCAGGTCATCGTCATGGACGACGGCGCCGACGCCTCAAAGGGGCGCAGCCAGATGCAGGAGCTCGTCGAACAGCGCAAGGCCGTCGCGGTCGTCGCCTCGTTCACCACCACGCAGACCATGAACGCCTGGAAGAGCTACGTGGAGAAGAAGCAGGTCCCCGTCATCGGCGGCGACTGCTCGACGACCGCGTGGACCTCGAGCCCCATGCTGTTCAGCGAGTGCCCCGGCACCAACTCCGCGCTCGACGGCCTCGCCAAGGTCGGCGCGAAGTACGGCAAGGGCAAGAAGCTCGGCACCCTGATCTGCACCGACTCCGACGCCTGCACCCACGCCGGGGAGCGGATGACCGGCAGCGGCAACGCCGCCAAGCGCTACGGCCTCGACCCGGTCTACAACGCGAAGATCTCGGTGACCCAGCCCGACTTCACGTCCGAGTGCCTCCAGGCGCGCAACGCGGGCGTCCAGCTGATGATGGTCACCGGGGACCCCAACACCGTGAGCCGCGTCGCTTCGTCCTGCAGCCGGCAGAACTTCAACCCGCAGTTCCTGCAACCGGGCGCCACCGTCGACGGCACCACCGCATCCAAGCCGGGCCTGAAGAACGTCCTGGCGGCGACCCCCGTGTTCCCCTTCAAGGGTTCGTCGGCGCCCGGCTTCGGCCAGTTCAACTCCGCCTGGAACAAGTACGGCGGCGGCAAGGCACCGGGCCCGTCGGCCGCGCAGGGCTGGGCCTCGGCGAAGGTGTTCGAGAAGGCGGCGCGCGGCGCGGGTGACATCACGCGGGCCGGACTGATCAAGGAGCTGCGCACCTTCCACGGCCAGAACTTCGAAGGCCTGACCGTCCCGCTGACGTACACCAGCAAGGGCTCGAACGACACCAAGTGCGCCTTCGGGATGCGGGGTTCGGGCGGCCAGTGGACGGCGATGTCCGGTGGAAAGGCGTTCTGCTGGTGAGCCGCCGACCGCAGGACCGGCGCGGCGACCGGCGCCGCAGTCTGCTCTGGCACCAGATCCTCACGGGGGCGGTCGCCGTGGCGGCGACGGGCGGCATGGTGACGGCGACGGTCTGGCAACTGGCGGACATGTCACCGGTGTCGGCCACGACGCCCACGGCCGACGGCTCACAGGCGGGCGGCGGCAGCCCGCCGCTGTACCCGCAGGCGCCGACGGAGATACCGGCGACGCGGCCGGTGCCGTTCGAGACCGGGAAACGTGACGGCGGTAACGCCCCGAAGGCGCTCCCCGCGCTCCCGACGACGCACGGGATCCCCGGCCGCGTCCTCGCCGCCTACCGGACCGTCGTCAAGGACCTCGCGGCCGAGTCACCGGAGTGCGGGGTACGGATGCCGCTGCTCGCGGCGATCGGCCGGGTGGAGTCCGGGCACGCGCGCGGCGGCGCCCTGGACAGGAACGGCCGGACCCTGACGCCCATACTTGGCCCGCGACTCGACGGCGGCCCCGGTGTCGCCGCCATCCACGACTCGGACAACGGTGCCTGGGACGGCGACCGGGTCTGGGACCGGGCCGTGGGCCCCGCCCAGTTCATCCCCTCCACCTGGCGCCGCTGGGGCAGCGACGGCAACGGCGACGGCGTGCGCGACCCGCACCAGATCGACGACGCGTGGCTGGCGGCCGGCCGCTACCTGTGCGCTGCGGGCGGCGACCTGAGCCATGGCGCCGGAATCCGCAGGGCCGTGCTCGCGTACAACCACTCCGATTCGTACCTGGAGTTGGTGCTCAGCTGGATGCGGGTCTACGGGAGCGGGGCCGTGCCGACGGCGGGGGCATCCGGAGACGGCGCGACGCAGGACGAGCCCGGAGAGACCGGGAAGCGGGACGACGGAAAGGAGAAGGGGAAGAAGGACAAGGGGAAGGGGAAGGGGGACGGAAGTGGCAAGGGCAAGGGAGAGAAGGGAAAGGGCGGCAAGGGAGGCAAGGTGTCGAAACCGCCGTCGTCCACGCCTTCACCGTCGCCCTCGCCCTCGGACGATCCGCCGGGCGGCGCCCACACGTGGCCGTCCAAGCTGCCGAGCCTTCCCACTCTCCGGAAGCCGGCCTCCAGCCACACACCCTCGCCGCTGCTCCCGTCGCCCGAGGCCAAGTAACCCGACGACCGGCCGTGATGCGCGGGCTCAGGCGCTCGCCAACTGGGTTTCCAGTGCCGCGAGGAGCCAGTCGTGGGCCGTGCCCGGAGTCGGCTCCGGGTGGCCGCCGTCCGGGGTGGTCACTTCCGTCACCAGGTCCCAGTAGCGGTCGAGACGCGGGTCGGAGGCGAGCTGCCGGGCGAGGCCGTGGCGGAACGTCGGTGTGTCGCGGGACCGGGCCACGCTCGCGTACGTCGTGACGAAGCAGTCGAGCGCCTCGCCCGGCGCCGGGGGCGCGCCCGCCCGTATCGGCTCGGCCGCCAGGTCGTAGGCCTCGGCCAACCCGGCGTACAGCACGGAGGACTCACGCGCTCCGGCCGCGCTGTGTGCGGCGGGCTGTGTGGGTCCCGTGTCCGGCGTGCAGGGGCGTGACACGAGCGCGCACAGCCGGGCGAAGGCGAGCACCTGGCCCGGGGACGGGGAGTCGGGAGGGGGCGGAACGGCCGCCTCCAGGAAGGCCGTTCGCGAAGAGGCCGGCATCCGGGGCGGCAGCCAGGCCCGCCAGAACCTGGCCAGGGGCGCCGTGCTCGGCGGCGTGTCCAGTGCACCGACGAGCTGAAGCCGGTGCGCCCGCTCCTGTGGTGGGCACTCCTGAACGAGGCGTAGCGCCGCCTCCTGCCAGCGCAGCGCGCTGAGCCGGGAGCCGAGGGTGCGCAGCTGCCCGGCGACGGCGTCCTCCAGCGCCCCGGCCGCACCCGCCCGCTCGTCGACGATGCGGCGCACCTCGGGGACGGGCAGCCCCAGACCGCGCAGCGAGCGGATCATCCGGAGCCGGTCCAGGGCGTCCGAGCCGTACCGACGGTGCCCGCCCGCGCTGCGGGTGTGCTCCGGGAGCAGTCCGTTGTCGGAGTAGAAGCGGACGGTCTTCACGGTCGTGCCCGCGTGCTCGGCGAGCTCACCGATGCTCCACAGGCCGTCGGACGGCTTCACCACTTGAACCTCCCTCAGGGGGAGTTCCTAACGTACCCGCCACCACTGACAACCATGGATGGAGGACGTCGAGATGGACGTCGAGATGGACGTCGAGATGACGGAATTCGTGCTGGTGCCGGGTCTGTTCACGGGCCCGGACGCCTGGCGGGAGACGGCCGCGAAGCTGGCGGCCGAGGGCGCGAAGGTCCACGTGGTGGACCTCGGGCCGGCCACGGACCTGGACGCGCACATCGCAAGGGTCGTAGCGGCCGTCGACACCATCACCGACGGACAGGACATCGTCCTCGTCGGCCACGGCTACGGCGCGTATCCGGCGGTGGGCGCGGCGGACCGGCGGGCCCACCGCGTCGCCCGGGTCGTGTACCTGGACACGGGGCCGGTGCAGGACGGCGCGGTCGCCCTCGCCGCGGTCCTGGACCAGGAACTTCGCGAGCGCCTCGCCGAGGACGGGTCCACCGAGGGCGAGCTGCCGACTCCTTCCCGGGATGAGTGGCGGCGCTGGGGGAGCACCGCTGGCCTGTCCGACGAGGCGCTGGACCGGCTGACCGCGCACGCCTCGCCCCAGCCGCTCGGCACCCTGCTGCAACCGCTGCGTCTGACCGGCGCGGGGGCCGGCCTGCCGACCACGGGAGTGCTCTGCGCGGAGAGCGGAGCGACCATCGGCGCCGTCCGCATGATGCTCCGCTTCGGCGATCCGACGATCAAGGCACTCGTCCGCGACGACGTGACCTTCTTCGAACTGCCCACCGGGCACTGGCCGATGCTGTCCTGCCCGGACGAACTCGCCGACGTGCTCCTGCGAGCGGCGGCCGGCGAAGGAACCCGCCTCGAAGCCGCGGGCGAGGAGGAAGCGGCGGAGCCCGGATACCTCCGGCCGTTCCTCCTGGACGTACCGGAGATCCCGCGCGAACGCCGCGGATCCCTGGACCTCTACGTTCCCGAGGACACGTCGTCGCAGCCGCGCCCCGCGATCGTGTTCGTCCACGGCGGACCCGTGCCGGAGGACGCGCGGCCGACCCCGCGCGACTGGCCGACCCTGATCGGCTACGCCCGCCTCGCGGCCTCGCACGGCGCGATCGGCGTCACCGTCGACCACCGGCTGCACGCGGTCACCGCGTATCCGACGGCGGCGGAGGACGTGGCCGCCGCGGTGGCCGAGGTACGCGCCTACCCGCGCGTCGACCCGGACCGGATCGCGCTCTGGTTCTTCTCCGGCGGCGGCCCGCTGACGGCGCCGTGGCTGAGCGCGGCCCCGCCGTGGTTGCGCTGCCTGGCGGCGAGCTATCCGATCATGGCGCCGCTGCCCAACTGGGGCGTGAACGACCCCCGGTTCCGCCCTGCGGAAGTGGTGGCGCGTGGCGGGACACCCCCGTTCGTCCTCATCCGGGTCGGCCGCGAGGCCCCCGCGGTCGCGGCGACGGTGGCCGAGTTCGTCGGAGCGGCGGAGACGGCCGGCGCCCCGGTCGAGGTGATCGACGTACCGGAGGCACCCCACGCCTTCGAGGGCCTCGACCACACCGCCTCCGCGCGCGGGGCGGTTCGGGAGGCGATGGGGCGGGTGCTGGGGCGGTTGGGCTTGGATTGAGACTCGGCTGCACGGGCTTCGGCTGCCGTACGGATTGCTGGGCAGCGGCATGCGAGTCGCTCAGCGGGCGACCGACAGCTGAACCCGCGGGCCCGCGGTCTCGCGCACGCCCAGCACGACCGTGACAAGGGTGACGAGGCCCGCGGCCATCAAGTAGTAGGAGGGGGCCAGGTCGTAGCCGGTGGAGGTGACCAGCCAGGTGGCGATGTACGGCGCGGTGCCGCCGAAGAGGCTGACGGAGATGTTGTACGGGATGGCGATGGCGCCGGTCCGGATCCGGGCCGGGAACAGTTCGGCCATGCTGGCGTTGACCGCGCCGTCGTACGCGGCGATGGGCAGGCCGAGGATCACCATCGCGACGATGGCGAGCACGGCGTTCTCGTAGGACATCAGGAGGAGGCAGGGCCAGGCGAGCACGATCAGGCCGAGAGCGCCGGCGATGAGCAGGGGCTTTCGACCGACCCGGTCGGAGAGCAGCCCGGCGCACGGGATGAGGACGGCCACGGCCCCCATGCAGATCGTCGACGCGGCGAAGGACTGGGCCTGGCTGAAGTGCATGGTGTCCGTGAGGTAGCTGACCATGAAGGTCTGCAGCGTCCAATGGGCGACGCCCTTCAGGACGATGACACCGGCGAGGATCAGCATCGGCCGGCCGCTGGTGCGGAACGTCTCCTTGATGGGTGAGTCGGAGACCTCGCCCGCCTCTTCCAGGCGCCGGAACTCCGGGGTGTCGTCCAGCTTGAGCCGCAGATACAGGCCCGCGATGCCCAGAGGCAGCGCGAGGAGGAACGGGATGCGCCAGGCGTACGACGCCATCTGGTCGTCGCCGAACGTCAGGGAGAGGACGAGCGCCACACCGGCTCCGCACACGAAGGCGACGAATCCGAGGGCTGCGCCGTAACTGGTGTAGTAGCCACGGCGGTTGCGCGGCGCGTACTCGAACAGCAGGCTCACCGCGCTAGACGTCTCGCCGCCCGCGGCGAACCCCTGCACCAGACGGGCAAGCACGAGCAGCAGGGGAGCGGCGGCGCCGATGCTCGCGTACGTGGGCAGCACACCGATGGCGAACGTCGACAGTGACGTGACGAGCACGGTGATGGCGAGCACACGGTTGCGTCCGACGCGGTCGGCCAGCGGGCCGAAGTAGAGCGCGCCGATCGGCCTGATGGCGAAGCCGACGGCGAAGATGGCGAACGTCGACAGGAGCGCCGCCGTCTTGTCGCCGTGCGCGAAGAAGTTCCCGGCGATGACGGACGAGAGCGTGCCGTAGATGCCGATGTCGAACCACTCGACGAAGTTGCCGATGCTGCCCGCGACGAGGACCCGCTTCGACGGCGTCGCGTCGGTGGGAGTCGGGTCGGCGGGATCGGCGCCGGCGGCGGAGGGCGCGGCGGTCTGCTCGGGCATGGGGACCTCGCATACAGAGGAGTCGGACAACGCGGGAGCGGCAACGCGTGCGCCGGGCAGATTGCCTCAGCGTTGAGCGTTCATGACCACGATGTTAACCATGCTTGCTCTATTTACAAGAGCTATGCAGAATGTGGATTGCCCAAGCAAGACGATGGAGGGAAGCGGCATGGCCCGTATCACCGAGGTGCTCACCCACGTACTGAAGCTGGAGGGATCACGGGCCTACCTGGGACGTCTTGAGGACGGGCAGGAGCTGACGCCGGAGCGTGGCTATGTCGTCCGCGAGCCCTGGCGCAGCCTGTACTCAGGGCGCTTCGAGACCCTCCTCGTCGAGATCCGTACCGACGAGGGGTGCACGGGCTGGGGCGAGGCGCTCGCGCCGGTCGGCCCGGAGATCCCGGCCGCCGTCGTCGACCGGCTCCTCGCCGACCAGCTCATCGGGCAGGACCCCACCCGGGTCCGCCCACTGTGGCACCGCATGCGTGAGCTGATGCGGGAGCGCGGACACCTCACCGGGCACCAGGCGGACGCCATGGCCGCCGTCGACATCGCCCTGTGGGACCTGCACGGCAGACTGACCGGCCTGTCGGTGGCGGAACTGCTCGGCGGCGCCCACCGCGACCGCGTCCCCGCCTACGTTTCCGGCCTGCCCGAGCCGACCGACGAGCAGCGCGCAGCCCTCGGCGCCTCGTACGCGAAGCAGGGCGCCACCATGATCAAGCTGGCGCTCGGCAAGGGCATCGAAACGGACCTGGCCACCTACGACGCCGTGGCCGCGGCGGCCCCCGGCGTGCGGCTCGCCGTGGACGCCCACTGGGCGTACTCCATCGGCGAGGCGCTGACCCTCGGTCACGAGCTGGACCGCCGCGGCGCGCTGTTCCTCGAGGCGCCACTGGCGCCCGAGGACGTCGAGGGACACCGGGAACTGGCCGCCCGTATCACCACGCCGGTGGCGGTCGGCGAAGCGATGCGCAATCGCTACGAGTTCGCCGACTGGATCGGACGCCGCGCCCTGCGCCTGGCCCAGCCCGATGTCGCCCGCACCGGGATCACCGAGGCCCAGTCCATCGCCGAACTCGCCGCGGCGGCGCACGTGCCGGTGGCCTGCCATCACTCGGTCGGCCTGGGTGTGGCCCTTGCGGCCGGGATCCAACTGAGCGCGGCCGTCGAGAACTCCCCGTTCTTCGAGTTCCAGGCCGATTCCCTGTCCGTCGCGCAGAGCATCCTGCGCACCCCCATCGACGCCCGCCCCGACGGCTACGTCCTGCCCGCCGGGCCCGGACTCGGCGTCGAGGTCGACGCCGACAAGATCGCCGAACTCGCCGAACTCGCCAAGGAGAGCTGAACCGTGCCCGCACTGCCCCGTGGCCTCATGCCGATCCTCGCCACGCCCTTCACCGACAGCGGCGAGCTGGACGTGCCTTCGCTGCGCTCGCTCGTCGAGTTCGAACTCGCCTGCGGCGTCGACGGTCTCGCCGTCTTCGGGATGGCCAGTGAGGGCTTCGCTCTCACGGAGTCCGAGCGCGCCACGATCCTGCGCGAGGTCCGCGCCGTGGCCGGACCGCACCTGCCCCTGGTCGCCGGAGTCAACGGAACGAGCACCGTCACCGCGCGCGAGCTCGCCCTGCGCGCCGTCGACGGCGGCGCCGACCACCTCATGGTCCTGCCCCCGTTCCTGACCAAGCCCTCCCCGTCGCAAGTCCTCGAATTCTTCGCCGAGGTGGCCGCGGCGACCGGGGTCTCCGTCATGATCCAGGACGCGCCGGGGGTGACTGGGGTGTCGATGAGCGTCGAGCAGATCGCCTCCCTGGCGGCCGAACCGCACATCACCTCAGTGAAGGTGGAAGTGCCCTCGCCCCCGGCCAAGGTCGCCGCCGTCACGGCCGCGACCGGCCCCGGCTTCGCCGTACTGGGCGGCCAGAACGCCCAGTACCTCCTCGACGAACACGCGAACGGCGCGGTCGGCACGATGCCGGCCTGTGAGTTCTCCGACGTGCTGCGCGAAGTCCTCGACGCCCTGGACGGCGATGACCGGAGCCGGGCGCGGGCCCTGTTCGCGAACGTCCGGCCGCTCGTCCACCTCGGCGTGCGCGCGGGGCAGGCCTGGGCGGTCCACAAGGAGGTCCTGGTGCACCGCGGGGTGATCGCGTCCGCGCGGGTCCGACTGCCCGCGGCGCCCCTCGACGCGGTCACGCGCCGGGCACTCGACGAGGTCCTCGAAGACATCGAGTGGCCCCGCCGGGGCGCCTTCGTGTCGGCCGCATCCGTGGCCCGATAGACCGGATCGCCCTCGCGATTCCGGCATCGATCAGCTCGCGAGGATGTAGCATCCACGATATGGATGCTACATCTCGTGCCGCTGGGATCGGGACCCAGAGCGTGGAACGTGCCCTCTCGCTGCTCACCTATTTCACGGAGGAGCAGCCCGAGCGCCGGATCGCGGAACTCGTCGAACTCTCGGGGCTCGGCCAGTCGACGGTCTCCCGCCTGGTCGGCGCGCTCGAATCGCTCGGTTACCTGGCCCGCGACGAACGCACCGGCCTGCACCGGCTCGGCCCCCGGCTCGTCGGACTCGCCGGAATCGCCCTCAACCAGTCCCCGGTGTTCCGCGCCTCCCGACAGGTCGCGCAGAACTTCGCGCACGAGACCGGCCTCGGCGCGAACGTCGCGGAGCGCCAGGGCGACCAGATGTTCTACCTCTGCCACTTCGAGGGCCCGCGCACCCAGCGCTCCTTCACCCTCACCGGCCGCCTCGCCCCCCTACACGCCACCGCGATGGGCAAGGTGCTCCTGTCCGGCCTGAAGGGCGACGAGGTCGAGGCGCTGCTCGGGACCGACTGCCCGTCGTACACCCCGCACACGCTCAGCTCCCTCAAGGATCTCCTCAAGAACCTCGACGAGGTACGCGCGCGTGGTTACGCGACGGAGGTGGAGGAACTGGCCCTCGGGCGCGCCTGCCTCGCCGTCCCTGTGCGCGACCGCTCTGGCGACATCGTGGCCGCCCTGTCGGTCTCGGGTTCCCTGTCGGCCCTCGACCTGGCGAACCGGGAACGCGAACTGGCGGGGCGGGCCATCGAGTACGCGGACCAGGTGTCGTCGGCGCTCGGCTACTTGCACTGAGGGGCGGGCGCCGGGCTACTCCTCCCACCCCGCCGTCACGGCCGCCCGCTCCCGCCACAGTCTCGCCCCCGCCCCGTCCGCCTCCCACCGTTCGCAGAAGTGGCGCAGCTGCTCGCATCTGGTCAGCATGGCCGTCCGGCGTGTCGGCCAGGGTGGTGGGTCGGCGCCGTAGGAGCGGAAGAAGTGGGTGAGGGCGTCGCGGTGTGCGGGGTGGTGGGTCCGCACGATCCACTCGCACCAGGCCAGGTCCTCCACCGGAGGACCGAAGTGGGCGAACTCCCAGTCGACCACGGCTGTGACGTCGAAGGTGTCGGGGTCGAGGAGAAGGTTGTTGGGGCCGAAGTCGCCGTGAACGAGGACGTCGTGCGGGGCGCGGGTGCCCAAGGCCGGTGCGGGTGGGGTGAGTTCGTGGATGCGGCGCAGCAGGGTTCCGCAGCTCGACAGGACCTCCGCAGGGTGTCCGGCGTTCAGTAGGTCCTGACCTGGCGCACCTGGCAAGAAGCCGAGCGTCAGGGTCGTCGCGGTCGCGCCGAGTACCGGAGGCACGGGCAACTGGCCCTGGAGGTGGGGGAGAAGAGTGCGTTCGCGGCGCAGTCTCTGTGCGGCGTCGGGACCTTCGTACGCCTTCTCCACGACTGTGCCGTCGGCGACGGTGCGATTGGTGTAGCCATGTTTCAGCGGGCGCATGTGCTGATCATCGGGCAAGGGCGGTGCGGCGGCCATGGCATTGCGGCGGCCGTCGTGCCCTGTGTCGGTGAAGGGTGACCGGTTGTCGGCGGTGGTGGATGATCAGTAGGTTCGGGGCGGCGAACTCGGGGGGGAGCGTGGTTGTGGCGATGCGGGCGGTTCCGGTGGTGGGCGGGCCGGTGGAGATCCGGGGTGCGCTGGACCTGGAGACGACGCGGGCGGGGGTGATGCCGCGTCGGCTGCCCGCCTGGACCACGGAGCAGTACCAGGACCCATCGGTCTACGGAGTGACCGTGATGCCTTCGGGGGTGCGGCTGGTGTTCCGCACCGAAGCCCGTGACCTTGAGGTCGACGTGCTCACCTCCACCGGGCAGCTCGACACCGACCCCGAGCCCCGCCCGACCGGAATGCTGGAGCTGATCGTGGACGGCGCCCTCGCCGGGAGGCGGCAGGCTCCCGTGGGCAACGTGATGCGGATGGCGGGCCCCGGCGCCGTGCAGCGACTGATCCCGGGCGAGCCGGGGACCGTACGGTTCACCGGTCTGGCGGCCGGCATGAAGAACGTCGAGCTGTGGCTGCCCCAGCAGACCCCCACGGAACTGGTCGCACTGCGCGCCGACGGTGAGGTGCTCGCGCCGCTGCCCGACGGACGTCGCCGGTGGGTGCACCACGGCAGTTCCATCAGCCACTGCATCGAGGCCGACGGCCCGACCGGCACCTGGCCGGTGGTGGCGGCCGCGCTCGGAGGAGTGGAGGTCAGCAACCTCAGCCTGGCGGGCAACGCGGTGCTCGACCCGTACGTCGCCCGGACGATCCGCGACATGCCCGCGGACCTGATCAGCCTCAAGGTCGGCATCAACATCGTGAGCCGGTGCGTCTTCCGGTCGCGGACGTTCGGCCCGGCGGTCCACGGGTTCCTGGACACGATCCGGGACGGGCACCCGGACACCCCGCTCCTGCTGATGTCCCCGGTGAGCTGTCCCGCTCTCGAGGAGACCCCCGGCCCGACCACGACGGGACCCGACGGGAAGCTCACGGCCCTGGGGGACCCGGCAGATGTGGCCGCCGGGGCACTGTCACTGACCGTGGTCCGCGCCGAGTTGGCCCGGATCGTCGCGGCCCGCCAGGCGCACGATCCCCACCTCCACCATCTCGACGGCCGCGAACTGCTCGGCCCGGACGAGGTGTCCGACCTGGCCGACGGTCTCCACCCCACGGCCGCCGCGTACCGGCGGATGGGCAAGCGGTTCGCGGCCCGGGTCTTCGCGAGCGACGGACCCTTCGGCTGACGGCGTCTCAACGCAGCGTCTGCGCCCCTATGACGGACAGCAGTTGCAGCTTCTCGTGGCTCTCGCTGCCGGGGACGGCCGTGTAGACGAGGAGCAGATGCGACTCGGCCGGGTCGAGGAGGGTCTGGCACGTCAGTTCCAGCGCGCCGACCTCGGGGTGGACGAAGTGCTTCACCGCGTGGGGGCGGATGCCGACCTCATGGTCGTCCCACACCCGGCGGAACTCCTCGCTCCGCGCGAGCAGCAGGTCGACGTAGTGGGCCGCGCGGGAACCCGGGCCACGGAGCGTCGCCGCGCCGCGCAGGCCCGAGACGAACATGCGGGTGAGGAAGGCGTGCTCCTCGGGGGCGTAGAGCTCGCGCGTGGCGGGGTCGGTGAACCAGCGGTAGCCGATGCTTCGGGCCGGGCCGGTGTGCACGGTCTGGTCGCCGGTGAGCGCGATGCCGAGCGGGGTCTGGCGCAGTGTCTCGCCGAGCTCGGTGACGATCTCCGCGGGGGTGTCGTGGAGGCGGTCGAGGATGCGGAGCAGGCCGGGGCCGATGTGCGCGTTGTCCGCGCCGCGCGGGGGAGGGGTGTGTCCGGCGAGCCGGAACAGGTGGTCGCGCTCGTCGAGGGAGAGGTGGAGCCCCTGCGCGATGGAGGCGATCATCTGCTCGGACGGGTGGGGGCCCCGTTCACGCTCCAGCCGTGCGTAGTAGTCGGTCGACATGTGGCACAGTGCCGCCACTTCTTCGCGCCGCAGACCGGCGGCCCTGCGGCGGCGCCCGCGCGGGAGGCCGACGTCCTCGGGCTGCAGCGACTCCCGGCGGCGCCGGAGGAACTCCGCGAGACCGGTCCGATCGATCACCCATGCCTCCTTCACCGTGCGTGCCTCACCGACGTCCGCTACAGAGATCCCCTACCGAGATCCCCTACAGAGATCCGCTACAGACGCCTTCTCCGGACGTCCCTCCAGGGCTACCTCCAGGCGTCCCCTGCTGATGTCCTGTGCCGGGCTTCCTTTCTACCGTCCGCGCGCCGCCATAACCACGGATTGTCGATCCCCCCTTCACGGGTTGCCACCGTCACGGCGTCGGCCGAAGCTCTGGGCATGTCACGCAAACCCATCGACATCACCGTCCCCGACCTCGCCGGCAAGCGCGCCGTCGTCACCGGAGCCAGCGACGGTATCGGGCTCGGCCTCGCCACGAGGCTCGCCGCCGCCGGGGCCGAGGTGATCCTGCCCGTACGCAATCCGCGCAAGGGCGAGGCGGCACTCACCACGATCCGCGAGAAGGCCCCTCAAGCGGACGTGTCACTGCGCGCACTCGACCTGTCCTCGCTCGACTCCGTCGCTGCCCTCGGCGAGACCCTGCGGGACGAGGACCGGCCGATCCACCTGCTGATCAACAACGCCGGCGTCATGACCCCGCCCGACCGGCAGACGACCACCGACGGGTTCGAGCTGCAGTTCGGCACCAACCACCTCGGCCACTTCGCCCTGGTCTCCCATCTGCTGCCGCTGCTGAGCGCCGGACACGCGCGGGTGACCTCGCAGGTCAGCGTCGCGGCCAACCAGGGCGCCATCAACTGGGACGACCTGAACTGGGAACGTTCCTACGACGGCATGAAGGCGTACAGCCAGTCGAAGATCGCGTTCGGCCTCTTCGGCCTCGAACTCGACCGGCGCAGCCAGGCCCTCGGCTGGGGCATCACCAGCAATCTCTCCCACCCCGGCGTCGCCCCGACGAACCTGCTCGCCGCGCGCCCCGAGGTCGGCCGCGCGAAGGACACCATGGGCGTGCGCCTGATCCGGGCGCTGTCCGCCCGCGGCATCGTCGTCGGAACCGTGCACACCGCGCAGCTTCCCGCCCTCTACGCAGCCACCTCACCGGACGCCGAGCGGGGCCGGTTCTACGGGCCGCGCGGGATCGGGCACTTGGGCGGCGCGCCCGCGGAGCAGAAGCTCTACTCGCGCCTTCGCGGCACCGAGGAGGCGCAGCGCGTCTGGCGGATTTCGGAAGAACTCACGAAGGTCCCTTTCCCCGACAACTGACATGCTGGGAGGGGGACTTGCTCAGGTTTCTCGGCGCAAGCGGGGGCAGAAGGGCGGCGATCGACGGCGCAGGCGCCGCGGGCATGCCCGTGATCCACGTGGTCATCGGGTTGCGGCCGGGCGCTCCGCACGTCAGCCCGCGCAACAAGCCGCTCACGAACGCCGTGCGGGCCGGCCTGTTCACCGAGGGCGCGCCCGGCACCGCGCCCCACCCCGACGTGGCGCCCCGGCCCGGCGATGTCGTGGTCACCAAGCGGCGCGGCAGCGCGTTCTCGGGCAGCGACTTCGACCTGGTGCTCAGGGCGCGCGAGATCGACCACCTGGTCCTCACCGGCATCGCCACCAGCGGTGTGGTGCTCTCCACCCTGTGTCACGCGGTCGACCGACGTACACCGGGTCCTCGTCGAGAAACTCTTTCCGCAATGGGCAGACGTCGTCACCGTCGAAGACTGGCTGAAGGCCATCGCGCGGTAGCGGAGGCGAGCCACCGGACCGGTCGGCATCCGGTCGAACGGGTACGTAAGCTGGCACGCATGCGTATCCGCCCCACCCTGACCTGGGAACCGTCCGGCGATCTGCCGCCCGCCACGACCGACCTGGCGCCCGTCCTCGAGGCCGTGCGGGCCGGCGGGGTCGTCGTGCTGAGCGGGGCCGGGCTCTCCACCGAGTCGGGCATCCCGGACTACCGCGGGGAGCACGGATCGCTGCGGCAGCACACCCCGATGACGTACCAGGAGTTCACCGGCAGCGAGCAGGCCCGGCAGCGGTACTGGGCGCGCAGCCAGCTCGGGTGGCGGGCCATGATCCGGGCCCGGCCGAACACCGGACACCTCGCCGTGGCCGAGCTGGCGGCGGCGGGCCTCGTCACCGGCGTGATCACCCAGAACGTCGACGGTCTGCAGCAGGCCGCGGGCGCCCCGGACGTCATCGAGCTGCACGGCAGCCTGAGCCGCGTGCGCTGCCTGCGCTGCGGCGCCTTCACCACCCGCGAGGAACTCGACCGGCGACTGCGCGAGGCCAATCCGCACTTCGAGGCCGACGCCGAACGCCACCGGTCCGCACGCGTCAACCCGGACGGCGACGTGGACCTCCCCGACGAGGCCGTGCGCGGCTTCCAGGTGGTGCCGTGCGCGGCCTGCGGCGTCGGGGTGCTCAAGCCGGACGTCGTCTTCTTCGGCGAGAACGTCCCGCCCGAGCGGGTCGCCGCCTGCCGGGAACTCGTCGCCGGAGCCACCTCGCTGCTCGTCCTGGGCTCGTCGCTGACCGTCATGTCCGGGCTGCGCTTCGTGCGCCAGGCCGCAGACGCCGGGAAGCCGGTCCTGATCGTCAACAACCAGCCCACCCGCGGCGACCGCTGGGGCGTGCGGGTGGAGCTGCCGTTGGGAGAGGCGTTGCGGGAAGTCGTGGCGGGAGTGCATCCGCCTACTTGATCCGTCCACGATCCGTCTACTTGGTCCGTCTACTTGAGGTCCTTCAGGTCCTTGAGGCTCTTGCCGACGTCGTTCAGCGTCATCGGCCTCCCGTACTTCCCCTTGAGCTTGTACGACGAGATGCCGCAGCGATAGGCGCCCTTGTTCGGGGCGAAGTCGGCCGGCTCCCAGCCGTCGGCGGTCGCCTTCTCGATGTTCATGCACTTCACCGGGGCGTCCTGGACGGCGAGGTTCACGGGGGCCTGGAGGCCGCCGCCGGTCCACGCGGTCTCCTTGCGGGCCGCGTCGTGGAGGCACGCGCGGGTCAGGTCGTCGCCGCAGCTCGTCGCCGACTTCGCGAACAGGAGCCAGGCCGAGATCGCCTTGATCGCGGGCAGGGTCACCGGCTTCCCGGGCGCGTACTTCTCGAACAGGTCCAGGGCCTGCTTGGTCGCCGGGTTCGACGAGGCCTTCTCCATGGGGTAAATGCCGCTGACGTCGGCGAGATTGTTCTGCGCCGCGAGCACCTGGGGGCCCGCCAGCTTCGTGAACGCCGGGCCGTAGGCGTTGCTGTTGGCGTCTATCCAGTCCAACTTGTAGTTCATGGCGGTGAGTTCCTGCTCCAGCTTCGCGAGCGACGTGAAGTCGCCCATGAAGACGAGGCCCTTGACCTTCTTCTCCTTGATGGCCTGGGCGTACGGCGTCCAATTGGTGACGCCGCTCGCCGGATAGAGGTCCGTGTACGACGGCTTCGCGCCGCGGGACTTGAAGAACTCCACGCGCTGCTCCAGGGAGACGCGGGTGACGGGCGAGTCGCCGGAGATGATGCCCACGCCGTCCGCGGAGTCCGGGTACGCCTTCTTGATCAGCCAGTCGTAGAAGCCCGCGTAGCGGAAGTAGGACGGCCCGCCGGCCTGCATCGACAGCTGGAGTTCCGCGCCCTCGTTCTGCCGCTGCACCGTCTGCGCGGGGAAGTCCGGCAGCAGGCACTTGAGGCGGTCCTTCACACCGAGCCCGTCGAGCCCCGCGCTCCCGCCGACCAGCGAGAAGTCGGCGCGGCACGCCTCGTCGACGCGTTGGCGGACCTCCAGCATCTTGGTGTCACGGACCGTCGGCACGAGCTTGCGGCCGTTGATGCCTCCGGCCGCGTCGCACCAGGACGTGAACGCCTTCGCGGCGTCGGCGAACTCGGTGTTCTTGGTGAAGCCGACGTCCGACATGACACCTACGTGGATCTCCTTCGCGGTGACCCCCTGAGCCGGGGAGCCGCTCGGGTTGCCCGAGCCGCACACGTTCTTCAGGTCTCCGAAGTCGCCGGACGCGGGCGCGGCGGACGCCTGGGCCGCGGCCTTCTCGTCGGATTCGGAGTCACCGCGGCCGGAACTGTCGCCACGGGTGGAACAACCGGCCGCGAACAGCGCGACGGCCACCGTCAGTGCGGTGATGGTCCGTTGGGGCCTCACTGGCTGTCCTGCCTTTCAGGGAAGGGAAGTTGACCGAGCGGTGCGCCTCGTGATCAGCCGCCGCGCGCCGCGACCAGCGCACCGCGGTTCACCTTGGTCGCCGCGCTGCGCGGCATGACCTCCACGAACTCGGTCGTCTTGGGCAGCTTGTACGCGGCCAGCCGCCCGCGCGCGTACGCGACGACCTCGTCGTGGGAGGGCGGAGCGGCCGGGTCGGCGGGCTCGATCAGCGCGTGCACCCGGCGGCCCCACTCGGGGTCGCGCAGGCCGATGACCACGACGTCGGCGATGGCCGGGTGGTCGATCAGGGCGGCCTCGACCTCGGCGGGGAAGATGTTCGCGCCGCCGCTGATGATGATGTCGACGCGGCGGTCGAGGAGGTACAGGTAGCCGTCGGCGTCCACGTACCCGACGTCCCCGGCCGTCTGGAAGCCGTCCGGTGTCGTCTTCAGGCTCGGGGCGTCGCCCAGGTACTCGTAACCGTGGTAGCTGGGGGAGCGCAGGTAGATGTCGCCGGTCTCGCCGACGGGCACCTCCTCGCCGTCGGGGCCGAGGATGCGCAGTTCGGTGGCGCGCAGCGGACGGCCGACGCTGCCCTGGTGTGCCGTCCACTCGTCGGCGCGCAGCGCGGTGATGCCGAGGCCCTCGGTCATGCCGTACGCCATGACGATGCGCTCGGCACCGATCAGGTCGGCCCAGCGGCGCACGAGCGCCGCGGGCATGGGCGCGGCGCCCTGGAGGATCCACTCCAGGCCGGACAGATCGCGGCCGTCGACACCGGGCAGGTCCGCGATGCGTTGCAGCATGGTGGGTGTGGCCGTGAAGGTCGTCACCCGGTGGCGCTCGATCGCCTCGACGACACGCCCCGCCTCGAACTTCTCCATGACCACGAGCCGGTCCCCGTCGAACAGGCCGAACAGCGTGGTGAATCCGTTCGCGTGGTACATCGGCGCGAGTACGAGGATCGTCTGGGGCCGTGGCACCGGGGTCCAGGACTGCATCAGCGGTGTGCTGAACGCCGGGGCGTGGACGGCGGGCCGCGCCGTGAGGATGACCTTCGGTGTGCCGGTGGAACCACTGCTGCAAATGCCGTGCGCGTACGGGGAGATGATGTCGTGCGGCAGGTCGGCGACGGGCGCCGTCGCCGTCGCCGCGATCCATGACTGGTCGTCCGCGCCCAGGTGCACCGGCGCCCTGACGACCTCGCGCAGCCGCTCCAGCTCCCACGCGGGCAGATCCCAGCGCACGGGGACCGGCACCGCCCCCAGCTTCCACGCGGCGAACACGCCGAGGATCAACTCCGGTGAGTTGCGCAGGGCCAGGGACAGGCGGTCGCCCACGCCGAGGCCACGCGCGGCGAGCGCCCCCGCAAGCTGGTCCGAGCGGCGGTCCAACTCCCGCCAGGTGTACGCGGATTCGCCGCCGTCCGCGGCGACGTGGCGCAGGACCTCGGCGCCCGTGCAGGACGCGGCCTGCTTTCTGATCAGTTGGGCGATGCCCGTTCCGCTTTCCATTGCCGTACTCCTCCACACAGGCCGAGGGGACGTTCGGGGACGGGGTGCGGCGTCAGACGCCGAGCAGGCCGAAGCTGTCGTGCCACGCGACCGCCTGGGCGAGTCGCGCCGCGTGCCGTTCGGTGATCGGCCGGTCGACGGCCCGCGTGATGCCCCACAGGAAGAAGCCGTAGGGCAGATGCGCCCGGTACGCCCACCACGCGTCGTCCCGTCCGGGTGGTGTGCCGCCGTGCGCGGCGAGCCGGTCGAGGTAGTGGTCGAGCAACTCCCGCTCGCTGCGGGCGCGTTCGTCGGGGTCGAGGACGGCGGCGAGGTGGTAGCCGACGTCGAGCGCCCACACGCCGTACTGCACCACCTGCCAGTCGATCAGCCCGGGCGACCCGTCGGCCGTCGCGTAGACGTTGCCGGTGTGTACGTCGCCGTGGACGAGGCAGCGCGGGTGTGCGGGCGACAGCTCGGCGAGCGCGTTCACCGCGTCGAGCAGCCGGTCGGCGCGGCGCACACCGGCCGGGACGCCGGGGGCCCGGCCGTCGTCGAGCTGGGCCTGTAGGCGGTCGGCGCTCATGTAGCCGGTGAGGCGGGCGAGCCGGGGCGGGAAGGAGGCGGCGAGGTCGGTCCGGTCCTTCCTGTCGTCCGTGGCCGCGGCGAGGGTGTTCACGCCGTCCCACGACCCGCCGCCCCGTGTCCCGCCGTCCCGAGCCTCGCCGTCCCACGTCGCGGCATGCAGCGCCGCCAACTGGTCGAGCGTGCCCGCCGCCTGGTCCCGGCCGAAGCCCATCAGCGGGTCACCGAACCGGGCGCCCGTCGCCACCAGGTCATGCATCAGGAGCAGCGGATGCCCGCTCTCCTCGTCCACCGCCGCGTGCACGCACGGCGGCGTACGCACCGGCAGCGATCCGGCGAGCAGCCGGTAGAAGTCGACCTCGGCCCGCGACGTGCCGCGCTGCCGGGTGGCCGGGTTGAAGTAGGCCTTCACACACAGGGCCGGCGGGGCATCCTCGGGCGCCGCCCCGTTCTCGTACGCGACGTCGAAGCGCACCTTGGTGGCCACCGTCTCGATCCGCTCGGTCACCTCCGTCGCGGTGACCGTGACGCCGGGGGTCCGTTGTCGTAGGACTGAGGTCAGCCAGGCGGGCGAGAGGGCCACCGTCTCGTCGTGCGGCGCGGGGCCGCCGGGGAAGGTCATGACAGCTCCACGGATCCGGTCGACCGGCCCGCCGACGGGCCAGAGCGGCCCAGCAGACGGCGCGAACGCTCGATGAACGGGTTGGGTCGCCCCGCGGCGGGCAGCTTCATGGACCGCCGCGTATGCAGCGCGAGCAGGCCCGCCTTCAGGCCGGCGAACACCTCGTGCCAGTGCAGATGCTCCACCGGACGGCCCGTCAACTCCCGCCACAGGTCGAGGGTTTCCTGTCGGGTGCCGAGTCCTTCGAGGCGCGGGACACCCTGTTCCGTGCTGTGGATGTCGTCGAACAGCAGCCACCAGCCGAGGTCGGCCATCGGGCCCGCGAGCGAGGCCTGCTCCCAGTCCATGACCCCGACGATCCCGAAGTCGTCACCGAACATCATGTTCCCGATCCGGGCATCTCCCCACGACAGGCCGGGAGTTGAGGTCGGCGGCCGGTTGGCTTCCACCCAGTCGAAGAGTTCGTGCACGGGGTCGGGGACGGTGTCCTCCAGCGCCCAGTGCGCGAACCGCCGCCAGTACGTGAGCTGTTGCTCGTCGCCGGGCGCGCCCTGGCCCGGGTCGTGGAGGAAGGCGAAGTCCTCGGTGGGCGCGCCGTGGACGGCGGCGAGCTGCCGCACGGCGCCCTCCCACAGGGTGCGCCGCTCGGCGGGCGTTGCCTCGGTCAGCCAGCCCGTCTCGTTGTAGACCGGCATGCTGACCGGCACGCGGCCGCTCATCCGGCGCATGACGTAGAACGGCTGCCCGAGGAGCGCGGGATCGTCCTCGTACCAGAGTGCCTCGGGGACCCGAACCGTGCCGAGGCGGCGCAGCGCGAGCAGCATGTCGTACTGGAGCCTGAAGCGGGGCTCGAAGAACATCTGGTGCTCGGGAGCGGGCGCCACCCGCAGGACGAGTGCGTACGAGCGGTCCGAGGTGTGCGCGTCGAAGAGGATCGTCTCGTTGGAGACGCCGGCGCCCAGCGGATATCTCAGGTTGTCCATGCGCACGACCCCGCCGCCGAGCCGCCGCGTCAGCCACGGACACAACGCGCGCGCCGCGGCGTCGAGATCGCGGCCCTTGGCGAAGACAGGGGCTTCGCTCATCCCGGTGTCACCTCCTCGGACTCGGTGGGAGCGCCGAACGCGGCGAGGCAGAAGCCCCACAGCCGCCGGGCGACGTCCTCGACCGGCTCGTGCGCCGTCGCGAACGCGTAGTGGTGGTAGACGGAGGTGACCAGCTTCATGGCGAACCACGCGTCGTGTGCCGGATCCCTGGGCCGCAGCAGGCCCAGCTCGGCCGCCTCCCGCAGCTCCCGCTCGACGAGATCGCCGAAGGGCTGCGCGATCCGGGCCATCTCGTCGGGGAACAGCTGGTGCAGCCGCCAGTGCTCCGCGGTGATGAACCGCGGCCCCGTCCGGTCACCGTCGCCGCGCAGCCCGTCGAGGGTCCTGCCGATGTAGAAACGCAGCCGGGCCACCGGGTCGGGCAGTGCGCGCGCCGACGCCTGCATGCGCAGCGCCTCGGCGGCGATGATCTCCTCGACGAGGGCCAGCAGAATGTGGTCCTTGCTCGGGAAGTGCCGGTAGATCGTCTGGAGCGCGACGCCGGACTCGCGGGTCAACTCCTGGGTCGTGAACGCGCTTCCCTTCTCCCGGACGAGCCGGTGCGCGGCCCGCGTGATGGCCTGCGCCTGCTGGACGCTGCGCGCCCGCGACCGCTGCACCGAGGGCGAGCGGTCGGCCGCGTGGTCCGCCCAGGCGGCGGTGTTCGGATTCGACATGTGACGGGTCCTCGTCCTACGTGTCCGTGGTGGGTGTCAGCACGACGACAGGGATGAGGCGGTCGGTGCGCGCCTGGTAGGTGTCGTAGTTGGGCCAGTAACCGGTGACGGTCCGCCACAGCCGCGCGTGCTCGGCGCCGGAGTCGACTGCGCGGGCGACGACCGGGATGTGGTCGCCCTTGACCTGGATCTCCGCCTCGGGGTGCGCCAGCAGGTTCAGGTACCAGGCGGGATGCTGAGGTGCCCCGCCGGTCGAGGCGACGACCAGGTAGTCCTCGCCGTCCCGGCCGAAGATCAGCGCCTTGGTGCGGGGCTCGCCCGTCCTGCATCCTGTGGTCGTGAGCAGCAACGTGGGGACACCGTTCCACTCGTAGCCGACCTCGCCGTCGGTCTCCCGGTAGCGGGCCACGTGCTCGGCGCCGACGAGCGCCAAGTCGGGCTTCTGGTACGCCGGTTCACTCACGTTCGTCCCTTTCCCCCGGCCGGTCGAAGACGACGGGGATCTCCGTCGCCCCCCGCTCGTAGAGCCCGATGAAGCGCGGCGGCGCGGCGTCCGGGTCGAGCCGCAGCCCCGGCAGCCGGTCGAGCAGCGCCCCGATCCCGACGCGCATCTCGGCGCGCGCCACATGCATGCCGAGGCAGACGTGCGCCCCGCCGCCGAACGCGAACGACGGTCGCGGCTTGCGCGTGATGTCGAACTCGTCCGGGCGGTCCCAGCGCGCCGGATCACGGTTGGCGGCGCCGATGCACAGATGCAGGACGGAGCCCCGTGGCAGGTGTACGCCGTGGAGGTCGGTGTCGCGCGTGACGTACCGGGAGAACATCGGGTCGGTCGGTGTCCAGCGCAGCGCCTCCTCGATGGCGGGCCGCAGCAGGTCGCGGTCCTCGCGCACGGCGGCCAGCACGTCGGGGCGCTGGAGCAGAGCGGTCAGCGTGTTGCCCATCTGTTTCCAGGTGGTGCCCGAGCCGGCCGTGAGCAGAAGGATCGCGAAGGAGTAGATCTCGGCGTCGGACAGGCGGTGCGCGACACCGTCCTCGTCGGTCATCTCCGCCTCGACGAGGACACTGATCAGGTCGTCCCGCGTGCTCGCGCGGCGGGCCGCGACGACCGGCGCGAGGATCTCGACGATGGCCTGCGGATCGCGCAGCGCGGCCCGGATGTCGAGCGCCCGCTCCACGGAGACCCCGAAGCTGCCTGTGATGGTGAGCACCGGGATCGCGGCGCAGAAGTCCACGTTGAGCTCGGCGCGGCCGTCGTCGGCGAACGAGTCGATCAGCAGGTGGACCGTCTGCTCGATCCAGTTGCGGATCCACCACTGCGCCTTGCCCGGCACGAACGACGGCTGCACCAGCGCGCGGTAGCGACGGTGCTGCGTGCCACCCATCGACAACATGCTGTTCTGCGCGGCGAGTTCACCGGTACGGGGGTCGATCGGGGTCGGCGACGCTGCGAACACGTCCGCGTTGCGGTACGCCTCGTCGCAGGCCGCGTAGCTGAACGCGGAGAAGTGCGGGCGGTCCGGATGGGGCAGGCCCTGGAAGTGTGCGGGCCCGTCGTAGCCGGTGAGCTCGTGCACGGTTCCAGGGTGGACGGGGGCCTCGGCGCGCAGCCGGTGCCAGGCCGGGTACGGGTCGCCGTGATAGCCGCCGCCGACCTGCGCCAGATAGGCGCCGCGCAGGTCGAACAGCTCACGGACCCGGTCGCGATCCAGGGAGACGGGCGTGGTCATGGCCTCACCTCGCCACGTATCCGCCGTCGACCGGCAGGACGACACCCGTGAGGTTCGCCGCCCGGTCGGACACCAGGAACACGGCGGCCTCGGCGCAGTCCTCGGCGGTGATGGCCCGCCCCAGCGGATGGCTCGCCGCGACCCGCCGCACCGTCTGCTCCAGCGCGTCCGCGTCCGAGGTGTCGAGTCCGCCCGCCGGCATGAAGTTGGTCAGTGGCATCCCCGCCGGGCCGATGGCGTTGGCACGGATCCCGAACGGCGCGCCCTCGATCGCCACCGCCCGCGTCAGTTGGTGCACGGCCCCCTTGGTGGCCCCGTAGACGGAGCCGCCCCAGGCCACGAGCCCCGCCACGGAGCCGGTGTTGAGGACGACACCGCCGTCGCCCTGCCGCTTGAACTGGAGGACGGCGTGCTTGCAGCCGTGGAACACACCGGCGAAGTTGACGCCGACCAGACGCTGGAAGTCCTCCGCGGTGTGGTCCTCAAGTCGCGCGCCCAGGCGGGGAGTCGGAATGCCCGCATTGTTGAAGACGATGTCGAGCCGGCCGAACCGCTCGACGGCCGCCGCGACGGCGGCCACCACGTCCTGTTCGCGGGACACGTCGCACGCGACGGCCGTGCCGGCGCCCCCGGCCTTCTCGATCCGCCGCACGGTCTCCTTCGCGGCGTCGGCGCGGATGTCGGCGCAGACGACGCGGGCGCCCTCCTGCGCGAACCGCAGCGCGGAGGCCGCGCCGACGCCGGATCCGGCGCCCGTGACGAGCGCGGTCCTGTCGTCGAGCAGCATGTACGTCACCGCCCTTCCTGATCGCTGTGCGCAAGCCGCAACGCCTGCGTGGGACACCCCTCGACCGCCGTCCGCACCGCGTCGAGCGGCTCGGGCGGCCCCACGACGACGGCCTTCGCCTCGTCGTCGTGGGTGAAGGTGTCGGGGGCGTAGACGACACAGATGCCGGTGCCGAGACACCGGTCCCGGTCGACGACCACCCGCGGGCCGGACACCTCAGGCCTTCGCCGCGGCGGGAACGGGCGGCTGCGCCGGGGTGAAGCGGTAGAGGCGCTCGGCGTTGCCGCGCAGGATCTTGTACTGCCGCTCCGGGGTCAGGTGGGCGACGCGGCTCTTTACGAGGTCGATGCAGTTCGGCCACGTCGAGTCGGAGTGCGGATAGTCCGTCTCGCACATGATGTTGTCCTCGCCGATCTCCTCGATACTGGCGATGCCGTGCACGTCGTCGATGAAGCAGCCGTGGACGTGCTCGCGGAACGTGGCCCGGATGTCGAGGGTGTCGAGGTCGACGGCGTCGCTGCCCGCGTGGTCGTTGAACCTGACACCCCGCTTGACCCAGTGCCGCTGGGTGTCGAGGACCTGCTCGGCGCGCTCCAGGAAGTACGGCATCCAGCCGATCTCGCCCTCCGACAGCGCGATCTTCAGGTTCGGGTAGCGCTGGAACATGCCGCTGAACAGCCAGGACAGCATGGCGCCCGAGGTGCGGGTGGCGCCCCAGGCGAGGTTGGCGAGGAACGGGGCGTCCGGCGCGATCTGCGGCACCGTGGACGACGAGCCGACGTGCATGGACACGACCATCCCCAGGTCGTTGGCCGCGGCCATCACCGGGTCCCAGTAGCGGCCCTTGTCGTGGATGGTGGGAAGGCCGAGCGGGGCCGGGTTCTCCGAGAAGGCGAACGTGGTGGCTCCCTTCGCGGCGCAGCGCTCCAGCTCCTTCGCGGCGAGCGCCGGGTCCCACAGCGGGATGAGGACGAGCGGGATGTAGCGGCCGGGAGCGGCGGCACACCACTCCTCGATCATCCAGTCGTTATAGGCCTTGAGGCAGACGAGCCCGAAGTCGCGGTCACTGGCCTCCATGAACAGCTGCCCGCAGAAGCGGGTGACCGTGGGGAAGCACAGCGAGGCGAGGATCCCGGCCTGGTTCATGTCCTCGATACGGGCCTTCGGGTCGTAGCAGCCGGGCCGCATCTCGCTGTACGGGAGCGGCTCGGGGCTGAACTCCTCCTTCGACTTGCCGACCACCGCGCTCAGGCCCGAGCTGGGGAACCGCTTGCCGTCGTAGACCCAGCAGTCCAGGCCGTCGTCGTCCGTCACCATGTGCGGTGCCCGGTCGCGGTCGGCCTTCGGGACGCGGTCCACCCACAGGTGGGGCGGTTCGAGGATGTGGTCGTCGACGGAGATCAGCCAGTCGAGCGAGCGGTCTGCCGTGACTTCGGGTGCGGTGAGGTCTGTGGACACGGTTGCTCCTTCAACTCGGGTCGTGCTCAGTGGAGTTCACCGATCGCCAGGTGCTTGACTTCCTGGAACGCGCGGATGCCCTCGGCCCCGCGCTCGCGGCCGAGGCCGCTCTGCTTGTAGCCGCCGCCGGGGGCGTAGGCGCTGAAGACGGCGGTGTTGACGTTGACCGCTCCGGTGCGCAGCCGGCGGGCCACGGCCGTCGCGGCGGCGGTGTCGGCGCCGTAGACCTGCCCGGACAGTCCGTAGGGGCTGTCGTTGGCGATCCGTACGGCGTCGTCGAGGTCCCGGTAGCCGAGGACGGCGAGGACGGGGCCGAAGATCTCCTCCCGGGCTGCGGGGTTGTCGTTGCCGGGCAGGTCCAGGACGGTCGGCTCGAAGTAGTGGCCGGGCGGGAGTCCTTCGGGGCGTCGACCGCCGCTGACCACGGTGCCGCCGTGCTCGGTGGCGAGCGCCACGAACCGCTCGCAGCGCTCCAGTTGGGCCGCACTGATCACGGGCCCCAGCGTGGTCTTGGGGTCCCTCGGGTCTCCGACGACGAGCCGCGCGTACGCCGCGCTCACCGCCTCCAGGACCTCGGCCTTCCTCTCCTGCGGCACCAGCATGCGGGTCGCCGCGACACACGCCTGGCCCGCGGTGGCCGCCACGACGGCGACCGCCCCGGCCGCCGCCCGGCCCACCGCGTCGTCGAGGTAGATCTGCGCCGACTTGCCGCCGAGTTCGAGGGCGACGCGCTTCACGGTCGGCGCGGCCTGCGCGAGGATGCGGCGGCCCACCGCCGTGGACCCGGTGAACGACACCATGTCGACGGCCCGGTACCCGGTCAGCAGCTCGGCCCCCGCCGCGCCGCCCTCCACCACCACGCTCAGCACCCCCGGCGGCAGCCCGGCCGCGTCCGCCGCAGCGCCGAACACCAACGACGACAGCGGGGTCAGCGGACTCGGCCGCAGGATCACGGAGTTGCCCGCCATCAGCGCCGGGACGATCTTTTGCAGCGCCATCACGATCGCCCCGTTGTACGGAGTGATCGCCACGACGACGCCCACCGGCTCGTGCCGCTCCACGCTGAGCGCCACCCGGCCGCGTACCAGCTCGTCGACCGGCACGGGCGTCGCCGCCTCGTGCGGCATCGTCAGATACAGGTCGATCGCGCCACGTGCCACCGCCAACCCGCCCTGCAACTGGGCGCGTTCGGCGAAGGTGGCCGGCTGTCCCGCCTCGGCGACCATCGTGGCGACCAGTGCGTCCCGCGAGGCCTCGACGTGATCGAGGAACGCGTACAGGACGCGGGCGCGCTCGGCAGCCGGCACGTCCTCCCACACGCCGCGCTCGAAGCTCTCGCGTGCCTCGACTGCCGCGCGCTCGATCTCCGGCAGCGGTGTCACCGACACATCGGTCACGTGCGAGGCGTCGGCCGGGTTCTCGACGGCGAGCCGTTCCTCGCCGTCGACCCACTTCCCGGCGACGTACGAGCGCCGCTGCTCGATGATGTCGTGCACGGTTCCGCCTCTCTCGCGCCGTGAACCGGCGCGGCGAACAAGGGGTTGTCGGGCCGCCCGTGGGCTACCAGGGCAGGGCGCTGTAGATCACGGCGCCCCCGTAGTGCGGTGAGGAGTGGCAGGCGAGTCCGAACGTGGCCTGTGCCCGCTGCCGTTCACCGGCCCGCCGGGCCAACTGCAAGTAACACTCCAGCATTTGGGGCACACCGTGCATGCGGCCGTTGCCGAGCGCGCCGCCGCCACTGAGCACGGGCAGGCCGTCCGGTGTGTCGCTGTCGATGCCCCCGTCCAGGACGAAGCGGTGTGCCTCTCCGGGCGGGCAGTAGCCGAGGGCCTCCAGCCAGAAGTACACGAACGGCGAGAACCCGTCGTACAGCTGCGGCACATCGATGTCTGCGGCCTTCACCCCGGCGTGCTCCCACAACCGGCGCGCCGTGCCCGCGCCCCCGGTCATGATGTCGTCGAGCGGCCAGTGCAGTGGCAGCCTGCGCGGTCCCGGAGCGCTGCCCGCGTACCCGGCGACGTACACCGGCCGGTGCGGCAGGTCGCGGGCCCGCTCCGCGGACGTCAGCACGAAGGCGGCGGCGCCGTCGACCGGGATGTCGCAGTCGTAGCGGCAGATCGGGTCGTTGACCATCGGCGCGGCGAGGTACTCCTCGGCGGCCAGCGGCTTCCCGTGCCAGTACGACCACGGGATCCGCGCCCCGTTCTTCCGCGCCTCCACGAGCACCGCCGACATGGCCTCGCGGCCCGCCCCGTACCGCTGGAGGTACTCGTTGTACGCGAGCCCGATCATCGGCAGCGGCCCGAAGAATCCCTGCGGCGCCGTCCACTGCTGCGCCCCGCCGAACTCCCGCGCCGTGGTGTCGTGGTAGCGGGCGCGCGGATTGTGCAGGGCGCGGTGGACGAGGACGTGGTCGGCGGCGCCGCTCGCGACCGCGTTGACCGCCATCGCCACCGACCCGGGAATCTGCCCGATGCCCTGGAACCCGGCGACGTAGGAGGGCCGGGCGCCGAGGTGCTCGGCGAGCCATGCGGGGGTGACCGTGCTGACACCGTCCTCGGCGGCATGGCCCCCGGAGGTCGGGAACAGCGCCGACCCGACGAACCCGTCGATGTCCTGCGTGGTGAGTCCCGCGTCGGCGATCGCGGCGCGGGCCGTCTCGACGGCGAGCACACCCAGCGGCCGCTCGGCATGCCGGCGCACGGCACTGTGCCCGTACCCGACGATCGCGACCTGGCCCCCGGCGGCGAACCTCCCGCTCATGACGCCACCTCACCGTGCGCGAACGCGGGTACGGAGACACCGGGCTCGACATCCTCGAAGGTGACGCGCACCCGATCGCCCATGCGGGGAGGGGAGTTGGGCCCGTCGAGGAGCCGCCCGATCATCCGCAGTCCGGCCTGCTCGTCGAGCTCCACATCCACCAGGACGAACGGCACCTCGTCCGCGAGGCCGGGCAGCGCCGACTGCCGCACCACGGTCCAGGACCGCACGGTGCCCCGGCCGCTCACCGCCTCGTACGAGAAGCCGGGCTCGGTCGCATGGCAGTGCGGGCAGGTCGGACCGGGCGGCAGGGCGAAGGCCGCACACCGGCCGCAGCGCGCGAGGGCGAGGGTGTGTCGCGCGGCGGCCTCCCAGTACGGGGCGGACTCCGCGTCCGGCACGGGCACGGGACGTGACACGCTCATGTGATCGCCCCCGCGTCCTTCAACTCGGCGATCTGGGCCCAGCCGTAGCCGAGTTCGAGGAGCACGGACTCGGTGTGCTCGCCGTGCTCGGGCGCCCGCCGCAGCTGTGGCGGCCGCTCGTCGAACTGCACGGGAACGGTCGGCATCGCGTACGACCCGCCGTCCTCCAGCTCCACCTCGCCGAGGTAGTCGTTGGCCAGCACCTGCGGATCGGTCAGCAGCTCCTCGACGGCCTGAACCGGCGCCCAGGGCGCGTCGATCCGCGCGAGGAGGTCCTTCCACTCCTCGAACGTCCGCCGCGCGAACTCGGCCTCCAGCTCGGCGACACACGCCTCCCGGTTCTCACCGCGCGCCCGCAGATCGACGAAGCGCGCGTCCTCGGCGAGCTCGCGGCGGCCGATGAGCGCACAGAACTCCCGCCAATAGCGGTCCCCTTGGAGGAACACCAGCTGGATGTGGCGACCGTCCTTCGTGCGGTACGAGCCGACGAGCGGATTCACCGAACCGCCGCGCCCCGAGACACCACGGGGTTCCCCGCCCGCGAGCGCCGACAACACGTCGGACGACAGTGTCCACATCGCGGTGGCCAGCAGCGACACGTCGACCACTGAGCCCTCACCGGTGCGTTCGCGCTTCAGCAGCGCCCCGGCCACCCCGAACGCGAGGGCCATGGCGCCGTTGCGGTCGCCCATCGCCCCGCGCTGACTGATCGGGTACTCCCGCTCCGGCGGCGTCAGCACATGGGCCATCCCGCCCTGCGCCCAGAACGCGGACGAGTCGTACCCGGCCCGGTCGGCGTGCGGCCCGCGGACGCCGTAGCCGTGGCCCCGCGCGTACACGAGCCGGGGGAAGCGGCGTGCCAGTTCCTCGGCGCCGAGGCCGAGGCGGTCGAGGGCGCCGGGCCGCAGATTGGTGAGGAACACGTCGGCCGTGGCGAGGAGTTGGTCGAGCAGCGCGCGGCCCTCCTCGCGGCGCAGGTCGAGGGCGACGGAGCGCTTGCCGCGGTTGGCGAGCGCCACCGACATGTTCACGCCGCCGCCGTCGGTCCCGATCCGCTGGGTCGCGAGCGCCCGGTACGGGTCGCCCTCGGGCCGCTCGACGCGGATGACGTCCGCGCCCCAGTCGGCCAGCAGGGCGCCGGCCACCGGCACGAACACCCACTGGGCGAGCTCGACCACCCGTACGCCGTCGAACGCTTCGCTCCCCATCGAGCACCTCCCGCTCGCCGCGGTCCGAGTCGACCCGGCGTTGCCACGGTAGAGGCACACTGTTGAATTTGGGAAGTGGCGTTCTCGTATAAATAGAAGCGCGCTCTTAGGTGGAGTGGGTCGGTCTCGTCCTCCTCAGATCTTCGACTCCTCAGTCGACGGCTCCTCAGGTCTACGACTTCGCCAGCAGAGGGCGGACGAACCGTGCGACGACGTCGAGTGTCTGCGCCGACGCCGGCAGATCCAGGAAGACGCTCGGCCACGCGTGCGGCACCCCGGGCAGGTACGAGGCGGTCGTCGCCACCCCGGCCCGGGCGAGCGCCGAGGCGAACTCCACGGAGTCGTCGAGCAGCACCTCGTCCGTGCTCGCGCACAGCAACGTGGGCGGGAACGCGCGGAGGACGCCGAGGAGCGGGGAGGCCAGCGGATCGTCCGCCGGATGCCCCTGAAGGTACTGGTCGGCGGCCTGCCGGGCCGCCTCGTGGGAGAACAGCTCGTCCGTGGCGGCCCGCGAGCGGTAACTCCGCGCCGTACAGCGCAGATCGAGCCACGCAGACAGCAGCACCAGCCCGCGCGGAACGACCACGCCGGACCGCGCGCACGCCACCACGAGCGCCGCCCCCAGACCGCCGCCCGCCGAGTCACCCACCACCACGGGAGCTTCGCCGGACTCCGCCTGCAGCCGCTCGTACACCTGCGCCGCGTCGTGCGGCGCCGCCGGGAAGGGGTACTCGGGCGCGAGCCGGTAGTCCGCGGCCACCACCCGGGCGCCCGTCGCGGCGGCGAGCCGCGCCGAGAACGCCGTGAACAGGGCCACGGAGCCCAGCCGGTAGCCGCCGCCGTGGAGGTACAGCACGGTGCCGCGCGGCCGGGGCGGAGTGCACACGACGCAGGGCACGTCCCCGTACCGGATGTCACGGATGTCCACACCGGGATGTGTCGGCCGGGGCAGGGAGCTCATCGACGCGCGGCGCTCGGCGAGTTCGGGCGGCGTCGCCGACGTGGACGTCCTGACCGGCGGGAGCTTCCAGGTGTACGAGGAGGGGGCGCCCGGCGGCGTACCGTCGCGCCTCATGAGCGCGGGAAGAGGTCTTTGACGGTGACGCCGCCGTCGACGACGACCGTCTGCCCGGTCACGTAGCCCGAGAGCCCGCAGCTCGGGAACAGGGCCGCCGACGCGATGTCCAGCGGCAGTCCCATCCGCCCCGGCGGGATCAGGTCCGACGTCGCGTTCTGCCGCGCCCCGCCCGGGTTCGCGGCCATGATGCGCGGGGTGAGGATGACGCCGGGCGCGATCGCGTTCACCCGGATCCCGTGGCCGCCCAATTCGTCGCCGAGGGTGCGCACCCACGAGATGAGGCCCGCCTTGGCCGCCCCGTACGCGCCGTGCCGCACCGAGGCCGTCAGGCCGTGCACCGAGGCGATGAACACCATCGTCCCCCGGGTGCCGGAGTCGACGCACCGCGCGAGCGCGTGGCTGGTCTGCCGCCCCATGCCCTGACCCGCGCCGACGACGACGAGGTTGCGCCCGTCGAGCCGGAGAAGGTCGGGATAGCGGGGGACGGCGCTGGGATCGGTGTGCATGGTTCGCCTCCATGAAAGATTCTTCGTCAGGACGAAATCCCGTACAGGTGAGGTACGTTGATGGCTGCTGCCCGCACCGATCTCCGAAGGAGGACGTGATGGCGCGACCGGCGCCCGCCGCCGCGAAGGCGTTGAAGATCATCGACCTTTTGGTGTCGCACCGCGGCGAACAGTTCACGATCTCCGACATCGCCCGGCGCACCGGAAGCAGCCTCGGCTCCGCCCACGCGGTCCTCGCCGTCCTCGAGGAGAGCGGCTATCTGACCCGACACCCGGCCCGGCGGACCTACGGACTCGGGCCCGCCCTGGTGAGCGCGGGCATGGCGGCCCTCGAGCAGCATCCGGCGCTCCGGGCCGCCGCCGAGCGCATCGGGCCGCTCGCCGCCGAACTCGAGGCGGACGTGGTGGTGAGCGCGGGCACGCCCACCGAGATCGTGTCCGTCGCCGTGGGCGGGACGGGTTCGCGGTACGGGCCCGGGTTCCGGGAGGGCGAGCGGGTGCCGCTCGTGCCGCCGCTCGGCCTGGTGTTCATGGCGTGGGCGCCTCCCGCGGAGGTGGAGTCGTGGCTGGCGCGGGCCCCGGAGGCGGTGGATCGCGACCGGGTCGAGCTGGCGCTGACGGCGGTGCGTGAGCGGGGCTACGCGCTCGGCCTGGCCGCGTCGGCCCACCGGGCCCTGAAGGGCGTACGGACCGAGGACCGGCAGGCGGACCGGGACAAGTGGACCTGGACGGCGTCCTTCGACGACGACTACGACCTGCCGGCCGTCGACCCGGAGGGGGAGTACGACCTCGGAATGGCGTCGGCGCCGGTCTTCGACGCCGACGGTCGGGTGATCGTCGCCATCACGGCGTCCGGGTTCTCGCCCGGCCTCAGCGGCAGGGAGACCGTGCGCGTCGCCGAGTGCGTGCGGGCGTGCGCGACCGTGGTGACCAAGCGGACGCGCGGCCGGTTCCCCGGGTAGCGCCGCACCGCCAGCGGTCAGGACCCGCCGAACAGGGCCTCGTAGTCGACGCGGTGGCCGCGCCGCTCCAGCTCCGGAATGACCCGGGTGCCGAGGAGTTCGAGGCTGCGCATGACCTTCTCGTGCGGCAGCGAACCGAACTGCGTGTAGCACAACAGCTGGTCGACACCGGCCTGTTCGTACCTGAGGATCTTCTCCAGGCACTCCTCCGGCGTCCCTACGATGATCATGTCCTGCTCCGTGTACGTCGCGAGGTCGATCTCGCCCCGCATGGTGGGCCGCAGCAGGGGGAACGCCTTCTCCTTCTCCTCGTCCGGCAGATGCGCCAGCTCCCATTCGAGGGTGAACTCGGCGAGGTTCTGGTACCACCACTTCACCGATTCCCACAGCCCATAGCGTGCGGCCTCCTCGGGGTCGTCCGTGCAGTGCACCAGCGTGTAGGCGCCGACCCGGTCGTTGGTGGCGCGGGGCAGCGGTTCGACGCATTCCGCCTGGCCGGCGCGGTACACGGCGATCTGCTCCGCCATCTTCTCCACCGGCTGCATCAGCGCGAACGACAGCAGTCCGAGGCCCAGCTTCCCGGCGTTGTGCGCGGACTGGGAGCTGGCGGCGGCCAGCCAGGCGGGCGGATGCGGGTCCTGGAAGGGGCGCGGGGTGATGAAGCGCTCGGGGAAGTCGATGGTGTCGGACTTCCACTTCAGCTTCTCGTTCGTCCACGCGGCGATGACGAACTCGAAGGCCTCCCGCCACATGTCACGGGAGCGGTCGTCGGCGGGGACGTTGAACGCCAACTGTTCGTTGGGCGTCGAGCGTCCCGAGCCCCACTCGACCCGGCCTCCGCTCAGCACGTCGACGGTGGCGACCTTCTCGGCGACGCGCACCGGATGCTGGAAGCCGGAGGGCAGCAGGACCACGCCGAAGCCGAGCCGGATGTTCTCGGTGGCCTGGGACAGCGCCCCGAGGATGGTCTCGTTGGACGGCGACGCGGACCGCCCCTTGCGGAAGTGGTGCTCGACCACCCACGCGGTCTGGAACCCGAGCCGGTCGGCGAACTTGATCTCTTCGAGAGCCTCGGCGTACGTCTGCTGCTCGGCCCGCTTCTGCCCGAGCGGGAACGGCTCGGCCGAGGGGCCGATCTTCGGCTGGAACTCATAGAGCAGATCGAGCTTCATCGCATCTCTCCTTCGCGAGCACGCCTCCGGCCACTTTCGCAATAGCGAAACAGTCTTCACTGCCGCCATGAGTGTGTGACCGCACGCCTCAACTGTCAACAAGAGATGGCCTGTTGGCTGCTATCCGCGCGCTTCGTTGATCGCTGCGGTCAATACCTGTCCGTCGCCGCGCTCAGGACGTTGCCGCGCGAGTGGTCGAGGTAGCGCTCCAAGAGGCGTTCCGCCTGGTGGGGGTCGCCCTGGGCGAGGGCGTTCAGGAGGGTGCGGTTGCGGTCCAGGTAGGGGGAGTGGAGGGCGCGGAGGTCGTCGAGTGCGTGGAAGGCCAGGCGGAGTTCGGCCAGGACGCTGCGCATGGCCTCGTCGACGCGGGGGCTGCCGGCGAGGGCGACCAGTTCGCGGTGGAAGTGGAAGTTCGCCGCGCCCAGGGCGTTCCAGTCCTCGGCCGCGGCGGCCTTCTCGCCCTCGGTGACGGCCGTCCGCAGTCCCTCGACGGCGTACGGCGGATCGCCCAGGGAGCGGATCGCCGCACACTCCACCAGGAGGCGCATCCGGTAGATGTCGGCGACGTCCTTGGCGGTCGGGCGGCGCACGAACACGCCGCGGCCCAACTCGTGGACGAGCAGCCGCTCGTGCGTCAGCAGACGGAACGCCTCGCGCAGGGTGCTGCGCGAGACGCCTAGGGTCTCGGAGATCCTGTCCTCGGAAAGTTTCGTGCCGGGCATGAGGTGGCCCTCGCCGATGCGCGTGCGCAGCAGATCGGCCACTCGGCCCGCGATGCTCGTGCGCCCCAACAGGGCTTTGTCCTGGGCGAGTTGATCGACTTCCTGGCTCACGCGCCGCCCCTCTCGCCAGCTGTGCGTCGACCGTATGGCAATTCATGGAGTGAAACAACTGCCGATACTGCGGATCCCCTTGTTGGATTGTTCGACGATCCTCTACGGTGCCCATGCGTCAACTCGTGGCGTTCTCAAGGAACTTGAGAGGTGCACGGTTATGAACGTGAATTCGGGCCCGTCGGAGAAGCCCTCCGCGGAGACCACGCGCGACCCCGGGCCGCGGCCGACGGGAGGTGGGTGGTTCCCCTGGTTCCGGGAACTGGGCCACGACGGGCGGCGCGCCTTCGCCGGCGCGTACGGCGGCTACGGCCTCGACTCCTACGACTTCTACGTCCTGCCGCTCGGCCTGGCCGCCATCGGCGCCTACTTCGGCCTCGACAACGGGCACACCGGCCTGCTGGCCACCGTGACCCTGCTGGTCTCCGCGGTGGGCGGCGCCCTCGCCGGGATGTTCGCCGACCGCGTCGGACGGGTGCGCGCCCTGGTCTGGACGGTCAGCGTGTACGCCGTCTTCACCGTCGCCTGCGGCTTCGCCCCCAACTTCGAGACCCTCCTGGTCTTCCGCGCGCTGCAAGGACTCGGCTTCGGCGGCGAATGGGCGGTCGGCGCGGTCCTGGTCGCCGAGTACGCCTCGGCCCGACACCGGGGACGCACCCTCGGCTGGGTCCAGTCGGCCTGGGCCGTCGGCTGGGGGCTCGCCGTCGTCGTGTACAGCGTGGTGTTCCACCTGGTCGACGAGGACCTCGCCTGGCGTGTGCTGTTCTTCACCGGCGCACTGCCCGCGCTGCTCGTGCTCTACGTCCGGCGCAGCGTCAAGGACGCACCCGTGGCCGCCGAGCGCCTCAAGTCCCCAGGAATGTCGCACTCGTTCACGGGGATCTTCCGCGGGCCACTGCTGCGGACGACCCTGCTGGCCGCCCTGATGTCCACCGGCGTCCAGGGCGGCTACTACACGCTGGCGACCTGGATCCCGAAGTACCTCAGCGACGAGCGCGGCCTCGCCGTCACCGGCGTGGGCGGATTCCTCGTCGTGCAGATCGTCGGGGCGTTCGCCGGCTACGTCACCGGGGCGCACCTGGCCGATCTCCTCGGGCGTCGACGCACCATCCAGCTCTTCGCCGTCCTGTCGGCCGTCTGCGTCCTGTGCTACGCGCGCGTCCCCGCCGACTGGAACGGGGTGTCGCTGATCCTCGGCTTCCCGCTCGGATTCTGCATGTCGGCGATCTTCTCCAGCTTCGGCTCGTTCCTCGCCGAGCTCTACCCCACCGAAGTGCGCGGCACCGGCCAGGGATTCACCTACAACACCGGCCGCGCCGTGGGAGCGGCCTTCCCCACCGTCGTCGGCTTCCTCTCCGACAGCTGGGGCGTGGGCGGCGCGCTCGGCTTCGCGGCCATCGGCTATCTGCTCGCCTGCGTGGCACTGCTGGGTCTTCCGGAGACCCGCGGGATCCAGCTGCGCTGACCCGACAACCCTTCACAGAACCCCAGTTGAGGCAGCCATGGCATGCAACTTTCCCGACAGCGAGGGCTCGGACAGCTTCACACAGGCGTTCCGGTACGCGGTCGCCCCACCGAAATGGCGGCGGTCACTGCGCGGCGAGGGGCTTCCCCTGGTGGCACTGGACGTCGACAGCGGCGACCCGGTGACCATCCGCGATCGCACGGACCGGGTCCTCTCGGGCCTGGAGTGCATGCTGACCGAACCCGGCCCAGAGGCATGCACCCCCTACGTCCGGCTGAACCGCCAGGCGGCGGCCCAGGCCGGGCAGGAGTACCTGGCGCTCGAAGCGGCGGACGGCCTGCGCGACACCCGATCGTCACCGTGGGCGCTCAAGCGCCGCAATCTGCGGCTGATGCGCGACATCACCAAGGAGTTCCGTGCGCACCCCGAACGCCGGCCGACCGAGCGCGAACTGCGCGACCGCGCCTACGCGTTACGCGCCGAAGAGGCGAACAGCGGCGTACTGCACTGGCTGTCCGGGGTGCGCGGTGACGTCTTCGACGGCTCCGTGCTCGCCCCGCTCGGATCCCTGATCAAACTCTTCGGGGAGCCGCTGCTCTACACGTTCCCCCGCTGGTGCTGGGCCACCTGGTGGTCCCATCGCCTGCTGAAGCCCCGACGCCTCGGAGTACTGCCCAACCGGCGCAACTGGTACGAGCGGTGGCGCCGCCTCGGGCGCACCGGTCACTCGCTGTTCCACTTCGTCGCCGAACTCCTCCAGCGCGAATCCACCCGCATGCTGCCCGCGGTCGCTGCGGACATGGCGCCGGGCCCCCGCGCCACCGCCGACTTCGCCGCCGCGGCCGAGGAGGCACGCCTGGACCTGGAGGAGCTGTTGCTGCGTGCGCTCCTCGCGGACCTGCACGCGGCGCGGCCCGGCTGGGGTCCCTGGTCGCGGCGCCGCCGCACCCGCCGCGTCGTGCTCCTCGACCTGCCGCCCGTCGCCGAGGGGCCCGGCGAGGCGGCGACACCGGTGGAGTGCGACGACCATCTGCGGTCCTACCCCGTCATGGCGGCCCGTTTCCTGCGGGCCTGCGTCAAGGCCGCCCCGGAGCTGGCCCGGGAGGGAGTGGTCGTGGTCGCCGCGGGGCGGCGGGCCGAGGACGACCCGTCCATGCCGGGGACGTGGGACCAGTGCGGGAGCCTGCGGGAGGGCGCCGACCGCTTCCGGCCGAGGGCGCTTCCCTTACCCGGACGACCGCTGTCGGTGCGCCTGAAGGACATGCGCTGGAGCGGCCAGGGCCTGCACGTCGTCCCCGTCGAGTCGCCGAGGCCGCGGCTGAACATCGGACCCAGGCCCGAGGCCGCGCTCGAGGTCGCGAGCCTCGCACTCGTCCTCGTGCTGGTGGGGTCCTGCTGCTTGACCCGGAGCCGGTCCGGCGGACCGGAGTGCTACCAGGGGCAGGCGGTCCGCACGCCCGCCCAGGCCTCGGCGCCCAGCGGGCCGACCGGCGACGACGAGAAGAGCCCGGCGGAACAGTACGCGACGGTACGGTCGGCGATCGACGCCCTCAACTCCCAGGCCCTGAAGGCCGAACGCCGGCACAGGCCGGTGCGCAGGGTCGTCTACCTGGGGGCGACCGTCCCCAAGGACCGCGAGGAGGCGATCGACAACGGCGCGATTCCGGAACTGCGCGGTCTGTGGCTCGCCCAGCAGCGGCTGAACGCGGCGGCGGTCGACGACCGGGACCGCGTGTGGATCTACCTCGACGTCCGCGACACCGGAACGAACTTCGCCTACGCGCCGGGCGTCGCCCACTGGGCGGTGCGCCAGGCCGAGCGTTACAAGGAGGCGAAGGACCACCGTACGGTCGTCGGCGTGGTCGGCTTCTCCGAGAGCCGAAGCACCACCCGCAGGGCGGCGAAGATCCTCAATGACGGCCAGGTCCCCGTCATCGCCACCACGGCGACCGCCGACGCGATGCAGGCGGGCCTGACCTACTACCGGCCCATGTCGCCGAGCAACAGCAGGGAATCGGAGATGGCGGCGCGGTTCGCGCAGCACGCCCGGATCGTGCGCACGGGCGGGGGACACTGCGCGGAGGCCGACCACGCACTCGTGATCAAGGATCCCAGTGACCTCTTCAGCAACGAACTGGGCACCATGTTCGCCCGCAGGTTCGGCAGCGGCGCCGAGACGCTCACCCTGTCCGAACGGGGCGGCGCCACCACCCCCGACGATATCGCCCGCACCGTGTGCGCCCGGATCAAGGAGGACCCGCACACCGTCGTGTACTGGGCGGCCCGCGTCCGCAACTTCTCCGCGTTCCTCGGCCGCTACGGACCCGACTCGGGCTGCGCGGGGCTCCCGCTGACCGTCGTCGGCAGCAACGACCTGACGAGCACGGCGCTGCGCGGCAAGTACCGCCCGTACATGCGGGACTGGCTGAGTCTCTACCACACCGTGCACGTGCTGCCCGAGACCCACCCCGACAACAGCGACGAGTCCGCCACGTTGTTCAGCCTCTACGTCCAGGCCTTCACGGCCCGCGACCCCTGGCTCAACGACGGCCACGTCGCCCTCGCCCACGACGCGCTGAAGACGCTGTCCCTGGCCACCGACCGCGCGTACAGCAGCACCTCGGGGCAGGACAGGCCGGGCACCGCCAACACCGAACTGGTGAAGTCGAAGCTCGACGAGAAGGTGACCTTCCAGGGGGCCAGCGGTGTCATCGCCTTCCCCGAGCGCTACGGCGCCAAGCCGCCGCTGAACAAGGCCATCGTCCTGCTGCACCCCACAGCCGGCGGCCTGACGGTGGCGCTGCGATGCGGGGCGTTCGAGCTCAACGCCCCGGACCGTACGACATGGGTTCCCGGCAGCACGCAGTCGTGCCCCCGGGACAGCGACGACTGACCACGACACAGACCCTAGTTGGGCGCCCCCGCCAGGCCGCCCAGGCAGAATTCCCAGACCTCCTTGGACGTGACCGGGGTCGACTTGCTGCCTGTCGGGACGCCCGGGGTCTGGGCCGTGAACATGGCGGTCTGCATCACGAGCGCGGCGACCCGGCGCGGCTTGGCGGCGCGCGCGTCGCCCGACTCGACGGCCTGCTCGACGAGTTCGGTGAACACGTCGAGCAACGGCACGTGCGCGGTGGCCACTTGGGCGGGGTGCGAGGCGAGCAGCTGCATCGCGAAGTCGGTGAACAATGGACTCTGCTGGTTCGGGCGCGGCTGCGAGCTCTTGTAGAGCAGGTCCACCGCGACCCGCAGCCGGTCCAGCGGCTTCTTCTTGGCGGCGGTCGCCGTGCGGATCTCGTCCGCGGACCGCGACAGGGCGTCCTCGAAGAGCGCGAGGAGCAGCTCGTGCTTGCCGTCGAAGTGCTGGTAGAAGCTGCGCAGCGACTGCTTCGAGCGCTCCACGACCTCCTGCACGGTGAAGTCGGTGGTGCCCTTCTCGCTCATCAACTCCTGTGCGGCGTCCAGGAAGCGCTGGATGCGCTCCTCGGCGCGGAGCTTGGCGGCACGGGTGGACCGCTCGACGGCGCGTTGACGCCAGGCGGGCGGAGCGGGTTCGGCGGGGACGGCGTTCATGGCAGAACGATACTCCGCGCCCGTGAAAAGCGTGGGGCATCGCCCTACCGAATCGTCCACCGCACGAATGTCGGACAAGATTCTCCTGTCCGGAACGTTGCTTCGCTTCAATAGAGAATGTAGTTTCCGCCGCAATCGAGGTACGCCCCCTGGGGAGGACCGTTGCGAAGGCTACTCATCGGCGTGGTCACCGTGCTCGCGGTGCTGCTCGCCGGATGCTCCACCCGCTCGGACTCGAAGAACGCCGGCGCCGAGGACAAGGAGCCGACCAAGGCCGGCGCCTCGGCCGCGGCCGCCGGCGCTGCCGACTTCGGGACGCTGAAGGATGTGTGCGGCAAGGGCGAGACCAAGGCCGGCAGCACACAGGGCGTCACCGCGAAGGACATCAAGACCGGCGTCTTCACCGACGTCGGCTTCAACAAGACCCCCGACTTCGTCGACGCCGCCAAGGTGTTCACCTCCTGGTGCAACGACAACGGCGGGATCAACGGCCGCAAACTCACCCCCGTCACCCACGACGCGAAGCTCCTCGAGGTGCGCCAGCGCATGCAGCAGGCGTGCAAGGAGGACTTCGCCCTGGTCGGCGGCGCCGCCGCGCTCGACGGGCTCGGCGTCAAGGACCGGCTGAAGTGTCTGCTGCCCAACTTCGCCGCCCAGTCGAGCCTGCCGCCCGCCATCGGCTCCGACCTTCAGGTGATCGGCTCGGGACCGTACGCCGACTACTTCCAGTACGCCGGCCTCTACAAGTGGCTGATCACCGAGAAGTACCCGTCGTCCGCCAAGAGCGTCGGCATCATCTCCGGGGACAGCCCGGTCACCAAGATGATGACCGCGCAGTTCACCGAGTCCATCGCCCAGCTCGGCGGCAAGGTCTCCTACACCGAGCTCTACCCGGCGACCGGTGTCTCGGACTGGACGCCGTACGCCCAGTCCATCAAGAACAAGAAGGTCAAGGGGCTCGTCTTCCTGGGCGACTTCAGTTCGCTCGCCAAGCTGGAGCAGTCCCTCACTAGCATCGGCTACGCACCCGACTGGATCGACTCCAACAGCAACTCCTACGGCGACCCGTTCGTGAAGCTCGCCGGGGCGGCCTTGAAGAGCCAGCACAACTACGCCGAACTGTTCGCCACGGCGCCCCTGGAGACGTCGTCGCCCACCACGGACAAGATCAAGGCGCTGTACGCCAAGTACGCTCCCGACGCGAAGGTCAGCTATCTGTCGTTGCGCGCCTTCGCCTCCTGGTTGCTGTTCGCCACCTCGGCCCGCGACTGCGCCGAACTGACCCGCACCTGCGTCTACAAGAACGCCACGAAGAACACCGCCTGGACGGCCGGCGGCATCCAGGCCCCGTTCGACCTGTCCAAGTTGCAGACGCCCGACAAGTGCTACTCCATCGTCCAGGCGACCCCCGAGGGCTGGAAACCGGCCGACTTCAAGCCGGACAAGGGCGCCTACCGCTGTGACGCTCCGGAGGTGAAGTACCGGGGCAAGTACGTCGAACCCGCCACGCTCGGCGACGTCGGCAAGTCGATGTCGGACCTGAAGTGACCGGGACCGACTCCCGCTGATCGCGGGCTCCCGCCCTCTCCCGCAGCACGCCGACCGTACGTAGGGTGAATCAGCGCGAACGGTTCGCCACCGGACGACGGAGAGCGGAGAGGGCGGTGGGCCCATGGCCTCGGCGCGGCATGAGGAGATACTCGAGGCGGCGCTCGAGGTGTTCGCCGAGCGCGGCTACCGGGGCGCGTCCATCGACGCCGTCGCGGAGCGCGCGGGTCTGACCCGGCAGGGCGTGCTGCACTACTACCCCAGCAAGAAGCGCCTCCTGTTCGCCCTGATGCGGCTGCGGGAGGACCTCAACCGGCAGCACGTGCACTCCGACTGGAACGACCCCGACATGCCGTCACGGCTCGCCGAGGCGCTCGCCTTCGACCAGGGCATTCCGTCCCTCGCGCAGGTGCACAGCGTGGTGATGGCGGAGGCGGCCACGGGCCAGGAGCCGGCCCGCGGCTTCGCCCGCGAGCGCTACCGCGAACTGATCGACATGCTCACCGAGGGCTTCACCGGCCGCTTCGGCGAACACCTCCCCAGCGGCCTCACACCCCGCATCGCGGCCACCGCCCTGATGGCGCTCTTCGAGGGCATGCAGCAGCAGTGGATGGTCGACAGCGACGACGTGCGCTACCAGGACACGGTGCGCGAGACGATGGCGGTGTTGTTGCTGGGAGAACCGCCGGCGGGCGACCGGCCCGCGGGCACCCGGCCGACAGACACCCGGCCCGCGTCCGTGCGGGCCGGGTGATCGCACCGGTGATTCGCACCGGTGATCGCCCCCTCCCCGCTACCGCTCCGCGAACCGCAGCAGCGCGTCCTGCGCGTACGAGGCCACCATCTCGCCCCGTTCCGTGAGCACATCGCCCCGCCCGTGGCACCGCCCGTGCGCGGCGAGCGGGCTGTGCTGGCGCAGCAGCAGCCAGTCGTCGGCGCGCACCGGCTGGTGGAACCAGAGGGAGTGCGAGGTCACGGCCGAGGCGAAGGCGCGGCCCGCGTCGTGCTGGGTGACCCCGGGGACGGGGCGCAGCGCGGTTCCGATCAGGGTGAGGTCGGTGGCGTAGGCGAGCAGCGCGGGGCCGAGCTCGGCGGCCACCGGCGGGGTGCGGGTCCACAGCTCGTAGGCGGGCGCTTCGCTGTCGGGGGAGTCCAGGTCCGTGGCGGCGCGGGTCTCCCACGGCAGCAACTCCAGGTCGACCCGCCGCTCCTCGCCCGGGAGTTCACTTGCCGCTTCCACGGTCTGGCGCTGCGGTCCGCCCTCCCACGTGTGCAGGCTGACCATGGCCACGGCGACGACCCCGTGCTCCTGTCGCGCCTGGATCTGCACGGCCCCGTACGTCCGCCCCTGCTGTACGCAGTCCGTCTCGTAGCGCACGGGCTGTCCGCCCTTGCCCTCGCGGGGGAACAGGACGTGCAGGGACTTCACGGCCTTGCCGGGACAGGTGAGTTCGGCGACCCGCGCGGTCTGCGCGAGGAGCTGCCCGCCGAACAGGCGGTGGTACGCGAGCTGTTGGGACGGCGTCTCGTACACGCCCTGCCCGAGCGGCTTGGGGGTGAGGCAGTGGAGCAGGTCGTTCCAAAGGTCGGTCATGTGGGACTCCTCCAGGTGCCTACAGGTGTACGAGTCGGGGGGCCGCGCCGCGCGCGGCGATCAACTGCCCTGCCTCCCGGGTGAGTTCGCGGGAGCTGCCGAGCATGCCGTCGAGCGCCAGGGCGCGTTTGACGTGCCGGTGGAGTGCGTGTTCCGCGGTGAAGCCGGTGCCGCCCAGGGTCTGCTGGCAGTGCCGGGCGGCGGTGAGTGCGGCCCGTCCGGAGGCCGCCTTGGCGAGGAGGGAGCTGAGGTCGCCGTCGGCGGCGAGCAGGGTGGCCTCCGCGCCCTCAAGCGCCACCAGTGTCTCGGCCAGTTTGTGCCGCAGGGCCTGGAACGAGGCCAGCGGGCGGCCGAACTGATGGCGGTCCAGGACGTGCCCGCGGGCCAGTGTCAGCATCGCGTGCCCGGTGCCGACGAGCCACCAGCCGAGGGCCTGACGACCCAGGGCGAGCGGCACGGGGGCGCCGGGCCCGGGCAGGACCCGCAGCGGGAGGTCGGCGTCGATGCCGATGTGTTCTGCCCCGGCCGCGTCGCGGTCCCAACGCACCCACAATCCGCCCGCGTACGGCATCGGGACCGTGCCGCCCGGTGGCTGCCCCGCCTCGTGCAGCAGCACGTCGTTGAGGAGCGGGGCGTGGGCGCCGGTCTCGCCGAGCAGGCGGAAGACCGTGCGGATCGCGTCGGTCGGGGCCTCGGTGAGCATCTCGGGCCAGCCCAGGCCGGCGAGGGCGCCGTCGAGCGGCCCCCGCTGTTCGGCGGGGCCCGTCATCGTCTTGCGGAGCGCCTCTTCGAGCAGTTCCCGTTCGCTGTCGTCCATGGTGCCGGTCACGTTGACGATCACTCCTTGCCGAGGTCGAGCAGGCGCCGGGCCACGATGTTGCGCTGTACCTCGCCGGTGCCGCCGTAGATGGTGGCGGCCCGCGAGTACAGGTACTCCGTGCGCCAGGCCGGATCCGTCAGCTCCACGGCGCCCGGCAGCAGGTCCCTCGCCGTGTCGAAGAGCTGCTGCTCGGCGGTGGCGAGGAGGATCTTGTCGACGGACGTCTCGGGGCCGAGCCGGCCGCCCGCCGCGAGCCGCGCCTGCGTGGCGTGCGAGCGGCAGCGCACCGTGTGCAGCGCCAGATACGCCTCGCCGAGCGCCGCCGCCTCGTCCCGCGGCGACTCCATCCGGCCGACGAGCCGGTCGAGGCGGGTGTAGAGGTGGGCGACCCGGTGCCAGAAACACGTGGAGCGCTCGTGCGGCAGCAGGTCCATGGCCAGCTTCCAGCCGTCGCCCACCGCGCCGAGCAGCCGGTCACCGGGCACGCGCACATCGTCGAGGAACACCTCCGCGAACTCGTCCACGCCGTGCATCGTGCGCAGCGGCCTGACCGTGATGCCGGGGGAGTCCATGTCGAGGAAGAACGCGCTGATGCCGGCGTGCCCGGGGTCGGGCCCGGTCCGGGCGAGCAAAACGCAGCGCGCCGCGTACTGGGCGAGGCTCGTCCACACCTTCTGCCCACTGATCACCCAGCCGTCGCCGTCGTCGGCCCGTACGGCCCGCGTGGTCAGGGACGCCAGGTCGCTGCCGGAGCCCGGTTCGGAGAAGCCCTGGCACCACTGCTCCCGGCCGCCGAGCAGCCGCGGCACCATGTCGGAGGCCAGCGCGGGCGGCGCGTACGAGAGGAGCGTGGGCACGAGGACCTCGACCATGGAGTACAGGCCCGGCTCGGCGAGGCCCCGCGTGGCGACCTCCTCGCCGAGCACGGCCCGCAGCACGCTCGGACCGCCGACCCCGCCCACCGCCTCCGGCCAGCCGTGCCGCATCCACCCGGCCTCCCACAACTCGCGGCGCACGCGGTCGAGGTGGGCGACGTGTGAGTCCAGCGAGTCGTCGTCCGGGTCGGGGGACAGGTCGTGCGCGTCCAGCCAGGTGCACAGCTCCCGGCGGAATTTGGCGGTGTTCACGGAGGTCACGTCCGCGTCCGCTCGAAGGCGTGGGGGCGCCCCGAGTCGTGGGCGCCGCTGCGGCGGATGAAGGTCATGGCGCGGGTGTGCAGCCGCCAGCCCTCCGGGGTGCGCCGGTAGGTGTCGTTGTAGTAGCCGATGCGCATGTCGTGCCGCGAGTGCTCGACGAAGCACAGGGGCTGGGTGCCGGTGGCGCTTTGGCCGTCGTCGGCGAACTCCACGACCGGCGTACCCGTCATGAACAGCCCCTGTGGGGCGGCCGCGATGAGCTCCGGGAAGTCGTCGAGCGGGTAGGTGTCACCGAACGCGCTGTAGCTGCCGTCCGGGGTGAAGACGGCCAGGACGCGGTCCGTGTCGCCCTGCGACATCGCCACGGCGTAGCGGGCGAGCATCTGCTGGATGTCGGCGAGGTCGTCGTACCGGCGACCGGTGCCAGTGGGTGTGTGTCCTGCGGGCGTCTGCTGTGAGGGTGTGGGCTCTGCGCTCAACGGGGCGTCCGTCCCTTCCAGTTGGCGTGGATGTCGGATGACAACCGGCATCCCGTGTGCGGATGGTTGATTCTCCGACAGTGAGAAGCTAGTTTCCACCCCTAGGCCCAGCCAATGGAGAGGGCCGGGGAGGAAACCTCGTGGAACAGTTCCTCACCTTCGGCGTCGTCGGACTGACCACCGCCGCCATCTACGCCATCGTCGGCAGCGGCCTCGTCCTGACGTACACGACCGCCGGAGTCTTCAACTTCGCGCACGGCGCGGCCGGCATGCTCTCCGCCTTCGCCTACTGGCAGTTGGCCTTCGGGTGGGGCTGGCCGGTGCCGCTCGCCCTGGCTTTCGTACTCCTCGTCCTCGCACCCGGCTTCGGGCTGCTCGTCGAACGAGTCCTGATGCGTCCCGTGCAGTCGCTGGGCGAGGCGGAACGCCTTGTCATGGCCGTGGCCCTGCTCACCGGCTGCATCTCGCTGGCTCGCTGGATCTGGGACCCCAGCGCCGCCCGCCCGCTGCGGCCCTTCTTCGCCGACTCACCGGCGATCGACCTGGGCCCCACCGCCATCACCTGGCACCAGGCGCTCACCCTCGCGGTCGCCGTACTCGTCGCCGTCGGGCTGTGGTTCCTGCTCGGCCGCACCCGCGCCGGCACCGAGATGCGGGCCTGTGTCGACGACCGCGCGCTCGCGGGCCTCACCGGGGCCTCGCCGCAGCGCGCCGCCCGGCTCGCCTGGGTGCTCGGCACCCAACTCGCCGCCATCGGCGGCATCCTGATCGCCCCCACCGTCGCCCTCGACGCCCAGCAGCTCTCCCTCCTCATCGTCTCCGCGTACACCGCCGCCGTCTTCGGCCGCCTGCGTAGCCTGCCGCTCACCTTCGTCGGCGCGCTCGTCGTCGGCTGCCTGGAGAGCTTCCTCACCGGGTATCTTCCGCAGAACGACTACCTGCCGGGGCTGCGCCTCGCCGCTCCCGCGCTGCTGCTCTTCCTCGCCCTGATCGTGTTCCCGCACCGGCGCCTGCGCGGACGCGAACGCCGCCTCGTACAGGTGCCGTTGCCGACCGTGCGCGGCACACTCGTCTTCGCCGGATGCGTGCTGCTGTTCGCCGTGTTCCTGGCGACCGTCCTCGACAGCGAGGGCCTCATCTCCTACGGGCCGCTGTTCGCGCTCGGCGTCGTCGCCCTCTCGTACGTGCCGCTGGCCGGATACGCGGGGCAGCTCTCGCTGTGCCAGTTGAGCATCGCCGGGATCGGGGCGATCGTGTGGGGACACCTGGGCGGGCAGGGCCAGTTGTGGGCGCTGCCGGTGGCGGTGCTCGTCGCGGCCGTGGTCGGCGCGCTCATCGCGATACCGGCGCTGCGCCTGTCCGGCATCTATCTGGCCCTGGGTACGGCGGCGTTCGCGGTGGTCCTGGACCGCTGGGTGTTCACCTTGCCGTCCTTCGAGATCCTCGGCGTCCGCATCGCCCTGTTCGACCAGGGCTCGGTCGAGGTGCACGGCCCGAACCTGCTGGGCTGGCAGCTCGCCTCCGAGCGTGAACTCCTCCTGTTCTCCGCCGTGTTGCTGGCACTGGCCTCGCTCGCCGTCGCCTGGCTGCGGCGTGGCAGGTTCGGACGCGCGCTCATCGCGCTGCGCGACAGCGAGGCCGCCTACGCGACGCTCGGCGGCCGGCCGCTCGGCGCGAAGGTCGCCGTGTTCGCGCTGTCCGCCGCGCTCGCCGGGCTCGGCGGGGCGCTCTACGGAATGGTCCAACGCACGGTGACCGCCGAGCAGTTCAACCTCGTCGCGAACCTGCCCGTCTTCCTGATCGCCGTCATCGGCGGCCTCGGCGCGGTCGGCACCGGCCTGTTCACCGGCCTGTCCTACGTGGCCCCGCCCCAACTGCTCGGCCACTTCGGCGACTGGGCGCAGGACGCGTCGACGCTCCTCATCGCGCTCGCCGGGATGGGCCTCGCGCACAGCCCCGGCGGCATCGTGCCGCGTATGCGGGCCGAGTGGCAGCCCCTGGCGCGCGACCGGGTGCTGTTCCCCGTCACCGGCGCGGTGGTCGGCCTGTTGTGGCTGCTGTACGGAACCGGCCTGATGGGCGGCGCGCTCTTCCTCGTCACGCTGCTCGTCGCGGCGACGGCCCTGCGCATGTGGGCCGCGTCCCGCCAGTCCGGACCGCACCTGCCGCCCGACCCCGTCGAATGGTGGGGGATACGCCGGCCCTGGCGCGCCGAGGACCGGGAGGTGATCGCGCGTGGCATCGCTGCGAGCTGACGGAGTGACCGTCGTCTTCGGCGGCAACCGGGCCCTGGACAAGGCCGGATTCGAGGCCGAGCCCGGCCGCATCACCGGCCTGATCGGCCCCAACGGAGCGGGAAAGTCGACGCTCTTCGACGTCGTGTCCGGCCTGCGCAGGCCCCAGTCGGGCACGGTCACCCTCGACGGGGACGACATCACCCGCGCCACCCCCGCCCAGCGTGCCCGGCGCGGCATGGCCCGCACCTTCCAGCGTCTGGAACTCTTCGGCCGCCTCACCGTCCGCGACAACCTCCTCGTCGCCGCGGAACTCGGCGCCCGCGGCCGCGCGTCGGCCCGCACCGCCGACGGCATCCTGGACCGCATCGGCCTCACCTCCGACGCGGACACCGCCGCGGACGCGCTGCCCACCGGCGCCGCCCGCCTCCTGGAGGTCGGTCGCGCCCTCGCGGGCCGGCCCCGCGTCCTCCTGCTCGACGAACCCGCCGCCGGGCAGGACGCCGATGAGACCCGCCGCTTCGCCGCCCTGCTGCGCGACGTCGCCGCCGAGGGCTGCGCGGTCGTCCTCGTCGAACACGACATGGGCCTGGTGATGAGCGTCTGCGACCAGGTGTACGTCCTCGACCTCGGCAGGATCGTCGCCTGCGGGCCGCCCGCGGACATCCAGCAGGACCAGACGGTCCTGGCCGCCTACCTGGGGGAGGCATGAAGGCGATGGAACCTGTGGAACCCATGCTCGAACTGCGCGGCGTGTGCGCCGCATACGACCGCATCACCGTGCTGCACGGCGTCGACCTGAAGGTCGCGGCGGGCCAGGTCGTGGCGCTGCTCGGCCCCAACGGCGCGGGCAAGACGACCACCCTCGACGTCGCGGCGGGCGCCCACCGGCCCAGCGCGGGGCGCCTGCTGCTCGGCGGCCGCGACGTCACCGGGGCCCACCCGCGCGACCTGGCCCGGGCCGGGGTCTGCCTCATCCCCGAGGGCCGCGGCATCTTCCCCAACCTCTCCGTGCGCGACAACCTCCGCATGATGACCTTCACCGGCCGCGACCGGGCGGAGATCGAGCAGATCGCCTACGAACGCTTCCCGGTCCTCGGCGAACGACACCGCCAGGCCGCCGGCACCCTCTCGGGCGGCGAACAGCAGATGCTCGCCCTCGCCCGGGGACTCGCCACCGACCCGGCGGTCCTCCTCCTGGACGAACTGTCCATGGGCCTCGCACCGCTGGTGGTCGGTGAACTGTACGAACACGTCGCGGAGTTGGCCCGCAGGGGTGTGGCCGTCCTCGTCGTCGAGCAGTTCGCCACCGCAGTCCTCAAGATCGCCGACCACGCGGCCGTCCTCGTACGCGGCAGCGTCCAGTGGCAGGGCCACCCCGACAGCTCCCTGCACGCCGAACTGTCCTCCTACTACCTCGGGAGCGCCGCATGACAGCTCAGCCGGACCACACCACCGCCCGCGCCGACCGCTTCGCCCGGGACCTCGCCGCGCTCAAGATCCCCGACCCGGCCACCGCCCGCAACGGCCTGTGGCTGCGGGCGGGTGGCGCACTCCTCCTGGTGGGACTCGTCCTCGGGGTACTGACCTTCCCCCTCACCCACGCCACCGACGACCCCCTAGCCCAACGCGACGCGATCGCCATCGGCCTCACCGGTGTGGTGTGCGCGGTGGTGGGCGGCGCGGTGTACCTGCGGTACTCGCTCACCGGGTTCCTGAGGTTCTGGCTCGCGCGGCAGTCGTACGACCTGTCGACGCTGGGGGAGCGGACGACGGCGGACGAAGCGCCGCGGGAGGCGGAGAGGGAGGCGAGGGAACGGATCGCGGTGGACGGCAAGGAGGTCGCTCCGCGCCCGTGATCAGCCGTGCGCCGCGCGGATCCGGTCGAGCCACTCCAGGCCCATGGCGCGTCCGCGCGGATACCGGTCGCGGCGATCCCAGCGCCAGGTCGTGACCACGGCCAGGACGAGGACCCGGCACGCCCGCAGCAACTCCTGATCGACACCCGGGTAGTGGGCGGCGACGTCCTCGGGCGCATGGGCGAGGTCCAGTTCGACGGGCCCCCGACAACAGGTCTCCAGGTCGATGAAGACGGGACCGTCCTTGGTGGCGAGCACGTTGCCGGGGTGCGGCTCGCCGTGCAGCAGCTGCTCGCCGCCACCGCGCTCGCCGATCGTCCGCACGGTCCTTCGCAACGTGTCGGTGAGCAGCGTCCGGTCCGCGTCCGCGAGGTCCGGGGTGCGTTCGCGGTCCGTGAGGAGGCGTTGCGCGTGCGCGACACGATCCGTGAAGTGCGGAGTCCGCGCGTCGATCCCGCGCATACCGGCATGCAGCCGGGCGAGCGCGTGGGCGTAGTCGACCGGCGGGACACCGTGTGGTGTCACTGACTCGTAGTGGGTCCACAGCGTGACGACGAACCCGTCGCACGCGTACGCACGTGGCGCCACCCGGGGTTCGAGCGCGGCCACCGGACAGCCGGCTCCGGCGAGGAGCTGCGCCAGCTCGATCTCGAACTCCGCGCTCTGATCGTCGGCCGGCGCGACCCGCGCCAGCACGTCACACGGCAGCAGCCGCACGGTGAGCTTGTTCGAGTCGTGCAGCACCGTCATGTCGTCGACGGCCAACCCCAACGACAAGGCGACGGAGCGGGCCGCGCCCGTCGCGCGGGAGGCGGAGTGCGAGGGCATGCGGGGAGTATGCGGGCCGCGGGTGGGGCGGCGCATCCGGGTTTCAGACGGTGTAGCCGCCGTCCACCGCCAGGTGCTGGCCCGTGATGAAACCGGCCCGGTCCGAGGCGAGGAACGCGACCGCCTCCGCGATGTCCTGCGCGTTGCCGAAGCGGCGCAGCGGGATGTTGCGGCGGGTCACCTGGAGGGCGGCTTCGTCGAGTTCGCCGTCCTCGATGAGGCGGGCGGCGATGCCGTCGGTGAGCATGCCGGGGCCCACGCAGTTGAAGCGCACACCGTAGCGGCCCTCCTCGGCCGCGAGCGCCCGGACCACCGCCTCGACCGCGCCCTTCGTGCCGGAGGAAAGGCCGTCGCGCACGGGATAGCGCTGGGTCGCCGCCGTGGTGACGGCGACGACGCTGCCGGCGCTCGCGCGGAGGGCGTCGAGCGCCGGGTGGATCAGGTTGTAGAAGGCGAGGGTGTCGGCGTTGAGCTGGCTGCGGTACTGGGAAGGCGGGACACGGCTGAGGTGCACCATCGGCACGTGCGGGCCCGCCGCGTAGACGAGTGTGTGCAGCGCGCCGAACCGGTCCACCGCCGAGCCGATCACGGACGCCGCCTCGTCCTCGTCCGTCAGGTCCGCCCGTACGGACTCCACCTGGGCGCCCTCGGAGCGCAGCTCCGCGGTGAGTTCCTCGGCGGACCTCTCGTTCGAGCGGTACGTGAACAGCACCGAACTGCCGCGCCGGGCCAGCGTGCGGACGACCGCCGCGCCGATGCCGCCGGTGCCGCCCGCGACGAGCGCGGTGCCCTTGCGGCCACCGAAGTCCTGGTTGTCGTCGTCCGTCAACTCGTCAACTCCCTCACAGATTGAGCGACTTCGCGATGATCACCTTCATGACCTCGCTGGTCCCCGCGTAGATCCGCGTGATGCGCGCGTCCGCGTACAGCCGGGCTATCGGGTACTCGCGTATATAGCCGTAACCGCCGAAGAGTTGAAGACATCGGTCCACGCAGCGGGCCTGCGCCTCCGTGCAGAACAGCTTCACCCGCGCCGCGTCCGCGCCCGAGAGGCGGCCCTCCACCAGCTCCACGATCGCCCGGTCGAGCATCGCCTGCGCCGCCTCCACCTCCGTGGACACCGCCGCGAGCTCGAACTTCGTGTTCTGGAACGAGGCCAGTACGTTCCCGAACACCTTGCGGTCCCTCGCGTACGCCAGCGTGGTGTCGAGGGCCGCCCGCGACTGGGCGACCGAGCCGACCGCGACCGTCATCCGTTCCTGCGGCAGATTGCGGCCCAGGTAGGAGAACGCCTCGCCCTCCTCGCCGAGCCGGTTCGCGACCGGGACGCGTACGTCGTCGAAGGCCAGCTCCACCGTGTCCTGCACGCGGATGCCGATCTTGTCGAGCTCACGGCCCTTGGTGAAGCCGGGCATGCCGTCCTCGACCACGAGGAGTGTGAGGCCCGCCCGGCGGTTGTCCGGGTCCGTCGCCGTACGGGCCACGACGATCACCAGGTCGGCGAGCAGGCCCCCCGTGATGAACGTCTTCGCCCCGTTGAGAACGTAGTCGTCGCCGTCGCGCACCGCCGTGGTGCGGATGCCCGCGAGGTCGGAGCCGGTGCCGGGTTCCGTCATGGCGATAGCCGTGAGGAGCCGGCCCGCGGCGAGCGCGGGGAACCAGCGTTCGCGCTGCTCCTTGTTCGCGTAGGCGAGGAAGTACGGGAGGATCACGTCGAGTTGGGTGCGGACCGTGCCCAGGGTGACGAGGGCGCGCGAGGCCTCCTCCTGGAGGATCGCGTTGTAGCGGTAGTCATCGGTGCCCGCGCCGCCGTGCTCCTCGGGGATCGCCAGACCCATCACGCCGATGTCCCCGAGCTGTTCGAAGATCCGGCGCGGCATCCGGCCGGCCCGCTCCCACGCCTCGTAGTGGGGCACGACCTCGCGTGCGACGAAGTCCCGTACCAGTTCCCGGAACGCCTCGTGGTCGGCCGTGTAGATGTCTCGGCGCACCCTGAACTCCTCCCGTTGGGCGGGCTATTCGGCGAGTTCGACGACGGTCGCGTTGGCGGTGCCACCGCCCTCGCACATCGTCTGGAGGCCGTAGCGGATGCCGCGGTCCCGCATGTGGTGGACCAGGCGCGTCATCAGGACCGCGCCGGACGCGCCGAGCGGATGGCCGAGCGCGATCGCGCCGCCGAGCGGGTTGAGGCGGGCCGGGTCCGCGCCGGTCTCCGCGAGCCAGGCCAGCGGGACGGGCGCGAAGGCCTCGTTGACCTCGTAGGCGCCGATCTCGGACAGGGCGAGCCCGGCCCGCGTCAGCACCCGCGCGGTCGCCGGGATCGGGCCGGTCAGCATCAGCACCGGATCGGCGCCCGTGACCGCGCCCGCCCGGTAGCGCACCAGCGGGGTCAGGCCGAGTGCGCGGGCCCGCTCCGGTGTGGTGACGAGGAGGGCCGCGGCGCCGTCGGAGATCTGCGAGGCATTGCCCGCGTGGATCACGCCGTTCGGGTCGAAGGACGGCTTCAGGCGGGAGAGTGTGTCGGGCGTCGTGCCCCGGCGGACCCCCTCGTCGGCCGTGAGCGCGGTGTCGGGCAGCGGGGCGAGCTGGGCGTCGAAGGCCCCCGCGTCCTGTGCCGCAGCCGCCAACTCGTGGGAACGGGAGGCGTATTCGTCCAACTGCCGCCGGTCGAAGCCCCACTTGCCGGCGATCCTCTCCGCCGACTCGCCCTGGTTGAAGGTGAAGTGGTCGTAGCGCTCCAGGACGCGTGCCGACCACGGCGCGCCGTCGGCCCGCGCCGCCCCGAGCGGTACCCGGCTCATCGACTCGACGCCGCCCGCCACCACCATGTCGTACTGTCCGGACAGCACGGCCTGCGCGGCGAAGTCGAGGGCCTGCTGGCTGGAGCCGCAGGCCCGGTTCACCGTCGTCGCCGGAACCGTCTCCGGCCACCCGGCGGCGAGCAGCGCGTAGCGGCCGATGTTCCCGGACTGGTCGCCGATCTGCCCCACGCAGCCCCAGATCACGTCCTCGACGTCGCCGGGGTCGATGCCGGTGTGGGCAACCAGTTCGGCCAGGATGTGCGCGGACAGGTCAGTGGGATGGATGCCGGCGAGCGAGCCGTTCCGCTTGCCGACGGGGGTGCGGACGGCCTCCACGATCACGGCCTCACGACGGTCACGTGTCACTGTTCGCCCTCTTTCATGGCCGGGGTCAACTCATCGTCGGTGATGCCGAGTTCGCGCAGGATCGCGTCCGTGTGCGCACCGAGCGCGGGTACGTCACCCATGGGCGCCTGGCCGCGTCCCTCGAACACGGGTGGTGGCAGCGGTGCCAGGGTCGGTCCGCCCGGTGTGCCGATCTCGCGCCAGCGGTCGCGGGCGGTGTGCTGCGGGTGGGTGAGGACCTCGCCGGGCGTGTTCAGCTTGGCGTTGCCGATGCCGGCCGCGTCGGCCGCCGCCTGGATGTCGTGGAGGGTGTGCGCGGCGCACCAGCGGGTGATCTCCGCGTCGAGGCGGTCGCGGGCGGCGACCCGGTCGGCGGTGGTGGCGAGAGCGGGGTCGTCGGCGAGGTCCGGGCGCCGGAGGAGGTCGCGGGCGTAGCGTTGCCACTCGCGGTCGTTGGTCGTGCCGAGGACCACGGTGTGGCCGTCGGCGGTGGGGTACGCGCCGTAGGGGGCGACGGCGGGGGAGCCCATGCCCGCGGGCTGCTGGTCGACGCCGGTGTGCCGGGTGTACGTGAGCGCGTACCCCATCAGCTCGGTCATGGTGTCGAACATGCTGACCGAGACGGAGGCGGGCCCTTGTGCCGGGCCGGTGCCGCGTCCGCGCTCGGCGAGCAGCGCCGTGATGGACAGCGCCGCGTACAGTCCGGTGCACACGTCCGCCATCGGCGGTCCCGGCTTCGCCGGTCGCCCGGGCAGCCCGGTGATCGCGCACGCGCCCGCCTCCGCCTGCACGAGGAGGTCGTAGGCGCGCTTGTGGGAGAGCGGTCCGCCGGGGCCGTAGCCGTCGATCTCCATGGTGATGAGGTCGGGATGACGCTCAGTCAAATCATGCGCACCGATGCCGAGTTTGGTGGCCGCCCCGGGTGCGAGGTTCGACACGAAGACGTCGGCCCGGTCGAGGAGCCGGTGCAGGACGTGGACGCCGTGCGACGACTTCAGGTCGAGCGTCAGGGACTCCTTGCCCCGGTTGACCCACACGAAGTGGGCGGCGAGGCCGTGCACCACGTCGTCGTAGTACCGGGTGAAGTCGCCGCCGGGGGCCTCCACCTTGATGACACGCGCGCCCAGATCGCCGAGCGCCCGCGTGCACAGCGGCGCCGACACCGCCTGCTCGACGGAGACGACGGTGACCCCGGTCAGTGGCCCCGCCGTCATGCGTCGCCGTCCCGGGAAGCGGGGTCCGTGAACGCGGCGCGCAGCTCGTGCTTGAGGACCTTGCGGCTGGCGTTGCGGGGCAGCCGGTCGACGAAGCGGACGTCCCGCGGAACCTTGAAGTTGGCCATGTTGGCGCGTGACCAGGCGATGACGTCCGCGGCCGTGGTCGTCTCGCCCGGGCGCAGCACCAGGTACGCGCAGCCGACCTCGCCGAGGCGCGCGTCGGGCACGCCGATCACGGCGGCCTCGGCGACCGGGGCGTAGCCGAGCAGCAGGCGTTCGATCTCGGCCGGGTAGGCGTTGAAGCCGCCGACGATGAACATGTCCTTCTTGCGGTCGACGACCGCGAGATTGCCCTCCGCGTCCAGGCTGCCGATGTCACCGGTGCGCAGCCATCCGTCGTCGCCGATCGCGGCGGCGGTGGCCTCGGGCTCGTCCCAGTAGCCGGTGGTGACGGTGTAGCCGCGGACCTGGATCTCGCCCGTCCCACCTGCGGGTACGGGCTCGCCCGCGTCGTCGGCGATGCGCACGTCCACGTCGGGGATGCGCCGGCCGTTGGTCCGGGCCACGGTCGCGGGACTGTCGCCGATGCGGGTCGTGGTGACGAGGGCGGAGGCCTCGGTGAGTCCGTACGCACTCATCACGATGTCGAACGAGAGGTCGTCCTTCATGGCGTGGATCAGCTGCTCGGGGATGGTGGTGCCGCCCGTCATGGAGATCCGCAGGGACGAGGTGTCGCGGCGGGCGCGGTCCGGGGCGGCGAGCAGATCCTGGAAGATCGTCGGAGGGCCCAGCATGATGGAGACGCGCTCCCGCTCGATGAGTTCCAGGGCCCGGCCCGCGTCGAACATGCCCATCGGGACGACGGTCACCCCGTGCAGGAACGAGGCGAGCCAGCCCGCCTTGTAGCCGAAGCAGTGGAAGAACGGTGGCACGACGAGGAACACGTCGCCGGGGCGGAAGGTGTACTGCTCCGCCATCCACCCGTAGGCGCGCAGCGACTGCCCGTGCGTGAGGACGACACCCTTGGGATGGCCCGTGGTGCCGGACGTGAACATGATGTCGGAGGCGGTGTCGGGCGTGACCCGGTCGATGGAGGCGTGCGCGGCGCCCTCGTCGACTTCCTCGCCCCTGCCGAGGAAGTCGTCCCACGAGAGGTCGGCTTCGCCGCGCTCGGCCACGAGGGACACGGTGGTGCGCAGGGCGGCCAACTCGGGTTCGTACTTGCGCAGTTCCGCCACGTAGTCGGTGTCGAGGAACGGCGCCGCGAACAGTGCCTTCGCCCCCGACTTGCGCAGGATGTACGCGAGTTCCGCGGCCTTGAAGCGGGTGTTGAGGGGGACGACGATGCCGCCCGCGCCGTGCACCGCGAGCGCGGCCACGATCCACTCCGCACGGTTCGCGGCGCAGATCCCGACGCGATCGCCGGGTGCGATGCCGAGGGCGAGCGCGGCGCGGACCGCCCGCGTCATCCGCCGGTCGAGTTCGCGAAAGCTCCAGCGCGTGCCGCCGTCCACGAGAGCGGGTGCGTCACCGTATTGCGCGGCGGCCCGGCGGACAACGTTCGGGATGCTGCGGTACTCCTGGTCGTAGCGCATCACGGGCTCCGTTCCCCATTGCATGACACTCACGAGGTGGACGGCAGCCGCAGCAGCCGCTTGGCGATGATGTTCCGCTGGATCTGCGAGGTGCCGCCGTACACGGAAGCGGCGCGCGAGTACAGGTACTCGCCGTACACCACCCCGCCCGTTTCCGCGAGTTGATCGGGCAGGACCTGGAGAGCGGTCTCGTACAGGCGCTGCTCGGCGCGCGTCATGAGCAGCTTGTCGATCGACGACTCGGGTCCGGCGGCGACGCCCGCGAGACGTTCGGCGGTACGCCGCCGGGCGTGCGCGACGAGCACCTGGTAGTCGACGACGCAGCGCCCCACCGCGGACACCATTCCATCGGGCAACTCGCCTGCACGCTCGCGCAGTTCGCGCCGCAGCTGCTCAAGAAGCAGTCCGTACTTGGACAGGTGGCCGGTGTCGAGGGCGTTGCGCTCGTAGTTCACCGTCGTCATCGCGAGCCGCCAACCGTCGCCCTCCGCGCCGATCCGCTCGGCTGCCTCGATACGCACATCGTCGAGGAACAGCTCGCAGAACTCGTCGTTCCCGTTGGCCGCCTTGAGGGGGCGTACGGTCACCCCGGCCCGGTCGAGCGGCAGCGCGAACGCGGTGATGGAACTGTGCGCGGGGGCTTCGCGGTCGGTGCGGGCGAGGAGGAGGCAATAGTCGGAGTACTGGGCGTAACTGGTCCACAGCTTCTGCCCGTTGACGATGTAATGGCCGCGGTCCGCATCGTCGCTGCGGCGCGCGTACGTCGCTATGCCCGCGAGGTCCGAACCGGCGCCCGGCTCGCTGAAGCCCTGGCACCACACGTCGTCGCCCGCGAGCATGCGCGGAAGAAGCCGGGCCCGCTGTTCGTGCGAGGCGAACTCCAACAGCGCGTGGGCGAGGTAGCCGATGCGCGGCACGCCGGGTGCCCGGGAGGCGCCCAGTTCGTCGCTGACCGCGACCTGGTGGAGCGCGGTCAGGCCCCGGCCGCCGTACTCCTCGGGCACGTCGAGGCCCACCCAGCCGCCGGAGTGCAGTATGCGGTGCCAGCGGTGCAGGAACAGGGCGGGTGCCTCGTCGGGGCGGCGCTCGGGCAGCGGGTGCCGGGCGAGCCAGGCGCGCAGTTCGCGGCGGAGCCGGGTGAGGTCCGCCGGGTCACCGAAGTCGAGCGGCAGGTCCTGGCGGGTCACGTCGCCTCCGTGGCATCAGCGGACTGTGGGGCGGCGAGCGCGGACAGCAGCTCGGCCGTGCCGGTCAACATCGTGGCGCCGACGCGCACCCGGCGCAGATACAGATGCGCGATGTGCTCCCACGTCTGCGCGATCCCGCCGAACACCTGCATCCCCGCGTACACCGCGTCCAGGGCCGACACATCCACCTCTGCCTTGGCGACACGGGCGGCGGTCAGAGCCGCGCCCGGCCCGGCGTGGTCGAGACACCAAGCGGCGTACCGGGTGGCGCTGGCACACGCCTCGACGGCGACCGTGGCATCGGCCAGCAAGTGCTGCACCGCCTGATAGGAGCCGATGGGCCGCCCGTACTGCACGCGGTCGCGCGCGTAGGCGGTGGCCTGCTCGACGAACGAGGCGGCAGCGCCCACGAGTTCACCGCTCACCATGACAAGCGCCCAGGCCTGCCAGGCACGCACGCCCTCGCGGCTCAGCCGGCCGACGACCTGTGAGCCCGCCTCGGCCACGCGGACGGGGCGCAGCAGGTCGGTGGTGGGTGCCGGGTCGCCGAGCGCCAGGGAGCGTACGGACCCGTCGGCGGCCACGCACAAGGCGCTGTCGGCGCCCTCGGTGTCCCAGGCACGCCACCCGCCGTCGGTCTCCCCGCCGGGAAAGCGCAGATCGCGGCGGAGCGCGATGGTGGGCGTGTCCTCGTACGACACCACCCCGCCGCCCGCCTCGACGAGCCGCAGCACCTCGGGCGCGAGCAGCACCGTACCCAGGAACGACGCCGCCATCGGCTGCCGGCCGAAGTCCTCGGCGAGCAGCGCGCACTCCTGGGCCGTCGCCAACGGCGGTGCACCACGCCGCAGTTCGACGAGACCGAGCCCGTCGAGCGCCTTCTGCGCGGCGGCCCGCTGCGCCCCCGTCGGCTCGGCCGACGTGCACCGGTGGTCGTCGACAAAGGACCCGAGCGCCTCGCGGACCAGCCGGAACTCCTCCGCCCGCACCGCTCACTCCGTCCGTTCGCCGGACGAGCCGCGCCCGGAACCCTTGGCGCCGCGCTCGGCGAGCGCGCCGACGATGCGCAGATAGTCGGGGCTGGTCATGGTGGCCTGCTCGGCCATCAGTGCCGCCTCCATGCCGCCGCGCGACATCTGCTCCACCACCACGGCCAGCGCGGCCTTCGTCGCGCGCAGCGCCTGCTGGGGCTGGGCGGCGAGCCGGTGCGCCAACGCCATGGCCTGCTCGGTGAGTTCGGCGGCCGGCACGACCCGGCTGGCGAGCCCGAACTCGACCGCCTTCTCCGCCGGAATGCGATCCCCGGTGAACAGATACTCCTTGGCCCGCAACAGGCTGGTCAGCAGCGGCCACAGAGTGACCCCGCCGTCCCCGGCGACGAGCCCGACGGACACATGGGGATCGGCGAGATACGCGTCGTCGGCCATCAGTACGAGATCGCACCCGAGCGCGAGCGAGCAACCAAGCCCCACAGCGGGCCCGTTGACGGCGGCGACCACGGGAAGCGGGAAACGGATCATCGCCGTCTGGATCGCCCGATCGAGCCGGATGGAACGCTCACGCAGCTCGGCGTCGGTCGTGTGACGCAGCAGATGCGCGAAGTCCCCGCCGGCGCTGAACGCCCGCCCGGCGCCGGTGAGTACCACGGCCCGCGCGTCGCCGTCCGCGGCGATCTCGTCCCAGACCTCGGCGAGCCGGCGGTGCAACTCGGCAGACACGCCGTTGAGTTGATCGGGTCGGTTGAGCGTGACGACGCGAACGTCCTTCTCGGCGGTCACGGTCAGCACGGGGGATGTCTCATCGCCCGTGGAACCCATGGACCCCATGGAACCTCCTCGGCTCGGCTGCGGCCTGCGCGCCGAATCACGCTATGGGCAGGTCGAGTAGGTGTCAATCACCTTACCGCTGTGCGTAAATGGGATTCTCGCAGGGTTGTGGCCCACGGCTCACGGCTCGCGGCTCAGCGCTCGCCGCCCACCTCACCCCTCACCGGCATCGAGGTCCGCGAGCAGCGCCTCGACCCTGGCCCGCGCCCGCTCCGCGACACCCCCGCCCGGCGCCGCGTGCACCCGTCCCGCCTCGACGGCCGCGAGTGCCGACTCCGCGACCTCGCGCGGGGACAGGATGCCGCCGCGGGCCGCCGCGCTGTCGCGCATCGAGGCGGGGGCGCCTGGCGGGAGGCGGATCGCCCCCAAGGCCTCGGAGTTCCGGCCGAGGGGAGTGTCGACGAGTCCGGGGCACAGGACGGTCGCGCCCAGCGCGGGAGCGACGCGCTTCAGTTCCGCGTCGAGTGTCTCCGTCAGGCCGACCACCGCGTGCATGGTCGTGGTGTACGGCGTGCGGTCGGGCAAGGGGGCGAGTCCGCCGGAGGACGCGGTGTTGAGGAAGTGGCCCGTGCCCCGCTCGATGAGCAGGGGCGCGAACGCGCGGACGCCGTGGACGACGCCGAGCACCTTCACGCCGATCATCAACTCCCAGGTCCGGGAGGTCTGTTCCCACAGGGGTGCCGCGGGGGACACGACGCCGGCGTTGTTGCACACCAGGTCCACCCGCCCGTAGGCGGACATCGTCCGGTCGGCGAGTGCGCGCACCGATGTCTCGTCACTGACGTCCGCCACGACCGCCGTCACCTCGGCACCGGCTTCCGCCAGCGCGGCCCGCGCCTTCGCCAGGCCCTCCTCGCGTACGTCGGAGACGACGAGGCGGACCCCGCGGGCGGCGAGGGCCTCGGCGAGACCGAGGCCGATGCCGCTGGCTCCGCCGGTGATGACGGCCACCTGGTCGTTCGCTATGCGCATCAGGACTCCCTTGGTCGCTGGGCTGGTCGCCGGGCGGCTCTGTCCAGCACGTTGGTGGCCAGCAGGACGTGGGCCGCGTCGATGAGGCGGCCGTCGTGACCGATCGCCCCCGTGCCCTCGGACTCGGCGGCACGGTAGCGCGCGATGACGTCCTCGGCCGCCGCGATCTCTTCCTTGGACGGAGTGAACACCTCGTTGGCCAGCGGGACTTGAGACGGGTGGATCGCCCACTTGCCGTCGAAGCCGAGCAGAGCGGCCTGCCGCGCCGAAGCGCGGTACGCCTCCGGCTCACCGTACGCCGGGAACGGCGCGTCGATCGCGGCGATGCCGGCGGCGCGGGCGGCGGTGAGCACCTGGGCGCGCGCGTAGTGCCAGAAGTCGCCGGGGTAGGGCGAGAGCGGATCGAAATTGCCGTCGACGCGGGCCCGCAACGACACCGACAGGTCGCCCGCGCCGAAGATGAGGGCCTCCAGGCGGGTGCTGGCGCGGGCGATCGGCAGGGCGTTCGCGAGGCCCTCCGCCTCCTCGATGAGCACCTCCAGGGCGATCCGCTTGCCGAGGCCCAGCTTCTGTTCGAGCTGGCCGAGGAGGACGTCGACCCACCACACGTCTCGCGCCGTGCGCACCTTGGGGACGATGACGACGTCGAGCGCGTCCCGGGCGCCGGTGACGACCTCGATCATGTCGTCGTGGCACCACGGTGTGTCCAGGCCGTTGACCCGGACCGCGCGCAGCGTGCCGCCCCAGTCCTGCCCGGTGAGGGCCGCCACGGCGATGGACCGCGCGGACACCTTGGCGGACGGGGCGCAGGCGTCCTCCAGGTCCAGGAAGACCAGGTCGGCGCCCGATGCGGGGGCCTTGGCGCACATGCGCTCGCTGCTCGCGGGGGTGGCCAGTTCGCTGCGGCGGGGGCGGTGCGACCCGGCCGGTCGGGGAGCGGCCATCAGATGGTTCCTTCCGCGCGCAGTGCGTCGATCTTGGCGGGGGAGAGGCCGAGCAGTTCGCCGTAGACGGCTTCGTTGTCCGCGCCCAGGTCGCGTCCCAGGTGCGTGACCTGCCCCGGTGTCCCGCTCAGGCGCGCCACCGGCGCCTGCACCGTGACCTCGCCGAAGTCCGGGTCCGCGACGCCCACGAAGGTTCCGCGTGCCCGCAGGTGTTCGTCCGCGAGCAGCGCCGGGGCGTCGTACACGGCGGTCGCCGCCGCCTCGGCCGCCTCGAAGACGGACATGGCCTCGTCGAGGGTGTGCCGCCCCACCCAGTCGGCCACCGCTTCGTCGACCTCCACCGCCCGCTCCTGGCGGCGCACCGGGTCGATGAGATCCGGGTCGCATGCCATGTCCTCCCGGCCGATGGCGCGGAAGACCCGCGCCGCGATGCTGGGCGAGGCGCTGGACATGGCGAGCCACCGATCGTCGGCGGTGCGGTAGGTGTTGCGCGGCGCGCTGGCCGGCAGCATGTTGCCCGACCGGCCCTTGATCAGGCCGAGTTGGTCGTAGGCGAGGGTTCCCGTCTCCAGGAGGCGGGTGAGCGGTTCGACGAGGCTGACGTCGACGAGCTGGCCTCCCGCCCCGTGCACGTCGCGGTGGTAGAGGGCCATCATCACCGCGTACGTCGCCGCGAGACCGGCCACCCCGTCGGCGAGCATGAACGGCGGCAGCGTGGGCGGCCCGTCCGGTGCACCCGTCTGGTGGGCGAAGCCGCTCATCGCCTCGGCGAGGGTGCCGTAGCCGGGCCGGTCGCTCTTCGGCCCGCCGCTGCCGTAGCCGGTGATGTGGGCCATCACGATGTGCGGGTGGGCCGCGTGGACGGACGCGTGGTCCAGGCCCCAACGGGCCAGCGCGCTCGGCCTGTTGCCCGCCACTAGGACATCGCTGACCTCCAGGAGCTGGTGCATGAGGCCCTGTCCCGCCGCCGTACGCAGATCGAGCGTGGTGAACCGCTTGTTGCGGGCGATGCTCTTCCACAGCAGCCCGATGCCGTCGCGGCGATCGCCCCAGGTGCGCATGGGGTCGCCGGAACCCGGCTGTTCCACCTTGATGACCTCCGCGCCGAACTCGCCGAGCGTCGTCGCCACGGTGGGGCCCGCGGCGAGGGTGGCGATCTCGATGACGCGCAGGCCGTGCAGCGGACCGTGTGCCACGGTGCCTCCTCAGGTCCCGGTGAGCCGCGCGACCACGGGCGCGAAGCGCTCCGCCTCGCCCTGCTGCACGGTGATGTAGTTGGCGCCGAAGCGCTCCCGCCGTTCCTGGAGGCGGTCGGCCACCTCGGCCGATGTGCCGATGAGGACGTTCGGATGGTCGGGCAGCCCGTCGGACGGAACACCCAGCGTCCGAGCCACCCGGTCCGCAGCGGACGCGGGATCGTCCGTGATCCGGGCGAAGAACGGTGAACTCTCCACCTCCAGGCCACGGATGCGCTCGCCCGCGGCCTCCCTGACCGTCCCGTAGCGGTGCGCCGCCTCCTCGGCCGGCGTGCGGCCCGCCGCGTTGCGGGCGTCGAACGGCACGTTCGCGAGGCTCACGATGTCCGCCTCGCGCGCCGCGAACGACAGCACGCGGCGCCGGGAACCCCCGATCATGATGGGCGGGTGCGGGCGCTGCACGGGGAGGGGCAGCCCCGCGTGATCGACCGCGGTCACATGCTCGCCCCGCAGCTCCAGCGGCTCGCCGCTCCACTGCGCCTTCACCAGTGCCACCACCTCGACGAGCTTGTCCACGCGCCGCCCCGCGGGCGCGAACTCCAGCCCCATGGCCCGGTATTCGGGCTCGCTCCACCCGGCGCCGATGCCGAACTCGAGGCGCCCGTCGGAGAGCAGATCGAGTGTCGCGGCCTCCTTCGCGAGGGCGCCCGGCACGTGGTAGTCGACGCAGAACACCCGGCAGCCGACGCGCAGCGTCTCCGTCACGGCGGCGGCCGTGGCCAGCGCCGTCAGGGGCGCCAAGTGCTGGGCGGGCCAACGGGATTCGCGCTGGGCCGGACCCGGCCCGAGGTAGTGGTCGGAGAGGAACAGGGTGCTGTACCCGAGGTCCTGGACGGAGCGCGCGGTATCCCGCCACTCCTTCGCGGATGTTGCCTTCGTCGCCTGGACGGCGAACCTGAATGGCTGCACACTTGTCACGCAACTCACGATAACTGTCCAGCAGTTGGGGCGCCATGCCCCTGTCGCGACGAACGGAGGGCCGGCCCGTGGTCAAGCGCGCACGCTTCGCCGAGTACAAGGACCGTTACCGCAACTACCGCTTCGAGCTGAGCGAGGAAGGCATCCTGTTCATGCAGTGCCACACCGAGGGCGACAGCCTGGTGTGGGACTGGAAGTCGCACGACGACATGGCCGACGCCTTCGCCGACGTGGCCGGCGACCGCGAGATCAAGGTCCTCATCCACACGGGGACGGGCGCCAACTACAACGCCGACTGGGGAAGACTCCCCAACGGCGAACTCCCCGAGACCCCCATGTACGACGCCATGCCGGGGGTGCGCGGGCTGCGCAAGCTCGACGAGAAGGCCTGGTACAACCGCAACCTCATGTGGAACGTGCTCGACGTCGACGTGCCGATGATCAGTGTGGTCAACGGCCCCTGCAACATCCACTCCGAGGTCCCGCTCATGGGCGACATCGTGCTGGCCTCGGAGGACGCCTACTTCCAGGACGTCTCGCACTTCCCGCGCGGCCAGGTCCCCGGCGACGGGCAGCACGTCATCTGGCCCTTCCTGGTGGGCCACAACCGCGCCCGCTACCTGCTGCTGACGGGGAAACAGCTCGGCGCGCAGGAGGCCAAGGAGTGGGGCGCCGTCGCCGAGGTGCACCCCAAGGACGCGGTCCTGGACCGCGCCTGGGAGCTGGCACGCGAACTCGCCAAGCGCCCGTACCTCGTCCTGCGCTACACCCGGCAGCTGTTCACACAGAACCTCAAGCGCGCCTTCCTCGACGAACTCGGCCACGGCCTGGGGCGCGAGACATACGCCCAGCAGGAGTTCTTCCCGTTCGGTGGCGGCATGGCACCCCTGGACAAGGCGTACGACGACGAGCCGTGGACCTGAACGCCCGCACGGGTGGGCGGCAGCGGTTCGAAAATGGAAGACAGTTACATGGCGCCCGCTGTAATTAACTGTCTACTATGAGGGTGCGGTAACGAGCGATCGGCACAAGTGACCGAGAGGAAGCGCTCCATGACGGAACTTCAGGAACGACTCGCCACCGGGAAGGGCAAGTTCACGCCCGGCTATCCGGAGCTCGGCACCGGACCCGTCTCGTACGAGGACTGCGTGTCGCCCGAGTTCTTCGAGGCGGAACGCGCCGCGATCTTCCAGCGGTCCTGGCTCTACGTCGGCCGCTCCGAGCAACTGGCCCGCCGGGGCGCGTACTTCACGCGCGAGCTGCCGGGCAACCTCGCCTCCATCGTGGTCACCCGTGGAACCGACGACCGCGTGCACGCCTTCCACAACGTCTGCGCGCACCGGGGCAACAAGGTCGTGTGGCAGGAGCACCCGCAGGAGGAGAGCGCCGGGATGTGCCGGCAGTTCCACTGCAAGTACCACGGCTGGCGCTACGGGCTCGACGGCCAGGTCAGCCATGTCACGAACGAGCAGGAGTTCTTCGACCTCGACAAGAAGCGCCTCAAGATGCCGCCGGTGCACTGCGAGGAGTTCGCCGGGTTCGTGTTCGTGAACCTCGCCGAGGAACCGGTGCCGCCCCTGCGCAGCTACCTCGGTGACCGGCTCCTCGAGCTGGAGCGGTACCCCTTCGAGAAGATGACACGGCGCCACGGCTTCCGCGCGCACATCAAGGGCAACTGGAAACTCGCCGTCGACTCGGTCTGCGAGTGGTACCACCCGCCGTACGTACACGCCCGCTTCATCGACAAGGACGTCGCCAAGGCCGAGAAGATGGTGCCGCCCGTCGACTCCTACCACTACGACCTGTTCACCCCGCACATGCTCACCTCGGTACCGGGGCCGCCACCGCTGCCGCCGCGCGAGCCGGGCGCGCTCGGCCGGGCCCGCAACGACCAGAAGTGGGTCTACCGGCTCTTTCGCGCCGGCCTGTTCGGCCCCGACGACGTGCCCGACCTCGGGCCGCTCCCCGAATTCCTGAACAAGGGGAACATCCGCTCCTGGGGCAACGACCAGTTCTGGCTCTTCCCCAACCTCTCCGTGCAGATCTGGGCCCGCGGCTTCTACATCACGTACACGTACTGGCCCGAGAGCGCCGACTCGCACATCTACGACATCGACCTGTACTTCGTGCCGCCCGAGAACGCCCAGCAGCGGCTCGCGCAGGAACTCGTCGTCGACAGCACCATCGAGTTCGCCATGCAGGACGTGAACACCATCGAGGCCACCCACTCGGGCCTCAAGTCCCGCGCCCAGCGCGAGTTCCACCTCAGCGACCAGGAACTGCTCATCCGGCACTTCCACAAGACCGTCCGCGACACCGTCGCCGCCCACCAGGAGGCGAAGTGACCACCGGGACCGAACCCCTCCTGCCCGAGGGCTTCCGCGAACTCGAGCCGTACGTCGCCGACTGGGCGCTGCCCACCCGGCAGCAGCGCTACGACATGCGCCTGAGCAAGGACATGACCGAACTCGGCGCGTTCTACGACGCCATCGCGCCACGCGCCGAAGCCGCCATCGCCCATCTCGACGCCCTCGACCTCGACGCCCTGCCCGAGCCCGAACTGCGCTTGCTGCGGCTGCTGTTCTCGATGATCCTCGTCTCGTACGCGGTGAACGTCTTCGAGCAGCCCAGCATCCCCGACGCCGGCGCCGCCTTCTTCGACACCCTCGTCGAACCCGCGGTGTGAGGCCACGTACGCTCACGCCGATGAACGCGCAGATTCTCGTCGACGTCGACCTGCCGAGGTCCCAGACCGGTGCCAACCCGCAGCACCTCGTCCTCGGCCTGTTCACCGACCACTGGTCCGCGACCCGTGAACCCCTCCCGTCCGCCGCCCTGGTGGACCTGCTGAGCGACTTCGGCAGCACACCGGTCAGCGCCCGCGCGGCCATCGGGCGGCTCGCCCGACGGGGCGTCCTGGAGGCGGAGAAGCGGGGGCGCCGCACCTACTACCGGATGACACCCGACACGGCCCGCGTCCTGGAACAGACCCAGCTGCGCATGATGGAGTTCGGCACCCCCGGCCGGCCGTGGGACGGGCTGTGGACCACCGTCATCTTCTCCGTCCCCGACGAACAGCGCGAGCAGCGCCACGTCATCCGCCGACGGCTGCGCTTCCTCGGCTACGCCGCCGTGTACGACGGTGTGTGGATGTCGCCGCGCGCCGACCACGTACAGACCGCCGAACTCCTGCGCAGCGTCGGCGTGCGCAGCGCCACCGTGCTGCGCTCCACGCTCACCCACGCCCAGGGCGAGGGCGACCCGCTGGCCGCCTGGGACCTGGACGCCATCGGCGCCGCGTACGCCGAATTCATCGCCCGCCACACCGAGTTGGCGCGGCGCACGGCAGCCGGGCAGGTGGGCTCGGCGGAGGCGCTGGCCGCCCGCACCAAGGTCAAGGAGGAGTGGCTCCAGATGGTCAGCACCGACCCGGAGCTGCCCGCCGACCTGCTGCCCGCCGACTGGCCGGGACACGCCGCCCGCACCCTGTTCGCGCAGATCTACGACGCGCTGGGACCGCTCGCCGAGGTGCGCGTCCGGCAGGTCATCGCCGAGCACGAGCCGGACCTCGCGCACGAGGCGAACCATCGCACCACCGGGCCATCAGGAAAAGACTGAGCTCAAGGAGGCGCACGACATGACCAGTGCCGCAGGGAGTCTCGCCGGGAAGGTCGCCGTCGTCACCGGCGCCGGATCGGGCATCGGCCGGGCCACCGCCCTGCTCTTCGCCGAACACGGCGCCAAGGTCGTCTGCGCCGACCGTAGCGGCGAACAGACCGCCGTGGCCAAGGAGATCGGCGACGCCGCCGCCCTCGCCGTGCACGCGGACGTCTCGGCCGCCGCCGACGTCGAGCGGATGATCGGCGCGGCGGAGGAACACTTCGGCCGGCTCGACGTGCTGTTCAACAACGCCGGCTTCGGCGGCCCCCGCAAACCCCTCGTCGAGCAGGACGAGGCCACCTTCGACGACGTCATCGCCGTCAACCTCAAGGGCGTCTTCCTCGGCATGAAGTACGGCATCGCCGCCATGCTGCGCACCGGAGGCGGCTCGGTCGTCAACACCGCCTCGTCGGCCGCGCTCGTCGGCTGGAAGAAGCACTCCGTCTACGCGGCGGCCAAGGGCGGCGTCGTACAGATGACCAAGTCCGCCGCGCTCGACTACGCGACCGAGGGCGTCCGCGTGAACGCCGTCTGCCCCGGCATGACGTGGACCGGCCTCGCCGGCGCGAGCGCCGAGAACCCCGAGCCGCCGCCCGACGCCGTCATGAAGGCGCAGCCCATGCACCGCTGGGGCCTGCCCTCCGAACTCGCCGCCGCCGTACTGTTCCTCGCGAGCGACGCCTCCTCGTTCGTGACGGGTGTGGCGCTGCCGGTCGACGGCGGCTACGTGACCGGCTGATCCGGCTGATCCGGCACCCAGTCCGGCTGACGCTTCTCCATGAACGCCCGCATCCCCTCCCGCGGTTCCGGCGACTCCTCCAGCGCCCAGAACATCGTCTGGTGGTCGATGACCCCGTACCGCTCGTTGAGCATCCGCTTGACATGCATCCGCGCCATCGGCGGCGTCCGCAACACCTCATGGGCCGCCGCCAGGGCCGCCTCCCGCAGCTCCTCGTGCCGGACGACACGCGAGACGAGGCCCAGGCGCAGCGCCTCCGCCGCGTCGAAGCGGCGCGCCGACAGCAGCAGGTCACGGGCCGCCGCCACCCCCACGTGCGCGGGCAGCGCCGCCGCGAACGTCGCGTCCGGGATGCCGCGCAGCAGCTCAGGCACCCGGAACGTCGCCCGGTCGCTGACCACCGCGATGTCCGCCATCATCGCGATGAGCAGCCCGCCCGCCTGACAGATCCCGTTCACCGCCGCGATCACCGGGGCGCGCGACTCACGGAGGGCGGTGAACGGCAGGATGTCGTGGCCGAGCGCGGACACGTCCGCGTCGCCCGGCTGTGCCCGGCCGCCCAGGTCACCGCCGGGCGCGAAGACATCGTCCGTGCCCGTGATGATCAGAGCGGCCAGGTCCGGGTCGGCGTTGACGAGACGGACCGCCCGCTTGATGCCGAAGTACATCGCGGGCGTCAGCGCGTTGCGTGCCTCGGGCCGGTCGATGTGACACCAGGCGACGACACCGTCCCGCTCCAGGCGCAGCCCGGTCGTCCCGAGATCCGTCTTCGCCCCGCCGGTCACGTGAGGACGAACGGTCATGTGACCGCGCCCGACTCCTTGAGGGCCAGGATGCGTTCCCAGTCCATGCCGAGTTCCAGCAGGATCTGCTCGGTGTGGGCGGCGAACTCGGGGGCCGGGTCGAGGTGGTCGAGCGGTGCGGCCCCGAACTGGACGGGACTCGCGGCCAGTTCGAGGCTACCGGCGCGGGTCACGTACTTGTTGGCGCGCACCTGGACGTCGTCCCCGACCTGCACCGAGTCCTGGACGGGAGCCCACGGCCCCGACAGGGTCACGAAGCGTTCGGCCCACTCGGCGAGCGGACGCGTGGCGATGACCTCGCGGAGCAGCTCGACGCCCTCCTCCGCGTGCTCGGCGATCAGCTCGGCGGTCGCGAACCTCGGGTCCTCGGCGAGCTCGGGGCGGTCGATGTGCCGGCACACGTCCGCCCAGTACTTCTGCGGCTGCAACATCACCAGCGACAGGTGCCTGTTGTCCGAGGTGCGGTAGATGCCGCTGAGCGGGTTGGCCATGCCGTTCGGCCCGCCGGGCATCGCCATCACCCACGGCTGCTTCTTCGCCCGGGCCAGCGCGATGCCGTGCCCCATCGCCCACACCCCGCTGCCGAGCAGCGAGACGTCCACCACGGAACCCTCACCCGTACGCTCCCGCTTGACGAGCGCGGCCGCGATGCCACCGGCGAGGTTCGTCCCGGAGATGGTGTCCCCGTACGCGGGCACGGGCAGCGGCAGGATCCCGTCGATCGCCTCCGGGGTCATGCTCGCGGCGGCCGACGAGCGCGCCCAGAACGCCGTCATGTCGTAGCCACCCTTGTCCGACTCCGGGCCCAGCGGGCCGAAGGCGCTGCCGCGGGCGTACACGATGTCCGGCTTGATCGCGCGGATGTCGTCGGGCTCGATACCGAACTTCTGGCGCGCCCGCGGCAGGAAACTGGTGAGGAACACATCGGCGCCCGCGACCAGTTCACGCAGCACCGCCAGGCCCTCCGGCTTCGAGATGTCGAGCCCGAGGCTGCGCTTGCCGCGGTTGGCGTGCTCGATGTTCGGGTTCGGCTCGCCCTCCTCGATGACGAACGCACCGGTGCGCCGCAGGCCGCGCTGCGGGTCCCCGTTCACCGCGTGCTCGATCTTGATGACGTCCGCGCCCCAGTCGGCGAGCACGGCGCCGCCCGAGGGCACGAAGCCGTACATCGCGACCTCGATGACGCGGATCCCGTCCAGCGGCTTCCCTGCCCCCGAACCCGAACCCGAACCTGCGCCCGAACCCGCACCTGCACCTTCGCCTGAATCCGTCACTTGGCCACCGCCCCGAACGTCTTGGTCTCCAGGAACTCCGCGAGTCCTTCGATCCCGTACTCGCGGCCGACCCCCGACTGCTTGTAGCCGCCGAAGGGGCTGTCGGGGGCGAAGTAGCTGCCCCCGTTGATGCTGAACGTGCCGGAGCGGATGCGCCGCGCCACACCCACCGCGCGCTCGTCGGACGCGGAGAAGACGGCGCCCGACAGACCGTACGCGGAGTTGTTGGCGATCCGCACGGCGTCGGCCTCGTCGTCGTAGGGGATGACGGAGAGGACCGGTCCGAAGACCTCCTCCTGCGCGATCTCGCTGTCCGGGTCGACCCCGGCGAGCAGCGTCGGCTTGTAGAAGAAGCCCGGGCCGGGCATCGGCTCGCCGCCGCACACCAACTTGGCCCCGTCGGCGACGGCCCGCTGCACCATCGCGTCCACCTTGTCGCGCTGCCGCCCGCTGATCAGCGGGCCCATGTAGACGGCCGGGTCGGCCGGGTCGCCGACCGGGATGTGGGCCAGGCCGCCGGCGACCAGCTCGACGATCTCGTCGTGCCGCTCGCGCGGCACCAGGAGGCGCGTGCAGATGGCGCAGCCCTGACCGGCGTGGCTGCACGCCATGAACGCCGCCATCATCGACGCCGCTTGCAGGTCCGCGTCGTCGAGCAGCACCATCGGGGACTTCCCGCCCAGTTCCAGGAAGACCCGCTTCACCGTCCCGGACGCCGCCGCCATGATCCGGCGGCCGGTCGCAGTCGAGCCGGTGAACGTGACGACGTCGACGTCCTGGTGAGTGGTCATCAGCTCGCCCGCCTCCGCGCCGGACGAGGACAGGATGTTGACGACGCCCGGCGGGATGTCGGTGTGCTCGGCGATCAGCTCACCGAGGGCGAGGGTCACGAGGGGTGTGTCGGGGGCGCCCTTGAGGACGACGGTGCAGCCCGCCGCGAGGGCGGGTGTGATCTTCGCGAGGGCGATCTGGGTGGGGTAGTTGTACGGGATGATCGCCGCGACCACCCCGGCCGCCTCCTTCTCCACCCAGCGGTGGTACCGCGCGCCGCGGGCCTCGTGCACACCGAGGTCCCGGCTGAACCCGTACGTCGGCAACAGGTCCGCGTACCAGCGCACCACGCCGATCGGCTCTTCCAGCTGGGCGCCCTCCGTGAGCTGGTGCGGGGCGCCGACCTCGGCGATCGTCAGGGCCCGCAGCTCTTCCTTGTGGTCGACGAGGGCGCGGTGCAGCTGGTCGAGGCAGCGCGCGCGGAAGTCCCGGTCCGTGGCCCACGACGTGGTGTCGAAGGCCCGGCGGGCGGCGGCGATCGCTGCCCCGGCCTCGGCGGGGCCCGCGTCGGGGGCGTGGCCCACGACGGCGCCGGTGGCCGGGTTGACGGAGGCGAAGGTGGTCGCGGTGCCGGTGAGCTGGCCGTCTATCAGCAGCCGCCGGTCGGGTTCTTTGTCGGTCATGAGCGGTGCGCCTCCTGCGTGGATGCGGGTGTCGTGGTGGGCCGGTGGTGCAGACGTGGGCCGGTGGGAGCAGACGTGGGCCGGTGGGTCAGACCTTGCGGGTGATGCCTCCGTCGACGCGGATGATCGCGCCGGTGGTGAAGCTGGCCGCCGCCGACGCCAGGTGCACGGCCAGCGGGGCCACCTCCTCGGGACGGCCCATGCGACCGAGCGGCACGAACGGCGCCTCGTCGGGATCCTCGGGCGCCCAGCCGCGCGACAGGTCGGTGGCGAAGGGGCCCGGCAGGATCGCGTTGACGCGCACCTTCGGCGCGTACGCCTCGGCGAGGCCGACGGTCAGCGCGTTGAGGCCCGCCTTGGCGCAGGCGTAGGGGAGTTCGCGGGTGCTGGCGGTCAGCGAACCGGCCGTGCCGATGTTGATGACCGAGCCACCCTCGTGCTCCGCCATGTGTGTCGCGGCGAGCACGGCCAGCCGGAACGGGCCCTTCAGGTTCACCGCGAGGGTCTTGTCGTACAGCTCCTCGCTGATGCCGGTCAGGTCCGTGTAGAGCGGTGACATGCCCGCGTTGTTGACCAGGACGTCGAGGCGTCCGAGCCGGTCCAGGGTCTCACCGACGAGGCGGTCGCAGTCGTCCCAGCGCCCGGCGTGGAAGGCGACCGCCTCCGTGCGCCGCCCGTGCTCCTTGGCGATCTCCGTGGCCGCCGTCGCGCAGGCATCGAGCTTTCGGGAGGCGATCACCACGTCGGCGCCCGCCTCGGCGAGGGCCCCGGCGATCGCGCGGCCGATGCCGCGGGACCCGCCGGTCACCACCGCTGTCCTGCCGGTCAGATCGTGCAGTGCGGCGAGTGTGGTCATGGGCGGTCGCCCCCTTCGTCGGTGACGCGTACGACGACCTTTCCGATCGCCTCTCCGTCCGCCACGCGGCGCAGCGCGGCCGCCGTCTGCGCGAGCGTGAACTCGGCGCCGATGTGCGGGCGTACGGAGCCCGCGGCGAACAGCGCGCGCAGTCGCTCCTCGTTCGCCTCGAACAGCTCGGGCATGTGGGCGGCCAGGTCGCGGAGTTGGAAGCCCGTCACCTGAACTCCCTTGAGGAGTACGAGATTGAGCGGCAGCCGCGGGATTCCGGCCGCGAACCCGATGCTGACGAACCGGCCGCCCCAGCGCACCGACCGCAGCGCGGGCTCGGCGAGCGAGCCGCCGACCGGGTCGAGCACGACATCCGCCCCGGCGGGCAGCGCCTCCTTGAGCGCGGCCCGCAGCCCGACCCCGCGATGGTCGATCAGCACCGTCGCGCCCTGCGCCTTCGCCGCCTCCAACTTCCGCGGCGACGACGCCACCGCCGTGACCCGCGCCCCGGCGAGCGCCCCCAACTGCACGGCGGCCAGGCCCACTCCGCCGCCCGCGCCCAGCACCACCAGCTCCTGTCCCGCCACGACCGAGGCCACCGTGTGCAGCGCGTGGTACGCGGTGCGGTGCGCCACACCGAACGCCGCCGCCACCGCGAGGTCCACGCCGTCCGGCACCGCGGTCACCGACCGCGCCGCCGCCACGGCCCGCTCGGCGAACGCTCCGACCATCGCCGTCCCGCACACCCGGTCCCCGACCCGTATGCCGGTCACGTCCGCGGCGACGGCCTCGACCACTCCCGCGAACTCGCTGCCCGGTACGAACGGCGGCTCCACCGGCAGCTGGTACTCACCGGCCACGAGCAGTACGTCCGGGTAGTTGACGGCCGCCGCGCCGACCCGCACCCGTACCTGGCCGGCCGCGAGGGCGGGTGCGGGCACGTCGGTGACCCGGACGGTCTCCGGAGGTCCGTACGCGGTGCACTGTGCTGCCTTCATCGGCTCAGCGCCCCCGCCACACGGGTGCGCGCTTCTCCATGAAGGCCGTCGCGCCCTCCTTCGCGTCCTCGCTGGCGAAGACGGAGTGCTGGAGCTCCCGCCGGCGGGCGGCGGCGCGGTCCGGATCGGTGAGTGCGGCGCGCGTCAGTTCCTTGGCGGCGGCGAGGCCCAGCGGGGCGTTCGCCGCGATGCGCCCGGCCAACTCCAGTGCGGCGGACAGCACTTCATCGGCGGGTACGACGGAGTTCACCAGGCCGATCTCGCGGGCGCGCACCGCGTCGACCGGGTCGCCGGTGAGGACGAGTTCCAGTGCGTGCGCCAAGGGGATCCGGGTGCCGAGCGCCGTGCCGCCGCCGGCCGGGAACAGTCCGCGCTTGACCTCCGGGAAGCCGAACTTCGCCGCCGCCGAGGCCACCACCACGTCGCAGGCGAGCAGCAGCTCCATGCCGCCGCCGAGCGCCGAACCGTTGGCGGCCCCCACCACGGGCAGTCCGCCTTCGCCCTCGATGAACCGCTGGTAGGCCGCCCGTCCCGGATCGTCGCCGAGACCCATCCGGGTGCCCTGCGCGAAGGCCCGTAGATCCATCCCGGGACAGAACACCCGGTCGCCGCTGCCCGTGAGCACGACCGCCCGGATGTCGTCGTCGGACTCGGCGTCGAGCAGTGCCTGCCCGAGGGCCGACATCAGCTCCGGGGTGAGCGCGTTGCGGGCCGCGGGCCGGTTCAGGCGGGCCACCAGGACGTTCCCGGAGCGCTCGCGGAGCAGTACGTTCTCGTCGGTCATCCCCGGTACCCCGATGTCCCGGCGAGTTCGGCGGCCTCGCCCATCAGCTTCAGGATCAGCGGCCCGTACGCCTGGAGCTTCGGGTCGTCGCCGGCCCGTTGGAAGCCCTGCTCCAGGACGATGGCGAGCTTCCACTTCGCCAGCACGGCGTAGTAGTCGAAGTCGTCGACCTGACGACCCGACAACTCGGCGTAGCGGGAGAGGAGTTCCGTGCGCGAGGGCATGCCGGTGAGGTCGACGTAGCCGGCCGTCGCCGCCTCGGGCGCAGTGGTGTCCTCGGGCCAGCTGTGCAGCATCCACCCCAGGTCGAGCTTGGGGTCGCCGACCGTGCCCATCTCCCAGTCGACGATCGCCGCGAGCCGCGCGGGGGCGCCGCTGCGGAACATCACGTTGGCGAACTGGTAGTCGCCGTGCATCAGGCCCGGCGTGTAGTCGAGCGGCTTGCGGGCGCGCAGCCAGGCCGAGGCCTCGTCGAGGCCGGGGATGTCCCGGGTGCGGACGCGCTCCAGGAAGGACGTCCAGCGGTCCACCTGACGTTGATGGAAGCCGTCGGGCCGGCCGAGGTCGGCGAGGCCCTTCGCCCGCCAGTCGACCTTCGACAACAGGGCGATTCCGTCCGTGAGTTGTTCGGCAAGACCCCGCCGGGCAGCGGGATCCGTGGCGAAGGGCTCCGGCCACTTCCTGTTCTTCAGGTTCATCGGGGACCAGCCGTCCACGAACCCCATGAGGTAGAAGGTGCGGCCGAGGACCGACGGATCCGTGCACACGGCGACCGCCGGGGTGTGCGGCACATCCGTGCCCGCGAGCGCTTCGATGATCCGCCACTCGCGGTGGATGCCCTGGTCGCGGGAGGCGGGCGCGGTGGGTGGCGGGATGCGCAGCGCGCAGTGCAGGGGGCCGCGCCGGATCTCGTAGATCTCGTTCTGGGTGCCGCCGGAGACGAAGGAGTGCGTGAGCGGTTCGCCCTTGCCGGGAAGGTCGAGTCCGTCGAGCCAGGTCGTGAGGCGTTCGATGTCGATCACAGTTCTCCCTCCGCCGCGTCGAGGTACGCGGCGTACTTGGCGACGGCCGCCTCCCGGCGCGTCGGCAGATGGCCGGTCGGCCAGGGCCCCTCCGCGGCCCGGTGGCCACGCAGCACCTGGCGGGCGACCGTCACCTTGTGGACCTCGGTGGGGCCGTCGGCCATGCCCATCACGCCCGCGCCGAGCAGCATCTTCTGGAACGGCATCTCGTTGCTCATCCCAAGCGCCCCGTGCACCTGCGCCGCCCGCTGCGCGATGTCGTGCAGCACCTGCGGCATGACGACCTTCACGGCGGCGATGTCCTTGCGGACCGCCCTGTAGTCGTTGTGCTTGTCGATCGACCAGGCGACGTACAGCACGAAGAGGCGGAACTGGGTGAGCTGGGCGTAGGAGTCGGCGATGTAGCCCTGCACGAACTGCTTGTCGGCGAGCACCCCGTCGCGTGTGCGGCGGCTCAGCGCCCGCTCGCACATCATGTCGAGGGCCTTCTGCGCATGCCCGATCGTGCGCATCGCATGGTGCACACGGCCGCCGCCGAGGCGGGTCTGGGCGATGGTGAAGGCCTGGCCGGGGCCGCCGAGGAGGGCCTCGTCGGGGACGCGCACGCCGTCGTAGTGGATGAGCGCGTGGGCGCCTTCGCCCATCGGCTCGTCACCGAGACCGACGTCGCGTTCGATGCGGATGCCGGGGGTGTCGGAGGGCACCAGGAACATCGACATGCCCTTGTACGGTCCCGCCTCCGGGTCGGTCACCGCCATGACGATGAAGAACGCGGCGGTGCGGGCGTTGGAGGAGAAGAACTTCCAGCCGTCGATCACCCAGCCCTGCCCGTTGTCGTCGCGGACCGCCCGTGTCTCGAAGAGGGCCGGGTCGGAACCCGACTGCGGTTCGGTCATCGAGTAGCAGGAGAACACCTCGCCGTCGAGCAGCGGGCGCAGGTACTTCGCCTTCTGCTCCTCCGTGCCGTAGTGGGCGATGATCTCGGCGTTCCCGGTGTCCGGGGCCTGGCAGCCGAAGATGACCGGCGCCCATTCGGAGCGGCCCAGGATCTCGTTGAGCAGGGCGAGCTTGAGCTGACCGTAGCCCTCGCCGCCGAGTTCGGGTCCCAGATGGGCGGCCCACAGGCGGTGGCGGCGCACCTCGTCCTTCAACGGCGTGACGACCTTGCGGAGTTCGGGGCCCGGCGGGGTGAACTGCTGCCCGGGGAAGGCCAGATCGAGGGGCTCGACCTCCTCGCGCACGAAGGTGTCGGCCCAGTCGAGCAGGGCCTGGAACTCGGGGTCCGTCTCGAAGTCCCATGACATGGGTGGCTACTCCTTGTCCGTGGTGAGCGGTGCGCCCATGCGCTCAAGGGCGACGCGGGCCTGGGCGAGGACGGCCTCGACATCCGCCGCGCCCTCCGCCGGGGAGTTGTCGACCAGAGAGTCCATCAGGCGTACGTCCTTGCCGAGGAGTGCGCCCGCGACAGAGCCCATGCGGGTCGGATCGCAGCCCGACGCCGCGAGCCGGCCGAGCGCGAAGCTGGCGGCGCTGCCGTGCCCGGCGACCTCGGCGAACCGCTCCGGCTCGACACCGAGCCGCTGCCCCAGCGCGAGCGCGCTCGCGGCGATCCCGAAGGTGGCCGTGAACAGCGTGTTGTTGAGCAGCTTGGTGACCTGTCCGGCGCCCAGCGGACCGAGGTGCACGACCGGGTCGCCGTACGTCGCGAAGACCGGGCGGCAGCGCTCCACGGCCTCGCTGTCCCCGCCCGCCATCACGAGCAGCTTCCCCTCCGCCGCGGCCGGCCCGCCACCACTGACGGGGGCGTCCACGACCTGCGCCCCGCGCTCGGCGGCCAGTGTGCCGAGGCGCCGGCAGGTGTCGGGGTGGACGGTGCTGTGCACGGCGAGCACCGCGCCGGGACGCAGTCCCGCGAGGACACCCGCATCGCCGAGGACGACCTCTTCCACGTCGGTGTCGCCCACCACGCAGACGCCGACCACGTCACAGGCCGCCGCCAACTCGGCCGGGGTGGGGGCCACTTCGGCCTTCGTCCCGGCGAAGGGCTCCAGGGAACCGGGGCGGCGCGCCCACAGGGTCAGGGGCAGTCCGGCGTCCAGGATGCGCTGGGCCATGGGGGCGCCCTGGCTGCCCAGGCCGATGAAACCGGCGTGTGTCACAAGTCCTCCAACACGAGAGATGGTCAGGCCTTCTCCGACTGCTTCGGTCGCCAGAACGCGGCCAGGAGCCCGGCCGTCGCCACCACCCCGACCCCGAGCGCCACACCCCCGCCCGCCCAGCCGGTCACCTCGACGTCGAACGCCGCGTCGAGCGACCAGGGGCCCGCGCCGAGCACGGCCAGCGCGAAACAGCCCACGGCGAGCACCAGCACGTACTCGTAGCCGTCCTTCATGACGAAGAATCCGTTCGTACGGTGGGCGAGGAGGCCCGCGACGAGCATCACGGAGATGACGGCCGCGCAGGCCAGCGGCGTCAGGAAGCCCGCCGCGAGGAGTACGCCGGCGCCGATCTCCGTCACCACGCTCATCCACGCCTGGAGCCGCCCGTTGCGCAGCCCCAGGCTCTCGAACCAGCCCGCGGTGCCCGCGATGCGCCCGCCGCCGCGCCAGTGGTTGAGCCCGTGCAGGGCCATCGTCGCGCCGATCACGAACCGCAGCAGCAGGACGGCGAACGCCTCGGCACCGCTCATGCGGCCTCTCCCTTCTCTCCGTGCTCCCGCTGCACGACGCACTCCTCGGCGAACGCAAGGACCCGCAGGTGGTAGCTGCGGGCGGCGAGGCCCAGGCTCAAGTTGTGGCCGCTGCCCGCCTGTTCGTTGGCCCGGACGCGCGGAGCGGCGGTGAACAGCGCGGTGATCTCGGCGAGCGCGGCCGGTCCCGACTCCCACACCCGCTCGTGGTCGCCGAGGCTGAACTGCACCGGGACGCGCACCTCGGCCGCGAGGCGGGCGAAGTCGTGTTCCACCCACACCCGCGAGGGCCCTTCGTAGGCGGGGGAGTCCGAGGCGATGTACGGGGTGTTCCACACGTCCTCGGCGTACAGCTCGGCCGGACCCCACAGTGTCTCGCGGGTGCCGGCCGGGCGTCGGCCGTACCGCTGGCGCGTCACCCCCGCGGCTTCGAGGGCGCGGATCGTCGCGGGCTGGTGCCGCAGCCCCGTGCCCGCGATCTCCAGGCCGAGCAGGCGCCGCCCGCGCGGGTCGGCCGCCATCCGCATCGCCAGTTCGCAGCCCGCCGAGTGCGCGGCCACGAACACGGCCGGGCGGCCCGGCAGTTGGTCCAGGAAACGCTCGACGGCCGCGTACGTCGTGTCGAGGCGGCGCTCCGGGTCGCGGAAGCGCTCGGCGAACGGCGCGGAGATGCCGTAGCCGGGGCGGTCCATGGCGACCACCGCGTAGCCGAGCTGCGCCCCCGTGCGCAGCAGCGAGAACTCCGGCCGCCCCGGGCAGTCGAAGTACAGCGAGGTGGTGCCGCCGCCGTGCAGCGCGAGGATGACCGCGCGCGGCGAAGCGGGCGAGCACACGCGCGCGGACAGCGGGAAGCCGTCCACCCGGACCGTCTTGGTGTGCACGCTCGGCGCCGTGGCCGCTTCGGAGGCCGCCTGAAGACGGCCGGGCACCGTCATCCGTCCGCTCGCAGCAGCATGACCCCGCTCGGTGTGAGGCCCCCGGTGCTGACCACGGCGGTGCGGGCGCCGGTGATCTGCCGGGCGCCGCCCTCGCCGCGCAGCTGGGTGATCGCCTCGCGGAGCAGGCCCATGCCGTGGGTGCGGCCGTGCGAGAGCTGACCGCCGTGCGGGTTCACGGGCAGTACCCCGTCACGGGCGATGTTCTTGCCGCCGTCCAGGAAGTCCTTGGCCTCGCCGATACCGCAGAAGCCCAACGCCTCTATCCAGGAAAGGCAGTTGACGGTGAAGCCGTCGTACAGCAGCGCCACGTCCACGTCGTCCGGTCGCAGTTCGGTACGGGTCCACAGGTGCGCCGACTGCCCGAGCACCTGCGGCTCGTGTGTCGACGTGGTCTGGTCCCACTCCAGGCGCTCGACGAGCTGTGTGCCGACCGCCTCGACGAGGACGGGCGGCTTCGGCAGGTCCCGTGCCGCGTCGACGGCCGACACCACGACCGCGATCGACGCGTCGCACGGCACATCACAGTCGTAGAGGCCGAAGGGGCTGGAGATGGGCCGAGCCGACAGATAGTCGTCCATGGTGAGCGGGTCGCGGTAGATCGCCTCGGGGTTGAGCGCGGCGTTCGCCCGCTGGTTGAGGGCGATCCAGCCGAGCGTCTCGCGGGTCGTGCCGTACTCGTGGAAGTGACGCTGCGCGTTCTGCGCGAGGTGGATCGCGGCCGGGCTCGCGCCGAACGGGGCGACCCACTGCGCCGCGTCCGTGACCCGGTCCTGGCTCGGCACCGGCCGCAGCCCCTCGCGCATCTGCCGGGTGTACGTGCTCTCCCACACCGTGCGGAAGCACAGCACGTGTCGGGCCAGGCCGCCCGCGACCGCGAGCATCGCCGCGATCACCGAGCCGGCCGGGCCGAACGTGTCCATGCCGCCGTTGTGCCACGTCGGCCTGATGCCGAGCGCGCCCTCCACGGCGGTGACACCGCCCTCGCCCATCCCGGCGGTGATACCGGAGCCCGGGTACGTGGCCAGGCCGTCGATGTCGTCGAGGGTGAGTCCCGCGTCGGCGACGGCCCGCTCGCAGGCCTCTACGGTCAGTGCCAGCGGCGGCAGCCCGAGGCGGCGGCCGATGCGGGAGGCGCCGGTGCCGGTCAGCGCCGCGCGGTGCTCGAAGCGGTCGGCGCTCGCCGGGGGCCGGACCAGCGCTCTGATCCGTTCGGGACCGGGCTCGTCGGGCGGCAGGTCGGGCAGCGGGTCCGGCTGCTCGGCACACGGCCGGAACAGCGGCAGCCACACGTCCTCGACCCGCTCGAACACGGCCTCCAGGCGCATGCCGAGCCGCAGTTCGGACGCCTCGCAGCCGACGACGTTGGTCGTGAGCCTGACCCGCGGATCCTCGTCCACGGCCACCCGTGCCACCACGTACGGCGGTTCGAGACCGGGCGCGGGGAAGCGCTCGTTGACGGTGAAGGAGACCAGGGTGGCCGTGCCCGCGACCTCGGTGACGGCCAGTTCGTGACCGCGGCAGCGGCGGCATACCGGCAGCGGCGGATGGTTCAGCGCGGAGCAGTCCGCGCACCGCTGGAAGCGGAGCCGGCCGTCCGCGCCGGACGTCCAGAAGAACGCGGTGTCATCGGTGAGCAGGGGCAGCGAACGCCGTGCCACAGGGGCTCCTCCACAGGTCGGGGACCGGAAGCGGTCAGCGGATGTCGGCCCGCTGGCCGCGCGCGGTCACCGGAGCGGCCAGATCCTGCTCGTCGCAGGCCTTCTGGAGCTTGTCCAGGGTCTCGTCGAGCCCGGGGCCGAGCCGCGGCCCCGGTGTGAACGTCGCGGGCAGGTGCCGCATGCCGTTGATGATGCCGACGGAGTCGTAGTGCACCGTCCCCTCCGCCTCGCACACGTAGTCCGGCATCCGGTCGAGGACGTGCGTGATCATCCGCTTGAAGACGACGCGTGCCACGTTGGAGCCGATGCAGCGGTGGATGCCGAGGCCGAACGCCTGGTGCCGGTTTCCCTTGCGCTCCATGTCCACGGTGTTGGGGTCGGGGAACACGGCCGGGTCGCGGTTGGCCATCGCCCACGACAGCCAGAGCCGGTCGCCCTCCTTGAACTCCTGGCCCGCCATCTCGCAGTCCACGGCCACGGTGCGGGCGTCGCCGACCGCCGGGGTGAAGAAGCGCAGGAATTCCTCGGTGGCGGTGTCGAGCAGCGTGTCCCGCTCCCGGCTGAGGCGCTCGCGCTCCTTGGGGTGCTGCGAGAGCCACTCCACGGAACGGCCGGTGAGCGCCGTCGTCGTGTCGAAGCCGCCGCCGATCAGCAGCGCGAGCACTCCGAGCAGGTCCATGTCGGACGCCTTCGCGCCGCCGAGGTCCGCGGTGAGGACCGCGTTCACGAGCCCCGGCCGCGGGTCGTCGCGGATCGCCGCCATCTGCTCGAACAGGTCCCGCATCATCGTCAGGTGCAGCTCGCGCACGCGCGCCCTGTCGGAGGAGTCCGGCGGCGTGTAGACGCCGGCGTGCGCGGGCTCGTTGTAGATCTGCCAGTTCTTCAGCGGGATCCCCATCATGGCGAGGGTGAACACCGCGGGCACCGGGTTGGCGAGGTCCTCCACGAAGTCGATGCGCCCCGACTCGATCCGCTCGTCCAGGCAGGCCCGGATCAGCTCGTCGAGGAACGGGATCCAGCGCTGCACCGCGGCGGGCGACAGATACGGGTTCAGCGCCTGCCGGTAGTAGCGCTGCTCCGGCGGGTCCATCTCCAGGAAACCGCCGCGAAAACCCTGGTCGGGCGGTGGCGGCGGGATGGTGATCCCGCGGTAGCCGCGGCGTTCGCCGTTGACGTCGTGGTCGTTGGAGAGCTTGTCGGCCGAGCGCGCGATGTCGAAGACCGTCTGGTGGCCCGCCGCCACGAAGTGCCCGCCGTGGGTGTCGGTCCAGGCCAGCGGGCAGCCGCCCTGCATCTCCTCGGTGATCTCGACGAACCGCTCCCGGTAGTCCGGGGCGTGCCGGTCGAACTCGTACCGGCGGCTCTTGCGGGCCGCCTCGTCGTCCGTGGTCACGGTGGTCCTTCTCTCCCTGTGGGCGGGCCGTCAGCCCGTGGACGTGGACTCGGTGAGGGATATGGCCCGCTCCGGGCAGGAGCGCACCGCCTCCCGCGCGGCCTCTTCGTCGCCCGCGGTCACGGTCTCGTCGATCGGCGAGGAGTGCCCGTCGATCTCGCTCAGCTGGAACACCTTCGGCGCGATCATGGCGCAGAGGGTGTGCCCCTGACAGCGGTCCTGGTCGACACTGACCTTCATCAACAAACCTTTCGTAGAGCCATGGTGACGAGACGTCAGCGGCGCCAGTCGTACCACTTGAGATAGCCCCCCGCGTCCACGCGCAGCTGCACGCCGGTGATGTAGCGGGCCTCGTCGGAGGCGAGGAAGAGGACCGCGTTGCTGATGTCGATGGGCTCCACGTACGGGATGGGCATCGCCTGCTGCACGGCGAAGCCGGGCTCCGCGTCCTGGCGGGTGGGGTGCTCCAGGTCCGGGCGGAACGACTTGTACATCGGCTCGCTCTGCAACATCTGCGTGTTGCAGTTCGTGGGGTGCACGACGTTGGCGCGCTGCTTCAACGGGGCGAGATTGCGGGCCAGTTCGTGCATGTACTCCGACAGGGCCCGCTTGGCGTACGCGTAGCCGGCGCCGCCCGGGTTGGAGCCCGGGTTCTCCACGATGCCGTGCTCCATCAGCGCGGCCGTCGAGGCGGTCGCGATGACGGAGGCGCCCTCGCGCAGATGCGGCAGGGCGGCCTGGATGGCGTTGATGCTGCCGACCAGGTCGACGTCGATGGCGTCGGACCAGGCCTGAAGCGGCGGCGTGCCCTGGAGCGGTGCGATGCCTGCCTGTGCGACGACGATGTCGACGCCGCCGAACTCGGCGACCGTGCGGGCCACCGCGTCCCGCATGGCGTCCATACTGCGCACGTCGGCCTGGATGGGCAGCGCCTTGCGGCCCGCCTTCTCCACGAGCCGCGCCGTCTCCTTCAGGTCCTCCGGCGTGGCCATCGGATAGTCGACCGTCTCGTAGTCGCGACACAGGTCGATCGCGACGACATCGGCCCCCTCCTCCGCGAGCCGCACCGCGTGACTGCGGCCCTGCCCGCGTCCCGCACCGGTGATGAACGCGACCTTGCCCTCGACTCGCCCCATGCCGCTTCCCCTTGTCGTGTTTCCTGCTGCTGCCGTTACGAACTGGTGCCTGGGCGCTCCGCCTGCGCGCCACCGTGCGTCGCTGCGCGATCCAGCGCCGCGAGTGCCGCCTCCAGGGCGCCGAGCCGCGCGCCGAGCCCTTCCGCGGTCCGCCGGACCACGGCCACGTCCTTGTCCACGAACTCCCGTACGTCGCCGATGAACCGGTCGGCCGAACCCCGTGACGCCGCCCCCGCGAGGGCCCGGCTCGCGGCGCTGCCGTGGCCGAGCGCGTCAAGGAGCACCGCCTCGTCGACGCCGAGCTCGCGGCCGAGCCGCGCCGCCTCGGCGGCCAGTCCCAACTGCGCCGTGAACAAAGCGTTGTTGACCAGCTTCACCGTCTGTCCCGCGCCCACCGGGCCGACCGCGAGCACCGGGTCCGCGTACGCCGCGAGCACCGGACGCAGCCGCGCGAGCGTGGCCTCGTCGCCGCCCGCGAAGACGGTGAGCCGGCCGGCCGCGATGTCGTGCGGGCCGCCGCTGACCGGGGCGTCGAGCACGGCGACGCCGCGGGCGGCGATCTCGCGGACGGTGTGCGGGCTCGTCGTGGTGTGGACGACCAGTGGCGTGCCCGGCGGCAGCGTGTCGAGCAGTCCGCCGTCGAGGCACACCTCCCGTACCTGCCGGTCGGTGAACACGCAGACGATGAACGCGTCGACGTCCTCGGCCGCCTCCTCGACGCGCGCGACGGCCTCGGTGCCTTCCTCGCTCAGCGCGGCGCGGCGCCCGGCCGTGCGCCCCACGGCGCGCACCTCGTGTCCGGCCGCCACCAGGCGGCGCACCATGGGCAGTCCCATGCGTCCCGCGCCGGCGAACCCGATCCGCTTCACGGGCGATCCGGCGCCGGGTGGCTCAGGTGATCCGTGCGCCACAAGAACACCCCTTCCGTTTCGCGAGAACTGTAATCTCGCCCACGGGTCGGCGGAAGGTGTCGGTGGTGACTTTCTCCCCGCCCCGTCCGGGCGCGGGCCCTGTTGCCCGGCGATCGTGAGAACCATATTCTCAATCGAGGGAAACCGAACTTGCGTCAACTCTCCGTACCAGGAGGCACCGTGGCCCACCCCGAGCCACCGAAGGACGCCCGCGCCATGCGCAGGGCCGTGCTCGGTGACGCCTACGTCGACGCCGCCGTCCGCGACCAGCGGCCCGCCGTGGCCGAGTTCCAGGACTACATCACCGAGACGGCGTGGGGCGTGTGGGCCCGCGCCGGCGCGCTCAGTACGCGCGACCGCAGTCTGCTGGTCCTCGCCATGACCGCCGCGCTCGGGCGCATGGAGGAGTTCCGCGTCCACGCCACCGCCGCGCCGCGCGCGGGCGTCACACAGCGGGAGATCGACGAGCTGCCCTTCCAGATCGCCGCGTACTGCGGCGTGCCGGCCGGGAACGCCGCCCGCCGCTGCCTCACCGAGGTCGCGACGCCCGCCACGGACGAGGTCTGACGATGGCGACGATCGGTTTCGTCGGGCTCGGCAACATGGGCGGCGCGCTCGCCGCCAACCTCGTGGAGCGCGGCCACGAGGTCCTCGCCCACGACAGCGCGGGCGCGGAACGCACCCCGGCCGGGGCCGTCGCCTGCAAGGATGTCGCCGAAGTCGCGCGAGGCGCCCGGGTGTTGGTGCTCTCGCTGCCCGACGGGAACGTCAGTGAGAAGGTCGCGCGCGAGATCGCGGACACGGCCGACCGTCGCACCGCGTACGTGGTGGACACCTCGACGGTCGGTGTGAGTGCCGCGCGGCGCGTCGCCGCACTGCTCGCCGAACGCGGCATCGGGCACGCCGACGCCCCCGTGTCCGGCGGCGTCGCGGGCGCCCGCGCCCGCACGCTCACCGTCATGTACGCCGCCCCCGACGAGGTCTGCGCCGCGATCGAACCGGTGCTCGCCGACCTGAGCGAGCGGCGCCGCAGGGTGGGGGAGCGGCCGGGCCCGGCGCAGGCGGCGAAGCTCGCCAACAACTTCCTGTCCGCCACCGCCCTCGCCGCCACCAGCGAGGCGCTCGCCTTCGGCCGCGCCGCGGGGCTCGACCCGGCGGTTCTCATGGACGTCCTCAACGCATCCAGCGGGCGCAGCGGCGCCACCGAGGACAAGTTCCCCCGCCACGTCCTCACCGGCAGCTACGACTCGGGGTTCGCCAACTCCCTGATGGCCAAGGACGTCGAGCTGTATCTGGGAGCCGTCGCCGAGCAGGGCGGACCTGGTGAGGTCGGCGCGCTCATCGGTGCGTTGTGGCGCCGGTTCGCCGAGGCCGAGCCGGGCGTCGACTTCACCCGCGTGTATCCGTATCTCGAGGCCACCAGGAGGGGCGAAGCATGACCACCACACCCGAGGCCGGGTCGACCGGTCCCCGCATGGCCCCGCTGCCGGTCCGCCAGTGGCCGCCCCAGATGCACGAGGCGCTGGCCGCCCTCACTCCCGCGACCCCCACGCACCCGGTGCCCGAGAAGGGGGCCAAGCGCCCCAAGGGCCTCAACGCCCTCGGCGTACTGGCCCACTACCCCGAACTGACCCGCGCCTTCAACGTCTTCAACGGCCACCTCCTCTTCGCCACCACCCTCACCATCCGCCAGCGCGAACTGCTGATCCTGCGGATCAGCGCGCTGCGCGAGGCCACGTACGAGTGGCGGCAGCACGTGTGGATCGCCCGCAACGAGGCGGGCATGACGGACGCGGAGATCGAGCGGGTCGGCGCGGGGCCCGAGGCCGACGGCTGGAGCGACGAGGAGCGGTTCCTGCTGCGGGCCGCGGACGAACTGATCGGCGACGCGCGGATCGCCGACACCACCTGGCGGGGCCTCACGAAGGTCCTCGACGAGCGGCAGCTGATGGACGTGGTGTTCAGCGTCGGCGCGTACGACACGGTCGCCATGGTGTTCAGGACCTTCGACGTGGCACTCGACGACGACCTCAAGGCGTGACGCCGCGTGGCGAGCTGGCGTGAACAGGCCGTGGCCCGCACCGTGGACCCGGTGCGCGTACGCGCCGAGAAGCGTGTGCAGGGGTTCCTCGACGCCGCGCTCGAGCTGCTCGCCGGGGAGTCGGGCAAGGACTTCACGGTCCAGGAGGTCGTGAAGCAGTCCGGGCAGTCGCTGCGCAGCTTCTACCAGAACTTCAGCGGCAAGCACGAACTGCTGCTCGCGCTGCTGGAGGAGTCGGTGTTCAAGACCGCGGCCCGGTTGCGCGAGGCGATCGCCGCGGAGCCGGACGCGCTGGGCCGGCTGCGCCGCTTCACCGTCGAGTACCACCGGCTGTGCCGCCCGCCGACGCGGCCGAGCTCCGCACGCTCCGTGGAGATCCTCGGTATGGCCGAGTTCGCCCAGCAGTTGCTGACCGACGACCCCAAGGAGGCCGCCCGCGCCTTCGCCCCGATCTTCGCACTGCTGGAGGAGATCCTCGACGAGGCGGGCGCGGAGGGCTCCGTGCGGCCGGATCTCGACTGCCGCGCGGTGGCGGGGGCGATGTTGCAGGCCATCATGTTCAACTCCTTCGCGTTGGTGCTCAGCGGGGCGCCGGTGCGTACGCGCGGTGGAGACGCGGAGGCGCTGTGGGACCTGCTCGCCCACGGGCTGGCCGCCCAGGGGCGGCCGAACGGCAACGGAAACGCCCTTCTCCGGAATCGAGATGGTTGATATCGTTCGGGCGGCACACGCGGATGCACGGCACGGCAGAGTTCGATGTACCTGAAAGGGGCGCCAGCGTGAGGGACTTGGAGGAGGTCGACTTCTTCCGCGACGAAGAGGTCGTGGCCGATCCGTATCCGTACTTCGAGGCCGTGCGGGGGCAGTGCCCCGTGCAACGCGAGAAGCACCACGACGTCGTACTGGTCACCGGTTACGACGAGGCCGTGGAGGTCTACAACGACACGGAGCGCTTCTCCGCGTGCGTCTCCGTGACCGGCCCGTTCCCCGGCTTCCCCGTCCCCCTGGAGGGCGACGACGTCTCCGCGCTCATCGAGCGGCACCGCGACGAACTGCCGATGAGCGATCAACTGCCCACGCTGGACCCGCCGGTGCACACCGACCACCGCTCGCTCCTGATGCGGCTGATCACACCCAAGCGCCTCAAGGAGAACGAGGAGGCGATGTGGCGGCTGGCCGACGGCATGATCGAGGACTTCCTCGCCCCCGGGGAGGGCGAGTTCATCAGCGGCTTCGCCGGACCCTTCACCCTGCTCGTCATCGCCGATCTGCTCGGGGTGCCCGAGGAGGACCGCGAGGAGTTCGCCGAGGAACTGCAGGGACGCCCGCGAGGCCGCGGCGCGATCGGCAGCACCGAACAGGACGAACTCGGCCACACACCACTGGAGTTCCTCTACGGACGGTTCTCCCGCTACATCGAGGAGCGCCGCCGCGAGCCCCGCTCCGACGTGCTGACCGGTCTGGCCACGGCCAGGTTCCCCGACGGGACGCTGCCCGACGTCGAAGCGGCCGTCCGGGTCGCCGCCAACCTGTTCGCCGCGGGCCAGGAGACCACCGTACGACTGCTCAGCACCGCCCTGAAGATCCTCGGCGACGACCGGGAACTCCAGCGGCGGCTGCGCGCCGAGCGGCAGTTGATCGGCCCGTTCGTCGAGGAGTGCCTGCGCATCGAGTCCCCCGTCAAGGGCGACTTCCGGCTCTCCAAGGTGCCCGTCGAGCTCGGCGGCGTCGAACTGCCCGCCGGCACCACCGTGATGGTGCTCAACGGCGCGGCCAACCGCGACCCCGAATGGTTCGAGAACCCCGACACCTTCGACGTCGAACGCCCCGGCGTCCGCCGCCACCTGGCCTTCGGACGCGGACCGCACACCTGCCCCGGCGCACCGCTCGCCCGCGCGGAGGCACGGGTCGCGATCGAGCGGCTCCTGGACCGCACCGAGGACATCCGGATCTCCGAGGAACACCACGGCCCGGCCGACGCCCGCCGCTACCACTACGTACCGACGTACATCCTGCGCGGACTCACCCGGCTCCACCTGGAATTCACCCCGGCGGGACAGGGGGTAGACCGGTGAGGGCCACCGTCGACGACGACCGCTGCCGCGGGCACGGCATCTGCTGCTCCACCTGCCCCGAGGTCTTCGACCTCAGCGACGACGGATACGCGGTGGTCCTCGCCGAGGAGATCCCCGCCGAGCACGAGAACGACGTACGGGTCGCGGCCCGGGCCTGCCCGGAGCGCGCCATCACCGTCCACTGAGGGGATGCGCTGTGACGATCAATGTGGCCTCCGCTTTCGCGGGTGACGCGCGAATGCCGTCCTGCGACCAGCTGCGTGAGCTCGACGACGAGATCATCGAACTGCTGCGCCGCCGAAGGGCGATGGTGCGCGAACTGCCCGCACCGACAGGACCGCGCGGCATCGACCCGTCCTTCACCGGCGCCGTGCGCGACACCATCGCCCGCTACAGCGACCAGCTGGGCAGCGGCAGCGAACTCGTCGCCCGCGCGATCCTCGTGCTGTGCGACCCGGGGGACCGCGCCTGAATCCGACCGGTGGAACCGGCCCCGGAACCGCGCGATGAAGGACACCATGGGGAGCAGGCCGCGCCCGCCGGTGGGCGGGCGACCCTGCGCACCCCCACGGAGGATCCGACATGCTGCTCGCCGCCGACAAGGGCGACATCACCACGATCATCGGAGGCATCGCCCCCGACTGGGGCCCGTTCGGCGCCCTGGGCACCGAGGCGAAGACGATGATCCAGGTCGTGATGGCCGTCGCGATCCTGCTCTGCCTCGGCGTCGCGATCTGGGGCGCCGCCAAGCAGCGGATCGGTGCGACCGCGCTGCGTGACACGTTCAGCGCGGAACAGGGCAAGGGACTGATCATCGCCGGGCTCACCGGGGTGTTCATCATCGGCTCGCTCGGCACCGTCTTCACCATCGTGTACGGCATGGCCGTCTGACGGCCGTCGAGGGTCGGTGCCGGCTCACTCGTATTCGACGACCACGGACTCCGCGTCGTCGTCCGGCACCGCCTGGCAGGTCAGTACGTATCCCTCGGCGACCTCGTCGTCCATGAGCGCGTCGTTGGCCCGCATCGTGGCCGTGCCCTCGCGCAGGATCGCCATGCAGGTCGCGCAGTTGCCCGCCTCGCAGGAGAACGGCGGGGCGAAGCCGGCGCGGCGCGCGCTCTGGAGCAGGGTCTCGCCGGGGCGCTTGGCGATCGTCGCGCGGCGCCCCTGCATGACGACGGTGACGGTGCCCGCCGCCTTCGGTGGTGCGGCGGCAGGCGGTGCGGCGGCAGGGGGCGCGGGTGCGGGTGCCTCGCCGCCCCCGAAGCGCTCGCTGAACACCCGCCCCGTGCCCGCCAGAGCCGACTCCACCAGCTCCATGAACGGCTCGGGCCCGCACACATACGCGTCGGCCCCCGCGTCGGCGCCGACGAACTCCTTGATGTCGGCAGCCGTCAAATAGCCCCGCACGTCGTCGAGATGACGCACGACCTCCAGCCGGCCCGGACGGCGCGCCGCCAGCTCGCCCAGCGCGTCGTGGAAGATGGCCCCGCCGCGGTCCCGGTCCGCGCACAGCAGCCGGATACGGCGGTCGGTGCCCACGAGCGCGCTCTTGGCGAGGGAGAGGACCGGCGTGATGCCGCTGCCGCCGCAGAACCCGAGAAGCGGGGTGTCGGCGGGACGCAGGGTGAACTTGCCGCGCGCCGCCGTCAGTTCGAGCTCGTCGCCCTCGCGGACGTGGTCGTGCAGCCAGTTCGACGCGACGCCGCCGGGCACCCGCTTCACGGTCGTCGTGATCTCCTCGTCGAAGCCGGGCGCGCTCGAGAACGAGTACGCGCGCGGCGCCGGACGCCCGTCGACCACGATGCGGAAGATGCAGTACTGCCCCGCCTCGTACGTGAGCGGCCCGTCGAGCGGCGCGAGCGTGAACGTACGGGCGTCGGCGGTCTCCTGGACGATCCGTGTCACGGTCGCGCGCCGGAACAGCGGGGGGCTCGGCATGGGCCTCCTTCATCTCGTGCGGGGAGGAACTGACGCGAGGTGACGCCTACTTCGGCGGGAAGCGCAGCGCGCCGTCCAGCCGGACGACCTCGCCGTTCAAGTAGTCGTTCTCGCACAGCCCCTGGACCAGCGCCGCGTACTCCTCGCTGCGCCCCATGCGCTTCGGGAACGGCACCTGCGGCCCCCAGTACGCCTCCAGTTGATCGCCGGCCTTCCCGTACGCGGGCGTGTTGATGGTGCCGGGCGCGATGGTCGTGACCCGGATGCCCAGCGGGGACAGGTCGCGGGCCGCGACCAGCGTCATGCTCGCGACGCCGCCCTTGGCCGCCGCGTAGGGCAGCTGGCCGATCTGGCCCTCGTACGCGGCGATGGACGCGGTCGTGACGATGACGCCGCGGCCGCCCTCCTCCAGGGGTTCCTGGCGGGCGAGCGCGGCCGCGCCGAGGCGCAGCACGTTGAAGACGGAGGTCAGGTAGTAGTCGATGGTGGTGCGGAACCCGTCCAGGGGGAGCGGGCTGCCGTCCTTGCCGACCAGTCGGCCGCCGGTCGCGGGCCCTCCGTGCACGTCGACGACGATGCGCAGCGGTCCCGCCGCCTCGGCCTCGGCGAGCGCGGCGTTGACGCTGTCCTCGTCCGTGGCGTCGGTGCGGACGTACCGGATGCCGAGCTCCGCCTCGAGCGCCTTGCCCTTCTCGTCGTTGACGTCGGCGGCGACGACCTGCGCGCCCGCCGCGTGCAGTCGGCGCACGGTGGCCTCGCCGAGGCCCCCCGTGCCGCCGACCACGATCGCGGAGCTTCCGGTGATCTGCATCTGTACTCCCCACTCCCGAAGGGTTGTTGAGGGTGTTCCCACTGATGTGGTCACTGGTGCCGTCACTCTTGAAAGTCTCGCTCTACTGAAGCGAGAATAGCACTCTCATGAACATCTTGATGACCCTTGAGATGGCCGCATCGGCAGGGGAGCGGCCCGCGGTCACGCTCGACGACCGCTCCCTGTCCGCCGCCCGGATCCTCGCCCTCGCGCGCCGCGCCACCGAGCGCTTCCGCGGCGCTCCGGCGGTGCTGTACCGCGCGCCCAACCACCTCGCCTATCCGGTCGCGCTGTTCGGCTGCGCCCTGGCCGGCGTCCCGTTCGTGCCGCTCAACTACCGCCTGGGGGCGGATCAGTTGGCGGAGATCGAGGGGCGGCACCCGGGCGCGGTCCGCATCGGCCCCGACGACCTGGAAGGGCTGCTCGACGCCACCGGCGAGCCCTCGGGCGGTGACGTACCGGCGCCCTGGGACCAGGACGCGGTCGCCGTGATCCTCTACACCAGCGGCACCACCGCGGCCCCCAAGGCCGCCCTGCTGCGCCACCGGCACCTGCTCGCCTACGTGTTGAACACCCTGGAGTTCAACTCCGCGGCCGAGGGCGACGCGGCGCTCGTCGCCGTCCCGCCGTACCACATCGCCGGCCTCACGAATCTGATGTCCAACCTCTACACCGGGCGGCGCGTGGTGTACCTGCGGGCGTTCTCCGCCGACGAGTGGCTCGCCGCCGTGCGCCGCGAGAAGGTCACCCACGCGATGCTCGTGCCGACGATGCTCGCCCGCATCGTCGATGAGCTCCCCGCGGGCGAGGACGCCGGCGTGCCCACCCTGCGCAGCCTCGCGTACGGCGGGGCGCGCGCCCCGCGCACCGTTGTCGAGAAGGCGCTGCGGGCCTTCCCTGACACGGACTTCGTCAATGCCTACGGGCTGACCGAGACCTCCTCGTCGATCGCGGTGCTCGGCCCGGGGGACCACCGCGCCGCGCTCACCGGCGACGACCCGGTCGTCCGCGACCGGCTCACCTCGGTCGGCCGCCCGCTGCCGGGCGTCGAGATCGAACTGCGCACGGTGGACGGGGAGTCGTGCCCGCCGGGGAGTACCGGTCTCGTGCACGTGCGGGGCGAGCAGATCTCCGGCGAGTACCGGGGCCGCAGCGTGCTCGACGCGGACGGCTGGTTCCCCACCGGCGACCTGGGGCGGCTCGACGCCGACGGCTACCTCTACGTCGAGGGCCGCGCCGACGACACCATCATCCGCGGCGGCGAGAACATCGCTCCCGCCGAGATCGAGGACGTCCTCCTCGAACACCCCGCCGTGCGCGAGGCGGTCGTCATCGGGGTGCCGGACGAGGAGTGGGGGCAGCGGATCGTCGCCGTCCTCGTCAGCGGCGAGGAAGGTGTCGAGCCGGAGGAGATCCGGCTGTGGGCGAGGGACCGGCTGCGTACCTCCAAGACCCCCGACACCGTCGTCCTCCGCGCCGAACTGCCGCGCACGGGGACCGGAAAGCTGCTGCGCCGCACGCTGATCGCCGAACTGGCCGAACCCGCCGCGTCCGCTGCGTCAGCCACATCCGCCTCACCCGCCTCATCCGCCTCATCCGCCGAGCTGGACAACCCGGAGAAGTCCCATGCCTGAAGCCGTGATCGTCTCCGCACTGCGCACCCCCGTGGGCACCGCCCGCAAGGGCACCCTGCGCGACACCGACGCCTACACCCTCGCGGACCGCATCGTCCGCGTGAGCGCCGCGCGCCTCGCCGAACTCGGCGTCGAGCCCGACCGCATCGACGACGTCATGCTGGCCGAGGGCCTCTACGGCGGCGGCGTCATCGCCCGGCACGCCGCACTGACCGCCGGCCTGACCACCGTGCCGGGCCTCGCCCACAACCGGCACTGCGCCGCGTCGCTGGCCGCCGTGCAGTCGGCGGCGGCCTCGATCCGTTCCGGGATGGACGAGGTGGTGATCGCGGGCGGCGTGAACTCGGCGTCCACGTCGCCGCGGCTGCGCTTCGGGGACGAGCCGTGGGTGCCGCCCACCCACCCCGACCGGCCCGACGCCCCCAACCTGGACATGTCGATCACGGTCGGCTGGAACGCCGCCGTCGCCGCGGGCATCTCCCGCGAGGACATGGACGCCTGGGCGCTGCGCTCGCACCGCAACGCGATCCGCGCCATCGACGAGGGCCGCTTCAAGGACGAGGTCGTGCCCGTCGAGACCCCGCACGGACTGTTCGACACCGATGAGCACCCGCGCCGGGACACCTCGGCCGAGAAGCTGGCCGGGCTCAAGGTGCTGCACCCCGAGATCGACGGCTTCAGCATCACCGCGGGCAACGCGGCGGGCGGCAACGACGCCGCCGCGGCCCTGGCCGTCGTCAGCGACCGCCTCGGCCTGCCCGCGCTCGCCACGGTCCGGGCCTGGGCCTCCGTCGGCGTCGACCCCGCCGACACCGGACTCGCCCCCGTGCAGGCGATCCCGAAGGCGCTGGCCCGCGCGGGGCTGAGCACCGGCGACGTCGACCTGTACGAGATCAACGAGGCGTTCGCGTCGATGTGCGTGGCGGTCGTGCGCCGTCTCGACCTCGACCCCGACACGGTCAACGTCAACGGCAGCGGCTGCTCGCTCGGCCACCCCGTCGCCGCGACCGGAGGCCGGATGCTGGTCACGCTCGTCCATGAACTGCGCCGCAGGGGAGGCGGTCTCGGCGTCGCCGCGATGTGCGCGGGCGGCGGGATGGGGTCGGCCGTGGTGGTGGAGGTTCCGGCGCCGTGACGGCCCGAGTTCCGTGCGAAATCTTGATTACCGCCCAGCGAGAAGCTAGTTTCCGCAGCGATGGGGAACCAGCAGTGAGGAGCCGTCCATGACGTCAGCCGTCCGGGAACTCCACCCCGGCCTCCAACTGGCCAGCGCCGTATGCGGAGTTCGCGTCATCGTCATCCGGGCACCGGCCGACCGGGCCCCCGCGATCACCTGCGGCGGCAAGCCGATGGTCACGGCCGACGCGGCGCCCCCGCCGGCGGGCGGCCCCACCGGCGAGTCCGCCACTCTCATCGGCAAGCGCTACGTGGACGGGGCGAACACCCTCGAACTGCTCTGCACCGCCTCCGGATCGGGGGCGCTCGCCTGCGACGGCGCCCCGATGACCATCAAGGCGGCCAAGGCGCTGCCCGCGTCGGACTGACCCAGCGGATCGGACGGAAGGCACTCGGCCATGCAGCACGAAGACCTCATACTCATCAGCGTCGACGACCACATCATCGAACCGCCCGACATGTTCGTGAACCACCTCCCGGCCAAGTACCGGGACGACGCCCCCCGCCTGGAACACCGCGAGGACGGCACCGACGTGTGGCGCTTCCGCGACTCCGTCCTGCCCAACGTCGCGCTCAACGCGGTGGCCGGTCGCCCCAAGGAGGAGTACGGCCTCGAACCCCAGGGCCTCGACGAGATCCGCCCCGGCTGCTACGACGTGCACGAACGCGTCAAGGACATGGACGCAGGCGGCATCCTCGCCCAGATGAACTTCCCGTCCTTCCCCGGCTTCGCCGCCCGCCTCTTCGAGACCGAGGACAGCGACCTGTCGTACGCGCTGGTACGCGCCTACAACGACTGGCACATCGACGAATGGTGCGGCGCCCACCCCGGCCGCTTCATCCCGATGGCGCTGCCCGCGATCTGGGACGTCGACGCCTGCGTCAAGGAGGTGCGGCGGGTCGCCGAGAAGGGCTGCCACTCCCTGACGTTCACCGAGAACCCGGGCGCCATGGGCTTCCCCAGCTTCCACGACGAGTACTGGAATCCGCTGTGGCAGGCGCTCTGCGACACCGACACCGTGATGAACCTGCACATCGGCTCCTCCGGCCGCCTCGCGGTCCCCTCCGCGGACTCGCCGCCGGACGCGATGATCACGCTTCAGCCGCTCAACCTCGTCCAGGCCGCCGCCGACCTCATCTGGTCGCGCCCCATCAAGGAGTACCCGGGCCTGAAGATCGCGCTGTCCGAGGGCGGCACCGGCTGGATCCCGTACTTCCTGGAGCGCATCGACCGCACCTTCGAGATGCACGCCACGTGGACGCTCCAGGACTTCGGCGGGAAGCTGCCCAGCGAGGTGTTCCGCGAGCACTTCCTCACCTGCTTCATCAGCGACCCCATCGGCGTGAAGCTGCGCCACGAGATCGGCATCGACAACATCTGCTGGGAGGCGGACTACCCGCACAGCGACTCGATGTGGCCGAACGCCCCCGAGGAACTGCACGGCGTGCTCGCCGACCATCAGGTCCCCGACGAGGACACCGACAAGATGACGTACCAGAACGCCATGCGCTGGTACTCCTTCGACCCCTTCACGCACATCAAGAAGGAGGAGGCCACGGTCGGCGCCCTGCGGCGACGCTCCGCGGGCCACGACGTGTCCATCCAGGCGCGCAGCAAGCGGGTCATCGAGCCCTCCCAGAAGCTGGAGGCGTTCCGGGCGCGGGCCCGCGCGGCCACGGCGGCGGCGCAGTGAACCCCTTCGACCTCACCGGCCGCTCCGCCCTGGTCACCGGCGCGGGCGCGCCCGGTGGCATCGGCGCCGCCGTCGCCCGCGCCCTGGCCGACGCGGGCGCCGCCGTCCTCGTCACCGACGTGGACGGCGAGGCGGCCGAGCAGTCGGCCGCCGCCATCCGGACCGACGGCGGCAAGGCGGAAGGCGCCGCCCTCGACGTCCGGGACCGCGCCGCCGCCGACGACGCCGTGGCGCGGGCCGCGGCGCTCGCCGGCGGCACCCTGCACATCCTCGTCAACAACGCCGGTGTCACCGCGCCCGCTATGTTCCCCAAGCTGACGGAGGACAGCGTCCGCGCCCTCCTCGACATCCACGTCCTCGGGACGTTCAGCTGCGCGCAGGCAGCCCTCGCGCACCTCCCCGTGGACGGCACCGGCCGCATCATCAACGTCACGTCGTCCGCCGGTCTCACCGGCACCCTCGGCCAGGTCAACTACTCCGCCGCCAAGGCCGGCATCATCGGCCTGACCAAGTCCCTGGCCCGCGAACTGGCCCGGAAGAACATCCTCGTCAACGCCGTCGCCCCGCTCGCCGCGACGCCGATGACCGAGACGATCCGCACCGACGAGAGGTTCGCCGCGGGCATGCTCGCCCGCATCCCGCTCGCCCGCTGGGCCGAACCCGCCGAGGTGGCACCGGCGTTCGTGTTCCTGGCCTCCGACGCCGCCTCCTTCGTGACCGGGCAGGTGCTGCCGGTCGACGGCGGCCTGGTCATCTGACGTCTCACCGGACCGCCGGACCGCTGGACCACCAGACCGGTCGGGAGTTTCTACGGGGAGGTCCCCTTGGAGCCGCTCGCACAGCGCACACAGCTCACACCACGCGCCCACGCACACCGCACACCCGACCGCCCGGCCGTCATCATGGCCGACGGCACACGGAACCTCACCTTCGCCGAACTCGACGACCGGTCGGCGCGCCTCGCCGCCGCACTACGGGCCAAAGGACTGAGACCCGGCGACGGCATCGCGCTGCTCATGGAGAACCACCCGACCTTCCTCGTCGCCGCGTGGGCCGCCCAGCGCTCGGGACTGCGCTACACCGCCCTCAACCACCACCTGCACCCGGCCGAGGCCCAGTACATCCTCGACGACTGCGGCGCCCGCGCCCTCGTCGCCTCCGAGCGGATGACGGACATCGTCGCCGGACTCGACCTGACGCGCATCCCGGTGCGCCTGTGCGCGATCGGCGAACTCAAGGACTGGGAACCGCTCGACGAGGTGATCGCCGCGCACGAACCGCTTCCGGAGGCCGAGGAGACCGAAGGGCGCGAGATGCTCTACTCCTCCGGAACCACCGGACGCCCCAAGGGAGTTCGCAAGGAACTCTCCAACGCCCCGTTCGGCGACCCCACGGCCGCGCCCGCGCTCATCGCCCGCGGCATCGGCGCCAACGGCGGCGGACTGCGCCCCGGCGACGTGTTCCTCAGCCCGGCGCCGCTCTACCACTCGGCGCCGCTCGTCTACTCGATGTCCATGCAGCGGCTCGGTGTCCCCGTCGTCCTGATGGACGGCTTCGACCCGCGCCACTGCCTGGAGACCATCGAACACCACCGCGTCACCCAGGCCCAGTTCGTGCCGACCATGTTCGTGAGCATGCTGCGCCTCCCGGACGCGGAACGCACCCGCCACGACACGTCCAGCCTGCGCGTCGTCGTGCACACCGGAGCGCCCTGCCCGGTCCCGGTGAAGCGGCGCATGATCGACTGGTGGGGGCCGATCGTCCACGAGTACTACGCGGGCACCGAGGACATCGGCAACACCGCCATCACCGCCGAGGAGTGGCTCGCACACCCCGGCTCCGTGGGCAGACCCGCCACGCCGTGCCACATCGTCGACGAGACAACCGGCGACGAACTGCCGCCCGGACGTGAGGGGTTGGTGTATTTCGAGGGCGGCCGCCCCTTCGCGTACCACAACGACCCGGAGAAGACGGCCTCGGTCACCGACGCCCACGGCCGGCGCACGCTCGGCGACATCGGCCGTCTCGACGAGGACGGCTACCTGTACCTCACCGACCGCCGCGCCCACATGATCATTTCCGGGGGTGTCAACATCTACCCGCAGGAGGCCGAGAACGTGCTGGCCGGGCACCCCGCGGTCGCCGACGTCGCGGTCATCGGGGTGCCGGACGACGAGATGGGGGAGGCGGTCAAGGCGGTGGTGCAGCCCGCCGAAGGGGCCGTCGGCGGCGAGGAGTTGGCGGCCGAGTTGGTAGCGTACTGCCGCTCGGAGCTGGCGACGTACAAGTGCCCGCGCTCCGTCGACTTCACCGACGACCTGCCCCGCGACCCCAACGGCAAGCTCTACAAACGGCGCCTGCGTGAACGCTATTGGCAGGGCCACGACTCGCGGGTGATCTGATGGCGGACGACTGGTTCGGGAGCAGAGCGGGCCTGGCCGGCACCGTCGCCGTGATCACGGGCGGCGCCGGCGGCCTCGGCACCGCGATCGTGCGCGACCTGGCCGCCAACGGAGTCCGCACGGCCGTCATCGACCGCGACGAGGAGGCGGCCCGCGCACTGGAGAAGGCACTCGCGGGCCACGACACCCTCGTACGCGTCGGAGACGTACGCGAAGAGTCGGCGCTGCGGGACCTGTTCGAGGCCGTGGACGCGCGGTGGGGCCGTCTCGACACCCTCGTCAACGTCGTCGGAGGCACCTTCCGCGCCCCCTTCACCGAGACCCGGCCGCGCGGCTGGGACGCCCTGATCCGCACCAACCTCACCCACGTCCTGCACGCCTGCTCGCTCGCCGTGCCACGGATCCGGTCCGGCGGCAGGGGCGGCAGCATCGTCAACGTGTCGACGATCGAGGCCCATCGCGCCGCCCCGGGCTTCGCGGTGTACGCGGCGGCGAAGGCGGCCGTCGAGCAGTTCGCCCGCACGCTGGCGGTCGAACTCGCACCGGACGGCATCCGCGTCAACAACGTCGCCCCGGACTACGTGCCCACCCCGGGCCTGCGGAGACTCGCGGGGGATGGGGACGAGGGGGACGCCCCGCTCACCACACCCGAGGCGCTCGCCACCGCCATCCCGATGGCCCGTGCGGGCCTGCCCGAGGACGTCTCGGGATGCGTCGTCTTCCTGGCGTCGGCCCTCTCGTCGTACGTCACCGGCACGACGCTGCATCCGGACGGCGGCACGTACGCCTCGTCGGGCTGGTTCAACTGGCCGGGGACGGGCTGGGCGAACCACGTCCCCGGCATGTGACCTCAGGTGTTGCGTCCCCCGTTGACCCCGATGATCTGCCCGGTGACGTAACCGGCCTCCTCGGACACCAGGTACGAGCACGCCGCCGCGATGTCCTCCGGACGGCCGGCCCGCCGCACCGGAGTGACCTTCGCGATGTCCTCCACCGAGTGCCCGAGCAGCCCCCGCTGCTCCGAGCCGCGCAGCATGGGCGTGTCCACGAACCCCGGTGGGATGGTGTTCACGGTGATGCCCTTGGGCCCGAACTCCAGCGCCAGGGACTTGGTGAGGCCGATGAGCCCGGACTTCGACGCGACGTAGTGCGTCATGTACTGCTGCCCCGAGTGCGCGCTGGACGACGAGATGTTGACGATGCGGCCCCAGTCGGCCTCGATCATGTGCGGGATCGTGGCCTGGCAGAGATAGAACGGGCCGCTGAGGTTCACGGCCAGGATCGTGTCCCAGGCCTCGTCCGTGATGTTCAGGAACTCCTTGAAGCCCGTCTTCCCGGCGTTGTTGACGAGGACGAGGACCGGCCCGTACGCGGTGCGGACCTGCTCCACCGCGGCGTCCACCTGCGCGCGGTCCGAGACGTCGACGCCGCCGACCGCCATCGCCTCGTGACCGCACTTCCGCGCCTCCTCGGCGACCGCCTCGGCGGCCTCCTTGTTGAGGTCGAGGACGGCGGTGGCGAAGCCGTCGGCCGCCATCCGCAGCGCGATGGCCCGCCCGATGCCCGACCCCCCGCCGGTCACCAGTGCCGTACGCCGCTGTGTCGTCCCGCTCACGCGATCGCCTCCTCGCCCGTCAATGATGTGAGGAGCCGGTCGATCAGCGCCCGCCCCTCCTCCTGTTCCCTGCCGATGACACCGCGGCGGTCGAGGGCAGTCATCGACCCTCTCCCGCCGCGTCGACCACCTCGCCGAAGGTCTTGCGCTCCATGAACTCCTCCAGGCCCGCGACGCCCTTCTCCCGGCCGATGCCGGACTGCTTGTAGCCGCCGAACGGGGTGTCGGAGAAGAAGTAGTTGCCGCCGTTGATGCTGAACGTGCCGGTGCGGATGCGCCGCGCCACCGCGAGCGCCCGCTCCCGGTCGGCGCTCTGCACGGCGCCGGACAGCCCGTAGACCGAGTTGTTCGCGATGCGCACGGCGTCGTCATCGTCGTCGTACGGGATCACGGCGAGGACCGGGCCGAACACCTCGTCCTGGGCGATCTCACTGTCCGGGTCGACGTTCGCGAGGAGGGTGGGCGTGTAGAAGTAGCCCGGATCGACGCGCTGTCCGCCGGTGACGAGCGTGGCGCCCGCGGCGACCGCTCGCCGCACCATGCCGTCGACCTTGTCGCGCTGTCGCTCGCTGATGAGGGGGCCCATGTACGTCTTGGGGTCGTTCGGGTCGCCGACGCGCACCCGTTCCATGCGCCGCGCCACCTGTTCGACGATCGCGTCGTGGTGGCGGCGCGGTACCAGCATCCGCGAGGTGATCGCGCAGGCCTGCCCGGAGTGCAGGCAGATCATGTACGCCGCGTACGTGGCGGTGTTCTTGAAGTCGGCGTCGTCGAGGACCACCAGGGCCGACTTGCCGCCGAGTTCGAGGAAGACCCGCTTGACGGTGTCGCTCGCCGCCGCCATGATCCGCCGCCCGGTCGGGCTCGCCCCGGTGAAGCTCACCAGGTCCACATCGGGGTGGGTGGTGAGCACCTCGCCGACCGAAGCCCGCGACGAGGAAAGGATGTTGACGACGCCGGCGGGGATGTCGGTGTGCTCGGCGATCAGCTCGCCGAGGGCCAGGGTCACGAGAGGCGTGTCGGGCGCGCCCTTGAGGACGATCGTGCAGCCGGCCGCGAGGGCGGGGGCCAGCTTGGCGAGGGCCAGCTGGTTCGGGTAGTTGTACGGGACGATCGCGGCGGCGACCCCGGCCGCCTCCCACTCCACCCAGCGGTGGTGGCGCTGCCCCTGGTACTCGACCACACCCATGTCGTCGACGAACGAGTGGTCCCGGAGCAGGTCCGCGTAGTACCGCACCAGCTCGATCGGCTCGTCCAACTGTGCGGCATAGGTGAGCATGCGCGGCGAGCCGGCGTCCGCGATCGTCAACTCCCGCAGTTCCTCGCTGTGTTCGACGAGGGCGTGGTGCAGCTGGTCCAGGCAGCGGCGGCGCAGTTCCGGGTCGGTGGCCCAGCCGGTGGTGTCGAAAGCGCGGCGGGCGGCGGCCACGGCCTGCCGCGCCTGCTCCTCGGTGGCCTCGGGGGCGAGGCCGAGCAGTGTGCCGGTGGCCGGGTTGTACGAGGCGAACGTGGCGTCGGACGCGACGAGTCGCCCGTCGATGAGCTGACGCCGCGCGGGCCGCTGCTCCGAGTGCGGCCCGGGCCCGGGGTACTCCGTGGTGAGGTGCAGGATCCGCATGCGGGGCGCGGGTTCCATGCTGATCACGTCGGCCATGTGCAGCCGGCCGTCGGACGCCGCCGCGGTCACGTTCTTCATCGCCTGCTGCGGATCGCCCTCGATCTCGTAGTGCGCGATGTACGGCCCCCCGGGCTCCTGTGGGGCGTAGCGGACGGCGGACGCGAAGCCGTCGAGCGCCACCATCTCGGGCAGGTGGACCTCGTCGTACCAGCGGTTGAACGCGTCCACGGCCTCCTCGTTCGCGGGCCGGGACTCTACGTGCAGGACGTACTTGGTCATGGCGGCTCCTTCGCCGACCGGGACTACGGAAGGGACACGGGAAGGGAACGCCTGGATGGTATCCGCATTTCTCTTCCGAGAGAACCATGTTCTCACCCGGGGGCGGTATCTTGTTCCCCGGACGAAGGAGCGGATGTGGAGTCGCCGACGAGCAGCGTGGCCGAACCCGGAGTACGTGCGCCCAAAGGGGGCCGCCCGCGTGCCACGACCCGGCCCGAGCTCGAACGGATCGGCTTCGAACTCTTCGCCCGGCAGGGCTTCGACGCGACGACGGTCGACGACATCGCGGGCGCGGCCGGCATCGCCCGGCGGACGTTCTTCCGCTACTTCGCGTCGAAGAACGACCTCGTGTGGGGCGACTTCGAGCAGCAGCTGGACGGGTTCCGCGAGCTGTTGAACGCCACCGGGCCGGACGTTCCCATCATGACGGCGCTGCGCGCGGCCGTCGTCGACTTCAACCGGTTCGACGCCACCGACGTGCCCTGGCACCGGCAGCGCATGCACCTCATCCTGCGGGTGCCCACGCTCCAGGCCGACGCCACCCTGCGGTACAGCTCATGGCGCGCCATCGTCACGGACTTCGCGGCCCGGCGCCTCGGCCTCGCGGCGTCCGACGCGCTGCCCCGCCTCTTCGGCCACACGGTCCTCGCGGCGGCGGTGACGGCGTACGAGCACTGGCTCGCGGTGCCGGAGGCGGAGCTGGGCGAGCTGCTCGACACGGCGATCCGACGCCTCGAGGACGGGCTAGGCGGGGCTTCTTCCAGGTAGTCGGCCTGGTCAGGGCAGCTCGCGCCGCATCGCGTCGGCGATCAGCTCCCCGATCAGGACGGCGGTCGCCGCCGGGCCACGGTGCGGGGTGTGCGGCAGCACGGACGTGTCCGCCACCCGAAGTCCACTTATCCCGTGCACCCGCCCGTACTGGTCGACCGCGGCACGCTCCGGAGCGTCGGCGGTGCCCATCGGGACGGTCCCGCAGGTGTGTTGGGCCGTGCCGAGGTGATCGCGGATCCAGGTGTCGAGCGCCCGGTCGTGGTCGAGGACGCCGGCCGCGGGGGCGAGCAGACCGCCTGCGGAGAGTTTCGTGAACGGGGCGGTGCCGAGGAGGTCGCCGGTGACGCGGACGGCCGTGCGCAGTCGGCGCAGGACCTCGCCGTCGCGCAGATAGTCGTAGTCGACAGCGGGCGGGACTTCCGGGTCGGCGGAGCGCAGCCGGAGCCGCCCCGTGGGGTGCGGCGTCTGGACGGAGGCGAGGAACGAGTGCGGCGCACCGGGCGCCGTGACGGTCCCGCCGACGAGCCCGGCCATCGGGACCAGTGACTGAAGGACCTCGATGTCACCGGGGGAACCAGGCTCGCCACCACGGGAGTCGAGGTGCAGGCAGCCGCCGAGCCAACTGCTCGTGGGCGGGTCGAGGTCGTCGTGGGGCTGCCAGTCCAGGACCAGTTGCGGATGGTCGCCGAGGCGGGCCCCGACCGCGGGCGCGTCGCGGACGACGGGAACCCCGGCCCGTTCGAGATCGGCACGCGGACCGACACCGGAGAGCAGGAGCAGGTGAGGCGTGACGAGCGCGCCCGCACACAGCACCACGCACCCGGCGCCCAGCGTCTCCCGTGCCCCGCCGCGCTCGACCACGACCCCCGTGGTCCGCCCGCGCTCGACCACCACCCGACGTACGGAACAGTCACCCCACACGGTGAGGTTGGGCCGTGCGAGAACCCGCGCCGTCAGGTGGGCGAGCCCGGTGTTCAGTCGCACGCCGTCGACGGAATTCGTGGGCACCGCGCCGAAGCCGGGCGGGCCCTGGTCGTTCTTGTCGGGCTCGGCGGCGAAACCCAACTCCCGGGCGGCGTCGCGGAAGGCCACGGCGGCGGGGTGCGCCAGCGGCCCGCGCGTGACACGCATCGGCCCACCGCCCCCGTGCACCTCGCCCGCGCCGAAGTCGAGATCGTCCTCCAGGGCGCGCAGCAACGGCAGCACACGCTCGTACGCCCAGGCGGGATTGCCCGCAGCCGCCCACCGGTCGAAATCCGCGCGCCTCGCCCGGACGAAGTACCCACCGTTGACCGTGGTGGAGCCGCCCAGCACCCGCCCGCGCGGCACCGACCACGGTCGTTCCGGAGTGAGCCGCACGGCATGGGAGGAGGTGGCGGGATGGTTCGGCCGGGCGCCCGGGACGAGCCGCGCGTCCAGCAGAGCCGGATCGGACGCCGCCGCCACCGAACCGGCCTCCACCAGCAGAACATTGCGGTCGGCGTCCTCGCTCAGCCGCGCCGCCAGCACGGCACCGGCGCCACCGGCGCCGACGACCAGCACATCGGGACGGACAGACGCGATCGGATCCATGGGACCGGATCCAATCCCGCGGTGACGACAGCGCGCAAGACCCCGGTGATGTCCGACCCCTTTTCTTTTGGCATCGCATGCCAATACTCTCGAACCTGTTCGCGCACACCCAAGCACCCATCGGTCAATCACCCATCGGTATCAGGGAGTTCCGCATGAACGAGCAGCTCGAAACCACCCCCGCCCCCGAGGCGCCCGCCTCCTCGGCCACGTCCACCGACGAGACCCTCGTCGAGGCCGACGACCTGGTCGAAGAGGTCTCGATCGACGGCATGTGCGGCGTCTACTAGGCCGCCACGATGACGACCGTGAAAGCACCGCTCGACCTGGACCGCGCCTGGGACGTGCACCCCCAGGTGTCGGTCCGGCCCGAACCCTTCGGCGCGCTGCTGTACCACTTCGGCACGCGCAAACTGTCCTTCCTCAAGGACCGGGGACTGCTCGCCGTGGTCCAGGCGCTCCCGGCCTCGCCCACCGCGCGCGCCGCCTGCGAGAGCGCCGGCGCCGGTGACGCGGACACGGCACGGTACGCGCGCGCCCTCGCCGTCCTGGCCCGCTCGTCGATGCTGGTCGAAAGGAGCCCGACACCGTGACCTCAACTTCCGTGGCGGCGAAGCCCGGTGACCGTCTGGTGGATCTGTTCGAGTACGGCCTCGACGCGCCGATCTGCCTCACCTGGGAACTCACCTACGCCTGCAACCTGTCCTGCGCCCACTGCCTGTCCAGCTCGGGCCGCCGCGACCCGCGTGAACTGTCCACCGCCGAGGCCAAGGCCGTCATCGACGAGCTGGAGGCCATGCAGGTCTTCTACGTCAACATCGGCGGCGGCGAGCCGACCGTGCGCCCCGACTTCTTCGAGCTCCTGGACTACGCCACCGCCCATCACGTCGGCGTCAAGTTCTCCACCAACGGCGTGCGCATCACTCCGGACGTCGCCCGGCGCCTCGCCGCCAACGACTACGTCGACGTACAGATCTCCCTCGACGGCGCCACGGCCGAGGTCAACGACGCCGTGCGCGGCCCCGGTTCGTACGACACCGCACTGCGCGCCATGGGGCACCTGGCCGACGCCGGCATGAAGAACTTCAAGCTGTCCGTCGTCTGCACCCGGCACAACATCCCGCAGATGGACGACTTCAAGGCCCTCGCCGACAAGTACGGCGCCCAACTGCGCCTCACCCGGCTGCGCCCCTCGGGTCGCGGGGCCGACGTCTGGGACGAGCTGCACCCGCTGCCCGCCCAGCAACGCCGGCTCTACGACTGGCTGGTGGCGCACGCCGACCAAGTGCTGACGGGTGACTCGTTCTTCCACCTGTCCGCCTACGGCGAGCCGCTGCCCGGACTCAACCTGTGCGGTGCGGGCCGCGTCGTCTGCCTCATCGATCCCATCGGCGATGTGTACGCCTGCCCGTTCGCCATCCACGACGAGTTCCTCGCGGGCAGTGTGCGCGACGCGGGCGGCTTCGCGGGTGTGTGGCGGGAGTCGGAGCTGTTCCTTCGGCTGCGTGAGCCGCAGCAGGGCGGGGCCTGCGCGTCCTGCACGTTCTACGACACCTGCAAGGGCGGCTGCATGGCCGCGAAGTTCTTCACCGGCCTCCCGCTGGACGGGCCCGACCCGGAGTGCGTCCAGGGCTACGGGGAGCAGCTCCTCGCGGACCGGGACGGCGGCACGATCCCGAAGCCGTCCGGAGACCACTCCCACCGCACGGGCCCCGTCGACCTCGTCCTGACCCGCCGGCCCGGCCTCGAACGGCCGCCCGTGTCGGAGTGCGACGAGAACCCCGTAGCGGGATTCAGCCCGGCCACCTGACGCCACCACCCGACGAGAAGAGAGCCGCCCCATGGCAAGAAACCCATGGTTCGAAACGGTCGCCGAAGCCCAACGGCGCGCCAAGAAATACCTGCCGGGCAGCGTCTACGGCGCCCTGGTCGCCGGCTCGGAACGCGGCCGCACCATCGGCGACAACATCGGCGCGTTCGCCGAACTCGGCTTCGCGCCAAGGGTGGTGGGCCACCACGCCGAACGGAACCTGACGACCACCGTCCTCGGCGTCGAGTCCGCGTTCCCGGTGCTGATCTCGCCGACCGGCGTGCAGGCCGTCCACCCCGACGGTGAGGTGGCCGTCGCCCGCGCCGCCGCGAACCGGGGCGTGATCATGGGGCTCAGCTCGTTCGCGAGCCGGTCCGTGGAGGAGGTCGCCGAGGCCAATCCGAACACCTTCTACCAGATGTACTGGATGGGCAGCCGCGACTCCATGGTGCAGCGCATGGAGCGCGCAAGGCAGGCCGGCGCCAAGGCGCTCATCGCCACCCTGGACTGGTCGTTCTCCAACGGCCGCGACTGGGGCAGCCCGGCGATCCCGGAACGCGTCGACCTGCGCACGGCCGTGAAGTTCGCCCCCGACGTGCTGCCGCACCCGCGCTGGCTCCTCGCCTTCGCCAGGTCCCGCCGCCTCCCCGACCTGACCACACCCAACCTCCGGGCCCCCGGCGGGCAGGCCCCCACCTTCTTCGGCGCCTACGGCGAGTGGATGCAGACCGCGCCGCCCACCTGGGACGACGTGGAGTGGATGCGCAAGGAGTGGGGAGGCCCGTTCCTGCTCAAGGGCGTCAGCAGGGTCGACGACGCCAAGCGGGCCGTCGACGCGGGCGTCACCGGCATCTCGGTCTCCAACCACGGCGGCAACAACCTCGACACCACCCCCGCCACCATCCGCCTCCTGCCGTCCATCGCCGAAGCCGTCGGCGCCGACATCGAGGTCCTCCTCGACGGCGGCGTGCGGCGTGGCGGCGATGTCGCCAAGGCGCTCGCGCTCGGCGCCCGAGCGGTCCTCATCGGCCGCGCCTACCTGTGGGGCCTGGCCGCGAACGGGCAGGCGGGCGTGGAGAACGTCCTCGACATCCTGCGCGGCGGCCTCGACTCCGCCGTCCTCGGCCTCGGGCACGCCTCCGTCGACGAACTGGGCCCGGACGACCTGGTCGTCCCGGACGGCTTCACCCGCACCCTCGGTGTCCCGCGTGCGTGAACCGGTGGAGCTGGCGCGCGCGACCTGGCCCACGGTGCCGGAGGGCGCGCCGGTCCTCGTCCCCGTCGGCTCCACCGAACAGCACGGCCCGCACCTGCCGTTCCACACGGACAGCACGATCGCCGAAGCGGTCGCACGCGGCCTCGCCCGCCAACTCCCATACCGAGACGTCGTGTTGGCGCCGGCCCTCGCCTACGGTGCGAGCGGAGAGCACGCCGGATTCCCCGGCACCCTCTCCATCGGCCACGAGGCACTGCACACCGTCCTGGTGGAGACGGTGCGGTCCCTGTCCCTGTGGGCGGGCCGCGTCGTCCTCGTCAACGGCCACGGCGGCAACGTCACGAGCCTCGACGCGGCCTGCACCCAACTCCGCCACGAGGGCCACGACGTGACATGGCTCGGCTGCGCCCCACCCGGCGGCGACGCCCACGCCGGCCGCACCGAGACCTCCGTCATGCTCCACCTCGCCCCGCACGACGTACGGCTCCCGCAGGCCGCCCCCGGCGACACCCGCCCCCTGCCCGAACTCCTGCCGCACCTCATGGCCAACGGGGTGCGCGGAGTCTCCCCGAACGGCGTCCTCGGCGACCCGGCCGGCGCCACCGCCGAGGAAGGCCGCGCGCTGGTCGAGGCGATGGTGACAAGGGCCGTACGCCTCGTCACCTCGGGCCGCGCCGACCCGCGAGGCAGGCTCGTCCCCGCCGTACCCCAAGGAACCGCATGACCCTCCCGCACGGATACGTCATCGAACTCGACCGGCACACCCGCGTCCTCGACGGCGGGCGCGCCCTGCTCGGCGGCCACCCGACCCGGCTGCTGCGGCTGACACCACGCGCCCGCGCACTCCTCACCGGGCGCACCCTGCGCGTACGCGACCGGGCCGGCGCGGTCCTCGCCGACCGGCTGCTTGCCACCGGCCTCGCCCACCCGCAGGTCACCGAGCTGCCACCGAACGAACCGAACAGCACGGTCACCTACGTCATCCCCGTACGAGACCGCCCCGACCAGCTCGACCGCGCGCTCGCGAGCATCCGTGCCACCACGCGCGACGCCCCGGTGATCGTCGTCGACGACGCCTCCCACGCACCGCTCCGCGTCGCCGCCGTGGCCGCACGTCACCACGCGCGCGTGCTCCCGCTCCCCGACAACCTCGGCCCGGCCGGCGCCCGCAACGCCGGTCTTCGCCAAGTCACCACGCCGTACGTCGCGTTCGTCGACTCCGACATCGTCCTCGGGTCCGACACGGTGGACGTCCTGCTGCGCCACTTCGCCGACCCGGCCGTCGTCATGGCCGTGCCCCGCATCAGCGGACTGGCAGGACCCGGATCGGAACGCTGGCTGGGCCGCTACGAGAGCGTCCGCTCCTCCCTCGACCTGGGCCGCCACCCCGCCGCCGTACGCACCGGCACCTCCGTCTCCTGGGTCCCCAGCGCCTGCATGCTCGCCCGCACCGACACGCTCACCAAGGCCGACGGCTTCGACGCGGGGATGCGCGTGGGGGAGGACGTCGACCTGTGCTGGCGACTCACGGCGGACGGCGGACGCATCCGCTACGAACCCGCCGTGCAGGCCGCCCACGAACACCGGGTGGAACCCGCCGACTGGTTCCGTCGCAAGGCCGTCTACGGCACCGGCGCGGACCCCCTCGCCCGCCGCCACCCGGACAACATCGCCCCCGCGATCCTCGCGCCGTGGAGCGCGGCGATGCTCGTCGCGCTGCTCGCGCAGCGCCGCTGGTCACTGCCGGTGGCGGGCGGGCTCGCGGCCGTCGCCACCGTCCGCAACGCCGAGAAGCTGAAGGGCATCGAGCACCCCCTGCGGCACGCCGCCCGCCTCACCGCCCTCGGCTCCGTCGCGTCCCTCACGCAGGGCGCCGCGCTGCTCACCCGCCACTGGTGGCCGCTGACCGCCGTGGGCTGCCTGGCCTCGCGACGCCTGCGCCGGGCCACCGCCGTCGCGGCGGTCACGGACGTCGCCCTGGAAACCCTCGGACGCGGCACACCGCCGACCCGCCTCGACCCCGTCCGCTACGCCGTGGCCCGCCGCCTCGACGACCTCGCGTACGGCTCCGGTGTCTGGCTGTCGGCACTCAAGGGCCGCTCTACGGCCGCGCTGCGCCCTCGGATCGTGCGGGCCGCCCGTTCGCGCCCGCCGCTTCCTCACGAGCCCGCAGGTCCCCGTGAAGACGCGCGACCCCGCCGCACACCAGCGGCATGACCAGCGGCGGCAGCAGGAGCAGGGCCACCGCCGTGGGAAAGACCGTCATCAGTACGCCGGTCATCCATACGTTGTCGTCGCTCAGCCACAGCGTGCCGAGCCCGGCGTAGTGGTTCAGGGGCCTGGACGCGTACAGGACCACGGTGAAGGCGAGCACGGCCGCCGCGCAGCACACCAGGCCCAGGCCGAACGTGCGCAGGCGGGCCCGCCGGGTCAGCACCCAGGAGCGCCACACCGCGACGAACGGGTTGCGGCGCTCCAGCACCGTCTCCGCGGTGGCCCCCGACAGCCGGAACCAGAGCAGCGGGCCGAGACACCAGATGGCGATCGGCAGCACCCAACCCACCAGCGTGTACTGCCAGGACGCGGTCTCGCCCAGCGGCGTGGGCTCGACACCGGGCACCTCGTCCATGTCGACCAGGGCGAACAGAAACAGGCCAGCGAACACCACGACGGCCACGACGATGCCGGACAGGAAGTTCGTCGCGACGGCGGCGAACAGGCGCGGCCGGGCACGCCGCCACAGCTCGCCGACGGGCAGCGGCCCACCGTCACGCCGGGCGTGCGCGCTGCCGACCGCGTACGCGCTGTGGAGCACGGAGACGACGACCAACGCCAGCAAAAGGAACACCGGCGTCACCACCGCGCCGACGGCCCGCAACGGGTCGAGGTTCCCGTCCGCGTACGCCACGTAGGAGTCCTCGTTGGCTATGTTCCGGTCCGCGTACTCCCGGACGTTCTCGAAGCCGTCCCACGCCGCCGCGAACGCGCCGGCGAGGATCGCGAGACCGAGCACGGCGGTGGCCAGCGACACCCAGAGGGTGAAGCGGTACAGCGTGCCCCGGTAGGGCCTGACGTCGAGTTCCATGATCGGGCCCTGCCTCCGTGCGGTAACGCGGTCGCGTGCTTGTGGCGATCAAGACGCGACAGGTGACGCATGAGGTTCCCGAGGACGGCGTCGGGTCAGCGCACACCGTCCTCATGCACCATCCAGTGCACGAACCGGTGCAGCGGATACATCGCGTCGTGCGGGCCGCCGATGGTGCTGGGCCCCGCCTCGCCGAGCCGCACCACACGCTGCGCGCCGCAACTGGCCAGCCGGTCGCGGTAGTCGGCCATCCGGTCGAACGGGTGGAAGCCCACCGTCTGCGTGGCCACGGTGACACCGCGCAGCGCGTCGTCGAGCGCGTCGACCCGCACCACATTGGCGACCTTGTTGATCGGATGGAAGTCCACCGGCTCGTCCGACCGGATCACCACGCCGCTCCCGTCGGCCCGCCCCCACACCCGGAACTCGTCGTCGAGCATGCGCAGCGCCTCGATCTGTTCGCGCAGCTCCATGTCGAGCGGCCGGGTGTCACCGGAGGCCGCCGCCTTCGCGGTGATGTGTGCGTGCAGCCGCGCGCAGAACCGGTCGGCGTCCTCCTGGTCGCCCTCCACGTACAGGAACCGGCTGGCGACGCAGGCCTCCTGGCCGAGCACCATCACGTCGGTCGCGGCGAGCTCCGCCGCGCGCTCCAGGGTGTCGTCGGAAGCGAACGCCTCCCTGCCGATCATCGAGATCGACGTCTTGGGGTCGAACGACACCAACTGGAAGCCGGGACCCAGGTACTTGACGACATTGTCGATGGCGTCGCCACCGCCCCAGGCCACGATCTTGTCGAAGTACTGCGGGCGGTACAGCACCCGCTCCACGGACTCGTCGCCGCCGCGCCAGTACGCCGCCGACATGGACGCCACGACGGGATGCCCGGGGGCGATGTCGGCCATCGTGCGCAGGATCGCGACCGTGGTGAACGGGTCGCTCGACGACATCTTGAACAGGTTGACCGCCTTGACCAGCGCCCCCTGCGCGACGGACTTCACCGCCACGCCCGGCGAGTTGCCCGGCAGCACATGGATCAGGCGCGGCGCGAAGGCCCGCACGAAACTCCTGCGGCCGGTGAAGTCCTCCTTGGGCACCCACGAGTCCAGCGCCTTAGGGTCGGGGAAGTTCTCCTCCACCACGGTGCGCAGCAGCCGGGCGTCGAGATAGGCGGAGGCGTGCCGGACCTGCTCCTCCAGGACCGTGCGCGGCAGCGGATGGGTGGCGGACATCCGGTCGATGCAGTCGGCGACGAACGGGTTGTCCGGGGCCCGCAGCCGCTCGCCCGTCCGCACGAGGAAGTCGATGATGTCGGCGAGCGGCACGTCGAGCAGCGGCGGCACCTCGCCGCGCGGATGTACCGCCCGGTCCAGGTCCAGGGCCGGGGTGGCGAAGGCGACACCCAGGTCGCGCGAACGGTGGGCGACGTCCCGGCCCTCGTAGAGCCGTCCGCGCAGGAAGAACGGTGCCGCGACGGCGGACGCGGAGCCGGCCTCGCTGGTCGTCACGACACACCTCGCACGTACGCGTCGACGGTGCCGGCGCACCCGATCTTGTCGTCGCCCGCGAGGTCCGCGTAGCGCACGATGTCGTCACGGATCGAGGGGCCGGCCGCCCCGCAGGCGCACGGGTCGAGGGTGAGGGAGATCCGGTCGCCGGTGATGACACCGCCCCAGCGCCCGTCGAGCGAGAGGTCGAAGAAGGCGGCCCGCCCCTCGACCTCCCCGCTCCCGTGCGGCAGAAGGTGTTCCCCGGACTCGTCGAGCACGAGTGGGACCACCCACGGAGGTACGTGATAGCGGTCGCCGCCGCGGCACTTGGGCATGCCGGAGTTCACCTCCTGCATCGAGTAGTTCTGGAAGTTCCGCTCGGCCGGGATGCCGAACGTGTCGTGGACGAACGCCTGGTAGTCGTCCGGGAGTTGGGCGCGCTTGAGGCCGCCGCCCACGTAGAGGCAGTTGTCGGGGTGGAAGTCCTTCCCGGAGTGGCCCATGTCCCGCACGAGCCGGGCCACTTGGTACAGCGCGTTCCACATGCCGGAGATGTAGAGCTTCTCCGTACGGTGCTCGATCAGTGTCTCGGCGGCCGTCGTCATCGCTTTGTCGAGCGCCTCCTGGCGGCGCGTGGCATTGCGCTCGAACTCGGCGAGTTCCTCGGGGAGCGCCGCGCCCTCGGCGATCTTCCTGCGGAGCAGCACGGTCCGGGTCAGCGAGCCCACCGTGATCGGCGGCAGCGGCAGCCGGAACCGGGGCTTCGCCGGGTCCCCGAACGCGCGCTCCTGCGCCTCGGCGATCACCATGTTCTTCGGGACGGCGGCCGTCGGCGCGATGCCGATCATGCGGCGGTCGCCGGTCGGCCAGACGCCCGAGCCCCAGGAGAACACCCCCACGGTGTCCTTGCGGGACCAGTCCATGTCCCGCTCGGTGGCGAGCAGCATCGCCGACTTGCCGGTCGTGCCGCTGGAGCAGGAGACGTGGTGGCCGTGCTCGCCGAGCCGCGAGATCCACTCGTCGATGTGGTCGCCGCCGTCGAGGTCCGAGGTGTCGAGCGGGGTGATCGGATAGGGCGACACGGTGCCGAGCCACTTCGCGAGCCGGTCCCAGCGCCCCTGGGTCAGGAAGCTCTCGGGATAGCTCTTGTAGACGCTGTGCGGGAACAACAGCGGTACCAGGTCGGGCAGTTCACGGATCCCGGAGGTGTCCGCCTCCCGGGCGCGGTGGCCCAGAAGCTTGATGCGGTCCTTGCGGTCCTGGAAGCGTTCGTCCAGGGCCGCGAGCTGCGTGGCCCGCAGGTCGCGGGCGGAGTGCGTGAAGCGGTCGGGGGAGTCGACGAGCGCTGTCAGTCGGTGTGTTGCGGTTGCTGAGGTCACGGGGAACACCCTTCGGTTACACCCTACGGTGAATAGCAACTCGCCCGTATCATTTGCATGGTTCGGGGTCCGCGCACAAGGGGGAGAGCGGGAGAGAACGCCATGACGGACAGATCCGCTCCACCCCGCGTACGGGCCGGCCGCCCCACGCGGGAACAGGCCGAGGCCCGCCACCAGGAGCTGCTCGACGCCGCCCTCGACCTGTTCCTCGAGCACGGCTTCGAAGTCGCGACGATCGAGATGATCGCCGCCCGAGTCAGCATGACCAAGCGCACGATCTACGCCCGCCACCCGGACAAGGCGACCCTGTTCCGGGCGGCGGTCCAGCGCGCGATCGAGCACCAGATCGTCCCGGCGGACGTGCTCGAAGCCCTGGACCGGGGCGAGTTGGGTGCGACACTCGAGGCGATCGCCCGCCTGCGCATCGGACAGATCGCGTCGCCGCACGGACTGCGCCTCCAGCACCTCATCAACGCCGAGAGCCACCGCTTCCCGGAGATCTTCACCGCGTACGTCGAGCAGAGCACGCGGCCGCTGATCGACCACGTGGCCGCGGTCCTCGGCCGGGCCGTCGACGCGGGTGAGATCGCGCCGACGCAGGTGGACCGCGCGGCGTCGGCGTTCATGAGCATGGTGGTCGGCGGGCGGGTCCGCGCCATCGTCGGCGGCCTGGACCCCACCCGGCGGGAGCTCGACGAGCAAGTCGGCTTCGCGGTACGCCTGTTGCTCGACGGCCTGCGACCCCGATAGGCGATCGTCGACGGCGTACGGCTGTCTTCGATGGCGCGCGGGAGTCTTACTTCCGTGAAGTGAGAATGTTATTCTCGCGACGCGACGCCGGGTGCGAAGCCCGGCGAGAAGGAGCCGCCCCATGGACACTCCCACGGATCAGATCCTGTACGAGGCGAAGGACGGCGTCGCCGCCATCACGCTGAACCGCCCCGAGGCCGCGAACGCCCAGTCGATGGACCTGCTCGACGCGCTCGACGCGGCGTGGACGCGGGCGGCCGAGGACAGTGACGTACGCGTGATCGTGCTGCGCGCCAACGGCAGGCACTTCTCCGCGGGCCACGACCTCAAAGGCACCTCGCACACCCCCGACAAGATCACCCTGGAACACATCTACGGCATCGAGGCCCACCGCTATCTCGGCTATTCGCTGCGGTGGCGGAACGTGCCGAAGCCGTCCATCGCGGCGGTGCAGGGCAAGTGCATCGCGGCGGGGCTGATGCTGTGCTGGCCGTGCGATCTGATCGTGGCGGCGCAGAACGCCGAGTTCTCGGACCCGGTGGTGCGGATGGGGATCGGCGGGGTGGAGTACCACGGCCACACGTGGGAGCTGGGTGCGCGCAAGGCCAAGGAGATCCTGTTCACCGGCCGCGCGCTGACGGCCGACGAGGCCGAGCGGGTCGGCATGGTGAACAAGGTGGTGCCGCTCGCCGAACTCGACGCACAGGCGATGGAGTTGGCGCGGCAGATCGCGCAGATGCCGGCGTTCGGTCTCCAGCAGGCGAAGCGGGCGGTGAACCAGACGCTCGACGTGCAGGGCTTCTACTCGGCGTTGCAGTCCGCCTTCGACATCCACCAGACCGGGCACGGCAACGCGATCAGCGTGGACGGCTACCCGATCCTGACCCGCCTCGACGACATGAAGAAGCACATCAAGCAGACCTGAGCGAACACACCGGCTCACGGACAAGCAGGTCTCACGAACAAGCAGGTCTCACGGCCAAGCAGGTAGGGAGAGCCCATGGTTTCGCGCACACTGCCGTACCCCCTGTTCGACGCGGACAACCATCTGTACGAGACCGAGGAGTCGCTGACCAGGTACCTGCCGGACCGGTACCGGGGCGCGATCCAGTACGTACAGGTCAACGGCCGCACGAAGATCGCGGTGCGGGGCCAGATCAGCGAGTACATCCCCAACCCCACCTTCGACGTGGTCGCGCGCCCCGGCGCCATGGAGGACTACTTCCGGCACGGCAACCCCGAGGGCAAGAGCCGCCGGGAGATCTTCGGCGACCCGATGCGGGCGGTGCCCGCGTTCCGTGAGCCAGGGCCCCGCATGAAGCTGATGGACGAGCTGGGCATCGACCGGACCCTGATGTTCCCCACGCTCGCCAGCCTCGTGGAGGAGCGCATGCGGGACGACCCGGAGATGATCCACGCCGTCGTGCACTCGCTGAACCAGTGGCTCGACGAGGTCTGGTCGTTCAACTACCACGACCGCATCTTCACCGTCCCGGTCGTCAGCCTGCCCCTCGTCGACAAGGCCATCGAGGAACTCGACTGGTGTGTCGAGCGCGGCGCCAAGGCGATCCTCGTACGGCCCGCGCCGGTGCCCGGCTTCCGTGGCTCGCGATCCTTCGCGCTGCCCGAGTTCGACCCGTTCTGGAAGCGCGTCGTCGAGCACGACATCCTCGTCACGATGCACTCCTCGGACAGCGGCTACGCCAAGTACAGCAGCGACTGGGAGGGCGCGGGCGGCGAGATGCTGCCGTTCAAGACCAACGTCTTCCGGATGATGGACCAGTGGCGGCCCGTGCAGGACGCCGTGGCCTCCTGGGTGTGCCACGGCGCCCTGTTCCGCTTCCCCGAGCTGAAGATCGCCGTGATCGAGAACGGTTCCAGCTGGGTGGCACCGCTCCTGGCGAATCTGGCCGACGTCTACAAGAAGGCGCCCGAAGGCTTCGGCGGGGACCCCGTCGCGGCGGTGAAGCGCAATATCCACGTCAGCCCGTTCTGGGAGGAGGACCTCGGCGAACTGGCCGACCTTCTGGGCGAGGACAAGGTGCTGTTCGGCTCCGACTATCCGCACCCGGAGGGCCTGGCCGAGCCGACCAGCTATGTGGACGCCCTCGCGGGCATGGACCAGGAACGCCAGGCGAAGATCATGGGCGGGAACCTGGCCCGACTGCTGAAGGTGTGAGACCGGCAGGGAGGCCGACATGCTCTTCGAGTTCGACTCGGATCAACGGCTGTGGCAGCGGACCGTTCACGACGCCGTCTCCAAGGAGTGCACGGCGGCGTTCGTCCGGTCCGTCGCGGACGCCGGCGCCGACCCCGCGCCGCTGTGGCGCACATACCGAAAACTGGGGTGGACCGAGCTCGTCGACCCCTCCGACGCGGTCGAACTCGGCATCGTGCTGGAGGAGTTGGGTCGCGCCGTGGACCCGACCCCGTATCTGACGACCATGACGCAGTACACGCCGCTCGCCCCGGCGACGGCCGGCGACGGGACGCCGGGAACCGCCGTGTACTCAGGTGTGACGGCCCGCGCGGACGGCGCGGGCTGGGTCCTCGACGGCACCGCCCGCCACGTCCTCGACGCGGACCGGGCCGAACGCCTCGCGGTCGTCACCGACGCCGGTGTCTTCGTGGTGCCGGCCGAGACGGTGACCGTCGCGCCGCTGCACGTGTTCGACCCGCTGCTGCACGTCGCCGACGTGACCTTCGACGGTGTGCGGGTCGGCGAGGCGGACCGCGGCGGCGCCGACCCGGAGCGCGCCCGGCATCTCGCGCTCGCCGGGCTCGCGATGACGACGGTCGGCGCCTGCCGCCGCATCCTCGACCTCACGCTGGAACACGTCCGCGGCCGCCACCAGTTCGGCGCCCCGATCGGCTCCTTCCAGGCCGTCCAGCACAAGGCCGCCGACATGCACGTGGCGATCGAACGGGCCCGCGCCCTGGCCTACTTCGCGATGATGACGATCGCCGCCGACGACCCGCGCCGCCGCCTCGCCGCCGCCATGGCCAAGGCCTCGGCGGGGGAGTGCCAGGCCCTGGTGTTCCGGCACGGCGTCCAGCTGTTCGGCGCCATGGGCAACACCTGGGAGAACGACCTTCAGTTCGCGCTCAAGCGCGCCAAGGCGGGCGAACTGCTGCTCGGCGGCGCCGCCGAACACCGCGCCGTGATCGCCGAACTCGCCGAGAACACAGAGGACGGCCATGCGCATCAGCTTTGACGACGAGACCGAGGCCTTCCGCGCCGAGTTCGTGGCGTTCCTGGAGGCGAACGTGCCCACCGAGGCCGAGGCCACCGAACGCTCCCGCTCCAGCGCGCACATTCCCGAGTGGGCCCGGCGATGGCAGCGCACCCAGTTCGACGCGGGCTGGCTGCTGCCCGGCAACCCGCCCGAGTTCGGCGGCCGGAACGCCACCGTGCTGCAACGGTACGTGCACCTGGAGGAACTCGGCCGGCGCCGCATCTACCACAGCTTCAACCCGCAAGGGGTCGGCATCATCGCCGCCTCCCTGCTCTCCTTCGGCACCGACGAGCAGAAGCACCGGTGGGCCGTACCCATCCTCCGCGCCGAGATCACCGCGGCCCTCGGGATGAGCGAACCCGGCGCCGGATCCGACCTCGCGTCCCTGCGCACCCGCGCCCGGCTCTCCGCCGACGGCACCCACTTCACGGTCGACGGCCAGAAGGTGTGGACGTCCGGCGCCCACGACGCCGACGTGCTGCTCACCTTCGTGCGCACCGACCCGGACGCCCCCAAGCACAAGGGCATCAGCGTGCTGCTGATCCCCACCGACACCCCCGGCGTGACCCGCCGCCCCTTCGCCTCCTACACGGGCCCCGAGGACAAGGACTTCAACGAAGTCTTCTTCGAGGGCGTAGAGGTACCTGCCGAGAACCTCGTCGGCCCGCTGCACGAGGGCTGGCGCGTGGCCAACGGCTCGCTCGGCCACGAGCGCACCCTGATGTGGCTGGGCGAGGCCGAGCGCATGAGCGACCTGCTGCGCGACTTCCGCCCCTCCACCCCGCTGGAGAAGGACTGGTACGCGACCCTGGCCATGGACCGGCAGGCGCTGACCCTGCTCGGCACGGCCGCCCTGGCGCGCGCCGCCCGCGGCGAGACGGACGTCCCGTCGCTGTCCGTCCTGAAGGTCCTCGGCTCGGAGGCGTCGCAGAGGGGTCTTGAGCGCGCCTTGGAGGCGGCCGGACCCGACGGCCTCATCCACGACACGAACAGCGCCCCGTACTGCCACATGAGCTTCGACGACGCCTTCGCCAGCTGGTTCCACCGATACGCCCGAAGCTTCGGCGGCACCATCGCGGGCGGCACGTCCGAGATCCAGCGCGGCATCATCGCCCAGCGCGTGCTCGGGCTGCCACGCGGCTGAGGAACGTACGGGGAGGGGCGCCCTGCGGGACAGGGCGCCCCTCCCCGACGCGTTACGCGCCGAGACGGATGCGCCCGCTCAGCCCGCGTACGTCGTGCCGAACGCCTCGAGGAACTCCAGGGTCGCCGCCGCCGACTCGTGCGGACAGGACACCGCCACCCACGTCACCCCGGCCTTCTCCAGCGCGGCGAACGCCTCCCGGTGCCGGTCCGCGTCCAGGGCCGGATCCGTGAGCCCGTCGTCGTGGTACGAGTGCAGTACGTCGACGTTGTGACCGCGCCCGGTGGCGGCCGTGGCATCGCGCACCTCCCCGATGGCGCCCGCCAGTTCGGACAGCGGCCCGAGCGTCGGCGTCCGGGCGGTCGCGCTCAGCTCGGCGCCGCCGGCCATCGGCATCCAGCCCTGCGCCCGCTCGGCGGCCCGGCGCCGGCTCAGCCGCGAGTTGCCGCCGATCCACACCGGTATCGGCCGCTGCGCCGGCCGCGGCAGGGCCTGCGCGTCGCGGACGTTGAAGTGCCGGCCCTCGTAGCTGAACGGTTCGCCGCTCCAGTGCAGCGGCAGCACGTCGAGCACCTCGTCGAACAGCGCGTTGCGCTCCTCGAAGTCGACGCCCAGCGCGTGGAACTCGCCCTTCAGATACCCGGCGCCGAGGCCGAGGATCAACCGCCCGCCGGAGAGCCGGTCGAGCGTCGCCGACTGCTTCGCCAGCAGCAGCGGATTGCGGTACGGGGCGACGGCCAGATACGTGAGCAGCCGCAGTCTGCTGGTCACGGCGGCGGCGTGGGACAGCGCCACGAAGGGGTCGAGCGTCTGATGCCCGCCGTTGTTCAGCCAGCGCGCGCCGGGGGACGGGTGCTCGCTGAACGAGAGCCCGGAGAATCCGAACTCCTCGGCGGCTCGGGCGACTTCCGTCAGCGGTCCCGCGTCCAGCAGGTCGCCGTCCGGTCCGTGCGCCTCCGGGTAATGAAACAGGAATCGCATCGTCACGCATCCTCCGGTTCTGTGCGGAAACTCCTCGCCGTACGGCCCCTGGTGGGCCCGTCCAGGGTCGCACCCACGCGAGCGCCTTGACGCACGATCAGTTGAGAGAATACCGTTCTCGCATCTAGAGATCGAGGTTATCCCAGGATTCCGGGCGTCATCTGGAGGGTCGGACCCCATGCCGCATTTCAAGAAGCCCGCCGAGGGCAGCTGGACCGAGCACTTGAAGATCGGAACGGAGCCGATCAGCTACGAGGACTCCATCTCGCCCGAGCACTACGAGAAGGAGCGGGACGCGATCTTCCGCAAGACCTGGCTCAACGTAGGCCGGGTCGAGCAACTGCCGCGCAAGGGCAGCTACTTCACCAAGGGGCTGGACGCCGCCCGCACCTCGGTGATCGTCGCGCGCGGCACCGACGACGAGATCCGCGCCTTCCACAACGTGTGCCGCCACCGCGGCAACAAGCTGGTGTGGAACGACTTCCCGCGCGAGGAGACCAGCGGCGTGTGCCGCCAGTTCACCTGCAAGTACCACGCCTGGCGCTACGACCTCGAGGGCAAGCTCGCCTACGTGCAGCAGGAGGGCGAGTTCTTCGACCTCGACAAGTCCGACTACGGGCTGAAGACCGTGCACACGGAGGTCTGGGAGGGGTTCATCTTCGTCAATCTGGACCCCGACAACACCACGCCGCTGCGCGAGTACCTCGGCGAGTTCGCCAAGGGCATCGAGGGCTACCCTTTCCACAAGCTCACGCAGGTGCACAAGTACCGCGCGGAGATCGGCGCCAACTGGAAGCTGTTCATCGACGCGTTCGCCGAGTTCTACCACGCGCCGATCCTGCACTCCGGCCAGTACATGGCCGAAGAGGCCCGCAAGATCCAGAAGTACGGGTACGAGGCACTGCACTACGACACCGACGGCCCCCACTCGATGGTCTCCTCCTGGGGCGGCATCGCGCCGCCGCACGACCGCAAGATGGTCAAGCCCATCGAAGCGGCCCTGGAGAGCGGCCTGTTCGGGCCGTGGGACGCCCCGGAGATCGGCGTGGAGACGGCGGATCTCCCGCCGGCCATCAACCCGACCCGCGACAAGCGGTGGGGCATGGACTCGTTCGTGTTCTTCCCGAACTTCATGCTGCTGATCTGGCGGCCCAACTGGGTGCTCACGTACCACTACTGGCCGACGTCGTACAACACCCACATCTTCGAGGGCACCTGCTACTTCGTGCCGCCGAAGAACGGGTTCCAGCGGCTCCAGCAGGAGCTGGCCGCGGTGTCGTTCAAGGAGTACGGCCTCCAGGACGGCAACACCCTCGAAGCGACGCAGACCATGCTCGAGACCCGCACCGTCGACAGGTTCCCGCTCAACGACCAGGAGGTGCTGCTGCGGCACCTGCACCAGGTCGCGCGCGGCTACGTCGACGAGCACCACGGCTGACCGACTCAGCGAATCCAGGAGGAGAACCGCATCATGGCGCATGCCACCACTGTCTTTCCCGCCGGCTTCGAGGCCCTGGAGCCGTTCGCCGACTGGGCCGTCCAGGGCGAGAAGGCCCGCTACGCCAAGCGGCTCGCCAGCACCATGGACGAGCTGGACGCCTTCTACAACGCGGCGTTCCCCCTGCTCCAGGCCAACAAGGCATACCTGGAGCAGGTCGACCTCGACACCATCTCGGAGCAGGACAAGCGGCTCCTGTGGGCGTTCTGCGCGCTGGTGACCGTCGCCTTCCCGGTCGAGGCGTGGCGCCAGCCGAGGGTCCCCGACTCGGGGCCCTCCAGCATTGACGCCGTCGTCGAACCCGCCGTCTGACGGCCGCTCTCCCAGCCGTTGATGTCTCCGAGCCGCCGCTGTCTGCGAAGGAGCCCGTGATGCCACGCCCGCGCACCCCACAGCCGCCCGTCCTGCTCCGCGCCGCGCGCATGCTCGACGTCGACAAGGGGGAGTACGTCACTCCCGGTGAACTGCTCGTCGAGGGCGAGCACATCACCAAGGTCGTGCCCGACACACTCCCGGAGGGCACGGTCGTCGTCGACCTGGGCGAACTGACCCTGCTGCCCGGCCTGATGGACATGGAGGTCAACCTGCTGCTCGGCGGGCCCGACCACCGCAGTCCGCTCATCGCGGTGCAGGACGACCCGGCGGTGCGCACGCTGCGGGCGGTGGCCAACGCGCGCAGGACCCTGCGGGCCGGATTCACGACGGTGCGCAACCTGGGCCTCTTCCTCCAGACCAACGGGTTGCTGCTCGACGTCGCCCTGAAGAAGGCCATCGACCACGGCTGGATCGACGGCCCCCGCGTCGTGCCGGCCGGGCACGCGATCACACCCACGGGCGGGCATCTGGACCCGACGATGTTCCAGGCGTTCGCCCCGCACGTGCTGCCGTTGACGGTGGAGGAGGGGATCGCCAACGGCGTCGACGAGGTGCGCAAGGCCGTGCGCTACCAGATCAAGCACGGCGCGTGGGTCATCAAGGTGTGCGCGTCCAACGGCGTGATGTCGCACACCGGCCCGGCCGGCGCCCAGCAGTACTCCGACGAGGAACTGCGCGCCATCGTCGACGAGGCCCACCGCGCGGGACGGAAGGTCGCCGCGCACTGCATGGGCGAACAGGCGGTCACGGCCGCGCTCGACGCGGGCATCGACTGCATCGAACACGGCTTCCTCACCAGCGGCGAGACGCTCGACCGCATGGTGCGCGAGGGCACCTTCCTGGTGGCCACCACCTCGCTCAACGACGAGATGGACACCTCGCACGCCGACCCCGAACTCCAGGCCAAGGCCGCCGAGGTGTTCCCGCGGGCCCGCGCCACCATCTCCGAGGCCATCCGCCGCGGCGTACGGGTGGCGTGCGGCTCCGACGCGCCCGCGATCCCGCACGGGCGCAACGCCAAGGAGCTGATCGCGTTGGTGAAGCGGGGCATGTCCCCGCTGGACGCGATCCGCGCCGCGACGACCGTCTCCGCCGACCTCATCGACGTCGACGACCGCGGCCGCCTCGACACGGGCCTGCTCGCCGACGTCATCGCCGTCGCCGGCGACCCGCTGGCGGACGTCGCCGTGACGGGCGACGTCCGTTTCGTGATGAAGGGCGGGACGATCCACCGCAACGACGCGGCGCAGCCCTGAGCCTCACGCGTCGGCGAACCCTTCCGCGAACGGCGACACCACATGCGGCAGCTCCGCCGTCGTCCGGATCCCGGGCTCCGCCGCCACCACCCAAGGCACCGCGTTCACCGCACGGTTGGCGGTGTACGCGGGGTAGGTGGCGGCCGCCTTCTCTGGGGCGACGGGGAAGCGGATCGAGACGTCGAGCGGGGCGTCGCCGTCGACCGTGAGCCGCCACCCGGTGTCCCGCAGATCCCAGGGCCGGTCGAGCTCCGTCGTGCAGTACCAGGTCGCCCGGAACCGCAGGACGTCGCGGCCCCCTTGCCGCCACGCCACCGTGACGCGCTGCGCCGCCACCGAGCCGGCCTCCAGCACCCCGGCGGCGATCGTCGTAGGCGCGAGGGCGTACGCGAACTCGCCGCGCGCCTCGGCCCGTTCGACGGGCAGCTCGAGCGCGTCGGCCACCACCCGCAGCGACGGCGCGAAGCTCGCCTTCAGCGAAGCGAGCCGCCGCTCGTCGAACGTGTCGTGCCGCCCGCCGAACCCCATCACGTCGAAGAGCAGCCCGGGCGAAGGACGCCGCGACAGATCCGCGAACTCCTCGATCAGCAGCCCGTCGAGCCGCCGCTGCACGGACGCGAGCACCAGCGGCAGCGCCTCGGTGACGAAGCCCGGGCTGCTGCCCGTGCTGTGGATGCTGCTGCCGCCCTCGGCGCACGCGGCCTCGATCCGTCGCCGCAGGGACTGGTCCATGGCGCCCGGGTGGTGGAAGTCGGTGCGGGTGGCGACGATGCTGATCCCGGCCGACAGCAGCGCGCACACCGCGTCGGCGTCCAGCTCGCGCGGCGTGTAGAGCACGCAGTCCGGCTTGAGCGCGAGCACCTCGGCCGGCTCGGTGGTGGCGCGCACGCCCAGCGGCGCAAGCCCGCACAACTCACCAGCGTCCAGGCCCGACTTGTCCGCGCTGTGCACGAGTACGCCGACGACCTCGAGGCGGGGATGCTCGGCGGCCCCGCGCAGCGTACGACTCCCGATGTTGCCGGTCGCCCACTGGACGACGCGGTACGACGACTTGCGTCCCGGTTCCGTCATGGCGAGAACGGTACTCTCGTGATGGGAGAAGCGTAATGCCGCGACGGTGGGTCATCCAGGACGTGTGGTGTCAGGCCCTCCCGGAGACCCCGCCCCGGCAGAACTCCCAGACCTCTTCGGCGGAGACCTGCGTCGACGTGCTGCCGGAGGGGACGCCCGGGGTCTGTGCGGTGAACATCGCCGTCTGCATCACCAGGGACGCCGCCCGCCGCGGCTTGCCGGCCTGCGCGTCACCCGACTGCACGGCCTCCTCGACGAGTTCGGTGAACAGGTCGAGCAACGGCACGTGCGCGGTGGCCACTTGCTCCGGGTGGGTCCCCAGGAGTTGCATGGCGAAGTCGGTGAACAGGGGGCTCTGCCGGCCGGGGCGCGGCAGCGACTGCTCGTAGAGCATGTGCACCGCGACGCGCAGCCGGTCCAGGGGCTTCTTCTTGGTGGCCGTGGCGGCGCGGATCTCGTCGGCCGAGCGGCCCAGGGCGTCCTCGAACAGGGCGAGCAGCAGCTCGTGTTTGCCGTCGAAGTGCTGGTAGAAGCTGCGCAAGGACTGCTTCGACCGCTCGACGACCTCCTGCACGGTGAAGTCGGTGGTGCCCTTGGCGGCGATGAGTTCCTGCGCCGCTTCGAGGAAGCGCTCGATCCGCTGCTCGGCGCGGAGCTTGGCCGCGCGGGTGGAGCGCTCGATCGCGCGCTGTCGCCAGACGGGCGGAGTGGGCTCTGCGGGTACGGCGTTCATCTGCGGAACGATACTCGACGCGGTTGAGAAGCGGGTGGCCTCCACCTACCGAAGCGGCTACCGCGCCGGCGGGAACGTCATTCTCCCAAGATACTCACCCGCGATGCTCACCCGCCATGCCTCAGGAGCGCGGCCAGGGCTGGCCGCTCAGTCTCTCGATGCTGGTGTTGAAGCGCTGGAGATAGCGGGCGAAGGTCTCGACGTCGTCCGCCGGCCAGTCCTCGAAGACCTTGTCGAGTTCCTGGACATGCGTCTCGCGCTCTTCGACGAGCCGCCGCTCACCCTCCTCGGTGAGCCGGAACTTGCGGGCCATGCCGCCGTCCGGGTCGGGGATCCGCTCCAGGAGCCCGGACCGCATCGCGCTCGCCGTCTGCCGGTTGAGGGTGGAGGCGTCGAGCAGGAAGGCCTCGCTGAGCTGGCCGATCGACATCGGACCCTGTGCCTGGATCCGGCTGAGCATGATGTACGCGCTGCGCTCCAGGCGGTCGGCCTGACGGCGGCGCTTCTCGTTGCCGAGCTGATGTCGGCCCAGCACCATGTGCTCGAACTCGACCAGGTGCGATGGCTTGTTCATGTACGTGCGTCCTCCTGGGTCGACCGTATCGCAGGGTGTTATGTGCATCACGCACGCAATATGCACGATACATATCGTGTGTATGATGCATAGCGTTGCACACACTGAAAAGATTGAGGAGTCCTTCATGGATGCGCCCCAGTCGAGCGGTAGGTCGGGCGCCATCGTCGCCACCCTCGCGCTCGCAGGCACCGTCGCCGCGATCATGCAGACGCTGGTGACGCCGCTCATCGCCGAACTTCCGCGGATCCTGGACACCTCGTCCTCGAACGCGGCGTGGGTGATCACCGTCACCCTGCTCGTCTCCGGTGTGTGCGTGCCGGTGTCCGGCCGCCTCGGTGACCTCGTGGGCAAGCGACGCATGATGCTGATCTGCGTCGTCCCGCTGATCATCGGCTCGGTCGTCTGCGCGCTCTCCTCCTCCGTCGTCCCGATGATCGTCGGGCGCGGGCTCCAGGGCATGGGCATGGGTATGGTGCCGCTCGGCATCGCCCTGCTGCGCGACGTCGTGCCGACCGAGAAGCTCAGCGGTTCCATCGCGCTCGTCAGCGCGTCCATGGGGATCGGCGGCGCGATAGGCCTGCCGATCGCGGCGGCCGTCGCCCAGTACGCGAACTGGCGCGTCCTGTTCTGGGGCTCGGCGGTGCTCGCCCTGGCCATCGGCGCGATGATCTACGCGATCGTGCCGGACGTCCCGGCCGCCGCGAAGGGCCAGCGCTTCGACGCCCCCGGCGCCATCGGCCTCGCCATCGGTCTCGTCTCGCTGCTGCTCGCCATCTCCAAGGGCGCCGACTGGGGCTGGGGTTCGGGCTCCACGCTCGGCCTGCTCGCCCTCGCCGTGGTCTCCCTGCTCGTGTGGGGCCGCTACGAACTGCGCACCCGTGAGCCGCTGGTCGACCTGCGCACCACGGCCCGTCCCCGGGTGCTGTTCACCAACGCCGCCTCGATTCTCATCGGCGTCGGCATGTACTCCTTCATGCTGATCGCGCCCCAGCTGCTCCAGTTCCCGGAGGCCACCGGATTCGGCCTCGGCCAGTCGATGCTGGCGGCCGGTCTGTGGATCGCGCCCGGCGGCGTCATGATGATGCTCATCTCGCCGCTCGGCGGAAAGCTGATCAACGCCCGCGGCCCGAAGTTCGCGCTGATCCTCGGCGCTCTCGTGATCGCCCTCGGCTACGGCGCCGCGCTGCCGCTCATGGGGACGGCCTGGGGCATCATGCTCGCCGGCATCATCATCAACAGCGGTGTCGCCCTCGCCTACGGCTCCATGCCCGCCCTGATCATGAGCTCCGTGCCGCTCTCGGAGACGGCCGCGGCCAACGGCTTCAACACCCTGATGCGCTCGCTCGGCACCACGATCGGCTCCGCCGTGATCGGTGTCGTACTCGCCCAGATGACCGTCACCATGGGAGGCGTCTCGATCCCGTCCGAGGGCGGTTTCCGTACCGGCCTGATGATCGGCTGCGGCGTGGCCGTGATCTCCGCCGCCGTCGCGACGTTCATCCCGGCGCTGCGCAAGGGTGAGGGCGAGCCGGTGGGCGAGGAGCAGCCCGTGTCCGACGGGACGCCGGCCCGCGCCTGACCTTCGAGTGACCGGTCGGCGGGGCCGCCCTCGTGGCGGCCCGCCGTGCGCCGCGGCAATGCCACCGGTGGAGCCTCTGGTGGCCCCTCACTTCCCGCGGGACATCACCCGCTCCGCCGCGGCCCAGTGCTCGTCGGAGACCCACAGGCGCGCGAAGGCGCGGGCCGCCTCGTGCGGGGGACAGCCGCCCGGTCGCGTCACGCGCTTGATCGACCGGGCCGGCCGGTGCGCGAGGGAGTGCGCCAACTCCCGCCACCCCGCCTCGAACCCGCCCCTCGGCAGCACCCGGTCCACGAGCCCCTCCCGCTCGGCCTCCCGCGCGCTCAGGACCTGCCCCGACCCGGCGAGCAGCAGCGCCCGCCCCGGCCCGACGAGCGCGGCGAGCCGCTCCGCGCCGCCCCAGGCCGGCATGATCGCCAGCGCCACCTGGTTGAAGGCGATGCGTACGTCGTCCGCGGCGATCCGGATGTCCGCGGCGAGCGCGAACTCGGCGCCGCCGCCGAAGGCGTGGCCGTTCAGCGCGGCGATCACTGGGCCGGGGAACGCGGCGACGCGGTCGCAGATCGCGCGCATCCGCAGCGCCATCTCCATCGCGGCCTCCTCGGTGCGCAGCGCAGCGAGCTCCTTGAGGTCACCGCCCGACACGAACGCCTTCTCGCCCGCCCCCTTGATGACGAGCGCGTGCGCCGCGCCCTCTGCCTCCGCCTCGGCGACGGCGTCCAGCACCTTCTCCAGGCGGTCCATCGTGGCGAGCCCGATCGCGTTGCGTGCGTGCGGGCGGTCGATGGTGACGACGGCGAGCGGACCGTCCAGTTCGAGGTCGACCATGCGAAGCCCTCCAGAGGAATGAGCGCGGACCGTGGTCGCGTACGACGTATGGAACATAGCTTCTCGATCTGAGAGAGTTCAATTCTCATACGTGCTCAGTGCGTTCAGGTGTATGCCATGAGGAGGTTGGTTTCTTCCATGCCGACGATCCCGGTCACCGCGCTCAGGACGATCCCACCGGAGCTGACCCGGCGCTACGAGACGGAGGGCTGGTGGACCAGAGAAACCCTCGGCGAACTCCTGACGGAGCGTCTGCGTGACGCCCCTGACGCCGAGTTCAGAGTGCACTCACGGGTACGCCCCTGGTCCGGAACCTTCGGCGACGTGGAGCGCACGGCGCGGCGGCTCGCGGCCGGGCTGCGCGAGCGCGGCGTCGGGCCCGGTGACGTCGTCGCGTTCCAGCTGCCCAACTGGAGTGAGGCGGCGGCCGTGTTCTGGGCCTCCGCGCTGCTCGGTGCGGTGGTCGTCCCGATCGTGCACTTCTACGGCCCCAAGGAGGTCGGCTACATCCTGCGCTCCACCCGGCCGAGCGCCTTCTTCGCCGCCGAGCGTTTCGGCCGCCAGGAGTTCCGCCCCGAACTCAGCGCCGGCGTCCCGGTCGTCGGCGTGGTGGGCCGTGACTTCGACGATCTCCTCGCCGACGAGCCGATGGACGGATTCCTGCCCACGGATCCGGCAGCCCCCGCCCTGATCGCCTTCACCTCCGGCACCACCCGCGACCCCAAGGGTGTGGTGCACAGCCACCAGACGCTGCTGTGCGAGACGCGCCAGCTCTCCGCCGCCTACCCGCCGGACCGCGGCAAGCAGTTCACGGTGGCGCCCGTCGGCCACTTCATCGGCATGGTCAACGCGTTCCTGATCCCGGTGCTCGACGGCTCACCGATCAACCTCGGCGACGTATGGGACCCGGCGCAGGCGCTCGACCTCATCGCCCACGAGAACCTGGTCGTCGGCGGGGGAGCGACGTACTACATGACGAGCCTGCTCGACCACCCCGACTGCACCCCCGCGCACATCGCCCGCCTCAAGTACGCGGGCCTCGGCGGCTCCGCCGTCCCGTCGGCCGTGACGACCCGTCTGGAAGGGCTCGGCATAAGGGCGTTCCGCTCCTACGGCTCGACCGAGCACCCCTCCGTCACCTGGGCCCCGCACGACGGGCCCGCCCGCGTCCGGCTGCACACCGACGGCACCCCGCTGGACGGCGTGGAACTGAGGCTCGACGAGGACGGCGAAATCCTCACCCGCGGCCCCGACCTCTGCCTCGGCTACACCGACCCGGAACTCACCAAGTCGGTCTTCGACGCCGACGGTTGGTACCGCACAGGCGACATCGGCGAGGTCGACGAGAACGGCTGCCTGTCCATCACTGACCGCAAGGCGGACGTGATCATCCGGGGCGGCGAGAACATCAGCGCCCTGGAGGTCGAGGAGGTGCTGCTCGGCATGCCCGGTGTCGCGGAGGCGGCCGTGATCGCCGCGCCCGACGCCCGGCTCGGCGAGCACGCGGCCGCCGTGCTGCGCATGCTGCCCGGCCAACCCGTCCCGGAGCTGCCAGAGTTGAGGAAGCACTTCGAGGGCGCCGGGATCGCCCGGCAGAAGTGGCCGGAGGAGGTGCACGGCATCGAGGAGTTCCCGCGCACCGCCAGCGGCAAGGTGAAGAAGTTCGTGCTGCGGAGGGACATTGCCTCGTCCGTTCGGTGAGAATAGTATTCTCGCATTCGGCTAAGGAGGATTCCATGCCTTCGCGCACCCTGCCCTATCCGCTGTTCGACGCGGACAACCACCTGTACGAGACACGGGAAGCGCTGACGAAGCACCTCCCGAAGCAGTACGACGGTGCCATCGAATACGTCGACGTCCGAGGCCGCACGAAGATCGCGATCCGCGGGCGGATCAGCGAGTACATACCGAACCCGACGTTCGACGTCGTCGCCCGGCCCGGCGCGATGGAGGAGTACTTCAGGGTCGGCAACCCCGACGGCAAGACCCGCCGGGAGATCTTCGGCGAACCGATGCGCGCCGTCCCGGCGTTCCGGGAACCGGGGCCCCGCCTGGAACTCATGGACGACCTCGGCGTCCAGCGCTCCCTGATGTTCCCGACGCTCGCGAGCCTCATCGAGGAGCGCATGAAGGACGACCCGGAGCTGATCCACGCGGTCATCCACGCGCTGAACGAGTGGCTGCACGAGACCTGGGGTTTCGTCCACAAGGACCGCATCTTCACCGTCCCCGTGATCACCCTGCCGGTCGTGGACAAGGCGATCGAGGAGCTGAACTGGGTGGTGGAGCGCGGCGCCCGCGCGATTCTCGTCCGCCCCGCACCCGTGCCGGGCCCCGGCGGTGTCACGCGCTCCTTCGCGCTGCCCGAGTTCGACCCGTTCTGGAAGCGCGTGCAGGACCTGGGGGTGCTCGTCACCTTCCACTCCAGCGACAGCGGCTACGCGGAGTACGCCAACGACTGGGAGGGCGGCACCCGCGAGTTCCTGCCCTTCAAGCCCAACGCGTTCCGGCAGGTGGCGGAGTGGCGGCCGGTCGAGGACGCGGTGGCCTCGATGATCTGCCACGGCATGCTCTCCCGGTTCCCCGTACTGAAGGTCGCGGTGATCGAGCAGGGCGCGTCGTGGGTGGAGCCCGTGCTCGGCCGGCTCGCGGACGTGTACAAGAAGATGCCGCACGAGTTCCAGGAGGACCCGGTCGAGGTCTTCAAGCGGCACATCCACATCAGCCCGTTCTGGGAGGAGGACATGGCCGCCCTCGGTGACCTCATCGGCATCGAGCGGGTCCTGTTCGGCTCCGACTACCCGCACCCCGAGGGCCTCGCCGACCCGGTGAGTTACGTCGACTTCCTCGGCAAGCTCGACGAGAGCGACAAGGCCAAGGTGATGGGCGGCAACCTGGCCCGTCTGATGGCGCCATGACGGCTCCCGCCAGCGGTATGAAGTGGCGCAGCATCCCCGAGATGGCGCTCGCCGCCGCCGACCGGTTCGGCGACGCGGAGGCAGTCGTCGACGGCGACCTGCGCCTCACTTTCGGCGAACTCGCCGATCGGATACGGGTCGCCGCCGGCGCGTACGCCCACGGCCTCGGCATCCGCAAGGGCGACCGGGTGGCGCTGTGGGCGCCCAACTCCGCCGCATGGATCGTCGCCGCGTTCGGACTCACGGCGGCCGGCGGCGTCCTCGTCCCGGTGAACACACGCTTCAAGGACGCCGAGGCGCACGACATCGTGCGGCGCAGCGGAGCCAAGGCACTGCTCGTCCAGAACGGCTTCCTGGACCGGGAGTTCACCGGACCCGACGGCGTCCCCGTCGTCGATGTGTCGTCCGACTTCCTCGCCTCGGGCAGGCCGTTCGAGCGCGACGTGGACGAGGACGACATCGCCGACATCGTGTTCACGTCCGGGACCACGGGCCGCTCCAAGGGCGTCATGACCACCCACGGCCAGACGCTGCGCCTCTACGACGAGTGGTGCGAACTCGCCGGGCTCCGTCAGGGCGACCGCTACCTCATGGTCAACCCGTACTTCCACATCTTCGGCTACAAGGCGGGCCTGGTCGCCTCGTTCCTGCGCGGCGCCACCATGCTGCCGGTCCCCGTGTTCGACACGGACGTGGTGCTCGACCTGGTCGAACGCGAACGCGTCACCGTCCTCCCGGGGCCGCCCACCCTGTACCACTCGCTCCTCGCCGCCCCGGCAGGGCGCGACCTGTCCTCCCTGCGCGTCGCGGTCACCGGGTCCGCCGACATCCCGGTCGAACTGGTGCGGCGGGTCACCACCGAGCTGCCCTTCCAGCACCTGATGACCGGCTACGGGCTGACCGAGGCCGGCACCGTCACCGCGTCCCGCCCCGGCGACCCGTACGAGGCCGTAGCCACCACCGTCGGCCGCCCCTGCGAGGGCTTCGAGGTGCGGATCGCCGACGACGGCGAGGTGCTCGTGCGCGGCTACGCCGTGATGAAGGGCTACCTCGACGACCCCGCCGCCACCGCCGAGACCGTCGACCCCGACGGCTGGCTGCACACCGGCGACCTGGGAGAGCTCGACCCGGAGGGCCGGCTGAGGATCGTCGGACGCAAGAAGGACATGTTCATCGTCGGCGGATTCAACGCCTACCCGGCCGAGATCGAGGGCTTCCTGCTCGAACACCCGGCGGTGGCGCAGGCGGCCGTCATCGGCGTGCCCGACGCCCGCATGGGACAGGTCGGCAAGGCGTTCGTGGTGGCCCGCGAGCAGGTGAGCGCCGACGAACTCATCGCCTGGAGCCGCGAACGCATGGCCGGGTTCAAGGTGCCCCGGCACATCGAGTTCCGCGAGGCCCTCCCGCTGGGCGCCACCGGCAAGGTCCTCAAGGACCGACTGACCTCCGAGCCGCAGGAGCAGGAGCCACGACGCGCATGACAGACGACCCCGTGCACACCCCGTCCGGCCTCCCCCTCAAACCCGTCTACACCCCGGCCGACGTTCCCGACACACCGCCGGACCCCGGCACGTACCCCTTCACCCGCGGCAACTACCCGACCGGATACCGCGGCCGCCTGTGGACCCGCCGCCAGTACTCCGGCTTCGGCACCGCGGAGGAGTCCAACCGCCGCTACCGCTACCTCCTCGACCAGGGCTCGACGGGCCTGTCCGTCGCGCTCGACCTGCCCACCCAGTGCGGCTACGACTCCGACGACCCGGAGTACGGCGACGAGGTCGGCCGGGTCGGCGTCGCGGTGGACAGCCTCGCCGACGTCGAGCTGCTCTTCGAACGCCTCCCGCTCGACCGGATCAGCACCAGCTTCACCATCAACGGCACGGCCGCGATCCTGCTCGCCCTGTACGTCGCGGCAGCCGAGAAGCGCGGCATCCCGCGCGCCAAGCTCACCGGCACGATCCAGAACGACATCCTCAAGGAGTACGCCTCGCGCGGCACCTGGATCTGGCCGCCCGAGCCCTCGCTGCGCCTGATCGCCGACACCATCGAGTTCTGCGCCGAGCAGGTCCCGCGCTTCAACGCCATCTCCGTCGCCGGCGCCCACTTCCGCGACGCCGGGGCCAACGCCGTCCAGGAGATGGCGTTCACGCTCGCCGACGGGGTGACGTACTGCGAGACGGTCATCGAACGCGGCCGCATGACGATCGATCAGTTCGCCCCGCAGATCTCCTTCTTCTTCTACACACACGGCGATTTCTTCGAGGAGATCGCCAAGTACCGCGCCGGGCGCAGGCGTTGGGCGACCATCGTGCGCGAACGCTTCGGCGCCGAGACCGACAAGGCGTGCATGTTCCGCTTCGGCTGCGTCGCCGGAGGGGCCTCGCTGTACGCGCCGCAGGCCCGCAACAACACCGTACGCGTCGCCTACGAGGCGCTCGCCTCCGTCCTCGGCGGCGTGCAGTCCATGTTCACCGCGGCCTGGGACGAGCCGTTCGCGCTGCCCAGCGAGGAGTCCGCGACGCTCGCGCTGCGCACCCAGCAGGTCCTCGCCTACGAGACCGGCGCCGGCGCGGTCGCCGACCCGCTGGGAGGTTCGTACTTCGTGGAAGCCCTCACGGACGCCACCGAGGAGCGCGTCGTCGAGATCATGGACGACCTGGAGCGGCACGGCGGCATGGTCCGGGCCATCGAGGACGGCTACTTGCAGGGGCTCATCGCCGACGAGGCGTACCGGGCCCACCAGGACATCGAGTCGGGCACCAGGCCCGTCGTCGGCGTGAACCGGTTCACGGCGGACGAGGCGCCGCCCGACCTCGCCACGTACGAACTCGACGCCGAGGGCCGGGAGCGGCAGCTGAAGCGGCTCGCCCAGGTGAAGCACGAGCGGAGCGCGTCCGAAGTGCGGCGCACGCTCGGGGAGTTGAGGCGCGCCGCCGACGTCCCGGACGTCAACCTCATGGGGCCGCTCGTCGACTGCGCCGCCGCGTACTGCACCGTCGGCGAGATGTCCGACGTGCTGCGCGAGGTGTGGGGCGAGTTCCGGCAGCCGGTGGTGTTCTGATGGGCGCCCGTGTGCTCATCGCCAAGCCCGGACTGGACGGGCACGACCGCGGCGCGAAGATCGTCGCGCGGGCGCTGCGCGACGCCGGCTTCGAGGTCGTGTTCACCGGAATCCGGCAGCGTGTCACCGACATCGCCGCGACCGCCGTGCAGGAGGACGTGGCCGTGGTCGGCCTGAGCATCCTCTCCGGCGCCCACATCGCGCTGACCGCCCGCACCGTCGAGGCGCTGCGGGCCGCGCACGCCGAGGACATCGCGGTGGTCGTGGGCGGCTCCATCCCGGCCGCGGACATCCGCCGCCTGAAGAAGGCGGGCGCCACCGCCGTCCACCCGACCGGCACACCGCTCGACCACATCGTGGCCGACATCCGCAAGCTGACCGCAGACCGTTCGTGAGGAGCCCCGTATGCGTATCGGAGTGATGTCAGGCCCCGAGCGGGGCGACAGCGCGCGCAAGGCCGCCCGCATGATCGACGACGCGCGGTGGGCCGAGGAGGCCGGATTCGACACGGTGTGGGTGCCTCAAGTACCCACGGACTTCGACGCGTTGACCGCCATCGCGCTGATGGGCTCCGTGACCTCACACATCGAACTGGGCACCGCCGTCGTCCCCGTGCACACCCAGCACCCCATCGCGCTGGCCCGCCAGGCACTCTCCGTACATGCGGCGGCGCAGGGGCGGCTCGCGCTCGGGGTGGGTGCCTCGCACCACTGGATCGTGCGCGACATGCTCGGCCTGCCCTACGAGAAACCCGCCGCCTACACGCGCGACTACCTGGACGTCCTCAACACGGCGGTCGGCGGGCCGAGTTCGGTCGACGTCGAGAACGACACCTTCACCGTCCACAACCCGCTCGGCCTGACCCCGGTCGCTCCGCTGCCCGTCCTGCTCGCCGCGCTCGGCCCGGTCATGCTCCGTATCGCGGGGGAGCGGGCCGACGGAACGGTGCTCTGGATGGCCGACGAACGCTCCGTCGCCGACCACGTCGTGCCCCGCATCACCAAGGCCGCCCAGGAGGCCGGACGCCCCGCGCCGCGCGTCGTCGCCGGCGTCCCCGTGTGCCTGTGCCGGCCGAACGAGGTGGACGCCGCGCGCGAGCGCGCCAACCGGATCCTCGGCGAGGCCGAGATCTCGCCCAACTACCAGCGCCTGCTGGAGTACGGCGACGCCCGCGACATCGGCGACCTGTGCGCGGCAGGCGACGAGGCGGCCATCAAAGCGCGCTTCCAGCGGTTCGCGGACGCGGGCGTGACGGACCTGTCCGTACGGCTCCTGCCCATCGGGGAGGGCCGCGAGGAGCTGGTCGCGTCCAAGCGCCGCACCCGCGAGACGGTGGCCGACATCGCCGCGGAGCTGCGGTGAACCCCGGACCGCTGGCCGGTATCCGCGTCCTGGAGGTCGGGCACATCCTCGCGGGCCCCTACGCGACGATGCTCCTGGCCGACCTGGGCGCGGAGGTCACCAAGCTGGAGCCGCCCGGCGGCGACCTGTCCCGGCAGGTGTCCGACGCGTACTTCGCGAGCCTCAACCGCGGGAAACGCAGCATCCGGGTGGACCTGACGACGGACGCGGGTCAGGAGCGGTTGCATCAACTCGTCCGTGACGCCGACGCGTTGCTCGTGAACCTCAAGCCGTCGGCGATCCGGCGCTGCGGGCTGACGTACGACGACCTCAAGGCGTACAACGACCGTCTCGTCTGCGTCGCCCTCACCGGCTACGGCATGGGCGCGGGCGACGCCCCCGCCTTCGACTACGTCGTCCAGGCCGCCACCGGCATCGCCGCCCTGACCGGCGACCCGGAAGGCCCCCCGACGCTGCCCGGCTACTCGTCGGCCGACAACTCGGCCGGAATGACCGCGGCGTTGGGGCTCCTCGCGCAGATCGTGTCGGGGCGCGGCGGACAGGTCGACGTGAGCCTGCGCGACGTCATGCTCTCCCAGCTCAACTACCGCGCCGCCGCCTACCTCAACGAGGGCACCGTCCCCCGCCGCACACCGGGCGGCGCCCACGCCTACTACGTACCGGCCCAGCTGTTCCCCACCGCCGAGGGCCACTTGGCGCTGTTCGTCACGCACGACGGCTTCTGGCGGTCCTTCGCCGCCGAGGCCGGAATCGACGAGCCCGCCTTCGCCACCATGGCGGGCCGGGCGGCGCACAGGGACGACGTGATCGCGGCCGTCACGAAGGCCCTCGCGGGGGACTCGGCGGAGCGCTGGGAGGCGCGGCTGCGGCCCCTGCACGTGCCGGCCGCCGCGGTCCGCACGCTGCCCGAGGCCCTGGAACGCACGCCGGGCGCGGTGATCGAGGCGGGCGACTTCCGGCTGGTCGCCAGCCCCGTCAGGGTCTCCGGATACGAGCCGTCGTACGGGGCGCCGCCGCGCCTGGGGGAGCACGGCGGGTGACGGCCACCACGGCCACCACGGCGGTGGTCAGGCCGTGTCGCCGGCATCCGCGAGGACGGTGCTCCCCGTCATGAAGGCCGCCAGATCGCTCGCGCAGAACAGCACGACGCGGGCGATGTCGTCGGGGACACCGAGCCGGCCCAGCGTGCTCGGCTGCATCACGGACAACAGGTGCGCGGCCTCGGCCGAGTCCGCGCCTCCGACGGCCGCGAGACTGCCCTCGGTGGGAACGTACGTCGGGGCGACACCGAGCACCCGGATGCCCATGGGGGCGAACTCCAGGGCGAGTTGACGGGTGAGCCCGCGGTTCGCGTGCTTCGACCCGACGTACGCGGCGAGCCCCGGTGCCGTCCCCCGGAATCCGGCGGTGGACACGACGTTGACGACCACGCCCCCGTGCCCCGCCTCGCTCATCCGGCGTGCGGCCTCCCGCGTGCCGAGGAAGGTGCCCCGCGCGTTCACGGCGAACACCTCGTCGAAGACCTTCGCGGACATCTCCAGGGCGGGAAGCGCGGGGAAGACGCCCGCGTTGTTGACCCAGATGTCGATCCCGCCCCACTCCCGCACCGCGCTGTCGGCGGCAGCGGACACGCTGTCCTCGTCGGTGACGTCCAGCTGGAGGGGCAGGGCGCGCCCCGGCAGCGTTCCGGCGGCGGCTACGGCGAGTCGCTCGTCGATGTCGGTGACCGCCACGTCCGCGCCCGCCTCGGACAGCCGGTGGGCGATGGCCCGCCCGAGGCCCTGGCCCGCGCCGGTCACGACGGCGCGCCGGCCGGCCAGCGAGATCAGATCGGAGATGGACCGGTTCGAGACATCAGGTACGGGAATCTGCATGGTGTCCCCTTCGCTTGAGGCTACTTCGCGGCGCGGCGGGCCGTTCGGGCCGGCCGGACGGCGATCGAAGTGTCGAGCAGGCTCCGGTGCAGAGATGGCGGAGACGGTATCGAGGGCGGCCCTTCACCCCTCCAACTCGACGCCCTCCCGCCGATCGACCCTACCCGCCGCCCGCGCGAACGCACACACATGGCGTTCCATCCGCCGCTTGGCCCCCGCCTCGTCCCGGGCCCGGATCGACTCGGTGGTCCGCGCGTGGGCCCGCGCGGTGAGGCGGCGGATGTCGTCGTCCAGGAAGCACTCGATGTCGGTGGCGGCGTAGATCGCGTCGCCGAGGGCCGTCATGAGGCCGATGAGGAGTTCGTTGCCCGACGCGCGCGCCACCGCCGTGTGCCAGCGAACATTGGCGCGCAGGAAGCGGGGGACGTCATCCGCTGACGTCAACGCCGCGTGGGCTACATCCAGTTGGGCGAGGTCGTCCTCCGTGCGACGGACCGCGGCGAGCGCGGCGCAGGCGGGTTCGACGGCCTCCCTCGTCTCGTGCAGCGCGTCGAGGCGGAGGTGCTGGCCCCGGATCACCAGCTCGACCGCGCCCGCCAGCGAGGCGTGATCGGGGCGGTGCACGAACGCGCCGCCGCCCCGCCCCGGCCGGATCCGCAACAGCCGCTCCACCTGAAGGATGCGCAGCGCCTCGCGCACCGTGGCGCGGCTCAGACCCGTCTGCTCCACCAACTCCCGCTCCGGCGGCAGCATCGAGCCCTCCGGCAGCCCGCCGGAGAGGATGCGTTCCCGGATGTCGGCGGCGAGGACATCGGCCGCCTTCGGGACGGCGATGGGCGCGAACAGCTTCCCGGCGGCCACGGCTCAGTAGCTCCTCGGCAGGCCGAGGGTGTGCGAGCCCAGATAGTTGAGGATCATCTCCTGGCTGACCGGCGCGATCTTCATCAGACGCGCCTCCCGGAAGAAGCGGGCGACCGCGTACTCCTCCGCGTACCCCATGCCGCCGTGCGTCTGCAGCGCCCGGTCGGCGGCGTCGAAACCGGCGTCCGCGCACAGGTACTTGGCGGTGTTCGCCTCGCGGCCGCACGGGCGCCCGTTGTCGTACAGCCACGTCGCCTTGCGCAGCATCAGCTCGGCGGCGTCGAGCCGGGCGAGGGAGTCGGCGAGCGGGAACTGGAGGCCCTGGTTCACGCCGATCGGCCGCCCGAACACCTCCCGTTCATTGCCGTACTTGACCGCGCGCTCCAGCGCCACACGGCCGATGCCCAGTGCCTCGGCGGCGATCAGCATCCGCTCCGGATTGAGCCCGTCGAGGATGTACTTGAAGCCCTGGCCCTCTTCGCCGACCCGGTCCGCGACGGGCACCCGCAGCCCGTCGATGAACAGCTCGTTGGAGGTCACGGCGTTGCGGCCCATCTTCGCGATGGGGCGGATGTCGACGTGCGCACGGTCGAGGTCGGTGAGGAACAGCGTCATGCCGTCCGTCTTCTTCGCCACGTCGTCCGCACGCGTGGTGCGGGTCAGGAGCAGGATCTTCTCCGACTCCATGGCCTTGGAGATCCACACCTTGCGGCCGTCGACGATGTAGTGCTCGCCCTCGCGGCGCGCGAACGTGGTGATCCGCGTGGTGTCGAGCCCCGCCTCCGGCTCGGTCACACCGAAGCAGACGTGGAGATCGCCGGTGGCGACGCGGGGGAGGGTGCGCCGCTTGAGTTCGTCCGAGCCGTGCACGACCACGGGATGCATCCCGAAGATGTTCAGGTGGATGGCGCTCGCCGCGTTCATGCCGCCGCCCGAGCGCGCCACCTCCTCGAGCAGCAGTGTGGCCTCGGTGATCCCGAGCCCGTGGCCGCCGTACTCCTCCGGGATCGTCAGGCCCAGCCAGCCGCCCCCGGCCACGGCGGCGTAGAACTCCTCGGGGAATTCGTGCTGTTGGTCCTTGGCGCTCCAGTACGCGTCGTCGAAGTCGCGGAGCAGCCCCGCGACGGCCTTGCGGATCGTCTCCTGGTCCTCGGTGAGCTGGAAGTCCACGTGCGCACACCTCCGTGACGGCTTCGCATCCGACAAAAGGTCAGACCGAAAGGTGAACGTACTTGATGCCGCGCCGACCCGTACAGAGGGCCGCTTCGGTCAACTGTCGCGCGCATACGCGACAGGGCATACGCGAGGGGAGGGTTGCCGCGCGTGGGGCCGGGCAGGAGTGGTAGAAGCCAACTGGGGGTTCTCTGCCCCCAGTACGGCACTTGGAGGTACACCGTGATGCTCCCGGCTCGCCGCCGCGCAGCGGACGCTGCCTGTGAGGGGGGCGAGCGGTCCAGCGAACTCGAGGCGCAAGTACAGCAGTTGAAGGAGGCCGTGACCTCGCACGCCGAGGTCGACCAGGCCATCGGAGTCGTGATCGCGGTGGGTGGCGGCACGCCGGCCGAGGCCTGGGACGTGCTGCGCGAGACCTCGATGCACACCAACACCAAGGTCCGCCTCGTCGCCCGGTGGCTGGTCGCCTGGCCACGCACTCGCGAACTCGACCCGGTGATCCGCGCCGAGCTGGAGCGTCAGCTCGCGATGCGGGGCGGGGGAGCGGCGGCGGGGGTCACGCCGGAACCGCACTGAGACCCCGCTCCCCGGCCCGGGCCGCGAAGGCTCCCACCGAGAAGCGGGTGCGGGCTCACTGCCGAACCCGCCACGGCCAGCATTGACCGCTTCACCCCTCGGGGTAACACGCAGGCCCGCTCACTAACGCAAATGTGCCCGGAATCTTCACGAGTGCTGGCCCGCCCGGTCACGCGCGTGCTTCACGCGGGGGACACCGCCGCGTCGATGAGGCGTCGGGCCGCCGCGTCGGTACGGGGCGCGTCGCCCGTCACCAGCCGGTCCTGGCACAGGCCGCGCAGCCCGGACACGAGCAGGGTCGCCCGCTCGCGCGCCGCGGGCCCCGGGTGGCCGAGGCGGACATACGCGTCCGCGATCGGATCGACCATGAACGCGACGGTCTCGCGGGCCAACTCCCCGTACTGATCCGGGTCGGTCGCCGCGAGGCTCAGCAGCTGGAGCAGCATCCGGATCGGCCCGGCCTGCTCGCCCACCGTGATCGCCGTCCACAGCGCGCGGGCCGAGCCGCGCAGCGCCTCGACGTCCTCGACCGGGTCGAACAGCGCGTGGGCGTCGGGCCGACTCGCGGCGAGGGCGCGCGCGATCAGGTGCTCGCGGCTGCCGAAGTAGTACAGCAGCATCCGCTTCGTGGTGCCGATCTCGACGGCGAGCGGAGCGAGCGACAGGTGCGCGAGGCCGTGGCGCTGCACGTACGCCACCACCTGGCCGAGCAGCTCGGCGCGCTTCTCGGTGTTCACGGTTCGGGGCACCCTTTGAACGTACCGGACGGTACATGTATCGTCCATTCATCATGGATTCCTGTTCCGATCGGTACATCTACGAACGCCCGCGCGGCGCCGTCGTCAAGGCGTTCGCCGAGGCGGCCTGGTTCCCCGCCGTCCTCTTCCTCGGCGTCCTCTGCTTCTTCGCCCCGGCCCTGCACGCCCCGAAGCCGCACCACGTCGAGGTCGTCGTGGCGGGTTCGGCGGACCGGGTCGAGGGCGAGCTGCGCGCGCGGTACCCCGACGGCTTCGACGTGACCCCCGTGGACACCGCCCGCGAGGCCCGCCAGGCGGTCCTCGACCGCGATGCCTTCGCCGGATACGTCACCGGGCACCGCCCCGTCCTGTACGTCGCCAAGGGCAACGGCGCCTCCCTGGAGCAGACCCTCACCGGGGCCTTCGGCGGGCTCGCGGGCGGCGCCCCGACCGTCCGGGACGTCGCACCGACCGCGCGGAAGGACCTGCTCGGCTCGACGGTCCTGTACTTCGCCATCGCCTGGAACATCCCCGCGTACATCCTTGCCACGACGCTGCTGCGGGCCGTCGGCCTCGACCGGCGCCGCAAGCTCCTGGCCATCGCGGCCGTCGCCGCCGTGTTCAGCCTCGTCGGCTACGGGGTCGGCGTCGGGCTCGGCTACTTCGACGCGCATCCGGCCGTCCTCGGCGTGGCCTTCCTCCTCAGCACGGCGGTCGCTACGGCCGCCTCCGGGCTCGCGCCGTTCACCCGGCAGTTCCTGCCCGCTGTCGGCATGACGCTGTTCATCGTGATGTCGATCCCGACCAGCGGGGGAGCGGTGCCCGCCCCGCTGCTGCCGGAGTTCTTCCAGGGCGTGCACGCCGTGATGCCGCTCGCCAACGCCGTCGACGCGCTGCGCGGAGTGCTGTACTTCGACGGGGCAGGGACCCTCAAGCCGATCCTCGTCCTGTGCGGCTGGATCGTGGCGGGCCTCGCCCTGCTCGGCCTCGACCACGCGCGACACCGGCGCGCGGCCTCGCCCGAAGCGCCCCCGGTCGACGACCCCGCCGCCGAGACCCCCGTGCCCACCGCGCTGCCCGCCCAGCGCCACCACTTCGGCGAACCGGTCCCCGCCCTGACCGGCGTGGTCGGCGACGCACAGCACACACCGGTGCGGGGCGCCGCCGTCGTCGTCCTCGACGGCCGCGGACGCCAACTGGTCTCCACGTTCACCGACGACCAGGGCCGCTACGCGGTGGCGGGCCTGCCCGAGGACCACCTCAGCCTGGTGGCGTCGGCCCCCGGCAGACACCCCGAGGCACAGCGCATCCTCGTACGCCAAGGAGCCCCCGCCACCGCGGACTTCACGCTGCGCGCACGGGACGGCGCCCTGGTCAGCCGATGAGGCCGGCCCCCGCGCCAACGATCTCGGTGACCCTGCTCAGGACCACGTCGACCTCCTCGTCCGACAGCGGTACGAGTTCCAGGGCCAGCTCGTCGTCGTCCTGGCGGTCCGTGTAGAGCCAGATCTGCGGGTCCCCGGCCCTGAGCGCGTCCGCGAGGGCCGGCGCGTCGAGCCCGGCACGTGCCGCGTCGACCCGCAGCGCCGCGCGGGGGAACGGCAGGCCGGTCGGGTCGGGGACGGGGTGTGCGGTGAGGCCGGGCAGCGCGCCCGCGCGGGCGACGAAACGCGCGACCTTCTCCTCCTGCTGACGCTTCCACACGGACACGTCAAGCTCCTGCCGTGCCTCCAGCGCGGCGAGCGTGCCCACGATCGCCTCCTTGCTCGCCTTCATCGCCCGGCCGATTCCCTTGCCCTGCGCCCGCACGGCCCGGACGGCCCCGGCGCGGCCGAGCACCAGGCCCGCGGTCGGGCCGCCCAGGTACTTCTGGCCGCTGACGAGGACGAGATCCGCGCCGGTGCCGAGGAGTTCACCGACCCGGAAGGACTGCGCGGCCCCGTCGATGATCGCCGGCACCCCGCGCCGGTGCGCCGCCGCGACGGCCTCGGCGACCGGGATCCGCGCCCCGCGCGTGAGCCGCGACGACACCAGCACGAGACACGCGGTGCCGGGATGCGCCAGGTCCTTCTCCAACTCGTCCAGCGTGCAGGCGGCGTCGGAGCCCGACAGGACGGGTGTCCCGCCCGCGAGACGGATGTCCTGGACCAGCGGGTGCCCGTAGTCGATGGCGTGGCCCGCCGGCAGCACCACGCGCGCGGGCAGCCCACCGGTGTCCGGCAGCGAGGCGATCCGCTCCGCCGATTCGCCCGTCATCGCGGCCGCGACGGACAGCGTGATCGCGGACGACGTGCAGTGCACGACCGTTCCGGCCGCCGCGCCGGTGGCGCGTGCGAGGGTACGGTCGGCGAGGTCGTGCAGCTCCTCCATGACGAAGAAGCCGCCCAGCGCCTCCGCGACCGCGCGCCCGACCGGCTCGTCACTGCGCGAGACACCGGTCGGCGTGAACGGCCCCCGGGCGTTGATCAATCGCGTGAGCCCGTATCGCTCGTGAAGCCCCTGCGGTTCGCGAAGCCCTTGCTGTTGGTGTCGCCCCTGTTGTTCGTCACGCGCCTGCTGTTCGTGAAGTCCCATGGGCAGCATGGTGCCTGCTCGGCGCCGCGTGCCCGACGACCGGCTCAGCGGGTCGCGTGCGGGGTCGCGTGCAGGGCGTCACCGAACCGCCGATGGCTGTGCCGCCAACCGCCCGCGATCCGCACGGCGCCGCGCACATGCGGATGGTCCGCGGCGAGCCCCGCGTGCTCGTGCTCCACCTCCGGGACCGAGCCGTCCACCGCCACGGGCCACAACCGCGCCGCCGCGACCCCGGCGCCCACCGCCACCACCCCGAGCCCGGCCACGGCCGCGCCGAGACCGGCCCACGCGCCCAGCCACCCCGCCAGCGGATACGTGAGCAGCCAGCACGCGTGCGAGAGGGAGAACTGCGCGGCGAACGCCGCCGCACGGTCCCGCTCCGGCGCGGCCCGCCGGACCAGCCGGCCGGCCGGCGTGAGCACCATCGAGCACGCGCCACCGAACGCCGCCCACGCGGCGAGCAGCGCGGGCACCCGCCAACTCCCGGTGTGCGCCGCCGTGATGACCCCGACGCCGGCGAACACGCCGCCCAGCGTCAGCGCCCCGCGCACCATCACCGCCCGTTCACCCACCCGCTCAAGGATCCGCGGCACCACGAGCGCCACCGCCATCGACCCGGCCCCGTACGCCCCGAGCGCCAGCGGCACCGCGCCCGACGACAGGCCCAGGAAGTCCCGTACGTAGACGACGGAGTTGACGGTCACCAGCGCGCTCGCCGCCGCCACGGCCAGGTTCAGCGCCAGCAGGCCCCGCAGCTGCGGGAGTGCGAGGAAGAGGCGCGTCCCGGCCGTCGCCCTGGCGAACACGCCACCCGCGCGCGCAGGCGCGTGGACACGCTCGGGCAGCGTCGCCGAGAGCACGAGCGCGGCCGAGGCGAGGAAGCCGACCACCGTTCCCGTGAACAGGCGGTGGTACGAGAGCACGGACAACAGTGCCGCGGCCAGCGCCGGACTGAACAGGCTCTCCATGTCGTACGCGAGCCGGGCGAGCGACAACGCGCGCGTGTAGTCCCGTTCGCCCGGCAGCACCTCCGGGATCAGCGCCTGGAAGGTGGGCGTGAAGACGGCCGACGCGGACTGCAGCACGAACACCAGGACGTAGACCTGCCACACCTGGTCCACGAAGGGCAGCAGCAGCGCCACGGAGGCCCGCAGCAGGTCGGAGCCCACCATCACCGCGCGGCGCGGCAGTCGTTCGGCGACGGCCCCGACGAGCGGTGCGACGAGCACGTACGCCGTCATCTTGATCGCGAGCGCCGTGCCGAGTACGGCGCCGGCGTCCGCGCCCGCGATGTCGTACGCCAGGAGACCGAGCGCGACGGTGGCGAGGCCGGTGCCGACGAGGGCGACGACCTGGGCGCCGAACAGGCGGCGGTAGGTGCGATGGCGCAGAACCGTGAGCATGCGGGCCCCTCCCGAAGGCTGCACCGGCAGATTACTCGTCATGTGCGCACCTGCGCACATGACGAGCATGTTCCCGCCGGTTGTGCCGTCCGCGCAAGGGCTCCATGGCAGGAGCCCCAGGCCGGGAGAGGGGGCTCTAGGCTGAGGCCATGCCCGCAAGCGACCCCACCCCCACAGCGGTCCCCGCGCACCCGCGCGAGCCCGACGCCGCCCGACTCGCCGAGGCGACAAGGGTGTTCGCCCTCCTGTCGGACGCGACCCGGCTGCACGTGCTGTGGCTGCTCGCCCTGGAGGAGTCGGACGTGGGCTCGCTCGCCGACCGTGTCGCGGCATCGCGCACAGCCGTCAGCCAGCACCTGGCGAAGCTGCGGCTCGCGGGCCTGGTCGAGGCGCGCCGCGAAGGGCGCCACATGCACTACCGCCTCGCTGACGGGCACCTGCGGCGCCTGGTGACGGAGGCGCTGAGCCACGCGGACCATCGGGTGACGGGGGAGGCCCCGCACGATTAGTCGGCTCTACGGAGAGGGCGCCTCCGCGGCACTCATGCGCGTTCGCGGACCGAGGTGAGCAGCCCGTACAGGACGACGTTCCCCGCGTACCCGGTGCTCTTGCTGTACGTGCCGCCGCAGGTGATGACGCGGAGCTCGGGCAGGCCCGTGCCGCCGTAGACCCGGCGGGACGGGAAGTGCTTCTTGTCGACGACGTCGATGCCGTGGATCTCGAAGACGGCCGTCTTCCCGTCGGCGCGGTCGATCTCGATGTGCTCGCCCTTCTTGAGCGCGCCGAGACCGTAGAAGACGGCGCGGCCCTCGGCGTTGTCGACGTGCCCGTCGACGATCGCCGTGCCGCGCTCCCCGGGCGTGACCGCCCCCGGGAACCAGCCCGCCAGATTCGCCCTGTCCGGCGGCGGGGCGTCCAGCCAGCCCTCCGCGTCCCGGCCGACCCGCGTCAGCGGCGCGTTCACACCGATCTCGGGGATGCGGATGCGCTGGGGGACGGCGGCGGGCAGCGGGTCGGCGGGCGGCGTGTCGGTGCCGAGCTTCGCGGCGCCCGGCTCGGGCTGCGGCGGACCGTCACCGGACATCCCGTGGTGCACCAGCAGCACCCCCGCGAGCAGCGTCGCCGCGAGGAAGGACCACGTGGGGCGCCGACGCCGCACCGCGGGCGGGGACCCGGCTATCGCAGGCATCAGCGGACCCCGGCCCCGTGCCGTCGCCGGCGCAGCCGCCTGCCGACGAGCACGGGCGCACAGGCCAGAGCGAGCAGCCCGGCCGCCGCGCCCAGGTGCCGGCCCAGTCCGCCCGACGCGTCGTCAGGCTCGGCGCCGGTGGCGGGCGCGGGCGCCGGAGCGGCCGCCGCCAACTGCTGCGGAGCCGACGGGCGCCGGGTCGCCGCCGCCTGTCGTGCGTGCAGCGGAGCCGCCTGCGCGCCCCAGTCGAGCAGCGCGCGGCTCTCCTCGTAGACCGCGTTGAAGTCCCCGTCCTGCGGGTTCATGACGGTCACGACGACCGTGCGCCCCCCGTGGGTCGCGGCGGAGACCAGGGTGCAGCCGGCCTTGGACGTGTAGCCGTTCTTGACGCCGATCAGGCCCGGATAGGGCTCCACCCCGTGCGAGCCCACGAGGAGCCGGTTGGTGTTCTCGATGCCGAACGCCCGCGGGCCGCCGGCCGCAGGGAAGCGCGCCGACTTCGTCGCCATGTAATGCCGGAAGTCGCGGTTCTTGAGGCCCTCCCTGGCGATCAGCGCCAGATCGTGGGCCGAGGAGAACTGGCCGCTCGTGTCATAGCCGTCGGGGGAGCGGACCTGGGTGTCGCGGGCGCCGATCCGGCGGGCGGTCGCCTGCATCTGCGCGACCGTGCGGGGGACGCCGCCGTTCATGTGGGCGAGCGTGTGCACGGCGTCGTTGCCGGAGCTGAGGAACACGCCGCGCCACAGGTCGGCGACCGTGTACCGGTGCCCCTCGTCGACCCCGACGAGACTGCTGCCTTCGGACACGTCGGAGAGATCCCCGTACGTGGCCCGGTGCACCTCGCTCTGGGGCAGCTTCGGCAGCACGGTCAGGGCGAACAGGGTCTTGAGCGTGCTCGCGGGCGGCAGCCTGCGGTGCGGCGCCTTCGAGGCGAGGACGTCCCCGGTGCGCGCGTCCATGACCTCCCACGACAGCGCGGAGAGGGACGGCGGCGCGGGCGGGTCCGGCACCGGCGGATCGGCGCAGGCGGGGCCGACGGTGCCCGCGGACACCGCCGCGCACACGCCGCAGGAGACAACGGCCCTGCCGAGGGCAGGGCGAAAGCGGAGGATAGACGCCATGCCGGAAACGTAGAACCGGCCCGGCGCGACCGCGCTCCACGTACGCCATACGGCCGCCGCACACGGGGGACGCCCGCCCGAGGTGCGGGCGTCGGCGCGCGGAAATACGCTGTTCGGGTGACGGCCGCTCCGATCGGGGCGGCCGTGATCCTCCCCGCCGAGCCGGGCGGGTCACGAACGTGACGTACGTACGCTGGAATGACACGACGGTGGAGGTGGCCACCATGACGGCCCAGACACGACTCCTGAACCGGCTCTCGCACGCGGACCGGGACCGATTGATGCCCCTGGCCAAAGAGGTCTCGTTCGACCAGGACACCCGGATCTTCGAGGAGGGGGACCGGGCGGACCGGTTCTGGATCATCCGGACCGGGATGGTCACCCTCGACGTCCGCGTCTCCGACCGCGCCCTGCTGCCCATCGACCCGCTCGGTCCGGGCGATCTGCTGGGCTGGTCCTGGCTGTTCGAACCGTACGAATGGGACTTCGGCGCGGAGGCGTTCAGCCCGGTGCGGGCCTACGAGTTCGACGGCGCGACCGTACGCACGCTGTGCGAGCAGGAACCGAGGATCGGCGTCGCGGTGCTGCACGGGGTGGCCGAGGTGATGGCGCACCGGCTGGAGTCGGCGAGGGTCAAGCTGGTCGAGGCGCATCGGACGCACGGCTACATCTAGGCGCGTCCCCCGGCTTCAGAGAGGCGTCAGAGGCGGCCGCGTCACCCGACTCGACGTCTCGACAGGCGGTGGGCGCGTCCACGCGGTGGGATCGATGGCGGAGTACCCGCACATCCGTGGTCCGTTCGCCGGGCCCGCCGAGAGGATCCGCATGGGCCGCACCGCGTCCTGGCCGACCGCCGCCGTCGCCGCGGCCACACTCGCCTTCGGGGCCCTGATGTGCCCGGCGGCCCTGGCCGCGGACGACGATTCCGCGTGGGACACCGACACGTCGTGGACCGAGAGCCCGCCGGTGGCCGACATGTCGGGAACGCTGGAGCTCGTGCCCGCCGACCCCGGGCCGGGCGCGAGCGTCACGGCGAGTACGAGCGCCTGCGGCGAGGACCGGACCGCGACGGGGGACGCCGACAGCCTCGGCGCGGGCGAGTTCCCCTTGCAGACGGCGACCCAGGAGGGCTCGGTCACGGGCCAGTTCAAGGTGCCGACGGGCGCCAGGTCCGGCACCTTCCCGGTCACCGTGTCCTGCGAGAGCGGCACCGAGGTCCGGCAGACGCTCACCGTGTCGGGCCGGGGCGGCACCGAACTGGGCGGCGTCAACGCCGGGGACGGCGGCTCGCTCGGCACACTGAGCGTCGCGCAACTGGCCCTGGGCGGGGTGCTCATCGCCGGCGCGCTGGTCGCGGCCGGGCACTACGCACGCCGCCGCGCCCAGGAGGCGTGAGGATCCCGGGCGCGGCGGCAGTCTCGAACTCGCTTATCCCTTGCGGGTCTTGACCTCTTCGGTCAGGGCGGGAACGACGTCGAAGAGGTCGCCGACGACGCCGTAGTCGACGAGGTCGAAGATCGGCGCCTCGGCGTCCTTGTTGATCGCCACGATCGTCTTCGAGGTCTGCATACCCGCACGGTGCTGGATCGCGCCCGAGATACCGGAAGCGATGTACAGCTGCGGCGACACGGACTTGCCGGTCTGGCCGACCTGGTTGGAGTGCGGGTACCAACCGGCGTCGACCGCGGCGCGCGAGGCGCCGACGGCCGCACCCAGGGAGTCGGCGAGCGCCTCGATGACCGAGAAGTTCTCGGCACCGTTGACACCGCGGCCACCGGAGACCACGATCGCGGCCTCCGTCAGGTCCGGACGACCCGACGACTCACGGGCGGTGCGCGAGGTCACCTTCGTGCCCGTCGCCTGCTCCGAGAACGACACCGTCAGCGCCTCGACCGTGCCGGCCGCCGGAGCCGGCTCCACCGCGGCGGAGTTGGGCTTGACGGTGATGACCGGCGTGCCCTTCGACACTGTCGACTTGGTCGTGTACGAGGCGGCGAACACCGACTGCGTGGCGACCGGACCCGCGTCACCGGCCTCCAGGTCGACGGCGTCGGTGATGATGCCGGAACCGATCCGCAGCGCCAGACGCGCGGCGATCTCCTTGCCCTCCGCGGACGACGGCACCAGCACCGCGGCCGGCGAGACCGCCTCGTAGGCGGCCTGCAGCGCGTCGACCTTCGGCACGACCAGGTAGTCGGCGTACTCGCCGGCCTCGTGCGTGAGCACCTTCACCGCACCGTGCTCGGCCAGCGCGGCGGCGGTGTCACCGGCGCCGTTGCCGAGCGCGACGGCGACCGGGTCACCGATCCGGCGGGCCAGCGTCAGCAGCTCCAGGGTGGGCTTGCGGACGGCACCGTCCACGTGGTCGACAAAGACCAGAACTTCAGCCATGGGGATGTTCCAACTTCCGTGACGAGTGAGCGACTTGGTGACTAGATGAACTTCTGGCCCGCGAGGAACTCGGCGAGCTGCTTGCCGCCCTCGCCCTCGTCCTTGACGATCGTGCCCGCGGTCCGCGCCGGACGCTCATCGGCGGACGCCACCTTCGTCCAGGCACCCTCCAGACCCACCTGCTCGGCCTCGATGTCCAGGTCGTCCAGGTCCCACGCCTCGACCGGCTTCTTCTTCGCCGCCATGATCCCCTTGAACGAGGGGTAGCGGGCCTCACCGGACTGGTCCGTCACCGAGACAACGGCCGGGAGCTGCGCCTCGAGCTGCTCGGACGCGGTGTCACCGTCACGACGGCCCTTGACGACACCGTCCTCGACGGCGACCTCCGACAGCAGCGTCACCTGAGGCACACCCAGCCGCTCGGCGACCAGCGCCGGCACGATGCCCGCGGTGCCGTCCGTGGACGCCATACCGGAGACCACCAGGTCGAAGCCGGCCTTCTCGATCGCCTTCGCCAGCACCAGCGAGGTGCCGATCGCGTCCGTGCCGTGCAGGTCGTCGTCCTCCACGTGGATCGCCTTGTCCGCACCCATCGACAGCGCCTTGCGCAGCGCGTCCTTGGCGTCCTCCGGACCCACCGTCAACACGGTGATCTCCACGTCGTCAGCCTCGCCCTCGGAGTTCTCCGAGATCTGCAGCGCCTGCTCCACCGCATACTCGTCCAGCTCCGACAGCAGACCATCGACATCGTCACGGTCCAAGGTCAGGTCATCGGCGAAACCCCGGTCGCCCGTGGCGTCCGGCACGTACTTCACGGTGACAACGATCCTCAAGCTCACGCCGACTCCTCCACAGCCCTGCTGCCCTACTGCACTGGTCCAACTACTGCCGCCAACGTATGGCACTCAGTTCCCTCTGTAAAGGTACCTAGTGCCAAGGGTGCCGGTGCGGTGTTACGTTCCCGGCATGAGCGAGGCGCGCGAGGTCAACGGGTCACAGAAGAAGGCACCCATGCGGGAGGTGCTGGCCGAGGCGGCGTTCCAGTTGTTCCTGGAGCGTGGTTTCGAGCGGACGACCGTGGACGACATCGTGGCGCGGGCGGGTGTGGGGCGGCGGTCGTTCTTCCGCTACTTCCCGTCGAAGGAGGACGTGGTCTTCCCGGACCACGAGAGCTGCCTCGCCGACATGACGGCCTTTCTGGAGTCAGCGAGCGACGGGAGCGACGCCGTCGACGTGGTGTGCGACGCTGCCAGCCTGGTGCTGCGAATGTATGCCGCGAACCCCGAATTCTCCGTGCAGCGCTACCAGTTGACGCGTGAGGTGTCGGGGCTCCGGACGTACGAGCTGTCGGTCGTGCGGCGCTACGAGCGCACGCTCGCGGGGTACCTGCGACAGCGCTGGGCCGATGCCGCCGACGGTTCGCTGCGCGCCGAGGTGGTGGCCGCGTCCGTCGTCGCCGCGCACAACAACGGCCTGCGCTCCTGGCTGCGCAGGGGCGGCGAGGGCGACGCCGAGGAGGCGGTGGACCGCGCTCTGCGCCTCGTACGGCGGACATGGGGAGAGAGAACCGCAGGCGCGGTCGCGCCCGAGCCCCAAGAGGAGGACGTCGTCGTCATGGTGGCGACCAAGGGGGCCCCGATGTGGCGGGTCATCCAGCGCGTGGAGTCGGCGCTGCGGGACGGCTGAGAACGGAGCCCGAAGCAACTTGATGGTACTCAGTGTCTTTACCGGCTGGCACTGAGTGTCATACGCTGAGGGGGCGTCGAGGCACCGCCGCCCGGCGCGCGCCGGCGAGTGCGGGAGGCCGAAGGATGTCAGTGATGTCAGGGACGTTCACGAGCGGCATCGGTGTCATGGCGCCGAACGGTGTCGAGGGCGTCAGGAGTGCCCCGGGTGGCGCGGAGGCCGACGCGGGCTTCCCCTATCAACGCTGCCGCTGGTGTCGCACCCCGTCGTTCCGGCGGCTGCTGTGTCCGGTCTGCGCGTCGAGCGAGCTGAAGACCGAGCACAGCGCGGGCCCCGGCGTGGTGGTCCAGTCCCGCGTCGTCCACCGCGGCACCGGAGTCGCGCGCAACGAGGCACTCGTCCGCTTCCCCGAGGACTTCATCGTGCCCTGCCGCATCGTGGGGACTGCGCCGCACATGGTGTGGCTCGGTGCCACAGTCCGCCCCGTGGCCGACGCGGCCGCCGACTCCGGTGAGGTCCTCTTCGAGCTCGAGGACGACTTCACCGTCGACTACGACCTGCGCTGACGGTCTGTCACGACCTGCGCGGACTCCGGGTGTGCGGGCTTCACATGGCTCGCGCCCCCGACTTGATCGCCTCGCGGATCCGGTTGTACGTGCCGCAGCGGCACACGTTGCGGATCGCGTCGAGGTCCGCCTCCGTGATCTCACGGCCCTCGTCCCGCACCTTGCGCACCGTGGCGACGGCGGCCATGATCTGGCCCGGCTGGCAGTAGCCGCACTGTGCCACGTCCCGTTCGAGCCAGGCCTCCTGCATGGGGTGCAGCTCGCGGCCGACCGTGGCGGGCAGCCCCTCTATCGTCGTCACCTCGTCGTCCGGGCCGATCTGCGACACCGGCACCGAACACGGGTTGAACGCCTTGCCGTTGATGTGTGACGTGCAGGCCTGGCAGACGCCGAGGCCGCAGCCGTACTTGGGTCCGGTGACACCGAGCAGATCGCGCAGGACCCACAGCAGCCGCACGTCGTCCTCGGCCTCGACGGTGATCCGCTCGCCGTTCAGCGTGAAAGTGTGGCTCGGCATGGGGGTAACAGGTCTCCTCGGTAGTCAGGGGAAGCGGGAAGCCGGAAACGATGGGCCGGAAGCGGGGCGCGGTTCAGTACGCGCGGTCGAGTCCGTCCGTCGGTGACTGCGGTGTCGACGGCTCGCGCGGCAGCGGCTCGAACGCGAGCTCCGCGTGGTCGATGGGGAACCGTGTCGGCAGCGTGCCGGTCGCCCGCGCGTAGGCGCACGCGACGGCGGCGAAGGACGGAGCGACGCCCAACTCCCCGGCTCCAGAAGGCTTTTCGCCGGTGTTCGGCATCACGATGACCCGGAGTTCGGGCGGGGTGTTCCACTGCCGCGTGTAGAAGTAGTTGTCCCAGCTGCCCTCCAGCGGAAGGCCGTCCTCGATGTGCAGGCTGGAGGTGAGGGCCATGGCGAGTCCGTCGTTGAAGCAGCCCATCATCTGTGCGCCGAGACCCCGTGGGTTGATCGCGAACCCGGCGTCCACCACGATCAGCGCTTTGGTGACCCGCGGCCCCGTCACGCCGTCCCTGACCTTGCGGCCGACGGTCTCCGGCCGGCAGTCGATCTCCACGAGTACCGCGACGGCGCCCCGGTACTCGGTGTGCAGGGCGATTCCCTGCGCCACCCCGTCGGGCAGCGAGCGGCCCCAGTCACCCTCCGCGACCGCCTTGTCCAGGACCGCGTGCAGCCGCTCGTCCTTGAGGAACGAGCGCCGGAACTCCACCGGGTCCCGGTCCATCTTTCGCGCCAGCTGGTCCACCATCAGCTCGCGCGCGCACGCCACGTTCGGCGAGTAGATGTTGCGCATGCTGCCCGTCGCGAACTTGAGCGGCACCTCGCTGAGCAGCTGCGTGGTGACACCGAAGTCGTACGGGGTGGCCTGCGTGAGGGTGAAGATGGTCTCGGCGAAGGTGAGGTTGCCGGCGACGGGCAGCTTCGCGGCCGTCGACGTGATCATCTCGCCGAGCCCGTGCCCGAAGTCCGTCTGCGAACTGGCGTGCCGCTGCTCGTAGCTGAGGACTTCCTTTCCTGTGTACGTGGCGCGCACGCGCGAGACGGACATCGGGTGCGCGCGGCCGTGACGGAAGCTGTCGGTGCGCGACCAGGACAGCTTGACCGGCTTGCCCATCTTCTGCGAGATCTCCGCCGCCTCGGCCGCGACGTCGTGGAACAGATGCCGTCCGAACGAGCCGCCGCCCTCCACGACATGCACCGTCACCGCGTGCTGCGGCAGGCCGAGCCGCATCGCGATGTCGCGCTGGGCGACGATCGGGACCTTCAGGCTCGACCAGATCTCGGCCCGCCCGTCGCGCACATCGGCGATCGCGTTGTCCGGCTCCAGCGGGCTGTTGCTGGCGAACGCGAAGGTGAACTCGGCGTCGAGCTTCTTCGCCAGGACCGGTGGCACGATCATCGGGGGAGTGGCCGCCTTGAGCTTGCGTTCCACCGAATCGTCGGACTCGCCGTCGACGTCGCCGGGGCCCCAGTCGACGTCCAACTCCCGTAGGGCGTCGTTGCATTGGCCGAACGTCTCGCCGCGCACCGCGACGCCGTGCTTCAGCGCGGCCACGTCCGTGATGCCGGGCATCCGCCGCACCGTGTCCGCGTTGCGCACGGACCGTACGGTGCCGCCGAGCGTCGGCGGCCTGCACATCATGGTGGGCTTGGCGTCGGGCACCTGGTGGTCCATGCCGAACTTCTTGCGCCCGGTGACGGCCTCCAGCGCGTCGACGCGGTTCCGTGGTGTGCCGAGCACCTTGAACTCGGACCGCTCCTTCAACGGTGCCGCCGCCACCTGTACTGACTGTTCGCTCGCCGCCGCCTTCGCGAGGGAGCCGTACGCGGCGCGCTTCGCCGAGGAACCGGTGCCGTACGACACGACGCCCTCGTGCGTGGTGAGTTCGGAGGCAGCGACGCCCCACTGTCGCGCCGCCGTGGAGACCAGCCGCTGTCGGGCGAGGGCGGCCGCGGTGCGTACGGGGCGGTAGATGCTGCGCATCGAGTTGGAGCCGCCGGTGAGCTGGTTCATCAGCAACTCGGGGCGGGCGTCGGCCAGGGATACCCGCACCGCGTCGAGCGGCAGGTCCAACTCCTCCGCGATCATCATCGCCACGGCGGTGGTCATGCCCTGCCCGACCTCGGCCCGCGGGACCGCGAACGAAGCGGTGCCGTCCTCGTGGACGCGCACGGTGATCAGGCCCGCGGTCGGTGCCGCCGCGAGGTTCTGCATGTCACCGAGGTCGAAGAGCTCCTCCGGCTGCGCGGGCGAGGGCACCGCCGCCTCGGCCGCGGCCGGTTCCGCGGCGTCCAGGGCGAACCGGGCGCCCACCGCGAGCGTCGGCGCGGCCAGCAGATAGGCGAGCACTCTGCGCCGGCCCGGTGCGACGGACGTCGACGGTTCGTCGGATTGCGGTGAGCGACTCTGCTCGGCCATGGGGCGGTCCTCCGGAACGCGGGCGGGCGCTCGGGCGGGATCGGCCCGGCACCACCGCGGAGCCTGACACGCCGCACGCGCGCCCGACATGGACACGGCGCGTTCCTCGCCGCTGGTCCACAGGACCGTCACACTTGCCGCGCCTGCGCGCCTCAGTCGGCGGTCCCGGCCGCCTCCTCGGCGATCCGGTCGAACTGGGCGCCCATCGCCTCGGCCAGCGCCTGCGCTGCGGACAGCGGACGCACCATCACCATGAAGTCGTCGATGAGGCCGTCCTCGTCGAAGTGCAGGAAGTCGGCGCCGGTGATCTTACGGTCGCCGACCCGCGCCTCGAAGACGAGCGCGTGATCACGTCCGTCGGCGTCGCCGATCTCCCGCACGTAGCGGAAGTCCTCGAAGACGCGGGTGACGGCGCGCAGGATCGCCGCGGTGATCGCCTTGCCCGGGTAGGGCTTGAAGACGACCGGGCTGGTGAAGACCACGTCCTCGGCCAGCATGGCCTCGACCGCGTCGAGATCGTCCTTCTCCACGGCTGCACGGAAGGGGTGCATGCGTGCCTCCTCGATCCTGGGCTGCGCGCCCACAGGATTCATAGACAACGAGTTGAATAGGTGCGGGTGACAGTAATCGCATCGCTGTATTGTGTCCACATGTCGCTCAAGTACGCCGTCCTGTCCGCGCTGCTGGAAGGCGAGGCATCCGGATACGACCTGGCGAAGATCTTCGACGTGTCGGTGTCGAACTTCTGGGCGGCGACGCCCCAGCAGCTCTACCGCGAGCTGGACCGGCTGACCGCCGACGGTCTGATCGACGCGCGCGTCGTGCCGCAGGAGCGCAGGCCGAACAAGCGGATGTTCACGCTGTCCAAGGCCGGCCGCGCCGACCTGGCCGCGTTCACACAGCGGCAGCCCAAACCGCTCGCGCTGCGCGACGAACTCATGGTCAAGGTGCAGGCCGTCGACGTCGGTGAACTCGACGCCGTCCGCGCGCACATCGAGGAGCGCATGGACTGGGCGCGCGGGAAACTCGCCCGCTACGAGCGGGTGCGGCGGCATCTGCTCGGCGAGCTGGACGAGGAGGACTTCCTCGCCGACGGGGAGCGCGTCGGCCCGTATCTGACGCTGCTGCGCGGCATCTCCTTCGAGGAGGAGAACCTGCGCTGGGGGCGGCGCGTCCTGAAGATCCTGGAGCGGCGCGCCGCCCGCGCCGCTCAGCCCTCGCGCTGACCGGGGGCTTCGGGCTCCTTCAGCTGAAGCCCGTTCTCCCAGATCTTGTTGAGCGTCGTCACCAGCTTCTCGTACGGGATGCGCTGCCCGAGGACGAACACCAGGTACGCCATGCGGCTCACCATGACCGACAGGGCGTGCGCGGTCACCAGCGGGTCGAGGGCCGGGTCGGCCGCGCCGGAGTCCTGGAGGGACCGGATCAGCTTGGCGTTGCGGCGTGCGAACGCGTTGCCCCGCTCGATGCGGAGTTGCTTGAACGTCTCGTCGACCTGGGCGACCTGCTCGAAGAGCGCCATCAGACGGGCGTTCTTCTTGTAGGCGCGCAGGTATTCGCGGTTCGACGCGTCGATCATCTCGCGCGGATCGGTGATGCCGGTGCGCTCGCGCAGATGCGGGTGGAGCATCTCCTCCTGCACCTGCGCGACGAGCGCCTGGAAGACCTCTTCCTTGCTGTTGAAGTACGTGTAGAACGAGCCGGACGCGACGTGCGCGGCCTTGGAGATGTCCGTGATCCGGGCGTCGAGATACCCGTCGCGCTCGAACACCTCACGGGCGGCGACGACCAGCGCGTTGCGCGTGCGGACGCCGCGGGCGCTGCGCGGTGTGATGGGTTGCTTCTGTCCGCCGTCTGCGGCCGGGGCCTGAGCAGCCAACGCGGGTCCCTTCGCTCGTGTCACCAGCATTTCCGCGGCTGGTGGCTGCGGATCGTATCAGCCGACATCCGCGAGGAACTCCAGGAGAGCGGCGCTGACGGCACCGGCCCGCTCCTGCTGGATCCAGTGCCCCGCCCCGTCGAGCACGACGCTCCCGCGAAGATCGGTCAGCACCTCCTCCAGCCGGTCGGCGGGCATGAACCGTGCCACCGGGTCGGCGGATCCGGTGACGAACAGCGAAGGGCAGTCGATGGTGCGTCCGGCGAGGTGCTCCGTCAGTTCCCAGGTGCGGTCCATGTTCCGGTAGTAGTTGAGGCCGCCCGTGAACCCGGTGCGCTCGAACTCCTCGACGTAGTAGGCGAGTTCCTCCTCGCTCAGCCACGGCGCCGGCGGGAAGTTCTCGTCCGGGCGCTCCGCCCACTCGGCCGACCAGATCTCCCGCGTCACGAGCGTCCTGCGCACGTTCTGCGCGAGGGCGCGGTCGGCGGCGCCCGGCTCCTGGAACCACACCATGTAGAACGCGTCGCCGAGCCGCCGGCGCATCACGGGCAGCGGCGCCACGGGGGAGCGCGGCGCCGCCGGCACACTCATCCCCACCACGCCCCGCACCCGCTGCGGGTGCGCCAGGGCCAGCTGCCACACCACCTGCGCACCCCAGTCGTGCCCCACGAACACCGCGTCGTCCGCGCCCACGGCGTCGAGCAGCCCGACGAGGTCCGCGCAGACGGTGAGCGTGTCGTACGCGTCCGGGTCCGCGGGCCGTGAACTCCCGCCGAAGCCGCGCATGTCGGGGGCGAGCACCCGGTACCCCGCCGCGCCGAGCGCGAGCACCTGGTGTCGCCACGAGAAGGCCAGCTCCGGAAAGCCGTGGCAGAGCACCACCAGGGGCTTGTCGTGCTGGTCGCCATCCGCCGGACCGTGCTCGAAGACGCGCAGCGAGATCCCGTTCACCTCCACCTGCCGCGAGGTCACGCGCTTCCACTCGGTCACGGCTGCGGGGACACTCATGGGGGCGACTCCTCGATCTCGGCACCGGGTGACAACTTGAACAGTCCCTGTTCAAGGGCGTGTTCAAGGTATTGAAGTTGACGTTGGGTTCAAATATACAGGGGGCGGCCGCAGGGCCGCAGCGGTCGTGACATGTTCGGACGACGGAGGAGCCCCGCACGTGAATCCGCCCACCGCACAGCCCCGAAAAGGCGCCGAGGAGGCAGCCGCCGAGACACCTCCGGCGCGCGCGTCCGGCAAGCTGCTCGCAGCGGGACTCATCGGCAGTTCCATCGAGTGGTACGACTTCTTTCTCTACGGGACGGCCGCCGCGCTGGTCTTCCCGCACGTCTTCTTCCCCGACTCGTCGGCACTGACCGGCACCCTGCTCTCGTTCAGCACCTTCTGGGCGGGCTTCGTCGCCCGGCCGATCGGCGGTGTCGTCGCGGGTCACCTCGGCGACCGGCGCGGCCGCAAGGCGATGGTCGTCATCTCCATGGCGCTGATGGGCGCCTGCACCTTCCTGATCGGCTGCCTGCCGGGCGCGGGGGTCCTCGGCGCCGCGGCACCGCTGCTCCTGGTGCTGCTCCGCTTCGTGCAGGGCCTCGCCTGCGGCGCCCAGTGGGGCGGCATCGCGCTGCTGCTCACCGAGTCCGCGTCACCCAAACGCAAGGGGTACGCCGGCACCTTCGGGCAGATGGGTGTCTCGCTCGGGGTGTTCCTCGGCAACGGAGTCTTCCTGCTGGCGAGCGCGGTCACCTCGGACGAGGCGTTCATGAGCTGGGGGTGGCGCATCCCGTTCCTGGTGAGCGCCGTGCTGCTGCCCGTCGTGATGTACGTGCAGAACAAGGTGGAGGACTCGCCCGAGTTCCGGCGCATGGCCGAGCAGGCCGCCGCGAAGAGCGAGAAGGAGAAGGTGGCGCGGGCGCCCGTCGTCGAGGTGATCCGCTCAAGGTGGCGCACCGTGCTGCTCGCCGCGGGACTCCTCGCCGGCACCAACTGCCTCTTCTACATCAGCATCGCGGGCGTCATCAGCTACGCCTCCGAGCACCTCGGCCTCGACGAGGACTCCATCCTCCTGGTCGCGCTCCCGGTGACCGCGGTCGGCGCCCTGTTCGTGCTGTGGGCGGGGTGGCTGTCCGACCGGGTCGGCCGGCGGCCCGCCGTGCTCGTCGGGGCGGCCATCATCGCGCTGTGGGCGTTCCCCTACTTCTGGCTGGTCAACACCGGCTCACTGCTGTGGCTCGGCGTCGCCGTCCTGATCGGCGGGTTCGGCCAGTCCCTCACCTACGGGCCGCTCGCCGCCTACATCGGCGAACTCTTCGAACCGCGGGTGCGCTACTCCGGTGCCTCGCTCGCCTACCAGATCGCCGCCCTGACCATCAGCGGCGGCACCCCGCTCATCATGACCGCGATCATCGGCGGCACCGGCGGCACCACCTGGGTGTCCGTGTTCGTCGCGGTGATGGGCCTGCTCACGTTCGGCGCCGCCTGGGTGCTGCGTGAGACCAACCCGCGTGAGGTGCGGGAGGACCCGACAGCGGTGCCGGGTGCGCCCGCCGCCGTGGAAGTGGAAGGAGTGCGATCGTGACGACGACCGACCAGGACCTGGCGTACGCCGAGCGGCGCGGCGCGGTGACCGTCGTGACACTCAACCGTCCCGAGCGGCTCAACGCCTGGACCAACGATCTGGAGGACCGCTACTTCGCGCTGCTCGACGAGGCGGAGGCCGACCCCGAGGTGCGGGCGATCGTCGTGACCGGGGCGGGCCGCGGATTCTGCGCGGGCGCCGACATGGCGGAGCTGGCGCGGATCGGATCCGCCGACGCGTCGAGGGAGGAACGGCCGAAGAGGGAGCGGCCCCGCTGGTTCCCGCTGAGCCTGCGCAAGCCGCTGATCGGCGCGATCAACGGGGCGGCGGCGGGGCTCGGGTTCGTCGAGGCGCTGTACTTCGATGTGCGGTTCAGTACGCCCGACGCGAAGTTCACGACGTCGTTCGCCCGGCGGGGGCTGATCGCCGAGTACGGGGTGGCGTGGTTGCTGCCGCGGCTCGTGGGGCCCGCGCGGGCCGCGGACCTGCTGCTGTCGGGGCGGGTCGTGCGCGGCACGGAGGCGTACGAGATGGGGCTCGTGAACCGGGTCGTCGAGCGGGAGGGGCTGCTCGACGAGGCGGTCGCCTACGCCACGGAGCTGGCGACCTGGTCGTCACCGACGTCGATGAGCGTGATGAAGCAGCAGCTCAGCGAGGCGTTCGACACGGACTTCGACGTTGCGGCGCGGCGGGCGGAGGCGTTGATGGAGGAGTCGTTCGGGCGCCCCGACGCGGCGGAGGGTGTGCGCAGCTATATGGAGGGGCGGGAGCCGGGGTTTCGGTCGCTCGGGTCGGCCTGACGGAACGTTGCGGTCACCCGGTGTTGCGGTCTCGGGGCTCTGCCCCGGACCCCGCGCCTCAAACGCCGGCGGGGCTTGATCGCCGGGAACGATACTCGGAAAGGTTCGCATGTCCAACGCCTCCGTATCCGTCTGGTCCCATGCCGCCTCCGCCCCGGACCGCGTCGCGCTGCGCGGGGCCGGGGCGGGCGCATGGACGTACGGTCAGCTCTGCGAACGAGCCGCATCCGTACGGGAGTTGCTTGACGCGCACGACGTCGGGCCCGGTGACCGGGTGCTGCTCGTCGCGCCGTCCGTGCCCGAGTTCGCCATGGCGTACTACGGGGTCCTCGCCGCGGGCGCCATCGCGGTCACCGCGAACACCATGGCCACCGAGCGCGAGTTGACGTACATGGCGCGGGACGCCGACGTACGGCTCGTTCTGGCGTGGAGCGCGCTCGCCCCGGCGGCGCGGCGTGCGGCCGATGAACTCGGCGTACCGTTCCGGGAGTTGGAGGAGGGGCTGGCCGGCGTCGCGCCCGCCTCCGCCGTGCCCGAGCCGCTTCCCGTCGACCCCCACGACACCGCCGCGATCCTCTACACCTCCGGCACCACGGGCAGGCCCAAGGGTGCTCAGCTCACCCACGGCAATCTCGACTCGTGCGCCGCGATCTTCTGCGACATCCACGCCATCGGCGGCGAGGACCGCGCCGTCACCGGGCTTCCGCTCTTCCACGTTTTCGGGCAGGCCTGCGTGATGGGGACGACGATGCGCGCGGGCGGCTCGCTCACCCTGCTCGAACGGTTCGACGCCGACGCCATGACCGCGCTCATCCGGCGCGACCGGCCCACCTTCATCGCGGGCGTGCCGACCATGTGGAACGCCCTGCTGCGGGCGACCGACGACGCGGCGGCCGACTTCGCCTGCCTGCGTCTCGCCTCCTCCGGCGGGGCCTCCCTGCCCGTCGAGGTCATGCGGGCCTTCGAGGAACGGTTCGGGTGCACCATCGTCGAGGGATACGGCCTCACCGAGACCACCGGCGCCGGGACCTGCCACCTCGCGGGCGAACCGGCCACGCCGGGGACGGTCGGGCGCGCGCTGCCGGGCTGCGAGGTATCCGTGCGCGACGACGAGGGCGCCGAGCTGCCGCCGGGGGAGGTCGGCGAGGTGCACATCAAGGGCCCCGTCGTGATGAAGGGGTACTGGAACCGGCCCGACGCGACCGGCGAGGCCCTCGACGCCGACGGGTGGCTGCGCACCGGCGACCTCGGCTCCCTCGACACCGAAGGTGACCTGCGGATCGTCGACCGCAAGAAGGACCTCGTCATCCGCGGCGGCTACAACGTGTACCCGCGCGAGGTCGAGGAGGTGCTGTACGAGCATCCCGACATCGTCGAGGCCGCCGTCATCGGAGTGCCCGACCCGCACTACGGCGAAGAGGTCGCGGCCGTCGTCGCCCTGCGCCCCGGCGCCGCGCTCGACATCCACGCGCTGCGGACCTGGGCCAAGGAGCGGCTGTCCGCGTACAAGGTGCCCCATCTGCTCGCCGTGGTCGACGAGTTGCCGAAGGGAGCCACCGGAAAGATCCTCAAGCGCGCCATCGACCCCGCCACTGTCACGGGTGGCCAGGTGTGACCTCTCCGAGCTGTCCGGGAATCTCTAGAACTTGACGTCGGATTCAAGTACGGTGAGTGTCACGCACCGGGTGGGACGAAGGAAGCGAAGGAGCGGACAGCGGGATGTTGATCAACGACAAGGTCGCGATCGTGACCGGAGCCGCGGGAGGCATCGGCGCCGCCGTCGCCCAGCGCCTCCTCGAGGCCGGCGCCCGAGGTGTGCTGCTCACCGACCTCGACGCGGACCGCCTGGACGCGACCGTGCGGCGGCTCGCCGAGAGCCACGGGAAGCGCGTCGCGGGCCGGGCGGGGGACGCGGGTGACACCGAGCACCTGCGCGGCCTCATCGCGGCGGCCGAGGAGGGCTTCGGGCCCGTCGACCTCTACTTCGCCAACGCCGGGATCGGCGGCGGAGCGGGCCTCGAATCGAGCGAGGAGGAGTGGAGCCGCGCCCTCGACATCAACGTGATGGCGCATGTGCGCGCGGCGAAGCTCCTCGTGCCGGGCTGGGTGGAGCGAGGTGAGGGCTACTTCTTCTCCACCGCGTCGGCCGCGGGCCTGCTCACGCAGATCGGCTCGGCGACGTACTCCGTCAGCAAGCACGCCGCCGTCGCCTTCTCCGAATGGCTCTCGGTCACGTACGGGGACGAGGGGGTGCGCGTGAGCTGCCTGTGCCCGCAGGGCGTCGAGACCGAGCTGCTCATGGCGGGCACCCGCTCCTCCGACCCCACCGAGCAGGCCGCGGCCCGCGCCGTCCTCGACGCCGGGAACCTGCTCAAGCCGCTCGACGTCGCCGACGAGGTGGTGGCGGCCGTCGGGGACGAGCGCTTCCTCGTGCTGCCGCACCCGCAGGTGCTCGACTTCTACCGCCACAAGGGCAGCGATTACGACCGCTGGCTGCGCGGCATGCGCCGCTACCAGAAGTCCGTGCGATGACCGCGCGCAGCGCCGTCCTCTTCGACTTCGGCGGTGTCCTCACCACGAGCCTCATCGACGCCTTCGAGGAGCTGGGGCGCGAACTCACCGGTGAGCCCGGCCTGTTGCTGCGCCTGCTGACGCACGACAAGGAGAGTAGCACCCTGCTCGTCGAGCACGAGAAGGGACTCATCGGGCAGCGCGCCTTCGAGGAGGGCTTCGCGGCGCGGCTTCGCGCCCACGGCGCCGACGTCGAGGCACCCGGTCTCGTCACCCGCATGCAGGCGGGCCTGCGCCCCGACCCGGACATGGTCGCGCTTGTCGCCAAGCTGCGCGCCGACGGACACCGCGTCGGCCTGCTCTCCAACTCCCTCGGCGACGACTGCTACGCGGGCTTCGACCTGCCCGCGCTGTTCGACGCCGTCACCATCTCCGGCGAGATCGGCGTCCGCAAACCCTCGCGGCGCGCCTACGCCATCGCCTGCGAACGCCTCGGCGTCGCACCCGAACAGACCGTCATGGTCGACGACCTGGAACAGAACATCACGTCCGCGGCCCGCATCGGCATCGCCGGCGTCGTCCACCGCGACGCCGCCACGACCGCCGCAGAACTCGACCGCCTGCTGGGCCGGTCCAGCCGCGTGTGACACCGTACGTAAATACTTGGGAGGAACCACTCGTGTACGAACAGTCCGCCAGGGGCAAGGAATACCAGGACAAGCTGCTCGCCTTCATGGACGAGCACATCTACCCCGCCGAGGCGGTCTACGCCGCGCAGATGGCCGAGTCCGGCGACCCGCACTTCCACCCGCCGGTCATCGAGGAGCTGAAGACCGAGGCGAAGAAGCGCGGACTGTGGAACCTCTTCCACCCGCACCCCGAGTGGGGCCCCGGACTCACCAACCTCGAGTACGCGCCGCTCGCCGAGATCATGGGCCGCAGCGCGGGCCTGGCCCCCGAGGCCACGAACTGCAACGCGCCGGACACCGGCAACATGGAGGTCCTCACCCTCTTCGGGACCGAGGAGCACAAGGAGAAGTGGCTCAAGCCGCTCCTCAACGGTGAGATCGCCTCCGCGTTCGCCATGACCGAGCCCGCCGTGGCCAGTTCGGACGCCAGCAACATCCAGATGCGGATGGAGCGCGACGGCGACGACTACGTGCTCAACGGCCGCAAGTGGTGGACGTCCAACGCCCTGCACCCCAACTGCAAGGTCCTCATCGTCATGGGCAAGACGGACCCCGACGGGCCCGCCTTCCGCCAGCAGTCGATGATGGTCGTGCCGATCGACACCCCCGGTGTCACCATCGTGCGCGGACTGCCCGTCTTCGGCTACCAGGACCGCGAGGGCCACGCCGAGGTCCTGTTCGAGAACGTACGGGTCCCGGCCACCGCCCTGCTCTCCGGCGAGGGCGACGGCTTCATGATCAGCCAGGCCCGGCTCGGCCCCGGCCGCATCCACCACTGCATGCGCGCCATCGGCATGGCCGAGCGCGCCCTCGACCTGATGATCGACCGCGCCCAGGCCCGGACGACCTTCGGCTCCCCGGTCGCCGACCGCGGCAACATCCAGGACTGGATCGCCGAGGCCCGCATCGAGATCGACATGGCGCGGCTGCTCACGCTCAAGGCCGCGTACCTTATGGACACCGTCGGCAACAAGGAGGCGCGCACCGAGATCGCCGCGATCAAGGTCGCCGCGCCGAACGTCGCGCTCAAGATCGTCGACCGTGCCATCCAGGTGCACGGCGGTGGCGGCGTCTCCGACGACTTCCCGCTCGCCAGCATGTACGCGCACCTGCGCACGCTGCGCCTGGCCGACGGCCCCGACGAGGTGCACAAGCGGACCATCGCCCGGCGCGAGCTGCGTCGCCGGGACAAGGAACGGGGTGAGAAGTGACCTCTCCGGAGGCCTCTTTGCACGGACGGGTCGCGCTCGTCACCGGCGCGTCGCGAGGCATCGGCCTCGCGGCCGCCGGCGCCCTGCGCGACCGCGGCGCCCGCGTCGTCGTCACCTCCCGCGACGAGGACCGCGCCAAGGAAGCGGCGCGCCAACTCGGCGACGGCGTCGAGGGATTCGGGGCGCACGCCACCGACGAGGTCGCCGCGCGCGCCTGCGTCGAGCACGTCGTGGAGACGTACGGCCGCCTCGACATCCTCGTCAACAACGCCGGTACGAACCCGGCGTACGGGCCGATCGTCGACCAGGACCACGCGCGCTTCACCAAGACGATGGACGTCAACCTGTGGGCGCCGATCCTGTGGACGTCGCTCGCGGTGAACGCCTGGATGGGTGAACACGGCGGCTCGGTCGTCAACACGGCCTCGATCGGGGGACTTTCGGTCGCCAAGGACGTCGGCATCTACCACGTCTCGAAGGCCGCCCTCATCCACCTCACCAAGCACCTCGCCCTCGAACTCGGCCCCAAGGTACGGGTGAACGCGATCGCCCCCGGCATCGTCCGCACCCGCCTCGCCGAAGCGCTCTGGCAGGACAAGGAAGAGGTGGTCGCGGGCGCGACACCGCTCGGCCGGATCGGCGAACCCGAGGACATCGGCGAGGCCGTCGCCTTCCTCGCCGGTGAGGGCGCCCGCTGGATCACCGGGGAGACCCTCGTCGTGGACGGTGGCCAACTCGTCGGCTCGGGACCGCTGTAACGGCGTGATGGATGGGGGTGGTCCTCCAGGTGAAGCGTGCGCGAGGATGGGGGCATGACCGCGGCCCAGCGCGCCATGACCGAACTCGGGACATGGCCGACCCTGGTAAGTGGCCCGCCCCGGTGCTCGGTTGGGCACGCCTTTCGCGCGGCGGGCCACGACCTTGTGCACTTCCATGCCGATGACTGCGCCGATCTGTACCTGACCTCGCCGGTGGTGCAGCGGCTGCTTCCTCAACTCCGACACAACAGCGCCATCAGGGTGCAACCGGGCGCCTCCTGGATTACCGTGCTACTCGAATGCGACACGGATGTGCAGCTGTTGCTGAGTCTTGTGAGCGTCGCCCTGAAAGAACACGACGCGCACGCCTGCCCCTCACCTCCGTGTGACTGGGAGCGCGGTTAGCGGCCGACGGCGAGAGGCGAGCACGCAATGCGCAAGATCGTTTTCATGATGGGTGTGTCCCTCGACGGTCGGATGGAGGGCCCCGATCGGGAGATCGGCTGGCACCGCGTCGACGAGGAGCTGCACCAGCACATGAACGACGTGTGCCGCACCTTCGGCGGCATCCTCAGCGGACGCGTCACGCACGAGCTTATGGCCGACTTCTGGCCCACGGCGGACAAGGACCCCGAGGCCTCGCCGGCCGTCGTCGACTTCGCGGGCATCTGGCGCGCGGTGCCGAAGATCGTGTTCTCCCGGACGCTGAAGCCGGGGCCGGGGGAGTGGCACACCACCGTCATGCCGGAGGTCGTGCCCGAGGCGATCCGGGCGCTCAAGGAACAGCCCGGCGGCGACCTGGTCATCGACGGGGCGAACCTGGCGACGACGTTCCTGGAGCACGACCTCGTGGACGAGTTCCGGGTCTACATCCACCCGGTCCTGGTCGGTGCGGGCACCCCGATGTTCCACCCCCGCGAGACCTTCGCGGAGCGCGCGCTGCGCCTCACGGAGACCCACACGTTCGGGAACGGGGTCGTCCTGCTGCGGCACGAACGGGACCGCGGCTGACAGCCTGCGCGATATCGCCGTGGGCGAAGTGCGGGGCGCGGTCGTCGCGCGCCCTCGTACGGTGGGCGGATGAGTATCGAGGAGAGTCGACGCCCCCGGCCCGTTCCGGCCCAGGAGCCGCTGTGGCGCGACGTCGTCGGCGGGGTGCTGCGGCGGCGAAGGCGGGCGCAGGGACGGACGCTGCGGGAGGTGGCGGACGTCGCCGGGATCTCGATGCCCTACCTGTCGGAGGTCGAGCGCGGGCGCAAGGAGGCGTCGTCGGAGATGCTGGCCGCCGTGGCGGGAGCGCTCGGGCTTGGACTCGTCGACGTACTCGTCCTGGCGCAGGGGGAGTTGACGCAGGCGGTGCAGGCGGTGCAGGCGGTGCGGCCGGTCCGGCTGGTGTCCAGCACCGGCGTGACGACGTCCGGCCAGGGCGCGCGGGGCACCGTCTGTCTCGCCGCCTGAGCCGGGCTCAGCCCTCTTCGAGATGCCGCCGCAGCACAGGCACGTGGCTGTGCTCGATGTCCTTCACCGACGTCACGAGCGTCACCCGCCCGTGCCCGGCCAACTCCCGCACGTGGTCCACGAGTTCGGCGCGCTCCGGTTCGGCCAGCTCCGCCGCGTACCGCTCGGCGAACGTGTCGTACCGGTTTTCCTTGTCCTCGTGGTACCAGGAGCGCAGCTCCTTCGACGGCGCGATGTCCTTGATCCACTCGTCGACGTCGGCGCGCTCCTTCGAGATGCCGCGCGGCCAGAGCCGGTCGACGAGCAGACGCGTGCCGTCGGCCGGGGCGGCCGGATCGTAGACCCGGCGGACGGCGAACGGTCCGGAGCCATGGCCATGATGTGCGGTCATGTATCCATTGTGGCGCCTGAGTCATTCGTTCGGCCCCCGCGCGTTGGCGGAGCCCGGTGTTCCGTAGGGACAGTCGAGCATGACCCAAGCACCGTACGACCCGCAGACTCCCCACCGGACGCCCGGCGGCGACACCCCGCAAGGCGAGGGCCCGCTCGGCAGACTCGCGCGATCCGCCTGGCAGGCCGTGCTGCTCATGGGTGTCGCCTCGGTGATCCTCGGCGTGCTCGTCCTGGTCTGGCCGGGGGCGTCGCTGCGCGTGGCGGGCGTCCTGTTCGGCGTGTACCTGCTGGTGAGCGGCATCTTCCAGCTCGTCGCCGCGTTCGGCACGCACGCGACGGCGGGGATGCGCGTCATCGGCTTCATCAGCGGCGCCCTGTCCGTGCTGCTCGGCCTGTTCTGTTTCCGCGATGCGATGGAGTCGACGCTGCTGCTCGCCCTGTGGATCGGCATCGGCTGGCTGTTCCGCGGCATCACGCAGACCGTCGCCGCGGCCTCCGACCCAGCGATGCCCGCCCGCGGCTGGCAGATCTTCCTCGGCGTCGTCACCGCGCTCGCCGGGGTCGTCCTGATCGTGTCGCCGTTCGAGACCCTGGCGGTCCTCACGCTGGTCACCGGCATCTGGCTGCTCGTGGTCGGCGTCGTGGAGATCGGCTCGTCGTTCGCGGTGCGCAAGCGGGCGAAGGACATCCCCGCCGGGGTGTGACCGCGGCCGCAGGCACGGAGCGCATACGGCGAGGGCCCCGCTGGAGCAGCGGGGCCCTCTCCGTGTCCGAGGCCGGGGGAGCGGACGATCAGACGCCCACCGCCTCCTCCATCTCCTCTTCCAGTTCTTGGTCCTGTTCTTGCTCGTGCTCCCGTTGCCGGTCGCGCACGGCCGCCCGCTTGTGCTTGTGCGCGGGGGCGGGCTCCACGGCGGCCGGGGTGCCGCGCCGGCGCTCGGCGAGGCCCGCCACCGTGATCATGACGGCGCCCACGAGCAGCCAGGCCACGAGCGTCCAGATGTTGCGGGCCAGATCGTGTTGGCCGAAGTACAGGAGATCGCGCGCGCCCTCGACGTATCCGGCGCCGTTCCAGAAGCTGTGCAGGCCCGCGAAGAAGCCGTTCTGCAGCTCGGGTCGGAAGATCCCGCCGGAGCTGGTGAAGTTCAGCATCACGAACAGCACCATCACGCCGAGCGTCGTCCACTTCTTCAGGAACGTGTGCAGTCCCACGCCGATCAGCAGCACGCCCGCCGAGTACAGCCACGTCATGCCCCACAGACCCCACAGGTGGGTGTGCGCGAGGTGGAAGACGGGGCCCGCGAACGCCGCGCCGATCAGGCTGACCACGCCGGACGCGCCCACGACGAGCAGGGCGCGGGTGCGCATCCGCAGCGCCGCGCCCGCGCCGCCGATCACCGCGACCGAGGCGTACGAGCCGATGCTGACCGCCACGAGCAGGAAGAACAGACCCTGACCCGTCGGGTCGTCGTCCACCGGCGGCGCCACGTCTGTCACCTTCAGCGGTGCGCCCTGCTGGGCGGCGACCGGCGTGAAGACCTTCTCGACGGCGGAGACGGTGGTGTCGGACCCGGCCGAGGCGACGACCAGCTCGGGCTTGTCACCGAGTACGTAGGCGCCGTCGATGTCCCGGGTCTTGAGCTGGTCGACCGCGGTGGCGCGGGAGGCGAGCGTGCGGACGTCGAGCGCGTCGCCCGCCTTGTCCTTCACCGTCTGCGCGAAGACCTTCGCCTCCGGGCCCGAGCCGACGACGGCGATCGGCAGATGGTGCGGCTCCGGCGAGGCGAAGGCGCCGAGATAGGCGAGTCCCATGCCGACGCACATCAGGAGCGGGGTGAGCAGATGCGTCAGGACGTGACGCAGCGCCGGTTCGCGCGTGCCGCTCATGAGCAGGACCTCCACGGACGGATCAGGTTGGCTTTTACAACTCTTGGTGCAGTTGTACTCTACAACCATGAGGAGGGTCGAAAGTCCCCGAGCGGGTGTGACCATGGCCACCCGAGGCCGAAGCGGCAGGTCAGGCGGGGCGTGACAGAGGGTGGCCCGCGGCGGCGTGCGCCGGCGGAGGGGGCCTTTCCTCGCCGCCGTTCTCGTACGCCCGAAGGCGCTCGCGCAGCGCGTGCATGCGCAGGCTCGTCTCGTACAGATAGCGGACCTTAGTCCGCATCACCCACGGCTCGATCGGCTTCACCACGTAGTCGGCGACGCCGAGTTCGAAGGCCTTGGAGGCGAGCGCGGTGTCCTGGCCCGCACCGGTGATCAGCATGATCGGTATGTCCTGCGTCTGTTCCAGGCGCGACATGTAGTGCGCGACCTCGAATCCGCCGACGTCGGGCATGAGCACGTCGAGCAGGACCAGGCCGATGCCGCCGCGCAGCACCGCCTTGAGCGCGTCGTCCCCGCTCTTGGCCCGGTCGACCGGATAGCCGAGCGGGGCCAGCGCGCTCTCCATCGCGAAGAGGGTGTCGTCCCGGTCGTCGACGACGAGGATCCTCGGCCGTGCAGCGGTGGGCATCGCGGGGCACCTCCCCTCGTCGGCATCGACAGCATATGCCGGAATCGACGGGAGGGAAGAGCTCGCTCAGTCCTCTCCGCGCACCAGATTCCAGTCCGTGTCGCGGTCGTTCGCGCTACCGGAGGGCTCGCCTCCGTCGCGTCGCGCGGCCCGGCAGGTGCGGATCCTGCCCTTGACCTCGCGCTTGGTCTCCGCGGGGTGCGGAGCGCGCTCCTTTGTGTTCATGATCGGCTCCTTCTCCGACCGAAGTTCGAAGGATTTCGGTCGAGTTCGGTTGTAGACGGTTTTGTAGACGCCTCGTTCGAGGCGACCCGGCGCCTTCGCGGTGGCCGGCTCAGCCGGTCTTCGGGGCCGGGTGCTGGGCGCAGTGCGTCGCGAACGGATGCCCTGCCGGGTCGGAGTACACGCGCATCTCGTTCGGGCCGCGTGCGCCACGGGTCTCCAGCGGGCGGGCGCCCAGGCCGATGAGCCGGCGCTCCACCTCGTCGAGGTCCTCCTGGTTCACCAGGAAGTCGAGATGGGCCTGCTGCGAGTCGTCGGGGCGCGGCCAGCTGGGCGGGGCGGCGTTCAGGTCGCGGCGGAAGGCCATGCGCATGCCCTGCTCGCCGACGACATCGATGCGGTTGCTGCCGGGCAGCGTCTCGATCTCCCCGCCCAGCAAAGCCCGGTAGAACTCGGCCAGTTCCTCCGGCTCCGCACAGTCCAGGACCAGCACTCCGGCCCGCACCAAGCTCATGTCTCCTCCTCCTTCGCGCCCCGTGGCGCGCATCGGGGCGCCGAGTACCCGGGGCGGGCGGCGCCAACCGGGTTTCCGTGGTCCCTCACTGGTCACCCGGGCTCCGGCAGCGTTCCTCGAACCGAAAGGGCCCGGCATGAGCACCAAGGTCGCCGATCACATCCTCGCCCGCCTGCGCGCCTGGGGCGTGGAGCAGGTCTTCGGTTATCCGGGCGACGGCATCAACGGCCTGCTCGCCGCCTGGGGCCGCGCCGACAACCAGCCCGAGTTCGTCCAGGCGCGGCACGAGGAGATGGCCGCCTTCGAAGCGGTCGGCTACGCGAAGTTCAGCGGCCGCGTCGGCGTCTGCGTGTCCACATCGGGTCCCGGAGCTATCCACCTCCTCAACGGCCTGTACGACGCCAAGCTCGACCACGTGCCGGTCGTCGCCATCGTCGGGCAGACCGCCCGCAGCGCCATGGGCGGCTCGTACCAGCAGGAGGTCGACCTGCACACGCTGTACAAGGACGTCGCCTCCGACTTCGTGGAGACCGTCAACGTCCCCGAACAGCTGCCCAACGTCCTCGACCGGGCCATCCGCACCGCCACCGCGCGCCGCGCCCCCACCGCCGTGATCGTCCCGGGGGACGTGCAGGACCTGGACCACACCCCGCCGCCGCACGCCTTCAAGATGGTGCCCTCCAGCCTCGACCGCAGCTCGTGGACCGCCGAACCCGCGCAGGAAGCGGTGGAACGGGCCGCCGAGGTGCTCAACGCCGGGGACAAGGTGGCCATCCTCGTCGGCCAGGGCGCGGCCGGCGCGAGGGACGAGGTGCGCGAGGTCGCCGAACTGCTCGGGGCCGGCGTGGCCAAGGCGCTCCTCGGCAAGGACGTGCTCTCCGACGAACTCCCGTACGTCACCGGGGCGTCGGGCCTGCTCGGCACCCGCCCCTCCTACGAGCTGATGCGGGACTGCGACACGCTGCTCACCATCGGCTCCAGCTTCCCGTACTCGCAGTTCCTGCCCGACTACGGCAAGGCGCGCGGAGTGCAGATCGACATCGACCCGCACATGATCGGCATGCGCTACCCGTACGAGGTGAACCTCGTCGGCGACGCCCGCGCCACACTCCGCCGCCTGCTGCCGCTGCTGCACCGCAACGAGGCCCGCGACTGGTTCGACGAGACCTGCGCAAGTGTCCGGCGCTGGCACGAAGTCATGGACCGCCGGGCAGAGTTGAGCGCCGACCCGATCAACCCGGAACACGTCGCGCGCGCCCTCGACCCGCTGCTCCCGGACGACGCCATCCTCACCGCGGACTCCGGCTCCGCCGCCAACTGGTACGCCCGCCACATCACTATGCGCGCCGCGATGCGCGGCTCCCTGTCGGGCACGCTCGCCACCATGGGCTGCGGCGTCCCGTACGCGATCGGAGCCAAGTACGCGCATCCCGACCGGCCCGTCGTCGCGCTCGTCGGCGACGGCGCGATGCAGATGAACGGGCTCGCCGAACTCATCACCGTCGCCAAGTACCGGCACCGCTGGACCGATCAGCGCTTCGTCATCGGCGTGTTCAACAACCGGGACCTCAACCAGGTGACCTGGGAGCTGCGCGCCATGGGCGGCTCGCCGTCCTTCGTGCCCTCGCAGGAGCTTCCCGACGTCGACTACGCGGCGTTCGCACGGCAGTTGGGGCTCACCGGCATCCGCGTCGAGAAGCCCGACGCCGTTACCGACGCCTGGAGCGCGGCGCTCGCCGCCGACGGGCCGGCCGTCGTCGACTTCCGCACCGACCCGTCCGTACCGCCGATCCCGCCGCACGCGACATGGGAGCAGATGGAGTCGACGGCGGAGGCGATCATCAAGGGCGACCCGCAGCGCACGGACGTGGTCAAGCAGGGCTTCAAGGCGAAGGTGCAGGAGTTCATGCCGGGCGTCGGCAAGCGCGGCCACTGACGTAGTTTGGGGTCCGACCTGAGATCGGTGGGGCCTTGCGGGCAGGGGGAGCGGCAGTGGACGCGCGGGACGCGCTGGGGGAGCGGGACGGCACGGCCGGGCGGTTGCGCGCCATCTGCGACGAGCTGTCGGAGCGCTTCTACGAACGCGCCGACGTCGTAAGGACCTTGGTGACGGCGCTGCTCGCCGGGCAGCACTCCCTGGTGCTCGGACCGCCCGGCACGGCCAAGTCCGAGCTGGCCCGCGAGCTCACCGGCCGGGTCGAGGGGGCGGCGTACTGGGAGATCCTGCTCTCCAAGTTCACCGCGCCCACCAGGATGTTCGGGCCCATCGACGTCGCCGCCCTGGCGCGCGGCGAGTACCGGCAGGTCTACGACGGCCGCGCCACGACCGCGCACATCGCGTTCATCGATGAGATCTTCAAGTGCTCAACCGCCGCCCTCAACGAGACACTCGGCTTCCTCAACGAGCGGATCTACCACCCCGAGAACGGCGGCGCGCCGATCCACTGCCCGCTGATCGGCGCCATCACGGCCAGCAACGAACTGCCCGAGGGCGAGGACACCGCCGCGATCTACGACCGGCTCCTCGTACGGATCGAGGTCGGCTACCTCGAGGACCCCTCGAACTTCGCCGCCCTCGTCCGCTCGGCCGTCGGCGGCCGTTCCGGGGCCCCGGAACGCACCACGGTCCACCTGGCCGACCTTCAGCGGGCCGTGACCGAAAGCGTCCCCGATGTGGACGTGCCCGACGCCATCGTCGACGCCGTGTGCACACTGCGGGCCGCCCTGCGCCGCGAGGAACTCGTCGCGTCCGACCGCCGCTGGCGGCAGGCGGTGGGCCTGCTCCAGGCCTCCGCGTACCTCGACGGCCGCCCGGAGGTCGCCGAGACCGACCTGTCGGTGCTCACCCACGTCCTGTGGGACTCGCCCGCCCAGCGCCCGACCGTCGAGCGCGAGGTGCTGCACCTGGTCAACCCCGACGCCAAGGAAGCGCTCGACCTGGCCGACACCATCGAGGAGCTGGAGACCCAACTCGACGCCATGGCCGGGCAGTCCCGCGAGGCGCTGAGCGACTGGGTCATCAAGAAGGCCCACCAGCAGCTCGCCATGGCGGGGCAGCGCCTGGAGAAGCTCCGCGTGGAGGCGGCCGGCGCGGGCCGCTCCACCGCCGCCATCGAGCGGGTCACGGGACGCCAGCGCGCCGTCCGCGCCCGCGTCCTCGCCGAGGCCCTCGGTGTGGACGCCACCATGGTGCGGGACCGGCCCTGAACGCGCCCGTGCCCGCGCGCGCGGCCGTCGCGGCGGACCGGTTCGACCGGCTGACATGGCGCGATACGTATGAACAGGCCGCCGGAGTACGGGAGTTGGCGGTGGAACTCGCCGCGCGCCACGAATGCGCGGAGGATCTGCTCGCCGATGTGTTCCTGGCCGCGTACAAGGCGCGGGTGCGGATGCGCGAGCGCACGGAGATGGCGCGCTCGCGGCTGGTCAACCACGCCTTCGTGAGCGCGCTCGTTCAGTCGCCCGAGTTCGCCGAGCTGCGCCGGGACACCGTCGGCGACCCGTACGCCGCGGCCATGGCCCTACTGGCGCAGGGGTCCGCGCTGCGGGGGCTGCTGGAGCGGGAGGGGCAGGAGCGCACGGGAGAGACCGCCGGGCGTGAGGGCGAGGGTGCCGTCGAGGCGGTCATAGGCGCTCCGGGCTCCCCGGGCTCGGGCTCTCCCGGGGTCCGCGCCGCCGCCCGCAGCGCCGCCGCGCAGGCCTCCCGCGCCGTACGCCGGGAGGCCTCCCTGATGCGCGCCTGGGGCGTCGGACCCGGCGAGCTGGAGCGGCTGCCGTTCGAGGAGCGGACCCGGCTCGCCGAGCGGCTGCGTGCCGGGCGGCTCGCCGACTGGGCCGAACTCATCGGCCGCTTCCGGCAGATGGCAGCGGGTGAACGTGCCCGCAAGGTGGAGAACACCACCGGAGAGCTCGTCGGCGTAACCCTCGGCGACGACCTGTCCCGCGTCGTCCCCTCAGAACTCGCCGGACTCGGCGTGCCCGCCCTGCGCGCGGTGTTCGCCGCCCGGTACGCCGCCGGCGAGCTGATGCTCTACGACAGCCGGGGCGAGCAGCCCACCGGGCGCGGCGCCGTCATCGCGTGCGTCGACACGTCGCACTCCATGTACGAGGCGGGGCCCGGCGGAGTCACCCGTGAGGTGTGGGCGAAGGCGTGCGCGCTCGCGCTGCTCGACCAGGCCCGCGCCGGCGGGCGCGACTTCGTCGGCATCCTGTTCTCCGCCGCCGACAAGGTCCGCGTCTTCCGCTTCCCCGCCGACCGTCCTGCTGCACTGGAGACGACCCTGGAGTTCGCGGAGACCTTCCTCGGCGGCGGCACCAGCTACCAGGCGCCGCTGGGTGCCGCCCGCGACGTCCTTGAGCGGGAGTTCGACGCCGCCGCCCGTGCCCGCGGCGACATCGTGCTCCTCACCGACGACGACTGCGGCGTCACCGAGGAGTGGATGCGCGGCTGGAACGAGGCCAAGCACCGCCTGGGCTTCCGCGTCTTCGGCGTGGCCGTCGGCGCGCCGCGCGCCGCGGAGAGCGACTCCGTCCTGGACGCGCTGTGCGACAACCTCCGCTCGGTGGAGGACTTCACCGACGTGCATGCGGCCGCCGACCTGTTCCGCGTGATCTGACCCGCGCCCCGTTCACCCCTCACGTACCGGCTTCGGCTCGTTCACCACGTCGAGGAACACCTGGTCCGCCTCGGGCCAGCGCTCCTGGACCGCCCGCTTGACGCGTTCGAGGACCAGTTCCAGGCGTTCGCTCTCGATGCCGGGAGCGAGGTCGATCCGTGCCGCGACCAGTGTCGAGTCCATGCCCAGCTGCATCGTGTGCAGCGCCGCCACATTGTCGATCTCGGGCTGCGCGGCGAGGAGTTCGCGGATTCCCCGGTGCAGCTCCGGGTCGCCGGCCTCGCCGATGAGCTGGTCGCGGGCGTCCCTGCCGAGCCGGTACGCCACGTAGACGAGCAGCACGCCGATGCAGAACGAGGCCGCCGCCTCCCACTCGATCCGCCCCGTCACCATGTGCAGCGCCATCCCGCCCGCCGCGAGCAGCACACCGATCACTGCCGTGCCGTCCTCGGCGAGGACCGTACGCAGCGCGGGGTCCGAGCCGATGCCGTCGCCCGGCTGCGCGCGCACCTGGTGCACGGCACGGGCCAGCGAGCTGCCCTCCGCGAGCAGTGCCACACCGAGGACGACGAGCCCGGCGACGTAGCCACTGCGGGACTCCTCCTGGCCGCCCGACGTCAGCGCCTCGAACGCCTGGAAGAACGAGAAGCAGCCGCCCATGACGAAGATGCCGACGGCGGCGAGCAGCGACCAGAAGAACCGTTCCTTGCCGTAGCCGAACGGATGCCTGCGGTCGGCGGGGCGGCGGCTGCGGTGCAGCGCGGCCAGCAGGAACACCTCGTTGAGGCTGTCGGCCACCGAGTGCGCCGCCTCCGAGAGCAGCGCTGGCGACCCGGCGATGAGACCGCCGACGGCCTTGGCCACGGCGATCAGCAGATTGGCGGCGAGCGCCACCAGGACGGTGATCCGGGTCCTTCGGTCGTCTTCCTTGGAATTCTTCGCGGTCACGTCAACTCGCAGAGGGGTGAGTGGAGTACGGGCGGAATTCTCGGGAACTCGGCGCCTCAAGGAGGTATTCACCGTGATTCCTGTTCTGCTGGTCCTGTTGCTCGCGCTGCTGCTTTTCGGCGCGGGATTCGCTGTGAAACTGTTGTGGTGGGTGGCCATCGCCGTGCTGGTCGTGTGGCTGCTCGGGTTCGTGATGCGCAGTACGTCGGCGAGTGGATCGAGGTCACGCTGGTATCGGTGGTGAGTAACCGAACCAGGTACCGATAAACCCGGGAACGAAACCTTTGAAGTGCCGTCCCCGGCCGGCGGGAATGATCCGCGAAATACGGCCGGGGCGGCACTTTTCCCGTGCCGCGACTGGTTTCCGTGCGAGGGGCCCGGGATACCCGGACGGTCTGGCACAATCCACGCCCCCGGGAGGACGGCATGCCCGAGTACGGCTACTTTCTGGCGTCTGAGGAATTCGGGCCGCACGAGCTCGTCGAGCAGGCCCGGATGGCGGAGCAGGCGGGCTTCGACTGCCTGTGGATCTCCGACCACTACCACCCGTGGAACGACGCCCAGGGGCAGAGCCCCTTCGTGTGGAACGTGATCGGGGCCCTCGCCGAGGCCGTGTCGCTGCCCGTCGAGACCGCGGTCACCTGCCCCACCGTCCGCATCCACCCCGCCGTCCTCGCACAGGCCGTCGCCACCAGCGCCGTGCAGCTGGACGGCCGCTTCCGCTTCGGCGTCGGCACCGGCGAGGCGCTCAACGAGCACATCCTCGGCGGCCCCTGGCCCTCCGCGCACGTCCGCATGGAGATGCTCGAAGAGGCCGTCGCCGTCATCCGCAAGCTCCTCGCGGGCGGCGAGGTCACCCACCGCGGCGAGCACTACACGGTGGAGAACGCCCGGATCTACACCCTGCCCGAAGGCCCCGTGCCCATCGACATCTCCGGCTTCGGCCCGCAGGCCACAGCGCTCGCCGCCCGCGTCGGCGACGGCTACATCACCATGAGCCCCGACGACGAGCTGGTCACCCAGTTCCGTAAGGGCGGAGGCGGCGCGAAGCCCGTCGCCGGTGGCCTGAAGGTCTGTTACGGGCCCGACCGGGCGGAGGCCGTGCGCCGCGTACACACGCTGTGGGCCAACCAGCTGCTGCCCGGCGAACTCGGCCAGGTGCTGCCCACGCCCCGCCACTTCGAGCAGGCCGAGACCCTCGTCACCGAGCGGATGGTCGACGGCGCGATGCCCTGCGGCCCCGACATCGACGAGCACCTGAGCGCCCTACAGGCCTTCGCCGACGCCGGCTTCGACCGTGTCTACGTCAATCAGATCGGCCCGGACCAGCAGGAGTTCTTCGACTTCTACCGGACGAAGGTGCTGCCGCAGCTCAAGGACGGCGCACCCAGCGGTGCGACCAGCGGCTCGGCAGGGTGAGGCGCGGCAGACGACCATGACGACCAGCGCTCCGAAATCCCCGAGCACCTGCCTTCCCGTCGAACGCCTCGACGTCAGCGCCTACACGGTGCCCACCGACGCCCCCGAAGCCGATGCCACCCTCGCCTGGGACAGCACGACGATCGTCTTCGTCGAGGCCAGGGCCTGCGGCCTCACCGGCATCGGCTGGACCTACGCGCCCCCGGCCACCGCCGATGTCGTCCGCGACCAACTCGCCGTGCTCGTCGAGGGACGCGACGCGTTCGACATCCCCGCCGCCCACGCGGCGCAGTGCCGGGGCGTGCGCAACGCGGGCAGGCCCGGCATCGCGTCCTGCGCCATCTCCGCGGTCGATCTCGCCCTGTGGGACCTCAAGGCCCGCCTCATGGACCTCCCGCTCGTCCGCCTCCTCGGCGCGGCACGGGACACCGTCCCCGTCTACGGCAGCGGCGGCTTCACCACGTACCACGACAGCCACCTGGCCGCCCAGCTCAGCGGCTGGGTGCACGGCCAGCACATCCCCCAGGTCAAGATAAGGATCGGCGAGGCCTGCGGCCGGGCCGTGCCCCGTGACCTCCAAAGGGTCCGCAGCGCACGCCAAGTCATCGGCCCGGACGCCGAGTTGTACGTCGACGCGGGCGGCGGCTACAACCGCAAGCAGGCGATCCGCGTCGGCGAGGCACTCGTCACGCACGGCGTAGGCTGGTTCGAGGAACCCGTCTCCTCCGACGACCTCACCGGCCTCCGCCTCGTCCGCGACGCCCTCGTCTGCGACGTCACCGCCGGCGAATACGGCTACGACCTCCCGTACTTCGCTCGCATGATCTCCGCGGGCGCCGTCGACTGCCTCCAGGCCGACGTCACCCGCTGCGGCGGCATCACGGAATTCCTCCGCGCCGCCTCCCTCGCCCACGCCCACGGCCTGGAGATCTCCGCCCACTGCGCCCCGCACGCCCACGCGGACGTGGCGGCGGCGATCCCCAACCTCCGCCACGTCGAGTGGTTCCACGACCACGTCCGGATCGAGTCGATGTTCTTCGCGGGCGTCCTCGACCCGTCGGGCGGCACGGTGCGCCCGGGGCAGAACGGCCCGGGCAACGGCCTGGAGCTGAGGAGCGAAGAGGTGGAGGAGTACCGGGTGGCCTGATCCGGCCCTGCGGCGGTCCTCCGCGCGGGTAACGGCCGACGCCCCGGGTACCCGGTTCGCTCCGCACCCGAGACTCAGAATCCCGAGGACACGACATGCCCCAGACCAAGGGCACGAAGGACCCGAACGACGTGGTGCAGCTTCTTCTTCAGCAGCACGTCAGGATCCGCGAACTGTTCGAGGAGGTGGCCAACACCAAGGGCGAGGAGCGCAAGGAACGCTTCCACGAACTGGTGAGGCTGCTCGCGGTGCACGAGACCGCCGAGGAAGAGGTCGTGCACCCCTTCGCCCGCAAGAACATCCAGGGCGGCGAGCACGTCGTCAAGGACCGGATCGACGAGGAGGAGAAGGCGAAGAAGGCCCTGTCGAAGCTCGATGACATGGACCCGGACTCGCCGGAGTTCCTCGACAGGTTCGCCGCGCTGCGCCAGGACGTCCTCGCGCACGCGGACGCGGAGGAACGCCACGAGTTCGCCCACTTCAACGAGGTCGCCGACCGATCGAGGCTGGAGACCCTGGGCCGCGCCGTGAAGGCGGCGGAGGCCGTGGCGCCGACGCGACCGCACCCCGGCACGGACTCCGCGGCGAAGAACATCGCCGCGGGCCCCGTGTCCGCGGTCGTCGACCGAACAAGGGACGTCATCCGCAAGGCGACCGGCAAGACCTGACCGGCCGCGGACGCGGAGAGGTGCGGGGCGGAACGTGCGCCCCGCACCTCTCCGCGTCCGGTGTGCCACGCGGTTTGGCGCACGCCGATCCGGCTACCCGCACCGAAGCCGTACGTTCCCTGCCGTACGTTCCCTGGAAAGGAGACGGGCCGGTGACCTCGCTGGCGAAATTTCCGTATCCGTACGCCGAGGACCCCACGGGCGCCGACCGTGCCCTGATGATCGAACCGCCCAAGGACGACCTCGTCCGCTTCCTCGAGGACCGTTTCGCCTGCGCGCAGTCCTGCACGGAGTGCGCCCGGGCGTGCGCCCTGCTGGTCAGCTCCACCGACCTGGGCCCCGTCGCCCCGCAGGTGCACGGGCCCGTGCGCTCGGTCCCGAACGAAGGGCAGGACAAGGCCGACGCGCCGCACGGGCTGCGGCGCGCGCTGCTGCTCAGCGTCGAGGTGTGCGACGCGACGTGCCGGCTCCTTTCGGAGGAGGCACACCAGGACGAGTACGGGCTGCGGCTCCAGGTCGAGTGGTGCCGGGCCGTCACCCTGGAGTGCGCCCACGCCTGCGACCGTACGGACGACGCCGCCGACTGCGCCGAACGGTGCCGGGCCTGCGCGCGGGCGTGCACGGACTTCCTCCAGACCCTCGGCTGACGTTCCATCAGTTCCCGCGGTCCCCGGCATTCCCTATTTCTGGAACGCGTTCTACTGTGTGCGCCGTCAGGCTGGCGCAAGCCGGCTCCCGTACCACGCAGTTGACCGCCAGGAGGGGCCGTGCACCTCGAATACACGCCTGAGCAGCAGCAGTTGCGCACCGAGCTGCGCGCCTACTTCGCCGAGCTCGTACCCGAGAACGCGTACGCGCGCTACGAGGACCCGGCAGCGCAGAAGCGGTTCTACCGCGAGACGGTGCGCCGGCTCGGCAGTGACGGGTGGCTCGGTGTGGGCTGGCCGAAGGAGTACGGCGGCCGCGGTCTGTCCCCGATGGAACAGTTCATCTTCTTCGACGAGGCCGCCCAGGCGGGCGTGCCACTGCCGTTGATGGCACTGAACACCGTCGGCCCGACCATCATGCAGTTCGGGACGGACGAGCAGAAGGAGTTCTTCCTCCCGAAGATCCTCTCCGGCGAGCTCGACTTCGCGATCGGCTACAGCGAGCCCGACGCGGGCACGGACCTGGCGGCGCTGAAGACGCGCGCGGTCCGCGAGGAAGATACGTACGTCGTCAACGGCCAGAAGATCTGGACGACCAACGGCGACACGGCCGACTGGGTCTGGCTCGCCGTCCGCACCGACCCGGACGCGCCCCCGCACAAGGGCATCACCATGCTGCTCGTCCCGACGACGGACCCCGGCTACTCCTGCACCGTCATCAACACCCTCGCCTCGCACGACACCACGGCCAGCTACTACGAGAACATCCGCGTCCCCGTCTCCCGCCGGGTCGGCGAGGAGAACAAGGGCTGGCGCCTGATCACCAACCAGCTCAACCACGAACGCGTCACGCTGGCCGCCCACGGCACCATGGCGATCCGCGCCCTGCACGACGTGCAGCGCTGGGCCATGGAGACGAAACTCGCCGACGGCCGCCGCGTCATCGACCTCGGCTGGGTCAGGAAGCGCCTCGCCCAGACCCACACCAAGCTCGACGCGATGAAGCTCCTCAACTGGCAGATGGTGAACGCCGTCCAGCAGGGCACGCTCCTCCCGCAGGACGCCTCCGCCGTCAAGGTCTACGGCTCGGAGGCCCGCCGGGACGCGTACGCCTGGCTGATGGAAGTGGTGGGAGCGGCGGGCGCGTTGAAGGAGGGAAGCGCGGGGACGGTGCTCCACGGCGAACTGGAGCGCGGCTACCGGTCCGCCGTGATCTTCACGTTCGGCGGCGGGAACAACGAGATCCAGCGGGAGATCATCTCGTGGATCGGCCTGGGGATGCCGCGGGTGCGGCGCTGAGCGGGTCGAACGTGATCCGGGCGAGGACGGGAAGGTGGTCGCTGCCGGTCGCGGGCAGCGTGCGGACGCGGCCGACCTGCGCCGAGCGGGCCATCACCTGATCGATCCGGGCCACCGGGAACGCGGCGGGATAACTGAAGGCGAACCCGCGCGCGGGCACGTCCAGTTGTGAGGTCAGCGGGGCGAGCCCCCGGTCGTCGACCGTGCCGTTGAGGTCGCCGAGGACGAGCACGGTGGGCGTCGGCTCGGCGGCGACCGCCGCACCGAGCTTGCGCGCGCTCTCGTCCCGCCACCGCGACGCGAGGCCACTCGCGTCGATCCGGATCGAGGGCAGGTGCGCGACGTACACCGCTGTGTCGCGCCACGGAGTCTCGACGACCGCGCGCAGTCCGCGGTTCCACGGCTCGGTGATCCCCACGGGCTTGATGTCGGTCGGGTGCACACCGGTGAGGGGGTACTTCGACCAGAGCCCCACCGTGCCCACCACCGCGTGATGAGGGTAATTCCCGGCCAGCGTGCGTTGGTACTGCGCCCGGGCCTTCGGCAGCAGCTCCTCCAGGGCGATGAGGTCGGGTCCGTGCCCGGACAGTGAGCGCGCCGTGCCGGCCGGATCGGCGTTCTCGTCACTGGCGTTGTGCTGCACCACGACCAGGTGGGGTGCGCCGGGCCAGGGGTCGGGCAGCAACACGCCACATCGGTACCCCCAGGCCGCCGTCGGCAGCAGCAGGGCCAGCAGTGCGAGCGGTGCCCGGCGCAGCAGCGCCAGGGCGACGAGGACGACCAGGAGCAGCCAGGACCACGGCAGGAACGACTCCACCAGGCTCCCGATGCGCCCCGGCGTGTTCGGGATGTACCGGTGGAAGATCAGGACGAGCGCGGTCAGGACGGCGAGCGCGGCGAGCACGTGGCCGCGACGCCAGAGCGGGCGTCTGCCGCCCGCCCCGTCCGTGGAGGCCGTCGTTCCGCTGTCCCGCTCGCTCATGTCGCCCCGTCCGCTCGCCCGTTGTCCCTTGCACACCAGGACGAGTCGGCCGTTGATCGGGTTCCGGCCCGGCCCGTGTGCGTACGCTGCGACCAGGAGGTGCTGTGCGACATGAGCGAAGCGGACCCCGGGCTTTTCGGCCCCGACTCGGTGACCTGGCAGATGCACGCCGACCCGATGATGTGGATCGCGGGCGTGCGCGCCCTGTACTTCCAGGCGCTGCACCCGCGCGCGGTGCGCGGCGTCATGCAGAACTCCGACTTCCGGCGCGACGCCTGGGGCCGACTGATGCGGACCGCGGGCTTCGTCGGTACGACGACGTACGGGACGAGCGAGGCCGCCGAGGAGGCGGGCGCGCGCGTCCGGCGGATCCACAGCCACCTGGGGGTGACCGACCCGGACACGGGGGAGCGGTACGGCGTCGACGAACCGGAGTTGCTGCTGTGGGTGCACTGCGCCGAGATCGACTCCTATCTGCACGTCGCGCGCCGCTCCGGCTTCAAGCTCACCGGGGCGCAGGCCGACCGGTATGTCGCCGAGCACCGGACCAGCGCCAGGCTCGTCGGCCTCGACCCGGAGAAGGTTCCGGGCAGCCGCGCGGAGTTGGCGGCGTACTTCGAGTCCGTGCGGCCCGAGCTGGCCGCCGGGCCAGAGGCCCGCGAAGTCGACGACTTTCTCCAACGGCCGCCCACCCACCTGTTGCTCATCCCCGCGCGCGAAGCCCTTTGGCGGCGCGTGGCCAACCTGGCGTACGCCTCCCTGCCGCCGTACGCCCATGAGCTGTACGGCAGGCGGGCCCCCGCCCCGGCCATCGTCACGCGCCGGTTGCACGCCACGGGCACGGCGCTGCGCCTGATTCCCGCCCGTGTGCGCTGGCAGCTCCCGCCCAAACACATCCTGCGGGCGATGGGGAGACTCGGTGTCGACGCCCGTCCCGCCCCGTACAAAGTCGACAGAGGGGAAGCCATACTGGACGGGCCGGGGAGGGCATAGCGACGTGACGGGGGCGACGGCGGGAGATGCCAGGGGTGGGGGAGACGCGGGACGGCATGCTGATCCACGGGCGGTATCAGCTGATCGACCTGATCGGCCGGGGCGGCATGGGCGAGGTCTGGCGGGCGCGCGACGAGGCGCTCGGCCGGCACGTCGCCGTGAAATGCCTCAAGCCGCTCGGTCCTGAGCGCGACCAGGCCTTCACCGGCATCCTGCGGGAGCGGTTCCGCAGGGAGGCGCGGGTCGCCGCCGCGCTCCAGCACCGGGGCATCACCGTCGTGCACGACTTCGGCGAGTACGAGGGCATCCTGTATCTCGTCATGGAGCTGCTCGGCGGGAAGAACCTCAGCCAGCTCCTCGTCGACAACCGACACCGCCCGCTGCCCGTGGACGACGTCGTCGACATGGCCGGACAGGTAGCGTCCGCCCTCGCCTACACCCACGAACAGGGCGTGGTGCACCGGGACCTGAAGCCCGCGAACATCATGCGGCTCGGCGACGGCACCGCCAAGATCTGCGACTTCGGCATCGCCCGGCTCGGCCACGACATCGGCTTCACCGCCCGCCTCACCGGCACCGGCATCGCCATGGGGACCCCGCACTACATGTCGCCCGAGCAGATCGGGGGCGACCAGGTCGACGAGCGCAGCGACCTGTACTCGCTGGGATGCGTGCTGTACGAGATCGCCACGGGCGCCCCGCCGTTCGACCTGGAGGACGCGTGGTCCGTGCTCGTCGGGCACCGCGACACCGAGCCGGAAGCGCCGCGCGGACATCGGCCCGAGCTGCCCGGCTATCTCGACCGGATCATCCTGGACCTGCTCGCCAAGGACCCCGACGAACGGCCGCGCGACGCGCGGGAGCTGGGACGCCGTATCACGGAAGGCGCGCTGCCCGGACGCGGGACGTACGTGCCGACGGTGCGGGCGACGCTGATCGAGCCGAGCGCGGGCGTGCCCGCACAGCCGCGGGATCCGGAACGGTCGGCGCAGCCCGAAGCGCGCGAGCCCCGGCTGCCCTCCTGGACCCGCGGCATGACCACGGGACACAAGGCCACCGCGGGCCCGGGCCCGCGCGTCACACCCCCGGACACGGCGGCCGGGCTCTCCGGCGAGTGGATCCCGCGCGACACCGACCGCACCCCCACCGCGCCGGAAGCGGCGGGCCGGCCCGCCCCCGACCCGGCACTCCTCGCCACCCTCGTCTCCCGGCACAACGCGGGACTCAGCCTCGGCAGGGTCGAGCGCTGGGCCGAGGCGGGCGAGGTGCACCGCGCCGTCGCCGCCGAGCGGGAGCACGCCCTCGGCCCCGACCACCCGGACACCCTCGCCAGCCGCTACGAGGTCGCCTTCACCCTCAGCCGCACCGGGCGTGCCGCCGACGCGCTGCACGAGTACCGCGGCGTCGTCGAGGGCCGCGAGCGCGTCCTCGGCCCCGAGCACCCCGACACGCTCGGGGCGCGGCAGGAGGTCGCGTACGTACTGGGCAAGCTGGGGCGGCACTTCGAGGCGCACCAGGTGTACAGCGCCGTGCTCGCCGCCCGTGAGCGGGCCATGGGCCCCGAGCACCCGGACACGCTGCGCTGCCGCCACAACCTCGCCTTCAACCTCAGCAGGCTCGGACGCCTGGAGGACTCGTACCGGATGGCGGACGAGGTCGCCGACGCGCGCGCCCGGGTCCTCGGCGCCGACCACCCCGACACACTCGTCACCCGCTGCGAGGTCGCCTACGCCCTGGGCCAGCTCGGCCGCTGGAGCGAGGCGCTGCGGGTGTACCAGGAGGTCGTGCGGGCACGGGCGCGCGCGCTCGGCGCCGACCACCCGGACACCCTCGCCGCCCGCTACGAAGTGGGCATCAGCCTCGGCCGCCTGGGCCGCAGCGCGGAGGCCCTCACGCTCTACCGCGACCTGATCGACGACCGTACGCGGGTCAGCGGGCCCGACCACCCCGAGACGCTGCGGGCCCGGCACGGGCTCGGGGTGAACCTAGGGCGGATGGCCCGTTGGGAGGAGGCCCTCGCGGAGGCCCGCGACGTGTGCGCGATCCGCGGGCGCGTGCTCGGCGCCGACCATCCGGACACGCTCGTCAGCCGCCGCGAGGTCGCCGTCGGCCTCGGCTGGCTCGGCCGCTGGCAGGACGCCCTCGGCGAGTACCGCGCGGTGGCCGGTGCCCGCGAGCGCGTCCTCGGCGAGGCCCACCCCGGCACCCTCGCCAGCCTGGGCGACGAGGCGCACTGCCTGGAGCAGCTGGGCCGCACGACGGACGCGGTCGCCCTGTACCGGAGGGTGGCCACGCTGCGCCAACAGGGCGCGCCCGGCGCGTGAGCGCGGGCCCGTCCTCTGACGCCGCGCGGCTCGTGTTACCAAGTGTCATGCCCGCACATGATCTCCGCGCCCGCTACGACACGGTCGTCGTCGGCGGCGGCCATAACGGCCTGGTGGCCGCCGGTTACCTCGTCGGCGCCGGACGGTCCGTCGCCGTGCGCCGACAGGGCGCGCCCGGCGCGTGAGCGCGGGCCCGGCCTCTGGTCGACGCCGCGCGGCTCGTGTTACCAAGGGTCATGCCCGCACATGATCTCCGCGCCCGCTATGACACGGTCGTCGTCGGCGGCGGCCACAACGGCCTGGTGGCCGCCGCCTACCTCGCCCGCGCAGGACAGTCCGTCGCCATCGTCGAACGCCTCGGCGCCACCGGCGGCGCCGCCGTCTCCACCCGCCCGTTCCCCGGCGTCGACGCCCGGCTCTCCCGTTACTCGTACCTCGTCAGCCTGCTGCCCAAGAAGATCGTGGCCGACCTGGGACTGCGGTTCGCGACCGCGACCCGCGACGTCTCCTCGTACACCCCGACCGTCCGCGACGGCCGGCCGACGGGACTGCTCGTGGGTGGCGGGGAGGAGCGCACCCGTGCCGCGTTCCGCGAACTCACCGGTGGCGAGCGGGAGTACGAGGCGTGGACCCGGTTCTACGAGACGACCCGGCGCGTCGCCGAACGCGTCTTCCCGACCCTCACCGAACCCCTGCCCAGCCGGGCCGCGCTGCGTTCTCTCGTGGACGACGAGGCCGCCTGGCGGCTGCTGTTCGAGGACCCCATCGGCGTCGGCATCGAGGAGCACTTCACCGACGACCTGGTGCGCGGCGTCGTCCTCACCGACGCCCTGATCGGGACGTTCGCCGACGCCCACGACGCGTCCCTCGCCCAGAACCGCTGTTTCCTGTACCACGTGATCGGCAACGGCACGGGCGACTGGGACGTCCCCGTCGGCGGCATGGGCGCTCTCACGGACGCGCTCGCCGCCGCGGCCCGCTCGGCCGGCGCCGACCTCGTCACCGGGCACGAGGTGACCCGCATCGAGACGGACGGCGCCGAGGCCGAAGTCACGTACAGGACGGCCGACTTCGAGGGCACCGTCGCCGCCCGCGACGTCCTCGTCAACGCCTCACCGCAGGACCTCGCCCGGCTCACCGGTGACACCCCGCCGGCCCCCGCGGAGGGCGCCCAGCTCAAGGTCAACATGCTGCTGAAGAGGCTGCCGCGCCTGAGGGACACCTCCGTCGACCCGCGCGAGGCGTTCGCCGGAACCTTCCATGTGGCGGAGGGATACGGCCAGTTGGCGACGGCGCACGCCGAGGCCGCCGCGGGCGCCCTGCCCAGTGCGCCGCCCTCCGAGATCTACTGCCACTCGCTGACCGACCCGACGATCCTCGCCCCGGACCTGGTGGAACGCGGCTACCAGACGCTCACCCTGTTCGGCCTGCACACCCCGGCCCGGCTCTTCGCCGCCGACAACGACGCGGCCCGCGCGGACCTGCTGAAAGCCACGCTCGCCCAGCTCGACGCCCACCTCGCCGAACCCATCGAGGACTGCCTCGCCGAGGACGCGGAAGGCCGCCCCTGCGTCGAGGCGAAGACCCCGCTCGACCTGGAGCGTGACCTGCGGCTGCCCGGCGGCAACATCTTCCACCGGGAGCTCTCGTTCCCGTACGCCGCTGAAAGCACCGGCCGGTGGGGCGTGGAGACCGCGCACGCCAACGTCCTGCTGTGCGGCGCGGGCGCCGTGCGCGGCGGCGGGGTCAGCGGAATTCCGGGACACAACGCCGCGATGGCGGTGCTCGGCGGCTGACCCGACCGCACGCGTGTAGAAACTACGCGTAGAAACTAGTCCTGGGAGGCCGTCCAGCCCTTCGCCTCGATACGGGACGCGTCCGCCGGGCGCGCGTCGTCGAACGCCACGGCGTCCCCGTCGAGGACGCGGATGCCATCGACGTAGGCGCCCCGGCCCACGTAGAGCTGGTCCGTCGCGTAGCGCCATCTGAGGCGCAGGGCGGACGAGGCGAAGGTGCCCAGGTCGGCGGTGAGGCGGTGCCAGGTGCGGTCGGCGTAGCCGTCGACCGCACCCGACGGGTGGGCGTCGGAGCGGCCCGTGGTGAACGGCAGCGGCTTCCAGGCCGAGCCGCCGTCCGTGGACGCCTCCAGGAACAGGAAGTCGGAATGCGGCTCCGTGTCCCACCACAGGTCGCAGTCGAGCCGCGCCTCGTCGGACGCGAGGCGCAGATCCGGCAGCGTCAGCGTCGCCGACGTGGCGCTCGCCATGCCGGAGAACCAGGCGGTGCGGCCGTGCTTGGGGCGCACGGCGACCGCGCGCGCCATGTTGTCGCCCGCGGCGACCCGGGGAGCGGATCCGGATCGCCAACTGCGCACGGGGTGCACGGAGTTGCCGAGGACGATGAGGAACGAGTCGGTCGTCGGGTCGAGGACGAGCGAGGTGCCCGTGAACCCGGTGTGGCCCGCCGTGCTCGGTGTCGCCATCGCGCCCATGTACCAGTGCTGGTAGAGCTCGAAGCCGAGGCCGTGCTCGTCGCCGGGGAAGTCGGTGTTGAAGTTGGTGAACATGAGGTCCACGGACTTCTGGGACAGGATCCGGGCCTTGCCGTAGGTCCCGCCGTTCAGCAGCGTGCGGCCGAGCACCGCCATGTCCCAGGCGCAGGAGAACACACCCGCGTGGCCCGCGACGCCGCCGAACGCGTACGCGTTCTCGTCGTGCACCTCGCCCCACACCAGGCCCCGGTCCAGGCCCGACCACGGCGCGCGGGCGTCCTCGGTCGCCGCGACCTTGGGCTTCCAGGAGGCGGGCGGGTTGTAGCGGGTGCGGGTCATGCCGAGCGGCCCCGTGATCCGCTCGGGCAGCAGCACGTCCAGGCGCTTGCCGGTGAGCTTCTCGACGACGAGCTGGAGCGTGATGAGGTTGAGGTCCGAGTACAGGTACGTGCTGCCCGCCGGATTGATCAGCGCCTCCTTCCACAGGAGGGCGAGCTGCGCGTCGCGCCCGGACACCTTGTAGAAGGCGATGTCGGGCTCGAACCCCGAGGTGTGCGTGAGGAGTTGACGGACCGTGACGTCCTGCTTGTCGCCGCCGGTGAACTCGGGCAGGTACGTGACGACCTTCGCCTCGAGGTCCAGCGCGCCGCGCTCGATCTCCTGCACGGCGAGGATCGACGTGAACAGCTTGGAGATCGAGGCGAGGTCGAAGACGGTGTCGTCGGCCATGTCGATCTGCTGGTCGGCCGGGAACTCGACGCCCGTGTCCGTCTTGTCGTCGTAGTGGGAGTAGCGCACCGCCTTGCCGATCGGCTGGTGCAGCGCGACCGTGCCGCCACGGCCCGCGAGCAGCACCGCGCCCGCGTACCAGGGGTGCTTGGGGCCTCCGGGGAAGGCGCCGAGGAACTTCTCGGCGTCGGCGACGAGTTGGCGCAGATGTCCCGCGAGGAGGCCAGCGCGCTCGGGGGAGCCGCGCCGCAGTGTCGGCCGGGCCGCCGCGGCCTCGGTGGCGGCCGCGGCGGGGCCCGCCGGGAACGGGGCGAGGGCCAGGGCGCCACCCAGGGCGAGGCCCGCCGCGCCGAACTGTCGCCGGGTCGGGCCCGAGGCCGAGCCGCCGCTGTGCGGTCTGTCCACTGCTTCGGGTTCTCCACTCATGGACGTCATGGACGAGGCCCTTCTGAAAAATTCTTTCGGGATCTACCGAGTCGGATGAAATTTCTCTGTCAGCGCTGCCTCGTGTCAACACCCCTGCGGTGCGACCGGCCGATGAAGAATCTGACGCCGCATCAGAAAACCCCTTCCGTCGTCCGCCGCGCTGCGGCATCCTGCGCGCATGCAGACGGAGCTGAGCAAGAAACTGGGGATCGAGCACGCCGTCTTCGGCTTCACGCCGTTCCCTGCGGTGGCCGCGGCCATCAGCAGGGCAGGAGGCTTCGGCGTGCTCGGTGCGGTCCGCTACACGGCACCCGACGACCTCAAACGCGACCTCGACTGGCTGGACGGACACGCGGACGGACGGCCCTACGGCCTCGACGTCGTCATGCCCGCCAAGAAGGTCGAAGCCAAAGGGAATCAAACACTGACCGAGGCCGACATCGAGGCGATGATCCCGCCGGAGCACCGGAAGTACGTCACGGAGACCCTCGCCAAGTACGGCGTCCCGGAACTCGCCGAGGGCGAGGCGTCCGGCTGGCGCATCACCGGCTGGATGGAGCAGGTCGCCCGCAGCCAACTCGACGTCGCCTTCGACTACCCGATCAAACTCCTCGCCAACGCACTCGGTTCACCGCCCGCCGACGTCATCGCCCGCGCCCACGAGCACGACATCCTCGTCGCCGCGCTCGCGGGCAGCGCCCGGCACGCCAAGAAGCACGCAGAGGCGGGCATCGACGTCGTCGTCGCGCAGGGCTACGAGGCAGGCGGCCACACCGGCGAGATCGCCTCCATGGTGCTCACGCCGGAGGCCGTGGAGGCCGTCGACCCGCTGCCGGTCCTGGCCGCGGGCGGCATCGGCAGCGGCCAGCAGGTCGCCGCCGCGCTCGCGCTCGGCGCGCAGGGCGTGTGGCTGGGCTCGGTGTGGCTGACCACCACCGAGGCCGACATGCACTCGCCCGCCGTCACCCGCAAGCTGCTCGCCGCGGGCTCCGGCGACACGGTGCGCTCGCGCGCGCTGACCGGGAAGCCCGCGCGCCAGCTGCGCACCGAGTGGACGGACGCGTGGGACGACCCGGCCGGTCCTGGCACCCTGCCGATGCCGTTGCAGGGCCTGCTCGTCGCCGAGGCCGTGTCCCGGATCCAGAAGTACGAGGTGGAGCCCCTGCTCGGCACGCCGGTGGGGCAGATCGTGGGGCGGATGAACGAGGAGCGCAGCGTCCAGGCGGTCTTCGACGACCTGACCCGCGGCTTCGAGAAGGCGATCGACCGCATCAACAAGATCGCAGGACGGTGAGTGACAAGCATGAGCGCATCCCCCGACAGCACACCCCCCAACGGCTTCTGGGCGCAGGCCACCGCTGATCCCGACCGTACGGTCCTGATCGCCCCGGACGGCGAGCCGTGGACGGCCGGTCGCCTGCACGCCGCCGCCAACAAGATGGTTCACGGCCTCCGTGCGGCGGGCCTGGAACGCGGCGACGCCTTCGCCGTCGTGCTCCCCAACAGCGTCGAGTTCTTCACCGCCTACCTCGCCGCCTCGCAGGCCGGCTTCTACCTCGTACCGGTCAACCACCACCTCGTAGGGCCGGAGATCGCCTGGATCGTCTCCGACTCCGGCGCCAAGGTGCTCATCGCGCACGAGCGGTTCGCCGACGCGGCCCGCTCCGCCGCCGACGAGGCGGGCCTGCCCGACAGCCACCGGTACGCGGTCGGGAACGTCCCGAGCTTCCGCCCGTACGCCGAACTCCTCGACGGGCAGAGCGGATCGGCGCCCGAGGACCGCACGCTCGGCTGGGTCATGAACTACACGTCCGGCACGACGGGCCGCCCCCGCGGCATCCGCCGCCCGCTCCAGGGCAAGCTCCCCGAAGAGGCGTACCTCGGCGGCTTCCTCGGCATCTTCGGTATCAAGCCGTTCGACGACAACGTCGCCCTCGTGTGCTCGCCGCTCTACCACACGGCGGTCCTCCAGTTCGCGGGCGCCGCCCTGAACATCGGGCACCCCGTCGTCCTGATGGACAAGTGGACGCCCGAGGAGATGCTCCGCCTCATCGACGCCCACAAGTGCACGCACACGCACATGGTGCCGACCCAGTTCCACCGCCTGCTCGCGCTGCCGCAGGAGGTCAAGGACCGCTACGACGTCAGCTCCATGCGGCACGCGATCCACGGCGCCGCGCCCTGCCCCGACCACGTCAAGCGCGCCATGATCGACTGGTGGGGGACGTGCGTCGAGGAGTACTACGCGGCCAGCGAGGGCGGCGGCGCGTTCGCCACGGCCGAGGACTGGCTGAAGAAGCCGGGAACCGTCGGCAAGGCCTGGCCCATCAGCGAGTTGGCGGTCTACGACGACGACGGGAACCGGCTTCCCGCCGGCGAACTCGGCACCGTGTACATGAAGATGAAGACCGGCGGATTCTCGTACCACAAGGACGAGGGCAAGACGAAGAAGAACCGCATCGGCGACTTCTTCACCGTCGGCGACCTCGGCGTGATCGACGAGGACGGCTACCTCTTCCTGCGCGACCGCAAGATCGACATGATCATCTCGGGCGGCGTCAACATCTACCCCGCCGAGATCGAGTCCGCGCTCCTGACGCATCCGGGCATCGCCGACGCGGCGGCGTTCGGCATCCCCAACGACGACTGGGGCGAGGAGGTCAAGGCCGTCGTCGAGGTCGCGGAGGGTCGCGTGGCCGACGACGCGTTCGCCGCCGAGATCCTCGCTCACTGCGAGTCACAGCTCGCCGGCTACAAGCGCCCCAAGAGCGTCGACTTCATCGAGACGATGCCCCGCGACCCCAACGGCAAGCTCTACAAGCGCCGCCTGCGGGACCCGTACTGGGAGGGGCGGACCCGAGTGGTGTGACCGTGCGCCGGTGGTGGCTGCCCCTCGCGGGATGCGGGGGCAGCCACCACGGACAGGACTCCGGCCCCGAGGGCTGAACACGGCCCACGGCCCACACCTTGACCCGGCGCCCGTCACCGCACAGGATCACGCCATGACGAGGTCACCTTCCCCCAAGCTCTCGGCTCCGCTTGAGCAAGGGAGGCCCCACTCCGAGGCCGCCAGCAGCACCGTCGACGGAGTCCTGCGCCGCAGCGCACGCCGCACCCCGGCGCGCGTCGCCCTGCGCTACGGGGCGCGCTCGTGGACGTACGAGGAGTTGGACGACGCCGTGTCCCGCGCGGCCGGGGCCCTGCGCGCCGAGGGCCTCGCGCCGGGCGACCGGGTCGGCGCCTACGGGCACAACTCGGACGCGTACCTGATCGGCTTCCTCGCCTGCGCCCGCGCGGGCCTCGTGCACGTCCCGGTCAACCAGAACCTGACCGGCGACGACCTCGCGTACATCGTGGGCCAGTCGGGCAGTTCCCTCGTCCTCGCCGACCCCGACATCGCGGACCGGCTCCCCGGCGACGTACGGGTGCTGCCGCTGCGCGACGCGGACGACACGCTGCTCATGCGCCTCGCCGCGAGCGCGCCGTACGACGGGGACGTGCCGGGCGCCGACGACCTGGCGCAACTCCTCTACACGTCCGGCACGACGGCGCTCCCGAAGGGCGCCCGGATGACACACCGCGCGCTCGTGCACGAGTACGTGAGCGCCATCCACGCGCTCGACCTCAAGGAGACGGACCGGCCGGTGCACGCGCTGCCGCTCTACCACTCGGCGCAGATGCACGTCTTCCTGCTGCCGTACCTGGCGGTGGGCGCCACCAACACGATCCTCGACGCGCCGGCCGCGGGGCCGGTCTTCGACCTGGTGGAGGCGGGGGAGGCGGACAGCCTGTTCGCGCCGCCGACGGTGTGGATCGGGCTCTCCCAGCACCCCGAGTTCGCGGCCCGTGACCTGAGCGGGCTGCGCAAGGCGTACTACGGCGCCTCGATCATGCCGGTCCCGGTCCTTGAACGGCTGCGCGAGCGGCTGCCGGGGCTCGCCTTCTACAACTGCTTCGGGCAGAGCGAGATCGGGCCGCTCGCCACCGTCCTCGGACCCGACGAGCACGAGGGGCGGATGGACTCGTGCGGGCGGCCCGTCCTGTTCGTAGAGGCGAAGATCGTCGACGACGACGGCAAGGAGCTGCCCGACGGCACACCCGGCGAGGTCGTCTACCGCTCCCCGCAGCTGTGCGACGGCTACTGGGACAAGCCCGAGGAGACCGAACAGGCCTTCCGGGACGGCTGGTTCAGGTCCGGCGACCTCGCGGTGCGCGACAGTGAGGGCTACTTCACTGTAGTCGACCGGGTGAAGGACGTCATCAACTCCGGAGGCGTGCTCGTCGCCTCGCGGCAGGTCGAGGACGCGCTCTACACCCACCCGGCGGTCGCCGAGACGGCCGTCGTCGGGCTGCCCGACGAGCGCTGGATCGAGGCCGTCACCGCCGTCGTGGTGACGAGCGCGGACGTCACCGAGGAGGAACTCATCGCCCACGCACGCGAGCAGCTCGCCCACTTCAAGGCGCCCAAGAGGGTCGTCTTCGTGGACGAGCTGCCGCGGAACGCCTCCGGCAAGATCCTCAAGCGCGAGCTCAGGGACCGGTTCACCGAAGGCTAGACGCTCGGCCTGTCGTTTGGATCAGGCCGATCAGCCGTCGTTCTCCGCCGAGGGGATGAACGCGCCGGGCACATCGTCCGGTGCGTAGATCTTGCTCTCGCCGGGGTACGCCTTCTTCCAGCCGTGGGTCTCGTACCAGGTGAAGTGGTTCATCTGCGCCGGGTTCGCGTAGTCCGGCACCGCGTGCTCGCCCGTGAGGCGCTGCTTCGACTTCCAGGTCTGCCAGGTGTCGGCGAGCTTCTTCTTGTCCGACGGGACCGACGTCGACGGCACGGCCGCCGCCTTCGGGTTCTGGGCCGCCGGGGTGTCCTCGCCGCAGGACGGCGGGGTCGCGAGGCCCGCGGTCAGCGAGGTCCGGTTGGGCACCGCGTTGAACGGAGTGGTGTCCGCCTTCTTCGTGAAGGCGGCGGTCATCGGGCTGGCCGCGGTGTCCTTCTGGTTCATCGGGTGGATGCCGAGGATCTGCTCGATGGTGCGGACCATCGTGATCTGCGAGTAGTAGTGGTTGTCCACGGCGCCGTGCTTCGCCCACGGGCTGATGATCTGGACCGGGGCGCGGTGGCCGTCGACGTGGTCGAGGCCCGCCTGGGAGTCGTCCTCGACCACGAAGATCGCGGAGTCCTTCCAGTACTTGCTGTGCGAGATCTGGTCCACGATCCGGCCCGTCGCCAGGTCGTTGTCCGCGACCTGCGCGGGCGCGCTCGCCGGGCCGCCGGTGTGGTCGCTGGAGAGCCAGAACATGTTCAGGTTCGCCGGACCGTTCTTGGCGAAGTCCTGCTTCCAGATCTCCGAGCGGTAGACGTCCGGCACGGACGTGTCGAACTTCGCGAAGCCCGGCACGGACACCGAGTTGAGCGACGGGATCGGCGAGGACGAGGTCAGCTTGTACGCGCTGCCCTTACCGGTCGTCGCCATGTTCTTGCTGTCGCAGTACAGGTTCTGCCAGCTCGCGTCGGCCGGCTTGTCGAGGAACTGGTGGAACTCGCCGAAGTCCCGCACCGACTTCCCGGCCGACTGCGCGCCGGTCCACAGGAAACCGGACTTCTGGTGGCCGAGCGCGTCGTCCTCGGTGTCGTAGCTGCGCGCGTACTCACCGGCCGACGACTCGGTGTACTCCGGGTTGTCCGCCTGCATCAGCCAGTTGTGGCCCTCGGCCGAGTTCGTGCCGATGTCGTACGTGTTGTCGTACAGGCCGAACTGCCGCGCCATGGCGTGCTGGTTGGGCGTGACGTTCTCGCCGAACTCGGCGAGCGAGGCGTCGCCGTCACCCTCCTTCATGTCACCGAAGACCTGGTCGTAGGTCCGGTTCTCCTTGACGATGAGGAAGACGTGCTTGATCGTCGACGGGTCGCCGAGACGGGCAGGGACGGGAACCGCCTTCGCCTTGGTCGCGCCGCTCGCCTTCTTGGCCGCGCCGGCCGTCCAGCCGTTCTGCTGGAACACCTTGCCCGTCTGCTTCTTGATCACCTTGTCGCTGGGCAGCGTGAAGTGCTGCACGCTCGACGTCGTGTCGTGGGTGGTGTGCCCGGCCTTGGTGGTGGCGCGGCGGGCGTCGATGCCGCGGGTGTTGGAGACCACGACCTGCTTGCCGATGGTGCTGATCTCCGCGGGGAAGTAGTCCGTCGGCAGCAGACCGACGTAACTCACCGGCTCCTGCGGGGACTTGTACCGGTACACGGCGACCGCGTTGGCGCGGCCCAACGTCACGAGGAGCCGGCCGTCGTCGGTGAGCGTCGTCGCGTTCGGCTCGTAGCCGACCGACGCCTCGGGCCACGGCTTGGTCGAGATCGTCTGGACGACCTTGTCCTTGGCGGTGTCGACGACGGACACGTCGTTGGTCGCGGTGTTCGTGACGAACAGCGCGCCCTTCTTCGCGTACAGGGCCGTCGGGTGCAGACCCACGTCGATGGAGCCGACGGCGGTGTCCGGGTGGCCCAGGTCGATGACGCTGAGCGTGCCGGTGGTGGTCGCACCGGTCTTCGGGTCGGCCGGAACGTCGGTGCCGTACGAGTTGATCGTGGACTCGCCGGCCTTCGCCGGGCGGCCGCCCTCGTTGCTGACGTACAGCTTGTCGCCGACCTGCGCCAGGTCGCGCGGGGCGTTCCCCACCGACCAGCTCTTCTTGATCGCGCCGCTCGCCGCGTCGAGGGCGACGACGCGGTTCTGCCCGTTGACCGCCGAGTAGACCGTCGAGCCGTCGGCCGAGAACACCGGCTCACCCACGAGCGCGTGCTTGGCGCCGTCGGCCGGGATGTTGATGTACGTCGGGTCGGAGACGGAGCCGTCCGCCTGCACCGTGAACTTGGTGTAGCCGTCGATCTGGCCGAGCCACAGCTGCTTGCCGTCGGGGGAGTAGGTGGGGCCTTCCTGGCCGACGTTGTTGCTCTTGATGCGCGGCGAGGACGTCGCCGCGTTGCTGACGAGCTGCTGGACCTTCCAGGTCTTCAGATCGACGATGCCGAGGGCGGCGCCGCCGTCCGTGAGCGAGGCCGCGAGGTGCCCGCCGTCCGGGCTGACCTCGGACGACATGATCTTCCCGCTGTCGATGACCATGCTGTCGCCGTACGGGGCGATGTACTGGTCACTGGAGACGACCCGTCCGTTGGCGGTCTCCTGCCCGACCTGGTCGGTGCCGAACTGGTGGGTCTGGGCGAAGGCTGTGCCCGCGAGCGCCAGGGCGAGGGCGGTGATGCCGGCGGTGGCCAGCGGTCTGCGGCGGCCTATGCGTCCGGCGAGCGAGCCGAGACCGGCCCGCGGCACGCGCCTGCGGCGGCGTGTTACCTGCATGGAGTTCATCCCTTCGGAACCTTGCCTATGTGGTGCGGTGTGGCGGACAGCAGCTCGACGGTGCCGTCGAACTGCCACAGCGGGTTCGGTGTGTCCCCGGTGGAGGTGTGCACCAGGAAGTAGCCGTTCACTTCCTTCGGCCCGTCGCCGTCGGCGACGAACCGCCCGTCAGCGGTGACGTCGAGCTGGTAGATGGCCTGACCGGTGGCCTCGACGTCAGGGAGGTGCCAGGAGACGACGCAGCGCCAGTCGTTGCCCGCCCCCTCGGCCCCGTCGCGCACATCGCCCTTCGTGCACGCCGCCGAGGCGTGCAGCTGCTCCTCGGTGACGGCCGGGCGGTGCAGCTGCTCGGTCTGGGTGCGATACAGGTGCGCGAACGCGGTGGCCACCGAGCGCTGCACCTTCTCCTGGGTGATCCCGGAACCCTCGGCCGGGGCCGCCAGGCCGACGGCGACGACGCTCGCCACGAGGAGCCCGACGAGCGGGAGCGCCCCCAGGGTGAGCGCACGACGACCGGACGCGTCGTCGGTCGGGTTGGTGAAGTCCCGCCGTACGAACAGGAGATACGCGAGCCCGGTCGCGGCCGCCGCCCACACCAGCGCGATGACGACGCCGATCAGCAGCGGAGCGAGCTGGACGGGACCGGTGAACAGCCCGTTCCACGCGATGAACGCGTAGCCGGGCAGCGCCGTGCGCACGCTCACCGGCAGTGGCAGCAACTGAGCGAGCTGAAGGGCCAGCGCGACGAGCGCGGGCAGCAGCAGCCCCATCGGGGAGCGGCCGAGGGCGACCGAGCCGAGGAGGCCGAGCGCGGCGAGGGCCAGCGTCGGGGCGAGGGCGCACAGCCAGGCGAGGAACACCCGGCCCGCCGCGTCCGAGGCGCCGATGGCGCTGCCGTCGAGGCCGACCAGCGGATGGTGACCGACCGTCAGGAGCCCGCCGACCGCGCTGGACACGGCGAGCCCGGCCACGAGCACCAGGAGCACGGAGAGGCTGGCGAGCGCCTTCGCAGCGAAGATCCGGCCCGGCGAGCGGACCGCCACCAGGAGGTGCCGCCAGGTACCGAGCCGGTCCTCCGCGGCGAACACGTCACCGGCGACCAGCGACGTCAGCAGCGGCAGCGCCCACACGCCCGCGAAGCCCAGCATCACCAGCGGACCGGCCCACCCGGTGGCGTGCATCCAGCGGCCGAACAGGGTGTCCGTGGGCAGCGTGCTCTGGAGGCTGACGGCGGCCACGAACAGGCCGGGCGCGAGCCAACAGGCAAGCACCAGAAGCCGGATACGCCACTGCGAGACGAGCTTGACCAGTTCGAACCGGTAGGCGCGCCGGACGGCGACGGGGCGGGCCGGGGCGGCGGGGTCGGCGGGACCAGGCGGTGCGGTGGAGGCGGTGGAGGCGGTGGCCGTGGTGGTCGTCATGCTGCCTCCTGGCGCTGGGGCTCGCGCGACGGTGTGGCGTCGTGTTGGTGCGACTCGTCGCCGACGGGACCGGGCGGACCAGCTGCGTCCTCGTCGGCCTCGTCGTTCCCGCTTCCGCCTTCCTGGAGGTCCTGGGTCCGGTCCTCCGCCGTCCGTTCGGTCAGCGCCAGGAACGCCGCCTCCAACGGGGAGACCACCGGCGCGAGTTCGCGCAGCGCGACACCCGCGCCCACGATCCGCGCGACCAGGGCGTCGACGGCGGGGACCCGGGCCCGTACGACGAGCGCCTCCGCGCCGTACCGGGCCGCCGCGTCGGAGGCCTCGACCGTGCGGATCCCCTCGGTGGCCGCCGCGAGCTCGCGGGCCGCGCGCGGGTCGGAGGTCAGCAGCCGGTACTCGAGTTCACGGTGCTCGGCGGCCAGCTCGCTCAGCGGGCCGGAGAAGACGACGCGGCCGGTCGCGAGGATGGTGACCTCGGAGCACAGCGCCTCCAGATCGTCCATCCGGTGGCTGGAGAGCACGACGGCGGTGCCGGCCGCGGCGAGACGGTGCAGCACGCGGTGCACATGCCGGGTGCCCGCCGGATCGAGGCCGTTGGACGGCTCGTCGAGGATCAGCAGCCGCGGCTCGGTGAGCAGCGCCGCCGCCAGCCCGAGGCGCTGGCGCATCCCGAGGGAGAAGCCCCGCACCCGGTCGTCCGCGACCTCGCCGAGCCCGACCTCGTCGAGCGCGTCACCGATCGGCGCCGTACGGGCGTCGAGACCGCGCAACTCCGCCAGCGCGCGCAGATTCTGCCGCGCCGAGAGCGTGGGGTAGAGACCCGGCCCGTCCACGAAACCGGCCACACCGGCAGGCGCGGCGAGGGCCCGGCCGACCGGCGCGCCCAGCACCTCCAGGCTGCCGGTGTCGGGGACGGCGAGGCCGAGGAACAGGCCGAGCAGGGTCGTCTTGCCGGCGCCGTTCGGACCGGCCAGGCCGTGGATCCGGCCCGGCGCCACATCGAGGTCGACGCCGTCCAGGGCGACAACGTTGCCAAAGTATTTGGTGATGCCGTGGGCCCGCAGCGCGAGCCGTCCGTCGGCCCGTCCGTCGCTCTGGCCGTCGGTCCGTGCGTCGCCGGATATGTCGTCCGGCTGTCTGTCGTCCATGGGTCCCTTCCTTCAAGGCCTCATGGACCTTAGGAACCCCACAAGAAGCGCACAGAGCACGGGAGTTGAACGAGGGCGGAACGACAGACGGCCGGATGGTGGCATACCGCACGTAAAACGCGAGTGGCCCGGCGAGCCTCACATGTCGCCGGACGGCGGTTCGTTCACTTCGTCCGCAGGTCCACGATCCGCTTGATCTTCCCCACCGACCGCTCCAGCGACTCCGGTTCGACGATCTCCACGCCCACCGTCACCCCCACCCCGTCCTTCATCCCGGCCGCGATGGCGCGCGCCGCAGCCTCCCGCTCCTCGGGCGTCGCTTCGGGCCGGGCCTCGGCGCGCACGGTGAGCGCGTCCATGCGGCCCTCGCGGGTGAGGCGGAGCTGGAAGTGCGGCGCGACGCCGGGCGTGCGCAGCACGATCTCCTCGACCTGCGTGGGGAACAGGTTCACGCCCCGCAGGATCACCATGTCGTCGCTGCGCCCGGTGATCTTCTCCATGCGCCGGAACGCCGGACGGGCCGTCCCCGGCAGGAGGCGCGTCAGGTCCCGCGTCCGATAGCGGATCACGGGCATCGCCTGCTTGGTCAGCGAGGTGAAGACCAGCTCGCCGTGCTCGCCCTCCGGCAGCACCTCACCCGTGATCGGGTCGACGACCTCCGGGTAGAACTGGTCCTCCCAGATGTGCAGCCCGTCCTTGGTCTCGACGCACTCCTGCGCCACACCGGGCCCCATGACCTCCGACAGGCCGTAGATGTCGACCGCGTCGATCCCGGCCCGCTCCTCGATCTCGCGCCGCATCTCCTCGGTCCACGGCTCCGCGCCGAAGATGCCGACCTTCAGGGAGCTGGTGCGCGGATCGACGCCCTGGCGCTCGAACTCGTCGAGGAGGGTGAGCATGTACGAGGGCGTCACCATGACGATCTCGGGCTTCAGGTCCAGGATCAGCCGCACCTGCCGTGACGTCATGCCGCCGGATGCCGGGATCACCGTGCAGCCGAGCCGCTCCGCCCCGTAGTGAGCGCCGAGTCCTCCGGTGAACAGGCCGTACCCGTACGCCACATGGACCTTGTGCCCCGGCCTGCCGCCCGCCGCGCGGATCGCCCGCGCCACCATGTCCGACCACATCGACAGGTCGTCCTCGGTGTACCCGACGACCGTGGGCAGGCCCGTCGTGCCGCTGGAGGCGTGCAGGCGCCGCACTTCGGACTGGTCGACGGCGAACATCCCGAAGGGGTAGTTGTCCCGCAGGTCCGCCTTGGTCGTGAACGGGAAGCGCCCCAGGTCCGCCAGTGTGCGGCAGTCCTCGGGCCGCACGCCCGCCTTGTCGAACGCCTCGCGGTAGAACGGCACCCGCTCGTACACCCGGTGCAGCGTGCCGCGCAGCCGCTCCAGTTGGAGCGCGCGCAGCTCGTCCGCGCCGAGCCGCTCGCCCTCGTCCCGCCAGTCCGTCGCCATCGACGCCATCGCACGCACTCCCGAAACTCCCGACCGATCATTCGGTTGCCCTGCTGTCGATCAGTAATTCAAGGAGTGACCGCGGTCGTCAAGACGTGCGACGCACCGGTTCCGGTGTCAGCGGACGGCCGGGGGCTCCCAGACGTACGGCGTGGTCGTCCCGAGCGCCACGAATCCCAGGCGCTCCAGGATCGGCCGACTGTACGAGGACGCGTCCACCTGGACGTACGGGAAGCCGCGCTCGGCGGCGATGCGGACGCGGAAGGCGACCAGCGAGCGGTAGATGCCGCGGCCCCGCCACTCGGGGACCGTGCCGCCGCCCCACAGGCTCGCGAAGGCCGTCCCCGGATGCAGCTCCATGCGGGCGGCGCTCACGGGTTCGTCGCCGTGCAGCGCCACGACCGCGGGCACCGTGGCCGGGTCCTGGGCGAGCTGGGCCCGGAGCTGGTGGCCGATGGACGAGCGGCCGGAGTCGAAGGCCCGGTCGTGCACCCATTCCACCAGCTCGACCTGCGCCTCCTCGGTGACCGGGAGAAGCCGGATCCCCTCGGGCGGCGCGGTGTCGAGGGGGAGTGCGGCCGTCTCCGCGACGAGCAGCGTCTCCGGTTCCTCCGCCTCGAACCCGGCGGCCTTCAGGCGGTCGGGAAGGTCGGCGGGGAGATCGTGCCCGTACGTCTTCCACTCGAAGGTCCGGCCCAACTCGCCGAAGAACAGGACCTGTTCGGCGATGGCGGCGTCGGCGGTGGACTCGTCGAGCCCCGACCACAGCACCGCGCTCCAGCCCTCCGCCGGCCCCACATGGCGCACCACGCCACCGACCCGCTCCACCCGCGCCCCGGCCTCGTCCGGCCGCGCCTCGCGCCGCATCTGCCGGTCGAACAGGTCCCGTACCGCTGTGTGATCCATGCGGGCACTTCAGCACCGGCGCGGCGGCCCGGCAACTGAAAAAATGCCCACCGCTCCATGGAACACCCTTGCTAGGGTGCGCCGATGACAACGATCAAGAAGGTCCAGATCACCTTCGACTGCGCGGAACCCGTGCGGGTCGCCCGCTTCTGGTGCGAGGTACTCGGATACGCCATGCCGCCCGGCGCCAACGAGGACGAGTCCTGGTCCGCCGCCGCCGACCCCAAGGGTGAGGGGCCCCGCCTGTTCTTCCAGCGCGTCCCCGAGGGGAAGGTCGTGAAGAACCGGGTGCACATCGACGTACGGGCTGGAACCGGGCTCGTCGGCGACGAACGGCTCGCGGTGCTCGAAGCCGAGGCCGAGCGCCTGTACAAGCTCGGCGCGACGCATGTGCTGACGCAGCGCGCCGACGAGGAGAACGAGTCGTGCATCACGCTCCAGGACATCGAGGGCAACGAGTTCTGCCTTGACTGAGCCCGTGACACCCGCGCGCCCGCGACACCTCGCGGAGCGGGCCTACGCGCTGCCCTCCGCCGCCACCTGCCGCGCCCACCGGTAGTCCGCCTTGCCGCTCGGCGAGCGCTGGATGGTGTCCGTCACCACCAGCTGGCGCGGGATCTTGTACCCGGCGAGGTGGCTGCGGCAGTGCGACTGAACCGTGTCCAGGGTCAGGGCGTCCGCGCCGTCCATGAGCTGGACGACCGCCGCCACATGGTTGCCCCACTTCTCGTCCGGCACACCGGCCACCAGCGCGTCGTAGATGTCCGGATGGGACTTGAGGGCCTGCTCGACCTCCTCCGGGTACACCTTCTCGCCGCCCGTGTTGATGCACTGCGAGCCGCGGCCGAGGACCGTGACGATGCCCGCCTCGTCGACCGTCGCCATGTCACCGAGCAGCACCCACCGCTCGTCGCCCTTCTGGAAGAACGTCTCCGCGGTCTTCACCGGGTCGTTGTAGTAGCCGAGCGGGACATGGCCGCGCTGCGCGATCCGCCCGATCTCACCGACCGCGACCGGCTCGTACGTCGCCGGATCCACCACCTGCGTACGGGAGTTGACCCGCACGTGGAAGCCGGCGCCCGCGCCCGATCCGGCCGTCGCCGTGCCGTTGAAGCCGGACTCGGACGAGCCGAAGTTGTTGAGCAGCATGGTGTTCGGGACCAGCTCCTGGAACTGGGCGCGCACCGTGTCCGACATGATCGCGCCCGAGGACGAGACGCTGAACATCGACGAGCAGTCCGTGCCCTTCATCGGCCCCTTCAGCGCGTCGATGAGGGGACGCAGCATCGCGTCGCCCACCAGGGACATGCTCGTCACCTTCTCCTTCTCGATGGTGCGCAGCACCTCCTCCGGGGCGAACTTGCGGTGGATGACCACTCGCTGGCCGAAGTTGAACCCGATGAACGCGGTGAGCGTCGACGTGCCGTGCATCAGCGGGGGAGTGGGGAAGAACGTGATGCCGTCACCGCCCGCCGCCACCCGCTCGGCCAGCTCCTCGGGCCGTGACACCGGCTCACCCGTGGGTGCGCCGCCGCCCAACCCGGCAAAGAACAGGTCCTCCTGACGCCACATCACACCCTTCGGCATGCCCGTCGTGCCGCCGGTGTAGATGATGAACAGGTCGTCGGGGGAGCGCGGAGCGAAGCCGCGCGCGTCCGAGGACTGCGCCGTCACCTCGTCGAAGTCCACCGCCTTCAGCGGCGGCGCGTCCGCCTCGGGAGCGCCCACCCGCACCAGGTGACGCAGCTTCTCCGCACGCGGCAGCGCCGCCGCCACGCGCGGCGTGAACTCCGTGTCGAAGACGAGCGCCGCGAGATCGGCGTCCTGGTAGAGGTACGCCAACTCTTCCTCTACGTAGCGGTAGTTGACGTTCACCGGGACGACGCGCGCCTTGACGCAGCCGAGGGCCACCTGAAGGTATTCGATGCCGTTGTACAGGTGCAGACCCAGGTGCTCGCCGGGGCGGATCCCGGCCGCGATCAGGTGGTGCGCGACCCGGTTGGCCGCCGCGTCCAGCTCGGCGTACGTGAGCCGGCGCTCCGCGCCCGTACCGGGATGATCCACGTAGACGAGCGCCTCGCGGTCAGGGACCACGTCGACGACCGACTCGAACAGGTCGGCAAGGTTGTACTCCACCGCGCTCCTCCTGATCCAGATGATCCAGGGCCGGATGTCTCCCGGGCGCCTCCTGGCCGTCATCAGAACAGAACCGGGAGTAAGGGGGAAGGGGCTCCGCACAAGAAAACTGACTGAGTGTCAGAAAACTCTTGAACTGGCACGTGCGCTACTGCAACCTGTTCCAGGTCCGAGGCTGCGGCTGACTGGAGGACCCCTCATGGGTGGGACCGAACATCTCGAAGTACGGCGCGAGGGCGCCACGCTCGTACTCACGCTCAACAGGCCCGAGGCCAAGAACGCGCTGTCCCTGCCGATGCTCGTCGGCCTCTACGACGGGTGGGTGGAGGCCGACGCGGACGACTCGATCCGGTCCATCGTGCTCACCGGCGCCGGTGGTGTGTTCTGCGCCGGCATGGACCTCAAGGCCCTCGCGGGCAAGGGCATGGAGGGCGAGCACTACCGGGACCGGCTCAAGGCCGATCCCGACCTGCACTGGAAGGCGATGCTGCGCCACCACCGGCCGCGCAAGCCCGTCATCGCCGCGGTCGAGGGACACTGCGTCGCGGGCGGCACCGAGATCCTCCAGGGCACGGACATCCGCGTGGCGGGGGAATCGGCGACGTTCGGGCTCTTCGAGGTCAAGCGTGGCCTGTTCCCCATCGGCGGCTCGACGGTCCGGCTGCCGCGCCAGGTTCCCCGCACCCACGCCCTGGAGATGCTGCTGACCGGACGGCCCTACCCGGCCCCGGAGGCCGCTGCCATCGGGCTCGTCGGACGCGTGGTGCCCGACGGCACGGCGCTGGATGCGGCCCTCGAGATCGCCGAACAGATCAACGCGTGCGGCCCGTTGGCCGTCGAGGCCGTCAAGGCGTCCGTCTACGAGACCGCCGAGATGACCGAAACGGACGGCCTCGCCTCGGAGTTGAAACGCGGCTGGCCCATCTTCGACACCGCCGACGCGAAGGAAGGTGCCCGCGCCTTCGCCGAGAAGCGGCCCGCCGAGTTCCGGCGCGAGTGAGGCCCGCAGCCGTGCCGTTCCGTCCCGTACGCCCATACGTCAAGGAGGCCTCATGACATCCACCGCCCAACCCGAGGTGCTGCGCGCACCGTTGGTCGTGGAGTTCCCGTTCACCCGCTCCCTCGGCCCCGTCCAGTCCGCCTTCCTCAGCGGTCTGCGCGACCGCACCGTCCTCGGCGTGAGGACCGGCGACGGGAAGGTCATGGTGCCGCCGGTCGAGTACGACCCCGTGACCGCCGAGGAGATCCGCGACCTCGTCGAGGTCGGCGCCACCGGCACCGTCACCACCTGGGCCTGGAACCCCGAGCCGCGGCGCGGCCAGCCCCTCGACACCCCCTTCGCGTGGGTCCTGGTCCAGCTGGACGGCGCCGACACCGCCCTGCTGCACGCGCTCGACGCCCCGGGCCCCGACGCCGTGCACTCCGGGATGCGCGTCCGCGTCCGCTGGGCCGAGGAACGCGAGGGCGCCATCACGGACATCGCGTGCTTCGAACCGTACGAGGGCGCGGCCGGAGACGCCCAACCAGCCCCGCACAGCGGCGAGTTCGAGGACGCCGTCACCGGCATCGTCGCCCCCGCCCGCCTCGACTACACCTACAGCCCGGGCGGCGCGCAGACCCGCTACATCAACGCCCTCGCGGACAACCGCACCGTCGGCGAGCGCTGCCCGTCCTGCCACAAGGTCTACATCCCGCCACGCGGCGCCTGCCCGACCTGCGGCGTCGCCACCACGGACCAGGTCGAGGTCGGCCCCGGCGGCACCGTCACCACGTACTGCATCGTGAACATCAAGGCGAAGAACCTCGACATCGAAGTCCCGTACGTCTACGCCCACATCGCCCTCGACGGCGCCGACCTCGCCCTGCACGGCCGCATCGCCGGCATCCCGTACGACCAGGTGCGGATGGGCCTGCGCGTCGAACCCGTGTGGACCGAGGGCGGGCGCTACCCGGACCACTACCGGCCCACCGGTGAACCCGACGCCGATTACGAGATCTACAAGGAGATGGTCTGATGCGGCCGCCGATCCGGGACATCGCCGTCGTCGCCTTCGGGCAGACCGACCACACACGTACCTCCGACGAACAGTCGGAGGTCGAGATGCTGATGCCCGTCCTGCACGAGGTCCTCGCGAGCACCGGCCTGAAGACCAGTGACATCGGGTTCACCTGCTCGGGCTCCAGCGACTACCTCGCCGGACGCGCCTTCTCGTTCACCATGGCGCTCGACGGCGTCGGCGCGTGGCCGCCGATCTCCGAGTCCCACGTCGAGATGGACGGCGCGTGGGCCTTGTACGAGGCGTGGACGAAGCTGCTGACCGGCGAGGCCGACACCGCGCTCGTCTACTCGTACGGCAAGTCCTCTCCGGGCTCCGTACGCGATGTGCTGACGCGGCAGCTCGACCCGTACTACGTCGCCCCGCTGTGGCCCGACTCCGTCGCGCTGGCCGCCCTCCAGGCGCAGGCGCTCATCGACGGGGGACACACCGACGAGCCCGCACTCGCCGGCGTCGCCGCCCGCAGCCGCGAGTCCGCCACGGGGAATCCGCACGCCCAGCTGCGGGGGAGCGTGCCGCACGGCGATTACGTCGTAAATCCGCTGCGGACCGGGGACTGCCCGCCGATCGGCGACGGCGTCGCCGCCGTGATCCTCGCCGCGGGCGACCGCGCACGCGAACTGTGCGAGCGGCCCGCCTGGATCCGCGGCATCGACCACCGCATCGAGGCACACAGCCTCGGGGTGCGCGACCTCACCGACTCGCCCTCCACGCGGCTCGCCGCCGAGAACGCCGGGGCGTTCGAACGGCCCGTGGACACCGCCGAGTTGCACGCCCCGTTCACCTCGCAGGAAGTCGTCCTGCGCCGCGCCCTGAGCCTCGGCGACGACGTCGCCGTGAACCCGTCCGGAGGCGCGCTCGCCGCCAACCCGGTGATGGCCGCCGGACTCATCCGCATCGGCGAGGCCGCCGCCCGCATCCACGGCGGGAACTCCCGGCGCGCGCTCGCCCACGCCACCTCCGGGCCCTGCCTCCAGCAGAACCTGGTCGCCGTACTCGAAGGGGAGGACCAGTGATGAGCAAGGCCGTGGCCAAGGAGCCGGTAGCCGTCGTCGGGATCGGACAGACCAAGCACGTCGCCGCCCGCCAAGATGTGTCGATCGCGGGCCTCGTCCGTGAGGCCGCCCAACGTGCCCTGAATGACGCCGAGTTGACGTGGGCCGACATCGACGCCGTCGTCATCGGCAAGGCGCCCGACTTCTTCGAGGGCGTCATGATGCCGGAGCTGTACCTCGCCGACGCCCTCGGCGCCGTCGGCAAGCCGATGCTCCGCGTGCACACCGCCGGATCCGTGGGCGGCTCCACCGCGCTCGTCGCCGCGAACCTCGTCGCGGCCCGCGTCCACGGCACCGTACTCACCCTCGCCTTCGAGAAGCAGTCGGAGTCCAACGCGATGTGGGGGCTCTCGCTGCCCATCCCGTTCCAGCAGCCGCTGCTCGCCGGGGCCGGCGGCTTCTTCGCCCCGCACGTGCGCGCGTACATGCGACGCACCGGGGCCCCCGACACCGTGGGCTCCGTCGTCGCGTACAAGGACCGCCGCAACGCGCTGAAGAACCCGTACGCCCACCTCCACGAGCACGACATCACCCTGGAGAAGGTCCAGGCGGCGCCCATGCTGTGGGACCCCATCCGCTACTCCGAGACCTGCCCGTCCTCCGACGGCGCCTGCGCGATGATCCTCACCGACCGTGCGGGCGCGGAGCGTTCACCGAAGCCGCCCGCCTGGATGCACGGCGGCGCCATGCGCAGCGAGCCGACCCTCTTCGCGGGCAAGGACTTCGTCTCCCCGCAGGCCGGCAAGGACTGCGCCGCCGACGTGTACCGGCAGGCCGGGATAGCCGACCCGCGCCGGGAGATCGACGCCGTCGAGATGTACGTGCCGTTCTCCTGGTACGAGCCGATGTGGCTGGAGAACCTCGGCTTCGCGGACGAGGGCGAGGGCTGGAAGCTCACCGAATCCGGTGTCACGGAGCTCGACGGGGACCTCCCCGTCAACATGTCGGGCGGCGTTCTGTCCACCAACCCCATCGGCGCCTCCGGGATGATCCGCTTCGCCGAAGCCGCACTCCAGGTGCGCGGACAGGCCGGAGAACACCAGGTCGACGGCGCGCGGAAGGTCCTCGGGCACGCCTACGGAGGCGGCTCGCAGTTCTTCTCCATGTGGCTCGTCGGTGCCGAACCACCCACCCGATGACCGCGCGTTGACCTTCATCCGCTTCGCGGCCTGTGCCTGGCACGGACCGATCGCTAGGCTGGCGCACGGACGACGAACCGGGAGGAGCACGGACGTGGCCGAGAGCACCATCGACCAGCACCCGCTCATGGGGTGGGAGAAGCCGGACCTGGACCTCAGCAAGGCGGATTGGCGGTCCAGCAGTGGGGGGCAGGGCGATGTCCAGATCGCTTTCGTCGAAGGCTTCATCGCGATGCGCAACGGCGGACATCCAGAGAGCCCGTCCCTGATCTTCACGCCGGCCGAGTGGGGGGCGTTCGTGAGCGGTGCCCGAGAGGGCGAGTTCGACCTCACGTAGTCGCTTTCGCGGCACATTGTTCACGCGGTTCCGACACGGGACCAACGGCCCTGTCCTGTGGCCCCGGTATTTGCGAGCCTGGCCACAGGAACAGCCGGTCAATGAGGGCGCGGCGACGCGCCCAGTGTCGGAGGCGAAGAGATCATGCCCAACCCGCACCACCTGCCCGTCCTCGCCGCGGTGGACGGCTCCGACGACAGCCTCCGCGCCCTGGAATGGGCGCTCGCCGAGGCGGACCGGCGCGGCGCCGAGCTGCGCGTCGTGCATGTGCAGCAGTACGCGCCGTTCCTCCAGGCCGAGGTGCTCGTGGCGGACTTCGACGAGGAACCCGAGAACGACACGGTGCTCGCGGAGCTGCGCAAGGATCTGGAGGGCCGCGAGGGGCTGCCGCCGCTCGAGTTCATCAGCCGGATCGGTCTGCCGGCGGTGGTGCTGGCCGAGATGAGCGCGGAGGCCCAGCTCGTCGTCGTCGGCTCGCGCGGACGAGGCGGCTTCGCGGGCCTGGTCCTCGGCTCCAACAGCGTGTCGGCGGCGCGCGACGCGGTCTGCCCGGTCGTCGTGGTGCCGAGGCCGGGGCGCGAGGTGCACGGCGACGGGGCGGTGCCGCCGGGGCCGCGCGTCGTGGTCGGACTCAAGGCGGATGCACCGGACCACGCGACCCTCGCGTTCGCGTTCGGGCACGCGGACCGCACGGGCGCCAGGCTCCAGGTCGTCGTCGCGTACCCGTGGCCGGTGGTGGCCTGGACGGCGTACGGGGACTTCACGCCCACGGCCGTCGACCAGGAGGCGACCGAGCGCGACACGCTTCGAGTGGCCGATGAGACTCTCACGGAACTGCGGAACTCTCACCCTAAAGTTGAGGTTGAGGTTCTGGTGGTGCCGGGAGACGCCGCGGGCCATCTCGTCGAGAACTCACGCGACGCGGCCCTGGTCGTCGTCGGCCGCCACCGCCGCCGCCTCACCCGCCCCGCCCCCATGCTCGGCTCCGTCACCCACGCGTCCCTCTTGCATGCGGCGAGCCCGGTGGCGGTGGTGCCACCGGAGGACGACTGATCCGGACAACGGGTCGTGCCTGTGCGCCGCCCGCCCTACGGTGTGGGTGGGCTGGGCACCGGGTGGTCGGATTCGGGGCCGCCTCATCGGCCGCTCGGTGCAACCGCGGTGACGTGATGGGGGTGGGCCCTATCGAACCTTGACGTGCAACGGGCGCGACGGAAGTGGTCACAGCCCTGGCCGGAGCGCGACGGTGCGGCCAGGCGCGGCCAGGGAGATGAAGCCCTGCTGTGTGACCGGGCGCGGCCGGGCTGCGTCAAGTCTTGTGGTGCCGCGAGGCGCGGCCGGCCAACATCAAGGCCTGTGGTGTCGCGAGGTGCGGCCGGGCTCTATCAAGTCTTGTGGTGTCACGAGGCGCGGCCGGCCACCTTCACGCCTCGCGGGGCGATCAGGTGCGGGCGGGCATATCAAGCCCCGTCGGCGATTGAGGCGCGGGGTCCGGGGCAGAGCCCCGAGAGCGCAACCCCGTCGCCGGGCAACCACCGCCCACGTCGCGCCCCGCGCCATGAGCGCGCCCCGGCCACGGCCGCCACGTCGCGCCCCACTCGCACCCGGCGACGCTCCCCGGGATGCAGCCCGAACCCTTGCGCGGCCCGGACCGCACCATTCCGGCGCGACGTTCATCGACCCGTACCTGAGCGGCAGCGGAATTCGTACTGAGAATGCCGCATCACGCTCCGGCAGAGGCACCCCGGCGTACGCTGAGGTGCCTGGAAACCGTGGTGCGCGACCGTGCCGCGGGTGGGGGTGCGCCATGGTGCGGAGCGGTGGCCGGCGGAGGCTGTTCGAGCGGGAAAGCGAACTGGCCGTCGTGGACACGGCGTTGAACGAGCTGACCGGGCTGCCCCGGGACGGCGCGGAACCCCCGGACCGGCCGCACGGCGCGCTGCTCGCCGTCGCCGCGACCGCCGGACTCGGCAAGACGAGCCTCCTCGCCGAAGTGCGCCGCGGGGCCGCCGCCAAGGGCTGCACCGTCCTCTACGCACGCGGCGGCGACCAGGAGCAGGGCGTCGCCTTCCACGTCGCCCGCCAGCTCCTCCAGCCACGCCTCGCGGGCGCCTCCGCCGCCGACCTCCGCGCCACGCTGGGCAGTTGGTACGCGATCGTCGGCCCCGCCCTCGGCCTGTGCGCCCCCACCGAAGGCGCGCCACCCGACCCACAGGGCCTGCGCGACGGCCTCGACTGGGTGCTCACCCACCTCGCCGTACAGCAGGCCCCCATGGTCCTCGTCCTCGACGACGCCCACTGGGCCGACCCGGAATCCCTCAGCTGGCTCGCCGCGTTCGCCCCGCGCGCCGAGGAACTGCCGCTCCTGCTCGTCGTCGCCTACCGCCCGGAAGAACTCCCGGACCACGCCGAAGCCCTGCGCGGACTGCCGGGCCGCTCGGGCCGCCGCGCCCTCGGACTCGAACCACTCAGCGCCTCCGCCATCGCCGGACTCGTCCGCGAATCCCTCGGCGGCCACGCCGACGACGCTTTCTGCCGCGAATGCTGGGCCGTCACCGCCGGCAACCCCTTCGAAGCGGTCGAGCTGACCGCGAAGGTGCGCGACCGCGGCCTCGTCCCCACCGAGACCGGCGCCCACCTGCTACGCGACCTCGCCGCCGCAGCCAAGGGCAGCGGCCTCGTCGCCCGCATCGAACGCCTCGGCACCGCCACCGTCCGCTTCGCTTGGGCCTGCGCCGTGCTCGGCACCGAGATCGTGCCCGAACTCGCCGCCAACGTCGCCGGGTTGGGGCCGGAGGAGGCGGCCGACGCCACCGACCGGCTCAGGTCGGTGCGCGTACTCAAGGGCGTGCAGTCACTCGAATTCGTCCACCCGCTGATCGCCACCGCCGTCTACCGCGCCATACCCGGCGGCTTCCGCGTAGCCCTGCACGGACAGGCCGCCTGGACCGTCCTCGACGCAGGACTCGGCCCCTGCGCCGCCGCCCGGCACCTCCTGGAGACCCACCCCGAAGGCGACCCCTGGGTCGTGCGACAGCTGCGCGCCGCCGCGGCCGAGACCGTCCGCGCGGGCGCCCCCGACGCCGCCCGCCGCTACCTCGCCCGCGCCCTGCGCGAACCCCCGGCCTTCGACGACCGCGCCGCCGTCCTCTACGAACTCGGCAGCGCATCTCTGCTCACCGAACCCGCCACCACCGTCAACCACCTGCGCGCCGCCCTCGAAGAGCCCATCACCGACCCGGCCCTGCGCCACGGCATCGTCTACCGCCTCTCCCAAGTCCTCGCCCACAGCGACCGGTTGGCCGAGGCCTCCGAGACCCTCGCCCGCGAGATCCGCGTCACCGACGACCCGCGCGTCCGCCTGCGCATGCAGGCCGAGCAGTTCATGTGGGACGCCTTCCGCGCCGACGAACCCGACTCCCCGGCCCGCTCCCGGCGCCTCGCGAAACTCGCCGACCGGCTCACCGGCCGCGACCTCACCGAGCGCTACCTCATCGGCCTGCGCACCTGGGACGCCACCCTGCGCGGCGAACCCGTCGACACCGTGATCCGGCACGCCGAGCGCGCCCTGGCCGGCGGCCTGCGCTGGGCCGCCGACGAGGACCGCGGCTTCGAGGTCCCCGTCCTCGTCGCCATGGCCTTCCTCTACGCGGACCGGCCGGGGCGCACCGAGGAACTCTTCGTCGAGGGCATCGCCGACTTCGAACAGGCCGGCTGGCGCGGCGGCCACCTCTCCTTCGCGTACACGCTCCTCGGCTACGTCCGCTACCGCCGCGGGCGGCTCGCCGAGGCCGAGGACTTCGTCCGCGCGGGCCTGCGCCTCGCCCGGCGCGTAGGACCCGGCACCCCCGCCCACTGGTACGCCGTCGGCACCCTCGTCGAGGTGCTCCTCGCGCGCGGGCGCGCCCCCGAGGCCAAGGAGGTGGCGGAGGAGCACGCCTTCGGCCCGCCGTTCCCCGCCGCCGTCGTCTTCCCCGACGCACAGACCGTGTACGGGGAACTCCTCCTCGCGCTCGGCCGCCCCGAGGCCGCCGCCGAGGAGCTCGCCGCCGCCGGCCGCCGCCTCGACCCGCGCGGCATGCGCAACCCCGCCTGGTGCCCCTGGCAGCTGCACCTCGCCCGGGCCGAGGCGTCCGCCGCACCCGAGCGGGCCCGGGCCCTCGCCGAGGACGCCGTCGAGCGGGCCCGGCACTTCGGGGCGCCGTCCGCCGTGGGCCAGGCCCTGCGCGTCGTGGCCGAGGTCTCCTCCGGCGCCGGGCGCGGCAAGCTCCTGGAGGAGTCCGTCGCTCACCTGGAGCGCTCACCCGCGGGCTACGAGCTGGCCCGCTCGCTCGTCGCCCTCGGCGCGGAGCTGCGCCGCAAGGGCCGCGCCAAGGAGGCGGCGGACCACCTCTACCGGGGGCTCGACGCGGCGGTCGGCTGCGGCGCCGACGGTCTGGTGCAGCACGCCCGCGACGAGCTGGCCGCGGCGGGGCTGCGGCCACGGCCCCTGCACGGCGCGGTGACCGACGCCCTCACCGCGCGTGAACGGGCGGCGGCGTCCAGCGCGGCGCGCGGCTCGTGCCCCTCCGAGGTCGCCAGGGACCTCCACGTCGACGAGCCCACGGCGGTCCGCCTCCTGTCAGCGGCCTACCGGAAACTGGGCACGGACGCCAAGGGCCTGGCAACCGCACTGCCCCCATCAAGCCCCGCCGGCGATTGAGGCGCGGGGCCCGGGTCAGAGCCCCGCGTCCGCAAGCACGTCGCCCTCGAGGTTCAGGCGTTCCGCACGGCACGGGCGGGCACAGCCCCGCCGCCGCGCAACAAGGACGTGGACGTCAACCAGGACGACCCGAACCTGGTCCACGCGGAGCGTAGACGTACCATTGCGGCATGTCCTTCCTCCGCCGCCGCGCTGCGACCCCCGCGGGTCCCGACTTCGACGTCCTGGCCATGGACCCGGGCGACTGGCCGGGCAACCTGGGCGCCGGTCTGCTGCCCGCCCCCGACGGAACCTGCCAGGGCGTGTTCCTGCGCTACGACCTGTTCGGCGGCCGCGGCCCCGCGATGGTCATCGGGAACCTGCCCGAGGGCTCCCCGGCCCGCGAGGTCGACGACGGCGAGATCCCCTTCGAGGTCGCCCAGCTCCTCGTGGCCCTCGAGAACGACGAGGAGGTCACCGTCACCGGCGTGGAGGACGTCCCGGTGATGCAGGGCGACAACCTCCTCGTGGTGCGCCGCCTGAAGCTCTCCGAGACGCGGATCTCCTGCGTACAGTTCGACCGCAGTGACAACGTGCTCGTGACCATCGCGTCCTGGGACCGCCCGATCACGGACGACCTGTACGCGCTGCTCAAGCCGCTGCCAGCGGAGCTTTTCCAGCAGGGCTGAGCAGCACGCGGCACAGCACGCGCGGGGCGTTACGACACGGTCGAGGGCAGCACCTGCACATCCGCCGCCCGCACCCACGCGACGCGGTGCCCGAACTGGATCTCGTAGTACACGTCCTTGCCCTTGACCACCCTGTGCGACGACGTGTCGAACGTGGGGGAGTAGAAGTACTCGCCCGTGGTCGTCCCGCCCGTCGCGTAGCGCTGGCCCGCCAAGAGCTTGTACGGAAGCGGCGAGATCGCCTGCGGCGTCATGCCCGACGGGTAGGCCTCCTTCTCCGGGTAGGCCCGCCCGTACACCGGGACCTCGCTCGCGCCCGGCTTCGGCGTCACCACAAGTCCCTTGGCCGGTACGGCAGTCGGCTGCGCGGCCGGATTCTTGAACCACGCCTTCTGGCCCAGGTACCAGATGGCCGTCCAGTCGCCCTTGCGCTCCGCGACCGCGTACTGCTGGCCCGCCGAGACCCGCGACGCCATGTCGTTGACGTCGATCGTCGAGGGGTCGCCATTGGGACGCAGCCCGATGTCCTTGATCAGCGGGGCGTCCTCGCTGGGCTCCGCGTAGAGGCGCACGGCGCTCGAACCGTGCGGCGCGCAGGCCACGCCCGCCTTCTCGCAGCCCGTGAACTCCGGCTGGTTCTCGGCGAATTCGGGCGCGACGGTCACGAGACCGCCGTTCGGCCCCGCCGTCTGGTGGAACGGCTTGCCCATCAGGGCGAAGTAGTGCGCCCAGTCCCAGTACGGACCCGGGTCCGTGTGCATCGACTTGATGGTCGACGTCGTCGGGCCCGGCACCGTGTCATGCCCCAGGATGTGCTGCCGGTCCAGCGGGATGCCGTACTTCTTGGAGAGGTACTTCACCAGGCGCGCCGACGACCGGTACATCTCCTCCGTGTACCAGGAGTCCGGCTGCGCGAGGAAACCCTCGTGCTCCAGGCCGATCGACTTCGCGTTGACGTACCAGTTGCCCGCGTGCCAGCCGACGTCCTTGTTCTTGATGGACTGCACGATGTGCCCGTCCGTCGAGCGCAGCGAATAGTGCCACGCCAGATACGTCTTGTCCTGGACCAGCTTGAGCGTCTGCTCCCACGTCGCCTCCGTGTCGTGGATGACGATGTAGTCGATGCTCTGGTCCTTCGGCCGGTCCGCGAGATCGTGGTTGCCGTAGTCGCCGTCGCCGAACTCCTCGTACGGCGCCGGGATCCACTCGCAGGACACCGTCTTCGGGCACTCGGTCCCGGACGCGTCCGTCTTGCGCAGACCCATCTTCTCGATCTGCGCGGCCTGCGGTTCGGCGTCAGGACGGGCGCGCAGGGTGACCTGCTGGCCGGCGTCCGTGGTGCGCCGCTCGCCGTCGCGGATCACCGCGAACACATCGTTCGCGTACGTGCCCGCCGTCGCGGCGTCGTCCGCGCCGGAGAACTTCGCGACCGCCGCGTACCAGTCGGCGGGCCGGTCGCTGAGCGGCTTGCCGAGCTTCTTCTGGGCGGCCGCGAGGAGGGCGGCGCCGCCCCGCACATTCGCCGCCGGATCGCCGCGCAACTGCTCCGCGGGCAGGCCCGTGAGCTGGGCGGCACGCGGCAACGTCCGCAACCGAGCCGGGAGTTGAGAGTTCTTCGGCACGGCCTCCGAGGCCTTGAGCGGTGCCCGGGAGTCGTCGCCGCGCGGGTCGCCCGCCGCCTCGCTGTGCCGCGTGGCGTTCGCGAGCGCGGCGCGCGCGTCCGTCAAGTGCATGGGGCCGTAGCCGCCGGTGACACTCGGCGCCCCTCCGTGCGCGTCCCACCGCGACTGAAGGTAGGACACACCGAGGAGCACGCTCTGCGGCACGTGGTACTCGGTGGCCGCCGAAGCGAACGCCCCTTGCAGTCGGCCCGAAGGGGCCTCGGCCGAGGCGCCGGGCGGAGCCGCGCCGAGCAACGGCAGCAACAGCGCCGCCACCCCGAGGGTGCCGCCCGCCGCCAAGGCGCGTCTGTGGGTGAAGGTACGGCTGGACCAATGCAACGGGTGCCTCCTGGGAACGCCGGGATCACAAGGGAACGCGGTACGCGCGGGCCGATGGTGGGTCAGTGGTATCGGCTCGCGGACGATCCGTCAATCATGCGTCGGACCACCGGAATTCCACCGGATTTCCCAAGTCAGCGGGCGTGTGAGGAGGTTTCCGCGGCGGTGGTGCCACCGCCTGCGGTGCGTCACTGGTGTGAACCAATGAGGGCGCACACGAAAATCCGCGGTACGCCCCGAAAGCTCCGGACGTACCGCGGATCCCGTCCCCGTCAGCGAGTGCCGACTGCCGCTCGCACCGCCTTGCGGGCCATATTGCAGTCGTCGTGCAGGCGGCGCAGCAACAGCCGCTGCTCCTCACCGGACGGCGCAGCACCGGCGTGGGCCTGTACAGACGGTGCCGCCGGGGTCTGTTCGTGCAGGGAACGCTGCACGGCCGTCTCGTACGTACGGATCTCCCGTGTCAGTACGAGCATCAGGTTGACCAGGAACGCGTCGCGTGCCGCGGGCCCGCCGGACTGCGCGAGCTGACTGATCTGGCGCCGCGCCACCGGGGCGTCACCGAGCACCGACCAGAGCGTCGCCAGATCGTAGCCCGGCAGGTACCAGCCCGCGTGCTCCCAGTCCACCAGCACCGGGCCGGTGGGAGCCAGTAGCACGTTCGACAACAGGGCGTCGCCGTGGCAGAACTGGCCCATGCCGCCGCGGCCCGCGGTGTGCGCGATCCCGTGCAGCAGCTTCTGCAGGTCGCCCATGTCCCGGTCCGTGAGCAGGCCCAGGTCATGGAAGCGATTGATCCGTGCCGCGTAGTCCAGTGGCGCGTCGAAGGTGCCCGCCGGCGGCCGCCACTGGTTGATCCGGCAGATCGCACCGAGCGCGGCGCGCAGGTCCGCCCGCGGCGGAGCCTCGGCCGGGTGGCGCTGCAGGGCCGCCACCCGGCCGGGCGTCCGCTCGATCACCAGCGTGCCGTTGTCGGGGTCCGCGGCGATGAGCCGGGGCACCCGCACCGGGGGCCGGTGTCGGACGAACGAGCGGTATGCGGCTATCTCGTGCCGGATACGCGCGGTGTAGGCGGGGGCGTGGTCCAGTAAACACTTCGCGACGGCGGTGCTGCGCCCTGTCGTACCGACGAGCAGCACGGAGCGCTGGGACCGGCGGAGCACCTGCACCGGATGGAACTCCGGGCAGATCCGGTGCACCGACGCGATCGCCGTGCGCAGCTGGGCGCCCTGAGGGCCGGACAAGTCGAGTCTCCCGCTGAGCGGTTGCGTGCCGAGCCCCGGGGCGCGACGCGGCCGGGCGATGCCGTTCAGCGTCGGGGCCGCGGGCCGCGCGGGGTCGAGGTACGGGCCGCTTCCGCCGACCGCCGGACGGGCGGGGCGCAGCGGCCGGGGCGGGGCGGACACGGAGGACGATGCTGCGTACATGGGCGAAACAGATCCCTTCGTGTGCCAGTGAGTTGCTGCGCCGCCGCGGCCCGGCCGATTCGGTACACCCTGGGGAATGCCCTGTGGCGACCGGGTCGGGGTGGCGCACTACTACCTGACACCAGGCGCCCAAGAGCACAACAGCTGGCGCACCCTGGCGAACCCTGGCGAATAGTCGCCCTGCAACTGACAGAGGGCTACTGTCAATTTCAGCCGAGAACCTGGGGGCTTACGTGAACGGACAACCCAACACCCGCCTGAACGACCTGTTCGGCCTGGCCGGCTGGTCCAAGGGCGAACTTGCGAGACTGGTCAACCGGCAGTCCGCGGCCATGGGCCACGCACAGCTGGCGACCGACACCTCGCGGGTGCGGCGGTGGATCGACATGGGAGAGATCCCGCGCGATCCGGTGCCGAGGGTGCTGGCGGCGCTGTTCACCGAGCGACTCGGCCGTGTCGTGACCATCGAGGACCTCGGTCTCGTCCGACACGGGCGCGTAGGGAAGCGGCAAGGCGGCGGCCTGGAGAATCAAGGCCCCGACGGAGTGCCGTGGGCGCCCGAGCGGACAGCGGCGGTCCTCACCGAATTCACGGGAATGGACCTCATGCTCAACCGACGCGGCTTGGTGGGCGCGGGTGCCGCGCTCGCCGCAGGCTCCGCACTCAGCAGCGCCATGCACGACTGGCTCCACACCGATCCGGCCCTCGTGGCCGATGCTCCAAGGACCGACGATCCACTGTCTCCGGCCAACGCCGACGCGGCCGGGTTCGATCGCTACGAGGCCGCCCCCATCGGGTCCCAGGAGATCGAGGAACTGGAGCGCTCGGTCGAGGTGTTCCGGGCCTGGGACGCATCCCGCGGCGGCGGGTTGCAGCGCAAGGCGGTCGTGGGCCAGCTCAACGAAGTGGGCGGAATGCTCTCCTACCGCCACCCCGACCATCTCCAGCGGCGCCTGTGGGGCGTCGCCGCCAATCTCGCCGTCCTCGCGGGCTGGATGTCCCACGACGTCGGCCTGGAACCCACGGCGCAGAAGTACTTCGTCATCGCCGCGCACGCCGCGCGCGAGGGCGGGGACCGGCCGCGCGCCGGGGAGGCCCTGTCGCGGGCCGCCCGCCAGAAGATCCACCTCGGTTCGCCGGGCGAGGCGCTCGACCTGATGAAGCTCGCCAAGTCCGGCTCCGGTGACCAGGTGTTGCCGCGCACGAAGGCGATGCTCTACACCATCGAGGCCTGGGCACAGGCATCCTTGGGCAAGGGCCAGGCGATGCGTCGCACCCTCGGCCAGGCGGAGGAGCTCTTCGTCTCCGACCGGGGCGATGTGCCGCCGCCGACCTGGATGCAGATGTTCGACGAGGCGGACCTGCACGGTATGCAGGCGCTCGCCTACCGCACCCTCGCGGAGCACGAGCCGGCCGCCGCCGTCATCGCGCAGCGCCACGCCCAGCAGGCGCTGGATCTGCGCGCGGGAGGCCGGGACCGGTCGAAGATCTTCGACCACCTGTCGATGGCCTCGGCCTGCTTCATCGCCGACGACCCCGAACAGGCGGACAGGTACGCGCGGTTGGCGCTCAACTCGATGGGTTCCAACTCCTCGCACCGCACCTGGGACCGGCTGCGCGAGATGTACCGGCTCACCGGCCAGTACGCGGACTACCCGAAGATCGACGACCTGCGTCAGGAGATCAAGCTGGCACTGCCGAGGCCGGCGGGGAAGCGGGTCCAGGCGTAGGCGTAACCCGTCAGGAACCGATCCTGGCGACGAGAACACAGGCGTCGTCCTCACGCTCGCCCTGACCGAACTCGTCCTGGAGTACACGCACGACGTCCTGTGCGTCACGGGCCGCGGTCAGCGGCTCCGCCAGCGCGAGCAGTCGGCCGACGGAGGCGGTCGAGCCACGCCGTGGCACGAGCCCGTCCGTGTGCAGGAGCAGCAGATCTCCGGCGCGCAGCGGCTCTTCGGCCTGCCCGTAGACGGCGCCGGACGTGGTGCCGAGGAGGACGCCGTCGGGTGGCGTGAGCGCACGCCCCGTTCCGTCGCGGAAGAGCAGCGGGGCGGGGTGTCCCGCCTGCGCCCACGCCAGCGTGCGGCCCGCCGGGTCGTACTGGCAGCACAGGGCGCTGCCGAGGGCGGGCTGCACGGACGAGTCGAGGAGGTGGTTGAGGGAGCCGAGCAGCTCGCCGGGCGGGGTGTCGCACATCGCCATGCCGCGGACCGCGCCGAGCAGCATCGCCATCCCGGAGGTGACGGCCACGCCGTGTCCGGTGAGATCGCCGACGGTCAACAGGGTGCGGCCGCCGGGCAGTTCGAGTGCGTCGTACCAGTCGCCGCCGATGAGGTTGCCGACGGAGGAGGGGAAGTAGTGGGCCGCCAGATCGAGGCCGCCGGGGCCGCTGTGCGGGAGCCGCAGGGAGCCACGCCACGGCGGTAGCACGGCTTCCTGCAGCTCGACCGCGAGCCGGTGCTCGGTCTGCGCGATGTGCCGTTGGCGCTGGAGCGAGTCACGGGTCTCACTCACCGCGCGCTGGCTGCGCCGCAGTTCACTGACGTCGCGTACGACCGCCCACATCGAGGCGGTCGCGCCGTCGGCGTCGAGCACGGGCTCGCCCATCATGTGCACCGTGCGCACGGATCCGTCCGGGCGTACGACGCGGAACTCCCCGTCGATCGGCTTGCCGTCGATCAGGCAGTCGGTGACCATCGCGGTCAGCCTCGGCTGGTCGTCGGCGTGCACCAGGGCGGGCAGCTCGTCGAGCGTGAGCGCGGGTGCGGCGGGGTCCCTGCCGAGGATCTGGTACAGCTCGCCGGACCAGGTGGCCTCGTCGGTCAGCAGATTCCATTCGGCGCTGCCCACCCGGCTCAGGAGTGAGCCGGGTGGCGGCGTCGCGGTGGCCCGCTGGGGCGGCAGGTCCGCCAGGGGGGTCGGGCCCTCCCGCAGCTGTGCCAAGTGCCGGTCGAGGTCGCTGAGTTGGTGCACCGCCAGTTCGTACAGCGCGCGCTGCCAGCGGGACTCGGGGTCGGCCTCGTCCGTCATCACCGATTCGCGGCGCACCGCGTCGACGTCGCCGAGGAGGCGGCGTGTCTGCGAGATCAGCGCGTCGACGGCGCCACGCTCCGGCGGTTGGCCGGCGGGGCGGTCCGCGAAGGTATGGGGCGGCATGAGGAAACTCCGATGCGGGCACGGGTGCCAGGGCTGACGGAAGGACCGCTAAAGACTCTGGCACAGGCCGCGTTGCCTCGTAAGGGATTTGGCCATACACGATGCGGTGGTGCTTATGGCATATGCCCTTGTCCTTCAGGGGGACTCTTTCGTGCGCCTCGTTCGAACGCACGGACGGGGATGGCGTATGCCGTGTTCATACGTCCGATGATGCCTGCCCCACCGATCGGCGTAGCCAAACCTACGTACGCAGCCAGGCCGCCGTGTCGCCCGGCAGCCGCCCGTCTTCGTCGAGCGGGTCGCTGGTCAGGAGCGCCTCCACGTGGGGCGGAAGAAGCACGGGCTCCGTGTCGAGGTTCACGACGCACACGAGGCCGTGCCCACGGGCGAACGCGAGTACCCCTTCGGGCGCGTTCAACCATGTCAACTCGGCGCCACGAAAGCCCGGTTGGCATGCCCGGAGGTGCAGTGCGCTCCGGTACAGCGAGAGCATCGAGCGCGGGTCGTCCTCCTGTCGCTCGGCGGCGTACGTCCCCCAGTCCTGCGGCTGCGGCAGCCAGGCCTCGCCCGAGTCCCCGAAGCCGTACGTCGCTCCGCGCTCGGTCCACGGCAGAGGCACGCGGCAGCCGTCGCGGCCGGGGTCGACGCCGCCCGACCGGGCGTGCATCGGATCCTGGATGTGCGCGCGGTCGACCTCCACCTCGGGCAGGCCCAACTCCTCGCCCTGGTACAGGTACACGGAGCCGGGCAGGGCGAGCGAGAGCAGCGCCGCGGCGCGCGCCCGGCGCTGGCCGAGCCCGGCGTCGGTGGGGGTGCCGAACCGTTTGGCGGCGAAGTCGAAGCGCGTGTCGGCGCGGCCGTAGCGGGTGACCGTGCGGGTCACGTCGTGGTTGCACAGCACCCAGGTCGCGGGCGCGCCCACCGGGGCATGGGAGGCGAGTGTGGCGTCGATGGACGCGCGCAGCTCGGCGGCGTCCCAGGGGCGGGCGAGGAAGTCGAAGTTGAAGGCGGTGTGCAGCTCGTCGGGGCGCAGGTAGCGGGCGAAGCGCTCGGGGTCGGGGACCCACAACTCGCCGATGAGGACACCGTCGTAGTCGTTCGCGACCGCGCGCCAGGAGCGGTAAACGGCGTGCAGTTCGTCGCGGTCGACATAGCCGCTCGTGTCGTCCTCGCCGGCCGCGTCGGCGAGGGCGGGGTCCTTGGCGAGCAGGGCCGCGGAGTCGACGCGTACGCCGGCCGCGCCCCGCTCGAACCAGAACCGCAGCACGTCCTCGTGCTCCTGGCGCACCGCCGGGTGCGCCCAGTTGAGGTCGGGCTGCTCCGGCGTGAACAGGTGCAGGTACCACTCGCCGTCCGGCACCCGAGTCCAGGTCGCGCCCGAGAACTGGGAGGGCCAGTTGTTCGGCGGCAGCTCACCGTGCTCGCCGCGCCCCGGCCTGAAGTGGAACAGCTCGCGCTCCGGGCTGCCCGGGCCCGCCGCCAACGCGGCCCGGAACCAGGGGTGTTGGTCGGACACATGGTTCGGCACGATGTCGACGATCACGCGGATGCCGAGGTCCCGCGCCTCCGCGATCAGCTTCTCGGCCTCGGCGAGGGTGCCGAACGCCGGGTCGATCGCCCGGTAGTCCGCCACGTCGTAGCCGCCGTCCGCGAGCGGCGAGCGGTACCAGGGCGTGAACCAGATGGCGTCCACCCCGAGCCGGGCCAGATACGGCAGGCGGGCCCGGACACCGGCGAGGTCGCCGGTGCCGTCGCCGTCGCCGTCGGCGAAGCTGCGGACGTACACCTGGTAGATGGCAGCACCGCGCCACCAGTCGTCGACCACCACGAAGGGTCCTTTCACGCAAGGGTGTTGGGAGTGCGGAGCGGGGCGGATCAGCCCTTGAGGCCGCCGGCGGTCAGTCCGCTCATGATGTTCCGCTGGAAGAGCAGGAAGAGGATCAGCGTCGGCACGGACGCGATGGTGAGCGCGGCGATCAGCTGGTTCTGCGGGACGCCGTTGGACAGCGAGTAGATGCCGACGTTCAGCGTCTGCTTCGCCGGGTCGGGCAGCGTCAGCATCGGCCACAGGAAGTCCTTCCACACGCCGACCACCGCGAAGATCGAGACGACGCCGAGGATCGGCAGGGAGATCGGCAGCACCACCGAGCGCAGCGTGCGCAGCGACGAGGCGCCGTCGATGGACGCCGCGTCGAGCAGCTCCCGAGGGATCGAGTCGAAGAACCGCTTGAGCAGGAAGATGTTGAAGGCGTTCGTGACGGACGGCAGCCAGATCGCCCACGGGCTGTTCAGCAGATTGCGCTGGAAGATCGGCACGTCGAGGACCGTCAGATACTGCGGAACGACGAGCACGGTCGCCGGGATCATCAGCGTCGCCAGCATCATGCCGAGGACGACGTTGCCGAAGACGGGACGCAGCTTGGACAGGGAGTACGCGGCGGCGACGTCGAGGACGAGCTGGAAGGCGAGCGCGCCGAGCGCGTAGTAGAGGGTGTTGAAGAGGAGCTTGGCGAGGTCCATCACGTGCCAGGCGTCCTGGTAGTTCTTCGGGTGCGTGCTGTGCGGCACCAGGGTCGGCGGGGATTGGACGATCTCCGCCGTCGTCTTGAGGCCGCCGGTCACCATCCAGTACAGCGGCCCGAGGAAGACCAGCGTGAACAGGGCCATGGTGAGGCCGAAGATTGTCCAATAGAGCAACTTGCCGCGTCGGCGGCCGAGTTGGGCGGGGGAGATCAGGGTGCGCGGGCGCATCGTGTCGGTTGCCATGATCGGGGCTCCCTCAGTCGTCCTGGCTGCGGCTCAGTCGTACGTACACCGCGGAGAACGCCGCGAGCAGGACGAGCAGGACGAGGCCGAGGGCCGCCGCGCCGCCGTAATTGTTGAAGTTGAAGGCGTACTGGTAGATGAGGTAGACGACGGTCGTCGTGGAGCCCTCGGGCCCCGCGCCGTTCGTCAGCAGGAACGGCTCGGTGAAGACCTGCATCGTCGCGATGATCTGCATCAGGAACATCAGTGAGAGGATCAGCCGCGTCTGCGGGATCGTCACGTGCCAGATCTTGCGCCACAGCCCCGCGCCGTCCAGCTCCGCGGCCTCGTACAGCTCGCCCGGGATGCCCTGGAGCGACGCGAGATAGATGAGCGTCGCGCCGCCCATGTTCATCCACGTCGCCGCGATGACGACGGACAGCATCGCGGTGTCGGTCGACTGGAGCCATTGCTGGTCCGGTATCCCGAAGACGCCGAGCACCCTGTTGAACAGGCCGTACCCGGGATCGTAGAAGTACTTGAACAGGAGCACCGAGGCGACCGGCGGCAGCATCACCGGGAGGTAGACGAGCATCCTCAAGTAGCCCTGGCCGTGCCGGAATTCATTGAGCAGGACCGCCACCAGGAATGGCACGGCGAAGCCCAGGAGCAGGGCCAGGGCGGTGAACAGGAGGGTGTTGCGCCAGGCCTGCCAGAAGGCCGGGTCGTTGAAGACGTACGTGAGGTTGGACCAGCCGGCCCAGGTGGTGCGGCCGTCCTTCGTCTTCTGGAAGGCCAGGAGGAACTCCCTGACCATCGGATACCAGGAGAAGAAGGAGAAGCAGAGCACCGCGCCGATCAGAAATCCGTGGGCGGAGAGATTGCGTTTCACGGAGCGCGCCAACGAGCCGTCACGCGAGGCGAGTTGGCGTTTTCGTGCGGGCGGTGCGGACTGCCGGGGCTTCACGGGCAGCGTCGGGGCCGACATGGGCACTCCTCGGATCGGCGACCAGGTACCGGTGGGGCGTCCTGCGTGCGGTGGGCGTCCTACTGGTTGGCCAGCACCTGGTTGACCTGCTGCTCGGCGGTGGCAAGGAGCTTGTCCACATCGGCGTTCTTGTTCGTCAGGACGCCCGACATCACGTTGTCGAGGACCTTGTAGACCTCCTGCGCCTTCGGCGGCTCCGCCTTGCCGGGCACCGGGTTCGCCATGAACGGCTCGAAGTTCTGTACGGGCATGGTGGCGTTGTCCGTCCGCGACCGGAGGTCGTCGGCCTTCACGGAGCCGGTGAAGAAGTTGGGCTGCGGCAGGCCGACCGGAAGCTTGTCCGCCTTCGTCCTCGCCCAGTCGAACTGGCCCTTGCCGGGGGTGAGCGTCTTGAAGTTCAGCCAGGCGATCGCGGCCTTGATCTTGTCGGGCGACGAGCCCTTCTTGATCATGTAGTCGTTGCCGCCGAAGAGCGTGGCCTTGCCGCCGGGGAGCGGGCCCATCCCGAAGTTGTCGTAGTCGGCGCCCAGTTGCTGCACCATGTACGTCACGTCGTCCGGCGCGGCGATGAACATGCCGAGCTTGTCCGACGCGATCTGCTTCTGCAGGTCGCCCCACTTCAGCAGCTGCGTCTTGCCCATGCTGTCGTCCGTCCAGCGCATGTCGTGCAGCTGCTTGGCGATCTGCTTGCCGGTGGCGTTGTTGAACGCGGCCTTCTTGCCGCCGAGAGAGACGACATCGCCGCCGAGCCCGTACATCGTCGCCGTGAAGTGCCAGCCGCCGGTGTTCTCCGCGCTGTACTCGCCGTACCCGGAGATTCCGCTCCCGAGCCCGGCGATCTTCTTCGCGGCGGTGCGCACCTCGGCCCAGGTCGTCGGCGGCTTGTCCGGGTCGAGGCCCGCCTGCTTGAACAGCTTGCGGTTGATGAGCAGGCCCATCGTGTAGTTGCTGGTGGGCAGGCCGTAGAGCTTGTTGTCCTTCTTCAGCGCGCCGAGCACGTTCGGGTCGATGGAGCCGAGCGCCGGGACGGTCTTCTTCGTGACGTACGGGGTGATGTCCTCGGCGCCGCCGTTGTCCAGCACCTGCTGGAGATCGGTGAAGTACGTGTAGAAGACGTCCGGTTGGGACTTCGCCTTGAGCGCGGCCGTGAACCGGGCCGGCTCCTCGCACTGCCCCGCGGTCGACTTCCCGTCGATCGTCACGTTCGGATACTTCTTGTTGAACGCCTTGACGTCCTCGATCCACTGCCGCCGCTCGGCCGCCTTCGCCTTCGGCGGCATGCAGTCGATGGTCAGCGAGACCTTGGCCTTCGGGTCGAGCGGGGCGCTGATGTCGGCCTTCGAACCGGCGCCCGCCCCACCGCCGTCGTCGGAACTGCTGGTGCCGCAGGCCGCGAGCGAGCCCAGGGCCAGGGCCGTGGCGATCGCCGCGGCGGACGTACGGAGGTCAGGGCGCGGCCAGGTGCTTCTCATCGGTGGGTCCCCTTCGGGCCTGAGCCTGTGCAGGCAGGAACGTGGAGGCCGGCGGCGTCACGGTCGGTGAGACCGGGGTGCCGGGGCGAGCCACACTCAAGCACCGCCACCAGTCGCGCGCAAGATGTCGCGCATCTTCCGCAAAGACTGAACAGGTGGCGTTCGTGAGGGAGTTGTCTCGTTCCTACGCGGCCGGAGCCGGCGGCGCCGTCGACCCGCGCACCACCAGTTCGGGCTCGAACAGCAGCTCACCGGGCGGCACCGAGCGGCCCTGGATCTGCGCGACCAGCAGCTCGACCGCGGCCCGCCCCATCGACTCGATCGGCTGGCGCACCGTGGTCAGCGGCGGCTCGGTGCAGTTCATGAACGCCGAGTCGTCGTAGCCGACCACCGATACGTCACCCGGCACGGAGAGCCCCGCGCGGCGGGCGGCCCGCACCGCGCCCAGCGCCAGGGGGTCGCTGGCGCAGATGATGCCGGTGATGCCGCGGGAGATGAGCCGGGTCGCCGCCGCGTGCCCGCCCTCCAGGGAGAACATCGCCCGCTCGACCGCCGCGCCCGGGAGCCTGCCCTCCAGGGCGCGGGCCGCGGTGAGTTTGCGCTGCGAAGGCATGTGGTCGTCGGGGCCGAGGACCAGGCCGATGCGCTCGTGGCCCAGCGAGGACAGATGCCGCCACGCCTGCTGCACGGCGACCGCGTCGTCGCACGCCACGCACGGGAAGCCGAGGCGCTCGATGGCGGCGTTGACGAGGACCACGGGAACCTGGCGCTCGGCGAGCCGCTGGTAGTGGCCGTGCTCGGCGTCCCCCTGCGCGAAGAGCCCGCCCGCGAACACCACGCCGGAGACCTGCTGTTGGAGCAGCAGCTCCACGTAGTCCGCCTCCGAGACGCCCCCCTTGGTCTGTGTGCACAGCACCGGGGTGAGGCCCTGCTGGGCGAGCGCGCCACCGATCACTTCCGCGAACGCGGGGAAGATCGGGTTCTGCAGCTCGGGGAGGACCAGGCCGACCAGGCGGGCCCGCTCGCCGCGCAGCTGGGTCGGCCGCTCGTAGCCGAGGACGTCGAGCGCGGTGAGCACCGACTGGCGCGTCGCCTCCGATACGCCCGGCTTGTTGTTGAGCACCCGGCTGACCGTGGCCTCGCTGACCCCGACCTTCTTCGCCACCTGAGCAAGTCTGCGCGTCATGGAGCGCAAGATTAGCGCAAGAACTTGCGTCCCGTTTGCGTGATGGGGACATCGGCCGAGGCCACGGTCGCCGGACAGGTCTCAGCCGAGCACCTTCTCCTTGACCAGCTCGAGAATCCGCCGGTCGTCCTCCGGACCAAGCCAGGCCTCCGGCGAGCCCGGGTAGGTGTCGAACAGGATGTGCGTCGCCCCGAACTCCTCGAGCGTCGCCACGTCCCGCTTGATCTGCTCGACGCTGCCGTGCCCGAGCACCCGGTCCTCGCTGTCCGGCACGTCGCCGATCATCAGCTGGACGCGCGGCGCGAACTCCGGCACGGGGCGGCCCGCCTTCTCGGCCTCCTCGGCGAGGCGCGGCAGTTGCGCGCGCAGCTTCGTCACCGTCGGCATGAACGGGTGCCAGGCCTCACCGAGCCGGCCGGCCCTGCGCAGCGCCGCGGGGGAGTCGCCGCCGACCCACACCGGAAGCCCCGGGGTGGACGAGGGCGCGGGGCCGGTGCGCACGTCCTCGAACTCCACGTACTTGCCCTTGAAGCTGACCGGGTCCTGGGTCCACGCGGCACGGATCGCGGTGAGGTATTCGTCGGTGATGGCGCCGCGCTCCTCGAACGGGACGCCGAGCACGCGGTACTCCTCCGCGGACCAGCCGACACCCGCGCCGAGTATGAATCCGCCGTCGGTCAACTGGTCGACGTTGGCGGCGAGGCGGGCCGTGTGCAGGGGGTGCCGGTAGGGGATGACGGTGATCGTCGTGCCGAGCGTGAGACCGGGCACGCGGCCCGCGAGGTGCGCGGCCAGGGTGAACTGGTCGTAGAACGGGGCCGGATACACCGCGTGCACATCCGGGGTGACCACGATGTGGTCGGAGATCATCGCGAAGGTGAAGCCGAGATCACGGGCGTCCGTGGCCTGACGCACCAGGTGCTCGGGGGTCATGCCGGAACCGAAGTTGAGGAGATTTACGCCGTATCGCATACGGCGAGTCTCGACGATCTTGAGGTCTCGCGTCGAATCGCCTTCGGGAATCCGGCGATTCCGTTCCCCGCACGACCGAGGACGGCCGGGTCCGCGTGGTCAGCTGTGCGGAACGACCGCGACCGGGCTGGTCACATGGTGCACCACCGAGTGCGCGGTGGAGCCCAGACGGGACGCGCCGGTCCGGCGCCCCACCACCGTGAGGCTCGCCCCCGTGGCCGCCTTGAGGAGATGGTGGCCCGGCTGCCCGTACAGGAGCCGCTCCACGACGCGCACCTCCGGATACTTCGTGCGCCAGGCCCGCACCACCTCCGTGAGGGACCGGCGCAGCCCCTCCTCCCGGCGCGCGGCATCACCCGGCATCGCCCCCTCCGGCTGGATGCCGCGCAGCGGCGGCAGCGTCCAGGCGTGCAGCGCGTGCAGCGGCGCGCCCCGCAGGGCCGCGGCCTCGAAGGCGTACGACAGCAGTTCGTCGGCGGGCGCTGTTACATCGAGCCCCACGACCACGGGGCGGAAGTCGGGGCCCTCCCGCTCGTCCTCCGGCAGCCCGCCGGCCCGCACCAGGACTACCGGGCGCCTCGCGCGCGCCGTGACCGCGAGGGCGACCGAGCCGACCAGGAACCCCGAGTAGCCGGTGAAGCCCCGCGAGCCGAGCACCAGGGTCTCCGACTCCTCGGCCGCCTCCAGCAGAGCGGCCACCGGCTGATCGGCGCGGCGCCGGGCGATGATCTCCAGGGCGGGGTGGGCGTACGAGAGCCGGAGCGCGACGACGTCGAGGACGCCGCGGTCGGGCAGATCGACGTCCGGAACCCGGGGCGCCGGCCGCTCCGTGCCCGCCGCCTGCACGAGCCGCAGCGGCAGCCGGCGGCGCAGTGCCTCGCGCGCCGCCCAGTCCGCGGCGTGCACGCTCTCGCGGGAGGCGTCCGTCCCGACGCTCAGTACGTGGCTGCTGGTCATGACGGGAACCTCTCCGTGGCGGTGACGCGGACGGTGTGCCTCCGGTGCGGGTTCCACGCCAAGCCGTGGTCACTCGTGTGGAGCACGGAAGGATCGAGTGCTCTCGGGCCCCGTTGCCCGGGACCTTCCCACCGGTCCCACCTGCGCGGGGAGAGGCGAACCGGCCCTCGGCGAGGGGCCGTTCGGCCCCTGTGCAGGACGGCCCGGGAGCGCGAGCGTGGCTTTACTCTGGCAGGGAGGTGACGATGACGACCTGCAAGAAGTTCAGGCAAGCCAAGGGCAACCCCCTGCGGCGCAGGTCGGACGCGGTCGAGGGATGGGCGGCGCTGCTTCTGGGACTGCTCGCGCTCCTGATGGCGCCCGCCTCCGGTGTCGCGGCCGGCTGGGCGGCCCATGCCGACGCCGCCGGGCACGCCCGCGCACAGATGGCGCAGCGGAAGGAGGTGCGCGCCAAGCTCGTCGAGGACGCCCCGGACCAGGTGCCGTCCCAGAGCGGTGTGCAGAACACGGTCACGTATCCGGTCAAGGTCCGCTGGACCGATGAAGGAAGAGGCGTCGTCGTGGCGAAGGCGCCCGTCGCCGCCGGGCTCGAACGGGGCGATCGCACCAGCGTCTGGCTCGACCGACAGGGCCGGGTCACCACCGAGCCCTGGGGCTCCGAGGCCGTCTGGGCCCGCGCGCTCACCGCGGCCTTCCTGGTCACGCTCACCACCGCGACCCTCGCCCTCCTCGCCCGCTGCCTGCTGCGCCGCGTCCTCGACCACCGCAGGCTCACGGCATGGGAGCGCGACTGGCGCAGAGTGGGGCCCGAGTGGAGCCGGCGACACGCGTAGCGCCAGGCCGCCACAGCGCAGGATGGGGGAGGCAGGCGTCGACACGGAGCGCCTGCTCAGGGACCCGACGGGCCCCTCTGAAGAGCCGACAGGGCCCCGCGACGGAGCCGTTCGGCCCCTGCCCTCGCGGGCGTCGACCCGGCATCGTCGAGGTATCGCAAGGACGCCGTCCGGAAGACGCGATGACGCCGCCAGGGCCCTGCCCCGCCGACAGCCGGGCCCCGGCGGCACCCTCCCGCTCCCGGCCGTCGCCCGAGCCCCGGAAGGAGTCCGTCCATGACCACCACGGCACCACGGATGAGTCAGACCCTGCCCGAGGAGTACCGCGGCCGGCTGATGCGCTTCGCCCGCGACGTGAACTTCCCGGAAGGCACCCGGCTCTTCGACGAGGGCTCCCGCGCCGACCGCTTCTGGATCCTGCGCAGCGGCACCGTCGCCCTCGACATGCGGGTGCCGGGCCGGCACGCACCCGTCGTCGAATACCTCGGCCACGGCGAACTCATCGGCTGGTCGTGGCTGTTCCCGCCCTACGTGTGGCAGCTCGGCGCGCGGGCCGAAACCCGGGTCAGGGCCCACGAGTTCGACGCCTTCACGGTCCGCCTCCTGTGCGCCTCCGACCCCGGCCTCGGCTCGTTCGTGGCCCAGTGGGTGGGCGGGGTCCTCGCCCACCGGCTCAGCGTCACCCGCACCCGGCTCCTCGACCTCTACGCCCCCTACGGATCGGGGGCCGCATAGCACGGACGAAGGGCCTCCAGGGCCGGGCGGACGGTACCGTTCGGCCCTGGCGGATCAGTCCGTCCGGCCTCAGGATCTAGACGGGTTCGTAACTCACGCGTCTGGGGAACTCCACATCCGAGGGGGCCGTATGCCACAGCCACGTACTTTCTCACCGGACCGGCCCATACGCATCCTGCTGCTCGACGACCACGAAGTGGTGCGGCGCGGACTGCGCGACCTCCTCGGAGCGGAACCCGACATGACCGTCGTCGGCGAGGCCGCCACCGCCGCGCAGGCGATCGCGCGGGGGCCCGCGCTCCGTCCCGACGTGGCCGTGCTCGACGTGCGCCTCCCGGACGGCGACGGCATCACCATCTGCCGCGAACTGCGCGTGCTCATCCCGGACGTGAGCTGTCTGATGCTGACGTCGTTCGACGACGATGATGCCCTGCTCGACGCCATCATGGCCGGCGCGGGCGGCTACGTACTGAAGCAGATCAAGGGCTCCGACCTGGTGTCCGCGGTGCGCACCGTCGCCGCGGGCGAGTCCATGCTCGACCCGGCGACGACGGCCCGGCTGATGCGCAGCCTGCGCGGCCCGGAGCAGGGGGGACCAGCCGCGCCGAACGCCGCGGGAGCGTCGGTGGCCGAGGGCGTCGAACTGACCGACCGGGAGCGGGACATCCTCGCGCTGGTGGGGGAGGGGCTCACCAACCGGCAGATCGGGCGGGAGCTCTTCCTCTCGGAGAAGACGGTGAAGAACAATATCTCGCGGCTGCTCGCCAAGCTGGGCGTGGAGCGCAGGATCCAGGCCGCCGTCATCGCGACGAAGCTGCCGCAGGACAGGCACCGGCTCTGACACCCGGGCCGTCCGGTCACGCGTCCTGCGGCGGCGCGGTGAGCGGCACCGTCCACTCCAGGAGGGTGCCGCCGCTCGCCCGCGCCGTGGCCGTCAGGGCTCCGCCGCGCCGTCCCGCGCGGGCCGCGAGGTTGGCGAGGCCGCTGCGATGGCCGTCGGAGCCCGCGGAGATCCCCAAGCCGTTGTCCGCCACGGTCAGCGTCAGCCGACCACCCCGCACCACGAGGGCCACATCGGCGGACGACGCGTGCGCGTGCCGGGCCACGTTCGTGAGCGCCTCGCCGAGCACGGCGAGCGCGTCGTCGGCGAGCGGCCCCGGCACGTCCGCGTCGATCAGCCCTTCCATGCGCAACGACGCGGTGAAGCCCAGGACGTGCGCCGCGTCCTCCACCGCCCGCACGACCCGCACGCGCAGGCCGGACCCGGTCGGCGGGGCGCCGCGCTCGCGCAGGCCGAAGATCGTCGAGCGAATGATCTTGATGGTGGTGTCCAGGTCGTCCACGGCCCGCAGCAGACGCTCCGAGGCCTCCGGGTGCTGCACGAACCGCTGCGCGCTCTGCAACGTCATGCCGGTCGCGAACAGCCGCTGGATCGCCAGGTCGTGGAGGTCGCGCGCGATCCGGTCCCGGTCCTCCAGGATGCTCATCTGCTCCGCGTCCCGCCGCCGGTCCGCGAGTTCCAGGGCGAGGGCCGCCTGCCCCGCGAACCCGCTCAGCGGGATCAACTCGGCCGCGGAGAACGGCGGATGCTCCGCCCTGCGGGCCAGCATCAGCACCCCGCGCACACCTTCCGACGTGCCGATCGGCACTGCCACGGCGGGCCCGAGGCCGTCCCAGCGGTCCGGCTGGTAGGTGATCCGCGGGTCCTTGCGGATGTCGTCGGACGTGACCAACTCGCCCGCGGCGAGCGCCGTTCCGGCGAACGTGCCCTCGCGCGGCAGCGTCACATCACTGTGCACGCCCGCGCGTTCGCCGAGCGCCAGCGTCTCGTGCAGCAGACGGTCACCGGGGACGAGGAGCGCCACCACCCCGAGGTCGGCCGCGGTGATCTCCCGCGCCCGGTCCACCATGAGGCGCAGCACCTCGGCCTCGTCGGCGCCCGAGAGGAGGCTCCCGGTGAAGTCGGCGCTCAACTGCAGCCAGCGCTCGCGCAGCCGGACCTCCTCGTACAGGCGCGCGTTCTCGATCGCCACGCCTGCGGCGGCGCCCAGTGTCTGGAGGACCGCCATGTCCTCGTCGTCGAACTCGACGCCGCCGCGCTTCTGCGTCAGATACAGGTTCCCGAACACGTCGTCGCGGACCCGGATGGGCGTGCCGACGAAGGTGTGCATCGGCGGATGGTGCGGCGGGAAGCCCGCGGAGGCGGGGTGCCCGGCGAGCTCGGAGAGGCGCAGCGGCTCCGGATGCCGGATCAGCTCGCCCAACAGGCCGTGCCCCGACGGCAGATCACCGATCTCCGCGCGTAACTCGTCGGTGATGCCGACCGGCAGGAACTGCGACAGCTTGCGCCGGTCCTCACCGATCACCCCCAGCGCCCCGTACTCGGCGTCCACCAGAACCACGGCCGCCTCCACGATCCGCCGCAGCACCTGGGAGAGATCCAGCTCCTGGCCCACGGAGAGGACCGCCTCGAGCAGCCCTTGCAGCCGGTCGCGGGTACGTCTGACCGCGCCGACGCGTACCTGGAGTTCCTCGAGCAGTTCATCGAGCCGCAACCTCGGCAGTGGGCCCGACCCCCGTGCACGGTCCTCGGCCATCCGGCCTCCGTGGGGCCTCGGTGAGGTGTCGTTCCGTACTCAAGGTAGCGGCTGTTCGCGCCCTTACGACCCGCTTCGTCACACCTCGGACGGTGGAACGGCGGAGTCCGCCGAGGACGCGGCGTGCAGGGCGGCGATCTGGGAACGGGAGGTGAAGCCGAGCTTGGTGAGGATGTGCTCCACGTGGGAGTCGATCGTCCGCTTCGACACCACGAGCTTCGCCGCGATCTCCCGGTTGGTGCAGTCCTCGCCGACCAGAGCGGCCACCTGACGCTCGCGCGGCGTCAGCCCGTCGGTGGGGCCCGAGCGCTGTGGCGGCACGTCGGGGGACGGCGCCGACTCGTCGTCGAGCGCCAGGTGCACCGCGGCGTCGAGCGGCAGCGCCGCGCCCTCCTCGAACGAACGGTGGTACCCGTCGGCCCCGAGCACCTCGCGGGCCAGGTCCGCGGCCCGTCCGTGCAGTTCGTGCAGCACGGGGATGCCGAACCTGGCCTCCTTCGCGGCCCGGCGCCACAGCGAGTCGGCCGCGCCCTGCAGCGCGGCGACCCGCTCGAAGCGGCGCAGCTGCGCGGCGTGCCAGGCCAGCCCCTCCAGGAAGTGGGCGAGCCCCATCAGGTCGTGCAGCACCGCCTTGCTGCGGATGCCCTCGCGGGCGCACTCCACGGACGCCTCGTGGTCCCCCTTCAGCCACAGGCCGACGCTCTTGACCCACAGGGCCCAGCTGCGCGCCCACTGCTCGCCCGGGTGGGCGGCGCCGCGCGCGAGCGAGTCGTCGCACCAGGCGATGCCCTTCTCGTGGTCGCCGGTGAGGATCAGCATGAACCCGGCGTAGAAACCCAGCATGAGCAGCCCGGTGTCGTCACCGAGCGCCGTCATCCGGGCCCGGACCTCGTCGAAGTCGTCGCAGCAGCCCTCCATCTGGCCGAGGAAGTACCGGCGGTGCGCCTGGAAGGAGAACGTCCACGCGGCGCCGACCTGGTCGCCGATCCGCGCGGCGACCTGCTCGGCCTCCTTCAACAGCGCCTCGTTCTTGCCCCGTTCCCCCTGGATGTCCATGTACCAGCTGATCAGCCACAGTGCCTTGACGCGCTGCGGCGAATCGTCACGGCAGCCGTCCAGCGCGCGGCGCAGCCAGTAGCGGCCCTCGGTGAGCAGCCCCGTCGCATGCCAGTAGCCCCACAGGGCCGTCGCCATCTCCAGGCCGTCGCAGTGCAGTCGGGGCGTCGCGACGCAGTGCTCCAGGGCGACCCGGATGTTGGCCTGGTCCCGGGCGAGCGCCCGCAGCAGGGGGATCTGCGCGTCCCCCGTCCACTCCTCGTCGAAGGCGCGCGCCGCGTCGAGGAAGTACTCCAGGTGGCGGCGCCGGGCCCGCTCCTCGCCGCCGAGCGCGGCGAGCTGCTCCTGGCCGTACTCGCGGATGGTGTCGAGCATGCGGTACCGCGTGCCCTCGGGCGTCTCGACCCGCACCACGACCGACTTCTCGACGAGGCCGATGAGCGAGGTCAGTACGTCCTCGACCGGCAGGACGTCCTCGTCCGCGCACACCACTTCGGCCGCCTGGAGGCTCAACTCGCCCGCGAACACGGACAGCCGGGCCCACAGCAGCCGCTCCGCGGCGGTCGACAGGTCGTGGCTCCAGCCGATCGCGGTACGCAGCGTCTGATGGCGCGGCACCGAGGTGCGGCGCCCGCCGGTGAGCAGCCGGAACCGGTCGTCGAGCCGGGCCAGCATCTCGTCGAGCGACAGGACGCGCAGCCGGGAGACCGCGAGTTCGATGGCGAGCGGGATCCCGTCGAGCCGACGGCACAGGGCAAGCACGTCCGCCCGGTTGTCCTCGCTCACCGTGAACCCCGGCACCGCCGCGGACGCCCGGTCCGCGAACAGGGCCAGCGCGTCGCACTCCCGCTCCGCGCCGCCCGCGGGCTCCGGCATGCTCAGCGGTCCGATCGCCAGGACGTGCTCCCCGGGCACGTCGAGCGGCTGCCGGCTCGTCGCGACGATCCTCAACCGGGGCGCACAGCGCAGCAGTTCGTCGCAGAGCACCGCGCACGCGTCGACCAGATGCTCGCAGGTGTCGAGCAGCAACAGCAGCTCGCGGTCCTCCAGATGGTCGGCGATCACCTCGAGGGCGGGCCGCGCCGCCTGCTCCGGCAGGTCGAGCGCCGCCGCCACCGCGTTCGCCAGCAGCGCCGGGTCGTGCAGCGCGGACAGCTCCACGAGCCGCACCCCGTCGCGATACGTCCCCCGCAACTCGCGCGCGGCGCGCACCGCGGTCCGGGTCTTGCCCACACCACCGGGCCCGGTCAGCGTGACGAGCCTGGCCCGCGTCAGCACGTCCGCCACCTGGCCCAGCTCCCGGCGCCGCCCGACGAAACTGGTGGTCTCGGCGGGCAGATCTCCCGGCGTGCGCCGGGTGGGACTGGGATTCATGCGGGGCTCACCTCGTGCGGTGCGGTGGTGGCGACTGCCCTCGCCAGGTTAGGCGGAATCGGGCGCGAACGGACCTCCTTCACAGGACGACCACCCGAACGGTAAAGGGCACAAGGGGAGTTGGCGCGCGCCCCCGCCGATTTCCGCATGCACTTCGGGGAAACCGTCACACGGCGCGCCCGGCTGACTACACTTCCCGGGACACCACGGCTGCCGCGCCGATACGAGCCGCGCCCCACCGGACATACCGGAGCCGAGGCGTCCGGCCCCCTCCCGAAAGGCCCTCATGACCACCCGTCCGTCATCGACCACCCCCCTGCCAGAGATGTACGGCACGCTCGGTGTCAGCGCCCGGCGGCTGGCTGCGGGCGAGGGTCCGGACGGCGACGCGGGCGGCGATCTGTACGGCATCGTGGACACGCCCTACGGGACCAGGCTGCTCATCGGGGACGTGATGGGAAAGGGGGCCGAGCTGACCCGCACGGCCGACGAGGTCCTGCGGACGTGGCGCCGACTCGCCTGCGTGCAGCGGACGTTGGAGGTGCTCGCGGTGCGGCTGCACTCGCTGGTCGCGCACTCCGAGGAGCCCGACCGGTTCGTCACCGCCACGCTCGTGACGGTCGCCCCCGACGGGTCCGCGGAAGTGGTCTGCTGCGGGCACCCGCCGCCCCTCCTGATCCGTTCCGGGGCCGCGGTTCCGGCCGCCGTGCCCGCCCCGGCGCCGCCGCTCGGGCTGCTCGACCTCGCGCACGGCTGGTGCGGCGCCGAGCAGATATCCGCGTCCGCCTGGGAGCGGATGCTGCTGCACACCGACGGCGCCAGCGAGGCCCGCGACGCGGACGGCGCGTTCTACCCCCTTGCCGAGCGCGCCACCGAACTGAGCACACTGCCGCTCGCCCCGTTCACCGCCGCCCTCTCGGCCGACCTGCTGCACCACGCCGGAGGCCGCCTCCAGGACGACGCCACCCTGCTGGCGCTCGAGCCGGCGAAATCCCTGCCGCCCGTCTCGTCCTGACGTGTGATGGCTCACTGAAACCCCTTCCCCGCGGCGTGTTTTCGTCTCCCGTGACAGGGGAGTCAGGGTGTGGACCGTGTGACAGCAGCCGACGACGGAAGGGAGTGGCGGACCGTGCTCCTCGCCCATCCCGCCCTGTTGACCGATCTCATCCGCGAGTACGAGACGCTCAGCGCGCTCGCCGCCGACGAAGGCGGGCCCGACGCGCAGCGCAGGCTCGACGACATCGGGTACAGCCTCTGCGTGGCCACCGGAACGAGCGATGTGGACGCGGCGCTCGTCGCGGCCCGGCACCGGCTGCCCGGGGCGCGCGTGTCCGACGACTCGATACTCGCCGCGCGCCGGCCCAGGGCGCCACGGGTGCGGCGCCACCGATGAGCCAGGGCGTCAGCGGGCCTCGGCCCGGTCGACGGCGCCGATCTCAACCGTGGTGATGTCGTCGGCCGTACCCCGGTCGAGGTCCGCTGCAGCCGTGTCCTTCGTGGTGTCCCCGGAGGGCAGTCGGCTCGCGTCGATGTCGGTCGAGCCCAGCAGGCCGCCGTCCTTGTCGAGGAACCGGAGCCGGGCGACGTAGTCCGCGGCCCGGTCGCCGGTGTTGGTGATCTCGTAGTGGACGAGGTAGGCCCGTGTGTCCGACGCGCCGCGGTCCGCGAGGCCGGCGTCCGTGATCGTCACGTCCGAGGCCGGTCGCCGCGTGGTGCTGTCCGCCTGGGCGGTGTCGGCGCCGCCGGACGCCGTGATCACACCGATGGCGACGGCGGCCGCGGCCACACCGCCGCCGAGCGTGAGCCGGGAACGTGCGGCGCGCCGCTTGTGCCGCGCGGGGCGCGGGCCGCTCGGATAGGGGAGATGGGCCATCGTCGTGCCTCGGTCTCGTACGGACTCGATACGGGGGAGTAACCCCAGGCTAGGAGCGACATACAGGGCGGGGGACCGGGCCCAAGGTCCTCCGCGCGGGCGCATTGGTCCCGACCGGCGGCCGACGGGACGTCAGACCGCCAGCGTGCCGCGGCCCGTGGTCTCCTCCTCCAGTACCTGCCGGGCCTGCGCGGCCGAGGACTGCCACAGGGTCGTCACCGGCTCCCACACCCGCACCCCGGTCGGCGAACCGAGGGTCAGCGCCTGAAAGCTGCGTCCCTGCTGATCCGGCAGCGCCGCGACCGTCACGAACATGACGGCGGGCGCCTCGTCCTTGGCGTCCTGCGGATCGGAGACCGACAGGACCGCCGCGTACGCCGTGTGGTGCGCGGCCAGCGTGCGCCCGCCGTGCGGCACCGTCGACAGCGGCAGCGCCGCCCCGTCCAGCTCCCCGTACGTCACCGTCGGGACACGGTCGACGAGGCAGGCTCTCGACGAGTCGTTGCGCACGCTCAGCTTCAGGATGTCGGCGTTGTCGTCCGAGGGCTCGGCGCGCACGGTCACATCGTTCTCGCCGCAGCGCGCGAGCGCGGCGGGCGACGCGGGCGTCGCTGAGCCGGCCGCCCCCGCGGTGGACACGGTGAGTGCGCTCAGGGCGAGGGCGGCGGTGACGGCCGCCGTGGCATGACGTGTGACGTGACGAGCGCGCATCGGAAGTCCCCAGTCCGTTGATGGGTCCGTCGTGGTCGTTCCCTGCCGCCAAAGGAATGAAATACGGCGAATGCAGGCATACGACCCTAACGCGGATGTGTGACCCGGGGCACATCGCCCGGCGGGGGGGTGCAGTGCGCGCAAGGTTTGCACGGTGTGCAAGAATCACGTCCGTGACCGTCTCCGACCCGCAGCCGACCGCCCCCGCCGAGGGGCTGCGTGCGCGCAGGCGCCGCCAGACGCGCACCGAGCTGCACGCGGCCACGGTCCGGCTGGCCCGTGAGCACGGCTTCGCACAGCTCACGGTCGAGATGATCAGCAAGGAGGCCGGCGTCTCACCGCGGACCTTCTTCAACTACTTCCCCAGCAAGGAAGCCGCCCTCTTCGCTCTGCCCGGCACCGTGCCGCCCGCCCTCGCGGAGCGGTTCGCCGCAGGGGAGGGGAGCGGGACCGACGCCGTGCTGCGCGACCTCGGCGACACTCTCGCCGACCACCTCCAGGAAGCGGCCCCCGAGCCGCAGGAGCTGGAGGAGTCGCTGCGCATCGCGGAGGGCGTGCCCTCGGTCCTGGCCACGTTCCTCGCCCAGTGCGAGGCGGTCGAACGGGACCTCGCCGGACTCATCGCCCGGCGCACCGGCACCCCACCCGACGGCGAGGCGGCCGAACTGCTCGCGGGCATCGCCATGGCCACCGTACGCAGCGGGATCAAGCGGTGGCAGCAGGCGGGCGCTCATGCCGACGAAGGCGCCGGGCCCGCCGAGCGCGTACGCGAATCCTTCGACGCGCTGCGCACGCTGCTGGGACCGGCCGCCGTGAAGTAGGCGCGCCACCCGAGTGACCACCTCCCCCTCGCGGTCACCAAGGATCTCCCCCTCCCCGACTCTCCCCGGACCGGCACCACCGAAGCACCCCGTACGCGGCAACCGCTCTCCCCGCCGCAGGGTCAGCCATGCACCACTCCACCCGCACACCACATCGGAGAACACCGCAATGACGCACGCCCCCGCTTCCGAGGGCATCGACTCCGGCCCCGACCCGGCCACGGGGATCGACGGGAACGCAGAGATCGAAGAGAGCACGGTCAAGCCGCACAACTTCGGCCTGATCTTCGCCGCGCTGATGCTGACCATGCTGCTCGGCGCGCTCGACCAGACCATCGTCTCGACCGCCCTGCCGACCATCGTCGGCGAGCTCAACGGCATCGAGCACATGGCCTGGATCACCACCGCGTACATCCTCGCCGCCACCATCGGCATGCCGGTCTACGGCAAGCTCGGCGACCTCATGGGCCGCAAGAACATCTTTCTCGCGGGCATAGCCCTGTTCCTGGTGGGCTCGGTGGTCTGCGGACTCGCCCAGAACATGGGCACGTTGATCGCGGGCCGCGCCCTCCAGGGCCTCGGCGGCGGTGGCCTCATGATCACCTCGCAGGCGATCATCGCCGACCTGGTGCCGCCGCGTGAGCGCGCCAAGTACATGGCCCCGATGGGCGCCGTGTTCGGTCTCTCCTCGGTCGTCGGCCCGCTGCTCGGCGGCTGGTTCACCGACGAGCACTCCTGGCGCTGGGCGTTCTGGATCAACCTGCCGCTCGGCATCCTCGCGTTCTTCGTCGCCGCCGTCGCCATCAAGCTGCCGCGCAAGGCCGTCCAGGTCACGCTCGACTACGTGGGCACCGCCCTGATGGCCGCGGCCGTCACCTGCACCGTGCTGTTCGCGAGCTGGGGCGGCACGCAGTACGAGTGGTCGGACCCGCTGGTCATCGGCCTCGGTATCGGCGCCGTCGTCGCCTGGGTGCTGTTCTTCGTCGCGGAGAAGCGCGCCAAGGAGCCGGTGATCCCGCTGCACCTGTTCCGCAGCCCGATCTTCAACGTCGCCACCCTGCTCGGCATGATCGTCATCGGTCTCGGCATGTTCGCGATCGTCGGCTACATGCCCACGTATCTGCAGATGGTCTACGGCAAGTCGGCCACCGAGTCCGGACTGCTGCTGATCCCCATGGTCGTCGGCATCATGGGCACCGCCCTGCCGTCCGGCGCGATCATGTCGAAGACCGGCAAGTACAAGGTCTATCCGATCGCCGGTACCGCGATCATCATGCTCACCGCGTACCTGATGTCGACGCTCGACGTGTCCGACCCGGTGTGGCTGGTGTGCGTGTACGTCGGTCTCGCGGGCGCGGGCGTCGGCCTGATGATGCAGACCCTCGTCCTCGCTGTGCAGAACGACTTCCCGGCCGCGGAGGTCGGCACCGCCACGTCGGCCAACAACTTCTTCCGGGAGATCGGCGCGACGCTCGGCACCGCCGTCGTCGGCGCCGTGTTCGCCAGCCGCCTCACCGACAAGCTGGCCGCGAGCATCCCGGCGGAGGCCGCGGCGAAGGTCGGCAACAGTGACTCGCTGACCCCGGCGCTCGTCCGCGCCCTGCCGGCCGATCTGCGCGACACGGTCGTCAACTCGTACCAGGAAGCGCTCGTCCCGATCTTCCTGTATCTGCTGCCCGTCTTCGCGGTCGGCCTGGTCCTCGCCTTCGTCCTGAAGGAGAAGCCGCTCGCCGACAACGCCGACTGGCACGCGGAGAACGCGGGTCCGGCGGCGGACAAGGAGCCGGAGCCGGTCGGCTGACCCGAGCTCCGTCCCCGTCCCGTACGACGTGTGCCCCCGCCGCGCTCCATAAGCGCGGCGGGGGCACACGTCGTATCACTCGGCGTCCACCCACACCCCGTCCCGCATCAGGTCACGGCCCGCCAGCTCGTTCGCCTCGCGCCAGGCCTGGATGCGTACGGGGTGGATACGGAAGTACAGGTACGGACCGTCGGCCGCGCGCGGATCGAACCCGGCCGCCGCCGCGAACGCGTCCCCGAACTCCGGCGAGACCTCGTCGGCCCGCAGCGCCTCGCAGCGCCCGGCGATGTGCACGACGTCCCGCGTCGGCCCGACGCCGAGGTGCACCAGGCCGCTCGCCACGAGGTTGCGGGCCACCGGATTGGTGGCCCGCGTCGACACGTACACGCAGTCGTCCCGCCACAGGAACGACAGCGGCATCATGTACGGCGCACCGTCCTCGGGCCCGGCCGTCGCGACCCACGCGTCGACCTCCCGCTCCAGGCGGTCGAGAGTGTCCTGCTTGCGCTGCTTCGCCGAACGGGCGGGCGCTGCCTGCGACATGCGATTCTCCTTTACGGCCACTACGGGTTGGCGCACTGCGATGACATGACATCACGGAGGAACGCGACAGATGGCCGATCTCGACGACGCGGTGCGAGAGGCACGGCTGCGGCTCAGCCGCACGGGGACGGGACCGAGCCGATCGGAACCCTCGCCGCGTGGCGCAGCGCCCGGACTCCGGTGGTCAGCCCTCGGTGGGTGCCGAGTAGCACCGTACGGTGACCAACTCGTCCGGACCCCACGCCTGTTGGCCCTCCGCGAGGAACCGCCAGCCGAGCCGTTCGTACAGTGCGATCGCCGAGGAGTCGGTGGCGACGACGTCGAGCACTGCGAGGGCGCCGTGCCGACGGGCCTCGCGCGCGGCCCGGTTCAGGAGCGCCGCGCCGAGCCGGTGGCCGCGCGCGGACGGCGCCACGAACAGTCGCCCCACGACGGCGACGGACGTGCCCGCGGGGACGAGGGTGGGTGCCACGTCGTCCGGGGTGGGCGGCGTCAGCAGGACGTGCCCGGCGACGCGCTCGTCGAGGCATCCGACCCACGCGCCCACGATGTCCCCACCCGCGAGCCAACCCACCGGATCCTTCGGCCAGTTGGTCGGATAGCCGTCCGCGTGATGCACGGCGCGCAGGGCCTCGACGCAGGCGGCCAGATCACCGCTCCGCCGCGCCCTGACACACGTATCCCCGCTCACGCCGCACACCCGTCTCGCCACCGGTCCCGTCGAGGGCATCGAACCACACACCCCGCATACGCTTGTCCGGCATCCCCGCCCCGATTAGCGTGCCGCCGTGGATCACTTCTCGCGCTCATGGGCCGCGCTGCGCGCGGCGGTCGCCGGCCTTCCCGAGCGGGCCTTCGAACAGCCCTCCGGCTGCACCGGCTGGTTGGTGCGCGACCTGGTGTGCCACCTGGTCATCGACGCGCAGGACGTGCTGATCACCCTGGTCACCCCCGAGTCGACGGAACCGACGGTCGACGCGGTGACGTACTGGAACGTGGCGAGCGAGCCGCCGACGGGGGACGACCCGCTCGACGCGCTGACCGTCCGCCTCGCCGCCGCCTACCAGGACCCGGCGCTGCTCACGTTCCACCTCGACGACGTGGGGTCCGCGGCGGGGCGCGCCGCCGGGCTCGCCGACCCGCACGCGCGCGTGGGCACGCAGGGACAGGTTCTCACGGTGGGCGACTACCTCACCGCGTACGTCCTGGAGTGGACGCTGCACCACCTCGACCTGATCGCCCATCTCCCGGACGTGCCGGGGCCGCCAGCGGAGGGTCTCGCCCGGTCGCGGGCGCTCCTGGAGGGGATCGCCGGCGCCGCGTTCCCCGCGTCGTGGAGCGACACGGACGTGCTGCTCGTCGGAACGGGGCGCCGGCCTGCGGCGGAGCGGGAGAGCGGTGAACTCGGTGCACTGGCGGGGAAGTTGCCGCTCGTGATCGGCTGAGTGCGACAGAGCGACAGAGCGACAGAGCGGCACCCCACCGGGTCCGCCATCGGGGCCGAGTCCTGAACCCGCCGCGCCCGCCGCGTCCGAGGGTTCCGTCACGCCAGCGACAGGAAGAGCTTCTCCAGCTCCTCCTCGCTGAGCGGCGGCTGTTCGCCGTCCGCCGCGTTCATGCAGTCCCGCATGCCGGAGGCGATGATCTTGAAGCCGGCCCGGTCCAACGCGCGCGAAACGGCAGCGAGTTGGGTGACCACGTCCTTGCAGTCGCGGCCCGCCTCGATCATCGCGATGACGCCGGTGAGCTGCCCCTGCGCGCGGCGAAGCCGCTTCAGGACGGCGTCCATCGCCTCCGGGTTGCCCGTGCCGCTCATGAGCGCAGGGCGGCTCGGGCGGTGTCGAGCACGCCCGGCGCCGGCCGGTTGAACGGAAGCTTGCCGAGCATCGCCGCCATGCCGCACGTGTTGCTCACGCCGGAGTAGACGAGGCCGGAGGCGATTCCCGCGGCGAGCAGTCGGCCCTTCGGGGCGCGACGGCCGAGCGCGAGGCCGAGCAGAACCAGCGAACCGGCGGTGAAGCGGACCTGGCGGTCCATCGCCCAGACGGCACGCTCGGGGCGGGCCGCGGTGTCGACCGGCAGTCCCTCGGCGCTCCAGGCCCGCGTGCCACCCTCAAGGCCGACGGCTTCGACGCCCGCCTCCGCGAGCTTCTCGCAGGCCGCGGCGGAGCGCTGCCCGGCCGCGCACACGACGACGATCCGGCGGCGCCCGGCCGCGTCACGCAGGTCGGGCAGCAGGTCGTCGATGAGCTCGGCGGGCACATTGAGGGCGCCGGGCACGTGCCCCGACGCGTACTCGGCGGGCGCGCGCACATCGAGGACGAGGGTGTCGTCGGCGGCCCTGCCGTGCAGCTCGGCGGGGGCGAGGGTGGTGCTCATGTCTCTCTCCTGTCTCACTGGTATACCCCCGAGGGTATCACCGCGTACCCCGGCGGCCCGGTGACCCGATGGCCGGCAAAGTCCCACCGAAAGCAGGACAGAGGATGTCGGGTTTCCGGGACATGCTCGTGAGAGCGAGCCACACGGCAGCGATGCGGGACACCTGGAAACAACGGGAGACGACCTCATGCCTGACAACGCCCACCCGGCGACGGACGAACAACCCCTGCGCGGCAAGGTCGCCCTGGTCGCGGGAGCCACCCGCGGCGCGGGCCGCGGCATCGCCGTCGAACTCGGCGCGGCCGGCGCCACGGTCTACGTCACCGGCCGCAGCACCCGCGCCCGCCGCTCCGAGTACGACCGCCCCGAGACCATCGAGGACACCGCGGACCTCGTCACCGCGGCGGGCGGTCACGGCATCGCCGTCCCCACCGACCACCTCGAACAGGACCAGGTGCGCGCCCTGGTCGAGCGCATCGACCGCGAACAGGGCCGCCTGGACATCCTCGTCAACGACATCTGGGGCGGCGAGAACCTCTTCGCATGGGATAAGCCGGTCTGGGAGCACGACCTGGACAACGGGCTCAAGCTGCACCGGCTCTCCATCGAGACGCACGCCATCACGAGTCACTTCGCGCTGCCGCTGCTGCTGCGCAACCCCGGCGGCCTGGTCGTCGAGGTCACCGACGGCACGGCCGAGTACAACAGCGCGAACTATCGGGTGTCGTTCTTCTACGACCTGGCGAAGAACTCCGTGCTGCGCATGGCGTTCGCCCTCGGCCACGAACTCGGTTCGCGCGGCGCCACCGCCGTCGCCCTCACTCCTGGCTGGATGCGCTCGGAGATCATGCTCGGCCACTTCGACGTCACGGAGGAGAACTGGCAGGACGCGGTGCGGGTCCAGCCGCACTTCGCCATCTCCGAGACACCCCGCTACACGGGCCGCGCCGTCGCCGCGCTCGCCGCCGACCCGGACGTCGCCCGGTTCAACGCGACGTCCCAGTCCAGCGGCGGCCTCGCCCAGATCTACGGATTCACCGACCTCGACGGCAGCAGGCCCGACGCCTGGCGCTACCTCGTCGAGGTGCAGGACGCGGGCAAGCCGGCCGACGTCACGGGGTACCGCTGACACGCGGCGCGATGGGGTCCGCTGGTTCCGACGGGCGAGTTCACCATGCGTACATGACGGTGAATCAGGCGTGGCGGGCTGGGACGAGTTGGGTGATGTGGGGTAAAGGGGTCAGGTCGCACACCCACCGACATCCGCTCGACGGAGGTACTCCATGGCCCCCCAGCACCGTCACCGCCGCCGCAACGCGGTGGCCGCGGCCGCCCTGCTGATCACCACGCTCGCGGGCGCCGCGCCCGCCGGGGCCGGAGCGGCGGAGGGGAGATCCGCCCCCGCCGCCGGCCACGGGTCCGGCGCGGGGTCCGGTCAGGGCGTGGGCAAGGGCAGGGGCACGAACCTGCTCGTCGCGGGGCTCGACCGTCGCAGCGGGATGTCCCGCGAGGAGATCCAGCGGCTGCACGTCGGCGGCCAGCAGTGCGGCTGCACCGACGTGCTCATGGTCGTGCACATCGCCGCCGACGGCCGCCGGGTCAGCGTCGTGTCCCTGCCTCGTGACTCCTTCGTCCGCTTCGCCCGGCACGACCACCCCGCACACAGCGGAAAGATCAACGGGGCGTACGCCCACGGGGGCCGGGACCTGACCGTGCGGACCGTCGAGCGCGCCACCGGCCTGCGTATCGACCACTACATGGAGACCGACTTCCGCCAGTTCGTGGCCGCCGTCGACGACCTGGGTGGCGCCGAGGTGTGCAGCGACACACCCCTGCGGGACGAGAACTCGGGGCTCGACCTCGCCGCGGGGACCCACGACATCGACGGCAGGCACGCCCTGCGCTACGTCCGCGCCCGGCACGTCAACCCGCCTGGCGACCTCGGGCGGGTGCGCCGCCAACAGAAGCTGCTGCTCGGCATGTTGGCACGGCTCACCGACGCGAACGTCTTCAAGGACCCGATGGCGACGGCCCGTACGGCCCGCACACTCATGAAGCACGTACGCACCGACGGCCACACGGACGTGCGCACGCTGGTGTCCCTGGCCTGGAAGCTGCGCGATCTCACGCCACGGCAGACGGAGTTCGCCACCGTGCCCATCTCGAACTTCGACTACCGGGACCCCACGTGGGGCTCGTCGCTGCTGTGGGACGACAAGCGGGCGAAGCGGATGTTCGGGGCGCTGCGCGCGGACCGGCCGCTCACGTCCACGCGGAAGTCCGGCGGCCCGGTCCCGGTCGGCATGCCGCCCAAGGAGACCAAGGTGTCGGTCGACGACCCGCGCGTCGCCGACGGGCTGCGCGAGAGCGGCTTCGACGTGACCGAGGTGCCCGCGCCGAGCAGCCGCCCGAGCGGGCCCACCGTCGTCACCTACGATCCCGAACGCGCCCGCTTCGCGCCCTCCCTGGCGGCCGCGCTACCCGGCGCGAAGCTGCGGGCCGTGGCCGGATTCGGTCCGGTCTTCCGCGTCGCCGTGGGCGGTGACGATCGCGGTGTGACGCAAGTGACGTACGACCGGAGCATGGTGGAGGGGGCGCCGGTCACCGGGGACCGGCTGCGCTGCGGGCACCCTTCGGGCAAAAAGGGCTGAAAACCGACCGCTGCGGGGTCACTTGGGGTTCCGTGACGGCAGCGCGACGCTCCGTGTTCCGGTTACGGTTCTGCTGTGGTGATCAACGCGCAAGGCAACAACGAGGCACAATCCACCGAGCCGGGGACGGCGCTGCTCCTCGCGGCCGCCCCCGCCGGCAGGGCGGGCCTCATCGACGCGGTCTCCGTGCTGCCCACGCTCGCGGCGGTCCCGCCGAGCGTGCTCGCCGGCACGGCGGCGGCGTCCGTCGTCGAACTCGCCGACCCGCTCGACCCGCAGGCCGTTCTCACCCGCCTTCGCACGGCCACCGCGCAGCCCGGGCCGCTCCACCTGTACATCGCGGGTCAGCTCCATCTCGACCACCGCCAGCGCCTGTTGCACCTGGCCCTTGCCCGTACCACGCCTTCGACGCTGCGTTACACGGGGCTTCCCTGGCACTGGCTCACCGGCGAACTCACCCTGCGCCGCCCGCACACCACGACCGTCGTGCTCGACCTCGTCGCCGACGCGGAGGCCTGGAAGCAGGTCGGCGTGAGCGGCCTCGGCCTCGGCCACGGCACGAGTGTCTTCGGCCGGGTGCTGCCGCCGCCACCCCGCCGCACCACCCTCACCCCCACGTACCTCCGCGCCTACGCGGACATCTGGCGCACGGGAGCCCGCCCCACCCCACCCGCCCTCCACGAAACGGCGGCATCCCACGCGGGCCCGCCGGACGCGCTGTTCGTGTCATTGGGATCGGGCCACGTGCCGACGCCTGTGGCGGGTGCCGGTCACGCGGGCGAACCCGTGCCTGTGGCGGGGACGGGCCACGTGTCATTCACCCCGGAACCGGCTGAGCCCGCTCTCACGGGGCACCCGGCCGAGTCGGAGCCCACGGCCGCGCTCGCCGCGGCGGCGCCGGGCGCGTCAACTGGGACGGCCCCTTCGGCTCCGGCTCCGTTTGCGGGCCCGCCCGGGGCGTCGGCTTCTGGCGGGGGAGCGGGGTCGGGGCCCGTGCCGGTTCCGTCCGTGACCCCGGCCGCCGATGCCGGGGCAGTGTCGGCCCGGACCGTGGGTTCGGTTCGGTCTTCGTCTCTGGCTGCCGGTGTGGGAGCGGACTCGGGCCGGGCCGTAGGTTCGGTTCCAGCCTCGGCCTCAGCCGCCGCTACGGGAACGGGCTCAGGCCGGGTCGCTGATGCGGGTCCGTCCGAGGGCTCGGGAGACGGTGCGGCCGAGAGTGGTGGAGCCGCTCCCGTCTCGGCTTCGACTCCGATATCGGTCGCGCAATCAGCCGCGCACCCGGCGTCCGCTCCGGACCCCGTACACGGCCCAGCTTCAGCCCCTGTGGCGATGCCCGCTCCGAGCCCTGTCTCGGCGCCCGCACCGGACCGGGCATCGACTTCGGGCTCACGCCCGACCCAGGCCCCTGCTCAGACCACGGCCCCCGCCTCGGTGCCGGCCCCGAGCCCTGGCTCGGCGCCCGCACCGGACCGCGCATCGACTTCGGGCTCACGCCCGACCCAGGCCCCTGCTCAGACCACGGCCTCCGCGTCGGCAACGGCACCCGCGTCAGCAGCAGCCTCCGCGCCGGCGGCGCTCCCTGCGCCGGCAACGGCCCCCGCCCCGGCGGCCTCCGCACCGGTAACGGTCCCCGCACCGGCGGCGGCCTCTGCACCAGCGGCGTCCCCCGCACCCGCCTCGGTACCGGCCGCCGCCGTCCAGCTCGCCAAGGGGCCGGTTGCCGCGCCCCGCGCGCCGTCGGTCCCGGCATCCGTGCCCGCCGTCCCGCCGATGCCCACCACCGCGCCCGTGGTTCCCGCCCCAGTGGGTGCCGGGGAACCCGACCCGCACGCTCTCCTGCTCGCTGCCGTGCAGGCGGGGCGGCATGGGGAGGCCGCGTCGATCGCTGCCGCGTGGGAGGGGGAGGCGTTGCGGGTGTATGGGATGCGGTCCTCTCAGGTGGTGCACTGGATGGAGGTGCGGGCCGACCTCGCGCGGCTTGCCGACGAGCCGGGACGCAGCTGTGAGTTGTGGATCGCCGTGGCGCACGCCCGGATCGCGCGCGGCGAGACGCCATCCGACGAGGACGTGGAGGCGGCCGTCGACCGTGCCCACCACCAGTTCGAGCAAGTCAGCGACCCGGACCGGGCCCGCGGACACGCCGCCGGTCTGATCGCCCTGCGGGAACAGGTGCCGGGCCGGCGCCCCGGCGCCCTCGACGCGATCAAGCGTCGACTCGACGCGCTGAGCGCCCAGCCCCGGAAGCCCTGACCCCGCCGCCGCTCAACAGGCCCGCCGCACATACCCCTTCGTGCCCGCGGGCCGTACGTCCATGTCGCGCAGCACGATCGACAACCGGTCGCCCCACGCGCGGCACGCCCGTTTGAAGTCGGCCTCGCGGTACTCCACGGCGAAGACCCGGTCGTCGTACGCCGACGCGTACCCCCGGCACTCGTCGTGGACCTGGCACTCCTCCGTCACCGCGAAGTCGAACCCGATCTCGCGGCGCTCCGGCAGGAGTTCCGCCGCGTTCTTCTGCCCGACGGCGAGCCCGGCCCCGTGCGCCCGGTCCGCGACGAGCTGCGCGAACGCGACCGCGTCGGATGCGTCGAGCAGTCCGTCGGAGCGCTCGTAGGAGTCGAGGTTGTCCGGCTCGACGGCCTGGTACCCGTCGTCGGCGCACCCTCGGATCCAGCCGCCCACGATGTTCGCCAGACGCGCCCGCTTCGTCTTCGTGGAGATGTCGAACAGCGGCTCGTGCCAGTCCTCGTCGACGACCAGCTTCCCGTCGTCGCCGCGCAGCAGCAGGTCGTCGTGGTGGACCCGCCACCACTTCAACGCGTCGGGCTGGGCCTGGAAGGCGTTGACGTAGCAGACGTTGTAGAGCCCACGGGCGGGTGCGTCGCCGCGGTCCCGCGAGACGGCCCGCACCCCAGCGGGCGGCTTGTACGCGCCGCCGATCTGGTAGTCGAACTGGGCGTCCGGCGTTGGCTGTTGGACGCGCGGCGAGTCGCCCCCGGAGCCGGGTGATGAGCAGGCGGACAGCGCGATCGACGCGGTCAGGGCGAGGCACAGAGCCGACAGACGTCGGGAAGCCGGGCGGAAGATCATCGTCGCAGCCTAGAACGAGCGACCCGGCCGTCACTCACAACGGGCGCCGGAAACACACCCGATGCTGCTCCGGACCGTCGTAGTCCGTGCGGACCGCGACCCCGCCCACCTCCCGGTCACCCGGCTCCACCACGAACCCCAGCGCCCGGTGGAAGGCGATGGACCCGGTGTTCCCCGGCGAGGTGACCGCCCGCACGTCCCTCCGGCCGGCCCGCGCCGCCCGCCGGAAGAACTCCTCGTACAGCCCGCGCCCGACACCCGAGCCGCGCAGCGCAGGATCGACCCCCACGAAGTGGATGTACGCGGAGGTGTCGTCATCCGCGGCGTACAGGCCCACCAGGAACGCCCGCACACCCGAAGCGTCCTGTGCCACCAGGCTGGTGCCCGCGAAGAACTGGAGGAACAGGCGGGGGAGCAGCAGCGACAGCTCGCGCGCCTCCTGCGGCGTGCGCGAGTCGCCCCACCACTCCTGGACACGTCGTACGAGCACGGGGTGGTCGTCCTCGCGGGCGGCGCGCAGCTCGGGCATCGGCGTTCCTTTCGGCAGGGTTCACGGAGGGCGGATCAAGCAGTCACCAAGCGGTACCAGTCGTGACGTACCTCACGACTCGCCCGGGCGCCGCCGGGAACAACCCTGCTACCCGGTCCGTTGACTCACATGTGGGCACGGATGGAACAGTGTCCCCGGGCCCTACCTATCGCCCGCAGGGAAGATCGTTCGGCTGAAGCCCTGCGGAGCCCCCCGCCGAGAGGCGACCGCCATCCGTGTCCCACTCCAAGCCGCCCCGGCCGTGGTCCCCCGTCACGGTCGGGGCTTCCTCGTCTTCCGCCGCCCGCGCCCGGTCTAGGGCCTGTCTTCAAACTCCCGTCTGCGTCGCGACGCCTGGCACGCACGCTCGCGGCGTTGCCGAAAAGCCCGAGTAGCTCCGCTACTAGGACTTCCCGGCGCCTTGCGATCGCACGCACCAGACGCCGCGACGCCGCCCTGCGGGCGACGACGGGAGTTTGAAGACAGGCCCTAGAGTGCGCCCATGACGCGCTTCCACGAGACCAAGCACCGGCTCGTCACCACGTTCCAGCGCCACATCGCCAACCCCGTGACCCGGCGCCTGCCGACCCAGGTCCTCCTGGAGACGACCGGGCGCACGTCGGGTCTCGCGCGCCGCACCCCGGTCGGCGGCCGGCGCGTCGGCAGCGCCTTCTGGCTCGTCTCGGAGTTCGGGTTCAAGTCCCAGTACGTGCGCAACATCCAGGCCGACCCCCGGGTCCGCGTCCGCCTGCGCGGGAAGTGGCACACCGGCACCGCGCACCTGCTGCCCGAGGACGACGCCCGCGCCCGCCTCCAGGTCCTGCCGCGCCTCAACAGCGCCGCGGTCCGCGGCCTCGGCGTCGACCTGCTGACCGTACGCGTCGACCTCAAGGACTGACCTGGCATGATCGGGGGCATGGCAGAACGTGTGATCGCCGCGTGTGACGGCGCGTCCAAAGGAAATCCCGGACCCGCGGCGTGGGCCTGGGTCGTCGCCGACGGTGACGAGAAGCCCGTGCAGTGGGAGGCCGGCGCGCTCGGCACCGCGACGAACAACGTCGCCGAACTCACCGCCCTGGAACGGCTGTTGAGCACGATCGCGGCGGACGTACCCCTAGAGGTGCGGATGGACTCGCAGTACGCGATGAAGGCGGTCACCACGTGGCTGCCCGGCTGGAAGCGCAAGGGCTGGAAGACCGCGGCGGGCAAGCCCGTCGCCAACCAGGAGTTGGTGCAGCGGATCGACGCACTGCTCGAGGGCCGCGCGGTCGAGTTCAAGTACGTGCCCGCGCACCAGGTCGACGGCGACCCGCTCAACGACTTCGCGGACCGCGCCGCCAGCCAGGCCGCCGTCGCGCAGCAGGACGCGGGCAGCGCGCTCGGCTCTCCCGAGCCGCCGCCGTCGGCCCCGTCCTCGGCCAAGCCGCCGCGCGCGAAGTCGGCGCCCGCCAAGCGCGCCTCCTCCGGCTCCTCCTCGCGCACCCTCAAGGCGAAGTTCCCGGGCCGCTGCCGCTGCGGCCGCTCGTACGCCGCGGGGGAGGACATCGCCAAGAACCCCGACGGCTGGGGGCACCCGGAGTGCCGCACGTCGGCCTGACCGCAACCGACAGAGAGGGGCCCGGCGCGCGCATTACGGCGCCGGGCCCCTCGTCACACCTCTACGTACTCAGGTGTCTGCACTCACGCGTACGTACTCACGTGCTCACCCGCACGTAGTCCACCACCAGCTGCTGCGGGAACTGCGTGCCGGCGTCCGGGTCGCCCGGCCAGTCCCCGCCCACGGCGAGGTTCAGGATCAGGAAGAACGGCTTCTCGAACACCCACTGGTTGCCGCCGACGTCGGCGGGCGTACGGGTCTGGTACACCGTTCCGTCCACCGACCAGGTGATCTTGTTGGGCGTCCAGTCCACGGCGAACGTGTGGAAGGCGTCCGCGAAGGCCTGGCCGCCTGGCAGCGTGTCGGCCGCGCCGATCCCGCCCGAACCCGAGTAGCCGGGGCCGTGGATGGTGCCGTGGACCGTGGACGGTTCGAAGCCCACGTTCTCCATGACGTCGATCTCGCCGCAGTTGGGCCAGCCGGCCGAGCCGATGTCACTGCCCAGCATCCAGAACGCGGGCCACATGCCCTGCCCGCGCGGGATCTTCATCCGGGCCTCGACATGGCCGTGCGTCGTCTCGAACTTGCCCGACGTGTTGAGGCGCGCCGAGGTGTACTGGCACGAGCCGTACCAGCACTGGTAGTTGGCGGGATTCTCCTTGCGGGCGGTGATGACCAGATTGCCCTGGCCGTCGAGCGCGGCATTGTTGTTGCCCGCCGTGTACCACTGCCGTTCGTGGTTGTTGACGTTGTCTCCGGTCTCGGTCTGCCACTTCGCGCCGTCGACCGCCGAGCCCGCGGGTCCGTCGAAGTCGTCGGAGAAGGTGACCGCCGAGGTGTGCGCGTCGCCGTCGGTATCGGCGGCGTTCGCCGTGGGCACGAACGCCGCGGCGACGCACAGCAGCGCCGCCGCACCCAGCGGGAGTCTGCGGCTCAACGGGCGGAGAGAACTGCGCATGGGGCATCACATCACTTCGGGTAGGGGGTCGTGCCGTCCCGCGGCACGCCAGAAAGTGAAGGCAAGAGAGCTGCGCTTGATGTGCTCTGTTCAAGAGTTGATTTAAGGGGTGGGGTGAAGGGGCGTCAAGGGAACGCGCGAAAGTCCGTACCAAGGCTCCCCGATAAGGTTTCCGGACGATCTTCGAACCGGGAGTGATGTGAGCATGTTGCGATGTGCCGTACTCGACGACCACCAGGGCGTCGCCCGTGAACTGGCCGACTGGGACCGCCTGTCGGGCCGAGTCGACGTCACGTACCTGAATCGGCATGTCGACACGCACGACGAGCTCGTCTCGCTGCTCGGCGACTGCGAGATCGTCGTCGTGATGCGTGAACGCACCCCGTTCCCCGCCGAGTTGATCGCGCGCCTGCCCAAGCTGCGGCTCCTCGTCACGTCGGGCATGCGCAACGCGTCCATCGACCTCGACGCGGCCGCCGCGCGCGGCGTCACGGTCTGCGGCACCGCGAGCAACCCCGAACCGCCCGTCGAGCTCACCTGGGCCCTGATTCTGGGCCTCGCCCGCGGTGTCCTCACCGAGGGCGCGAACCTGCGCGACGGCGGCCCCTGGCAGTCCACCCTCGGGGCCGACCTGCACGGCCGCCGGCTCGGCCTCCTCGGCCTCGGCAAGATCGGCGCGCGCGTCGCACGCGTCGGCGCCGCCTTCGGCATGGACGTCACGGCGTGGAGCCAGAACCTCACGGCCGAGCGGGCGGCCGAGGCGGGCGCCACCCTCGCCGCGTCGAAGGAAGAACTCCTCGACACCAGCGACTTCGTCTCCGTCCACCTCGTCCTGGGCGACCGCACCCGCGCCCTGCTCGGCGCCGACGAACTGCGCCGCATGCGCCGCACCGCCTACCTGGTCAACACCTCGCGCGCCGCGATCGTCGACCAGGGGGCGCTGTTGCGGGCGCTGCGCGAGGGGTGGATCGCCGGGGCGGGCAGCGACGTCTTCGACGCCGAACCCCTCCCGGCCGACCACCCCCTGCGCGGCGCCCCGAACTTCCTCGGCCTGCCCCACCTCGGTTACGTCACGCGCCGCAACTACGAGGGCTTCTTCCAGGGCGCCGTCGAGGACATCGAGGCGTACCTGGCGGGCAGTCCCGTGCGCACGCTCGGCTAGCGTGCGGGCGTCACCTCCAGGTCGTCGAACTCGGAGGTGGTGTACGAGTCGAGGCCCAGGCCGACCTGACCGTGGTCGTACGAGTCGTCGGTGACGTGGGCGACCTGCGTCCCGTCGATCGTCGCGGTGATCTCGTCACCGGCGAACCCGAGCCGGAGGCGGTGCCAGGAGTCCGCCGCGCCCGAAGGCAGGCTGCCCGTGGCGAGGACATGGGTGGTCTTGTCCGGTGCGAGGACCTTGAGCGTCCACGTGCCGGAGTCCGCCAGGTCCAGGTAGTAGCCCTGCCAGGTGTTGACCTTGCCCGGACCCACGTTGTTGACCTGGTTCACGACCCGGCCCAGCAGCGACGCCGTTCCACTGTGGTCGATGCGGGTCTTCGCGGAGACGGTGTAGTCGGACCACCGGGCGTCGCCGACGAGGGTGAGGGGGCTCGGCACCCGGGACCACTGGGTCGGCTTCTTCGTGATGGTCTGCCGCAGACACTTCCCGCTGCCGCCCGCGGCACAGGGCGCCACCTGGAACGCGCCCTCCATGTCGGAGAGATAGCGCGGCGTGGCATCCGTCGCGTAGCCGTCGAAGTCCTCGCGGTAGGGCAGCGACTGGGTGCCCGCTGCCGGGGCCCGTCCCGCCGCGTCGCCCTTGCCGCCGGGCATCGTCGTCAGCGTCGTGACCGTGCCCGGCGGGAGTGTCACGTCGTGCCCGCCGGTGGCGTTCGTCGGGACATTGGCGCCGCGCACGAACCAGTCGGCCGGATTCTTCGACTCCACGGTCGTCGTCCAGCGGTGCAGTGCGCCGTGCGGCAGCCGTCCTGTGGCGGCGAGGTCCACCTGCTGCGGGGACGTGGCGCCCGTCGTCTCGAACACCGTCGTGTACGCGGGCCGGTCACCGGGCGAGCGCAGCGTCACATAGGTGCCGCCCCCGTCGAGGTAGCCGCTCGCCGAGTCGACATAGCGCCAGCCCGGATGCGTGAACTGGGCGGTCTGCGCGATCGTCCACAGCGTCGGACCGAGGTCGTAGTGGCCGGTCCACGGCTCGTTGGCCTGGAGCAGACCGCTGCCCTGCATCTGCACGGTCGGGTACCAGGCGTACGCGGCGGGCCAGTTGATGAACGCCGTGATGCGGGAGTCCACGTACTCGTGGTTCATCTCGGCGGCGAGGCGGCTCGCCCCGGTCAGGTAGTTGTTCCAGCCCGACTCGCTCGCGAACAGCGGCTTGTCGAGGCTCAGCGCGTCCTGCGACGAGGAGCAGTGCACGGCAGAGCACGGGTAGTGGATGCCGACGACATCGGTCGCCGCGTCGAAGGCAGGGTCGTTCTTCATGTCCGTGGCGACCTGCCAGCCCGCGCTGTCCGCGGCGACGACCTTCACGTCCTTGTGGCCGTGCGCGACCAGGGCGGCCTTCAGCTTTCCGTACCAGGCGGCGTCCCAGCCCTTCTCGTTCCAGCCGCCGAGGTAGTCGATGTCGAGGCCGTGCGTGTTCGCGCAGCCCAGCCACCGCATCAGGTAGTCGACGTTGTCGTCGGACCAGAAGCCGCCGTCGAACCAGCTGGGCGCGCCCCATTCGAGGCCGTAGAAACGCATGTCGGGGTTGCGCTTGAGGGCCTCCTTCATCAGCCACCACTCGTAGCCGCGGTTGCAGTCGACCTTGTCGCGGGTGCGCATGTGGCTGGGCTCGGCGCCGTTGCTGGAGTTGGTGTCCGCGCCGATCTCCACCTTGAGGATCTGGAGGGAGGCGCCGTAACCGGGCTTGAAGAGGTAGTCGAGGATCCGGCTGCGTTCCGGCTCGGGGTAGTCGACGAGGAGGCGTGATGTGCCGCCGCCACCGCTGATGGCACCGATCCCGTCGAAGGTGCGGCCGGTGCCGTCGGCGTCCACGGTGATGTGCTGCACGGCGGACGACGCGGAGTCGGCATGTGCGCCGGCTGTCGGGGCGACGAGGGCCAGGCAGGAGACGGCGAGCGCGCACAGTGCGCGCGCCCAGCGCGTACGTCGAGGCGTCCGTCTTTGAGATCTGGGCATGGAAATCCCTTGCTCGGGGCGGGAGTTGACGTGGTGCTCAGAGCGTGACGCGGGTGCGTCCGGCCGGGACGTTCCGGCCCCGGGCCCTGCCGCCCGCGGGGAACACCTCGACGCGGGCCGGGCCGTCGGCGTTGATGTCGAACGCGGCGCCGCTCTTGGTCAGCACGAAGCCGCGGACCGCCACGCGGGCGCCGGTCGCCCGGAAGACGGTCCTGCCGTCGCGCGCGAGCGTGGTGCGGTGCGGACCCGCGGAGACCGCGTACGTGTGTCCGCGCAGCTCCACGTTGGCGAGGGTGTTGGTGCCCGGCAGGGACAGCGAGCCGAACATGAGGGCTGAGGGGTCGCCGTCCCACGGGTTGTCGGAGAGCAGCTCGTGCAGGCCCTGCGCCGGCATCGCGTTGGACCACGAGTAGGTGCGCCAGGCGGTGTCCACGGCGGAGTCCATGACGGACTGGCCGGGCTCCGGGTCGAAGGACTCGGGGAACCAGTTCTCCTTGTCCCACGCGTCGAGGTACATGGCGGTGGAGCGGGCGGCGAACTGTCCGGCAACGTTGTCATAGCCGTAGCGTTTGATCCCGTCGTACACGGTGAAGTTCATCGGCGGCCAGCACGCGCCCTTCCACTGCTCGGGCGCGGTGTCCTCGCCGTAGCGGTCGAAGAACTTGAAGTGTTCGGACTCCGGGTGCACCGGGCCGCCGGAGCAGTACGTGGGGTCGTTGCGGGCGACGGAGGGGATCACGTAGTCGCCCCAGAACTCCTCGGGGTTCAGCAGGTGGTCCTCGATGAGGGTGCGGGCCCGGTCCTCGGTGGCGATGCCCGCGAACAGCGGGTAGAAGACGGTCGGTGTGACGACCTCGTTCCAGGTGCCGTCGAGGTACCGGCTGAGGTACAGGCCCTTCTCGGCGTGCCACAGCCGCTCGTTGAGCAGTCGCTTGACGCTCGCGTGCCGCTCGGCGAACCGGGTGGAGTCCGTGTTCTTGCCCAGCACTCGGGCCATCTTCGCGAGTGTCTCGGCGAACTGCGCGTAGTACGAGTTGAGGGCCACGTCGGTGAGGTCGGTGTTGTCGCGCTTGTCGCCGCTGCCGCCCTGCTTGGGTACGCGGTGGTAATCGGCGTATATGGGGCTGTCGTCGAGGCCGAGGTGGTTGCCGCGGCCGCCGATCCGGTCACCGAAGTACGGGGTCTCCAGCAGGCCGTCCTTGTCGGTGTCCCACTCGGGCAGGAGGTCGTAGAAGGTGACCAGGTGCGGGTACGCCTTCTCCAGGACGGTGCGGTCGCCGAACTTGGTGTACAGGCGCCACACGGCGTACGCGTGCATCGGGCCGGAGTGCTGCTGGTCGTAGCGCGGGCCGGTGAGGGGGACCTGGTTGGGCGGGGCCGGCGCGTCGAAGATGTCGGTCTCGTGCTGGAGCGCGAGCGGACGGCTGACGAGGGCGGCCTCGACGGCGTCGAACGCTGAGTCCCAGCCGGTGAACAGGCCGCCACCGCCGCCCCAGCCCCACAGCACGAAGTTGCGCTGGTGGTCGCGGTCGTAATTGGTGTTCAGGGACAGGGCGTTGCGCACGGCGTCCGCCGCGCGGCCCACGGGACCCGAGCCGGTCAGTCCGTCGTCGGTCACGTGCGAGGCGGCGGCCGTCAGCGCCCGCTCGACCTCGTGCGCCTCCGGGGCGTCCAAGTCCTGCGGTCCGTCTCCCACTTGGGCGGCGAAGGTGACGGTCTGCCCCTTGGTGAGGTGGTACACTAGCGCGCCCATCGTCGTCCCCTGCGTGGCGCTGCCGCCCGTGGCGACCGTCGTCAGGTCCGCGAGCGAGGCGTAACAACCGGCCGTGTCCGCGGGTTCGGTGGGGGACAGGCGGATGTGGCCGGTGCGGTGCGTGTCGAGGACGCCGGGCGCGCTGCCCGTGAGGTCGTGCCCTTCGAGCGCGAAGGTGGCCGACTCGCCCCAGGGCGTGCCCAGTTCGAGGACGATGGTGGTGTCGTCGTCGAGGGCGGTGACGGCGCCGATCAGCCCGCCGCCGTCGGCGGTGCGCGCGTACCGCACACGTATCTCACGCCTGTCGCGCTGGGTCTGCTCGTACTTCGCCTCCAACTGCGGGAGTTTCGCGGTCGCGTCGGTGACCGCGCTCGCCTCCCACTGGTCGGGGTGCGCGATCACCTCGCGCAGGGCGTCGAGGTGTGCGGGCATGACCGTACGGTCGTCCGTGCTCACGCGCACCTGCTGGAACGCGCCGTCCGGAGCCATCGGGCCGATGCGCCACAGGTAGTTGGTCAGCTTCTCGCGCAGCAGTTTGCCCTGCGCGGTGAGCAGCCCGACGCGCAGCGCGAACCGGGCCTCGCCCTCGCCGACGAACAGGGCGCCGGTCCAGTCCTGGTCCTTGGCGCCGGGCATGGCGAACGGGCGGTGCAGGGTGGGGTACGGGAGCGGGTCCGGGGTGGTGGCGGTGTGCGGCGCCGCGGCGGCGGAGGCGGGGGCCGCGGCAAGAGAAACGGCCGGAGCGCCGAGTGAGGCGGCTCCGACCGTGGCGAGGAAGTGACGTCTGGGCATCCGGGGGTGCGGCATGAAGAGGTGGCCTTTCCGTACGGGGCGGGTGCGGTGCGGTATGCCGGATGGTTCGGTATTTCGAACGTGGCTCGACATGTCGGCCATGCCTAGGCGGACGCTAAGAAGCGCACGCCGTAGGTGTCAAGACACGGTGACGAACTCGCGCAGCTCGTCGGCGAGTTGCGGGAACTCGTCCAGTACCTCGCGCGTCGCGAACTCGTGGTCCGTGTAGTCGAAGCCCGGGGTGACGACCTCCGCCACCAGGCCATGGCGGGCGTCGCCCAGGAGGCGTGAGGCCTTCCAGTGGCCGCCCGGCACCAGCAGGAAGCGCTCGTCGTCCGGGCCGAGGGTGGTGCGCCGCAGGGAGCCGGTCGGGTCCACGGTCACGTACTCCAGGGGGCCGCCGTCGATCAGGAAATGCAGGATGTCGCTGCGGTTGCGGTGCAGCAGGCCGCTGGGCTGCCGCTCGTCGAGAAGGTAGTAGATCGACGACGCCGAGGGGCGGGGGCCGTGCGGCGTCGACAGTTCGTGGGGGCTCGTGTAGACGCGGCGGAAGTAGCCGCCCTCGCCGTGCGGCTCCAGGTCGAGCTCGGACCGCCAGTCGCGCATGGTGCCTCCTCGGGGGAATCATGATGGGGTGGTCAAGGGTAGGCGGACGCGTGACGGCGTGCGTACCGTGCGCGGTCGCCCGCACACCCGCCGTGACCTGCAACTGCGTGGTGAATGCCGGGAGTTGACATGAAAGACTGCGGGCAGGTCACACGCATCGGCCCGACCGCTCAGCGACGTTGGAGAGTCCTCATGACGGCATCCGCTCCCCGGCCCCGTATCGACACCAGCCAGGCACACCCCGCACGGGTCTACGACTGGCTGCTCGGCGGGAAGGACAACTACCCCGTCGACGAGGCCGTCGGTGCGCAACTTCCGCCAGAGGCGCGGGACGCGGCGCGGCAGAACCGGGAGTTCATGCACCGGGCCGTCGCCTGGCTCGCGGGCCAGGGCATCGACCAGTACCTGGACATCGGCACCGGCATCCCGACCGCGCCGAACCTGCACCAGATCGTGCAGCGGGTCGTCCCGGCGGCCAAGGTCGTCTACACCGACAACGACCCGATCGTGCTGCGGCACGCGCAGGCGCTGCTCGTCAGCAGCCCCGAGGGGGCCACCGACTACATCGAGGGCGATGTCCGCGAACCGTCCGCCATCCTCGAACACGCCCGCACCGTCCTGGACTTCGACCGGCCCATCGCCCTGTCGCTGATCGCGCTGATGCACTTCATCCCGGACGACGAGGAGGCGTACGGCATCGTCTCCCGGCTCGTGTCCGAGCTGCCGCCCGGCAGCCACCTGGTGCTGTCCAACGCTTCTAGCGACATCTTCCCCGACCTCGTCGAGAAGGTCGTGGCGCAGTACACGAAGGCCGGTATCCAGCTGGGCTTCCGTACGCACGACGGGGTGGCGCGCTTCTTCAAGGGACTCGACCTCGTGGAGCCTGGCCTGGTGACCGCCACCGAATGGTTCCGCGACTCGCCCGCCCCCGCACCTGAGCCGTCCGGCATTTACGCGGGCGTCGCCCGGGTCTCCTGAGTCACGCGGACGGCGGCGCGCCGTTGAGCCGCGCCGACAGCTGGTGCGCCGCCGCGACCACCGCATCCGCCACCTGCGGCAGCGCGTCCGGCGGCAGCCGGAACACCGGCGCCGACACATTGACGGCCGCCACCACGTCGCCCCGGTGATCGTGCACCGGGACGGCGACCGCGGTCAGGCCCGGCTCCATCTCCTCCGCGGCCACCGCGAAGCCCCGCGCCCGCTCCGCCCGCAGCCGCTCCAGGACCGCCGGAACGTCGCGGGGCGCCGCGTCCGTACCGGGCAGCGGCGCCCCGTTCTCGGTCGTCAGGAGCGCCGCCACCTGGTCGTCGGGCAGCCCGAACAGCAGCGCGCGGCCCGCGGACGTGCAGTTCAGCGGCGAGGTGCGGCCGATCCACTCGTGCGCCTGGAGGCCGCGCGACGTGCGCTCCGTGAGCACCGTCACCACACCGTGCCCGGACAGCACCGTCAGATACGCGGGTTCTCCGACGCGGTGCACCAGGTCCCGCAGTACCGGCGGCGCCTCCCCGTACAGCCGCTCCTCGCCCGCAGACGAGGCCAGCGCGAGCAGCTGCCAGCCGACGCGATAGCGCAGCGTGCGCGGATACCGCTCCAGGAACCCCTCCTGCGCCAGGACCTTCAGGGTCCGGGACACCTGCGACTTCTCCCGGCCCACCGCCAGGGCCACTTCCTGCACGCCCATCGGGCCCTGCGCGAGAGCGCGCAGCACGTCCAGCGCGCGGTGCACGCTGCTCAGGTTCTCCGCTGCCATGACCCAAGACTGCCACAGCGGCGTGCGTATACAGCAACTCGCATTGTTCCATTCGCACGGACCGCCCTATGGTCGATCCACATGTGCGGAATCGCAGCCATACACAGCCATCACTCACACATCGACACCGCGTGCGCCGACGCGGCGGCGGAGGGCATGCTCGACCGGCTCGCCCACCGCGGACCCGACGACAGCGGGACCCGTACGGTCGGCGGCCACACCTGGCTCGGCCACCGCCGCCTCTCCATCGTCGACCTCGACGGCGGACACCAGCCCCTCGGCGGCACCAACGGCGACGACGACTGGTCGCTCGTGTGCAACGGCGAGATCTACAACCACGACACACTCCGCGAGGAGATCCCTGCCGAGGCCTTCGGCTCCTCGTCCGACTCGGCGGCGGCGCTCGCCGTGCTGCGCACGGACGGGCCCGAGGGGCTGCTCCGCCTGCGCGGCATGTGGGCGCTGTGCGCGGCCACGCCCGGCGGCCGGTTCGTCGCCGCCCGCGACGCCATCGGCGTCAAGCCCCTGTACTGGGCGCGCACCGCCACCGCCGTGCACTTCGCCTCCGAACTGCGCGCGTTCGACCCCGACGTACAGCCGAACGCCGAGATCTTCCCGCCCGGCTGCTGGTGGACGCCCGAGGACGGCCTGCGCCGATTCGCCGAGCCGGTCCCCGAAGTGGCGGACGCGTGGGACGGCGTGCCCGAGCAGGTCGTCGAGAAGGCCACCTTCGAGGCCGTCGCCGACTCCGTCCGCCGGCATCTGATGGCGGACGTCGAGGTCGGTGTGTTCCTCTCCGGCGGGCTCGACTCCAGCCTCGTCGCCGCGGTCGCCGCCGACGAGTACGCCCGCCAGGGCCGCCGCCTCAAGACCTTCGCCGTCGGCACGGAGGACTCCCCGGACCTGCTCGCCGCGCGGGACGCCGCCGCGTTCCTTGGCACCGAGCACCACGAGGCGGTGCTCGACGCCGAGGCCGCGGCGCGGGTGCTCGACGAGGTGGTCGGGTGCGTGGAGTCCTTCGACGCCAGCCTCATCCGCAGCGCCGTCCCGAACTGGTTCCTGTCCGAACTCGCCTCCCGGCACGTCAAGGCGGTCCTCACCGGCGAGGGCGCGGACGAACTCTTCGCCGGCTACGGCTACTACCACGAGCGGCACGCCGCCCCGGACGAGCTGGACGCCGAACTGCGCCGCACCATAGGCGCGTTGCACGGCCTCAACCTCCAGCGCTGCGACCGCGTCACCATGGCCCACGGCCTGGAGGCACGCGTCCCGTTCCTCGACCGCGACGTCATCGCGCACGGTATGTCACTGCCCGCGCCGCTCAAGGCACTTGAGGACGACGGCATGGAGAAGGGACACCTGCGCCGCGCCTTCGCGGGCTGGCTGCCGGAACACCTGCTGTGGCGCCGCAAGGAGCAGTTCGGCACGGGCAGCGGTGCGGAGAGCGTCCTGAGCCCGCTGTGGGACAGCCGCATCTCGGACGCGGAGTTCGCGGCGGCGACGGCCGAGGACGCGGCGCCCGAGCTGCGCAGCAAGGAGGAGCTCGGCTACTACCGGACGTTCCGGGCCGCGCTGCCGGGCGTCCGCCCGGAGGCCGTGCTCACGCGGTTCGCGACGGCGTAGCCGCTACGTGAGCTGGGAGCGGGCCGCGGCCACCGCCTGCTCGGCGTAGCCGCGGCCGAACAGCACCGTGTGCACCAGGAGCGGGAAGAGCTGGTGCAGCGGGACGCGGTCGCGCCAGCCGTCGGCGAGCGGCGCGGCCCGCTGGTAGCCCTCCAGGATCCGGTCCAGGTGCGGCGCGCCGAACAGGTGCAGCATCGCCAGATCGGTCTCGCGGTGCCCGCCGTGCGCGGCCGGGTCGATGAGCCGGGCCGCGCCGTCGGCGCCCCACAGCAGATTCCCGTTCCACAGGTCGCCGTGCAGTCGGGCGGGAGGCTCCGCGGGGCCCGCGAGTTCGGGCAGCCGCTCGCAGACCCGCTCGATCGGCTCCGCCTCGGCGGGGGAGAGGGTGCCGGCGTCCACGGCGGTGCGCAGGTACGGCAGCACCCGGTGGGTGGCGTACCAGCGGGGCCAGTCGTCGCCCGGCACATTGCGCATGGGGGCGAGCCCGATGTACGCGTCCGTGGGTCCGTCGGGCGGCGCCGCGCCGAACGCCGAGGCCCCGGCGCCGTGCAGCCGCGCGAGCCCCTCGCCGAACCGCTCCGCGGCGTCCCCGTCCGGCCGCCCCTCCGTGACCCGGTCGACGACCAGGCACCGCTCGTCGTGGCCGTGCACCGTGGGCACCGCCACCGCGCCGACCGCCGCGAGCCACCGGAGCCCGGCCGCCTCCGCGCGCACCGCGCCCGGGTCGTCGGCGCTCTTCACCATCACCACGCGGCCGTCGTCGAGGGTGACCTCGGCGAGGTGGGACGAGAGGCGGCGCTGGGCGGTGGCCGGACGGCCGGTGAAGCGGGTCGCGGCGGCTGCGAGTGCTGACATGTTCCTCAGCGTAGGACGACCGCGGGACCGTTGACGTGGTGCGTCGCGCGCTGATCTGCTGCGTCGATCAACGCATGACCCGAACCGCATCACCGTACGGAACGAGGCGAACGCGGATGAGCAGCAGGGCAGTTGCCCCCGTCCTGGTCGTGCAGAACACGAAGAGCGGCGGCCCCGGCCGGGTCGGCGACTGGCTGCGCGAGGCGGGCCTGAGCCTTGAGGTGCTGCGTCCGTACGAGGGTGAGGCGCTGCCCGAGACGCTCGATGGCAGGCCGCTGCTGATCCTGGGCGGTGGGTTCCTGCCGGACGACGACGAACGCGCGCCCTGGCTGCCCGCCACCCGCCCCCTCGCCGCGCAGGCGCTCGACGGTTCCACCCCCGTCCTCGGCATCTGCCTCGGCGGTCAGCTGCTCGCGCACGTCGCGGGCGGCCGTGTGCGGGGCGACCACGGACGGCCCGAGTACGGCAGTACGCGGATACGGCTGCGGCCCGAGGCCGCCGATGACCCGCTGCTGCACGGGCTCGGCGCGACGGTCCCGGCGATCGAGCGGCACGTCGACCAGATCACCGAACTGCCGCCGGGCGCCGCCTGGCTGGCGTCCACCGAGGCCTGCCCGCACCAGGCGTTCCGGGTGGGGGAGCGGGCCTGGGGCGTCCAGTTTCACCCGGAGGCGGAGGCCGCGCGGATCGCCGGATGGGCCCCAGAGGCGCTGGCCCGGCAGGGCTTCGACCGGGACCGGCTGCACACCGCGGCGGTCGCCGAGGAACGAGCGGCGGTCGCGGCGTGGTCGGAGGTCACGCGGAGGTTCGCTCGGGTGTGCGCGGCGACACCTTGACCGGTTGTACGACGGGCGCGGACGGGGTGGTCCGGCGCCGGCCCCACGACGCGACGACACTCGTGAGCACGCCCGCGAGCAGCCCCCAGAACGCGGACCCGATGCCCAGAAGCGTCACCCCGGACGCTGTCGCGAGGAAGGTGACCACGGCCGCCTCCCTGGACCGGGGATCCGACAGCGCCCCGGCCAGGGCGGACTCGATCGTGGCGAGCATGCCCACCCCGGCGACCGCGAGGACCAGCGCGTGCGGCATCGCGCCGAGCAGCGACGCCACGGTCGCGCCGAGCAGACCGACACACAGGTAGAAGACACCCGCCCACACGGCCGCGAGATAGCGCCGCTTCCGGTCGGGATGCGCCTCCTCCCCGGTGCAGATCGCGGCGGTCAGCGCCGCGAGGTTCAGCCCGAACGCCCCGAACGGCGCGAGCACCACCTGCGCGACACCGGTCCACGTCAGGACGGGCGAGATCGGCACCTCGTACCCGGACGTGCGCAGCACGGCGACACCCGGCAGATTCTGCGAGGCCATCGTGACCACGAACAGCGGCACACCTACGCTGACGAGTACCTTCCAGTCGAACTCGGGAGCCGTGAACACCGGCTGCGCGAGCGACAGTTGGACCCGCTCCAGATGCCAGCCACCGATGAGGACGGAGGCCACGACGCCACCGGCGAGCGCGACCACCACGGCGTAGCGCGGCAGCAGCCGGCGGGCGAGCAGATACAGCGCGAACACCGGGAACGCGATCCCGAAGTGCCCGCCCATCTGCGAGAAGAGCCCCGTCCCGAAGTGCAGCAGCACACCGGCGAGCAGCGCGGAGGCGAGCGGCACCGGGATCCGGTCCATGAGCCGCGCGAACCACCCCGTCAGGCCGCTCACCACGGTCAGCACGGCACTGAACACGAACGCGCCCACGGCCTTCTCCATGGATACCCCGCTCAGACTCGTGGCGAGGAGCGCGGCGCCCGGAGTCGACCAAGAGGTGAGCACGGGCGCCTTGTTGCGCAGCGACAGGCCCACGGTGGTGACCGCGATGCCGACGCCGAGCGCCAGCATCCACGACGACACCTCCCGCGCGTCCGCCCCGGCGGTCCGCGCCGCGGTGAACACGATGGCGGCCGCGCTGGTCACACCGACGGTGGTGGCGATGAGCCCCGCCGCCACCGCCGAGGGTGGTGCGAGGGCGCGTATGCGGGCGAGCGAGGACATGCGGATGTCACTTCCGAAGGCAGAGGAGGGTACGGGAGGGCAGGGGACGGCAGGGGGTAGGGGAGGGCAGGATGACGTGAGCGTGCGAAGCGTTCCATTAACAGAACGTTCTGTTTGTGGAACACTAAGGACGAGGGTGGCGACACGTCAACACGCGCCGACGGGTGCGGGAGGGGGCCGGTGATGGGGCTCGGTGACGAAGTGGGGCGCAGGCTGAAGCGGCTGCGCGAGGACAGCGGCCTGTCCCTGTCCGAACTCGCGCGCCGCTCCGGAGTCGGCAAGGGCACGCTCTCCGAACTCGAGACGGGCCGCCGCAACCCCACCCTCGAAACCCTCTACGCCCTGACCACCGCGCTCGGCCGGCCGCTGAGCGCCGTCCTCGACGACCCGCCGCCCGGCGTGGGCGCGGGCGCGGCCGGTGTGTCCGGGAGTGCGGTCACCGCGGTGCTGATCGAGCGGTACGAGGACGCGGACGCGGCCACCGACGTCTTCCGCGTCACCATCGCCGAGGGTGCGACCCAGGAGTCCGCGGCGCACGTCCCGCGCACCACGGAGAGCCTGATGGTGCTCTCCGGGACGGCCGTCGTCGGCCCGCCGGACGCGCCCACGACCGCCGGGCCCGGCGGTCACGCCCACTGGGCGGCGGACGCCCCGCACGTCTACGGCGCGCCGGACGGCGAGGTCCAGGGGATCCTCTTCGTCCGCTACCCGAAGGGCGACTGATGGGGCACGGAGTGCGTCAGGCGGCGTGCGGCGCCTGCGACGGTGCGGTGCCCCGCAGGTCCGAGACGTCGATCGAGTCGTCCGCGGACGGTGTCTTCTTCGGAACCGGCTTGCCGTAGTCCGTCAGCGTCATCGACAGGGACTCGGCGGAGCCCTTCTCGGTGGCGCGCACCAGCCGGTGCGGCTCGTCGGCGGTGACGTAGAGGGTGATGCGGTCCTTGCTGTTGCCGGAGGTCAGCGGTACGACCTCGGTGCCCGCGACCTTCTTCTGGTCGCCCTTCGTGAGCTCGTCCTTGGTGGCACGGTCCGAGCCGTCCTTCAGGCGCCCGCGGAACGAGTCGAGGTCGCAGGTGCCGGACAGCCCTTCGAGCAGGGGGTCGTCGGTGGTGCCGTGCACATACCGGTCGCCGATCAGTTCGGCCGCCAACTCGCCGCTGCGACCCGGTAGTTGCGTCTTCCAGAACGTGGCGTCCGGCTTGAGCCACACCTCGTCGCCGCGCTTCACGAGGTCGACGCGGCCACCCTCGGCTCCGCCGGTGCCCATGCGCAGCTCGCCGTTGCAGTTCCCCTTCTCATCGAGGCGCAGATCGACCAGCGCGGGGGTGCGGGTGTCACGGTCGTCCGCGCTGTTCCTCATCGTCAGATGCACGGACTTCGCGTCCAGGAGTTCCTTCTTCGCCGCCTCGGCCAGCTCCTGCGCGCTCTGGTCCTTGGCGTCGCCGTCGTCGGCCACGGCGGGTCCCGCGGACAGCAGGCTCGCGCACACGAACACCGCGGCGACAGGCATCCGCGCGGCCCGGTGCAGCCGGGTCGGTGTCGGTCCGGCCATGACGTCACCTCGCCTTCCCGGACGCACCGTACGCCCGGAACACCCATAAATTGTACGTTCTGTGGTGTTCCTGCGTCGCGCGAGCGAGGGCGGGACCGAGCGGACGCCGGCGGGGCCGGTGGGCCCTCAGCCGTCCTTGCCGCACACACGCAGCCCCACCGGTGTCCCGCACGGAAGATGACCGTGGGTGGCGACGACCCCCTTGCCCGTGCCGTTGTCGACGGCGTAGGCGAGGAAGCTGGACGCCAGGGAGTCGGCCGGCGGGCGGCCGTACGTGTACGCGTACTCGATCTCGCGGTACGGATAGCCGCCCGCGTCGAGCCGGTCCGGGTCCGGGGTGTGGCCGTCGAGGGTGAGGCGGTGCAGGCCCTTCGGCGCGTCCGGCGGCGACGCGGCGCGCAGCTCGCTGTAGCCGAGGGCGCCCGGGGTGTGGGCCACGGTGTCGAGGACCTGCTCCGTGGAGTCCAGCTCGCAGCGCAGCACGCGGGCGGCGGCGCGGGCCGTGCGGTTGACGCAGTCGTCCGATGAGGCGGGCGGCTCGTCGGCGCCCGCGAGCACCCGCGCCGTGAGCGCGGACCGGGTGCCCGAGCCGGAGGTGCGGCTGACCAGGACGACCGGTAGATCGGGGCCGCCCAGCTGGGACCAGTTGCGGATCTCGCCCCGGTAGACGCGCCGCACATCGGCCCCGGACAGGTTCGTCAGGCGGACGTCGTCGTGCGCGACGAGCGTGAACAGGGACACCGCTATGCGGCTCTCGCTGAGCCGGCTGTAGCTGGCTGGGCGCGGCCCGTCGGAGAACGCGATGCGGCCCGCCGTGCTGCCCGACTCCTCGCCGGACAGGGCGAGTTCACGCACCCCGGTCCGGCTGCCGCGCGCCGCGACCGTGATCCGCGGCTCGTCCCCGCAATGAGCGCGGTACTTCTCCGCCAGCTCCTTCATCACCGGGGCGAACGCCGTGGACCCGGTCAGCCGCAGCGTGCCCGACTCGCAGTCGTCCGGCAGCGGCGCCGGCATGAGCAGCGGCAGGGTCGCCGCCGCGATCAGCGCGACGCCGAGGGTGACCGTGGTCCAGCGGGCCCGGCGACTGAAGACCGGCGGCTTCTCGTCCGGTGTGAGGCTGTGGTTCTCGTGCAGCTTGCCGTCCTTGATGTCACCGGTGACGGAGACCTTGTCCCCTTCCGCGCCGCCCGTGAGCAGCACCAGGATCTTGTAGTACGCGCCCGGCTTCAGAGGGACTTTGGGGATGCGCAGCGTGCTGGGAGCCTCGACGCGCAGACGTGGCCGGTGCTCGAAGTAGCCCATCAGGTTGGCGTGTTCCTCGGGCAGGGTGACGTCCAGCGCCTGAATGCTGCGCCCGGGAAACTCGGCGGTCAGGCCGAACTGCTCCGAAGCGTCGATGTAATCGTCCGTGTCGACGTGCCGCGAGCCGTCGTTCTCGATCCGCAGGAGGACGAGGGTGGCGTCGCGCATCTCGGGCAGATCCGTGAAGAGCCCGAGCCGCGAATCGCCCTCCCCCGCGGGGCCGTGGTGCCCTATGGCGATGTCCATCTGCTTGCGGAACCCGACCCGCCTGCTGCGCCGCGCCCTGCGGTCGGCGGCGAACGGCGTGACGATGGACACCACGCCGATCAGCAAACCCGCGGCGGTGAGGGTGATCTCGAGCCATCCCATGCGGCGACGGTACGGACCCGCCGGACCGGAGGGCGGGCCCGGGCGCCGAGCTTCGCCAACTGTTCGTCGCCCGTTCAACGTCCCCGTCAGGAACGGGCCGTGGACCCGGGCCGGACGACCGTCCCCACACACACGTACCACCGCACCCTCGCCCGACACCGGCCCACCACGTTTATCCACGCCGCAGCGGGCTACGCGCTCCCCGGACGGACGTCGACGAGGCAGCGCTGTCGCACACGGACGGCGCGTGCCGGGACGGATGGGCATGAGCAGCGGATTCACCGGGTCCGACGGCCACGGACAGGACCCCTTCGGCGACTTCTTCTCGGGGTTCCTCGGCGGTGGCCGACGGCAGATCGACATCGGCAGGCTGATGAGCGGGCCCGCCCGCCACCTCGTCGCCACGGCCGCGAACTACGCCACCGAGCGCGGCCGGGGAGACCTCGACACCGGGCACCTGCTGTGGGCTGCGCTCTCCCTCGAACCCACCCGCAGTCTCGTGACGAAGGCCGGCGCCGACCCCGACCGGCTGGCCGGGGAGATCGACCGGCACGCGGGCAGCGGCGAGCCGAACCGCACCCCGCAGTCCCTGTCCGTGACCCCCGCGGTCAAGCGGGCCCTGCTCGACGCACATGTCATCGCGCGGGAGTCGGGCGTCGCCTACATCGGCCCCGACCACATCGTGTTCGCGCTCGCCGCCAACCCCGACTCCGCGGCGGGACACCTCCTCAACCAGGCCCGCTTCACCCCGGAACCGGCGCCGCAGACCCCGCCGCCCGGCGCCGCCGAGCCCCGGCCCGGCAGCCAGCAGGCGAGGACCGCGACCCCCACCCCCAACCTGGACCGCTTCGGCGAGGACCTCACCGACCGGGCCCGCCAGGGCCGCCTCGACCCGGTCATCGGCCGCGACGAGGAGATCGAGCAGACCGTCGAAGTACTCTCGCGCAGGGGCAAGAACAACCCCGTGCTCATCGGCGACGCGGGCGTCGGCAAGACCGCGGTCGTCGAGGGCCTCGCCCAGCGCATCGCCGAGGGCGACGTACCCGAGACGCTCTGCGGGCGCCGCCTCGTCTCGCTCGACCTGTCGGGCGTCGTCGCGGGCACCCGCTACCGCGGCGACTTCGAGGAACGACTCGGCGGCATCATCGACGAGGTGCGCGCCCACCCGGACGAACTCATCGTGTTCATCGACGAGTTGCACACCGTCGTCGGCGCGGGCGCGAGCGGCGGCTCCGAAGGCGGCTCGATGGACGCGGGCAACATGCTCAAACCCGCCCTGGCGCGCGGCGAGTTGCACGTCATCGGCGCCACCACCCTGGAGGAGTACCGGCGGCACATCGAGAAGGACGCCGCGCTCGCCCGCCGCTTCCAGCCGATCCTCGTGCCCGAACCGTCGACGGCCGACGCCGTGGAGATCCTGCGCGGACTGCGCGACCGCTACGAGGCGCACCACCAGATCCGGTACACCGACGAGGCGTTGCTCGCCGCCGTCGACCTCTCCGACCGCTATCTCACCGACCGCTTCCTCCCCGACAAGGCCATCGACCTGATGGACCAGGCGGGCGCCCGCGTCCGCCTCCGCGACCGCACCAAGACCACCGACGTACGCGCCCTTGAACGCCAGGTCGACGACCTCATCCGCGACAAGGACCAGGCCGTGGCCGCCGAACAGTACGAGCGGGCCACCGAACTGCGCGACCGCATCGGCGAGTTGACCGAACGGATCGAGGGGGCCCGTGAACCCGACCCCGGTGACGGACACATCGTCGAGGTGTCCGCCGAGGACATCGCCGAGGTCGTGTCCCGGCAGACCGGCATCCCCGTCAGCAGCCTCACGCAGGAGGAGAAGGAGCGCCTCCTCGGCCTCGAACAACACCTCCACGAGCGGGTCATCGGCCAGGACGAGGCCGTGACCGCCGTCGCCGAGGCCGTGCTGCGCTCCCGCGCCGGGCTCGCCAGCCCCGACCGCCCCATCGGCAGCTTCCTCTTCCTCGGCCCCACCGGCGTCGGGAAGACCGAACTGGCCCGCGCCCTCGCCGAGGCACTCTTCGGCAGCCAGGACCGCATGGTCCGGCTCGACATGAGCGAGTTCCAGGAACGCCACACCGTCTCCCGCCTGGTCGGCGCGCCACCCGGATACGTGGGCCACGAGGAGGCCGGGCAGCTCACGGAAGCCGTGCGCCGCCACCCCTACTCGCTGATCCTGCTCGACGAGGTGGAGAAGGCACACCCGGACGTCTTCAACACGCTGCTCCAGGTCCTCGACGACGGACGCCTCACCGACGCGCAGGGCCGCACGGTGAACTTCACCAACACGGTCATCGTGATGACCAGCAACCTCGGCTCCGAGGCCATCGCCGGACGCGGCACCGCGCTGGGCTTCCGCACGGACGACTCCGCCGACGAGACCGCGCGTCGCGAACAGGTCCTGCGTCCCCTGCGGGAGCACTTCCGTCCCGAGTTCCTCAACCGCGTCGACGAGATCGTCATCTTCCGGCGGCTCAGCACCGAACAGCTGACCCGCATCACGGACCTCCTCCTCGACGAGACCCGGCGCCGCCTGCGCGCCCAGGACATCACCGTCGAGTTCGCCCCCGAAGCCGTCGAATGGCTGGCCCGGCGCGGCCACCAGCCCGAGTACGGGGCGCGCCCGCTGCGCCGCACCATCCAGCGCGAGCTCGACAACCGGCTCTCCCGGATGCTGCTCGACGGCGGGGTCGCGGCGGGCGGCCGGGTCCGCGTCGAGGCGGTCGACGGGGAGCTCACCGTCCGGACCAAGGAGGCGTAACCCCTGGTCGCGTACGACGTTGATGCGCCCGAGGCGCGGGCACAGGGCTCCGCGCACCACGTCGTACGCGACACGTACAAGACACAGGGAGTCACCCGTGCGGGACACCATGCGCGCCGCCTTCAAGAAGACCTTCTCCTCGCTCGCCGCGGCCGTCGCCGCCCTCGGCTGCGTCATCGCCGTGGGCCAGCCGGCCGCCGCCGACGGCAAGTGGTGCAACAACTCCGTGTGCATCGAGACCTACGACAGCGGTACCTACCTGGGCCGCGTCGAGGTGTCCGTCGTGAACACCAACCAGCCGAACCGCATCTCCGCCCGTGTGTGGACCACCGACGGCTGGTCGGCGAACACCAAGGTCGAGGACGTCGACGCGTTCCGCACCTACCGCGACCAGGCCTACCCGCAACGGCACTTCGCCCCCGGCACCCGACTGTGCGCCGAAGGCTTCCGCGGCGGCGCGAGCGTCGGCCTGCCGTGCGTCACGATCACCGAGTGACCCGTCAAGCCCCTCCGGCGCCAGAGCGGTCGGCGCCGGAGGGGCTTGGGGAGCGTAGCCAGCCGAAGAGCACCGCGGAGCACAGCGCAGCGCCCGCGCACCACGTGGAGATGAACTCCCAACGCCACAGCGCCGCGCACACCGCCGCGCCTACCGCTGCGAGGATCCCGAGCAGGACCAGGCCCCGCTCGCCCGACAGCAGCAGCGAGCCGATCGTCGCCAGCAGATAGCCCGCCAGCAGCCACCCGGCGCCCGGCAGCCCGATCGCGTAGCCCATCGTGTGTCCGCGCACCTCGGCGGTCACCGTGCTCGTCGCCAGGACGTACCCGAGCACCCCCGCCGTCACGACGCCCGCAGCCAGCGGCACGAACAGTCGGCGGCGGGCGTGCGGCGTCACCGCGCACCACACGCCCGCCGGCACCCAGACCGGCAGCAGCGGCAGTGCGATCACCGCCCACGCGACGACGGCGGGGCCACTGCCGCCGCCGTCGTTCCAGATGACCGCCTCGATGATCTGGTGCGCCCCGAGGAGCAGCGGGAGCGCCGCGAGCGGCACGGCCCGCGGACGGGTGCGTGCCGCACGCGCGACGCACCCCGCGCCCACGGCGGTGATCGCGCCACCCGCCACCAGATCGGCCGTCGCACTCCAGCACATGCGACCACGCTACGTATCCGGAGGCGGGGTGGCGCGTCGAGGGGCAGGGGCCTACGGCCGGACGTTGTCGCGTGCGGCGGGGTCCGGCTGGATGTTCTGGTTGTTGCGGAACACGTTGTCCGGGTCGAGGGCCGCCTTGACGCGGGCGAGGCGGGCGTAGTTGCCGCGGTAGCTCGCCCGCACCCGCTCCTGCCCCTCGTCCATCATCATGTTCACGTAGGCGCCGCCCGCCGAGTACGGGTGCAGGGCCTCGAAGTAGTCGACCGTCCAGCGCCGCAGCAGATCGGCGTTGGCCGGGTCCGGGTCCACGCCCGCGAACACGCTCGCCCAGCGCGCGTCCCGGTAACTGAACGCCGTGTCGGACGGGCCGACGTCGTGCGCGGCCCCGTCGATCGGGTACAGGTGCATCGTCGACTGCATGGACGGCGTCTGCGGCCCGAACTTGGCGTGCAGCTCCACCGCGTCGTCCGGGATCTCGCGGACGAAGTCGGCCCGCCAGTACCACTGGTCGCCCGCCGGATACAGGCCGTCGAACATGGACTGCATCGTGGGGTGCGGCATCGGCGCGACCGCGTGCAGCAGCGGCGACGGCAGGCCGGTGAGGAGCGGCGCCATGGCCCGCTCGGCCTGCTCCGGGTCCCCGGACGTGTGACACCACACGACCCCACAAACCTTCCGCAGATGCAGCTCCTCGGGGAACGGCGGGGCCGGCGGCACGGACCCGAACAGGAAGAAGCCGTTGACGTCGCGGGGCGCGGAGGGCAGGAACTCGCGGTAGGCGGTGAGGACTTCGGCGCTCTGCTCGGCCGGCCAGAACGTCGGCCCGGCCACCACCGTGCCCACCTCGTGCAGCCGGAACGTGAAGGACGTGACGACACCGAAGTTGCCGCCGCCGCCCCGGATCGCCCAGTACAGGTCCGTGTTGGTGTCGGCGTCCGCGCGCACCGCGGTGCCGTCGGCGAGTACGACCTCCGCCGCGAGGATGTTGTCGACGGTCAGGCCGCAGCTCCGGGTGAGGTGGCCGAGCCCGCCGCCGAGCGCGAGGCCGCCGACCCCGGTGGTGGAGATGATGCCGCTGGGCGTGGCGAGGCCGTGCGCGTGCGTCGCCGTGTCGACCAGGCCCCACGTGGCGCCGCCGCCGACCTTCGCGGTGCGGGCCTTCGCGTCGACCTCGACGGAGTCGATGGGCGCCAGGTCGGCGACCACGCCGCCCTCGCAGGTGCCGAGCCCGGCGCCGTGGTGGCCGCCGCCGCGCACCGCGAGCGGAAGTTCGTGGCGGCGGGCGAAGGCGATCACCTTCGCCACGTCGCCCGCGTCGGCGCAGCGCGCGACGAGCGCGGGACGCCGGTCGATCATCGCGTTGTAGACGGCGCGGGCCTCCTCGAAGCCGGGGTCCGTGGGGCCGGTCAACGTCCCCCGGAATCCGGTCAGTTCGCGGCGTGCGGCCTGTGCGGGTGTGGCGGTCATGCGTTCCCCCGAGTCGAGTGGATGTCGTCCGATCCGTTCTACGGGCGCCCCGCACGGCCGGGCATGCGTGGGCGACACCCACCTCGGGCGGGTGGGTACCTACGTTTCGCCGTCCGCCGTGAGTCCGATCTCTGTCGCCCGCTGAACGGCCCGGCGGCGGGTGGGCGCGTCGAGCTTCTCCAGGACGGCGCGCACGTGGTTGTCGACCGTACGGACCGACAGGACGAGGCGCTCGGCGATCTCCGCGTTGGTCAGCCCCTCCATCAGGAGCCGCAGCACCTGGAGTTGACGGTCGGTCAGCCCCGCCGGGTTGCCGCGCGCCGCCGCGTACGGGCCGCGCGGGACACGGCGTACGCCGAGACCGCGGAGCTCGGCGCGGACCAGGCGGGCGAGCGGCGCCGCGCCCAGCGAGTCCAGCGTGGCGAGCGCGCTCAGCTTGACGGCCGGGTCGGGACTCTGGGCCAGCGCGGCCGCCTCCTCGTACGGGCAGCCGGCCGTGTGCCACAGCTCGGCGGCCTTGTCCCACTGGCCCGCGGCCTGGAGGGCGTACGGGTGACTCGCCCCGTCGGCGGGTGCGGGCCTGCCCGCCCGCGCAAGCCAGTAGCCGAGCTCGTAGCGCTGCGGCGCCGCGAGCCGGCGGGCCCGCTCGTGCACGCGCTCGGCGGCGTCGAGCACGCCCGCCCGGTCGCCGCTCAGCCACGCGGCCTCCGCGCGGGCGGCCGCGACCGGGCCGAGGCGCTGGAGCTCATCGGTGCCGACCGCGATCCGCCAGGCCTGGTCGAGGAGTTCACCGCCCCCGGGCTCGCCGCGCCGCACCCGGACGCGGGCGAGGACCGTGAGGGCGGGGCAGCGGGCGGGCGGGAACACGTCCGCGCCGAGCCGTGCGTACCGCTCGGCCTCCGCCCAGTCGCCCGCCGCGAACTTCCTTAGCGCCAGCTCGACATGAAGGTAGGTCAGGAAACCGAGGTGCTCGGCGCGGTCGGCGAGGTCGATGGCGGGGGAGAGGTGCTTGTCCGCCTCGGTGAAGCGGAGGTCGTCCAGGAGCGACCAGACGATATTGGCGTAGGCGCGGCACGCGTGCTCCACCTCACCCGCGTCGAGCGCCACCGCCAGGCTCTCCTCCAACTGCCGCTGCCCCAGCGGGTCTCCGTCCCGCCAGCGTGCCGAGCCGACGTTGTTGAGCGCGTGCGCGAGAATCGCCGGGTCGCCCGCCCTGCGGGCCAGCGCGATGGCCCGCTCGCCGTACTCGACGGCCTGGGCGTACGCGTCCGACAGCATCCGCAGCTGCGCCGTATTGCTGAGGGCGAGCGCCAACAGCCGATCGTCACCGGCCCGTTCGAGCACCGCGAGGGCCTCGCGCGCCGCCGTCTCCGCCGCCGTCGCGTCGCCCGCCCACCAGTGGATCCGCGACAGCCAGCGCAGATCCGCGCCGAGCGCCCGCGGCTCGCCGAGGCCACGACGCAGCTCCACGGCGTCCCGCTGCGCGGCGACGGCGGCGTCCGAGTCGCCGATGGTGTAGCTCTCCACCGCGTACTGCTCCAGCAGATCGGCCAGCTCGGCGGGTGCGTAGCGGTCGCGGCGACGCAGGACGAGACGCAGATGCGCTGCGGCCTCCCGGTGCGCGCCCGCCCGCGCCGCGTCCCGCGCGGCCCGGGGCCCGTACCGCGCCACCGCGTCGAGGTCGCCGGCGGCCGCCGCGTGGTGCACGATCCGGGAGCGGTCGGCGTCCGGCGCGGCCACCAGCGCGGCGAGCACCGCCCGGTCGAGCGCGATACGGCGCGCGGCGGGCAGCGAGTCGGCGACGGCGCGGCGGATGATCTCGTGCCGGAACGCCACCCGGTCCGGCGCCACCACGAGCAGCCCGCCCTGCTCGGCCGCCGCGAGCGCCCCGCAGCCGCCCGGCAGCAGCGCGTCCACGAGCGACTGCTCCACGGCCGAGGGCACCACGGCCAGCTGCTCCAGCGAGTCCCGCGCGACGTCGTCGAGGCGGCGCAGCCGGGCATGCACCGCGTCCACGACCGTCGGCGGCACCACGCCGGTGCCGCCCGCCGCCACGACCTCGGCGACGAAGAACGGATTGCCCGACGTCACCGCGTACACCTGCGCCGCGTCGAGCCCGGCCGCCGCGCACAGGCTGCCCACGGCCCGGCGCGACAGCGGAGCGAGGGGCAGGCGGTGCACGCGGGCCGCCCCCGACACCTGTCCGAGCAACTGGCGCAGGGGATGGCCGCGCCCCAGCTCGTCGTCCCGGTACGTGAGCACGAGCACCGCGGGCAGCCGCTCGATGCGGCGCACCAGATACCGCAGCGCGTCCAGCGAGGCCTCGTCCGCCCAGTGCACATCCTCCACGACGAGCACCGCGGGATGCGGGGCGCCGGCCAGCTCGGCGTGCAGCGCCTCGTAGATCCGGTGCCGGTCGCCGGCGTCGCGCACGGCGCGGGCCAGGTCGGCGCCCACGCTGCCGACGAGATCGCGCAGCGGGCCGAGCGGGCGGCCGGTCGCCAGGTCGTCGCAGTGTCCGACGAGGAGGCGGGCGGTCGGTGGCAGCACGGAGGGCAGGGCGCGGACCAGGGAGGACTTGCCGATTCCGGCCTCGCCGAGGACGAGCGTGATCGAGCCGGCCCCGCGCGCGGCACTCCGTGCGGCGTCGGCCAGTCGCCCCAGTTCGAGATCCCGCTCGAGGATCCCCCCGTCCATACGTGGATTTTCTCACCGGGTGGCCTCCGCCGGGGGCGGGGAGCGGGGCGGATACGTACATCGCCGCATGGTGGGTGGGCGGTTGTACGGGGGTGCGGTCGCGGGGCGCTGCCCCGGGCCCCGCTGCTCAATCGCCGCAGGGGCTTGATGTGCCCACCCGCGCGTCGGAACCATGTAAGGCTCATGTATATTCTTTCTATATGCATCTATCTCCGGAGTCCGTCGGCGCCACCGAGGCCCAGCGCATCGAGGGCGCGGCCCGAGGGCTCCTGCGGGGGATCGCCCAGCTCGGTCAGTCCCTGTTCAGGGAAGGCGAGTTCGGGCTCACGCGGAGCCAGGTCGCTCTGCTCGACGCGCTGGAGGACGGGCCGTGCCGGGTGACCGGGCTCGCCGCCCGTACCGGTATGGCGCAGCCGCGGGTCACCGTGCTCCTCCAGAAGCTGGGGGAGGCCGGGCTCGTCGAGCGGCGGCGCTGCGAGGACGACCGGCGCGCCGTCGAGACCTCGCTCACACCCGCGGGCCGCGCCTTGCTCGAAACGGGACGGCAGCGGATGGCCGCCGCCCTGCTCGGCGCGCTCGAGGGCGGCGCCGTGGACGACCCGGAGCGCGCGGTGTCCACCGCGCGGGATGCGCTTGCCACCCTGTTGAACGCCATCGAATCGGAGGCCAGTTGACCACCCCGGGCACCTTGCCGGACCAGCACGCCGCCGCGAACGACGCTCCTCCCGGAGTCGACCTCGCACCCCACCGCGTGGCCGGGCCCCGCAGATGGTGGGACTGGGTCCTCGCGGCCGACCCCGGACTCGGTCAGCTGCAGACCGGCTGGCGCACCCTCGTCGCGATGGTGACCGCGCTCACCGTCGGCTACGCGATGGCCGAGGCGCTCGGCATCCCCGACATGATCGGCATGATGGTCGCCGGGATGATGGGCCTGATGAGCGCCTTCGCGGTCGCCGAGAACACGTGGGACCGCCTCGCCCGCGCCATCCTGTGGATGCCGTTCCCGTACACCGCCGCGCTGTGGGTGTGCGCCACCATGAACGGCGAGCGAGTGCCGCAGATGGTGCTCATGATCGCGGCTCTTGCCGTGACCTTCCTGCTCGCCAGGTTCGGGGCCATTCCGCTGGTCACCGGCATGATGCTGTTCAACGGCATGATGGTCGGCATGCTCGCGGGCATCCCCGTGGCGCTCGTCGGCAAGGCGTTCGCGGTCGCCCTGGTGTCCGCCGCCGCCGTCCTCGTGACACGGCTGCTGCTGTGCTACCCGATGCCCCGCGAGGACCTGCTGCGCACCCAGCGCGCGTTCGTCGTCGAGGCGCGGCGCGTCGCCGACGCCGCCGTGGACGCCGTCGACCCCGACGCCGACCAGGAGCGGGCCGTGCGCCGCATGGACCGCTCGCTGCGCCGCCTGAACATCACCACCGTGACGATCGACGGTCGCCTCGCCCAGCCCGAGGTCGCCGCCGACCCGGACGCCGCCGAGCTGCTGCACCGGCACCTCTTCGACGCCGAGCTGGCGCTGCGCGGCATCGGCCAGGCCGTCCAGGAGCTGACCCGGCTGCCCGTTCCCGAGCAGCTGCGCGAGGCACTCGCCGTGGGCCTCGTGCTCGCCCGCGACACCCCGATACGCGAGGCCGAGGGCCTCCAGCCGGCCGCCGCCCACATCCAGGAGCGGGCCGAGGCGGTCCTGTCCGACCCGTCAGCCTCCGCCGACGACGTGGAGGCCGCCGTCCTCGCGCGCCGCGTGGGCCACCTCCTCGACTCCCTCGCCCGCGCCCTGCACAACTGGCTCGCCCTCGGCGCGAGCGCCGTCGCGGGCAAGGCCGACGTGCCGTTCAAGCCGACCGTGACCCTGGAGAACAACCGGCTGCCCGGCTCCGCGGGCCCCACCCGCCGCGTGCTCGCGGGCACCACGGAGTCCGGCTGGCGCCGCGTCATCCCGTTCATCCGTGTCCCCGCGCACGCCGCCGTGGCCGCCGCGATCGTCGTCCCGATCTCGGACGCCATCGACCCCGGCCGCTTCTACTGGGGCCTGGTCGGCGTGATGATCACGCTGTTCGGCACCAACACCACCCATGAGCGCCTGCGGAAGTTCGGGCACCGCATGGTCGGCACCGTCGTCGGCGCCGTCCTCGGCATCCTCCTCGTCCACCTCATCGGCCAGGGCCACGTCTATTGGACGCTCACGGTCATCGTCGCCGGACTCACCTTCGGTGCCTGGGGCATGGCCCGCGCCTACGCCTGCTGGGTCGTCGGCCTCGTCGTCGCCCTGTGCCAGCTCTACGCGATGAGCACGCCCGAGAGCGGCATGGACCACCTCCTCGGCGAGCGGCTCCTGGACAACGGCATCGGCGTCCTCGTCGCCACCGCCTGCGCCGCGCTGATCTTCCCGCTGGCCCGCCGCACCGTCGTCCAGGAGGCCGAGCGCGGCTACGTCGACGTACTCGCCCAGGTCATCGCGCAGGTCGAGCAGCGCTGGACACAGCCCGACACCCCGGTGCGACTGCGCGGCGCCGCCCGCGCCGTGGACGCAGCGCTGCTCCAGGTGCAGGCCGTCGCCAAGCCGCTCGTGCGCATGCCGGTCGGTGTCAGCGGACCGGCGGCCGAGCACCGCGTCGCCCTGCTGACCTCCGCCACGGGCCACGCACGCGCCCTGGCCTCGGCCGCCGACATAGACGTGGACCTGCCGCCGCGGCTCGTCGAACGCGCCCGCCTCGTCACCGCCACGGTCACCGCGTCCCTCAAGGAACTCGACCGGTTCTTCGCGACGGGCGAGCCCGAGGGCACGTACCGCAGGGTGAGCCCGCTCCTGAGGGAGCTGCGCTCCGAACTGGCCCCGGCCGGCTCCGGGCAGCGCGCCCAGCGCCTGCACACCGCGCTGCGCGAACTCGACGCCCTGGACGAGACGTTGGCCGCCTACGCCGAGCAGGCGGGCCTGCCCGTCGCCACCGGGAACGGTGCCGCGCAGCGGCCCGCGTCGCCGATGCAGCGCCGCACCCGCGCCGTGATGGCGGCCTGGGGTGAACCGCGGCCGGAACCGCAGGCACAGGTGCAGACGCATACGCAGCCTCGGCCGGCCCCCGCGCCCAAGCCGAAGCTGACGCCGACGCCGCAGGCGCACGCTCCCGAGCAGCGCCGTGAACCGACGCCCGTGGGCCGCGCCCGCGTCACCGGCCGCGTGCAGTGCGCCGAGCACCCCGCGGGCTGCCCCGCCTGGATCACCGTGATCAGCGCCCGCGGCAAGCGGCTCGCCAAGGCCGCGGTGAACCAGGGGAGTTACACGGTTGAGGGGCTGCCCACGGGCACCCACACCCTGGTGATCTCCGCGTCGCAGCACACGCCGCGGGCCGAACTGATCAGCGTGGAGGACACGTTGGGCGTCGTACAGCACGACATCCGACTGTCGCACTGATGCCGCACTGACGGCTCGCTGCTGCATTCGAGGGAACCGGGGACGCGCGGGCGCGCGTGTCCCCGCTTCCCGCGCGGACGTCCGCTAGTCGTGGTCGTGTCCTGTCTGACAACGGTTGTGAGACTCGGGGTGGCCGGTCTGGGATCGGCTGCCAGGGTGGTGTCGGTCGTCCCGCCGTGTCGTGACTCTTGTCAACGGTGGCCCTCAGAAGGTGCCTTCGCATGGACTTGTCCGACGTGGTGGGAGCCGACGCCGCTCTGGCCCACCTCGGTGTCCTGATCAGGAGATTGCCCGCCGTTCACGGCGTGGCCCGTCACAGTCCTGGCCCGGAGTGACTCTCACCCAGACCGACGCCGGCCGTCAGCGGCCGAACCGTTGGTCCCCGGAGGGAAAGGCACCCGACCACCGTGACGATCGTCGCGCACAGCCACCCGTACGTCATCGGCGTAGACACCCACGCCCGCAACCATGTCCTGGTCGTCCTGGCCGCCCCGACCGGCGAACTGCTCGATACGGCCGAGTTTCCCACCAGCAGATCCGGCATGACCCGGGCGGTTGCCTGGGCCGCTCGCCGCACCGGCGGCGACCTCACCGCACTATGGGTCATGGAATGCATCGCGACCTACGGCGCTCAGTTCGCCCGCACCGTCGCCGACGCCGGCTACCAGGTCATCGAAGCACCTCGGATGGGGGTACATCGCGGCAAGGGCAAGTCCGACCCGATCGACGCACGGCGCATGGCCGAGGCCGCGCTCCCGCTCGAGGAGCACGAGCTGCGCCACCCTCGCGCCGACGAGGGAGAACGCGCCGCGTTACGCGTTCTGGTGACTGCCAGAGACCAGATGACTGACGAGCGGACCGCGCACGTCAACGCGCTGAACGCATTGGTCCGGGCCGTGGACCTCGGCATCGATGGGCGTCGGGCACTAAACGGTCGGCAAATTCTCGAAATCTCCCGCTGGCGCACCCGCGAAGAGCCTGTCGCAGCGATGGCTGCTCGGGCGGAAGCCATGCGCCTGGCCAAGCGCATCGTCGCCCTCGACGAGGAACTGAGCGCCAACGTGAAGTCGATGACAGCGTTGGTGCGGGCAACGCCGGCCGCGGGGCTGCTGGACAAACCCGGGATCGGGCCCGTCACCGCAGCTGTCGTGATGACGGCCTGGTCCCACCACGGGCGGGTGCGTTCCGAAGCCGCCTTCGCCTGCCTGGCCGGCGTGAACCCGATCCCTGCCTCCTCGGGGAACACCGTGCGCCACCGACTCAACCGCGGTGGAGACAGACGCCTGAACCGAGCCCTGCACATGGCCACAGTCAGCCGCATGATCCACGACTCCGACACCCGCGCATACGTCGAACGCCGGACCGCTGAAGGCCGCACCAGCAAGGAGATTCGGCGGAGCCTAAAGCGCTATCTCGCACGCCAGATCTACCGCCATCTCAACAGAGCCGACAGCCCACCCCCATCGACTTGCGCATCATAGGAGAGTCCAAGGAAGCGACTACCTGATGACGTCCCTGGAGAGCGCCGCGAGCGCCGAGGCACCGGATTCGGAGGCCGCCCACGCGCGGCAGCCCGGTGCCGTGGTGATCAAGTGGCTCACCACCACTGACCACAAGACGATCGGCTCGCTGTATCTGATCACGTCGTTCGCGTTCTTCTGCGTCGGTGGCATCATGGCGCTCTTCATGCGCGCCGAACTGGCCCGCCCCGGCATGCAGATCCTGTCGAACGAACAGTTCAACCAGGCCTTCACGATGCACGGCCTGATCATGCTCCTCATGTTCGCGACGCCGCTGTTCTCCGGCTTCGCGAACTGGATCATGCCGCTCCAGATCGGTGCCCCCGACGTCGCGTTCCCGCGGCTGAACATGTTCGCCTACTGGCTGTACCTGTTCGGCTCGCTCATCGCGGCCGGCGCACTGCTCACCCCACAGGGCGGCCCCGACTTCGGCTGGTTCATGTACGCGCCGCTGTCGGACGCGATCCACACCACCAGCATCGGCGCCGACATGGGCATCATGGGCCTGGCCTTCTCCGGCTTCGGCACGATCCTCGGCTCGGTCAACTTCATCACCACCATCATCTGCATGCGCATGCCCGGCATGACGATGTTCCGCATGCCGATCTTCACGTGGAACGTGCTGCTGACCGGTGTGCTGGTCCTGCTGGCCTTCCCGGTCCTCGCCGCCGCGCTGTTCGCCCTGGAGGCGGACCGCAAGTTCGGTGCCCATGTATTCGATGCCGCGAACGGCGGCGCGCTGCTGTGGCAGCACCTCTTCTGGTTCTTCGGACACCCGGAGGTGTACATCATCGCCCTGCCGTTCTTCGGCATCGTCTCCGAAGTGATCCCGGTCTTCTCCCGCAAGCCGATCTTCGGCTACTCGGGCCTGGTGGGCGCCACGATCGCGATCGCCGGTCTGTCCATCACGGTGTGGGCGCACCACATGTACGTCACCGGCGGTGTGTTGCTGCCGTTCTTCTCCTTCATGACGTTCCTCATCGCCGTGCCGACAGGCGTGAAGTTCTTCAACTGGATCGGAACGATGTGGAAGGGATCGTTGTCCTTCGAGACACCGATGCTGTGGTCGGTCGGCTTCCTCGTGACCTTCCTGTTCGGCGGCCTGACTGGCGTCATCCTGGCCGCGCCGCCGCTGGACTTCCATATCTCCGACTCGTACTTCGTGGTGGCGCACTTCCACTACGTGGTGTTCGGCACCGTCGTCTTCGCGATGTTCGCCGGGTTCCACTTCTGGTGGCCGAAGATGACCGGCAAGATGCTCGACGAGCGTCTCGGCAAGATCACCTTCTGGACGCTGTTCGTCGGCTTCCACGGCACGTTCTTGGTGCAACACTGGCTGGGCGTCGAGGGCATGCCGCGTCGTTACGCGGACTACCTGGCGGCCGACGGCTTCACCGCGCTGAACACGATCTCGTCGATCTCCGCGTTCCTGCTGGGCCTGTCGATGCTGCCGTTCCTCTACAACGTGTGGAAGACCGGCAAGTACGGCAAGAAGGTCGAGGTCGACGACCCGTGGGGTTACGGCCGTTCGCTGGAGTGGGCGACGTCCTGCCCGCCGCCGCGGCACAACTTCGTCACGCTGCCCCGCGTCCGCTCCGAGTCCCCGGCCTTCGACCTGCACCATCCCGGTGTCGCCGCCCTCGACCAGGCCGAGAACCGGCACGAGGACGCGTCCGCATGAGCAGCACCGAGCACGACGTGAGCGCGGGAATCCAGCAGATGGAGGGCTATCTGCTGTGGAACTCGAAGGTCACCGAGGCCCATACGCAGGCCGAGGCGTTCACCGACCGGCTCGAATGGCTCACCGGGGCGCAACGCGAGGAGGTGCACCGCGTCTTCGTCGAGGAGCGCCTCGTCTTCCACCGGGCGGCGCTCGGCCAGATCGTGGCGCGCGCCGCGGAGCTGCGCACCGAGTACGAGAAGCGCTACGAGCGCCTGAAGGCGCGCTGCGTCGGCATCTGTGGCGGCGTCCTCGTCGGCCTGATGGGCCTGGCGTCGCTGGTCGCCCTCAAGTGACGTACGGGGACGTGCTCAGGTGAAGTACGCGGTCGGCCGCGTGCCCAGCGCCCGGCGGAACATCGCCGTGAACGCGCTGGGCGTCGCGTAGCCGACCGCGCCGGAGACCGTCGTGACGGGCACGCCCCTGGCGAGCAGCGTCACCGCGTGGATGAGCCTGGCCTGCTGAACCCAGCGGGCCAGGCTCATTCCCGTAGCGGCGGCGAACCGACGCTGAAGACTGCGCGCGCTGAGATGCGCGTGGGCGGCCGCCTGCCCCGTCGTCCAGCGCTCGCCGGGCCGCTCCCGGATCGCCGCGCACAGGGCGTCGAGATGCGCGTCCTTCGGTGTCGGCAGGTGCAGCGCGGGCACCGGATGCGGGGCGAGCTCGTGCAGCAGCAGGTCCATCAGGACGCCGTCACGGCCCGCGCGGTCGTACTCCACCGGGATGCGGGTCGCCTCGTCGATCAGCTCCCGAAGGAGCGGGGAGACCGAGACGACGGTGGGTGCGTCGGGCAGGCGCACGGCCGTGTCGGTGGCGATGTACAGGGTGCGCATGGCCACGGCTCCCGCGCAGGTCATCGCGTGGGTGAGCCCGCCCGGGATCCAGGCGCCGCGGGTGGCGGGGACGACCCAGGTGCCGTGCCCGGTGGTGACGGTGATGGCGCCCGTGGTGCCGTAGATCAGCTGCGCGCGGCGGTGGTGGTGCGGCGGGATGTGATGCCCGTCGGCCAGGTCACGCGCCATCGCCGCCAGGGGCCGCGGCACGTCCTGGTAGTCGTCGCGGTCCTCGCTCTTTCCGTACATGGCGCACTCTCGACAGGTATTGGCTCGACCACGAAAGTGTGCCATCGTCCGGCGCCCTAACGTCGCGGTATGTGAACGCCGCACCTCCCAGAACCCGAGCCCTGACGGTCCTCCTCGCGGTCACCTGCGCCGTGACCGCCGCGAACGTCTACCTGTGCCAGCCGATCCTCGGCGCCGTCGCCGCATCCCTCGGCACGTCCCCCGACGCGCTCGGCGCGGTGCCGACCGCCACCCAGCTCGGCTACGCGCTGGGCATCCTCCTGGTCGTCCCGGCCGGTGACAGCCACGACCGGCGCCGCATCGTCCTTGCCCTCGGCTCGGCCTCCTCCGTCGCCCTCGCGGCCTGCGCCCTCGCCCCGTCGGTGGCCTTCCTCGCGGTGGCGAGCTTCGTCGTCGGGCTGTGCTCGCCGGTGCCGCAACTGATCACCCCGCTCGCCGTCGCCCTGGCCGACGCGGGCGAGGGCGAGGGCGGGCCGGGCCGCGGGCGCACCGTCGGCGCGGTGCAGGGTGGCCTGCTCGTCGGGGTGCTCGCCTCGCGCGCGTACGCGGGCGCCCTCGCCGAGATCGCCGGATGGCGCACCGTGTACGTCGCGTCCTGCCTGCTCACGCTTGCGCTCGTGGGCGTGCTCGCCCGCCGGCTGCCCAGGGCGCCGGGGCGGGCCCCCGCCTCGTACAGGACGGTGCTCGCCTCGCTGCCCGGCCTCGCCCGGCATCCGCTCGTGGCGCGGGTCGTGGTGTCCGGGGCGCTGGTGGGGATCGCCTTCGGCGCGTTCTGGACCGCGCTGACGTTCCTGGTCACGGAGACGTACGGGCTCGGGTCGACGGCCGCCGGGATGTTCGGCCTCGTCGCGGCGGTGAGCGCGCTCGCCTCTCCGTACGCGGGCCGCGGCGCGGAACGGCTCGGCAGGCGGCGGGCGATCGCCCTGCTGACCGCGCTCGTGCTGGTCGGCTGGCTGGTCATGCTGCCTGCCGGGGGCGGCTCGCTCGTGGCGCTCGTCGTGGGCGTCATCGTGCTCGACGTCGGCGTGTGGGGCGGTCAGGCGGTCTGCCAGACCGTCCTGTTCACCCTCGACCCGGCCGTGCACAGCCGCCTCAACACGGTGTACTTCACGCTGCGCTTCCTCGGGATCGCGCTGGGCTCGCTGGTCGGCACCGTGGCGTGGGGCGCGGGCGGCTGGCCGGGCGTCGTGGTCACGGGCATGGTCGCGGCGGCCGCCGGGCTCGTCGTCGGGGTACTGCCGCTGCCCGCGCGGGCGGAGGCGCGGGACGAGGTCAGCCCACCGAGAACGAGGGGCTGAAGCCGCGCTCATCGCCGTCGCGGCTCACGAGCTCGATCGCGTACCCGTCGCCGTCCGGCACGTTCGGCAGGACGGTGGACGCCTCGCTGCGGGGTGCCGCGGTGAGCCGCGACGCGAGCTGCACCACGCGGGCCGCGTCGCCCCGCACGAGCCACATGTCGAGCTTCTGGCCGGTGGGGTTGTTCCAGGTGACGAACATGCTGGCGCCCGAGGCGTGCACGGAGTTCGCGGCGGGCTCCGTGACGGTCAGGGCCCCGGCCTGGGCCGGCTCGGCCATGGGCGCGAAGGCCAGGAGTGGGGCGGCAGCGAGAGAGGAATCCGGTGCGGCGCATGCGACGACCTCGTTCCGTCGGATCGATGGGATGGATTGCGAACAAATACGGACACGAATCCGGACACAGGACCAGATTCGGATACGTAAGGCGAACACGATTGAACTCAGAGTTACGGAATCGGACAGAGGGTTCTCTTCCCTCAATCGCGGCTCGACTCAAGCATTCGGCCGCCACCCCCACCCCACGAGGGACGAATCTGTCCCCGAACCAGCCGTGTCGGCGCGACAGGCCCGGCCCGCGGGCGCATCCTCGCACGCGCGCGCGAGGCCCCCCGAAGCGGCCGGGCGGCGCGTACTGGTGCACGCTGGATATGTGACACGGACCACGAGACGAGGTGACGCGGCATGACCGAGCGCAGCGACGACTCGGCCATGGGCGACGAGGTGTATCAGCCCTCGGGCCCTGACCTGCGAGAGAACGAGGGCATTCTCGAGATCGAGGACACCCTGAACGATCGTGGCGTCGACCCGTACGACGAGGGGTGGTCGCCGCCCGAGCGCCCGCTGGCCGTCGAGCACAGCGGCAACACGGCGGCGGAGCGCCAAGCGGGCGAGACGCTCGACGAGCGCCTCGCGGAGGAGCGGCCCGATCCTGTCATCGACGCGTACGAGGCGCTGGAGTCCGGCGAGGAGGACGGCGACGGCGTGGGCGATCTGCGCGACGGCGACGGCGAGCCACTGGACTCAGAGGTGGGCACGTCGCGCGCGGGCCGCCTGATCGCACCGGACGAGGGCGCCCACGAGGACGCCGAGAAGGACATGCTGGCCCGGGACGCCGGTTACGGCGGGGGAGCGGCGTCGGCCGAGGAGGCCGCCGTGCACGTCGTGGACGACGACGAGTTCTGAGGTCCGTACGGGCCGGGGCCCGGGTCAGGTCACCGGCCGAGTGCCGTCGCCGTCAGCATGAGCGCGGCCGCGGCGAACGCCGTCGCCAGCGCCAGGAGCGGCGGCCCGAGTGCGACGTCACCGGTCACCATCCGCCGCGCCGTGATGCCTATGCAGACCACGCCGATCCCTCCAAGGATCATGGCCACGAAGATCAGCACTGTCGGCCCCTCCTCCTCACGACCCCCGCTTGTGTGTTCGGGTCACATCCTCGCCCGGCGAGCCGTGCGTCGCACGTGGGGGAGGCTGCGTCCCGCACCCTCTAGCCTGGGACGACTCGTTCTTTCGCCCCAGGGGGACCGGCATGGACAGCACCGCGTGGATCGTTCTCGTCGCACTCGCGGCACTTGCGATGCTGGTGGCCGCCGCGGTGCTCCTGGTCCGGGTGTTCAAGGCGCGCCGGCTGCTCCTCGACGCCGGTGTACCGCTGCACAACAAGGCGCTGTTCTGGGCCGCGGTCGTCTACACGATCTCCCCGATCGACCTGCTGCCCGACCCGATCTACCTCGACGACATCGGGGTGCTGCTGGTGGCCCTGAAGATGCTCCACGGCGCCGCGTACAAGGCGGGCATCGGCACAGGAGAGCGCCGGACCCCCACTCCGTGAGGCCCGGCGCCGGCGACGAGCGCCTCAGACCGTCGCGCCCGGCGCGTCCCCCAGCACGGAGGCGTCGGCGCCCCGCTCGCCCAGCCGCGCGGTCGGCACCTTCGCCGTCTCGCGGGCCGTGAGCCCCGCGATGACCGGCGGCACGCACAGCGCCGCCGTGAACAGGGCCACGGCGCCCCAGTCGTCGCCGCCAGGGCCCGCGATCTGCGCAGCGAACGTCACCGCGAAACCGGAGATGGCGAAGCCGATCTGCGTGCCGATCGCCATCCCGGAAAGCCGTACGCGGGTGGGGAACATCTCGCCGTAGAAGGCCGGCCACACGGCGTTGGCCGCGCTGTAGACGACACCGAAGGCCAGGATGCCGAGCACGAAGGTCAGCGCGTACGAGCCCGTGGAGATCGCCCACAGGTAGCCGAACATCAGCAGTGCGCTGCCCGCGGCGCCCGCCAGGAAGACGGGGCGGCGGCCGATGCGGTCGGCGAGGCGCGCCCACAGCGGGATCGCGGCGAGCGCCACGAGGTTGGCGAGCGCGCCGACCCACAGCATGGCGGAGCGGTCCATGCCGACCGCGTCGCCCGTCGCGTACGAGAGGGCCCACACGGTGAAGATCGTCGACACGGAGGCGACCATCGCGCCCCCGATCACGCGCAGCACGTCCACCCAGTGCTCGCGGAAGAGCACCGCGAGCGGCATCTTGGCGACCTCGCCGGACTCGGCCTTGCGGGCGAACTCGGGGGTCTCGTTCAACGAACGCCGGATGATGTAGCCGGCGACGGCGACGAAGAGGCTCAGCCAGAACGGAACGCGCCAGCCCCAGGACAGGAGTTGGTCCTCGGGCAGCGCCGCGATCGGCAGGAAGACGACGGTGGCGAGCAGTTGCCCGGCCTGGGTCCCGCTGAGCGTGAAACTCGTGAAGTACGATCGCCGGTCCTCCGGCGCGTGTTCCAGGGTCATCGATCCGGCGCTGGACTGCTCACCGGCAGCCGAGATGCCCTGGAGGATCCGGCACAGCACGAGCAGCAACGGGGCGAATCCGCCGACCTGTTCGCGGGTGGGCAGACAGCCGATCAGGAACGTCGACAGGCCCATCAGGACCACCGTGAACACCATGATCTTGCGGCGGCCCAGGCGGTCGCCGATGTGGCCGAGGAAGAACGCGCCGACGGGTCGCGCGGCATACGCGACGCCGAACGTGGCGAGCGAGAGCAGGGTGGCGTCCGCCGGATTCGACTCGTCGAAGAACACCTTCGGGAAGACGAGCGCGGCGGCGCTGCCGTAGATGAAGAAGTCGTAGTACTCGAGGGCGCTGCCGCTCCAGGCGGCGAATGCCGCCTTGCGGGGCTGGCCCTGTGGTGCGCGCGGTGATGCTGGGGGGACGGACACGCGGGCTCCTTGAGGGCTGGGCGGATCAATCCGGCGGACCGGGATCGGCCGGATTAATTAACCCACTGGATAGTTAGTAGCAGATGGCCAGCGATGTTGCGCCCGTGTTTCCCGCCTGTCAAGAGGTCGCGACGAGGACGTACGTGCCGATCAGGGCTTGCCGCCGTCCGCCGTCAGGTACGCGATCACCATGTCGCCCAGCATCGTGCGGTAGTGCTCGCGGCGGTCCTTCGCCGTCAGGTCGCGGCCGAACAGGGCGCCGAACGTATGCCGGTTGGAGACGCGGAAGAAGCAGAACGAGCTGATCATCGCGTGCAGATCCACCGCGTCCACGTCCGCCGTGAAGAGACCCTCGGCGCGGCCCGCCTCCAGGATCCGGCCGATCACGTCGATCGCGGGCGAGTTGAGCGAGCCTATGGTCTCCGACGCCGTGATGTGCTCGGCGTCGTGGATGTTCTCGATGCTCACCAGGCGGATGAAGTCCGGGTGCTGCTCGTGGTGGTCGAAGGTCAGCTCGGCGAGCCGGCGGATCGCGGCGACCGGGTCGAGGTCCTCGACGTCGAGGTCCCGCTCGGCGTGCCGGATCACCGCGTAGCTGCGCTCCAGGACGGCCGTGAACAACTGCTCCTTGCCGCCGAAGTAGTAGTAGATCATCCGCTTCGTGGTGCGGGTGCGGGCCGCGATCTCGTCGACGCGGGCGCCCGTGTACCCGGCGCGGGCGAACTCCTCCGTCGCGACCTTGAGGATCTCGGCCTTGGTGCGGGCCGCGTCGCGGATGCGCCCCGCGCGTGGCGCCGGCTCTTCGACAGTGGTCATCCGGTGATTGTAGGAGCCGTGCGGCGTCCCGTTCCGATGAGTCTCTTCACAGATGGGTGCCGGGCTTGATATGAGTAACGAACCAGTTCGTACATTAGCTTTCCGTTCGGCCAGGAGGACCCCGTGCCGCAGGACGCCCCTCAGGACTCTTATCTCGTCGGTCTGATCGGCGAAGGCATCGGCCCCTCGCTCTCCCCGGCCCTGCACGAACGGGAGGCCGACCGGCAGGGCCTGCGGTATCTGTACCGGCGCCTCGACATCGGTGAACTCGGCGTACGGCCCCAGGACGTGGGGGAGTTGCTGCGGGCCGCCCGCACCGTCGGATTCGACGGGCTGAACATCACGCACCCCTGCAAGCAGCTCGCCATCGAGCACCTCGACGAACTGTCGCCGCAGGCCGCGGCGCTCGGCGCGGTCAACACGGTGGTCTTCGACGGGGGTCGCGCCATCGGCCACAACACCGATGTCACCGGCTTCGCCGCCTCCTTCGCGCGCGGGCTGCCCGAGGCCCGCATGGAGCGCGTCGTCCAGCTCGGCGCCGGGGGAGCGGGCGCCGCCGTCGCCCACGCGGTGCTCACCCTGGGCGCAGGCCGCATCGTGCTCGTCGACGCGCTGCCGGAGCGGGCCGCCGCCCTCGCCGACTCCCTGAACCGGCACTTCGGCGAGGGCCGCGCGGTGCCCGCCACCCCGGACCGCCTTCCCGCACACCTCGCCGAGGCCGACGGCATCGTGCACGCCACCCCCACCGGCATGGCCGCCCACCCCGGCCTCCCGTTCCCCGCCGAGCTGCTGCACCCCGGTCTGTGGGTCGCCGAGGTCGTCTACCGGCCGCTCGAGACCGAACTCGTGCGCACCGCACGCGGCCTGGGCTGCGCCGTCCTCGACGGCGGCGGCATGGCCGTCTTCCAGGCCGTCGACGCGTTCCGCCTCTTCACCGGGCGCGAGCCGGACGCCGCCCGAATGCTCACCCACTTCGCCGAACTGGCGGGCGCGGAGGCGACACTGCGAGCAGTCGCATCAAGCCCCCGCAGCAATTGAAGCCATATCAAGCCCCTGCGGCGGTTGAGCAGCGGGGTACGGGGCAGAGCCCCGATCTTTAAACCCCCGCCCCCGCCCGCCCCGCCGCCCCGCCCCCTCCGGAAGGAGCACCGTGCGTACCTCCATCGCCACCGTCTCGCTCAGCGGATCACTCACCGAGAAGCTCACCGCCGCCGCCCGTGCGGGCTTCGACGGCGTCGAGATCTTCGAGAACGACCTGCTCGCCAGCCCCCTGACCCCCGAAGAGGTCCGCGACCGCTGCGCCGACCTCGGCCTGAGCATCGACCTGTACCAGCCGATGCGCGACATGGAGGGCGTGCCCGACGACGTGTTCGCGCAGAACCTGCGGCGCGCCGAGCACAAGTTCCGGCTCATGCAGCGCCTCGGCACCGACACCGTGCTCGTCTGCTCCAGCGTCTCGCCGCTCTCCGTCGGCGACGACGCGCTCGCCGCCGACCAGCTCCGCCAACTCGCCGAGCGGGCAAGCGACTTCGGCGTCCGCGTCGCCTACGAGGCGCTCGCCTGGGGCCGGCACGTCAACACGTACGACCACGCCTGGCGCATCATCGAGGCCGCCGACCACCCGGCGCTCGGCACCTGCCTCGACAGCTTCCACATCCTCGCCCGCGGCACCGAGGGCAAGGCCCTCGAAGGCATCGAGGACATCCCCGGCGACAAGATCTTCTTCCTCCAGCTCGCCGACGCGCCGCTGCTCGACATGGACGTCCTGCGGTGGAGCCGCCACTACCGCTGCTTCCCCGGCCAGGGCGACCTCGACGTCTCGGGCCTGCTGCGGCACGTCCTGCGCGCCGGGTACCGGGGGCCGCTGTCCCTTGAGATCTTCAACGACGTGTTCCGGCAGGCCGAGGCGGGGCCCGCCGCCGTGGACGCGCTGCGCTCCCTGCTCGCCCTCCAGGAGGCCGTGGGCGTCAAGGATGTCGTGGCGGAGGGCGAGTTGCCCGCGCCCGTCGTGCCCACCGGCGTCGCCTTCACGGAACTCGTCACCCCCGACGTCGCCCCGGCCGCCGACCTCCTCGCCGCCCTCGGCTTCACCCGCACGGGCCGCCACCGCGGCAAGCCGGTCGACCTGTGGGAGCAGGGCGAGGCCCGCGTACTGCTCAACACCGGGCCCGCCGCCCGCCGCGACGGCACCGTCCTCGCCGCCGTCGGCCTGGAGTCCCCCGACCCGGCCGCCGCCGCCCGCCGCGCCGAGGCCCTGCTCGCCCCGGTCCTCCCGCGCCGCCGCGGAACCGGCGACGTACTCCTCGACGCGGTCGCCGCACCCGACGGCACGGAACTCTTCTTCTGCGCCACCGACCGCCCCGAACTCCCCAGCTGGATCCGGGACTTCGAGCCGACGGGGGAGCGGCCCGCCGAGACCGACATCACCGGCGTCGACCACCTCCAGCTCACCCAGCCCTGGCACCAGTTCGACGAGGCCGCCCTGTTCCACCGCAGCGTCCTCGGCCTCGAACCGCGGGCGAGCGTCGACGTCGCCGACCCGTACGGACTGCTGCGCAGCCGCGCCGTCGCCACCGCCGACGGCGCCGTCCGCATCGCCCTCGGCGCGGGCCCCGGACCCGGCGAGGACCAGGACCGCGCCCAGCACATCGCCCTCGCCACCAGCGACGTCGTCGCGGCCGCCCGCCGGTTCCGCGCGGCGGGCGGGGAACTGCTGCCGATGCCGGGCAACTACTACGACGACCTCGCGGCGCGCTTCGAGTTCGCCCCCGGCGAGCTGGAGACGTACCAGGAACTCGGCATCCTCTACGACCGCGACGCCCACGGCACCTTCCGCCACTGCTACACCCGCACCGTCGGCCGCGTGTTCTTCGAGCTGACCCAGCGCGAGGACGGCTACCAGGGATACGGCGCGCAGAACGCCCCGGTGCGGCTCGCGGCGCAGCACGCGCCGAACTAGGCCTCTATGCCTTGAACGGTGCCGCGATCTCCTCCAGCCGGGCGTGGTGCTGCTCCCAGTCGAGCGGCGGCAGGCTGTCGTTGTCCTGGCGGTAGCCGACCAGGCCGTCCAGGCCCTCGCGGAGGATGTCGGCCTGGCCCGCGTGGCGCTGCGTGTCGGACAGGACCCGTACGAGGACGTGGTGGAGCGTGACCTGGCCCCGCTCCTTCGGCCACCACGGGACCGTGCCGACCGTGTCCAGGGGCAGCTCCCGGACCGAGGCGTCCGAGAGCGCCCAGGCCCGCCGGTAGCGCTCGATGATCTCCTCGCGGGACTCGTCGGCGGTCGCGAACATGTCGGCGTTGGGGTCCTCGTCGCCCTTGAAGTCGGGCAGCGGCTCGCTGTGCGCCCGGCCGAAGGTGTCGGAGAGGTATCCGAGCTCGACACCGGTCAGATGCTTGAGCAGGCCCAGCAGGTTCGTTCCGGTCGGCGTCAGCGGGCGCCGTACGTCGTATTCGGAGAGCCCGTCGAGCTTCCACAGCAGGGCGTCGCGGGCGTCCTGGAGGTAGCGCAGGAGATCGTATCTGCGATTGGTGTCGGTCATGCGCTCACTCTGATGCCTCGCGCGGGCGGGGACCAGAGGTTTTCGACAGGCAGCGAGACACCTCATGGGCTTCGATTGACGGGATGGGACACGAGCCGGAAGCCTCCGCACGCGATGCAGGCGATGCACGCCATGCACGCGATCCGCTGACCGCACTCCTCGACGGCGTGCGGCTGCGGCTGCGCGATCTGAACGACGGCGAGCCCGCCTCGTACATCCCGGAGCTCGGCCGCGTCGACCCCCGCCTGTTCGGCCTCAGCCTGTGCACCCTCGACGGGCAGGTGTACGGGAGCGGGGACACGGACGTCCGGTTCACCGCGCAGTCCGTGTCGAAGCCCTTCGTGTTCGCGCTCGCGCTCGCCGACCGCGGCCTGGAGAACGTCCTTGCGCGCGTCGGCGCCGAGCCCAGCGGCGAGGCCTTCAACTCGATCCGGCTGGAGCCAGGGACGGGGCGGCCGCCGAACCCGATGGTCAACGCCGGTGCCATTGTGACCAGTTCACTCGTCGCGGGCGACACCCCGAAGGCCCGCTTCGACCGCATCCTGGACGGGCTCAGCGCCTTCGCGGGCCGGCCGCTCACCGTCGACGAGGCCGTGTACGCCTCCGAGTGCGCCACCGGTGACCGCAACCGCGCCCTCGCCTACCTCATGCACAACGCGGGTTCGCTCACCGGTGACGTCGAGTCGGAGCTCGCGGTCTACTTCCGTCAGTGCTCCGTCCTCGTCACCTGCGACGACCTCGCCGTGATGCACGCGACCCTCGCGGGCGGCGGCATCAACCCGGTCACCGGCGAACGCGTCGTCGCGAGCCGGCACGCCCAGCACGTCCTCGCCGTCATGGCCACCTGCGGCATGTACGACGCGTCGGGCCAGTGGATGCTGCGTGTCGGCATGCCCGCCAAGAGCGGGGTGTCCGGTGGGATCGGGGTGGCGCTGCCGAGCCAGTTCGGGATCGGTGTGTTCAGCCCGCCGCTTGAGGAGAAGGGCAACAGCGTGCGCGGCATCGCCGCCTGCCACCTGATCTCCGACCAGTTCGGGCTGCACCTGATGCGGGCCACGGCCCCGGAGCGACGGCCGCTGCCGCCCCGCTCCCTGCACCCCGCCCCGCTGCGTTCCCTGCGGCACCGCACCCGCGCCCAGCGGGCCGCACTCGATGCCCGCGCGCGGCGGATCCGCGTCCACGTTCTCCAGGGCGACCTCGACTTCGCCACCGCCGAGCAGACCCTGCGCGCCGCGCTCGACCTCCCGGACGCCGTCGGCTGGTTCGTACTCGACCTCACCCGCGTGGGGCGCGTCGAACCGGTCGCCGCCGACCTGCTGCGGGGCCTCGCCGACGAGCTGCGCGCGCGGGACCTGCGGATGGTGCTCGCCGACCCGGACGAGCGGCAGGCGATGACCCGCACCACGGACGAGTTCCCCGACCTCGGCCGGGCCCTGGAGGCATGCGAGGACGAACTCCTCACCGGGATCGGGCTCGACCCGGACGTTCCGGTGCCGCTCGCCGACTGCGACCTGTTCGGCGCGGCCGACGCCGGTCTTCGCGCCGCCCTCGCCGAGGCGTTCGACACGCTCGACCTCGCGGCGGGGGAGTCCGTCGAGCCGCCGCACACGGCGCCGCTCGACCGGATCGTCCTCTGGTACGTCGAGTCGGGCAGGCTCGCCGTGTGCGCCGAGACGACCGACACGGTCACGGCGACGCGCCGCACCTGGTCGGCGGGGCCCGGCGCGGCCCTCACCCCCGCCGACTTCCCGCCCCGCCGCACCCGCAAGGTCGTCGCCGAACGCGCCACGCGCTGCCGCACCCTCACCGCCGCCGGTTTCCGGCACCTGAGGGAACGCGAGCCCGACGCGATCGCGTTCCTGGAGCGGGCACCGCTGGAGGGCGCGGAGACGATGGACCGCGGCGACGGCAGCTGACCGGGGGCGCCGGTCGCCCGTCGGTCGGCGTGGTCGCGGGGTGGCAGTTGGGCGGGGAGTCGCATGAACCCTGGTGACGCCAGGGGATCGGGGGTCGGAGGGGCGCCGGTCGGGCTGGTCGTGGGGTGGTGGTCGGGCGGGGAGTCGTATGAACCTTGTGACGTCAGCGGTTCGGGGGCGTCGGGCGTCGAGTGGCGTGGTCGCGGCGTGGCGGTCGGGCGGGGAGCCCTACGAACCCTGGTGATGTCAGCGGTTCGGGGGTGCTGGTCGGCCGTCGGGTGGCGTGGTCGTGGGGTGGCGGTCGGGTGGGGAGACCCATGAGCCCCGGTGACGCCAGTAGTTCGGGGGCGTCGGAGGGGCGCCGGTCGGGCTGGTCGTGGGGTGGCGGTTGGGCGGGGAGTCGTATGAACTCGGGTGGCGTCAGCGGTTCGGGGGTGCTGGTCGGCCGTCGGGTGGCGTGGTCGTGGGGTGGCGGTCGGGTGGGGAGACCCATGAGCCCCGGTGACGCCAGTAGTTCGGGGGCGTCGGAGTGGCGCCGGTCGGGCTGGTCGTGGGGTGGCGGTTGGGCGGGGAGTCGTATGAACCTTGTGACGTCAGCGGTTCGGGGGTGCTGGTCGGCCGTCGGGTGGCGTGGTCGTGGGGTGGCGGTCGGGTGGGGAGACCCATGAGCCCCGGTGACGCCAGTAGTTCGGAGGCGTCGGAGTGGCGCCGGTCGGGCTGGTCGTGGGGTGGCGGTTGGGCGGGGAGTCGTATGAACTCTGGTGGCGTCAGCTGATCGGGGGCGTTGGTCGGCCGTCGGGTGGGCTGGTCGTGGTGTGGCGGTCGGGTGGGGAGTTCTACGAACGCCGGTGACGCCGGCGGATCGGGGGTGTCGGACGGGCGTCGGGTGGCGTAACGGCTGTCGGGGCGTGGGTTCCTACGAACCCCGGCGGCGTCTGCGGGCCGCGACTGCCTGTGGGTCGATCTCTGGGCGGGACCAGCGTTCGGCCAGCGTGAGGGACTCGGCGCGTCCGGCGGCGACGTGGTCGAGCGCCAGCGCGGCCGACCGGTCCGCGTCACCGGCCGCGATCGCCGCGTACAGCTCCTCGTGCTCGGCGCACTGCCTGGCCGGGTCGCGCTGCGCGGTGAGCCGGAACAGCCAGTGCGTGCGGGCCTCCAGGGGCCGCATCAGGCTGGTCAGGAGCGGGTTCGCCGCCAATTCCACGATGTCCGTGTGGAAGCCCGCGTTCGCCGCGGCGATCGAGGCCCGGTCCCGCTCGCGCGTCGCGGTCCGCGCGGCGTCGAGGCGGGCCTTGAGCCGGGCGAGCGCCGCCTCGTCCGACCGCTCGGCGGCCAGCCGCGCCGCCAACGACTCCAGCGATTCGCGTACGTCGAACAGATCCCGGACGTCGGCCGGGGTGAAGGGGGCCACCAGCGCGCCCCGGTGCGGCACGAGCAGCACCAGGCCGTCCGCCTCCAGGCGGCGCAGTGCCTCGCGCAGGGGGATGCGGGAGACGTCGAGTTCCGCCGCGAGGTCGCGCTCCACGAGCCGCTCGCCCGGCTGGAGTTCGGCCTCCAGGATGCGCCGCCGCAACGTGTCGTACGCACGCTCGCGCAGCGATCCGCGTCCCGTGCCCGCCGGCCGTGCCGCTGTCACCAAGGGTTTCCTCCGCTCAGATGCCGCTCCCACAGTAAGCGGCCCCAGGACAGGGGCGGTTACTGCTAACCGGCCGCTAACACGCGGGCAATACACGGCTCCCAGACTGAGGGCGCGTAACGGTATACCACTAACGGGCTCGCGGGCCCCTCCCTCTGGAGGCATCTCAGTGGCACACACCCACCCACGTCGCGCGGGCGCCGTCGCGGCCGGACTCGGTCTGTCCGTCCTGCTCACCGGCTGTGGCGGCGCCTCGTCCGCGCAGGGCGGATCCTCCGGCGACGCCTCCGGGGACCTCAAGATCGGCGTCCTGTTCCCGGGTTCGCTCTCCGACGACGGCTTCATGGAGTCGGCGTACCGCGGCTATCAGCGCGCGGCGGAGCGGCATCGGGGCAAGGTGGCGTTCAGCAAGGTCGAGCAGGTGCAGGCCGCCGACTACGAGCAGGCGCTCGTCCGCTTCGCCACCACCTCCGACCTCGTCATCTCCCTCGGCGGGCAGACCGACGCCGACGTGCGCAAGGTCGCCGCCCGCTTCCCCAAGGTGAAGTTCGCCGAGATCGGCGGCCCGGCCGACGGAAAGCCGACCGCGAACCTCGCGCTGTACGACCCGCAGCAGGCCGAGGCGGCCTATCTGTCCGGAGCGGCCGCCGCGCTCCTGTCGAAGAAGAACACGGTCGGTTTCGTCGGCGGCGCCGAACTGCCCGCCATCGTCAACGCGGCCAAGGAGTTCGGGTACGGCGCGAAGGCGGCCGACCCGAAGGTGAAGGTCCTCACGCCCCAGTACGTGGGCGACTTCAACGACGCCGCCAAGGCCAAACAGACCGCCCTCGCGAACTACGGAGCGGGCGCCGACGTCCTCGGGCAGGTCCTCAACCTCGGCCACAAGGGCGTCGCACAGGCCGCGAAGGGCCGCGGCGCCACCCTCGTCGGTGGCCCCATCGCCCACGCGTGCGGCACCGACAAGGCGTACGCCGGATACGTCGAGACCGACATCGGCGCCGAGCTCGAATACGCCACCGACCATCTCGTGAAGGGGAGTTGGAAGGCGGAGGCCGTCCACTTCGGCCTCACCTTCGACGAACCGCACAACGACATCGTGCTCTGCGGCGACACGGACCCGGCCGTGACGAAGAAGCTCGACGAGCTGAAGACGAAGATCACGTCCGGAAAGATCACCACCCGATGACGCCGACGGCACCCGCACTGGAGATCACCGGGCTCTCCAAGTCCTATGGCGGAGTACGTGCGTTGGACGACATCGGCCTCGTCGTCGACGCCGGCAGTGTGCACTGCGTCCTCGGCGAGAACGGCGCCGGCAAGTCCACCCTCTGCCACGCCGTCGGCGGCTCCCTCACCCCGGACGCGGGCACGCTGCGCCTGTACGGGCAGGAGTACACGCCGCGCCGCCCCGCCGACGCCCTCGCCGCCGGGGTGGCGATGGTGCACCAGCACTTCAGCCTCGTCGCCACCCTCACCGTCCGCGAGAACCTGCGGCTGTTGCGGCTGCCCGACCTCGACCGGCGCCTCGCCAGGGTCCGCGACGAGTACGGGCTCCACCTCGAACTCGACGCGGTGGTGGGAGAGTTGCCGGTCGGCGTGCGGCAGCGCGTCGAGATCGTGAAGGCGCTCCTGCGGGAGCCCCGGCTGCTCGTCCTCGACGAACCGACCGGCGTCCTAGGCCCCGCCGAAACCGACGCGCTGCTCGCGACCTGCCGCCGGATCGCCGACGCCGGGCACGCCGTCGTCCTCGTCACCCACAAACTCGGCGAGGCGGCGCGGGCGGGCGACGCCGCCACGGTGCTGCGCGGCGGGCGGGTCGCAGGCGGCGGTCGCCTCGCCGACCTGCCCGTCGAACGTCTGGTCCCGCTCATGATCGGGCGCGCCGCGGAGACCCTCGACGCCTCGCTGGCGGGGGCGGTGGGCCTCGGCGCTCCTGCGCCCGAGGCGCCGGACGCGCGCGACGTGCGGAGCGGCTCCGCCCTCCGTCTGAGCGGCATCGGCGCGCGACGCCCCGACGGGACGCACGCCCTCGACGGCGTCGACCTCGACATCCGGTTCGGCGAGATCGTCGGCGTCGCGGGAGTCGAGGGGAACGGGCAGAGCGAACTGATGGACGTGCTCGGTGGGTCCCGTGCGCCGGAGCGGGGGCGGATCGAGATCGGCGGCCGCGACCTCACCCGGGCCGGGCCCGCCGCCCGCACGCGTGCGGGGCTCGGTGTGGTCCCCGAGGACCGGCACCGCGAGGGTTGCGTCCCGCAGCTGTCGGTCGCGGAGAACCTGCATCTCGCTCACCTCGGCAGGTTCCGGCGGCTGGGAATCTTCCTGGACCGGCGCGCCCTGGCGCGTGCCACGGCCGACGTACTCGCCGAGCACGCCGTACGCGCCGAAGGACCGGATGCGCCGATGGCTTCGCTGTCCGGCGGGAACCAGCAAAAGGTCGTCCTCGCACGTGAGTTGGCCCTCGACCCTCTTGTCTGCCTCGCCGCGGCGCAGCCCACGCGCGGCCTCGACATCGGTGCCGTCGACGCCGTGCACACCCGTATCCGGGCAGCCGCCGCACGCGGCGCCGGCGTCCTCGTCGTCTCCGCCGAACTCGACGAGCTCCTCGCCCTGTGCGACCGGGTTCTCGTCGCCTACCGGGGCCGGCTGCTCGGCCCGGTCGACCCACGCGACGGCGCCGCGCGGGAACGGCTCGGGGAGCTGATGGTGGGGGCGGACACGAGGACTGCGGATGACCGGGCGCATGCGTGACGCCGAGGTCGGTGCGGCGGCGGGACCGGCCACGTCGATCGCTGCTCGGCCACTTCGGCCACGCGTCGGGCGGCAGGTGCCGCTCGCGCAACGACCAGGCACCTCGCCCACGGCTCCTGGAGGAGACAGCCGGCGACCTCGCCCGTAGCTGCCCGGGTATCGGCCGGCGCCCGCATCCGCGGATGCCCGGATCACGGTCGGACCCTTCACCCGCAGTCACAGCCAACCGCTTCTGACGACCCGCGACCGCACCCCGGCCCCCAGGTACGCCTGGCCCTCGGCCACCGGCCCCTCGATATGCCCGGCCCCCCGCCACCTGCCCCCGATATGCCCGGCCCTCGCCCCGAGGTAAGCCCGGCTCCGCCCTCAGCAAGCCCCGCCCCCCGCTACGTCCCGACCCCGACCACGACCCGCTCAAGGACCGCCATGCCCGTCACCACCCCACCGCCGCCCGCGCCCCCGCCACCCTCCATCCGTACGCCTGACCCGCACTCCGAGGCCCGCCTCGCCGCCCGGCTGCGCGCCCTGATCCGCCACCCCGTGTCCGTCGCCGTGTTCGCCGGGGTGGGCGCCGCCGGTGTCGGGTTGTTGCTCGTCGTGGGCGCGGGTGCCGACCCGGCGCTTGCCTGGACGGCGCTCGGCGAGGGGATGTTCGGCTCGTCGTACGCCATCGGCAGCTCGCTCAACTCCGCCGCCGTGCTCGCCCTGATCGCCACCGGCTTCACCGTCGCCCACCGCGCAGGGCTCGTGAACGTGGGCGGCGAGGGCCAGTTGTGTGCGGGAGGCGCCGCGGCCGCCGCCACCGGGCTCGCTCTCCCGACCGGGGTACCGGGCGTGCTCGGGGTGCCGCTGATCCTCGTCGCCGGGTTCCTCGGCGGAGCCGCCTGGGCGGGCATCGCCGCCTGGCTCAAGGTGCGGCGCGGCACCAGCGAGGTCATCACCACGCTGCTGCTCAACTTCGTCGGCACCGGACTCGTCGCCGTCGCCGTCCACGAAGAGGCGCTGCTGCGCCAGCCCGTCACCTCCTCGGAGACACTGCCGCAGTCCGCGCCCCTGCCCGCCGGCGCCCAACTGCCCCTGATCGGCGGGGCCGAGTCCCCCGCCACGGCCGTCGTCGTCATCGCCGCCGTCCTCGCCGTGGCCACGGCGGTCGTGCTGCGGCACACGGCGGTGGGGCTGCGGCTCACCGCCGTAGGACACTCACCCGCCGCGTCGGCCCGGCTCGGCCTGCCGGTCGGGCGTCTCGAAGGCGGCGGCCTCGCGTACGCCGGCGGCCTCGCGGGCGTCGCCGGGGCCTCGCTCGTCGCCACCGCCCCGTACGTCCTCGCCGAGAACTTCTCCTCCGGCTACGGCTTCTCGGGCCTCGTCGTCGGCCTCCTCGCCCGCGGCTCGTTCACCGCCGTCGCCGCCGCGAGCCTCCTCTTCGGCTTCCTCACCAGCGGCGGCATCAATCTCCAACTCGCCGCCCAGGTACCGGCGTCGACCGTCCAGATCGTGCAGAGCGTGCTCGTCCTGTTCATCGCCGCCGCCATGCTGATCACCCACCGCCGCGCCGGGAGGACGTCATGAGCGCCGTCGTCGACGAACTCGCCTCCGGAGGCGTCCGGATGGCGCTTCCGCTGCTGCTCGCCTCCTCCGGTGAACTCCTCAGCGAACGCGCGGGAGTTCTGAACCTCTCCGTCGAAGGCATGATGCTCACCGGCGCCTTTGCGGGCGCCGCCGGAGCGCACGCCTCCGGCAGCGCGGGCGTCGGCGTGCTGACCGCGCTCGCCGCCGGTCTCCTCTTCGCCGCGCTCCAGGCGCTGCTCAGCGTCACCCTGCGTGCCGACCAGATCGTCACCGGCATCACCGCCAACGCCCTGGCCCTCGGCGCGACGACCTACGGCTCCCGACTGCTGTTCGGCGACGGACGGCAGGGCTCCCTGCCCGGCTTCGACCCGCTGCCGATCCCCCTTCTGCACGACATCCCGGTCCTCGGCCCCGCCCTGTTCGAGCAGACCCTGCTCGGCTACGTAGCCCTCGTCGTCACCGCCGTGCTCGCCGTCGCGCTGAGCCGCCGTACGACCTGGGGGCTCGCCGTGGACGCCGTAGGGGAGGACGCCGCGACCGCCGACCGCTGCGGCCTGCCGGTCCGCACCATCCGGTACGCGACCGTCCTGCTCACCGGCGTCACCTCCGGTCTCGCCGGGGCGCAGCTCGCCCTGGCCGAGGTGCACGCCTTCAGCGACAACATCACCGGCGGAATGGGCTATCTCGCGGTCGTCGCCGTGATCGCGGGCCGCTGGCGGGCCTGGCCGACCCTGCTCGCCTGCCTCGTCTTCGGCCTCGCCCAGTCCCTCCAGTTCTCGGCGCCGGCCCTCGGCCTGCACCTGTCCGCCCCGCTGCTCACCACGCTGCCGTACGTGTTCGCGCTCCTCGCGGTGAGCGGTCTCGTGGGCCGCAGCCGCGCCCCCTCGGGGCTCACCACGCCCTTCGTACGCGGCAGTTGAGCCCACCGGCACCCGCACCTCACCCAGGAGAACCCGCCCGATGACGCTGATCCTCACCCGCTCCACCATCCGCACCCTGCTGGCCGACCGGGTCGAGGAGGTGGAGGCCGCCGTCGCCCGCGCCCACCGCGACCTCGCGACGGGCAGGGCCGTTCTCCCCGCGCCGCCGGCCATGCGACTGCCGGGCGGCGACGGGGCGTTCCTCGCGATGGCGGCGGCCTCCGCCCCGGACCGGCTCGCCACCGTGAAACTCCTCGCCGACCTCCCGGGCAACCGCGCGGCCGGGCTGCCCGTGCAGCGCTCCGCCGTCCTCGCGGTCGACGCCGGGACCGGCGCCTGCGCGGCGCTCCTGGACGGCGCCGAACTCACCCGCGTCCGCACCGCCGCCGCCACCGCCGTCGCCACCCGCGCCCTGGCCCGCCCCGACGCGCGGACCCTCGGCCTCATCGGCACGGGCCCGCTCGCCCGCGCACACGCCCGCGCCCTGCTGCCCGGCCGCCCCTACGGCGATGTCGTCCTGTGGGGGCGCACCCCGGCACGCGCCCACGAACTCGCCGTCTGGATCACCGCCGAACTCGGCGTCCCCGCAAAGGTGTTGGACGGCCCGCGGGCCGTGACCGAGGCCGCCGACGTCCTGTGCACCCTCACCCCGTCCCGGGAACCCGTCGTCCGCGGCGCCTGGCTCCGGCCGGGACAGCACATCAACGCGGTCGGCGCCCCGCCCCGCCCTGACCACCGCGAACTCGACACCGCGGCCGTCGTCCGCTGCCGTGTCGTCGTCGACGCCTACGGGACGGCGCGCGCCAAGTCCGGCGAGGTGCTCGTCCCGCTCGCCGAAGGCGCCCTGCGCGAGGAGGACTTCCGCACCGAACTCGGCGACATCCTGTGCGGACGTGCCCCCGGCCGCACCGCGGACACCGACCTGACCCTGTTCAACTCCGTGGGGGTGGGCCTACAGGATCTGGCGGTCGCCCGGATGCTGATCGACCTGGCGGCGGAACACGGAGCGGGGCTGCCGGTCGACCTCGGGGCCTGACCGTCACAGCCGACGCCACCGCGCCTCCGCCCACGAGAACACGCCGAACACCGCGAGGCCCGCCGCCACCACGGCGAGCAGCCACGGACCCGCCGGCGTATGGCTGAAGGAGCGCAAGGTGTCGTCGAGGCCCTTCGCCTCGTCGGGGCTGTGCCGCGCCGCGGCCACGACGAGGAACATTCCGGCCGCCGCGAAGACGCAGCCGCGCGCGGTGCCGCCGACCGTGCCGAGGACGTCCACGCAGCGCTCCACCGCGGGCGACATCTCCGATGTGCGCAGGTCGTCGCGGTAGGCACCCTGCACCGAGCGGACCGCGAGCCACCCGGCGGCGCCGATCACGCCGAGGCCGACCGCACCCACGATCCACTGGCCCGCCGGCCAGTGCAGGACGGTCGCCGTGAGGTCGTCCGACTGCTGGTCGGAGCTGCCGCTTCCGCTGCCGCGGTCCCCGGCCGCGTACGCTATCGCGGCATAGCCGGCCGCGCCGTAGACGACGGCCCAGACGCCCGCGAGCAGCCGTTCGCCCACCTTGCCGTGTCCGAGCAAGGCCTGCGACAGGTGCCACAGGGCGAGCCCCGCGATAGCGAGGCCGAGCGCCCACAACAGGACCGCACCGAAAGGCTGTTGCGCCACTTCGGCCAGGGCCCCGCCCCGGTCCGCCTGACGCCGCTCGCCGCCGGAGAACGCGATGCGCAGGGCGAGCAGCCCGATGAGCAGATACACCACACCGCGCGCCGCGAACCCGGCCCGCGTCACGATCCGGGCGGCCCGACCGCGGGCCGCCCGGCGAGCTTTGCGTGCGGCGCGTCCGGCCGCCATGTCGATACTCATGCCTGCCGGGTCCCCCGTCTCGCGCCGGGCAATAATGAGCCGCATGGCGGACTTGTCACAACTCAACACGCCTTCACCCGAGCGGAGTTCGGTGGTCGTCGTCGGCGCGGGCCCGGCCGGGCTGACCGTCGGGAACATCCTGCGGGCCGCAGGGGTCGACTGCGTGGTCCTGGAGTGCGAGAGCCGTGCGTTCATCGAGGGGCGGCCGAGGGCGGGCGTCATCGAGGAGTGGGCGGTGCGCGCCCTGGACCGGCGGGGCCTCGCCACGAACCTGCTCGAGCGCGCGGAGCGGCATACGGCGTGCGAGTTCCGCTTCGAGGGGGAACGGCACCGCTTCCACTACACCGAACTGACGGGGCATCACCATTACGTCTACCCGCAGCCGTTGCTCGTGACCGACCTGGTGCGCGAGTACGCCGACGTGCGCGGCGGGGACATCCGCTTCGGCGTCCGTGACGTACGCCTCCATGATCTGGAGGGCGAGCGCCCCTCGGTCTCGTACACCTGCGGCGAGACCGGTCAACGGCGGGTGCTGCACTGCGAGTTCGTCGCCGGGTGTGACGGGGCCCGCGGGGTGACCCGTGAGGCGCTGCCCGCCGACCGGGTCCGTGTCGCGCGGCACGACTACGGCATCGGCTGGCTGGCGCTGCTCGCCCAGGCGCCGCCGTCGGCCGACCGCGTCCTGTTCGGCATGCACGAGGAGGGCTTCGCCGGGCAGATGCCGCGCAGCCCCGACGTCACCCGCTACTACCTTCAGTGCCCGCCCGGCGACGACCCGGACTCCTGGCCGCACGAGCGGGTGTGGACACAACTGCGCCTACGCCTCGCAGCCGAGGGCGCCAAACCGCTGGTCGAGGGCGAGTTGATCGAGAAGCGGATCCTCGGCATGCACGACTACGTCACCGAACCCATGACGTACGGGCGCCTCTTCCTGGCCGGGGACTCGGCCCACCTCGTCGCTCCCATCGCGGCCAAGGGCCTCAACCTCGCCCTGCACGACGCGTTCCTCCTCGCGGACGCCGTCGTCGCCCATCAACGAGCGGGCGACAGCAGCGGGTTGGCGGGGTACGAAGAGGCCTGTCTGCGGCGCGTATGGGACTACCAGGAGTTCTCGCAGTGGCTGTCCGAGGTCTACCACGGAGCGTCGTTCGGCGACCCGTTCCGCACGGGCACGACGCTGGCCCGGCTGCGCCGGCTGTTCACGTCGCGGGCGGCGGCGACGGCGTTCGCCGAGCAGTATCTGGGGGCGGCCGAAGCGTAGTGAGGGGCGCGGCGCCGCGCGGCCGAAGGCGACCGCACGGCGAATGCCGCGCCCGGACACGTACCTCTCAGCCGGCCCGCAGCGCGCCGTCGAAGAGCGACAGCAGCCGGTCCCAGTGGCGCTTCAGCGCGTCCGCGTCGAAGGCCGAGGTGTCGGCCATCGTGAAGCCGTGCACGCTGCCGGGGTAGAGCTCGACGGAGTGCTCGACGCCCGCGGCCTCGAAGGCCTTGTCGAGATCGGCGACGGCCTCGGGCGACAGGTCGCCCTCCGCGAGGCCCAGGTGCACCGGCCCGGCGATCTTGTCGGCCGAGCGGTGCGGGCTGTCGGGGGCGTCGGTGACGAGCATGCCGGGGTGGAATCCGGCGACGGCGCCGACCCGGTCGGGGCGGGCCGCGGCGGTGCGCAGCGCCAGGGCGGCGCCCATGCAGTAGCCGGTCGTGCCGAGGGGGCCCTCGGCGACCTCGGGCTGCGCGGAGAGGAAGTCGACGTAGGCGTCGGCGTCGCTCAGCGCGCGCTCGGCGGTGTGCGCCTGGAGCAGCGGCATGAGCTTGCCGAAGATCTCCGGACGGTTCTCCTCACCGATGTGCTCGGGAATCTCGACGACGGGCGTGGTGCCGTGCCGGTAGTAGACGTTGGGAGCGAGTACGTAGTAGCCGTGCCCGGCCAGTTCGCGGGCCAGCTCCTCGATCACGGGCCGCAGACCGAAGGCGTCCATGTAGAGCAGCACGCCGGGGTGCCGCTCTCCGTCGTCGGGGAAGGCGACGAAGGCGTCGGCGCTGCCGTCCGCGGTGGGAATCTGCACTGTCTTGCTGGCGATGGGGGATCACCCTTTCTGGGACAAGCGATACCAGTGCACAGTACAGACACACGCTGTGGCGGTCGCCGGTGCGGTGCGTCAGTGACTGTGCCGCTTGCTCGCCCAGAAGACGGCGCGGGCCGCCCTTATCCGCTCGGCCTGCCGGCCGGGGTCGAGGGCCGACCTCAGGGCCCTGCGCAGGAGCTCGGGGGCGACGAGCTTGCCGCTGCCGTCCGGCGGGGTGCGCCAAAGGAACGAGTGGTGGCGCACGCCCGTTATGCCGTCGGCGTCCGGGGACGGCATGGACAGGTCCTCACCCGAGGTGAGCATCCGCACGTCCTCCGACTCGGGCCAGGCCGCGGCGCCCGCCGTGCCGGGGCGCGTGAGGATGTAGAACACCGGGCGCGGCTTGGCGTGCTCCTCGAGCACCGGCACGGCGTCCGCCTCCTTGCCCAGCTCCCACAGCACCGTCAGACCGAGCGGCTGCTGCACGCGCAGGGCGTCCCAATCGCGGCCTGCCGGGAGCCTCGCCAGATACGGCGACTGCTCCCATGCGGCATATGCCTCACTCGGCTTCCGGTGACAGGAGGCCAACCACTGCGCTCCGTCCATTCGGTGACCATACGTCAACTGGCGTCTCTGGTCAGCGGATTCGTCAATCCGGCGGACCCGCTCCGTGAAGGTCTGGCCACGACTGGGGCGGTGGCTGCGGACTTCGCTGGTGGCACATGCCGGAACGCGCGCGGGGAAACGGCGCGCGAGGCTCCGGGACCAGCGTTCCTATCGTGTGGATAATTCCGCTATGCCGGATTCTCTCGACGCGGTGGAAGAGCCCGTCCCCGAACGCCACGCCTCTTGGTTGGAGCTGTTCTTCGACCTGATCGTCGTCGCGGGGGTGGGACAGCTGGCCCATCTGCTGCACACCGGGCCGACCTGGACGGCGCTCGGCGAGTACGGACTGCTGTTCCTGGCGTTCTGGCTCACCTGGGTGATGTTCACGATGTACGGGAACGTCGCCGAGGACCGGGCGCGCACGCTCGTCGTCATCGTCGCCATGTTCGGGATGGCGGTGATGGCCGCGGCCGTACCCGGGGTGCGGGAGTCGGACGAGAAGGCGTTCGCGTTCGCCCTCGCCTACGTGGTGGTGCGCACGATCGCGTCCCGCGCGGCGAACCGGCCGGGGCGGGTGGTCGTCGACCTGCCGATCCTCCAGCTCGGCGTCGGTCTCCTGCCGTGGATCGTGTCGCTGTGGGTGGGCGGGGACGCCCGGCTGTGGCTGTGGGCGCTGGGACTCGCCATCGATGTGTTCGTCATGGTGCGGGTCTCCCGCGGCGTGATGCAGGAGGCCGTCGACGAGCGCTGGGCGCAGGGCAAGGAACGCGTCGAGCGGCGCCTCGAGCAGGAGGAGCGCAGAAGCCGCGAGGGCCGCCCCGCCCGCGGCATCGGCGAGCGCGGCCGCCGCGCCCTGATGAAGCCCGAGCTGGTGACCGCCGACCTCACGCATCTCTCCGAGCGCCTCGGCCTGTTCGTGCTGATCGTCCTCGGCGAAGGGCTCGTCCAGTCCGTCGACGCAGCCGGAGAGGCGGAGTGGAACGGCTCGGTGCGGATCGTCGCCGTCGGCGCCTTCGCCATCCTCGTCCTCGTGTGGGCGCTGGCGCTGCTGGGTGGTGCGCACGGGCTGCCGCTGCTGGGCCCGGAGGCGCTCCCCGTGCACCTGGTGCTGCCGCTGCACTGTCTGTTCGCGGGGGCCGTGGCGGCGCTCGCGGCCGTGCTCGGCAGGGCGGTGGCCGACGCGGACGGTGCCCTGCCGGGGCCCGCGCGGATACTGCTCGGCGTCGTCGTCGCGCTGATCCTGCTCACCGCGGCCGTCTGCGCGGTCGTCTCCGGCCGGGGGTGGCGGTGGACGGCGGGAGCCGTACTGCCGGCCCTCGTGGTGGCGGCCCTGCTGATCCTGGGACAGGGCCCGTCGGTGTCCGAGGGCCTCGGAACCGGGCAGTCGGTCGCCCTCGCGGCGGCCGCGGTGGGCTGGCCGGTGGTGTGGCGGGCACGACGCGGTGCCGACGCGCCCGCGGTGACCGGCTGAGTCAGGCCGGGGACACCAGCCACGCGGCCGTGTCACGCGGCAGCGCGCCCGCCGCGAGGGGGCCGCTCGTGAGGAGCGGAGGGGTGGTCAGGCCGAGGGTGGAGAGGGGGAGCGGGGCCTCGGCCAGGTTCACCACGCACACCAAGTTCCCACGGCGGAACGCGAGATGGGGTGTGCCGGGCGCGGAGAGCCACTGCGGGGGCGCCGCCGGGTCCGGCGCCGGGTGGATGCGGCGCAGCCGCAGCGCCCGCCGGTACAGGGCCAGCGTCGAACCCGGGTCCGCCTGCTGCGCGGCCACCGTCAGCGGCGCCCAGTCGTCGGGCTGGGGCAGCCAGGTCGCCCCGGGCGCCGCGCTGCTGAAGCCGTACGGCGCCGCCGTGCCGGACCAGGGCAGCGGGACGCGCGCCCCGTCACGGCCTCGCTCGGTGTGCCCGGAGCGTTCCCACAGCGGGTCGAGGATGCGGTCGTCGGGCACGAACGCCTGCGGAAGACCCAGTTCCTCGCCCTGGTAGAGGTACGCGGACCCGGGCAGCGCCAGCATCAGCAGCGCGGCGGCACGGGCGCGTGCCAGGGAACCGTGCCGGGTGGCGGGCCGCGGCGCGTCATGGCTGGAGAGCAGCCAGGTCACCGCGGAGCCGGGTACCGCGAACGAACCGTCGATGACGTCGCGCAGTTCCTTCGCGTCCCAAGAGGCCTCCAGGAAGGCGAAGTTGAACGCCTGGTGCATCTCGTCCGGGCGGATGTAGCGGCTCAGGCGCTCCGGGTCGAAGACCGCCGACTCCGCGACCATGACGCGGTCCTCGGGCTCCACCGCGCCCGCCGGCGCGGGATGCGTGTCGAGCAGGGCGCGCCACTCACGGTAGAGCGGGTGCAGCTCCTCCTGGTCGTAATACGGCATGAGGTGGTTGCGCAGCGGGTCGGCGTGCTGGCCGGGACCCGCGTCGGGCAGCCGCTCCGCCTTGAACAGGGCGTGCGCCACGTCCACCCGGAAGCCGTCGACGCCCCGGTCGAGCCAGTACCGCAGCACGTCCGCGAAGGCGTCGCGCACCTTCGGGTCGCGCCAGTTGAGGTCGGGCTGCTCGGCGGCGTGCAGGTGGCAGTACCACTCGCCGTCCGCGACCCGTGTCCAGGCGGGCCCGCCGAACGCCGACTGCCAGTCGTTGGGCGGCAGTTCACCCTCAACGCCCCGGCCCGGCCGGAACAGATACCTCTCCCGCTCCGCCGAACCGGGCCCCGCGGCCAGCGCCTCCAGGAACCAGGGGTGCCGGTCGGAGGTGTGGTTCGGGACGAGGTCGACGATGAACTTCAGGTCCAATTCATGGGCCCGTGCGGTGAGTTCGTCGACGTCGGCGACCGTGCCCAGGTCCGGGGCGACGCCCGTGTAGTCGGCGATGTCGTAGCCGCCGTCGGCCAGCGGCGACGGATAGAACGGCGTGCACCACACCGCGTCCGCGCCCAGGTCCTTGATGTGTTCGAGGCGCTCGGTCAGCCCGGGCAGGTCCCCGACCCCGTCGCCGTCCGAGTCGGCGAACGCCCGCGGATACACCTCGTAGCAGACCATGTCCTGCCACCAGCTCATGCGAAGGACCCTTCCGAAGCCCACCGGAAGGTGGGGAGTACCGGCTGTTCGCGGCCCGTCGCGGCGGCGACCGTGGCCGCCTCGGCGACCGCCACCGCGGCGAAACCACTGAGGGCGTCCGCCGCCGGAGGGGTGCCCTCGCGCACCGCCCGTACGAGGTCGGCCATCGCGGCGCGCACGCTCTGCGCGTACACGTACGGCTTGCGGGCCTCGCCGCCGAGGTCGATGACGGCGTGCACCCGGTGCGGCGCGCTGCGGCGCTCACCGCGCCCGCGGGCGGGGGCGGCCGGTCCCGCGTCGCGCTCGACGCGGACCGTGAGCCGCTCGTCGCCGTGCGGCCGGAAGCCGTCGACCGACAGCAACGGGCCGAGCTGGGGCGGCAGTTGCTCCCATTCGCGGACGCCCGCATCGTCGGTCCACGCCGAGATCTCCGCGTACGCCGGGATCCAGCCGCTGATCCGCGTCTCCTCGAAACCGTGGTCCAGGCGCATGAGTTGGCGCTCGGCGCGGTGCGCGTGGGTGAAGGAGTGCAGGTGCGAGGCGAGTACGCCGCCGGGGTGCACGACATCCGCGCTCACCATGTCGACCGGGCCGCCGGGCCTGGCCACCGCCGTGGCCCGCACGCTCACCGGGTCCGAGCCGAGCAGCGTCCGCGCCGCGTCGAAGAAGTGCACGCCGTGCTCGACGAAGATGCCACCGGAGTGCGCCGGGTCCCAGAACCAGTGGTCGGGGCCCAGGTCCTCGTCGGCGGCGTCGTTCTCGAACAGGAACCGGCGGACCGGCGCGAGCAGTTCCCGCTCCGTGAGCCGCTGGACCGCCCGCAGCAGCGGGTTGTAGCGCAGCACATGGTCCACGACCAGGACGCGGCCCGCGCGGCGCGCCTCCTCGGCGACCGCAGCCGCGTCCTCGGTCGTGGTGGCGAGGGGCTTCTCGCAGAAGACATGGCGCCCCGCACGCAGCGCCTCGGTGGCCATCGCGGCATGCGTGGCGGGCGGCGTGGCGATCAGCACCGCCGCCACGTCGTCCCGCTCGAGCAGCTCGACGAGCGAGCCGAGCGCCGGGACACCGTGCCGCTCGGCGAGCGCGGCGGCCCGCTCGCGCGAGGGATCGGCGACCGCCGCCAGGCGCAGGCCCGGCAGCCCGGCGACCGCGTCCAGGACGAACTCGGCGAAGCCGCCGCAGCCGACCAGACCGATGCCGAGAGGCTCCTGCGGGGCGCCCGCGGTCATGCGGTGTGCTCCGTGCGCTCCAGGAGGGCCACGCCGATGTGCGCGTCGGCCATGCCGTAGAAGACGTACAGCTCGCCGTCGATCTCCTCGATCGCCGTCGGGAAGACGACGTTCGGCACCGTGCCGGAGACCTCCTCCTCCGTCTCCGGCGCCATCAGCGGCGCGTCCGAGCGGGCGAGGATCTTCGAGGGGTCGGCCGGGTCGAGGATCATCGCGCCCGCCGCGTACGACACCTTCTGGTTCTGCGCCCACGGGTCCTCGATGGTGCCGGACACGCCGTGGTGGATGAGCAGCCAGCCCTCGGGCACCCGGATCGGGGCCGGGCCGCCGCCGATCTTCAGCGACTCCCACTCGTACTCGGAGAGCGCGACGAGCGTGTGCTGACGCGGGCGGACGAGGGCGCGGATGTCGGCCTCGACCTCCTTCACCGGCACATAGGAGATCCAGATGCCGGGCCGCTCGTCGGTGACACCGGCGGGAAGGTGCACGCCCTCGCCCTCGCGGAACCAGCCGAGGTCCCACATCGGGCGGTGCAGCATCGCGTACGACAGCTCGCCGTCGGGGGCCGGGACCGGCTCGGGGAAGTGGACGACGTCCTTGTTCGGGAAGAGGTTGAGGTCCGTGTCCAGGTCGGCCTGGTACGCGAACTGGATCGGGCCGAGGCGCGTCCAGTCGGTGAGGTTCTCGGACACGGCGAGCGCCGGCTTCGGGCCGAGCGGGCCGTAGGCGACGTAGGACATGACGTGCTGGCCGAGCGAGGGGACCCAGGTGATGCGGGGGTCCTCGACGCCGGCGTTGTTCTTGCCGCGCTCCCAGCCCTCGTCGGGGGAGAGGACGACGCCGCGACGCTCGACGCCGTTCGGGACGCCCTGCTCGTCGAAGGTGACCTCGGCGAGGCCCACGCGGGAGACATTGCCCTCCGCGACCAGGCGGGGAAGGAGGTGCAGCGTGCCGTCGGGGGTGCGGCCCGCGGCCGGGTTCAGGACGCCCTCGACCTCGTTCGCCTCGCCGGCCAGGGGGGACATGACGACGCCCTTGCGCACCATGCGGTACGGGATGGCGGGGGTCTCGTTGCTGTTGCTCATGTGCGGATTCAGCCCTTGGTAGCGGAGTCGATGTCGGTGGAGGTGAAGTGGCGCTGGAACACGAGGAACAGGACCACCGCGGGGACGGCCAGCACACACGCGCCGGCCAGCAGGGCACCGGCCGGGTTGGCGACCGTGCCCTGAAGGTTGGAGAGGAAGCTCGCCAGGGAGACGGCGAGCGGCTGCATGTCGGCGTTCTTCGTGACGAGGAACGGCCACAGGAACTCGTTCCACGGCCCGATGAACGTCAGGAGCAGCGCGGTCAGGATGGCCGGCTTGGCCATCGGCAGCGCGATCTTCCACAGGATCCGCAGCTCGCTCGCGCCGTCGATGCGCGCCGCCTCGAACAGGGACTGCGGCATCTGCGAGAAGAACTGCCGGAACAGGAAGACGGCCGTCGAGTTGATCGCGAACGGCAGGATCATGCCGAGGTAGTTGTCGCCGAGCCCGTAGTCGCGGACCACGAGCACGTACAGCGGCAGCGTCAGCAGCTGGAACGGGATCATCTGCACCAGCAGCAGCGCGCCGAACACCGCGCCCTTGCCACGGAACTTCAGCACCGCGAGCGCGTACCCGGCGAGCACACCGAAGACCAGCGTGCAGACCAGGACGCCGATCGTCATGATCCCGGAGTTGAGGAGCGAACGGGCCAGCGAGATCGTGCTGTTGATCGCCGTGTAGTTGGCGCCGGTGAGGCCGGAGGGGACGGCCGCCGACAGATCGCCGGCCGTGACCTTCCGCAGCGAGCCCACGACCATGTAGTAGAAGGGGAAGAGGAAGGCGACCGCGCCGATCGACAGCGGTACGTAGCGCAGGGCCCTTCTGCCCAAGCGGCTCGTGGCACTCATGTCAGTTGCCCTTCTCGGTGAGCTTGCGGGCGGCGAGCGAGACGACCATGACGAAGGCGATGAGGACGACACCGAGCGCCGCCGCGACATCGGGGTGACCCTGCTCGATGCCCTTCTGGTACATGAGCAGCACCGGCGACGTGGACGCGTGGTCCGGGCCGCCGCCCCCGGTCAGCAGGTAGGGCTCGCTGAACATGTTGGCGCCGGTGATGATCGCGTAGATGACGACGAGCGTCGTCGCGGGACGCACGCCCGGCACGGTCACCGAGAAGAACTGCCGCACCTTGCCCGCGCCGTCCATGGCGGACGCCTCGTACAGCTCCTTGCCGACGTTCTGGAGCGCGGCCAGGTAGAGCATCACGAAGAAGCCGAGCTGCTTCCAGGTCACGAACACGGCGATCATCGGCATCGCGAGATGCGAGTTGACCAGCCACGACGGATCCGGCGCGTGCGAGCCGAGCAGATGGTTGACGAAGCCGTCCTGGCCGAAGAGGAACTGCCACACGGCGACGAGCGCGACGCTCGCGGTCACGTACGGGAGGTAGAACGCGGCGCGGAAGAACGCCCGCCCCCGGATCTTCGCGTTCAGCGCGGCGGCCAGGACCAGCGAGAGGCCCACGGTCAGCGGCACGTTGATGACCAGGAAGATCAGGATGTTCAAGAACGCCTGGCCGACCACCGGGTCGGTGAAGACGTCCTTGTAGTTCGACAGGCCCACCCACGGAGAGTCCACGTCCGTGCCGGGAGCCGTGAAGTAGAACCGGTGGAACGACATCCACACCGTGTAGACCAGCGGGATCGCGAAGACGACCAGGATGAACAGGACGTACGGCGATATGAACAGCGTGCCGACGCGTGACCGGGCGCGGTCGGTGGGGACGCTCATGACGGGTCTCCGTACTCGTTCAGCAGGTCGGTGATCTGGGACGAGGCGTTGCGCAGGCCCGCACGCGTGGACTCACGGCCGAAGATGACCGACTTCGTCCATTCGTCGCGGAATGCCTGCCAGATGTCGACCGAACCCGGCACGTTCGGCACCTCGACGACGCGCTCCGCCTGGTCGGCGAAGGCCTTGTACGTGGGGTGCGCGGCGAAGTAGTCGGCGTAGCGCTTCGTCAGGTCCTCGCGCATCGGCATCTGGCCGGTCGTCTCGAGGAACTTGCCGTCCTGCGTGCTCGACGTCGCGAACTTCAGCAGGTCCCAGGCGGTACCCCGGTTCTTGCACGCGCTGAACATCGCCACCGACTTCTCGTCGCTGAACGAGTGCTCGCCCGTGCCGCCGTCGGCGGTCGGCACCGGCGCGACACCGATGTCCACGCTGTTCTTGTACGCCGAGACCGCCCACGGCCCGACGGTGGCCATCGCGGCCTTCCCGTCGTTCAGCGAGTCGCCCGGATACGCCTCCTGCGGCGCGAGCTTCTCCGCGTAGAGCTTGCGCCAGAACGCGGCGACCTGGCGGCCCGCGGGCGAGTCGAACTGCGGCTTGCCGTGCTCGATCAGCTGCTTGCCGCCGCTCTGCGCGGCGAACCCGGGATAGAAGTCGTACCAGGGCTGGAAGAAGTCACTCGACGGCGACGGCCAGATCGCGGCCTTCGCGGCGCCGCTGTGCACCAGCGTGCGGGAAGTCCGAAGGAACTCCTTGTACGTGGCCAGCTTCGGGTGCTCCGGGTCGAGGCCGGCCTTCTTGAACAGCTTCTTGTTGTAGAGGATCATCACCGGGTTGCTCTTCCAGGGCAGCTGGTAGAACTTCCCGTCCGGCGACTTGTACTGGTCGGCGAGGCCGCCGCTGCGCTTCGTGATGTACGAGGTGCCGCCGGGGAAGTCGTCCAGCGGCACGAGCCCGTTCTGCTTCTGGAACGTCGGCACCGCCGCGGGCGAGGTGTTGAAGGCCAGGCAGGCCGTCGTGCCCGCGATGATCGAGGCGCTGATGGCCTCCTCGGACGTCTTGCCCGCGGGGATCTGCTGGGCGGTGACGTGCTGATCGGGATGGCTCTTGTTCCACGCGGCCACCATCCGCTTGCCCCACTGCACCTCTTGGGCGTTGTTGGACAGCCAGACCGTGATGGGTCCGCGTGCGCCGGCGGCGACGGTCGCGTCGGGGGCGGCCCGGCCGCAGGCTGTCGCCGTTCCCGCGAGTGCGAGCACGAGCAGCGCGGACGCCGTTCTCCTCAGCATGATGATCTCCGAACTGTTCACGCGCGGCCTCGTCGCCGTGCGCAATTCCCGGTCCGCGCGGGCGCGGCCGAAGTCTGTTGCCCTGGTGGTGTGCTGTGCGGATTCAGTCGCGCGGGGCGGGACCGATCGACGCACGGGGGATGAACTCGGCGGGCGGCAGCGCCACGTGCGCCGCGCTCTCGTCGCCGGCGAGCACCGCGTCCAGGGCGCGGGCCGCGGCCTCGCCCCAACCGCGGGCGTCCGCGCGGGCGGAGGAGAGCGGCGGATAGCTGTACCGGGTCAGGGGCGCGTCGTCGTAGCCGACGACCGAGAGCTGCTCGGGCACCGGGACACCCAGCTCCTGGGCGACCGAGAGCCCGGCCATCGCGGCCAGGTCGTTGCCGTACACGATCGCGGTCGGCGGGGTGGCGAGCGCGAGCAGCTCACGGGTGGCGCGCGCGCCGCCCTCGGCGCTGAACCCGCCGGGCAGCACCGGTCCGACCGGCAGATCCAGCTCGCGCAGCGCCTGCTCCCAGGCGAGGCGGCGCCGGTGCGCGTGCCGGAACTCGTGGGGGCCCTCGACGTGCGCGATGCGCCGGTGGCCGAGGTCGGCGAGGCGGCGGACCGCGGCGGAGTAGGCGGGCTCGTCGTCCAGGCTGACCGTGGGCAGGCCGCCGCCCCACTCGGGCTGGCCCACCACCACGGCGGGCAGGCCGAGTCGGCGGATCAGCGGCGGGCGCGGGTCGTCGTGCCGCAGGTCGGTGAGCAGTACGCCGTCCACCTGGCGCTCCGCCGCGAGCCGCTCGTACACGGAGCGCTCCTGCTCGGGCGTGGTCACGTGCACCATCAGGCCGTCGCCGCGCTGCCCTATGACGGACTCGACGCCAGCGATGAACGCCGGGAAGAAGAGGTCTGCCCCGATCTGTTCCGGTTCGCGGGTCAGGACGAGGCCGAACGCGCCTGCCTTGCCGAGGGAGAGGGCGCGGGCCTGGCGGCTCGGTGTCCACCCGAGGTCGGCGGCGGCGGCCAGCACGCGGGCCTTGGTGTCCTCCGCGATGCCGGGCCGGTCGTTCAGGGCGAAGGAGACGGTGGCGCGGGAGACCCCGGCGTGGCGTGCGACGTCCGCGATGGTGGGCTTGCGGGCCATGGCGTGCGCAACTCCTCTTGGAGGCCTCCGGGGTGGGTGTTCAAACCGGTTTGAAGGGCCGAACGGCGTTGACTAAACCGGTTTGAACGTGGAGGCGTCAAGGGGTTGCCCGATGTGATCTGCGTCGCTGAGCGTCGGGGGAGGTCCGGTGGTTGCTCAACGCCCGTCGCGAGGGCGGCGGTTGAGGACGGCGACCGTCGCCAGGAGGGCGAACAGTGCCACGGCGAACCAGGTCATCGCGGCGGTCGCCGTGAGCGAGAGCGTCGCGACGCCGAGTACGACGGCCGGCCCGCTCAGCCCCAGGTAGGCGACGAGGAACAGGCCCGCGAGCGCCTCGCCTCGCCGCGCCGGCGCCGCCATCGCGGCCACGGCCCCGACCGCCGCCTTGAACAGCAGCCCCGCCCCGACACCCGCGACCGCGCCTCCCACCAGGAATGTGGCGAGGTCGGCCGTGTGCATCCCGACGACGAGCGTGAGGAAGCCCGCGCCCTCCGCGAGCAGCCCGAGCGTCGACTTCGCGCGCGGCGCGAGGCGGTTGGTCAGGATCTGGGCGAGGGCGGCGCCCCCGAACACCAGGAACGAGATCGCCCCGGCCAGCAGGTGCGACGGGTGGTGCAGAGTGTGGGCGACGAACCCGGCGGCGATCGACGAGAACAGGCCGAACACCGCGAACGACGCGAACGCGCCGGCCGCCGCGGCCACATACCCGGCCCGGTCGCCATGGTCGGCGCTCACCCGCTGCGGCCGGTAGCGCGGCCTGACCGGCAGCTCGCGCACGGTCTCCGGCGTGAGCGACACGGCGAGCGCCACGGCCACGAGGAGCACGGCGAACGCGACATACGGCAGCCGCAGCGGAGCCGTCACGTACTGCGCGAGGAACCCGGAGACCAGCGGGCCGAGACCGAGTCCGCCGATGTTCGCGGCCGTCGACACCGTCTCGAACCGCCCCGACGAGGCGCCAGGGCGGTGCTCGGCGTGCAGTTCGGCAAGGTGGGCGGTGGCCGTCGCGCTGAGCATGCCGATGCCCAGACCGCTCACGAACCGGGCGACGAGCAGCACCGGCAGCGCCGGGCTCGACAGGAACAGCAGGGCGGCGACGAACTCGAGGCCGAGCGCCGGCAGCAGGATCCTCTTGCGCCCCACCCAGTCCGACACGTGCCCGGCCAGCAGCAGGCTGACCACGACGCCCACCGCGTACACCGCGAACACGACGGTGACCATGAAGGTCGAGAAGCCGTCCCGCTCCTCGTACAGCGGATACAGCGGGGTCGGCACCGTCGAGAACGCCATCGACGTGAGGAAGGCGAGCGCCACGATCCAGAACCCCATTCCGTGGCGGCGCGAACCCGCGGCGGGGGAGTGCGAAGGGGTGCGGACGCGTGTCGGCGTGGCCATGCGGAGGAAGTCCGTTCGGCTAGAGGGGGGCGGGTGGACACGTCCCACTCTCCGCGCGCGCAGCCATCACGTCCAACGAATCTTCGCGCTCGTGACGATCGCGAATCGAGATGGTCGCTGCGATAGTCGACGAGTGGAACTACGTCATCTCGAGTACTTCGTCGCCGTCGCCGAGGAGCAGAACTTCACGCGCGCGGCGGCTCGTCTGCACATCGTCCAGTCCGCGGTGTCCGCCGCAGTCAAAACGCTGGAGGGCGAACTGGACGCGCGGCTGCTCGACCGCAACTCCAAGCGGGTCCTGCTGACCGACGAGGGGCGGGCGCTGCTGCCCCGCGCCCGGATCGTCCTGGACGCCGCGCGCGACGCCGCCGACGCGGTGGCCGAGGTGCGCGGCGCGCTGCGCGGGACCCTGCGCCTCGGCACCCTGACGTCGATCAGGCTGATCGATCTGCCGGGCCTGCTGGGCGAGTTCCACCGTCGCCATCCGGGCATCCAGGTGCAGATCACCGTCGCGCCGACCGGTTCCCAGGGGCATCTGACCGCGCTCGCCGAACGCCGTCTCGACCTTGCCCTCGTCTCCCTGCCCGGGGCAAGTCCGGCCGAGGTCGAGCTGACGCCGCTGGCCGGCTCGACCCTCGACCTGGTGGTACCGGCCGGGCACCCGCTCGCCGGGCGCGACGGAGTGGAGATCCGCGAACTGGCCGGGATGCCGTTCATCGACTGCCCAGTCGGCTACGGCAACCGCTCCGTCGCCGACCGTGCCTTCGCCACGGCGGGCGTCCCGCGCCACGTCACCATCGAGATCACGGACCTCGCCACCAGCGCCGATTACGTCAGGGCGGGACTGGGCGTCGCGCTGGTGCCGCGCTTCCTCGCCGACACCGCGCACGGCCTGTCCGTCCTGCCGGTGACGGACGCGGACCTGGGCTGGTCGCTCTACCTCGCGGCCCCGGCCGACCGCCCGCGGAGCGCGGCGGCCCGCGCGCTCACCGACCTGCTGCGGGAATCGGCCGACACCACCGCATGAAGGCGCAAACGGGGGCTTGAGACGCCTCTGGCATGTGCCATACGTTTGGAAGTGCCGAAGAGGGTTACCCTCTTCAACGCCCCTGGTCCCTGGGCGACTTGACTGCAGACGCCACAGTCGCATCGCCGACAACGCGACTGTGGTCCTCCGTCCGAGGTGCGCCGACTGGGGCTTCCTCCCGCGGTCCCGCGGCGTCACTGGACGGAACAGACGAGGAAGCGCGCGAAGGGGAGCCGTGCTTTCTCGTGGGTGGCCCCCGCCGATGTTCGTTCGCGATTTCCGGCGGGGGTCGCTGCTGTCCTCCCGCGGGCCCGGGCCCGGGCGCGGTCAGTGGCCGAACGCCTCCTGTAGCCACCAAGAGCCCGCGTCCCGCGTCGTCTTGGCGTCGATCACCATCGGTCGGTCCGGGGCGGCGAGCCAGTCGGTGAGGGGGGACAGGTCCTCCGGCGACGTCACCGTCAGAGCCGCGCAGCCGTGGCCGCGGGCGAGGGAGGCGATGTCGGTGTCGGGGAACGTGACCGTGGACAGGTCCGCCGCCTCGGCCGGATTGCCGAAGTGGTGGACCTCGGCCCCGTACATGGCGTCGTTGTAGACCACCACCAGGAGCGGCAGGCCGAGGCGTACGGCCGTCTCCAACTCCGAGACGCCCATCAGGAATCCGCCGTCGCCGCAGGCCGCCACCGGCAGTCGGTCGGGCCGGGCGAGCGCCGCGCCGATCGCCGTCGACAGGCCGAGGCCGATCGACTGGAACGCCTGCGTGAAGCACAGCCCGTACTGGTCGGGCACGTCGAGGTACATGCTCGGGTAGCCCATGAAGTTGCCCGAGTCGACGGCCACCGTGCGCTCGGCCGGGAGCATGCCGTTGAGCGCGCGGGTCAGTGTACGAGGGTCGATGCGGCCGTCGCCCGTGCCGTCCTCGAACGGGACCTGGGGCCAACTGCCCTCCACAACGAGCCGCTTGGCGACGTCCGGGGTGCGGTACCCGTTCGGCGCGGGGGCGTCCGTGAGGAGTGCGGTGACGTCGTTCGCCGTCTCAGTGACACCGGCCCACAGCCCCAGGTCGATGTCGCGCGTGCGGCCGAGGGCGTCGCGGTCGACGTCCACCTGGACCACCTTGGCGGTGTCCGAGATGAGGCGCCCGTGCCGCATGGTCCACATGTTCAGGGCGCAGCCCCAGCCGACGATCAGGTCGGCGCCGGTGATGAGTTCGGCGGCCAGCGGTGTGGAGAAGCCGCCCGCCACGTCCAGGCACCACTCCTGCCCCGGCCGCCCGTTGAAGAGCCCGCGCGCCACCGCCGACGTGGCGAGGAGCGCGCCCGTCCGCGCGGCCAGCGCGGCGATCGCCTCGCCGGCCTCGGCGGAGCGGGCACCGCGACCGGCCACGAACACCGGGCGCTCGGCGCGGCGCAGCAACTCGGCGAAGGCCTCGGCGTCGGCGGCGGCCGGGCGCGGCAGACCGGGGGCAGGGCGGCGCCGCGGAGCCACCGCGTCCGCCGGCAGCTCCTCGTCCTGTACGTCGATGGGGACGTTGAGCACCACCGTGCGACGCTCCTCGGCGCACAGCCGGAACGCGCGCGTGACGTCGTCCAGCGCCGTGCGCGCGGAGCGGACCCGGGCCGAGACCGCCCCGACGCCCTCGGCGAGAGCCGGTTGGTCGACGTAGAAGTTCGAGGTCCGCTCGGTGGCCTCCGCCGTCACGACGAGCAGCGGCGTACGGCTCTTCGCGGCCTCGGCCACGCCGGTCAGGGAGTTGGTGTAGCCGCAGCCCTGGTGCAGGGTCAGGACGGTGACCTCGCCGCTGGTCCGGGCGTGGGCGTCCGCCATCACGGCGGCGCCGCCCTCGTGCCGCGCCGCGACGAAGCGCGCGCCCGCGGCCACGAGCGCGCCCGTGACATGAAAGTTGCCGCTGCCCACCACGCCGAACGCGGTGCGCACACCGAGCCGGTGGAGTTCGCGGCCGATGGCTTCCCGTACGAGCATGCTCACTTGCCCTCCGCGGCGGGCGCCAGCGCCAGGACGCGCGTGGGGCTGCCGGATCCGCCGACGATGCGCAGCGGCGCGACGACGAGCACCGCGCCGACCGGCGGAAGCTCGCCGACGTTGCGCAGCTGCGTCACGCCGTACTTACCGTTGCCGAGCATGAAGTGGTGGACGGGGAACGGCGGTTCGAAGCGGAACGCCTGCCCGGCGTCCGTGCCCACGGTCTCCACGCCGATGCCCACGATGCCGGTCTCCTCGGCCAGGTAGCGGGCGCACTCCGGGGTGAGTCCCGGCGTGTGCGGGCCGTTGTCGTCGGCGTTGAGGAAGGCGGCCTGGTCGTCGGAGCGGGTGTCCCAACCGGTGCGGTACACCAGCCAGCCGCCGTCGGGCAGCGCGCCGTGCTCACGCTCCCACGCCTTGAGCTCGTCGAGGCCGAGCAGATAGTCGGGGTCCTTGGCACACTCGGCCGACTTGTCCACCACCGCGGCGGGCCCCACGAGCCGCGCCGCCGGCACACTGCCCACGTCCTCCAGGTCACGCCCCGACGACCAGTGCACCGGGGCGTCGAAGTGGGTGCCCACGTGCTCGCCCGTGTGGATGTGGTTCTGGAAGGAGATCTCACCGGGATCGTCCCAGTCGTTGAGCCGCTCCAGCTCGAAGTGGGGGATCGGGTGCATCGGTTCGGGCAGCGGAAGGATCGGTGTCCCGGACGACAGCGGGGCGGTGAGGTCGACCACGCGGAGCGAACCCTCGGCGAGCGAGGCGATCAGGTCGGTGGCGGCGGAGGTGTGCGGACGTGATGTCATGACGAACATCATCGATCCTCCGGGTGCCGGAGCGATACCTCCCCCCTCACCCGAGTCACCGCGCGACGTCGGCCGGTCCCGTGACACCGGCGGGACCGGCCGACGGCAGGGCCTCAGCCCATGCTCTTCGAGCCGTCCAGGGACTCGCGGAGGATGTCGGCGTGGCCCGCGTGCTGCGCGGTCTCGGCGACGATGTGCAGCAGCACGCGACGGACGGACCACTCGGCGCCCGGCTCGAACCACGGGGCCTTCGGCAGCGGCCAGCTGTGGTTCAGATCGGGCAAGGTCGCCACCAGCTCGTCGGTCCTGGCGGCGGTCTTGGCGTACTCGGCCAGCACACCGTCCAGCGTCTCGTCGGGCAGCAACCGGAAGCCGTCCGCCCTGGCGGCGAAGTCCGCCTCGGTCATCGCCGTGAAGTCCGGCATGGCGGACGGGCCTTCGAGGATGAAGCCCACCCAGCCCCGCTCCACCTCGGTGACGTGCTTGATCAGACCGCCGAGACACAGCTCGCTCGCCGTCGTCCGCTGCCGGGCCTGGTCGTCCGTCAGGTCCCGCGCGGGGAAGGTCATGAAGTGCCGCTGCTTGGCCAACGCCTCGAGGATGTCGGCGCGTTCGCCGGTGACGGTGGGGGTGTTGGTGGTCGACTCGCTGGTGGTCATGGTGTCGCCTCTCGCGTGGGAGTGCCCGCTCGGTGTTCGCTTCGGTCACAGTAACCAGCATGTAGGTCAGATCGTGTCCTACTTGCTCGGTTCATCCGTCCACGGCCGTCCGGCACGCCAGATGCAGGGCCAGGCGCTCGTCCGGATCCGCGAGGTCCACGCTCAGGAGCTGCTGTACGCGGGCGATGCGCGCCGCGACCGTGTTGCGGTGCACACCGAGGATCGCGGCGGTCTCGGCCGTGGAGGACTCCGCGTCGAGGTACGCGGTGAGGGTGCGCACCAGGTCGCCGGGCTCCCCGGACAGTGGTTCCAGGAGGGAGCGGGCCGCGGGCTGGAAGGTGTCCGTGCGGGTCCAGGCGAGGAGGAGCTGGGCGAGTCCGAGACGGTCGACGTGGAAGAAGCGGCCGCTCGCCTCCCGGCCCTGCGCCAGACGCGCCGCGTCGGCCGCCTCGCCCAGGCTGCGGGCGATGCCGGTGGGACCCGCGTGGGCCCGGCCCACCCCCACGTAGGCGTGCAGCACCTCGGGCAGGCGGCGCTGCACGCGGCGCACGGCGGCGGCGTGCCGTTCGATGTCGCTGGTCGACGGCTCCTGGTCGGTGCTGGTCCAGGCGGACCAGCCGTCGCCCTGCTCGACGACCTGCGCGCCGAGCCGCTCCGCCGCGAACGCGTCGGTGACCTCGGCGCGCAGCCCCGCCACGTCCACGTCGGGACCCGTGCCGATGCGGATGCCGGTGTGCCAGCCGTCGAGGCGCCAGCCGAACTCGACCGCGTGCCGGCGCACCGCGTCCGGGATCTCGCCGCCCGCCGGGCGCAGCAACTCGCCCAGCAGGGAGGTGCGGTGGCGGGCGCTGCGCTCCAGATCGAGACGGCGCAGCGCGAGCCGTTCCCGTACCGCCCCCGACGCGACCTCCAGGGCGGAGGCCACCGCGTCGGCCTCCGGAGCGAGGCGGGCGGGCAGGCGCACCGCGAGGCGAGGGCGGGTGCGTGCGGTGCCGACGGGGTGGGTGAGGAGGTGGGCGCCGCTGGGGAGGTCGAGCGGGCGGGGGAGCGGCGGGCCCGTCAACTGGCGTGCCACCGTGGCCTGTTCGCCGGGCGGAATGGTGGCCGGGTCGCCCGCCAGGTGCCGGGCGTCCGCGGTGACCAGTGCGACCGGGCGATGCAGCAGCGCGCCCAGATCGGCGAGCAGCGCGTCGACGGTCTCGTCCGCGCGGGCACACACCTGCGCGGTGCGCAGCGCCGACTCGGCGCGCAGCAGCCCCGGTTCCGCGGTCATCCGCTCCAGGGCGAGGTACGCGGCGAGCGGGTCGGGGGAGCCGAGGACGGGCAGCCGCAGCCGCTCGGCGAGCAGCGTCGACGACATCCGCAGAGCCGTCACCCCCGGAACCAGCAGCGCCGCGACACCCGCGCCGTGCGCACGGCGCAGCAGCGCGTCGAGCCGCCAGTCGCCGCGGTCCGCGCCACCGAGCAGCACGAGAAGCCTGCCGGCGGGCTCCGCGGGTAGCGGGTGTGCCAAGTCCTGTGCGGCTACGGGCTGTTGGACGGGTCGGTCGTCCCGGGGACCCGCGAGGAGGGTGACGTCGTGCCACGTGGGGTGGGTGAGCATGGCGGAGAGAGCGACACCGGTCGAGGCGCCGCCAGAGGGACTGCGCGAGTCACCACCCGTGACACCACCCGAGACGCCACTTGGGACACCACTCGGGACACCGTCGGTCATCGGGGGACCGCCTCGCCATCGTGGTGGGTTCCGCTTTCGACTCCCGATGCGAACCCGACGACCTCCGCGTCCAGGCCGAACGCCCGCGGCGACACATACGGCTCCACATCCGGGTGCCGCCAGAATCCCGGGCCCGGCAGCGTCGCCGCGATGACCTCCTGACCGGGGCGCACCCGGTCGATGGCGACAGGGGCCGCCGTGCGGCGGTCCAGGAGACAGATGACGTCGGGGACGGTCGCCGCGACCTCGCCGTCGCGCAGGGCGAGCAGGATCTCGTTCTCGGTCTCCAGGCGGACGACCGCGCCGGACGCGGCGTCCGTGACCGTGACACTGCCCCGCCCGAAGCCGGGGCCCTCGCTGCGCGCGACCTCCCCGATCCGGCCCGCCGCGAGCACCCTGCAGCCGAGCGCGGCCTCCACGGCTTCCGTGTCCGGGCGGTGCGGCAGTTCGCCGTGCGCGCGGCCCAGGGCGAGGGCCCTCGTGAGGGAGCCGTGGACGCAGGCGTCGCGCACCTCCCTCAGCCGGACCGGGGCGAGCGCGAGCGCGGCCCAGCCGCCCGCCGCAGCGAGGAAACCGCGCACCGTGCGTTCCAGCCCGCGCGCGTCCGTACGGTCCACGACCAGGATCTGGCCGCCCGGCTCGGCCAGCGCGCACGGGGTGACCGGGAGGCCCCGCACCGCCCAGCTGAGCTGGTCGAGGCGGGGCAGGGCGCGGCCCATCAGGTCGACGTCGACGACGGGGAGGCCGAGGTCGAGCGCGGCCAGCAGCACGGTGAGGGCGTTGGGGCCGCCCGCCTCCACGGCCATCAGGGCGTCCGCGGCCGGGCCGCCCGTCCAGCGGGTCACCGCCGCGACGGCCTCGCGGAACTCGCGGCCGTTCGGCAGTTTCTCGCTCAGTACGTTCACCGCGCCGACGACGCCCACCGGGACGATGACAGGGTCGTCATGGGGGCCGGCCTCGTGCCAGGTGACCGTGCCGTCCTCGCCCAGCGAGCGCCGCAGCATCGCCGCGAACGCCGCCGCGTCTCTTCCTCCGCCGCAGCCCAGGACGTTCACGCCTGTGACCAGGGCGGGGACGTCGACGGCGGTGATCGTTCGGGGCACGCCCCCGATTCTCGCAGCGGGCACCCGTTCCCGCGTCGCGGGGCTCTGCCCCGGCCCCCGCTGCTCAATCGCCGCAGGGGCCTAATGTGCGGACCCGCTCCCGGTCCCAGCCCCCTAGACAGCCAGCCGGTCCTCCACCGGACGGAACGCGTACGGGAGGCCGAAGCAGCCCGGGCCGAACACCTCCAGGGCCTCCGGGGTCCGCATGATGGCCGGGGCCGCGATGCCGATCACCGTGACCCGCTGGCCGTAGCGGAGCGCCTCCGTGGTGATGGGTTCGCCCGTGTCCGCCTCCAGGACGCACACCAGGTCAGGGACCACACAGATCGGCTCGCCGTCGCGAACGGCCGCCAAGTGCTCGTTCTGGAAACGGAGTTCGAGCCCCGAGTCGCCCTCGAACGCCGCGAACGTGGCACGTCCCCGCGCGAAACCGCCCGTCGTGCGCCGCTCCACGTCGGTCACCTTGCCGCGGAACAGGACGCGCAGGTGACCGTAGATCGTGCCGGCCACCGCCTCGCCGAGCGCCTCCACCGGATCCCGGTGGGCCTCGCGCGCCTCACGGACCGCCCGGCCGAGCGACAGCGCGAGCGACAGGGTGCGCGGCACCGCGGTGCGCTTGAGCTGCTCACCGGTCATCGAGTACTCGGCTATCGCGGCGCCACCGCCGAGCCCGACCGTGACCCGGCGGGCCAGGTCCTCCAGGCGCTTGGTGTCCTCGCCGGTGTCGAAGACGCAGGTCTCGCCGTGGACGCCGGCCATCGCGAGGGGCGAGGCCGGGATCCCGTAGACGTGGAAGGTCTCCATCTGGAGTTCGGGGAAGGCGCGTCCCATGCCGTCCGCGTCGACGACCGGGAGTCCCGTGCGGGCCGCGACGATCAGCGGGATGAGCGAGTTGCTGCCGCCGCACTCGATGGGCATCGTCGCGTCAGCCTTGCGGCCCGTGAACGTCTCCAGGGCGCGCAGCGCGGCCACCGGCTCGTCGGCTCCGGGCAGCTTCTCCACCATAACGGTGGGCGCGCCCATGTTCGCGACCGGGATGACGAACGCGTCGTCGGCCACCTCGTCCGGGTCGAGGACGGTCACCGGGCCGTGCTCGCGCATCGCCTCGCGCACCAGCAGGCGGCCGATGGTGGGGTCGCCGCCGCCTCCGGTGCCGAGGATCGCGGCGCCGCGCGCCAGGTCGTCCAGCTGTTCGAGGCCCAGGGTCCAGCTCATGTGCTCGTGCTCTCCTTACGTGGGTGGGGGCGGGGCTCGGACTCGGGCCCTCAGTCGACCTGTTGCAGGTCGCCCACGGCTTTGCAGCGGATACGGGTGGCGTTGCCCGGCAGATACGGGACGGGGACCTCGTCGAACTCGACGATGCGGACGCCGGACGGCTCCGCGCCCGCCGCGACGGCCCGGTCGACCGCCTCCTGCCGCGCCTCGTCGAGCACCGCCTCGCGGCGCCCCGCGTCGATCGCGTAGACCCGGTCGACCTCGCCGCCGACCTGCGCGATGGCCGCGCCGATCGCGTTCGCGACCGCGAAGTGGTCGGGCCGGTGGACCGTTCCGGAGCCCGGCAGGGTGTCCGGGAGGAGGACCGAACCGCCGCCCACCGCGACCACCGGCAGAGGCTCGGGCGACGTCCGCATGGACTCGACCGCGCGCGCCACGTCGGCGGCGATCGTGTCGAGGGCCTCCTTCACCAGACGCGCGTCGAGGTGGGCGACGGCCGAGCGGTCACCGATGTCGGTGAGCCCCGCCGCGACCGCGACATCGGTGGCCGTCAGCGTGGAGCCGCCGAACACCAGGGCGTCCTCGGTGAGCCGGTAGCCGACCGAACGCGGGCCGACCGTGACCCGGCCGCCGTCGTCGACGACCAGCGAGCCGCCGCCGATGCCGATGCTGTGCACGTCCGGCATACGGAAGTTGGTGCGCACCCCCGCCACGTCCACGGCCGTGCCCGCCTCGCGCGGGAAGCCCTGCGTGAGCACACCGACATCGCTCGTCGTGCCGCCGACATCGACGACCGCGCAGGTGTCGAGCCCGGACAGCACCGCGGCGCCGCGCATCGAGTTCGTCGGGCCCGAGGCGAACGTGGCGACCGGGTAGCGGCGCGCGTACTCCAGGTCCATCAGCGTGCCGTCGTTCTGGCTCAGATACAGCGGGGCGGTGATACCGAACCCGGCGACCGCCCCGGCCAGACCGTCGACGATCCCGGCGGCCAGCTCGCGCAGCGCCGCGTTGACGGCCGTCGCGTTCTCCCGCTCCAACAGGCCGATGCGTCCGATCTCGTGGGACAGCGAGAGGGCCACGTCCGGGCCCAGCTCGGCCCGCAGGATCTCCGCGGCGCGCACCTCGAACTCGTCGCTGACCGGCGAGAACACCGAGGAGATCGCCACCGACCTGATGCCGTGGGCGGCCATGTCGGCCGCGTGCCGGCGCAGCTCGTCCTCGTTCAGGTCGGCGATCTTCCGCCCGTCGAACTCGTGCCCGCCGTGCGCGAGATACGGCCGCCCGGCCACGGCCCGCGTCAGCCGCTCGGGCCAGTCCACGAACGGGGGCAGCGCGGACGTCGCGGGCAGGCCGAGCCGGAGCGCCGCCGTCGGGGCGAGGCCGCGGGCCTCGACGAGCGCGTTGAGGAAGTGGGTGGTGCCGATCATCACGGCGCCGACCGCCGCCGGGTCGAAGGCGTGCTGCGCGCGCAGCGCCTCGAGCGCGGACACGATGCCCGACGTGACGTCCTGGCTGGTCGCGGACTTGGTGGTGGCGAGCACCCGCGGTCCTTCGAGCAGGACGGCGTCGGTGTTGGTGCCGCCGACATCGATTCCGATACGCACGGAACTCTCTCCTTAGCGGGAGGCGCCGCTGGAGGCGGCGGAGACGTGAGGGGTGGTCTGGGAGGCGGGGGAGTCGCCGGTGGCGGTGACCCGGCCCTCATCGGACACCGGCGCACCGGACCCCGTGTCGCGGGACACACCGACGCCGCGCACCAGGCCGAGCTTGCCGAGGACGACGTAGGCGACGAACGCGAAGACGACCGAGTTGATACTGGGCAGGCCCCAGTCGACGAACTCACCGACGCAGAAGGCGAGCAGCCACACGACGAGCGTCGCGGGGACCCACGTCGGGGCGGTCATGGGCAGCGTGCCCGAGGCCCGCGAGGTCTCCAGGTCGCCGCGCCACCGCTTGACCACGAAGTACTCGGCGATCATCACGCCGGCGATGGGCGGGAAGGCGACGCCGAGCAGCGTCAGGAAGTCGGCGAAGCGGTCCAGGATGCCGGCCGCCGCGAGCAGGCTGCCGACGAGTCCGAGGAGGACGGTGACGGTGGCGCGGTTGACCTTGCGGCCGAAGACCGACTCGATGAAGTTCACGACGCCGAGGCCGGAGCTGTACAGATTCCAGTCGTTGATCTTCAGCGCGCCCATGATGACGACGAGCGTGCCGACCCAGCCCACCGAGGACACCGCGATCGCGGTCACGTCCGCGGACCGGGTGGCGTGCGCGAGGAGCACTCCGGCGAGCCCGACCACGTACTCACCGAGCGAGATGCCCACCACGGTCTGCTTGACGACGTCGGCGGTGGACCGGTTGAAGCGGGTCATGTCGGGCGTGATGATGGCGCCCGCGATCGCGCCGCCGGCCACGAGCGTCGTGCCCTGGACGAGGGAGAGGTGCGGGCCGGGCGGCGCGGAGGCGACCAGGTGCCCGATGTCGAAGCGGGCCAGCTCGTGCACCGTGGACCAGCCCACGAGCAGCAGGAACGCGGGCACCGTGACATACGCGGCCCAGTTCATGGAGCCGAAGCCCCACAGCACGACGGCCGTCACCCCGAGCCCGAACAGGACCGACCACACGGGCGCGGGGAACACCCCGACGAGCCCGGCGAGCGCGTCCGCGGAGATCGCCGACTGGATGCCGAACCAGCCGATGAGGCTGAGCGCGATGGCGAGCCCGATCAGCGAGGACCCGACGCGCCCGAACCCGGTCCAGCGCGCGAGCACGGATGTCGGGAGCCCCTCCCGTACGCCGATGATCCCCACGAAGATCGAGAGCACCTCGACGATCACCGAGCCGAGCGTGAGCGCCCAGAACGCCGTCCAGAAGTCCATCCCGAAGCCCAGCGTGGCGCCGAGCACGAACTGGCTGAGCCCGGAGATCTGCCCAAACCGCTGGAGGGCTACGGACCACCAGCTGTACCGGGCGGTGGTGGGCACTCTGGTCAGGGCGTGATCGTCCACCCCGACGGCGCGTGCGGCGGCCATCGAACCTCCAAGCGACTGCGGTTGCCCGCACGCTACGGCGGCCGCCGAGCAGGTGCGGTGGGCGCAGTGCCCGGTGGCGTGGAGGTGGCTGTGCAGAGTGCACGGTGAGGCCCTGACTCAGGGGCCGTGGCTCAAGAAGGTTGGCTCAGCAAAGGTGGCTCAGGGGCGGCGCCCCGTGCAGCCCACGATGCGGTCCATCAGCGGCGCGTCGTCGGGCGTCTCGACCGGCGGCCCCCACAGCTCCGGCAGGGGCGCCGCCGTCACGAAGCCGGAGACGTGCGCGTGGCAGGCGCGCAGCGTCTCCTCCGGCAGGTCGAAGGGCTGGCCGGTCGCCTTGGCGAGGTCCCAGCCGTGCACCACCATCTCGGTGAGCGCGACCTTGCCCCACGTGTCGTTCGGCAGCGCGAACCCCGGCCCGTCCGTCTCGCCCCGCCAGGCCTCCGGGTCGTCCCAGGCGTCGGCGAGCGCCCGCACGCTCTTCTCCGTGCTCTCCCGCCAGTCGCCGGGGCCGGCGGGCAGCGGCGACTCCTTGCGGGCGAAGCCCGTGAACGCCCGCGCCGCCTCGTCGACGTGCGTGACGAGGTCGCCGACGGAGTACTCGGAACAGGGCGTGGGCGAGGACAGCTGCTCTTCGGTCACGCCGGTCAGTACGTCGATCATCCGGTCGCAGGCCGGCTTCAGGTCGATCACGGAAGTCCTCCTCGGACGTCATGCCGTGGTGTTACTGATGCAGACCGCGCCGGGCCCCCGAACTCATCGGTGCGCCCGCATGCCGAGCTCCGCGACGACGCCAGTCGCCGGGGTCGGGCGAAAGGCCTGGGCGCGGCCCCGCTACTTGCGCTCCACCTCGACGAAGGCGAGCGGGGCCGTGCCCGCGTTGACGACCTCGTGCTCGCTGCCCGCCGAACGCGCGTAGGAGCGGCCCGAGCGGAGCTCATTGCGCGTGACGGTGCCGTCCGGGGTGATGACATCGGTGTGCCCGTCCGTCACCGGAACGACGACATAGTCGTACTCGTGCACGTGGCGGCCGGTGCTCTGCCCCGGCTCGAAGTCCCAGCGGGTGATCCGCGTGCGCTCGTCCTCGTGCTGCACGGTGGCGCGGGCGGTGGTGGTCATGTTCACGGCTCTTTCCTCGGACGGGAACGGTGGCGGCGGGAATCGCCGCAGGTGGCAGGCTAACCGGATCACACCGCGAAGAGCTGCTCGAGGTCGGCGAAGGCCTTGAACTCCAGGGCGTTGCCCGCCGGGTCGAGGAAGAACATGGTCCACTGCTCGCCCGGTTCGCCCTGGAAGCGCACATAGGGCTCGATCACGAACTCCGTGCCGGCGGCCGTGAGGCGTTCCGCGAGGCGCTGGAACTCGGGCACCGGCAGTACGAGACCGAAGTGCGGCACCGGCACCTCGTGCCCGTCGACCGGGTTGGTGCCCGCCACGGCCTCGTCCTCGGCGCGTGGTGTGCCGTCGCCGACCTGATGGGTGACCACCTGGTGGCCACCGAAGTTCCAGTCGATCCACCGGGTGTCCGAGCGGCCCTCGGCGAAGCCGAGCACCTTGCCGTAGAAGTCGCGGGCGGCCGCGAGGTCGTCGACCGGAATGGCGAGGTGGAAGGGGGCGAGCGGCATCGGAACTCCTTGCGCGGTCGGTGAGTTGGGGCCGGGTGATCCCTGTCCCGGCGGGCGGGCCGGTATGCGTGGGAGCGGTGCGCGGGGTGTTGACCATGGTGTGCGGCGAGCCTATGTTCGCGTCCGGAGTTCCGTTCACTGTCCGAAATCGCGAACAATTAGCCGCGCGAGGAGAACGACGTGAGCCGCACCGAGAGATCCAACGCATCGCCTTCTTCGCAAGTCACCCCCGGCAGACGGCAGTTCATCGCCGTCGCCGCCACCGGGGTCGCGGTCGCCGCGCTGCCCGCCGCCGTGGGCACGGCGGCGTACGCGAGCCCGGCGTCCGGTACCGAATCCGCACCCCGGGTCGCGAGGGGCGCCGTCGAACCCTTTCCCCTCGACGCCGTCGCCCTGCTGCCCGGCGCCTTCCGCGACAACCAGGCGCGCAACACGGCCTACCTGCACTTCGTCGACATCGACCGGCTGCTGCACACCTTCCGGAAGAACGTCGGTCTGCCCTCGGACGCCGAGCCCTGCGGCGGCTGGGAGGCGCCCGACGTGGAGCTGCGCGGGCACACCACCGGACATCTGATGTCCGGGCTCGCGCTCACATACGCCAACACCGGCGACACCGCCGTACGCGACAAGGGACGCAAGCTGGTCGCCGCGCTCGCCGAGTGCCAGACGGCGTCGCCGAAGGCGGGCTTCGGCAAGGGGTATCTGTCCGCGTTCCCGGAGAGCTTCTTCGACCGGCTCGAAGCCGGGTCCGGGGTATGGGCGCCGTACTACACCATCCACAAGATCATGGCGGGGCTCGTCGACCAGCACCGTCTCGCCGGGAGCGAGCAGGCCCTCGACGTGGTGCTGCGGCAGGCCGCCTGGGTGGACGAGCGGACCGGGGCGCTGAGCCACGACCAGATGCAGCGGGTGCTTCAGACCGAGTTCGGCGGCATGAACGACGTACTCGCCGACCTGCACGCGATCACCGGTGACACCAACTGGCTGAAGGTCGCCGAACGCTTCACCCACGACGTCGTCTTCGACCCGCTCGCCAAAGCCGAGGACAAGCTCGCCGGGCTGCACGCCAACACGCAGATACCGAAGATGGTGGGAGCGCTGCGACTGTGGGAGGAGGGCCTCGGTGACCGCTACCGCACCATCGCCGAGAACTTCTGGCAGATCGTCACCGACCACCACACGTACGTCATCGGCGGCAACAGCAACGGCGAGGCCTTCCACGAGCCCGACGCCATCGCCGCGCAACTCTCCAACGGCTGCTGCGAGAACTGCAACAGCTACAACATGCTGAAGCTGACCCGGCTGATGCACTTCCACGCGCCGCACCGCGTCGACCTGCTCGACTACTACGAGCGCACGCTGTTCAACCAGATGCTCGGCGAGCAGGACCCCGACTCCGCGCACGGCTTCAACATCTACTACACGGGCCTCGCGCCGGGCTCGTACAAGCAGCAGCCCTCCTTCATGGGCGAGGACCCCGAGGCGTACTCCACCGACTACGACAACTTCTCCTGCGACCACGGATCCGGCATGGAGACGCAGGCGAAGTTCGCGGAGACCGTCTTCTCGCACGACGACGACCGACTCCTCGTGAACCTGTTCGTGCCCGCGGAGGTGAAGTGGAAGGCCAAGGGCGTCAGTTGGCGGCAGACCACCGGCTTCCCCGACAAGGCGTCCACCACGCTCACCGTCACCTCGGGGAAGGTGGAGCACGAACTGAGGGTGCGCATCCCCTCCTGGACGAGCGGCGCGCGCGTCACGCTCAACGGCCGCGCCCTCGCCGACCGCCCCAAGGCGGGCAGCTGGTTCGCGCTGCGCCGCCGCTGGAAGGCCGGGGACCGGATCGAGGTCACCCTCCCCATGCGGCTGGTCATCGAGCCGACACCCGACGACCCGGACGTACAGGCCGTGCTGTACGGGCCGGTGGTGCTCGCCGGACAGTACGGGGACCGGGGAGCGATGCGGATGCCGCGGCTCGACCCGAAGTCGGTCGAGCAGACGGCCGCCGCGCCGATGCGGTTCACGGCGCGGGCCGACGACGAGAACGTCACGCTGCTGCCCATCGCCCGCACCCACCACGTGCACTACACGGCCTACTGGCTGACGGGTGAACCGCCGCCCCCGCCACCGGAGTTCGCCGCCTGGCACCGCTTCGACGAGACGTCCGGCACGACGGCCGCCGACGCGACGGGCAACGGCAAGACCGCCCAACTGGCGGGCGGCGCATCATGGTTGACCGGTGGGAAGCTCGACGGAGCCGTCGTCCTCGACGGCTCCGACGGCCACGTGAAACTGGCCGACGACGTGCTGGCCGGCGCGACCGCGTACTCCCTCGCCACCTGGGTGAAGCTCGACGGAGCCCCCGAGGCATGGACGCGCATCTTCGACATCGGCACCGGCGCCTCCGCCAACCTGTTCCTGACCCCGCGCTCCGACGCCGACACCCTGCGGTTCGCCGTCACCGCCGGCGGAGCAGGGGCGGAGGACCGCATAGACGTAGACCAACTCCCCACGGGAACCTGGGTACATGTGGCGGTGACGTACGGAAGCGGCACCGCCGTCCTGTACGTCGACGGCGCGGAGAAGGGACGCAACGAACACGTCACCGCGCAACCGGACATGTTCGGCAACCACATCCGCGCCGGATACCTCGGCAAGTCGCAGTACTCGGACCCGTATCTGAAGGGCGCCCTCGACGACTTCCGGGTCTACGGGAAGACACTGACGGCCGCGGAGGTGGCGGAACTGGCAGGGGCCTGAGCAGCGGCGGGGCGGATGGGGCGCGCCGATCCCCACCCGCCCCGCCGCTCCAACGTCAGCGCAGCGCCGCCGGCTTCTCGTCAGGGGTGACCTGTCGGGGCGCGGGCACCGACACCAGCGGCGGCTCCGTCGCACACGGACGGGACCGCGTCAGGGCACTCAGGCCGAAGGTGAGCAGCGCGTTCAACACGACCGTGACGAGACCCGCGTTGACGCCACCGAGGTCGGGTTCCACCACGTACAGCACCAGGGAGGCGGCGACCCCGGCGATCATGCCGGTCGCCACCGCCCACGCCCGCACCCGGCCGAAGAACAGCAGGGCGAACCAGCCCGGGATGAGCTGGCCGAGCAGGTAGTACGTCAGGTTTAGCACGGTCAGCATCAGCGACGACGCGGTCAGTGTCAGGACTGCGGCCGCGACGAGGAACACCGCGACGGCCAGCGTCGTCCACCGGCGCTGCGCCTCCGGGCGCAGGTTCGGCGCGAGGTTGCGGGAGACGATGCCACCGATCGACAGCGCCGTCACGGCGAGGACCAGGACACCGGACAGGCCCGCGCCGCCCGCGACCACCCCGACCAGCCAGTCGGGCAGCACATCACGGACGACGTCCATGAACACCGTGTTGGGGTCGGCGACATGCTTGCCGGCCGTGTACGCGAAGTAGGCCGTGGCCACCAGGAACGGGTACATCAGCATGTACGACGGCATCCACACCGTCGACGACTTGATGGCCCGCTCGGAGCGTGCGGTGAAGATGTAGCCTGCGGAGAAGCCCAGATAGAAGGTGACCGCCTGGAAGACGATGGTGGTCAGTGCGAACACCATCGGGCTGCCCGCCATGGTGACCTGCGCGCGCGGCACCGCCGCGGGGTCGGTGACCGCCTCGATGCCGCCGCCCGCGACGAGCGCGGCGACTCCCGCGGCCACCACGCCGACGATCATCAGCCCGTCCTTGAGGATCGACACGAACGCCGGGGACCGCACCCCGGACACGGCGACGTACAGGAACGCCATCACACCCGCGAGGATCACCGCCTGCACCGGCGTGATCGGCAGCCCGAGCGCCGTAAGCACCACCTGCATGCCGATGAACTGGTACTGCCCCCACGGCACCAGCGCCACCAACAGGGCCAGTGCCGTGATGAGTTCGAGGCTCCGGCTGCGGAAGTGGCGGCCGAACACGTCGGGGATGGTCATCGCGTCGTAGCGGACACCGGCCCGCCAGATCAGCGGCGCCACGTAGTAGCCGAGCGGATAGGCCAGCAGGATGTAGCCGAGGAACCAGACGCCGTAGCTCGCGCCCTTGGCGTAGATGCCGGCCGGGAAGCCGATCATCGTGCCGATGCTGTAGACCTCGCCGACCGCGAGGAAGTACAGCAGCCACGGCGGGAACGAACGGCCGCCGACCAGGTACTCGCTGATCGACACCTTGCGGATGCCGCGCCGCGCGCTGAACGCCACGAGGACCGAGGCCGCCAGGACGACGAAGAAGACGGTGGCGATCATCGGGACACCTCTTCCGAGGAGTTCGGTGTGTCCTCGGGGTAGTCCTTCTGGTCCATCCGCCACGCCAGCTTCAGACACAGGCTCGTCAGCGGGAACCAGGCGAACACCCACAGGAACAGCAGCGGGATCCCCGCCACGTACACGTCCGTGTTCGCGAGCAGCGGCATGACGACGAGGAGCGCGAACGCGGGGACGCCGAGGCCCAGCCACAGGCTGCGCGGCAGACGGCGAGTGGGTTCGGAAGGCGGTGAACTCATCGCGTTCCTCCGGGAGTTCGCTCCCAGACGACGTCGCCGCCGATGACCGTCGCCTCGACCGACAGGTCGCGCAGACTGCGCTCGCCACCGGCGGTCGGGTCCTCGGACAGGACCGTGACATCGGCCAGCTTGCCCGGCTCCAGGGTTCCCTTGCGGTCCTCCTCGAAGGCCAGTTTCGCGGCCTCGCTGGTGTACGCGCGCAGCGCCGTCTCCGCGTCGACCCGCTGCTCGGGGCCGAGTCGGTGGCCGTCGCGTGTCATGCGGTCGACCGCGCACCACATGCCCTCCAGCGGCGGCACCGGCACCACGGGCGTGTCCGAGTGCAGGCCGAAGGTGACACCGTGGCGGCGTGCCGAGGCCAACGGGTCGATGCGGCCTGCCCGTTCGGGTCCGAGGAAGCGGTCGCGGTGCCGGTCGCCCCAGTAGTAGACGTGCTTGACGAAGAACGAGGCGTGCACACCCGCCCGTGCCATGTCCGCCAACTGCCGCTCACCCGCCATCTGGCAGTGCTCGATGCGGTGCCGCCGGTCCGCGGACTCCGGATCGAGGCCCAGCTTCTGGTAGGCGTCGAGGATGGCCTGGATGGCACCGTCGCCGTTGCCGTGCACGGCGACCTGCCAGCCCGCCTCGTGCAGCGTCGCGATCCGCCGGGACAGGTCGTCCGGCGGGAAGATCAGCAGCCCGTGCTTGTCCGGGGCGCACGCGTAGCCGTCCGAGACACATCCCGTCAGGCCCTGGATCGAGCCGTCCGCCCACATCTTGACGCCCGCCACCCGGAACTCGTCGTCCCCGAGCCCCGCGACGGCCGACTCCACGGGGCTGAGGCGCCCCTCCGCCAGCTCCGGGAACAGGTCCTGCACGAGATACGCCTGGATCCTGTTGCGCAACCGGCCACTGAGCCGGGCCCTGCGGTACGCGTCGAGTTCGCCGGGGCCGCCCATCAGACCGAGCCCGGTGTCGTGCACCGTGGTGACACCCGCTTCCAGATACGCGTCACCGGCCCGGCCGATCGCGTCGGCCAGGTCGTCCACGCCCGGGTGCGGCATGCCCGCGTACGCGGCGAACGCGGCGGTCTCCGCGAGCACACCCGTCGGCTCGCCCTTCGCGTCACGCACGATGGCGCCGCCGACCGGGTCGGGGGTGTCCCGGTCGATGCCCAGGCGTGCGAGGGCCACCGAGTTGAGCACGCAGAAGTGCCCCGAGATGTGCTGGAGACACACCGGATGCCGCGGCGAGACCGGGTCCAGGTCGCCGCGGGTGGGGTGCCGGTCGTCGGCAAGGAGCGTGTCGTCGTAGCGGTAGCCGCGGATCCAGTCGCCGTGCTCGGTGTGCCCGGCGGCCTGCTCGACGCGGGCCACGATGTCGGTGATCCGGTCGTTCGGCGGACTGCCCGCGTCGACCTCGGCGGCGAGGGTCAGACCGAAGAACGTGGGGTGGTTGTGGGTCTCGATGAAGCCCGGCACGGCGCACCGGCCGCGCAGATCACGCAGCGCGGTGGAGGGCCCCGCGAGGGTCAGGATGTCGGCGTCCGAACCGACGGCGAGCACCTTGCCGTCACGGGCGGCGAGCGCCGTACCGGTGTGCCCGGCACGGTCCAGGGTGCGCACGGTGCCGCCGTACAGGATCGTGTCGGCGGCGTGCAGGGGATCGGCGGGGCGGGGGAGCGGGCTCGGCACGGATGATCACCACCAGGGGAGAGGGACGGAGGACGGGGCGCCCGCACCGACCGCGGGCGCCCCGGACGTGCACGTACAGCGGTCAGACGTAGTCCTGGTACTTGGTCAGGTGCCTGACCGGCTTCGACAGGGCGTCGCGGCGGAACGGATCGCCCAGCTCACGGGTGGTCATGACCTCGATGACCGTGGTGCGGCCCTCGTTCATCTGCGCCTCGACCGCCTTGCTCAGTGCCGGCCCGACATCCTCGAGCCGGTCCACGATCACGCCGTCGGCGCCCATCGCGCGGGCGATCCCGGCGAACGACTCGCTCTCCAGCTCGCCCGCGACGAACCGGCGGTCGTAGAAGTCGACCTGGTTCTTCTTCTCGGCGCCCCACTGCCGGTTGTGGAATACGACCGCGGTGACCGGGATGTCGTGCCGCACCGCCGTCATGATCTCGCCCATGCTCATGCCCCACGCACCGTCGCCCGCGTAGGCGACCGCGGGGCGTTCGGGCGCGGCCAGCTTGGCGCCGATGATCGTAGGCAGTGCGTAGCCGCAGTTGCCGAAGGACATCGGGGCGAAGAACGAGCGCGGCTCCTCGAAGCGGAGGTAGCTGTGGGCGATCGAGTTGATGTTGCCGATGTCGGTCGAGACCATCACCCGCTCCGGCAGCGCCCGCTCCAGCTCGCGCAGCACCTGACGCGGATGCAGCCAGGAGCCGTCCTCGCCGTCCTGCTCGGCGATCATGTCGAGGCTGTACGGGTCCGTCTCGTGGATCCAGCCGTCCAGCTCCTTCTCCCACGCGTCCTTCTCCGCCTGGATGGTCGCCGAACGCCGGGCGCGGGTCTGCTCGCAGACCAGGTCGCGGCCGTCGAGCCGGCTGACGAGGGACCGCGCCGCGGCGCCCGCGTCCCCGCAGATCCCGACCTCGATCTTCTTGACGAGACCCAGCATGCGGTGGTCCGCGTCGATCTGGATGAATTTGGCGTCCTTCGGCCAGTACTCCATCCCGTACTGCGGCAGCGTGCCGAACGGCCCGAGACGGGTGCCGAGAGCGACCACCACATCGGCCTGCGCGAGCAGCTTCATGCCCGCCTTGGAGCCCTGGTAGCCGAGCGGGCCGCACCACAGCGGATGACTCGCGGGGAACGAGTCGTTGTGCTGGTACGAGTTGACGACCGGCGCGCCGAGCCGCTCGGCCAGCGCCTTGGCCTGCTCGACCGCGTCCCCCATGACCACACCGCCACCGGAGATGATCACCGGGAACTCGGCCTCCGCGAGCAGCCGCGCCGCCTCCTCCAGGCTGCGCTCGCCGCCCGGTCCCCGGTCGAGACGGGACGGGCGCGGGATCTCCGCCTCGATGTCCCCGTAGAAGTGGTCGCGCGGGATGTTGAGCTGCGTCGGGCCCATCTCGCTCATCGCCCGGTCGAAGGCGCGGCCCGTCAGCTCCGCCATCCGGCGCGGATTGTTCACGTGCGCCTGGTACTTGGTGAACTCCTCGAACATCGGGAGCTGGTTCGTCTCCTGGAAGCCACCGAGGCCCATGCCCATCGTGCCCGCCTCGGGCGTGACGATGACGACGGGCGAGTGCGCCCAGTAAGCGGCGGCGATCGCCGTGACGCAGTTCGAGATCCCCGGCCCGTTCTGGCCGATCACCACACCGTGCCGGCCGCTGGCCCGCGCGTAGCCGTCCGCCATGTGCCCCGCGCCCTGCTCGTGCACGACCGGGATCAGCTGGATGCCGGCCGGCGCGAAGATGTCCATCGCGTCCATGAAGGCCGAACCCATGATGCCGAAGATGTCCTTGACGCCGTGCGAGACGAGGGTCTCCACGAACGACTCGGACGGGGTCATCCGTTGCACGCCGGCGGCCACCTGACGGCCGTCCTCGGTCGTGAACTGCGGTTGGGGCGCACTGCTGGTCATGGAGTTTCCACCCTTCGACGTGCTGTCGGTGCTGGTGCGGGGTGGCGCATGTTCAGTGGGGGGAGAGCGGGTTCCGGGATCCGGTACGCGGTGTTCCCAAAAGCGGGACACGTCGAGGACCGTAGAGCGGGCGTCTCGGCAGCGTCAACCGTGCGTACCAAAATCCGAGACGTGCTGCTACGTTCGGGGGCCTGTTGAGGGAGTCGCCAACTGGCCTTCGCCGAGGGAGAGTTGAGGATGGTGCACATGGAGGACGGAACCCCGGCCCTGCGCCTGTTCGCCCTGCTCGAACACATCGCCCGCACCGACCGGCTGGTCACCCTGACCGAACTGGTCGCCGAGACCGGACTGCCCAAGCCGACCGTGCACCGGATGCTGCAACAGCTGGAGGGCGCGGGCCTCCTCGACCGCCAGGGCGACGGCCGCCGCTACGGCGCGGGCGGCAGGCTGCGCACGTTCGCCGAGGACCTGCTCAGCCACGGCACCCATCACGCGGCACGGCACGCGGTGCTGCGCCACCTCGTCGACGAGATCGGCGAGACCTGCAATCTGACCGCGCCGGCCGGACCAGAGGTCGTCTACCTCGACCGCGTCGAGACCCCGGAGCCACTGCGGTTCGCCCTGCGGCCCGGGTCCCGCGTCCCGGTGCATTGCAGCGCCAGCGGAAAGCTGATCCTCGCGTTCCTGCCCGCCGCGCAGCGCCGCAAGATCCTCACCGCGGCTCCGCTGAAGGCGTTCACTGAGCGCACCCGCACCGACCCCGACGCCCTGGAGGCCGAGCTCGACCAGGTGCGCAGGGACGGATTCGCCCTGGACGACGAGGAGTTCCTGCCCGGCCTGGTGTGCGCCGCCGTGCCCGTGCCCCGCGGACCGGGGGAGGACGCGGTGGCGTCGCGGGTCCGCCAGTGCGTGGCACTCCAGGCGCCCGTCGTGCGGGTGAGTGTGGAGCGGGCCGTGCAGCTGGTGCCGGTGCTGCGGAGGGCGGCGGAGCGGATCGCGCAGGTCGAGGCGGAGTGAGCGGGATGGGCTGGCCGGGTGAGGTGGCCGGGTGTCACCCCGGTGGCAGCAACTCCCGTACGACGTCCCCGAGGATCGCGATGCCCGGCTCGATCACGTCGGCCCGTGGCGCCGCGAAGCCGATCCGGAAGTGACGCAGCGCATCCGCGTCCGGGCCCGCCAGGAAGAGAATGTCACCTCGCTCGATGAGCACACCGCGTTCGCGCGCACACCGCACCAGCTCCCGGCAGTCGAGCCCCTCCGGCCCCGACATCCACAGGCTGACGCCGCCCGGCGCGGGAGAACTCGACCACGGCAGCGACACGTTCACCGCGTCCCGCATGAGCCGCCACTTCATCCCGAGGCGCGCCCGGCTGCGCCGCACGGCCCACTGATAGTCGCCCGACTCGATCAGTAGGCCGAGCGCCCGCTGAAGATGCCCGGATGGGTGGCGCACCGAGTAGCGTCGCAACTCCCGTAGATGCGCCACGAGTTCGGCCGACCCGACGAGATAGCCCAGCCTGAGCCCCGGCGCGAGGAACTTGGAGAACGTGCCCAGGTACACCACCTGCCCCGTGGTGTCCTGCGATTTGAGCGCGGGCGTCGGACTGCCTTCGTAGCGGAACTCGCTGTCGTAGTCGTCCTCCACGACGACCGTACCGGCCTCCCTGGCCGCCGCCAGCAGCGTATGCCGTCGCCCCGGACCCAACGTCACATTGGTCGGATGATGGTGACTGGGCGTCACATGCAGCAGGTCGACCCCGCTCAGGGTGTCCGGCGGGCGCAGCCCGTCCGCGTCGACGGGCAGGGGGTGCAGCCGGGCCCCTGCCCGCAGGAAGATGTGCCGCGCGTCCAGGTACCCGGGGTCCTCCACGGCGGCCACCGAACCGGGCCCGAGCAGCGCCCGCCCCAGCAGATCGAGACCCTGTTGCGAGCCGATGGTGATGAGCACCTCGTCCGCCTGCGCCGCCACACCGCGCGCGGGCAGCAGATGGGAACGGACCATCTCCACGAGCAGTGGATCGTCGTCGGCCACGCAGTCCTGCAACGACCAGTCCGCGTGCGGCCGGTCGAGCGCCCGGTTCAGCGCGCGCACCCAGGCCCGCGCCGGGAAGGCCCGCGGATCGACCTGCCCCGCGGGGAACGGGTACGGGTAGCGCGCCCAGTCGTGCAGCTTCTCGATGTGCGGAAGCCGGTCGCCTTCGCGGCCGCGCAGCCGCCCCGACCAGTCGAAGGCGTGCTCCCGCGGTGGCGTCGGCTCGGGCTCGGGCCGGGGCGCCATCCGCGGATTGACGAACAGCCCCGAACGGGCCCGGCTCTCCACGAACCCCTCGGCGACGAGCTCCTGATACGCGGCGGTGACCGTGTTCCGGGACACCCCCAACTCCTGGGCGAGGAGCCGCGAGGACGGCAGCCGGCCACCCGCGTCGAGCCGCCCGGACGCGATGCCGTGCTCGATGGCCTGCCGCACCTGCCGGTACAGCGGCTTCCTGCGGCCCCGCTCGATCTCGATCAACGTACGCGGCACGTACCGCCTCCGTCTCGCCGTCGGCCTGGCACCCTCAGCGTGCACGCAACTGGACCTGTTGCGGGCACCGTCTCGTTCGGCACGGTAGCCGTGGTGGCCCCGGCGCACGAGAGCGCACGGCAGACGCCACGGACCGCCGCCCTGAACCCCAACTCGTGTCGAGCGCGCCCACCCACGCCTGTCGCACCGCGTCCGCGCCGAGAACAGGGCCGGGCCAGAGGGGAGTCGAACCGTGAGGATCGGTATTCCGCGGGAAGTCAAGAACAACGAGTTCCGCGTCGCCCTGACCCCCGCAGGGGTCCACGAACTGACCGCACACGGACACACCGTCACCGTCGAGGCCGGCGCGGGAACCGGATCCGCGCTGCCCGACGCGGACTACGCCGAGGCCGGCGCCCGCGTCCTGCCGGTGGCCGACGACGTGTGGGCCGCGTCCGACCTGGTCCTGAAGGTGAAGGAGCCGGTGGCCGACGAGTACCACCGGCTCCGCCCCGACCAGGTGCTTTTCACCTACCTCCACCTCGCGGCGTCCCGTGCCTGCACGCAGGCGCTGCTCGACGCGGGCACCACCGGCGTCGCCTACGAGACGGTCCAGGCGGCGGACGGCTCGCTGCCGCTGCTCTTCCCGATGTCCGAGGTCGCGGGCCGGCTCGCGCCACAGGTCGGCTCGTACCACCTGATGCGCGGCGGGGGCGGGCGCGGCGTCCTCACCGGCGGGGTGTCGGGCACCCGCCCGGCCCGTGTCGTCGTCATCGGCGCCGGAGTGGCGGGCATGAACGCGGTCGCCGTCGCCACCGGCATGTGGGCGGACGTCGTGCTCCTCGACACCGACGTGAACAAGCTGCGCGCCGCCGACCGGATGTACCAGGGCCGCATCACGACCCTCGCCTCGAACCGTCTCGCCCTCGAACAGGCCGTGCTCGACGCCGATTTGGTGATCGGCGCGGTCCTCGTACCCGGCGCCAAGGCACCCCGCCTCGTGAGCAACGACCTCGTCGCCCGCATGAAGCCCGGCGCCGTGCTCGTCGACATCTCCGTCGACCAGGGCGGCTGCTTCGAGGACACCCGGCCCACCACGCACGCCGACCCCGTGTACCGGGTCCACGACACCCTCTTCTACTGCGTCGCCAACATGCCCGGCGCCGTCCCGCACACCTCGACTCACGCCCTCACCAACGTCACGCTGCCCTACGTCCGGGCCATCGCCGACCAGGGCCTGCGCGCCGCGGCGGCGTCCGACCCGGCGCTGCGGCGAGGCATCAACACACTCGGCGGGCGGCTCACTTACCGCCCGGTGGCGGAGGCCCACGACATGAAGCACGTCGACGTGGACCAAGCCCTGCTGTGAACGCGTACGCGAGCTAAAACGCGAACGAGAGCGAGAACGCGCACGCCCACATGACCGTGACCGTGAACGCGAAGGAGCGCACCGTGCCCCAGGACCCCACCCTGCGTGCCAAGGCCCAGCGTCACCTCGGCCCGCACTTCACCCGCAAGGACAGCTGGTACGACACCCCGCCGCCGGTCTACGTCCGCGGCGACGGCTGCCACCTCTACGACGACGAGGGCAAACGCCACCTCGACGGCCTCTCCGGCCTGTTCTGCGTGAACATCGGCCACGGCCGCGCCGACGTGGTCGCCGCCGGCGCCAAGCAGATGGAGACCCTCGCGTACTCCACGAACTGGGGCGCGGCGCACCCGCCCGCCATCGAGGCGGCGAGCCTGATCGCCGAACTCGCTCCGGGCGACCTCGACGTGACGTACTTCGTCAACTCCGGTTCGGAGGCGGTCGAGACGGCGATCAAGTTCGCCCGCCAGTACCACCGTTCGCAGGGACAGCCGGAGCGCACGAAGATCATCAGCCGGTCGATGGCGTACCACGGTGTCACCCTCGGAGCCCTGTCCGTCACCGGCCTCCCCAAGATCCGCGACCCCTTCGGCCCACTGCTCCCGGGCATCCGCCACGTCCCCAACACCCTTGGATTCACCGGGGACTGCGGCCCGGCGGCGGAACTCGACTGCGTCCGCGCGATCGAGCGGGCCATCGCCGAGGAAGGCCCCGAGACGGTGGCCGCGGTCTTTGCCGAACCTGTGCAGAACGGCCGCGGCGCCCTCGTCCCGCCCCACGGCTACTGGCGCGAACTGCGCCGCATCTGCGACGAGCACGGCATCCTGCTCGTCGCCGACGAGGTCATCTGTTCCTTCGGCCGGCTCGGCCACTGGTTCGGCAGCGCGGCCGAAGGCGTCGTCCCCGACCTGATCACCTTCGCCAAGGGAGCCACCTCCGGGTACGCCCCGCTCGGCGGCGCCATCGTCCGCGAGCCCCTGGTGCGCGGCCTGTACGACTCGCCCCTCGGCGGCACCTTCACCCACGGCGCGACCTGGGGCGGACACCCCGTGTCCACGGCCGTCGCCGTCGCCAACATCGGCGCCATGCGCGACGAGGACATCCCCGGGAACGTACGGAACCTCGGCCCGAATCTCCGCGCCGGACTCGACGAGATCGCCGCACGCCACCCGGTCGTCGCCGACGTCCGGGGCACCGGATTCTTCTACGCGGTCGAATTCACCGCCGACCGCGACAGCGGCCGGGAGCTGACCGACGAGCAGTCGACGCGGATCCTGCGCGAGGTACTGCCGGACGCGATGCGCCGCACCGGTGTGATCCTGCGGCCCGACGACCGCGGCGCGACGATGCTGATGGTCGCCCCGCCGCTGGTCGCGGACCGCACAGTGCTCGGCGAACTCCTCGAAGGAGTCGACGAGATGGTGGCTTCGGTCGCCCGCGCCGTGTCCTGACACCCCGTTCGTTTCAACCGTGTGAACGGTTCGTTGAACGCGCCCGGCACGCCTTCAGGTGTGCCGAGACTGTCCGACGGTGCCGCATGATCATCGCGTGCGGGCGCCGCCGGACAGGACCACGTCGGACGTACGGAGAAGAGGCGGACGTGACGGACACCAGCGACAGATCCCTGCGGGACGACGGCGGCACGACCGAATCCTCCGGCGGCCCCGGCCTGCGCAGCGCCCTCAAACAGCGCCACATGACACTGATCGCGATCGGCGGTGTCATCGGCGCCGGACTCTTCGTCGGCAGCCGCGTCGTCATCCAGGACACCGGACCCGCCGCCGTGATCTCCTTCGCGCTCGCCGGTGGCCTGGTCATCCTCGTGATGCGGATGCTCGGCGAAATGGCGGTGGCCCGCCCCGCCGTCGGCTCCTTCCACGCCTACGCCCGCCTGGCCCTCGGCCCGCTGGGCAGCTTCACCATTGGCTGGCTGTACTGGTACTTCTGGGTCAACGTGGTGGCCCTCGAAGCGGTCGCGGGCGCGGAACTCGTCCGTGCCTGGCTCCCCGGCCTGCCGCTCTGGACGATCAGCCTGGCCCTGATGCTGATCCTCACGGCGGTCAACATGCTGTCGGTGAAGACCTTCGGCGAGTTCGAGTACTGGTTCTCGTCGATCAAGGTCGCCGCGATCACGGTGTTCCTCGTCGTGGGCCTCGTCTTCGTGGTCGGCCTGTGGCCGGGCGCGCACGACGCGGGCGGCGTCGACAACCTGACCGCGCACGGCGGATTCCTGCCCATGGGGGTGGGTCCGGTCCTCACGTCCATCATCCCGGCGGTCGGCTTCTTCACCGGCGCCGAGATCGCCGCGCTCGCCGCCGCCGAATCCGCCGAGCCCGGCCGCAACGTCGCACGGGCCACCCGCTCCGTCGTCCTGCGCGTCCTGCTCTTCTACGTCGGCTCGATCTTCCTCGTCGTCGCGATCGTCCCGTGGAGCTCGGACAAGCTGAACGGCGGCCCGTACATCGCGGCGCTCCAGGCGATCGGCATCCCGGGCGCGGACACCATGATGCGCGTCCTGATCCTGATCGCGGTCCTCTCCTCCCTCAACGCGGGCCTGTACTCGGCGTCCCGGATCGTGTTCGCCCTGACACGCGAGGGCGAGGCACCCCGCGGCCTCACGAAACTCAGCCGCAGCGGAGTCCCGCGCCGAGCGATCCTCCTCGCCACGGTCCTCGGCTACGTCGCCGTGGTCTTCGCCTACGTCTCCCCGGACACGGTCTTCTCCTTCATCGTGCACTCCTACGGAGCCGTCGCCCTCTTCGTCTACCTCCTGGTCGCCCTCTCCCAACTCCGCCTGCGCGCACGTCTGGAGCGCGAAGACCCCGACTCCCTGACGCTGAAGATGTGGGGCTACCCGTATCTGAGCTGGTTCACGATCGGCGCGATGGTCGTCGTCATCGCCGCGATGGCGATCCTCCCGGCCACCCGCGCGGACTTCGCCGCCAGCCTGCTCACGGTCGTGATCGTCCTGGTCTCCTACGCCATCCTCCGCAGGCGCCGCCACGCACAGGCGACGCCCGGACTTGACCTCAAGTCCGATTGAGCTTCTAGCTTCGAACCATGAAGACACTCGTACTGGGAAGGACACCCGCGAGGGTGACGGAAGTGCTGTCCACGCTCCACGCGGACGGCTTCGACGCGGAGGGCGTCAGCACGGACGAGGAGGCCCGAAGGCTCCTGGAATCCGACGAGTTCGGCGTCCTGATCATCGGCGGAGGAGTCGGCCCCGACTCCCGCGCGACCTTCAAGGCCCTCGCGTCGGAACACCACGTCCACCGGGTCATCGACGGCGCCCTGACACCACCGTTCGACGCGTACGTGCGGAGGGAGTTCGAGCCCGTGATCCGGGAGACCGCTGCGACGGGGTGAGAGCGGGCTGGTCAACCAGCCGTGGGCATGAACGCCTTGGCGTGCGCGAGGTGCGCCTCAAGCAGCACGGCCGCTTCCTCGCCCTTCGCCTGACGCAGCAGTGACACGATCTCCCGGTGCTCCTCCACCTGCGCCGGGAGATCGTCGCTGGTGCGGTCCGTGGTGGCCACCGCCAGCTTGATCTCCGACATGAGGTCGCGGGCGGTCGTCGTAAGGCGCGGGCTGCCCAACAGCCCCACGATCGCCACATGCACGGACAGATGCGCCTCGGTGACGACACTCGCGGCGGCCGACGAGCCGACCGCCTCCTCGAAGTCACGCTGAGCCGCGGTGAGAGCCACGAGGTCGGCGCGGGTGGCCTGCACCACCGAGCGCGCGGCCGCCGTCTCAAGGACGCGGCGCGCCTTGAAGATGTCCTCGATCTCCTCCTCGGTGAGCCGCCGCACCTCGACACCGCGGTTCGGCCGGCGCACCAACAGGCCCTCGCCGGTGAGGATCTGCAGCGCCTCGCGCACGGTGCTGCGGGAGACACCGAGACTCGCCGCGACGTTGCTCTCGCGCAGCGACGTCCCGCCCTCGATGGCGCCCCGGTACATCTCCTCGCGCAGCGCGTCGGCCACCCGGTCCACCGTGCTGGAGCGGTCGATCTCTATGGGCCCTAGCGCCATCACGTTCTCCCTCGGAGCATGCGTCGGATTGCCGGACAATTGTTGCTGACACCCTACTGGCAGCCTATTGCCAGGCACAGATGGGGACTTGGGTACCAGAGTTAATCGTTGCGACCCTTGACGGTTACCCAGCGTTGCTGAAATTGTCCGACAAGCAGTCAGTCTGGCGAGACCCGTCGACGACTGTCGTGCTCTGGCCTGCCTTGCCCCGCTCTGCCCGCGGGCGGTCCCTCGGGCGTCCCCCACCCTGCCTGCCGACCGCGGCTGTCGAGCCACCCCTTTCCTCCCAGGGAGACCGTTCATGACCGGTACCGCTGCTGCCACCACACGCCTATGGGGCGGACGCTTCCGCAGCGCCCCCGACGAGGCGCTGACAACACTGTCGCGCTCTGAGCCGAGCTACTTCGACATGGCGCCGTACGACCTCGCGGGTTCCCGCTCCCACGCACGTGAACTGCACCGTGCGGGACTGCTCGACGACGCGGAACTGGCCACGCTGATCGAGGCCATCGACGTACTCGACGGTGAGTACCGGCGCGGCGAGGTCGTGCCGCTCCCCGAGGACGAGGACGTCCACACGTTCCTGGAGCGGGTGCTCAGCGAGCGGCTCGGCGCGGTCGGCGGCAAGCTGCGCGCCGGACGCTCCCGTAACGACCAGGCCGCCAACGACCTGCGACTGTACCTCCGCGACCAGGTGCGACACGTCGTCGCGGCCACCGCGGAGCTGGAGGAGGCCCTGCTGGCCCAGGCCCGGCAGCACCGCGCCACCCCGGCCCCCGGCTTCACCCACCTGCAGCCCGCCCAGCCGATCACCTTCGGCCACCAACTCCTGGCGCACACCCACGCGATCAGCCGTGACATCGACCGGCTGCACGACTGGGACCGCCGCAGCGCACGTTCCCCGCTGGGTGCCGCGGCCCTCGCTGGATCGGCCATCGCGCTCACCCCGGAGCACGCCGCGCGCGAACTCGGGTACGAGCGCACCTGCGCCAACTCCATCGACGCGGTGGCGAGTCGGGACCACGTCGCCGAGTTCCTCTTTGCCGGTTCGATGCTCGCCGTCGACGTCTCTCGGCTCGCCGAGGAGATCTGCCTCTGGGCCAGCCGCCAGTTCCGTTGGATCGCGCTCGACGACCGCTTCGCCACCGGCTCGTCGATCATGCCGCAGAAGAAGAACCCGGACATCGCCGAGCTCGCTCGCGGCAAGGCTGGCCGGCTCGCCGGCAACCTGATGGGCGTCATCGGTGCTCTCAAGGGGCTGCCGCTCGCCTACAACCGGGATCTCGCGGAGGACAAGCGCGCCGCCTTCGACACCGTCGAAACGCTGCTGATGGTGTTGCCCGCGATGTCGGGGCTCGTCCGCACCTTCGTCGTCGACGAGGCCGAGCTGCGCGCACAGGCCACCGCTGGGTTCACCCTCGCCACCGAGATCGCGGACTGGCTCGCCCGCCGCGGCGTCCCGTTCAGCGAGGCCCACGAGATCACCGGCGCCGTCGTGCAGCTCTGCGAGGAGCGCGGCGTCGACCTGGAGGAGCTGAGCGACGCCGACTACGCGGGCGTCGACGCCCGCCTCACCCCCGAGGTGCGGTCCGTCCTCACCGTCGAGGCCGCGCTCGCGGCCCGCAGCGGACAAGGAGGCACCGCACCCGCCCAGGTCGACGCGCAGATAAAGGAGTTGGAGGCACTCATCGCCGAACAGCGCGTGTGGGCCGCCACCTACCACGGACCCCGAGCATGAGCACGCCGCCACCCCCGACCGGCACGACAGCCTCCGGAGAAGAGAGTCACGTCATGTCCGAAGCAGTAGCGGAGAGCTCCGTGACCGCGGACACCGCCGACCTCGTAGCGGTGCCGCGCACCCATTACGGACGCTGGGTCGGCGCGCTCGTGGTCGTCGCATTCCTGGGCTGGCTGGGATACGCCTTCGCCCACGCGGCCATCGACTGGGGTGTCGTCAAGGAGTACCTGACGATGGGTGTGCTCCTGAAGGGGCTGCTCATCACCCTCGTCCTCACGGTCGTCGGCATGATCCTCGGCATCGTCCTCGGTGTCCTGGTCGCCGTGATGCGCCTGTCCCGCAACCCGGTCACCTCGGGAGTTGGCTGGCTGTACGTGTGGGTGTTCCGCGGCACACCGGTCTATCTGCAACTGCTCGCCTGGTTCAACATCGGGCTGCTCTTTCCGTATGTGTCGCTGCCCGGCCTCGGCGGCGCCCGTACCGTCGACCTCGTCACCCCGTTCGTCGCCGCCGCCATTGGCCTCGGCCTCAATCAGGGCGCCTACACGTCCGAAGTGGTGCGCGCTGGCCTCCTCTCCATCGATGAGGGACAGACCGAGGCGGCCCAGGCGCTCGGCATGTCACGCCTGCGCACCATGGGCCAGATCGTCCTGCCGCAGGCGATGCGGGTGATCCTCCCGCCCATCGGCAACGAGACCATCGGCATGCTCAAGACGACCTCGCTCGCGTCGGCCATCGGCGTCAGCGAGATCCTCTCCGAGGCGCAGCACATCTACTTCGTCAACAACCGGATCATGGAGCTGCTGATCGTGTGTGCCATCTGGTACCTGGCCGCGGTCTCCGTCCTCTCGGTCGTGCAGTACTACCTGGAACGACACTTCGCCAGGGGGAGCAGCAGCCGAGCGCTGCCCGCGACTCCCCTGCAGCGGCTGCGCAAGACCCTCCAGCAGAAGAAGGCGGTCTCCTGATGAGCGTCACGACGAGCACCGAACGCGCCCTGGTGCGGGCCGAGTCGGTGCATAAGAGCTACGGAGACCTCCAGGTCCTCAGGGGTATCGATCTCGATGTGCGGCGCGGCGAGGTGGTGTGTTTGCTCGGCCCGTCCGGATCCGGCAAGAGCACGTTCCTGCGCTGCATCAACCACCTGGAGCAGGTGAACTCGGGTCGCATCTGGGTGGGCGACGAGGTGATCGGCTACCGGCAGCAGGGCAACAAGCTGCACGAGCTGAACGAGCGCGCCATCGCCCGGCAGCGGCAACGCATCGGCATGGTGTTCCAGCGGTTCAACCTGTTCCCTCACATGACGGCTCTGGAGAACGTGATCGCGGCGCCTGTCGGCGTCAAGCGCGTGGCGCGTGCCGCCGCCCGCGAGCGCGCCGCCGAACTGCTGGCCCGGGTGGGACTGAAGGACAAGGCGGACGCCTACCCGCGCCAGCTCTCCGGCGGCCAGCAGCAGCGCGTCGCCATCGCCCGTGCCCTCGCGATGGAACCCGACCTGATGCTCTTCGACGAACCGACCTCCGCGCTCGACCCCGAGCTGGTCGGTGAAGTGCTCGAGGTGATGAAGGACTTGGCGAGCAGCGGTCTGACGATGATGGTCGTCACGCACGAGATCTCCTTCGCGCGCGAGGTCGCCGACCGCGTGGCGTTCATGGACGGCGGCGAGATCCTGGAGGTCGGCCCGCCGTCCGAGGTGCTCGTGAACCCTCAGCACCCGCGCACGCAGTCGTTCCTGGCCCGCGTCCTGTGAGCCCCGAGTCCGCAGGAGAAGCCATGTCCCGTCCGCTCCGCGCGCTCGCAGCCGTCGTGGCCTGCCTCGCCGCGACGGCCGCGCTCACCGGCTGTGTCAGTACGAGCATGCCCGCGTCCGCGGCAGGCAAGGGCGGACTGCCTCCGTCCATCACCGAGGACAAGGAACTCAAGATCGGCCTGTCGCCCGACTTCCCGCCGATGGAGTACCGCGACGAGAAGACCAACCGTGTGGTGGGAGTCGATGTCGACCTCGCGCGGGCGCTCGGCGCCGAACTCGGCCTCAAGGTCACTTTCCAGGAACAGAAGTTCGACCAGCTGATGAACTCTGTGACCACCTCCCGGGTTGACCTGGTGATGTCCGGGATCTCCGACACCGTCGACCGTCAGGAGACCGTTGACTTCGTCGACTACTTCGACACCGTCGGCCGCTTCTACACGCTGCCGAGCCGCGCCGGCGAATTCCACGACAGCGGCGACGTGTGCGGCCGCAAGCTCGCCGTCAGCAAGACAACCGACTACTACGGCCAGGCTCTCGACTACAACAAGCGGTACTGCACCGCGAAGGGCAGGCCCGCCATCCGTATCCTGCCCACCGACTCCGGCGCGGCGGCCCGCCTGCAACTGGAGCAGAAGCGCGCGGACGTCGCCATCCAGGGCGGCGAGAACCTCGCCTTCTTCGACCGCACCGAACCCGGACGGTTCAAGGTGGTGCTCGATCCGATCCCGGCAAAGCCGTTCGCCGCCGTGGTGAAGAAGGACGACAAGCCGATGGCGCGACTCGTACTCAAGGGCTTCCGGCAGCTCCGCGCCGACGGAACGTACCAGCGGATCCTGAAGAAGGCCGGAATGGCCTACGGGGCAATGGCGCCCAAGTTCAACGGAGTTGAGGACTGACTCATGCACACCCCTGTCGATCCGCGCCCGCCGCGCTGGCCGCACGGGCACCGGGCCGCGGTCGCCCTCGCCTTCGACCTGGACGGACCCACCGGTGGCGCCATGCTCGACGGCTCCCTGTGGGACCGGCCCGGCTACTTCGCGCTCGGTGGCTACGGGCCTCACCGGGCGCTGCCCCGGTTGCTCGACCTCCTGGACGAGGCCGGGGTCCCCGCCACCTTCTTCGCCCCGGCCTGGGTGGTGGAGCACTGGCCCGAGGCCTGCCGCACCATCGTCGAGCGGGGTCACGAGGTCGCCCACCACGGCTATCGGCACGAGTGCTTCTACGACCTCACCATCGACGAGCAGCACGCCGTCATCAGACGCAGCCAGCGGGTGTTCCGCGACGTCCTCGGCGTCGAGGCAACCGGCTTCCGCTCTCCGTCGGGCGACTGGCACCCCGAGACCCCGCGCATCCTGCGCGAGCACGGCTTCCGCTATTCGAGCTCGATGCGCGGCGACGACCGCCCGTACCGGCACACGCTCGACGGCGCTCCGACCGAGCTCGTGGAGATACCGGCCCGCTGGGACATGGACGACTATGCCTTCCTCGCCTACCACCGCAACCCCGACTACCCCGGCGGCCAGGACCGGATCGCGAGTTACGCCCTGACGCTCGACAACTGGAAGCGCGAGTTCGACGGATACCGCGCCGAAGGTCTCTGCCTGACGACCCTCTTCCATCCAAAGGTCTCGGGGCGGCCCGGTCGCCTGCTGCTCCTGGAGGAACTCATCGACCACATGCGTGCACAGGACGACGTCTGGTTCGCGACCTGCCACGACGTGGCTGATTGGTGGATCGACAGCGGGCAGGGGACGGAGGCGGCCGCCGCGTGAACGACACCAACGGCCGGTGGCCGAACGACGCACGCGCCGCGGTGATGATCACCGTCGATCACGATGCCGACCTCGCACTCCTCAGTGGCTCGCCTGCCATAGCGGACCGCGGCAAGACGCTGTCCGTCGGGCGCTACGGCACGGACCGCGGCATCGACCGACTGCTTGGCCTGTTCTCCGAACTCGAGGTTCCCACCACGTGGTTCGTTCCCGGCCGCAACGCGGAACGCCACCCTGATTCGGTGCGTCGCATCGCGGCCGCCGGACACGAGACGGCCTGCCACGGAGACGCGCACGAGGACTTCCAGCCGCTGACACTCGACGAGCAGACACGCGTCGTCCGCGAGGGAGCCGACCGGCTGCGGCAGGTCACCGGCGCACCCGTGCGCGGTTTCCGCACCCCTGCCGGGGAGTGGAAGCCGGGGCTCGGAGCCCGCTTCGCCGACTCGGGCCTCGACTGGTCCTCCTCGTCACCCGGCGACGACCTGCCCTACCTCCACCCCGGCACGGGCGGCGTCGTCGAGATCCCGGTCCAGTACGAACTGGAGGACCACCAGTACTTCTTCTTCAACCTCGAACCGCCCTTCCCGACGGGCCAGTCGAGGATCGCGTCGTACGCGCACGTTCTCGGCAACTGGACGCAGGAATTCGCGGCGCACCACCGCTACGGGCTGTGCTACGTGCTGCGGCTGCACCCCGAAGTGACGGGAACGCCGGGCAGGATCGGGCTCGTCCGGGACCTGATCACCCACATCCAGGCCCACCCCGACGTGTGGATCACGACCGGTTCGCGGATCGCCGACTGGTGGCGGACGAACCACCCGGACAACGGCCCCGGTCACCCGGCGGACCTGTTCGCCCGGCTCCGGGCGGAAGGGGAGCCCGTCGTATGACTCCGAGCCCACTAGCCCGGCTCGCCGGCCTGATCACCGACACCAGATACGACCACCTCCCGGAAGCCACCACACGCAAGGCGACGCTCCACCTCCTGGACACCCTCGGAGCGGGCCTCGCGGGCGCGCAGAGCGAGGAGACCCGGATCGCCCTGTCGGCGCTCGGCGCGGAGCGTGGCGACGTTCCGGTGTGGGGGACGCACGAGCGGCTCGCACCCCGGGCGGCGGCCCTGGTGAACGGTGTCTCGAGCCACGCCTATGAGGTCGACGACACCGGGGGATGCGACCACTCGGGCGCCGTCGTCGTACCCGCCGCGCTCGCGGCCACCGCCGTCGGTGCCGCCCCGGTGAGCGGCGCCCGGCTGCTCACCGCGATCGTCCTCGGGTACGACGTAGGGCGCAGAATGCTCGAAGCGTTCGGCGGCTACGAGGCGCACAACGGAGCCGGTTGGCACTCCACGGGAACCTGCGGCCCCTTCGGGGCGGCGGCAGCGGCTGCCCATGTCCTCGGCCTCACCACCCGCCAGACGGAAGCCGCCCTCGGCCTGGCGTCCAGTGGCAGTGCGGGCCTGTGGGCCTTCGTCCACGACGGGGCCATGACCAAGAGGCTGCACGCGGGCCGTGCGGCCGAGAGCGGCCTGCTCGCGGCACGCATGGCGGCAGCCGGGATGACGGGGCCGTCGGCGGTCTTCGACGACACCTGGGGCGGTGTGCTCCCCACGTACGCCGGCAAGGAGGCCGAACCGGCCGCACTCACCGAGGAGTTGGGGCGGAACTGGAAGATCATGCGCAGCTCCATCAAACCGTACGCCTCATGCCGCGGCACCCATTCGTCGGTCGACGCCCTGCTCGCCATCATGGCCGACCGAGACCTCGACGCGGACGACATCGCCACCGTCCGCGTACGCATGAGCCCGTTCCTGCACGGTATGTGCGGCGGGCGGGGAACCGCGACGCTGGCGGCGGCGCAACTCAGCCTCCCGTGCGCCCTGGCCGCCGTAATCACCCACGGTCAAGCGGGACTTGAGGCCTACATCGGTGTCAGCGGGGACGGGGTTCCGTCGCGCGCGGCCATGGATCGTATCGAGCTCGAGGTGGATGACGCGATGCCGGCGGACGAGGAGCCGGTCATCACCGTGACCAGCACCGACGGGCGACGCTGGTCTCTACGGGTCGACGAACCCAGCGGCTCACCGGGGAACCCGCTCACCGAAGTGGCCGTCCGGGAGAAGTTTCGTGGGCTTGCCGGCCGGGTGCTCGATCCGGATCGGGCCCAGGCGCTGGAGGCGACTGTGCTCTGCCTGGCAGAGGCAGGGGACGCGAGGGCGCTGGAGGCGTTCCTCACCCGGTAGCGCTCCCGGCGGACAACGCTGCGCACCCTCTTGTAAGTTGGCGTGCGAGTCTGCGCGGCCGGGGTGATCGCCGGGGGCCGGTGGCGTTCGTGGCGCGTTTCAAGGAGGCCAGGTGAACAGCCGCCGTGTTCTGCGGGAGACCCGCACCATCGATCCTACGTCGATCACGGAACAGTACCTGGACCGCACCCTGACCCTTCCCGAAGGTGTCGGCACGCTTCGCGTCGAGTTGGACTTCGAGAAGGTCACCGACTGTTTTCAGCTCTACGCGGCCGCCCTCGACCCCGGCGGTTTCCTGCGCGGTCACGTGCAGTGTCCGGGCGATCCGGGTCCGCGACGGCTGTTCTTCGAGGTGGGGGAGGAGCGGGCCACTCCCGGATGTCATGCGGGGGCGCTGCCCGCCGGGGAGTGGACCATCCGCATCGATCTGGACCGCTTCACGCGGGGCGGCAGTTATGAGCTGCGTGTCTTCGTGGGTGAGAGCGCGGGCGGCGTAACACCCGTTCAGGGTAGGGAGGTTGGGGCGAAGTCGAGCGCCTCAAGTGAACCTTCCACCTGGCTCCGCGGCGAACTCCACTCGCACTCCCTGCACAGCGACGGCTCCGCCGATCTTCCCGCGCTCCTCGACGCCGCGTGCGACGCCGGTCTCGACTTCCTCGCCGTCAGCGACCACTTCACGTCGAGTCACTGGACGGAACTCGCGCGCCTGGAGGAACAGGGGGCCGCCGACGGTCTCGTGCTCCTCCGGTCCATCGAGCTGACCTCCCACTTCGGCCACGCCAATCTGCACGGACTGTCCCGGTGGCCCGGCACCTACGTCGACGCCGACGGCTGGGTCTTCGGCGACGCCGCGCGTGATGTGCACGACCAGGACGGGCTCGTGGGGGTCAACCACCCCTTCAGCGGGCGGCAGGCGTGGCGAAGGGACGACCACACCTGGGACGACGTCGACCTCCTGGAGATCGACAACTTCGGTCAGGGCGCCAATAACGACGCGGCCATCGGACTGTGGGACCGGCTGCTCGGCGCCGGGCACCGCATCACCGGCGTCGCCGGCACCGACTGCCACCACCCCGAGAAACCAGAACACCGGCTCGGCCAAGTCACCACCGTCGTACGGGCGCAGCGCAGCCGCGAAGGCATTATCGGCGCGCTGCGGGCGGGCGAGGCGTACGTGTCGCGAGGGGCCGGGCTGCGGCTCTCCGCCCGCACCGCGGCAGGGGAGTGCGGGATGGGCGGGACCGTGCCCGCGCCCCCGGGCGAGCCCGTCCATCTCGACGTAGAGATCGACACACCTCGCCCCGCCGTGCTGTTCATCCTGCGGGGCGGGCTGCTCTGGCACATGGAACCGGTGGAGGCCGAGGGGCCCGCTCGCGTCCGCGTGACCGACCCGCGCCCGCTCCCCGGCCCCTACCGCGCCGAACTGCACGCCTCCAGCGACGATCCCTTCTTCTGGGCCTCGTGCAACCGCTCGCACGCCTCCTCGCTCGCCGTCTCCAACCCCGTGTGGGTCACGGAAACCGCGCACCCCCTCGCCGCCGCTGCCGGCTGAGCGGATCCAATCGGGAAGGTGTGAGACGGGTCTCCGCGTCAGCCCGGTTCCGGCGCGGGGCGCAGCTGCCGCAGCCACCTCTCCGTCCGGCTGAGGTGCGCGCCCGCCGCCGCTGCCGCCGCGGCGGGGTCCTGGGCGGCCAGCGCGTCGATGAGGGCCTCGTGGCCCTGGTCGCTCGCCGCGCGGACCGCCGTGCCCTGCGCGGAGCCGTACACGTTGTAATGGCGGCCCCGGGAGCGCAGGACACCGGCGAGTGCGGCCAGGGTCTCGTTGCCGGAGGCCGCGCAGATCGTGGTGTGGAACTCGTGGTCCAGGTCGTGGAGTTCCTGCTGGTCCTCGGTCGCGCTCAGGCGTGCCTGCAGCTCCCGCAGCCGCGCGATCACCTGCGCGTCGGCGCGCGCCGCGGCCAGCGCCGCCGCGTGGCACTCCACGGCGCGGCGGGTGTCGAAGAGTTCCAGGATGCCGTCGAGGGGGAGTACGTCGACCATCGCGGCGAAGCCCGCCAGCATGTGCGCCGGACGCAGCGCGGAGACGAACGTGCCCGCGCCGTGCCGGGGTTCGAGCATCCCGAGCGCCGCCAGCGAACGCACCGCCTCGCGCAGCGAGCCGCGTGACACACCGAGCCGGGCGCACAGGTCGGGCTCAGGCGGCAGCCGCGCGCCCGGAGCCAGTTCACCACTCGCGATCATCGCCCGCAGACCGGCTGCCGCCGTGTCGGTGGCCGTCATCTTCCTGCCCCCTTTGTCCTTGCGTCGTGCTCTCGCTGTCCTTGTGCCGTCCGAGGAGTCGGCCGACGAGTCATCCGATGAATTCGGTCGTCGGTCGTGATGAAGAATCTCACGATTCCCGAACAACCCAGTTCACTGCCCCTGTTCACCGAGCAATTTACCGCCTACGGTCCTGCGAGTACGACCAGACCGGACACAGTCATCGGATGACTCGCGGAGTGACATGCCTTTCCACCCCCTCGACGCCTGGGCCCTCGACCCCGACGTACGCCACCTCAACCACGGCTCCTTCGGCGCCGTGCCCCGTGTCACCCTCGACGAGCTGCGGGCGCTGCGCACGGAGATGGAGTCCAACCCGTGCCGGTGGTTCCGCGGCCTCCCGGAACGCGTGGCACGGGCCCGCACCGACATCGCCCGGCACCTGCGCGTCGCCCCTGACACCGTCGCGCTCGTGCCCAACGCCAGCGCCGGCGTCAGCACGGTCCTCGGCTCGCTCGAACTGCCGCCGGGCAGCGAGGTGTTGCTGACGGACCACTCCTATGGCGCCGTCACCATGGGAGTGACGCGGGCCGCCGAGCGCGCGGGCGCGCACGTGCGCACGCTGCACATCCCGCTCGACGCGACACCCGCGGAGATCGGCGCGCTCTTCGCCGACGCCCTCGGTGACACCGGCGCGCCGACCTCTCTCGTGGTCGTCGACCAGATCACCTCCGCCACCGCCCGCCTCTTCCCCGTCGCCGACATCGCCGCACACGCCCACGCGGCGGGAGCCCTCGTGCTCGTCGACGGGGCGCACGCGCCGGGCATGCTCGCCGACCCCCTCGCCGACGCGGGCGAGGCCGACTTCTGGGTGGGCAACCTGCACAAGTGGCCCTGCGCGCCCCGCGGCACCGCGGCCCTCGTGGCGCGCGGCGACCGGGCGCAGCGGCTGCACCCGCTGACCGACTCCTGGGGCGCGCCCTACCCGTTCCCCGAGCGCTTCGACCAGCAGGGCACGGTGGACCTCGCCCCCTGGCTCGCGGCGCCGCGGTCCCTGGAGTTCGTGGAGGAGCGCTTCGGCTGGGACGCCGCACGCGGCCACATGGCCGAACTGGCCGGGGAGGCACAGCAGTTGATCGCGGACGCCCTGGGCGTGGACACCGCCCCGGTCGGCGGCAGCCCGGCCCCGGCGATGCGCCTCGTGCCGCTGCCCGAGGGCACGGCGGCTGACCAGGACGCCGCACACGCCCTGCAACGCCACCTCGCCGACACGATCGGCTGCGAGACGGCCATCACGACCTGGAACGGCCGCGGGTTCCTCCGCCTGTCCGCACACCTCTACAACGACCGCAAGGACTACGCGTACCTGGCCGACCAGCTGCCGACGGCACTGGCCGCGACCGCCTCGTAACCCACGTCCCATCCCGAAGGACCAGCAAGCGTGCGCACCAAATCCATCGAGGCGACCCTGCGGGACGCCGAACGACCCACGACCCGGCTCACCCGTTCCCTGGGGCCGCTCCAGCTCACCATGATGGGCATCGGCGTCACGATCGGCGCGGGCATCTTCGTGCTCACCGGCACCGCGGCCGCCAACTACGCAGGCCCCGCCATCGCCCTGTCCTACCTGCTCGGCGCGCTCGCCTCAGCCCTGGTGGCGCTCTGCTACATGGAGTTCGCCTCCACGGTGCCGGTCGCGGGCAGCGCGTACACCTTCGCGTACGTGTCACTCGGCGAGCTGGTGGCGTGGATGATCGGCTGGGACCTGATCCTCGACATGACGATGGGAGCGGGGGCGGTGGCCAGCGGGTGGGCGCAGTATGTCGCCGACTTCCTCGCCACGTTCGGTGTGCACCTGCCGTCGTCGATCGTGGGGCCCGACGCGGTGGTCAACGTACCGGCCGTCCTGATCATCCTCGTCCTCACCGCCGTCCTGGCATCCGGCGTCCGCACGACCGCCCGCGTCAACACGGTCATGACGCTGGTCAAGCTCGCCGCGATCGTCGTGTTCCTGTGCGTCGGCCTGTTCCACATCGACATCGCCAACTGGTCGCCGTTCATCCCCGATTCGCGCCCGCCGGGCGGTGACGGCGCCTTCTGGCAGCAGCCGCTGCTCGGCTGGGCCGGCATCAGCACAGACGCCACGTTCGGCTTCGCGGGCATCCTCACCGGCGGGGCGATCGTCTTCGGCGCGTACTCCGGTTTCGACATCATGGCCAGCAGCGCGGAAGAGGCCAAGCGGCCCCAACGCACGCTCCCCATCGCGCTGATGGCCACCGTGGCCGTCTGCGCCACCCTGTACGTCGCCGTGTCCCTCGTCATCACCGGCATGCGCGCGTACCCGCACCTGAACACAGGAGCCCCGGTGACCGCCGCGCTCGCCTCCGTCGGCGCGGACTGGGCGGTGCGCGTCGTCGGCATCGGAGCGATCTGCGGGCTCACCACCGTCGTCATGATCATGCTGCTCGGGCAGAGCCGGGTCTTCCTCGCGATGAGCCGCGACCGACTGCTGCCCGAGTGGTTCTCGCATGTCCACCCGGTGACCCGCAGCCCGCGCCGCATCACCTGGACGCTGGGCCTGATGGTCGCCTTCATGACGGCCGTCCTGCCCATCCAGGACCTCGCCGAACTCGGCAACATCGGCATGCTGACGTCGTTCGTGGTCGTCTGCGTCGGCGTCATGTACCTGCGCCGGACCCGCCCCGACCTGCCGCGCGGCTTCCGCACACCGTGGGTCCCGGTCGTCCCCGTCGTGGCACTGCTCCTGTGCCTGCTCCTCGTGGGCAGCCTGCCGCTGATCACGTGGGTCAGGTTCCTGGCGTGGATGGCGGTGGGCCTGGTGATCTACGGGGTGTGGGGACGCCGCAACAGCCGTGTCGGTACGGGTGAGTTGGCCGCAGGCACGGCTCAGTCAGCGTCCCGGGAGTCGGAGGCGTCAGAGGGGGCGGAGGTCGACACCCTGCGCAAGTAGCCGTGCCGCACGAGCCATGACACGCTCGGCCGCCCGGGCGCCCCGGTCAGGAGTTCCGGCTTGACCTTGTACTGGATGCCGTAGCCCGCCTGCGCGAAGGCCGGCGCGGTGGGCCCCGCGAGCACGGTGAAGTCCCGGCACACCTCGTAACGGTGGTAGTTCAAGGGGCGGCCCGCGTCCGCGTGCCGCAGGTACTCGGGAGGGATGGCGCGGGCGGCGACGGGCGTGCCCGCCGGGGCGAGGTACGTGCCGTGCTCGCCGCCGTACCGGTCCACGACCTCGGCGGGCAGCAGCAGTGACGGGAACGCGACGGGGGAGCCGTCGTCGGCCCGCGCGAAGCCCTCGGCGCAGGGGTAGCGCCAGCCGCCCGCCGGGTCCCAGAACGACGCGAGGAAGTCACCCACCTCGGTGCCTCCGCTGGGGTGGTACCCGGCGAAGTCGCCCCGGCGCGCGGTGTCTTCGGGGAGCGGTGCGCGCAGGAGTGCGGCCAGGTCGGGGGGTACGCAGGAGCGGGACGACACGGGCGGCCCCGCACCGGAGTCACCGAAGTCGCCTGCGCTGCCTGAGACACCCGAGTCACTGATGTCGCCCGCGCCGCCTGAGACACCCGCGTCGCCCGAGTCACCGAAGCCGACCGCACCGCCCGAGTCACCCGCGTTGCCCGGACCGCCCGGACCCGTCACCCCGCCCACGCCACTCCCACCCCGCCCCGCACCCCCCACCGCCCCCTGCCGCGCCGCATACGCCGCGTACTCCGCGATCGTGATCCGCTCGTCCCCGTCCGCATCCACCGCCGTCCGCAGCGAATGCCACAGCGCCCGGAACCCGGTCCGTACCCGATGCAGCCCCTCCGGGCCGATGCCCGGGTCGGCGCGCGCCAGGACGAGGAGCCGGTGCTCGAAGTCCTGCCAGGTCACGACGCCGTCGCCGTCGGCGTCCAGGGCTTCGAAGCGGCGCACCGTGTCGGTGTCGGCCCGCTCTTCGTACGGCATGTCCGGCTCCCTTGCGTGTCGCCATGCGTCACTGATGGTGATACTCCGTCACTTTGCGTGGGAGTGCCACGTCATGGCACCCGTTCGAAGATTCGTCGTGACGCGCCCATTGACGCCCCACACGTCCTCGCGCCATGCTCCCGGCAACGCGTGTTATCGATAACACGATCTTGAGTCCGCCTGAGGGAGCCGCCCCATGACAGGCCGTCATCCGTCCATCGGCCCAGCTCTTCCGGCCGCGAAGCCCGGCAGACGGGCCGTTCTGCGGGCGGCCGCCGCCGGTGCCGTCGCGACCGCGTCGGCGCCGCTCCTCGCGGCGTGCGGCACCGCCTCAGGGCAGCCTCCCGGCAAGGTGGCCCTGCACGGGGACAACCCGACGTGGGCGCCGCCGATCACGGCCGCGGGGCGGGCGATGCGCAAGGTCGACGGCATCGGGCTGGTGCCCGAGGTCATCCCGTCCCTGGAGTCGTTCGAGCAGGTCGTCAAGTCCTCGCTGCGCACCAGCAAGACGCCGGACATGCTCAAGTACTGGTCCGGCTACCGGCTCCAGGACCTCGCCCGCACCGGCGGCATCCGGGACCTGTCCGACCAGTGGACGGCCGCCGCCCGAAAGGGCTGGGTCGACCCGGCGCTGCGGCCCGCGTTCACCTACCGGGGCCGCGTCTACGGACTGCCGATGAACCTGGCCTACTACGTGTTCTTCTTCAACCCGGAGGTGTTCCGCGCCAACGGCCTGAAGAAGCCGGAGACCTGGGACGACTTCCTGCACGCCGCCGAACGCCTCAAGCGCGTGGGCATCACACCACTGCACGCGACGACGGCCGGGCGGTGGCCCGCGTTCATCTGGTTCCAGGAAGTTCTCACCCGACAGGATCCCGGGTTCTACTGGGAACTCATGAACGGCCGGGCGCGCTACACCGACGCCCCCGCGCAGCGTGCCATGCGCACCATCGCCTCCTTCGCCGACAAGCACTGGTTCACGTCCCTCGACATGGAGCACGCGGCCGGCGCCTCGGGCGTGCTGCACGGCAAGGTCGGCATGGTGCCCTGCGGGAGCTGGCTCGCCGGTACCTTCGCGGGCATCGGAGGCAAACCCGGCAAGAACCTCGACGCGTTCGTGCTGCCGATGCAGAACACCCGCGTCCGCCCGGCCGTGGTCTTCGAGTCCAGCGCCCTGGTGTGCACGGTCAAGGGTCCCGACAGCGCGGAGGCCTTGCGGGCCGCGGCCGCGTGGCCGCACCCCAGCGTCATGAAGGCCTTCTCGCACACCCTTCAGGACGGTTGCCCGAATCCGAAGGTGCCGCCGGCGAACGTGATGATCGACGGCGTCACCACGACCGTACGCGAGAAGAAGTCCCAACAGCTCAACCGGTTCTGGGAGTTGGGGCCGCCCGAGCTGGTCGAGTCCACGGTCGACGACCTGGCGTCCGGCCTCCTCGACCCGTCCTCGTACCGCAGTGTGCTGCGCACGATGCAGGGCCGGGCCGACGAGGCATGGCCGGTGTGGCGGGAGGCGGAGGCGTCATGACCGACATCGTGCGTACGCCCACCGCGGCCGAGTCGGCGAAGCCGGTGCCCGCCCGACGCCGGATCCCCACCCGCACACCCCACCAGGCCGCGGGCCGGGGACGCGGCGGGGGCCGGCTGGGCGGACCGCTCGCCGGAGTCCCGTGGGCACTGCCCGCGCTGCTCTTCGTCGGCGTGCTCCTCGTCTACCCGTTCCTGCGCAGCATCTACGGGAGCCTCTTCGACGACAACGGCTTCAGCAGCCACTTCACCGGCCTCGACAACTACACACGGCTCGCCCAGGACCCGATCTTCGGCCGGTCGCTGCTCAACACCGTGATGTGGGTGGCCGGCACACTCCTGCTGCCGGTCGTCGCGGGACTCGCCATCGCCGTGGCCACACACCGGATGCGCTTCGGGCGGATCGCGCAGCTGGTCGTCGTGCTGCCGTACGCGATCTCGGGCGCCGCGACCGCCGTGCTGTGGAAGTTCATCCTTGTCTCGGAGGGCTCCCTCAACCAGGTGCTCCACAGCATCGGCCTCGGGTCCCTCGCACAGCCGTGGTTGCTGGAGTGGCCGCAGAACACCATCTCCATGATCGTGGCCAGTACGTGGCAGGCGACCGGCCTCAACGTCGTCCTCTTCGCCATCGGGCTGCGCGCGATCCCACGGGAGACCGTCGAGGCGGCCGAGCTGGACGGGGCGACCGGCTGGCGGATGTTCCGCCACATCACCCTGCCCCAACTGCGGTCCGTGAGCGTGGTGGTCATCGGGATGGCCATCGTCAACAGCCTCAAGGCCTTCGACATGATCTGGGTGCTCACCCAGGGCGGCCCTGCCCGCTCCTCCGAAACCCTCGCCCTCACCATGTATCGCGAGTCCTTCCGGCTCTTCCACGTCGGCTACGGCTCCGCGATCGCCCTCGTCCTGTCCGTCATCGTCGTCGCCTCCTCCTGGATGTACCTGCGACGGCAGATGCCCGACACATCCCCGCGCTGACCCGAGCCGACCGACAAGGAGTGACACCTGTGGGAAGGATCTTCCGCAACATCTTCGTCGCCGGCACCGTGGTGCTCTGGCTGATTCCCCTGTACCTGCTGGTCGTGAACGCGCTGACGCCGGTCACCGCCTATGCGGGCAAGCCCGGTTGGGTGCCGAACGGCTTCGCGCTGTGGGACAACCTCGTGACCGCCTGGAGCGACGCGGGCATCGGCGACAGCTTCCTCGGCTCCCTGCTGTACGCGGTGGTGTGCGGCGCGGCCGGTGTCGTCGTCGCGGCCATGGCGGCGTTCGCGGTCGTGGTGCTGCCCATCCCGAAGCCGGCGTTCTGGTTCTGGCTCATCTACTCGGGGACCCTCTTCCCGCTGCAGATGTTCCTCGCGCCGCTGTTCGGCATGTACGCCGACGGGAACCTGTACGACACCCGGCTCGGCTTGATGCTCATCTACGTGGCGTGGTCGGTGCCCTTCGCGTTCTTCCTGATCCGCAACCAGATGACGACGATGCCACCGGAGGTCACCGAGGCAGCCATGCTCGACGGCGCCTCGTTCCGGCGGATCTTCTGGCGCATCCATGTGCCCCTGATGAGCTCGAGCCTCGGGGCGGCGTTCATCTTCCAGTTCACCGCCGTCTGGAACGACCTGCTGTTCGGCATCACCCTGAGCCGCAGCCCCGACATCCAGCCGGTGATGGCCGCCCTGACCAATCTCAACAACGCCTTCGCCTCGTCGGGCCCGCCCGTCATCCTGGCCGGCGCCATGATCGTCTCCGTGCCGACCCTCGTCGTCTTCCTGGCGTTCCGCGGCCTGTTCCTGCGCGGCGTCACCGCTTCCGCACGCTGAACGTCCTTCCCCACACCCTGATTTGGAGAAGTCCGCATGACCACACGGGCCCTCGTCCGCACCACCGACTGGGACAACGACCGCATCCGGGAGAGCCTGCGCGGCTCCGTCGTGAGCGCCGAAGGCAGCCTGTCCGGCAGCCCGCTGCGGCTCACCGTCGAGCCGCTGATGCGCCGCGCACAGGACGGCGGACTGCTGCAATCACTGCGCGTGGAGGCGGTGAACGGGGGCGGGATCCCGGCCGAGCTCACCGTGCGCACCGAGTCCGGCACGGCGCTGCCCGCCGAGCGCATCTCCGGGCCGAACGGCTCCGTGCGCCTGCTGCTGCCCGCCGTCGACACCGCGCAGCGTGTCACCGTGGTGTCATCGGGTGAGGGTGGCATCGACGTCACCCTCACCCCGCAGCGGGAGTGGACCATCCACCTCGTCCACCACTCGCACCTCGACATCGGCTACACCGACCCGCAGGGCAAGGTCCTCGCCGAGCACCTCTCGTTCCTCGACTCCTGCCTGGAGTTGACGCAGGCCACCGACGACTGGGAACCCGAGTCACAGTTCCGTTGGTGTGTCGAGTCGTTGCTCTCCTTCCAGCAGTGGGCCGAGGCCCGCCCCGCCGAACAGGTGAAGGAGTTCGTACGGCGGGTGCAGGAGGGCCGCATCGAGCTGACCGCCCTGCCGTTCAACCTGCACAGCGAGACCTGCTCCACCGACGAACTGCACGAACTGCTGCGCCTGGCCCACCAGGTGCGGGACGAGCACGGCGTCGACTTCACCTCGGCCATGCAGACCGACGTGCCCGGCCATGTCGTGGGCCTCGTCGACGCGTTGAGCGCCGCGGGCGTCAAGTACCTGTCCGTAGCGCACAATTGGGCCGGTCGCTCCGTGCCGCACCTGGTCGGCGGCGAAAAGCTGCCGCGCCTGTTCCGCTGGCAGGCCCCCAGCGGCAACAGCGTGCTCGTCTGGATGACCGACACCCCGCACGGCCTCGCCTACATGGAGGGCCCGCTGCTCGGCTTCGACACCGACTACTCGTCCGTCGACGACCTGCTGCCCGCCTACCTGACCTCCCTCGCCTCCCACCCGTACCCGTACCGCGGTGGCATCTTCGGCTGGGCCATGGACGAGGAGGAGATCAAGCGCGAGCCCTACCCGTGGGACGTCCTGCACCTGCGCGTCCAGGGCAAGTTCGGCGACAACGCACCGCCGCGCCGCGTCATCGCCGACACGGTGCGCCGCTGGAACGAGACGTGGGCCTACCCGCAGCTGCGCCTGTCGCGCAACGAGGACTTCTTCACCGACGCCGAGAACCGGCTCGGCGACGAAATCCAGACCTTCGAGGGCGACTGGACGGACTGGTGGGTCGACGGCGTCGGCTCCGGCGCCCACCCGCTGTCGATGGCCCGCACCGCCCAGTCCGTCGTCGCCGACGCGCAGACCATCGGCAGCTTCGCGGGCGTCCTCGGCGCGACCGGCGCGGCCGACGACACACGGGACTCCGCCGGTGTGTACGAGGCGGTGTCCCTCTTCGACGAACACACCTGGGGAGCGGGGGACCCCTGGACGCACGGCCACGACCACGGCCATTCCGGCGAGCAGCAGTGGCACTGGAAGTACGGGCAGGCCGTGCGCGCCCGCGACGACGGCCAGTCACTCCTCAACCGGGCGAACGCCCGCCTCGGCCAGCGCCTCGCCCGCCCCGCCGACACCCCCGCCGCGTTCCACGTGGTCAACACGTGTTCCTGGCCGCGCACCGAGGTCGCCGAGATCTTCCTGCCGGAATCCAGCGTCCCGCTCGAACAGGCCGTCACGGTCCACGACGCCCGCACCGGCGCCGAGTTGACCCACGAGGAGCGGCCGCAGGCCAACGAGGAGCACCGCGACGCGGGCCGATTCCTCCTCGTCCGCGTCGACGACGTGCCGGCCGCCGGTTCCGTACGCCTCGACGTGCGCGCGACGTCCACGTTGGACGGCGCCACCGAGGAGGCGACCGTCGTCAAGGCCGCCACCGGCTGGAACCCCACCGGCGGCAGCGAGCGCGAGAACCCGGCCGACACCGCCGCCGCGGCCCACGCCCACGCGAACCCGCTGCTCCTGGAGAACGAACACCTCGCCGTCCGCGTCGACCTGGCCCGCGCCTGCATCGCCTCCGTCATCGACAAGGCGACCGGCCGCGAACTCGTCCGCGCCGACGCCATCACCGGCTTCAACGCCTACATCCACGACAGCTACACCACGTCCGGAGGCTTCAACCACAACTCCAGCCGCACCACGGCCTCAGACCGCCTCGAACACCTCGGCAACCGCTCCGTCGCCCCGCCCGCCGCGCTCATCGCCCGCCGCACCACGGCCACCGCCGAGACCCTCACGTACGAGACCCGCCCGCCGGGCGCCAACCGCGTACGCACCACGCTGACCCTGCCGCACGGCATCGGGCGCCTCGACATCGAGAACCAGGTCGACAAGGACGCCACCCTCGGCAAGGAGAGCGCCTACTTCGCCTTCCCCTTCGCCTTCGAGACACCCACCGTGCGGATGGAGGCCTCGGGCGGCGCGACCGGCACAGGGCTCTCCGTGGTTCCCGGATCCGCCCTGCACATGCGGGCCGTGCGCCGCTGGGTGACGCTCCAGGAGGACGACCTCGCCGTCGGCTGGGCAACGCAGGACGCGCCGCTCGTCCAGTTCGGCAACATCGCCCTGCCGTACGCCCCGTTCCCCAAGACCATGAACCACGACGAACCCGCCACCGTCTACTCGTGGATCCACAACAACCTGTGGGACACCAACTTCCCCAGCGAGCAGGCCTTCGAGTTCACCTTCAGGTACTCGCTCTCCTGCGCCACCGGATCCGACGTCGCGGGACTCGGCCCGCGCACCGCCGCCGGCACCTCGCGGCCGCTGCACGCGGTGCGGGCCCGCGGCCCCGTATCCGCCGACGCCGCCGACCAGTTGGCGTTCGCGACAGTCGGCGACCCGCGCGTACGACTCGTCGGCGCCACCACCCCGGACGCCGAAGGGGCCGTGCTGCTGAGGTTGCAGTCCTTCGCCGAGGAACCCGTCGCCTGCCCGGTGCGCGCGCTCTTCCCTGTCGCCTCGGCGCGGCTCGCGGACTATCACGGCAGGGCAGGGGACGAACTGGCACTGGCGGACGGCGAAGTCACCGTCGACGTCCCCGCCTTCGGCACCATCGCGGTGCTCTTCCGACGTTGACGGCGCTGGTGACGCCGACACGGCGCACCTCTGCGTAAAGGAGACTCTGTGTACCGGCACGACCCGCGTTACGCCCCCGCTCCCGACGCCGTCCTCGCCGCCGGCTGGGAGCGGGTGGCGGCACAACTCCCTTCCACCGCATGCGTATTGGCGGTGGAAGGGGTTCCCTCCGTCGACTGGGACGCGCTCGCCGAAGGCCTGGGAGCCGCCCGCTCCGTGACCTTGCTCGACGTACGGGACCACTACGCGCCACCCGCCGAGATCGGTGCCCGCGTCGGCCACCCGGAAGGCGCGGACGACCCCTACTTCCGCAAGCTCGCCGAGAACCCGCTCGACGACCTCTTCGACACCGTCCCCGCACCCGAAGCCCCCGCCGGGGGACTCCTCGTCGTGTACGGCCCCGGCGCCGCGCTCGTCGACCACGACGTGCTCTGGTACGCCGACGTACCCAAGCGGTACGCGGAGGCGGCCACGGTCGCCGGCGCCCCGGGCGCGAACCTCGGCCTGCCGGGCGAGAAGCCGGACCTGCGGCGGCTGTTCTACACCGACTGGCCCATGCTCGACCGGCACCGCGACACCCTCGCCCCCCGCATCGACGGCTGGCTCGACCTCCAGGACCCCGGTCACCCGACGTGGCTCGACGGCCCCGGCCTGCGCGCCACCTGCGCCGCCCTGGCCCGCCAACCCGTGCGCACCCGTCCGTTCTTCAACTCCACGCCCTGGGGTGGCCGTTGGGCGCAGAACGAACTCGGCTTCAACCCCGAGTCCCGCAACACGGCGCTCGGCTACGAACTCATCGCACCCGAGGCGGGCATCCTCGTCGGGACAGGCCCGCAGGCGCAGGTCGAGGTGCCGTTCCAGTTGTTGTGCGTACTGGAGCCGGACCGTGTCCTCGGCGAGGAGCCGCACGCCCGCTTCGGCACTTCGTTCCCCATCCGCTTCGACTACCTCGACACCGTCGGAGGCGGCAACCTCTCGCTGCACTGCCACCCCCAAGAGGCTTACATGCGCGAGAAGTTCGGCTGGCACTACACCCAGCACGAGACGTACTACATGACCATCGGCAGCCCCGACACCAAGGTGTTCCTCGGCCTGCGCGAGGACACCGACGTAGACGCCTTCCGCAAGCAGGTCGAGGCGGCGGCAACCCAGGGCACACCCATGGAGGTCGAGGACCACGTCCACGCCTTCCCCGCCGAACAGGGCCAGTTGTTCCTCATCCCGGCCGGCACCCCGCACGCCAGCGGCGCCGGCAACCTCGTCCTGGAGATCAGCGCCACCCCCTACCTGTACAGCCTGCGCTTCTACGACTGGCTCAGGCCCGACGCCGACGGCAACCCGCGCCCCCTGCCGTACGAGCACGGCTTCGCCAACCTGGAGACCACACGGCGCGGCGAGGCCGTCGCCAGCGACCTCGTACAGGCGCCCCGCACCCTGCGCGAGGGGGACGGCTGGCGCGAGGAGGTCATCGGTGCGCTCGACGAGATGTTCTACGAGGTGCGGAGGTACGCGCTCGACGCGGACGCCGAGGCCCAGGACGACACCGCCGGGCGCTTCCACGTCCTCAACGTGGTGGACGGCGACGGTGTCACCCTGCACACCGAGGCCGGTGACACCCACGAATTGGCCTATGCCGAGACACTGACCGTGCCCGCGGCCGTCGGACGGTACCGGCTCCGCGCGGCGGGCGCAGGGCCTGTGCGGGTCGTGAAGGCGCTCGTCCGGTGATCCCGGTCATCGAGGTCGGCGGCACCCATGTCACCGCGGGCCTCGTCGACCCGGCCGACGGCAGGGTCGAGCGGCGCACGCACCGCCCGCTCGACCCGGGCGCCCGCGCCGAGGACATCCTCGGCGCGGTGTGCCGCTGCGCCGACGCGCTCGACACCCCCGCGGGAACCACCTGGGGCATGGCGCTGCCCGGCCCCTTCGACTACACGCGCGGCATCGGACTCTTCGCGGACGTCGGCAAGTTCGAGGCGCTCTACGGGACGGACGTGCGGGCCGCGCTGCTCGACCGCATGGCACGCAGGCCCGGCGGCATCGTCTTCCTCAACGACGCGCACGCGTTCCTGCTGGGGGAGTGCGCGATGGGAGCCGCCGCCGGACACACCCATGTCGTGGGCATCACCCTCGGCACGGGCGTCGGCTCGGCGTTCCTCGCGAACGGGCGGATCCTCGACCACGGGCCCGGCGTTCCGCCCGAGGGCCGCATGGACCTGACGGCCGTCGACGGCGCACCGCTGGAGGAGTCCGTGTCCCGCCGCGCCCTCGTCGCCCGGTACGGCGAGCGGGACGTCGACGTGCGCGACATCGCCGAGCGGGCCCGGGCGGGGGAGCGGCGCGCCCGCCGCGTCCTGGACGAGGCGTTCGGAACTCTGGGCACGGCGCTGGGCCCGCGCCTGGCCGCGTTCGGGGCGACCGCGCTCGTCGTGGGCGGGTCGATGGCCCGCTCCTGGGACCTGATCGCGCCGGCCCTGCACACGGCTCTCACCAAGACGGGCTGGTGCCCCGAGGTGCACGGTCCACCCATCAACGCCCCTGCCGGGAGCGGCACGGACCGGGACCGCCCGGAGGTGAAGCGGCGGCCTCCCACGTGGCATACTCGTGCGATGCGCCCCGCCGCCCTCGCCGGTGACGCGGCGCTGCTGGGCGCGGCGCGCGCGGTCGCCGCCCGGGACCGAGAGCGAACAGGGCCGGGATGGTAGCGGCCACGAGGACCGGCAAGGGGGAGACATTGGGCAAGTCCACGGCCGGTGTCGGCGGTGGGGCCGGTGCCGCCAAGGACGCGCATCCCACGGTGCGGGACGTCGCACAGCGGGCGCGGGTGAGCGCCATGACGGTCTCGCGTGTGCTGCGCGACGACCCCAAGGTGCTGCCCGCCACCGCGGAGCGGGTGCGTACGGCGGCCGCCGAACTCGGCTACCGGCGCAACGAGATGGCGCGCAGCCTGCGCCTCGGCAGCGGCACCGGACTCGTCGGACTCGTCGTCACCAACCTCGCGAACCCCTTCTACTCCCGGCTCGCGCTCGGCGTCGACGCCGTCGTCGGCGGGCACGGCCTGAAGACCGTCATCGGGAACACCGGACACGATCTCGCCGCCGAACGTGACCTCGTCGAGGACCTGGTCGCCCGCCGCGTCGACGGCATCATCGTCGTGCCCGCCGACGACGACCAGCGACACCTCGCCGCCGCGGCGGCCGGCGGCGTGCCCGTCGTCGTCGCGAGCCGTCCCCCGAACGGCTTCGACGCCGACTGCGTCCTCGTCGACGACCACGGCGGAGCCCGCACCGTCACCCGGAAGCTCCTCGGCGCCGGACACCGCCGCATCGGCTTCCTCGGCTCGCCGCCCGCCGTCTACACGGGCGCGGAACGCCTGCGCGGCTTCACCGACGCGCTCGCCGAGGAGGGCATCGAGCGCGAACCCCACTACGTACGCCTCGGACAACAGCAGACGGCCGAGGCGACACGCGCCGCCGCCGATCTGCTGGCCCTTCCCGAGCCACCGACCGCCCTGTTCTGCTCCAACAACCGCAACACCATCGGCGCGTTCCGCGCCATCAGAGCCGCCGGAGCCGCCACCGCGCTCGCGGGTTTCGACGACTTCGAACTCGCCGACGTCCTCGGCCTGCCGCTGACCATCGCCGCGTACGACAGCGACGAACTCGGCAAGGAGGCGGGCCGGTTGCTCGTCTCACGGCTCGGTGAACGGGCGTCGGCGGGCAGCGGACAGGGCGGCACCCCGGCCGCCACGCGGCGCGCCGTCGTGCCGACGACCCTCGTGCACTACGGCTAGGGTCGAAGGCCCGTACCGCTTCGCAGGAGTCCGCAACCGATGCCCGACACCCCGCTCGCACCCGTCATCCACGGCAACGTCCCCGGCTCCTTCGCCCGCAGTGTCCTCGCCGAGCGGCACCCCGCGCTCATCGAGAAGGTGCGGGCCGCGTTCCCGTACGGGCCCGAGCAGCACCGCGCCCTGGACGCCCTCCTGCGGAACACGGCGGACGGCGTGATCGAGCCGCTGGGGGACGGGGCGCACGACCGCGAGCGCTGGGACGCGTGGGGGAGCGAATGGTTCGGGGCGTCGTGGTTCGACGCGCCGTTCCTGTGGGCGGAGAGCTACTTCTACCGCCAACTCCTCGGCGCCGTCGGGTACTTCGGTGACAGCGGTGAGTTCGGAGAGTTCGCCGAGGGGGACGGGGTTTGGCGGGGAGTCGACCCGTTCTGGCCGTTCAAGCAGGCCGAACTGGACACCCCGGAGACCGACGCCGAGCTGGGCGCCGTCGACCGCCTGGCCTCGGTGTCGGTGGCCGAGCGGGAGCGCGGGCTGCTCCTCGGATCGCTCTGGGGCAACCGCGCCGACCTCGGCTTCCGCGTCACCGCCGACGGCGCCGAACCGGGCGCGGACACACAGCTCGTCGCCGACGACTCCGACGCGTTCTGGGCCGCGCTGCCGCCGGGCGGCGGTGCCACGGTGAGTCTCGTCGCGGACAACGCCGGGCGGGAACTCCTCGCCGACCTGCTGCTCGTCGACCACCTGCTGGCCCACGGCCGCGCCGCACGCGTGATCGTGCAGCTCAAGCCGTACCCGTACTACGTGTCCGACGCCATGACCGCCGACGTCGTCGACTGCGTGCGGCGCCTGACCCGGGCGAGCGGCGCGGCGGCCGAGGCCGGTGGGCGGATCTGGGCGGCGATGGGGGAGGGCCGGATCACCCTGCGCGCCCACCCCTTCTCCTGCGCGCCGCTGCCGTACGTCGACATGCCCGACGACCTGCGCGCCGAGTTCGCCGCGACGACACTCACCGTGCTCAAGGGTGACCTCAACTACCGGCGCCTGGTGGGGGACCACCTCTGGGAGCCCACGACGTCGTTCGCCGAACGTGCCGCGTACTGGCCGACGCCCGTCGTCGCGCTGCGCACACTGAAGTGCGACGTGATCACAGGCCTCCAGCCGTCCGTCCTCAACGCGCTGGACGCCGCCGAACCGCACCAGAAGTGGCGGGTCAGCGGCGCCCACGCCCTCGTACAAGCCCGCATGTGAACGCTCAGGCCGCCGCGCGCTCCAGCGTCTCCAGCGAGCGGCCCGCCGTCTCCCGGACGAACGCCACCGTGAACGCGAACGCGAGCACGCAGATCCCCGCGAACAGCGCGAACGCGACGCCCGCCCCGGCCGTCAGCAGCACCGGGAAGACCAGCGAGACGGCGAAATTAGCGGCCCAGTTGGTGCCCGAGCCGACACTCACACCGACGCTGCGCACCCGCAGCGGGAACAGCTCCGGCAGCATCACCCACAGCAGCGGCGCCCAGCTCAGCGAGTAGGCCACCTTGAAGACGGCGAGGGCCGCGACGGCCGCGACCTGACCGAGCGTGTGATGGAGCAGACCGAGCGAGAACACCGCGCACAGCGTGCTCATGCTGACGACCATCAGGACGAGCCCGGTGAGCAGCAGCGGCTTGCGGCCGACCCGGTCGACCAGCCGGCCCGTCAGATACGTCGTGACGATCGAGAGGACGCCGAGCCCGACGCTGTTGAGCAGCGCCGCGGAGTCCCCGAAACCGGCCGCCTTCAGGATCGTCGGCGCGTAGAACACGATCGTGTTGGAGCCGATGATCTGCTGGATCACCGCCATCGCGACGGCGATGCGGAGCCCGCGCCGCACCCGGCGGTCCGCGAACAACTCCCGGAGCCGGCCCTTGCGTTCGTGCGCGCCGTGCGCGGCGGCGCGGATGTCCGCGAGCTCGGCCTCGGCCTCCTCCTCGGTGTGCAGCCGAAGGAGCACCGTGCGGGCGTCGTCCTCACGGCCGTGCGCGACGAGCCAGCGCGGTGTCTCCGGCTGCGTCCACATCCCGGCGAACAGCACGGCCGCCGGGACGAGCGCGATCCCGAGCATCCAGCGCCAGGCGCCCGCGTCGGAGAGGAGATAGGAGATCAGGTACGACACGAAGATGCCGACCGCGATCATCATCTGGTTGAGCGTCGACACCCGGCCACGGATCGCCGTCGGGGCCAGCTCGGAGAGATAGCTGGGGATCACGGACGAGGAGAGGCCGACGGCCACACCCGTGATGACGCGGAACGCGATGAGTATCCAGGGGCCGGTCGCCAGCGCCATGCCGAGCGCCCCGGCGCCGAACACGACGGCCGTGCAGAGCATCACCGGGCGGCGCCCCCAGCGGTCGGTGGCGGGCCCCGCCGCGAAGCAGCCGGCGATGGCGCCGATCATCAGGGAGCTGACGAACGCGCCCTGCATCCAGGCGCTCAGGCCCAGGTCGCGGGTGAGGAACAGCTGGGCACCCGCCACGATGCCCATGTCGTACCCGGACAGCAGACCGCCGAAGGCGCCGCAGAGATAGAGCAGAAGCGTGCGGCGTGAACGGACGTCCGCGCTCGGTGCGTCGGACACCGAGGTCCTGGTGACGGCAGGCATGACGAGCTCCCTTGCTGGTCGGCTCCGCATCATTAGCGTCAACACTCCGACGAAAATCAAGGGGGTCGGACCAGCTCTTTTGATTTCTGTCTGGACTCTTGACGAAAATGCGCGGAGCGGGGGAGTATCCGACGCATGGCAGTGGTCAAACACCCCACCGGGAACCCCACAGTGCTGCGCCAGTTGCGGTACGGGAACGTGGAGCGGGTCCTCCAGGTGCTGCGCAGGCAGGGCCCCAGCAGCAGGGCCGACGTGGCCACCGCCACAGGACTCTCCCGCACCACGCTCTCCGGCATCGTCGGGCAACTTCTCGCCGACGGCGTGGTGACCGAGGAACCCGCCGGCCCGCCCTCGGGCCGTGGCCGCCCGGTGCACCGGCTGACCCTCAACCCGCGCTCCGCCCAGGCGGTCGGCATCGAGGTGGGCCGCGAGCGCATCACCGTCGCGATCGCCAACGCCGCGCACGAGGTCACCGCCTTCGACGGCACCCACCACGCGCAGCGCTCCGGCGCCCGTGAACAGGCCGTCGCCGCCCTGGAGTTGCTGCGCGGGCTGGCCACCCGCGAAGGCATCGACCTCGCCGGACTCGGCGGCGTCGGCATCGGCACACCGGGCCCCGGAGACACCACGGACCGGCGGCAGACCGTCGCCGACTCCGTCTCCGAAGCGCTCGACGTGCCGGTTCTCGCCGACAACAACACACGGCTCGCCGCGCTCGGCGAGGCCATCTGGGGCGCGGCACGCGGCGCGGGCGACGCACTGCACCTCACGCTCTCCTACGGCATCGGCGGCGGGCTCGTCGCCGGCGGACTGCTGTTCCGGGGAGCGCAGGGCGCGGCGGGCGAGCTCGGACACATCAGCGTCGACGCCGAAGGGCCGCGCTGTTGGTGCGGCGGACACGGCTGCCTGGAGCAGGTCGCCGCCGTGCCGGCGCTGCTGCGAGCGGCGGGTCGGCGCAGCTGGGAGCGGTTCACGGAGGCGTTCGCGGCCGGTGCGGACACCGAGCGCGCCGTCGTCGAACGCGCCGCGCACGCCGTCGGCCGCGCCCTCGCCGCCGCCTCCAGCACCGCCAACCCGCGCCGCATCGTGCTCGGCGGCGAAGTCGCGGACCTCGGCCCGGCCTTCCTGCGCTCCGTCGAGGACGCCTTCCGCCGGTACACCGCCACCCGCGTCCACCGCGGCGTGGAACTCGTACCGGCCGCGCTCGGCGAGCGCTCCGGCGCGCTCGGCGCGCTCGCCCTCGTCTTCCACGAGTCACCGCTCCTCGCGGGTTACGCGACGGCGGACGCGGCGTCACCCGAGGAAGACGCCGCCACCCACGCCTCGTAGCACCTGTCCTGAACCGAACCACCCCACGTACGATCCGAAAGGCACCGCCGTGCGCCACAACATGCTCTTCCTGATGACCGACCAGCACCGGGTCGACACCCTCGGTGCCTACGGCAACCCGCACGTGCGCACCCCGAACCTCGACCGGATCGCCGCCGAGGGCACCCGCTTCGACAGCTGCTACACCCCCACCGCCATCTGCACCCCGGCCCGCGCCAGCCTGCTCACCGGCGCGGCCCCCTTCCGGCACAAGCTCCTCGCCAACTACGAGCGCAACGTGGGCTACCTGGAGGACCTCTCCGACGGCCAGTTCACCTTCGCCGAGCAACTGAAGGGCGACGGCTACAACCTCGGCCTGCTGGGCAAGTGGCACGGCGGCGTCCAGCGCACCGCCGCCGACTACGGCTTCGAGGGACCGAATCTGGAGGGCTGGCACAACCCCGTCGACCACCCCGACTACCTCGACTACCTCAAGGAGCGGGGCCTGCCCGAGTACGCGATCAGCGACCGGATGCGCGGCACCACCCCCAACGGCAGCCCCGGCAACCTCCTCGCGGCCCGCCTCCACCAGCCCGTCGAGGCCACCTTCGAGTACTACCTCGCCACCCGCACCATCGAGATGCTCGAACGCTTCGCCAAGGACGAGAACGGCGGCCAGGGCAGCCCCTTCTTCCTCGCCACCCACTTCTTCGGCCCCCACCTGCCGTACATCCTGCCGAACGAGTACTTCGACATGTACGACCCGGAGCTCGTCGAACTGCCCGCATCCATGGCCGAGACCTTCGCGAACAAGCCCCCGGTACAGAGCAATTACAGCCAACTGTGGGCCTTCGACACCATGCCGCTCGAGGACAGCCGCAAGCTGATAGCCGCCTACTGGGGCTACGTCACGCTCATCGACGAGCAGATCGGCCGCATCATGCAGGCCGTCCGCGACCTCGGCCTCGACGAGCGCACCGCCGTCTGCTTCACCGCCGACCACGGCGAGTTCACCGGCGCCCACCGCCTGCACGACAAGGGCCCCGCCATGTACGAGGACATCTACCGCATCCCCGGGCTCTTGAAGGTCCCGGGCGCCCCGGCGGGCCAGGTCCGCGACGAGTTCGTCTCCCTCACCGACTACACGGCGACCATCCTCGAGTTGGCAGGCGCCGACGCCGCCCCTGCCGTCGACAGCCGCAGCCTGCTGCCGCTCGCCCGCGGCGAGCACCCCGAGTGGGACGAGCACCACCTCGCCGAGTACCACGGACACCACTTCCCGTACCCTCAGCGCATGCTGCGCACCCGCCGCTACAAGCTCGTCGTGAACCCCGAGTCCCGCAACGAGCTGTACGACCTCCAGGCCGACCCGGACGAACTGCAGAACCGCTACGAACACCCGGAACTGCGCGAGGCGCGCACGCAGCTGATGCACCGCCTGTACCACCTGCTGCGCGACCGCGGCGACAACTTCTACCACTGGATGACACCCATGTACGACGTACCGACCGACTACGACACGACGCTGTCCGCGTTCGAGTCGGAGGGCGCGGCGTCATGAGCGGCTGCACTCCCGGACCGGCCCCCTCCTGCTGCGCCCCTTCCCGTGAGGGCGGCCCGCAGGCCGCGGGCGCGGGACCGGTCGCCGTCACGCTCGCACCCCGCGAGGAGCCCGCGTACGACACCCGCGCCGACCTGCCCGGCGGCACCTTCCGCATGGGCAGCGAGGACGCCGACGCGAACCCCGGGGACGCGGAGGGACCGGTGCGTGAGGTGCACGTGAAGGCCTTCGCCATCGACGAGTACGCCGTCACCACCGCACGCTTCGCCGCGTTCGTCGACGCGACCGGGCACCGCACCGAGGCCGAACGCTTCGGCTGGAGCTACGTGTTCGCGAAGTTCCTGCCCGGCCACCTCCGCAAGATCTCGCCGCGCCCCGACGCCACCCCGTGGTGGTGCGGCGTGGAGGGCGCGACCTGGCGCACCCCGGAAGGCCCCGGCAGCGACCTCGAAGGCCGCTGGGACCACCCGGTCACCCACGTCGGCTGGTCCGACGCCGCCGCTTTCGCGAAGTGGGCGGGCGGCCGGCTGCCCACTGAAGCCGAGTGGGAGTACGCGGCGCGCGGCGGCCTCGACCAGGCCCGCTACGCCTGGGGCGACGAGCTGACCCCCGGCGGCGAGCACATGTGCAACATCTGGCAGGGCACCTTCCCCACCAAGAACACCGCGGAGGACGGCTACGCGGGCACGGCCCCCGTCCACGCCTACCAGCCCAACGGCTACGGCCTCTACAACGTGGCGGGCAACGTGTGGGAGTGGAACGCCGACCTGTGGGAGCCGGACGGCGACCCGAACACCCGCGTCATGCGCGGCGGCTCGTACCTGTGCCACCACTCGTACTGCAACCGCTACCGCGTCGCCGCCCGCACCTCCAACACGGCGGACAGCACGTCGGGCAACACCGGGTTCCGGGTGGCGTACTCGGGGTCATAGGCGCCGCCTATCCGGGGCATCGATTTTTGGTCGTGGACCTCCGCGCACGCAAACCGCTTCACTGACGCGGTAGTTGGGGCGGCGCCGGACGGGCCCGGCGCCGCGGTCCCCAGCCGTGCCCGGATGGAGGTTGCAATGACGCATGCCCCGGACGCCGCCGCAGGCGCCACCACCGTGGTCAAGGCCAAGCCGTGGTACCGGCAGCTGTACGTGCAGGTGCTGGTGGCGATCGTCATCGGCATCGTGCTCGGCTGGCAGTGGCCCGACCTCGGCACGGCGATGGAACCGGTCGGCACGACCTTCGTCACGGCGATGAAGATGCTGATCGGCCCGATCGTCTTCTTGACCATCATCGGCGGCGTCGCGGGCGTGGCCGACCTCAGGAAGGTGGGTCGCACGGGCGTCAAGGCGCTCGTCTACTTCCAGGCCGGCACGATCGTGGCCCTCGGCTTCGGGCTCCTCGCCATCAACCTGTTCCCCCTCGGCGACGGCGTGCATGCCGACGTCGGCGGCCTGCACACCACGGGCGAGGCGAGCCAGTACGTCCAGCAGGGCGAGGCCCAGCACTGGTGGGAGTTCCTCACCAACCTGGTCCCGGACAGCTTCTTCGGCGCGTTCGTCGAAGGTGACATCCTCCAGGTCATCTTCCTCGCCGTGATCTTCGGGATCGCCCTGAAGACCGTCGGCCCGGTCGGCGAGCCGATCATCGCGTCCGTCAACCGCCTCACCGAGGTGGTCTTCAAGGTCCTGTCGTTCGTGATGAGGGCGGCCCCGGTGGGCGCCTTCGGCGCGATGGCCTTCGCCATCGGCAAGTTCGGCCTGTCCACGCTGACGAGCCTCGGCTCGCTGATCCTGCTGTTCTACGTGACGTCCATCGTGTTCGTCGTCGTGGTCCTCGGCGCCGTGCTCTCTCTGTACGTGAAGCTGAACCTCTTCCAGCTCCTGCGCCATTTCAAGGAAGAGCTGCTGCTCGTCCTCGGCACCTCCACGGCCGAGCCCGCGCTGCCCGGGCTGATGCGCAAGCTGCAGTTCATGGGCGTCGACCGGTCAACGGTCGGCCTGGTGGTGCCGACCGGCTACAGCTTCAACCTCGACGGCGCCGCGGTCTACCTCTCCCTCGCCACGCTCTACATCGCCCAGGCCACCGACACGACGCTGTCCCTCGGCCAGCAACTCGGCCTTCTGGCCGTCATGCTGCTGACATCCAAGGGGGCGGCCGGGGTGGCGGGTGGCGGGTTCATCGCGCTGACCGCGACCCTGTCGACCGTCGGACACGTACCCGCCGCGGGCATCATGCTGATCTTCGGCATCGACAAGTTCATGTCCGAGTGCCGGGCCCTGGTCAATTTCTGCGGCAACGCCGTCGCCACCCTCGTGGTCGCCCGCTGGGAGAACGCGCTCGACCTCCAGCGGGCGCGCCGGGTCCTGGCGGGAGAGGTGGTCGAGGCACTGCCCGCGGACCCGACCCCGGCCACCGCCGCGACGCCGTCCCCGCGGAAGGCGGTGCCTGCGCCCGCCCCTCCGGCCTGAACCACGAACGCCCTCCGGCCTGAACCAGCGACGCCCCTCCGCGCGAAGCGACAGGTCGACCTGTCGATAGGTTGCCCTTATGGCAGCAGGCGGAGGAGGCAGGATGGACGCGCGGCAACTGCAGTACTTTCTCGCCATCGTGGAGCACGGCGGCTTCAGCAGGGCCGCCGCCGCGCTCCACGTGGCGCAGCCGTCGTTGTCGCAGGCGATGGCCAACCTGGAGGCGGACCTGGGGGTCTCGCTCTTCCACCGGATGGGCCGCGGCGTCGTCCTGAGCGAGGCGGGCGCCGAACTCCTGGAGCCGAGCCGCCGCGTGCTCCGCGACCTCGCGGCCGTACGCGAACGGGCTGCCGCCCTGACCGGACTCGGCAGCGGCACCGTCGAAGTGGCCACCATGCCCTCACCCGGCATCGAGCCCATGGCCACACTGATCCACCGGTTCGCCCAACTGCACCCGGACGTCACGATCAGCACCCGCGCCGCTTTCACCCCCGAGGAGACCGTCGAACTGGTCCGCAGCGGCGCCTGCGAGCTGGGCCTGCTCGGCGCCGACAAGCCGGTGACCGCGCCCGGCATCGACATGCTTCCCGTGGAGGAGCAGCCGTTCGTCGTCGTGGGCGCGGCCGACGGGCCCTTCGCCGACGGCGCCGTGCTGCACCCCCAGGACCTGGCCGGGCACAAGCTGATCGCGTCCCGGACCGGAAGCCTGATGCGGAGCATCGTCGACGACATCACCGCCCGCAGCGGGGACACCGAGATCGTCGCCGTCGTCGACCACCGCACGTCCATCCTTCCGCTGGCGCTCACGGGTGTCGGCGTCGCCGTGCTGCCCGCGGCCTGGACCCGCCTCGCCCGCCGCTGCGGCCTCGCGGTCGCCTCACTCGTACCGACCGCGCACCTGCACGTCGCCATGATCAGCCTGCCCGCGCACCTGACACCCGGTGCGCGCGCCTTCCTGGAGCTGACCCGCTCGCTGGCGGAACGTCGTGCGCGCACCCCGTCGACGTAACGCACACAGCCCCGGCACGGCACCCATCAGCCGCGCCTATGCGTCGCATCGGAACCATGTCTTGGACGCCCCGCGCACCGGCCTGTTGACTCGGGAACACACCAACCGCCGCCCGGCCAGGCGCTCTTGAGCACTCCCTTGAGCACGGGCGTTCCCCGTACCCCTGGAGGCCACCGTGTCCGAGCCCCGCACCTTCCGCATCGCGGCCATCCCCGCCGACGGCGTCGGCACCGAGGTCGTGGCGGCGGGGCGCGCCGTCCTCGACGCCCTCGCCGCCGGCTCCGACGGCGCGTTCGCCTTCGACTGGCAGGAGTTCGACTGGGGCTGCGCGTACTACGCCCGGACCGGGAAGATGATGGCCGACGACGGGCTCGACCAGCTCAAGGACTTCGACGCCATCTACTTCGGCGCGGTCGGCTGGCCCACCGTCCCCGACGACGTCAGCCTGTGGGGGCTGCGCCTGAAGATCTGCCAGAACTTCGACCAGTGGGCCAACGTCCGGCCCGTGCACTTCCTGCCCGGCGTACTCAGCCCGCTGCGCAAGGCCGACGACACCGAACTCGACTGGGTCGTCGTCCGCGAGAACAGCGAGGGCGAGTACGCCGGACTCGGCGGCCGCAACCTCTCCGGGCGCGGCCCCGGCGGCGAAGTGGCCGTGCAGTCCTCCCTGTTCACCGAGGTCGGCTGCGAGCGCATCATCCGTTTCGCCTTCGACCTGGCCCGCACCCGCAGTCGCCGCAAGGTCTCCTCGGTCACCAAGTCCAACGCCCAGCAGTACGGGATGGTGCTGTGGGACGACGTGTTCAAGCGGGTCGCCGCCGAGTACCCGGACGTGGAGACCGAGAGCGTGCTGGTGGACGCGATGTCCGCCAAGTTCGTCCTCAAGCCGGAGGACCTGTCCGTCGTCGTCGCCTCCAACCTCAACGCCGACATCCTCTCCGACCTCGGCAGTGCCCTCGCAGGCAGCCTGGGCCTCGCCGCCAGCGCGAACCTCAACCCGGAGCGGCGCTTCCCGAGCATGTTCGAGCCGGTGCACGGCTCCGCACCCGATATCGCCGGGCAGGGTCTCGCGAACCCGGTCGGCGCGGTCGGCAGTGCGGCGCTGATGCTTGAGCACTTCGGACTGCCCGACGAGGCGGCCCGCCTGAACAAGGCGATCGAGACGGTCACCGGAGCCGGGATCCTCACCCGGGACGTCGGCGGCACCGCCACCACCGAGGACGTCACCAAGGCGCTGATCGACGCGCTGGGCGACTGACCCGCTCGGCGACACGAGATCTCCCGGCCGGTCCTCGGGTCGCGCCGACCGGCCGGGACGGCCGCTCCGAAGCGGCCCCCATGTGCCGGGCCCCCTCATGGCGGCCCGGCACTCGCCGTCGGCTACCAGCTGACCCCGGCCGCCACCGGCCGATGGTCGCTCCCGGTCGAGGGCAGCACCCACGAGCTGTCCGCCGTGACGCCCCGGACCAGGATCTGGTCGATGCGTACCACCGGGAAGGCCGCCGGATAGCTGAAGCCGAAGCCGTCCCCCGCCTCCTCCTGCGCCGAGTGCAGCCGCGAGGTGAGGCCGTCGAAGGCGCGGTCGTCCGTGGTGCCGTTGAAGTCGCCGAGCAGCACCAGCCGCTCGGCGTCGTCGGCCGCGATCGCCTTCGCGAGGGCCTGTGCGTTGCGGTCCCGGCTCTCCGTCCAGAATCCGCCCCGCGGCATCACGCGCACCGACCCCAGGTGGGCCACGTACACCGCGACAGGACCGTCATCCGTGGCCAGCGTGGCGCGCAGCGCCCGGTTCGACGGGAGCTTCTCCGCGGCCGTCTTGGTGTCCCCGAGCGGCCCGACGTCCATCGCCGTATCCACCGGCTCGACATCCGACAGCGGCAGCTTGCTCCACAGCCCGACCGTGCCCTGCACCGTGTGGTGCGGGTACGCCTTCGCGAGCTCCTTCTCGTACGTGCCGCGGGCCTGCTCCGTGATCTCCTCCAGCGCGATCACATCCGCCCCGGAGGCCGCCAGGTCGCGGGCCGTGGCCGCCGGATCGCGGTTGTCGGCGCCGACGTTGTGGCCGACCACGGTGAGGTCGCTGTCGCCGGCGCGGCCCTTGTCGCCGAGCAGCCCGCCGAACAGGCTCGCCCACACCACGGCGGGCAGGACCACCGCGACCACGGCCGATGCGGAGCGTCGCCACAGCGCCGCGGCGAGCAGCACCGGCACGAACAGTCCGAACCACGGCAGGAATGTCTCCACCAGACTGCCGAGCCCGCCGCGGTCCGTGATCCGCGCGTGCAGCAGCAGGAGCAGCCCGAGCAGCAGCGCGAGGACCGCGAGCACCCATCCGCGCTTCCAGGGGTCCGGCCGGGACAGGGCGCGGATCGCGCGACGTACGCGGGCCCGCCCCGGTCCGGAATCGGCCCCGCCCTGCCCGGCGGACGCCCGGTCGATCTTTGTCATCAACGGTCCTTGCTCACGGTGCTCACGGTCGGTGCTGTTCACTGCTGCGTCCTCGGGTCCTCGGTCGGGTTGGCGTACATGGCGGGGCAGCCGTGATCCACGGCGTCGGGGCGCAGTTCGTAGTGCCAGGACTCGTTCGCGTAGATCTGGCACAGGCCGTGGGCGGCGCCGTTCTTCGACAGCCACGCGGTGGCGGCGGAGTCGCCGAGGTCCACCGCGTCGCCCTTCACGTGTTCGGACGTGTCGGGGGAGGCCACCCACTTGGCGGCCTCCTCCTTGGAGCCGTACTCGGCGACCGCGTCGTCGAGGAGCCGCTGCTGGTACGCCGCTGAGCGCCAGCCGCTGTTGACCTGGAAGCGCAGGCCCTCGTTGGAGGCATCCCGCGCGGCCTTGCGCAGGGCGTCGAGCAGGTCCGGATCGAGGTTGCTGACGGCCGGGGTGTCGTCGAAGACGGTCGTTCCCGCGGGCACGTCACCGTCCTGCGTTCCGAACTCGTCGTGCTGCCCGCGCGGCTCGACGGGCTCACGATGCCGGGAGTCCATCGGCGAGGGCGCCGTGGAAGCGGAGGGAACCCCGGCCGTCGACCGGGGAGACGAGTGCGACGGCGCGGACGAAGAGGTCGTGGCGGTCGATGACCTGCTCGCCCGGTAGCAGAGGACCGTGGCGATGACCGCGATGACGACGAGCAGGCCGACGACGACAAGGCGTCCTGTCCGGCGCGTGGCCGGCCGTACCGGTGGGCTGTGACTCATGCCGCCAGTCAAAGCGGCGCGATGTTGCCACAACGTCTGCGCTTTTCGATATGCCGGCGATACGCGCCGACTCGTAGCGTGAAGGGCATGCGTGTGCTGATTGTCGAGGACGAGCGGTATCTGGCGGAGGCCGTACGGGACGGGCTGCGCCTGGAGGCGATCGCCGCCGACATCGCGGGGGACGGCGACACCGCCTGGGACCTGCTGAGCGTCAACACGTACGACATCGCCGTCCTCGACCGCGACATCCCCGGGCCCTCCGGCGACGAGATCGCGGAGCGGATCGTGGCGTCCGGCAGCGGCATGCCGATCCTCATGCTGACCGCCGCCGACCGCATCGACGACAAGGCCTCCGGGTTCGAACTCGGCGCCGACGACTACCTGACGAAGCCGTTCGAGCTCCAGGAACTCGTGCTCAGGCTCCGGGCGCTGGACCGCAGGCGCGCCCACAGTCGGCCGCCCGTGCGGGAGATCGCGGGCGTGCGCCTCGACCCGTTCCGCAGAGAGGTCTACCGGGACGGCCGCTTCGTCGCGCTGACCAGGAAGCAGTTCGCCGTGCTCGAAGTGCTCGTGGCCGCCGAGGGCGGCGTCGTCAGCGCCGAGGAACTCCTGGAACGCGCGTGGGACGCGCACGCCGACCCCTTCACCAACGCCGTCCGCATCACCGTCTCCGCGCTGCGCAAGCGGTTCGGCGAACCCTGGATCATCGCCACCGTGCCGGGCGTCGGCTACCGCATCGAGGCGCAGCCGGAGGCCGGGGGAGCGGGCCGTGGATAGGGAACGCGGGCCGAGCATTCGCCTCAGGCTCACCCTCAGCTACGCCGGGTTCCTCATGCTCGCCGGCGTCCTGATGATCGCGGCGGTGTGGTTCTTCCTGTTGCGGGACCTGCCCGACGTCAAGGCCGGCATCGGCGGACTCCAGGTCCGCAGACAGCTCGCGTTGCACTTCGCGTCAGGGGCGTCCGTGGTCATGGCGTTCCTCCTGGTCTTCGGGCTCGTGGGCGGATGGTTCCTCGCCGGACGGATGCTCGCCCCGCTGAACCGCATCACGGACGCCACGCGGGCGGCCGCGGCCGGCTCGCTCTCCCACCGCATCCACCTGGAAGGCCGCAACGACGAGTTCCGGGAACTCGCCGACGCCTTCGACACGATGCTCACGGCCCTGGAGGAACACGTCGCCGAACAGCGGCGCTTCGCGGCCAACGCCTCCCATGAACTGCGCACCCCGCTCGCCGTCTCGAAGTCGCTCCTCGACGTGGCCCGCGCCGATCCGCACCACGACACCGGCGAACTCGTCGCCCGGCTCAGCGCCGTCAACACGCGCGCGATCGACCTGACCGAGGCGCTGCTCCTGCTCAGCCGCGCCGAACAGCGCGCCTTCACCCGCGAGGACGTCGACCTCTCCCTCGTGGTGGAGGAAGCCGCCGAAACGCTGCTCCCGCTCGCGGAGAAACGCGGCGTCACCCTCGACACCAGCGGCGACATCACCCACGCGTCCGGATCGCAGCCGCTCCTGCTGCAACTGGCCACGAACCTCGTGCACAACGCGATCGTCCACAACCTGCCCGAGCGGGGCACCGTGTGGGTCACCACGGGCGTCCGCGCCGGCTCGGCGGTGCTGACCGTCGAGAACACCGGCGAGACGCTCGCCCCGGAACTCGTCGCCACCCTCACCGAACCCTTCCAGCGCGGCACCGCACGCATCCGCGGCGACCACGCCGGAGTCGGCCTCGGCCTCGCCATCGTCCGGTCCATCACCCGCGCCCACGACGGCACGCTCACCGTCACGCCACGCCCCTCCGGCGGGCTCCGCGTCACCGTGGAACTCCCGGCAGCCGATATGTGAGGTCGGCCACCGAAGCCGCCCTGAGGGGTAGGAAGCCCAGGTCACCGTGTCATCATGCGATGACATCGCTTGATGACATGAACGGGAAGTACGTGCAGCCCTCCATACCGACGCCCGCCCCGGCCCCCGCCCCGCTCCACCACCCCCGCGCGCTCGTACCGGTGCTGGTCGGTCTCGGAATGCTCGTGGCCGTCGTCAGCAGCCTCGGCGCGCCCCTGATCCCCACCATCGCCGCCGAGGACCACGTCGCCGTCTCCACCGCACAGTGGGCGCTCACGGTCACCATGCTGGTCGGCGCCATCGCGACCCCCGTCATGGGGCGGCTCGGCGACGGTCCGCACCGCAAGCGCGTCATCCTCGGCGGGCTCGCCGCCGTCTTCGCCGGGAGCCTGCTCGCGGCGCTGCCGGTCGGGTTCGCCTGCCTCCTCGTAGGCAGGGCGCTGCAGGGCGTCGGCATGGGCCTCGTGCCGCTGGCCATCGCCACCGCGCGCGACGCGCTGCCGCCCCACAAGGCGCGCGGCGCGGTGACGACGCTGTCGCTGACCACCGCGGCCGGGATCGGCCTCGGCTACCCGATCACCGGGCTCTTCGCCGAATACCTCGGCATGTACGCCGGGTTCTGGTTCGCGCTCGCCACGGCGGCCGCCGCGTTCCTCGCCACCCTCGTCGTCGTGCCCAAGCCGCCGCACCGGCCCAGCACCCCGATGGACGTGCCCGGAGCGCTCCTGCTCGCCGGAGGCATGGCGGCGCTGCTCCTCGCGCTCGCCGAGGGGGAGCGGTGGGGCTGGCTCTCCGCGCGCCTGCTGGCCCTCGCGGTCGCCGCGGTGGTGCTGCTCGGCGGCTGGATCGCGCACTCGCTGCACTCCACGCACCCCCTCGTACGCGTCCGCCTCGTCAAGGACCGCGGCGTGCTCGTCGCCAACCTGACCACCATGGTCGGCGGCGTCGGCACATACCTGCTGATCTCGCTTGTGACCCGGTACGTGCAGACCCCCGAGTCCGGCGGCTACGGCTTCGGCGCCTCCATCGTCGTCACCGGGCTGCTGCTCGTGCCGTTCTCCGCGGCCAGCCTCGTCACCGGGCGCCTGGTGCGGGCGATGGGCCGGGCCGCGACGCCCGCCCGCATGCTGCCGATCGGCTGCCTGCTCTCGCTCGGCTCGCTCGTCTGCTTCCTGCTCGCCCGCTCCAGCCTCTGGGGCATCGGCGCGATGATGGCGCTCGCCGGCCTCGGCGTCGGCGTCACGTTCGCCGTCACCCCCGGGCTCATCGTCGGCGGCGTGCCCGTGGCGGAGACCGGCAGCGCCATGAGTTTCAATCAGGTCGTGAAGTACATCGGTTACTCGACCGGCAGCGCGCTCAGCGCCGTCGTCCTCCAGGCCTCCACCGCGCCCGGCACCGCGCTCCCCACCGACGACGGCTACCGCAACGCCGGCCTCGTCGGCTGCGCCGCCTTCCTCGCCACGGGGATCATCGCCGTGGCACTCACCCGCACAGGCGGCCGCCCGCGCCCCTCCCTCGTCGCGGCCGGCGCGAGCGCCGATGCCCGTAGCGAACCGAGCCGTACATGAGCGGCGAGACGCCCGACCGGCGCCGCAGCAGCGCCCGCAGCCGCGAGGCGCTGCTGCTGGCGGCGACCGAACTGTTCTCCGAGCGCGGCTACGACCGCACCACCATCCGCGAGATCGGCGAACGGGCCGGCGTCGACGCCGCCCTCATCTCCCGCTACTTCGGCAGCAAGGCCCTGCTGTACGTGGAGGTGCTGCACGCCGAACACGGCGACACCGCCCCGGACGACCTCCTCACCGGGCCCCGACTGCGCGAGGTCGCCGAACGCGCGGAGCGCCGCGGCCCCGTGCCGCTGCTGCGCGTCGCCGTGCAGCCGTCGAGCGACCAGGCCGCGCAGGACGCCGCCCGCGCCGCCCTCCAGGCCCGGCTCGTCGAGCCACTGCGCACCCGCTTCACCCGCGAGGGCCGCGACCGTCCCGGGCTGCGCGCCGACGTCCTGGTCGCCTCGGTCGCCGGGGTGCTGCTCGCCCGCCACTCCGGCGCCTTCGACGACCTGGCGGACGCAGACCTCGACACGATCGTCGACGTACTCCTCGACGCGTGGGGCGACGGCTGAACACCGCGCACTGTGCGACACCTGCCACCCGAACGGCGGTATTCAAACCGCCTCGCTCTGCGCCGACCGCCAAGGCACGTGAGCCTCGCAAGTAACTGACCGTACTTCGAGGTGGTGGAGATGCAGGAAATGCAGACGAGAGCTCTCATCTCAGAATTTCTCGGCACGTTGCTGCTGGTGTTCTTCGCCGTCGGATCGGCGGTCCTGGGAGCCCAGTTCATCGGCACCCTCGGCATCGCCCTCGCCTTCGGCTTCACGCTGCTCGCGCTGGCCTACGCCCTCGGCCCGATCTCCGGCTGCCACGTCAACCCCGCTGTGACGCTGGGGATGCTGTGCGCCCGCCGCATCGACGTGGCGACCGCCGTCCGCTACTGGATCGCCCAGTTCGTCGGCGGCATCGTCGGCGCGGCCCTGCTGTTCCTGCTCGCCAAGCAGGTGCCGGGCCTGAAGACCGACGGGGCCTTCGGCTCCAACGGCTACGGCGACCGGTCCGACGTGCACATCAACATGGGCGGCGCGTTCCTCGCCGAGGTCGTGCTCACGTTCCTCCTCGTGTTCGTGGTGCTCGCCGTGACGCACCGCGTGGCCGTCGTCGGCTTCGACGGACTGCCCATCGGCATCGCCCTCGCCGTGATCCACCTCGTGGGCATCCCGCTCACGGGCACGTCCGTCAATCCGGCGCGCAGCCTCGGCCCGGCGCTGTTCGCCGGCGGCGACGCGCTGTCCCAGCTCTGGCTGTTCATCGTGGCGCCACTGGTCGGCGGCGTGATCGCGGCCCTGGTCCACCTGGTCACCCACCCCTCCGGTGAGGAGCGCACCATCGCCGACGAGGCGTCCGCGGCCTGAGCGGATCGCGGGCGGCCGTGTGCCCGTGACGATCACGGGTACCCGGCCCCGGCGGAGCAGGAGCAGCGCCCCCGACCGAAGGGAGCGGCCGTGAGCGGGAAGGACCGGCTGCGGAGCTACCGCGGCAAGCGGAACTTCGACTCCACCGGCGAGCCGTCCGGCGCCGACAGCACGGAGCGGGACGGCGAGGAGCCCGTGTTCGTGGTGCAGATCCACGACGCGAGCACGATGCACTTCGACTTCCGCCTCGAGGTCGACGGCGTGCTCAAGTCCTGGTCGATCCCGAAGGGGCCCTCCACCGACCCCCACGACAAGCGGCTCGCCGTCCCCACCGAGGACCACCCCCTCGACTACCGCGACTTCGAAGGCGTGATCCCCGAGGACGAGTACGGCGGCGGCACCGTCATCGTCTGGGACCAGGGCACCTATCGGCCCGCGAGCCACGACAAGAAGAAGCGGCCCGTGCCGTTCGACGAGGCGCTGGAGAACGGCCACGCCACGTTCGACCTGCACGGCGAGAAGCTGCGCGGCCGGTACGCGCTCACCCGCTTCAAGGGCCGCGACGAAAAACCCACCTGGCTCCTCGTCCGCGAGGGGACCGGCGGCAGCGGAGGCACCCCCGACCCCCGGCGCGCCCGATCGGCCCGCAGCGGCCGCACCCTGCGCCAGGTCGCTGAGGAGGCCGACGGCGGTGGGAGCGCATGACCGGCCTCCTCGACACCCTCCCGCCCGAACTGGAGCGCCGTCTCGGCGAAGCGGCACCCGGCCTCGAACTCGCGGCCTCCCCGATGCTCGCGACGCTCAGCGACCGCCGCGAGTTCGCGAAGGGCTGGATCTTCGAGCGGAAGCTGGACGGCGTTCGCGTCCTCGCCGTCCGCGAGAACGGACGGACCACCATCCGCTCCCGCTCGGGCCGCCGCCTCGACGCCACCTACCCGGAGATCGTGGAAGCGCTCGACGCGCAGGACGCCGCGGACTTCACCGTCGACGGCGAGATCGTCGCGTACGCGCACGGCCGCACCGACTTCTCCCGCCTCCAGCAGCGCATGGGCCTGACCCGGCCCCGGGACGTCGCGGCGAGCGACGTGGCGGTCAAGTACTACGTCTTCGACCTGCTGCGCGTCGACGCCGCGGACGTCCGCCGCCTTCCGCTGCGCACCCGCAAGTCCCTGCTGCGCCGGGCCCTCACGTTCACCGACCCCCTCCGCTTCAGCACCCACCGCAACGAGGGCGGCGCCGAACTCCTCGCCGACGCCTGCGGGCGCGGCTGGGAGGGGCTCATCGCCAAGCGGGCCGACAGCACCTACCAGCCGCGCCGCTCCGGCGACTGGCTCAAGCTGAAGTGCGCCCACGGCCAGGAGTTCGTCGTCGGCGGCTTCACCGAACCCACCGGCAGCAGGGAGGGCATCGGCGCGCTGCTGCTCGGCTACTACGAGGACGACCGGTTGCGCTACGCCGGCAAGGTCGGCACCGGCTTCGACCGGCGCACCCTCCTCGCCCTGCGCGAACAGCTCGACGAACTCCGGCAGTCGCACCCGCCGTTCACCGACCGCGTCGCCGAACGCACCGCGCACTGGGCGCGGCCACGGCTCGTCGCGCAGATCGAGTTCTCCGAATGGACCCGCGACGGCATGCTGCGCCACCCCCGCTACCAGGGACTGCGCGACGACAAGGACCCGACCGACGTCGTCAGGGAGCACACGTGACCATGGCCCACGACAAGAAGGTGCTGCGAGAACTCCTCGACAGCGAGGGGAAGACCTACGCCGCCGAGGCGGGCATCCGCCTCAAGAACACCCCGCAACCCCTGTACCGCACGCTCGTCCTCGCGAGCCTGCTCAGCGCCCGCATCCGGGCCTCGGTCGCGGTGGCCACGACCCGCGCCCTGTACGACGCGGGCCTGCGCGACCCGCGCCGCATGGCCGACGCGACCTGGCAGCAACGCGTCGACGCGCTGGGCGAGGGCGGCTACCGCCGCTACGACGAGCGCACCGCCACCCAGCTCGGCGACGGCGCCCGCATGCTGCTCGACGACTGGGGCGGCGACCTGCGCAGGATGCGCGAACAGGCGGACGGCGACGAGACCGAGATGCGCGCCCTGCTCCGCAGGACCCCCGGCCTCGGCCCGACCGGAGCGAGCATCTTCCTGCGCGAGGTCCAGGACATCTGGCCCGAGTACGCACCCATCCTGGACGCCAAGACCCTCCAGGGCGCGGAACGTCTCGGCCTCCCGAAGAACCCCGCCACCCTGACCCGTCTCGCCGGCGACACCCCGCGAGCCGAACTCTCGGCGGCCCTTGTGCGGGCCGCGCTCGACCGGCACGTGGTGGACCACTGCCTGGAGCGAGCCGCCTGAACACGAGAGGCGGGGGGGCATAGATACAAGCTTGTATCTATGGCTGCTAGGGTCCAGGCATGCCTCGGACCCAGCCCCACCAGACGAAACCGGCGTCGGCGGCCACCACGGTCTACGCCGTCACCAAGGAACTGATCCTCACCGGCGAGCTTCCCGGCGGCAGCCTCATCAGCGAAGGGGAGATCGCCGAGCGCGTGCAGGTGAGCCGGACTCCCGTCCGGGAGGCGTTCCTTCGGCTCGAGTCCGAGGAACTGCTGACCCTGCACCCCAAGCGCGGCGCCGTCGTCGTGCCCGTCCCGCCGGGGGAAGCGGCGGACGTGCTGGAGATGCGGCAGGCCGTCGAGCAGTCCGCCGCCGAACGCATCGCACGCGTCGGCCTCGCCCCCGAGCACGAGGCGCGGCTTCGTGAACTCATCGCCCGCCAGCGGGAGTTGGCGGAAGCGGGAGACGTACGCGCCTTCGCCGTCGCGGACGAGGCCTTCCACCGCGGAGTCGTCGAGGCCTCGGGGAACGCGATCGCCGCCCGCTTCTACGAGACCCTCGGCGACCGGCAGCGCCGCATGAGCGTCTCCGCGCTCGGCCACCGCCCCGAGCGGCTGCCGGGACTCGCCGACGAGCACGAGGAGCTGCTCGACCACCTCGGCGCCCGGGACGGCGCCGCGTTCGCCGAGGCCCTGCGCGCCCACCTGGCCGCGACCCACGGCCACCAGCACTGAACACCCCCGCACCCCCCACCCCTGAAAGAGCCCTGCCCTCACGATGCTCGACACGCACACCACCCAGCAGCCGGCCGAACCCGCGGCTGCTCCCGTCCGGCCCGGCCAGTGGCGGACCGTCGCCGCGGCGATGTTCGTCTGCGGCTGGGGCGGCAACCAGTTCACGCCGCTCCTGCTCATGTACCGCGAGCTGGGCGGCTATTCGACACTCAGCGTCGACGCCTTCCTCGGCGCCTACGTCGTCGGCCTGGTCCCCGGCCTGCTGCTCGCCGGGCCGATATCCGACCGGCGCGGACGACGACCGGTGATGATCGCCGGGACCCTCGCCTCCATCCTCGCGAGCCTCGTCCTGTGCTTCGGCGAACACAGCGCCTGGCCCATCTACGTCGGCCGCCTGATGACCGGCGTCGCCGTCGGCATCGCCATGGCCGTCGGCAGCAGCTGGGTCAAGGAACTGTCCACCGGGGCGGACACCGGAGCCGCCGCGCGCCGCGCCTCCCTGTGCCAGACGGCCGGCTTCGCCCTTGGCGCGGGCGTGGCCGGAGCCCTGGCCCAGTGGGGACCCTGGCCGATGGTGACGCCGTACGTCGTCCACATCGTGCTCACCGCCGCGGTCCCCGTGCTCCTGCTGCGCATCCCGGAGACCCGGACCGCGGTGCGCGGCGCGGCGGGCTCGCTGCGGGCCCTGATCGGTGAACTCGCCGCCGACCTGCGCATCCCCGCCCCCGCCCGCCGCCGCTTCCGCTGGGTCGTCATCCCCATGGCGCCCTGGGTGTTCGGCGCGGCCGGGCTCGCGTACGCGGTCATGCCCCAGCTCGTCGACAACCGGGTCGGGCACTGGGGCCTCGCCTACGCCACCGCGCTCACGGTCCTGACCCTCGGCACCGGCGCCGCCGTGCAGCCATTGGCCAAGAAGCTCGACAGCCGCACGGGCTCCCGGGGCGGGCGGGCACCGGTCGCCGCCATGTCGGTCATGCTGCTCGGCACCGTGCTGTGCGCCGTCAACGCCGCCGTGCTGTCACCGTGGCTCGCGGCGGCCGCAGCCGTCGCGCTCGGCGCCGGATACGGCATCGCCGTCGTCTCCGGCCTCCTGGAGATCCAGCGCATGGCGGGACCCGACGACCTCGCGGGCCTCACCGGCATCTACTACACGCTCGCCTACGCCGGGTTCCTGCTGCCCACCGTCCTCGCGACGCTGTCGGCGTGGCTGCCGTACTCGGTGATGCTCGCCGCGATCGCCGTGGTCGCCCTCGCCTGCCTCGTGCTGGTCACCGTCGGCGGGCGTACGACACCGGAGGTCAGCGACCCGGCTCGTACGTGAGCTGCTTGACCTGCCGCACGAAGAGGGCGCTTTCGACGGACCGCACGCCGTGGAGCGCCCCGATCCCCTCGCTCACGTACGTGTACAGCTCGCGGGTGTCGCGGTGCACCGTCGCGGCGAACACCCCGGCGACCCCGGTCACCGCCGCGGCGAACCGCACCTCCGGGTGCGCCGCGAGGGACTCGCCCACGGCGGTGAGCGCGGACGGGGCGACGGTCAGCCACAGCGCCGCCATGACCGAATGGCCGAGCAGTTCGTGGGTGTGCTGCACGTCGAAGTAGAGGACGCCGCTCGAACGCAGCCGGTCCAGGCGGCGCTTGACCACCGACTCCGACTGGCCGGTGGCCGCCTGGAGTTCGGTGAGCGCCACCCGGCCGTCCCGGCGGAGCAGGGCCAGGAGGGTCTCGTCGACCTCGTCGAGGACCGGGGGAGCGGAGGGTTCGGCGGACGGCGCCCGCAGCGCCGCCTCCTGCTCCGCGTCCAGCGCCTTGATCTTGTTGAGCCAGCCGACCGGGCCACCGTAGAAGGGGTGCAGAACGCACTGCGCGGTCGCCGAGGTGACCAGTGGTGTGCGCTGGAGACGGGCCAGGAGCAGTTCGTCCTCCTGGCCGCCGCGCGGCTTGATCGAGCACAGCACTTCCGTGCCGCCGGACAGCAGCCCCACGTACGAGGTGTCGGAGCGTCGCGCGAGGGCGCCCGCCAGCTGTTCCGCGCCGTCGGGTGCGCAGCGCAGCCGGACGAGCCAGCTGCTGCGCCCGAGCAGCGAGTCGTCCGTGACGCCGATGACCCGCAGGCCCACGCTCCCGCGCAGCCGGCGGAACCGGCGGGCGATGGTCTGGTCGGAGACACCGAGGACGGCCGCGATCCGGCTGAACGGCGCCCGCCCGTCGAGTTGCAGAGCTTGCAGCAACTGCAGGTCGAGTGCGTCGAGCACGGCGGGCTCCGGGGGCGTGGTCCTGACGGGTGGGCTTACGCGTGATCGTAAAGGAGCCGGTCGGGGCGGCGGGCGACGGCACCCTCGGAAACGGGCGAACCCGGGACCGCCTCACGCGATCCCGGGTTCGTCGTGCTCGCATCAGCCGTGCGGGTGCGCCAGTTCCAGGTCGAGGGCCTCCACGGCGCGGCCGTTCACCGACACCGTCCGGGTCGACGCCGGGTAGCCGCTGGCGACCAGCGAGTACTCGCCCGCGTCCAGATCACCGAAGGCGTACGCCCCGTCCGAACCGGTGGTCGAGGTGCCCACCACGTTCCCGGCCGCGTCCAGCAGGGTCACGCGCGCGTCGGACAGCGGCCGCAGCTCCGCCTTCGTACGGATCTGCCCCTGAAGGCGGACACCCGGCCGCAGCTCGATGTCCGGCTGGACCGTGGCGGACTTGGCGGCCCGCGCCGCGACGGCGGTGGGCCGGAACCCTTCGGCGGTCACGGAGATCGTGATGTCGCCCTCGGCGATGTCCCCGAGGACGTAGCTCCCCGAGGAGTCCGTGACGCCGCTCGCCAGCACGTCGCCGCGCGGGTCCGTGACCATGACGACGGCGTGGGCGACGGGAAGCCCGTCGTCGGCGCCGACGACCTTGCCGGTCAGGCTGCCCGCGCCGGACAACAGGATGTCGTGCTCGGTCGGACGGTCGGCGAGGACGAGGTTCGTCGCGTGCGGGTGGTGGCCCTCCGCCGTCGTGATCAGCACATGGGCGCCGGGCCCGGGAACGGGCATGCGGTAGCGCCCGTCGGCCCCGGCGACCGCGCGCGCGAGCTGCTGACCCGCGGGCGAGATGAGCGTGAGCACGGCACCCGCCAGGCCGGTGCCCGACGCGTCGCGCACGGTTCCGGACAGCGCGGGCCCAGCGGCCTCCACCGCTTCGGCTGATTCAGGCACGGGCGCCGTCGCGGGCGCCGGCTTCGGACGCCGCAGCAGGACCGCGCCGACCAGCGCCGCGAGCACGGCCAGCGAACCGGCCACGATCAGGCACAGCTGCATCCCGTCGAGGAACGACTCGGACAGCGCGCCGAGGGCCCGCCCCCGGTCCGCCCCGAGGTCCAGCTGGGCGACCGCCCCGAGCCCCTGCGCCTCGGCCGCCCCGACGATCCGCTGCGCCGCGTCCCCGGTGACCCCGGCATCGGCCAGGTGCCCGCCCAGCGACCCCGTGGACTTCGACGTGAGCAGCGCGCCCAGGATCGCCGGACCGAGCGCGCCGCCCACCTGCCGCAGCGCGTTGTTGCCCGCCGCGGCCATGCCCGCCAGATGGTGCGGCACGGAGGACACGGCGGTCGCCGTCATGGGGGTGACGACGAGCCCCATGCCGAGCCCGAGCAGCGCGAGACGCCAGGCCATCGGCCCGAACGAGGTGTCCGCGGTCAGCGACGTCAACGAGAACAAGGAGCCCGCCGCGCACAGCAGGCCGACGGTGATCAGCACGCGCGGCGAGATCCGGTGCATCACACGCCCCGCCACCGGGCCGACGAAGAAGCACACCCCGGTCACCATCAGCAGCCGGTACCCGGCGTCGAGGGTGTCGAGCTGCTGCACCATCCCGAAGTAGAGGCTGAGCACGAAGAAGAACCCGATGAGCGCCATGAAGGTGATCATCGCGATCAGGGTCGTCGCGCTGAATCCGGCGCTGCGGAAGAGCTTGAGGTCGAGCATCGGACTGGCGCTGCGCCGCTCGAAGACGAGGAAGGCGATCACGCCGACCACGGCGAGCGCCAGCGCCACGAGCACGCGGGTGTCGGAGAAGGAGCCGGCGCCGCCCTCGATGACCCCGTACACGAGCGCCGTGATGGCGACCGTGGCGGTGATCTGCCCCGGCCAGTCGAGCGCCCGGGCGTGCGGGGCGCGGGAGTCCTTCACCAGCCGTGCGGCGACCGCGATGGCGAGCAGCGCCACGGGTATGGACGGCAGATAGATCCAGCGCCACTGCGCGTGCGCCAGGATCACACCCGAGATCAGCGGGCCGACGGCCAGCGCCGCCATCAGGGACGACGCCCACAGGCCCACGAACTTGCCGCGTTCACGCGGGTCGGGCACCGCCTGGCTGATCATCGCCAGCGTCGTCGGCAGCAGCGCGGCGGCGCCGATCCCGGCCAACGCCTGACCGGTCCACACCACCTCGACCGACCGCGCGCACAGCGCCGTCGCCGCGCCGACCGCGGTGAACGCCAGGCCCGCCTGGAACACCTTCTTGCGCCCGTGCACATCACCGAACACGCCCGCCGTCAGGATGAGCGCCGCCATCGGCAGGACGAACGCGTCGGACACCCAGGACAGCTCGGATGTGGACGCGCCCAGCGCACGCTGGATCGCCGGGAGACTCACCGACACGGAGGTCACCGGCAGATAGGCGACGAACACCCCGACACAGGCCATGACGAGGGTGACGGCCCGCCGCTCCTGTGTTCCGTTCGCCGTTGTCGCCACGTTCACGAAGACCCTCTCCTGCGGCGCGCAGTGCGCCGCGCTCGACTTTCCGACCTGGAGCACCTTCCGTCCTCGGGCGGCACCGAGGCCAGCCAGGGTCGCCGAACCCCGGAAAACCGATGCGGGGGTGCCCGCGTTCACGGATTTCCGACAACCGGCCGGGCATGCGTGTACGCAGACGAGGAGAGCCCCGGCGACACGTCTCGCCGGGGGCTCTCCTCGTATCAAGTGCTGCGGATCAGCCCGCCACCGCGTCCGGTTCGGCCGCCGCCTGCACGGCCCCGCCGGTGAGCCGGGCGACCGCGTCCTGCATGTGCGCGTCGAGGAGTGTCAGCAGGCGCTCCTCGTCCTCGTCGCGCATCGCCTCGATCAGCTCCGCGTGCTCCTCGACCAGCGCGTCCGGGTCCGAGTGGTCGTCGGTGAGGACCGCCAGGCACATCCGCGTCTCCACGAACAGGGTCTGCGCGATGCGCTGCAGGCGCGGGCTGCCGGACTGCTCGACGAGCACCTGGTGGAAGTCCATGTCCGCGGCGCTCAGCGCCGCGTCGTTGCCACGCCGCGCCGCCGACTCCATCCTGCGGTGCGCCTTCTCCAGGTGGTTCGCGGTGGTCTGCGGGTCGTGCTGCAGCACGAGGCGGCAGGCCGCGGACTCCATGGCGGTGCGCGCCAGATAGATGTCGCGCACGTCGTCCTCGTCGAGGCGGGTCACGAAGACGCCGCGATGCGGTGCGCTGACGGCGATGCCCTGCTGCACGAGGCGTTGCAGCGCCTCGCGCAGCGGGCCCCGGCTCACGCCGAGCTGGCCCGCCAGCTCGGCCTCGCCCAGCTGGGTGCCGGGAGCCAGGGTGCCGTCCATGATCGCTTCGGTGAGCCGTGCGGCGATGACGGTCGCCGCGGGTTCACGCTTGACCGGTCGCAGGGTTTTCGCAGTGGCCATATTAAGTTCGGTCCTCTGATCGGCGCGGCCGCCGCTTCAGGCGCCCGCGGGGGTCGGGGAATGGGGTGTGCGGGAGAGCCGGAACAGCGAGCCGAGGCCCTCGCGCGGCGTCTCGTCGCCCGCGAGCCGCAGGCCTTCCCAGGCGGTGACCTGGTTGGCCGTCAGGACGGGCTTGCCGACGGCCTCCTCGAGGTCGTCCAGCCAGGCGGCGCTGTGCAGCGCGGTGTCGGGCAGCAGGATCGCCTCGGCGTCCGGGTGGTCGTTCTCCCGCGCCAGTTCGATGACCTGCTCGCGGCCCAGCGTGCCGACCTCGGCGGCGGTGATGATGCCCTGCCCCGACACCGAGACGACTTCCGAGCCGTGGTGCTCCAGGAAGCGGACGAAGTAGCCCGCCACGTCGTCCGGGTACGTCGCGGCGATGGCGAGGCGTCGTACGCCGAGCGCCTGGACCGCGTGCGCGAAGGCGAACGATGTCGACGAGGCCCGCTCGACCGGGAGCCCCGCGGCCTCCGCGAGCTCGGCGACCTGCTTGCGGGCGCCCTCGGGACCGAAGATGAAGCTGGCGCTGGTGCACGCCCAGACCACCACGTCCTGCGGCTCGGCCAGCAGCTCACCGAGCGCCGCCTTGAGACGGTGCGTGGAACCCATCTCCAGGAGGTCGTCCACCCGGTGCGCGTCCACGCCGATGTCCGTGTGGACGAGCGTGAGCCGGGCGCCGCCGCCGATCATCCGCTCCAGGCGCGGGTAGTCGTCCTCCGCGGAGTGACCGGGGTACAGGAACCCGACTCGGGTGGTCTTCTCGCTCATGCTTCTGACGTCCTTTCGTGCAGGCAGTGTACCGAGGATCCGGTCAAATGTAGATTGTTGACAGTACGAAGAGCGGCAGCGCCACGGTGTGGCGCTGCTCAGGGGCTCAGCCGAGGTCGAGGTCCGCGGTCGGCTCGTCCGGGGGAGCCGCCGCCGTCGCCTCGGGCGCCGCGATCTGCTCCCAGTCGGCGGCCTCCCGCACGACGGCCGCCGCGGCGGCGGGCGGAGGCGGGGCGATGCCCCGCCCGCTGTAGGGCGAGAGTGCCGCGCGGGCCGCCGGGTCGATCAGCGACTGGTAGTCACCCGCCGCGAGGGCGCCCGCGCGGCGCAGCGCGGCCCACATCGTGACCTGGTTCGCGGAGATCACCGGGATCCTGAGCTCCGCCTCCAACTGCGGGATCACGTCGTACGTGGCCAGATTGGTACAGCTGATGAAGAGACAGTCCGCGTGCGTCAGGTCCGCCGAGCGGGCCAGTTCCACCACGTTGCGATAACCGACCTTCCAGATCTCCCCGGTCAGGCCCATGTACTGGCGGCCGACCACGTCCACGTCCGCCTCGCCCAGGAAGTCGGCGAGCGAATCCGTCAGGGACGCGGTGTACGGCGTGATGACGCTGACCCGGCGCGCGCCCAGCTCGCCGAGCGCCTCCAGCAGCGCCCCGGACGTGGTCACGGACGGCGCGCCGCCGCCCGCCCCGCTCATGGACACGCACATGGCGCGTTCGTGCGCGGTGCCGCCGACGAAGCTGCCGGATGTGCAGGCGTACGCGTAGGACGCGGGCCGTACCGCGTCGAGCGCCATGACGGCGTTGTGCAAGGTCTCGTGCTCGCTGATCAAGCGAGCCATGTCCACGCTGACCTCCACGGGAACGTACGGGGTGCGGGTCAGGTGGAGGGAGATCTCCTCGGGGGTCCAACGCCACAGTTCGCGATCGAGCGCGAAGTCGAACGGGGCGACTACGCCGATGCCGAGCTGGGGGACGGGTCCGCCGAAGGTCGTGATGTCCAATGCAGGGCCCCTTCGTGGCTGCACGCGTACGGGACCGGGGTGCGGTCCGTACGCCTGAGGTGGACGTGTGATGGCAGGTCGTGCGGAGGGGAGGGGTGTTTTGCCGGGCGAGCCACGGGTAAGAGAGTGGGCCCGCGGTTCGCATGTAGATTGTTGACAACGTAAAGATCGGCTGCTTAGCGTGTCAATCCCCTACGGGGGGCTGCTCGTTCATCGTGGTGAAAGCCTCGGTAAAGAGCCGGGGATCTCAGCCCAGGGGATGGCCCTTCCCCAGCCCTCACGGGGTCTTCGTCCCTCCATGGTCAACCCTCGAACCGCACCTCGCATACCGTCCGCTCCAACCGTCGCCGCGCCCGTCGCGCGACCCGAAGGACCGCCGTGCCGAAGACCGAGAAATCCCGCGTTCTGGTGCTCGCCGACCACCGGCCCAGTGGCCTGGAGGAGGTGGCGGCCCACGCCGAGCTCGTCTGCATCCCCGAGGACCGGCTCGCCGCCGAACTGCCGCACGCCGATGCGCTGTTGGTGTGGGAGTTCGGCACCGAGGCGCTGCCCGGCGCGTGGCCTGAACAGGGCGGACCGCGCTGGGTGCACACCGCGAGCGCCGGCGTCGACCGGCTGATGTTCCCCGCCCTGCGCGACTCCGACGCGCTCCTCACCAATTCGCGCGGCGTCTTCGAACAGCCCATCGCCGAGTACGTCGCGGGCCAGATCATCGCCCTCGCCAAGGACTTCGCCGGCACCTACGACCGCCAGCGCGACCACGTCTGGCGGCACCGCGTCACCCAGCGGGTCTGGGGGACGCGCGCCGTCGTGCTCGGCGGCGGCCCCATCGGCCGCGCCGTCGTCCGCACCCTGCGCGCCCTCGGTATCGACACCGAACTGGTCGGACGCACCCGCAGGGAGGGCGACCCCGAGGTCGGCACGGTGCACGCCTTCGACGAGCTCGACACGCTGCTCTCGCGCGCCGACTGGGTGGTCTGCGCGGCGCCACTCACCGAGCAGACGCAGGACCTGTTCGACGCGGCCACCTTCGCCCGCATGAAGCGCGGCGCCCGCTTCGTCAACGTGGGGCGCGGCCCCATGGTCGTCGAGAAGGACCTCCTCGCGGCCCTCGAAGAGGGCCAACTGGGCGGCGCGGCGCTCGACGTGTTCCGGGAGGAGCCGCTGCCCGCCGACAACCCGCTGTGGGACGCCCCGAACCTGCTGGTCTCCCCACACATGTCGGCCGACACCGACACCTGGCTCGACGACCTCGCCGAGGTCTTCGCCGACAACTTCGCGCGCTGGCGCGCGGGCCGTCCGCTGCGCAACGTCGTGGACAAGGAACTGGGTTACGTACCGGTCGCGGACGCCCCGCAGGCCGCAGCAGAGGAGGGCCCCCGATGACCAGCACGACCAGCTCGACCAGCACCGCCGGCGCGAACGCCACGGCCGGCGTGAGCACCCCGGCTCCCCAGGAGCCGTACGCGCTGACCGCCACCGAGCTGCTCGCCGCCTACGAGAGCGGCGACCTGTCCCCGGTCGAGGCCACCCGCTCCGTGCTCGACCGCATCGAGTCCGTCGACAGCAAGCTCAACGCGTTCTGCCTGGTCGACCGCGACGAGGCGCTCGCGCAGGCGAAGGCGAGCGAGGAGCGGCGCCGGCGTGGCGAGGCCCTCGGCCTCCTCGACGGCGTGCCGACGTCCATCAAGGACCTGATGCTCACCAAGGGCCACCCCACGCTCCGCGGCTCCCGCACCATCTCCGCCGACCGCGAGTGGGACGAGGACGCGCCGTGCGTCGCCCGGATGCGGGAAGCGGGCGCCGTGTTCGTCGGCAAGACGACGACGCCGGAGTTCGGCTGGAAGGGCGTCACCGACAACCCGCTGACCGGCGTCACCCGCAACCCGTGGGACCCGTCGACGACGGCGGGCGGCTCCTCGGGCGGCAGCGCGTCGGCCGTCGCGGCGGGCATGGCCCCGCTGTCCATCGGCACCGACGGCGGCGGCTCGGTGCGGATCCCGGCCGCGTTCTGCGGCATCTTCGGCATGAAGCCCACGTACGGGCGGATCCCGCTCTACCCGGCCAGCCCCTTCGGCACGCTGGCGCACGCGGGCCCCATGACCCGCACCGTGGAGGACGCCGCCCTCCTCATGGACGTCGTCACGGGCTTCGACAGCCGCGACTGGTCGGCCCTCGACGCGCCGCGCGGCGGCTACCGGGCGGCCGTGGTCGACGCGTTGGCCGCGGGTTCGCTCCAGGGACTGCGCATCGCCTACGCCCCGACCCTCGCGGGCGCCCCCGTGGACCCGCAGGTGGCCTCGCGTGTCGCGGCGGTGGCCCGGCTCCTGGCCGACCTCGGCGCGGATGTCGAAGAGGCCGACCCCGGCTTCACCGACCCCGTGGAGGCGTACCACACGCTGTGGTTCTCCGGCGCCGCCAAGGTCGTCGAGCACCTGGGCGCCGAGCAGTTCGCCCAACTGGACGCGGGGCTCCAGGAGGTGTGCCGCGAGGGCGCCGCGAAGAGCGCGCTCGACTACCTGGGCGCCGTCGACACACGCATGGCGCTGGGCGTGCGCATGGGCCGCTTCCACGAGACGTACGACCTGCTGCTCACGCCCGCGGTGCCGATCGCGGCGTTCGAGGCGGGCGTCGAGGTGCCGGCCGGCAGCGGGCACAAGCGGTGGACGGGCTGGACCCCGTTCACATACCCGTTCAACCTCACGCAGCAGCCCGCCTCCACGGTGCCCTGCGGCGTGACCGACGCGGGCCTGCCGGTGGGCGCGCAGCTCGTCGCCGCGCGCCACGGCGACGAGCTGGTGCTGCGCGCCTCCGCGGTGCTGCATGCCGCGCTGCGCGGTTCCGGGGTGGTGGACACGGCGCCGGTGGGCTGATGCTCCAAGCTCCCACGACGTCCTCCCGCGACGTCGGAGGACGGGAACTGAGGCCGGCCTTCGTCTTCGTCACGACGGAATCGGGGGCCGGCTGGCTGCCCCACGGGGCGCTCCCCAAAGGCGACCCGTCCTGACACACGCCGTCAGGACGGTGTCTCCGACGGGCCCTTGGACTCCAGACGGCCCAACGGGTGCGCACCCTCGGCGAGTTCGGTCCCGGCCGACGCCCAGTCGGAACTGCCCAAGCCGAGCGCATGGCGCAGGTACGCCGTCGTGACTGCCTGGACCAGGGCGACACGTGCCGGATTCTCGTCGGTCGTCTCCGCCACCTCGTAGCCGGAGACGCCGCCGAGGAAGTGCTCGGCCCCGTACAGCGTGAGCAGGCTCTTGTCGCCGGGACTGAGGCGGTAAGGATCGGTCGTCCACTCCGCGTCCGGGACGGTCAGCGGCAGCTCGTCCTTGTCGCCCGCGACAATCAGCGCGGGGGCGGTCATCCGCGTGAAGTCCGGATGCCGCAGCCAGGGCAGGTTCTCGGCGGCGAAGGGCGTCAGGGAGTCGCCCCCGCTCCCGGCCGTCGCCAGCAGCACGCCCGCCCGGACGCGCGGATCGGCGAGGTCCTGCGCGACTCCGGTCTCCGGATCGCCGACCCGCAGCCCGAGCAGCATGCCCGCCGTCTGCCCGCCGAAGGAATGCCCCGCCACGGCGATACGCCGTCGGTCGAGGCGGCCCCGCAGGCCCGGAACGGAAGCTTCGAGCACGCTGAGTCGATCGAGCACGATCCCCATGTCTTCCACGCGATAACGCCACGTCCGGGGCCCGCGCGGATCGCCTGCCGCGAGGCCGAGCGTCCTGGAGTCGAGATGAGTCGGCTGCACGACCACGAAACCGTGCGCGGCCCAGTGGTCGACCAGCGGCCCGTAGCCCTCCAGCGACGAGCCGAAGCCGTGCGAGAGAAGAACGACCGGCAGGCCCCGTCCGCTCACGGGCGCGGTGACGCGTGCGCGCAGGCCCCCGTCGTGATGCGGCGCCGGCAGCACGATCGGCTTGACCGAGACGACGGGGGGCGCGGCGTCCAAGGCGCCCGACGTGTTCGAGGTGTCCATGCGCGTACGCTAAAACCTGACGTTGACGTCAGAGGCAAGTCCTGGCGTCGTCGGACCGGCCGGGGAGGCACACGGTGCGTATCGGAGAGCTCGCCGCCAAGACCGGTGTCAGCGTCCGGGCGCTGCGCTACTACGAGGAGCACGACCTGCTCGCCGCGGAACGCAGCCCCAGCGGGCAGCGGTTGTACGCGCGCGAAGCGGTCGACCGGGTCCGACTGATCCAGCAGCTCTACGCCGCCGGCCTGTCGAGCCGCACCATCGTCGAGCTGCTGCCGTGCGTCGTCGACGGCGACGCCACCCCCGAACTGCTCGACCGACTGGCGGTCGAGCGGGACCACATCGACAACAAGATCGCCGAACTCGCCGACACCCGCGACCGCCTCGAATCGGTCATCGCCGGGGCCACGAAGAACCTGCGCACCGGCCGGTCCTGCCGCACACCGGCGTCGTAGGGTGGCCCCGTGATCCTGCCCAAGATCCGCGACCCCCGCTTCATCACGCTGCGCCGCGGAGGGACGCTCACGGACGACGACCACCACCTCCTGGCCCTCTGGGCGGCCGACTGCGCCGAGCACGTGCTGCCGCTCTTCGAGGCGGTGGAGCCCCTCGACCGGCGTCCTCGTGAGGCGATCGAACAGGTCAGGGCGTGGGCGCGCGGCGAGATCAGGATGTCCGACTCCCGCGCGGCGGGCGGCCACGCGATGGCCGCGGCGCGCGTGCTCGGCGGAGCGGCCCGCCACGCGGCGTTCGCCGCCGGACAGGCCGCCGTGGTCGCGCACGTCGCCGCGCATGAACTGGGCGCCGCGGCCTACGCGATCAAGGCGGCCCGCGCGGCGGCCCCCAAGGCCGAGGCCGAGGAGGCGGGCCGGGCCGAGTGCGGCTGGCAGCGAGCCCAACTCCCGGACGCCATCAAGGATCTCGTCCTGGACGACCAGCGGCTGCGCAACGACATCTGCTGGTCGGTCTTCGACTGCTGACAGCGGCCCCGGCCTACCTCGGCAGGGCCGTCGCCGCGCCGGCCAAGCCTGGAGGGTGAGTACGGGCCCCTCGGGGACCCGCTGTAACCCGGGCGCCGACCGCACGAGAAGGGGGCGGGCCGGAGGGCCGGCCCGCCCCTGTCGGTACTGCCTACACACTCACTCCGCACGCTTGAACTGCAGCGACTCCCCGACGGCGCCCGTCCGCCACAGGTCCTGACTGGCCTCGGCGAGGCGGTCGAGCCCGTCGACGATCGTGCCCCAGACGATGCCGGGGACCCAGCCCTGGTCGCCGTTGATGAGGAGGTTGTTGCGCTCGTAGAAGAGGGCGAGGTCGACGACGATGTCGCGCTCCGCGTGCGCGGCCTGGTTGCCCTGCTGCTCGGCCGCGGCCTCGTAGCCGTAGGAGGCCGTGCTCATCTGGGTGTTGGAGAACGTGAAGTAGCACAGGTCGCCGGGGATCGGCGTGATCGTCGGGTTCTCCAGCGGGGGCTCCTGCGGGGCGAAGGCCGGGACAAGGGTGTAGATCTCGTTGCGCGCGTACTTCGCGTGGTAGACGTCGCTGCCCAGCGGCAGGGCGTTCCAGATCGCCTCGCAGGTGATCGGGGCGCGGTCGTCGAGCAGCTTGGCGGTGGCGGTGACGCCGCGCTTGGGCAGGGAGACCTCGATGAAACGGTCCATGGGTGTCGTCGCTCCGGTCTGATCGGTGATCAACGTAGGGGGAAGGTAAGCCGGTTGGGGTCCGCCTGTCAGCCGAGCGGCATCGCCAGGTAGCGCGTCTCCAGGAACTCGTCGATGCCGACCCGGCCGCCCTCACGGCCGAGGCCCGAGGCCTTGACGCCGCCGAACGGGGCCGCGGGGTTGGAGACGACCCCCTTGTTGAGGCCGACCATGCCGGTCTCCAGCCGCTCGGACATCCGGAAGGCGCGCTCCAGGTTCTCCGTGAACAGGTAGGACACCAGGCCGTACTCGGTGTCGTTGGCCGCGGCGACCACCTCGTCCTCGTCGGCGAAGGTGAGGATCGGGGCGACGGGACCGAAGATCTCCTGGCTCATCAGCGCCGAGTCGGGGGAGACGCCGGTGAGGACGGTCGGGGTGTAGAAGTAGCCCTCGCCCTGCGCGCGCTCGCCGCCCGTGAGGACCTTCGCGCCGCGCTCGACGGCGTCGGCGACCAGCTCCTCGACCTTGCCGCGGCCGTCCTCGTCGATCAGCGGGCCGACCGAGACGCCGTCCTCCGTGCCGCGGCCGACCGCGAGCGCGGCCATCCGCGCGGAGAGCTTCTCGGCGAACTCCGCGGCGACGGACTCGTGCACGTACAGACGGTTGGCGGCCGTGCACGCCTCGCCGATGTTGCGCATCTTGGCGGCCATCGCACCCTCGACGGCCTTGTCGAGGTCGGCGTCCTCGCACACGATGAACGGCGCGTTGCCGCCCAGCTCCAGCGACACCCGCAGCACATGCTCGGCGCTCTGTTCGATGAGCAGGCGGCCCACCGCGGTGGAGCCGGTGAAGGACAGCTTGCGGATCGTGCCGCCGCGCAGCAGCGGCTCGACGACCTCGCCGGGGCGGGACGTCGTGAGCACGTTCAGAACGCCCGCGGGCACGCCCGCCTCCGTCATGATCTCGGCGAGCTTCAGCATCGACAGCGGCGTCTGCTCGGCGGGCTTGATGATCATCGTGCAGCCTGCGGCGATCGCCGGGCCGATCTTGCGGGTGCCCATGGCGAGCGGGAAGTTCCACGGCGTGATCAGGAGGACCGGGCCGACCGGGCGCTTCATCACGACAAAGCGGTCCTTGCCGTCGGGGGAGGTCTGGTAGCCGCCCTCGATACGGACGGCCTCCTCGGCGAACCAGCGGAAGAACTCGGCGGCGTACGCCACCTCGCCGCGCGCCTCGGCGATCGGCTTGCCCATTTCCAGAGTCATCAGGAGGGCCAGTTCGTCCTGGCGCCGCATGAGCAACTCGTAGCCGCGGCGCAGGATCTCGCTGCGCTCGCGCGGCGCGGTGGCCGCCCAGGACTCCTGCGCGGCGGCCGCGGCCGCGGCGGCGGCGCGCGCGTCCTCGGCGCCCGCGTCGGCGACGGTGCGCAGCTCACGGGCGACCGAGGGGTCCTCGACGCCGAAGGTCGCGCCGGAGGCCGCCGGGCGCCAGCCGCCGCCGATGAACAGTCCGTCGGGCACGGACGCGACGACGGCCCGCTCGCGCTCTGTCTGCTGTTCGGTCACTGCACTCACTTCGACTCCCGTGGTTTTGGAACTCCCGGCCCGGCTCACTCGTGGACAGCCGCGGAATTGCATGCTTGCATGAGTGTAGGTTGTTGACAATCCTACGACGCGGCCTGATGTTGATCTCCGTAGAAGATCCGTGAATGACCGCGGTCACCGAGCGAGGAGCCGTCCATGAGTGCCTTGTCCCCCGTCCTCAAGCAGGCCACCCCCGTCCTGGCCGAACGCGGCGAGGGTGTCCGTCTCTACGACGAGTCCGGCCGCGCCCACCTGGACTTCACCGCCGGCATCGGCGTCACCTCCACCGGGCACTGCCACCCCAAGGTGGTCGCCGCCGCCCAGGAGCAGGTCGGCAAGCTCATCCACGGCCAGTACACGACCGTGATGCACAAGCCGCTGCAGACCCTCAGCGCGCGCCTGGGAGAGGTCCTGCCGAACGGACTCGACTCGCTCTTCTTCGTCAACTCTGGTTCGGAGGCCGTCGAGGCCGCGATGCGCCTCGCCAAGCAGGCCACCGGTCGGCCCAACATCGTCGCCTTCCAGGGTGGCTTCCACGGCCGTACGCTCGCCGCCGCGTCGATGACCACGTCGGCCACCAAGTTCCGCTCCGGATACGGCCCGCTGATGTCGGGCGTCGCGCTCGCCCCGTTCCCCAACTGCTTCTACTACGGCTGGGACGAGGAGACCGCGACCAAGTTCGCGCTGCGCGAGCTGGACCAGCTGCTCGCCACCGTCACCACGCCCGCCGACACCGCCGCGTTCATCGTGGAGCCGGTCCTCGGCGAGGGCGGCTACGTTCCCGCCAACACGGCCTTCCTGCGCGGCCTGCGCGAGCGCGCCGACCGGCACGGCATCCTGCTGATCATCGACGAGGTGCAGACCGGGTTCGGGCGCACGGGCAAGTTCTGGGGCCACGACCACTTCGACGGCAAGCCCGACATCATCGTCACGGCCAAGGGCCTGGCCAGCGGTTTCCCGCTGTCCGCGATCGCCGCCTCCAAGGAACTGATGGCGAAGGCATGGCCCGGCTCGCAGGGCGGCACGTACGGCGGCAACGCGGTGTCGTGTGCCGCCGCCATCGCCACGCTCGACGTCATCCAGGAGGAGAAGCTCGTCGAGAACGCCGCCGAGCGCGGCGAGCAGCTCTTCACCGGCCTGCGCGAGGTCGCCGAGAACTACCCGGTCGGCGGCCAGGGCGGCATCGGTGACGTCCGCGGCCTCGGCCTCATGGCGGGCATCGAGTTCGTCACCGCCGACGGCGAGCCGGACGGCGCGACCGCCGCTCGCGTGCACGCCGCCGCATCCGAGCGTGGTCTGCTGCTGCTCACCTGTGGCACGCAGGGCCAGGTCGTCCGGATGATCCCGCCGCTCGTCGTGAACGGCGAGGAGATCGACGAGGGCCTGCGGCTGTGGCGCGAGTCGGTCGCGGCGGTCCTCGGCTGACACCTCCGGCAGGAACCGGGGCGACGCCGCCCCGAGGCCCACTGTCGCCCCGGCCGGCCGCCGCCGCGTCGGGGCGACAGTGCGTCGGGGCGGCGGCTCGTCATATACCGGGTGATCACGGCCCGGCCGGGGATGTCACGGTGTGCCCCGCCACCCCGTGATGCAGCGATTCCGCCACCCCGCCGCAGCGATCTTGAGACCCTTCACCTCCAGCAGCATCCCGCCGCCCGCCCGAAGGAGCCACCATGTCCGCCCCCGTCGCCACGACCGGATCCGCCGCGCCCCGCCCGGACGCGCCCGACCCGGCGACGCTGCAGAAGCTGGAGCGCGCGCTGCGGGACGCCGTGCCGCACGGCGAGGTCGCCTTCGGCAAGCGGCGGCGCGCCGAGTACGCGCAGGACGCCTCCGTGTACCGGCAGGTGCCCGCGGCCGTCGTGCTGCCCGCCGACACGGACGAGTTGGCGGCGGCGCTCGCGGCCTGCCACGGTCTCGACGTCGCGGTCACCCTGCGCGGCGCCGGCACCTCGATCGCCGGACAGGCCGTCGGCGACGGCGTCGTCATCGACACCTCCCGCAGCCTCAACCGCATCGTCGAGATCGACGCCGAGGCGCACACCGCCCGCGTCGAACCCGGCGTCGTCCTCGACCGCCTCCAGGACGCCTGCAAGCCGCACGGCCTGCGCTTCGGCCCCGACCCCTCCACGCACGCCCGCTGCACCATCGGCGGCATGATCGGCAACAACGCCTGCGGCACCCACTCGGTGGCCTGGGGCCGCACCGCCGACAACATCGTCGAACTCGAGGTCCTCACCTACGACGGCGAACGCATCCGGCTGCGCTCCCTGGACGCCGACGAACTTCAGCACGTCATGGACGAGGGTGGCCGCACCGGCGAGATCCACGCCCGCCTGCGTGACCTGCGTGACCGGCATCTGGCCATGCTGCGCACGGAGTTCGGCCGCTTCCGCCGCCAGGTCTCCGGCTACAGCCTCGAACACCTCCTGCCCGAGAAGGGCTTCGACCTCGCGGCGGCGCTCGTCGGCACCGAGGGCACGTGCGCGGTCGTCGTCTCCGCCACCGTCAAGCTCGTCGAACTCCCCGCCCGCCGCACCCTCGTGGCGCTCGGCTTCTCCGACCTCCCCGCCGCGGGCGACGCCGCACGCCACGTCCTGCGCCACGACCCCATCGCCTGCGAGGGCCTGGGAGGCGACCAGGTCGCGGCACTGCGGCGCAACGTCCCCGACGCCCGCCCCGAGGAGATGCTCCCGGAGGGCGCGGGCTGGCTGCTGTGCGAGTTCGGCCACGCGGACGCGACACCCGACCCGGAGGCCGAACAGGCCCGCGCCGAGGCCCTGTTGAAGGACACTGGCGCCGTCGACGTACGCCTCGTGCAGAACCCGGCGGAACAGGCCGCCCTGTGGCGCATCCGCGAGGACAGCTCGGGCCTCGCCACCCGCGCACCCGACGGCTCCGAGGCCTGGCCCGGCTGGGAGGACTCCGCCGTCCCCGTCGAACACCTCGGCGACTACCTGCGCGACCTGGCCGCCCTGCTGGAATCGCACGGCCTCCAGGGCACCCCGTACGGCCACTTCGGCGAGGGCTGCGTGCACATCCGCATCGACTTCGACCACGGGACGGCCGAAGGGGTGCGCGTCTTCCGTACGTTCATGAAGGACGCGGCCGAACTCGTCGCCCGGCACGGCGGCACGCTCTCCGGCGAACACGGTGACGGGCAGGCCCGCGCCGAATTCCTGCCGCTGGTCTACAGCGAGGAGGCGATGGAGGCGTTCGGCGAGTTCAAGGCCGTCTGGGACCCGGAGAACCGGCTCAACCCCGGCATCCTCGTCCACCCGCGCCCCGCCGACGAACGCCTGCGCATCACCGCGGGCCACCGCCCCACCCTCCAGCTCACCACCACGCTCGCCCTCGCCGAGGACGACGGCGACCTCACGAAGGCGCTGCGCCGCTGCGTCGGCATCGCCAAGTGCCGCACCGCGTCCGGCGGCGTGATGTGCCCCAGCTACCGCGCGACCGGGGACGAGAAGGACTCCACGCGCGGGCGCGCACGCGTGCTCTACGAAATGGTGCAGGGCGACGTCATCACCGACGGCTGGCAGTCCGAGGAGGCCGCCGAGGCGCTCGACCTGTGCCTGTCCTGCAAGGGCTGCAAGAGCGACTGCCCCGTGGGCGTCGACATGGCCTCCTACAAGGCGGAGTTCCTGCACCACCACTACAAGGGCAAGCGCCGCCCCGCCTCCCACTACGCACTCGGCTGGCTGCCCCTGTGGTCCCACCTCGCGGGCCTCGCGCCGAGCCTCGTCAACGCGGTGACACGCAACAAGAAGGCCGCCACCCTTCTGAAGAAGGCGGGCGGCATCGCCGCCGAGCGCCCCGTCCCGCCCTTCGCGGGACGCCGCTTCCGTACGAGCTTCAAGAAGCGCCGCAACGTACCGGCACCCGGCAGCAGGGGCAAGGTCCTGCTCTGGCCGGACACCTTCACGGAGTTCATGTCACCCGAGGTCGGCCGCGCCGCCGTCGTCGTCCTCGAACACGCCGGCTTCGAGGTCGTCCTGCCGCCCGACCGCCTCTGCTGCGGCCTGACCTGGCACACCACGGGCCAGCTCGACATGGCCAAGAAGGTGTTGGAGCGCACCCTCAAGGCGGTCGACCCGTACCTCCGCGAGGGCATGCCGCTGGTCGGCCTCGAGCCCAGCTGCACCTCGTTGTTCCGCTCGGACGCCACGGAGCTGTTCCCCGGCGACCCGCGCGCGAAGCGTCTCGCCGAACAGACCGTGACCCTCGCCGAACTCCTCGACCGGCGCGCCCCCGACGTCGACCTCGGCCGGCTCGACGACGTCACCGCCCTGACCCAGACCCACTGCCACCAGCACGCCACACTCGGCAGCAAGGCGGACGACCGGGTGCTCGCCCGTGTCGGCGTGGACAGCGGCCGCCTCGACTCCGGCTGCTGCGGCCTGGCCGGCAACTTCGGCTTCGAGGACGGCCACTACGACGTGTCGGTCGCGGTCGGCGAACAGGCCCTCGTCCCGGCCCTGCGCGAGGCGGCCGACGACACGGTGGTCCTCGCGGACGGCTACAGCTGCCGCACCCAGATCACCCAGCTCTCCGACCGCCGGCCACGCCACCTCGCGGAACTGCTCAGGGACGCGCTGCGGGGGCGTCGCGGCGACTGACCGCCGGAGCGTGACCGGACGGCGATGCGCGCCGCGCGTCGCCGAACCGGAATGAGTGCTGTCCAATCCCTTGCCGTGCCCCCGCGATCTTTGTACGTTGCAGCAGTCATCGCAGGAAGCGCTTTCATCGCTTGCCCTGGGGAGGGGACATGACGCCTCGCGTCACCACGTCACCGCGCCGTCGCAGATCCTTACGGCCGAGACCATGGACCGCCGCGACGGCGGTCGGCGCCGCGCTGCTGACCACCGCGTTCGCCACACCGCCCGGGCCATCGGCCGCGCCGCACAGTCCGAGCGGAATCCGCGGAAGCCTGGTCGCGGGCTACGACTTCGAGCACCCGGACCCCGCGGACGCCGGGCGTGAACTGGACATCGGGCCCTCCGGCACCACCCTGTCGCTGGTCAACGGAGGGGCGGCGATGCGCGTGCGCGACGACGCCGATCCGCGCCGCGGCCACGTCCTTCAGACGCGGCAGGTGGGTGCGGACACGGCGGGCAACGACGACTGGAAAGCGGGCCTGTACGACCCGCAGGGCGCGGCCTCGCTGCACGCGTTGAACGGGGCGCGGCAGGCGTCCGTGATGGGCTGGTTCCGTACCACCGGGCAGAACCCGAGCCCCAACACGGGAACCGCGGACCCGTCCGACCTCTACAACGCCATCGGCCTCGCGGGCGTCCTGACCGGGGACTCCAACGGGCACGACGTGCGGGCGCTGCTCGAAGTGATCGACGTCGACGGCGAGTTGCGCCTGGTCGCGCTCGGCCGCCGGGTGGACGGTTCCGCCTCGCAGACCTTCGCCGCCGACGGCGACTGGCGCACACATCTGCCCGACGGCAAGTGGGTCCACCTGGCCGCCACCTTCGACTTCGACACGGGCGCGATGGCCCTCTACCGCAACGGCCGTCCCCTGCCCGGGACTTACGTACGAGACGACGACCCGTGGGCTCTCGAAGGCGCACCGGAACCCGATGTCGCCTCGCCGACCGACCCGCGCGGCATCAAGATCGGCGGGAGCTTCCCGCAGAACACCCGCGAGGCCAATCCCTGCAATTGCCGCATGGACGACCTGCTGTTCCTGGACCGGGCGGCCACCCCCGGACAAGTGATGGCCGAGTACCGCCTGACAGGCGGTCGGCCCGCCGCCTGACCTCACATTCCTGCGCCTCGCACTTCCTGAGCACCTCGTACGAAGGGAGCACCCGTGACGTCGCACGTCCGTCCCCGTAAGAGATCTCTCCTGGTTCCCCTGCTGACCGGTGCCCTGCTCGCCGCGTTCCTCACCGTGGCCCCGGCCGGCGCGGCCGAAGCGCCGACCGAAGGGGCCACCGCCGCCGTCACCGACCCCATCCCCGAGAAGCCCACCACCTCGGGCCTCGGCCTCGAGGTCAAGGAGTTCGCGCAGCTCCCGAAGTCCGAGCCGCTCCCGGGGCCGGTCGAGGACGACCGTCTCGTCCGGTACAACCGGATCAACTACCTCTCGCAGTTCCCGGACGGCTCCGGCCGCCTGGCCGTCGCCGACCAGAACGGCACCCTGTACTCCCTCAACAAGGACGGTTCGGGGCAGCACCCCTACCTGGACCTGTACAAGGAGTTCTCCTCCGCCTTCTACGCCAGCCGGGGCCTCGGCACCGGCTTCGGCTACGTCGCCTTCGACCCGGACTTCCGGCACAACGGACGCTTCTACACCGTCCACACCGAGAAGCCCGAACTCACCGACAAGAAACCGGACTTCGAGCAGCCCAGCCCCTCCGGATTCCTCGGCATCGTCACCGAGTGGACGGCCGACGACCCGAGCGCGAGCACGTTCTCCGGCACCCACCGCGAGATTCTGCGCATCGGCTTCAACGGCCAGGTCCACGGCGTGCAGCAGATCGACTTCAACCCGACCGCGAAGCCGGGCGACGAGGACTACGGGCTGCTCTACATCGCGGTCGGCGACGGCGGAAAGGGCTCGACCACCGGCGACCCGCAGAACCGGGCCATCCCGCACGGCAAGCTCCTGCGCATCGACCCGCGCGGCGACAACAGCGCCAACGGCGAGTACGGGATCCCGCCCACCAACCCGTTCGTGGGCGAGCCGGGCACCCTCGGCGAGATCTACGCGATCGGGATGCGCGACCCGCACCGCTTCAGCTGGGACCCGCGCAGCCACCGCATGTTCCTCTCGCACGTCGGCGAGCACGCCATCGAGTCCGTCTACGAGGTGAAGGCCGGCGACAACTACGGCTGGAGCGAACGCGAAGGCGCCTTCGTCTTCGACAAGAAGGCCACCGACCCGTGCGCCAAGATCCTTCCGCTGCCCGCCGACGACGCGAAGAACGGCTACACCTATCCGGTCGCCGCCTACGACCACGACCCACCGGCCGACTGGGACTGCAAGTCCGATGTGGGCCGCGGCATCTCCGGCGGCTACGTCTACCGCGGCCATGAACTGCGCGGCCTGCAGGGCAAGTACCTCTTCGGCGACATCGTCGACGGCCGGCTGCTCTACACCGACACCGACGACATGCGCCGCGCGAAGCCGGGAGCCGAACAGCGGCTGGCCCGTACGTACAGCCTGATGGTCTACGACGCGACATCGGGCAAGCGGGTGTCCATGCAGGAGCTCGCCGGTGACAAGCGCGTCGACCTGAGGTTCGGGCAGGACGCCGACGGCGAGCTGTATCTGCTCTCCAAGGCCAACGGCAAGATCTGGAAGGTCACCGGGACCCGCAGGTTCGCGAGCTGCGACACCCACGGCACCACGCTCACCAACGTGATGGGTGCGGAGAACTGGGCGCCGATCACCCCGTCCAAATGGCAGTTCACCAACGGTCAGGCGATCATGACGGAGCCCGGCGTCTCACGCCCCGGCCCGCGCCGCCCCTTCGAGTACGCCGTCCTCACCGCGGGACCCGCGTTCCGCAACGTACGCATCGACGCACAGGTGCGCATCGACACCCCCGTCGACGTCGACAACCGGGATGTGATCCTCGTCTTCGGCCACGAGTCGGACACGAAGTTCGGCTACGCGCACCTCTCGCAGGACAACACCATCTACCCGCACAACGGAATCTTCACGGTGGACGATGCCGACCGGCTGCGCGTGGAGGACCAGTGGGACGGCGCCACCGGCGCACCGCCCGCGATCAGCGACGCCGCGTGGCACGACGTCACGGTGGTGCGCTGCGGGGAGACCGGGGAGACGGCCGTATACGTGGACGGTTCGCGGTACCCGCTGATGACGGCGGTGAGCGCGCGCCCCGGGGACGGGCGGATCGGCTTCGGTTCGTTCGACAACGTCGGGCGGCTGCGTGATCTGAAGGTGTCCGGGAGCGCGGCGTCCCGTCAAGGTCCGATGAGTTCTGACACGATCGCCGGTCAATGAGTGTGAGTTGATGCACGCGCCGACCGGCGGCCAGTGAAGAACCAGGGAGATCCGACATGCGTACGCTCATCAGCACGGCCTTCGTGTCCCTCGACGGAGTCATGGAGGCGCCGGGCGGGGAGCCCGGGTACCGCAACTCCGGGTGGACGTTCAAGGGCGTCGACTTCGTGCCCGAGGCGTTCGAGATCAAGGGGCGTGAGCAGACCGAGGCCACCGCGATGCTGTTCGGCCGGGTCAGCTACGAGGCGTTCAGCCCGGTGTGGCCCGGCATGGAGGAGTTCGCCGAGTACAAGCCGATGCCGAAGTACGTCGTGTCCACCACCCTCAAGTCGGGGGACCTGGTGTCCGGTTGGGGCGAGACGACGATCCTGCGCTCGCTCGACGAGGTCGCCGCGCTGAAGGAGACCGAGGGTGGCCCGATCATCATGCACGGCAGCGCCACCCTCAACCATCACCTGTCGGACGCGGGCCTCATCGACCGCTACCACCTGCTGGTGTTCCCGCTGCTGCTCGGCGCGGGCAAGCGGCTGTTCAGCGCCACGGACAAGGACACGCAAGCCCTGAAGCTCGTCGAGCACGAGGCGTACGCGAACGGGCTGCAGAAGAACGTGTTCGACGTCGTGCGCTGAAGCCCGTGGGGCGTCCCGTCACGCCTCGAAGTCGGTGGAACGGGCGAGCTTCTCCCAGGCGCCCAACTCGGCGCGGGCGCCGTCGAGTTGGGCGGAGATCGCGTCGACCGCGTCATTGCCGAGCGGCAGCCGCAGCGGCGCCTCGTCCGCGTCCACGGCGGTCAGGATCGCGGCCGCGGCCTTGGCCGGGTCGCCGGGCTCCTGGCCGCTGCCGCCCGGCAACGCGGTCAGGACGGGGCCCACGGTGTCCTGGTACGCGTCCAGCGTGGACACGGGGGTCAGATCGGCGGACCCGGCGAAGCCGGTCCGGAACGCTCCCGGCTCGACGATCAGCACCCGGATACCGAGCGGCGCGACCTCGGCGGCCAGCGCCTCGGAGAGCCCCTCCAGGGCGAACTTGGTGGCGCAGTAGGCGCCGACCCCGGCGAAGGCGAACCGGCCACCCATACTGGTCAGTTGGACGATGGTGCCAGAGCCGCGGCGCCGCATGTGCGGCAGGACGGCCCGGGTGAGCGCGGCCGGGCCGAAGAAGTGCAGGTCCATCAGGTCCCGCAGCTCCGCGTCCGTGGCCTCCTCGACCGCCCCGACCATGCCACGGCCCGCGTTGTTGACCAGGACGTCGATCCGGCCGTGCCGGGCGGCCACGCCGTCCACCGCGGCCTGCACGTCGCCGATGGCGGTGACGTCGAGCGCCAGCGTCTCGACCTGGTCCGGATGCGCGGCGACCAGGTCATCGAGCGGCGCGGTGCGGCGGGCTGCGGCCACCACGACGTCCCCCGCGGCCACCGCCGCCTCGGTGATCGCCCGGCCGAACCCGCTGCTCGCTCCCGTGACCAGCCAAACCCTGTTCATGGTGTTTCCCCTCGATCCGGGCGGGCCGCCGTTGTCGGCGGCCTGTCTGTGAACCACCTTGCGGTGCAGGCCAGTTGCCCGTCCAAGATCTGCTGTGATAGCCGATGGTTATGGACGTTCATGGGCGGGACCTGAGGTACTTCACCGTGGTGGCCGAGGAGCTCCACTTCACGCGGGCGGCGGAGCGCCTGTACGTCTCGCAGCCCGCGCTGAGCAAGCAGATCAGGATGCTGGAGAAGCAGATGGGGGCAGCGCTCTTCGAGCGCGACCGGCGCGAGGTGCGGCTGACCGAGGCGGGGGCGGCGCTGCTGCCGCACGCTCAGCGGATGGTCGCCGAGTGGGAGGCGGCGCGGGAGTCGGTCGCCAAGGTGGTGGCCGAGCGGGCCGCGGCCCTCGTGGTGGGGATGAGTACGAGCCCGGGGCGCGGCGGCGTGCTGCCGGCGATCCGCTCCCGCTTCACCGCCGAGCATCCGGGCGCCCGGCTCCGGGTCCGCCAGGTGTCCTGGGACGACTCGACCGCGGGGCTCGCCGACGGCGCGAGCGACGTGGCGTTCGTCTGGCTGCCCCTGCCGGACCAGGAGCGCTACCGGTGGGTGCCGGTCGCCGAGGAGCCCCGCCTGGTCGCCATGGCCGCGACACACCCTCTGGCCGGCCGCGAGACCGTCGACTTCGCGGACCTCCTGAACGAGCCGTTCCTCGCGCTGCCCGACAGCGCCGGTCCGCTGCGGGACTACTGGCTCGCCACCGACGCCCGCGACGGGAAACCCGCGGTCATCGGGGCGGAGGTGGCCAGCACCGAGGAGACGTACGAGGCGCTCGCCGCGGAACTCGGCGTCGTCCTGCTCGCGCTCGGCAACGCGCCGCTGGTCACCCTCGGCGGCGTCGTCACCCGCCCCGCCCACGGCATCTCACCCAGCCGCTTCGTCCTCGCCTGGCGCGCCGACGACCGCCGCCCGCTGGTGCACGCCTACGCGCGCGCCGCCGAGGCCGTCAGTGACGGAACCCGTACTCCGCCCAGTTCTCCACCACCCGGCTCCGCACGTCCTCGGGGAAGGAATTCCGGAACGAAGCGGTGATCCCAGGTGTGTCACCCGCCAGTTGAGCGGGGAGCAGGCAGCTGATGACGGCCTTGCCGCCGCGACCCGCGCGCGCCTCCTCCGGCGTGAGGTAGGGAACCAACGGGATGCCGGGCGCTTCCGGGTACACGTACTCGCCGGTGCCGGGGTGGTAGCGCGTCGCCATCGCCCACACCAACTGATCGATGTCGGTGACGTCGATGTCGTCGGCGACCAGGATCACCTTCGGGACGAGCCATCCGGTGTGCGAGCCGAACAACACCTCGGCGACGGCGTCGGCCAGTTGACGCTCGCTCATCGCCGACCCGGCCAGCCGCCCGATGTCCACGGCGATGGCGATCCAGCAGGTCGCGGCCTCGTACGAGCACCAGGCCATGGAGACGGGCAGCCCGCTCGACCGCAGCAGGTCCAGGCTGGTCGCCGAGATCATCGTGCCCCAGATGGTGTGGTTCTCCTCCGGCGGCAGACCCGCCACACACACCGGCAGGATCGGGTCGTCGCGGTGGGTGACGGTCTCCACGTGGAAGACGGGCTGCCGCTTGCTCCCGGCGAACGAATACCCGTGGTACTCGCCCATCGGCCCCTCGGGAGCGGTCTCGTCCGGACTGATCCAACCCTCCAGCACGATCTCGGAGTTGGCCGGTACGTACAGGTCGTGCAGCTCGGTCCTGACGACGTCGACGGGGCTGCCGGCGAGGGCGCCCACGTACCCGTCCTCGTTCACTTCGGCGGGCAGCGGCATGCCCGCGGCCGCCAGCGCGGCGGGTGGGGCGCCGAGGACCATCGCCCAGGGCGTGGGCTCGCCGCGCTCCCGCCACATCTGGTGGATCATGCCGAGGTGCTGCTGCGGCATGGCGGGCCCGACGAGCGTGCGCGGCCCGTGCAGCATCGTGCGGCTGACGGACCAGCTCGTCCACCGGCCGTCGGGCGTGCGCACGACGTGGAAGCCGTACGTCCCGAAGTAGCGGCCGCCGTCCTCGGCGTGCAGCAGCGGGACGGGGAAGCGGGTGAGGTCGACGTCCTCGCCCGTCAGCACGTTCTCCTTGCAGAGCCCGCCGTCCACGACGCGCGGAGGGAGGGGATCGGCGTGCATCGCCGAGATGAGCCGTTCGAGGAGTTCGCTCGGCGTGGTCCCGCGAGGAAGCCCGAAGCGCGCGGCGAGCCGCCCGTACGCGCCGTCCGCGCGACCGGTGAGGCCTGCGGGCGCACCGAGAATGCGGTGCCCGGGCGCGCCCTCGGTGAGGTTGCTGAACAGGGGAGCGGGGCCCCGTGTCTCGTACACGCGCCGCGTGACGGCACCGACCTCAAGGGTGGGGCTCACCGGCACACGGATGTCGACCGCGTCGCCGGCCTCGATCAACTCCTCGACGAAGTCACGGAAGTTGAGCGCGCTGCCGCGTTGCGTCATGACAGACCCTTTCCTGCGGGCAGGGCCGACGATTCGGCAATCGGCACCCCCGAAGACATCACACACAGTTATTACGCACACGTCCTACTTTCCTCACGGTAAAGTACGTGTACGCCCTAATCAAGTGAAGGGTTCCATCCGATGACCCGTCCGACTCCCCGTCCCGCTCACCGTCCGACGTCCCGGAAGAGTGCGCACGCCGAGGCGCTGGAGGCGGCGCTCGACGGGATCGGGCCGCTCGCCCGTCAGCTCAACCAGTTGCACACGCGGTTCTGGTACGAGCAGGTCCACCAGGACCTGACCGGACCGCAGTTCACCGTCCTGAGCCTGCTCGACCTGCACGGTGACATGGACCAGGGCACGCTCGGAACCATGGCCCACCTCGACAAGTCGACGGCCGCGCCGCTTCTCGAGCGGCTGCGCCGACGGGGCCTGCTGGACATCGAGAAGGACGAACGTGACCGCCGTCGCAAACTCGTCCGCATCACGGAGAGCGGCCGTCACCTGGTGACGCGCCTGGCGCCGGGCGTCACGGATGTGAGCGACCAGCTGCTGGACGTGCTGACGGCGGAGGAACGGGAGGAGTTCCTGCGGATGCTACGGCGGGTGGCGGAGCGTCAGCAGGAGTCGTGAACCGGCACGACGTCCTCCCGCGTCACTCCGACGTCACTTCGACTTCGAGGCGTTCGCCGGGTTTGCCCGCTGGTCGTGGACGATCGACGACGGGATGGACTTGTCGTTCTTGAGCGCGTTCCAGACCTGGCCCGCGTCGGGGCCCTTGGGGACGACGCGGTTGGGGTCGCTGGGGGCGGTCTCCGTCGGCAGGGTCACCTGAGTGACGTCGTCCGAGCCGATGCCGGTCAGGCTCTTGCCGAGGCCGAGCAGGGAGCTCACCGAGTCGAGGCCGGTGTCCGTGGTCAGGGACTTCGTCAGGGCGGACGCCATGTCGTAGGCCTGCTTGGGGTGGGTGACGAGGTCGAGGCTCTTCACCTGGGTGATGACGGCGGTGGCCATCTGCTGCTCCAGCGTGATGCGGTCCAGGTCCGAGCCGTCGCCGACGCCGTGCCGGGTGCGGACGAAGGAGAGGGCCTCGTCGCCGTCGAGGTGATGGGTGCCGGCCGGCTCGTCGAAGCCGCTGTCGGGGTCGTCGATGTCCTCGGTCGTGGTGATGGTGACACCGCCGATGTCGTCGATGAACTCCACGAACCCGGAGAAGTCGAGCTCGACGTAGTGGTTCAGCTCGAGGCCAGACATTCTGTTCCACGGTCTTCACCGTGCACTCCGGGCCGCCCTCGCTGTACGCCGCGTTGAACATGGCGTCGTCCTGGGCGGCGACGGCGTGGCCGTCGCTGTCGGTGCATGCGGGGATGTCGACGAGGGTGTCGCGCGGGATCCACACGGTCTCGGCCTTGGTGTGGTCCTCGTTGATGTGCACGACGGCCGTGGTGTCCGAGCGGGAGGTGCCGCCGGTGTCACCCCCGGCGAGGTCACCGTTGTCGCCGGAACGGGAGTCCGAACCCATCACGAGGATGTTCATCTCGCCGGAGTCGTCGGCGTCGGTCAGGACCTTGGACAGGTCGATGCCCGAGACGTTCTGGTCGAGGCGCCAGTACGCGAAGCCGGCGGTTCCGAGGCAGACGACGAGGAGGGCCGCGACGACCCAGACGATCCGGCGGACGATGCGCTGCTTATGGGTGCGCTCGTCCTTGCGGCGCCGCTTGTCCGGGTTCCGCTTGGGCAGGGGGAACCGTCGTCCTTCGCGCGTGGCCATCGGTGGGGGACCTTTCCGTGGAGGGCCTTGCCCGGACCGGTGACGGTGCGGGCGGCGGGGCTGCCGGGCGCTCGTCGTCGGCGGGCGGCGTTCTGCCGGGCGTGACATCGCCGGGCGGCCTCGGGAAGGCGGCCGTGCACTGCGGTGCACACGGACACTCCACTCCCGTCCATCTACCGTCGCTCGGAAACCCGGGTGGGACACAGAGGCGAAGGGCCCGACCATGGCGGGGCTTGTGGACCTGTCCGGCCCCGGTGAGAGGATCGGGCCATGGCGACGACCACCGTGAGCGGCGACTTCGACCTGACCATGGACGAGCTGCGCGCGGTCGCGCGGTACGCCGTACAGAGCGCCGAACAGGTCCTTCCCGTGTTCGACGCGGCGGTGCCGGACGACCCGCGGCCCCGTGCGGCCGTCGCGGCGGCGTGGGAGTTCGTGAACGGTGCGAAGCGGTCCCGGTTGCAGCGTGTCACCGCGCTCGACGCGCACCGGGCCGCCGCGGAGGCGGACACCGAAGCGGTGCGGCTCGCCGCGCGCGCCGCGGGCGACGCCGCGTCCGCCGCGTATCTGCATCCGATCGCGAAGGCCACGCAGGTCGGCCACATCCTGCGCGCGGCGGCCTGCGCGGCACGCGTGGCGGAGCTGGCCGCGGGCGGCGATCCGGCGGCGGGGGAGCGGGACATCGAACGGGCCCGGCAGCGCGCCACGCCCGTTCTCGTCGATGTGCTGGGCCGGTACCCGGGGGCGCCGCAGGGGAAGGGGCGCGTGGCACACCTGATGAGCGCGCTCGACGCGTCATTGCGCGGCGCGAACGAGTAACGCGGAGGCGCAGGCGGAAGGGATACGGGCCGCGCCGATACGCGTCCCGCTGCCAGGATTCAGTCGCCGAAGCGCGGATCCGTCTCCACGAGCCGGGCGAGCTTCTCCAGTGCCATCCGCGTGCCCGTCTCGTTCTGGTCGGCCGGTACGGCGTCGGGGATGCCCTCGTGCAGCATCCGCACCTCGGTGCCGCCGTCCGCGTCGGTGAGCGTGGTGGTCATCGTCATCGTGTCGCGCAGCGCGGGATCCGCCGACTCGAAGGCGAGCACCTCGACCACCTGCTCGTCGCGCACGAGCCTGGCGAAGTGTCCGTGGTACGTGTCGGTGTGCGAGGCCGACTTGCCGCTCCCGGTCGGCGCGTCGTAGGTGAGCGAGACGCGGAACCTCCGCCTTCCCGGGCGTCGAACTCGTGCACACGACTGGTCATGCCGGCGGGCACCCGCCAGTGCGCGATCGCGTCCGCGTCGATGAGCGCGCGGTAGACGGCGGCACGCGGGGCGTTCACGTGCTGGGAGAGCTCGGTCGAGTACATCGGCCGAGCTTAGGTCGTGTCTTCAAACTCCCGTCTGCGTCGCGACGTCTGGCACGCACGCTCGCGGCGTTGCCGAAAACTCCGAGTAGCTCCGCTACTAGGGCCTGTTTGAAATGAGGTCACAGGGACTGCCGTATCAAGGTGAGTTGGACGGTCGCTTCGTAGCGGACGGCCAACTTGTCGTACCGTGTCGCGACGCCGCGTGCCTGCTTGAGCAGTCCGATTCGGCACTCCACTTTGTGTCTGGCCTTGTATTTCTCGCGGTCGCAGCCGGGAGGGCGGCCACCTGTACTGCCTCGGCGTCGCCGGTGGCCGGCCTGGTCGCGCTTCTCCGGGATGGTGTGCGGGATCTGTCGTCGGCGCAGGTACTCGCGGATCTCGCGCGAGGAGTAGGCCCGGTCGGCGAGTACGCGATCGGGTCGGACACGAGGGCGGCCACTGGCCTGTCGGGGTACCCGGATCCGGCTCATGACCTCGATGAACTGGGGTGCGTCGCCGCGTTGCCCTCCAGTGACCACGGCCGCGAGGACGTGTCCGGAGGCGTCGGCGGCCAGGTGGAGCTTGGTGCTCAGCCCGCCGCGCGAGCGGCCGAGCCCATGGTCGTCCGGCTCGGCCGCCAGGCCGTCCGTGTCCGTCCGGCCTGGATGACGAGCCCCCTTTTGCGAGCCCCGGCGGAATGCTGGTGGGCCCGGCAGACCGTCGAGTCCACGGACACCTCCCACTCGATGTGTCCCGCCGCGTCGGCCTTGACCTGCAGCCTCTTGAGAATGCGAGACCAGGTCCCGTCGATCTGCCAGCGACGGAAGAGCGTGTATGCGGTCTCCCAGGGCCCGAACCGCTCGGGTATGTCGCGCCAGGGCGAGCCGGTCCGGGCCCGCCACCAGATCCCGTTGAAGACCTGCCGACGATCCCGCGGCTTGCGCCCCATCACTGGCAACGGCGGCAACACCGCCTCCAGGCGCAGCCACTGTTCGTCCGTCAGATCTCCACGAGCCATCCGAAGATCGTTCCACGACCTTGATCAACATTTCAAACAGCCCCTAGAAGCTTCCGGCGCCTTGCGATCGCACGCACCAGGCGCCGCGACGCCGCCCTGCGGGCGACGACGGGAGTTTGAAGACAGGACCTGGCGTCGTGGCTGTCGACCGGCCGCGGGGACGCTTCGGCCGGTTCCGAAGTGTTCCGCGCCTAGCTTCGGTGGCATGAACCGAACCGTGCATGAGTTTCGCCGCTACGAGGACGTGCGGGCGGCGCCGGCCGATCCGGACCTGGTGCCGGAGGTGCCGTCCGCTGCCGCGGGGAAGGAGGGCGCGTCGGCCGGCCGGTTCGCCCGCCTGCACCGTCAGAACACGCCGCTGCTGCTGCCGAACGCCTGGGACAGTGCCTCCGCAGCGGCGCTGGGTGGCGCCGGGTTCGAGGCCATCGGGACCACCAGTCTCGGCGTGGCCGCCGCGGCCGGGCTCCCGGACGGTGAGGGTGTCACCGCAGACGCCACGCTCGCCCTTGCCCGGCAACTCGGCCGCACGCCGCTGCTGTTCACCGTCGACATGGAGGGCGGATTCAGTGACGATCCGCAGCGGGTCGCCGACCTGGCCCATGAGTTGAGCGCCGCGGGCGCTGCCGGGATCAACCTTGAGGACGGGCGCGCCGACGGCACCCTCGCCCCGGTCGCGCTGCACGTCGCGAAGATCGAGGCGGTCAAGGCGGCCGTCCCCGACCTGTTCGTCAACGCTCGCACCGACACGTACTGGCTGGACGGAGGCCACCACCGCCACCGGGACACCGAGGAACGCCTCGCCGCGTATCAACAGGCGGGCGCCGATGGGCTGTTCGTGCCGGGGCTGAGCGCACCCGACCGGATCCGCGACCTCGTCTCCCGCTTCGAACTCCCGCTCAATGTTCTCTACTCGCCCACCGGCCCGACCCTCGACGAACTCGCCGCGCTGGGCGTCCGCCGGGTCAGCCTCGGCTCGCTGCTCTACCGCCGGGCGCTGGGCGAGGCCGTGGCCACCGCGCGGGCCATCCGCGACGGGCGACGGCCCACCGGCGACACCCTGTCGTACGGGGAAGTGCAGGCCCTGTAGCGGGTCACCGCTCAGGCGCGGGGTTCGCCAGCGCCGTCGTCGTGCAGTAGCCGATCGGGCCCGCCTCGTCGTACAGCGTGCAGTGCCCGACGGCGATGCCGTCCTCCGCCGTGTGCGCCGTCGCCTCCAGGCCGATCGCGTCGCTGAGCGGGAGTCGGCTCAGGGACAGGGTGTAGTCGGCGTTGATGTAGCGCAGGCCGGCGTCGCTCGCGTGCGCGAGCGGGCTCGCGGTATCGGCGGCCAGCGCGGCCCGGACGAACGGGGAGAGGGCCTCGCCGCCGACCAGGGGCCGCCCGTCACGCATCCAGGACCGCCGCCGCTGGTCGCCGCGCCACTCCCGTACGGGCCGCAGTTCCTCGTCGAACCGGAAGAACTGGGTGCGGCCGTGCGAGGCGAGCAGCTCCTGCGCCGCAGGAGCGTCCCACGGACCGGTCGCGGGAATGTGTCCCGGTGGTGGTGTGCCGGTGCGCAGCAGGACGGCACTGGCCCGCGCCAGCGCCTTCCCGTCGCCGTCGTGCACGACGGCGTCCGCCACACGGATCCGCCGCCCGTCGCGGACCCGCTCCGTGGTGACACCGACGGGGGCGAACGGCGCGGTGCGGAACAGATCGACGGTGAGGCGGGCGAAGTGCAGCCCCTCCGCCCCGTGTTCACCCTCGAGGGCCCGCGCGGCGAGCCCTCCCAGGAGTCGGCCGTGCACCGTGCCGGGCGCCCACCAGCCCCGCGCGTGCACTTCTGGCACGAAGGTGTCTCCGCTCCTGGTGAAGTAGGGCGCCTCGTCCTCGGACTGTGCCACGTGTGTTCCCTTCAGTGCGTACGGCGGTGCATAGGTGGGTGGGTCGTCCGCAGCGGATCGATGTGCAGCGGATCGAGCCTGCGGATGAGGGCGAGCGTGGCATGACAGATCGCGTCCGCGTCCCGCTTGCGCGCACACGTGCCGATCTCCCGGCCCGCCTCGCCGATGACGGAGGTGAGGACGCCGACCACGAGCCGGTCCACGGGCTCGCTGCCCGCTTCGAGCAGCACCGAGTTCTGCCGGATCCACTCGCGTCCGCGCGCCCGGCGCATCAGCTCGAAGCCGGGCGGGCCGTCGCCGTCCATCCACAGTTCGATCAGGTCCCGGCGCCGCCAACAGCCCTCCAGGAAGCTACGGGTGCCGACGAGGAACAGCTCCAGCGGATCCGTCTCGCCCGCCGCCCGCGCCGCGGCCACCGCCTCCGCCGCCTCACGCTCACGGGAGTTCTCGTAGTCCTCCCACAGCGCCACGAACAGCTCCGTCTTGCTGCCGAAATGGTGGTACAGGCTGCCGACGCTCGACCCGGCCCTGCGCACCACCGCGACGATCGCCGTGTCGGTGAACCCCTGCTCGCAGAAGACCTCGCGGGCGGCGTCCAGCAGGGTCCGACGGGTCTGCTCCGTGCGGCTCCACTGCCAGGCGCTGTCCTTGGCCGCGATCCGCTCCGCCTTGCGTGTCATGCCCGTCGTCACCCCCTGCGTATCCCCTGCGTATCCACCGTCGTACCGAAGGCCGTCCCCACTGTCGTACCGAACCGAATTTTAGAATCAGCCGATCCGCCGCGCCAGAAGCCCGGTTGAACTCGTTCCGACCTCTTGACCGACCGCCGGGCCGCGGGCAACTTGAACACATTCCTAGATTCCCGTTCCAGGATTGAGGGGCACTGCCATGGTCGACTTCTCCCTGTCCACCGAGGAACGTCAGATCAGGGACACCGTGCGCGCGTTCATCACCAAGGAAGTGATGCCGCTCGAGCAGGACGTCCTGCGCAACGAACGGGCCGGCCGGCCGGGCGTCGACCCCGAAGTCGTCGCCGAGATCCGCGCCAAGGCCCGCAGGGCGGGCTTCTGGGGTGTCAACACCCCGGAGGAGTACGGCGGGATGAACCTCGGCGCCGTGATGTCAGCGATCATCGCCATGGAGGTCGGCCGCACCTTCGTCCCCTTCAGCTTCGGCGGCGGCGCCGACAACATCCTCTACGCCTGCGACGACGAGCAGAAGCGGCAGTACCTGCTGCCCACCATCGAGGGCGAGCGCCGCTCCTGCTTCGCCATCACCGAACCCGGCGCCGGCTCCGACGCCCGCAACATCCGCACCCGTGCCGTGCGCGACGGCGACGACTGGCTGATCACCGGCGAGAAGACCTTCATCACCGGCGGCAACGAGGCCGACTTCGTGATGGTCTTCGCGGTGACCGACCCGGACAAGGGCGCCGACGGCGGTGTCACCTGCTTCCTCGTCGACAGGGACATGGGCTGGAAGTCCGAGCCGATCGAGACCATGGGGCAGTGGGGCCCGGCCTCGCTCGTCTTCGACAACGTCCGCGTGCCGGGCCGCAATGTGCTCGGCGAGGTGGGGCGGGGATTCCAGCTCGCCATGCAGTGGATCGGCCAGGGCCGCTACCTCATCCCCGCCCGCGCCATCGGCTCCGCCGAGCGCATGCTCCAGATGGGGGTCGACTACGCCCGCCAGCGGCACTCCATGGGCCGGCCCATCGCGGACTACCAGGCGATCCAGTGGCACATCGCCGACTCCCAGGTCGAGATCGAGTCCGCGAAGTGGCTCACCCTGTACGCGGCTTGGCGCGTGCAACAGGGCCTCGACGCCCGGCACGCGTCCTCCATCGCCAAGCTCAACGGCGCGGTGATGGCGAACCAGGTCGTCGACCGCGTCCTGCAGATCCACGGCGGCATGGGCTACACCAAGGAACTGCCCATCGAACGCTGGTACCGCGAGCTGCGGCTGCTGCGCATCTTCGAGGGCACCGACGAGATCCAGAAGCGCACCATCGCCCGCAATCTCATCAAGGGGCACGTACGACTCGGCGGGATCGGCGAGTGACCGGGCGGCCGCGCATCGGGCTCCTCCGGGTGCGCGAGCTCGACCAGTACCCGAACGCGGGGCAGCGGATGCGCATCCTGTCGATGGCGGTCCTCGCCGTCCTCATCGCCTCCTACGAGGGCCAGATCGCGCCCGTCGTGCCGCTGCTCCTCGACGACCTGGACATCTCGCTGACCACCTACGGCGCCGTGTCCGCGCTGGCGCTCGTCGCGGGAGCCGTCGCGTCGATCGTCGGCGGACGGCTCACCGACACCGTGGGCCGGGTGCGGCTCATCGTGCCGCTGCTGTTGCTCACGGCGGGCTGCTGCTTCCTGATGACCACGGTCCACACGACCGGCCAACTCCTCGCCGTGCGCGCGGTGTTGTCGGTCGTCGACGGCATGGCGATGGCGGGCACTGCGCCGCTGGTACGGGACTTCTCGCCGCGGATGGGCCGGGCGCAGGCCTTCGGCTTCTGGACGTGGGGCCCGGTCGGGGCGAGCTTCCTGGCCGCCGCGGTCGCCAGCCTCACGCTGCCGCTGCTCGACGACTCGTGGCGCTCGCAGTTCGTCATCATGGGTTCGGTGTCCCTCGTGCTGTCCGTGGTGATCGCCTTCAACATCGCGGACCTCTCACCGGAACTGCGCGCCCGTATCGTGCAGTCCGAGCGGGAGACCCTCGGGCGGGCGGACCACACCGCGCCACCCCGCGCCCGCGACCTGTTCGCGCACCGCGCCATCTGGGCACACGTCATCGGCATCGCGGCATGGCTCGTGCTGTACGTGACCCTCACCGTCTACGGGCAGACGATGCTCGCGGAGAGCTTCGACCTCGACGCCGCGACGGCCTCACAGATCATGGCGGCGTTCTGGACGCTGAACATCCTCACCCTCGTCCTGTCCGGCCGGATCTCCGACCGCCTGCAACTGCGCAAGCCGTTCTGCGTGGGAGGAACGGTCGGCGGCGTGCTGCTCACCGCATACCTGGCGGGCCTCGTCGGACGCGACGACGTGTCGCACCTGCACATCGCGATCACCGGAGCGCTCCTCGGCGGGGTGATGGGCTGCGCGTACGGCCCGTGGATGGCGAACTTCTCGGAGAACGCCGAGGACATCGACCCGCGCCTGCAAGGCACCGCCTGGGGTGTGTTCACCTCCCTGATCAAGGTGATGGGCGTGGTGGTGCTCATCGCCGTGCCCCGCGTCGTCGAGGCGCACGGCTGGCGGACCTGGCTGATCGTCTCGGTGTGCTGCATGGCCGTGTTCGTCCCCGCGTCGCTGTTCTTCCGCGGCCCGTGGCGGCGGGCGAAGGCGGCCCCGGCGGCGTCCCCGCAGGACACCCCGGCCGCCGCCCCCGCGAGCGACTGACCTGGGTCAGCCGCGGGCCACCGCGATCGCCCCGGCGAGCCGCTCCCCGGCCTCGTACACCATGTACGGCACACCACCTTGCGTGCCGAACGAGGGTGAGGCCGCCCGGCCGTTCTCCGGGGCCGAGGCCCGCGAGTCGTAGAAGACACCGAGGTGCTTGCGGAGCGAGAAGTCGGCGCCGACCTCCGTGATCATGAGATCGCCGCCGCTCTCCTTGTCCTTGTTGTAGACGACGTAGGCGGAGCCGCCGCGGGTGAGCAGGTGGGGTCCGCCCACGTTCACCGCGTCGACGTCCGAGTGCCGCACGAGCGGCGTCTGGTCGAAGGTCCAGTCGCGGCCGTCGGTCGACCAACCCCAGCAGATGTCACGGTGGTTGGTTGTGTTGTTCAGCATGAACAGCATCACGTAGTGCGCGCCGCGATCCGGCAGCTCGTGCGCGAAGACACGCGCGTACGAGGTCTCGGTGGTGCCCGCCGGCATCATCGACGTCGACAGGACGGCCTTGTCGTACGTGAAGTGGATGCCGTCCTTCGAGCGGGCGAGGCGTGTCGTGGTGTTCTCGCCGTGGAAGTACAGCCAGAACTCCCGGTGCTGGGGCATCCACAGCACGTGCGGCGACGAGACATGGCTGACCGAGTAGTGCGGCGCCCAGTCGTTCGACACGATCGGGTTGTGCGGGTACTCCGTGAACGGGCCCTCCAGCGAGTCCCCGTAGGCCAGGCAGATGCCGCCGGGCGCGTCGTGCGGAGCGTAGTAGAGGTAGTAGCGGCCCAGCGGCTTCGCCAACTTGTCGTAGACGCCGCGCACCGTCGGGAAGATGATCTCGCCCGTCGGGTTGTACGCGAGGTCGGCGGGGGAGAGCAGCGTGCGGACGTAGGTGTAGTCGGGGAATCCGCCCGGCGCGGCCGAGGCCGAGGGCGCCGGGAGTCCTCCCAGGGCCATCGCGGTGCCGGTGAGGGCGGTCGCGCGCAGGAAGGTGCGGCGTTGCATGAGCGGCTCCAATGGTCGAGGGGTGTCAGAGGTAGGTCGCGGCCGTGACGCACAGCCCGCCGAACGCCACCGCCCACACGTAAGGGAGCGTGCGCACCATCACCTGCTGCGGCGAGACACCCGCGTACTGGGCGCTCCACACCGTCTGGGTGCTGGTCGGGTCGGCGACGCCGAAGACCTGGTTGTACGAGGTGGCCATGCCGAGGACGGCGACGGCCGGGTAGATGCCGGTGGCGATGAGGACACCCGCGATGCCGGCACCGAGACCGAACACATTGAGGGGCCCGCGGTACAGGCACAGCGGCACGAGCACCGTGAAGACGAGCACGAAAAGGATCGCGTTCTGCGGGCTCACGGCCTTCAGGAGCGGTTCGAGCGCGTCGACCGCGCCCGGCAGGTTCACCGCGGCGAGCAGGATGCCGATCGCCACGAACAGCGTGATCGGCGGGGCCGCCACCTCGAAGCCGCCGTACAGGGTGCGCAGCAGACGCCGGTTCATGTCCCGCGGCCGCGTCGTCGTCACCACCGCGTACAGCACACCCGCCAACAGCGAGGGAATGATGGCCAGTTCGAAGCCGAGGGCGAGCACCAGCGGGACGATCGGTGTGAGCAGCGCATACCACGGGGCGTCGCCGAGCGGCTTCCGCGTCCGGGCCCGCGGCCGGTCCTGCACCGAGCGCAGCGACCACGTGTGCTCCACACCGCGCCGCCGCGACTCGATCAGTACGTACGCCAACGCCGCCACCAGCGCGAACGGGAACAGCTTCACCACGAAGCCGCGCACTGTCGGGATCGGCAGGTCGAGGGCGGTGGAGAAGAACTGCCACACCGGCAGCTCGAACGGGATGCCCACGGCGATCCCCATCAGGATCGTCCCGGCGGCCGTCACCTTCGGGACACCCACCGCGATCATCGCCGGAATCCCGATCAGCCCGGCGAGCATCGCCGCGGGCGCCGACCCGGTCACCGTGCCCACCAGCGCCGACACGGCGAGCACACCGAGTGCCACGAACACCGGTCGGTCACCGCCGAATTCGACGATCTTGCGGACCAGGGTGCCCGCGATGCCGGTCTCCTCCAGGAGCTTGCCGAGCCACGAACCGAGCAGGATCGCGATCATCGTCGCGGCGAGCGCGGGGGCACCTTCTTGGAGAACGGTGTCCAGGACGCTGTTCTTGCCGGTCAGTGGGGCGCCCGCGAGGAAGGCGATCACCACGGCGAGCAGCACGAGGGCGAACGCGGTGGGGAGCTTGCGGCTCAGCATGGCGGCGACTCCGGCCGCCATGACGAGCAGGATGACGACACCCATGGGTCACCTCAGTCTTGTCTCGGAGTACACGGCGGCGCCCAGCGCTTCCGTGAGCAGCAGGGGGCTGCGGCCCAGGCCGCAGGCGACGCGCGCGTAGGCGTGCGCGGCCAGCTCGTCGGCGCCCGCGACATGCGCGTAGACGCGGTGCGGCCCGAGCCGCAGCGCGGTGTGGCCGAGGGTTCGCTTGAACTCGGCCCGCACGCGCGCGTGGTGGAGGTGTGCGTGGGCCCGCTCGTGGGCGAGCGCCGCCGCCCGTACCGAGCCCGCGGGGAACCAGGCGCGCCAGCCCCGCTCGTCGACGAGACGTTCGGCGCGCGTGATGGCGTCCACGTACAGCTCGATCTGCGCGGGTCTGGACCGGTAGCGGGCGAGAAGCCCCTCGGTGAGCCCGCCGTCGTGCTCGACGATGCGGACCTCGGCGAGAGGGTCGGGGGACATGCGGGCGCCGAACTCCTCGGCGGCGACGGCCCATTGACGCAACAGGAGCGGGTCGCGTCCCTCGTGCGTCGGGGTGTTCGACAGGAGCCGTACCGCGAGGTCCAGGTCGTGGACGAAGTCGTGGTCCCGGTCGCCGCTCATGCGCGGGACTCCACGACCGCCACCACCGGCTCGTCGGCCGCGCGCGCCCGCAGCTCGCTGCGCGCCAGGGCAAGCAGCGCCTCGGGTTCGAGCACTCCGGACAGATCGGCGATCCGGCCGCCGACGAGCAGCCGCACCGCGGGCGCCCGCGTCCCGCCGTCCCCGTACGAGGTGGCGTCCCGCACCAGCGCCGCGAGTGCCTCGCCGGCCGCGCCCACGGTCGTCGTCTCCACCCGCGCGTCCGGCGCCCCGAGCCGCACGACACCGTCCGCGTCCACGACCCGCACCGGCCGCCGCGTGGCCCGAAGCCGACGCTTCACCTCGGTGCCGTACACGGTGTACGCGTCGGTGCCCGCCAGCACGTTCACCCGTGCCTGCTCGGCCTTGAGGCTGGTGGCGGCCGCGTGCAGCCGCTCCGACTCGTCGGCCGGGTCGGACATGCCCTCGGGCAGCGGGCTCGTCGGGAACACGGTCCGGCCGAGCGCGCGGTCGTCCAACGGGAAGGCGGTGGCGCCGGGCAGGTGCAGCGTCGTCTCCCGCGCACGGGACACGGAGGCCACCGCGCTGCGGCCCTGCGCCTCCACGCGGACCCGGCACGTGGCGCCGGAGAACCGGAGGGTGGCGCCGTCGACCACACGGACCCGCAGACCGGCGGGCAACCGGTCGCCCGGCAGGGGAGTCAGCGTGAACCGGGGAGCGAGCAGCACCGCCTCGGCCGCGTCGAGGTCCGCGCGGTAGATGACACCGTCGTCGGTGACGCTCTGGTCGCCCTGGAAGACGGTGCGGCGGTCACCGGACTGCGGGACGCCGACGGTGGTGGCGACCCGTTCGCCCGACAGGTTGAAGGCCACCAAGTGGCCGTCGGTGAGTGCCACTTGGACCTTGTCGGACTTGACCGTGGGCGTGGGCCTGCCGGCCAATGCGCGAAGGGTGGCCGCCGAGGAGCCCGCGAAGCCCTCGACCACGACGGGCGCCGCCGGGCCGTCCGCCGCCACGATCGTGTCGCCGTACACCGCGACGGGGTGCTTGCTCCCGCGGACGACGAGACCGGCCTGGCCGTCGATGTCGAGCCAGCCGCCCCGGCTGCTCACGTCCGGCTTCGGCCAGGTGGCGAGGTCGTCCCAGCTCTCCCCGTCGGCCGAGCCCTGGACGCGGTAGCCGCGGCCCGCGGCGGCCTCCCAGCGCAGCGTCACGTGGTCGACGTCGTGTGCGGCGCCGAGGTCCACGGCGAGCCAGCTGTCGGCGCGCGGGCGGTCCGCCTTGGAGACGGCCCACCGGGACGTGAGGTCGCCGTCGACGGCGAGTGCTGGCCCCTTGCCCGTGTCGCTCGACGACGCGGTCGCCGTCCCGCCGCGCGCGAGGTCGGTCCCCTCGGCGCCGTCCCGTACCTCCAGGGCGTACAGCGAGTACCCGTACGTCGGGTCGGGGGCGACGCCGAGCATCCGGATGTGCCGGACCGAGGTGCGCGGGACATCGAACGTGTCGACGCGCGCCGCCGGGCCCGCCGCCCCGTCCTGCGCCCGCACGGACGCGCTGCCCTCCTCGAAGCGGTACGAACGCGAACCGTCGAGCCCCGCCATGCCCGGCATCGTGAGGTTGTGGATCTCCAGATGGCCCTCGCCCGCGCCGGTCCCGGTGCTCGCGTAGACGACCGACCCCGTGGGCAGCGTCGCGAACCCCGCGTAGCCGTCCTCGAGTTGGAGGACGCTCGCGCTGCCGTCGAAGCCGTCGCGAAGGGACTCGTAGAGCCGCACCGCGCGGTGCGCGACCTTGCCCTTAGAGGAGGGGAGGAACATCGGGGTCGCGCCGCTCAGCTTGAACAGCCAGTCGTCGTGCCCCGGCTGCCAGGCGAACTTCACGAAGCCGGGCTTGCTGACGGCTCCCGTCCACGCGGCCGGTGTCTGATGCGAGACGAGGCCGGGCCCGGTGCCGAAGTCCGTGACCCCGGACGCGTGGGCGAAGAGTTCCTCCTGCGAGTACGGGCGGACCGGGGCGCGGCCCTCCTCCGATGCCCACACATGCAGCAGGTAGCTGATGGCCAGCTCGGCGCGCGCCTCCGGCTCGTACTTCGGCTCCCCGGAGAACTTGGCCAGGCGGTGCTCCGGCGGATACTTCTGGTACGCCTCGAGCCGCTCCGCGAGGGCCTGTTCGGCGCGGGCCGCCGCCCGGTCGCCCACCACCTGCGCGAAGAACGCGAGCGGGATGACATCCCGGCCGTACAGGTGCTCGCGGTCGTTCACCATCGGCATCAGCGGCTCACCGGCGTCGCTCATGACACCGAGGAGCGTGCGCCACAGCGGCTGCGCGTTCGGCTGCTTCGTCAGGACCTCGGGCAGCGGATGGCCCGCCGCCAGGAAGTGGGCGGCGTTGCGCCCCGATGTGCGCCACAACTCCTCCTGGTAGTGCGGGCCGAAGGAGCCGTGGTTCTCGACGATGAACGTGTCGTACAGGTTCCGCGCGGTGTTGCGAGAGACACGGACACCGTCGACGAGCGCTGGATTGGCCAGGTCGGCGGGCGGAAGACCGGCTTCGTTGCGCGACCATGTGCCGTAGCCGGACTCCCAGTCGGGGCGGCGCGGATCGTCGGGGGCCCAGGCCAGGGCGGGCGCGAGGGTCTGTGCGTACAGCCCCATCTCCTCCAGCTTGGTGTCACCGACGTGGCCGCCCTTCAGGCCGTTCGGTGTCCAATCACCCGAGTCCGGGTCGTCGCCCGTCCCCAACGACGTGGTGTACGCGGCCTGTTCGCGCGTGATGGTGTCGATCCGGTTCCGGGTCGTGTCGTCGAGCTCGTCCCACAGGAGGCGCGCGGCGAGCACGAAGTACGACTGGAAGGTCGTGTCGAAGAACAGCTTCCTGCCCCATTCGGTGCCGCCCGTGAGCCGGTTCGACGCCGCGAAGTGCCGGATGGTGGCGAGGGTGCGCGCCTTGAGGGTGTCCCGGTCGATACCGGCCCGGTCACCGTCGTACGTGCCCTGCGTCAGCAGGACCGCGTTGCCGAGGACGACGGCGAACCCGAAGTCCTTGGCCGTGTAGTGGCCGAGCGCGGCGTCCCACTGGGTCTCGGACCAGCGGGTGTGGTCGAGCAGGACCCGGTGGTAGGTGGCCGCGATGTCGTCCGGGGGAGCGGCAGAGCGGGCCGCCGCCCGCGCCGGGTTCGCGCCGGTGAGGGCGGGCGCGGCGGCCATGGCCGCGGTGAGGCCGACGGCCTGGAGGAATCTGCGTCGGTGGAGCTGCGGGAGGTGGTGCGACATGTGCGGAACCTCTTTCGGTCGCGGGTCCGGGGACTCAGTCGCGGGTCCTGGTGAGGATCGCGCGGAGTTCGGCCAGGGGGAGCTTCGGTTCGCGGTCCGCCGTCAGCAGGCCGTTGACCTCCTGCTCGGTGTCGGTGAACTGGGTGTAGCAGAAGCCGGCGAGCCCCGAGTCCACGGCGGCACCCACCAGGGAGGACAGCCGCTCGGCGAAGTCCTTCACGGTGGCGACGGTGTCGTAGCCGAACCACTCGGTGCCCTCGGCCGGTTCGAAGGTGGCGCCGCCGAATTCACTGAGGATCACCGGCTGGCCGTCATGGCTCACGCCGTCCAGCGTGAGGCGCCGGACACCCGGCCACTGCTCGGTGAACTCGCCCTGGCGCAGGGACGGTTGGCCGTAGCGCTCGCGCAGCACGTCCGCGCGCTGCGTGTAGTCGTGCACACCCCACATGTCTGCGGCGGAGATCTCCCAGCCGTCGTTGGAGACGGCGGGCCGCGAGGGGTCGAGGGCCTTGGTCAGGTGGTACAGGGCGTCCATGAAGTGACGCTGCTCGGGGACGAGCGCAGGATTGGGCACGGACCAGGACTCGTTGAGCGGGATCCAGGCGACGATCGAGGGGTGGCTCAGGTCCCGCGAGATCGCCTCGGTCCACTCGGCGACCACCCGCTCGACGGTCGTCGTGCCGAACGCGTACGCCGACGGCATCTCGCCCCACAGCACGAGACCGAGCCGGTCCGCCCAGTACAGGAAGCGCGGATCCTCGATCTTCTGGTGGATGCGCAGCCCGTTGAGGCCGATCTCCTTGGCCAGTTCGGCCTCACGGCGCAGCTCGTCCGCCGACGCCGCGAGGTGCGAGCCCGGCCAGTAGCCCTGCTGAAGCGCGAGCCGCAGGAAGTACGGCTTGTGGTTGAGGAGGAAGACACCGTCGGCCCAGCCGATGTCACGCAGCCCGAGGTACGACGAGACATGGTCGACGGCCGTACCGTCCGCCGCGTCGGTCACCTCGACCGTCGCGTCCACGAGGTGCGGGCGCTCCGGGCTCCACAGCACACCGTCCAGGTCCTGGCCGTTGCGCAGCGCGGGCACCGCGATGTCGAACGTCGTCTCCTGACCGTCGGCGAGGGTCCGCTGGTCGGCGAGGACCCGCTCGCCGAGGGCCAGCCGCACCGACACGTGCACGGGCGACGCGGGCCACCGGCTGAGGCGCACTCGGCAGCGTACGCGGGCGTTCGCGACGTCGGGCGTCCAGTGCAGCGTCGTGATGTGCTGCTCGGGCACATTCTCCAGCCACACGGGCTGCCAGATCCCCGACGTGCGGTGGTACCAGATGACGTGCGGGTCGCGGTGCCAGTCCTGCTTTCCGCGCGGCTGCGTGACATCGAGCGGCTGGTCCTCCGCGCGCACCACGACGACGTACGGCCCGTCCCCGTCGAGCACGTCCGTGACATCGCAGGAGAAACCGGTGTGACCGCCCTCGTGCCGGCCGACCAGGCGGCCGTCCACCCAGACCTCCGCGCGATGATCGACCGCACCGAAGTGCAGCAACAGGCGGCGGCCCGCGGCGGGCCGGGCCACGTCGATCGTGCGCCGGTACCAGAGCACCGGGTGGAAGTCGGCATCGCGCACCCCGGACGCCTCGGACTCGGGCGGGTAGGGCACGGTCACGTCGCCGGTGAACGGCGCGGTGACGTCCGGATCCATCCAGCGCTCCGCGCGGCCGCGGTCGGCGTCGTCGTGGGCGAACCGCCACGGACCGCCGAGGTCGTGCCAGTCCGGGTCCCGGACGAGCTGCGGCCGGGGGTGCCCCGCGACGTCGAGATGGGTGTGAGACAAGGAGAACTCCGGTGGTGTGGTGCGTTGTTCGGGGGACGAAGCTGAGTGTCAGGCGGTGGGGGAGCGGAGGTCGACGGCCGTCGCGGCGAACGCCAGCGGCCCCGGCAGCAGCGGGACGAGCACGGGCATCGCCCATACGAGGAGCACCGCGAGGACGACGGCGCCCGCGAGCAGCACACTGCCGCGCGGGTCGGTGAGCGACCGGACGAGCCCCTCACGTGGGACAGCCGATGCGGCTCCTCCAGGGCGGTGGCCCGCAGCCCCACGACGGCCGCGCCCAGCGCGAGCAGCAACAGGGCGGGCGCCAAGAGCCTCGCTCCGGGCAGATCGGTGCCGACCAGCCGGCTGTCGAGGAGCAGGAGCAGGGCGAGCAGCGGTGGGGCAAGTCCCGCGAGCAGTGTGCGCGGTGTCAGGCGTGCGCGCAGCTGACCGACGTACCCCCGGACACTGATCTGGACGCCGCTGCGCGCCGCGCCCCGCAAGGTCGCCGACGCCGCCGAGAAGGCGGCCGGCGCCGTGACGACGGGCACGCAGGCCGCGCTGGTCAGCAGGCCGACGAGCAGCATGTCCGCGAAGAGCGAGAAGCCGCTGCCGAACACCTCACCGGGCTCCCGACGTTGCCGGCGTCGTTGTCCCGCGCCGCGCGGCGCGACGGGTGCGTGGGTCATGATGGCTCAGCCCTTCAGTCCGGAGGTCGCCATGCCCTGTACGAGATAGCGCTGGAAGACGAAGAAGAACAGCACGATCGGCAGCACGGAGATCACCGACATGGCGAACATCGGCCCGTACGCGGACGTGCTGCCCTGGTCGACGAAGCTGCGCAGGGCGAGGGTGATGGTCGACTTCTCCGGCGAGAACAGATAGATCATCTGCGTGAAGAAGTCGTTCCATGTCCAGATGAACGTGAAGATGGCCGTGGTGATCAGCGCGGGACGGCTGAGCGGCAGCGTGATCGCCCAGTAGGTTCGGAACGGGCCGCAGCCGTCGATCCGCGCCGACTCCTCCAGCTCCCGCGGAAGTCCCCGCATGAACTGCACGATGAGGAACACGAAGAACGCCTCGGTGGCCAGGAACTTCGGCAGGATCAGCGGCCAGTAGGTGTCCGTGAGACCCAGTCGGTTGAAGATGATGTACTGCGGGATCAGCACGACGTGGTGCGGCAGCATCAGCGTCGCCACCATGAAGCCGAACATCGGCTTGCTCATCCGGAACCGCAGCCGCGCGAACGCGTACGCGGCCAGCGAGCAGGACACTACGTTGCCGAGGACGGCGCCCCCGGCGATCAGCAGGGTGTTGCCGAGCAGCCGGCTCACCGGGACACCCGACACCCCGTCGAGGGCGGTCGTGTAGTTGCCCCACTCCAGGTGGCTCGGCCACAGGTCGAGACTGGCGATGACCTCGTCGGCCGGCTTCAGTGACGTGGCGAGCAGCCAGGCCAGCGGGTACAGCAGCACCAGCAGGCACACGGCGGCGATGGTGTGCGGCACCCACCGCTTCGCGGCGATGTTCATCGGGCCGCCCCCTCGTTGTCGTCCGCGTAGAAGACCCAGGACCGGGACGTCCGGAAGAGGATCAGAGTGACCGCGCCGATCGCGATCAGCAGCAGCCAGGCCATCGCCGAGGCGTAGCCCATGTGCGAGGCCGTGAAACCGCGCTCGTACAGGTACAGCGTGTAGAAAAGCGTCGAGTCCGCGGGGCCGCCCTCGCCGCCGCTGACGGCGAACGCGGGGGTGAACACCTGGAAGGAGTTGATGACTTCGAGAACCAGATTGAAGAAGACGACCGGGGACAGCATCGGCACGGTCACCGACATGAACTGCCGCCAGCGGCCCGCCCCGTCGAGCGCCGCGGCCTCGTACAGATCGGGCGAGATCTGCTGAAGCCCCGCCAGGAAGATCACCATCGGGGCGCCGAACTGCCACACCGTCAGCAGCACGATCACGTACACCGACAGATCCGCGTTGCCGACCCAGCCGCCCGTGTGGATGCCGATGGTGTCGAGGGCGCGGGAGATGGTCCCGCCGTCGTTGAACAGCGCACGCCACACGAGAGCGATGGACATGCTCGCGCCGAGCAGCGACGGGGCGTAGAACGCGGAACGGTAGAAGGCCCGGCCGCGGTTGAGGTTCTTCAGCAGCATGGCCACACCGAGCGCGAGACCCAGCTTCAGCGGGACCGCCACGACGACGTAGAGCATCGTGGTGCCGACGGACCGCCAGTAGCGGGGGTCGTCGGTGAGCATGTCGGTGTAGTTGCGCAGGCCGATCCACTTCGGCGGGTCGAACAGGTTGTAGTCCGTGAACGACAGATACAGCGACACCGCCATCGGTACGAGTGTCAGCACGACCGCGCCGATCATCCACGGCGACAGGAACACATAGGCGGGCCACTGCTTCTCGCGCACCCGACGACGCCGTTCGTCCGGCGGCGGCTGCCCGGGACCGTGCTGCGCCGGGGCGGGCGCCTTGGTGGTGAGTGCGCTCATGACCTCAGCTCCTTGTTGGCCTCGTCGATGAGTTCGCGCGCCGCCTGCCGGGGCGTGGCCCTGCCGTAGATCATCCGCTGGTGCACGCGGGTGAAGGTGGGCTGGATCGCCAGGTCGGCGGGTGGCGGGGCGGTCGGAGGTGCGTCGAGGCCGTACTTCTCCATCGTCTGCGCGTACCGGAAGATCTCCAGCTCGGCGCCCTTGAGCGTCTTGCCGACGCGGGCCGCGATCGTCCGGTTGGGCGGCGTGGACCGGGAGAACCCGAGGATGTCGCCGGCCCGTCTGTCGTTGAGCAGGAAGTCGACCAACTGGGCGGCCTCCTTGGGGTGTTGGGAGTGCGCGCCGATACCGATCAGCATGCTCGGCTTGAAGTACGCGCCCTGCCTGCCGTCGGTCGTGGGCACGGGCGCGTAGTGCACCTGGTCGCCGAGCAGGTCGACATAGCCGGGGAAGGGCGCGTCCCACGTGAAGTCGGAGGCGGCGAGATGGCGGCCCATCGGGGACATCTCGGTGTTCGTGGCCTGCACGGTGTCCCGGGGTTCGGCGATCGCGCCCTCCTTGCGGAGGCGGTCGTACATCGTCCAGAACTCGGCGAGATCGTCCTCGGTGAAGGCGAGTTCGGTCTGGCTCTTGTAGAGCTTCCCGCCGCGGCTGCGCATCCAGTCCTCGAAGATGTCCTCGTTGCCGCCACCGTCGTTGGCGCCGCGCAGCGGGCGGCCGTCGGGGGACTTCAGACCGAGGGCGGTGATCTTCCTGTTGGCCTTGGCCCACTCCTGCCAGGTCCAGTCGGGGGCAGGCGTGCCGATCCCGGCCCGCTCGAAGATCTTCGAGTCGTACGCGAATCCGGTGATGCCGCGGCCCATCGGCAGGGCGTACTGGCCACCCCGGTACGTGCCGGTGCGCAGGAAGCTGCGGTCCATGTCGGAGGTGTCGATGGTCCCGCGCTTGATGGCGTCGTCCAGGGACATCAACGCGTGACCGCCGGCGTACTGGGACACCTGCCGGTAGTCGAGCTGCACCACGTCGGGGATGCCGCCGCCCGCGGCCTGCGTCGCCAACTTCTGGAGATACGCGCCGAATTCGCCGTTCGACGTGCGGACGGTGACGCCGGGGTGCTCCTTCTCGAAGAGGCGCACCGCCTTCTCGGTGCGCGCGGCACGGTCGTCGTTGCCCCACCAGGAGAACCTGAGGGTGACACCGTTCGACGTGTCGCCGCTCGCGGTGGAACAGCCGGACAGCGTGCCGGCCAGCGCGGCACCGACCCCGGCGGCCGCGGTCGTCAGGACGGCCCGACGGCTGAGGTGGGGGCGCGGGCCGCTTCGGGGCTCGGGCATGAGTGACCTCTCGTGAGGCAGGCGTGTGGGGCACCGTGACCGGCGCGCAGTCGCTGCGGCGCGTCCCGGCATCGGCGGATTCCAACGTTGTAACCAGTGCGTGTCACGGAGGTCAACCCTCTGGCAAAAATGAACCAGGGTCGGGAGCGGGGCGGTGAAGGACAGGAACCCCGTGCATAATCAGGGGAGGTAGGGTGAGAGGAGTCGAACGGTGGCAGCAGTGACACTCAAGGACGTCGCCGAGCGGGCGGGGGTGTCGATCAAAACCGTTTCCAACGTTGTACGGGACGCGCCCCGTGTCTCGGAAACCACGCGGACCCGCGTGATGCGCGCCGTCCAGGAGCTGGGCTACCGGCCGAACCCCTCGGCCCGCCGACTGCGCACCGGGCGCAGCGGCCTGATCGCCCTCGCCGTCCCCGACCTGGCGACGCCCTACTTCGCTGAACTGGCGCACCACGTGCGCAGGGAGGCCGCGGCCCTCGGCTTCACCGTCCTCATCGAGGAGACCCTCGGCGACACCAAGGAGGAACTCCGCCTCGCCACGGGCGTCGGCGCGTCCCTCCTGGACGGCGTGATCCTCTCCCCGCTGCACGTCTCACCGCACGAACTCGCCCCCGTCACCGACCAGTTCCCCCTCGTCCTCCTCGGCGAGCGCAGCTACGAAGGCGACCGCGTGGCAGCCGACCACGTCCTCATCGACAACGTGGCGGCCGCCCGCGAGGCCACCGCACACCTGGCGGCCCTCGGCCGCACCCGCATCGCCGCGATCGGCGTCGACAAGGCGGGCTCCGCGACCAGCCGCCAACGCCTGGAGGGCTTCCAGCAGGCGCTGCACGAGGCGGGCCTCACCTACGACCCCCGCCTCGCACCCCAGATCAAGGACTTCGACCGTCGCAACGGCCTGCAGGCGATGCGCGCCCTGACCGCACTCCCCGAACGCCGCCGCCCCGACGCGGTCTTCTGCTTCAGCGACCTCCTCGCCGTAGGCGCCCGCCGCGCCCTCCACGAAGCGGGCCTGACCATCCCCGACGACGTGGCCCTCGCCGGCGTCGACGGCTCGGAGGAGGCCCTCTACGGCACCCCGTCCCTGACCTCGGTCGTCCCCGACAAGGCGGCGATCGCCTCACTGGCAGTGAAGTGTCTCGCCGCCCGCGTCCGCGCGGACGACCCCCCACCGTTCGAGGTCCATGTGGCACCGCACTGGCTGGAGGTACGGGAGTCGAGCGGGGGCGGGCGGGGACCGCTCGCACTGTGAGCCGACGGCGCGGGTCGCCTCCCGTCCCGGACCGGCCGCCTCGGCTCTGACCTGGGATTCGTTCCCGGCACCCGCCCCTTCGCGGCAACGCCGCCCGGTTAGTATCGGGTTGGTGGCCGAGGGAAGGGGGCGAGTCGAACCGTGCAAGGAGAACCGTCCGCAGTGGCCGAGGGCCAGGCGAACGGCCCCGTGACACTGCGGGACGTCGCCGCCCTCGCCGGAGTCTCGGCCAGCACTGTGTCCAGCGTCGTCCGTGCCCGCTCCACCGTGCGCGAACAGACCCGGCAGCGGGTGCAGCAGGCCATCGACCAGCTCGGCTACGAGCCCAACCTGGTGGCGCGGAACCTGCGTTCGGGGCGCTCGCGCGTCCTCGGCCTCGCCCTGCCGAGTGTCACGGTCCCGTACTTCCGTGACTTCGTCGACTCCGTGCTGCGCGTGGCCCGCCGACACGGCCTGTCCGTCCTCATCACTCAGACACACGGTGACCCGCGCCGTGAGCGCGACATCTGCGAGGACCCGTACCTCCGGCACGTGGACGGCATACTGCTCGTGACCGTGGCCCTCGGCGAGGAGGACGCGAGAACACTGACCGCGACGAAACCCCTCGTGATGGCCACCGCCGCGTTCACCGCCGGTCACGTCGACTCGTTCGACACCGACAGCTTCGAGGCGGCCCGCGCCGCTGTCGCGCACCTCGTCGCGGGCGGACGCCGCCGGATCGCCGCCCTGGCGCCGGGGGAGGCCTTCCCCGCGGAGAGCGACGACCGCTACCGCGGGTACATGGCCGCACTGCGCGACGCCGGTCTGCCGGTGACCCGGCGCCGGGTCGTCAGCACCGACAAGGTCACCTTCGCCGCAGGTGTGAGCGCGGCCAGGACGCTGTTGGAGCGGGCCCCCGAGACGGACGCGCTGTTCGCTCTCGGTGACGCCCTCGCCCTGGGGGCATTGCGTGGCCTGCACGACATCGGGCGCCGCGTGCCCGAGGACATCGCGGTGGTCGGGTTCGGCAACGTGGTGCAGGCCGCGTACAGCACCCCCACGCTCAGCACGATCGACCCCGGCCGCGAGGAACTCGCCGAGCGCGCGGTGTCCCTGCTCGCCGACCTCGCCGAGGCGCACGCCAAGAACGCGCCCGGCCCGCGGCCGCGGCACCACACGGTGGGGTTCCGCCTGATCGAACGGGAGTCGAGTGCAGCCCGGAGCCGATGAGACGCCCCCGCCCGTGACGCCCGCGCCCGGGGCACGGGCATCCGTGGTCGGCATGCGGGACGTGGCCGCCGCCGTCGGAGTCTCCGTCAAGACGGTGTCCAACGTGGTCAACGCCACCGGGCAGGTCAGTGAGAGGACCCGGCAGCGAGTGCGTGCCGCCGTCGCGGAACTCGGCTACCGGCCCAACCCGCTGGCCCGCGGCCTCAACGCCCGGACCACCGACACCATCACGCTCGCCCTGCCTGGTCTCGGACACGGCTACTGCGCCCCGCTCGTCGCCGAAGTCTTCGACCTCGCGGAGGCCGACGGCATCAGCGTGGTACTTGAACCGACCGAGGGGGAGCGGGAGCGGGAGTTGGAGGTGCTGCGCCATCGCGGCGGCCTTCGCGACGGTGTGCTGCTGATGCCGACCGCGGTCACCGCACGGGACCTGGCCGCGCTGCCCTCGCCCGGCCCGGCCGTGCTCCTCGGATCGCGTCGGCTCGAGGGCCCGTTCGACGGCGTGACGTCCAAGGACACCGCCGCCGCGGAGGCCGCCGTGCGGCACCTGCTGGAGCGCGGCGCTTCACGCATACTGCTCCTCGGCGGCGTTCGGAGTAAGGACGGCGACGGTCCTGCCGCACTCCGCTCCGGCGGATACCGTCGCGCCCTGACAGCCGCGGGACACACGCCCGACGACACACTCGTCGTCGAGACGCCGACGAACTCCGCACACACGCGGGACTCCCGCGAGGAGGGGCACGCGGCGATCGCCGAACTACTGCGCAACGGGGCCCGGTTCGACGCGGTCCTGGCACACGAGGGCCCCCTGGCACACGGCGCGCTGCGCGCCTTGCACCAGGCGGGCGTCGACGTTCCGGGGCAGGTCCAGGTCGCCGCGTTCGGCAACGACGAGGACGCGCAGTACTCCATACCGAGCCTGACGACGATTCAGGTGGACGTCCGTGCGATGGCCCGGTCCGCACTCGACCTGTTGGCGGCACGCGTACGAGAGGGCGGCGAGCCCCAACGGCGCCACATTCAGGTGCCGTTCACCATAATCCAACGCGAGTCAACAATTTCCTACGGCTAACCGTTGACGGTGCGCTTCACGCGGCCTTAACGTCCTCGGAAAACAACGGTTACGGTAACCGTTGCAATCCCTGAGGGAGACGCCGAATGCCAAGGCCGGACCCACCACGGATAGCCCCCACCGCGCGTCGTACGGTGCTCGCCAGTTTCCTCGGCTCGACGTTCGAGTGGTTCGACTTCGCCCTGTACGGAACCACCGCCGCGCTCGTCTTCAACGACGTGTTCTTCCCGACGCAGAGCTCCACCATCGGCTCCCTGATGGCGCTCACCACGACCGCCGTCGGCTTCTTCGCACGGCCCATCGGCGGGCTCGTCTTCGGTCACTTCGGCGATCGCACCGGCCGCAAGAAGCTGCTGATCATCACGATGCTCCTCATGGGCATCCCCACCTTCGTCATCGGCCTGCTGCCCGGATACGCCACGATCGGCGCCGCGGCCCCGGTCGTCCTGCTCCTCATGCGCGTACTCCAGGGCATCGGCCTCGGCGGCGAGTACGCCGGCGCCGCGCTCGCCACCATCGAGTCGGTCCCCGAGGAGCGGCGCGGCTTCTTCGGCTCCATCCCGCAACTCGGCAACCCCGTGGGTGGCATCCTCAGCAGCGGACTCGTCCTGCTGTGCACCTGGCTCGCACCGGGGGACACCTACCGGGAGTGGGTGTGGCGCGTCCCCTTCCTGCTGAGCGGTGTGTTGCTCGTCTACACCCTGGCCGTGCGTTCACGCCTCGCGGAGAGCGGGGACTTCGCACGCCTCAAGAAGCGGGGCGGGGTGGAGAAGGCGCCGGTCGTCACGGTCGTGCGCGAACACTGGGCGCGGCTGCTGCTCGCCCTCGGCGCCCGCGCCGCCGACGCCATCACCGGCAACGTGGTGGGGCCCGTGGTGACCGCGTACATCGTGACGTACCTGCACAAGAGCGACAGCATCGGGATCGTCGGCATGATGGTGCCCAGCATCATCTGTCTGCCGATGATGCTGTACCTGGGCAGGATCGGGGACCGCTACGGAGTGCGGCGCACGTACCTGTGGAGCGTGCTGTCGATGGCGGTCACCGCCTACCCGATGTTCGCCCTGCTGCACACCGGCACACTCGTCTGGATGGTCCTCGGTATCACGGTCTTCCGGCTGTGCAACTCCGCCCAATTCGCCGTCCAGAGCACGTTCCTGGCCGAGCTGTTCCCCACCGAGGTCCGGTACACGGCGGTGTCGCTCGTCTACCAGCTCGGCGCGATCCTCGGCGGACTGACGCCGCCGGTGGCGTACGCGATCCTCGTGGCGTCCGACGGCTCCCCGTGGTGGCTCGCCCTCGCCGTCGTCGGCGCGGTGCTCTTCAGCGTCGCCTGCGCCGCCGTCATCGACCGGCGGGTTCCCCGGCCCGGTCATGACACCAGCGGCGATCTGCCGTTCCAGAATTCCGAGACCAGCGAAGGGACCCTCCGGCCTTGACCGCGCGCCACCAACCCGACATCGTCCTCGTCCTGACCGACCAGCACCGTGCGGATGTCAGCGCCCGCGAGGGATTCGCGCTGGACACCACTCCGTTCCTCGACTCGCTCGGCCGGGACGGCGCCTGGTTCGACCGTGCCTACACCACCTCGCCGCTGTGCTGCCCGGCGCGCACGAGCCTGCTGACCGGCCGGTTCCCGAGCGCCCACCGGGTGACGCAGAACCCCGCCCGGCCGCTGGCGGTGCGCGGCGCCGACCTGTTCGGCGAGGCCCGCGCGGCCGGCTATGCCACCGCGATGATCGGCAAGAACCACACGTACCTCGACGCCGAATCCGCGGACCACTGGAACGAGTTCACGCACGACGGACAGGTGGAGCCCCCACCGGACACCGAGCACAAGGCGTTCGACGACTGGGTGGCCGGTCTGCGACACCGGACGTACGACAAGCCCACCCCCTTCCCCGTGGAGGCGCAGAACCCGCACCGCATCGTCGAGGACGCACTGTCATGGACCGCCACGGTCCCCGAGGACCAGCCGCTGCTGCTGGTGCTCTCCTTTCCCGAGCCGCACAACCCGTACCAGGTGCCCGAGCCGTACTTCTCCCTGTTTCCCGAGGAGTCGCTCCCGCCCACCCGCACGGGCGTCGAGGCACTGAAGGGAAAGACGTTCCCCTGGCAGTACCTGCGGCGCCTGGGGGAGGAGGGCACCGGCGACTACGAGGACGCCATAGCCCCCTCGCGATCCAACTACTTCGGCATGCTCCGCCTCATCGACGACCAGGTCAGGCGCCTGCACGACGGCCTGGAGGACCGGCACCGCACCCGCGAGCGGGTCCTCGTCGCGACCGCCGACCACGGCGACTACGTCGGCGAGTTCGGCCTGGTCCGCAAGGGCGCGGAGATCCCGGACATCCTGGCGCGCGTCCCCCTCGTCATCCACGGCGACGCGGTGCTGCCGTCGCCGGACCCGCGTGAGGAACACGTCTCGCTCGTCGACCTGCTGCCGACCCTCTGCGAGGCGATGGGACGCGAGCTCCCGCCCGGGGTCCAGGGCCGCAGCCTGTGGCCGCTACTGACCGGAGAGCCGTACCCGGCACAGGAGTTCACCAGCGTCCACGTCGAGCAGGGCATGGGAGGTCTCCCGTACGGACCCGGCGATGTGCACGCCGAGCTGCCCGGCCTCATCTTCGACGGCCCGGACGGCGAGCCCCGCTGGGACGAACTGAACGCGGTCACCCAGAGCGGACGCCGCCGCAAACTGCGCAGCGGGGATTGGTCCCTGTACGCGGACACCACCGGCGACTTCCGGCTCCACCACCTGAGTGAGGACCCGCTGGAACTGGTCGACCGCTGGGCCGATCCGGCGGCCGCCGAGGAACGCGTCCGGCTCCTCGGCGAACTGGCCGTCTGGCAGATGCGGGCCGAGGACCCGCTGCCGGAGGTCCCCGGCGGCTACCGACTCAAGCAGGACCCCCGCAACCACCTCGCCCCCTACGCGGGAAGGAAAGAAGCGTCATGAGACAGCACGGCATCGCGCGCCGGGTGTTCGGTCTCCTCGTCGGACTGCTCCTGTCCCTGGTGACCGGCATCGCCGCGGCACCAGGCGCCGTCGCGAACGAGGACGGCGACAGCTTCTACACACGCGCCTCGTCGAACGAGTTCCTCGCCTACTCCCGGATCATCCGTCTCCAGCACAGCGGCGCCGCCGACGGAACGCTCATCGGCACCTTCGAGCACGCCACCAAGGACGGCAGCGCTTCCGAATTCGTGATCCGCACCTCGCACGACGACGGCGCGACCTGGACGACACTCACCACCGTCGGCGACCCGCTGACCGGTGAGAACCACCCGTCGGACCAGTTCTGGCAGCCGTTCCTCTTCGAACTCCCCAAGAAGATGGGGAAGTACCCGGCGGGGACACTGCTGTTGGCGGGGAACATGGCCCCCAGCGAGAAGGTGCGTACGGACTTCGTGCTGTGGCGCAGCACCGACCACGGCGCGCACTGGGACTTCCAGTCCGTGCTGCAGACCGGCGGCGGCAGCATCGGCGCACCGCACGGCGGTTCCGGTGTGTGGGAACCCTTCCTCGCCGTGGACGGCGCCGGGCGCCTGGCCATGTACTTCTCCGACGAGCGCAGGGAACCCGAACACGCCCAGATCCTCGCCCACATGGTCTCCCGCGACGGCGGCGACACCTGGAGCGCCAAGCCCGACGGCTCGACGAACTTCGCTCCCGGCCTCGTCGTCGACGTACAGAGCGACTCCTCGACCGACAGGCCGGGCATGCCGACGGTGGCGACACTCCCGGACGGGCGGATGGTCATGGCCTACGAGATCTGTGGCGCAGGGCGCAACTGCGAGGCCCACACCAAGACATCGACGGACGGCGGCACGACCTGGGGCGCGGGACCTTCCGACCTCGGCAGGACGGCCGTGACGTCGGACGGCCGGTATCTCGGCAGCAGCCCGTACCTCGTGTGGAGCCCGGCGGGCGGCCCGTCCGGGCGGCTGCTCCTGACCGGCATGCGCACCCGATACACCGCCGACAACGCGTTCACGCCCGAGGACCGGCAGGCCGTGTTCGTCAACGATCCGGACGCCACGGGCCCCTGGTCCTGGTCTCCCGCCCCGTTCGGGCCCGTCGCCGATCCCGAGCAGAACTGCAGCACCAGCTACAGCCCGCACCTGCTCCTCGACCACTCCGGCCGGTCCGTCCGCTACACGACGGCGACCGCCACCGGACCGACCGGATGCAAGGAAGGCACCGCGGTCGGCAACAGCGGAGTCCTGCCGTACGCGAGCGACTTCGACCACGGAATGTCCGGCTGGATCGATTACGGCGGTTGCTGGTCGGCCTCGGGAGGCGTCGCCACGGAGAGGTGTGGCGGCACGGGTGGCAGCAAGTCCCTTGCAGGCAACACCGGTTGGAGCGACTACCGGCTCTCCGGAGACGTCCGCATCGACGACGACGGCGGCCAGGCGGGATTCCTCGTCCGCGCCTCGAACCCCCGCACGGGCGCCGACGCCCACAACGGGTACTCCGCGAGCGTCACCTCGAAGCGGATCGTGCTCGGCAAGCAGAACGGACAAGGGAAGGAACTCGCCGAAGCGCCCATCCCCGGCGGGCTCGCCGACGGCACGTGGTACCACCTCACCGTCGACGCCGTCGGCTGCGACCTCCGCGTCACCGGCACGCCCGCGCACTCGACCGGGACACCGGTGAACCTCCACTACACGGACCCGGACTGCTCGTTCACCAAGGGCGCGATCGGGCTGCGGGACCAGGCGGGGACGGCCAGTTGGAGGAATGTCACCGTCACAGCCAAGAGGTGAGACAAGGGCCGCGCGTGTGAACGGCACGCGCGGCCACGCTCCTCGACTCACCCCTCGAAGGACGCCGCCAAAATCTCCTGCACCCGCGCCCCGTTCGACGCGACGTGATGCCGCGCCTCCCGCTGCGCGCGCTCCGCGTCGCCCGCGCGGATCGCGGACATCAGTGGCTCGTGCTCGGCGAGCAGTCCTCGAGGGTTCTCGTTCTCGCGTTCGTGGGCGGACAACGCCATGAGGTAGAAGCGCAGTTCACGGGTGAGTCCGGCGTAGAACGCGTCGAGGCGCGCGTTGCCCAGCGTCGCCACGATCGCCCCGTGGAAGGCGAGGTCCGCGGCCACGATGTCCGCGCGCCGCAGTGACGCCGTGACCGTGACGAGGTTGTCGTACGCCGCCTCGACAGCGGCGAGTCGAGCCGGGTCGAGAGGGGCCGCGAGCGCCGCCGCCTCCAGGTGTTCGCGCGCCGTGTAGAGCTCGTCGACGCTCTGTGGCGTGGGGGAGATGACCACGGCCCCGCGGTTGGCGTGGAACCGGATCAGGCCGCCGTGCTCCAGCAGCCGGACGGCCTCGCGCACCGTGTTGCGGGCGATGCCGAGTTCGGCGGCGATGGCGCTCTCGCGCAGCCGCTCGCCCGGCCGGAAGGAGCCGGCGAGGATCCGCTCCGACAGACCGTCGGCGATCTGCTGCGCGGTCGTGGTCCGCCGGGCCACCAGTCCTTCAAGTGCCGTCGTCATGGCGTCATCGTAGCCATCCAGGGACCTCTGGTGCCGAACAGTAGAACTGTTCTACAGTTGCGCACTGCCTCGGCCGATCACGGCCCGTCGCCTGCGTGACCCACTGAACCGATGTTGCAGGAGGGCCCCAACAGTGCGGACAACTCGCGAGAACGACCGCATCGACCCGGGTGACGGCATGGCCCCGGAGCAGCCGGCCTCCGACACACCCCGCACCCTCAGGCAGCGCCACGTCCGGATGATCGCCCTCGGCGGCATCGTCGGCGCCAGCCTCTTCGTCGGCAGTGGCGCCGTCATCCACACCGTCGGCCCGGCCAGCATCCTGTCCTACGCGCTCGGCGGCCTCCTCGTCATCCTCGTCATGCGGATGCTGGGCGAGATGGCGACCGCCTCGCCGGCCCTCGGCTCGTTCATGGAGTACGCGCGGACCTCGCTCGGCGGCTGGGCCGGCTACACCACCGGCTGGCTGTACTGGTACTTCTGGGTCGGCGTCGTCGCCTTCGAGGCGGTCGCGGGCGCCAAGCTGCTCATGCTGTGGATACCCGGCGTACCGCAGTGGCTCTTCTCGCTGGTCCTGATGACACTGCTGACGGCCACGAACCTCGTGTCGACACGGTCGTTCGGGGAGACCGAGTTCTGGCTGGCGTCCATCAAGGTCGTCACGATCGTCGTGTTCCTCGTCGCGGGCACCCTCTTCGCGCTCGGGCTGTGGCCGGACGCGAAGCTGTCGGTGGGCAACGTCGCCCTCGACGGATTCGCGCCCAACGGCCTGTCGGCCATCCTGCACGGCGTCGTCCTCGTGATCTTCTCCTACGTCGGCACCGAGATCGTCACCATCGCCGCGGCCGAGTCCGCGGACCCGGTGAAGTCGGTCGTCAAGGCGACGTCCTCCACGGTGTGGCGGGTCATCATCTTCTACGTCGGTTCGGTCACGCTGCTGGTGATGATGACGCCGTGGGACCGGATCCCGACCGAGACCAGCCCGTACGCGGCGGCCTTCGGCAAGATGGGCGTGCCGGCGGCGACGACCGTCATCAACGTCGTGGTGCTCACCTCCGTCCTCTCCGTGCTCAACTCCGGCCTCTACACGGCCTCGCGCATGCTCTTCGCCCTCCAGCGCCACCGGTGGGCACCGCGCTGGGTCGCCCACCGCAGCCGCAAGGGCACTCCCTGGAAAGCCATCCTGGCCTGCACGTCCGTCGGATACGTGGCCGTCGCCATGAGCTATGTCGCACCCGACACCATCTTCAACTTCATCATCAACTCGGCGGGCGCCGTAGGCCTGTTCGTCTACGCGATCATCGCGGGCTCCCAGCTCCGCATGCGGCGGCAGCTCGAACGGGAGACCCCGGAGCGGCTCAAGCTGCGCATGTGGTGCTACCCGTACCTGAGTTGGGCCACCCTGGCCGGCATCGTCGTCGTCCTGGGCTCGATGCTCCTGGTCCCGGACGCGCGCTCGCAGCTGTACCTGAGCGTCCTGAGCCTGGCCGCGATCCTCGCCACCTACGTGTTCGTACGGATCCGGCGGCGCGACACCACACACTGACCGCCCACCCCCACACCTCATGGAGACCCCATGGCCCAGGAGAACCCGCCCGTCCAGACCGGCCCCGTCCTGACCGGCCCCGCCCTGTGGAGCGCGCAGGCACACCTCCCGTCCGTCCTCGGACGCCAACTGACCATCGAACGCGCCGAAGGCAGCTACCTGTTCAGCACGGACGGCCGCCGCCTCTTCGACGGCACCGCCGGCCTGTGGCACGCCAACGTCGGCCACGCGCGGCCCGAACTCGCCGACGCCGCCCACGACCAGATGCGGCGCCTGGAGACGTACCACGTCTTCGGCCGCTACCTGAACGACCGCGCCGTCGCCCTCGGTGAACGCCTCGCCGCCATGTCACCCATCGACGACCCCAAGGTGATCCTCAACAGCGGCGGCAGCGACGCCATCGACGTCGCCTGCAAGCTCGCCCGCAGGCACTGGCAGCGCGAGGGCCGCGAGAGCAAGACCACGATCCTCAGCCGCGAGTTCGCCTACCACGGGCTGCACGCCTACGGCACGAGCATCGCGGGCCTCGAGTTCAACCGCACCGGCTACGGCACCGAGTCCCTGGTCCCGGAGACCGCGCGCGTGTCCACGTACGACATCGACGCCGTCGAACGCACCGTGCGGGAGATCGGCCCCGAACACATCGCGGCCCTCGTCGCCGAACCCGTCCAGGGCACCGGCGGTGTCATCCCGCCCGCGCCCGGCTACCTCGAAGGCCTGCAACGCCTCTGCCGCGAGCACGACATCCTGCTGATCATCGACGAGGTGATCACCGGATTCGGGCGCACGGGCCACATGTTCGCCACCGAACGCTACGGACTCGCGCCCGACCTGATCACCTTCGCGAAGGGTGTCACCTCCGGCTACGCCCCGCTCGGCGGTGTCCTCGTCGCCCCGCACATCTGGCAGCCGTTCTACCGGGACGGCGACGACACACCCGTGTTCCGGCACGGCGCCACCTACTCCGGGCACGCCACCGCCTGCGCCGTGGCGCTGCGCAACCTCGACATCCTCGACGAGGAGAAGCTGGTGCCACGCGTGGCCGAACTGGAAGCGGTCCTCATCGACGAGCTGCGGGGCCTCGGAACACGGGAGTCCGTCGTCGAGACACGCGTCGCGGGGCTGCTCGGCGGCGTCGCCCTCGTCGACGACATCAGCGCGGAGGCGGTCACCGACGACCTCCTCGACCTCGGCTTCGTCACCCGCCCGCTGCGCGGGAACACCGTGCAGATCAGCCCGCCGTTCATCACCACCGATGACGAACTGCGCGGCCTCGTCGCCGCCATCGGCACGGTGCTCGCCGCACACGAAAGCCGGTGACGCGATGCCCATATCGCAGGAGCAACCATCAGGCGGCCTGGTCGAGTCACGGTCGATCGACGTGGTGCCGGACGAGGAACGGCACGGCACCGCGTTCAGCCAGTTCACCCTGTGGGTGGGCGCGAACCTCCAGATCACCGCGGTGGTCACCGGCGCCCTCGCGGTGGTCCTCGGCGCGACAGCGTTCTGGGCGGTCATCGGACTGCTCGTCGGGAACCTGCTCGGCGGTGCGGTCATGGCGCTGCACTCGGCGCAGGGCCCCCGGCTCGGCCTCCCGCAAATGATCTCCTCCCGGGCCCAGTTCGGGGTCCGCGGCGCCGTGGTCCCCCTCGTCCTCGCGGTGTTCATGTTCATCGGCTGCACCGCGAGCGGCACCGTCCTCGCGGGCGAGGCGGTCGGTGAACTGACCCACCTGGGACCCGACGCGGGCATCCTCCTGTTCACGGTGGTCACCGCTGTGGCCGCCGCCGTCGGCTACCGCCTCATCCACTTCCTGGGCCGCCTCGCCGGAGTGGTGTGCGGCATCGCGTTCGTGTACCTCGGCGTCCGCCTCCTGCAACATGACGACATGGGCGCGGTCCTCGCCGACCACAGCTTCGCCCTGCCGGCGTTCCTGCTCGCCGTCTCGCTCTCGGCGTCCTGGCAGCTGTCGTTCGGTCCGTACGTCGCCGACTACTCGCGCTATCTGCCGCGTTCGACCTCGGCCCGCGCGACGTTCGGCTGGACGCTGGCCGGGACCGCGCTCGGCGCCCAGTGGTCGATGGCCTTCGGAGCCCTCGCCGCGGCCGGCGCGGGTGAGGCCTTCATCGGCCACGAGGTGACGTACGTGGTGTCACTCGGCGGGGCGGGCCTGATGGCGGCGGTGCTCTACTTCGTCATCGCCCTCGGCAAACTGACCGTCACGGTGCTCAACACGTACGGCGCGTTCATGTCGACCGTGACGAGTGTGACCGGGATGCGGCGGCGGGGCGCGGTGCCCTACCGGCTGTCGCCGCGCGGGCGGGTCGGCTACATCGCCGCGATCATCGTGGTGGGAGCGGCCGTCGCCCTGGCGGGACGCGGCAACTTCCTCAACACGTTCTCGACGTTCCTGCTCATCGTGCTCGCCTTCTTCACCCCGTGGAGCGCGGTGAACCTCGCCGACTACTACCTGGTCGCGAAGGAGCGCTACGACATCCCCGCCCTCAACGACCCGGACGGCCGCTACGGATCCTGGCGGGCCCCGGCCCTGGTGTCGTACGCAGTGGGCCTCGTCGTTCAACTCCCGTTCATGGCAACCGACTTGTTCACCGGCCCGTTCGTCGCCCCGCTGGGCGGCGCGGACATCTCGTGGATCGTGGGTCTGACGCTGCCGGGTGTCCTGTACTGGTTCCTGGCCCGCCGCGAACGGCACCGGATCCCGGACCGGATGATCTACCCCGGAGACCCGAGCGTCCCGGCCCAGACGGCCGCCGCGCCGGAATCCCCGAGGCTGCGGGAAGTTACCGGGAATTAACTCCACCCCCTATCGGGCCGGATCCCACATCAACGATAGTGGCGCGTCGGCGGAATTGATCTTCCGCCATGCAATACATCGTTCTTGTGGGATGAAGCTCGCCCCGCTCGCGGTCCTCGGAGCCACCGCACACCTCGTCGGCGAGTACGGCGTGGATGCCATGTCGACGTACGGGAAGCTGATCGCCGTCTGCTACGGCGTCGCCCTGCTCTTCCTCGTGCTGCTCGGCCTCGCGCTCAAGGCGGTCACCGGCCTCAGCCTGTGGAAGTTCGTCCGCTACACCCGCGAGGAACTGCTGCTCGCCCTCGGCACCGGCTCCAGCGAGACCGTGATGCCGCGGATGATGCAGAAGCTGCGCGCGGCGGGCTGCCGCGACGACGCGGTCGGTCTCGTCCTGCCGACCGGGTACTCCTTCAACCTCGACGGCGCCTCCATCTACCTCTCCATCGGCACCCTCTTCATCGCGCAGGCCGTCGGCGTCGACCTGAGCCTCGGGCAGCAGGTCACGGTCGTCCTCGTGCTCATGCTGACCAGCAAGGGCATGGCGGGTGTGCCCGGTTCGGCGTTCCTCGCGCTGTCCGCGACCGCCTCCGCCCTCGGTGTCATCCCGGCCGCCGCGGTGGCGCTGCTGCTCGGCGTCGACCGGATCATGGACTCGATGCGCGTCGCCACCAACCTCCTCGGCAACTGCGTCGCGGTGTTCGCGGTGTCCCGCTGGGAGGGAGCCCTCGACCGGGTCACCGCGAAGAGGGTGTTGAACGGTGAGGAGCCGGGCTCGGTTCCGGTGTCCATGGACAGGGAGACCGAAGCCGACACACCCACGACTCCCGTCAAGGACAGCTGACGCGCAGCCATCACCACATCAACCAACGCCCTTGCCACGACCATCATTTGGCAAAACTAGATTCATGCCGCATGGATCTCGATCGGCAGGGCAGACGGCCGCCCAGTAGCAGATCAAGCGAGCGACCTCGAAAGAGTGGGCCGCAGATCAGGGACGGATGTGGTGATGGCCACGCTGACTGAGTCTTCGGGGAAGGCCTCGGAGCAACGAACAGCGCTACGCAGAGACATGGGTCGCATCAGCCTGCTTTTCGCGGGCGTGGGATCAATCATCGGGTCCGGCTGGCTCTTCGGCGCGTTGAACGCGGCGAAGATCGCCGGACCCGCTTCCATATTCTCGTGGGCGATAGCCGCCGTGATGATTCTCCTCATCGGGCTGTGCTTCGCCGAACTGGGAACCATGTTCCCGGTGTCCGGGGGAGTGGTGCGCTTTCCACACCTCTCCTTCGGCTCCTTCGCCAGCTACACCATGGGCTGGATCACCTGGATCGCCGCCGCGACGGTGGCACCCATCGAGGTCGAGGGCGCCCTGCAATACGCCACGAAGTGGGCGCACTTCACCGATTTCCACAAGGCGAACGGCGCCTACACCCTGACCACGCTCGGCTATGCCGTCGCGGTCGTCGCCATGGCGTTCTTCGTGTTGCTGAACTACTACGGCATCCGCTGGTTCGCCCGCGTCAACAATGTCCTCGTCTGGTGGAAGCTGCTCGCCATCGCCCTGGTGATCGTGGCCTTCTTCGTGACCGCCTTCCACGGGCACAACCTCGGTGCCGCCGAGTACGGAGGATTCGCCCCCGGCGGCGCCAAGGGCATCTTCACGGCGATTTCCACGGCCGGCATCACCTTCTCCTTCCTGGGCTTTCGGCAGGGCGTGGAACTGGCGGGCGAGACCGACAATCCGCGGCGCAACGTCCCGTTCGCCGTCATCGGCTCCGTACTGCTCACCGGCCTGATCTACGTACTCCTCGAAGTCGCGTTCCTCGGCGCGGTCCCCGCGAGCGACCTGCAGCACACGCACGGCTGGCTCAACCTGACCTTCGCCAACGACTTCGGCCCGCTCGCCGCCATCTCCAGCGCCATCGGCCTGGGCTGGCTCGCGTACATCCTCTACGTGGACGCGGTGATCTCACCGGCCGACACCGGCCTCATCTACACCACCGTCACGGCCCGCATCTCCTACGCCATGGCCCGCAACCGCAACGCGCCCGCGGGCCTTGCCAAGACCACGCCCAAGGGGGCGCCGCTGGTCAGCCTGGTCGTGACCTTCGTCCTCGGGCTCATCGTGTTCCTCCCCTTCCCGAGCTGGCAGGAACTGGTCGGCTTCATCACCTCGGCCACCGTCCTGTCCTTCGGCTCGGGCCCGCTCGTGCTCGCCGTGATGCGCCGTCAGATCCCGGAGCACGAACGGCCGTACAGGATTCCCGGCGGCGACACCATCCCGTTCCTCGGCCTCTACTCGGCGAACCTCATCGTGTACTGGGCCGGCTGGAACACCAACTACAAACTCTTCATCACCATCCTCATCGGCTTCGTCATCCTGGCCGTCCTCCAGGTCATCGACAAGGGGCGCGCCCCGAAGCTGGACTGGAGGTCGGGCGCGAGCTGGGTGCTGCCGTGGCTCGTCGGCCTTGCCGTGATCAGCTGGATGGGCGACTACGACGGCGGCCTCGGCTGGATCGGCCTCGGCTGGGGCTTCGTCGCCAACCTCGCACTCACCGCCCTCGTCTACCTGCTGGCCCTGCGCGTACAACTCCCGCGCGAGCGCGTGCTGGAGAACATCGAGGAGGCGCGCGAGGAGTCCCGCATGGAGGACGCGGAACTGGGCGCGACACACTGAGGGGCCCCTGGCCGAACCCCGGCCCGCACCCGTGGTGCGTGGGCCGGGGTTCGCTTCTCCTGTGCGCCCTACCCCGGAAAATCGCCCAGATAGCGATATCGACGGCAATCCATAGCGTTACGGAATCATCACATCATCGGGGCCATAGGGGTCCAAGTGCCGGGCAGGCGAGAAGTGAGAAGCCGAGGAAAGGAAGCCACCGATGCTGATCGTGGCTCTTTTGCTCCTGCCGGCCATGGCACTGCTCCTGCTCGGCATGGACCGTATAGAGGACCGCATGGGCGAAGTGTCCCGCCCAGGGGCGGGACACCATCGACTGCGACACCTCCGCCTCGTCCACGGTGACGAACGGAGCGACCGGCAAGTGACGTCGACCAGAGACACCGACCGCGAGGCCGCGTGACGGCTGACGGCTGACGGCTGGCGGGTGCGACGCGCTCAGCCCGCCGGGCCGGGCCGCCACACCGCGACACCCAGCACCGAATCCGCCATGCCGTAGTACAGGAACCAGGCGTCGCGGAACCGAACCAACCCCTCCGTGAACACCACGTGATTGACCTGACCGTCCTGCTCGTCCGCCGACGTCGGCACCAGGAAGGGGCGCTCCAGCCGGGCCACCGCCTTCGTCGGGTCGGCCGGGTCGATGAGGAGCTGACCGGTGGAGTACTGGCCCTTGGTGTACCCGCCCTTGCCGTCCGAGCGGGCGTTGTAGACGAGCAGGATGTGTCCGTCGTCGGTGCGCAGCGGCGGCGGGCCCGGTTCGAGCAGTGACCCCTCCCAGGGGTGCACGGGCTTCGCCACCGGATCGTCGTTCCCGACGGTCTCCCAGTGGATCAGGTCCTTCGACCGGGCCCAGAACACGTTGGACTCACCGAAGTACATCCAGTACGTGCCGTCGATGGGCGTACTGAGGATGGCACCCGACTTGTTCCAGGGCTTGTCACCATGGATCGGATCGTGCAACTCGGGGAACAGCGGCCCGTGCTTCTCCCAGTGCACCAGATCCTTCGACGTCGCCAGGCACAGCAGCGCGCTCGTCCCGTCGTAGCCGGTGTACGTCATGTAGAAGGTGTCACCGATGTGCACCACGCGCGGGTCCTCACACCCGCCGGGCAGCTCGTACGGCTCGCTCGGTGAGAGCACCGGCTCGGCCCTTCGCCGGAACGTGATGCCATCATCGCTCCAGGCGAGCCCGATGCTGGACCTCTTCGCCTTGTTCTGCGCCCGGTACAGCAACGCGATCCTGCCGCCGACCACGACGGCGCAGGGGTTGTACAGATACGCCGACTCCCACTCGTGCGCCGGCTCGGGCCGCAGAATCGGATTCGCCTCGCTCTTGGTGAACGGCCCCATGGGGAAGGTCGCGGGCCCGCGCGGGAACCGTTGGGGTGTGTCCGCGGCGGCGCCGCCCGCACCGGCGAGCGAACCGGTGAGCGCCGCGCCGACGACGGTCGCCGAGGCCTTGAGCATGCCGCGACGCCCGTGCGCCTGACGGTCGTAGTCCTCCATGTCGGGTGAACCTCCTGGTCGTCGATCTATCGGAGACGGGGCCCCGCGCACACACCCGCGGGGCCCCGTCACACCTTCATGCCGCGTACTCAGTCCCGTACGGCCGCCAACCGCACCGTCAGGATCTGGAACGGCCGCAGCCGCAGCCGCACCCCGTCGTCCGTGACCTCGCAGGCGGGCTCGTCGGCGGCGCGCGGGCGCTCCAGCAGGTCCGTGGCCGTCGCCGAGGCGAGGCGGAACCCAGGGGAGAGGAGCGCGGTGGCGCGGGCGCCCTGGGACTCGTACAGGCGGACCACGACGTCGCCCGAGCGGTCGTCGGCGAGCTTGACCGCCTCGACCACCACTGCGGGGTTGTCGACGGCGACCAGCGGAGCCACCTCCGCCGAACCGGGCACCGTGCGCTCGGGCAGATTGAGGTGGTAGCCCTCTCGGACCGCGTCGTCGACGTCCGCGCCGATCAGCAGCGCGTACCGCAGCCGGTGCGTGCCCTGGTCCGTGTCGGGGTCGGGGAAGCGCGGCGCGCGGGCCAAGGACAGGCGGACCGTCGTGGTGGTGCCACCGTCCTCGCGCACGTCCCGCGTGACATCGTGCCCGTACGTCGAGTCGTTGACCAGGGCCGCGCCCCAGCCCCGCTCGCCGACGTGCAGGAAGCGGTGCGCGCACACCTCGAACTTCGCGGCGTCCCAGCTGGTGTTCGTGTGCGTGGGCCGCTCTACGTGCCCGAACGGTACCTGCGCCGTGGAGTGCCCGGCCCGCACATCCAGCGGGAACGCGACCTTGAGCAGCTTCTCCGTCTCGTGCCAGTCGAGGACCGTGTCGACGTCCAGGCGGCGGGCGCCCGGCGCGAGCGCGAGGGTCTGCGTGACGCGCGAGTCACCAAAGGCCCGCACGACGCGCACGCCGCCGTCCACGACGGTCACCGACTCCGCCGCCGTCAGATCCGTGACGGTGTTGCGGTAGAAGGCGTCCAGGTCCCAGGCGTCCCACTGGTTGGGGAAGTCCTGGTGGAGCTGGAGCAGGTTGGCCACCGCCCCCGGCGGCAGCGCCTCGCGCGCACCCTCGATGTCGTACGCAGAGGTGACCAGGCCCCGCTCGTCGATGACGACACGGACCAGTCCGTTGTCCAGGACGAATCCGCCGTCCCGCGGCTTCGGAGCGACCGTGACCGCCTGCGGCTCGCGGCGCACCGTCGCACCCAGGGCGGCGGCGCCCGCACGGGCATGCGGAGCGGCGTTGAACACGACCCGCGAGCCGTCCTCGGAGGCAGGCCCCGCCAACGCCGTCTGCGCCGCCACGATCAACTCACCGAGCTCGGCCGCGACCTGACGGTACGTCTCCTCCGCCTCCCGGTGCACCCAGGCGATCGACGTACCCGGCAGGATGTCGTGGAACTGGTGCAGCAGCACCGTCTTCCACAGCCGGTCGATCGCCTCGTACGGGTACGCCGCACCCGTGCGCAGCGCGGCGGTCGCCGCCCACAACTCGGCCTCCCGCAGCAGGTGTTCGCTGCGCCGGTTGCCCTGCTTGGTGGCGATCTGACTGGTGAGCGTGCCCCGATGGAACTCCAGGTACAGCTCGCCCACCCACACCGGCGCGTCCGGGTACTCCTCCAGGGCCTTGGCGAAGAAGTCGCCCGGCTTCTCGATCTCGACCCGCGCCGAACCCTCCAGGTCCGCGAGCCGCTTCGCGCGCGCCAGCATCTCCCGGGTGGGACCGCCGCCACCGTCGCCGTACCCGAACGGCGCGAGCGAACGGTTCGCCGCGCCCTTGTCCTGGAAGTTGCGCACACTGTGCGCCACCTCGGCTCCGGACAGGTCACTGTTGTACGTGTCGACCGGCGGGAAGTGGCTGAAGATGCGGGTGCCGTCGATGCCCTCCCACCAGAACGTGTGATGAGGGAACTTGTTCGTGGTGTTCCACGAGATCTTCTGCGTGAGGAACCAGCGCACCCCGGCCAGCTTCATCAGCTGCGGCATCGCCGCGTTGTAGCCGAAGGTGTCCGGCAGCCACATGTCCTCGGTCTCGACACCGAACTCGTCGAGATAGAACCGCTTGCCGTGGATGAACTGACGGGCCAGCGCCTCACCCCCGGTGATGTTCGTGTCCGGCTCCACCCACAGGCTGCCCGTCGGCACGAACTGCCCCGTCTTCGCCTTCTCCTGCGCCCGCTCGTACACCTCGGGCCGGTGCTCCTTCAGCCAGGCGAGCTGCTGCGCCTGGGACATGACGAAGCGGAACTCCGGGTGCTCGTCCATGAGTTGGGTGACGTTGGAGACGGTGCGCGCGACCTTGCGCACCGTCTCGCGCAGCGGCCACAGCCACGCCGTGTCGATGTGGGCGTGCCCGATCGCCGAGATGCGGTGCTCGCCGTCCGCGGCCGACGGGGCGAGCGCCGGGGCAAGGACCGCGCGGGCGGCCGCCGCGGTGCCGCTGATGTCCTGGAGGTCGACGGCGTCCAGCGCCGAGGACAGCGCCCGCAGGATCTGCCAGCGGCGCGGCGCCTGCTCGGGCAGCTCCCGCATCAGCTGGTCGAGGACCTCCATGTCGTGGACGAGGTCGTACACCTCCGCATCGAAGACGGCCAGGTCGAGGCGGCGCAGCCGGTAGATCGGCTCACCGTTCGAGGCACCCTCCTCGTCCAGCCACGGCGCGCGACCGCCGAGCGGCGTGATCGCGAAGGAGCGGTCCTCGGGGCCCGAGTGCATGACGAGCGGATTCGCCGCGGCCTCGACGTAACAGACGAACTCCTCGCCACCCAGAGCCTGTTCGGCCACGGGCAGCCAGGTGTTGCGCGGGTTGAGTGCCTTCATGGCCGTGCCGTCGGGCCGGTACGCCAGGCCCTCGGCGGAGAAGCCCGGCTCGGTGGTGCCGAAGCCGAGGTCGACGACGGCCTCCACGCGCCGCCCCGCCCACTGTTCGGGGACCCGCCCGCTGACCTTGAACCAGTTGGTCGTCCAGGCGGCGCCCCAGGGCGCGCCCACCTCGGTGGGCCGGTAGTCGGCGGCGAGACCCTCGGCCACCGGGACGGGCTCGCCCGGCACCTGCCAGATACCGACCTCCAGGGGGACGGAGGTGGCGTGGATGGCGGGCCGGATGCGTTCGTCGAGGACGCGACGCAGGCGGTGCTGGACGATGTCGCGGTCGGAATGCACAGAAAACCTTTCGAAGAACGTGAACGGGACTGCCCGGGAGGGGAGTTGGCGCCTCCCGGGGGTGCGGACTCAACCCTTGAGGGCACCGCCGAGGGCGAACCCGCCGCCCAGCTTGCGGGTGAGGAGCAGGTACAGCATCACCACGGGCAGCGTGTACACGAGGGAGAACGCCGCCAACTGCCCGTACTGCGTCTGATCATGGGCACTGAGGAACGTGAACACACTCACCGACGCCGGCAGCTTCTCCGGCGACAGCAGCAGCACGAACGGCACGAAGAAGTTGCCCCACATGCTGATGAAGGTGAACACGGTGACGACGGTGACACCCGGCCACATCAGCGGCAGCACCACGCGCCACAACGACTGCATGGCGTTCGCGCCGTCGATCCGCGCGGCCTCCTCCAGGACGATGGGCACACCGTCCATGAAGTTCTTCATCAGCCAGATCCCGATCGGCAGCGCCGAAGCCGCCAGGAACAGCGTCGTCGCGAACATCGAGTCGATCAGCTCGACCTGCACGAACATGCTGTAGACGGGGATCATCACGGCGGTGATGGGCAGCCCCGTGGTGAACAGCACGGTGTACAGGAACGGGCGGCGCAGCCGGGAGCGGTAGCGCGAGAGCGGGTACGCGGCCAGGATCGACGCGGCCACGCACAGCAGGGTCGCCCCGCCGCACAGCAGCAGACCGTTGAGCAGCGGCCGGAACGTCGTCTCCGTGTTCAGGATCGCGTGGAAGTTGTCCAGCGTCGGCGGCGAGGGCACGCTCAGCTCGAAACTGGCCGTCGAACTGAACGACGCGAACACCATCCACACCAGCGGCAGCACGAACAGCAGGCTGATCACCAGCAGGACGACATTGACGACGACCCGTCCGGGACGGATCCGGCGGCGTGCCGTGCCCGTCGCGGGAGCGGGGCGGGTGCCGCCGTCGGCGCGGCCGGTGCCGGCGGCGGGCATCAGATCGGTGGTGGCCATCAGTCCTCCTCCACCTTGAGCAGCTTCAGATACACGACGGAGAACAGCGCGCCCACGACCAGCAGCACCAGCGCGATCGCGGTGCCGTACCCGATCATGCTGTTCTGGAAGGCCTGCTGGTACATGAAGACCGGCAGGGTCTGGCTCTTGTTGCCGGGGCCACCGCGCGTCATGGCGTAGATCAGCCCGAAGACGGACAGCGTCTGCAGGGTGATCAGCATCAGGTTGGTCATGATGGTGCGGCGGATGACCGGCAGCGTCACGTGCCACAACCGGTGCCACACGCCCGCGCCGTCCATCTCCGCGGCCTCGACGAGCTCGCGCGGCACCTCATTCAGCGCGGCGGAGTACACCATCATCGAGAACGCGGTGCCGCGCCACACATTGGCGAGGCACACCGCGAGGATCGGCAAGGTGTACAGCCAGTTCTGCCGCGGCAGCCCCAGGAAGCCGAGGACGTCGTTGAGGGCGCCCTGTTTGTAGAAGAACGCGTACATCAGGTACCCGGCGACGACCTCGGGCAGCACCCAGGCGGCGATCACGACACCGTTGGTGAGTGTGCGCAGCGGCTTGGTGGCCTTCTCGGCCATCACCGCGAGGCTCAGGCCGAGGGTGTTCTGCCCGATGACGGCGGAGCCGACGACGAACACCAGGGTGAGCCACAGGGCGTTGATGAAGTTCGGGTCGTCGAGCGCCCGCGTGAAGTTGTCCAGGCCGACGAAGTTCGTCTCGGCGGCGCCCGTCAACTGGGCGTCGGTGAACGCGTCGTAGACGCAGTACAGGATCGGTCCGGCCAGGAACACGGCCAGGAGGATGACCGACGGCAGCAGCGGCATGCCGCGCAGCAGGGAGCGGCTCGCCGCGGTGCGGCCGGACGGGGCGGTGGAACCGGCAGTGGCGACGGCGGATTTCATCGTGCGCCCTTGACGGTGGCGTCGGGGCCGACGGCCGTGGCCACATCCTGGTCATAGGTCTTGGCGGCCTCGCCCACCGAGGCCTGCCCGGTTGTCACGGACTCCATGGCCTTGGTGACCGCGTTGGAGACCTGCGGGTACTTCGGCAGCGCCGGACGGAAGTGGGTGTACTTCACCAGACCGGTGAAGAACTTGTTGGTCGGCGTCGCGTTCAGGTACTTCGGGTCGGCCGCCACGTCGGTGCGCACGGCGGTCGTGGATTCGATGACGTTCCACTTCACCGAGTTGTCCTTGTTCTTGATTGCCTTGATGAACTGCCAGGCCAGATCGGGGTTCTTGGCCTTCGACGGGATCGACCAGGCCCAGCCGCCCGACATGCTGACCTTGCCGGGTGCCTGGCCGTGCTGCGTCGGCATGGCGGCGGGCTTCATCGTCTTCGTCCACTCGGGCCACGGGCTCGGCCCGGTCTTCAGCCAGCTGTTGGCCATCCACGAACCGTCGATGTTGATGGCGAGCTTGCTCTTCGGCAGCAGCTTCGTGCCGACCTCGGTGCCCGCGTTGGGACCGAGCGCGGTGGACTTGTCGAGGCTCAGGTTCTCGCCGTAGACGGTGTGCACGAACTTCAGGGCGTCCTTGAAGCCCTGCGAGCCGACGATCCACTTCTTCTTCTTGGCGTCGTACAGGGAGTCACCGGCCGCGCCGGTCCCGTACAGGAGCATCTCCATGCCCTGCATGGTGGACTGCTCGCCGCCGGCCTGGCCGGTGTAGAGGTTCATCGGGATGACACCCGGCAGCTTCTTCTTCAGGGTGCGCGCGGTGTCGAGGAGGTCCTGCCAACTCTTCGGCTGCCAGGGCGTCTTGATGCCCGCCTTCTGGAGCAGCTTCTGGTTGTACCAGATGCCTCGGGTGTCGGTGTCGTCCGGGACGGCGTACGTCTTGCCGTCGGTGGGGGAGGAGACCGCGGACTTGGCGGCCTTCGCGAACTTGCTCCAGTCCGACCACTTGGCCACGTACTCGTCGAGCGGTTTGAGGTAGCCGCTGGCGATGTCGGAGTTGATCAGCGCGGTGTCCTCGTAGACCAGGTCGGGCGCGGTCGAGGGCGAGCGCATCATCAGCTGGATCTTCGTGTAGTAGTCGTTCTCCGAGGCCGTGACCGGAACGATCTGGACCTTCTTGCCCGGGTGGGCCTTCTCGAACGAGGTCTTCATCGAGGCGAGGAATTTCTGCTGCTTGTGGTCGTTCTGGTCCAGGTGCTGCCAGTAGACGACCTTGATCGAGTCGCCGCCGGCGGAGGATCCGGAACCACCGCAAGCGGTTGCGGACAACGTTGTCGCGATGGTGACCGCAAGGGCGGCGAAGAGCTTCTTACGCAAGGGGTTCCTCCAGGGGGTGGCGGCTCGGCGCCCCGTCCCGGGCGCTCAACTGCGGGCAGTTCCAGAGGTGTTGCGGTTGCACCGGTCGGGTGGCGATGCGGAAGCCACCGACGATGCGGGCGTGGAGTGCGTCGTGCGTGATGCGTTGGCGATTACCTAAATCCAATGGATGGACTAAGTCAACGCCTGCTGCATAATCTCGACGCCGAAACCCGGTGCGCTGGACACGAGTTGGCGAGACCGCCACGACGGACTCGCCCGAAGGAGGAACGCCATGGCGCGCGGCGGCACCAACCTGCCCAGGGTCGGCGGCTACAACCAGGCCGTCGTCCTGGCCGCCATCCGCACCAAAGGGCCGGTGAGCCGCGTCGAGTTGGGGCCGCTGACCGGACTCACCAATCAGACCGTGTCGAACGTCGTGCGCCGGCTGCTCGACGAGGGCCTCATCGCCGAGTCGGGCCGCGCCCCCTCCAGCGGCGGCAAACGCCGCACCCTGCTCACCCCGCGCGCCGACGGAGCCTACGCGCTCGGGGTGCATCTCGACCCGGACGCCGCGGTGATCGTCCTGGTGGACCTCGCCGGGTCGGTGCTGCTCAGCCGCCACTTCGCGCTGCCACGGCCTAGCGATCCGGCCGAGGTGGTGGACCGGGTGGCGCGCGCGGCGCTACGGCTGCCGGGGCGCGCGGGGATCGACCGCAGCCGGCTGCTGGGCCTCGGGATCGCGGCGCCCGGCCCCATCGACGCGGAGGCGGGCGCGATCGTGGACCCGCCGAACTTCGACGGCTGGCGCCGCGTGTCCCTGGTCGACATGTTCGCGCAGGCCACCGGCATGCCGGTGGCGATGGACAACGACGCGACGGCCGCCGCGATCGGCGAACGCTGGATCGGTGGCGAGGCGCGCGCGGACGGCTTCCTGTTCCTGTACATGGGCGCGGGGATCGGCGCCGGCGTCATGCTCAACAACCAAGTACTGCGCGGCGATTCGGGCAACGCGGGCGAGATCGGCCACGCCCAGATCGAACCGGGCGGCCGCCGCTGCGCCTGCGGGAACAACGGCTGCCTCGAACCGCACTGCAACCCCGCCGCCCTGGTCGACGACCTGTTCACCCGACACGGCGCCGCCACCGCACGCCGCATAGGTCTCACAGGTGCCCCCGACGCGGTGCGCGCCGACTGGAAGCTGCTACGGCGTGCGGTGGGCGCCGGGGACGCAGCAGCCTGTGACGTGGTGCGCCTGGCGGGGCGTCGGATGGGGCAGGCGGTGCGTGGAGCCGTCGCACTCCTCGACGTGAGCCGGGTGGTGCTCGGCGGCGAGGCACTCGTCGGCGTGGAACAGGTACTGGGCGAGGAGATCGACAAGGCGGTGAACACGACATCGGTGGTCCGCGCGCTGGGCGGCGTGACGGTCGAACCGAGCCTGATCGGCGAGACGGCCGGGGCGGTGGGCGCCGCGTCCCTCGTCCTGCACGGGCGCTACGCGCCGGGGTGGCGGATGCTGACGGAGGTGCTGGGCTGAGATGGGGGACGGTCGCGTACGCCCCGGCGTCAGCGTGGCGCGGTGTCACTCACTTGCACGCTCTGAGCCGGAGCCGGAGCCGGAGCCGGAGCCGGATGCAGAGCCAGCGCCTGGGTCTTCGCCTGGGCCTTCGCCTCAGCGGCCGACGGTAGCGACCGGCGCCGGATAGGGGGCACGGAAGGTGAACGCCTCGGCCCCCGGCCCGTGTTCACGCACCAGCGCGACCCGCTCCATCGCCTCGGCGACGCTCGGGCGATGGCCCGCCGGCACCCACCACAGGGCCTGGTGCGCCTCGGCCATGCGCTGGAACCACTCGCGGCGCCGGCTCAGCACACGCAGATGATCGCTGTGGTACGTGAACGCCCGCAGCGCCTCGACCGACTCCCAGACCGAGCAGTTGATCAGGATCATGTCGTCGGCGTCGTCGGGACGGAAGCCGGTCGCGTCCTCGCCGACCTCGTCGACCATGCGCCAGACGAATCCGGGGCTGCCGTCGGCGAGCGCGTTGATCTCGGGAAGCTGCGCGACGAAGTCGGCGAGCTCGGGCCCGGTCAGCGGGGCGACGAGGCGGCCGATGTTGACCTGTGCCAGGTGAAAGCCAGTCATGGGCCCAGCATGGCGGAGCCCGCTTCTATAGTCAACGTTCGTTTGTTTTAGAAACGGCCACCGCGCAGACGACACGATCAGCCAGACTTCCTTCGGAACGCCACGCAGCACCCGCCTCCCGGACACGGATCCATCGCAGGCGACCACGTCGCGGGCGCAAGCCCCTCAAGGAGCGCGAGATTCATCCCGCAGATGAGGGCGGGAAACTCCTCGGCCAGCGCATGGAAGGGACAGTTGCGAAGGCGCAGCGTCTCCTCGTCCCAGTAGGGCTGATACCCGCGCTCGGCCAGCACGCCGACCAGGTCGTCGCCGTCCACATCCGGTTGCGCAGCGCCCGCGGCCCGCGCCGCCTCCTGCAACTCGCGGTCCAGGCCCGCGTTCTCCACGGTCGAGGCGAGCAGGTGGCCGACCGAGTCGTAGGACCGGGGCGGCAGGGACACGGCATGCTCACCCTCGGCACGCCGATACACCTTCGTCGGCCGCCCCGCGCCCGGCCCGGTACGCCCGGACAGCCGCCGCGACGACGCGGCCAACAACCCCGCGCCGACCAGCTTGTCCAGATGGAACGCGGCCAGCGACCGCGAGACACCGACCGCCTCCGCCGCCGCGTCACGCCCTACGTCGTCCGGCTGAGCGGCGACGTAGCGATAGAGGCGACGGCGTACGGGATCACTCAGTGCGCCCACTGCTGCGAATGCGGAATCGTCGTTCGTCACACGACAAGTCTATGACCAATGAGGATGCCTAATAGAGAAGCACGGTCAAGGCTGCGCAGCGGCGCGTCCCCGGGCGGGCCGGGCGCTCAACACACCGCCAGCCCCGGCACGGGCTGATCGTTCTTCCCGCCGGTGAGATAGACATCGCTGATGAACACACCGGCGTTGCCGCTGTCGTCATCGGTCTTCGCCCACCACACGTTCGTCCACTTCCCGTACCGCTCCCGCTGCGTGCTCTTGACCTGGCAGTAGAAGTAGTTGGTGCCCGGGTGGATCGTGCCGACGGGACGGTGCTCGGAGTCGTACGAGGTGGTGGAGCGCCACACCCGACAGTTGGACTTGCCGCCGTCGATGTGCGAACAGCCAGGGGAGGGGGTGGCGCTCGCGGAGTCACCGTTGGTGTCATCCGCGGGCTGTGACGGCGAGGAATCGCCGGACGGCGCACGGGTCGACGAGTCGGACGACGAACTGGACGGTGAGACAACCGACTTGGTGCCATCAGCGACCGGCCCCGACGCTCCACCGCCCCCGCCGTCGCCGCCCTGACTGGTCACGACGTAGGTGGCCGCGGCCCCGGCCAGCAGCACCGCGGCCACCGCGGCGACGACGGTGCCGCGCCGTCGAGTGTGGCCTCGCCGCGCGGTGACGGTCGGCGCGCCATGAGGGTCGGGATGATGCGGGGGAGAGGGCACGAGAGGAGCACCCACCGCGAAGGCATCGGCACCGGGCACCGCTGCCTGCCGCCCTTCCCTCCCACGACGCAGTCGCACGGTGTCGGGCGACTGGGGCGGCAGCGGCTCACCCGCGGCCGCGGCCCGCAACAACTGCGCGGCACGCATGGCGTCGGCCCGCAACGCCGGGTCCTTGTCCAGCAGTTCGGTCAGGACCGGCGCGAGCGGACCCGCCTGCTGCGGCGTGGGCAACGGCTCGGTCGCGATCGCGGTGATCGTCGACCAGGTCGACGTGCGCCGGAACGGCGGCGCACCCTCGACGGCCGCGTACAACGAGGCACCCAACGCCCACACATCCGCGGCGGGCCCCACATCGCCGCCGCGGACCTGCTCGGGCGCGAGATAGTCCAAAGAGCCGACGAGCTCACCGCTCCGCGTGATCCGCGTGGCAGCGCCATCACCCGGCTCCTGCAGAGCGGCGATGCCGAAGTCCGTGAGCACGACCCGGCCACCATGCTCCAACAAGATGTTGCTGGGCTTCACGTCCCGGTGCCACACGCCGGCACGGTGCGCGGCCGCGAGCGCGTCCAGCACCTGAGCGCCGATACGCGCCGCCTCGCGAGGCTCCAGCGGACCACTCCGCTGCAACAGCCCCTGCAACGACTCGCCGTCGACGAATTCCATCACGATCACCGGACGGCCCTCGTGCTCGGCGACGTCGTGCACGGCGACCACCCCGTGATGCCGCACCCGCGCGGCAGCCCGCGCCTCACGCTGCATCCGCAACCGCTGCTCGCCCGGATCCGCTCCGTCGGCACCGTCGACCGCACGGAGCTCCTTGACGGCGACCTCGCGCCCCAGCCGCTCATCAACGGCACGCCACACCGTGCCCATCCCGCCACTGCCCAGCCGCCCGACGACGCGATACCGCCCGGCGATCACCCGCCCGTGCCCCGCGCCGCTCGCACGCTCATCCCCCATGGCCCGCACTCCGCCCGTCTCCTGTCGGCCCCTCAGGTCCTGCCGTCCCCTCGAGCCCTGACCACCTCACAACCACCGTAGACACCTGGGGCCCCGATCGGTACACCGGGCCGCGACTCTCCACGGAGCCCTCTCAGTGATCGATGGGAAGTCGGCTTCCGAAGGGTGCATCAATAGCCGTAATGAGCGACAAAGCCCATAAAGGGCAATGCCCTCATTTATCGCTGAAGAGGTTATATAGTCGCCCGACAGCAGACAGACAGGAGTCGCCGTCCATGCCGCGTTTCAGCATCGTGGTCCCCGTCCATCGCGTGCAGGGGTACCTGCGTGAATGTCTGGACTCGGTGTTGGCACAGGAATACGGCGACTTCGAGTTGATCGCTGTCGACGACTGCTCGCCCGACGCCTGCGGCGCCATACTCGACGAATACGCGTCGACCGACCGCCGCGTCCGCCCCGTACACCTCGAGCGGAACGTGGGTCTCGGTCGAGCCCGAAACGCCGGTCTCGAGAAGGCCGTTGGCGACTACGTCGTCTTTCTCGACGGCGACGACACCCTGGCCCCCGGCGCCCTGACCGCGGTGGCCGCTCGGCTCGACGCCACCGCCGACCCCGACCTCCTCGTCTTCGACTACACGCGCGTCTACTGGGACGGCAGCCGGCGGCCCGACAGCGTCGCCCACCTCCTCGCCGAGCAGGGGCCCGACGTCTTCCGGCTCGCGGACCGCCCCAGCCTGCTCGGGCTGCTGCAGGTCGTCTGGAACAAGGCCTACCGGCGCGCGTTCCTCGACGAGCACGGCTTCACCTTCTCCGCCGGATACTACGAGGACGTCCCGTGGACGTTCACCGCGCTGACCACCGCCGAGCGGATCGCCGTCCTCGACCGGGTGTGCGTCGAGTACCGCCAGCGCCGTCAGGGCGGCAACATCCTGAGCACCACCAGCCGCAGGCACTTCGACATCTTCGGCCAGTACGACCTGGTCTTCGCACACCTCGACGCCCACCCGGAGCTGGAGTCCTGGCGGGAGTGCCTGTTCGAGAAGATGGTCGACCACTACCTCACCATCTACACCAAGCCCGGCCGGCTGCCCGAGCAGGACAAGGCCGAGTTCTTCCACGAGGCCGCCCGCCACTACCGCAAGCGACGGCCCGACGGCTACCGGCGGCCCGGCGGCCGACGCGGCCACCGCTACGTACTGCTCGAACAGGACCTCCACCCGGCCATGCGCGGCCTGCACGAGACGGTGCGCGGTACCCGGGCCGTGCAGCGCCGGGCCCTGGGCGCGGTCCGCGGCGCCAAGCGTGCCGCGATGGCCGCCCACTACCGGGCCGAGATGTGCCGGCCCATCGAGGACGACCTCGCCGTCTTCTCCTCGTACTGGAGTCGCGGCATCACCGGGAATCCGGCCGCGATCGCCGACCGCCTCGCGCAACTCGCCCCGCACATCCGCCGCGTCTGGCTGATCCGGCCGGACTGCGTGAGCAGGGTCCCGGACGGCACCGAGTACGTACTGGTCGGCTCACGCGCCTACTGGTCGGTCATGGCCCGTGCCAAGTACTTCGTCAACGATGTCAACTTCGCCGACTCCGTGGTCAAGCGTGCGGGCCAGATCCACGTCCAGACACACCACGGCACCCCACTGAAGACGATGGGCATGGACCAACGGCGTTACCCGGCTTCCACCCACATGGACTTCGACGCGCTGCTCAGGCGCTGCGACCGCTGGGACTACGGCGTCTCCTCCAACACCCACTCCACGGCCGTCTGGGAGCGGGTCTACCCCTCGGCCCACACCATCCTCGAGACCGGCTACCCGCGCAACGACGTGCTGGCCGGCGCGCGCGCCACCGAAGTGGACTGGGCGCGACGGGAGTTGGGCCTCGCCGAGGGGGTGACCGCGTTGCTCTACATGCCGACCTACCGCGAGTACGAGGGCTCCTTCGTACCCCGGCTCGACCTCGCCCGCCTCGCGGAAGCCCTCGGCCCCGACACCGTCCTGCTCGTACGCGGCCACTACTTCTACGACGCGGCCCCAGAATCCGGCGAGCTGCGGCGCACCGGCCGGATCAAGGACGTCAGCGGCCACCCCAGGGTCGAGACCCTCTACCTCGCCGCCGACGGCATGATCACCGACTACTCCTCCGCGATGTTCGACTACGCGGTCCTCGACCGGCCGATCGTGATCTACGCCGACGACTGGCAGACCTACTCCGCCGTCCGCGGCACCTACTTCGACCTGCTGCACGAGCCACCAGGTGCCGTCGCCCGCACCCAGGACGACCTGGAAGAACTGCTCACCGAAGGAGTCTGGAACAGCCCCGAGGCCGCCGCCCTGCGGGCCGGATTCCGCCGCCGCTTCTGCCAGTTCGACGACGGCCGCGCCGCTGAACGCGTCGTACGCCGGGTGTTCCTCGATGACACCACCCCGGTCCCGATGACACCGCTCGAACTGCGCCCCGTCGCCCCCGCTCCCACCCGGCCCGCATGTGTGGGCACCGAGATCCCCCACACTCCGGCAGCGAAGGAAGAACGAGCCCGATGAGCACCCGCCTCAGTGTCATCGTCCCCATCTACGACGTGGAGGAGTACCTGCCCGCCTGCCTGGACTCGTTGGCCGGGCAGAGCATGAAGGACCTCGAGGTCGTCATGGTCGACGACGGTTCCCCGGACGGCTCGGCCGCCATCGCCGCCGAGTACGCGGCCCGCGACGGTCGCTTCCGGCTCGTACGCAAGGAGAACGCCGGACTCGGTGCGGCGCGCAACACCGGTCTCGGACATGTCTCGCCGTCGAGTGAATACATTGCGTTCGTCGACAGTGATGACGTCGTACCGCCCGACGCCTACCGGACGATGGTCGGCAGCCTGGACGAGTCCGGCTCCGACTTCGCCACGGGAAACGTGCACCATCTGCGAGGCGAGAAGACCTGGCAGGCGGGGCAGATGCGGATGCTGTCCGGTGAGGCCCGACGCCGGGTTCATATCGCCGACGACCCGCGGCTGATCGCCGACCGGATCGCCTGCAACAAGGTCTACCGGCGCGCCTTCTGGGACAGGTGCGGCTTCTCCTTCCCCGAGGGTGTGCTGTACGAGGACACCCCGGTCGTACTGCCCGCTTACTACCGCGCCGAGGCCGTCGACATCGTCGGCGAGCCGGTCTACTACTGGCGGTTGCGCGAGAGCTGGGCCGCACCCTCGATCACCCAGCGCCGCACAGAACCGCAGTCCGTCCGCGACCGGATCGCCGGGGTCCTCGCCGTCAGCGCCTTTCTTGCTGCGTTGCCCGACCCGCGCGCCGAGGCGTTCAAGCGGGAGTACGACGGCCGGGCCCTGCGCGACGACCTCCGGATCTTCTTGCGCGTACTGCCCGACGGCGACGCTGCATACCGCGAGGCCTTTCTGTCCGAGGCAAACCGGTTCCTGGACCAGATCGACCCCAAGCTGGTCCTCGAACTACCTACTGAACTGCGGGTGCAGTGGATTCTGGTGCGTAAGCACGCCATGGACGAGCTTCTCGACCTGCTCGCCTCACGCCAGCGTTGGGACCGGGTTCCCATCACTGGCCTGCGCCGCAAATACGCCGAGTTCACCCCACTTACCGAGCGCGGCTTCGTGCTGCCCAAGCAGGCCCTGCGGATCGACAAGGAGCTTTCACTGCGCTCGCCGCTGCGTGCCGCCGAGTGGAAGGGCGGCAAGCTCGTTCTCGAGGGTGACGCCTGGATCAGCCGGATCGACTTGCCCGGCCGCCGCAGCAGTGTCAAGGCGATCCAGCTCAAGCGGGACGGCAGTCGCCGCCGCACCCTGCTGCCCGCCGCCAACGTCCATCACCCGCAGGCCACCACTGACTCCGGTCAGAAGTCCCACAACTACGACTGGGCCGGCTGGCGCGTCGAGATCGACCCCGAGAGGTTCCGTAGGCGCGGCGTCTGGCAGGAAGGGCTCTGGCACGTCGGCATTCATGTGTACGCGGGCGGCCTGTTCCGCAGGAGCGCGGTGTGGACACGAGGTGCCGCAACCGCCAACTACCCACCCGTGCACTGGGTGGACGCGGACCACCGGCTCGTTCCTCACAGCGTCCGAGGCGCTCTGAAGGTCCGCGTCGAGCGGGTACGCGCACTGATCACGGACCGCCGATTCGTCGGCGACGTACTGCGTGTGTCGGGTGAACTCCGCACCGAGCTGCGGCCGGACGAGCGCATGTCGCTGCGGCTGACCAACCGCGCCACAGGCGACCGCATGGACTATCCGGCCGTGGTGGACGGCAGCAGCCGTGGCAGCGCGCTCGCTGTCACCGTCCCCCTGGCGGAGGTCGCGCTGCTCGTGAGCCCTGACGGAAGCGCCACTCGCCCAGGCAAGAGCCGCTGGAGCACCGAATGGGTCGCCACGGACGCGCAGAGCACCCAACGCCGTTTCTCCACCGTGGTCCGGGAAGGTCTCGCAGACCTGGCCACGGACTTGTTCGAGCAGTTCGGTGCGGTCGGCGAGGGTGCCGAGATCGCCGTGACGAGTGGGGCCAACGGATATCTGAAGATCACCAGCAGGGCTCGGCGTGCAGTCATCGACCGCATCGGCGAACTCGACGGGAAAATCGTTCTCTCCGGCCGGGCAAGTCTCGCGGACATCGGCCGGAAGCTGGTGCTGTCTGCCAGTAGTCGTGCCGATGAGCGCCGCGGTGCTGTCGACTGGCGCCCCGACGGATGTTTCACCGCGTCCTTCGATCCTTCCGTCATGGGTGGGTCGGGTGGAGGCTTGCCGCTGAGGGCAGGTCGTTGGAACCTGCTCCTCGTGGGCGAGGGTGACCAACCGCGTACGCCCTTCGTCATCGACCGCCTCGCTTTGCCGCAGTTCCCCCTGCACAGCGAACTGAAAGGCCGTCGCTACTGGCTGGAGAACCGGTGGGAGGACTTCCCGCAGCTCAACTGCCGTTCCGAACTGGGCGATGACGAGCGCGGCCCGTACCGCCAGCTCCAGTTGCGCAACAACCTCTACGCGCCGATGCGTGAGAACGAACCCTTGCGTGATCAGGTCTGCTACTTCAGCTACAACGGCAAGCAGTGCTCCGACAGCCCACGTGCGATGCACGAGGAACTGGTCCGCCGGGGGGCGGACTTGCGGCACCTGTGGGTCGTCCGAGACGGGCAGGTCGAACTGCCTGACGGCCTGGAGAAGGTCCGCATGTGGGGCAGCGAGTGGTTCGAGGCCTTGGCCACCAGCCGTTACATCATCACTAACGGACACCTGCCCGACTGGTTCCAGCGTCGTCCGGGCCAGGTCGTCGTCCAGACCTGGCACGGCACCATGCTGAAGCAGATCGGCCACGACATCGCGACTCCGCGCTTCGACCGCGAGTACCACAACCGGCTCGCGCGTGAAGTGGGCAATTGGAGCCTACTGGTGTCCGCCAACCGCTTCTCCACTCCGATTCTGCGCCGAGCCTTCTCCTACCAGGGTGAGATCCTCGAGTCCGGCTATCCCCGAAACGACCGGCTCCACGCTCCTGACCGGGACAGGACGGCCGCCCGCGTCCGCCGAGAACTGGGCCTGCCCGACGGCAAGAGGGTCGTCCTCTACGCCCCCACATGGCGGGACGACAGCGCACACAAGGCCGGCCAGTTCAAGTTCGACCTAAGGATCGACCTTGCCGAGGCCCGCGAACGGCTGGGCGAGGACCATGCCCTGCTGATCCGCCGCCACTCCAACATCGTCGACGTCGTCCCGCAGGCCGGCGACGGCTTCGTGTGGGACGTCTCGGAATACCCGGACATCGCCGACCTCTACCTGGTGGCCGACGTCCTGATCACCGACTATTCCTCGGTGATGTTCGACTACGCGCACCTCGAGCGGCCGATGCTGTTCTTCACGTACGACCTGGATCACTACCGGGACACCCTGCGCGGCTTCTACTTCGACTTCGAGGCCGACTCCCCGGGGCCGTTGCTCCGGACCTCGGAAGAATTGATCGAGGCGATCCGGGACATCGAGAAGGTACACATCGCGCACCAGGACCGGTTCGCGCGCTTCCAACACCTGTTCTGCGACCTGGACGACGGCAAGGCCGCCGCCCGGGTCGTCGACCGGATGCTGGAGCAGGCCGAGGAGGTCTGACAGGACCGGCCCGCCGAGGAGGGAGGCTCCGGCCCGCGGCCGGATCCTCCCTCCTCGGCGCGCCGACTACCCGACCATCGAGTGCGTGGCTTTTCCTGTCTCTCCCCGGAACACCAGCGTCCTGGTCCCCCAGAAGCGCAGCAACGTGGCCAGCGCCATGCCGACTCCCGCTCCGGAGATCGTGTCGGCGCGCTGCGAGGTGAAGCCGAGGGCATAGTGCGATACGCCCAGGCACGCGAGCTGTACCAGGGCGCCCGCCATGTTGACCGCGAAGAAGACCGCGTACTGCCTGACGCGGGAAGCCTGTTCATGCCCGCGCCGCCGGTAGGTGCCGAGGGCGTTGCCCACGTATGCCACCGTGCAGCCGGCCACGAAGCCCGCCACTTTGGCGGTGATCGGATCCCAGCCGACCGGTCCGCGCAGCCACACGAAGACGGCGAGATCGGCGGCGTACGCGCAAAGTCCCGCCGCCGCGAAGCCGATGATCTCCGAACGGGTTACGGCCACGGTGACCACCAGGGCGTGCGAGGGCTCACAGCTCCGCGACCTGGAGGCCGAAGAGCGTGAGCCAGGCGAGGGCGATCAGGGCCAAGGGTGGATCCCGGAGGATGACGTCCTCCGGCGCGCCCGCGCTGCCCCGGTCGGCGAAGACGGCGTAACGCAGGACCGCGAGGATGAAGGCCACCATCGACAGCTGCCGCCAAGGCAGCAGCGTCGCGTCGGTGAAGCCCCTGGACTCCATCGCCCACAGGCAGTACGCGAGCACCGAGACCCCGGCCGCCAGTTGCCAAACGAACCGGAGGTATCCGGTGGTGTACTCGGTGAGCAGCGCACGCGTGGCGCCGTTCTTGCCCTCCATGTTCACGGCTTCCGAGTAGCGCTTGGCCGACACCACGAAAAGCGCCCCGAAGCCCGTCGTGATCAGGAACCAGCGCGACAGCGGGATCTCGAGCGCCACTCCGCCGATCATCGCGCGCATCAAGAAGCCGGTGGTCACGACGACGAGATCGACGACGAGTACATGCTTGAGGCTGATGCAGTAGGCGAGTTGCATGCCCACATACGCGGCCAGCAGGGCGGCGGTCATGGGAGTGCACAGGAACGCGGCCGCTGTCGGGGCAAGTACGGCGAGGAGGCCGCCCGTCACGTAGGAGACGGATACCGGCACCTGGCCCGCCGCGACCGGGCGGTGGCGCTTCTGCGGGTGTGCGCGGTCGGCTTCGGCGTCGCGCGCGTCGTTGATCAGGTAGATCGCGGACGCGGCGGCCGTGAACAGGGCGAAGACGAGGGCCAATTGGGTGAGGGCGCCACGTGAGAACAGCTCGCCCGCGGCGGCCGGGGCGGCCACCACCAGGCCGTTCTTGACCCACTGGCGTGGCCGCGCGGTCCTGAGCAGACCGAAGGGCAGGCCGATCGGGGAGGGACGCTGTGTGCTCGCGCCGGGGCGGCCGCTCTGATCGAGCAGCGCGGTGCGTTCAGGCATGCCGACCTCCCCGGCCCGCCCATGCGGCACCCGCGCGCGCGGTGAGCGCCCCGAGCGCGGCGCCCGCCGCGACATCGCTCGGGTAGTGCACGCCGACGACCAGTCGCGATACGCACATCACGGCCGCGAGCGGGGGCACGATCCGCGCCCCGGCCGGGCGCAGCGCTCCGTAGGCGACAGCGGCAGCGGCGGCCGACGTGGCGTGCGAGCTGGGGAAGGAGTGCCGGCCGGCCGTCGCCACCAGAGGCTCCACCTCGGGACGCGCGCGGCGCACCACGCGCTTGAGGCCCATGCTCGCGAGATGAGCGGTCGCCGTCAGGGCCGTGGCCCGCAGCCAGCAGGTGCGCCGCTCGCGGTCGAGCGCGGCCCCGGCGAGCCCGGTGGCGATCCACAGAGCGCCGTGCTCACCACTGAAGGAGAGCGCGCGGGCCACGGACGCCACATGCCGGTCACCGCCACACTCACGCAGCGCCGCAAGGAGTCTGTCGTCCAGGTCGCGCATGAAAGGCCCTTTCTTAAAACCTGAATGAATCAACCGAAAAGGGACTTTCATCTATCCAGGTCGTGGGTGGCCCGTACCGGGACCTGTATCGCGACCCGCCCGGTGGCCACCTAATTGGCCTAGGAAGCTCCGGTTTCCACCTCAATGACCGTTACTGTCGCCCCCATGTCATCCCGGACGACATCGAAATCACCTGATTCCCCCAACCTGCCTGTTCCGCTCGCCGGTTGGGGCCGCACCGCGCCGACCACCGCCCGACTCGCCAGGCCGCACACGTATGAGCAGGTCAGAGCCGGTGTCCTCAACTGCGGCGCGCGGGGCGGTATCGCCCGAGGACTGGGACGGGCCTACGGTGACGCGGCGCAGAACGCGGGCGGCGCCGTCTGGGACATGACCGCACTCGACCGCGTACACCGCATCGACGCGGACGCGGGCCTGGTGGAGTGCGACGCGGGAGTCAGCCTGCACCGACTGATGGAAGTACTGCTTCCGCTCGGCTGGTTCGTACCCGTGACCCCCGGCACCCGCTATGTGACGGTCGGCGGTGCCATCGGCGCCGACATCCATGGAAAGAACCATCACGTCTCCGGGGCGTTCTCGCGGCACGTCTCGACGCTCGAACTCCTGACGGCCGATGGGACGGTGCGCACGGTGCGCCGCGGCGAGCCACTCTTCGAAGCGACTGCGGGTGGCATGGGCCTGACCGGCGTCGTCCTGCGCGCAACCATCGAACTGCTCCCCGTGCAGACCTCTTTGATGACGGTCGACACCGAGCGCGCCCGTGACCTCGACGACCTGATGGCCCGCCTGACCGCCACGGACCACCGCTACCGCTACTCGGTCGCCTGGATCGACCTGCTCGCCCACGGGGCCGCCCTGGGCCGCTCGGTGCTCACCCGCGGCGACCACGCGCCCCTGGATGCTCTGCCCGCGCGGGCGCGCGCAACGCCCCTGCGCTTCCAACCGGGCCAACTGCCCTCGCCGCCCTCCTTCGTACCCGAAGGACTGCTCGGCCGAGTGAGCGTCGGACTCTTCAACGAACTCTGGTACCGCAAGGCACCCCGCGCGCGTACTGGAGAACTCCAGAAGATCTCCACCTTCTTCCACCCGCTCGACGGCGTACCGCACTGGAACCGGATCTACGGGCGCAGCGGCTTCGTGCAGTACCAATTCGTCGTCGGACTCGGCCAGGAGAACGCCCTGCACCGCATCGTGCGGCGCATCTCCGAGCGGCGCTGCCCGTCCTTCCTCGCCGTGCTGAAGCGTTTCGGGCCAGGGGGATCAGGCTGGCTGTCGTTCCCCACGCCCGGCTGGACGCTCGCCCTCGACCTCCCCGCGAACCTCCCGGAGCTCGGCCCCTTCCTCGACTCGCTCGACGGCGAGGTGGCCCAGGCGGGCGGCCGCATCTACCTCGCCAAGGACTCCCGGCTGCGCCCGGAACTGCTCGCCGGCATGTACCCGAAGCTCGCCGAATTCCAGTCCCTGCGAGCCGAGTTGGACCCAGCGGGTGTCTTCACCTCGGATCTCGCCCGCCGCCTGCACCTGTAGACGCAGCCCATCCCGTACGCCCAGGAGAACGCCCATGAAAGACGCCTTCGGCGCCCCGCAGTCCCTGCTCGTCCTCGGCGGCAGCTCCGAGATCGGGCTGGCCACCGCCCGTCGCCTCGTCGCCCGCCGCACCCGCACCGTCTGGCTCGCGGGCCGCCCGTCACCGGCTCTGGAGGGCGCCGCCACCCAACTGAGGGACCTGGGCGCCGACGTACACACCGTCGACCTCGATGCCCTGGCCCCCGACACCCACGAGGCGGCCCTCGGCAAGGTCTTCGCCGAGGGCGACATCGACATGGTCCTGCTCGCCTTCGGCCTCCTGGGGCACCAGGAGCGTGACGAGATCGAACCGATGTCCGCGGTACGGGTCGCGCAGACCAACTACACCGGCGCGATGTCGGCAAGCCTGATCTGTGCGAGCGCGCTCAAGAGCCAGGGACACGGCTCGCTCGTCGTCCTCTCCTCGGTCGCAGGCGAACGCGCCCGCCGCGCAAACTTCATCTACGGCTCCAGCAAGGCCGGCCTCGACGCCTTCTCCCAGGGCCTGGGCGACGCCCTCCACGGCTCCGGCGTCCACGTCATGATCGTCCGCCCCGGCTTCGTCCGCACCCGCATGACGGCCGGAATGCCCGATGCGCCCCTCGCCACCACCCCCGACGCCGTCGCCGAGGCCATCGAATCCGGCCTTCGGCGCCGCACGGAGACAGTGTGGGTTCCGGGAACTCTCCGTTACGTCATGTCGGGCCTGCGCCATGTGCCGCGGTCGGTGTTCCGGCGGCTGCCGCTGTAGGGCACAACGCGACGCAAACGCTGTCGACGCAACTGGCTGTCGCAGTGGGCCCCGTGGGGCCGTACTCATCCCTGTTCGCTCCGAAGAAGGCCCTGCAATGACCACATCGAACACTGCCACGGTCCCGGGGCAGTCCGAGCACACAGCCGGCCGGTCCGCGACCCGCCCGGCGCCCATCCGCCACTGGCCCGACGCCGTCGCCGTCGCCATGGGCACGCTCCTGATCACCTGGCACGGCACGTGGCTCGGCCGCTGGATCGTGGACGACGCCGCGATCACCTTCGCGTATGCCCGCAGCATCGACGAGGGCCTCGGGCCCGTGCAGCAACCCGGGGCCGAACCCGTCGAGGGCTACTCCAATCCGACCTGGCTCGCGTTGCTGGTCATCGGTCGTAGACTCGGCCTGTTCGACCACGGCAGCTGGTTCGGCGTACCCGACCTGGTGCTGTTCCCCAAATTGCTCGCAGTGTTGTGCGCGGCAGGCATCCTGCTCGCGATCGCCTGCGCGGCGCACCGCCTGGTCGCCCGCCCCTGGGTCGTGACCGGACTCGCCGGCGTGCTCCTGGCAGCCAACCCCTCTTTCGTGGCCTGGACGTTCTCCGGCCTGGAGAACCCGCTGTACGCCCTGCTCGCCGTCGTGCTCGCGGCGGTCCTCGTACGCGCGATCACCAGCGGCACCCTCGTGACCCGGCGCACGGCGATCACCTGCGGGCTGCTCGCAGTGGCCGCCGCACTGACCCGACCTGACGGGGCGGTGCTCGCGGGCGCCTATCCACTCGTCCTGCTCGTGACCCTGCGCCGCCCCGAACTCACCGCCCGGCTGCGGGCGGCGGCGTACGGCGTCGGCGCCTTCGCCCTGCCTTACGCGCTCTTCCTCGTCCTGCGCCACGTCGAGTTCGGGCGGATCGTGCCCAATACGGCGGTGGCCAAGTCGCAAGGGCTGCCCGACGTTCGGACGTTCGCGCAGACCTCAGGCGAACTGCTCTCCTTCGCGGGCTGGCCGACCGTCGTCGTCACCGTCGCCGTGTGCGCGGTGGCACTGACCCGGCGCGGGCGCCTCGCGGCGGCACTGCCCGGGGTCCTGGTCCCCCTCGGCCTGACCCTGTTCGCATTCGGCGTCCTGAACCCGGACTGGATGGGCATGTACCGGTTCGCAACTCCCGTATGGGGCCTCGGAGCCATGGCACTGAGCCTCGCTGCGGTATCGCTGGCCGAGCAGGCCGCGCCGCACCGCAGGATGCTGTTCGCGGCCGCCCTGGTGGGGAGCCTGCTGTTCTCCGTCGCGGCCCAGTGGGCACCCGCCGCCAACTTCCGCGCCAAGCCGACTTTGGCCATGTGCATGGTCGTCAAGCGACATGGGGTGCTCTTCAACGAGTACGCCGACCGGCTGGGCGTCAGGCACGCGTCGGTGCTGACGCCCAGCCTCGGCGGCACGCTGCTCACCAGCAAGCTCAAGGTCTACGACCTCGCAGGCCTGACCGAGCCGCGCATCGCCGACTACCTGGCGGCCGATGACATCAAGGGCCTGCAGGCATACGCACTCGACAAGCTGCGTCCGACCTTTGTGCACGCCACCGACAGCTGGGCCGACAAGACCGGTATGAAGGAGCCGCTGCTCGTATCAAAGGGCTACGTGCCGCTCTACCGCACGTCCGACGGCGCCGGCGCCTGGGTGCGGGCCGACGCCGTGGGACATTCCGAGCGGCTGCCGGCCGTACGCGCCTGGACGCGGCGGGTGCTGCCCACCGCCCACACCGAAGACCGCCAGCGCTGCGGGCAGCACCTGACACCGGGCCTGACCGCGGCAGGGGCGCACTGGGGATGACGCTGGCAGCGGCCGGCGGTCCTCCGCCGCCGCGTCAGTCCCCGAAGACGATGTCCAGAACGCGGCTCATTCGCACGTCGTAGGTGTGAGTCCCCGGCTTCGCCGTGGCTTCCGCACGGTTGTACTTCCAGCCGTTGTTCACGCCCTGGTAGTGACGATGATGGATCTGTTCGCTGGTCTCGGCGTTCGAGCCGATGACGCTGTGCACGCGCCACTGTGTCGTCTGCCAGTCCATCATCTCCGGGATGACGGTCCACTTCTTCGTCGTCGTGCCGCGGGCACGATGGCGGTAGTCGACAAAGCGGCGCTGGCGCAGGGGGTTCATGGGTTCCATCGTGGCCTTGGCGATCCAGTGCCCCTCGTAACTGACCGCACCGGACTCCGACTCCGCCGCGTGATCGAAGACCGGCCGGGCATCGTTCGTGAGGACCAGTTCGTCGATGTCCGCGTTGATGACGCCCGCCGCCTTGCTGAGGTATCGGAAGCGCCCGTGCTCCATCAGGGAATACTGGCAGTAGTCGGAATCCCAGACCTTGTTCGGGCCGGAATTAGGGCCCCACGGGTAATTCCAGGCGACAACGACAGCCGTGGTGATTCCCGGAACCGAGGCGATGACATCGGCGACGTCCTCGGGGCGATACCTGGTGGAATTGTTGTCGTAGAGGACGATTCCCGTCACGCCGTGCACAACGTGGTAATACCTGAGGAAATCCCTGATCCAGACGAGATCGTTGTCCTTCGATTTCGTGATGATGGTCCGCTGCCCGGCGAACAGGTCCGATTCGTCGGGAGCGATCACCATGCTGAATCTTGAGCCCGCCAGATCCAGCGTCAGATGTCTACCTGGGTGTGCCCCGGTGATCCTCGATCGCTGTGTGCGGCCCCAGTCGCCGAGGGAGACCGAGCCGCTCACGTCGGTGCCGTCCATGTGCCAGTCGGCGCTCTCGAGACCGGCACGCAGATTGCTGGTCGGTGGTCCGGAGAGCCACACGTCGTCGCCGAGCCGGAACGCGTCGTAGAAGAGTGTCCTGCTGTCGAACTTCTCGAGGTAGTCGGGTTGCCGATCGGCGGGGTCACGGGGCGGTTCACGGCGCAGTCCGGAGCTCGCCGGGAGTGTCATTCCGGTCGGCCGTACGACCTTGATGGTCTTGGACTGCTGGTGCCCACGCGCACAGCGAAGGTCACAGGACCCCCTGGCGCGGCGGATCGGCCGGAGGAACTCCTCCAGCGTGAGCGGACCCGGTCTCCGTGGCATCCGCTCGTTCTCGGCTTCCAGTTGGGCGACCCGGCGGCTGAGCCGCGCGATCTCGGTGTTCACCGTGTCAGCAGGCTCCGCCGCGAACGTCACGCTTGTGTGGTCGATGGCCTCAGATGTCATTCTTCACTCCTGATTTTCGGGCTCCTGAACGGTGCGCGCCTGCGCCTTCCGCACGAGACATCACGGCTGAGGACGCCGTACCGGACGCCCGAGCTGCCACACCGTCCAGCCCGCCGTGACCCAGTCGAGTGGGTCGACGCAGGTGCGGACGTCCACCAGCCGGCGTGCGGCCACTGCGGGGGCGGCCGAGGCCGGGAGTTCGGCGTCCTCGCTGAACTGAGGCCACTCGGTTGCCAGGACGGTGACCTCGGCCCCGTCCAGGGCTGCGGCGAGGGTGTCGGCATAGGTGAATTCGGGGTGCAGACGCCGCGCCGTCTCCATCGCCACCGGGTCGTGGATGACGGGGTGGGCACCGGCCTGGAGCAGCCGGCGGGCCAGTTCGAGGGCGGGGGAGTTGCGGACGTCACTGGTACCCGCCTTGAAGGCGGCGCCGAGGAACGCGATGCGCACTCCGGCCAGACAGCTGCTCCCGGCGGCCTCTTCTACGAGGTCGACCGCGGCATCCACACGCCCACGGTTGACGCCCTCGACGGCCTGAAGCAGCGCGACCGCGTTCGTGGCACCGATCTCGTCAAGCCGGTGGGTGAAGGCCCGCAGGTCCTTGGGCAGGCAGCCGCCGCCGTAACCGATTCCGGGCCGCATGCCGGCGTGCCCGATGCGGTGGTCGATACCGATGCCGTGTGCGACGGTCTTCACGTCCGCTCCCGCGAGGGTGCACACCTCGGCCATCGCGTTGATGAAGGAAATCTTTGTGGCCAGGAAGGAGTTGGCCGCCGACTTGATGATCTCGGCCGTCGCCGGCTCGGTCACGATCAGCTCCACGTCCCCGCGGGCCAGAATCGGCGCGTACACCGCCTCGATCGCCTTCCGTCCCTCGGCGCTGGACACACCGGCGACGATGCGGTCGGGGTAGAGCGTGTCCTCGACCGCGTGCCCTTCGCGCAGGAACTCCGGGTTCCACACCAGATCGACGCCGTCCACGGCGCGTTCCGCGATGATTTCGCGGACACGCGTCACGGTGCCAACCGTCACGGTGGACTTGCCGACGATGGTGCAGGGGCGGGTGAGCAGCGGGGCCAGCGCGCTGACGGCGCCGAACACCTGCTCCATGTCGTAGCTCTGGCCGTCCTCGTGCAGAGGTGTGCCGACCGCGATGAAGTGGAGGTCGGCGAAGTCGGCTGCCTCCATGAGGTCGCTGGTGAACCGGAGGCGGCCGGTGGGCACGTACTTCTCGAGCAGGTCGTCAAGACCCTTCTCGAAGAAGGGGCCGCGCCCGCCCTGGAGGATCCGGCACGTGGCCGGGTTGAGTTCGACGCCGATCACGTCGTGCCCGAGCTCCGCCATGGCGGCGGCGTGAGGGGCGCCGAGGTGGCCACATCCGATCACCGAGATACGCATTGCTGTCCTGTCTTTGACGTTCGGGCTTGGACGTTCGGGGTGCCTTGTCGCACCGAAGCGATCAGCGGGGTCCGCCCGTCCGGACCTCGCGTCCGGTCAGTCGAGTTGGAGGACGGTGGAACGGGCTACGTCCTTGACGAAGGTGACGCGTCGGTCGAAGGCTCCCTCGGCCGCCCACATCTTGGTGATGTCGCGCTCGGCCTTGCGGTTGGTGTCGTCGAGGACGACGAGGGCGCCCTTGGCCAGGCGCGGCAGCAACTGCGACATCGCGGGGTAGCGGGCGAGCGGCGCCGTCGGGCGCGGCGGTCCGTCGATGAAGAGCAGGTCGACGTCGGCGACGTCACCGAGGCCGGACAGGTCGTACCACGGCTGTGTGCCGAGGCCCGGGACCTCGGTGTCCACCAGAGGGGCGTCGACGACTGTCGCCCACGACTCCAGGCCGTGGTCCGCGAGCCCTTGCCGGGTCACCTCGGCGAAGTCCCGGTCGTGCTCGATGGACGTCACGTGCCCCTCGCCGCACTTACGGAGCGCTGCCGCCGTCCACAGGGTCGACGCACCGGAGCCGCACTCCAGCATCGTGCGCCGGGCCGGCCGGCCCATCACCTCGTCGACGATGAACAGGACCGTCGGCGCGATCGCGGCCCAATTGGCGCCGAGCACCGGCATCGGCATGTCGCGGTCGATGAGGTGGTCGTAGCGGCGCATCAACTCGGCGACCACATAAGGCTGGTGCTCGAGCTGCTTGCGGATGCCCGTCAGCGCGGCGGTCAGCGTCTTGGTCTGCTGCTGGAGAGACCGCAGGATCTGTTCCGTGTCGGCAGCGCTGGGCGCCGCCTCCATCGGCTTCGACTCAACCGGCTTGACGGCCTGCGGCTTCGCGGGGGCTTTGAAGAGTTTCACGTGTACTTCCCATGAGGATGTCAGTGGCATCACTGAGCGGATGACTGGAGCGCTCGATGGCGTGGCTATGCGCACGGGCATCAGGGCTCCTGGGACAGGGAGCGGTTCGAAGGCACGTCGTCGGGGACGTCGTGCCGCAGGTCGTGCTGTACGGGGTTGGGCTCCGACGGCTCTCCCAGGAACACCCTGCGCACCACCCGCTCCGTGGCATGCCCGTCGTCGTAGGGGCAGAAGCGCGCACGGAAGGCGGCGCGGAGCCGGGTGGACCGGGCGCCGTTCCAGTGGCCGGTGGCGAGGATGTCGATCAATTCGTCCTGCGTCTGGGCGACCGGACCCGGCGGGGAGACACGGATGTCGAAGTAGGTGCCGCGGGCGGCCTCGTACGCCATGTGGTCGTCGGTGAGCAGGACGATCGGGCGGTCCAGGGCCGCGTAGTCGAACATCAGGGACGAGTAGTCGGTGATCAACGCGTCGGAGGCCAGGCAGAGTTCTTCGACCGCCTGGTGGCCCGTCACATCGATCACGCGCGGGTGGGTGTCCGTGGCGTTCTCATCCGTGATCGCCAGATAGTGGGCGCGGGACAGGAAGACGTAGGACGGTCCCAAGTGGCGCGCCAGACGGGCGAGATCCAGGCGGGGCGTCTGGGTGCGCTGATAGTCGCGGTGGGTGGGGGCGTACAGGAAGACGGTCGCGCCCGTGGGGATGCCGAGGAGCTCGCGGGTACGGCTACGGTCGGCCTCGGTCGCCGTCGCGAAGATGTCGTTGCGCGGATTGCCGTACTCGAGGGTGGTGTAACCGGCCGGGTAGACACGCTCCCAGGTGAGGGTGGAATGCCGGTTCGCCGAGAGGCTGTAGTCCCACTTGTCGGCGTTCTCCAGGAGGGTCACGAAGTCCATGCCTGCGCCTGCCGCCGGGTGTTCCTGGAGATCGAGGCCCATCTTCTTCAGGGGCGTGCCGTGGTGGGTCTGCAGCAGGACCTGACCGGGGCGCTTGCGCAGCCTGCGGTCGAAGTTGACGTTGTTGACCAGGTACTTCGCGCGGGCGAGCGCGGTCCAGTAGCCGAACGTGCCGGGGACCAGGCCGCGGGTCGTGGCGGGCACGGTGTGGATGTGAGCGGGGCCCGCGACCCATACCGTACGCATCGAGGGGACCAGGCTGCGCACCGCGGACTCGATCGCGGCAGGGCTGCAGGAGTAGCCACGGTTCCAGTAGGCCGAGAAGACCGCCAGATCGTCCTTGACGGGCAGTCGGCATTGGATGCGGTAGTGGGTCTGCAAGGCCGCACCGCGGGCCAAGTGGGCTGCGCGTCTGAGGTGGTGCAGAGCGCGTGCTCTCGCCTTGCGTGCCCCCGTGATGAGCAGATACGCGCGATACGCGCCCAGGCGTACGAGGCCGTGCCGCATCCGGGTCGGCGGTGTCACCGGGCCGCCAGGGGTGCGGTAACGGGCGTAGTGACGGCGAGCATGACGGAGGAACTCCGCGCGGCTGCCACGCGGCAGCCTCCCGCGGGTGGTGAAGATCGTGCAGAAGTGGTCGATCATTCGCCGGAAGAGCACCCGCCGCCACCGGTCGTCGAGTTCGGGATGCTCCTCGAGGAACGCGAAGACCCGGTCGTACTGGTCGAATACGTCGAAGTGCTTCGTGCTGATGGTGGACAGGATGTTGCCCTGGCGGCGCTGCCGGTAGTGGACGCAGACCCGGTCGAGGGTGGCGACGGAGTCCGCCGCCATCAGCGCCGGATACGTCCAGGCGGTGTCCTCGTAGTAGCCGGGTGGGAAGGTCAGGCCACTCCTGGTGAGGAACTCGCGGCGGTACGCCTTGTTCCAGACGACCATCAGCAGGCGCATGAGCGAGGGGCGATCGGTCAGGGCGAAGGGCTGCGGGCCCGACTCGTTCAGCATCTGCGCGTGCCGGTTGCGAACGAGGCTGCCGTCCCAGTGCGCACGGGCGTAGTCGTAGATCAGGACGTCCGGGCCGCCGGTCTCCTTGACCCGGTCGGCGATGGCGGCGAGCGACCCGGGGGTGAGGGTGTCGTCACTGTCCAGGAAGACGACGTAGTCGCCAGTCGCCCGCGCGAGGCCCGCGTTGCGGGCCCGGCCGAGGCCGACGTTCTGCGGGAGGTGGACGACCGTGACACGCGGGTCACGCGCCGCGTAGGAGTCGAGGATCTCGCCGCAGGCATCCGGTGAGGCGTCGTCGACGGCGATGAGCTCCAGGTCGGTGTAGGACTGGCCGAGCACCGAATCGAGACACGCGTGGAGGTACGCCTGGACCAGATATGCGGGGACGATCACACTGAACCGGGGCAGGGACGTATCCAGCTGTCGACTACGAAAACGGGACATAGGTACATGGAACAACAAAAGATGGATTCAGTTATGTTTCATGTGACGTTCGGCGGTTCGTGGTGTTGGCGCGGTGGGTCATGTGGTGCAACAGGTGGAGCGGTACGGGCCGTTGGTCGGGGCTGCTTGATCGGTTCGTGTGTGTCCCGTGTCATGTTCCGGGCGGTCGATGCCTCTGACGGAGGGGATGTGTCGGGAGGCGTGGCCGGATGCGTACACCGGCGGGGAATGTGCGTCCGGGAGGTTCAAATGGTGAGCTGTTCCTGCTCGTTCGAGTGTTTCCGGCATGCGTTGGGCGTGCCGGAACGGTCGTCAGGGCCGAGCGTGTGGTTAGCGTCGTGCGGCCCCTGGAGGGGTGTTCTACCGAGGGGAAAGGGGAGCAAGGAGGTGGCTGCGGATGCCTGTTGATTCGGTCGACTGCAGAAGAGATGTTTCGCGATGCCCCTAGTTGTTGCTCTCCCGCACAACGTGGCGGCTGTCGCGCAGGCCGGACCGTACCGCCGTGCGTTGAATTTCATGGATCGGAAGCGGACGGCTGTGCAGCGGCAGTTGTCCCGATCGGGGCTCGCCGGCTACGAGCCTCTGACGCAGGCGGCGCTGATGGCGATCGCGCACCGGGCGCCGGAGGGGAGCGCTGTCTACGACGTCGGCGCGCACATCGGCCTGTACGCGAACCTCATCGACGCCGTCTACGGCCGCCGCCTGTCGGTGTATGCCTTTGAGCCCGCGCCGGATACGTCCAGGATCTGTGCGGACATCCGGGATGCGAACGGCCTGGGGTTTGAACTCGTTCGTTCAGCCGTCTCCGACGCGCCGGGCAGCGCGGAGCTGTATCTCTCCCTCAAGTCGGAGTCCTGCAACTCCCTCAATGCGTTCTGCCGCCCGTACACACAATCCGTGACCGTGCCGGTCACCACGCTGGACGACTTCACCCAGGAGCGGCCTGCGCTGCGCCCGCATCTGATCAAGCTGAATGTGGAGACGCTGGAGGGGAAAGCCCTGGCCGGGTCCCTGCGCACGGTGCAAGAGCATCGTCCTTGGATCGTTCTGGAGGTCCTTCCCCGCTCCGACCACAAGTCCCTGGAGCAGAGCCTGAGGGCTGTCACCGAACTCGGCTACGAACTCCATCCGATCCAGGCCGAGACCCCGTGGATCCGTCGATACCCGGAGAACTACCACACGCACGTGAGTCATTGTGGACGTGACTGGCTCCTCGCCCCCGAGCCGTTGACGTACGACTTCCATCACACGATGCGCACTTGGCTGAGAGCGATCCTCGAGTGTGACGAGCGGACCAACGTGGAATTGCTGGAAGGAGCCGCCTTCCCTCGAAGGTGGAACGCCCCCTACTCATCGTTCCTGCCCTCCCGTGGGCACTCCCTCAAGGGCCTGGTTCGCGGGCAGCGGGCTTGAAGAAGCGCCAACTGATTTAAGGGGGAGGGCTAGCAGAATGCGTCGC